>NZ_LR594666.1:0-4835000 GCF_901827165.1 Variovorax sp. SRS16
ATGCCGAGTGACAGCATCGGTGACAGCCTCTGGCAGGCTTGCGTCGATCAGCTCGCGCAGGAACTGTCCGAACAGCAGTTCAATACCTGGATCAAACCCCTGACGGCGCGGGTCGCGGACGACCTGTCCCGCGTCACGGTGTTCGTCGCCAACCGCTTCAAGCTCGACTGGATCCGGGCCCAGTACGCCGGCAAGATCGCATCGATGGCCGAGAAGCTCTATGGCCAGCCGGTAATCATCGAGTTAGCGCTCGCTCCTCGTGAAGTGGTTACCAGGCCTACCTCACTGGCCGTGGTGTCGGAAACCGACGTGCCGCGCGACATGGCAGGCCCGGGTGAGGATCCGGCCGCGGCCAGCTTCAAGAACCGGCTGAATTCGGGCCTGACTTTCGACACCCTGGTCGAAGGCACCGCCAACCGCATGGCGCGCGCTGCAGCCATGCATGTGGCAGGCATGCCCGGCCATCTCTACAACCCGTTGTTCATCTATGGCGGCGTCGGTCTGGGCAAGACCCACCTGATGCATGCGGTGGGCAACCGCCTGCTGTCGGAGCGGTCCGAAGCCAAAGTTCTCTACATCCATGCCGAGCAATTCGTTTCGGATGTGGTCAAAGCCTATCAGCGCAAGACTTTCGACGAATTCAAGGAACGTTATCACTCGCTCGATCTGCTGCTGATCGACGATGTCCAGTTCTTCGCCAACAAGGACCGTACGCAGGAAGAGTTCTTCAATGCGTTCGAAGCCCTGCTCGCCAAGAAGTCGCACATCGTCATGACGAGCGACACCTATCCCAAGGGCCTGGCCGACATCCACGAGCGGCTGGTGTCGCGCTTCGATTCCGGCCTGACGGTCGCGATCGAACCCCCCGAGCTCGAGATGCGCGTCGCGATCCTGATCAACAAGGCCCGCGTCGAAAGCGTCGAGATGCCCGAGGAGGTGGCCTTCTTCGTGGCGAAGAACGTGCGCTCCAACGTGCGCGAGCTCGAAGGCGCGCTGCGCAAGATCC
This sequence comes from Variovorax sp. SRS16, assembly GCF_901827165.1. Classification (NCBI taxonomy): domain Bacteria; kingdom Pseudomonadati; phylum Pseudomonadota; class Betaproteobacteria; order Burkholderiales; family Comamonadaceae; genus Variovorax; species Variovorax sp. SRS16. The sequence continues at coordinate 1,007 of NZ_LR594666.1, forward strand.
TTGCGTACTCGCGCTTCAACCAGAAGGACATCTCGATCGCGCTCGCGCGCGAAGCACTGCGCGACCTGCTCTCGATCCAGAACCGGCAGATCTCGGTCGAGAACATCCAGAAGACGGTGGCCGACTACTACAAGATCAAGGTCGCCGACATGTACTCGAAGAAACGTCCGGCTTCGATTGCACGACCGCGCCAGATCGCCATGTACCTGGCCAAGGAGCTGACCCAGAAAAGCCTGCCCGAGATCGGCGAGCTCTTCGGTGGCCGCGACCACACCACCGTGCTGCACGCCGTGCGCAAGATCTCGGGCGAGCGCCAGCAGCTCACCGAACTCAACCAGCAGTTGCACGTGCTCGAACAGACGCTCAAGGGCTGACGAATGACTGTCATCGCAGATTCACATCAGCCTGTCAAAGGACAACTCTGGGGACAGTTCCGGCACAAGAAGGACCTTGTCCACAGCCGCGGCGTGAAGGCCGAAGTTGTGCGCCTCGGCGCGACAGCACCGAAGCACGGCTGCGCACAGCCGGCCGGCTGCAGCAACTCCCTGTCACGAAAGCGGAAAATCGCCCTGTCCACAGCAGGGGGCGTCCCTTATCTACTACTACTAAGTTGAATTAAAGAAATAAGGAAGAGGTAAGACATGATCGTATTGAAGGCAACTCAAGACAAAGTCCTTGCAGCGCTGCAGTCGGTGGCAGGGATCGTGGAACGGCGCCATACGCTGCCGATCCTGGCCAATGTGCTCATCCGCAAGACCGGCGGCCAGCTGCAGCTCACCACGAGCGACCTCGAAATCCAGATCCGTACCCAGGCCGAGCTCGGCGGCGACGAGGGCAGCTTCACGACCACCGTGGGTGCTCGCAAGCTCATCGACATTCTGCGCACGATGCCGTCCGACCAGACCGTGAGCCTCGAGTCGAGCGCGAACAAGCTGGTGCTAAAGGGCGGCAAGAGCCGCTTCACGCTGCAGTCGCTGCCGGCCGAGGACTTTCCGCTGGTGCAGGAGTCGGCCAATTTCGGCCCGGTTTTCAGCGTGCCGCAAAAGACGCTCAAGGACCTGCTCAGCCAGGTCTCGTTCGCGATGGCAGTGCACGACATCCGCTACTACCTCAACGGCATCCTGTTCGTCGCCGAAGGCAAGCAGCTGAGCCTGGTGGCCACCGACGGCCATCGCCTGGCTTTTGCTTCTGCAACGCTCGACGTCGAAGTGCCGCGCCAGGAAGTCATCCTGCCGCGCAAGACCGTGCTCGAGATGCAGCGCCTGCTGTCGGACGCCGAAGGCGCGATCGAAATGCAGTTCGCGAACAACCAGGCCAAGTTCAGCTTCGGTGGCATGGAGTTCGTCACCAAGCTGGTCGAAGGCAAGTTTCCAGACTACAACCGCGTGATTCCCAAGAACCACAAGAACAGCGTAACGCTGGGCCGCGCGCCGTTGCTGGCGAGCCTTCAGCGCACAGCAATCCTGACCAGCGAGAAGTTCAAGGGCGTGCGGCTCAACATCGAGCCCGGCACCTTGCGCATCGCGTCCAACAACGCCGAGCAGGAAGAAGCGCAGGACGAACTCGACATCGACTACGGCGGCGATGCGATCGAGATCGGCTTCAACGTGACCTACCTGATCGATGCGCTCGCCAACATGGGCCAGGAAATGGTGAAGCTGGACCTGGCCGATTCCAACAGCTCGGTGCTGATGACAGTGCCCGAGAACGCGTCGTTCAAGTACGTCGTGATGCCAATGAGGATCTGAGCACACCCCCAGGCTTGCCCACTTCGTGTGGCCGCCCACCCCCTTGCAGGGGGCAATACCGGCGGACCGGCAGAGCCGGATCCGCGGTATTCCTGAAATGAAGAGAAGAAGCGCCGGTGGCCTGAGTCCCTGAGAGAAAGATCCTGATGAGTGAAGAAAACAAGCCGGAAGTGCCGCACACCGAGCCGGTCTACACGCCTGAAATCGACAACGCGATTCCGATCGAAGTGACACCGGCCGCGGACAATTCCTATGGTGAAGGCGCCATCACGATCCTCGAGGGCCTGGAGGCGGTGCGCAAGCGCCCGGGCATGTACATCGGCGACACCTCCGACGGCACCGGTCTGCATCACCTCGTGTTCGAAGTGGTCGACAACTCGATCGACGAGGCGCTCGCGGGTTATTGCGACGACATCGTGGTTACCATCCACACCGACAACTCGGTGTCCGTCACCGACAACGGCCGCGGCATCCCGACCGGCGTCAAGATGGACGACAAGCACGAGCCCAAGCGCTCGGCGTCCGAGATCGCGCTGACCGAGCTGCATGCAGGCGGCAAGTTCAACCAGAACAGCTACAAAGTCTCGGGCGGTCTGCACGGCGTCGGTGTGAGCTGCGTCAACGCGCTCAGCAAGATGCTGCGGCTCACCGTGCGCCGCGACGGCAAGGTGCATACGCTGGAGTTCAGCAAGGGCTTCGTGCAGAACCGCATCGTCGAGACCGTCAACGGCGTTGAAGTCTCGCCAATGAAGATCACCGGCGAGACCGAGAAGCGCGGCACCGAAGTGCACTTCCTTCCCGACGATGAGATCTTCAAGGAAAACGCAGATTTCCATTACGAGATCCTCAGCAAACGCCTGCGCGAGCTGAGCTTCCTCAACAACGGCGTGCGCATCCGCCTGCTCGACGAGCGCACCGGCAAGGAAGACGATTTTTCCGGTGCCGGTGGCGTCAAGGGCTTCGTCGAGTTCATCAACAAGGGCAAGACGGTTCTGCACCCGAACGTGTTCTACGCGACCGGCGAGCGGCCTGCCGATACCTACGGCGGCATTCCAGGCACGCACATCGGCGTCGAGGTCGCGATGCAGTGGAACAGCGGCTACAACGAGCAGGTGCTGTGCTTCACCAACAACATCCCGCAACGCGACGGCGGCACCCACCTGACCGGCCTGCGTGCCGCGATGACGCGCATCATCAACAAGTACATCGAAGAGAACGAGTTCGCCAAGAAGGCCAAGGTCGAGGTCACCGGCGACGACATGCGCGAAGGCCTGTGCTGCGTGCTGAGCGTGAAGGTGCCGGAGCCCAAGTTTTCGAGCCAGACCAAGGACAAGCTGGTGTCGAGCGAGGTGCGCGCGCCGGTCGAGGACATCGTCGGCCGCCTGCTCTCCGACTACCTGCAGGAACGCCCGAACGACGCCAAGATCATCTGCGGCAAGATCGTCGATGCGGCGCGCGCGCGCGAAGCCGCCCGCAAGGCGCGCGAAATGACGCGTCGCAAGGGCGTGCTCGACGGCATGGGCCTGCCCGGCAAGCTGGCCGATTGCCAGGAGAAGGATCCGGCGCTGTGCGAGGTCTACCTGGTGGAGGGTGACTCCGCCGGCGGCTCGGCCAAGCAGGGCCGCGACCGGAAGTTCCAGGCCATCCTGCCGCTGCGCGGCAAGATCCTCAACGTTGAGAAGGCGCGCTACGAGAAGCTGCTGACCAGCAACGAAATCCTGACCATGATCACCGCGCTCGGCACCGGCATCGGCCGCGCGGGCGCGACCAGCGCGGGCGGCGGCGCCGACGACTTCAATGTCGCCAAGCTGCGCTACCACCGCATCATCATCATGACCGACGCCGACGTCGACGGCGCCCACATCCGCACGCTGCTGCTGACCTTCTTCTATCGGCAGATGCCCGAACTGGTCGAGCGCGGCCACATCTACATCGCACAGCCGCCGCTCTACAAGGTGAAGGTCGGCAAGGAGGAGCAATACCTCAAGGACGGCCCGGCGCTCGATGCCTTCCTGCTCAAGGTCGCGCTCAAGGATGCCAGCGTCGAGACCGGTGGCGCGCAGCCGACCACGCTCAAGGGCGATGCCCTCGCCGAGCTCGCGCGCAAGCATCAGCTGGCCGAGGCCGTCATCGCGCGCCTGGGCGTGTTCCTCGATGCGGCGGCCTTGCGCGCGATCGCCGACGGCGTGTCGCTGGACCTCGAGACGACGGCAAGTGCCGAAGCCTCCGCGGTGGCCCTGCAGAACAAGCTGCGCGAACTCAACACCACCGGCGCGCCGGCCGAGGTCGCCAGCGAGTTCGACGTCCGCAGCGACAAGCCGCTGCTGCGCATCAGCCGCCGTCACCACGGCAACATCAAGAGCAGCGTGCTGACGCAGGACTTCGTGCACGGCGCCGACTATGCGGCGCTCGCCGAGGCGGCCAAGACCTTCCGCGATTTGCTGGGCGACGGTGCCGTGGTCAAGCGCGGCGAAGGCGAGCGCGCCAAAGAAGAGAAGGTCAACGACTTCCGCGAGGCGATGCGCTGGCTCATCGGACAGGCCGAGAACGCCACCTCGCGCCAGCGCTACAAGGGCCTGGGCGAGATGAACCCCGAGCAATTGTGGGAGACCACCATGGACCCCAACGTGCGGCGCCTGCTGCGCGTCCAGATCGACGACGCGATCGAGGCCGACCGCGTGTTCACGATGCTGATGGGCGACGAGGTCGAGCCGCGGCGGGAGTTCATCGAACAGAACGCGCTGCGGGCGGCGAATATCGACGTGTGAGCGCCGGCCCTCTGGCCGCCACCTCGAAAGCCAGCGACACCGCAACGCGAACTGCCGATCGCGTGCCTGCTTCTTTTCGTTCCTGATCCGATCCTGCTTCGAGGCCGGCTGCGGTTGTCGTGCCAGCGCATCGAGCCAACCGATGCTGGTTTTGGTCGGCGTTCACGACCTCGACATTCATGAAATAGTGCCGGCCCGATCGATCTCCGATCGTCGCGTCCACGCTCCCTCCGCGTAAACGCTATGTCGAGCCCGAGTCTTGCTAAGGAAAATTCCCGGCGATTCCCACGCCGTTTTCTTGACAAGGACAGCACCGAAATGAACCCGATCCGGTTTTGGCAACCCGTCGCCGCCTTGGCGTTCTTCGGTGCGATGGCGTCGGCGCATGCGCTGACCAATCCGCCGATCCGCGTGGCGCAAGGCGTTGAATACATGTGCGGCGGAAACGGCAGCGCCGAGGCAGCGTTCATGCAGACGGTCGAGCCGCGCTGGGCGGCAGCCCTCGAGTTTTCGGTGAGCCGCGCCAAACCGGGCCATGTCCCGGCCGGCGTGAAGGTGGTGGTGCGCGAGCGCTATTCGAACCGGCAGGTGATGGAAGCGTCGGCCGACGCGCCCTTCATGCTCGCCCGGCTCGAGCCCGGTGCCTACGAAGTCGAGGCGACGCTGGCCGGCGTGACGCTGGAGCAGCCGCTGACGGTGTTCAATGGCCAGTCGTCCAAGGCAGTCTTCGTCTGGCCGTCGAACATCGATTTCGCTGCCGCGACCGGGCTGCCGCGGACGGAGCAGCAAGCCGCTGCGCGCACCGGCGACTGAGCTGGCTCGGCGGCGGTTTCGGCGTCGAGGTACCCTCGAGCGCGCCGCAGAATTCAGGTTCGCCTAAGCCTTGCTGGGGATAGTGGCGCCGTGGAGTTCGCTTCACGCCAACTCGAGCAAGGACACAGCGATGAACACGATCCGGTTTTGGCGGCCCGCAGCCGCGCTTGCAATTGGCGGTGCGTCACTTTTCGGTGCGTTGGCCGCCCATGCGATCTACAACCCGCCGATTCACATGGCGAACGGCATCGAATACATGAGCGGCGGCATCGGCAGCGACGAGGCCGCGCTGATGAAGACGGTGTCGCCGCGCTGGCCGGCGACTTTCGAATTCGCCGTCAAGGACAGGAGCGACAAGAACGGCGGCGACTTCGCGGCCGGCATCTCGGTGACGGTGCGCGACGCGTCCGGCCACGAAGTGCTCAACCATGTTTCCGCGGACGGTCCCTTCATGGTCGCGCGGCTCGATCCGGGCCGCTACGAGGTCGAAGCAACGCTGGCCGGCCAGACGCTGAAGCAGGAGGTCGACGTCCACGCCGGGATGCCGGCCAGGACGCTCTTCGTCTGGCCCGCGGGCACGGACACCACCAGCGCGCATTCGTGACAGCTGGCGGCGTCGGCTGACGCAGCCACCGGACCAGGATCCTTCCGGATGCCTGGTCTACCCCGAGCGGATGGTCCTTGGCCTTGCGCCGCGTGCGGGAAAGAAAATGCCGACCGCGCCGTGGCACGGACCTTGAATAGAGTGGCGAACGCTCTCACATGGGCTGTCTGGGCTCTGCCCGTCTTCCAAGGCCTCGATGCCGCTCCGTCCGCTGACCCTTCTCATCGCTCTGCTGCATGTCTACGTCGGACTGCGGCTGCTGCCCGCGCTGCAGGCGTGGACGCTCGCCTGGCCGCTGCTGCTGGCGGCGCTGGTGGTGTCCGCGGCGACCATGCCGCTGCCCTTCATCGGTCGGCGTTCAGCACGCCGGCCGCTGCCGGATGTCTGGAAGTGGATCGGGCTCCTGAGCATGGGCTGGTTCTCCTCGATGTTCGTGCTCACGATCGTGCGCGACGCGGGGCTGCTGCTGGGCTGGCTGGCCACGCTCGTCGGCGGATGGGAGATCGATGGGCAGCCATGGCGCTCATGGAGCGCTGCCGCCGTGCCGCTTGCGGCGACCGTGATCTCGCTGATCGGCTTTCTCAACGCCCGGCGCACGGCCGGCGTGGTGCGGGTCGACGTGCCGATCCGCGACCTGCCACGGGCGCTGAGCGGCTTCACGATCGCGCAGCTGAGCGACATCCATGTCGGTCCGACGATCAAGCGCGGTTACATCCAGCGCATCGTCGAGGCGGTCAACGGCCTGGGAGCCGATATGGTCGCGATCACGGGTGACCTGGTCGACGGCACGGTGCACGAACTGCGCGACCATGTGGCGCCGCTCGCGAGCCTGCGCGCCCGGCACGGCACCTTCGTGGTCACCGGCAACCATGAGTACTACGCCGGTGCGCATGCCTGGGTCGACGAATTGCGCCGGCTCGGCATGCGCGTGCTGATGAACGAGCACGTGGTCCTGCAGACGCGCAACACCACCGGCGCGCAGACCGAGGAAGAAGAACTCGAGAGTGCGCTCGTGGTGGCGGGCGTCACCGACTACACCGCGGTGCATTTCGATGCCGCACATGCGAGCGACCCGCAGGGCGCGCTGTACGGCGCGCCGCCGCTGGTGCACACGCGGCTGCTGCTGGCACATCAGCCGCGCAGCGCCCCGGCCGCGGCCGATGCGGGTTTCCACCTGCAGCTGTCGGGCCACACGCACGGCGGGCAGTTCTTTCCGTGGAACCTGTTCGTGCCCTTGCAGCAGCCCTTCACGGCGGGTCTGCACAAGCTGCGTGAGATGTGGGTCTACACCAGCCGCGGCACCGGCTACTGGGGGCCGCCCAAGCGTTTCGGCGCACCGTCCGAAATCACCTTGCTGCGCCTGGTGCAGGCCGTCTGAGGCAGGCCGCAGCCTCGCGCGAGCTGTCTCACTCAGGCTTGCGCGCTCAGCCTGCGCGCGTTGGACGTCGCCTTCGCATGGATGGGTTTCAGCCCGCGCTGGACGATGCGTGCGCTGGCGCTGGACAGCTGACTGGCCGTGGCGGCCGAGCGTGCCGCGGCGCTGCCGAGTGTCCTGGCATGTGTGACGGCCTGCTCGGTATCGGTACTGGTGATGAGCGCGAGGAGCGCGGCCGCGCCGATCAGCCATTGCTGCAAGGCACGCTGCACCAGCGCGAACTGGGTGGTGTGCAGCTGGTTCGCCATCGCCGCGCCGGATTCGGTGGCGGCCGCCAGCTTTTCCTGCCCCATCAGCTGGAACTCCGCCAGATCGGCCGCGCTCGGCGCGAGGCCGGCCTGTGCGATGCGCTCGGTCCGCATCCGGATCACCGAGCCGGAAGACAGCAGCATCTCGTGGGTCTTGAGACCGACGTCGGCCCACAGCATGAGCGGGTTGAAGAAGCGAGGGGAGGATGACAGGCTGGGCGACATGACCTCACTATAGGCCTTTGCATGGCGAATTGCTGCACTGCAGCATGAATTTGGTGGTGGCGTCCTACTTGCGAGGATCGACCGGCAGATGCAGCGGCGCCCGTCTCCGTCATGGACTCCGCGCGTGCGTGGCGAGCCCCGGCCGGGTCGGATCGAAGACGCTGTGGTAGTGCATGAGCCACAGGGCCTCGCCGGCATCCGGCGCTGGTGCCTGGTCGCGCCGGACGCCGGGTCCGAACTCGATCTCCTCGCCGCGGCCTCGCACGCTGCGTTCGGGCGTGAAGAGAGCCCAGCGTCGGTGCATGAAACGGCGCGCGAAGAAGGGCGACACCGCCTCGACGACATGGTGGACCGGCTCGAACCATGCGGCGTTCAAGGGGCCCCCGTCGTCATCCTCCTCGATGGTGCAGAAGCGAACGAAGGCCTTCATCCGGTGCATGTCGCGCCGCACGGCCTGCGCCATGTGCTGCGCGTGCAGCCGTTCCGCGTCGAGCGGTGCATGGCCGAGGGCGGGTTCGTGCACCAGACGCCAGAGCAGTCGGTACAGCAGCGCGAAGCGCGCAGGATCCTCATGAAGGACGACGGTCTCGCACAGCGACACGAAGGAACGCGGCACCACCAGGTTCATGCTGCCGCGCGCGGATTCGGCAGCGTGGCCGCGTGCAGCCGGCCGGGTGCATAGATCGGATGCGATCACCGATGGCGTGTGCCAGCTCACCGCTTCAGGCGGCACCAGCCGGGCGAGCAGCCCGCGAGCTTCCTGGCGAAAGCCGGGCCAGTCGGTCTCGCTCGCGAGCATGACGGTGTGCTGCAACATGCCGCCAAGTTAGGACGCGGCGCGATCGCATGTTGTAGGCGGTCAGGTGGAAAACAGAGAGGCCTCGACCGGCGTGCGCGGCCGCCGCATGTCAGCGGGTAGGTGATGGCGCTACGCCGCGGCGGCGGCGAGTTTCCTCGCGTTGGCTTCCATCGCGAGGTAGAGCAGCGTGGCCACCGCGAGCGGCGCCCAGTAGTAGACCGCGCGGTACATCAGCACGGCGGCGATCAGCGTGGTGTTCGACAGCGGCGGCGCCAGCAGCGCGACGAAGACGCCCTCCAGCACGCCGAGTCCGGCCGGCACGCGCGACAGCAGGCCGGCGACGGCGCCGGTCAGCAGCACGCTCAGCGCCGTCGGGTAGCCGACCTTGTCCTGCAACAGTACATCCATGATCGCGCCCATGACCGCCCAGTTGGCGATCGAGATCACCAGCTGGATGCCCGCGAGGCGCAGGCCGGGCAGGCCGATCTCGTGGCCGGCCACGGTCCACTCGCGCCGGCGCGAGAAGGCGCACAGCGCGAGATAGCCCAGTGCCACCGCGACCAGTGCCCCGCCGAGCGCCTGCAGTGCGCCGACGCCGATATGCCAGTCCGCGGGCAGCGCGAGCGGCCACCAGAGGAAAGCCAGCCCCGCCAGCAGGAAGTAGCCGAGCCAGTTGGTCAGCATGCTGGTGCCGACGACGCGCGTGATGGTGGCGGCTTCAAGCCCCAGCCGCGAATACAGCCGCGCCCGCATCCCGACCGCGCCGACCAGGGTGCCCAGGTTGAGATTGAAGGCATAGCTCACGAAGGTGATGCCCATCACCGTCGGCGCGCGCAGCGCGTGGCCGGTGTAGCGGCGCCCGACCAGATCGAAGCTGCTGTAGATCAGGTGGCTCGCGGCGCTCAGCGTGGCAGCGGTCAGCAGTACGGCGGACGGATAGGCGCCGATCGCATCGAACACCTCGCGCCACTCGATGGCCCGCGCCTGGACGATGAGCAGCGCGGCGACGAAGAGCAGGAAGCCGCTCACGACAACGCGCTTGGCCCAGGGCCACCAAGCTTTGGGCTCACCCCCAGGCTTGCCCACTTCGTGTGGCTGCCAACCCCTTTGCAGGGGGCAACACCGGCGGGCCGGCGGAGCCGGTTCCGCGGTGTTCTTCATGCTGCGTCCGTCTGCGTGGCGCCGCTGCCGGGCTCGGGCGGCGCCTCGAGCGGCTTCAGCCGCGGCGCATGGCGCGGCAGCCAGCTGGCCCAGCGCGGATACCAGCGCAGCAGGTGGAAGATGAAGAAACTGCGCACCAGGCGCCAGCCGCTCCATTCCGTCAGCTCCGATGTCTGCACCTGCTTGCAGCCGTGGCGCATGAGCTCGTTCAGCCGCCCCGCGAGCACGTGGTTGAAATCCTTGTCCCGCACAATGACGTTCGATTCGAGATTGAGCGACAGGCTCAGCGGGTCGAGATTGCTCGAACCGACGGTGCTCCATCGATCGTCGACCACGGCGACCTTGCCGTGCAGCGGGCGCTCGCAGTATTCGTAGATGTGCACGCCGGCATGCAGCAGGTGGTGATAAAGCATGCTGGCCGCGACCTTGACGATCGGCATGTCCGGCTCGCCCTGCAGGATCAGCCGCACGTCGACGCCGCGGCGCGCGGCCCGCCGCATCTCCTTGATGAGCCGATAGCCCGGAAAGAAGTAGGCGTTGGCAATGATGATGCGGTGACGCGCCGTGCGGATCGCGGCGCGATAGTGGCGTTCGATGTCGTTCGTGTGGCGGCGGTTGTCGCGCGTCACGAACTGCACGTCGGCGGTGCCGGTGGGCGCGCGCTCTTCGTGGCGCGCCGCCTTGAGGCGGCGGCGGAACCAGCCCGGGCCCTTGCCGCCGACCGCGATCGCATGCAGCACGAAGCGATGGATCTCCGACACGATCGGGCCGGTGAGCTCGACCGCATAGTCCTGCTTGGCCTTGGGCCCGAAGTCCATCAGATGGTCGGCCGAGAAGTTGATGCCGCCCACGAAGGCGCGCAGGCCATCGATCACCACCAGCTTGCGGTGCATGCGCCGAAAGAGATTGAGGCGCTGGCCGAACAGGCGCGAGCCGGGATCGAAGACGCGCACCTTGACGCCGGCCGAGGTCAGGCCTTCGATGAAGGCCGGCGACAGGTCGGGCGAGCCGAAGCCGTCGATCATGAGGTCGACCTTGACGCCGCGCAGCGCAGCCGAGCGCAGCGCGGCATGCAACTGTTCGCCGACCTTGTCTTCGAGCAGGATGAAGGTCTCGACGATCACCTCGCGCTCCGCCGCGCGGATCATCTCGAACACGCGCGGATAGAAGGCTTCGCCGTTCTCCAGCAACTCGAGGTGGTTGCCGGCGACCCAGTTGTTGCTCATGGGAGGCGCCCGTTCACAGTTCGATCTCCGCCACCAGCGGCGCGTGGTCCGACAGGTGCGACCAAGGCTTGCGCGGCAGCACGATGGGCGCATGCACGCCGGCGTTGCGCACGTAGATGCGGTCCAGCGCGAGCAGCGGAAAGCGCGCCGGAAAGGTCTTGGCCGCACTGCCGTTGGCATGCACGAACACCTCGCGCAGCGAGGCGCCCTCGGCAAGGATCTCGTGGGCCCGGGCGCGCCAGTCGTTGAAGTCGCCGGCGACCACCAGCGGCGCATCGTCGGGCACCTCGTCGCGCACGATGTGGCACAGCAGCTCCAGCTGCTGCTGGCGGTGCGTTTCGGCCAGCCCCAGGTGCACGCAGACTACATGCACGTCGATCGGCCGCCCGGGCAGGCGCAGCACGCAATGCAGCAGGCCGCGCTTTTCCGGACCGGTGATCGACACGTCGTGGTTGCGGAAATGGACGATGGGGAATTTCGACAGCACCGCGTTGCCGTGGTGACCCTTCGGATAGACCGCGTTGCGCCCATAGGCGAACTGCGGCCACATGGTGTCGGCCAGGAATTCGTAGTGCGGCGCCTCGGGCCAGTTGTCGACCTTGCGCGAATGGCGCGAATGCGTGCCGAGCACTTCCTGCAGGAACACCACGTCGGCGCCCACGGTGCGCACCGCATCCCGCAGCTCGGGCAGGATGAACCTGCGGTTCAGCGCCGTGAAGCCCTTGTGGGTGTTCACGGTCATGACCTTCAGGGAAGTGGGCGTGGCTGTCGCAACGGCCGCAGGGGAGAGAGACATCAGGTGTTCGGTTGTAAGCCGCCGCTCGCCGCCCGGCTGTAGGAACGCGCCACCTTCTTCATACTTCCAAAGTCAAAGGCCCGCAGCGCGTGATCGCTGCGGGCCTTTCTTTTCCGTGACGCCGGCAGGCGTCATGGACTCAACCCTTGGCGTGGGCCGGCGCTTCGTTGCCGGCATGGCCCATGTGGCCCATATGGCCGCCGCGGCCGTGGCCGGCGAAATGCATCGCCTCGACGTCGAAGATCTTCTGCTGCACCGGCGAGAGGGCGGCGTAGAAGTTGCGCGTGGCTTCGGCACGCTTGGCGAACATCGCGCTGCGCTCGGCCTGGCGCGCCTGGATGCGGTCGAGGCGCTGCGGCGTCGTCAGCTTGGCGAACTCGGCGCGATCGAAGCGGGCCGCGCCGGCGGGCCGGGCAGGCGGCTGCTGCGCGGCCGTGAAGCTCTGCCAGGCGCTTTCCTGGGCGGGCGTGATCTGGAGCACCAGCTTGAGATCGGCCATCCGCTTGGCGCGATGCGCCTGCATGCGTTCCATGCGCTGGGCCGGGTCCATGTGCCTGTGCTGCGCCGCGGGCCCGGCGTGAGACTGCGTTTCGGCGGCGGGCACGCCGGGCGCCGAGGGCGCCTGCGCGAACGCACCGGCCGAGCAGAAGGTGGCGGACGCCAGCAAGCCGGCGAGGAGGAGGTTTTTGCGAGAAGAGATCATGACAGTGCTTCCTTTCGAAGAAGCCTGCCACCGAGGGGCAGCAGGTGAGGGCAAGTGTGGCCGGGCTCTGTAACGCGGCCGTGAGGACAGCGTTAGCGCGCGTAAAGATAGATGAACCCGGCAGCGCGGCGTCAGGCTTCAGGCAGAGGTGCGCGGTATCGCGTAGTCCTCGCAAGCTTCCGGTGGCCGCGGCGCGGCGCCGGTGGGTTCTAGCCGAGCTTGCCGTTCTGGAAGTCGTGCATCGCCTGCGTCACCTGCTCGCGGGTGTTCATCACGAAGGGACCGTATTGCGCGATCGGTTCATGCAGGGGCCTGCCCGCGATCAGCAGCGCGCGCGCCGAGCTGTGATTGGAAGCAGGCGCATGCAGCAGCACACCGTCGCTGTCGGCCGCGTTGGCGAGGATGGCCATGCGCTTGGTCGGAATCTCGCTGCCGGCGATGTAGAGCGACTCCCGAAACACATAGACCAGCGCATTGTGGTTGGCCGCCAGCGGCTGCGCGAACTCGGCGCCCGGCGGCAGCGTGATGTCCAGGTAGAGCGGCTCGGTGTGCTCGCGCTGCACCGCGCCGGCGATGCCGTGGCTCTGGCCGGCGATCACGCGCACGTGCACGCCGGCCGGCGTGGTGAATTCGGGGATCTCCGCGCTCTGGATGTCCCGATACCAGGGCTTGCGCATCTTGTCCTTGGCCGGCAGGTTGAGCCAGAGCTGGAAGCCTTCCATCAGGCCTTCTTCCTGCTCGGGCAGCTCGCTGTGGACCAGGCCGCGGCCGGCGGTCATCCATTGCACGCCGCCGTTTTCCAGCAGGCCTTCGTGGCCGGCGCTGTCGCGATGGCGCATGCGGCCGGCGATCATGTAGGTCACGGTTTCGAAGCCGCGGTGCGGATGGCTCGGAAAGCCGCCGATGTAGTCGCCCGGGTTGTCGCTGCCGAAGGCGTCGAGCATGAGGTAGGGGTCGAGCCGCTGCTGCAGGGTCTGGTGCAGCACGCGCGTGAGCTTGACGCCGTCACCGTCGCTGGTCGAGACGCCGGCCACGATCTGGTCGATGCCGCGCGGTGCGGCCAGGGCGGCGGGTTCGACGGCGTGGGGATGGTGTGCGGTGGTCATGCGGCCATGGTGGCACGGACGGGACGACCGCGTTGTGCGTGGGGCGACCGGCACAAGGCGCGAAGGATCGGCGCCGGGCGGCGAGGCCGGCTGATCGACCACGCCTGGACGAAGATCTCGTCAGGGCGGCGGCGCGAAGTGCGCGTTGGCGACGCCGCGCAGCAGCGCTTCGCGCTGGCCATGGGTGATGCCGCGAACGCCCTCGGCCACCCACTTGGCACGCGCGGCATCGATCTGGCCGCTCTGCTGCCACTTCTCGAGCGCGGCGCCCGGGTTGCGCAGCATCGCCGCCAGCCACACCGCCTGCGCCGGCTCGAGGTTGCGCGCGCTGCGCTTGAAATAGCGGCGCGCGGCCGGCTCGGCGCCGCACAGGTCCGGGCCCCAGGGCGCGTTGTCGAGGTAGAGCTGCAGGATGCGCGCCTTGCCCAGCGTCTGTTCCATCTCGACCGCATAGAGCAGTTCGCGCAGCTTGCGCGCGGCGCTGCGCTCGCTGCCGGTCACCAGCAGCTTGGCGAGCTGCTGCGTGAGCGTGCTGCCGCCGCGCTCGGCCTGTTCGCCTTTCTGGTTGCTCTCCATCGAGGCCGTGAGTTCGGTCAGGTCGTAGCCCGGGTGGGTGAAGAAGCGCTGGTCCTCGGCCGCGATCACGGCGCGCGCGAGCCAGCTGTCGCTGGCCAGGCGGCTGGGTGCGCCGCAGCTGCTGCGCGCACCGAGCATCGCCTCGGTGCCCAGTCCCTCGACGGTGAACTGCGAGATGCGCGGCTGCATCGCGAAGGTGCCGGCCGGCAGCGCGACCTGCGCATGCAGTGCCAGCGTGCCGCCGATGCGTGCGCGCTGCAGCTCCGGCAGTTCGGGCGCGAGCACCGCGTACCACTGCGTGATCGGCGCGTCGGCGGCATCGATGCTGAGCTGCAGGTTCTTCTGCGAGAGCCGACCGTTCCAGCGCGCGTGAAGCACTTTGTCGGTGGTGCCGGATGCAGCACCGGCCGGCAGCGCGCCCGGCGTGGCTTCCAGCGTGCCGCTCAGCGAGCCGGCATCGCGGCGGGCCGTGATGCGCAGGTTGTCGACCCGGATCGGCGCCGGCCCGAGCGCGGGCACGGTGGCGCTGCAGGGCGCGCAGTCCATCTCGAGCGTGTTGGTGGGTTCGTCCCATCCGAAGCGCATCGGTCCGAAGCCGGTGTCGAGGGTGCGGCCTGCGATCCAGGGCGCGAACCAGGACGAGGTGGCCAGCCGAATCGCCGTCGGCACGCCGACGTCGAGCGTCAGCGGCCCGGTCTTGATGCGGGTCGGCCATTCGTCCTGGCCCGGCGCCAGCGCCAGCTTCACGATCAGGAAGGCGGCGACCGCGGCCGTCAGGATCACGGCCAGCAAGGCATACAACAGATAACGCAGCGCTTTGTTCAAAATCACTCTCTCACTCGATCCGCCGGGCGAGGGTCACGGCCTGCCACGGCCCCTGGGACTGTCCGCCGACGGCCGACCAGTACCAGGCTGAAGTGTCGGTGAAAGCACGGCCTTCGGCGTCGACGATGCGCTCGCAGACACGCAACTTCGACGTGCCGCGGCGCTCGGCGTCGAAACAACGCCACAGACGGGCCCCGGCATCGCGTTCCAGCCGCACCTGCGCGATCCGAAAACCGAGCGCGCGGTAGCAGTCGGCGGCCGGATGCAGCATGCGGGTCGGCGTGTTGACCTGGCGCAGCACGAACATGCGTTCGCCGTCGGTCATGCGCGCGATGGCGCCGGGGAAGCGGTCGGCGAAGCGCTGCTCGACCTCGCCGAGCGCCAGCGGGCGCAGCCGCACGCCGTCCCATTCGCTCGGCCACTCGTGAAAGGGCGCGATCGCCATGGGCGCCGGAGACGACCGCAATGCGCAGGCGGCCGACCATGCGAGGCAGGCCAGCATGACGATGGCGAACGCCGCCTTGTGGGCGATGCGGTTGACGAAGCGGTTCGCGAACCAGCGGTCAAAGAGCGGTATCGACACGGCGGCCTCCGTCGGTGGTGATCAGGCCCGGGATGGTGGGGGCCAGGCGGTGTTCGCGGGGCTTGGGTGCGCGCGCCATCACCCAGGCGATGCCGGCGCACACCAGCGCCAGCAGCGCGAGGCCGAGCGCTTCGTGCAGCGCGGGTGCCAGCGCATGGCCCGCGCCCTCGAAGCCGATCAGCAGGCTGTTGCGCACGATGTTGCCGGCCATCACCAGGAGGCCCACGGCCGGCAGCCGGGCCAGGAAGCCGCGGTCGTCGCGCCGCGCCCAGAGCGCGACCACACAGGCCGTGAAGTAGCCGAGCCAGACCATCTGCACGCCGGAGCAGGGCGCATCGACGATCACCAGGTGGCCATCAACCACCAGGCTGCTGCCTTCACGCGCGACGTCGAACAAGGGCGCCAGCAACCAGCGGCTGGCCTCGGCCGTCACGATGCGCAGCGGATAGCCCGCATAGAACTGCAGCGATGACAACAACGGCAATGCGAGCACCGACAGGCCCGCGACCGGCAGCGCGGCAATGCGCCGCGGCAGGAAGGCGATGAGGCCGCACGCGAGCGCGAGCACGGCCAGCAGCCCGGCCGCGAGCGGCGGCAGCGCCGGCAAGGCGCCCGCGCCGGTGCGCAACACGGTCGCGGCGAGCGTGCCGCCGGTGGCGCATGCCAGCCAGCCGAGCCGCGGCGCCGGACGCAGGTCGCGCCGCAGCGACCAGGCCAGCACGGCCAGCGCTGCGAGCGCCAGCAGGCCGAGCGGATCGTCGGAGCCGTCGCCGAGGCGCGTGGCCATCCAGAGCCAGGTCGGCATCAGCGCCGCGGCCTGCAGTGCCAGCCACCCCGAGGCCGGCGCGCGGTCGAGCTGGATGCCGCGGTCGAAGACGCGGGGGTGGGTGCTTGCGAGAACAGCGAGTGACATGCCGGTTCCTTCAAGCGGTGAAACGACGCGGGTCATGGCGGCGCGCTCTGCGGCGCAGCATGGCGAGCATCGACAGCACCACCGCGATCGCGCCCAGCGTTTCGGGCTCGGGCGTGCTCGGCACTTCGGCGCCGAGGGTCTGGCCGAGCGCGGATTCTTCGACGCCCTTGGGCAGCGGCTGCGGCTGGTCGACGCCCACGCTGTACTGCGGCGCTGGATTGCGCACCACCTTGTCGATCGCGATGAAGCTGGTGTACTGCGTCAGCAGCCCATAGCGCAGGCCGAGCTCGGTGATGCGCTGCTTGAACGCGTCGCCGCCTTCCAGCGCTTCCTGGTCGCTCAGGCTCGCGATGCGATGGCGCGCCCAGAGGCTGCGCAGCGCGGCCGCATCGCGGCGCGTCGGGCCGTCGATCTTCAACACCTGGCGGTACGGCCCGCTGGCGCTGCGGCCTTCGATCACGACGCTGCCGCGGGCTTCGCCGCGCCACTTGCCGAACACGATCACCGGTCGCTCGCCGAGCACGTCGGGCAGCGTTTCGGGTTCCACGTCGTAAACGTCGAGGCCCTCGAAGCGCGCCTTCACGTCGGTCAGCACGGGCGACTCGACCATGCGCCGAAAGCGCGCCGCCTGCTCCGGCGCCTGCAGCGGGTCGGTGATGATGAAAGGCTCGCCCATGCCGGCGCGCGCCAGGCCTTCCATCAGCATCCGGTTGACCGAGGAGCCGATGCCGAAGGCGAACAGGTTGGCCTTGGAGAGGTTCTGCCGCACCAGCGCGAAAGCTTCGCGCTCGACCGTCACATAGCCGTCGGTCACGACCACGATGCTGCGCGAGATGCCTTCGGGCTTGGGCTCCGCATAGGCGCGCCTGAGCGCCGGGATCAGCTCGGTGCTGCCGCTGCCGCTGTAGTTCTGGATCGTCGCGAGGGCCTGCGCGATGTTGGCGCGCGTCGCGGGCACCGAGTGCGGCGAGAGCATGCGGTTGCTGCCCGAGAACAACAGCACGTTGAAGGTGTCGCTGGGGCGGAGGCCGCCGATCAGCCGCTCCAGCATCACCTTGGCGGTGTCGAGCGGAAAGCCGTGCATCGAGCCCGAGATATCGACCACGAAGATGTAGTCGCGCGGCGAGATGGCGCTGGCGGCCACCGATTTCGGCGGCTCGACCATCGCGAGGAAGAAATTCTCCGCACCCTCGCCGCCGCTGCCGCCCTGGCCCTTGTAGAGCATCAGGCCCGATTCGATCTGCTCGCCCGCGAGGCGGTAGTCGAGCACGAAGTCGCGGTTGTTCGCAGGCTCGCCGCCAGCAGCGAGCGTGATGTCCGCATGCCGGTCCTCGTCGCGCTTCGCGACCTCGATCGCATGCGTGAGCGAGCGCACTTCGCGGATGCCGAGCGGCGTGTCGAGCACGACCTTCAGCTGGAAGGCCGTGCTCGGCGCCACGCCCGCGTGCAGCGTCGGCTGCGCGACCCACTTCGCATCCCGGTTCTCCGACCGCGGGCTGTTGTAGCGCGGCCCGACCACGGTCGGGAACACGAACTGGTAGTTGCCGGCCTGCGGCACCAGCAGCTCGGTGTAGCGCAGCTCGACCCGCACGTCATCGCCCGGCAGGATGTTGGCCACGTTCATCTGGAACACGTTGGGCAGATGCTGCTCGAGCAGTGCAGCGGTCTTGCCTTCCTTCTTCGCGCTGTCGTAGTCGATGCGGGCTTGCTGCTTCTCGCGGATCTGCGCGGTGATCAGGCGATCGCCGAGCCGCACATTGAGGCCGCCGACCGCGGCCCGCGGGGAGCCCGGGAACACGTACCTCGCTTCGATCGGTCGCTGCCCTTCGTTGCGATAGGTCTGCGTGACCGTGACGTCGGCGATCACGCCCGAGATCTTCACGTCGACCTGCGTGGCCTTGAGCGGCAGGCGGTCGACCGTCGGATCGTCGCTCTGGACGAAGAAGTACGGGCTCTCGGTCTTCAGGCGCGGCCCGGGCGCCTCCTGGGCCTGCACCGGTCGCGCGATGAGCACTGCGCAGCAGGCGCTCGCGAGGCTCAGCGTGGCGAGCCAGAGCCAGCGGCCGGGTCGGGGTGTGATGGCTTCCATGACGATGGTCCTTGTCCCTCGGGGGATGGTCGTGCGACGGTGCACGGGGACCAATGTCGGAGCCGGCGGAGAAGACAGTGGGAAGCCTGTTTGAACCAATCGGCCGCAAGCCGAGTCTTCTGTGAAGTCTGTGTGAAGTGAAGCGGCAAGGGACTTCACATGCGCTGCGGGTGGTGCAGCCACCATCGCAGCTCCCGATCGACGAGAGCGAGAACCACCGTGCCCCACATCGAAAGAGATTCCGACCCGCGCCGACCGCGCGACACCGCTCGCCCGCGTCCGGGTTGGCACACCTGGCTGCAGCGCCTCGCGCTGGTGGGCGCGGCCGGCCTGGCCTCGGTGCTGCTGGCCGGTGGCGTCGCGGTGGCGTTGGTCTATCGGAATCTGCCCGACGTCTCGGCGCTGTCGGACTACCAGCCCAAGCTGCCGCTGCGCGTGTTCTCGTCCGACGGCGTCCTGATCGGCGAATTCGGCGAGGAGCGGCGCGAGCTGATGCCGATCGCGCGCATTCCCAAGCAGATGAAGGAAGCCGTGCTCGCGGTGGAGGACGCGCGCTTCTACGACCACGGCGGCATCGACTACAAGGGGCTGGTGCGCGCGGTGCTCGCGAACATGAAGCGCGGCAAGAGCCAGGGCGCCTCCACCATCACGATGCAGGTGGCGCGCAATGTCTACCTGAGTTCCGAGCAGACCTACACCCGCAAGTTCTACGAGGTGCTGCTCGCCTTTCGGCTGGAACACCAGCTAAGCAAGGACCAGATCCTCGAGATCTACCTGAACCAGATCTACCTCGGCAACCGCGCCTACGGCTTCGCGGCCGCCTCCGAGACCTATTTCGGCAAGCCGCTGTCGGACATCACGCTCGCGCAGGCGGCGATGCTGGCGGGCCTGCCGAAGGCGCCGGGCACCAACAACCCGATCAACAACCCCGAGCGCGCGCACACCCGGCAGCTCTACGTGATCGATCGCATGCAGGAGGCCGGCTTCATCACGGCTGCCGAGGCGGACGCGGCGCGCAAGGAACCGCTGCAGCTGCGACAGGCGGCCGACCCGACCCGCCTGCATGCCGAGTACGTGGCCGAGACGGTGCGCCAGCTGATGTACGCGCAGTATGGCGACAGCATCTACACGCGCGGCTTCAAGGTCACGACCTCGCTGGTGGCGGCTGATCAGGCGGCGGCGTACAAGGCGCTGCGCAACGGCATCATGAACTACGAACGTCGCCAGCCCTGGCGCGGCCCGCGCAGCTTCGTCGACCTGCCGGACGATCCCGCGTCGCTCGACGACGCGGTCGACGACGCGCTGGCCGATCAGCCGGATGTCGGCGACGTGCTGTCGGCCGTGGTGCTGTCGGCTGGCCCGAAAGAGGTACGTGCCGTGCGCGGCAACGGCGATACGCTGAGCATCACCGGCGAAGGCCTCGGCCTGGTGCGCGCCGCGCTGTCGGACCGGGCCGCGCCCAACCTCAAGGTCCGCCGCGGCGCGGTGATCCGCGTGGCGAAGACGCCGAAGGACAGCTGGGAGATCACGCAGCTGCCCGAGGTCGAAGGCGCGCTGGTCGCGATGGATCCGAAGAGCGGCGACGTCAAGGCGCTGGTGGGCGGCTTCGATTACAGCCAGAACAAGTTCAACCACGTGACGCAGGCGTGGCGCCAGCCGGGCTCGAGCTTCAAGCCCTTCATCTACTCGGCGGCGCTCGAGAAAGGCTTCGCGACGACCACCATCGTCAACGATGCGCCGCTGTTCTTCGATGCCGCCACCACCGGCGGCCAGCCGTGGGAGCCGAAGGACTACGAAGGCACCTTCGAAGGGCCGATGACCTTGCGCCAGGGGCTGCAGAAGTCGAAGAACCTGGTGACCATCCGCGTGCTGCAGTCGATCGGCACGCACTACGCGCAGGACTGGATCACGAACTTCGGCTTCGACCGCGACAAGCACCCGGCCTACCTGCCGATGGCGCTCGGCGCCGGCTCGGTCACGCCGATGCAGATGGCCTCGGCCTATTCGGTGTTCGCCAATGGCGGCTATCGCATCGCACCACGCCTGGTGACGCGCATCACCGACCGCGACGACAAGGTGCTGGTCGAGACCGAGCCGCCGAAGCTCGACGAGAGCCGGCGCGCGATTTCGCCGCGCAATGCCTTCATCATGGACAACCTGCTGCAGAGCGTGGTGCGCGGCGGCACCGGCTACAAGGCCTACCAGGCGCTCAGGCGCGATGACCTGTACGGCAAGACGGGCACGACCAACGATTCGATCGATACCTGGTTCGCGGGCTTCCAACCCAGCATGGTCGCGATCGCATGGATGGGCTACGACGCGCCGCGCAAGCTCGGCGACCGCGAGAGCGGCGGCAGCCTGAGCCTGCCGATCTGGATCGACTACATGCGCGCGGTGCTCAAGGACGTGCCGGTGGCCGCGCCGGCGCCGCCGCCGGCCGATGTGGTGAAGGTCGACGGCGAGTGGTACTACGACGACTACACGCCGGGCCACGATGTTGCCAGCCTGGGCGTCGACGAAGGGCCGACGCCGCCCGCCGAGCAGCTGGCCGGCGCGCCCGTGAGCCCGATGCCGGCGCCCGAGGAGCGCAGCCGCATCCTCGACCTTTTCAAGTGAGCGGCAACGTGAGCGTGGCGAGCGCGCCGCCGCGCGGTGCGTTCGCCAGCTCGACGCGGCCGCGATGCAGCGTGGCGATCTCCTTCACGAAGGCCAGGCCGAGCCCGGTGCTTTTCTTCTGCGTGTGCGGGCGCGCGAGCGAATAGAACTTCTCGAACACCTTGTCCTTCGCATAATCCGGAATGCCCTTGCCGTGATCGCGCACGGTGATGCGCGCGACGCGCGAGGTGCTGCGCAGCGCGAGCACGACCTCGCTGCCCGAGGGCGAGAAGTCGATCGCGTTGTCGAGCAGGTTGCTGACGGCGCGCCGCAGCAGGAACGGGTCGCCTTCGGTGGAGGCGGGCGCATCGATCGACACCAGCACGCGCACCTCGCGCGCCGCGGCCGCGGCCTGCGCGCTGGCGGCCACCTCCTCGAGCAGCGGCACCAGCGCGACGGTCTGCGTGCGCTCCAGTGCGCGCCGCGTCTCGAGCGCGGTGAGTTCCATCATGCGGTCGACGATCTCCTGGATGCGCAGCGTCTCGTGCGCGATGTTGGCCAGGAAGCGCTCGCGTTCGGCCTGCGGCATCGAGGGTTCCTGGATCAGCTCGGCCGCGCCGCGGATCGCCGACAGCGGGCTCTTGATCTCGTGCGTGAAGGTCTGGACGTAGTCGGCCACGTAGTTGCGGCCGGTCAGTGCATCGCGCAGTTCGCGGGCGCCGCTGCGCAGCGTGTCGACGGCGCGGCGCGCCATGCGCCAGAGGCTGAGGCTGCCCTGCGCGTGCTGGCTGCGGATCCAGGCCAGGTAGTCGGAGATCAGGCCGAAGGGCCGCACCAGCCAGACCGAGACGATGATCGCCAGCACCATCAGCGCGAGGCCCGAGCCGGCGCCGACCCACAGCGTGCGCGCGCGCGCGTCCTCGACGAACTGGCCGAAGCTGCGCACCGGCTTGCCGACGGTGACCTCGCCGACGATCTCGTTGTTCCAGCGCACCGGCGCGCCGACGTACATCACCGAGGTCAGCGGGTCGCCCTCGATGTCGCGCGTGGTGCGCGCGCCGTAGACGCCGGCCAGCGAGCGGTTGACATCGCTCCACTGCGAGTAGTCGGCGCCGGTGTGGCGGCCGAGCGAGTCGAACAGCACGCGACCGTTGCGGTCGGTGACGTACATGCGCAGCTCGACGCGGCGCTTGTGCAGGTTGTAGATCTGGGCCGAGAACTCGCGCGCGTAGACCGAACGGAACAGCGGCTCGAGCCGTGCCGGGTTGATCGCGCCGGCGATCACGTCCTGTTCGACCAGGCTGGCCATCAGCTGCGAGATCTCGACCAGCGATTCCTCGGCCGACTCGCGGTAGCGCGGATCGATGTCGGCGACGACGCGGTACAGCAGAAAGGCAATGCCCGCGGTGTAGATCAGCAGGATGCCGATGAAAATTCGAGTTCTTCGGCTCACTCCCGAGCTCCGCGCACTTCGGTGTTCACGGCGTGGGAGGGAGGTCTTCATTGAGCGCATAGCCGGTGCCGCGCAGCGTGCGGATCGGCTCGACCTCGGGCGCGATGGCCTTGAGCTTGGCGCGCAGCGTCTTGATGTGGGCGTCCACCGTGCGGTCGAAGCTGTCGCTGGCCTCGTCCCAGACGCGCTGCAGCAGCTCGTCGCGCGTGAAGACGCGGCCGGGCCGTTGCACCATCAGGCGCAGCAGGCCGTATTCGTAGCGCGAGAGCTCGAGCAGCCGGCCGTAGTAGCGGATCTGCATGCGTTCGTTGTCGACCGCGAAGGGCGTTGCCGGCGCCATGGACGGCGCCGGTGCGGCGGCCGCCGCGCTCGCGGGGCCATTGCCGGCTGCTGCGCGCCCGCTGCGCCGCAGGATGGTGCGCACCCGCGCCACCAGTTCGCGCGGCGAGAAGGGCTTGGCGACGTAGTCGTCGGCGCCGAGTTCGAGCCCCACCACGCGGTCGATCTCGTCGCTGCGCGCAGTGAGGAACAGCATCGGCACGTCCGCGCCGCCGGCCTCGCGCATGAGGATCTGCAGGCGCTTGAAGAGTTCGAAGCCGTTCATGTCGGGCAGGCCGACATCGAGGATCGCGAGCGCCGGTGGTTCGGCGATGAACTGCGCGATGGCCTCCGCGGCGGTCGCGCACCAGACGGGCTCGAAGCCGTCGGTGCGCAGCACGTACTGCAGGGTGTCCGCGATGCCGGACTCGTCTTCGGCGATCAGGATGCGGGGAAGGGGCGGCATGGTCCGCATGGTAGCGGGCCGCGCCATGTCCGGGCGCCGGCTTCGCGGCGCGTCCCGCTCAGGCGGTCGGGATCCGGATGTTCAGCTGCCGGCGCGAAGGCTCGGGCGCGACGTCCGCGGAAGCCGGCGTGATGACGCGCGGCAGGACCAGCGTGCGTGCCAGCTTCGGTGATCGGGCCTGGAACGATTCGACGGCCGTGAGAGCCTTGCCCAGCACGCGCAGATAGCCGGTCAGCAGCTGGAGCCGGAACGCGGGCATCTTCTCGCGTTCGGCCTGCGCCACGTCGGCGATGAAGCCGTCCCAGTTCGAGGCGTCGAGCATGTTGGTGCACACCGAGATCGAGGTCGACAGCGCGCGCGCCGCATGCCACCACTGGGCGGGCACGAAGATCATGTCGCCGGGCTTGAGCACGGTGCGGTATTGCGTGGCCTTGGCCAGCAGCGGGTAGCGATCCAGGTCCATCAGGGTCGGATCGTCGACCATCGAGTGGTTCGGGAAGAACTTCTTCGGATAGAGGTACTGCCCGTCCTCGGGCGCGAACATCACGAATTCCTTGTCGCCGTAGATCTGCGTGATGGCGGCGTGCGCGTTCTCGCCGTCGAAGTGCATCACCGGGAACTTGCTGCCGACACCGCCCACGAGCAGCTTGAGGTAGCCGTCGGGCCGGCGCCATTTCTCGGGCATCAGCGGACTGGCATAGCGGCGCGGAAAACAGAACTTGTTCTGCGGGATCACGTCGGGCAGCAACTCGGGCAGCACTTCGTGCAGGAAGGACCGGTACATGTACGGGCCGGGCGCTTCGGGCGTGGAGGCCACGACCTCGTCGATGAACTGGTCGAAGGGCATGTCGCGGCCGTAGCCGATGGCGACCGGCTTGCTGCCGAAGCGTTGTTTGAAATGCGCCGGTGTCCAGCTGCGCATGGCGGCCCATTGCGGCGCCACATTGGAGATCACCACCGGCCGGCACGGGTGCATGTAACGGGCCAGGAAGTCCTCGTAACTCAGGTGCGTGCCGTCCACCCGTTCGATCGGTCGCCACTCGGCCGGGACGCGCCCGCCGGTCGGCGCGGCAACGGTCGCCCTGTCGGTGGCCTCTGTTTGCAAATGCATACAAAGATATTACAAAGAACACCGGGCTTTCGCAACCCGGCCCGGCGGCGTAGGCCGCCCGGTGTGTGCACTATTTCGCCTGGTACCCGGCGTTCTCGATGGCGACGATGATGTCCTGGCGTGGCTGGTTGCTCAGCACGTCGACATGGCCGCTTTCGAGGTCGACCGTGACCTGGGCTTCAGGGTCGACCGTCTGCACCGCGTTCTGCACGGCGCTCACGCAGTGGTTGCAGCTCATGCCCGAGACCTGGAATTTCTGGCTCATCGTCGTTGCTCCTTGAGGTCGATGGAATGGAAATGCAAGTCTGAACCTTCCCACGAGGTGAATGTCCAGTCGGCGGCTGTTTGACCTTGCGGCGTGCTGAGGTTTTCGCCTGCGCTGTCTCCGCGCGGACGCCGGCTCAGTGCGGCCAGAGCAGCGCCACGGCGATGCCGAGGCCCAGCAGCTGCAGCCCCCACGCGGAACGCGCCCGCAGCCGCGCATCGAGCAGCGCGCCGGTCGTCCAGAGGCCGGCGCCGCAGAGCGCCAGCAGCGCCGCATCGAGGCCGAAGCGCAGATCGTCGGCGCACCAGAGGAAGCGAAGCACCACCGCGGTCCAGAGCAGGAACTGCAGCGCGCCGGCGATGCCTTGCTGCGGGTGCGCGGGCGGCGTATCGGCGCGCGCCGCGACCAGCGAGAAGGCCGGCTTCGGATCGCGCAGCGCCACGTCCGCCGGCCGCCAGCCCGGCGGCATGAACCACACCCGCAGCTTGTCGCGCCAGTGCCGCGTGCGCCGCGCGTCGCGCCACAGCGGCGCGTAGGGCCCGAAGACCGCATGCAGGGGATTGCTGCCCTCGAGCCGTTCGCGCGTGCCGTAGACACAGGGCGCCGCCTCTTCGGCGAAGGTGCCGAACAGGCGGTCCCAGACCACCAGCATGCCGCCGTAGTTATGGTCGATGTACTCGTCATTGACCGCGTGATGGACCCGGTGGTTGGAGGGCGACGAGAACACGCGGTCGAACCAGCCGAGCTTGCCGATGTGCTCGGTGTGGATCCAGAACTGGTAGAGCAGCACCGCCAGCCCGGCCAGGCCGAATTGCTCGGGCGGCACGCCGACCACGGCCATCGGCAGATAGAACACCCATCCCAGCAGCGCCACCAGGCTTTCCTGCCGCAGCGCGGTCGAGAGATTGAAGCGCCGGCTCTGGTGGTGCACGGAATGCGCGGCCCAGAACACGGCCGACTCGTGACCGGCGCGATGCAGCCAGTAGTCGCAGAAGTCGAACAGCAGGATCGCCAGCGTCCAGCCGATCGCGCTGTTCCAGAAATCCGGCCGGGTCCAGAGCGCGAGTGCCGGATAGACCCACGCATACAGGCCGATCTGGAACAGCTGCGTGCACGCCGCGACGGCCTGGCTCAGCAGGCCCTGGCTCAGGCTGGCGACGGTGTCGTCGAAGCGATAGGTGTTGCGCTTGCGCAGCCATCCGTAGATGAACTCGCAGGCCATCAGCAGCGCGAACACCGGCACCGCGAAGACCACCAGCCGGTGCATGGATGCCTCGCGTCCTCTTCAGTCCGCCGCCGTGCGCGCGGCGACGATGACCGCGTTGGTGCCGCCGAACGCGAAGGAGTTGGACATCGCGTAGCGCAGGCCCGCGGCCTCGCGCGCGGTGCCGCGCACGAAGTCGAGGTCGAAGGCGGCATCGGGCGTGTGCAGATGCGCGGTGGGCGGCAAGACTTCGCGCGCCAGTGCACGCAAGGTCGCGACCAGTTCCACCGCGCCGCCGCCGCCGAGCAGATGGCCGTGGATCGCCTTGGTCGCGCTCACCGGCACCTGGTTGCCGAACACCGCGAGGATCGACGCTGCCTCTGCCGCATCGCCGGCCGAGGTGGCCGTGCCGTGGGCATTGATGTAGCCGATCTGCGCCGCCTCCAGCCCGGCGTCGCGCAGGGCCGCGCGCATCACGCGCGACTGCCCCGCGGAATCCGGATTGGTGATGTGGCTGCCATCGCAATTGGTCGCATAGCCGGTCAGCGTCGAATGCGCCGGCACCCCGCGCGCACGCGCATGCGATTCGGACTCGAGCACCAGTGCCGCCGCGCCCTCGCCCAGCGCGAAACCCGTGCGGTCGGCCGAGAACGGCCGGCACGCGGTGGACGGCGCATCCGCGGGCGGCGTCGCCAGCACGCGCATCGCCTGCCAGCCCGCCATCAGGCCCGGTGTCAGCATCGCCTCGTGGCCGCCGACGATCGCGACATCGAGCCAGCCGCCGCGGATCGCCCGCATCGCCTCGCCGATGGCCACGGCCGACGACGCACAGGCGCAGGCATAGCCGATGGCCGAACCGCGGGCGCCGAAGTGCAGCGCGATCTCGGCGACGGCCGCATTCGGCATCACCGTGAGCACCGTGGTCGGACGCATGCGCCGGTGTTCGCCGTAGAGCGCCGCGGCGGTGCTGTCGAAGGTGGCGGCGCCGGCCATGCCGCTGCCCCAGAACACGCCCAGGCGCTCGGGATCGACGCTCGAAGGCGCCAGCCCGGCCTGCGCTGCGGCGTCCTGTGCGACGCAGAGGGCCATCGCCGTGCCGCGGTCGAGCGGCAGGCGCGAGGTGCTGCGCGTGGCGCTCGCATCGAAGTCGCAGCGCGCCAGCGCGAGCTGCATGGGATCGAGCCCTTCGAGCCGCAGCGTTTCGCGCTCGACCGCCGAGCGCCCTTCGAACAGCGCCTCGTCGAAGGCCTCGGCGGTGCGCCCGAGCGGCGTCAGCAGGCCGATGCCGGTGACCGCCACGCGGCCCGCGTGCGCGGCGCCCTCCCGGCGATGGCTCGCGCGCACGCCGGCTGCGGCATCACCGGCCCTCATGCGGTGGGAGCGAGCGCGCTGCGCGGCTCGAGCTCCATCTGGTCGATCACTTCGCACAGGCGCTGCAGCGTGATGCCGGCTTCGCGCGGGTCGAGGCGTTCTTCCGGGATGCGAAGACGAAAGGCGTCCTCGACGGCGAAGACGAACTCCATCAGCGCGAGCGAGTCGAGGCCGAGATCGGCCAGTGCCGCATCGGGCTGGATGACGGCGGGCTCCAGATGGAACTCGGTTTCCAGGATCTTGGCGATGCTGTTGAAGGTGGTGGAACTCATGGGTGCGTTCTCCTTGGTCAGAGCGAAGGCGTGCCGCGCCTTCAGGCGGTGCCGTGCGCAACGGCTGCGGCGAATTCGAGGGTCTCGCGGATCACCTGCTGGCGATCGTTGTCGATGGTGATCATGTGAAAGCTGTTGCCCAGGATCACGGTGCGGAACGAAGCGCAGCGCAGGCCGCGCGCGAGGATGTCGAGGTTGGCGATGCTGGCGACTTCGTCCTCGCGCGCGTGCAGCGCCAGCACGTCTTCGCACACCACCTGGGCGAGGCGCGCGCGCACGTGGCGGATCAGGCGGTCGTGCTCGCGCAGGTGGGCGATGCCGATCACCGAGGCGCCGGCGCTGGAGATGCGGCGGGTGCGCAGCTCGCGCTCGATCCAGGCGCGCACGCGTTCGTTCTTGACGCCGTAGGGCGGACGCTCGCGGTATTTCCAGAAGCGACCGAGCGGGGTGTAGAACGCGAGCGGCAAGAAGAACTGGCGGCGCGGAACCGACCAGCCGTCGAAGCGCAGCGTGGTGGACATCAGCACCAGCGCGTCGACGCGCCGGCCGCAGCGGATCGCCGCGCCCAGCGCGAGCGAGGCGCCGGCGGAGATGCCGATCAGCATCACGCGGTCATGGGTGGCGCGCAGCGCGTCGACCTTCTGCTCGATGGCATCGATCCAGCCGGCGAAGGGCGTGGCGCGCTGCACCGCGAGCTCGGCGTCGAAGGAATAGCCCGCGATCGGCAGCGGGTGGATGGCGTAGCCGAGGCTGCGCAGGGAGGACTCGACGGGTCGCAGTTCGTCGGGCGTGCTGCACAGGCCGTGCAGCAGGACCACGGCGGTGCGGCGCGCGGCCGGGTGGCCGACGCCGGCGGTGTCGAAGGACTCGCGCGCACTCACAGGACCACCTCGGCTGCATGAGCCTCGGCGCTTGCTGCGGCCGCGGCTTTGGGCGCGAACCACGCGAGGCAGGACGCGGGCAGGACCACCAGCGCGAGCAGCGTGCCGGTGAAGAGGCCACCGATCACCACGACCGCCAGCGGACGCAGGAGCTCGGCGCCGGCGCCGTGCGACAGCGCCATCGGCAGCAGGCCCGCGGCCGCGAGGCTGGCCGTCATCCCCACGGTGCGCAGCCGGCCCATCGCGCCTTCGCGGATGGCATCGACCACCGGGCGGCCGTCATTGCGCAGCTGCTGGAATGCCGACAGCATCAGCATGCCGCTCAGCGCCGACGGGCCCGCGAGCACGATGAAGCCGACGACGGCCGCGACGGACAGGGGCATGCCGGAGATCCAGAGCGCCAGGCAGCCACCCGCCATGGCCAGCGGCACGCTCAGCAGCGCCAGCGCCGCCATCGGCAGCGACTTGAAGACCTCGAGCAGCAGCACGAAGATCAGCAGCAGCGAGACCGGCGCCACCACTGCGAGCCGTGCCATCGCACGCGCCTGGTTCTCTAACTCGCCGGACCATGCGACCGTGTAGCCGGCCGGCAGCCGGACGTGGCGCGCGACGCGGGCCTGCATGTCCCGCACCACCGAGCCCATGTCGCGGTCCTTGATGAAGACGCCGACGGCCATCGTGCGGCGGCCCGCTTCACGCGCGATGTCCATGGCACCGCTGGTCTCGCGGATGTCGGCGACCGCGGCGAGCGGGGTGTCGCTGCCGTCCGGCGTGGCGATCGGCATGCTGCCCAGCGTCGCGACCGTGCGGCGCGATTCGGGCAGACGCACGGCGACCGGCAACTTGCGCTCGCCTTCCCACAGGAAGGTGGCCGGCTTGCCGGCGAGCGCCACCTCGATCATGTCCTGCACGTCGTTCACGTTGATCCCGGCGTGCGCGGCGCGCTCGCGGTCGATGTCGATCGCGAGCTGCGGCAGATGGCCTTCGCGGTCGAAGCCGGCGAGAGACACGCCGCGCACCTGCTTGACTTCGTGCTCGATCGATTCGGCGATGCGGCGCAGCGTCGCATCGTCGTCGCCCGCGACCCGGACCACGATCTGGCCGTCGGTCTGCGAGATCGACTCGAGCAGGTTGTCGCGCACCGGCTGCGAGAAGGTCGGCGCCATGCCGGGCAGCGCCGAGAGGGCGCGGTCCATCTGATCGATCAGCTGCGGCTTCGTGATGCCGTCGCGCCATTGGTCGTGCGGCTTCAGGTCGACGAAGACTTCCGCCATGCTGATGGTGCGCGGGTCGGTGCCGTCCTCGGGCCGGCCTGCCTTGGACACGGTGGTGCGAACCTCCGGCACCGTCAGCAGCGCCTGGCGCGCGTTGTGCAGCATGCGGCCGGCTTCGGCGGTCGATACGCTGGAGGGCAGCTGCAGATGAATCCAGACCGAGCCTTCGTCGAGTTCGGGCATGAACTCCGAACCGAGGCGCGATGCGGCCAGCAGCGCCAGCGCGCATGCCGCGAGCGCGACGGCCGCCACTTGCCTGCGATGGTCCAGCGCCCAGTCGAGCACCGGCGCATAGAGGCGCTGGCCGGCGGCGGCGATGCGGTTGTCGCCACGCGGCAGCCTGCGCCGCAACAGCCCGCCGGCCAGCAGCGGCACCAACGTCAACGAGAAGATCAGCGCAGCCGCCAGCGCACTGCCGCTCGACAGGGCCATCGGCTGGAACAGGCGGCCCTCCTGGCGCTGCAGCGCCAGGATCGGGAGCTGCGCCGCGATCAGGATCAGCATCGCGAACAGCGTCGGCCGGCCGACTTCGGCCGTGGCCTCGATGAGGGCGCGGCGCCGCTCGTCGCGGTCTTGCAGTCCGGGTCTTTCGGACAGGCGATGCAGGATGTTCTCGACCACGATCGCCGCGCCGCACACGAGCATGCCGAAGTCCATCGCGCCCAGGCTCGACAGGCTGGCCGGCACGCCGCCAAGGGCCAGGCCGAGGAAGGCGGCCAGCAAGGCCAGCGGCATCACCACCGCCACGGCCAGGCTGGCGCGCAGGTTCCACAGGAACAGGCAGAGCGTCAGCGAGACCCCCAGCGCGGCTTCGACCAGGTTGCGCAGCAGGGTCGCGCGCGCTTCGCTCATCAACGACGTGCGGTCGTAGAAGGGCACGATCTGCACGTCGGCCGGCAGCCCGCGCCCGTTGAGCTGGGCGATCTTGTTCTTCACGTTGTTCAGCACCACGCTGGCATTCTCGCCCCGTCGCATCACGACGACGCCCGTGACCACGTCATCATCGAGATCCTGGCCCACGGTGCCGAGGCGCGGCAACGCGCCGATCTCCACATGCGCTACGTCGCGTACGAGGATCGGTGTCGTGTCCCGCGCGGAGACGACGATGCGGCCGATGTCGTCGGCCGAGCGCAGGAGGCCGATGCCGCGGATCGCGTACTGCTGCGCGCCCTGCGCCAGATAGCTGCCGCTGGCACTCGCATTGCCGCGGCCCAGTGCATCGAGCAGTTGCTGCAGGCTGAGCTTGCAGGCCCGCAGCTTGTCGAGGTCGGGTTGCACTTCGTACTGCTTGATGGCACCGCCCATCACGACCACATCGGCCACGCCGGGCACCTGCCGCAGCTGACGTTCCACGGCCCAGTCCTGGATGCTGCGCAGCTCGGTGGCCGAGAGTGCATCGCCGCGCAGCCGGTAGCGCAGGATCTCGCCCGCAGGCGTGGTGTTGGGCGCGATGTCGGCCTTCGCTTCGGAGGGCAGGTCGACACTGCGCAGTCTCTCCGCGATCTGCTGGCGAGCGTCCTGCACCCTGGCCGCGTCGTTGTAAGTGACGACGGTGAACGAGAGGCCGAACTGCGTGTGCGACAGCACGCGGATCGCATGAGGCAGGCCCGACAGCGCGACCTCGATCGGCAGCGTGACCTGTCGCTCGACTTCTTCGGCGGCATGGCCCGGGTAGAGCGCGATCACGGTCACCTGGATGTCGCTCGCGTCGGGAAAGACCTCGAACGGGAGCTTCCTGAAGGCAAGGAGGCCGACCATCACGAACAGCAGCGTGCCGAGCACGATGAGGAGCGGCCGGTCGAGCACATACCGGATCGATCGCTTCATGGCTTGCCGCTGCCCAGTGCGCTGGCCGCGACGTGTTCCGGATCGTCCGGCCCGGTGACGATGGCCGCCGACCTCTGCGCTTCGCACAGCTCGCGGGCCAGCAGGAGTGCGTTGTCGCTGACCACCAGCTCGCCGGCTGCGAGACCGTGCGAGATGGCGACCTCCGAGGCGCCGAGGTGGGCGACGCGCACGTCGCGCGACTCGAACACGCCGGGCTGCACCTCGACCAGCACCGAATGCCGCGCGCCATGCAGCATCACTGCCGCGGCCGGCACCACGACGCCCGGGGTGGATGTACCGGGAGCGGCCGCGGTGAGCGGCAGCAGCCTGAGCTGCGGATGGTCCGGCGCGAAACGGATCTGACGCCCCTGCACGGTGGGCGCCGGCGGCTCTGCATCGACCACGGACCCACCGTGATCGCCGCATGCCGCGAGCGCTGCGCCCATACAAAGGGAAAGGGCCGCACATGCGGCCCGCTGTCGTATCCTCATGCTGCGTTTATCGCGTTGCAACGCTGACCTCCCACTGACCCTTGCGTGCTGTAGAAATACGTACCTCTTTTATTGCGAGTCATCCCATGCGAATCATGTTGGTCGAAGACGATGCGGTGCTGCGCGACGTGATGCTGCGAAGCCTGCGCGACGCGGGTCATCGCGTCGATGTGGCGGCGAATGTGGAAGACGCCGATCACCTGTGGCGCGTGCAGCCCTTCGATGCGGTGCTGCTCGATCTCAACCTGCCGGCCACGGCCAGTCCGACCAGCGGGCTGGCCAGCGGGTTGACCACGCTGCGCCACGCGCGCGCACGCGGCGACCGGACGCCGGTGCTGGTGCTGACCGCGCGCGATCGCACCGAGGAACGCATCGCGGGGCTGGATGCCGGCGCCGACGATTACCTCGGCAAGCCCTTCGACCTGGCCGAGGTCGAGGCGCGCCTGCGCGCGCTGGTGCGTCGCGCGCAAGGCACGGAGGACGTCGCGACGCTGGGCCGGCTGAAACTGGATCGCAAGGCGCGGCGCTTCGCCGTCGCGGGCGTTCCGCTCGACCTGCCGGCACGGGAGTTCGAGGTGCTGTGGGAACTGATGAGCCCGCCGGGCCGCACGGTCAGCAAGCGCGCCATGTCGGACAAGCTGTCGACCTTCGACGAATCGCTCGGCGACAACGCGCTCGAGGCCTTCATCTCGCGGCTGCGCAAGAAGCTCGCCGGCAGCGGCGCCGGCATCCGTACCTTGCGCGGCATCGGCTATCTGCTGGAAGCGGAGGAGTGAGCGAAGCGGCGCGCGTCACCGCGGCGAACGCGCCGTCGCTGACCGCGCGCGTGCTGCGGCATGTGTTGCTGCCGCTGGCATTGACCTGGCTGGTCGGCACCGCGGTGGCGCTGGTCATCGCGAACTACTTCACCGAACAGGCCTTCGACCGCGCCATGCTCGACGATGCCTATTCGGTGTCGGCCAACGTGCAGGCGGGCGAGCGCGGCATCGAGCTGCTGCTGTCGCCGCGCGAAGTCACGACCGTGCTGTTCGACCAGACCGAGGCGGTGTACTTCGCGGTGCTGCGGCCAGACGGCTCGCTGCTCGCGGGCCATGCAGGCCTGCAGGCGCCGATGCCCGACGGCGGCGAACGCTATCGCTTCTCCGACGTGAGCTATCAGGGCAAGCAGCTGCGCGCCGTGGTGCTGAGGCACGAGACGCCGGACGCCTACCACGTGGTGATCGCGCAGACCACGCGCGCGCGCACCGCGATGCTGGAGCGCCTGCTGGTCTATTCGCTGGCGCCGCAATGCGTGCTGCTGCTGGTGCTCGCGACCTGGCTGTGGCGGGGCATCGAGCGCGATCTGCGTCCGCTCGGCGGACTGCAGCGCGCGCTCGATCGGCGCGATGCGCAGGACCTGTCGCCGGTGGTGGTGGCGCACACGTCGCGCGAACTCGAGCGGCTCGGCGATGCCGTCAACGCATTGTTCGAACGGCTCGGCCACAGCGTGCGCGCGCAGCGCGAGTTCGCCGGCAACGTGGCGCACGAACTGCGCACGCCGCTGGCCGGCATCCGCGCGCTCGCGGAGTACGGGCTGGCGCAATCGACGCCCGCGGTGTGGCGCGAACAGCTCGAACGCATCGCCGCGAGCCAGGCGCGCGCCAGCCACCTGGTCGACCAGCTGCTGGGCCTGGCGCTGGCCGACGAAGGGCATGCGGGGCTGCCGCGCGAGCCGCTGCGGCTTGATCAGCTGGCGGAGCAGGCCGTGCTGCGCCATCTGGCGCGTGCCGATGCGCGCGGCGTGGACCTGGGGGCGCGCGGGCTCGACGATGCGGTGACGGTGCAGGCGAATGCTGCGCTGGTCGAAGGCGTGCTCGACAACCTGATCGACAACGCGCTGCGCTATGGCGGCCGCACGATCACCATCGAGCTGGCCGGCCGTACGCTCGGCGTGGTCGACGACGGTCCCGGCATCCCGCCCGAGCTGCAGCGCGACCTGACGCAACGCTGGTCGCAGGGGCCGGCCGGCCACATGCTGGGGCAGGGCGCCGGGCTGGGGCTCGCGATCGTGGCGCGTTACGCGAAGCTGCTCGGCGCCGAACTCATGTTCGCCAAGGCGACGGATGAGGGCGGCTTGCGCGTGAGCCTGGCCTTCGGGCCGGACTGAGCAGCCGTCCGGCCGCTCAGGCCAGTGCGGGATAGTCGGTGTAGCCCTTCTCGTCGCCGCCGTAGAAGGTGTTCTTGTCCCACGGATTGAGCGCTGCGCCTTCGCGCAGGCGGCGCACCAGGTCCGGGTTGGAGATGAAGGGCTTGCCGAAAGCCACGAGGTCGTCGCCTTCCCTCAGCGCCTCTTCGGCGAGCGGCTTGTCGTAGCCGTTGTTGACCATCCAGGCGCCTTTGCCGCCGGCCTTGCGGTATGCAGCCTTGAGCGCCTCGTAGTCGAAGGGCCGGTCCTCGATGTCGCGCGGACCGCCGGTGGCGCCTTCGATGATGTGGATGTAGGCGAGGCCGAGCGGGGCCAATTGCCGCACG
Source organism: Variovorax sp. SRS16 (assembly GCF_901827165.1). Lineage (NCBI taxonomy): Bacteria > Pseudomonadati > Pseudomonadota > Betaproteobacteria > Burkholderiales > Comamonadaceae > Variovorax > Variovorax sp. SRS16. The sequence continues at coordinate 35,664 of NZ_LR594666.1, forward strand.
ACGTAGTCGAACAGCGGTTGCGGGTCATCGTCATGCACGTCGTTCGAGGGGGTGACCGGCGACAGTCGAATGCCGGTTCTCCCACCGCCGACCGCGTCGACGACAGCACGCGTCACTTCGAGCAGCAGGCGGGCGCGGTTTTCGATGCGGCCGCCGTAGTCGTCGGTGCGCTGGTTGCTGCTGGTCTTGAGGAACTGGTCGAGCAGGTAGCCGTTGGCACCGTGCACCTCGACGCCATCGAAGCCGGCCGTCTCGACGGCATTGCGCGCGGCCGCGGCATAGGTGTGGACGATGCCGGGCAGCTCGGCGGCGTCGAGTGCGCGCGGCGCGGAGGTTTCGACGAAGGTCGGCACGCCGTCCTTGATGAGCACGGTCTTGGTCCTGGCCGTGATGGCCGAGGGCGCGACCGGCTGGCCGCTCTCCGGCTGCAGCTCCGTGTGCGAGACGCGGCCGACGTGCCAGAGCTGCACGACGATCTTGCCGTCCTTTGCGTGCACCGCATCGGTCACGCGTTTCCACGCATCGAGCTGCTCGGTGCCGTAAAGGCCCGGCACGTCGGCATAGCCTTGTCCCTGGTGGCTGATGGCGGTGGCCTCGGTGATCAGCAGGCCGGCGCTGGCGCGCTGTGCGTAGTAGGTGGCGGCGATGTCACGCGGCACGGCATCGGGCGAACGGTTGCGCGTGAGCGGGGCCATGACGATGCGGTTGGCGAGCTGCAGGTCGCCGGCCTGGAGAGGTTCGAAGAGGGAGGACATCGTGATCGGACGGATGAAGGTGGAAGAAAACAAGGCCGACGGTAAACGAGCCCGTGCAGCCCTGCTGCCGCGGGGTTGTCGGTTTGCTGGTAGGCAATTGCCGCAGAATGGCGGCCTCCCCATGACGACGACTGCCGCCACGCTCACGCCTGCGCATGCGCTTCGGCTCGCACTCGCGTTGTCGCTGGGCGCGGCCGTGTCGCTGGGCATCACGCGCTTTTCCTTTGCGTTGCTGCTGCCGCCGATGCGTGCGGACCTGGGCTGGAGCTACACGCTGGCGGGCGGCATGAACACGGCGAACGCCGCCGGCTATCTGCTCGGCGCGCTGATGACGCCGGCCCTGCTGCGGCGCTTCGGCCCGGTCCGTTTGCTGGTCGGCGGCGCCGTGTGGGCCAGTCTTTTCATGGCGGCGAGTGGCTTTTTCATTTCGGCGCCGGCATTGCTGCTGCAGCGGCTGCTGGCGGGTCTGGCGAGCGCATGGGTCTTTGTCGCGGGCGGCCTGCTGGCGACGCGACTCGGTGCGATGCAGCCCGGGCGCATGGGGCTTCTGTTGGGGCTGTACTACGGCGGCACGGGCTTCGGCATCATGCTGTCGGCGCTGCTGGTGCCACCGGTGCTGCAGGCGGCGGCGCGGCATGACCACGGCTGGGCCTGGGCCTGGTGGACGCTCGCGCTCGCGAGCGGCGCTGCGACGGCGGTGCTGTGGGCGGCCACGCGGGCCATGCACGGCGGGGCGTTCGCAGCGTCCGCTGCATCCGGGTCCCATGGGGTGCACGCGCGCGTCGGGCGGCTCGGTTGGGCGCTGGCGGCCTATGCGTTGTTCGGCGCCGGCTACATCGGCTACATGACTTTCGTGATCGCCCTGCTGCGCGAGCAGGGCGCCCGCGCGGGCGAGATCACGATGTTCTATGCCTTGCTGGGCGTCGCGTGCATTGCGTCGTCACGGCTATGGGCCGGCCTGCTGGACCGCTATCGCGGTGGCGGCCCGCAGGCCGTACTCAACGCCCTTCTGGGCATCGCCACGCTGCTGCCGGTGCTGAGCCATGCGTGGCCCTGGACTCTGGTTTCCGGGCTTTTGTTCGGTGCGGTGTTTCTGTCGGTGGTCGCCTCGACCACGGCGCTCGTGCGCCACAACCTGCCGCCGACCCAATGGGCGACCGGCATCAGCGCCTTTACGATCGTCTTCGCTTTCGGGCAGATCGTCGGGCCGACGGTGACCGGCTGGATCTCCGACGGCGCCGGCGGCCTCGCGCGCGGGCTCGTGGCGTCGGCGGTCACGCTGTGGATGGGGGCCGCGCTCGCATCGCGACAACGGCCGCTGCCGCGGTGAGCGCCAGACGACCCGATGGCGCCTACTTGCTCGGTGCTTCCGCCTTCAGTGCTTCCTGCACGGCAGGACGCGCGCCGACGCGTGCATGCCAGGACTGCACGTTGGGATAGGGCGACAGGTCGAAGCCGGTGGGCTTGGCCCAGTTGGTGACGGTGAAGAGATAGCCGTCGGCGACGGTGAAGTGCTCGCCCATCAGGTAGTCCTTGCCTTCGAGCTCACTGTTCAACCATTCGTAGCGCGCCTTGAGCTTGTTCTTCGCGATGGTCTTGGCTTCTTCGGGCATGTTGGGGTTGAACATCGGCGAGAAGCCCTTGTGGATCTCGGTGCCGATGAAGGTCAGCCATTCCTGCAGCCGGTAGCGCGACAGCGTGCCATTGGCGGGCGCCAGATTCTTGGTGGGCGCGAGGTCGGCGATGTACTGGACGATGGCCGGCCCTTCGCGCAGCCGCGTGCCGTCGTCGAGCTCGAGCATCGGCACATAGCCGAGGGGGTTGATGCCGTAGTAGTCGGTGCCGTCCTGCAGCTTGTGGCTCTTGGTGCTGGCGAGCACGGGTTCGAAGGCCAGTCCGGCTTCGCGCAGCGCGATGTGAGGGGACAGCGAGCAGGCGCCCGGCGAGTAGTACAGCTTCATGCGATGACTCCAGAGGATGGGAAACGTTCTTGCGAACTGAGCCGATGCTAGCGGTTTATGGCGATCGCGTTTTGTCCTACGACGCGTTGCGAGGAGCGACTATCGGGACAAGGCCGGGCGCTTCCTATGCTCCCTCGCGGTGCGGCGGATGTCCGCACGAAGGAGATTGCTCATGTTGAAGTACGCGATCGTATTCGCCGTCATCTCGCTGGTGGCCGGTGCGCTGGGCTTCGGCGGTGTGGCGGCAGGCGCGGCTGGCATCGCGAAGGTTCTGTTCGGGCTGTTCCTGATCCTGGCCGTCGTGTTCCTGGTGCTTGCGGCGCTGGGGGTTGGCGCGGTGAAGAAGGCGTTGGACTGATGGCGCAGCTTGTTCCGCGGTGGCCACGCGTGCGGCCTTTGGTGGTGCTGCTGCAAAGTCCCGCTCATCGCGCCGTGCGGGTGTTGCACGTGACGCAGTCGAACTGGCAGGTCGGAAACAAGCGCCGCCCGCGCGCCTGCGGCCTGCAAAAAGCCGGGAAGCGCTAGATTCCTCGCGGCGGTCCGTCGCAGCCCGAAGGCAGGACGGCGATGATGCTATAAAAAAGATAGCATCAAATCCAGGCGAGGCAATGGAATACGCGGCTCGGGCTTTGTCCCTTGCAGTCGCACAGAGTGGGCTTGGCGATTAAAATCATCGCCCTTTCGCGCCGCGCGCAGATGCGCTCCACTTCATGCTGTATCCCGAAGAATTTGATGTGATCGTCGTTGGCGGCGGCCATGCCGGCACCGAGGCTGCGTTGGCGGCCGCACGCATGGGCGTGCGCACCTTGCTGTTGACCCACAATATCGAGACGCTGGGACAGATGAGCTGCAACCCCTCGATCGGCGGCATCGGCAAGGGACATCTGGTCAGGGAGATCGATGCGCTGGGCGGCGCCATGGCCCTCGCGACCGATGAGGCGGGGATTCAGTTTCGAATTCTCAATTCGAGCAAGGGCCCAGCCGTTCGGGCGACGCGTGCGCAGGCAGATCGTGTGCTCTACAAGGCGGCGATCCGCCATCGGCTGGAAAACCAACCGAATCTATGGCTGTTTCAGCAAGCGGTCGACGATCTGATGATCGAGGGCGACCGTGTGGTGGGCGCCATCACGCAAGTGGGCATTGGCTTTCGCGCGCGGACCGTGGTGTTGACGGCGGGCACCTTTCTCGACGGCCGCATCCATGTGGGTCTGGATAACTACCGGGCTGGCCGCGCCGGTGATCCGCCCGCCATCAGCTTGTCGGCACGCCTCAAGGAACTGAAGCTGCCGCAAGGGCGGCTCAAGACGGGAACGCCGCCGCGACTCGATGGCAGGAGCATCGATTTTTCGAAGTGCACCGAGCAACCCGGCGATGGCATGCCGGGCGGTGCGGATGCCATGCCAGTCTTCAGCTTCATGGGCCGCGCCGAGATGCATCCACGGCAAATGGCGTGCTGGATCACCAACACGAACAGCCGCACCCACGAGATCATCCGCTCCGGCTTCGATCGCAGCCCGATGTTCACCGGCAAGATCGACGGCATCGGGCCGCGCTATTGCCCGAGCGTGGAAGACAAGATCAACCGCTTTGCGGACAAGGAAAGCCATCAGATTTTCCTGGAGCCCGAGGGCCTGTCGACCAACGAGTACTACCCGAACGGCATTTCGACGAGCTTGCCGTTCGACATTCAGTACCGGCTGGTCCGTTCGATGGCGGGGCTGGAGAACGCGCACATTCTCCGACCCGGCTATGCGATCGAATACGACTACTTCGATCCGCGAGAACTCAAGAGCAGTTTCGAGACACGAGCGATTCAGGGACTTTTCTTCGCAGGCCAAATCAATGGGACGACCGGCTACGAAGAAGCGGCCGCCCAAGGGCTCTTTGCTGGCGTCAATGCCGCATTGCAATGCCGAGCGGAAGCCCCGTGGCTGCCCCGTCGCGACGAGGCCTATCTCGGCGTTCTGGTAGATGACCTGATTACCAAAGGGGTCACTGAGCCGTACCGCATGTTCACCAGCCGGGCCGAGTTCCGGCTTCAGCTGCGCGAAGACAATGCCGATATGCGTCTCACAGAGGCGGGGCGCAAGCTGGGTTTGGTCGACGATGCGCGCTGGGATGCGTTTTCGCGCAAACGCGATCTTGTTTCACGTGAAACACAGCGGTTGGCATCGATTTGGGTCAATCCTCGCAATCTGCCGGCGAGCGAGTCCGAGCGCGTGCTCGGCAAGGCCATCGAGCATGAATACAGCCTGGGCGATCTGCTGCGCAGGCCCAATGTGAGTTACGACGCCTTGATGTCGCTCGATGGTGGTAAATACGCGGGCGCCGAGTTGTTGGGCGAGGTCGAGATCGAGCAGATCGAAATCGCGGCAAAGTATTCGGGCTACATCGATCGTCAGCACGATGAGGTGGAGCGGGCAGCGCATTTCGAGAATCTCAGGTTGCCCTTGGATCTGGATTATCACCAGGTTGCGGCGCTGAGTTTCGAAGTGAGGCAGAAGCTTGCGAAGCACCGCCCGGACACATTGGGCATGGCTTCCCGCATTTCGGGGGTGACGCCGGCGGCGATCTCCCTGCTCATGGTCCATCTCCGGAAGGGCGGGTACCGCGCCTTCACGCCGCGACCCGGAGTGGAGGCGGCTGAGCCTCAGATCGCGGAATGAGCCAGGATCGCCTGCTGCGCGAAGGCGCTTCCGCGCTCGGCATCGAGTTGACCGATCGCCAATGCGAGCAACTGCTGGCCTACAGCGTTCTGATTCTCAAATGGAACAAGGTCTACAACCTGACTGCGTTGAGAGACCCGGCCACCGTGCTGACCCATCACTTGCTCGACAGCTTGGCGGTGGCGGGGCCTCTTCGTCGTGAGCGGCCGAGTGGCGCGACACTGCTGGACGTTGGCGCAGGGGCTGGCTTGCCAGGCGTCGTCATCGCCATCCTGAGGGACGATATTCATGTCACTTGTCTCGACGCGGTGGCGAAGAAGGCGGCATTTGTGCAGCAAGTGACCGCTGAGTTGGAGCTCGCCAATCTCCGCGGATTGCACGCGCGCGTCGAGGCATTGAGTGGCAGTTACGACATCGTCAGCTCGCGCGCCTTCGCGTCGCTACCGGACTTCTTTCGCCAGTCCCGGCAGCTGTTGGCCGAAGAAGGCGTCTGGCTTGCCATGAAGGGGAGGGTGCCGAGCGACGAGCTTGCGCAGTTGCCTTCCGATATCGATGTGTTTCACGTGGAACAACTGAATGTTCCTGGGCTGGACGCCGAGAGATGCATCGTCTGGGCACGAAAACGCCTCTCTTGATGGGTGTGGCGCTTGGACCTCGCTTAGACTCGACGCTCTCCCATCCCAGGTAATTTCATGTTTGGTATCGCTGACTACGGCGCATTTGTCGCGGCCATCCTTCTCTTTCTTGCGATCCCCGGACCAGGGAATCTGGCGCTGATCACTTCGACGGGGAAGGGTGGAATTCGAGCGGGCCTGGCTGCCACGATGGGCGTGATCGCCGGCGACCAGGTCCTGATGTGGGCGGCCGTGGCCGGTGTCGCGGCCTTGCTGGCCGCCTATCCGACGGCCTTCAAGACTGTTCAGTGGCTTGGCGCAGCCTATCTGGCATGGCTGGGGTTCAAGATGCTGACGGCCAAGCCGGGTGCCGCTCCGATTCTCAATATTCGCCCAGGCCACTACCTGCGGCAGGCGCTGATGATCACCCTGATGAATCCCAAGGCCATCGTCTTCTATATGGCATTCTTTCCGCTGTTCGTGGATCCGGTTCGCCATCAAGGGCTCACCACCTTCGCCGTGATGGCCCTCACCATCGCCGTGCTCACCTTCGTCTACGGTCTTTCGGCCACGCTGCTCACGCATTTTCTGGCCGAGCGTTTGCGGGCCAATCCGCGCATTTCGCGCACCTTCGAAAAACTGGCAGGCGTCTTTCTGATCGCCTTCGGTGTCAAGCTGGCCGTCTCTCGATGATCAAGCCTGGCCTGAGTCCTTTCCTGCCCGCCCGGCGAGGCGCCTGATCCATGGCGAAGATCTTTTGTATTGCCAATCAGAAGGGCGGCGTCGGCAAGACGACCACCACGGTCAATCTGGCCGCTGGTTTGGCCAAGGTGGATCAGCGTGTGTTGATGATCGATCTCGATCCTCAAGGCAATGCGACCATGGGCTCAGGCGTCGACAAGCGCAAACTGGAAACCACGGTCTACGACGTGCTATTGGAGTCGGCTTCGGTTGCCGAAGCGCGGGTCAAGGCCGACAGGTGCGGCTACGACGTGTTGGGCGCGAACCGCGAACTTGCGGGCGCCGAGGTCGAAATGGTGGCGCTGGACAGGCGCGAAAAGCGGCTGCGCACGGCGCTGGCAGCCGTCGGAGCCGAGTACGACTTCATTCTGATCGACTGCCCGCCGAGCTTGAGCCTGCTCACGCTCAACGGGCTGTGCGCCGCGCATGGCGTGATCGTTCCGATGCAATGCGAGTATTTCGCGCTCGAAGGCCTGACGGACCTGGTCAACACCATCAAGCAGGTGCACGCCAACCTCAACAAGAATCTGCAGATCATCGGGCTGCTGCGCGTCATGTTCGATCCGCGCGTCACGCTTCAACAACAGGTCAGCGAGCAGCTCAAGGCGCACTTCGGCGACAAGGTCTTCGATACAGTGATCCCGCGCAATGTGCGGTTGGCCGAGGCACCGAGCTACGGCCTTCCGGGCGTGGTCTTCGACCCTGCCGCCAAGGGCAGCCTGGCATTTGTCGCCTTCGCGGAGGAACTGGTCAAAAAAATGCCGCCGGCCAGCGCCTTCGCACCCATCCCGCCCGCTGCGCCTCCGGTCGCGGCAGCCAGCCCTGTCAACGTGCCGCCCGCGGCCGTTCAAGATGCCGACGGGATCTGACGTGCCCGAAGGAAAAAGCGTCGACGGCGATCGATTTCAAGGCTGATGGCTGTCTCGAAAACCCTCCTCCTGCCAGGCTGGCAGAACAGCGGTCCCGCGCACTGGCAAAGCCGCTGGGAGTTGATCCATGGCGATCATCGCGTCGATCAGCACGATTGGATGCGGCCCTTGCGCGGCGACTGGTCGGCGCGCCTCGAGGAAGAAGTGCTGGCCGCGCCCGCGCCTGTGATGCTCGTCGCGCACAGCCTCGGGTGCATCCTCGTTGCCGCCTGGGCTGCTCATTCGCGCAACACGCACAAGGTGCGCGCCGCGTTGCTGGTCGCGCCGGGCGATCTGGAACGCGAGGACATTCGCCAGATGATCCCCGGCTGGGCACCGATCGTGTGGCAAGCCCTCCCATTTCGCTCGTTGCTGGTCGCAGCACGCAACGACCCGTACTGCGAAGCCGAACGTTCTCGCGAGATGGCGCGCGCTTGGGGTGCGGACTACCTCGATGCGGGTTTGCGCGGCCACCTCAACGGCGAATCCGGCCTCGGCGACTGGCCCGAGGGGCGAAAGCTGCTGAACGACCTACTGAAAGAAAATTGATTTCCATGGCCACCAAAAAACCCAAGGGCCTCGGCCGCGGACTCGAAGCCCTGCTCGGGCCCACCTTCAACGGGCCGGACGCCGCGGACGCCGGCGATGCCGCACCTCCGAATCCCACCACGTTGAATCTCGACCAGATGGTGCCAGGCGTTTATCAGCCGCGAACCCGCATGGACGAGGGTGCGCTCTACGAACTGGCGGAGAGCATCAAGGCGCAGGGGATCATGCAGCCCATCCTGGTCCGGCGTCTCGATCCCGAGATGGCGCGGACCAAGAACGCCGAATTCGAAATCATCGCCGGCGAACGCCGCTTCCGCGCAGCCGGCCTGGCCGGCCTCGACAGCGTACCCGTGCTGGTGCGCGATGTGCCCAACGAGGCGGCCGCGGCCATGTCGCTGATCGAGAATATCCAGCGCGAGGATCTGAATCCGCTGGAGGAAGCTCAGGGCTTGCAACGTCTTGTAGCTGAGTTTGGGCTCACTCATGAAACCGCGGCCCAGGCCGTGGGCCGCTCGCGCAGCGCGGCCAGCAATCTGCTGCGCCTGTTGAACCTCGCCGAACCGGCGCAGGCCATGCTAATGGCTGGCGACATCGACATGGGGCATGCCCGTGCCTTGTTGTCGCTGGACAAGGGCACCCAGATCACCGCCGCCAACCAGATTGCGGCCAAGAAGCTGTCGGTGCGCGAGGCCGAGGCGCTGGTGAAGAAACTGGCCGCCGAGTTCAGTCTCAAGCCCTCGCCGCGCCGCAGTGCCGGTGCGAAGTCACGCGACCTCGAACGGGTCGAGGAAGAACTGGCCGATCTGCTGGCAGCCGAAGTCGAGGTTCGAATCAAGAAGCGCCACAAGCGCGGCGGCAAGGTCGAGGAAAGCGGCGAGCTCGCCATTCATTTCGGCTCGCTCGATGCCCTCAATGGGCTGATCGAGCGCATCCGCCAAACGGCCTAGTTTCTTCCGGCGCATTTCCCCCCTTCCGGGCAATTGATTCGCCCGCACCGTTGCGCATATGCTCGACGGCTACATTTTTTAACTTTGATAACCTTAAGTTTTAGGAGGGATCGATCATGCGCCTCGCCACACTTCCGCTCGCAACGATTGCGGCGGCGACCTTGCTCTTGACCGGCTGCGAAACCACCGACATGCAGATGGGCAGCCAGAGCGCGAAGACGGTGGCCACCGGCAGCGCGGCCGGCACGGCTTCCACCAACGCCAGCGGTGCACTCGAACGATGCGCTTCCCCGCTGGGCACGGTGTCTCTGATCGAGAACCAGTCCGCCGGCTGGTACACCATCCTGCGCAACGAATACAAGCTGCCGCCGACTGCCAACCTGCTGCGCCTCCTGGTGCAGCAATCGAACTGCTTCGTCGTGGTCGAACGCAGCGCGGCGGGCATGAACGCCATGTCGCGCGAGCGCCAGCTCTCGCAGTCGGGCGAAATGCGCCAGGGCAGCAATTTCGGCGCCGGCCAGATGGTCGCCTCCGACTACGGTCTGTCGCCTGAAATCGTGTTCAGCAACCAGAACGCGGGCGGCATGGGCGGCTCCCTCGGTGGCTTGGTAGGCGGCCGCTACGGCGGTGTGCTTGCCGCAGTCGGCGGCAACATGCAGACCAAGGAGGCCAGTGCCCTCCTGACGCTCATCGACAACCGCTCGGGCGTACAGGTCGCCGCCTCCGAAGGCAGCGCTTCCAAGACCGATTTCGGCGCCTTCGGCTCGATCTTCGGCGGCAGCGGAGCCGGCGGGCTTGGCGGCTACACCAACACGGCGCAGGGCAAGGTGATCAGCGCCGCCTTCATGGACGCCTTCAACCAGATGGTCGTTTCGCTGCGCAACTACAAGGCGCAAACGGTCCAGGGCCAAGGCCTCGGCGGCGGCGGTCGCTTGGGTGTCGATGGCGGCGCGGCGCCTTCGCAGACTTCGGCACCCGCACCGGCACGCCGCAAGAAGCAGTGAGCGTCGCCCGCAGCCTGGGGCGAGCTACAGGCTGAATATTTTTCCCGGGTTCATGATGTTCCTGGGGTCGAGCGCGCGCTTGATGGTGCGCATCATGTCGACCGCACCGGCCCCTGCCTCGGTCACCAGAAAATCCATCTTGTGCAGGCCGACGCCGTGCTCGCCGGTGCACGTGCCCTCGAGTGCCAGCGCGCGCGACACCAGCGCGTGATTCAGCTTCTCGGCGGTCACGCGCTCTTCGGGCGCGTTCGGATCGAGCAGATAGCCGAAGTGGAAATTGCCGTCACCCACATGGCCGACCAGGAAGTAGGGGATACCGCTCGCATCGGCTTCGGCCACCGATTCGAGCAGGCAATCGGCCAGCCGCGAAATCGGCACGCAGGTGTCCGTCGAGATCACGCGGCAGCCCGGGCGTGACTGAACGGCCGCGAAGTAGCTGTTGTGGCGCGCGGTCCACAGACGCGTCCGCTCTTCGGGCGTGCTGGCCCACTCGAAGGCCTTGCCGCCATGACCGCTCGCCAGCTCCTGCACTGCCTCGGCCTGCTCCTTGACGCCCGCGGGCGAGCCGTGAAACTCCATCAGCAGCATCGGCTCCTCGCGCAGGCCGAGCTTGGCATAGGCGTTCACCATGCGCACCGTGTTCACGTCGATCAGCTCGACGCGCGCGATCGGCACACCGAGCTGGATGATCTCGATCGTGGTGCGCACGGCCGCCTCGATGCTCGGGAACGAACAGATCGCCGCCGACACCGCCTCGGGCAGCGGATAGATGCGCAAGGTGATTTCGGTGACCACGCCGAGCGTGCCTTCACTGCCGACGAACAGCCGCGTCAGGTCGTAGCCGGCCGATGACTTCTTGGCCCGCGTGCCGGTGCGAATGACTTCGCCGCTCGCCGTCACCACCTCGAGCGCCAGCACGTTCTCGCGCATCGTGCCGTAGCGCACGGCGTTCGTGCCGCTGGCGCGGGTGGCGGTCATGCCGCCGATCGAGGCGTCGGCACCGGGATCGATCGGGAAGAAGAGGCCGGTGCTCTTGATCTCCTCGTTCAGCTGCTTGCGCGTGACGCCGGGCTGCACCGTCACCGTGAGATCGTCGGCATTGACCGAGAGTACGCGGTTCATGCGGCTCACGTCGATGCTGATGCCGCCTTGCACCGCGAGCAGATGCCCTTCGAGCGAAGAGCCGACGCCGAACGCGATCACTGGCACGCTGTACCCGCCCGCGAGCTTCACTGCATCGGCCACGTCCTGCGTGCTCTCGGCGAAAACCACCGCCGAGGGGGGCGGCGCATCGAAGGACGATTCGTCGCGCCCATGCTGCGTGCGCACTGCCATGGCGGTCGAGCAGCGGTCCTTGAAATGCGCCTTGAGCGTGTCGATGAAGGCTTCGGGCACGTCGCGCAATGCGATCTCGGGGGTGAGATGGGTCAAGGCGGTGGGGGCGTTCATCGGCGAGTCTCCTGGAGGGGCTACCATTCTACGAACCGCACTTTCAAAAGACATCGATATGGGCAACCGCCTGACGCAGATCGCCACGCGCACCGGCGACGATGGCACCACCGGCCTCGGCGACAACACCCGCGTGCCGAAGAATCACCTGCGCGTGCAGGCCATGGGCGACGTGGACGAACTCAACTCGAACATCGGCGTGCTGCTGTGCGAGCCGATGCCGCCGACCGTTCGCGAACTGCTGGTCGACGTCCAGCACCAGCTCTTCAATCTCGGCGGAGAACTTTCGATGCCGGGCTTCACCTTGCTCAAGGCCGAGGCGCTGCTGCAGCTCGACAACGCACTGGCCGAGCACAACGCCGCGCTGCCGCGCCTGGCTGAGTTCATCCTGCCGGCCGGCACGCGTGCCGCATCGCTCGCGCACGTATGCCGCACGGTGGCGCGGCGGGCCGAGCGCGCCGTCGTGGCACTGGGCGCGGATGAAGCGCTCAACGATGCACTGCGCCAGTACCTCAATCGCCTGAGCGATCTGCTGTTCGTGCTGGCGCGGGTGCTCAATCGCGTCGACGGTGGCGACGATGTCTACTGGAAGAGCGAGCGCATGGCACGCGCGGCCGCCGACGCGTCGCATGCGGACCTGCCATCGCCGCCAACCCAATCCTGAAATGAAGGAGCCCTCGCCGATGTCATTGCCTCGAACCCTTTCCGCCCGCGTGCGTTCGCGCGCGGCCGTCTGCATCTCGCTCGGCGCAGCGCTGATGCTGCCCGTACTGGCCGTCGCGCAAAGCGCCGACAACCCGCCCAAGGCGCAGCGCGCGCACACGCTGAAGGCGCCGCCGCGCCACGGCAAGGTGCTGGGCGGCATCGAACACGGCGCCGACGCGGCCGGCCGCGGCATCGATCGCGCCGGCGATGCCACGCGGCGCGGTGTCGACAACACCGCCGAGCGCGCGAGCAGGCCGCTGCGCCGCGTCGGCGAGGCCTTCGGCCGCAAGCTGGGCGCGCGCGGCCCGTCGGGCCCGCCGCCCGTGGGGCCGCAGGGCAATCTGCCCTGAAACCGCAGCTTTACCTGACTTCACGCTGAATCGACACGCGAGGGACGCGGCCGACACATGGGCCGCCCACACTGGACTCCTCATCAACGCCAAAGGAGTTCCAAGATGATCAAGTCCAAAAGCATGACGGTGGCCGCAGCGGTGCTCGCGATGTGCATGGCCGGCAGCGCCTTCGCACAGGACCGCGGCTTCGACCGTTCGCCCGAGCGCAATGACCGCTTCTCGCAACGCCACGACCAGCGGGGCCACGAGGACTTCCGCCCGGGCCGCCAGGCCGACCGCCACGGCTACCCGCAGCCGCGTGCCGAATGGCACCGCGGCGACCGCGTGCCCACCGAGTACCGGGGCCGCAACTACGTCGTCAACGACTGGCGCAGCCACCGCTTGCAGGCGCCCCCGCGCGGCTACCAGTGGGTCGGTGTGGGCGGCGACTACGTGCTGGCGGCGATCGCCACCGGCGTGATCGCGCAGATCATCGCCAGCCAGTAGGGCGAAGCGGGGGCTCAGGCGGCGCTGGGCGTCACCTGGGCGCACACGTTGCGCCCGGTGATGGTCAGGCGCAGCCCGCCGCCGTGCCATTCGAGCCAGTTGAGCTTGACGTAGGCCTCGATATCGTCGTCGTCGATCTGATCGGCCTGCCGGTGGTGCAGGCGATCGACCGTGGCGGGCAAGCCCTGCCGCAAGCGCTCCCGAACTGCCGCGTCGGCGGCCTCATGGGGGGTTGTGCGCAACTGGGGAGTCGAGGCCATGGTGATCCGGTCCGTTCGCTGAAGAATGAAGTCGTCCCAATGTACGCTTCCTGCCGGCGAGGTCACGGACCTTTTTCTCGAATCGAAGCCGGGCCGCGACGGTCGCGCGCCCCGCTCGCCGCGGATCACTTGCGCTGCAGCAGCAGCTTGCTGACCTCGTCCACGTTGTCGCGGATGCGCTGGCGCACCACGTCGAAGGCGTCGGCCTGCGACTTGGCAGCCAGCTCGGCCAGTTCGCGGATGTCATCCAGCGCCCGCTTGAAGGCGGCCTTGCCCATGGTATCGAGCTTGGCGAGGTTCTCGCGCGGGTCGCCGGCCGACATGCCCTTGACGGCGCCCTGCCACTCGCCGATCGATGCCTTGAGCATCTCGGTCTGGCGCTGCACCACGGCCTGCAGCCCCTGGTAGGACTTCTCGTTGGCCTGCACCAGCGCCTGCAGATCCTTGCGCCCGCTCTCGACGATGGCACCCGCTGCACCGGCCAGCGGCAGGTTCTGCAAGCGTTCCGCCATGCCCTTGAGCGGCTTCACGAAGGCATCCTGGACATCGGCCGCGGCCTTGGCGGCCGTGGGGCGCGCCTTCTTCGCGGCGGTGGCGGTGCGGCTGGCGGTGCTCGACTTGCTGGTGGCCATGGTGCGATGTCTCCGTGTGGTTGTTGGAGCCGTGACGATACGCCCACACCGAGGTCGGATGGAAGCCCCGCACCAGAGGCCGCGTGCGTTCAGCGCGCCGCGAGCGCCGCGTCGGGCAGTTCGATCTTGACCTGCAGCACCTCGAGGTCGTCGTGTTTCTCGAGGTGTACCTTGATGTCCTCGGCCTTGATCGAAACGTACTTGGAAATCACCGCGATCAGCTCGCGCTGCAGCTCCGGCAGGTAGTCGGGCCTCTTGCCGCCGAGGCTGCTGCGCTCGTGCGCGAGGATGATCTGCAGCCGCTCCTTGGCAACGCTCGCCGTCTTCTTCTTTTCGCCCAGCAGAAACGAAAACAATGACATGCCTACCTCCCGAAGATACGCTTGAAGAAGCCCGGCTTCTCGGCATCGACGAAGCGCATCGGCTTGTCCTCGCCGAGGAAGCGCGCCACCACGTCGCTGTAAGCCTGGGCCACGTCGGTTTCGGTGTCGTGGATCGCGGGCACGCCCTGGTTGGAAGCCTGCAGCACGCTCTCCGATTCGGGAATCACGCCGATCAGCTTGATGCGCAGGATGTCCTTGATATCCTCCAGCGAGAGCATCTGCCCGCCGGCCACGCGATTCGGGTTGTAGCGCGTGATCAGCAGGTGCTCCTTGATCGGGTCGCCGCCTTCCTTGGCCCGCTTGGTCTTGGAGCCCAGCATGCCGAGGATGCGGTCCGAGTCGCGCACCGACGAGACCTCGGGGTTGGTCACGATCAGCGCCTCGTCGGCGAAATGCATCGCCATCAGCGCGCCGGTCTCGATGCCCGCCGGCGAATCGCACACGATGTAGTCGAAGCCCTGGTCAGCGAGTTCCTTGAGGATCTTCTCGACGCCTTCCTGCGTCAGCGCGTCCTTGTCGCGCGTCTGCGAGGCGGCCAGCACGAACAGGTTGTCGCACTGCTTGTCCTTGATCAGCGCCTGGCTCAGGTTGGCCTCGCCCTGGATCACGTTGATGAGGTCATACACCACGCGCCGTTCGCAGCCCATGATCAGGTCGAGGTTGCGCAGCCCGACGTCGAAATCGATCACGGCCGTCTTCTTGCCCGCGAGGGCGAGCCCCGATGCAAAGCTCGCGCTCGTGGTCGTCTTGCCGACACCGCCCTTGCCCGAGGTCACCACCACAATCTTGGCCATTCCCAATCCTTTTTTGTTTCAGTTGTCAGGTTGTTGTCGTGTCGAACCCGCCTCGTCAAAGGATCGCGTTCATCACCAGTTTCTTGCCGTCCAGCACGATCTGCACCGGCTTGCTCGCGAGTTCGGCGGGCAGCGCGACTTCCGAGGTGCGGTAGATGCCCGCGATCGCCACCAGCTGCGCCTCCATGCAGGTCGTGAAGATGCGCGCCTCGGTATCGCCGCGCGCACCGGCGATCGCCTTGCCGCGCAGCGGCGCGTAGACGTGGACGTTGCCGTCCGCGATCACCTCGGCGCCGAAGCTCACCACCGCCGTCACGATCACGTCGCCGCCACGCGCATACACCTGCTGTCCGGAGCGCAGCGGCTTGTCGATCACCAGCGTGCCGCCGGCCGGCACAGGCACCTCGCGCACGATCTGCGGCGCTTCGCTGCGCGGCTCGGCGGGGGGGGCGGCAGGGCGCGGGCTCGGCGCCACGGGCATGGCCGCGAGCGACAGGCCGGCGGCGCGCGCCGCGGCGTTCTGCACGTCGTTGCCGCCGCGCACCGCGATCGGCTGCGTCTGGTGGCGCGCCAGCAGACTGCGCAGCGCGGGAAAGTCGATCTCCGTGGCCTGCGCTTCGTCCTGCAGCTGCGAGAGGTCGATGACCACCGGCTCCTGCTCGAAGAAGTCGGGCGAGTCGGCGAGCTGGACCTCGAGCGCGTCGGCCAGGACATCGAGGTCCGCCGTCTTGAGGATCACCGCGATCAGCGGCAGCGTCGCGCTCTTGAATTCGAAAACCGCTTTGGTGCGCGCGGCGGATGCATCGGCCATGGAAAACGTGGTTCGAAAAGCGTTGAAGTCTAACGGGCATGGGCGTGCGTGCCGCAAAAGGCGTCGCGAATGCGTCGGCGACACAACATTTCTTTCACGACGTTGCAACTTCGGCCCATTGCGCAGGCTCCATGCACGGGGACTCGGCAACGCAGCCGATTCCTACATCGAGGCCCGAGATCCTTCTGCACACTCGGCCGCTTCCCGAAAAGCAGGAGCACGCTTGCGATGCAGCCCATTCTCGATATCCAGACCGTCCAGCCGGACCTGTTCACCTACAGCCTCGGTGCCGCCAAGCCGCCCGGCCGCCACTGCGGCGACTTCTTCGCATCGGCCGAGTGCTGCCTTCGCGATGCGGGCGATGCGCTCCATATGTACTTCGACAGCGTGCAGATCCGCTTCGCCGGCTTCACGCTCGGCAGCTATCCGGTGGCACGCATGATGAACGACCCGCCCGGCCTGTTCGCCGAACTGATGGCCGACCTGCTGGCGATCTACCGCCAGCGCGCCGCGCCGCGACACGGCGCGCGGCGCACGGCGCCTCAATTGCGCGAGCGGCCCAGCAGCGCATAGAGCAGGATCGCGCCGAAGGTCGCGGTGCCGATGCCGCCGAGCGCGAACTGGCCGAACTTCAGCGTGAAGTCGCCGGTGCCGATGACCAGCGTGATCGCGGCCACGATCAGGTTCCTGTTCTGCGAGAAGTCGACCTTGTTGTCGACCCAGATCCGCGCACCCGCCACCGCGATCAGACCGAATACCACGATGCTCACCCCGCCCATCACCGGCAGCGGAATCGCCTGGATCAGGGCGCCGAACTTGGGCGAGAAGCCCAGCAGCAGCGCGATCAGCGCCGCCACCACGAACACCGCCGTCGAGTAGATGCGCGTGGCCGCCATCACGCCGATGTTCTCGGCGTAGGTCGTCACGCCGGTGCCGCCCAGCGCGCCGCTCACCATCGTCGCCACGCCGTCGCCGATGAAGGCGCGGCCGATCAGCGGGTCGAGGTTGCGGCCCGTCATCGCGGTCACCGCCTTCAGGTGGCCCAGGTTCTCGGCCACCAGGATGATCACCACCGGCGCGATCAGCACGATCGCGTTGCCGTCGAACACCGGCGTCGTGAAGCCCGGCACGCCGAACCACGCCGCGCTGGCGATGCCCGACAGGTCCAGCGGCTTGCCCATGCCGAGGCCGTTGGTGAAGACCGCGTAGACGATGCTCGCGAGAATCAGCCCGACCAGGATCAGGAGCCGCTGCACCATGCCGCGCGTGAACACCGCGACCAGCCCCACGCACAGAAAGGTGACGGCCTGCATCCACGCATCGAAGTTGTTCGCCGCCATGTTCTTGATCGGCACGCTCGCCAGGTTCAGCCCGATCACCGCGACCACCGCGCCCGTCACCACCGGCGGCATGAAGCGCTCGATCCAGCCGGTGCCGATCGCCTGCACGATCGCGCCGACCACGACATAGATCGCCCCGCAGGCCACGATGCCGCCCAGGGCCACCGCGATGTTCCCGTTCGGCCCCTTGCCCGCGTAGCCGGTGGCCGCGATCACCACGCCGATGAAGGCGAAGCTCGAGCCCAGGTAGCTCGGCACCCGGCCGCCGGTGATGAGAAAGAAGATCAACGTGCCTACGCCGCTCATCAGGACCGCGATGTTGGGGCTGAAGCCCATCAGGATCGGCGCCAGCACCGTGGAGCCGAACATCGCGATCACGTGCTGCACGCCCATCGCGGTCGTCTGCGGCCAGGCCAATCGTTCGTCGGGTGCGACGACGGTACCCTGGGTGGCGGCGACTTCGCGCCAGCGGGGAAGGTAGGAATCGCTCATGTTTCTTTTTCCTCGGTTGTTGTCATTCACGAACAAGCCACGCGAAGTGGGCAAGCCTGGGGGTTAGCCAAGAATCATCATCGTGATGCGCGAGACACAGGTCAGCGCGCCCTCGTCATTCGTCATGTCGATCTGCCACACCTGCGTTGTGCGTCCACGATGCACCGGCCGCGCGATACCGGTGACCCAGCCCTCGCTGGTCGCGCGGATGTGGTTGGCATTGATGTCCAGCCCGACCGCGCGCTGCCCCTCCGGCGCCGAATAGTACGCGCCGCACGAGCCCAGCGTCTCGGCCAGCACCACCGACACGCCGCCGTGCAGGATGCCGTAGGGCTGCCGCGTACGCCCGTTCACCGGCACGCGGGCGCGGATGAAATCGTCGCCGACCTCGAGGAATTCGATGCCGAGCGTGGCCACGGCGGTGTCCACGTGGCTGCGGGTGAGCTGTTCGATCGATATCTCTTTGTGCCAGATGCGCATGGGGAATCTCCAGGTGAATGCCCAAAACTATAGCGATCGGTGCGCGCACGACGGGCCTCCGGCCGACACGGCGGCCGGCCGCGGGCGGGGATAAGCTTTGGACATGACGCGCACCCGACGATGGATCACCGGCGCGGCCGTGGCCGTCGTGGTGCTGCTGGCCGGCCTCGCGCTGCTCGCGCACCTGCTGCTGCCGAACGACCAGGCGTTCGCGACCGAGATCGCCACCCGCTTCGAGAAGGCCTCCGGCATCGGTCTTCGGGTCGGCGCAGCGCATTGGGCCTTGCGGCCCACGCCGGTGGTGCTGCTCGACGACGTTGCCACGGCGCAGGAGCCGCCGATCACCGTGCGCCGCATCGTCGTGCGGCCGCAGCTGGCCGGCCTGCTGCATCGCCGGGTCGCGGTCGATGCGGTCGAGGTCGACGGCGCGGTGCTGCCGCGCACCTCGGTGCGCGCATTCCGCGGCCGCTGGCAGGGCGATCCGGCCGCGAGCGCGCTGGCGGGCGCCTGGAGCCTCGCCGACGTGCCCGTGGCGCGCCTTCGCCTGCGCGACATCACGTGGATCGACCGGCGCGGCATCGCGCTCGCCTACGATGCCGACATCGCCTTCGACGCGCATTGGCGCCCGCGCGAGGCCGAGGTTTCGCGGCCCGGCGTCGCGCCGCCCGCCCGGCTGCGGCTCGAACGCGAAGGTGGCCAGGACCGCTGGCGCACGCTGATCGATGTCGGCGGCGGCACCTGGAACGGCGAGTCCGAATTGCAGGCTCCCGACGGCGGCCCATTGCGTTTCACGGCCCGGCTCGAGCCGAAGAACGTCGACATCGATGCGCTGGTGCGCAGCTTCGGCCGCCACAGCGCGGTCGAGGGCAAGCTCTCCGGCCAGACATCGGTCGACACCGAAGGCGAGAACCTCTCCGTGCTGATCGGCAAGCTGCACACGCGCACCCGCTTCACCGTCGCGCCCGCGACGCTCAACGGCTTCGATCTGTCGAAGGCGATCAGCACCGCCGGCTTCAGCCACGGCGGCAGCACGCCGCTCGAACAGCTGAGCGGCACGCTCGACACCCAGGCCAGCGACGACGGCGTGGTGTTGCGCTACACCGGCCTGAAGGCGCGCTCCGGCGTGCTCACCGCGAGCGGCAGCGCCACCGTGGTCAACCGGCGGCTCGACGGCGAAGCGGCGGTTGACATCGTCGACGGCGTGGTCGGCATGCCGCTCAAGCTCGGCGGCACGCTCGATGCGCCGCAGCTCTCGCTCACCGGCGGCGCGCTCACCGGCGCGGCCGTGGGCTCGGCCGTGCTGCCGGGTGTCGGTACCGCGATCGGTGCGCGCATCGGGCAGCAGATGGAGAAGATGTTCGGCGGCGGCGATGCGAAGAAGCCGGGCCGTCCGGCATCCTCGGCCAAACCGCGCTGAGCCGCGGTCCTCAGGGCAACAGGTTCAGCAGGCTGGCCACGAGGTGCGCCAGCGCCAGCAGCGCGGACCACAGCGCCTTCAGGCTCTGGAGAAAGTCCATCGTGCCGGCATCGTCACACGCCCAGCAACTGCGCCAGGGCATCGGGTGCTGCCAGCAGTTCGGCCGAAGAGCCGCGCCGCACGATGCGCCCCTTCTCCATGACCACGGCCTGGTCGGTATGCCCCAGCACCTTGCGCCAGTCGCGGTCCACGATCAGGGTCGCGATGCCGGTGGTGCGGATGTCGGCGATCACGCGCCAGATCTCCATCACGATCAGCGGCGCGAGGCCTTCGGTCGCTTCGTCGAGGATCAGCAGGCGCGGGTTGGTCATCAGCGCGCGGCCGATCGACAGCATCTGCTGCTCGCCGCCCGACAGCTGCTGGCCGCCGTGCGAGAGCCGTTCCGTCAGGCGCGGAAAGGTCGCCATCACACGGTCGAAGGTCCAGGCGCGCTGGCCGTCGATGCCGGCGCGCGCACTCATCAGCAGGTTCTCGCGCACGCTGAGATTCGGGAAGATCCCGCGGCCCTCGGGCACATAGCCGATGCCGCGGCGCGCCATCTTCTCGGGCGTCCAGCCGGTCACGTCCTGGCCGTCGAGCCGCACCCGGCCCGAGACCGGCCGCACATAGCCCATCAGCGAGCGGATCAGCGTGGTCTTGCCCATGCCGTTGCGCCCGAGCAGGCCGACCGAGGTGGCGGCCGGCATCGCGACGTCGACGCCGCGCAGGATGTGGCTGTCGCCGTAGCAGGTGTTGAGGCCTTCGATGTTCAGCATCTCAATGGTCCTCGCCGAGGTAGGCGGTACGCACTTCAGGATTGCTGCGGATCGACGCGGGATCGCCCGTCGCGATCACCGTGCCGTTCACCATCACCGTGATGCGGTCGGCGATGCGGAAGACGGCGTCCATGTCGTGCTCCACCAGCAGGATCGCATGCGCGGCCTTGAGGTTCGCGAGCAGCGTCAGCATGCGCTCGGTCTCCTCGGCGCCCATGCCGGCCAGCGGCTCGTCGAGCAGCAGCACGCGCGGCCGCGTGGCCAGGCACATCGCGACTTCGAGCTGGCGCTTGGCGCCGTGGCTGAGCGTGCCGGCGATGCGCTCGGCGACTGCGGCGAGGCCGGCGGATTCGAGCGCCTCGCGCGCCGTCGCATTGCTCGCGTCGCAGTGCTTCGACGATTGCCAGATCGCCCACGGCCGCGGCGTCGCTGCCTGCGCCGCGAGGCGGCAGTTCTCGTGCACGCTGAACTCGGGAAAGATCGTCGTGCGCTGATAACTGCGGCCGACGCCGCCGCGCGCGCGGCGCGCCTGCGAGCGCCGCGTGATGTCCTGGCCATCGAGCGTGATGCGTCCGCCCGAGGCGCCGATCTCGCCCGACAGCATGTTGATCAAGGTCGACTTGCCGGCGCCGTTGGTGCCGATCACCGCATGCACTTCGCCGCGATGCAGGTCCAGGGTCACCGCATTGACGGCGACCAGTCCGCCGAAGCGGCGCGTGAGCGTGTCGACCGCCAGAAGCGAAGTCATACCGCAGCCTTGGAAGAAGACACGCGCGCCGCGATGCCGACGATGCCCTTGGGCAGCAGCGCGACGAAGGCGATGATGGCAAGGCCCAGCGTCAGTTGCCAGTGGTCCGCGAGCGGCCCGACCAGCGCGGCCGTCGACAGCAGCTCCTTCAGCAGCGTGAACGCCACCGCGCCGATCACCGCGCCGCGCAGGTGGCCGAGGCCGCCGAGGATGATCATCAGCAGCACCTCGCCCGAGTTGTGCCAGGCCAGCAGCTCGGGATTGACCACGCCGTCGCGCGAGGCCACCAGGAAGCCCGCAAGCCCGGCCAGCGCGCCCCCGATCACGAAGGCCGCGAGCTTGTAGCCATAGACCGCGAAGCCCGCCGCGCGCATGCGCTGTTCGTTGACGCGGATGCCGGCCAGTGCGGCGCCGAAGCGTGAGCGCCGGACCAGCGCGAGAAAACCGTAGGTGCCGGCGAGCGCGGCCAGCACGAAGTAGAACTGCACGCGGCTGCTTTCCATGTCGAGGGCGCCGAGGGCAGGGCGCACGTACATGTAGATGCCGTCGCTGCCGCCGCCGAGCGCGGTGTCGTGGAACACGAAGAAGGCCATCTGCGCAAAGGCCAGCGTGACCATGATGAAGTACACGCCGCGCGTGCGCAGGCTCAAGGCGCCGACCACCAGCGCATAGGCCGCGGCCGAGCCCATCGCGAGCGGCAGCAGCCACGCGATCGAACCGCCGTCCTTGCCCGAGCCGAGCACGGTCGCATAGGCGCCGATGCCATAGAAGGCCGCATGGCCGAGGCTCACGAGGCCGGTCATGCCGACCAGCAGTTCGAGGCTCAGCGCGAAGATCGCGAGGATCATCACCTTGACCACGAGGTCCGAGATGTAGGGGCTCAGCAGCGGGCCGAAGAGGGCGAGCACGATCGCGCACACGAGCGGCAGCCAATGATTCAGGCGTTGCATCACGTCTTGCGCCCCATGAGTCCCTCCGGCCGCCAGACCAGCACGATCGCCATCAATACATAGACGCCGATCCCGCTCAGCTCGGCGAAGAACACCTTGCCGAAGGTATCGACGAAGCCGACCAGCAGCGAGGCCACCAGCGCGCCGGTGATCGAGCCGATGCCGCCGATCACCACCACCACGAAGCAGATGATCAGCACGCTCGAACCCATGCCCGGATACACCGAGGACATCGGCGCCGCGATCATGCCGGCCAGCGCGGCCAGCGCCACGCCGGCCGCGAACACGATGCGGTA
Organism: Variovorax sp. SRS16; assembly: GCF_901827165.1. Lineage (NCBI taxonomy): Bacteria > Pseudomonadati > Pseudomonadota > Betaproteobacteria > Burkholderiales > Comamonadaceae > Variovorax > Variovorax sp. SRS16. Next base: position 58,220 of record NZ_LR594666.1, read on the forward strand.
GAGCCGGCGGATGTCGATGCCCAGGCCGCGCACCATGTCGCGGTTGCTGGCGCCGGCGCGGATCATCATGCCCAGCCGCGTGCGGTTGACCACGAGGTAGAGCCCGATCGCCAGCACGATGCAGGCGGCCGAGGCGAAGAGCCGGTACCACGGGTAGCTCATCAGCTCGCCGAGCGCGAAGCTGCCCGAGAGCCAGGGCGGCGCCTGCACCCCGTGCACGTCGTTGCCCACCAGCAGCGAGCGCAGCTCCTCGAACACCAGGATCAGGCCGTAGGTCATCAACACCTGCTGCAGGTGGTCACGCTGGTAGAGGTAGCTGAAGAAGGCCCACTCCAGCAGATAGCCGAACACCGCGGCGAGCACCACGCCCGCCGCGAGCATCAGGATGAAGTTGTTGCCGAACAGCGGCGCGAGCGCGAACGCCATGTAGGCGCCCAGCATGTAGAAGCTGCCGTGGGCGAGATTGATCACGCCCATGATGCCGAAGATCAGCGTCAGCCCCGACGCCACCAGGAACAGCAGCAGGCCGTACTGCACGGAGTTCAGGCATTGAACGAGAAAGGTACCGAAGTCCACGAGCAAGTTCTTGGTGAGGTCGTTGAAGGGTGCCGGGTCCCCGTCGGGGAATGCCGCGGAACCGGCTCTGCCGGTCCGCTGGCGTTGCCCCCGGCAGGGGGAAGGCGCAGCGACACGAAGTGCGCGCAGCCTGGGGGCGAGCTACATCTTGCAGCCGCGGGCCGGGTCGGCAAGGCCTTTGACGGCAATGTTCACCAGCTTGTTCTCCTTGCCCTCGACCTTGCGCAGATAGATGTCCTGCACCGGGTTGTGCGACTTGCTGATCGAGAACGTGCCGCGCGGGCTGTCGATCTTCGCCTTCTCGATCGCGCTCGCGAACTCGGCCTTCTTCGTGATGTCGCCCTTGACCGCGTTGAGGCCGATGCCGAGCATCTGCGCCGCGTCGTAGCCCTGCACCGCATACACGTCGGGCTGCAGCTTGAAGGCCTTGGCATAGGCGGTGCGGAAGGCGTTGTCGCGCGGCGTGTTGAGGCCGTCCGCATAGTGCAGCGTGGTCAGCATGCCTTGCGCCGAATCGCCCTGCGCATCCAGCGTGCCGTCGGTGAGGAAGCCGGGGCCGTAGAGTGGAATGGTCTTGTTGAGCCCGGCCGCCGCATAGTCCTTGACGAACTTGACCGCGCCGCCGCCGGCGAAGAAGGAATACACCGCATCGGGCTTGGCCGCCGCGATCTCGGTCAGCAGCGCCTGGAACTCGACGTTGGGGAAGGGCACGGTGAGATTCTTGACCACCTTGCCTCCGCCCTTCTCGAAGCCTTCCTTGAAGCCGGCCACCGACTCGTCGCCGGCCGCGTACTTCCAGGTGATGGTCATCGCGGTCTTCTTGCCCTGCTTGGCCGCGACCTCGCCCATCGCATAGGCCGGTTGCCAGTTCGAGAACGAGCTGCGGAAGATGTTCGGCGCGCACATCGGGCCGGTGACCGCATCGGCGCCGGCATTCGGCACGATCAGCACGGTGCCGCTTTCCTTGGCCGCCTTGGCCATCGCCATCGCGACGCCGGAGTGCACGGTGCCGATGATCACGTCGACGTTGTCGCGCTTGATCAGCTTGTTGACGTTGTCGGTCGCCTTGGCTGGATCCGATTCGTCGTCGACCTTGATGTACTCGATCTCGCGGCCGCCGAGCTTGCCGCCCTGTTCGTCGACGCGCAGCTTGAAGCCGTTCTCGATCGCCACGCCGAGCGCGGCGTAGGTGCCGCTGTACGGCAGCATGAAGCCGACCTTGAGCTTGGCCTGCTGGGCATGGCCGAGCGTGGCGATGCAGGCCAGCGCGAGCGCGGTCAGCGCGGTGCGTGCGATGCGGGTGGTCATGGAAGTCTCCTCGTGTTGATGAATGAAATGGCCGCAACTATCGCCTGTTCCGGCTGGTCGCGATGCGGGGAATGCCCGCAGTTGGGGATTTCCAGGAGCTCTGTCTGCGGCACGCGCGCGGCGATGCCGCGGATCTGCGCGAGCGTGCCGTACTCGTCGTCCATGCCCTGCATCGCGAGCACCGGGCAGCGGATCGTGCCGAGCTCGGCCTCGATGTTCCATTGCCGGAAGGGCGGGTGCAGCCAGATGCGGTTCCAGCCCCAGAAGGCGGAGTCGACGTCGTCGTGGTAGCGGCCGAGCTTCTGAGGCAGGTCGGTGCTCACATAGGCCTTGCGCGCCTCTTCGATGTTCGCGACCGTCATGTCTTCCACGAAGATGTGCGGCGCGAGCACCACCAGGCCTGCTACGCGCTCGGGGAAGCGCGCCGCATACAGCAGAGCGATGGAGGCGCCGTCGCTGTGGCCGAAGAGCCAGGGCTTCTCGGCCAGGCCGATGGCGCCGAAGAAGGCCGGCAGCACCTCGTGCGCCTGGCGGTGCATGAAGTCCACGTCCCACACTTCGTCGGCCGCGCGCGGCGTCGAGCGGCCATAGCCCGGGCGCGAGAACACCAGCCCGCGCAGGCCGCCGGCTTCGCACAGGCGCTCGGGGAAGTCCTTCCACATCGCGACCGAGCCGAGGCCTTCGTGCAGGAAGACGACCAGCGGGGCGTCGGTGCGCTCGGGGGCGATGCGCACGTACTCGATGCCCACCTCTTTCCCCCGCCACCGGATGGCGGCGAACCCGGTGCCGCTGCTCACGCCTTCTGCTCCTGCTCGCGCAGGCGGAAGCGCTGGATCTTGCCCGTCGCCGTCTTCGGCAGCTCGTCGACGAACTCGATGAAGCGCGGGTACTTGTAGGGCGCGAGGCGCTCCTTGACGAAGGCCTTCAGTTCGTCCTCGCTCACGGTCTGGCCGGACTTCAGCACCACATAGGCCTTGGTCTTGGTCAGCCCGTCCGCGTCTTCCTTGCCGATCACCGCGGCCTCGAGCACGGCCGGGTGCTGCATCAGCGTGGCCTCGACCTCGAAGGGCGAGACGTAGATGCCGCTGACCTTGAGCATGTCGTCGCTGCGGCCCGCATAGGTGTAGTAGCCGTCGGCATCGCGCGAGTACTTGTCGCCGCTCTTGGTCCAGCCGTCGCGGAAGGTCTCGCGGCTCTTCTCGGGATTGGCCCAGTACATCAGCGCGGTGCTCGGGCCCTTGATGTAGAGATCGCCGACCTCGCCGACCGCGACCGGCTTGCCGTCCTCGCCGCGCAGCTCGATCTCGTAGCCGTCGACCGGCTTGCCCGTGGTGCCGTAGCGGATGTCGCCCGGCCGGTTCGAGATGAAGATGTGCAGCATCTCGGTGGAGCCGATGCCGTCGACGATCTCGCAGCCGAAGTGCTGTTTGAAGCGCTGTGCGATCTCGCCCGGCAGCGCCTCGCCGGCCGAGGAGCACATGCGCAGCGACACCGTCTCGCGCGCTGGCAGCGCGGGCGAGGCAAGCATGCCGGCGAAGCCGGTCGGTGCGCCGAAGAACACCGTGGGCTTGTGCGTGCCGGTCCAGCGCTTGAAGGTCGCATCGGGCGTGGGGCGTTCGGCCATCAGCAACACGGTCGCGCCGACCGAGAGCGGAAAGGTCAGCGCATTGCCGAGCCCGTAGGCGAAGTACATCTTGGCCGCGGAGAAGCAGACATCGTCCTCGGTCAGCGCGAGCACGGGTTTGCCGTAGAGCTCGGCCGTCCACCATGGGTTGGCATGCGTGTGCACCGTGCCCTTGGGCTTGCCGGTCGAGCCCGACGAATAGAGCCAGAACGCATGGTCCTGCGGCGTCGTGGCCGCGGGCGCGGGCAGCGGCGCGTGCGCGGCGATCGCGGCGTCGATGCCCTGCGCGCCCTCGGGCAGCGCGCCCGCGGGCTGCGAGACGAAGAGGGCGCGCACGGCGTTCGGCGCCTTGCCCATCGCGTCCTGCAGCACCGGCAGCAAGGCGCCCGATACCAGCGCGGCCTTCGCGCCGCTGTGGTCGAGCATGTAGGCGTAGTCGTCGGCCGTGAGCAGCGTGTTGACCGCGACCGGCACCACGCCCGCGTACAGGCAACCGAGGAAGCTCACGGGCCAGTCGGCGTTGTCGAGCATCAGCAGCAGCACGCGGTCCTCGCGTTGCACGCCCGCGGCGAGCAGCGCCGCGGCGAGCCGGCGCGCGCGGTCCTCGAGCTGGCCGTAGGGCAGGGTGCCGCGGTCGTCGACGTAGGCGATCTTCTGCGCGCGGCCGCGGTTGAGAGCGAACAGATGCTCGGCGAAGTTGAAGGAGGCAGGCAGGCTCATGGATCTAGCTCCGTAGTTTCAGGAACACCGCGGAACCGGCTTGGCCGGGCCGCGGGTGTTGCCCCCTGCAAAGGGGGTTGGCGTAGCGACACGAAGTGCGCGAAGCCTGGGGGTCATTTCAGTTCGGCGAGCACGCCGGGGCTGGCCTGGACGGCGCTGCGCCGGTGATAGAAATCCAATGCCCGCAAGCCGCCCAGTTCGGCGCCGCCGCCCGCGCGGCCCGGGCCGCCGTGGTTGGACATCGGCATCACGTTGCCGTGGCCGGTCTGTGCTTGCGCGACCTCGGGCGTGATCACGTGCACGCGGCCATGGCTGGCCGCGAGCTGCACGGCAGCCGCGCCGAGCGCCGCATCGTCCGCGCCATAAAGTGAAGTCACGAGCGAACCCTGCCCGCGGTGCGCGATCGCGATCGCATGGTCGACGTCGCGATAGGCCAGCAGCGTCGCGACCGGACCGAACACCTCGATGTCGTGCACGCGCCCTGCCGCATCGGCATCGCGCGCACCGAGCAGCACCGGCCCGATGCAGGCGGCGATGGCTGGGTCGGCATCGACCAGCGCCTTGCCGCTGCCGTCGTGCAGCAGCTCGGCCTGCGCCTTCAACACGTCGAGCCCCTCGCGCACCGCATTCAGCTGCGCGCGGCTCACCAGCGACCCCATGCGCACGCCTTCGTTGCGCGGATTGCCGACCGTGATGCCGGCGAGCTTGGCGCCGATCGCTTCGGCCGCCGCGTCGTAGACCGCGGCCGGCACCAGGATGCGTCGGATCGCGGTGCACTTCTGGCCCGCCTTGACGGTCATCTCGCGCACCACTTCGCGCACCAGCAGGTTGAAGGCCTCGGAACCCAACGCCGCATCGGGCAGCAGCAGCGCAGAGTTGAGGCTGTCGGCCTCGATGTTGACGCGCACCGAGCGCTCTGCCACCGCGGGATGCGAGCGGATCACCGCACCCGTCTCGGCCGAGCCGGTGAACGAGACCACGTCGAAGCTTTGGAGCTGATCCATCAGCCCGTTCGAGCTGCCGCAGATCACCGACAGCGCGCCGGCCGGCAGCACGCCGGCCTCGACCACGTCGCGCACCATGCGCTGCGTGAGCCAGGCGGTCGAGGTCGCGGGCTTGACGATCACCGGCACGCCCGACAGCAGCGCGGGCGCCGCCTTTTCCCAAAGTCCCCACGACGGAAAGTTGAAGGCATTGATGAACAGGGCCACGCCGCGCGTCGGCACCTGCAGGTGCTGCGACATGAACACCGGCTCCTTGCCGAGCTTGACCGCATCGCCGTCGCGCAGCACGCGCACGTCGCCGAGCGCGTCGCCCCATTTCGCGTACTGGCCGAGCGTGAAGATCGCGCCGTCGATGTCGACCGCCGAATCGTTCTTCACCGTGCCCGAGTTGGCCGTGGCGATCTCGTAATAGGCGTCGCGATTGGTTTGCAGCACCTTGACGATGCCGGCGAGCAGGCCGGCGCGCTGCTTGTACGTCATCGCGCGCAATGCGCCGCCGCCGGTCTCGCGCGCGAAGCGGAAGGCTTCGGGCAGATCGAGCCCGGTCGCATCGACGCGTGCCAGTTCGGTGCCCAGCACCGGATCGAAGAGCGCGGTGCCCGCGCCGCTGCCGGCCTGCCAGCGGCCGGCGACGTGATTGGAAAGGAGTTCGGTCATGGCGTCTTCGTGAATTGGATCTGGCCTTCGGGCAGCAGATAGAGAACCAGCGCGCGCCCTTGCGCGACGGTGGGGCGATGAGAGGTGCCGGCCGCGTACACGCACCAGCCCGCGGGCCGGCCGTCGAAAGTCGCATCGCCTTCGAGCGGCATGATCAGGTCGATCTCGCCATTCGGATGCGTGTGGTGCGGCCCCGCGATGTCCTGCATGTCGACCACGTCGACCGAGAAGCGGTGCAGCGCATCCTCCGCCTTGAACACGCGGCCGTAGCGGATGCCGCCGCCTTCGCGATCGCAGAGCCAGCCTTCGGCCACGCCCTCGATGCAGGCCTGCTTCAGGCTGTCGAAGGTGGCGCTGCCGGCGCCATGGGTGCTGTTGAGCCAGCGGTCGAGCGCCTCGTCGAGCGGCCGGCCGGCGATCTGTGCCGTCAGGTCGGCGAGGCGCTGATGGAAGGCTTGCTTGGACATGGGCTTTTCTTCGTGGGATGGACGGTTGAACTTGCGGCAATCGACTTCGTGCAGTATCTTGCCTGTGCCCGAACAATAAGCATCGACACAAAAGGTGTCAAGCAATATAGTGCATGTTTGGGGTTTACCCTGCATGACGAACCGATGGAGAGCGAGCCAGTGTCATGAATCAGAGAGCCGACGACGCGGTGTTGACCGCGCCCGCCGAAGCGGTCCCGGCGACCGAGGAAGCCAACAAGAACCCGCTGCTGGTGGCGCTGGGCGAGCGCGTGCGCAACCTGCGCGCGCGGCGCGGGCTCACGCGCAAGGCCGTCGCGCAGGCGGCCAATGTGTCGGAGCGCCATCTCGCCAACCTCGAGTACGGCATCGGCAACGCATCGATCCTGGTGCTGCAGCAGGTGGCCGGCGCGCTGCAGTGCTCGCTGGCCGAGCTGGTCGGCGACGTGACCACGATCTCGCCCGAATGGCTGCTGATCCGCGAGCTGCTCGAGAACCGCGACGAAGCCGATCTGCGCCGCGCCCGCCTGGCGCTCGGCGAGCTGCTCGGCACCGCCGGCGCCGACCCGGCGCGCAGCCGCCGCATCGCGCTCGTCGGCCTGCGCGGCGCCGGCAAGTCCACGCTCGGCCAGATGCTGGCGGACGATCTCGAAGTGCCTTTCGTCGAACTCAGCCGCGAGATCGAGAAGCTGGCCGGCTGCAGCGTGCGCGAGATCCACGACCTCTACGGCACCAACGCCTACCGCCGCTACGAACGCCGCGCCCTCGAGGAAGCGGTGCAGATCTACAGCGAGGTGGTGATCGCCACGCCCGGCGGCATCGTGTCCGACCCGGCCACCTTCAACCAGCTGCTCGCGCACTGCACCACCGTCTGGCTGCAGGCCGCGCCCGAGGAACACATGGGCCGCGTTGCCGCGCAGGGCGACACCCGACCGATGGCCGCCAGCAAGGAAGCGATGGACGACCTGCGCCGCATCCTGAGCGGCCGCGCCGCCTTCTATTCCAAGGCCGACCTCAGCGTCGACACCAGCGGCCGCGACCTCGCGCAGAGCTTCCAGGTCCTGCGCGACACCGTGCGAGAAGCCATGCGCCGAGGTGGCTGAACCCGGGCCGGCCCTCGACATGTAAAAAAGTCGCGAGCGGGTTGACGTGAACCAGAACATGCAGCATGATGCATGTTCTGGTTCACGCCTAATGCACTATTGTTCGTAATGCCCGCAGCCCAGGAGACCCGCCCCATGACCGAAACCACCGCCGCCACTCCCGCCCTTCGCGTCGACTACCGCACCGACCCGGCCCAGTACCGCCACTGGAAGCTCAGCGTCGAGGGCGCGGTCGCCCGCCTCTCGCTCGACATTGCCGAGGACGGCGGCATCCGTCCCGGCTACAAGCTCAAGCTCAACAGCTACGACCTCGGCGTGGACATCGAGCTCTGCGACGCGCTCAACCGCGTGCGCTTCGAACACCCCGAAGTGCGCTCGGTCATCGTCACCAGCGCCAAGGACCGCATCTTCTGCTCGGGCGCCAACATCTTCATGCTCGGCGTCTCCAGCCACGCCTGGAAGGTGAACTTCTGCAAGTTCACCAACGAGACCCGCAACGGCATCGAAGACTCGTCGAAGCACTCGGGCCTCAAGTTCATCGCCGCGGTCAACGGCGCCTGCGCCGGCGGCGGCTACGAGCTCGCGCTGGCCTGCGACGAGATCGTGCTGGTCGACGACCGCTCGTCCTCCGTCTCGCTGCCCGAAGTGCCGCTGCTCGGCGTGCTGCCCGGCACCGGCGGCCTGACCCGCGTCACCGACAAGCGCCATGTGCGGCATGACCTCGCCGACATCTTCTGCACCAGCGTCGAAGGCGTGCGCGGCCAGCGCGCAGTCGAATGGCGCCTGGTCGATGCGATCGCCAAGCCTGCGCAGTTCGGCGCCGCCGTGCAGGAGCGCGCCGCCAAGCTCGGCGAAAGCAGCCATCGCCCGGCCGACGGCAAGGGCGTGAGCCTCACGCGCCTCGAACGCGAGGACGGCCCCGACAGCCTGCGCTACGAACACGTCACGGTCGAGATCGACCGCGCGCGCCGCACCGCCACCTTCACCGTCAAGGCACCGAAGGGCGCGCAGCCCGCCGACATCGCCGCCATCGAAGCCGCGGGCGCCGCCTGGTGGCCGCTCGCCATGGTGCGCCAGCTCGACGACGCCATCCTCAACATGCGCACCAACGAGCTCGACATCGGCACCTGGCTGCTCAAGACCGAAGGCGATGCGCAAGCCGTGCTCGACAGCGACAAGACCCTGCTCGCCCACAAGGACCACTGGCTGGTGCGCGAAACCATCGGCGCGCTGCGCCGCACGCTCGCGCGCCTGGACGTCTCCTCGCGCAGCCTGTTCGCGCTGATCGATTCGGGCTCGTGCTTCGCCGGCACGCTGGCCGAGATCGCCTTCGCCGCCGACCGCGCCTACATGCTCGCGCTGCCCGACGATGCGGCGCGCGCACCGAAGATCACGCTCGACGAATTCAACTTCGGCTTCTTCCCGATGGTCAACGACCAGAGCCGCCTGCAGCGCCGCTTCTACGAAGAGAGCGCGCCGATGGAAGCCGCGCGCGCCGCGGCCGGCCGCGCACTCGATGCCGACGAGGCGCTCAAGCTCGGCCTCGTCACCATGTCGCCCGACGACATCGACTGGGACGACGAGATCCGCATCGCGATCGAAGAGCGCGCCGCCATGTCGCCCGATGCGCTCACCGGCCTCGAAGCCAACCTGCGCTTCGCGAGCCGGGAGAACATGGCGACGCGCATCTTCGGCCGCCTCACCGCATGGCAGAACTGGATCTTCAACCGCCCCAACGCCGTCGGCGAAAAGGGCGCATTGAAGGTCTATGGCACCGGCGAAAAAGCCGGCTTCGATTTGAACCGCGTCTGAACAACCCCGCCCGAACCACCCAAGGAACAACGATGAGCACGATCAACTACAGCGAGAAGATCCCCAACAACGTCAACCTCGGAGAAGACCGCACGCTGCAGCGCGCGCTCGAAGGCTGGCAGCCCAACTTCATCAACTGGTGGGACGACGTCGGTCCCGACGGCTCGACCAACTACGAGGTCTACCTGCGCACCGCCGTCAGCGTCGATCCGCAGGGCTGGGCCCAGTTCGGCCACGTGAAGATGCGCGACTACCGCTGGGGCATCTTCCTGAACCCGGGCGATGCCAACCGCGAGATCCACTTCGGCGACCACAAGGGCGAGAAGGCCTGGCAGGACATCCCCGGCGAACACCGCGCCAACCTGCGCCGCATCATCGTCACGCAGGGCGACACCGAGCCGGCCTCGGTCGAGCAGCAGCGCCACCTGGGCCTCACCGCGCCCAGCATGTACGACCTGCGCAACCTGTTCCAGATCAACGTCGAGGAAGGCCGCCATCTCTGGGCCATGGTCTACCTGCTGCACAAGCACTTCGGCCGCGACGGCCGCGAGGAAGCCGAGGCGCTGCTGCAGCGCACTTCGGGCGACCAGAACAACCCGCGCATCCTCGGCGCCTTCAACGAGAAGACGCCCGACTGGCTGGCCTTCTTCATGTTCACCTACTTCACCGACCGCGACGGCAAGTTCCAGCTGTCGGCGCTGGCCGAAAGCGCCTTCGATCCGCTCGCGCGCACCACCAAGTTCATGCTGACCGAAGAGGCGCACCACATGTTCGTCGGCGAGAGCGGCGTATCGCGCGTGCTCGCGCGCACCGCGGCCGTGATGAACGAGCTGAAGACCGACGACCCGCAGAAGGTGCGCGCTGCCGGCGCCATCGACCTCGGCACCATCCAGCGCTACCTGAACTTCCACTACAGCGTCACCATCGACCTCTTCGGCGCCGACCAGTCGAGCAATGCCGCCACCTTCTACAGCTCGGGCCTCAAGGGCCGCTACGAGGAAGGCAAGCGCACCGACGACCACGTGCTCAAGGGCCAGACCTACAAGGTGCTCGAAGTCGTCAACGGCCAGCTCGTCGAGAAGGACGTGCCGATGCTCAATGCGCTCAACGAAGTGCTGCGCGACGACTTCATCAAGGACTCGGTGGCCGGCATCGGCCGCTGGAACAAGGTGCTCGAGAAGGCCGGCATCCCGACGCGCCTGGTCGTGCCGCACAAGGCGTTCAATCGCCAGATCGGCGCGCTGGCCGGCATCAAGATGTCGCCCGAAGGCCGTGTGGTGAACGAGACCGAATGGGCCGCCAAGAAGGACGAGTGGCTGCCGACGCCCGAAGACTTCGCTTTCGTGGCATCGTTGATGGGCCGCGTGGTCGATCCGGGCAAGTTCGCGGGCTGGATCGCGCCGCCGGTGATGGGCATCAACCGCCAGCCGGTGGATTTCGAATACGTCCGCTTCGGCTGATTGAACTCCCTCTCCCCTCGGGGAGAGGGCAGGGGTGAGGGGGCGGCGCACCCACGATCGACGGCGTGCCCCTCACCCTGACCCTCTCCCCGCGGGGAGAGGGAAAGGAGATAAAACATGGACATGGCCACCCTCGAACTCAGCGTCATCAAGCAGCACCTGATCGACCCCGAGATCTGCATCCGCTGCAACACCTGCGAGGCCACCTGCCCCGTCAACGCGATCACGCACGACGACCGCAACTACGTCGTGCGCGCCGATGTGTGCAACGGCTGCATGGCCTGCATCTCGCCGTGCCCGACGGGCTCGATCGACAACTGGCGCACCATGCCATTGGTGCGCGCCTACTCGATCGAAGAGCAGCTCAGCTGGGACGAACTGCCCGCCGAACTCACGCCCGAGCAACTCGAAGCCGAAGGCGTTGCCGCGCCCGGTGATGCCGTGAACCCGGCGCCTGCCGCGCCGCCGCAGCCGGCCGTGGAGCCGGGCCAGGTCGTCTTCAACTCCTCGCAGTACGGCGCCACCACGCCACCCTGGTCGGCCGCACACGCGTACACCAACCTGCATCCGCCGAAGAAGCCCACCACCGCCACCGTGGTCGGCAACTTCAACTGCACCGAGGCCGGCTTCGAGAACCAGACGCACCACATCGTGCTCGACTTCGGCAGCATGCCCTTCCCCGTGCTCGAAGGCCAGTCGATCGGCATCATCCCGCCCGGCACCGATGCCAACGGCAAGGCGCACTTCGCGCGCCAGTACTCCATCGCCAGCCCGCGCAACGGCGAGCGGCCGGGCTACAACAACATCTCGCTCACGGTGAAGCGCGTCACCGAGGATCATCAAGGCAAGCCCGTGCGCGGCGTTGCCAGCAACTACGTGTGCGACCTCAAGGTCGGCGACAAGGTGCAGGTGGTCGGGCCCTTCGGCGCGTCCTTCCTGATGCCCAATCATCCCAAGTCGCACATCGTGATGATCTGCACCGGCACCGGCAGCGCGCCCATGCGCGCGATGACCGAATGGCGCCGGCGCCTGCGCAAGAGCGGCAAGTTCGAAAGCGGCAAGCTGCTGCTCTTCTTCGGCGCGCGCACGCAGCAGGAGCTGCCGTACTTCGGTCCGCTGCAGACGCTGCCCAAGGATTTCATCGACATCAACTTCGCCTTCTCGCGTACGCCCGGCCAGCCCAAGCGCTACGTGCAGGACGTGATGCGCGAACGCGCGGCCGACCTCGCCGCGCTGCTGAAGGACGGCCAGAGCCACTTCTACGTGTGCGGCCTGAAGAGCATGGAAGAAGGCGTGGTGCTCGCGCTGCGCGATGTGGCCGTCGAAGCGGGTCTCGACTGGGACACGGTCGGCGAGGCGCTGAAGCGCGAAGGCCGCATGCACCTCGAAACCTATTGAGCCGCAGTCCGTGAAGTTCGCCGAGTTCCACGTGGGCCAGGTCATCGAGGCCGGACCCTATCTCGTGACCGAGGCCGAGGTGCTGCAGTTCGCGAAGGCCTACGACCCGCAGTGGTTCCATACCGATCCCGACGCGGCGTCCGGCAGCCCCTTCGGCGGCTTGATCGCGAGCGGATGGCATACGGCATCGATCGCGATGCGGCTCCTGACCGATGCGGCATTGGTCGGCTCCGAGTCCTTCGCTTCGCCGGGGCTCGCGTACCTCAAGTGGCCGAACCCCGTGCGGCCCGGCGATGCGCTGCGGCTCGCAGCCGAAGTGGTCGAAGTCCGAAGGTCGGAGAAGCGCCCGACCCTCGGCATCCTGCGCTGGCAATGGCGCCTGTTCAACCAGCGCAAGTCGATGGTGCTGGACCTCGAAGCGACCAGCCTGTTCCGGCTCGGTCCCACCGAACCCGGCGCGGCCACCGCCTAGTCTCAGCCCCTGCGTGCCCGCCACGGGTGCGCTGCGCGAGCGTTGCGATTTCTGCATCGCAGCGTGCGAAAACCAATGCTTGTCCGCGGCCCGGCCCGCGCGGAATATCGCGTCCTCGTTCACGCCTTCCGCCACACACCGCCGCTGCCATGAAAGCCTCCACCTCGAAACCTCGCCTCGCGCTCGGCCTGCTGATCCACCCGACCGGCAACCACGTCGCCTCCTGGCTCCATCCTTCCGCGCAGGTCGACGCGGGCTCCAACTTCGCGCACTACGCGCAGCTCGCCAAGACCGCCGAGGCCGGCTGCTTCGACTTCATGTTCCTCGCCGATGCGCTCGCGGTGCGCGGCGGCCACATGGAAGCGCTCTCGCGCTGGCCGCAGTACATGGCCTACTTCGAGCCGACCACGCTGCTGTCGGCGCTGGCCGCGCTCACGCGCAACCTCGGGCTGGTCGCGACCGCGACGACCAGCTACAACGAGCCCTTCAACATCGCGCGCCGCTTCGCCTCGCTCGACCACATCAGCCACGGCCGTGCGGGCTGGAACGTCGTCACCTCGTCCAACCCGGACGAGGCGCTCAACTTCGGCCGGCCCGAACACTTCAAGCATGGCGACCGCTATGCGCGCGCTCGCGAGTTCGTCGAGGTCGTCAAGAAGCTCTGGGATTCGTGGGAGGACGATGCCTTCATCCGCGACCGCGCATCGGGCCGCTACTTCGAGCCGTCGAAGCTCCACGTCGCCCACCATGCGCAGGAGCACTTCAATGTCCGCGGCCCGCTCAACATCTCGCGCGCGCCGCAGGGCTATCCGGTGATCGCGCAGGCCGGCGCCTCCGAGGACGGCCGCGAGCTCGCGGCGCACAGCGCCGAGATCGTCTTCACGCCCCTGCACTCGCTCGACAAGGCCAAGGCCTTCTACCAGGACGTGAAGCGCCGCATGGACAAATACCGGCGTGCCGAAGACCAGATGAAGATCACCCCCGGCCTCAACGTGATCGTCGGCGCGACCCGCGACGAAGCGGTGCGCAAGCAGAAGCATCTCGAATCGCTGGTCCATCCGGCCGTCGGGCTGGAGCTGCTGTCCAATGCGCTCGGCGGCATCGATCTGGCCGGCTGCGATATCGACCGGCCGCTGCCCCTGTCGCTGATCCCCGAGGACACCAACACCAGCAAGGGCACGCTCGCGCACACGATCGAGATGTCGCAGAAGGAAGGCACGACGGTGCGCCAGCTCTATCTCGAGTACGCGGGCGCGCGCGGCCAGCGAACCCTGCTCGGCACGCCGCAGAGCATCGTCGACGACATGGAGGAATGGTTCCATTCGAAGGGCGTCGACGGCTTCCTGATCCAGCCTTCGGTCGCGCCCGCCGACCTGGTCGATTTCGTCGATCTCGTCGTGCCCGAACTGCAGCGGCGCGATCTGCTGCGCACTTTCTACGAAGGCGGCACGCTCAGAGACAACCTCCAGCTGGCCCGGCCGGACAATCGCCATGCGGCCTCGACCACAGGAGAACGGTCATGACCTCACCCACGCTTGAACGCAAGGCGCCCTCTGCGCAGACCGCCGAATTGCCGGCCCGCTTCAAGGCCGCGATGCGCGGCGTGGCCGGCACGGTGACCATCGTCACCGCGACGCAGGGCGAACGCTTCGTCGGCATGGCGGCGACGGCCTTCAGCGCCGTGTCGATGGACCCGCCCTCGCTGCTGGTCTGCGTCAACACCGACGCATCGATCCATGCCGCGATCGTGAAGACGCGAAGCTTCTGCGTGAACATCCTGCACCGTTCCAACGAGCCGGTCTGCCACTTCTTCGGCGGCAAGTTCACGCAGGAGGAACGCTTCGCGGCGACCGAATGGAAGGCCACCGAGCGCGGCCTGCCCTATCTCGCCTCGTCGCAGGCCACGCTCGAATGCGAGCTGTCGGACAGCATCGACCATGGCAGCCATTCGATCTTCGTCGGCAACGTGCTGGCGGCGCGCCTGGGCGATGCGATCAATCCGCTGCTTTATCTCGACGGCCGCTACGAATCCATTGCGGCGCGCGGCTGAAGAACCCATTCGAATCAAGGAGACATCCATGAAAGCAATCTACGGGCTGGCAGTGATTCCCTTCATCGGGTTCCTGTCCGGCGGCGCGATCCTCTCGAAGGTCGACCCGCTGTTTCTCGGGCTTCCCTTTTTGATGGTCTGGAACATCGCCTGGATGTTCATCTCGTCCGGCATCCTGGCCGTGATCTACTGGTTCGACTCGCACGCAGAGGACGCTCAACAATGAACGCCGCATTGATCGTCATCGCCATCTTCTTCGCCTGCGCGCTCGCCGCCGGCCTCGTCGCCCGGCGCGGCATCACGATGAACCTCAAGGAGTGGGCGGTGGCGGGCCGCGGCTTCGGCACCGTCATCACCTTCGTGCTGATCGCCGGCGAAGTGTTCTCGACCTATTCCTTCCTCGGCGCGACCGGCTGGGCCTACGGACGCGGCGCGCCCACCTTCTACTACCTGGCCTGCGCATCGCTGGCCTTCGTCATCGGCTACTGGAGCCTGCCGCGGCTGTGGGCCTACGCGCAGGAGCGCGGGCTCATTTCCTTCTCGGACTACTTCGAATCCAAGTACCGCAGCAAGCCGCTCGGCGTGATCGTCTGCGTCATCGCGCTGCTGGCCATGATTCCGCTGCTGGTCATCCAGCTGCGCGGACTCGGCATCATCGTCGCCGAGACCTCGTACGGCGCCATCAGCGAGAACGCGGCGATCTGGATCGGCCTGTCGATCATGGTCGTCTACATCGTCGTCTCGGGCATTCGCGGCGCGGCGACCGTGGCGGTGATCAAGGACATCTCGATCTTCGCGCTCGCGCTCTTTCTCGGCATCTACCTGCCGCTGCATTACTTCGGCAGCTACGCGCACATGTTCAGCGCGATCTCGACGGCCAGGCCCCATCACTTCCAGCTGCCGGACAAGGGACTCAACCTCAGCTGGTACAACTCCACCGTCATCCTGATCTCGCTCGGCTTCTACCTCTACCCCTACCAGTTCACCAGCATCTACGCCGCGCGCAGCCTCAATGCCGTGCGCAAGAATGCGGTGATCCTGCCGCTCTACCAGACGCTCATCACCTGCATGTACATGGTCGGCTTCGCGGCGATCCTCGTCGTGCCGGGGCTCGAGGGTGCGTCGGTGGACCTCGCGCTCTTTCGCATCAGCAAGCTGTCCTTCGATCCGTGGTTCGTCGGCGTGATCGGCGGCGTCGGGCTGCTGACCGCGGTGGTGCCCGGCGCGATGATCCTGCTCAACGCGTCGACCATGGTCGGCAAGAACATCTACAAGGAATACTTCAACCCCTCGGCGCCCGACACGCGCGTCGAGCGCGTCGCCAAGATCACCGTGCCGCTCTATGCGCTGGTCGCGGTCATCGCTCTGTTCAAGTCCGGCATCGAGATGGTGCCGCTCGCGCTGCTCGCGTCCAATCTGCTGAACCAGCTCTTCCCGTCCTTCATCGTCGGCCTGTTCCGTCGCGACGCCATCAACGGCCGGGCGCCGATCGCGGGCATCGCCGCCGGCATGATGCTCATTGCCTACGTGATGCTGGGGTACGATGGCAGCGTGGCCCGGGCCTTGCCCTTTGCGCCGGACTTCATCCAGTCATGCAACCTCGGACTGCTGGCATTGCTGCTCAACCTCGCGGTGTTTCTCGCGGCGATGAAGCTCTGGCCTGAAGGCAGCAGCCAGGCCGCCGACGAATCCTTCTCGATGCCGCGCAACGCATAGACGATCCACCGATGAAGGGACGCATTAGCTCGCTCTCGATGCTGTACCTGGCCGAGGTGGCCGATGCGGGTTCCATCCGCCTGGCCGCCGAGCGCCTCTTCATCTCGCCCTCGGCGCTCAACCGCAAGATCCTGCTGCTCGAAGAGCAATTGGGCACCGCCATCTTCAAGCGCGCGGCCCGCGGCGTCACCCTCACCGGCGCGGGCGAGATCATGCTCGCCGCCGCCCGGCAGACCGAGCGCAACCTCGCCACCGCCATCTCGCAGGTCGAGGCGCTGCGCGGCCTCAAGCGCGGCCACGTCAACTTCGGCACGCTCACCGGCTTCGCGGAGAAGGCCGTGCCCGAACTGCTGGCGGCCTGGCGCGTATCGCACCCCGAGGTCACTTTCAACTTCTACGCCGGCAACTCGCGCGACATCGTGCAGCAGGTGCTCGAAGGCCGACTCGACCTCGGCCTGTGCTGGGACCCGCCGAGCTCCACGCCCGTGCGCCGCGTGGCCTCGGCCGACATCCCGATCGGCGTTGCGATGCAGCCCGACCATCCGCTGGCTTCGCGCAAGAAGGTGCGGCTGCGCGAGTGCCTGGAATACGCGGTCGTCTTCCCCTCGCGCGGCATGGAGTTCCGCACCGTGCTGGACCGCATCAACATCGGCATCGAAAGCCGGGTGACGCCGGCGATCGAGGTGAATGCCATCGCGGCGCTCAGGCAGCTCGCGCTCATCGGCAACGACCTCGTGCTGATCACCGCCAATTCGGTGATCGACGAGATCGAGGCCGGCACCATCGTGCTTCGGCCGCTGGAGGATCCGGGCTGCGACCTGCTCAAGCTCAGCCTGTTCACCAAGGACTCCGACAGCCTGCCGGCCGTGGCGGACGTGGTGATCGCGGGCCTGGAGCGGGAGCTGGAGACGGTCAGGGCGCGGATGGCGGCGATCGCGGTGTGAGTTGAATCGCTCGCGCTGCCGGCTTGTCGTCAGCCTTCGCCATCCTCGCCATCCGGCGCACCCACATCCAGACAGCGCCGGTGAATGCGCTTGAGCGCGGTGAACATCACGCGCCGTTCTTCAGGCGTCAGCAGATTGATCATCGATGCCTGCGCCTGCCGCGCGACCGGGATGACCTGCGCATGCAGCGCTTCGCCGGCCGGCGTGATCGTGCAGACCAGCCGCTTTCTCGGCGCCGGGCCTTCGGCCTCGAGCGCGACGAGGCCGCGCTGTTCGAGCAGCCGCAAGGTGCGGCTCACCAGCGCCTTGTCCGAAGTTGATTGCACGACCAGCTTCGAGAACGGGATCGCATGCGCATGGGCCAGCAGCGCCAGGATGCGCCACTCCGGCACGGTGAGCCCGAAGCGCCGCGCGTAGGGCAGCGTCGTCACGCGCCGCAGCGCATTCACCGTCTGGCTCATCACGGTGGTGATGAAGTTGTCGACGGTGAGGTCGTCGCCCGCGTCGTTGAGCCGGGACCACGGATCGATGGCGCCCGGCGATGGCGAAGGATGGGAGCGTTCGCCTGAAATGTTGTCCTTCATCTGTTTGTCAATCCGTTGTTTCACTTGGTTGATCAGTCAACAACTTCATTCTAAGATCGTCTGGCGTTCCAAATATGGTTAAGCGTTTCATATATAAAACATCACCGTTGTCCGATCTCAGACCATCGAAGAAAGCACATGATGAAAGCCAATCGTCGTCAATTGTTCCTCGCCCTGGGTGTTCTGCTCGGCGGCGCCTGGGGAAGCGGGGCGCATGCCGAAGCGCCGGCCTATCCGGCCAAACCGATCACGGTCGTGGTCGGCTATCCGGCCGGCGGCGACACCGACGCCATGGCGCGCCTGTTCGCCGAGAAGCTGCAACTGCGGCTCGGCCAGCCCGTGATCGTCGACAACCGTCCCGGTGCCGGCGGCACCATCGGCAACACCTACGTGAGCCGCGCCGCGCCCGACGGCTACACGCTGCTCTTCACGCCCAACCCTTTCACCACCGCACCGCTGGTGATGAAGCTCGCGCCCTCGGTGTCGTATGACGTGTTGAACGGCTTCACGCCTGTCATCCACTCCGCCAACCAGGCGGTCCTGCTGGTCGCCAGCCCCACCGCCGGCATCAAGAGCGTGGCCGACTTGGTGGCGCAGGCCAAGGCCGGCAAGGCGTTGTCGTACGGAACACCCGGCGCGGGTTCGCCGATGCACATCGCCGGCGAGTGGCTGAACCGCGACGCCGGCATCCAGGTGCAGCATGTGCCTTATCGCGGCGTCGCGCCCTCGGTCAACGATGTCATCGCGGGCCATATCCCGCTGGCCTACGTCACGCTCGGCCCGGTCGCGCAGTACGTGTCCACCGGCAAGCTCTACGCGCTCGCCATCTCCGACGGCAAGCGCTCGCCGCTGTTGCCGAATGTCCCCACGCTCGCCGAATTGGGCTACAAGGACATCGATGCCGGCGCGTGGAACGGCTTCTTCGCGCCACGCAACACGCCGGCCTCGGTCGTCAACCTGCTGAACGCGAACCTCAACGAGATCCTCAGGATGCCCGACGTCATCGCCAAGATGGGGACCTACGGCGCCGCGCCGGTCGGCGGTCCGCCGGCCGCGCTGGCCAAGGTCAACGCCGCGGACTACGAGCGCCTTGGCAAGGTCATCAAGGACCTGAGCATCCAGGCCGAGTGAGCGCCTCATGACCGCTGCGACCACGCAATCGACACTGGGCCACGACACGCCGCAAGTGACGGCGCGCGCCAAGGTGACGGGAAAGGCTCAGTACGCCGGCGACCTGAAGGTCGCGGGCATGCTGCACGGCAAGGTCCTGCGCAGCCCGCATGCCCACGCGCGGATCGTGTCCGTCGACGTCTCGGAGGCCCTGGCCTTGCCCGGCGTGCGTGCGGTGCTGACCGGCGCCGACGCGCCGCGCGCGCGTTGGGGCGTGAGCCACAAGGAGCGCCGCATCCTGGCCGAAGACGTGGTCCGTTTTTGCGGCGAAGAGGTCGCCGCCGTGGCCGCAGTCACGGAGGAGATCGCGCGCGACGCGCTCGACCTGATCCGCATCGCGTACGAAGAATTGCCCGCCGTGCTGCTGCCCGAGGAAGCGCTCGACGACGAGGCGCCGATCATCCACGACGGCCGCCAGAACAACATCGCGCACGAGATCCGGTTCGAGCGCGGCAGCGTCGCCGAAGGCTTCGCGCAGGCGGACCTGGTTCACGAGGCCACCTACACCACGCACGCGCAGTACCCGGGCTACCTGGAACCTATGGGCACGCTCGCCATGGTCGACCCCGAAGGCCGGCTCGTGGTCTGGACCTCGACGCAGTCGGCCTTTCTCGCGCGGGCGCGGCTCGCCGCGGCGCTGGAACGCCCCGTCTCCTCGGTCCGCGTGATCCAGGCCACCACCGGCGGCGGCTTCGGCGGCAAGATCGTCGAAGACGCGAACCAGCTGGTCGCGGGCCTGCTCGCGCTGAAGACCGGCAAGCCCGTGCGCCTGGTCAACAACCGGCTCGAAGATTTTCTGGCGTGTCCCACCAGCCTGCCGGAACGCATCACCCTCAAGCTCGGCATGACGCGCGACGGCCTCATCGTCGCGAAGGACGTGCACATCGTCGCCGACTGCGGCGCCTATGCCGGACTGACTTCCGAAGTGATGCACGTGAGCGCCATGCGCAGCGACAACATGCACCGGCTGAACAACGTGCGTTCGCACGCGACGCTGGTCTACACGCACGCGCCGCCGCATGGCGCGTTCCGCGGCTTCGGCGGCACGCAGATGCTGTTCGCGCTCAACAGCCACATCCACATGATGGCCGAGCAGCTGGGCCTGGACCCGGCGGAGGTCCACAAGCGCAACGCCATCGGCGCCGGCGAGGTCTCGGTCCACGGCTGGAAGGTCGCGAGCACCGGCCTCGTCGAATGCATCGACCAGGCGACCGCTGCGCTGCACTGGCACGAGAAGCGCCCCGCGCAGCCCGACGGCCCCGTGCGCCGGGGCCGTGGCATGGCCGCCGCGATGCATGTGAGCGGCAACCGCACCATCGGCAACTGGGACGGCTCGACCGTGGTCGTGAAGATCAACGAAGACGGCCGCGTGATGATCCACAGCGGCGAGAGCGACATGGGCCAGGGCGCAGCGACCATGCTGACCCAGATCGTCGCCCACGAGCTCGACCTGCCGCTCTCGCACGTCAGCGTGATGCTGCCGGACACCGACGTCGCGCCCTTCGCCATCGGCTCCTTCGCCTCGCGCGTCACCATCGTCGCCGGCAATGCCGCCATCGTCGCCGCGCGAAAGGCGAAGGCCAGGCTGCTCGATCTCGCGGCCATCCTGCTCGAAGTGCCGGTGGACCAGTTGGCGGTCGGCAACGCGGCCATCCACGTGCGCGAAGCGCCCGACAGACAACTGGCCTTCGCCGACATCGCGCGCCAGCACATCTGGCGCCACGGCGGCGAAGCCATCCAGGTCAGCGCCACCTGGGACGCGAAGACCGTCATGCACGACGACAAGGTCTACGGCAACGTCGCGCCCGCCTACTCCTTCGCCGCGCAGGCGGTCGAGGTCGAGGTCGATACCGAGACCGGCCGCGTCACCGTGGTCGACAACTTCGTCTCCGACGACTGCGGCAAGGCGCTCAACCCGATGGCGATCCACGGCCAGACCAACGGCGCGACCGTGCAGGCCATCGGCTGGGCGCTCTACGAGCAACTCCAGCTCGAGGCCGGCCGCATCGTCAACGGCAACTTCGCCGACTACACCATGCCCACCGCCGATGCCGTGCCCATGCTGCGCGGCGGCTTCGTCGAATCGAACGACCCCAACGGGCCTTACGGCGCCAAGGGCGCGAGCGAAACCGCGATCCTTCCCGGCGCACCGGCCATCGCCAACGCGGTCTACGACGCGATCGGCGTGCGCATCACCGACCTGCCGATCACGCCCGAGAAAATCCTCGCCGCTCTGCGCCGACGCAAGGAGGCTGCCCATGCGTGACTTCGATTTCCTGCAGCCCGCCTCCGTGTCCGAAGCCGCGCACATGCTGGCCGACCTGGGCGACGAATGCCGCGTCATTGCCGGCGGCACTGCGCTCATGCTGGCCATGCGCCAGCGCATGCTGACGCCGACGCACCTCGTCTCTCTCGGCGCGCTGCAAGGGCTGCGCGGCATCGCATACGACGCCACGCAGGGGCTGCGCATCGGTGCACTCACGCGGCATGCCGAGCTCGCGCGTTCGCCGCTCGTGCAGCAGCACTACCCGATGCTGGCAAGCATGGCCTCGCGCGTCGCCAACCCGCAGGTGCGCAACCAGGGCACCATCGGCGGCAACCTCTGCTACGCCGACCCGGCCACCGATCCGCCGGGCTGCCTCATGGCGCTCGATGCCGAGGTGGTCGTCAGCGGCGTCCATGGCGATCGCGTCATGGGCATCGAGGACTTCCTCGTCGACTACTACACCACCGCGCTCGCGCCCGACGAGCTGCTGACCGAAATCCGCATCGCACCGTCAGAGCCCGGCTGCAGCGGTGTCTATTCACGCTTCCTGCGCACCGCCGCCGAACACCGGCCGCTCGCCAGCGTCGCCGTGTCGGCGCGCCGCAGCGGCGCACACTGCCATCGCATCCGCATCGCAGTCGGCGCATCGACGCCGATCCCGCTGCGCCTGCGAAGGGCCGAAGCCCTGCTGGCCGACAAGGCGGTGACGCCCGCGCTCGCCGCCGAGGCCGCCGACATCGTCGCGACCGACATCGAGCCGGTGGCCGACCAGCGCGGCGATGCCGACTATCGGCGCGACATGGTGCGCGTCGTCGCGCGCCGCGCGCTGCTCGAACTCTTCGAGCTCGGCGCCGATCAAGGAGCGCACGCATGACCCAACACACCATCGAAGTCACCGTCAACGGCGAGCATCACAGCGTGCAGATTCCCGCACGCCGATTGCTCAGCGACCTGCTGCGCGACGACCTGCACCTGACCGGCACCAAGCGCGGCTGCGAGACCGGCATCTGCGGCGCCTGCTCGGTGCATCTGGATGGCGAGGTCGTCAAGTCCTGCCTGATGCTCGCGGTGCAGGTCGACGGCCGCAGCATCACCACGATCGAAGGCCTCGGCGACGGCGACACGCTGCACCCGCTGCAGGAGAGCTTCATGAACTGCGGCGGCTTGCAATGCGGCTACTGCACGCCCGGCTTCGTCATGACCTCGTGCGCCATGCTCGCGCACAACCCTGCGCCCACCGAAGACGAAGTGCGCCACGGCCTCAACGGCAACCTCTGCCGCTGCACGGGCTACACGCAGATCGTCGAATCCATTCTTGTCGCCGCGGAGAAGATGCGTGGAAATTGAAAAGACCGTCGTCGTCCCCGCACCCGCGAGCCGCGTGTGGGCGCTGTTGCTCGACCCGCAGGTGATGGGCGGCTGCGTGCCCGGCATGCAGTCCATCGAGGTCATCAGCGATGTCGAATACGTCGCCGAGATCAAGGTCAAGGTGTCCTTCGTCAGTGCGAAGTTCAAGCTGCGCACCACCATCGTCGAGCAGCGTGCGCCGCACTACCTGCGCACCGAAGGCACTGGCGAAGACAAGTCCGTCGCCAGTTCGCTCAAGCAGACCAGCGAGCTCTTCCTGACCGAGCAGCCGGACGGCCGGACCGAGCTGCGCATCCTGGTCAAGGTCGACGTGCTCGGCCGCCTGGGCACCTTCGGCCTGAGCGCGATGAAGACCAAGGCCGACCGCATGTGGGACGAGTTCACCGAGAAGCTCGTGGCCCGAATCACGGGCGCGGGCGATGCGGCGCCGGGCGATGTCAAGGTCACGGTCGCACCGCCGAAGGCTCCCGCGGCCATCGCATCGGCCGATGCGGTTGCGCGTGGGACCGCGGTCGCGCCTGCGCGCGCGAGCGCGCCGCCAGACGCCGTCCCCCTCACGGTGCCACCGCCCGCGACGGCGCAGACGCAGGCCGCCGCGCCGTCCCACGCCACTTCCACCGCACGCGACACCTGGTGGTCGCGCTGGTTCGGCCGCTCGCCGCAACGCGCATCGACCGACATCTGCATCGAGATCCAGCGCGGCGATACCGTGGTCAAGGTGCTCTGGCCCGTGCAGGGCGCGAGCGATTGCAGCGCATGGCTGCGCGAGTTCCTCGCGAGTCCACCGTGAACGCGAACGCCAGCCGCATCGTCCAGACCGCCTCGCACTGGGGCGTGTACGGCGTCGAGTTGTCGGCCGCCGGCGAGATCCTGTCGACGCGGCCTTTCAACGCCGATCCCGCACCCCCCGCGCTCATTCACGGCCTGCCCGACATGGTGCGAAGCCCGCTGCGCATCACCCAGCCGCACGTGCGCGCCGGCTACCTGCGGCAGCGCGAGCGCTCCGCGCAAGGGCGCGGCGCCGAAGCCTTCGTGCCCGTGTCATGGGACACCGCGCTCGACCTCGTCGTCGATGGCATGCAGCGCATCAAGTCCGAGTTCGGCAACGAATCCATCTACGGCGGCTCCTACGGCTGGGCCAGCGCGGGCCGGCTGCACCATTCGCCCAGCGTGTTGAAGCGCTTCCTCGGCCTCTTCGGCGGCTACGTCGACAAGCGCGGCAACCACAGCTTCGGCGCGGCGCTGGGCGTCATGCCCTACGTCACGGGCGACAACGACGTCACCTCGATGGTCGTGCCGTGGTCGTCGATCGTCGAACATTCCGAACTCGTCGTGATGTTCGGCGGCGCGCACAGCAAGAACATGCAGATCGACGCCGGCGGCGCCGCCATGCACGAGAACGCCGGCTGGATCGCGCGCGCCGCCGCGTCCCGCGTGCGCTTCGTCAACATCAGCCCGGCGCGCAGCGACATGACGCAGGGGCTCGATGCCGACTGGATTCCCATCCGACCGAACACCGATGCCGCGATGATGCTCGGCCTCGCGCATTCATTGGTCATGCATCGTGCGCACGACATCGCCTTTCTCGCGACCTATTGCGAAGGCTACGAAGCCTTCGAGCGCTACCTGCTCGGCCTGGACGACGGCGTCGCCAAGGACGCGGCCTGGGCCGCCGCCGTGACCGGCGTGCCGGCAGAGACCATCGAGGCCCTCGCCTTGCGCATGGCCGGCTGCCGCACACTGGTGACGACCACCTGGTCCATCCAGCGCGCCGACCATGGCGAGCAGCCGGTGTGGGCTACCGTCGCGCTCGCTTCGATGCTCGGACAGATCGGCCTGCCCGGCGGCGGCTTCAGCCTGGGCTTCGGCGCGGTCGCCGGCATCACGGTGAACCGGCCCGAGAACATCCCGCGCCCGACGCTCTCGCTCGGCAAGAACCCGATTCGCAGCTTCGTGCCGGTGGGGCGCGTCGCCGACATGCTGCTCAACCCGGGCAGCGAACTCGAATTCAACGGCACCACGATCAGGATGCCGGACATCAGGCTCATCTACTCGGTCGGCGGCAACCCCTTCCACCACAACACCAACCTCAACCGCTTCGTGCAGGCCTGGCGCAAGCCCGAGATGGTGGTGGTGCACGAGCCCTGGTGGAATCCGCCGTCGAAGTACGCCGACATCGTGCTGCCCGCCACGACCACGATGGAGCGCAACGACATCCTCGCGACCGACCTGCAGCGCCACTACATCGCGATGCGCCAGGTCATCGATCCGGTGGCGGCCTCGCGCAACGACATGGACATCTTCGCCGAGCTGTCCGATCGGCTCGGCTTCCGGCAGGCCTACACCGAGGGCCGCGACGAGATGGGCTGGCTGCGCCACCTGTACGCTCAGGCCCGCGAGCGCGCCTTCGAACTCGGCTACGCGCCGCCGGCCTTCGACGCGTTCTGGGCCGCGGGCAGCTACGAGTTTCCGATGCTGAAGGCGCCGCCGCTCTTCATGTCGGCATTCCGCAGCGACCCCGTCGCGAACAAGCTCGCGACCCCGTCGGGAAAGATCGAGCTCTTCTCGCGCAGGATCGAAGCCTTCGGCTACGACGACTGCCCGCCGCATCCCGCGTGGCTCGAGCCGGCCGAATGGCTCGGCGGCCAGCGCGCTGCGACCTACCCGTTCCACTTGCTGTCGAATCAGCCCGAGGGGCGATTGCACAGCCAGATGGATGCCGGCGCCGTGAGCCGCGCGACCAAGCTCGGCGGCCGTGAGCCGTTGACCCTGCATGCGGCCGACGCGCAGCGCCACGGCGTCGTGGCGGGTGATGTGGTGAAGGTGTTCAACGACCGCGGGGCTTTTCTCGCCACCGCCGTGATCTCTGATGCGCTGATGCCGGGCGTGCTTCAGGTCGCAACCGGCGCGTGGTTCGATCCCGAGGATCCGGCCGCGCCATGCTCCGTCGAAAAGCACGGCAACCCCAACGTGGTGACGATGGACAAGGGCACGTCGCGCCTGACGCAGTCCTCGGTCGCGCAGACCGTGCTGGTGCAGATCGAGAAGTGCGTGGACCCGCCACGCGTCAGCGCCTTCGACCTGCCGGCCATCTACTCCGCGTAGCCCGGCAACTCGCGGTCCAGCACGCGCATCATCGCTTCGAAGAACAGCCGCTCGCGCTCCGCGCGCGGGTGGCGGTCGTCCTGCCCCGGGGTCTGCACCTGCCGGACCATCTCGTCGCTCAACACGGCCAGCGGGCGCCCGGTGGCCAGCGCGAGCATCTGCATGCGGCAGACCCGTTCGACGCGGTAGAGCCGGCGGTAGGCCGCGGCCACCGTGTCGCCGATCGCCAGCACGCCATGGTTCTTCATGAAGACGATCGGCTTGTCGCGCGCGAGGGCCGCCAGGCGCTCGCCTTCGGCCGGATTGCTCGCGGTCCCGGTGTAGTCGTCGTCGTAGGCGATCTGCGTGCTCACCAGCGCCGCCGTCTGGCTCGCCGGCTGCAGCCGGTTGTCCTGCAACATGTTGAGCGCCGTGGCCCAGGTCTGGTGGGTATGCAGCACCACCTTCGCGCCGGTGATGCGGTGGATCGGCGCGTGAATGCACTGCGCGGAAATCTCCACCACGCCGTCGCCTTCGTGCGTGACACCCTGCTCATCGAAGACCAGCAGCTCGCTCGCACGGGCCTCCGACCAATGACAGCCGAAAGGCATGATCAGGAATCGGTCCTCGCGCCCCGGCACCACCATGGTGAAGTGGTTGTCGATGCCTTCGTCGAGTTCGTGCAGCGCCGCCATGCGATAGGCCGCCGCGAGATGGATGCGCGCTTGCGTGATCGGATCGACGCTGGTGGTCATGGCCGTGCTTAGTTGATGTGGATGTTGGCCTTCTGGATCACGTCTTTCATCAGCGCGTCGTCCTTGGCAATCTGCGCCTTGAAGTCGGCCGGCCCCTCGAACGCGCTCGACATGCTCATAGCGGTCAGCTTGCTCTTGTCGATGCCTTCCATCACCTCCTTCGAGGCGACCCCGATCTGGTCGACGATGTTCGCGGGCGTGCCCTTGGGTGCGAAGACGCCATACCAGTTCGGCACGTCGAGGTCCACGCCGAGCTCTTTCAGTGTCGGCACGTTCGGCAGATCGGGGTGGCGCGTGCCCACCATGCTCGCGATGGCCTTCAGCTGCCCGGCTTTCACCTGCGGCACGACCACGCTGTCGTAGACGACGTCCACGCGCCCGCTCAGCAGGTCGGGAATGAATTCCGCCGAACCCTTGTAGGGCACGTGCACCGTGTTCACGCCCGTCTTGAGGTTGATCAGTTCGCCCATCAGGTGCGTCATGGTGGCCGGGCCGGCCGAGCCGAAGGAATACTTGCCCGGATGCTTCTTCATCTCGGCGACCACCTCGGCGAAGGTGTTCCCCGGAAAGTCCTTGCGCACCACCATCATCGGAATCCAGGTGGTGAGCCGCGCGACGGGCACGAAGTCGGTGAGCGGGTCGTAAGGGAGCTGCTGCAGATGCGGCGTCACGACGAAAACCCCCGTCGGCGCGACGAACAGCACGCTGCCGTCGTTGGCGCCGCGCATCGCCGCCTGCGCACCGATCACGCCGCCGGCGCCCGGCTTGTTGTCGACGATGACGGCGCGTCCCAGCTTCTTGCCGAGCGCTTCGGCATAGAGCCGCGCGATGTTGTCCGCATTGCCGCCGGCCGGGTAGGGCACGATGACGCGGATGGGCTTGTCCTGCTGCGCGGCGGCAGGCAGGGCGAAGGCGGCGGCAAGGGCCAGGGCAAGGGCGAGGACGGGCCTGCGTTTCATGGTGATGATGTCTCCGTGGATGTCGAGGGTTCTTTGCTTCAACGGCCTTCGAAGCGAGGCTCGCGTTTTTCCTTGAAGGCGCGCTTGCCTTCTTCCAGGTCCTCGCTCAGGCGGATCGCATCCAGTTGCTGGAGCGTGCGCGCATAGATCTCGGACGGGCTCTGCGGAATGATCTGGCCGACGAAGCGCTTGATGGTGCGGATCACCAGCGGCGCCATGCCGGCGATCTCCTCGGCCATGGCCAGGGCCACCTCCAGCTGCTGGCCGACGGGTGTCACCTGGTTGATCAGGCCCACTTCATAAGCGCGCTGTGCATCCATCTGCCGGCCCAGCAGCATCACCTCCATCGCGACCTTCTGCGGGATGCGCGCGGCCAGCGCGGTGATGAAGCCCTGCGTGAGGCCGATCTTCGCCTCCGGGTAGCTGAACTTCGTGTTCTCGGCCGCGACGGCGAGGTCGCAGGTCGCGGTGAGCGTGATGCCGCCGCCGATGCACCAGCCGGCGATGGCCGCGATGATGGGCTTGTCGGTCACGATGCCGGCGCCGGGCGTGCAGCGCCAGAACTCCGGAATATCGTTGAGGTCGGCGCCGGCCGTGAAGGCCTCGTTGCCGGCGCCGGTGATCACGGCCACGCGCTGCGACGCGTCGGCGTCGAACTCGGCGAAGCCGCGCTGCAGATCGAGCGCCGTCGCCTGCGAGAGCGCGTTGCGCTTGGCCGCGTTGTCGATGGTGAAGAGGGTGACCGCGCCGCGGCGGTCGATGCGAAGGCAACTCATTGGAAAGACTCCCCGATCCGCGCGCGCGCGTCCACGGCCATGCAGCCCCTGGGACCCAGCTTGAGCGGATTCACTTCGAACTCGAAATCGCGGCCCCGCAGGCGCTCCGCGATGGCGGCAAGACGGCGCACGGCGTCGACCGCCGCGTCCAGGTCGACCGGCTCGGCGCCGCGATAACCGCGCAGCAGCGGCGCGATGCGCAGCGACAGCAGCGCCTCGCGCACCGCCGCCGCCGACACGGGCAGCGGCAGCAGCACCACGTCCTTCATCAGCTCGACCCACACGCCGCCGCTGCCGACGATCAGCACCGGCCCGAACTGCGGATCGTTGCGCGCACCGACGAGCAGCTCCACCGTGCCGGTGGCCATCGCCTGCAGGAAGAAGCCCTCGATGCGCGCCTCGGGCATCGCTTGCTGCACCCGCCGCTTCATCGCCGTCAGCGCCGCGCGCAGCGCCGCCGCATCGTGCAGGTCGAGCGCGACGCCGCCCACTTCCGTCTTGTGGACGATCTGCGGCGAGACGATCTTCGCCACCAGCGGGTAGCCGATCTCGTCGGCGCGTACCAGCGCTTCCTCGATGTCGGCGACGACGACGCCCCGGTTGACGGGAATGCCGGCGGCATGGAGCAGCGCCTTCGCTTCCTCTTCGCCGAGCGATGCGCTCTCGGCCGGCAGCGCGAAGTCGAGTGCGGGCAGCGGCTCGGGTGCCTCTTGCTCGCGCCACGCGGACCACGCGCGCCAGGCGCGGATCGCCTCCACCGCCTCGGCCAGCGAATCGGTGAAGGGCTGCCCCGATTGCCGCAGCAGCGCGCGCGGGCCGTTGGCCAGCGCGCCCGGCTGCATCACCTGCAGCACCGGCTTGCCGGCTTCGGCGCAGCCTTGCGCCAGCTCGCCGGCCAGCGCCGTGAGGCCCGGCGCGGTGGTGATGACGGCGAGGCAGATGTCGGCCTGCGTGTCGCGCATCGCGAGCAGGGCGCTCTGGTAGCCGAAGTCCGGCACCTCCCTCACCTTCGCGCCATAAAGGTCCACCGGGTTGTCGGCCTGCCCCGGCACATAGAGCGTCGCCAGCGCTTCACGGGCCGTCTCGCCGAAGCGGGTCATCGGAATGCCGGCATCGGACAGCGCATCGGCACTCAGCGCCGCGCTGCCGCCGGAGGTCGAGATGAGCACGGCCTGCGCGACGCGGTGCGCCGGATGCTGCGCCATCGCCGCGGCCAGCAGCAGCATCGCGAACACGTCGTTCAGCAGCACGATGTTCTCGCGCTCGCACACGGCCTTGAGCACCGCGTAGTCGCCGGCCAGGCTGGCGGTGTGCGAGAAGGCCGCGCTGGAGCCGGCGGCCGTGCGCCCGGCCTTCACCGCGAGCCATGGCTTGCCGGCCGTCCGCGCGCGGCGCGCCAGCTGCACGAATCGCGCCGGCGATTTCACGCCCTCGATGTACGAGCAGATGACGCGCGTGTGGGGATCGTCGATCAGGAACTCGATGAAGTCGCACAGCTCCAGGTCCGCCTGGTTGCCCACCGACACGCAGTGGCTGAAGCCGATGCCCATGGCCGTGGCGCGATCGAACAGCGTGCCCATCAGCGCGCCGCTTTGCGTGATGAAGCCGATCGGGCTGCGCGGCAGCGTCTCGACATCGAGAGCGGGCGACGAGCACAGCACCAGCTTGTTCGCGGGGCTGATCACGCCGAGGCAGTTGGGGCCGATCAGGCGCATGCCGGCGGCCCGCGCGATCGCCACCAGCTCGGCCTCGATCGCGGCGCCTTCGGGGCCCGCATCCGAGAAGCGCGCCGTGATGATGATCGCGCAGCGCACGCCGCGATCGGCGCACTCCTGCACGCGCGCCTTCACCTGCGCCTGCGGCACGGCCATGATCGCCATGTCGGGCGCTTGCGGCGTCACGGCGACGGACGGATAGGCCTCGAGGCCGAGCAGTTCCTTGCGGTTCGGATTGATCGGATAGATGGTGCCGGCGTACCGGTGGCGCAGCAGCATCTGCAGCACGCGGCCGCCGAATTTGCCCTGGTCCTCCGAGGCGCCGATGACGGCGACGGAGCGCGGGCTCAGCAGCGCGGCGATGGGGATGGGCGGGTCGGATGTGTTCATGCGGGGAGGACGATAGGCGTTCCATCAATCAGTGCAACAGTTCTGCATTCTGGAACACCACGGCAGCCCGCCGCCGGCCCTCAGTGCGGACCGAAACGGATCTGCGACAGCGCGGCCATGGGCTGGTTGCCGGCCAGCGCGCTGGAGACATCCGAGGCTGCCGCCATCACCGCCTGCGTCCACTCGCCCAGCACGCTCTTGCGAAAGCGCGCCGCGGGCCCCGAGATGCCGATCGCCGCGATCATCGAACCCCGCGTGTCCCGCACCGGCGAGGCGATGCCCCAGACGTCGTTGCGCCATTCCGCGCGGTTGAGGGCGAAGCCCTGCTCGCGCACCTTGCGCATCTCCTTGAGGAAGGCGGCAGGGTCGGTGATGGTGCGCTCCGTGTGCGGCTCGAGCCGCTTGGCCACGTCCTGCAGGATCGAGGGCGCGACATAGGCCAGCTGCACCTTGCCGGTCGCCACGCAGTAGGCCGGCGCGCGGCCGCCGATCTGCGAATAGGCGCGCACGGGGTTGGGGCTGTCGACCTTGTGCACGTAGACCACCTCCGTGCCGTCGAGCACCGACAGGTGCACGCTCTCGCCCGTGAGCACCATCAGCGCTTCCATCTGCCGCTCGGCGTGGCGCCGCAAATCCAGCTTGGACAGCACGGCAGAGCCGAGTTCCCACAGCTTGATGGAGGGCGCGTAGCTGCCGCTCTCTTCGTCGCGCAGCACGAAGCGTGTCTCGACGAGCGCCTGCATGAGGCGATGGACATTGCTCTTGCCCATGCTCAGCTCGCGGCCGATCTGCGTGAGGCCGAGCGCGCGGTCGCTGCGCGACAGCAGTTCGAGCACCGCCAGCCCCTTGAGAAGGGTGTTGTTCATGTTCCGTATTCTAGAACTCTTGATGTGTCATTTGGAACTCTCTATCGTCGCCGCCATGAATCAAGAACAACGCAAGACCGCCGGCGGCGTAGCCGTCACGGCCCGGCAGCCGCTGGCCGGCATCCGGGTCGCGGAGTTCTGCTCCACGGCCGCCGGTCCCTTCTGCGCGATGCTGCTGTCCGACATGGGCGCCGAGGTCGTCAAGATCGAGCCGCCCGAAGGCGACGGCCTGCGCCAGTGGCCGCCGATCACCGACGGCTACAGCGAGAACTTCGCCTCGGTGAACCGCAACAAGAAGTCCGTCGTGCTCAACCTCAAGGACCCGGCCTCAGCCGAGATCGCGCGCCGCCTGATCCTGGACTGCGATGTCGTGGTCGAGAACAACCGCCCCGGCGTCATGGACCGCCTGGGCCTCGGCTATGCGCAGCTGCGCGCCGAGCATCCCGACCTCGTCTACTGCTCGATCTCGGCCTTCGGCCAGAGCGGCCCGCGCGCCAGCGAAGGCGGCTTCGACCTCACCATCCAGGCCGCAGCCGGCGTGATGAGCGTCACCGGCGAAGAAGGCGGCGTGCCGGTGAAGTGCGGCGTGCCGGTGTCCGACTTCGCTTCCGGGCTCTATGGCGCCTATGCCGTGGCGGCGGCGCTGAGCGCGGTGCGCGCCGGCGCCGGCGGCGTTCACATCGACGTGCCCATGTTCGGCTGCACGCTGGCCATCGCCGCACTGCAGACCAGCGAGTACTTCGGCAGCGGACGCAGCCCGCGCCGCCTCGGCTCCGCGCACCCGCGCAACGCGCCCTACCGCGCGTTCGAGGCGTCGGACGGCTACTTCGCGATCGCGGCCGGCAACCATCCGCTCTGGCTGAAGGTGCTCGGCGTGGTCGACATGCCGCAGCTGGCCGCCGACCCGAGGTTCCTGAGCACGCTCGACCGCGCGACCCACCAGGCCGACCTGAAAGTGCTGCTGGAAGAGAAGTTCCGCACCGCGCCCGTCGCGCACTGGCTGCAGGTGTTCCGCGAGGCGGGCGTGCCGCACTCGGCCATCAACGACTATGCGTCCGCGCTCGCCGATGGCCAGGTCGACGCGATGGGCTGGGTGCACGCGCTCACGCTGCCCAACGGCGCGACCACGCGCACCTTCGGCTTCCCGCTGCGCCTCGACGGCCATGCGGCCGACATCCGTTCAGGCCCGCCCGCGCTGGGCGAGCACACGGAAGAAATCCGCGCACGCTACGGCGAGCGCGTGCCCGCGTGACGACGCCGGCGCATGCCCGCCATGTCTGAACGCCTCGACCCCTTCGTGGCCGCCGCGACGGCCGCCGTGGAGCGCTGCGCCGACGAAGCGCAGCTGCTCGATCGGCTCGAACACGCGATGCGGCAACTCGTCGCGGCCGACGACTGGCTGCCCGCCGAACTCGCCCAGCCGCACCCGCAGCACTACCAGCAATACCTGCTGCACTGCGATCCGCAGCAGCGCTTCTCGGTCGTGAGCTTCGTCTGGGGCCCGGGCCAGCAGACGCCGATCCACGACCACACCGTGTGGGGCGTGATCGGCATGCTGCGCGGCGCCGAGATCGGGCAGCACTACCGCCGCACGCCCCGGGGCATGCAGGCCGAAGGCACGCCCGAGCGGCTGAACCCCGGCGACGTCGCCGCCGTGTCGCCGCGCATCGGCGACATCCACCGCGTGAGCAATGCCTTCGACGACCGCGTGTCCGTCAGCATCCATGTCTACGGCACCGACATCGGCCGGCTGACCCGGCACGTCTTCGATCCGCAGACCGGCGCCGTGAAGGACTTCGTGTCCGGCTACGCCAACGCATGCAAGGCAGCGACATGAGCGCCGCGCCGGGCCGCCCCAAGCAAGCTCGCACCGCAGTGCGAAGCACGAAGGTTGCGTGATGACCGAGGCGCCCGTTCTCGTCGATGCCTCGGCGGCCGTCTGGCGCGTCACGCTCCATCGCCCGCAGCAGGGCAATGCCTGTTCGGCCGAACTCGTGCGCGCGCTCGACGATGCGGTGGCGCGCGCCGAGGCCAAGGGCGCCGAAGCCCTCGTGCTGCAGGGAGAAGGCCGTCACTTCTGCACCGGCTTCGACCTCTCGAAGCTCGACGACGAGACCGACGACACGCTGCTCGCGCGCTTCGTACGCATCGAGCTGCTGCTGCAGCGCATCGCCCACGCGCCCTTCCTCACCATCGCGCTCGCGCAGGGCCGCACGATGGGTGCCGGCGCCGACCTCTTCGCGGCCTGCGGGCTGCGGCTCGCGCAGGCCGATGCCGCCTTCGCCTTCCCGGGTGCCCGCGGCTTCGGCCTCGTGCTCGGCACGCGGCGCCTTGCCGCGCGCGTCGGCACCGAGACGGCGCTCGACTGGGTCGAGAGCGGCCGCAGTGTTGCGGCCGACGAGGCTTGCCGCCGAGGGCTCGTCACCTCGCTGGTCGATGGCCCGCATGCCATCGACGCGCACTCTCTCGCGCGCTGGCGCGAGGACGCGCAGCTGCGCGCCAGCCTGCGCCAGGCCGTGGATCCGCACCGCGCCGACGCCGCCGCGCGCGACCTCGACCTGCTCGTGCGCTCCGCCGCGCGGCCGGGCCTGCGCGAGCGCGTGGCCGCGTACGTCGCGCGCGTGGCCGCGGCGCGCCGCAGCAGCCCTCCCGGTCCGGTGCGTGACGCGTGAGCGCGCCGGCTTCTTCTCATCTCCTTCACCTCACTGACCGACGAAAGAAAGACCAAGACCATGTTCATGAACTGGACCGACCTGCTGGGCACCCTCAAGCGCTCCTACACCCGCCTAGGCAACACCAACCCGAAGATGCTGGAGGCCTACCGCGCCGTGGCCGCGGCCCAGGGCTCCAACGGCGCGCTCGACGCCAAGACCCGCGAATTGATCGCCATGGCCGTGGCCGTGACGACGCGCTGCGATGGGTGCATCTCGTCGCATGCGGCTGCGGCTGCGAAGGCCGGGGCGACCGAGGCTGAGATGAGTGATGCGTTGGGCGTGGCGATCGCGCTGAATGCGGGGGCTGCGTATGTGTATTCGCTGCGGGCGATGGAGGCCTTCGGGGAACTGAAGGGCAACAACAGCTGAGTTGCAGTTCATCGAGACCCTCGGCCGTCGGGGTCAGGCATGCTTCGCCAGCGGATACAGCAGCAAGCCGAGCAATGCCGCCGCGACGACGACCAGCGGCTCGGGAATCTTCTTGAAGCGCCACAGCAGTGCAGCGGTGCCGATGGCCAGCGCGGCTGTCGCCAGATCGATGATCGATCGCTGCGCGATGACGAGCACTGCGCCGCTCAGCGCACCTATTGCCGCGGCCGTGACACCATCGACGAACGCGACGATGCCAGGGTGCTTGCCGTGTTTCTTGAAGTACGGCGCGGGCGCGACGGTCAGCAGATAGCACGGCACGAAGGTGGCCAGCGCCGCGACGAGCGCACCCCAGAACCCGGCAATCAGGTAGCCGATGAAGGCTGTTGTGATGACGACCGGACCCGGCGTGATCATCGCGACCGCCACGGCATCGACGAACTGGCGCTCGTTGAGCCAATGGTGTTCGGTGACGACGCCGCCGTACAGGAACGGGACGATCGCAAGCCCGCTTCCGAAGACGAAGCTGCCGGCGTACGCGAAGAACGCGCCGATCTGCCCGAGCAGATGCCAGTCCGTGGTCCCCGCGGCGAGCATCGCAGCCGTCGGCGCTACTGCTGCGATGCTGCCGAGATGCCCACCGAACCAGCGCTTCGGCGGCGCGCGCACCAGCCACACCAGCACGCCGGCGCCGAGGAAGAGCCAGACACTCTCGGACTGGGTCAGCACCGTGAGCACGGCACTGAGCAGGAAGATCGCCCAGAGCAGCTTGTCGCGGCCGATGCTTCGGGTCGTCAACTTCCACGCGCTCATCGCGATGATGCCGATCACGCAAGCGCCGACGCCGTAGAAGACGGCCTGCATCCAGGGCAGGCCACCGTAGGCCACATAGGCGGCGCCGAGCGCGACCACCATCAGGAATGAGGGCAAGACGAAGGCGAGCCCTGCCAGCGTGGCGCCCATCAGCCGGTAGTGCACATAGCCCAGGTAGATCGCCAGTTGGGCCGCGAGCGGTCCCGGCATCAGCTGCGCGAGCGTGATGCCTTCCTTGTAGTCGGAGTCGGAGATCCAGCCCCGGCGCTCGACCAGGTCCCGGTACATGCTGCCCACGAGCGCCACCGGTCCGCCGAAGCCCCATGTACCGAGACCCAGCATGTAGCGCACCAGTTGCCACCGCGAATAGCTCGGAGAATTCGTGGGCGCCACGTTGGTCGTCGCATCGGTCATGGGACGTCGCCTGCAGGTTTGCCGCGCATGAAGTGCATGTAGAGCGAGTCCAGCAGCCCGCTGATCTCGGTCAACAGCGCGTCGTCGTCGGCCAGACGTTCGCGCGCGCCGGCGAGCATGGCTTCGAAGCCGCTCGCCTCGGCCACCGGCTCGCCGCCCACATCGAGCGAGTGAACCATCGCGCCCAACCGGACCAGCGCCGGATCGTCCTCCAGGCCGAAGCTGGCCATCAGGTTCTCGAAGGTCACTCGATCGCCGATGTGCGTGAAGGTCGCCCCGTCGAAGTCGAAGCCCAGTGCGCTCTTCGGGCAGTCCGCCGGCTTCGCGAGCCACCGGAACCGTGCGTCGTGGTCGATGAAGCGCCGGATCAGCCAGGCGCTGGCCACCCTGTCTACCCACAGCTTTCGCCGCGTGGCCCAAAGGCGCCCCTGGTACCGGGCCGGGTCGAGCCGGGCAATGCGGCCCTCGGTCTCGTGCGGCTCATCGGGCGACAGCACCGCCTCGACGCACTTGTCGAAGTCCGTCCAGGCCGCCTCGGCTTCCAGTTGGGCTTCGCCGGGGAAGAAGTCGACCGCGCGCAGCGCGTCGAACTCGCGCTGAAGCTTGCGTTGGAGCCGGGCCAGTTCGGGCATCGCCATGGAAGCGATCCCGGCGTTGGCCTCTTTCCAGGACTTGCGCAATTCGGCGTAGTCCGCGCTGCGGTCGAAGAGCTGCCGGTAGGCGTCCGCCTCGTCGGCCGAGTGCGGCGATGCGTTCAGCAGCCAGGCGCTGCCGCCCTCGCGGGCGCACGCATCGGCGAGCTCCTTCAGCCTGGCTGCATGCTCGCCCTGGGCGGGCAACAGGTACGCGCCGTCGCGCAGCGCCATGCAGCCCAGCGCCTTCAGCGCGCGCCAGATCCGCATGCGTCCGGTGGCGCTCGACGTGGGGAGAGAGACGACGAGCAATAGCCATGAGGCATTCGAGGTCGGCATGTCGCGTATCATACATTCATGTAGAGATCTCAACATCAAGATGGGGGCTGCGCATGCACGACGACATCCGGCCGCGACTGGCCATCCTCTATCCCGGAGACCGTGCGGCCCGCGATCGGGCCGATCCGGCGAGCAGTCGATTTCTTGCGCTCTTCGATGCGTTCGAGCGCGCAGGCGTCGCCGTCGAACCCGCCGTCTACCACGACGACTTCCGCGACGAGGTGCTGCGGCAGCTCATGCACGTACAGGGCGTCCTGGTATGGCACAACCCGATCGAGGGTGGCCGCGACCGCCGGTGCCTGGACGCGTTGCTTCGCGAAGTGGCTGCGCAAGGGGTCTTCGTCAGCACCCACCCGAACACGATCCTGAAGCTCGGCACCAAGGATGTGCTGCTCTCGGTGCGCGATCTGCCTTTTGGCAGCGACGTGCACCGCGTCGACCATCTTGCTCAGTTGTCGACCCAACTGCCCGGTCGCTTGCTGCTCGGCCCTCGCGTGCTCAAACAGTGCCGCGGACACAGCGGGATCGGCGTGTGGCGCATCGAGCGGCGCGGAGAAGGCCTCTATGCGCTGCAGCATGCGCAGCGCGGCGCGACCGAGGCGCTGTTGAACATGGACGACGTCGTGCAGCGGCTCGCACCGTACTTCGACAACGACGGCCACATGATCGACCAGGCCTGGCAGCCGCGCATGGTCGAGGGCATGACGCGCGCCTACCTTGTGCAAGGC
Organism: Variovorax sp. SRS16; assembly: GCF_901827165.1. Taxonomy (NCBI): domain Bacteria; kingdom Pseudomonadati; phylum Pseudomonadota; class Betaproteobacteria; order Burkholderiales; family Comamonadaceae; genus Variovorax; species Variovorax sp. SRS16. Next base: position 95,470 of record NZ_LR594666.1, read on the forward strand.
CGGGTCGCGGGCTTCGGCCACCAGACGGTGGTGGCACTGCACCCCGGGTCGGGCGCAGGCGAGGCGCCTTCACCGACGACGCGGCTCTACAGCGATGCGGACGATCCACGGTTTCAGGCGCTGCGCAGGCGTCTGGAGGAAGAATGGGTGGGACTGATGTGCGACCGCCTCGGCCTCCCGCATGAAGCGCTGCCGATGCTTTGGGATGCGGACTTCCTGCTCGGCGAGCGACGCGGCGGCGAGTCGGAAACGTACGTGCTCTGCGAAGTCAACGTCAGCAGCGTTTCACCCTTTCCTCCCTCGGCGGTGGCACCGTTGGTCGATGCGACCCGGCGGACCCTGATGGCAGGACGTGACCGTGCCAAACATCACGAATGGCCGTGCTGAGTCCCTGAGCCAACCACTGCGGCAGAGAAGTGCATGGCTAGAGTCGTCGACGAGGAGACTCCGCCCATGGCAAGACGAAAAAGAACAAGCACCGCCGAAGACCTCATCGACCTGATCTCGATGCTGCCGTGGTGGGCCGGCGTGTCGCTGGCGATCATCAGTTACGTGGTGCTGCATGCGTGGGATGCGCGGCTGGCCGCTGTCATCGCCGCCCAGCCCACGATGAACACCGGCCTCCTGCACATGTTCGTGTACGCAGGCCAGTTTGCATTGCCCTTCTTCTGCCTCGTGGGCGCGGCGGCTTCGGCATGGCGACGCCATCAACGCAAGGCGCTGGCCGACAACGTGAGCGCGGGCAAGGCCGCGGATGTGCTCGATGGCATGAGCTGGCGCGAATTCGAGCTGCTCGTCGGCGAGGGCTTCAGGCTCAAGGGCTTCAGCGTGGTCGAGACGGGCGGCGGCGGTGCCGACGGTGGCATCGACCTCGTCTTGCGCAAGGGCGGCGAGAAGCACCTGGTGCAATGCAAGCAATGGCGTGCGTACAAGGTCGGCGTGCAGGTCGTGCGGGAACTCTATGGCGCGATGGCCGCTTGCGGCGCGGCGGGTGGCTTTGTCGTGACCTCGGGGCGATTCACGGAGGATGCGCGGGCGTTTGCCGAAGGGCGCAACGTGACGCTGATGGATGGGGATGCGCTGTTCAAGATGATTCGGGCGGCGCGGGGTGCTGCGAGTGCCCGAAGCGACGAGCCTGTGCGGCGGGCTGAGAGCAAGCCGGCGTCTTCTTCAGCAATGCCGGATGCCGGCGATACGCCGCTGATGCCGATGTGCCCGCGATGCGCGGGGCCGATGGTGCGGAGGGTTGCGAAGAAAGGCGCGAACGCGGGGGAATCTTTCTTGGGTTGTTCTGCGTTTCCGAAGTGCAGGGGCACTGCGTGAAAGCGCATTGGCGTTGCGCATGAAGAACGTGATCGTGCTGGTGATCATTTGCCTGGCGGGCTGGAAGGCATTCACGTATTACGAACAGCGGCAGCAAGTCAGTCGTTCGGTGACTGAGAAGGTGTGGAGTCCGGATTCGGGGAGTCAGCCGGCGTCGGTGAATACGGCATTCAGGTGCGATGGGCGCACTTACTGCTCGCAGATGACTTCGTGTGAGGAGGCGACGTATTTCTTGAAGAACTGTCCTGGGGTGAAGATGGATGGGAACGGGGATGGGGTGCCTTGTGAGAAGCAGTGGTGTCGGTAGGACGCGATTGGACAATGGCATCGGACACAAGTCATCTTCTTCGACTACGTCAGTCTGATTGCATACTGTTTGGCCGAAGCCGATGAGATCTACTTCAGACGCGTCGCGCCCATCATTCGTGTGAAGTTGCGCAACCGCATATATTTGAGGTTGTGTACATTTAGTTGAAAAAAACAGAAATTGGAAGGTGCGCATGAGAATTCAATCCGTTGGCATCAAGAACTTTCGCACCTTGAAGGACGTGACAATCCCCTTTGATTCCGTCACGACTTTCATCGGGCCGAACGGTGCTGGCAAGTCAACTGTGCTCCGTGCGCTTGATTGGTATTTCAACGGTAAGCCTGGTTCACTGACAGAGCAGGATTGCTCCTTCGGCGCGACTACCGAGAACATAGAGGTTCAAGTTACCTTTACGGATCTCACCAACAAGGACCGGGAAGCACTTGGCAAGTACACGCCGGATGGCGTTGCCACATTTACGGCTTGGAAGCGTCGGTCGCCCGATAACTCTGAAGTGCTTTCAGCGAATGCGAAGGGCTTTCCGGATTTCAACGCGATCAAGGCCGCAAGTGGCGCGGCAGCGAAGAAGGATCAATACGCCAATCTCCGTAGCAGTCGTTCGGACTTAAACCTCCCCGCAGCCAATACAGGTACAGCCGTTGATCAGGCGATGGCGACTTGGGAGTCTTCCCACACAGATCAGCTTGTGGACGCCCCCGAAGCGCTGCAGACCAACTTCTTCGGCTTCAACAGCGGGGGCAAGATGAGTGGCCTATTTGACTTCGTCTTGGTCACTGCCGATCTTCGGGCTAACGAGGAGTCGATAGACGGGAAGTCGAGCATCGTTGGACGGATCCTCGAGCGTTCAATTGATCGTGCTGCCGCTGACGAGGAGATCGCGAAGATCGTTGAGGAGTCGCGCGCCAAGCAGCAGGAAGTCTATGAGGAGAAGTTCAAAGCGCAGCTTGAGGCCATAACAACGCAGCTCAACGACATCGTGACGTCCTACTCTCCCGGGCGGGCTGTCACTGTTGCCCCTGCCGAGGTGGAACTCAAGGCACCTCGAACGACGTTCGACGTGGCCGTGCTGGATGGCACAACCTCGACTGCGGTAGAGCGGCAGGGGCATGGCTTTCAGCGCACGCTTCTTATTTCGGCTCTCCAGCTCCTGGCGCAGTCGGGAGCGGCTTCAGCAGAGGGGGTTATCTGCCTAGCGATCGAGGAGCCGGAACTCTATCAACACCCAATTCAGGCTCAGACGTTTGCCAAGGTACTCCGGTCGCTTGCTGAGGACACCGGTAAGCGAATCCAGGTCACTTATGCGACTCACAGCCCTTACTTCCTTGAGGCGCGACATTTTGACCAAGTTAGGCGGCTGACGAGGTCGCCTGACGAAACTCCTGTGGTCACTGTCCATCTTGCAACTGTTGCTAAGGTAAAGGCTAAGTTGAACGGGGTGCTGAGCGCCGATACAGTTGATCGCCAGCTCGACGGCATTGTGGTGAACCAGCTTGCCGTGGCGCTTTTCGCGCATCGCGCCTTCCTCGTAGAAGGAACGACAGAGTTGTCCGTGTTCTACGGCATTGGCGATAAGACTTGTCTCGGCTCGCTTGAGGCCGCTGGAGTCTCTATCGTCTCTGTAGGAGGAAAAACATCTATCCCACTCGTCCACGCCATCCTGACTTCGATTGGCATCCCGGTCTATGCGCTCTTCGATGCGGATCGCGGATGTGAAGCGCGTGCGAAAGCCAAAGGCAAAGCACAGAACAAGATCGATGAGGAACGGAACAAGAATGCAAAAGAGAATCGTGCGGCGTTGAAGTACTTCGGCCGAACTGAAGAAGACTTCCCATCTGCCATCGTTGCTGAAGAGGTGGCAATATTTGAGGATCACCTTGAGGCGTTTCTTTTGGCGAACTGGACCGAATGGATCACGGCATGCAGCAATGTCGAGGCTGCCGCAGGCATCAGTCTTGAGAAAAATCAACTCGCGTACCGATCGGCAACACTCAAGGCCGAGGGTGTGGTGCCTGACATGCTTGCGCAGATCCTAGCTAAAGTAGAGGGTAAGTAGCTATGAATGAAATCATCTGCCCGCATTGCGGGAAAGCATTCAAGATTGACGAAGCCGGGTACGCGGACATTCTGAAGCAGATTCGCGACAGTGACTTCGACAAGCAGCTGCACGAGCGGCTTGAGCTGGCCGAGCAGGACAAGCGGAACGCCGTTGAACTAGCCGAAGCCAAGGTTGCCAACGAGCTGCAAAAAACTGCCGCAGCCAAGGACGCCGAGATCCAGGAACTGAGGTCCAAGCTCGATGCCGGTGATGTCGAGCGGAAGCTCGCGGTGACCGAAGCCCTAAACGCCGTAGAAAAAGAGCGCGAAGCGCTCGCGAACGAACTCGAGCAGGCGAAACACGACAAGCAAACTGCCTCCCAGCTAGCGGAGGCGAAGCTTGTAAACGAACTGCAGAAGGCCGCTGCTACGAAGGACACGGAGATTCAAGGCCTAAAGGCTAAGCTCGATGCAATCGAAGTTGCGCAGAAGCTCGCGATTAACGAGGCAGTCGGTGTGGTCGAGAAGGAGCGCGACAAGCTGCAGAGCGGCCTTGAGCGAGCGGAGCTTGAGAAACAGCTTGCCGAGAAGTTGCTCAAGGACAAGTACGAAACTCAGATCAAAGATCGCGATGACGCAATTGAGCGTCTCCGGGATATGAAGGCTCGCCTATCGACCAAGATGGTCGGGGAGACTCTCGAGCAGCATTGTGAGACCGAATTCAACCGCATTCGAGCGACGGCGTTTCCAAGGGCATATTTCGAGAAGGACAATGACGCACGGAGCGGCAGCAAGGGTGACTACATCTTTCGCGACTCGGACGAATCTGGCACGGAGATCGTCTCGATCATGTTCGAAATGAAGAACGAGAGTGATCGCACCGCGACGAAGAACAAAAACGAGGATTTTCTGAAAGAGCTCGACAAGGATCGCACCGAGAAGCGATGCGAATACGGGGTGATGGTCTCTCTGCTCGAGCCCGACAGTGAACTCTACAACACTGGAATTGTTGATGTGTTCCACCGCTACCCAAAGATGTACGTCATCCGACCGCAGTTCTTTATTCCAATCATCACGCTACTGCGGAATGCAGCGATGAACTCCCTCTCGTACAAGTCGGAACTAGCGCTTGTCAAGGCGCAGAATATTGACATCACGAAGTTCGAAACTGAGCTTGAGTCTTTTAAGACTGCATTCGGGAGAAATTACGATCTCGCCTCCGGGCATTTTCAGAAGGCAATCGCGGAGATCGACAAGTCGATCGAACACCTACAGAAGACAAAGGACTCCTTACTCGGCACCGACCGAAACCTTCGTCTTGCGAACGACAAGGCCCAAGACGTGACGATCAAGAAGCTGACTCGGGGCAACCCAACGATGGCGGCGAAGTTCGCCGAGCTCAACGATCAAGGCCCGTCGGATGCGGGTTGAATCTGGTCAAGGCGCCAATGAATGCAAACGATTGGCGTCTGCTCGGCCAGTTCGTTGCGCGTTGGCGCGAAGGCACCGTGGCCACGATGATTGAACACACTCTCGAGTCCCTACTTAAGCTTCGAAGCGAAGCCCTTGCGAACGACCTTGTTGATATAGCTATTTAGGCCTTGCCCGGCTTTAGCTAATTGCTTCATTTGCGCAAGGTTCGCGGCACCAGCACTTTGACTTGTGTAGAGATAGATTGATCCATCTCCGAATTGAACTTTGATCGAAGATTGCTCGATCTCATAGGCGACAACGTTCGAGCCATCACCACTGTTTGCGTACCGTTCCATCGCTTCTCCTCGTGCTCGTTGCAATTTGCAAATGTTTGATGGTATGGATTTATCTGTTAAGAGAAAGTGGGGTTACCGCTAGACAACTGAGATGTAGTTATGTGTTGTTGTGCCTTGACTGGTTGCAATATGTCTGAGATTCGAGGTCGATGCGCGGTCGTCGCTGATCGCAATCGCTGCGTTGCCGGCGTTCGCAGCAGTCCTTGACATCGAACAAACACCACCGGTTGGTGCATCGACAAAGGCACGCACTATAGTCTCTGGCGCTTGACGCCGCATCTCTCCACACTTACGTGGATGCACACCTCGCGAAAGCTCTCCTTGGCAACTCGTCCAAAGAGTCGAGCACTAGCATTGCGCCCGATGCGGGATCTGCTGCTGCGACTCCCGTGCTTGCCAGTTCATGAGTCCCACCAAATCGACTTTTCATCGGCTGCCCCTGAAATGCTGACGGCAATCGCCGAAGACGCCCAATCGACCCTGGCGACCGTCCATCAAGGCCTGGGCGCCCTTGGCCATCTCCTCGCCCACTCCGCAGTCGTCATCGAAGACGGCACCATCGGTGCCGACAGCCTCGAAAGCCTAGGCTTCCTGATGGCCGAACTCGGCGATCTGGCATCTGCGTGCATGACACTCGCCGCGCAATGCCGGCAGGCAGTAGCGGATCGCGCTTGACAAGCTGCGCCCGGAAAGGCGAATACTTAGTCCATGCATTCAATGCGGACCGCGCCATCCACACGGCCACGCCATCAACCAAGTGAAGCCCAACATGCACCCCGACGAATCCCAAATCCGCGACTTGGTCTCCACCTGGCTCTCCGCCACCCAATCCGGCGACACCGCCAAGGTCCTGTCCCTCATGACCGAAGACGCCGTCTTCCTGATCCCCGGCCAGCCCGTGATGCGCAAGCCCGACTTCGCCGCCGCCGCCAAGGCGCAGTCGGCGCAGGGCGCGCCGGCCATCGACGGCACGAGCGAAATCCAGGAGATTCAGGTGCTGGGCGATTGGGCGTTCATGTGGACTCGATTGAAGGTCGTCGTCACGCCGCAAGACGGCTCGCCCGCCGCGACGCGTGCCGGGCACACGCTGACGATCCTGCGCAAGCAGCAACGCCAATGGCTGCTCGCGCGCGACGCGAACCTGCTGGCGCCGGTGCCGGCGCGATGAACTCGAAGCAGCATCCCCTCGTCGTCGTCTACCATCTTCTCGATGCCGAGAACCTCGCGTCCGTACGTAAGCTCGGACTGCTCAGCACTCGGCGTCTTGTCGAAGCATCGGGCGACGCGAATCCCCAGACGCTGCGCCGCCACCGCGCGAAGGGCGAGCGCCTGGCATCGGGCGCGAAGATCCGCGATCAGCGTCCCATGCCGCCGCTGGCGCTCGCGCGCGCACTCGGAAGCGGGCTCGTCCCCGAAGACTGGTACGCCTTGCTCAATGCCAAGGTCTTCTTCTGGCTCGACGTCGAGCGACTGAATCGGCAACGTGCCGCGTGCGGCAGTTCGCCTCAGGTTGCGCTCGTGATGGACGCGCGTCGCATGCTTGACGACTACAAGGCGTCTGCCTTTGTTTCGCCGATCAACACGGGCAACGCGATGCGCGCGCCCGCGCGGCGCAATCTCACGACCTTCGTGCCTTACGAGCGCTGGCGGGTCGACGCGTGGCAGCATGAGGTCATCGAAGGCCAGCCTGCGCGACCCAGGACGCATCGGCCGGTCGAACTCACGATCGACGAGGCGATCCCGAATGCGATGAGCTACGTTCTCGAAGTCATCCCGCTTCCTTGGGGCCAGAAGCTGATGAAGGACGCGCGGGCCGCCGCGGCCTGAAGCGCGCTTTGTCAGGGTGGGGTGCACCTGTGGCCTGCGATGACGACGCTCAGGCGGCGTGCCGCAGCACGGTCACCGCGAAGACGATGAACGCGACCCAGCCGATGGTGAACAGCATCGTCCGCGCCATGAACAGCCCGAAGCCGCTGATGTGCACCACCGCATGCGCGAGGCGCGCATAGAAGTAGACGATGGCGCAGGTCGCGGTCGCGGGGGTGGAGATGCCCGCCGCCTGCGCGACCAGCACCACCGCCGCGAAGGGCGCGAGGTTCTCGAGCGCGTTCTGGTGCGCGCGGTTGGCGCGGTTGACCCAGGCCGGCAGCGGCACGGTCGGCGCGACCCTGTAAGTCTCGGGCGTCAAGGGCCCGCGCGAGGTCACGTAGCCGATCACGACGGGGATCCAGAGCGCGCCGGTCAGGATGGCACTCAGCAGCAGGTAGAACAGCTCGGTCTTCATGGTGTCTTCTCCAGGTGGGTGGGGACGCGCAACGTTACTCCGAGGACGTTCGGCGCGGGCAAAAGGATGCGGTCGCCGTGGTCGCGGGTCGATGGGGGTCAGCGCTTCTTCGCCGCGGGCGCGCGGGCGCCGGCGCTCACCCGGCCTTCGGCGCCGATCTCCTGCAGCAGCCGGGTGAGCATGCGCAGCACCTCCTTGCCGGCATCCGTCATCGGCCGGCGCCGCGTGCTGCCGATGAAGGTGCTCTGGCGGATCACCGGATGCGTGATGGCCGCGATGCCGACCAGCCCCTGCAGGCTCTCGTCCAGCACGGCATGCCGCGGCAGCACGCAGTGCAGGCCGCAGTTGATGACGGCGTCCTTCATCACGTTCTGCGAATCGGTTTCCATCAGCACCTGGAGCTGCACCTCCTGCCGGCTGGCGATGTCGTCCAGCAGCGCGCGCAGGTTGTTGGGGCGCGTGGGCATGGCCAGCGGCAGCCTGGCGAAGGCCGAGAAGCGCAGGCTGCCCTCGCGCAGCGCGGGCGAGCCGGCCTTGGCGATCAGGCACATCTCGGTCGAGAAGACCGCGTGGTGCCCCGAGCGGCGCAGCGGCCGGTAGTGGTTGAAGATGCCGATGTCGATGCGGCCCTCGGCCAGCAGCACTTCGGTCTCGCCGCTGTAGGCCTCGAAGATGCGCAGCCGGATGTCGGGGCATTCGTCGCGCACGCGGGCATACAGGCGGTTCGCCAGCGGCCGCGCGAGCGAGGGCAGCAGGCCGACGCTGACCACGCCCGCAGGGCGGCGCAGCAGCGAGTGGGCGTCCTTCACGATCTCGCCGGCATCGGCCAGCAGCGCCTGGGCGCGCGGCAGCACCTTCTGGCCGAGCTCGGTGAGTTCGACGCCGCGCCCGGTGCGATGGAACAGGCGCTTGCCGAGCACCGACTCGAGCTGCCCGATGTGCCGGCTCAGCGCCGACTGCGCGATGCCGAGCGTGGTGGCCGCGCTGGTGAGGCTGCCCTGCTCGGACGCGCGCACGAAGCTGCGCAGGCTCTGCAGGTCGAGGTCGATCCCATCTCCGTTTTGCATGACTGGTATCCGTGCTATCTGGCTTCCGTATTCTGCAGCCGATGCCTAGACTGCGCCGGATGACTTCCACCGCAACCACCGGCCCGCTGCAGGGCCTGCGCATCCTCGATATCTCGACCGTGATTGCCGGCCCGTGGTCGACCACGCTGCTGGCGGACCTCGGCGCGGAAGTGCTCAAGGTCGAGATGCCGGGCAGCGGCGATGCCCTGCGCGCGCTGCCGCCGTACAAGGAGGGCGTGCCGCTGTGGTGGAAGGTCGCCAACCGCAACAAGCGCGGCATCACGCTCGACCTGCGCCGCGAGGAAGGCCGCGCGCTGCTGGGCCAGCTGCTGCCGGACTACGACGTGCTGGTCGAGAACTTCCGACCCGGCACGCTCGACGGCTGGGGCATCACGCGCGAATGGCTGCACGGCATCCGGCCCAGCCTCACGATCCTGCGCGTGACGGGCTTCGGCCAGACCGGGCCGTACCGCAACCGGCCCGGCTTCGCGCGCGTGTTCGAGGCCATGACGGGCTTCACCAACATCTGCGGCGAGCCCGACGGCACGCCGCTGCACTTGGGCTTTCCGGTGGCGGACGCGGTGGCGGGGCTGTTCGGCGCGCTCGGCATCCTCAGTGCACTCTACCGGCAGCAGCGCAGCGGCGAGGCGGTCGGCCAGGAGATCGATTGCTCGCTGATGGAGTCGATGTTCCGCGTGCTCGACTTCCTGCCGATCGAATACGACCAGCTGGGCGTGGTGCGCCAGCGCTCCGGCAACATCAGCCAGTACGCGGCGCCCGGCAACGTCTACCGCACGCGCGACGGGCGCTGGGCCTCGATCGCGGCCTCGACGCAGCGCATCTACGAACGCCTGTGCGCGGCGCTCGGACGCGCCGACCTCGCGGACGATCCGCGCTTCGTCACCAACCCGCTGCGGGTGGCGCACCGCGCCGAGCTCGATGCGATCCTGGCCGGCGAGATCGCGATGCACGACCTCGATGCGCTCGGCGTGCTGCTGGAGAAAAACGAGGTCGGCTTCAGCCCCATCTACGACATCGCCGACATCTTCCGCGACGCGCACTTCGCCGCGCGCAAGGCGATCGTCGACGTGCCCGACGAGGACTTCGGCAGCGTGCGCATGCAGAGCGTGGTGCCGGTGTTCTCGCAGACGCCGGGCGCCGTGCGGACCTCCGGCCCCTCGCTCGGCCAGCACAACGCGGACGTGTTCGCGCAGCTCGGCCTGACGGCGGCGCAGATCGGCGGGCTGCGCGAAGCCGGCGTGATCTGAATCGGACAAGGACCAAGGAGACATCGAAGATGAGAAAGACGATCGACCGCATCCTGGCGCTGCTGCTCGCCATGATCTGCACCTTCGCCGGCGCGCAGCCGGGCTATCCCGACAAGCCGATCAAGCTGATCGTCGGCTTCCCGCCGGGGCAGGCCACCGACATCATGGCGCGGCTGGTGGCCGACCGGATTTCGCGCGCCACCGGGCAGCCGCTGATCGTCGAGAACCGGCCGGGGCAGGGCGGCAGCATCGGCCTGGCCGCGCTCGCCAAGGCGCCGCACGACGGCTACACGATGGTCCTGGCGGCCACCGCATCGATGGCGACCAATCCGCATCTCTACAAGAACATCGGCTACGACACGCTGAAGGACTTCGCGCCCATCAGCCGCCTCGCCGAGGTGCCGCTGGTGCTGGTGGCCAACCCGTCGGCGCCCTTCGACACCGTCGCCGAGCTGGTCGCCTATGCCAAGGCCAACCCCGGCAAGCTGAGCTATTCGTCGAGCGGCAACGGCACGCTGTCGCACCTGGCGATGGAGCTGTTCAAGCAGCAGGCCGGCGTCTCGCTGGCCCACATTCCCTACCAGGGCAGCGTGCGCGCGATGACCGACCTCGTCTCGGGCAACGTGCTGCTCGGCTTCGACACGGTCACCGTGACGGCGCCGCAGATCGCCTCCGGCAAGCTGAAGGCGCTGGGTGTCGCCTCGGCCTCGCGCGTGCCGACGCTCGCGCAGGTACCGACCCTGACCGAGGCCGGGCTGCCGGGCTTCGTGGCCAGCCCATGGGTCGGCTTCCTGTTTCCGAAGGGCACGCCCGCCGACATCGTCGCGCGCATGAATGCCGAGATCCGCAAGGCGGTCGACGATCCCGGCGTGCAGAAGAGCCTGCACGGCATCGGCGCCATCGTCCACACTGACACGCCGGACGAATTCGCGCAGGTGATCCGCAGCGACTACGACAAGTGGGGCCGGCTGGTGCGCGACTCCGGCGCGCGGGTCGATTGAGCATGACAGCCGACGTATCGACAGCATCGACCCCGGCGCCGATCGCGCCCGGCACCGAGTTCGGCGGCCGCCGCGTGCTGACCGAACACCAGCTCGAGCTCGCGATCGCGCTGACCGGTGGCACGCATCCCGTGCACACCAGCGCATCGGCCGCGCAGGCCGCGGGCTTTCGCGGGCGGATCTTCCATGGCGCCGTGAGCGCGGCCCTCATGGCCGCGGCCATCGGCGCGCACTTTCGCGACGAGCAGATCGCGCTGCTCGAACAGAACAACCGCTTCGCCGCGCCGACCCATCCCGGCGACGTGCTGGATTCGGCCTGGACCGTGGACGAGGTCCGTGCCGCGAAGCGCAGCGGCGATACCATCCTCGCACTGCGCGGACGGATGACGAATCAGGATGGCGTGGTCGTTCTCGAATCCCGCGCCACCGTTCTGCTGCGGCGGCCGTCGTGAGCGGCGCCGAAGCGGGCAGTGCCAAGGAATCGAAGATGAATGTGTCCCATGCGGTCGAGCAGCGCGTCTCCATCCGCCGTTTCAAGCCCGAGGCGCCGTCGGCCGATCTCGTGCGCGACATCCTGGAGCGCGCATCGCGCGCGCCGTCGGGCGGCAACCTGCAGCCCTGGCGCGTGTTCGCGCTGACCGGCGAGCCGCTGGCTCGACTCAAGGAACTGATCGCCGCCGAGCCGCCGCAGGAGGAGCCCGAGTACGCGATCTATCCGCCGAACCTGTGGGAGCCTTTCCGCACGCGCCGCTTCCAGAATGCCGAGGACCTCTACGCGACGATCGGCATCGCGCGCGAGCACAAGGCCGAGCGCCTTCAGCAGATGGGCCGCAACGCCGAGTTCTTCGGCGCGCCGGTCGGCATCTTCGTGTGCATCGACCGCGGGCTCGGGCCGCCGCAATGGGCCGACCTCGGCATCTACATGCAGACGGTGATGCTGCTGGCCGTCGAGCGCGGGCTCGACACCTGCCCGCAGGAATACTGGGCCAACCGGTCGAAGCCCGTCTCGGCGTTTCTGAAGCTGCCGCCCGAGCTCATGCTCTTCGCCGGCATCGCGCTCGGCTGGCGCGATGAGACCGCGCCGATCAACCGGCTGCGCGCGCGACGCGATCCGTTCGAAAGCTGGGGCGAGATGATCGGGTTCTAGCTAACCGTGCAGCTCGCTCTTTCTCTGGATGATGCGCGACACCAGCCCGTACTCGATCGCCTCCTCGGCCGACATCCAGCGGTCGCGCTCGATGTCGGCGAGCACGACATCCATGGACTTGCCGGTCTCGCGCGCGATCGTCTGCGCGATGCGCTCGCGCGCCTTGATGATCTCGCGCGCATGGATCGCGATGTCGGTGGCCTGGCCGCCCGCGCCGCCGCTGGGCTGATGGATCAGGAAGCGCGTGTTGGGCAGGCAGAAGCGGCGCTCGCGCGGCGCGGCCAGGTAGAGGTGCGTGGCGGCGCTGCCGACCCAGCCGGTGCCGATCATGTTCACCGGTGCGGCGATGAAGCGCACGATGTCGTGGATCGCATCGCCCGATTCGAGGTGGCCGCCGGGCGAGCTCACCAGGATGTCGATCGGCGCGCTGCTGTCGGCATCGAGCGCGATGAGCCGTCGCGTCACGTCGGCGGCCGACACGTCGGTGATGGCGCCGAAGATCAGCAGGGTGCGTGACTTGAAGGCTTTCTCTTCGAGGTAGGAGTTGCGCGGCTCGGCGGTGCTGGCCGGCGTGGGGTCTGGAGTTTCCATGGGGACGGTCCTTGTGATGAAGTTGCCATGATGAACCGGTTGCGCCTCGTCAGCTTTTCTTCACCAGCGAGCACCCCGACTTCTCCAGCGGCTGGAAGGCCTCGTTCGCGGGAATGGTCGCGAGCCGCTTGTAGTAGTCCCACGGGTACTTCGATTCGGCGGGCGTCTTCACCTGCTCCAGGTACATGTCGTGCACCATGCGGCCGTCCTCGCGGATGCGGCCGTTCTTGGCGAAGAAGTCGTTGATCGGCGTGGCCTTCATCTTCGCCATCACGGCCTGCGGCGCATCGGTGCCGGCGTCCTTGATGGCGCGCAGGTAGTGCATCGTCGACGAGTAGTTGGCGGCCTGGATCGCGGTCGGCATCTTCTTCATGCGGTCGAAGTAGCGGCGCGACCATTTGCGCGTCTCGTCGTTGCTGTCCCAGTAGAAGGCCTCGGTCAGCATCACGCCCTGGGCGGCCTTGAGGCCGACGCCGTGGATGTCGGTGATGAACACCGCGAGCCCGGCGAGGTTCTGCTTGGCCGGATCGATGCCGAATTCCTGCGCCGACTTGATCGCGTTGATGGTGTCGCTGCCGCCATTGGCCAGCCCGATGATCTTCGCGCCCGAGGACTTGGCCGCCAGCATGAAGGACGAGAAATCGCTCGCGTTGAACGGATGGCGCGAGCTGCCGACGACCTTGCCGCCCGACGCCACCACGACCTCGGTCACGTCGCGCTCGATCTGCTGGCCGAAGGCATAGTCGGCGGTCAGGAAGTACCAGGTGTTGCCGCCGTTCTTGACGATCGCCTTGGCCGTGCCGTTGGCCATCGCGTAGGTGTCCCACGCGTAGTGGACGCTGTTCGGGCTGCAGCTGTCGTTGGTCAGGCGCGTCGAGCCGGCGCCGTTGATGATCGCGATGCGGTTCTTCTGCTTCGCCATGTCCGACACGGCGAGCGCGACCGCCGAGTTGGTGAGGTCGGTGATCATGTCGACCTTCTGCACGTCGAACCATTCGCGCGCCTTGTTGGCCGCGATGTCGGCCTTGTTCTGGTGGTCGAGTTCGAGCACCTCGATCGGGCGGCCGAGCACCTGGCCGCCGAAGTCCTCGACGGCCATCTTCACCGCCATCACCGAGCCGCGGCCCGAAAGCTCCGACAGCACGCCGCTCATGTCGGTGCTGACGCCGATGCGGACCACGCCGTCGGAAATCGCGTCGCCCTGCGCCTGCGCGGCCGTGGCGAGCGCGAGAACCGCGAGGCCGATCGCGCCCGTGCGCCATGGAAGTCTTTGCATGATGTCTCCTTCTTCGGGTGATGTCAGATCACGTTGCGGGTCAGGCCGCCGTCGACGCAGATGTTCTGGCCCGTGATGTAGCTCGCGTGCACCGAGGCGAGAAAGGCGCACAGCGCGCCGAAGTCCTCGGCCGTGCCGAGGCGCTGCATCGGAATGCTCCTGGCCATCTCCTCGCGCACCGCCTCTTCGTCGAGCGCGAGCCGCCGCATGCGGTCGGCGATCACGCGCTGCAAGGCGCCGGTGTCCATCAGGCCCGGCAGCAGGCCGTTGACCGTGATGCCGTGCGGCGCGACCTCGCGCGCGAGCGAGCCCATCGCGCCCGTGAGCCCGACGCGCAGGCTGTTGGACAGCGCCATGTTCGGATAGAGCTCCTTCACCACGAAGGAGGTGATGTTGAGGATGCGGCCGAAGCGCTGCGCGCGCATCGCGGGCAGGAAGGCGCGCACCACTTCGAGCGGGCCGAGCACGTTGGTCTCGTGGCTGCTGCGCCAGGCGGCCAGCGCGGTTTCCTCGAAGGGCGCGGCCGGCGGCCCGCCGGCGTTGGTGACGAGGATGGAGGGCTCGCCGATGCGCGACACCGCGCCGATCAATGCGGCGCGCTGCGCCTCGTCGCCGATGTCGCCGGCGATGAAGCATGCATCGGGCAGCGAATGCGCGGCCGTCTCGCCCTGCTGCGCATCGCGGCCGTTGAGGATCACGCGCACGCCCGCCTCGGCGAGCGCGCGCGCACAGGCAAAGCCGAGCCCGCGCGTGCCGCCGAGCACCAGCGCCGTTCGTCCTGCGATGCCGAGGTCCATGCGTGCGCTCTGGCTAGAACGGGCAGGAGGGCTCGAAGGACGGCGCGCGCCGCTCGCGCAGCGAGGCGATGCCTTCCTTCACGTCCGGCCCCGAGAAGCCCATGAACTCGAGCGCGAGCGAGCTGTCGAAGGTCGGGCCCGCGAGGCGCAGCCAGTTGTTGAGCGCGTACTTGGTCCAGCGGATCGCGGTCTGCGAACCCTGCGCGAGTTTCTCCGCCACCTCGAAGGCCTTGGCCACGAGCTGGTCTTCGGGCACGGCGAGCGACACCAGGCCGATGCGCTCGGCCTCTTCGCCCGAGACGGCTTCGCACAGCATCAGGTAGTACTTGGCCTTGGCCATGCCGCACAGCAGCGGCCAGACGATCGCCGCATGGTCGCCGGCCGCGACGCCCAGGCGCGTGTGGCCGTCGATGATGCGCGCGGTGGTGCTGGCGATCGAGATGTCGGCCAACAGGCCCGCGACCAGGCCGGCGCCGACGGCTGGTCCGTGCATCGCCGAGACGATGGGCTTGCTGCAGTTGATGACGTTGTAGACCAGGTCGCGCGCCTCGCGCCAGACGCGCGCGCGCACGTTGAAGTCGTTCGCCATGTCCTCGACCAGGCCGAGGTCGCCGCCGGCCGAGAAGCCCTTGCCTTCGCCGCGGATGATGGCGACGCGCGTCTCGGGATCCTTGTCGATGTCGCTCCAGATGCCGGCCAGCTCGCGGTGCAGGGTGTGGTCGGCGGTCGAGAGCTTCTTGTTGGCGCTCTGCGAGGCGCCCATGACGATCTCGAGGATGCCGCCGGGGTGGCGCTTCAGGGTCAGCGCGTGGTAGTGCGCGTAGGGGGCTTCGTTGGCCATGTGTCGGTCCTTGGATGGTTCGTGAATCTCAGATTTTCTTGCGGTCCTGCCAATACGGTTCCTTGAGCAGGTTCTTCTGGATCTTGCCGATGGGCGTCTTCGGAAAGCCGTCGACGAAGCGCACCAGCCGCGGCCGCTTGAGCCGCGCCAGCTTCTGTTCGCATTGCGCGAGCACGCGCGCCTCGCTCAGCGTGCAGCCGGGCTTGAGCAGCAGGTAGGCGGCCGGCACCTCGCCCCACTTGTCGTCGGGGATGCCGAACACCGCGCACTCGGCGACCTCGGGCAACTCGTAGAGCACCTGCTCGATCTCTTTCGGATAGACGTTCTCGCCGCCCGAGATCAGCATGTCCTTGGCGCGGTCGATCAGCGTGATGAAGCCGTCGGCATCGACCACGCCGATGTCGCCCGACAGGCCCCAGCCGTGGCCGAGGCGGAAGAACTCGGCCGTCTGCACTGGCTCGCCGTAGTAGCCGATCATCAGGTTGTCGCCGCGCGAGGCGACCTCGCCCATCTCGCCGGCCGCGGCCGGGCTGCCGTCGGCGCGCAGCACGGCGACGTCGACGTTGTAGGGCTGGCAGCCGACGCTGCCGAGCTTGTCCTGCACGCGCTGCCACGGCAGCGCCGCGATCACGCCCATCTCGGACTGGCCGTAGATCTGCGTCAGGCGCAGTTGCGGCAGGCGGCGCATCAGCTCGACCTGCACCCAGTCGGGCATCGGCGCGCCGGCGAAGGAGAGCTTGGTCCAGCTCTGCAGATCGCGCGCTTCGAGCCCGGGCAGCATCGCCAGCGCATTGGCCTGCGTCGGCACCATGAAGGTGGCGGTGATGCGCTCGGCCTCGACCGCGTCGACGAAGGCCGCGGGCGACCAGGGCGTGACGAACACGGTGGTGGCACCGACCAGCATGGCCGGCTGGAACATGATGTTGAGCGCGGCCACGTGGAACAGCGGCGTCACGATGGCCACCACGTCGGCGGCTTCCAGATGCTCCTCGACCACCACGGTGTGCGCGGTGATGGCGCGCGCGCGGTGGTTCATCAGCACGCCCTTCGGATGGCCGGTCGTGCCGCCGGTGTAGGTCATGCAGAAGGCATCGCGTTCGTCGATCGACACCTCGGGCGGCGTCGCGGGCTGGTCGGCGATGAAGCGGTCGAAGGCGAGGGCGCCGGGCAGCGCGCCGTGGTCGGGCTCACCGCCGATCGCGATGACATGCCGGATGCCGGGGCAGGCCGCGCGCACCGCCGCTACCTTGTCGGCGAACTGCACGTCGTACAGCAGCACCTGCGTCTCGGACTTGTTCAGCACATAGCTCAGCTCGTCGGGCGCGTAGAGGATCGAGACGTTGTTGAGCACCAGCCCCGTGCGCGCGACGCCGAAGAACACGGCGCCGTAGGCCGCGAGGTTGCGGCACAGCATCGACACGATCGCGCCCTTGGGCAGGCCGAGGCCGAGCAGCGCGTGCGCGATGCGGTCGGCCGCTGCATCGAGCTCGCGGTACGGCACGCGCTCGGTGTGCTGCGCGCCGCGAAAGACGATGGCCGCCTTGTCCGGGAATCGGCGCGCCGAGCGGCGCAGCATGTCTCCTGTCAGCATCCGGGTGCCTTTACGAAATGCAGAAAATGTTTTCGTTTAGCGTAAATGCTGTACCGGGCACGTGTCAATCCGCGGACAATCCCGCGGTCGAAGCAAGCAATCAACCCGGAACCCGAACATGGACAAGCGCGCGCAGGCCGGTGTGCAATCGGTGGAGAACGGCCTCGATCTGATGCTGATCGTGGCCCACAACCGCCGCCCGATGAAGATCACCGACATCGCCGAGCAGGCCGGCATCTCGCCGAGCAAGGCACACCGCTACCTGGTGAGCTTCCTGCGCACGGGCTTCATCACGCAGGACCCGGAGACGGGGCTCTACGGCATGGGCTCGGTGGCGCTGGAGTTCAGCCTCTCGTGCCTGGCCACCATCGAGCCGATCTCGCTCGCCACGCGCGAGGCCGAGCGCCTGTGCGCCGCGCTTGGCCACACGGTGGCGGTGTCGGTGTGGGGCAGCTTCGGGCCGACGGTGGTGCGCTGGGAGCAGCCCGCGCGGCCGGTGATGGTGAACGTCGGGCTGGGTTCGGTGTTTCCGCTCTACCGCTCGGCCACAGGGCGCGTGTTCGCGGCCTTCATGGCGCGCGAGCAGATGAAGGCCTACCTCGCATCACCCGTGAATCGCGAGCCGTCGGCCGACACGCCCGAAAGCATCGAGCAGGTGCGCGAGCGCGGCATGGCGCGCGCGGTCGGCGACTTCATGGAAGGCATGAGCGCCTTTGCCGCGCCGGTGCTCGACGACCGCGGGCGCCTGGTGCTGACGATGACGGTGCTGGGCTACAAGGCCGGCTTCGATCATCGGTGGAGCGGGCCCGTGGCCGCCGCGTTGCAGAGCGCCGCGCAAGGACTGTCGCGCACGCTGGGTTATGAGCACCAGCGCCTCGCGCGCTCCAGGGCGGTGACGTGAGCGCGTGAAAAAGCCCGCAACGCGCGAGCGCTGCGGGCTTGCCGAGGCCGACCTCGACTACTTCTTGACGCCGACCGAGCCCGACCCCTGGGCCTGGCCATTCACGCCCGCGCCGCCGAGCGAGCCCGCGGCGCCGGTCACGCCGTTCAGCGTGCCGCCGACGGTGTGGGTCACACCGCCCACGGCACTCGTCGCACCGCCGACCGCACCGGTGGCACCGCCGACCACGCCGCCGAGCGTGTTGCCCAGCCCGCCTGCCGCATTGCCCGTGCCGCTCGTTCCCGCGCTGGCGCCGGTGTGGGTCTGTGCGCCGGCGCCTGCGGTGCCCTGCTGCGGTGTCGCGCTGGTCTTGCCCGAGGCATTGACATCGGCGTTCACGCCCACGCCCACGCCGAGGTTCTGCGCATTCGCGATCCCGCCTGCGGCGAGCAGGCCTGCGAGCAAGGCGCCGAGAACGAGGGGTTTGTGTTGCTGCATCTTCATGGGTGACGGTCCCTTTCATTGAATGGTCACTGATGGAAGAACCGGCTTTCGGCCAGTTCCCGGTGAACCGTAGGGGACGGGACGCAGTGCGCCTTGTGCGCGACAGTCGCGCGTGGCTGTGGGAGGTGGCCGTCGGCGAAATGGGAGGCTGGCGCGTTGGCGCCGCGCCGCGCGGGAACTCAGTCGCGCACTTCCATCGCGCGATTGAGGCGCAGCGCCGCCAGCGTGCAGGCCGCGCCCGACAGCAGGTACACGCTGACATAGGCGAGCCCGAAGTGCGCCGAGAGCCCGAGCGCCACCAGCGGCGCGAAAGCCGCGCCGATGAGCCAGGCCAGGTCGGAGGTGAGCGCCGCGCCGGTGTAGCGGTAGCGGGCGCTGAAGTTGGAGGTCACGGCGCCGGCGGCCTGACCGTAGGAAAGCCCCAGCAGCACGAAGCCCAGCAGGATGAACGCGTCCTGTCCCACTCTGCCGCCATCCATCAGCAAGGGCGCGAAGCCGCTGAACACGCCGATCAGCGTGGCCAGGATGCCGAGCGTGCTGCGCCGCCCGATGCGGTCGGCGATCACGCCGGACGCGATGACGGCCGGGATCGCGATCGCTGCGCCGATGATCTGGACCACCAGCACCTCGTTGACCGGCTGCGTCGAATACAGCGTGATCCACGACAGCGGGAACACGGTGACCAGATGAAACAGCGCATAGCTCGCCAAGGCCGCGAAGGCACCGATGAACAGGTTCGAGCCCTGTGCGCGCAAGAGCTCGCGCACGTCGCAGGGTTCGAGTCCGCGCTCGCGCAGCAGCTCCGAATATTCGTCCGTCGCCACCAGCCGCAGGCGCGCGAACAGGGCCACCACGTTGATCGCGAAGGCGACGTAGAAGGGATAACGCCAGCCCCAGTCGAGGAAATCGTCCGACGACAGATTCGCGTGCAGGAACAGGAACAGCGCGCTGGCGATGATGAAGCCGATCGGCGCGCCGAGCTGGGGAATCATCGCGTACCAGCCGCGCTGCTTGGCCGGGGCGTTGAGCGCCAGCAGCGAGGGCAGGCCGTCCCACGAGCCGCCGAGCGCGATGCCCTGGCAGAAGCGCAGGATCGACAGCAGCACGATCGATGCGAAGCCGATGCTGGCATAGCCCGGCAGGAAGGCCATGCCGGCCGTCGAGATGCCGAGCAGGAAGAGCGCGACCGTGAGTTTGGCGCCGCGCCCCCAGCGGCTCTGGATCGCCATGAACGCGACCGAGCCGAGCGGCCGCGCGATGAAGGCGAAGGAGAAGATCACGAAGGCGTAGAGCGTGCCTTCGAGCCGCTCCTCGAACGGAAAGAACACGGACGGGAACACCAGCACCGACGCGATGCCGTAGACGAAGTAGTCGAAGTATTCGGAGGCGCGGCCGATGATCACGCCGATGGCGATCTCGCCCGGCGCGACGCCGGAATGGTCGGGGGTCGTGAGCCGCGCGTTGGATTCCATCGAACGCGTCGAAGGCTCGGCGGGATGCGGACTGATGCTGGACATCATGCGTGCTCGTGGTTCCGGTGGTGTGTCATGCGAACACCCGAGGTTCTCACCGCTGGCGAAATTTAGCCATAGGACAAAACGTCCAATAGCTTCTGCGCGTCATTGGTCGTAGATTCTGCATGTTCCAGATCACGCCCACCTCTTCTTTCTTCCGGCAATGCCTTCGCTCAAGAACCTTCGCGGACTGCTCCTGCTCCCGGCCGTCGCTCTGCTGGCCGGGTGTAACGCGGTGTTGCTGAATCCGTCGGGCGACATGGCGGTCCGGCAGCGCGACCTGATCTACATCTCGACCGGACTGATGCTGCTGATCGTGGTGCCGGTGATCGTGCTGATCCTGCTGTTCGCCTGGCGCTACCGGCAATCCAACCGCGAAGCCACCTACACGCCCGATTGGGACCACTCGACGCAGCTCGAACTCGTCATCTGGGCCGCACCGCTGCTGATCATCATCGCGCTCGGCGCGCTGACCTGGATCAGCACGCACACGCTCGATCCCTACCGTCCGCTGCAGCGGCTGGACAACGGGCGCGAGATACCGGCCGACAGCAAGCCGCTGGTGGTCGAGGTGGTGGCGCTCGACTGGAAGTGGCTCTTCCTCTATCCCGAGCAGGGCATCGCCGTGGTGAACGAGCTGGCGGCGCCGGTGGACCGGCCGATCACGTTCAAGATCACGGCCTCGTCGGTGATGAACTCCTTCTTCATCCCGGCGCTCGCCGGCCAGATCTACGCCATGCCGGGCATGGAAACCAAACTGCACGCGGTCATCAACAAGCCGGGCGAGTTCGAGGGCTTCTCGGCCAACTACAGCGGCGCGGGTTTCTCCGGCATGCACTTCAAGTTCCATGGCATGAGCGCGGGCGATTTCGACCGCTGGGTGCAGTCGGCCAAGGCCGGCGGCGGCACGCTCAACCGCAACGGCTACCTGCAGCTCGAGCGCCCGAGCGAGCGCGATCCGGTGCGCCGCTACGCCAGCGTCGCGCCCGGCCTGTACGACGCCATCCTCAACCGCTGCGTCGAGAGCAACAAGATGTGCCTGAAGGACATGGCGGCGATCGACCAGGACGGCGGCCTCGGCATGCCGGGCAGCTACAACCTCGCGTCGCTCGACCCCGCGATGCGCACGCGCCTGGGCGTCGACGGGAAACCCGTGCGCAGCTACGTCGCCGCCATGTGCAGCGTCAACGATCCGCCCGACGCGCCGTATCTGGCCGCGGGCCGGCCGAACTGAGCCGGCGACGGCTCCCCACATTCCGGACGCACGATGTTCGACCATCCCGACCTCACGAAGCTGATCTTCGGCCGCCTCACCTGGGAGGCCATTCCGTACCACGAGCCGATCCTGCTCGCGACCTTCATCGCCGTCGCCATCGGCGGCATCGCGATCCTCGGCGCGCTGACCTACTACCGCGTATGGGGCTACCTGTGGCGCGAGTGGTTCACCAGCATCGACCACAAGAAGATCGGCGTGATGTACATCGTTCTCGGCCTGGTGATGCTGCTGCGCGGCTTCTCCGACGCGATCATGATGCGGCTGCAGCAGGCCGTGGCCTTCGGCGATTCGACGGGCTACCTGCCGCCGCACCACTACGACCAGATCTTCACCGCGCACGGCGTGATCATGATCTTCTTCGTCGCCATGCCGCTGGTCACGGGGCTGATGAATTTCGTCGTGCCGCTGCAGATCGGCGCGCGCGACGTGGCCTTTCCCTTCCTCAACAACTTCAGTTTCTGGATGACCGTCAGCGGCGCGGTGCTGGTGATGATGTCGCTGTTCGTCGGCGAGTTCGCGCGCACCGGCTGGCTGGCCTATCCGCCGCTCTCGGGCATCGCCTACAGCCCGGACGTCGGCGTCGACTACTACATATGGTCCTTGCAGGTGGCGGGCATCGGCACGCTGCTGTCGGGCATCAACCTGATCGCGACCATCGTGAAGATGCGCGCGCCCGGCATGGGCCTGATGAAGATGCCGATCTTCACCTGGACCGCGCTGTGCACCAACATCCTGATCGTCGCCGCCTTCCCGGTGCTGACCGCGGTGCTCGCGCTGCTGGCGCTGGACCGTTACGCCGGCACCAACTTCTTCTCGAACGACTTCGGCGGCAGCGCCATGATGTACGTCAACCTGATCTGGATCTGGGGCCACCCCGAGGTCTACATCCTGGTGCTGCCGGTATTCGGCGTGTTCTCCGAAGTGGTGTCCACCTTCGCCGGCAAGCGCCTGTTCGGCTATGCGTCGATGGTGTACGCGACGATCGTCATCACCATCCTGTCGTACCTGGTGTGGCTGCACCACTTCTTCACCATGGGGTCGGGTGCGAGCGTCAATTCCTTCTTCGGCATCACGACGATGATCATCTCGATCCCGACCGGGGCGAAGATCTTCAACTGGCTGTTCACCATGTACCGCGGCCGCATCCGCTACGAGGTGCCGATGCTGTGGACGGTCGGCTTCATGGTCACCTTCGTGATCGGCGGCATGACCGGCGTGCTGCTTGCGGTGCCGCCGGCGGACTTCGTGCTGCACAACAGCCTGTTCCTGATCGCGCACTTCCACAACGTGATCATCGGCGGCGTGATCTTCGGCCTCTTCGCCGGCATCACCTACTGGTTCCCGAAGGCCTTCGGCTACACGCTCGATCCGTTCTGGGGCAAGTGTTCGTTCTGGTTCTGGCTGGTGGGCTTCTATCTTGCCTTCATGCCGCTGTACGTGCTCGGCCTGATGGGCGTCACGCGCCGCCTGAGCCATTTCGAGGATCCGTCGCTGCAGATCTGGTTCCAGATTGCGGCCTTCGGCGCCTTCCTGATCGCGCTCGGCATCCTGTCCTTCATCATCCAGCTGGTGGTGAGCTTCCGGCGGCGCGAGTCGCTGCGCGACACCACCGGCGACCCGTGGGACGCGCGCACGCTCGAATGGTCGACCTCGTCGCCGCCGCCCGCGTACAACTTCGCCTTCACGCCGCGCATCCACGACAGCGACGCCTGGTGGGACATGAAGAAGCGCGGCTACGTGCGGCCGCTCGCGGGCTTCATCCCGATCCACATGCCGAAGAACACGAGTGCGGGCTTCATCCTGGCGATGCTCAGCGCGGTGTGCGCCTTCGCGCTGATCTGGCACATGTGGCTGATCGCCGGCGTCGCCTTCTTCTGCGTGCTGGCGGTGGCGATCGGCCACACCTTCAACTACCAGCGCGACTTCCACATTCCGGCCGACGAGGTCGTGCGCGTCGAAGGCCATCGCACGCGCCAGCTGGCCGCGCTGCAACCCGCGGGAGGCCGGGCATGAGCGCCGTGATGGCTCCCGCCGCGAGTGGTGCATCGGCGCCGGATGCGCCGCACTTCTACCTGGCCGAGGAACATCACGTCGAGAACGGCACCCTGCTCGGGTTCTGGCTCTACCTGATGAGCGACTGCCTGGTCTTCGCCTGCCTGTTCGCGGTCTATGCGGTGCTGGGCCGCAACTACGCGGCCGGCCCTTCGGGCGCCGACCTGTTCGAGCTGCCGCTGGTCGCGCTCAACACCTCGATGCTGCTGCTGTCGTCGATCACCTATGGCTTCGCGGTGCTGGAGATGCAGCGTGACCGCCTCAAGCCGATGCTGGCCTGGCTGGCGATCACCGGGCTGTTCGGCGCGGCCTTCCTTGGCATCGAGCTCTACGAGTTCACGCACCTGATCCAGGACGGCGCCGGCCCGCAGCGCAGCGCCTTCCTGTCCTCGTTCTTCACGCTGGTCGGCACGCACGGGCTGCACGTGACCTTCGGCACCATCTGGCTGATCACGCTGATGGTGCAGACCGCGCGGCGCGGGCTGATCGCCGAGAACAAGCGGCGGCTGATGTGCCTGTCGATGTTCTGGCACTTCCTGGACGTGGTGTGGATCGGCGTCTTCACCTTCGTCTATCTGATGGGGACATTGAAATGACCCCCAGGCTTGCCCACTTCGTGTGGCCGCCCACCCCCTTGCAGGGGGCAACACCAGCGGCCCGGCAAAGCCGGTTCCGCGGTGTTCCTGGAATGGAGCAATTGCAATGAACGCAGACCACGATGGTGCCGGCGCGAGCCACAGCACGCTCAAGGGCTACATGACGGGCTTCGTGCTGTCGGTGATCCTGACCGCGATTCCGTTCTGGCTCGTGATGGGCAAGGTGTTCGACAAGTCGAGCACGACGGCGATCGTGATCCTGGCCTTCGCGGCGGTGCAGATCGTGGTCCACATGATCTACTTCCTGCACATGAACACCCGATCGGAAGGCGGGTGGTCGCTGCTGGCGCTGATCTTCACGATCGTGCTCGTCGTCATCACGCTGAGCGGCTCCCTATGGGTGATGTACCACCTCAATCACAACATGATGCCGATGTCGACGCAGGACATGAAGTCCATGCCTTGACGCCGCCGCCGCAACGCCATGCCGCACGTTCCACGGCCGCCCGGATCGGGCTGGCGGCGTGTGCCGTGGGGGTCTTCGCGGGCTTCGTCGCGCTCGGCACCTGGCAGGTGGAGCGCAGGGCCTGGAAGCTGGACCTGATCGCGCGCGTCGAAGCGCGCGTGCACGCGCCGGCCGTTGCGGCGCCCGGGGCAGCGCAATGGCCGCAGCTGAATGCGGCCCATGACGAATACCGTCATGTGCGCGTGAGCGGCATCTTTCTTCACGACCGCGAGACGCTGGTGCAGGCGAGCACCGAGCTCGGCGCCGGCTTCTGGGTGCTGACGCCGCTGCGCATGCAGGAGGGCGGCGTGGTGCTGGTCAACCGCGGCTTCGTTCCGCCCGAGGCGCGCGAGCCGGCGGCACACGCGGCGGCCGAGGCGGATGCACCGGCGAGCGTGACCGGCTTGCTGCGCATGACGGAGCCTGGCGGCGGCTTTCTGCGCCACAACGATCCGGCCGCGAACCGCTGGTACTCGCGCGATGTGCAGGCCATTGCCGGCGCGCGCGGGCTCGACCCTGTCGCGCCCTTCTTCATCGACGCCGACGCGGCGCCGCGTGCAGCCGGCGCGCCGCGCGCATGGCCGGCCGGCGGGCTGACGGTGATCAGTTTTCCCAACAACCATCTGGTCTATGCGATCACCTGGTATGCCCTCGCGCTGATGACCGCGCTGGCCGCATGGCGCGTCGCACGCGAGGAGACCGGCCGCCAACATCGCCATGCCGACGAGAATGCGGGACGGCCATGAACCAGCCCGCGAGCCTCGACGACGCCACCGGCCTGCAGAACATGCAGCAGCTGATCCAGCTGCGCTGGATCGCGGTCGTCGGCCAGGTCGTCACGATCGCGATCGTGCACTTCGGTTTCGGCATCCGCCTGCCGCTGGGCGCGATGACGGCGGTGCTGGCCTGCCTCGTCGCCTTCAATGCTGCGAGCCTGTTGCGCTGGCGCGCGCATCGCGAGGTCACCAACGGCGAGCTGTTCTTCGCGCTGCTGGTGGACGTGGGCATGCTGACCGCGCAGCTCTATCTGAGCGGCGGCGCGACGAATCCGTTCGCCTTTCTCTATCTGCTGCAGGTCATCCTGGGCGCCGTGCTGTTGGAGGCCTGGTCGACCTGGACCATGGTCGCCGTCACCGGCGCCTGCTTCGCGGGGCTGGCGCTGCTGTCGCGGCCGCTGACCCTGCCGCTCGATCACTACCGAGGCCTGGCCAGTCCGTACATCCAAGGCATGCTGATCTGCTTCGCGCTCAACGCGGGGCTGCTGGTGATCTTCATCACGCGCATCGGCCGCAACCTGCGTGCGCGCGATGCGCGGCTGGCGGCGTTGCGCCAGCGCGCGGCCGAGGAAGAGCACATCGTTCGCATGGGCCTGCTGGCTTCGGGCGCGGCGCACGAGCTCGGCACGCCGCTGGCCACGCTGGCCGTGATCCTCGGCGACTGGCGCCGAATGCCGGCCTTCTCGTCGAACCCCGAACTGCTGCAGGAGGTGGGCGAGATGCAGACCCAGGTGTTGCGCTGCAAGTCCATCGTGAGCGGCATCCTGCTGTCGGCCGGCGAGGCGCGCGGCGAGTCGTCGGCGAAGACGACCATCGGCACTTTTCTCGGCGAGCTGGCCGAGGATTGGCGCGTGCGGCATCCCGGCATCGACTTCGTCTACGAGAACCGCTTCGGCGCGGACTTGCCGATGGTGTCCGACTCGGCGCTCAAGCAGATGATCGGCAATCTGCTCGACAACGCGGGCGAGGCCTCGCGGCGATGGGTGCGCCTCGAAGCGGCGCGCGAAGCCGATGCGCTGACCCTGACGGTGACCGACGACGGCGCCGGCTTCGCGCCCGGAATGCTGGCGCAGTTCGGCAAGCCCTACCAGTCGAGCAAGGGGCGGCCGGGCGGCGGGCTGGGGTTGTTCCTGGTCGTCAATGTGGCACGCACGCTGGGCGGCGTGGTCGCCGCGCGCAACCGGCCCGAAGGCGGCGCCGTGGTGCAGCTCACACTGCCGCTGGCGGCGATCACGCTCGAAGAGGAGGATGAAGAAGATGGAAGCTGATCGCCTGCTGTTCATCGTCGAGGACGACGCCGCCTTCGCGCGCACGCTCGGGCGCTCGTTCGAGCGGCGCGGCTATGCGGTGATGAGCGCTTCCAACCTGGGCCAGGTCGAGGAGCTCCTGCGCGCGCATTCGCCGGGCTATGCGGTGGTCGACCTCAAGCTCAACGGCGAGGCATCGGGGCTGGCCTGCGTCAAGACCTTGCACGCGCACGATCCCGAGATGCTGATCGTGGTGCTGACCGGCTTCGCCAGCATCGCGACCGCGGTCGAGGCCATCAAGCTCGGCGCCTGCCACTATCTGGCCAAGCCTTCCAACACCGACGACATCGAGGCGGCCTTCGGACGTGCGGCGGGAACCACCGAGGTCGAGCTGACCAGCCGCTCCACCTCGATCAAGACGCTGGAGTGGGAGCGCATCCACGAGATGCTGGCCGAGACCGGCTTCAATATTTCCGAGACCGCGCGCCGGCTCGGGATGCATCGGCGCACGCTGGCGCGCAAGCTGGGCAAGCAGCAGGTCAAGTGAACGGCGTGATCGGCTAGGAGGGCTCCGGCGCGAATTCGATCGTGTAGCCGAGCCGCTCGAACACCTGGAGGATTTCGCGCTCGCCATACCACTGGTCCAGTTGCGACAGCGGAACCTCGCTGCGCAAGGTGAGCGGCGACAGGCTCGCGAGTCGGCGCACCTTGGCATGGTGGCCGAACAGTTGCAGCGCATTCCAGCCGTGGTGGAGGGCCGGGCCGGCATGCTCGATGGAGAAGCGGCGCGCGACATCGACGGAGGCAAAACGCAGTCCCGCATCTTCGAGTGCAGGGCGCAGCACGCCGCTCAGCTGCACGTCTTCCAGCAGCGGCCGATGCTTCCAGTGCATCGTGAGCGGATGGCCCTCGACCGCATCGGGCGGCGGGATCTCGACGCGAATGTGGGGATGATCGATGAGTGCACGCATGAAGCGGCGGCTTCGCAGGCTGAAGCCGCCGTTCTGAACTGGGGTCACGACGCAACCCGGGCGGCCGTAGTCCTTGCTCCACTCGAAGCGCGTGGACCAGTAGGACGCTTCGGGCGTGACGACGCGAGCCAGGTGGATCGGTGCCCCGACGTAGTCGCAGTCGAGAAACTCGTCGTTCCAGTTGGCTGCGTTGATCACCCAGCCATCGTCCTGCACGACCAGCGCGAACTCGGTCGGCACCACGCGCCAGAGCGCGAACATCATGAACCAGCTGTACTCGTGGTAGTTCATGGATGCCAGTGCGATATGGCGGATGCCGGCAGCCAGACCATCGGGCGCCTGCGGGCAGCACAGCACGGCGCGGCTGCCGGGCATTTGCGCGAGGCTGTGCTGCAGTGCGCGCGCCGCGCCGCCGGCGTCGGGCAGGCCGGTGACCGAGATCAGTGTGATGCGCTCGAACGCGTGCATGTTTCGCTCAGCCGGGAAAGCGCGCGCAACGCGTGCCAGACGCCGCGATGGAAGGCGCACGTGTGCGCCTTGGCATTACGGTCTTCCCACAGGCGCGGTGTCATACCGCGCGATGCTACTGCCGTGCAGTGGAGATTTGCTGTCGCTGACTGCGCCAGCAGGTCCTGGAATCTCGCTTTTTGTCGCAATCGTCACGATGGGTCGGCATTGATTTTTACATTCAATGCGTCGCCAACACGCGAAGAGCAAACAGGGAGTTCCGCCATGAACAAGATCCACCGCAGTCTCTGGAACGCCGCGCTCGGTGCCTGGGTTGCCGCCCCCGAAAACACGCCCGCGCGAGGCAAGCGAACGTGCAGCGCTTCGAGCACGGCGTGGACGTGCGTCTTGATGGCCGCGCTGTCGTGCCTTGGTCTGCCCATCGCCCACGCCGCCGGCGGCAATGGCGGAGGCTTTCAAAGTGGCGCAGGCGGCACTGACGGACAGGACGGAGGCGATGGCGTCGGACAAAGCTTCGGCGCCGGAGGCGGGGGCGGGGGCGGAGGCGGTTCCGGCGCAACTGTCGGGGGAACGGGCGGCTCGGGTGCCGGTGGCCGTGCCGGCGGAGCGGCAGGCCAGAACGGAGCCAGCAGTGACGGGACCGAAGGAGACGGCGGTGGCGGTGGCGGTGGCGGCAATGGTGGGGCCAATGGTCAGACGAGCGCAGGACCGCTCGAAGTCTCTGCGTCGTCGATGGGTGGCAATGGTCAAGCCGGCGGCAATGGTGGTGCGAGCGGCTTCAACGGCGGAGCCGGCGGCGGCGGCGGCGGCGGTGGTGGCGGCATCGGCCTGCTGGGGACGGCGGCGGCGCAGTTCGTCAATCAATCCACCATCAGCGGGGGCACCGGGGGCGATGGTGGCCGCGGGGGCGTAGGCATGGGCGATGGCAACGGCGAAGGTATAGGCGGCAATGGCGGGAGCGGCGGTGATGGCGGCACGGGCGTCGGCATCACGGCGTCGGGCGCGACCTTGACGAACGCCAGCAACAGCAGCATCACGGGAGGCCAGGGCGGAAAAGGCGGTGTGGGCGGAACCGGAGACGGCCCTGGCGATGGCGGCAGGGCCGGCGCGGGCGGCCATGGAGGAGCGGGCGTTTCCGGGGCTGGCCTGACAGTGATCAACGGCGGAACGATCGAGGGTGGCCTGGCGGCCGATGGCGTCACCCGCGCCAATGCCATCGCATTCACCGGCGGCAGCAACGTGCTGACTCTGCAGTCCGGCTGGGCATTGATCGGGAACATCGGCGTCAGCGGGAGCCTGACCTTCAATCAGGCCATCGCGGTCGATCTGGCGAATGTGATCACCGGCACGGGTTCGGTTGTTCAGCAAGGCCCCGGAGCACTCACGCTCGATGGCGTCAACACCTACAGCGGCGGGACCGCCATCCGTGCCGGCACGCTGGCTGTTTCTTCCGACGCCAATCTCGGCGCAACCTCGGGTGGCCTGACCCTCGATGGCGGCACGCTCCAGACCACCGCGAGCTTTGCGACCGCGCGTGCCGTCACCCTTGGGAATGGCGGGGGTACCTTCCAGACCGACGCCGACCTCGCGTCCACCGGCGTCATCTCAGGGCCGGGTGCCCTCGCCAAGACCGGCATCGGCACGCTCACTTTGTCCGGCGCGAGCAGCTACACCGGCCCGACGAACGTCAATGCGGGCACGCTGCAGGCCGGCGCGGCGAACACGTTCGCGTCGGGCAGCCGGTTCACCGTGGCAGCGGGTGCCGCGCTCGACCTCCACAACTTCAGCCAGACACTCGGCTCGCTCGCTGGTGCCGGCAGCGTGAATCTTGGCACGGCCACGCTGACGGTCGGCGATAGCACGAGCACGACTTACACGGGCGCGATCTCGGGCGCTGGTGGCTCGCTGATCAAGGTCGGCACGGGCATGTTCACGCTGTTGGGTGCCAATGGCTATACGGGCGGCACCATCATCACCGACGGCACGCTCGCCGGCAGCGCCGCGAGCTTTGCTACCGGCCCGATCACCGACAACGCCGTCCTCGTCATCGATCAACCCAGCGATGCCACCTTCTCCAATCCGATCTCGGGCAACGGCACCCTCACCAAAACCGGTGCCGGCACGCTGACCCTCGGGGGTCCCAACACCTACAGGGGCGGCACGAGCTTCAATGGCGGCGTGGTCTCCGTATCCAGCAACGTGAACCTGGGCGATCCCACAGGCGGCCTCAGCTTCAACGGCGGCACGCTGCAGACCACGAGCAACCTCACGATGAATCGGGCCACGATCCTCAACGGATCGGGCACGTTCGACACGGACCCGGGCATGACCCTGACGCAGCAAGGCGCGATCAGCGGCAACGGCACGCTCGTCAAGACCGGTGGCGGCACTCTGACACTCGCGAGCCCCAGCGGCAACAGCTACACAGGCGGCACCGCCCTGCACACAGGCCAACTTGCAGTGGGCAACAGCACCGCCCTGGGCACTGGCTCCCTGGCCATGGACCCCGGCACCACGCTCGCTTTCGCTGCCGACAATCTCACGCTCACCAACCCGATCGCCTTCACCGGCGCGGGCGACCCCACCATCGACACCGGCGCCTTCACCGCCACGCTCGCCGGCGGCATCACCGGCACGGGCGACCTCGGCAAGATCGGCAGCGGCACCTTGGTCCTCGGCGGCACCAACACCTACACGGGTGCCACCATCGTCTCTGAAGGCACCTTGCGCGCAGGTGCCGTCAATTCCCTCAGCGCCGCCTCCGCACACACCATCGCCGCCGGCGCCACGCTTGACCTGGCCGGCTTCGATCAGACCCTCGCAAGTCTGACCAATGCCGGCACCGTCTACCTGGCCGGCACCGCGCCCGGCACCACGCTCACCGTCACCGGTGCCTACGTCGGCAACGGCGGCATCCTGCGCCTGGCCACCACCCTGGGCGACAGCGCCAGTGCCAGCGACCGCCTCGTGCTCAACGGCCCCGGCGCCAGCGCCAGCGGCCACACCACCGTGCAAGTCGTCAACACCATGGGCCTGGGCGCGCTCACCAGTGGCAACGGCATCGAACTCATCGGCGCCCTCAACGGCGCCACCACCACCGCACAAGGCACCAAGGACGCCTTCGCGCTGCAGGGCGGCCATGTGGATGCGGGCGCCTACGCCTACACCCTGCAGCCCGGCGACGCCGCGGGCGCGGGAGAGAACTGGTACCTGCGCTCCACCAGCACACTGCCGCCGCCACCACCACCACCACTACCGTCACCGTCACCGTCACCGTCACCGTCACCGCCACCGTCACCGTCACCGCCGTCACCGCCGGCACCACCAGCACCACCACCTCCACCCGTGCAAGTGCCCAGCTACCGTGCCGAAGTCCCGCTCTTCGCTGCGCTGCCCGAGCAACTGCGCCAGGGCGACCTCGCGATGCTCGGCAATCTGCATCAGCGCATCGGCGACGACGACGTGCAAGCCGCAGCCAAGGCCGGCCTGCAGGGAAGCGCCCCCGACACCCCTTCGTCCACCGGCAATCGCCGCGCCTGGGCACGCGTCCTCGATACCCGCCGGGACATCCGCCAGGACGGCACCGTCAGTCCTCACAGCGGCGGACGCCTGACGGGCGTACAGGCTGGTACCGACCTGTTGGCCGACACCCCTTGGCACGCAGGCCTGTACGTCGGTCAGCTCGACGGCAGCATGAGCGTCCACGGCTTCGCGCTCGGCCAGCCCAGCCTCGCCGTTGGCAGCAACAGCCTGCACAGCCAGTACCTCGGTGGCTACGTCACCTGGACGAATGACAGCGGCTTCTACGCCGACGCCGTGCTGCAGGCCGGGCGCCATCACTACGACATGCAGGCCCTGGACAGCCTGCCTCTCCACGGCAAGGCCACCAGCCTGAGCGCCTCGCTCGAAGTGGGCCAGGCCTTCGTGCTGGGTGAGGGCTGGCAGATCGAGCCGCAGCTGCAACTCGTGCATCAGCACCTTGCGCTGGACGACGCCAACATCGCCTCGGCGCTGGTGCGCCAGGAGGCCGGCAGCGGTTGGCTCGTGCGCGGCGGCGTGCGCGTGAAGGGCGACATCGCCACCGCGGCGGGCAGGCTGCAGCCCCATGCGCGGCTGAACCTGTACCGGGCCTCGAGCGGCAGCGATGTCGCAAGCTTCGTCACGCCGGCAGCGACGACGTTCATCGCCAGCCGGACGGGTAGCACCGCCGCCGAGTTGGCTGGGGGCTTCACGCTCGCGCTCAACGACAGCACCAGCCTCTACGGCGAACTCGGCAGGCTGTGGGCCTCGGGCGGGCAGGCGCGCGTGAGCAGTTCGATCGGCGCTTCGCTCGGGCTCAGGGTGCGCTGGTAAGACGCGCCGCGGCCTGGCGAATCACCAGTTCGCCTCGCGCTCCGGCGTCGCCGTGATGTGGTGGATCGACAGGTCCGCGCCGTCGTACTCCTCTTCCTGCGTCAGGCGCAGGCCCATCGTCGCCTTGAGCGTGCCATAGACCGCGGCGCCGGCCACCAGGGCCCAGGCCACGCCGAGCGCGACGCCGATGCATTGCGCCAGCAGGCTCACGCCGCCGATCCCGCCCAGCGCCTTGCTGCCGAAGATGCCCGCCGCGATGCCGCCCCAGGTGCCGCACAGGCCATGCAGCGGCCAGACGCCGAGCACGTCGTCGACCTTCCACTTGTTCTGCACCAGCGTGAACATGAGGACGAAGATCGCGCCCGCCACGCCGCCCACCACCAGCGCGCCGAGCGGATGCATCAGGTCGGAACCGGCGCACACGGCCACCAGCCCGGCCAGCGGCCCGTTGTAGACGAAGCCCGGATCGTTCCTGCCGAGCGCCAGCGCCACCAGCGTGCCGCCCACCATGGCCATCAGCGAGTTCACCGCGACCAGACCGGAGATCTTGTCGATGGTCTGTGCGCTCATCACGTTGAAGCCGAACCAGCCGACACACAACACCCATGCACCGAGTGCGAGAAAGGGAATGTTCGATGGTGGATGCGCGCTCAGCGAGCCGTCGCCGCGGTAGCGGTTGCGGCGCGCGCCCAGGAGCAGCACGGCCGGCAGCGCCAGCCAGCCGCCGACCGCATGCACGACCACCGAGCCTGCGAAGTCGTGGAACGGACTGCCGGTGAGCGACGCGATCCAGCCCTGGATGCCGAAGGCCCCGTTCCATGCGATGCCTTCGTACAGCGGGTAGACGAAGCCGACGATCACCGCGGTGGCGATGAGCTGCGGCCAGAACTTGGCGCGCTCGGCAATGCCGCCCGAAATGATGGCCGGGATGGCGGCCGCGAAGGTGAGAAGGAAGAAGAATTTCACCAGCCCGTAGCCGCTCTGGAGCGCGAGCCGATCGGCGCCGACGAAGAAATGCGTGCCGTAGGCGATGCCGTAGCCGACGAGGAAATACACGATGGTCGAAACCGAGAAGTCGACCAGGATCTTGACCAGCGCATTGACCTGGTTCTTCTTGCGCACGGTGCCCAGTTCGAGGAAGGCGAAGCCCGCGTGCATGGCCAACACCATGATGGCGCCGAGAAGAATGAACAGCGCGTTTGCGCCCTGATTGAGTGCGTCCATGGGGAGTTTTTGTCTTGAGTTGGTGCGCTTCGTCCGCCTTGCACGGATGCGTACCAATCGCAAGCAAAAATGGTGCCCGTGGAGCGCGATCCTGGTGCCGATTGCCTGGGGCCATGGCGTCGCGCACCGAAAAAGCACGCGCCGTCGGGGCGAGAGGCGATCCTCCGATCGCCCCGCTGCTCAGACGCCGGCCTTGGCCAGCCTCGCGTCGGCCATGGCTTGCGCCCGCAGTCGGTCGTATTCCAGCTTGTCGACGGGCGCTGCGCCCGATTGTCCGAGGTCGTTCAGATGAACCCGGTAGGTCTCCCGCGCAGTGAAGGCGGCGATCGCCGAGATGACCGTCACGCCCAGCGTGATCGCGCCGATGGTGAGCGGCACGTTGGTCGAGCCCGGAGGCGCCACGGTGGCGAAGAGTGCCGGCAGCAGCGCGGTGATGGTCGTGCCGATGTTCTGCGAGATCGCCATGGCCGAGACCCGGGTGCGCGTGCGGAACAGTTCGGGGTAGAAGCTCGGGAAGACGGCGTTGTAGCCCTGGTAGACGATGCCCCACATGAGCAGCGAGGCGGCAATCGCCAGTGGCACGTTGTGG
Organism: Variovorax sp. SRS16; assembly: GCF_901827165.1. Taxonomy (NCBI): domain Bacteria; kingdom Pseudomonadati; phylum Pseudomonadota; class Betaproteobacteria; order Burkholderiales; family Comamonadaceae; genus Variovorax; species Variovorax sp. SRS16. Next base: position 129,742 of record NZ_LR594666.1, read on the forward strand.
ATGCTGATCGCGTAGAGATACAGGAACGACAGCAGCCCGGCGCCGAGCGCGCCGACGACGATCGGCGGCTTGCGGCCGATACGGTCCGAGAGATTGCCCACATAGGGAATGACCAGCACCGCCAGGATGTTGCCCAGCACCGGAATCCACAGGTAGATGTCCTTCTGGAAGCCGATGCCGTAGGCCGGCTGCACCGCGTAGGCCGCACCGAACACCGTGGCCACCACGGGGATCACGTTCATCAGCGACATGCAGACGACGCGGATCATGTCCCGCCAGCTGAGCTGGAAGGCCTGGATGATCGGCGCCTTGGGCAGCTCGCCGTGCTGGCCTTCTTCGGCGAAGGCGGGCGTCTCCTCGACCTCGCGGCGGATGATGTAGCCCGCCACGATGACCACGAAGCTGAGCAGGAAGGGAATGCGCCAGCCCCAGCTGTTGAAGGCGTCCTCGGGCATGAAGTGCGCCAGCGGCAGGAAGACCGCCGCGGCCAGGATTTGCCCGGCCTGCACGCCCTGCAGCGTGAAGCTGGCGAAGAAGCCGCGCCGGCCGAAGGGCGCGTGCTCCAGGATCATCGAGCTGGCACCGGAAATCTCGCCGGCCACCGCGAAGCCCTGGATCAGCCGCAGCGCGACCAGAAGCGCCGGCGCCCACAGCCCGACCTGGTGGTACGTCGGCAGGAGCCCGACCGCCATCGTCGAGAAGCCCATGAGGAACATGCAGACGATCAGGACCTGCTTGCGGCCATGGGTGTCGCCCATGTGCCCGAGCACGAAAGCGCCGATGGGCCGCGCGACATAGCCGACGCCGTAGGTCGCGAGCGAGGCGATGATAGCGATCCTCGGATTTCCCGAAGGAAAGAAGATCTGGGGAAAGATCAGCGACGCTGCCGTCGCGTAGATGAAGAAGTCGTAGTACTCGAGCGCTGAGCCGATCCAGCCGCTGGCGGCGGCCTTTTTCGACTGGGGATTGGCGCGCTCGTGTTTCTCGGGGTTGGCCATGGTTGTCTCCGTGGTGGATGAATCGGATAGCGGATGTGCAAGTCACGCTTGTCCGGACCCGCGGCGCCACTGTACGAACGACGCAGCCTTCCCCACAACGCCGCGGGACCCATCGCCGATCGATCATCGATCGGTGACGTTCACCATGCGCGCGAAATACGGGTAAAACCTAGGTCGGGCAGGTGTTCAGCGGAAGAACGCGCTCGGCGTCTGCCCGAATTGCCGCTTGAACATCGTCGCGAAGGCGCTGGGGCTGTCGTAGCCGAGCGCCAGTGCGATCTCGACGACTTTCTCGCCGGTCGCCAGCCGTTCCAGCGCGCGCAGCAGGCGCGCCTGCTGGCGCCATTGACCGAAGGTCATGCCGGTCTCGCGCGTGAAGAGGCGCTGGATGGTCTTGACGTCGACCGCGAGAAGCCGCGCCCAATGACTCAGCGTGGACACGTCGCCCGGCCGTTCGAGCAGCCGCGCGCAGATGCGCCGAAGCCGCGGATCCGCCGGTTGCGGCAGGTGCAGCGGCAGCACGGGCAGCGCTTGCAGTTCGTCCAGCAACAGCCGCATCAGGCGTCCCGCGCGCGAGTCCTCGGCATAGGGGTGTTCGACCTCGATCGCGGCCAGGATCAGCTCGCGCAGCAGGGGCGAGATGCCCACCGCCTGCGAGCGCCGCGGCAGCTGCGGCGCGGCGTCCGGGCGCACGTAGATGCTGCGCATGTGAACCACGCCGATGCAGCGGATCCGATGCGTCAGTTCGGCCGGCATCCAGATGCCTCGCGTTGGCGGCACGATCCATTGGCCGCCCTCGGCGGCCACCATCATCACGCCGTGCACCGCGTAGATCAGCTGGTTTTCGGCATGCGCATGGCTGTCGATCACGTGGCCGGCCGGGTAGTCGATCGCCCGGCTGGTCACCGGCATGCCGCTGCGCCGGAACTCGGCAAGAAAATGCGGGGTCGGGGTCATGGCGATGCCGGAGGAGGCGGATGTCCTTTTCGCGAAGATCGAGGCCCGAAGGGCGCGAGACAGGCAAACATCCTATCTCTAACATCCGGCCTTCGTCCTGTCTCAACGAACGCGCGCGGCAGCGACCGCGCCCAGCCCATGTCATCGACTGCTGCCTCTTCCACCGCTCGCCTGACCCCCATGACGGACCGTCCGAGCGCCTCGTTCGGCGTGCTCGGCGCGATCAGCGCCTCGCACATGATCAACGACATGATGCAGTCGCTGATCCTGGCGATCTATCCCATCCTGAAGGGCGACTTCCACCTGAGCTTCGGCCAGATCGGACTGATCACGCTCACCTACCAGTTGACCGCCTCGCTGTTCCAGCCGCTGGTCGGCCTCTACACCGATCGCCGTTCGACGCCCTATTCGCTGCCGGTCGGCATGAGCTTCACGCTGATCGGGCTGATCCTGCTGGCCTTCGCACCGAGCTTCGCGATCGTGCTGCTCGCTGCGGCATTCGTCGGCACCGGCTCGTCGATCTTCCATCCGGAATCGTCGCGGGTTGCGCGCATGGCTTCCGGCGGCCGGCATGGGCTGGCGCAGTCGCTGTTCCAGGTCGGCGGCAATACCGGCAGCGCGCTCGGGCCGCTGGTCGCGGCGGCGATCATCGTGCCGTTCGGTCAGCGCAGCGTGGCATGGTTCGGGCTGGCCGCGCTGGTCGGCATCCTGCTGCTGACGCAGGTCAGCAAGTGGTATGCGGTCCAGCAGGCGGCCGCCAAGGCGCGCCCGGCACAACGTGCGGCCGTGCCGCCGCTGCCGCGCGGCAAGGTGATCGGCGCCATCGGCGTGCTGCTGCTGCTGATCTTCTCGAAGTATTTCTATATCGCCGGCATCAGCAGCTTCTACACCTTCTACCTGATGGACAAGTTCGGCGTGTCGGTCCAGAGCGCACAGGTCTATCTGTTCGTGTTCCTGTTCGCCTCCGCGCTCGGTACGCTGGTGGGCGGGCCGGTCGGCGACCGCATCGGCCGCAAGCCCGTGATCTGGGCATCGATCCTCGGCGTCGCGCCCTTCGCGCTGCTGCTGCCGCACGCCGATCTGTTCTGGACCACGACGCTGACGATCATCATCGGGCTGATCCTGTCCTCGGCGTTCTCCGCGATCCTGGTCTATGCGCAGGAACTGATGCCGGGCAAGGTCGGGATGGTCTCGGGCCTGTTCTTCGGTTTCGCGTTCGGCATGGGTGGCCTGGGCGCCGCACTGCTGGGCCTCCTGGCCGATCACACCAGCATCGACTTCGTCTACCGCGTCATCGCCTACTTGCCGCTGCTCGGCATCGTCGCGGCGCTGCTGCCGAACGTCGAGCGGCCGCGCCGCTTCGCGACGGCCTGACGGACGCGCGCTCTCGGCATCGGCGGCCGGTCGCGCACCCGGTCGCCGAGCACTCGCTCGGGCAGCGAAAAAGTACCACGCGCTACGCCCCTTTGAAACAATTGTTCAGATTGTTCCTGCGCATTTATCGCACATTGTCGCGTGTGCATGCGGCCTTCTCCAAGGTGCCGCGGGCATTCGGCAAGGGGCACGCCGACACATCAGTCGCCTCGCTTTCGCCGGCCTGCGCCGGCGTACCTCAAAGAGTGAGCATATGGAAATCGCAATCGTCGGCCGCCATCGCGCTCTCGTGGATCGCGCACGCGCCAGTGTGGAAGCGCTCGGCCATCAGGCCACGGTGTTCTCGACGCCGCAGGCGCTGCGATCGGCCGCCGAATGCCGTCGGATCGGCATGGTGGTGTTCGTCATGGGCGCCGAACAGGCGTCGCCGTCCGCATGCGTCGATGCCGTCCGCGCCGCCGATCGCGATGCGCCGGTGCTGGTTGCGGTGAGCCCATCGAACGTGGCGCTCATGGGCCCGGCCTTCGAATCGCCGCTGAGCGAGTTCATCGTCAGACCCTACACCTCGAAGGAACTCAGGGCCCGCGTGCACGCCGTTCTGCGGCGCACCTACCGGACCTGCCCGGAGAACCAGGCGGTGTTCGGCCCCTACCGCTTCCTGCCGCTGGAGTCGACCGTCGAACTCCACGGCGTTCCCATCAAGCTCAATCCCAAGATGTTCGCGCTGGCCACCTTCTTCTTCAATCGCCCGGGCCAGCTCTTCTCGCGCGATCACCTTCGCGCCGCCGTCTGGCCGACGGCCGGAGACGGCCAGTCCCGAACCGTGGACACCCATCTGTCGGTCCTGCGCAACCGCCTGCAACTCGAGCCCGCCAACGGCTACGTCCTGCGCAACGTGTATCGGCGCGGCTACCTGCTCGACGCGGTACACGCGCGCCCCGTCGAAGTCGCCGACCCGCCGCGCTTCGTGCCATCTCGCCGCGACGGTGTCGGTGCCCACCACGTTGCCGATGCCATGTGCCCCTGAGGCAGCCTGACGAGGGCAGATCGATCAGCCCTCGTCACCAGGCTGCACATCGTCCGTCGCCATCGGAAGGCCGATCACGAAAGTCGTCCCCGCGCCCGGTGCGCTCATGACGTCGATCCAGCCGCCGTGATGCGCCACCACGGCATGCACGATCGTCATGCCGATCCCCCAGCCGTGCCCCGCGTCGCGCGCCGACGGCGTCGAATTCCATTTGCGGCGCAGGCCGCTGTCCATCAGGCCGGCGACCTGGCCCGCGTTCATTCCCGCGCCTTCGTCGCGGATCGAGATCAGTACCTCGCCACCGACCTTGCCCGGCTCGTCGTTCGCTTCCAGGCACACATGAATGCTGCTGCCGCTTTCGCTGTAGCGGATCGCGTTGTTCAGCAGGTTGACGAAGGCGCGCGTCAGCAGCGAAGCGTCCGCCGAGATCGTGCAGTCCGCGGCGCCAAGCCGCGGCGTGATGGTCACGCCGCGCGCGCTGGCCGAGGCCCATGTGGCATCCACCGCATCGAGCACCGCCGCACCCGCGAAAGTCAATGCATACCGATAGACGCCCGACTCCGCCTCCACCATGTCCATGAAACTTTCCGCCAGGTGGATCGTGCGCCGCGCCTCGCCGCCGATGCCCTCCATCACCTCCTGGATGTCGACGTTCGCGGCCTTCTCCGAATAAAGGCCCAGAAGGCTCAGAATCCTGATCCTGACCATCGTTCAGTTCGTGGTCATCACCAAGGGCGCCGAGCGCGTGGCCGAGGTCGGCGCGCGCTTCTCGCTCGATGCGATGCCGGGCAAGCAGATGTCGATCGACGGCGACATGCGCGCCGGCGTGATCGACATGGACGAGGCGCGCCGCCGTCGCGGACTGGTCGAGAAGGAGAGCCAGCTCTACGGCTCGATGGACGGCGCGATGAAGTTCGTCAAGGGCGACGCCATCGCGGGGCTGATCATCGTGGCGGTGAACCTGCTGGGCGGCATCCTGATCGGCACGATGCAGCGCAACATGAACATCGGCAAAGCCGTCGAGGTCTATTCGATCCTCACGATCGGGGACGGCCTCATCGCGCAGATTCCCGCGCTCTTCATCTCGATCTGCGCCGGCATGATCGTGACCCGCGTCACCAGTGCCGACGGCGGCCCCTCCAACGTCGGCAAGGACATCGGCACGCAGCTGCTGTCGCAGCCCAAGGCGCTGATGATCGGCATGGCCGTCATGGTCGGCTTCGCGCTCATTCCGGGGATGCCCGCCATTCCGTTCCTGATGCTGGCATTCCTCGTCGGCACCGTGGGCTACACGCTGATCCGCGGCGAGCGCCAGCAGGTCGATGCCAAGACGGGGCGCGTGACGACGGTCTCGGCGATGGAAGCCGCGGCGCAGTCGAAGGCAGCCAGCGCCGCCGCGGCGGCCGCCAAGGCCGACGACACCGAGGGCTTCACGCTCACCGTGCCGCTGATGGTGGACGTCAACGATGCGCTCGAGAGCGTGTTCTCGGCCGAGCTGCTGAACGAGGAGCTCATGAAGATCCGCCGCGCGTTGTACTTCGACCTCGGCATCGTGTTTCCCGGCATCCAGCTGCGCTACAACCCGCGCCTGCCGCCGGAGACCTATTCGATCCTGCTGGCGGAGATTCCCGTTTCGCAGGGACGCCTGCGCGCCGGCTACCTGCTGGTGCGCGAGACCGAGGAGAACCTCACCGCGCTGTCGATCCCCTTCGAGAACGATCGCAAGTTCCTGCCCAACATGCCGACCCTCTGGACGCCGGCCGAGCTGAAGGACCCGCTCGGCCGCGCCGGCATCTCGTTCATGGAGCCGACGCAGGTGCTGAGCTACCACATCGCCTTCGTGCTCAAGAAGTACGCGGCCGACTTCATCGGCATCCAGGAAACGCGCGCGTTGATCACCAACCTCGAAGGGCGTTTTCCGGAGCTGGCCAAGGAGCTGCAGCGCGTGCTGCCGATCCACAAGATCGCCGAGATCCTGCAGCGGCTGGCGTCCGAGGAGGTATCGATCCGCAATCTGCGCGCGGTGGGCGAGGCGCTCATCGAGTGGGGCCAGAAGGAGAAGGATTCGGTGCTGCTCACCGAGTACGTGCGCATGGCATTGAAGCGCCACATCAGCCACAAGCATTCGAGCGGACAGAACATCCTGCCCGCCTACCTGCTGGCGCCGGCGGTCGAGGACAGCGTGCGCGGCGCCGTGCGGCAGACCTCCGCCGGTTCCTATCTGGCACTCGACGCCCAGCTGTCGAAGACGCTGGTGGAGAACATCAGGAAGACCGTCGGCGATCTGTCGGTGGGCCGCCAGCGTCCGGTGCTGCTGACCTCGATGGACATCCGGCGCTACATGCGCAAGATGATCGAGCAGGAGCTCTACGAGCTGCCCGTCATCTCCTACCAGGAGCTGACGACCGACATCAACATCCAGCCCTTGGCGCGGATCGAAGCCTGAGGACACGGCAGTGCCAGAGCCGACCCTGACTTCCGACACCACGACGCCCATCGAGCTGCGCGTGCTGTACGGCCCCCAGGCCGGCAGCCGCCTGCAGCTCGCATCCGGCGACTATCTCATCGGGTGTTCCGACGAGTGTGCCATCGTGCTGAGCGGCCTGCGGATGGCGCAGCGGCACGCATTGCTGGTCGTGCAGGGCGAAGAGGCGCGGATCGCGCCGCAGGACGGCCCGGTGTGCGATGCGATGGGCAACGCCATCGCCGACGAACTGGTGCTTACCCTCGGCATGCCGGTCGAATTGGGCGGCGTGTCGATCGCCATCGATCGTGTCGACGCTGCGTGGCCCGATGCGCAGGCCGTCGCGCCGATGAAGGACGCGGCCTCCGCACCGGTCGAGGCCGCGACGGCGGCATCGAGCGCCGCCGCCGCACCTGCGGCTGGCGGACTTCGGTCTTCGCCGGCGGCGCTGCGGCGCGCGCGCGGGGTCAGTCTGATCGCGATGGGCATCGCCGCATTGGCACTCCTCGGCCTCGCATTCGCCTGGGCCCTGGACGGCGAGAGAGCCGCCGCGCCGCAGCCCGAGCTTGCGAGCGTGGCGGCGCCCGGCAGCGGGCCGCCCGAGGCGCTGACCGGTCTGCTTCGCACGCTGGATCCGGCACACGCATTGACGCTCACGCGGCAGGCCAACGATCAGTGGCTGGTGAGCGGCTACGTGGCGACCGGCACCGAGAAGAAAACGCTGATGGACGGATTGGCGGATCTGACGCCCGTGCCGGCGTTGAAGCTCTTCTCGGAAGAAGAAATCACCAAGGCGGCCAACGAGGTGCTGAACGCCAGAGAGGACGCCTCCGACGGCGTGCTGGCGCTCGAGAACGGCGGCAAGGGCCTGTTGCGCCTGAGCGGTGCCGTTCGGCATGCAGTCTCGGCGCAGTCGGCGAAATTGTCACTGATGATCGTGCCTGGCGTGAGCAGCGTCGACATCAGCGACGTGATGCTGCCTGAGAAGCTGCTGGCCGATCTGAAGGGGCGCATCGATGCCGCGGGCCTGCGGCAGCAACTGGTCTTCACCAGCGAATGGCCGACAGTGACTTTGACCGGCTCGGTCGACGAAACGCAGCGGGCGCGCTGGGAGACATTGATCCGGGCTTTCACCCGGGCCTATGGCGATGTGCTGCCGCTGCATGCCACGCTCACCCCGGCCGTTCCCAAGGCCATGCTCGAGGTGCGCACCATCGTCGGCGGCGACGCGCCCTACATCGTGACCCGGCAGGGCGTGCGCGTGAATCGCGGTGGCGAGATCGACGGCCATGTGCTGAGCATGGTCCGCGACACCGATGTGGTCTTCGATGGCGCGCAACGCTGGCAGATCGCGAGGTAGGCGATGGTCGAACGCATCTTCATGCTCGAACTCCAGGAGCGTCTCAGTACCGATCCGCACGGCGAGCTGCGCCGGAGCCTGATCGCGCAGCTCCAGGATCTGCAGACGACGCTGCTGGCAAGACGCAGGCTGCTCAACGAACCGGAGGTGTACCACCGGATCCAGGCCGCGCTGGGCGCGGTCGAGGCTGCGCTCGGGACCTTGCGAACACTGTCCATCCGCAAAGGGCCGTCGGTCGGTCGATGGCTTCCGTAGTCATCACGCCGGCCTTTCCGATTTCCTGTTTCACCATTCTTGGAGGTAGCGACCATGGCAGCAATAAGCGGCATTACCCTGGCTGATATCAACGATGCGGTCGGCCCGGGCATCGCATCGGCAGAAGCCGCCGTGAAGGCCGACCTCGCGGCAGCGAGCAGCGGCACGGCCTTGAGCGTGGCGCAGCTGACCCAGTTGCAGTTCGACGAAGAAGAATTCACGATCATCGGTTCCATCTACTCCGCCCTCCTGAAGGAACTCTCGGACCTGTTGAAGAGCATCGTCCAGAAGATGTGAGCAGGCCGCGGCCGCGAGGGCGCAGATCGGCTGCGCGGGAATGATCCAGTTGCCCGCAAAGTACTGCGTACCTCAGGGTGATGATGAAACCGCCCATCCTGGACGCGGCGATGCGCGATGGCTTCGAGCCCGCGCAGGACGCCGATGCGCCCGACACCGACCAGCTGTTCCGCCAATTGGTGGACCGGCACCGCGTGCGCCTGCAGCGCTTCGTGATGCGGCACATCGGCCAGCCCGACGACGCCGAGGACATCGCACAGCAGGCATTCGCCGAAGCGGTCCGCACCATCGAACGCTTCCGCGGCGAGTCCGAGCTGTCGACCTGGCTCTATGGCATCGCGATGAACCTGGTGCGCAACTACCTCAGCCGCGCGCCCCATCGGATGTATCGCTTCGAGACCGATGAAAGTCTCACGACCATGTTCTCGCCCGATGGAGACCCGGGAGACAACGTGTCGATGCAGCAGACCCTGCGCCAACTGTCCGAATCGATGGCGGAGCTGCCGCGGGAAATGCGCGAAGTGCTGACACTGGTCGCGATCGAGGAAACGGCCTACGAGGACGCAGCGGCCATGCTGTCGGTGCCTGTGGGTACGGTTCGCAGCCGGCTGTCCCGCGCGCGTGCCGCGTTGCGGGCGCGGCTCGCGGCGGCCGGTGTCGACGTGCCGTTCTTCTGACGAGAGATGCGTCAGCGCGTTGCCTCACCAGGTGCGCGAGAGCACCGAACCGATGGCCCGCTGCATCAGCGGCTGTGCAGCCCGAAGGTCCACGCCGCGCCGATCGGAACCGGCGGCCGCCATCTCGAGCGCGAAGGCGCCGTCGATGCGCGCGCGGGTGTCGACGGACAGCGTCTCCGGGTCGACGCCCGCGGCGGCGACGCAGGCATGAAACGCCGCGCCATCGCCCTCGGCCAACAGCAGAATGCGCGAAAGAAAACTCAGGCCGGACATCGCGGTGCGGCTGATCTCGGCCGCCGAAACGGCGGTCTCGATCTCCTGCCGCGTGAGCGCGCGCGGATTGCCAAGATCGTGCCCGAGCGCCTGCAGCACCGAGTGCGCGACCGCGCTGCCGAACGCCGGGCACAGCATGCCCAGCAAGGCCTGCGCCGTGGCGCCGGATGGCGATCCGGCCCCTGCGCGCAGCGGCCGCGCCACGCCCGGCCCGGCAGGGGCGGCCGCGGAGTTGTGAAGAGAAGTCATCATGAGGTGCCGATGCAGCTGCGAAGCGAAGCCTTGTCTCGAATGCGGGCCCAGGTGCAGCCGCGCCGATGCCGACATGAGTAACACCCACGTCGAAGAAGTTCGCCGGCTCAGGCCTCGCGGCCGGTGTTCAACGGATAGCCCGCCTCGCGCCATGCCTTCATACCGCCATCGAGCGCGACCGCATGCAGGAAGCCCATGTCGCGCAAGGTCGATGCGGCCAGGGTCGAGATGTAGCCGAGCTCGCAGCAGGTGAGGATGCGCCGCGTGGGGTCGGGCAGGTCCTGGTTGACGCGCAGCTCGAGCTGGCCGCGCGGCAGCAATCGCGCGCCGGGCACGTGGCCGGCCTCGTAGGCATCGCGCTCGCGCACGTCGAGCACGATCAGGTTGTCCTCCCGCGCCTCGACGCGCGCCTTGAGTTCGACCAGCGACATGAAAGGCACGGCGGCCGTCGCCTCGGCGAGCAATCGCGCCACGGTCTTGCCGCCGCTCATGTTCGTGCGCAGCGCCTCGGTGACGTGTGTCGGCATGGTCAGGCTGAGGCTGCGCATCATCTCGACGAAGGCCTCGCGCTCGCGCTTCTGCAGCCGCGGGTTCGTTGCGATCTCGTCCGCGATGGTTGAGTGCGTGCGTCCCTTGTAGTCGTGCGCCGGATTGACCTTGAGCGAGGGGTCGAGCGTCAGCACTCGGTTGAACAGGCTGTCGTAGAGCGCCTCCGGATCGCCGCTCGGCAGGTCGGTGCGGCCGGTGCCGCCGATCAGCAGGGTGTCGCCGGTGAAGAGGCGGTCCTCGACCTGCAGGCACATCGAATCGGCCGTGTGGCCCGGCGTGTGGAGGACCTGCAGCCGCAGTTTGCCCAGCACCACCATCTCGCCGTCGCCCAGGCGCATGTCGACGAAGGGCGCCGGGCTCGCGCGGTGCATGACGACCGGCACCTTCATCTGCTGCGCCAGTGCCTTGGTCGCCGAGAAATGATCGGCATGCGTGTGGGTGTCGATCAGGTAGCGGATGCGCACGCCCTCCTGGGCGGCGAGCGCGAGGTAGTGGTCGATCTGGCTCAGCTCCGGATCGATGAGTGCGGCCGCACGGGTCTCGCCGCAGCCGACGAGGTAGGACTGGCAGCCGCCGGTTGCGATCTGCGCGAAGATCATGCGTGGCTCCCGTGGGCTGCCGCCGGTGGGACTCAGCCCGGCTGCTTGGTCACGCGCAGATAGGGCTTGGGCGACTTCCAGCCCGCGGGGAACAGCTTCTTGGCGTCCTCGTCCGACACCGAGCCGGCGATGATCACGTCCTCGCCGTTCTTCCAGTTGGCCGGCGTCGCGACCTTGTGCGCCGCGGTCAGCTGCATCGAATCGACCACGCGCAGGATCTCGTCGAAGTTGCGCCCGGTGGTCATCGGGTAGGTCAGCATCAGCTTGATGCGCTTGTCGGGACCGATGACGAAAACCGAGCGCACCGTCGCGTTGGTGGCCGCGGTGCGGCCCTCGGAGCTGCCCGGCTCCTCGGCCGGCAGCATGTTGTAGAGCTTGGCGACCGCGAGGTCGGTGTCGCCGATCATCGGGTACTTCGGCAGGTAGCCCTGCGTTTCCTCGATGTCCTTGGCCCAGCGATCGTGCGCATCGACCGGGTCGACACTCAGGCCGATCAGCTTGGTGTTGCGCCGGGTGAATTCGGGCTCGATCTTCGCCATGTAGCCCAGCTCGGTGGTGCACACCGGCGTGAAGTCCTTGGGATGCGAGAACAGGATGGCCCACTTGTCGCCGATCCATTCGTGGAAGCGGATCGGTCCCTGGGTCGTGTTGGCGGTGAAGTCGGGTGCGAGATCGTTGATGCGCAGGGACATGGTGGCTCCTTAGGGATGAAAGATGGACATCCGCCGCATGCCGGCGGCCGCGGCAGCTAGCCGGAAAGTACACCACGATCCGCGCATCCGGACAATATTTTCCCGGATTGAAAAAGTGCAATGCGGGGCGTTACGCTGGGCGCGTGACACCTACGCCCACTCCCGCCTTCATCCCCCTGATCCGCCTCTACCAGGACTGGCTGCGCGATACGCGCGGCCTGGCCTTCGATTCCTACGATGCGCTGTGGCGCTGGTCGGTCACCGACCAGCCCGCTTTCTGGCAGAGCATCTGGGACTACAACGGCATGCGGTCGCCGACGCCGGCCGACGCAGTGCTGGCCGACGCGCACATGCCCGGCACGCGCTGGTTTCCGGGCGCCCAGGTCAACTATGCGCGCGAGGTGCTGCGCCACGCGAATGCGGCGCACGCGGCGGGCATGCCGGCCATCGTCAGCGAGAACGAGCTCGGCCAGGTGCGCGAACTCGCGTGGCCCGAATTGCGGCGGCAGGTCGCGGCCTTCGCGCTGACGTTGCGCCGGCTGGGCGTGGCGCGCGGCGACCGCGTGGCCGCCTACCTGCCCAACGTGCCGGAAACGATGATCGCCTTCCTCGCCTGTTCGAGCATCGGCGCCGTGTGGAGCGTGTGCGCGCCCGACATGGGCACCGCCGCGGTGGTGGACCGCTTCCGGCAGATCGAGCCGAAGGTGCTGATCGCGGCCGACGGCGTGCACTACGGCGGCAAGCCGCTCGACCGCAGCGGCGTGCTGGCGCAATTGCGTGCGGCGCTGCCCAGCGTCCGGAAGCTGGTGTTGCTGAAGACGCCGCATGCCGCCGAGCCGGTCGCCGCCGATATCGACTGGGTCGCGGCCGTGGCGCAGGAAGATGCCGAGACCGCCGCCTTCGAACCCGAATGGCTGCCTTTCGACCATCCGATGTGGGTGCTCTATTCGAGCGGCACCACCGGCCTGCCCAAGCCGATCGTGCACGGGCAGGGCGGCGTCATCCTCAACATGTATGCCTGCGGGCTGCACAACGACATCGGTGCCAGCTACACGGCCAACAACCACGGCGAGCGCTACCACTGGTACAGCTCGACCGGCTGGGTGATGTGGAACTCCCAGCTCGCGGGCCTGGCCATCGGCGCGACCATCTGCCTCTACGACGGCAACCCGGCCGGCAGCAAGGACCGGCCCGACTGGGGCGTGCTGTGGCGCTTCGTCGCGCGGCACCGCGTGACCTTCTTCGGCGCCGGCGCAGCCTACTTCGCGAACTGCATGAAAAGCGGTCTCGACCTGGAGGCCTGCGGTGACCTGTCGCGCGTGCGTGCGCTCGGCAGCACCGGCTCGCCCCTGCCCGAAGACGTGCAGCGCTGGGGCACAGCGCAATTGAGCGCAGCCCGTGAAGCGGATCTCTTGCGGGAGGGCCGCCGCGCCCGGCCGCCCGAAGCGGCCGGCCCGCCCCCTGGCAGGGGGGGTGGCGAAGCCTGGGGGGCGAGCCAGGTCTGGTGGTGCAACATTTCGGGCGGCACGGATTTTTGCGGCGCCTTCGTCGGCGGCAACCGCGAACTGCCCGAGGTGCCGGGCCAGATGCAATGCCGCCAGCTCGGCGCCTCGGTCGAGGCCTGGAACGAGCAAGGCCGGCCGGTGATCGGCGAGGTCGGCGAACTGGTCTGCACCCGGCCCATCCCGTCGATGCCGCTCTACTTCTGGGGCGACGAGGGCAACGCGCGCTATCTCTCCAGCTACTTCGACACCTACCCCGGCGTCTGGCGCCACGGCGACTGGCTCAAGGTCGGCGAGGACGGCGGCTGCATCATCTACGGCCGCAGCGACGCCACCATCAACCGCCAGGGCCTGCGCATGGGCACCAGCGAGATCTACAGCGCCGTCGAAGGCCTGCCCGAGGTGCTCGACTCGATGGTGGTCGATCTCGAGTACCTGGGCCGCGACAGCTACATGCCGCTGTTCGTCGTGCTGCGCCAGGGCGTCGCGCTGGACGACGCGATGCGCGGCAAGATCAACGACGCGATCAAGACCTCGCTGTCGCCGCGCTTCGTGCCCAACGACATCTTCCAGGTGGCCGAGATTCCGCGCACGCTCTCGGGCAAGAAGCAGGAGCTGCCGATCAAGAAGCTGCTGCTCGGCCAGCCGATCGAGAAGGTCGTGAACCGCGAGGCGATGGCGAATCCGGCCAGCCTCGACTGGTACGTCGCGTTCGCTGCCCGCCGCGCGTAGTCCGCTGGGTCTCGGGCCTGCCCGGGCTCCTGCCTCCCGTGCGCGCTCAGGCCTCGCCCTGCATCGCGATCGGCGGCATGCAGGCCGGTGTCCTGCACGGTGCGGCCTGTCGCCGCCGCAGATCGCGCAGCATGCCGCTGCGTGTGTAGGGCAAGCTGTGTCCGGAGAGCAGGAGCGAGAACTTCGTCACCATCGCGTGGGTCCTCGAGACGGGTGCGTGAACCGGCATCAGCATCAGCCACAGCGCCACCACGGCGGGGACGAGCGGGCTGACCGGCCCGGTGGACGGCAGATTCTCCCAGTTCAGCGCCATGGCGCTGGCGATGCCGCCCACCATCAGCCCGCCCAGCACCTCCGACACCGAATGCGCGCCGACCACCACCCGCGAGACGCCGATCAGCAGCGCCAGCCCGAAGCCGGCCGCCACGGCGAGAGGGCGGCCCGCCCGCGATGCGGAAGGTGCCAGCGTGCCCAGCAGCAACGGATAGACGGCGGCGGCCAGCATGGCATGTCCCGAGATACCGGTGAAATTCAGTTCGGGCCAGCCGATGCCCCAGCCGATGAACGCCACCTTGCTGGCGGCCGTCACCAGAATGGCAGCGGCCAGCGACGCGATCCACCAGATCGCGAGCGCGCGCGCATCGGCCTGTCGCAGCAGCCCCAGCGTCGTCAGCAGCGCAGCCGGCAGCAGGATCTGTGCCTCTCCGAGACGCGTCAGCAGATGCCAGAAGTAATGAAGGGAACCCAGCGCACCGAGCACGATTCAGCGGCCTTTGTCATCGAGCGCCGGCGTCGCCCGCCGCATCAACGGAAGAACATGCCGAGACCGGCCAGGAGCATGAGAACCGCCAGCGTGATCAGCGTCAGCGCCATCCAGCGCGTGGCGACCGCCCGCGCCAGCGGCCGGTCGTTCCCGTTCCTGAAGTTCCTGAGACGGTGCGCTCTGCGAGACATGCGTGGCATGTGCGCGACTTTGCATCCAGGCGGCTGATCGGGCACTGACGAGGAGGCATGGGGAAAAATGCCACGGCCCAGCCGCCGGTGCATGCACGCGTGCGATGACTTTGCCCACAGGTAACAACATGTGTGGTTGAATGTCGGCCGGGTCGAGATTCAAACAGGAGAAGCCATGAGGCAATCGGTGGGCATTGCATGCATCGTCATGCTCGTCGGCGGATGCGCGACGAGACCGGCGACAGGGCCGGGTTCCGGCGTCGGAGCGGACTATGTGCCCATGGTCGAAACACCCGCCGCGGCGCCCACGGCGTACGACGACGACGTCGCCAAATGCCAGGCCAGCGCGCGCAGCATTCCCTTCCGGGCGGACGAGCACAACGAGGCGCTGGCCGTGCTGGATACCGCGGTGATCGGGACGGTCGTCTCGACCGGCCTGGGCATCTACACCGTGATCGCGACCGGATGGACCGGCGGCGCCATGGGAGGCTTCGGCTACTGGATGTACTCGCCGCAACGCGCCACATGGCGCGCCAAGCAGGAAACCTCCATCGCGAACTGCATGGCGCGCAAGGGCTATGTGAACACCGATCCCTCCGTGAAGGTCACGTGGATCCCGCCGTCGCAGAGGTCCCTCGCGCCGCCGCGGGCCACCGGCGTCGACACCTACAACGCCGAGAAGCTGGTCAAGTCGCAACGCTGCGGCATCGCGCCGCTCGCGGCCCTGGTGGCCAAGGGCCCGGGCTTCGAGCGCTACAGCGTCGCCTGCGCCAATGGCCAGGTCGTGCCGGTGCGCTGCGAGTTCGGCAACTGCCGGATCAGCCAGACCGTGGCGACTGCACGCTGAGCATTGCCATCCGCAGCCCCATGGCGACTGAGTCCAACCGACAAGACGAATTGAAGAAGATGGTGCTGTGCGCCAGTTGCGCCGGCATCCAGCGCAACTGGCGCCGCGCGCCCGGGCATGCCGAGCTCGTGCAGCTGTCCAGCCGCAAGGTGGAGCGCAGCGATGGCGAGCACGGCGGCCACACCATCAACGTCACGAGCTACCGGTGCGATGCCTGCGGCACGCGCTGGGAATACGAAAACGACAAGACGAACCAGCAAGCGGGCTGGTCGGTCGTCGGCCGCTAGGCGCCGAGACGCCGATCGATCCCGAGGACATGGCCGCGGTTCGCCGCGCATTGACATGCAGGCATTTACTTGCATATACTGAACCCATGCCGACAATCACCGCATGGACGACACCGACCTGCTCTTCAAGGCGCTGGCAGATCCCAGCCGACGCAAGCTCCTGGACTCGCTGCATGCGGGCGACGGACAAACGTTGAGCGAACTGTGCGAGCACCTGGACATGACGCGCCAGGCGGTGACGCAGCACCTGGGCCTGCTCGAGGCGGCAGGCCTGGTTGCGATCACCTGGCGCGGCCGCGAGAAGCTGCACTTCCTCAACACGGTGCCGCTGCACGAGATCTACATGCGCTGGGTCCGCAAGTTCGACAAGCCTCGCCTCGAGGCCTTGCATGCCCTGAAACGAAACCTGGAAGGCAAACGCCATGAATGATTCGACCTTCGTCTACGTCACCTACATCCGTACGACGCCCGAGGAACTGTGGGCCGCGCTCACCAGCCCGGAGTTCACGAAACAGTACTGGTTCGGCGTCGAGGCCCGCTCCGAATGGAAGCCGGGTTCGTCCTGGCAACTCGTGTTTCCCGATGGCCGCATCGCCGACACGGGCGAGATCGTCGAGGCCGACGCGCCGCGGCGCCTCGTCATCAAGTGGCGCAACGAATTCAAGCCGGAGATGAAGGCCGAGGGCTGGTCGCGCTGCACGATGGCGCTGGAGCCGGCGGACGGCGCGGTCAAGCTGACCATCACGCACAGCATCGAACGGGAAGGCTCGAAATTCATCGAGGCCGTTTCCGGCGGCTGGCCGCGCATACTTTCCAATCTCAAGTCGCTGCTGGAAACGGGCGCGCTGGCTTTCGCAGCGGCATAGGCTGCGCTGGCGCCTCGCCGGGCGTGCTTCGGGCGAACCGACTACAGCGGCCGATGCGGATTCACCCTAGGATCCGGGCGCGAATCTCGCCTCATTCCGTTGAAGTCACCGGATCGCCGCCGCGGCCCACCAGGAGCCCCCATGCCTCGTCTTCGCCTGCACCCCGTTGTCCGGTCCGCCCTTCTGCCGATCTCTGTGGTCGCCCTCGCGGGCCTCGTGGCAGCCTGCACCGTCATGCCGCCTGGCACTACCGCAACGGGCATGCGCGTGACCTCCAGCGCCTTTGCGGACAACGGCCGCATTCCGGCGGAGCACGCCGGCCTCGGTGATTGCGGCGGCAGGAACGTCTCGCTGCCCGTGGCCTGGAGCCGCCTGCCCGCCAAGGCGCAATCGGTCGCCGTGCTGCTCTCGGACCCGGACGGCGCGAACGGCCTCGGCGTGTCGCACTGGGTCGCCTACAACATCCCGGCCGGACGCGGCGAACTCAAGGCGGGCGAGGCCGAGGCGGCTGCCGGCTTCACGATCGGACCGAACGTCGCGGGCGCCGCGGCCTATCGCGGCATGTGCCCGCCGGCCGGCGATCTGCCGCACCACTACACCTTGACCGTGGTCGCTTCCGATCTCGCGCCCGGTGCGTTGCCGGCCGGCTTGACGCGCGATGCCTTGTTTGCCGCGCTCAAGGGCCATGCGCTGGGCGGGCAGAGCGTCGTCGGCCTCTATGGCCGCTGACGACGCGCCGCGCGCCCTAATCGATGCGCGCCTGGGTCAGCGCGTCCTGCAGCGTCGTGGCGTAGGCCGCGATCTCCACGGCCTTGTCCTGGCCGTTGATGATGCGGCGCGCCGCGACATAGTCGACGCCCGCGTCGCCGATGTAGTCCGACAGCTTCTTGCCGGTGAAAAGGCCTTTGCGCATGCCGACCGACATGATGCGGTACGCGTTGACCGGCTCCAGCACCCGCGTCGGCTGGTCGATGAAGGCCGTGCCCAGGTTCACGGCCTGCCCGAGCTTGAGGTAGTTGGCGCGGCCCGTGATCTGCACGTAGCCGCGGCCCTTGAAGCGCAGCCCGTCGCCTGGTTGGGTGTTGCCGAGACGACGGCCGATCGCGGTGCCTGACTCGTATTTCGCGAAGTACGAATCGGCGCCGAACTCGGTGATCGGCTGGAAAGTGTTGGCGCACTCGTGCTTGACCGTGGCCAGCATGTAGGCCACCCGGCGGTCGTCGTCGATGTCGGGGTCGAGCTGCACGAAGCTCAGCAGCTGGTCCAGGCCCTGGTACTGCGATGCGGTGAGCTTGGAGAAGGATTGCTCGTAGGCGGCGACGAAGGCTTGATGATCGTAGAACATGGGGGCGCTCCTGATCGGCGGTCTCGGCGCAATCTACGCCGCGGCGCGGTGGCGTCCTATAGCGCTTAAGCCATACGGCCGCCTGCCGACTGCGCCAGCAGCCACTGGCGGAACAGCACCAGCGCGGACCGTTCGTCCTGCGATGCGGGCGTCACCAGGAAGTAGCTGCGCTCCCCGCGCAAGGGCCGGTCGCAAGCCACCACCAGCTCGCCGCGCGCGAGCTCGGCCTCGATCAGCATGCGCGGCATCAGCGCCACGCCGAGGCCGTGCGCGGCGGCGATCGCCAGCATCGAGAACAGCTCGTAGCGCGGGCCGCTGTGCGCGCGCGGCGCATCGACTTGCTGCGCGTCGAACCATTGGCGCCAGCCGTCGGGCCGCGTGCTCTGTTGCAGCAGCGGCTGCTTCGCGACCGCGGCCGGCGAGAGCGTCTTGCGCGGCGCGATCAGCGCCGGGCTGCAGACCGGCACCACGTCCTCGGGCAGCAGCACGGTCGACTGCGTGCCGGCCCAGTTGGCCGTCTGCGCCGGCGTGCCGGCGTAGAGCGCGGCATCGAAGGTGGTGTCGGTGAAGAGAAAGGGGCGGGTGCGCGTCTCGATGTGCACCGTGATGTCCGGATGCTTCGCCGCGAAGTCGGGCAGGCGCGGAATCAGCCAGCGCGTCGCAAAGGTCGGCACCGCCGCGAGCTGGAGCGAACCGCCCGACCCCTGGCGTGCCATGGTGTCGAGCGTGTCGCGCTCCATGGTGTCGAGCTGGCGCGCGATCTGGCGCGCATAGTCGGCACCGGCCGGCGTCAGCGCCACGCCGTGGCGGGTGCGGCGAAACAGCGCCAGGCCGAGGAAGTCTTCGAGTGCCGTGATCTGGCGCGACACGGCGCTCTGCGTCAGCGCGAGTTCCTGCGCGGCGCGGGTGTAGCTCTCGTGGCGCGCGGCTGCCTCGAAGCAGATCAGGGCCTGGGTCGACGGGATTTTTCGGCGCATG
Organism: Variovorax sp. SRS16; assembly: GCF_901827165.1. Taxonomy (NCBI): domain Bacteria; kingdom Pseudomonadati; phylum Pseudomonadota; class Betaproteobacteria; order Burkholderiales; family Comamonadaceae; genus Variovorax; species Variovorax sp. SRS16. Next base: position 149,027 of record NZ_LR594666.1, read on the forward strand.
GTATGCGGGAGTGACATGGCGAGACGACACGCTCACCAATGAAGCCTTGCACTGCGATTATCCGATCAAGTGCGCAAAGCGCATAACTGAGTGTCGAATCCTCGTTTGCGCTCGCACCGTCTGGCGCTTACGATCGGTGCCAACCTCAAGCCCTTACGGAGACCTCGCATGGCCCACGCCGCCTTTCACTGGGAAGACCCGCTGTTGCTCGACCAGCAACTCACCGACGACGAACGCATGGTGCGCGATGCCGCCAATGCCTACTGCCAGGAACGCCTCGCACCGCGCGTGCTCGACGGCTTCCGCAACGGCGAGACCGATCCGGCCATCTTCCGCGAGATGGGCGCGCTCGGCCTGCTCGGTCCGACCATCCCCGAGCAGTACGGCGGCCCCGGCCTCAACTATGTGTGCTACGGCCTCATCGCCCGCGAGGTCGAGCGCGTCGACTCCGGCTACCGCTCGATGGCCAGCGTGCAGAGTTCGCTGGTGATGGTGCCGATCAACGAATTCGGCACCGAGGCGCAGAAGCAGAAGTACCTGCCCAAGCTCGCCACCGGCGAGTGGATCGGCTGCTTCGGCCTGACCGAGCCCGACCACGGTTCCGACCCCGGCAGCATGGTCACGCGCGCCAAGAAGGTGGCCGGCGGCTATTCGCTGACGGGCGCCAAGATGTGGATCAGCAACAGCCCGATCGCCGACGTGTTCGTGGTCTGGGCCAAGGAAGTGAGCGAGAGCGGCCAGGTCGGCCCGATCCGCGGCTTCGTGCTCGAGAAGGGCGCCAAGGGCCTGTCGGCGCCGGCGATCCACGGCAAGGTCGGCCTGCGCGCCAGCATCACCGGCGAGATCGTGATGGACAACGTGTTCTGCCCCGAGGAGAACGCATTCCCCGAAGTGCAAGGTCTCAAAGGCCCGTTCACCTGCCTCAACTCCGCGCGCTACGGCATCTCGTGGGGCGCGCTCGGCGCCGCCGAGGACTGCTGGCACCGTGCGCGCCAGTACACGCTCGACCGCAAGCAGTTCGGCCGCCCGCTCGCGGCCAATCAATTGATCCAGAAGAAGCTGGCCGACATGCAGACCGAGATCACGCTCGGCCTGCAGGGCTGCCTGCGCCTCGGCCGCATGAAGGACGAGGGCACGGCGTCGGTCGAGGTCACCTCGCTGCTCAAGCGCAACTCCTGCGGCAAGGCGCTCGACATCGCACGCCTGGCGCGCGACATGATGGGCGGCAACGGCATCAGCGACGAGTTCGGCGTGGCGCGGCATCTGGTCAACCTCGAGGTGGTCAACACCTACGAGGGCACGCACGACATCCACGCGCTGATCCTCGGCCGTGCCCAGACCGGCATCGCAGCGTTCGCGAACTGAGATGACTGCGCCCAGGGAAGGCGCCCTCGCGGGCCTCAAGGTTCTCGATCTCTCCCGCGTGCTCGCGGGCCCGTGGTGCACGCAGATCCTCGCGGACCTGGGGGCCGACGTGGTCAAGATCGAGCGTCCCGGCGTCGGCGACGACACGCGCACCTGGGGCCCGCCCTTCCTGAAGGACGCCGAGGGCCGGGACACCAACCAGGCCACCTACTTCACGGCCTGCAACCGCAACAAGCGCTCGGTCACCATCGACATGGCCGCACCCGAAGGCCAGGCGCTGCTCAAGCAGATGGCCGCGCAGAGCGACATCCTGGTCGAGAACTTCAAGACCGGCGGGCTCAGGCAGTACGGGCTCGACTACGAGAGCCTGCGCGCCATCAATCCGCGTCTCGTCTACTGCAGCGTGACCGGCTTCGGCCACGACGGCCCGCACGCCACGCGCGCCGGCTACGACCTGATGATCCAGGCCACCAGCGGCATGATGAGCATCACCGGCCGTCCCGACGAAGAAGCGGGCGGCGGGCCGCTGCGCGTCGGCGTGGCGCTGACCGACCTGTTCACCGGCGTCTACGCCAGCACCGCGATCCTGGCCGCGCTCGAAGTGCGGCATCGCACCGGCGAGGGCCAGCACATCGACATGGCGCTGCTCGACGTCGGCATGGCGATCCTCGCCAACCAGGCCAGCGCCTTCCTCAACACCGGCGTCGCGCCGAAGCGCCAGGGCAACAGCCATCCCAGCCTCGCGCCCTACCAGGACTTCCACACCCAGGACGGCGCGATGCTGCTGGCCATCGGCAACAACGGCCAGTTCGCGCGTTTCTGCGACGCCGCCGGTCATGCCGACTGGGCTGCCGATCCGCGCTTCGCCACCAACACGCTGCGTGTGCGGCACCGCGAGGTGCTGATTCCGCAGATGGAGGCCGTGACGCGCACGCGCACCACGGCCGAATGGATCGCGCTGCTCGAGGACAAGGCCGTGCCCTGCGGCCCGATCAACGACATCGCGCAGGCCTTCGACGACGAACAGGTGAAGGCACGCGGCCTGGCCATCTCGCTGCCGCGCGACGCGGGCGACGGCATCGGGCAGATCTTCGGCGTCGCGAGTCCGCTGCGCCTGCAGGCGACGCCGCCCGTGCTGCGCCATGCACCGCCGGCCCTGGGCCAGCACACCGACGAGGTGCTGGCCGAGCTGGGCCTCGATGTGGCCGAGCGGCGGGCGCTGCGCGCGGCCGGGGTGGTCTGACGGAATCCGCCATGGCCGGGAACGCCTGAGCACGGAAGCGGTCTATCGGGTTTCGGCTTCCGGTCATCATCGGGCTCATGAAACTCCTGCACAAGAAGGCGCTGGTCGACGGCATGGGTGCCCCCAGCGACACGCGGCGCTCGTCGGAAGCGGCCAAGGCACCCGCGCCCGACACGCTCACCCCCGGTGACCGCTACCAGGAATTCTTCGTCGCGGTGCAGGAAGCGCGCGTGTTCCCCGACAGCAAGACCTTCGTGGACTGCGCCCCGCACGACGAGCCGGCCGCGATCCTCGATGCCTACCGCGCAGCACGCCATGCGCCGGGCTTCGATCTGGCGGCCTTCGTGCATGCGCACTTCCGGGTCATCCGGTCTGCGCCCAGCGAATACACCTCGGTGCCGGGTCAGCCGATCGCCGCGCACATCGAAGACCTCTGGAACGTCCTGACCCGCCATCCGAAGGCGCATCCGCCGCGTGCCTCGCTGCTCCAGCTGCCGCATCCCTACGTGGTGCCGGGCGGACGCTTCGGAGAGCTCTACTACTGGGATTCGTACTTCACCATGCTAGGCCTCGTTCCGGGCGGCCATCTGCAATTGCTGCGTGACATGGTGGAGAACTTCGCCTACCTCATCGACACCTACGGCCACGTGCCCAACGGCAACCGCAGCTACTACCTGAGCCGCTCGCAGCCGCCGCTGTTCGCGTTGATGGTCGAGCTCGCCGAGCAGTACGGCGTCGTGGGGCAGCGCCACTTCCTGCCGCAGCTGCGCCAGGAGCATGCCTACTGGATGAACGGCAGCGAGGGCCTGCCGCCGGGCGCCGCACGCGGCCGCGTGGTGCGCCTCGCGGACGGCACGCTGCTCAACCGCCACTGGGACGACCGCGACACGCCGCGCGAGGAGTCCTGGCTGGAAGACGTGTCCACCGCCCGCGCGGCCGACCGCGATGCGGCCGAGGTGTACCGCGACCTGCGCGCGGCCTGCGAGTCGGGCTGGGACTTCAGCACCCGCTGGCTGCGCGAGCCGGCGCCGCGCGGCACGCCGCACGCGGCCGCGCCGGTGCGTGCCGGCAGCGCGGCATCGCTGGCGAGCATCTGCACCACGTCAATCCTGCCGGTGGACCTCAACGCCTTTCTCTACAAGCTCGAAAGCAAGATCGCCGAGCTCGCGGGGGACAGCGGCTACATCAGCACCGCGGACGAATTCACCGAGCGCGCGAGGCAGCGCAAGGCCGCGATCGTCGAGCACTTCTGGGATCCGAAGCAGGCCGCCTTCTTCGACTACGACTGGCAGCAGGGCGTGCGGCGAACCTGTCTCACCGCGGCCTGCGTCGTGCCGCTGTTCGTCGGTCTGGCCGAGCCGGCCCAGGCGCAGGCACTGGCCGAGACGGTGTCGAAGCGGCTGCTCGCCCACGGCGGCCTCGCGACCACCGAGTGTCCGAGCGACCAGCAATGGGATCAGCCCAACGGCTGGGCGCCGCTGCAGTGGATGGCGATCTGCGGTTTCGCCGACTATGGGCAGGAGGCGCTGTCCGCGACCCTCGCGAAGCGCTGGCTGGCGACCGTCGCGGCGGTGTACGAGCGCGAAGGCAAGCTGGTCGAGAAGTACGCACTGCGCGTGGTCGAGCACGAAAGCTCGGCCGGCGGCGGCGGCGGCGAATATCCGCTGCAGGACGGCTTCGGCTGGACCAACGGCGTCACTTGCGCGCTGCTTGCCCGGCATCCGCAGCACACGGCCCACGGATCGGTCGCGCACGACGCGGCGCCGCGGCATCGCTGAGGCGCGCGGCGCTTCACCAGATCGTGCAGCCGCCCTGGCGCGGCAGGCCCCGCAGCAGCCCGGGTATCTGGCTGCGCCCGACACCCAGATCCTGCAGTTCGCGCTCGCTCATCGCGGCCAGCAGCCGCTGGTCACGCCTGCAGCGCAGCGTGCGGGCGATCGCCTGGAAAAGAAGAATGGCGACGGTGGGTTTCCTCTGTGACATGACTCGGCTCCTGACAAGGCGCCCATCTTCCGGTCTGGCGTGCTATCGTGGAAGTTGAGATTTCTGTAGCGACTGATCAGCTTTCCTGATGCGACAACTCAACCTCGATCAGCTGCGTACGCTGGTGTCCATCGTCGACCTCGGTACCTTCTCCGCCGCGGCCCAGGCGCTGCACCTCGCGCAACCTACCGTCAGCCTGCACATCAGCGAACTCGAATCGCGGCTCGGTGCCAGGCTGGTGGTGCGCGGCAGCCGCCGCATCACGCCGACCGCTGCCGGCGCCGCGCTGGTGGAGCGCGCGCGTCGGCTGCTGCGCGATGCCGACGATGCGGTCGATGCCGTGCGGCGTCAGGCCGAAGGCCGCCTGGGCCGCGTGCGGCTCGGCACCTCGACCGGCGTGGTGGTCGACCTGCTGCCGCAGGTGCTCGAAGCGCTGGAGGCCAGCAACCCCGGCATCGATGTCGAGGTGAGCATCCTCGGCTCGACCGAGGCGATGTCGCGCCTGGCGACCGGCACGCTCGATATCGGCCTGGTCGCGGTGCCGCAGCCGCCGCTGCGCGACATCGTGGTCACGCGCTGGCGCAGCCAGCCGATGATGGCCTTCGTGCCGCGCAAGTGGCAGGCGCCGAAGCGTGTGACACCGTCATGGCTGGCCGCACAGCCGCTGATCTTCAACGACGCGAGCACGCACATGTACCGGCTCACCATGGAATGGTTCGCCGCCGCCGGCGAGGTGCCGCGCGCACGCATCGAACTCAACTACGACGCCGCGATGCGCAGCCTCGTTGCGGCCGGCTACGGGGCGGCCGTGCTGCCGCTGAACAAGACGGACGACGAACGCCTGGACGAGCGCTTGCAGGTGCTGCCACTGAGCCCGCGGCTCGTGCGCCGCCTCGGTATCGCGCATCGGCCGCGCGCGTCGCAGGACGGGGCGACCGAGAGCGTGCTGCGGATCCTCGAGACCTTTCGCCAGGCCTGAGCCGCGCTCAGAACGCCTGGCCGACGATCGCGAGGACGAAGACCAGCACGCCGAGCGCGAGATTGACGACAACCAGCTTGCGGATGGTGTTCAGGTTCGCGGCCGCCACCGGCCATTCGCGCGCCGCGACGGCGCGCAGCAGGCGCGGGTAGGGCGCGAAGCGCACGTGCAGGAACAGCGCCATCATCACCAGGCCGACGCCCAGCATCGCGTGCACGTTCCAGTGCACGCGCGCGAAGCCGCCCATCGTCCAGACCAGCAGCAGCCCGCTGGCGAGCGAGCTTGCAATCGCGATCGAGACGCCGAAGAAGAAGCGCGACAGCGCATTTGCCATGAAGGCCAGCCTCTGCGGCGGCTCCAGCGTCGCGACGGCGGCGGGCCGGACCGAGAAATGCATCGCGGCCATGCCGCCGACCCAGAAGGCGGCGGCGAGCAGGTGCAGGAAAAGAAGAGCGGCAGGAAAAAGAGGCATGGCCGAGCGTAGACCAGAACACGCATCGGCGCGCGGCTTGTCGTCGGATCGCGTTCAGCGCGGCTTTTGGAAGCCGCTCTCGATCCACGCGGCAGCGCTGTCGGCGCTGAGCCTGAAATCGGGCCGCACACGCGCCTCGCCCAGTTCGGCGCCGAGTTCATCGAGGGCGCTGAGCACCGCATGCGGATTGTCTTCGTCGGGCACGATCCGCAGCGAGACGCGGATGCGTTCCGATCCCGCGCCGACGCTCACGCTCCTGTTGAGCCGCGCGTGCAATTGCTGCTCGTGGCGGCGCAGCACCTCGGACGCCGTCTTGACGAGCGTGTGGAAGGCCGGCGCATCGAGCGGCTTGGGATTCTTCTTGTCGCGGCCCATGGTCCATGGCCCGACCAATGCGGGTTCCGGGTCGCCCTGCCGCGTCATCGAGACGGCCCAGCCGTCGTCGTCCTCGTTCTTGATGACGCGCGCGGTCCAGAGTTCGTCGCTCCAAAGGGTGGCTTGCTGGATCGGGCTGGGGGCTTCGGTTTCATCTGTCATGGCGAGGTGTCAAGAATTGAAAAGACCGGTGCGCGACATGAAGCGTTCGAGCGTCTTCATGCCTTCGGACTCGCGCGCCGGTTCACCAGCACGATGCCGAACGCCACGCCCGCGAGCGCCAGCGCCAGGCGCAGCGTGAGCGGTTCGGACAGCAGCACCACGCCGAACACCAGCGCGAAAACCGGTGCGAGGAACGTGTACGACGAGATGTGCGTGGCCGGGTAGTGCCGCAGCATCCACATCCAGGCCAGATAGCTCGCGAAGGCACCGATGGTGGTTTGCAGCGCGATCGAGAACCAGGCATAGCCCGAGTACGACCAGCCCCACTGCTCGCCCAGGAGCAGCGACAGCAGCGGCGAGACCAGCGCCGTGACGGTGATTTGATAGAACAGCGTTTTCTCGGCACTGGCCGTCGCGAGCCTGGTGGCGCGGATCGCCAGCGTCGTCAGCCCCCACGCAAGGCCGCCACCCAACGCGATCACATCGCCGAGCAGCTGGCGCGAACTGCTGTGGCCGAAGCTCTCGCTGAAGGCGAGCACCACGCCCGCGAAAGCGATCGCCAGCCCGATCCACTGCACGCCGCGCAGCCGCTCGGCCGGCACGAAACGCGGCAGCAGCAGCGAGACCACGAAGGGCGCGGTATAGAGGAACACGGTGAGCCGCGAAGCCGAAGTGTGCTGCAGCCCGATGTAGATGCAGACGAACTCGGCCGCGAACAGAAGCCCTGCGAGCAGCCCGCCGGGCAAGGTGCCGTCGCGCTCGAAAAGCGGCACGCGGCGCCATGCGCACCAGAGCCACAACAGCACGACCGCGCCGGCCATGCGGATCGATGCCTGCCACAGCGGCGGAACCTCGGCGGTGGTGGTCTTGATCAGGATCTGCTGCAGTCCCCAGAATGCGCAGCAGGCGATCAGAAGGGCGATGGCGCGAGTATCGAGGTGGTCCTTGCGTTCGATCATTCGTTGTTTGTCTTGTTGTGCGGCGGGCGCTTGTCCTTCGACGCTTGCCATGATGCTGCGACGGCGTAGGGCGGCTTGCCGTGGGTGCCGACCATCAGGTCGGGCACGACGAGTTCCACGTCCGGCACCGCGCGCGCGGCGCGTTCCAGCCGATGCGCGACAGCCTCTGAAGGCACGCAGCCCTGCAGGTAGATCCAGCGCCGCTGGATGATGGCCCAGACACTGCTGCGCCGCGCGCCGGGGACCGTCGCCAGCGCGGCCTGCACCTTCGGCGCGAGCGGCTTGTCGTAGCGGTACGCATTGCTGTCGGCGCATTGGCCGGCGAGCCAGCAGGTGGTGCCGCGCTCGAGCCGCGAATGGATCTGCTCGCGCCGTTCCGCCTCGGTGTAGAGCGGGCCTTCGGGAACGGGACAGCCGCGTGCGCCGGAAGCGATCTGCAGGAACGGGTCGTCGAACCAGTTCTTCTTTTCGGGACTTGCGGCGGTCTCGGTGGTCTGTGCGAGCGCCACCGACGCCGTGCAGGCCGTCGCGAGCAGCGCCGCCATTGCGTTGCGGCAGGCGCGCGGCGTCAGCGGAAACCGGCTGGCTGGACGAGGTGGCATCCACCGATCGTAGCCCGCTCGTGCGAAATGGCCTGGACGCCGGCCGCGCCCGGCCATCAGAGCGGATGCTCGGTGTAGAAGCGGCCGCCGTGGAACAGCAGCGGCGAGGCGCCCGGTGTGTGGGTGCAGCGCTCGACCTCGCCGACGAAGATCACGTGGTCGCCCTCGTCGTAGCGGCTGCGGTTGAAGCACTCGAAGCTGGCTGCCGCGCCGACCAGCACCGGCGCACCGCCGAGGCCTTCGCTGAAGACGACTTCGGCCCAGCGGTCGATGTCCTTCGTCGCGAAACGCTCTGCCAGGTCCTTCTGGCTGGCCGCGAGGATGTTGATCGCGTAGTGCGAACCGGTGCTCAATGCCGCCATCGAGGCCGCGCTGCGCGCCAGGCTCCACAGCACCAGCGGCGGATCGAGCGAGACCGAATTGAAGGAATTGGCCGTGAGGCCGACCAACGCGCCGCCGGCCGAGCGCGCCGTGACGACGGTCACGCCCGTGGCGAACATGCCGAGGGCATCGCGGAATTCGTCCGAGGAGAAGGTGGGCGGCTGCGCCCGGACAGTAGCGGTCACGAGGATGCGGAAGAGTGAAGGCCTATTCTGGCCGATCGGCCCCGGCCATGCTGTCGCCGGCTCTCTAGCCGAAGAACCAGTAGCCGACGCCGATCGCGGCGACCACGCCGGCGAACTCCGCGAGCAACGCGCAACCCACTGCGTGCCGCGCGCGCTGGATGCCGACGGCGCCGAAGTACACGGCCAGCACGTAGAAGGTGGTCTCGGTGCTGCCCTGGATGGTCGCCGCGACCAGCGCGGGAAAGCTGTCGACGCCCTGGGTCTTCATGGTCTCGATCAGCATCGCGCGCGCCGCGCTGCCGGAAAAGGGCTTGACCAGTGCCGTCGGCAGCGCGTCGACGAAGCGCGCGTCCCAGCCGGTCAGCCCGACCGCCCAACGGATGCCGCCGAGCACCATGTCGAGCGCGCCTGATGCACGCAGCACGCCGACCGCGCACAGCATCGCGACCAGGTAGGGCAGCAGGTTCTTCGCGACGTCGAAGCCTTCCTTCGCGCCCTCGATGAAGCACTCGTAGACCTTGACGCGCCGCAGCGCGCCGGCCAGCAGGAAGGCGACGATCAGGCCGAAGAGCACGAGGTTGCCCAGCAGCGACGAGAGCGAGGCGAGCGCCGCAGCCGACAGCGTGGCCAAGAGCGCCATGAAGCCGGCGAGCAGCAGGGCGCCTGGAACCAGATAGGCCAGCACCACCGGATCCCACAGCTTCAGGCGCTGCACGAAGGCGACCGACAACAGGCCGACCAGCGTGGAGGCGCTGGTCGCGAGCAGGATCGGCAGGAACACCAGCGTCGGATCGGCGGCGCCCTGCTGCGCGCGGTACATGAAGATCGTGACCGGCAGCAGCGTCAGCGAGGACGCGTTGAGTACCAGGAACAGGATCTGTGCATTGCTGGCCGTGGTGGCACTCGGATTGAGCGCCTGCAATTCGCGCATGGCCTTCAGGCCGATCGGCGTCGCGGCGTTGTCCAGGCCCAGCGCGTTGGCGGCGAAGTTGAGCGTGATGAGGCCGAGCGCCGGATGGCCGGCCGGTACCTCCGGCATCAGCCGCTTGAACAGCGGGCCGAGCAGCCGCGCGAGCCCATCGACCAGGCCGGCTGCCTGGGCGATGCGCAACAGGCCGAGCCACAGCGTGAGCGTGCCGAACAGCAGCACCATCACCTCGACGGAGAGCCTGGCCATCGCGAACAGGCTTTCGACCAGCGCCGCGAACACGCCCGCGTCGCCGCCGATCAGCCAGCGCCCGAGCGCGGCCGCCGTCGCCGCCAGAAAAAAGCCAAGCCACAAGCCGTTGAGCACGCGTATCCCTCTGCTGCCGATGCGCGCCGATCATAGGGTGCGCACGGAGGATGCCCATCGCGCCTGCCTCATCGCGCGGTTCGGCCGATCGGCCGGAACCGCCCCGGCTTCGTCAGGCCGTCTCTGCGAGCGCGTCGCCCAGTGCGTTGACGAGGCGATCGATCTCGGCCTTCTCGGTCACGAAGGCCGGCGCGAGCTGGATCGTGTCGCCGCCGTAGCGCACATAGAAGCCTTTCTTCCAGCAGGCCATCGCCACTTCGTACGGCCGGCGCGCGGGTTCGCCGGGGACGGGTGCGAGCGTGATGCCGGCCGCGAGTCCGTAGTTGCGGATGTCGGCCACATGCTTCGCGCCCTTGAGGCTGTGCACGGCATTCTCGAAGTGCGGTGCCAGCGCCTTCGCGCGGCCGACCATGTCTTCCTTCTGCAGCACCTCGAGCGCAGCCACACCCGCCGCGCAGGCCACGGGATGCGCAGAGTAGGTGTAGCCATGCGGAAACTCGACCATGTAGTCCGGGCCGCCGGCGGCCATGAAGGTGTCGTAGATCTCCTTCTTCGCGATCACGGCGCCGAGCGGCTGCGTGCCGTTGGTGACCTGCTTGGCGACGTTCATGATGTCCGGCACCACGCCGAAGGCATCGGCGCCGGTCATGGCGCCGCAGCGGCCGAAGCCGGTGATGACCTCGTCGAAGATCAGCAGGATGCCGTGCGCGGTGCAGATGTCGCGCAGGCGCTGCAGGTAGCCCTGCGGCGGGACGACCACGCCGGCCGATCCGGACATGGGCTCGACGATCACCGCCGCGATGTTGGAGGCATCGTGCAGCGCGATCAGGTCGAGCAGGCGGTCGGCGAGTTCGGCGCCATGAGCCGGCATGCCGCGGCTGAAGGTGTTCGCAGCGAGCTGGGTGTGCGGCAAATGATCGGCCTCCACGGCCTGGCCGAAGGTCTTGCGGTTGCCGCCGATGCCGCCGACCGAGATGCCGCCGAAATTGACACCGTGGTAGCCCTTCTCGCGGCCGATGAGCCGGGTCTTGCTGGCCTGGCCCTTGGCACGCCAATAGGCGCGCGCCATCTTCAGCGAGGTGTCGGCGGCCTCCGAGCCGGAGCCGGTGAAGAACACGTAGTCGAGCCCTGCGGGCGTGAGCTCCTTCAGCTTGTTGGCGAGCTCGAACGATTGCGGGTGGCCGTGCTGGAAGGCCGGCGCGTAGTCGAGTTTCGCGATCTGGCGGCTGACCGCTTCGGTGATCTCAGGGCGTCCGTGGCCCAGACCCGAGCACCACAGGCCGGACAGGCCGTCGAACACCTTGCGCCCGTCGCCGTCGGTGAAGTAGACGCCCTTGGCCTCCACGATCATGCGCGGATCGGCCTTGAAGTTGCGGTTGCCGGTGAAGGGCATCCAGTGGGCATCGAGCCAGGCGGCGTCGGTGCGCACGGGGGAAGTCTGGGACTTTGCGGTCAGGAGGGTCATGGCATTCCCGCGTGTTCGCACGGGCCTCGGTGGTGGGGATGGTGCATTGTTGGGCTCGACAATGGTCTTGCAAATGGCGCAATATCAATGTTCACTTGACGATTCATGAAAGTAAAAACCAGCCCCAAGAATCGCGCCGTGCTCGGCCAGCTGAGCGACATGGACCTGCGCCTGCTCAAGGTCTTCAAGAGCGTGATCGAATGCGGCGGCATGGCGGCGGCCGAGCTCGAACTCAACATCGGCACCTCCACCGTGAGCCGCCACATCAAGGACCTGGAGACGCGGCTGGGCATGGTGCTGTGCCGCCGCGGGCGCGCCGGTTTCGCGCCCACGGCAGAGGGGCAGCGCGTGTACGAGGAGACGCTGCGGCTGCTGGCCTCGGTCGACGCGTTTCGCAGCAGCATCGACGACATCCATCACCGCATGGGCGGACAGCTCGAGGTGGCGGTGTTCGACAAGACGGCCAGCAATCCGCAGGCGCATATCGGCGAGGCGATTGCGCGCTTTGCCGCCGAGGCGCCCGGGGTGCGTCTCAGCATGCACGTGGCGTCGATCAACGCCATCGAGCGCGGCATCATCGACGGCAGCTTCCACGTCGGCATCATTCCGGCGCACCGCAATTCGAGGAGCCTGGCCTACGCCGAACTGTTCGGCGAGACCATGCTGCTCTATTGCGGCGCCGATCACCCGCTCTTCGGCGCCCGACACCAGGGGCTCACCTGGGCGAAGCTCCGGGCCCACTCGTTCGCCGGCCTGGGCTATCACTCACCCAACATGGAGCTCAGCCACCGGGCGCGGCTGGCGCGTGTGGCCACCGGCTTCGACCAGGAGGCGATCGCGACGCTGATCCTCTCGGGCCGCTACCTGGGTTTTCTGCCCGATCACTACGCGGAAAGCTTCGAGCGGCATGGCCGCATGCAGGCGGTGGCGCCCCAGCGCTTTCGCTATGCCTGCCGGTTCGTCAGCTTGCTGCGTCGATCGCCGCAACCCTCGCGAGCGACGCAGCTGTTCGCCGAGTGCCTGGCGGCTGCGCACGGCGAATAGTTCAGCTTCGTGATCGAGGCCCGGGATGTTGTGGCACGTCGATCAACAGATCGGGCTTGAAGCCTTCCTGCTCCCCCTTGCCGACGTAGCCCAGAGGATTGGCGACGACGCGGCAGCCGTCCTTGACGTAGTCGAATGGGCAATGCAGGTGTCCGTGTAGCCACAGATCCGCCTTCGGCAGGAGTTCGTCAAGCGAATTGCAGAAGCCGGCGGTGCCGGGCGTGAGCCCATAGCGAGGGTCGGCGCTGGCCAGCGTCGGCGCAAAATGGGTGATCGCTACCGTGGTGCCGCCGAACGGTCGAGCGAGCGCGCCGCTCAGCCATGCCTGGCACGTGAGTGAGTGCTCTCTGAGAGCCTCGGAGAGAAAGGGTCGCCCGTGGCGCGTCGTCGCCGCCTTGTGGAGGTAGAAGTTGGCTGCGCGCATGGCCTTGCCGCGCTTCTTGAGAACCTCGGCCATGCCGTCTGCAGGATCGACCAAGGCATCGAAGTCGGCCCACAGCGTGGTGCCGATGAAGCGCACGCCGTCGATGACACGGCTTTCCCGCTCGAGCCAGAGGATGCCCAGCGTCTCGCAGGTGTCGCGAAGCTGGGCATGGACCGCGTCGAAGTCGGCGTTGTCATATTCGTGATTTCCCGGAACGTAGACGGCCGGCGTCGGCCAGCCATGACCGGGTGAGAAGCGCGCCAGCCCGAAGTCCGGCGCGGCGAGGCGCGAGCCTTCCTGGTAGGAGCCGATATCGCCGGCCAGCACCAGCAGGTCGGCATCGGGGTTCGGCGCGATCTGCAGGTGGGGATGGACTTCGAGGTGCAGATCCGACAGCAGCTGAAGCTTCATGAGGGTGCCCGTGGAGGAACCGCCGGCTGCCGTGTCGCCTGCTTGCCCCGCGGGCTGGCAAAGGCCGCGTGCGCGGAACGCAGCAGGGCCTGTCGCAGCCATTCGTGCGCATGCCCATGCTGCGCGCCACGATGCCAGACTGCATCCACATGCACCAGCGGCTGATCGAAGGGCAGATCGTGCAGGACCAGCGCCGCGCCGACGCCCGCGACCTTGGCGAAGTGGCGTGGCAACACCGTCAGCAAATCCGAGCTCGCGACCACGCGGCCGGCGGTGAAGAACTGGTTGACCGTGACAACGATGCGCCGCTCCCGTCCCATGGCGCCGAGCGTCTGATCGATGAGGCCGTAGGGCCGGCCCGAGAAGGTCACGAGCAGATGGCGCGCTGCGCAAAACGCGTCCAGCGTCAAGGGCACACCGGCCAGCGGGTGGTCGCGCCGCATCACGCACACGTATTCGCCGACGTACAGCCGCTGCGTCTCGAAGGCCACGCCGACACCCGATTGCCCGCGCGCCGCGAGGTTGGCAATCACCGCCGGAAAATAGCCGACAGCCATGTCGACCTCTTCGTTCTCGAGCATGCGGCGGGGATCGCGCGTCGTCAGCGGCAGCACGCGCAGCGAGATGGCGGGCGCCTCTTCTTCCACGATCCTGACCAGGCCGGGAACAAGCTCCGCCGCCGTGGCGTCCGCCATGGCGAGCAGGAAGGTGGTGTCTGCGATGCCCGCGTCGAATTCGCCTGGCGCCAGCGTGTGCTGAAGCTGGCGCAGCGCGTCACGCACGGTGGGCCAGAGCGCCAAAGCCCTCGCGGTGGGCTCCACGCCGGCGCCGGCACGGCGGACCAGGTCGTCGCCCAGTACGTCGCGCAGGCGCCGCAGCGCGTTGCTCACCGCGGGCTGGGTGATCGCGAGATTGCGCGCGGCGCGCGTCAGATTGCGCTCCGCCATGACTTCGTCGAAGACGCGCAGCAGGTTCAGGTCGAGCGTGCGAAAGTTGATATCCATCACCATGGCGAATGATAGACATCATCAAGATAAATTGGCAAAACATCAGGGTAACCCCTAATATCACTCCATCGGCTTCGGCCTTTTTGTATGGAGGAATGAATCATGACCAGTTTTGTCCACGTTGAACAACCTTCAACACATCCGGGCGTCGCCCGCGCCGAGGCTTTCGTCGACCGCATCCGCGCAGCGCGGCGCGGCTTGAGCAAGTTCGGCGGCTTGGCCGCCTTGCTGCTCGCCGCCATGGTTTCGTCGGTGGTGGTCGTTGCCGACAAGCTCCTCTCGACCTGGGACGATGGCGGAATGGTCGCCGCCTGGGCGATTCTCTGGTTCGTGGCGTTCGCTGGGATCGCGTTCTTTGCCGGGACGGCGCGCAGCTTTGCCGTCCGTACGGTCGCTGCCGTCGGTGAGGCTTCGCGTCGCCGCGAGGCGGCCCGTGCGGACGCGGAGTTCATGGCTTACGCCCAGTTCGACCCGCGCGTGCTGCGTGAACTGCAGGCGATTTCGATGCACAACGAAGCGCAAGAGATGCGTTCGGCTGCCTGAGCTGATCGACAACCAGCCAAAGAAAAAGCCGCCCTCGGGCGGCTTTTTCTTTGGCTGCGGAGAAGCTTCAAGCCGCGAGACGCAGCTCGATCGCCGCCTTGATGGCCGGCAATTCCTTCGGCAAGTGGTGCGCCAATTGCTGGAACAGCTCGGCGTGGAGCTTCAGCTCCGCATGCCACGCGGCCTTGTCGATGCTGGTGACGGTATCGAACTGCCGGGCGCTGAAGTCGAGCCCCGTCCAGTCGAGATCCTCGTAGCGGGGGCTGACGCCGAACACGTGCTCGACGCCTTCGGCCTTCTGCTCGACACGGTCGATCATCCACTTCAGCACGCGCATGTTCTCGCCATAACCGGGCCAGACGAACTTGCCGTCCTCGCCCTTGCGGAACCAGTTGGTCGTGTAGATCTTCGGCAGGCGCGCATCGGAAGCTTCCAGCTTCTTGCCCAGATCCAGCCAATGCTGGAAATAGTCGCTCATGTTGTAGCCGGCAAACGGAAGCATGGCGAAGGGATCGCGCCGCACCACGCCTTGCTGGCCCGCGGCGGCGGCCGTCGTTTCGGAGCCCATGGTCGCAGCCATGTACACGCCCTCGACCCAGTCACGGGCCTCGGTCACGAGCGGTACCGTGGTCGAGCGGCGGCCGCCGAAGATGAAAGCGTCGATCGCAACGCCCTTCGGATCGTCCCAGGCGTCGTCGAGCGCTGGATTGTTGGTTGCGGCCACGGTGAAACGGGCATTGGGATGCGCGGCCTTGGCGCCCGTTTCCCTGGCGATGGCGGGCGTCCAGTCCTTGCCTTGCCAGTCGATCGCGTGGGCGGGCGGCTCGCTCATGCCTTCCCACCAGACGTCGCCGTCATCGGTCAGCGCCACATTCGTGAAGATCACGTCGCGATCGAGGCTGGCCATGCAGTTCGGATTGGTCAGCGTGTTGGTCCCCGGCGCGACGCCGAAGTAGCCGGCCTCGGGGTTGATCGCATGCAGCTTGCCGTCGGCACCGGGCTTGATCCAGGCGATGTCGTCGCCGATGGTGGTGACCTTCCAGCCTTCGAAGCCGGCAGGCGGAATCAGCATCGCGAAGTTGGTCTTGCCACAGGCGCTGGGGAAGGCGGCGGCCACATGGTATTTCCTGCCTGCCGGATTGGTCACGCCGAGGATGAGCATGTGCTCCGCGAGCCAGCCCTCGTCGCGTCCCATGTTCGAGGCGATGCGCAGCGCGAAGCACTTCTTGCCCAGCAGCGCGTTGCCGCCGTAGCCCGAGCCATAGCTCCAGATCTCGCGCGTCTCGGGATAGTGGACGATGTACTTGGTCTTGTTGCAGGGCCAGGACACGTCCTTCTGACCGGGTTCGAGCGGCGCGCCCACGGTGTGGACGCAAGGCACGAAGTCGCCGTCCGCGCCCAGCACGTCGTACACAGCCTTCCCCATGCGCGTCATGATCTTCATGTTGACCGCCACGTACGGGCTGTCGGAAAGCTCGATGCCAATGTGCGCGATCGGCGAACCGAGCGGCCCCATGCTGAAGGGAACGACATACATCGTGCGGCCCTTCATGGAGCCGTCGAACAGCGGTTGCAGCGTGGCGCGCATGTCGGCCGGGGCCATCCAGTTGTTGGTGGGGCCGGCGTCTTCCTTTCGGGGAGCGCAGATGAAGGTGCGATCTTCGACGCGAGCGACGTCGCCCGGATCGGAGCTTGCCAGGTAGGAGTTGGGCCGCTTGGCCGGGTTGAGCTTCTTCAGTGTCCCGGCTTCGACCATCTGCTGGCAAAGCCGCTCGTATTCCTCGCTGCTGCCATCACACCAGTGGATCGATTCGGGCTTGCACAGCGCGGCCATGTCGGCCACCCAGGCGATCAGCTTCGCATTCTTGACATAGTCGGGCGCCTGGACGGCGAGCCCCTTGACGGGTGCGTTCATCATGTCTCCTAAGTTGAAAATCGTCTTTTCGAACGGGACTCGGCGCCTGAAGCAGGCGAGGTCCGTTGGAAAAAACGCTTCTCTCGGGAGGTGATGACCAAAGTGCCTGCAGCCGCGCTGACTGCAGGACGCCAGTCCGACCCGGCGAAGACCTTGGGAGAAGGCGAGCCATCGCCTCGTAGCCCAGGGCCTCGACCGCTGTCAGGCCATGAAGACGGCGATGGACGCCAGCAAGAGCATCAGGACGGCGCCAGCCACCGGCAGCACCAGGGGCATGAGGTGGACGATCGACTCGACGGTGTCGTTTTCAACGGCGGCTGCATGGCCGGATTCGACGGGGGTAGGGTTGGACATCGGGATTCCTTGGGTTCGCAAGACTGAAACTATTTTACCGACAGGGCTGCACGGCGCGGCGTAGGGGGTTTCCAGTCGCTAATGCTGCTCTGCCGCCTCGAAACCCGCCGCGCGCAACGCGTCGAGCACGGCCGCCAGATGGGCGCGCCCACGCGTCTGCAGCACCAACTCCACTTCCACGTTCTGGGCCGCGAGCATGGTGAAGGCCCGCTGATGATGGACTTCGTCGATGTTGGCGCCCGCTTCCGCCACGGTCGCCGTGATCTGGGCCAGCGAGCCGGGCACGTCGCGCACGCTGACGCGCACGCGGGCCAACCGACCGGCGCGTACCATGCCGCGCTCGATGATCGCGGCGAGCAGCAGCGGATCGATGTTGCCGCCCGAGAGCACCAGCCCGACGCGTTTGCCCTTGAATCGTTCGGGATGCCGCAGCAGCGCAGCGAGTCCGGCCGCGCCCGCGCCTTCGACCAGCGTCTTCTCGATCTCGAGCAGCATCAGCACCGCCTGTTCGATGTCGCCCTCGTCGACCAGGAGCAGATCGTCGACCAGGCTCGCGATGATCTCGCGCGTCAGAACGCCCGGCGTGCCGACCGCGATGCCCTCGGCGATCGTGCTCTGTCCCTGCGGGTGGTGCGTGCCCTGGACCGCGTTGACCATCGCCGGAAAGCGCGCGGTCTGTACGCCCACGATCTCGATGCCCGGCTTGCGTGCCCGCGCCGCCACCGCCATGCCGGCGATCAACCCGCCGCCGCCGACCGACACCACCAGCATGTCCAGCGCGGGCACCGCATCGAGCATCTCCAGCGCGACCGTGCCCTGGCCGGCGATGACGGCCTCGTCGTCATAGGGATGGACGAAGGCCAGGCCTTCGCTTTCGGCCAGCGCGAATGCATGCGCACGCGCCGCTTCCAGCGAATCGCCGTGCAGCACGACCTCCGCGCCGAAGCCGCGGGTGCGCTCGATCTTCACGCCGGGGGTGAAGCGCGGCATCACGATCAGCGCGCGCAGCCCCAGCCGCTGCGCATGGTAGGCCACGCCCTGCGCATGGTTGCCGGCCGACATGGCCACCACGCCGCGCGTGCCGGTTTGAGACAGGTCGACGAGCTTGTTGCATGCGCCGCGCTCCTTGAACGAGGCGGTGAACTGCAAATTCTCGAATTTCAGGAACACCTGCGCCCCGACGATCTCCGACAGGGTGCGCGATTCCACGCACGGCGTGTCGAGCACTTGCCCTTGCAGCCGCCCGGCCGCGCGTTCGATGGCTTCGATTCCGATCATGGGCGGGATTGTGGACGGATTCGCAACATCAGGGTTTTTACCGTACCCAAGACTTCCCCAAGGCAAAAGTCTGCGCTATGGTCGCTCTCAGAATTTCACTCTCCTAGCTGGAGGTCGCCCGATGGTCAAGCGTTCCGGTGTCGATGTGGTGGCCGCCGCCTCGCGCGGCCATGCATTGCCGTCGCCCGGACTCAAGGAAGCGCCGGTGCTCGAACTCATGTGTTCGCACTTCGTGCTCACCCTTGCGGCCAAGCAGGGGCCGCGCTTCAACGTGCGGCGCGACCTCAACGGCCTGCTGTCGCTCACCGGGCGGCATCTGGTCTGGCCGGCGCCCGTGCTGCAGCGCCTGCGCGAATTTCTCGGCCGCCGCTGCGCCGGCAACGAGATCTGGAAGGGCATCGAGGACTTCGACGGCCGCACGATGCTCGACCGCCATGGCGTCTGGCGCGGCCCCTACGAGGAAGGCACGCTCTTCTTCTATCTCGACGAATACGCCAAGGACCAGCCCAAGGACCTGCTCGCCGTCCTCTCGGTCACGCGCGACTGGCTCACCCACGCGCTGCGCAAGCAGTCGACGCTGGTCGAGAAGAACATTGATGCACTCGCCGGCCTGCTGCAGCTCAACAAGGCCGAGCGCGCGCTGCTGCTCTACGGCACGCTGGCGCGCTATCAGCGCGACCTGCGCTCGCTGCTGGTCGAATTCAAGGTCAACAATGCGCCCGAGGCCTATGCCGCGATCGCCGAGGTCGCTGGCGTCAATGCGACCGAGGTGGGCGAGGCATTGCGCGCAGGTTCGCGGCTCGAACGCATCGGCCTGGTCGAGAACCTGATCTCCGAACACAACATCACCGACCTGGCCGACCTGATGAAGGTCAGCGAGAAACTGCCGCCGGTGCTGATGCGCGAGTACCGCGACCACAACGAACTCATGGCCGTCTTCACGCGGCCCTCCGCCAAGAGTGCACTGACGACCCACGATTTCTCCTTCGTGCAGGACGACGCGCAGATGCTCGTCACCCTGTTGCGCGCCGCCGTCGCGCGCAAGGAGCCCGGCGTCAACGTGCTGCTCTACGGACCGCCCGGCACCGGCAAGACCGAACTCGCCAAGGTCGTCGCGCAGGCCGCGGGCCTCGAGCTCTTCGAGGTCGAATACGCCGACCGCGATGGCAATTCACTCTCCGGCCGCGACCGCTACCGCTCGCTGCAGATCGCACAGGTGTTCCTCAAGGGCAGCGCCCAGGCGGCGTTGCTGTTCGACGAGGTAGAGGACGTGTTCCCGCCGATCAGCACCGAGGCCGCGCAGCTCATGGCGCGCGCCGAACAGGTTCCCTCGCCGGCCAGCGGCAGCGTGAGCGGCAAGGCCTGGGTCAACCAGATCCTCGAGTCGAATGCCGTGCCCACGCTCTGGGTCACCAACCGCATCGAGCAGATCGACCCGGCCTTCCGCCGCCGCTTCGCCTACCACCTCGAACTCAAGTCGCCGCCGCCCGGCGCGCGCGAGCAGCTGGTTCGCAAGACGCTCGAAGGTGTCTCTGTGTCCGATGCGTTCACTGCCAAGCTGGCCGGACGCAAGGGCCTCACGCCGGCGCAGATCCGCACCGCGGTGCGCTTCGCGGAGCTTGCCATGACCGAGGGTGCATCGGTCGAAAGCCTGATCGAGCGCCAGCTCAAGAATGCCGACCTCGCGCTCGGCACCGTCGATGGCCTGGGTGCGCGCCGCAGCGTGACCACCTACGACCTCGACATGCTCAACGTCGAGACGCGCTTCGAGATCCCGCGCATCGTCGAGGCGCTCAAGGTGCGCGGCCACGGGACGCTGTGCTTCTACGGCGCGCCCGGTACCGGCAAGACGGCGTTGGCCGAACACATCGCCAAGGCCATCGCGCGGCCCCTGATCATCAAGCAGGCGAGCGACCTGATGAGCAAGTATGTCGGCGAGACCGAGCAGAACATGGCCGCCATGTTCAAGGAGGCCGAGGCCGAGAAGGCCGTGCTGCTGCTCGACGAGGCCGACAGCTTCCTGCAGGATCGGCGCGGCGCGCAGCGCACCTACGAAGTGACCGAGGTCAACGAGATGCTGCAGGGCATGGAGCGCTTCGACGGCATCTTCGTCTGCACCACCAACCTGCTCGACCGGATCGATCAGGCCGCGCTGCGCCGCTTCACCTTCAAGATCAAGTTCATGCCGCTGACGCCCGTGCAGCGCGAGCGCATGTTCGTCACCGAGGCGCTGGCAGGTGATGAGGCGCTGATGACCGGCGAGATTCGCACGCGACTGGCGAGGTTGGCGCAACTGTGTCCGGGCGACTTCGCGGCGGTCAAGCGCCAGACCGACATCCTGGCCGCAGAATTCTCGGCCCTCGAGTTTCTCGATCAGCTCGATGCCGAACATCGCATCAAGCCCGAGGTGCGCGAGTCGCGTGGCATGGGCTTCGTGATGTAGTTGTTCTCCGGGCAGCGCGCACTTCGCGGCGCTGGGTCTTCGCGTCGGAGGTGACGAACAAGAAGAAGCTTGGTAGATTCCGCGCCGGCGTTCTGCTTTCAAGGCAGAAATATGGAGAAGCGCATACGCGCCCCATCAGGGAAGAACAATGAATGATGTGTTGATCATCGAGGATCGATCACATGCGTCGTGACGGCGACAGATCGACAGGACTTCATCGCGCAAATCAAAAGCCACGGATTTCTTGGCTACGTCGTCAAGGCCATGCCCGCGGCGGAGTTCCTGTCGGCATTGGCCAAAGTCCTCGCTGGCGAACAGGCATTTCCTGTGTCCGGTGCACCCCATGCAATGAGCACGGCAATTCGGATCACGCGGCGACAAGCCGAGGGCCCCGGCCAGCGAAGCCAGGCCTGAAAACTGAGAAGCGCGGAGACAAACACAATGGGCCAGGGGCGGTTCAGCGCGCGCCATCCTTTCACACGGGCGCAGGTCGAGAAACTCGTCGAAGCAGTGACCAATGAGCGGCCGAGCAAGCGTTTGCTCGTGAACGTCACGACTGCGCATCGCCAGAACTCTATCCATCAGTGGGTCTTGAAAGGTGTCATCCGCTTCGACTGCATGTGCGGAAGCGACCCACGCTGGATGATGCATGGATGGTTGCTGATGAGGGGCGAATATGAGCATATGCAAGGAGCAGTACTGACCTTCGTCGAGTTAAGGCCGAACGGCCGATGCAAGGCGGTCACCGTGACGTCTGTCGAGGGGGAATTTCCGGTCGTCGATCCGCTCGTGGTCGGCAGGCAGTACGACCGCATGGTGTGCATTACCCGCAGCGAGACACGATCGACCGCGATGCCCGGGTGGGATTGCCTTTCCTCGGTCACCGTCGATGGCGCGGATGTTCAGTCATACGTCTTTGGCGACGACTGGATGGTGGAAGAACATGTGTATGCCTCAGATGCTTCAAAGCCCGAAATGCCAGCGAAATGGGTGCTTGGAACGGCGCTCAACCTGCGCACCCGAAAGACGGTCCTGTCTGTGTTTGCTGCGGACGCTATCGACAAGGGGCCGGTCGCCCAGGCGGAGCTTCCCTATCCGCTGCCGGTCGGCCTTCATGGAACTTTCCATGCCAGGACGTAACCTGCGCTAGTTGCCGCCGCGTGAATTTCGAGGGCTTGAGCCCTGACGGCATCTACATCAAGCCGTGCTCCGCCATCGAGAGCGTTCCCTCGACCGCGACGATGACGTGATCGAGCACGCGAACATCGATGGTCGCCAGCGCCACCCTGATGCTTCGAGTCATTGCGATGTCCTCCGAGGAAGGTTCGCAGCTTCCGCTTGGATGATTGTGCGAAAGCACGCAGGCCGCAGCGTTGAATCTGATCGCTTCCCGCACCAGCTCCCGCGGGTAGACCGAACTCCTGGACAGCGTCCCGCGGAACAATTCGTTGAACTCGATCATGCGATGCCGGCTGTCCATCCAGATGATCGCGAAGACTTCGTAGTCCTTGCGCGCAAGCCGAATTCGCAGGAAGTCCTTGACGGTGTCGGATCGCTCGAAGCAGGGTCCGTTGCGGATCCTGCGCTCCAGCACCTCGAGCGCTTGCTGTATACAGCGCTCGCTGCGCGCTTCATCTTCGATGCGTTCATCCATTGACGAATTGCAACATCGGACGCCTGGGCGGGGAATATGCACTTTTACATCTGTGCTCCGCGGGCAACCTGTGATGCGTCGTCAACGAATCGTCAGAACGCCGCGCAAACCCTCAGCACGTCCGCCCCATAAGCATCGAGCTTCTTGCTGCCAATCCCGCTGATGCCCTGCAGGTCTTCCAGCGTGGCCGGCGCGCGCTCGGCGATGGCGGCGAGCGTGGCGTCGTGGAAGATCACGTAGGCCGGCAGGTTGTGCTCGCGCGCGACCTCCGCACGCCAGGCCTTGAGCGCGGCGAAGCGGGCCTGCCCCGTCGCATCGAGCGCTGCGGCGGCCGGCGAAGGTGCTCCGCGCGCGGCCTTCTCGCGCCGCGGCTTGCGATCGGCTGGTGACGACACCGATTCGCGCAGCATCACCGTCGTTTCACCTTTCAGCACCGCGCGCGAGCCATCGGTCAGACGCAGCGTGTTGAAGGCCTGCGCATCGACCGCCAAGGCGCCGGTCGCAATCAGTTGTCGCAACACGCCGCGCAGCTGCGCTTCGCTGAACTCGCTGCCGATGCCGAAGGTGCTGAGCGAGGCATGGCCGAACTGCGAGACCTTCTCGGTCGCCTTGCCGCGCAGGATGTCCATGATGTGACCGGCGCCGAAGCCGATGCCGCTGTGTTGCTGCACGCGGTAGATGGTGGACAACAATTTGCGCGCCGCATCGGTGCCATCCCACACTTGCGGCGGCGTAAGGCAGTTGTCGCAGTTGCCGCAGGGCGTACTCGGCTCGCCGAAGTAGCCGAGCAGCCGAACGCGCCGGCAATCGCTGGCCTCGGCCAGCGACAACAGCGCATCGAGCTTGCCGCGCATCACCTGCTTGAACTCCTCGCCGGCCGGGCTTTCGTCGATCATGCGGCGCTGATTCACCACGTCCTGCAAACCGTAGGCCATCCACGCATCGGCGGGCGCACCGTCGCGGCCCGCGCGGCCGGTTTCCTGGTAGTAGCCTTCGATATTCTTCGGCATGTCGAGATGGCCGACGAAGCGCACGTCGGGCTTGTCGATGCCCATGCCGAAGGCGATGGTCGCGACCATCACGATGCCTTCCTCGCGCAGGAAGCGGTTCTGGTTCTTCTGGCGCACCGCGGCATCGAGTCCGGCGTGGTAGGGCAGGGCGTTGATGCCCGCGTCGCACAGCGTCTGCGCCACGTCTTCGACGCGCTTTCTCGACTGGCAATAGACCACGCCCGCATCGCCCTCGTGCTCGCGCTGGATGAAGCGCAGGAGCTGGGTCGTGGCCTCCTTCTTCTCCACGATGGTGTAGCGGATGTTGGGCCGGTCGAAGCTCGAGACGAACTGGCGTGCCTCTTCGAGCTGCAATCGTTCGACGATGTCGGCGCGCGTCAGCGCATCGGCCGTTGCGGTGAGCGCGATGCGCGGCACGCCGGCATAGCGCTCGTGCAGCACCGTCAGCGCGCGGTATTCGGGCCGGAAGTCATGGCCCCACTGGCTCACGCAATGCGCTTCGTCGATGGCGAACAGCGAGAGCTTGCCGCGTTCCTTCAGCGCATCGAGCTGCGACAGGAAGCGCGGCGTCGTGACCCGCTCCGGCGCCGCGTAGAGCAGCGTGATCTCGCCGCGCAGCATGCGGCGCTCGACGTCCTGCGTCTCTTCCCAGTCGAGCGTCGAATTGAGAAAGGCCGCGTCCACGCCGGCCTCGTGCAGCGCACCGACCTGGTCGTGCATCAGCGCGATCAGCGGCGACACGACCACCGTCACGCCGTGGCCCGCGCGCTGGCGCGCGATCGCCGGGATCTGATAGCACAGCGATTTGCCGCCGCCCGTGGGCATCAGCACCAGCGCATCGCCGCCGTGCACCACGTGGTCGACGATGGCCTGCTGCGGCCCGCGGAACTGTGCGTAGCCGAAGACCTCGTGAAGGATCGCCGAGGGATCGGGGTTGGATGGGTGTGACAGCAAGAGGGACACAGGTCGAAGGGGTTGGGTCTGGCGCTGCCGGTTGCTCCCTCCGGCGTGCGCGGCCCGATTGTCGCCGCTCAGCAGAAGGGGCAAAAAACGACAGAAATCACATTTTTTATGGAACAGCAAGAAAAAGGACGTTACCAAGCATGGGACGTTGTCCATCACCGCACGATCCAGGAGACATGAATGAGCAGGGAAAACTACAGAGCGTTCGTGGAAGATTTTTGCGAGGACCTCGGCCTCGATGACGTCGAGGACGTCTTGCACCGCGGCATCCTTGCAGTGGACGACACGGTCGTCGGCATCGAATACCTCGACGGCAGGAACGAGGTCCGACTCTTGATGGATCTCGGCGAGATCGAACCGCGTGAGCAAAGCCGGCTGACCACCGTGCTGCTCGAAGCCAACCTGGGCAACACGAGCTTGTATCTGCCGACTTTCAGCATGGATGCCGAGACCCACCACCCCATCATTGCTTGCCATGTGCCATTGCAGGCCCTGATCGATGAGGAGGTCGACCTTGTCTCTCTGCTGGAAGAGCGGATGGTTCCGATGTATTCGGAATGGAAAAGCCTGGTTGCCCAGGCCCTTCACAACCACGAGCAGGATGCGGACCTCTCACCTCATTTCGATCATCTGGCTTGAGGTGAAGCGTCATGGACAGTCCTCGTTCCCTGGGCTTGCGTGCCGAATTGCCTCTTGATCTCGCCGGCTCGCCTTCCACGGATTCAAATCAGAAGCCCACGCGGGACTTGTCAACGAACAAGTCCGGACAGCCGCCGACGATACGCCGCGTGCAATCGAATCCGCGGCCGCGGCTGGTCAGATCCAGCGTGCGCCGTCCGGTCGACGGTCAAAACCCTTTCAAGGTGACGGAACGCTCGCCGCTTCTTTCAAGAATGGGTGTCGATGGCAGTGAATCCCAGCCGCCGATGGACCCATTGTTGACGCAGCATTCGGAAGATTCCATTGAGTTGCCCGATCTCGTTGCGCTGCCGTGCCCATCAGACCTGCCTTCTCCGTCGGAAGCACGTGAACTCATCGAGAAACAAAGCGAGTTATCGCGGCCCCAGACCTTGTTCGACCAGGCGACGTTCCAGCAGCTCAAGCAAGATCTGATGAAGGCCAGGCAACCGAGTCAAAGGCCGGCGAGGAGCGGCAGTGACGGCCCTACGGGCATTGGGCAGCCGAGACTGGAGGCCAGCAAGGAACATCACTATGTACCTTTCGGCCACTCCTATCTGTATGCGGCTCGCCGAGAGGGAGACAAGGAACAAACCGGGCACTTCGAGGAACAGGACCAAGCCTGCACCACCGAAAGCGGCAAGCTGTCCCAGGAGAAATATTTGACCAGAAGCGAGGTGACTCGCTCCCAGAGTTTGGCGAAGTCCGAGACCAGGATGGCACATCGTCTCCAGAGGGCACAGGTGGCAGTCACCGCGCCCATGCACAGGTTTTTCCCCCGCACCGCAGGGGCCAGGTATGGCCGCGCCGAGCCGGTGGACGATTTGCTGGTGCCGGAAAAGACCCTCGCCAACGACTACGCAGGCGGGCAGTTGGGGGCAACGGAGCGAACGATACCGTCCGTGCCCGGCGTCGGCGGCGACAGCCTTGCGGGGTTGGGGACGCAGTTTGTCGGCAACTTGACCAACCCGATGGAGGTTGCCCTCGCATCTTCGGGTCTCGTCAAGCTCAAGAACACGCGTGACGCAGCCATCAACGACCTTCTGCGTCACTACAGGAATGCACTGCGTTTCTACCGGCATCTGGACAGGGCGACGGACGAGGAAGCCGAATCCTTTCTGAAGTTCGTTGACGCCTGTCAAAGGCTCGTGCCGCTCGAACTCGACGGGCTCGGAATGCGAGCTGTCCGTATCGGAAATTGGACTGCCGAGGCCGTGTCTCGATACACCGCGGTCAAGGCTTACGCCGGGGCGCCGATTTCCGTTGGGTCGACAGCGACCGTGATTGCAACATTGG
Source organism: Variovorax sp. SRS16 (assembly GCF_901827165.1). NCBI lineage: Bacteria > Pseudomonadati > Pseudomonadota > Betaproteobacteria > Burkholderiales > Comamonadaceae > Variovorax > Variovorax sp. SRS16. Next base: position 175,512 of record NZ_LR594666.1, read on the forward strand.
CCACGTCGATCAATTCGCTGCCCGTTGGAGACGTGTTCTCGATTCCGCTGGGGGTGGCGGTCGGGGCCTTCGATGCTTTCCAAGGCCATAAGGAGCTTGTTCAGCAACGCGACAAGAATGCCGTCGCCAGGGTGCGTCAAGACAACCTGGCCGCCATCATGAGAATGTCTTCGATGCTGGGCGGCGCTGCCAGGAGCTTGCACGCACACCAGGATAGATTGATCAGGCAAGCCAAGCGAGAAGGCGGAATTGCGATTGCGCGCATCGGGAAAGGGATCGCCCATTCGCCGCTGGCAGTGGCCGGCGGCACAGCGGCGATGCTGGCCCTGCTTGCGGGCGGAAGTCTCATCACGGTAGGTGGCATCTACTTCGGCCTCGGTCTCCTGGGCATGACATTCATGGGCGTCGGCCTGTACCGAAATCAAAAGCGCGTCTGGGCTGAACACAATCGAAAGTGGCGTCAGCGCGCAGCGCAGGCGTTCATATGCCAAATCCCTCCTCATGTCCTCGAGAGCTGGATGGGCATGAAGAATCCGGTCCCGTTCGAGGTGTCGTTCGAGGAGGGCGAATATCTTCCGGCCGAGCTGCGTTTCAAGGGCGAACACGCCACTGTGATTGACGTTCAGCAAAACGAATATATCGGCCTCCATGTCATGGCCACGCGCGTGCGCGACTGTCTGGTGTATCCGCAAGGCCGTTCTCCGGTTCAGGATGAATTGATCAACCTGTTGCTCTGCTTGGGGATCAGCGAGCTGGAACAAGAGGCGATCTGCCGCGTCGCCCGAACCAAGAAGAAGGACGCGCAGATAGACTTCATTCAAGCACGCCTTGCCCCGGCCTTTGGCATCAAGTTCGTTGCGCCTGCAGGCCGCGCCAGTGTGATACATCCATCGATTTTCTTGAATGCCTTCAAGAGCGCGCTGAAGTTGTGCTGGAGAGAGGGGGACGACCTTCCTGCCGTTCTGCACAGAGAGAAAGCAGAAGCCGACGCGCTGGTAGAAAAATTGAATGGGGAGAATGCAAGCGTTGAGTCGTCGTCGCAGGAATCAGGTACCGAGCAGGCAGTCTGGGAAGATCTTCGAAAGGGCATGGGGAAAGAGATCAGTGCTGCGCTCGACCAGATCACCGGAAGTTCGGCGAGCCGGTACGCAAGGATCGAGCAGTACATGTCCTTGACGTTCCAAGGCTCGATCAATTGGAAGGAAGAGTTTCGTCGATCCATTGGGGATTTCCTGGACAGGACGAACGATCTCGAGGATGCGGAGCACATCGGAGTCGAGAGCGATCACGCGCTTTTCTGCAAGCTGCTGCAAGAGTTCAGGATCCATCTGATACTGAGCGATGGCGAAGATGAAGACGCTGGTGCTCCTTCGAGCGCGCAGAAAGTTGCTCGCAACATCTCGGTGTCCCCGTCATCGCGCGGAATCGACTCCGACACCTCTTCGTCCGATGCAATGCCACCGCTGTTGTCGCGCGGACGCACCTCGCCGTTCTTCATCGAGGCGCCGACGAAGCCGTCCCAAACAGGGAGTCCTCGGCAAAAGATGTTGGCAAGGACTGCGCGCAGTACTTCATTGCAGTCACCGCGTGGCGTCACGCGTGACACCGCGCCATTGAATAGACCGCCGATGCTGTCGAACGACGGCGCTCCGCCGCGACGATTGGTTTCAATCAGTCCGGAAAATTCTTCCGAGGAGCAGGAATCGCCCCGGCTGCCTTCAGCGCAGGGCCCTTTGATACCGCCACGGATCGAGAGCGCCCGGAGAAAGGAATTGCAAAGGACCGTCCGCAGCACGCGCGGCGCCGCCTTGCAGTCGCCGCGTCGCAACCGCGCGATCGCGGCCAATCAGCAATATCTCGACAAGTTCTCCGAGGCTTGGCTGCGAACCTACGGCCCCAGTGGAAAGAAGGACAGCCCGAACAAGGGCAAGGCCGACACGGTGGGCTTCTATCACCAAGTGGGCATCCAGATGGCTGAAATCCTTCCCGGCAAGGCGCAGGCCAAGGAGGACTTCCTGGCCTTCGCCAAGGAGACCCTGACGGCAGGGGCGCCATCGTCCGCGCTGTGGGACAACGTGCGCATGTTCGTGGCTGCGGAAGAACTGATCGCTCAGGCCGGGGAACCGCCGCATCCGTCGGTCTCCGGAGTTTCGGGCGCGCGCATGGTGAAGTTGCTTCAACCGCTGGCGGCCTCCAACAGTTCTCCACTCGCGCTGTACAAGCTGATCCAGCAGCAGGCGAATGAAATCATGAACGCGCAAGGGCTGCCTTCCGACCCGGCGACGGACATCGGGCCGTACCTGCGTTTTGCCGGAGCCTATGTTTCGCGGCTGAAGAATTCTTCCGATCGCGAGTTGGCCCCATTGGGAATTTCGAAGCTGCAGCTCGGGCAGCTGGAGGAGTTGCTGCGCGGTGCCATCATGTACCAGCAGGAACTCGTGTCCCTCGATTCGCCATGATCGAGGGTCTGGATTCGGAACCGGGCGGTTCGTCGGCATGGCGGGAGGTCGCCTTCATGCGCAGGACCGGCGAATTCCTGACCGAGGGTTAACCTGTATATACAGGTGTATCATCGCGAACGAAACTCGCCGCTCGGCAGCCGTGGCGCATGTCGCCGGCCGAGGAGTCCACCACCGCCGCGCATTGCCCGCACTGCCAGACAAAGACACCGCATGACCGCCGCCAGCCACCGCAAAGCCATCGATGCGCGCAAGCCCGCACACAAGCCCGCGGCTGCGGTCCCGCACGGCACGGCGGGTGCCACCCAGCCCGCGATGGCGCTGTACGAGCAGGTCAAGGCCTTCATCACGCACAAGATCCAGGACGGCTCCTGGCCGGCCGGCCACCGGTTGCCTTCGGAGAGTGAGCTGGTCGCCAAGTTCGGCATCGCGCGCATGACGGTCAACCGCGCACTGCGCGAGCTGGTGGAGCAGGGCCGCATCGTGCGCGTCGCCGGCGTGGGCAGCTTCGTGGCCGAGGACAAGCCGCAGTCGACGCTGCTGCAGATCGCCAACATCGCCAGCGAGATCCGCGCCCGCGGCCACGACTACCGCTGCGAGTTTCTGGCGGCCGAGCGCATCGCGGCCTCGCCCGACGTGGCGGTGTGGCTCGACCTGCGGCCCGGCGAGTCGGTGTTCCACACCGTGTGCCTGCATCTTGAAAATGAGATCCCGATGCAGCTCGAGGACCGCCACGTCAATCCGCGCGTGGTGCCGGCCTTTCTCGACCAGGACTTCTCGCTCGTCTCTCCCAGCGAATACCTGGTGCGCAACGTGCCCTTCGACCAGATCGAGCATGTGGTCGATGCCGTGCTGCCGACCGCCGACCAGGCCGAGCGTCTCGCCATGGCGATGACCGACCCGTGCCTGCTCCTCACGCGCCGCACCTGGACGCGCACCGTGCCGGTGACGATGGTGCGCTGCCTGCATCCCGCGTCGCGCTACCGGCTCGGCAGCCGGTTCCGCGCCGACGGCAACCCTTCCTTCGGCTGAGGCGCGGATCGACATCCGGCCTTGTCGCCGCCACTACTTGTATAGACAGGATTGTCATGAACAACGCTTCATCGAAAGGACCCTCGCCGTGAACGCCCCCGACAAATTTCTCGCCGCCGGGCCCGACCCGCGCCATGACGCGAGCCGCACGATCCGCGCGCCGCGCGGCAGCACGCTCAGCTGCAAGAGCTGGCTCACCGAGGCGCCGTTCCGCATGCTGCAGAACAACCTCGACCCCGAAGTCGCCGAGCGCCCGCAGGACCTCGTGGTCTACGGCGGCATCGGCCGTGCCGCGCGCGACTGGGCCAGCTTCGACCAGATCCTCGCCACGCTGAAGGAACTGAACGACGACGAGACGCTGCTGGTGCAATCGGGCAAGCCCGTGGGCGTCTTCAAGACCCATGCGGACGCGCCGCGCGTGCTCATCGCCAACTCCAACCTCGTGCCCAAGTGGGCCACCTGGGAGCACTTCGGCGAGCTCGACCGCAAGGGCCTGATGATGTACGGCCAGATGACCGCCGGCAGCTGGATCTACATCGGCAGTCAGGGCATCGTGCAGGGCACCTTCGAGACCTTCGTCGAAGCCGGACGCCAGCACTACGGCAACGACCTCTCGGGCAAGTGGATCCTCACAGCCGGCCTCGGCGGCATGGGCGGCGCGCAGCCGCTGGCCGCCACGCTCGCGGGCGCGGTCTCGCTCACCATCGAATGCCAGCAGGCCAGCATCGACTTCCGCCTGCGCACACGCTACCTCGACAAGCAGGCGAAGGACATCGACGATGCGATCGCGCTGATCGCGCAGCACACGAAGGACAAGGAAGCGGTGTCGATCGGCCTGCTCGGCAATGCGGCCGAGATCCTGCCCGAACTCGTCAAGCGCGCGAAGGCCGGCGGCCTCACGCCCGATCTGGTGACCGACCAGACCTCGGCCCACGACCTCGCCAGCGGCTACCTGCCGATCGGCTGGACCCTCGCGCAATGGGAAGCCGCGAAGGCCGACGCGACGCAGCATCCGACGCTGCGCACCGCCGCCGCGAAGTCGTGCGCGATCCACGTGCAGGCCATGCTCGACTTCCAGGCCATGGGCATTCCGACGGTCGACTACGGCAACAACATCCGCCAGGTCGCGTTCGACGAGGGTGTGAAGAACGCGTTCGACTTCCCCGGTTTCGTGCCGGCCTATATCCGGCCGCTGTTCTGCGAGGGCAAGGGGCCGTTCCGCTGGGTCGCGCTCTCGGGCGATCCGGAGGACATCTACAAGACCGACGCCAAGATCAAGGAACTGTTCCCCGACAACACGCACACCCACCGCTGGCTCGACATGGCGCGCGAGCGCATCGCCTTCCAGGGCTTGCCGGCACGCATCTGCTGGCTCGGCCTCGGCGAGCGCGACAAGGCGGGCCTGGCCTTCAACGAGATGGTGAAGTCGGGCGAGCTCAAGGGTCCGATCGTGATCGGGCGCGACCACCTCGACACCGGCTCGGTCGCAAGCCCGAACCGCGAGACCGAATCGATGAAAGACGGCAGCGATGCCGTCTCCGACTGGCCGCTGCTCAACGCGCTGCTCAACACCGCCGGCGGCGCCACCTGGGTGAGCCTGCACCACGGCGGCGGCGTGGGCATGGGTTACTCGCAGCATGCGGGCGTAGTGATCGTGTGCGACGGCACCGACGCCGCCGCCCGGCGCATCGCGCGCGTGCTCTGGAACGACCCCGCCAGCGGCGTGATGCGCCATGCCGATGCGGGCTACGACAGCGCCGTCGCCGCGGCAAAGCAGCACGCACTCCACCTTCCCATGATCCCCAAGGCCTGAACGACCATGTCCGAAATCCATCTTCACTACCTCAACCACCTCGACGTCCAGGCGCTCGCCATGACCGACGCCGAGATCATCGCCGCCGTCGAGGACGGCCTGCTCGCACAGGGCCGTGGCCAGACCACCATCGAGCCCCGCATGCACCTGGTGCCGGAGAAGGACTATCCCGGCCACTTCAACGTGCTGCGCGGCTACGTGCGGCCGCTCGGCGTCGCCGGCGTCAAGGTGGTGGGCGACTTCTATCGCAACTACGAACGCGGCCTGCCCTCGGAGCTTGCGATCCTGAATTTGTTCGATCCGAAGACCGGCGCACCGGTGGCCATCATCGATGCCTCCGACATCACCGACATGCGCACCGGCGCGATCACCGCGATCGGTGCCAAGCATCTCGCGCGCAAGGGCTCGAAGGTGCTGGGCCACATCGGTGCGCGCGGCACCTCGTACTGGAACGTGCGCCTGCTGCATTCGATCTTCCACTTCGACGAGATCCGCGTGCACTCGCGTCGCAAGGAAAGCCGCGATGCGTTCGCCGCCCGGCTCGAAAAAGACCTGGGCGTGAAGATCACCGTCACCGAGGACTGGGAGTCCTGCGTGCGCGGCGCCGACATCGTGGTCGAGGCCTCGCGCCTGGAAAAGCCCACGCCGATCCTCAAGACCGAATGGATCAAGAAGGGCGCCTGCGTGATTCCCTACGGCACCATGAGCGCGGTCGAGCTGTCGCTGACCGACATCATGGACAAGATGGTGATGGACGACTGGGGGCAAGCCAAGGCCGGTCCGCTGGGTGCACTGCGCGCGCACGTCGACAGCGGCCGGCTCTCGGAAGAGACGCTGCATGCCGAGCTCGGCCAGATCGTCGCCGGACTCAAGCCGGGCCGCGAAAGCGAGGACGAGACCAACCTGTTCTGGCACCGCGGCCTGTCGCTGTCGGACATCGCGCTCGGCGCCGCGATGCTGCAGAAGGCGCGCGGCATGGGGTTGGGTCAGCAGCTGCGCTTTCGCTGATGACGACGGGCGGTCGATCGATGCTCTCCTCTTCGTCCGGATCGATCACGCCGATCGCGAATGCGCGCATGTACTCGGCCACGCCGGCGGTGCGCGCCGAGTGGCGTCGGCTGTCGCAATGGGTGCTCGCGCGCGCCGGGCTCGACTGGCCGGTCGTCGACTACGACGCGCCCGCGCCGCTCTCTGCGCTGTGGGAACGCGAAGACCTCGGCCTGGTCACGATGTGCGGCCTGCCGTTCTCGCAGCGCGCCGTGCGGCCGACGCTGATCGCGGCACCCGTGCCCTCGCCGCCGCGCTACGGCGGCCGGCCCATCTACTTCACCGACATCGTGGTGCGTGCCGCGTCGCCGCATCGATGCCTCGAAGACAGCTTCGGCGGCGTGGTCGGCTACACGCTGGCCGATTCGATGTCGGGCGGCGTCGCGCTGGCGGCGCATCTGGCGCCCTTCCGGCAGCGGCATGGCGCGCGGCTCTATCGCGCCGCGGTCGGTGGGCTGGTCAATGCGCGCGGCGTGATCGAGGCGCTCGCTGAGGGACGCATCGATGTCGGCCCGCTCGACAGCTACTACCACGACCTGCTGCGGCACGACGAGCCCGCGCTGGCCGCGCAGGTGCGTGTCGTCGCCAGCACCGGCGCGATGCCGATCCCGCCTTTCGTCGCGACCGCCGTGCTCGGCGCCGAAGAACTCGAGCGCCTGCGCGATGCGCTGCGCGCCGTCGCGACCGCCGATGAACTGCAGGCGACCCGGCGATGCCTGCTGCTCGAAGGCTTTGCCTTTCCCGATCCGGCGGACTACCAGATCCTGGCCAGCATCGCCGATCGTCCTCTCCCTTCTTTCGAGGAACTCTGATGAAACGCTTTCTCTCTGCATTGCTCTGCCTGTCGCTTCTGCCTTTCGCCGCTGCTGCGCAGACCTATCCGAGCAAGCCGGTCCACCTGATCGTTCCCTTCGCGGCCGGTGGTCCTGCCGACGTGCTCGGGCGCCTGGTCGGCCAGGACTTCACCGACAAACTGGGCCAATCCTTCGTGGTCGACAACAAGGCCGGCGCGGCCGGCAACATCGGCGTCGATGCGGTGGCCAAGGCGGCGCCCGATGGCTACACGCTGGGCATCGTGCCGGTCGGCAACGTCGCGGTGAATCCGACGCTGTTCCCGAGCCTGCCGTACAAGGCGGCCGATCTGCAGCCGGTCGCGATGCTCGGTATCGTCGAGAACGTGCTGGTGGTGAATGCGTCGGTGCCCGCGAAGTCGCTCAAGGAACTGCTTGCATTGGCGCTGGCGAAGCCGGACACGCTGAGCTTCGCATCGCCCGGCGCCGGCAGCCAGGCGCACCTGGCCGGCGAGCTGATGGGCCTGAGCGGCAACGTGCGCATGCTGCATGTGCCCTACAAGGGCATCGGTCCGGCAGTCAACGACTTGCTCGGCGGGCAGGTGTCGATGATGTTCGCGCCGATCTCGGTCGCGCTGCCGCACCTCAAGACCGGCAAGCTGCGCGCAATCGGCGTCGCCAGCCTGCAGCGCTCCGCCGCGCTGCCCGACGTGCCGACCATCGCCGAGCAGGGCATGCCCGCCTTCGAGGCCGTCTCGTGGTATGCGCTGATGGCGCCCGCGGGTACGCCCAAGGCCGTCGTCGATCGCCTCAACGCCGAGGCGGCGAGCATGCTCGCCAGGCCGGACGTGAAGGAGAAGTTCGCAGGGCTGGGCATGGAGCCCGGTGGCGGCACGCCCGAGCAGCTGGCGGCACGGATCCGGTCGGAGACCGCGCGCTGGTCCGACGTGATCAGGAAGAAGAACATCCAGCCCGAGTGAAAACAGTGAGAGCGATGAAGACGCTGCGGCACTTTTCGCGCGATGCCTTGCCGGTGACGCCGTGGAAGAACGGCGGCGGCACGACGCAGGAGATCGCATGCGGGCCGCCGGGCACGACGCTCGGCGACTTCGGCTGGCGCGTGAGCATCGCGACCATCGCGGCCGCGGGGCCGTTCTCGGTCTTTGCCGGCACCGACCGCAGCATCATGCTGCTCGAAGGCGATGGCGTGCGGCTGCGTTCGCGCGATGGTCGCATCGATCATCGACTCGAAGCGCTGCACCGGCCCTTCGCCTTCCCCGGCGACACGGCGATCGACTGCGCGCTGCTCGGTGGCGCATCGAGCGACTTCAACGTGATGACGCGGCGCGGCCAATGGCGCGCCGAGGTACAGGTCGTCGATCGCGCCGCATCGATCGCTGCCGCACCGCATGGCGTGTTGCTGGCATTGCGCGGAAGATGGACGCTGAACACGGATGCGCCTGCGTGCCGCGAAGGAGAGGGCCTCTGCTGGAGCGGCGAGCCGATGGCATGGCGGGCCGTGCCCGTCGGTGCGCACGCGCGACTGGCCGTGGTGCGCATCGTCCCGGTCTCGTCTGCAGAGAATGAAGAAGGAAGCCCATGAAACGCCTTCACGAACTGCCTTCCGCCGACGGCCTGTGGACCGGCTTGCGGCTTGCGCCCGATGCCGCGTCGGACGTGCCGGCAGCCGATGGCGAGGATGCCGCGATCGTCGTCGACCAGGGCGCGATCGCATGGATCGGCGCACGCGCCGCGCTGCCGCCCGCGTTCGCCGCATTGCCAAGCCACGATGGGCGCGGCGCGCTTGTCACGCCCGGCCTGGTCGATTGCCACACGCACCTGGTCTACGGCGGCCAGCGCGCCAACGAGTTCGCGATGCGGCTTGCAGGCGCCAGTTACGAAGAGCTGGCCGCGGCCGGCGGCGGCATCGTCTCGTCGGTGAATGCCACGCGCGCCGCCGACGAAGACACGCTCTACGCGCAGGCCGCGCCGCGGCTCGCGCAATTGCTGGCCGACGGCGTGTGCGCGATCGAGATCAAGTCGGGCTACGGCCTGGCGCTCGAACACGAGCGCAAGCAGTTGCGCGTCGCGCGCCGGCTCGGCGAGGACCACGGCGTCACCGTGCGCACCACCTTCCTCGGCGCGCACGCGCTGCCGCCCGAATACGCGGGCCGCAGCGGCGACTACGTCGCCGAGGTCTGCGACCGCATGCTGCCCGCGCTCGCGGACGAGGGTCTGGTCGATGCGGTCGACGTGTTCTGCGAGCGCATCGCCTTCTCGCTGGCCGAGACCGAGCGCGTGTTCCAGGCTGCGACGCGGCTCGGCCTGCCGGTCAAGCTGCATGCCGAGCAGCTGTCCGACATGGGTGGCGCGGTGCTGGCCGCGCGCTACGGCGCGCTCTCGTGCGACCACCTCGAACATCTGTCGGCCGAGGGCATCGCCGCGATGCGCGAGGCCGGCACGGTCGCGGTGCTGCTCCCCGGCGCCTACTACACGCTGCGCGACACGCAGCTGCCGCCGATCGAAGCATTGCGCGCTGCGGGCGTGCCGATGGCCGTGTCCACCGACCACAACCCCGGCACCTCGCCTACGCTGAGTCTGCTGCTGATGGTCAACATGGCCTGCACGCTGTTCCGGCTCACCGTGCCCGAGGCGCTGGCCGGCGTGACGCGCCACGCGGCGCGCGCGCTGGGGCTCGCGGACACGCACGGCACGCTGGCCGCGGGCCGGCCGGCCAACTTCGTGCTGTGGCAGCTCGCGGACAGCGCCGAGCTCGCGTACTGGCTCGGCCAGCAGGCACCGCGCACCATCGTCCGCCAGGGGCGCATCGCATCGATGGCGCACGCCTTGGAGAAATCCGTTGGCTGAAACAATCTCCTCTTCTGCGGCGTCGGCGACCGGTCGTCTGTTCGCCGCCGATGCGCTGTTGCCCACGGGCTGGGCGCGCGACGTGCTGATCGAGTGGAATGCCAGCGGTGAACTGTCGGCGGTGACCGCCGGCAGCCGCCCCGACGGCGCACCCCGCGCCGCGGGGCCCGTGATCCCCGGCATGCCGAACCTGCATTCGCATGCCTTCCAGCGCGCGTTCGCCGGGCTCACCGAATTCCGCGGCGCGGCCGAGGACAGCTTCTGGAGTTGGCGCACGTTGATGTACCGCTTCGCAGCGCGCGTCTCGCCGGCGCAGGTCGAGGCGATCGCGACCGGCCTCTACGCCGAGATGCTCGAAGCCGGCTACACCGCGGTGTGCGAGTTCCACTACCTGCATCACGACAGCGACGGCCTGCCCTATGCCGACGATGCCGAGCTCGCGCTGGCACTGCTGCGCGCAGCGCGGCGCACGGGCATCGGCTTCACGCTGCTGCCGGTGCTCTACCAGGCCAGCGGCTTCGGCGGCATGGCGCCGAACGAAGGCCAGCGCCGCTTCATCCGCAGCACCGAGTCGATGCTGCGCCTGCTCGAACGCCTGCGGCCGCTGTGCGCGGCGCAGGGTGCGCGGCTCGGCCTCGCGCCGCACTCGTTGCGCGCGGTGCCGGCCGACGGCTTGCGCGAGGCGTTGGCGGGCCTGCGCGCGATCGATGCCGCGGCGCCGGTCCACATCCACATCGCGGAGCAGACCGCGGAGGTCGAGGCCTGCCTCGCATGGAGCGGCCAGCGGCCGGTCGCATGGCTGCTCGACCACACCGAGGTCGATGCGCGCTGGTGCCTCGTGCATGCAACGCACATGGATGCCGACGAATACCGGCGCGCCGCGGCGAGCGGTGCGGTCGCCGGCCTGTGCCCGACCACCGAGGCCAATCTTGGCGATGGCATCTTCGATCTGCCGGCCTGGCGCGTAGCGCAGGGCGCCTGGGGCATCGGCTCCGACAGCCATGTCTGCGTCAATGCGGCGGAAGAATTGCTGATACTCGAATACAGCCAGCGCCTCGCCACGCGCCAGCGCAACGTGGCGGCCGATGGCGTGCAGGCGCAGGTCGCGACCGCGATGACGCTGGCCGCTGTGCGCGGCGGCGCGCAGGCTTCGGGGCGTGCAATCGCCGGCCTCCAGGCCGGGCAGCAGGCCGACTTGGTGGTGCTCGATGCCGCGCATCCCGCACTCGCCGGACTGCCGGCGGCCGACATGCTCTCGTCGCACGTCTTCGCGAGTCATCGCAGCAATGCGATCGATGCCGTGTGGGTCGCGGGCCGGCCGCGCGTCGCCGCGGGCCGCCATTTGCTTCACGACAGCGCGACGGCGGGCTTCGTCGCCGCGCGCACCCAACTGCTCGACACGCCATGACCTTCGACACCACCGAACCCGCGTTCCGCTTTCGCCAGGGCACGCGCCCCTTGCTGATCTCGATGCCGCATGTCGGCACGCACCTGCCGCGCGCGCTGGCCGCGCGCCTCACGGCCGAAGCGCGCCAGGTGCCCGACACCGACTGGCACCTCGAGCGGCTCTACGACTTCGCCGATGCGCTCGGCGCTTCGGTGCTGGTGGCGACGCACTCGCGCTACGTGATCGATCTCAATCGCCCGCCGGACGATCAGAACCTCTATCCGGGGCAGGACACGACCGGGCTGTGTCCCGTCGACACCTTCGACAAGACGCCGCTCTATGCAGCCGGCGACGTGCCGGACGAAGCCGAGATCGCGGCGCGCCGCGATGCCATCTGGCGGCCGTACCATCGGCAACTGCGTGCCGAGCTCGATCGCATGAAGGCCGTCCACGGCACCATTGCGCTATGGGATGCGCATTCGATCCGCTCGGCGCTGCCGCGCTTCTTCGAGGGTCGGCTGCCGGACCTCAACCTGGGCACCGCCAATGGCGCCAGCTGCGATCCGGCGCTCGCGGCCGCGCTGCTCGGCATCGCCTCATCGGCCGAGGGTCACACGTCGGTGCTGAACGGCCGCTTCAAGGGCGGCCACATCACGCGCGAATACGGCGATCCATCCGCCGGCGTGCACGCGGTGCAGTTGGAGATGACGCAGGCCAGCTACATGCAGGAACGCCTGCCCTTCGACTACCTGCCTGCAACCGCCGCTCGCGTGCAGCCGGTGGTGCGTCGCATGCTGGAGGCGGTGCTCGCGTTCGTCGAGCGCGGTTGAGCGGAAGAGCGCCGGCGCCGAACCGGCAGGCGCGCTCGGTGCCTCGCTTCCATGTGCAATGGCGGGCCCGTGGTTTCATGGGTCCGAGATCAGCGTCAGGCTGTCGTCGTCCTGGAAGGTCTCGATCTCGGCCACCCATTGCAGGAGGCGCACCTGAACCTCCTTGCTCGCCTCCTCGACGCGAGCTTGTACCTCTTCGACAAATTTCTGTTTCATGCCTGAAGGCCCATTGACCATGGTGGTGAGGATCTGGGCGGTCAGAGAATAGATCTTGCGTTCGTCGAGCGGCAACGCCGGATGCAATGAAAGGAGCGACACGTGTTGCGGCAGTGTCCGCAAATAGACCGCCTTGAAGACCAGCAGCTTTGCTTCTTCCTTGAGCACTTCGATGGGCTTGTCGCTGTTCGGCGAGAACTCGCTTGCGTCGACTTCCCGAAACAGTTTTTTGAGTATCGACACGAAAGGTCTCGGAAGCTCGAGTGTGCTGAAGTAGTTCAGCAATGGCGACAACAGAGAGCCCATGAAGTTGTTCCACTTGTGGTTGATCTCATTGGGCATACCCGATTGATTCAATGGAGATATCCCTTGCTGGGCATGAGAGGTCCACACGTGGGCGATTATCTGGGAGTACTCCACCGTGCGATGCGCAATCAGCTGCAGCAGTGGCTGTGCGGACGCGGCTCCGAAAGGGCCCAGCAGGGCGGCAAGCGGCTTCAGCGCAGGGCTGTTATGGCGAAAAATGCCCAGTCCTTGGAAGGCTGCGGATTTCAGTGTGCTGGTGAGTTGAACAGTCACTTCCGTCCATTCGTCCTTCGTCAAACGGTGTTGCTCGATGAACTCACTCTGGAATTGCTGCGCGATGACAACAGTCGCGACCTGGCTCAGATGGTTGCGCGCCTGGGTCTTTTCGGATTCAAACGCTGCCGCCTTCAAGCCCTTCATGCAATGCTCCAGCGGTGCAGCCAGCGACTTCACCAACCGGTTCAATTGGTCCTGAGTGGGCGTTGGAAGGTAGTGTGCGGTGCTGCGCACCAATTTGAAAATGCAGAACTGCTGGCACACCATCTTTCGAGCCCCGGAGCCTGTGCCGATCTCCGTGTGCATGCCCGCGGAGAGAAGCTGAAGGCGAAGACTCAGCGCTTGCGTGTCTTCGGCGTTGGTGAAGTAGTCCGGAAACGCATTCTTGTAGCGCTGAATGGTTTGCTGCTCCGAACGCTTTTTCGTCGTCGTCATCGCATCCCAACGTGATCTCGACAAGGCCGCCAACTCGGGGGAGCGCGGCGATTGCGCTTGAGGGCGGGGCGATTGAAGCCGAGGAGAACGGGGACTGCGAGTCGCCGTCGAAAAATCCCTCTGGCGCGGCACGCGCTCCAGTTTGGGCCTCGGCTCTTTCTGCTGGAGCGAGAGAGCACGCGACATTGACTTCAGCTTCGTCCGGTGCGGCAGAGGGGGCAAGTCGTATTCGGCATTTCTGTGCACCGGCGGCTTTTCCTCTCCGGAAAGTCCCGGCGTGCGCAACAGAGGCTTTCGCTCGATGGATGCCGTGTCGCTGTCAGGATGCGCTACCGTGGATTCGGGCTGACGAGATACGGAAACGGAGGGAAGAGGCGCGCCAGTGCCTGCCGTCTGCGCTGTCGTCGTTGTGGTCGTGATCGTCGGGGTCGTCGTCGCGCTTTCGCCGGGAAGCTCCGGCTCGCCCGGGGTGCCGACGTATTTCGCAAAGAGCTCGCGGTCGGCGAGCGTCAAATCCGATTCGATCCCCGGCATGACCGGCACCGGTGCGCCGCCCCGGTGCGATGCGGAACCGAGAACGTCTCCGAGCTTGGGTCGCGGCGAAATCGGGTTTGTGCCCGTTGGCGCTGTCTGATGGAGATCCCTGGATTCCTTCTTCTCGGGTGAGACATCTCGTGGGCTCGGGGCCGGCGAGCCAGGAGAAGAAGGAGGAGTGGGAGGAGAAGAGATTGAGCGCATTGCATGCTCCGTCATCTGGTAGGTGGGCCGAAATGTCCGGGCGGGAACGAGGATGACTGTCTGCCGCTCTCAGGCCATGGCGGCCATGAACAAGTCACCACCTTCTTCGAGAGGCGAGGCTTCGCAGTCCAGAGGATCTGCGACCATTCGCCGGGCCGCCTCCGTGTTTTCGACGTGCGTGCGCAAGGCATCGGCGATGTATTCGCCATCGAGCACGTCCGCATCCAGAAGATGAGTGCAGAAGATGGCACGGGACATGCCGATGTCGAACGCATGACCGCCGCCGTAGGCGCTGTGCTCCTTCAGATTGAGTTCCAGGAGCTGCTCGCACACGCGCGCCTTGTCGTCAGGGCTCACGACGCCGAGATCGATGTAGCAGGCGATCGAATCCGGATCGTGCGTGGCATCGAACGCGAGCACGACTTCAACGTTGTCGATCGAAAAGCTGTAGCGCCCGTCGTCCAGCAATGGCTCATGGCCCAGGGAAAATGCCGTGGCTTCGCAAATTTCTTTGAAATGTTCCTGATTCATGAAAAGAAGAGTTCCTGATTCGATGGCTGAGGGTTGTGGCGCACGAACGATGGACGCGCTTGCGCAAGCACTGGGTAACGTGCGTTTCCGCCCAGTTCCATTTCTCGCGGAGATGCGGCGAAAGCCGGACGCGAATGACCCTTGGCCTCGGGGTGCCGCAAGCGTGGTTCGGACTACTGCGGCTCGAGCTTGTCCGCAAGTTGTCCGAAGAATTCGACAACGAGCGGCAGCATTTCCACTGTGATTCCCATTCTTTCGGGACGCGGCTGCGTGTCCGGCTTCATGGTGTAGCTGATCAAGCGTTGGAGTCGGCTCAGCATCAGCGCATGGATCTCTCGTTCGATGGGGGTTTTGAAGGGATCCGTCGAGGGCGCTGCCAAGTGCGAGACAACCAGGTGCAAGAAGAGGAATTGAACGAGAGCAAGCTTTGCTTCGCGCCGCCGAAGCCTGGCGGCATCGGATGCTTGCGACGATTCCAGGGGCACGCTGTCGTTGATCTGGGCAAACAGGTGGCGGATCGTGTCGGCGATCGGGAAGGAAAAACTGAAATTCCCCAGAAAGCGAATGGCATCCGACATCAGGAGGTTCCTCAAGTCGGCCCTGCTGTTCAACAGCGCGATCGCATCGCTGGCCCCTTTGACCTGCTTGAGTTCCGAGCTGCGCTTTTGGTATGTTTCGATCAGCGGCATCGCCAGAGCGGCCCCATAGGGGAGCAAGGCATCCAATAGAGGATTTATCTGCATCCCGATTTCGATGGTTCTGAGCGTCAGCCTGGCCTGTGGAGAGGACAGCATCCTGCGGAGTTCGGCCGAAAGCCGAGTCCATATCTCGTCGAACAGGCGGTGGTGCTGAAGGAACGCGTCGGGATAGCACTTTGCAATCACCGAGATGATGCTTGTCTCCAGGCGCTTGTACGCTCTGGCGAGATGCGCGGCAGCGGATCGGCCTATCAGCTTCTGCCCCTTCATGACCAGATGCCATTCCTTGACGCAGTAGTCCAGCGACGGCCCTAGCAGTTCCGTCATGCGATCCGGTTCACTCAAGGCCGCAGGTGGAATGAAATGCAAGAAATGCCGAATCAGATCCGGAATGCAAAAGCTCTGAAACTCCCGGGTGATGACGGCACGCCTGACCAATCGGGCATCTCCGATGCCTTCGACAGGTCGTCCCCACTTTGCGATGCGTTCGTACAACTGCTTGATGGCCTGGTCGGTAAAGCATCCCGGAAAGGCTTGATAGTATTGAATGCAGATTTCTTCTCGAAGACGTTTGTTGGTCTTCGCAATTTCTTGCTCTCTCGTTGGCGCCTGCACGGTTCTGCGAGTTGAAAGCACCGTCTTCTTCGGATTTGTTCTCGCTTTTGCAATCGAATGACTCAGAGGGGTCGCTTTGGAGTCCGGAGAGGAATGAATCTTCAGATCTCTCGCTCTCGACGTGTACTCCAATCTTCGTTTGGGCGCTTGAGGAATAAGCCCTGTCGGTGTCTCTGCGACAACAGGCGCAGACGATGTGGAAGGGTCGGCCTCGGGCAAGTTGCCTTCCCGCGTGGGTGAGTGCGGCGTTTCCGCGAAGTCGCCGGACAAAGATCTCCGTGACGTGCCTTGCAAGGTCAAGGCCCTGCTCTGAAAAAAGACCGGCACCGGTGCGCCTGTCCGATGCGTTGAGACCTTCCACTCGCGGGTTCCGCGCTGCTGCCCGATGACGCTGTTCAAGCTCCTTCCTTCGGGCGCGTCGGAAGCTGTGTCGAGGGTTGAATGCGTTTGCGTGCCGACTTTCGATATCGGGCGATCGGTCAGCGGTGGCGGCGTGACCCGATGCTGGCGCGGCGAATCCGGCGGCGAGGCAGGCGGTGTGGTGGAGGGCGACTGGCGAATGGATTCCATGCGAAGGGTCTCTCAAGGGAGTTGATTGAGGAAAAGGAAGGAGGTCAGCGCGAAGACCCCGGACTACGTAACTCGGGACCCGGGTTGGTTCCTTCGGTGAACAAGACCTTGAGCGCGCAGAGCCTGCGGCCACTTCATAGAATGACGTCCATGAACAAGCCCGTTGCCTATACCCGCGCAAGCAAACTTCCGGACATCCTTGCGCAACGCATCGCGATCCTCGACGGCGCCATGGGCACGATGATCCAGCGCTTCAAACTCAACGAAGCGCAGTACCGCGGCGAGCGTTTCAAGGATTTCGAGCGCGACGTCAAGGGCAACAACGAACTGCTCTCGCTGACCCGCCCGGATGTCATCAGCGACATCCACGAAGGCTACCTCGCGGCCGGCGCCGACCTGATCGAGACCAACACCTTCGGCGCGACCCGCATCGCGCAGGAGGACTACAAGATGGCCGATCTGGCGCGCGAGATGAACCTCGCCTCGGCCCGGCTCGCGCGTGCCGCCTGCGACAAGTTCAGCACGCCGGACAAGCCGCGCTTCGTCGCCGGCGCCCTCGGCCCGACGCCCAAGACGGCGAGCATCAGTCCCGACGTGAACGACCCGGGCGCGCGCAACGTGAGCTTCGAGGAACTGCGTGCGTCCTATTACGAGCAGGTCGAGGCGCTGGTCGAGGGCGGCGCCGACCTGCTGCTGGTCGAGACCATCTTCGACACGCTCAATTCGAAGGCCGCGCTGTTTGCGGTCGACGAGTATTTCGAAGCCAGCGGCGAGCGCCTGCCGCTGATCATCAGCGGCACCGTGACCGATGCCTCGGGCCGGATCCTGAGCGGCCAGACCGTCACCGCGTTCTGGCACAGCGTGCGCCACGCGCGGCCGCTGGCGGTCGGCCTCAACTGCGCGCTGGGCGCCGCGCTGATGCGCCCCTATCTGCAGGAACTGGCGCGCGTCGCGGACGACACCTTCATCAGCTGCTATCCCAATGCCGGCTTGCCCAATCCGATGAGCGAGACCGGCTTCGACGAAACGCCCGATGTCACCTCGCGCCTGCTGCACGAGTTCGCGACCGACGGTCTCGTGAATATCGTGGGGGGCTGCTGCGGCACCACGCCGGAGCACATCGCGGCCATCGGGCAGGCCGTCGCGCCGCTGGCGGCACGCACGCCGCATCGCGCCGCCTTCTACCGCGAAGCAGCCTGAGCGCTGCTCGCGGCCGCTTGTGAAGCCGAGATAAAGAAGCTCTCCAAAGGTTGGCGCGGTGCACGTGCCGTCCAGTTGCGGCGTTGGGGGGACAGCGCCATGGCCGATTGACAACGGGTCGAGCGGCGGCCTACCCTGATCCCAAAGGAACACCCCATGAACCACAGAATTGCCCAGCGCTGGATCGGCATCGGAGCCCTCGCCATGGTGCTGCCGGTCGTCGCGGCGGCGCAGCAGGCCTTCACGCGCGGCCCGCTCAATCTTCGCGCCGGTCCATCGGGCGACTATCCGCTGGTGGCGCGCCTCGGGCCGGGGCAGCCGCTCGAGGTGCTCGGCTGTACCGATGGCTACGCCTGGTGCGACGTGGTGCTGCCCGACTCGATGCGCGGCTGGGCCAATGCATCGCGGCTCGATTTCGCCTACGAGGATCAGCGCGTGCCGCTGGCCACCTATGGCGCGGCGATCGGCATTCCGCTGATCGGCTTTGCGATCGGCAACTACTGGGCCGATCACTACCGGGACCGCCCCTGGTACGGCGACCGGCGCTGGTGGCGCGGCGGGCCGCCGCCACCGATGGCCGGCTGGCGTCCGCCACCGCCGCCGCACGCAGGCTGGCGGCCCAATCCGTGGCAAGGTCCCGGTTTCGGCCCGCGCCCCGGTCCTGGCCCTGGGTTCCGCCCTGAACCCGGATTCCGGCCTCCGCCGGGGATCCGGCCGCCGGTCGACCCCGGCTTTCATCCGGGCGGGCGTCCGCCCGGCCCGGGCTTCAATCCTGGCAACGGCGGTATGCGTCCACCCGGTCAGGGGTTCGTTCCACCGCAAGGCGGTCCGCATCCAGGCCCTGGCATGGGACGGCCCGGCGGAGGACCCCGGCCCGGCTTCGAACCCGCACCGCCGATGGGCGGTATCCGGCCGCAGCCCCGCGTTCTGCCGCCGTCGCCCAACACGCCATCCTGACGCGCAGTGCGTTCGGGCCCGAGCCGGGCGGCCCGGAACGCGCGATCTATCGGTGGGTGGCGCCGGCGAGCATGCGGCGCAGTTTGCTGCGCAGCGGGGTCTCGTCCTTCGGGGAGGCACCGGTGCCGAACTGCTGCGCGGCGAGTTCGCGGCTCGCGCCGTTGCGCAGGTCGATCTCCTGCACGATCTGGCCCTTGCCGTAGACGAAGGCCATGTCCGCCAGTTCGAGCACGTCGTCGATGTCGTGCGTGATCATCAGCACCGGGATGCCCCATTGGCGGCGGACTTGCGCCAGTTCGGCGCGCAGCGTGCTGCGCAGCATCGGGTTGAGCGCGGCAAAGGGCTCGTCGAGCAGCAACACCTGGGGCTGGCAGGCGAGCGCGCGCGCCAGCGCGACGCGCTGCTGCTGGCCGCCCGACAGCGTCCCCGGCCGGCTCTCGGCCAGCGCGCCCAGTTCGAAACTGTCGAGCAGCGCCTGCACGCGCTCGGCCTGTTCCGCGGACAGGCGCCGCCGGTGCCAGGAGGTCAGTCCGAAGGCGATGTTCTCGCGCACCGACAGGTGCGGGAACAGCGCGTAGTGCTGGAACAGGTAGCCGATGCGGCGCGCCGGCGCGGGCACGTCGATGCCCTTGGCGGAATCGTAGAGCGTGCGTCCGTCGAGGCGCACATGGCCGCTGCTTGGATGAAGCAGGCCGGCGATGGCCTGCAGCGTCAAGGATTTGCCGGCGCCCGAGGGCCCGTAGAGCGCGGCGAACGGCACATCCGTCGCGAAGCGCACCGCGAGGTCGAAGCGCCGGCTGCGGTCCGAAACCGTCAGCCTGAGATCGACATCGATCACGGCTTCCCGAAACCGAAGCGCGTCAGCACCTTCTGTGCGGCGTCGGTGGACATGAACGCGATGAAATCCCTGGCCAATGCCTTCTCCTTGCTTTCACCCACGACCGCGATCGGGTAGGTCACGGGCACATGCGCCGAGGGCGTGAGCACCACCTTCACCTTGTCGCCCATGATCGCGGCATCGGTGCGGTACACGAAGCCCGCCTCGACCTCGCCGCGAGCCACGTAGTCGAGCACCTGGCGCACGCTGTCGGCCTGCACGAACTTCGGCTCGAGCGGGGCCCAGAGATTGGCATTGTCGAGCACCTGCTTGGTGTAGCGGCCGACCGGCACGGTGGCCGTCTTGCCGATGGCGATCTTCCTGACCGCCGCACCGGTGAGATCCTGCAGCGTCTTCACGTCCGGGCCGCCCTGGATCGGTTCGATGACGACGAGGCTGTTGGTCACGAAATCCTTGCGTGTCGCAGTATCGATCAACTTCTGCTCGACGGCGCGGTCCATCGTGGCTTCGTCGGCGCTGGCGAACACATCGACCGGCGCACCCTGCTGGATCTGCTGCAGCAGCACGCCCGATGCCGCGAAGTTGAAGCGGACCGTGGCGCCCGGCTTGGTGGCTTCGAACTGGGTCCCCAGTTCCTTGAACGCATCCGTCAGACTGGCCGCGGCCGAGACGGTGATCTGCTGCGCCGCGGCGGCCAGTGGCAAGGCCAGTGCGAGGACGAGGGACAGCAGGCGGGACATGGCTCGCATGATGCGGCTCCTTGGTATCAGCGCAGTGAGAAGAACCGGTTCGACAGAACCAGCACGGTGATCGAAAGCAGAGAGGTCACGACAACCAGCACCAGCGCCATGTCGTCCTGGCCGGCCTGCACGGCGTCGTAGATCGCCATCGAAAGGGTCTGGGTCTGTTTCGGGATCGAGCCCGCCACCATCAGCGAGGCGCCGAACTCGCCCATCGCCCGGGCGAAGGCCAGCAGCGTGCCGGCCAGGATGCCGGGCCAGGCCAGCGGCAGCGTCACGCGCAGGAACACCGACCAGGGCGACTGCCGCAAGGTGCTGGCCGCGGCTTCGAGCGAGCGGTCGACGCCTTCGAAGGCGGCGCTCGCCGACTTGAGCACCAGCGGCAGCGCGACCACCGCCGACGCCACCACGGCACCGTGCCAATTGAAGATGATGGTGTAGTCCAGATGCTCCCGCAGCCAGGCCCCGATCGGTCCGCGACGCCCGGCGACCACGAGGATGCCGTAGCCGATGACGGTGGGCGGCAGCACCAGCGGCAGCATGAAGACCGCTTCGAGCACCGTGCGCCCCGGGAAGCGCTTGCGGGCGAAGACCCAGCCGAGCGCCAGGCCCACAATGAGCGCCAGCAGCGTGGCGAAGGCCGCAACCTTCAGCGACAGGCCCAGCGGAAACCAGTCCATGGAAGCGAGAAGCGTCATCGTCATGTTCATTGCAATACGACGTTATTGTTACACATAGCCTTGCAAGATCAGCCGCAGAAGGGCGCTTGGTGCAACATCGGCGCGCAATCTTCATATACTCGCGAATACAGCGATGCGGCAAGATCGCCGCATCGCCCAAGCCAGAAGGCCGACACCATGCGCCGCCCCGAATACGACACCGTCGTTCGCTCGATCACCGGAAAGCCGGAGCTTCGCCGCGTCACCGAGGTTCAGGAATGGCGCATCGAGCAGGAGCTGGATTCCAGCCGCTTCGTCATCTCGGTCGTGAGCGCGGGGGGCGAAGCGCAGTCGTTCCTGGTGGCGCTGACCGATGCCCAGGACATCGGCGACGTGCTGCAGCGCAAGGCCGCGGGGCTCGCCGCTTCCGGGGGCTGAGTGGCCCTCATTCCATGCGGTCGTCGGCGCGCACGTCCGGCAGCCGGGCCAGGCGCGACCCCAACCAGCCGACGCGCTCGGTGCTGCGCACGTCGAAGCGCGGCACGTGCGGCTTGATGTCGAGCACCGGCCGTCTGGATCGGCATGCCGCTGACCTCGGTGAAGCGGCTGTGCACGATGCCGATCGGTCGGCAGATCACCGTGTCGCGTGCGCTCATGAAGCAAGCAGCCGCGTGAGCGCGCTGATGTCCGCAGCCGCGGCGACGCGCGCCGCGCTCTCGATCGCGCGGTAGTGCTTGATCAGCTGCTCGCCCACCGGCGTGAGCGCGGTGCCGCCGCCGTGCGACCCGCCGGTGGCGGTGTTCACCGCGGGATTGGCGAGCGCGCGGTTCATCTCGTCGATCAGCATCCACGCGCGCCGATAGGACATGCCGAGCTGCCGGCCCGCGCCGGAGATCGAGCCCGTTTCGGCGATGGCCTCGAGCAGCGCGATCTTTCCCGGACCGATGGCAATGCTCTCGTCTCGGTAGATGCGAAGGCGGAACTGCACTTTGGATTTCATGCCAGGCGAATGTTGATGCGTGGAGCGAAGGGTAAACGATGCCCGGCTGCCGGTCTCGGCGTACCTGTGCCTTGGTTTCGTTATGTCAGGATGAATACATCGATATGCATCGGAGGATGAGGGGATGAAAGAGTCGTCTCGCTGGGCTCTGTCGGCCATGGCCGCTGCTGCCGCGGCGGCATGGCTTGTCGCCGGGTGCGGCGGTGGCGGCAGCCTCGGTGCCGGGTTCGGCGGTGCACCGTCGTCACGCAGCTCGATCCTTCGGCCTCGGTGCGCGTGGCCGGTGCGGTCGAGCGGCCGGCGGCCTATGGCGCCGCTCAGATCGCCGGGCAGCCGGCCACGACGCAAACGGTCCATAGCGGCGGGCGCTCAGCAGCCTGCTTCCCGCTGCAAGGATTCGAGGATCCGCTCGAGCGTCTTCAACGCCTTGGCCGGCGCTTCGAACTGCGCCGCCACGATTGCGCCGTCCACCGCCAGTGCAATGGCCTGCGCGTCCCTGGCGCGGTGCCGCGACGGCGGCAGCAGCGCTGCGATCTCTGCCGCCATCGCCCGCTTGTGGGCGCGTGCGATCCCGGTCACCTCAGGCAACGCACCGCCCAGTTCGCCGACGCTGTTGATGAAGGCGCAGCCCCGATAGCCGGCATCGCCGAACCATTCGGCCAGCGCGGGAACCAGCGCGTCGATGCGGCGCCTGCGTCTGGTGCCGTGCCGCTGCAACGCATCGGTGAACCACGCCATCCAGCGCTGGTGGCGATGGTCCAGGAAGGCGCGGATGAGGTCGTTCTTGCTGGGGAAGTACCGGTAGAAGGTCACCTTGGTCACGCCGGATTCGGCGATCACGCGATCGATGCCGGTCGCGCGGATGCCTTCGCGATAGAACAGCGCGTGCGCCGTCAGCAGAATACGTTCGGCCGGCGGGCGTTCCTTCGAGTTCGGCATGGCGGGAGCGCAAGACATGGGGTCATTGTAGACAGGGCTGTCTACCCGGGTTAGATTGGTCTCATGTAGACAACTCTGTCTACACGCTCTCCATCCATCTCCAAGGAACCTGCTCATGGAAACCAGACCGCCGCTTCCGCCGTTCACCCTCGAAACCGCCACCCAGAAGGTGCGCCTGGCCGAGGACGCCTGGAACAGCCGCGACCCGGCCCGCGTGGTGCTGGGCTACAGCGAGGACACGCGCTGGCGCAACCGCGCGGAGTTCCCGGTCGGGCGCGCGGCGGCGCAGATCTTCCTCGAACGCAAGTGGGCGCGCGAGCTCGACTATCGGCTGATCAAGGAGGTGTGGGCCTTCGGCGGTGCGCGCATCGCGGTGCGCTTCGCCTACGAATGGCATGACGATTCGGGCCACTGGTTCCGCAGCTACGGCAACGAGAACTGGGCCTTCAGCGAAGCGGGGCTGATGACGCACCGCCACGCCAGCATCAACGACCTGCCGATCGACGAGAGCGCGCGCAAGTTCTTCTGGCCGCTCGGGCGCCGGCCCGACGACCATCCGGGGCTCAGCGAGCTCGGCCTTTAGGACGGCGCACCGGTCTTCTCGCGCGCGATCAGCGCCACGAAGCGCTGCGCGCCAAGGCCGAGGGGCCGTTCGCGCGACCACACCACGTCGACCCACAGGTCGAGTCCGTTCGACAGGTTCTCGAACGGGATCTCCACCAGCGAGCCGGCAGCGACATGCGGCCGTGCGAAGTTGCGCGGCAGCCAGCCCCAGCCGAGGCCGGCCGTGATCAGGCTCAGCGCGGCCAGCGCGTTGTCGGTGCGCCAGACATGGCGCGCGAACACGAAGCGCGGATCGCTGGTGGCGAGGTCGCGGCCGGCGACGACGATCTGCCGCGTGGTGGTCAGGTGCTCCTCGCGCAAGCGCCCGCCGGCCGCGGCCAGCACCGGATGGCCGGGCGCCATCACGGCGACCATGGTGTCGCTGGCCACTTCCTGGAAGCCTTCGCGGCCGTCGAGGCTCGGCCGCTCGAACACCAGCGCGAGCTGCGCGCGGCCGCTGTGCAGCAAGGCCAGCGCGTCGGCCTGCGGTGCGGCCAGCACCTCGACCTCGAGCAGCGGGTATTCCTGTGCCAGCGCGGCCAAGGGTCCGCTCCAGGGCGCGGCCAGCAACTCGGGCGCGATGGCCAGCGTGAGGCGGTTCTCCAGCCCCTGGTGCAGCGCGAGTGCCTGCACCTGCAGCTGCTTGAGCTGGGCGGCCAGCAGCCGCGCCTGCGGCTCCAGCGAGCGCGCCGCGGGCGTGGGCTGCGGCTCGCGACCATTGCGGTCGAAGAGCTTCAGGTCGAGTTCGGCCTCGAGATTGGCGACGGCCATGCTGACCGCCGAAGGCACCCGGCCCAGCGCCCGGGCAGCGGCCGAGAACGACCGATGGTCCAGCACCGCGAGGAAGACCTGCACGCTGTCGCTCGAAAAGCTCATGCCGCGACCTGTCAATAAAACTGAAGGAAGATGACTTTTTATATCAGAAGATCGGACATAAAGTCGCGACATCCCCATCACCGCCACGGAACGAATTCATGCAAGGGCTCAAGCGCCGCGTCATCTACATCACGCTCTACGAAGGACTCGCCATCGTCGCGGCGAGTGCCGGGCTGTCGCTGATGTCGGGCGAGGGCCTGGGCCATTCCGGCCCGCTGGCCGTCATCGCCTCGGCCATCGCGGTGGTCTGGAACCTCGTCTTCAACGCCTTGTTCGAGCGCTGGGAATCGCGCCGCACGGTGCGTGGCCGCAGCCTGAAGCGCCGCATCGCCCATGCGATCGGCTTCGAGGGCGGGCTGGTCGCCTTCCTGGTACCGGTGTTCGCATGGTGGCTGGACGTGACGCTCTGGCAAGCCCTGATGATGGACCTGGGGCTGGTCGTGTTCTTCCTGGTCTACACCTTTGTCTTTAACTGGGCCTTCGACCTGCTGTTCGGCCTGCCGGCATCGGCCAGCGGTGCGGCGCAGCCGGCCTGATCCGGACGCGCCGGCGACCGCCCGCTCAGGCGTCCGTGAAGCCTGAGGCGAAGGCGCTGCGCAGATAGGCCACGAAAGCCGTGACGGCCTGCGGCACGTGACTCGCGTAGGGGCGAATCGCATGCAGCTGCTCGGCAAAGGCGCCAACCGGCTTCCACTGCGGCAGCACTTCGACCAGCTTGCCGGCCTGCAGCCCCGACTGGGCGCTGAAATCGGGCACCAGCGCGATGCCGAGCCCGGCCAGCGCCGCATCCCGCAGCGCCTCGCTGTTGTTGGCTGCGAAAGGTCCGGCCACCGGCACCGTGATCCGTTCGCCCCCGCGCCGCGCGGCCCGCGATTCGAAGGTCCAGGTCGGCGTCTCCTGCGCGCGCGGATAGTGCAGGCAGTCGTGCGCCTTCAGATCCTCGGGCGTCTTCGGCGCCGGCCGGCGGCGCAGGTAGGCGCGGCTGGCCACCAGCAGCGAGTGCGTCGGGCACAGCAGCCACGCGACGTGCGTGTCGGGCACCGAGGCCGCGTGCCGGATCGCGAGATCGAAGCCCTCCATCGCGAGCGAGCTCAGCCGGTCGGACAACTCCAGCTCCAGCCGGACCTCGGGATTGGCGCGCAGGAAGCCCGCCACGCGCGGCACCAGCTGCTGGCGCGCCAGCGCGACCGGTGCGGTCACACGCAGCAACCCACGCGGCCGGCCCGCGAGGTCGCGCACGCCCGCAAAGCTGTGGGCGATGCGCTCGAAGGGCGCTCGCGTTTCGTCCACCAGCCGCTGGCCGGCCTCGGTCAGGCGCACGCTGCGCGTGGTGCGGCGCACCAGCGGCACGCCAGCCGAGCGTTCGAGCTCGGCGATGCGCTGGCTCATCGCGGCCTTGCTCACGCCCAGCCTGGCCGCGGCGGCCGTGTAGCTACCTTGCTGCGCGAGCACGACCAGCCAGTGCAGATGGGTCCAGAGCAACTCGATTTTTTTGTCGTCCATGCCGCCATTGTTTACCAACGTGAACAATCAATTCAGCGCCAGCGCCTAGGCAGCAGCAGCGCGGCTTCATAGACTGGGCCTCTCGCACACTCACCGGACAGAGACATGACCACCCAGATTTCCGTTCCCACCCCGATCGCGCACTACGTCGCGGGCCGCCGCACCGGCGGCGCCTCGCAACGCACCCAGGACGTGTTCAACCCCGCCACCGGCGCGGTGACCGGCCGCGTCGCGCTCGCCAGCCGCGCCGATGTCGACGAAGCCGTCGTGGCCGCGCAAGCCGCCTTCCCGGCCTGGGCCGACACGCCGCCGATCCGGCGTGCGCGCGTGATGTTCAAGTTCCTCGAGCTGCTCAACAAACACCGCGACGAACTCGCGCACCTGATCACCGCCGAGCACGGCAAGGTCTTCACCGATGCGCAGGGCGAGGTCTCGCGCGGCATCGACATCGTCGAGTTCGCCTGCGGCATTCCGCAACTGCTCAAGGGCGACTTCACCGACCAGGTCTCCACCGGCATGGACAACTGGACGCTGCGCCAGCCGCTCGGTGTGGTGGCGGGCATCACGCCCTTCAACTTCCCGGTGATGGTGCCGATGTGGATGTTCCCGGTCGCGATCGCGGCCGGCAACACCTTCATCCTCAAGCCCAGCCCGACGGACCCGAGCGCCTCGCTGCGCATGGCCGAACTGCTCAAGGAAGCGGGCCTGCCCGACGGCGTCTTCAACGTCGTGCAGGGCGACAAGGAGGCGGTCGATGCGCTGCTGGAACATCCCGACGTGCGCGCCATCAGTTTCGTCGGCTCGACGCCGATCGCCAACTACATCTACGAGACCGGCGCGCGCCACGGCAAGCGCGTGCAGGCGCTCGGCGGCGCCAAGAACCACATGGTGGTGATGCCCGATGCCGACATCGACCAGACCGTCGATGCGCTGATCGGCGCGGGCTACGGCTCGGCCGGCGAGCGCTGCATGGCGATCAGCGTCGCGGTGCTGGTGGGCGATGCGGCCGACAAGATCATGCCGCGCCTGGTCGAGCGCGCGAAGCAATTGAAGATCCTCAATGGCACGAACCTCGACGCCGAGATGGGCCCGATCGTCACGCGCGCGGCCCATGAGCGCATCAGCGGCTACATCGCGCTGGGCGAGAAGGAAGGCGCACGCCTGCTGGTCGACGGCCGCGGCTTCGACGGCAAGAGCGCCGGCCAGGGCTGCGAGGCCGGCTTCTGGATGGGCGGCACGCTGTTCGACCAGGTCACGCCCGACATGCGCATCTACAAGGAAGAGATCTTCGGGCCGGTGCTGTCCTGCATGCGGGTGCACGACCTGAAGGAAGCGGTGGACCTGATCAATGCCCACGAGTTCGGCAATGGCGTCTCGTGCTTCACGCGCGACGGCAACGTGGCGCGCGAGTTCGCGCGCCGCATCCAGGTCGGCATGGTGGGCATCAACGTGCCGATCCCGGTGCCGATGGCCTGGCACGGCTTCGGCGGCTGGAAGCGCTCGCTGTTCGGCGACATGCATGCGTATGGCGAAGAGGGCGTGCGCTTCTATACCAAGCAGAAGTCGATCATGCAGCGCTGGCCGGAGAGCATCGGCAAGGGGGCCGAGTTCGTGATGCCCACTGCAAAGTAACGCGTCTTTTCCCTCTCCCTCCGGGAGAGAGGGCAATACCCCTCGCTCGACGATCGCTTTAAAATCGCGGCTCCTGCCCGAGGAGCGTTGCAACGCTCGGCCTTGCCGAGCGTCAGGCTCGGGCCCCGGGCCGTATCCACGGCGCGCCATGCAACGACGCTCACCTGACCCATGTCTTTTCCAGGTGAGCCGTCCATGTCCTCCTTTCCCGATGTCCCTCCCATGAAACTGTCCGGCCTGGAGCCGGTGCAGATCGGTGAAGGCACGCTGTTCGTCAACATCGGCGAGCGCACCAACGTCACCGGTTCGAAGGCCTTCGCGCGCATGATCCTCAACGGCCAGTTCGAGGAAGCGCTGGCGGTGGCGCGCCAGCAGGTCGAGAACGGCGCGCAGGTGATCGACATCAACATGGACGAGGCCATGCTCGACAGCAAGGCCGCGATGGTGCGCTTCCTGAATCTGATCGCGAGCGAGCCCGACGTGGCGCGCGTGCCGATCATGGTCGACAGTTCCAAGTGGGAGGTGATCGAGGCCGGCCTGCGCTGCATCCAGGGCAAGGGCATCGTCAACTCGATCTCGATGAAGGAAGGCGTGGACGAATTCAAGCGCCAGGCCAGCTTGGTGCGCCGCTACGGCGCCGCGGCGGTCGTGATGGCCTTCGATGAACAAGGCCAGGCCGACACCTACGAACGCAAGATCCAGATCTGCGAGCGCGCCTACCGCATCCTGGTCGACGAGATCGGCTTCCCGCCCGAGGACATCGTCTTCGACCCCAACATCTTCGCGATCGCCACCGGCATCGAGGAGCACAACAACTACGCGGTCGACTTCATCAACGCCACGCGCTGGATCAAAGAGAACCTGCCGGGCGCCAAGGTGTCGGGCGGCGTGAGCAACGTGAGCTTCAGCTTCCGCGGCAACGACCCGGTGCGCGAGGCGATCCACACGGTGTTCCTCTACCACGCGATCCAGGCCGGCATGGACATGGGCATCGTCAACGCCGGCATGGTCGGCGTCTACGACGACCTCGAGCCCACGCTGCGCGAGCGCGTCGAGGACGTGGTGCTCAACCGCCGCCCCGATGCCGGCGAGCGCCTGGTCGAGGTGGCCGAGACCGCCAAGAGCGGCGCCAAGGACGAGAGCAAGAAGCTCGAATGGCGCGGCACGCCCGAGCAGCCGGTGTCGGTCGAGCAGCGCCTGTCGCATGCGCTGGTGCACGGCATCACCGACTTCATCGTCGACGACACCGAGGAGGCCTACCGCGGCATCCTCGCCAAGGGCGGCCGGCCGCTGCACGTGATCGAAGGCCCGCTGATGGACGGCATGAACGTCGTCGGCGACCTGTTCGGCGCCGGCAAGATGTTCCTGCCGCAGGTGGTGAAGTCGGCGCGCGTGATGAAGCAGGCGGTGGCGCACCTGCTGCCCTACATCGAGGAAGAGAAGCGCCAGGACGAGGCCGCGGGCCGCGACGTGCGCACCAAGGGCAAGATCGTCATCGCCACCGTCAAGGGCGACGTGCACGACATCGGCAAGAACATCGTGACCGTGGTCCTGCAGTGCAACAACTTCGAAGTGGTGAACATGGGCGTCATGGTCCCGTGCCACGAGATCCTCGCGCGTGCCAAGGTGGAGGGCGCGGACATCGTCGGCCTGTCGGGCCTGATCACGCCCAGCCTCGAGGAGATGCAGTACGTCGCCGGCGAGATGCAGAAGGACGATCATTTCCGCATCAAGAAGATCCCGCTCCTGATCGGCGGCGCCACCACCAGCCGCGTGCACACCGCCGTCAAGATCGCGCCGCACTACGAGGGCCCGGTGGTCTACGTGCCCGATGCCTCGCGCAGCGTGAGCGTCGCGCAGTCGCTGCTCTCCGAGCAGGCCACGAACTACATCGACGAGATCAATGCCGACTACGACAAGGTGCGGCTGCAGCATGCCAACAAGAAGCAGGTGCCGCTGTGGCCGATCGCCAAGGCGCGCGCCAACAAGACGCCCATCGACTGGTCGGCCTACCAGCCGCCGGTGCCCAAGTTCATCGGCCGGCGCATGTTCAAGAACTTCGACCTCACCGAGTTGGTGAAGTACATCGACTGGGGCCCGTTCTTCCAGACCTGGGACCTCGCCGGCCCGTTCCCCGCGATCCTCAAGGACGAGGTGGTCGGCACCGAGGCCGTGCGCGTGTATGCCGATGCCAAGCGCATGCTGCAACGCCTGATCGAAGGACGCTGGCTCAGCGCCAGCGGCGTGATCGGCTTCTGGCCCGCCAACACCGAGCGTGATGACGACATCGTGCTCTACACCGACGAGTCGCGCAGCGAAGCCGCGCTCACCTGGTACGGCATGCGCCAGCAGACCGAGAAGCAGGTGATCGAAGGCGTGATGCGCCCGAGCCGTTGCCTCGCCGATTTCGTCGCGCCGCGCGCGAGCGGGTTGAAGGACTACGTCGGCATGTTCGCGGTCACCGCGGGCCTGGGCGTCGAGAAAAAGGAGAAGTACTTCGTCGACGACCTCGACGACTACTCGGCCATCATGTTGAAGGCCCTGGCCGATCGCCTGGCCGAGGCCTTCGCCGAGGCGCTGCACCATCGCGTGCGCACCGACCTCTGGGGCTACCAGCCCGACGAGAGCCTGAGCAACGAGGACATGATCCGCGAGAAGTACCGCGGCATCCGGCCCGCTCCGGGCTACCCGGCCTGTCCCGACCACAGCGTGAAGCGGCCGATGTTCGATGTTCTGAACTGCACGGACATCGGCATGACCCTGACCGACAGCCTCGCCATGATGCCCGCTGCCAGCGTGAGCGGCTTCTACCTGAGCCACCCCGATTCGACCTACTTCAACGTCGGCAAGATCGGGCACGACCAGCTGGAGGACATGGCGGCGCGGCGCCAGCAGAGCGAAGCCGAGCTGGAGCGCTTGCTGGCGCCGAATCTTTGACGCAGCAGGCCGGCATCCTCATGGCCGGCGGCCGGGAGTTCCTATTCAGAAGCTGATGTTTGCGGCCGCGCACTACGCGGCGCTGGCGGTCTTCGTCGTCAGCTGCTGGGGCTGCGGACGAGCGCTGCTGTCGCGCTTCGGCGCGCCGCCGCGCCCGGACGTCTGGCTTGCCGCGGCCATGGCCACGACGCTCGGGGTCGGCCTGTTCGTCTGCGCCTTCCAGGCGCTCGCGATCGCGGGCGTGTTCGGCCGTGCGGGCGTGGTCGCGCTGGTCGCCGCGGGCCTCGTGGCCGCGGCCCTGCAATGCCCCGCATGGCTGCGCGAACTGCGCGAACTGCGCGAGCTGCGCGAGCTGCGCGCCGCGCCGGCGGACGCGCCGTTCTCGGCGCTCGACAAGGTCGCGCTCGCCGCGCTCGCGCTGGTCGCGCTGCCGACGCTGATGGCACCGCTGGCGCCGCCCGCCGTCTTCGACGAGCTGATGTACCACCTGCCCTATGCGCGCCAGGTGGCCGAGAGCGGCTCGCTGGGCATCCACGCGTGGCTGCGCTATCCCTGGTTTCCGTATGACTACAACCTGCTCTTCGCTGCGGCGCTGACGGTCGGCGACGATGTGCTGCCGCATTTCCTCAGTGCGCTGGCGGGCTGGCTGTCGGTGGGGATCGTCTATCGCCTGGGCATGCAGCACACGAACCGCATGATTGCTTGCGTCGGCGCTGCCATCTGGCTCGGGCTCGGCGACTACGCGGGCGCGCTGATCGACGGAGGCACCGCACTCTTCGTGCTCGCCGCCTGTGTGGCGCTCTGGTGGTGGCGCGAATCGCCGCCGCAGCAGGGCGCGCGCTGGCTGGCATTGGCGGCTTTCTGCCTCGGCGTGGCCGCGGGTTCGAAGTACCAGGCGCTGACCTTCCTGCCGCTGGTGGCGCTGTTCGTGGCCCGGCATGAACGCCGCCCGCGCGTGTGGGGCGTCGCGCTGCTGTGCTTCCTGATCCCCTGCGTCTACTGGTACGCGCGCAACGCGCTCATGACCGGCGATCCCTTCAACCCGATCGGTGCGCGGCTGTTCGGCTTCACCAACTGGATTCCCGCCGACTACGTCCAGCAGGTGGCCGACGTGCATGCGCATGCCAACCCGCCGAACCCGCTGCTGTGGGCCTTTCTGTGGGTGCCTTTCGGCGCGGCGTGGAAGCGCTCGGCCGCGGTGCGCGCCGCCTTCTGGTTCGGCGCCTACGCGGTGGTGGTGTGGCTGCTGACCTCGCGCTACCCGCGCTACCTCAGCGCGGCCTATCCGCTGATCGCGATCTGCGCGGCGCTCGGATGGCAGCGCCTGCTTTCGGGGATCGCGACGCACTTGCACCGCGCATGGCCGCAGCACGAGGCCGCGCTCGCACGAGGCGGCCGGGCCGCGCTCGGCCTGCTCATGGCCGTGCTCGTCGTGTTCTCGGCGCACCAGGCGCTCGCCAGGGCGCGGATGATCTCGCCCACGCCGCAGGCGCGCGAGGCCTTCCTGCGCGCCAACGTGCCGGGCTATGGCGTGATGAGCTACCTGCGCGCCCATCCTTCGCCCGGCCGCGTGTACCAGGTCGCGCTCAGCGAAGCGATCTACTACGGGCCCAATCCGATCTGGGGCGATGCGCTCGGCCCGTGGCGCTACGCGGACTTCATCCTGCTGCCGGCCGACCAGATGGCCCGCAAGCTCGCAGCGCAAGGCTTCGACACCGTCGTC
The DNA here is from genome assembly GCF_901827165.1 of Variovorax sp. SRS16. Lineage (NCBI taxonomy): Bacteria > Pseudomonadati > Pseudomonadota > Betaproteobacteria > Burkholderiales > Comamonadaceae > Variovorax > Variovorax sp. SRS16. The sequence continues at coordinate 207,731 of NZ_LR594666.1, forward strand.
GTGTCCGGGCCGGTCGCGCCGGCGCTCACCGGCAAGCCCGGCTTCGATCGCCATTTCGCGCTGCTCTACCAAGAGGACGGCGCCCGCGCGTACCGTATCCTGCCGACTGCGCCATGAACGACAACCCGACCCCTCGCCCGCCCCTGCGCATCGCCGCCGTGATCCCGTGCTTCAACGAGGCACTGGCCATCGCGCAGGTGGTGGCCGAATTCCGCGCCGCGCTGCCCGAGGCGCAGATCCACGTGTTCGACAACAACTCGACCGATGGCACGGCCGCCGTGGCGCGCGCCAGCGGCGCCTCGGTGACCCGCGTCGAATTGCGCGGCAAGGGCAATGTGGCGCGGCGCATGTTCGCCGACGTCGAGGCCGACGTCTACGTGATGGTCGACGGCGACGCCACCTACGACCTCGGCGGCGTGCGCCGCATGATCGACACGCTGGTCGAAGGCAATCTCGACATGGTGGTCGGCTATCGCGTCGACGATGGCGCCGATGCGCAGACCTACCGTGCCGGCCACCGCCTGGGCAACCGCATGCTGACCGGCGCGGTCGCGCGCCTGTTCGGCGGCCGGCTCACCGACATGCTCTCGGGCTATCGCGTGTTCTCGCGCCGCTATGCCAAGTCCTTTCCCGCCGTGTCGGAAGGCTTCGAGATCGAGACCGAACTCACCGTCCATGCGCTGGAGCTGCGCATGCCCTTCGCCGAGCTGCCGGTGCGCTACCGCTCGCGGCCCGAGGGTTCGCACAGCAAGCTCTCGACCTACGCCGACGGCTGGAAGATCCTGAAGACCATCTGCCGCCTCTTCATCAGCGAGCGGCCGCTGATGTTCTTCTCCAGCATCGCCTACGTGCTGGCGCTGGGCTCCATCGCCGGGGCCGTGCCGCTGGCGATCACCTACCTGCACACCGGCCTGGTGCCGCGGCTGCCCACGGCCGTGCTGCTGACCGGCACCATGCTGACCGCGATGCTGGCCTTCGTCTGCGGCGTGGTGCTGCACACGGTGACGATCGGCCGCCAGGAAGCCAAGCGCCTGCGCTACCTCGCCATTCCCGGCGTACGGCACACGGCCGAGCCATGAAGGTCGGCCGCGAGTTCCTGTCCTTCGCCGTGGTCGGCGTGATCGGGCTGGGCGTCGATCTCGGCGTGCTGTATCTGCTCGCGCCGCTGTTCGGCTGGTATGGCGCGCGCGTCATCTCCTTCTTCGCGGCGGCCAGCACGACCTGGGCGCTCAACCGGCGCTTCACCTTCGCCCATCGGCCCTCGGGCGTATCGATCGGACGCGAGTACTTGGGCTATCTGCTGACCATGCTGGGCGGCGCGCTGGTGAACTACACGACGTACGTGCTGACGCTGCACTGGATCGCCGGCCCATGGGCGCCTGCGCTGGGCGTCGCGCTCGGCAGCTGCGCGGGGCTCGCGGTCAACTTCCTGTCGGCCCGCCACCTCGTGTTCGGCGCGCGGCGCAATCCCTGAAGGCGCGCGTCAGTGCGCGGCTGAAACCACCACGGGGATTTCGGTCGCGGGCGGCGTATTGCGGCTGCGCCCGCAGCGCACGATGCCGTCGATCATCACCATGCCGACGCCCGGAATGTCGCCCAGCTGCACGCTCTCCAGCAGGCCCGCGGCCGGCGAGTGCTGCGCGCGGTCCATGAACACGAAGTCGGCATCGCGGCCCGCCTCGATCAGCCCGCAGTTGAGCTTGCGGATGCGCGCCGTGTTGCCGGTGGCGAAGCAGAACACCAGCTCGGCCGGGATGTTCGCGAAGGCCGAGATGAAGGACACCATGCGCAGGATGCCCAGCGGCTGCACGCCCGATCCCGCAGGCCCGTCGGTGCCGAGGATCACGCGGTGCGGACACTTGAGCTCGATGGCGGCGCGGGCCGCGGCGATGGCCGTCTTCTCGTTGCCGTTGTGCACGATCTCGATCGCACGCGACGACTTCTCGCACAGCTCGCACACGTGCGCCTCGGGCAGCGAGGTGTGGCCGCCGTTGATGTGGCCGATGACGTCGGCATCGGCTTCGAGCACCGTGTCCTTGTCGATGTAGCCCGAGCCCGGGACCGAGGGCCCGCCGGTGTGGATGGTGCTCTGGATGCCGTGCTTGCGCGCCCAGGCCACCATCTCCTTGGCCTCGTAGCCGGCCTTCACCGTGCCCAGGCCGACTTCGCCGAGCAGGCCGACACCGGCTTCGGCGAGCTCCTTGAAATCGCTCTCGACCATGCCCTTTTCGATGACCGGCGCGCCGGCCAGCACCTTGACGCCGGCCGGGCGGAAGTTGTCGAAGGCGCGCTGCGCGGTGATGGCCAATGCCTTCAGGCCGACGATGTCCTTGGGCCGGCCCGGCAGGTGCACCTCGCCGGCCGAGATCATGGTGGTGACGCCGCCGTTCATCGTCGATTCGATCCAGCCGAGCTGGCTCTGACGCGGCGTCCAGTCGCCGAACACCGGATGCACGTGGCTGTCGATCAGGCCCGGCGCGACGCAGGTCTTCTTCACGTCGATCACGGTCTGCGCACCTTCGAGGTTGCAGTCCTTTTCGCGGCCGACCGCGACGATCAGCCCATCGTTCACGACGATCGTGTCGGCGTCGAGGATCGGCCGGTCGATGTCGCCCGACAGCAGCAGGCCTATGTTCCGGATGACGACCTTGCCCGACTTTGCGGTGCTTGCGATTTCTGCCATTTCTGAACCTCTTCGTGGGATGGGGTGGGTTGTTCTTCGGAGGCGCCCGCGCCGACCGTGCGCAACACGGTTTCGATCACGAAGTCCTCCCAGTGCGCGACCGCCTGCGGCGTCTCCAGCGGCTCGCCGAGGAAGGCGGTCAGCGTGTGGCGGTTCGAGGTGTAGAAGTAGCCGGTCGACGCGATCAGCAGGTACAGGTCGCGTCCGGCCACGTCGTCGCGGAACAGGCCTTGTGCGACGCCGCTGGCCATGATCTCGTCGATGATCGCGATGGCCCGCGACGAATACTCGCGCGCGCGCAGCGACTTCGCGATGTGGCGCCCCTTGTGCAGGTTCTCGGTGTTGAGCAGCGTCACGAATTCGGGGTTGCGGCGGTAGTAGCCGAGCACGAAGCGGATCAGCGCCGTGAGCGACTCGACCGGGCGTGTCGCATCGATGTCGATCGCGGCCTCGGCATCGTCCATGCGCCGGTAGATGCCCTCGAGCACCGCGATGAACAGGCCTTCCTTGCTGCCGAAGTAATAGTAGATCATGCGGTCGTACGACTTGGCCGCCTTCGAGATCTTCTCGACGCTGCCGCCGTCGTAGCCGTACCTGGCGAACACCTTGGTGGCCGCGCGCAGGATGCTGTCGCGCGTGGCCTGCGCGGCCGCCTCGCGCACGCCGGTGCGGCGCGTGGGCTTGGCGGTCGCTTTACGTTCCATCAGAGCTGCCTCGAAAGATCGCGAAGAAGGCGGCCGCCGCCGGGCCGCCCCAAGGCGAGCAGCGCCTCCCCCTCGGGGGGTGGCGAAGCACACGAAGTGGCAAGCCGGGGGGCTGTCATTTCTCGGCGAAGGCGCGTTCGATCACGAAATCGCCGGGCGTTGACGTGTTCCCTTCCTTGAAGCCGCGCGCCTCCAGGATGTGCTTGAGGTCGACCAGGAGGCCCGGGCTGCCGCACAGCATCACGCGGTCTTCGGCGGCGTTGAGCGGCGGCAGGCCGAGGTCGTCGGTGAGCTTGTTGGTCTCGATCAGCTCGGTGATGCGGCCCATGTTGCGGAACTCCTCGCGCGTCACGGTCGGGTAGTAGAGCAGCTGCTTCTCGATCATCTCGCCCAGGAATTCATGCCGGGGCAGGTGGTCCGTCACCAGGTCGTGGTAGGCCAGCTCGTCGATCTGGCGCACGCCGTGCACCAGGACGACCTGCTCGAACTTCTCGTAGGTGTCGGGGTCGCGGATGATGCTCATGAAGGGTGCCAGGCCGGTGCCGGTGCCGAACAGGTACAGGCGCTTGCCCGGCAGCGTGTAGTCGATCAGCAGCGTGCCGGTGGGCTTGCGGCCCACGATGACCGTGTCGCCGACCTGGATGTGCTGCAGCCGCGAAGTGAGCGGGCCTTCCTCGACCTTGATGCTGAGGAACTCCAGGTGCTCTTCGTAGTTGGGGCTCACGATGCTGTAGGCGCGCAACAGGGGCTTGTTGTTGACCTTGAGGCCGATCATCGTGAAATGGCCGTTGGAGAAGCGCAGCGCCGGGTCGCGCGTGGTGGTGAAGGTGAACAGCCGGTCGGTCCAGTGGTGGACGCTCAACACACGTTCTTCGCTGAAAGCACTCATAGGAATCAGGGGTGGTTTGTGAACGAAAGGATCCGCCAATTGTCGGCGACTACCGAAAACACCATTGCCAGTACCGGGTTCGTTTGCTACATTGAGCTTTGATGTAGTGAATGCCACATGAAAGTGTAGTGAATGCTACACAAACATCGGACCCGGCACAAGCGGGTTCCGGCACGGTGGGTGCAAACCCGATGAACCCGATTCCTGCGAGAAGCCCGCGATGACCGAACACACCAAGACAGACGGATTACCCGGCATGGACATGCCGGTCCTGCCCGAGGCCACGGGCCGGGCACCCCTGCGCAACGAGCGCATGAACACGAGCAAGGTCGAGTGCAACGCCTGCCCCGTCCTGTGCCAGATCTCCGAGGGCCGTACCGGCGCCTGCGACCGCTACGCCAACCGCGACGGCGTGCTGGTGCGCGTCGATCCGGTGCTGCTGCTGCGCCGCGAGCTGGCCAGCGAATCGCCCGCGCTGGTGCCCTTCGCGCGGCCGGCCGCCGAGCCCGCGGCCGGGGGCGCCGAGCCCGACTGGAACGGCGATCTCCTTCATGCCGACGAGGTTTTCGTGACCGGCGTGGGTTCCTCCACCACCTATCCCGACTACAAGCCCGCGCCCTTCATCGTGGCTTCCAGGGCGCAGGGCGTCGACATGGTGACGGTGGTCACCGAAGGCATCTTCAGCTACTGCAGCTTCAAGGTGAAGATCGACACCGACCGCTTCCTCGGCGCCGAGCAGGCCAACGTGCGTTATCGCGGCGAGGTCGTGGGCCACGTCACCACCGCCGAATACGGCTCGCAGATGCTGTCGCTCGGCGGCGTGCACCATCTGACCGGCGGCAGCAAGAAGGAAGGCCGCATGACGGTCGAGCTGATGCAACTGCTGGGCAACAAGAAGGCCGCCGAGTGCGTGATCGACGGCGGCGCCAGCATGGTGATCCAGGCCGGCCGCGCGCCGATCGTGAACGGCGTCGAGGAGCAGCGCATGCGCGTCGGCTGCGGTTCCGCGGCGATCGGCATCTTCGCGCGCCAGCTGTTCGGCCAGGCGGACGAGGTGGTGGTGGTCGACGACCACATCACCGGCGTGCTGACCGAGCACCAGGCCGGCCGCTGCCTCGACATGGCGGCCTCGGGCATCCAGATGCGCGGGCGCAAGTCGACGCCGGGGCGTTACTTCCAGGTCGCGAACCCTGGCAACGGCTGGGGCGGCACCGACATCGACGATCCGCTGTCGATCATCGAGGGCTGGGAAGAAGGCGTCGCGCGGCCCGGCCTGCGCCTCCTGATGACCTCGACCACCGGCGAGCATGCGCAGTGGTACGTGCTCGACGAACAGCTGCGGCCGGTCGAGCAGCCGATGCCGGCCGAGGTGCGGCGCATCGTCGAGCGCATCGGCGAGAACTGCGAGCCCTCTCTGTGCTCGGTGCTGTTCCTCGGCGGCGCCGGCGGCAGCCTGCGCGCGGGCGTCACCGAGAACCCGGTGCTTCTCACGCGGGCGATCAAGCGCGCGCTGGTCAACGTCACCTGCGGCGGCGCGCCGGCCTATGTGTGGCCCGGCGGCGGCATCACGGTGATGGCCGACGTGCTGCGGATGCCCGACAACAGCTTCGGCACGGTGCCGACGCCGGCCATCGTCGCGCCGATCGAGTTCAGCATGCGGCGCGACGACTACGCGGCGCTCGGCGGTCACATGGCGCACGTGTTCTCGCTCGAACAGGCGCTGGCGCGCGGGGCCTGGCAGGCCGACGGTGCGCCGCTGGCGCGCCAGTGGCTGCGCATGGATGCGGCCAATCCGTGGCCGCTGGGTCAGCCGCCGATGCTCGGTTAGGGGATTCTGGTGCCTGTTGTTTCTTTTTCCTTGGGTGGGTGCCCGGTCAGCGCTGCGGGCTGCTCGGCCCCACTGCGCCGGCCCCTTCGGGGCTGCCCTGCGGTGCTCGCCTTTCGCGGGGTCTCGCTCAAACTCGCTTCGCTCAGACAGTCGCGAGCCCTGATCCGCGAAAGGCTGCGCTCCTCGGCGGCGCAGAGGGGCCGAGCAGCCCGCAGCGCTGACCGGGCTTGGGGTGGTGCGAAGAATGCGCACTTCGTTGAGGCCCGGTGCCCTCACCCCAGCCCTCTCCCAGAGGGAGAGGGGGCAAGACCACGGCGTGTCCACGGCGGCGGGCGGTGTGCCCTGGGCCGGCCGTTGAGGCACCGCCGAGCAGCGCAGCGGTACGCGGATCAGGGCTCGCGACTGTTTGAGCCGAAGGCGAGTTTGAGCGAGACCCCGCGTACCGCGAGCAGCGCAGGGAAGCCCGAAGGGCCGGTGACGTCGGCCGGCCCAGGGCACACCGCCCGCCGCCGCGCCCGCTGTGTCATCGGACTTTGCAGCGCATCCAAAGACCTCACCGGAACAGGCGCCAGATCATGAGCGCCCAACGTAGCGCACTCGACGGCGGCCGCTGGCATCTCAACCACGGTCCGATCGACATCGTGGCCGAGGCCCGTGGCGATGCAGAGGCGGTCGCCGCGGCGCACGAGGCCGCGTGGCTGCGCTTTCGCGGCGTGCTCGACGAACTGGTTGCCGAGTTGCCCCTGCTGCGGCAGCCCGTCGGCGCGAGCTGCGCGCTGCAGGGCCGCATCGCGCGGCGCATGTGGAACGCCTGCGCGCCTTTGCGTGCCGGCTTCATCACGCCGATGGCGGCGGTCGCGGGCGCCGTGGCGCAGGAGCTGGTCGCGTTCTACGAGCGCCCCGGCATCGAGCGTGCGTGGATCAACAACGGCGGCGACATCGCGTTGCACTTCGCGCCGGGCCAGTCGGCGCGCGTCGGCCTGTTCGCCGATCTCGCGCGCTTCGATCCGAGCGATCGCGCGCCGCTCGCCACCGACGGCCAGTTCGCCATCGACGCCGCGATGCCGGTGCGCGGCGTCGCGACCAGCGGCTGGCGCGGGCGCAGCTTCTCGCTCGGCATCGCCGACAGCGTGACGGTGCTCGCGGCCAGCGCGGCCGAAGCCGATGCCGCGGCGACCGTGATCGCCAATGCCGTCGATGTCGACGACCCGGGCATCCACCGCCGGCCCGCCAGCGCCTGCAAGGACGACAGCGATCTCGGCGACATCCCGGTGACGACCGGCGTCGACGCGCTGGCGCCCGCGCAGGTGCGCCGCGCCCTGGACGCGGGCGCGGCCCGTGCCGAAGCGCTGCAGCGCTTGGGCCTCGTGCATGCGGCCGTACTCGTTTGCCAGGGGCAATGGCATGTGCTTCAGCCCTTAAGCTCGCAGACTGCGGGCCTGCTGCCCGCTGCAGCTGGTTCAGTATTTGCTTAACGAAAAGCAGGACGCTTTCATGATCGATATCCGCCGTGTCTTCACCCAGGTCGAGCACATCCACCACGAGTTCGGACCGCGTGCGGCCACGCCGCTGGTGCGCGGCGCCATCGCCGCGGTGCTGACCAATCCCTTCGCGGGCCGCTACGAGCCCGACATCCTGCCGATGATGAAGCTGCTCGATCCGGTCGGTGTCGACATGGCGCATCGGCTGCGTGCCGCCATGGACGTGCCGGTCGAGCGCATCGCCACCTACGGCAAGGGCGCGATCGTCGGCGCCGCCGGCGAGCTCGAACACGGCGCGCTGTGGCACGTGCCCGGCGGCTATGCGATGCGCGAACTGCTCGGCTGGAAGGGCGACCGCGATGCCTATCGCCAGGGCAAGGCGGAAGACAAGACGGGGCAGCCCGGCAACGGCCTGTCGATCGTGCCCTCGACCAAGAAGGTGGGCGCGCCGGGCACCACGCTCGACGTGCCGCTCACCAACATCAACGCCAGCTACGTGCGCGGCCAGTTCGACGCCTTCGAGGTGCGCGTGCCCGGCGCGCCGGCGTCCGACGAGATCGTCTACATCCTCGCGATGAGCACCGGCTACCGCGTGCATGATCGCGTCGGAGGCCTGCGGGCCGAAGACATCAGCAAATGGGACGGCCTGCGCTGAGCGGCCGGATTCACCCTTCAATCCGAGACAAGGAAGAAACCATGAGTGCCAATATCCGCAAGCTCGTCGTGCAGGTCGATGAGACCCGCAAGGAGATGGGCCAGACCATCGATCCGCCCACTCGCCGCGCGGTCGCCATCGCGGTGATCGAGAACCCCTACGCCGGCCGCTACAGCGAGTCGCTCGACGAGCTGATCGCGATCGGCGAAGAGCTCGGCGCGCTGCTCGGCCAGAAGGCGGTGCAGGCGCTCGGTATCGAGCCCGGCCAGGCGCAGAGCTACGGCAAGGCGGCGATCGTGGGCGAGGGCGGCGAGCTCGAACATGCGGCCGCGATCCTGCATCCCAAGCTCGGTGCGCCGCTGCGGCTGGCGGTCGAGAAGGGCGCGGCGCTGGTGCCGTCGAGCAAGAAGCGCGGCACACTCGGCACCGCGATCGACGTGCCGCTCGGCCACAAGGATGCGGCCTTCGTGCGCAGCCATTTCGACGCTGTCGAGGCGCGCGTGTCGGATGCGCCGCGCGCGGGCGAGATCGTCGTCGCGGTCGCGGTCACCGACAGCGGCCGGCCGCTGCCGCGCATCGGCGGACTGAAGACCTCGGAAATCAAGGGCGAAGACGGCCTCAGGTGACACCCCATCCGTCCTGCCAAGTTTTGTTCATCGACTTTCACACCGAGGAGTTTCCATGACCCCCATGCGTTTTGCGTTCAGCGCGGTTTCGCTCGCCGCACTCACCCTCGCGCTCGTGCCCGCCGCGCAGGCGCAGGGCGTGATCAAGATCGGCGAGATCAACAGCTACAAGGCGCAGCCCGCGTTCCTCGAGCCTTACAAGAAGGGCATGGAGCTGGCGGTCGAGGAGATCAATGCCAAGGGCGGCGTCAACGGCAAGAAGATCGAACTCATCACGCGCGACGACAACGCCAACCCGGGCGACGCGGTGCGCGTGGCCGAGGAGCTGGTCTCGCGCGACAAGATCGACGTGCTCACCGGCACCTTCCTGTCCAACACCGGCCTCGCCGTCGCCGACTTCGCCAAGCAGAAGAAGTTCTTCTTCCTGGCCGGCGAGCCGCTCACCGACAAGATGACCTGGCAGGGCGGCAACCGCTACACCTTCCGCCTGCGCCCAGGCACCTACATGCAGGCCGCGATGCTGGTGCCGGAAGCGGTCAAGCTCAAGAAGAAGCGCTGGGCCATCGTCTACCCGAACTACGAATACGGCCAGTCGGCCGTGGCCGCGTTCAAGCAATTGCTCAAGGCCGCACAGCCCGACGTGGAGTTCGTCGCCGAGCAGGCGCCGCCGCTGGGCAAGGTGGATGCCGGCAGCGTGGTGCAGGCGCTGGCCGATGCCAAGCCCGATGCGATCTTCAACGTGCTCTTCGGCGCTGACCTGTCGAAGTTCGTGCGCGAAGGCAATACGCGCGGCCTGTTCAAGGACCGCGAGGTGGTGAGCGTGCTGACCGGCGAGCCCGAGTACCTCGATCCGCTGAAGGACGAGACGCCCAACGGCTGGATCGTCACCGGCTACCCCTGGTACGGCATCCAGACGCCCGAGCACAAGGCCTTCTTCCTCGCGTATCACAACAAGTACCAGGACTATCCGCGCCTCGGCTCGGTGGTCGGCTACACCATGATCAAGTCGGCCGCGGCCGGCATCGCCAAGGCGAAGAGCACCGATTCCGAGAAGCTCGTCGCGGCCTTCAGCGGCCTGCAGGTGGACACGCCCTTCGGCAAGATCAGCTACCGCGCCGAGGACCACCAGTCGACCATGGGCGCCTTCGTCGGCAGGACGAAGAACGAGAACGGCAAGGGTGTGATGGTCGACTACCGGTACTTCGACGGTGCCAAGTTCCAGCCGTCGGCCGCCGACATCAAGAAAGCCCGCGCAGCGGATTGAGCGAGCCACCCACCATGAGTTTTTCCGGGTTCATCGTCCAACTGCTCAACGGCCTGGCCGGCGCGTCCTCGCTGTTCCTGGTCGCGGCGGGGCTGTCGCTGATCTTCGGCGTCACGCGCATCGTCAATTTTGCGCATGGCTCGTTCTTCATGGTGGGCATCTACATCGCCTACACGCTGGTCGACCGGCTGGGCACGGGCTATGGCTTCTGGCCCGCGCTCGTGCTGGCCGCGCTCGCGGTCGGCGTGATCGGTGCGCTGATCGAGATGGCGCTGCTGCGGCGCATCTACAAGTCGCCCGAACTGTTCCAGCTGCTCGCGACCTTCGCGCTGGTGCTGGTGATCAAGGATGCGGTGCTGTGGCTGTGGGGGCCGGACGAGCTGCTCGGGCCGCGCGCACCGGGCCTCGCGGGCTCGGTCATGATCCTCGGGCGCCAGTTTCCTTCCTACGACCTGTTCCTGATCGTCGTCGGGCCGCTGGTGCTCGGCGCGGTCTGGCTGCTGCTCACGCGCACGCGCTTCGGCACGCTGGTGCGCGCCGCCACGCAGGACCGCGAGATGGTCAGCGCGCTCGGCGTCAACCAGGCCTGGCTCTTCACCGCGGTGTTCGCGCTCGGCGCGCTGCTCGCGGGCCTCGGCGGCGCGCTGCAATTGCCGCGCGAACCGGCGACGCTCGAGATGGACCTCAACACCATCGGCGCGGCCTTCGTGGTGGTGGTGGTCGGCGGCATGGGCTCGATCCCGGGCGCCTATGCGGCGGCGTTGCTGATCGCCGAGATCAAGGCGGTCTGCATCTGGCTCGGCGTGGTCGACATCTTCGGCATCAGCATCTCCTTTTCCAAGCTCACGCTGGTGGTCGATTTCCTCGTGATGGCGGTGGTGCTGGTGTGGCGGCCGTGGGGCCTGATGGGCAAGCCGCAGGCGCCGAGCCGCTACGTGGGGATGCAGGAAGAGCCGCTGCGCCGGCCGGGCAAGGTCTACCTGATCGCGGCCGCGGTGCTGGGCCTGGTGCTCGCGGCCGTGCCCTTCATCGCGGCCGACTCGCCCTACACCACGGTGCTGATGATCGACCTGCTGATTGCCGCGCTGTTCGCGACCAGCCTTCACTTCATCATGGGGCCGGCCGGCATGCATTCGTTCGGTCATGCGGCGTACTTCGGGCTCGGCGCGTACGGCGCGGCGCTGCTGGTGCGCCACCTCGGCCTGCCGATGGAACTCGCGCTGATCGTCGCGCCGCTGGTGGCCGCGGTCGGCGCCTTCGTCTATGGCTGGTTCGCGGTGCGCCTGTCGGGCGTGTACCTCGCGATGCTGACGCTGGCCTTCGCGCAGATCACCTGGGCCATCACCTACCAGTGGGACGACTTCACGGGCGGCAGCAACGGGCTCACCGGCGTCTGGCCTTCGGCCTGGCTGTCGGACAAGAACGCCTACTACTGGCTGACGCTGGCGCTGGTGGCGCTCGGCGTGTTGTGGCTGCGTCGCGTGCTGTTCTCGCCCTTCGGCTATGCGCTGCGCGCGGGCCGCGACTCGGCGCTGCGCGCCGATGCGATCGGCATCGACGTCAAGCGCATGCAGTGGGCGGCCTTCGTGATCGCAGGCGCCGCGGCCGGGCTCGCGGGTGCGCTCTATGCGTTCTCGAAGGGCAGCATCTCGCCGGAATCGCTCGCCATCGGCAAGTCGGTCGATGGGCTGGTGATGGTGCTGCTGGGCGGCATCCAGACACTCGCCGGGCCGGTGGTCGGGGCGGTCACCTTCACCTGGCTGCATGATGCGGTGGCGCGAAATACGGACTATTGGCGGGCGATGCTCGGTGGGATCATTCTGTTGCTCGTGCTGTTGTTTCCGCAGGGGATTGCGGGGTTTGCGAAGCAATTGTTCGAGCGGCGGCGGCATGTGCGTGAGTCTGCTGTGCTCGACGAGGTGAAGGCATGAGCGGGCTTTTGCCTTTGCTCCCTCTCTCTCCCAGAGGGAGAGGGAGCAAGAAGGGAGGGAGTAAGACCTCATGAGCCTCCTCCAAGTCACCGAACTCGGCAAATCCTTCGGCGGCGTCAAGGCCGTCGACGGCATCAGCTTCGAGCTCGCAGCCGGCGAGCTGCTGGCGCTGATCGGCCCCAACGGCGCCGGCAAGTCCACCACCTTCAACATGGTGAACGGCCAACTCAAGGCCGACCGCGGCTCGATCCGGCTCGACGGCGAAGAGCTCGTCGGCCGCAAACCACGCGAGATCTGGCGCCTGGGCGTGGGCCGCACCTTCCAGATCGCCGAGACCTTCGCCTCGCTTACGGTGGTGGAGAACGTGCAGATGGCCTTGCTCTCGCATGACCACCAGCTGTTCTCGACCTGGCGCCGCGCCTCGGACCACAAACGCGGCGAAGCGCTGGCTTTGCTCGACCAGGTCGGCATGAAGGCGCAGGCCGACCGGCCCTGCAGCGTGCTCGCGTACGGCGACGTCAAGCGCGTCGAGCTCGCCATCGCGATGGCCAACAGTCCGAAGCTGCTGCTGATGGACGAGCCGACCGCCGGCATGGCGCCCCAGGAACGCAATTCGCTGATGGCGCTGACCAAGCAACTGGTGATCGACCGCGGCATGGCCGTGCTCTTCACCGAACACAGCATGGACGTGGTGTTCGCGTATGCCGACCGCATGATCGTGCTCGCGCGCGGGCGCCTGATCGCGCAGGGCAAGCCGCTGGAGATCCGCGACCATCCGAAGGTGCAGGAGGTGTACTTCGGCAGCGGCAAGACTTTCGCACACCCCCAGGCTGCGCGCACTTCGTTGCGCTCCGCCACCCCCCTTGCAGGGGGCAGCGCCAGCAGCCCGGCAAAGCCGGTTCTGCGTCGCTCCTTGAAAGAGCCCGTATGACGAAAGACATCCTGCTCGAAGCCAAGGCCCTGTGCGCCTGGTACGGCGCCGCGCAGATCCTCTACGACGTCGACCTCGAAGTGCGGCGCGGCGAGGTCGTCGCGCTGATGGGCCGCAACGGCGCCGGCAAGTCGACAACGCTCAAGGCGCTGATCGGCATGCTCGCCAAGCGCCGCGGCGCGGTGCGCTTTCTCGGCCACGACATCTCGAAGAGCGAGCCGCACCATGCAGCGCGGCTCGGCCTGGGCTTCGTGCCGGAAGACCGGCGCGTGTTCACCGACCTCAGCGTGATGGAGAACCTCGAGGTCGGCCGCCAGGCCGCGCGCCGCTGGAGCGACGGCAGCGATGCGCCGCTGTGGACGCCCGAGCGCCTGTTCAAGCTCTTCCCCAATCTCGGCGAGATGCCGAACCGCCCCGGCGGCCGCATGAGCGGCGGCGAGCAGCAGATGCTGACGGTGGCGCGCACGCTGATGGGCAATCCCTATCTGGTGCTGCTCGATGAGCCTTCGGAAGGCGTCGCGCCGGTGATCGTCGAGCAGATGGCCCACATGATTCTCGAGCTCAAGGCGCAGGGCGTGAGCATCCTGCTGTCCGAGCAGAACATGCACTTCGCGGAGCTGGTGTCCGACCGCGCGTATGTGCTCGAGAAAGGGCAGATCCGCTATCACGCGTCGATGGCCGAGCTCGCGGCCAACGATGAAGTGCGGCGCGCATATCTGAGTGTCTAGGCAGCAAGAGTTTTCAACCCGAGGAGCGACCCCATGCACGACATCCCACGCAGAACCCTCCTGAAAGCGACCGCCGCATTCGGCCTCGTCAGCGGCCTCGGCCTCGCGATGCCGATCTTCGCGGCCACGAAGATCAAGCCCGACGGCAAGTCCGCGCTGATCGTGGTCGACGTGCAGAACTGCTTCATCGACGGCGGCACGCTGCCGGTCAAGGGCGGCGCCGAGGTGGTGCCGGTCATCAACAAGCTGGCCGGGTCCTTCGGCAACATCGTCGTCACGCAGGACTGGCACACGCCGGGACATGCCTCGTTCGCGAGCAGCTATCCGGGCAAGAAGCCTTTCGAGACCACCAGGCTGAGCTACGGCACGCAGGTGCTGTGGCCCGACCACTGCGTGCAGGGCACCGACGACGCGGCGCTCGACAAGGACCTCAAGCTGCCCACCGCGCAGCTCATCATCCGCAAGGGCTTCCACAAGGACATGGACAGCTACTCGGCCTTCGAGGAAGCCGATCACAAGACGGCGACCGGGCTTGGCGGCTATCTCAAGCAGCGCGGCATCAAGAAGGTGTTCGTGACCGGCCTGGCGACCGACTTCTGCGTGGCCTGGACCGCGATGGATGCGCGCAAGGCCGGCTTCGAGGTCTATGTGATCGAAGACGCGACGCGCGCGATCGATCTCAATGGTTCGCTGGCCGCTGCGTGGAAACAGATGGCGGCAAAAGGGGTGAAGCGAATCCAGTCCGCCGACATCGAAAGCGCCTGAGCCGGCACACCGAATGCCCGAGTTCGCACTGAAGGTCAATGGACGCCACGTCGAACTCGCGGTGCCGCACGAAGCGTCGCTGCTGCATGTGCTGCGCAACGACCTGGGGTTGAACGGACCCAAGTACGGCTGCGGCCTGGGCCAGTGCGGCGCGTGCACGGTGTGGGTCGACGGTGTCGCGGCGCGCGCGTGCGTGATTCCGGCGCACGGCGTGGCGGGCCGTGAGATCACCACGCTCGAAGGGCTAGGCTCGCGCGAGAAGTGGCATCCCGTGCAGCAAGGCTTCGAGGATGCGCAGGCCGCGCAATGCGGCTACTGCCTCAACGGCATGGTGATGCAGGCCGCCGCGCTGCTGGCGCGGGACCCGCATCCGAGCGAGGCCCGCATCCGCAGCGAACTCTCCGGCAACCTGTGCCGTTGCGGCACGCACGTGGAGATCGTCGCCGCGGTGCAGCGCGCCGCGTGGCTGATCGCGAACGAGGACGCCACCACGTGACACGGCGTGCCGACCTGCCGCGCACGCGCAGCGAGTTCATGAATGCCGACGGCGTGCTGGTCGTCGTGCGCAAGACGCCGCCGCCGCCGCCGCCCGCGCCGGGCCAGCCGCCCACGGTGTGGGGCAACCCGGCCGAAGGCGACGAGGTGCTGCTCGCGGTCTGGGACGACGGCAGCGTCAGCGCGCTCAATGGCCACGTCGATCTCGGCACCGGCATCCGGACCTCGCTCGCGCAGATCGTCGCCGAGGAACTGGATGTGCCTTTCGAGCAGGTCTGCATGATGCTCGGCGACACGGCGCGCGTGCCGAACCAGGGCGCGACCATCGCCAGCGCATCGATCCAGATCCATTCGCAACCGCTGCGCCTTGCCGCGGCGCAGGCGCGTGCGTGGCTGGTGGCGCAGGCATCGGAGCGCTTCGGCGTGCAGCCTTCGCTGATGAAAGTGCGCGACGGCCGCGTGCAGGCCGGTGACGATGCCGCCTTCGGTGCCGGCTTCGGCGAACTGGTCGCGGGCGGCCGCACGGTGCTGCATCTCGATGCCGATGCGCCACTGAAGAACCCGGACGACTACCGCGTCGTCGGCCGCTCGGTGCCGCGCGTCGACATCCCGGCCAAGCTCGCGGGCGAGCTCGCCTTCGTGCACGACATGCGCGTGCCCGGCATGCTGCACGGCCGCGTGCTGCGTCCGCCCTATGCGGGCGCGGACCACGGTGACTTCATCGGCAACACGCTCGAGTCGGTCGATGAAGCATCGATCGCGCACATCCCCGGCATTCGCGCGGTGGTCGTGATCCGCGACTTCGTCGGCATCGTCGCCGAGCGCGAAGAGCATGCCGAGCAGGCGATGCGCGAACTGCGCGTGAGGTGGAAGCCATGGCCGGGCCTTCCCTCGCTCGACGATCTCGCCGGCGCGATCCGTGCCAACCCCGCGACCCAGCGCTTGCTGGTCGACGAAGGCGATGTCGACGGCGCGCTCGCCGCGGCAGCGCAGCCGATGCCGCGCACCTATGTGTGGCCCTACCAAATGCATGCGTCGATCGGCCCCTCGTGCGCGCTGGCGCACTGGGCGCCCGGCGGCGACGACGGATTTGCATTGCGCGTGTGGGCCGGTTCGCAGAATCCCCACGTGCTGCGCGCCGATCTCGCGCAGCTGATGGGCCTCGACGACACCGCGGTCGACGTGGTGCGCATGGAGGCCGCCGGCTGCTACGGCCGCAACGGCGCCGACGATGTCGCGGCCGATGCCGCGCTGCTCGCGCGCGCGGCCGGCGCGCCGGTACGCGTGCAGCTCACGCGCGAGCAGGAACATCTGTGGGAGCCCAAGGGCGCCGCGCAGCTGATGCAGATCCGCGGCGGGCTCGATGCCGAGGGCGGCGTCGCGGCCTACGACTTCGAGACCTCGTACCCGTCGAACGGCGCGCCGACACTCGCGCTGCTGCTCACGCGCACCATCGAACCGGTGGCGCAGGCCTTCGAGATGGGCGACCGCACCGCGCGCCCGCCCTATGCGTACGGCAACCTGCGCGTGAAGGTCAACGACATGGCGCCGATCGTGCGCGCCTCGTGGTTGCGCGGCGTGTCGGCGCTGCCGAGCTCGTTCGCGCACGAGTCCTATGTCGACGAGCTCGCGACCGCGGCCGGCGTCGATCCGGTCGCCTTCCGGCTGCGCCATCTGCGCGATCCACGTGCGGCCGAGCTGGTGCGCGAGACCGCGCAGAAGGCCGGCTGGCGCATGCGCACCGGCCCGCAGGAGAACGCCGACGGCGGCCTCGGGCCGGGCGGCGATGTGCTGTTCGGCCAGGGCTTCGCCTATGCGCGTTACGTGCACAGCAAGTGGCCCGGCTTCGGCGCCGCGTGGTCGGCCTGGGTGGCCGATGTCGAGGTCAATCGCAGGACCGGCGAGGTGCATGTGCGGCGCGTGGTGGTCGGGCACGACGCGGGGCTGGTGGTCAATCCGGCCGGCATCGATCACCAGATCCACGGCAACGTGATCCAGAGCACGAGCCGCGCGCTCAAGGAGCGCGTGCGCTTTGCGCCGCAGGGCGGCGCGCCGGGCGCACAGCAGCTGCCTGGCGTGCCGGCTTCGGGCGTGGTCGCGAGCCGCGAGTGGGGCAGCTACCCGATCCTCGATTTCCGCGAAGTGCCGGTGATCGAGGTGATGCACATGCAGCGGCCCGGCGAGCCGCCGCTGGGCGCGGGGGAGTCGTCGTCGGTGCCGGGGACGGCGGCGATCGCGAATGCGATCTTCGATGCCACGGGCCAGCGCTTTCGCGAGCCGCCGTTCACGCCGGAGGTTGTTCGCGCGGCCTTGAACCCGTCTTCACTCCCTCCCCCTCCGGGGGAGGGCTCGGGTGGGGGCACGCAGCGTGTGAACGATGACGGCGATGGCAGCGGCCGCGTGCCCCCATCCCAGCCTTCCCCCGGAGGGGGAAGGAGCAAGACGGCTTGGGCGGTGGGGCTCGTGGTCGGCGGGCTGGGCGTCGTGGCGGGCCTGCTCGGCTGGCGCCCCGTGATCGCACCGGTGTCGCTCAGCGCACCGGTCTACAGCCAGGCGACGATCGAACGCGGCCGCGTGCTCGCCGCGCTCGGCGACTGCGCCGTGTGCCACACCGCGCCGGGTGGCGTGCCCAATGCCGGCGGCCGCGCGATGGAAACGCCCTTCGGCACCCTCCACACCACCAACCTCACGCCCGACGCCGATACGGGCCTCGGCCGCTGGTCCTTCAGCGCCTTCCAGCGCGCGATGCGCGAAGGCGTCTCGCGCGACGGCCATCATCTCTATCCGGCCTTCCCGTACACCGCGTTCGCGAAGACCAGCGACGACGATCTGCAGGCGCTCTACGCCTACTTCATGTCGCTGCCGGCCGTGCGCGCCGAGACGCCGAAGGCCGAACTGAAATTCCCCTTCGGCCTGCGGCCGTTGATGGCCGGCTGGAACGCGCTCTTCCACGATCCCTCGCCCTACCAACCCGTGGCCACGCAAAGCGCCGAATGGAACCGCGGCGCCTACCTCGTCAACGGGCTCGGCCACTGCGGCGCCTGCCACACGCCGCGCAATGCGATGGGCGCGGAGCAAGGCGGCGCGGCCTTCCTGTCGGGCGCGCTCGTCGATGGCTGGGAGGCACCGGCATTGACTTCGCTCTCGTCGTCGGCCGTGCCGTGGAATGCGGACGCGCTCTACCGCTACCTGCGCCGCGGCCATGCACCCCATCACGGCATCGCGGGCGGCCCGATGGCCGAGGTGGTGCGTGAACTCGCGGCGGTGCCGGATGCCGACATCCGCGCCATGGCGAGCTATCTCGCGAGCTTCAATCCATCGAGCGTCGGCGACGACCACGCAGCGCGCGCGCAACGCGCCGTCGCCGACGCCGCGGCCGGCCAGGGGCAACTGCTCGGCAACGCGCAGCGCATGTTCGACAGCGCCTGCGCGGCCTGTCACCACGACGGCGATGGCCCGACGCTGCTGGGCGTCAACACGCCGCTCGCGCTCAACAGCAATCTCACCAGCGCACGGCCCGACAACCTGTTGCGCACCATCCTCGACGGCGTGCGCGAACCGGCCGCGCGCGACATCGGCTTCATGCCGGCGTTCGGCGATGCGCTCGACGATGCGCAGATCGCCGAGCTGGCCGGCTACATGCGCGCGCGCTTCGCGCCGCAGGCGCCGCCGTGGAACGACCTCGCGCGCGAGGTCGCGCGGCTGCGCGCCGCCGCGCGCTGAGCGTCCCTTACGATCGGCACCACACGGGCCGACCCGCCGGCTCGCCCTGATGGAGACGCCGCATGCCTTCGACCCTTTCGCCCACTCCGACCCTGCCTCGCGATGCCGAACGCGCCACGCTGATCGGACGCCTCTGGCAGCCCAATGTCGGCCCCGTGCTGGTCGCGGTGCACGAAGGAGGGCTGCACGACCTGTCGCGCATCGCGCCCACCTGCAGCGATCTGCTCGAACGCGACGATCCGGCGGCTGTCGTGCGCCAGGCGCTGCGCGACAAGTCCGCGCCGCATGTCGTCGCACTCGACGCGGCGCTGGCCAACAGCGACGAGGTGAAGCGTGATGCCGCGCAGCCCTGGCTGCTCGCGCCCTGCGACCTGCAGGCCATCAAGGCCAGCGGCGTGACCTTCGTCGCCAGCCTGCTCGAACGCGTGATCGAGGAGCAGTCGCGCGGCGATGCGTCGAAGGCCGAGTCGATCCGTGCCGCACTCGGCAGTGTGCTGGGCGACAACCTCGCGGGCATCGTGCCGGGCTCGCCGCAGGCGCAGAAGGTCAAGCAGGTGTTGATCGCGCAGGGCGCGTGGTCGCAGTACCTCGAGGTCGGCATCGGCCCCGATGCCGAGATCTTCACCAAGGCGCCGGTGCTGTCCGCGGTCGGCAGCGGTGCCGATGTCGGCATTCATCCGGGGTCGGTCTGGAACAACCCCGAGCCCGAGGTCGTGCTCGCGGTCGACAGCCGCGGCCGCACGCTCGGCGCGGCGCTCGGCAACGACGTCAACCTGCGCGACTTCGAAGGCCGCAGCGCGCTGCTGCTCGGCAAGGCCAAGGACAACAACGCATCCTGCGCGATCGGCCCCTTCATCCGCCTCTTCGACGATCGCTTCGGCATCGGCGACGTGCGCCGCATCACGGTCGGCCTGCGCGTCGCGGGGCCGGAGGGCTTCGTGCTCGAAGGCGCGAGCTCGCTGGCGAAGATCAGCCGCGATCCGCTCGACCTGGTATCGCAGGCCATCGGCCCGCACCATGCGTACCCGGATGGCCTGATGCTGTTCCTCGGCACCATGTTCGCGCCGACGCAGGACCGGCACGGGCCGGGCCAGGGCTTCACGCACGTGGTGGGCGACCGCGTGACCATCTCGGCGCCCGAACTCGGCGCGCTGGAGAACCGTGTCGTCCATTCGGACCAGGCGGCGCGCTGGTCCTTCGGCATCGGCGCGCTGATGCGCAACCTCGCGGGGCGCGGGTTGCTCTGATCGCCGCGAGGGCCTGTGTGAACAGGCCCTAGACCGTGGGTTGAATGCGGCTGATCGCGATCTCCTCGTCGCCGAAGATCTCGGCCCGCGTGAGGCGTCCGC
Source organism: Variovorax sp. SRS16 (assembly GCF_901827165.1). Taxonomy (NCBI): domain Bacteria; kingdom Pseudomonadati; phylum Pseudomonadota; class Betaproteobacteria; order Burkholderiales; family Comamonadaceae; genus Variovorax; species Variovorax sp. SRS16. The sequence continues at coordinate 227,783 of NZ_LR594666.1, forward strand.
TGGCGGTCTGCAGAAGGCATTCGAGCAGCTGCGCGCCCACCGTCTCGAGCGCTTCGCCCGCGAGGAGGGACGAGACATCGACATCGACGTTGTCGGCCAGCCGCTGCGCGGTCCGCGGGTTGCCCGTGATCTTGATCGTCGGCGCGATGGGGCAGCCCATGATGTTCATCTGGCCGGTGGTGAAGACGATCAGCTGGGCGCCGCCCGCGGCCAGGCCGGTCATCGACTCGGCCGCGGGCGCGGGCGTGTCCATCAGGTACAGGCCCTTGCCGGATGCGCGCTGGCCGTAGGGCAGCACGTCCTGGATGGTGCCGGTGCCGCCCTTGATGATGGCGCCCAGGGACTTCTCCTCGATGCTGCTGATGCCGCCGCGGATGTTGTCCGGCACCGGGTTGGCGCCGCGGATGTCCACGCCGCGCGCATGCGCGTCGTCCTCGATCCGCTTCACCGCGGCGAAGATGGATTTCGCCACGCTCTCGTCGCGCGCGCGGCGCGCCAGCACGGTTTCGGCGCCCATCCATTCCGAGGTTTCCGACAGATAGACCACGCCGCCCGCATCGACCACCTGGTCGGCCACCCAGCCGAGCGCGGGATTCGAAGCCAGGCCCGAGGTGGTGTCGGTGCCGCCGCATTCCACGCCGAGCGTCAGCGCCGAGAGCGGACATCGTTCGGGGCGCTGGGCCGTGGCGTTCTGCACCATCGACGCGAGGATGCGCATGCCCTTGGCGATGGCCTCCACGGTGCCGCCCACGTCCTGGATCGAGATGGACTCGACCGGCTTGCCGCTGGCGGCGATCGCCTCCGCGACCTTGCGCGCGGACACCTGCTCCAGGCTCACCACCAGCACGGCGGCGATGTTGGGATTGGATGCGAGTCCGACCTGCGTGCCGCGGAACAGTTCGTCGTCAGCGCCGAACTGCCCCCGGCCGTACCACACCGGCAGCGGCAGCGTGCCGCGCACGAGCTGCGCCAGATGACGGACCACGCCGTTGGCGTTGTCCATCACCGCGAGAATGGCGACGTGGTTGCGGATGCCGACCCGGCCGTCCGGGCGCCGGTAACCCCAGAAGGTGTGCGTCATGGCCGGCCCCCCGCGCTCTGGATGTCGCCGCGTCCGCGCTGGCTCTCGAGGTTGTGGACATGGACCAGCGCGCCTTCGCGGATCTCGCACATCGCTCGGCCGATCGATTCGCCGTACTTGATGATCTCGCCGTCCTGCGCGATGCGGCACAGCGCGATCTTGTGGCCGAAGGGCACTGCCTCGACGGCCGTCACCTGGGCGTCGCGCGTGCGCACGACCTCGCCCGATTCGACGTCGGCCAACAGGGTCGCGACGTTATCCTGCGGATGCAGGACGCTGGCTTTCATGTCCATCGTGGGTCTCCGGGAGTAGGGCGGCTGCAAGTGCCGCGTTGAACCGATCCATGTCCTGCGCATCCGGCAATGCGCGCAATGCCAGATGCAGCCGCCGCGCCGCGGAACGGCCCACGGCCGGTTCGGCGCAGGCGAGAAACTTGGCGCCGAGCTGCGCTTCGTCCATCGGGTTGGCCGGGCTGCCGAGGTTGTGCCGGACGTAGGCCTCGTGCACCCGCCCGCCGCGCAGGGTCACGCGAACGCGTGCGGGAAACGAGGCGGGGTATTCGGGCAGCGCCGCGACCTTCCAGGTCACGCGGCTCGCGATCGCCCGCGCAATGGGATCCGCGCGCTGGGCCGCATCGAAGCTGCCGTTGTCCAGATGACCATCGAGCAAGGCCCGCGCCATGCAGTACGGCGCCGAGAAGCGCGCCTCGTACGCGGTCTGCACGTTCAGCTTGCGCTCGCGCGGTTCGTACACGAGCGGCACGTACAGGTCCGGCACCTCGCAGGCGATCTCCTCGATGTCGTCCCATCGCTCGGCTGCGATCGAGCCGGCCTCGCGCAGCTGAAGCATCGCCTGCACCTGCGGATGGACGCACAGACAGGCGGGATAGGGCTTGGGGCCCATGAGCTCGACTTCCCAGGGCTCGCCGATGCGCGCGTCGATTCGCGACGCATCGACCTCGGCGCGCGCATAGGAACGGAAGATGCCGAAGCGGCCCTCGAACACTGTCGCCGGCCCGGTGAATCCGGCCTTCGCCAGCTGCGCCGCCTTGATGCCGGCCGATGCAGCCCAGCCGGGATGCATCTGCTTGACCGAACTGCCGTCCGCCAGGAATTCCATCGAGCCCGCCGCCATGCTGCCCGCGATGCCGAAGGCATGAAGCGCCTGCGCTGCATCGAGCCCGAGCAGGCGCGCGGCGACGCTGGTCGTCGCGAAGGTGCCGAGCACCGACGTGGACTGGAAGCCATGCAGTTGGAAGCGCCCGGGTGCCAGCCGTCCGAGACGCGCGGCGACTTCGTAGCCCACGATGGCGGCGGCCAGCATCTCGCGCGGACTCGCACCGAGATGCTGCGCGAGCCCGAGCGCGGTCGGAACGATCGCGGCGCTGGAATGCATCACCGCCGCCGCATGCAGGTCGTCGAAATCGAGCGCGTGCGCCAGCATGCCGTTGGCGAGGACCGCGTCGGACAGCGGCGCGCCGAGGCCCGCGCCCCAGACGCTCACCCGGCCCGGGCCGGCCTGCCGCGCCAGCGCGACACCCGCGGTGCCGGCGCCGCTGGCCAGCGCCGCCAGCGCGACGCCGAGCGTGTCTTCCATGCACAGGGCCGCGCGCGCATGCACGCGCGGCGGAATGTCCGACGCGGGCAAGCCGTGCAGCTGATTCACCAGCTTGCTGGCGATCGTTTCCATGGGCGTCAATCGATGCGCCGCAGTTCGAAGCGGCTGCCTTGCTCGCAGCGCAGGATCGCGCAGGCGAAGGGGCCGAGCGGCAGCGCGTCGTTCGAGCGCTGCGCATCGACCCGCACCCAGCCGCGCAGGCTCGGACCGTCGGGGTTGGCGATCTCGCACAGCACGCCGTCTGTCGCGTCCAGCCGTTGGGCCGACGCCGTCGAAAGGCTGAAGATGCGACGCGCGCCGTCGTACTGGTCGCTCTCGGTGGATTGCACCTGGAGCCGGACGCGCGCATCCATCATCGCGCGGCGAAGCCTGTCGGTGGCGCGTTCGTCCACCTCGCCGACGTCGGTCAGCGCCACGCCGTAGCGCGCGCGTGCCATCGCGGCGCTGGTCACGCCGATGGCGACGTCGGCCGCCACGCGGGCCGGTTCGCGCAGCGCCGGGTCGCCCCAGCCGCCGCCGCCGGCGGTCTCGATGCGCAGGATGTCGTCCTGGTGCAACTCGAAGGCCGCGATCTTGCCGGGAATGGGCGAGGTCTCGATCGCCTTGCCTTCGCGCAGCACCGTGTAGCGGTTGCCCTGGCCGGCGCTGGCTCCCGCCACGCCGTAGGGCGGAATCGTGTTGCGGTCGGACAGAACCGAAAGCACGGCCTTCGCGTCCAGCACCCGGACTTCGCGCCGCATGCCGCAGCCGCCTCGGAAGCGGCCGTGGCCGTGGCTGTCGGCGCGGATCGCGATCTGCTCGACCTGCAGCGGCATCTCGCTTTCGATGACTTCCGCCGAGCCGATCGAATTGAAGTCGCCCTCGGTGTAGGTGCGCGTCACGTGGCTGCCGTCGCCGCGCCCGGTCGCTGCGGTGCCGCCGGCCGGGTATTCGTAGAACAGGTAGAAGGGACGCGCGCCCTGGCGGCCGCCGCCGCCGCCGGCGATGGAGGTGTGATTGCCGCTGCCCTTGAGGTCGCCCACCATCTTGGCCGGCACCGCCTGCCCCAGCGCGCCCGCGATGAGCGAGTCCAGCAATGTCTTGACCTCGACCGAGCCGGCACAGGCCACCGGTGCGCGGGCGTTGATGAAGCTGCCCTCGGGCGCGTGCACGCGGATCGGCTGGAAGGAGCCGTGGTTGATGGGCGTGTCCGGGTCGAGGAAGGCCTTCAGGATCGTCCCGGCCGAGTTGATCGCCATCGCCGGCCCCACGTTCGTCGGTCCCGCGGTCTGGGGCGAGGCGTCGAAGAAGTCGACGTCGATGGTGTCGTCGTGCACCGTCATGCGAAGCCGCGCGACCAGCGGTTCGGCCGTGTGGCCGTTGCTCTCCACATAGCCTTCGGCGCAATAGACGCCGTTGGGGCAGGCGCGGATGCGTTCGCGCATCACCAGCTCGGCATTGGCGATCAGGGTGGCGATCGCGTTCAGCATCGTCGCCGTGCCGAAGCGCGTGCACAGCCGGCGCACGTGCTCGCCCGCCTTGGTGGCCGCGCCCATCATGGTCTCGAAGTCGCCGCGCCGCTCCGCCGGTGCGCGCATGTTGGCGAACAGCAGCTCCATGATCTCGCGGTGGATCCTGTGGCCGGTGGCGATCCGCGTGGGCGGTATGCGCACGCCTTCCTGGTAGATCTCGGTCGAGCGGCCGGTGATGCTGCCCGCCGTCATGCCGCCCACGTCGCCCCAGTGGCTGCGCACCGCGGAGAACGCGACCAGCGTCGTGTCCACGAAGATGGGCTGGATCAGCAGGATGTCGTTGAGATGGGTGCCGCCGGTGTACGGGTCGTTGTGCAGGAAGGCGTCGCCGGGATGCATGTCGCTGCCGTAGCTGCGGATGATCTCGCCGGCCGAATGCGGCACCGCGAAGATGTGGATGGGGTTGTCGTCGAGCGATTGCGCCAGCAGCTTGCCGTCCGCCGTCAGCAGCGCGCACGAGAAGTCGTGGCCCTCGTAGATGATCGACGAAAAGGATGCGTGAATCACGTTGGCACGCATCTCGTTGACCACGGACACCATGGACTCGCGGATGAGTTCGAGCTCGCCGAACCTGGACATCGTCGGATCTCCTTGTCTACAACACGGAATGGAACGCGCGGAAGCTGCGCGCTGCGGGCGGGCGGTAGGTCTGCGCGCGGATGAAGGCCTCGTCCACCGTGATGCCCAGTCCCGGCTTGCGGGGCAATTCGATATGGCCCTGGACCGGCACCAGCGCATCCGGGGCGACCTGGTGCGAGATCGATTCCAGCGGAACGAAATACTCGGTGATGAGGAAGTTCGGCATCGTCGCCGCGGCCTGGACCGTCGCGGCCAGCGCCACCGAGGTCGAGTTGTAGTTGTGCGGCGAGACGGCCACCATGAAAGGCTCGGCCATCGCGGCGATTTCCTTGAGCTCGAGGATGCCGCCGACGTTGGACACGTCCGGGTTGATGATGTCCGCCGCCTCGGCCTCGAACACGGGTCGGAAGGCCGACTTGGTGTAAAGCTCCTCGCCGGTCACGATCGGCGTGCGCAGGCGCCGGCGGATCTGGGCCATGGCCTGGAGGTTGTGCGCCTGGCAGGGCTCCTCGAACCAGTAGATGCCGTATTCCTCGTAGCGCTGCGCGAGCGCGATCGCATGCATCGGCGCGAGCCGCCGATGGTTGTCGATCAGGATCTCCACGCCGTCGCCGACCGCGCTGCGCACCTCGGCCAGGATCTTGACGGCGACGTCCATCTGCTCCCGGGTGGCGAAGGTGCGCCAGGGCTTGGGCAGGGGATCCATCTTGATGGCGTCGAAGCCCTGCGCCACCATCCTGGCGGCAGCCTCGGCGTGCTCGCGTGGCGTCTCGAGTCCGTAACCCCATCCGTTGGCATAGACGCGGAAACGCTCGCGCATGGGACCGCCCAGCAGGTTGTAGACCGGTTGCCCGAGCGTGTGGCCCGCCGCGTCCCACATCGCCTGTTCCAGCGCGCTCAGCGCGGCGAAGAACTCGAGCGAGCCGCGCCGCTGCGCAAAGTCGTCGAAGGCGATCTGGCAGAAGTTCTTGATGCCGAAGACGCTGCGGCCCTTCAGGCAGCGGCTCAGCTCGGCGATCTGCTCGACGATCGCCCGATCGCGGTCGTATTGCGTGTAGGCCTCGCCCCATCCGACCACGCCGTCGGCGGTCTCCACGCGCACGAACACGAGGTTCTTGCGCCAGTCCGGATTGATGACGAAGGTCTCGATGCGCTCGATGGCCGTCCCCGGCGGACATGGCGTTTCTGCGATCGCCGTCGCGACGGCCGTCGCTGTCGAGCTCATGATTCGCCGGCTTCCGCGATGCTGGCATCGAGCGCCTCGCAGGCGCGGTCGATCTGCGCATCGGAGATGACCAGCGGCGGCGTGATCCGCAGCACGTTGGCATTGACGCCGGTGGTGGAGATCAGCCCGCCGCGCGCGACCATGGCGTGCTCGATCTTCTTCGCCGCGGCGGCGGCAGGCTCCTTGCCGCCGCGCTCCACGATCTCCAGGCCGATCATCAGCCCCTTGCCGCGCACGTCGCCGAGCATCGGCCTGCGGCGCTGGATGTCCTGCAGGTTCTTCATGAAGCGCTCGCCCGCCTTCTGCGCACGCTCGATCAGGTTCTCGGACTGGAGCACATCGAGCACCGCGTGCGCGGCCGCCATGCCGAGCTGGTTCTTCGCGCCATAGGTGGTGAAGTGGTCCGGCGGGTCGAAGGCGGTGCCGAGTTCCTCGGTCGCGATGAAGCCGCCCAGCGGCACGCCGCCGCCGATCGTCTTGGCGAAGGTCACGATGTCGGGCTTGGCGCCATACCACTCGTGCGCGAACCACTTGCCGGTGCGGCCGAAGCCGACGAACACCTCGTCGTGGATCAGCGTGACCTTGTACCTCGCCAGGATCTCCTGCACCTTTTTCCAATAGCCTTCGGGCGGCGTGATGACGCCGCCCACGCCCAGGATCGGCTCGGCGATCATCACCGCCGCATCGCCCGGCATGCGGGTCTTGATGGCGTCCTCGATGGCGTCCGCGCATTTCATTGCGCAGCTGTCGTTCTGGAGTCCGAACGGGCAGCGATAGCAGTAGGGCGCATGCACGTGCACGACCCCGGGGAAGATGCCGAAGGTGGCCATGCCGCGCTTCTGCTTGGACAGGCCGGTGAGCGCGGAGCTGAGCGACAGCCGGCCGTGAAAGCCGTGGTCGAAGGCGATGATGCCGTAGCCCTGCTTGCGCGTGTTGACGGCATGCTTGAGGCTGGCCTTGATCGCCCCCTCGTTGGATTCGGCGCCGCTGTTGGCGAAGAAGGTGCGCTTCAGGCGGTTGTCCGTGAGCCCGGCCAGCCTCTCGGCCAGCGTGAGGGTCATGCGGCTGTGGTAGCGCCCGGGCACCTGCAGCAGCAGATCGGCCTGCTTCTTGATGGCCTCGACCACCTTCGGGTGGCAGTGGCCCACCGAGGCCACGCCCGGGCCACCTTCGAGGTCGATGTACGAGCGGCCTTCCTCGTCGAAGATTTCCGCGCCGACGCCCCTGGTCAGCACCGGCTCGATGTTCTGGTTGACGACGAGGTAGTCGTTCAGCGATGTTGCGCTCTTCATGGAATCTCCTTGGGTCATGGGTGCGATGCGGTTTCGCGAAGATCAGGCGGGGTTCTTGCGGGGCCGTCCGCGGCGCTTCGGCGGCGGCGGCTCCTGCCGGTCGACGGTGGAAAGAAAGCGGTCGCGGCCGGCGAGGATGTGCTGCTCGAACAGGCGCCCGGCGAGTTCGGGGTTGTGGTCGATCAGCGCGGCGAGGATTTCGCGATGCTCTTCCTTGGAGGTGTTCATGCTGTTGCCCGAACGCAGGCCGCGCAGGCGATAGAGGCGCAATTCCTTGCTGAGCGAGATCTCGAGCTGGGCCAGGCGCGGGTTGTCGCTGAGCAGGAAGATCTGGCGATGGAATTCCAGGTTGAGCGGCAGGTATTCTTCCGCGCTGCTCGCGGCGTCCATGCGCTCGAGCAGGCCGCCGAGTGCCTTCGCGGAGACTGCCGTCATGCGGCGCGCGGCCTCGGTCGCGGCCAGCCGCGCCAGGGCCATGCGGATGTCGAAGATCGCCACCACGTCCTTGAGGTTGACGTTGCGAACGAAGACGCCCCGGTTGCGGATGATCTCGACCAGCCCGATCTGCTCGAGCGCGCGCGTGACCTCGCGCACCGGCGCGCGGCTGACCTTGAGGTTCTCGGCCAGCCGCTTTTCGTTGATGCGCGAGCCGGCCACGAGCTCGCCTCTCACCAGCATGCCTTCGATCTCGCGCTGGATGAGGTCGGTGAGGGAATGCTCTTCGAGGCTTTCGATGCTTTCTTTGTCTGACATGGTGTGTGTGCTTTTTTCGGCGGCATCCTCAGTTCGAAAAGACGACCAGCTTCTGCTCCGTCATTTCCAGGATCGCGTGGTGCGGGCCTTCGCGGCCCAGCCCACTGTTCTTGATGCCGCCATAGGGAACCTGGTCCGGACGGAAGGTGGAGGTGCCATTGATGATGACGCCGCCGCATTCGATTCTCCGGATCGCCTCGAAGGCGGTGGCGATGGAGGCCGTGAAGACGCCGCAGTTCAGGCCGAACTCGGTGCTGTTGATCCAGCGGATCGGCTCGTCGAAATCGTCATACGCGCGCACCACGATGACCGGGCCGAAGATCTCCTGGCAGACCACCTTCATGCTGTCCGTCACGTCGGTGATCACGGTGGGTTCGACGAAGGCGCCGCGGCGCTTGCCGCCGCACAGGATCTTCGCGCCGGCGGCCTCGGCTTCGCGCAGCCATGCCTCGATCCGCTCGGCGGCGGCTTCGTTGATGACGGGGCCGACATCCGTCTTCGCATCCAGCGGATCGCCCAGCACCATCTCGCGCACCACCGGCACGTGCAGGTCGAGGAAGCGGCCCAGCACGCTGCGATGGACGAACAGGTTCTGCACCGAGATGCAGCTCTGTCCCGCCAGCCGGGTGCCGTGCAGCGCCGTCATCCTGGCGGCGCGCTCGAGGTCGGCGTCGGCATGCACGATGTTGGGCCCGAGGCCGCCGAGTTCGAGCAGCACGCGGCGCATGCCGGCGGCCTGCCGCACGGCCGCGCCGCCGCGCGAACTGCCGGTGAAGGTGATGAAGTTCACCTTGGGGTTGCGCACCAGCGCCTCGCCCACGGGCGTGCGTCCATGCAGCAGGTTCACCGCGCCCGATGGCGCACCCGCATCGGCGAACAGCTCGATGGCGAGCCGCGCGCAGCTCGGGGCCTCGGGCGCCGACTTCAGCACCACCGCATTGCCCGCAGCGAAGGCCGGACCCAGCTTGTGGCACGTGAGGTTGAACGGCGCGTTGAAGGGCACGATCGCGCCCACCACGCCGACCGGAAAGCGCAGCATCATCGCAAGCTTGCCGGCGCCCGCTGCGCTGCCATCCAGCGGCAGGTGATCGCCCTGGATGCGGATGGCTTCCTCGGCGCACAGGCCGATCGTTTCGCTGGCGCGGCGGACTTCCTCGCGGGTGTCGCGCAGCACCTTGCCGGTTTCGCGCGTGATGGCCACCGCGATCTCCTCCAGCCGTTCGAGGATCGCGGTCTGCACGCGGCGCAGGACCGCGGCGCGTTCGTAGCCCGGCATCGCCGCCATGGCTGCCTTGGCGCGCGCGGCGGCCTCGACGGCCTCGTCGACCATGGCGCTCGACGCTTCGAGCGCGCGGCTGACGACCTGGCCGTTGTAGGGTGCGACGACGTCGAAGGGCGTGCCCGCATCCGACCAGCGGCCGTCGATGAAATTGCGCGCAAGAGCTTTGGAGGAGTCAGAAGTCATGTGGAAGCATCCCAGGTGGAAACGTGCCTATTCGGCGCTGTCTTGCCATTCGCAGACCAGCGCCTTGGATTCGTGCACGGTGGCGCGCCATCCGGGCGGCAGATAGGTGGTGGCGCCGAAGTCCTCGATGACGGCGGGTCCGTCGAACTGGTCGCCGGTGCGGCAGGCCGCGCGATCGATCACGCCGGCGCTGCGCCATTCGGTGCCGTCGAAGACCTCGCGCGAGATCGAGCCGGGCATGCGCGCGCCCTGCGCGAAATGTGCATAGGTCTCTTCGAACACGAGCGAGGGCTTCTCGATGTCGCCGGTCGCGGCCAGCCGCAGCGTGGTCACTTCCAGCGCGCTTTCGTCGCTGGCATAGCCGAAGGTTTCGCGGTGGCGCTGGTGGAAGCGCGCCGCCAGGTCCGATGCCTGATCCTCGGCTTCGTGCCACGGAATGGACAGCGTGAACGACTGGCCGGCGTAGCGGATGTCCACCGAGTGGCTGAACGAGCGCTGCGCCGCGGCCACGCTTTCCGCTTCCAGATAGGCGTGGCCCTGCGCCAGCAGTTCGACGGACAGCTCGCGCATCTGCGCCACGGCCGTGGCTTCGAGGGTGCCGATCCATGGGACGCTGAAGTCGCGGCGGTAGTCGGCGCACATCTGGCCGAGCGCCGAGATATGGCCGGGAAAAGGCGGCACGATCACCCGGCGCATGCCGAGCTCCGTCGCCACGAGAAAGGCATGCAGCGGCCCGGCGCCGCCGTAGGGGATCAACGCGAATTCGCGCGGATCGAAGCCGCGATGCACCGAGATCTCGCGCACGGCGGCGGCCATTTTCGAGATCGCGATCTCCACGGCGACCGAGGCCAGCTTCACCGTGTCGGGCAGCACGGCCGCGCCCCCGAGCTTGTCGCGCAATCCTTCGAACGCACTCTGCGCCGCCGGCACCGACAGGCGCAGCTCGCTGGCGATCGCATGGTCGGCCGGCAGACGGCCGAGCACCAGGTTGGCATCCGAGATGGTGGGGAGCGTGCCGCCTCGCCCGTAGCAGGCCGGGCCGGGAAAGGCGCCCGCGCTTTCGGGGCCGACGTCCAGTGTGCCGTCCTCGCGTGCGCGCACGATGCTGCCGCCGCCGGCGCCGATGGTGTGGATGTCGAGCTGCGGCGCGCGCAGCGGATAGGCATAGACCTGGTTGTCGAACGACAGCCGCGGTTGCCCGCGATGCACCAGCGCCACGTCGGTGCTGGTCCCGCCCATGTCGAAAGTGATGAAGTCCTCCACTCCCATCTGACGGCCCAGCGCCATCGAGGCGATGACGCCGCCCACGGGACCGGACAGGAAGGTGCCGACCACGAACCTGGCGGCCTGGTCGAAGCTCATGGCGCCGCCGTTGGAGCTCATGATGCTCAGAGGCACGTGCACGCCGCGCGCCACCAGCGCGTCCTCGAGTGCGCCGAGATAGCGCTGCATCGTCGGCATCAGGTAGGCGTTCAGCACGCAGGTGGAGGTGCGCTCGTACTCGCCGCGTTCCCGAACGATCTCGGTGGACATGACGACCGGCACGCCCGGCAGATGGCGCGACAGCATCTCGCACAAGGCCCGCTCGTTGGCCGGATTGCGATGCGCGTTGATCAGGCAGACGGCGACCGCCTGCACGTCCTTCTCAAGGATGCGCTCGGCGAGTGACGACACCTGCGCCGGGTCCACCGGACGCAGGACCTCGCCGCTGCCGGTGATGCGCTCGTCGATCTCGAAGCGCCGGTCGCGCGGCACGAGCGGCGGCGTGCGCCGGAAGAACATGTCGAACAGTCCGCCTAGCAGGCGGCGCGTGCGGCCGACCTCGAGCACGTCGCGAAAACCGGCCGTGGTCACCAGCGCCGTGCGTGCGCCCTTGAGCTCCAGCAGCGCGTTGGTCGAGATGGTGGTTCCGTGCGCGACGCGCATCACGTCGGCGCCATGCACCTGCAGGCTGTCCAGTGCGGACACGATGCCTTTCCATTGTTCGCCGGGAAACGACGGCACCTTGGCCACACGAAAGCGGCGGCTGCGCCGATCGAAACACACGATGTCGGTGAAGGTGCCCCCGACATCGATGCCCACCATCAGGTACATGAAGCGTCCTTGCTCATAAATAATCTCTGATCGTCGACAATATTATCGAATTTCTGCGTTAAGGGTTGCGCGGAGATGTTGGTGATTTCCCTATGAAATTCGATCGAAACAGTCGTTGACCAAGTTGCCGACATAGAAGACGATATTCCATGATGCTTGGTCGTTAGCGAAAAAGGCTGCAGGGCCTCTTTCGGGTCTAAGGAGATATTGCTTGATCTTTGCCGACAATATGGTGGAAATACATCCGCAGACCGGCGAACGCCTCGCCGGTGCCGGCGCCGCGCCGGGCGAGCCGGCGGCGGTGATGGTGCGCATCGAGGGACTGCGCAAGTCCTTCGGCACCCAGGAGGTGCTCCGGGGCATCGATCTCACGGTGCGCAAGGGCGAAGCCATCTCCGTCATCGGCCCGAGCGGGTCCGGCAAGAGCACGATGCTTCGCTGCATCAACTACCTGGAAGAGCCGGACGGCGGGTCGATCTATCTCGACGGCCATCTGCTGGGCCAGGAGGAGCGCAACGGCCGGCGCGTCGCGATGAAGGCTGCGCGTCTGAACGCACTTCGCGCGGAAACAGGCATGGTGTTCCAGCATTTCAACCTGTGGCCGCACATGACCGTGCTGGACAACCTGGTCGAAGCACCGATGCGCGTACGCCACCGCAGCCGTGCCCAGGCGGTGGAGACGGCGCGCGAACTGCTCGCCCGGGTCGGCCTGTCCGAGAAGGAAAAGGAATATCCGCTTCGCCTGTCCGGCGGACAGCAGCAACGTGTGGCGATCGCCCGGGCGCTCGCGATGAGCCCGAAGATCATGCTGTTCGACGAGGTCACCTCCGCGCTCGATCCCGAACTCGTGGGCGAAGTCCTTCAGCTCATGCAGGCGCTCGCACGCGGCGGCATGACCATGATCGTCGTCACCCATGAGATGGATTTCGCGCGGCAGGTGTGCGATCGGGTGGTCTTCATGGACAAGGGCCAGATCGTCGAAGCCGGCGCGCCCGATGTCGTCTTCCGCCATCCGAGCGATCCCCGCACCCAGCAGTTTCTCTCGCGCGTGCTTCACCGGCTCGGTGACGGCGAGCGATGAGGGTGGCGTTTCGACGCGATCGGAACCCGTTGGCCGTGGCACTGGGCTGCGCCTGCCAGAAAGTCTTTATTACGAAGGAGTGGTCATGACGAATTCGACAGTGATTCAGGCCGGCGCATCGGTCGCAGGCACCATGCTCAAGCGCAGCGCGCGCATCGCATTGCTCGCCCTCGCGGTACCCGCGGCCTGGGCCCAGGGTGCCAGCCAGTGCATGACCGTGGAGAAGGTCCGCGCCGCGGGCGGATGGAACATCGTGACGCAGGTGCCGCAGTTCGAGCCGTATTGGTATGCCGACGACAAGGGCACGCTGCAGGGCATGGACCACGACATGCTGACCGAGGTCAACAAGGTGCTGAACATTCCCGCCACGCGCTACACCACCGTGGCCTGGGCCGGTGTGCTGCCGGCGCTGCAGGCCGGCAAGAGCGACTTCGTGCCATTGGCCATCGCCGTGACAGACGCGCGGCGAAAGACCTTCGCGTTCTCCTATCCCGAGGGCGACAACTCGATCGTGATCTTCACGCGCCCCGACGCCGGCATCAAGGGGCCGGCCGATCTGGTCGGCAAGACGGTCGGCGTCGAGATCGGTTCGGCCGGCGAGTCCACTGCCATGGCGCTCAGGGAAAAGGCCAAGGCCGACGGCAAGGACATCAGCATCAAGGCCTACCAGCACAACGTGGATGAATTCCTGGACCTGGGCAACAAGCGCATCGATGCGGTGCTGATCAACGGCGCGCCGGTCGCGGCCTACATGAAGAAGCATCCCGGCAAGTTCGTCAATGCCGGCCTGGCGGACAAGCCCTTGTATGCGTCCTGGGTGTTCCGCAAGGAGGACTTCGGCGCACCCGGCTGCATCGGCGACGAAGTGAATCGCGCGCTCAAGGTCTTGCGCGAGAAGGGGGCCACCAAGGCGATCCAGATGAAGTGGTTCGACCATGAAATGCAGCTGCCGGACTATGCGACCTGGAAGAGCGTCGAGTAAGACCGAGCGACGGAGACCCTCGTGAACATCGATCTGCAAGCGTTCTTCGATCCGCGCCAGGTGCTGGACAACACCGATGTCCTTCTCGCCGGCGCCTGGACCACGATCGAGCTCTCGGTGGTGTCGGCGGTGATGGCCGGCGTCGTCGGCGTGATCCTGTCCACCACGCGCTCCTCGCGCTGGCGCATGGTGTCCGGGGTCACGCGAACGTGGATCGAGCTGGTGCGCGGCACGCCGCTGCTGGTGCAGATGTACCTGCTTTATTACGGCCTGCCTTCGCTGGGCATCACCTTGTCGCCGCTGGTCGCGGCGGCGCTGGCGCTGGGGCTGAATTCGGGCGCCTATGTGTGCGAGATCCTGCGCTCCGCATTGACGGCGGTCGTGCGTGCGCAAAGCGAAAGCGCAAGGGCGCTGGGCATGGGCCATGCGATCACGCAGATCCGCGTGGTGTACCCGCAGGCCATCCCGATCGCCTTGCCCGGCCTGATTGGCGAGGTGATCGACATCGTGAAGTGGAGTTCGATCGCCTCCATCGTCGTGGTGCCGGAAGCGACCCAGGTCGTTTCGCAGATCGTGGCGCAGAGCTACCGCGGCTTCGGCATCATGTTTCTGACGCTGGCGCTGTTCTACCTGGCGCTGACCTTCTCGCTGTCGACGCTGAGCCGCCGTCTGGAAAAGCGCATCACGCGCTATCGGGTCAGGGTGGCACATGCTTGAGCTGAATTTCGCGCCGGTCTTCAAGGCCTTCGACCAGCTCATGGCCGCGGCCATGTACAGCCTCGCCATCGGCGTGGCGGCGATGGTGCTCGCCATGCTGGTCGGTACGCTGGGCATGGCGCTTTCGCAGATGCGATCCAGGGCCGCCAGGCGCGCCGTGCTCGTCTATGTGGACCTGTTCCGCGGCACGCCGCTGCTGGTGCAGATCCTGGTCCTGTTCTACGGACCTTCGGCACTGGGCGTGCCGATCCCTCCCTACGCCTCGGGGATCATTGCACTCGGGCTCTACTACGGCGCCTACATCATGGAGATCATGCGCGGCGCGTTCGAGAGCATCCCCGCCGGCCATGTCGATGCCGCGCGCGCGATGGGCATGCCGGGCTCGCGCATCTTCTGGCGCATCCAGTTGCCGCAGACGATCGCCGTCGTCGTCTCGCCGCTGTCGGGTCAGTTCGCGCGCCTGTTCAAGGCCTCATCGCTGCTGTCCGTGATCGGTGTCACCGAGCTGACCGTGCGCGGCCACGTGATCATGACCAACACGCTCGCGCCCATCGAAACCTGGCTGGTCGTCGCCGGGATCTATCTGTTCTTCAACACCATCGTCGTGGTCGGTGCCCATCTTCTCGAGCAGCATCTGACGCGCGGGCGGCGCTGACAACGGTTCATGCGCCAAGCTGATCGCCTGGGGCGAGGACGACGAGCGTGTCATTACGCACAACGACCGAAGCGGCAGAGTAAGACGAATTCCTGAAAGGGTTTATCCCGGCTGACTGCGACAGGTCATCCGTAACAATTGAACACAATTCTGGCCACCTTTTCCATGCCGGCCATCGCTTGAAGGAGCGTCATGAAGACCGTGCGTGTTCTCTGTTGCGCCGCTGCGCTGGCCCTCGCCGGCGCCGGCGCGAGTGCCCAGATCCTGGTCGGGCAGTCGGCCGACATGTCGGGCCCGGTCGCCGCCAGCGTGAAGGAGACGATCGCCGGCTCTCAGCTTGTCATCGACGATGTCAACGCCCATGGCGGCGTCAATGGCGAGCAGATCGAGGTGATCCGTCTCGACGACGGCCTCGATGTCAAGCGCTCGGTCGAGAACACGCGCATCCTGATCGAGGACAAGAAGGTCGTCGCCTTGCTGCTCAATCGCGGCACGCCCAACACGCTGGCGGTGATTCCGCTGCTGGACAAGTACGGCGTGGCGCTGATCGGCCCTTCCACCGGCGCGATGGCGCTGCACAAGCCCTTGCAGAAGAGCGTGTTCAACGTGCGCTCGACCTACCAGCGCGAGGCCGAGAAGGCGATCCAGTACCTGTCCACCGTCGGCATCCAGCGCATCGCGGTCGTCCAGGCCGACGACTCCTTCGGCAAGGACGCGATGGAAGGCGCGGTGAAAGGTTTTGCGCAGGCGAAGATGAAGCCGATCGTGGTGGTGATGGCCGACCGCAACAAGCCCAACTACGCGACCATGGTGCCGCAGCTGGTCGACTCGAAAGCCCAGGCGGTCGTGTGGATCGGCTCGGGCACCGCGGTGACCGACGGCGTCAAGGCGCTGCGGGCGGCGGGTTCGGCGGCGCAGATCATCACGCTCTCGAACAACGCCGCCTCGGGCTTCATCAAGGAACTCGGCACCGCCAGCGCGGGCGTGATCGTGACCCAGGTG
Organism: Variovorax sp. SRS16; assembly: GCF_901827165.1. Lineage (NCBI taxonomy): Bacteria > Pseudomonadati > Pseudomonadota > Betaproteobacteria > Burkholderiales > Comamonadaceae > Variovorax > Variovorax sp. SRS16. The sequence goes on from NZ_LR594666.1 coordinate 243,837, forward strand.
CTGCCCTACGAGCGTTCCTTCGGCCATCCGATGATCAAGGAGGCGATGGCGCTGGCGAAGGCCAAGGGCCAGAACGAGCTGTCGCCGGCGCTGCTCGAAGGCTTCGTCGCCACCAAGGTGCTGGTGGAGGTGCTTCGCCGCGCCGGGCCCAAGCCGACCCGCGCCCGGGTGCTCGCGGCGCTCAACAACTTCCAGTTCGACGTGGGCGGCGGCCTCGATGTGAGCTACACGCCGCAGGATCACTCGGGCATCAGCTACGTCGATCTGTCGATCATCAGCGGCGGACGGTTCAAGCGCTGAGGCGGCGGGCAGAGGCGGGACTGTCGCACCCGGCGCTCAGGCGCCGGCACGCAGCGCGCGCCGATATTGAACCGCCTCCGCCACATGCGCGGCCTGCACCTCGCCGGCGCCGGCCAGGTCCGCGATCGTGCGCGCGACCTTCAGCGCGCGGTGCGTGCTGCGCGCCGACCAGCCGAGCCTTGCCGCGGCCGCGTGCATGAACTTCAACGCTGCCGGCTCGAGCGCGGCATGGCGGTCGATCTCGGTGCCTTGCAGCGCCTGGTTGGGCTTGCCCTGTCGCGCCAGCGCGAACGCGCGCGCCGCCGCCACGCGCGCACGGATGCCCTCGGTCGCGTCGCCGGCCGGCACGTCGAGCAACTGCTGTGCCGAGACCGCGGGCACCTCGATGTGCAGGTCGATGCGGTCGAGCAGGGGACCGCTGAGCTTGCCCTGGTAGCGCAGCACCTGGTCCGGCGTGCAGCGGCAGGCCTTGAGCGTCGAGCCGAGGTAGCCGCACGGACACGGGTTCATGGCCGCGATCAACTGGAAGCGCGCGGGAAATTCGGCCCGGCGCGCGGCGCGCGCGATCGTGATGCTGCCGGTCTCCAGCGGCTCGCGCAGCGCCTCGAGCGCGGAGCGGCTGAACTCGGGAAACTCGTCGAGAAAGAGCACACCGTGGTGCGCCAGCGAGATCTCGCCCGGCCGCGGCGGCGAGCCGCCGCCGACGAGGGCCACGGCGCTGGCGGTGTGATGCGGGCTCACCGTGGGCCGGCACATCCAGCGCTCGACCGCGAAGCGGCCGCCCAGGCTGGCGATGGCAGCGCTTTCGAGCGCTTCGTCGACGCTCATCGCCGGCAGCACACCGGCGAAGCGCTGGGCCAGCATGGACTTGCCGGAGCCCGGCGGCCCGACCATCAGCAGGCTGTGGTTGCCGGCGGCCGCGATTTCGAGGGCGCGCTTGGCGCCCGCATGCCCTTTCACATCGGCGAGATCGGCGGGCCGCACCGCCGGTCGCGCGGCCTGCGGCACAACCCGCGCCCATCCGTCTGCGCCGGCTTCGGGCAGCGGCTGGGCTGCATCGGCCGCGAGAAACTGCCGTACGACGTCGAGCAGGTGCGCCGCGCCATACACCTCGGCGCCGGGCACCAGCGCGGCTTCCTGGGCGCTGTCGGCGGGCAGCACCAGCCGCGTCGCGATCCCGCGCATGTGCAGGGCCAGCGCCATCGCGAGCGCGCCGCGCACGGGCCTGAGTTGACCCGATAGCGAGAGCTCGCCTGCGAACTCGTTACCCGCGAGCCGCGACGATTCGATCTGGCCGCTCGCCGCGAGGATCCCGAGCGCGATCGGCAGATCGAAGCGGCCCGAATCCTTCGGCAGGTCGGCCGGCGCGAGGTTCACCGTGATGCGCTTGTTGTTGGGGAATTCGAGCCCGGCGTTCTGGATCGCCGAGCGCACGCGTTCGCGTGCTTCCTTCACTTCGACATCGGCCAGGCCTACCAGCGTGAAGCTCGGCAGGCCGTTGGCCAGATGCACCTCGACCGTGACGCTCGCGGCTTCCAGGCCCAGCAAGGCACGGCTCTGCACCAAAGACAGACTCATTCCTCTCCCTTTCCCCAAGATGGTGCTTTCCATCTCTTGTTCGATCTGCTGCATGCCCGGCCCGGCGGCGTTGTTACAGCCTTTTGACAGTTTGGCACGCTCCCTGCTTTGACCTGGATTCCATTCCATTTCAAAACACTCCGAGGAGTCTCTCGATGATGCACCGTAAAACCGTCCGGCTGCTGGCCGCGGTCGCCTTCGCCGCCCTGCCGATGCTCGCGAGCGCGCAGACCGCCGACGCCAGCGCAGCGCCGGCGGCGGCCCCAGCCCCGAACCTCACCGGCAACGTCTCGCTCACCAGCGACTACAAGTTCCGTGGCCAGGACCAGGACGTGATCGGCAGCAACGGCTTTGCCAAGACCCGCTCGGTCAAGCCCGCCGTGCAGGGCGGCTTCGACTACACCTTCGGCGACAGCGGCTTCTACGTCGGCAACTGGAACTCCAGCGTCAACTGGCTCAACGGCAACAGCATCGAGACCGACCTGTACGGCGGCTACAAGATGAAGGCAGGCGTCTTCGACCTCGACTTCGGCGTGCTCACCTACCTGTACCCCGGCAACACGCGCGGCAACACCACCGAGCTCTACGGCTCGGCCGGCTACACCGACGAGGTGATCGGCTCCTTCACGCTGAAGTACTCGCACACCGTCTCCAAGGACTACTTCAACTACGCGGGCAACAAGGACGGCTCGGGCCTGAGCGGGCGCAACACGGGCTACCTGAACCTGGCCTATTCGAAGGAGATCATGCCCAAGCTCACGCTCAAGGCCGCCCTGGGCTACACGCACATGAGCGCGGACATCCGCAGCCTGGGCTACAAGAGCTACGTCGACTACAACGTGGGCGCCTCCTACGACTTCGGCAACGGCCTGTCGCTGGCCGGCTCGGTGCAGGGCGCGAACCAGAAGAACGCCTACCTGCTGACCGCCAGCCCGGGCGTGGACTTCGGCTTCGGGCCCATCGGCGCCACCACCTACTCGCCCAACAAGGCGCGCTTCATCGTCACGCTGACCAAGACGCTCTAGTCATGAAGAAGCGCGGCCCGCGCGGCCGCGCCGTCCCGTTCCATCGTTAGGAGATACACCATGAAGCTGGTCACAGCCATCATCAAACCGTTCAAGCTCGACGAAGTGCGCGAAGCGCTCTCGGCGATCGGTGTGCAGGGCATCACCGTCACCGAGGTCAAGGGCTTCGGCCGCCAGAAGGGCCACACCGAGCTGTACCGCGGCGCCGAATACGTCGTCGACTTCCTGCCCAAGGTCAAGATCGAAGCGGCCGTGGCCGACGAGCTCGTCGAGCGCGTGATCGAGGCTGTCGAGAGCGCCGCCCGCACCGGGAAGATCGGCGATGGCAAGGTCTTCGTCTACGACCTGGAGCAGGTCGTCCGGATCCGCACCGGCGAAACAGGGCGCGAGGCGCTCTGACCGCAAGGCACGAAAGAAAAAACCAAATGAAAAAACTGCTTGTCTCACTCGCGCTCGGCCTGAGCGTTTTCCTGGCCGGCACGGCCGGCTTTGCCCAGACGACGGCGCCTGCAGCCGACGCCTCGGCCGCGGCACCTGCGGCTGCTGCGCCCGCTCCGGCAGCCGCCGCTGCACCGGCCACAGCCGCCGCCGCATCCGCGCCGGCCGCCGATGCGTCGGCCGCCGCGGCACCCAGCTTCAACAAGGGCGACACCGCCTGGATGATGGTGTCGACGCTGCTCGTGATCATGATGACCGTGCCCGGCCTCGCGCTGTTCTACGGCGGCCTGGTGCGCAGCAAGAACATGCTGTCGGTGCTGATGCAGGTGATGGTCACCTTCTCGATGATCGTGGTGCTGTGGCTCATCTATGGCTACAGCCTCGCGTTCACCGAGGGGAATTCCTTCGTCGGCGGCTTCGATCGGCTCTTCATGAAGGGCATCTTCGATGCGGCCACCGGCGTGTTCGCGCCGGGTGCGACCTTCAGCAAGGGCGTCTACATCCCCGAACTGCTGTTCGCCGCCTTCCAGGCCACCTTCGCCGGCATCACCTGCTGCCTGATCGTCGGTGCCTTCGCCGAGCGCATCAAGTTCTCGGCCGTGCTGCTGTTCATGGCGATCTGGTTCACCTTCAGCTATGCACCGATCGCGCACATGGTCTGGTTCTGGATGGGCCCCGATGCCTACGCCAACAAGGACGTGGTCGATGCGATGAACGCCAAGGCCGGCCTGATCTGGCAATGGGGCGCGCTCGACTTCGCGGGCGGCACCGTGGTGCACATCAACGCCGCCGTCGCCGGCCTCGTGGGCGCGGTGCTGGTCGGCAAGCGCATCGGCTACGGCAAGGAAGCCTTCACGCCGCACTCGCTCACGCTCACCATGGTCGGCGCCTCGCTGCTGTGGGTCGGCTGGTTCGGCTTCAACGCGGGCTCCGCGCTCGAAGCCGGCACCAGCGCGGTGCTGGCCTTCATGAACACCTTCTCGGCCACAGCCGCGGCGGTGCTGGCATGGTGCATCGGCGAAGCGCTGATGCGCGGCAAGGCCTCGATGCTCGGCGCTGCGTCGGGTGCCGTCGCCGGCCTGGTGGCGATCACGCCGGCCGCCGGCAATGTCGGCCTGATGGGCGCGATCGTGGTCGGCTTCGTCGCCGGCTTCGCCTGCCTCTGGGGCGTCAACGGCCTCAAGCATCTGCTGAAGGCGGACGACTCGCTCGACGTCTTCGGCGTGCACGGCGTCGGCGGCATCGTCGGCGCGCTCCTGACCGGCGTCTTCAACACCCAGGCGCTCGGCGGTCCTGGCCTGGTGGGCGACTGGGTCACGGCAGCCGTGACCTCCAACGGCATCGGTGCCCAGGTCTGGATCCAGCTGAAGGCCGTGGTGCTGACCATCGTGTGGTCGGGCGTGGTGGCCTTCATCGCCTTCAAGATCGCCGACCTCACCATCGGCCTGCGCGTGACCGAGGAAGAAGAGCGCGAAGGCCTCGATATCTCGTCGCACGGCGAAACCGCCTACAACCGCTGAAGCGAACCGGCCGCCGCGCGCGGCCCGCTTCTTGCAACGGAAACAACGGGTTCTCCTTTGGATGTTCAGCCCGCCAGCGCTTCGGTGCCGGCGGGCTTCTTTTTTGCGTGCGTGTCGGTGGCGCATCCGGCCCGGTTCCGGTTTTGCGGGTAGATTCATCGCCATGTGGACGACGCTCGACGACAGCCTCTGCCAGCTCGGTGAATCGCCGTTCTGGCATCCGCACGAAGGTGCGCTCTACTGGCTCGACATTCCCGGGCGCGCCGTGTTGCGAACGCGCGGCGGGATCGGTGCTGCCACCGTCGAACGATGGAGCCTGCCCACCGAGCCGGGCTGCATGGCGCCGGCGCGCAGCGGCGGCCTGGTGATCGCGCTGCGCGACGGCATCTACCGCGCGCCGCAATGGGGCAGGCCGCTGCGATTGCTCGCGCGCGCCGACTACGACACACGCACCATGCGCTTCAACGACGGCAAGTGCGATCCGCTGGGCCGCTTCTGGGCCGGCACGCTCAACGAGGCCAAGGACCGGCCGAACGCCGCGCTCTACTGCCTCGACGCGCGCGGCGGCCGCGCGCCGGTGCTCACGCAGATGGCCAACGAAGCCACCACCGCGAACGGGCTCGCGTTCTCGCCCGATGCCTCGACCCTCTACTGGTCCGACACCGCGGCGCACCGCGTGCGCGCGTGGGACTGGGCGGCCGCGTCCAACGTGCTGTCGCGTCCCCGCGTGTTCCGCCAGTTCGAGGGCAAGCCCGCGGGCTGGACGCCGGAATCGCCGGTGCGCTACGAGGGCCGGCCGGACGGCGCCACGGTCGACGCCGTGGGCTGCTACTGGGCCTCGATGTTCGAAGGCGGTCAGCTGCTGCGCTTCGCAGCCTCGGGCGAACAACTGACGGCGCTGGCGACGCCGGTACAGTGTCCGACCATGCCCTGCCTCGGCGGCGACGACCTGCGCACGCTGTTCGTCACCTCCGCGCGGCAGGGCCGGCCCGCATCGGAACTGGCGCAGCGTCCGGCGTCGGGCTACGTGGTGTCGATGCGCGTCGAAACGCCGGGGCTGCCGGTCCACTTCTTCGAGGATTGAGGACCGTCGTGGGCGCTACGATGGCGGCCATGGACCCTGCCCTCGCCCCGCTCACCGATCGCATCCGCGCCGCCGCCGCCGATGGACATCGGCTTCGCATCCGCGGCGCCGGCACCAAGGACTTCTACGGCGAATCCCCGCAAGGCGAGCTCCTTGCCACCGGCGCCCTCACCGGCATCACCAGCTACGAACCCAGCGAACTCGTCGTCACCGCGCGCGCCGGCACGCCCCTGGCCGAACTCGAAGCCGCCCTCGCTGCCTGTGGCCAGTGCCTGCCCTTCGAGCCCCCGCGCTTCGGCCCCTCGGGCACCGGCACCGTCGGCGGCATGATCGCCGCCGGCCTCTGCGGCCCCGCGCGCGCCAGCGCGGGCGCCGTGCGCGACTACGTGCTGGGCGCCACCCTCGTCAACGGCCGCGGCGAAGTGCTCGCCTTCGGCGGCCAGGTCATGAAGAACGTCGCCGGCTACGACATCTCGCGCCTGCTCGCCGGCTCCCTGGGCACGCTCGGCCTCATCGCCGAAGTCAGCCTCAAGGTCCTGCCCATCGCCCCCGCCGAGGCCACCCTGCGCTTCGAATGCACCCAGTCCGATGCCCTGCGCCTGCTCAACGGCTGGGGCGCCCAGCCGCTGCCCCTCAACGCCAGCCGCTGGAGCGAACAGGACGCCACCGGCAGCCTCTGGCTGCGCCTGCGCGGCGCCGTGGCCGCGGTCGATGCCGCCTGCAGGCACCTGGGCGGCGAGCGTCAGCCCGATGCACAGGCCCAGGCCGACTGGCAGGCCGCACGCGACCAGCGCCTGCCCTGGTTCGGCATCCCCGGCGCGCACAGCCTCTGGCGCCTCTCGGTGCCCCAGACCGCGCCCGCCATCGACTTCGAGACTGCGCCCCTCCTCGAATGGCACGGCGCCCAGCGCTGGTACCTCGCCTCGGCCAACCAGGGCGCGCGCCTGCGCGCCGCCGCGCGCACCGCCGGCGGCCATGCCACCCTGTTTCGCATCGCCGACGACGCCAGCCAGGCCGCGCGCTCCGTGCCGCGCTTCGACGCGCTCAGCGCCCCCTCGCGCGCATCCACCGCGCGCTCCTGCGCGAGTTCGACCCGCACGCCGTCTTCGACCACGCACGGCTGCTCGGCGCCGACTGATCCACCCGTCCTCCTTCATGCAAACCGAACTCGCGCCCGAATACAAGAACACGCCCGAAGGCCTGCAAGCCGAAGCCATCCTGCGCAAATGCGTGCACTGCGGCTTCTGCACCGCCACCTGTCCCACCTACCAGCTGCTGGGCGACGAGCTCGACGGCCCGCGCGGGCGCATCTACCTGATCAAGCAGGTGCTCGAAGGCCACGCGCCCACGCGCAGCACCCAGCTGCACCTGGACCGGTGCCTGACCTGCCGCAACTGCGAGACCACCTGCCCGAGTGGCGTGCAATACGGCCACCTGGTCGACATCGGGCGCAAGATCGTCGACGACAAGGTCCCGCGCCCGGCCCTCGAATCGGCCACCCGCTGGCTGCTCAAGGAAGGCCTGACTTCGCCGCTCTTCGGCCCCGCGATGAAGCTGGGCCAGTCCGTGCGCGGCCTGCTGCCCGACGCCCTGAAGGCCAAGGTGCCCGCGCCGCAGCCCTCGGGCCACTGGCCCGCGCGCATCCATGCGCGCAGGATGCTGCTCTTGGCCGGCTGCGTGCAGCCCTCGATGGCCCCCAACATCAACAAGGCCACCGCGCGCGTGCTCGACGCGGCCGGCATCCAGAGCGTGATCGCGCCCAAGGCCGCCTGCTGCGGTGCGGTGAAGTTCCACCTCGACGACCACGAAGGCGCCCGCATGCAGATGCGCGCCAACATCGACGCCTGGTGGCCGCACATCGAGGGGGACGGCGGCCACGCGGTGGAGGCGATCGTGATGAACGCCTCGGGCTGCGGCGTGACCGTGCGCGAGTACGGCCACCTGCTCAAGGACGATGCGGCCTATGCGGCCAAGGCACAGCGTGTCAGTGCGCTCACCAAGGACCTGAGCGAGCTGCTGCCCGAGCTGGCCGCGGCGCTGAAAGACCGGGTGAAGGCGCCCCCGGGCGTGATCGCCTACCACCCGCCGTGCACGCTGCAGCACGGCCAGCAGCTGCGCGGCGGGGTGGAGGCGAGCCTGCGCGCGCTGGGCTTCGACGTGCAGCTGGCCCGCAACGAGTCGCACCTGTGCTGCGGCTCGGCGGGCACGTACTCGGTGCTGCAGCCGGCGCTGGCCTATGCCCTGCGCGACCGCAAGCTGGGGCACCTGGCCCAGCTGCAGCCCACCACCATCGTGTCGGCCAACATCGGCTGCATCACGCACCTGCAAAGCGCAGGCCACACGCCCGTGCGCCATTGGGTGGAGTTGCTGGACGAGGCCATGGCAGTGGCCTGATCGCACATGCAAAGGGGCTGCGGTCCGACTCGCGGCCGGCCCGCGCGGCCCGATCCTGCAGGACTGTTCACTTCGGGAGCCCCTCCATGCGAGCCTCTTTCCAGACTTTTCTTCTTCGCGGCGCCGTCGCCTGCGCCTGCATCGCCGCGCCATGGGCGGCGCAAGCCCAGCCCGCAGGCATGCCCGCGATGAGGTCGCAGGGCGCCGTGCAGTACGTGTGCGGCGGCATCGGCTCCGACGAATCCACCGCCATGCGCGCCGCGATGAAGGACCATCCGCTCGCACTGCTGTTCGCGCGCGCCGGCGGCGAGTACCTCGCGAACGTCGATGTGACGGTGCAGGACGCCAAGGGCGGCACGGCGCTGTCCATGCGCGCTTCGGGCCCGGTGTGCCTGATCGATCTGCCCGCCGGCCGCTACACCGTCCAGGCCACCAGCGAGGGCACGACCAAGAGCGAGGCCGTGACCGTCGGCAGCGGGCCGAAGACCGCGGACTTCCGCTTCTGAGCGCCGGCCGCGCTCAGGCCGCCAGCGCCGCCTCGATGTCGGGCCCGAGCGACTCCGGCTTGTCGAGCGGCGCGTAGCGCTTGCGCACCTGCCCGTCCTTGCCGACCAGGAACTTGGTGAAGTTCCATTTGATCGCCGTGCTGCCGAGCAGCCCGGGCGCCTCGCGCGTGATCCACTTGTAGAGCGGCGAGGCGCCGGGGCCGTTGACCTCGATCTTCTCCATCATCGGAAAGCTCACGCCATAGTTCTTGGTGCAGAACGCGCCGATCTCCTCGTTGCTGCCCGGGTCCTGGTTGGCGAACTGGTTGGACGGGAAGCCGAGCACCGCGAAACCCCGGTCCGCGTATTTCTCGTACAGCGCTTCCAGGCCCTCGAACTGCGGCGTGAAGCCGCACTTGCTGGCCGTGTTGACGATCAGCAGCACCTTGCCGCGGTAGGCGGCGAGCGGCACAGGTGTGCCGTCGATCTGCTTCGCCTCGAAGTCATAGACGCTGGTCATGGCATGTCCTTCAGGATGGGAATGCGCCGATCATCGTCGCCGTCCGGCGTTCCTGCAAACGCCGACCAGGCGGCCGCCGCCACGATCAGCGCGCCGCCGACCCAGATGCGCATGCCGAGCACCGCGGCGCCGAGCGCGACCGAGGACGCGCTCGCGAACAGCACTTCGGACAGCATGATCACCGAGGTCGTGCTGGCCACCAGGCGCCCCGCGCCGTACTGCAGGCAGACGTTGGCGACCACGAAGCCCGTGCCCAGCAGCAGCGCCCAGCCCAGCCAGCCCGGCGTCGCCAGCGCCGGCGGCGCGATGGCGCCGACGGCCGAGCCTGCGAGCGCCGTCAGCGTCGCCACTCCCGCGCAGCCGCCGAACATCGCCAGTGCGCGCGATTCGCCCGGCGCCGCGCGCAGCCGGCGCAGCAGGATGTTGGTCACCGCGAAGCAGAAGCCGGCCGCGACGCCGAGCCAGTCCGCCAGGCTCGCGGGCACCGGCCAGTCGGTCCCCGGCGACTTGAGCACCACCGCCACGCCGGCCAGCGCCAGCACCATGCGCGCCAGCGCCGCGGCGCTCGGACGCTCGCCGAGGAAGACCCAGGCCAGCAGCACGCTCCACAGCGGCATCAGGTAGAACAGCAGCACCACGCGCACCACGTCGCCCTGCGTCACCGCCCAGTTGAAGCCGACATTGGTCAGGCCCGCCGCCACGGCCAGCAGCACCAGTCCGCGATGCGCGACGAAGCCCCGCAACGCCTGCCGCCGCACCAGCGACATCGCGACGAAGATCGCGGCATAGATCAGGCTGGTGGCCCACACCGGATGCAGGCCGTGCGCCTCGAGCTGCCGAAAGGGAAACCACGAAACGCCCCACACGAAGGCGTTGAAGATCAGTGCGAGTGCGGGCAAGCCTGGGGGGTGCTCAATGGTGTTTGTCGCTGCGTGCGATGGCCAGCAAGTGTTCGACCTCTTCCGGATACTTGCGCAGGTTTCTCTGGTGCAGCCGCTTGATCATCCACATGAAGGTCGCCACGATGAGCCCGAAGGCGGTGATCGCCCAGTACGCGGAGAAGCCGAGCCCGGTGCACACGCTGTAGAACACGCCGAGGCACAGGATGCTCGCGTTCTCGTTGAAGTTCTGCACCGCGATCGACCGGCCGGCACCCATCAGGTTGTGGCCGCGGTGCTGCAGCAGCGCATTCATCGGCACCACCAGAAAGCCGCCCAGGCCGCCCAGCAGGATCAGGAACGGGATCGCGACCCACAGGTTGCTGATGAAGTTCATGCCGATCACCAGCAGGCCCATGCCGATGCCCAGCGGGATCACGCGCGTCGCCACGTCCAGGCGCATGCGCATCGAGGCCACGATCGCGCCGACGGCGGTGCCGATGGCGACCACGCCGGTGAGCGAAGAGGCCTGCGCCGTGTTGTAACCGAGCGCGAGCGATGCCCAGGCCAGCACGATGTACTTGAGGTTCGAGCTGGCGCCCCAGAACAGCGTCGTGGTGGCGAGCGTGATCTGTCCCAGCTTGTCGCGCCACAGCCGCGCATTGCAATGCCAGAAGTCGGGCAGCAACGCGAACACGTTGCGCGCGAGGCCGTGCCGCAGGTTCGCCCGCAAGGGCCGCATCTCGACCCCGGTATGGGGAATGCGGGTGTTGAACCACGCCGCCAGCACGTAGATGAAGATCAGCGTCGCGATCGCGGCTTCGGGCGGCGTGTCCACGCCAGTGTCGATCAGCGGAAAGTCGAACGCGAGCAGATGGCTCGACAGCGCATGGCCGACCAGCTGCCCGCCCAGCACGATGCCCAGGATGATCGAGGCGATCGTCAGGCCTTCGATCCAGCCGTTGGCCTTGACCAGCTGCGACGCCGGCAGCAGCTCGGTGAGGATGCCGTACTTGGCCGGGGAGTAGGCCGCGGCACCGAGCCCGACGATCGCGTAGGCGACCAGCGGATGCGAGCCGAACAGCATCATCACGCAGCCGACCACCTTGATCGCATTGGCGACGAACATCACCTGGCCCTTGGGCAGCGCATCGGCGAAGGCGCCGACCAGCGGTGCCAGCAACACATAGAAGACGGTGAAGATCGGCACCAGCGCCGCGCGCTGCCACTCGGGCGCACCATGGGCCCGCAACAGTTCCACGGCAGCGACGAAGAGCGCGTTGTCGGCCAGCGACGAAAAGAACTGCGCCGACATGATCGTGTAGAAACCGCGCTTCATCGATGGGCTGGCTGGCCAGGAAGGGGGACTGCTGGCATTAGTGGGAAAGTAACCGTTTCGGGGGCGGCTGCGCGGTTATAGCATGGGGGTGTGGTGCCAAAATGGCAGGGCGTACCCGGTGTTCCGGGTGTTTTTGTGTGAGCGTTTTCAGCTTTCCTGCGGGTTTCTCCGTGCCTCGTCCCATCCTCGCCACCATCCATCCCGCTGCACTGCGCCACAACCTCGACCGGGTCCGGCGCGCCGCGCTCGACGCCCGCACCTGGGCCGTCGTCAAGGCCGATGCCTACGGGCACGGCATCGAGCGTGTGTTCGACGCCTTCCGTGCCGCCGACGGCTTCGCGCTGCTCGACCTGGCCGAGGCCGAACGCGTGCGCGCGCTCGGGTGGCGCGGGCCGGTGCTGCTGCTCGAAGGCGTGTTCGAGTCGCGCGACCTCGAGCTGTGTTCGCGCCTGGACCTCTGGCACACGGTGCACTGCGAGGTCCAGATCGACATGCTGGCCGCGCACAAGACGCAGGCGCCGCAGCGCGTCTTCCTCAAGATGAACTCGGGCATGAACCGGCTCGGCTTCGCGCCCGAGCGCTTCCGTGCCGCCTGGACGCGCCTGAATGCGCTGCCGCAGGTCGACGAGATCTCGCTGATGACCCATTTCAGCGATGCCGACGGCGAGCGCGGTGTCGCGCACCAGCTCGCGCTGTTCGAGCGCATCACCCAGGATCTGCCCGGCGAGCGCTCGATCGCCAACAGCGCAGCCACGTTGCGCCATGCGGCCGACACGCGCGCTGACTGGGTCCGTCCCGGCATCGTGCTGTACGGCAGCGCGCCCGACTTCCCGGAACACGACGCGGCGCACTGGCAGCTGCAGCCGGCGATGACGCTGGCGACGAAGCTGATCTCGGTGCAGCAGCTGAAGGCTGGCGACACCGTGGGCTACGGCTCGCGCTTCACGGCCGAGGGCGCGCTGCGCATCGGCATCGCCGCGGTCGGCTATGCCGACGGCTATCCGCGCCATTGCGACACCGGCACGCCGGTGCTGGTCGACGGCGTGCGCACGCGCATGGTGGGGCGCGTCAGCATGGACATGATCACGGTCGATCTCACGCCCGTGCCCGATGCCGGCTTCGGCAGCGAAGTCACGCTGTGGGGGCGCGCATCGAACGGCGCCGTGCTGCCGATCGATGAAGTGGCGCAAGCCGGCGGCACCGTCGGCTACGAGTTGATGTGCGCCGTGGCGCCGCGCGTGCCGAAAGTGGTGGAACAGCCCCGAAGCGCGGCTCAATAAAGACCGCGCTGTCGCGCCTGCAGTCGCGCCAGGCCCAGCAACGCATCGGTGAAGGGCGTCGGCACGCCCGCGCGCTGGCCGAGTTCGCGCACCGAGGACACCAGCGCATCGAGCTCGACCGCGCGGCCCGCCTCGACGTCCTGCAGCATCGAGGTCTTGAATGCACCGAGCTTGCGCGTGACCGCGTGGCGGTCTTCCGGCGTCTCGGCGATCGGGACGCCGATGCGCGCGCCGATGTCCCTGGCCTCCAGCATGATCGCCGAGATGAAGCCGCGCACCAGGTCGTCGTTGAGGATCAGGTCGGTGGTGGCGCCGGTCAGCGCGCTGATCGGGTTGACCGTCATGTTGCCCCAGAGCTTGTACCAGATGTCCTTCTGGATCTGCGGCGACAGGCGGGCGTCGAGGCCCGCGCGCGCGAGCAGCTCGCACAGCGCCTGCGCGCGCGGCGTCGCTTCGCCCGAAGGCTCGCCGACGATCAGCCCGTTGCCGAAGTGATGCCGCACCACGCCCGGCGCATCGAGCGAGCAGCTCGCATGCACCACGCCGCCGATCACGTGCCGCGCCGGGATCGCCGCATCGATGCGGCCGCCCGGATCGATCGCCTCCAGCTGCGCGCCCGCCAGCGGGCCGCCGAAGCCGCCCTGCAGGAACCACCAGGGCACGCCGTTCATCGCGGTGAGAACGATCGTCTCGGGGCCGAGCAGTGGCGCGATCTGCTGCGCGACCATCGGCAGCGCCGGCGCCTTGACCGCGACGATCACCGCCTGCTGCACGCCCAGCGCCTTCGGATCGGCACTGGCGCGCACCGGCACCGCCGTGCGCGCGCCGCCGCTCACCAGCGCGAGGCCGTTGCGCTGCAACGCCTCGAGCGTCGCACCGCGCGCCACCACGTCGATCTCGCAGCCGGCCTGCGCCAGCTTCACGCCCAGCCATCCGCCGATCGCGCCGGCGCCGTAGATGCAGACTTTCATGCTTGGTACGCGTCGTCGATGCGGTCGACCTGCCGGACCAGCGCGTCGAACAGGTCCTGCCCCGCGCCGTGATTCGCACTGAGCTGGAAGGAATCGCGCGTGCACTTGCGCGCGATCTCCTCGGACACCGGGATCGCGGCGCCCATCGAGAAGGTCGCCATCTGGATCTCGCAGGCGCGCTGCAGCGTCCAGAGGATCGCGAAGGTCTGCGGCAGCGTGTGGCCCCAGGCCAGCAGGCCATGGTTGCGCAGGATCACCGCGCGCCGGTCGCCGATGCTCTGGATCAGGCGCGGGCCTTCGTCGGCATGGATGGTGATGCCCTCGAAGTCGTGGTACGCGACCATGTCGTACAGCTGCGCGGTGTAGAAGTTGGTCTGCTGCAAACCGCCCTGCAGGCAGGCCACCGCGACGCCGGCCGTGGTGTGCGTGTGCATCACGCAATGCGCATCGGGCAGGCCGTCGTGGATCGCGGCGTGCACGGTGAAGCCGGCCGGGTTCACCGGCCAGGTCGAGCCGTCGAGCACCCGGCCCTGCAGGTCGATCTTGACCAGGTTGCTCGCCGTCACCTCGCTGTAGTGCAGGCCGAAGGGATTGATCAGGAACTGCTTGTCGCCGCCGCTCACGCTGTCGGGCAGCCGCACGGTGATGTGGTTGTAGATCATCTCGGTCCAGCCCAGCATCGCGAACACGCGGTAGCAGGCCGCGAGCTGCAGCCGGGCTGCGCGCTCGTCGGGATGCATCGCGGAGGGGACGCGCGCCGTGGGCGGCGCGGAAAGAACGGTGGTCATCGGCAGTTCCCTTTCATTCGTGCTTGCGTCGCGGACGCGTGGTCAGGATTCGTCGCGCAGCCAGGTGACCGCGCCGGAGTGCGTCACCGCGCCCTGGTGGCCGGGCCGCACCGTGAGCGCGTATTTCTCGAGCACGCCGCCGCGGTGCAGGTTCGCAGGCGGCTTGCGCCGCGCGAGCCGCGCACCGATCTCGTCGGCAGCGAGTTCGACGGTGATGCTGTGGGCCTCGGCCCGCGCGTCGATCGCGATCATGTCGCCATCGGCCAGTGCCGCGATCGGTCCGCCGTCGGCCGCTTCGGGGCCGGCGTAGCCGATGCACAGGCCGCGCGTCGCGCCCGAGAAGCGGCCATCGGTGAGCAGCGCCACGCGGTCGCCCATGCCCTGGCCGTAGAGCAGCGCGGTGATGCCGAGCATCTCGCGCATGCCGGGGCTGCCGCGCGGGCCTTCGTTGCGGATCACGATCACGTCGCCAGCCTCGTAGCGCCGGTTCTGCACCGCGGCCTGTGCTTCTTCCTCGGAGTCGAAGACGCGTGCCGGTCCGCGATGCACCAGCGTCTTCAGGCCCGCGGTCTTGAGCAGCGCGCCGTCGGGGCAGAGGTTGCCCTTGAGCACCGCGAGCCCGCCGTCGCGGCTGATCGCGTCGCCGGCCCTGCGCACCACGCGGCCGTCGGGCTCGCCCGCATCGGCCACTTCCTCGGCCAGCGTGCGGCCGGTGAAGGTGAGGGCGCCGCCGTGCAGGAAGCCCTGCGCCAGCAACGTGCGCAGGATCACGCCGGCGCCGCCGATGTAGTAGACGTCGCGCGCCAGGTACTGGCCGCCCGGGCGCAGGTCGGCGATCAGCGGCGTGCGTGCGAACACCTCGGCCACGTCGTCCAGATGGAAGCGGATGCCGGCCTCGTGCGCGATCGCCGGCAGGTGCAGCGCGGCGTTGGTCGAGCCGCCGGTGGCCGAGACCAGCGCGCAGGCGTTCTCGAGCGACTGGCGCGTCACGATGTCGCGCGGCAGCGGGCCGTCGCCGAGCACCGCCTTCATCAGCGTCTTCGCGGCGCGGCGCATCAGCGGCGCGCGTTCGCTGAACACCGCCGGCACCATGCTGGAGCCGATCGGCGCCAGGCCCAGCGCCTCCGACACCATGCCCATCGTGTTGGCGGTGAACTGGCCCGCGCAGGCGCCTGCGGTCGGCAGGCAGGCGCGGCTCATCGCATCGAGCTCGTCGGCCGTGGCGGTGCCGGCGAGCACCTTGCCGATGGTCTCGTAGGTGTCGACCACGTTGAGGTCGCGGCCGTCCGGCCCCGGCATCTGGCCCGGCAGCGCGGAGCCGCCATGCACGAACACGCTCGGCACGTTGCAGCGCACCATGCCCATCATCAGGCCCGGCAGGTTCTTGTCGCAGGCACCGATCGCGAAGATGCCGTCCCACTGATGCCCGCGCGTCGAGGTCTCGACGCTGTCGGCGATCAGCTCGCGCGAGACCAGCGAGAAGCGCATGCCCGAATGCGCCATCGACAGGCCATCGCTCACCGACATCACCGGGCATTCGTGCGGCGTGCCGCCGCCGGCGTAGATGCCGGTCTTGGCGTGCTGCGCCTGCTCGCGCAGGTTCAGGTTGCACGGGCTCATCTCGCCGCCGGTGTGGAACACGCCGATGTGCGGCCGCGCGATGTCCTCGTCGTCCTGGCCCAGCGCCTGCAAGAAGCTGCGCGTGGTGGCGCGGATGATGCCGTCGCGGATGATCGCCGAGCGGAAGCCGCGGGCCTTGTCGCCGATGTCGGTCATGGCAGGCTCAGTAGCCGGGTGCGTCCGGTCCCGGCGCGTCCTTCTTGTAGCGCGCCAGCAGCTGCTTGGCCGCGGCCACCAGCAGTGCCGTGTCGACGCCCACCGCGACGAACAGCGCGCCGGCCGCGAGCCATTTGCGCGCCTGTTCCTCGGTGGTCGACAGGATGCCCGGCACCTTGCCGGCCTTGCGGATGCGCGCGATGGCGTCGGCGATCGCGGCCTGCACCTCCGGATGGCCTGGCTGTCCGATGAGGCCCATCGAGGCCGAGAGATCGGCGGGGCCGATGAAGACGCCGTCGATGCCCGGCGTCGCCGCGATGGCGTCGAGATTCTTCAGCGCC
Organism: Variovorax sp. SRS16; assembly: GCF_901827165.1. Classification (NCBI taxonomy): domain Bacteria; kingdom Pseudomonadati; phylum Pseudomonadota; class Betaproteobacteria; order Burkholderiales; family Comamonadaceae; genus Variovorax; species Variovorax sp. SRS16. Next base: position 260,554 of record NZ_LR594666.1, read on the forward strand.
TCGACCGTCTCGGCCTGCACCAGCAGGCAGGTCTGCGCGTTGGCCTCATTCAGGTACTTCGGATAGCTCTGCCAGCGCGAGGCGCGCGCCAGCGAGCTGCCGATGCCGCGCACGCCCTCGGGCGGATAGCGCATCGCCTGCACCAGGCGTGCGGCCTGCTCGGGCGTGTCGACCATCGGCACCAGCAGCGTCTGGGCGCCGATGTCGAGGTACTGCTTGATCAGCGCGGTCTCGCCGACGGGCACGCGCACCACCGGCTGCGAGCGGTGCGCGAGGCCCGACCATGCGCTCGAAATGCCTTGCAGCTGCGCAAGCACCGAACGCACGTCGTTGGGCGCATGCTCGCCGTCGATCAGCAGCCAGTCGTAGCCGGCGCCCGCGAGCATCTCGGCAGCGTAGCCATCGGCCAGCCCGACCCAGAGGCCGATCTGCGGCTGGCCTGCCTGCAGGGCTTGCTTGAAGGTGTTGAGGGGGGTTTGCATGGAAGGCCTCAGACGAAACGGAAGGAGATCGAACCGAGCGGACCGTAGTCCGCGTGAAAAGTGTCGCCGGCCAATGCCGTGGTCGGTCGCGTGAACGAACCGCCGAGCACCACCTCGCCGGCCTCCAGGCATTCGTCCCAGGGCGCGAGCTTGTTGGCCAGCCAGGCCACGCCGGTCGCGGGATGGTTCAGCACTGCGGCCGCGACGCCGGATTCCTCAATGATGCCGTTCTTGTACAGCAGCGCGCCGACCCAGCGCAGGTCGACCGCGTCCGGCTTCACCGGCCGGCCGCCGGTCACGATGCCGGCATTGGCCGCGTTGTCGGCGATGGTGTCGAACACGCGGCGCATGGCCTTGGTGTGGCGGTCGAACTGCTCGATGCGCGCATCGATGATCTCGATCGCCGGCACGACGTACTCGGTGGCGGCCAGCACGTCGAAGATCGTCACGTTCGGCCCCTGCAGCCGCTTGCCGAGCACGAAGGCGAGCTCGACCTCCACCCGCGGCGCGATGAAGCGCTGGAAGGGGATGTCGCCCTGCTCGAAGAACATGTCGTCCAAGAGCGTGCCGTAGTCGGGCTCGGTGATCTGGCTGGCCTGCTGCATCGCGCGCGAGGTCAGGCCGATCTTGTGGCCCTTGACCACGCGACCCTCGGCGATCTTGGCCTTGACCCATTCGCGCGAGATCGCGTAGCCGTCCTCGATGGTCATGGCGGGAAAGCGCTTGGAGAAATGCTCGACCTGCACGCGCGACTTCTCGCTCTCGTGCAGTTCGGCGGCGAGCTGCTGGATGAGGGGCCTGTCGAGCATGCTATTTGTTGAAGAGTGGATGCAGGTTGCCGTACTTGCCGTCGTAGATCAGGCCGGGGCTTTCGTCGACCTGCAGCGTGATGCCGATGTGGCGCTTCGCAAGCAGCGGTTCGAAGTGCTGCTTGACGCTGGCCAGCAGCGCGTCGCCGGCGCGTTTCTTTACCGCGTCGGTGCGGCCCGCCGCCATCCGCAGATTGAGGTAGACGAAGGCGTAGTCGGCCTTGCCGTCCGCCACCGCGTAGTGCGCGGCCGGATAGGCCAGCACGCGCGTGCCGCCGGTCGGATAGACCTGCCGGCCTTCGTCGTCGCGCTGCGCGAGCATGGTGTCGGCCAGGCTGCGGCACAGCGCCGGCATGTCGGTCTCGCGTTCGATGTTCGGCGTGTAGAGGATCACCAGATGAGGCATGGCCGCTCTCCTTCGTTGTTCATGCGATCGTCATCGTAGCGGCCGTGCAGGTCACCGCGAAGATCGGGATGGCTTTCATGTGGAAGACTTCGCCCTTGCCGCGCGCGGCCGCGGCCACGGCGATGAAGGTGCGGATCTCGAAGCCGCCCTGGCCGGCTTCGCGGTAGGTGGCTTCGTCGTTGTAGCGGTCCATCGACAGCAGCGCTTCGCGGTCGTTGGCGCACCAGCGGTCCATGAAGTCGCGGTCCCAGGCCTCGTTGACCTTGCCCGAATCGGGCGTTGCTGGCCAGTGCGAGATGCCGCCGGTGCCGATGATCGCGATGCGCTCGGGGGCCTTGTCGCAGGCCCGGCGCAGCGCCTCGCCGAACGCCCAGGCGCGGTGCAGCGGCGTGAGCGGCGGGCCCTGGCAGTTGATGTTGACCGGGATGATCCTGGTGTCGAACTTCGGCGTCAGGAAGTGCAGCGGCACGATGATGCCGTGGTCGAACTTCCACTCTTCGGCATAGGCCACGTCGACGGTCTGCATGACCTCGCGGATCAGGCGCTGCGAGAGCGCGGCATCGCCGGGGACCTTCGTCTTCTCGATGCCGAGCCACTTCGGATCCTCGATCGGACCTTCGTAGCTGTCGGCCATGCCGATCGCATAGGCCGGCATGTTGTTCATGAAGAAGTTGGCGAAGTGCTCGGCCGCGATCACGATCACCGCGTCGGGCTTCGCCGCATGCAGCGCCGCGCCGAGGCGATGGAACTGCGCGTGGAATTCGTCCTTCACCGCCGGGTCGGCGAGATGCGCGCGGCCGGTGATGCCGGGGGCGTGGCTGCACACGCCTGCGAAGACGAGGCTCATCTCGATGCCCGCCCGGCCGCCCGAAGGGCATCGAGCACCCCCTCGGGGGGCAGCGAACCACACGAAGTGGGGAGCGTGGGGGTCTTCATATTCCTGCCACCTTTTCGTCGTGTGTCGTCGTCATCGCATAGATGCCCGCGCGCACCGGCCCGTACTTGCGCACGCCTTCGCGCATGGCCGCGATGTAGTCGGCCCAGGGCATGCCCAAGAGCGGCGCGAAGTGCATCAGCAGCTGTCCGTTGCAGCCCAGCACGTAGAGCTTGCCGATGTCGCCGCCGTCGATGGCCTCGCGCTCCTCGTCGCTGAAGTCGTAGCCGCCCAGCAGCGCGGCGCGCGCCGCGCCGCCTTCGGCATAGCGGCGCTGCACCTCGGGCTCGCGGTTGAGCGCGAACAGGAATTTCTGCATGGCATAGAGGCTCATCGCATGGGCTCCTCGTTCAGCCTTCGACTTCGATGTGCGCCTGGCGGATCACGTCGCCGTACTTCGCGATCTCGCTCTGGATGAAAGTCGCGAAGCTCTGCGGCGTGCCCGACAGCGATGCGATGCCGCCCTTGCGGAAGGCTTCGGTCACCACAGGCCCGGCCAGCGCGCGGTTCACCTCGGCATTCATGCGCTGCACCACCGCGTCCGGCGCGGCCGCGGGCGCCAACAGGCCGTTCCACGAATTGGACTCGACCGGCACGCCCTGTTCGGCCAGTGTGGGTATGTCGGGCGCATACACCGACCGCTTCGCGGTGGCCATGCCGAGTGCGACCAGCTTGCCGGCCTGGATCTGGCTGCGGAACTCGGGCCAGTTGCCGAACATCATCGTGACCTGGCCGCCGAGCAGATCGGCCAGCGCCGGGCCCTGCCCCTTGTACGGCACATGCACGAGGTCGATGCCCATCTGCAGCCGCAGCATTTCGCCCGCGAGGTGGGCCGAGGTGCCGTTGCCGAAGGAGGCGTAGCTCAGCGTGCCGGGCTTGGCGCGCGCCTGCGTGCGCAGGTCGGCCAGCGTCTTCAGGCCGCTCGCCGGATGGGTTGCGAGCACATGCTCCGACATGCCCATCAGCGCGACCGGGCGCAAGTCCTTCAGCGTGTCGTAGGGCAGCTTCTTCTGCAGCGTCCGGTTGGCTGCGAAGCTGTTGGCCACGCAGACGAAGGAGTAGCCATCGGGTGCCGACCTGGCGACCGCGTCGACGCCGATCACGGTGCCGGCGCCCGGTTTGTTCTCGACCACGACCGCCTGGCCCAGCGCCTTGCCGACCTCGGTGCCGACCAGCCGCGCGACATAGTCGGTGGTGCCGCCGGGCGGGAAGGGCACGACGATGCGGATCGGCCTTGCTGGCCACGCCGGCTGCGCGCGTGCGAACAGCGGCAGCGCTGCGAGCGCGGCAGCGCCTTGAATCAAACTGCGGCGCGAGGCGCTCATGCCACCCCCCAATGCGGGATGTGGTGCGAGCCGAGCGACACCGCCACGTTCTTCGGCTCGCAGAACACCTCGTAGCTCCAGGTGCCGCCTTCGCGTCCGGTGCCCGAGGCCTTGGTGCCGCCGAAGGGCTGGCGCAGGTCGCGCACGTTCTGGCTGTTGACGAAGCACATGCCGGCCTCGACGGCCGCGGCGACGCGGTGCGCGCGGCCGACGTTCTCGGTCCACACGTAGCTCGACAGGCCGTAGTCGATGTCGTTGGCGATGCGGATCGCATCGGCCTCGTCCTTGAACGGAATCAGGCAGGCGACCGGGCCGAAGATCTCGTCCTGTGCGATCTTCATGCGGTTGTCGACATCGGCGAACACGGTCGGCAGCACGTAGTTGCCCTTCTTCACGCGATCGGGCAGCACGGGCGCGCCGAGGCCGCCGCACAACAGCGTCGCGCCTTCCTTCGGACCGAGCTCGATGTAGCTGCGCACCTTGGCCAGGTGGGCCTGCGAAATCATCGGGCCGACGATGGTCTTCTCGTCGAGCGGATCGCCGACGGTGATGCGCCTGGCGCGCTCGACGAACTTGGCGACGAAGTCGGCATAGATCGATTGCTGCACCAGGATGCGCGAGCCGGCCGTGCAGCGCTCGCCGTTGTTGCTGAAGATCATGAACACGGCGGCGTCGAGCGCGCGCTCGAGATTGGCGTCGTCGAAGATCACGAAGGGGCTCTTGCCGCCGAGCTCCATGCTGAATTTCTTGAGTCCCGCGCTCTTGACGATGCGGTTGCCGGTGGCCGTCGATCCGGTGAAGGAGATGGCGCGCACGTCGGGATGCGCGACCAGCGGCTCGCCGGCTTCCTTGCCGTAGCCGTGCACGAGGTTCAGCACGCCGGCCGGAATGCCGGCTTCGAGCGCGAGCTCGCCCAGGCGCGCGGCCGAGAGCGGCGACAGCTCGCTCATCTTCAGCACCGCGGTGTTGCCGAAGGCCACGCAGGGCGCGACCTTCCAGGTGGCGGTCATGAAGGGCACGTTCCACGGGCTGATCAGCGCGCACACGCCGACCGGGTGGAACAGCGTGTAGTTCAGGTGCGTGGGCGTGGGGTAGGTGTGGCCGTCGACGCGCGTGCACATCTCGGCGAAGTAGTAGAAGTTGTCGGCCGCACGCGGCACCAGCTGCTTGCCGGTCTGCGCGATCACCTGGCCGCAGTCGTTGGTCTCGGTCTCTGCGATCTCGGGCACGTGCCTGGCGATCAGGTCGCCGAGCTTGCGGACCAGCTTCGCGCGCTCGGGCGCCGGCATGCCGGCCCACTTGGGGAAGGCGTCCTTGGCGGCGGCGACGGCGGCGTTGACTTCGGCCTCGCCGCCCGATGCGACCTCGGCCAGCACCTCCTGCGTGGCGGGATTCACCGTCTCGAAGTAGTCGCGCCCCGCGACCGGCTTGCCGTTGATCAGATGCTCGATTCTCATTAGATAACCTCCGCCCTTCGGGCTACGGTGCGAACTTGCTTGGGGCGGCCCGGCGCTGCGTTCATGCTTGTCCTTGGATGGTGTTGACGAGCGCACCGACGCGCTCGATCTCGGTCACGATGACGTCGCCCGGCCGGCAGTCAACCACCCCGTCGGGCGTGCCGGTGAGGATCAGGTCGCCGGGCGAGAGCGTCATGAAGCTGCTGAAGTACTCGATCAGGAAGGGCGCGTCGAAGATCATGTCCTTCGTGTTGCCCGACTGCGTGAGCTTGCCGTTGACGGTGGTCTGCAGCGCCAGCGCCATGGGATCGGGCACGTCCTTCGCGTCGACCCGCCAGGGGCCGATCGGCGTGCAGGTGTCGCGGTTCTTCACGCGCAGGTTGGGGCGGTACCAGTTCTCGAGGTAGTCGCGGATCGCGTAGTCGTTGGCCACCGTGTAGCCGCCGATGAAGTCGTAGGCATCGTCGCGCCGCACCTTCTTCGCGGTCTTGCCGACCACGATCGCGAGCTCGCATTCGTAGTGCATGAACTGCACGCCCGACGGGCGGTTGGTGAGCTGGCGATGGCCGATCAGCGCGCTCTCGCCCTTGATGAAGACCAGCGGCTCCTCGGGCGCCTTGAACGCGAGTTCCTTGGCATGGTCGGCGTAGTTGAGGCCGAGCGCGAGGATGGTGCGCGGCCGCGGCGCAGGCGCCAGCGGCGGCAGCCAGGTCACCGCATCGAAAGCCGCCGTGCGGCCGTCGGCCAGCAGCAACTGGCCGTCGCGCTCGGTGGCGTCGTGCACAGCGCCTTCGAACAGGATGCGTGCGTGCTTCAAGATGCTTCTCCCACCAAGGTGTTGACCAGGCTCTCGAAGCCCGGCGCACTGATCTCGATGCGATCACCGGCGCGCGCGAGCGGCCGGCCGGCATCGCAGCCGAGCATCAGCACCTCGCCGTGCGCGAGCGTCATGAAGGCGCCGACGTCCGCCAGCAATTGCGAGGCGCTGCGCACGGTCTGCGAGAAATCCACCGACTGGCGCAACTCGCCGTTGATGCGCACCTCGAGCCTGAACTGCGCCGGATCCGCCACCTCCTGCGCATCGCGCAGCGCGGGGCCGACGCCGAGGAAACCGTCGAGGCACTTGAACTTGACCGGCGGGCGGTAGAAGCTCGCATGCGGGATCGAGAGGTCGTTCATCAGCACGAAGCCTTCGACATCGCCGTCGGCGCCGATCACCATCGCGATGGTGGCGCCGACCTCGACCTCGGGCACATGCTGGGGCACCGTGATGGCCGCTTCGTGCGGACTCCAGGTGTTGGCCGTCTTGACGTAGAGCACCGGCGCCTTCGGCGGCGCCTTGTAAGGGGGTTGGTCCATCTGCGGTGCCATCGCCTCCACTTCCGCGCGGAAGTTCAGCAGCACACCGTAGACCGTGCCGGCAGGCAGGAAGCTCATGGTTGTTCCAATGCAATCAATTCGTCGAGCAGCGCATAGACCTGCATCAGCTTGGCCTTGCCGAGCTTCTGCTCCATCCAGTCGTAGTGCGCTTCGATGGTGGTGGACAGGCGCTTGACCAGCTTGCGCCCCTGGGCCGTGGCCTCGATCATGGTGCTGCGCTGGTCGTCGGGATGGCGGCTGCGCTGGATCAGCCCGTCGCGCTCCATGCGCGAGAGCACGCCGGTGAGGCTGGGGCCGAGGATGAAGGCCTCGCGCGCCACGCGGCCGGTCTCGACCGCGCCATGCTCGCCGAGCACGCGCAGCACCCGCCACTGCTGATCGGACAGCGAATGCTCGCGCAGGCTGGGACGCGTGTGCGCCATGACGGCTTCGCGCGCCTGCAGCAGCAGGCGGGGCAGGTTGCGGTGCGCGAAGGTGGTGCTCATGGTGTCCAGGAATTTACTTAATATATTAAATGTTTCGCCACAAAGGGGGCTACGGGATAACCCTCTGCGCTCTCGGGTATCGGTCGCCGGCCGCGCGCTCGTGCAGACATCCGCCATCGGCGAGACAATGGCTGCGCCTTTGTCCGCCGGGCGGCCCGGGGCAGTCCAACCCAGCTCCTTGCGCATGTCATCTCCGCCCGCCGCTTCGACCTCCTCCTCCTCTTCGCCCTCATCCTCGTTCTCCCTGCGACGCATCGCGGTGGCGGCCTTCGGCCCGTCGCTGCTGTTCGGGCTGGGCGAGGGCGCCATCCTGCCCATCGTGCCGCTGACGGCGCGCGGCCTGGGCGCCTCCGTCTCGATGGCGGCGCTGATGGTGGCGATGATCAGCATCGGCTCGCTGCTCAACAACGTGCCGGCCTCGGTGATCACGACGCGCTGGGGCGAACGCTGGGCCATCGTCGCGGCGGGCGTGTGGAGCGGTCTCGGCATGGCCCTCTGTGTGTGGACCTCGCACCTCGGCCTGTTCGCTGCGGGATGCTTCATGGTCGGCATGTCGCAGGCCGTCTACAACCTGGCGCGCCAGAGCTACATGAGCGACGCGGTGCCGATCGAATACCGTGCGCGGGCGTTGTCGACCCTGGGCGGCGTGATGCGCATCGGCATGTTCATCGGCCCCTTCCTGGCGGCGGGCGCGGTGCAGGCGTTCGGCCTGTCGGCGGCCTATGCGGTCGGTATCGTCGCGGTCATGAGTGCGGCGGCGCTGGGTGCGCGCATTCCCGACCTGGAGGCGCCGCCGCTCCCCGCCGGGCATGAGCCGCCCGCGCCGACGACCATCGTCTCGACGCTGCGGGATCACCGGCGCGTGCTTCTGACGCTGGGCTTGGGCGTGATGCTGGTCAGCGCGGTGCGGGCGTCCCGCCAGGCTGTGATCCCGTTGTGGGCCGACCACCTCGCGCTGGCGCCCTCGACGGCTTCGCTGATCTACGGGCTGGCCGGCGGCATCGACATGCTGGTGTTCTATCCGGCCGGCCAGGTGATGGACCGCAAGGGCCGGCGCTGGGTCGCGGTGCCGTCGATGGTGATCATGGGGCTGGCGATGCTGCTGATGCCGCTGACCGCCGGTGCATTCACGCTGTTGCTGGCATCGCTGGCCATCGGCTTCGGCAACGGCATCGGCTCGGGGATGATCATGACCCTCGGCGCCGACCACTCGCCGCGCCACGGACGCGCGCACTTCCTCGGCGTGTGGCGCCTGATGTCCGACATCGGCGGCTCCTGCGGGCCGGCGCTGCTGTCGTTCCTGGCGGCGGCCTTGTCCCTGGCGACGGGTATCGCGATGACCGGGCTGATCGCCTTCGGCGCGGCGTGGACCCTGGCGTACTGGATTCCGCGGCACGGCGACCACGGCGGGCGCGGGCGCTGAGCAGCGCGCTCTCTACACTCAGCCCATGGCCAAGGACAAAACGCTTTACGTCTGCAGCGAATGCGGCGGCACCAGCCCCAAGTGGCTCGGCAAATGCCCGAGCTGCGGCGCCTGGAACACGCTGATCGAGCAGGTCGCGCAGCCTGCGGGCGGCGCCAACAACCGCTTCGGCACGCAGTTCGCCGCGCTGGCCGGATCGGCCGAGCTGGCCACGCTGTCCGAGATCGAGGCCACCGACATCGCACGCACGCCGACCGGGCTCGATGAACTCGACCGCGTGCTGGGCGGCGGCATCGTCGATGGCGGCGTCACGTTGATCGGCGGCGACCCCGGCATCGGCAAGTCGACGCTGCTGCTGCAGGCCGTCGATGCGCTGCAGCGCGCCGGGCGCAATGCGATCTACGTCACCGGCGAGGAAAGCGGCGCCCAGGTGGCGCTGCGCTCGCGCCGGCTCGGGCTCGATCATTCGCAGGTGCAGGTGCTGGCCGAGATCCAGCTGGAGAAGATCCTGGCCACGCTCGACGCCACGCGGCCGGCGATCGCGGTGATCGATTCGATCCAGACCGTCTACTCCGACCAGCTCACCTCGGCGCCCGGCTCGGTGGCCCAGGTGCGCGAATGCGCGGCGCACCTCACGCGCTTCGCCAAGGCCAGCGGTACCGCGGTCGTGCTGGTCGGCCATGTGACGAAGGAGGGGGCGCTCGCCGGCCCGCGCGTGCTGGAGCACATGGTCGACACGGTGCTCTACTTCGAGGGCGATACGCATTCGAGCTTCCGCCTCGTGCGCGCCATCAAGAACCGCTTCGGCGCGGTCAACGAGATCGGCGTCTTCGCGATGACCGAGCGCGGCCTGAAGGGCGTCGCCAACCCGAGCGCGATCTTCCTGAGCCAGCATGCCGAGCCGGTGCCCGGCAGCGTGGTGCTGGTCACGCTCGAGGGCACGCGGCCGATGCTGGTCGAGATCCAGGCGCTGGTCGACAACGGCGGCCCGAGCCCGCGGCGCCTGTCGGTCGGGCTCGACCGCGACCGGCTCGCGATGCTGCTCGCGGTGCTGCACCGGCATGCGGGCGTGGCCTGCATGGACCAGGACGTGTTCGTCAACGCGGTCGGCGGCGTGCGCATCAGCGAGCCGGCGGCCGACCTCGCGGTGATGCTTGCGATCACCTCGAGCCTGCGCGGCAAGCCGCTGCCCAAGGGCTTCATCGCCTTCGGCGAAGTCGGCCTCGCGGGCGAAGTGCGGCCCGCGCCGCGTGGCCAGGAGCGCCTGCGCGAGGCCGCCAAGCTCGGCTTCAGCGTCGCCGTGGTGCCCAAGGCCAATGCGCCGCGCCGCGGCGCCAAGGAGATCGAAGGGCTGACCATCCATGCCGTCGAGCGCATCGAGGAGGCGATGGACATCGTGCGGCAGCTGCAGTGACGGCGTTTACCATCGGCGTCCTGCAGGCGACCCTGACAATACAAGCATGAAATACGGAAAAATCCTGACCCCCCTGATCGGCCTCGTGCTGCTCGGCGTGGCCTACCGCACCTATGGCTGGGCCGGCGTCGCGCTGGTCGGCGGCGCGCTCGTCATGTTCATGCTGCTGACCTTCAACCGCGCGATGCAGGTGCTGCGGCGCGCGGGCGATGCGCCCATCGGCTACGTGGCGAGCGCGGTGATGCTCAACGCCAAGCTCAAGCCGAAGGTCAGCCTGATGCACGTGATGGCGCTCACGCGCGCGATCGGCGAACTGCGCTCGCCCAAGGACACGCAGCCCGAGCTGTTCCGCTGGACCGACACCGGCGGCTCCTGGGTCGACGCGACCTTCGTCAATGGCAAGCTCACGGAATGGAAGCTGGTGCGGCCCGAGGTGGCGAGCGATGGGATGCCGGTGGCTGACGATGCGCCGAGCGCCGATGCGGTCAGGCCCGGTGCGGCCGACGCGCTGCGGCCGCCGGTGTAGCTGCCTGCTCAGCGGGAGGCATGACAGATCCATTTCTTGCCGCTGCCAAATCTCCCGATCGGTGCCTTGATTGAGCCACAGACGATTGAATAGACTCTTCTGGCAGCGATGAATCTGTCGCTGTAGTGATCAATCAGGGAGGTACTTCATGTTTAAAAAGCCAAGAAGTAATTGTCAGTCGAGTTGCTCGAGTTTTCGTGAGTTGAGCCCCTACGAAATACAGTTTGTCAGTGGGGGAGACGACGGCGACGGCAGCTGTGGCGTGGGGGGGGGTGACGGTAGCGTGGGCGACGCAGTGTCAGCCGGTACGCTGTCGGAAGTGACGGTGACGGCGACCGCCGATCCGGTGGGGTTCGCTGGCCCCGCCGCCACTTCACCTGCCTCCAATGTGCTATGGGCCGGATCGGGCATCACCGCTTTCGGTGCCGCGGCTCTGGCTGCAGTCGCAGCGCCCGAGTTGGCCGCCGCCGCGGCGCTGTTCGCCGCGACCGCGGCAATGTTCGGCATTGGGGCAGCCATCGTGGGTGCAACAGGCAACTGAGATTGATCGAGCATTTCTTGATCGCAACCAATTTCGGTTCGTGCTACATCAGGGTGGATGCCAAGTGGAAGCGTGCCCTGCGCCTTGCTCCATGGATCGTGATGTTGCTCATGCTCAGCATTTCCATGGCGCTTGTGGCTGCTTCTTCGCAGCCGCAAAAAGCCGGCCTCGCCTCGTTCTTCGTGGCCATCGGACTGGGCACGTTGAGCACATTCCTGATCTACGCCGCGTTCTTCTCATGGCGGATCGCTTTGAGCGCGATTCAAACCAAACAGTCGCCTGCGAACCCCTCCGAACAGATTGAGAAGATCGAATGGCGACCGTTTGGGTTTGTGTTGCTCGCGCTTGCGGTGTCTTCATGCCTTCTTGTTCGCTGAGAGCCCTCATGAAAGAAAAGCTGCGGAGTTATGTCCGCGCCTTCTTGTACCTTGTTGTCGCGCTACTTGTATTGACAAGCGCCTATTCAAGATTCAAGGTCTACGGCGCGAACCAAGACGCAACTGCCCTGTGGTGGGTTGCGCTCCTGGTCTGCTGTGCCATCGCGATCGCGTGGCAGGCCGTGCGGGCCATCAAAGCAAGCCGCACTGGCGGACGTTGATGCAACGGATCGGGGGGTGACCGTCCGATCCCCGCAGCGACAAATGAATGTCGCCTAGAACGGCGCCGATTCGTCGGCGAGTTCTTCCGCTGCATCGGCCGCCTTGGCCTTCGGCCCTGCGGCCTGATCCACCGGCGCCGCACCCAATTGCATCTCGCCCCCCAGCGCCTCCAGCAACGCCGGCACCAGCTGCCCCAGCTCCCCAGTCGCGATCGCCGCGTCGGCATCGAAGTTGTCTTCCTTGCCCGAGGCCGGCGCATCGTCGAGCGTGCCTTCGAGGAACACGAGCTTGCGCAGCTGCAGACCTTCGGTGAGTTCGAAGGACACGCGGTCGTCCCAGGTCATCGCGAGGCGCGTGGGGCGCTTGCCGTCGGCGATGTGCTGGCGCACCTCGTCGATGTCCAGCGGGTGCTTGGCGTAGCGCACCACGGCCTTCGATTCGTCGCTGGCCTTGAGCTCGCATTCGCGGTCGATGGTGAAGCCGGCCGGCGGCTCCTGCGTCGACAGCCAGCCCGACATGGCGGCGGCCGGTTCGACCTGCGTGTTGACCAGCGTGACGGCGAAGCCGTCGAGCGCCTTCACGAGGCTGGTCACGACCTCGTCGGCGCGTGCCGGGTTGCTGGCGTTCACGACCAGCCGGCGCGCCGCCGGATCGATCCAGGCCGCGATGCGCACATGGCGCGTGAAGGCCAGCGGCAGCAGCTCGTGCGTGACGTCTTCCTTCAGCTCCTTCTTTTCCCGCTTGCCGGGCTTGCGGCCGGTCGTGGCCTCGATCTGCGCGGCGCGCTCGTCGACCTTGCGGCGCACCACCGAGGCCGGCAGCGTCTTGCTCTCGACCATGAATTCGAGCAGCCACTGGCCGCCGACCGATTCGACCAGCGGGCCGTGGTCCTCGCCGCGCGGCTCGGTCCAGCCGGCGGACTTCTCCTGCGACGGGCTGCAGGGGACGAAGCGCTGCGTGCCGAGGGCCTGCTCGACCTGGTCCAGCGGCTGCGACCATGAAGCTTCGATGCGATAGACGATGACGTTCTTGAAGACGGACACTGAGACGAACCCTTTTCTGGCTGGTTGGCAAAGCCGTGCATTGTCGGTGCGACGGCTTCGGGCGGCGCCGCTAAAATCGAAAGCTTTTGCGACATCCCTTCCCCGGCCCCAAAGGACACACAACATGAGCGCGCTGCCCCCCGCATTGGACGATCGTGACGGCAAGATCTGGATGGACGGCGATCTCGTCGAGTGGCGCGATGCCAAGATCCACGTGCTGAGCCATACGCTGCACTATGGCTGCGGCGCCTTCGAGGGCGTGCGCGCCTACAAGACCGCGGGCGGCACCGCGATCTTCCGCCTGGCCGACCACACCGAACGCCTGTTCAACAGCGCCAAGATCCTGCGCATGAAGATCCCGTTCTCGCCCGAGCAGCTCAACGAGGCGCAAAAGCAGGTGGTGCGCGAGAACCAGCTCGACAGCTGCTACCTGCGCCCGCTGGTGTGGATCGGCTCCGAGAAGCTCGGCGTCAGCCCCAAGGGCAACCGCATCCATGCGATGGTCGCGGCCTGGGCCTGGGGCGCCTACCTCGGCGAAGAAGGCATGAAGCGCGGCATCCGCGTCAAGACCTCGAGCTACACGCGCCACCACGTCAACATCACGATGACGCAGGCCAAGGCGGTCAGCAACTACAGCAACTCGATCCTCGCCAACATGGAAGCGCTGGACGACGGCTACGACGAGGCCCTGCTGCTCGATGCCAGCGGCTTCGTGTCCGAGGGCGCGGGCGAGAACGTGTTCGTGGTCAAGGGCGGCGTGGTCTACACGCCCGACCTCTCGGCCGGCGCGCTCAACGGCATCACGCGCAACACCGTCCTGCACATCTGCAAGGATCTCGGCATCGAGCTGGTGCAAAAGCGCATCACGCGCGACGAGATCTACATCGCCGACGAAGCCTTCTTCAGCGGCACGGCAGCCGAGATCACGCCGATCCGTGAACTCGACCGCGTCGAGATCGGCATCGGCTCGCGCGGTCCCGTCACCGAGAAGATCCAGAACGCGTTCTTCGACATCGTGAATGGGCGCAATCCGAAATACGCGCACTGGCTGACGAAGGTCTGATCGCCATGCCCACCAATTCCGTGATCGAACTGCTGGCCAAGGATCTCAACGACCAGGGCGGCGTGTTCTGCCCGAACCCCAAGGCCGACATGCAGCTGTGGAGCGCACACCCCAAGGTGTACCTCGACGTCGCACGCACCGGCGAGGCCAAGTGCCCGTACTGCGGCAACGTCTACCGCCTCAAGGCGGGCGAGGCGGCGGGACACCACCACCACTGAGGGCGGCGGGCGGCGGCCCGCTGCGGTGCGGCAGCAGCCCGCGCCATGCATTGCCGGGCTCCTGCGCGAGCCGCAGGTAGACCATCGCGACCCACAGGATGCTCAGGCCGATCTGCGCATCGCGCAGCGCCGAATTGAGGCTGGTTGCGATCAGCACGACCAGCAGCGCGACGAAGGCATAGCGGCCCGGTAGGTCGTCGCGGCGCCAGGCCTGCCAGAGGCCCGCGAGCAGGATCACCAGCAGGCTCAGTGCACCGGGAACGCCGGCCTGCGAGCCCATCCACAGGAAGTCGTTGTGCGGCATGTTGTAGTCCGCCAGCAGCTTCGGCCCGCGCAGGTGCCATTGCTGGGTCCAGCCGCCGATGCCCCAGCCTGCGAAAGGCCGGTCGATGATCATGCGCGCGGTGTCGCGGTACATGTAGAAGCGCACCACCCAGCTGCCTTCTGACACGGCACCGGCTTGTGCCTGTTCGAGCTCGTGCACGCCGAGCTCGAACTTCTGCTGCACCGTCGGCGTTTTCCAGAGGCCCGCGGCCACGACCACGGCGCCCAGCACCATCACCACCGCGAGCACCTTCAGCTGGCGCCGCCACTGGTGCACGCAAGCGGCCGGCAGCGCCACCAGCAGCGCCAGCAACGAGGTGCGCGAGGGCAGGTTGAGCGTGATGATCGCGAGCACCGCCCCGATCAGCGCAACGCAAGGCACGACCCGCCAGGGCCGATGTTCGGTCAGCGCCTTCAGGCCGAAGACCGCCGCCGTCGCCGCCAGGATCGTGAAGAGCAGCGCGTTGCTGATCGACTTGTTGCCCACCAGCACCAGCACGCCGCGCCACGCTTCCCAGAGCGGGAAGCCGACCGAGTAGAAGAGCCCGATCATCACGATGTTCACGAGCGCGATCGCGATGAAGCCGCGCAGCGCCCAGATCGCTTCATCGCGCGTGAGCGCCAGCGCCATGAACACGGTGGCCGCGATGCGCAGCCCGTGCGTCAGGTTCGAGGCTGTCTCCGGATAGTGCGGTTCGAGCGCCAGCACCACCAGCGTCCACACCACGTAGGCCATCACGGGCCACCAGAGGACATTGCCGCGCAGCCGCAGCGCCCGTTCGCGCCAGCCGCCGGCCGCGACCAGCGTCACGAGCATCGCGAAGGCCGCGAGATAGACCACGCCGACCGGCATGAACACCGTGAACCCCCAGAACGCGGCCGCGGGGCGGACGATGTTCGATCTCTGCATGGCGGCGATTTTAGGTGGCACCGCATCGGGCTTTGTTCCGGCAGCGTGAGCGGCAGGATCTTTGTTGATCTTGCGCCGATATTTGCTATCGCAGTTTCTGCCGTCCCTCTATATTCAGCCGCCGCATGGCGGTTGATGGCGCTCGCACGCGAGCTCGCCGACAGGGAGAAGACATTGAGCGAAGACCCGTTCACCCAGTTCCTCGATGCGCGCAGCCCCGATCTGCGGCGCATCAGTCGCGCGACCCAGGGTGAAGCATCGCTGGAAGACGTGCAGGCCGAAGCCTGGCTGATGGTCGCAGACTTCGCGCGCAAGGGCGTCGCGATCGACTTGCGGCAGCGGGAGCACCAGCAATTGCTCATCTCTCACCTGTTCCAGCATCTGGTGCGCTACACCGAGGTGAAGGTGCGCCATGGGATTCGCCTGGATCACTCGCCGGGCGGCGCGGAGGGCGAGGTCCACCCGCTGGCGCGTCTGCTCGCCGCTGACGAAGGTTCGGACCCTTTGGTGACCTTGTTGGATCTGGAGGAGCGACGCAGGCTCGATGCGCAAGCGGATCTCGGCCCCCACCAATCGCTGGCCGGCGCATACCTGTACTTGCTCGACCGTCTCGGCAATCGGATGACCGCACTTGCGGAGCATCTGCTGATCTCGCTGTCGTACTGTTATCAGCGATGCGCACATGCGCGGACCCTGGCCGTGTATCAACAGGTGCTGCCTTCAGCCGCCATGGTCTCCGATCCTGCCTTCGTCCCGGGTGCCTGGCGGCACTTCCGCCTCGAACGGCAATCTGTTCAATTGAGCTTCGATTTCGATTCGGATGTGACCTTGTTCGCCGAAGGGCCGTTGTCTAGCGCGGCAAGGTGATCACGAAGCTCGCGCCGCCACCGGGCCGATCCTGGCATCGCACACTGCCCCCATGCCGCTCGGCAATCGACTTCACCAGCGCCAGCCCCAGCCCGACACCGCCATTGCGCTCGCTCGCACCCGGCAGCCGGTAGAACGGTTCGAAGATGCGCTCGCGCAGCGCCGCCGGCACGCCGGGCCCGCGGTCGTTGACGCGGATCTCCGCCAGCCCGGCGCGGCTGCCGAGCTCGACGCTGGTCTGGCCGGCACCATAGCGGCGCGCGTTCTCCAGCAGGTTGCGGATCGCGCGGCGCAGCAGGCGCGGCACGCCGCGCACGGTGAGCGCGTCGCTGTCGGTGTTCTCGGCGACTTCGAGTTCGGCATCGGCGCGCGCGCATTCCTCGGCGGCGAGGCCGGTGAGGTCGACCGTCTCGACGGTGCCCATGTCGGCCTCCTTGGCGTCGAGCCGGCTGGCCAGCAGGATCTCGTCGATCAGCTGGTCGAGCTCGCCGATGTTGCGCGAGATCTCGTCGCGCGCGCCGGCGCTGGGCCGCTCGCCCATCAACTCCAGCCCCATGCGGATGCGCGTGAGCGGCGAGCGCAGTTCGTGCGAGGCATTGGCCAGCAGCGACTTGTGCGAGCGCACCAGTTGCTCGATGCGCGCGGCCGCGGCGTTGAAGCGACCGGACAGATCGGCCACCTCGTCCTGCCCGTCCTCGGCGACACGCACCGACAGGTCGCCTTCGCCCCAGCGCTGCACGCCGCGCTGCAGCGCTTCGAGCCGCTTGGTGATGCGGCGCACGATGGGGTAGACGCCCAGCGCCACGGCAACGCCCACCAGCGCCACCATCCAGCCGAGACCGAAGGGCGTGCGCCACGGCGCCATGCCCGGCGAGCCGCCGGGCGGCCGGTCGCGCGGCGCCACCTGCAGCGTGATGGAGCGGCCATCGCCCAGCGTGACGTCGAATTCGAGGCCCTGCCCCGGCACCCGCAGCGCCTTGCCGCTGCCGATGGGCCGGTCCTTGTCGTCGAGCACCACGACGTCGCGCGGCACCGGGGCGAGCCGCTCGCGTTCGCTTTCCGCCGCTTCGCGCACGATCCAGTTGGCCATCAGCGTGAGGATGAACACACCGGCCACCACCGCCAGCCAGATGCGGACATAGAGGTGGCGCCGGTAGAGGTTCAGCAGCATCAGTCTTGCTGCTTGGCGAAGACGTAGCCGACGCCGCGCACGGTCAGGATGCGCTTGGGCGTCTTGGCATCGACCTCGATGGCTGCGCGGATGCGGCCCATGTGGACGTCGATCGAGCGGTCGAAGGCTTCGAGCTCGCGGCCGCGCACGGCTTCCATGATCTGGTCGCGCGTGAGCACGCGGCCGGCGCGTTCGGCCATCGCGACCAGCAGGTCGAACTGGTAGGACGTGAGGTCTGCCGGTTCGCCGCCGACGGTGACGGTCCGCGCATTGCGGTCGATCTCGAGCGTGCCGAAGCGCATCACCGTGGCGGCGGTGGCCTGGGTCGCTGTCTCGCCGCGCCGGCGCAGCACCGCGCGGATGCGCGCCAGCAGCTCGCGCGGCTCGAAGGGCTTGGGCAGGTAATCGTCGGCGCCGATCTCGAGACCGACGATGCGGTCCATCGGATCGCCTTTGGCCGTCAGCATGAGCACCGAGACCTTCGACAGGCCGTTGGGCAGCGCGCGGATGCGCCTGCAGATCTCCAGGCCGTCGGTGTCGGGCAGCATCAGGTCGAGGATCACGAGGTCGGGCGAGCGCTGATGCAGCTGCTCGAGGCCGGTCGCGCCATCCAGCGCGTGGGCGAAGCCGAAACCCGACTGGGTCAGGTACTCGCCGACCATCTGGGCCAGGCGGGCGTCGTCTTCGATCATCAGGAGTTGGGGCGTGCTCATGGTCTTAGCGTGGTCCTGCCGCACCAAGCGGGGTTGAAGGCTGCGTAAAGTTGGGTAAACCTCGCCGTCGTGCGGCGTGTCAGACGGCCGCGAAGAGCATGTCTTCGGCCGCCGCGCCGGCGGCGCAGGGGGCGGCCGGCTCTTCGGCCAGCAGCGCGCGCAAGGCCGTGCCTTCGAGGTCGGGATGGTCGCCGGTGGCGCGCTCGAGGATCTCGCGCGCCAGCGCGCCGAGCTGTGCGGTGGAGGCCCGCACGCGGGCCTTGAAGGCGTCGTCGTCGAGGTCGTCGTTGAGGCTGCGGTTGAGTTCGGCGAACCAGGGCAGCGCGGCCTGATCGTGCATCACGGCCGCGTTGCGCTTGTCGCTCACGCCGGACCATGCGCGCAGGAAATCCTGTACCGCGAAGTTCAGGCGCTGGCAGTGCTGAAGCTCGTCGCGCACGCTGCCCAGCAGCGCCAGGTCGGTCAGCCGCCGATGGAAGAAGATCTGCGAGAGCACGCCCCAGTAGTAGGTGTAGTCCCAGAGCACTTTCACCGGCAGCACCACGGGGTCGCCGAACAGCGGGTACTGGTCGGTGTAGAGCGCGAGGGTGCTCTCGTAGAACGAGTGGTAGATCTGGTCATAGAGCTGCGCGCGGGCTTCCAGCGCATGGCCGGCCCGGTCGTGCGCGACCAGGTCGGTGATGTAGGTGTTGCTCATCGCGATGAAATCGCTGCCCGGCGAATAGAACGGGTCGAGAAACAGCCCGGCCTCGCCGGTCAGCGCCCAGCGCCGGCCCGAGAACACCTGCTTGCAGCCATACGAGAAATTGCGGAAGAACGCGAAGTCCTGCAGCAAGTGGCGCTTGCCGTCGAGTTCGTCGTAAAGGCGCGGCTGGTAGGTCTGGAACCATTGCATCGCCTTGTCGAAGGTGTCGATGGTGTCCAGCGGATGCAGCCGCGGATCGGCCACGATGCCGATCGAATGCGAGCCCGAGGCCAGCGGGATCAGCCAGACCCAGTAGCCCGCGCCGACGAGGTGGTTGGTCGACAGCCAGCGCGCCTGCGGATTGCAGCGCGCGCGCCATGCGGGATCGTCGGACCAGTCGTCGATGGTGATGCGGTCGCCGATGCGGAACCACACCGCGTTGCAGTCGTGCGCGTTGGGCTGCGCGAGTCCGAGCTTGCGCTTGAGCATGCCGGCGCGGCCGCAGGCGTCGATCAGCCAGCGCGATTCGATCACGTGCGTCACGCCGTCCTGCGACCAGCGCAGCCGGTGCAGCTCGCGCGCGTCGGTTGCCAGCTCGATCTGGCCCACCAGTGCGCTGTCGATGAAGTTCACGCCATGGCGTGCGGCCTCTTCGGCCAGGTAGTTCTCGAAGATGCCGCGGTCGATCTGGTAGCTCGGCACCGACAGATAGCGGCTGGCGCCGATCTCGGTCACCTGGTCGATGTCGCGCCGGCCCTCGCTGAAGAAGAAGCGAAAGCCGAACTTGCGCAGCTGCGCGCCATGCATGTGCGGCTTGAGGCCGAGCACGGTGTCGAAATAGTGGGCGCCGATCTCGACCGACGATTCGCCGACCTTGTGCGTCGCATGAGGCACCGGGTGCGTGCGCCGCTCCAGCACCACCACGTCGATGTCGTCGAAGCGGCGCTTGAGCTGCAATGCGAGCGTCAGGCCCGCGAGGCCTCCGCCCATGATCACGACATCGTGCCGGCGGAGGAGGGTGTTCATCGATAGGGGCTCAGGGTTGCGGCATGAGCCGCAGTTGCAGGGACAGCACGGCCGACATCGGCATGCTCACGGATTCGGCGCCGCCGCGCGCCAGCGCCTCGAACAGCGGCAGCGCGTCGGCCATCGCATTGGCGTTGAGCGCGCGTGCCGCATCGGACTGCGCGGCCGCAGGCAGCGGTGCGCCGGAAACCAGCGACCACTCGAAGGCCGCGACCGTGCGTTCGGTGCGCTCCGGTGCCACCACGAGTGCCACGGCCAGCAGCTCGCGGCTGGTCGTCACGGAGGACAGCGGCCCCACTGCCGGCATGTCGTAGCCGGCCAGCAGCACCGCCTGCCGGTCGGCGGCGCACTGGGCCGCGGCTTCGAGCAGGCCGGCCGCGAAGCTGCTTTCGTAGGCCGAGAGCGAGTTGCTGGCCGCCATGCAGCCGGTGCCGATGGTCCAGTAGCCGACCGCGGCGTTGTGCACCGAGTTGTGGAACTTGATCGGCGACAGCAGCTTCGGGTCGCTGGCCAGCGTGCTGCACATGTAGTCGTTGATGCCGAGGTCGCCGTGCGCGGAGGCGAACACGCAAGGCAGGTCGGCGGCCTGGCGGCCGGAGGACTCGACGGCCGCGGCCGCAACCTCGAGCGCGAGCGCCACCGTGTCGGGCGCGCGCCGCCGCTCGGCCGGTGCCAACAGCTGCGGCGAAGGCCGCTTGGCCGGCGGATCGGCCGGCGCGGCCTCGCCGCGGAACACCGCGCGCGCGCTTTCCCAGCCGGGCAGCGTCGGCGCCCAGAACGCGGGGCCTTCGATGTAGAGCGTGGGCGTGCTGCTCACTGGAGTACCTTCGCGCAGCAGCGCTTCGGTATTCGCCTTCGGAACGGCCGGGCGGCTCATGCCGCGGCTCCCTTGCCGAACACCAGCGAGCAGTTGTTGCCGCCGAAGCCGAAGGAATTGCTGAGTGCGTAGCGCACCTCGCCGCGCGCGGGTTTCAGCCGGATCTGCGGCCCGCAGTCGGCGTCGACCGTGGTGGTGTTGACGGTGCCGGGCTTGAGCCCGGTTTCGATCGCGAGCAGGCTGATCACGGCCTCGACGATGCCGGCCGCGCCCAGGGTGTGGCCGGTGAAGCCCTTGGTCGAGCTGGCATGCGTGCCGGCCGGAAAGCGGCGCGCGACGAGTGCGCCTTCGACCTCGTCGTTCTTCGCGCTGGCCGTGCCGTGCATGTTGATGTAGTCGATCGCATCGGTGGCCAGCCCGGCGCGCGCCAGCGCGTCGTCGAGCGCGCGCTCGGCGCCCAGGCCTTCGGGATGCGGCGTCGACATATGGTGGGCATCGCTCGCTTCGCCATAGCCCAGCAGCTCGAGCCGGCCCGCGCCGCGTTCGATCAGCGCGAAGCCGGCGGCCTCGCCGAGGCTGATGCCGTTGCGGTCGGCATCGAAAGGCCGGCATCGTTCGGGCGACACCAGTTCGAGCGAGTTGAAGCCGAACAGCACGCTGCCGCACAACGTGTCCACGCCGCCGACCACGGCCGCGTCGACCAGCCCGAGGCGGATCAGGCGCTCGGCCGAGGCGAAGGCCTTGGCGCTCGACGAACAGGCGGTCGAGATCGTCTCGGCCGGCCCTTCGAGGCCCAGCGCTTCCTGCACGAACAGCGCGAGCGAGTGCGGCGTGTGGACCGCCGGGCGCTGCTGGTCGGGCGGAAAGCGGTCGTCCACCAGCTGGGTATAGGACAGCTCGGTCTCGCCGATGCTGGAGGTCGAGGTGCCGAGCACCAGCGCGATGCGCGCCGGGCCGTAGCGCTTGCGCGCTGCCGCCACGGCGTCGAGGAAGCCATCGGCCTGCAGGCCCAGCCACGCGAGGCGGTTGTTGCGGCAGTCCCATTTCGCCAGCGTCGCGGGCAGGCGCAGGTCTTCGAGGCCGTCGACACGGCCGATCCAGGTCGGCAGCGGCTGCGGTCCGAAATCATTGGCGCGCAGTCCGCTGCGCGACGCTTCGAGCGCGGCGACCAAGGGGGCCTTGCCGACACCGACCGCGCAAGTCGCGGTGTAGGCACTGATCTGGAGGGGTTGGATGCGAGAGGGCGGCACGATGAAAAGGCGGCAGGGGAAGAGGAAGGGGGTGAATTGTGAAAAACGTCACAGCCTACCAGCTGATGGCCCTGTCGCGGCGTCGGTCGAAACCCTGCGGTCGCGGCGCAGGGACATTGCGTCGCGGGCCCGCATTCAAGGCAGCGTGCTGAGGTGTGCCTGCGCGGCGGCCGCAAGCCGCTGGTCGAAGGTGGCCAGCGGCGCCCTGAGTTCCGCGGCCAGCCAAAGGTAGGCCGCGTCATGAGCCGAGAGCTCGTAGCGCGCGGCCAGCGCGTACTGCCCGGCGAGGTCGATCGGATGGAGTTCGATGTCATGGGCCTCGTAGTCGGCCAGTGCCTGGGCGAGCGAGTGCTCCGGCCAGCCCTGCCGGCGCTTCTTCAGGGCGACGCTGACGATCTCGTGGTCGAGCAGGCCGGGCGCCATGAGGCTCCGGCCCGCCAGACGCGCCAGCGCCTCGTCGCGCGCTGGCTCGTCGAACAGGACGGCACTGAGCGCGCTGCAGTCCACCACCATCGGCGGGCGCGGCAGGTACGCGGCCGGCGGCTCCGCGACGAAGACGGGGCGCGGCGCCGGGCTCATAAGGCAACCTCCGTGCTTCGCACTGCGGTGCGAGCTTGCTTGGGGCGGCCCGGCGCGGCGCTCAACGAGCGTCCCGTTCAGCGCGCAGGATATCGACCGCGAGCGGGCCGGCGGTGATCGGCTGCGGAAAGCGCACGCGGTGCTCGGCGGCGATCTGCTCGGTCGTCTTTGAACCGCGGCGGATGATTTGCTGGCCATGGCCGCGCGTCGTTGCAGTGGCCGGCGACGCGACGGCGCCAGCCACGGTGCTATCTGCGCCGCGAACCGCCTGTTCGATGATGGCCATCAGCTCGCCCTGCAGCGAGCGGTGATTGCGCGCTGCGCGCTGGCGAAGCTGCTCGGCGAGGGCCTCGGGAACGTCTTTCAGGGACAGGCTGACCATCCAAATCTCCCAAATGGCGCCATTATGGCGCCATTTGGGATCCTTGGCCCGACGGCGTGGTCGATCTGTTTCTCGCCCTTGCCGCCAGCGCCACCAGCACCAGCACCGGCAACCCCAGCGCTGCGGTGCCGACGAAGAAGGCCTTGTACCCATAGGCATCCACGAAAACCCCCGAATACCCGGCAATGAACTTCGGCAGCAGCAGCATCAGCGAGCTGAAGAGCGCGTACTGCGTCGCCGAATAGCTGATGTTGGTCAGGCTCGACAGGTAGGCGATGAAGGCCGCCGAAGCGATGCCGCCGGCCAGGTTGTCGGCCGACACCACCAGCACCAGCGCCGTGACGTCGTGCCCGCGCGAGGCGAGGCCGGCGAACAGCAGGTTGCTCGCCGCGCTCAGCACCGCGCCCAGCATCAGCACGCGCATCACGCCCAGGCGCACCGACAGCACGCCGCCGACGAAGGCACCCGCCAGCGTCATCACCACGCCGTAGATCTTGCTCACGGTGGCGACCTCGTCCTTGGTGAAGCCCATGTCCACGTAGAAGGGGTTGGCCATGATGCCCATCACCACGTCGCTGATGCGGTAGATCGCGATCAGCGACAGGATCAGCGCGGCTTGCCAGCGGTAGCGGCGGATGAAGTCGGCGAAGGGCTCGACCAGCACCTCACGCAGCCATGCGGTCGCGTTCTTCGGCGCCGGCAGCGCGACGCGCACCGGCTCGGGCGACAGCAGCACGGTGATCACGCCCACCGCCATCGACGCCGCCATCACGAGGTAGGCGGTCTTCCAGGCGCCGTTCTGGTAGCCCGCCGCGCCGGTGATCTCGGCCCAGGCCGCGATCCAGAGCACGCCGGCGCCGGCCCAGATCATCGCCAGCCGGTAGCCGGTCTGGTAGGCCGCCGCCAGCGCTGCCTGCTTGCGCGTGGCGGCGGATTCGATGCGGAAGGCGTCCAGCGCGATGTCCTGCGTGGCCGAGCCGAAGGCGACCAGCAGCGCGCACCAGACCAGCGGCGGCAGGCCGTCGCGCGGATCGTTGGACGCCATGCCGACGAGCCCGGCGATCACGACCATCTGCGCCAGCAGCAGCCAGCCGCGGCGGCGTCCGAGCAAGGTGGTCAGAGGCGGGATCGGCAGCCGGTCCACCAGCGGCGCCCAGGCCCACTTGAAGCCGTAGGCCAGGCCGACCCAGCTCAGGTACCCGATGGTGGCGCGGTCGACGCCGGCTTCGCGCAGGCGAAAGCTCAGCGTGCCCAGCACCAGCAGCAGCGGCAGGCCGGCGGAGAAGCCCAGCGCCAGCATGCGCAGGGTTGCGGGTTCGAGATAGACCTTGAGC
Organism: Variovorax sp. SRS16; assembly: GCF_901827165.1. Classification (NCBI taxonomy): domain Bacteria; kingdom Pseudomonadati; phylum Pseudomonadota; class Betaproteobacteria; order Burkholderiales; family Comamonadaceae; genus Variovorax; species Variovorax sp. SRS16. Next base: position 284,717 of record NZ_LR594666.1, read on the forward strand.
GCGTCGCGCCAGGGTGGGGCAGGGGAGGCTTCGGCAGCCGGTGGTGCGGACATGGACGACGGTCGTTGAGGGCCGCCCATTATTCCCGCATGCACCGGCGCCCTTCGCGCAGGCTTCGGTGGCATGTCCGGAAACGGCCGGCGCGCGCGGCCTTCGAGCGCACCATCGGGTCTCACAAACGAACAGACATGCCATGGCGTCACGCCTTCCCCCTTCCTTCGCTTTCCTCGCCGGCGCCAATTTCGCGGCGCAATCCGCCGAACAACTGAGCCTCGCGGCCGCGCCGATCGTGGCCGTGCTGCTGCTGGGCGCAGGGCCCGGCGAGATCGGCTTTCTCGCCACCGCGCAGACGCTGCCTTTCCTGTTGATGTCGATTCCGCTGGGCCTCGTGGCCGACCGGACTTCGCGCGCCCGGCTCATGCGCTGGGCCGAAGCCGTGCGCATGCTCGCGTTGCTGGCCCTGCTCGCCGCGGTGCTGTGCAACCGGCTGTCGGTCGGCCTGCTCGCCGTGCTCGGCTTCGTCGGCGCCGTCGGCACCGTGGCCTTCAGTGTCGCGGCGCCGGCCATCGTGCCGGCGCTGGTGCCGCGCGAGGCGTTCGCGCAGGCCAATGGCCGGCTCGAGCTGGTGCGCAGCGCGGCCTTTGCCGCCGGGCCGGCGCTTGCGGGCGCCCTCGTGGCCTGGGCCGGCGCCTCGGCGGCCTTCATCCTGGCTTCGATGCTGTCGGCGGCCGCGCTGGCGCTGCTGCTGCGGCTCGTCGAGCCGCCGCGCAAGCCGGCACCCGCGCACCGGCCGCTGGCCGCGCTGCGCGAGGGTGCGGCCCTGGTGTGGCGCGATGCGATGCTGCGGCCGATCCTGCTCACGGCAGTCGCGTGGAACATCTCGTGGTTCGTGCTGCAGGTGGCCTACGTGCCGTATGCGATGCGCATGCTCGGCCTCAGCGTCGGCACCGTGGGCGTCACGCTCGCGAGCTACGGCGCCGGCATGGTGGTGGGCGCGCTGCTGGCGCCGCGCGTCGTCGCGGCCATGCCTTTCGGCCGCGCAATCCAGCTCGGGCCCGCCGTGTCGGTGGTGGCGGCGGCGGCCACGCTGCTCACGCTGGTCTTTCCGTTCGCGGCGCTGGCGGCGCTGGCCTTCTTCCTGTTCGGCGCCGGCCCGATCATCTGGACCATCACCTCGACCACGCTGCGCCAGACGGTCACGCCGGGCGCCATGCTGGGGCGCGTGTCGGCGATGTTCCTCACGGTCAATGCCGGTTCGCGGCCGCTCGGTGCGGCACTCGGCGGACTGGTCGGTGCATGGTGGGGTGAGCCCGCCTGCCTGTTCCTGGCCAGCGCGGGCTTCGTGCTGCAGGCCGCGGTGATCTTGGCCTCGCAGGTTCGCACGCTGCGGCAGCTGCCCGCGGCCGCCGGCTGATCCCGACAGCGCATACCGCCGGGCCGCGCCGCCTGGCACGCCGTTTGCAAGCCATCTTGTACACAAGACAGGATGCTTGAAGATGGTGCATGAAGGAGGCCCGCGCCCCGGCGCGGCGAATGGCCCGGCCGGCGGACTCGCCGCCGAGGCATGGATCACGCGGCTCGACCCGCCGCTGCACGGCGCGAGCTCGGGCCCGCTGGCCGGGCTGCGCTTCGCAGCCAAGGACAACATCGACGTGGCCGGCGTGCCGACCACGGCGGCCTGCCCGGCCTTCGCACGCACGCCGGACGTGCATGCCGCGGTGGTGCGGCGGCTGCTCGATGCCGGTGCGAGCCTGCTCGGCAAGACCAATCTCGACCAGTTCGCCTGCGGGCTGAACGGCACGCGCTCGCCCTATGGCGCGGTGCCCAATAGCTTCGATGCGCGCTGCGTGTCGGGCGGGTCGAGCTCCGGCTCGGCCTACGTGGTCGCCACCGGGCAGGCCGACTTCGCGCTGGGGACCGACACCGCGGGCTCGGGCCGGGTGCCGGCGGGGCTCAACAACATCGTCGGCATCAAGCCTTCGCGCGGACTGGTCAGTGCGCGCGGCGTGGTGCCGGCGGCGCAGAGCGTGGACTGCGTGTCGATCTTCGCGCGCACCGTCGGGCTTGCCGCGCGTGTGCTGCAGACCGCGATGGGCTTCGATGCGGAAGATCCCTACGCGCGCCAGCTGACGCTTGCGACGCAGGCACTGCCGGCGCGCTTTCGCTTCGGCGTTGCGTCGGCACCGCGCTTCTTCGGCGATGCGCTTTCCGCCGCGGCCTTCGAGCGCGCGATCGAACAGATGCGCGCGCTCGGCGGGGCGCCGGTCGCGATCGACTACGCACCGCTGGCCGCAGCGGCGGCGCTGCTCTACGACAGCGCACTCGTCGCCGAGCGCTACGCCGCCGTGCGCGACTTCTTCGACGGGCACGAAGCCGAGGTGCTCGAGCCGGTGCGCAGCATCCTTGCGCAGGGCCGCAACTACAGCGCCGCCGACTACGTCGATGCGCGCACCCGGCTGCATGCGCTGGGCCAGCGCGCCGGTGCGATGTGGCGCGACATCGACGTGCTGCTGGTGCCGACCGCGCCCACGCACTGCACCATCGCGGCGATGCAGGCCGATCCGGTCGCGCTCAACCGCGCGCTCGGCGAATACACCAACTTCGTCAACCTGCTCGACTATGCGGCGATCTCGGTGCCGAGCAGCCTGCGCGCCGACGGCTTGCCTTTCGGCATCACGCTGATCGGCCGCTCCGGCAGCGACTTCCAGCTCGCCGAACTCGGCCAGCGCTTTCATCATGCGACGGGTCTCGCGCTCGGTGCGACCGGCGAGCCGATGCCTGCGCCCGAGGCCCTGCCCGTGATCGCGCCGGTAGCCACGACCCGGGTCGCCGTCGTCGGCGCCCATCTCAGCGGCATGCCGCTGAATGCGCAACTGACCGAGCGCGGCGCGTGCCTGCGCGCGGCCACCGAGACCGCGCCCGTCTACCGCCTCTATGCATTGCCCGGCACCGTGCCGCCCAAGCCCGGCCTCGTTCGCGTCGCACCGGGCGAAGGCGCTGCGATCGCCGTCGAGGTCTGGGAGATGCCGCTCGCGCATTACGGCGGCTTCGTCGCGCTGGTCCCGTCGCCGCTGGGCATCGGCAGCATCCTGCTCGCCGACGGCAGCAGCGTGCAGGGCTTTCTCTGCGAAGCGGCCGCGCTGGCCGGCGCGGCCGACATCACCCATCACGGCGGCTGGCGCGCCTTCATCGCCTCCAAGGGAGCCATCGCATGACACTCGCCATCAATCTTCCCGACATCGTCGCCGAGGTCACGGCCGCCAGCGATCGCTACGAGGATGCACTGGTCCACAACAGGACCGGGGTGCTCGACGAATTGTTCTGGGACAGCCCGCACACGCTGCGCTACGGCGACAGCGGCAATCAGTACGGCCACGCCGAGATCCGCGCCTTCCGCGCGGCGCAAGCGCCGCAAGGCATGAAGCGCGCGCTGCTGCGCACCGTCATCACCACCTACGGCACCGACTTCGCGACCGTCAATCTCGAGTTCCGGCGCGAGGCAAGCACAAGGACGGGGCGTCAGAGCCAGACCTGGATGCGCACCGCCCAAGGTTGGCGCGTGGTGGCCGCGCACGTGAGCCTGCTGGGCTGATTTCAGGCCCTAAAACGCGGCACGACGCTGGTACGGTTTATGCACACCATCTTGTATCCAAGTTGACTTCACTCCCGTTCCCTTCGACTTCATCCTCATTTCCTGGAGCACGCCCATGAGCCAGTTCAACCGTCGCGATTCCCTCAAGTCCCTGGCCGCGCTGGCTGCCGCCGGCACGCTCGGCGGATGGCGCACGCACGCCAATGCGCAGACACCGCTGACCGTCGGCGTCATCTACGTCGGCGCGCGCGATGACTACGGCTACAACCAGTCCCATGCCCAGGCCGCCGCCGAGCTCAAGAAGATGCCCGGCATCAAGGTGGTCGAGGAAGAGAACGTGCCGGAGACCGCCGCCGTGCAGAAGACCATGACCGGCATGATCGCGCAGGACGGCGCCAGGCTGCTGTTCCCCACCTCCTTCGGCTACTTCGATCCCCACATCCTGGCCGTGGCGCCCAAGCATCCCGACGTGCGCTTCGCGCATTGCGGCGGCCTCTGGACCGACAAGAACCCGAAGAACGTCGGCAGCTTCTTCGGCTACATCGACGAGTGCCAGTACCTCAACGGCGTGATCGCCGGCCACATGACGAAGAGCAACAAGATCGCCTTCGTCGCCGCCAAGCCGATCCCGCAGGTGCTGCGCAACATCAACGCCTTCGCCATGGGCGCGCGCTCGGTCAAGCCCGGCATCACCTGCAGCGTGATCTTCACCGGCGACTGGTCGATGGCCGTGAAGGAGGCCGAGGCCACCAACAGCCTGGCCGACCAGGGCTGCGACGTCTTCACCATGCACGTCGACGGCCCCAAGGTGATCGTCGAGACCGCGGCCAAGCGCGGCAAGATGGTGTGCGGCTACCACGCGAGCCAGGCGAAGCTCGCGCCCGAGGCCTATCTCACCGGGGCCGAGTGGAACTGGCTCACCGCCTACAAGGCCGTCGTCGATGCGGCGCAGGCCGGCAAGCCGCATCCCAACTTCCTGCGCGGCGGGCTGAAGGAAGGCTACGTGAAGATGTCGGCCTACGGCCCGACGGTCACCGACGCCGCGAAGAAGCAGGCCGACGAGATCAAGGCGAAGATGCTCGCCGGCAACTTCGACATCTTCCAGGGTGGCCTGAAGGACAACAAGGGTGCGGTCGTGATCCCCGCCGGCAAGACACTCAAGCAGACCGACCTCGAGCTCGAGAAGATGAACTACCTCGTCGAAGGCGTCGTGGGCTCGGCCGCCTGATCCGATCTCTTCCATCGCGAGCCGACGATGACCCACGCATTGAAAGAAGCCGCGCTGCCGGCGTTCGCCATTGCGGCGGCGCTGCTGCTGTTCGGCGTGTTCGTCTGGTTCGCCGGGGTGAGTCCGGGCCAGACCTGGGTCATCCTCTTCAAGGGCGCGTTCGGCGACTGGTTCTCGTGGCAGAACACGCTGCAGCGCTCGGCGCCGCTGATGCTCACCGCGCTGTGCGTTGCGATCCCCGCGCGCGCCGGCCTGGTCATCATCGGCGGCGAAGGCGCGCTGGTGCTGGGCGGACTGGCGTGCGCCGCATTGCCGTATGCAATGCCGCTGCCGGCCAACATCGCCGGCACCGTGCTGCTGTGCGTGGCCGGCGCGGTCGCGGGCGGACTCTGGATCGCCTTCGCGGGCTGGCTGCGCCAGTACCGCGGCATCAACGAGACCATCAGCAGCCTGCTGCTCGCCTACATCGCGATCGGCCTCTTCAAGCACCTCGTCGAAGGCCCGCTGCGCGATCCGGCCAGCCTCAACAAGCCCGCGACGCATTCGCTCGCGGACGGCCTGGGCATCGGTGGCATCGGCGGCTCCGACGTGCACTGGGGCCTGGTGATCGGCATCGTCGCCTGCCTGGCCTCGGGGCTGTGGCTGCGCTTCACCGCCTCGGGCTTCTCGGTGCGCGTGGTGGGCGGCAACCCGCGCACCGCGCAACTCGTGGGCCTGCGGGCGAACCGGCTGGTGCTTGCGGCCTGCGGGCTCGGCGGCGCTTGCGCCGGCGTCGCGGGCGCGGTCGAGGTCGCGGCGGTGCACACCAATGCCAATGCCGCGCTGATCGCGGGCTATGGCTATTCCGGCATCCTGGTGTCCTTCATCGCGCGCCACAACCCCGTCGCGGTGATTCCGGTCGCGATCCTGTTCGGCGGCTTCGGCGCGGCGGGCAGCCTGCTGCAGCGTCGGCTCGGGCTGCCCGATGCGTCGGTGCTCGTGCTGCAAGGCATGGCCTTCGTGCTGATCCTCGCCAGCGAAGGGTTGCGCATGATCGATTGGAAGGCCATGGTCCGCAACCGCGCGCCGCGTGCGACGCAGCCGGCGCCGCTGGCCGAGAAAGCCGCGCAATGAGCCTGGACGCATGGATCGCTCTCGTCGCCGGCATCGTGGGCGGCGCGCTGCGCGTCGGCGCGCCCTTCCTGTTCGTGAGCCTGGGCGAATGCCTGACCGAGAAATCGGGCCGCATCAACCTCGGGCTCGAAGGCGTGCTCGTGCTGTCGGCGATGGCCTCCTTCGGCGGCGCCTGGCTGACCGGCTCGCCCTGGCTCGGCGTGCTGGCCGGCGCTGCGGCCGGTGCGGCGCTGGCGCTGCTGCACGGGCTTTTGTGCTCGCTCGATCGCGTCAACGACGTCGCGACCGGCATCGCGCTGATGCTGTTCGGCACCGGCCTCGCTTTCTATCTGGGCAAGCCGCTGATCCAGCCGCAGGCGCCGCAGCTGCCGGCGATCCCGCTCGGCGGCTGGAGCGACAACCCGGTGATCCGCTCGGCGCTGCAGGTCAATGCGCTGGTGCCGGTCGGTGTCGCGCTCGCCGTGCTGCTGTGGTGGGGCTTCGCCCGCACGCGCGCCGGCCTGCTGGTGCGCATGGCCGGCGACTCGGCCCATGCGACGCGCGCGCTCGGCTACTCGGTCGCCGGCCTGCGCATCGCCGCGACCACCGCGGGCGGCGCCATCGCCGGACTGGGCGGCGCATCGCTGACGCTCTTCTATCCGGGCAGCTGGAACGAAGGCATTTCCAGCGGCCAGGGACTGATCGCGGTGGCGCTGGTGATCTTCGCGCGCTGGAGTCCGCTGCGCTGCATCGGCGCGGCGCTGCTGTTCGGCGGCGCAGGCGCGATCGGCCCGGCGCTGCAATCGATCGGCGTGGGCTGGGGCTATCACCTGTTCAACACGGTGCCCTACGTGCTCACGCTCGTGATCCTGGTGCTGACCTGCAAGCCGGGCAGCGTGGCTGTCGGCAGCCCGGGCGAACTCTCCTCCACACGGTAAAGGCCCACCCATGCCATCCGAATGCTTCGTCGCCGCCGAACCCTACGCGTGGCCGTACAACGGCGCGCTGCGCCCGGACAACACGGCGCTGATCGTGATCGACATGCAGACCGATTTCTGCGGCAAGGGCGGCTACGTCGACGTGATGGGTTACGACCTGTCGCTGGTGCAGGCGCCGATCGCGCCGATCGCGCGCACGCTGGCGCGCCTGCGGCCGCTCGGCTTCCACGTCATCCACACGCGCGAAGGCCATCGGCCCGATCTCGCCGATCTGCCGGCCAACAAGCGCTGGCGCTCGCGCCAGATCGGCGCCGGCGGCGTGGGCATCGGCGACGACGGTCCCTGCGGCCGCATCCTGGTGCGCGGCGAACCGGGCTGGGAGATCATTCCCGCGCTCGCGCCGCTCGCGGGCGAGGTGGTGATCGACAAGCCCGGCAAGGGCTCCTTCTACGCGACGGACCTCGAGCTGGTGCTGCGCACGCGCGGCATCGAGAACCTGATCCTGGCCGGCATCACCACCGACGTGTGCGTGCACACGACGATGCGCGATGCCAACGACCGCGGCTTCGAATGCCTGCTGCTGTCGGACTGCACGGCAGCGACCGACCACGGCAACCACCTCGCCGCGCTGAAGATGATCACCATGCAGGGCGGCGTGTTCGGCGCTCACGCGTCTTCGGGCGCCTTGCTCGAAGCGCTGTCGGCGATGTGAGACACGGGAGCCGCATGTCCGAGGCCTCGCACACGCCGATCGGCGCATTGCCCGCCGGCACCGGCGCGCTCGCACTCGGCACCTATGAACTGACCAAGCGCTTCGGCAGCTTCACCGCGATGGACCGCGTGACGATGAATGTCGCGCCCGGCACGGTGCATGCGCTCCTGGGCGAGAACGGCGCCGGCAAGAGCACGCTGGTCAAGTGCGTGGCCGGCTTCCAGCGCGCCGAGGAAGGCAGCATCCTGATCGACGGCCGCGAGCAGGACATCGCCAACCCGGTGGTCGCGCGCGCGCTCGGCATCGGCATGGTCTACCAGCACTTCACGCTGGCGCCCGGCATGACGGTGGCCGAGAACCTGCTGCTGGCCGGCGGCAAGACGCCGGCGCTGATCGACTGGAAGACGAAGCGCATCGAGCTCGCGGACTTCCTCGCGACCACGCCCTTTCGCCTCGACCTCGATGTGCGGCCATCGGAGCTCGCGGCCGGCGAGAAGCAGAAGCTCGAACTGCTCAAGCAGCTGTACCTGAAGCCGCGCCTCCTGATCCTCGACGAGCCGACCTCGGTGCTGACGCCGCAGGAGGCCGACGAGGTGCTGGGCCACGTGCGCGCGTTCGCACGCAGCGGCCAGTGCACCGTGCTGATCATCACGCACAAGTTCCGCGAGGTGATGGCCTATGCCGACAGCGTCACCGTGCTGCGGCGCGGCCGGGCCGTGCATCACTGTGCCGTGGCCGACACGGAGCCGGCGCGGCTGGCCGCGGCCATGATGGGCGAGGGCGATGCGCCGCCGCCGGAGGGTGACGCTGCGGCGCGGGTCGGGCGCGCGCTGCATGCGGCGAAGGACACCGCGGCGGATGCGCCGATCACCCTGCAGGTCGAGGGCCTGCAGGCGCAGGGCGATCGCGGCACGCTCGCCGTGCACGACCTGAGCCTTGCGGTGCGCGCGGGCGAGATCCTCGGCGTGGCCGGCGTCTCGGGCAACGGCCAGCGCGAACTGGTCGAGGCGCTGGTCGGCCAGCGCGCGCGGCTGGCCGGGCGGGTCAGCGTGATGGGCGAGCCCTACCGCGCGCGGCGCGAGGAGAACCGCCGCCTCAAGGTGCGCAGCCTGCCCGAGGAGCCGCTGCGCAATGCCTGCGTCGGCGATCTGAGCGTGGCCGAGAACATGGCGCTGCGCGACTTCGACCAGCCGCCGCTGGCCTGGCGCGCGATGGGCGCGGGCCTGCTCGACTTCGCGCAGTGGCGCCGCCGGGCGCGTGCGTGGATCGCCGAGTACGGCGTCAAGACGCAGGGCGAGGGCGCGCCGATGCGCAGCCTGTCGGGCGGCAACGTGCAGCGCGCGGTGCTGGCGCGCGAACTGGCCGGCGACATCAACGTGCTGATCGCGGCGAACCCCGTGTTCGGCCTGGACTTCGCGGCGGTGGCCGAGATCCACGGCCGGATCATGCAGGTGCGCGCGAAGGGCGGCGCGGTGCTGCTGATCAGCGAGGACCTCGACGAGCTGCTCGAGATGGCCGACCGCATCGTCGTGATGAGCGAAGGGCGGATCGTCTTCGAGACCGCTGCCGCGACGGCCGAGCGGCACGTGCTCGGGGCGCACATGGGCGGCGGCGATCACCACGCGCCTGCGAGCGATGGTGTCTTGCCCCACTGATCGTTCCACCGAAAGCCCCCATGCGCATCGACGCCCAGCCCTTCGCCTACGACTTCGAGATTGCGCACACCGCGCTCGTGCTGATCGACATGCAGCGCGACTTCATCGAGCCCGGCGGCTTCGGCGAGACGCTGGGCAACGACGTCTCGCTGCTGCAGGCGATCATTCCCGCGGTGCGGGCAACGCTCGATGCCTGGCGGCAGGCCGGTGGCCTCGTGGTCCATACCCGCGAGGCGCACCGCGCCGACCTGTCCGACTGCCCGCCGGCCAAGCGCCTGCGCGGCCATCCGAGCCTGCGCATCGGCGACGCCGGGCCGATGGGCCGCATCCTCATCGCCGGCGAACCCGGCAACCAGATCATCGATGCGCTCGTGCCGCGCGACGGCGAGCTCGTGATCGACAAGCCCGGCAAGGGCGCCTTCTACGCCACCGCGCTGCACGAGACGTTGCGGCAGCGCGGCATCACGCACCTGCTGTTCGGCGGCGTCACCACCGAGGTCTGCGTGCAGACCAGCATGCGCGAGGCCAACGACCGCGGCTACGAAGGCCTGTTGCTGGAGGACTGCACCGAGAGCTACTTCCCCGCCTTCAAGACGGCCGCCCTCGAGATGATCCGCGCCCAGGGCGCGATCGTCGGCTGGACCGCGCCGAGCGCCGCGCTGCGGGCCGCGCTCGGCAACGACTAACATCCTTCGCGTGCCCCACGTCCGACCCCGCCCCAAGTCCCGGCCCGCCGCGGCGGCGCCCGCGGAAGAACCGATCGCGTTCCGAACCCGCGCCGACGAGGTCTACGCACAGCTCAAGCGCGATGTCGCCGAATTCCAGCTCGTGCCCGGCGACCGCTTCACCGAGAACGAGATCAGCGAGCGCCTCGGCGTCTCGCGCACGCCGGTGCGGCAGGCGCTGTTCAGGCTGCAGCAGGAGGGCTTCGTCGAGGTGCTGTTTCGCAGCGGCTGGCGCGTGCTGCCTTTCGACTTCGACAAGTTCGAGCAGCTCTACGATCTGCGCATGGTGCTCGAGACCACGGCCGTGCACCGCCTGTGCGAAAGCGATCACCACGTCGATCGCAGCCTGCTCGATCAACTGGCCGGCATCTGGCTGGTGCCGGCCGCGCAGCGCAGTGCCGACACGGTGCAGGTCGCGCAATGGGACGAGGCCTTTCATTGCGCACTGGTCGCGGCCGCGGGCAACGGCGAGATGGCGCGCGTGCACCGCGACGTCACCGACCGCATCCGCATCATCCGGCGGCTGGACTTCACCAAGCAGCCGCGCATCGATGCGACCTACGACGAGCACGCGAAGATCCTGAAGGCGATCCGCGCCAACCGCGGCGACCAGGCCGCGATGCTGCTGCGCGCGCACATCGAAACCAGCCAGGCCGAGGTGCGCAAGATCACGCTGCACCAGGTGCACATGGCGCGGCACGCGGGCCGCGCGCCGCGCTAGCTGACGGGCGCCTGGCAGCGGAAATTCTTCGCCTCGTCGCTGCTGCCGCTGCCGTCGTAGACCGCGACCTTGGGATAGGCGCACAGCGGACGCGTGCGATCGACGGCGCCGCGGGTCTTGTGCGTGACCAGCACGCGTTCGGGCGCCGTGCCTTTCTCCACCCAGCGCGTGAGCGTATCCATCGGGTCGAACACATCGGGCAGGTCGCCCGTGCTCGCGCAGCCATTGGAGCCCGGCACCATGAAGAGGCGATAGAACTTCTGCGTGCGCGCGATCGCCTGCTCGCGGTCGCCGCGCGCGTCGAGCGCGGACAGCACCGACTCGTAGTACCCGACGCTGCGCATCGCCGGATGCACCGTGTCCTTCCAGCCGTGGTACTGGAACAGCTTGCCGCCGCGCTGCGCGAAGGCACGCAGGTCGGGGTCGGTGGCATTGAGGATGCGGTCGAAGCCGGTGCGCGACGTGACCCAGTCGGCATCGAAGTCATAACTGCGCCAGTCCCAGTCGGGCCGCTTGAAGACCATGTACTTGAAGAACTGGTCCGCCGTCGCATAGATGTTCGGGCCGTTGACCACGCCGCCCCAGCCGAGCTCGCTGCCGGGCGTGAGGCCGGGGTAGATCTCTTCGCCGGTGCGTGGGTTGCGCGGCCCGGCATAGAGCTTCTTCAATGCGCCGACCTGTTCGCCGCTCAGGCAGGCGGCCGCGTCCTGGCCGGACTGGCACTGCAGCACCGCAGGATCGAAGCCGCAGCGGCGAGGGTCCTCGATGGAGTTGTCGGTGACGCCGTCGAGTGCGTCGCAGGCCTTCAGCACCGCCTTGTTGACGAGCGACAGCTGCGCCGACGACAGCCTGGTCGCCGGATTGGCGAAGGTCGCCTGGCCGTTCCACACGTACTGCGCGCGGTTGCCGATCTGGTCGAAGTTCGCATCGCCGACGCTGATGCCGTCGTAGTCGGCCGGGTAGCGCTGCGCTTCGGTCAGCGCCTGCTTGCCGCCGGTCGAGCAGCCGTTCCAGTAGGCATGGTGCGCGGCACGGTCATAGAAGGCGTTGACGAGGGTCTTGGCATTGACCGTCATCTCGTGCACGGCGCGATAGCCGTAGTCGGCCAGCTGCTGCGGGTTCTGCATCCAGGGCAGCGGGTCGTTGCCCGCATGGCCGGTGTCGGTGCTGGCGACCGCGTAGCCGCGCGCCAGCTGCCAGGCCATGTCGCCATAGTCAAGCGTGCCTGCGAAGCCGTGGTTGCCCACGCCTTCGAAGCGGCCGTTCCAGCCGGTGAACGGCATCCAGAGCTCGAAGCCGATCGACGGCGCGACCACGGCCTTGACCTTGCAGAACGCCGGCAGTCGGGTGGCCGGCGTGTTCGGCGGGAAGGTCGGCACCGGCGTGCCCGAGGGCAGCGGGCCGGCGGGCACTTCGAGCGCGCTCTGCACGGTGGTTTGCGGCAGCTTGAGCTGTTCGAGCTCGGCGCAGGCCATCGGTGCGGCCCGTGCGCTGCCGCACCAGGCCGTGGCGCAGGCGAGGAGCGCCAGCGTGAACCTGAAGCGCGTCGCCGTCGACGTGTGGGAATCGCTCTGCGAATGCATGCCGGTGCTCCTCGAATCAGAAATGCGCGCCGATCCAGTCGGCCACATAGGCGAAGGTCCGGCCCGCGGTGTCGCCGAACTGGCCCGGCGTTTTCGCGCAGGGCTGGCAGGGCGCGAAGCCGTGCGTCGCCCCTTCGACGAAGGCGATCGACTTGTCCTTGCTGGCCGCATGCCGGTAGGCGGTCTCGGCCGAGACCAGCCAGTAGTGGCCGGTCATGCCCATCACCAGCAGCGGCACCTTGACGCCCTCGACATTGCCCGGCATGCTGGTGTACGAAGAGTTCCAGTCGATGCCGCTCACCGAATCCTCGGTGATGTCGTAGTCGGCCGTAGCGCGCGTGGCGAAGGTGCTCAGGAAACGCTTCACGGTGGTGTCGAGCGAGCCGCCGAGCAGCAGCGGGCGCGCCGGTGCGCTCGCCGCGCCGGTGCCGGCATTCGAGGCCGCGCTGGCCGGCCGATCGGCTTCGCGATCGTTGCGCGCGACCACCGTGGGCGTGAGGCCGGACGGCACGCGCAGCGTGTGGATCACCTCGGTGCTGTGCGTGCCATCGCCGCGCAGCAGCGTGTAGCTGCCCTGGGTGTGCGACAGCAGATGGAGGTCCGGCCGCCACAGCCGGGGCGTGCGCGTGGCGCCGGGCACCACGAAGGGCGCGTCGTCGGCGAAGGCGCCGCGGCCCTCGGCGATCGCCTGGCGCTGCTGCAGCGCGCGCTCGACGAGCACGGCATTGCGTGCGGCCTGCGCCTTCAGGAAGCGCTTGCGAAAGGCGTCGGAGTAGGTCGCGCCCGTGGCCGTGAAGCCATTGGCCGGCGCATAGATGTCGAGCGACGGGTCGGCCGGCGTGCTGCCGTCGGCCAGCGAGGGATCGACCGAGGTCAGCACATTCGCGCCCAGCCCGAAGATCGGGTCCAGCAGCACCAGCGCATCGGCCGGGCGCAGCGCCGCCATCGCATCGGGACAGGGGACAATTTTCTCCGGACCCTGGCAGGCCTTGACGCCGTTCTCGGCGATGTTCTGGTAGGCCGCCGCCAGCGGCGCGCCCGAACTGTGGCCGAGCAGCACCACGCGGTCGATACCCGCGAGGCCGCGCGCATAGCGCACCGCCGAGGCGAGATCGAGCAGTGCCGCGTCCCAGTCCATGTCGCGGTCGTCGAGGTCGGGCGCATAGCGCGGGTTGGCCGCGAGCACCGTGAAGCCGCGCGATGCGAGTTGCACGGTCGAGGGATGGTCGAGGAAGTCGTTGTTGTCATGCATCACGACGACCGCCACATGCCGGTGCGGCGATGCGGCGACCGGCGTGTACAGCACACCCGCTACGCGCGGCGCGATGCGAACGAAGTGGTTCTCGACCGACGGCGTCTGCGCTACAGACATCGACGGCAGCCCCAGCGACAGGGCCAGGCACAGCGCGGCGGCGGCACGCGCGAGCGGGCGCCCGGTACGGTGCGGCATCGCCCTCACTCCGCCGTGATGTTGCCGCGCTTGACCACGTCGGCCCAGCGCTGCGCGTCCTTGGCGACCAGCGCGCCGAATTCGGCCGGCGTCGAGGAGGCCGGCACCATGCCCTGGGCCTCGAAGGAGGTCGCGACCTCGGGCTGCTTCAGCACGGTCGCGATCGCCTTGTTGAGCCGGTCGACGATGTCGGCCGGCGTGCCCTTGGGCGCCAGCACGCCGTACCACATGTCGAGGTTGCCGGTGTTCACGCCGGCCTCGGCCAGCGTCGGCACCTCGGGCAGCTGCGGCAGGCGCCGGCTGCTGCCGGTCGCGATCGCGCGCAGCTTGCCGGCCTGGATATGCTGCAGCGCGACGTGCACCGGCAGGAACATGTAGTCGATGCGGCCGCCGAGCATGTCGGTCACCGCGCCGGCGGTGCCCTTGTACGGCACGTGCAGCATCTCGGCGCCGGTGCTCTGCAGCAGCAGCGCCATCGAGAGGTGGTGCGGCGTGCCGACGCCCGGTGTCGCATAGGTGAGCTTGCCGGGCTGCGCCTTCGCCGCGGCCACCATCTGCGCGACGGTCGTCGCCTTCTGCACCGTCGGATTGGTGACCAGCAGCAGCGTGCCCCAGGAGGTCAGCGTCACGGGCGTGAAGTCACTGACCGGATCGTAGGCGAGCGACTTGTAGAGGCTCTTGTTCATCACCAGCGTGTTGACCTGCACCATCAGCGTGTAGCCGTCGGGCTTGGCACGCGCCACGCGCTCGCTGCCGATGTTGCCGCTGGCGCCGGCCACGTTCTCCACCACCACCGGCTGCCCGAGCAGCGCCGGCAGCCGCGCCGACAGCTGGCGCGCGACAAGGTCGATGCCGGTGCCCGGCGTGTAGGGCACCACCAGCGTGATCGGCTGGTCGGGCCAGGCATGGGCCGCTACCGCGCTGACCGCGACGAGCAGCGTGGCAAGGGTCTTCGTCAAAAGGCGCATGAAGGTCTCCGCATTGTTCTTGGATGGAAAGTCGAATGGCTCGCACTCAGAGGAAGGACGCGCGGGCCTTGAGCGCGTCCGGATCGAAGCCCGTGGCGCGCTTGTAGTTGTCGGAGATCGCCTGCAACTCCGCTTGCGTCACGATCTCGTCCAGCCGGTCGAAGCGCTTGCCGCCGGTGCGCTCGAACACCTCGCGCAGGATGGTGTCGGGCGGATTGCTGCGGTTGGTCAGCACCACGTGGGTGGTCGCCTTCACGCGCACACCGTCGTAGTCTTCGAGCGCCTGCGCGCCGACGCCGAACCGGCGCAGGGCACCGGCGAGGTAGCGCGCATCGATGATGGCCTGCCCGGCGCCGTTGGAGCCGCGCGGCACCATCGGATGCGCCGCGTCGCCCAGGAGCGTGAGGCGGCCATGCGTCCACTTCGGCAGCGGCTCCTGGTCGACCATCGGGTACTCGAGGATGGCGTCGGAGGAACGGATCAGCGCCGGCACGTCGAGCCAGTCGAAGTGCCAGTCCACGAAGGCCGGCAGGAAGTCTTCGAGCTTGCCGGGCCGGCTCCAGTCCTGCTGCGCGGGCTGCGGCGCATGGATCTCGGCGACCCAGTTGACCAGCTGATTGCCCTCGGCATCGACGTTGTCGCGGATCGGGTAGATCACCATCTTGCCGAGGTCCAGCCAGCCGGCGCGCACCATGCTCGCGCCCGAGAGAAAGGGCTTGTGCTTCGCGGTGCCGCGCCACATGTTGATGCCCGAATAGCGCGGCGGCCCTTCGTTCGGATAGAGCTGGCGGCGCAGCGCCGAATGGATGCCGTCGCAGCCCACCGCGACCGCGCCGCGCACGCCCGGCAGCGCCGCGCCGCCGGGTGCCGCGAAGCGGGCCGTGACGCCGCTCGCATCCTGCTCGACGCCGGTGCAGCGGTGGCCGCAGACCACGCTGCCGGGGCCCAGGCGCTCCAGCGTTGCGGCGAGCAGTGCGGCATGCAGGTCGCCGCGGTGGATCGAGTACTGCGGCCAGTCGTAGCCGGCCGCGATGCCGGCGGCTTCGCGGAACACCAGCTGGCCGTGGGAATTGAAGAACACCGATTCCTGCGTGCGCACGCCGATCGCATCGAGCGCGGGCAACAGGCCCAGTTCGCTCAGCTCGCGCGTCGCATGCGGCAGCAGGTTGATGCCCACGCCCAGCGGCCTGAGTTCGGCGACTGCCTCGTAGACGCGGCAGGCGATGCCCGCCTGGTGCAGGCTCAGCGCCAGGGTCAGTCCGCCGATGCCGGCGCCCAGCACGATGACTTCGGTGTTTTCGCTCATGTCTTGTCTCGCCGTTCGGCAGGCCCCGGCGTTTCCGGTGGATGGGATTAGATCGGTGCCGTGGTCATTTGGGAAATTTAGATGTCGTATGGATTTATCATGAAGCCATATGAATCTGTCGATCCGCCAGATGCGCGCCTTCCTGCATGTCGCGCGCATCGGCAACTTCACGCGTGCCGCCGAGCAGGCCCACATGACGCAGGCCGGCCTGAGCACGCTGGTGCGCGAGATGGAGCGCCAGCTCGGCTGCCGGCTGTTCGACCGCACCACGCGCATGGTCGTTCTCACCGCGGCGGGCCGGCGGCTGCTGCCGGTGGTGGAGCGCGTCGTGACCGACCTCGACGATGTCACGGCGCACCTCGGCATCGAGGGCGACGAAGCGCGCCAGACCTTGCGTGTCGCGGCCACGCCGCTGGTCTCGTCCCATCTGCTGCCGCAGGTGATCCACGGTTTTCGCGAGAGCCATCCGACAGTCAGCGTCAAGCTCTTCGATGCCGACCTGCGCGACGTGGAGGCGATGGTGACGGCCGGCGAGGCCGACATGGGCCTGGGTTTCTTCTTCAAGGCCGCGCCGGGGCTGGAGCGCACGCCGGTCGGCCGCTTCCACCTGATGCGCGTGGCACCCGCCGAGGCGCAACAGGCGCCGGCGACCACCGGCAGCGTGCCCTGGGCCTCGCTGCGCGCGGCGCCACTGCTGGGGCTGCCGCAGAGCAATCCGATCCAGAAAGTCATCGACCAGCACCTGGCGACCATCGGCCGCGCGGATGCCCAGCGGCCGGCCTTCAACTTCTTCGGCACGCTGATCTCGATGGTCGAAGCCGGCTTCGGCACCGCGGTGATGCCGACCTTCGCGCTCGCCGCCTGCCGGCGCCATCGGGTGCGCACCGACGTGCTGATGAAGCCGAAGGTGGGCATGGACTTCTATCGCATCACCCGCCGCGGCACGCACGAGACCGAGGCCATGCAGGCCTTTGCCGCGACGCTGGTCAAGGCGCTGCCGGCGCTCTCGCGATGAGCATCCGGCGTTGCGCGCCGGCTCTCCGCTAACCGGCGAGCAGTTCGCGGCAGCCCAGATCTGCGGCGGCGAGGTGCACGCGCTCGAAGTTGTTCCACCAGATCACCGAAGGAATATCGATCGCGTGCTGGTGGATCGGTGTCGTGGTCTGCCAGAGCACCGACAGACGATAGTCTTCGTGCAGCGCCCGGCGGTCGTAGCCGCGCACGCCGCGCGCCAGCAGCTCGTCGTGGTAGCAGTCCAGCAGATGCTTCTCGAACCGGCGCCGCAGATCGGGGTACCAGTGGATCGCCATCATGTAGGCGAGGTCGTCCGAGCCGACATCGATGCGCCACGAGTCCCAGTCGAACAGCCGCGCATCGTCGGCGCCGCCGGCCTTCGGCAGGAAGCAGTTCCAGACGTGCGCATCGCCCTGGACGATGGTCATGTGGCGATGCGTGTGGTAGCGCGCCATCAGGCGCGGCATGGCGTCGAGCAGTCGCGCATGGAAGTCGCGGCGCTCGGGCGAGAGCCGATCGCCGAGATGATCGGCAAAGCGCGCAAACTGGCCGGCCAGGGCCTTCATGGACGCGTCGCTGGTGGCGTCGTCGTGCCAGCGTCCTACTGTCACGCCCAGGCGAGGATCGTCCCACCACGCGGCGTGCATGCGCGCCCGTGCACGCACGATGCTTTCGCACTGTGCGAGCGTCGGCGGCAGCGGCCAGCGCGTCGCGGCGAGATGCGAATCGCCAAGGTCCTCCAGCAGCAGATGCCACGCACCGGTGTCCGCATCCCAATGGGCATCGAAGCAGCGCGGCGCGATGCCCGCGGGCATCGCGGGCGCGACCTCGGTGTAGAACGCGACCTCCTGCCGCCCGCCGGGCCAGGGGCCGCCGGGCCGGTCGGGCAGGCCGGCCTTCAGGAAGAGCGTTGCGGGCGCATGGGCCGCTGCGCCTTCGTAACTCAGGCGCAGCTTGAAGATGTGCGAAAGGATGGTGGCGAACGAGTGTTCGACCGTGACCGAGGTGACGCGGCCCGGGTCCAGCGCGCCGCATCGGCGAAGCGCCTCGTCGATGTACCTGGCCTCGGTCACTTCGGACAGCGGGATGGTGGTCATGCGTGCCTTTTGCTTCGGGACTTTTGCGTCGGCGCTCAGAGCATTTTCCGGTAGACGACGAAGCCTGATCGGTCGGCCACCTTGTCGTAGAGCTTCATGGCCGCCGTGTTGGTCTCCTGCGTCTGCCAGTAGACGCGCGGGGCGCCCGCGGTCTGCGCGCGCCGATAGACCGCCTCGATGAGCGCGCGGCCGACGCCTTGGCCGCGTACGGCCGCCGTGGTGAACAAGTCCTGCAGATAGCAGCTCGGGCCGATCTGCGTCGTGCTGCGATGAAAAAGAAAATGCGCCAGGCCCACCAACGCGCCGCCGCGTTCCGCGACGAGCGCATGCACCGGCTCGTAGGCATCGAAGAAGCGCGACCAGGTCATGGCCGTCACCGCGGCCGGCAAGGCGGTGTCGCCGTGCCGGCCATAGAAAGTGTTGTAGCCGTCCCAGAGCGTCTTCCAGGCCGGGTGGTCGTCTTCGGCGACGGGTCGGACAAGGACAGGGTCATTCATGCGTGGCTGCCTTGAAAAATCCGCAGGATAGCGCGGCGCGGCAAGCTGCTGGTCCCTCACTAAGATCGGCATCGTGGAGGCAACCCGGATGAGCGACGAGGACATCGTGGTGGTGGGTGCCGGGCCGGCCGGGCTGGCGGTTTCCGCGTGTCTGCGTGCGCAAGGGCTCGTCCATCGCGTGCTGGAGCGCGAAGCCGACGTGGGCTCCGCCTGGCGCCGCCACTACGATCGCCTTCATCTGCATACGGCCAAAGGGAGCTCGGGCCTGCCGTTCGCGCCATGGCCGGCCGATGCGCCGCGCTATCCCTCGCGCGAGCAGGTGGTCGGCTATCTGGCGCGCTATGCGTCGCAGCACGCGATCGCGCCGCGCTTCGGTATCGAGGTGCGCCGCATCCGGCGCCGGGAGGAACGCTTCGCGATCGACACCAGCGGCGGTCCGTTGTCGCCTCGCTTCGTCGTCGTCGCGACCGGTTCCAATGCGGTCGCGAACCGGCCTGCGTTGTGCGGCCTCGAGCGCTTCGAGGGCAGCGTGATGCACGCCGCGGCCTATCGAAATCCGTCGCCCTTCATCGGCAAGCGCACGCTGGTCGTAGGCTGCGGCAACTCGGGCGCGGAGATCGCGCTCGACCTCGCGGAGCAGGGCGTCGAGGTGGCGATGGTGGTGCGCGGTCCGGTGCACGTCGTGCCGCGCGATCTGCTCGGCGTGTCGACGCAGCAGATCGGCGTGCTGCTGTCGGTGCTGCCGCTGGGCCTGCGCGACGCGATCGTCGCCGCGGTGATGCGCATGGCCGTCGGCGATCTGTCGCAATGGGGCGTCGTGCGGCCGCGCACCGGGCTCAACCGGATGATCGAGGAGTCAGGGCGCATACCCCTCCTCGACATCGGGACGATCGCGATGATCAAGGCCGAGAGGATTCGCGTGCGGCCTGCGGTCGACGAAGTGCTGGCCGATGGCGTGCGTTTCGCGGATGGCGCCGTGCATCCGTTCGAGGCCATCGTGCTGGCCACCGGCTATACGCCAGGATTGCAGCGCATCGTCGAGGGCTTCGATGCGATCGCCGATGGGCACGGCCGGCCCGATCGCTTCGGCGCCGAGAGCGCGATCCCGGGTTTGTTCTTCGTCGGGTTCAGGAATCCGCCCACGGGGGCGCTGCGCGAGATCGCGATCGAGGCGCGCCGTGTCGCCCGCGCGCTTGCCTCGCACGCGGGCAGGCCTCAGAGCGTGAAGTCGTAGTCCACCGTGATCGGCGCGTGGTCGCTGAACTTGAGCGTCTTGAAGATCTGCTCGTTGCGCGCGAGCTTCGCCAGCGCCGGCGTCGCGAGGTGGTAGTC
Source organism: Variovorax sp. SRS16 (assembly GCF_901827165.1). NCBI lineage: Bacteria > Pseudomonadati > Pseudomonadota > Betaproteobacteria > Burkholderiales > Comamonadaceae > Variovorax > Variovorax sp. SRS16. The sequence goes on from NZ_LR594666.1 coordinate 304,627, forward strand.
CAGCCGCCACCCCACGTTCTTCGCATAGGCCTGGCCGCGGTTGCTCCACCAGGTATAGGCCTCGTCGGTGGTGTCGGGCTTGAGCATGCGGTACACATCGACCAGGCCGGCACCCTCGGCGCCGGTGTCGAGCAGGTTCGTCATCCAGGCGCGTTCCTCGGGCAGGAAGCCGCTGTTCTTCTGGTTGCTGCGCCAGTTCTTGAGGTCGATCTCCTGGTGCGCGATGTTGATGTCGCCGCAGAGGATGAAGTCGCGCTCGCGCTTGAGCGCGACCAGGTGCGGAAAGAAGCCCTTGAGGAAGCGGAATTTCGCAGCCTGCCGCTCCTCGCCCGAGGAGCCGCTCGGAAAGTAGCAGCTGATGATGGAGCGCTTGCGTTGGGGCGTGTCGAAGCGCAGCTCGAGGTAGCGGCCCTCGGCATCGAATTCCGGATCGCCCCAACCCACCACGACCTTGCTGGGCGCGTGCTTCGTGTAGATCGCGGTGCCGGCATAGCCTTTCTTCTCGGCGAAATGGAAGTGGCCTTTCAGCTCCGCCATCTCCTCGAAGCGGCCTTCGATGTCGCTCGCCTGGACGCGGATCTCCTGCATGCAAATACAATCCGGCGCGAGTTCGGCCACCCAGTCGGCGACGCCCTTGGTGGCGGCCGAGCGCAGGCCATTGAGGTTGAGGCTGGTCAGTTTGAACACGAGGATATTTCCGATGACTGAGGCGGTTTCCGGAGTTGAAGGGCAGGACGCAGGCGGCGCGTTGGCGCAGGAATTCGTGCAGTTCGCGCTGGAGTCGGGGGTGCTGCGCTTCGGCGAGTTCAAGACCAAGGCCGGCCGCATGAGCCCCTATTTCTTCAACGCGGGCCTGTTCGACGACGGCGCCAAGCTTGCGCGGCTGGCTGGATTCTATGCAGACCGGCTGATCGCCAGCGGCCTCGAATTCGACATGATCTTCGGCCCGGCCTACAAGGGCATTCCGCTGGGCGCGACCTTGGCCGCCGAGCTCGCCCGGCGCGGCCGCAACGTGCCCTTCGCCTACAACCGCAAGGAAGCCAAGGACCACGGCGAGGGCGGCACGCTGGTCGGCGCGCCGCTGCGGGGCCGCGTGCTGATCGTCGACGACGTGATGTCGGCCGGAACCGCCGTGCGCGAGTCGATCGCCGCCATCCGCAGTGCCGGCGCCACGCCGCATGCGGTCGCGATCGCCCTCGACCGACAGGAGAAGGCGACGGAAGATGGCATCGATGTGGCCCACAGCGCCGTGCAATATGTACGAAATCGGCTGGGACTCGAGGTGATCGCGATCGCCACGCTCGATGACTTGCTACAGTACCTTTCGGGCCGCACGGACAGCGAACTGGGCGTCCACCGGCAGGGAGTATTGGCTTACAGGGCGCGCTACGGCGTCGCTTGATTCAACCCCTGTCTGGAGGCGGACGTTGGCGCGCACCCGAGCATTCATCGCATCATGGGCCTTGCTGTTGGCCGCAGCCGGCACGGCCCACGCACAAAAGGCGCCGGCTCCCGGCGCCCCACCGGCTGCCGGCATCTACACCTGCACCGATGCGCGGGGCCGCACCATCACGGCCGACCGACCGATCGCGGACTGCAACGACCGCGAGCAGCGCGAACTCGGCCCCAGCGGCACCGTTCGCCGCAAGATCGAGCCCACCTACACGGCGCGCGAGCAGGCCGAGCGCGACGAGGCTGCGCGCCAGGCGGCGCTCGCGGCCTCGCGGCAGGTCGAGGAGCGACGCCGCGAGCGCGCCTTGCTGATGCGCTACCCCAACCCGGCGGCGCATGACCGCGAGCGCGCCGAGGCGCTGATCCAGATCGACGCGGTGATCCAGGCGGCGCAGAAGCGCCTGGGCGAGCTGTCCGACGAGCGCAAGTCGATCGACGACGAGCTCGAGTTCTACAAGAAGGACCCGACCAAGGCACCCGATTCGCTGCGCCGCAAGGCCGACGACAACGTGAAGAGCGCCGCGGTGCAGAACCACTTCATCAGTGACCAGATGGAGGAGAAGAGGCGGGTCAACGACCGCTTCGACGAAGAGCGCGCGCGCCTTCGGCCCTTGTGGGCGACCGCGACGGGCTCGGCCGCACGCTGAGCCGGCCCGGTCCCGCCGCGCGGCCGCCGACGGGCCGCTTCGTTCAGCCCAGCCGTGCTTTCAGCAGCGCATTGACCTGCGCGGGATTGGCCTTGCCCTGGCTGGCCTTCATCACCTGGCCGACCAGTGCGTTGAAGGCCTTGTCCTTGCCGGCGCGGTATTCGTCGATGTTCTTCTGGTTCGTGGCCAGCACGCCGTCGACGATCTTCTCGAGTGCGCCGGTGTCGCTCATCTGCTTCAGGCCCTTGGCTTCGATGAGTGCGTCGACGTCCCGGCCTTCGCCGGTCCAGAGCGCATCGAAGACCTGGCGTGCGGCATTGTTCGAGACCGTGCCGTCGCCGATGCGCCCGATCAGCGCGGCCAGCTGCGCGGCCGTCACCGGCGCGGCATCGATCGCCATGTCCTGCTGGTTGAGCCGGCGCGCGATCTCGCCGGTGATCCAGTTGCTGGCGAGCTTGGCATGGGCGCCGGCCGCCACAGCGCTCTGGAAGTAGTGCGCGAAGGCCGGGCTCTGCGTGAGCTGCGCGGCGTCGTAGGCCGACAGTCCGTGGTCGCGCACATAGCGCTCGGCCATCGCGCGCGGCAGCTCGGGCATCGCGGCGCGCACGCGCTCGATCCATTCGGCGGCGATCGCCAGCGGCGGCAGGTCGGGATCGGGGAAGTAGCGGTAGTCGGCCGCGTCTTCCTTGGTGCGCATCGCACGCGTCTCGCCGCTGTCGGGGTCGAACAGCACGGTGGCCTGCTGGATGGCGCGGCCTTCCTCGATCTCCTCGATCTGCCAGCGGATCTCGTAGTCGATCGCCTGCTGCATGAACTTGAAGCTGTTGAGGTTCTTGATCTCGCGCCGCGTGCCCAGCGGCGCGCCGGGCCTGCGCACCGACACGTTGGCGTCGCAGCGAAAGCTCCCTTCCTGCATGTTGCCGTCGCAGATGCCGATCCAGGTCACGATCTTGTGCAGCTCGCGCGCATAGGCCACGGCCTCGGCGGTGGAGCGCATGTCGGGCTCGGTCACGATCTCGAGCAGCGGCGTGCCGGCGCGGTTCAGGTCGATGCCCGATTGGCCGACGAAGTCCTCGTGCAGCGACTTGCCCGCGTCTTCCTCGAGGTGCGCACGCACCAGGCGCACGGTCTTGGGCTCGTCGCCGAGGAAGAAGCTCACCGTGCCGCCCTGCACGACCGGGATCTCGAACTGGCTGATCTGGTAGCCCTTGGGCAGGTCGGGGTAGAAGTAGTTCTTGCGCGCGAACACGCTGCGCGGCGCGATCGTCGAGCCGAGCGCGAGGCCCAGGCGGATGGCGCGCTCGACGGCGCCCCTGTTCATCACCGGCAGCGTGCCGGGCAGCGCGAGGTCCACGGCGCAGGCCTGCGTGTTGGGCGCGGCGCCGAACGCGGTGGAGGCGCGGCTGAAGATCTTCGATGCGGTGGACAGCTGGGCGTGCGTCTCGAAGCCGATGATGACTTCATAGCCCCGCACCAGCGGGCCGGTCGGGCGCCCTTCCTGCATCTGTTCGAAGGAGGTGGTGGTCGTGCTCATTGCTCGAAGCCTCCGGGCGTGCGCAGGTGCCAGTCGGTGGCTTGCTGGAAGCGGTGCGCCGCATTCAGCAGCCTCGACTCGCCGCAGTAGTTGCCGATGAGCTGCAGGCCCACCGGCATGCCGCCGTCGAAGCCGGCCGGCACGCTCATGCCGGGCAGGCCGGCGAGCGAGGCGGGCAGCGTGAAGATGTCGGCCAGGTAGTCGGCCACCGGATCGTCGCCGTGTTCGCCGAGCTTCCAGGCGACGCTCGGCACGGCCGGGCCGGCGATCAGGTCGCATTGCGCGAAGGCCTGCTGGAAATCGTCGGCGATCATGCGGCGCACCTTCTGCGCCTGCAGGTAGTAGGCGTCGTAGTAGCCGTGCGAAAGCACATAGGTGCCGATCATGATGCGGCGCTTGACCTCGTCGCCAAAGCCTTCCTCGCGGGTCTTGCCGTACATGTCGGCGAGGTCGCGGTAATCCCGCGCCCGGTGGCCGAACTTGACGCCGTCGAAGCGGCTCAGATTGCTCGAGGCCTCGGCCGCCGCAATGATGTAGTAGACGGGGATCGAGAGCTCGGTGCGCGGCAGCGTGATCTCGACGCGCCGGGCGCCCAGCTTTTCGTACTCGGCCAGCGCGGCCTCGATGGCGGCGCGCACGCCCGGGGCCACGCCCTCGCCGAGGAACTCGGTCGGCACGCCGATGCGAAGGCCTTCGATCGAACCGTTCAATGCGCGTGAGAAGTCTTCGGCCGGCCGGTCCAGCGAGGTCGAGTCGCGGTCCGGGTCCGGGCCGCACATCGCGGACAGCAGCAGGGCGCAGTCCTCGGCCGAGCGCGCCATCGGCCCGGCCTGGTCGAGGCTGGAGGCGAAGGCGACCATGCCGTAGCGCGACGCACGCCCGTAGGTCGGCTTGATGCCGGTCACGCCGCAGAAGGAGGCCGGTTGGCGGATCGAGCCGCCGGTGTCGGTGCCGGTCGCGGCTGGCGCGAGGCGCGCGGCGACCACGGCGGCGCTGCCGCCCGAGGAGCCGCCCGGAATGCGCCGCGGGTCCCAGGGATTGCGCACCGGCACCGCGCGCTCGAAGCCGACGGCGGGCACGGCGACGTTCTCGTTGGCCGAGCCCATCGCGAATTCGTCGCAGCTGAGCTTGCCCAGCGTCACGGCGCCGGCCTCGGCGAGCCGGCGCACCACGGTGGCGTCGAAGGGCGAGCGGTAGCCGGCCAGGATGCGCGACCCTGCGGTGGTCGGGAAATCAGTGGTGACGAAGATGTCTTTGTGGGCGATCGGCACGCCGGCCAGGGCCGGCGCGTTGCCGGCGGCGAGCTGTGCGTCGGCCGCGCGGGCCCGGGCCAGCGTGAGGTCTTCGTCGATGGCGACGAAGGCGCCCAGGTCCTGATGGCGGCGGATGCGGGCCAGGTGGTGCTGGGCGGCCTCGACCGCCGAGACCTTGCGTTCGCGCAGCGCCGTGGCCAGCCCGGCCACGCCCAGTTGATGCAACGCTGCGCTCATTCGATCACCTTCGGCACCAGGAACAGCCCGTTCTCGACCGCCGGCGCGCTGCGCTGGTTGGCTTCGCGGTTGTCCGGCTCGCTCACCACGTCGTCGGCCAGGCGCAGCGTCACGTCCTGGACCGCGGCCACCGGATGGGCCAGCGGTTCGATGCCGGCGGTGTCGACCGCCCGCATCTGCTCGACCAGGTCGAAGAAGCCATTGATCTGGCCGCGCATGCGTTCGCTCTCCTCGGGTGCAAGCTGCAACCGGGCGAGCGAGGCGATGCGCGCAATATCGGAAGAAGTGAGGGACATCGAAAAAAACGAGAGAACGAACGGCGTACAACAGCACGACAGACCCCATAAAGAGGTGCACCGAACACTGGAGCGACAGGGGGATTCGGGTATTATCCCGCCTTTGCCGCAACCCCCGCGAACGCGGCGGCCTTTGCCGCAAAAACGTTTCAAACCACCCCGTCAAACGACCCAGCAAGAGGGCGACGACATGCCGACGCGCATGCCGTGCTCCAGAGGATTCCACCATGTTTGGAGCTTTCCGTCGGTACTTCTCTACCGACCTCGCGATCGACCTCGGCACCGCGAACACCCTGATCTTCGCGCGCAACAAGGGCATCGTCCTGGACGAGCCTTCGGTCGTCGCCATCCGCCACGAAGGCGGCCCGCACGGCAAGAAGGTGATCCAGGCCGTGGGCCGCGAAGCCAAGGCCATGCTCGGCAAGGTGCCCGGCAACATCGAGGCGATCCGTCCCATGAAGGACGGCGTGATCGCCGATTTCGTGATCACCGAGCAGATGATCAAGCAGTTCATCAAGATGGTCCATCCGCGCTCGCTGCTCACGCCGAGCCCGCGCATCATCATCTGCGTGCCCTGCGGCTCGACCCAGGTCGAGCGCCGCGCCATCAAGGACGCGGCCGAGGCCGCCGGCGCCACCTCGGTCTACCTGATCGAGGAACCCATGGCCGCGGCGATCGGCGCCGGCCTGCCGGTGTCGGAGGCCAGCGGCTCGATGGTGGTCGACATCGGCGGCGGCACCACCGAGGTCGGCGTGATCTCGCTCGGCGGCATGGTCTACAAGGGCAGCGTGCGCGTCGGCGGCGACCGCTTCGACGAGGCCATCATCAACTACATCCGCCGCAACTACGGCATGCTGATCGGCGAGCCGACGGCCGAAGTGATCAAGAAGACCATCGGCTCGGCCTTTCCGGGCTCCGAGGTCAAGGAAATGGAAGTCAAGGGCCGCAACCTCAGCGAAGGCGTGCCGCGCAGCTTCACCATCAGCAGCAACGAGGTGCTGGAAGCGCTGACCGATCCGCTCAACAACATCGTCTCGGCGGTCAAGAACGCGCTCGAACAGACGCCGCCGGAGCTGGGCGCCGACATCGCCGAGCGCGGGATGATGCTGACCGGCGGCGGCGCGCTGCTGCGCGACCTCGACCGCCTCCTGGCCGAGGAAACCGGCCTGCCGGTGCTGGTGGCCGAAGACCCGCTGACCTGCGTGGTGCGCGGCTGCGGCATCGCGCTCGAACGCATGGACCGTCTCGGCAGCATTTTCACGAGTGAATAGGCTCGCCCCCAGGCTTCGCGCACTTCGTGTCGCTGCGCCTTCCCCCGGCCGGGGGCGGCGCCTGCGGCCCGGCGGAGCCGGTTCCGCGGCACCCCACGAACATACAAATAGCGCTGCCTGCTCGCAACTCGTGGCATAAAGCGTCATGCCGCTCGGCACTCTTGATCGCACTGCCCCGCCCCTGTTCAACCAGGGGCCGTCGGCGCTCAGCAAGCTGATCTTCTTCAGCGCGCTGGCGCTGTTCCTGATGGTGGCCGATGCGCGCTTCAACATCGTGCAGCCGCTGCGTGCGGGGATCGGGGCGGTGCTCTATCCGATCCAGTGGCTGGCGCTCAAGCCGGTGCAGCTGATGATGGGCGGCGGGCGCTACCTCGAAGACCTGCAGGCCGCGCAGAACAACGAGGCGCAGGCGCGCAAGGCGCTGGCGCTGCAGTCCGAGCGCGCGAGCCAGGCCGACACGCTGGCACAGGAAAACGCGCGGCTGCGCTCGCTGCTCGAACTGCGCCAGACCACGCAGACGCCCGGCCGGGCCGCCGAGGTGCTCTACGACACCGCCGATCCCTACACCCGCAAGGTCGTCATCGACCAGGGGATGACCAACGGCATCGCCGCCGGCTCGCCGGTGATCGACGAATACGGCGTGATCGGCCAGGTCACCCAGGTCCTGCCCTTCACCAGCGAGATCACGCTGGTGATCGATCGCGATCTGTCGATGCCGGTGCAGAACACGCGCACCGGCGCGCGCAGCGTGGCCTTCGGCGATGCCAGTGCGCATGGCGGCGGGCTGGAGCTGCGCTTCATGGCGGCCAATGCCGACCTGCAGGAAGGCGACATCCTCGCCACCAGTGGCGTCGACGGCGTCTACCCGGCGGGGCTGCCGGTCGCGAAGATCGACCGCATCGAACGGCGCGCCGACTCCGCCTTCGCGCGCATCCATTGCGTGCCGCTGGCCCACGTGACGGCGGCGCGCTACGTGCTGGTGTTGGCCCCCGCCAGCGTAGCGCCGCGCCCTCCGGCGGCCGCAGCCGACCTGACCCCGGCCGCCAGGAAGAAGGCCGAGCGGGCCGAGCGCGCGGATGCCAAGGCCGACAAGGCCGACAAGCCGGCCGCCAGGGCCGACAAGAAGGAAAGGCGCACGCGATGATCATGCGTCCCGGCCAGCAGCAGCTCCTGCTGCCCTTGAGCCCCGTGTTCATGTGGGGCAGCCTCGTCGTCGCGCTGCTGCTCGACATGGTGCCGGTCGGCCGCGCCGCCTGGACGCCCGATCTGCTGGCGCTGGTGATCGTGTTCTGGAGCGTGCACCAGCCGACGCGCATCGGCATCGGCGCGGCCTTCGTGTTCGGCCTGCTGATGGACGTGCATCAGGCCGCCATGCTCGGCCAGCATGCGCTGTCCTATACGACCCTCGGCTTCTTCGCGATCATGATCCATCGGCGCCTGCTGTGGTTTCCGGTGCTCTCGCAGGCGCTCCAGGTGCTGCCGCTGTTCGCCCTGTCGCACCTGATCGAACTTGCGATCCGGATGATCGGCGGCGGGATCTTTCCGGGCTGGACGATCCTGATCTCGCCCGCCATCGAAGCGGCACTGTGGCCGGTGGTGAGCGCGCTGCTGCTGGCGCCGCAGCGACGCACGCCGGAACCGGATGCCAATCGACCACTCTGAGTGCTGGCGGCGCGATTTGCGTCGAGTGTTCAAGCGGCCTAAGCTTCTTCCCCCATGACAGAGATTCGCAACGTCGCTGCCGACCTTCTGCGTTTCAAGCGCCGCGTGGTCGTGATCGGCCTCGTCGTGCTCACGGCCTTCGGTCTGCTGTGCGCGCGGCTGGTCTACCTGCAGGTGACGCGCCACGAGGATCTTGCCGAGCAGGCCGAGAGCAACCGCACGGCGATCGTGCCGATCGTGCCGAACCGCGGCCTGATCCTCGATCGCAACGGCATCGTGCTGGCGTCCAACTATTCGGCCTACACGCTCGAGATCACGCCTTCCAAGGTCGACGACCTGGAGGCGACCATCGACGGCCTCGCACAGGTGATCGAAGTTTCACCGCGCGACCGGCGCCGCTTCAAGCGGCTGCGCGAGGATTCGCGCAGCTTCGACTCGGTGCCGATCCGCACCCGCCTGAGCGACGAAGAGGTCGCGCGCTTCGCGGCGCAGCGCTATCGCTTCCCGGGCGTCGAGATCAAGGCCCGGCTGTTCCGCAACTATCCCAACGGCGAGACCGCCAGCCACGTGCTGGGCTACATCGGCCGCATCAACCAGGCGGAAAAAGCCGCCATGGAAGATTGGGATGACGAGGACCTGGCCAACTACAAGGGCACCGAGTACATCGGCAAGCTCGGCGTCGAGCAGAGCTACGAGAAGACCCTGCACGGCCAGACCGGCGTCGAGCAGATGGAAACCTCGGCCGGCGGGCGCGCGGTGCGCCGGCTCGCGAGCCATCCGGCGACGCCTGGCAACACGGTCATGCTCTCGCTCGACATCAAGCTGCAGAAGCTGGTGGAGGATATGTACGGCGACCGCCGCGGCGCGCTGGTCGCGATCGATCCGAAGACCGGCGAGGTGCTGGCTTTCGTGAGCAAGCCGAACTTCGACCCCAACCTGTTCGTCGAAGGCATCGATTCCGAGAGCTGGAAGGAGCTCAGCGAATCGATCGACAAGCCGCTGCTCAACCGCGCGCTGCGCGGCACCTATCCACCGGGTTCCACCTACAAGCCCTTCATGGCGATGGCCGCGCTGCAGACCGGCAAGCGCGGGCCGAGCGTGGTCGTCAACGATCCCGGCTACTTCAACTTCGGTGGCCATCGCTTCGGCAGCCCCGAGGGCAACCTGGGCGGCGTCGACATGCGGCGCGCGATCCAGCTGTCGAGCAACATCTACTTCTACTCGCTGGCCAACGAGATGGGCGTGGACATGATCCACGACTTCATGAAGCCGCTGGGCTTCGGCCAGATCACCGGCATCGACCTCGGCGGCGAGCTGCGCGGCGTGCTGCCGAGCACCGAGTGGAAGCGCAATGCCTACAAGCGGCCCGAGCAGCAGAAGTGGTATGCGGGCGAGACCATCTCGCTGGGCATCGGCCAGGGCTACAACGCCTTCACGATGCTGCAGCTCGCGCAGGCCACCTCGATCCTGGCCGAGGGTGGCATCAAGCACCGTCCGCACCTCGTGCTCGCCACGCGCGACACGGTCAGCGGCGACGTGAAGCCGGTCGCGCAGCCCCCTGCAGAGAACCTGGGCTTCACGCCGGCCAACGTAGGCGTGGTGCGCGATGGGCTGGTGGCCGTGGTCACCGGCGGCACCGCACGCGCCGTGTTCGCCGGTGCCGGCTACCAGGCGGCGGGCAAGACCGGAACGGCGCAGGCCGTGACACAGGCGGCCAATACCAAGTACAACGCGCACGCCCTCGAGGAGCACCAGCGCGACCACGCGCTCTTCATGGCCTTCGCGCCGGCCAGCGATCCGAAGATCGCGGTGGCGCTGATCGTCGAGAACGCCGGCTGGGGCGCGGGTGCCGCTGCCCCGATCGCGCGCCGCGTGTTCGACTACTGGCTGATGAACCAGTATCCGAACGATGCCGACATGGCGGCCGTCCGGGCCGGCAAGGCGACCGCGCCGATCGGCAAGCCGCTGGTGGCGAGCGAGGTCGCATGGCCTGCGCCGCCCGCGCCGCCGTCCCCCTGAAAGCGGGCGGCGCAAAAAAGAAAAGGCGCCGACCGGCGGCGCCTTGTTCAAAAAAACGGCATCTCGTGCGGATGCCTTGTCTGGATATTGTTCTGATTCTCCGAAAGATGTCTCCTCGGTCCCCCGCGCAGCGGGCTGGCCCGTTTGCGAGTGGCGCGACTTTAGGCGGTGCACCGCGGCAGTGCATCGGGGATTACCCGTCACTCGGCCACGGCTGGCAACGAACCCAGGGTTAACGCGGGGCTTCGCGGATCCAGCCCGCGACCTTCTCCGCCATCATCAGCGTCGGGCTGTTGGTGTTGCCGCTGGTGATGGTGGGCATGGCGCCGGCATCGACCACGCGCAACCGCGCGATGCCGCGCACGCGCAGCCGGGCGTCGAGCACGGCCATCGGATCGTCGTCGGCGCCCATCTTCGTGGTGCCGACCGGATGAAAGATGGTGGTCGCGATGTCGCCGGCCAGCCGCGCCAGTTCGTCGTCGCTCTGGTACTGCACGCCCGGCTTCCACTCCTCGGGCCGGTACTTCGCGAGCGCCGGCTGCGCCGCGATGCGGCGCGTCACGCGCAGCGAATCGGCGGCCACCCGGCGGTCCTCGTCGGTGCTGAGGTAGTTGGGCGCGATCGCGGGCGCATCCTCGAACTTCGGGCTCTTGATGCGCACCGTGCCGCGGCTGGTCGGGTTCAGGTTGCACACGCTGGCGGTGAAGGCCGGGAAGCTGTGCAGCGGCTCGCCGAAGGCATCGAGCGAGAGCGGCTGCACGTGGTACTCGAGATTGGGCCATTCGTGCTCGGGCGAGCTGCGCGTGAAGGCGCCGAGCTGCGAGGGCGCCATGCTCATCGGCCCGGTGCGCCTGAGCAGGTATTCGAGGCCGATCTTCGCCTTGCCGTACAGCGAGGAGGCCAGCACGTTGAGCGTTGGCGCGCCGTCGATCTTGTAGACCGCGCGGATCTGCAGGTGGTCCTGCAGGTTGGCGCCGACGCCCGGCGCGTCGACCAGCACCTCGAGGCCGTGCTGCCGCAACAGGTCGGCCGGGCCGATGCCCGAGAGCTGCAGGATCTGCGGCGAGCCGATGCTGCCTGCGCACAGGAGCACCTCGCGGCGCGCATGGGCATGGACTTTCTCGTGGCCGTCCCAGACCTCGACGCCGGTGCAGTAGCGGCCGCCGTCGCCGCCGATGTCGAACAACAGGCGCGACACCTGCGCGCTGGTCCAGAGCTCGAAGTTGGGACGCCCGTAGCAGGTCGGCCGCAGGAAGGCCTTGGCGGTGTTCCAGCGCCAGCCCTTCTTCTGGTTGACCTGGAAGTAGCCCACGCCCTCGTTGCTGCCGCGGTTGAAGTCGGTGCTGTGCGGGACGCCGGCCTGCACCGCGGCTTCGGCGAAGGCATCGAGGATGTCCCAGCGCAGGCGCTGCTTGTCGACATGCCATTCGCCGCCCGCCCCGTGCAGTTCGTCGGCGCCGAGATAGTGGTCCTCGTGCTTCTTGAACGCGGGCAGCACGCGGTCCCAGCGCCATTCGTCGTCGCCGGTGAGGCGCGCCCACTGGTCGTAGTCGCGCGACTGGCCGCGCATGTAGATCATGCCGTTGATGCTCGACGAGCCGCCCAGCGTCTTGCCGCGCGGATAGCGCAGCGTGCGGCCGTTGAGGCCGGCGTCGGGCTCGGTGTTGTAGAGCCAGTCGGTGCGCGGGTTGCCGATGCAGTAAAGGTAGCCGACCGGGATGTGGATCCAGTGGTAGTCGTCCTTGGGGCCGGCTTCGACCAGCAGCACGCGGTTCTGCGGGTCCGCGCTCAGGCGATTGGCCATCAGCGCGCCCGCGGTGCCGGCGCCGATGATGATGTAGTCGAAGGTGGTGTCGCTCATAGCGCCTTGTCTCGTTGTCGCAATGGTTCTGCTGCCCGAGGCCGATTGTGGCAAACCCGCGGATTGCGCGACGGCCTGCGCGAAGTGGCGGCGATCGGCAGCGGTGGCGTCGACGCACGCGGTTACGATGTTGTGTTCATCACCGCCAGGCCCTTCGCACCGTTCCATGCCCATCGCCTCGTCGCCGCCCGCCGACGCGCAAGACGCCGACCCTGCGTTGCCGCGCGTCCGCCAGCATGACGAGGAGGGGCGCGACTGGGCCGTCGCGAGCGGCCGCTGGACCGCGCTGGCGATGTCCTATCCGAGCACCTGGAATGCGCTTGCGCTGAACCTCGATGGCGTGCCGCCGAAGGACGATCGGGCCTGGGACCTGCGCCCCATCGAGCAGCTCGACCACATCGGCGCGCAGCTGCTGTGGAACCACTGGCGCCAGGCCTGGCCGGCGCAGCTCGAGATGGACTCGCAGCACAAGGCTGTGCTGGACCAGGTCGCCCAGTACACCTGCAGCCTGCCGGGCGAGGCCCGTCCCACGCTGACCGACCGCTTCAAGGCCTTCGCGCACAACGGCCCGCGCATGATGTTCGTGGCGCGCGATTTCCTGCGCCTCATCGGCCAGCTCACGCTGGACATCGGCAAGCTGATCCGCGCACCGCACCGCGGTCCGTGGCGCGATTTCTCGGGCCATCTCTACCATTTCGGCGCCACCGCGCTGCCCATCACCGCGCTGGTGGGTCTCCTGATCGGCGTGGTGCTGGCCTACCTCACGTCGCAGCAATTGCGCCAGTACGGCGCCGAGACCTTCATCGTCAACATCCTCGGCCTGTCGCTGATCCGCGAGCTCGGGCCGGTGCTGGCCGCGGTGCTGATCGCGGGGCGTTCGGGTTCGGCCATCACGGCGCAGATCGGCGTGATGCGCGTGACCGAGGAGCTCGACGCCATGCGCGTGATGGGCATTCCGCACGGCTTCCGGCTGGTGATGCCGCGCGTGCTGGCGCTGGCCATCGCGATGCCGCTGATCAGCATGTGGACCTCGATGGCGGCGCTGTTCGGCGGCATGCTGGCGGCCGATCTCTCGCTCGACATCTCGCCGGCCTATTTCATGTCGGCGCTGCCGCGCGCGGTGCCGATGTCGAATCTCTGGCTCGCGATGTCCAAGTCGGCCGTGTTCGGCATCCTGATCGCGCTGATCGGCTGCTATTTCGGCATGAAGGTCAAGCCCAACACCGAGAGCCTCGGGCGTGGCACCACCTCGTCGGTGGTGACCTCGATCACGGTGGTGATCCTGGTCGATGCATTGTTCGCGGTGCTGTTCAAGGGCATAGGATTTCGCGGATGAATGGCAACGACATCTCCGGCCACTCGAGCGTCGCGACGAACGTGGTCGAGATCCGCAAGCTGTGGACGGTGTTCGAGTCGCCCGACGGCGACCAGGTCGTGCACCGCGATCTCGACCTCACGATCGTGCGCGGCGAAGTGCTGTCGCTGGTCGGCGGATCGGGCACCGGCAAGACCGTGCTGCTGCGCCAGATCCTCGGGCTGGAGCACCCCACGAAGGGCGAGGTCACGGTGCTCGGCCATCCGCCCGGACAGCTCAGCGCGATGGGCGCGGCCAACGTCGGCATGCTGTTCCAGCACGGCGCGCTGTTCTCTGCCTTCACCGTGCTCGACAACATCGCGTTTCCGCTGCGCGAGCTCAAGCTCCTGCCCGATGCGCTGATCCGCGACGCGGCGCTGGTCAAGCTGCAGATGGTCGGGCTCAGCCCGCAGCAGGCCACCAAGAGCCCGGCCGATCTGTCGGGCGGCATGATCAAGCGCGTGGCGCTGGCGCGGGCGCTGATCATGGACCCGCCGCTGCTGCTGCTCGACGAGCCCTCGGCCGGGCTCGACCCCGAAAGCGCCGACGGCTTCTGCGATCTGCTGCGCGGCCTGCACCGCGAGCTCGGGCTCACGGTGGTGATGGTCACGCACGATCTCGACACGCTGTTCGATCTGAGCACGCGCATCGCGGTGCTGGCCGACCAGAAGGTGATCGTCACCGGCACCGCGCGCGACGTGATCGCCTATCCGCATCCGTTCATCCACGAGTACTTCCTCGGCGGCCGTGGCCAGCGCGCCATGGAAGCCCTCCACGAGCACGCCACGCCGGCGATCGCCGCGGGGCGTAACGGCGAGAGCCGGTCCCCACCCACTGAAAGGTAGCCGCCATGGAAAACAAGGCCCATGCCCTCGCTGCCGGCGTTTTCGTGCTGGGCCTGATCGCCGCGCTGGTGGCGCTGGTGGTCTGGCTGACGCACGACAGCACGGTCCGCAACATCTACGAACTCTCGACGCGCGACGCGGTGAGCGGCCTGCAGCCTCAGGCCATGGTGCGCTACCGCGGCATCGCGGTCGGCAAGGTGGTGTCGATCGACTTCGACCCGAAGGTCAAGGGCAACGTGCGCGTGCGCATCAGCGTCGACGAGCGCGTGCCGCTCACCACCTCGACCTTCGCCTCGCTGAGCTACCAGGGCGTGACGGGGCTGGCCTTCATCGCGCTCGACGACAAGGGCGAGTCGCAGGTGGCGCTGAAGCCCGACAACGACAACCCGCCGCGCATCCCGCTCAAGCCCTCGTTGCTGGCGCAATTGCAGGACCGCGGCGAAGCCATCCTCAACCAGGTCGAGGAAGTGACCCGCCGCGCCAACACGCTGCTGAGTGACGACAACCAGAAGCGCTTCGCCGGCGCGCTGGAGAACATCTCCGAGGCCGCGGCCGGCGCCAACCAGCTCACGCGCTCGCTCGACAACACGGTCAAGACCGGCCTCAACCCGACGCTCGCCGCGCTACCCGCGATGGTGGACCGCACGAAGGACACCATGGGCACAGTCAAGAAGGCGGCCAGCGACGTCTCGCGCGTGGCCAACAACTTCAACACCACGGTCGGCCGGCTCAATGCCAAGGACGGTCCGGTCGAGCGGCTGGGTGACGGCACCAAGGCGCTGTCGCAGGCGGTCGAAGCCTTCAACGGCGCGACGCTGCCGCGCCTGAACCGCGTCGCCGACGACACCTCGCACGCCGTGCGCCGGCTCGGCCGGACCGCGGACAACATCAACGACAACCCGCAATCGCTGCTGTTCGGCAACGGCGGCGTGGCGCCCGGCCCGGGCGAGCCCGGCTTTTCTGCGCCGACCGCTGCGCCGGCGCGGCCCTGATGGTGAACACGATGAACACATTGCACTCGCTCGCCGCCTGCGCTCGCCGGGCGCGCCGCTTCGGCCTTGGGGGATTCGCCGCCGCCGTGCTGCTGGCGGGCGGCTGCGGCGCCTTGCCCGACAAGCCTTCGCGCACCACGCTGTACGACTTCGGCCCCGGGACTGCCAACACCGCGTCGGCGCCGGCCGATGCGACGACGCTGTCGCCGATCGCGCTGGCCGAGATCGAGGCCAGTGCGCGGCTCGAAGGCACGCAGGTGCTCTACCGCCTGGGCTATGCGGACGCGAACGAGCTGCGGCCCTATGGCCAGGCGCGCTGGAGCGTGGCGCCCGCGCAGTTGCTGCGCCAGCGCCTGGGCGACGTGCTGTCAGCCCGGCGCACGGTGCTCGGTCCGGACGAGAGCGCCACCATCGCGCGCACGCAGGGCAAGGCGCCCGACATGCTGCGGGTGTCGCTCGACGAGTTCAGCCAGTACTTCGAGTCGGCCGCCAGCAGCGTCGGCCTGGTGCGCCTGCGCGCCACCCTGATCCGCAGCGGCCCCGGCGGCGATCGGGTGGTGGCTCAGCGCAGCTTCACGGCCCGGCGGCCCGCGCCGAGTGCGGACGCGGCCGGCGGCGTGAAGGCGCTCGCGGCAGCGAGCGATGCCGTGGTCGCCGATCTGGTCGCGTGGGTGGACCAGGCTCGCTGATTCACGTCCCGGATGCAGCGCATCGGCCTGATCTCCGACACGCACGGCCTGCTGCGTCCGCAAGCCATGGAGTTCCTGCGCGGCTGCGACCACATCGTGCATGGCGGTGACATCGGCGCGCAGCACGTGCTCGACGCGCTGGCCGCCATCGCACCCCTGACCGCGGTGCGCGGCAACAACGATGGCGCGGCCTGGGCCGATGCGATTCGCGAGACGGAGCACATCGAACTCGGCGGCGTGTGGCTCTACGCGATCCACGATCTTGCCCGGCTGGACATCGACCCCGCCGCCGAAGGCATCCGGGTCGTGGTGTCGGGGCATTCGCACCGGCCTGTGATCGAGGAGCGCGAAGGCGTGCTGTACATCAACCCTGGCAGCGCGGGTCCGCGCCGCTTCAGGCTGCCGATCTCGGTCGGCGAACTGATCATCGAAGGCGGCGCCATCACGCCCCGAATCGTGGAGATGGATACCGCCTCCCCTGCGCGCTGAAGCGCCGACCTCAGCTGCCGGCCGCGCGGCTCAGGATCGGGAACAGCTTGCCGAGCCCGTCGGCCATCACCTCGACCGCCAGCGCCGCGAGGATCAGGCCCATCAGCCGCGTCATCACGTTGATGCCGGTCTTGCCGAGCACGCGGGCGATCGGCTCGGCGAGCGAGAACGCGACGCCGGTCGCCAGGCCGATCACCACGCCGTAGCCGACCAGCACCGCGAGCTCCCAGAGGTGCTGCGTCTTCTCGGCGTAGATGACCACGGTGGACATGGTGGCCGGCCCGGTCAGCAGCGGAATGGTCAGGGGCACCACCGCGATCGACGCGCCAAGCGAAGCCTTCACCTCCGCGGCGCGGATCTCGTCCTGGTTGGTCTTGGCTTCGGCGGGCTGCGCATTGAGCATGTTCAGCGAGCTGATCAGGAGCAGCATGCCGCCGCCGACCTGGAAGCTCGCGATCGAGATGCCGAAGAAGGACAGCAGCTGAAGCCCGATCAGCGCACTGATCGCAATGACCACGAAGGCGCTGAAGGCCGCGATCCATGCGGTGCGCTGGCGCTGGCGGTCGGTGTAGCCCTGCGTGTAGTGGATGAAGAAAGGAACGATCGCCAGCGGATTCACGATGGCCAGCAGCGTGATCAGCGGCTTGATCAGGTCCATCGCGGGCGTTGCCATCAGCGCCCGCCCCCGACGTCGAGGATCGAGGTGGTGGTGTAGCTGGCCTCGGCCGAGAGCAGCCACAGGATGGCGCGGGCGACTTCCCCGGCGCTGCCGGTGCGCTTCATCGGCACGCCCGGTGCGAGCTGGGCCGCGCGATCGGGCAGGCCGCCGGAGGCATGGATGTCGGTGTCGATCAGGCCGGGTCGCACGGCGTTGACGCGGATGCCTTCGTCGGCGACCTCCTTGCCCAGGCCGATGGTGAACGTGTCGATCGCGCCCTTGCTGGCCGCGTAGTCGACGTACTGGCCCGGCGAGCCGAGATGCGCGGCGGCGCTCGACAGGTTGACGATCGCACCGCCGCGGCCGCCGTGCTTCGTGCTCATTCGCCGCACGGCCTCGCGCGCACAGACGAAGCTGCCGATCACGTTGATGCGGAACATGCGCTCGAGCCTCGCCACGCTCATGGCGTCGACCCGTGCCTGCAGGTCGACCACGCCGGCGTTGTTGACCAGCGCGTCGAGGCGGCCGAACTTGGCGTCGACCTTGTCGAACATGGCCATCACCTGCGCCTCGTCGCCGACGTCGGCCTGGACGCTGATCGCGCTGCCGCCGCCGGCGCGGATCGTGCGCACCACCTCGTCGGCGGCCAGCGAGTTGTTCGCGTAGTTGACGGCCACGGCATAGCCGCGCTGCGCCGCGAGCAGCGCCGTGGCGGCGCCGATGCCGCGGCCGCCGCCGGTGATCAAGAGAACCTGGTTCAAATCCCGCCTCCTGCACAGAAGCTGTGCCTCAGTTAAAACGCGTGCGGATGGATTACATCATCGAGGAGACGCCCTTGAGCCGCAGCATCGACTACTACTTCACGCCCCAAAGCCCCTGGACCTACCTGGGCCATGCGCGCTTCGCCGAGATCGCGAAGGCAGCCGGCGCCGCCGTGCGGGTGCGGCCGATCGATTTCGGCGCCGTGTTTCCGGTCTCGGGCGGGCTGCCGCTGGGCAAGCGCGCGCCGCAGCGGCAGGCCTATCGGCTGGTCGATCTGGCGCGGATCTCGAAGCACCTCGGCATGCCGCTCAATCCGACGCCGAAATTCTTTCCGGTGGTGGGCGATGACGCGGCCAAGCTCATCATCGCCGTCGACCTCAACGACGGCATCGACGCCGCGATGAAGATCTGCGCCGCGCTGTTCGAATCGGTCTGGGTCCACCAGCGCAACATTGCCGACCCGAAGGTGCTTGAAGCGCTGCTGGACGAATGCAGCCTTTCCGGGCGGCGCATGGCGCAGTCGCTGAGCCAGACCGTGCAGGAGCTGTACGAGGACTACACGCAACAAGCCATCGACGCCAAGGTGTTCGGTGCACCGAGCTACGTGATCGACGGGGAGATTTTCTGGGGGCAGGACCGCCTGGACTTCGTCGAGCGCGCATTGAAATCCCAACCACCCCGCCAAGGAGCATGACCATGGGTCAATTCATCGATCTCACCGCCAAAGACGGCTTCACCTTTCCTGCCTATGTGGCCGAGCCCGCAGGCAAGCCGAAGGGCGCGGTCGTCGTGGTGCCGGAGATCTTCGGCGTCAATTCGCACATCCGCTCGGTGGCCGACGGGTACGCGGCCGACGGCTATCTCGCGGTCTCGCCTTCGACCTTCCATCGCGTGAAGGCCGGCGTGGAGCTCGGCTACAGCGAGGACGACATGAAGACCGGCTTCGGATTCAAGACGGCCGTCGAAGCCTTGCCCGCGCCCGGCGTGCTGCAGGACGTGCAAGCCGCGGTCGACTTCGCGGCGAAGGCAGGCAAGGTCGGTATCGTGGGCTATTGCTGGGGCGGCCTGCTGACCTGGCGCGCTGCGGCAGGCGTCACGGGGCTTTCAGCGGCCGCGCCCTATTACGGCGGCGGGATGACCACGCCGGAAGAAATCGCACGCAGCCCCAAGGTGCCGGTGCTGGCGCATTTCGGCAGCCAGGACCACTGGATTCCGCTCGATACGGTCGAGGCCTTCAAGAAGGCGCATCCGGAGGTCGAGGTCCACATCTACGAAGCCAACCATGGCTTCAATTGCGACCAGCGCGGCTCGTACGATGCCGCGGCCGCGAAGCTGGCCCGCGAACGCACGCTGGCGTTCTTCGGCAAGCATCTGGCCTGATCGATCGATCCCGCGTCCGCGCCGCACGCCCTCAGGCGAGGGCGGGTTGCCGCGAGCGCTTAGGGGCCGGCGCGGCGGCAGGTGCCGTGCGAATCCGGGCTTCCAGAAAATCCAGCAGCGCGCGCAGGGCGGCGCTGTTGTGGCGGCGCTGCGAATAGGCCGCGTACAGCCAGAGGTCGCGCGGCATGTATTCCTTGAGCACCGGCACCAGCGCGCCGCGCTCGATGTGGGGCTGCGCCATCATCGCCGGCACGCACACGGCGCCGAGCCCGGCGAGCGCCACGCCGATCAGCGGCGCGGCGTCGTTGGCATCCATGCGGCTGTGCACCGGCACGCTGTAGGGCTGGCCATCGACTTCGAAGGGCAGGTGCGGCGTGGGCCCGGCGAGCGAATAGGTGAGCACGTCGTGCGCGCGCATGTCGTCGGGTTTCTTCGGCAGCCCGCGCCGAGCCCAGTAGGCCGGGGTTGCGCAGAGCACGAGGTCCATCAGGCGCAGGCGCCGGACGATCAGGTTCTCGTCGCGGATGCGGCCGAGCCGCACGGCGATGTCGACGCCTTCCTCGACCAGGTCGATCACGCGGTTGCTCAGCTGCAGGCTCACGTGCACGTCGGGGTAGCTGGCGATGAATTCACCGAGGATGCTGGGCAATGAACTCTGTCCCAGGCCGTGCGGTGCGGTCACGCGCAACCGGCCGCGCGGATGGCCTGCATGCTCTTGCAGCTCGCTCTGGGTGAGTTCGATCATTTCCATCAGCGGTTTGCTGCGCTCGAGCAGCAGCTGGCCCGCGTCGGTGAGGCTGACCGAGCGGGTCGATCGATTGAGCAGACGCACGCCGAAGCGCGCTTCGAGCTGGGCCACGTACTTGCTCACATTGGCCTTCGACATGTTGAGCACGGTGGCTGCGCGGGAAAAGCTGCCGCGCTCGGCGACTTCACGAAAGGTTCTCAGCAGGTCCAGACCGTCCATTCAGGCTTCCATTGTTTCGATTTGATGAACACCGCGGTTCGAAATCCAAGGGTTTTCACCTACTCATTCAAGGCAAACTTCAAAGCACAGACCGGCCACCAGGCTGATCTGGGTGAACAGGACTCCGAGCGAGGTGGCCGCGACCCCAACGGGACGGTGACCCACGCAAGACCGGTTCGACATCATCCAAAGCCAATTGAAGGACATTGAAAATGAACGCCTCGAAGATCATCGCCGCAGCCGCTCTTTCCATTCTCGCCGCCGCCGGCGCTCAAGCCGAAACCTATGAAGGCGTGCACGCGCCGGTGTCGGCCAACAACCGCGCCAACGTGGCCGCGCAAGCCACCGAAGCCGCGCGCAGTGCCAACCCGTATGCCGAAGGCTATGCTGCCGGTCCTGCAGCGAGCCTGAACAGTTCGGTCGCCCGCGCCACGGTGCGTGCCGAAGCGGTGGCCACCGCGCACGAGGCGAACCAGAACCTGGATCGCAAGGCTTTCGTGAACAGCGTGATTCCTGCGCAATACAAGATCGTTCGTCCGGTGACGCAACAAGCCGGCCTGTAAGCCGACACAACGGTCGCGCGACGAGCCGGGCCCGCGAGAGCGGGGCCGGCTTTTTTGTGCGTGCTTCATCACGCGTTCAGGATTGTTTCGGTACCGGAAACACGGTGTCTCTTTTCTCAGTGTTTTCCCGAGGTCAATCGCCAGGAAACTGCGTTCCACAGGCCAGCCATACCGATAGCGAGCCTGGTTTGAAAACCACTGCCAAGAATCCAAAGGAACTGAAATGAAGACCTCCTACATCCTCGCTGCTGCCGCTCTGTCCGTCCTCGCTGCCGCCGGCGCACAAGCTGAAACCTACCAGGGCGTGCAAACCTCCGTGTCGGCCAAGAGCCGGACCGAGGTCAACGAAGAAGCGGTCCGCAGCGCTTCAGCACCCAACCAGAACGTGGTGCGCGGTTCGCGCGGCGCCGAACCGTTCAAGTCGGTGGCCGATCCGGCTGCCGTGCGTGCGCAGGCCATCGCGACGGCGAATGCGCCGGATCAGAACGTGGTCGGCGGCTCGCGCGTCAACAGCCGCGTGATCTCGACCATGGCCCGTCCCGCCGAAGTGCGTGTCCAGGCCCAAGAGGGCGCGACCACGGCCAAGTGATACGGACGCGGTCACGCGAAGCCGGCCGGTGTGCGAGCGCCGGCCGGCTTTTTCGTTGGCCGGGCGATTCTCAGCGCGCCCGTGCCAGGTAACGCTTGCGCCAGAACACCACGACCAGCAGCACCGCGATCACGCCCATCGAGGCCATCGCGATCCAGAACCCATCGGTCTTGTGCACGAGCGGGATGAACTCGAAGTTCATGCCGAAGATGCCGGCGATCAGATTGAGCGGCAGGAAGACCGCGGTCAGCACCGTGAGCACCCGCATGATGTCGTTGGTGCGGTGGCTCTGCACGCTGAAGTGCATCTGGACCGCGGCTTCGGCATTCTGTTCGAGTCGCCGCACGTGATGCACCACGCGCTCGATGTGTTCGAGCACGTCGCGGCTGCGGACCATGACGAGCTCGCGTTCGCGCAGTTCGACGGCGCCGGTCGGCGCCGGCAGCGTTTCGAGGGCGTCGATCCAGTCCTGGATGCAGGCACGCTGGTCTTCGCAGATCTCGTCCAGATGGTGCAGGGACTGTTGGGCACCCATCAAGGCGCTCCAGTTGGTGAAGCGGCTGCGCGGGTCGATCAGCTCGGCCTGCCAGTGGTCGAGCTGCCGGGTCAGTTCGCGCCGCAATTCGAGGTACGCATCGACGATCTGGTTGATCACGCGCAGCATCAGATCCGCGGGTCCGGTCGGCAGGCGAGAGGAAACGGCGCGGACATCGATCGCAGGGAGCACTGCGTGGCTGAGCGCGTCCGGCGTGGCGGCGGCCAGCAACTTGGCCGCGAAGGTATCGCGCACGGTGCCGTCTTCCGGATGCACGGACAGCAGCACGCGGTCGAACACCGCAAAGCCGACCGGTCGTGTATCGATGCGACGCAGGACGGGCGGCCCCGTGCGCGGCAGCGCCAGCTCGTCAGCCTTCGGCACGAGGGCGTTGCCGTTCGACGCGGCAAGGCGCCGAAAAACGAGGAGGTCGTATTGCGAGGTGTAGTCGTAGCGTGAAGGCAGCTGGTCGTTCAGGAGATCGCTCACGTGAAGGTCGACCAGATGCGTGTTGCACAGCGACTGCAGAACGGCCTGCACCTCGGCCAGCGACGTACGGAATTCGTCCCGCGTGAGTGACAGCCACAGATAGCCTTGACCGCATGCATCCGGCACGGCCATCGGCGCCAGTGCGTCGTGCTCGGTGACCCGCGAGGCTTCGATCTTGAAGATGCGCATGAGGTGGCTGAACTGCGGACCGCCTCGTGGCGCTACGGGTTTTTCAGCAGCCGCGCGACGTCGAGCGCAAAGTAGGTGAGGACGCCATCGGCGCCTGCGCGCTTGAAGGCGAGCAGGCTCTCAAGCATCACCGCATCGTGATCGAGCCAGCCGTTCTGCGCCGCGGCCTTGAGCATCGCGTATTCGCCGCTGACCTGGTAGGCGAAGGTCGGCACGTGGAATTCATCCTTCACGCGGCGCACGATGTCGAGGTAGGGCATGCCGGGCTTGACCATCACCATGTCGGCGCCTTCGGCAATGTCGATCGCCACTTCGCGCAGGGCCTCGTCGCTGTTGCCCGGGTCCATCTGGTAGACCTTCTTGTTGCTCTTGCCCAGGTTGGCGGCAGAGCCGACGGCATCGCGGAACGGGCCGTAGAAGGCGCTCGCGTACTTGGCGCTGTAGGCCATGATCCGGGTATGGATGTCGCCGCGCGATTCGAGTGCGTTGCGAATCGCGCCGATGCGGCCGTCCATCATGTCGCTGGGCGCCACGATGTCCACGCCGGCCTGCGATTGGGCGAGGGCTTGCTTGACGAGGATCTCGACCGTCGGATCGTTGAGGATGTAGCCGCTGTCGTCGAGCAGGCCGTCCTGGCCATGGCTGGTGTAGGGGTCGAGCGCGACGTCGGTCATCACGCCCAGTTCGGGGAAGCGCGATTTGAGCGCTGCAACCACGCGCGGGATCAGGCCGTCGGGATTGAATGCTTCGTCGCCTGCCGGCGTTTTCAGGCCGGCGTCGATGACAGGGAACAGTGCCATCACCGGGATGCCGAGCGCCACGCATTGCTCGGCGACGGGCAGCAGGAGATCGAGGCTCAGCCGGTCGACGCCCGGCATCGACGGCACTGCGTGGCACTGCTTCGTGCCCTCTTGGACAAAAACGGGATAGATCAGGTCGTTGGCGGAGAGTGTGTGCTCGCGTACGAGATTGCGCGTGAACGCATCACGGCGTAGCCGACGCGGCCGGCCCGATGGAAAGGGCGAATGAAGGGTCATGCCCAAAATTGTGCCCGAACTGTCTGATGCGGAATTTCGCATGGCCCATTGCGTCCGGGAGCACTTGTTAATCTGAAGCGGTTCGTATTATTTTTTGTACGACAAAAAGGCAAAAAATTCCGCAACTTGCTTGATAGGTTGTTTTGCCTTTGTTAAATTCTGCCCTGGGCGGCTTGCCGCTCCCCGCTTTTCCTCCCTGAGCGGGTGCCTTGATGTGTGACAGCAAAAGGGCTTCCCAGCCCGGCGTTTTGACGCCGGGCTTTTTTTTGACCTGTCAGGCCAAAGTACTGCGCGGGCTCCCAGCGGGTTGCACCACTAAACTGCCCCCATGCTTTGGATCAAGTCGCTGCATATCGTATTCATCGCGAGTTGGTTCGCGGGACTTTTCTATCTGCCGCGAATCTTCGTCAATCTGGCGATGGTGGCGCCCGAATCGGTCGCTGAACGCGCGCGGCTCCTCCTCATGGCGCGCAAGCTGTTCCGGTTCACCACCTTCCTGGCCGTACCGGCCCTCGGCTTCGGGCTGTGGCTCTGGCTCGGCTACGGGATCGGACGCGGACCGGGCAATGGCTGGATGCATGCCAAGCTGGCGCTGGTTCTGGTGGTGATCGGCTATCACCACGGCTGCGGCGTGCTGCTGCGCCGTTTCATCGCGGGAACCGATCGGCGCAGTCACCGCTGGTACCGGTGGTTCAACGAGTTGCCGGTGCTTCTGCTGCTGGGCATCGTGATCCTGGTCGTGGTCAAGCCTTTCTGAGCGCCGTGGCAACGCAGCACAAGTCCGCGGCATTGCCTCTTGCGCTCGCCTATGCCGCGCTGATCGTCTATGCGAGCCTCTATCCCTTCGCCGACTGGCGCGATCAGGGCATCGCGCCCTGGGCCTATCTTGCGGCGCCGTGGCCCAAGTACTGGACCGGGTTCGACTTCGGCATCAATGTCGTCGGCTACATGCCGCTCGGTTTCCTGGCTGCGATCGTCGTGCTGCGCACCCGGCCGGCCGCGGGCGGTGTGCGCGCCGTATTGCGCGCCACCGTCGCAGGCGTGGCGATTTCGTTCTGCATGGAGACATTGCAGAGCTATCTTCCGGCGCGCATTCCCTCCAATGTCGACCTCGGGCTGAACAGCCTCGGCACGCTGGTCGGCGCAGTGCTGGCGGCGGCGCTCGAGCGTGTGGGGGCCGTGGCGCACTGGCACCGGACCCGTGCCAACTGGTTCATCGAGGATGCGCGCGGTGGGCTGGTGTTGCTCGCGTTGTGGCCGATCGCGCTGCTCTTCCCGGCTGCCGTCACTTTCGGGCTGGGACAGGTGTTCGAGCGCCTGGAAACGGCGATCGCCGAATGGCTTCTGGACACACCCTTCATCGACTGGATGCCGCTGCGCCAGTTCGAGTTGGAGCCGCTGGTGCCCGGCGTGGAACTGTTGTGCGTCATGCTGGGTGCGCTGGTGCCGTGCCTGCTGGCCTTCCTGGTGACCCGTTCGATCGCGCGACGCGCCATCCTGCTTCCGCTGACGCTGATGACCGGTGTGGCGGTCACGGCCCTGTCCGCGGCATTGAGCTATGGACCCTCGCACGCCTGGGCATGGCTGAGCCTGCCGGTGCAGGCCGGGATCGCGGCCGCGTTGTTCGTCGGAGTGCTGCTACTGGCGGTGCCTCGCCGGCTCTGCGCGGCGTTGCTGCTCGTCGCACTCGTGGTGCACCTGAGCCTGTTGAATCAGGCGCCGGAAAGCGCCTACTTCGCACAGACGCTGGCGACCTGGGAGCAAGGCCGCTTCATCCGCTTCCATGGTCTGGCGCAATGGCTCGGCTGGGTTTGGCCATTCGCAACGCTCGGCTATGTGCTCGTTGCGCTGTCGCGCCGCGCGAGGCCCCACTAGACTGTTGCTCTACAGAAGGATCCGATGTCCAGTTCCAGCACTTCCTCCCCGCGCGGCTACTACGGTCGCCACATCTTCTTCTGCCTGAACGAACGCAAGAACGGAGAGGACTCCTGCTCGAAGCACGATGCACAGCAAGGTTTCGATCGCTGCAAGGCGCGGGTGAAGGAGGCCGGGCTGGCCGGGCCCGGCAAGGTTCGCGTCAACAAGTCGGGATGCCTCGACCGCTGCGCGGGCGGCCCCGTGGCCGTGGTCTATCCCGAGGCGGCCTGGTACACCTTCGTCGACGAGGACGACATCGACGAGATCGTCGAATCGCATCTGAAGCACGGGAAGGTGGTCGAGCGTTTGTTGCTGCCGCCGGATGTGGGGCGCTGAGCAGGCGTCCATGAACTCCCATACCG
This sequence comes from Variovorax sp. SRS16, assembly GCF_901827165.1. Classification (NCBI taxonomy): domain Bacteria; kingdom Pseudomonadati; phylum Pseudomonadota; class Betaproteobacteria; order Burkholderiales; family Comamonadaceae; genus Variovorax; species Variovorax sp. SRS16. The sequence continues at coordinate 330,676 of NZ_LR594666.1, forward strand.
AAAAGCTTCGGCTGCAAGGCGCAGCGGGCGCCATCGAAGCACTTCGCGATTCGGCGGCCGAAGGTGCGCCGGCACTCGGCGTGGCGCTGATCACCCATCCACATCCGCTCTTCGGCGGCACCATGGACAACAAGGTGGTGCAGACGCTGGCGCGGGCGTTCGTTGCCTGCGGATGGAATGCGGTGCGCTTCAACTTCCGTGGGGTCGGTGCCAGCGAAGGCGTTCATGACGAAGGACGCGGCGAGTGCGAGGACATGCTGGCCGTTGTCGAGCAAATAGCGCCCGAAGGCCCCCTGGCCATCGCCGGCTTCTCGTTCGGCGCCTTCGTTGCGAGCTGCGCTGTCGAGAGGCTGTGGGTGGCGCGCGATGTCCGCCATCTGGTGCTCGTCGGAACGGCGGCTTCGCGTTTCCCGGTTGCGACCTTGCCTGCGGCATCGCATGAACGCGCGCTCATCGTGCACGGCGAACAGGACGATACGGTGCCGCTCGCTGCCGTGATGGATTGGGCGCGCCCGCAGTCACTTCCCGTCACAGTCATCCCCGGAGGCGGCCATTTCTTTCACGGACAATTGCCGCTGCTCAAGAATCTCGTCGTCCGCCACCTTCGCGCGGGCTAGCCTTTCGTCTCCTCCCATCCCCCATGTATCGTTTTTCCGGCGTGTTGCGCGCGCTGATATGTGCCGCCTCTGCATCTTTTTGCATGCTCGTGGGGGCCCAGACGCCGGCGCCGCCCGAAGTCGCCGCGCGGAGCTATCTGCTGCTCGACGTGACGGCCAACCAGATCCTGACGCAGAAGGACATTGACAGTCCGGTCGAGCCCGCCTCGCTCACCAAGCTGATGACCACCTACCTGGTCTTCGACGCGCTCAAGGCCAGGAAAATCACGCTGGAACAGACCTTGCCGGTCAGCACCCGCGCCTGGAAGATGCCCGGTTCGCGGATGTTCATCGACCCCAAGATGCAGGTGCCGGTCGAGGATCTCATCAAGGGGCTGGTCGTGCAGTCGGCCAACGATGCGACGATCGTTCTGGCCGAGGCGGTCGGCGGCACGGTCGAGCACTTCGTCGAGCTCATGAACGAGCAGGCCAAGGCGCTCGGCATGAAGAACACGACCTACAAGAACCCTGAAGGCACCACGGCGCCGGGACACACCACCACAGCGCGTGACCTCAGCATTCTGGCGAGCCATCTGATCCGGGATTTTCCGGAATACACGCACTATTCCGCCATCAAGAAGTACCGCTATCCCGGCACGCCGTCGACCAACGACACCAACCGCAATGTGCTGCTGTTTCGCGACCCGACCGTCGATGGCCTCAAGACCGGCCATACCGAAGCGGCCGGCTATGGCATGGTCGTGACCGCCAAGCGTGAATTCCCGAATCTGGGCGGTGGTGGCCGGCGTCTGCTCGCGATTCTCCTGGGAGCGTCGAGCGAAAATATGCGAGCCAACGAGTCGCAGAAGCTGCTGAACTGGGGCTACACCGCCTATGACGCGGTCCGCCTGTTCGACGCCAATCAAGCCGTCGCGACCCCTCCGGTCTGGAAGGGCAAGGCGAACACCATTAAGCTGGGCCGCCAGGAAGCCATCGTGGTGGACGTTCCCGCAGGGTCTGCAGGCAAGATCAAGACCCAGGTCGCACGTCCTGATCCGCTGGTCGCGCCATTCGCGCGCTATCAGCCGGTCGGTTCGCTCAAGGTCAGCCTGGCCGACCAGCAGATCGCGGAAGTGCCGCTGGTCGCGCTCGAGCCTGTGGAGCAGGCAGGCGTGCTGGGTCGCGCCTGGGATGCCGTGCGACTCTGGATAAAGTAGGCTCACCCCCAGGCTACGCGCACTTCGTGTCGCTTCGCCTTCCCCCTGCCGGGGGCAACACCGGCGGACCGGCGGAGCCGGATCCGCGGTGTTTCACCAGGGGGCCGGGCTTTGCCGGCCAAGACCGAAGACCAGTGAATTTTTCTTTCAGCGGCCGCGCGCAGCGCGCCGCGTTCGTGGGCTGCCGTGGAACCGGCGCTGCCGGGCCGCCGGCAGCGCCCCCGGTAGGGGGAAGGCGAAGCGACACGAAGTGCGCGAAGCCTGGGGGCGAGCTCTGCCAGTGCTATAATCTTTGGCTTTTCGGAAAAATCCGAAGGGTTTCACGTTTTCGTCATCTTCCGGTACCTCATGTCACGATGAGGGTCGCATTGCCGGAGTTTTGGGACTTATTCATTCATGCCAACCATCAATCAACTGGTGCGTCAGGGTCGCGAGGTCGAAAAGATCAAGTCGAAGAGCCCTGCCATGCAGAACTCGCCGCAACGTCGTGGCGTCTGCACCCGGGTCTACACCACGACCCCCAAGAAGCCGAACTCGGCGCTGCGCAAGGTCGCCAAGGTGCGCCTGACCAACGGCTTCGAAGTCATCTCCTACATCGGCGGTGAAGGCCACAACCTGCAGGAACACAGCGTGGTGCTGGTTCGCGGCGGTCGTGTCAAGGACTTGCCCGGCGTGCGCTATCACATCGTGCGCGGTTCGCTCGACTTGCAAGGCGTGAAAGACCGCAAGCAGTCGCGTTCCAAGTACGGCGCAAAGCGCCCCAAGAAGGCTTAAGGCTTTCAGGTTTCATCCACGGTGTTCGGCGTGCCTTGGCGGGCGCATCGGACGAAGTGACCCGCTGTTGGGTCGAGTAAGTGAGAGTTCTTGTTGGCTCTCGCGGTGCCGCAAAAAGCGGCGCCAACTGAAGCAAAGAGGTTAGAAAAATGCCACGTCGTCGCGAAGTTCCCAAACGTGAAATCCTGCCGGACCCGAAGTACGGCAATGTCGAGCTGTCGAAATTCATGAACGTGATCATGGAAGGCGGCAAGAAGGCGATCGCCGAGCGCATCATCTATGGCGCGCTCGACCAGATCGAGAAGAAGAACCCGGGCAAGGACCCGGTCGAAGCCTTCACCATGGCCATCAACAATGTGAAGCCGATGGTCGAAGTGAAGTCGCGCCGCGTCGGTGGCGCCAATTACCAGGTGCCCGTCGAAGTGCGTCCCGTGCGCCGCCTGGCGCTGTCGATGCGCTGGATCAAAGAAGCAGCGCGCAAGCGCGGCGAGAAGTCGATGGCCCTGCGTCTGGCCAACGAACTCATGGAAGCCACGGAAGGTCGTGGCGGCGCCATGAAGAAGCGCGATGAGGTGCATCGCATGGCCGAAGCGAACAAGGCCTTCAGCCACTTCCGCTTCTAAGAGCCGTCCCCCAATCAAGACAGGCTGGAAGCCCGATCCACCGAGCGCGGTGGACGGGCTTTCATCCGTTAACGGAGTATTTTCATGGCACGCAAGACCCCCATCGAGCGATACCGCAACATCGGTATCTCCGCGCACATCGACGCCGGCAAGACCACGACGACCGAGCGCATCCTTTTCTACACCGGTGTGAACCACAAGATCGGCGAAGTGCACGATGGCGCCGCGACGATGGACTGGATGGAGCAGGAGCAGGAGCGCGGCATCACGATCACGTCCGCGGCCACCACCTGCTTCTGGAAGGGCATGGCCGGCACGTTCGACGAACATCGCATCAACATCATCGACACCCCGGGCCACGTGGACTTCACGATCGAAGTCGAGCGCTCGATGCGCGTGCTCGATGGCGCCGTGATGGTGTATGACGCCGTCGGCGGTGTCCAGCCCCAGTCCGAAACGGTCTGGCGCCAGGCCAACAAGTACAAGGTTCCGCGTCTCGCGTTCGTCAACAAGATGGACCGTACCGGTGCCGACTTCCTGCGCGTGCGCCAGATGATGGTCGACCGCCTGAAGGCCAACCCCGTCGTGATCCAGATCCCGATCGGCGCCGAAGAGCGCTTCCAGGGTGTGGTCGACCTCGTCAAGATGAAATCGATCATCTGGGACGAAGACAAGGGTGTGACCTTCAAGTATGGCGAGATTCCGGCCGATCTGGCCAAGGTCTGCGCCGAGTACCACGAAAAGCTGGTCGAGGCCGCTGCTGAATCGAGCGAAGAGCTCATGAACAAGTACCTCGAAGGCGAGGCGCTGACCGAGGCCGAAATCAAGGCGGGCATCCGGCAGCGCACCATCGCCGGCGAGATCCAGCCGATGTTGTGCGGCTCGGCCTTCAAGAACAAGGGCGTGCAGGCGATGCTCGACGCGGTCATCGAATACATGCCCGCGCCGACCGACATTCCGCCCGTCACCGGCACCGACGAGGACGAGGCGCCCGTCACCCGCAAGGCAGACGACAACGAGAAATTCTCGGCACTGGCGTTCAAGCTCATGACCGACCCGTTCGTCGGCCAACTGACCTTCGTGCGTGTCTATTCCGGCGTGCTGAGCAAGGGCGACAGCGTCTACAACCCGGTGCGCGGCAAGAAGGAGCGCATCGGCCGGATCGTCCAGATGCATGCGAACAACCGCGAAGAAGTCAGCGAAATCCGCGCCGGCGACATCGCTGCCTGCGTGGGCTTGAAGGAAGTGACCACGGGTGAGACCCTGTGCGATCCGACCTCGATCGTGACGCTCGAGCGCATGGTCTTCCCGGAGTCGGTGATCTCGCAGGCCGTGGAGCCCAAGACCAAGGCCGACCAGGAGAAGATGGGCATCGCGCTGCAGCGCCTGGCTCAGGAAGATCCGTCCTTCCGCGTCAAGACCGACGAGGAATCGGGTCAGACCATCATCGCCGGCATGGGCGAGCTGCACCTCGAAATCATCGTGGACCGCATGAAGCGCGAGTTCGGTGTCGAGGCCAACGTCGGCAAGCCGCAGGTGGCTTACCGCGAGACCATTCGCAAGACGGTCGAAGACGCCGAAGGCAAATTCGTGCGCCAGTCGGGTGGCAAGGGCCAGTACGGCCACGTCGTGCTCAAGATCGAGCCGCAGGAAGCCGGCAAGGGCTTCGAGTTCGTCGACGCCATCAAGGGCGGCGTGGTTCCTCGCGAATACATCCCGGCCGTCGAGAAGGGCGTGATCGAAGCGCTGGGCCAGGGCGTGCTCGCCAACTACCCGGTGGTCGACGTCAAGGTCACGCTGCACTTCGGCTCGTACCACGACGTGGACTCGAACGAAATGGCGTTCAAGATGGCCGCGATCTTCGGTTTCAAGGAAGGCTGCCGCAAGGCCAACCCAGTGATCCTCGAGCCGATGATGGCCGTGGAAGTCGAGACGCCGGAAGACTACGCCGGCAACGTGATGGGCGATCTGTCCTCGCGCCGCGGCATGGTCCAGGGCATGGAAGACATGATGGGCGGTGGCAAGGCCATCAAGGCCGAAGTGCCGCTGTCGGAAATGTTCGGCTACTCGACGACGCTGCGCTCGATGTCCCAGGGTCGTGCCACCTACACGATGGAGTTCAAGCACTACGCCGAAGCGCCGCGCAATGTGGCCGAGGCGATCGTCGCTTCCCGCGCGAAATGAGGCTCGCCCCCAGGCTGCGCGCTGGTTGATTTTTTGTTGTCTGCGATCGTGTGCCTCTCGTTGCCCGTGGCGAGGGAATCAGCAACATGGTGCAGACGTTAAACCGTACACGGGCACTGCTCTTTCAAGGATAGAAAATGGCAAAAGGAAAATTCACCCGCACGAAGCCGCACGTGAACGTGGGCACGATCGGTCACGTTGACCATGGCAAGACGACGCTGACGGCGGCCATTGCGACCGTGCTGTCTGCCAAGTTCGGCGGCGAAGCCAAGGCCTACGACCAGATCGACGCGGCGCCCGAAGAAAAGGCGCGCGGCATCACCATCAACACCGCCCACGTCGAATACGAAACGGCCAACCGCCACTACGCGCACGTCGACTGCCCGGGCCACGCCGACTACGTCAAGAACATGATCACCGGTGCCGCCCAGATGGACGGCGCCATCCTGGTCTGCTCGGCCGCCGACGGCCCCATGCCCCAGACCCGCGAGCACATCCTGCTGGCGCGCCAGGTCGGTGTCGGCTACATCATCGTCTTCCTCAACAAGTGCGACATGGTCGACGACGCCGAACTGCTCGAGCTCGTTGAAATGGAAGTGCGCGAGCTGCTCGACAAGTACGAATTCCCCGGCGACGACACCCCCATCATCCACGGCTCGGCCAAGCTCGCCCTCGAAGGCGACAAGGGCAAGCTCGGTGAAGAAGCCATCATGAAGCTGGCCGACGCCCTCGACAGCTACATCCCCACGCCCGAGCGCGCGGTCGACGGCACCTTCCTGATGCCCGTCGAAGACGTCTTCTCCATCTCCGGACGCGGCACCGTGGTGACTGGCGCCGTCGAGCGCGGCGTCATCAAGGTCGGCGAGGAAATCGAGATTGTCGGCATCCGCCCGACCGTCAAGACCACCTGCACCGGCGTCGAGATGTTCCGCAAGCTCCTGGACCAGGGCCAGGCGGGCGACAACGTGGGCGTGCTGCTGCGTGGCACCAAGCGTGAAGAAGTCGAGCGCGGCCAGGTGCTGTGCAAGCCCGGCTCCATCAAGCCGCACACGCACTTCACCGCCGAGGTGTACGTGCTGAGCAAGGACGAAGGCGGTCGCCACACGCCCTTCTTCAACAACTACCGCCCGCAGTTCTACTTCCGCACGACGGACGTGACTGGCGCCATCGAGCTGCCCAAGGACAAGGAAATGGTCATGCCCGGGGACAACGTGAGCATCACGGTCAAGCTGATCAACCCGATCGCCATGGAAGAAGGCCTGCGCTTCGCGATCCGCGAAGGCGGACGCACCGTGGGCTCGGGCGTGGTGGCGAAGATCCTCGACATCTGATTCGAACGCACAAAGGAATCACCATGGCCACCAAGCAAAAAATCCGCATCCGCCTGAAGGCGTTCGACTACAAGCTGATCGACCAGTCGGCGGCCGAGATCGTGGACACCGCCAAGCGCACCGGCGCCATCGTCAAGGGCCCCGTGCCGCTGCCGACCCGCATGAAGCGTTTCGACATCCTGCGTTCGCCGCACGTCAACAAGACGAGCCGCGACCAGTTCGAGATCCGCACGCACCAGCGCCTGATGGACATCGTCGACCCCACCGACAAGACCGTGGACGCGCTGATGAAGCTCGACCTGCCGGCCGGCGTGGACGTCGAGATCAAGCTGCAGTAAGCCCACGGCACTGAGCTCATGAAGCCTGCATGCAGCGATGCATGCAGGCTTTGTTTGTATTGCGCCTATGTTGGTAGCCGGGCTATAATCGCCGGCTCTGCCTAACTTGCGTCCTATGCGGGCGCTTCTTGGTGCAGGGCTTTATCAACCTTCTCTCGCATACCAAACGCTGTCGCCAATTGAAGTGACAGCGGCGGGAGAGGATTCCATTTTTGGAGAAAAAAATGAGTCTGAGCAACTCCCTCGGGTTGCTGGGCCGCAAGGTGGGGATGATGCGTCTCTTCACCGATGACGGGGATGCAGTTCCCGTCACGGTGGTGGATGTGTCCAACAACCGCGTGACCCAGATCAAAACCCAAGAGACTGATGGCTACGTCGCGCTGCAAGTGACGTTCGGTTCGCGCAAGGCATCGCGCGTGACCAAGCCGCAAGCCGGCCACCTCGCCAAGGCGGGCGTCGAAGCTGGTGAAATCATCCAGGAATTCCGTGTCACCGCCGATGCGGCCGCCCAGCACAAGGCTGGCGGCGCGATCGCAGTGAGCAGCGTGTTCGCGGTCGGCCAGAAGGTCGACGTGCAGGGCACCTCGATCGGCAAGGGCTTCGCCGGCACGATCAAGCGCCACAACATGAGCTCGCAACGCGCGTCGCACGGCAACAGCCGTTCGCACAACGTTCCGGGCTCGATCGGCATGGCGCAGGATCCGGGCCGCGTGTTCCCGGGCAAGCGCATGACGGGCCATCTCGGCGACGTCACCGTGACCACCCAGAACCTCGACGTGATCCGCATCGACGAAGCCCGTCAGCTGCTGCTGATCAAGGGCGCGATTCCGGGCTCGAAGGGTGGCTTCGTCACCGTGCGCCCGGCCGTCAAGGCCAAGTCGCAAGCGGCCCCTGCGGCTTAAGGAGCGAAAGCAATGCAACTCGAACTCCTGAACGAACAGGGCCAGGCCGCGTCGAAGTACGACGCCCCCGAGACCGTGTTCGGCCGTGACTACAACGAGGACCTGGTGCACCAGATCGTCGTCGCATTCCAGGCCAACGCGCGCCAGGGCACGCGTGCCCAGAAGGACCGCGAACAGGTCAAGCACTCGACCAAGAAGCCGTTCAAGCAAAAGGGAACGGGCCGCGCCCGTGCCGGTATGACGTCCTCGCCGCTGTGGCGCGGAGGCGGCCGGATTTTCCCGAACATGCCCGACGAAAACTTCTCGCAGAAGATCAACAAGAAGATGTACCGCGCCGGCATGGCCTCCATCTTCTCGCAGCTCGCCCGCGAAGGCCGTCTGGCCGTGGTCGATTCGATCAAGGTCGATTCGCCCAAGACCAAGGCACTGGCCGCCAAGTTCAAGGCGATGAATCTCGACTCCGTGCTCGTGATCGCCGAGGAAGTCGACGAGAACCTGTACCTGGCTTCGCGCAACCTGATCAACGTGCTTGTGGTCGAACCGCGTTACGCCGATCCGGTGTCGCTGGTGCATTACAAGAAGGTGCTGGTCACCAAGGGCGCCGTCGACAAGCTCAAGGAGATGTTCGCATGAGCCGCATGAATCCGACGCCGCAACAACGTCAGTTCGACGAAGGTCGCCTGATGAGCGTTCTGGTCGCCCCGATCGTGTCCGAGAAGGCCACGATGGTCGGCGAGAAGTCGAACGCAGTCACTTTCAAGGTGTTGCAGGACGCCACCAAGCCCGAGATCAAGGCCGCCGTCGAACTGATGTTCAAGGTCGAGGTCCAGGGCGTGTCGGTGCTCAACACCAAGGGCAAGACCAAGCGCTTTGGCAAGTCCATCGGCCGCCGCGACAACATTCGCAAGGCCTATGTGACGCTCAAGGCCGGTCAAGAGCTCAACCTCGCTGGGGAAGGCGCTTAATCATGGCCGTCATCAAGATGAAACCCACTTCGCCGGGCCAACGCGGCGCGGTGAAGATCTCGCGGGACCACCTCTACAAGGGTGCGCCGCATGCAGCCCTGCTGGAGCCGCAATTCCAGAAGGCCGGCCGCAACAACAACGGCCACATCACGACCCGTCACAAGGGCGGTGGGCACAAGCACCACTACCGCGTGGTGGACTTCGTGCGCAACAAGGACGGCATCCCGGCCAAGGTCGAACGCATCGAATACGACCCGAACCGCACCGCCCACATCGCGCTCGTGTGCTATGCCGACGGAGAACGCCGCTACATCATCGCCCCGCGCGGTCTGGAAGCCGGCGCAACGCTGCTGAGCGGTTCGGAAGCCCCGATCCGCGCCGGCAACACGCTGCCGATCCGCAACATCCCGGTGGGCTCGACCATTCACTGCATCGAACTGCAGCCCGGCAAGGGCGCGCAGATCGCCCGTTCGGCTGGCACGTCGGCCACGCTGCTGGCGCGCGAAGGCGTCTACGCCCAGGTCCGCATGCGCTCGGGCGAAGTCCGCCGCATTCACGTCGAATGCCGTGCGACCATCGGCGAAGTGGCCAACGAAGAGCACAGCCTGCGTCAACTCGGCAAGGCCGGTGTGAAGCGCTGGATGGGCATTCGCCCGACCGTTCGCGGCGTGGTGATGAACCCGGTCGACCACCCGCACGGTGGCGGCGAAGGCAAGACCGGCGAAGGCCGCCATCCTGTCGACCCCTGGGGCAATCTCACCAAGGGTTATCGCACCCGCAACAACAAGCGCACGCAAGTCTTCATCGTGTCGCGTCGCAAGAAGTAAGGGACAGCACAATGACTCGCTCTCTCAAAAAGGGTCCGTTCGTCGACCACCATCTGGTGGCCAAGGCCGACAAGGCCGTGACGACCAAGGACAAGAAGCCGATCAAGACCTGGTCGCGCCGTTCGATGGTGCTGCCCGAATTCATCGGCCTGACCATCGCCGTTCACAACGGCAAGCAGCACGTGCCTGTCTACATCACCGACCAGATGGTCGGCCACAAGCTCGGCGAATTTGCGCTCACGCGCACGTTCAAGGGGCACCCCGCGGACAAGAAAGTCCAGAAGAAGTAAGGAACGACCATGTCTGAAACACGTGCAGTCCTCCGCGGCGTCCGCCTTTCGGTCGACAAGGGCCGTCTGGTCGCCGATCTGATCCGCGGCAAGAAGGTCGATCAAGCGCTCAACATCCTGCAGTTCACGCAGAAGAAGGCCGCTGTGATCGTCAAGAAGGTGCTCGAATCGGCCATCGCCAACGCCGAGCACAACGACGGCGCCGACATCGACGAGTTGAAGGTCAAGACCATCTACGTCGAGCAGGGCGCCACGCTCAAGCGCTTCACCGCGCGCGCCAAGGGTCGCGGCAATCGCATCAGCAAGCCCACGTGCCATGTGTACGTGACGGTCGGCAACTAAGAGGCCTGGAAGAATATGGGACAGAAGATCCACCCCACCGGCTTCCGCCTTGCGGTCAGCCGTAACTGGTCCAGCCGCTGGTACGCGAGCAACCGTGATTTCGCGGGCATGCTGGCCGAAGACATCAAGGTGCGCGAGTACCTGAAGAAGAAGCTCAAGAACGCCTCCGTTTCGCGCGTGCTGATCGAGCGTCCCGCCAAGAACGCCCGCATCACGATCTACTCGGCACGTCCGGGCGTCGTGATCGGCAAGAAGGGCGAAGACATCGAGAACCTCAAGCGTGAACTCGGCCGCCAGCTCGGCGTGCCGGTCGCGGTCAACATCGAAGAAGTGCGCAAGCCCGAAATCGATGCCCAACTGATCGCCGACAGCATCACGCAGCAGCTCGAGAAGCGCATCATGTTCCGCCGCGCCATGAAGCGTGCGATGCAGAACGCGATGCGTCTGGGTGCCCAGGGCATCAAGATCATGTCGGCCGGCCGCCTGAACGGCATCGAAATCGCGCGCACCGAGTGGTACCGCGAAGGCCGCGTGCCGCTGCATACGCTGCGCGCCGACATCGACTACGGCACCTCGGAAGCCAAGACCACCTACGGCGTCATCGGTGTCAAGGTCTGGGTCTACAAGGGCGATACGCTGGGCCGCAACGACCTGCCCGCCGTCGAGACGCCGCGTCCCGACGAAGAGCGTCGCCCGCGCGGTCCGCGCCGCGATGGCCGCCCGGGTGGCGACCGTCCCGGTTCCGACCGCCGTGGCCCCGGCCCGCGCGCCGGTGCCCGAGGCCCGATCGGCGGCAACGTCGCGCCGGCCGATGGCAGCGACAAGCCCGCAGAAGCCACCGGTGCAGCCCCTGGCGCCCCGGGTGCAGACTCGAAACCCGCCGTTAAGCGCGTACGCAAAGCCGCGCCAGCTGCAGCAGCTGACGGTGCCAAGACCGAGTGATCGGTCTTAGAACTACGGAGTAAGAAAAATGCTGCAACCTGCACGCAGAAAGTTCCGCAAGGAACAAAAGGGCCGCAACACCGGCATCGCGACCCGCGGCAACGCGGTGTCGTTCGGTGACTTCGGCCTGAAGTCGATCGACCGCGGCCGCCTGACGGCGCGCCAGATCGAAGCCGCACGTCGCGCCATTTCGCGCCACGTCAAGCGCGGTGGCCGCATCTGGATTCGCGTGTTCCCGGACAAGCCGATCTCGCACAAGCCTGCCGAAGTGCGGATGGGTAACGGCAAGGGCAACCCCGAGTACTACGTCGCCGAGATCCAGCCCGGCAAGGTGATCTACGAGATCGTCGGCGTTCCCGAAGAACTCGCACGCGAAGCGTTCCGCCTGGCTGCCGCCAAGCTGCCGCTGCGCACCACCTTCGTCGCGCGCCAGCTCGGCGCCTGATCGAGGAGAACACTGATGGCAACACGCAAGAAGAAGGACGCCGCGGCCAAGCCGGTCAAGGTGTCGAAGGCTGCAACGCTGCGCGACAAGGACGTCGCCGGCCTGCAGACCGAAATCAAGGATCTGCAGAAGGCCCATTTCGGCCTGCGCATGCAGAAAGCCACGCAACAACTGTCGAACACGTCGACGCTGCGCGTCACGCGCCGCGACATCGCGCGTGCCAAGACCATTCTTGCGCAAAAGCAGCAAGAAACCCAAGCCGCCAAGTAAGGAGTGAACATGACGGAAGCTAAAAAATCCCTCAAGCGCACCTTGATCGGCAAGGTGGTCAGCGACAAGCGCGAGAAGACCGTGACCGTGCTGGTCGAGCGCCGTGTGAAGCACGAGCTCTACGGCAAGATCGTGGCGAAGACGAGCAAGTACCACGCGCACGACGAAAAGGGCGAGTACAAGCTCGGCGACACCATCGAGATCACGGAGAGTCGGCCGATCTCGAAATCAAAGAACTGGATCGTGACCCGTTTGGTGGAAAAGGCCGTTCTGGTCTGATCGCCGGCGCCACGGCCTCGCAAAAAGAGCCCACAATGTGGGCTCTTTTTTTTGGGAGCATTTTGATGATCAAAGTTGGCGACGCCCTTCCTTCGGCCACCCTGCAGGAATACTCGGAGGTCGAAGGCGAAGGCTGCAGCATCGGCCCGAACCCGGTCGACGTGACCAAGGCTGCTGCAGGCAAAACCATTGCGTTGTTCGCGCTGCCCGGCGCATTCACGCCGACCTGCTCGGCCAAGCACGTGCCGGGCTATGTACAGCATTACGACGAACTCAAGGCCGCCGGCGTCGACGAGATCTGGTGTGTGAGCGTCAACGATGCCTTCGTGATGGGTGCATGGGCACGCGACCAGAAGACCGGTACCAAGGTGCGCATGCTGGCGGACGGCAGCGCGGCCTTCGCGAACGCCACCGGCCTCACGCTCGACCTGACGGCACGCGGCATGGGCGTGCGCAGCAACCGCTATTCGATGCTCGTGAAGGATGGCAAGGTCGCCACGCTCAACGTCGAGGCGCCCGGCAAATTCGAAGTCAGCGACGCCGCCACGCTGTTGGCGCAGGCACGCGCCTGAGTTTTCGGAGCGACGAACGACGTCGAATCGAAATGCTTGATTCCAGGGAGCTAAAAAACTTCTGGCCGGCGATCATGACGCCGAGCCACGACGGCAAGTTCTTCCAGAACTATGTCGTTTCTCTGATGCACTTCATCGGTCTGGCCAACCAGACCGGCATGCGGCTGCAATTGTGCCTGCAGCAAGGCGAGAGCCTGGTCACCCGTGCGCGCAACAACTGCGTCGCGACCTTTCTTTCGCATCCCGAGTGGACGCACCTCTTCTGGATCGATGCCGACATCGGCTTCTCTGCGGAAGCCGCGACCCGGCTGCTGCTGTCGGACTACGACATCGCGTGCGGCGTCTATCCGCTCAAGCGCGAGGAATGGCCCGCGGAGGGTGTGCCGGCCAGCACCACGCGACAGCAGTTCGAGGCCACGTACACGCGCTACGCCGCGAACACCGATGTGATGCCCGGCGGCACGCCCAACATGGTCGACCTGATCGTGCAGCCCGATGGCTTCATGCGCGTGACCGAGGCGCCGACGGGCTTCATGGTCATCAAACGCCGCGTGTTCGAGCGCCTGATCGAGAGCTATCCCGAAATGCGCTATGTTCCCGACAGCCTGGGCGTTCCAGACGAAGGCCGGCACTACAGATTCTTCGACGTCATGGTGGACCCGGTGACACGGCGCTACCTGTCGGAGGATTACGGCTTCTGCCGCCTCTGGTCGGGTCTTGGCGAATCGATCTACATCGATGCCAATTCGAACCTGACGCATCAGGGCTCGAAGACCTACCGCGGCGACTTCGCCACTTCGCTGAAGACCTTTCTGCCGAACGCCCTTGGCGCGCCTGCCGGCTCCACCCTGCGCCTTCACGGCGCCGAGTACCTGAAGCCGAACGCGTTCCCGGGCTTTTGATCAGCCGACGTCGACCTTGAGGTAGTGCGACCCTGCGATCGGGTTGTGATAGTAGGGTGGCACTTCCACGAAGCCCAGGTCTTCGTAGAGCGCGCGCGCCGACTCCATGTCGTCGAGCGTATCCAGCAGCACGCAGGCGTAGCCCGCGCTGCGTGCTGCGTCCAGGATGGCCTCGGCCAACTGCCGTCCCAGGCCGAGACCGCGGAAGGCGGGACGCACATAGAGGCGCTTCATCTCGGCGGCATTCGGATAGTCGGTCGTGTCGAGCGGCCGCAGCGCGCAGCAGCCTGCGACATGCGCGAGCCCTCCCTGTGCGCGCGGCAGCAGCGGCGCATCGACCGCACCCGATGCGTGCGCCGCATCGACCAGCGCCAGCAGCAACGCGCCTCGCGGTTCCGCATAGTCCCCGGGAAGGCGTGCCAGTTCCTCGTCGAAATTCTGGAATCCGAGATCGATGCCCAGTGATGCGGCGTAGTCGCGAAAGACCGCACGCGTCGCCTCGATCTCATGCGCCTCGTCGGGCGTGATCAGGATCACCGCCGGGGTGCCGGCGAGCGGCAGCGGACGTGAAACCGGGTTGCTCATGCTCTGAGGGACGCGATCCATGCTGCGAAGCCCGCGCACAGCGCGAACACCACGAACGCCAGCAGGCGCGACGCAGCGTCGTCGCGGCTGGAGGGGGCCGCGCCTTCGGTGATCAGCTTGTCGCCTGAAATCATCGGCCGCACCAGGGGCCGGCGCTTGACGAACACGTAGTAAAGCACCGCCAGCACGTGCAGGCTCGCCAGCGCGATCACGATCCACTTGCCCGGTGCCTTGTGCCAGCTCGTCGCCGCGCTGACGACGGCGTCGGAGACGAAGCGGGTGAGCGGCCCCGATGCCGAGATCTCGTCGTCCGACACCAGCCCGGTCGCGACCTGCACCGCCAGAATGCCGAGCACGCCGAACACCGACAACGCGCCCAGCGGCGTGTGGCCGATGAGGTGATCCGGATGGCCTCGGCCGCGCAGATACGCGACGAGCGAGGAGGGCGCGTAGACGAAGGCGTGAAAGCGCGACCACCGGCCGCCCACGAAGCCCCAGATCAGCCGGAACAGCAGCAGCGACAGCACGGCGTAGCCCAGGCGAAAGTGCCATTCCATGATGTCGCCGAGCCCGGTCGCGATCAGGCCGACCACGGCCACCGCCAGGATCCAGTGGAAGAGCCGCGTCGGCAAGTCCCAGACCCGTGTGCGGGGCAGGCTGGCGCGATCCCGGCGTGCGCTGTGCATGGAGAGCTCGAAGGGGGCTGTCATCGAAGAGGTTGGCGAGGCGGCACGATGCGCAGATTAGCAAATTTCAGCGGCCGCGCACGTCATGGCTTGCCTGGTCCCGAGCGCAGAATCGCGTGTTCCCCTAAACTCGCCGGCAGCGCCGTGGCCCACGGACGGCTCAGCAGACGAAGGAATCACGATGAATCGCCTTGTCCCGTTCATGCTGGCGGCCGCCTGTACCGCGCTGTCCGTGCCGGCGGCCGCCCAGTTTGCCAAGCCCGAAGACGCCGTCAAATATCGCCAGAGCGTGATGTTCCTGCAGAACCAGCATTTCGGTCGCATCGCCGCCATGGCCAATGGCCGGGTGCCCTATGACGCTGCGGCGGCACTGGCGAATGCGGACCTGGTGGCCACCATCGCCAAGCTGCCATGGAGCGGCGCCTATGCGCAGGGAACCGAAGGCGGCAGGGCCAAGCCCGAGATCTGGACGGAACAGGCCAAGTTCAAGGAATTGAGCGACACGCTGGTGGACGAAACCGGCAAGCTGGCGACAGCCGCCAAGTCCAACAACCTGGACGCCATCAAGACCTCGGTCGCCGCTGTCGGGGAGACCTGCAAGTCCTGCCACGACAGCTTCCGCAAGCGCTGAACGGGCGGCGCCGCGGCTGCAGCCGCGAAGCCTAGGCTTCGGCGAGCAGCTTCTCGATCAGCTTGTGCAGTTCGGCGAAGTCGGGTTCACCGACATAGCGCTTCACGATCTCGCCGTGCTTGTTCACGACATAGCTGGTCGGCGTGAGCTTCACGTCGCCCCAGGCCTGGGCCACCGCGCCGGTGTTGTCGATCGCCACCTTGAACGGCAGCTTGCGCGTCTCGGCATAGTTGATCACGTAGCTGGGCGGGTCGTAGCTCATGGCGACCGCCAGCGTGTCGAAGCCCTGGCTCTTGTACTTGTCGTAGGTTGCGATCACCTTGGGCATCTCGCCCACGCAGGTGACACAGCTGGTGGCCCAGAAGTTGACCAGCGTCACCTTGCCCTTGAGGTCGTCCGTGCTCTTCTTGCTGCCGTCGAGCAGCACGAAGGTCGATGCCGGCGCTGCCGTGGCTCCCGTGTTCAGATACACGCCCACACCGA
Source organism: Variovorax sp. SRS16 (assembly GCF_901827165.1). Taxonomy (NCBI): domain Bacteria; kingdom Pseudomonadati; phylum Pseudomonadota; class Betaproteobacteria; order Burkholderiales; family Comamonadaceae; genus Variovorax; species Variovorax sp. SRS16. Next base: position 346,860 of record NZ_LR594666.1, read on the forward strand.
TGGCCAGGGCAATCGCGGTTGCGGCGACGTAGATGATTTTTTTCATGGGGGAGACGGATGGAGGAAGCCCGGTCATTTTAGTTCCGCTTCGAGGATCGTGCTTGGCGCCGGAATGCCATGCGCAGGACGCCCTCGATAATGGCCTTTCCCATGCCATCCCTGTTCCGTCCCCATTTCGCATCACTCGCGCTGGCCTTTCTTGCCGCATGCAGTCCCACTTTCAACTGGCGTGAAGTGCCGATCGGGGAGGACGGCGTGGTGGCGCTTCTGCCCTGCAAGGCCGATCATGCGACGCGCGCGCTGCCGCTCGGTGGCGCGGAGTCGGTCGCGGTGGATGTGAGCGGCTGCGAGGCCGGCGGCGCCACTTTCGCCGTCGCGCATGCCACGGCCACCAGCACAGTGCAGGCCGAGGCCTGGATGAGCGCCTGGCGCGCAGCGACTCGCACCCGCCTGGCCGGTGCATCGATCCAGGAAGCCGCAGCCGTCGTGCAGCGCGCGGCATCCTCCCCGGCGCCCGGGCGGCTCGACGCGCAGGGCGCAGGGGCCAGTGCCACGCCGACCCATGTGCTCTGGTTCGCCCAGCAGGGCGCAGGCAAGGTCTCGCTCTACCAGGCGACCGTGCTGGGAAAGCCCTCGTCGGCCGACGCGATCAAGACTTTCTTCGAAGGCCTGCGTGTTCCCTGAGTGCCGGCCGCGCGTTGTCTCCTGGTCACTTGCTCCCATGGGTGTCCCCGCATAATCGACAGGCCCCTTCGATCCGCATGAACAGCATCTTCATCATCGCCCATTCACCGCTCGCACAGGCGCTGCGGCAATGTGCGCTGCATGTGTTCCCCGATTGCGAACCCTCGATCGTCGCGCTCGACGTGCTGCCCAACGTGTCGCCCGAAGAAACGCTCGGTGCCGCGCGCATCACGCTGGCGCAGCTGCTGCCCACGCCACGCTCCCAGGTGCTGGTGCTGGCCGACGTGTTCGGCGCCACGCCCTGCAACGTGGCGCAGAAGCTGGTCGACGGCATCCGTTCGCGGCTGGTGGCCGGCGTCAACCTGCCGATGCTGCTGCGGGCGGTAAGCTACCGCAACGAACCGCTCGACACCCTCGTGCAGCGGGCGCTCACCGGCGGGACGGCGGGTGTGATGCAAGTGGCGGTCACGGCACCGCAAAACCAGGCAAGAAGAAAGCACAGTGACCAAGACATCCGTGACCATCAGCAATAAGCTGGGCCTGCATGCGCGTGCGTCGGCCAAGCTCACCAAGCTCGCAGGGAGCTTCCCCTGCGATGTCTGGCTCGCGCGCGACGATCGCCGCGTCAATGCCAAGAGCATCATGGGCGTGATGATGCTGGCCGCCGGCCTCGGCGTGGTGGTGGAGGTCGAGACGCAGGGCGAGCGCGAGCAGGAGGCGCTGGACGCGATCGTTGCCTTGATGAACGACAAATTCGGAGAAGGCGAATGACCTTTGCCGTCCACGGGCTCCCGGTTGCCCGTGGCATTGCCATCGGCCGCGCCGTGCTGGTGGTCTCGAGCCGCATCGACGTGGCCCACTATTTCATCAAGCCCGAGCAGATCGAGACCGAGATCGACCGTGTGCGCACGGCGCGCAACGCGGTGTCCGAGGAGCTGCAGAAGCTGCAGGCCAGCGTTGCGCTGATGGGGCCGAACGACACGCCGCACGAACTCGCCGCGCTGCTCGATGTGCACCAGATGCTGCTGCAGGACGAAGTCCTCACCGGCGGCGTCAAGCACTGGATCACCGAGCGCCTCTACAACGCCGAATGGGCGCTGACCACGCAGCTCGAAGTGATCGCGCGCCAGTTCGACGAGATGGAGGACGAGTACCTGCGCGAACGCAAGGCCGACCTGGAGCAGGTCGTCGAGCGCCTGCTGCACCGCATGAAGGGCACGGCCGCGGTGCTGGCGCCGACCCCGCCGCGGCGCAAGCGTGCGGCCGAGACGGAAGAGGGCGGCGACGATCCGGTCGCCAGCGAGGCGATCGATGCACCGCTGGTGCTGATCGCGCACGACCTCTCGCCGGCCGACATGCTGCAGTTCAAGAAGAGCGTGTTCGCCGGCTTCGTCACCGACGTCGGCGGGCGCACTTCGCACACCGCGATCGTCGCACGCAGCATGGACATCCCGGCCGTCGTCGGCGCGCGCAGCGCGAGCCAACTGGTGCGGCAGGACGACTGGGTCATCATCGACGGCGACACCGGCGTGATGATTGTCGACCCCTCGCCGATCATCCTGGCCGAGTACGGCTTCAAGCAGCGCCAGGGCGACCTCGAGCGCGGCCGGCTGGCCCGGCTGCGCCACAAGCCGGCCGTCACGCTCGACGGCCAGCGCGTCGACCTGCTGGCCAACATCGAGATGCCCGAGGACACGATCGGCGCCGTCAAGGCGGGCGCCGTCGGCGTCGGCCTGTTCCGCAGCGAATTCCTTTTCATGGGCCGCGAGGCGCAGCGTCTCACGCGCCTGCCCGACGAAGAGGAGCAGTACCAGGCCTACAAGCGCGCGGTCGAGGGCATGCAGGGCATGCCGGTCACCATCCGGACCATCGATGTCGGCGCCGACAAGCCGCTCGACGGCAAATCGGTGCGCGACGACGCGCACCTGAATCCGGCGCTCGGCCTGCGCGCGATCCGCTGGAGCCTGGCCGACCCGGCCATGTTCCTCACGCAGCTGCGCGCCATCCTGCGCGCCGCCGCGCACGGCGAGATCCACCTGCTCATCCCGATGCTCGCGCACGCGAGCGAGATTCGCCAGACCATCTCGCTGATCGACTTCGCACGCGCCGAGCTCGACAACCGCGGCGCGGTGCATGGCGCGGTCAAGCTCGGCGCGATGATCGAGATCCCGGCCGCCGCGCTCACGCTCAAGACCTTCCTCAAGCACTTCGATTTCCTGTCGATCGGCACCAACGACCTGATCCAGTACACGCTGGCCATCGACCGCGCCGACGAATCGGTGGCGCATCTCTACGATCCGGCCCATCCCGCCGTGCTGCGCCTGGTCGCCGACACCATCGCCGAGTGCCGGCGCCAGGGCAAGGGCGTCAGCGTGTGCGGCGAAATGGCCGGCGACATCGTATTCACGCGCTTGCTGCTCGGCCTCGGCCTGCGCAGCTTCTCGATGCACCCCTCGCAGATCCTCGCGGTCAAGCAGGAAGTGCTGCGCGCCGACGCGGGCAAGCTCGAGGCCTGGGCGCAGCAGGTGCTCGAGGCCGAGGATCCCGCCGCCGCGCTCATGCCGGTGCCGGCGCGTTAGTCGCGATCGCGCGCGCGGCGCCGCCGTCGCGCCTCTCTCAGGGTTTGCACGCAGTCGCGCATCCGGTGGTCCGGGCGCCGCGCTCACCCTGCGCACGGGTTGCCGGCAACGCCGTCCCGCATGCGTGCATGAAGCCCTGATAAATCAATAACTTAGCTCGCCGCTTGCCTCGGTCGAGGCATGGCACACCCGTTGCTCTGTCCGTGGGCCGGTCGCATCACCCGATGCGGCACGGGTCCATGACACAGGAGACAACGATGAGCACGACGGGCGACCTCGATCCCACCGAGACAGGCGAATGGGTGGACGCACTCAGCGCGGTCCAGCAACACCGTGGCAATGAGAGGGCCAACTTCCTGCTCAATCGCCTGGTCGACGAAGGCCGGCGCGACGGCGTCTACACGCCGCGTTCGCTCAACACCGCCTACCGCAACACCATCGCGCCGGAGCGCGAAGAGAAGAACCCCGGCGACCGCGCGATCGAGCACCGCCTGCGCTCGATCATCCGCTGGAACGCGATGGCAATCATCCTGCGCGCCAACAAGGACTCGTCCGAACTCGGCGGCCACATCGCGAGCTTCCAGTCGGCCGCCACGCTCTACGACATCGGCTTCGGCCACTTCTGGCACGCGGCCACCGACACGCACGGCGGCGACCTGCTCTTCATCCAGGGCCACAGCTCGCCCGGCATCTATGCCCGCGCCTTCCTCGAAGGCCGCCTCACCGAGCAGCAGTTGCTCAACTACCGCCAGGAAGCCGATGGCCACGGCATCCCGTCCTATCCGCATCCGTGGCTCATGCCCGACTTCTGGCAGTTCCCCACCGTCTCGATGGGCCTCGGTCCGTTGATGGCGATCTACCAGGCGCGCTTCCTCAAGTACCTGCACGGCCGCGGCCTGGCCGACACGGCGCCGCGCAAGGTCTGGGCCTTCATGGGCGACGGCGAAATGGACGAGCCCGAATCCCTTGGCGCCATCTCGCTGGCCGGCCGCGAGAGCCTCGACAACCTCGTGTTCGTCATCAACTGCAACCTGCAGCGCCTGGACGGCCCGGTGCGCGGCAACGGCAAGATCGTGCAGGAACTCGAGAGCGTGTTCCGCGGCGCCGGCTGGAACGTCATCAAGGTGCTGTGGGGCAGCGGCTGGGACGCGCTGCTCGCCAAGGACCACAGCGGCAAGCTGTTGCAGCGCATGGAGGAATGCGTCGATGGCGAGTACCAGGACTTCAAGAGCAAGAGCGGCGCCTACGTGCGCGAGCATTTCTTCGGCAAGTACGACGAGACGAAGGCACTGGTCGCCGACATGAGCGACGACGACATCTGGGCGCTGACCCGCGGCGGCCACGATCCGCAGAAAGTCTTTGCCGCCTATGCCGCCGCCGTCAAGCACAAGGGCCAGCCCACGCTGATCCTGCCCAAGACCGTCAAGGGCTACGGCATGGGCGAATCCGGCGAAGGCCAGATGATCGCCCACCAGGCCAAGAAGATGACGCAGGACGCGCTGCGCAATTTCCGCGACCGCTTCCAGATCCCGGTGTCCGACGCCGACCTGCCCCACGTGCCCTTCGTCAAGCTGCCCGAAGACAGCCCGGAGATGAAGTACCTGCGCGAGCGCCGCGTCGCGCTCGGCGGCTACCTGCCGCAGCGCCGCCGCAAGTCGAGCGCGCTCGAGATCCCGCCGCTGGCCACCTTCGAGCGCTTGCTCAAGGACACCGGCGAGCGCGAGATCTCCACCACCATGGCCTTCGTGCAGATGCTCGGCACGCTGGTGCGCGACAAGGCGATCGGCAAGCACATCGTGCCCATCGTGCCCGACGAGTCGCGCACCTTCGGCATGGAAGGCATGTTCCGCCAGCTCGGCATCTGGTCCTCGCTCGGCCAGCTCTACAAGCCGCAGGACGCCGACCAGCTCATGTACTACCGCGAATCGAAGGACGGCCAGGTGCTGCAGGAAGGCATCAACGAAGGCGGCGCGATGTCCAGCTGGATCGTCGCGGCCACCTCGTACAGCACGAACAACGTGCCGATGATCCCGTTCTACATCTACTACTCGATGTTCGGCCTGCAGCGCGTGGGCGACCTCGCCTGGCTGGCCGGCGACATCCGCGCGCGCGGCTTCCTGCTCGGCGGCACCGCGGGCCGCACCACGCTCAACGGCGAAGGCCTGCAGCACGAGGACGGCCACAGCCACATCCTGGCCGGCACCATCCCCAACTGCATCTCGTACGACCCCACCTTCGCCTACGAGGTGGTCGTCATCGTGCGCGACGGCATGCGCCGCATGTACGCCGAGCAGGAGGACGTGTACTACTACATCACCCTCATGAACGAGAACTACCCGCACCCCGGCATGCCCGAGGGCAGCGAGGCGGGCATCCTCAAGGGCCTCTACCAGCTCGGCGACGGCGGCAAGACGCCCAAGAAGGGCCACCGCGTGCAGCTCATGGGCAGCGGCACCATCCTGCGCGAAGTGATGGCCGCGGCCGAACTGCTGAAGACCGACTTCGGCGTCGCCTCTGACGTGTGGAGTGCCACCAGCTACAACGAGCTGCGCCGCGACGGCATGGCCGCCGAGCGCTGGAGCCGGCTGCATCCGACCGAACCCGCGCGCAAGAGCCACGTCGAGCAATGCCTCGAAGGCCACGACGGCCCCGTCGTCGCCGCCACCGACTACATGCGCAACTACGCCGACCAGGTGCGCGAATACGTGCAGGCCGCCGGCCGCCGCTACACCGTGCTCGGCACCGACGGCTTCGGGCGCAGCGACTACCGCCGCAAGCTGCGCCGCTTCTTCGAGGTCGACCGCTGGCACGTGGCCGTGGCCGCGCTCAAGGCGCTGGCCGACGACGGCGTGATCAAGCACGCGGTCGTCGCCGAGGCCATCGAGAAATACGGGCTCGACGCCGAGCGCGCAGCCCCCTGGACCGTCTGAGGCACGACATGAGCAACGCAATCGACATCAAGGTTCCGGACATCGGCGACTTCAGCGACGTGCCGGTCATCGAGATCTTCGTCAAGGTCGGCGACACCGTGAAGGCCGAGGATCCGCTGGTCTCGCTCGAATCCGACAAGGCCACGATGGATGTGCCCGCGCCGCTGTCGGGTGTCGTGCAGGCCATCACGATCAAGCTCGGCGACAAGGTCAGCGAGGGCAGCGTGATCCTGTCATTGGCGACCGGCGATGCGCCCGCAGCGACGGCTGCAGCCGCACCGGCTGCGCCTGCCGCTGCTCCAACCGCAGCGCCGGTGCGCGATGCCGCCAGCACCGGCAGCGCGATCGACGAAGCCGCCTTCGCACTCGCCTACGCCGGCCCCGCCGTGCGCAAGCTCGCACGCGAACTCGGCGTCGACCTTGGCAAGCTCGAGGGTTCGGGCGAGCACGGCCGCATCGTGCGCGCCGATGTCGAGTCCTTCGCGAAAGGCGGCGGCGCAGCGGCCGCACCGGCTGCCGGCAAGACCGCCGCGGCACCTGCAGGCGGCGGCGTGGGCGGCATCGATCTGCTGCCCTGGCCCAAGGTCGACTTCGCCAAGTTCGGCCCGACCGAGCGCAAGGAGCTGTCGCGCATCAAGAGGATCAGCGCCGCCAACCTGCACCGCAACTGGGTCGTCATTCCGCACGTGACCACGCACGACGAGGCCGACATCACCGACCTCGAACCCTTCCGCGTGCAGATGAACAAGGAACTCGAGAAGTCCGGCGTCAAGATCAGCATGCTGCCCTTCATGATGAAGGCGGCGGTCGCGACGCTCAAGAAGTTCCCCGAGTTCAATGCGAGCCTCGACGGCGATGCGCTGGTGCTGAAGAACTACTGGCACATCGGCTTCGCGGCCGACACGCCCAACGGCCTCATGGTGCCGGTGATCCGCGACGTCGACAAGAAGACCGTGCCCGACATCGCCAAGGAGATGGGCGAACTCGCCAAGCTCGCGCGCGACGGCAAGCTCAAGCCCGACCAGATGTCGGGCGGCACCTTCACCATCAGCTCGCTCGGCGGCATCGGCGGCATCTACTTCACGCCGATCATCAATGCACCCGAGGTCGCGATCATGGGCGTGTGCAGGAGCTACTGGAAGCAGCACTCCGCCGACGGCAAGAGCTACACCTCGCGCCTCACGCTGCCGCTGTCCCTGTCGTGGGACCACCGTGTGATCGACGGCGCCGCCGCCGCGCGCTTCAACGTCCATTTCGCCAACGTGCTCGCCGATCTGCGGCGCGTGCTGTTCTGAACTGAAGGAAAGCTCCCATGGCCCACACGGTGGAAGTCAAGGTCCCGGACATCGGCGACTTCAAGGATGTCGCGATCATCGAACTGCTGGTCAAGCCCGGCGAGGTGATCGCGGTCGACACCGGCCTCATCATGGTCGAGTCGGACAAGGCATCGATGGAGATTCCATCCAGCCATGCCGGGACGGTGAAGGCGCTCAAGGTCGCGCTCGGGGACAAGGTCAGCGAAGGCTCGGTGATCCTCGAGCTCGAGGCCGCCGCATCTGCCTCCCCTCTCCCTGCGGCCGCACCCTCACCCCAACCCTCTCCCGCAAGCGGGAGAGGGAGTGAAGCGGCGCCGCAGGCGGCGCACCACGCAGGGTCGGCCGACCTCGAATGCGAAGTGCTCGTGCTCGGCGCCGGCCCCGGCGGCTACTCGGCCGCGTTCCGCAGCGCCGACCTCGGCATGAAGACCGTGCTGGTCGAGCGCTACGCCTCGCTCGGCGGCGTCTGCCTCAACGTCGGCTGCATCCCGTCGAAGGCGCTTCTGCACACCGCCGGCGTGATGGACGAGGTCAAGACGCTCGGCCACCACGGCATCAAGTACGCACCGCCCGAGATCGACATCGACGCGCTGCGCAGCTTCAAGGACGGCGTCGTCAAGAAACTCACCGGCGGCCTCGCCGGCATGGCCAAGGGACGCAAGGTCGAGGTCGTCACCGGCGTCGGCAGCTTCCTCGATCCGCACCATCTCGAAGTCGCGATCGAGGGCGGCGCGAAGAAGGTCGTGAAGTTCGCCAAGGCCATCATCGCCGCCGGTTCGCAGGCCGTGAAGCTGCCCTTCATGCCCGAGGACGAGCGCGTCGTCGACTCCACCGGCGCGCTGCTGCTCAGGAGCATCCCGAAGCGCATGCTGGTGATCGGCGGCGGCATCATCGGCCTGGAGATGGCCACCGTCTACTCGACGCTCGGCACCCGCATCGACGTGGTCGAGATGCTCGACGGGCTGATGCAGGGCGCCGACCGCGATCTCGTCAAGGTGTGGGAGAAATTCAACGGCGCGCGCTTCGACCACGTGATGCTCAAGACCAAGACCGTCGGTGCCAAGGCGACGCCGGCCGGCATCGAGGTCAGCTTCGAAGGCGAGAAGGCGCCCAAGGACGCGCAGGTCTACGACCTCGTGCTGGTCGCCGTGGGCCGCAGCCCCAACGGCGGCAAGATCGGCGCCGACAAGGCCGGCGTGGCCGTGACCGATCGCGGCTTCATTCACGTCGACAAACAGATGCGCACCAACGTGCCGCACATCTTCGCGATCGGCGATCTCGTCGGCCAGCCCATGCTTGCGCACAAGGCCGTGCACGAGGCGCACGTCGCGGCCGAAGCCGCGCATGGCGAAGCGTCCTTCTTCGATGCGCGGCAGATCCCTTCGGTCGCCTACACCGACCCCGAGGTGGCCTGGGCCGGCAAGACCGAGGAGCAATGCCAGGCCGAAGGCCTCAAGGTCGGCCGCGCCGTGTTCCCCTGGGCCGCATCGGGCCGCGCCATCGCCAACGGCCGCGACGAGGGCTTCACCAAGCTCATCTTCGACGAGGCCACGCACCGCATCGTCGGCGGCGGCATCGTCGGCACGCATGCGGGTGACCTGATCAGCGAGGTGTGCCTGGCCATCGAGATGGGCTGCGAGCCCGGCGACATCGGCAAGACCATCCATCCGCATCCGACGCTCGGCGAATCGATCGGCATGACGGCGGAGCTGTTCGAAGGCCTTTGCACCGACCTGCCGCCCGTGAAGAAGAAGTAGGGCCGCGCCATGCCTGTCCAACTCGCGTTCGAGGCCGTCGGCGACGGTCCTGCGGTGGTGATCCTGCACGGCCTGTTCGGCGCCGGGCGCAACTGGGCGCAGATCGCACATGCGCTGGCCGCCGACTACCGCGTCTACCTCCCCGACGCGCGCAACCACGGCGCATCGACCTGGGCCGAAACCATGTCCTACGAGGAGATGGCGCTCGACGTGCGGGCGCTGATCGCGCGCGAAGGGCTCGAACGGCCTTTCATCGTCGGCCACAGCATGGGCGGCAAGACCGCGATGGCGCTGGCGCTCGGCCTCGAGGATCCGGAATCGATCGGCGGCATCGCGGTGATCGACATCGCGCCCGAGAGCTACGCCGACCAATTCTCCTCGTACGTGTCGGCCATGCGCCACCTGGACCTGGCCGCCGCGACCAGCCGCAGCGAGATCCGCCGCGCGCTGGCCGACAGCCTGGTCGGCGATGCGCCGATCGACTTCCTGATGCAGAACCTGCGCCGCCACAAGGACCGCTTCGACTGGCGGCTCAACCTGATGGCCACCGCGGTCTGCATGCGCGAGCTCTGTGCGTTTCCGGAGGCACTCCCACACGCACGCTACGACGGGCCGGCGCTGTTCCTGGCCGGCGCGGAGTCCGACTACGTGCGGCCCGAATCGCTGCCCCGCATCCTCGAACTGTTTCCGGGTGCGGAGCTGGTGCGCATTGCCGACGCCGGCCACTGGGTGCATGCCGACCAGCCCCAGGCGCTGCTGCGCGGCTTGAACGACTGGCTCGCCGAAGCGCGTGCGCTTGCGCCGCGCTGACGCCGCATCCTTCTCGACAGACCCCGAACGAAAGACGACACCATGTCCGACGACAAGCTCCGCGAAGCCGCGCTCGACTACCACCGTTATCCGACGCCCGGCAAGATCTCGGTGACGCCGACCAAGCCGATGGCCACGCAGCGCGATCTCGCGCTCGCCTATTCGCCGGGCGTCGCCGATGCCTGCATGGAGATCGTGCGCGATCCGGCCGAGGCGATGCATCTCACCTCGCGCGCCAACCTCGTGGCCGTCATCACCAACGGCACCGCGGTGCTGGGCCTGGGCAACATCGGCCCGCTGGCCGGCAAGCCGGTGATGGAAGGCAAGGGCTGCCTGTTCAAGAAATTCGCCGGCATCGACGTGTTCGACATCGAACTCGACGAGAACGACCCCGACGCGCTGATCGACACCATCGCGCGCATGGAGCCCACCTTCGGCGGCATCAACCTCGAGGACATCAAGGCCCCCGAGTGCTTCTACATCGAGAAGAAGCTGCGCGAGCGCATGAAGATCCCGGTGTTCCACGACGACCAGCACGGCACCGCCATCGTCGCCGCCGCGGCCATCCTCAATGCGCTGCGGCACGTGGGCAAGGACATCACCGAGGTCAAGCTGGTCGCCTCCGGCGCCGGCGCCGCGGCGCTGGCCTGCCTGGACCTGATCGTCAGCCTCGGCCTGCCGATGGGCAACATCTTCGTCTCCGACAGCCTCGGCGTGGTCTACACGGGCCGCAAGGAGCAGATGGATCCGAACAAGGCCCGCTATGCGCAGCAGACCCCGGCACGCCAGCTGGCCGACGTGATCGGCGGCGCGGACATCTTCCTCGGCCTGTCGGCCGGCGGCGTGCTCAAGCCCGGGATGGTGAAGGAGATGGCGCGCGATCCGATCATCCTGGCCATGGCCAACCCGACGCCGGAGATCCTGCCGGAGGACGCGCTCGCGGTGCGGCCCGACGCGATCCTCGGCACCGGCCGCTCGGACTATCCGAACCAGGTCAACAACGTGCTGTGCTTCCCGTTCATCTTCCGCGGCGCGCTCGATGTCGGCGCCACCACCATCAACGAGGAGATGAAGCTCGCCGCCGTGCGCGCGATCGCCGAGCTCGCGCATGCCGAGATTCCCGAAGTGGTGGCGCAGGCCTATGGCGCGGTCGGCCTGCGCTTCGGCCGCGACTACCTGATCCCCAAGCCCTTCGATCCGCGCCTGATCGAAGCGGTCGCGCCCGCCGTCGCCCAGGCCGCGGTGGACAGCGGCGTCGCGACCCGGCCGATCGCCGACATGGCGGCCTACCGGCAGCGCCTGACGCAGTTCGTCTACCAGTCCGGCAGCAGCATGCAGCCGCTGTTCGCGGCTGCGAAGCAGTCGCCGAAGCGCGTCGTCTATGCGGAGGGCGAAGACGAGCGCGTGCTGCGTGCCGCGCAGGTGGTGGTCGACGAAAAGCTGGCGCGGCCGTTGCTGCTCGGCCGCCCCGACGTGATCGCGCAGCGCATCGAACAGTTCGGCCTGCGGCTCGAACTCGGCAAGGACTGCGAGGCGATCAACCTTCTCGACCCGGCCATCTACGGCGACGCGGCCGATGACTACCATCAGCTGCGGCGCCGCGATGGCGTCTCGCGCGCCGCCGCACGCGCCGAGATGCGCAGCCGCTGCACCCTGCTGGCGGCGATGCTGGTGCGCCAGGGCCGCGCCGACGCGATGCTGTGCGGCACCTTCGGCAACTACGGCGAGCACTTGCGCCATGTGCGCGACGTGATCGGCCTCAGGCCGGGCACGCGGACGCTGGCCGCGATGCAGATGCTGATGCTGCCCGGCCGCCAGCTCTTCATCTGCGACACGCACGTCAACCGCGACCCGGACGCCGCGCAGGTGGCCGAGATCGCGCTGCTCGCCGCCGAGGAGGTGCGCCGCTTCGGCGTCACGCCGAGCGTGGCGCTGCTGTCGCACTCCAACTTCGGCGGCTCGGATGCGGCCTCCGCCGTGAAGATGCGCGAGGCGCTGGGGCTCATCAAGGCCAGCGATCCGAAGCTCGCGGTCGAGGGCGAGATGCGCGGCGACGCGGCGCTGTCCAAGACCATCCTCGACCACGAGTTCCCCGACTCCGGCCTCGTCACCGAAGCCAACGTGCTCGTGATGCCCAACGTCGATGCGGCCAACATCTCGTACAACCTGCTGCGCATCGCGGCCGGCGGCGGCATCACGGTGGGCGGCATCCTGCTGGGCGCGGCGCGGCCGGTGCACATCCTCACGCCGTCCTCGACCGTGCGCCGCATCGTCAACATGACGGCGCTCGCGGTGGTCGATGCGGCCTCGCAGCGCGCCGCGGCCGCGGCGATCGACTGACACGGCGATGAACGAACTCCTCGCCAAGGCGCCGCAGCGCGGCGCCGCCAAGACCCGGCGCATCCCGATCCACGTGGACGGGGCTGCGGCGCTGGGCCAGTACCTGCAGCCGCGGCCGGGCAACCTCGCGGTCGAGCGCTGTGTCGCGCCCGCGCAGTTCGACGCGCCGGCCGGGCAAGCGCAGGCGATGGGCTTCTCGCACGCGGCCTGCGGGCCGCTGGTGCGATCGAGCTGCCACGCCGACCGCCAGGCGCATGCCGCCGGTATCTGAAGCCGCCATCCGAATACCAAGGAACCAAGGAGACATCGTGGACCATCAACCCGTATCCAGACCCTTCTACCGGTCGCTCTATTTCCAGGTCATCACGGCCATCGTCATCGGTGTCGTGGTCGGGCATTTCTATCCGTCGACCGGCGAGGCGATGAAGCCGCTGGGCGACGGCTTCATCAAGCTGATCAAGATGATCATCGCGCCGATCATCTTCTGCACCGTCGTCGTCGGCATCGCCGGCATGGAGGACATGAAGAAGGTCGGCAAGACGGGCGGCCTCGCGCTCCTGTATTTCGAGATCGTCAGCAGCGTCTCGCTGGTCGTCGGCCTCGTGATCATCAACCTCGTGCAGCCCGGCAGCGGCATGAACATCGACCCGAGCACGCTCGACACCAAGTCCATCGCCGCCTACACCGGGCCCGGCAAGATGACCTCGACGACGGACTTCCTGCTCAACATCATTCCGAACACCGTGGTCGATGCCTTTGCCAAGGGCGAGATCCTGCAGGTGCTGCTGATCGCCGTGATGTTCGGCTTCGCGCTGCACCGCTTCGGCGGCCGCGGCACGCTGGTGTTCGATGTGATCGAGAAGGGCTCGCACGTGCTGTTCACGATCGTCGGCTACATCATGAAGGTCGCACCCATCGGCGCGTTCGGCGCGATGGCCTTCACCATCGGCAAGTACGGCGTCGGCTCGCTGGTTTCGCTCGGCGCGCTGATGGCGACCTTCTACGCGACCTGCCTGTTCTTCATCTTCGTCGTGCTGGGCACCATCGCGCGCTTCAACGGCTTCTCGATCTGGAAGTACATCAAGTACATCAAGGAAGAGCTGCTGATCGTGCTGGGCACCTCGTCCAGCGAGGCCGCACTGCCGCGCATGATGGTCAAGATGGAGAACCTGGGCGCCAAGAAGTCGGTGGTCGGGCTGGTGATCCCGACGGGCTATTCGTTCAACCTCGACGGCACCTCGATCTACCTCACGATGGCGGCGGTGTTCATCGCCCAGGCCACCAACACGCCGATGACCCTTGGCCAGCAGATCACGCTGCTGCTGGTGCTGCTGCTCACCTCGAAGGGCGCCGCGGGCGTTACGGGCAGCGGCTTCATCGTGCTGGCGGCCACGTTGTCGGCGGTAGGCCATGTGCCGGTCGCGGGGCTCGCGCTCATTCTCGGCATCGACCGCTTCATGTCGGAAGCGCGCGCGCTGACCAACCTGATCGGCAACGGCGTGGCCACGCTCGTCGTCGCGCGCTGGACCGGCGACCTCGACACCGAGCGCCTGCACCGCCACCTGAACCGGGAAAGCGGCACCGAGGCCGACGAGCCCGAGCTGGTGCTCGACGCGACCGAGACCCGCATGCCGGCCAGCCCGGCACGCTGATGCGCATCGCTTCGAGGCCCGCACCATGAGCGGCTCCCCATCGGCGCATCGCATCGTGATCGTCGGCGGCGGCGCGGGCGGGCTCGAACTCGCCACCCGCCTGGGCGACACGCTGGGCAGGCGCGGCCGCGCCGAGGTCACGCTGATCGACAAGCACCGCACCCACGTCTGGAAGCCCAAGCTGCACGAGATTGCATCCGGCAGCATGGACATGAGCGCGCACGAGGTCGACTACCTGGCGCAGGCGCACTGGCACCGCTTCCGCTTCCGGCTCGGCGAGCTGACGGCGATCGACCGCGCGCGGCGCGAGGTCCGCGTCGCACCCTACCTCGACGACGAAGGCCGCGAGGTCACGCCCGACCGCAGCTTCGGCTACGACACGCTGGTCATCGCCATCGGCAGCCTGAGCAACGACTTCGGCACGCCCGGGGTGCGCGAGCATGCGCTGCGGCTCGAATCGAAGATCGATGCGCTGCGCTTCCATGCGCGCATGGTCAACGCCTGCATCCGCGCCCATGCGCAGACCACGCCGCTTCGGCCCGAGCAGCTGCATGTGGCGATCATCGGCGCCGGCGCCACCGGCGTGGAACTCGCGGCCGAGCTGCACCGCACGGCGCGCCAGGTGGTCGCCTACGGGCTCGACCGCGTGGATGCCGAGAAGGACATCCAGGTCAGCCTCATCGAGGCCGCCGAGCGCGTGCTGCCCGCGCTGCCGCCGCGCCTGTCGAAGGCCACCGAGGACCTGCTGCGCGAGCTGGGTGTCGAGGTCCATACCGCGGCCAAGGTAGCCGAGGTGCTGCCGGCCGGCGTGCGCCTGGCCGACGGCCGCGTCCTGCCCGCCGAGCTGGTGGTGTGGGCCGCGGGTGTCAAGGCCCCGGACCTGCTGCGCGACATCGCCGGCCTCGAGACCAACCGCAGCAACCAGCTGGTGGTCCGGCCCACGCTGCAGACCACGCGCGACGAAGACATCTTCGCGATCGGCGATTGCTCGGCCTGCGCCTGGCCCGAGGCCAACGGCGGCGCGGGCGGCTTCGTGCCGCCGCGCGCGCAGGCCGCGCACCAGCAGGCCTCGCACGTGGCCGCGCAGATCCGGCGCCGGCTGGCGGGCAAGCCGCTCAAGGCGTATCGCTACCGCGACTTCGGCTCGCTGGTGTCGCTCGGCGAATACAGCACCGTGGGCAACATGATGGGCGGCCTGATCGGCGGCAGCCTGATGATCGAAGGCGCCTTCGCGCGCCTGATGTACATGTCGCTCTACAAGATGCACGAGCTGGCGCTGCACGGCATCGTCAAGGTCTCGCTCGACACGCTGGCCCGCCTCATCACGCGGCGCACCGAGCCGCATGTCAAGCTGCATTGAAGCGGCGCTTTCTTCTTCTCATCCCGCCATGAACTCCTCTGCCGCTCCCGGATTCGACGCCGCGAACTGGTTCGATGCGTCTGCCCTGATGCAGGCGTGGCAGCAGAGCCTGACGCAGGGCCATCTGCAGTTCGCGACCGCCATGCGCGGCGCGCTCGATGCCGCGCCGCTCGACGAGCGCGACAAGGGCCGCTGGGGCTTCGCACTGCGCCAGGTGATCGATGCGATGAACCCGGCCAACTGCCTCGCGACCAATCCCGAAGCGCTGCAGGCCGCGCTTGACAGCGGCGGCGAGAGCCTGCGCGAAGGCGCGCGCCTGTTCCTCGAGGACGTGGCGAAGGGGCGGGTGTCGATGTCCGACGAGAGCGCCTTCGAGGTCGGCCGCAACGTCGCCACCACGCCGGGCAGCGTGGTGTTCGAGAACGAGCTGATGCAGGTCATCCAGTACGCGCCGAGCACGGCGAAGGTCCATCGCCGGCCGCTGCTGATCGTGCCGCCCTGCATCAACAAGTTCTACATCCTCGACCTGCAGCCCGAGAGTTCGCTGGTCGCCTATGCGGTGGCCGAGGGGCACACGGTGTTCCTGGTCTCCTGGCGCAACGTCGATGCGCGACAGGGCCGGCTCGGCTGGGACGACTACGTCGAGCACGGCGTGCTGCAGGCGATCGAGGTGGCGCGCGGCGTCGGCCGCAGCGAGCAGGTCAACACGCTGGGCTTTTGCATCGGCGGCACTCTGCTCGCCAGTGCACTGGCGGTCGCGGCTGCGCGCGGCACGCAGCCGGCGGCCAGCCTGACGCTGCTCACGACTTTGCTCGACTTCACCGACACGGGCGAGCTCGGCCTGATGGTGGACAAGGCGCTGGTGGCCGCGCGCGAAGCGGCCATCGGCAAGGAGGGCCTGCTGCGCGGGCGCGAGCTGGCGCAGGTGTTCGCGGCGCTGCGTGCCAACGATCTGATCTGGCCCTATGTCGTCAACGGCTACCTCAAGGGCCAGGCGCCGCGCGCCTTCGACCTTTTGTTCTGGAACGGCGACGACACCAACCTGCCGGGCCCGATGTACTGCTGGTACCTGCGCAACACCTACCTCGAGAACCGCCTGCGCGAGCCCGGCGGGACGGTGCAGTGCGGCGTGCCGGTGGACCTGTCGCGCATCGAGGCGCCGGCCTTCGTCTATGCCTCGCGCGAGGACCACATCGTGCCCTGGCAGACCGCCTACGCGAGCGTGGCGCTGCTGGGTGGCCAGACGCGCTTCGTGCTCGGCGCCAGCGGCCACATCGCGGGCGTCATCAACCCGCCCGCGAAGAAGAAGCGCAACCACTGGGTCGGCGATCCCGCGGCCGGTGCCGGCGCGTGGCTCGAAGCCGCGCAGGGCATCGACGGCAGCTGGTGGCCCGCATGGAGCGAGTGGCTGGGCACGCACGCCGGCACGCGCATCGCGGCGCCGGCGGCGGCCGGCAATGCCGAGTTTCCCGTCATCGAGCCCGCACCCGGGCGCTACGTGAAGACCAAGGCGGCCTGAGCGCGAGCCGTCGTCATTTCATCCCTCCATCCCCATCCCAACCCTGAAGGAATTTCTCATGACAGATGAAATCGTCATCGTGGCCGCACAACGTACGGCGGTCGGCAAATTCGGCGGCGCGCTCGCCGGCACGGCGGCGCCCGATCTCGGCGCGCATGTGGTGAAGGGCCTGCTGGCCAAGGCCGGCGTGCCCGGCGATGCGGTCTCCGAAGTGATCATGGGCCAGGTGCTCACGGCGGCCTCGGGCCAGAACCCGGCGCGGCAGACGGTCATCAAGGCCGGGCTGCCGATCGGCGTGCCGGGCCTGACCATCAACAAGGTCTGCGGCTCGGGCCTCAAGGCCGTGATGCTGGCGGCGCAGGCCGTGAAGTGCGGCGATGCCGAGATCGTGGTCGCCGGCGGCCAGGAGAACATGAGCGCCGCGCCGCATGCGCTGCCCAACTCGCGCAACGGCCAGCGCATGGGCGACTGGAAGCTGGTCGACACCATGATCGTCGACGGTCTGTGGGACGTCTACAACCAGTACCACATGGGCACCACGGCCGAGAATGTGGCGAAGAAATTCGGCATCACGCGCGAGATGCAGGACGCGCTCGCATTGGCCTCGCAGCAGAAGGCCGCGGCCGCGCAGGACGCGGGCCGCTTCGACGACGAGATCCTGCCCTTCAGCATCGCGCAGAAGAAGGGCGACCCGATCGTCTTCAAGGCCGACGAGTTCGTCAACCGCAAGACGAACGCCGATGCGCTGGCCGGCCTGCGCCCCGCCTTCGACAAGACCGGCTCGGTGACCGCCGGCAATGCCTCGGGCCTGAACGACGGCGCGGCCGCGGTGCTGGTGATGTCGGCCGCGCGCGCCGCGTCGCTGGGCCTGCAGCCGCTGGCCGTGATCCGCGCCTGTGCGAGCGCCGGGCTCGATCCCTCGCTGATGGGCATGGGCCCCGTGCCCGCCTCGCAGCTGTGCCTGAAGAAGGCCGGCTGGAAGGCGCAGGACCTCGACCTGATGGAGATCAACGAGGCCTTCGCCGCCCAGGCCTGCGCCGTCAACCAGGAGATGGGCTGGGACACCCGCCGCATCAACGTCAACGGCGGCGCCATCGCCATCGGCCACCCGATCGGCGCGTCCGGCTGCCGCGTGCTGGTGACGCTGCTGCACGAGATGCGCCGCCGCGGTGCGAACAAGGGCCTGGCCTCGCTGTGCATCGGCGGTGGCATGGGCGTGGCCCTTGCTGTCGAGCGAGCCTGAGAACCCATTCTTCAACGACAACAGGAGCAAGAACATGAGCAAGCAACGCGTGGTGCTGGTGACGGGCGGCATGGGCGGCCTGGGCGAGACCATCTCGACCAAGATGGTGGATGCGGGCTACCGGCTCGCGGTGACCTATTCGCCGGGCAACAAGACGCATGCCGAGTGGGTGGCGCAGATGAAGGAGCGTGGCTATGACATCCTCGCCGTGCCCTGCGACGTGGCGGACTTCCCGTCCTGCACGGCAGCGGTGGCCGACGTGGAGCGCCAGCTCGGCCCGGTCGACGTGCTGGTCAACAACGCCGGCATCACGCGCGACACCACCTTCAAGAAGATGGACAAGGTCAACTGGGACGCGGTCATGCGCACCAACCTCGACAGCCTGTTCAACATGACCAAGCAGGTCGCCGACGGCATGGTCGAGCGCGGCTGGGGACGCGTGATCAACGTCTCGTCGGTGAACGGTTCGAAGGGCGCGTTCGGCCAGACCAACTACTCGGCCGCCAAGGCCGGCGTGCACGGCTTCACCAAGGCGCTCGCGCTCGAGGTGGCGAAGAAGAACGTGACCGTCAACACCATCTCGCCCGGCTACATCGGCACCAAGATGGTCACGGCGATTCCGAAGGAAGTGCTCGACAGCAAGATCCTGCCGCACATCCCGGTGGGGCGCCTGGGCAAGCCGGAGGAAGTGGCGGGCCTGATCATCTACCTGGCCTCCGAGGAGGCGGCCTTCGTGACCGGCGCCAACATCGCGATCAACGGCGGGCAGCACATGCAGTGAGCGCGGCACCCTGACAGCGACGCCGAAAGAATAGCCATGGACGCCCTGATCCTGGCCCGCATGCAGTTCGCGGCCAACATCACCTTCCACATCCTGTTCCCGACCATCAGCATCGCGCTGGGCTGGGTGCTGCTGTTCTTCCGGTTGCGCTGGCGCCGCGCGCTGCGGCGCGGCGAGCCCGCGTTGGCGCAGGCATGGCTGGATGCCTACCGCTTCTGGACCAAGGTGTTCGCGCTCAGCTTCGCGCTCGGCGTGGTCAGCGGCATCACCATGAGCTTCCAGTTCGGCACCAACTGGCCGGGCTTCATGGAGAAGGTCGGCAACATCGCCGGACCGCTGCTCGGCTACGAGGTGCTCACGGCCTTCTTCCTCGAGGCCGGCTTCCTCGGCGTGATGCTGTTCGGCCACGGCAAGGTGAGCGAAGGCGTGCACCTGATGTCGAGCTTCTTCGTCGCCTTCGGCACCACGCTGTCGGCGTTCTGGATCCTGGCGCTGAATTCGTGGATGCAGACGCCGGCCGGCTACGAGATCGTCGATGGCATCTATCACGTGAAGAGCTGGGTCGACGTGATCTTCAACCCGTCATTTCCCTACCGCTTCACGCACATGCTGCTGGCCTCGGCATTGACCTGCGCCTTCCTGCTGACCGGCCTCTCGGCATGGCAGCTGCTGCGCGGCGCGGGCCGGCGGTCGGCGGCGCCGGTGATGCGCGTCGGCCTCACGCTCGCGGCGATGCTGGTGCCGCTGCAGATCGTGGTCGGCGATGCGCACGGCCTCAACACGCTCGAACACCAGCCGGCCAAGATCGCCGCCATGGAAGGCGTGTGGCAGACCGAGCGCCGCGTGCCGCTCTTGCTGTTCGCGATCCCCGATGGGGCGACGCGCAGCAACCATTTCGAGCTCGCGGTACCGGGCGTCGCGAGCCTGATCCTCACGCACCAGGCCGATGGCGAGATCAAGGGCCTGAACGAGTTCCCCGACGCGCATCCGCCGCCGCTGCCGCTGTTCTTCGCCTTTCGCATCATGGTCGGTATGGGCCTGCTGATGCTGGCGACCAGCTGGGTCGGCTGGTGGCGGTACCGGCGCGCGAAGTGGCAACCGGCGCGCTTGCCGCGCGCGCTGCTCTGGGGCTTCGCATGCATGACCTTCTCGGGCTGGGTCGCGACCGTGGCCGGCTGGTACGTCACCGAGATCGGGCGCCAGCCCTTCATCGTCTATGGCCTGCTGCGCACCGCCGACGTGGCCTCGGCGGTGGCACCCTTGATGATCGGCCTCACGCTGGCGCTGTACGTGACGCTTTACCTGTCCCTGATCGTCGCCTATGTCTCGGTGCTGAAGTACATGGCCGAGAAGCCCGATGCGGTGCTCGAGATCGAGGCCGCCGAAGAGACCGCGACGCCGGCCGGCGCCATCACCGGGCAGCTGCCGGCAGGAGCCTCGCCATGACCTGGATGGGCTTCGATGCCGCGCTGCCGGTGATCTTCATGGCGCTGATGGGCGTCTCGATGCTGGTCTATGTGGTCAGCGACGGCTACGACCTCGGCGTCGGCATGCTGATGCACCGCGCCACCGATGCCGAGAAGGACGTGATGGTCGCCTCCATCGGCCCCTTCTGGGATGCCAACGAGACCTGGCTCGTGCTGGGCGTCGGCATCCTGCTGGTCGCGTTCCCGAAGGCGCATGGGCTGGTGCTGGGCGAGCTCTACCTGCCGGTCGCGCTGATGCTGGTCGGGCTCACCTTGCGCGGCGTCGCCTTCGACTTCCGCGTCAAGGCGCGTGACGCGCACAAGCGGACCTGGGACCGCCTCTTCTTCGCCGGCTCGACGCTGGCCTCGGTGGCGCAGGGCTGGATGCTCGGGCGCTATGTGAGCGGCTTCGGCACCGGCTGGAACTTCACGCTGTTCGCGGCCGCCATCGCCGCGGCGCTGCCGATGGCCTACGTGCTGATGGGCGCGGCGTGGCTGATCATGAAGACCGACGGCGAGCTGCAGGCGCGCGCCGTGCAATGGGCCCGCATCGCCTGGGCGCCGATGATCGGCGGCCTGCTGCTGATCTCGATGGCGACGCCGTGGATCAGCGCGACGGTGCGCGCGCGCTGGTTCGCGCTGCCCGAGATCATCGCGCTGATGGCGATCCCGCTGATGTCCGGCGTGGCCTTGATCGCGGTGGCCGGCGTGCTCAACGTGCGTGCCGTGCGCGGCCCGCTGTGCTGGCTGCCCTTCGCGCTGATGATCGTTGTCTTCGTGCTCGGCTTCCTCGGCCTCGCGTACAGCATCTATCCCTACGTCGTCATCGACAAACTGACCCTCTGGCAGGCGGCCAGCAGCCCGGAGGCGCTCAAGGTCATCGGCATCGGCGCCTGCATCTCGGTGCCGGCCATCGCGGGCTACACGGTGTTCTCCTATCGGGTCTTCCGCGGGAAGATCGGCGAACTCAAGTACGCATGAGCGGGGATTCACACTGATGCGTGCGGCAGTGCCTTGTGCGATACACGGTCCCATGCCGTTCGCGCCCGATCTCCGCCCCGCATCCCGCACGGAAGCTTCGCGCCGCTGGCGTGGCCTGCTGCGCTGGTGCGGCGCACTGGCACTCGTCGCGGCCGCGGCCTACGCGGGGCACCGGCTCACGATGCAGGCGAGCCTGAAGAACCTGCGCGAGGCGCAGGAGCATCGTCTCGACATGCTGGCCACCGCGCTCGGCGCCGACCTGGCCCGCTTCGACTACCTGCCGGCCTTGCTGCAGATGACGCCGGTCGTTCCCGCGCTGCTCGATGCGCCGGCCGACGCGCAGCTGCGCGATGCCGTCAACCGCTACCTCGGCGGCGTCAATGCCACGGCGGGCGCGGAGATGCTCTACCTGCTCGATGCCGGCGGCACTTCGCTGGCAGCGTCCGACTGGGACCGGCCCGGCACCACGGTCGGACAGAATTTTTCCTTTCGACCCTATGTGATCGATGCGCTGAAGCTCGGGCGGGGCCGCTTCTACGGCGTCGGCATCACCAGCCGCAAGCCGGGTTACTACCTCTCGTACGCGCTGCGCCGCAGCGATCGCATGGGCGGCGTGGTCGCGGTCAAGGTCAATCTCGAAGAGGCCGAACGCGCCTGGCGCAAGCTGCCCGGCGACGTGCTGCTGGTCGACGAGCGTGGCGTCGTCATCCTCTCCACGCGCGACGATCTCAAGTTCAGGCCGCTGGCGCCGCTGGGCGCGCATCAGCTGGACGACGTGCTGCGATCCCGCACCTACGGCACCGCCGATCTGAAGCCGCTGTACTGGACGCCGATGCAGGCGCTGGCTTCCGATGCGCAGGTGGCGGTGCTTGACGGCCACGCCGATCTCGCATCGACACGCACGCTCCGGGAGGCGCCCTGGCGGCTGGTGGTGCTGGACGACCTCGCGCCCGCGCGCGCGGCGGCGCGCTATGGCGCGATCACCGCAAGCCTCGCCATGGCGGTGCTGCTGCTGCTGGCCGTGACCCTGCGCCAGCGCCGGCGCGCGGTGCGCCAGAAGCTGGCGAACCAGGCCGCGCTGCAGGCGGCGCACGACAACCTCGAATCGACCGTCGTCGCGCGCACCGCGCAACTGCGCGCGGCCCAGAGCGAGCTGGTGCATGCCGGCAAGATGTCCGCGCTCGGCCAGATGTCGGCGAGCATGGTGCACGAGCTGAACCAGCCCCTTACCGCGCTGCGCACGCTGTCGGACAGTGCCGGCATCCTGCTCGACCACGACCGCCCCGACGAAGTGCGCGGCAACCTGCAGCGCATCACCGGCATGGTGGACCGCCTGGCACGCCTGACCTCGCAGCTGAAGACCTTTGCCCACAGGAGCGACGCGCCGCTCGCGCCGGTGCCGCTGGCGCGCAGCATCGCCGATGCGCAGGCCCTCGTCGGTGCCGAATCGAAGGCCCATGCGATCGCCGTCGAGGTCGACGTGCAGCCCGCCGGACTCAGCGTCATGGCCGACGCCGCGGGCATCGAAAGCCTGCTGGTCAACCTGATGCGCAACGCGATCGATGCGATGCAGCACGCGCCGCAGCGCGTGCTGCGCATCGAGGCCCGGCCGCAGGGCGCACGCGCGATCCTGACGGTCAGCGACACCGGCCCGGGCATCCGCGCCGACATCCTGCCGCGCCTGTTCGAACCCTTCGTCACCAGCAAGTCGGCCGGCGCCGGTCTCGGGCTGGGCCTGGTCATCTCGGCACAATCGGTGCGCGGCGTCGGCGGCACGCTGCAGGCGGCCAACCGCGAAGGCGGCGGCGCCTGCTTCACCGTCGATCTGCCGATCGCCGCAGAACAGGAGTGACCCGACAGTGAGTGAAGCCATTTCCATCCGTGTGCTGCTGATCGAGGACGACGACGACGTGCGCCAGAGCACCGCGCAGGCGCTCACCCTGGCGGGCTTCGCGGTCGAATCGTTCGCGAGCGTCGAGCGCGCACGCGCGCAGATCGTGCTGGGCGCGCCCGTCGTGGTGGTCTGCGACGTGCGTCTGCCCGGCTCGAGCGGCACCGACTGGCTGCCCGAGATCCGCACCATCGACGCCGAGATCCCGGTGATCCTGATCACCGGCCACGGCCACATCGCGATGGCGGTGCATGCGATGCGCGACGGCGCCTACGATTTCATCGAGAAGCCCTTCACCTCCGAGCGCATGAACGCCATCGTGCGCCATGCGGTGGAACGGCGGCAGCTCACGCTGCAGGTGCGCGCGCTGCGCGATGCGCTGGAGAACTGGAGCGGCATCCAGGGCGTGCTGATCGGCCGCTCTGCGCAGATGCAGCAGGTGCGCGCCACCGTCATGACGCTGGCCGGCACCTCGGCGGACGTGCTGATCTACGGCGAGACCGGCACCGGCAAGGAACTGGTCGCGCGCTGCCTGCACGACCATGGCGAGCGGCGCCGGCAGCACTTCGTTCCGCTCAACTGCGGCGGTCTGCCCGAATCGCTCGCCGAGAGCGAACTCTTCGGCCACGAAGCGGGCGCCTTCACCAGCGCCAACCGCGTGCGCATCGGCAAGTTCGAATACGCGCACGGCGGCACGCTGTTCCTCGACGAGATCGAGAGCATGCCGATGGCCGTGCAGATCAAGCTGCTGCGTGCGCTGCAGGAGCGCTGCATCGAACGCATCGGATCGAACAAGCCCATCCCCTTCGATTGCCGCGTCGTCGCGGCCAGCAAGGACGACCTCAAGTCGCTGAGCGACCAGCAGAAGTTCAGGGCCGACCTGTACTACCGCATCGGCGTCGCCTTCATCGAACTGCCGCCGCTGCGCGAACGGCGCGAGGACATCCCGCTGCTGTTCGAGCACTTCACGCTGCTGGCGGCCAGCCGCTACGAGCGCGCCGCGCCGATGCTCACCCACGCGCAGCTCGCCGACCTGATGGCCTATGCGTGGCCCGGCAACGTGCGCGAGCTGCGCAACGTGGCCGACCGCTTCGTGCTCGGCCTCCTCGGCGAACGCCTGACGCAGGCGCGCAGCATGGGCCAGGGGCCGTCCGCGCTGCCGCACGGGCTGCCGCAGCAGGTCGAGCATTTCGAGCGCACCGTGATCGTCGAGGAGCTGCGCCGCCACCGCGGCGACCAGCCCGCCACCGCAGGCGCACTCGGCATCGCGCGGCAGACGCTGTACGACAAGCTGCGAAAGCTCGGCGTGTCGGCCGAGGACTTCAAGTGACAACACGCAGCGGCGCTGCGCCGCAATAAAACGAAACACGCCGAAACCGCCGCGAAAGGACTTCGCGGCGCGCGCGCCGCACCATCGGGTCTCCCTGATCGATTCCGATCGTTGTTGTTGAAGGAAGACCCTCATGAAACACTGGTTCAAGCGTTCCCTCTTCGGTATCGCCGGCGCGGCTCTGCTCGCCGGCAGCCTGGCCGGCTGTGCCGGTTCCCGCCACGGCTGGAGCGGCGACTCCGCCGAATTCCGCGCCCGCATCGTCGAGCGCGTCGGCAGCCGGCTCGACCTCGACGCGGTACAGAAGCAGAAGCTCACCGTGCTGACCGAGAAGATCCAGGCGCAACGCGCGGCACTGCGCGGCGGCGGCGATCCGCGCGCCGAGTTCCGGGCGCTGTTCGCCGGCGCCAAGCTCGACCAGGAGCGCGCGAAGAAGCTGGCCGACGACAAGATGGCGGCGCTGCAGGCCGGCAGTCCCGAAGTGATCGCGGCCGCGGCCGACTTTTTCGACAACCTGAATCCGGCGCAGCAGCAGAAGGTGCGGGAATTCATGGAGCGTGGTCGCCGTTGGAGAGGATAAAGCTCGCCCCCAGGCTTGCCCACTTCGTGTGGCCGCCCACCCCCTACCGGGGGCAACACCAGCGGCCCGGCGAAGCCGGTTGCACGGTGTTCCCCGAACGGGCCCGGCCTTGCCGGCCGGCCTCATCGTTAGCCACCTCCTTGCTCGTGGGCACAATCGCCTCATGGCTCGCATCCTGCTGATCGACGACGACGCACACCTGGCCGCACCGCTGGCAAGCTACTTCGCGCGCTTCGATTGCGTGCTCGACAGCGCATCGCGGCCGAGCGAAGGCCTGGCCAAGCTGCGCGCCGGAAGCTACGACGCAG
The DNA here is from genome assembly GCF_901827165.1 of Variovorax sp. SRS16. Classification (NCBI taxonomy): domain Bacteria; kingdom Pseudomonadati; phylum Pseudomonadota; class Betaproteobacteria; order Burkholderiales; family Comamonadaceae; genus Variovorax; species Variovorax sp. SRS16. The sequence goes on from NZ_LR594666.1 coordinate 372,387, forward strand.
CCATCCTCGACGTCATGCTGCCCGAGATGGACGGCTTCGCGCTGTGCCGCGAGATCCGCAAGGAGAGCGACATCCCGATCGTGATGCTGACCGCGCGCGGCGACGTGATGGACCGCGTGGTGGGCCTCGAACTCGGCGCCGACGACTACCTGCCCAAGCCCTTCGAGCCGCGCGAGCTGGTGGCGCGGGTGCAGACCATCCTGCGGCGTCAGCGCACGGCGCCGGCGCAGCCCGCATCCGCGCAGCGCCGCGTGTTCGAAGGCCTCGCCATCGACCTCGACAAGCGCGAAGTGCTGCGCCAGGGCGAGCGCGTGGAGCTCACGGGCACCGAGTTCGAGCTGCTCGCGCTGCTGGCCGGCGAGCCGGGCAAGGTCTTCAGCCGCGACGACATCCTCAACCGGCTGCGCGGCCACGAGGCCGAGCTCTACACGCGCGCGGTCGACATCGTGGTGAGCCGGCTGCGCAAGAAGCTGGAGCCGCTCGACTGCATCAAGACGCTGCGCAACGCGGGCTATGCGCTCGCGGTCGGAAAGGGCTAGCGCGTGATGCGGCGCGGGCTCGACGCAAGCGCCGGCATCGGCCGCCGCCGCTGGCGCCATCGCTGGCGCCATTCGCTGCGCCTGCGGCTCGTCACCGTGTTCGTGCTGCTGGCGCTGGCGATGACGGCGGTGTTCATCGCCGGCATGCAGGGCACGTTGGCGGGCGGATGGCGCGAGGCCGGCCGGCCGCTGATCAAGGACTACGTCGATCGCATGGTCGCCGAGATCGGCACGCCGCCCGATGTCGCGCGGGCCGAGGCGCTGACCACGCGCCTGCCGATCTCGATCCGGATCCAGGGGCCGGTGGTGAACTGGGAATCGCATCCCGGGCGCATGGACCGGCGCGGCTTCGGACCGCGCGGCAACGAGCTGCTCAGCCGCACCACGGCCGACGGCCATCGCATCAGCTTCGGCATCGGCACGCTGCCGTGGCACGAAGGCGCAAGCGGCATCGGCTGGACCACGCTGGCGCTGCTGCTGCTGCTGATCGCCTGCGCGTTCGCCTATGTGCGACGGCTGCTGCGCCCGCTCGACGACATCCGCGAAGGCGCCGAGCGCTTCGGCCGCGGCGCCTTCGACGCGCCGATTCCGCTGCGCCGGCGCGACGAACTGGGCGATCTCGCGCAGCGCATCAACACGATGGCGCACGACCTTCAGGGCATGCTCGATGCCAAGCGCGCGCTGCTGCTGGCGCTGAGCCACGAACTGCGTTCGCCGCTGACCCGCGCGCGGCTCAATGCCGAGCTGCTGCCCGCCACGCCGGAGGGCCGCACCGAGCGCGAAGCCTTGCTGCGCGACCTGGGCGAGATGCGCGATCTGATCAGCGACCTGCTCGAAAGCGAGCGCCTCGCGAGTCCGCATGCGGCGCTGCATCGCGAGCCGGTCGATCTGGCCGCGCTGGTGGAGGAGGTGCTTGGCGATCTGCCCGGCGGCGCGGATGTGACACGCGAGCTCGCGCCCGGCCTGCCCGCGCTCGCGCTCGACCGCACGCGCATCCGCCTCCTGGTGCGCAACCTGCTGGACAACGCGCTGCGCTACAGCAGCGGCGCCGCGCGGCCGCCGCGCATTGCGCTGCGTGCGGCCGGCGGCGGCATCGCGCTCGAGGTGCGCGACTTCGGCCCCGGCGTCGATGCGGCGCAGCTCGAACGGCTGACCGAGCCCTTCTACCGCACCGACAGCGCGCGCCAGCGCGCGACCGGCGGCGTCGGGCTCGGCATGTACCTGTGCCGGCTGATCGCCGAGGCGCACGGCGGCTCGCTCGCGGTGCGCAATGCGCAGCCGGGGCTGCAGATCGACGTGTCGCTCCGCTGATTCGCTCGCGCCGAAGCGCGCGCCTGTCGCGTCCGCTACCGTGGTCGCCGCGCGCCGGGGCTAGCATGCGCATCCACCGTCAGCCCCCTCCAAGGAGACCTTCATGAGCAGCAATCTCAGCAACCACCAGGTCCGCCTCGCCAAGCGGCCCGAAGGCCTGGCCACGCGCGACAACTGGCAGTTCACCACCGAGCCGGTCGGCGATCCGGCCGAGGGCGGCGTGCTCGTCAAGACGCTGTCGCTCTCGCTCGACCCCGCGATGCGCGGCTGGATGAACGAGGGCAAGAGTTACATCGCGCCGGTCGAGATCGGCGCCGTCATGCGCGCGGGCGGCGTCGGCCGCGTGGTGGCCTCGCGCAACCTGGGCTTCGCGGTCGGCGACACGGTCTACGGCACGCTCGGCGTGCAGGAATACCTGCTCGTCGCGCAGGAACAGGTCAAGGGCCTGGCGAAGATCGACCTGCGCGCCGGCTCCATCACGCAATGGCTCAACGTGCTCGGCATGCCCGGCATGACCGGCTACTTCGGCCTGATGGATGTGGGCCAGCCGAAGGCGGGCGAGACGGTCGTCGTCTCGGGCGCGGCCGGCGCGGTCGGCCAGACCGTCGGCCAGCTCGCCAAGATCAAGGGCTGCCGCGCGATCGGCATCGCCGGCGGTCAGGCCAAGTGCGACTGGGTGGTGAAGGAGCTCGGCTTCGATGCGTGCATCGACTACAAGGCCGGTCCGTCGGCCGTGCGCGACGGACTGAAGACGCATTGCCCCAAGGGCATCGACATCTACTTCGACAACGTCGGCGGCGAGATCCTCGATGCGGCACTGGCGCGGCTCGCGCGCGGCGCGCGCATCGTCATCTGCGGCGCGATCAGCCAGTACAACAACACGACGCCGGTGCAGGGTCCGAAGAACTACCTGAGCCTGCTGGTCCACCGCGCGCGCATGCAGGGCATGGTGGTGTTCGACTATGCCGACCGCTATCCCGTGGCCATCGCCGAGCTGTCAGGCTACCTGAAGGACGGCCGCATGAAGAGCCGCGAGGACGTGGTCGAGGGCATCGACACGTTCCCCGAAGCGCTGACGCGGCTCTTCACGGGCGAGAACTTCGGCAAGCTGGTGCTGCAGGTGGCGAAGGACTGAGCGCGGTCACGCGCGGATGCGCGAGCCCATCACCGCGGCCGCGATGATCAGCGCGGCCGCGAGCGCGATGCTCCAGCTCAACGGCCGGCCTGTCACGAGCATCAGCAGCGCGGTCGAGGCCAGCGGCGTGATGTAGCTCAGGATGCCGAGCTGGCGCGCATCGCCGCGCTTGAGCGCCATGTCCCAGAAGAAGAAGGCCGCGCCCAGCGGACCGAGGCCGCACAGAACGATCAGCAGCCCGTCGCGCAGCGATAGCGCGGCCGAGGGTTCGAGCAGCACATGGCAGGCCAACGACAGCACGCCTGAAATCAGTCCGAACAGGCCGATCGCCGTGGTCGGAAATGCCGGCACGCGTTTCGTCCACAGCGAGTAGCTGGCCCAGATGAAGGCCGAGCCCAGCGCCGGCGCGAAGCCCCAGTAACTCACGCCCGCGCCGACTGTCGACGCGTCACCGCCGCGCGCGCCGAGGATCGCGATCGCCGCGCCCGCGAAGCCCAGCAGCGCCGCGACCACGTGCATCGGACGCAGCGACAGGCCCGGCAGCAGCAGCGGCGCCAGCACCACCATGAGGAGTGGCCACAGGTAGTTGACGAGGTTGGCCTCCACCGGCGGCGCATGCCGCAGCGCGATGAAAAGCAGGAAGTGGAATCCGAACAGGCCATAGACGCCGAGTGCCAGCGTGCGCGCCGGGATGGCCCATGCCTGGCGGTCGCGCAGCACCGATGGCCAGCTCAGCACGCTGCCGACCAGCAGCGCCAGCCCCGTGAGCAGGAAAGGCGGCACGTGCGAGAGCGCGGTGCCGAAGGAGGCGAGCGAGGCCCAGAGGGCGATGGCGACGAGGGCGTTCAGCGTGGGCGACATGAATTCAATCAAAGCCGAAGCAGCAGCGCCGAGGCCGCGCAGACCAGAAGAAACGGAATGCTGATGCGATGGAATTCGCGCAGCCCGTGCGGCACCTTCGCGAGCCGCAGCGCGATCAGGTTGGCCAGCGAGCCCAGCACGCAGCCGAAGCCGCCCACGCTCACGCCGGCTGCCAGCGCCGGCAGGTCGTGCACGTAGCGGTCGAGCAGGATCGCGGCCGGCACGTTGCTGATGAACTGCGAGCTCACGATCGCCGCGAGGTAGGCGCGCCAGCCTTCGGCGATCGGCCATGCCTGCAGCAGCGCCGAGACCGCGGGAAGATACGCCAGCTGCCGCAGGTCGACGAACATCAGCGCGATGATCGCCAGCAGCGCCCAGTCGATGCCGAGCAGCACGCGCGGCCGAAAGAGCAGGAAGGCGGCGAACACCACGCCGAGTCCGGCCAACAGCCAGTGCCGATCGAGTGCGACCACGAAGCCGATGAAGAGCGCCCCCGACAGCGCGAGCAGCCGCGGCTGCACCGGCGCCGCATCGGCCGATGGCTTGAGCGCGATCGGCGTGCGCGGCACCAGCAGCCAGACGGCGACGAAGAGCCAGAACAGCATCGCCGCGACCGTCGGCGCCATCATGGTGATGAAGCCCGCGAAGCTTTCGCCGGAGCGGTGCCAGAGATAGAGGTTCTGCGGATTGCCGATCGGCGTCAGCGCCGAGCCGGCATTGACGGCCAGCGCTTCGAGCACCACCAGCCGCCCCAGCGGCAGATGGGCCTGCGCCGCCAGCACGCGCGTGAGCGGCACCAGCAGGAACAGGCTCACGTCGTTGGTGACCAGCGCCGACAGCAGGGCCGCGCTGGCGGTGAGCATCAGCGCCAGTCCGCGCAGATGGGTCGCGCGTGCGAGCAGCCGCTGCGCGGCCGCCTGCAGCATGCCGCTCTGCTCGACGCCCTGCGTGATGGCCAGCAGGCCGGCCAGCGCTCCGAGGGTCTGCCAGTCGATCAGCTTCGGATAGTCGGGCAGTGCACGCGGACGCAGGATCGCGAAGCCGATCGCGACCAGCACCAGAACCCACAGCAGCCCGTTGCCGCCGCCGCCGTGTTCGGACGGCTGCGGGGCAGCCTCAGCGCGCGTCACGTTCACGCAGTTCGCGCTTGAGCACCTTGCCGATGGCACTGCGCGGAAGCTCGTCGATGTACTGCAGGCGCGCGAGACGCTGGGTCTTGCCGACTTGCGCGTGGGTCCATTGCAGCAGCGCCTCGGCGCTGGTGTCGTCGCCGGCATGCCGCACGACGAAGGCCACCGGCGTCTCGCCCCATTGCACGGAAGGCACGCCGACGACGGCGACGTCGGCCACCGCCGCGTGCCCGCGCAGCACGGCTTCGAGATCGCTCGGATAGATGTTGAAGCCGCCGCTGATGATCATGTCCTTCTTGCGATCGAAGAGCACGAGGAAGCCGTCCTCGTCGAAGCGGCCGACGTCGCCGGTGCGGATGAAGCGTTTGCCGTCGGGGTCGAACCACTCGGCCTCGCGCGTGCGCTCCGGCTGGCGGTGGTAGCCCACCATCATGCCGGCTGAATGGCCCACGACCTCGCCTGCTTTGCCGCGTGCGACCTCGCGGCCTGCATCGTCGATCAGCCGGATGTCGCTGCCCTCGGCCGGCCGGCCCACGGTGTGCAGCTTGGTCGGGTGCAGGTGCGCCTCGAGGATGCAGGTGCCGCCGCCTTCGGTCATGCCGTAGAACTCGATCAGGCCGCCGGGCCAGCGCTTCAGCACGTCGGCCTTGAGCGCGGCGTTGAAAGGTGCGCTGGTGCTGAACTTGGCGTGGAAGCTCGACAGGTCGAAGGTGTCGAAATCGGGATGCGCCATCAGCCGCTGGTACTGCACGGGCACCAGCATCGTGTGGGTCACTCGATGGCGTTGTGCCAGCGCGAGGTAGCCGGCGGCATCGAACTTGGGCATCAGCACGACGCAGCCGCCATAGGCGATCGTCGGGAAGAAAACGACCAGCGTGGTGTTGGAGTAGAGCGGCGTGGACAGCAGCGTGACCGTGTCCGGTCCATAGCCGTACTTTGCGCCGCGCCGCACGTGCGCCCAGCGCATGCCGTGGCCCTGCACGATGCCCTTGGGCTCGCCGGTGGTGCCGGAGGAATAGATGATGTTGAAGGGCGAGGTGGACTGCAGTGCGACCGCTGCGGGCCGCGCTTCGGCGGGTGCCAGCCAGGCGTCGAAGTCGGCGCCGGCTGCTGATCCATCGAGCGCGATGCGGGGGATGGCGCGGTCGCCGGCCGCTGCGATGAGTTCGGCCGCGGCCGCATCGACGAACAGGATGCGCGCCTCGGCGTCGTCGATCATGCGCGCCAGGCTGGCCGCGGTCGAGCCGGGCGCCAGCGGCGCGACCGCCACGCCGGCCCGCAGCGCGCCGAGGAACAACGCTGCATAGGTCACGCTCGAGGCGGCGCAGATCGCGATTGCATCACCGGCCTGCAGGCCGTCGCGCTGCAGGCTGGTGGCGATCCGGTCCATCAGCGCGTCGAGCGCGCCCCAACTCAGTTCGCGTGTCGCATCGACCAGCGCAGGCCGCTCGGGCCGATGCTGCGCCTGGAGCCGGACCAGGTCGGCGATCAGATTGAAGTCGCGGTCCATCGCCGCCAGGATCGGGCTCATGCCGCTGCCAAGAAAATATGCATGGTCCGCAGGATATCTCTCGCATGACAAGAACGGGTATCTCGAAGTGTCGTGACTAAGCCATCTGCGGCTCCGAATTCAGAGCCGCACCACGTTCTACATGCTCGGCGAAGCGAGGTGCATCGATGTTCGTGCCGCAAACGAGCAGCCCGACCCGCATACCGTCGAGCTGTGCCTTCAGCGGCCCGAACAACGCCGCCGTGGCCGCGGCGGCGGCCGGCTCGGCCACGAGCTTCATGTCGCGGAACAGCCAATGCATTGCGCGCGCGAGTTCGTCGTCCGACACACGCACGATCGCGTCGACATACCGCCGACATAGGCTGAAGCTGTAAGGCAGCGTGTACGGCGCACCCAGGCTGTCGGCGATGGTGGCGACGCGCTCCAGTGTCTGCGTGTGGCCAGCATGGAAGCTGCGGTACATCGCGTCCGCTCCGAAAGGCTCGACGCCCAGCACGACGCAATCCGGATTGATCTGCTTCACCGCTGCAGCGATCCCGCCGATCAGGCCACCGCCGCCGACGGGCACCACGACCGCATCCAGCTGCGGCACCTGGCGCATCAGCTCAAGGCCGACAGTGGCGGTTCCCTGCGCGATCTGCGGCCCGTCGAAAGGATGGACCATGGTGCGGCCTTCCTCATCGACCCAGCGCCTCGCGAGCGCAAATGCCTCGTGCACCGTGTCAGTCAGGTGGACTTCTGCGGCATGGGCTTTGCAGGCGGCAATGCGCACCGGGCTGGCATGGCGCGGCATCGCCAGTCTGGCGTGCGTGCCGACGGAATGGGCGGCATATGCCACCGCTATCGCATGGTTGCCTGCGCTCGCGGCCGCCACACCCTGGCGAAGCGCAGGCGCATCGAGCGAGGCCACGCAGTTCATGGCGCCGCGCAGCTTGAAGCTGCCGGTGTGCTGAAAAAGCTCCAGCTTGAGCCAGACCCTGGTCGAGGGCTTGAGCACCTGCTCGACGATGCCGGACTGCCAGCGCCACACGGGTGTTTCGACGATCAGGCCGTCGAGACGCTTGGCGGTTTGCTGGATCTCGTGCAGCGAGGGCCCGTCAGCGACGCTGGACGTGCACGCGTCCTTGAACAATGAATTCATCAAAAAATCTCCATTCGAGTTGAATCGGCGAGCGTTCTCGCCGTGCCTGGTGCGGTCGGATCGCCGAGCACCGGCCGAGGCCGTAGCTCAACGACCCAGGCAAATTCGAATGGAGAAGTCCCGCACCGCACCGTGCATGCGAGAGACGCGCGCAGCGGCGCATCGCAAGCAGTCGGGGTGGAGGAGACAGGGGGTCACGCGCAATTTATCGCAGCTGGAACAGGGTCAATTGCGCGTCGTGTCAGGTACCCCGGCGGCGTGCGCCTGCTGGTCGGCGTGGTAGCTCGAACGCACCATCGCGCCGACGGCTGCGTGGCTGAAGCCCATCTTGTAGGCCTCGTCCTCGAACATCTTGAAGGTATCGGGATGCACGTAGCGGCGCACCGGCAAATGGCTGCTGCTGGGCGCGAGGTACTGGCCGATGGTCAGCATGTCGATGCCGTGCGCGCGCATGTCGCGCATCACCTGCAGAATCTCGTCGTCGGTCTCGCCGAGGCCAACCATGATGCCGCTCTTGGTCGGCACCTCGGGGTGCAGCGCCTTGAATTTCCTGAGCAGGTTGAGGCTGAACTGGTAGTCGCTGCCGGGGCGCGCTTCCTTGTAGAGGCGCGGCGCGGTCTCGAGGTTGTGGTTCATCACGTCCGGCGGCGCGGCCTTGAGGATCTCGAGCGCGCGGTCGTCGCGGCCGCGGAAGTCGGGCACCAGGATCTCGATCTGCGTCTCTGGCGAGAGCTCCCGGATGTTTCGGATGCAGTCGACGAAGTGCTGGCTGCCGCCGTCGCGCAGGTCGTCGCGGTCGACGCTGGTGATGACGACGTACTTGAGGCGCAACTTCGCGATGGTCCTGGCGAGGTTGAGCGGCTCGTCCTTGTCCAGCGGATCGGGCCGGCCATGGCCGACGTCGCAGAACGGGCAGCGCCGCGTGCACTTGTCGCCCATGATCATGAAGGTGGCGGTGCCGTTGCCGAAGCACTCGCCGATGTTGGGGCAGGAGGCCTCTTCGCAGACGGTGTGCAGGTTGCTCTCGCGCAGGATCTGCTTGATCTCGTAGAAGCGGGTGGTGGGGCTGCCGGCGCGCACGCGGATCCAGTCGGGCTTCTTGAGCACCTCGCCCTGGACCACCTTGACCGGGATGCGTGACAGCTTGGCCGCGGCTTTCTGCTTGGCCAGGGGGTTGTAGTTCTCGGCGCTCTGTGCGTCGCGGACAACGTCGAAGGTGCTCATGACTTCTTTGTCGGGGCTCAGGGTGCGAGGTAGACACCGAGCTTGTTGCCCAGCACCCGCGCCGCTTCGTCCCAGGTTGTTTGAACGCCGATTGTAGAAAGGTCGACGGTTTTCAGGCCCGCGTAGCCGCAGGGGTTGATGCGCGAGAAGGGTTCCAGGTCCATCGCGACGTTGAGCGCGACGCCGTGGTAGGTGCAATGGCGGCTGACCTTGATGCCGAGCGCGGCGATCTTGCCGAGACCACGGAACGGGTCCGAAGCCATCATCGGGCCGGTGAGCGCCGCATGCGAGAACGGATCGTCGAGCCGCACGTAGATGCCCGGCGCGCCCGCGACGCGATGGCCCGTGACGCCGAAGTGCGCCAGTGTGCGGATCACGGATTCCTCGATCCGGTAGACGTACTCCTTCACGTAGTAGCCGGCGCGGCGCAGGTCGATCAGCGGATAGGCGACCACCTGACCGGGGCCGTGGTAGGTGACCTGGCCGCCGCGGTCGGTCTGGACCACGGGGATGTCGCCCGGGTTCAACACATGGCCGGCCTTGCCGGCCAGGCCCTGCGTGTAGACCGGCGCGTGCTCGCAGATCCAGAGCGCATCGGCGACCTCGGGCGTGCGGGCCTGGGTCATGCGCTGCATGGCCTCGAAGGTCGAGGCGTAATCGGTGCGGCCGAGCAGCTCGACCTGCAGGCCTGTGCTCAGAGCACCACCTTCACCATCGGATGCGCGGACAGCGCCATGTAGATGGCATCGAGCTGCTCGCGGCTGGTGGCGGTGACGGTGATGGTCACGCCCAGGTAGTTGCCGGCCTTGCTGTTGCGCAGTTCGATGGTGCTGGCATCGAAGTTGGGATCGAAGCGTTCGGCGATCTCGGTGACGGCATGCACGAAGCCGTCGGCCTTGGCGCCCATCACCTTGATCGGGAACTGCGAGGGGTATTCGATCAGCGATTCCTTGCGCGCGTCCACCGGCGCGCCGGGTTCTGTGTCGGGCGAAATGCTCATGCGGGAACTCCCTTGTCTTGCGTGCTGCGCTGCTTGGCCCGCTGGTAGCCGGCATACAGTGCCTGGTAGATCGCACCCGGACGGCCGCTGCCGATGGTCTGGCCGTCGAGCGCGACGACCGGCAGCACTTCCTTGCTGGCCGAGGACAGCAGCAGCTCGTCGGCGCCGAATACTTCGTCGCGCGCGATGCGCCGCAGCGAAAACGGGATGCCGGCGTCGGCGCAAAGCCCTTCGATCAGCCCGTAGCGAATGCCGGCGAGCACCAGTTCGTCCTTGGGCGGACCGCTGACCGTACCGTCCTTCACGACCCAGACGTTGCTGGACGACGCCTCGCTGAGCCAGTCGCCGCGGAACATGATGGTTTCGGCCGCTCCGGCCTCCACGCTGATCTGGCGTGCCAGCACGGCGCCGAGCAGACTGGTGCTCTTGATGTGCGCCTTCTGCCAGCGGAAGTCGTGCGCGGTGACGCAGGCGACGCCCGCGGCGCGCACGGCGTCGGAGATCGGCTTCTGGGGGTTGACCATCGCGAAGACCGTCGGCGTCAGGCCCTCGGGCATCGCGTGGTCGCGCGGCGCGACGCCGCGTGTGACCTGGAAGTACACGGCCTGCGCGCCGCTGCGCGCAGCCGGCGCACTCGCCTCGATCAGCCGCATCGCCACCTCGCGCCACTGTGCGTGGGTGAGCGGGTTCGCGATGCGCAACTCGGCCAGCGAGCGGTCGAGGCGCGCCATGTGCTCCTCGAAGCCGAAAGGCTGGCCGCCATAGGCAGGCACGACCTCGTAGACGCCGTCGCCGAAGATGAAGCCGCGGTCGAGCACGCTGACTTTCGCATCGCGCAACGGCGTGTAGTCGCCGTCGAGGTAGCACAGGGACTCGGGGAGGGCGTCGAGGATCGGATGCATGAGCGATTATGGTGGGGGCATGCCGGCGCTTTCCAAGCGCGCTGCCATGGCCGCGTCGATGGCCGAGCCTCTTTTCCGAGTCGGGCGCAGGAACATGCCGGAGAGCGGGTGTTTTTTATTTATAATCAATGGCTTTGTCAAAATCTGGGTCGTCATCCGGGCTTCATTCGAAATGAAAACAATCGCCCGAGATGCCCTGAATGCGAGAGTTCCTGAGGAAGTTCAGGACCCGGACGATGACTTCAAGCCGCTGACAGCCGATGAGGCTCGGCGGCTGCGCGACAGGAAGCCATCGATCTCGCCTTGGCGCGTGATCGCGGTTCAGGTCGTTGGGGGGCTGCTGGTGGCATTGGTCACCTGGGGTCTGACGGGAAGGCAAAATCTGGGGTGGTCCGCCGGATACGGTGCGCTGGCAGTGGTCGTTCCCGCTGCGGTCTTCGCACGGGGGCTGACCGGACGGTTTTCATCCCTGAATCCGGGCACTGCGATGTTCGGATTCCTTTTGTGGGAAATGGTCAAGATGGCCTTGACGGTGGCGATGCTGATCGCCGCGCCAAGGCTGATTACGGCGCTGAGCTGGCCAGCAATGCTGATCGGCCTGGTGGTGACAATGAAGGCGGCTTGGGTGGCGGTGATGCTGGCCCCCAGGCGCCTGAAACTGAGAGACGAGTAAACGGATGGCTGCTGAAAACGCTGCGGAACAAGGTCAGACCGCTGGTGAATACATCATTCACCATCTGACGTATTTTCAAAGCCACAAGCCTTCGGGCGTCGTCGACTTCACGGTCTTCAACTTCGATTCGCTGTTCTTCTCCATCCTGCTGGGCGTGATCGGCTGCTGGCTGCTCTGGCTCGGCGCGCGCAAGGCGACATCGGGCGCGCCGGGCCGCTTCCAGGCCGCGGTGGAAATCCTGGTCGAGATGGTCGACAACCAGGCCAAGGGTCTGGTCCACAACGCGACGAGCCGCAAGTTCGTCGCGCCGCTGGGCCTCACGATCTTCGTCTGGATCATGCTGCTCAATGCGATGGACCTGTTCCCGGTCGACCTGTTCCCCGCCCTCTGGGGCAAGGTCGTCGGCGCCACCGGCGAAGATCCTCACCACGCCTACCTGCGGGTCGTGCCCACCGCCGACCTCTCGGTCTGCATGGGCCTGTCGGTCTCGATCCTGCTGATCTGCTTTTATTACAACGTCAAGATCAAGGGCGCCGGCGGCTGGGCCCATGAGCTCGTCACCGCACCTTTCGGCACCAGCAAGAACCCGATCGTCGCGATCGTCCTCGGCATCTGCAACTTCGCGATGCAGATGGTCGAGTTCGTCGCCAAGACCGTGTCGCACGGCATGCGGTTGTTCGGCAACATGTATGCCGGCGAGCTGATCTTCCTGCTGATCGCCCTGATGGGCGGCGCCTGGACCGCCTCGGCGACCGGCGTGGGCCTGGCCATCGGCCACATCATCGCCGGCACGGCCTGGGCGATCTTCCACATCCTGATCATCACCATCCAGGCCTTCGTCTTCATGATGCTGGCACTGGTGTACATCGGTCAGGCGCACGACCACCACTGACCCGCTTTTTCTCGCGTTTTCCTTTCTCTTCAATCAACCAAAGTCCTCTAGGAGTCATCATGGAAGTTATCAGCTTTGTCGCACTGGCCGCCGGCCTGATCATCGGTCTGGGCGCGGTCGGCGCATGTATCGGGATCGGCATCATGGGCAGCAAGTACCTCGAATCCGCTGCACGCCAACCCGAGCTGATGGGTGAACTGCAAACCAAGATGTTCCTGCTGGCCGGCCTGATCGACGCCGCGTTCATCATCGGTACCGGTGTTGCCCTGTGGTTCGCCACGGCCAACCCGTTCCTGTCGCAAATCGCCAACCTGCCGAAGTAAGGCTTTCCCGTCGGACCCGCGTCGTCATTCCCGCGGAACGGCTTAGGTCAATCCCAAAGAGGGTGAAAAGTGAGCATTACCGGTACCCTGATCGTTCAGATGATCGTGTTCCTGATTCTGATCGGGTTCACGATGAAGTTCGTGTGGCCGCCGATCGCCAAGGCACTGGACGAGCGCGCCCATAAGATCGCCGAAGGGCTGGCAGCCGCCGAGAAGGCGAAGTCCGAACTGTCCGCCGCCAACAAGCGCGTCGAAGTCGAACTGGGCCAGGCGCGCAACGAGTCCGCGCAACGTCTGGCCGATGCCGAACGCCGTGGCCAGGCCATCGTCGAAGAGGCCAAGGCCCGCGCCACCGAAGAAGGCAACAAGATCGTCGCGGCCGCCCGGGTCGAGGCCGAGCAACAGGCCGTGAAGGCGCGCGAGGCGCTGCGCGAGCAGGTCGCCGCACTGGCCGTCAAGGGCGCCGAGCAGATCCTGCGCAAGGAAGTGAATCCGGCCGTCCACGCCGATTTGCTGGCCCGCCTGCAGACCGAACTCTGATCGCCATGGCAGAACTCGCCACCATTGCGCGTCCTTACGCCGAGGCCTTGTTCAAGGCGTCTTCGTCGGACCTCCAGGGCACGGCCGCCTGGCTCGACCGCGTCGCGGCCATCTCCGGCAATCCCGAGCTGCAGCAGTTCGCGGACAACCCGAAGGCCACGCCCGAGCAGGTGCTGGGCGTGATCGCCGGTGCCCACGGTTCGGCGCTGCCGCCGGCGGCGGACAACTTCCTGATGGCCTTGCTGGAAAACGGCCGCTTCGCCGTGCTGCCCGAGATCGCCAAGCAGTTCCGCACGCTGGCGAATGCGCAGAGCGGTTCGTCCGATGCGGTGGTGTACAGCGCCTTCCCGATCGACGCCGCAGCGCTCGGCTCTGTGTCCTCGGCGCTCGAAAAGCGCTTCGGCCGCAAGCTGCAGCTCACGGTGCAGCAGGATCCCTCGCTGATCGGCGGCATTCGCGTGGTGGTCGGCGACGAGGTGCTCGACACCTCCGTCAAAGCGCGCCTCGAACAAATGAAAGTTGCGCTGGCAGCCGCCTGAGGCCGTCAGCCCTTACCAAGAAAGAAGGAAAGAGTCATGCAACTCAATCCCGCAGAAATTTCCGAACTGATCAAGAGCCGCATCGAGGGTCTCGGCGTCAGCGCGAACATCCGCAACGAGGGCACCGTGGTGTCGGTGACCGACGGCATCGTGCGCGTGCACGGCCTGTCGGACGCGATGCAGGGCGAAATGCTCGAGTTCCCGCCCAGCGCCGACGGCACGCCGTCGTATGGCCTGGCGCTGAACCTCGAGCGCGACTCGGTCGGTGCCGTGATTCTGGGCGAGTACGAGCACATCTCGGAAGGCGACACCGTCAAGTGCACGGGCCGCATCCTGGAAGTGCCGGTCGGCCCCGAACTCATCGGCCGCGTGGTCAATGCGCTGGGCCAGCCGATCGATGGCAAGGGTCCGGTCAACGCCAAGATGACGGACGTGATCGAGAAGGTCGCGCCCGGCGTGATCGCCCGCAAGTCGGTCGACCAGCCGATGCAGACCGGCCTCAAGTCCATCGACTCGATGGTGCCGATCGGCCGCGGCCAGCGCGAACTGATCATCGGCGACCGCCAGACCGGCAAGACCGCGGTGGCGATCGACGCGATCATCAACCAGAAGGGTCAGAACATGACCTGCGTCTACGTCGCGATCGGCCAGAAGGCTTCGTCGATCAAGAACGTGGTGCGCGCGCTCGAGCAGGCCGGTGCGATGGACTACACCATCGTGGTTGCCGCCTCGGCCTCCGAATCGGCCGCCATGCAGTACGTGAGCGCGTATTCCGGCTGCACGATGGGCGAGTACTTCCGCGACCGCGGCCAGGACGCGCTGATCGTCTATGACGATCTGTCCAAGCAGGCCGTGGCCTACCGCCAGGTCTCGCTGCTGCTGCGCCGCCCGCCGGGCCGCGAAGCCTATCCCGGCGACGTGTTCTACCTGCACAGCCGCCTGCTCGAACGCGCCGCGCGCGTCAATGCCGACTATGTCGAAGCCTTCACCAAGGGCGAAGTCAAGGGCAAGACCGGCTCGCTCACCGCGCTGCCGATCATCGAGACGCAAGCCGGCGACGTGTCGGCCTTCGTGCCGACCAATGTGATCTCGATCACCGACGGCCAGATCTTCCTGGAGACCAATCTATTCAACGCCGGCATCCGGCCCGCCATCAACGCCGGTATCTCGGTGTCGCGCGTGGGCTCGTCGGCGCAGACCAAGGTCATCAAGGGCCTGTCTGGCGGTATCCGTACCGACCTCGCGCAGTACCGCGAACTCGCCGCCTTCGCGCAGTTCGCCTCCGACCTCGACGAAGCGACCCGCAAGCAGCTCGACCGCGGCGCCCGCGTGACCGAACTGTTGAAGCAGGCGCAATACAGCCCGCTGCCGATCTCGCTGATGGGCGCGTCGCTGTTCGCTGTCAACAAGGGCTTCATGGACGACATCGACGTCAAGAAGGTGCTGGCGTTCGAACACGGCCTGCACCAGTTCCTCAAGTCCAGCCACGGTCCGCTGCTCGACAAGATCGAACAGGCCAAGGCGCTCGACAAGGATGCCGAGGCTGAACTGCTGGCTGCCGTGACTGCGTTCAAAAAATCGTTCGCCTGATCGACGACGACCCAAGGAGTCCCAATGGCAGCTGGCAAGGAAATCCGCGGCAAGATCAAATCGGTGGAGAACACCAAGAAGATCACCAAGGCCATGGAAATGGTGGCCGCGTCGAAGATGCGCAAGGCGCAGGAACGCATGCGCGCCGCCCGTCCCTACAGCGAGAAGATCCGCAACATCGCGGCCAATCTCGGACAGGCGAATCCCGAGTACACGCACGCGTTCATGAAGACCTACGAGGTCAAGGCCGCGGGCTTCATCGTGGTCTCGACCGACAAGGGCCTGTGCGGCGGCATGAACACCAACGTGCTGCGCGCCGTGACGACCAAGCTGCGCGAGCTGCAGGCCGGCGGCGCCTCGATCGAGGCGGTGGCGATCGGCAACAAGGGCCTCAGCTTCCTGAATCGCATCGGCGCCCGCGTGGTGTCGCACGTCACCCAGCTGGGCGACACGCCGCACCTCGACAAGCTGATAGGCCCGGTCAAGGTGCTGCTCGACGCCTATGCCGAGGGCAAGCTCGGCGCGGTCTACCTCTGCTACACCAAGTTCATCAACACGATGCGCCAGGAGTCGGTGGTCGAGCAACTGCTGCCACTGGCGGCCGACTCGCTGCAGCTCGAGAAGGGCCAGCATGCGTGGGACTACATCTACGAGCCCGATGCGCAGAGCGTGATCGACGAGCTCCTGGTGCGCTACGTGGAGTCGCTGGTCTACCAGGCGGTGGCCGAGAACATGGCGTCCGAACAGTCGGCACGCATGGTCGCGATGAAGTCCGCCACCGACAACGCCGGCAACGTGATCGACGAACTCAAGCTGATCTACAACAAGACCCGTCAGGCCGGTATCACCAAGGAGCTGTCGGAGATCGTTTCGGGCGCCGCAGCGGCCGCCGGCGTCTGAGCCTTCGCTCGACGTCCCACAGATTCAATTTTTATCGGAGCAGAAGATGGCTCAAGCAAATGCAGTTCAAGGCAAGATCGTTCAATGTATCGGCGCCGTGGTCGACGTGGAATTCCCGCGCGACAAGATGCCCAAGATCTACGACGCCCTGAAGTTCGAAGGCGGTGGCCTCACCCTGGAAGTTCAGCAGCAGCTCGGCGACGGCGTCGTGCGCACCATTGCGCTCGGCTCGTCCGACGGCCTGCGCCGCGGCCTGATCGTGACCAACACCGGCGCGCCCATCACGGTGCCGGTCGGCAAGGCCACGCTCGGCCGCATCATGGACGTGCTCGGCCGTCCGATCGACGAGCGCGGCGAAGTGGGCCAGGAGCTCACCGCCTCGATCCACCGCAAGGCACCCGAGTACGACGAACTCTCGCCGTCGACCGACCTGCTCGAAACCGGCATCAAGGTGATCGACCTGGTCTGCCCTTTCGCCAAGGGCGGCAAGGTGGGCCTCTTCGGCGGCGCCGGCGTCGGCAAGACCGTGAACATGATGGAGCTCATCAACAACATCGCCAAGGCGCACTCGGGCCTGTCCGTGTTCGCCGGCGTGGGTGAGCGCACGCGCGAGGGCAACGACTTCTATCACGAGATGGCCGACTCCGGCGTCGTGAATCTCGAGAAGCTCGAAGACTCGAAGGTGGCCATGGTCTACGGCCAGATGAACGAGCCCCCGGGCAACCGCCTGCGCGTGGCGCTGACCGGCCTGACCATCGCCGAATCGTTCCGCGACGAAGGCCGCGACGTGCTGTTCTTCGTCGACAACATCTACCGCTACACGCTGGCCGGCACCGAAGTGTCTGCACTGCTGGGCCGCATGCCTTCCGCCGTGGGCTACCAGCCGACGCTGGCCGAGGAAATGGGCCGCCTGCAGGAACGCATCACCTCGACCAAGGTCGGCTCGATCACCTCGATCCAGGCCGTCTACGTGCCGGCCGATGACTTGACCGACCCGTCGCCCGCCACCACCTTCGCCCACCTGGATTCCACCGTGGTGCTGTCGCGCGACATCGCCTCGCTCGGCATCTACCCGGCCGTGGACCCGCTGGATTCGACCTCGCGCCAGCTCGACCCCAACGTGGTCGGCGAAGAGCACTACAACACGGCCCGCGCCGTGCAGGGCACGCTGCAGCGCTACAAGGAACTGCGCGACATCATCGCGATCCTGGGCATGGACGAACTGGCGCCCGACGACAAGCTGGCCGTGGCCCGCGCGCGCAAGATCCAGCGCTTCCTGTCGCAGCCCTTCCACGTGGCCGAAGTGTTCACCGGCTCGCCCGGCAAGTACGTGCCGCTGGCCGAAACCATCCGCGGCTTCAAGATGATCGTCAACGGCGAAGCCGACCACCTGCCGGAACAGGCGTTCTACATGGTGGGCGGCATCGACGAGGCTTTCGAAAAGGCCAAGAAGGTCGCTTAAGAAGGAATCACCATGGCAGGCACCATTCATGTGGACGTGGTCAGCGCCGAGGAGTCGATCTTCTCGGGCGAGGCCAAGTTCGTCGCGCTGCCCGGTGAAGCCGGCGAGCTCGGCATCTATCCGCGCCACACGCCGCTGATCACGCGCATCCGCCCCGGCGCCGTGCGCATCGAGACGGCCGACGGCGGCGAGGAATTCGTCTTCGTGGCCGGCGGCATTCTCGAAGTGCAGCCGCATGCGGTCACCGTGCTGTCCGACACCGCGATCCGCGGCAAGGATCTCGATGACGAGAAGGCCAATGTCGCGAAGGCGGCGGCCGAGGAAGCGTTGAAGAACGCCAAGACGGACATCGACATCGCGATGGCGCAGTCGGAGCTGGCGGTCATGGCCGCGCAGCTTGCCGCGCTTCGCAAGTACCGGCAAAAGAAGTAGCTGTCCCCAGGCTTATTGCACTTCGTGTCGCTTCGCCTGACCCCTGCCGGGGCAACACGAGCGGCCCGGCTAGGCCGGTTCCGCGGTGCATCCAAATATCAAGGCCGCCTTCGGGGCGGCCTTTTTCTTGCGGGCGTATGCTCGCCGCGAAGCCCATGCCGTCGAAGAACAAATTCAAAGCGGCCCTCGCCGCCCGCCGCCCGCAATACGGCCTCGTGCTCGGTACCGGCGATCCCAGTGTGCTCGAGATCATCGCGGGCGCCGGCTTCGACTGGTTGTTGCTCGACGGCGAGCATTCGGCGCGCGAAATGGCGGCACTGCCCCAGCAGCTTGCGCTGATCGCAGCTTCCGGAGCCAGCGCCGCGCTGCGGCCGGGAAGCCTCGACAAGGCAGCGTGCGGCCTTTGTCTGGACATCGGCGTGCAGACCCTCGTGGCGCCGCTGGTTGAAAGCGCGAGCCAGGCCCATGGGCTCGTCGCCTCGACGCGCTTTCCGCCGGCGGGTACGCGCGGCGTCGGCACTGCGCTCGCACGCGCGGCCGGCTGGGGACGCGACGCGGACTTTCTGCGGGGCAGCGCGGCCGAACTCTGCATCGTGGCGCAGATCGAATCGGCCGCCGGCGTGCATTGCGCCGGCGAGATCGCGCGGGTCGACGGCATCGATGCCCTGCTGATAGGCCCTTCCGATCTCGCGGCCAGCCTCGGGCATCTCGGCCAGCCTTCCCATCCGGAGGTCGAAGCGCAGATCGCCGAGGCCGTGACCGCAGCCCTCTCCGGCGGCAAGGCCGCCGGCATCTTCGTGCGCGACCCCGATGCCGCGGCGCGCTACCTGCGCCTGGGGTGCAGCTTCTTCATCGTCGGCGTCGATATGGCGGTCATGGCGGGTGCCTTCGACGCCCTGCGCGCCGGCTACGCCGCTCGCCCGGACTGAGTCCGCGGGCGCGTGAGGCCCGCGCCGTGCGGCCGGCTGACCAGCGCATGGACCAGGTCGCAGGCCCAGCGCTGCGCCCCAGAAGCTTTGGCATGCCGCAGCGCGACCATGCCGATCTGCACCGGCGCCAACTCGAAGGGCGGCGCATGCAACTGAAGCCCTTCGTGAGCGGCCGCATCGCGCAGGAACACGCCCTGGCTGTGGGTGGCGAACAGCGTGGAATGGCGCAGCAGATCGGGCACGCGCGAGTAGGTCGGCACCACACAGCGCACCCGCCGAGCGCAGCCGATCGCGCGCAAGGCCTCGTCCACCGAACCGAATTGCTCGCTGCCCACTTCGACGCTCAGATGGTCGGCCTGCAGATAGCGTTCCAGCGTCAGTGCCGGCAGTTCCACCTCTTGAGAGCAGGCGACGACATAGGGCTCCGAGAGCAGCACCCGGCATTCGAGATCCGGGTGCCGGCAAACCGGGTTGCCGACGATCGCGAGGTCGAGTGCGCCGGACAGCACCATCGGCTCGGCCGCGTAGCGATTGATCGAACGGACCACGAGGCGCACGCCCGGCGTACGGCGTTCGATCTCCATCCACAGTCGCGGGGACAGCAACTGCTCCTCGTAGTCGGTCATGCCGATGCGCAGATCGAAGCTGTCGCGCTGCGCATCGAAGCCGCGTTGCCGCCCGCGCAGCGAATCGATCAGCGAAACCGCTTGCGCGATCGTCGGATAGAGCGCCTCGCCAAGCGCTGTCGGCTGCATCTCGCCGCCGCGCACGACGAACAACTCGTCGCCCATCAACGTCCGCATCTTCGACAGCGAATGGCTGATCGCCGACTGGCTGCGGTGAATGCGGCGCGCTGCCGTGGTGACGTTGCGCGCCTCGTAGACGGCAAGAAAGGCCAGCAGGTATTGGATCTCGATGCCGAACGGCCGCGGCGCGTCGGCCGCCACCGAGCCGGCGCGTGAAGCCCGAAGGCTGGAATGAATGATCTTCATGGCGGTGCTTCGCATTATTCATGCCGCGGCGCCCTCGGGGCGCATCAATTGCTCCACACTCGACATCGGCAGTTCAAGGCCGCGCGCAACCGACGGTCCTGCCCAAGTCTTCCCTTCCACGACAGCGACGAGATCCGACGATGACTGCACGCCGCACTTTCCTGCTTGCCGCCGCCCTGGCGCCCCTTGCACCGCTGGGCTATGCCGCCTCGGGCAGCGACTTTCCACAGAAGCCGATCCGGCTCATCGTGCCCTTTCCGCCCGGGGGCGGCGTCGACCAGATCGCGCGCATCCTCGGCCCGCAGTTGTCGCAGGCGCTGGGGCAGTCGGTCGTGATCGACAACCAGGGCGGCGCGGGCGGCGCGATCGGGGCCGGCGCGGTCAAGCGCGCGAACCCGGACGGCTACACGCTGCTGATGGGCACCGCCAGCACGCACGGCTCGAACTACGTGGTCCAGAAGGACCTGCCCTATGACCCGGTCAAGGATTTCGAGCCGATCAGCCTGCTGATGGAAGCCCCCTACGTGCTGGTGGCCAACAAGTCTGTGCCATACGACAGCATCGCGCAGCTCAACACCTACGCCAACGCGCATGCCGGCAAGGTCAACTTCGGCAGCTACGGCATCGGCAGTTCGAACCACCTGGCCGCCGAACTCTACAAGGCGCTGTCAGGCGCGAACATCACCCACATTCCCTACCGCGGCGCGGCGCAGGCCATGACGGCGCTGCTGGCCGGCGAGATCGACATCACCTTCGACACCCTGCCCAACGTCGTGCCTTACCTGAAGGCACGGACCGTCAAGGCGCTCGGCGTCGGCGCGCGCCAGCGCAGCCCGCTCTTTCCCGACATCCCGACGGTGATCGAGTCGGGCGTGCCGGGCTACATCTCGGGCACCTGGTTCGGCGTCTGGGCGCCCAAGGGCACGCCGCCCGGGGTGATCCGCAAACTCGACAACGCCTTCGTTCAGTCCTTGCACAAGCCCGCGGTCGCGAAGATCTTCGAGGACGCCGGCAATCACGTGCTGGCCGCCGGACCCGCTGCATTGAAGGCGCGCGTGAGCGCGGAGATCGAAGGCCTGCAGCGGCTCGTCAAAGAGCGCGGACTGCGCTTCGACTGACACGGTGCAAGTTCAATCAGATACACGAAAGACGAAAGGCGATTTCATGAGCGTACAAGCGATGCAGGCCAGGGATGGCGCGACGGCCGCGACGAGCGCGATCAGGGTCACGCCCACCGGTGCCGCAGTCGGCGCGCGGGTGGAAGGCGTGGACCTGCGCGCCGGCGTGAACCCGGAGCAGCTCCACACGATCGTGGACGCGCTCGGCCGCTTCGGCATGCTCTACTTTCCCGGTCAGGACCTTGACGACGAATCGCTGATGGCCTTCAGCCGCCTGTTCGGCAGCGAACTCGACATCCATGCGCTGACGCAGTTCGCCAAGCCCGGCCATCCCGAGATCTTCGTGCTGAGCAACATCGTCGAAAACGGTCGCCCGCTGGGTGCCTCCGATGCGGCGCAGTACTGGCACACCGACCTGTCCTATTCGCCGACGCCCAGTCGCGTCTCGCTGCTCTATGCGCTGAAGGTGCCGCAGGACGAGACCGGCCCGCTCGGCGATACGGAATTCGCCAGCACTGCTCAGGCCTATGCAGACCTGAACGCATCGACCAAGGCGCTCGTGGCAGGACGGCGCGCCTTCCACGACGCCAAGAAGGAAAAGCCCCGGCCGGGCTCTCACTTCACGCGGCCGCTGAGCGTCGATGTCGACCAGCGGCTGCAACAGGTGAGCCATCCGATCGTCCGCACCCACAAGGACAGCGGCGCCCAATGCCTCTACGTCAACGAAGGCTTCACCACGGCGATCGATGGCCTACCGCCCGAGGAGGGCAGCGCGCTGCTGCACCGCCTGTTTGACCACATGACGCAACCCCGCTACATCTACCGGCACAAGTGGCAGACCCATGATCTGGTGATGTGGGACAACTGCCTGACGATCCACCAGGGCATCCCCAACTACGGCCCCCACCAGCCGCGGCTGATGAACCGCACCATCGTGAAGGGCGAAGTCCCGTTCTGAGTCGACGCCGCGCCGCGCGGCCCTCCGATCGGCCGGAAACAGGTCGAAGTTCAGTCTTGTTGGGCTGAAGCCCAGCGCCTAGTATTCGCGTTCGCCCGAACCCGGAGACAAGCGCTTGGCCCCCTGGAGCCGACTCACCGCCGATGAGATGCAGCTGCTGGAGACCACCTTCTGGTCGGCCGGCGGCTCGCGCCATGGCATGGCCGAAGGGCTGGGCTTTTCGAAGAGCAAGGCCAATGCGCTGATCGCCGGACTCGTCGATCAGGGGCTTCTGGCCGAAGCCGGCCTGCAGCGTTCGTCGGGCGGACGCCGGCCCGAAAACCTCCAGCTGCATGCCGGGCTCGGCGTGCTGCTCGGTGTCGACATCGGCGCCACCAGCCTCGACGTCGCGGTGCTGCGGCCCGACCTCCGCGTGCTGGCCCATCATGGCGAACCGGCCGACGTGCGCGAAGGCCCGGGCGTGCTGCTGGCGCGCGTGCGGGTGCTGATGCGCGAGCTGCTTGCGCAGAGCGGCTTCGACGCCAGGCAGGTGATCGGCATCGGCATCGGCGTGCCGGGCCCGGTCAACTTCGAGATCGGCCAGCTGGTGAACCCGCCGCTGATGCCGGCCTGGGACAGCTTCTCGATCCGCGACTACCTGCGCGAGGACTATGCGGCGCCGGTGTTCGTCGACAACGACGTCAACCTGATGGCGTTGGGCGAACTCTGGCGACTCAAGCGCTCGCTGTCCAACTTCCTTGTCATCAAGGTCGGCACCGGCATCGGCTGCGGCATCGTGTGCCATGGCGAGGTGTACCGCGGCGCGGCCGGCTCGGCCGGTGACGTCGGCCACATCTGCGTCGATCAGGAAGGCCCGCGCTGCCATTGCGGCAACCTGGGTTGCGTCGAGGCGATGGCCGCCGGGCCGGCGATCACACGCATGGCCGTGCAGGCGGCAGAGGCCGGCGAGAGCGCCGCGCTGGCCGAATGCCTGCGCGTCCAGGGCCGCATCGAGGCCACCGACGTCGGGCAGGCCAGCCGTGCCGGCGATGCGGCGGCCAACGCGATCGTGCAGCGCGCCGGCAGCCTGATCGGTCAGATGCTGGCGTCGATCGTCAACTTCTTCAACCCCTCGCATGTCTTCATCGGCGGTGGCATCACGCGCATCGGGCCGCTGTTCCTCGCGGCGGTGCGCCAGAGCGTCTACCAGCGTTCGCTCGCGCTGTCGACGCGGCACCTGGAGATCCAGTACACGCCGCTCGGCACGCAGGCTGGACTGATCGGCGCCGGCGTGCTGGCGATGCACGAGACGCTCAAGGTGCGCGGGGTCGCGCCATGACCGTGAGCGCCGCCGCCGTCGCGCCGGCCGCAAAGGCCGCTGTCGCCGTCGAGTTCGACGGCGTGCTCAAGGCCTTCGGCCCGGTGCAGGTGCTGCACGGCGTGAGCTTTGCGATGGCGCCGGGCCACGTCTACGGCCTGCTCGGCGAGAACGGCGCCGGCAAGTCGACGCTGATGAAGATCCTCGCCGGCTACGAGGCGCCGAGCGGCGGCGGCGTGCGCGTCAACGGGCAGGCGCGGCAGTTCGCCGGCTCGCGCGATGCCGAGGCGCTGGGCATCGTGCTGATCCACCAGGAATTCAATCTGGCCGACGACCTGAGCGTGGCGCAGAACATCTTCCTCGGCCACGAAAAGAAGCGCGGCTGGCTGCTCGACGACAAGACCATGGACCGCGAAGCGGCCGCCGCGCTGGCGCAGGTCGGCCTGCACATCGATCCCGCTACCAAGGTGCGCCGCCTGATCGTGGCCGAAAAGCAGCTGGTCGAGATCGCGAAGGCGATCGCGCGCCATGCGCGCCTGCTGATCATGGACGAGCCCACCGCCACGCTCACCCGCAGCGAGACCGAGCGCCTCTTCAAGCTGATCGCTCGGCTGCGCGCCGATGGCGTGACCATCGTCTACATCTCGCACAAGCTCGACGAGGTCGAGCGCGTGACTGACGAGGTGATCGTGATGCGCGACGGCCGCTTCGTCGCGCGCGCGCCGACCGCCGAGCTCACGCGCCACCAGATGGCGAACCTGATGGTCGGCCGCGAGCTGGCCGACCTGTACCCGCCGCGCGATCCGGTCGCGGCCGCCGATGCGCCGGCGCTGCAGGTGCGCGACTTCAGCGTGTCGGGCTGGGCGCAGGACGTGAGCTTCGAAGTGCGGCCCGGCGAGATCCTCGGCTTCGCCGGCCTCGTCGGCGCCGGCCGCACCGAACTCTTCGAAGGCCTGCTCGGCCTGCGGCCCGCGAGCGGCCGGGTCGAGATCCTGGGCCGGCCTCTTTCCACCGGCAAGGGCTGGCGCAAGCCGCGCGATGCGGCACGGGACGGCCTTACCTACCTCAGCGAAGACCGCAAGGGCAAGGGCCTGCACGTGCACCTCGGCCTGCGCCAGAACCTCACGCTGATGGCACTCGAACGCTATGCCACGCCCTGGCTCCAGCCCGAGGCCGAGCGCGGCGCGCTGGCCGAGGCGGTGAAGGAGTACGGCATCCGCACCGGCGACCTCGACGCGCGCGCCTCGTCGCTGTCGGGCGGCAACCAGCAGAAGCTCGCGCTCGCCAAGGTGCTGCAGCCGAAGCCGAAGGTGGTGGTGCTCGACGAGCCCACGCGCGGCGTCGACGTCGGCGCCAAGCGCGACATCTATTTCCTGGTCCAGCGGCTCGCACGCGAGGGGTTGGCCGTGATCGTCGTCTCGTCGGAGCTGGTGGAGCTGATCGGGCTGTGCCACCGCGTCGCGGTGATGCGCGCCGGCCGACTGGTCGCCACGCTCGACGCCGCGCAGCTGACCGAAGAGCAGCTCATCGCCCACGCCACCGGAACCGCCACCGCCCATGCCTGAGACCACGCCCGAAAGCTCCACCGCCGCCGCGCACCGCGCGCCGGACAAGGCCCGCTGGCTGCACCGCCTGTACGGCCTCGGCCCGGTCATCGGCCTGGTGTTGCTGTGCATCGCCGGCACGCTGCTCAACAGCGACTTCGCGACCTTCGACAACGCAATGAACGTGCTCACGCGCACCGCCTTCATCGGCATCATCGCGGTCGGCATGTGCTTCGTGATCATCTCGGGCGGCATCGACCTGTCGGTGGGCTCGATGGCGGCGCTGATCGCCGGCTGCGTGATCATGTTCATCAACGAGATGGGGCCGCTGCTCGGCTCGCCGCTGGCGGCGGTGGTGCTCGGCGCCGTGCTGGCCGTGGTGCTGGGCGCGGTGTTCGGGCTCGCGCACGGGCTGCTGATTACCAAGGGCCGCATCGAGCCCTTCATCGTGACGCTCGGCACGCTCGGCATCTTCCGCGCCTACCTCACCTACTTCGCCAACGGCGGCGCGCTCACGCTCGACAACGACCTGTCGGACCTCTATGCGCCGGTCTACTACGCGAGCCTGCTCGGCATCCCGGTGCCGGTGTGGGTGTTCCTCGTCGTCGCGCTGATCGGCGGCCTGATCCTCAACCGCACCGCCTACGGCCGCTACGTGCAGGCCATCGGCTCCAACGAGCAGGTGGCGCGCTACGCGGCGGTCGACGTCGACGGCGTGAAGATCCTCACCTACGTGCTGCTCGGCGTCTGCGTCGGCATCGCGACCCTGCTCTACGTGCCGAGGCTCGGCTCGGCCTCGCCGACCACCGGCCTGCTGTGGGAGCTGGAGGCGATCGCCGCGGTGATCGTCGGCGGCACCGCGCTCAAGGGCGGTGCGGGCAGCATCACGGGCACCGTGGTCGGCGCCATCCTGCTCTCGGTCATCAGCAACATCCTGAATCTCACCAGCATCATCAGCGTGTACCTCAACGCCGCGGTGCAGGGCTTCGTGATCATCATCGTCGCCTTCCTTCAAAGGGGAAAGCGATGACCCGCCCCGCTGGCTACGCGCATTCATTTCATCGGCCCGTTCCCGTTTCACTCAACCACCAGGAGACAAGCAGCATGACATCCATCACACGACGCCTTGCACTCACCGCCGTTGCGGCGGCGACCTTCGCTGCGCTGCCCGCGCTGGCCGACGAGAAGGTCAACCTCGGCGTGTCGATTCCGGCCGCCACGCACAGCTTCATGGGCGGCATCAACTACTGGGCCAACCAGGCGAAGAAGGATCTCGAGAAGGCGCACAAGGACCTGAAGATCACCATCAAGACCGCGGCCAACGCGCCCGAGCAGGCAAACCAGCTGCAGGACCTGTCGACCGTCACCAAGATCAACGCGCTGGTCGTGTTCCCCTTCGAGTCGGCCGCGCTGACCAAGCCGGTGGCGCAGGTCAAGGCCAAGGGCGCCTACGTGACGGTGGTCGACCGCGGCCTCACCGACACCAGCGCGCAGGACGCCTACGTGGCCGGCGACAACACGGCCTTCGGCAAGATCCCGGCCGAGTACATCGCCAAGAAGCTCAACGGCAAGGGCAACGTGGTGGCGCTGCGCGGCATCGCGACCACGCTGGACAACGAACGCATGGATGCCTTCAACTCGGTGCTCAAGAACTATCCCGACATCAAGCTGCTCGACGCCAAGTACGCCAACTGGAATCGCGACGACGCCTTCAAGGTCACGCAGGACTACCTCACGCGCTTCAAGGACATCGACGCCATCTGGGCCGCCGACGACGACATGACGGTGGGCGTGCTCAAGGCGATCGAGCAGGCCAAGCGCAACGACATCAAGATCGTGTTCGGCGGCGCCGGCGCCAAGGACATGGTCAAGACCATCATGGACGGCAAGAACAAGATGATCGACGCCGACGTGAGCTACTCGCCCAAGTTCATCTACGACGCGATCAAGCTCACGGCCGAGGCGCGGCTCAAGGGCGAGAAGCTGCCGGCGACCACGATCATTCCGTCGGTGCTCATCACCAAGGACAACGCGAAAGAGTTCTACCACCCGAACTCGCCTTTCTAAGACTCTCCCCCAGGCTTCGCGCACCTCGTGCCGCTTCGCCAACCCCCTCGCCGGGGGCGACGCCAGCGGACCGGCGAAGCCGGATCCGCGGCGTCCCGCGAAAGGGGCTCGGGCTCGCGGCTGATCGGTATCCATGACTGACTCTATGTTCCCCCGCAAGCTGCGCTACGCCATGGTCGGCGGCGGGCGCGATGCCTTCATCGGCGCGGTGCACCGCAAGGCGATCGCGCTCGACGGGCAGGTCGATCTCGTCGCCGGCGCGTTGTCGTCGAGCGCCGAGAAGGCCCGCGCCTCGGGCCGCGACCTGTTTCTTGCCGACGACCGCAACCATGGCGACTGGCAGCGTCTGCTCGGCGACGAGCTTCAGCGTGCGCCGGACGAGCGCATCGACTTCGTCTCCATCGTCACCCCGAACCACCTGCACTTCCCGGTGGCGCAGGCCTTCGTCGATGCGGGCTTCCATGTGGTGTGCGACAAGCCGCTGGTGCATACGCGCGAACAGGCCGACGCGCTGGTCGCGGCGGTCGCACGCCAGGGCACGGTGTTCGGCGTCACCTACAACTACACCGGCTATCCGATGGTGCGCCAGGCGCGCGAGATGGTGCGCGCGGGCGCGCTGGGCGAGATCCGCAAGGTGGTGGTCGAGTACAACCAGGGCTGGCTCGCGACACGCCTCGAGGACGGCGGCAACAAGCAGGCCGCGTGGCGCAGCGACCCGGCGCGCAGCGGTGCCGCCGGTGCGATGGGCGACATCGGCTCGCATGCCGAGAACCTCGTCGCCAGTGTGACCGGCCTCGAGATCGAAAGCCTCTGCGCCGACTTGAGCGCGCTGGTGCCCGGCCGCGCGCTCGACGACGACGCCGGCGTGCTGCTGCGCTTTCGCGGTGGCGCGCGCGGCGTGCTGGTGGCCTCGCAAATCAGCACCGGGCTCGAGAACGACCTGCGCCTGCGCGTCTCGGGCACCCTCGGCACGCTCGAATGGCGGCAGGAGCGGCCGAGCCAGTTGACGCACCTGCCGCACGACGGCCCGAAGCGCATCCTCACGCGCGGCGCGCCCTGGCTGTGCGAAGCCGCGCAGCGCGCGAGCCGCCTGCCGAGCGGCCATCCCGAGGGCTTCATCGAGGCCTTCGCCAATGTCTATGCCGGCGTGGCGGCGGACATCCGTGCGCGGCTGGCGGGCGGCACGGCCGATCCGCTGGCTGCCGACTATCCGCGCGTCGAAGAAGGCGCGCGCGGTGTGCGCTTCATCGAGCGCACGCTGGCTTCGGCGACGAGCGAGCTCAAGTGGACGGCCTGGTGAGCCGCCGGCGACACGGATGACCGGCGCACCAGCCTTGGCGAAGCGCGGCCATCCGTTGCCGGGGCGTGGAGAAATCAGCCGCGATCGCCTATGCTTTCATGCCAGCTGACCTGGCGCGCGGCATCGCCCGGACTTCGGGTTCCCGCGCCTTTCCCGGAGGAACGACCATGAAGACCGTCGCGCAGATTCTCAAGGCGAAAGGCGACCAGGCGGTTCATACCATGGCGCCCACGGCCTCGGTGTTCGACGCGGTCGCGCTGATGGCGCAGAAGAACATCGGCGCGCTCCTGATTCTGGAGAACGACCGGATCGTCGGCATGTTCACCGAGCGCGACTATGCACGCAAGATCGTCCTGCTTTCGCGCGCGTCGAAGGACACATCGCTGCACGAGGTGATGACCACCTCGGTCATGTACGTGCGTCCCGACCAGACCACCGAGGAATGCATGGCACTGATGACCGAGAACAGGGTGCGCCACCTGCCGGTCATCGACGGCGGCAGGCTGACGGGCCTGATTTCGATGGGAGACCTCGTCAAGGGCATCATCTCGGAGCAGAAATTCATCATCGAACAGCTCGAACACTACATTTCCGGAGAGCGCAGCTGAGCTTCGGCGCACCCATGGACCTGACGCCCGAAGACCTCGCGCACCTCAGCGCGCGCACGCTTGCGCACTACGACCGGCAGGCGGAAGACTTCCGGGCCGCCACGCGCGACCACGACGTGCGCCAGAACATCTCGGCGCTGCTCGCGGCCATCGAGGCGCCGCCGCCGTTCGAGATTCTGGATTTCGGCTGCGGGCCGGGGCGCGACCTTCTCGCGTTCAGGCGGCTCGGTCATCGCGCGACCGGGTTGGAAGGATCCGCGCAGCTCGCGCAGATGGCGCGCGCAGACAGTGGCTGCGAGGTGCTGGAGCAGAACTTCCTTTGGCTGGATCTGCCGGCCGGCCGCTTCGACGGCGTGTTCGCGAACGCGGCGCTGTTCCATGTCCCCACGCAGGCCTTGCCGCGCGTGCTGCGGGAGCTGCATGCGGCGCTGAAGCCGGGCGGCGTGCTGTTCAGCTCGAATCCGCGCGGCGACGGGCAGGAGGGCTGGCGCGGCGAGCGCTACGGCGCCTTCCACGATCTGGCGGCATGGCGACAGCACATGACGGCCGCCGGCTTCGTCGAGCTCGGCCACTACTACCGCCCCGCCGGCCTGCCGCGCGAGCAGCAGCCGTGGCTGGCCAGCGTGTGGCGCAAGCCGATATCCTGAGCGGGCGCGAACTGGCACCATGGCCGTCCCTGAGTTCAACGGAGACACCGCCATGAGTTCATTTCGTCGGTCCCTGGCCGTGAGCGGCGTGCTGCTCGCGAGCGCTCTCGGCGCGCATGCTGCCGGCTTCGCGCTGCACAGCCCCACCATCAAGCCGAACAGCACGCTCAGCGACGCCCAGGTCTTCAACGGCTTCGGCTGCAGCGGCAAGAACATCTCGCCCGCGCTGTCGTGGAGCGGCGCGCCGGCCGGCACCAGGAGTTTCGCGCTGACCCTCTATGACCCGGACGCGCCGACCGGCTCCGGCTGGTGGCACTGGGTGGTCTACGACATCCCGGCCACGGCCACCGGTGTGCCCGAGGGCGCGGGCAACGGCGACGGCAAGGGGCTGCCGGCCGGCAGCGTGCAGGGCCGCACCGATTTCGGCGCGGCGGGCTTCGGCGGCGCCTGCCCGCCGGCCGGCGACAAGCCACATCGCTATGTGTTCACGGTCTACGCGCTGAAGGTCGACAAGCTCGACGTGCCGGCCGACGGCACGGCGGCGCTGGTCGGCTTCGCCGTGCACGCCAACATGCTCGGCGAAGCGAAGTTCAGCGCGCGCTACGGCCGCAAGAACTGAACGGCTAGGTGGAGGCCGCCTCCATCGCGGCCTCGTACTTGCCTTCGCTGGCTGCGCCGTTCAGTCGGGCGCGCTTGAGCAGCGCGTCCTGCGCCGGGCGCAGCTGCGCGGCCTTTCCCTGCCAGGCCTGCAGCACCGGATCCTGCAACGCGCGCCCGTACGAGAAGCTCAGCGACCACGGCTGCGCGCCGAGCCGGTTCAGCGCATCGAGATTGGCCGTCGCTTCGGCGGGCGACTGGCCGCCGGACAGGAAGTTGATGCCGGGCACCGCCGCGGGCACCGTGCGCCGCAGCACGCGCAGCGTCGCGGCGGCTACCTCGGCCGGCGACGCCTGTTGTGCGTGGGTCTTGCCGGGCACCACCATGCTCGGCTTCAGCAGCATGTGTTCGAGCGCCACCCGATGGCGCTGCAGCGCGCGGAACACTTCCTGCAGCACGGCCTGCGTGACCTCGGCGCAGCGCGCCATCGTGTGATCGCCGTCGATCAGCACCTCGGGCTCGACGATCGGCACCACGCTCTCGGCCTGGCAGATCGCTGCGTAGCGCGCGAGCGCTTCGGCATTGGCCTCGACCGCGGCCCGACTCGGCAGCGTCGCGGAGACGTTGTAGACCGCGCGCCACTTGGCAAAGCGCGCGCCGTGCTGCTTGTACCCTTGCAGCCGCTCGGCGAGCCCGTCCAGGCCCTGCGTGATCTCGTCGCCCGGCGACAGGGCCAGCGGGATCTTGCCGGCATCGACCTTGATGCCCGGCACGATGCCCTGCCGCGCCGCGAGTTGCGGCAGCGGCTCGCCGTCGTCGGCGTTCTGCGTCAGCGTCTCTTCGTAGAAGATGACGCCGCTGAGGTAGCGGCCGGCCTGCGGCGTCGTCAGCAGCAGGCTGCGGTAGGCGCGCCGGTTTTCCTCGGTCGAGTCCAGCGCGATCGCCTTGAAGCGCTTCGCGATCGTCGGACCGCTTTCGTCGGCGGCAAGAATGCCCTTGCCCTTCTGGACCAGTGCGTCCACAGTGGCTTGAAGTTCGGTGGTCATGGCGTGTACTCCGTTCGAGCCGTCCAGTCTGCTGCCGCGAGGCGGTCTGGCGCAAGCCCCTTTCGGGCGCTCGGCGATGTAGATTACGAATGCCAACTCGAAAGGCAATCATGCAGACCCAGACAAGAGAGACAGGGCGCAGGGACGAGCGCCTGGACGAAGTGGTGCAACTGGTGCGGGCCAAGGTGGCGGCCGCGACGGCGGATGAACTCGTCGCCTTCGTGCGCGAATACTTCGGCCAGGTCGACCCGGAGGATCTGGCCGAGCGCCAGGTGGCCGACCTGTACGGCGCGGCGCTCTCGCAATGGAGCTTCGCGCGCCAGCGCGAGCCGGGCCGCGCCAAGCTGCGCGCCTTCAACCCGACGATCGCCGAGCATGGCTGGCAGTCCACGCACACCATCATCGAGATCGTCAACGACGATATGCCTTTCCTGGTCGATTCGGTGACGATGGAGGTCAACCGCCACGGGCTCACGCTGCACCTGATCATCCATCCGCTGGTGGCCGTGAAGCGCGGCGGCGACGGCATCCTGCAGGGCTTGGCGGGCGAAGGCGCGTCGCCCGATGCGCGGCGCGAATCCTTCATCCATGTCGAGGTCGACCGCGTGCCCGAGCCGGCCCGGCTCGACGCGCTGGCCGAGGACCTGGTGCGCGTGCTCGGCGACGTGCGGCTGGCCGTGGCCGACTGGAAGAAGATGCAGGACCATGTGCTGGCCATCGTCGCCCACCTTGACGAACACGCGCCGCCGATCCCGCCGCAGGAACTCGCCGAGGGCCAGGCCTTCCTGCGCTGGCTGGCCGACAACCATTTCACCTTTCTCGGCCATCGCAGCCACGAACTGGTCACGGTCGACGGCGAAGACGCGCTGAAGATCGTCCCCGATTCGAGCCTGGGCATCCTGCGCGACGGCCCGGCGCCGAGCGCCAACGCCGCGTTCGCCGCGCTGCCGCCCGAGGTACGAGCCCATGCGCGCCGGCCCGAGCTGCTGGTGGTGACCAAGTCCACCTCGCGCTCCACCGTGCACCGGCCCGGCCATCTTGACTACGTCGCCGTCAAGCGCTTCGATGCCGGCGGCAGCGTCTGCGGCGAGGACCGCTTCCTCGGCCTGTTCACCTCGACCGCCTACAGCGCCAGCCCGGCCGAGATCCCGCTGCTGCGGCGCAAGGTGGCCAGCGTCGTCGAGCGCGCCGGCCTGCCCGCGGGCAGCCACTCCGGCAAGGCGCTGATCAACATCCTCGAGACCTACCCGCGCGACGAACTGTTCCAGACCGGCGACGACGACCTGCTGCAGACGGCCATGGGCATCCTGCACCTGGGCGAACGCCAGCGCTTTCGCCTGTTCGTGCGGCGCGATCCCTTCGAGCGCTTTCTCTCGTGCCTGATCTACGCGCCGCGCGAGAACTACACCACCGAGCTGCGCCAGAAGTGGCAGGACATCCTGCTGCGCGAGTTCAACGGCATCGGTTCGGAGTTCAACGTGCACCTGTCGGAATCGGTGCTGGCGCGGGTCCAGATCACCGTGCGCACCAAACCCGGCAGCATCCCGCCCTTCGACGTGCGCGAGCTCGAGCAGCGTCTGGTGGCGGCGGCCCGGCGCTGGGCCGACGACCTGCGCTCGGCGCTGATCGAGGCGGCCGGCGAGGCGCGCGGCAATGCGCTGCTGCGCCGCTTCGGCGCCGCCTTCCCGCCCGGCTACCGCGACGAGTTCGCGGCGCGCGCTGCGGTGCACGACATCGAGCTGATGGCGCGCCTGAGCGACAAGCAGCCGCTCGGCATGAACCTCTACCGGCCGCTCGAGGCGGCGCCCGGCACGCTGCGCTTCAAGCTGCTGCGGCAGGGCGAGCCGCTCACGCTGTCGGCCAGCCTGCCGATGCTCGAACACCTGGGCATGAAGGTGCTGGACGAGCATCCGCACCGCGTCGCACCGGAGGGCGCGGCGCCGATCTGGATCCACGACTTCGGCCTGCAGAGCGCGCTCGGCGATGCCGACATCGAGGTCGACACGCTGCGCCCTGTGTTCGAGGAAGCCTTCGGCGCGGTGCTCGGCGGCGAGGTCGAGAACGACGACTTCAACCGCCTGGTGCTCGCGGCTCGCCTGCCGGTGCATGAGATCGTGGTGCTGCGCGCCTATGCGAAGTACATGCGGCAGATCGGCTTCGCGCTCTCGCAGTCCTTCATCGAAGGCACGCTGGCAGGCAATGCCGCCGTGGCGCGCGCGCTGGTCGAGCTGTTCAAGCTGCGCTTCGATCCGGCGCTGGCCGCCGATGCCGGCATCGACGCGCGCTGCGGCGAGAAGGTGCGCGAGATCGAGACTGCGCTCGAGCAGGTGGCGAACCTCTCCGAAGACCGCGTGCTGCGCCAGTACCTCGCGCTGATGCTGGCCACCACGCGCACCAACTTCTGGCGCCGCGATGCGGCCGGCCGGCGGCGCAGCTACGCCTCCTTCAAGTTCGATTCGGCGCAGGTGCCCGACCTGCCGGCGCCCAAGCCGATGTTCGAGATCTTCGTGTACTCGACGCGCTTCGAAGGCGTGCACCTGCGCGGCGGCCGCGCCGCGCGCGGCGGGCTGCGCTGGTCGGACCGGCCGGAAGACTTCCGCACCGAGGTGCTGGGCCTGGTGAAGGCGCAGATGGTCAAGAACACGGTGATCGTGCCGGTCGGATCGAAAGGCGGCTTCGTCCTCAAGCGCGCGCCGTCGGCCAGCGACCGCGATGCCTACCTGCGCGAAGGCGTGGCCTGCTACCAGGACTACCTGCGCGGCCTGCTCGACATCACCGACAACCGGGTCGGCGAGACGATCGTGCCGCCGCCCGAGGTCCGGCGCCACGACACCGACGACCCCTACCTGGTGGTCGCGGCCGACAAGGGCACGGCCACCTTCAGCGACTATGCCAACGGCATCAGCAAGGAATACGGCTTCTGGCTCGGCGACGCCTTCGCCTCCGGCGGCTCGGTGGGCTACGACCACAAGGCCATGGGCATCACCGCGCGCGGCGCCTGGGAGTCCGTGAAGCGGCACTTCCGCGAGATGGGCATCGACACGCAGACCACCGACTTCACCGTCGCCGGCATCGGCGACATGTCGGGCGACGTGTTCGGCAACGGCATGCTGCTGTCGAGGCACATCCAGCTGCTGGCGGCGTTCGACCACCGCCACGTCTTCCTCGACCCGGCGCCGGACCTCGAGCGCAGCTTCGCCGAGCGCGAGCGCCTGTTCAGGCTGCCGCGTTCGTCGTGGGCCGACTACGACGCGTCGCTGATCTCCGAGGGCGGTGGCATCCATGCGCGCAGCGCCAAGTCGATCGTCCTCACGCCGCAGGTCAAGGCGATGCTGGGACTCGCGGCCGATGCGCTGACGCCCACCGAACTCGTCAATGCGATCCTGAAGGCGCCCGTCGCGCTGATCTACAACGGCGGCATCGGCACCTATGTGAAGGCGACCAGCGAGAGCCATGCGCAGGTGGGCGACCGTGCCAACGACGCGCTGCGGGTGAACGGCCGCGAGCTGCGCTGCAAGGTCTTCGTCGAAGGCGGCAACCTCGGTTGCACGCAGCTCGGGCGCATCGAGTACGCGCTCGCCGGCGGGCGCATCAACACCGATGCCATCGACAACTCGGCCGGCGTGGACACCTCGGACCACGAGGTCAACATCAAGATCCTGCTCGGCCTGCCCATCACGGAAGGGGAGCTCACCGAGAAGCAGCGCAATGCGCTGCTGCCGGAGATGACCGACGACGTGGCCGCGCTGGTGCTGCGCGACAACGTCTTCCAGACCCAGGTGCTGTCGGTCACCGGCCGCATCGCGCCGCAGTTGCTCGATGCGCAGACGCGCTTCATGCAGTACCTCGAGAAGGCCGGGCGATTGAACCGCGCGATCGAATACCTGCCCTCCGACGAAGCGCTCGCCGAGCGCCGCGCCCAGGGCCTGGGCCTGACCAGCCCCGAGAGCGCGGTGCTGCTGGCGTACAGCAAGATCTGGCTCTACGACGAGCTGCTGGCCTCGCCGCTGCCCGACGACCCATGGGTCGCGACCGCGCTGCAGCGCTATTTCCCCCCGCTGCTGCAGCACAGGTTCGAGGCCTACATGCAGCGCCATCCGCTGCGGCGCGAGATCATCGCCACCCACGTCACCAACAGCATGATCAACCGCGTGGGCAGCACCTTCGTGCACCGGCTGGGCGAGACCACCGGCGCGCGCGCCTTCGAGATCGTGCGCGCCTACCTGATGAGCCGCGAGATCTTCGGCATGGTGACGCTGTGGCAGGCGATCGAGGCGCTCGACAACCAGGTCGACGACGCGGTGCAGTCGAGCATGCTGATCGACACCAGCCGCCAGCTCGAGCGCGGGACGATGTGGTTCCTGCGCTCGCGGCGCCTGGGCGAAGACATGGCCGCGACGATCGAGCACTTCACGCCGAACGTCGAGACCCTGTCGGCGCGGCTGTCCGAACTGCTCGACGCCGACGAGCGCGCGCGCGTCGATGCCGCGGTGGTGCGCTACGCTGCCAGCGGCGTGCCGCGCAAGCTGGCCGAACGCGTGGTCACCTTCGACACGCTCTACGCCACGCTCGACATCGCCGAGATCGCGGGCGGCGCCCGCTGGCCGGTCGCACTGGTGGCCGCGATCTACTTCGACCTCGCCAACCGGCTCGGCATGCCGTGGCTGCGCGACCGGATCGCGGCGCTGCCCGGCGACCAGCACTGGCAGATGCTGGCCAAGGGCGCGATGCTCGATGACCTGGCGGGCCTTCAGCGCTCGATCACCGGCGCGGTGCTGGCCGGTGGCGGCGAGAGCGAATCCCCGGCCGCGCTGGTCGAGGCCTGGCAGGCCGGCAACGGCCGCACGCTCGAACGGGCGGCGCAACTGCTGGGCGAACTGCGCGCGGTGGCAGCGCCCGATGCGGCGATGCTGTCGGTGGCGCTGAGGGAATTGCGGGCCTTGGGATAGCGGCGTGGGCAGGGCCTATGCCGATCGCGCTATTTCGTTGATTCGGCGTGCAGGGTAGAAAGCGGCTGGCTTTTCCTCCACCCCTCCGCCGGAGCCTGCAATGACCTCTTTCATCCCGTCCGCCCGGATCGCCGTCGCATTCGCAGCCGGACTTTCGCTGGCCGGCGCCGCGTTCGCGTTCGACTTCCCGGCGCGCAAGCCCGGCCTGTGGGAGATGTCGATGAACCTGGGTGCCACGGCATCGAAACTCCCGGTCCAGGTGACGCAGCAGTGCTTGGATGCCGCCAGCGACAAGGCCATGCGCGAGATGGGCGAGGGCATGAGCAAGGACCGGTGCTCGAAGCAGGACATGCGCAACGAAGGCGGCAAGATCATCGTCGACACCGTCTGCAAGATGGAAGGGCCGAGCAACACGGTGGCCACCACCCATTCCGTCATGTCGGGCGACTTCAACAGCACTTACCACGTGGAAAGCAAATCGAGCTACAGCCCGCCGATGATGGGCCGTGCCGAGGGCTCGATCGTCATCGACGCGAAGTGGGTCGGGCCCTGCAAGCCCGGGCAGAAGCCGGGCGACATGATCATGTCGAATGGCATGAAGATGAACCTGCTGGACAAGATGGGCGGCAAGAAGTAGCGCGTTGCCTCGCGCGCGTGGCCGGCAGAAAGAGAAAAACTTCTCGCCCACTGCCGCCGTTGTGCGCGCGCCGCGAGAAAGTGCGAGTTTTGGGACTTGGGGCCTCTGAGAAACTGGCCGCGTGTCCTCTTCCTTCCCTCCTTGTCGTTTCGAATTCGCAGGTCGGCCCGTGCCGGGCGGCACCACGCCGGCGCTTCCAGGCATCGGCGGCGAGGCGGTGCGGGCCTTTCCGGCCTGAAGCAGCGGCCATGAATCCGTCCACCTCATCGCCCTTCTGCATCGACCTGCGCGAACATGCGGTCCATCTGCTGATCACCGCGGCGCCGATGGCCCACATGGCCGCGCACGAGGCCCGCATCGTGGTCAATGCGATGAAGCCCCTGCACCTGTTGCCGGACACGCTGCTGTTCGAAGAGGGCGACGCGGCCGGCAGCGACTACATGGCGCTGGTGCTCGAAGGACAGGTGCGCGTTGTCTCCGCCGCCAGCGTGCCGGGCGCCGAAGTCGTGATCTCGGTCGTCGGTCCGGGCAGCCTGATCGGCGAGATGGGCGTGATCGACGGCGCGCCGCGTTCGGCCAGCTGCACCACGCTCACCGAGGTCAAGCTCGGCATCCTGTCGCGCGCCGCGCTGCTCGAGCTGGTCGGCACGCGCCCGGTCGTGGCGGCGCGGCTGATGCTGGGGCTGTGCAAGGGCATGGCGGACCGGCTGCGCGACAGCAACCGGCGGCTGCGCACGCTGTCGCAGGTCTCGCGCGCACTGCAGTCCGAGCTGGATGCGGTGCATGCGGTGAACCACCGCCTGCTGAACGCGCAAGGCTCCTGAGCGCGGCGCCGGCGCTGCGCTTCAGAGCACGACGGGCGCGTCCGGCAGTTCGTTGCGGTTGGCTTCGCCTTCGGCCAGCGGGAAGTGCGCGACCAGCAGCGCCGACACTTCCTCCAGCGCCTGCGTGAGTCCGTCCTCGAAGCGCGCTTCGCGAAACGCGGCAGCCATGCGCTTCGCCATCGCGGCCCATTCCTCGCTGCTGACGTGCGAATCGATGCCGCGGTCGGCCACGATCTCGATCGCGCGCTCGGCCAGCAGCAGGTAGATCAGCACGCCGTTGTTGTGCTCGGTGTCCCAGACGCGCAGCTTGCCGAACAGCATGATCGCGCGCTCGCGCACCGGCGCGCCGCGCCACAGGTAGGACAGCGGCAGCCCGGCCTCGATGCAGACGCGGATCTCGCCGCTGTGCCGGCGCTCGCTCGCGGCAACGCGGCGCGTGAGGCGATCGAGCAGCGCCGGCGGCAGCGCGCGCCGGACCTCGGCCTCGTCGACCCAGCGATGGCGCCACAAGCGGCCGAGCCTGGCAAGAAGAGAGGCCATGGCTACCAGTTCCCCGAGGCGCCGCCGCCACCGAAATCGCCGCCGCCGCCCGAGCTGAAGCCGCCACCGCCGCCGGACGATCCACCGCCGAAGCCGCCGCCGCCAAAGCCACCCCCGAATCCGCCGCCACGGCCGCCGCGCCCGAGACCCGAGCCGAAGGCCAGCGACAGCAGCGTGAAGAACAGCGCGCCGATGCCGGCCAGCACTGCGATCACGAGGCTCGACGTGAGCAGCATCGCGATCACGCCAGTCAGCCCGCCCATCGCGAGCGAGCCCGGGATCCGGCCGAGCACCGAGCGCGCGATCGGGCCGCCGACCATCACCGCGATAAAGAGGAAGACGGCGAGGTCCTGCCAATCGAAGCCCCTCGCCGGCCCGCGCTCGCCGAAGTCGCCGCTCTTCGCATCGACCTCGGGCAGCGGCTCGCCGCTGATGCGCGCGATCAGCTGGTCGGCCGCCGCATCGAGGCCGCCCGCGAAATCGTTCTGGCGAAAGCGCGGCGCCATCGCCTCGTCGATGATGCGCGCCGCCGCCAGATCGGGCACCGCGCCTTCGAGCGTCTTGGCGACCTCGATGCGCATCTTGCGGTCGTTCTTGGCGACCAGCACGAGCACGCCGTCGCCGACCGCCTTGCGGCCGATCTTCCAGGCATTGGCGACTCGGTTGGCATAGCTCGCGATGTCCTCGGGCTGCGTGGTCGCCACCATCAGCATCACGATCTGCGAACCCTTCTTCTGCTCGAAGGCCTGCAGCTTGGCGTCGAGCGCCTGGCGCTGCGACGCATCGAGCGTGTCGGTCTGGTCGATCACGCGCGCGTTGAGCGGCGGTATCGGCTGCAGGTCCTGCGCGTGCGCGCTGCACAGCGCGGCCGCCAACAGGAAGAGGGCGGCCAGCGCGCGCCGGATGCGGACAGCCGCCATGGTGCCGTGGCTACTTTTTCGGGGCGCTGAAGTCGACGGTGGGGGGCGTCGAGATCTGCGCCTCGTTCTGCACCGTGAAGTTGGGCTTGGGCGCGTAGCTGAAGACCTTGGCCGTCAGGTTGGTCGGGAAGCTGCGCGCGAGCACGTTGTATTCCTGCACCGTCTGGATGTAGCGGTTGCGGGCCACGGTGATGCGGTTCTCGGTGCCTTCGAGCGTCACGCGCAGATCGCGGAAGGCCTGGTTGGCCTTGAGGTTGGGATAGTTCTCCGACACCGCCATCAGCCGCGACAGCGCGCTCGACAGTTCGCCTTGCGCCTGCTGGAACTTGTTGAAGGCCTCGGGGTTGTTGAGCGTCTCGGGCGTGACCTGGATCGAGGTCGCCTTGGCGCGCGCCTCGATCACCTTGGTCAGCGTGTCCTGCTCGAAGCTGGCCTCGCCCTTGACCGTGGCCACGATGTTGGGCACCAGGTCGGCGCGCCGCTGGTATTGGTTGAGCACTTCGCTCCAGGCCGACTTGCTGGCCTCGTCCAGGCGCTGGAAGTCGTTGTAGCCGCAGCCCGCGAGCGAGAGGGCTGCAAGGATGATCAGGAACCAGCGTTTCACCATGATGTCGGAGCCTCCGTGCGAAGTGGGCGAAGTTAGCATAGATGGATGGCGGTCGATCCTCTTCAAGCGCTGCAGGCCGCGAACCGGCCGCCCGCGCCGGCCGTTGCCGACGCTGCCGCGGCCGGCACCCTGCTGATCGCCGGCGCCACCGGCGCGCTGGGCCAGGAGCTGGTGCGGCGGCTCGTCGGCCGGCATCGCTTCGCGCGCACCCGCGTGCTGGCGCGCGAGCCGATGCGCGCTGCGCTGCGCGATGTCGAGGCCGTGCCGGCGCCGGCCTTGCCGATCGCGCAATGGCCGCCCATCGCGGCCGATACGGCACTCGTGCAGTTCGAGCCGCCGCGCCTCTACCATGACCGCGAACGCGCGCTCTGGACGCCCGATCCGGCGCAGCTGCCGGCACTGGCCGCATGGCTGCGACGCTGTGGCGTGCGCACGCTGGCCATCGTGCAGCCGCACGAACAGGGCCGCCTGCCCGAGGCGCTGAAGCGCGGGCTGGCCACGCTCGACGAGCATGCGGTGGTCGCGCTGGGTTTCGAGCGCGTGATCCTCGTGCGCTCGGCGCAGAAGCCAGCCGCGGCGCGCTTCGCGAATCCGGCCGAGCGGCTGGCGGCCTGGATGCTGTCGGCCGCGCGCTTCATGGTGCCGGCCAGCGAGCAGCCGGCGCGCGCGTCCAAGGTGGCGGAGCTGGTGGACATTGCACTGCGCCTGGCGCCGCCCGGCGTGCACATCGCCGCGCCGGAAATGGTGTGGCAGGCCTCGCAGGGCGATGCGCTGCGCGCGGTGGCCGAAGCCTGGCTCGGCGTGCCGCGCTGACCCGCCGAGGCGCCGCGATCGCAGGCCCACCAAGCGGTCGCCAAGCCGGAGGCGGCACGCTGCACAATCGCCGGCATCCGTCCGGATTTTTGCCATGCCCAAGACCAAACCCCGTACCGCTGCGACCGGCACCGCCGACGACATCGAAGCGGCCTTCTACGAAGCGTTGCAGCGCGGCGATGTCGATGCGCTGATGGCCTGCTGGGCCGACGAGGACGAAGTGTTCTGCGTTCATCCCGGCGGCCCGCGGCTGGTCGGGCCGGCCGCGATCCGCGCCGCCTTCGAGCACATGTTCGCCAACGGCGCCATCCATGCCACGCCGGCGCGCGTGCGCAAGATCGAGTCGATCGCGAGCGCGGTGCACAACGTGCTCGAACGCATCGAGGTGCTCACCGCCGAAGGACCGCGCCATGCCTTCGTGCTGGCCACCAACGTCTATCACCAGACCGCCCAGGGCTGGCGCATGGTCGCGCACCATGCGAGCCCGGGCACCGCGCACGAACCCGCGGACGGGAGCGACGTGCCTCAGACCTTGCACTGATGCAGAACTACGTCGCACCCCGCTGGCTGCCGGGCGGCCACCTGCAGACCATCTGGCCCGCGCTGTGGGCGCGGCGCGCCGACGCCCCCTTGCCCGA
The DNA here is from genome assembly GCF_901827165.1 of Variovorax sp. SRS16. Taxonomy (NCBI): domain Bacteria; kingdom Pseudomonadati; phylum Pseudomonadota; class Betaproteobacteria; order Burkholderiales; family Comamonadaceae; genus Variovorax; species Variovorax sp. SRS16. The sequence goes on from NZ_LR594666.1 coordinate 413,522, forward strand.
CTACCGGCGCGAGCGCTGGACCACGCCGGACGGCGACTTCATCGATGTCGATTTCCTCGATGCCGCGGGCGCGCGGCCGCGGCCGTTGCTGGTGCTGTTCCACGGGCTCGAAGGCTCCTCGCGCAGCCACTATGCCGAGGCCTTCGCATCCTTCGCGGCCGCGCGGGGCTGGGACTATGCGGTGCCGCATTTCCGCGGTTGCAGCGGCGAGATCAACCTCGCGCCGCGCGCCTACCATTCGGGCGATTTCGAGGAGATCGGCTGGATCCTCGCGCGCTTGCGGGCGCACAGGGACGCGACCGGCGGCGGGCCGATGCTGGCCGTGGGCGTCTCGCTCGGCGGCAATGCGCTGCTGCGCTGGGCGGAAGAGGCGGGCGAAGCGGCGGCGAAGACGGTGCGCGCGGTGGCCTCGATCTCGGCGCCGCTCGACCTCGCGGCCGGCGGCGCGGCGATCGGGCGCGGCTTCAATCGGCTGGTCTATACGCGCATGTTCCTCGCGACCATGAAGCCCAAGGCGCTGGCCAAGCTGGCGCAGCATCCGGGCCTGTTCGATCGCGAGCGCCTGCTGGCGGCGCGCGACCTCTACGCCTTCGACAACGTCTTCACCGCGCCGCTGCATGGCTTTCGCGACACCGAGGACTACTGGACGCGCGGCTCCGCCAAGCCGCACCTGCACGCGATCCGGATTCCCGCGCTGGTGGTGAATGCCGTCAACGATCCCTTCGTGCCGGGCGGGAGCCTGCCGCGGCAGGGCGAGGTCGGCGATCACGTCACGCTCTGGCAGCCTGCGCATGGCGGCCATGTCGGCTTCGCGATGGGGCTGCCGCCCGGCCATGTGCGCGGATTGCCGGAGCGTGTCGGCGCATGGCTGGCGGGAGCAGAATAGCTCGATGGACGACATTGTTCGACAGGCGCTGGCCAAGTGGCCCAACGTACCGCACTGCTACGGCTGGCTCGGGCTCGATGCGCGCGGCAACTGGTACATGCGCGACGACCGCACGCAGGCGCTGGGGCCCTTTGCCTCGGCCAAGGGATCGCTGCTGCGGCACGACAAGCTGATCGAATTCATCCATCGCAACTACGACCACGACGAGCAGGGCCAGTGGTTCTTCCAGAACGGTCCGCAGCGCGTGTACGTCGAACTCGAGGCCGCGCCCTGGATCTGGCGCGTGGGCGATGATTTCTCGGTGCGCTCGCACACCGGCCTGGCCGTCGAGCCGGGCACCTGCCTGCTCGACGAGGACGGCAAGCTCTATCTGGCGGCGCCGATCGGGCTCGGCCTGGTCCACACGCAGGACGTCGGCGTCGCGGCCGGCGCGGTCGAAGAGGGACGCTGGGTGCCGCAGAACGTGCGCGCCGCGGACCTGCCGGCACGCTTCGGCCATGTGATGAGTCCGGCGGCGGCGCAGCCCGTCAAGCCTGCGTCGGTCTGACTCGGTCCCCAAAAGAAAAAGAGCCCCGCTGGGGCTCTTTTCGTTGAGGGGATCGATCGCCGGGGCGCTTACTTGCTTGCGGCCGCTGCGGGTGCCGGCGTCGCACCGGAAGCGTCGGCCGCCGGTGCGGAGGCCGCATCGGAAGCCGCGCCTGCTGCGCCGGCAGCCGCCGGGCGGTCCGGCACGGGGAACTTGGCACCACCGGCATCGGCCATGTAGACCACGGCGCGGCCGATCTCGGTGTCTTCGAAGTCGCCGCCGCCCTGCGGGGGCATCATGCCCTTGCCATGCAGCGCATGGTCGAGCAGCGTGGCATAGCCCTGGCCGATGCGCGGGGCCCAGGCTGCGGCGTCGCTGAAGTGCGGTGCGGCCGGAATGCCGGGCGTGCCGTGGCAGGCAAAGCACTGCGCCTTGAACACCGCCTCGCCGGTGGCCAGCGGGCGGTTGGCATCGCGGATCTCGACCGAGCCGATCTTCTCGAGCCGGGCGGCAACGTCGCGGTCGCGCGTTTCCTTCGAGACGCCGTACAGCGCCATGCTCTCGCCTTGCGCGAGGCTCGAGGGATGGTTGCCGGAGACCACGTACGAGACGAGCCCCATGATGATGAAGATGGGTGCGACGAACGCAAAAAATACCGTCAGCAGCAGCTGTTTCGGGTTCTTGATCGGGCCGGTGTGGGCATCTTCTGTGGCCTGGTTGTGCGCGTCGCTCATTGCGTCCTCAGTATCGGGGGGCTCTTCGGGGGCTTGTCGGATCAACCGGGGATTATAGAGAGGCCCATGGACTTGCTCGCCGGACACGGCCGAGGCGGCCTTGCCCGGCTGCCTTCAACCCGCTCCTCCGCCCAGCGTCTTGTAGAGAACCACCTGGTTCTGCAACTGCAGCAGCCGCGTCTCGACCGCGGCCTGCTGCGCCGCGAACAGCGAGCGCTGCGAATCGAGCAGGTCGAGTCCGCTGGCGATGCCGTTGCGATAGCGCAGGTCGGCCAGCTTGAAGCGCACTGCCTCGGCATCGCTCTGCGCACGCAGGGCGCGCACCTGTTCGCCGAAGGTCGCGCGGCCCGCGAGCGCGTCGGCAACTTCGCGGAAGGCGGTCTGGATGGTCTTCTCGTACTGGGCTACGGCGATCTCGCGGCCGGCGCGCGCCGATTCCAGCCCGGCCTGGTTGCGCCCGGCATCGAAGATCGGCAGCGTGATCTGCGGCGCGAAGGACCATGCCTTCGTGCCCTTGTCGAACAGGCCCGAGAACTCGGTGCTCGCGGTGCCGATCGACGAGGTGAGCGTGATGCGCGGGAAGAAGGCCGCGCGCGCGGCGCCGATGTTGGCGTTGGCCGCGATCAGCTGCTGCTCCGCCGCGCGGATGTCCGGCCGGTCGGCCAGCAGGTCGGAGGGCAGGCCGGCCGGCAGGTCCGCCATCGGCGCGGCGGCCTCGAGGCCGCGTTCGTCGCCTGCGGTGGCTTCGGGCGGCACGGGCGCGCCGAGCAGCAGCGCCAGCGCGTTCTCGTCCTGCATGCGCTGGCGCTGCTGCTGGGCATAGGCCGCGCGCGCCGTCTCGGCCAGCGACTCGGCCAGGCGCGAATCGATCTCGGAGGCCACGCCATTGTCGAAGCGCAGGCGCGTGAGCTTGAGCGACTCGTCGCGCGTGGCCAGCGTCTGGCGCGTGATCTCGAGCAACTGGTCATCGGCCAGCAGCGTCAGCCAGCCGCTGGCGACCGCGCTCACCAGGCTGATCTGCGCGGCCTTGCGCGCTTCGTCGGTCGCGAGGTATTGCGCCAGCGCCACATCCTTCAGGCTGCGTACGCGGCCGAAGAAATCGAGCTCCCAGGCCGACACGCCGAGATTCACGCTGTACTGCGACAGCACGCTGCCGAGGCTGGGGTCGATCGCCTGGTACGGATTGGGCCCGGAGCGCGAGCCGCTGGCCGTCACGCCCACCGCCGGGAACAGCGCCGAACGCTGGATCTGGAACTGCGCCCGCGCCTGCTCGATGTTGAGCACCGCCACGCGCAGATCGCGGTTGTTGGCCAGCGCCGTCTCGATCAGCTTCTGCAGCCGCGCATCGGTGAAGAAGTTCTGCCATGCGATCGTGGATGCAGGTGCCTGTCCCGCGGCAGGCGCCTGCGCCGCGTTCGGGAAAGTGGCCGGCACCGGCGCGGCAGGGCGCTCATAGGTCGGAATGAACGAGCAGCCGGCCACGAACAGCGCAGCAGCCAGCGCGAGGCCGTTGCGTGAGATACCGCGGATCCGGCTCCGCCGGTCCGCCGGTATCGCCCCCTGCAAGGGGGTTGGCGAAGCGACACGAAGTGCGCGAAGACTGGGGGTGAGCCTATTCATCATGACTTTCCTCGATGCCAGCGGCTTGCGCATGGCGCTTGTCGGCCTCGTGCTGGCGCGCGCTGCCCTTGAAGAAGCTGCGCACGACGACGAAAAATATCGGCACGAAGAACACCGCCAGCCCGGTGCCCGTCACCATGCCGCCGAGCACGCCGGTGCCGATGGCGCGCTGGCTGGCCGAGCCCGCGCCCGAGGCCAGGAACAGCGGCATCACCCCGAGCCCGAAGGCCAGCGAGGTCATCACGATCGGGCGGAAGCGCAGATGAGCAGCAGCCAGCGCCGACTCGATCACGCCCTTGCCCTGCGCCTGCAGGTCCTTCGCGAACTCGATGATCAGGATCGCGTTCTTCGCCGACAGGCCGATGATGGTGATCAGGCCGACCTGGAAGTACACGTCGTTCGAATACGAGCGGAACAGCGTGGCCAGCAGCACCCCCAGCACGCCGCAGGGCACGACCAGGATCACCGCCAGCGGGATCGACCAGCTCTCGTAGAGCGCGGCCAGGCTCAGGAACACCGCCAGCACCGCGAAGCCGTAGAGGATGATGGCCTGCGAGCCCGCGAGTTTTTCTTCGCGCGACTGGCCGGTCCATTCATAGCCGAAGCCGGCCGGCAGTTTGGCCGCCAGGTTCTCCATCTCGGTCATCGCCGCGCCCGAGCTGTAGCCCGGTGCGGCCGAGCCCGAGATGCGGATCGCCGGATAGCCGTTGTAGCGCACCGTCTGCTGCGCGCCGTTGACCCAGCGCGTGGTCGCGAAGGTCGCGAGCGGCACCGGCGCACCCTGGCTGTTGCTGGCGTTGAGCTTGAGGATGTCCTCCGGCTGCATCCGTGCCGGCGCATCGGCCTGCACGATCACGCGCTGCAGGCGGCCCTGGTTCGGGAAATCGTTCACGTAGGCGGAGCCGAGCGCGGTCGACAGCGTGGTGTTGATCGAATCGAAGCTCACGCCCAGCGCGTTCGCCTTGTCGCGGTCGATGTCGATCTGCAGCTGCGGTGCGTCCTCCAGGCCGTCCGGCCGCACCTGCGTCAGCATCGGGCTCTTGCTGGCCATGCCGAGCAGCTGGTTGCGCGCGTTGATGAGCGCCTCGTGGCCCGCGCCGTTGCGGTCCTGCAGCCGGAAGGTGAAGCCGCTGGCGTTGCCCAGTTCGGGAATCGGCGGCGGGCTCAGCGGATAGATGAAGGCATCGCGGATGCCCGACAGCGCACCGAAGGCGCGGCCTGCGAGCGCGTCCGCCGAATGCGCCGGATCCTCGCGCTGCTTCCAGTCCTTCAGCGTCACGAAGGCCAGGCCCGCGTTCTGGCCCTGGCCCGAGAAGCTGAAGCCCAGCACGCCGACCATGCTCTCCACCTCGGGCTGCTTGAGGATGTAGCTCTCGACCTGCTTGATCACCGACAGCATGCGCTCCTGCGTGGCGCCCGGCGGCAGCTGCACGTTGACCAGGATGTTGCCCTGGTCCTCCTGCGGCAGAAAGGAGGTCGGCAGTTGGCGGTACACCAGCACCACGGCGGCGATGATGGCCGCGTAGACCACCAGGTAGCGCGCCGCGCGCCGCAGCAGCCGCGCGACGACGCTCTCGTCGCCCTTGGCGGTGCGCGAGAAGCCGCGGTTGAACCAGCCGAAGAAGCCCGTCTTCTCGTGATGGTGGCCGGCCTCGACCGGCTTGAGCAGCGTGGCGCACAGCGCCGGCGTGAGCGACAGTGCCATGGTCGCCGAGAAGCTGATCGACGCCACCATCACCGCCGCGAACTGGCGGTAGATGTTGCCGGTCGAGCCGGCGAAGAAGGCGAGCGGCACGAACACCGAGATCAGCACCACGGTCACGCCGATGATGGCGCCCGAGATCTGCCGCATCGCCTTGCGCGTGGCCTCCAGCGGCGACAGGCCTTCCTCGCTCATGATGCGCTCGACGTTCTCGACCACCACGATCGCATCGTCCACCACGATGCCGATCACCAGCACCATGCCGAACATGGTCAGCACGTTGATCGAGAAGCCCAGCGCGAGCAGCGTCGCGAAGGTGCCCAGCAGCGCGATCGGCACCACGATGGTCGGGATGATCGTGTAGCGCCAGTTCTGCAGGAACAGGAACATCACCAGGAACACCAGCGCCACCGCTTCCAGCAGCGTCTTGACCACCTCGGTGATGGAGATGCTGACGAAGCGCGAGCTGTCGTAAGGGATCGTCCACTTCACGCCCTGCGGGAAGTACTTGGCGAGTTCGGTCATCTTGGCGCGGATCGCTTTCGCCGAGGCCAGCGCATTGCCGCTCGGTGCCAGCTGGACGCCGATGCCGACGGCCGGCTGGCCGTTGAGCCGCGCCGAAGTCGAATAGGCCTGGCCGCCGAGCTCGATGCGCGCCACGTCCTTCAGCCGCACGGTCGAGCCGTCGGTGTTGGCGCGCAGCACGATGTTGCCGAACTGCTCGACCGACGTGAGCTGGCCGTTGACCACCACCGTGGCCGCGATGGCCTGGCCCGGCACATTGGGCAGGTCGCCGATCGTGCCGGAGGACACCTGTGCGTTCTGCGCGCGGATCGCCGCGTTGACGTCGGCCGCCGAGAGATTGAGGCCCTGCAGCTTGGCCGGGTCGATCCAGATGCGCATGGCGCGCTCGGTGCCGAACAGCTGCGCCTGGCCGATGCCCGGCACGCGCTGCAGTTCGGGCAGCACGTTGCGCGAAGCGTAGTCGCCCAGCGCGGTCGGATCGATCGCCGGATTGTCCGAGGACAGGATCGTGAACAGCAGGAAGTTGTTGCGCGACTTGTCCACGCGCACGCCCTGCTGCGTCACCGCGGCCGGCAGCCGCGGCGTCGCGCGTGACAGCCGGTTCTGCACGTCGACCTGCGCGAGGTCGGGGTTGGTGCCGGTCTCGAAGCTGATCGTGATGGTGCCGGTGCCGTCGGCCTGCGCAACCGATTCCATGTAGATGAGACCGGGCGAGCCGTTCATCTCGCGCTCGATCACCGACAGCACGCTGTCTTCCAGCGTCTGGGCCGAGGCGCCGGGATAGGCCACGTTGATGACGATGGCCGGCGGTGCCACCGGCGGGTATTGCGAGATCGGCAGCTGCGTGATCGCCACGCTGCCCATCACGATGATGAACAGCGCGATCACCCACGCGAAGATCGGTCGGTCGATAAAGAACTTGGCCATGCGGGCGCGCTCCTTACGACTTCGCCGCCGAGGCCGAAGCCGGCGCGGAAGCGGCCGACGCGGCCGGTGCGGAACCCGAGGCGGCGCCGGCGGGCGCGGCGGCCGCGGCCTTCCACGGCACCGCCTTCACCGCCGTGCCGGGCGGCATCATCTGCAGCTTCTGGAAGCCGTCGACCATGACCTGCTCGCCGGCCTTGAGGCCATCGAGCACCACCCACTGGTTGTCCCGCGCGGCGCTGATCTTCACATCGCGCTTGCTCAGCTTACCGTCGGTGCCGACCACCGTCACCGTGTCGCCCTGCTGGGTGCGCGTGACCGCCTGCTGCGGCAGCGTGATCGCATTGGTGGCCTGTGCCTGTTCCAGCCGCACGCGCACATACAGGCCGGGCAGCAGCTCGCCCTTCGGGTTGGGAATCTCGGCGCGCAGCATGACCTGGCCCGTGGTGGCATCGACCGTCAGGTCGGAGAACAGCAGCTTGCCGGGCAGCGCGTATTCGCTGCCGTCTTCCAGCACCACGCGGATGATGGCCGCATCGGCGCCATTGGCGCGCTTGAACTGCCCGTTCTCCATGGCGCGGCGCAGCTTGAGCACGTCGTTGGCCGACTGCGTGAAGTTCACGTAGATCGGATCGATCTGCTGGATCACCGCCAGCTCCGTCGCATCGCCCTGGCCGACCAGCGCGCCCTCGGTCACCAGCGCGCGGCCGATGCGGCCCGAGATGGGCGCCGTCACGCTCGCATAGCCGAGATTGATCTTTGCGGTCTGCACCGCGGCGCGGCCGACGGCGACGTCCGCCTCGGCAGTCTTCTGCGCCGCCACCGCGTTCGCGTATTCCTGCTTGCTCACGGCATTGGCCTCGACCAGCGGCTTGTAGCGCTCCGCCAGGGCCTTGGCCTGCACCGCATTGGCCTCGGCGCGCGCCAGGCTGGCCTGGGCGCTCTGCGCGGCGGCGGCGTAGGGCGCGGGATCGATGCGGAACAGCGGCTGGCCCGCCTTCACGTCGCTGCCCTCGCGGAACAGCCGCTCCTGCAGGATGCCGGCGGCCCGTGCGCGCACCTCGGCCACGCGCGAGGCTTCGAGCCGGCCGGGCAATTCGGTCACCAGGCCGATGTCGCCCGGCGCCGCGACCACCACGCCCACTTCCGGCGGCGGCGCGGCCTGGCCACCGCCGCCTGCGGCAGCGGGCGGATCGCTCTTGCCGCAGGCCGCGAGCACCAGCACCACGGCGACCGCGGCCGTGACGGCCGCACGGCGCGGCGAGAACAACGAATGATGCGAGACATGCAGGACGGGCATGCGATTCCTTTGAGGCAAAGACGGGAGACGGCGCGATGCATGGCGCGTGCCTGAAGCAGCACGGCGAATGTGGCCATCGGAAAGGCCCGTAGTTTACATACATTCATGGATGTATAGTCCTGACCTTGCGCAGCGTGTTGATTTGATTTCAAGAAGGAGACCCAGTGGTTCGTCGCACCAAGGAAGAAGCGCTGGAGACGCGGCATCGTTTGCTCGATGCGGCTGAGGTGCTGTTCCAGGCCCAGGGCGTTTCGCAGACCTCGCTGCAGCAGATCGCGCAGCGGGCCGGCGCCACGCGCGGCGCGATCTACTGGCACTTCAAGGACAAGGCGGATCTGTTCAACGCGATGATGGAGCGCGTCAAGCTGCCGCTCGAGGCGGCCGTGCAGAAGGCCGCCGGCGCCATCGACGCCGACCCGATGGACGAGGTCGAACGCATGATGGTCGAGGCGCTGAAGATCATGACCACCGACCCGCAGGTGCGGCGCGTGTTCGAGGTCGCCACGCACAAGGTCGAATACACGCACGACATGGCGTCGGTGCAGGAGCGCCATCTGGCCGCGCGCAACGCCTGCGTGCTCGATTTCGAGAAGGCCATGCTGGGGGCCGCGCGCCGCGCCGGCATCCGCCTGCCGCTGCCCGCCGCGGTCGCGGCGCAGGGGCTGCATGCCCTGATCAGCGGGCTGATCCAGAACTGGCTGCTCGACCCGAGCGCGTTCGACCTCGTGGCCTGCGGGCGCCGCACCTTCCGCGTCTACCTCGCCGGACTGGGCTTTTCGCGGCCGCTGGCGAGCGGCGCCTGATCGGCGATAATGATGGGCTCCCGACCCGATCGGGCGCAATCCTCTCGCTGTATTTCAACGGATAGAATTCGGCCCTCCGAAGGCTGAGATCCAGGTTCGATTCCTGGCGGCGACCAGAACATCGTTTCACACGGTCTCAAACCAGCTCAGAACCCGCATGCTTCCTGGCATTGCGGGTTTTTTCTTGCCTCACACCACCCGCCACGCACCATCACATCGCGGAGAAATGCCATCATTTCGGGGAGCCCGTGGTGATGTCTTGGCCCGTGCGAGAAATGCAGTCGCACCGCGCAGCATCGAAGCCCGCGTCAATGCTCGCGCATCCCTTTGCGACCGTTCGACTCCGCCATTGCAAGTTCTCGAGCGTCCAGCACGTAGTTCGTGGACCGGGCCAACCGCTCCACGGTCAGATCGACGAAAGCCCGGACCCGTGATGGCTGCGCCGCACGGCTTCCGTAGTAAACGTGAACGCTCATATGGTCGGTGGCGTGGTCTGCGAGCAACGGCACGAGCCGTCCCGAGCGAATCAGGGGAGCCGCCGACAAGCCCGACAACAAGCCGATCACGTGCCCCGACAGCACCGCCTCGGTCTCGAATTGGGCATCGTTCGTCGACAACGCAGGCGGGACTTCGCGAGAGATCACTTCGCCACCGATCTTGAGGAGCCAGGGCAGTACGCGGCCGGTGCCGGGATGTCGAAACACGCTGCACCGATGCGAGTTCAGTTGTTCGATCGAGTTCGGCGCGCCATGCGCCGCGATGTAGGCCGGCGCCGCGCAGACGATAAGCTGCATGGCGAAGAGACGGCGAGCGGTGACGCCGTCTTCCGGTGCCGACCCGATGCGAAATCCGACATCGGCACGGTCCTGCACCCAGTCGCCGACACGGTCATCCAGTTTGACGTCTGGCTGGACCTCGGGGTGGCGGCGGCAGAACTCGTCGACAAGAGGCCAGAGCAACGGCGCAAACGAGTACTTCGGCGCAACGATGCGCAGCGGACCCGCAACCTCGTCCTTCGCCGTGCGAACGCGATCGACAGCGCGCTCCAGCGCCGCCAGCGCGGGCCGGGTCGATTCGAGGAACTGCTGTCCTTCGTCAGTGAGCGCGATGCTGCGCGATGTGCGATGCAAGAGACGTACGCCCAGTCGCTTCTCGAGGGCTGCAAGTGCCTGGCTTGCGGCCTGAGGGCTCACACCCTGGGCCGCCGCTGCACGCCGAATGCTGCCGAGTTCGATGGCCTTCGTGAAGGTCTCGATCGCGCGAAGGTCGTTGATGGGCACGTGATGATCCTCGAAAGCAGGGGTCGGCAGCATCAATCTGGGCTTGCGGCGGGTTCAAGAAGCGGCCTACTAGTGAGCCGGGGGCATGCCGCCTAGAGTCGAGTTCGACATCAACATCAACATCGACATCAGGAGAATCTCATGAGCGGCCATATCAAAGGCAAGGTCATCGTCATCACCGGCGCGAGCAGCGGCCTCGGTCAGGCGGCCGCGCGCCTTCTGAGCGCGCAGGGCGCGCACGTCGTGCTCGGTGCACGGCGCATCGAGCGCCTGCAGCAACTGGCCGATGAATTGAATGGCCCGGCGCAGCGGGCACTCGCCATCGCCGTCGACGTCACCGTGCGCGACCAGGTCAAGCACCTCGTCGACACCGCCGTGCAGAGCTTCGGCCGCATCGACGTGATGATCAACAACGCGGGACTGATGCCCCAATCGCCGCTCGAGCGACTGAAGGTCGACGAGTGGGATCGGATGATCGACGTGAACCTGAAGGGGGTGCTGTACGGCATCGCGGCTGCCCTGCCGCACATGCAGCGTCAGAAGTCCGGTCATATTCTCAATGTGTCGTCGGTGGCTGGCCACAAGATCATGGTCAACGGCGCCGTCTACAGCGCAACCAAGCATGCGGTGCGGGCCCTGTCGGAAGGCCTGCGGCAGGAGGTCAAGCCCTGGAACATCCGCACCACCATCGTGTCGCCGGGCGCCGTGGACTCCGAACTGCCGGGCAGCGTGACGGAGCCGGACATGGCGCGAGGCCTGCGCGATTTCTACCAGGCCAACGCGATCCCCGCCGAATCATTCGCGCGTGTCGTGGCCTTTGCCATCGAGCAGCCGGACGACGTCGACGTGAACGAGATTCTGTTCCGGCCGACCCGCCAGGTTCCTTGAGAGCGAGCGCCCGAAGGCAGGAGCCCCGGCGGCCGGCGCCGCTTGAATGCAGGATCAGGCGCATCGGGTATTTGACGAGTCGCCGACGCGCAGGCGAGACGGGATAATGCGCCGATGACTCAGCCGTTTCGAATCACATTGCGCCAGCTCCGTGCGTTCTCGCAGGTCTACAAGCTGCGCAATCTCACGCATGCGGCCGAGTCGCTTCATATGACGCAGTCGGCGATGAGTGCGCTCATCCAGCAACTGGAGGAGTCGCTCGGCGTCAAGCTTTTCGAGCGCACGCCCCGGATGCTGCGCCCCACGGAAGCGGCCGATGAAGCTTATCTGCAGGCCAATGAGATTCTTGCGCGGGCCACGACCTTGCAGCGCGACATGACCGAGCGTACGAAAGCAGCGCAGGCCACGTTGGCATTCAGTTGCATACCCGCGCTGACCTCGGGGATCGTACCGACTGTCATCGCGGAATTCGAACGAACGGTTCCGCAGGCGCGCGTGGTTGTGTATGACGAGATCGATGCATCGCTGATCGAACGCGTTCTTTCGCGAAAGGCCGAATTCAGTATCAGCACCTTTGAGCACGATCCGGAACTCATCGAGCACTCGCCGCTCGTCGAAAGCTTCATCAGCGTCGTGTGCCACCACGAATCCGAGCTGGCCGGAAAGGAACAAGTCAGCTGGCGGGACTTGCTGGATCAACGCATCATCAACCTGTTCAGAGGAGATCCCGTCCAGCACTTGATCTCCGAAGTATTTCCCATCGAGGGGAGGCCCTTCGAATCCGCCTTCGAGATCGGCTACATCCAAACCGCACTGGCGATGGCTGCGCAGCGTCTGGGCGTGGTCATCCTTCCCGACTATTTCGTCGTCGAGAATCCGCACTTCGGCTCGCTGGTCGCCAGGAAGCTGCATGACCCGGAAGTCAAGCAAACTCTCTACATTCACACGCGCAAAGGGCATGTGCTTTCTGATGTTGCACAGACCTTTCTCGGGCTGCTCCGCCGGCATCTGGATGCTTCCAGTGTCAATCGGGTTTGATGTTGGCCGCCTTGATGACCCGGCTCCACCGCGCGGTATCTTCGGCGATGCGTTTTGCCAGCGCTTCGGGTGAACTGGACGCGGGTTCCATGCCTGCCAGCGAAAACTGTGCGCGCACTTCACTTGAATTGAGTACCGTCACAAGTTCGTGATTGAGGCGTTCGATGATGGGTGACGGCGTCGCTGCTGGCGCCATGACCGCGAACCAGCCTTCAGCCTCGTAGCCCGGCAGGCCCGCTTCGGAAAGCGTGGGAATATCCGGGGCTGTCGGTGTCCGCGATTTTCCGAGCACGCCGATGGCCTTCAATCGATTGCCGAGATAGGGGCGAACGGTCCCCATGTCGGCAAACACCAGTTGTACGTCCCCGCCAAGCAAGCCAACGACCGCAGGGCCGCTTCCCTTGAACGGGACATGGAGAAGATCCGTGCCTGTCATGAGCTTGAACAGTTCGCCCGCGAGATGGGGCGCTGTGCCATTGCCCCCTGAGCCATAGGCCAGTGTGCCCGGCTTCTGCTTCGCCAGACGTATGAGATCTTTCAGGTTGGAAACCGGGAACTCGTTTCGCACGGCAATGACCAGCGGGCTGACGCCAAAAAGGGATACCGGTGCCAAGTCCTTTTCCGGACTGAACGGGAGGTTCTTGTAGAGCGAAGTCAGCGCCGTCAGCCCGCCCGAAGACGTGAGCACCAAGGTGCGGCCATCGGGAGCGGCTTTCGCGACCAGGGCCATGCCGATGCCGCCCGCCATGCCGGGCCTGTTGTCGACGATCACGGGTTGCCCAAGCCGCTCGGCAAGCTTCGGTGCCACCAGGCGCGCCGCTGCATCGGTGCCGCCGCCCGGCGGAAAAATCACGATGAGACGAACCGGACCCGTGGGGTAAGCGCCCGACCCCTGTGCGGCGGCGGCCGAAGCCGCAACGCTGAGAAGGCCGGCAAGGACGGCTCTGCGTCCCACGACTTTGTTCTGTAAGAAATCCATGGTTGTCTCCTGTGACGCTGAGGCCTTGCTGCAAAAAGAATGATGTCGCAAACGGCGCGAGGATTGCACCAACGCTTTTCGATGGGGGCATCGATGTTTGCGATGGCCTAGATGGCCTTCTGCCTCCATCTCAATCGATGGTCTCATCGAAATTCGTTGGTTCTCCCTGCGCGACCGCTTTTCTAGACTTGCTCCATCGCGCTTCGAGCCGGCACTGCAGGGAATGCCCGTGCGAGTCCGGCCATGAAGTTCCAGAACCCAAGTCCAAGAATTCGGAGACCCCATGCTTTCACACGAACAGAACGAACTCCTCACGCGAGTCGGGCGGGGCACGCCGATGGGAACCATGATGCGACGCTACTGGCATCCCATCGCCATCAGCGCCGAGCTTCCTGAACGCGATGGCGATCCTGTCGTGCGCAAGCTGCTCGGTGACACCTTCGTCCTCTTTCGTGATACGCAGGGCCGTGTGGGTGCCATGGACGAGGGATGCCTGCATCGTGGCGCTTCCATGGCGCTGGGGCGCGTGGAAGAGGGCGGCATTCGATGCATCTACCACGGGTGGAAGTTCGACGTGGAAGGCAAGCTGCTGGAGACGCCGAACATCCCGGACGAACGCATACGGGAACGCTTGCGTGCCAATGCCTACCCGGTCCGAGAACAATCCGGATTGATCTGGATCTACATCGGGCCGAAAGACAAGCAGCCACCCTTCCGTCGCTTCGCCTATGACGAAGTACCGGAGACTCATCACACGGTCGTACGCGTCAATATCCCGTCCAACTACCTGCAGAATTGGGAGGGCGGCACCGACAGCTCGCACGTCAGCATCCTGCACAGCAACGTCACGCGGCCGGGTTGGCTGGCCGAAAGCAAGGCGCAAGCGGCCCACCTGCAGGATTTCGTGAGTTCGGCCTGGGACGACATGGCGCCCAAACTCGAGATCGAGGACACGCACTTCGGTTTTCACTATGCCGGTATCCGCCGAACCGGCCAGGAAGGCATGACGAACGTGCGCGTGGTCCCGCTCTTTCTTCCCTATGGCCGGATGATTCCTCTTCCTGGATTCGAATCGACGATCCTCGAGGTGCCACTGGACGACTTCAATACCTCCACGTATCTGGTCGACCTGAGTGTCGACGCCCCGATCAGCGTCGAGGCGCGGCTGAAGCGATCGGGATTCGGCCCCCACAACTATCGCGGCTACAACTTCATCGTGGACAAGGCGCAGCACTATGGCCAGGACCGCGTGGCCATGCGTGAGAAGAGAAGCTGGACAGGGCTGGAGGGCCTGACGCAGGAGGACGCCACGGTCACCGTCTCCCAAGGGTCCATCTACGATCGAAGCACGGAGCATCTGGTGTCTTCGGACGCTGCAGTCGTACGGCTGCGGCGGCGCCTGATGCAGGCCGTCGAAGTCTGCATGGCCGGCGGCGATCCGCCCGGGGCTCTGGTCGAGGACATGACCGGCGTGCGCTGCGTGGATCAGAACCTGGAACTCGGACGTTCCTGGCGGGCGTTGACCCCCGGCCACATGGCCTTGCCCGACGCCGACGCACGCGGCTAGCAACCCCTGAGGAGATTTCTGTGCTGAATTCAAATGACAACAAGGCCATGTGCCAGGTAGGCCCCGGCGAACCGATGGGTCGACTGCTGCGGCGCCATTGGCTGCCGTTCATGGTCGCTGCCGATCTGCCCGCCGGAGGCGATCCGAAGGACGTTCCCCTCGTGGGCGAGAATTTCGTGGCTTGGCGCGACGCCGAAGGCCGGCCTGCGTTGTTCGAGGACGGTTGCCTCCATCGAGGCGCGTCCTTGCTTCTGGCGCGCTCCGAGGGAGATGGGCTGCGCTGCATCTACCACGGCTGGAAGTTTGCGACCGATGGCACCGTGCTCGATACCCCGAACGTGGCCGATGCGGCCTACAGGGGTCGTTTGCGGGGCCGTACCTCTCCCGTGCGGGAATCCGGGGGAATTCTATGGACTTATCTGGGGGCTGCAGGACAGGAACCGGATTTTCCGCGTTGGCCTTGGATGGATCTTCCCGAGTCCCAGCGCGTGGTCGCCATTCATGTGCAGGAATGCAACTTCGTTCAGATCATCGAAGGTCTGGTCGACTCCTCGCATTTGGGGTTTCTGCATACCGACACACTGCGCAAGACGGGGGGCAGTGATCTGGAATACGCCCAGAAGGTCAACTCCATGCAAGACGACCTGGCTCCGAAGATCGAAGCCGAAGACACGCCATTTGGCTTCTACTACGCGGCCTTGCGAGATATTCGCAGCAAGGAAGGGAACTCGCGGCGGGAAGCGCGCGTCGCGGGCTTTGTCGCGCCTTTCACCATTCTCAATGCGAATGGTGATCTTCACCAGATCGTGATTCCTCAGACCGATACCCGGTCGATCTTCTTTCATGTCTACTACAGCGAATCGCGGCCGTTGAACGAGGAGCCACTGCGCAGTCAGCAATTGCGCATTGTCGGAATGGACGATGACACGCTGCAGCGCTTTCACCTGACCCCCGAGACGCTCGGTCGCGGCGACTACCCCCAGCGAACCAACTACTTTCATCAGGATCGGGCGGCCATGCGTGATGGAAGGACTTGGAGCGGCGTCTCCAGTCTGACGATGGAGGACGCCATCGTCTGTGTCTCTGCAGGCGCTGTTCGCGACCGCTCCCGCGAAACGCTGTCGACGGCCGACGTGGCAATCACCCGGCTGTACCGAGCCTTGCTGAGTGCCGTTGAATCGCAGGAGGTGGCTCGGATCGACTGGGTTCAGTCTCGCGGCTTCGCCGCTCAGCTTGCGCCGGGACAGGAATGGCGGGATCTGTTGCCGTGATTCATGCTCATTCAAAATCGGAGAAATTGATGACAGACATGACGATCTCGCAACGTCGCGCCGCCGGCGCCAAGGTGCGCCGCGAGGTGCTGGGCGTTGCCCACGTGCAGCCCGATGCCCAGCCTTCCATTTTCGATAGCACATTCACCGCATTCACCGAGGACTTCTGCTGGGGCAATGTCTGGACGCGGCCGGGGCTCGAGCGATCGACACGGAGCATGATCAACATTGCCATGCTGGCCGCCATGGGCTGTTGGCACGAGTTCGAGGTTCATGTGCGAGGCGCGCTCAACAACGGTGTCACGGAAGCCGAGATCGCGGAGATCGTGCTGCAGGCTGGCGTCTACGCTGGCATTCCGATCGCCGCGGAGGGCCTGCGCCGTGCCAAGGCAGTGGTGATGCAGGCCAGGGGCTCTCCCGAGGGAACGCAGGTGCCATGAATGCCGTGCAAGTTCAGTTCCGCACGAGGGGCAGCCTCGCCTACAGCATCGGCGGCGATGGTCCGGCCCTGGTTCTGCTGCATCCCATCGGCATGGATCGCTCCTTGTGGGCGCCTTATATGCAGCATTGGCTCCCGCGATATCGGGTCATCGCCGCAGACATGCTGGGTCACGGTGAATCGGGCCCGATCCGGGGGTCCGTCTCGCTGGCGGACCATGCGTGCGCAGTGCTGGAAGTCATCGAGGCAGAGGGCCTCGCATCGGCGGTCGTCATGGGCGTGTCGATGGGCGGCATGGTGGCCCAGAGCATGGCCATCGCAGCGCCCGATCGGGTGCAGGGATTGGTGCTTTGCGCGACGGCAGGAGGATTTCCAGAGGCTTCGCGTGCGGCCATTCGGTCGCGGGGCGATAGCTCCCGCCGCGGCGACATGTCGTCAGAAGTCATTGAATCCACCGCAGCCCGCTGGTTTGCGTCAGACACTCCGTCGGAGCTCGTCGAAAGGTGCTGCGCGAAACTCGCACTGAACGACTGGCACAGCTGGAGCGTCAACTGGGAAGCAATTTCGGAACTGGACCATCTGAGTGTCCTGTCCAGGCTCACGATGCCCGCGCTCGTCGTTGCGGGGGATCGCGATGCCAGCATCCCGGTCGCGGTTTCGAAGGAACTCGCCGATGCCTTGAAGGCAGACTTCGTCGTGCTGGAGAACAGCGCGCACTTCGGTGCTTTCGACGCGCCGCAGCGCATCGAGCCCGTGGTCGACCGATTCCTGGCCAGGCTCCATGCGGATCGAGTGGCGACTGATTCGCCGCTTCGGACAGCCGCAAGTGAATGCCCTAGCCGGCCGATGCGCTCAGGCGAACGAGGTGTTCCTTGAAAAGATCTGCCAATGCCCGCGCGCCGGGCGAGAGGGAGCGTCTGCTCTTGGTGACGACATAGAGGTTGCGACTGACCAGTGGCTCGCGCAGAGGTATCGCCACCAGACCCGGATCGTTGGGCTGTCCGTAGATCATGAAGGACGGCATGACGGCCACGCCCAGCGCCTTGGCCGTCAGGGCGAGGGCGGTCGACGAGTAAGAGGCGCGGTAGCGCGGGTGGATCTCTTCGCCTTCGGCCAATCCCGGGCGCAGGAAGTCGGGCCAGCCCGTGCCGCCGGTGACCACGATCACTCGCTCGTGCCGCAGCTCGCTCCAGGTGGCATCTCCTCGCTGGGCAAAGACCGAATCCGGACGGCAGATCAGGCACAGATGATCCGAATGCAGCAAGGTGTATTCGAGATCGGAGCGCCGCTCTCCCAAGGTGGAAATGCCGAACTGCACCGCCTCGTTCAAGACGAGTTCGAGCAGGCGATCGGGCGGCGCATCCAGCATCGACACCTCGAGGTTCGACCACAGCGCTTCGAATTCGCTCAGCACATCGGGCGCCACGTTCGCGGCAAGCATCGGCGTGATCGCAAAGCTGACGTGGCCGCGTCGCTTCTCGGCCAGCCCCTTGAGACTGGTCTTGAGATAGTCGACGTCGCTCAGGATTCGCTCGACGATCAGGATCGCTTCCTCGGCGGCTTCCGTCGCCTGCAGCGCGCTCTTGGTGCGGTCGAAGAGGCGCAGACCCAGTACTTCCTCGAACTGCTGCGTCAACCGGCTCACTGCCGATTGCGTGAGGTGGAGTTCTTCGCCGGCCTTGGTGAAGCTGCGCAGGCGATAGGCGTAGTAGAACGCGCGCAACTGTTGAACTTTGGGATCCATGCACCGAGCATTTCACACTCGCCGGGCGGGTGAAAGGGTGGATGCCCGAGGAGCGCGCCTGTCACACCCATTCCGTTTCTTCATGTTGCCATGCGCAAGAGTCGTTTGCTGCCGGCGTGCCGCCTTCCTACGATCGAGGCACGAAACGATGGGTAGAAGAACATGAGACTTGCAAACAGGCGCATCCTCGTCACCGGGGGCGCCTCCGGCATCGGACTCGAGGCCACTCGGCGCTTTCTCGGCGAAGGTGCCCGGGTCGCGGTCATCGATCGCAACCCCGCCGCATTGGAGGCCCTGGCCGCGCAGCTTCCGGCCGCGATCGCCTTGAAGGCCGACGTCAGCGATGAGGCGCAGGTGGCGACCGCCGTGGCCGAAGCCGGCGAGAAACTGGATGGCCTGGATGGATTGGCCAATGTGGCGGGCATCGGCACACGCAAGTCTTTCGACGAGACGACGCTGAAGGTGTTGATGACGGACCTGAACGTCAACCTGATCGGCCCGTTCCTGGTGTGCAAGGCCGCGGTGCCGTGGATGCGCAAGGCCGGCGGCGGCGCGATCGTCAATGTCTCCTCCGGCCTGGCGCTGCGGCCCACCGAAGGCCGAACGGCTTACGGCGCATCCAAGGGCGCGCTCATCGTGATGAGCAAGGCCATTGCTGTCGACCTCGCGGCCGACAACATCCGAGTCAACGTCGTCTGTCCTGGACTCATCGATACGCCGCTGGTGGCGAATGCCACCCACGGCGCACTGTTCACGCCGGCCCAGTTCGAGAAGCTGATGGACCGGCGCCTCATCCGCCGGATGGGCCGGCCGCAGGAACTCGCCGACGCGCTGCTGTTCCTGATGTCCGAGGAGTCTTCGTTCATGACGGCCAGCGTGCTGGCGGTGGACGGCGGCGGCTCGATGCACTAGCTCGGAGGCCCATTCCGATGGACAAGCAGATTTCCCGGCGCCGGTTGCTGAGCTTCGCATCGGCCGCGTCGGTGGCAGGCGTGCTGCCGCGCACTGCCGCAGCCACGGCCGCAGCAGCGTCGTTTCCCAATCATCCCTTGCGCCTCATCGTCGGCTTCCCGCCGGGCGGCATCACGGACCAGGTGATGCGTGTCGCCGCTGTCGATGCCGAGAAGAAGCTCGGCCAGCCCGTGATCATCGAGAACCGTCCCGGCGCGGCCGGCGTCACCAGCTTTCTGCTGATGAAGAACGCGGCGCCCGACGGCTACACCATCGGCCAGATCAATACGTCCTTGTGGCGACAGCCGGTCTTCACGCCGGTCGACTACGACCCGATGCGGGACTTCACGTACATCATCAACCTCGTCGACAACATCTTCGCCGTGGTGGTGAATGCGGAGTCGCCGTTCAAATCATGGTCGGAATTGCTGGCCTATGGCAAAGCCAACCAGAATCGGATTTCCTATGGTGCGCCTCCCGGGCTCGGGCAGAGTGCCCATTTGTTCGTCGAGGAGATCGCAGCGAAGGAGCACGTGTCCTGGCAGGCGATCGGCTACAAGGGCAGCAGCGAGAGCATGACGGCCTTGCTGGGCGGCCAGATCGACTTTTCCGTCGACACCGTGATCAGCAGCAGCGCGTTCGTGCGTGCCGGCAAGGCCCGCTATCTGGCCGTGGCGGCGAATCAGCGGATGCAGACCTGGCCGGACGTGCCGACGATGCGAGACCTGGGCTACCAGCTGTCGATCGACAGTCCCATCGGACTCGGCGGTCCTGCGCGAATGCCTCCCGAAGTCGTGGCATCCATCCACGACGCCTTCAAGTTCGCGCTCGAGCAACCCGCGATGACGGCTTTGCTTCAGCGCGCGGACCAGCACGCACGCTACATGGGAACCGCCGAGTTCACCGCCTTCGTCGCGCGCTCGAACGTCGAGCAGCGCGAACTGCTGACGCGCTTCGGCATGGCCAACAAACGCTGACTTCCAGTCGGACCGCGTCTCGACAGGCGCTTTCTTCGACTCCGCGGGTCGGGTTGCCAAATCGCTGGCGCGCCGCAATTGGCCCTGAAAGCGCAATTCCTGTCCATTGCATTGGCAATGGCACTGGAAGATCTTCGCGCTGATAACTCGGGCAGCACCAACACCAATTTTGATGGTGTCACCGGAATTCATCGCTTTTGCCGCCACTGGCCGCGGCCGACAATTTAAGGCATTCAACGAACTGGAAGGATGCCTAGCTTGTCCCACATACTGAGTCATCCGCATCCGGCGCCCATCTTCTCGGACGCCCAGAGCGCCGGGATTCCTCGCCTCGGCGATACGCGCCTGGACGGTCAACATGACGAAATCCATGCGTTGGTACGGAGCCTGCGCACTGCCGATCCGCGGTCGATGCTGGAAGCATTCGATGTGCTGCATGCGCATGTCCTCGATCACTTCGCCATGGAAGAAGCCTTGATGGCGCTGAATGAATTCTCTTCCAAGGAGTGCCACATCAGCGAGCACGCAGCCGTTCGCCAGTCCTTCCAGGAAGTGCGTGCGGCCATCGAGGCGGGCAGGCCCGGCGTTGCGTTTCGATTTGCACAGCAGCTGCTCGACTGGCTCCCCGAACATGCCGACGCACTCGACCGTCACTTGGTCAAGCTTCTCTTCTTTCAGAAGACCGGCGGCGCTGCCGTTCTGTTGCACCGTTTGAGTTCCTGATCATGACTTCCGAAGTTCAATCCTTGAGATTGTCGGCCATCCGATACGAGGCGGAAGCTATTGCGTCCTTCCAGTTTCAGCATCCGGACGCCGCCCCGCTCCCCGCCTTTGCGCCGGGTGCACACGTCGACGTTCATCTGCCGAATGGACTCATCCGCAGCTACTCCCTGAGCAACGAAAGCTCGGAGACGCACCGTTATGTCGTCACGGTCGCCCGCGACGTGAACAGCCGCGGGGGATCGGCCTACATGC
Source organism: Variovorax sp. SRS16 (assembly GCF_901827165.1). NCBI lineage: Bacteria > Pseudomonadati > Pseudomonadota > Betaproteobacteria > Burkholderiales > Comamonadaceae > Variovorax > Variovorax sp. SRS16. The sequence continues at coordinate 434,651 of NZ_LR594666.1, forward strand.
ACGACAAGCTGCACGTCGGCCAACTGCTCAAGGTCGGTGTCCCAGCGAATCACTTTCCGCTGGACGAGAGCGCCTCGGACACGGTCTTGATCGCGGGCGGCGTCGGCGTCACGCCGATCTGGTGCATGGCCCAGCGTCTGGAGCGACTCGGCCGTCCCGTCAAGGTCTTCTATGCGTCGCGGTCGCGCGCGAACGCTGCGTTCTCGAAGGATTTCGAAGCACTCGGCAGGCGGCATGCCGCCTGCGTCCATCTTCACTTCGACGACGAGCGCGGTTTGCTGGACATCAGGAAGCTGGTGAGCGAGAACGTCGGCGCGGGTACGCATGTGTATTGCTGCGGACCGACTCCCATGCTGCAGGCCTTCGAGGCTGCCTGCAGCCACCTGCCGCCGGAGTGCGTGCACGTCGAATACTTCAAGGCCAAGGACGCGCCGATCACCGCCGATGGCCTCGAGCTTGTTCTCGCGAAGTCGCAGAAGACGCTGCGCGTTGGCCACGGCAAGACGGTTCTCGACGCCATTCTCGAGGCGGGCATCGACGTGCCGTATTCCTGCATGGAAGGCATCTGCGGTTCCTGCGAAGTCCCGGTGCTGGATGGCGTCCCGGATCACCATGACAGCGTACTGAGCGCCAAGCAGAAGGCATCCAACAGCACGATGCTGATCTGCTGTTCCGGCGCGAAGTCTTCGCGCCTGGTGCTCGACCTTTGAATTCGAAATCCACACACTCCATCTGAGAAGGATCACCATGCTGAACAAGGAACAGAACGAAAGGCTGACGCGCGTCGGAAAAGGAACCCCGATGGGAACCATGATGCGTCGCTACTGGCACCCCATTGCGTCCTCTTCGGAGTTGCCGCATCCGGACTGCGACCCGATTCGCGCCAAGCTTCTGGGCGAGACCTTCGTCGTCTTTCGCGACACCGGCGGCAAGGTGGGCGTGCTGGACGAGCTGTGCCTTCACCGCGGCGCATCGATGGCCATCGGGCGGGTCGAGGAAGGTGGTATCCGCTGCATCTACCATGGCTGGAAATTCGCGGTGGACGGCACCTTGCTCGATACGCCGAACCATGCCGACGCGAGGGTGAAGGAGCGCCTCAAGGCCAGGGCCTATCCGGTGCGCGAGCAGTCCGGCCTGATCTGGACTTACATCGGCCCAGCGGAGAAAGAGCCGCCCTTCCGGAATTTCGCCTACGACAAGGTCCCCGAGGCCAACCGCATCGTCCTCAAGCTGGTCGTGAAGGCCAACTACCTTCAGATGTGGGAAGGCGGCACCGACAGCTCCCACGTGGGCATCCTGCACAGCAACGTGACGCGTCCGGGCTGGCTTGCCGAAGGCGGTGGCAAGGCACCGGAGATCAACGACATGGTGAGCTCCGCGTGGGACGACATGTCGCCGAAGCTCGAGATCGAGAACACCGGCTTCGGATTCCACTACGTGGGTATCCGCCGCGTCAACGATTCCACGCGCAACGTGCGCCTGGTCCCGCTGTTCATGCCCAACGGCCGGATCATCCAGTTTCCGGATTTCTACACCACCGTGTTCGACACGCCGCTCGACGACACCACGACGGCAAGCTACCTCGTCGATGCGAGCGAGACCAGAGCGTTGAACCTCGACGAGCGTCGCAAGCGTTCCGGCCTGCAAGAGGAGCGCTTCTACAAGAACGATCAATTCACGGCAACGTGGGACGACTACTTCGGCCAGGATCGGGCGGCCATGCGCGACAAGGAGAGCTGGAGCGGCTTCCATGGCATCACGCAGGAAGACGCCGTCATCTCCACGTCCATGGGGCCGGTCTACGACCGCAGCACGGAGCATCTGGTGGCGGCAGACGCTGCGATCGTGCGGCTGCGTCAGCGCCTGCTGGAATCCGTTCAATTGTCGGAAGAAGGCAAGGATCCATTCGGTGTCGACTACGGGGACCTGACTCACATGATCGGTTTTGATCGCGACATCGGCGAGGGCGACAGCTGGAAGCCCTACGCAGAGCACCACACCTCCCAATACCCCGCCGAGGAATGAACGTGAGCAAACACAGAATCGCAGTGATTCCCGGTGACGGAATCGGCAAGGAAGTCGTCCCGGAAGGGGTGCGTGTCGTCGATGCGGTCGCGCGCAAGCGGGGCATCGAGATCGAGTGGAAATGGTTCGACTTCTCGAGCTACGACTATTACGCCAAGCATGGACGCATGCTGCCCGAGAACTGGTTCGATCAGCTCGCGGGCTTCGATTCGATCTACTTCGGTGCCGTCGGCTGGCCGCAAGGCATTCCCGACCATGTCGCGTTGTGGCAGTCCTTGATGCTGTTTCGCCGGGGCTTCGATCAATACGTCAACATGCGGCCCGTCAAGACCATGCCGGGCCTGAGGAGCCCGCTGGCCGATCGCGGACCCGGAGACATCGACTTCGTTGTCGTGCGAGAGAACACGGAAGGCGAGTATTCAAGCATCGGTGGACGCGCGTTTCCCGACACGGACCGCGAGTTCGTCCTCCAGGAAACGGTCATGACGCGCGTCGGCGTCGATCGCATCCTGAAATACGCCTTCGAAATGGCATCCGGCCGCCCGGACAGGCATGTGACTTCGGCCACGAAGTCCAACGGCATCGCGGTCAGCATGCCGTACTGGGACGAGCGCTTCAGGCAGATGGCGGCCAAGTATCCGGAGGTGCGAACCGACCAATATCACATCGACATCCTGACCGCGCATTTCGTGCAGCATCCCGATTGGTTCGACGTGGTCGTGGCCAGCAATCTCTTCGGAGACATTCTGTCCGACCTCGGTCCGGCCTGCGCCGGCACGATCGGCATTGCACCCTCTGCATCCATCAATCCGGAGCGGATGCTTCCCAGTCTCTTCGAGCCCGTGCACGGCTCCGCGCCGGATATCGCGGGCAAGGGCATCGCCAATCCGATCGGCCAGATCTGGAGCGGGGCGCTCATGCTGGAGCATCTGGGCCATCCGGACGCGGCGGCGACGATCGTGTCTGCATTCGAGAAGGTGCTCGAGGCCGGTCCCCAGCATGCGCCGCTCACGCGCGACATGGGCGGCAGGGCCGGCACACAGGATCTGGGCAAGGCCATCGCCGAAGCGGTCTCCGCATCACATTGAAAGAAGGAAACATCATGATTGTCGAGATGCGCACCTATCAGCTGCGCCCGGGTACCGTCCCCACGCTGGAAAGCCTGTTCCGCGAGCACTTGCCCCACAGAACGCCGCTGGGCCCTCTGGGAGGCCTGTGGCACACGACGACCGGGCAGCTCGACACGGCCGTTCACATGTGGCCGTATGAATCCATCGAAGAGCGGATGGACGTCCGCGCCAAGATGATTCAGCCGGGCAAATGGCCGCCGCCCCTCAGACCCATCCTGCTCGAGATGAAGGCCACCATCCTTCTGCCCGCGCCCTTCTCGCCGCCGATGCTGCCCGCGCGGCACGGCCAGGTGTACGAGTTGTGCGTGGAGACCTATCTGCCGGGTGGTCCCGCAGATTGCGTGCGCGATTGGTCGCCGCTCATCGACAGACGCCAGAAGCTGTCGCCGCTCGTGTTCTGCGGCACCTCCGAGTTCGGCGCACTCAATGAATGGGTTCATCTGTGGGCCTATCGCGACATGGACCATCGCGCGGCAGTCCGCGAGGAGCTCGATCGGGAAGGATGGTGGCCGCCTTCAGGAGGACGGGAGCGTCTCATCCGCCAGCAGACACAGCTGCTCGAACCTGCGGAATGCTCGCCACTCGCATGAGGATCGCGGGCCTGTCCGCAGCCGCGGACAGGCCCTTTGCGGCGTGAACTATTTCAGAGCCCTGCAAACGGCATGGGTGACCTCGCTGCACCTTGCGGTGCCCCCGATGTCTCTCGGCACAGAGCGCCCGTCTTCCAGTACCTGAGCCACGGCGGCATCGATGCGGTCCGCGGCCGCGAGCAGGCGTGGATCCGCGTGCTGTTGAGCGAGCCAGCGCAACATCATGACGCCGGAGAGAATGGTCGCGAATGGATTCGCTGCATCCTGACCGGCGATGTCGGGCGCAGATCCGTGGGCACCCTGGAACAAGCCGTACTGGTCACCGACTTCTGCCGACGGCGCCATCCCGAGTCCGCCGATGGTGCCGGCACCCAGGTCGGAAATGATGTCGCCGAACATGTTCTCGGCCACGATGATGTCGTAGAAGTCGGGCTTGCGCAGCATGTGGACCGTGATGGCGTCCGCGTAGGCGTAGTCCAGCTCGACATCGGAGAACTCAGCGGAGACCTCGGTCGTCACGGCTCGAAAGAACGCATAGCTTCTCAGGATGTTGGCCTTGTCGCAGACGGTCAGGCGACGCTTTCCATCGCGAGGCGCTCCGTTTCGCTGGCGTGAGAGCGCAAAACTGAATCGTGCGACCCGCTCGACGCCCTTGCGCGTCATGACCAGGCTGTCCGTCACGACCTCTCCACGAAGATTGATCCCCGCGCCTCGGCTGGCATAGAGACCTTCGGTATTCTCGCGAACGATGACATAGTCAATCTGGCCCGGGGACCATCGCTTGAGCGGGCCATCAACGCCCGGATACAGCTTGATGGGCCTGACGTTGGCGTAGAGGTCGAGCCGTGAGCGCAGCATCAGGTGAAGGTCGTTCCCCACCTCGGTGCCGTCGGCATAGGTGACGCCCGGCAGACCCGCCGCGCCGTGCAGGATCGCGTCCGCCGAACGGCAGACGGTCTCGGTGGCCGCGGGCAAGACCTCGCCGGTGCGCGTGTACTGGCCAGCGCCGCCATCGAGAGCTTCGAAGTCGAGCCATCCGCTGCCGCACGCTTCGCGCAACACGGCCACCGCAGACTGGCACACCTCGGGACCAATGCCGTCGCCGTCGATGGTTGCGATGCGATATCGGCGGCGATCCGTTCCAGCAGGCGTTTGTTCTTGCGACATGTCGATCGGAGTCTGCATGCGAGTCAGCGATCGATCTGGGCCATCACGGCGGCGCCATAGCGAGGTCCGGTAACACCTGTTTCGGCAACAACGCGCGCGATCTGCGCGGCTTCATCCGCGCTGAGGCGGACATCCAGCGCGGCCAGGTTCTCTTTCAGACGTTCCACGCGCCGCGTTCCCGGGATGGGGACGATCCAGTCCTTTTGCGCGAGGACCCAGGCAAGGGCGAGCTGTGCCACGGTGATGCCTCTGTCTTTCGCCAGCTGACCCAACACCGCGACAGCTTGCACATTCTTCTCGCGATTCTCGCCAACGAATCTCGGATTGCCTGCTCGGAAGTCGGTGGGATCGAAGACGGTCGTTGCGTCGACGGTGCCGGTGAGGAATCCGCGGCCGAGAGGGCTGTAGGCCACGAACCCAGCGCCGATCTCCTCGAGCGTGGAGAAGATCTCGTCTTCGGCCTCGCGCGTCCACAGCGAGTATTCGGTTTGCAATGCGGCAACCGGATGCACCGCGTGCGCTCTTCGGAGGGTCGCCGCGCTTGCTTCGGAGAGCCCGAAGAACCGCACCTTCCCTTGCTTCACCAGGTCGCCGACCGCTCCCGCGACATCTTCGATCGGCACCTTCGGATCGACCCGATGCTGATAGAACAGATCGATCACATCGGTGCGCAGCCGCTGAAGGCAACCTTCAACGACTCTGCGGATGTTCTCGGGCCGACTGTCGAGACCCGTGCGGACACCTCCGATGCCATATGAATAGCCGAACTTCGTCGCAAGGATGACTTTGCTCCGTACGGACGCCAAGGTTTCGCCGATGAGCTCTTCGTTGGCATAGGGCCCATAGCCTTCAGCCGTATCAAAGAAATTGACGCCACGCTCCACTGCTTCATGCAGCACGGCAATGCTTTGCCCGCGGTCGGACGGGCCGTAGCCGGCTGTCATTCCCATGCACCCCAAGCCCAGGGCTGACACTTTCAGGCCGGAGGTTCCAAGTTCCCGTGAAGGTAGATTCGTCGTCATTTTGCTTTCCGAGGCTGACTCAAGAGAGGGAGTGGCGCAGTGTAGGAGCGACGTCGCGCGGCCAAGGCGAAAAATACCGATGACATCATCGGCTGCGGCAATGGCGCATGCCTCTTGAACTAGCCCAGGCTGGCGAGATGCTCCTTCAGCATGTCGATGAACTCGACGGCAACAGCCGAGAGCGTATGGCCCTGCCGGGTGTGAATCAGAAGGCTTCTCTCGATCACCGGATCATGCAGCTTCTTCGCAACCAAGGTTCCCACATGGGGGTTGCCCTTGATCAGGTAGCCGGGCAGCACAACGAGCCCCATCCCTTGGGCCGCCAAGGCGAGGGCCGTATGGATGAATGAAATCTCGTAGGCAGGTCGATAAGCCCGGCCTGCAGTGGAGAGTGCTTCGCTGATCAGCTGATGTACTTTCACACCTCTGGACAGATTGATGATCGGCTCCGAGACAAGATCCTCCCAGGTCACCCGCTCTCTGGCAGCCAGAGCGGAATCGGCCCGGCAAACCACAGAAAGATGGTCCATCACGAGTGGCGTGCTGGCGACCGCTTCGGGTTCATGCTGGAAGAAGCCCAGACTGAACTCCACCTCTTCGTCGAGCACGCGCTTGATGAGGCTCGAATCGCCCGCGTCGTAGAACACGATCTTCACTTCAGGAGCCGCTCGATGCAGCTTGGCCAACACCGTCGGCACGACGCCGGCGGAGAGGGCGGGCGCACAACTGAATGCGAGCACGCTCTCGTGAACCTCCGCGAGGTCTTGCATGTCTGCGCCCAGGGCGTTCACGTTGTCCAGGATCGCCTCGACCTGTGCAAACGCTTTCTCTGCCGCCTTCGTCGGCCGCAGAACGCGGGGCGTACGCTCGAACAGCCGTATGCCCAGCGACTCCTCGAACTGTCGGATCATGGCGCTCATGGCCGACTGAGTCATGTTCATGGCATCAGCGGCATGCGTGAGATTGCGAAGACGATAGGCCGTCAGAAACGCCCGCATCTGCCGCAATGTGATGTTGATTTGGACTGGCATGGCTGGGATTGTCGCGCTGTCCGAAAACGAAGATTGTGGCGCCGCCCCCAAAAAAAGCGATAGCACCATCGAAAAGCCTCGCTCTCGGGCGATAGCCTGCCTTCTATACTTCATCGGACACGAGTCTCAAGGGACGTCTTTAGCCCCTCGGAGAGCGCGAAGCCGGATGGCTATGCGCCGCATTTCCGCGGCCACGAAGAATTCCAGGCATTTGCCATGAAAGCCGAACGCGAGCAGCGAGCGCTGCTGGCCAAGTTCGGACTGCTGCGGATGAACCAGGCCCATGCAAAACGACTTGCCACGATTCGAAGTCTACGCAATGCGCTACGCGACCCGAACCGCGATGCGGCGCGATCATTTCATCGGTGGCGATCCGCACGAGGCGTCGATGCCGATGGATTACTACGTCTGGGCGATCGTCGGAAAGACCCGCACAGTCGTCGTGGACACCGGTTTTTCATCGGCCGTCGCACTGCTTCGAGGCCGGGAGCACCTTCGATGCCCGGCTGACGCCTTGAGGCTGATCGGCATCGATGCCGCCGAAGTTCAGGACGTGGTCATCACCCACATGCACTACGACCACGCGGGCAACCTGCCCAAGTTTCCAGGTGCTCGCGTGCATGTTCAAGAAGCCGAGATGCAGTTTGCGTGCGGGCGGCACATGCGCGAAAGGGTGCTCGCGTATTCCTACGAATGCGAGGATGTGGTTTGCGCCGTTCGATTGAATTTCGCCGGGCGCGTGACGTTCTGCCAAGGCGATACCGAGCTATGTCCCGGCATCAGCCTGCACCTGGCAGGCGGCCATACGCCAGGCATGCAGTTCGTTCGCGTGCACACCCAGCGAGGCTGGGTCGTCCTGGCTTCCGATGTGGCGCACTACTACGAGAACATCGAGGCCAGGCGGCCATTTCCCATCGTGGCGGACTTGCCGCAGATGGTCGACGGATGGAGCCGGGTCAATGCGCTCGCAGACTCAGCGCAGCATGTCATTCCGGGCCATGACCCTCTCGTGATGGCCAGATATCCGGCGCCTCGATCTTCGCTCGAAGGCATCGTCGCCAGGCTGGATGTCGATCCTCTCTCGAGTTGCTGATGCGGGCCGAAGGTGAAACTCGGGTATCGGGGCCTTCGGTGCCGGGATGAACAGGATGATCAATTGAAAAACCTCAATCAAGTCGGATCGCCCCAGGAGCCTCGTGTCATAGGATTGCTCGTCGCGCCGGGTTCCGGCCGAATCCCGCCCGATGGAGAGCTGCTGTACGGGGGGCGTGGGATTCGCTTCATTTCGCAGGGCCTTGGCGTGGGAGAAATATCACCGTCTGGTTTTGATGCGGTGGAAGCCAGGGTCCTGGAAAAGTCGCGCCTTCTGAGCGATGCAGGCGCGCAGCAGATCATTCTGATGGGAACCTCGCTGACCTTCTACCGAGGTCCGGCATACACGGACGAACTCCGCGACGAGATGAGCGAAGTCACGAAAGTGCCTTGCACGACGATGAGCCATGCCATCGTCGACAGCATGCATGCGCTTGGGATGAAGAGGGTGGCGGTTGTGACTTCTTACATCGAAGAACTGAACCTCGCACTTCGAAAATACCTGGAAGACCTTCACTTCGAGGTTGCGGACATCGAGGGCCTGGGGATACGAGGCGTCGATGCGATGCGAGCCGTGCCGGCGGAGACGCTTGTCGAGCTGTCTCATAGAGCGGTTGCGAAAGCCGGGCAGGCTGACGGTCTTCTGATTTCCTGCACAGGTCTCAATACCCTGGGGCTTCACGCAAACCTGGAAAGGACGCTCGGCATCGCGGTGACGTCGAGCGCACCTGCTGGTTTTTGGCATGTCATGCGTCTTGCAGGGCTGCCGACCGCATGTCCTGGGTTTGGCCGTCTTTTCTCACTCTAGACAGGCAGGCCGTTCGGCGGGTCTGTGCGTCAGATGCGATCGCCCCGGCACCTCATCGCGAAAGATATGATGACCCGATGAGCAGGGTGCGAAGCAGAAACCGGAGTTGTCCAGGATGGCACGCAAGCAACTGAAGAGAAGCCCTGTGTCGAGCCTCGTCGCGGCGCCTAGCGCGGCGCGGAGCGATCCGCGATTCAATACGGCCCTCGCGCGCGGACTTGATATCTTGAGGGCATTTCGTCCCGGGGATATGTTTCTGGGAAACACCGAGCTTTCCGAGCGCACAGGCATACCCGCCTCCACGATGTCGCGCTTCACCTTCACGTTGCAGGAACTCGGCTACCTGCTGTACGTCGAAGATCTGGGGCGCTATCAGCTTGGACCCGGTGTCCTGTCACTCGGATTTTCGATGATGGCGACCATTGGCATTCAAACGATCGCGCATCCCCTGATGGTCGAGTTGGCCCATGCATGTGGTGGCGTGGTGGGTCTTGCGGCCATGGATGGGCTGGAGATGGTTTATCTCGAGGTCGTCAAGGGCCATGCCCCTGTCGTTCCGAGTTATGTCGCAGGCTATCGAATCCCGGTTGCTCGCACGACCTTGGGCTGGGCCTGTCTCGGTGGAATGAATCCGCTGGAGCGAAAGCGGTCCTTGGCGGAGCTCGAGCGCGCCTCTGGCGCAGACTGGCCCGGCGTCAAGGCGAGGATCTTCGCTGCGTTCGCAGAACTGGAGACCCGTGGCTTTTGCCTGCAGGTTGGAGGCCCCTATGTGCCTTCGGTCGGTGCTGTCGGCGTTCCGGTGCACTCCCACAATGATGCGCGGAGCTTTTCATTCAATCTCACCGCGTCGGCCACCTTGGTTTCTCAAGAGGATCTCGAAAATATCTGGGGCCCCCGATTGCTGGCGCTGGTGAGGAAGATCGAGGTGGAGCGCGTCTCGCAATTGCCGCGCATTCTCTAGCGCATTGCTTCCGCCTTCGGCAGCACAAGGCCATGGCAAAGCACTTTCATCGGCTTTCTTCCTGCGTGCTCAGGAGGCGGCGAGCTTAAAGCTTCCAACTGCGCCGAGTGAGGATCCGCCATCGACAGCGATGACATTGCCGGTGACATAGGCGGCCAAAGGCGATGCCAGGTAAAGCACTGCCGACGCAACATCGGAAGTTTCCCCGGGACGGCCCATCGGGATGCGGGAAGACTCCTGCTTCCAGTACTCCGCAGAATTGTTCGCGACAAGCCGCGGCGTTCGAGTGAGCCCCGGTGCCACGACGTTCACGCGAATGCCCGAAGGCGCCAATTCCTGCGCCGCGCCTTTCGCCAGGTGATGCAGCCCCGCCTTGGCAGAGGCGTAGGCGAGCGCTGCGCCGCTGCGCACCACATGGCCGGCGATGGAACCGATGAAGACCATGTTGCCGCCTCGATCCTTCATGGCCTTCGCGCCGAAGTGCAAAGTGAGCCACACGTGATCGAGCACCAGTTCGAACTGACGCTTCCAGCTTCCCGTGTCTTCCGAGGCCAGCTCATTGCGCAGGACCATGCCGACCACATTGACGACGCCGAGCGGTCCACTGCCCTGGACTTTCGAAGCTTCGCTGAAGACGCGATCCATCTCCTCGGGCTTCGTCACGTCGGCGGCGAGCGCGATGCCGTTGTTTGCGGACGCCACGTGCTGTGCCCGTTCCAGTACCGAGTCGACGCACACCACGCGCGCGCCGCATTGCGACAGCGCCCGGACGACTTCCTCGCCGATGCCCTGACCCGCGCCCAATACGACGAAGACCTGCCCGTGCAGCGAAAGAAGATTTCGATAGTCGGTGTTGCTCATGGTTTCGGTGCGTCTGTCCGGCGAGTCTAGGCAGCGAACGAGACCCATGAGGCGAATTCTTCCGATGACGCCATCGGAATTCCAGTCTAGGCCCGGCGACCCTTCTTGAGCTGCAAGCGCTCGTGGGTATCGCTGAGGGACGCACGATCGAGGCGGCGCGCCGCCGCGCGACTGTCGCGGGTCCAGAACTCCTTGTCGGCCTGCTCGATCCTGATGGCGGTGTTGTGCATGTGGAGGAACGCAGCGGTGCGCGCGGCCGGTGCGTCGCGCATGCGGATCGCCGCACAGATGGCTTCGTGTTCGGCCAGGACCTGCGCCGCCAGGTCGGCCCGTCGCGCCTCGTTGGTTCGCGTGAGCCGGATGGCATCGTGCAAGGCGCGCGTGAGAAGACCGAGCAACTCGGTGTAGTGCGTGTTGTGTGCTGCGCGTGATATGGCGATGTGAAAGGCAAGGTCTTCCTCGACGCCGTCACCACCGCCCTTGACCGCGCTTGCGATCGCACGAAGCGCCTGCTGGATCTGTGCCATCTCGCCGGCAGTGCGCCGTTGCGCCGCGAGCGCCGCCATCTCTGCCTCGATGCCGCGACGCAGTTCCAGGATTCGCAGCACGCCCTGGGCCGGATCCTTTTGCGTATCCGCCGGTTCGAGGCCGAGCCGGAATGCGTCCGCGCCCTTCGGATCCCGCACCACGGTGCCGCTGCCCTGGCGCGTCTCGACCAGGCCCTCCGATCTCAATCGTGCAATGGCCTCGCGCACCACGGTGCGGCTGACACCGTACTGCTCGGTCATGGACTGCTCGCTCGGCAGCCGCGTGTTGACGGGATAGGCACGACCGCGGATATCTGCCGCGATGAGATCGGTGACCCGGTCTGCCAGGGTGGCGTCCGGGTCTGGACGAGCGTTTGAGTTGTCGATGCGGGTGGGCGCCATGGGCTGGACAGAGCATTGCGAAGCTGAGCGAAGGATACTACCCGGCGTCCTTGGATTGACAAAGTTGTATGATGGATTTGTAATATGACTTTGTTGGCCTGGTGCCGATGTCTCCTAGGACCCATGCAGTCTTCTCCCCAGTCAAAGGCGTTCCTTTGTCGCCGCTACACACCGAAGGTCGAGGCCGCCTTGCGGGAACGTTTCGCGCTGGATCTCAACGAAGACGACACGATCCTGCCGCCCGCAGAGATCGCTCGGCGCGCACGAGGCAGCGCCTTGCTGTTCGTCAGCGCCACCGAGATGGTGGACAAGGCCGTGATCGCGGAACTCGCTCCGGCGCTGCGCGTCATTGCGACGCTCTCCGTGGGATTCGATCACATCGATCTCGAAGCGGCGCGCCAGGCGGGCGTGAAGGTGCTGCATACCCCGGAAGTGCTGAGCGACGCCTGCGCCGAGGTCGCCATGCTGCTGTTGCTCAATGCATGCCGCCGCGGCTTCGAGGCCGATCGGATGGTCCGCAGCGGGTCGTGGCCCGGATGGGCGCCCACGCAATTGCTGGGCATGGGATTGGTCGGAAAGCGCCTCGGAATCTTCGGCATGGGGCGCATCGGGCGCGCGATTGCCGTGCGAGCGCGCGGTTTCGGGCTGGCCATCCACTACCACAATCGCACGCGTGTGCAACAAGAGGAGGGCGCGGTCTATCACGAGACCCTTGAAAGCCTTCTTGCGCACAGCGACATCCTGATGATTGCAGCGCCGGGAACGCCATCGCTGCGGGGCGTGATCAATGCGCGTCGACTCGATGCGCTCCCGGAGGGTGCGGTGGTCGTGAACATTTCGCGCGGCGATCTGATCGACGACGCTGCGCTGGTGCAGGCGCTTCGATCCGGTCGCCTGCGTGGCGCCGGGCTGGATGTCTTTGCGAACGAGCCCGACATCCATCCGGACTATCGAACATTGGACAACATCTTCCTCACGCCGCACATCGGAAGCGCGACCCATGAGACGCGCGACGCGATGGGCTGGCTGCTGATCCATGGCGTCGAGGCGCTGGACCGCGGCGAAACCCCGGACAACCTGCTTTGCTGATCACCTCCTCGCTCATCATGAACCTCCGACATCCCGAACTCTTTCGTCAGCAATGCCTGGTGGACGGCGCATGGGTCAATGCCTCCGGCGGCGAAACCATTCAGGTCATCAATCCGGCCGACGACAGCGTGCTGGGCTCGGTGCCGCGCCTGACGGCCATGGACGTACGCGCGGCCGTTCAGGCAGCCGATCGGGCCCTCTCGCCCTGGCGCCAGACCAGCGCCAAGGAAAGGTCGCGGCTGATGCGGCGCTGGTTCGATCTGTGCATGGCGCACCAGGACGATCTTGCGATGCTGCTGACGCTCGAGCAAGGCAAGCCGCTGCTGGAAGCCAAGGGAGAGATCGCCTACGGCGCCAGCTTCATCGAGTGGTTCGCCGAAGAGGCCAAGCGCGTCTACGGCGACGTCATCCCCGCGGCAACGATGGACCGCCGCATCGTCGTGCTGAAGCAGCCGGTGGGTGTGGTGGCCGCCATCACGCCCTGGAACTTCCCCAACGCGATGATCACCCGCAAGGCGGGAGCGGCACTGGCGGCAGGGTGCACCATCGTCATCAAGCCGGCCTCGGCCACGCCGTACTCCGCGCTGGCACTCGGGCAACTCGCTCTCGAGGCGGGCATTCCGCCCGGGGTGATCAACGTGGTGACGGGGTCGGCCGCCACCATCGGGCAGGAACTCACGTCCAACCCGACCGTGCGAAAGCTGTCATTCACAGGCTCGACCGAGGTCGGCAAGCAGCTGATGGCGCAGTGCGCCGCGACCGTGAAGAAGGTCTCCATGGAGTTGGGCGGAAATGCCCCCTTCATCGTCTTCGACGATGCCGACCTCGATGCGGCGGTCGCCGGCGTGATGGCCTCCAAGTTTCGCAACGCGGGCCAGACCTGCGTGTGCGCCAACCGGATCTTCGTGCAGGACGGGATCTATGAACGCTTCGCGAACAAGCTGAAAACCGTCGTCGAGGCGCAGGTGGTGGGCAATGGCATGGACGAAGGCGTCCATCTTGGGCCGCTGATCGACGACGCGGCCGTCGCGAAGGTGCGCGAGCACATCGACGATGCGGTGTCCCTGGGAGCGACCGTCATCACGGGTGGTGCCTCGCATCGGCTCGGCAAGCGATTCTTTACCCCGACCATCCTCGCCAACGTCTCGCCGAAATCGAAGCTGATGTACGAGGAAACCTTCGGCCCGGTGGCTCCCCTGGTGCGCTTCAAGTCCGACGACGAAGCGATCGCCATGGCCAACGACACGCCGTTCGGTCTGGCCGCCTACTTCTATACGCAGGACTACGCCCGCGCATGGCAAGTGGCCGAGGCGCTGGAAGTCGGCATCGTGGGGCTCAACGAGGGACTGATCTCGACGGAACTTGCCCCCTTCGGCGGAATCAAGGAGTCGGGCGTCGGCCGCGAAGGCTCCAAGTACGGCGTGGACGACTACCTTGAGATCAAATACGTGTGTGCCGGTGGGCTGTCGCGCAGTCCGCTCGCGGCGCGCTGAGCCCACTTGCAAAGGAAAGACATGACTGCAAAGAAAATCGGATTGATCGGTGTCGGATTGATGGGCCATGGCATCGCCACCAACATCGTCAAGCACGGGTACTCGCTCTCGTTCCTGGAGCATCCCGGAAACCAGCCCACTGACGCATTGAAGGCCGCGGGCGCTCGAAGCCATGCGCGCGGCCGCGACCTCGCCGCCGAGGTGGACGTGCTGCTCCTGTGCGTCACCGGTTCGCCGCAGGTCGAAGATGCGCTGCTTTCCGATGGCGGCGTGCTGCAGGGCATGCGGCCGGGCACCGTGATCATCGACTGTTCGACGGCCATTCCGGAGTCGACGGAAAGGCTGGCGGCGTTGGTGCATGAAGCCCATGGCCTCTTCATCGACGCGGCCATGACACGCACGCCGAAAGAAGCCGCCGAGGGGCGACTCAATCTGCTGATCGGCGGGGATGCCGATGTGATCGCCGAATGCCGTCCGCTGCTTTCTTGTTTCGCGGAGAACATCACGCACGTGGGGCCGGTGGGATCGGGACACAGGATGAAGCTGCTTCACAACTATGTGTCCCTTGGATCGGTGGCGCTGATCGCAGAGGCGGCCGCCTGTGCAGAGCGTGCGGGCGTGGCGCCGGAGATCTTCATCCAGGTCCTGTCGCAGGGCGGCGGCGCAGGAACGGCGCTCGAGCGGCTGAAGCCCTTTCTCCTGTCGAGAGACCCGAAAGGACTTCAGTTCACCGTCTCGAATGCCTTCAAGGACATCGGCTACTACGTCGCATCGGCGCAGGCGAGTGGCGCCGCCCTTGCGATTGCCAAGGGCGTCCACGAAACCCTGGAAAGTGCGCTTCAACAAAAGCCTTCGGCATTGATGCCGGAGCTGGCCGAAATACTCGTCAACGCGAAAGCGGGCGACAAATAGATCGCCCTCACGCCATCCAAAAATGAGCTCTGACGCCATCTATCGGCCCCTCGGACAAAGCGGCCTGCGCGTTCCGTCCCTGTGGCTCGGCACCATGATGTTCGGCGGCCCGACAGACGAAGCCGAGGCCCGGGAGATCGTGGCGGCCGCGCAGGATGCCGGGCTGAACGCCATCGACACCGCTGACAACTACTGCGGCGGGGAGTCCGAGCGAGCCGTCGGCCGTCTCATCGCCTCGAACCGCTCGCGCTGGGTGGTGGCCACCAAGGTTGCAAACCCTGTCGGCAATGAACCCAACGACCGCGGGCTGTCGCGGCGATGGCTCATGCAGGCGGTCGACCACAGCCTGGGCCGCCTGCGGTCGGAGTGGATCGATCTCTACTACATGCATCGTGACGATGAAGTGACGCCTGTGGAGGAAATCGTCGGGACCATGGCCCGCCTTATCGAGCTCGGGAAGATTCGCTACTACGGCGTCTCGAACTTCCGCGCGTGGCGCGTCGCCCAACTGGTCGAGACAGCACGCCGGATGGGCGTTCCGCAGCCCATCGCCTGCCAACCTCCTTACAGCGCCGTCAATCGCCAGATCGAAACCGAACTGCTTCCGGCATGCCAGCACTATGGCGTGGGCGTCATCGCTTACAGCCCTTTGGCGCGCGGCGTGCTGTCCGGCAAGTACCGGCCGAACGAAGCGCCCGACCCGGCCAGCCGGGCAGGACGCGGTGACAAGCGATTGCTCCAGACCGAGTTCCAGCCGCGCGCCCTGACGCTCTCGCAAGAGTTCAAGGAATTCGCTTCGCAACGTGGGTTGAGTCCCGTGTCCTTTGCGATGGCGTGGGTGCTCAACAATCGCCACGTCAACGGTGTCATCGGTGGCCCGCGCACCCTCGCGCAATGGAAGGAATACATCGCGGCCCTGTCCGTGCGCCTCACCCCGAGTGACGAAGCGTTTGTCGAACGTTGCGTGCCGGCAGGCTATGCGGCGACCTATGGGTACACCGACCCCCAATACCCATTGGATGGTCGAGCGCCGCGGAACCACGAGGATACAAAATGAAAACGAGACTACTGACCTGTACCTTGGTCACCACGGCATTGGCGACTGCGACCGTTTTGGCTTTCGGTCAGGACAAAGGCTTTCCGAATCGGCAGGTGACGCTCGTCGTACCCATTGCCGCCGGCGGCGGTGGCGACGGGGTCGCGCGCGCAATTGCCGAAGGGCTTTCGAAGGAAATAGGCTTTCCCGTCATCGTGGAAAACAAGCCAGGCGGAAATGGCGTGTTGGCCGCCAACATCGTTGCGAAGTCTCCCCCTGACGCCCACACGGTTCTTTTGGGATTCAGCGGCGTGGTGCAGAACGCGGCTCTGCGCAAGGACATCCCGAACGTCCTTCCTTTGCTGCAGCCTGTGGGTCAGATGGTTTCGAGCGGGTTCTCCTTCGCGGTGAGCCCGTCCTTGAACGTCGCGAACTTGCAGGATCTGATCAAGAGCGTCAAAGCCAGCAATGCGATCATCGACTACGGCACCAATGGCGTGGGGTCTACGCAGCACATCGATGGCCAGCTCTTCGGCAAGCAAGCCGGGATTCGAATGGAGCATGTGCCTTTCAAGGGCGGCGAAGTCGAGTCGCTCTCCGCCGTCATGAGTGGAACGATACAGGCGGCCTTCGGTTCTCCCGGCGTTTTCAAGACTTACCAGGACACAGGCAAGGTCAAGATCCTTGCCGTCACCGGCGCGAAGCGCAGTCCGGCATTGCCCCATGTGCCGACATTTGCAGAGTCGGGGTATGCCAACCTCGATATCGTGGGCTGGATCGGCGCCTTCGTCAGCAAGGCGACACCGGATGCTGAGGTCGCGCGATTGAGCACGGCATTGCAACGCGCATTGCTCAATCCGCGCGTGAAGGAACGCATTGCCTTCATCGGCTTCAACGTCGACTTCACGGGCACAGACGACTTCAAGCGCCAGATCGATTCGGAGATGTCGCGCTGGGCCATCCTCGGCAAGGACGTCAAGCTCGACTAGCGCGCTTTGCGGGCCTTCCGCCGCGCTGCGTCTTTCGTGGCGCGGGCGCTGTCGAAGCGCCCGGACAAAGAACGAAAGCGCCGAGGCCGGTCGGACCTATTTGTCCAGCATGGCCATCGCGGAGGGCGCGTAGCGATTCCCGACGATCACGAAGGACTGGATGAGCTCGGCGATTCGCCCGAGTTCGTCTGCCGTGAGCTGGATCTGCGCGGCCGCCATGTTCTCACGGAGGCGCTCGGAGCGCTTGGTACCCGGGATCGGCACGATCCAGGGCTTCTGCGCAAGCACCCAGGCGATCGCCAGTTGCGAGGACGTCACGCCGCGTTCCGTGGCGATCGCGGAAACCGCTTCGACCAGCGCAATGTTCTGCTTTCGATTCTCGGCCGCGAACCTCGGGTTCGCGTTGCGGGCATCGCCGGCTTCGAAGGTGGTTTCGAGATTGACCGCCCCGGTCAGGAAGCCTCGGCCCAGCGGGCTGTAGGCGACGAAACCAATTCCCAGCTCTTCCAGCGTCGAAAAGATCGCAGCCTCGGGCTCGCGCTCCCACAGCGAATATTCGCTCTGCACGGCGGTCACCGGCTGAACGGCATGGGCGCGGCGAATGGTCGATGCACCCGCTTCCGAAAGCCCGAAGTGCCGCACCTTGCCTTCCTTGATCAGATCGGCGACGGCGCCGGCCACATCCTCGATGGGAACCGCGGGATCGACCCGGTGTTGATAGAACAGGTCGATGACATCGGTGCGCAGGCGCTTGAGCGAGGCCTCGCAGGTCTTGCGGATGTGCTCCGGACGGCTGTTCAGTCCCGTGACAGAGGGCTTGCGGGTCGGGTCGATCTGAAAGCCGAACTTCGTTGCGATGAGCACCTTTGCTCGGACTTCGGCCAATGCTTCTCCGAGCAACTCTTCATTGTCGAACGGGCCGTAGACCTCCGCGGTGTCGAAGAAATTGATGCCGGCATCCGCAGCCTCGCGAAGCAGGCTCAGGCATGCCTCGCGATCCGTCGACCCATAGCTTCGGCTCATCCCCATACAGCCGAGTCCGATGGTCGTGACTTCCAACCCGCTCTTGCCCAGTGCTCTCTTCAACATTCTCTTTTCCTCGTTCAACAAGATTCAAAAACCGCAGTGATTCGATTGCTTCAGGACCGCCCGGGGGCGGTTGCAGGGCGCGATGCCGACTTGGCCATCGGCCGCAACATCCCGATGCCGGCTCCGCCGTCGACAGGAAGGACCACGCCGGTGATATGCGTTGCCATCGGCGAGGCGAGAAACAGGATGGCGCTTGCGATGTCGGACGGCGATCCTGCCCGGCCCAGAGGAATCTCCGCAGCCTGTGATTGCCAGAACTCCTCGTCGTTGGCATCCAGAAGACGCGGCGTGCGCGTCAGACCCGGCGCCACGACGTTCACGCGAATGCGTCTGGGCGCCAGATCCTGGGCGGCGCCCCGCGCAAGGTGGTGCAGCGCCGCCTTCGCCGACGCGTAGGCCAGCAATTCGCCGCCGCGGACCCATGAGCCCGCCATCGAGCCCACCAGAACAATGCTTGCGCCCGGGACGAGAAGCGGGGCACCCATCTGGATGGCCAGGAAGGCATGGCCCACCACCAGGTCGAACTGGCGCTGCCAACTGCTGTCGTCGAGGGTCTCCAGGGTCTTGCCGACGCCGATGCCGACGACATCGACGATGCCGTCGAGACGGTTGCCGAATTCACTGGCTGCCATGGCGAATACCTTCTGGATGTCGGCACGCGAGGTGACGTCCGCGACGCAAGGAACGCCACGCGTCGCCTCGGCAATCGCGCGTGCACGCGCTTCGTTCGAATCCACACACAGGACTCGGGCGCCGCATTGCGCGAGTGCATGCGCGGACTGCTCGCCAATGCCTTGCCCCGCGCCGAGAACGACAAAAGCCTTGCCATCCAGGCGCAACATCGGGGCGAATTCGGGAATATCTTGTCTGGTCACAGGGTCGCAATCCTCAGGGTGTTCGACGATTGTGCGAGTGAGCGCGTCGCCCCTGCCAGCAACTTTTTTCTATGCCGCCATCTGATTTGCCGCTTTCGATGTGCAATCGCCAAATCCGATTGCGGCATAAAAACATACACGTGTTCAGCGGCGCGCAGCCTGACTAGACTCCGCCGCGCCGGAGAAAGACTCTGCGCATTCTCGCCACAAGGACACAGACATGAGACAACCTCCATCCAGCATCGTGTGGTCGCGCCGGCGCGTACTGTCCGTCGCAACCGGATTGATTGCCGCGAATCTCGCCGCGCCGGCGCGCGCGCGCGCATTTCCCGATCGACCCATACGGCTCATCGTCGGCAATCCTCCAGGCGGCATCAACGACCAGATCATGCGCGCGGCTGCGGTCGACGCCGGCAAGAAGCTCGGTGAATCGCTGATCATCGTCAACAAGCCAGGGGCCGGCGGCGTGATCTCGTTCTTGTCGCTCAAAGGCTCGCCGCCGGACGGGTACACGATCGGTGTGACGACGCCTCCGCTGTGGCGGCAGCCCGTCATTGAGGATGTCGACTACGACCCGATCAAGGACTTCACCTACATCATCAATATTGCCGAGACTGTCTTCGGGATTGTCGTACCACAGGATTCGCCGTTCAAGACCTGGGCCGACGTTCTGGCTTACAGCAAGGCCAATCCGGGCAAGCTCTCTTATGGCGCCCCTCCCGGGCAGAACCAGACTTCCCACATCATGGTGGAGGGGATGGCTCGAAAGGAGAAGATGCAATGGGTACCCATCGGCTACAAGGGAAGCGCCGAAAGCATTCCGGCAATGATGGGCGGCTACGTCGCCTTTTCGATGGAGCCCATGGTCAGCATCAGCTCGCTGGTCCGTTCAGGCAAGGCGCGCCTTCTTGCGGTTGCCACGCCGACCCGGCTGAAAAGCTGGCCCGAGGTGCCGACATTGAAGGAACTCGGGTATCCGAGCATCATCGACAGCCCTACGGGACTGGCAGGTCCGGCAAACATGCCACCCGACATCGTGAAGACGCTTCACGACGCATTCAAGTATGCGATGGAACAACCGTCCTTGATTTCCGTGCTCAGCCAATCGGATCAAAGTCCGCGCTACATGGGATCTGAGGAGTACACGAAGTACGTTGTTCGAGCCGCGAAGGAGCAGCGTGATCTCCTGGTGAGCTACGGCATGGCCAAGAAGAAGTGATCGCCACCTGAATCGGTTCCTGCCAATGGAAAAGACGAACGACTACTCGCCGTCGAGGCTCGCCGCCCGATCGGCAATTCAGGACATCGAATATCGCTGGTGCCGTGCGGTCGATCGCCGCGACTACGCGGCGATACCCGGTCTGTTCCACGCCGATGCCTATGACGACCACGGATCGTACCGCGGAGACATTGCAGGGCTGGTCCAGTGGCTCAGAAAGCGTCACGAGTCCGTGGTGCTTTCGATGCACCAGATTGCCAACATGCTCATCGAGTTTGTCGACGATGACAACGTGCTGGTGGAAGCCTATCTCACGGTCGTTCAGAGGTATGCGCCCGGCGCTGCAGGCGCCCTGGCGCCGAAAAGCAGGCCGTTCCTCGGGCAGAGTCACGTGGACCTGATCTCGCGCTCGCGCTACATCGACCGGCTGGAGCGCCGCGAGGGTGAATGGAAAATCCTGCGCCGAACCTTCGTCCAGGATTGGAAGCAGATCCTGGAACTGGCGCACGCGCCTGAAGACAGCCCGAACGCGATATCGGGCCGACGCGGCCTGGACGATCCCGTTTTTTGCGAACGCCGGGAAATGGGATTCGGGGACTGAGGCCCCGGGCGAATTGAACGCCGGTTCTGTATGGAAAGAGTCAACATGACAACGTCGCTGACAATGACCAAGGATTCCTCCGAGGTCGCCATTCTGGATATCGCCGACCTGAGGCATCCGGATCTCGATGTTCGCCGCCGCCTGGGACGCGAACTGGTTCGCGCCTGCACGGAGGTGGGCTTTTTCTACATCGTCAATCACCAGCTTCCGCAGACCCGGATCGACAGGATGTTCGAACTCACGCGGCGCTTCTTCGACCTTCCTTCCGAGGACAAGCAAGCGGTGTCCATGGCCCGCAATGACCACTTCAGTGGCTATCTGCCTCAAAAGCTGTCCGGGGATGCGAACTTGAAAGGAACGCTGATGGAAGCGTTCCATGCCTGGATGGAGCCGGCGGACGGCCGGAAACAAAGCTTCGCAGGCAAAGAGATGAGCAACGCCAATGTCTGGCCGCGACCGCTGCCCGATATGCAGACAGAGGTGACGCAATATATCGATGCGGTGGCCCGGTTGACGCGTGACCTGCTCAAGGTCGCAGCACTCGGAATCGATCTGCCAGAGGAGACCTTTCTTTGCTTCTTTCAATCACCGCTCTCGTTGTTGCGGCTCATCCACTATCCACCGCAAGACTCGACAGACCTCGTCGATGGCCGCTTCGGCATCAGGCCGCACACCGACAACTGTGCATTGACGCTCCTGCTCCAAGATGATGTCGGTGGATTGCAGATTCTCGGCAAAGACAGGGAGTGGATCGACGTCACGCCGATACCCGGAAGCTACGTCATCAACCTTGGCGAAACGATGAAGCTATGGACCAACGGGTTGTTCAAGGCAACGCCGCACCGTGTCATCAATCGCTCGGGCAGGCAGCGTTACTCCATCGCGTTCTTCATGAATGCGGACGACAACGCCCGCATCACGCCGATGCTTCAGGAGGCCCGCTCGGGAGGCGTGGAACCCGTCTTTCATTCGACCGTGCCTTTGGATGATGAGTCGACGGCGGGTGAAGTCCTCCATCGGCTGTATGCACGGATCTATCCCTCGTCGAGTTCAAACCACTCGGCATGACGACGCGATTCGCAGTTGATCGAACGCACTAACCCAAGGAGCTTCACCCATGACAAATGAGTCGGTCCAGGCGATACGACGCGAGATCGCCAAGTTCGGCGCACGTTTTGACGAGTCGCTCAACAAGGCGACGAGAAGCTTGTACGAGCCGCATCTGGATCGTGCGAACGCCAGGACGGAGACGCTCGACCTTGCCTATGGCCCGCACGAGAGGAATCGCCTGGATCTGTTCAGCGATGGCGGCGTCGACCTGCCGATCGTGCTTTTCGTGCATGGTGGTGGATTCATCGCCGGCGACAAGCGGTCGACCGATCACTTCTACGCGAACGTCGGAAGATACTTGGCGGCGAAGGGGTTCCTGTGCGCGACGATGAACTATCGGCTGGCCTCCACGGATGGCTGGCCAGCAGGCTCGGAGGATGTTGCAGCCGCGGTGAAATGGCTTTCCGGGAATGCGGGTTCCCACGGCGGTGATTCGTCGCGAATAGGTTTGTTGGGGCAGTCTGCGGGCTGCTGTCACGTGGCGGGCTATCTTTTCGATCCGCAGTCGTCCTCGATCGCGTCGACGCACGTAAGCGCAAGCGCGCTGCTGAGCGGCTACTACGTCGTCAAGCCGCCTTTGTCGCCTGGGCAGCAGGCCTATTTCGGAACCGATGCCAGTCGATTCGTGGAGCGCTCGCCGGCGACCCATGTCGCCAGCAACGCGGTGCCAGTACTTCTGTCTCTCGCGGAGTTCGATCCGCCCCAGATTGCGCAGCAAACGCTGGAGTTTGCCGCCGCACTGACGGCGTCGCGAGGCGCCTGTCCTGCGATGCATTGGCTCGCCGGGCACAATCACGTTTCCAGCGCCCTTAGCCTTGGGACAGTGGATCGAGAAGTGGGAAATCTGCTGACCGGCTTCTTTTCCGAGCACCTCTCGAAGGTCGCCGCGACCAGGCTGTGATGCCTCCGGCTGCTATTTGCGCCAGCCGACGAACTGCGGAAATCTGCGAGCGATCAGCGAACCGTCGAAGTCCCAGGCAAGGCACTGGCCCATGTGAGGGCCGGGCTTGTCTTGAGCGTAGACGGGCACGCCCTCGCGGCGCTTCTGCATGTTGCGGTAGGGCATGATGGTCTGAAAAGCCACGGTCGCGATCGCATAGAGCAACTCGCGCACATGGGTACAGCCGCGGACGTCGCCCATGGCCTCTTCCACCGCCTTGCGCCAACCGGCACTGCACGACGCGCCGACCAACGCGGCCAGCGGCGGTTCGGCAGCGGGGCATTCGGGAAAAGGCGTCTCGGTCATTGCGGCTACGGCTTCGCGGACCGTCATGCGGTCGTCCAGCGTCAGCCGCACGCGCATATGGTGCACGGACTGGCCCGGCTCCCGGTGCCGGCCGTCGGGGTTGGTGAAGGGATAGGTCTTGGTATCGACCAGTTCCCCCTCGATGTCCCACAGGTCGTCAGCGCGCAGATAGCCGCATGTGGTCACCTGCCGGGTGTGAATCAGTTCCCGCGCGACAGAGTGGGGCAATTCGGTCATGGCGCGTCGTCTCCTTTTGGCACTCTGCTGGATCGTTGGTGTCGGCCTTCTTCGATCACCGCGAAGGAGCCCTACGAGATGGCCTTCGGTATGAATTCCTTCCAACCGATTCCCGCCGGCGCGGTTTCATGGATGCCGTGCAGGTGCGCAATGGATTGGGTTGCGCTGCTCGGCCGTTCACCGCGTTCCGCCTGCTGGCACATCTTCAGGAGCGACCGATAGAGCAGCGCCACGCCCACATCCGGCGCACACAGGGTTTCCTTGTCCCGCGGCCGGATGGTGCCCGCGGTCACGCCTACGACAGCATCCTCGAGCGTCAGCGTGGACAGGCCCGAGAAGCTGCCGTTTTTCATGGCGACGCGGTCTTGGTGCCATCCGTTCTCTTTGCTCATTCTGCGGGGCGTTTCGTATGCCGTTCTGGAGAAGCCGTGCGCGTCCAGCAGCGCTGGCGTTCTGCCCACGAGCTCCAATTGCTTGGTGCGCAACGGCTCCTCGCCAAACTTCCGCTCCCCATCCCACCAGAGCGTGTAGAACGCGGACTTTTCATCCGTGAGCGGAACAACCCCGGTTGCTTGATCGCCATTCGGATTCAGGACCCAAAAGGGCAGCATGAAAGGGGCGATCCGGATTTGCGCCTCGCCATTGACTTCGCGAACAGCCGCGTAGTACATGCCGAAGTCGGTGGCTTCGGCGCCAATCACAGGCGCGGCGTCGAACGCCATATGACTGGTCTTCGTCGCGAAGTTCAGGTCGCTGCTTGCCGCGCGCTCAAGAAAGCTCTTGTGCAATACCGAGAGATGCGCGCTGTCGATCAATCCCTCGATGAGTTGAACGAAATTGCAGCCGATGACCGATCGCGTATGCAAACGCATTGACGCATCCGCGTTCATCCATGGAAAGTCCGGCAGCGGCGGCGGATCGCCGTCGCCCAAGTAGGCCCAGATCAGTCCTCCAGCTTCACGCACCGGATAAGCGTGTGCCTTGAGGCGAGACTTGAATGCCGGATCGATGACGTTCGGCGTCTCGAGCACCTTTCCCTCGGTCGAGAACACCCAGCCATGGTAAATGCAACGAATGCCGCCGGATTCGACGCGGCCGACAGTGAGCGATGTCGCACGGTGCAGGCACAACTCGTCAAGCAATCCCACTTTTCCGGCGCTGTCTCGAAACGCCACGAAACTCTGGCCGACCAGTTCCACCTGGACGGGGTCGCCGTCTGGCCCGGGCAGATCCGAACTCGAAAGTGCGGGCAGCCAGTGGTACCGCAACGCCTTGCCCATGGGTGTGCCGGGGCCGACCCGGCACATCCGCTCGTTGTCTTCCTTGGAAAGCATGCTTTTCTCCGTTGAGAATTGGCGTCCTCCGTTGCGTGAGAGCGGCCGCCAACTGTGTAAAAGGGCGATTTTGGTTTTGCGAACCGACGCATGGTGTGACTTTTTCCGTGAGAGCCATCGGCGAATCCACTGGCCGGCCTTCGCCTTTGTGGACTGTGTTCTCTCGGCGAATGTCTTCCAAGGGCATCGGCTCAGGTCTTTTTTGCGAAGCCGTATTTGGTCAGCAGAATGCGTTGCTCGACTTGCGCCTTGACGGCAAACTGGGTGTAGTCCGAGGTATTTAGA
The DNA here is from genome assembly GCF_901827165.1 of Variovorax sp. SRS16. Lineage (NCBI taxonomy): Bacteria > Pseudomonadati > Pseudomonadota > Betaproteobacteria > Burkholderiales > Comamonadaceae > Variovorax > Variovorax sp. SRS16. The sequence goes on from NZ_LR594666.1 coordinate 459,782, forward strand.
TATTGAGGCTTCTGGCCGGCCTTCTCCATGAGCGAGATGAAGGCCGACTGTTCCGTGGCAAAGAGGAAGGCATCCTGAATCTTCCGCACCACGTCCGGCTGCATGTGGGCGGGGCCGCTGATTCCGAATTGACTGTTGATGGAAATAGGGTAGCCGAGGTCGCGCATCGTTGGAACGCTCGGCCAGTTCGCGACCCGGGCGTCCGTCGCCATGGCGAGCAGTCTGATCTTTCCTGCCTGTATCTGGCCCAGCGCACCGATCAGAGTGTCGGTAGAAAATGTGAGCTGACCGGACAGCAGCGCGGTCACGCAGTCATTGCTGGCTCTGAACGGCACCGGAGTCCATTCGACCTTCTCGCGAGACGCGAGTTCGGCGGTGAACATGTGGGCACTGTTGCCAAGGCCCGACGGCGCACCGTAGAACACTTTCTTGGGATTCGCCTTGGCCCAGGCCAGGAGCTCAGCCCATGTGTTGAACGGCGACTCGGCCGCAACCATGACGGCAAAATTGATACCTCCTATTCCGGCAATCCACGTGAAGTCCTTGACGTCTTCGTAGCCTACGTTCTCCAGGATGGGCTGGCGAATCGTACTGAGGCCCGAAATAACCAGCGTGTATCCGTCAGGCGGTGCAAGTTTCGTCTGAACGAAAGCCGGTGTGCCTCCGGCCCCGGATTTGTATTCGAGAATGATCGGCTGGCCGAGCTTCTTCTCTGCTTCGCGCGCAGCTGCGCGCCCGACTGCGTCGTACATGCTGCCCGGGGGGCTGGGAACATACAGCTTGATCGGCTTCGTGGGATAGGCGCTCTCTTGCGCAAAGCTGCCTGTTGCGCCTGTTGCCAGAAGTGTGGCGGCCAGTTGGCCGAAGCTGCGCCGGGTGATCGTGTGCTTTTCGCCTTGGTGATTCATCGCTTGTCTCTCTCAGTATTTGTTTGGGACGGACCGATGACGGCTCCATGGCACTCGCGGGATGCGCACGGAGAAAGCAATGGGAGGAACCGCCATGCGGCAGTCTAGGAAGCGTTGGATCGGCCGAAAAGCAATAGTTATGGATGGCGCTATCGGAATCTTCGATGCCGCGGAGCGGCGCCGCATCAGCGGCCGCTGAACTTCGGCGCGCGCTTTTCGGCCCAGGCGGCGCGGCCTTCCTGCAGGTCGGCAGATTCGCGAGCGGCGTTGCAGTCGCGAGCGATCTCGGTCGCATCCGCCGTGCCGCGCGCAATACGGTTCAGGTTCTTCTTCATGCCCAACAGCGCAATGGGCGCCATGCCGGCCAGCGTGGTCGTGAGTTTGGCGGCGGCCATGGCGAGGTCGCCGGGCTCCACGAGCTGGGTGAGGTATCCGATTCGGTGCATCTCGGTCGCATCGATGCGCTCGGCGGTGAGGTACAGGCGCTTGGCAGCATCCAGGCCGATGCGCTCCACATAACGTTGCAAGCCGGTCGCGTAGTAGTGCAGGCCGAGCCGCGCGGCAGGATTGAACATGTCGCCGCCGGTGACGCCGATGCGGAAGTCGCAAGCCAGGGCCAGGTCCACGGCGCCGCCATACAGCCCGCCGTGGATCACCGCGATGGTGACCGGCCGCGCCAGTTCCAGTGCATCGACCAGGGTGCCGAAGCCTATCGCAAGCCTGTCGCCGATCTTGCCGATGTCGAAGCCGCTGCAGAAGTATTTGCCACCGGACTGCAAGCGCAATACCAGCACTTCGGCCAGGGCGTTGACGGTCGCTATGTGCGCGTAAAGAGTCGCAAGATCGTCCGGCGTCAATCGATTGGCCTTGTCGGGACGCTGCAGGGTGATGGTCGCGACGGCGCCGTCCATGGTGAGCAGCGGCGACCCGTTCATGTCACGACCTCGGCGGCGCGCATCGCGGCGATCTCGTCGTCCCCATAACCCAGTTCGGTCAGCAATTCAGTGCTGTGTTCGCCCGGGTCCGGACCGGCATGGTGGAAGGCTTCGGGAAATGGAAAGGCTGACAGGTTGATGGGCGAGCGCACCAACTGCATCTCGCCGAGTACCGGATGGGTCGCTGGGCGGGTCATGCGCAGGTGGCGGGTCTGGGGGTCCTCGAAAGCCTGGCCGATCGTGTAGACGGGCCCACAGGGCACGCCCAAAGGATTGAGCCGTGCCACCAGTTCGGACACGGTGAATGCAGAGGTCACGCGGTTGAGGTCGGCGTTGAGTTCGTGCCGGTGGGTGAAGCGGTTCGCACGACTCGCATAGGCAGGCCGAGTGGCCAATTCAGGCGCGTCGAGCGCTTGGCACAGGTTCTGCCACATGCGTTCGGTCATGGCGGCGAGATTCACCAGACCATCTTTGGCGTCGAAGGTGCCCATGGGCGCCAGGGTGGGATGGAAATTGCCCTCCTGTACCGGCACCTCGCCCGCGACGGTATAGCGGGCTCCCTGGAAGTCCAGTTTGCTGAGCATGCCTTCCAACAGCGAGGTGTGCACCCATTGCCCTTCTCCCGTATGGGCCCGGTGCAGCAAGGCCATCAGGATGCCCTGGCCCAGGAACATGCCCGCAGTGGTGTCCGAGATGGCGATGCCGACGCGCGTGGGTCGGGTGCCTGGCTCGCCCGTGACGGACATCAGCCCGCTCATGCCCTGCATGATCTGATCGACGCCGGGTCGCTCGGCGTAGGGGCCGGTCTGGCCGAAGCCCGAAATGCTGGCCAGGATGATGTCCCGCTTGACCTTGCGCAGCTGCTCGTAGTCCAGTCCGAGGCGCGTCTTCACCTCGGCGCGGAAGTTCTCCACGACCACGTCGGACTGCATCACCAGCCGGCGCAGCACCTTCGCGCCCTCGGGCGACTTCAGGTCCACGCAAAGGCTGCGCTTGTTGCGGTGCATGTTCTGTTCGTCGGGTGCCCGTCGCTTTCCCGTGACCGAGCCTCGGTTCTGCTGGGGCGGCGCCTCGATCCGGATCACTCGTGCGCCCCAGTCGGCCAAGAGACGCACCGCGACCGGGCCGGCGCGGGCGATGGTGAGGTCCAGCACGGTGTAGTCGGAGAGAGGCAATTTCGATTCTTGTGTCATGGTCAAGAAATGCGAACATCCGTTCTGGGTATCTGCAGATCACAGAGACCCGTTGTGATCCGTCGTCTCGCATCGTCGTTGGTTCCAGATGGCGCACAGGTACCGATGGTGCGAGGCGGCGTCTGTCGATGTCTCCCTGCGGCGCAGTCTATGGCGCGCTGTCGAAGTGCGTTCCGAGAAATCCTGATGACTCAATCGCTTTTCCAACGACATGTTTTGCGAGGGCGATGCTTGGCCGGCGGTACGCCGCGTCGCGGATCATTCGGAGGGAGGCGAGGTCGTCACTGCGTGATCGCCAAGTGATCGCGGCCGCAGGGCATAGCGCCGTATGATGGGGTCGTGTTCATCGAACACGCGATGAAGGTCTCGTTTTACTTCTCTCTCTCTTCTGGAGAACATCATGGGCATCCTGGACAAGTTGGAAGAAGTCGCTGGCGCCGTCGTGGCCGTCGAGGGTCTGAAGAAGTTGGATCCGAATGCGTCCATCCTGACCGAAGCTGCTGCGGCCGTGGCCGGATACAAAGGTGCAGAGCTGCTGAAGGACAAGCTGGAGAACCAGGACGAGGCGAGTGCCACGGATCAGCAGCCCCCTTCCACCTGAACTGATCGCGCATGCTCCGCGGCGCTCTTGATCGGGCGCCGGACCGGCGCGAGAACGTCCGCGTCGGTGAGAGCCAGGACATGTGGGTCGACGTGGCCAACGATTCCGCCGTGACAGACCCGAAATGGGTCGGTCCATGCATGCGATATGACAACCGACGAAAAGCCCACGATACGGATATTGCTGCACGCACCGACGGGCAGCGCCCTGCAGCGAGCTCGCAACAACGCGGCGAACATTCTCAAGGATGATCCTGCGGCGGACGTGCGCATCGTGGTCAATGCCGAGGCCGTGGCGGCCGCGCTGGACCAGCCGGATCCGGCGGCCGATGCGCGGACGTGGGTGTGTCCGAACACATTGCGTCGCCTGTCCCGCGAGCCGGCAGCCTCGATGACCGTGTTGCCGCACGCGGCCGCTCTGGCGCTCGCCCTGCTGCAGCGGGAGGGTTGGATCTATGTTCGCGCGTGAGACCGGCCCTCGCGGACGCGCGTACCGCCCGCCCACTCAACCGTGGTGGCTTCCGATCTCCGCCGGCTCGTGCCGCACATCGGTCGTGAGAAGCCCCGCGTGCTTCGCCCGCCGCATGATGAAGTCGATGAATGCCGCAGCGGACCTGCGCGGCCTCAGCACCGCGTTGCGGACCACCATCACGGGCTCGACGCGGCTGGCGAGATTGAAGCGCAGTGTCTTCGCCATGCCCACCGACACCAGCTGCGCCGCGATCCGCGCCGGCAGCACGGCCAGGAAGTTCGCGTTGCGCAGCACATAGAGCGTCATCGGAACATCGCTGGTCCGGATGCCGCGTGTCGGCGCCTGCAGGTCGTGCGCCTGGAAGGCGGCCTCCAGGTGATACTGCAGCCGCGAGCCCCATGCGGGCAGCACCCATTGCTGCTGCGTCAGCGCCTCGGCGCTGATCTTCGGGCTGCGCAGCAGAGGATGGCCGGGGCTCGCGACGACGACCAGCCGCTGCCCGTTGACCACCGGCGTGCTCAGCAGCTCGCTGCGTTCGAAGCGCGGATCCTTGTAGGCGAACAGCAGGTCGAGTTCGCCCTCCGTGATCTGGTCGATCAGGTCGTCCACGGCGCCTTCGGCCACGTTGACGCTGACGAGCGGATTGGCCTCGTGGAATTCGCACACGGCCTGCGCAAGCAGCGGCTGCACCGACAGCGTCCGGTAGGCGATGGTCAGCCGGCCCCGGGTTCCTTCGCGCGTCGATTGCACGAACTCCGCCATCTGCGTCAGCTGGGCGCCGACGAAGGTGGCGCAGCGAATGACCTCCTCGCCCAACTCGGTCGGGTGCATGCCGCGGCGGCCGCGTTCGAACAGCTCGGCGCCCGCGATCTCTTCGATCTCGGCCAGGGTCTTCGAGATGGCCGCCGGGCTCACGTGGAAGCGTTCCGCCACTCGCGCCAGACTGCCGAGCTCGCTCAGCGCGACGACGATCCGCAGGTGGCGCAGCTTGAGCCGGGAGACGAGAGTGTCGACCGAAGGACGGAGGGACATGGCGCGCAGCGGAGCAGGGTGGGAGCCTTTGGATGTTAACCAGATGCTCAACTCTCCTGCAGAAAATCTCACTTCTGGTTGTTTCCTGCTGGTTCTAGACTGGACTTCTTTTCACGCCGAAGTCAGTTGCCATGCGCTTTGTGATTGCCGTGATACGGCACGAAACCAATACCTTCTCGCCGATCCCTACGCCCCTCGGCGCGTTCTCGCGCGGCACCGGCGTCGTCGGCCCGGCCTATGGCGAAGCGGCGGTCGCGGCCTGCCGCGGGACGGCCTGTGCGGCGGCCGCGTTCATGGACATCGCGCGCGCGCAGGGCGACGAGTTCGTGATGCCGCTGCTGGCGAGCGCGGTCCCGAGCGGCACGGTGACGGCACAAGCCTTCGAATCGATGGCCGCCACCGTCCTCGAGGCGATCGGGGAAGGCTGCGACGCGGTGATGCTGGACCTGCACGGCGCCATGGTGGCCGAAGGCTTTCCCGACGCGGAGGGCGAGTTGCTGCGGCGCATCCGCGCCATCGCGCCGACGATGCCGATCGCGGTCGCGCTGGACTTCCACGCCAACCTCAGCGCGGTGCTGATGGCCCACGCCACGGTGATCACCGGCTACTGCACCTACCCCCACACGGACATGTACGAGACCGGCGTGCGCGCGGCCCGCACCCTGATGGCCAGCCTGCGCGGGAATGCCGAGCCGCGCATCCTGTGGCGCACCTTGCCGATGCTCACCCACATGCTGTGCCAGACGCCGAGCCGCCAGCCGATGAAGGACATCATGGACCGCGCGATGCGGGCCGAGGCCGACGGCGAGGTGCTGAACGCCTCGGTCTTCGGCGGATTTCCGCTGGCGGACATCCCGCACGTGGGACTGGGCCTGGTCGTCGTGGCCGAGGCCGGCCGCCTCGAGGCCGCGCGGCGTCTTCTGGACGAACTGGCCGAGATGGCCTGGGCGCGGCGCGAGGACTTCGTCTATGCCGGCGAAGCACTGGAGCGCACCATCGCCCACGCCAAGACGCTGCGGGACGGGCCGATCCTGCTGGTCGACCACGGCGACAACTGCGGCGCGGGCGGGCCCACCGACAACATGCGCGTGCTGCGCGAGGTGTTCGACCAGGGGCTGGACGATGTCATCGCCGGGCCCTTCTGGGATCCGCAGGCCGTGGCCCGGATCATCGAGGCCGGAACGGGCAGCGAGCTCACGCTCGAGGTCGGCGGCAAGACCGACATGCCGGCGCTGGGCCTGAAGGGCGAGCCGCTGAAGCTCAGCGGCCGTGTCCGCTGCATCACGGACGGCAACTACCGCGTCACCGGTCCCATGTTCACCGGCGTGCAGTTGAGTCTCGGGCGCACCGCCGTCATCGACGTGCGCGGCGTGTCGGTCATGGTCTGCGAGAAGCCGCAGGAGCCCTTCGATGCCGGCGTGTTCACACATGCGGGCCTCGATCCGGCGAAGGCGCGCTACGTGCTGATCAAGTCGCGGCAGCATTTCCGCGCGGGTTTCGAGCAGGGTGCGAAGCACATCCTGATGGTGGCCGGCCCCGGCGTCTGCAGTTCCGACTACGCACTGTTTCCCTTCCGGCACCTGCGGCGCCCCATCTATCCGCTGGACGCGGACGCCGCGCTGGCGCATACCCTGTGCTACGAGGCGCCCGCCACCGAAACTGCCTGATCGTCGAAGTCATCGAAGTGTTCTGAAGAAAGAGGATGTCCATGCTGAACCAGCCCCTGACGCGCCGCGCGTCGCTCGTCCTGTCCGGCCTCGCCCTGGCCTCGCCCGCGACGGTCTTCTCTGCCAGCGCGCAGGAGATCAAGAAGGGCGGCACCCTGGTCGTCGCGACCACCGACTCGCCGCGCCATCTCAACGGCGCCGTGCAGTCCGGCTGGGCCACCGGCATGCCCTCCACGCAGCTGTTCGCGAGCCCGCTGCGCTATGACGACCAGTGGAAGCCGCAGCCCTACCTGGCCGAGAAGTGGTCGCTGGCGCCGGACGGCCTGTCGCTGACCCTGAACCTGCGCAAGAACGCGTTCTTCCACGACGGCCGGCCGCTCACCTCGGCCGACGTCGCCTTCTCGATCATGGCGATCAAGGCCAACCATCCCTTCAGCACCATGCTGGCGCCGGTCGAGAAGGTGGACACGCCGGATGCACACACGGCGATCATCCGGCTGCAGACGCCCCATCCCGCGATCCTGCTGGCGATGTCGCCCGGGCTCTGCCCGATCCTGCCCAAGCACATCTACGGCGACGGCCAGGATCTGAAGAACCATCCGCGCAACAGCAAGGACGTGGTCGGCTCGGGCCCCTTCAAGCTGGTCGAATGGAAGCAGAACGAGCGCATCGTGCTCGAGCGCTTCGACAAGTTCTTTCTCGAGGGCCGGCCCTACCTGGACAAGGTCGTCTTTGCGATATCGGCCGACGCGACCACCGCCACGCTCGGCGTCGAACGCGACGATGCGCAGATGATGCCCTTCTCCTCCAAGCCGGCGAACCTGAATCGCCTCGCCGGCAACAAGAAGGTGGCCGTGCTGTCCAAGGGCTATGAAGGTTTCGGCGGCGTCACCTGGCTCGCGTTCAACCTGACGCGCAAGCCCTATTCGGACATCGCGGTGCGCAAGGCGATCGCCCATGCCCTCGACCGCAATTTCATCGCCAAGGCGCTGCAGGGCGGCTATGCCGAACCGCTCGAAGGCCCGTTCCATCCCTCGAGTCCGTTTGCGACCAAGGACCTGGTGCACTATCCGCTCGACCTCAAGAAGGCCGCGCAGATCCTCGACCAGGCCGGCTACAAGCCCGGCGCCGACGGCGAGCGCTTCAAGATCGTGATGGACTACTTCCCGGGTGCCGACGAGTGGTCCAGGAACGGTGCGGAATACGCGCGCAGCCAGCTCAAGAAGATCGGCATCACGGTCGAGATCCGGCCCGAGCCCGACTTCCCGACCTGGGCCAAGCGGATGGCAGAGCACGACTTCGACGTCTCGCTCGACGGCGTCTTCAACTGGGGCGACCCGGTGATCGGCGTGCACCGCACCTACCTCTCGACCAACATCAAGCCGATCGTCTGGTCCAACACGCAGTCGTACAAGAACCCGAAGGTCGACCAGCTGCTCGAGCAGGCCGGCAAGGAAGTCGACCTGGCCAAGCGCAAGGCCGAGTACGCGGAATTCCAGAAGATCGTGACGGACGAACTGCCGCAGGCCTTCCTGACGACGCAGGGCTACCGCACCGTGGTCAGCAGCCGCATGGTGAATCCGCCGACCTCGATCTGGGGTGCCTTGTCGCCCTACGACGAGATCTACTTCAAGCCCGCATGACCCTCCGTCCGGTGACAGCGACATGACGGCCAGACCCCCGCAGGATGCCGGCGCGGCGAACACCGACGACGACGGCCGCGCCGCAGCCGCGGCGGCCCGCGCGTTCGAGGCGCGCCACGAGACCCTCGACGATTTCCGCTACCCCGACGGGATCCGGATCGCCGTCAACTTCACGGCCGACTTCGATGCGATGCTCTTTCGCCGCGCACTGAACGAGCCGCCGATGCAGAAGGCCAAGGGCGAATTCGGCGGCCGTGTGGGCATCTGGCGCCTGATCGAACTCTTCGATGCACACGGCGTGAAGGCGACCTTCTTCACGCCCGGCCGGATCTGCGAGCTCTACCCGCACTCGCTGCGTGCCGCTGCAGCGAGCGGGCATGAGCTGGCCGACCACATGTGGGAGCACCTGACACCGGAGAGCGACGAACTGCAGCGCGACCACATCGAAAGGACCGCGGCGGCGCTGGCCGGGATCTGCGGCCAGCGGCCGGTCGGCACGCGCAGCTACTACCGGCAAGCGCATCTCAAGGAGGCCGGCCATCTCTACAACAGCGAAGGCACGTCGAGCCGCCTGCCCTACTACGCGGCCGATGAAAAGCGGGAGAACTGCCTCCTGATCCTGCCCTTCCACTACGCGATCGACGATGCGCAGTTCTACAACTTCGGCTGGCTCAAGAGCGAGCCGCAGGCGCAGCGCCTGACGGATCCCGAGCGCATCATGGACATGTGGTGGAGCGCCTTCGAGCAGCAGTACGCGCTGGGCAACGGCTACCTGAACATCTGCCTGCATCCCTTCGTCTCGGGCCGCGCGCTGCGCACGCGCCTCTTGGGGCAGCTGATCGAGCGCATGAAGGAAAAGCCGGGCGTCTGGTTCCCGACCTGCGCGCAACTGGCGCGCTACGTGCTCGCCGAGTTCCCGCCCAAGTCCCTGAAATTCTGAAGCGAAGGACGCCGACACCATGCCGTGGAAAGAGGGCTACACCATCAGCGACGAGCGAACGCTGGCCGATGCGTCGATCCGCTGGCCGGGCGGCGCGCGATGCTGCGTGAAGATCGTGGTCAACCTCAGCCTCGCGAAAGGCCCGGCCGGCGTGCGTCCCGCGGACTTCGGCACCGACGACGCGTACTTCACGATGGGCGAGGGCCTCGATGCGCTGCTCGGCTGCCTCGCGCGCCACGACTTCAAGGCAACCTTCGCCGTTCCCGCGCGGGTCGCGCACGCCTGGCCGGCGCGGATCCGCGAGATCCTCGCCGCCGGCCACGAGATCGCCGCTCAAGGGCTCGCGCACGAGGACGTGAGCGGCCTCGACCGCGCCGACGAGCACGAGCGGCTGCGCCGCACCACCGCACTGCTGGCCGAGGTGACGGGCCAGCGTCCGGCAGGATGGTTCGCGCTGCCGAGGCCGGGCGATGCGTTCGCCGTCGGCACCATCAGCGAGTCCACCATGGACCTGCTGATCGACGAAGGCTATTCGTACATGGGCAACAGCCTGGCGGACGACATTCCGCATCACTGGGTGGTGGATTTCACGCGTCGCAAGAGCATCCTGGCGCTGCCCTACTACTACCATTTCGACGACCAGTTCTTCATGCTGTATCCGAGCCAGGGCTCGGGCCTGGAGAACCCGGATTTCCTGGACCGCAACCGGCGCCACGAATTCGCCGCGCAGCACGAGCGCGGCCGCTTCTTCGAGATGACCCTTCATCCGAAGAGCTCGGGCTGGCTTCATCGCCTGCATGCGCTGGAACAGTTTCTGCGCCACATGCGCAGCGCCGGCGACATCTGGAATCCCACCAGCCAGGCCTGTGCCGACTACTGGCTCGGCGCCTATCCCGCGAGCGCCACGCTGCAGCTCGAGAACAGCATCTGGCAGGACCATGCCGGCAGCCTGAGTTGAGATGATCATGCAGAAAAGATTCGAAGGCATGGCCGTGGTCGTGACCGGCGCGGGCTCCGGTCTCGGCCGCGATGCAGCCATCCGCCTCGCGCAGGAAGGTGCGAGGCAGCTGGTCCTCATGGACCTGAGTGCGCACGGCCTGCGCGAGACGGCCGAGTGCATCGGCCCTGCGGCATGCACCATCGTCTGCGACACGTCCTCGCCCGAACAGATGGCCGATGCCTGGGGCCGCCGCGAGGTTCCGGCCGAGCTGGACGTGCTGATGACGGCCGCCGGCACCATCGGCGACGGCAGCTCGATCGAGCATTGCAGCGTGGCCGAGTGGGACCGCATCTTCGACGTGAATGTGCGCGGCACCTTCCTCGCCATCCAGCACGCGCTGCCGCGGCTGCGGCGCAAGAAGGGCTGCATCGTGACCTTCGGTTCCACCGCCGGTCTCGCCGGCAGCACGGCACTCGGGCCCTATTCCGCCTCCAAGGGCGCGGTCGTCATGCTGACGCGCAGCGTCGCGGTGGTGCACGCCGCCGAGGGCATTCGCGCCAACTGCGTGTGCCCGGGCTCGATCGAGACGCCGATGCTCGATGCCGTCTTCGATGCGAGCGGCGACCCGCAGGCGCGTCAGGCCCGCGAGAGCCTGTACCTGCAACGCATCCCCTTCGGCCGCTTCGGCCGCGCGGCCGAGATCACCGAGGCCGCGCTGTTCCTCGCCAGCCCTGGCGCTTCGTACCTCACGGGCGTGGCGCTGCCGGTGGACGGGGGCCGCCTCGCATGAGACTGCAGGGACGGACCGCCGTCGTCACCGGTGCGAACCGTGGCATCGGCCGTGCCACCGTCGAGCGCTTCCTGGCCGAGGGCGCACGCGTGCTGGCGGTCGATCTGGACGTGCACGAGATCGGCCACCTTCCGGTCCATCGGCTCGCGGTCGACCTCGCGTCGGACGACGGTCCCTCGCGGGTCGCGGCCGAGGCGCGCGCGCTGGGGCCCGTGCATTGCCTGGTCAACAATGCCGGCATCGGTGCGGCCCGCTCGCTCGCGGACAGCGACGACGCGCTCATCGACCGCATGCTCGGGACCAATCTGCGCGCGGTGCTGCGGCTCACGCGCGACATGCTGCCCCTGCTCGATGCGGATGCGAGCATCGTCAACGTCGGCTCGGTTTTCGGCGAAACGGGCTACCCGACCTCGACCGCCTACGCGGTCACGAAGGCCGGCATTTCGCAGCTGACGCGCCAGCTGGTGGCCGACCTGTCGCCCAGCGGCGTGCGCGTCAATGCGGTGGCGCCCGGCGTGATCCGCACCGCCATGACGGCCGCGCGCATCGACGGCGACGAGGCCTACCGCAAGGCCATGGTCGGCGGCACGCCGCTCGCGCGCATCGGCACGCCCGAGCAGGTCGCGGCAGTCATCGTCTTTCTTTGCACCGAAGAGGCGGCCTTCGTGAATGGCCAGGTCATTGCCGTCGACGGCGGCTGGCTGGCCGCTCGCACGCACGCCTGAGCCGGCAGGCCAGCCGGCCTCGTGCGCCGGTCGGTCGCGGTGATGCGCGGCCACCGGCTCGCCATGGCCGGGTTCCCAAAATAGAATGAAGACAGGGCATGGCCCTTGGGGAACCCGTTCTTCCGGGGCCGCCGCGCGCAAGGAGACCTGCCATGACACGCATGACCCGGCGACGTTTTTCCGAGCTGGCCGCCGCGGCTCTGCTGCCAGCTCCGGCGCTCGCGCAGGACAGGTCGGTCCCGCTCCTCCGGCGCGCGATCCCGAGCAGCGGCGAACTGCTGCCAGCGGTCGGCCTCGGCACTGCCCAGGTGTTCGACCGCGACGACGCGCGCACCCGCGATGCCTCGATGCAGGTCGTGCGGACCTTGCTCGATGCGGGCGGAAGCCTCATCGATACCTCGTCGGTCTATGGCGATGCCGAGCAGGTGCTCGGCCAGGTGATGGCGGCCGGTGGCTGGCGCGACAAGGTCTTCGTCGCGACCAAGCTGGAGGCGCCGGACCCGGCCGAACTGGAACGCTCGCAGACGCGGCTCGCGACGCGTCGCATCGACCTGCTCCAGCTCCACAACGTGCGCGACCCGCGCCAGTCGCTGTCGCAGTTCAAGGCCTGGAAGGCGCAGGGCGTCTGCCGCTACATCGGCATCACGTCCACCTCGCACCGCGACTTCGCGGCGATCGAGGCGGTGCTCCAGCGCGAGAAGCCCGACTTCGTGCAGATCGATTATTCGCTCGACGACCGCGAGGCCGAGGGGCGCATCCTGCCGGCGGCCGCGGACGTGCATGCGGGCGTGCTGACGGCATTGCCCTTCGGCCGCGGCCGCCTTTTCCGCGCGGTGCGCGGCAGGCCGGTACCCGATTGGGCCGCGGACTTCGCGGGCAGCTGGTCGCAGTTCTTCCTGAAGTTCCTGCTGGGCGATGCGCGCGTCACGGCGGTGATTCCCGGCACCTCCGATCCGGCGCACATGGCGGACAACCTCGGTGCCATGCGCGGCCGGTTGCCGGATGCCGAAGAGCGCAGGAAGATGGTTGCCTTTGTCCAGAGCCTGTAGCGCCCGTGCAAGCGCGGGCGCGCACGACTGCATCGCGCCGAATCCATGTCAGGCCACGCGCGGCATTCCCGCAGCGGCTTCGACCGGGGCCGGAGACGCCACCATCCGCACGCCACTGCCCGCGTCGAAGAGATGAGCCGCGTGCCCCTTGGGCCGAAGGTGCAGCACGTCGCCAGGCGCTGCGCTCAGGCGCTCGTGGAACAGCGCGATCACCTGCGCGTCGCCCAGGCGCAGCACGAGCTGCGTCTCGGAACCCAGCGGCTCCACCAGCATCACCTGCGCGGGCAGCCCCTCGCCGGCCGCGCAGCGCTCGAAGTGCTCGGGCCGGATGCCGTAGATGGCCTCGCGTCCTGCATGCGCCGCGCCGGATTCCGCAGGAAGCGGCAGCAGCACGCCGCCGGCCGCGAACCCTTCGGCCGTGCAGCGCCCGGGAATGAAGTTCATCGCAGGCGACCCGATGAAGGCCGCCACGAAGCGATTGGCGGGCCGATCGAAGAGCTCCAGCGGCGATCCCACCTGCTCGACGCGTCCCGCGTTGAGCACCACGATGCGATCGGCCATGGTCATGGCTTCGACCTGATCGTGGGTGACGTAGAGGGTGGTGGTCCGGAGCCGCTGGTGCAGGCTCTTGATCTCGCCGCGCATGACGATGCGCAGCTGCGCGTCGAGGTTGGACAGCGGCTCGTCGAACAGGAACACCTGCGGATCGCGCACGATGGCGCGGCCCATGGCGACCCGCTGGCGCTGGCCGCCGGAGAGCTGGCGCGGACGGCGTTCGAGCAGTTGCGACAAGCCCAGGATCTCGGCGGCCCGGCGCACGCGCTCGGCGATCTCCGCCTTGGGGCTGCCGCGGTGCTCGAGCGAGAAGCCCATGTTGGCGGCCACCGTCATGTGCGGGTAGAGCGCGTAGTTCTGGAACACCATCGCGATGTCGCGGTCCTTGGGGTCCAGCTCGGTCACATCGCGCGCGCCGATGCCGATGCTTCCGTGCGTGACGCTTTCCAGCCCGGCGATCATGCGCAGCAAGGTCGACTTGCCGCAGCCCGAAGGGCCCACCAGCGCAAGGAATTCGCCGTCGCGAACATGCAGGTCGAGCCCGTGAATGACGTCGACGGCGCCGAAGCGCTTGCGGACTTGGGAGAGGATGACTTCGGCCATGAATGAGGATGAATGAGGACGATCAGCCCTTGAGCCCCGTATGGGCCAGGCCTTCGACGAACTGCCGCTGCGCCAGCACGAAGACGATCAGCACCGGCAGCGCGGTGAGCGTGGCGGCGGCGAGCTGGATGTTCCACATCGGGCCGCCGTAGGCATCGGTGTACTGCGTGAGCGCCTGCGGCAGCGTGAACTTGGTCGGCGTCGACAGGAACACGATCGGCTCCAGGTACATGTTCCAGCTCTGCAGGAAAGTGAAGATGCCCACCGACGCCAGCGCCGGCCGCGCGAGCGGCAGCGCGATGGTGCGAAAGATCTCGAAGCGCCCGAGACCATCGACGCGCGCGGCCTCTTCCAGTTCCTGCGGCAGCGCGATGAAGAACTGGCGCATGATGAAAGTGGCGAACACGCTGGGCGCACCGAAGACCGGGATCAGCACCAGCGGCCAGTGCGTGTTGACCCAGCCCAGCTTCAGGAACATCTGGAACAGCGGCACGATGGTCACTTCGGAGGGGATCAGCAGCCCCGTCAGCACGACGATGAACAAGAGGTCGGCGCCGGGAAAGCGGATGCGCGCGAAGGCATAGCCCGCCATCGACGACACGGCGAGCGTGCAGGCCGTGACCACCGCCGCGATCCAGGCCGAGTTCCAGTATTGCTGCGCGAAAGGCTGGATCGTGAACACCTGCCTGTAGCTGCTCCAGTCCGGGTGCGTCGGGAACAGCTGCGGCGGAAACACGAAGATGTCGCTGATCGGCTTGAGCGACGAAGTCACCATCCACCAGGTGGGGAACACGAAGGGGATGAGCAGCACGCACATCGCGCCGTAGAGCGCGACCTTCGTCCGCACGGGGATCTCACTGTTCATGGAAGACGAAACGCCTGCGCATCTGCCATTGGGCCAGCGTCAGCAGCGCCACGATCGCGAACAGCACGATCGCCAGCGTGGAGCCGTAGCCGAAGCGGTGGAACTGGAAAGTCTGCTGGTACAGGTAGTACACCAGCACCGTGGTCGACACGCCCGGCCCGCCCTGCGTCAGCACCGCGATCTGCGCGAACACCTGCAGCGAGCCGACGATGGTGATGATCGATGTGAGCAGGATGGTCGGGCTGATCAGCGGCAGCGTGATGCGGCGGAACTGCTTGAAGACCGGCGCGCCGTCGATGCGCGCCGCCTCGTACAGCTCGCGCGGCACGCCCTGCAGCGCGGCCAGGAACAGCACCATGTTGAGCCCCACGTTCTTGAACACCTGCACCACGATCACCGACAGCATGGCGGTGGTGGGCGTGCGCAGCCAGTTCGGCCCCTCGATGCCGAGCAGCGCGAGCAGGCCGTTGATGCCGCCGTTGTTCTGCAGCAGGAAGCCCCAGACGATGGTCCAGGCCACCAGCGACACCACCACCGGCGAAAAAAACAGCGTGCGGAACACCGCGATGCCGGCGAGCTTCTGGTTCAGCAGCACGGCCAGCAGCAAGGCGAGGCTCATGTTCAACACGACGAGGCCGGCCGAGAAGAGCGCCGAGGCCAGCAGCACGCGCGGCAACGAGGGGTCGCCGAGCAGCTGCGCGTAGTTGCGGTCGCCGGTGTAGGTGAAGGTGTTGGCCAGCACGTTCCACTCGTGCAGCGAATACCAGAACACGAGGACCAGGGGCACCAGCACGAACACGAGCGTGCCCGCCAGCTGCGGCGCCGCGAACAGCAAGCCCGCCAGGCCATCGCGCCGCGCCATGGTCCAGAAGGGCCGGGGCTTGACGGGCGCCCGCCCGGTCGCGGATTCGTCCTGCGTACGGATCACGGCGGTGGCTCGGCGAGTCCCGGTGCTTCAGGCCCTGCGCTATTGCGCAAGCAGCGGTCCGAGCTGATCGCAGATCGCACGTGTCGCCGCCGGGATGTCGGCCTGCGGTTGCCACACGGCATCGAGCCCTGCGCGCACGACCTGCTGCAGGCGTGCGAAATCCGTGTGCGCCGGCATCACCTTGCCGGTCGCGATGCCCGAGACCACGACCTTGTCGAGCTGCGCGGGCGACAGCAGCGCATTGGTCTTCGCCAGCACGTCGGCGTTGAGCAGCGACTTGCGTGCCGAAGGAAAGAACTGCGCCAGCCTGGCCGAGTTCTCGGGGTTGGTCATGTAGGCCACGAACGCTGCCGCGCTCGCCGAATTCTTGCCGGCCTTCAGCACGCCGATGCCGGCCTGGCCGACGATCGCGTAGTCGCCCGCGGGGCCCTTGGGCAGCGGCACGAGATCCCAGTCGAAGCGCTTGTCCTTGGGCAGCAGCGAGGCGCGGCTGATCTGCGTGATGGTCATGGCGGCATCGCCGGCGAAGAAGTCGACGTTCTGGCCCGGCCCGGGCATCGCCTTCTTCGCGTAGATCGCGTCGTGGATGAAGCCCAGCGCATCGACCATCGGCTTGTCGGCGAAGCCGCAGCGCTTGCCGTCGGCGCTCCACGGCACGGCGCCCCAGCCGTTCCAGACCGAGGACAGGTACTGCCAGGCCTGGTAGTTGAAGTCGCGCACCACCAGACCGCCCTTGCCGCTCCTGGCCACGGCCTCGGCCGTCGCGATCGCGTTCGGCCAGGTCCACTGGCCGGCGGCGATGAGCTCCGCCGGGGTCTTGGCGCCGGCCTTCTTGATGAGGTCATTGTTGACGAACACCGCGAAGGGCGAGGTCGAGAAGGGATAGGCGTAGAGCACGCCGTCCCGCGACCAGCGCTCGGTCGCGGCCGGGCTGATCTCGCCCGCGTTGTAGCCGGGCGTGGCGGCCAGCGTCTTCGACAGCGGCACCAGCGCGCCCGAGTTGACGAAGTCGTAGGCGGCGGTCTCGAAGATCCAGGCCATGTCGGGCGCATTGCCGCCGGCGATCTGCGTGGTCAGCGCCGTGGTGTAGGTCTCGAAGGGCAATGGCTCGAAGCTGACCGTGACGTCGGGGTGCTCCTTCCTGAAGCCTTCGGCGATGCCGTTGAAGACCTTCAGGTGCGCTTCGTTGGCGCTCCAGATGGTCATGCGCAGCTTGATCTGCTCGGCCGACGCGCCGGCCGCGAGGGTCAATGAAAGGACGAGCCCGCCGGCGATCGCGCGGAGCAGGGCGGAGGTCTTGCGGTGGAACATGGTGAGGGTCTCCTGGTCTTGTTTTCGATGCGATCGATGCTTCAGTAGGCGCGCACGTCGGGCCAGTGCGTCTGGATGCCGGCGCGGTGCAGCATCGCCTGGAAGGCGAGCAGCCGCGCATCGCCGGCCTGCACCTGGTGCGGCGTGGTGCCGGTGTCCAGGCAATGCGCGGCCAGAATGCCGGCCGCTTCGCCGACGTTCCACTCCACCGGGTGCAGCCGGTAGCAGCCGTTGGTGATGTGCGTGGTGGCGATGTTCTTGCCGCCGGCCAGCAGGTTCGTCATGCGGCGCGGCAGCAGGGCGCCCAGCGGGATCTCGAAGGGGCACGACGGCACGTCGATGTAGTTGTCGCCACCCGTCGAAGGGTGCAGGTCGATGCGGTACATGCCGACCCCCACGCTGTCGCGGTAGCGCAGCGCGCCCTGGTCGCCGCGCACGGCATGCGACAGGTGCTGCTCGACGATGCGCGTCACGCCGAGGATGCGCCGGCTCTCGCGGATGTACGGCGCCATGGCCAATCCGTGCGCCGTGCCCGTGATGTCGCCGCGCAGCCGCAGACCTGGAAAGCCCGTGCCGCCGTCGGCGCGCGGCGCCTCGGTCTGCAGCCAGTAGAAGACCGCGTGCGACAGCTCGGCCGCGGCCTCGAGGTGGCGCGCCTTCTCGGCTTCGGGCACGTCGATGATCGTGCCCTCCATGTAGTCGATCATCGGCCAGTTCACGAGGCAGATGTCCGAGGCATAGGCGCCCGGCACGAAGTTGCGCCGCGCTGCGATGCGTCTGAAGGTCCACAGGTTCTCGTCGCCGCCGCCCTTGCGCTGGTCGGCGTCCACCTGCAGCGGATCGTCGTCCGGATTGGGCGTGAAGGAGCGCTCGACGATCTCCAGCGTGCGCGGATGCGGCGCCTTGAAGCCCAGCAGCGGCCCGCCCCAGAAGTGCGGCTGGTACGCGCGCCAGAAGTCGTAGTTGCGCGGCTTGTCGATCGTGTGGTCGCCGTCCACGTGGTCGATCGCGAAGCAGATCGATACCGCTTGCACGTTGTGCGGCTGGGCGATAGCGGGTGCGCTCGGCTCGCCCGTGTCGTCCTGGCTCTCGAAGCCGGTCAGGTACTCGGTGCCGGTCAGCGGCAACAGGTCGCCCAGCTCGGTCGCATCGATCACGAAGGCAGCGGCCACCGTGACGGTGTCGCCGGTGTCGCGATGGCGCAGCGACACGGCGCGCACCGTATCGCCCTGCGTCTCGGCAGCCACCGGGCGGTAGGGCTGCAGCACCGTCAGCCGGCCGCTGCCGCGGTGAGGGGCCAGCATGGCTTCGAGCACGGCCAGGCCCACGCGCGGCTCGGCGCAGACGCGGCTGACCCAGCCTGCGCCCGGATTGAGTTCATTCCATGCGCGGCTGGCCGCGGTCAGCGGATAGTGGTCGCGGTAGTAGCGGCGGATGCCGTCGCGCAGCGCGCGATAGCGGCGCGTGACGCCGAACTGCTCGACCCAGCTGTGCTCGTCGGGCGGCACGGCCTGGCTGGTGAGCTGGCCGCCGATCCAGTCGTATTCCTCGCTCATGACCACCGTGCGGCCGGCTTCGAGTGCGCCCAGCGCCGCGGCAATGCCGCCCAGGCCGCCGCCGACCACCAGGATGTCCGTCTTCAGTTCTCGCATGCGTCGTCGTTGTTGCAGTGGAAGGTTGGGTTGGCGCGTCAGCGCGGCGCCGGGCCGAGCGTTTCGCCGCGGATCGGCTCGCAGGGCAGCAGGACCTGCTGCGGCGTCTGCGCGCTGCGGCCTTCCACCCGGCGAACGAGCATGGCCGTGGCCTGGCGTCCCATCTCCTCGCGCGGAATCGCGAAGGAGGCGAAGCGCGTGCCGCTGCCCTCGGTGCGGATGTGCGAACCCAATGCCAGCAGCGAGAGATCGGCCGGAAGCCCCAGCCCGCGCGCCTGCGCCGCGCGTTCGAGGCGCACCGCGTCGGCCAGCTCGACGCAGAAGGCCGCGGTGGCGCCGCTGGCCAGCAATGCGTCGAGCAGATCGCCGTCCGCAGCCGGCAGGTCCTCCAGTTGCAGGACCAGATTCAAGTCGGTGCCGAGGGCCGCGGTGAATCCCTGCCAGCGGTCCGCCGTCGACTCGGCCGGACCGATGGGCCCGAGGTAGGCCAGACGCCGATGGCCCAGCTCGCGCGCCTGCCGCACCAGCGCGCCGGTGGCGGTCGCGTAGTCGCCGCCCACGAAGGGCACCGGGCCGCCCGCATCCTCGCGCCGCCCGATCGCGACGAAGGGGTAGTCGCCCGCGATCAGCTGGGCGAGTTCATCGCGGTCGAAGTTCTTGCCCAGCACGATGCAGCCGTCGGCGATGCGCAGGCGGCTCTCCTCGGCGAATATCTTGCGCTGCGCCTCCTGGCCCGCGCCGGTGAGCAGCAGCAGGTCGTAGCCGCGGGCCTGCGCTTCTTCCTCGATGCCGAACAGGAAGGGCAGGAAGAAGTCGGCGTGCGCGCTGGGAAAGGCCGGCTCGTAGGTGAAGACGCCCAGGATCCGGTTCGACCCGTTGGCCATGCGGCGGGCGATCGGATCGGGCACATAGCCGGTGTCGCGAATGATCTTCTGCACCCGATCGCGGGTTTCCGCAGGAATACGCACCAGCGCAGGATCGGCCCCGTTGAGCACCAGCGACACCGTGGCCTGACTCACGCCGGCGAGCTTGGCGATGTGGTGCTGTGTCAGGCGACGGGTCGTGGCCATGGTGCCGAAGGAGGTTGCTGATGCGTATTACCGAATAGATAATGCGCATTATCAGAAGATCGATTTAATAATCAAGAGAAACAGGGGGAGGGATTTCCCGCCCCCTCATTGCGACCTGTCGGATGACGGCCGTCCTGCCGTTCAACGCCTGTCGAAGCAGCCTCCCGCGTAGTAGGCCTTGTCGCCCCCTTCAACGAATGGCACCTTGATGGGCTTGCCCTCGTTGCGCCAGCCATCGACACGCTTGTAGCCTGCCGATGCCAGCTCGCCCATGAGTTCGTCATGGCGTTGGATGCGATAGGGACACACCGCGAAGCCGACGCTGTTGAGCGTGTGCATCGTGCGGTCCGGGTGCGCGGCCGTCGTGTTCAGCACGATGCGTCGGGGCTTGACCGGAAGCGCGGCGAGGATCTCGCCGATGCGCGTGGGCAGGTATTGCAGCGTGCCCGATGCGTACAGCACGTCGTGGCCGCTGGCCTCGCGGAAGTCCGTGCAGAAGCTCAGCTGCGCGGCCGCTTCCCGTTCGATGGCCAAGGCCCCGCCGGCTTGCACGACACCCGGCACGTCGCACACCCGCCAGCGGAGTTCGGCGGGGTAGTTCGCGACGCGCCGGAAGGCGTAGTACTTGATGCCCACATGGCCGCCGAGGTCGAAGAAGCTGCGCATGCCGTCCTCGATCGAGCGCTTGATCCAGAACAGCGCGGGGTAGTCCCAGAAGTAGATCTGATGGCTGTACAAGGCCTTTGCAGCCTCGGCGTTGTCATAGCCGACGGCCTTCGAGGCAGGGGCGGCGGCTTCGGCCGCGGCGAAGCTGTCGAACGACCCCATGAACAGGTTGTCTTCGCGATTGGCGAGGAACTTCCGACGGTACGAGGCGACGCTCCAGGGCGCCGCCAGAAGAGTCGAGATCATGTGTGTTTCTCATTCGTGTGAGGATGAAGAAGGCGCCGCCGCCCGGGTCCAGGCGCGGCATTCCCCGGCTTGGACGGGGAAGAGGGCGCCGAGCAGATGGGGTCGGCGTTCTGCAGGAGGCGGACTCCTGGCCGGCGTGGCTATCGGCGCGGAAAGTCAGGCACGCGTGCAGCGTGCGATCCGCAGCCGATCGGCAACATGAAGACAGTCCGCGCGCGCCGAGGCGCGGTGGGCGAATGCGTCTTCAGGTGGCTT
Source organism: Variovorax sp. SRS16 (assembly GCF_901827165.1). Classification (NCBI taxonomy): domain Bacteria; kingdom Pseudomonadati; phylum Pseudomonadota; class Betaproteobacteria; order Burkholderiales; family Comamonadaceae; genus Variovorax; species Variovorax sp. SRS16. The sequence continues at coordinate 480,827 of NZ_LR594666.1, forward strand.
GGCGAGGAGGCCGCTGAAGGCCGTCGAGATAGGGCCAGGGCAGGGCAGGCTCTTCCGCCGCGACGGGACGGACTGGGTCGATGCGCGGCAGCATCAAGCTCGTGGGCGGAACCGCTGCGTCCCCGAGAGATCCATCGGCCGCCATGTGATGGGCCGACTCGGCGGAGCTGTTCTGCGAGACAGAGCCATCCGCATGGTGATGGTGCGGCTTCTCTTGCCAGTGAAGGACGGCATGCCCGATGTCCGTCGCGCCGCCGATCGTCAGGACATAGCCGCCCATGGTCAATGCCTGCCAGAAGGCAGAGACCCACAGCAGAACGAGCGCGAACCGACGTGGCATCGGGCAAGTCTAGTCCAAGGCAGCCCATCGGCCAGCATGCACGGCGACGCGGCGGGCCGGCCTCGCCGAACGCTCGGACTGAGCCCCCATCACCGCGTTGTTCGGGCCATTGAAACCGGCCTGTGCGCCCTAGGATCGATGCCGTACCTCCAAGGCAACTTCAACCCCAGAGCCCACCCGCATGGTCGACGACGGAATTTCGCTGGTGGGCATGGCCCGCCTCATGAAGATGGCCTTCGACGGCATCGACCTCGCGCCGATCGCCGTCAAGCTGATCGCGCGCGCGAGCGCCGACGAGCAGGATGCCGAGGCGCTGATGGACCTGTCGACGCTGCTGCAACTGCAAGGCAAGCGGGAGGTCGGTCTCGCGGCGCAGGCGCATGCGTTGAAGATCAAGCGGCTGTACGAGCTGCCGGCCCGTGGCGAAGCCGCCATCCGCCTGCTCGCGATCATGGCGCCGGGCGACCTGATGACGAACACGCCGCTGCCCTTCCTGCTCGAGGACTCGGATGTCTCGCTCGGCATGCTCTACCTGCTGCCGGGCGAGCCGATCCCGAGCGAATTGCCGGTCTGCGATGCCGTCTTCATCGCGGTCGCCGAATCGGATTCGGTGCGCGGCCTGCATCGCGGGCTCGCCGGCAGCGTCGGGTCATGGGGCAGGCCGGTCCTCAACCTGCCCGACCGGATCGTGAACACCTCGCGCACGCAGGCCTACCAGCTGTTGGATGCGGCCGCGGGCGTCTCGATTCCGATGACCACCCGGACCCCACGCGACGCGCTGGAGCGGCTGTCGATCGACGGACTGGCCATCGGCGAGCTGCTGTCGGACGGCGTCTTTCCGGTGATCGTGCGGCCGGTCAACTCGCATGCGGGCCGCGGGCTGGCCAGGGTCGATGCGGCGCACGACATGGCGGCCTATCTGCAGGCGACGGCCGGCGACGAGTTCTTCATCTCCCGCTTCATCGACTACCGCGGCGAGGACGGGTTGTTCCGCAAGTACCGCATCGTGCTCGTGGATAGCGTGCCCTATCCGGCGCACATGGGCGTGTCCGCGCACTGGATGATTCACTACCTCAACGCCGGCATGACCGACAGCGCGTCCAAGCGCGCCGAGGAAGAAGCCTTCATGCGCGACTTCGCGCACGGCTTCGGCCGGCGCCATGCCGAGGCTTTGCGCACGGTCGCCGAGCGCTTCGGGCTGGACTATCTGGTGATCGACTGCGCAGAGACGCCGGACGGCGAACTGCTGGTGTTCGAGGTATGCACCGGTGCGGTGGTGCATGCGATGGATCCGCCGGATCTCTTTCCCTACAAGCCGCCGCACATGGCCAGGATCTTCGACGCGTTTCGCGCGATGCTGGCGCGCGCGACCGGCGCCCTTCCGTAGTCGGACCCGGATCACACGCGCAGCCGGCCCGCGACCACGCACCGCGGTCTGCCGGCGGCGGCAGAATGCGCAGCTCTGACCGCATGGAGGTTCCCGTCTTGGCCTATCAACTTCACTATTGGCCCACCATCCAGGGCCGCGGCGAGTTCGTGCGCCTGGCGCTCGAAGCCGCCGGTGCCGAATACCTCGACGTGGCGCGCGAGCCGCCCTCCAAAGGCGGCGGCGAGGCCGCGCTCGGGCGGCGCCTCGGCGATCCGCACGACCCGCGCCCTCCATTCGCCCCGCCCTTCCTGATCGACGGGGATATCGTGATCGGGCAGACATCCGCGATCCTGCTGTACCTCGGCCCGCGCCTCGGCCTCGTCGGCGCCGGCGAGGCCGACGCGCTCTGGACCCATCAGCTGCAGCTGACCATCGCCGACGCCGTGGCCGAGGCGCACGACACGCACCATCCGCTGTCGACCGGTGCCTACTACGAAGACCAGCGCGACGCGGCGCTGGAGCGGGCGCGTGCCTTTCGCGAAGCACGCATTCCGAAGTTCCTCGGCTGGTTCGAGCGCGTGCTGCAGCGCAATCCCGCGGGCGACCTGCATCTGGTCGGCGATGCGCTGACCTATGCGGACCTGTCGCTGTTCCAACTGGTGGCGGGGCTGCGCTATGCATTTCCCAAGGCCACGGCGCATGCGATGGCGAAGACGCCGGCGGTGGCGAAGCTGCACCTCAACGTGAGCCGCCGCCAGCGCGTGCACGACTATCTGCAGAGCCCGCGCCGCATCGCGTTCAACGAGGACGGCATCTTCCGCGCCTATCCCGAGCTCGACGGCTGAGCAGCGGCTACCCGTTCCCGGCTTGCTCGCGCAGGCGCAGCGCGGTGTCGTAGAGCGCGTTGCGCGGCGCGCCGCTGATCTCGGCCGCGAGACGCACTGCGCTCTTGAGCGGCAGCTCGGCCAGCAGCAGTCGCAGCACGCGTTCGCCCTCGGCACCGTCGTCGGCGACGACGGCCTTGGGATGCAGCACCAGCGCGAATTCGCCGCGCGTGCGGTCGCGGCTGGCCGCGAACCAGTCCGGCAGGGCGGCGGCCGTGACGGTCGCGATCTCCTCGAATTGCTTGGTGAGTTCGCGGCCCACCGTCACCCGCCGTTCGCCCAGCGTGGCCAGTGCGCGCGCCAGCGCCTCGATGCGATGCGGTGCCTCGAGCAGCACGACGCTGCGCGGCTCGCGCTCCAGCCGCAGCACGGCCGCATCGCGCTCGCCGGCCTTGCTCGGCAGGAAGCCGGCGAACACGAAGGCGCTGCTGTCGTCGCCGGCCGCGACCAGTCCGGCCGCGCCGATCAGCGTGGTGACGCTGCTGGCGCCCGGCAGCGGCAGCACGCGGTGGCCCGCCTCGCGCACGGCGGCGACCAGGCGCGCGCCCGGATCGCTCACGCCCGGCGTGCCGGCATCGCTCACGTAGGCGATGCGTTCGCCTCGCGCGAGCCGCGCGACCACCGACTGCGCCGCTTCGGTTTCGTTGTGCTGGTGGATGGCGAGTAACTGCGCGCCCGGGCGGTCGATGCCGTAGGCACGCAGCAGGCTCTGGGTGTGGCGGGTGTCCTCGCAGGCGATCGCATCGACCTGCTGCAGCACCTGCAGCGCACGCAGCGTGATGTCCGCCAGGTTGCCGATCGGCGTGGCGACCACGTAGAGCGTGGCCTGCGGATAATGCTGCGCACCCGCGGCATCGCGTGCCGCCTGCAGGGCGGCGCCGAACGAAGCGGGAGCGAGTGAATTCAACGGACTGACTCCATAACAGGACGGCAGGGAGGCCATCTCGGTGACGACCAAGGAACGCGGCGACGCGGCGGAAGATGCCGCGCTCGCCCATCTGCTGGCGGCGGGCTTGACGCTGCGTGCGCGCAATTATCGAACCCCGGGCCGCGGCGGCGGCGAGATCGATTTGATCATGCGCGACCCGAAGGACGGCACGCTGGTCTTCGTCGAGGTGCGGCACCGCGCCGGCACCACGCATGGCGGCGCCGCGGGCAGCATCACCGGCGTGAAGCAGCGCCGCATCGTGTTCGCCGCGCGGCACTACCTCAGCCGGCTGCCGGCGCTGCCGCCTTGCCGCTTCGATGTGGTGCTGGTCGAGGCGCGCATCGAATGGCTGCAAGGCGCCTTCGACGCCGGTTGATGCATCGACGAGGGAACTGCCGCAGCCGATCGGGCTCAACGCAACACACGTCTTGTTTCACCCCGCGCAGTTATCATCCCGGCCCATGCTCGAGCAACGGATCCAGCAGCACTTCATCGACAGCGCCGACCTCAAATACCAGGCAGGCCCGTTGCTTGGAAAGCCGATTTCGCAGGCCATGCAGGCGCTGCTGGCCTGCGTGACCAGCGGCGGCAAGATCCTGGCCTGCGGTGCGGGCGTCTCGGGCTTCCTGGCGGCGCAGTTCGCAGCCCAGTTCGTGGGCCGCTTCGAGCGCGATCGCCCCGAGCTCGGCGCGATCGCCTTGCCCGGCGATGCGACCGACCCCGCGGCCGATACCGCGGATGCGCTCGACGCCGACCGCTTCGCGCGCCAGGTGCGTGCGCTGGGGCAGGCCGGCGATGTGCTGCTGGCCTTGAGCGCGAGCGGCCAATCCGCAGCCGTGCTGGCCGCGGTGGAAGCGGCGCATGCGCGCGACATGACAGTGGTCGCGCTGCTCGGCAATGCGGCCGGCGGCGCTGCCGGCGGGGCGGTGGGCCGGGCCTTGCGCGAAACCGATGTCCAGGTCTGCGTGCCGCACGAGCGTGCGGCCCGAATTCATGAAGTCCATCTGCTTGCGCTGCATTGCCTGTGCGACGGCGTGGACGCCCAGTTACTCGGAGAACAGGAAGGTTCCATATGACGACGACATCCCTCCAACGCATCGCGTTCGCGCTGAGTGCCAGTGCCGCCCTGGTGGCCGGGCTTTCCGGTTGCGTGCCGCTGGTGGTCGGCGGTGCGGCGGCGGCCGGGGTCGGCCTGGTCGCGACCGACCGCCGCAGCTCCGGCGCGCAGCTGGACGACCAGACCATCGAGCTGCGCGGCGCCGCGCGGGTGCGCGACATCGCCAACGACGAGATGTACGTCAGCGTCACGAGCTTCAACCGGCAGGTGCTGCTGACGGGCACGGTCGGCAGCGAGGCCGATCGCCGCCGGGTCGAGGACGTGATCCAGCGCATGGACAACGTCCGCTCGGTCGTCAACGAGCTGGCGGTGGGGCCGTCGAGCACATTCCCGGAACGGTCGAACGACACCTACATCACCGGCAAGGTCAAGGCCTCGCTGCTCGATGCCAAGGACATCTTCGCCAACTCCTTCAAGATCGTGACCGAGCGCGGCGTGGTCTACATCATGGGCCTGGCCACCCGCCGCGAAACCGACCGCGCGACCGAGATCGCGCGCGGCGTCTCCGGCGTGCGCAAGGTCGTGCGCGTGGTCGAGATCGTCAGCGAGGCCGAACTCGCCGGCCAGGCGCCGCAAGGCGGCACCGGCGCCGCGTCGTCATCGCGCTCCAACGTGCCGCTGCCGCCGATGGAACCCCTGCCGCCCGCAGGCTCGCCGCCGCAGGGCGGCGCCGTCGCCACCCCCGTCCGATAGGCGGCAATACCAGAAACACCGCGGAACCGGCTTCGCCGGGCCGCTGGTGTTGCCCCCGGTAGGGGGTTGGCGAAGCGACACGAAGTGCGCGCAGCCTGGGGGCGAGCTAAAGCCGTTTTATGAGGCTCGAAGTGTCCCAGCGCCCGCCGCCGATCTGCTGCACGTCGGCATAGAACTGATCGACCAGCGCCGTCACCGGCAACCGGGCGCCATTGCGCTTGGCCTCGTCGAGCACCAGGCCCAGGTCCTTGCGCATCCAGTCGACCGCGAAGCCGTAATCGAACTTGCCTTCGATCATGGTCTTGCCGCGGTTGTCCATCTGCCAGCTCTGCGCGGCACCCTTGCCGATCACGCCCAGCACCTCGTTCATGTCGAGGCCGGCGCGCTGGCCGAAGGCGATCGCCTCGGACAGGCCCTGGACCAGGCCCGCGATCGCGATCTGATTGACCATCTTCGCCAACTGTCCCGCGCCGCTGGCACCGAGCAGCGTCACGGCCCGCGCGAAGGCCGCGACCACGGGCCGCACGCGCTCGAAGGCGGCCGCATCGCCGCCGCACATCACCGTCAGCGCGCCGTTCTGGGCGCCGGCCTGGCCGCCGGACACCGGCGCATCGATGAACTGCAGGCCACGGTCGAGCGCGGCCCTGGAGAGCTCCCGCGCCACGTCGGCCGAAGCCGTCGTGTGATCGACGAAGACCGAGCCCTTCGCCATGCCCGCGAACGCGCCGTCGTCGCCCAGCACCACTGCGCGCAGGTCGTCGTCGTTGCCCACGCAGCAGAACACGATGTCGGCCTTCGAGGCCGCCTCGCGCGGCGTCGGCGCGTGGCCCACGGCCGCCTTCGCCTGCGCTGCGATCTCGGCCTGCCAGGCCACGGCCTTGGCGGCGCTGCGGTTGTAGACCGTGACCGCGTGCCCCGCGAGCGCGAGATGGCCGGCCATCGGATAGCCCATCACACCGAGGCCGAGGAAGGCGACCTTCTGCGAGGGAACGGAGTCGTAGGTTTTGGGGTTGAGGCTGCTCATGCCCCGAGCTTAGCGCGCAGCAGCCGTGGCCGCCGCGCGCTCACACGATTGCGAAATGTTCCGTGCCTGCCGACAGATCGGGCGTGCGCGCGCGCTGGCTGTTGAGCTTGATCTGCAGCCGCAGGTCGTTGGCCGAGTCCGCGTTGCGGATCGCATCCTCGAAGGTGATCGCGTTGCCCTCGAACAGGTCGAACAGCGCCTGGTCGAAGGTCTGCATCCCGAGGTTGCGGCTCTTCTTCATGATCTCCTTGATTTCGCCCACCTCGCCCTTGAAGATCATGTCGGAGATCAGCGGCGTGTTGAGCAGGATTTCGACCGCAGCGATGCGGCCGTGCCCATCCTCGGTCGGGATGAGGCGCTGCGAGATCAGCGAGCGCAGGTTCAGCGACAGGTCCATCAGCAACTGGGCCCGGCGTTCCTCGGGAAAGAAATTGATGATGCGGTCGAGCGCCTGGTTGGCGCTGTTGGCATGCAGGGTGGCCATGCACAGATGCCCGGTCTCGGCGAAGGCGACCGCATGCTCCATGGTCTCGCGGTCGCGGATCTCGCCCATCAGGATCACGTCGGGCGCCTGGCGCAGCGTGTTCTTCAGCGCGGCTTCCCAGCTGTCGGTGTCGATGCCGACCTCGCGCTGCGTCACCACGCAGTTCTTGTGCGGGTGCACGAACTCGACCGGATCCTCGACCGTCACGATGTGGCCGTAGGAGTTCTCGTTGCGCCAGTCGATCATCGCCGCCAGCGTGGTCGACTTGCCCGAGCCGGTCGCGCCCACCAGGATCGTCAGGCCGCGCTTGGTCATCGCCACATCCTTGAGCACCTGCGGCATGCCGAGGTCATCGATGGTCGGCAGCTTGGCCGGAATGGTCCGCAGCACCATGCCGACCTTGCCCTGCTGCACGAAGGCGTTGACGCGGAAGCGCCCGATCCCGGTCGGCGAGATCGCGAAGTTGCATTCCTTGGTGCGCTCGAACTCGGCCGTCTGGCGGTCGTTCATGACGGAGCGCGTGAGCGCCAGCGTGTGCTGCGCGCCGAGCGCCTGCTGGGAGACCTTGGTGACCTTGCCGTCGACCTTGATCGCAGGCGGGAAGTCGGCCGTGATGAACAGGTCGCTGCCGTTGCGGCTCACCATGAGCTTGAGCAGATCGTTGATGAACTGGCTGGCTTGATCGCGTTCCATGTCGGGACTCCGGGTCGGGGCGGATTGAGGGCTCTCAACCGGGGAAATTCTCGGGGATTTTTGCTTTGCCGCGCGCTTCCGCGGGCGAAATCACGTTGCGGCGCACGAGATCGGTGAGGTTCTGGTCCAGCGTCTGCATGCCCTGGCCGCTGCCGGTCTGGATCGACGAATACATCTGCGCCACCTTGCCTTCGCGGATCAGGTTGCGGATCGCGGAGGTGCCCAGCATGATCTCGTGCGCCGCCACCCGGCCCTGGCCGTCCTTGGTCTTGCACAGCGTCTGCGAGATCACGGCCTGCAGCGACTCCGACAGCATGGCGCGGATCATTTCCTTTTCCTCGCCCGGGAACACGTCGATGATCCGGTCGATGGTCTTGGCGGCCGACGAGGTGTGCAGCGTGCCGAACACCAGGTGGCCGGTTTCGGCCGCGGTCATCGCGAGGCGGATGGTTTCGAGGTCGCGCATTTCGCCGACCAGGATCGCGTCCGGGTCTTCACGCAGCGCCGAGCGCAGCGCGTTCGCGAAGGACAGTGTCATCGGCCCGACCTCGCGCTGGTTGATCAGGCACTTCTTCGATTCGTGCACGAACTCGATCGGGTCTTCCACCGTGAGGATGTGGCCGTACTCGGTTTCGTTGAGGAAGTTGATCATCGCGGCCAGCGTGGTCGACTTGCCCGAGCCGGTCGGGCCGGTCACCAGCACGAGACCGCGCGGCTTGAGCGCGAGGTCGCCGAAGATCTTGGGCGCGTTGAGCTGCTCCAGCGTGAGAATCTTCGAGGGAATGGTCCGGAACACCGCGGCCGCGCCGCGCGCCTGGTTGAAGGCGTTGACCCGGAAGCGCGCCAGCCCGTCGATCTCGAAGGAGAAATCGACTTCGAGGAATTCCTCGTAGTGCTTGCGGTGCGTGTCGCTCATGATGTCGTACACCATGGCGTGCACGGCCTTGTGGTCGAGCGCGTCGACATTGATGCGCCGCACGTCGCCGTGCACCCGGATCATGGGCGGGAGCCCGGACGACAGATGCAGATCCGACGCCTTGTTCTTGACGCTGAAGGCCAGCAGTTGGGTGATGTCCACGAAGTTCCTCGGTGACGTTTTGATACGCTTTTGATGATTATGACGATGATTGACGACAAGCTCCAACAAGTTCGCGCCCGGATCGTGACAGCGTGCACAGCCGTCGGCCGTGATCCGGCGAGCGTGCACTTGCTCGCGGTGTCCAAGACCTTTGCGGCCGACGCGGTGCGCGAGGCCCTTGCGGCAGGCCAGCAGGCCTTCGGCGAGAACTATGTCCAGGAAGGCGTTGCGAAGATCGAAGCCCTGGCGGGACTCCGCGACCAGCTTCAATGGCATTGCATCGGACCCTTGCAAAGCAACAAGACACGCACCGTGGCCGAGCATTTCGACTGGGTCCACAGCATCGACCGCCTCAAGATCGCCGAGCGCCTGAGCGAACAGCGCCCGGCCCATCTGCCGCCGCTGCAGGTCTGCCTGCAGGTGAACGTGGACGGCGGCGCCAACAAGTCCGGCGTGCCGGCCAGCGAGGCGCTGCCGCTGGCGCGCGCCGTGGCGGCACTGCCGCGGTTGCAGTTGCGCGGGCTGATGGCGATTCCCGAGCCGGCGCCGGACTTCGCGGCGCAGCGGGATCTGTTCCTGCGCGCCGCCGCGGTTTTCGGCGGCATGCGGGAGGCCGGGCTCGCGGTGGACACCTTGTCGCTGGGCATGTCGGCCGACCTCGAGGCGGCGATCGCGGCCGGCAGCACGATGGTCCGCGTCGGCACGGCGATCTTCGGCGCGCGCTGAACGTTGGGCGTCCGGCGCCGCTTGCCGCAAGCGCATAACCGGCAACGCATCGCGCATAGGGCATGGCGCGCCGGGCATCGGAGGTCTATCGTCACGGCCATTCGTTCAACCACAAGGATTGCCATGGGCGCCGATCTCTCTTACGTTCATCCGACCGCCAACAGCCCCTGGGGCACCTACCTGTCGCAGGTCGACCGCGTCGTGCCCTACCTGGGCGACCTGGCCCGCTGGGCCGAGACGCTCAAGCGCCCCAAGCGCGCGCTGATCGTCGACGTGCCGATCGAAATGGACAACGGCACCATCGCCCACTTCGAGGGCTTCCGCGTGCAGCACAACATGTCGCGCGGCCCGGGCAAGGGCGGCGTGCGCTTCCACCCGGACGTGACGCTGGAAGAAGTGATGGCGCTGTCGGCCTGGATGACGGTGAAGACCGCGGCGGTGAACTTGCCCTACGGCGGCGCCAAGGGCGGCATCCGCGTCGATCCGAAGAAGCTGTCGCAGAAGGAGCTCGAGAAGATCACGCGCCGCTACACCAGCGAGATCGGCATCATCATCGGCCCGCACACCGACATCCCGGCGCCCGACGTCAACACCAACGCGCAGATCATGGCGTGGATGATGGACACCTATTCGATGAACATCGGCGGCACCGCCACCGGCGTCGTCACCGGCAAGCCTTTGCACCTGGGCGGCTCGCTCGGCCGCGTCAAGGCGACCGGCCGCGGCGTGTTCGTCACCGGCCGCGAGGCCGCGCGGCGCCTCGGGCTCGACCTGCGCGGCGCGCGCATCGCGGTCCAGGGCTTCGGCAACGTGGGCTCGGTCGCGGCGGAGCTGTTCGTCGAAGCCGGCGCGAAGATCGTCGCGGTGCAGGACCACACGGGCACCATCGTCAACGAGAACGGCCTCGACCTGAAGGCGCTGATCCCGCTCTCGCGCGCCGACGGCCTGGTGAGCTTCAAGGGCGGCGACGTGATCGCCAACGAAGCCTTCTGGGACGTGGCCTGCGACATCCTGATCCCGGCGGCGCTCGAAGGCCAGATCACCGCCGAACGCGCGAAGAAGACCACCGCCAAGCTGGTACTCGAAGGCGCCAACGGCCCGACGGTGCCGGTCGCGGACGACATCCTGGCCGAGCGCGGCGTGCTGGTCGTGCCCGACGTGATCTGCAATGCCGGCGGCGTGACGGTGAGCTACTTCGAGTGGGTGCAGGACTTCTCGTCCTTCTTCTGGGACGAGGACGAGATCAACGTGCGGCTGGACCGCATCATGATGAACGCGCTCAACAACATCTGGGACACGGCCGACAAGCACAAGATCACGCTGCGTACCGCCACCTTCGCCGTGGCTTGCGAGCGCATCCTGATGGCGCGCCAGGAGCGTGGCCTCTACCCGTGATCGCACTGCGCATCGGCGGCTGAGCGGGAACGCCAGGCCCGCGGCATCGTCAAAGGGTGGTTCGTTTCGCGCGATGGGGTGCCGCTAGCATCCCTGATCCTGACCCACCCAATGCCGCCATGCGTTTGCCGTTGTCCCGCGCTTCCTTCCTGCTGCTGCTTCCGCTCGTTCTTGCCGGCTGCGGCGATCTGCCCACCAAGCGCGTCTCGTACGAACCGGAAGAGTTCGATTCCACCACCACCCACACGCGCACCTACGGCGCCAGCGAGGCCCAGACCTGCGAAGCGGCCCGGCGTGCGTTGCTGAGCCAGGGCTACATGATCACTGCGGGCAATGCCGATCTGGTGACCGGGCGCAAGAGCTTCCAGCCGGCCACCGAGGTGCATGTCGAAGTCGAATTCCGCGTCGTCTGCGCGCGCGAAAGCGACGGCAAGGGCGGCGCACGCAACACGATCGCCTTCGCCAGTGCGCTGCAGGACCGCTACGGCATCAAGAAAGTCAACAACTCGGCCAGCGTGGGCGTCGGTGCGATCGGCTCGCTGTCGCTGCCTTTTTCGTCCAGCGACGACGCGCTGGTCAAGGTCGCCAGCGAAACGCTGACGGACGAGCGCTTCTACGACCGCTTCTTCGCGCTGATCGACCGCTTTCTGCCCGAGGCCGCCGAAATCACGCCGTCCGAGCCGCTGGCGCCCGCGCCGGCGGCGGCCACGACGCCGTCCGAGCCGGTCTTGCGGCCCGTGCCGCCATCGGCCACGCGCGGCTGAGGGCGTGCGCAGGCCGCGGCGGCCCGGTTCCGTGTCTGGTCGAGCAGTGGGGGCCCGCTATAGCGATAGCGCGACCGAGCGCGCGGCGTAGGCCGGCAGGCCCGTCAGCCCGCACAGGCGCTGCAACACGCCGTAGCCCTGGGCCAGCGCGGCCGAATAGGTCGCGAACGAGCGCTCTGCGCGGTGCAGCGGCTCGAAACGGCCGTCCTGGCGGACATCCTCGTGGATGACCCAGAAATACGATCCATCGGTCGGTTGTTCCACCAGCAGTCCAATTTTGCGAACGCCCATCTCAGTTCTCCATAAGCCGCAGCGAGTGCTTAAGAATGTAAGGCGATGTGCTTAATTTGAAGTGTTCGAAAATTCACGGTCGGGCCTCTTTTGGCGAGGCCGTCAACGGTTTTCAACGCGCAAGCGTCGACTTGCCGAACAGGCTCTCGATCAGCTCCACCGCCACCTCCGCCGTGCGATTGCGCACATCCAGCGCCGGATTGAGCTCCACCACATCGAGCGAGCCGAGGCGGCCGGTGTCGGCGATCATCTCCATGCACAGCTGCATCTCGCGCCAGGTCGGGCCGCCGCGCACGCCGGTGCCGACACCGGGCGCGTAGTCCGGATCGAGGCAGTCGAGGTCGAAGCTCACGTGCAGGTGGGTGTCGTCGTCGACATCCTGCAGCGCCTCGGTCATCGTCGTGCGCATGCCGTGCTCGTCGATGTGGCGCATGTCGAACACCTGGAACCCGAGCGCGCGGATCGCCGCCTTTTCGTCGGCGTCGACGCTGCGGATGCCGAGAAAGCGGATCGCGTCGTGCGCGATCGCGGCGCGCTCGCCGCTCCAGCCGGTCAGCGCCGCCGGACCGTGGCCCAGCAGGCAGGCCGCGGGCATGCCATGGATGTTGCCGCTCGGGCTGGTGGTCTCGGTGTTGACGTCGGAATGCGCATCCAGCCACAGCACGCGCAGCTTCTGTCCACGCTGGCGCACCTGCCGCGCGATCGCGCTGATCGAGCCGATCGCCAGGCAATGGTCGCCGCCCAGCAGGACGGGCAGGCGGCCCGCGCCGAGCGCCTGGTCGACCGCCGCGTAGACCGCGCGATTCCAGACGACCACCTCGTCGAGATGGCGCAGGCCGTCCATCGGCGCGGCCCAGGGCGTCGCCGGTCCGGCGAGATTGCCGCTGTCGACGACGGTGAAGCCCAGGCGCGCGAGCATGCCCGCGATGTCCGCCACCCGCAGCGCGTCCGGGCCCATGCCGGCGCCGCGGACGCTGGCGCCGATGTCGGTGGGCGCACCGATGAGTTGGAGGATGATGGTCATGGCAGGAGTCCTTGCGAAGGATGTCGTGTCGGCCGGCGATGCGCCGACGGTACAGCATGCGCGCCGGCTTGCGGGTAAGCCCGAGTGCCGCGCCGCACGGATGGCGCGCCGTGCCGTCGTAGCATGCCAGGGTCGGAATTGGGGCAGTTGGACTAACTATCGAACCGTTCTAGTTTTTCAGGCCTAGGGCTTTGCGAAGAAGATGAGACCCATCAACTTCATCAAGGAAACCACCATGTCCACCCAGAACTTCGCAAGCGCCGCCATTCACGTCGTCGGCCAGTACAACGACGCCGGCAAGACCCTCGTCAGCGCCTATCGCAGTGGCGCGCATCGCCTGCTGAACGGCGCCGCCTCGCGCTACGGCCAGTTCCTCGGCAACCGCCAGCTGCCGCTCCTGAACGAAGACATCAAGGCCCGCCTGATCGGCGCGCAGGAAAAGGTCAACGGCTTCCTGGCCAACCGCCTCGACATCGACACCAGCCGCGTCGTCAACGTGATGGACCGCGTCGCCACCGGCGCCACCACCGGCATCGAATCGGTCTCCAAGCTGGCCGCGCGCGTCGAATCGCCGCTGGGCAACTCGGTGCTCGGCACGCTCAACAGCCTCCACATGCCGATCGCCCAGGTCTCGGTGCAGATCGCCGACCGCATCGCCGCCGGCGCCAAGAAAATCGAAGATCGCGTGGCCGGCGCTCCCGTCGCCAAGGCGGCCCGGACCGTCAAGGGCAAGCCGGTCGCACGCCGCGCAGCGCGCACCACGCGCAAGGCCTGACCGGATGGCGGACGGCGGCCTCTCTTCCCAACGCTTTTTCGGAGCCACGCATGGCGACTCGCCGCGATGAAACTGTAGCCGTGAAGAAGAAGGCGCCGGCCTCTGCCAAGGCGCCGCCGGCCCGCAAGGCCGCGGTGCGCAAGACCGCAGCGGCAAGGAAGACCCGATCGCAAGATGCGCCCCCCGCCGCGCCGCCGGCGAAGAAGCCCGGCGCGCAAGCCCTCCTGCGTGCCGGCCTGAAGGCCCTGGACAACGTGCGCAACGACGTCGTCAAGCGCCAGACCAACGTGATCGAAAGCCTGCTCGGTATCGCGCAAGGCAGGCCCGACGCGGCGGGCGGCAAGGCCGCTCCCGCGCGCGGATTCCCGAGCCTCGACAGCTTCGGCATCCGAAAATTCGAAGATGTCTTCGACCAGCGCGTCGCCACCGCGCTGCAGCGCCTCGGCATGCCGAGCGCCCAGGAAATCCAGGAACTGCGCGAACAGATGCGCCAGCTGCTCGAGCACCTCGAGCGCATCGAATCGGGCCGGCGCAAGCGCTGAGGCCGGCGCGGTCCGCATCCCTCGTCGTGGCCAGCTCCAACACGCGCGAACGCATCCTGCAGGTCAGCCTGGCGTTGTTCAACGCACAAGGGCTGGCGGCGGTGTCGACGCACCGGATCGCAGCGGAGCTCGAGATCAGCCCCGGCAACCTGCACTACCACTTCAAGGCCAAGCAGCTCATCGTCGATCGCCTGTTCCGGCGCTTCGAGGACCGGCTCGCACTGCTCAACGGCTCTGCCGCCACCGTGCGCGCGATCGACGACCTCTGGCTCGCGCTGCATCTGCGCTTCGAGGCGATCGAGGCCTTTCGCTTCGTCTACCGCGACATGGCCTATCTCGCGAGCGAATATCCCGCGCTCGGCCAGCGCGCACAGTCGCTGACTGCGCAGAACCTGCTGGCCGCCCAAGCGCTGTGCGAGACGCTGGTCGGCGCCGGTGTCATCGATGCGACAGCCGAAGAGGCGCAGATGCTGGCCCTGCAGATGGTCTTCACCACCACCTGCTGGCTGTCCTTCGAGCGCCTGGTGCCCGGGCGCGACGCCTTGCAGCAGGCCGATCCGGGCCTCGCGGCCTTCTACACGCTGACGCTGGTTTCGCCCTACGTCTCCACCGAGTCGAGGGCTTACCTCGATTACCTGCGGGGCAAATACCTCCGATAAATGAGTCGCCTGTCCGACTCGTATTTCGAAGCCACGACCCTACATTCCCCAAGAACGACCCAGGAGCCTGCCATGACCGCCGCCGCCCACGATCCGATCAAGCCGCCCTCGAAGCTGCTCCTCCTGGCCGAAGGCCGCGCACTCTGGGAGGCCGGCGCTGCCGTGGCCCTGTGGCCGCTGCTTCAGCTGACGCCGCGCGGCGACGGCCATGCCGTGCTGGTGCTGCCCGGGCTGGTGGCCAGCGATCTCTCCACCAAGATCCTGCGACGCTACCTGCAAAGCCGCGGCTACGAGGCGCACGGCTGGGGCCTGGGCCGCAACTTCGGCCCGCGCAAGGGGATCGAGCAAGGAATGCTCGAGCGGCTCGAAGCGCTGCATGCCGAGACCGGCCGCAAGGTCAGCCTCGTGGGTTGGAGCCTGGGCGGCGTCTATGCGCGCCTGCTCGCATCGAGCCGGCCCGAACTCGTGCGCAGCGTCATCACCCTGGGCAGCCCCTTCACCGGCAGCGCACGCGCAACCAACGCCTGGCGCGTCTATGAAGGCGTGAGCGGCCAGAGCTCGGAAGACCCGCGCCGCATGCGGCAGGTGGAGCCCACGCCCTCGGTGCCGACCACCTCGATCTTCAGCCGCAGCGACGGCGTCGTCGCATGGCGCTGCAGCGTCGAGCAGCCGGGACCGAACGCGGAGAACATCGAAGTCGTGGCCAGCCATCTCGGCCTGGGCACGCATCCCGCGGTGCTGTACGCGCTGGCAGACCGCCTCGCCCAACCCGAAGGCACCTGGAAACCCTTCGACCGCGGGATGCTCGGCCCGCTGATCTTCCCGGACCCCGCGCGCCCGGACTGAAGGACCTCATTCCAGAAACACCGCGGAACCGGCTTTGCCGGGCCGCTGGTGTTGCCCCCGGCAGGGGGTTGGCGAAGCGACACGAAGTGCGCGAAGACTGGGGGCGAGTTTATGCACCTGCCCAGACGTCCAGCACGTAGCGCTGGTCGGCAATCATCCGGTCCATCCATGCGCTGCCGTCCTGCCCGTGCTCGCGCGCGATGTCCGACAGCGTGCGCCGCACGTCGGGCTCCATGCGCGAGCCATCGCCGCACACGTAGACGATCGCGCCCTGGTCCAGCAAGCGCCAGACCTGCGCGGCCTGTTCGCGGATCAGGTCCTGCACATAGACCTTGCGCTCGCCCGCACGCGAGAAGGCGGTGTGCAACTGCATCAACCCGCTGTCGGCCCAGCGCTCGAGTTCGTCCCGGTAGATGAAGTCCTGCCCGGGATGCCGGCAGCCGAAGAAGAGCATCGCCTCGCCCGGCGCCGTGCCCTTGGCGATCTGCGCCGCGCGTTCCTGCAGGAAGCCGCGGAAGGGCGCAAGCCCGGTGCCCGGCCCGACCATGATGACCGGCCGCGCCGGATCGTCGGGCAGGCGAAAGCCCTCGGCCGTGGTCTCTCGCACCACGCCATGCACCATGTCGCCGGCCTCGGCGCGTGCGAGATAGCTCGAGCACACGCCCTCGAAACGGCCCAGCCCCGAGCGCGCCGGCCCGTCCACCACGCCCACCGTGACGCTGCAGCGCGCCGCATCGGCGCTCGGTGACGACGAGATCGAGTAGTAGCGCGGCGTGAGCGGCGACAGCATCTCGAGGAACAGCGCGAACGGGATCTGGCAGGCCGGGAATTCCTCCAGCAGGTCGAGCACCGACTTGCGCTTGTGCAGCACCTCGCTCTTGTAGAGCGCGGCCGAGGCCTCGTCCGCGCCCGACAACGCCGCCAGCTTCGGCTGCGTGAACGGGCATTCGGTCTGCGCCGCGAGCTGCGCGATCTGCTTGCGCGTGGCCACGTCCTGCAGTTCGACGTAGTCGCCGAGCAGGCGGTCGATCGCGATCACCTGGTCGACCGGCAGCGCCGCCTTGCGGCCCGGCGCGGCCTGCAGCCGCAGGTGCGCGTTGCGCGCGAAGCCGAAGCGCGCCATCGCGCGCTCGACCTGTGCCGGCCCGTTGCGCGGCACCACGCTCAGGTGATCGCCGGGTCGGTAGCTCACGCCCTCGGGCAGCTGCAATTCGACATGGCGCGTCGAGCGCGTGTCGGCCGCTGCAGCGGCACCTGCGCTCTGCAACTCGCGGTTCTCGATCACACGCATCGCCACCGCACCGAGCGCATCGACCAGCGCATTCTTCTGCGGCGGCGGCAGCTCTTCGAGCGTGTAGAGCGGCTCGCTCTGCGCCGGCGCGTCCGCGCCCGTCTTCAGATCGAAGGCCGCGACCAGCGCCGGCCACAGCGCATCGCTCCAATCCTGGAAGGCGCCGTCCATGTCCTCGCGCGCATCGCCTTCGCCGCGTGCATGCAGGCGCGTCGCGCCCAGCGTCGCGAGCTGTTCGTCGATGCGGCGCGGCACGGCCTGGTAGGTCGAGGCCCAGTCGGTGTTGCCGCAGCCGAACACGCTGAAGCGCACGCCGTTGAGCGCGTCGTCGGCCTTGTCGAGCCAGCGATGGAACTCGGCCGCATTGTCGGGCGCCATGCCGTTGTACGAGGCGCAGACGATGGCCACGGCGCCGTTCGCCGGCAGGCGCTCGGCATAGTCGTCGAGCGAGGCCAGCTGGGTCGAGAAGCCGCGCAGCTCGCCGGCTTCGGCCAGCTGGCGCGCGAGATCTTCGGCGGTGCCGAGGTTGGAGCCCTGCAGCACCAGCAGCGAGGTGCCGTGGCGCGCCGCCTGCGTTCTGCGGGATGCGGCCGGCTTCCCGCTGGCCGCGGCCGGCACTGGCTGCGATGCGCCATCGCCGCGCGAACGCGTGGCCGGGTCGCGCAACAGCGCCTTGATCCTGAAGCCCTCGGGCTTGATCGTCAACGCTTCCTTGATCTTCAGCTTGTAGCCGGTATGGTCCACCAGCGTGAAGCGCTGCAGGATCATGCCGAGCGTGAGCACCGCTTCCTGCAGCGCGAACTGCCGTCCGATGCAGGCGCGCTGGCCGTTGCCGAAAGGCTTGAAGGCATTGACCGGCCGCTCGCGTTCGGCCTCGCGGCTGAAGTGATCGGGGTTGAACCGGTCGGCATCCTCGCCCCACACCGTCTTGTCGCGATGCAGCGCCAGCGCGTGCATGATGATCATGTTGCGCTTCTTGATCGTGTACTGGCCGCCGATGGTCGTGTCTTCCTTCGCGGCCATCGCGATCGCCGGCGCGGTCGGGAACATGCGCAGCGATTCCTTCAGCACCTGCAGCACGTAGCCGAGGCGGTTGACCTGCGCATAGGTCGGCTTCACCGACAGATCGGGGCCGAGCACGTGGTCGACCTCGGCCTGCGCCTTGGCCATCGCGTCCGGATTGTTCAGCAGGAAGTAGATCGCGAACGAGAGCAGCCCGCTCGTGGTCTCGTGGCCCGCGATCAGGAACTCGATGCATTCGTCGCGGATCTGCCGGTCGTCCAGCTGCTCGCCGGTCTTCTTGTCGACGCCGGCGATCATGTAGCTCAGCAAGTCGGGCTTGGTCGCGATGTCGGCGCCGCTCGCACGCCGCTCGCGCACGATGTCCTCCACCATCTTGTGCATGTAGCGCACGTCCTTGCGCTGTTGTGCCAGCTCTTTCTTGAGCATCAGCTCCTCGAGCGGCAGGCCGCGCCGGTTCTGCACCGTCTCCAGCGTGCGCACCATCGCATCGACGAAGGGATGGAAGCCCTCGCGGTAGAACGAGTTGAAGCGATAGCCGAAGCCGCACAGGCCGATGGTGTCGAGCGTGAGCGCGGTCATGTCGCGCACCACGTCGACCTCCTCGTCGAAGTTCAGCCGCTCCCACTTGGTCACGAGCTGCTCGGCGATGTCGAGCATCATCGGATGGTAGGCCTGCATCGCGCGCTGGCTGAAGTTGGCCAGCAGGATGTTGTGCGGCTTCGACCAGGTCGACTCGTGCGTGTCCGAGGTGAAGAGCCCGTGCGACAGCGCGCGCAGCCGGCGCAGCGTGCCCTTGGTGCTCTTGTCGAAGCGCTTCTCGTCGCACAGTTCGTCCACCAGCGCCGCCGAGGACACCACGATCACCGGCATGCCCGGCATGTCGAGCCAGTAGATGGCGCCGAGCTCCTGCGCGATCTTCCACATGTCCAGCACCGGCGAGACGGAGCCGATCGACAGGATGTTGCCGACGAAGGGCTTCTTCGCAGGATGCGGAATCGGGTAGAGCGCGTTCTTGCCTGCCATGGTCTTCGTGCCTTTCGCGTGAAACCGATCACGGACCGCGGATGCGGTCTCGCAGTATCTCGATGGTGGAGGGGTGCGGCGGGCCGGGGTATTCCCTTAGCGGTGCGTGCGAAGGCCGAACACGCGCCAGGCCAGCTTCGACAGTTGCGCCACCACCTCGTCCGGCGACAGGCGCCCGCCCGGGCGGTACCAGGTGTAGAGGAAACCCGGCAGGCTGCAGGCGGCGAGCGCGGTGATGCGGGTGTCGTCGAAGTCGAAGTCGCCGTCGCGCCGGCCTTCCTCGAGCAACGGGAACAGCCGGTCGTAGAAATGGTGCGCGAGCTTCATCTGCGCAGCCTTGTATTCGGGGCGATAGACCTGCGGCTCGCGGTAGGGAAAGAAGGCGCAGGGATGGTGCGCGACGGTGGCGCGGATCAGCCGTTCGATGCCTTCCATCACCTTCTCGCGCGCGCTGCGCCGGTCGTCGGGCGCGAAGTCCATCGCGGTCAGGCAGTCGACCGTGGGTCGCCACGAAAGCGTCTCGAAGATTTCCTGCTTGTCGCGGAAATAGTAGTAGACGAAGGGCTTGGTGACGCCGAGCGCGCGCACGATCTGCGCCATCGTGGTGTTGGCATAGCCCTGGCGCGCGAACAGGTCGGTGGCCGCGGCGAGGATGCGCTCGCGCTGCACGTCGGTCGCCTCGGTGGCGGCGCGCTGGCGGCCCGTGCCCCGCGGCAGGTGGGGTTTGTGCGGTGTCTCCGATGTTCTACCCATCGGTAGGATTGTTGGTGCACCATGCGGGGCTGGCAAGCGAGCCGGTCGCTGCACCGGCTATCGATAACCCTGAGAGAGTGACGCCATGGAGACAAGCTCCCCGCTTCGCGATCCGCGGCGCAAGGGCAGGGCCTGAAGAAGGACCGCGGGTGTTCCAGAAGATCCTCGTGGCCAACCGCGGCGAGATCGCCGTGCGGCTGACGCGCGCCTTGCGCGACCTTGGCATCGCGAGCGTCGCCGTCCATGCGAAGGACGATGCGGCTGCGCTGCACGTGCAGCTGGCGGACGAGGCCGCGCCGCTCGCCGCGGCCGGCCCGTCGGCCTACCTCGACATCGCGGCGCTGATCGCCATCGCGCGCGAGCGCGGCTGCGACGCGGTGCACCCAGGCTACGGCTTCCTCAGCGAACGCGCCGATTTCGCGCAGGCCTGCGAGGCCGCGGGCCTGTGCTTCATCGGCCCGACGCCGGCGCAGCTCGCGCTGTTCGGCGACAAGGCCCGCGCCCGCGCGCTCGCCGAACGATGCGGCGTGCCGGTGATGCCGGGCAGCACCGGCGCGGTGACGCTGGCCGAGGCGCAGGCCTTC
This sequence comes from Variovorax sp. SRS16, assembly GCF_901827165.1. NCBI lineage: Bacteria > Pseudomonadati > Pseudomonadota > Betaproteobacteria > Burkholderiales > Comamonadaceae > Variovorax > Variovorax sp. SRS16. The sequence continues at coordinate 501,133 of NZ_LR594666.1, forward strand.
TTCGCGGCCCAGCAGGCCGAGGGCGCCGGCATCATGGTCAAGGCGCTCGGCGGCGGCGGTGGCCGCGGCATGCGCGCGGTGTCGAATGCATCCGAGTTGGCCGAAGCGCATGCGCGCTGCATGTCCGAAGCCCGTGCCGCCTTCGGCATCGAAGGCGTCTACGTCGAGCGGCTGATGCGCGATGCGCGCCACATCGAGGTCCAGATGCTCGGCGATGGGCAGGCGGTCGCGAGCCTCGGCGAGCGCGAGTGCACGCTGCAGCGACGTTTTCAGAAGCTGGTCGAGATCGCGCCGAGTCCATCCTTGCCCGAGGGCTTGCGCGCGCTGATCACGCAGGCCGCGCTGCGCATGGCGCGGGCGGTAGGCTACCGCAGCCTCGGCACCTTCGAATTCCTGGTCGACCTGCATTCGCCGACCTTGCCCTTCGTCTTCATCGAGGCCAATCCGCGGCTGCAGGTCGAGCACACCGTGACCGAAGCCGTCACGGGGCTCGACCTGGTGCAGCTGCAGATCGGAGTTGCGGCCGGGTTCGGCCTGGCCGAGCTCGGCATCGATGACGTGCGCACGGCGGCGCAGCGCGGCTTCGCAGTGCAGTGGCGCATCAATGCCGAGACACTCGACGCGCAGGGCCATGCGCGGCCGTCCGCCGGCACGCTGGCGCGCTTCGAGCTGCCATCGGGGCCCGGCGTGCGCGTCGACACGCACGGCCATGCGGGGCTCGCGCCCTCGCCGCACTACGACATGCTGCTCGCCAAGCTGATCGTGCACTCGCCGTCGCCGCGCTTCGGCGATGCAGTGCGGCGCTCGCTGCGCGCATTGGCGGAATGCCACATCGACGGCCTGGCGACCAACCTGGCGCTGCTGCGCGCGATCGCGGCGCGGCCCGAGTTCGCGACGCAGGCGGTGCACACGCGCTTCGTCGAAGAGAACCTGGCCGATCTGCTGGCTGCGGCCGCGCACATCGACGCCGCGGCCGCGAAGAACGCGCGGCCGGCCGCCCTCGTCGAAAGTGTCGCTGCGCCGTCGCAGGGCGAAGCGGGCGGCCTGGTGGTCAGGGCACCGATGCCTGCGAGGCTGGTGCAGTTCGAAGTGGAGCTCGGCGATGTCGTGCCGGCCGGCGCGCAGCTCGGCGTGCTCGAGGCCATGAAGATGGAGCATCTGCTGCCCGCGCCCGCGGCCGGCCGCGTGGTCGCGCTGCTCGCGGTCGCCGGCGACTACCTGGTCGAGGGTCAGTCGCTGGTGCGGCTCGAAGCGGTGGATGCACAGGCGGCTGCGGCCGAAGCGCAGGCCGAACCGGACCTCGATGCGATCCGGCCCGACCTGCGCAAAGTGATCGACCGCCATGCGCCGACGCTCGATGCCAACCGCATCGCGGCGATGGCAAAGCGCCATGCACAGGGCGGGCGCAGTGCGCGCGCCAATATCGCCGATCTCTGCGACACGGCCGGCGATCCCGGCAACTTCACAGAATACGGCGCGCTCGCGATCGCCGCGCAGACGCGCCGCCGTTCGCGCGAGGACCTGGTCGCTCACACGCCGGCCGACGGCATGGTGACCGGCATCGGCAGCGTCAATGCGACGCAGTTCGGCGCTGAAAGCTCGCGCTGCGTCGTCATGGCCTACGACTACACGGTGCTGGCCGGCACCCAGGGCATGCGCAACCACCAGAAGACCGATCGCATGCTGGGCATCGCACACCATCTGAAGCTGCCGGTGGTGCTGTTCGCCGAGGGCGGCGGCGGCCGGCCGGGCGACACCGACATGCCGGTGGTCGCCGGCCTGAACAACCACACCTTCAGCCGCTTCGCCGCGCTCTCGGGCCAGGTGCCGGTGGTCGGCATCGCGCATGGGCGCTGCTTCGCGGGCAATGCCGCGCTGCTCGGCTGCGCCGACGTGATCATCGCCACCGAGGCCAGCAACATCGGCATGAGCGGCCCGGCGATGATCGAAGGCGGCGGCCTCGGCCGCTTCGCGCCCGAACAGATCGGGCCGAGCGGCGTGCAGTCGCGCAATGGCGTGATCGACGTCCTGGTCAGGGACGAAGCGCAGGCGGTCGCCGTGGCGAAGCACTACCTGTCCTACTTCCAGGGCGCGACGCAGCACTGGCAGTGCGCCGACCCGCGCCGGCTGCGCCGCGCGGTGCCCGAGAACCGGCTGCGCGTGTACGACATGCGCGCGGTGATGCACGACCTGGCCGACAGCGGCTCGCTGCTCGAATTGCGCGCGGGCTTCGGCGCCGGCATCGTGACGGCGCTGGCGCGCATCGAGGGAAAGCCCATCGGCCTGCTGGCCAACAACCCGCACCATCTCGGCGGCGCGATCGATGTCGATGCGGCCGACAAGGCCGCGCGCTTCATGCAGCTGTGCAATGCGCACGGCCTGCCGCTGGTGGCGCTGTGCGACACGCCGGGCTTCATGGTCGGCCCCGAGATCGAGGCCCAGGCGCAGGTGCGCCACGTGTGCCGGATGTTCATGGTGGCCTCGCACTTGCGGGTGCCGTATTTCGCGGTGGTGCTGCGCAAGGGCTACGGGCTGGGTGCGCAGGCGATGACGGCCGGCGGCTTCGATGCGCCGGTGTTCACCGTCGCCTGGCCGACCGGAGAGTTCGGTGCCATGGGGCTCGAAGGCGCGGTGCGGCTGGGCTTTCGCAAGGAGCTCGAGGCCGCGGCCGAAGGCGCCGAGCGCGACGCGCTGTTCAAGTCGCTGGTCGCGCAGCAGTATGCGAACGGCGAAGCGATTCCGATGGCCGAGACGCTGGAGATCGATGCCGTGATCGATCCGGCCGACACGCGCGCCTGGCTGGTGCGCGGGCTCGCGTCGTCGGCGCGCATGGCGGCGCAACGGCCGGCGGCAACCTTTGTCGACACTTGGTAACGCGCGCGGGCCGATGTCCGACATGGATCGCGCAGCGCCTTCGTAAACTGATGCGCTTTTGCGCATGAACCTGGTTTCACGATTCTTCAGCCGTGCGGGTGCGGCGGCACTGGCCTGTTGCGCCGGTGCGTTGCTGCTGCTGCTGCCGATGATGGCCGCGCAGGCCGCCGATGTGCGATGGGCGGCGAGCTGGGCCGCGGCGCCGCAGGACTACCAGCAGCTGCCGCCCCCGCTGCGCACCGCGCCGCCGGAGGCGCTGGCCGCGTCCGGCGCGCAGACCTTGCGCGAGCGCCTGCTGCCGACGCTGGGCGGTCGCCGTGTGCGCATCCGCTTCTCGAACGTGTTCGGCAAGGTGCCGCTGCACATCGCCGCCGCGAGCGTGGCGCGCAGCACCGGCGGTGCCGCCGTCTCGCCCGCCACGCTGCGCCAACTGCAATTCGGCGGCCGCACCGACATCACCCTCGCGCCGGGTGCCGAGGCATGGAGCGACGCGGCCCGCCTGAGCCTCGAGCCCGGCCAGGCGGCGGCGGTGAGCTTCGAGGTCGGTGCGCCGACGTCGTTCGCCACGGTGCACCATCTGCCGCCCGATGCGACCTGGGTGCTGCCGGGCCGTGCGGTGATGCGGACGTCATGGCGCGATGCGGCGCCCTCGCCATGGAACCATGTCGTCACGGGGCTCGACGTCGCGAGTGCGACGACGCCGCGCGTGGTCGTCGCCTTCGGCGATTCGATCACCGAAGGCGTGGGCGGCCGGGATGCGCAGGGTCAGCCGGGGTCCTATCCCGATCAGCTCGCGACGCGGCTTCGCGGCCAACCGGGCGGCAGGACTTCCTTCGCGGTGATCAATGCCGGCATCGCCGGCAACCGCCTGCTCGCGGACCGGATCGGCCCCGGCGGCATCGCGCGCTTCGAGCGCGACGCGCTGGGGCAGAGCGGCGTCACGCACGTGCTGATCCTGATCGGCATCAACGACCTCCTCTTCGGCCAGTCGCCTGGCCTGGCCGAAGGCGGCAAGCCCTTGCCGGAGACCCCCGGCGTCGAGCAGATCACTGCAGGACTGCAGCAGTTGATCCGGCAGGCTCGCGACAAGGGCGTGAAGGTGCTGCTGGGCACGCTGCTGCCCTTCAAGGGCATGCCGGAGCCGTACTGGAGCGAAGAGCGCGAGGCGCGCCGGCAGGCGGTGAACCGATGGATCCGCGGCCGCCAGGATGTGGAAGCGGTGGTCGATTTCGACGCCGCGCTGCGCGACCCGGCCGACCCCGCGGCATTGAACCCGCTGTACGACAGCGGCGATCATCTGCATCCGAGCCATGCCGGCTACGCCGCCATGGCCGGCGCGGTCGATCCGCAGGAGCTGAGGGAATGAGGCGACACAGCTTTACACAAGACTTCGCGCGCGACTTACATGCGATTCACACGGGCGCGGGAGGATGAAGTCTTCAACCACTCATGAGGAGCATCCTATGAAAAAACTCGCTGTCACCCTGGCCGTCGGTGCCGCATCCCTGTTGTCGGTGGGGGCCGTGGTCGTGCCGACGGCCGCGCAGGCGCAGCCCCTGGTCATCCAGGTGGCGCCGCCGCCGCCGCGCTTCGAGCGCGTTCCACCGCCGCGCCGCGGCTTCGTGTGGGCGCCTGGCCACTACGAGTGGCGTGGCGGACGCCATGTGTGGGTGGGCGGCTTCTGGGTGCCGGCGCGGCCGGGCTACGTCTACCGTGCGCCGGAATGGCGGCAGCACGGTGGCCGCTGGGAATACTCCGGCGGCCGCTGGGACCGCGACGGCGATGGCGTGCCGGACCGCTATGACCGCAGGCCTAACAATCCCTACCGCCGCTGACGCAGGCACCCCGGCATGAAGAACGCCCGCCCTCATCCGGCGGGCGTTTTCGTTGGGCAGCGAAGACAACGAGACGCCGCACGCGCAGGGCGGGACTGGGCGGGGCCGCGTACCATCGGGGATCGAGAGTCGATCGTGAATTTTCACTGCATTGACCGGATTCCGGAACGATTCGATAGAATGCCGCCCAGGAGTGATTTGCAACGATGGCTTTGTCCCCGGAACTCGAACGCGCGCCTGACGACAAGAGCAGGATCCAGTCCATCAGCAAGATGATGGACATCCTGGGCTGCTTTTCCACCACCTCGCGCCACCTGACCCTCGGGCAGATCGCCAAATCGGCCGGCGTGCCGCGGCCGACGGCGCACAGGATGCTGTCGGCGCTGCGCGAGATCGGCTTCGTCGAACAGGACGGACGCAACGGAAGCTACAGCCTCGGCATCCGGCTGTTCGAGCTCGGGAGCCTTGCCCTGGCGAACCTCGACCTGCTGCGCGAAGCCAAGCCGTACATGGACCGGCTGTCGCGGCTGTCGGGCGAGTCGGCCCACCTCGGCGTGTTCAACGGCTTCGAAGTCATCGTGGTCGAGCGCGAGGAGCCGGTCGACCGGCCGCTGCGCGGGGTGCAGCCCAGCGAATCGTCGCCGGCCTACTGCACGGGCGTGGGCAAGGCGTTGCTGGCGTTCCAGAAACCGGAGGTCATCGAGCGCGTGATCTCGAACGGCCTGAAGGCCTTCACCACCAACACCATCACCTCGCCCGAGCGCCTGCGCTCGGAGCTCGAGGCCATCCGTGCGCGCGGCTATGCCACCGATGATTCCGAGCACCAGCTCTGGACCAACTGTGTCGCGGCCCCGATCCGGAACGCCTCCGGCCACGTGTTCGCCTCGATCAGCGTGACCGGGGCCGCCGATCGGATGACCGCCGATCGCATCGTTCAGCTGGCGCCGGTCGTCGTCCAGACGGCCGACACGATCGCCCGCCAACTGGGTTACGAAATACCGGGCTGACACTGGGCCGAGGCGCTTTCGCGCCTGTCGCCGCGGCCGCCTTCCATCCTGCATCCGCGAGACCTCGCACGGGGGCGCGCGCGTCTGCGCGCCTTCGATCGAAATACGGGAAAACCCTTTGCAGGTCGGACTTTCTTATCGCCTATATTTGTCGAAATGATGTACCGGATTCCGGAATGACATCGACTCGGCGAAACCCCTTCGCCCCACTCAAAGGAACTGCGACATGACCCATCCCGCCTCCAGCCTGCGAAGCAAGCTCACCGGCGTTCTGCCTCCCATCACCATGCCCTTCGATGACCAGGGCGACCTCGTGAAGGGCGGCTTGCGCAAGCAGATCGACTTCATCATCGAGCAGGGTTCGCGTGCCGTCGTCGCCGGCGGCAGCACCGGCGAGGGCCATACGCTGACGGCGGCCGAATACGAGATGGTGATGCGCGAAGCCTTCGACGCGACCGCGGGCCGCGTGCCGTTCGTGGCCGGCCTGATCGTCCAGAGCACGCGCGATGCCATCGAGCGCACCAAGAGCCTGAAGGGCCTCGACATCGCGGCGCTGCAGGTCACGCCGGTCCACTACCTCTTCAAGCCCGATGCCGACGCGACCGTCGAGCACTTCCGGGCCATCCATGCGGCGACCGGCATTCCGATCATCATCTACAACGTCATCCCCTGGAACTACCTGAGCGTCGACCTGATGCTGCGCATCATGGAAGAAGTGCCGGGCGTGATCGGCATGAAGCAAAGCGGCGGCGATCTCAAGTCGATCTCCGACCTGCTGCTGCGCTGCAAGCCGGAAAGCCTGGTCCTGTCGGGCGTCGATGCGCTCCTCTACCCCGGCTTCTGTCTCGGCATCCATGGCGCCATCAGCGCGCTGACCAGCGCCGTTCCCGGCGTCGTCGTGGCCATGCAGAAGGCCGTCGAGGCCGGCAACCACGCGCTCGCGAAAGACATCCATTTCAAGCTCAACGCGCTGTGGAACACGCTGCCGCACGACAACCTACCGGCCTGCGTCAAGTACATCCAGCATCTGCAGGGCGTGCCGATGTTCCAGCCGCGTGCTCCGATGATGCGCGTGACCGAGGCCCAGAAGGCCGCGATCAAGGTCGCCCTCCAGCCGCTGCTGGCTTGAGCTTCCCACGGCGCGGATTCGGAGACACCGGCTTGAAAAAAATCCTCAATCGACCGGACGACTACGTCGACGAGATGCTGGACGGCCTCGTGCTCGCGCACCCGGAGAGCCTGCGGCGCGTCGGGCCCGACGGCCGCGTCCTTGCCCGCGCCGCGGGCGCCCGCAAGGGCAAGGTCGGCATCGTCACGGGCGGCGGCTCCGGCCATCTGCCGGTGTTCCTGGGTTATGTCGGCGAGGGCCTTCTCGATGCCTGCGCGGTCGGCAACGTGTTCGCGGGTCCTCGCGCCTCCGACTGCCAGGAGGCAGTGCGCGCGGCCGATGGCGGCGCGGGCGTGCTGCAGCTGTACGGCAACTACGGCGGCGACCGGATGAACTTCGACATGGCGCAGGAGCTGCTGGAGCTCGAGGGCCTCGGCGTGCGTTCCGTGCGCGTGAGCGACGACGTCGCCAGCGCGCCGCTCGCCGAGCGCGCCAAGCGCGCCAAGCGCCGGGGTGTCGCCGGCATGGTCTACGCGTTCAAGATCGCCGGCGCCAGGGCGGCTGCCGGCGCCAGCCTGGACGAAGTGGCGGCCACTGCGGCCAAGGCCGCCGACGCCTGCCGCTCGATCGGCGTGGCATTGACGCCTTGCGTCATCCCGGAGTCGGGCAAGGCCTCGTTCGAGATTGCCGAGGACGAAGTGGAGTTCGGCATGGGCATCCATGGCGAACCCGGCATCTGGCGCGGCAAGCTCAAGTCGGCAGACTCGCTGGGCGCGGAGATGCTCGAGCGCCTGCAGGCCGAACTGAAGCTCGCGCGCGGCGACCGCGTGGCCGTGCTGGTCAACAGCCTTGGTGCGACGCCTCTCGAAGAGCTCTACATCCTGTACCGCCATGTCGCGACCGCGCTCGCGCAGCAAGGCGTGACACCGGTCATGCCGCTGGTCGGACGCTACGCGACCTCGATGGAAATGGCGGGCGCATCCCTGACGCTGATGCCGCTGGACTCGGAACTCGAGGCGCTGCTGAAGGCGCCGGCCTCGTGCCCGTTCTGGAGCGTGTGATGCCGAGTCCGACCGACCTGCACCAAGGCCTCGAGCGCTGGGCGACCGCGCTGCATGAGTCGACTCACGAGCTCAACGCGCTCGACGGACGGCTCGGCGATGGCGACCTCGGCACGACCCTGGACAAGTGCGCATCGAACGTGCGCGAGGCGCTGCCCGCGCTGCCGCAGGACTTCGCCGGCATCTTCAGGTCCTGCGCTGCGGCTTGTGCCAAGGCCTCGGGCTCGAGCTTCGGCACGCTGCTGGCGCTCGCCTTCATGACCGCGTCCAAGCACGTGAGCGGCGTGGAGCGCCTCGACCGTCCCGCGCTCGTGCGCCTGCTCGATGCCGTGACGACGTCGCTCGGCGCGCGTGGCGGCGCGGCCTTCGGGGACAAGACGATGCTCGACAGCATCGACGCCATTGCGCGCGCGCTGGAAGCCGCGCCCGATGATGCCGAACTGCGCACGGTGGCCATCGACGCCGCCCGTGAAGCCCTCGACACGTACAGATCGAAACCCAACCGGATCGGCCGCGCCCGCATGTTCGCGGACAAGAGCATCGGCATGGACGACCCGGGGATGGTGGCGGTTCACCGGATGACCCAAAGCCTTCAGGCCTGAAGCCTGGCGTATTGAACCAGCGGATCGCGGCGCCATCGCCCGCGCCGCGACATGGAGACAACCAATGAACATGAGCGCAACCGTCGCCGCCGACCGTTCCATGGGCGGCGCGGACGATCGGAATCAGAAGCTGAGAACCGTCGTCGGTTCGAGCCTCATCGGCACGACGATCGAATTCTTCGACTTCTTCATCTACGGGACCGCCGCGGCACTGGTCTTCCCGAAGCTGTTCTTTCCGACCCTGTCGCCGCTGGTCGGGATCCTCGCTGCCTACGCCACGCTGGCGATTCCCTTTCTGACCCGGCCGCTGGGCGCGATCGTGTTCGGCAACTACGGCGACAAGCTGGGCCGCAAGAAAATGCTGATCCTCTCGCTGATGATCATGGGCCTGGCCACCTTCGCGATCGGCCTGGTGCCGACCTACGAATCCATCGGCGTGGCCGCGCCGATCCTGATCATCGTGCTGCGTCTGGTCCAGGGCTTCGCGCTCGGCGGCGAATGGGGCGGGGCGACGACGATGGTGGTCGAATACGCGCCGCCCGCGCGCCGCGGATTCTTCGGCTCCTTCGTGCAGCTGGGCAACGTGCTGGGCCTCTTCATCGCGACCCTGGTCTTCGCGCTGCTGCCCAAGGACACCCTGCTCGACGGCTGGTGGCGGCTGCCCTTCCTGGCCAGCATCCTGATGCTCGGCGTCGGTCTCGTGATCCGCTCGAAGATCGAGGAGACGCCGATCTTCGCGCAGCTGAAGACATCCGAGGTGCGGCGAACGCCCATCGTGGACGTCCTGCGCCACCACAAGAAGGCGGTGCTGCTGGCCATGGGCATGCGCACCGGCGAGATCGTGCTGGGCTGGCTCGTGATCGGCTTCCTGCTCACCTACGCGACGAAGACGGTCGGGTTCAGCTCGAACGACGTGCTCTACGCCATCCTCGGCGCGAGCGGACTCGGGCTCTTCACCTTCCCCCTGTTCGGCGCGCTGTCCGATCGCATCGGCCGCCGGCCGGTCTACCTGATCGGCGCGATCATTGCCGCGGTCTTCGCGTTTCCCTTCTTCTGGCTGATCGATGCCAAGGTGCCGGCGCTGTTCTTCTTCGCCATCATCTTCGGCTACGCGATCGCGCTGGGTGCCATGTTCTCGGTGCAGCCGGCCTTCTTCTCCGAGGCCTTCGACACCAACGTCCGCTACACGGGCGTGTCGCTGGGCTACCAGCTCGCCAACGTCATCGGCGGGCTGACGCCGATGATCGCGACCTCGCTGGTCGCGGCGGCCGGCGGCAAGTCCTGGCCGATCTCGACCTTTCTGGCCATCGCATCGCTCATCACGGTCGGCTGCGTGCTGCTGTCGAGGGAAACCTCCGGCAGCTCCCTGGCTTCCCGTGCGGGCCGCGCGTCGAGATGAGCGATATCCCGGGGCAGGGCGGCGACGCCAGCGGCCCGTCTTTCATTGCCTTTGACTCTTTGTGCCCATCACTTCGGAGAATGCCCATGAATACCAGCACCGTCACCTCACGCGAACCGGGCGCGGCGCAACCGCTTCGTCGAGGCTGCGGCCCGATGGCCAGGCGCTGTGCGCTGATCGGCGCCGCGCTCGTCCTGCCGGGCCTGGCCGCCGCGGAGGACACAGAGCTCTCGTTCTGGACCAACCTCACGACGGCCGCGCAGGCCAATGTGATCCAGAAGCAGGTCAACGATTGCACGGCGGCCACGCCCAACGTCAAGGTGCACTTCGAGACTGTGCCGTTCTCCTCGATGTACACGCGGCTCGTCACCGCGTTGCGCAAGGGTGATCCGCCCAACGTCATGAACACGCTGGAGGGCGCGGTGGCCTTCCTGCAGGCCAAGAACGGCATCGTGCCGGTCACGGATGTCGTCAACGGCCTCGGCCAGGACGACTTCATTCCCGCCTATCTGCATGCCGCCAGCAAGGGCGGCCAGATCTGGGGCGTGCCGGACTGGGCGCTGCACCAGGAAGTCTGGTATCGCAAGGATCTGTTCGCGCAGGCCGGCCTCAAGCCGCCGAAATCCTGGCCCGAGCTGTTGCAGGCAGCCAAGGCGCTCAACCGCGAAGCCAAGGACGGCAAGCCGGCGACCTACGGATTCGCCGTGCCGATGAGCAGCGCGCTGGTCGGGCCGCAGACCTATTTCCAGATCTTCTATTCGGCCGGCGGCACCGTGTTCGATCCGAAGACCGGCGCCTATGTGTTCGACAAGCAGAAGGACATCGCCGTCAAGTCGCTGCAGTTCCTCGTGGATCTCTACAAGGCCGCCTCGCCGCCGTCCAGCGTCGAATGGTCGTGGAACGAATACCGCACCGCCTACGTCAAGGGCCAGGTCGCGATGACCAACGAATGGGGCGCGGTGGTCCAGATGGCCGTCGAACAGAACCCGGACATGCTCAAGCAGATGAGCGTCTTTCCCTTCCCCGGCCCGAGCGCGGACAAGAAGCCGGCGGCGGCGCTCAACGGCGGCTACTACTACGTGGTCGGCAATTCGACGCCGGCCAAGGTGGCGGCTTCGAAGGAACTGCTCAAGTGCCTCTACAAGGTCGATCGCGTCGTCGAGCGCGCGAACACGCGTCCCATCTTCGCGGTGCCTTCGACCAAGAGCGCATTCAACAGCGCGGGCTACCAGTCCAATGAGATGGTCAAGCGCTTCAAGCCCGAGATGGACACCATCTTCAATGACGTCATGCAGAACTGGTACCGCTACGGCATGGAAGCGGGCCTGAATCCGCTGGCGGGGCAGATCGAGGCGACGACCTTCATCGGCGATGCGCTGCAGAATGCGGCGCTCGGCAAGATCACGGTGGAGAAGGCCGTCGATCAGATGAACGACCAGCTCAAGCAGCAAGTCGCGGCGATGTCGCGCTAACCATGGACGCAGCACGCAAGATGCCGGGCGCGACCCTTGCCAGGAGCTTCCGGGGCCGGGGTGCGCGAACCGGCTTCCTGTTCGCGGCACCCGCGATCCTGTTCCTGCTCGTCTTCGTTGCGTATCCGATCGTGGATGCCATCCGTCTGAGCTTCCTGGAGATCGACTTCGTCACCGGGGCCGAGCGCTTCGTCGGCGTGCAGAACTTCGCCGAGATCTTCCAGTCGCCGAAGCTCGGGACGGTCCTGCTCAATACGCTGGTCTGGTCGCTCGGCTCGCTGGTCGGGCAGTTCGCGCTGGGTCTCGGCGCCGCACTGGTGATCAACCAGGACCTGCCCGGCATGCGCTTCGTGCGCTCGGTGCTGCTGATTCCCTACGTGGTGCCGGTGATCACCGTCGCGCTGTTCTGGCGCTGGATGCTCGACGGCACCTACGGCATCGTCAGCTACGGGCTGCAATCCGCGGCCCTGCTGGCGCCCAACCAGTCGCCGCTGGCCCTGCCGGCGGGCGCGATGACGAGCGTCGTGCTCGCCAACATCTGGCGCGGCTTCTCCTTCGTCATGATCTCCTACTGGGCGGCGCTGCAGAACATTCCCAAGGACCAGTACGAGGCCGCGTCCGTCGACGGCGCCAACTGGTGGCAGCAGTTCCGCTACGTGACGCTGCCGAACCTGGCCGAGGTCACGCGCACACTGATCGTGCTGCGGGTCATCTGGACCGTCACCTACTTCGACCTGATCTGGCTGATCACGCGCGGCGGACCGGGCGGCTCCACCGAGCATTGGCCGATCTGGATCTACCAGGAGACGATGGGCTTCTTCCGATTCGGCTACGGCGCCGCCCTGGCCACCACGCTGGCGGCGGGGCTGATGCTGCTCGCCCTGCTGTATCTGCGCTCGACGCGCGAAAAGGTGAACGCATGAGACGCCATCGGAGAATCAGGGCCGGCGTGGTCTATCTCGCCGCGCTCCTGCTGTTGCTGTCGGTGGGTTTTCCGCTGATCTGGATGCTGCTGTCCTCGCTCAAGCCCTCGGCGCAGCTGTTCACCTCGCCGCCGAAGTTCTGGAGCGGCAGCCTGACGCTGGAATGGTACCGGTCGGTCGCGTTCTCGTCGGGAGCGCCGCGCCTGTTCCTCAACAGCTTCCTGGTCGCGATCTGGACCACGGTGATCTGCCTGACCGGCGGCTGCTTCGCCGCCTACAGCGTCACGCGCTTCGACTTTCCGGGCAAGCAGACCTTCATGATCGGCGCGCTGGTGAGCTACGTGTTTCCGGCCATCGTGCTGTTCGTGCCCATCTTCTTCATCCTCAACGCCATCGGCCTGGTCGACACGCTGGCCGGCATCGTGCTGGCCCACACGGTCCTGACCTTTCCGCTGGCCGTCTGGATGCTGCGTTCCTTCTTCCTCGGCATTCCGAAGGAGATCGACGAAGCGGCCTGGGTCGACGGCGCTTCCTACTTGCGGACCTTCATCCTCGTCATCCTTCCGCTGACGCTGCCCGGCATCTTCTCGGTCGGCATCTTCGTCTTCGCGCTGTCGTGGAACGAGTACCTGTTCGCCAGCATCCTCGCCACCTCCGGCATCAACAAGACCATCCCCGTCGGCATCGCCGAATACATCACCTCGTTCGACATCCGCTGGGGGGAGATCATGGCGCTCGGCACGCTGACGACCATTCCGGTGGTCGTCCTCTTTCTCGGCGCGCAGAAATATTTCCTGCGCGGCGTCCTGGCCGGCGCGGTGAAGGGCTAGCGTCGAACACGGCGCAGCCCCGTGCTTCGCCACACCCACAGAATCGGAAAACCATCCATGGCATCAGTAGTGTTCGAAGGCGTCGAAAAGGCCTTCGGCGACACCCGGATCATTCAGGGCATCAGCTTTTCCATCGACGACGGCGAGTTCGTGGTGCTCGTGGGGCCGTCGGGCTGCGGCAAGTCGACGCTGCTGCGCATGCTCGCGGGCCTCGAGGACATCGATGGCGGCAGCATCGCCATCGACGGCCGGACCGTGAACGAGCTCGAGTCGAAGGACCGGGACATCGCGATGGTCTTCCAGAGCTATGCGCTCTATCCGCACATGACCGTCGGCGAGAACATGGCCTTCAGCCTCAAGCTCAGGAAGTTCGATCCGGCGCTGATCGAGGCGCGGGTGTCGAAGGCCGCTGCCATCCTCAACCTCGAACCCTATCTCGCGCGGCGCCCGCGCGAACTCTCGGGCGGGCAGCGCCAGCGCGTCGCCATGGGGCGGGCGATCGTGCGGGATCCGAAGGTGTTCCTGTTCGACGAGCCGCTGTCGAACCTGGATGCCAAGCTGCGGGTGGCGATGCGCGCAGAGATCAAGGCGCTTCATCAGCGGCTGAAGACCACCACGGTCTATGTCACGCACGACCAGATCGAAGCCATGACGATGGCCGACCGGATCGTGGTGATGCAGAACGGACGGATCGAACAGATCGGAACGCCGCTCGCGTTGTACGACGCGCCGGTGAATCTGTTCGTGGCCCAGTTCATCGGCTCTCCCTCCATGAACATCGTCGAAGGCACGATGAGAACCGGTGCCGACCCCTGCGTGGAAGCGGCCGGCGGCGCGCGCTGGCCCGCGCCCGCGGGCACGGGCACGGACGGCCAGCATGTCGCCTACGGCGTGCGGCCCGAGCACCTGCGCCTCGTCGGTCCGGAACACAGCGGGGCCGTGGCCGGCGAGATCGTCGTGGTCGAGCCGACCGGGTCGGAGACCGAGCTTCACGTGCAGGTCGGCGAGGCGCGGATCGTGATGTCGATCCACGGCCGGCTTGCGGCGCGACCCGGTGACCGGGTCTTCCTGGTCGTCGATGCGCAACTCACCCATGTGTTCGACGTCTCGACCGGCATTCGACTGATCGCGCGCTGAGTCTTCCTTCTTCCACGGTTCGCATCCAGTTTCTCGCACCTCATCCGCCCATGAAGACCATCACCGAAGCCGCCCGCCAGACACCGCTGGTCGAAACCTATGACGTCATCGTGGCCGGTGGCGGGACCGCCGGCGTGATCGCCGCGATCGCGTCGGCGCGCAATGGCGCGCGCACATTGCTCGTCGAGCGCAGCGGCTTCCTGGGCGGGCACATCGCATCGCAATTGCTGGAACACAGCGCGGGCTGGTTCGATGCCGCGGGCCGGCGCATCGTCGCCGGGCTTCCACAGGAGCTGGTCGACCGGCTGGTGAGTGCCGGCGCATCGCCCGGCCATGTGCGCGACGACACCGGCTATACGCTGTCGCGCGTGCCGGTCAACCACGAGATGTTCAAATCGATCGTGACCGGGATGGTCGCGCAGGCGGGTGTCGATCTTCTCTTCTTCTCGCCCGTCGTGGGTGTCCTGAAGGACGATGACAAGGTCTCGGGCCTGATCGTCGAGAACAAGTCGGGGCGCACGGCCTACGGTGCCGACGTGGTGATCGACTGCACCGGCGATGCGGACGTCGCCGAAAGAGCGGGCTGCGCATTCCTGTCGGAGGCCGATGCGCCGACCCAGCCGGTCAGCCTGTTGTTCAAGCTCGGCGGCATCGACCACCAGGCCCTGCTCAAGCACGTCGCCGCCAACGAGCAGGACTTCAAGCTCGGCGTCGCCACGGCCGCTCTGGTCGGCGAGGACCATGTGAATCTCTGGGGGTTCGGGCCGCAGCTCGCGCGGGCGTTCGACGACGGCACGGTGTCCCTGAAGCGAAACGAACTGCACTACAGCGGCTGGGTGCGCAGCGGCGAAGCGGTGATCAACGTGACGCGCTTCGCGGCCGACGCCACCCGGTCGGAAGCCCTTGCGGAGGCCGAGATCGCGCTGCGCCGCCAGGTGCTCGAGTTCACCGAGTTCTTTCGACGCTACATCCCCGGCGCGCAGAACTGCTTTCTGTCGGCCAGCGCGTCGTGCGTCGGCGTGCGGGAGAGCCGGCGCATCAAGGGCCGCAACATCCTGACCGACAACGACGTCCGGACCGGACGCCGGTTCGAGGATGCCGTTCTGCGCGGCGGCTTCCCGATCGACAGCCACGACCCGAAGGGCGCGAGCCTGGACTCGGCCGAGCATCTGGCGAGCGGCTACGACATACCGCTGTCGGTGCTCGTGCCTGCGGATGTCGATGGGCTGATCGTTGCAGGACGCTGCATCTCGGCGGAGCGCAAGGCGCTGGCGAGTGCGCGCATCTCCGGCACCTGCATGGCCATGGGACAAGCCGCCGGAACGGCGGCTGCGATGGCGTCGCGTCTTGGCAAGCCGTTGCCGACGCTGGACATCGGCGACTTGCAGCGCGTGCTGGCCGAGCAGGGCGCGATCCTGCGATGAGCCACGGCGGTCCGCGGGATGCCGCGGCGCCGCGCGCCAGCCGTCAGAAGAAGAGCCGGAATACCAGCGGCATCAGCAGCGCCGCCAGCACCACCTGCAGGCCCAGCGCAAGCCCGGCATAGGCGCCCGCATCGGCATCGACGTGCAGCGCACGCGCCGCGCCGATGCCGTGCGCCGCGGTGCCGAGGCCGAAACCGCGCGCCGCGAAGCCCTCGGCATCGGTGCCGATGCGCAGCGCATCGAACAGATACTTGGCCGACAGTGCGCCGACCATGCCGGTGAGCACCGCGAACACGGCCGACAGGGCCGGGATGCCACCGATCTTTTCCGAGATGCCCATGGCCACCGGCGCCGTGACCGACTTGGGCGCCAGCGACAGCACCACGTCGTGCGGCAGGCCGACGGCCCAACCCAGCGCGACGGCCGATCCGCAGGCGGCCGCGCCGCCGAGCAGCGCCGCGAGCATCAGCCGGCCGAAGCGCTGGCGCAGTTCGATGCGCCGCTGCCACAGCGGCCAGGCCAGCGCGACCACGGCGGGGCCGAGCAGGAAATGGATGAACTGCGCGCCCGCGAAATAGGTCGGGTAGTCGACGCCGGTCGCGAGCAGCCCGCTCGCCAGCGCGATCACCGACCACAGCACGGGATTGGCCCAGGGCGGACTGCCGAGCCGCGCATAGGCCGCGTTCGCCAGCAGGTACACCACCAGCGTGGCCGTGAGGCCGAACAGCGGCGTGGCCGAGAGATAGATCCAGAGTTCGACGAAGCGCGGCATGCTGCTAGGCTTTCTTGCGGGTGCCGTAGAGCACCAGCGTCGTCACCGCCAGCCCGATCCAGGTCGACAGCACGATCACGAGCAGCATGCGGCCGCCGTACTGGCTCAGCAGCGCGAGATGCGTCATGACGCCGACGCCGACCGGCACGAACAGCAGCGACAAATGCGCGAGCAGGAAATTCGCGCACTCGCCGACCGGCTCGCGCACGATCGCGAAGCGCAGGCCTGCGAGCAGCAGCACCAGCCCGAGCACCGGCCCGGGCAGGGGCAGCGACAAGCCGCGCGACAGCAGCTCGCCGATCGTCTGGAACACCAGCAGCCAGGCCATGCCGCGCAAGCCGTTCATCGTGTTCTCGCTCTAGAACCGCGGCAGCTCCGCGAAGCGCTGCGCCTGCCCGCCGCGCACCACCTGCTTGCCATACTCCGCGCAGCGCTGCAGCGTCGGGATCACCTTGCCCGGATTGAGCAGCCCCGTCGCATCGAAGGCGCGCTTGACCCCCGCCATCTGCGCGTTCTCCTCGGCCGTGAACTGCACGCACATGCTGTTGAGCTTCTCCACCCCCACCCCGTGCTCGCCCGACACCGTGCCGCCCATCGCCACGCTGGTCTCCAGGATGTCGGCGCCGAACAGCTCGCAGCGGTGCAGCTCGTCCGCATCGTTGGCATCGAACAGCACCAGCGGATGCAGGTTGCCGTCGCCCGCGTGGAACACGTTGCAGCAGCGCAAGCCGTACTTCTTCTCCATCTGCTGGATCGCCAGCAGGATATCGGCCAGCCGCTTGCGCGGAATGGTCGAATCCAGGCACATGTAATCGGGGCTGATGCGCCCCGAGGCCGGGAACGCGTTCTTGCGCCCGCTCCAGAAGCGCAGCCGCTCGGCCTCGTTCTCGCTGCAGGCGATGGCCGTCGCGCCGCACTCGCGCAGCACCGCCGTCATGCGTGCGATCTCTTCCTCCACCTCCTCGGGCGTGCCATCGGATTCGCACAGCAGGATCGCTTGGGCATCGAGGTCGTAGCCCGCGTGCACGAAGTCTTCCACCGCCGCGGTCATGGGCTTGTCCATCATCTCCAGGCCCGCGGGGATGATGCCCGCGGCAATCACCGCGGCCACCGCGTCGCCGGCCTTTCGCACGTCGTCGAAGCTGGCCATGATGCAGCGCGCCAGGCGCGGCTTCGGGATCAGCCGCACCGTGACCTCGGTGGTCACGGCCAGCATGCCTTCGCTGCCGATCACCAGCGCCAGCAGATCGAGCCCGGCGCAGTCGAGCGCCTCGCTGCCGAACTCGATCGCCTCGCCCTCGGCGGTGAAGCCGCGCACGCGCAGCACGTTGTGCAAGGTCAGGCCGTATTTCAGGCAATGCACGCCGCCGGAGTTCTCGGCCACGTTGCCGCCGATGGTGCAGGCGATCTGGCTGGAAGGATCGGGCGCGTAGTAGAGGTTGTAGGGCGCGGCGGCCTCGCTGATGGCGAGGTTGCGCACGCCGCACTGCACGCGCGCGGTGCGCCCGACGGGGTCGAGGTGCACGATCTGGTTGAACCTGGCCAGCGAGAGGGTGACGCCGCCCGCATGGGGCATGGCGCCGCCGGACAGACCGGTGCCCGCGCCGCGCGCGACCACGGGCACGGCCATCGCATGGCAGGCCTGGAGCACGGCCTGCACCTGGGCCTCGGTTTCGGGCAGGGCGACGGCCAGCGGGCGCTGGCGGTAGGCGGTCAGGCCGTCGCATTCGTAGGGGGTCACGTCCTCGGTGGTGGAGAGCACGGCGTGCGGCGCCAGCACGGCCTGCAGGGCGCGCACGACCTTGGCTTGCAGCGCGCTGCGCTCGGAGGCCGGGGGGGCGGAATCGGCTGGCACGGGGTTCATCGCGTCATTGTCCACAAGCCCGATGCCGGCCGCACTCAGCGAAAGACCACCGTCCGATGCCCGTTCGGCAGCACGCGATGTTCGCTGTGCCATTTCACCGCGCGCGCCAGCACCTGGCTCTCGGTGTCGCGGCCGCGCGCCGTGAGGTCGTCGACCGTGTCGGTGTGGTCGGCGCGCGCCACGTCCTGCTCGATGATCGGGCCTTCGTCGAGGTCCGCGGTCACGTAGTGGGCGGTGGCGCCGATCAGCTTCACGCCGCGGTCGTGCGCCTGGTAGTAGGGCTTGGCGCCCTTGAAGCTCGGCAGGAAGGAGTGGTGGATGTTGATCGCGCGGCCCGCCAGCTTGCCGCACAGGTCGTTGCTGAGGATCTGCATGTAGCGCGCCAGCACCACCAGCTCGGCGCCCTCGGCCTCGATGATCTCGAGCTGCTTCGCCTCGCCCTGCGCCTTGGTCGCGGCCGTGACCGGGATGTGGTGGAAGGGCACGTTGTAGCTGGCCGCCAGCTGGTAGAAGTCGCGGTGGTTCGAGATGATGGCGCGGATGTCGATCGCCAGCAGGCCGCTCTTCCAGCGGAACAGCAAGTCGTTCAGGCAGTGGCCTTCGCGGCTCACCAGGATCACGGTCTTCATCGGCTCGGCGGCCGCATGCAGCTTCCAGTTCATGCCGAAGCCGGTGGCGAAGCCCGCGAGTTGCTCGCGCAGCGCGGCTTCGCCGTGCTCGCTGCAGGCAAAGCGCACGCGCATGAAGAACAGGCCGGTGCCGCGGTCGTTGTACTGGGCCGCTTCCTCGATGTTGCCGCCGCGCTCGAGCAGGAAGCCGGAGACAGCGTGCACGATGCCGATGCGGTCGGGACAGGACAGGGTCAGGATATACGCGGGAGTCATAGGGCGGCGATTGTCGCAGGGCGGCCGGGAAATGCGGTCGGTGCCAGAATCGCCATTCCCCAGCACGCAATCTGCAGGAGCGACCCATGGCTTTCAACGACTTCAACATGGACAACCAGTGGTTGCCCTTCACCCCCAACCGGCATTTCAAGAAGGACCCGCGCGTCTTCGTCGCCGCCGACGGCATGGAGTTCACCACGCACGACGGCAAGAAGGTGATCGACGGCATCTCGTCGCTGTGGTGCGTGGGCGCGGGCCACAACCGCAAGCCCATCAACGAGGCGATCAAGAAGCAGCTCGACACGCTCGACTACGCGACCGCTTTCCAGGTCAGCAACGACAAGGCTTTTCGCGCCGCCGAGATGATCGCCGCGATGGCACCCGGCGACCTCAACAAGGTGCTGTTCTGCAACTCGGGCAGCGAGGCGGCCGACACCTCGCTCAAGGTCGCGCTGGCCTACCACCGCGCGCGCGGCGAAGGGCATCGCAACGTCTTCATCGGCCGCGAGAAGGGTTACCACGGCGTCGGCTTCGGCGGCATGTCGGTCGGCGGCATTCCGGGCAACCGCAAGGTGTTCGGCTCGGCGTTCCTGCCGCGCGTCGATCACATGCGCTTCATCCACGATCCGGTCAACCACGCGTACATCCACAACGAATTGCCGGTATGGGCCGAGGATGCGCTGGCCGACCTCGAGCAGCGCATCCTGCCGCTGCACGATCCGAGCAACGTGGCCGCGATCATCGTCGAGCCGATCGCGGGTTCGGCCGGCTGGTATCTGCCGCCGAAGGGTTACCTGCAGAAGCTGCGCGAGATCTGCGACAGGCACGGCATCCTGCTGATCTTCGACGAGGTCATCAGCGGCTTCGGGCGCATGGGCACCAACTTCGCGTCGGACTATTTCGGTGTCGTGCCCGACATGCTGAACTTCGCCAAGTGCGTGACCAACGGCGTCATTCCGCTGGGTGGCGTGATCTGCCGCGACAAGCTGTACGACGCGATGATGAACACCTCGGCGCCGGAGCATGTGGTGGAGTTCTTCCACGGCTACACCTACTCGGGCCACCCGGTCGCCTGCGCGGCCGCGATCGCGACGCTCGAGCTGTACCAGAAGGAGCAGCTCTTCGCGCGCGCCGGAGAGATGGGCAAGGTGCTGGGCGATGCGTTCCACGGCACATTCAAGGGCCTGCCGAACGTGATCGGCATCCGCAGCCTGGGCCTGGCCGCGGCCGTCGAACTCGCGCCGATCGCGGGCGCACCGGGCAAGCGGGCCTACGACATCTTCCTGGACTGCTACCACAAGGGCGCGCTGGTGCGGCCGGCCGGCGATGTGCTGGTGATCGCACCGCCCTACATCGTCGAGAAGTCGCACATCGACACGCTGGTCAACACGCTCGCGGATTCCATCAAGAAGAACGCCTGAGGCTTTCGCAGTAGTCCTTCTCGGGCAGCGCGGGCGTCTGCCACACGCTGTCGAAGGCGGCGCTGCGTTCGCCCGCGGCGCCGGCCTGCAGCTGCACGGTCCTGACGCGAAGGTCGGTCGGCAGATGCTGCGGCACGCCGAGCGCCTTGGTGGTGTGGCCCGAGCCGCTCAGCAGCAGCACCGTCTTGCCCGGCACGCGCGCCTTGACGATGGCCTGTGCCATGGCGCGGTCGCGTGCGATCTGGATGCGCGTCATCGGCACGATCTGCGATTCGGGCAGCAGGTTGCAATGGCCCGCGCGCACGGCGTCCTGCTGCGCGGCGCGGGCCGCGTCGCCGAGCTGCGCATCGAGCGAGACATCGGCCATCGCGTCCTTCATGTGCTCGCGCGGCAGGTTGGCGCCGACCACCGGCACGCCGGCTTGCACCGCGGCCATCACGGCGGGGCCGTAGTCGCTCCAGGGCCAGGCCTTGTCGTCCCAGCTCAGGGCGGTGCGCACCTGCGACTCGCTGGCCGTTCGGTCGAGGTAGCCGGTGCTGTTGCCCTCTTCGGCCATTTCGAGTGCCAGCGCCGCGAGCCGGCCGCGCTCGACCAGCGCCTGGACCGCTTCGCGCTCGATCAGGTGATGCGCGGGTGCGTCGTGCTGTTCGCCGATCAGCAGCGCGTCGGCGGGAAGCAGGGACGCGATGCGACGACTCACCGGCGCATCGTCGGCCGGCGCGAAGGCGCTGCAGCCGGCCAGCGCGATCGCGCCGAGCAGCAGCGCCCAGCGCGGCGAAGAGAGGAGAAACGGGAATGGGCTGGGCGGCATCCGGTTCATCCTATGCCAGCCCGCCGCGGCATGCAGCCGGCCTGTGAAGCTCAGTGCACCAGAACCGGCGTGTGCGCCAGCTCGGCGTAGCCTTCGAGCGTGTCCTCGACCTCTTCCTGGGTCGGCGTCTTGAGCTGCCAGGCGGTGATCTGCTGCTGGAACAGTTCGGCCCACGAGCCGTCGAGGTAGACCTCCTTGCCCGAGCGCTTGTCGACGATCTCGAAGCCATGGCGCGCCAGCACGGGCACGTGCGGTGCGACCGGCGCTTCGCCTTCGGTCGGCTGCACGTGCACGACGACGAAGGAGTCGGAGTCGTAGAGCATTTGCATTTCGGGTCCAGTCAGGATGTCGATGGCATTCATGGTGTCTAGATAGCAATCAACGCGCCAGTTTCAAGACGGCTGTCGTCTTGTAGGCACGGACCGGGATTTTTTGTGCTGTTTTGGGCGTTTCACTGCCGCAATGGCAGGATTTCCCGCAGCTGCAGGTCGGCGAAGTCGCCATTGGCCTGGGTCTGCTTGATGCGCACCGGCAGGTAGCCCAGTTCCGGCGCCACCCAGAGCTCCACCTTGTCGTCGAAGGGCTTGCGCGGGTTGCGCGTGAGCTTGCGCACGGTGTAGTCGCCGGCCGGCAGGCTCAGCTTTTCCTCGCCCTCGACGTTGAAAGTCCAGATGTCGGCATCGCGCGGGCCGACGGTCTGGATGGCGATGACCGCGCCCTGCGGGTAGTGCGCCGGATCGCCCGCGAGCAGGGCGCCCAGCTGCATCACGATGCTCAGCCGGTCCTGCGCGCCGGCCATCAGCGGCACGCTCGGCGTGTTGCTGCTGAAGACGATCGTTCCCTGGTCGCGCACGAAGTGCGAGGCCACCTCGGTCTTGCGCGTTTCCGAGAAGCGCGCCGGCTCGATCCCCGTGGGGCCGATCATGCCGGCGCTGTGCTGCGTGCGGATCGTCCGGAACAGGAAGGTGAGCGACAGGCGGGCGTCGTACTGCTGGCCGTCCTGCAGCCATGTCAGCTCGCCGAACACGCCCTGCATCGGCGAAGTGCCCTGCTGGCCGGTGACCGCGAAGGCCAGCTTGACGGAGCCGGGGATGCGCAACGCGACCGGACCTGCCACGTTGCCTGAGGCATCCCCGCTGGCCGTGGCTGCAGATGCCGACGCCGAACCCGATGCGCCCTTTGCGCCGCTGACCGCGGCGGGGCCGCTCGCCGCCGCGACGGCCGGCGTCGCGGCGGCCGATGCCGCTGGCTCTGCAGCCGATGCCGCCTGCTCCGCCGCGACCGCCGCATTGGCCTGGGCGATCAATTGCTCCAGCGGAATGTCGGGCGTCGCCACGCTGTCCGGCCTGGGGCTGGGCTGCGGCGCGGGCGACGGAGCCGGTGCCGGCGCCGGCGCGCGCGGCCGCGCCGCGGGCCGGGGGCGCGCGGGCCTCGGCGGCGACGGCCGGGCCTCGGCCCCTGCGGTCGCCGCCGGCGCCGGCGCCGCAGCGGCCGGCGGCCCGATCACGATGGTGCGCGTGATGAACTTGTTCGCCAGCGGCGAGGGCCGTGGCCCGACGGCGGCCGGCGTCAGCCCCAGCAGCACCAGGTGCACCAGCACCACCGCCACCGTCAGCGCCGCGATTCCGCGCCGGGGCGGGCGCGGGGCGGCGGGCAGGGCAGGGGCGGCGAGCGTCGGCATCGGGAGTGGATCGGACGCCGGCCCCGAGGTTCACCTCGGTACACTGCCGCCCGTTCAACCAGTTTAGTTGCGATGCCGCACCGGCATCCGAGGCCACCCATGAAACTCGCCACACTCAAGGACGGCTCGCGCGACGGCCAGCTCGTCGTCGTCTCGCGCGACCTTGCCAGCGCCCACTACGCCACCGGCATCGCCAGCCGCCTGCAGCAGGTGCTCGACGACTGGGGCTTCATGAGCCCGCAGCTGCAGGACCTGTACGACGCGCTCAACGCCGGTCGCGCGCGCCACGCCTTTCCCTTCGATCCCGCGCAATGCATGGCGCCGCTGCCGCGCGCCTACCAGTGGGCCGACGGTTCGGCCTACCTCAACCATGTCGAATTGGTGCGCAAGGCGCGCAACGCCGAGGTGCCCGAAAGCTTCTACACCGACCCGCTGATGTACCAGGGCGGCAGCGACGACTTCATCGGCCCCTGCGATCCGGTCGTGGCCGGCAGCGAGGCTTTCGGCATCGACTTCGAGGCCGAGATCGCGGTCGTCACCGGCGACGTGAAGATGGGCGCTTCGCCCGCGCAGGCGCTCGACGGCATCCGCCTGCTGATGCTGGCCAACGACGTCAGCCTGCGCAACCTGATCCCGGCCGAACTCGCCAAGGGCTTCGGCTTCTTCCAGAGCAAGCCCGCGACCGCCTTCAGCCCGGTCGCCGTCACGCCCGACGAGCTCGGCGAAGCGTGGCAGGGTGGCCGCGTGCACCTCGCGCTGCAGAGCACCTGGAACGGCCGCAAGGTCGGCATGTGCGATGCGGGCGAAGAGATGACCTTCCATTTCGGCCAGTTGATCGCGCACATCGCCAAGACGCGCAACGTGCGCGCCGGCAGCATCATCGGCAGCGGCACGGTGAGCAACAAGGGCGTCGAGAAGAACGGCCGCATGGACTGGCCCAAGGGCTACAGCTGCATCGCCGAGAAGCGCTGCATCGAGACAATCCAGGACGGGCAGCCGAGCACCGAGTTCATGAAGTACGGGGACACGATCCGGATCGAGATGAAGGGGACGGATGGGCATTCGATCTTCGGGGCGATCGAGCAGGAAGTGGTGGCGCCGGGCGCTGCCAAGTAGCGTCGGTTGCAGCTTGCCCGTTGCGGGTTCGTTGCGGGCCGGCCCTTCAGAGCATCAGCAATTCTTTCAGCGTGCGAATCCCCAACCGCCGAAACGCCCGGTACTGATGCGTGCGCACCGTCGTGAGCTCGATGCCGACGTCGCGCGCGGTTTCCTTCGCGGTCTTGCCGGCGAGCAGATGGCCGACGACCTCGCGTTCGCGCAGGCTCAGCACCAGCAGGCGCGAGGCCATGGCCGGCGAGACGGCCTCGCGCGCGGCGACGGCGCTGCGGCCGTGCGCGGCCGTCGCATCGGCCAGCAGCGCGGCATGCGCTTCGAGCAGCGCAAAATCGGCGGCGCTGAAATCGGGCTGCGCGAGGCTTCGGTAAAAGCTCACGGCTGCGCGCTGACCCGTCGGCAGCAGCAGCAACACCGAGGCGCGCTCGCGGATGCCGACGTCGCCGTAGCAGGCCGCGCGATAGGCCGGGTCCGCCACGTCCGACGCATGGTGATGCCCAAGCCATAGCTGCGCGCGCTGGGGCAGCTTGCGCGCGGCGAGCCAGACCATGTTGGGATCGAGCAGGTCGAAGCGTTGCGCCACATAGCGTTCGGCGGTGCGCTCGGCCGTGTTGCCATAGGAACTCGCGGCCGACACCGTCTCGATGCGGCCGCTGCTGCCCACCGCGAACACGGTGCAGAAGGTGACCGGCAGCACGCGCTGCATCGCCGCAAGGTAGCTGGCCGCCAGGTGCGCCGTGCCGATGCCGGCGAGCACGTCGCGGACCACGGGCGCCGCCAGGTCGCGCTCGGTGGCATGCAGAGGCCAGCGCTTCATCGGCATCCAAGGGTTGTCACTTCGTACGAAGTTACGACATCGGCTTCGCGAGCGCATGCGGACAATCCCTTCGCATGGACACCGCGATCACCGCTTCCACTTCTTCGCCGGCCGCGCGTGCGGGCGATGCCGCGACCGGGCCCTTGCCGCCCGAGGCCGGCGCACTGCCGCCCTCGATCGGCGCGTTCCACTACACGCGCTTCGCGCCCCGGCTGCCGGCGCTGGAAGAGGGCATCGAGCCGGGCCGCCATCCGGTCGTGATCGCGGGCGGCGGGCCGGTCGGGCTGTCGCTCGCGCTCGGCCTCGCGAACCATGGCGTGCGCAGCGTGATCCTGGAAGCCGACGACACGGTCTGTGTCGGCAGCCGCGCGTGCTGCATCTCGCGCCGCAGCCTGGAGATCGTCGAGCGCCTCGGCGCGCTGCCTGCCTTCCTGGCGAAGGGCCTGCCCTGGGCCGTCGGCCGCAGCATCTACAAGACCGACGAGGTGTTCCGCTTCGAGATGCCGCATGATGCGCATCAGAAGCTGCCGCCGATGATCAACCTCGAGCAGTACTACATCGAGCAGTACCTGCTGGACGAGATCGTGCGCCGCAACGAGGCCGCACCCGGATTGATCGACATCCGCTGGGGCACCGAGCTCGCCGGCTTCACGCAGGACGCCGCGGGCCTGACGCTGCAGGCGCGCAATGCACTCGGCGCCTATGCGCTGCATGCCGCATGGCTGGCCGGCTGCGATGGCGGCCAGAGCTTCGTGCGCAAGTCGCTCGGCCTCGAGCTCGAAGGCACGGCCTACGAGGGCCGCTACGTGATCATCGACATCGAACTGCACAGCACGCATCCGACCGAGCGCCGTGCCTGGTTCGATCCGCCGTGGAACCCGGGCTCGACCGTGCTGATGCACCGCCAGCCCGACGACATCTGGCGCATCGACTACCAGCTGCGCGCCGGCCAGAGCACCGAAGAAGCGCTGCAGCCGGCTGCGGTGCAGGCCTTCGTGCAGCGCCATCTCGAAGCCATCGGCGAAGGCCATCTGCCGTGGAAGACGGTCTGGACCTCGGTCTATCGCGCCGGCGCGATGACGCTCGGCAGCTACCGCCACGGCCGCGTGCTGTTCGCCGGCAATGCCGCGCACGCGATGCCGATCTTCGGCGTGCGCGGCCTCAACTCGGGCTTCGACGATGCCGACAACCTGGCGTGGAAGCTGGCGCTGGTGGCGCGCGGCGTGGCCGATGCGTCGCTGCTCGACAGCTATTCGCAGGAGCGCATCGCGGCCTTCCACATCAACGCCGAGAGCGCGATGCGCAGCACCGAGTTCATGTCGCCGCCGTCGCGCGGCTTCGATCTGCTGCGCGAGGCGGCGCTGTCGCTGTCAGGCGCGCACCGCGGCATCGCCAACCTGATCAATCCGCGGCAGACGCAGGCGGTGCGTTATGAGGGCTCGCCGCTGTCCAGCGAAAGCGATGCGCTTGCGGCCGGGCCGGTGCCCGGTGAGGCGATGCCGGAGCAGTGGCTCGCGCCGGACCTGCATCTGAGCGATCGGCTGGGGCCGGCGTTCACCGTGCTCGTGCTGAACATGGACCGTATGGATGCCGCGCTGGCCGACGAGATCGCCGAGGCCCGGACGGGTCCGCTGCAGGTCGTGCGGCATGAGCTCCCTCCGGGCACTGCGCCCGAGGCGGTCTTCGCTGCGCTGGGCGCGCAACAGGGCGCCGTCTACCTCTTGCGTCCGGATGGCCACGTGGCCGCGCGCTGGCGCCGTGTGCCCGTCGGCGCGTTCAGGTTGGCATTGGCGCGCGCCGCGGCGCTCGCAGAAAGGGGATCCGCATGACGGCATTGAATCCGGATGCGCGCGACCGGCTGTATGCCGACTGCGCGCGCGCCATCAGCGAGGCGGGTGTCGAGCGAGAATCGTTGTTCCTCGCACGGCTCGCGCTGCTGCTGTTCGAGCAGATCGGCGACGAGGCGCGTTGCCGGACCGCGCTGGCGCAGGCGCTGGACGGTCTGCCGATGCCATCGCTGTCCGCCGCGGCGGCGATGGGACGCGTGGGCTGAGTTTCTTCGACAAGAATTTTTCCAACCACCAGGAGACTGACCGATGGATCGCAGAACACTGCTCACCACCCTTGCCGCCGGCGCGACGGCCGCCGCCGCGCCGTGGGCCCGCGCGCAAGGCTATCCCGAGCAGCTCATCCGCTGGATCGTGCCGTACCCGGCAGGTGGCGGCACCGACGTGATCGCGCGCACGCTGGCCGAGGCGATGCGCCAGACGCTGGGCCAGCAGATCATCATCGACAACCGGCCCGGCGCGTCGACCAACATCGGTGCCGACCTGGTCGCCAAGTCCAAGCCCGACGGCTACACCATCATGTCGGCCGACAACGCGCTCCTGGCCTTCAACGAGTACCTGTACAGCAAGCTGCCTTTCAACCCTGCCAAGGACTTCAGCTACATCGGCGCGATCGGCAAGTTCCCGCTCGCGCTGGTGGTGAACCCGGCCTTTCCGGCGCAGGACTTCAAGTCCTTCCTCGCCTACGTCAAGGCCAACCCGGGCAAGGTCAACTACGCCTCGCCCGGCAACGGTTCGCCGCACCATCTCGCGATGGAGCTGTTCAAGAACCACACCGGCACCTTCATCACGCACATTCCCTATCGCGGCGCGGCGCCCGCGATGGCCGACGTGATGGGTGGCCAGGTGCCGTGCATGTTCCTGGACCTGGCCTCGGGGCTGTCGATCATGCAGAGCAAGAAGGTGCGCGTGCTCGCCATCGGCTCGGGCGCGCGCTCGAAGCTCTTGCCCGACGTGCCGACGCTGGCCGAAGTGGGTGTGCCCCATACCGAGGTGTTCGCGTTCCAGGGCATCCTCGGCCCGGCCGGGCTGTCGCCCGCGGTCGTCAACCGGCTCAATGCCGACCTCAACCGTGCCTTCGGCGCGCCCGCGGTGCAGAAGCACTTCAACGACTTCGGCATGGAAGCGATGCCCGGAAGTCCTGAGCAGTTCGCTGCCTTGTCGCGTGCCGAGTCGCAACGCTGGGGTCCCATCATCAAGGCCGCCAACATAAAGCTGGACTGATTGTTGCTCGCCCCCAGGCTGCGCGCACTTCGTGTCGCTTCGCCAACCCCCTGCCGGGGGCAACACCGGCGGACCGGCAAAGCCGGATCCGCGGTGTTTCTGGAAGGAGATAGCGCTCGCGTTTGCGAGCGCTATCTTGAATAGGATTTGCGGGAACCGTCGGCGAAGACCTCGTCGTCGCGCTGGACCTGGCCGTTCTCGTCCCAGGTGCGTTCGCGCGTGATGCGGCCCTTGTCGTCGTAGACCGATTCGGCCATCAGCGTGCCCTTGTCGTTGAAGCGCCGATGCACGCCCACGGCGGTGCGGCGAAAGCGGTCGATGACCAGGAAGCGGCCGGAGCTCGCGGGCTGGCCGTTGTCGTGGAACTCGTTGATCTCGACGGTGCGCGGCGCATCGCCTTCGCTGTAGATCGCCTTCGTGCGCGGCTGGCCGTTGAGGTAGTAGCTGTCGTCGCTGAGCGGATCGCCGGCCGCGTTCCATCGCTGATCGCGCACCAGCGTGCCCCGCTCGGAGAACTCCTGCACGCGCTGCCTGATCGCACCGCGCTCGCTCAGCGTGGACACCACCTCGCGCCGCTTGATGCCTTCGGAGGAGAAGCTGCGCTCGGTGCGCTGGTTGCCGACGATCTCGTCCTGCGCTGCGGGCCTGCCGTTGTCGTAGAGGTCCTCGCTGCGCACCCGCTTGCCCGCGGCGTACGAGAGCCGCGAGCGCAGCGTTCCCTTGCTGTCGTAGAGCTCGACCTGCGACGGGCCGTCGGTGAAGCCGCACAGCCGCGCGTCGTCGGCCGCCGGCGCCAGCATCGGCTTGTCGCCGCAGCGCAGCGATGCGAGGCGACCCGAGGGCGTGAAGTCGACGGCCGCGCGTTCGCCGCCCGGCTCCGCATAGAAAGCGGCGCGCCGCAGCGAGCCGCCGGGATAGAAGTTGCGCACCAGGCCGGTCTCGCGGCCGTCGTCGTAGACCGCTTCGCGCAGCACCTGGCCGGTCGGCGAGAACTCACGCGCAGGGCCATCCATGTTGCCGCGCTCGTTCACGCTCTGTTCCTTGACCAGCTTGCCTTTCTCGTAGAAGCGCGCCAGGCCCATGAAGACACCGTTCTGGAGCTGCTGTTCGCGCATCAGCACGCCGGTGTCGCGGTCCTTGCAGCGCATCAGGCCGGACTTGCCGGCGGTCGTGTTGCCATTGGCGGGATTGACGCTCCGGCCGTCGAGTTCGCAGTCCTGCACCGCCTGCGCGGCGTTGGCCAGCAAAAGGCCGCCGACGATCAGCGCGGCCAGGCGGAAGGCGATCGGCCCGACAGCGCTCATGCTGCGTGGACGCGAAGGGCGCGTGGATAGAGGCCAGGCATGGCCGCGAATTATCCGTCGCGGGACGCTGACAGAATGCGCATTCCGTTTCTCGCCGCGGGCCGCAAGGCCCGATCATCCGTGACCTTTTTCTCGTTTCTCCGCACGTTGCCCCGGTGCTTGCGTGCAGGGGCCGCGCTCTGTGGCGCAGGCCTGGTCTTTGCTGCGGCCGCAGCCCAGGCCGCACCGGCCGGCGAGTCCGCAAGCCCTGCCTGCCCGCCGGCGGCGGTGATGCCCGATCTGTCCCGGGATGGGCTGGCCGCGGCGATGCAGCGTGCCGTCGATCGCGGGATCCTCTGGCGCATCGACAAGGACGGCCACAGCTCGTGGCTCTACGGAACGCTGCATCTGGGCGAAGCCGACTGGATGTTCCCGGGGCCGACCGTGCGGCGCGCCATGGCAGAGAGCGACACGGTGGCGCTCGAGCTCGACCCGCTCGACCCGGCGACGCAAGCCGCCTTCGCCGCGCCCATCGACGAAGCTGCCGCGGCCCGCGTGCTCACGCCCGAACGCCGGCGCCGGCTCGACCGCCAGGCCGCGCGCGCCTGCGTGCCCGAAGCGACGCTCGCCAGGATGCCGCCTGTGCTGCAGGCCACCACGCTGGCCTTGCTCAGCGCGCGCACCGACGGCCTGTACGCCCAGTTCGGTTCCGAGGCCTTTCTGTCGGGTCTGGCACGCGGCCGCGGCAAGCCCGTCGTGGCCCTCGAAACTGCGGCGGCGCAATGGAAGGCCCTGACCGGCGGCTCCGAAGCGGACCAGGGCGAGCAGGTCGACGCAGCGCTCGACGAACTCGAGGCCGGCCAGAGCGCGACGAAGACCAGCGAGCTCGCACAGGCCTGGGCGCACAGCGATGGGTCCAAGCTGGACCGCTATGCGCAGTGGTGCGGCTGCATGGACACGGCCGCCGACCGCCGCATGCTCCGGCGATTGCTCGACGACCGCAACCCGCATCTGGCCGACGGCATCGCGCGGCTGCATGCCGAAGGCCAGCGCGTGTTCGGCGCCGTCGGCGCGCTGCACATGATCGGGCCGCTCGGCCTTCCGGCGCTGATGGCGGCGCGCGGATTTCGCGTGACACGAATGTTGCCCCTTCCCTGAGCCGGACTGGCCGATAATCCCCGTCTCATGACCGCCGTCCCGCGCCGCCTTCGCCGCCTCTGCAGCTTTGTGCTGTTGTGGTTCGTCGCGTCGCTGGGCGTGGCGATGGCCTCGCCGGTGGTGCATCCGCGTGCGATGGAGCTGGTCTGCTCCGCGGCCGGCGCCGTCAAGGTGATCGTGCACACGGACGACGGCGCGCAGGACATGGGCATGGGCCACATGGATTGCCCGTTGTGCATGCTGGCCGGCGCGCCGCCGCCGCCGACGCCGGCCGTCTCGATGCCCTCGATCCTGCCGCTGGCCCACGCGGTCCAGCCGATTCCGGCCGCGCGCATCGCCGCGGCCACCGCTGCGCCCTTGCCGGCGCGCGGGCCTCCCGTTCTCCTCTGACCCTGCTGTAGCTATCGCCGCACGGCGCCCGCTGAACGGGCGTGGTGCTTCGCAGTCACGGCCCCGCGCGGGCCGAGGAGAACCCCAATGAAGAGAACCTGGCTGGCGCTCGCATGCAGCGCCGCCTGCCCATGGAGCATGACCGCCTTCGCGCAGGACACGCCCGAACTCGCCAAGTCGCTCGGCGTGGTGACCGTCACCGGTGGCCGCCCGACCTCGCTGCCGACGCAGATCCCGACCACCATCGAGGGCATCACCGGCGAGCAGATCGAAACCACGGTCAATGCCACCGACAGCGAGGATGCGCTCAAGTACTTTCCGAGCCTGCTGGTGCGCAAGCGCTACATCGGGGACTACAACCACGCCATCCTGTCCACGCGCGCCTCGGGCACCGGCAACAGCGCACGCTCGGCGGTGTATGCCGACGGCATCCTGCTGTCGAACTACCTCGGCAACGGCATCGCCAACGGCACCAACTTCGCGCCGCGCTGGGGACTGGTGACGCCCGAGGAGATCGAGCGTGTGGACGTGATGTACGGCCCTTTCTCTGCGGCTTATCCGGGCAACTCGGCGGGTGCCGTGGTCGACTACGTGACCCGCATGCCCACGCAACTGGAGGCGCACGTCAAGGCCGGCTATGCGTCGCAACCCAACGACCTGTACAACACGCGCCAGAGCTTCGACAGCTGGCAGACCAGCGCCTCGATCGGCAGCCGGAGCGGCGACTGGTCGTGGTGGATCGACGTCAACCACACGACCAGCAACAGCCAGCCGCTGACCTTCACGACGGCGACCATCGCCTCGGGCACACCGGGCGCGGCCGGCACGCCGGTGACCGGCTTCGTCCCGGGGCTGAACACGACCAACACGCCGTGGTACATCCTGGGCACCGGCACCCAGTACCACACGGAACAGGACCATGCCAAGCTCAAGCTGGCCTACGACTTCTCGCCCACCGTCCGCGCGACCTACACGCTGGGCTATTGGCAGAACAGCGCCGAAGCCCGGCCGGCCAGCTATCTGACCAACGCGGCGGGCTTGCCGGTCTATGCGGGCGCGGTGAACATCGGTGGCCGCAGCTTCACGCTCGCGCCGACGGCGTTCCCGCTCGCCGACGATGCGCAGACGCACTACATGCACGGCCTTTCGGTCAAGAGCAACACGCAGGGCGTGTTCGATTGGGAAGTGACCGCCAGCCTGTACGACTATGCCAAGGACACCGAACGCGCACCCACCGTCGCCTTGCCGCTGGCGGCCATCGGCGGCGCCGGCACGCTGCAGGACCAGGGCGGCACCGGCTGGAACACCCTTGCGGCCAAGGGCACCTGGCGCCCGCAGGGTGCGGGCGGTGCGCACATCGTCGACTTCGGCGTCGGGCGCGATGCCTATGAGCTGGACATCCTGAAGACCAATGTGCTGGGCAACTGGCAGGACGGCCCGGGATCCTCGCCGGTCAGCGACGTCGGCGGTCGCACGCAAACGTACAACGCCTGGGCGCAGGACGTCTGGTCTTTTGCGCCGAAGTGGAAGGCCGTGCTGGGCTTGCGCTACGAGCACTGGGAGGCCCGCGACGGCTTCACGTCCGCAGGGATCAACTCGCAGTCCTATGCGGCTCGCAGCGAGTCGGATCTTTCGCCCAAGGCCGCGCTGGCCTATCAATGGACCAAGGACACCGTGCTCAAGGCATCGGTCGGCCGCGCCGTGCGCTATCCCACCGTGGGCGAGCTGTATGGCGCCACGACGGGCGGCGCGCTGTCCTTCATCAACGATCCGAACCTCAAGCCCGAGAAGTCGTGGACCGGCGAGCTTTCGCTCGAGAAGGACCTCGGCAACGGACTCGCCCGCGCGACGCTGTTCCACGAGACCACCCGGGACGCGCTGTTCAGCCAACTGATCCCGGGCACGACGGTGTCGGCGGTCCAGAACATCGACAAGGTGCGCACCACCGGACTGGAACTGGCCTACACCGGACAGGACGTGTTCATGAAGGGCGTGGACCTCGGCGGCAGCCTGACCTTTGCCGATTCGAAGACCGTGGCCGATGCCGCCTTCCCGGCCGCCGTGGGCAAGTGGCAGCCGCGCGTGCCGCGCTGGCGCTCGACCGTGTTCGCGACCTGGAAGCCCGATGCGCGCTGGGCTTTCACGGTCGCTGCTCGCTACAGCGGGCGGCAGTACTCGACGCTCGACAACAGCGACGTCAACGCCTTCGCCTACTTCGGCGCCAGCAGGTACTTCACCGTCGACCTGCGCGTGCGCTACCAGATCGACAAGCAGTGGTCCGCCGCCTTCGGCATCGACAACGCCAACAACGACCAGTACTGGAACTTCCATCCCTATCCGCAGCGCACCTTCAGCGCTGAACTCCGCTTCGACCTCTGACTCCCACTTCTCACCAAGGAACGCTCATGACCTCCTCATCCCTTCTCAAGACCCTTGCCGCATGTGCCCTCGCCGCCGGCGCCGGCGGCGCCATGGCCCACGTGACCCTGTCGCCGGGTGCCGCCACCGCGGGCAGCGACTACACCGCTGCATTCCGTGTCGGCCATGCCTGCAAGGACGCCACCGCGACCCGCGGCATCGCCGTGCGCCTGCCGGCCGGCTTCGTGCTGGCCGATGCGCAGGCGCGGCCGGGATGGAAGCTCGACGTGCAGCGCGCGGCCGGCGAAGTCCGCTGGAGCGCCGAGTCGCCGGGCACCGCCGTGCCTACGGCCGAGCATGCCGAGTTCGTGCTGCGCGGCAAGGTGCCCGCGAAGCCCGGCGTGCTGTGGTTCAAGGTGCTGCAGACCTGCGACGTGGGGCAGGCCGACTGGGCGCAGGTGCCGGCCTCTGGCAGCTCGACCGCCGGGCTGGAGAACCCCGCGGCCAGGCTCGAGGTGGTGGCGGTCGGTGTGGCCACGGTCGACGTCCGCGACGGCTGGGTGCGGCAATCCGTTCCGGGCCAGAGCGGCAGCGGCGCCTTCATGAAACTCACCGCGCCGACGGGTGCCCGGCTGGTCGGCGTGTCGACGCCTGCGGCCGGCGTGGCGGAAGTGCACGAGATGAAGATGGACGGCGACACGATGCGCATGCGCGCGATGCCGGTGCTCGAGCTGCCGGCCGGCAAGACGGTCGAGCTGACGCCCGGCGGCTACCACGTGATGCTGATGGACCTGAAGCAGCCGCTGGTGAAGGGCACGACCGTGCCGATGACGCTGCGCTTCGAGGACGCCAAGGGCGCATCGAGCTCGCTCGAGGTCCAGCTCCCGGTGGGCACGGGCGCGGATGCCGGGGCGTCGGCGCACGATCACATGCACATGAAGTGAGGGTCTCGAAATCGCCATGCCTTGGAGTAAGCTGCCCGCACAAGAACCACCTGCCAGGAGATCTCCCATGAGCGATGCGAGCAAACCCTTTGCCTTCAGCCAGTTCGTTCCGGGCTTCGATTTCCTCAAGAACCTTGCGGGCGCCAGCGCATCGGCCGGCCCGAGCGCGGTGCCGGGCCTGCCGAGCCTGTCGAGCTGGGTGGCGCCGACGCTGAGTGTCGAAGAGGTCGACAAGCGCATCCAGGAACTCAAGACCGTGCAGTACTGGCTGGAGCAGAACGGCCATGCGCTCAAGGCCACGATCCAGGCGCTCGAAGTGCAGAAGATGACGCTCTCGACATTGCGCGGCATGAATGTGCGCATGGAAGATCTCGCGAGCGTCTTCACGCGGCAGGCTGCCGCGCCATCGCCATCGCCATCGCCATCGCCATCGCCTGCAGCAGCCCCGGCGCCGCGGCCGGCGGCAGCGCCCGAGGCGAAGGCCGAGGAAGCGCCGGCCGCTGAAGCGAAGCACACCGAGCACCCCCGGAAGCCGGCTGCTGCCGCGTCAGCACCGGACGCCGCCGGCGTCGTCGACCCCTTGCAATGGTGGGGGGCGCTCACGCAGCAGTTCCAGCAGATCGCGAGTTCGGCCTTGCAGGACGCCTCCCAGCTGAAAGTGCCCGCGATGGCCCAGCCGCTGGCCGATGCGGTCGGCAAGGCCATGGGCGCCGCACCCGGCAAGCCGGCACGCAAGATGCCCGCGGCCGCCGCGAAAAAGCCATCCGCCGCAGCCAGGCCGGCGGCGCGCAAGCGCTGACGAAGAGGTCGAACGGACCAGACAGAGAAAGCCGAGGCCATGAAACTGTTTCCCTCCGGTCATGCCACCCATCCGCAGTGGCGCATGGCGGCCGGGCTCGTGCTCGCCCAGCTGCGCGCGCAGATGGCGCTGCCCGACTACGCGCGCGCACCCACGCTGGGCCTGCTCTACATCACCGACCACTACGCGGCCGATGCGCAGGAGATCCTCGATCACCTCGGCGCCGAGCTGCCCGAGATCACCGACTGGTCCGGCACGGTGGGGGTGGGCGTGGCGGCCAACAATGCCGAGTACTTCGACGAACCCGCGTTGAGCGTGATGCTGTGCCAGCTGCCGAGCGACCAGTACCGCGTGTTCTCCGGTGTGGCACCGCTGGCCAGTTCCGAGACGAGCGGCTTCGCGCCGCACACGGCGCTCGTGCATGCCGACCCCGCCACGCAGGATCTCACCGAGCTGATCGCGGAAATGGCCGAGCGCACCGACACCGGCTATCTGTTCGGCGGTCTGTCGTCGGGGCGTGGCGGCGCCCTTCAGTTCGCGATCGGCGGCAACGGCAATATCCGCGGCCATGGCGCGGCGGGCGGCGTGTTCTCGGGCGGCCTCTCGGGCGTGGTGTTCGGCGAAGGCGTGCGGCTGGTCTCGCGCGTCACGCAGGGCTGCCAGCCCGTGTCGCGCGAACGCGAGATCACCGAAGCCGACGGCAACCTGCTGCTCAAGCTCGACGGCGAACCGGCGCTCGACGTGCTGCTGGCCGATCTGCATGTGTCGCTCGACATGCCGCAGCAGGCGATCGACGCGGTGCGCGCCACGCTGGTCGGTCTCGCCGATGCGGGCAGCGACGGCATCCGGCGCACCGGCGACCTGGGCGCCGACGTGCTGGTGCGGCACATCATCGGGCTCGATCCGACGCGTCGCGGCGTGGCGATCGCCGACGTCGCCGAAGCCGGCATGCGCATGACCTTCTGCCGCCGCAATGCGCAGGCGGCGCGCGCCGATCTCATGCGCGTCTGTGCCGAGATCCGCGAGGAACTCGAACCCGAGGAGCAGACGCTGGCGACGGCGCGCGAGGTCGCGGCCGGCGAGGCCGAGGCCGCGCCCCATCCCGCGCGCCGCATCGCGGGCGCGGTGTACGTGAGCTGCTCCGGCCGCGGCGGCCCGCATTTCGGCGCGCCCGGCGCGGAGCTGCAGATCGTGCGGCATGCGCTCGGCGACGTGCCGCTGGTCGGCTTCTTCGCGGCCGGCGAGATCGCGCGGCATCACCTGTACGGCTACACCGGCGTGCTGACGGTCTTCACCGGCGCCGATTGAGCGCGAGGCGGCCTGCGCCGGCCTACATGCCGCGGAAGGCGAACTCGAGTTCGGGCCGCAGGCCGCTCATGATCCGGGCGATCGACTTGCCGGCGCCGCAGACGTGCACCCAGCCATGCGCGCCGGGCGCCGTGTTGAGGAACAGGTTGGGCAGCCGCGTCTTGCCGATCATGGGCAGCCCGTTCCGGCTCACCGCATGCCCGACGGTTTCGAGCGTGGCGTGCGCCGTGTCGGCGGCGCCGGGGAACAGCTGCTCGAAGCGGCGCAGGATGGCGTCGAAGCGATCGGAGTCGGCTTCGCCTTCCTCGTCGAGGCGGTCGCGCGCGAAGCCCGAGACCCGCAGGGAATCGCCCGCCGGCGTCTCGATGCGCATGATGCGCAGCTTGCCCTGGCGGTCCCGCAGGGTCACGCGCGGAGCGCGGGCGGCGTCCTTGACCGGCATCGTGACGATGTACTCGCGCAGGTGGCGCAGCGGCATCGCGATGCCCAGCTGCTGCGCATGCGGCGCGCCGGCCGCGCCGAGCGCGAGCACATAGGCCTGGGCGCGCATGGCCGTGGGCCGGCCGCCGGCATCGCGCAGTTCGACGTGGTCGATGCGGCCCTCGCGCTCGTGCAGCGACACCACCGTGTGCTTCATCGCGAAGCGGACCCCGGCCGCGCGGCACAGGAAGACGAGGCTGGCCGCGAACTGGGCCGGATCGCGCGCCGGGTCGTCCTGCGCATAGGCCGCGCCGGCGAGGCCTATGCGCATCGCCTGCAGCGCCGGCTCGATGCGCAGCGCGTCCTCGGGCGAGAGCAGGCGTTCTTCGCAGCCCAGCCTGTTCCAGTGCGCGGCGCGGGCCGTGCGGTCCTCGAAAGCGGCGGTGTCCGTGTAAAGGCTCAGCAGGCCTGCGGTGCGCGCGCTCTGGGGCATGCCGGCCTCGTCGCTCAGCGCGCGCACGCTTTCGCGGCTGTAGGCGGCCAGGCGAACGAGATGCTCGAACGGATCGGGCTTGCGGCGTTCGCCGATGGCACGGTCGAGCAGCCGGGCCAAGTGCCTTCGCAGGCGGCTGTACAGCGCCGATTCCTTGCGCTTCGTGCCGGCAGGGGATGAGGACAGTGCCGCCGGCTGCGCTGCGGCGCCTTCCTCATGGCGGTTCACGCGGCCGCGCGCCTTGGCCGCGGGGCTCGCGTGCCGGTCGACCACCGTCACCTCGTGGCCCAGCTGTTGCAGGTAGTAGGCCGATGCGACGCCGAGCAGGCCGGCGCCCAGAACAATCACGCGCATGTCCGTATCCTTTTTGGATGGCACGAACGGCGGGTGGCGGCGCGGATGGCGGCCTTCACCCGGGGTTCAGACTGCCGCTCCCCCTGTCTTGTACCTGAGAGATTCACCCGCGTGCGACCCGCAGCGGGCTTGCTCCTTCGGTGCGCCGCGTGCCGCGGCGGCTCTCCAGTCGGCGATTGATCAACAACGATGCAGTGATCGAATCGCCTTCGGCGATTCACCTGAGCGTTCATGGGAGTTTGCGCCATCGGTGGGATGGGGACCATCCGCTTTCTGCGATCGGTAGTCTAGCGCAGAAACCGGTTTCTTGAATCATGTGGGCGACCCGCTCAAGCCCGGCGCAGGCGCGTGAAAAGCTCGAATTCCCAGTTGCGCATGCCGAGCAGCAAGGTATAGCCCTCGCGCTCCTTGGGCGACAGCTTCTGGTCGGTCTGGTGCTGCTGGGCGAAGTCCTGGGCCACGCGCTGCAGGCGTTCGAGGAAAGCGGGCGCCAGCGAGCGGCTGATCGAGCCGTGGACCAGCAGCAGGCCTTCGGCCGGCCCGTCGAAGCCGCCCTTGTAGTAGTCGAGCACCACGTTCTCGCGGAAGAAATCCATCACCGGGCCATGCGGGCGCCAGCGGAAGGTCTTGGCCAGCTTGAGGCGGTAGCGGTTCAGCGGACGCAGCTCGATGATGCCGATGCGGTCCAGCTGGGCCAGGTAGCCGATGCACTCGGCCTGGCTGATCCGGTAGGCGGTGACGATCTGCTCCAGCGTCCACTGGCTCAGCACGTTGATCGCCACCAGCAGCAGCTTCTTGTCCTTGACCACGGCATTTTCCTGCTCGAGCGTCAGCTCCTTCAGCAAGGGCTGGTCGTCGGCCACGCGGCGGGCGAGTTCGGCGAAATCGATCTTGAGTGCGCGGCAGATCGCGTCGACCCGCGTGAGCGGCATGTCGCCCTTGGCGAGCATGCGCTTGACGCTGGACTCGGCCATGTCGAGCGACTTGGCGAGATCCGCATAGGTCATGCGGGCATTCTTGAGTTCGTTCTTCAGGGCCTGGACGAGGTCGACGGTGGTGCTCATGGGAAGAGTATTGCCTGTTGATACCAAGGGGCGTTGGAAATTGCTCCGTATCGATTTTCGATGCCCGAGAGGGGGTTGGCAACCTACATTCCGCCCCACCGCCACCTCTCGGAGCCCGCCATGTCCCTGCTGCCTTCCCTTTCCCGCCGCGAGCGCGGCCTGCTGTCCGTGTTCGCGTTGCTGACCCTGGTCGCGGTCGCCGGGCCGGACCTGCAAGCGACCGAACTGCCGCCGGCCGTGTTCGCCGATACCCAGGCCTGGCACGGGCTGCCGAACGCGATGGATGTGCTCAGCAACCTGCCCTTCCTGGTCATCGGGCTCTGGGGCCTGCGCTGGCTGCACTGGCTCGACCGGGCGCATGAAGACGTGCTGGATGCGGTGCCGCTGCCGCCATCGATGGTCCATCCGCCGGTCAATGCCCTCGATTGCGCCTGGATGTTCTTCGCCGGCCTGATCCTCACCGCCGCCGGCTCGGCGTTCTACCACCTGCAGCCCGACGACCTGCGCCTGGCGGCGGACCGCGCCGGCATGGCGGTCGTCTTCGCGGGGCTGGTCGGCTTCGCCGTCTGCGAACGGGTCAGTGCACGCGCCGGCTGGCCGGCCGCGTGGTTCGTGCTGGCGGCCGGGCTGCTGGCGGTGGGTGTCTGCGAGGAGACGGGCAACGTGCTGCCATGGGGACTGGTCCAGTTCGGCGGCATGGCGCTGGTGCTGACGCTGGCGCTCGGCAGGCCGATGCATGGCGCGGTCGGGCTCAGGCTCGGCTGGGTGGTCTTCTTCTATGCGTTGGCGAAGTTCTTCGAGTTCTCGGACGGCGCGATCCTCCAGGCCACGCATCAGCTGGTATCCGGCCACACGCTCAAGCATCTGACGGCCGCGCTCGCGGGATTGCCCGTGCTCCATGCACTGCAGGCCATGGGTCGCCGGACGCTGCGGCACAATCCGGGCGCGGCCGCAGTGACGGCCTGAGGAACCCGCAAGGGCATTCGCATGACCATCCCTGCCGACGCTTCCCTCGTCCTCGCGCCCGACGCGCCGGCGCACGCCAACCAGTTCGCGTTGCTGGGGCAGCGCCGCTTCGCGCCCTTCTTCTGGACCCAGTTCGCGGGCGCGGCCAACGACAACCTGTTCAAGTTCGCCTTCACGGTGATGGTGACCTACCAACTCCAACTCGACTGGATGCCGCCGGCGATGGCGGGGTTGGCGATCGGTGCGCTCTTCATCCTGCCCTTCCTGCTTTTCTCCGCGACCTCGGGCCAGCTCACCGACAAGTACGACAAGACGAAGATGATCCGCTTCGTGAAGAACCTCGAGATCGTGATCATGGGGGTCGCGGCCTGGGGCTTCATGCGTGCGGATGCCGCGGTGCTGCTGGGCTGCGTGTTCCTGATGGGGCTGCATTCGACACTCTTCGGTCCGGTCAAGTACGCCTACCTGCCGCAGGTGCTGGAGGCGCACGAACTCACCGGCGGCAACGGCGTGGTCGAGATGGGGACCTTCGTTGCCATCCTGCTCGGGCAGGTGGCCGGCGGCCTCCTGGTCGCGGTGCCGCAGATCGGCCATACCGCGGTGGCGGTGGCCTGTGTGCTGCTGGCGCTGGCGGGGCGCGGCGTGGCGCAGGCAATCCCGCGCACCCCGGCCACCGACCCGGGCCTGCGAATCAACTGGAATCCCGTCAGCGAGACCTGGCGCAACCTGAAGCTCGCCCACGGCAACCTGGTGGTCTTCCGCTCGCTGCTCGGCATCTCGTGGATGTGGTTCTTCGGCGCCGTGTTCCTGAGCCAGTTCCCGAGCTTCGCCAAGGAAGTGCTGCATGGCGACGAGCAGGTGGCATCGCTGCTGCTGGTGGTGTTCTCGGTCGGCATCGGCATCGGCTCGCTGCTGTGCGAGACGTTGAGCCGGCGCCAGGTGGAGATCGGCCTGGTGCCGCTGGGCGCGATCGGCATGAGCGTGTTCGCCATCGACCTGTATTTCGCCTCGCGCGCGCTGCCCGCCTCGGCGGAGATGGGGCTCGGTGTCTTCGTCGGCCGCTCGGCGCACTGGCATGTGATGGCCGATCTCGGCCTGCTGTCCCTCTTCGCGGGGCTCTACAGCGTGCCGATGTATGCGCTGATCCAGCTGCGCAGCCAGGCCACGCACCGGGCGCGGATCATCGCGGCCAACAACATCCTCAACGCGCTGTTCATGATCGCCAGCGCGGTCATTGCCGGCGCGCTGCTGAAGGCTGGCTTCACCGTGCCGCAGATCTTTCTTTTCACCGGCATCGCCAACGCGGTGGTCGCGTTCTACATCTTCATGCTGATGCCCGAGTACCTGCTGCGCTTCGTGGCCTGGGTGCTGACGCGTTTCGTCTACCGCTTCGACGTCCGGGGCAGCGAGCACATCCCGGCCGAAGGGCCCGCGGTGCTGGTGTGCAACCACGTGAGCTTCATCGATGCGGTGTTGCTGATGGCGGCGAGCCCGCGGCCGATCCGCTTCCTCATGGACCACCAGATCTTCCGGGTGCCCGTGCTCGGCGGGCTGTTCCGGCTGGCGAAGGCCATTCCGATCGCGCCGCAGAAGGAAGACCCCGCGGCCTACGAGGCGGCGTTCGCCCAGGCCGTGCAGGTGCTGCGCGAAGGCGACCTGCTGGCCATCTTCCCCGAAGGCGCGATCACGCGCGACGGCCAGCTGCAGCCGTTCAAGGGCGGCGTGATGAAGATCCTCGACGGCGCGCGGGCGCAAGGCCTCGAGGTACCCGTGATCCCGATGGCACTGACCAACCTCTGGGGTTCGTACTTCAGCCGCGTCGAGGTGCGCGGCGGGCAGAACGTGGCGATGGTGCGTCCGTTCCGGCGCGGCTGGTTCAGCCGTGTCGGGCTCCACGTCGGCAGCGCGATGCGGCCGGCCGATGTCGCGCCCGACGCGCTTCACGCGCGCGTGACCGGGCTCCTGAGCACCTGATGGCGTTGCCGTTTCCGGTCGGGTTCTGGCAGGTCGTCACCTGGTTCGGCGACAGCGGATTCCTGCTGCCCGTGGGCTTGTGGATCGCGGTGTGGCTCGGCGTTCGGCGCGCGACCCGGCCGACCGCGCTGATCTGGATCCTGCTGTTCGGTTTCGGCGGCTTCCTGATCGCCGCTTCCAAGATCGCGTTCATGGGCTGGGGCATCGGCAGCGCCACAGTCAACTTCACGGGCTTCAGCGGCCACACGGCGCTGTCGGCCAGCGTCTGGCCGGTCGCGTGCTGGCTCACGGCTTCGCACTGGGAGCACCGCGTGCGCGTGACGGCGGCCTCGCTCGGCCTGCTGTTCGCGATGCTCATCGGCCTCTCGCGGCTCGCGCTCTATGCGCATTCCAAATCCGAAGTGGTGGCGGGCTTCGCGCTCGGTCTCGCTGTCAGCGGATGCTTTCTCTGGCTGCAGCACCGGCGGCCTCATCCGCGATTGAACTGGACGCTGGTGCTGGTCAGCCTGGCCACCCCGATGATCTTCCTGCAGCCCGGGACGCCCGCGCCGGCCCAGGACGCGCTCGAACTGATCGCGATCCGTCTGGCGGGCACCGAGCGGGCGTTCACGCGCGATGACCTGCTGGCCCGGCGCCAGCTGCATTCGAGTATCAAATAGGGATACTGCCAGCGCTGTAGATCGCCACCGGTGCACTTATCTGCACCTTTGCGGCGGACCGCGAACCATCATTCGCGCTCCTTCACTACGCCGCGAGGCATGCATGCAATCCTCATCTTTCGCCACATCCATTCAGCGCGATACGCGCGCCTGGCAGGCCCAGGTCTGGATCTCTTTCGGGCTCGCGGGATTTCTCTGTGCGACCGGTCTCGCATGGCTGCCCGGTGCGACGCTGGACCGCGCCTTCATGGTGATGGGCTACGTGTTCTGCCTGTCGGCGGCCTTCGTGCTGGCGAAGTTCGTGCGCGACAGCCAGCGCGGCGCCATTCCCGGCGCCGGCGATACGCCGATGTGGAAGCTGGTGGTGTGGGGCGGCTTCCTCACCGCCATGGGGCTGACCGGCTGGGGGTTGCTGCGGATGGAGATCAGCGAAACCTACCGCGCCTTCCTCGGCGTCAGCTGGCTGTTCCTGATCAGCAGTGCGTTCACGCTCGCCAAGACGCTGCGCGACCGCCACGAGGCCGATCTTGCCGAGGCGCGCGTGCAGGGGCGCCGTGAAGGCCGCCTCGAAGCCGCGCAAGACGAATGAGGGACCGCATCATGATCAACAAGTCCCTCATCGCTCTGGCTGTCTGGATGGCGGCGTGTTTCGCGGCCGGCAGCCTTGTCGCACCGCTCAGCGCCCACGCGCAAAGCGAAGCCTCGGTCGGGCTCTCGCTGATGCCGGTCGCGTCGGTGGTCGGCGCTGCCTCGGCGACCGGGGCTGCGGCGAGCGCCGTGGTGGCGCTCCCTGCGGCGCTCTCGGTCGGCGGCGCGGCGCTGTCGGTGGTCGCCGTCGAAAGCGTGGCGGAGGGCACGGTCTACGTGCTCGAGCGCGCCTCG
Organism: Variovorax sp. SRS16; assembly: GCF_901827165.1. Taxonomy (NCBI): domain Bacteria; kingdom Pseudomonadati; phylum Pseudomonadota; class Betaproteobacteria; order Burkholderiales; family Comamonadaceae; genus Variovorax; species Variovorax sp. SRS16. The sequence continues at coordinate 544,291 of NZ_LR594666.1, forward strand.
GACGGTGCGCGGGCCAGCATTCGGCTGACGGGCCGCGCGGCCCATGCGGCTTCGGTCGGCGTCGGCTCCGCGGTCGCGATCAGCGTGATCGGCACCGGCGTCGTGCTGTCGGCGGCGGGCGAGGTGCTGGCCTTCATCCCCAACGCGATCGGCCGCGCACTGCTCTACGACGAGAGGCTGTCGTGAAGCGCATCCCGACCAACTTCGGCCCCTACGAAGCCGAGGACGAGGCCTGCGTGCCGCGCTCGCTGCGTCTGCTGAAGACGACGCTGCAGCTCGCCGCCACGGTGGCGGCCGTGATCCTGGCGAGCATCTTCCTGTTCCCGCTCAACGCGCACGCCGGCCGGTCGTGCGAGCAGGTGAGGCCGAGCGCCGCCGCGATCGCCAAGGGCATGGCGCTCGCGCAGCGCACGTCCGAGGCGCTCGATGCGAGCGGCGCGCGCGTGGTGCTGCTGGCCCGAGCCGGGCAGGACCTGAGCAAGTACGGCCTGCGCTATTCGCACGTCGGATGGGCCTACAAGACCGAGGCGGGGCCGTGGCGCGTGGTGCACAAGCTCAACCAGTGCGGCACCGCGGTGGCCGAGGTCTATCGCCAGGGGCTGGGCCAATTCTTCCTCGACGATCCCTGGCGCTACGAGACCGCGTGGTCGGTGCCGACGCCGGCCGTGCAGGCCCAGATGCTGGCCGCGCTCAACGAGACACCGGCGCGCATCACACGGCTGCACGTCGAGCCCTACAGCATCGTGAGCTATGTCTGGGGCCGCAAATACCAGCAGTCGAACCAGTGGGCGATCGAGACGATGGCCGCCGCCATGGAGCCCGCCACCATCCGCACGCGCGAACAGGCGCAGGCCTGGCTGCAGTTCAAGGGCTACGAGCCGACCACGCTGAAGCTCGGCCCGCTCGCGCGGCTCGGCGGACGTATCAGCGCGGCCAACGTCGCCTTCGACGATCATCCGAACGAGAAGCGCTTTGCCGATCGCATCGAAACGGTGACGGCCGACTCGGTGTTCGAATGGCTGCCGCGCGCCGGACTCGGCGCGGCGCCGGTGGTGCTCGGCCTGTAGCGCGCACCGTCATGCAATCCCTGTCAGGAGGAACGAGATGAGCAAGTCCTTGCGGCTTTCGGAAAAATGGTTTCGTCGCGGTCTGTGGCTGGTGGCGCTGGCCTTCGCCGGTTTCCTGATCGGCCTCGGCAGCACGATCGTGGGCGATCTGCCACGGGTCGAGCGCACGCTCGGGCCCGAGGACTTCATCGATCGATCGGCCGCCGACCCCTTGCGCGCCACCATCACCGCGGCCGAGCGCAGCGGGCAGCAGGCCGAGCGTGAGCGCGAACAGGCCGAGCTGAAGCTCACGGCCGCACGACAGGCCAGCCGCGCGGCGCGCGAAACCTTCGCGAACTGGCTCGCGACGCGCCATGCCACCGCGCAACCGGACCAGGATGGCGAACTGGTCGCGCGCACCAAGGCATTGGACGTGCTCAAGCAGAAGGAGGACGAGGCCCAGCGCGATCTGGGCGCGCAGAACCAGATCGCGCTCGATGCGCGGCAGTCGCAGCAGCAGGCGCAGCAGAAGCTCGCGGTGCTCGAGGACGAGGCCAATGTCCGGCTGGAGGCCGAGAACCGCCGCGTCGAGCTGCGCGTGTTCGGCTATCGCCTCGCGCTCACGCTGCCGCTCCTGGTCATCGCCGGCTGGCTGTTCGTGCGCAAGCGCAAGAGCCAGTACTGGCCCTTCGTCTGGGGCTTCATCTACTTCGCGCTGTTCGCCTTCTTCGTCGAGCTGGTGCCCTACCTGCCGAGCTATGGCGGCTATGTCCGGTACGTGGTCGGCATCGTGCTGACCGTGCTCGTGGGGCGCTATGCCATCGTCGCGCTCAATCGCTATCTCGCACGCCAGAAGCTGGCCGAGGCGCAACCGGACCTGGTGCGCCGCGAAGAGCTGGGCTACGACACGGCGCTCGCGCGGCTCGCCAAGGGCGTATGCCCGGGCTGCGAGCGCCCGGTCGACCTGAAAAATACCGAGATCGATTTCTGCCCGCATTGCGGCATCGGCCTGTTCGACCATTGCCGCGTGTGCACGGCGCGCAAGAGCGCCTTCTCGCGCTTCTGCCATGCCTGCGGCACGGTGGCCGATGCGCCGGGCGCGCCGGAGCTTTCGGCTCAGGTCCAGCCGGCGTCGACCACGTAGTCCTGCGCAGTGCACATCTTCGAATCGTCGGCCGCGAGGAACAGCGCCATGCTCGCGATGTCCTCGGCCATCACCCGGCCCGGCAGGCACTGGGCGGCGTCGATCTGCGCTTCCGATTCGGGCTTGACCCACAGGCGCAGCTGGCGCTCGGTCATGACCCAGCCCGGCACGATCGAGTTGACGCGGATGTTCTCTTTGCCGAGGTCGCGGGCGAGCGAACGCGTGAGCCCGCGCGCAGCCGCCTTGCAGGCCTGGTACACCGGATAGCCGGCGCCCTTGATCATCCAGCTGATCGAGCCGAAGTTGATGATCGAGCCGCCGCCGAGCGCACGCATGTCGGGTGCGACCGCTTGCGCGGCGAAGAACTGGTGCTTGAAGTTGACGGCCACGAGGCGGTCGAAATCTTCGCTCGTGACATCGGCCATCTCATGGCGGCGGTCGTTGGCCGCGTTGTTGAGCAGCACGGCAATCGGCCCGAAGCGCTGGCGCACGGCATCGATCGCGGCCTGGAATGCGGGCACCTCGGTCACGTCGCATTGACAGAACAGCGGCGCATTCGTTGCGGCCAGTTCGGTTGCCAATGCGTGGCCCGCGGCCGCGTCGAGATCGCAGAAGCCGACGCGCGCGCCCTGCGCGTGAAAGAAGCGCACCAGCGTCTCGCCGATGCCGGAGGCGCCGCCGGAGATGAACACAGTGCGTCCCGACAGCGATGGATAGCGCGCCGAAGCCGAGGAGGTGGTGGATGCGGTCATGGCGAAGATTCTGATCCGGATCAGACGCCGCGTGCGCGTTCGGCCTTGAACTGCGCCCGGAATTCGGCAAAGCGCCCTGCATCGAGCGCGGTGCGGATCTCGTGCATCAGGTTCAGGTAGTAGTGCAGGTTGTGGATGGTCGTGAGCATCGGGCCCAGCATCTCGCCGCAGCGGTCGAGATGGTGCAGGTAGGCGCGGCTGAAACCGTCGCGGCCGCCTTCGTTCCATGGCACGCCCGACGCGCCCGCACAGGCATGGCAAGTGCAGCTCGGATCGATCGGCTGCGGATCGCTCTTGTGGCGCGCGTTGCGCATCTTGAGATCACCGAAGCGCGTGAACAGCGTGCCGTTGCGCGCGTTGCGGGTCGGCATCACGCAGTCGAACATGTCGACGCCCTGCGCCACGCCCTCCACCAGGTCTTCCGGCGTGCCCACGCCCATCAGGTAGCGCGGCTTGTGCGCCGGCAGCCGGTGCGGCGTGTGCGCCATGATGCGCAGCATCTCGTCCTTGGGCTCGCCGACGCTGACGCCGCCGATGGCATAGCCCGGGAAGTCCATCTCGACCAGCTGCGCCAGCGATGCCTCGCGCAGGTTCTCGAACATGCCGCCCTGCACGATGCCGAACAGCGCGTTGGGATTTTCGAGGCGCGCGAACTCCGTCGCGCAGCGCCGCGCCCAGCGCAGGCTGAGCTCCATCGACTGGCGCGCCTGGGCTTCGGTCGTGACCTGGCCGTCGATGTCGTAGGGCGTGCATTCGTCGAACTGCATCGCGATGTCGCTGTTCAGAATGGTCTGAATCTGCATCGAGACCTCGGGCGTGAGGAAGAGCTTGTCGCCGTTGACCGGCGAGGCGAACTTCACGCCTTCCTCGCTGATCCTGCGCATCGCGCCCAGCGACCAGACCTGGAAGCCGCCCGAATCGGTGAGGATGGGCTTGTCCCATTTCTCGAACGAGTGGAGACCGCCGAACTTCGCCATCACGTCGAGGCCGGGCCGCATCCACAGGTGGAAGGTGTTGCCGAGGATGATCTGCGCGCCCATCTCGTCGAGGCTGCGCGGCATCACACCCTTGACCGTGCCGTAGGTGCCCACGGGCATGAAGATCGGCGTCTGCACCACGCCGTGGTTGAGCGTGAGCGTGCCGCGCCGCGCATGGCTCGCGGGGTCGGTGGCGAGGAGTTCGAAATTCAACATGTTCAGGGTTGTCGTGCGAGCAGCATCGCGTCGCCGTAGCTGAAGAAGCGATAGCGCTCGCGGATCGCATGGGCATACAGCGCCATCACGTGCTCGTAGCCCGCGAAGGCGCTGACCAGCATCATGAGCGTGCTCTTGGGCAGGTGGAAGTTGGTGATCAGCAGGTCGACGTGTTCGAACACGAAGCCGGGCGTGATGAAGATGCGCGTGTCGCCGCGGGCTTCGCCGCTCTTGGCCCACGATTCGAGCGTGCGCACGGTGGTCGTGCCGACCGCGACGATGCGGCCGCCGCGCGCCTTGGCTTCGGCGATCGCGCGCTGCGTGGCCTCGGGCACTTCGTAGCGCTCGGCATGCATCGCGTGCTCGGCGATGTTCTCGGTCTTGACGGGCTGGAAGGTGCCGGCGCCGACATGCAGCGTGACGCTGGCGCGCCACACGCCGCGCGCTTCGAGCTGGTCGAGCAGGGCCTCGTCGAAATGCAGCGCCGCGGTCGGTGCGGCGACTGCGCCGGGCACGCGTGCGAACACTGTCTGGTAGCGGCGCTCGTCGTCGGACGAGTCGGTGTGCGTGATGTAGGGCGGCAGCGGGACATGGCCGCAGCGCGCCATCAGCGCATAGGGATCTTCGTTCGCGGCGTTGTCGAAGCGCAGGCGAAAGAGTGCGCCGTCTTCGTCGGGCCAGCGGCCCAGCAGGGTGGCGTTGAAGCCGCCGTGCATCGTCAGCGCGGTGCCGACCTGCGGCTTCTTGCTGACCTTCATGTGGGCGACCACCTCGTTGTCCTGCAATACGCGCTCGACCAGCAACTCGAGCTTGCCGCCGGTCGGCTTCTCGCCGAAGAGCCTCGCCTTGACGACGCGCGTGTCGTTGAAGACCAGCAGGTCACCGGCGCGCAACAGCGAAGGCAGATCCTTGAAGATGCGGTCGATCGCGCCGGGGCCGGTGCCGTCGAGCAATCGCGAGGCGCTGCGTTCGGCGGCGGGATGCTGGGCCACCCGATCGGGTGGCAGGTCGAAATCGAAATCGGAGAGGGTGAAGGTTCGCATGCTGCTCGAGGGTCGGACGGACCCGTGCCAAGTGCCAGAATTGTCCCATGCCCGCCGCCGCCAAGCGTTCGACTCCGGAAAAGCCCGCACCGGCCCCTGCGCCGGGCACGGGGCTGAGCCTGGTGCAGCGGGCGCTGCGCAAGCTCGGCCTCGTGCGCGACGTCGACTTCGCGCTCTACCTGCCGATGCGCTACGAGGACGAGACGCGCATCGTGCGGCTGGCCGACACGCGCGACGGCGACATGGCGCAGGTCGAGGCGGTGGTCACCGAGAGCGAAGTGGTGTTCCGGCCGCGGCGCCAGCTGGTCGTCACCGTCGACGACGGCAGCGATACCTGCCAGCTGCGCTTCTTCAACTTCTATCCCTCGCAGCAGAAGCAGCTCGCGGTGGGCGCGCGGGTTCGCGTGCGCGGCGAAGTGCGCGGCGGCTTTCTCGGGCGGCAGATGATGCATCCGGCGGTCAAGGCCGCGGGCACCGAATTGCCGGAGGCGCTGACACCGGTCTATTCGACGATCGCGGGGCTGGCGCAGCCGGTGCTGCGCCGCGAGGTGCGCTCGGGCCTGGCGCGCGCAGTGCTCGACGAGACCTTGCCGGCCGGCACGGCGCCGCACGGCGCCTGGGATCTGCGCCGCGCGCTGTCCTTCCTTCACTATCCCGCGCCCGATGTGGCGCTGGCCACGCTCGAGGACCGCAGCCATCCGGCGTGGCAGCGGCTCAAGGCCGACGAGTTGCTCGCGCAGCAGTTGTCGCAGCTGCAGGCGCGCCGCGCGCGTGCGGCGCAGCGCGCGCCGGTGCTCGATGCGGCGGCGTCCGGCGCTTCGCTGCATCGCGAGCTGCTTGGCGTGCTGCCCTTCGCGCTGACCGGCGCGCAGCGGCGCGTCGGCGAAGAGATCACGCGCGACCTCGCGCGCGAAGTGCCGATGCATCGGCTGCTGCAAGGCGATGTCGGCTCCGGCAAGACCGTGGTTGCCGCGCTCGCGGCCGCGCGCTGCATTGATGCGGGTTACCAGTGCGCGCTGATGGCGCCGACCGAGATCCTCGCGGCCCAGCATTTCGGCAAGCTGGTCGGCTGGCTCGACCCGCTGCTGGCCGAGCGCGGCCTGCGCGTCGCCTGGCTCACCGGCAGCCAGAAGAAGAAGGAGCGCGATGCGATGTCGGCCGCGGTCGAGAGCGGCGAGGCGGCGCTCGTGATCGGCACGCACGCGGTGATCTCGGAGAAAGTGTCGTTCAGCAAGCTCGCGTTGGCCATCATCGACGAGCAGCACCGCTTCGGCGTGGCGCAGCGCCTCGCGCTGCGCGGCAAGGCGGTCGGTGAACTCGAGCCTCACCTGCTGATGATGAGCGCCACGCCGATCCCGCGCACGCTGGCGATGAGCTACTACGCCGACCTCGATGTCTCGACGCTCGACGAACTGCCGCCCGGCCGCACGCCGATCGTCACGAAGCTGGTGGCTGAACACCGTCGCGACGAGGTCGTCGAACGCATTCGGGCGCAGCTCGCGCAGGGGCGCCAGGTCTACTGGGTCTGCCCGCTGATCGAGGAGAGCGAAGCGGTCGACCTGCGCAACGCGACCGAAACCCGCGACGAGCTGGCCGCCGCGCTCGGCGCGCAGGTCAGCGTCGGCCTGCTGCATTCACGCATGCCGACGGCGGAGAAACAGGCGGTGATGGAAAGCTTCACCGCCAACCGGCTGCAGGTGCTGGTGAGCACCACCGTGATCGAGGTCGGCGTCGACGTGCCCAATGCCTCGCTGATGGTGATCGAGCATGCCGAGCGTTTCGGCCTCTCGCAATTGCACCAGCTGCGCGGCCGGGTCGGGCGCGGCGCGGCAGCATCGGCTTGCGTGCTGCTGTACGCGCCGAACGAAGGCGGGCGCGTCGGCGAGGCGGCGCGTGCGCGGCTCAAGGCGATGGTCGAAACCGCCGACGGCTTCGAGATCGCACGGCGCGACCTGGAGATCCGCGGACCCGGCGAATTCCTCGGCGCGCGGCAGTCGGGCGCGCCGCTGCTGCGTTTTGCCGACCTGGCGACCGATGTGCTGTTGCTCGATTGGGCGCGCGAGCTCGCGCCGCGGATGCTCGACCGTGATCCCGCACTGGCCGAGAAACACATCGACCGATGGCTTGGCACCAGGGCCGAGTACCTCAAGGCTTGAGCACGTTCGGGCAGCGTGCCGGCGCCATGGCCCTTTGCCGGCTCTTTCTTCTCAGGTGTCGAGGCCGCCCTCGGGCATGCGCCGGGCATAGACGGCCAGCACGATGCGCTCTGAATGCACGAGGTAGTCGTTGAGCGCGGCCGCGCCCTCGGTGAACTTGCCGGCCTCGAAGAACTCGAGGATCTTCATGTTCATGTCCACGTACGGCGCGTGCAGGAATTCGGGGTCCTTGAGCAGGCCGAAGGCGAGCCGCAGCTCGACCAGGATGTGGGCGAAGAGCACGTTCAGCCGTTCGCTGTCGGCAAGCTCCACGATCGCCATGTGGAACTCCATGTTGGCCGTGCCCACGCCCAGCCAATCGCCCTTGTCGCGGCAGCGCAGCGCCATTCCCACGGCCTCGCGCATGTGTTTTCTGGCGGGGTGCTGCGGATAGGCCTGCGCCAGCGCCTGGCACTCGATGAGGCGCCGCACGCGGTAGATGTCGATGATCGACGCGATGCTCGGCACCGCCACGAACACGCCGCGGTTGGGCGCGTGCTTGAGCAGGCCTTCCTTGGTCAGCGTGCGGAACACCTCGCGCAGGGTGTTGCGGGAAATCTCGAAGCTGTCGGCCAGCGCGGCCTCCGACAGCCGCTGGCCCGGCGAGAACTCGCCCTTGACGATTTTCTGGCGGATGAGCTCGGCCACCCTCTCGTTGAGCGTCTGCGAGGCGGCGGCCGGCGAAACAGGGTGAGGGTGGGAAGCCAGTGGGTTCATGCCGGACATGGAAGGGGAAGCGCTTTGTAGCAGATCGCCGACCCGGCAAGCAGCGCATCCAACAGCGCTGTGCTCAGGGTTTTCATGGGGTTGTTGCGGCATGATTGTTTGGCAAACTACATGTGATTGTTCAACAATTAAATATGAATGATATGTTCATTCTGAATTGATTGCTCATCGATTGGCGCGAAATTTGCGTTGCCCTGGCGTGCGGGCGCACATTGCGCGAGGTGATTCCGAACTCCAACGAAAGACCCACATGACACCTGAGATCTCTCTGTGGCCGCTGATCGGCGTGGCCGTCATCATTGCGGGCTTCGTCCTGCGCTTCAACCCGATGCTGGTGGTGATCGTGACGGCCATCGTGACGGCGTTCGCTGCGGGCTTCGGCCCGACCGCGGTGCTGGCAGCCATCGGCAGCGGGTTCATCAAGACCCGCAACCTCCCGCTGATCATCCTGCTGCCGCTGGCGGTGATCGGGCTGCTCGAGCGCCACGGCCTGCGCCAGCATGCGCAGAACTGGATCGGCCGCATCAAGTCGGCCACCGCCGGACGGCTGTTGATCGTCTACCTCGCGGCCCGCGAGCTCACTGCCGCCGTCGGCCTCACCAGCCTGGGCGGTCATCCGCAGATGGTCCGCCCGCTGCTCGCGCCCATGGCCGAAGGCGCCACCGAGGCCCGCTACGGCAAGCTGCCCGAGCGCATTCACCACAAGCTGCGTGCCTATGCCGCGGCGACCGACAACGTGGGCCTGTTCTTCGGCGAGGACATCTTCGTGGCCTTCGGCGCGATCGTCCTGATGAGCACCTTCCTGCACGAGGCCGGCATCGACATCGAGCCGCTGCACATCGCGCTGTGGGGCATCCCGACCGCGATCTCCGCTTTCGTGATCCATGCCTGGCGGCTGCGCCGGCTGGACCGGTCGATCGCGCGTGAGATGCGTGAAGAAGAGGGGGCCGACAAGCCGGCGGTTCCCGCCGTTCCCGCTGTGCAGGAAGGCCGCTGATCATGATTCTCTCGATCCAGCTCCTGTACGTTCTGGTCGGCCTGATCCTCGCCATCACGGCGATCATGACGCTGACCGATCGCCAGCACCCCAAGCGCTACACCAGCGCGCTCTTCTGGGGCCTCTATGCGCTGGTCTTCCTGATCGGCGATCGGTTGCCGCCCACCTGGGTCGGTGTCGGCGCGATCGCCATGGCCGTGATCGCCGGCTTGCGCGGTGTCGGCGCGGGCAAGCATCGCGAACCGACGCCGGTCGAGTACCAGGCCAGCGCCCGGCGCCTGGGCAACAAGCTGTTCATGCCGGCACTGGCGATTCCGCTGGTCACCGTGATCGGCACCGTGCTGATGAGCAAGGTGAAGATCGGCGACGCCTTCCTGCTCGACCCCAAGAACACCACGCTGGTCAGCCTGGGCGTGGGCTGCGTGGTGGCGCTGGCGCTGGCGTGCTGGCTGACGCGCGAGACACCGGTGCAGGGCATGCGCGAGTCGCGCCGCCTGACCGACGCGCTGGGCTGGGCCGTGGTGTTGCCGCAGATGCTGGGCATGCTGGGCCTGGTGTTCTCCGATGCCGGCGTGGGCAAGGCGGTGGCGCACATCACCACCAGCTACATCAACATGGACATCCGCTTCGTCGCCGTCGTGGTGTACGTCGTAGGCATGGCGCTCTTCACGGTCATCATGGGCAACGGCTTCGCTGCCTTCCCGGTGATGACGGGTGGCGTCGGCGTGCCGGTGCTGGTGGGCGTGTACCACGGCGACCCGGCGGTGATGGCGGCCATCGGCATGTTCTCGGGCTACTGCGGCACGCTGATGACGCCGATGGCCGCCAACTTCAACATCGTGCCGGCGGCGCTGCTGGAGCTGCCCGACAAGAACGCGGTGATCAGAGTGCAGTTGCCGACCGCTGCGGCCTTGCTCGTGGTCAACACCTTCCTTCTGTACTTCCTGATGAACCGCTGATGGCCGCCCTCGCAGGACAAAGATCGACGGCCCGGCCGATGCCATCGGCGCCGCACTGACCTGATCCCACCGCGCACGCCGTGCGCCGGAGACCGACGATGAAGATCGACTTGAACAGCGACCTGGGCGAAAGCCTGGGCGCCTGGCGCATGGGCGACGACAACGCCATGCTGGCGGTGGTGAGCAGCGCCAACGTGGCCTGCGGCTTCCATGCGGGCGACCCCGCCGGCATCCTCGAGACGCTGCGCCGCGCAAAGGAGCGGGGCGTCGCGGTCGGCGCCCACGTGGCCTACAACGACCTCGTCGGCTTCGGCCGGCGCAACATGGACGTGGCGAGCGCCGACCTGCGGGCCGACGTGATCTACCAGATCGGCGCATTGCAGGGCCTGGCGACGGCCGCCGGCACTTCCGTGCGCTACGTGAAGCCGCACGGCGCGCTCTACAACACCATGGCCCATGACGAGCGGCAGGCGCGCGACGTGATCGCCGCCATCCGCGAGATCGACCCCGGCCTGTGCCTCGTCGCGCTGGCCGGCTCGCCGCTGCTGCGCTGGGCCGAGGCCCAGGGGCTGCGCACGGTGTCCGAGGCCTTCGCCGACCGCGCCTACACGCCCCAAGGCACGCTGGTATCGCGGCGCGAACCCGGCGCGGTGCTGCACGACGCGCAGGAAGTGGCCGAGCGCATGCTGCGGCTGGTGTCGGACGGCATCGTCACCGCCCTCGATGGCAGCACGGTGCGCATCCGGGCCGAGTCGGTGTGCGTGCACGGCGACAGTCCGGGCGCGGTCGAGATGGCGCGCCAGGTGCGCGCTCGGCTCGAGCAGGCGGGCGTGGCGATCCGCTCCTTCGTGGATGCGCCGGCCTCATGACGATGCGCATCCTCAGCGTCAACACGAATGCCGTGCTGGTCGAGCTGGACGACCTCGCGCGCACGCTTGCACTGCAGGCCTCGCTGCGGGCCGAGCCCATTGCGGGGATCGAGGAACTCGTGCCGGCAGCGCGTACCCTGCTGATCACTTTCCGCCCAACCGCCATCTCGGCCGCAGAACTCGCGCGCCAGGTTCGGCAACGCCCCCTGGAAGCCCGCGAGCTGCGTGCGGACAAGCGCATCGAGATTCCCGTGCGCTACACGGGCGAGGATCTGGCCGAGGTGGCCGGGCTGCTCGGCATCACGCCGCAGGAGCTGGTGCGCCGCCATACCGGCAGCGACTACACGGTGGCCTTCACCGGCTTCGCGCCGGGATTCGCCTATCTGTCCGGTGGACATCCGAGCCTGGACGTACCCCGGCGCACTGTGCCGCGCACGCGGATTCCGGCAGGCGCCGTCGGGCTCGCGGGCAGCTTCAGCGGGGTCTATCCGCAGGCCAGCCCGGGCGGCTGGCAGATCGTCGGCGTCACCGACGCGCCGATGTGGGACCTGGCGCGCGAAACGCCAGCGCTTCTGCAGCCGGGCGACACGGTGCGCTTCGTGGACGTCACGGCGTCGCCGCGGCGCCTGTCTGTGGTCGTGGATACAGCGCCGTTGTCTTCGAATGCCGACGTCGTGCCGGGCGGCAGCGCGCTCGAGGTGCGCGCCACGGGGTTGCAGGCGCTGTGGCAGGACCGTGGCCGACTTGGCCAGGCCAAGCAAGGTGTCTCCGCTTCCGGTGCCATGGACCAGCGGGCACTTCAGGCGGCCAATCGCCTCGTCGGCAATGCATCGGATGTGGCCTGCGTGGAGATCGCCGACGGCGGATTTCGGTTCGCCTGCCGCGGCGATGCCGTGGTCGCCGTGACGGGCGCCGACGGGCCGCTCGCGCTGACCCGTGCCGACGGTGCGCAGTGGCCATTGGCGCGCTACCAGGCCATCGCGCTCGCCGATGGCGACACCGTGGCGCTGGCCGAGCCGCGCGCCGGCGTCCGCAGCTACCTGTCGGTGCGTGGCGGCTTCGCCATCGCGCCGGTGCTGGGCAGCTGCGCAACCGACACACTGGCCCGCGTCGGCCCGCCCCCGCTGGCCGTGGGCGACGTGCTGCGGGTGCGCGCGGTGACCGCGGGCGGCGTGGTGGGCGCGCCCGAGACGCCACCGGCCGACCTGCCCACCTTGCAGGAGGAGGTCGTGCTCGACATCGTGCTCGGGCCGCGCACGGACTGGTTCGCGGCCGACGCCATCGAGCGCCTGTGCAGCCAGCCGTGGCAGGTCACGCCGCAGTCCAGCCGCGTCGGCATCCGGCTGGCCGGGGAACAGCCGCTGGTTCGCACCCGGCTGTCGGAACTGCCCAGCGAGGGCACTGCGCGCGGCTCGCTCCAGGTCCCACCCAGCGGCCAGCCGGTGTTGTTCCTCGCCGACCACCCGCTGACGGGCGGCTACCCCGTGATCGCCTCCGTCGCCATCCATCACCTGGACCGTGCGGGACAGATCCCGGTGAATGCCCGCGTCCGCTTCCAACCGGTGGCCGCGCTCGGCCCCGTCGAACTGTGAGAGTCTTGCGATGAAAAAAGTACTGATCGCCAACCGCGGCGAAATCGCCGTGCGCATCGCGCGCGCCTGCGCGGACTACGACGTCCGATCGGTCGCGGTCTACGCCGATCCCGATCTCGATGCGCTGCACGTGCGCATGGCCGACGAGGCCTACGGCCTGGATGGCCACCGGCCCGCCGACACCTACCTGCACATCGCCAAGCTGCTGGCCGTCGCTGCGCGCTGCGGCGCCGACGCCGTGCACCCCGGCTACGGCTTCCTGTCGGAGAGCGCGGCCTTCGCGCAAGCGGTGATCGATGCCGGCCTGGTCTGGATCGGCCCCTCTCCGTCCGCCATCGCGCGCCTGGGCGACAAGGTGCAGGCCCGCAAGCTCGCATTGCAGGTCGGTGCCCCATTGGTGGCGGGCACGGCCGATCCCGTGAAGGATGCTTCGGAGGTGCTTGCCTTCGCCGAGCAGCACGGCCTGCCGGTCGCGATCAAGGCCGCGTTCGGCGGTGGCGGCCGTGGCATCAAGGTGGCGTGGCGCATGGACGAGGTGGCGGGGCTCTTCGAATCGGCCGTGCGCGAAGCGGTGACGGCCTTCGGCCGCGGCGAGTGCTATGTCGAGCAGTTCCTGGACCGGCCGCGACACGTCGAGGCGCAGGTGATCGCCGACACGCACGGGCAGGTGGTGGTGCTCGGCACACGCGACTGCTCGCTGCAGCGGCGCAATCAGAAGCTGGTCGAAGAAGCGCCGGCTCCTTTTCTGAGCGACGCGCAGCGCGAGCGCATTCATCGGTCGGCGCGCGATATTTGCCTGGAAGCCGGCTACACCGGCGCCGGCACCGTCGAATTCATGCTCAGTGCCGGCGGCGCGATCTCCTTTCTCGAGGTCAACACGCGGCTGCAGGTCGAGCATCCCGTGACCGAGGAAACCACCGGCATCGACCTGGTGATCGAGCAACTGCGCATCGCCGACGGGCTGCCGCTGTCGGTCACGCAGACGCCGGTGCCGCGCGGCCACGCCTTTGAATTCCGCATCAACGCCGAAGACGTCGGGCGCGGCTTCTTGCCGTCGCCGGGGCCGGTCGAGGTCTTCGACGCGCCCTCGGGGCCCGGGGTTCGTGTCGACAGCGGCGTGGTTGCCGGCTCGACGGTGCCCGGCACTTTCGATTCGCTGATGGCCAAGCTCGTCGTCGTCGGCGCCACGCGCGAGCAGGCGATGGCGCGCGCGCGGCGGGCGTTGAAGGAGTTCCGCATCGAAGGCCTGCCGACGGTGCTGCCGTTTCATCGCGCGGTCATGATGCACCCGGACTTCGTGTCAGGTGATGCCTTCAAGGTGCACACCCGCTGGATCGAGACCGACTTCGCGAACGGCGAACCTGCCGCGCTGCGCCCCGAGCCGCTGCCGGACACCACGCTGATGCGCACCGCGATCGAAGTGGATGGTCGCCGGATGTCGCTGGGCCTGCCGCCGCAGCTGCTGCGCGGGCTGTCCGTGGCCTCTGCCGGCGGCGCGAGCCCGGCGCCGGCCGGCGCGGCGCCTGCGATGGATGCGGCCGCCGTGGCCGCGCCGGTCTCGGGCACGCTGCAGGGCTGGAAGGTCGCCGACGGCGAGGAGGTCGAGGCGGGCTGCGTGATCGCCGTGATGGAAGCGATGAAGATGGAGATGCAGGTTCTGGCACACCGCAGCGGGCGCATCGCCATGTTCGCGGCGACTGGCGGCTTTGTGGCGGCCGGTGCGACGATCGCGGCCATCGGCTGACGGCATCTTCATCCGGTATCGAGCGGACAAGCCCGGCGGTTGCGCGCGCCCGCCGAGACCCCGCGACGGTCGGGTCACGGACCCCTGCGCATAATTGCCGCAAGCCATGACACTCACCGAACTCAAATACATCGTCGCGGTTGCACGCGAACGGCATTTCGGCAAGGCGGCCGAAGCCTGCTATGTGTCGCAGCCCACGCTGTCGGTCGCGATCAAGAAGCTGGAAGACGAACTCGAGGTCAAGCTGTTCGAGCGCAGCGCCGGCGAGGTCACGGTCACGCCGCTGGGCGAGCAGATCGTGCAGCAGGCGCAGAGCGTGCTCGACCAGGCGGCCAGCATCAAGGAGATCGCCAAGCGCGGCAAGGATCCGCTGTCCGGCCCGCTCAATCTGGGGGTGATCTACACCATCGGGCCCTACCTACTGCCCGACCTAGTGCGCCAGAACATCACGCGCACGCCGCAGATGCCGCTGGTGCTGCAGGAGAACTTCACCGTCAAGCTGCTGGAGATGCTGCGCGCCGGCGAGATCGACTGCGCGATCATGGCCGAGCCTTTTCCCGATGCGGGCCTCGCGACCGCTGCGCTTTACGACGAGCCCTTCATGGCCGCGCTGCCGGCGCACCATCCGCTGGCGCAGCGCGAGTCGGTGAGTTCCGAGGAGCTCAAGAAGGAAACCATGCTGCTGCTCGGCACCGGCCACTGCTTTCGCGACCATGTGCTCGAGGTGTGTCCTGAGTTCGCGCGCTTCTCGAGCAACGCCGAGGGCATCCGCAAGAGCTTCGAGGGCTCGTCGCTCGAGACCATCAAGCACATGGTGGCCTCGGGCATGGGCGTGACCTTGGTGCCGCGCCTTTCGGTGCCGGCGAATGCGCTCAAGCCCAGAGCCAAGGGCCGCAAGGAGCCGGAGCAGATCGTGCGCTATCTGCCGGTGCGCGATGCGCATGGCGGCGAACCGCCGACGCGGCGCGTCGCGCTGGCCTGGCGCCGCAGCTTCACGCGCTATGAAGCGATCGCGGCCTTGCGCAATGCCATCTACGCCTGCGAATTGCCGGGCGTCACGCGCCTCTCGTAGCAAGCGGGTCGAGCGCGTATCGCTGCGATAGAGTGCGGCTGTTGCGCAGGCGGGATGCGGCCTCTAAAGTTTGCGTGTCCATCATCCCCAAAGAGAATCCATCACATGGCCAAAGTCGTGAAGAAAACCAAGTCCACCATTTCCGCCGCGCCGTCGGCTTCGGCTGGCAAGGTGCCCAAGAAGGGTGGTGCCGTGGTCGCACAGGAATCCGGCAGCCGCAACGCGCCGATCATCAACATCGGCATCGACCGGCAGGACCGCGCGGCCATCGCCGAAGGCCTGAGCCGCGTGCTCGCCGACACCTACACGCTTTACCTCACCACGCACAACTTCCACTGGAACGTGACCGGCCCGCACTTCAACTCGCTGCATGCGATGTTCATGAACCAGTACACGGAGCTCTGGGGCTCGACCGACATCCTTGCCGAGCGCATTCGCGCACTCGGCCACTACGCGCCGGGTTCGTACGCCGAATTCAGCAAGATCGCGACGGTGCCCGACGTGCCGCAGAACCCGCCCAAGGCGATGGAGATGGTGCGCATCCTGGTCAAGGGCCACGAGACCGTGTCGCGCATTGCGCGCGAATTCATTCCCGTTGCCGAGGAGGCCGGCGATGACCCGACCGCCGACATGCTCACCGCGCGCTGCACGGTGCATGACCAGACGGCCTGGATGCTGCGCTCGCTTCTGGAAGATTGAGGTGTTGCCATTGAAGCCGGAAACACCGTGGAACCGGCTCCGCCGGGCCGCTGGTGTTGCCCCCTTGAGGGGGGAGGCGGCTACGCGAAGTGAGCAAGCAACGGGGGTGGGTTTGTACCTCGATCTCATTCGCTGGAACCGCCCGGCGGGCTGGCTGCTGCTGCTCTGGCCCACGCTGGGCGCGCTGTGGTTCGCCGCCGACGGCTGGCCGGGCTGGCATCTGCTCATCGTCTTCGTGGCGGGGACGGTATTGATGCGCAGCGCAGGCTGCTGTATCAACGACGTGGCCGATCGGGACTTCGACCGCCACGTCAAGCGCACGGCCCAGCGTCCGGTGACCCGCGGCGCCGTCTCGGTCAAGGAGGCGCTCGCGCTCGGTGCCGTGCTCGCGCTGGCTGCCTTCGGGCTCGTGCTCACGACGAACCGCGTCACGGTGCTGTGGTCCTTCGCGGCGCTGGCCATCACGCTGGTCTATCCGTTTGCCAAGCGCTTCGTCTCGGTGCCGCAGGCGGTGCTGGGCGTTGCCTTCAGCTTCGGCATTCCGATGGCATTCGCCGCCGTGCGCGGCAGCGTGCCCGGGCTGGCCTGGTGGCTGCTGGCGGGCAATCTGTTCTGGGTGCTGGCCTACGACACCGAGTACGCCATGGTCGATCGCGACGATGACCTCAAGATCGGCATGAAGACCTCGGCCATCACCTTCGGCCGCTTCGATGTGCCCATCGTCATGGCGAGCTACGCGATCTTCCTGGCCGCCTGGGCAGCGGCCGGCGCGGGCCGGTCGCTGGGCGTGGTCTTTTTCATTGCCATCGGCATCGCGGCCGCGCAGGCGCTGTGGCACTGGCGGCTGATTCGAGCGCGCACGCGCGATGGCTGCTTCAAGGCTTTTCGCCTGAACCACTGGCTCGGCTTCGCGGTGTTCGCCGGCGTCGCGGCCGGCTACGCGCTGCGCTGAGGCCGGCGCCGGTCCTCAGCCGCGGCCGAACTCGTGCGCGAGTTCGCCGGCACGCTGGTGTGCGGCGCGGATCGCGGCCTTGAACTTCGCCTTGACGTCGGCCCCTTCCAGAGAACTGATGGCGGCGTGGGTGGTGCCGCCCTTGGAGGTCACACGCTCGCGCAGCACCGCCGGCGGATCGGTGGCGTCGCCTGCCAGGGCCGATGCGCCTGCGAAGGTGCCCACCGCGAGTCGATGCGCCTGGTCCGCGGACAGGCCCAGCTCGATGCCGGCCTCGGTCATGGCCTCGATGAAATAGAACACATAGGCGGGGCCCGAGCCCGACACCGCGGTGACGGCATCGAGTGCGCTTTCGGCATCGACCCACAGAAGATCGCCCGTGGCGTCCAGCACCTGCTCGACCCGCTTTCGGTCATCGCCGTCGACCGCCGCGCGGGCGTAGAGCCCGGTCATGCCGCGGCCGATCAGGGCCGGCGTGTTGGGCATCGCGCGCACGATGCGTTCGGTGCCGAGCCAGTGGGCGATGCTGTCGGAGGGGATGCCCGCGGCAACGCTCAGATGCAGGGCGTCACCGCCCATGGCGCGTACCGGCCGTGCGGCTTCCGCAAAGGTTTGCGGCTTCACGGCCCAGACCATCACCTCGCAGCGGGCGAGCGCGCTGCCTGCCTGCGCTTGCGCGACGATGCCGAAGTCGTGCGCCAGCCGGGCGCGGGCTTCTGCAAAGGGCTCGACGACCTCGAAGGCGTCGGCCGGCGTTCCCTGCTTGACGAGCCCGCCGATGATGGCGCTCGCCATGTTGCCGCCGCCGATGAAGGCGATCGGCGGCAAGGGGGCCGCCTCGCGGCGAGGCAGGAAGGTGACTGCGATGTTCATGACTTATCCCGTGAATTCGAATGCGGCGAACTGCGTGATCTGCAGGGGATTGAAATTGTCGTCGTTCACCACCACCAGCATGCGATGGCCGTTCGGCAAGGAGGGTCCCCAGCACATGCCTTCGGTGTTGTCCAGGCGCGAGAGGCCGAGCGTCGCGAAGTCGGCGACCAGGGTTTTCGGCGCCGGCTGGTAGCTGTCCGGGACGAGCGCTTCCAGCGGCAGCGTGTCGCTGGCGTTGCGCGTGTCGATCTCGTAGAGGCGCGGCGAGTTGCCGACGCCGGTCGCGTAGGCGCTCTCGAGCACCAGCATGCGATCGGCATCGATCATCAGCACTTCGCTGACGCCGTTGTCCGCGTAGGCACCCGGAACCAGGGGTCGCTGCGGGATCGCATCCGGCAGGTAGGCGATCTGGCGTGTGGCGCGCCCGGTCGCGAGTTCGATCCGGGTGAATCGGCAAGGCCCCCCCGGCGCGCACAGGGTCGGAACGGGGCCGTCCTGGATCAGGGCGTTCTGCATGGCGAGCCAGGCGTGGCGGCCGTCGGGTGTCAGCGTCAGGCCTTCCAGGGCGAGGTTGTCGCGCGCGCCGCGCCGGCCGTCGGGGCTGGGCTGGAACATCGCCGGCAGCGGGATCTCGCGCAGCAACGAGCCGCCGCGCCGCGATTCGTAGAAGGCCGGACCGAAACCCCGGGCCTCATCGCCCTCGCTGGTCCAGAGAACCGTGCCACTGTCGCGACGCCACCGCAGCGCTTCGGGATCCGGCACGGGCACACCCGCGCGCGCCTGCGGCCGTGCAGGCCAGGACTCGCCATTCGCTTGCCTGAACGTGGTGACGTCGGTGGGTTCGGGCGCCGCGCTGCCGACCGACCAGCGCATGCTGTAGAAGCGGGCAGGATTGATGTCTGATCGGTCATCGCTGATAAGCAGGTACTCACCTCGATCGGTGTCGTAATCGATGCCGGACAGACCGCCGATCGTGGTTCCCCGAAATGCGAGGCGATGCGGCCAGCGCGCCTCGGCCAGCAGCCGCAGGCGCGGCGGCCCGATCACGGCGGGCGCCACGCTGCGGCAAGCTGCCAGGCTGCCTGCAAGTGCCATGGCTGCGAATATCGCCTGGCGGCGGGGCAAATGCGCCGTGGTGGAAGTTTGCACGCGGCGCAGTCTATGGGCGCCGCGTGACATCTCGAATGCAGGGTGGTTGACAGCCCTCGGGCGTCATGCAACAATCGCGGGCTTCGCTTTTCCAAAGGCGATCCAAGGCGAATGCTTTCTGCCCAACGGAAGCGCACCAGAGTGGTTTTGGTGTGTGGACGACGGGCCCAAGACTGACTGCAGAACTTCCGCAAGGAGGGGAGGCGGTACAAGTTGGGAATATCACGAAATGATCCAAACTGAATCCCGGCTCGATGTGGCCGACAACACGGGCGCGAAATCCGTCCTGTGTATCAAGGTGCTCGGTGGCTCCAAGCGGCGTTACGCCAGCGTGGGCGACGTCATCAAGGTCAGCATCAAGGAAGCCGCTCCGCGGGGTCGCGTCAAGAAGGGCGAGATCTACAGCGCAGTGGTGGTCCGCACCGCCAAGGGCATCCGTCGCAGCGACGGGTCGCTCGTCAAGTTCGACGGCAATGCCGCCGTCTTGCTCAACGCCAAGCTGGAGCCCATCGGCACCCGCATCTTCGGACCGGTCACGCGCGAACTGCGCACCGAGAAGTTCATGAAGATCGTCTCGCTGGCTCCCGAAGTTCTGTAAGGACAAGAACGCCATGAACAAGATTCGCAAAGGCGACCAGGTCATCGTGTTGGCCGGGCGCGACAAGGGCAAGCGCGGCACGGTGTCGCTGCGCAAGGACGATTCGCATCTGATCGTCGACGGCATCAACATCGTCAAGAAGCACACCAAGCCGAACCCGCTCAAGGGAACCACCGGTGGCATCGTCGAGAAGGCCATGCCGATTCACCAATCCAACGTGGCGATCTTCAATGCCGCGACCGGCAAGGCCGATCGCGTGGGCATCAAGGTCACGGACGGCAAGCGCGTGCGCGTCTTCAAGTCCAGCGGCGACGAAATCAAGATCGCCTAAGGGGTACTCACAATGGCACGTCTCCAACAGCACTACCGCGAAAAGATCGCGAAGGACCTGACCGAGAAGTTCGGCTACAAGTCGCCGATGCAGGTTCCCCGTCTGACCAAGATCACGCTCAACATGGGTGTGGGCGAAGCGGTCGCGGACAAGAAGGTTCTCGACAACGCCGTCGCCGACCTCACCAAGATCGCCGGCCAGAAGCCGGTCGTCACCAAGTCGAAGAAGGCCATTGCCGGCTTCAAGATCCGCGAGAACCAGCCGATCGGCTGCATGGTCACGCTGCGCGGCGTGCAGATGTACGAGTTCCTGGATCGCTTCGTGACCGTGGCGCTGCCGCGCGTTCGCGACTTCCGCGGCATCTCCGGCCGCGCGTTCGACGGCCGTGGCAACTACAACATCGGCGTGAAAGAGCAGATCATTTTCCCCGAGATCGAATACGACAAGGTCGATGCCCTGCGCGGTCTCAATATCAGCATCACGACGACGGCCAAGACCGACGAGGAAGCCAAGGCGCTTCTCGCCGGCTTCCGTTTCCCGTTCAAGAACTGAGGCGACCCGTGGCTAAAGCATCTCTGATCCAGCGCGAACTCAAGCGCGACAACCTGGTCGCCAAGTACGCCGCGAAGCACGCGGAACTCAAGGCAATCGCCAACGACGCGAAGAAGAGCGACGAAGAACGCGCCGCTGCGCGTCTGGGCTTGCAAAAGCTTCCGCGCAATGCCAATCCGACGCGCCAGCGCAATCGCTGCGAAATCACCGGCCGTCCGCGCGGCACCTTCCGTCAATTCGGTCTGGCCCGCGCCAAGATCCGTGAACTGGCTTTCAACGGCGACATCCCCGGTGTCACCAAGGCCAGCTGGTAAGCCAGGCAGGAGCAAACAACATGAGCATGAGTGATCCCATTGCCGACCTGCTGACGCGTATCCGTAACGCGCAGATGGTGGCGAAGCCCACCGTGTCGGTCCCGTCTTCCAAGGTGAAGATCGCGATCGCGCAAGTCCTGAAGGACGAGGGCTACATCGACGGCTTCCAGGTCAAGACCGAAGCCGGCAAGAGCGAACTCGAAATCGTGCTGAAGTACTACGCTGGCCGTCCGGTCATCGAGCGCATCGAGCGCGTCAGCCGCCCCGGCCTGCGTGTCTACAAGGGCACCACCGCCATTCCACAAGTCCAGAACGGCCTTGGCGTCGCCATCGTCACCACCCCCAAGGGCGTGATGACCGATCGCAAGGCGCGCGCTACCGGTGTCGGTGGCGAAGTGCTGTGTTACGTCGCCTGACCGAGACATCGAGGAGAAACTGAATGTCCCGAGTAGGAAAAATGCCGGTCGCCGTCCCCGCAGACGTGGATGTGTCGATCAAGGAAGACCAGATCAGCGTGAAGGGCAAGGGCGGCACGCTCAACCTGCAACGCCACGCGCTGGTCACTGTCGTCAGCAAGGACGGCAAGCTGAGCTTTGCACCCGCCAACGAATCGCGTGAAGCCGATGCGATGGCCGGAACGCATCGCCAGTTGGTGAACAACATGGTTCTCGGCGTGACCAAGGGCTTCGAGAAGAAGCTCGCTCTGGTCGGCGTCGGGTTCAAGGCTGCGGCGCAGGGCGCGAAGCTCAACCTGCAGGTGGGTTATTCGCACCCGGTCAACATCGACATGCCGCAGGGCATCACGGTGGCGACCCCGACCCCGACCGAAATCGTGATCAAGGGTGCCGACCGTCAACGCGTCGGCCAGGTGGCCGCCGAGATCCGCGCTATTCGTCCGCCCGAGCCCTACAAGGGCAAGGGCATCCGTTATTCGGACGAGAAGATCGTGATCAAAGAGACCAAGAAGAAATAAGGGGCAGCAAAATGATGTTGACCAAAAAAGCACAGCGTCTTCGCCGTTCGCGCCAGACCCGCATCCGCATCGCGACGCAGGGCGTGGCTCGCCTCACGGTGAACCGCACCAACCTTCACATCTACGCCACCGTCATTTCCGACGACGGCTCGAAGGTGATCGCCACCGCATCGACGGCCGAAGCCGAGATGCGCACCTCGCTGGGCGGTTCCGGCAAGGGCGGCAATGCCGCTGCGGCCACCGCTGTCGGCAAGCGCATCGCCGAAAAGGCGAAGGCTGCCGGCATCGACAAGGTCGCTTTCGATCGCGCAGGTTTTGCATACCACGGCCGCGTCAAGGCGCTGGCCGAAGCCGCTCGCGAAGCCGGCCTGCAGTTCTAACCGGACACGAGATTCAAAAATGGCAAAGATTCAGGCAAGAACGCAGAACGAAGGCCCCGAAGACGGTCTGCGCGAGAAGATGATCGCGATCAACCGCGTCACCAAGGTGGTGAAGGGTGGTCGTATCCTCGGTTTCGCCGCACTCACCGTGGTGGGCGACGGTGACGGCCGCGTCGGCATGGGCAAGGGCAAGTCGAAGGAAGTGCCGGCCGCCGTGCAGAAGGCGATGGAAGAGGCGCGCCGCAACCTCGCAAAGATCTCGATCAAGAACGGCACGCTCCATCACCGCGTGACGGGCCACCATGGCGCTGCCTCCGTGGTCATGATCCCGGCCCCGAAGGGTACCGGCATCATCGCCGGCGGCCCGATGCGCGCCGTGTTCGAGGTCATGGGCATCACCGACATCGTGGCCAAGAGCCATGGTTCGTCGAATCCCTACAACATGGTCCGCGCCACGCTGGACGGCCTGAAGAACTCGACGACCGCATCCGAAGTCGCTGCCAAGCGCGGCCTGACGGTCGAAGAACTCTTCGCCTGAACCGGAGCATCGACATGACGACGCAACAACAAACGCTCAAGGTGCAACTGGTCAAGAGCCCGATCGGCACCAAGGAATCGCATCGCGCGACCGTGCGCGGCCTCGGCTTGCGCAAGCTCAACAGCGTGAGCGAGCTGCAGGACACGCCCGCGGTACGCGGCATGATCAACAAGATCAGTTATCTGGTCAAAGTGCTCTAAACAGAGTCGCTGAGAGAGACGCATATGGAACTCAATGGCATCAAGCCGGCGGATGGCGCCAAGCACGCCAAGCGCCGTGTCGGCCGCGGCATCGGCTCCGGCCTCGGCAAGACCGCGGGTCGCGGTCACAAGGGTCAGAAGTCGCGCGCAGGCGGTTTCCACAAGGTCGGCTTCGAAGGCGGTCAGATGCCGCTGCAGCGTCGGCTGCCCAAGCGCGGCTTCAAGTCGCAGCTGCTCAAGTACAACGCCGAAGTGACCCTGGGCGCCCTCGAAAAGCTCGGCCTGGCCGAAGTGGACGTGCTTGCGCTGAAGCAAGCGGGTCTGGTCGGTCAGATCGCGAAGGTCGTCAAGGTCATCAAGTCGGGTGAGCTTACCAAGGCCGTCAAGCTGACGGGCGTTGGCGCGACCGCTGGTGCCAAGGCCGCGATCGAAGCTGCCGGCGGCAGCGTCGCCTGAGCGGACTGAGAGAAGTTCTTCGTGGCAACCAACGCAGCAACGCTCGCAAAAACAGGCAAGTTCGGTGACCTGCGTCGCCGGCTCGTCTTTTTGCTGCTCGCGCTCGTGGTCTATCGCGTCGGTGCGCACATTCCCGTGCCAGGCATCAACCCGGACCAGCTGGCTCAGTTGTTCCAGGGCCAGCAGGGCGGCATCCTGAGTCTGTTCAACATGTTCTCGGGCGGTGCGCTGTCGCGCTTCACCGTGTTCGCGCTGGGCATCATGCCGTACATCTCGGCGTCGATCATCATGCAGTTGATGACCTACGTGGTGCCGAGCATGGAGCAGCTCAAGAAGGAAGGCGAAGCCGGCCGCCGCAAGGTGACGCAGTACACGCGCTACGGCACGCTCGGGCTGGCACTGTTTCAGTCGTTCAGCATTGCGGTGGCGCTCGAGTCTTCGGCGGGTCTCGTGATCTCGCCCGGCTTCGGCTTCCGCATTACCGCCATGGTCAGCCTGACCGCGGGTTCGATGTTCCTGATGTGGCTGGGCGAACAGATCACCGAGCGCGGGCTCGGCAACGGGATCTCGATCCTGATCTTCGCCGGCATCTCCGCCGGGCTGCCGAATGCGGTGGGCGGTCTGCTGGAACTCGTTCGCACGGGCGCCATGAACGTGATCGTGGCGCTGTTCATCGTGGCCGTTGTTGCGCTGGTGACCTATTTCGTGGTGTTCGTCGAGCGCGGCCAGCGCAAGATCCTCGTGAACTATGCGCGGCGCCAGGTCGGCAACAAGGTCTACGGCGGCCAGTCGTCGCACCTGCCGCTGAAGCTCAACATGTCGGGCGTGATCCCGCCGATCTTCGCGTCGTCGATCATCCTGCTGCCGACCACGGTGGTGGGCTGGTTCAGCACCGGCGAAAGCATGCGATGGATCAAGGACATTGCGAGCGCGCTGCGTCCTGGGCAGCCGATCTACGTGCTGCTGTACGCCAGTGCGATCGTGTTCTTCTGCTTCTTCTATACCGCGCTCGTGTTCAACAGCCGCGAGACGGCCGACAACCTGAAGAAGAGCGGTGCCTTCATTCCGGGCATCCGTCCGGGTGACCAGACGGCGCGCTACATCGACAAGATCCTGGTTCGCCTGACGTTGGCCGGCGCGGTGTACATCACCTTCGTCTGCCTGCTGCCGGAGTTCCTGATCCTCAAATACAACGTGCCGTTCTATTTCGGCGGCACTTCCCTGTTGATCATCGTGGTCGTCACGATGGACTTCATGGCCCAGGTACAGAACTACATGATGTCGCAGCAGTACGAATCGCTGTTGAAGAAAGCCAATTTCAAGACTTCGTAGACGGCGGCTGGTGACAAGGTCACTGTCGAGTTGACGCCCTATGACTTGAGCCGGGCGCATTGTGTTTCGGGCGAAATGAATCGCCGGGTTGGACAGAGTTTTAGGAGAATGAAATGAGAGTTTCGGCTTCGGTCAAAACCATTTGTCGTAATTGCAAGATCATCCGCCGCAAGGGTGTGGTGCGTGTGATCTGTACCGACCCGCGCCACAAGCAGCGCCAGGGTTGATTGAAGAGTATTAGAGGACGCACATGGCACGTATTGCTGGCATCAACATTCCGCCGCACAAGCACGCTGAAATCGGCCTGACCGCCATTTTCGGTATCGGTCGCACGCGCGCTCGCAAGATCTGCGAAGCGAGCGGCATCGAGTATTCGAAGAAGATCAAGGATCTGACGGACGCCGATCTCGAGAAGATTCGCGACCAGATCGCGCTCTTCACCATCGAAGGTGACCTGCGTCGCGAAACGACGATGAACATCAAGCGCTTGATGGACATCGGCTGCTATCGCGGCTTCCGTCACCGCCGTGGTCTGCCGATGCGCGGCCAGCGCACGCGCACCAACGCCCGCACCCGCAAGGGTCCGCGCAAGGCCGCGCAGTCCCTGAAGAAATAAGGATAGAACAGCATGGCCAAAGCTCCTGCCAACAACGCCGCACAGCGCGT
Organism: Variovorax sp. SRS16; assembly: GCF_901827165.1. Taxonomy (NCBI): domain Bacteria; kingdom Pseudomonadati; phylum Pseudomonadota; class Betaproteobacteria; order Burkholderiales; family Comamonadaceae; genus Variovorax; species Variovorax sp. SRS16. The sequence continues at coordinate 569,636 of NZ_LR594666.1, forward strand.
TCGCAAGAAGGTTCGCAAGAACGTTGCGGACGGCATCGCGCACGTGCACGCATCTTTCAACAACACGATCATCACGATCACCGACCGCCAGGGCAATGCCTTGTCGTGGGCGTCTTCGGGTGGCCAGGGCTTCAAGGGTTCGCGCAAGTCGACGCCTTTCGCCGCGCAGGTCGCCTCCGAAGTCGCAGGCCGCGCAGCGGTCGACCAGGGCATCAAGAACCTGGACGTCGAGATCAAGGGCCCGGGCCCGGGTCGCGAATCGTCGGTGCGCGCGCTGGCCGCGCTCGGCATCCGGATCAACTCCATTGCCGACGTGACCCCGGTGCCGCACAACGGCTGCCGTCCGCAGAAACGCCGTCGCATCTGAGCGTTCGACGTCCGGCGCAGCCTGCTTCACAGCGGCTGCGCATTTTGTTTTTATGTTGAAGCCCACCGCCATCGGCACGCCGCTGATGGCTCCCGCAGGCAACTGCGGTAGATGACACAAAGGAAGATCAAGTGGCACGCTACCTCGGCCCCAAGGCCAAACTCTCCCGCCGCGAAGGCACCGACCTGTTCCTCAAGAGCGCCCGCCGCTCTATCCAGGACAAGGCCAAGTTCGATTCCAAGCCCGGCCAGCATGGCCGCACCTCGGGTCAACGCACGTCCGACTTCGGCCTGCAACTGCGTGAAAAGCAGAAGGTCAAGCGCATGTACGGCGTGCTCGAGAAGCAATTCCGCCGCTATTTCGAAGAAGCCGATCGCCGCCGTGGCAACACGGGCGCCAACCTGCTGTTCATCCTCGAAGCCCGCCTGGACAACGTCGTCTATCGCATGGGTTTCGGTTCGACCCGCGCCGAGGCACGCCAACTGGTGTCGCACAAGGCGATCACGGTGAACGGCCAGTCGGTCAACATCCCGTCGTACCTGGTCAAGACCGGCGACGTGATCGCGGTTCGCGACAAGTCGAAGAAACAGACCCGTGTGGCCGAGGCGCTCCAGCTGGCCCAGCAAGTCGGCATCCCGGCCTGGGTCGAGGTGAATGCCGACAAGGCCGAAGGCACCTTCAAGAAGGTTCCCGATCGCGACGAATTCGCCGCCGACATCAACGAATCGCTGATCGTCGAACTGTATTCGCGTTAAACGGACGATGACGCGCCGCTTCGCGGCTCGTACTTGTGTATTTTTTTGTTCCCGCCGGGGCTCCATTCCCGTCGGGTGCTTCACCAGCCTTACCGGTGTAACGAGCCGGGGGTATTGAGAGGAAGTCTGCATGCAAACCACCCTGCTGAAACCCAAGACCATCCAGGTCGAGCAACTGGCGCCCAACAAGGCAAAGGTCACGCTCGAACCCTTCGAGCGCGGCTACGGCCACACGCTCGGCAATGCGCTGCGCCGCGTCCTGCTGTCGTCGATGGTCGGCTACGCAGCCACCGAAGTCACGATCGCCGGCGTGCTGCACGAGTACTCGTCGATCGATGGCGTGCAGGAAGACGTCGTCAACATCCTTCTCAACCTCAAGGGCGTGGTGTTCAAGCTCCACAACCGCGATGAGGTCACGCTGAGCCTGCGCAAGGACGGCGAAGGCCCGGTCCTCGCCTCCGACATCCAGACGCCGCACGACGTCGAGATCATCAACCCCGATCACGTGATCGCGCACCTGTCGCAAGGCGGCAAGCTCGACATGCAGATCAAGGTCGAGAAGGGTCGCGGCTACGTGCCCGGCACGATGCGCCGCTATGCGGACGAGCCGACCAAGTCGATCGGCCGTATCGTGCTCGACGCGTCGTTCTCGCCCGTCAAGCGCGTGAGCTACACGGTCGAAAGCGCGCGCGTCGAACAGCGCACCGACCTCGACAAGCTGATCGTCGAGATCGAGACCAACGGTGCGATCACCGCCGAAGACGCGGTGCGTGCCTCGGCCAAGATCCTGGTCGAGCAACTGGCTGTGTTCGCGCAGCTCGAAGGTGGCGAACTCGCTGCGTTCGACACGCCGGCGCCGCGCAGCGCCCAGCAGTTCGATCCGATCCTGCTGCGTCCGGTCGACGAGCTCGAACTCACGGTGCGTTCGGCCAACTGCCTCAAGGCCGAAAACATCTACTACATCGGTGACCTGATCCAGCGCACCGAGAACGAGCTGCTCAAGACCCCCAACCTGGGTCGCAAGTCGCTCAACGAAATCAAGGAAGTGCTCGCCTCGCGCGGCCTGACCTTGGGCATGAAGCTCGAAAGCTGGCCGCCGGCCGGCCTCGACAAGCGTTAAGAAGATCACCACACCTGTGTGTTGCACCAGGCAGTACCTGACACGGCTGCCTGTTTTTATAAAGTAAAGGAAAAGCACCATGCGTCACGGACACGGACTCCGCAAACTCAACCGCACCAGCTCGCACCGCCTCGCGATGCTGCAGAACATGATGAACTCGCTCATCGCACATGAAGCGATCAAGACCACGGTCCCCAAGGCCAAGGAATTGCGTCGCGTCATCGAGCCGATGATCACGCTGGCGAAGAAGCCCACGGTTGCCAACAAGCGCCTTGCCTTCGACCGTCTGCGCGACCGCGACAGCGTCGTCAAGCTTTTCGCTGAACTCGGCCCGCGCTACCAGGCACGTCCGGGCGGCTATACGCGCATCCTGAAAATGGGCTTCCGCGTGGGCGACAACGCGCCGATGGCGCTGGTCGAACTGGTCGATCGCCCCGAGGTGAATGAAGCCGCTGCGGATGAGCAGAACGGTGCCGAATAAGCTATAATTCCATCTTGCCGCGCGATGGAGCAGCCTGGTAGCTCGTTGGGCTCATAACCCAAAGGTCGCAAGTTCAAATCTTGCTCGCGCAACCAACACGACAGCGGTCTTCGCTGACACAAAACGCCCACTTCGATGTGGGCGTTTTGCTTTGTGCCTCACTGACGGCCTTCCGAGGCTCAGCCGATCGTCATCAAGCTGGCGTTGCCGCCGGCCGCTGCGGTGTTCACGCTGAGGGCACGCTCGACGACCAGCGCCTCGAGCGGGATGTCGGTGGCACCGGGCCGGAAGGCCCTGACACTCACGATGGGGCCGTCGCGCTCCGCCACTCGGCGGACCACCGTCGCCAATGTCCCGGCATCGCCGTGATGGAGCACGGCATCGAAGGTCACGGTCGGCGCAGTCCAGTCCTGGGCGATGACGATCGACGGTCGGACCGCAGCGGGCAGCGTGGCGAGCAGCGCGTCCGTGCCTTGGCCTGCCGGCCACAGCGCGGTACTGCCCACGGCGAGCACCGCGGCAAGCTGGGTCAGCCGATCGACATCGTTGCTTGCCAGACAAAGCACGGCATGGCGTGCATGCAGCGTATAGACATTGCGCTCGCCGGTCGGACCCGCGAGCGTGCGCGCACGACCGCTGCGGGTGAGTCGCCTGAAGCGATCGCATGTCCGCGCGAGATCGGGCTTTCCTGCGGCCGAAGCCCATGCGGCCAGCGCATCGAGCGCGGGATGGCCCGCGTGGCCCGCGATGTCCGCGGTGTGCCCGGGATCTGCATCGTCGAGTGAGCGAGCGAGCACGTCGTCCGGACGCGACGCCAGCATGCGGTACATGTACAGCGGCCCGCCGGCCTTGGGGCCGGTGCCCGACAAGCCCTCGCCGCCGAACGGTTGCACCCCGACGACCGCGCCCACCATGTTGCGGTTGACGTAGACATTGCCGGCGTTCGCCGCGTCCACCACCTGTGCGATCGTCTCGTCGATGCGCGTATGCACGCCCAGGGTCAATCCATAGCCCGTGGCATTGATCTGCCCCAGCAGCGCGCCCAGGTCGCGGCGGCGGTAGCGGACCAGATGCAGCACGGGGCCGAACACTTCGCGCCGGAGTTCGGAAAGGCTTTCCAGTTCGATGAGCGTCGGCAGGACATAAGTGCCGCGCTGCGTCGCGTGATCCAGCTCGCGCCCGTGCCGGTGCACGTGGCGACCGCGCTTGCGCATCTCCGAGATGTGCTGCTCGATCCCGGCGCGGGCCTCTGCATCGATGACCGGGCCGACATCCACCGACAGCCGTGCGGGATCGCCGAGACAGGCCTCCGCCATCGCGCCCTTGAGCATGTCGATGAGCCGATCCGCCGCTTCTTCCTGCACGCAGAGCACGCGCAGCGCGGAGCAGCGCTGCCCGGCACTGTCGAACGCCGATGCCATCACGTCCAGGACCACCTGTTCGATCAGCGCCGAGGAGTCGACGATCATGGCGTTCTGGCCGCCGGTCTCGGCGATCAGCGGAATCGGCTCGCCACCGGCGCCGAGCCGCGTGGCGAGCGTCTTCTGCAGAATCCGCGCGACCTCGGTCGATCCGGTGAACATCACGCCCTGCGTGCGTGCGTCGGCCACCAGCCTGGCGCCCACGGTTTCGCCGCGGCCGGGCAGCAGCTGAACCGCCGCGCGAGGAACGCCTGCTTCCCACAGCAGGCGGACTGCCTCGGCGGCGACCAGGGGTGTCTGCTCCGCCGGCTTGGCGAGCACCGGATTGCCGGCAGCCAGCGCCGCAGCGACCTGGCCGACGAAGATCGCCAGCGGGAAGTTCCAGGGACTGATGCACACCATGGGGCCGAGCGCGCGGTGGGTCTCGTTCCTGAAATCGTTGCGTGCCTGCGCGGCATAGAAGCGCAGGAAGTCGACGGCTTCGCGGACTTCGGCAATGCCGTTGGCAAAGGTCTTGCCCGCCTCGCGCGCGAGCAGGCCCAGCAGCTGTTGCTCGCGCGCCTGCAGCAGAGCGGCAGTGCGGTCGAGCAAGTCGGCGCGGCGCGTCGGCGACGTGGCGGCCCACTCCTCGGCAACGGCCTGGGCATGGTCCAGCGCCTCGTCGACCTCGGCGTCGCTCGCGTCCCGCGTCTGGCCGACCCCATCGCGATGATCGGCCGGGTTCAGCACCGGATGCCATGCGTCGGTCGCGACCGCGCCCGGCGTCGCTGAGGCCAGCATCGGCGCAGCGATCCATGACTCGCGCGCGCTTTGCGCCAGCGCGTGTCCCAGTTCACGCAGCGACGCTTCGCTCGAGAGATCGAGCCCCTTCGAGTTTCGGCGCCGTGTTCCGTAGAGGTCTGCTGGCAATGGAATGGAAGGATGCGGCTTGCCGATCGCACCTTCCGCCAAGGCCATGCGTTCGACCGTCAGCACCGGATCTTCGACCAGGGTCTCCAGCGATACCGTGGGATCGGCGATGCGGTTGACGAACGAGGTGTTGGCGCCGTTCTCGAGCAGCCTTCGCACCAGGTAGGCGAGCAGGGTTTCGTGCGTGCCGACCGGCGCATAGATGCGACACGGCCGTCCGAGCTTGCCGGCTTCGGCGCGGCCGACGACCTGTTCGTAGAGCGGCTCGCCCATGCCATGCAGGCACTGGAACTCGTACTGCCCGGGCTGGTATGCAGCCGGGTCCGCCAACACGTAGATCGCCGACAGCGTGTGCGCGTTGTGCGTGGCGAATTGCGGATAGACGGCTTCCGGCGCCGCGAGCAATCGGCGCGCGCAGGCGAGGTACGAGACATCCGTGTAGGCCTTGCGGGTGTAGACGGGATAGCCCGCCTGCCCGTCGACCTGTGCGCGCTTGATCTCGCTGTCCCAGTAGGCGCCCTTCACCAGCCGAATCATGAGCCGGTGCCGGCTGCGGCGCCCGAGGTCGATCACGAAGTCGATGACGGATGGACAGCGCTTCTGGTACGCCTGGATCACGAACCCGATGCCGTCCCATCCGGCCAGGCCGGGTTCGAAGCACAGGCGCTCGAGCAGATCGAGCGAGAGCTCGAGGCGATCCGCTTCCTCGGCGTCGATGTTCAGGCCGATGTCGTACCGCTGCGCGAGCAAGGCGAGATCGCGCAGCACGGGATAGAGCTCGTTCATCACGCGCCGGTACTGCGCGCGGCAGTAGCGTGGATGCAGCGCCGACAACTTGATCGAGATGCCGGGCCCTTCGTACACGCCGCGGCCCGCGGACGCCTTGCCGATCACATGGATGGCCTGCTCGTAGGCGACGCGGTATCGCTCGGCATCGTGCGCCGTCAGCGCCGCTTCTCCGAGCATGTCGTAGGAATAGCGAAATCCCTGCGATTCCAGAAGCCTTGCGTGATCCACCGCCTGCCGGATCGTCTCGCCCGTCACGAACTGCTCGCCCATCATGCGCATGGCCATGTCGACGCCCTTGCGGATGAGCGGCTCGCCACCCTTGCCGATGAGGCGCGTGAGCAGCGCGGACAGGCCGGCCTCGCTGTGCGTGGCGACCAGCTTGCCCGTCAGCAGCAATCCCCAGGTGGCGGCATTCACGAACACGGACGGACTGCGGCCCGCGTGCGACTGCCACTGGCCGTGCGCGATCTTGTCGCGGATCAATGCGTCGCGCGTCGCGGTGTCGGGGATGCGAAGAAGCGCCTCCGCCAGACACATGAGCGCCACGCCTTCCTGCGACGACAGCGCATATTCCTGCAACAGGCCCTGCACCAGCCCGGCCCGGCCCGTGGAGGCCTTGCGGGTGCGAAGTTGCCCGGCGATGCGGTGGGCGAGGGCGTGCGCCTCGCTCGCCTTGCCGCCCGGCAGGCGTGCCTGCTCGAGCAAGGCCGGAAGCACCTCTTCCTCGGGCAGACGGCATGCGCCGGTGATCGGCTCCCGCAGCGACGACCGTTCGCCCATGCCATCGGCGAAGGCTTCGAACGGGCGGTGGAGAGCGGGTGCGATGACAAGATCCGACATGTGAACCTCTGTGGTGACATGTTGGATGATGCCGCTACATTTATCGACTTACTGTTCGAAATCGACTGCCTATGCCGAACAATTCACTAGAGGCGGCTGCCGAGCGGCTGGGTCTCGATCGCATCGATCTGCGCATCCTGAGCAGCCTGCAGGAAGACGGCCGCATCGCCAACCTCAAGCTGGCCGAAGCGATCGGCCTGTCGCCGACCGCGGTGCTGGCGCGGGTCCAGCGCCTGACGCGCGACGGCTACATCCTGGGTTATGAGGCGCGGTTGAACCCGCTGAAACTCGGGGCCGGCATGCTGGTCTTCGTGGAAGTCCTGCTGGACAGAACGACCCCCAACGTCTTCGATCAATTCAAGGCCGCAGTGCAGGTGCAGCCAGGGATCCTGGAATGCCACATGGTCGCGGGCGGCTTCGACTACCTGCTCAAGACGCGCAGCGCCGACATGAACGACTACCGCCGCTTCGCCGGCGACGTGCTGTGGCAACTCCCGGGCGTGCGGGAAACCCGCACCTACGCGGTGATGGAAGAGGTCAAGAACTCGACGCACCTGCACCTGCCGCGATAGCCGCGAGCAAGCCTGGGGCGAGCTAAGGAACTACGGCCGTCACTTCGATCTCGATCTTGGCGCGCGGCTCCACCAGCGCAGCGACCTGCACGCAGGTCATCGCCGGAAAATTCCGTCCCATCGCATCGCGGTACACCGGCCCCAGCTCTGCGAGCCGGCGGGTGTACTCGTCGCGATCGACGACATACCAGGTCATGCGAACCATGTGCTCCGGTCCGGCGCCCGCTTCGCGCAGCACCTCGACGATGTTGCGCAGCGCCAGCCCGGTCTGCTCGATGAAGTCGTCGGACTCGAACTGCTGCTGCGCGTTCCATCCGATCTGTCCGCCGACGAACACCATCGTGCCGCGCGCGGCCACGCCGTTCGCATAGCCCTTGGGAGCTGCCCAGCCAGGCGGTTGCAGGAGTTTGATCATGTGGATTGCCTCAGTCTGAATCGTTGGAGTTTCCCGGTTTCCGTGCGCGGCAGGCTCGCGACGAATTCGATCTCGCGCGGGTATTTGAAAGGCGCGATGGTCGCCTTCACGTGGTCCTGCAGCGCCTTGACCAGTGCGGCATCACCCGCATGGCCCGGCTTCAGCACGCAGAACGCCTTGACGATCATGCCGCGCTCCGCATCGGGCTTGCCGATCACACCGCATTCGGCCACGGCCGGGTGCTTCAGCAGCGCATCCTCCACCTCCGGCCCGCCGACGTTGTAGCCCGAGGTGATGATCATGTCGTCGGCACGCGACTGGTAGAAGAAGTAGCCGTCCTCGTCCTGCACGAACGCGTCGCCCGGATAGTTCCAGCCGTCCTTCACGTAGTTGGCCTGGCGCGGATCGTCGAGGTAGCGGCAGCCGACCGGTCCGATGATCGCCAGCTTGCCGACGGTGCCGCGCGGCACCTCGTTGCCTTCGTCGTCCACCACTCTGGCGGTGAAGCCCGGCACCGCCTTGCCGACCGCACCGCGGCGCACCTCATTGCCCGCGGCCGAGATGTAGATGTGGAACACCTCGGTGCCGCCGATGCCGTCCAGCATCTCGATGCCGGTGGCCTCCTTCCACAGCTGCCGCGTCGCGTCCGGCAGCGCCTCGCCCGCGCTCACGCTGATGCGCAGCGTTGGCACGCCGAGGGCCTTGGCAAAGGGCGCCATCTGCCGGTAGAAAGTAGGCGCCGTATAGCAGAGGGTGGCGCCGATGTCGCGAATCGCCTTGACCATCGACTCGGGCGTGTAGGGCCCGTCGGCGTAGTAGACCGAGGCACCGGCCCACATCGGGAAGATCAGCAGGCCGCCGAGGCCGAAGGTGAAGGCCAGCGGCGGCGAGCCGATCACGATGTCGTCGGGGGTCGCGCGCAGGATGTGGCGCGGCCAGGTCTCGCACATCGCGAGCACGTCGCGGTGCGTGGTCGCGGGCGCCTTGGGCTTGCCCGTCGTGCCGGAGGTGAAGGCCAGGAGCGCGATGTCGTCGGCCGCAGTCGGGCAGGCTGCGAACACGCCGTGCTTGCCGGCGGCGCGCGCCTCCAGCGAATCGGGCGCATCGGGCTGGTTGAAGGCGACGATCGTCTTCAGCACGGGATGTGCCTGCTGCGCGATGCGCAGTTCGTCCTGCAGCTTGCCGTCGCACAGCGCGGCCACGGGCTGCGACTTCTCGATGATGTCGCCGAGTTCCTTGGCGCGCAGCAACGGCATGGTGGCGACGGCGATCAGGCCGGCCTTCACCACCGCGAGCCACGCGAGCGCCATGCCGATCGAATTGCCGCCGCGCAGCAGCACGCGATTGCCCGGCACCAGCCCGAGGTCTTCGACCAGCACTTTCGCGATGCGGTCGACTTCGACGCCGGCCTCTGCATAGCTCAGCATGCGGCCCGGCGAGCGCAGCATCGGCTTGTCCGCGAAGCCCTTGGCCGCGGCCTTGTCCAGCAATTCCTCCACCAGGTTCAACTGGTCCGGCAGTTGCAGCTCGGGCAGGTCGTAGCGGAAGATAGGCAACTGCGCTGCCGGCGGCAGGCGGTCATGGACGAAACGGTCGATCTGCGCGCTCATGCTTGGTGGCTCCTCAACACGGCCTTGCCGATGATCAGTTGCTGGACCTCCGTCGCACCTTCGTAGATGCGCAGCGAGCGGATGTCGCGGTAGAGGCTTTCCACCTTGGTGCCCACCTTCACGCCGAGGCCGCCGTGCATCTGCAGCGCCATGTCGATCACGCGGCTTGCGTTCTCGGTCGCGCACATCTTGGCCATCGCGGCTGCGGCCGTGAGATCGCCGACCGCGGGTGCACCGCGGCGCTCGCTGTCGTCGCGCATCCAGGCGGCGCGGTAGGTCAGCAGCGCGGCGCCGTCGATCAGCGCGGCCATCTCGCCGAGCTTCGCCTGCGTGAGCTGGAAGTCGGCCAGCGTCTGGCCGAACATGCGACGCGTCTGCGCATGGTGGATCGCCTCGGCCAGCGCACGGCGCGCCATGCCGAGCGCGGCACCGGCCACCGAGGCGCGGAAGATGTCGAGCGTGCGCATCGCGAGCTTGAAGCCGCCGTTCAGTTCGCCGAGTTGCGCGTCGCGCGGCACCACGCAGCCGTCGAAGCGCAGCGTGGCAAGCGGATGCGGTGCCATCACCTCGATGTGCGCCGAGGTATCGAGGCCAGGTGTCGCCGCGTCGACGATGAAGGCCGTGATGCCGCGCGAGCCGGCGGCCGGATCGGTCTTGGCGAACACGCAGTAGAAATCGGCGATACCGCCATTGCTGATCCAGGTCTTCTCGCCACTGAGGCGCCAGCCGTCGGCGGTGGCTTCGGCGCGCATCGCCATCGCGCCGACATCGGAACCGGCCTCGGGCTCGCTCAGCGCGAAGGCCGCGATCTTGTCGCCGCGTCCCACGGGCTCGAGGTAGTTCTTTTGCTGTTCGGCGCTGCCGGCCAGCGTGATGGCGCCGCTGCCCAGGCCCTGCATCGCGAAAGCGAAGTCGGCCAGCGGCGAATGGAAGGCGAGCGTCTCGCGCAGCAGCACGAGCGCGCGCGAATCGAGCCGCTCCAGCGCGCCGCCCGAAGCCGCCGACACGCAATAGCGCAGCCAGCCGCCATCGCCCAGCCGCCGCACCCAGTCACGGCAGGCCGCGCGGTCGTCGCGCTCGTCCACCGATTGCGAACGGGCCCAGGGCAGCAGCGTGCGCGCGAGCGCGCGGTGCGCATCGTCGAAGAAGGGCAGCGCGAGGTGCGCCGTCGAGGGGTCGAAAGCCGCAGCAGCCATCGCGTCAGTCTCCGCCGAACACCGGCTTGCGCTTGGCCGCGAAGGCTTCGTAGGCGCGCTTGAAGTCCTCGGTCTGCATGCAGATCGCCTGCGCCTGCGCCTCGGCCTCGATGGCCTGGTCGATGGTCATGGCCCATTCGTGCGCCAGCATGGTCTTGGTCATGCCGTGCGCGAAGCCCGGGCCTTCGGTGAGTTCGCGCGCCATCGCGGTCGCGGCGCCGAGCAGCGCATCGCTTTCGTGCAGCGCGTTGAAGAAGCCCCAGGCATGGCCTTCCTGCGCCGTCATGGCGCGGCCGGTGAAGAGCAGTTCCGATGCGCGGCCCTGCCCGATCACGCGCGGCAGCAGCGCGCAGGCGCCCATGTCGGCGCCCGCCAGCCCGACGCGCGTGAAGAGGAAGGCCGTGCGCGTGGCAGGCGTGCCATAGCGCAGGTCGCAGGCCAGCGCGATCATCGCGCCGGCGCCGGCGCAGACGCCGTCGATCGCACCGACGATCGGCTGCGGGCAATGGCGAATCGCCTTCACCAGGTCGCCCGTCATGCGCGTGAACTCGAGCAGCTCGGGCATGCGCATGCGCGTCAGCGGTCCGATGATCTCGTGCACATCACCGCCCGAGCAGAAGTTGCCGCCGGCACCGTTGACGACGATCGCCTTCACATCGGTCGCGTAGTTCAGCGCGCGGAACAGGTCGCGCAGTTCGGCATAGGAATCGAACGTCAGCGGGTTCTTGCGTTCGGGGCGGTTCAGCGTGACCGTGCCCACGCCCGCGTCGAAGGACCAGGAGAAATGCTTCGCCGCATAGGCGGCCTTGGGTTCGAACTGGGCGCGCATGGGATTGTCCGCGCCGATGTAATGCTTCATGTGGCCTCCGCCATTTGTTGATGGGAGTGTTGCTTGACCTTGCCGAGCAGCCGGTGGAGCTGCGCGATTTCCTTGCCGTTCAGCGCCGCAAAGGCATCGACGATCCAGTCCTCGTGCGCCTGTGCCATGTCGTTGAAGAGCTTGCGGCCGCGCGAGGTGAGGCGCACCCGCCATGCACGGCGGTCGCCCGCGACATCCACGCGCTCGACCAGTCCTTCGGCCACCAGCTGGTCGGTGATGCCGGTGATGTTGCCGCCCGTGACCATCATCCGGCGCGACAGCTCGTTCATCTTCAGGCCGTCGGGCGAGCGCTCCAGCTGCGCCATCAGGTCGAAGCGGGGCAGGGTGGTGGCGAACTGTTCGCGCAGGCCGTTGCGCACCTGCTTCTCGACCAGCTGGGTGCAGGTCATGAGGCGCAGCCAGAGCCGCAACTCATCGGGGTGCTCGCTGTGGGCTCTTGCTTCGAGGTCCATTCAGTGTTCCTCCTCGGTGTTGCGTTGCGGGGCTGCGGCTGCCATGGCCGCCGCCATCGCCTGCTGCTTGGCGATCTCGCGGTACATCTGGTCGCGGCCGCTGAGGTACTGCTTCGGCCACTCGACATCGTGGCTTTGCAGCTTGGCGGCTTCGTGCAGCGTCCATGCAGGGTCGGCCAGGTGCGGCCGCGCGATCGCGCACAGGTCGGCGCGGCCGGCCGCGATGATGCTGTTGGCCTGGTCGGCGTCGGTGATGGCGCCGACCGCGATGGTCGCGATGCCGACCTCGTTGCGGATGCGGTCGGCGAAGGGCGTCTGGTACATGCGCCCATACACCGGCTTGGCCGCGCGCGTGGTCTGGCCCGACGACACGTCGATGAAGTCGCAGCCCGCTTCCTTGAACAGGCGGGCCACCACGACCGCGTCGGCATCGGTGTTGCCGCCGGGCGCCCAGTCGTGGGCCGAGATGCGCACGCTCATCGGCCGCTCGGCCGGCCATACGGCGCGCATCGCGCGGAACACCTCGAGCGGATAGCGGCAGCGATTGCCGATGTCGCCGCCGTATTCGTCGCTGCGCAGATTGGTCAGCGGGCTGATGAAGGACGACAGCAGGTAGCCGTGCGCACAGTGGAGTTCGAGCCAGTCGAAGCCGGCTTCGGCCGCGCGCCGCGTGGAGTCGACGAACTGGTCGCGCAGGCGGTCCATGTCGGCGCGCGTCATCTCGGCGGGCAGCTGGTTCTGTTCGCCGTAGGCCAATGCGCTGGCGGACAGCAGCGGCCAGTTGCCTTCTTCCAGCGGCTCGTCGGTGCCTTCCCAGCCCAGGCGCGTCGAGCCCTTGGCGCCGCTGTGGCCGAGCTGCATGGCGATCTTCGCGCTCGACTGCGTGTGCACGAAATCGACGATGCGCTTGAAGGCCGCGGACTGCGCGTCGTTGTAGAGGCCGGTGCAGCCCGGCGTGATGCGGCCTTCGGGCGTCGGGCTGGTCATCTCGACGCACACCATCGCCGCGCCGCCGAGCGCGCGCGCGCCCAGGTGCACCAGCAGGAAGTCCTGCGGCACGCCGTCTACCGCGCTGTAGGTGGCCATCGGCGAGACGAGGATGCGGTTCTTGAGCGTGAGGCCGCGCACCGTCAGCGGCATGAACATCGGCGCCAGCGGCTTGCCGCCGGCCAGCCATTGCTCGTAGCCGCCCAGCCATTGCGTGTCGCGCAGGCGCAGGTTCTCGTGGCTGATGCGCTGCGAGCGCGTCAAGAGCGAATAGGCGAACTGCTCGATCTGCATGCCGGTGTAGCGCGGCACGTTCTCGAACCATTCGGTCGAGTTGCGCGCCGCGTTCTGGATCTTGAGCACTTCGACGCTGCGCCGCGCCTCGTAGGCCTCGAGCACCTGGTCGACGCTGCCGCCGCGCTCGAACTCGCCGGCCAGGTCGATCGCATCCTCGAGCGCGAGCTTGGTGCCCGAGCCGATCGAGAAGTGCGCGGTGTGGGCCGCATCGCCCATCAGCACCACGGGCACCGACCTGCCGCCGACGTCGACGCGGTGCGTCCAGTGCTGGCAGACCACGCGCGGGAAACGGATCCAGTTGGCCGAGCCGCGCAGGTGGGTGGCATTGCTGATCAGCGCATGGCCGTCGAGGTACTTGGCGAACAGCTGCTCGCAGAACGCGATCGCCTCGGGCTGCTCCATCTTGTCGAGGCCATGCGCCTGCCACACCGCTTCGGGCGTCTCGACGATGAAGGTCGAGGTCTTGTCGTCGAACTGGTAGGCATGCGCCTGGAACCAGCCGTGCTCGGTCTGTTCGAACGCGAAGGTGAAGGCATCGAAGGTCTGGTGCGTGCCGAGCCACACGAAGCGGCACTGGCGCAGATCGATGTCGGGCTGGAACACCTCCTGGTAGCGCTGGCGGATGCGGCTGTTGAGGCCGTCGCTGGCGATCACGAGGTCGGCGCCGTACTGCGCGGCCAGCGCCTGGTCGTCGGTCGCGTCGGTCTCGAACACCAGGTCGACGCCGAGCGCGAGGCAGCGCTCCTGCAGGATGTTCAGGAGGCGCTTGCGGCCGATGCCGCAGAAGCCGTGGCCGCCCGAGCGCACCTGCCTTCCCTTGAAGAATACCTGGATGTCGTCCCAGTGATGGAATTCCCGGCCGATGATCGCCGCGGTCTCGGCATCGGCGGCCGCGAGGTTGGCGAGCGTCTGGTCACTCAGCACCACGCCCCAGCCGAAGGTGTCGAAGGGGCGATTGCGCTCGATGACGGTGACCTGCAACTCGGGTCGTCGCGCCTTCATCAGGAGCGCGAAGTAGAGGCCGGCGGGGCCGCCACCGATGCACAGGACACGCTGGAGTTCTGCCGTTGAGCTATTCATGGATAAATAGTTTAGACCTAAACAATCAAATGTCAACGTCAAAAGGTCTTTTGAAGGGGCCGGTTGACGAGCGCCCGCGCGCTGGGAAAAATCCCCGGCATGCAAAGCCTGATACCAAAAATAGAGTCCCAGCTTTCATCCCTGCCGGTGCCGATCACGCTGCAATTGCCCGATGGCAGACGGGTGGCGAAGCCGGGTTCGCGCGTCACCCTGGCCTTCACCGAATGGTCCGTGCTCGCCAAGCTGGCGGCCAAGCAGGTCGGTGCGATCGGCGAGGCGTATGTCGAAGGCCGGGTCCAGATCGAGGGCGCGATGCGCGACCTGATCGACGCCACGGTTGGCATGTTGCCGGGCAATCCGGCCGAGACCAACACCGGCTGGTGGTCCCGCCTTCAGCGGCGTGCCAAGTCCCACGGTGCGCACTCACTGCGCAAGGATGCGGCGCAGATCGAGTTCCACTACGATGTCTCCGATGACTTCTACGCGCTGTGGCTCGATCCGCGGCGTGTCTATTCCTGCGCCTACTTCCGCGAGCCGGGGCTGACGCTGGCGCAGGCGCAGGAGGCCAAGCTCGACCATATCTGCCGCAAGCTCATGCTGCAGCCGGGCGACCGCTATCTCGACGTCGGCTCAGGCTGGGGCGGCCTGCTGCTGTGGGCGGCCGAGCACTACGGCGTCGACGCGACCGGCATCACGCTCTCCAAGAACCAGCATGCGCACGTGCAGCGCCTGATCGAAGAGAAGGGCCTGCAGGGCCGCGTGCGTGTCGAACTGCTCGACTACCGCAAGCTCGACGAAGCGCGGCCTTTCGACAAGATCTCCTCGGTCGGTATGCTGGAGCACGTCGGCAGCGCCAACATGCCGACTTACTTCGGCAAGCTCCATGCGCTGCTCAAACCCGGCGGGCTGGTGCTCAACCATGGCATCACCTCGGGTCAACTCGACTACCGGCAGCTTGGCGCCGGCATGGGCGATTTCATCGAGAAGTACATCTTCCCGGGCGGTGAACTGCTGCACGTGACGCATCTGCTGCGCGACACGGCGGCGGCCGGCCTCGAGATGGTCGATACCGAGAGCCTGCGACCGCACTATGCGCGCACGCTCTGGGCGTGGTCGGACGCGCTCGAGTCCAAGCTCGACCAGGCGCGCGAGGTGCTGCAGCGCGCCGGCGGCCGGCAGGGCGCCAACGCGGAGCGCATCCTGCGGGCCTATCGTTTGTACCTGGCGGGTTCGGCGATGAGCTTCGAGCAGGGCTGGATCTCGCTGCATCAGATGCTGTCGACCCGGCCCGATGGAAAGGCGCAAGGGCGTACGCTGCGCGGCTCACAATCGGTGTACCCTTTTGTCCGGGACTACATCTACAAATAAGCCGCCATGCTCTATCGATTCAAATCACAAGCGACCGCCGATGTCGTGATGCTCGAAGCCAATGCCCGCCAGTTGCTGGAGATCATCGGCAAGTCCTCCGCGCCCAAGGGCATCATCATGGTCGACCAGATGTCGGCCGCCGTGTCCGCGCTCGAAGCGGCGATCAAGGACGATGCCGTCCAGAACCGCCACAACCACGATGCCTTCGCGGTGGAGAACCATGCGAGCGAGGCCGAGTTGCAGCACGTGGGCCTGCACCAGCGCGCCGCGCCGCTGATCGACATGCTCAAGCGCTCCCAGGCCGAGAGCAAGGACATCGTCTGGGGGGTTTAGAGCCCCCCCCCAGGCTTCGCGCACTTCGTGTCGCCTCGCCTTCCCCCTACCGGGGGCAATACCTGCGGCCCGGCCCAGCCGGTTCCGCGGTATTCCTGAAAGGGGTCGCAGGCTAGTCGACGGTTGCGCCGGACGCCTTCACCACCTTCGCCCACTTGACGTGTTCGCTGGCGATGAGCTTCGCGAATTCGGCGGGGGTGTTGCCGCTCGGCAGGGCGCCCTGGGCCAGCATCTTCTCCTTGATGGCCGGGGTGCCGAGCGACTTGGCGACTTCCTGCTGGATGCGGTTGATGATGTCGGGCGAGGTGCCGGCGGGCGCGAGCAGGCCGAACCAGGAGCTGGCCTCGTAGCCCTTGAGGGCCGGGCCGCCGGCTTCCTCGACGGTCGGGATGTCGGGCAGCGCCGGCGAGCGCTGGGCGCTGGTCACTGCGAGCGCCTTGAGCTTGCCGCCCTTGATCTGGGCCATCGACGAGGGCAGGTTGTCGAACATCACGTCGGCATTGCCGCCCACGAGGTCGAGCAGGGCCGGCGCCGATCCTCGGTAGGGAATGTGCACCATGTAGCTGCCGGTCATGCTCTTGAAGAGTTCGCCGGCCAGGTGGATCGAGGTGCCGCTGCCGCTCGACGCCATGTTGAGCTTGCCCGGATGCGACTTGGCGTAGGCCACGAAGTCGGCGACGTTGTTGATCTTCAGCGCGCGGGCCTTGTCGGCGTTCATCTCCATCACGTTGGGCACGGCCGCCACCAGCGTGATCGGCGCGAAATCCTTGATCGGGTCGAAGGGCAGCTTCGGGTACAGCGCGCGGTTGATGCCGTGCGTGCCGACGGTGCCCATCAGCAGCGTGTAGCCGTCGTTCGGCGCCTTGGCCACGATCTCGGCGCCGACGTTGCCGCCCGCGCCCGCGCGGTTGTCGACGAAGAACTGCTGGCCGAAGGCCTTCGCCAGTTCGGGCGCCACGGCGCGCGCGAGGATGTCGGTGGTGCCGCCCGGTGCGAAGGGCACCACGATGCGCACCGGCTTGGTCGGCCAGGCGGCTTGCGCGCCCGCGGGGTGGGCGGCGAGCATCATCGTGCCGAGGGCAGCGAGGGTCAGCACGGTGCGGCGGCGGGGCAGGGACAGGACAGGCATGCTTTTTCCTTGGTGGGCCGGCGGTCTTCGGTGACGCGTGACCATCACGCAGGAAGTCGCCCGCATGGCGCTGTGTTGTACAGGCGCGTGTCCCGTTCGTCGCGGGTGAAAACCCCGTGCGCTCAACTCCCTTGCATGTCGCGCGCGAAGTGCCGGCTGCGGAAATGCTCGACCACGAAATCGACGAACACGCGCGTTCTCGCCGGCAGCAGCTTCTTGCTCGGGTAGTAGAGCGAGATCGGCCCGGAATCGACCCACCACCCGGGCAGCACGCGCACCAGCGTGCCGCTTTGCAGCCGCGGCAGCGCGAACGGCATCGGCAGCAGCGCGATGCCCAGGCCCATCACGGCAGCCTGGGCCATCGCCTCGGGGTCGCTGAAGATCACGCGCGCCCGGGTGTCGACGGCGCCCTCTTCGCCGGCCTTGTTGCGCAGGGTCCAGCTGCGTATGCGTCCCGTGGGGGACGAACGCCGCACGATGCCGTCGAACGCGGCCAGGTCCGAGGGGCGCCGCGGCATCGGCTTGCCCGCCATGTAGCCGGGTGCCGCGGCAGCGACGATGTGGATGCGCGCCAGTTCGCGCGCCACCACGCCCGGCGTGAGCTCGATGCCGCCACCGATGGCCGCGTCGAAACCCTCGCCGATCAGGTCGACCTGCCGGTTGTCGAAATGCCAGTCGGGCAGCACCGCCGGATAGCGCGCGAGAAATCCGTCGAGCAAGGGCACGACGTAGTCACGCCCGAAAGCCTGGCCCATGCTGACCTTGAGTGTGCCGGCCGGCTGGCCATCGTCCTTGGCCACGCTGGCCACCGCATCCGACAGCGTGCTCAGCGCGCCGCCGATCTCGCGCAGCAGCCGCTCGCCGCCCTCGCTCAGGGTCAGCCGGCGCGTGCTGCGCTGGAACAGGCGCACGCCGAGGCCGGCTTCGAGCCGGGCCACGTTCTTGCTCACGGCGGCCGGCGTCAGCCCGAGCTGGCGCGCGGCGGCGGAGAAGCTGCCGGCCTCGGCGCTGCGGACGAAGGATTCGAGATGGCTCAAGGGCTGCATGGCGCTTATTTTCAACCCAGGGTTGAATGTGATAGGGCACTCGGGCGGCTATTCGAAGGGCAGTGGAAACCCGACACTGAAGCCATCGCCACACCACTTCAGGAGCCCGCCATGTCACTCTCCACTTCGTCTTCTTCATCTTCTTCGCAGCCGGTGCTTGCCGGCAAGGCCGCCTTCGTCACCGGCGGATCGCGCGGCATCGGCGCCGCCATCGTGCGCCGGCTGGCACGCGATGGCGCGGCCGTCGCCTTCACCTACGCGAGCAACGAGGCCGCGGCCCGCGAACTCGCCGGCAGCATCGAAGCGGCCGGCGGCAGCGCGCTGCCCCTGCGCGTCGACAGCGCCGATGCGGCGGCTCTGGTTGCGGCCGTGGACCAGGCGGCGAAGACGCTCGGCCGCATCGACATCCTCGTCAACAGTGCGGGCGTGCTCAAGCTGGCCACGATCGACGCGATGTCGCTCGAAGACCTCGACCGCACGCTCGACGTCAACGTGCGCGCCGTGTTCGTCGCCACGCAGGCGGCCGTGCGCCACATGGGCGAGGGCGGCCGCGTCATCACCATCGGCAGCACCAACGCCGAGCGCATGCCTTTCGCGGGCGGCGCCGCCTATGCGATGAGCAAGTCCGCCATCACCGGCCTGACCCGCGGACTCGCGCGCGATCTGGGGCCGCGCGGCATCACGGTGAACAACGTGCAGCCCGGCCCGGTCGACACCGAGATGAACCCGGCCGATGGCCCGATGGCGGCCACCATGCACAGCTTCATGGCGCTGCAGCGCCATGGCAGCGGCGACGAGATCGCCGGCATGGTCGCGTACCTCGCGAGCCCCGAAGCGGCCTTCGTGACCGGCGCAAGCCTGAGCATCGACGGCGGCTTCGCGGCCTGAGCCTCCTACTCGGCGTTTTCGGAGATGGATGCGATCAGCTTGTCCAGCGTCGTGTTCAACTGCCGCAGTTCCTCGGCCTCGACGCCGCTGAAGAGTTCGGCCTCGCGCTCGCGGGCCTGCACGCCGAGCACCGCGAACAGCGCCTTGCCGATGCTGCTCAGATAGAGCCGGCTGCGGCGCAGGTCCGCCGGATCCTCGTGGCGATGCAGCCGCCTGTGGCGTTGCAGTCCTGCCAGTGCGCGGCTCACCGCCATCTTGTCCAGGCCGGTCAGTTCCGCGACCTGCGTGGCCGAGAGACCCGGCTGCTTGCCCAGCACGGCCATGGTGCGCCATTCGTTGAGCGTGAGCTGATGCTGGCGACCGACGCGCTGCTGGAACGGACGCGCCGTCAGGTTGACCACACGCACCAGCTTGAAGAAGACCGAGTCCTCGGCCCTGCGCTCGGGCGCTGCATCGGAGCCGGTGGCTTTTTCGGTGCTCATGGCTGCAGGGCCCGGGCCGCTTTCACGATCTGTTGCGCGCTCACGCGCGACTGCGCTTCGAGCACGGGCGAGTAGCCGACCGGAATCCGCGGCGCACCCAGGCGCGCGACACGGCAGCCGGTCGCTTCGGCCGCGCTGGCCGCGATCTCGGCGCCGAAGCCGCCGGCCTGCACCGCCTCGTGCACCACCAGCAGACGACGTGTGCGGGCGCACGAGTCGAGCACCGTGTCGCGGTCCCAGGGCCACAGCGTGCGCAGGTCGATCAAGTCGACGGCAATGCCTTCGGCCGCCAGCATTTCGCAGGCGGCGCTGCAGGCCTGCATCTGCCTGCTCCAGCTCACGAGGGTCAGCGCATCGCCTTCGCGCACGCGCGCGGCCTTGCCGAGCGGCACCTCGACCGCTTCGCTCACCGGGCCTCGCACATTCCACAAGGTCTTGTGCTCGATGTAGACCACCGGGTCGCCGCATTGCAGCGCGGCGCGCAGCAGCGAATGGTTGTCCTGCGGCGTCGAGGGGCATACCACCACCACGCCCGGCAGATGCGTGAACCAGGCTTCGAGCGATTGCGAATGCTGCGCCGCCGACGCATCCCAGATGCCGCCCGGCATGCGCGCCACCAGCGGCACGCGGCCCTGGCCGCCGAACATGAAGCGGTTCTTGGCCGCCTGGTTCACCAGCTCGTCCATGCCGCACAGCGCGAAGTCGACCACCCGCATCTCGACCACAGGGCGCAGCCCCGCGAGCGCCATGCCGACGCCGGCGCCCATGATCGCGGCTTCCGAGATCGGCGTGTCGATCACGCGCTCGCTGCCGAAGTGCTGCTGCAGACCTCGGTACTGCCCGAAGATGCCGCCGCGCCCGACGTCCTCGCCGAGCACGACCACGCGCGGATCGGCTTCCATCTCGCGCCGCAATGCGAGCATGGCGGCGTCGGCATAGCTGAGTTCCTGGACGGTGGCCGTCGCCGCGCGACCGGTGCGCTCTTCCGCCAAGCCGCTGCTCATGTCCATTGCCCGGCTCCCGTGGTCTGCACGTCGGTGAAGGCCGCGCTCGCATCCGGCCAGGGCGCGGCATCGGCGATCACGAGCGCGGCCTCGACCTCGGCATGCGCCGCGTGCTCGAGCGCATCGAGCGACGCCGCATCGACGCCATCGGTGATCATCCGCACGCGTGCCCGCGCGATCGGATCGGTCTCGAGCGCGGCGGCCAGCTCGCCCGGATCGCGGTAGCCCGCAGGATCGACCGAGACATGGCCCTTCACGCGGTACGTCAGCGCATGCAGCAGCCGCGGGCCTGCCCCGGCACGCACCTCGGCGATCAACTCCCCCGCTGCCGCATGCACTGCGAACACGTCGTTGCCGTCGACCTGCGTGGCGGCAATGTCCAATGCCTCCGCACGCGCGGAAGCGCCGTCGCCGGCGGTCATCGGGCCGCTGGCGGTGGTCGCGCTCCAGCGGTTGTCCTCGCACACGAACAGCACCGGCAGCGCGTAGACGCGCGCCCAATTCAGCGATTCGAGAAAAGGTCCGCGGTTGATCGCACCGTCGCCGAAGAAGCAGACCGTGATCGCGTCCTTCTTCTGCAGCTTCTGTGCATGCGCCGCACCGACTGCGATCGGCAGGCCGGCCGCGACCACGCCGTTGGCGCCCAGCATGCCGACCGAGAAATCGGCGATGTGCATCGAGCCGCCCTTGCCGCCGTTGAAGCCGGTCGCCTTGCCGAACAGCTCGCACATCATGCGCGCGAGGTCGGCGCCCTTGGCCAGCGTGTGGCCGTGGCCGCGATGGGTCGAGGTGATGCAGTCGGCGATGCGCAGATGGGCGCAGACGCCCGCCGGCACTGCCTCCTGGCCGGTGGACAGATGCAGCGGTCCGCGCACGCTGGCCGCGCCCGCGGCCTCCTGGCCATAGGCGCTCACGCCGCCCTGGCTGGCGGCTTCGGCGGCGTTCTCGAAGGCGCGGATGCGCGCCATCGTGCGGTAGAGCGCCAGCCACTCGGCAGCGGAATTCGCGAAGTCCATCCTGTTTCCGGGGTACGCCCGGTGGGCGTTCGGCTGCAAATCGTATCGGCCGTGACCGAGCGCGCCGAAGCGCATTTACCCGCAGGGAATGGTCTATTTCCTCTCGCCGGCTTGGCTCACCGACCTGCTCATCTCGAATTGCGCAGCAATCCTCGGCAATCCCGACATCCCTGCCGACTCGCCGAACAGGATGTCCGGATCGTCCGGCATCGGTTCGCGCTCCCGATTGATCCAGACACAGTTCGCCCCCAGCGCCCTGCCCGGCCTCAAGTCGTACTGGAGGTTCACGGCCGCGTACAGCCAGCGATCGGAAGAGACGCCCGTCAGCTCGAGAAATCTTCTCGCGTGCGCATCGGCCGGTTTGTAGGACCGCACGTCCTGCGCGGTCACGACCAGGTCGATCAGGCAGCTGAAGTGCCTGAGCGTGCCGGTGATGAGGTCGCGATCGACGTTGGACAGGATCGCCAGCTTCCACCCCGCCCGCTTCAGTTCGAGCAATGCCTCGTTGGTGTCGGGATAGACGGGCCAGAAGGGCAGGGTCGCGGCCAGGATCTCTTCGTCGCCTGGGCCCAGCGGCAGCTGAAGGCTTCGGGCCATGCGCCGCACCGACTCCGCGAGGACCTCGCGGTAGGGCCTGTAAGCCTCCTGCATCTCGATCTCGCCTTCGATCTTCCGGTGCAGGGAGAGCATGTCGGCACCTCGGCCAGGTGCAACGATCTCCAGCGAATTTCCCATGCCGGTGCGCCAGTCGACCAGCGTGCCGTAGCAGTCGAAAGTGATCCACTTGTCCATGTCAGCTCCTGTAGGTGAGTCAACCGCTCTCGTCTTCGGCCTCAGCGTGCCCGGGGCGTCATCCTGCGCAAGGCACGGCTGCGCGATTCCAATCCCCTGAGTACGACATCGACCCAGGCGTCGAAGCTGCTGTCGAGCGGCCGCTCCTGACCGCTCGACCAACGCAGCAGGAAGGTGCGATTGCGAAGCGTCGCCGCATGTTCGCCGAGCCGCGGATGGTGCAGCGGGTCGATGGCGTCGATCCGTGCGCGGCAATCGGCTTCCCACGACGCGTCCGCGCCATCGGGCGCCGTCGACAACTCGAGGGTCGCGAAGCCGCACATCGCGGCGATCACGACATTGAAGGCGTCGACCAGTGCGTCACCCTCGAAGCGCGCATCCTCCAGCGCTGCGACCACATGTTCCAGCAGTGGCGCGTCGAATGCGGCGTTGTAAGCCAACTGGCTGGCCACCGCAGGCGCCAGCGCCGGATGGCGGCGCAGCGCGGCGCGGAACTTCTTCAGCAGCGCGCCCAGCCGAAGCTGCCAATCGCCTGCCGGCAGATCGTCGGCCACGCCTTCGAGTGCGATGCCGATGGCGCCGGCGACCAGCGCTTCGCGGTTCGGCACGTGCCAGTAGATGGCGGCCGGGAAGACGCCCAGCGCGGCCGCCAGATCGCGGATGCCGAAGTTGGCGAGGCCCTTCTCGCCGATCAGCGCCAGCGCTGCATGCAGGATGCGATCGCGGCCGAGACTCGGCCCATTGGCATCCGCGCGCGGGCGGCCCGGACCGGCTCGCGGCGGCTTCTTCTTTCTGGTGGCGGTGGCCGGCATGGGTCGATTCTAGTTGCTTATTGAGCCGTGTTCAATTTTAATTGAACTTCGTTCAATTCACATGAAGGAGTCCCGCCATGCCAGTGCCACCCAAGCCGCCGGTCCAACAGTTCGATGGCGGCTGCGTCTTCATCGACGGCGCCTACGCGCCGCTCTCGGAAGCCAAGATCTCGATGTTCGATTGGGGCTTCACGCGCTCCGACGTCACGTACGACGTCGCGACCGCCTGGCGCGGCAGCTTCTTCCGCCTCGACGCGCACATGGACCGATTCTTCGAGAGCCTGGGCAAGATGCATCTGGCAATACCCTTCGACCGTGCCGAGCTGCGCGAGATCCTGCACGGCTGCGTGCGCGCCGGCGGCCTCCAGGATGCCTACGTGGCGATGGTCTGCACGCGCGGCGTGCCCCCGCGTGGCGCGCGCGATCCCCGGCAGGCGCAGAACCGTTTCTATGCCTACGCGCTGCCCTACGTCTGGATCGCGTCGCGCGAGAAGCAGCAGGCCGGCATCGACCTGCATGTGAGCGAACGCCAGCGCATCGCTCCCGAGTCGGTCGACCCGACAGTCAAGAACTACCACTGGATCGACCTGGTGCAATCGATGTTCGACGCCTACGACCGTGGCCACGACACCAGCTGCGTGCTGGACGCCGCCGGCAACGTCACCGAAGGCCCCGGATTCAATGTCTTCGCGGTCAAGGGCGGCGTGGTGCACACGGCCGGGCGCGGTGTGCTGGAAGGCATCTCGCGCCGAACCGCCATCGAGCTGTGCCGGCGCCTGGACATTCCGCTTCGCATCGAGCCTCTGCCGGTGGCCTTGCTGCGCGACGCGGACGAGGTCTTCCTCACATCAAGCGGCGGCGGCGTGCTGCCCATCGCAAAGATCGATGGACGGCCGCTGCCGGCTTTTCCCGGTCCCGTGACCGCCCGCCTTCAAGACGGCTACTGGGCCCTGCACGACGAGCCCGCCTTCAGCGACCCGGTGGACTACGCTGCGTGAGGCGCGTCACATTCTCAAGCCCCCGCACTCGCCAGGTCCGCCCCGCGCCGACCACGCGCATCCGTCACCGCCCACGCAAATACGCCCATGCCCGCCACCGCCAGCAGCGCGCCGACCCAGCCGGTCGAGGTCCAGCCAAGCCCGGCATCGATGGCCACGCCACCCAGCCATGCGCCGAGCGCATTGGCCAGGTTGAAGGCCGAATGGTTGAGCGCCGCGGCCAGGGTCTGGGCGTCGCCGGCCACGTCCATCAGGCGGATCTGCAAGGCCGGCGCGATGGCGACGATGGTGCCGAGCAGCAGCACGTTGATCGATGCCGTGAGCCAGTGGTGCGACGACCAGATGAAAGCCAGCAGCACAACGGCCGAATAGACGATCACGCCGCCGATGGTCCGCATCAGCGCCTTGTCCGCCAGGCGCGCGCCGACCAGGTTGCCCAGCACCATGCCGACGCCGAAGAGCGCCAGCACCAGCGGCACATGCTCCACGCTCATGCCCGCCACCTCGGTCAGGGTCGGCTTGATGTAGCTGAACACCGCGAACATGCCGCCGAAGCCGATGGCGCCGATGCCCAGGGTGAGCCAGACCTGCTTGCGCTTGAGCGCGTCCAGCTCGCGCAGCGGGCTGGCGCCCTGCGTCGGCTGCAGGTTCGGCACGTCGCGCCAGATCATCGCCACCGCCAGCAACGCGATCACCGCCACGAAGACGAAGGCGGCGCGCCACCCGTAGTGCTGCCCGAGCCAGGCCGCGATCGGCACGCCCGCGAGCGTCGCACCGGTGAGCCCCAGCATCACCAGCCCGACCGCGCGCGCCCGCCGCCCGGGCGGTGCCAACGCGGCTGCGACCAGTGCCGCCACGCCGAAGTAAGTGCCGTGCGGCAAGCCGCTGGCGAAGCGCAGCAACAGCAGGGAAGGGTAGCCGGGCGCCGCCGCGCTCGCGAAGTTGCCGATTGCGAAGGCCAGCATCAGCGCCATCAGCAGGTTGCGCCGGCCCCATCCGGCGGCCAGCACCGCCAGCACGGGCGCGCCGATCACCACGCCCATCGCATAGGCGCTGATCGCATGGCCGGCCTGCGGGATGCTGACGCCGATGTCGCGCGCCACCTCCGGCAACAGGCCCATGATGACGAACTCCCCGGTGCCGATGGCGAAACCGCCGACGCCGAGGGCGAGGATCGCCCGCAGCATGCGGGATTCGCTGGTGGGCGCGGAGGGGGAGGCGGCTTCGGCGGGTGCGGGGCTCATTGAGCGGTGATCCTGGGGTTAACCCTTATTTTAGGGTCCTCGGCGATAACCCATCGGAGGCTTCGGTCATCTCACTCGACTGAAGCGTCGAGTTCGGAATGGCCGCCCCCGCCTACCAGACATACGGAATGAGGCGATGGCGCACACGGCTTGCGTAGTCGCTGTAGCCGGGAAGATCGCGGCGCAAGACCCTTTCCTCATCAAGAAGCCGCCAGAAAAGCACCGGCAGGACGAGCGGGACGAGACAGATCGTGAGCCACGAGCCGAGTGCCAGCGGCATGCCGATGAAAAGCCAGAGTGCGCCGGCGTACATGGGATGACGCACATGCGCGTAGGGGCCGCTGTCGATCACTCTTTGATCGTCCGCGACACTGATGTTGGCTGCTGCATAGCTATTGACCTTCAGCACCCAGAAGATAAAGAGGAATGACAATACGACCACGATGTTCCCTGCAAGGGACAGGTACGCGGGCACCGGCGAGACGCCAAAGCGGTGATCGAGTGGAGGCAGGATGATGAAAACAAGGAACGCGAAGATGATGAGCGACACGATGATCTTCTGCGACCACTCTTTCTCATGCTGTGGTCCGGCATTCATGCGGCGCTCGAGAAGCGGCCTGTCGTAGAGAGCGAGATAGACGGTGAAGCCGATGGTCGAGCCGGAAAAGACGGCGATAAAAAGCCAGCCTTGCCAGTACCGCCACGTGCCCGCGGGCAGGAAAATGAAGGCGACGAACACGGCCATCCCCGCAACCCCTTGCGCGATGGCTTTCTTGTAGAGCGGATCCATGGATACGTGTCGAGCAGACGCCGGGGATCGGAGTCGAGAGTGAGCCATCGTAAGGCGGCCAGACTTGCGGTGATCGGACGTGGTCTGATCGGGTCGGCGGCTGCGCGACATCTGTCCAGGATGGGCCACGATGTCGCACTGATCGGGCCCGACGAGCCGGCAGATTATTCGCGCCACGGCGGCGTCTTCGGAAGCCACTACGACGAGGGCCGTATCACGCGGAGTCTGGATTCGAACCCGTTCTGGATGCAAGCGAACCGCGCTGCGATCTCGCGTTACGGCGAGATCGCGGCGGAAAGCGGTATGGCGTTCTACCGGGAAGTCGGCGTGCTCCACGTCGGCCCTCGCGAAAGCAGCGACGTTGCAACGATTGGCCAAGTTGCCGCCGAGGCCGGGATCCTTTGCGAAGCCTACGATGCAGCAGGGCTCGCAGAGTGATTTCCGTTTTTGAGATCAACGACAGCGATCCGGTCGACATTCCGCTCGAAAGCGAGACGGACATCAGGGACTGGTTCCGTTCGGGCGGATCTGTCCACGTTGCCGATGGCCTTCAAGAACCAATCCTCGATCGCATTCGCGACCTCCATTTCGAAGAACGCCGCGTCGTGCCTTGCATGGCCACCTTTGGCGACTCGGGCCTGCCCCGCATCGGACTTCTGTCCGCGCGCGTGGCCGTTGCATTCGGCTGCTACGGCAAGAGCGCGAAGTGTTCGGACGAACTGGGCCGGATCGGCGGGACGGCGCTGCTCGGTGAGGTCAATGCAGAACTCGCGCCCTGACCTAAGGCCACGAACTGCGTCTTGGCAGCGGTTGCGGCCAGTCGATTCTCAGCAGGCTCACCGCTCCACCGGCCAATGCAGCCAATGCCGCGAACGTCAAGCCCCAGTGCACGGCGCGCAGCGAGGGCAACAGCGCGAACAGGAGTCCTGTCCACAGGCTGCCGAGCGTCAGCCCGGTCAGCCGCGCGGTGCCCTGGGCACCTCCAGCCGCTCCACTGCGTTCCTTGGGCGCGGAGAGCAGCATGTTCTGATTGTTGGGTGTCTGAAAGAATCCGAAGCCGAGACCTGCCAGGCCTGTGAAGATCGCCATCGGCAGCCAGGCGTTGCCGTGAATCGGCCACGCGGCGCACAGCGCCAGGCCGAGCGCGAGGCACCCACCGCCGACTGCGCAGAGCCACCCGGTCGGCACGCGCCTGGCCAGGCGCGCCGACAAGGGCGCAGCCACCATCACCGCCAGGGGCCACGGTGTCATCAGGAGGCCGGTGTCCATCGTGCTCAGACCCAGCTCGTGCTGGAAGTAGAACGGCAGCGCCACATAGCCCATCATCTGCCCGGTGAAGCAGCACACCGACGCGACGATCGACACCCGAAACGACGGCACCCGAAGAAGATCCAGCGGGATCAACGGCGCCGATTTCGGCATCTCGCGCCTCACCAGCAGAACCATGGAGACGACCGACGCGGCCAACAATGCAGCGCCGTACCACGGAGACGACGGCAGCCGATCGCTGCCCAGCACGAAGGCGGCGAACATGATCGCGTTGAGCGCGATGCTCACGACGTCGAGGCGACGCCCGCTGACCTGCGGACGTGGCAACCCGGCACAGGCGGCCAGTACCAGCACGCCGAGCGGCAGGTTCACCGCGAAGAGCCACGGCCAGCTCGCGACGGACAGCAAGCCTGCGCCGACGGCCGGCCCGGCCGCCGAGGCGCCTGCGATCACCAGCGCGTTCCACGCAATCGCCTGACCCAGCAATCGACGCGGATAGGTAAAGCGCAACAGCGCAAGACCCAGCGACATCACCGCAGCGCTGCCCAGGCCTTGAAGGCACCTTGCCGCCACCAGCCATGGCAATGACGGCGCCAGCGCGCACAACACCGACGCCGCGGTGAACAGCGCGATGCCCGCGGCGAAAACACGGCGATAGCCCAGTCTCTCGCCCACAGTGGCAGCGGGCAGCAGGAACATCACGACCGCGAGCTGATAGGCGGTGACGATCCAGACCGCGTCGGCCGGCGCAGCGTGCAACTGCTGCGCAATGCTCGGCAATGCCACGTTGGCGATCGCGCCGTCGAGCACCACCAGCACGACCGCGCCGAGGATCGCAGCGACGGCGGCGTAGCGCCGCGGCAGCGGCAGGCCATCGAGCTCGTCTTCCGTGCCGGATCCGGTGCGGCGAGAGACCGTGGGGGAATTGGATGCGAGGACAGGTGACAGCATGTGGAGGACCGGAGGGCGCGCTCGATTGCGCCACGTCAGGATAGGTCGGTGATCCCGGCCCACACAGAGCGTGGCGCGCATCTTGTTCCTGCACGCGGCGCCCGTCCCGCGCTCACGAATCGTGCTAGTTTCCGCGCATGCCCACGGATGCCGACCTCAACCTTCTCATCGCGTTGAACGCCCTGCTCTCCGAGGGCAGCGTCTCCAGAGCGGCCGAGCGGTTGGGCCTGAGTGAATCGGCCATGAGCCGCACGCTGGCGCGACTGCGTGAGGCGACGGGAGACGAACTCCTCGTGCGTGCGGGCCGGGCCATGGTCCACACACCGCGGGCGCTGGCGCTGCGCGACCGCGTCAGGGCGCTGGTCGACGAAGCCAATGCCGTGCTGCAGCCGGCCGGCCCCGATCTGAACTTGGGCACGCTCAAGCGGACCTTCACCGTGCGGGCCAATGACGGCTTCACCGAGGCCTTTGCGCATCTGCTCGTGGCGCGCACCGCGCGCGAAGCGCCCGGTGTGCGCCTGCGCTTCGCGCCCAAGCCCGACAAGGACGTGCGACCGCTGCGCGAGGGATTGATCGATCTCGACGTCGGCGTTCTTGGCGAGTCGGGCCCCGAGGTGCGCATTCAATCCCTCTACCGCGACCACTTCGTCGCCGTCGTGCGACAGGGGCACCCGCTGCTGGCAGAAGGCGAGATCACGCCCGAGCGATATGCGGCTTGCGACCATGTGGTCACGTCACGCCGAGGACAGATCGCGGGTCCCGTGGACAACGCCCTCGCCGCCGCTGGATTGACGCGCAACGTCGCGGTCGTCGTTCCCAGCTTCGGCACCGCGCTGTCGACTGCGGCCGCCACCGACATGGTGGCGCTGATACCCGCCTCGTACTTCGAATACCAGAGAGCAGGCGCCGCGCTGCGCTCGTTCGAGCTGCCGGTGCCGACCGAGCACATCACCATCTCGCAGATGTGGCACCCCCGATTCGATCGAGATTCAGCGCACCGATGGCTGCGCGGCGTCGTGCTCGAGGTGTGCCGCCATCACGGCGCGAAGGGGCCCTGAATATTGCCTCGCCGGCACTGCGTTCACTTGCCGAACAACCTGGTCACGTGTTGCCACGAACGCAGCATCAGCCCCGCTCGCTCCACATCGGCCTGCGCGACCAGCGGGCTTTCTCCCACCGGCTTGCCATTCGCGTTCGCGACCACCTTGCCGATCACCGTGCCCTTGGTCACCGGCGCTTCCAGGTCCGGCTTGATCTGCACCGAGGTCTGCACTTGCTGGCCGCGCGGCACGGTCACCGACCATGCCGACTGCAGCACCGCGGGCACCGTGTCGGCCTTGCCGAAGCTGACCTTGGCCGCCGTCACCACCGTGTTCGGTTGAATCGGGGTGGCCTTCTCGAAGTTGCTGTAGCCCCACCCGAGCAGCGTGCGCGTCTCGTCGGCACGCGCCTGCGCGCTGTTGGTGTTGAGAATCACCGTGATGAGGCGCATCCCGTTGCGCTTGGACGAAGTGACGAGGCAGTAGCCCGCTTCCTGGGTGTGGCCGGTTTTCAGTCCGTCGACCGTGGGATCGGTGTAGAGCAGGGCGTTGCGGTTTCCCTGCTTGATGTTGTTGTACTTGAATTCGCGCTCCGCGTAGATCGGATAGTAGTCGGCGCTGTCGCGGATGATGGTGCGCGCCAGGATCGCGAGGTCGCGCGCAGACGACTTGTGCTCCGGGTCGGGCAGGCCCGTCGCGTTCACGAAATGCGTGTGCGTCATTCCGATGCGCTGGGCTTCGGCGTTCATGAGCTTGGCGAAGTTCTCTTCGGAGCCGGCCATGTGCTCGGCGATCGCCTTGGATGCGTCGTTGCCGGACTGGATGATGATGCCGCGCAGGAGGTCGATCACCGTGGCCTGGCTGTTGAGCGGCAGGTACATGCACGACTCGGTGCTCGAGCCGCGGCACCAGGCGTTCTGGCTGACCGACACAAGATCTTCCTTCTTGAGCTTGCCCGAGCGAAGTGCCTGCTCGACCAGGAAGCTGGTCATCATCTTGGTCAGTGAGGCCGGCGGCAGCGGTTCGTCGGGGTTGTCCGAGGCGAGCACCTCGCCGGAGTCGAAGTCCATCAGCAGCCATGCCTTGGCGGGCAGCGCGGGCAGGCCGCCGCCCGCAGTGGCCGGTGCTGCCGCGGGCGCCGAGGCAGGCGCGCGAGCCGCGGGCTTGTGGTGGGCTGCGGGCTTGGCGGCATGGTTCGCGGCCGCGTACGACGCCGAGTACGGTACAAGGGCGCCCGCGGAGATTGCGAGGGCGAGGGACAGGGTGGTGAGGCGCTTGGTTTGCACGATGATCAGGGGCAAAACGAACATTGTGGCGGATCGTTTGTGGGGGTGGGCATGGACGCCGAGGCCGAGGCGGCTTCGGCGGGTGTGGAGCTCATCGAGCGGTGAGCCCGGGGTTGGCCCTGATTTTATGATTGCCAGCGACCGCTTGCCGCGCGTCTGGCGGAATCCATTTCTCGTACGGAGTGAAGCGTGTCATTGAGATCCCACGAGCCCGTTGCCGCCGATCGGGGCGGCGCCTATCGCGAGCAGACGCTCAGGCGTTTGCAGCTCACTGCCTTCGAGATGGGCGTGACGGCCGTGCTGGGCTCGGCGGTCGCCCTCCTCGCTCGGCTCCTGATCCCCACGCCGGAATACCTTGGGCTGCGCCTGCTGCTGCTGCCGCTGACGGCGCTGTTCGCCTACATCATCGTCCGGGCGCTGGCCTGCCATGCCTTCTTCCTGCCCTTCGTGGTCGATCACGCAGTCAACCGGGCCGACACGGTTTTCAGCCTGTTGTTCGCGGCGATGAAGGCGGCTGCCAGTGCGCGCGCGTCCGGCCGGGGAAGAGTTCTGCGTGCTGTTGCCCGACCAGGGCGAAGCCCTGGTCCGGACGCTGGCGGATCGATTGCGCATCCTGCTGGCCGCGGTGCCGAGGCCCGACGGGCGGCTGACCGTTTCGGCCGGCGTCGCCGGCATGCGAGTCGACGAATCCGTCCTGCAAACGCTGCACCGCGCGGACCTCGCCATGCTCAAGGCCAAGCAGTCCGGCCGCGATGCGGTCTGCGTCGCGGACGAGATCCACTGACGGTCGCGAAGAAGCCTGCTACGGTACGTCCGAGTCCAACCCCCAGCACGGAGACCTCGATGAGAAAGCTCAAGATCATGGAACACATCTCGCTGGACGGCGTGATCCAGTCCTCCGGCGAAGACGACTTCCCCTACGCCGACTGGACCGTGCCCTATCGGACCCCCGCCGGCCGGGATGAAGTCCTCGCCGCGCACGGCGAGCGCTTCGACCTGCTGCTCGGCCGTCGCACCTACGACATGTGGTCGGGCTACTGGCCCAAGGCGCCGAGCGGTCCGATGGCCGACGGCATCAATGCGGCGACCAAATATGTCGTGACCCATCGTCCGGAAAGTCTCGAATGGGGCCCGTTCGAGGGCGTCGGGCCGGACATCGTCGAGGGCATACGTCGCATCAAGTCACAGGATGGTCCTCATCTCATCCTCTGGGGCAGCTCCACGCTGACGTCGACGCTGCTCGAACATGGGCTCGCGGACGAGGTCATGCTCATCGTCTATCCCGTCCTGCTGGGCGCCGGGAAGCGCTTCTTTGCCGAGGGATCCCCGGCACGCGCCTTCGAACTCGTCGGCACCAAGGCCATGCCGTCCGGCATCGTCCTCAGTGCTTACAAGGCCGCGGAGCCGTCGCCATCGCGTGCCATTTGCACACCGGCCTGAAGCCGCTCCGCCATCTTCTGCTGCACCACGCCGATCGCCTTGAGCGGCCTGACCATCACCCTGAACTCGATGATCTGGCCCGCGTCGTTCCATTGGACGATGTCCACGGCGTTGAGGGTCACGCCATCGATCTCGCTTTCGAATTCCATCATGGCGTCCGTGTCGCCGAAGAGCTTGCGGATGACGCGAAAGCTCGGGCTGAAGAACGCATGCAATGCCGCGTCCAGGTAGCGTGTCACGATCTGCTTGCCGCGTTGGGGCGTGTGGACGACGGGGGAGTGGAACACCACGTCGTCCGCGAGCAGGTCCTGCAGGCCGCTCGGGTCCTGGGTCACCACGATGCGATGCCAGGTTTCAAGAGGGTTGGCCGTCAATCTGCACCTCGCTGGTTGGGAGTGAATGCGGTTGCAGGCAAGGGCCTGTGCCTGACCCGGCCCTTCGGCTCGTCGGCGTTGGCAGCGAGCCACTCGCGCCACGTGGTGACGCCCTTGCGGCCGCGCGCTTCGGCAAAGCCCAGCCGGGCCGCCGTCCGGGGCGCGACATTGATGCCGATCACGCGCCTGTTCAGTCCGCGCGCCTGCAGATACTCGCGCGCAAGCGCCGGGAGCGGCAGCGCCGCCGGGCCGCCGATCTCTTCGCGCAGGCCGAGCCTGCCGTCATCGACGCACTCGATCAGATACGACGCCACGTCGGCGGTGTCCACGGCGTCCATGACGGCAGTGGGGAGGATCCACCAGGGCATCCATCGCATGCCGCCGAAGAGCCGCGCCAGCAGGTAGTAGAACGGGCCGGCGCGCACCACCGACCAGGGCAGATCCGACTGCCGAACCAGGGCCTCGCCTTGCAGCTTCACCTTGCTGTAGGGAAGGGAAGCGGCTCCGTCCAGGCCGACGATCGACACGTGCAGAAAGTGCCGCACTCTTGCGCGCCGGCACGCCGCCAGAAGGCGACGAGTTCCGTCCACGTCGACGGCCGAGGGCGTCGTGAAGAAGTCCACGGGCCGGATCCCGCCGCGCTGCGCGATCGGAGAGAAGGTCGCGGCATGGATGACCGTGGTGACGCCGGCCAGCGCCTCGCGCAGGCCGGCGCCTGTCGAAAGATCGCCGCGCGCCCATTCGACGCTCGGATCCGTGCCCGGCAGCCGCGCCAGGACGCGCGCCCGTTTGCCCCGATCGAGCAGCTGGCTCACGATGTCGCGCCCCAGGTGGCCGGTGCCGCCGGTGACAAGAATGCGCTCTTCATCAACGCTGGTTTGCTGGATCATCTTTCCTTCCCGCAGTAAGGTTGATCGAACCCGGGTCCTCGCCGAAGACCCTTCGGTGATTCCCTTCATCATTCCTCCAAGACGTTCGAGGCTGCAGTTTTGTCACCACCCTCAGAGACCCAGACCTTTCTGGACCTGCGGCCGCGCCTGTTCGGCATCGCCTACAGGATGCTCGGAACCACGCAGGACGCGGAAGACGCCGTGCAGGAGGCGTACCTCAGGTGGCGCGAGGCCGATGCCCGCAGCCTGCGTTCGCCGCAAGCGTGGCTCGTGAGCGTGACGACGCGCCTGTGCATCGATCGCCTGCGCAGCTTGAAAGTCGAGCGCGAGGCCTATGTGGGGCCGTGGCTGCCCGAGCCCATCGTCGCGGAAGTGACGTCGCCCGAGGCCGAGTTGGAGAAGGCCCAGCATCTGTCCATCGCCTTTCTCCTGATGCTGGAGCGGCTGAGTCCGGAAGAGCGTGCTGCCTTTCTGCTGTACGAGGTGCTCGACTTCGACTACGCCGAGATCGCCGATGCGCTTCAACGCAGCGAGGGCGCCTGCCGTCAGCTGCTCTACCGTGCCAGGCAGCGGCTGGGCGAGGCCCGGGGCCGGTTCAGTCCATCGTCAGCCCAGCATCGCGCGCTGCTGGAGCAGTTCGTCGCGGCCACGACCGCCGGCGACATCGACCGCGTCGTCGCGCTCCTGTCGGAGGATGCGCAGCTCGTGGCGGACGGCGGCGGCAAGGCGCGCGTGGTGCTCAAGCCTCTGCACGGAGCGCACCGCATTGCGCGGCTCTTCCACGCGGTCGCCCGCCAGGTCGCTGCGCATGGCGCGCGACTCGACCATCGGCTGGTGCGGGTCAATGGCGAGTTGGGGTTGCTGCGGCTCTTCAATGGCGTGCCGCACTCGGTGCTTGCGTTCGAGACGGCTGGGGATCGGATCTTGTCGATCGGCATCGTGGCGAACCCGGGGAAGATGAGTGGGGTGGCCGATCGGGCTTTGGCTGGGGCATAGGTGGGTGCGTGGCGAAAGTCGACTTCGACGCGCCTCGAGCTCCAATGACACCACCTGTGGCAACGGCCTCATCAATGAAGTGAGGAGAGGAAGGGTATGACGCTCAAACGCATGGACAACGTCCTTATCGTTGTCGACGATCTCGAAGCCACCAAGGCGTTTTTCATCGAACTGGGCCTCAGGCTCGAGGGCGAAACGACAGTCGAAGGGCCTTTGGTCGGACAGCTGATCGGGCTCAAGGATGTCCGCGCCACCGTCGCGATGATGCGGACGCCCGATGGACAGGGCATCGAGCTGGACAAGTTCCACACGCCCGACGCGATCAGGTGGGGCCCCGTGGACCTGCCGGTGAACACGCTGGGCATCCGACGCATCATGTTCGCCGTCGATGACATCGACGCCCTCGTCGCGCGCATGCGCGACCACGGGGCCGAGCTCATTGGCGAAATGCAGTACGCGGACACGTACCGCCTGGCCTATCTCCGCGGGCCCGAGGGCATCCTTGTCGGGCTGGCCGAGCAGCTCGGCGCGCCATCTTCTGCTGCACCTATTCGATCACCGGCGTGAAGCCGTTGTCCTGCCAGCGCTCGCTGCCCACGCCGTGGTGGACGAAGAAGAGGCCGTCCGGGTCATGGCGTGCCTTGACCGCCTGCAGCCGCGGGTGGTTGCCACCCCAGAAGGCCCGGGCCCAATCGGGCTGGAAATAGTCGCTCTCCGACACGTAGGCGCCGGCGTCGGGCACGAGGCGGCGGATCGGATCCATGGCGGCGGCGACCGCGCGGGCATGGCTGCGCGCCGCGGCCGTGTCGGGCTCGTGGCCCGGCACGCCGGGGTAGGCCGGGGGCGCATTGGAGGCGCAGATCATCAGCGCGAAGGCATCGATCACGGCGGGGTTCGTGGCCGTGTCCCGCGTGGCGTCGAGCGCCCACGTCGGCGCGCCGGCCAGGCCCTTGTTCAGGTGCAGCGCGAAGCCCCATTGGCGGCTCGCCCGGTAGAGCGCCTCGGCGAGGGCCGTGCCGTTCCCTTCCCGCAGCAACGCGGCCGGCAACCAGGCCGACTGGTAGGCATTCAGCACCTGGCCCGCATCCTTCACGTCGCCGCTCCAGGCCATGTTCGATGCGGGTGCGCCGGGCCGCGCGTCGCGCACCACCACGCCCGGCGGACGCCAGTGCTCGGGATCCCAGAAGCGGCGCGCATCCAGGCCGAGGATGAAGGGCGCGGCCTCGAAGCGGAAGTCGCCCGGCGCGGCCATGACCGCGTCGATGAAAGGCTGCCAGATGGCCGAGGCCTCGCCCCGGCCGATGCCCTGGAACAGCATCGCCACCGACAGCACGTTGCCGGGCTGGAAGATGATCTGCTCGCCCCAGTGCGGGTCGACCAGGTGGTCGCGGCAGTGGGCCACCACCAGCCCGACCAGCCGCCGGTAGGCCGCGTCCGAACTCGCCGCGATGCGCATGTTGACCGTGCCGAAGCCGTCCGGCAGCGGATGGGTGCGCAAGGTCAGCCGCGTCACCACGCCGAGGCTGCCGCCGCCACCGCCCTTGAGGCCCCAGAACAGCTCGGGCTCGCGGCAGCGGTTGACGATGCGGACCTGGCCGTCGGCCGTCACCACCTCGGCCTCCAGCAGGTTGCTGGCCGCCGTGCCGTGGCCCTTGGAGAAACTGCCGAAGCCGCCGCTCTGCACCAGCCCGGCCACGCCGACCGTCAGGCAGCCGCCGCCTTGCACGTAGCGCCCGCCCCGGGTCGTGACCGCGTCGTACACCGGTCCCCAGACCGCGCCGGCGCCCACCGTCACGGCGGGCTGGGGCGCGTCCGCGCAGCCGCTCGCGACGAAGCCCTCATGCAGCTCGATACGGTTCATCGCCCGCGTCCAGACCAAGAGCGAATCGGGCGCGTTCGACGTGCCCTGGTAGCTGTGCCCGCCGCCCTTGACCACCAGCCGCAGGCGATGGCGGCGCGCGAAGTCGACCGCCGCCGCCACGTCGATGGCCGATGCGGCCGCGACCGCATAGGCGCTCGGCTGCGAGGTCCAGGCATCGACCCATGCGAGGGTCTGCGTCAGGCCCACGCTGTCGCCCAGCAACCAGGGGTTGCGCAGCGTGGCGAACAGCGCGTCGCGGCTGGCGGCGGCGGCGCTCCGGCTCGCGATCAGCGGCGATTCCACCTTGACCAGGCGGCCGCCGACGGCCCGGTCGAGCTCGGACCATCGCGCCGGGTCGGGCCAGTCGGCGTCGCCGGGCCGCACGCGCGGGCGCAGGGCCGGGACGCCGGCGGCGGCCGCGGCACCCCGGGTCGAGGGGATGAAAAAGGGCGCCGCCGCGGCGGCTTGAAGGAGTCGTCTTCGGTCCATGGGAAAGGCCTCGTGAATCGATCGGTCTGCCTAGAATCGGACCGATCGCCGCCTCCAGAGTGCCGAAAGTGACCAAACCCGCCGAATCCGGGACGAACACCGCCCCTCCCGTGACCGGCCAGCGCCCGGGCTGGGCCTGGGTCTTCGTTCTGGCGGCCGCCTGGATGGCCGTGCAGGCGACCGTCAACAGCGCCTCGGTGACCAGCGACCTGACGCGCCGCGGCATTGCCTTCCAGCCGGTCGAGCCCTGGATCTGGGAATTCAGCAGCGCCCTGGCCCTGTTGATCTGGTTGATCCCCACGCTGTGGTTCGCCGGCCGCCTGCAGTTCCGGCGGCCCGGCTTCGCGCGCCGGTTGCCGCTCGTGGTGCCGGCCAGCGTCGTCTTCTGCGTGGGCCATGTGGCGACCATGGTGGCGCTGCGCCACCTCGCTTACCAGGCGATGGGCCGGTCCTACGACTTCGGCCGCTGGCTGCCCGGCCTGCTCTACGAATACCGCAAGGACGTGCTGACCTTCGCGTTGATGCTGACCGCGGCGACCGTGCTGGGCCTGCTGCGCGAACGCCAGCGGCCGGTGCCGGCGGACGCGCCGCCACCCCCGGCCGCACCCGCGTCGCCGCCGACCTTCATGGTCAGGACCGCGACCCAGGGCGACGTGCTGGTTCGCACCGACGAGATCGACTGGATCGAGGCCCAGGGCAACTACGTGGCGCTGCATGTCGGCGCCGACACGCGCCTGCTGCGCCAGACCTTGTCCGAGATGGAGACCCGGCTGCGCGAGCACGGCTTCATCCGCACCCATCGCCGCGCGCTGGTCAATCGCCTGCGCATGCAGGCGATCATTCCGCCGGAGCACGGCGAACTCGGCGTCCGGCTCAGCGGCGGCGACATCGCGCCGCTGAGCGAGAGCCGGCGGGCCGAGGTGCTGCGGCTGGTGCTGGCGGGTTGAACCCGCCCGCAATCCAAAAGCGTTGCGTCGCCGGTCATCTCTTCGAGGCGATGGCTCCGCTCACGGACCGGATTGCATCCGCGAACTCCGTGAGGATCGCGGGCCTTGCCATTCCGTCTCGTCGAAAGAAAAGCCCGAACGACGGCAGGACGACCTGCGGCAGGACCTTGATCCTCAGCACGCCGCCCCTGGCGACTTCGTCCAGCGCATGCTCCAGCCGTACCGCGCACAGCAGCGAGGGATCCTTGCGAAGCACGGTGCCGATCGTCACCGAGGACATGGCCTCGATGACCGGCTCGGGCGGCGTCACGCCGCTGTTCAGGAAGGCCGTGATGAATGCCTGCCTGACCAGTGTCTCCTTGGGCGGGAGCACCCAGGCTGCGGATTGCAGATCGGCCCACTGCCATCTTCTGCGTCCCGCGACGCTCCGGTTCGAAGCGGAAGCCAGCACGCACAACTCGTCCTTCAGCAGCACGACGGGCTCGAGCAAAGGGATCATGTCGCTTGAGATCAACTCGGGCGTGATGGCGCCGAAGACGCAGTCGAGCTCCCCTTCGAGCAGGCGATGAATGAGCTCGTGGACGCGGCCCTCGCGCAACTGCACGGCGACTCCCGGCATCCGCTTGCGAAGCCTGACGATGGCCGCCGGAACGGCGGCGGTGACCGAGGGCGCACCCACGCGCAGAACCGCCGTCACGCCGCTCTGCATGGCGTCGACGTCCTCGGTGGCGCGGGCCAGTTCATTCAGCACGGCGCGGGCGCGAAATGCGGCACTCGAACCCAGCGCGTTCGCAACGATCCCCTGATGGCTGCGTTCGAACAGCCGGGCTGCGAAACAGTCTTCGATTTCGCCGAGCATCTTGCTGATCGCGGGCTGGCTCAGGTGCAGCCGCACCGCTGCGCCGCGCATCGTGGGCGTCTCTGAAAGCGTCACGAGCAGCTCGAGATGTCGCAGGCGCAGCTTGCGGATGAGACGGTCTGTCTTCGTGTCCATTTCAGTGCCCGAAGGATATAGCCAATCGTGATCGCCCCCTCACGATTCTCGAATTTTCAAGCATCGGCGAAAGCGCTAACTTCGCGCCAATGAAATTCGAATCCGAAGAGGCAACCGGGCCCGCCGCCCCGTTGAGGAACGTGCGCGTGATCGACCTGGGCCAATACATCGCCGGCCCCGGCGCGGCCATGGTCCTGGCCGAGCTGGGCGCGCAGGTGATCAAGATCGAACCGCCGGCAGGCGACCAGGCCAGACACATCGGCCGCTACGGCGAGTCGATGATCCGCGCCTACAGCCGCGGCAAGCAGTCCATCGCGCTCGACCTGAAGAGCGAGGCCGGCCGGGCGATCGCGTGGCGCCTGATCGAGAAAAGCGACATCGTCATCCAGAACCTGCGCCCCGGCGCGGTGGAGGCACTGGGGCTGGGGCCGTCCGCCGTGCGCGAGCGATTCCCCAGGGTCATCTACCTGTCGATCTCGGGCTTCGGGGACCTGGGACCATCGAGCGAACGTCCCGGCTACGACATCGCCGCTCAGGCCGAGAGCGGCTTGATGTCGGTCACCGGCGAGCCGGACCGCCTGCCGCAGAAGGTGGGCGTGCCGATCATCGACGCGGCCGCTGCGCACCTCGGGGCCCAGGCGGTGCTGGCCGCGCTCTACGGCCGCGAGCGGACGGGGACCGGCGAGACGCTGCGTACCTCGCTGCTCGAGGTGGCCATGCATCTTCAGGCCACCACGTGGTGCGACTACCTCGGAGGCGCCCCCGAGCCCACGCGCATCGGCGACGGCCAGCCCAACAATGCGCCCGCCGCGGAGGTGGTGCCCACGCGCGACGGGCACATCGTCCTGTCCGCCTACGCGGACGAGCACTGGGTGCGGTTCTGTCGCGTGATGGGGCGCGAGCCGCTCGCGACGGACCCGCGCTTTTGCACCAACGCCCTGCGGGTGCAGCACCGCGCCGAGCTTCGCGCCGTGTTGCGTGAATGTCTCTCGGCCTTCACCAGCGAGGAATGCGTGGCGCTGTTGAGCCGCAACCAGATCGTGGTCGGCTTTGTTCGCAGCTACCGGCAGGTGCTGCAAAGTGCCGATGTCCAGGCCAGCGGAATATTGGTCGATGCCATGGACACCGATGGCCGCGCCTATCCGTCCCTCGCATTGCCCTATCGGCTGGGTGATGCGCCCCGTGCCAGGCCGCCCGCTGCGCCTGCGTGCGGCGCGGACACGGATCGGCTGCTGGCCGAACTCGGACTCGCGGCGCACGAGATCGACGAACTTCGCCGTGCCGGCGCCGTCGCGTGACCCCGGAGAAGATGCCCATGAATTCGAAGACGAATCCCGTCGCGCGCGGATGCGAGGCCGTGGTGATCCAGACCCTGCCGCTGTTCGAGATGATGCGCATGCGCGCGGCGACCACCGCACGCCGCCACCCCGTTCTCGGCTTCGCTGCGCCGAATCCGCAATCCACGCTGCGATGGGTCAACCTCTTTACCCATACGCACCGCCGACTCGGGCCAGAGGACAAGGAGGTCGTCAGCCCGAACAACGACACGGTCTACAGCAATGCCTGGCTGGACCTCTCCGAAGGACCGGTCATCATCGAGACGCCCGACATGGGCGAGCGCTATTGGACCCTCGGGCTGCTGGATGCCTGGACCAATCCCTTCGCCTACGTGGGGCGCCGGACGACCGGCAACCGGCCCCAGCGCACCCTGGTACATGGACCCGGCTGGCACGGTGCGGTTCCGCCGGACATCACGGGGACGGTGGCCGCGCCGGGCGACGACGTGTGGCTGATCGGCCGCCACCTCGTGGAAGACGATGGCGACGATGCTGCGCGCGTGCGCAAGTCGCAGTCCGCGATGCGGCTCGTTCGCCTCGACGGCGCCGACGCAGCCCTGCGTGCGGATACCTGGATCGACGGCCGCGATACCGGCATCCCGTCTGCGGACATTTATCTGTCCATCGTGAGCGCCGCGCTGCGGCGCAATCCACCGTCGCCGGGTGAACATCTGGCGTGGCCTGCCGCGGCCGTCGATCTCGCGACCTCGCTGCCTGCCGTCTACGAGCGCCTGCGAACCGGCCATCAGCCGCACGAGCTGGGCGGAGGCTGGGCGATCCCGGTCCTGGTGAAGACCCACTGGGGCGACGACTACCTGACGCGCGCCCGCATCGCTCGCAACTTCATCGGCGCGCTCGGCGTCGAGGAGGCGATGTATCCCACGGCGGAGGTCGACGCGCACGGCGCGCCGCTGGATGGATCGAAGCGCTATGAGTTGCGGTTCGCGCCGGGCAGGGGCCTCAAGGTCGGCGCCTTCTGGTCGCTCACCATGTACCGCCGCAGCGATTGCCTTTTCGTCGCCAACCCCATCCACCGCTACTCGATCGGCGATCGCACGCCCGGCTTGCGCCACGATGCCGATGGCAGCCTCGCCATCAGGCTTCAGGCCGAGGACCCGGGCCCTGGCCTCAACTGGCTTCCGGCGCCGGGGGGCGAGTTGTTCTACGTCGTGCTGCGGCTCTATCAACCGCATGCCGACCACCTGGAACTGCGATTCGACTATCCGCCGATCCAGCCAATCTGAGACCCCAACACAACGGAGACAAGCCAGCATGACACTGAACCTGAACCGCCGACACCTTCTCACGGCCGCCGCAGCCGGCCTGGCGCTGCCCTGGAGCGCATCGAGTCACGCGCAGACATGGCCGGCACGGTCCATCCGCATGGTGTCGCCCTACAACGCCGGTGGGTCGAACGACATCCTGACGCGTGTCCTCAGCGAGTTCCTCGGGCGCAAGCTGGGCCAGGGCGTCGTGGTCGAGAACAAGGCGGGCGCCGGTACGCGCATTGCCAATGACTTCGTGGCCAAGGCGCCGCCCGACGGCTATACGCTGCTCCACGCCGCAGCGCCGATCGCGATCGGCGAGGCCTTGTACAAGGACCTGCCCTACGACGTGCACAAGAGCTTCACGTCGATCGGCAGCACGGCGATCGCGCCCTTGTTCCTCATCGTCAACGCACAAGCACCCTACAAGACGCTCGCTGAGTTCATCCAGTACGCGAAGGCCAATCCTAAGGGAGCGACCTTCGGCTCGCCCGGGGCCGGGTCCGCGCCGCACCTGACGGCCGAGCTCCTGTTGCGCGCTGCCGGCGCGAAAGGCATCGTCGTGCAGTACCGCGGCGATGCGCCGGCCTACACCGAGCTTCTTGCCGGGCGAATCGATGCCACCTTGACGGCCATCTCGACCGCGGTGCCCCACCTACAGGCTGGCAAGTTGCGCGTGCTGGCCGTCGCCAACGAAGAACGCACGCCGCTCTACCCTGACGCGCCGACCTTCCGCGAGCAGGGGCTGCAATCGGTCGTGGGCTATGGGTGGTATGGCATGCTGGCGCCGGCCGGAACGCCGGCCAATATCGTCGAGCGGCTGAATACGGAGATCAATGCCGCAGTGGCCGACGCGGAGGTCCGCCGCAAGGCGGAGGCCGTGGGGCTGCAACTGCGGGGTGGCACCGCAGCCGAATTCAGCGCCTTCATCTCCAGCGAAACGCGCAAGTGGGCGCAGATCATCAAGGTCGCGAACATCACGGCCGAGTGATCGCCCGGCGTTTGGCATGGGTGGCGCTGGCCATTGTCGCGACCAGCGAAGCGCCTAGAAACTGGTCGAATCCGAGATGTAAAGACCATGCGCCACCAGGCCGCCAGCGGCACCCAAAACGAAAAGCAAGACGAGCATCGGAGTTTCCCTAACAGAGGGGCAATTGTCAGGGTTAACCCGAATCCGTGCAGCGCCTGGTCGAGAAACCTTGGAAGACGCGGTGATTGGTCACTGGCGACAGCGCGCTTTCGGTCTGCCTAGAATCGGGCCGATCGCCGCTTCCCCAGTGCCGAAAAGTGACCAAACCCGCCGAATCCGGGAGGAGCCGCCAGAGCACGGCGAACGCGGCTTCGGCGCCAGACCCATTCGGTCGATTCCCCACACGGAGTACCCCATGGAATATCGCTTTCTCGGGAAATCAGGCTTTCGCGTTCCGGTGCTCAGCTTCGGCACCGGCACCTTCGGCGGCAAGGGCGAGTTCTTCCAGGCCTGGGGCAACACCGACGTCGCCGAGGCCCGCAAGCTGATCGACATCTGCCTCGAGGCGGGCGTCAACATGTTCGACAGCGCCGACATCTACTCGGGCGGCGCGGCCGAGTCGGTGCTCGGCGAGGCGATCAAGGGCCGGCCGCGCGACAAGCTGCTGATCTCCACCAAGGCCACCTTCCGCAGCGGCGAGGGCGCCAACGACATCGGCGCTTCGCGCCACCACCTCGTGAGCGCGGTCGACGCGGCGCTCCGGCGCCTCGGCACCGACTACATCGACCTGTTCCAGCTCCATGGCTTCGACGCCGCCACCCCGGTGGAGGAGACGCTCTCCACGCTCGACGATCTGGTGCGTGCCGGCAAGCTGCGCTACGTCGGCGCCTCCAACTTCTCGGGCTGGCACCTGATGAAGTCGCTGGCGGTCGCCGAGCGCTACGGCTATCCGCGCTACGTGGCGCACCAGGCCTACTACTCGCTCGTGGGCCGCGACTACGAATGGGAGCTGATGCCGCTGGGGCAGGACCAGGGCGTGGGCGCGGTGGTGTGGAGTCCGCTCGGCTGGGGCCGGCTCACCGGCAAGATCCGGCGCGGCCAAGCGCTGCCGGCCAACAGCCGCCTGCACGTCACGGCCGACATGGGGCCACCGGTCCCCGACGAACTGCTCTACCGCGTGGTCGACGCGCTCGACAAGATCGCCGGCGAGACCGGCAAGACCGTGCCGCAGGTCGCGCTGAACTGGCTGCTGCAGCGCCCGACCGTGTCCAGCGTCGTGATCGGCGCGCGCGACGAGCAACAGCTGCGCCAGAACCTCGGCGCGGTGGGCTGGAACCTCACGCAGGCGCAGGTGGCT
The DNA here is from genome assembly GCF_901827165.1 of Variovorax sp. SRS16. Taxonomy (NCBI): domain Bacteria; kingdom Pseudomonadati; phylum Pseudomonadota; class Betaproteobacteria; order Burkholderiales; family Comamonadaceae; genus Variovorax; species Variovorax sp. SRS16. The sequence goes on from NZ_LR594666.1 coordinate 613,175, forward strand.
GAGCTCGACGCGGCGAGCACGACGACGCGGGCCTATCCCTATTGGCATCAACAGGGCTTTCTCGAGCGCAATCCCAACCCGGTGTGATCGAGACCCGAATGCGCATCGAACATATTGCCCTTTGGACCGACGACCTCGAACGCTGCAAGCAGTTCTACATTCGCTATTTCGATGCGCAGCCCGGCAGCGGGTATGTCAATGCGGCCAAGGGATTCGAGTCCTGCTTTCTGAGTTTCAAGGAGGGCGCGCGGATCGAAGTCATGAAGACGACGACGCTGCATCCGCTGGTCATCGAGCCCGGAGCGCAGCGCATGGGGCTTGCGCATTTCGCGGTGTCGCTGGGCTCGGAAGTGTTGGTCGATGAACTCACTCGACGATTGAAGGACGATGGATATCCGGTGCTTGATGGGCCTCGTAAGACTGGAGACGGGTACTACGAGAGTGTTGTGCTCGACCCGGATGGCAATCGGATTGAGATTACGGCTTGACGATCCACGATCGCGAATTGAGCAGTTGACGCCTCGGTGACGACACGGTCATCGAAGCGATCCGACCGCCAACGCCAAAGCATCGAGTCATCGGCTTGGCTTACGACCGTCCTCGCGGAAAGTATTGAGCGGGCTCAGGAATCACAACCCAATCGTGCTTGCGTTCCTCCCAAACCGACCGAATGGGAGCCGGGTATGTTGGATCGCAGATCGCCCCGACAGCGACCCCGATCAAGGTGGGATGCTTTGCGGCGCGGGCATAGACGGTAGATCCGCAGGTTGGGCAGAAAAAGGTCTCGAACGTGCCACCTTTTGCAGTCGATCTCTTGTAGCGAGTCGCCTCGCCTGTGATCTTGACGCTCTCAATTGGGTAGTAGGCCAACACACCGAACGGCAACCCGCTTCGCCGCTGGCAGTCGCTGCAATGACAAGCGACGATCGATGAACTCGGGCCGGGCAAATTCACGGAGAGCTGACCGCACTGGCACTTGGCATCCATCCCTTGCCTCCTTGCATGACAACGCTGGACGCAAGGTCCGCAGCGGGTCGAACATTCCCGTAGGGCCACCTCGCGAATCGCGACATTGTGCATGTTCGTGGCTTGGCCAGCGGACGCTTCGATCTTTCAGGGGATGCCGCTGAGTCCCTAGAATAGGAACGGGATATCGCTCAATACTTGAGCAGACGAATTCGCCAGCAAGGGTCAAAATTCGTCTAACTTCGGGTATCCGACTTCGATTGCACGCGTGACGTATTTATGAACTTGAGATACGAGGTTGAAGAGTACGTGCGGACGCGCTACACCATCATTTGGGTGGGTTGAGCGTGCTCAACTTCAAGTTCGGACTGACGCTTTCGGAGGTCTTTGTGGCCTTAGTGCACGGCTACGCCATGGGTGTAGCGCTGCACTAACCAATTCAATCGGCGACGCAACAGGGAGATCGCACAAATGCCGCAGGAGCAGTCGTTAAAGGAAGTCCTTCAGGCCGCGAGCGGCGATCTGCTGCAGGCCATCCACGCGACGGCCCGAGGTGCACGGGATCGATTCGACGATCTCGCCCGGGATCTCGCGGCTCTTCACAATGAGGGCACTGTCGATGCTGTGGCCGCTTTTGCAGGTCTGAAGAATTCCGCCCAGCAGAACCACGAGTTCTTTTTAACCCGTCATGTGTTCGAGAAAGCATTGCCGCAGTTGCAAGCTCCGGTCGAACGGGTTATGGGCTGCGTGCTCGCATTGTGCCGTGAAGCCGGGCGAGATCTGGCGGCCGGCACTATTTTGAACGCCTTCACAGCGTTCTGCGTACAGGATCCGCCTCGCGCAGATGAAGCGATGCGCCTGATTCTGGCCGATCCTGCAGGCCTAGCCGAGATGATCGCCGCCGTAGCGGTCGCCCAATCGACGGTTGCCGAGATTTATGATCCGGCCCCCGTACTTGATCTCGCTTGCCATTCGGTGGTCGAGGTGCGCCAGCACGCGGTTTTTGCTATCGGGCGCATCCGTGTACCAGCGACGAGTACGCTGCCGCAAGTGATGCTTGCGGCCTTGGAGGAGGCGCAGACCCGCGAGACCAACGACCACGTTCTGGCCGCCATGATCGACGCATCGCTTGCTTGCCTAATCCGCGACCCAGCACTGCAGACGCGGGCGGTCATGCTGATCGACGCGGCGCTCGGCAAGGGCCAAGGCGCCAGCCTGCATGCCGCAGCCGGTCTGTTGTGGCTCCGCGGAAAAGAAATCCCGTCATCGCTACGCCGCGCTCTGCTGCCGCATCTTCTGCGCGTCGAGCCACAGCACACGGGTACGCTGGACCAGTTGGACCATGGGCTCGCGATGATGCTGACGCCAGAGAATCCAACGGACGGCCTGCAGTTCCTCGAGACACTGCTCGTCACACACGACGGGCGCTTACTTGTTGAAAGTCTGCGCAGCACGATCAGCGAGATCCAGCAAAGCCCCGCGCTGCTAGCAACGGTAATCACGCGCTGGTTTCTGAGCGGGCGAAAGGTGCTGTGCGAGGCTATCCCTCAAATCGTCCAGGCCCATCGCCGCGTCGACCTGCCGATCGATATCGACGAGCGCGAAATTCCGCGCATGGATTTCGTACACCTCGTCTTCATCGCTCGCAAGGCGATCGGCTACCTGTTCATGGCGCACGTGGCAGCCGCGAGCATCGTGGTGACCCTCATGCATCACGCACCAGACGAAGAAACCCTCGACGCGCTGGCCGCCCTGCTGATTGATCCTTTGCTCTTGAACTATCCGGGCAGCACGCGCGAGTACCTGGAGCGCCGGTCCGCACGCACGAGTGAACCGGTCAGACACGCGATTGACAAGGCGCTGGCCGCCATCGCCGGGCATCTTGGCGAACTCGCTCAAATACCAGTACTCAACGCGCTGCAACCAGGGCCCTCGCAGCGCGAAACCCATCGCCGCCAGATGGCCGAATCGATGGCGACTGCGATGAAGGCCGCAGAGCGCGACTCGGTCTTTCTGAACCTCTTCTCGCGCAGCACCCTACTTTACGGGCACAAGTCGATCAGCTATATCCACACCGGCGAGTCCGAGCCGCGCCGCATCGAACTGCCGTTGACGAGCCATAGCGTGTCGATGGAGTTTCCGCGCATGGAGATCCTGGACCCCTACGGTCTGGACTTTACACTGCGCGTCTTTCGCGTCGAGCGTCTCGACCCATGAAGCTCATCATCAGACAATACCTCTCGGCACTCAGAGAGCGCGGCGAACTCGATGCTGTGCTGCCCGATCTGCTGAGCCAGCTGGGACTCAATGTCTATTCGCGCCCGGCGCGGGGCACGCGCCAGGATGGAGTGGACGTCGGTGCCGTCGGCAGCTTGGATGGCGGCGCCGACAAGGTCTATCTGTTTTCGATCAAGCCAGGAGATCTCACGCGACGCGGCTGGAACGGCGAGTCGGAGCAGTCGCTGCGACCTTCGCTGGACGACATCTTGGATGCGTACATCCCGAACCGACTGCCCGCCGAACACCGGGACAAAGATATCGTAATCTGCGTGACGCTTGGCGGGGATGTGCAGGAACAGGTGCGCCCCGCGCTCGCAGGCTACATGACGCAACGCACGACAGCCCAAATCAGCTTCGAGGAGTGGAACGGCGACAAACTCGCCGCTTTAATTCAGTCGAGTTTTTTGCGTGAGGACCTGTTGCCGACGCAGGCGCGTTCTCTGCTGCGCAAGTCGCTGGCTATGCTCGACGAGCCAGAGGTCGCCTTTCGTCATTTCGCGGCACTCATCTGCAAGCTGTCGTCTGTCGAAGCGCTCGATGACGCGCAGCGCGTGACCGCGACGCGGCAGATGAGCATTTGCCTGTGGATCTTGTTGTCGTGGGCACGCGATACCGAGAACATGGAGGCCGCTTATCAGGCTAGCGAGCTGACGTTGCTGCACGGCTGGAACATCTTGCGACGGCACGTGAGTTCGGGCACGAAGACGGCACGTGAGCTCGAGGCTGCATTTTTTTCGATCTTCCAGGCATATCGCCTGATCTCCGCCGAGTTCCTGGGCAAGAACGTTTTGCCTTATGCGGACAAGACACACGCAGTGTCGAGCGCGGTGCAGGGAGCGAACAGCGTGGATGTCAATCTGAAGCTGTTCGACCTCCTTGGTCGCTTGAGCATGAGCGGAATCTGGGCGCGATGGTTTGCATCGCGCCTAAAGGAGAAGATACAGGAGCGCGATGTCTCTGGCGTTGATGCGGAGACGTCTGTCATGGCGCAAGCGCACAGCGTTTTTTTGCAACACATGGAGGCTGCAAAGATGCTGATCCTGAACAACCCGGCGCTGCGGCTGCCGGCTACTGATGATCAGGCAATCGATATCCTTCTGGCGACCCTTTTGCTGGCGATGGATAGCAGCAACAGGGACTTCGTGCGCAACTGGCTGGCCGATGTTCTGGAGCGGGCGCGATTCTCCTATCAGACCTATGGCCGCTATCCCCGCGCGCTCGCGACATATGCCGAGCTCATCGAACACCCGAAGTCGGGTGATGAGGAAGATCGCAAAAAGGTAACGTCGGCCAGTATCCTTTACCCGTCGATCGCGCTGATTTCTGCATTGTTGGATGACGAGCAGACGTATCGCAAAGTCGCCTCGATGAAGCAGGACATCATGGCGCACTGCACCTTTCAGTTCTGGTATCCCGATGCGGGCTCAGAAGCGCACTTCTATGTCGACTCGGATCACCACGGCGCGACACTCGCCGAACTGAACCTAGATGGTTCGAAGGAAGCTTTCCTAGATCAAGTCTTCGCAGAATGCGCACAGATGCCTTACTTCGGCGAGCTGTCGGCCGTCAAGTTCGGCTGGTGGCCTCTCGTGCTGCTTGCCTGTCGCCAGCACAGGGTTCCCGTGCCCTTGCAGCTCTTCGAAGGGTTGCGTCACGTGGGCGACGGCACTCCCACACCGCCGCGGCGCGATGCGATATAGCTTCTGCAGCAATAGAGGACTTGAGGGATCTTGACCAGCGTGGCGGATTTCTGGGCGCGACTGTGAGCTGCGGCTCATCGCGCGACAGAACGGTTCCTTAACATGGCCAAGCGACTGCGCATTGGCCGATGTGTCGGTTTTGAAAAGTAACAATTGGCCAGAAGATGAACTTCGAAGACTATGAGCGCAGCGGGCTAGCAGCCTATGCATCTCTTGCAGAAACAGTTGCCGCCATCCTAGCCGCTGCAATCGAACGCGAAGGAGGCTACCGGCTGCAGCAGGTGACGAAGCGGGCGAAGAGTCCAGCCTCGCTGAACAAGAAGCTTCAGGACCGGCAACTCGAGGGGACCACAGCCGTTGAGACGAGCATCAAGGATCTGGCGGGCTGCCGTCTCGTCTTCTATACCAACAGCGACGTCTCCCGATTCATCAACTCCGGCATCATCGACCGGAACTTCGAGATTCTAGAGGCCAAGCTTCATCATCCGCGAAGAGACGCAGAGGCCAACAATCTCTACATCTCCAACCACTACCTTGTGGCTCTTCGTCCCGAGCGGGTGGCGCTACCGGAGTACGCTTCATTCGCGAGCATGCGTTGCGAGGTTCAAGTCCAGACCATCCTTAATCATGCGTGGGCGGAGATGGCACACGACACCATCTACAAAACTCCGGAGTTTGGAAGTTTCGGTGCCCAACAATTTGACAGCATCAAGAAGCGGTTACACAAGGTCGCGCGTAAGTACCTTCTTCCCGCTGGCTACGAATTTCAACAGATTGCGAATGACTTTAAGCGACTGTTGGAAGGTAAGGCGCTCTTTGATGGCGATCCGCTGGAGGTAATCGTTCAGGCGTCCGACAACAACGCACGAGCAGATGCGCTTGAGACCTTCTCGGAAAGCGTCCTCCCGCTCTACGACGACTTGCAGAGCGTATACCCGCATGTGGTCGAACGGTTGATTGCTGCAGCTGAGATCTCTCGAGTGACCCAGCCAGTTGCGATAGACACGCCATACGGTGAGATTCCCGCTAAGACTTATGCAGATATCGTTTCGAAAATCGCTAAGGTTCTGACACGCTATCGGTACGTTGACATTGAGGTCACATTCGAAGCGCTCCGGACACTGTATGGCTGGGCAGCAGACGAGGCAGAGAGAAAACCCCTCATTGAAGTCGCCACATCGCTCGCAAAGCACGACCTCGCGGTCTGGCGCAAGCACGGTCCGGCGGCGCAAGCGGTGCTGGTGGACAGCGTTGCCCAGCTTGGCGACGATGAGCGGCGCGGTTCGGCGAAACTTCTAACGTCGGTGCCGCGCGAAATACTTGGCGCAGAAGTGACAGGTAGCTCGAACACATCCGAGACGGTGACCTTTCATCGTGGGGCGGTGGTCGCCTCCGACGCCCTTGGCGACATTCGGACGAAGGCGATTGGTCTCTTGAAGCACCAGTTTGCACTGAGCGAGGAGGAAGACGAACGCCGAGAGGTGCTCTTGGCGCTTCAGGCCGCAACTCGCCCCGCGATAGGAGCTGGGTACAGCAACGCGCTCGCTCGGCTTGTGATGGACGACACGTGCTCCATTATTTGCTTTGAGGCGGAGGTCGCCCCCAGGCTTAGCCTGAGTCTCAGGCAAGCTACAGAGACGCGAGTGCATCGCAACTATCGGATGTACGCAGATTTGCCCGAAGGAATGCGCGAAGATGAGAGTCTTGTCGCAGGGCAAGCCAAGGTGAAGGCCGCAGCGTTCGCCTTCCGTGATGTCGTCAATTCCAATCCAGACTTTGTCGCGTTCAAGACGCTAGTCGGGTTCGACTGCGTGTTTCCGCCTGCATGGGAAGATGAAACGTTCCGGCGTGCTGAAGCCGACGCATATCGAGCCCGGGAGGTGACGGCACTTCTGGCCCTCGTTAACGTGCGCAGCGCCGACGAGTGGTTCGACAGACTGAGTCGCTACGCGCGAATCGAATCGAATGACCTTGCGACCTTTCCAGTATTTGGCAAATTCCTCACCAAACTGGCAGAAGAGCAGCCGGCGATAGTCTTGGGTTACGTCGACAAACTAAATGGCGGACCACTCGAAGCTTTCTTGCCTGCCATGTTGTCCGGATTCTTTGCCAGCGGCGAACGAGAGAAAGTCCTTGCTATGGTCGAGGAATGGCTGAAAGAAGGTCGGTACGTCGAAGAGATTACGTGGTTCCTGCGGTCTGCGGATCCGTTCGATGAAAGCCTGCTGCAACGCGCGGCGCAAAGTGCGCTGCGGCATGGCAACGCTCGAGCAGTGCGCAACGCATTGCTCGCCTGTGCGGACCAGTACGATGAATATCCAGGCATGCTCATCGAGTCAGTGTTTCTCCCGGCGCTCCGCTACCTATCTGAAGCACATGACTTTAGTTGGATTCGTATGCCTTGGGTGTCGTGGCTAAGCAAGCCCATTATTGAGGCTCTCGAGGAAAGCCAGGCGGAAGTAGTGTTGGAAGCGCTGCTTCAGTATCCGGATCTTGAATACGACTCCGAATACATTGCGGCGTCGATTGCCAAGAGGTGGCCGGGACGCGTTATCGACTTTCTAGGGCATCGGCAAGCTTTCAAGCTGACGGGCCGAGCGCCAGCCGACTACGACGCGCTCCCCTTCAGCGTGTATGAACTTCAAGCCCCGCTTGCTCTGGTGCCGGATCTCATGCTTGCGGCTGCACGCCGTTGGTTCAATGCGGATTCGTTGCACTTCCGCTTTGACGGTGGAAAGCTGCTGGCATCTGTGTTTCCAGACCTAGCTAGTGGCCTTAGCGATCGGCTGGCTCAACTAATTGCAGATGGAACCAAAGATGACCTTGCCTTCGCGCTCGCCATACTGTCAGGTTTTGAGGGCAGGGAGATCATCTATGACCACGTTCGAAACATCGTGGCTGCGTTAGACGTCGACAGCCCGTTGCTCAAGGAGGCGAGGTACGTTCTGCAAGAGTCAGGCGTGGTTGCCGGCGAATTTGGATTTGCGGAGCTTCATGCTCGCCGCAAGGTTTGGCTTGAGCCGTGGCTAAGGGACGAGCGCGAGACGGTGAAGGCATTTGCTGCATCAAAGATTCTTGAATTGGAGCAGCAGATTGCCGCTGAGGTCAGAGCAGCCGAAGGGTCGATTGCCTTGCGGCGGCTGAACTATGGCGAGGAGCTGGATGAAGCTGAAGAGCGGACACCAAATGCATAAAATAGGCTAGGCATAGCACGCCGTTTGCGCTTTCCTCATGCGCTATCGATCCGTGGCGGATCAAATGCTGTTCGGAGGCCAAGGAGTCAGCCGGATCTCGTCAATGACTATTTGCTTGCAGCCACCAAGCGATTGTCAAGCTGCTCTAGCTTTGGAATCGCATTGCACTATTCGAGCCAGAGCTGTTGGTATAGCTTAGTTCGTGATTCACCCGAGAGGCCCATCACGCGTATTCCTTATCATGACGAATGACGCAACGCTCATAGAGCGACTGCAGCGTTGCAAGCAGCGAATCGCCAGCACAATTGCCTGCTGGCGACCAGTGGAGTGCGCGGTCCTCCACAGGCAGCACACAACGAATCCATGCAGCGATCGATGGGCCTTCGCGCGTGTGCAACTCAAGACAGCGCGCAACGTCGATGCCGTCGAAACACTCTTGCAGCCGCTTCATGCGGGCAAGAAAAACTTCTGTGTCCAGGGACGGGAAAGCGCCTTGAATGCGATTGCAGGTCGTCTTGAACTTCGCCGCGATGCGAGGCGCATCGCATGACGCGACGACCACGCCTGCGTTGAGGAATTCGCTGGTACCACGATCGTGCATGTAGCGCAGCACCGTGTAGACATAGGGGCTGCCTGTCATCGTGGCCTGCTCAAAAATATCAACTGAACTCACGGAGGGCATTCATGAACGGCGCCTTGAAGGTCGTTGATCTACGTTATTCGTAGAGCAACTATACCCCCATTCTTCGAATATCGAAGAATGATTTCAAGCGCCCGGGGAGACACAACACCGTTGTTCGGCAGGCGCCTTCGCGAAGCGCGCGAGTTGGCCGGCATTCCGCAAGACAAGCTCGGCGTGCTCATCGGTCTTGATGAATCGAGCAGTAGCGCCCGAATCAGCCGCTATGAGACAGGCGTGCATGAGCCCCCCGTGCGAACGGCCAAGCTGATCGCCGCGGCTCTCAAAGTGCCCCTTGCCTTCCTCTATTGCGATGACGACGTCCTGGCCGCCATTCTGCTGAAGGCCCATCGAATGTCCAAGGAGGCGCGGCGCGCACTGTTGGCTTCGCTTCAATCGAGCTAGCGCAGGCGCCGCGCGCCTCTGGTGCTCGAAGAACTCCGCGCAGCTCGATGTAGCGAATTCGCCCGCAGGGATTCCCCCGATACCCGCCCCCCGCGCCGCCTGCCATAGTTAGTTCGGCACTCGAACTAACTCCCTTGGAGGCTCGCACCCATGAAGCTCAATCGCATCCTGTCTTCCGCGGCGACCCTGGCCTTGAGCCTGACCGCCATCGGCGCCGCCGCCCAGACCGTCGTCGGCGTGAGCTGGTCCAACTTCCAGGAAGAGCGCTGGAAGACGGACGAGGCCGCGATCAAGGCGCAGCTCGAGAAGCTCGGCGCCAAGTACATCAGCGCCGATGCCGGCGGCTCGCCCGAGAAGCAGCTGGGCGACATTGACGGGCTGATCTCGAAGGGCGCCAAGGCGCTGATCGTGCTGGCGATGGACAAGGACGCGATCCTGCCGGCCGTCAACAAGGCGCTGAAGGAGAAGATTCCGGTGGTCGCCTACGACCGCCTGATCGAGACGCCTGGCGTGTTCTACATCACCTTCGACAACGTCGAGGTCGGGCGCATGGAGGCGCGCGCGGTCTACAAGGTCCAGCCCAAGGGCAACTACGTGATGATCAAGGGCTCGCCCAGCGATCCGAATGCCGACTTCCTGCGCGCCGGCCAGCAGGAGGTGATTGCCGATGCGGTGAAGAAGGGCGACATCAAGATCGTCGGCGACGAATACACCGAAGGCTGGAAGCCCGAGGTGGCGCAGAAGAACATGGAGCAGATCCTCACCAAGGTCGGCAACAAGGTCGATGCGGTGGTGGCGGCCAACGACGGCACGGCCGGCGGGGTGGTGGCGGCGCTCTCGGCCAAGGGCATCCGCGGGATTCCGTTGTCGGGGCAGGACGCCGACTTCGCGGCACTCAATCGCGTCGCGCTCGGCACGCAGACGGTCACGATCTGGAAGGACTCGCGCGAACTCGGCAAGGACGCCGCATCGGCAGCCGTCGCGCTGGCCCAAGGCAAGCCGGCCGAGAAGGCGGTCAACTGGAACCAGGGCCAGAAGAAGATCTCGATCTCGTCGCGCTTCCTGACGCCGGTGGCGATCACGCGCGACAACCTCGACGTGGTGGTCAAGGCCGGCTGGATCAAGAAGGACGAACTCTGCAAGGGCGTGTCCGGCGACAAGGCGCCTGCGGCCTGCAAGTAGGTTCGCAATGAGCGACTCCCCCGGGCTCTGGCGCAGGAGCGGTGTCGATCTGCGCCTGTTGTTGATGAGCGTGCTGCTGGTCGTGATGGCGATCGTCTTCCACGTGATGTCGGGCGGCCTCTTCCTCACGCCCGAGAACCTCTACAACCTCGCGCAGCAGACCGCCGTGGTCGGCGTCGTGGCGACGGTGATGGTGCTGATCATCGTCGCGCGCCACATCGATCTGTCGGTCGGTTCGGTGATGGGTTTCGTGGGCGTGCTGATCGCCTACCTGCAGTACACGGCCGGCTGGTCCTGGCCGGCGTCCTGCCTCGCGGGGCTGGCGGTGGCGCTGCTGGTGTCGCTCTATCAAGGCGGGCTGACCGCGCTGCTGGGCGTGCCTTCGTTCGTCGTCACGCTGGGCGGGCTGATGTCCTTTCGCGGCGCGGCCTTTCTGGTGGCCGACGGCAAGACCCAGCCGGTCAACGACGAGTTCTTCCAGACGCTCGGCGGCGGCTACGACGGCGGCATCGGCGTCACCGCGACCTGGGTGCTCGCCGCGCTGGTCGGCCTCGCGCTGTTCGCGCGCATGCTGCAGAAGCGCAGCGCGCGCCAGCGGCACGAGATGGCGGTCGAGCCGCTGTGGCTCGATGTGCTGCTGACGGCGGTGCCGGTGGCGGTGGTGCTCGCCTTCGCCGCGACCATGAACCACTACCAGATCCCGTCCAAGACCGCGCCGCAGGGCATTCCGATCCCGGTGCTGATCTGGGCGGTGGTGGCGGTGGTGCTGTCCTTCCTCGTGCACCGCACGCGCTTCGGGCGCTATGTGTTTGCGATGGGCGGCAACCCGGATGCGGCGGCGCTGGTCGGCATTCCGGTCAAGCGCGTCACGCTGATGCTGTTCGCGCTGCTCGCGGTGCTGGTGACCATCGCGGCGATCGTCTCCATCGCGCGGCTCAACGCGGGCACCAACTCGCTGGGCACCGGCATGGAGCTCTATGTGATCGCCGCCGCGGTGATCGGCGGCACGGCGCTCGCGGGCGGCAGCGGCTCGATCTTCGGCTCGGTGCTGGGCGCGCTGATCATGCAGTCGCTCGACAGCGGCATGCTGCTGCTCGACGTGCCGATCGGCAAGCGCATGGTGATCATCGGGCAGGTGCTGATCGTGGCCGTCGTGTTCGACGTGCTCTATCGCAAGTACGTGGGCGAGAGTTCATGAGCACCGCCACCAACACTACCGCGCCGCTGGTCGAATTGCGCGAGATCCGCAAGGCCTTCGGCGGCGTGAAGGCGGTCGATGGCGTGAGCGTCAATCTCTATCCCGGCGAGGTGGTCGCGCTGCTGGGCCACAACGGCGCCGGCAAGTCGACGCTGATGAAGATGCTGGCCGGCGCCTACCCGGTCGATTCGGGCGACACGCTGATCGCGGGCGAGAAGGTCCACATCCGCAAGCCCTCGGACGCGCAGGCGCAGGGCATCGAGACCATCTACCAGACGCTGGCGCTGGCCGACAACCTCGATTCGGTGTCCAACCTCTTCCTCGGCCGCGAGAAGCTCACGCCCTGGCGCACGCTGGACGACCACTTCATGGAGAAGCAGGCGCGCCGTGTGTTCCAGCGCCTGAACAAGAACTTCACCAACATCCGCGTGCCGGTGCGGCGCCTGTCGGGCGGCCAGCGGCAGGTGGTGGCGATCTCGCGCGCGCTGTACTTCAATGCGCGCATCCTGATCATGGACGAGCCCTGCGCCGCGCTCGGGCCGGAGGAAACGGCGATGGTCGGCGGGCTGGTGAAGCAGCTCAAGGCCGATGGCGTCGGCATCTTCCTGATCACGCACGACATGCCCGACGTGTTCGGCCTCAGCGACCGCCTCGCGGTGATGAAGAACGGCCGGCTGGTCGGCACCTACCGCACCGCGGACGTGACCGAGGACGAGGTGCTCGGCATGATCATTGCCGGCAAGCGGCCCGAGGGCAAGGCGCAGGCCGAACACGCGACGGCCTGAGCTGGGGCCGCGATGAAGACCATCGGCGACCAGCAGCTGGTCAAGCGCATCAACCGCAGCGTGCTGCTGCGCCTGCTGCGCGCACGGCCGGGCTTGTCGCGCGCGCAACTCGCCAACGAAAGCGGGCTCACCAAATCGACCGTGAGCGGGCTGGTGCGCGAGCTGCTCGACGATGGCTGGCTCGACGAGGCCGGCGCGCGCGCGGTCGATGGGCTCGGCCGGCCGTCGATCCCGCTGCAGATCAACGTCAAGCTGCGCGCGCTGATCGGCGTCGAGATCGCCATCGAGGTGGTGCGCGTGGTCTGCGTCTCGCTGCAGGGCGAGGTGCTGCATGCCGATGCGCAGCCGCTGCGCGACCATGCGCCGGCCGCGGTCTGCGCGCAGGTCGCGCGCCAGGTGGTCGCGGCGCACCGGCATCTGCTGGCCTCGGGCCTGCAGCTCTCGGGCATCGGCGTCGGCGTGCCGGGCGCGGTGGACGATGCGACCGGCATCGTGCGCTTCGCGCCCAACCTCGGCTGGCGCGACGTGAACCTGCTGCCCGGACTCACCGCCGCGCTGGCCGCCGAAGGCCTGGCGGGCGCGGCCGTGCAATTGCAGAACGATGCGGATGCCGCGGTGCTCGGCGAATTCGAATTCTCGGACGGGGAGGGCGAGGACCCGCTGATCTTCGTCAGCTGCGATGTCGGCGTCGGTGCGGGCATCGTGCTCAACGACCGCCTGTTCATCGGCGCCCGCGGCATGGCCGGCGAGATCGGCCACACCGTGCTGCAGATCGACGGGCCGCGCTGCTCGTGCGGCCGCCACGGCTGCGCGGAAGTCTTCCTCGGCTCGCGCGTGCTGGACCGCGAGGCGCCCGACCTGCGCCGCGCTGCCGGCTTCCTCGGCGTGCTGCTGCAGAACCTGTGGGTCACCTTCGAGCCGCGCGCGATCGTGGTCGGCGGCAAGTCGTGCGCGGCGCATGCGGGCTTCCTGCCCGAGGCAATCGCGACCGTGCAGCGCTATGCCGAATCCGCCGGCATGCCGCCGCCCATCGTGCGTGGGGCGCGCTACGGCGCGTGGGCGCCGGCGGTGGGGGCCGCGGCACTCGCGTTGCACGAGTACCTGCGTCCGCTGCATCCGAATTCGGAAGCGCGCCGCGAGCGCGCGGCAGCGGACGCGGCGGCGTAGTCCTCAGTCGGCGTAGACCCCGGCCGCCTTGATGATCGGACCCCACTTCGCGACTTCGGCGGAGAGGAATTTCTTGTGTTCGGCCGGATCGAGGCGCTTGTCGGTCATCACGACCGCGCCCAGGTCTTCCTCGCTCTTGATGAACTTCGGATCCTTCAGCGCGGCCCTGAGCGCGTCGTTGATCTTCTTGGTCACGGCCGGCGGCGTGCCCTTGGGCGCGTAGAGGCCGTGCCAGATCGTGACCTCGAAGCCCTTCAGGCCGGATTCGTCCAGCGTCGGCAGATCCTTCAGCGCCGGCGTGCTCAGGCGATGCAAGGTCGTCACGGCATAGCCCTTGACGGTCTTGCCCGAGATCTGCGAGGTGGTGTTGGTGGTCTGATCGCACAGCAGGTCGATCTGGCCGCCCATCAAATCGGCGATCGCGGGTGCCGTGCCTTTGTAAGGCACCGGCGTCATCTCGACCTTCATCGCGCTCTGGAACAAGAGGCCGCACAGGTGCGAGGCCGCGCCGAGTCCGGCATTGCCGAGGTTGATCTTGCCCTTGTTGGCATTGATCCAGGCCTGGAGTTCCTTGAAGTTGCCGGCCGGCAGCGTGGGCCGGCCGATCAGCGTCATCGGCACGTCGTTGATCATGCCGAGGTCTTCGAAGTCGGTCTCGACGTTGAAGGGCAGCTTGCGGTAGAGCGCGGGCATGGTCGCCATGCCGATGTGATTGACCAGCAGCGTGTAGCCGTCCGGTGCGGCGCGCGCGACCCTGGCCGTGCCGATGGAGCTTCCGGCGCCCACGGTGTTCTCGATGACGATCGTCGTGTTCAGCGTTTTCTGGAGTGCCTGGGCCAAGTCCCGTGCGACGTGGTCGGTCGGACCGCCGGCTGCGAAAGGCACGACAAGCGTCACGGGTCGGCCGGCCGGATAGTCCTGTGCCTGAGCGCCGAATGCCGAGACCGCGAGCGTTGCAAGAATTAACAATTTTCTCATTGACTCTCCACTGGTTACACAAAAGAGCCGCGATCTTATCGGCTTGCGTTGCCCCGGCTTCTAGCGAATTGCCCTTAAGAAGAATGGCAGGCGCCTATCGCGGGTATCGTGCTGCCCGGCGACGTTCGCAGCGCGCAGCCGCACCTGCTGCCCGGCGACCGCCATCGAACCCACAGAGACCATGGAGTGCGCGAAATGCTGAAACTGAAAGACCCGACCCTGCTGCGCCAGCAGGTCTTCATCGCCGGCGAATGGGCGGACGCGGACAACCGCGAGACCGTTCCCGTCATCAACCCGGCCAACGGCCAGCAGATCGGCACCGTGCCGATGTGCGGCACCGACGAGACGGTGCGCGCCATCGCCGCGGCCGAGACGGCGCAGAAGGCCTGGGCCAGGGTGCCGGCCAAGGAGCGCTCGGCCATCCTGCGCAAGCTCAACGACCTGATGCTGGCCAATGTCGACGACCTCGCACTGATCATGACGACCGAACAGGGCAAGCCGCTGGCCGAGGCCAAGGGCGAGATCGCCTACGCGGCCTCCTTCATCGAATGGTTCGCCGAGGAGGCGCGCCGCGTCTACGGCGACACCATCCCGGCGCCGCAGGCCGACCGCCGCATCCTCGCGCTCAAGCAGCCGGTGGGCGTGACCGCGGCCATCACGCCGTGGAACTTCCCGACCGCGATGCTCACGCGCAAGGCCGGCCCGGCATTGGCCGCCGGCTGCGCGATGGTCGTCAAGCCGGCGACGCAGACGCCGTTCTCGGCGCTGGCCTTCGCCGAGCTCGCCGACCGTGCCGGCGTGCCCAAGGGGCTGCTGTCGGTGCTCACCGGCTCGGCCTCGAAGATCGGCGGCGAGATGACGCGCAGCCCGATCGTGCGCAAGCTCACCTTCACCGGCTCGACCGAGGTCGGCCGCATGCTGATGAAGCAATCGGCCGACACCATCAAGAAGCTGTCGCTCGAACTCGGCGGCAATGCGCCCTTCATCGTGTTCGACGACGCCGATATCGACGCCGCGGTCGAGGGCGCGATGGTCTCCAAGTACCGCAACACCGGCCAGACCTGCGTCTGCGCCAACCGCCTCTACGTGCAGCGCGGCGTGCTGGAAGCCTTCACGCAGAAGCTGGTCGCCAAGGTCAACGCGCTCAAGGTCGGCGACGGCACCGAGGCCGGCGTGACGCAGGGGCCGCTGATCGACGACAAGGCCGTGGCCAAGATCGAGGAGCACGTGGCCGATGCGCTCGCCAAGGGCGGCAAGGTGCTGGCCGGCGGCAAGCGGCATGCGCTGGGCGGGCGCTTCTACGAGCCGACCGTGATCGGCGGCGCCAAGCCCGACATGCTGTTCGCGCACGAAGAGACTTTCGGCCCGTTGGCGCCCATCTTCGCCTTCGACACCGAGGCCGAGGCGATCGCGGCGGCCAACGACACCGAGTTCGGCCTGGCCTCGTACTTCTACAGCCGCGACATCGGCCGCATCATGCGCGTGGCCGAGGCGCTCGAATCGGGCATCGTCGGCGTCAACACCGGGCTCATCTCGACGGCCGAGGCGCCCTTCGGCGGCGTCAAGCAGTCGGGCCTGGGACGCGAAGGCTCGAAGTACGGGCTCGATGATTTCCTCGAGATCAAGTACGTGTGCCTCGCGGGGCTCGACAAGTAGCTCAGAGCCAAAGGGTCAGGCGCGTCAGGTTCGGGTTGCCCGGATCGCGCCGCAGGCGAAAGCCGAGCTTGCGCGCCAGGCCCAGCATCGCGCGGTTGTCGTAGAGCGTGATGTCCGAGAGCACGCGCACGCCGGCGCCGGCCGCGGCCGCGATCAGGCTGCGCATGAGTTTCTCGGCCAGGCCGCGGCGCTGCCATGCATCGGCGATCACGATGCCGAATTCGGCGCTCCCCACTTCCGCATCGCTGGTTTCGCTTTTCACGAAGCGGGCCACGCCGATCTCCTGCTCGACGCCGCCCTGCACGACAGTCGCGACCAGCGCGAGTTCGGCGTCGTAGTCGATGTCGGTCATGCGACGCAGTTCGTCCGGCTGCGGCTTGCGCGGCGAGAGCAGGCGCGCATAGCCGGTCTCGAAGGAGAGACCACCGACGAAGCGCGCATGCGAGGCCAGGTCGTCGGCGCGGATCGGCCGGATGCGCACCGGCGTGCCGTCGGCGAAGGCGAAGTCCTCGATCAGGTGCGCGGGGTAGTCGCGCTTCTTGTCGCTCGTCATGAGCCTGTGCCTCCATCAAAGCGAGCGGATGCGGTCGGCGGCCTTGCAGAATACGCCGGTCGCCGCAGCGGCGCGATGGGGGTCAGCGCGAATCGGCAAGGCTCTGCGAGGTGCCGCGGCAGGACAATGGCGGCTTCCGCATGAAGCTGTCCACCACGCCATCGACCCGCGTCGATCCCGCTGCCGCCGCACCGCCCGAACACACCGCATCGCTGCACTGGCGGCGCAACCTGGTGGTGTGCATGTTCGGCTCCTTCACCACCATCGTGGCGATGACGCTGCTGCTGCCTTTCCTGCCGCTCTACGTCGAGCAGCTGGGCGTGAAGGATTCGGCGGCGATCGTGCAATGGTCCGGCGTCGCCTATGGCGCCACCTTCTTCTCGGCCGCGCTGGTCGCGCCGCTGTGGGGGCGGCTGGCCGATCTCTACGGGCGCAAGCTGATGCTGATCCGCGCCAGTCTCGGCATGGCGCTGGCCATGGCGCTGATCGGCATGGCGCACGACGTCTGGCAGCTGGTCGGGCTGCGCTTGCTGGCCGGGCTGCTCGGCGGCTATGCGTCCGGCTCGATGGTGCTGATCGCGACGCAGACGCCCAAGGAGCGCTCCGGCTGGGCGCTGGGCACGCTGTCCTCCGCGATCATGGCGGGCAACCTCGTCGGGCCGCTGGTCGGCGGCTTGCTGCCGCCGCTGATCGGCATCCGCTGGACCTTCTTCGCCGCCGGCGCGGTCATCTTCGCTGCCTTCCTGGCGACCGCCTTCCTGGTGCGCGAGGAGCGCCGCCCGGCCGTGCCGAAGGGCAGCCCCAAGCCGCGCGGCGGCTGGGCCGCCATCGGCGACCGGCGGCCCGTGATCGCGATGTACCTCACCGGCATGCTGCTGATGCTGGCCAACATGTCGATCGAGCCGATCATCACCGTCTACGTCGCGCAGCTGGTCGCCGACCCGGTCCACGTCACGATGGTCGCGGGGCTGGTGATGGCGGCGGCGGCCCTCGGCAGCATCCTGTCGGCGGCGCGCCTGGGGCGGCTGGCCGATCGCGTCGGTCACTGGAACGTGATCACCGGCTGCCTCGCGGTGTCGGCGCTGCTGCTGATTCCGCAGGCCTTCGTCGATGCCGGCTGGCAGCTGGTGGCGCTGCGCTTCCTGATGGGGCTCGCGCTCGGCGGCCTCCTGCCCTGCATCGCGAGCGTGATCCGGCACAACGTGCCCGTGGCTGTGGCCGGCCAGATGCTCGGCTACTCGATCTCGGCGCAGTACGCGGGGCAGGTCGCGGGGCCGCTGCTCGGCGGCTTCGTCGGCGGGCACTACGGCATGCGCGCCGTGTTCCTCGGCACCTGCGTGCTGCTGGCCGCCGGTGCCGCATGGAACTGGCGCGCGCGCAGGCCGCGCGACCCGGCCGTGCACGAGGAGGGGTAGCGCCCCGGAATCCCGCCAAACTTGTTACTCCCGACGTCCGGCTCCCGGTGCCAAACTCGCTTCACCCACCCAGGAGATTCCAACCATGACGACGTCCACCGAGAGCGCACGACAAGGCGCACAACCCGCCATGCACACACCACCGGTCGTGTCGGCGCAGGCATGGGAAGCAGCCCGCGAGCAACTGCTCGTGAAGGAGAAGGTCCACACCCGCGCGCGTGACGCACTGGCCGCCGAGCGCCGGCGCATGCCGTGGATGGCCGTGGACAAGGCCTATGCATTCGACGGGCCACAGGGCAAGCGCAGCCTGCTCGATCTGTTCGATGGCCGGCGCCAGTTGATCGTCTACCGCGCCTTCTTCGAGCCGGGCGTGTTCGGCTGGCCCGACCATGCCTGCCGCGGCTGTTCGATGGTGGCCGACCAGGTCGCTGATGTCGCGCACTTGAATGCGCGCGACACCACCCTCGTCTTCGTCTCGCGCGCACCGCAGGCCGACATCGCGCGGCTGAAGGCGCGCATGGGCTGGAAGATGCCGTGGTTCACCGTCACCGACAGCTTCGATGCCGACTTCGGCGTGGACGAATGGCACGGCACCAACGTGTTCTTTCGCGACGGCGATCGCGTGTTCCGCACCTACTTCATCAAGAGCCGCGGCGACGAGCAGATGGGCGGCACCTGGAACTACCTCGACATCACGCCGCTGGGCCGGCAGGAGCTCTGGGAAGATTCACCCGAAGGCTATCCGCAGACGCCGACCTACAAGTGGTGGAACTGGCACGACAGCTACGCGGAAGGCGCCGCGCCCGACAAGAAATGGGTCGAGGTGTCGGACGCCGGAGAGAAGGCCTTCCGCGACGAGAGCACGAGCGCGAAGCCCTGAGCCCCCGCGTTCAGGGCTTGACGAACTTCAGCACGAACTCGTCCTTGGGCTGCGGCGGCTCCGGTGTGTTGCGGTCGCGCGGGTCCGAGGGGTTGCGCATGAACGTGCCCTCGGCCGCGAGCTTGAAGCCGGCCTGCTCGACCTCGGCGCGCAGGAACGATTCCTCGATGCGATGCAGCGTGCCCGATTCCGAGATGCCCGTGCCCGGACGCCCCGCATGGTCGGCGATGACGTACATGCCGCCGGGCTTGAGCGCGGCGAACACGGCGCGATTGACCGCCGCGCGGTCCACGCCCATGTGGCCGAAGTCGTGGTAGTTGAACATCAGCGTGACGAGGTCGAGCCCGTTCGATGCGAGCTCCGGCGGCACCGGATCCTCGAAGGGCCGCACGTCGGCCACGATGTGGCCCGCGTTCGGGTTCTTCGCGCGTTCGGCCAGCGCCACCGGTGAGGGCCGCGGTGCGCCGGCGGGCGCGGCAGCGGCGCCCATCGGCATCGGCATCGGCATCGGCATCATCGGCGCGGCGGCGCCTTCGGGCTGTGCCGGGCGGCTCATTGGCGGACGCGGCGGGCTCTGTCCGTAAACGCGGCCGGTCGGGCCGACGGCGCGCGCGATCAGCTCGGTCGTGTAGCCGCCGGCCGCGCTCAGGTCGAGCGCCACCATGCCCGGGCGCACGCCGATGAAGGCCAGCATCTCCTGCGGCTTGCGGCGCACGTCGTTGCGGCGGTCGGCCTCGCTGCGGTCGGGGCTGGCGACGATCTCGGCGATGCGGGCCTGCGACAGCACCGGCTGCGCGGGTGCGCGCGGCCCGGGGGCCGTGCAGGCGGCCAGCGCGCAGGCGGCGCCGATCAGGGCGGCTGCGCGGGCGGCGCGTCGAAGAGGGGAAAGGGAGATGGGCATCGGCTCGGCCTGACAGGCTTCCATATGATGTGGACGTGCGCGGCGCCCGCGGCGCCGGCGCTCCGCTCCCAGTCTATGCCCACACCATCTTCCCTGCATCCGGCGGCCGAATCCTTTCCTTCGCACGGCCGCTGGATCGCGTTCCTGGTCGCCGCCGCGTTCTTCATGGAGAACCTCGACGCCACGGTCATCACCACCGCGGTGCCTGCGATGGCGCAGAGCTTCGGCGTCGCGCCGGTGGCGCTGTCCACCGGCATCAGCGCGTACCTGCTGGCGCTGGCGGTCTTCATTCCGGTCAGCGGCTGGGTGGCCGACCGCCTCGGCCCGCGCCAGGTGTTCGCCACCGCCATCCTCATCTTCACGCTGGCCTCGGTGGCCTGCGGCCTGTCGCAGAGCCTGCCGATGTTCGTCGCGGCGCGCATCGCGCAGGGCGTCGGCGGTGCGTTGATGGTGCCGGTCGGGCGGTTGATCGTGCTGCGCAGCACGCCGAAGAGCGAACTGGTCAAGGCCATCGCCACCATCACCTGGCCCGGTCTCGCGGCGCCGGTGCTCGGGCCGCCGCTGGGCGGCTGGATCGCGAGCACCTGGAGCTGGCACTGGATCTTCTTCCTCAACGTGCCGCTCGGCGCCGCTGCGATCTTCTTCGCGCTGCGCTGGATCGACGGCGCGCCGGGCGGCCGGCGGCCCTTCGACTGGCCCGGTTTCGTCGCCAGCGGTGTCGGACTCGCCGCGCTGATGTACGGCCTCGACCTGATGAGCCACTCGCCCATCGACTGGGCCATGGCCGGCGCGCTCGCGGTGATCGGCAGCTGCGCGCTCGGCTATGCGCTGTGGCACATGCGGCGCGCCGCGCATCCGCTGGTCAACCTCTCGGTCTTCGGCGTGCGCACCTTCCGCACCTCGGTGGCGGGCGGCTCGCTGTTCCGCATCGCGATCGGCAGCGCGCCTTTCCTGCTGCCGCTGATGTTCCAGTTGGCCTTCGGCTTCAGCATGGTGGCCTCGGGCTTCCTGATGCTGGCGCTGTTCGCCGGCAACCTCGGCATCAAGCCGGCCACCAGCTTCGTGCTGCGGCGCTTCGGTTTTCGCGGCACGCTGCTTGGCAACGGCGTGCTGGTGGCACTCGGCTTCGCCGCCTGCGCGGCGTTGTCGCCCGACACGCCGCTCTGGGTGATGATCGTGGTGATGGTGGCGAGCGGCGTCTGCCGCTCGATGCAATTCACCGGCTTCAACACGCTGGTGTTCTGCGATATCACGCCGACGCAGACCAGCGGCGCGACCACGCTGTTCAGCATGTGCCAGCAGTTGAGCGCCGGCATCGGCATCGCCTTCGGCGCCATCGCGCTGCGCCTGGCCGAACAGTTCACGGGCCACGCCGGCACGCCCGGCGTCGCGGATTTCCGCATCGCCTTCGGCCTGGTGACGGTGCTGGCACTCGTGGCGCTGTTCGACGCGTTCGCGCTGCCGCACGATGCCGGTGCGCGCGTGAGCGGGCATCGCAGCAGCGCGCCGGCCTGACCTGGCTGGGCGGGGGAATGCCTGCGTTCGCCACGAAGTCGGTGCTCTTGAAAATCGGACGCGCGAACATCCAATCCAGCGCGTGCACTCACGTAGAACAGCGGTGCCCGTATCGGTTGTCGATGCCACAGGTACAGCGGCACCAGCATCCGGCCCACCTGGCCATTGCCGTCCAGAAACGGGCGCAAGGATTCGAATTTGCACGGCGCGGGAAGAAGGGTGGCAGACGGTTGCGGATCGGGGGTGAGCCGCAAAGAGAAATGCGACGCACAGCCGAGCCACAAGCCATTGGGTCGGCAGGAGCCTTCGCCGCTTACCGATAGCTGCGCGCGTCCTCGATCACCTTGCCGTCGTTCGGCAGCGCACCCACTGCGACGAACTCGATGCTGGCGCGCAGCTTGGTGATTTCGCGCGCGGCCTCGGCCACGCGTTCGCGCAGGCCCTGCAGGTCGCCGGTGCATTCGAGCTGCAGCGTCATGCGGTCGTCGCCGGTCTCGCCGCTGACCACGAGGCGCGCGCGCCGCACCTCGGCGAAGCGGCGCGCGATGTCGGCGACCTGGCCCGGGTGCACGAACATGCCGCGCACCTTGGTGGTCTGGTCGGCACGGCCGAGCCAGCCCCTGATGCGGCGGTTGGTGCGGCCGGTCGGGCAGCGGCCCGGCAGCACGGCCGAGAGGTCGCCGGTGCCGAAGCGGATCAGCGGGTAGTCGGGGTTCAGCGTGGTGACCACGATCTCGCCGACCTCGCCGTCGGGCACCGGATCGCCCGTGCCGGGGCGCACGATCTCGACGATCACGCCCTCGTCGAGCACCAGCCCTTCGCGCGCGCTGGTTTCGTAGGCCACGAGGCCGAGGTCGGCCGTCGCGTAGCACTGCGTGCCGGCCACGCCGCGCTCGGCGATCCAGTCGTGCAGCGAGGGCGGGAAGGCTTCGCCGGAGACCAGCGCCTTGGTCAGCGTCGGCAGCGCGATGTTCTTCTCGGCGGCTTTCTCGAGCAGCATCTTCAGGAAGCTCGGCGTGCCGGCGTAGCCCGCGGGCCGCAGGTCGGCGATCGCTTCGATCTGCTGTTCGGTCTGTCCGGTGCCGCCCGCGAACACGGTGCAGCCGAGGGCGCGTGCACCGCTCTCCATGATCGCGCCGGCCGGTGTCATGTGGTAGCTGAAGCTGTTGTGCACGAGATCGCCGCCGCGAAAGCCGGCCGCATGCAGCGCGCGTGCCGTGCGCCAGTAGTCGCGTGCCTCGCCTTCGGGTTCGTAGATCGTGCCGGGGCTTGCAAAGATGCGCAGCATGCGCGGCCCGCGCGCGATCGCGGAGAAGCCGCCGAAGGGATCGTCGGCGCGATGCGCCTGCTGCAGGGCGAGCAGTTCGGACTTGCGCGTGACCGGCAGCTTCGCGAGCGCCTCGCGGCTGTCGACATCGGCCGCGGCAACGCCGTCGAGAATCTTCGCAAAGGCCGGCGCTGCCGTCTGCGCTTGCGCGATCTGTTTCGGCAGCGCCGCGAGCAGGTCGCGCTCGCGCTCTTCGGGATCGCGCACCTCGAGCTTGTCGTAGTAGTCGGTCATGCGAGCCAGCGCTTTCTGCGCTTGTAGCTTTTGACATCGCGAAAGCTCTTGCGGTCGGCGCCGCCGACGCCGAGGTAGAACTCCTTCACGTCCTCGTTCTCGCGCAGGCTCTTCGCCTCGCCGTCCATCACGATGCGGCCGTTCTCGAGGATGTAGCCGTAGTCGGCATAGCGCAGTGCCATGTTGGTGTTCTGCTCGGCGAGCAGGAAGGTCACGCCTTCCTTCTCGTTGAGATCCTTCACGATGCCGAACACCTCCTCCACGATCTGCGGCGCGAGGCCCATCGAGGGTTCGTCGAGCAGCACCATGTTCGGATTGGCCATCAGCGCGCGGCCGATGGCGCACATCTGCTGCTCGCCGCCCGAGGTGTAGGCGGCCTGCGACGCGCGCCGCGTCTTCAGGCGCGGGAAATAGGCGTAGACCTTGTCGAGCGTCTGCGCGACCGCGGCCTTGCCGTCGCTGCGCGTGTAGGCGCCGGTCATCAGGTTCTCCTCGATCGTGAGATGGGCGAAGCAATGGCGTCCTTCCATCACCTGGATCAGGCCGCGGCGCACCAGCTCCGAGGGCGTGAGCGCCTCGATGCGTTCGCCGCGCAGCTCGATGCTGCCCTTGGTCACGGCGCCGCGCTCGCCTGCGAGCAGGTTGGAGATCGCGCGCAGCGTGGTCGTCTTGCCCGCGCCATTGCCGCCGAGCAGCGCCACGATGCCGCGCTCGGGCACCGTGAGGGACACGCCTTTCAGCACGAGGATCACGTGGTTGTAGATCACCTCGATGCCGTTGACTTCGAGCAAGACTTTGGATGCGTTCATGGTGTTAGCCGGGGACACCGCGGAACCGGCTTTGCCGGGCCGCAGGTGTTGCCCCCGGTAGGGGGTTGGCGAAGCGACACGAAGTGCGCGAAGACTGGGGGCGAGCGTCAGGAACTGCAGTCCGCGACGTCGCGCTTGCTCAACTTTTTCTCCGCCTCGTACTTCTCGCCCGCAGTCTTCACCATCGGCTTGATGATCTGCTCATCGGCCTGGTACCACTCGGGCGCGACGTTCCACTTGGCGCCGTCCCAGGTCTCGATGCGGGCCCAGGTCGATCCCATGTGGTCCTGGCAGGAGGTGCTGATCGGCCGCATCACGCCGGAGAAGCCGAGTGCATCCAGCTTCTTCTGGTCGAGCGCCAGGTTCTCCAGGCCCCAGCGCACCTGCTCGCCGGTCATGACCTTGCCCTTGCCGAAGCGTTCCTGCGCGCGCTTGACGGCTTCGACGCTGAGCATCTGGATGATCACGCCGCGCGTGTAGAGCACCGAGCCGACTTCTTCCTTCGGCCCCGTGCCCTGGCCCTTGTCGTGCACGTTCTTCAGGATGTCCTGGATCACCTTCGGCTGCGTGCCCGCGGTGTTGAGCGCCAGCGCGTTGTAGCCCTTGGCATTGGCGCCGACGTCCTTCACGTCGGGTTCGGCGCCGGCCCACCACACGCCGTACATCTTCTCGCGCGGGTAGCCGGTGGCGACCGCTTCCTTGAGCGCGGTCGAGTTCATCACGCCCCAGCCCCACAGCAGCACGTAGTCGGGCTTCTGCTGGCGCACCTGCAGCCAGGCCGACTTCTGCTCGACGCCGGGCGCGGTGACCGGGATCAGCGAGAGCTCGAAGCCGTTCATCTTCGCGCGCTCCTGCAACAGCGGGATCGGCTCCTTGCCGAAGGGCGAGTCGTGGTAGACCAGCGCGATCTTCTTGCCCTTGAGCTTGTCTTCGCCGCCTTCCTTCTTGGCGATGTGCTGGATCAGGATGTCGGCCGCCGTCCAGTACGAACCCATCAGCGGGAAGTTCCACTTGAACACGCTGCCGTCCTGCGAGGCGGCCAGGCCGTAGCCCAGCGTGATCAGCGGGATCTTGTCGGTCGGCACCTTGTCGGTCAGCGCGAAGGTGATGCCGGTGGCCTGCGGATCGAAGAGCGCGACGCCGGGCCGGCTCTTCAGGCGCTCGTAGCATTCGACGCCCTTGTCGGTCGCATAGCCGGTCTCGCATTCCTCGTAGCCGATCTTCACGCCGTTGATGCCGCCGGTCGCATTGACGAGCTTGATGTAGTCCTGCTTGCCGTTGGCCCAGGGCGTGCCGTTGGGCGCATAGGGGCCGGTGCGATAGACGAGGAGCGGGAAGAACTGCTCCTTGGCCTGCGCCTGCACGAGCGAGGGCGCGAAGGCCGCGCCGAGGGTGGCCGCCGCCAGGACGGCAGTCGTAGCGAGCGATGTCAGTTTCTTCATGCTTTTGTCTCCTCGAAATGAGCACGCAGACGTGCGGGTGGGTACGGGATCAATGGGGGAAGGGCCAGAGGCGCAGCTTCTCCTTGGCGGTGGACCACAGGCGCGCGAGGCCATGCGGTTCGACGATCAGGAAGAACACGATCAGCGCGCCGAAGATCATGAATTCGAGGTGCGAGGCCAGCGCGGTCGAGATCGAGAAGCCGAGCCAGCCCGGCAGCTGGTTGAGAAAGAGCGGCAGCAGCACGATGAAGGCGGCGCCGAAGAAGCTGCCCATGATCGAGCCCAGCCCGCCGATGATCACCATGAAGAGCAACTGGAACGAGCGGTCGATGCTGAAGGCCGCCGGCTCCCACGCGCCCAGGTGCACGAAGCCCCAGAGCCCGCCGGCCACGCCGACGATGAAGCTGCTGACCGCGAAGGCCGTGAGCTTGGCGTAGACCGGCCGGATGCCGATCACCGCGGCCGCCACGTCCATGTCGCGCATCGCCATCCACTCGCGCCCGATCGCGCTGCGCACGAGGTTCTTGGCCAGCAGCGCGAACACCACCACGAAGGCCAGGCAGAACAGGTACTTCTGCGCCGGGCTCTCGATCGGCAGCCCGAACACGTTGAGCCCCGACACGCTGACCGAGCCCGAGGACGAGTTGTTGGTGAACCAGTTGATGCGCAGGAAGGCCCAGTCGACGAAGAACTGCGCCGCCAGCGTCGCCACCGCGAGATAGAGGCCCTTGATGCGCAGGCTCGGAATGCCGAACAGCACGCCGACCACGGTCGAGCACAGGCCGCCCAGCAGCAGCGACACGATCAGCGGCATGCCGTCGATGCGCACATGGAAGTTGTAGGCCGCGTAGGCGCCCACCGCCATGAAGGCACCGGTGCCGAGCGAGATCTGGCCGCAGTAGCCGACCAGGATGTTGAGGCCCAGCGCCGCGAGCGAAAGAATCAGGAAGGGGATCAGGATCGCGCGGCACCAGTATTCCGACACGGCGAGCGGCACGACCACGAAGGCGAAGGCCAGGAATGCGAGCATCAGCACGCGGTCCTGCAGGATCGGAAAGATCTGCTGGTCGGCGCGGTAGGTCGACTTGAACTGACCGTTTTCTCTATAAAGCATGGTCAGACCCGATCGATGATCTTCTCGCCGAACAAACCCTGCGGGCGCACGATCAGGAAAACCAGCGCGAGCACATACGCGAACCAGATCTCGATGCCGCCGCCCAGCATCGGCCCGAGATAGATCTCCGACAGCTTCTCGCCGACACCGATCAGGAGGCCGCCGAGGATCGCGCCCGGGATCGAGGTGAGGCCGCCGAGGATCACCACCGGCAGCGCCTTCAGCGCCACCAGCGAGAGCGAGAACTGCACGCCGAGCTTGGAGCCCCAGATGATGCCGGCCACCAGCGCCGCGAAGCCCGCGACCGACCACACGATGACCCAGATGCGGCCGAGCGGAATGCCGATCGACTGCGCGGCCTGGTGGTCGTCGGCCACCGCGCGCAGCGCGCGGCCGGTGGCGGTCTTCTGGAAGAACAGCGCCAGCACCGCGACCAGCGCGGCCGCGATCAGGGCGGCGACGAGGTCCTCGCCGCTCAGCAGCAGGCCGCCCTCGAAGACGTTCTGCAACACCATCATCGGTTCCTTGGGCATGCCGACGTCGATCTTGTAGATGTCGTTGCCGAACAGCGTCTGGCCGAGGCCATCGAGAAAGTAGGCGATGCCCAGCGTGGCCATCAGCAGCGTGATGCCTTCCTGGTTGACCAGCCGGCGCAGCGCGAGCCGCTCGATCAGCCAGGCGACCGCGACCATCACCGCCATCGCCGCGATGAAGGCCAGCACGTTGGCGAGGATCAGGCTCTCGAAGCCGAACCAGAGCGGAAACCATTCGGCGAAACGCGCCATCGCGAGCGCCGCGAACAGCACCATCGCGCCCTGCGCGAAGTTGAAGACGCCCGAGGCCTTGTAGATCAGCACGAAGCCGATCGCGATCAGCGAATACAGCATGCCGACCATGAGGCCGCCGAACAGGGTTTCGAGGAAAAAGCCCATTGCGTTCTTTCGTTGCCGGCTCAGTGTTCGGTGCCGAGATAGGCGCGAATCACGTCTTCGTTGTTGCGCACCTCATCCGGCGTGCCGTCGCCGATCTTCTTGCCGTAGTCGAGCACCACCACGCGGTCGGAGATGTCCATCACCACGCCCATGTCGTGTTCGATCAGCACGATGGTGGTGCCGAACTCGTCGTTGACGTCGAGGATGAAGCGGCTCATATCCTGCTTCTCCTCCACGTTCATGCCGGCCATCGGCTCGTCGAGCAGCAGCACCTGCGGCTCCATCGCGAGCGCGCGGCCGAGGTCGACGCGCTTCTGAAGCCCGTAGGGCAGGCGGCCCACCGGCGTCTTGCGGTAGAGCTGGATCTCGAGGAAATCGATGATGCGTTCGACGAACTCGCGCTGCGCGAGCTCCTCGCGCTCGGCCGGCCCCCAGCGCAGCGCCTGGGCCAGCAGGCCGCTCTTCATCTTGAGGTTGCGCCCGGTCATGATGTTGTCGAGCACGCTCATGCCCTTGAACAGCGCCAGGTTCTGGAAGGTGCGCGCCACGCCCATCTCGGCGACCTGGCGCGAGTTCATGTGCCTGAACTGCCGGCCGCGGAAAGTGATCGAGCCTTCCTGCGGCTGGTAGACGCCGTTGATGCAGTTGAGCATCGAGCTCTTGCCCGCGCCGTTGGGGCCGATGATGGCGCGCACCTCGTGCTCGCGCACGTCGAAGCTGATGTCGGTCAGCGCCTTGACGCCGCCGAAGCGCAGCGAGATGTTCTGCACGTCGAGCACCACGTCGCCGATCTTTCTCTTGCTCATGCTGCAGCCTTCACCGGCGGAAAGGTTTCGCCTCGACCATCTTCAGCGTCGCATTGACCACGCCCGTGCGGCCGTCCTCGAACTTGACCTGCGTCTCGACGTACTGCTCCGCCTTGCCGCCATACAAGGCGTCGACGAGCACGCCGTACTTCTGCGCGATGAAGCCGCGCCGCACCTTGCGCGTTCGCGTGAGCTCGTCGTCGTCGGGGTCGAGTTCCTTGTGCAGCACCAGGAAGCGCGCGATCTGTGTCTCGTCCATGCCGTCCTCGCTCGCGAGGTCGGCGTTGACCTGCGCGATGCAGTCGGCCACCAGCGCGAGCACCTCGGGCTTGCCCGCGAGATCGACGTAGCCGCCGTAGGCCAGGCCGCGCCGCTCGGCCCAGTTGCCCACGGCTTCGTAGTCGATGTTGATGAAGGCGCAGACCTGATCGCGCTCGTGGCCGAAGCACACGGCCTCCTTGATCTGCGGAAAGAACTTGAGCTTGTTCTCGATGTAGTTGGGCGCGAAGATCGCGCCCGCGCAGCTGCCGCCCGGGCCGGCCATGCGGCCGACGTCCTTGGCGCGGTCGATGATGCGCAGGTGGCCTTCGCTGTCGAGCACGCCGGCATCGCCGGTGTGGAAGTAGCCGTCGGCATCGAGCACCTCGGCGGTCGCCTCGGGCCGCTTGTAGTATTCCTTGAGCACCGACACGCCGCGCACCAGCACCTCGCCGTCGGGCGCGATCTTGAGCTCGATGCCCGGCGCCGCGCTGCCCACGGTCTGCAGCTTGACCTTGCCGTCCTGCTGCAGGCAGACGTAGGCGCAGGTCTCGGTCTGACCGTAGAACTGCTTGAGGTTGACGCCGATCGAGCGGTAGAAGCGGAACAGGTCGGGCCCGATGGCCGCGCCGGCCGTGTAGGCGACGCGGATGCGGCTCATGCCGAGCACGTTGCGCAGCGGCCCGTAGACCACGAGGTTGCCGATCGCGTAGAGCCAGCGATCGACGAGGCCGACCGGCGCGCCGTTGAGGATGTCCGCGCCCACGCGCCGTGCCAGCGCCATGAATTTCGCATAGAGCCAGCGCTTGGGCGCGGCCGCATCTTCCATGCGGATCGACACGGTGGTGAGCAGGCCCTCGAAGGTGCGCGGCGGGCCGAAGTAGTAGCTCGGCCCGATCTCGCGCATGTCGTTCATCACCGTCGCAGCCGACTCCGGGCAGTTGAGCGTGAAGCCGCCGACCAGCCACTGCGCGACCGAGAACAGATGGTCGCCGACCCAGGCCATCGGCAGGTAGCTCATGATGTTGTCGCCGGGGCCGAGGCGGTCGGTCTCGACGCCGCCGCGGCCGGCCGCGATGAAGCTCGCATGCGTCTGGCACACGCCCTTGGGCCGGCCGGTGGTGCCCGAGGTGTAGAGGATCACCGCCACGTCGCCGGGCTCGCCGGCGGCCACGCTCCGGTCGAAGAAGCCGGGGTGGGCCGCATCCCATGCACGGCCGAGTTCGCGCAGCTGCTCGTAGCCGATCAGGCCCGGCTGGTCGTAATGGCGAAGCCCGCGCGGATCGTCGTAGACGATGTGCCGCAGGCCCGATGCGTTCTTCATCAGCGTGCGGCATTCGAGCAGCTTGTCGACCTGCTCCTGGTCTTCCGCGATCACGAACTCGATCGACGCGTCCTCCAGCATGAAGACCATCTCGCTCGCCACCGCGTCCTGGTAGAGCGGCACCGGCACGCCGCGCAGGCTCTGCGCCGCGAGCACCGCCATGTAGAGATGCGGGCGGTTGGCGCCGACGATCGCGAGGTTGCCGCCGGCTTCGAAGCCCAGGCTCGCGAGCCCGCAGGCGAACTCGCGCACCTCGCGCGCCACGGCCGCCCAGTTCCAGGTCTGCCAGATGCCGAGGTCCTTCTCGCGCACGGCCGGCGCGTCGGGCTGCCTGGCCGCGTGGGCGAGCAGCAGGCGGGGAAAGGTGGTGGCGGTGGTCTGCACGATGGGGCGGACTGTAGGACCAACTTTGACGCCATGTTGTCGTTCCGACGACAATCTAAGGGAGACTACTCCCCCGGACTTACCCGATGGCTTCCCGCGCCGCACCCGCCGGCAATTCGATTCGCGACCGCGTCAGGCCGGCCACGGCAGCGGAACTCGAAGGCATCCCGTGGCTCGATGCGCTCGCGCCCGCCGAGCGGCGCCGCGCCGAATCGGCGATCGTGGTCGGCGAGGCCGAGATCGGCGACCTCGTGTGCCGCGTCGGCCGCCCGCCGACCTACTGGTTCGGCGTCATCGAAGGCCTGCTCAAGATGAGCAACGACAACGCCGACGGCGGCTCGGTCACCTACACCGGCGTGCCGCCCGGCGGCTGGTTCGGCGAAGGCACGGCGATGAAGCGCGAGCCCTACCGCTACAACATCCAGGCGCTGCGGCGCAGCGTGGTGGCGGGGCTGCCGATCGACAGTTTCCACTGGCTGCTCGACCATTCGATCGGCTTCAACCGCTTCGTGATGAACCAGCTCAACGAGCGGCTTGGCCAGTTCATCGCGGCATTGGAGATCGACCGCCTGAACAATCCCGACGCGCGCGTGGCGCGCAACCTCGCGGCGTTGTTCAACCCGGTGCTGTTTCCGCGCGTCGGCGAAGTGCTGCGCATCACGCAGCAGGAGCTGGCCTACCTGATCGGGCTTTCGCGCCAGCGCGTCAACGAGGCGCTGCGCGCGCTCGAGCAGCAGGGCGTGCTGCGGGTCGAATACGGCGGCCTGCGCGTGCTCGATCTCGCGGCGCTCAGGGCCAACGGCATGGCGGGAAAGGGCGCGCTGTAGCGGCGGCCGCGCGCCGGACTCAGCCGGCCAGCGTCGCCGCCGGCATCAGCGCATCGCGCTGCATCGTCTCGCGCACCAGCTTGTCGAGCGCGTAAGGGCGCAGGAAGGCCGCGGTCTCTTCGACCGGGCAATGCAGCCAGTCGTCGATCCATGCATCGCGAAGGAACGCGGCCCAGCGCCGCCCGGGCTGGTCCGCAGCGGCCAGGGTCAGCAGCGCGAAGCTCTCCACGCATTCGCCGGTGGGCGCGCGCCAGCCGTTCCACAGGCCGGCGATCGCGAGCGGCTGCCCGTCCGCGCGCGAGACGCGCACCACCTCGTCGTCGCTGTTGCCGTGGCGGATCAGCGCGTCGGCCAGCACCACGCAGCGATGGCCGCGCTTCCACGGCTGGTAAAAATTGCGCTCGGTGGCCGCGCTCTCGCTGCGGGCCTCGGCCGTGCCGGCATCCTGCCCGTCCTTGGAGAACAGCGGGATCAGGCCCCAGCGGCCCGAGGCCGCCTCGTAGCGCGCCGATGCGTTGGTGCCCAGCCCGTCGGCACGCGGCCGGCGCACGAAAAGGCCCTGTTCGCCGGGCCGCACGACGGCGGTCTCCGCGCCGCACGACAGATCGAACCGGTCCTTGAAGTGGCGTCGTTCGGTGGCGGGTTGGTATTGGATCGGCATGGGGTGACTTTAAGAAGGGGGGCGGAGTTTCGTCAACTCGCCGATACCATGGAGGGCTGCGGCGCCGCTGCGCCACGACGATTTGTTCACGAGACCGCCCATGACGTCATCCCACCTCGCCATCATCACCGGCGCATCGCGTGGCCTCGGCCGTGCCATGGCCGAGCAATTGCTGCAGCCCGGACGCTTCGTGCTGTGCATCTCGCGCCAGAGCGACGACTCACTTGCCGCGCAGGCGCGCGAGGCCGGTGCCACGCTGGAGCAATGGCGACAGGATCTTGCCGATCCGGTGGCTGCGGCGGCGCGCCTGGCGGCATGGTTGCAGGGCCTCGATGCGCAGGCCTTCGACAGCGCCACGCTGATCAACAATGCCGGCACGGTCGGGCGCACGCGGCCGCTGTCGGAGGCCGTGGCCGCGGAACTGGCGCAGGCGCTGCGCATCGGCCTGGAGGCGCCGATGCTGCTGACTTCCGCATTCCTGGGCGCGACCAAGGCCTGGCGCGCGCAGCGCAAGGTGCTCAACATCTCCTCGGGCCTGGGCCGCCATGCGATGGGCAGCCAGGCGCCGTACTGCGCGGCCAAGGCCGGCATGGATCATTTCTCGCGCGCCGTCGCACTTGAGGAGAAGGCCGCGCCCAACGGTGCCGCGATCGTCTCGCTGGCGCCCGGCGTCATCGACACCGACATGCAGGTGCAGCTGCGCGAGAGCGAGGCCGACATGTTCCCCGACCGCGTGCGCTTCGAGCGCATGAAGGCCGAGGGGCTGCTCGACAGCCCGGCCACGGCGGCGGAGAAAGTGCTGAAGTATCTGGCGCGAAAGGATTTCGGCAGCAATCCCGTTGCGGATGTGCGGGACCCGGCCTGATCGCAGGCTGCCGCGGGACCGGCTATGCCGGGCCGCAGGCAGCGCCCCCTGAAAGGGGGTTGGCGGCTACGCGAAGCGAGCAAGCCTGGGGGTCATTCAATGGTCGCTCCGGAAGCCTCGACGATGCTGCGCCACTTTTCGTAGTCCGTCTTCAGCAGCGCTGCAAACTGCTCCGGCGTCATCGCCTGCGGCTCCGCGCCCTGGGCCACGATCGCGGCCTTCATCTCGGGCGTGGCGAGCAGCTTGTTCACTTCGGCATTGACCTGGGTCACGATCGCCTTCGGCGTGCCGGCCGGCACGAAGAGGCCGTACCAGGTGCTGACGTCGAAGCCCTTGTAGCCCGACTCGGCCACGGTCGGCACCTCGGGCAGCGAGCTGCTGCGGCGCGCCGAGGTCACGGCCAGCGCGCGCAGCTTGCCCGACTTGATCTGGCCCATCGCCGACGGAATCGACGACACCATCAGGTCGACGTTGCCGGCCAGCACGTCCATCATCGCGGCGTTGGAGCCCTTGTAGGGCACATGCCGCATCTTGATGTGCGCCGCGTCGTTGAAGATCACGCCGGCCAGGTGGATGGTGGTGCCGTTGCCGGGCGAGCCGAAGGTGATCTGGTCGGGTGCCGCGCGCGCCGCGTTCACCACGTCGGCCAGCGTCTTGAAGCGCGAGTCGGCGCGGGTCACGATCACCACCGGCGTGTAGGCCACATGCGCCACCGCGGTCAGGTCCTTGACCGGGTCGTAGCTCAGGTGCTTGTAGATCCAGGGCGCGACGACGAGGTTGTCCTTCTGGCCCATCACCATGTCGTAGCCGGTGGGCGCTGCACGCGCGGCTTCGGCGATGCCGATGGTGCCGCCCGCGCCGGCGCGGTTGTCGGCCACCACAGTCCACTTGTCCACCTCGGTCAGCTTGCTGGCCACCAGCCGCGCCAGGATGTCGGTGCCGCCGCCGGGCGGGAAGGGCACGATCAGCCGCACGGGCTTGGCGGGAAAAGGCTGCGCCTGCGCGGCGGTGAACACGAGCGCGAGCGCGAAAGAAGAAAGCAGTTTGCGGATCATGGGCTTGTCTCTGGTTGCGGCGAGTGTGCCGGAACGGGGCAAGCGAAGAAGTCGCAATTCGAGATGAGCGTCGTATCGAATCGCGAGTCCCCGTGAAGGGGCGGCCGTTTCAGTGCAGCGTTGCCGGGCCGCAGTCGGCATCCCGGTTGACGAAGGCCGTCACCACGGGGACGCTGCGCGCCGCCGCGCAGGGTCCGCGCGCATCGGCGCGGCGCTGCAGGGCGGCGATGCCCGCCATCATCGCCGCGCCATAGGTCGGCATCGGCCCTTCGGCCGCATCGATCGGCCGGCAGCCGGCGCCGTCCTGCTTTTGCAGCACCCAGTAGAAATGGCCGTCGATCGGTTCGTCCACGACCAGTGCGATGGCTTCCGCGTCCATGATTTGCCTTTCGTTCGTTGCGTGTGATCGGTTGTACGCACGCAGCAGACGAACGGATAGCAACGAATTCACAACGCGGCGCACGGCATCCGGAAAACGGGCGCTTGTGTGCAAAACGCACGGCGTGCGTTTTTACGCTTTCTTTACGGCGCCCCCTCCACTCTGTTTCCTGTTTTTACGCGCGCCTGCCGAGACTGGTGTCCTTGTTTCGTGTGCAGGAGTGATGAGATGGACATCGTTTGGATCGTCGCCATGGCGGCGATGTGGGTCGTGATGGCAGGGATGGTGGTCGGGCTGCACAAGCTCGACGCGCCGAGGGGAGCGCGCTCGTGATCAGCCTCGACGTCCTCTACGGTTTCGCCGGACTGATCGCCGTGATCCTGTTCGCCTACCTCGTGTTCGCGCTCATCTGCGCCGAGGAATTCTGACCATGAACACCTCGGCCTGGGGTCTGCTGGCCCTTTACCTCGTCGTGCTGCTGCTGCTCGCATGGCCGCTCGGGCGCTACCTAGCGGCGCTCTCCGAAGGCCATCTGCCGCGCTGGATGCTGCGCGTCGAAGCACCGCTCTACCGGCTCGCAGGCGTTGCGCCCGACAGCGCCATGCACTGGCGCAGCTATGCCCTGGCGCTGCTCGCATTCAATGCGATCGGCGCCTTCGCCGTCTACGGTCTGCAGCGTCTGCAGGCGCTGCTGCCGCTCAATCCGGCCGGCATGACGGCCGTGTCGCCGGACTCGTCCTTCAACACCGCGGTCGCCTTCGTGACCAACACCAACTGGCAGGGCTATGCCGGCGAATCGACGATGAGCTATCTCACGCAGATGCTCGGGCTCACGGTGCAGAACTTCTTCTCCGCCGCAACCGGCATCGCGGTCGCGTTCGCGCTGGCGCGCGGCTTCGCGGCGCGGCGCACCGACGGCCGCGGTTTCGTCGGCAACTTCTGGGTCGACCTGACGCGCATCACCGTGTGGGTGCTGCTGCCGCTCTCGTTCGCCATCGCCATGCTGCTGGCGGGCCAGGGCGTGATCCAGAACTTCGATGCCTACAAGGCCGTGACCACGGTCGAGGCCACGGCCTACCAGAACCCCAGGCTGGATGCCGCGGGCCAGCCGCTCAAGGACGCGCAGGGCAGCCCGGTGACGGAAGACGCGAAGACCACCACGCAGACGCTGGCCATGGGGCCGGTCGCCTCGCAGGAGGCGATCAAGATGCTCGGCACCAACGGCGGCGGCTTCTTCAACGCCAACTCGGCGCATCCCTACGAGAACCCGACCGCGCTCGCCAACTTCGTGCAGATGCTCGCGATCTTCCTGATCCCCGCCGCCCTGTGCTTCAGCTTCGGCCGAATGGTGGGAGACCCGCGCCAGGGCTGGGCCATCCTGGCGGCCATGACGCTGATGTTCGTGGTCGCGGTGATCGTGGTCACGCCCGCGGAGCAGGCCGGCAATCCGCTCCTGTCGCCGCTCGGTGTCGACCAGATGTCGAGCGCGCTGCAGGCCGGCGGCAACATGGAAGGCAAGGAAGTGCGCTTCGGCATCGACGCCTCGGCGCTGTTCGCGGCCATCACCACCGCTGCGTCCTGCGGCGCGGTGAATGCGATGCACGACTCCTTCACGCCGCTCGGCGGCATGGTGCCGATGGTGCTGATGCAGCTCGGCGAGGTCGTCTTCGGCGGCGTCGGAACGGGGCTCTACAGCATGTTGATCTTCGCCGTGCTCGCGGTCTTCATCGCCGGGCTGATGATCGGCCGCACGCCCGAATACCTCGGCAAGAAGATCGAGATCTACGAGATGAAGCTGACCTCGATCGCGATCCTGGTGACGCCGATCCTGGTGCTCGCCGGCACCGCCGTCGCCGTGATCGCGGACGCGGGCAAGGCGGGCATCGCCAACCCCGGCGCGCACGGCTTCTCCGAGATCCTCTACGCGCTGACCTCGGCCGGCAACAACAACGGCAGCGCCTTCGCCGGGCTCTCGGCCAACACGCCCTTCTACAACGCGCTGCTGGCCGTGGTGATGTGGTTCGGCCGCTTCGGCGTGATCGTGCCGGTGCTGGCCATCGCGGGCTCGCTCGCGGCCAAGAAGCGGCTGCCGGTGACGGCCGGCACCATGCCCACGCACGGGCCGCTGTTCGTCACGCTGCTGATCGGCACCGTGCTGCTGGTGGGCCTGCTCAACTACGTCCCGGCGCTCGCGTTGGGCCCGATGGTCGAGCACCTGATGCTGTGGAAGTGAAATCGATCATGACTGGCAAGACTGCTTCTCCTCTTTCGCTGTTCGATGCAGCGCTGCTGCGCCCCGCGCTGTGGGCGTCGGTGACCAAGCTGGATCCGCGCGTGCAATGGCGCAACCCGGTGATGTTCATCGTCTACATCGGCAGCATCCTCACCACGCTGCTGTGGGTGCATGCACGCAGCTTTCCGGGCGACACCGGCATGCCGCCGGCCTTCGTGCTCGCGGTCGCGGTCTGGCTCTGGTTCACCGTGCTGTTCGCCAACTTCGCCGAGGCGCTGGCCGAAGGGCGCAGCAAGGCACAGGCCGCCTCGCTGCGCGGCCTGCGCAAGGACACCTGGGCCAAGAAACTCGTCGAGCCCTTCCATGGCGCCACGTTCCTGCCGGAGCAGGCGCCCAACCTGCGCAAGGGCGACGTGGTGCTGGTCGAAGTGCACGACGTGATTCCGCTCGACGGCGAGGTGATCGAAGGCGTCGCCTCGGTCGACGAGAGCGCGATCACCGGCGAATCCGCACCGGTGGTGCGCGAATCGGGCGGCGACTTCTCGGCCGTCACCGGCGGCACCCGCGTGCTGTCGGACTGGCTGGTGGTGCGCATCACGGTCAACCCGGGCGAATCCTTCCTGGACCGCATGATCGGCATGGTCGAGGCCGCCAAGCGCCAGAAGACGCCGAACGAGATCGCGCTCACCATCCTGCTGGTCGCGCTCACGCTGGTGTTCCTGATCGTCACCGCGACGCTGCTGCCGTACTCGGTGTTCAGCGTCGGCGCGGCGGGCGCGGGCACGGTGGTGTCGCTGACCGCGCTGGTGGCGCTGCTGGTGTGCCTGATCCCGACCACCATCGGTGGCCTGCTGTCGGCCATCGGCGTGGCCGGCATGAGCCGCATGATGCAGGCCAACGTGATCGCCACCTCCGGCCGCGCGGTCGAGGCCGCAGGCGACGTCGACGTGCTGCTGCTCGACAAGACCGGCACCA
This sequence comes from Variovorax sp. SRS16, assembly GCF_901827165.1. NCBI lineage: Bacteria > Pseudomonadati > Pseudomonadota > Betaproteobacteria > Burkholderiales > Comamonadaceae > Variovorax > Variovorax sp. SRS16. Next base: position 650,254 of record NZ_LR594666.1, read on the forward strand.
TCACGCACGGCAATCGCCAGGCCAGCGCGATGCTGCCTGCGCCCGGCGTCACGGCCGAGCGCCTGGCGCGCGCCGCGCTGCTGGCCTCGCTGGCCGACGAGACACCCGAAGGCCGCAGCATCGTCGAGCTCGCACGCCGCGGCGGCACCGACGACGCGCCGGTCGAGGGCGCGCGCTTCGTGCCCTTCACCGCGCAGACGCGCATGAGCGGCGTCGACCTGCCGCCGGCCGCGAACAGCCTCGATGCCGAATTCGTCACCCTGCGCAAGGGCGCTGTCGACGCGCTGCGCCGCCACGTCGAGGCGCTCGGCGGCACGATGGCGACCGAGGTGATGCGCGCGGCCGATGCGGTGGCGCGCCGCGGCAGCACGCCGCTGGCGGTGGCCGAGGGCAGCCGCGTGCTCGGCATCGTCGAGCTCAAGGACATCGTCAAGACCGACATCAGGGAACGCTTCGCCGAGCTGCGCCGGATGGGCATCAAGACGGTGATGATCACCGGCGACAACAAGCTCACCGCCGCGGCCATCGCGGCCGAGGCCGGCGTCGACGATTTCCTCGCCGAGGCGACGCCCGAGGACAAGCTGGCGCTGATCCGCCAGTACCAGGCCGAAGGGCGGCTGGTCGCGATGACCGGCGACGGCACCAACGACGCGCCCGCGCTCGCGCAGGCCGATGTCGCGGTGGCGATGGGCAGCGGCACGCAGGCCGCGAAGGAGGCCGGCAACATGGTCGACCTGGACTCCAATCCGACCAAGCTGCTCGAAGTGGTCGAGACCGGCAAGGCGCTCCTGATGACGCGCGGCTCGCTCACCACCTTCTCGATCGCCAACGATGTCGCCAAGTACTTCGCGATCATCCCGGCGATCTTCGTCTCGACCTACCCGCAGCTCGGCGCGCTCAACGTGATGCGGCTGGCGAGCCCGTCGTCGGCGATCCTGTCGGCGGTGATCTTCAATGCGCTGGTGATCGTGTTCCTGATCCCGCTGGCGCTGAAGGGCGTGCGCTACCGGCCGGTCGGCGCGGCGGTGCTGCTGCGGCGCAATCTGGCGATCTACGGCCTTGGCGGCCTGGTTGTCCCTTTCATCGGCATCAAGCTCATCGACTGGCTGCTGGTGGCGGTCGGTCTCGTCTGAGGATCTTCATCATGACAAGCATCTTTCGTCCCGCGCTCGTGCTCTTCGCGCTGCTGAGCGCACTCACCGGGCTGGTCTATCCGCTGGTCGTCACCGGTGCCGCGCAGGCGGTCTTTCCGTCGCAGGCCGCGGGCAGCCCCGTCGTGCGCGACGGCCACGCGATCGGCTCGACGCTGATCGGCCAGAACTTCAGCGACCCCGGGCATTTCTGGGGCCGTCCATCGGCCACCGCGCCGATGCCCTACAACGCGGCCGCGTCGGGCGGCTCCAACCTGGGGCCGTCGAACCCCGCGCTGGTCGACGCGGTCAAGGGCCGCATCGAGGCCTTGCGCGCCGCCGATCCGGGCAACACCGCGCCGGTGCCGGCGGACCTCGTCACGGCCTCGGCCAGCGGGCTCGATCCGCACATCAGCCCGGCCGCCGCGCGCTACCAGGCGGCGCGCGTGGCGCGGCTGCGCAAGCTGCCGCGCGATCGCGTCGAGCAGCTGATCGACGACCACACCGAGGGTGCATTCCTCGGCCTGCTCGGCGAGCCGCGCGTGAACGTGCTCGCGCTCAACCTGGCGCTCGACCAGGCAGCCAGATGAAACCCCCCGGGCTTGCCCGCTTGACGCCCGACGAGCGCCGCCATGGCCGGCGCAAGGACCCGGCAGTGCGCTAACCTGTCCTGTCCATGCAAGACGCCGTTCGCCCCGATCCCGACGCGCTGCTGGCGCAGCTGCGCGCCGAGGACGAGCGCACGCGGCGCGGCAAGCTGCGCATCTACTTCGGCGCCAGCGCCGGCGTCGGCAAGACCTGGGCCATGCTGAGTGCGGCGCAGCGCGAGCGCGCGACAGGGCGCGACGTGCTGATCGGCGTGGTCGAGACGCATGGCCGCAGCGAGACCGCGGCGCTGCTGGCCGGGCTCGGCACGCTGCCCTTGCGCGAGGTGGCGTACCGTGGCCGCACGCTGGCCGAGTTCGACCTCGATGCCGCGCTCGCGCGCCATCCCGCGGTGCTGCTGGTCGACGAGCTCGCGCACACCAACGCGCCCGGCTCGCGCCATGCGAAGCGCTGGCAGGACGTGCAGGAGTTGCTGGCCGCGGGCATCGATGTCTGGTCGGCCATCAATGTGCAGCATCTGGAAAGCCTCAACGGCACGGTCGGCGCGATCACCGGCGTGCGCGTGCACGAGACCGTGCCCGACAGCGTGCTCGACGAGGCCGACGAGGTGGTGCTGGTCGATGTCACGCCCGACGAACTCACCGCGCGGCTGGCGGCCGGCAAGGTCTACCTGCCGCAGCAGGCCGAGCGCGCGGCGCAGAACTTCTTCCGCAAGGGCAACCTGATCGCGCTGCGCGAGATCGCGCTGCGCCGCACCGCCGAGCACGTGGAGGACGACGTGCGCGGCTGGCGTGTCGAGCAGTCCGGCGCGCGCGGCGATGCGGGTCCGCCGGCCTGGAACACCTCGGGCGCGATCCTCGCGTGCATCGGCCCGCACGAGGGCGCCGGCCAGACGGTGCGCACCGCGGCGCGCCTGGCCGGCCAGCTCAACGTGCGCTGGCATGCGGCCTACGTCGAGACGCCGCGCCTGCAGCGGCTCGACGCGGCGCAGCGCGACCGCATCCTCGCGCTGCTCAAGCTGGCCGAGGAGCTGGGCGCGGCGACGGCGGTGCTGACCGGCGTCGATGTCGCGGCGGAGCTGGCCGGGCAGGCGCAGCGGCTCAACTGCGCGACGCTGGTCGTGGGCCGCGCCGAGCCGGCGGGCGGATGGCGGCGCTGGTGGCCTTCCAAGGGGCTGGCGGGCGAACTCGCGCGCCATGCGCCGGGCATCGACATCGTCGAGGTCGCGCGCGCCGACAGCGCGCGGCGGCTCGCGCATGCACAGCCCGGCCGGCGCAGTGGCGAGCTCGATGTCGAGGATGCCGACCGGCCGCATGCGCGCTGGCCCGGCTATGCGTGGACCGCGGCGATCAGCGTGGCGATCACGCTGCTGGCGACGCCGTTGTCGCATGTGCTGGAGCTGGCCAACATCGTGATGCTGTTCCTGCTCGGCGTGGTCGGCGTGGCGCTGCGTTTCGGGCGCGGGCCGGCGGCCTTCGCGGCGCTGCTCAATGTCGCGGCCTTCGACTATTTCTTCGTGCCGCCGCGGCTGTCCTTCAGCGTCAGTGACGTGCAGTACCTGCTGACCTTCGTCGTCATGCTCGGCGTCGGCCTCCTGGTCGGCCAGCTCACCGCGGGGCTGCGCTTCGCGGCCGGCGTGTCGGCCAGCCGCGAGCGGCGCGCGCAATCGCTGTTCGAGCTCACGCGCGAACTGTCGGCCGCGCTCCAGAGCACGCAGGTGATCGCGCTCGGCGCGGCGGCGGTCCAAAGCCATTTCGGCGGCCAGGCGCTGGTGCTGGTGCCGGATGCCGGCGACCGGCTCGTGATGCCCGACGAGCCGCCCGCGGGTTTCGATGCCTCGGTGGCCGATTGGGCCTTTCGCCAGGGGCAGCCGGCCGGCCTCGCGACCGCGACGCTGGCGGCGCAGCCCTGGCACTACGTGCCGCTCAAGGCGCCGATGCGGGTGCGCGGCGTGCTCGCGCTCGAGCCCGCGCGACCGCGCTGGCTGCTGATTCCCGAGCAGGTACAGCAGCTCGACACGCTGGCGCGGCAGATCGCGATCGCGCTGGAGCGCGTGCACTATGTCGAAGTGGCGCAGCAGGCCCTGGTCGAGATGGAATCGGAGCGGCTGCGCAACGCGCTGCTGGGCGCGATCTCGCACGACGTGCGCACGCCGTTGACGGCGCTCATCGCGCTGGCCGAATCGCTGCAGGCGCCGTCCGATGCCGCGGCCGATCCGCGCGCGGTGGCGCGCGCCATCGTCGCGCAGGCGCACCAGCTGCACGCGCTGGTCAACAACCTGCTGGACATGGCGCGGCTCGAAAGCGGCATCGCCGGCGGCGCGGTCAACCTGCGCCGCGAATGGCAATCGGTGGAGGAGGTGGTCGGCGCCGCCATCCGCGCGGCACGGCCCGCGCTCGGCGACATGCCGGTGCGGACCGATCTGCCCGCCGAGCTGCCGCTGGTCGAGTTCGACGCCGTGCTGATCGAGCGCGTGCTGGTCAACCTGCTGGAGAACGCGGCCAAGTACGGCCGGCCGCCGGTGGTGGTCGGCGCGCGCGTCACGCCGAAGACGCTGGTGCTCACGGTGCGCGACCACGGGCCGGGCCTGCCGCCGTCGATGCAGGGCCACGAGCAGTTGCTGTTCGAGAAATTCACCCGCGGCCAGGCGGAGTCGGCCACGCCCGGCGTCGGCCTGGGACTGGCGATCTGCAAGGCGGTGGTCAACGCGCATGGCGGCGAGATCGCGGCCACGAACGCCGTCGATGGCGGTGCAGAATTCGCGGTCACGCTGCCGCGCCGCGAGCCGCCCGAACCGGTGGCCGACAGCGGCGACTGATCGCCACGTCCATGCCCGCTCCCACCGCCATCGTCATCGAGGACGAACCGCAGATCCGCCGCTTCGTGCGCGGCGCGCTCGAGGCCGAGGGCTGGCTGGTGCATGAGGCCGGCACCTTGCGCGAAGGCCTGGCGGCGGCCGGCACGCGGCAGCCCGACCTGCTGGTGCTCGACCTCGGTCTGCCGGATGGCGACGGCGTCGCGCTGATCCGCGACGTGCGCGGCTGGTCGGGCGTGCCGATCATCGTGCTCTCGGCGCGCACCGACGAGGCCGACAAGATCGCCGCACTCGATGCCGGCGCCGACGACTACCTGACCAAGCCCTTCGGCACCGGCGAACTGCTGGCGCGCGTGCGCGCCAACCTGCGCCGGCCGCGCGCGTCCGGTGGCGGCGAGGAGCCCGAGCCGGTGTTCCGCTTCGGCGAGGTCGAGGTCGACCGCAGCGCGCGCCTGGTGCGGCGCGCGGGCGGCGAGGTGCATCTCACGCCCACCGAGTACCGGCTGCTGTCGGTGCTGATCGCCAATGCCGGGCGCGTGCTCACGCAGCGCCAGCTGCTGCGCGAGGTGTGGGGGCCTTCGCATGCCGAGCAGAGCCACTACCTGCGCATCTACATGGGGCACCTGCGGCAGAAGCTGGAGGCCGATCCGGCGCAGCCGCGGCACCTCATCACCGAGACGGCCGTTGGCTATCGGCTGGTGGCTTAAGCGAACCCCCAGTCTTCGCGCACTTCGTGTCGCTTCGCCAACCCCCTTTCAGGGGGCAACACCAGCGGCCCGGCAAAGCCGGTTCCGCGGTGTTCCTGGCCTGGTCCGTGGTCCGCGACAATTCGTCTCTATGACCGACGCCGCCGCACCTTCCCGTCTCAACAAACGCATGGCCGAGCTCGGCCTGTGCTCGCGCCGCGAAGCAGACGAGTGGATTGCGCAGGGTTGGGTCAAGGTCAACGGCCGGGTCGCCGAGATGGGCGTCAAGGTGCTGCCGGCCGATCGCATCGAGGTCGACCGCCAGGCGCAGAACCGGCAGCAGCAACAGGTCACGATCCTGCTGCACAAGCCGATGGGCTATGTGAGCGGCCAGGCCGAGGACGGGCACGAGCCCGCGGTGGTGCTGATCAACCCGCGCACGCACTGGCGCGAAGACCCGAGCCGCAACCGCTTCTCGCCGCCGCAGCTGCGCGGGCTCGCACCGGCGGGCCGGCTCGACATCGATTCGGTGGGGCTGCTGGTCCTCACGCAGGATGGCCGCGTCGCGCGCCAGCTCATCGGCGAGGACTCCGGCATGGAGAAGGAGTATCTGGTGCGCGTGGCCTACGGCCCGGTGGCCGAGAACGCGCAGGCCGCTTTCCCGCGCGAAGGGCTCGCCAGGCTGCGGCATGGCCTGAGCCTCGACGGCCAGCTGTTGAAGCCGGCCCAGGTCGAATGGCAGAACCCCGAGCAACTGCGCTTCGTGCTGACCGAAGGCAAGAAGCGCCAGATCCGCCGCATGTGCGAACTGGTCGGGCTCAAGGTCGTCGGCCTCAAGCGCATCCGCATCGGCCGCGTGCTGCTGGGCCGGCTGCCCGTCGGCCAGTGGCGCTACCTGGGCCCGGACGAGCGCTTCTAGCCGCCTGGCCGGCGCAGCCAAGCCCCTTCCGAGAACACCGCGGATCCGGCTTCGCCGGTCCGCCGGTGTTGCCCCCGGCAGGGGGTGGGCGGCTACACGAAGTGAGCAAGCCTGGGGGCGAGCCTATGCAGCGCAGGCCTTGCCGCCCGATGCGTGCGCGCCCTTGGCCTTGGCATCGGCCTCGCTCATGTACTCGCCCTTCTTGGTCTTGCCGTAATAGCGGTCGCCCATGCAGTGGTAGACCTTGCTCGATTCATTGACCCAGACCTTGCCCGCGCCGCCGCCGGGCGCGGCGGCCATGGTCGAGGGATCGGGGCGCGCGGTCGTCTTGGCCGCCGCGGTGGCGGCCGCCGGTGCGGCGCCGGCCTTGCTCATTGCTGCCGGCGGGGTGGCGGCTGGGGCCGCCGGTGCCGCGGCTGTCGCCGGTGCCGCGGCTGCCGCCGGTGCCGCCGCCGCCGCGGGTGCCGCAGCGCCGGCCTTGCCGAACCAGGTCTTGATTCCCTTGTGGCCGCGGCAGGCGCCCGACTTGCTGTCGGGCGCGGCGTAGCTGCCGTCCTTGCACTGGACCGTGGTGCCGGCCGGCGCATCGGCCGGCAGCGCTTGTGCCTGGGCGGCGAGCGCGCCAAGAAGACCGGCCGCGGCCAGCAATGCCTTGAGGGAGAGATTCATCCTGGATACTCCTGAAAACTGTGTGAAGAGTTGATCATGGTGCGGATCCGATCCCAGCACAAGCTGACCACGCGGGCTGCCGCTCATGCGCGTCTAAGAAATCGGGCGTAGCCTCCGCGAGAACTGTGCCCGGGGCACAAGGAGACCGTGTGCGCGCCTTGCTGGTGGAAGATGACGAAATGATCGGCCGCAGCCTGATGCAGGCGCTCGAGGGCGCCGGCTGGTCGGTCGACTGGGTGCGCGACGGCGCGCTGGCGCACAGCGCCTTCGCCGACGGCGACTACACCTGCGTGCTGCTCGACCTCGGCCTGCCGCGCCAGGACGGCACCGAGGTGCTGCGCCGCGCGCGCGAGCGCGGCGATGCGACGCCCGTGCTGGTGCTGACCGCGCGCGACGGCCTGGACGACCGCATCAACGTGCTCGATCTCGGCGCCGACGATTACCTGCTCAAGCCTTTCGCGCTGCGCGAACTGCTCGCGCGCATGCGCGCCGTGGTGCGCCGCCGCGATGGCGCCGCGCATTCGCTCATCGGCACCGCCGCGCTGCAGCTCGACCTGACGACGCGCGACGTGCTGGTCAACGGCGTGCGCGAGGTGCTGACCGCGCGCGAGTTCGCCCTGCTGCATGCGCTGCTCGAGCGGCCCGGCGCGATCCTGTCGCGCGAGCAGCTGGAGAACCGCATCTACGGCTGGGGCGAGGAGGTCACCAGCAACGCGGTCGACGTGCTGATCCACGGCATGCGCCGCAAGCTCGGCGCCGACGCCATCCGCAACGTGCGCGGGCTCGGCTGGCGGGTCGCGGCGGGATGAGCTGGATCCGTCTGCGACGAGCTTCGCTGGGCGGCCAGCTGCTGGTGTGGCTGATCGCGCTGTACCTGGTGGCGATCGCGACCACGGCCTGGTTCTCGTATGTCGCCTATGGCCGGCTGGTCAACAACTTCATGGACGACCAGATGCGGCTGGTGGCGGAGTCGCATGCGACCCATCACCGGCTGCCGGCGCTGGAGCCCGTGAGCCGCGAGGACGCGCTGCGGCGCGGTGCCTTCGTCGTGCAGATCTGGAGCGCCGACGGCAGCACGCTGCTGGCCGCCTCCTGGCCCGGCTTCCGCGTTGCGCTGCAACCGGCGATGGGCTTCGGTGAGGTTCGCACGGGTGCCGCCGACGAAGACCGATGGCGCGTCTACACGGCCCCGCGCGGCGAGCTGGCCGACGCGCCGCGCGTGCAGGTGGTGCAGAACGGCGCCTTCCGGCGCAACCGCATCGTTCGCCGCGCGCTGCTGGAGAGCCTGCCGCTGTTGCTGCTGCTGCCGGTGACGCTGCTGATCCTCTGGGGCATCGTCTCGGCGGTCTCGCGCTCGCTGCGTGCGGTGGCCCGCGACGTGGCGGCGCAGGACGAAGGCAGCATCGACGAACTCTCCGTCGCGCGGGTGCCCGAAGAAATCGCGCCGCTGGTGACGGCCTTCAACAGCCTGCTCGCGCGGCTGCGCAACACGCTGTCGATGCAGCGCCATTTCATGCAGGACGCGGCGCACGAGCTGCGCACGCCGATGGCCGCGATCGGGCTGCAGATCGAGAACCTGCGCGCCCACGTGCCGCCGGGCGATGCCGCCGAGCGCTTCGCGCAGCTCGAAGGCGGCGTGACGCGTGCGCAGCATCTGATCGAGCAGCTGCTGAGCCTCTCCCGGCACGCGGCGCCGGAAATCGGGCCGCCGAGCACGGTCGATATCGCCGCGCTGCTGCGCGACAGCGTCGGCCAGCTGATGGCGCTGGCGGACCAGCGGCGCGTCGACATCGGCTTCGAGGGGCGCATCGCGCCGGTGCTGTCGGCATCGGCCGCGGAGCTGCGCAGCGTGTTCGACAACCTGATCGACAACGCGGTGCGCTATGCGCCGGAGGGCGGCGTGGTCGACGTGCGGCTGCACGAGGTCGGCGGGCAGGCGGTGGTCGACGTGGTGGACAACGGACCGGGGATTCCGCCCGAACTGCTCGGCCGCGTGTTCGATCGTTTCTTCCGCGTCTCGGGCGCGCCCGTCGGCGGCAGCGGGCTCGGCCTGGCGATCGCGCAGGCGGTGGCGGCGCGGCATGGGTTGCGCATCGTGCTCGCGAACCGCACCGACGGCCCCGGCCTGATCGCGCGCGTGCATCTGCGCGGCGGCTCATCCTGAGCGAAGTTTTCGCTCAAGCTGTGCTCAGTCGGATTTTCTAGAGTGGTGGCGGGTCCGCCGTTCTGCATGCGGCAGGCGGCGCGAGACCCCGACATCGCAAGGAATCCCCATGCCGAAATCGTTCCAGCTTCTTTTCGCCTGCACCTTCGGCGCTGCCGTCGCACTCGGCCCGGCCGCCGCGCGTGCCGACGAAGCCGATGGCTCGCAGCACGTGCTGCGCTTTCACTCGGAGCTCTCGCGCGCCGACCTGCATGCGGGCGCGCTCGATGCGACGCGCAATGCCACGACCGCGCCGCTGCTGTCGCAGGAGACCGCGCCGCCGACCGAGCGCTCCGGCCTGGACCGCGCGGGCGTCACCGCGGCGGCCGAGGAGGCGCAGCGCGACGGGCTGATCCCGTCCGGGCGGGGGGACGTGGGCGGCGACTGAAGGCCGCGGCGCACTGCTTTGCCCGGTGCACGCGCCGCCGGACTCAGCGCTCTTTCTGCACCGGGAAATCGACCGGCAGGGTGTCGCGCACATACACGTCCACGCGCCGTGACGGCGAGCCGGGGCTGCTCCACGGCAGCGGCAGATCGTCCTGGACCAGTTCGAGTTCGTGGCTGCCGCCCGCCACCGAGGGAAAGCTGTAGAAGCCCTGGGCATCGGTCCGTGCGACGTAGCGGCGGTCCAGCAGGACCGTGACGCCGGCGACGCCGCCCTCGCTGGCTTCACGCTGCCCATTGTTGTTCTGGTCGAAGAACACGTGGCCTTCGACCCGGCCCGAGCCGCCGCCGGGCGCGCCGCCGATCGGCGCGGTGGTGACGCCGGCACGGTCTTCGTAGCGCAGCGCGATCATCAGCGAGCGGCTGGCCGGCAGCAGCGGTGTCGGTTGCAGGGTGGCGGCGGTGAGCGCCGAGACCACGGCCGGGTTCTGCGATTCCTGGCCGCGCGCCGAGGTGTACTGGGCGATGAAGGACCAGCCGTGGCCGATCGGCCAGTTCACACGCACGTTGGCGCTCTCGAAGCGCGAGCCCGTCTCGCCCGTGCCGTTGCTGCCGCGCAGGCTCAGATCGAGACGCGCGCCCGCGACGAGCGGCGTGGTGCCCAGCAGGCCCCAGTACACGGTGCGCGTGCTCACGCCTTGCGTGTTCGATTGCTGGAAGGCGAGCGAGGTCGAGAGCGTCTGGCTTTCGCCCACGGCCCAGGCGTGGTCGACACCACTGCGGATCACGCGCAGGTCGACACCGCGCGCGAGGTCGGTGCGCCACTGCGAGTAGCCCCAGTCGGACTTGTGCTCCCAGGTCAGCGAGGCCGATTGCGCCGCAAAGCTGCCGGCGCGCGCGGCCAGCGTGCCGGAAACGGAATCGCGCGAGTCGAAGCGCCAGCGCCCGAACACGTTGGCGAACAGCGAAGGGCGCTGCAATCCGCTCACACTGTCGCTGAATTCGACGCTGGTGCCGAGCTGCCATTGGCGCGTGCCGATATCCCCGCGCCAGGAGGCGCCGCGCAAGTCGCTCGGCAACTGCTCGGCGCCCCAGCGCAGCGAGGGCTCGAAATAGAACACCGAGGCCGCCTGCTGCATCAGCTGCGTGCGCCAGGTGGCATCGACCCAGGTACCGGTGGCCGAGTCGCGCGGTGCCATCGAGGCGCTGTCCGAAGGTCGCCCCGAACTCTGCACCACATTCGCCTGCACGCGCATGCCGCCGATCTTGTCGGCGACGCCGCCGAAGCCGGTGCCGAGCGTGTCGGCCCAGGGCGTGAGGCCCTGCCACGCGACCGCGGCCCAGACCGAGCGCGTGTCCTGCGCGAAGCCCTGAACGCCATTGAGGTCGACGCCGCGCGTCTCGATCAACTGGGCCGCGGCATCGATGCGGCCCAGCGCCAGCGGACCTTCGCCGCCGCTGAGCTGGGTCTGCGCGCCGGCGCTGGCCGCGGTGCCCTGGCTGGCGGAGAAGCCCTGGGACGAGAGGCCGTTGAAATAGCCGAGGCGGCCTGCCGAGACATTGAAGCTGGTGTGCCCGGGTTGTTCGAGGCTGGCGGCCACGCCTTCGATCGGTGAACCGGGCAGGAAGACGCGGCCGACGCCGCGTGCCAGCGGCGTGCTGGCCATGTTGATGTTGCCGACGCTCGTGTTGCCGAGCCAGCCGCCGTCGAAGGGCATGCCGCGCTGGTCGATGCGCCAGGTGCTGCCGGTGCTGTAGTTGAACGGCACCGCGCTGAAGGGCATGCCCGTGCTGCCCGTCACGCCGAATCCGCTGATGGACACCGTGTTGCGGTTGAGGTTCAGGTTGGTGGAGAAGGCGCCGTAGTTGGGCGTGTCCAGGAAGCCCGAGAACAGCAGCGATTGACTGGCCGCGCGACTCTGGCCGCTCTGTCGTGTCGACTGGCCTTCGATGCTCCAGCCGCGCGGCCAGCCGGTGCTGGGTTGCTCAGGCTCGTCGGGTTGCGTCGATGGCGCGCCGCTGTCGAGCACGCGATCGACATAGGTGCTCGCGGCCTCGGGCTGCGCCGGCACCGTGGCCGGGGTTTGTGCAGAGGCCACGCCTGGAGCCAGCATCGCCCATGCGCAGCAGATTCCGCTGACGCCTTCGGCGATGCGAAGCCTCATGGCGCAAATCGTTGGCTGACCGGCAGGCTGCCGTTCTTGCCCCATTCGAGCTTGCCGTCGACGGTCGCCGGAAAGTGCACTGCCACGGCAGTCTCGGTGTCTCCAGGCCGGGTGGCTGTCAGCGGGATCTCGCGCGTCTCGCCCGGCAGGATGGGCGCGGTATCGGCCTGGAGTTCGAGTGCGGTCCCTTGCGCATCGGTGGCGCGGAGGAAGCCGGCCAGCCGGCCATGCGCGGTGCCGGTGTTGCGAATCTTCAGGATCGGCGCCTGCCTGCCATCGACGTTCCGGATCGATGTGCCCGCCAGTTCCAGCGCGGGCGCCACGTCGCCGACCGCGACATACACGATCACGCCGATGCGCGCTGCCAGCGCGATGGGCACGGCCCGCGGCACCGCGGCCTCCTTGCCTGCGATCATGATCGCGAAGCGGCATTCCATGGGTGGCGTGCCGGCCGGGGGCGTGACCTCGAAGCGGAAACGGTAGGGCCGGCCCTGCGTGAGGCTGAGTTCGCGCCGCTCGATCGCGACCCAGGGGCGGCAACTGCCAGGCTGCAGTTCGTCGCTGAACTCGAGCGATCCATCGGGCTTGAGCGTCCAGTCGGCGGTCCTGAATTCGTAGCTGCCGCCCTGGGCGCTGCTGTGCGTGAGTTCGATCACCTCGCGCGCGCGCTCGCCCGGTGCTGTCGACAGCTCGAAGCGCGGCGGCGAAACCGCCAGCGCGAACTGCGCCTGTGCGCCCGCCGCCGACATCAGCGCCACGCCGCCGAGCAAAAGGATGCGTGCCATGCCGCGGCAGGCAGAACGTCCGACAAGTCGCATCATCATGGCGATACCTCGATCTCGAAGGAAAATTGCAGGGATTGGGGCCGTTCCACCGCGCGGCCATCGGCCGTCAGGTCGAGCACGATGTTTTCGACCAGGAAGGGGTCGCGCACCACGCCTTCGAAGACCAGCGTCCGGCCCCCGCTGCGCACCGTGCCCGGCAGCAGCCGGCCTTGCGTGCGCCAGCTGGCGAGCATCTGTTCGCCTTCCGTCGGGGCCATGGCCATGTAGATGCGCGCCGGCCGATTCACCCAGCTCGAAAGATTGAGCCTGAGCGCGACGTTGACGCGGCCCTCCACCGTGTTGTCGCCCGCACGGCCCGGTGCCAGCTGACGCCAGTTCATCGGCGTCATCGGCTGGCTCGCGTAGGTGCCGGTGTCGTCGACGCGGTAGGTCGAGGCGAACGCCGTGCCGCAGATCACGCATGCGACCAGGCCGGCCCATGCGGCAACGCCGCGATCGGTCTTCATGGCGCGGTGAGCGTGAAGATCGCCTGCCCCTTGAAGAGGCCGGCGGGCACCACCTGGGTATTGAGGTAGCGAAATGCCATGCAGCTCTCGAACCAGGTGTTGCGCGTGATCGACAGCAGGTTCTGGCTGCCGCCGCTGAAGCCGCCGCTCGGGATGGTTGGCGTCGCGTCGCCGTTGCCCGAGGAGGTCCAGGCAATGCTGCTGAAGGGGATCGTGTCGCCTTTGCCGTCGGCCAGCGGGAACGGCGTGCTGACCGTCAGCGTGGCGGCCGCGCCGGTCGTGCCGGGGACCCGGTAGAAGCCACCGATGTACACCTGCCCGGTGGTCGCCGGGGTATTGCAAAAGGCAAAGCCGTTCCACGCACTGGCCGTGACCGTGCTGTTGGTCGTCATGAGCAGGGGCGTGCCCGAGCCGAGCGCAGCGGCCGGCACGTTGACGGAGACGGTGTTGACGCTCGTGTTGGTGCCTGGAACGCCGCCCGAATTGAAGGTCCCTCCGGTCATCGTGCCGGTGCCCACCTGCAGGTAGACGGCACGTGTGCCGGGCGCGATACCGACCGTGAAGGCCCGTGCCACCGGGCCGCTCGCGGCCAGCAACGCGGCAAGCGCCAGGAGGCATGGCCGGTGACCGAAGGGAAATGGGCGACGCGATTTCATTCGGCACCTCCAACGACGGGATGAACGGAATCAAACCGCAATCCCTCGGCGTTTTTCAAGCGCGCCGACCTGGAAGTCAGGCCGCCGCAGCGGTGTAGGTGACCCGGCCGTTGTTGGCTGAGGTGCCGTAGGTGCCCGCAGGAAGGAACGCGGTATTGGCATACGCGAAAGTCCAGCTGCCTTCCCGGCGCACCACGCCGTTGGGGGTGGTCAGCGAGACCAGTGGCGACTGGCCGCCGCTCGCGCCGGTATTGAACGCCGGATGCGCGATCGCCGCGTTGGTGAATCCATTGGTGGTGGTGGCCAGCGCGCCAGCCGTCACGACGATGTCGCTCCACTGCACGACGGGGGCGCCAGCCACACCCGAGCTCAGCGGTCCGGTGACGGTGTTGGAAATGCTGACGTTGCCGGTGTTGCCCATCACGCGTACCGTGACGCCGCCGCCGGCCAGATCGCCGCCTGCACCCGCAATCGAAGCGCCACTGCCACTGGAGCCTGCCGGCACGTCGAAGCTGATGTTGTTGACCGTGCCGTTGGCGGCGTAACTGGTCCCGGTGCCGATCTGCAGGAAGAGCATCTTCGGCACGTTGATGGAGAAGTCGAGGCGGGCCGTGGCGGTCGTCGAACTCGCCCCGGGATTGACGGTCAGCGTGGACTCTGCGCGCGCAGCAAAAGGCGCAATGGCGGCGACGGCCGCCGCAATGGCAACAAGCTTTTTCATGAAACTCCCTGATGTGTTGAAATGACGAAGCGACGTCACTGTAGGTGGCGCCCTGCAACGCGAACAGTGCAGAGTTGGCGTCTGCCATCGCAGACATGGGCTCGGAAATGTTCTGTCTGCACTTTCGTTAACAAGTTCGCAGCCGCCGTTGCTTCGGCCCCCATCACGCCGCTGCGCCTTGCGTCATGGCGGGCTCGAACTGCGTGCCTTCTCTCGTTGGCCGATGCCCGCTGCGTCTTGTAAAGTCGCTGGTTCGCCCCATGTGGCGAATGTCCATTCCGACCGCTTTCGTCATGACCACTTCCAAGACCAAACTCCCCTTCCAGGCCGAAGTCGCCCAGCTGCTTCACCTCGTCACGCATTCGCTCTACTCCAACAAGGAAATCTTCCTGCGCGAGCTGATCTCGAACGCGTCGGACGCCTGCGACAAGCTGCGCTTCGAAGCCATCGACAAGCCCGATCTCTATGGAGACCAGCCGAAGCTCGAGGTGCGCGTGGCCTTCGACAAGGCCGCCAAGACCCTCACCATCACCGACACCGGCATCGGCCTGAGCGAGCAGGAAGCCATCGACAACCTCGGCACCATCGCCAAGAGCGGCACCAAGGAATTCATGAGCAAGCTCTCGGGCGATCAGAAGGCCGATGCGCAGCTCATCGGCCAGTTCGGCGTGGGCTTCTATTCGGGCTTCATCGTGGCCGACAAGATCACCGTCGAATCGCGCCGTGCGGGGCTGCCGAATGAAGAGGGCGTGCGCTGGACGAGCAGCGGCGCAGGCGACTTCGAGGTCGACACCATCACGCGCACCGAGCGCGGCACCAGCGTGACGCTGCACCTGCGCGACGATGCCGACGAGTACCTCAACGCGTGGAAGCTCAAGTCCGTGATCGGCAAGTACTCCGACCACATCTCGCTGCCCATCCTGATGGAAAAGGAAGAGTGGAAAGAGGGTGAAGACAGCAAGGGCGGCGAGATGGTCAAAACCGGCGAATGGGAGCCGGTCAATCAAGCCAACGCGCTCTGGAGCCGGCCCAAGAAGGACATCACCGACGAGCAGTACGCCGAGTTCTACAAGACCATCAGCCACGACTTCGAAGCGCCGCTGGCCTGGAGCCACAACCGCGTCGAAGGCTCGACCGAGTACACGCAATTGCTCTATATCCCGGCCAAGGCGCCGATGGACCTGTGGAACCGCGACAAGAGCGCGGGCGTCAAGCTCTACGTCAAGCGCGTCTTCATCATGGACGATGCCGAAGCGCTGTTGCCGAGCTACCTGCGCTTCGTCAAGGGCGTGATCGATTCGGCCGACTTGCCGCTCAACGTGAGCCGCGAGCTGCTGCAGGAAAGCCGCGACGTGAAGGCGATCCGCGAAGGCTCCACCCGCCGCGTGCTCGGCATGCTCGAAGACCTGGCGAAGAAGCAGAAGACCGCGGGTGACAGCGTCGAGGGCAAGATCGACGTCGGCTCCGGCGAATCGGTGCCCGCGCCCGAACCCACCGAAGGCGTGACCGACGTGGTCGACAAGAAGGTCGCCGACACCATGCCCGCCGCCGAGGCCGCGGCCGAGTACAGCGACGAATCGGGCAAGTACGCCAAGTTCTACGCCGAGTTCGGCGCGGTCCTCAAGGAAGGCCTGGGCGAGGACTTCGGCAACCGCGAGCGCATCGCCAAGCTGCTGCGCTTCGCGTCGAGCACCAGCGACACGGTCAGCGTGAGCTTTGCCGACTACAAGTCGCGCATGAAGGAGGGGCAGGACGCGATCTACTACATCACGGCCGACACGCCGGCGGCGGCGAAGAACAGCCCGCAGCTCGAGATCTTCCGCAAGAAGGGCATCGAGGTGCTGCTCATGACCGACCGGGTCGACGAGTGGGCGCTCAACTACCTCACCGAATTCGACGGCACGCCATTGCAGAGCGTGGCCAAGGGCGCGGTCGATCTCGGCAAGCTGCAGGACGAGGCCGAGAAGAAGGCGGCCGAGGAAGCGGCCGAATCCTTCAAGCCGATGCTCGAACGCCTCAAGGAAGCGCTCAAGGACAAGGCCGAGGACGTGCGCGTGACCACGCGCCTGGTCGACTCACCCGCTTGCCTGGTGGTGCAGGACGGCGGCATGAGCACGCAACTCGCGCGCATGCTCAAGCAGGCCGGCCAGCCGGCACCCGACCTGAAGCCGGTGCTGGAGGTGAATGCCGACCATCCGCTGGTGCGCAAGCTCGAAAGCTCGGCGCACTTCGACGACCTCGCGAACATCCTGTTCGACCAGGCGCTGCTGGCCGAGGGCGGCTTGCCAGCGGATCCGGCGGCCTACGTGCGGCGCGTCAACGCGCTATTGGTCTAACCCCCAGGCTTGCCCACTTCGTGTGGCCGCCCACCCCCTTGCAGGGGGCAACACCGGCGGCCCGGCGAAGCCGGTTCCGCGGTGTTTCACGAAGGAGCCTGGCTGCGCCGGCCGGCCTCAGTCGAACTTGCTTCCGGGGGTCAGCGGCGCATGCCGGTAGCTGGCCGGCGTGCGGCCGAGCTTGACGGGCGAGGCGATGCCGCGGTAGCCGCCCTCGAGCTCGACCACCATGCCGCGGTGCGCGGTGTGCGGATGCGCGAGTGCCGCGTCCACCGGCAGCACCGGCGCAGCCGGCACGCCGGCGGCCATCAGCGTCTCGACCAGCGCGCGGCCGTCGAAGTTCGCCAGCAGGGCCTCGAGCCTCGGCTTGAGCGTCTCGCGGTTCACCGAGCGCGAACGGGCATCGCGGTACATCGGATCCGCGGCCAGCGCCGGCTCGCCGATGCAGCGGCAGAAGCTCGCGAACTGGCGATCGTTGCCGACGGCGACGAAGACCGGGTCGGTACCGGTGGCGAGCGCATCGTAGGGATAGATGTTGGGATGCGCATTGCCGGTGCGCTTGGGCGTCGCGCCGTCCATGAACCAGTTGGCGGCATGCGGGTGCAGCAGCGACAGCCCGCTGTCGTAGAGCGCCGCCTCGATGAACTGCCCGCGGCCGCTGCGGGTGCGCTCCTGCAGCGCCAGCAGCACGCCGATGGTGGCGTTCAGTCCGGTCACCATGTCCACCACCGGCAGGCCCACGCGCAGCGGACCGCCGTCGGCTTCGCCGTTGATGCTCATGATCCCGGTCATCGCCTGCACCGCCGCGTCGTAGCCCGGCAAGGCGCCGAGCGGGCCGTCGGCACCGAAGCCCGAGACGCGGCACCACACCAGTCGCGGAAAGCGCTGCGAGAGCTGCTCGTAGCCGATGCC
The DNA here is from genome assembly GCF_901827165.1 of Variovorax sp. SRS16. Taxonomy (NCBI): domain Bacteria; kingdom Pseudomonadati; phylum Pseudomonadota; class Betaproteobacteria; order Burkholderiales; family Comamonadaceae; genus Variovorax; species Variovorax sp. SRS16. Next base: position 667,747 of record NZ_LR594666.1, read on the forward strand.
CCAGCGCTCCATCGTGCCGGTCTTGAAGTTCTCGATCAGCACGTCGGCCTCGGGCAGCAGCGCCATCAGCGTGGCGCGGCCTTCTTCCGATCCGAGGTCCAGGTGCTGCACGCGCTTGTTGCGGTTGAGCCCGTGGTAGTAGGAGGCCACGCCGTCCCTGAAGGGCGGGCCCCAGGTGCGCGTGTCGTCGCCTTGCGGCGGCTCGATCTTGAGCACGTCGGCGCCGTGATCGCCGAGCACCTGGCCGCAGTAAGGGCCGCCCAGGATGCGCGAGAGATCGAGGACGCGGATGCCCGCGAGGGCGCCGGTGCCGGGAGGGGGGGTCATGACGATGTCCTGCAGTTCAATCGAGTTGGGCGCCCGATTGTTTCACCACGGCCGCCCACTTGTGCATCTGCACCGGGATGAACTGGCCCAGCTGTTCGGGCGTCGAGGCCGGCGCCGGCTCCAGGCCCTGCGTGGCGAAGAGCTGCTTGACGCGGGGCGAGGCCAGCACCTTGACGAAGGCCTGGTTGAGCTTCGCGATGCGGTCGGCCGGCGTGCCGGCCGGCGCCACGATGCCGAAGAACACGCTCACGTCGTAGCCGGGCAGTCCCTGCTCGGCGATGGTCGGCACATCGGGCAGCGCCTGCGAGCGGGCCGCGGTGGCGACGCCCAGCGCGCGCAGCTTGCCGGCCTTCACGTAGGGCAGCGCGGTGAGCACGTCGGTGAAGCTCATGCTGACCTGTCCGCCCAGCAGGTCGTTGAGCGCGGGGCCGGTGCCCTTGTAGGGCACGTGCTGCAGGTCGGTGCCGGCCATCGAGTTGAACAGCACGCCCGCCAGATGCGACGAGGCGCCGTTGCCGGACGAGGCGTAGCTCAGCTTGCCCGGATGCGCCTTCGCGTAGGCGACCAGTTCCTTCACGTTGTTCGCGGGCACCGAGGGATGCACCACCAGGATGTTCGGCAGATGGCCGACCTGGATCACCGGCGCGAAGCTCTTGACCGGGTCATAGCCGATCTTGCGGTAGAGGCTGGCATTGATGGCCAGCGGCCCCGAGGTGCCGAACAGCAGTGTCTGCCCGTCGGCCGTGGCGCGGGCCACGTACTCGGCGCCGATGTTGCCGCCGGCGCCGGCGCGGTTCTCCACGATCATGGGTTGCCCGAGCGTGTTCTTCATCTCCGCGGCGAGCGTGCGCGCCATCGCATCGGTCGGTCCGCCCGGCGGGAACGGGACCACCAGCGTGATGGGCTTGTCGGGGAAGGTGTCGGCGTGCGCGGCGTGCGCGGCGGGCAGCAGCGGCAGGGCCGCGGCGCAGGCGAGGACGAGGGTGGCGAGCAGTCGCATGGGGTTTGTCTCCTGTGAATCGATGGAATGAAAGTCAGGCCGTGGCGAGCGTCGATGAAGCGGTGTTCGCGTTCCAGCCGGCCGGCACGGTGTCGGGCGTCAGTGGATCGCGCGGCAGCACGCGGTGCAGCAGCACCCCTTGCGCCCATTCGATGCGCTGGGCCGAGCCGGTGCGCGCGCCTTCACATGCCATCGCGATCGCGCTGCAGGTGTGGTAGAGCGCCGAGGCGGCCTGGCGCGCGATCACGTCGCCGCCTTCCTGCGCCGCGGTGCCGGCCAATGCCGACGCGCGCGCGAGTGCGTCGCGCAGCGCGGTCGCGAAGGCAGGCGCCAGTGCCGCTTCGTCGAGCAGCGCGCCGAAGTGCGCCTGCAGCGCGGGCAGCGAGGCTTCGCGCTTCACCGCGCGGATCACGTCCAGCGCGACGATGTTGCTGGTGCCTTCCCAGATCGATCCGAGGTGCGCGTCGCGCACCAGGCGCGGGTCGGCCCATTCCTCGATGTAGCCGCAGCCGCCGCGCACTTCCATCGCGTCGCCGGTCACCTTGCGCGCATCGCGGCAGGCGCGGAACTTGATGAGCGGCGTGAGGATGCGCAGCAGCGGATAGGCGGACGCATCGCCGCCGTCGGAACGCGCCAGCGCGAGCGCGGTCTGGAACACCATGGTGCGCGCCTGCTCGGCCGGCAGGCGCAGCTTGGTCAATTGCTTCTGCATCAGCGGCATGTCGGAAAGCCGCTTGCCGAAAGCACGGCGCTCATCGGCGATGTACTCGGCCTCGGCACAGGCGCGGCGCATCAGGCCCGCCGCGCGCACGCCGTTGGAGAGGCGGGAGTTGTTGACCATGTCGGCCATCTGCACGAAGCCGCGTCCCTGTTCGCCGATCAGGTAGGCGATGGCGCCTTCGAGCCGGATTTCGCCGCTGGCCATCGAGCGTGTGCCCAGCTTGTCCTTGAGGCGGATGATGCGGTAGTGATTGTGCGTGCCGTCGTCGAGCTCGCGCGGCAGCAGGAACAGCGACACGCCCTTCATGCCGGCCGGATCGCCCTCCACGCGTGCGAGCACCATCGCGAAGTCGGCGTCGGGATTGGAGCAGAACCACTTGTCGCCGGAGAGGCGCCACTGGCCGTCGGCGTCCTTCGCCGCTTGCGTGAGCGTGGCGGCGATGTCGGAGCCGGCGGCCTGTTCGGTCATGAACATCGCGCCCTGCGCGAGCGTGTCGAAGTCCAGCGACTGGAAGCGCGGCAGAAAGCGCTGCACCAGCGCCTGGCTGCCGAACTTCTTCAGCGTGCGCGCCAGCGAATCGGTCATCGACACGGGGCAGCACAGGCCGAACTCGGCCTGCACGAAGAGGTAGGTCAGCACGTACTTGACCAGCGGCGGCATCTTGCCCTTCCAGCCGAGGGTCTCGTCGCGGTGCGACATCGCGGCCAGGCCGAATTCGCTCAGCGCGAGGCGCTCCATCTCGACGTAAGCCGGGTGCTTGATCACGCGCTGGTCGTCGATGCCGGTGCGCGTGCGCAGCGACAGCGTCGGCGGGTTGCAGTCGGCCGTGTGTGCGAGCTCGTCGAGCGGGCCGCCGGCCAGCGCGCCCAGGCGTTCGAAGTGCGGCTGCATGTGGCGCAGCAGTTCAGGCGGCAGGTAGAGCGCCAGCAGCCGCTGCAGCTCGCCGTCGGTGGCGTAGAGGTTCTGCCCGTGACGGTCGGGCACGGGATGGACGGCGGTGTCGGCCGTGGGCGAAGCGGTGCTGGTCATGTCTCTGGTCTCCTTGTCGCCGTATTCTTCAATCGCTCGATGATTCTTGTCTAATATCGAATAACACTGGGTCGATCCGATCTGGCTATCGATGGAGAACGGCATGGAACTGCGTCACCTGCGCTATTTCGTCGTGCTGGCCGAGGAGCTGCATTTCGGCCGCGCCGCGCGCCGTCTTTCGATCTCGCAGCCGCCGCTGAGCGTGGCCATCCGCCAGCTCGAGGAGTCGGTGCGCGCGCGGCTGTTCGAGCGCAACAGCAAGGAGGTGCGGCTGACGCCCGCCGGCGAGGCGCTGCAGAGTTCGGCGCGCCTGCTGCTGAAGCAGGCCGAAGAGGCCGCGCTGGAGGCGCGCGACGTCTCGCAGGGCGCGGCCGGCCGGCTGCGCATCGGCTTCGTCGGCGCGATGCTCTACCGCGGGCTGCCGCAGGCGCTGCGCAAGTTCCAGGCCAGGCATCCGGCGGTGCGCGTCACGCTGGCCGAACTCAACTCCGGCGAGCAGATCGCCGAACTGCTGCACGACCGCCTGGACCTCGGCTTCGTGCACACCAGCCGCATGCCGGCCGAGCTGTGCCATGCGCTGCTGGTGTCCGAGGCCTTCGTGGCCTGCCTGCCGGTCGGCCACAAGCTGGCGCGGCGGCGCACGGTGGCGGTGGCCAGCCTGCAGGGCGAGCCCTTCGTGCTGTTCTCGCGCAGCGCCTCGCCCGACTACCACGAGCGCATCCTCGCGATCTGCGCCGGCGCCGGCTTCCGGCCCGAGGTGCGCCATGAGGTGCGCCACTGGCTGTCGGTGGTGTCGCTGGTGTCGCAGGGCATGGGCGTCGCACTGGTGCCCAGCGCGCTGCGCCATGCGGCGCTGCGCGGCGCGGTGTTCCGTCCGCTCGAGGAAGAGGTGGCGCGCTCGGACACCTACGGCGTCTGGCGCGAGGGTCCGGTCAATGCGGTGGTGCAGGGCTTCCTGCGCGATGTGCGCGGCCGGCCCTGAGCGACAATCCGCCGCCGAAGCACCCGAACGACATGGACAACCTGGAAGCCCTGCAGACCCTCGGCATCTCGCTGCCGAGCCCGGCCTACATCGCCGGCACCCTCCTGTTCGGCATCGCGGGCATCGTGGCCTGGCGCTACGGCAAGCGCGTCGGCCGGCCGCGCACCCGGTGGCTCGGCCTCGCGCTGATGCTCTATCCCTACGTGGTGCCGCAGACCTGGCTGCTCTACCTGCTCGGCTTCGCGCTGTGCGCGGGCATCGCGATCGATCGCGACTGAACCGCCGTCAGGCGTACAGCGGCGCTTCCGCCATCGCCTCGCACTGGTCCTGCAGCATCTGGATCTGCCCTTTCCAGTAGTCGCTCGATCCGAACCACGGGAAGTTGATCGGGAAGATCGGGTCTTCCCAGCGCCGCGCCAGCCAGGCGCTGTAGTGGATCAGGCGCAGCGTGCGCAGCGGCTCGATCAGCGCGAGTTCGCGCCGGTCGAAGTCGCGGAACTGCTCGTAGCCGTCGAGCAGGCCGCTCAGCTGCGCGGTGCGCTGTGTGCGGTCGCCCGACAGCAGCATCCACAGGTCCTGCACCGCGAAGCCGGTGCGCGCGTCGTCGAGGTCGACGAAGTGCGGGCCGCCGTCGGGGCGATCGGTCGGCGTCCAGAGGATGTTGCCGGGATGCACGTCGCCGTGCAGCCGGATCTTGCGCGCCGGCGTCTCGCTGTCGCTCGCGTGGGTGGGCGAGAGGGCGGTCGCGGCGATCATGTCCAGCGCCGCGTTGCAGGCCGTCTCCCATTCGCGCTGCACATCGAGCGGCACCCGCTCGTGGCCCAGCAGCCAGTCGCGCGAGGCGATGCCGAAGCTCTGCAGGTCGAGCGCCGGCCGCGCCGCGAAAGGCGTCTGCGCACCGACGGCGTGGATGCGCGCGAGGAAGCGGCCGACCCATTCGAGCACCTCGAAGTCGTCCAGCTCCGGTGCGCGCCCGCCGCGGTAGGGGCTGACGCTGAAGCCGAAGCCGCCATGCCGGTGCAGCGTGTTGCCCTCGACCACGAGCGGCGCCACCGCGGGCACCTCGGCGGCAGCGAGCTCGAGCGCGAAGCCATGTTCCTCGAGGATCTCCGCATCGCTCCAGCGCCCGGGGCGATAGAACTTCACCACCACGGCTCTGCGGTCCTCCAGGTAGACCTGGTAGACGCGGTTCTCGTAGGAGTTGAGCGCCATCAGCCGGCCGTCGCCGTGCAGGCCGAGTGTGGCGAGCGCGTCCAGCACCACGTCGGGCGTGAGCGATTCGTAGGGATGGCCGGCATGCGCCGGTTCGTCGGGAGAAAAGGAAGGAGGTGACACCACGGCGACATTGTCGCGGGTCGGCCCTGTTGCAGGAGATCGGCAAGCGGCCTAAACTAAGTTCAATTAAGAAAGTGAAAAGGAGACGGCGTGGCGGCTCGCGACAACCCCCTGATGGGCACCTGGCAACTCGTTCGCTGGGAGATCGCCTATGGCGACGGGCGACCGGCCACGCTGCCCTTCGGCGAAGCGGCGACCGGCCTGATCCTCTACAGCCACGACGGCTGGATGAACGCCTGCATCGCGCGCGCCGGCCGGCCGCCGCTGTCCAGCGAGAGCATGCGCAGCGCGCCGGAATCCGAGCGGCTCGCGGCCTTCGGCAGCTTCTTCCAGTACGCCGGGCGCTACGAAGTCCGCGGCGAGCCCGGCCGCCAGCAGGTGGTGCACAGCGTCACGCAGTCGCTCAATCCGAACTTCGTCGGCACGCAGCAGGTGCGCGACATGCATTTCGACACCGAGGGCCGGCTCACGCTGTCGGCCTCCGACACCGTGCCGGGCAGTGCGGTGGCGCGCCACCATCGCCTGATCTGGGCGCGCTGCGCGCAGGGGGCGACATCATGAGCGCGGTGCTGAAAGACGCCGCGACCAGCACGCTGTTCGAGCGCCATCGCGCCACCTTCGAGCGCGCCGCGCTGGCTTGCCGCGAACGGCACTGCTGGAGTCCGTACCCGGAGCTGCCCGCCAAGTACCCGAATGCGGCGCAGGCCCAGGCCGACGGTGCCGCGGCGTTCCGCGCGCACCTCGGCCAGCGCTTCGCGCTCGACCAGCCGGGCGCCGTCGGCGAAGCCGGCGAGGAGATCTCGCCGTATACGCAACAGGCGCTTCGCATCCGCTATCCGCAGGCCGACATCAACGCGCTGTTCGATGCCGCCGAAGCCGCGATCGACGACTGGGCCGCGGCCTCCATCGACACCCGCATCGGCGTGCTGATGGAAGCGCTCGACACGGTCTATCGCGAGCACCTGTTCGAGATCGCGCACGCGGTGATGCACACCGCCGGCCAGAGCTTCAACATGGCCTACGCGGGCTCGGGCGTCAACGCGCTCGACCGCGGCATCGAGGCCCTGGTCCATGCGAAGCAGGCGATGGACGCCATCGCGCCCACGGCCCGCTGGGAGCGCGCCTTCGGCAGCGCGCGGATCGCGCTCGACAAGACCTACCGCCTGGTGCCGCGCGGCGTCGCCGTGTGCTTCAGCTGCGCCAGCTTTCCGACCTGGAACGCCTGGCCCTCGATGCTCGCGAGCCTGGCCACCGGCAACGCGGTGATCGTCAAGCCGCATCCGGCCACGGTGCTGCCGATGGCGATCTCGGTGCGCGCGTTCCGCCGCGTGCTGGCCGCCGCGGGCTTCGATCCCAACCTCGTCACGCTGGCGCTCGACACCTCGGCAGAAGCGATCGGCAAGCGGCTGGTGCAGCATCCGAAGACCGCGATCGTCGACTTCACCGGCAGCGTCGCCTTCGGCCAGTGGGTCGAGCGCAACGCGCATCCGGCGCTGGTCTTCACCGAGACCGCGGGCTGCAACACGGTGGTGCTCGAATCGGTCGACGACCTCGATGCCGCGCTGCGCAGCCTGGCCACCACGCTGTGCATGTTCAGCGCCCAGATGTGCACCAGCCCGCAGAACATCTACGTGCCGGCGCAGGGCGTGCGCACGCCCCGGGGCGTGGTGGCCTTCGACGCGGTCGCGCGCCGGCTGGCCGATGCGGTGGCCGCGCTGACCGGCGATGCGAAGAAGGCCGCGATGATCCTCGCGACGCTGCAGTCACCGCAGACGCTTGCGCTGCTGGCGCAGATGACCCAGGAGGGCGAACAGCGCGGCCAGGTCCTGCTGCGGCCGAAGCGCTACCTGCATCCCGAGTTTCCCGACGCGCGCACCAGCACGCCGCTGATGCTCAAGGTCGGCAAGGCCGAGCGCGATCTCTACGGCGCCGAGCGCTTCGGCCCGATCAGCTTCGTGATCGCCTGCGACGACGCGGCCGATGCGCTCGCGCAGGCCGTGCACGACGTGAAGCAGTTCGGCGGCCTCACGGCCTTTCTCTACTCGACCGACGAGGCGTACGTCGCGTCCGCCGAAGCGGCCTACGCGAAGGCCGGCGCGCAGCTCACCATCAACCTCACCGGGCCGATGCCGCTCAACTTCGCGGCCGCCTACAGCGACTACCACGTCACCGGCCTCAATCCCGCCGGCAACGCGAGCCTGACCGACCTCGCCTTCGTTGCCGGGCGCTTTCGCATCTCGCAATCGCGCCGGCCCGCGGCGCCCGACACCTCAACGCCTTGAAGGAGACACGCATGGGACACAACGACATTCCGGTGCTGACCGGCGGCTTCGCGCCGATCGAGCGCGAATTCACGATGGACCTCACCGACATCGAGGGCGAGGTGCCGAAGGACCTGACCGGCATGCACGTGCGCAACGGTCCGAACCGCCGCTTCGAGGCGCCGGGCCGCTACCACTGGTTCGACGGCGACGGCATGCTGCATGCGGTGCGCTTCGAGGGCGGCCGCGTGCAGTACCTCAACCGCTGGGTCATGACCGACAGCCTGCAGGAAGAGCTCGCGGCCGGCAGCGCGCTGTGGCAGGGCATCAAGGACCCGCCGCGCAAGGACCGGCCCGACATGCCGGTGAAGAACACCTCGAACACCGACGTCAAGTTCTACGGCGGCAACCTGGTGTCGATGTGGTATCTCGGCGGCTCGGTCTACCGCTGCAGCCCCGACGACCTCTCGACGCTCGGCAAGCTCGAGTTCGATCCGCGCATGAAGGGCCTGCCGGTGTCGGCGCATTCGAAGGTCGACGAGCGCACCGGCGAATTCCTGTTCTTCGCCTACGGCAAGGAAGCGCCCTACATGCACTACGGCGTGATGGACCGCCACGGCGCGCTGCAGACCTTCATGCCGGTGCAGCTGCCCGGCCCGCGCCTGCCGCACGACATGGCGATCACGCCCAACTACACCGTGGTGCACGACCTGCCGCTGTTCTACGACATGGACGCCCTCGCGGCCGGCCGGCACAAGCTCAAGTTCCATCACACGCTGCCCGCGCGCTTCGGCGTCATTCCGCGCCACGGCACGCCCGAGCAGATCCGCTGGTTCGAGGCCAGCCCGACCTACATGTACCACGTGTCGAATGCGTGGGAAGAGGACGACGGCCGCGGCGGCACCGAGATCGTCATGACCGGCACGCCCTTCCGGCTGCCGCGCGACTGGCGCGGCAACGTCGAGGTCGATCGCTTCCCGAAGATGCTGGCCAACCTCGAGCACGACTTCATGTTCTGCGAGTGGCGCTTCAACCTGCGCACCGGCCAGACGCGCGAGCGCGTGCTCGACGACATCGTCAACCAGGAGTTCCCGGTCATCAACTCGTGGATGCAGGGGCACAAGACGCGCTACGCATGGAACGTGCTGATGGGCCGCAGCAACCGCGCCGAGGATCCGCGCTTCTGCGGCTTCGTGCGGCAGGACCTCGAGCGCGGCATCAGCACCAGCTACCACGAGGGCGTGCACAAGTGGTTCAGCGAGGCGCCCTTCGCGCCGAAGGACCGCTGGCAGGCCGAGGACGACGGCTACCTGGTCGGCTTCCTGTGGGACGACGAGAAGAAGGCCTCCTTCGTCACGGTGTTCGATGCGAGCGACATCGCGAAAGGCCCGGTCGCGCGCATCCGCCTGCCGCACCGCGTCCCGAACGGCTTCCATGCCACCTGGGTCAGCGGCGAGCGCCTCGCACGAGGCTACTGATGATCCTGGTCCCGCAAGACAAGATCGACGCCTACACCGCGCGCGGCTGGTGGGGCAGCGAAACCATGGGCTCGCTGTTCGCGCGCCACCGGCGCGAGCGGCCCGATGACGAGGCCGTGGTCGATGCGCCGAACCGCGCCGACTTCGCGCATGGCGCGCCGCGCCGGCTCACCTGGGCGCAGCTCGGCGACGAGGTCGACCGCTTCGCGCTGCTGCTGTGCGCGGCCGGCATCCGGCGCGACGAGGTGGTGGTGGTGCAGATGCCCAACGGCGTCGAGCAGTTCGTCGTCTACCTGGCCTGCGCGCGCCTGGGCATCGTGGTGACACCGGTGCCGATCCAGTACCGCGAGCACGAGCTGGCGCACATCCTCGAGATCACGCGCGCCGTCGCGGCGGTGAGCTTCTCGCGCATCGGCAAGCCGGCCGGCGGCCACGCGGCGGCGCGCATGTTCGCGGAGCTGCGCGCCGCGCATCCTTCGCTGCGCGTGGTGCTGGCCTGGGGCGACACCGTGGACGATGGCGTGGTCGACGTCGCCGCGCGGCTGCGCGCCGCGCCCGACCTCGAACGCCTCGCGCAGGCCGAGCGTGAGGCGGCCGTGACGGCCAACGACGTGCTCACCATCTGCTGGACCTCCGGCACCGAGGCGACGCCGAAGGGCGTGCCGCGCAGCCACAACGAGTGGCTGGTGATCGCGCCCTCGATCATCGAGGCCGGCGAGATCCGGCCGCATGCGCGCCTGCTCAATCCGTTTCCGCTGGTCAACATGGCGGGCTTCTCCACCGCCATGGCGGCCTGGCTGGTGCTGGGCGGCACGGTGGTGCAGCACCAGCCCTTCGCGCTGCCCATCTTCCTGCAGCAACTGCGCGAGGAGCGCATCGACTACACGGTGGCGCCGCCGGCGATCCTCAACATGCTGCTGCAGAACGACGCGCTGCTCGCCGGCATCGACTTCGCGCGCCTCGCGCGCATCGGCTCGGGCTCGGCGCCGCTGTCGGACTGGATGGTGCGCGGCTTCGCCGAGAAGCACGGCGTGCAGATCGTCAACTACTTCGGCTCCAACGAGGGCGCGGCGCTGTCGGGCAACCACGTCGACATCCCCGACCCCGGGCTGCGCGCCCAGTTCTTTCCGCGCGCCGGCGTGCCGGGGCACGCGTGGAGCATCTCGACCACGCGCAAGATCCGCACGCGCCTGGTCGACACCGAGACCGGCGAGGACATCGAGGAGACCGGCCGGCCCGGCGAGATCCGCTTCGACGGCCCGACCATCTTCAGCGGCTACTACAACGCGCCCGAACTGAGCCGCCGCGCCTTCGACGCACAGGGCTTCTACAAGACCGGCGACCTGTTCGAGATCGCCGGCGACCGCGCGCAGTACTACCACTACGTCGGCCGCTCGAAGGACCTGGTGATCCGCGGCGGCGTGAACATCTCCTCGGAAGAAATCGAGAACCTGCTGATGGCCTGCCCCGGCGTGCGCGAGGCGGCCGTGGTCGGCGTGCCCGATGCGCTGCTGGGCGAGAAGCTGTGCGCCTGCATCGTCGCGGCCGAAGGCGCGCCGGCCGTCACGCTCGACGCGATCACGGCCTTCCTGCGCGAGCACAAGCGCGTGGCGGTCTACAAGCTGCCCGAGTACCTGCTGCCGCTGGCCGAACTGCCGCGCAACCCGGTGGGCAAGATCCTCAAGCGCGAGCTGCGCGACCGCGCGCGCACGCTCGCCGCGACGGCGAAGGCGAAGGCGGCCGCATGAAGCCGGTGCTGCTGCTGATCCCGGGCATGCTCAACACGGCCGCGGTCTGGCGCCGCGTGACGCCGCTGCTCGAAGGCCGCGCCGAAATCCGCATCGCCGACGTGCAGACGCAGGACAGCATCGCCGCGATGGCGCGCGATGCCTGGGCGCGCATCGCCGACGTGCCCGACCATGTGCCGGTCGCGCTCTGCGGCTTCTCGATGGGCGGCTATGTCGCGCTCGAGATGCTGGCGCGCGGCGGCCGGCCGGTGCGCGCGCTCGGCCTGCTCGACAGTTCGTGCCGGCCCGAGAGCGCGGAAGGCGCCGCCCTGCGCGAGAAGACCATCGCCGCGATCGAACGCGACTTCGACAAGGTGAGCGCCGGCATCTCGCAGTTCGCCACCGATCCCGCGCGCCATGGCGACGAGGACTTCATGGCCGCGATGCGCGCGCTGCTGCGCGAGATCGGCGCCGAGGCCGCGATCCGGCAGAACCGCGCCATCGTCGCGCGCGCGGACCATCGCGCGGCGCTCGCAGCGCTGCGTCTTCCGACGCTCGTCATGTGCGGGCGCAACGACCGCATCACGCCGCCGGCGCTGTCGGAGGAACTGGCCGCGCTGATGCCTGCCGCGCGCCTCGAATGGATCGATGACGCCGGCCACATGACGCCGATCGAGCAGCCCGCGCGCGTGGCCGCGCTGCTCGCATCGCTGCTCGACATGACCCAAGGAGACACACCATGATGAACCGACGCGACACCTTCCGGCAGCTCGGCGCGCTCGCGCTGCTGGGCAGCCTGCCCATCGCCCGCGCGCAGGCCCAGGGCAGCTTTCCCGACAAGCCGGTGCGCATCGTCGTGCCCTTCGCGGCGGGCAACACGCTCGACACCGCGCTGCGCCAGGTGGCCGAGGTGTTCGACAAGAACACCGGACAGCCGCTCCTGATCGACAACCGGCCGGGCGGCTCCGGCATCATCGCCGCGCAGAACGTGATGGCGGCGCCGGCCGACGGCTACACGCTGCTGCTGGCCAACACCAGCATGTTCACCATCAATCCGCACACCTTCTCGAAGCTGCCCTACGACCCCGAGAAGAACTTCCGCCCGGTCACCAATTTCCTCGGCGCCTCGATGGTGATGGCGGTCAACAACAAGGTGCCCGCGAACAACATCAAGGAGTTCGTCGCCTGGACCAGGTCGCGGCCGGGCAAGGTGTCCTTCGCCTCGTTCACCGCCGGCAACTCCTCGCATTTCGCGGGCGTGATCCTGAACCAGCGCGCGGGCATCGACATGCTCCACGTGCCCTTCAACGGCACGCCGCCGGCGGTGACCAACCTGGTCGGCGGCGAGGTCGATGCGGCCTTCCTGCCGCTGCAGGCCGTCAAGCCGCATGTGGATGCGGGCAAGGTCAAGGTGCTGGCCGTCACCAGTCCGCAGCGCTCGCCGCAGCTGCCGCAGGTCGCGACCTTCCGCGAGCAGGGCTATCCGGACCTCGACATCTACATCTGGGCCGCGATCGTCGCGCCCGCGGCCACGCCCGATGCGGCGATCGGCCGGCTCAACACCGAGTTCGTGAAGATCCTGCGCACGCCCGAGATCCGGGAGAAGTGGAAGGTCTTCGACTTCGAGCCGCTGCCGTCCACGCCGCAGGAGTTCACGCAGTTCGAGCGGGCCGACTCGAAGCGCTGGGCCGAGGCGGTGAAGATTTCCGGCTTCAAGGCGAGCGAATAGTCGAAGACCACCATGAGTTCACGCATTCCCTTTGCGCTGCGGCTGCCCGTCTTCGCGGCGCCCATGTTCCTGATCTCCGGCCCCGCGCTGGTGCTCGCCGCCTGCAGGGCCGGCATCGTCGGCGCCTTTCCCACGCCCAATGCGCGCCCCATCGAAACGCTCGATGCATGGATGCGCGAGATCACCGAAGGGCTGGCCCGCGCGCGTGACGAACAACCCGCGTCGACCCTCGGCCCGTGGTGCGCCAACCTGGTCACGCATTCGTCGAACACGCGGCTGCCGGAAGACCTCGAACTCGTCGCCAGGTACAAGCCGCCGATCGTCGTGACGGCGCTGGGCAGTCCCAAGCCGGCGATCGAGGTGGTGCACCGCTATGGCGGGCTGGTGTTCGCCGACGTCATCAACCTGCAGCTCGCGCGCAAGGCGGTCGCGGCCGGCGCCGATGGGCTGGCCTGCGTGTCGGCCGGCGCCGGTGGGCACACGGGCTTCCTCTCGCCCTTCGCTTTCGTGAGTGCGGTGCGCGAATTCTTCGACGGCCATGTGATCGCCGGCGGCGGCATCAGCGACGGCTGGGGCGTGGCCGGCGCGATCGCGGCCGGCGCGGACTTCGTCTACATGGGCACACGCTTCATCCCGGTGGCCGAGAGCCTGGCGCCCGAGGCCTACAAGCAGATGCTGGTCGACAGCACGGTCGATGACCTGGTGGTGAGCGCAGGCATCACCGGCACGCCGGCGAGCTGGCTCAAGCCCTCGCTGCGCGCCAACGGGCTCGACCCCGATCACATGCCCGACGCGCCCGCGCGGCAGTACGACAGCAGCCAGTCGATCGCGGCCAAGCGCTGGAAGGACGTGTGGGCGGCCGGGCAGGGCGTGGGCGCGATCCGCGAGGTGGAGCCGGTGGCCGCCGTGGTGGACCGGCTCGAACGCGAGTACGCGCAGGCCGCCGCGCGCTTCGCCGGGCTTCGCTATCCGCCGTCGCAGGAGGCATCGACCTTGAGGAGAGCTGCATGACCGAACCCGTCTACATCCTCGGCGGCCACCAGACCGACTTCGCCAAGGCCTGGTCGCGCAACGGCGAGGACATCTCGGACATGGTGCGCGAGGGCACGCTCGGCGCACTCGCCGCGGCGCGGGTCGATGCGGCGCAGATCCAGAGCATCCATGTCGGCAATGCCTTCGCCGAACTGCAGCGCCAGCAGGCGCACCTGGGTGCGATGGTGTCGCAGGTGGTGCCCGAACTGTGGGGCGTGCCCGCGATGCGGCACGAGGGCGCCTGCGCCTCGTCCTCGCTCGGCGTGCTCGCCGCGATGGCCGAGATCGAGGCCGGCCGCTACGACTGTGTGCTGGTGCTCGGCGTCGAGGAGTTCAAGAACCTGCCGGGCAACCTCGCCTCGCAGAACCAGAATGCCGCCGCCTGGCAAGGCCGCGAGGACATCCCCTGCACCTTCATGTGGCCGGCCGCGTTCGGGCGCGTGGCGCAGGAATACGAGGAACGCTATGGGCTGGACCGGCGCCATCTCAACCGCATCGCCGAACTCAACTACGCCAACGCGCGCCGCAATCCGCTGGCGCAGACGCGGCGCTGGCAGTTCGACGAACGCAGCTTCACCGACGACGACGAGGCCAATCCGCTGATCGAGCCCGGCACGCGCCGGCAGGACTGCGGCCAGGTCACCGACGGCGCCTGCGCCGTGGTGCTGGCCTCCGGCCGCTTCCTGCGCGAACACCGGCGCGACGGCGCCGCGCCGCCGCGCATCGCGGGCTGGGGCCATCGCACCGCGGGCCTGCGGCTGCTCGACAAGCTGGAACGCAGCCGTGGCCAGGCCTATGTGTTCCCGCATGTGCGCGAGACCATCGAGGACGCGTGGCGGCGCGCCGGCATCGGCGGCATCGACGCGATGGACGGCGTGGAGACGCACGACTGCTTCACCACCACCGAGTACATGGCCATCGACCACCTCGGCCTCAGCGCGCCGGGGCAGAGCTGGCGGGCGGTGGAGGACGGCAGCATCGATCCCGGCGGGCGCTGCCCGGTCAACATGAGCGGCGGCCTGATCGGCTGCGGCCATCCGGTCGGCGCCACCGGCACGCGCATGCTCTTCGATGCCGCGCGGCAGGTGACGGGCGAGGCGGGCGAGTGCCAGATCGAAGGCGCACGGCGCATCCAGACGCTGAACATCGGCGGCTCCTGCGCGACCGTCGTCAGCTTCGTGGTCGAGCGCTGACAATCCACCGGTGCCACTCACCCCGGAAGAACTCGACCTGCGCCGCGAAGCGCTGGCCACCAGCACGCTCGACCACGGCCTGCAATTGCTCGGCGACCGCTGGACCATGGCGGTCGTGCTCGGCGCCTTCCTCGGCGTGCGCCGCTTCGACGAGTGGCAGAGCCGGCTCGCCATTCCGCGCCATACGCTGGCGCAGCGCCTGCGCGCGCTGACCGCGCTCGGCCTGCTGCGCCAGCGGCCGTATCAGGAACGGCCGCTGCGCCATGCCTACCATCTCACCGCCAAGGGCCTGTCGCTCTATCCGCATGTGCTGATGATGTGGTCGTGGGAGCGGCGCTGGGGCACGCGCGCGACCGACCTGCCGCAGCGGCTGGTGCACGCCGGCTGCGGCCACGCCTTCGTGCCTTGGCTCGCCTGTGGCGCCTGCCACGAGAAGGTCGGCATCGGCGACCTGGGCTTCACGCTGCAGCCGAACGCGGCGCTGCGCGCCCGCCCGCCCGCCCGCGGCCGCGCGCCGCGGCTCGCGCAGGCCGAAGGCGACGGCTCGAGCAGGGGCCTGCGCGTAGACCGCTGGGCGCTGCTGATCATCTCGGCCGTGCTGCTCGGCTGCCACCATTTCGACGAGCTCAGCCACGTGCTCGGCATCGGCAGCAGCGTGCTGTCGCGCCGTCTGGGCGACATGGTCGACGCCGGGCTGCTGCTGTGCCAGGACGATCTGGTCGACGGGCGGCGCCGGGTCTATCGACTCACGCCGGCGAGCCGCGATCTGTTCGGCTACATCCTCTGCTTCTCGAGCTGGGCGGCGCGGCATCATTTCCAGGAGCCGAGTTCGATCCGCCCCACGCACCGGGCCTGCGGACATCCGTTCGTGCCCGAGGTCGTGTGCAGCCACTGCCGGCAGGTGCTGGAAGCGCGCGAGGTCGGCTTCGAGGCGAGCGCGCCGTGAGGCGCGGCGATCGGCCCGCGCCTCAGCCGCCGCGCGACAGCGACAGGATGTGCCCGCTGCGCGGATCGCCGCGGCCCGAGCGCACCGCGGCATAGGCCGCCTGCACCGCAGCGGCGCCGTCGTGGTGTTCGGCGCGCAGCCAGGGCGCGCGCGGATCCGTCACCTTGGCGGTGAAGGCCTGCCAGGCTTGCACCATGCGCTGGCCGAAGTCTTGCGCGCCCCATTCGGTGGTGCGCTTCTTGATTTGCGCCGGCGCGAAGAACAGCGTGGCGCGCGGGCCGGGCAAATCCTTGCCGGCGCCGCTGGCCGCGAGCTGGTCGACGTGCGTGCCGCCGATCGAGGCGCTGTGCTTCAGGTTGGCGAAGCGCGTGTGGATGGCGCGGCGCAGCGTGCCGTTGCCGGCGAAGTCGATGTAGACGCAGGGCGTGTCGGCCGCGAGCTGGTCGAGCTCCTCGTAGGCCAGCACGCGGTCGTAGCAACCCAGCGATTCGCAGAAGGCCTTGTTGGCGGCCGAGGTCAGGCCGACCACTTCGATGCCGTCGCGCTGCGCGAGCTGGAAGGCGGTGCCGTAGGCGGTCTTGCTCGATGCGCTCGAGAGCAACGCGACGCCGGGATCGGCGCCGAAGAAGCCGTTGTCGGCGAAGAAATCGTCGATCAACCACGAGGTGATGAAGAGCGGGCGCAGCAGCGCCTGGATGTCTTCGGTGCCGGCGGTGTAGAGCGGGTCGAGCTTGCTGCGGAAGTACTGGTTGTAGACGGCCGGCAGCGCGGCGCGGTGTTCGGCGCCGTCGGTGAAGCGCTCGGGCGAGAGCCGCTCGGGCGTGAGCACCACGGCAGAGGCCATCGGGAAGTAGCCATACAGCAGCTCGCCCACCGCGACGCCCGGATGCAGCGAGTGCGTCACCGTTGCGAAGCCCCACACCGGGATGGTGCCCCAGCCTTCCTCGCCGGTCGGGAAGAACTGCCAGTAGTTCATGGCCTCGCCGAAGGCGGCATAGGTGATGTTGTTGGCGGTGAGCGCGAAGCTGTCGATGCGCGCCCGGATCTGGCCGTCGGCCAGCCGCGTGTCGCCGGCGTCGCGCAGGCGGGTGGCGGAAAGATCGTCCTTGCGGACCCACAGTTCGGTGTTCATGGAATGACCTTACTGCAGAGGCGTCGCGGCTGCATGACAAAAGCGCCGGCCGGCGTCACCTGGGCGACGCCGGCCGGCGCTGATGGATGGCGGCAGGCTGGATCAGAGGATCGACAGCTCGACGTCGATGTTGCCGCGCGTGGCGTTCGAGTACGGGCACACCTGGTGCGCGGCCTCGACCAGCTGCTTCTTCTGCGCATCGTCCAGGCCCGGCAGCGTGATCGCGAGCTTGACCGCGATGCCGTAGGCCGCGCCGCCGTCCGTCGGGCCGAGGGAAACGCTGGCGTCGATGGCCACGTCGTCCGGCACCTTGACCTTGATCTTGGGGCCGACCGCCTTCATCGCGCCGATGAAGCAGGCCGAGTAGCCGACCGCGAAGAGTTGCTCGGGGTTGGTGCCGGGCTTGCCGGTGCCGGGCGAGCTGAGCTTGACGTCGAGCGCGTCGTCGCTGGTCTTGCCGGCGCCGTCGCGGCCGCCGATGGTGTGGGACTGCGCGGTGTAGAGCACTTTGTCGAGTTTCTTGACCATGGTGGTTCCTTCGGTTGGTTGGGGGAAAAAAAGACTAGGCAGCCTTGACGCGATCGCGCAGGGTCTGGATCTGCTGCGTGAGGGCGATGAGTTCGGGCACCGAGCACTGCGTGGCGGCCATCAGGCAGCCCGGCACGCCGGCGGCGCGTGCCTTGAGCTTGCGGCCCGCGGCGGTGAGGGTGACGCGGACCCGGCGCTCGTCATCGACATCGCGAATGCGCGCCACCAGGCCGCTGGCTTCGAGCCGCTTGAGCAGCGGTGTGAGCGTGCCCGAGTCGAGCGAGAGCCGCTCGCCGAGCTCGGACACCATGAGCCCGTCGCGCTCCCACAGCACCAGCATCACGAGGTATTGCGGGTAGGTGAGATGGAGCTTGTCGAGCAGCGGCTTGTAGAGCTTGGTCATCGCCAGCGAAGCGGAGTAGACCGCGAAGCAGAGCTGGTTGTCGAGCCGGAGCATCTCGTCGGTCGATGGGGGCTGGGTGCGCATGGCTGGAAGTATAGCTTCCAATTAAATTGTGTGCAATGTAATTTGTGGGAATTGTTGTCTTGCCCCCTCTCCCTCTGGGAGAGGGCTGGGGTGAGGGCGCCGGACCTCCGCAAAGGCCCCCTCATCGCCCACTGAACCGCGAAGGCCGCCGCTCCACAAAGGACCGCACCCCTTCGGCCGCATCCTCGCTGTTCGCCAGCCGCTGCTGCACCGGAATGAAATCCGCGACGGCTGCCGCCGGCCCCTGTTCGATCGCCTTCACCACATTGAGCCGTGTTGCCACCACCGCCAGCGGCGCCTGCGCCGCGATGCGCTGCGCGATGCGCAAAGCCGCGTCGAGTTCCTCCCCGGCCGGCACCACCTTCTGCACGAAGTTCAGCCGGAAGGCCTCGGCGCTGCCGAACTCGTCGGCCGTCAGCAGATGCAGCATGGCGTTGCCCAGCCCCGCGCGCTCCGCCATGCGCAGCGTCGCGCCGCCGGTGGCCATGATGCCGCGCTGCACTTCCATCTGCGAGAAGCGGCAGTTGTCGGCCGCGACCACGATGTCGGCGCCCAGCATCAGCTCGATGCCGACCGTGAAGCAGATCCCCTTGACCGCCACCACCATCGGCTTGCTGCGTCGCCGGTAGCCGGGCAGGCCGTAGTCGTGCGGCTCGACCAGCCCTGCGGGAATCGCCTTCTCGCCGCGCTTCATGTACTCGGCCACCGCGGGCAGATCCAGCCCGGCGGTGAAGTGATCGCCGAATGCGTGCAGCACGCCCACGCGCAGCGCCGGATCGTCGTCGAGCCGCGTGTAGGCCTCTGCCAGTTCGCGGAACATGCGCGGCGTCCAGCCGTTGCGCTTGGCCGGGCGGTTGATGCCGATCAGCAGCACGTGGTCGAGCACCTGGGTGTCGATGCAGCCTTCGGGCGGCGGCGTGGTGGGCGTGGCGGTCATTTGACTCGGCTCCTTGTTCCTGTGTGTGCGTGTCTCTTCCAGGGATACCGCGGAACCGGCTTTGCCGGGCGGCTGGCATCGCCCCCTTTTCAAGGGGGGTGCCCGAGCCACACGAAGTGGGCGAGGCTGGGGGTTAGTAACGGTACACGCCGTGCCCGGTCTTGCGGCCGAGCTGGCCCGCCGCCACCATCTCCTTGAGCAACGGACACGGCCGGTACTTGGAGTCGCCGAACTGCTCGAGGTAGACCTCCATCACCGCGAGGCAGACGTCCAGCCCGATCATGTCGGCCAGTGCCAATGGGCCAATCGGCTGGTTGCAGCCCAGCTTCATGCCGGCGTCGATGTCCTCGGCCGTCGCGAGCCCTTCGGCCAGCACGAAGAAGGCCTCGTTGATCATCGGCACCAGGATGCGGTTGACCACGAAGCCGGGCGCGTTCTTCACCGTGATCGGCGACTTGCCCAGCGCCACCGCCAGCGCCTTCACCGCATCGTGCGTGGCGTCGCTGGTGAGGTAGCCGCGGATGATCTCGACCAGCGCCATCATCGGCACCGGGTTGAAGAAGTGCATGCCGATGAAGCGGTCGGCGCGCGAGGTGGCCGCCGCCAGCTGGGTGATCGAGATCGACGAGGTGTTCGAGGCGATGATCGCCTCGGGCGGGAGCAGGGCGTCGACCTGCTGGAGGATCTTGAGCTTGAGCGCGTGGTTCTCGGTCGCCGCCTCGATCACGAGTTGAGCCGCCTTGAGCTCGTCGTAGTTCGTCGAACCCTTGATCAGCGCCAGCGCGGCATCCTTCTGCGCCGTGCTGAGCTTGTCCTTCTTGATCAGCCTGTCGAGACTGCCGGCGACCGTCGAGAGGCCCTTGTCGACCGCGGCCTGCGCGATGTCGACCATCACGACCTTGACGCCCGCGACCGCGCAGGCCTGCGCGATGCCGTTGCCCATCGTGCCCGCGCCGATGATGCCGACTGTATGGATTGCCATGAGAAATGCTCCTGAAGAAAAAAAGGGAGGGACGTTCCGAAGTCGCCCATCACGGCATTGTGAAACACGCGCGCGGGCGCCGCATTGCCGCGTGTGACAGCGGGCTTGATTTACAGTCCTGCGTACCCGTCTCCTTCTTTTGCACGAACCCGTACCCATGACCACCCTCGGCACCCCCTTGTCTCCTTCCGCCACCCGCGTGATGCTGCTCGGCTCGGGCGAGCTCGGCAAGGAAGTGCTGATCGCGCTGCAGCGCCTCGGTGTCGAGACCATCGCGGTCGACCGCTACGAGAATGCGCCGGGCCAGCAGGTGGCGCACCATGCGCGCACCCTCACGATGAGCGATCCCGCGCAGCTGAAAGCGCTGATCGAGGCCGAGCGGCCGCTGCTGGTGGTGCCCGAGATCGAGGCCATCGCCACGCCGATGCTGCAGCAGCTCGAGGATGCCGGCGTGGTGCGCGTGATCCCGACCGCGCGCGCCGCGCGGCTCACGATGGACCGCGAAGGCATTCGCCGTCTGGCCGCCGAGACGCTGGGCGTGCCGACCAGCCCCTACAAGTTCTGCGATTCGCTGGCCGAGCTGCAGGCGGCGATCGACGAAGGCATCGGCTATCCCTGCATCGTCAAGCCCGTGATGAGCAGCTCGGGCAAGGGCCAGAGCAAGATCGACGGGCCGGCCGATGTCCAAAAGGCCTGGGACCATGCGATGGCCGGGGGCCGGGTGAGCCACGGCCGCGTGATCGTCGAGGGCTTCATCGATTTCGACTACGAGATCACGCTGCTCACGGTGCGCGCGCTCGACGAGGCCGGCGCCGTGCAGACCCGCTTCTGCGAGCCCATCGGCCACCTGCAGGTCCATGGCGACTATGTCGAGAGCTGGCAGCCGCATCCGATGGCGCCGGCCGCGCTGCAAAAGGCGCAGCAGATCGCGCAGGCGGTGACGGCCGATCTCGGCGGGCAGGGACTCTTCGGCGTCGAGCTGTTCGTCAAGGGCGAGCAGGTCTGGTTCAGCGAGGTCAGCCCGCGGCCGCACGACACCGGCCTGGTGACCCTGGCGACCCAGTGGCAGAACGAGTTCGAGCTGCATGCGCGCGCGATCCTCGGCCTGCCGGTCGACACCACGCTCAAGAGCGCGGGCGCGAGCGCCGTGGTCTACGGCGGCGTGGATGCGGGTGGCATCGTCTTCGACGGCGTGGCCGATGCGCTGCGCGTGCCCGGCACCGATGTGCGCCTGTTCGGCAAGCCCGAGAGCTTCGTCAAGCGCCGCATGGGCGTGGCGGTGGCGCATGCGGCCGACATCGACACCGCGCGCCGCAATGCCAAGGAAGCCGCGTCGCGCATCCGCCCTCGCCGGGCCTGAACGCACACCTCCGGAGACTCCCCATGCTGCACCCTCAAGCCCGCGCGCTGCTCGACTTCATGGAACAGCGCGGCATCCCGCCGACCCACACCCTGTCGCCGGCCGACGCGCGCGCCTTCTACCGCGAGCGGCGCAGCGCCACGCAGCCCGAACCCGGGGAGGTCGCCGAGGTGCGCGAACTCGCCGCGACCGGCCCGCACGGCACGATCCCGCTGCGGCTCTATCGTCCGCTGGGCACGAGCCGTGCGGCGCTGCTGCCGGTGCTGGTCTACTACCACGGCGGCGGCTGGGTCATCGGCGACCTCGACACGCACGACACGCTGTGCCGCGAGCTCGCCAATCTGTCGGGATGCGCCGTGGTCGCCGTCGACTACCGCATGGGTCCGGAGCACCGCTTTCCCGCCGCGGTCGACGACGTGCTCGCCGCCACGCGCTGGGTGCGCAAGGAAGCGGGCGCGCTCGGGCTCGATGCCACCCGGCTCGCGGTCGGCGGCGACAGCGCCGGCGGCAACCTGGCCGCCGTGGTGGCGATCGCGGCGCGCGATGCGGGCGACCTGCCGATCGCGTTCCAGCTGCTGATCTATCCCGCGACCGACATGCGCCGCGGCCACGCGTCGCACACCACCAATGGCCAGGGCTATTTGCTCACCAGCGATTCGATCACGTATTTCCACGACCATTACATCGCCGATCCGAAGCACGACCTCGAGTGGCGTGCCTCGCCGCTGCTGCAAGACAAGCTCGCGGGCCTGCCGCCGGCACTGGTGCTCACCGCCGGCTACGACCCGCTGCGCGACGAGGGGCTGGACTATGCGCGTGCGCTGACCGCGGCCGGCAACCGCGCGAGCTACGTCTGCTTCGAGCGCCAGATCCACGGCTTCATCACCATGGGCCGGGTGCTCGACGAGGCGAACACCGCCGTGGCGCTGTGCGCGGCCGAACTGCGCCGCGTGCTGATTCCCGCTCGCCGCTGACACGCGTCCTGGGGCGGGCTATTCCTCCACGAACGCCTCTTCTCGCTTGGCCTTGATCGAGGGCAGCAGCACGATGCCCAGCAGCAGGCAGGCCGCCACCAGCAGGCCGGCGGACAGCGGCCGCGTGACGAACACGCTCCAGGTGCCGCGCGACAGCAGCAGCGCGCGGCGCAGGTTCTCTTCCATCATCGGCCCGAGGATGAAGCCCAGCAGCAGTGGCGCCGGCTCGGTCTTGAGCTTGAGGAACAGGTAGCCGATGAAGCCGAAGGCGCCGACCATCCAGACGTCGAAGGTGTTGTTGTTGGTCGAGTACACACCGATCGCGCAGAACAGCACGATCGCCGGGAACAGGAACCTGTAGGGCACCGTCAGCAGCTTGATCCACATGCCGATCAGCGGCAGGTTGAGCACGATGAGCATCGCATTGCCGATCCACATCGAGGCGATCAGGCCCCAGAACAGCTCGGGGTTGCTGGTCATGACCTGCGGGCCGGGCTGGATGTTGTGGATGGTCATCGCGCCCACCATCAGCGCCATCACCGCATTGGGCGGAATGCCCAGCGTGAGCAGCGGGATGAAGGAGGTCTGCGCGCCGGCATTGTTGGCCGATTCGGGCGAGGCCACGCCGCGGATGTTGCCCTTGCCGAAGGGCACCTCACCGGGCTTCATCCGGATCTTCTTCTCCAGCGCGTAGGCCGCGAAGGCCGCCAGCAGCGCGCCGCCGCCCGGCAGGATGCCGAGGGCCGAGCCGAGCGCAGTGCCGCGCAGCACGGCCGGCGTCATGCGCTTGAAGTCGTCCCGCGTCGGCCACAGGCCCTTGACGTCGGCGGTGAACACCTCGCGCTCGTCCTCGGGCTGCGACAGGTTGCCGATGATCTCGCCATAGCCGAACACGCCCATCGCGATCACCACGAAGCCGATGCCGTCGGTCAGCTCCGGGATGTCGAAGCTGAAGCGCGCGACGCCGGAGTTGACGTCCGTGCCCACGATGCCCAGCAGCAGACCGAGCACGATCATCGCGACCGCCTTCAGCAACGAGCCCGAGGCCAGCACGACGGCACCGATCAGCCCCAGCGTCATGAGCGAGAAGTACTCGGCCGGCCCGAACTTGAAGGCCAGCTCGGTCAGCGGCGGCGCGAACGCCGCCAGGATCAAGGTGCCCACGCAACCGGCGAAGAACGACCCCAGGCCGGCGGCGGCGAGCGCGGGGCCGGCGCGGCCCTGTCGTGCCATCTGGTAGCCGTCGATGCAAGTCACCACCGACGAGGATTCGCCGGGCAGGTTGACCAGGATGGCGGTGGTGGAGCCGCCGTACTGCGCGCCGTAGTAGATGCCCGCGAGCATGATCAGCGCCGACACCGGCGGCAGCGCGTAGGTGGCCGGCAGCAGCATTGCGATGGTGGCCACCGGGCCGATGCCCGGCAGCACGCCGATCAGCGTGCCCAGGATGCAGCCGATCAGGCAGTACAGCAGGTTGGTGAAGGTGAAGGCGACACCGAAGCCGATGCTCAGGTTGTGAATCAGATCCATGGCGCGCTCCTCAACCCGTGATGAAGGTCGGCCAGACCTGGATCTGCAGCTTGAGCGCCCAGATGAAGGCCACGTAGCTGCCTGCTGCCAGGATGGTCGCGAGCACCAGCACGTCGCGCAGCTTGAACTGCTCGCCGGCCAGGCTCGAGATGAGGGTCAGTGCGTAGATCGCGAGGATCATCCCCATGGCCGGCAGGCCGATGCTCGGCAATCCGCCGAGCAGCACGCCGAACGCGAGGTTGGCGCCGAGCACGAAGGCCAGCGGCCTCCAGGCCCATTTGCCGATCTTTCCGCCGTCGAGGGCCTCGACCACCAGCCCCTGGAACATGATCGCCGCGCCGAGGATCGCCAGCAGGATCCCCAGCATGAGCGGAAAGTAACCGGGCCCCATGCGGGCGCCGTCCCCGACGTTGTAGGTGGTGGCGCCGACGGCGAAGGCGCCCCCGACCGCAGCGAACATGACTCCTGAAAAGAAGTCGGCCTGACTCTTGATGCGCATTGTCTCGCTCCTCGTTGTAGTGGCATCGAGGGTCGTCGCCTGAGACTGACTGGTTGCTGACCAGAACTGTACGGACTTCCACGTACCAGGGGGCCGTGCTCCAAGAGGAAAGGCGCCCGAGGGAGCCGGTTCAGCCAAAGAAAAAGGCTCCCGAAGGAGCCTTGTGCTGGATGCCGGAAGGGCTTAGTAGCCGCCGCGGCCACCGCCGCCGCCGCCGTAGCCGCCACCGCCGCTGCGATTGCCGCCACCACCGCCGCCGCCGCCGTAACCACCGCCGCCGCCACCACCGTAGCCGCCGCCACCGCCGCTG
Source organism: Variovorax sp. SRS16 (assembly GCF_901827165.1). Classification (NCBI taxonomy): domain Bacteria; kingdom Pseudomonadati; phylum Pseudomonadota; class Betaproteobacteria; order Burkholderiales; family Comamonadaceae; genus Variovorax; species Variovorax sp. SRS16. The sequence goes on from NZ_LR594666.1 coordinate 692,246, forward strand.
CGGCCACCACCACCACCGCCGAAGCCGCCGGGCGAACGGGGCTCCATCGGACGGGCTTCATTGACGGTCAGGCTGCGGCCGTCGAGCGATTGGCCGTTCAGGCCTTCGATGGCAGCGAGTGCTTCCGCATCGGTGCCCATTTCGACGAAGCCGAAGCCCTTGGAGCGACCGCTGTCGCGTTCCATCATGACCTTGGCGCTGGCGACCGAGCCGTAAGCGGCGAAAGCCTGCTCCAGATCGTTGTCGCGCACGGAGTAAGCGAGGTTGCCTACGTAGAGTTTCTTGCCCATGGAGGGACTCCTAATCAAACCAAAAAAACAAAGCGATGGAGTCCCAGTATCACAACAAACTAAACAGGCGCTGTGGCGCGAAACTGACCGATCACCGGATCGCGAACCAGGCAGCAGGGCCGCTGGATCGCTCCGGCATTGTCGTTCACTATTTGACTTTTGGGTGAAATGCTTTGATTTTTAGGCAGACCGGGTCGAAATGAGGCGGAAAAGCGTCACTGGGCCCGTTCAGCGCCTCTTGCGAAGCGGCTCCAGCAACCCCTTGAGCCCGTTGTGGTCGATCTCGTGCATCAGCGCCAGCAGGCGGCCGATCTCTCCCTCGGGAAAGCCCTCGCGGGCAAACCAGTTCAGGTAGTTGCCGGGCAGGTCGGCGATCAGCCGGCCCTTGTATTTGCCGAAGGGCATCTCGCGGGTCAGCAGACGTTCGAGGTCATCGGGGTTCATGCTGGCTATGCTCCTTCATCTTCGCGATCTTCATTCCATGCCATTCCATTCCCTGGGCCTCGACCCCGCCCTGGTGCGCGCCGCCACCGACAAAGGCTATGCCGCGCCCACGGCCATCCAGGCCGAAGCCATCCCCGCGATTCTGCAGGGCCGCGATCTGCTCGGCGCAGCGCAGACCGGCTCGGGCAAGACGGCGGCCTTCGCGCTGCCGCTGCTGCAACGCGTGGCGGCCGGGGGCCGGCACGCGCCGCACAGGCTGCGCGCGCTGATCCTCGTGCCCACGCGTGAACTCGCGGCGCAGGTCGGCGAGTCGATGCGCGGCCTTGCGCAGCACCTGCCGGCGCCGCCCAGGATCGCGGTCGCCTTCGGCGGCGTCTCCATCAATCCGCAGATGATGGCGCTGCGCGGCGGCGCGGACATCATGGTCGCCACGCCGGGCCGCCTGCTGGACCTGAGCGACCATCGCGCCGTGCGGCTGGACATGGTGGACATGCTGGTGCTGGACGAGGCCGACCGCCTGTTCGACCTCGGCTTTGCCGACGAACTCGGGCGCGTCCTCGCGCTGCTTCCCGCGCGGCGGCAGAACCTGCTGTTTTCGGCCACCTTCCCGCCGGCGATCCAGTCCTTCGCCGAGGCCTTGCTGCACGATCCCGTGCGGGTCGAGGTGCAGTCCGAAGCGGCCGAGCAACCCGACATCGCCCAGCGCGCGATCGAGGTCGATCCCGGCCGCCGCACGCAGCTGCTGCGCCATCTGGTCCGGCATGAGGGCTGGGCGCGGGTGCTGGTCTTCGTCGCCACCAAGCATGCGGCCGAGATCGTGGCCGACAAGCTGCGCAAGGCCGACGTCCATGCCGAGCCCTTTCACGGCCTGCTCAGCCAGGGCAAGCGCACGCAGGTGCTCGCCGACTTCAAGGCCTCGCGCGTGCAGGTGGTGATCGCCACCGACCTCGCGGCGCGCGGCATCGACGTCGTGCAGCTGCCGGCGGTGGTGAACTACGACCTCGCGCGCTCGGCGGTCGACCATGTGCACCGCATCGGCCGCACCGGGCGGGCCGGGGAGCGCGGTGTCGCCGTCAGCTTCGTCAGCGCCGCGACCGACGCGCATTTCAGGTTGATCGAGAAACGCCAGGGCCTGAACGTGCCGCGCGAGCAGGTGCCGGGCTTCGAGCCCGTCGAGGCCGCGCCGCCCGCCGACAAGGGCACGGGCGGCATCAAGGGCAAGCGCCCGAGCAAGAAGGACAAGCTGCGCGCCGCGGCCGCGCGCTGAACCTCGGCCCCCGCTCAGGCCTTGCGCGCGTGCGACGCGTTGCGGCGGACCGCACCCGATGGCGCGCGCAGCGTGTCCCATGCCGCCACGCCGAGCATCACGAGCGTGGTCAGCCCGTTCAGCGTGAGCAGATCGATCCGGGCAACGAGCGCCAGCAGCGCCGCGGCGACGACCACGCCGGCGACGTGCGAAGCAGGGAAGGACCCATACACGATGCGCCGGTAGATGCCGTTGCCCAACAGGTAGGCAACCGGCGCGCCGAGCATCACGATGATGCCCGGCAGATCCAGATGGCCATGCGGATGCGCGATCACGAGCTCGTTGCCCACCGCGGTGACGATGATGCCGCCGACGATCAGCACGTGGACGTAGTGGAAATAGGCGCCCATGCGGCCCGGATCGTCCGAATGCGCGATCGCGTGGCTGCCGTCCTCGCTGCCGGTGTCGAAGTAGAGCCACCACATCGCGAGGCTGCCCGCGAAGGCGATCAGGAAGGCGAGCGTCGAGAGGCTGGTCAAGGTCTGCGTCCTGGCGAAGGTGTCGCCGATCAGCAGGATCGATTCGCCCAGCGCCACGATCACGAACAGCTGGCAACGCTCGGCCAGGTGGCCGCCCTCGATGGTCCAGTCGGCGGTGCGCGAACGTCCCAGACCCGGCAGCCGGAAGCCGAACATCGGCGACACGTACTCGCAGGCCACCGCGATGGCCCAGCAGGCCATGCGTGCCCCGCCCGCCGTCGCGGCGCCGGCGATCCAGAACACCGCTGCGATGCAGTTCCACCCGAGGATGCGCGCGAAGTTCGCCGCCAGCGCATGGCGTTCGCGCCGCAGCAGCAGCCAGACGCAGGCCGAGCGCCCGACCTGGATCGCGACGAAGGCGACCGCGAACACCACGCCGCGCTCGGCGAAGGCGCCCGGAATGGCCGCCGACATCACCAGCCCCGCCAGCATGACGCCGAACAGCAGCAACCGGATCGGTGCCGAGCGCGGGTCGAACCAGTTCGTCACCCAGCAGGTGTATTGCCAACCCAGCCAGACCGCGAACCAGAGCAGCAGCGTCTGCAGCGCGCCGAGCGGCGTCAGGTGGCCGAGCAGGTAGTGGGACAGCTGGGTGACCGCGAAGACATAGACCAGATCGAAGAACAGCTCTTCGTAGGTGACTCTGGCCTCGGCGCCGTCGCGCTGGCGCAAGGCTGCGGGTTCGGCCACCTTCGACGGGTCATGCATGCAGGTTCTCCCTCAAGCCCGAAAGCGCTTGCGCGTGAGCCCCAGTGCGATCCAGAACGCGACCACGGTGTAGGCCACCAGCACGAGCGCATGGCGTTCCCAGTCGCCGGGCCAGCGGTCCATGAACAAGGGCCGCACCAGCGCCACCGCGTTCGCCAGCGGCAGCCAGTCCGCGATCCGCCGCACCACCGTGGGCAACTGCTCGAGCGGAAAGAACACGCCCGACAGGAACATCATCGGCGTCATGAACAGCGTGAAGTAGTAGGTGAAGAAATCGTAGCCCTTCGCCAGCGCGTTGAAGATCAGCGCGATGCACGAGAAGGTGATGCCCACGCCCACCAGCACGAACCAGGCGACGAACAGCTTCGGGCTGTGGCTGATGTTCAGCGCCAGCATCACGAACAGGATCGCCGTGGTCGTGAAGATCGCCTTGAAGCCGGCCCACAGCATCTCGGCCAGCACCACGTCGTCCAGTCCCACCGGCGCGTTCATGATGCCGTCCCAGGTCTTCTGCACATGCATGCGCGAGAAGGCCGAATAGAGCGCCTCGAACGACGCTGCGTTCATCGCGCTCATGCACACCGAGCCGCTGGCCAGGAACAGGATGTAGGGCACGCTGATGCCGTCGACCTCGATCCGGCCGACCAGCGCGCCCATGCCGTAGCCGAAGGCCACCAGCCAGATCAGCGGCTCGGCGATGTTGCCGATCAGGCTCGGGATCGCGAGCTTGCGCCACACCAGCAGGTTGCGCAGGAACACCGGCCACCAGCGCATCGAGAGCTCGGGCGGGCGCCAGACCGAGGGGCCAGGGGCGGGCGTCATGCTATCCGTCCTCTCGTATCTGCCGGCCCGTCAATTTGAGGAACAGGTCTTCCAGGTTGGCCGGTCGGTGGAAGGTGCGCAGCCCGGCGTGGCCGGCCAGCGCCTCCATCAGCCCGCGCGCATCCTGCGTGTAGAAGAACACCGTCTCGCCGCTGACCTCGACCCGTGCCGCGTACTGCCTGAGCGGCGATTCGGCCAGCGCGAGCGCGCCGTTGCCGTACACCTCGACCACGTCGGGTTCGAGGTGCTCGGCGATCAGGTCGCGCGGCCGGCCCTCGGCGATCTTGCGGCCGTGGTCCAGCACCAGCAGCCGCGAACACAGCCGCTCGGCCTCGTCCATGAAGTGCGTCGTCAGCAGGATCGACTTGCCCTGCTGCAGCAGCAGTTGCAGCCGTTCCCACATCAGGTGCCGCGCCTGCGGATCGAGGCCGGTGGTCGGCTCGTCCAGCATCAGCAGCTTCGGATCGTTGACCAGCGCCCGCGCGAGCGACAGCCGCCGGCGCATGCCGCCCGAGAGCTCGCCGGGCTTCGCATCGGCCTTGTGCGTCAGCGCCGCGAAGTCGAGCAGATAGGGAATGCGCGGCGCGATCTCCGCGCGGCGCATGCCGAAGTAGCGTGCGTAGACCCTGAGGTTCTCGGCGCAGCTGAAGTCGGGATCGAGCGTGTCGAACTGGCTGACCACGCCGAGCTGCGCCTTGATCGCGCGCGCGTCGCGCGGCATCGACAGCCCGCCGAGCGCTTCGATCGTGCCGCTGTCGGGCGTGGTGAGGCCCAGGCACATGCGGATGGTGGTGGTCTTGCCCGCGCCGTTGGGGCCGATCACGCCGAGGCATTCGCCGGGTGCGATCTCGAAGGAGAGGTCGTCGACCACGAGGGTCGATCCGTAGTGCTTGCGCAGGTGGCTGGCGTGGAAGAGGGGCGTCGGCACCGGGGCATTGTGGCCCATGCGATGCAGATCCTGCCCGTGACGCTCAGAGCCGCAGCCCCGTGAACTCCGCCTTCATCCATTCGATGAACGCACGCGTGCGCGCCGGCAGCAGCCGCGCATGGGGATAGATCACGCTCACCGGCCGCGGCGGCGGCTCGAAGTCTTCGAGCACGATCGCGAGCCGGCCTTGCGCCACCATCGGCAGTACCTGATAGGAGAAGAAGTTGCCGAAGCCCAGCCCTGCGGCGCAGGCTTCGACCGCGGGTGCAATGTGGTTGAAGTCGATGTTGCCCCGGGCCGCGATCTTCAGCGGCCGGCCCTGTTCGCGAAAGGCCCAGTGCGCCGAACTGCCGGGCTGCAGGCACACGCAGTTGGCGTCCAGCAGTTCGCGCGGATGCGCCGGTGTGCCGTGCTGCTTCAGATACGCCGGGCTCGCGACCACCACGCGGCGGATGCTGCCCAGCGTCTGCGCGACCAGTGACGAGTCCTCCAGTGCGCTGATGCGGATGCCGACATCGATGCCTTCCTCCAGGAGGTTGACCGTGCGGTCGTGCAGCAGCACGCTGCAGCGCACCTTGTGGTGACGCTGGAGAAAACGCACGATGGCGGGCGCGACGTACATGTGGCCGAACAGCACGGGCGCCGTGACCGTGAGCTGGCCCGCCGGCTCGGCCGCCTCGACCGCGAGCGCGCGATCGGCGGCGTCGGCCGCGGCCAACACCTCGCGTGCGCTGTCCAGGTAGTGCCGGCCTTCCTCGGTCAGCGAGATGCGGCGCGTGGTGCGGTGGAACAGCCGCACGCCGAGGTGCGCCTCCAGCGCCGCCAGCGCACGCACCACGGCCGGCAGCGAACTGTCGAGCGCGTCGGCCGCGCGGGTCAGGCTGCCCTGCTCGGCGATCTGTACGAAGGTGTGCATGGCCTTGAGGCGGTCCATGGCGTGATTAAACCGGAAATCGGAGCAGTCAAATACGGCTGAGGCCATTACTTCGAAAGATGGAGCAACACAGAATCGACTCTCACAGCCACACCCCCGGAGAAACCCCATGACAGCCACTCGCCCCGCACAGCCCATCAAGGTCTACAGCTCGTCCGTGTCCGGTCATTCGCACCGGGTGCGGCTTTTTCTTTCGCTGCTCGGCTTGCCCTTCGAGACCATCGAGGTCGACCTGCGCGCCGGTGCGCAGCGCACGCCCGAGTTCCTGCGCCGCAACACGTTCGGCCAGGTGCCGGTGATCGAGGATGGCGAAGTGACCCTGCCGGATTCCAATGCGATCCTGGTCTATCTCAACGAACGCTACGCGCCCGATCCGGCGCGCTGGATGCCGCGCGATCCGCTCGGCGCGGCGCGCGTGCAGCGCTGGCTCTCGGTCGCGGCCGGACAGCTGGCGTCCGGACCTTCGGTGGCGCGCGTGATCGTGATGTTCGGTCTGCACCGGGAACCGGCCGAGGCGATCGCGCGCTCGCACGACCTGCTGCGCGTGATGGAGTCCGAGCTGGCCGGGCGGCCCTTCCTCGCCGGCCCGCAATCGACGCTGGCCGACATCGCCAACTACAGCTACGTGGCGCATGCGCCCGAAGGCAATGTCTCGCTCGACGCCTATCCGCAGCTGCGCGCATGGCTGGCGCGCATCGAGGCGCTGCCGGGCTTCGTGCCGATGGCACCGCAGCGGATCGGGCTGGCCGCATGAACGCGCCGGAACGCGTGCCGTGGCACGAGGGCGAGCGCGCCCTGCAGAATCTCGCCGGCGTCAGCGAGCGGATGGCGGAGCTCGGACCGCGCGTGCTGCGCGACCACATGCCCGAACAGCATCGGCTCTTCTTCGCGCAACTGCCCTTTTTGGCGGCGGGGAGCATCGACGACCGGCATCAACCCTGGGCCGGCGTGCTGGCCGCACCACCCGGCTTCGTGCATTCGCCCGATCCGCAGCATCTGCGCGTCGACGCGCGGCCGCTTGCCGGCGATCCGCTGGCTGCGGCCCTCGTCACGGGCGCATCGATCGGCCTGCTCGGCATCGAGCCGCACACGCGCCGCCGCAACCGCATGAACGGCGTGATCGACGTGGTCGATGCAGAAGGCTTCTCGGTCGAGGTGCGGCAAAGCTTCGGCAACTGCCCCCGGTACATCCAGGCGCGGGAGGCTGTCTTCGTGCCGCGCGACGCCGCGCCAAAGGTCGTGCAACTCGGCGGTCGGCTGGACGCGAATGCGAGGCGGATGGTGACCCATGCGGACACCTTCTTCATCGCCACTGCCTACCCGTCGGCGGCCGGCTCGGGCGTCGACGGCGAGCCGTCGCATGGCGTCGACGTGTCGCATCGCGGTGGCCGGCCCGGTTTCGTGGGACTGAGCGGCGAGGGCACGCTGACGGTGCCGGACTTCGACGGCAATCTCTTCTTCAACACGCTCGGCAATATCGTCGTGCATCCGCGCGCGGGGCTGCTGTTCATCGACTTCGAGACCGGCGACCTGCTGCAAGTCGCAGTCAGCGCCGAAGTCATCTGGAACGGACCCGAGGTGGATGCCTTCGAGGGCGCGCGCCGGCTGCTTCGGATGCAGGTGCTGGCGGCGCGGCGCATGCCGGCTGCGTTGCCGCTGCGCTGGGGGCGCGCACAGATGTCGCCGCATCTGGAGGCGACCGGGCGCTGGGCGCAAGCGGCCTGATCGGGCCCGCGCGTCACGGCCCTCAGCGGAAGACGGGAATGCGGACGTTTGCCGAAGGCCGGTAGTCCCAGCCGCGGTCCATCAGCATGTCGATATCGAGTCCATCGGCCAGGAGGGCCTGTACGCCAGCCGCCGCGAGGGTGCAGGCCAGGGCCTGGCCGGGGCACGCGTGCGGGCCATGGCCGAAGCCCAGCATCCGGCGCTCGGCGCGCAGCAACTCGAAGGTCGCGGGCGCCGGGTTGAGCGAGGGATCGCGATTCGCCGCGGCGAGCACCACCAGCACGGCGTCGCCGGGCGCGAGCGGCATGCCGGCGAGGACCGTCGGCTCGGCCACGAAGCGGCGCGTGTTGTGGACCGAAGGATCGTGCCGCGCGACCTCGTCCACCAGCGGCTGCAGCAGCTCGGCGCGCGACCCGATCTTGCGGCGCAGCCCGGGCTCGCGGGCCAGTGCGATCAGGCTGTTGCCGAGCAGGCCTGCCGTGGCCTCGCAGGTCTGCGACAGCAGGCCGACCAGATTGGCCAGCGTCACACGGGACCCATCGCCCGGGACTTCGGCCTGCACCGCGGCGAGCAGGCTGGCGCCGGCTGCCGGCTGATCGCTGACCAGCTGTTCGAAGCGCATCATCAGCGCCGCAGCGGCCTCGCTCGCGGCCTGCAGCTGCGACGCGCTCGACAGCGCGGAAAGGCAGGCGACGAAGTCGCGCATCCAGTCCGTCACGCGCAGCAGCATGTCGTCGGCGAACCCGAGCAGGTGTGCGACGGCGCAGACGGGCATGGCAAAGCAGAGATCCGACACCGGCGCGGCAGGCAGCCCGGCCGCGATCTTCAGCGCCGCCGCATGCACGGCCTGCCGGTCGAGCCCGGCCAGTGCGCGCTGCAGCGGCGGCCGGTGCGCCACGTGTGGCGCGCCGTCGTTCATACGCACCAGATGGCCGAATACTTCGCCGGCCGGCGTGCCCGCGATGGCGCGCGGCACCGCCTCGGCCGGCGGGCGCACGCGCAGTGCTTCGCACGCGAGCACCTCGCACACGACCTCGGCGCGGCTCGCGGCCCACAACCGAAGGTGCTCGTCGAAGACCAGCGGCGGCCCGTTGCGCAGGGCCGCATACCAGGGATAGGGATTCGGATGCGTGACGGCGGCGATCACGTCGGCGGGTGAGGCGGGCGGTTTCATGTCTGCAGTGTGCCGCTTCCTTTGCGTTCACACTTCGTTTAGCATCGAAGTATGGATGCAATCACTGCCGACACCCACCTCGCGCGCCTGGCCGGCGCCATCGCCGAGCCGGCGCGCGCGCGCATGTTGTGCTGCCTGCTCGACGGCCATGCGCGCACGGCGACCGAGCTGGCGGCCGTGGCCGAGGTCGCCGCCTCGACCGCGAGCGCGCATCTGGCAAGGCTCAGGGAGCAGCGGCTGGTCGAGTCGGTCGCGCAAGGCAAGCACCGCTACTTCCGCCTCGCCAGCCCCGAGGTCGGCGCCGCGCTCGAAGGCCTGCTGGTGGTGGCCGGTGCGCCGCGCGGCGAATTCAAGCCCACCGCGCCGAGCCGCCTGCGCGCGGCGCGCACCTGCTACGACCACATGGCTGGCATGGCCGGCGTCGCGCTGCACGACCGGCTGCATGCGCAGGGCTGGCTGCACCGGAAGGCCGAGGACGGCGACTACGAACTCACGCCCGACGGTGCGGTCGCGCTCGAAAGCCTGGGCATCGATGTCGACGGTGCGCGCGGTTCGCGCCGCCGCTTCGCCTGCGCCTGTCTCGACTGGAGCGAGCGGCGTCCGCACCTGGGCGGCGCGCTCGGCGCGGCGTGGCTGCAGCTGTCGCTGCGGCGCGGCTGGGTGCGGCAGGAACTCGATGGCCGCGCATTGACGCTCACGCCCAAGGCGCAGCGCGAAATGCCGGAACTCTTCGAATCGAACTGAGCGCTTCGCCGGCTACTGGAACGCCACTTCGGCAAAGCTGCGCAGCTTGCGGCTGTGCAGCCGGCTCGTGCCTTCGCTGCGCAGCACGTCGATCGCGGCCATGCCGATGCGCAGGTGCTGCTCGACGCGCTCGCGGTAGAACTGGTTGGCCATGCCGGGCAGCTTGATCTCGCCGTGCAGCGGCTTGTCGCTCACGCACAGCAGGGTGCCGTAGGGCACGCGAAAGCGAAAGCCGTTGGCGGCGATGGTGGCGCTTTCCATGTCGAGCGCCACGGCGCGGCTCTGGCTGAAGCGGCGCTGCGGCCGGTTGCCGGGCAAGAGCTCCCAGTTGCGGTTGTCGGTGCTCGCCACGGTGCCGGTGCGCATGATCTTCTTGAGTTCGGGCCCCTCGGTGCCGGTGACCTGCGCCACCGCCTTCTCGAGCGCGAGCTGGATCTCCGACAGCGCCGGGATCGGCACCCACAGCGGCAGCTCCTCGTCGAGCACGTGGTCCTCGCGCACATAGGCATGCGCGAGCACGTAGTCGCCCAGCTGCTGCCCCTGCCGCAGGCCGGCGCAATGGCCGAGCATCATCCACGCATGCGGGCGCAGCACCGCGACGTGGTCGGTGATGGTCTTGGCATTGGCCGGGCCGACGCCGATGTTGACCATCGTGATGCCGCTGCAATCCTCGCGCACCAGGTGATAGGCCGGCATCTGCGGCAGCCGCGGCGGCGGCGTGCCCTGCGTGCCGTCGAGCAGCGCACCGAAGGTCTTGCTCGACCCCGCGGCCAGTCCGCGCCGGCGGGTGATCACGTTGCCGGGCTGGATGAAGGCGACGTATTCGCTGTGCGCGTCGGTCATCGCCTCGAGGCCGAGCCGCACGAACTCGTCGATGTAGAACTGGTAGTTGGTGAACAGCACGAAGTTCTGGAACCACTCGGGCGCGGTGCCGGTGTAGTGGCGCAGCCGGTGCAGCGAGTAGTCGACGCGCGCGCCGGTGAAGAGGGCGAGCGGCTGCGCCTCGCCGGGCCGCGCCTCGAAGGTGCCGTTGGCAATGCCGTCGTCCATCGCGCCGAGGTCGGGCAGGTCGAACACGTCGCGCATCAGTGCGCGGCGCTCGGCACTCATGTTGCCTTCGATGTGGTCGTTCTCGGCGAAGGAGAAGTGGATCGGGATCGGCTGCGTGCTGGTGCCGATCTCGAGCTCGACCTGGTGGTTCTCGAGCAAGAGCCGGAACTGCTCGCGGTAGTAGCGGCTGAACAGGTCGGGCCGCGTGAGCGTCGTCTCGAAGCGCCCCGGCCCCGACACGAAGCCGTAGCTCAGGCCCGCATTGGCCACCGGCGTGCGGCGCGAGACCGTGTGCGTGTGCACGCGAACGAAGGGATAACAGGCCCGTACCCGCCCCGTGAGGCTGTCACCGGCCACGAAGCGCAGCATCGCCTCGCGCAGGTGCTGCAGGCCGCCGTCGTAGATGAGTCGCACCTGTTCGAACGCGGCGTCGGGATCGGTGAAGCGGGCGGGGGCGACGAAGGCGGGCATGTAGGGCATGCCGTCATTGTGCAATGCGGCCGTGTCGGCCACTTTGTCGCTGCGGGACTCAGGCCAGCAGGCAGTCCAGCACCTTGGCGAGCATGTCGTTCACGTCGGCAGTCTGCACCGCGCCCGGCAGCGCCACATCCCCATGCATCACGAAGACCGGCTTGCCCCACTTGAGTCCCATGGCCATCTCCGACAGCGTGCCCATGTTGCCGCCGATGGCAAGCAGGCATACGCCACTGCGCGCGATGATCGCGTTGCGCATCTCGCCCATGCCGGTGGGAATGGCCACGCTGAGCCAGTCGTTGGCGTTGCGGTCATCCTCTTCGGGCAGGATGCCCACGGCAATGCCGCCGGCCGCGGTGGCGCCGCGCGAGGCTGCGGCCATCACGCCGCCGCGCCCGCCGCAGATCACCGCCATGCCGGCACCGGCCAGTGCATGCGCCACGGCGTAGGCCGCTTCGCATTCGGCCGGCCCGCCGTCGCCCGGGCCGAGGATGGCCACGGGCTGGCGGTGGCGGGCCGGCCCCCGTTGTTTCTGCGCGAGGCGCGTCAGCGCCTCAGTGACCGGTGCCGACAGCACCGCGCTCGCGCCTTCGCGTAACGACATCGCCCACTCCCATCACGATCACACACGCCACCATCAGCACCAGCGACAAGGCCGCTGCCACCGAGAAATCGGAACCACCGTCGCCCAGCTGCGCGAGCAGCATCAGCGGCAGGATGTTGAGTTGCGTGCCCACCAGCGCCAGCGCCGTGCCATAGGTGCCCATCGCGATCGCCGCCACCATGCAGGCGCTCGACAGCACCGAGGGCATGACCTCGGGCACCACCGTGTCGCGGAAGGCCCGCGCACGCGAAGCACCCAGCGTGCGCGCCGCCTGCGCCGGGCGCAGGTCGAGGTTCGCGAACACGGGGTACAGCGACAGCGCGACGCGCGGAATCAGGTAGTAGGCATAGGCGCAACCCAGGCCCGACACGCTGTAGATCCAACTGCCGATGACCGCCGGGTCGGCACCCAGCCCCGCGAGCAGCTGCGTCACGAAGCCGGCGCGCCCGAAGGCCAGGATGAATCCGTAGGCGATCACCAACCCCGAGAAGGCCAGCGGCAGGCCCAGCAAGGTCATCATCCACTGGCGCCGGCCTTCGGGCTGGCGCGCGAGTTCGATGGCGATGCAGGTGCCCACCAGCGCCGAGATCGCGCCCGCCGCCAGGCCCAGGCCCAGCGTGTTGCGCAGCGCGCCCAGGAACAGCGGATTGCCGAACAGCCGTCCGAAGGCGCTGCCACCCTCGGCAAAGGCCTCGGGCAGCAGGGCCGCCAGCGGCACCGCGAAGAACAGCGCCATGAAGGCCCATGCGGGCCAGGCGCCAAAGCGTCGCATGGCGGCTTACTTTCCCAGCGCGGCCTGCGCCCAGAGCTTGTCCACGTCGGCCTTGCGCTCCGAGGCTTTCACCACGTCGAGCGGACGGATCTGCGGCGCGGCCGGCATCTTCGCTGCGACATCGGCACTGAGCGGCGTGCCCGGCACGGCCGGACGCACGAAGCCCTGCGCGAACAGCGACTGGCCGGCCTCGCTCATGGTGAAGTTGAGCCACAGCTTGCCTGCGTTCGGGTTCGGCCCGTTCTTCACCAGGCTGATCGCATACGGCGCGGCCACGCTGGCTTCCTTCGGAATCACGACCTCGACCGCATCGCCCATGCCGTCGACGTACTTGGCCTTGAGGCCGTCGTTCTCGTAGCTGATCCACACCGGGATCTCGCCCTTCAGGAACTTGGCATACGGCGTGGTGCCTTCCACCCGCAGCACGTTGCCGGCCGCATGCAGCTTGCCGAGGTAGTCGGTGCCGGGCTGCACGTTGTCGACGCTGCCGCCGTTGGCATAGGCCGCGGCGAAGGCCAGCACCTGGCCGATGCCGGTGGAGCGCGGGTCGAGGTAGACCACCGTGCTCTTGAACTCGGGCTTGAGCAGGTCGGCCCAGCTCGTGGGCACGTTCTTCACCAGCTTCTTGTTGACCAGGAAGGCGATGTTCAGCGTGTGGATGGTGAACCAGCGGCCTTCGGCCTCGCGGAACACGGGCGGCAGCTTGTCGAAGTTGACGGGCTTGAAGGGCGCGACCACGTCCTTCTTCGCGGCATCGACGCCCGAGGCGGCGAAGTAGTAGGCCGTGTCGGCCTGCGGGCGGCGCTTGGTCTTCTCCAGCGCGACCACGGTGGCGGCGGAGCCGATGTCGTTGTAGGTCAGCTCGATCTCGGGGTAGCGCTTCTTGAAGTCGCGGAACAGCGACTTCCAGTTGGCCCATTCGGGACCGGTGTCGAAGGAGACGCACAGCCCTTCCTTCTGCGCCTCGGCGTACAGCGCCTTCTCGCCCGCATAGAGCTCGGGGCCGTCGAAGGCGAAGGCGGTGCGGGCCGCGAGCGTGGCCAGCGGCAGTGCGCCGGCGGCCTGGATCAGATGTCTGCGTTGCATGGTGGCTCCTTGGAGAGACAGGACGAAAGGGGCCGGCTCAGTGGTCGAGCAGGCGAAGGTGTTCGGGGGCGATGGCAATGGCCTCGGCAGCCGGTGCAGCCGACTCGGCGAGGAAGGCCTTGGGGGCGCCGGCCACTTCGAAGTCGTAGCGCGTGAGCGCACCCAGGTAGCGCTGCGCGCCGGTGCGGCCCGCGAGCCGGTTCACGCTGTCGGGCGCGGGGTCGGGCCGGATGTGTTCGGGACGCACCAGCAGATGCACCGCGGTCCCGGACGGGCGGCTGCCGGTGGCGGCGAAAAGCTCGGCAAAGCCCAGGTCCAGCCGACCCGGCGCGGCCACCTTCGCGGGCAGGATCGTCGAGAGCCCGACGAACTCCGCCACCGCACGGCTCGCGGGGTTCTCGTAGATGTCGCGCGGCGTGGCGATCTGCAGCAGCCGGCCGTCCTTGAGCATTGCCACCCGGTCGGCCATCACGAGCGCTTCTTCCTGGTCGTGGGTGACCAGCAAGGTGGTCGCGTTGAAGCGCTGCTGGATCGCGCGGATCTGGTCGCGCAGGTGGCCGCGCACGCCGGCGTCGAGCGCCGAGAGCGGTTCGTCGAGCAGCAGCGCGCGCGGGTCGATGGCGAGCGCGCGGGCCAGGGCCACGCGCTGCTGCTGGCCGCCCGAGAGCTGAGCGACCGCGCGCTGGGCGTATTCACCCAGCCCCACGATGTCGAGCAACTCCTGCGCGCGGCGGCGTCTTTCGGTCGTGGTCACCTTGCGCAACTTGAGCCCGTAGGCCACGTTGTCCAGCACGCTCAGGTGCGGAAACAGCGCATAGCTCTGGAACACCATGCCGATGTGCCGCTCGTGCACCGGCGTGCGGGACATGTCTTCGCCGCCGAGCGCAATGCGGCCGGTGTGACCCGTCTCCAGGCCCGACACCAGCTTGAGCATGGTCGACTTGCCCGAGCCGCTCGGCCCGATCACCGCCACCAGCTCGCCGGTGCGCACATCGAGCGATACATCGTGCAGGCCGTGCGAGCTGCCCGGGTAGTTGTAGCTGACGTTGTCGAAAAGGAGGCTCATGGATGGGTAACCTTCGCGCTGCGCGCTGCGGTGTTCGCCTTGGGAGCGGCCCGGCGGCTCACGGCTGCTTCACCAGAGAGGAAGAAAGAAGGGCCGACGCGCTCGCCAGCACGAGAAGGATGACGGTCGCCGCGCAGGCAAAACCCGTCGCGCCATAGAAGGCCTGCAACAGCACCACCGGGTAGGTGCGATTCTGGAAACTCGTGAGCAGGTTCGACAGCCCGAACTCGCCCACCGAAATGGCCGCCACCATCACCAGCCCGCTGATCAGGCTCTGCCGCAGGCTCGGCAGCACGATGCCGGTGAACTGCTGCCAGCCCGAGGCACCGAGCGTCGCGGCCGCCTGTTCGAGCCGCCCGAGGTTCAGATGGCGCAGATCGGCCAGCAGCGTGTTGGTGAGGTAGGGCAGCGTGAGGATCGCGTGCGCCGCGATCAGCAGCGGCATCGAACCCAGCCAGGGCGTGAGGTCGGTGTTGAACGCGATCATGTAGCCGAAGGCCAGCGTGATGGTCGGCACCGCGACCGGGGTGGCGCTCACGATGCGTGCCGCCAGACTTCCACCGCGACGGGCGCCGTGGTACAGCGCGTAGGCCAGGGGCAGTGCGAGCACCGTGTTGATCACGCAGGCCGACAGGGCCACTGCGAGGCTGCTCGCGAAAGCCTTGCGAAACGAGGTGTCGAGCCACAGGTCGAGGTACCACTGTCCGGTGACGCCCGTGGGCAGCAGCGTGTTGGTCCAGTTGCCGCCGAAGCTGCCGATCAGCAGCAGGGCGATCGGCAGCAGCAGGTACAGGCCGTAGATGAGCGAGATGCCGCGAACCAAGTTTGTCTCCAAAAGTCTTGTGCAATCGGCATACTTTCCGGATGCTCTACTTTTTGCGCACGGCCAGCCGACGCTTGCCGGGAATTCTAGGAAGCAACTGCGAACGCATGGGTGAAAGTTGGATGACGACGCTTGAGCAATCAGACAGTGTTTTTCACGATGCTTTCATCCATCGGAGCCATGCATGAAGCGCGATTGCCCCACCATCCAGGAACTGCTGGCCTTCGACGCCGTGGCGCGCCACCAGAGCATCACGCTCGCGGCCGGCGCCCTGTGCATCACCGTGAGCGCGGTCAGCAAGCAGATCGCGGGGCTCGAAGCCTTCCTGGGCCGCGAGCTGCTGCAGAAGAACGGCCGCGGCGTGCAGCTCACGTCGCAGGGGCGCGTGTACTGGCAGAAGATCTCGGGCGGTCTGCGCGCCATCGAGACCGCGAGCTTCGAGGCGCGCTCGGGCGATGCCGGCGCCGGTCTGCTCACGCTCGCGAGCGTGCCCACCTTCCTCACCAAGTGGCTGATTCCGCGCCTGCCGGCCTTCAGCCAGAAGAGCCGCCATGTGATGCTGAGCTTCAGCCGCCACCTGGAGCCGAACGACGGCATTCCGGCCGGCGTCGATGCCGCGATCCGTTACGGCCCCGACGGTTGGCCGGGCGTGGTCTCCGAATACATCGCAGGGCGCGAGTTCGTGCTGATCGCGGCGCGCGCGCTGGTCGAAGGGCGCCATCGCATCGCGCAGCCGGCCGATATCGCGGGCCGCACGCTGTTGCATCACGAGGGTGCGCCGATGGCCTGGCGGCAATGGGCGGCGCAGCACGGCGTGCCCGAAGTCAAGACCATGGCGGGGCCGCGCTTCGCTCAATATTCGGCGCTGATCCAGGCGGCGCTCAACGGCCTGGGCATCGGGCTGGTGCCCAGGCTGCTGGTGCAGGAAGAGCTGGCCGAAGGCGCGCTGATCAGCCCCTGCGGCACGCCGGTCAGCGTGGACCAGGGGCACTACCTCTGCTACCGGCCGGACCGGCTCGACCTGCCGGCCTTCGTGGCCTTTCGCGAATGGCTGATGGACGAGGGGCTGAAGTCGCGGGGGCGCAAGCGTGAAGTGCCGGTCGCCGTCAGCCTCGAAAACCGAACAACCAGGGAAGTGCATCGATGAAAGTCGCAGTCATGGGCGCCGGCGCAGTCGGCTGCTACTACGGCGCCATGCTGGCGCGCGCGGGTCACGAGGTGGTGCTGATCGGCCGGCCCCTGCATGTGGAGGCTGTTCGTGCGAACGGGCTGCGGCTGGAGACGAAGGCTTTCGACGAACACCTGCGGCTCGATGCGAGCACCGCGCCGAGCGCGGTGCAGGGCGCCGACCTCGTGCTGTTCTGCGTCAAGTCCACGGACAGCGAATCGGCCGCAGCGCAGATCAAGCCGCACCTCTCACCCGGTGCGCTGGTGCTCGTCTTGCAGAACGGCGTCGACAATGACGAGCGCGTGCGTTCGGTGTTGACCTCCAACGCAGTGATTGCGGCCGTGGTCTATGTGGCCACCGAAATGGCCGGTCCGGGCCACGTGAAGCACCACGGCCGCGGTGAGCTGGTGATTGCGTCGTCCCACGCCAGCGAGACGATCGCACGGCATCTGGTCGCCGCGGGTGTGCCCGCGCAGATGTCCGACAACGTGCGCGGTTCGCTCTGGGCCAAGCTGATCCTGAATTGCGCGTACAACGCGTTGTCGGCCGTGTCGCAGCTGCCTTACGGCGTGCTCGTGAAGGGCGTGGGCGTGAGCGATGTGATCCGCGACGTGGTCGCCGAATGCCTGGCCGTCGCGAAGGCCGAAGGCATCGTCATTCCGAGCGACATCGATGCGGCCGTGCGCGGCATTGCGCAGTCCATGCCGTCGCAGTACTCATCGACCGCGCAAGACCTCGCACGCGGCAAGCTCAGCGAGATCGACCACCTCAACGGCCTGGTCGTGCGGCGCGGCGAGGCGCTCGGCGTGCCCACGCCCGCGAACCGCGTGCTGTTCGTGATGGTCAAGCTGCTCGAAGGCAAGCAGCAAACGCGCTGATCAGCCTGTTGGCGAGCCTGTTCACGGCATCGGCTCGCGCATCGTCACGAACTCCTCCGCCACCGTCGGATGAATCCCGATGGTGCTGTCGAACATCGCCTTGGTCGCGCCCGCGCGCATCGCGACCGCGAAGCCCTGCACGATCTCGCCCGCATCCGGGCCGACCATGTGCAGGCCGACCACGCGGTCGCTGGCTTTGTCGACCACCAGCTTCATGAAGGTACGCTCCCCGCTGCCCGAGAGCGTGTGCCGCAGCGCGCGGAATTCGCTCGAGTAGAGCGTGACCTCGCCGAACTTCATGCGTGCCGCGGCCTCGGTGTAGCCGCAGGTGCCGATGTTCGGATGCGTGAAGACGGCGGTCGGCGTGAATTCGTAGTCGAGTTGGCGCCGGCCCTTGCCGAACAGGGTGTCGACCACCACCATCGCCTCGGCCAGCGCGACCGGCGTGAGCTGCTGGCGGGTCGACACGTCGCCCACCGCGTAGACCGAAGGCACCGAGCTGCGGTAGTGCGCATCGACCGCCACGCGGCCCTTCGCGTCCAGCGTCACGCCCGCTGCTTCGAGGCCGAGCCCCTGGGTGTTGGGTACGCGCCCGGTCGCATAGAGCACGGTGTCGACCTCGACGCGCTGGCCGCGCGACAGCATCGCGCACAGGCCGTCCTTCTGCCGCGTGATCATGTTGATCTCGGTGTTGAAGCGGATGTCGATACCGGTGCGTGTCATCTCCTTGGCGAGGAAATGGCGCACATCGTCGTCGAAGCCGTTCAACAGATGCGCACCGCGGCACAGATGCGTGACCTGCGCGCCGAGGCCATTGAAGATCGATGCGAATTCGCAGGCGATGTAGCCCGCGCCGACCACCGCAAGCCGCTTCGGAAAAGGATCGAGGTCGAACATCGCGTCCGAGACGACCACGTGCTCACGGCCGCTGAGCTCGGGCACGAAGGGCATGCCGCCGGTGGCGATCAGCACGTGGCGCGCCGTGTAGCGCTTGTCGTCGACCTGCACCGTGTGCGGATCGGCCAGCTGCGCCCAGCCTTGAATGAGGGTCACGCCCACGCCGTCGAGCAGGCCGCGGTAGATGCCGTTGAGCCGCCGGATCTCGCGCGCGCGGTTCGCCTTCAGCGTGGCCCAGTCGAAACGCGGTTCGCCGATGGACCAGCCGAAGCCCGCCGCTTCCTCGAAGGCTTCGGCATAGCCGGCGGCGTAGCTGTAGAGCTTCTTGGGGATGCAGCCGACGTTGACGCAGGTGCCGCCGAGCTCGGCGCACTCGGCCAGCGCGACGCGCGCGCCGCGCTGGGCCGCCATGCGCGCGGCGCGGACACCGCCGCTGCCGCCGCCGATCACGAAGAGGTCGAAGTCGAATGTGCGCATGGATGCTCCTTGGCACCGACTGTACCGGCGCCGCGGGCCCGCGCGCTCGTGGAGGGCTACGAGCCGCCCGGTTCGCGGCCCTGTGCGCCGTTCTGGAAGCGGGTGTCGCCGGGTCGACGTTGCTGTTGTTGTTGCTGCTGCTGAGGTTCGCGCGGTTGCGGCGGTTGCTGGGGCGGTGCAAGGCCGGGCGGCAGGCGAAGCGTGTTCTGCCGCTGCAGCTGTTGCATCTGCTGGGCCTGCTGCTGCGCGCGCAGGGCTTGTTGCTGCTGCAGCTGGATCTGCTGAGCCTGCTGTTGCTGAAGCTGCATTTGCCGAGCCTGCATCTGCGCCGCCTGCTGCTGCAATTCCTGCTGTTGCCGGATCGCTTCGCGTGGCTGAAGCTGTGGCGGCCGCGGCGCAGGCGGCCGCGGCGCAGGCGGCAGCCGCAGCGGGCCAGGCGGCGGGCCGCCGCTCTGCAGCGTTCGGCCCTGCGCAATGCCCGGCGGCAGCGCGCCGGCCGGACGGCCGGGGGCGCCCGTGCCGCGCTCGCCGCGCAGTGGAACCGGCGGCGCCGTGGCCGCCGCGATGGCCGGCACGCGCGCATCCGGCAGCCGGAGGATGTCGCGGCGCGTGATCGGCGCGCGGCCGAACAGGTCCAACGGCACGATCGTGACCGCGCCCGGTGCGCGCTGGTTCGCGAACTCGGCATTGCGCGCCGCGGCCTGGCGGTTCGCGGCGAGCGAGCGGTTGGCCTCGTCGATGTAGCGTTGGCTGGCCCGAAAGCCCGGCTGCCAGGCTTCGCCCGGCGCCAGCGGGAACCAGCCCACGCCATTGCGGCCGCCGCCGATCGACAGGGCAGCACCGGCACCACCGATGAAGCCCACCAGCGCCGGCGCATACACCGGCCGCGCGTTCGGGCGGCCCGGCACCCAGCACCAGCGCCGGCCGATGCGCGCCCAGCGTCCGTAGTGGAAGGGCGCGAACCCCCAGGGCGCCGCGTCGACCCAGGTCCAGCCCCAGGGCGCGACGTCGACCCATTGGCCGTCCTGGTAGGGCGCCCAGTCGGCGTCGACGTCGCGCGGATACCAGACCTCGCCGTAGTCCGGATCGCTTTGCCAGTCGCCGTAGTTGTCGAGCTGCTGGTAGCCGGCCACTTCGCGCGAGACGTAGCGGGCCGAGACCGACTGGTCCTCGAGCCGGCTGCGCTCGGCCACCCAGCGCTCGAAGGCGTCGGCGCCGGCCTGCACCGGCGTGCCGCTCACGGCCGCGAGATGGCGGCCCGACACGGTCAGCTGCTGGCGGCCGCCGAGCTGCAGGGATTCGCCGCCTTCTCCGTACAGCGTCGCGTTGCCCGAGGCGACCGCGACGTGGGTGATGTCCGAGTCCGGATCGGCATCGATGCGCAGGTCGGCCGCTGCGTCGATCACCACGGCGAGGTTGCCGGTGTCGATCTCGAAGCGGCTGCCCGCGAGATCGCCACGCACCCGCGCGGCCACGCTGCCCTGCAGCGCGGTGAGGCGCGCCGTGTCGTCGCTCAGCTCGGAGAGGGCGAGCTCGGTCTGCTCGTCGAGCCGGACCGCGGTGGATCCGATGTACAGCTCGGCGCGCGCGCCGCGGTCGGTCCAGAGCCGGTCACCGGTGGTGAGCGGCCGGTTGGGCGCGGCGTCGTACCAGCTGTCGTCGCCGGCCGGCGAGAAGCTCACCGTGCCCTGGTGGAAATTCAGCTGGGCGACGCGGCCGGGCGGATCCTGCTGCGCCAAGGCCTGCGGGCCGGTGAAGAGCAGCGCGAGCCCGAGCAGCCATGCAATGCGCGGTCGCGGCTTCGAAGCGAGAGGGTGATGCATCGACGGATCCTTCCTGTCTGCGGATGCAACGCGCGAGTCGGCCTATCGGTCTTTGTCGGCGCGCTTCGGCATCGGATGCGCGAGGAAGAAGCGCAGCATCTCGGCGCTGGCGTCCGGCCCGGCCGGATCGGTGAACGAGCCCGCGGCACTGCCGCCGGCCCAGGCGTGGCCCGCGCCGTGCAGCAGCCACGCTTCGACATCGATGCGGCCGCGGGCATCGGCATATTGGCGGCGGGTGAAGGCCTGGCCCTGCGGCGAACGGCCTTCGCTCTGCCGCGGCGCCGCCGCGCCGCCCTCGCGCTGTGCGAGCGCGGCCGCCACCACGCGCTCGCCGTTGAGGGGATGCACCGTGCCATCGGCATCGCCGTGGAAAACGATGGTCGGCGGCGCCGGGCCGACGGCCGGGGCGTCGGCCGGCGCTGCGGCCGGCCCGTCCTTCATCACGGCGAGCGCGGACATCAGGTCGTGCGCCGCGCCGGCCGTCAGGCCCGAATGCACGCCGACCGCGGCGAAGAGCTCGGGATGCGTGCGCCCGAGGATGTCGGCCATCGCGCCGCCCGCCGACAGGCCAGCCACGTAGACGCGGCCGGGGTCGGCCGCGTGCACGTCGATGACCTCCCGCGTGAGTGCCGCCAGCAAGGCGGGTTCGCCGCGATCCGCGCGCTGGTGCTGGGTGATGAACCAGTTCCAGCATTTGCCGGCGTTGGCGCGCGGCGACTGCGCCGGATACAGGACCAGGAAGTCGCGCTCGGCGGCCAGCCGGTTCATCCCGGTGCCGGTGGCGAAGTCCTCAGGGTTCTGGGTGCAGCCGTGCAGCATCACCACCAGAGGCCGCGGCGTGCCCGTGCCTCGCGCCGGCACGAACAGCTTGTAGGCGATGGCGCGGCCTTGCTGCGAGAAGGTGCCGTCGGTCCATTGGTCCGGGCCGAGCGGCGGTGCGGCGCGTCCGAGGCCGGACAGCAGACGGCGGATCGCGCGGCCCAGGCGTTCAAGAAATGAATTCATCGCAGACGTGGGAAGGGTGGAGAGGCGGGGAGGGTTTCATGAAGGGCCGAGAATCGGCAGTCTCAATGAACGCAAGGATCCGTCAGGATGGGAATCGCCATGACAACGCAGAATTCGAAGCCGGCCCAAGGTTATGCCGGCGACGTGACGCCCGAGCAGGCCGCCGAGTGGATGCACAGCGGCCAGGCGGTGCTGGTCGACGTGCGCAGCGACGCGGAGCGCGAATGGGTCGGCTATGTGCCGGGCGCGGTCGCGCTCGCATGGAAGCAATGGCCGGGCATGGCGCCGAACGCCGGCTTCGACGAGGGCATTCGTGCCGCCGTGCCGGCAGGCAAGAAGGCCGTGCTGCTGTGCCGCAGCGGCGTGCGCTCGATCGCCGCCGCGAAGCGCGCCACCGAGCTGGGCATCGAGGCCTACAACATCCTCGAAGGCTTCGAGGGCGACGCCGACGAGCAGGGGCACCGCGGCCGCAAGGGCGGCTGGCGCCTCCGTGGTTTGCCCTGGAAACAAAGCTAACCCCCAGGCTTCGCGCACTGCGTGTCGCTTCGCCAACCCCCTTGCAGGGGGCAACACCTGCGGCCCGACGAAGCCGGTTCCGCGGTGTTCCACGAAAGGGGCGAATGGTGGCCCGTGTGCTTACGTGCCCAGTGGAGGTATGCGCAGCTTCTGGCCGGGATAGATCTTGTCGGGGCTGGTGAGCATCGGCTTGTTGGCCTCGAAGATCGCGTTGTACTTGTTGGCATCGCCGTAGTACTGCTTCGAGATCGCCGACAGGGTGTCGCCCCGGACCACGTCGTGGTACTGCGCCGGAGCGGCCTCGGGTGCCGTCAGGTTGTTGTCGACCTGCGTCACGTTGTGCACGTTGCCCGCGGCGAGCGAAGCCTTCTCGCTCGCTTCCTGCGAAGGCGCCTGGCCCGAGAGCGTCACCACGCCGGTGGCGGCGGCATAGGCCACTTCGAGGCCGGTCAGGCCGAGGTTCTGGGTTTCGATGTAGGTCTTGATGGCCGTGGCCGCCACCTGCTCCGCATCCGGACTCGGTTCCGCGGCCTGGGCGGTCGAGCCGCCGAACAGTTTTTCTCCCGCTTCCTTGATGAAACTCAGCAAACCCATGGTGTTCTCCTTGCGCCGTGGTTGAGGTTGAGCAGGCACTTTAACGTCTGAACATGACGGCTGCGCGCAGGCGGCTCTCCGATGTGCAAGCGCCCGTAAGCACAACTCGCAATAATCCCGCGCATGGCATTCCTCGCGATCGACATCGGCAACACCCGCCTCAAGTGGTCCCTCTACGACGCGGCGCGGCCGGGCGCCGTGCTGCAGGCGCACGGGGCCGAGTTCCTCGACCACATCGAGCGGCTGGCCGAAGGCCCCTGGGCCGACCTGCCCGCGCCGGCGTCCGTGCTGGGCTGCGTGGTGGCCGGCGATGCGGTGCGGCGCCGGGCGGAGGAACAGCTGGGCGAGCGCTTCGATTGCTCGCCGCAGTGGGTCGTCGCCAGCGCGGCCGAGGCCGGGATCGTCAACGGCTACGACCATCCGACGCGCCTGGGCGCCGACCGCTGGGTGGCGATGATCGGCGCGCGCCACCGCATGCTCCAGCAGGGGCCGGCGCGTCCGATGGTGGTGGTGATGATCGGCACCGCGGTCACCGTCGAGGCCGTGGACGCCGACGGCCGGTTCATGGGCGGCCTGATCCTGCCGGGCCACGGCATCATGCTGCGCGCGCTCGAATCGGGCACGGCCGGCCTGCATGTCCCGACCGGCGAGGTGCGGCCCTTTCCGACCAACACCAGCGATGCGCTGACCAGCGGCGGCACCTATGCGATTGCGGGCGCCGTCGAGCGCATGGTGCAGCACGTGCGGGCGCATTGCGCGGCGGAGCCGGCCTGCTACATGACCGGCGGCGCGGGCTGGAAGATGGCGCCCAGCATGAACGGCGATTTCGAACTCGTCGACGGCCTGATCATGGACGGCCTGCTGGTGATCGCCGAGCAGCGTTCGCTCGCCTCCTAGCCCTTCCAGACCTGGGTCAGGGCATGGATGCCCAGCCCCACCAGGCCGCCGACCAGCGTGCCGTTCACGCGGATGAACTGCAGGTCGCGCCCGATGTGGCGCTCCAGCTCGACCGTCATCTCGCCGGTGTTCCATTCGGCCACGCGCTCGACGATGTAGCGCCGGATGTCCTCGCGGTAGCGCTCGATCGCGCGCGGCGCGGCATCGACGATCTGCTCGTTGATCCAGCGCCGCATCGCGGGGTCCGCCTGCAGCCGTGCGCCCAGCGCGCGCGCCATCGCGACGATGCGCTGGCGGATGCTGGAATCGTCGCGGGCCAGATCGTCGTGCAGCCAGGCCAGCAGCTCGCTCCACAAGCCGTGCAGGTAGTCGCCGAGCGCCGGGTGCGATTGCAGCTCGTCGCGGATGGTCTCGCCGCGGCGCTGGAAATCCGGATCGGTCTTGAGGCGTTCGACGAAGTCCGTCATGTAGCCATCGAAGCGCAGCCGCAGCGGATGCGCGGGCTCGGCCGCCAGCTCGGCGATGGTGCGGGCCGCCGCGGCGACGATCTTGCGCGTAGCCAGGCGTGCAGCGACCTGGTCGAGGCCGACGTAGCGCAGGGCCTTGATCTCACGCGCGATCGCGTCGGCGATCTGCGTCTGCACGTCGTCGCCTTCGACAACCTGCGCGACCTGCGCCAGCACGTCGTCGAGCAGCGCCTGGTGGCGCCCGCCGGCCGTCAGCGCATCGAGCGCCTGGCCGGCCAGCTTCGCGACGTCGACCTGCGCGAGCCCCGCGCTCGCGATGCGGCCGAGGAAGTCGCGCACGCGCGCATCGTCGAAGGCGCCGAGGCCGTAGCGCGCTGCAGCCACCAGGATCTCGCCCAGCTTCGCCGCGCGCTCGGGCCGCGCGAGCCAGTCCGCCAGCCGCGCAGCGGGATCGAACTGCGCGAGCTTGGCCAGCACCTGCGGCGTGCTGAGGAAGTTGTCGACGATGAAGCCCGCGAGCTTGGCGCCGATGCGGTCCTTGTTGGCCGGGATGATCGCGGTGTGCGGAATCGGCAGGCCGAGCGGATGGCGAAACAGCGCCACCACCGCGAACCAGTCGGCGATCGCACCGACCATCGCTGCTTCGGCGAAGGCGGCGACGTAACCCCAGGCCGGGTGTCTGGCTTCGAGCGCCGCTGCCACCGCGTAGAGCAGCGCGGCGGCGCACAGCAGGCCCAGTGCGATCCGTTTCAGCGGATCTCCCTGGTCTTTGCAAGCTGCTGAAGAAATGCCTCGCAACGTGCCAGCTGTGCCAGCGTCACGAACTCGTCCGGCTGGTGTGCCTGCACGATGCTGCCCGGGCCGCAGACCACGGTCGGGATGCCTGCGCCCTTGAAGATGCCGGCCTCGGTGCCGAAGGCGACCAGGGTGGTGCGCGGCTCGTCGGCCAGGCGCTGCGCGAGCCGCGTCACCGGGTCGCTGGCCGAGCCCAGGAAGCTCGGCACCTCGCAGAGGGTCTCGAA
Source organism: Variovorax sp. SRS16 (assembly GCF_901827165.1). Lineage (NCBI taxonomy): Bacteria > Pseudomonadati > Pseudomonadota > Betaproteobacteria > Burkholderiales > Comamonadaceae > Variovorax > Variovorax sp. SRS16. The sequence continues at coordinate 717,419 of NZ_LR594666.1, forward strand.
GCTGAAGCCGGCATCGGGCGCGACCTTCTTCATGCCGGGCTCCATGTGGGCGGCATAGGTCGCGATCTCCTTTTGCATCAGCAGCGCATCGGCGGTGGGCAGGTTGCGGAATTCGTAGCGGAACTCGGCGTCGCGCGGCACCACGTTGTCGGCGATGCCGCCGTGGAACTGGCCGACACTGGCAGTGCTGTAGGGCACGTCGAAGCCCTCGTAGCGCGGCTCGTCGCGCTCGAAGCCGTCGGCCATGTCGCGCAGCTTGCCGACCACGCGCGCGGCCATCTCGATGGCGTTGACCGACTGCGGCGTGAGCGACGAATGCGCCTCCTTGCCCCGCACGCAGCAGCGGTAGCGGTAGACGCCCTTGTGCGCGATCGCAGGCACCATGTGGGTCGGCTCGCCGATGATGCAGGCCAGCGGATGGATGCGCTGGTCCTTCATGTCGGCGATCAGCTCGCGCACGCCGAAGCAGCCGACCTCCTCGTCGTAGCTGAAGGCGAAGTGCACCGCGAAGGGCGAGTCGCTTTCGATGAAGCATTCGGCATTGGCCAGCGCGATCGCGATGAAGCTCTTCATGTCGGCCGCGCCGCGTCCGTAGAGCCGCGGCTCCACGGCAGTTGCTTCGTCGTCGTCGTTGTCCTGCGGCCAGTCCTGCACGATGGCCGAGAGCGGGTCGACGCTCCAGTCCTGGCCGTCCCACGGCACGGTGTCGGTGTGGCCCGAGAGAATCACGCCGGCCGGCTTGCCGGCGCCGAGCGTGGCGAACAGGTTGGCCTTGGTGCGGTCGGCGTTGTAGGTGAGCCGGCTTCGAATGCCCAGCCCGGCGAGGTGGTCGCGCGCGAAGTCGATCAGCTCGAGGTTGCTGTTCGCGCTGACGGTGTTCATGCGCACCAGGGTCTGCGCGAATTCGAGGCTGCGGGCTGAAAGCGGATGGGCCATAAAACCATCTTGGCACACCCCAAAGCTCTTCGCACACCCCAGACCTACCCACTTCGTGTGAGAGTGGGCCTAGACTGTGCCCATGAAACTCATCGATTCCCTCGTCACCCAGGCGGCAGGCATCGCTGCGGTCCGACGCGATCTGCACGCCCATCCCGAACTCTGCTTCCAGGAGGTGCGCACCGCTGACGTGGTGGCGGCCAAGCTCACCGAATGGGGCATCCCGATCCATCGCGGGCTCGGCACCACCGGCGTCATCGGCATCGTCAAGAACGGCAGCAGCGGCCGCGCCGTGGGCCTGCGCGCCGACATGGACGCGCTGCCGGTCACGGAGCTCAACACCTTCGCCCATGCGAGCCAGCACAAGGGCAAGATGCACGCCTGCGGCCACGACGGGCACACCGCCATGCTGCTGGCGGCGGCGCAGCATCTGGCCAAGCACCGCAATTTCGACGGCACGGTCTACCTGATCTTCCAGCCGGCCGAGGAGGGCGGCGGCGGCGCGCGCGAGATGGTCAAGGAGGGGCTCTTCGAGCAGTTCCCGATGGACGCCGTGTTCGGCATGCACAACTGGCCGGGGATGAAGGTCGGGCAGTTCGCGGTCAGTCCGGGGCCGGCGATGGCGTCGAGCAACGAGTTCTTCGTCACCATCCGGGGCAAGGGCGGCCATGCTGCGCTGCCGCACACGGGCGTCGATCCGGTGCTGGTGGCCTGCGAGATCGTGCAGGCCTTCCAGGCCATCATCACGCGCAACAAGAAGCCGACCGATGCCGGCGTCATCTCGGTCACCATGATCCATGCGGGCGAGGCCACCAACGTCATTCCCGACACCTGCCAGCTCCAGGGCACGGTGCGCACCTTCTCGCTGGAGGTGCTCGATCTGATCGAGGCCCGCATGCGCCAGGTCGCCGAGCACGTGTGCGCCGCCCACGACGCGCAGTGCGAGTTCCGCTTCCACCGCAACTACCCGCCGACCCTCAACTCCGTCGACGAGGCCCGGTTCGCGCGCCGCGTGATGGCCGGCATCGTCGGCGAGGAGAACGTGCTGGTGCAGGACCCGGCGATGACGGCCGAGGACTTCGCCTTCATGCTGCTGGCCAAGCCCGGCGCCTATGCCTTCATCGGCAACGGCGACGGCAGCCACCGTGCCGCGCAGCACGGCGGCGGCCCGTGCATGCTGCACAACGCGAGCTACGACTTCAACGACGATCTGATCCCGCTGGGCGCCACCTGCTGGGTGCGGCTGGCCGAGGAGTTCCTCCAATGATCGGAATTGCCGAAGCCTTCTCGTCGCGCTATGCCCAGGCGCGCCAGAAATTCCTGCAGGCCTGCGCCGACGCGGGGCTGGCCGTGCGCTCGCATGCCCATCCGCTGAAGGGCCGCGACGGCGAAGCGCTGGCGATGGATGTCGCGCTCGACGGCGACGCGGATGCCGAGCGCCTGCTGATCGTCACCAGCGCCTGCCACGGCGTCGAGGGTTACTGCGGCAGCGGCGTCCAGGTGTTCGCGCTGCACGACGCCGAATGGCGCGAGAAGGCCCGCGCGCAAGGCGTGGCGGTGCTGTACGTGCATGCCCTCAATCCGCACGGCTTCTCGCATGGGCGGCGCGTGACGAACGAGAACGTCGACCTGAACCGCAACTTCATCGATTTCTCCCGGCCCGCGCCGGTCAACGCCGCCTATGCGGAACTGCACGCATTGCTGCTGCCCGAGGTGTGGCCGCCCGATGCCGGCAATCAGGCCGCGATCTCGGCGTGGATCGGGCAGCACGGCGTGACCGCCTACCAGGCCGCGGTGAGCGGCGGCCAGTACCAGTTCGAGGACGGCCTCTTCTTCGGCGGCAAGTCGCCGACCTGGAGCAACGCGACGCTGCGCGAGGTGCTGCGCGCAGAGGCGCAGGCCGCGCGCAGGCTGGCCTGGATCGACCTGCACACGGGCCTTGGCCCCAGCGGCGTCGGCGAGCGCATCTTCGCCTGCAGCGACGACAAGCCGGCCTACCAGCGCGCCAATGCCTGGTGGGGCACGCCCGCCGCGCCGGTCACCTCGATCTACGACGGCTCCTCGACCTCGGCCTTCCTGACCGGGCTGATGTGGACGGCGATCTACGAGGAATGCCCGCGCGCCGAATACACCGGCATCGCGCTCGAATACGGCACCCTGCCGATCCTGGAGGTGACCGGCGCGCTGCGGGCCGACCACTGGCTGCACAAGCATCCGGAGGCGCCGGCGGAACTGGCCGCGTCGATCCGCGCGCGGATGCTGGAGGCGTTCTACACGGACAGCGACGCCTGGCGCGGCCAGATCATCAGCCAGGCTCGGCAGGCCATGTTCCAGGCGGTGGATGGCCTCGCCGGGAGCGCGGCAGGCTAGGTCCGGACTCTTCCGTCGCCCGTGATCATCGACAGCTCGACGAACTTCGAAGCCACGTGGTTGCGCGGCGAGAACGACACCTCGAAGCCGCCGAACTGCTGGCGGTCGATGCTTTCCAGTCCGGCGATGAAGCCGTCGCGCGAGACCTTGCCCGAGGGCGCGCGCCGCAGGCCTTCGACCAGCACCTTGGCGGCCAGATAGCCTTCCATGCTCGAGTAGTTGGCCTTGGTCGCGCCGTCGGTCTTGCTCGCCGCCTCGACGAACTCGCGCGTGATCGCGTTGGCCGGGCTGTAGGGCGAGGGCACCACCTGCGTCACGACCACGCCGGCGCCGTCCTTGCCGAGTTCGTCCGCCAGCGCCTGGGTGCCGACGAAGGACACGTTGAAGAAGGTGCCGCCATAGCCCTCCTTGCGCGCCGCGCGGATGAAGGCGGCGCAGGCCTTGTAGGCGCCCACCTGGACCACCGCATCCGGGCCCTTGGCCGTGATGGTCGCCACCGCCGCCGCGACATCGACCGAATTGCGCTCGACCGTGGCCAGCGCGATGGGCTTCAGGTTGAGCTGGGCGAGCGCGAGATTCACGCCGTCCAGCCCGGCCTTGCCGTAGGCATCGTTCTGGTAGAACACCGCGATCTTCCTGAGCCCGAGGTTGGTGAGCTGCTTCACGATCACGGCGGTCTCGTCGTTGTACGAGGCGCGCAGGTGGAACACGTTTCTGTGGAAGGGGTCGCGCAGGGCCATGGCGCCGGTGAAGGGCGCGATGAAGGGCAGCTTCGCATCGACGGCCAGCGGCAGCGCGGCGAGGCTGGTGGGCGTGCCGATGTAGCCGAACAGCGAGAACACGTCGTCGTCGATGAATTGCTTCGTGTTGGCGGCGCAGCGATCGGGCTCGTAGCCGTCGTCCAGAAATTTGATCACGACCTCGCGGTGGCCCGGCTGCGCGTTGTACTGGTCGAGGTAGAGCTTCGCGCCCTGGTAGAACTGGATGCCGAGCTGCGCGGCCGGCCCGGTGAACGGCGCCGACTGGCCGAGCACGATCGGCGTCTCGGCCTGTGCCCGCGCGATGCCGAAGCCCCCGAGCGCCGCTGCGCCCGCGGCGAGTGAAAAGTGCCTGCGATCCATCATCGAAAACCCCTTCACGCGCATCCGCGACGCACAACTTAGACTCGCCCGATGGTTCTTGCCCCGGTCGACGCCATGAACTCCCTCATCCAAGTACGGGGCGCCTGCCCCCATGACTGCCCCGACACCTGCGCGCTCGTGACGACCGTGCAGGACGGGATCGCCGTCAAGCTCCAGGGCAACCCCGCGCATCCGCACACGGCCGGCGTGCTCTGCACCAAGGTCTCGCGCTACATCGAGCGCAACGACCACCCGGAGCGCATCGTTCGACCGCTGAAGCGTTCCGGCCCCAAGGGCAGCGGACGCTTCGAGCCCGTCTCGTGGGAGTCCGCGCTGGATGACATCGCCGCGCAGCTGGAGCGCCGCAGACGTAAAAATCCCGAAACGATTGTGCCCTACAGTTACTGCGGCACCATGGGCCTGGTGCAGGGCGAGTCGATGGATCGTCGCTTTTTCCACAAGCTCGGCGCCTCGCTGCTGGACCGGACGATCTGCTCCAGCGCCGGCGGCGAGGCCCTGGGCTACACCCTCGGCGGCAAGGTCGGCATGCGGGTCGAGTTCTTCGCCGAGGCGAAGCTGATCCTGATCTGGGGCAGCAACTCGATCGCCAGCAATCTCCATTTCTGGCGCCACGCGCAGGCCGCCAAGCGCGCCGGCGCCCGGCTGGTGTGCATCGATCCGCGCCGGACCGAGACCGCCGACAAGTGCGACGAGCACCTCGCCCTGCTGCCGGGCACCGACGCCGCGCTGGCGCTGGCGCTGATGCACGAGCTGGTTGTGAACGACTGGCTCGACTCCGACTACATCGCACACCACACCCTGGGCTGGGACGCGCTGCGCGCGCGTGCGCTGCAATGGCCGCCGGCCCGCGCAGCGGCGGTTTGCGGCGTGCCCGAGGCGCAGATCGCGGCGCTGGCGCGCGCCTATGGCACCACGAAGCCGGCGGCGATCCGCCTCAATTACGGCATGCAGCGCGTGCACGGCGGCGGCAATGCCGCGCGGGCCATCGCCTGCCTGCCCGCGCTGGTCGGCGCATGGCGGGATCGGGCGGGCGGGCTGCTGCTGAGCAGCTCGGGTCAGTTCCCGGTGGACCGCGCCGCGCTGCAGCGGCCCGATCTGCTCGCGGGCCGGCGGCCGCGCACCATCAACATGAGCGCCATCGGCGATGCGTTGCTCGATACGGCGAACCCCGTCGACGCCCTCGTGGTCTACAACAGCAACCCGGTCGCCGTGGCGCCGGATTCCGGCAAGGTGGTGGCGGGCTTCGCGCGCGAGGACCTGTTCACAGTGGTGCTCGAACAGTTCCAGACCGACACCGCCGACTATGCCGACTACGTGCTGCCGGCCACCACGCAGCTCGAGCACTGGGACATCCACACGAGCTATGGCCACACCGATGTGATGCTGAACCGGCCCGCGTTGGCGCCGCGCGGCGAGGCGCGCAGCAATGCCTGGGTGTTCCGCGAGCTGGCGCGGCGCATGGGCTTCGACGAGCCCTGTTTCTCCGACGATGACGAGACGCTGTGCCGCCTCGCGTTCGCGCGCGAGGCCTCGATCGACTTCGACCAGCTGATGGCGCAAGGCTTCGTCCGCCTGGACCTGCCCGATGCGCCGTATGCCGAGGGCCGTTTCCCCACGCCCTCGGGCCGCTGCGAATTCTTCAGCGCGCGGCTGGCCGCGCAGGGCCAGGACGGCCTGCCCGACCACGTGCCCAACCATGAGCCGGCGGGCAGCTCCACCGAGTTTCCGCTGGCGATGATTTCCCCGCCGGCGCGCAACTTCCTCAATTCGACCTTCGTCAATGTGCGCAGCCTGCGCGCGATCGAGGGCGAGCCGCTGCTCGAGATCAACGAGGCCGACGCCGCGGCGCGCGGCATCGAGGACGGTGCGACGGTGCGCGTCTTCAACCCGCGCGGCGAGTACCGCTGCCGCGCCGAGATCTCGCGCCGCGCTCGGCCGGGCGTGGTGCACGGCCTCGGCGTCTGGTGGCGCAAGCTCGGGCTCGATGGCACCAACGTCAACCAGCTCACCAGCCAGCGGTTGACCGACATCGGCCGCGGGCCGACCTTCTACGATTGCCTGGTGCAGGTCGAGGCCGCCGCATCATGAGTCGTCGCCGCTGGGCTGCCGCAGCGGCATTGGCCGGCGTTGCGTGCGCGACGCTGCTCGCGGGCTGTGCCGACGCCAGCTACTACTGGCAGTCGGCCAGCGGCCATCTGAACCTGATGCGGGCCGCGCGCCCCGTGCCGCAGTGGCTGCAGGATCCGTCCACCTCGGCGGCGCTCAAGGCCAAGCTGGAGCTCACGCAGCGCATCCGCCGCTTCGCCGTCACCGAACTCGGCCTGCCCGACAACGCGAGCTACACCCGCTATGCCGATCTGCATCGGGCCGCCGCGGTCTGGAACGTGGTCGCCGCGCCGCCGTATTCGCTCACGCTCAAGACCTGGTGCTTTCCGATCGTGGGCTGCGTCGGCTACCGCGGCTACTACGACGAGGCGGCCGCCAAGGCCGAGGCGGCGTCCCAGACGACGCAGGGCCTGGAGGCCGTCGTCTATCCCGTGCCGGCCTATTCGACGCTCGGCTGGATGAACTGGCTCGGCGGCGACCCGCTCCTGTCCACCTTCATCGGCTATCCCGAGGGCGAGCTCGCGCGCATCGTGTTCCACGAACTGGCGCACCAGGTGCTGTACGTGCCCGGCGACACCATGTTCAACGAGTCCTACGCGACCGCGGTCGAACGCATCGGCGGCGCACGCTGGCTGCGCACCCAGGCCGGCGAGGCCGCGCGCGCGGAATACGCGCAGTTCGATGCGCAGCGCCAGCAGTTCCGCGCGCTGGCCGCCGACACGCGGCGCGTGCTGTCCGGCATCTACGATTCCAGGGAAGCGAAGGCGCAGGACTGGCCGGCCGTCGAGGCCCGCAAGAAGGCCGCGATGGACGAGTTCCGCCGCCGCTACGCCGCCTTGCGCGCCACCTGGAGCGGCCCGCGCCAGGGCGCCTACGATGGCTGGGTCGCGCGCGCCAACAACGCCCTGTTCGGCGCCCAGGCCGCCTACGACGACCTGGTGCCCGCATTCGAAGCGCTGTTCGAGCACGAGGACGAGAACTGGCCGCGCTTCTATGCCGAGGTCAAGCGCCTGGCCGCGCTGCCGCAGGACGAGCGCGTGCCGGCGCTGAAGGCGGAGACCGCCACCGCGTCCACGGCCGCGCGGCCGGCCCCGGATTCCGACAACCACAACAACCATGGAGGCCCCGGTGCCTGATATCCACATCGAACGCCAGCACACGCTGGGACTGGCTGCCGCCCGCGGCATCGCCCGGCAATGGGTGCAGAAGGCCGAGCAGGACTACGGCGTGGCATGCAGCTACGACGAAGGCGAGCGCTGCGACCTCGCCCGGTTCTCGCGCGCCGGCATCGACGGCACCTGCGAGGTCACGGCCGACACCATCACCCTCCGTGCGACCCTGGGCTTTCTCTACAGCAGCTTCAGCGAGCAGATCGAGCAGCGCCTGACGCAGAACCTCGACGCGCTGATGGGCACCGGCACCGACGACGCATCCGTCGACGACGACGCCTACAACGACAAAGACTGGAAGTGAGCAACGGTCCCGCAACGGCGCCGCCGGCGGCCGGGCCGCTCGCCGGGCTCAAGGTGATCGAGCTCGGCCAGTTGATCGCCGGCCCCTTCGCGGCCCGCACGCTGGCGGACTTCGGCGCCGAGGTGATCAAGATCGAGGCACCGCGGGGCGGCGACCCGCTGCGCCAGTGGCGCCTGCTGAAGGACGGCACCTCGGTCTGGTGGCAGGTGCAGTCGCGCAACAAGCGCTCGCTCGCGCTCGACCTGCGCGAGCCCGAGGCGCAAGCGATCGTGCGCCAACTGGCGGCCGATGCCGACGTGCTGATCGAGAACTTCCGCCCCGGCGCGATGGAGGGCTGGGGGCTCGGCCCCGACGAGCTGCTGGCGGCCAACCCGGCGCTGGTGATGCTGCGCATCAGCGGCTACGGCCAGACCGGCCCGTACCGCGACCGGCCCGGCTTCGGCGTCGTGGCCGAGGCGATGGGCGGGCTGCGTCATCTCACCGGCGAGCCGGACCGCGTGCCGGTGCGCGTGGGCGTCTCGATCGGCGACACGCTGGCCTCGCTGCACGGCGTGATCGGCGTGCTGCTGGCGCTGCAGCATCGCCGCGCGACGGTGAGCGCGCAGCATCCGCGCGGATGCGGACAGGTGATCGATGTCGCGCTCTACGAGGCCGTCTTCAACTGCATGGAAAGCCTGCTGCCCGAGTACAGCGCGTTCGGCGCCGTGCGCGAGGCCGCCGGCAGCGCGCTGCCGGGCATCGCACCGACCAACGCCTACCGCTGTGCCGACGGCGGCTACGCGATCGTCGCGGGCAACGGCGACAGCATCTTCCGCCGGCTCATGCGCTGCATCGGCCGCGACGATCTGGCAGCCGACCCCGCGCTGGCCGACAACGCGGGCCGCGTGGCGCAAGTGGCGACGCTCGACGCGGCGATCGGCGCCTGGACCGCCACGCGCACGGTCGATGCCGTGCTCGATGCCCTGGCCGCGGCGCAGGTGCCGGCCGGCCGCATCTACACCATCGCCGACATCGCCGGCGATCCGCACTACGCGGCGCGCGGCATGCTGCAGCAGGTCGAGATGGCCGACGGCAGTGCGCTTGCGGTGCCGGGCTTCGTGCCGAAGCTCTCGCTGACGCCGGCCTCGCATCGGCGCAACGCGCCGGCACTGGGCGAAGACACCGATGCGGTGCTGCGCGAAGTGGGGCTGAGCGAAGCGCAGATCGCCGCGCTGCGCGAGCGGGGCATCGTCGGCTAGCGCGGCGCGCGTCAGCGCAGCGACTCGATCAGGTCCACGTAGGCCTGCTTGGCCTCGTCGGCGCCGAGGCCCTTGCGGGTGGTCCAGGCCTCCCATTTGGCGCGCGCGACGATGTCGCTGAAGCTCGGCTTCTTCTCGGTGTTGTCGCCGGCCGTGGCCTGCTTGAAGAGCCCGTAGATCTTGAGCAGCGTCGGGTTGTCGGGGCGCTCGGCGAGCAGTTTGGCGTTGGCCTGGGCGGTTTCGAACAGGGCGTTCAGATCGGACATGCGGGCATCGTCGTCAGGAAAAGGAGCCGCATCTTAAGGCGGCGCCGCCGCCGATCGAACTCAGTCGAAGAGCCCGGCGCGCGCCAGTTCCACGTCGAGCCGCTCGCGCGCATCGGCCGGCTCCAGCGCCGAGGCCCGCTCGTAGAGCCGCGTGGCCTCGGCCATGCGCGAATCGCCGTGCAGCATCAGCAGGCCGCGGCCGTACTCCATCAGCGCGCAGGCCGAATGGGGATGGAGCTGCAGCCCGCGCTCGAAGAGCTGGATGGCGGTCTCGGTGCGCACGCCGTAGGTCATGCGGCCCACCAGCACGCCGACCTTGTCGATCACCTCGGCGTGGAACGAGGCGAGCGCGATGTGCGCGTCGGCGTGGTGCGGTTGCAGCGCGATCACGCGTTCGAGTGCATTCTTGACCTTGCCGCCCAGGCCCTGCGCCAGCGCACGCGCCACGCTGATGCCCTGGCTGTAGCGTCCCAGCGCGTAGGCCTGCCAGTAGAGCGCCTGGCAGTTCTCGGGCTCTTCGCCGGATTGCGCGGCGGCACGTTCGGCCACCTGCCTGAACAGCGCCAGCCGCACCGCTTCGCGCGGCTCGAGGTAGTTGGCATAGATGGCCGTCGCCTGATTGGCGAGCGCGAGCCCGTCGTGGCCGTGCTGCAGGCCGATGGCGGCGGCGCGCTCGAAGTCGCCGCCGTGGTAGTGGGCCCAGCCCTCGGCCAACGGTCCGGGCGCGGGCGGCTGCAGGCCCTGGCCTGCGTGCAGCCGCGTCCATTGCGCGAGCAGCGAGGCGGCGTCGAAGCGGGGCACGTCCCGGTACGGGAGCCGGGTCCACGGTTGGGCATCGGCCGCCTGGCCGGCCGACAGCAGCGAGAGAGGTTGAAGATCCGGAGGGGGCATGCGTGGACGTGTCAGACCGTTGCAGGTTGATCTTCGCCGGAATAGGCATTGCTCAGCGTCAGCAGATGCCGCCGCTGTTCGGTCGCAAGGTAGGGCGCCAGCAGGTGCAGCGTGTGGTGCGCACCGCGCAGCAGCGCGCCCTGCGCGTGCGCGGGCTCCAGCGCCTCGCGCGGATTGCGCACGTACTCGTAGCTGAGCCAGTAGGTCAGCACCACCACCATGCTTTGGGCCAGCGGGTCGACCTCGTGCACGTCGATGTCGAGGTGCCCGGCGTGGCTCATGCCCGCGAGCAAGGCGCGGATGGCGCGCGCCTTGTTCTTCAGCACCAGCTGGAACTGGGTCTCGAGATGCCGGTTCTTGCTCAGCAGGTCGTTCAGGTCGCGGTAGAGAAAGCGGTAGCGCCAGATCAGCTCGAACAGGCTGTGCATGAAGAACCACGCATCCTCGACGTCGTGCACGCCTTCGCTTGCGTGCAGCAACTCGTTGAGCTCGGTCTCGTAGCCCTCGTAGAGCCGGTTGATCAGCTCGTCCTTGGCGGGATAGTGGTAGTAGAGATTGCCCGGGCTGATCTTGAGCTCGCCCGCCACCAGCGTCGTCGAGACGTTCGGCTCCCCGAAGCGGTTGAACAGGTCAAGCGCGGCTTCGAGGATGCGTTGCGCAGTGCGGCGTGGCGCTTTCTTGGCCATGTCGTAGCCCCTGGTTGTCTCTGGGGGCACTCTAGCGCAAGTCCCGGGCGGCCGGGCAATCGATGTCGAAGGTCGATGGCGGCCGGGGACAGTCAGGCGATGCTCAGGACGCCTCAGGTACCCGAACTGCCGCGCGTTGCGCGGCGCCGCAGGGGCTTGGCCGCGGCGGCATCGCTGGACTTGCGTGCCGCGGTCTTGCGTGCCGGTCGAGGCGATGCATGGCCCGCCGTATCCGAGCGCCGCAGCTGGGCTTCGAGGGCTTCCACGCGCGCCTGCAGCGCGGCCATCTGCTCGGCCGAAGGCGTGCCGAGCTTGTCCAGCGCGCGTGCCACGCGGTCTTCGAAGATGGTCTCGAGCTTGCCCCAGCCGCCCGCGGCCTTGGTGCCGAACTCGCTGGCGAGGCCGGCCATGCGGGCCTGCGCCTGGGCCAGCGTTTCCTCGGCGGCGCGCTGGGTCTTTTTCTGCACGCCGGCGCCGTCCTTCACCAGCGCTTCGAAAGCCTTGCTGCCTTCCTGCTGCATCTTGGCGAAGGCGCCGAGGCCGGCCAGCCAGATCTGCTGGGCCGAGTCCTTGATGCGATCGGCGGCCGCGGTGGCCTCTTCGTTCTTGGGGTTGGGCTTTTCCATGGATGTGATCTCGGTGGGCGAAGCATTCGACTTTAGGCCACGGGGCGGCCCATTGTTAGAGCGGGGTGCCCATGCGTCAGCCGCGATGCTGCCGCAGCAGCAGATGGAGGTCGTCGCGGACCCACTCGACCGGGGTCGTGAGGGTGCTCTTGATCTGGGTCCATTGCGCCGCGCCGGTCACTTCGGCTTCGGGATCGGCGCTGCTGGCGCGCAGCAGCGCAGAGCTGAACACGCCCAGGAAGATGAGCGCCACCATGACCGCGATGGCCGAGGCGGCCGAGGGCATCGCGGCGCTGGCCGCAGGACTTGCGGTCGGCCGCACGCCCAGGCGCTGCAGCTCGAAGTTTGCGCGTCCATCGCCGGCCATCTCGAACTCGAGCACGAGCACGCGCGGTGCAGGGTCCGCATTCAGGCGGATCGAGAGGTCGAGGCGCACCTTGGCTCGCACGCCGCCGCTCGGCATCGCCTGCACGTCGGCACGGTGTCCGTCGATCCAGGCACGCACGAGCGGCCGCCGTGCCGCTGCCGGCGCGGACAGCAGGCCTTCGACATGCGCGTGAAGAAAAGAGGCGCCGGCCAGGGATCCGGCCTCCAGCGGGATGACGACGCAGGCTCGTTCGCCGGCAGTCAGCACCCCGGCGCCATCGATCGTGCGCCAGCCGAAGCTGAGCCAGTTCCGCGCCGGTCCGGCGGCCCGCAGATCGTGGACCGCACCGAGCGTCGGCACGGGTGGCGTGACCAGCCCCGGGTTTTGCGCATCCCGCCCCCAGCGCAGGGCGAACGCGCGGTCCAGCGCGTCGTCCGGAAAGCGGGATGCGCGCGGCGGCATGTCGGACGCGCTGGCGACGATGCCGGCGAGCGCTTCGAGCGACATGATGCCCGGGCCGACCGGCATCCAGTCCGAGCAGCTTGCCGGCAGATGGCCGCGGCTGTTCCTGTCGGAGGCAATCAGGTGCACGGCCGGCTTCATGAAGTAGGTCGCCTCGTGCAGCGCGCCCGACGAGAGTCCGCAGACGAATTCGACGTTGTCCGCGCACAGCAGCGCGTAGATGTTGGCGTCGGTCCAGGCCGTGTTGGGGATCTGGGCCGCGAGTTCGGCGAGGTGCCGCAGGTCGGGCTCATAGGGGTGCGGCTTGATCACCAGGAGATCGACGCTCCGGGCCAGCTCCCGCACCGGGTCGAGCACCTCGATGGGGCGCGCGATCCTGCCGTCGCGCACCAGCGCCAGGTCGATCGCGCTCTGGCCGCAGAACAGCCCGACACGCAGCCCGCGATGGAAGAGCTGCGAGGCGCTGCGGCGCGAGAAGTAGCCGTGCGTCGCGGTGGCTTCGTTCCAGAACGCTTCCTCGTCGATGCGCCAGCCCGCGAGCACGGCTTCGATCTGCCGATCGTTGGTGCGCGCGCAGAAGGCCAGGTGCGATGCGAAACGGACCGGCGAGATCTCGATGTCGATGAAGGAGGCGCCCTGCCGGTCGACCCAATGCATGAGGGAGGGCGGCATGCCCCAGCCGATCACCAACTGGTTCGGCGTGAGCCGGGGCAGCAGTCCCGCGTCCAGCAGCGGCGCCAGGTCGGCCACGCAGGTGCGGGCCCAGCCCGCCGCGCTGCGCGGCAGCGCCAGCGCATCCATCATCGCGCCGACGTCGAGCGTTCCGCCTTCGGAGCGGGCATGGACCTCCCGGCACCGGAGGCCGAGCCGTCCGGCCGGCAGCCCGAAGGCCTTGAAAAGAAATTGCCGGTTCGCCGGATACGACGGCAATGCGTTGTCGGGCGAGCGAAAGAAATTGTCGACGAACACGATTTCGTCGAAGCGCATGCCGCTCATGGTTCCATCCTCGAAGGTCGGTCTTCGCCGTTTTTCACGGCTTTGCAATTTCGGAGCCGGCGCCGATGCATCGAGTTCCAGGCTTTACCGTTGCTTAACCAAGGGCCGCCTCAAATGACGCGAGCCTGACAATGCCGTCAGCGTGGCGGCCCATCCCGAGGGCGATGAGATAATTCCGCCCGATCGTCGGCGGGCGGTCGTTCATTCCAAACTGCAGGGAATCCGCATGATCCTCGTGACCGGCGGCGCCGGCTTCATCGGCGCCAATTTCGTACTCGACTGGCTCGCCCACGGCGATGAAGCGGTCGTCAACCTCGACAAGCTCACCTATGCCGGCAATCTCGAGACCCTGGCGTCGCTGAAGGACAACCCGAGGCACGTCTTCGTGCAGGGCGACATCGGCGACAGCGCCCTGGTCGACCGCCTGCTGGCCGAGCACCGGCCGCGCGCGGTCGTCAACTTCGCGGCCGAGTCGCATGTCGACCGCTCGATCCATGGGCCCGAGGACTTCGTGCAGACCAACGTGCTCGGCACCTTCCGCCTGCTCGAATCCGTGCGCGGCCATTGGAGTGCATTGCCGGCCGATGCGAAGGCGTCGTTCCGCCTGCTGCATGTCTCGACCGACGAGGTCTACGGTTCCCTGTCCGCCAAGGACCCCGCCTTCACCGAAGAGAACAAGTACGAGCCCAACAGCCCCTACTCGGCCAGCAAGGCTGCGAGCGACCATCTGGTGCGCGCCTGGCACCACACGTACGGCCTGCCGGTGCTCACGACCAACTGCTCCAACAACTACGGTCCCTTCCATTTCCCCGAGAAGCTCATCCCGCTGATGATCGTCAACGCGCTCGCCGGCAAGTCGCTGCCGGTGTACGGCGACGGCATGCAGGTGCGCGACTGGCTGTATGTCAAGGACCATTGCAGCGCGATTCGCCGGGTGCTCGAAGCGGGCCGACTCGGCGAGACCTACAACGTCGGCGGCTGGAACGAGAAGCCCAACATCGACATCGTCAACACGGTCTGCGTGCTGCTCGACGAACTGCGCCCGCGCGCCGACGGCAAGCCCTACCGCGAACAGATCACTTATGTGACCGACCGTCCCGGCCACGACCGCCGCTACGCGATCGACGCGCGCAAGCTCGAACGCGAACTCGGCTGGAAGCCGGCCGAGACCTTCGACACCGGCATCCGCAAGACCGTCGAGTGGTACCTGGCCAACGGCGAATGGGTGCGCAACGTGCAAAGCGGCGCCTACCGCGACTGGGTGCAGAAGCACTACGACGCGGCACCCGCAAAGGCCGCGGCATGAAGCTGCTGCTGCTCGGCAAGGGCGGCCAGGTCGGTTGGGAGCTGCAGCGCAGCCTGGCGCCGCTGGGCGAATTGGTGGCGCTGGATTTCGACAGCGCCGAGCTGCACGCCGACTTCAGCCGTCCCGAGCAACTGGCGGACACCGTGCGCCAGGTGCGGCCCGACGTGATCGTCAATGCCGCGGCGCACACCGCCGTCGACAAGGCCGAGAGCGAGCCCGATGTCGCGCGCAAGCTCAACGCGACATCGCCGGGCGTGGTCGCCGAAGCGGCGCAGCAGATCGGCGCCCTGATGGTCCACTATTCCACCGACTACGTGTTCGACGGCAGCGGCAGCGCGCCATGGCGCGAAGACGATGCCACCGGCCCGCTGAGCGTGTACGGCCGCACCAAGCTCGAAGGCGAGCAACTGGTGGCCGCGCACTGTGCACGGCATCTGATCCTTCGCACCAGCTGGGTCTACGCGGCGCGCGGCGGCAACTTCGCCAAGACCATGCTGCGCCTGGCCAAGGAGCGCGAGCGGCTCACCGTCATCGACGACCAGTTCGGCGCGCCGACCGGCGCCGAACTGCTGGCCGACGTGACCGCCCATGCGATCCGGGACACCTTGCGCGATCCGGCCAAGGTGGGGCTCTATCACGTGGTCGCCGGCGGCGAGACCACCTGGCATGGTTACGCGCGCTTCGTGCTCGAACAGGCCGAGGCCGCGGGCGTTGCGCTCAAGGCATCGCCCGCCGCGGTAGACCCCGTGCCGACCAGCGCCTTTCCGACGCCGGCAGTGCGCCCGCACAATTCGCGGCTCGACACGAGCAAATTCCAATCGACCTTCGGACTCCGCCTGCCGCCCTGGCAGGAAGGCGTCGCGCGCATGCTGCGCGAGACGCTTTGAGCTTCACGCAGACAGAGAAGACCAAGACAATATGACGCAACGCAAAGGCATCATCCTGGCCGGCGGCTCCGGCACGCGGCTGCATCCCGCCACGCTCGCGATGAGCAAGCAGCTGCTGCCGGTGTACGACAAGCCGATGATCTACTACCCGCTGAGCACGCTGATGCTCGGCGGCATGCGCGACATCCTGATCATCAGCACGCCGCAGGACACGCCGCGTTTCCAGCAACTGCTGGGCGACGGCAGCCAATGGGGCATCAACCTGCAATATGCCGTACAGCCGAGCCCGGACGGCCTGGCGCAGGCCTTCCTCATCGGCGACAAGTTCATCGGCAATGCGCCGAGCGCGCTGGTGCTGGGCGACAACATCTTCTACGGGCATGACTTCGTGCAT
Organism: Variovorax sp. SRS16; assembly: GCF_901827165.1. Classification (NCBI taxonomy): domain Bacteria; kingdom Pseudomonadati; phylum Pseudomonadota; class Betaproteobacteria; order Burkholderiales; family Comamonadaceae; genus Variovorax; species Variovorax sp. SRS16. The sequence continues at coordinate 733,565 of NZ_LR594666.1, forward strand.
CTGCTCTCCGATGCCGATACGAAGCAGGCCGGTGCCACCGTGTTCGCCTACCACGTGCACGATCCGGAGCGCTATGGCGTGGTGGCCTTCGATGCCAACGGCAAGGCCAGCAGCATCGAGGAAAAGCCGGTCAAGCCCAAGAGCAGCTATGCGGTGACGGGGCTCTATTTCTACGACAACCAGGTCATCGACATTGCCAAGGCCGTGAAGCCGAGCGCGCGGGGCGAGCTGGAGATCACGGCGGTGAATCAGGCGTATCTCGACCGTGATCAGCTCAATGTGCAGATCATGCAGCGCGGCTATGCGTGGCTGGACACGGGGACGCACGAGAGCCTGCTGGAGGCCGGGCAATTCATCGCGACGCTGGAGCATCGGCAGGGGTTGAAGATTGCTTGCCCGGAAGAGATTGCGTGGCGGCATGGGTTCATCGATGCAGAGCAATTGACGAAGCTTGCCGCGCCGCTGGAGAAGAGCGGGTATGGCAAGTACCTGAACCACCTTTTGGCTGAAGAGGTCCGGTCATGAAAGTGACGCCTACAGCGATTCCGGACGTGCTCGTCATCGAGCCCAAGGTGTTTGGCGATGCGCGCGGATTCTTTTTCGAGAGCTTCAATCAAAAGGCATTCGACGAGGCGATCGGGCGGCATGTGGAGTTCGTGCAGGACAACCATTCGCGATCGGCCAAGGGTGTGCTGAGAGGGTTGCACTATCAGATCAAGCAAACGCAGGGGAAGCTGGTGCGGGTCGTGCGCGGGGCTGCGTATGACGTGGCGGTGGACATTCGCAAGTCGTCGCCGACTTTCGGGCAATGGGTGGGGGTCGAGTTGAGCGAGGAGAGCCAGAAGCAACTGTGGGTGCCCGAAGGCTTCGCGCATGGCTTCTTGGTGGTGAGCGAGTCAGCGGACTTTCTGTACAAAGCGACGGACTTCTATGCCCCGCAGTACGAGCGCGCGATTCGCTGGAACGATCCCAAGTTGGGTATTCAATGGCCCGATACGGGTGCACCCCCGCAACTGTCAGCGAAAGATCAACAGGCGGTGACGCTTGAAGTTGCCGAGCACTTCGTTGAAATTAGATGAGATTGCAATCGACACAATGAGAAAGATCGCAATCGTTCAATCCAATTACATCCCCTGGAAGGGATACTTCGATCTGATTGCGCGGGTCGACGAATTCGTGCTGTACGACGACATGCAGTACACGCGTCGAGACTGGCGCAATCGCAATCAGATCAAGACGCCGCAAGGCCTCCACTGGCTTACCGTCCCCGTCATAGCCAAGGGCAAGTACACGCAAAAGATCAAGGACACCGAGGTCGATGGCACGGCATGGGCCGAACTTCATTGGAAAGCCTTCGAGCAAAACTACAAGCGCGCGGCCTGCTTCAACGAGGTTGCAGACTGGCTTGCGCCATACTATTTTTCCAGCGATGTGCCGACGCACTTGTCGGTCCTCAATCGCCGTTTGATCGAGGCGGTCTGCGGTTATCTTAAGATCGAGACCAAGATCAGCAGTTCGTCCGACTACGCGCTGAGCGAAGGCAAGACCGAACGGCTGGCGGACATTTGCGTTCAGGCTGGCGCCAGCGAATACTTCTCAGGTCCGTCCGCAAGGGACTATGTCGACGAATCGATCTTTGCGCAGCGTGGCATCGGCTTGCATTGGTTCGACTATTCGGGCTATGGCGAGTATCCACAACTGTGGGGCGAATTCACGCACGAGGTGACCATACTCGACCTTCTGTTCAACTGCGGTCGGGAAGCGCCGGGCTTCATGAGGTACATCGACAAATGAAGCTGTCCATCGTCGCAACGCTCTATCAGTCCGAGCCGTACATCGCTGAATTCCACCAGCGCGCGAGCGCTGCTGCGCAGGAGATCGCGGGTGAGGACTATGAGATCGTGCTCGTCAACGACGGATCTCCCGACCGGAGCCTTGATGTTGCGGTGCAGCTGGCTCACGGGGATTCGCATGTGGTCGTCGTTGACCTGTCGCGCAACTTCGGGCATCACAAGGCCATGATGACCGGGCTCGATGTGGCGATCGGAGACCACGTCTTTCTGATCGACAGCGATCTCGAGGAAGAGCCCGAGTGGGTCCAGCCCTTCTCGCGCCAGTTGGCCGAAGACAAGAGCGACGTCGTCTATGGAGTGCAAGCGGCACGCAAGGGCGGCGGCATCGAGCGGGTGACGGGAGCGGCGTTCTACAAGCTGTTCCGCTTGCTCACCGGCATTGCGCAACCTGACAATATCGTGACTGCGCGCCTGATGACCCGTCGATATGTCGATGCCCTTCTTCGGCATCGCGAGCGCGAGCTGAACATCGGCGGGCTCTGGATCATCACGGGTTTCCGGCAAACGCGTCGCATGGTTCAGAAGCGTTCGTCGAGCCCGACCACCTATTCGCTGTCGCGAAAAATCAGTCACCTGGTCAATGCGGTCACTTCGTTCAGCAGCCTGCCGCTGGTCTTTACTTTCTATTCGGGCTTGCTGATCTCGGTCACCGCGCTGTTCTATATCCTTTATCTGTTGTCGCGCTACTTCTCGACCTCGTCTCCACCAGATGGCTACACCTCGATCGTTGCATCGATCTGGCTTTTTTCAGGTCTCATCATTTCTTTCCTGGGCGTGCAAGGTATCTACATCGCCAAGATCTTCTCTGAGGTCAAGCAGCGTCCTTACACCATTGTTCGAGAGATCATTGCCTCGAATCCGGAACGAGGAGTCATTCGATGAACGTCCGAACTTTCGAGAATGTTCCATCGGGTTTCTATGGTGTCTTGCAGCAATCGAAGATCGACACGCCGCTTGATGAAGCCATCGAGCAGGTTCGTGCGCTTGGCTATGCGGTCATCGATGTCGAGTACACCGAGGAAGAAAGAAAGCACATCGCCAACGCCTTCGACATCGTTCGAGAGGGCTACATAAGGCACCACGGCGCAGCGCTGCTGCGGGAGATCGACGAATACAACAACATCCGTTTGCTGGTAAGCCACGGAGGCGGGATCTTCCTGCGTTTGGCCACGAATCCGATGCTTCTTCGAGCCGTGCAACAGCTCATCGCCGGAAAGTTCGTGCTCAACCAGCAGAACGGCGTCGTCAATCCCCCGAAGGAGCGCTACAACCAAGGGGCTTGGCATCGAGATCTGCCTTATCAGCATTTCGTATCGTCCACGCCGCTCGCGGTCAATGCGCTGTATTGCATCGATGACTTCACGCGAGAGAATGGTGCAACTTTCGTGCTTCCGGCGTCGCACAAGCTGGCCGCATTGGCTTCGCCAGAGTACATCCGTAAGAATGCCGTGCAGATCGAAGCGCGGGCCGGCCAAATCATTCTGCTGGATGCCATGGTTTTCCATTCCGGCGGATTCAACGGCAGTGACCATGAGCGACGGGCGATCAACCACGTCTTCAACATTCCGTATTTCAAACAGCAGATCCGCATCCCCGGCAACCTGGACGTCGCCGGACTCTCGCCCTTCGAGCTGGAGATCTTGGGTTTCAAGTTCCAAGAGCCTGCGTCGGTGGCCGATTTTCTTGCCGAGCGCAAGCGCTGAAGAAGAGGCTCCGATGGCATCCCCCACTTCGCGCAACCATCGCCCCGCGGTTCTTCCGCCCGGTACGCTCCTTCAGCTGATGTACCTCGAAGAGAGGCTCGAACCGCTTACGCCGGGCCGTTTCGTCGAGATTGGACCGGGCGCCGGCGAGATCACGCAGGTGTTGTTGGACAGAGGCTGGAGCGGAAGTTCTTACGATCTGGATTCCGGAACCATTGCCATGTTGGATGCGCGATTCGCTGAAGAGATTGCTCAGCAGCGTTTCGCCGCGATCAACAGCGACTTCCTGAATTTGCCGGCCGCCCAGCTGGAACCCGTTGACCTTGTCATCTCGTGCATGGTCATGGAGCATCTCGACGAAGCTGCGGAGGCTCGGTTCATGGGGGTCGCGAGCCGCATCCTGAGGCCGGCCGGCTTGATGATCGGTTTCGTGCCGGGCTCGCCCTCGCATTGGGGCATCGAGGACGACATAGCCGGGCACTGTAGAAGGTATACCCGATCCAGCTTTGCCAAGCTCACGGCGAGCAACCGATGGAGAATCCTGCACATGGCGGGCCTGACTTTTCCTGTTTCCAACTTGTTGTTGCCACTGTCCAACTATTTGGTCCGCAAGAGCGAGAGCGCCAAGCTGACGTTGTCAGCGCTGGAACGGACCAAGCAATCCGGGCGACGCGAAGTCAGTTTCAAGACGAAATTTCCGACTGTGCTTGGCATGGTCCTCAACCGCGTGACCATGAGTCCGCTGCATTGGCTCCAGAAGCTGTTTGCGCGTTCGGACAGCGCGCTCGTCCTGTACTTCGAAGTCAAACCGAGCGAGGAGTCAATTCATGGCTGAGTCCGAAAGAATGGGGATCCTGTCGGAGGTGGCAAGCTACTATTCGAACAAGCTGGACGAGCACGGCCAAAGTTCTCGCGGCGTGGACTGGAATGACGAGAAAGGGCAGAACGCGCGCTTCGAGGAGTTATGCCGTGTGATAGATGGCGGCCGACCCTACTCAGTGACCGATCTGGGCTGCGGCTACGGCGCCCTCCATGACCATCTGGTCGCCAAAGGTCACGACTTCAGCTATCTGGGTGTGGATGTCGCTGAATCGATGATTCAAGCGGCGCGCGAACGCCTGCAAGCTCGCGCCAAAGTGAGACTGCTGCAGGCGAACTCGGCGGACGACGTGAGCGACTACAGCATTGCGAGCGGGATATTCAACGTGAAGCTCGGGCGCACCGAGACGGAATGGCGGGCGTATGTGGAAGACACGCTCGACCAGCTCGATCGCGGCAGTCGGCTGGGTTTCGCGTTCAATTGTCTGACGTCCTATTCGGACCCGGAGCGGATGCGGGCAGACCTCTACTACGCGGACCCGTGCCAGCTTTTCGATCGCTGCAAGCGGCGTTACGCCAGGAACGTTGCCCTGCTTCATGATTACGGCCTTTACGAATTTACGATCCTGGTGAGGAAGCTCGCATGACCGAACGTCTCGTAATCTTCGGTACCGGCCAGATCGCTCAGCTGGCTCACTACTATTTCAAAAGTGATTCCCGATTCGAGGTGGTCGCGTTCACGGTCGATGCGGCCTACATGGACGCCTCGCGGTTCTGCGATTTGCCGGTCATTCCGTTCGAAGACATCGTGGACCGATGTCCACCCGGCAACCACGCGATGTTCGTGGCCCTGAGCTATGCAAAGCTCAATGCAGTCCGGAAGGAAAAATATTTGGCCGCGAAAGCCAAGGGCTACGCCATCGCCAGCTATGTGAGCTCCCAGGCGACCGTGCTCATTGACGGCCAAATAGGCGAGAACTGTTTCATCCTCGAGGACAACACCATTCAACCGTTCGCGAAGATCGGCAACAACGTGACGCTATGGAGTGGCAATCACATCGGGCACCATTCGGTGGTCCACGACCACTGCTTCCTGGCCTCGCACATCGTGGTGTCGGGAGGCGTGGTGATTGGTGAGCAATGTTTTGTCGGAGTGAATGCCACGTTGCGGGATCACATCACGATCGGAGAGCGCTGCGTGATCGGTGCCGGTGCGCTGATGCTCGCCGATGCCGAAGCCGGCGGGGTGTACCTCGGCGCCGCCACCGAGCGCTCGAAAGTGCCGAGCCACCGGTTGCGCGGCCTATGACGGGCGCCTGGAGAAAGCTCGGGCGGCTCTACGATCCCCAGCGCGAGGGGCGCCATCCGAAGCTCTCGACGCATGCTGCAAACCCTTTGCCTGTGCAACTCGACGGCGACGTCTACCGCGTGTTCTACAGCGGGCGCGATGCGGCGAACCGTTCGTCGGTGGGAGCGGTCGACATCGACATCGTGGCCCGCCGGATCGTGCGCGAGCATGCGGAGCCCTTCTTCGAGCATGGCCCGGCTGGCAGCTTCCATGCCGATGGCGTCAGTATCGGCAACTGCTACCGCACGCCCACGGGCCGCTACATCCTCTTCATGGGCTGGCTGAACCCGCCCGACGCGCACTGGCGCGGCGAGATCGGGCGTCTGCGGGTCGACGACCGATTGCGGCTGACGCTGGACGGCGACGGGCCCTTCATGCCGCTGGATGCCGATGATTCGGTGAGTCTTTCCTATCCTTGGGTGCTGCATGATGAGCCGAATGCCCGGTGGCGCATGTGGTATGGCTCCACCGACAGCTGGGACAGCGGCAACGGCGAGATGGTGCATGTGATCAAAGGGGCCGTATCCGACGATGGCGATCGCTGGCAGCGCGGGGGGCTGGCCGTCCCTTATGCGCTGGGCGAGGCGCAGGCCTTCTCTCGGCCCACTGTGGCCCGGGACGCGGCCGGCTGGCACATGTGGTTCTCGTACCGCAGCGGCGCGGGCGAGAGCTACCGTATCGGCTATGCCTGGAGCGCGGACGGGGAGGGCTGGACGCTGCGCCTGCAGGACGCCGGCATCGACGTGTCCGACGCGGGCTGGGATGCCGAGATGATCGAATACCCCTTCGTGCTGGAGCACGGCGGCGCGCGCTACATGTTCTATAACGGCAACGGCTACGGCCGCACCGGCTTCGGCCTCGCCATCCAGGACGCTGCATGATGGCCCGGCTCGCCGACTATCTCTACATCGCGGCCACGATCGCGTTCACCGTCTACGGCCAGCTGGTGCTCAAGTGGCGCGTGGCTTCGCACGGGCCGCTGCCGCTGGAGTTCGCCGACAAGGCGAGCTATGTCTTCGGCGTCCTGATCGACCCCTGGATCGTCTCGGGCCTGGCGGCCGCCTTCCTCGCATCCCTGACCTGGATCGCGGCGATGACCAAGTTCGAGCTCAGCCATGCCTATCCGTTCATGAGCCTGAACTTCGTCGTGGTGCTGGTTTTGAGCGCCTGGCTGCTGGACGAGCCCGTCACGCTGGCCAAGCTCGTCGGCATGGCCTTGATCGTGGTCGGCACCGTGGTCATTGCGCGTGGCTAGTTCCCGGCCGGAGAGCCGGCGTTCCGAGCGCGTCGATTTGGCGCTGGCGCTTGCCCTGGCGGCCGCGCTGATGGGCGTGCTCTGGAGCCTGTGCGCGCCGCGCTGGGAGACCAACGACGACGTCGCGATGTCCATGATCGTCCACGGCTACGGCATCGCCGCCCCGGGCGCTGCGCCGCAGCTCATGTTCTCGAACCTGCTGTGGGGCTACCTGGCCCGCAGCATCCCGACGGTCGGCGGCTTGCTCGGCTATTCGAGCGCCACGATCGCCGCCATCTTCCTGGCCTGCGCCGGCCTGCTGTACGGCTTGCGAAGGCTCGGCATCGATGCCTGGACCAGCCTGGCCGCGGCCGCGCTGGTCTTTGCGCGGCCGATCCTCTTTCCGCAGTTCACGCTCAACGCCGGCCTGCTGACGATCGCGGCGCTGGCGTTATGGCTGGCCTTCGCGGTCGATGGCCGGCGCTGGCTGCTGGCGGCCGCAGCGTTGCTGGCCTTCGCGAGCTTCCTGATCCGCAGCCAGGAGTTCATGCTCGTGCTGGCCGTGGCGCTGCCCCTGCTGTCCTGGCGCATGCTGCGCGCTGGCGCCGCACGGCTTGCGATCGTGGTGGTGATGTGTGCGATAGGCGCCGCCGTGTGGATCGACGAGGCGTCTTACCGCGTCGAGGCTTGGCAGCCCTTCAATGCGCTTAACCCGGCGCGGGCGCGCTTGACGGACTTCCATGCCGGCGACTCGCTACGCGAGCATCCGGAGATCGCCGCACGGCACGGCTACAGCTTGAACGACGTCGAACTCGTGGAGCAATGGTTCTTCGTCGATCCGAAGATCGCCGATCCGGCGCGCCTGAAAGCCCTCTTGGCAGATGCCTCGGAGCGCCCGGCGCGCGATCGCTTCCATGTGGGCGCCAGCATGCAGGCCCTGGGGCACGGCGCCCTCCTGATGCTGGTGCTCGTCGCGGTGCTCGGCACGGTGCTGTGGCCCAGCCGCCGGATGCTGCTGGCCTGGGCCGTCTTCCTCGCCGCGATCGTTGCGATCGGCTTCTTCGGCCGGCCAGGGATCATCCGTGTCTATCTGCCGGCCGTTGGTCTTTTGGCGATCGCCCCGATGCTGCGCGGCGTCCGACTGCAAGGGGTGCGCGGGCGAGTCTTCAGCATGGCCCTGGCGCTGGCGATGGTGGCGAACGCGGTCCAAGTGCTCGACGAATCGCGCGCAGCCCGGACGGCGGACGCGGCCGCCCGGAGCCAGATCGCCGGCTTTCCGACCGACCCCGTGGTGATCTGGGGCGTAGGATTTCCCTTCGAGGCGGTCTACCGGGTCTTCGGTGCCTCGCAGGAAGCCATGCACTACCAGCTCTATGGCCTGGGCGTTTCCACGCTGGCGCCCTTCTCGGTCGCGAGCGCCGAGGAGCGGCGCGGCCGGGGCATGGTTGCGCGGCTTCTGAGCACCGAGGGCGTGCCGCTCCTGGCCACCGACAAGTCGCTGCGTTTGCTCGGCGCCTATTGCCGCGAACACCACCGTAGCGAATTGCAACGGGTCGACCGGGAGGCGGAGCCGGGCGCGCAGCCGCCGCACTATCGTTGCGCCGTGCAGTAACGGCGCGACGCTGCCAACCTACAGACGAGCAGGACATTACATGACGAGCAACAGGATTCCCTTCAACTGGCCCCACATGACGGGCAAGGAGCTTTATTACATCGCCGAGGCGCATTTCAACGGCCGCCTCGCCGGTGATGGGCCCTTCACAACGCGCTGCCATCGGTGGATCGAAGAGCGCACCGGCAGCCACAAAGCGCTGCTCACGCATTCGTGTACTGCGGCGCTCGAGATGGCCGCGCTGTTACTTGATGTGCAGCCCGGCGATGAAATCATCATGCCCTCGTACACCTTCGTATCGACGGCCAACGCCTTCGTGCTGCGTGGCGGTGTTCCGGTGTTCGTAGACATCCGGCCCGACACGTTGAACATCGATGAAAAGCTGATCGAGGACGCGATCACTGCACGTACGCGAGGCATCGCAGTGGTGCACTATGCCGGTGTCGCGTGCGAGATGGACGCGATCATGGCGATCGCTGCGCGGCATCGATTGCAGGTCGTCGAGGATGCGGCGCAGGGCGTCATGGCCAGCTACAAAGGGCGCGCGTTGGGCAGCATCGGCGACCTCGGGGCCTTCAGTTTTCATGAGACCAAGAATGTGATCTCCGGCGAAGGTGGCGCATTGCTCGTCAACGATCCGGCGCTCGCGCTGCGCGCGGAGGTCCTTCGGGAGAAAGGCACCGATCGCAGCCGCTTTTTCCGCGGCGAGGTCGACAAATACACCTGGCAGGACCTCGGCTCGTCCTTCCTGCCCGGAGAATTGATCGCTGCCTTCCTTTGGGCCCAGCTGGAAGAAGCCGAGCGCATCACGCAGGCCCGTCTTGAGGCCTGGGACCGGTACCACGCCATGTTGCAGCCGCTGGAGGCCCGCGGCGCGCTCAGGCGGCCGATCGTGCCCGAGGAATGCCAGCACAACGCGCACATGTACTACGTGCTGCTGGAGCCGAGCATCGATCGCCAGCAGGTGCTCGATGCGTTGAAGCGAGCCGAGATTTCGTCCGTGTTCCACTACGTTCCGCTCCATTCCTCGCCCGCTGGTCGGCGCTATGGCCGTGCGCACGGTGACCTGACGATCACCGAACGGGAATCGGAGCGCCTGATTCGTCTGCCTCTCTGGGTAGGATTGACGAAAGAGCAGCAGGACAAGGTCGTGGGCGTGCTTGAGCAAACGTTGTCGATACGCTCCTGATGCCTCGGCGCGGTGCGATCCTCAGCGTGAAGTACCGAGCACCGCTTAAGTTAAAGTGAGAATCCGCCCGAAATTCTCGTCACAGCTTCCAGAACACAGAAATGCAAAAGCCATTCAACAAGAAAACCCTCCTGATCACCGGGGGAACCGGGTCTTTCGGCAATGCCGTCATCCAGCGCTTTCTGACCACCGACATAGGCGAGATCCGAATCTTCAGCCGCGATGAGAAAAAGCAGGACGACATGCGCAAGCGTTACAACGACGCCAAGCTCAAGTTCTACATCGGTGACGTGCGCGACGGCCGCAGCCTGGTCTCGGCCATGCGCGGCGTGGACTATGTTTTCCATGCGGCAGCGCTCAAGCAGGTGCCGTCGTGCGAGTTCTATCCCATGCAGGCGGTGCGCACCAACGTGCTGGGTGCCGAGAACGTGCTCGAACATGCCGTCAACGCGGGCGTCAAGCGCGTGGTCGTTTTGAGCACCGACAAGGCCGTGTATCCCATCAATGCCATGGGCATCAGCAAGGCAATGATGGAAAAGGTGATGGTCGCAGCCAGCCGCAATCTTGAAGGCACGGGCACTGTCCTCTGCGGCACGCGCTATGGGAACGTGATGGCTTCACGTGGTTCCGTGATCCCGCTCTTCGTGCAGCAGGTGATGGATGGCCACCCGATCACCATCACCGACCCCGCGATGACCCGGTTCATGATGACGCTGGCCGACGCGGTCGATCTGGTGCTCTACGCATTCGAGCATGGAGGCAATGGCGATATCTTCGTGCAAAAGTCGCCGGCTGCGACGATGGAGATCCTGAGCCAAGCGATCCTGGAGTTGATGGGACGGAAGGAACATCCGGTCAACATCATCGGCTCACGCCACGGCGAGAAGCTGTACGAATCTCTTCTCAGCAAGGAAGAGCGTGCCTGCGCCGAGGATCTGGGCAACTATTTCCGCGTGCCGCCCGATGGCCGAGACCTGAACTACGCCAAGTTCGTCGAGGAGGGTGAGAGCCGCATCACGCTTGCATTGCATGGCGAAGAATACAACTCCCACAACACCACTCGCCTGGATGTGGAAGGCATGAAGCAATTGCTGCTCAAGCTCGATTTCATGCAGAAGGTGACGCGCGGTGAGCCCGCCATCCTGGAGGGCTAGGCAGTGAAGGTATTGGTCACCGGGGCCGGCGGCTTCATTGGAAAGAATCTGCGCCAGGCCTTGGCGGAGCGTCAGGACGTGGAACTCGTGTCCTTCGAAGCCGACAACGATGTGGCCGAGCTGCCTGCGATGCTGCAGGGCGTGGACTTCGTCTTCCATCTGGCTGGGGTGAATCGGCCGCAAGATCCCGGGGAATTTGCCATCGGCAACCGCGGCTTGACCGAGTCGCTGTGCGACGCGATCTGCCGCCAGATCGACGCCGGCGGCAAGAAGGTGCCCGTGGCGTTGACCTCCTCGATCCAGGCCGCGCAGGACAATCCCTATGGCCAGAGCAAGTTGGGCGCCGAGCAAGCGGTCTTCGCGGCCGCCGCGAGCCACGGATTCCCGGCGCACGTCTTTCGACTGCCCAACGTGTTCGGCAAGTGGTGTCGCCCCAACTACAACTCGGCCGTCGCCACTTTTTGCCACAACGTCGCGCGCGGCCTGCCCATCGCAGTGCGCGACCCGGCAGCGCCCCTCACGCTGGTGTATATCGACGACCTGGTGGCGCGCTTCATCCAACTGCTCGATGGCGCCGATGCCGCGGTGGATGTCGAAGGGTTTTCGACGGTCACCCCGCAGTACACGACCACCGTGGGCGAAATCGCCGATCTGATCCAGCGATTCAGGAAAAGCAGGGAAACACTGGTCACGGAGCGCGTCGGCAGTGGCCTGGTGCGAGCCCTGTACAGCACCTATGTCAGCGCGCTGCCCGTGGAAGAGTTCAAGTACGCCGTGCCCAGCCATGGAGATCCGCGGGGTGTCTTCGTCGAAATGCTGCGAACCCCTGACAGCGGCCAGTTCTCTTACTTCACCGCCCATCCGGGGATCACGCGCGGCGGTCACTACCACCACAGCAAGACCGAGAAGTTCCTGGTCATCAAGGGCCGGGCGCGATTCAAGTTCCGCCAGATCCAGACGCAAGAGACCTACGAACTGGTCACGAGCGGTGACAAGGCCGAGATCGTCGAAACCGTGCCGGGCTGGACCCACGACATCACCAACATCGGCGACGACGAGATGGTCGTCATGCTCTGGGCCAACGAGCTCTTCGACCGCAGCCGGCCCGACACCTTCGCCTGCCCGGTGTGATTCCCATGAAGAAACTCAAAGTCATGTCCGTGGTCGGCACCCGGCCCGAAATCATCCGCCTGTCGCGCGTGTTCGCGGCGCTGGATGCGCATTGCGATCACGTGCTGGTGCATACGGGCCAGAACTACGACTATGAGCTGAATCAGGTCTTCTTCGAAGATCTGAAGATCCGCAAGCCCGATCATTTCCTGAACAGCGCGGCCAACAGCACGGGCGCGGCGCACACCATCGGCAATCTCATCATCGAGGTCGACCGCGTGCTGGCGCAGGAACAGCCCGAGGCCGTGCTGGTGCTGGGCGACACCAACAGCTGCCTGTCCGTGATCCCCGCGAAGCGGCGCAAGATCCCCATCTTCCACATGGAGGCCGGCAACCGCTGCTTTGACCTGCGCGTGCCCGAGGAGATCAACCGCCGGATCGTCGACCACACCTCGGACATCAACCTGACCTACAGCACCATCGCGCGCGACTACCTCCTGCGCGAGGGCCTGCCACCGGACCAGATCATCAAGACCGGCAGCCCCATGTACGAGGTGTTGCACCACTATCTGCCGCAGATCGATGCGTCCGATGTCCTGCAGCGCCTGTCGCTGACGACGGACCAGTACTTCGTGGTCAGCGCGCATCGCGAAGAGAACATTGAATCCGACCGCTCCTTTGGGAAGCTGGTCGCCACCCTCAACGCCGTCGCAGAAGACTATGGCCTGCCCGTCATCGTCTCGACGCACCCGCGCACGCAGAAGCGCGTGGACGCGATGGCGGTCGCATTCCATCCCCGGGTGCGGTTGCTGAAGCCGCTGGGCTTTCACGACTACGTGAAGCTGCAGAAGTCGGCACGGGCCGTGTTGTCGGACAGCGGCACCATCAACGAGGAATCGTCGATCCTCAACTTCCCGGCGCTCAACCTGCGCGAGGCCCATGAGCGGCCCGAAGGCATGGAGGAGGCGGCCGTGATGATGGTCGGGCTCGAGCCCGAGCGCGTGCGACAGGGTCTTGCGATTCTCGCCTCGCAGTCGCGTGGGGAGCAGCGCAGCTTGCGTCTGGTGGCCGACTACAGCATGCCTAACGTGTCGGACAAGGTGCTGCGGATCGTTCATAGCTATGTCGACTATGTGAATCGCGTGGTCTGGAAAAAATACTGACGACAAGAGAGCGTTCATGTGCCTCTGCATCGTTCGCCGCAATACAAGGGTTTGAACGAGCAAGGCGAGGCGAGCTTACGTTGGCTGACTACCTGACCTTCGAGGCTCTCTGACGCCCACTCATACCATCCGGCCTATCTAAGTGCACGCCCTATGAAGTTCAAGTCGTTGATCGGTCTCCTGACGCGGAGGTCTACGGGCTCTCAGAATCTGTGGAATCAAGCCGAAGCGGCGGAATCAAGCAATGACGAGCGGTTGGCCGCAGAGATCTATCACCGGATCGAGCGCACCAAGCCTCGCAACGAGTCTGACTTCCTCCGTGCCGCGTTGGCTTCCGAGAGACGCGGCGAGTGGGATCGCGCCATCGATCGGTTGGAGCAAGGGTTGCGCGTGTACCCTCAATCGGCGGCCATATTGGGTGCCTACGTTCAACGGTGTCTGGCGCAGCAAAGGTCAGACAAGGGGGTCGCCTTTCTTTCCGCCATGCACGGCTCGACAGACAAGGCCAGGGATGAGTTCATCGCTGCGTGTTCAACCCCCGAAACGCAGATCGACCTGATTCGTATCCTTCTGCAAGATGCGACCAGGGGATGGCCGACTCAGAGCCTGTCGACTGTCGTTGGTCGCATGGAACGCCTGGAGGGCTTGTGGTCTCTTGGCGATGAATTCTTGCAAGGCAACCGGCGAGAAGCAGCGAATGAGATCTATCGCCTGCTGGCGAGTCGGCCCGTCGAAACGGCATCTGAGTTCATGTTCGCCGCCCTTTCCGAATCTCGCTTGCAGAACGTCGATCGTGCGCTCGAGATTTTCGAGGCTGGCCTTCGGAGATATCCAGAAGACCAGTCGTTACTGCAGAATTTTGGACGGATCTGCTCGGGGAGTGGTCGCGTCGATCAATTGGCGACATGGGTTTCTTCAAACGCGGCCAACTCGAGGCAGGCGCATGAAGCGCTGTTCCTAAAATTTGCGGATCCTCATATCCAGGTGAACCTGATTGCGCATCTCTTGAATGGGGAGAGTCGTGCGCTCGCCATGAATCGAATCGAGATCGCACGAACGGAGTTCAGGTCTTCGCTGGCGCTTTGGGAACTGGCAGACGTCATGCTTCAGAACCAGCTGCGAGAAGAGGCCGATTCGATCTATCGCAATCTGTCAAGCCGCGTGGCCGAGACGCCCGACGACTTCTTCTTTGCAGCGCTTGCCAATGAACGTCAGGGCGATAAGTACGCTGCCATCGCTTGTCTCGAGGCGGGACTCGAGCGCGTTCCGCAGTCCGATCGTTTGCTCGAGCAACTTGCTCGAATATGCGTCGAGATTGGGCAGGTCGAGCGAATGGGTCGATTCATTGGCGTAGACGGCCAAGACCGGGAGTATGTCGTCACGTTACTTTTCGAGCGATTCCAGACACCAGCGATTCAAGTGTCATTGATCGACTACTGCCTCAAACACGGACTCTTGGGGCTCGCAGATCAAAAGCTGGAGCTTGTCAAAGCGAATTCAACGGATGCAAAGACGCTGTGGGGTGTGGCCGAACTGTTTTCGCGGCTAGCTCGTCGAAACGATGCAATGGAAATTTACAAGCGCCTCGCGCAGCGCGATCCGAATACGCCCGATGATTGCTATTACTCCGCGCTGGGTTTGCTGAGACTCGAAAAACCGGAGCAATGCCTAGACGTGCTGGAGGCCGGGCAGTCAAAATTTGGCTGCCTGAATGACCTTCTAACCTTGTACCTGCAGATATGTGCTCGGAGCCTCAACTATGAGCGCTACGCCCGATTTCTGCAGAAGCTGAGGAGCGGGATGAGCATTGCGCCGCTGTCCGCTCTGGACTTCTACAAGGCCGCGAGCCGCATGGCGCCGGTCGACTTCATAGTTAACCTGAAAGATCTGGAAGCGGAACTCGACCCGCAGACCTTCGGCGTGCTCAGACGCGAGCTGACGGCGCATTTGCGAGAGAAGCCTCTGCCGATCGAGGTTGCGCGCGTGGTGGCATTTTTTTGCAAGTATCTCGATACCAATCCAGACATCGATGCCGAACTCTTTGCGGCGATCGATGCGCCAGCGGCAGGGTACGACGATGCCGAGAGACGTGCGCTGAAGATCCTTCACGACCTCACGCTGCCGATGATTCCGCACTATTCAGCCGATCCGGAAGAGGTTGTACGCTCGTTCATCAGCGCGGCGCAATCGATAACGAGCGATCCAAAGGTGTTGGCCGACCCTATTTCGGACGTCACGGCAAATTGGACGCCCTGGCAATTGATCTTCTGCCACGCTGTACCCCGGCTCTATGGCGAGGCGATGGCCGCCTTCGAATCGATGGCATTCTCGACCTGGCCCCGGCTCGACCATGTCGCGCCACATGTAAATATGCCCGCAACGACGGGAGGCGGTGCAAAGCGAAAACTGCGAGTCGGCTTCAATGTGCACGATTCCATGCCGATGATGTCAGGCCTGTTGACTCAACTGGACGATGACCTTTTCGAGACGATCTACCTGCGTCCAGGAAAGCAAGGTCAGACACCGGCTTCGAAAAAGTGGTGCGAGCGTGCGGATGCAGTGGTCGAGTACTCCGACATCGACATGTACGCAGCCATCGAGACGATTTCCAACGAGCGCCTCGACATCATCATTTCCGGACCTGCTGTTGCTGCGGCTTTTTATCCAATGATGGCTCGGCTGGCGCCACTCCAAATGGTGCTTCTCGAGCCCAACTGGACAGACGGCCTCAAGAACTCGGACTACTACATTTCATGGGGTCTGGCCGAGCCCAAGAATCCGTCGACATTCTATGCCAGCTCGGTGGCCTACTTCCAGCATCCACCCTATTGGATCGAGCGCCCGGCCGAGCAACAATCGGTACCGATCTCGCGGGCAGAAAGGACTGAAGTCCGTCAACGTTTGCTAAAGTGCGGAGCCGAAGCCCGTGTCTACCTTTGCGCCAACACGCCACCAAAGGTTCATCCGGAGATGGACAAGATCTTTGTCGATCTGCTTGAGCGAGATTCCGAGGGGATCCTCGTTTTCTTGCGGGCGGAATACAAGAACCTCAGGATTCGACTGCAAGAGAAGTTGGGGCCTCTGTTCGCGCGCGTCGTGTTCGTTCCTGCGCTACCGAAGGATGACGCTCATCGATTGTTGCGGGCTGTTGACTGCTGCCTCGACTCCTATCCACTGTGCGGGATGTCATCTAGTTTCGATGGAGCCATGCTTGGAGTGCCTATCGTGACGTTGCCCTCGGGCATTCCGTTCGGCGAATGGACTTCTGCGATCTATGAGTACATCGGTGTAGAAGGCCTGACGGCGAGAAGTCGCGAAGAGTATGTCAGCATTGCGGTCAAAATCGCCAAGGATCCAGCGTGGCGGCAACAGCTAAGCAGCGAGATCCGCGAGAAATCTCTACGTTTCGTCGAGAGCACCGACGCCAGCGCGGAGTTTCAGGACTTCCTGCTTCGTGCTTGGGAGCGAAAGGTCTCTGGAGCCTCCGCCGCGAACTGGATCGATGGCCGATGGCAGTAGTGCTCTCGCATAGCATCCGTGAGTTGCACCGCGAGCTCGCGCTCGCGCGCAGTGTGCTGTTCGACATTCCGCCATGAAGTCGTCTGAGAAACTGCTTATCGCAGCTGTAGCGGTGTCGGCGCTGTTGGTTGTTGCGCTGGCGTGGCTGGTGCCATTGTATTCAGACGAAGTTGCGATGCAGATGGTGCGGTCGCGCTTTTTCGTTGAGGGCGGACGGCTTCTCAATCTACTGCCGCAGTGTCGAGATCTTGCGCTGCCGATTCCTGCTTCTTGGTATCCCGGTGCTGCTGTGAACGCGCTGCTGTACGGAGGCGCGAGCGAGCTTGGTCTTCGATTCCGAGGCATCGCGCTGTGCCTGGTGTGGCTGTCGATCCTCTGGATCTGGGCAGGGTGCAATCCTCAGGAGTTTCTTCCTCGGCGCAGCTTTCAAGCCTTCGTGCTGGGCCTGAACCTTCTCGGTGTGCTGCCCCTTGTTTTGATCCTTGCACGATCTGAACAGCTGATGGTGATCGCACTGACCTTCTATTGTCTGATGCCGCTCTACTTGGCCATTACCCGCCAAGACAGATTGTCGACACGGTGGATGAAAGCCGTTCTATTCGCGATTGTGAGCTCGGTGTTCCTGCTGGCGCATCCAAAAGCGCTGTTCTTTGCGCCTGTGATGCTCGTGTCCTGTGCGCTGGTATTTCGCCGAGGTGGCTGGCAGTGGATGGCAATGTTGCCGCTGACGGTGTACATGATTCTGCAGACCTTCCAGCACGCGAAATCCATCGGTCAGTGCACGAATGCGCCGCTGGTCTCGCAAATGCTTGTCCAGCAGACACTGGATTTCCGACTGCTGTTTGCGCAGCCGATGATGTTTTTCGAGTCAGCCGTACGAAACCTCGCCATGGCGCCCGGCGCCGTGCTCGATCGAGTGCCCGTCACGATGAACTTTCAATCGAATTGGCTCCCGCCAATCGATTCGTTCAGGTTCGAGACGTTGCTGCTCGTCTTCGGCACGATCCTCAAAGCCAGCCTCGCTGCAGGGATCGCGTCACTTGTTATCTTCGTGCTAGTTCGCGCAGTCATCGACCTCAGACGGCGAAGTCTTGGCCCGGCAAGCCTCTTGGCACTATCGCTGCTCTTGTCTTTGGTGGCGCATGCCAGCATCTACAGCGTTTCAATCTGGCACTTTTACACGCCGGGACTGATCCTTCCCGCATTCATCCTGATGTTGATGCTGGCAGTTCGTGGAACCGAAGCCGTCGCGCCGAGGGTGAAAAGAGGCGCTTCCCTGGTCGCGTTCTATGCCGCGACATTGACGTTCGTGAGCGCAGTCATTCTTTTTGCCCTCGTCGCCCCCAAGCTCTTCGCGCTTGCCAGGGCTGACGACTTTGTCATTTCGGAGCAACCCCTGTCCACACCAGTGTTCCTGAGCGACGACCGTCGCTCGCAGATGCAGACGCTGGCCGCGCAATGCAGCATCCGTGACGGCGATTCGCGCCTCGTGGTCGACGGCTCTAGCTATTTCGCGTTCCAGCATGGTCGCCAGCCGATCAATGTGCTCTATGTGTCGAGCTACGCTTTCGGAGCTGACATCGGCAGGGCGCTGCCGGCGTTTCTTCGGAAGATTGACAGCGCCGGTGTCATTTCGCACTGCGAATACCTTCCCCCGGGTCTCATCAAGAAGGCCACGGTGGCGGGCACCATGTGCTGCGTGTCCAAAGCGCAATTGCTGCAGGACTAGGATCTCGTCACTGGGATGAGCGCGCACTGAACGGCCGCGCCGCTTCGGCGGCCCGCATGTTCGCGTGTGCCGCCTGTCAGCCGCTGGAAGATCGCGAGAGGTTCGGCGATATCGTCCGTAACCAAAAGGTGGGGCGTTGCGTTCGATTCGTTCATGGCGGCGCTCAGACTCTGTTCAATGTCGATCACTGGCCCTGCAGCGGTCACTCGAGGCCGAGTTCGACCAAATGGCGAATGTATGAATCCGCGGAGAAGGTCTTCTGTGCCCAACGCTGACACGCTCCATCATGATTTGGCGTGCCTCGGCATCTTCGACTCGCGCTTGGTTCTGACTACGACAGTCGTGTGCCCCAAGGCGGTCGAGCGCTCCGCCCAGCAGCGCCGTCACGCGGCCAATCTCCGAGGCGCGCGCAAAAGGGGTGAAGAAGACAAACTTCATGACACCAGGGCATGCGCTGTGGCGAATCAGTCGATTCAATGGCTGTTCCATGGCGCATGCGCCGCCTCGTCGAGGGCCCGCGTGCGCTGCGCGTCGACTTCGACGTCGCTCAAGGCGCGTGCCATCGAGGCAGCGTCTGGCTCGCAGACTCCGCCGGATTCATCCTCGCGCGTGACCCAGCACGCCGCCGTCAGTCGTGCCGATGATCGGCTTTGATGCGGTTGCCGCCTCATGGCGACGTAGCTGGAGTTTTTTTTCGCCGAAAGGCTGTGAGGCGACGGCGGTCGAACGGTTCAAGCCGGTGCAACGTATTTCGATTGCAGAGTTACCGTCTGATCCGAGTGGCTTCCCATGATTGGAAGAAACGCCCGACATTTCTAGTCTTCCGGCCTAATCTCGATCTCGCTCAACCTCGCAGACAGGTCATAGAAGGTGTTGTCTACGCTCGAATCGAATTCGATCGTGTTCGTGCCTGCACGGAGTGTTCCTTCGGGAATCTCGGCACCGAACTTGTAAGGCGGCGACCAGACCAACGGCACCCTCACGTCGTTGACGCGCACGCTTATGCTGTCCTTGATCGCGGCATTGCGGACCATGTCGAAATGCCCGGTCAGCCTGTACGCCTTGTCGACAGGCAAGATCTCGAAGAGCAGCCTCGATTTTTCTTGCGACTTCCAGGCAGCCGCATCATGGTGCAAATAGCCTATTGCGCTCCAGTCCGCCTCCCGCCAGCCGGTGCCTCGAAACGGTTGCTCGAGGCTCCACCAATCTCCGAAATCCCAGCGATAGCTCGCGCCGGGCGTGACAGCCTTGAACAGATCGAGATGCACCCTCTGTGGCACGGGATTCAAGATATTGCGGTAGCGCCTCGCTGCGGGCGTATCGGCCGATGCGAGTTGCTCGCGGTACGCGTCCAGCGCCCTGTCGGGAACCACACTGCCATCCTCATTGATCACGATCTGGATCACACGCGACTTGGGCCGCACGATGTCCGCGGCAGGCGGGGTGGCTGTGTTCGGTAGTGGACCCGCAGCCTTGAAGGTCCAGTTCTGCGAGTCTTCGATACAACGACCGGAGCGCCCTATGGAATCCAGTCGCTGCCAGTCGCCGTCGGGCATCAAGCAGATGTCAGGCAGAGAAATGGGCTTGTCGTAGAGATAGGTCAAAGCCGAGTCGAGATTATCGCGCAGGAGCCAGGTGTGGGACAGCTGATTCGAATAGTCGAGGATCACCAGCGTCTTGCCGCCCTGCATGTCGCCATTGAAATTCTCGACGATGGCGCGCAAGACCTTGCGTTGCGCCTCCGAAATGTTCACGTAGTGATGGAACTGATACAGCTGTGCTGCCGCACCGGCCGTCATGAAGAACACCACGGCGGCACAGGCCAGCAGCTTCGACACTCTCGCCAGGCTCATCACCACGGCCACGACCACCAAGGCCGCGCCAAAGGTCGCGAACAGGAAGGTGCGCTGGGAGATGAGCACGTGCGAGCCCGAGAACAGATACGGCACATAGCCAAGCATCAGCAGGATCAGGCCGGAGATGACAAGGCGAAGCCGCAAATGGCGCTCGCTGAACCTTCCCGCGACGCCGTCGGCAGGCGGAGCTGTCTGCTCATTGCGGGGAAAAACGACAACGCAGGCCGAACAGATCAAGCCGAAGGCGAAGAGGTACCCGTAGCGATGGAATTCCTTGACACCCATGCCCCAGGCGTCGTACCACCCTCCGACGAGGGCCCGCACGAGCGCTACGTCGAAGAGCCTCGGAAGCGCGTGAAAGAGAAGCTTGAACGGGGAGTGGCGGTCGGTGATGGTCTCCTGATAGGCGGCTCCGCCCGACGCGGAAGCGTAGAGAACGAAGAGCACGTACGCGAGTGCTGCGGCGATCCACGCCAGGGTCGGCGCGGGATTCTTCCGCACCTCGAGCCAGGTCGGCCGGGTTCCAATGCGACACCAGAGAACGAAGAGCGGCAGTACCACCATCATCAGCGCGACTTCGTACATCATCTGCGCCGCCAGAATGCACGAGGCGCCCACCAGTACGCTGATCCATCGAACCCATCCCGTGCGTTGACCCTGCGCGCGAACCAACAGCGCAGCGCCCAGCATCAGCGCTGCCAGAGACAGGTTGATATGCTGGCTGCGGAACGACAGTTGCATCGTGTCGGCCGGGTACAGGAGCACGAGCAGACCGAAGAAGACGCCCCAGCGTGGCGAGCGCGTGGCGAAAGCGGCGAGGTACGAGGCGGCTGCGCCTTTCAGGACGAGCGTCGCGATCAGCACCCAATGCCAGCCATCGAACGAATCGCGATCCAGCAGGAAGCCGATGGCATGGGCGAACACCGTGAGCGGCCGGAGCCGGTGCGCCTCCAGCACCGAGTGCGCCTTCACGAAAAGCACCGGCCCGGTGTTCGAGAAGATCCCCAGCACCCCCCATTCCTCGATCAGTCCGTGAAGGCTGAAACCAAAGGGCAACCAGAGCAGCAGCACAAGAATGGTGGGCGGCAGCGCAAAGCTGAGCCAGGGTCGTCTCATGAGATTCATCGAGCGAAGATTCGCAATGTGTCTTGTCTCAGCGGAACAGCCATCGGCTGGCCGCGAAGGTGAGGGGAATGGTGATGAGGATGCTCGCCAGTGGCGCCATCGCAGCCGGCAGGTGCAGCACGTCGACCCACAGGTACACGATCAACGCGCCAAGAAGATACTGCGCAAGATAGACCAGCGGCAGCATCGCCGCCTTCTTCTCGCTGCGCGGCGCGCCGAAGACGAAGAACCTGTTGAGCACGTACGCGAGCGCGATGCCCGATACGAATGCGATCGCGTAGCTCTGCCAGTACGGCAGAACCTGAAGCAACGCAAGATACAGCAGGTAGGTGCCGAGGGTGTTCACCCCCCCCGAAACCAGGAACCGAACGAAAGGGGAGGTGATCTGTCTCGCGACCATGGGCGCAATCAGGCCCGGCTCGCGTCGCCGAGCTTGAGGCGCAGGAACTCCGCGTGATCGCGAATGTAGTCGGCACCGTCGTAATAGTCCGATGCGAATACGAGCAGGACGGCATCCGCCGAATAGCGGTACTGGATCCCCCAGGTCATGGCGGGCAGGTAGATGCCGACGGAGGGCTTGTCGAGCTTGAATTCCTCGCGCTTCAGGCCGTCGTCTGCGACCACGCTCACCTCGCCCTTGACCGCGACCAGGAACTGATGGCATTTGTGGTGCGCATGCTCTCCGCGCGTCTCGGCCGTGGGCACGTCGTAGACGATGAAGTAGCGCGCGGGCTTGAATGGGATCTCGCGTTCGAATTCGCCGACCGACAGGCTGCCGCGCATGTCGGGCACCGCGCGCAGCGTGTGCAGCGTGACGCCCCGGACCGATGTGGAGGTTACGCCTGGTGCCCTGATGCCCTGTTGCGGATCGCTCGCGGCGACCGTGCGTGCAGCCGCGTCCACGTAGCCCGTGATGCGCGCCGGGTTGCCGACCACGATCGCATTCGGCGGCACCGATCGCGTGACCACCGCGCCGGCGCCGACCATCGCGTTGCGGCCGACCGTGATGCCGGGCAGGATCGTCGCGTTGGCGCCCAGCGAGGCACCCGATTGGATCGTGGTGCGGCCGAAGGCCTCGGGGTATTGCTTGCTGCGCGGGAAGAGGTCGTTGGTGAAGGTGACGTTGGGGCCGACGAAGACATCGTCCTCGATCCGCACGCCGTCCCAGACCTGAACGCCGCATTTGATGGTGACACGATCGCCGATCACCACGTCGTTCTCGATGAAGACGTGATCGCAGATATTGCATTCGCCGCCGATGCGCGCTTGCGGCAGCACGTGCGCAAAGGCCCACACCCGCGTGCCCGCACCGATCTGGCTGCTTTCGCAGAGCGCATTGGGATGCGTGAAATGATCCATGGTCTTAATCGCCCTGATTGAATTCGTGCATTCGCATCATGACCGTGTGCGGCCGGCCCTTCGTATTTTCGTAGATGCGCCAGGCATATGAGCCCACGATCCCGAGCCCGAACAAGTTGACCGCGCCGAGAAAAACAATGGTGAGGATCGTCATCGCATAACCTGGCACCGAGATGATCCCCGCCAGCCTGCCGATCGTCACGATGATGCCGAACAGGCCGGCCAGAGCAGCGGTCGTACCGCCCACGCGGACCAGCAATCGGATCGGAAGATCGGTGAACGAGAACACGCTGTCCATCAAATAGTTGACCTTCTTGCGAAGCGTCCACGCCGACTTCCCGTGCTGTCGTGACTTGCGCGAATAGTGAATGAGCTTGCGGCGGAATCCCAGCCAGAAGAGCTGGGCGATCAGTGAGCTGTGGCGTTCGTCGAGGCGCAGCAGGTTGTCGCGGAATTCCCGATTGCATCCGAAGACATCGACACCGCCCGGCGGCATCTCTGGCACCACAAACTTCCTGTAGAGCCACCAGAAGATCTGTGCGGGCAGGCGGCTCATCAACGGGTCCTCGCGGCCCTGACGCGTGCCGATCACGACATCGACCGGCTCGTCACGCAGCACCTTGTCCATCTCGAGCACGAGTTCCGGTGGCTCCTGCAGGTCGGCCGCCATCACCGCGTAGCGATCGCTTTCGACCAGTTCCAGGCCGGCACGAATCGCAGAGAAGGAACCGAAGTTGCGCGAAAGGAGTGCGAGCCTGGACGCGAACGGGCGTGCGGGGAGCGCATCGCGCAAAAGCTCGAAGCACCGGTCCGGACTGCCATCGATCACGAAGACCGCTTCCATCTCGCCGTGCAGGTCGCGGTGCAGACCGCTCACCGCATCGAGCAGGTCCGGGATAGACGCTTCATTGCGATACACGGGGATGACGAGCGTCAGCATGCCTGTCGACCTCAATGCGCGAAGAACGCGCGTACCGCGTCGATCACCTGAGTGACCTCACTGTCGGCAAGTCCGGGAAAGCACGGCAGCGAAACCACCGTGTCGCACGCACGTTCGGTCTGCTCGAGCGTGCCGGAAACCTGCGCACCGGGATAGGCGGTCTGAAGGTGATCGGCCAGCGGATAGTGAACGTCGGTCGCGACATCCCGCGAGCGCAGATGCTCCCGGAAAGCATCCCGCCCATCGATGCGCACGACGTACAGGTGGCCGACATAGTCTTCCTGCGTCGACGGCGGCAGGCCGAGCGGCAAGTCGGCGAAGGCCGCGTTGTATCGGGCCGCGATCTGGCGCCTCTCGTTGTTGGCAGCGTCGAGATGCGGCAACTTCGCGCGCAGCACCGCGGCCTGAACTTCGTCGAGGCGGCTGTTGCGGCCGTGTGGCGTCGAGACGTGGTACTTGGTCGACCAGCCGTATTGGCGCAGCGTGCGCACGGCCTTCGCGATGGCGGGATCGTTGCAGACGACCGCACCACCGTCGCCCAACGCGCCGAGGTTCTTGGTTGGGTAGAAGCTGAAGCAGCCGATATCGCCGATGCTGCCTGCCCGGTGGCCGTTGCGCATGGCACCGTGCGATTGGGCACAGTCCTCGATCAGCTTGATGCCCGCCTTGCTCGCCATCGCCGCAAGCGCTTCGATGTCGGCCATCTGGCCGTAGAGATGGGTCACGATGACGGCCTTGGGGCCTTGCTGGATGGCCCGCTCGAACGCGGCGGCCGACATGTTCAATGTCTTTGCGTCGATATCGACATACAGCGGTTTGGCGCCGATGGCATGGATCGCCGTGCTCCCGTAAAAGCCGGCGTTGGCGACACAGGCGACGTGGTCGCCGGCTGCAACGTCCACGGCGCGCAGTGCAAGTTCGAGCGCATCGGTACCGTTGGCGAGCGACACGCACTCGGCCGCGCCGGCATGGGCGGCGAACTCCTGTTCGAACGCAGTGACCTCAGCGCCCAGGACGTACCAGTTGCTCCGGAGAACGCGAAGCAGGACCGACTCGAGATCCAGGCCTGCGTTCGCGGCCTTGGCAGAAAAGAGGGGAATCATGGAATGTTTTCTGGACTTGGGAGCCTGGGGGTAGTCTGGAACAATGCCAGCGGCTCGGCGATCTCGTCGGCCGTGAGCAGTGCGGGCGAGGCCTGCCAGCCGTCGAGTAACTCGCCCATCGTCTTCACCATTGCGAGCACCGGCCGCGCCGCAGCGGCGAGTCGCGACATTTCGATCAGGTTGGCAACGTAGGCATCGGCACTGAAGGTCCGTTTGGCCCACGCCTGGCCGCGCCGCGCCATCCCTCGCCTTGCGCCGGTGTCGGCCGCAAGTTCCTCGAGAACGGCCCGCAGGTCGGCGATCTCGCTGCTCGGTGCGACCTTGCGCACGCAATCGTCGGGCAGCTCGCTGTAGAAGGCGGCATCGGTAACCACGACAGCCTTTCCATAGAGGAGTGCCTCGATCGTGGTGGCGGAGGCGGCTTCGAAGCTGGGCCAGCGCAGGCAGCATGCCACGTCGGCTTCTGCCATCGCTTGCTGCAGCGCGGGGTCGCTCATCTCGCCCGAGATGGTCAAGTCGACGCCGAGCGTCCGTGCCAATGCCGAGAGCTCGTCTGCGACGTGCGGTTGAATCAGGCCGCAGAGCCGGTAGCTGACCGTCTCGCGCAAGCGTTCGCTGGTACCGATCGCGCGGATCACGCTGTCGACCCGCTTGTTGGGATTGACATGGCCGACCGTCACGATGCGCAGTCTTTCGTCGTCGCGTATGGCAGCCGGCACCGCACCGGGCGCGTCGTAGGGCAGTGCCAGCACGCTCAGCGGCCCGGCGCAGGACGCAGCCACGCGGTGCATTCCCCAGTGGCTGTGCGACACGACCGCCAGGGCTTCCGCGCAGACCCATTCGGTCATTGGATAGAGCTGGCTGGCCATGTCCATGAAGGCTTGCGGCGTCGAGGCCGAGGCCTCGAAGAACTCGAGGGGGGCCTGTTCTCCATACCAACGTTCGAGCACCGACGCGGCCTCTGTGGGTCGGCGATGCGACCATTCCGAAAACATGTGTGCCAAGAGGAAGTCATGCAGACACACGATCCCGGGCAGGCGGCCGAGCCAGTGCAGACCACCGCAGTGATAGGCGTAGTTGTTGCCGATCTGGTAGACGAGCGCATCGGCATCGTGCGTCACCTCTTCCACGTCGGCTTCGTCGTTCCACCGCAACACCGGGACCGTGCATGCATGCGGCACGGTGTCGAGCAGGTCGTCGCGCTCCGTGCGCACAATGACGGCCGTGTGGCCCAGACGCTCGAGGCTGGTCAGGAGCAGCGCCGTCACGCGACCGATCGCCGAGGCCGTTCCGAAGGGCGTGAAGAAGACCAGCTTCATGACAGCAGCGCCTGCACCGTCGAAGGCCAGTCGATGCCGAAGCTCTTCCAGCGCGCGTGCGCGGCCTGGCCGAACTCGCGCGAGCGCGCGGCATTGGCGCAGGCAGCGCTCATCGCTTGCGCCAGCGCCTGCACTGAAGGCTCGGCCACCCAGCCGGTCTCGCGATCCCTTGCCAGGCCGAGCACGCCGCCGCTGTCGGTGGTGCTGATCAGTGCCTTGCATGCAGTCGCGGCTTCCATGGCCACGTAGCTGAATGATTCCTCGTCGAAGGGCAGCGACGCGACGGCCGACGATCGATTGACATAGTCCGCGTATTCGCTGCGCGTGAGGAAACGCAGATCCAGGCGCACCCTGTCCTGGATGCCGAGACGCTCGACCGTCGATCGCAGGCGTTCGGCGTCGGCATCCGTGTCGGGCGGACCGGCGACGACGAGCCGCACGTTCGCGGCCGCGTGCGCCATGGCTTCCACCAGCAGGTGCTGGCGCTTTGCGCCGTTGACGCGGCCACCCGCGAAGACGTAGCCGTCGGCTGCACCGCCGACAAAGATTTCCGGATCGTTGATCGGTGCGCGCAACACCTCCGACCGGAAGCCGTTGTAGTGCGCCAGGCGCTTCTGGGTCACGTCCGAGATCGAGAAGATGCGATGCGCGCTTCTGAAGCACTCGTCGTCGGCGTTTCGGATCAATCGGCGGATGTCGTCGCCGAGTTCGCCCGCGGGCAGGTTCGTCTGGCCCGCGTCGTAGAGATCGTAGGCCTGCCGGTATTGGTGCACCAGCCACATCGTCTTGCGCGGATGAGGTGCCAGGTAGGCCGGGAATTTCAATGCGATCACGTGGTCGACATTCGGGATCTCGAAGGCACGTGCCATCAGCATCTGCGAGGGAATGCGGGTTGCCGGCTCCCACTGGAAAGGAACGCGCAGCACCTCCGCCTCGTGGCCCGCGATCTGGAGCTGCCGCTGCAGATGGCTGGCCATGGCTTCGGCGCCGCCGGAGACGAAGGGCGCCATGTTGTTGACGACGAGGACCTTCACGCGAGAAGCCTTTCGAGCACGTGCGGCCAGCCGATGTGCAGGGCGTCGATCCTCGCATTCGCTTCTTCGCCCATGCGGCGTGCTTCAGCGCGGTCCGCGTAGAGCCGGTCCATGGCCGCCGCGAGCGCCTCGGGGGCCGGATCGGACACCAGTCCGTCATGCCCGTGTCTCACGAACTCGAGCGGTCCCCCGGCGTCGGTGGTGGTGAGGATCGGCTTGCGTGCGTGCGCAGCCTCCAGGATCGGATAGCCGTACGAGTCTTCATCCAGCGGCACATAGGCGGCGGCAAGACAGTCGGCGAGATGGTTCTCCTTTTCCGCCTCACTGATCCAGCGTTCGTCCAGCACGACCCTGTCGCCGAGGCCGTGTGCCGCAACCTGCCGTGCCAGTTGCTGCGGGTAGTCCGGCCCGCTGCTGCGTCCCGCGATGCGCAGTCGCACGGGCGTCCTGCAATGGCTCAGGGCTTCGATCAGCAGATGCTGGCGCTTGTGGTGCTCGATGCGGCAGATGCAGACGATCTCGTCGTTCATCGACCGATGATGAAAGCGCTCCGGCTTGTAGACGGGAGGGAAGAGCGGCTCGCTGTCCACGCCGTTGTAGCGACGCAGGCGTTCCGACACGACACTTGAATTCGAGAAGACACGCTGCGCCTCGGTCAGCGCCGCGGTATCGGCGGCGCGCAACGCGTCGCGGATACCGCGGTATTTCGCATCATCGGGGAAGCTGCGGTAGGGACTGTCCCACAAGTCGTAGAACACGCGCAGGTGATGGATGAACCAGACGATCTTGTGCGGATGCGGGATCAGATGGGACTGCGGCCGAAAACAGATGATCCGGTCTGCAGCGGAAAGGTCGACGAAGCGATAGGCCGCCATCTGCTTGAAGAGCAATTCCGGCTCGTCCGCCTCGGGAAGATAGATGCGCTCGACCCGATGCCCTGCTTCGAGAAGCATGGCCTCGAGCCATTCGACGATGTTCCTGTAGCCGCCGTTGACGAATGGGACGAAGGACGAACAAAGCGCAATCTTCATCGGCCCACGGCTTGGCGCAACGCAACCGCGATGCGGTTGACGTCGTCTTGGGTCAGGTCCTGGTGCGTCGGCAGGTTGATGCCACGCTGAGCCCACTCGTCGGCCACAGGATAGGTCTTGTCTTCCAGATAGGGCGGCAGAACGTGCATCGGGTAGAACACCGGCCGCGTCTCGATGCCCTGTTCTTCGAGCGCCCGCATGACCGCGTCGCGCCGCTCTTCGCCGCCTTCGCGCAGGTAGACCGTGTACATCCAGTAGACATGCTGCATGCCTGGCTGCGTGGTCGGCAACACCAAGGCGTCGGCGAGTGGGGCAAGTGCCTTGTCATAGATGCGCGCGAGCGCCTGGCGTTCGCTCAGCGCCGCATCGATCGTCTCCATCTGCGCCAGTCCGATCGCGGCCTGGATGTTCGTCATGCGGTAGTTGTAGCCGATCACCGGAAACCAGTAGCGTCGCTTCGGGTCGACGCCCTGGCCGCGATAGAGGCGCAGCCTGGCTGCGATCTCGTCGTCATTGGTCGTCACCATGCCGCCCTCGCCGGTCGTGACGATCTTGTTGCCGAAGAAACTGAAGATCGCACAGTCGCCGATGCCCCCGACACGCTGGCCGTTCACTTCGGCGCCGTGGGCTTCGGCGGCGTCTTCGAGCACCCAGAGCTTGTGCTTGCGCGCGATCGCCATCACCGCCTCCATCTGGGCCGGGTGTCCGTAGAGATGTACCGGAATGATGCCGCGCGTGCGGGGCGTGATGGCGCGTTCGATCTGATTCGGATCGATGTTCATCGTGTCGGCGCTCACATCGACGAGCACCGGCGTCGCGCCGCAGTACTTGACGGCGTTGGCGGTCGCGATGTAGGTCACCGTGGGAACGATGACCTCGTCACCCGGCTTCAGGTCGAGAGCGACCAATGCGAGATGGAGCGCGGTCGTTCCGTTGTTGGCGGCGACCGCGTGCTTCACGCCGCAGAACGCCGCAAAGGATTCCTCGAAGGCGGCAATGTACTTGCCGTTCGACGAGATCCAGCTGGTGTCGAGACAGTCGAGCACGTACTTGCGTTCATTGCCTGCCAGTCTCGGCTGGGCCACTGCGATTCGGTTCATAGGTCTACCCTCTTCGGTTTATTTGTCTCGCAGGCACGCCGGCAACTCTGATGTTTGGCTCGATGTCCGAGATGATGATGGAACCCGCGCCTGCCACCACGTCGGGCCCGATGGACACGCCCGGAATGACCTTGCTGCCGATCCCCAGGAACGCGCGCGGGCCGACGGTGACGTTGCCTGCGAGCCCGCATTGCGGCGCGACATGCGCTGCCTCGCCGATGCGGCCATCGTGGTCGACGCTCGCCGACGTGTTGATGATCGCGAGGTCGGCGATCGTCGTGTCCGCATTGACGACCGCGCCGGCCATGATCGCGATACCTTTGCCGAGCCGCACGGTCGGGGACAGCACCGCAGCCGGACTGATGGCATTGACCAGTTCGTAGCCGAGTGCAGTCACCGACGCCGCCAGGCGCTGCCGGATCGCGTTGGCGCCGATCGCGACGAAGGCAAGGGCGTGGCCCTCCGCGCGCAGCCGGGCAAGGTGCTCGTCGCCGCGCAGCACCGGCACGTCCAGGCACCGGTCGCCGCTTTCGGCACCGCCGATGCAGCAGGCCACCGACACCCCCATGGCGCGCAGCAGTTCGATGCACACCTTGGCATGGCCACCCGCCCCAATGACGATGACATCCTGCCTCACAGCGCGCCTTGTGCCCGGCGCCAGGCGTTTGCGCCCTCGCGGGCAAGGAACAGGTTATGCGGCAGCGCATCGTCCGCGCTGTGCATCGAGGCGTCCTGCAGGACGCCGGATTCAGGGTCGATCGCCTTGGCGACAAGCCCCAGGTGTGCGAAGACCCGTGGCCAGTCGGGATTCGAATGCCGTGCGTTGGGATGATGCGATGCATCGAAGGCGACGATCAGCGCCATGTGCGGGTTGCGGGACACGATCGATGCGATCTCGTCCAGCATGCCCGGTTCGAAACGCGCGGCATCGATCTTCAGCACGGCGATCGCGCCCTGCACTTCCGCATGGGCCCCGAATTCGGCGAACGTTCCGGCCGGCTGCAGCAGGTTTTGAATCAGGGCGCTGGTGGCGCGAGTTGCGAGGCGGGAGCGCAGCGCGTCCTGCGATGCCTTGAGTTCGCGCTTGACGCTCATGGTGTGCGCTGACAGCAGGCGTTCCGTCGCTTCCTGTTGGGCGCGTTTGTGCGCAGCCAGATCCTTGGCGATCTGCTGCCGAATCTGGTGGATCTCCGTGACCAGAGGCGCCATGAGATAGGCGCGGGTGCGGAACGCGAGGGGACTGCCCACGGGGCGGAAGATCTTGTAGACCCCTCGCGCGAAGGGCTTGATCCAGCGCTTGATTCGCGCGCGAAAACCCTGGCCGCCAGCACCTGTGCCGGCCTGCGCCGCGCTGCCGGCCTGCAGGTGATGCGCCTGCGCGGAAATTGCCTTGGCTCTCGACGACAGCGCGACGCGGATGTCCACGCCGGTTCTTTCAGTGTTCTTCATGGTCTCCATCGAAACGCCTGTTGCGGCACAAAACATGAGACCCACCCGCGCGCCACCTTGGCCGCGGCTCCCCATCGATGCTGGCAACCCGAGCGACGCCCTAGAACGAACGCCCCTCGGCATTCCGCCGAAGATCGGCCTTCACCATCATCGCGCACAACTCTTCCAGCGTGGTCTTGGGCTCCCAGCCGAGCTTCTCTTTGGCGCGCGCCGGATTGCCGATCAGCAGATCCACTTCGGCGGGCCGATAGAACTTGGGATTGACGCTGACCAGTGTCTTGCCGGTCTTGACGTCAATGCCCACTTCGTTCTGTTCCGCGCCCTCGAAGCGAAGTTCGTAGCCCGCGGCCTTGAAGGCCATGTCGACGAATTCCCGAACCGTCTCGGTCCGGTTGGTCGCGAGCACGAAGCTGTCGGGCTCCTTGGCCTGCAGCATCATCCACATGCCTTCCACGTATTCCTTGGCAAAGCCCCAGTCGCGCTTGGAATCCAGATTGCCGAGTTCGAGCGCGTCGAGCTTGCCCAGCTTGATCTTGGCCACGCCATCGGTGATCTTGCGCGTCACGAACTCGCGTCCCCGCAGCGGGCTTTCGTGGTTGAACAGGATGCCGCTGCAGCCGAAGATGTCGTAGCTCTCGCGGTAGTTGATGGTCATCCAGTGCGCGAACAGCTTGGCGACGCCATAGGGGCTGCGGGGGTAGAAGGGCGTCTCCTCGACCTGCGGAATGGCCTGCACCTTGCCGAACATCTCGGAAGTGGAGGCTTGGTAAAAGCGGATCTTCGGATTGGTCAGGCGGATGGCCTCGAGCAGATGCAGCGCGCCCATGCCCGTGATCTGCGCCGTGGCGTCGGGTTGGTTGAAGCTGACGCCGACGAAGCTCTGGGCGGCGAGGTTGTACACCTCGTCGGGTACGGCCTCCTTCATCAGCGTCATCGAGCTGCCGAGGTCGGTGAGGTCGTACTCGATCAGATGCAGGTCAGGGTTGTCTTGTATACCCAGTTCCTCGATGCGCCAGAAATTGACCGAGCTGGTCCTGCGATAGGTGCCATAGACCACGTAGCCCTTGCTCAACAGGAGCTCGGCCAGATAGGCGCCATCCTGGCCGGTGATACCTGTGACTACTGCGCGTTTCTTCATGAAGACTTTCCGATAGGGACGAAGCGCCGCCTGCGCGACGCCGAACCCGGGGATTTTGCCTGAAGCGGGCAGGGTACTTTCACCCCGGGACCCTTGAAACGCGGCGCGGAGGCTGACAGACACCCGGATGGGCCACCGTAAAATCTGGCGGAATGCTTCTGGGGGAGCTCGTGCAGGTGCGTCAGTCCTTCGACGGGAGAGCGGCCTTCATGCGGCAATCCGTCGGGCTGCGACCCGGTCCGAGTTGGAATGAGCCACAGCGCTTCATTCCTCACCGCTGGATACATTTTTTTCCATCCTTGTGGTTTGGCGCCTCACGTGGCGTCTCTTTCCCCATTTGGCGGACGCGCGCTCGGCTTCGATCCTCTATGCTTTTGAGATGACTATTTTTCGATGATGAGCGAATACAAACCACGGCTTGCGCTGGACATGTACGTGCTGGCCCAGGGCATCAAGACGGGCGTCTACCGGGTCTGCGACGAACTCTTTGCACGCCTGGCGGCGTCGCCGCGCTTCGATGTCCGCACGCTCATCCGGGAGGGCGACGAAGACCGGGCCGCGGAGTACATCGAAGCGAAGGGCCTGCGCGCCGATCGCGCCGCGAAGCCTGCTGATGCCGACATCCTCTTCTCGCCCTTCGGGGTGGCGCCGCGCCCATGGCTGGACGATGCGCAGCGGCTTCGGGCGCACCTCGTCTACGACCTGATCGCAATCCATCGGCCGGACTACTTCACCCCGGAGGCCTCGGCCGAGGTCCGCGGCATCATCGCCAGCCTGGACGAAGAAACCGTCATCTTCGCGATCTCCGAGCACACGCGGGAGGAACTGCTCGCCTATCGGCCGGACCTTCGCCCCGAGCAGGTCACCGTGATCCCGCTCGCCGCCGGCGCCTGGTTCAAGCCCTGCGAGGACCGCAGCGAAAAGGCCGCCGTACGCGCCAAGCACGGGATTCCTTCGGATGTTCCTTACGTCCTGAGCCTCGCGACGCTGGAGATCCGCAAGAACCTCGACCAGGTGGTGCGCGCCTTCGTTCGCTTTCTCGAACTGAATCCGACCAGTGCCATGCGCCTGGTCCTGGCCGGCATGTCGGGCTGGAAGCTCGAGAAGCTGAACGAAGCCCTGGCCGCCGCGGGCACGTGGCGCAACCGGATCATCCTGACCGGCTTCGTCGAGGATGCCGAACTCTCGCCGCTCTACAGCGATGCGACCTGCTTCGTCTACCTGTCGCGCTATGAAGGCTTCGGCCTGCCGCCGCTGGAGGCGATGGCCTGCGGTACACCCGTGATCTGTGCCGACAACTCCTCGCTGCCCGAGGTCGTCGGCGATGCCGGCATCGCCGTGGATGCCGACGACGTGGAGGCGGCCGCGCAGGGCATCCAGCGCATCGCTGGCTCGGACCTGTTCAGGGAAGAGCTCTCCCGCAAGGGCCTCCGGAGAGCGCGGCTCTTCGATTGGGACCGCTGCGCGCAGATCGTGGCCGACACGCTCGCCGCTGCCTACGCGCGCCATGCCGCCCAGCCTTCCCATCATGAAGCCGGCTTCTCCGGTTACAAGAACGGTAGCAGGGGACCCGCCTTTGCCGCCTGCGGCCCGGCTGTGCCCGATCGGTGCGACGGCGCCTGGCCGCTCTGGCGCCATGGGTTGGCCGCTCCGTGCCCACCTCACCGGACGGAGGGCGGCTTGCGCATGCGAGGACAGCTGAAGCGAGGCACGCCGGACGAACCGCTGGTCAGCTACGTCACCATCGTGCGCAACAACGCGGCAACGCTGGCTCGAACCATCGAGAGCGTGCAGTTGCAGAGCTACGCGAACGTCGAGCACATCGTGCTGGATGGCGCGTCGACCGATGGCACGCTGGAACTCATCAAGCAGCATGCCGACCGACTCGACTACTTTGCATCGGAACCCGATGGCGGGCTCTATGACGCGCTCAACAAGGTCATACCGCTGGCGCGCGGGCAACTGATCTGCGTTCTGAATTCGGACGACTGGCTCGAGCCGGATGCGGCGGAAATCGCGGCCCACCGGATGCGCGCGGAGAGTTCGCAGCCCGCCATGCTGCTGTCTGCCGCACTCGTGGAGGCCAGCGATGTCCTCCACCCGTGGCCGCCCGCATTCGTCCATCCGGGCAGCTACTTCACCTGCGCGCACGATTGCCACAATGCGATCTACGCGACCCGCGCGGCCTACGAACGCACGGGGCCCTACGACGCCTCCTACAAGATCGCGGCCGACTTCAAATGGATCATGGCGTGCCTGGACGCCGGCGTGAGATTCGTCTATTCGAAGGAGGCGACCGTCAACTACTCGCTGGGCGGCACATCGAGCGATACCGGCAGGCACAGCATCGAGTGCAAGCGGGTGGTGGCGGATCGCTTTCCCTGTCTCCTGCCCGCCGAGGTCGACGGCCTCTACGACTGCTTCTTTTCGCTGCCGGGCGTGGAGCTTGGCACCCGGTCCGATCGCACCGTCGATCACATTCACTTCCTGCAGGCCCTCTTCACGAAGTACAGCGACAAGCCCGAGCTGCTGAATGCCTTCGGCTGGGCATCCATCACGACGCTGAAGCATCCGCTCGACGCGCCGACGGTCGACACCGCCAGGGACGAATCCTCCATCGCGCGAGCCCTCAAGGACGCTGCCAAGAGCGTGCTGGGCAAGTATCCCTGGCTCTACGACGCTGCCGCAGGCGGGTATCGTCGATTGAAGGGGTGACCGGGATGGCTCGCATCGCCTATGTCGATCACTCCTTTCATCAAACCACGCTCTCGACCGCTTTCCTGCCGGATCTGCTGACGCGCCACGGCCATGCGGTCGACCATTTCTGGGACGAGGCCTGGCGCGGAGGCGCGCCGGTGCGCTTCGCGGACGTGGCATCGCACGATGCCGTGATCATGTTCCAGTCCTATTGCCCGCCGGAGGGCCGGTACTTCAGGCACAGGCATCCGAACGTCGTGTACGTGCCCATGCTCGATCAGTTCGGGTTCTGGAACGGACCGCACCACGACTTCTCCGGTTTCTGGGAGCCGTTCCAGGGTTCCAAGGTGCTGAATTTCTCCAATGCCGCGCATTGCATGACGCAGGCCTTCGGCATCGCCAGCCACTTCGTGCGCTACTACCAGCCTGCGCGCGAGCGGCCATCGCCACCGGCCGAAGGGCTGCATGGCTTCTTCTGGGTGCGCCGCGAACTGGAGCTGCCCTGGCGGTCGATTCGCAAGCTGATCGAAAACGAAGCATTCGACAGCTTCCATGTCCACTTGGCGGCCGATCCGGGCACCCCGCCGCCGGAACCGCCGACGGCCGAGGACATCGCGAAGCACCACATCACCCTGTCGACATGGTTCGACGACAAGGCGGATCTCGAGGCCGTGCTCGACCGTGCCAACGTCTTCTTCGCGCCGCGTCCGGAAGAGGGCATCGGGCAGTCATTCCTCGAGGCAATGGGCCGCGGCCAATGCGTGGTGGCGCCCAACCAGGGCACGATGAACGAGTACATCGTGCCGGGGCTCAACGGGTTGCTCTACGACGTCCACGATCCGCGGCCGCTCGATTTCTCCGCGGCGGCCGAGCTGGGCGCGCGTGGCAGGGACAGTACAGCCACGGGCCGTGCGCGCTGGGAGGCCGCAGAGGCCGAACTCGTGCGCTTCCTGCTGACGCCGAGCGAGGCGCTGTACCACGGGAAGTACCAGCATTCGTTCGCCGGTGTCGCGGCGCGGCAGGCGGTGCAGACGCCGGCCGTCGGCGGCCTGCGCGGCGCGGCGCAGCGCTATGCGATCTTTCGTTGCACGCGATTCATCTGGCACCCGATGGTCCGCTGGGTGCGGCAGCTCTCGGGGCACTGACGGAGGCTCTTCATGGAAACCAGGAAAGTATTTGTCGCCGGTCATTCAGGGCTCGTGGGTTCCGCCACGCTGCGTGCATTGAGCGGCGATCCGCGCCTGCAGGTGCTGACCCGCACGCATGCCGAACTCGACCTCGAGGACCGCAGCGCGACCCGCGCGTTCCTCCTCGACGAGCGGCCCGATCACATCGTGATGTGCGCGGCCAAGGTGGGCGGCATCCTTGCCAACTCGAACGACCCGGTCGACTTCCTGCACCGGAACCTGGGCATCCAGCTCAGCGTCTTCGACGCCGCCTATGAGGCGGGCGTCGATCGAATGATCTTTCTCGGCTCCTCGTGCATCTATCCCCGCGACTGTCCGCAGCCGATCAAGGAAGAATATCTGCTGACCGGGCCGCTGGAGGCCACCAATCGGCCCTATGCGCTGGCCAAGATCGCCGGTGTCGAGTCCTGCTGGGCATTCAACCGCCAGTACGGCCGCCGCTTTCTCGCCGTCATGCCGACCAACATGTACGGGCCGGGCGACAATTTTCACGCGCAGAACTCGCATGTCCTGCCGGCACTCATCCGGCGCTTCCACGAGGCGAAGGTCCGGCGCGATCCGTCCGTGACGGTCTGGGGTTCCGGCACGCCGAGAAGAGAGTTCATGTTCTCTTCGGACATCGGCGATGCCATCGCTTTCCTGCTCGCGCTGCCGGATCCGCAGTTCACGCACCTGACGCGCCCCGAACAGGCGCCCTTGATCAACATCGGTGTGGGCGAAGACGTCACGATCCGCGAGGTGGCGGAACGCATCAGGGCGACGGTCGGGTACCGGGGCGAGCTGGCGTTCGACGCCAGCAAGCCCGATGGAACGCCGCGCAAGCTGCTCGATGTCAGTCGCATGTCCGAACTGGGATGGAAAGCCTCGACGGACCTCGACACAGGCCTTCGAGCGGCCTACGCCGCCTATCTGCAGCACCATGCCTCATAGCCCGGTCGTCCGCTATGTGCTCAAGGCGGCGAAAGGGGCGTGGTGGCTGGCGACGCCATGGCGCCTGCGTGAGCGGCTCGCATTCAGGCAGGGGCAGGCGATTGCCGCGGCCCGCACGGCCGAGCTGCAGCTGCTCGTTCGGCATGAGGAGGCGCGCGTGGCCACGCGGGGGCGAGGCGAAGGCGTTGCGCCGGACCGCGTGCTCGATCTCTTCTCCGACGAAGATGCGTCCGATGCCGCAGGCCTGCCTCTCGGCGCGCTGCTGTGGGCGCCGCTCTCGCCCGGCGACATTCGCGACCCTGAGTCCGCGGCACGTTTTCTGATCGATCTCCTGCGCGGACGCGGTGATTTCCAGGCGCGCTGCCCGGGAGCGCCGATCGGCGGCAGCCCCGAGGCGCTCGGACTGTGGCTTCGGCGCGATGGCTCCACTGAACTCGGCGAAGACGCCGCCAGGCACCTCGCCGATGCGCTGGACGCAGGCCCGGGCAAGAGGGCGCGCCAGGCCTATCTGGCGCACGAGCGCATCGGGTCCGTCCTGCCGCACGGCCTCACGCCGGCCGGCATGCGCCGCCTCTTTCGATGGTTCATGCGCACCGGCAGGGACGAATGCCAGCTTCGGCTGGAGGAGGTCTGGTGGCTGTTTCTCGACGCCGCGCATGCGCCCGAGCACGAACTGATGCTCGCCTACGCGTTCTCGCCGGCCTGGCAGCACGCGCATCCGGACGGAATGACCGTGTTCGGCCGGGATGCTTTCGCGCAATGGTTTCGCGCGGAGTACGGCGCCGAGGGTGCGTGGCTCGATCCTCTGCGGTGGCCGGACCTGCAGCCCCCGGCACAGCAGATTCGAAGCAGCTACGCCATTCGCGCCGATTGGCAGGCGGCCCATCCCGAAGCATTCGACGGCGACCCCGGCCGCGCGCGCGCCTTGGTGGCCTGGCTGTCATCACCGGAGGCCGGGCTGCCCGCATCGGTTCGCGACGGTTGCCGCCGGTGGGACGCGGCCGCGGTCGCCGCCGAACTGGGGCGTCCCGGGGTGAACGTGATCGGGCATTTCTGCTATCCCTCGGGCCTGCGCGTTTCCGTCGAATCCATGGTCGGCGCGATGCAGGCGGCGGGCGTGCCGACATCGTTGCGCGATGTGCTGACCGATTCGAGGGATGAACCCCGCCACGTCGAATACCGGGGATTGGAATGCCACGACGTGACCATCCTCCATACGCAGCCGGAGCCCTTTCTCGACCTGGCCTATGCGCGTGCCCATTTGTCGGAGCGGGTGCCGCGCAGCTACAGGATCGCGTACTGGTATTGGGAGTTCGATGCGATCCCCGACGCATGGATCGCGCATGCGAAAGACGTCGACGAAGTCTGGGCGGCCACGGAGTTCGTGGCACGCGGTCTGCGCGCGCGACTCCCGCTGCCGGTTCGGACGCTGTTCCCGGGCGTCAGGCTGGCGCCGTTCGGACGGCGCGGCAAGGCGCATTTCGGACTGCCCGAGAACACGTTCACGTTTCTCTTCACCTTCCACATGGTCAGCGTGATGGAGCGCAAGAATCCGCTCGGCCTCATCCGCGCCTTCAAGGCGGCTTTCACGGAAGAGGAGCCGGTGCGGCTGGTGCTGAAGACGTCCTTCAGCGACCGGTATCCGGCGGAGTTCAATGCATTGCGAAGCGCAGCCGCCGCGGCGGGCGCTGCGATCACGCTCATCGACGAGGTCTACACCCCCGACGAGGTCCTGTCGCTGATGGATGCCTGCGATGCCTATGTTTCGCTCCACCGCAGCGAAGGGCTTGGCCTGACGCTGGCCGAAGCGATGCTGATGGGCAAGCCCGTGATCGCCACCGCGTTCTCCGGCAACATGGACTTCATGGACGACGGCAACAGCTTGCTGGTCCCCTATGAACTCGTGAAGCTCGATGAGCCGATCCCGCCCTACGACGCGGGCCTGCAATGGGCCGAACCGTCGCTCGACCATGCGGCGCAGCTGATGCATCGCCTCTACGAGAACCAGGCCTGGGCGCGCGAGCTCGGTGCGCGCGGCAAGGCGAGCGCCGAGGCCAACCTGTCGCTGCCGGCCGCTGGCCGCAGGATCGCCGCGCGGCTCGAAGAGATCAGGGCCTTGCGGCGCGTCCCGCGCTGACGCCGATCAGCCTTCGTTGATCCGCTGCTCCACGATCCGCCCGTGCTCCAGGTGGATCACCCGGTTGCATTCCTTGGCGATCAGGGCCGGCGAATGCGAGGCCAGCACCAGGATGCCGGACTTGGCGACCACGTCCTTCATCCGCTTCTCGGCCTTCTCGGTGAACTCGGCATCGCCGACCGACAGCCATTCGTCCATCAGCAGGATGTCGGCCTGCACGCTGGTCGAGATCGAGAACGCCAGCCGCATCATCATCCCGGTGGAGTAGGTGCGCACCGGCATGTTGACGTACTCGCCGAGGCCGCTGAACTCGCAGATCTCGGGGGTGAGCGCATCGATCTGCTTCTTGCTCATGCCCATCACGAGGCCGCGCAGCATGATGTTCTCGACGCCCGAGGCGTCCGCTTCGATGCCCAGCGAAGGGTCGATCAGGCTGGAGACCGTTCCTTCGCGCACGAACTCGCCCGAGGACGGCTCGTAGACACCGGCCAGCGCGCGCAGCAGCGTCGACTTGCCGGCGCCGTTGTGGCCGATCAGCCCGAGGCGGTCGCCGCTCTTCAACTCGAGGTTGATGTCGCTCAGCGCCTGCACCACGTTGACGCCGGTCTCCTTGCCGAAGCGCCCGCCCGTGACCGATGCCGCCAGCGTCTTCTTCAGCGAGGCGGCGCCGGCGCCGTAGATGGGGAAGTTGACCGAGACGTTCTTGAGGGAAATGAAAGCCATGTTTACAGCCAGTAGACGACGCGGCGGCGGTATTTCGCGAACAGGGCGGCCGACAGGCCCAGGCTCAGCGCCGTCCACACCAGGATGCCCCACCAGTTGTGGACTTCCGCCACGCCGCCCATCAGCGGCGTGCGCAGCAGGTCGAGCATTTCGGCGAAGGGGTTGTAGAGGATGTACTTGGCGCGCCCGGGCAAGGTGGACGGCAGCCAGAACACCGGCGTCAGGAACATCAGCATCTGCATCACGCTGGTCACGATCTGGGTCACGTCGCGAAAGCGCGTGCAGACCAGCCCGAGTGCGAGACCGATGGCCTGCGCATTGACCAGCACCAGCAGGAAGGCCGGGATGAAGAGCAGCGCCGACCACGACAGCGTGATGCCGGCCCACAGCGCCACCGGCACGTACAGCACGATCTGATGCGCGAACTGGATCAGGTTGCGCGCCATGCTGCGCCACACGAACAGGCTGATCGGGAAATAGCCCTGCTTGAGGTAGTTGGCCGAGCCGATGAAGGCGTTGCACGAGTCCGTCACCATGCTGGAGAAGAAGCTCCAGAAGATCAGGCCGAGCGCGAGGTGGGGAAAGAACTCGGACAGCTTGGTGCCGAACAGCGAGCTGTAGAGCGGCCCCATGCCGGCGATCATGACCCCCATGCTGAGCGTGAGCCACAGCGGGCCGAGCATCGAGCGGCGGTAGCGCAACACGACGTCGAACCAGGCCAGCGTCCACCAGATGTCGGTGCGGCGGGTGCCTTCCCACCAGTCCGCCCACGCGCTGCGGCGAATGTTCGATTGGGCTTGACTCATACGCGCCCGTAGGTGTCGGCCAGACGCACGATGTCGTCTTCGCCGAGGTACCCACCGCACTGGACTTCGATGAGCACCAGCTCGTCCTTGCCGATGTTGGTCAAACGATGCTTCTCCTTGAGCGGGATGTAACGGTACTGGCCGGGCAGGGTTTCGTGCTCCACCTCGCCGACCTGCACGATCGCCTTGCCCTGCACCACCACCCAGTGCTCCGCGCGCTGGTGGTGGTACTGGAGCGACAGCGACTCGCCCGGCTTGACCGTGATGCGCTTGACCTTGTAGCCGTCTTCTTCCTTGAGCGATGCGTAGGTGCCCCAGGGACGGTGGACCACGGCCGGCAGGTGCACGGTCTCGTGCTTGCGGGCCTTGAGCGTATCGACCACTTGCTTGACCTTCTGCGCGCTGTCCTTGTGGGCGACCAGCAGCGCATCGGGCGTGTCGACGATCACCAGGTCATGCACGCCCAGCGTGGCCACCATCTTCGGTCCGTGGCTGTGCACCTCGACATGGGTGCCGGTGGTGTCGATCGCGACCACGTCGCGCGGCATCGTGTTGCCGCTCGCGTCGGGCGTGTGCGCACGCGCGACGGAAGGCCAGGAACCGACATCGCTCCAGCTGAACTTGGCGGGCACCACGTGCACGTTGTCGGCGCGCTCCATCACCGCGTAGTCGATGCTGATGTCCGGTTGCAGGCCGAAGGCGTGCAGGTCGAACTGGACCGTGTCCTTGGTGCTCTGCGAGCTCTCCAGTGCACGGCGCGCGGCCGCCAGCAGCTCGGGCGCGCAGCGCTCGAAGGCCGAGACGATCGCGTCGGCCGTGAAGCAGAACATGCCGCTGTTCCAGTAGTAGCGCCCCGTGGCGAGGTAGTCCTGCGCGGTCTGGAGATCGGGCTTCTCGACGAAGCGCTTGGCCGGCTGGCTGTCGCGCGAGACGTGCTCGACCTCGACGTAGCCGAAGCCGGTGTCCGGGCTGGTGGGGCTGATGCCGAAGACCACCAGCGCGCCCTTCTCGGCGAGCCGGAAGGCCTGGCTCGCGCTGGCCACGAAGGCGTCGACATTGGGCACCAGGTGATCGGCCGAGAGCACCAGCATCACCGTCTCGCCGCCGAACTTGCGGATGCATTCGAGCGCCGCCAGCGCGATCGCCGGGCCGGTGTTGCGGCCCCGGGGCTCGAGCAGCAGGGTCGCTTCGGGCGGATCCGCCATCTGGCGCAGCACGTCCTTGGTGAGGAACAGGTGGTCCTTGTTGGTCACGACCATCAGGTCGCCCGTGCCGCAGGCCTGGCCGCGTTCGATGGCCTGCTGCAGCAGCGTCGAGCCTCCGAGCTTCATGAAAGGCTTGGGGAAGGCCTGCCGCGAGGCGGGCCAAAGGCGGGAGCCTGCGCCTCCGGAGAGCACAACTGAAAGCACGTGCATTTTTTTGAGGGTGTGAAGGGAGTGGATAATTTTACCGGCCCCGGTTCGGGGCCCCGTGACGATGCCCATGCCGCTTCAGGCACAGATGACCGACCATGCTCTTGATTGCCGCCAGTGATGTTCAGTAAGCCCACGTTGCCGGCATCGCAGGCGCCGCGCCGGCGACCCGCGCCCGGCGCCGGCCGCAGCGAGGCCCAGCTGCAGCGGCAGATCGGCTTGTTGGAAGTGCAAACGAGGGCTTTGGAGGAACAGGTCCGTACGATGAGGCAATCCACCAGCTGGCGCGTGACGGCGCCGCTGCGGTGGGTCAGCCGGCATTTTCAACGCATTGTGCGCGGGACGCAGCCCGAGGTGCCGATGCAGCGCGGCGGCTATGCCGAATGGGTGGCCGCCTACGACAGCCCGGGCCGCAACGCTTGCGAGGGCTTGCGCCGGGAAATCGAGGGCTGGCCGGTGCGGCCTCGGCTGTCGATCCTGATGCCTGTGCAGGACTGTGCCGTGTCGTCGCTGCGTGCGGCGATCGCTTCGGTCCAGTCCCAGATCTATCCGGCGTGGGTGCTGCGCACGGTGCCGGCCGCCGCGCAGGGCGAGGCGCTCGGCGCGCTGCTGGCGGAATGTGCAGCCGCGGATCCGAGAATCAAGGCCGACGCGGGCGATGCGCCGGCGCCCGGCGACTGGGTCGTCTGGTTCGAGCCGCACGCCGTGCTGCCTGCGCATGCGCTCTTCTGCGTGGCGCGGGAGATCGTCGCCCATCCCGAGGCCCGCATGGTCTACGCCGACGAGGACGCCATCGACGCGGCGGGGCGGCGCAGCGATCCCTTCTTCAAGCCGGACTGGAATCCCGATCTTTTTCTTTCGCGCAACCTGTTCGCGCCGCTGGGCGCCTTCGAAGGCCGACTGTTCCAGGAGGCCGGCGGCCTGCGCGAAGGCTTCGATGGCGCGCAGGGGCATGAGCTCGCACTGCGCTGCGCGGAGCGGGTCGATGGCGCGCAGATACGCCACATTCCCCGCGTGCTCTCCCACACCCGTTCGGACGCGCAGGGGGTTGCGGCGACCCCGAACGAGGCGCAGCGCGCCGGCGAGCGCGCCCTCGACGCGCACTTCCAACGCCTCGGCATCGCCGCGACGGCCGAGGCCACGCCGCGCGGCCATCGCGCGCGCTATGCGCTGCCGAGCCCGCCGCCCTTCGTCTCGCTGATCATTCCGACGCGCAACGCGCTCGCGCTGGTGCGCCAGTGCATCGAGAGCATCGTGGCGGAGACGGCCTATCCGCACTACGAGATCCTGCTGGTCGACAACGGCTCGGACGATGCCGAAGCGCTGGCGTACTTTGCCGAACTCGGCGCGCAGCCCGGCATCACCGTGATCCGCGACGACCGCGACTTCAACTACTCGGCCCTCAACAACGCAGCCGTGGCCCGCGCCCGCGGCGAGGTCGTGGGCCTGCTCAACAACGACATCGAGGTCGTCTCGCCC
The DNA here is from genome assembly GCF_901827165.1 of Variovorax sp. SRS16. NCBI lineage: Bacteria > Pseudomonadati > Pseudomonadota > Betaproteobacteria > Burkholderiales > Comamonadaceae > Variovorax > Variovorax sp. SRS16. The sequence continues at coordinate 776,823 of NZ_LR594666.1, forward strand.
GGCTGGCTCGACGAAATGGTGTCGATCGCGCTGCAGCCCGGCGTGGGTGCCGTGGGCGCGAAGCTGCTCTATCCCGATCGGACCGTGCAGCATGGCGGCGTGCTGCTCGGCGTCGGCGGCATCGCGGGCCATGCGCACAAGCACCTGTCCGCGGACGACCCGGGACACGGCGGCCGCGCCCAGCGCATGCAGACCTTCAGCGCGGTGACGGCCGCCTGCCTGGTGGTGCGCAAGGCGCTCTACGAACAGGTCGGCGGGCTCGACGAGGAGCGCCTGGGCGTCGCTTTCAACGACGTCGACTTCTGCCTGCGCCTGCGTGCGGCCGGCTATCGCAATGTCTGGACCCCGTATGCCGAACTGCTGCACCACGAGTCGGCCACGCGCGGGCTCGAGATCGCGGCCGGATCGCGCGACCGGCTGGCGCGCGAGTCCGCCTGGATGACCGAGCGCTGGGGCGCGCTGCTGCGCGACGATCCGGCCTACAACCCCAACCTGACGCTGGACACCGAGGACTTCGGCCTCGCCTGGCCGCCGCGCGTCGCGCCCTTGTGCCCATGAGTGCCGCCGAGATCTCCGTCGCCCTGTGCACCCACAACGGTGCCCGCTTCCTGCGCGAGCAGGTGCGCAGCATCTGCCTGCAGACCTTGCCGCCGAACGAGATCGTGCTGTCCGACGATGCCTCGCGCGACGGCTCGGTCGCGGTGGCGCGCGCCGCGGTCGAGGAATGCGCGCTGGAGCGGCCGGAAGCGGCCGTGGCACTGCGCGTGCTCGAGAACGCGACGCCCTTGCGCGTGGTCAAGAACTTCGAGCAGGCCATCGGCGCCTGCCGCGGCGAATTCATCGCGCTCAGCGATCAGGACGATGTCTGGGTGCCCGACCGGCTCGCGCGGATGGCGGCCGCCTTCGCGCACGACCCCGCGCTGCTGCTGCTGCACACCGATGCGCGCCTGGTGGATGCAGAGGGCAAAGGCCTGGGCCAGACGCTGTTCCATGCGCTCGAGGTCACGCCGGTCGAGCTCGAACGCATCCACGGTGGCCGGGCCTTCGACGTGTTCTTGCGCCGCAACCTGGTGACCGGCGCCACCGCCGTCTTTCGCCGCTCCCTGCTGACGGATGCCATGCCGCTGCCGGTCGAATGGGTGCACGACGAATGGCTGGGCATCATCGCGGCCGCGACCGGGCGCGTCGACGTGCTGGAAGACGCGCTGATCGACTACCGCCAGCACGAATCCAACCAGATCGGCGCGCGCCGCGATACCTTCCCCGACAAGGTGCGCAAGGCGCTGGCCTCCCGCGGCCGAACCCATCTCGATCGCGCGATCAAGGCCGAACTCCTGCTTGCGCGGCTGCAGTCGCTCGGCGACCGGGTCGCGCCCGGCACCCTCGAAAAGGTACGCGGCAAGGTCGTGCATCAGCGCTTTCGCGCGGCCCTGCCGGCGTCGCGATGGGCCCGCTGCCTGCCGGTCCTGCGCGAAGCGATGACCGGCCGCTACGATGCCTTCGGCCGCGGCGTGCGCGGCGTGGTGCGCGACCTTTTCGAATCTGTGTAGGCTCGGTCCGCGCACACTTCCACCCCTTCAATGAACGCCTTGCCTGAAACATCCGCCGCCCGATCTGCGACATGGCCGACCGTCGTGGTCGTCATCCCGTTCTACAACGGCGCCGACTTCATCGAGCGCTCGGTGCGCAGCGTGTTCGCGCAGTCGGTGCCGGCCAGCGAGGTGATTGTCGTCAACGACGGCTCGCGGCCCGAGGAGCGTGCGGCGCTGGACGGGCTGGCCGCGCGCTATCCGTTCCGCATCCTCGACAAGGAGAACGGCGGCCAGGGCTCGGCGCGCAATGCCGGCGTCGCGGCATCGACGGCCGACTGCATCTGCTTCCTGGACCAGGACGACTTCTACCTGCCCAACCACATCGAGACGCTGGTCTCGTCGATTCCGCCGGACGACCGGCTGTTCGGCTTCGTCTACGCCGACCTGTACGAGGCCGACGGCGACGGCAACATCGTGCGCACCGGCGTGGTCAAGGAGCATGCGCAGCACCCGAAGCGCAACATCCTCGATCTGTTGCGCCACGACATGTTCGTGCTGCCCTCGGCGGCACTGGTGAGCCGCGAGGCCTTCGAGGCCGTCGGCGGCTTCGATTCGCAGTTCATGGGCTTCGAGGACGACGACCTGTTCCTGCGCATCTTCCGCAAGGGCTACAGCAATCATTTCGTCGACAAGGCGGTGACCGTCTGGTGCATCCACACCGCGAGCACCTCGTTCGGCATCCGGATGGTGCGCAGCCGCTTCAAGTATTTCAAGAAGCTCACGCAGATGTTCCCCGACGAGCACCAGCGCGGGCGCTACTGGTTCCGCGAATGCCTGGTGCCGAGGTTCCAACCCTACTTCGTGAATCACGCGATCGAGTCGATCAAGAACGACGACCAGTACCGCGCGGAGATGAGCGCGATCCTGGCCGAGTACGCGGCCATGGTGCTGGCCAATCCCTACGTGGGCCGCAAGAAGAAGCTGCGGCTGCGGCTGACGGTGTTCCTGCTCGAACACAGCTCGCCGGCCCTGGTGCGCTTCATCGGCGCGCTCACGCGCATGCCGGGCATTCGCGCGCTGCGGCGCCTGTACGCCTGAAGGCGCGGGCCGCCGCTACTTCGGCGTCGTCATGGCCGCGTCCATCCAGGTCGCGAACTTGCGCGTGTACTCGGCGCGCAGGTGGCCTGCGTCCTTGTAGATCGGCGTGCCGTCGGCGGTGGTGCGGGTGCACTGGCCGTCGTGGCACAGGGTCTCGGTCGGGTCGATGACGATGGCGCCGCTGCGCACCGCGATCTGGCGCATGCGATCGTGCAGCGCCTTCTGCTCGGCCGGCCAGGGCGCGGTGGGCGACATGCGCCCGACGCTCATCTGGCCCAGGCGGTTGCCCTTGACCAGCTTCTCGGGGCCGAAGTCGTCGCCGACCGGGTTGTCCAGGATCAGGTAGACCTGCTTGGTCTTGGCCAGCGTGGTCATCACGACCTCGAGCGTGGCGAGCGCGTAGTCCACGCCGCCGCCGCCCATGAAGCGCCGGTGGGTCTTGCCGTCGAGGTAATAGAAGCGATCGGCTTCGGCGTTGGCGGCGGTGGGCTTCGACGGATCGGAGAAGTAGCAGTTCCAGCAGCCGCCGAACACCACCGCATCGATCTTGTCGCTGACCGCGATGCGCATGGCGCCGTCGCGGCGCTCGGCGCAGAGGTTGTTCTTCTCGTCGACCACGTTGGGGATCGGCGGGCAGGCGCCCCAGGTCGCGAAGGACAGCGAATCGAGCGTGTCGGGCGAGGTCCTGGCGAGCTCGACCGCGCGCGGGCCGTACTGCTCGATGTGGCTGTCGCCGAACAGCAGCACGCGCCGCTTGCCGTGCCCGGTCTGGAACAGCACCTCGCCGTCGACTTTGACCGGCGTCAGCCCGTCCGGATAGCCCCAGTCGTGCGCCGCGGCCGCCGTCTTCTTGAAGTAGGGATCGCTGTGGCGGCCGTCGAAGATCTGCGTGGTGGCCAGCACGCCGAGCACGACGAAGGCCACCATCGGCGCGACGAGCCCCGGAACCACCGCCGCGTTCTCGCTCCGGCGCAGGGGCCGCTCGACGAAGCGGTAGGTCAGCCAGGCGAGCACGACCGAGGCCACCATCGCCCCGGTGCGAATCGCGTCGGACGGGCTGTCGCCTTCGAGGATGCGCGCATAGACCAGGAGCGGCCAGTGCCACAGATAGAGCGGATAGCTGATCAGCCCGAACCAGACCATCGGCCGCGAGGCCAGCAGCGTGCGGTTCAGCACGCCGGTCGGCCCGGCCGCGAGACAGAAGAAGGCGCCCAGCGTCGGCAGCAGCCCCCACCAGCCCGGAAAGGCCTTGCCGCTGCGGATGAGGACCAGGCCCAGCGCGATCAGCAGCAGCCCCGCGATCGACTGGACATGGCGCCGAAGGCCGGGCGGCGCCGGCTTGTGCAGCCGCATGTACGCGAGCATGCCGCCGACCATCAATTCCCAGAAGCGCGACAGCGGCGAATAGAAGGCCGCGGTGCGATGGCCGTGAATGGTGCCGACGTTGACCAGGAAGGACAGTGCCGCGACCGTGCCGACCACGCCCAGCACGCGCCACTTGCGCCGCCAGGCGAGCCCCAGCAAGAGCGGCCAGAAGATGTAGAACTGCTCCTCGATCGCCAGCGACCACAGATGCTGCAGCGGCTTGGTCTCGGCCGCGTTGTCGAAGTAGCCGGCCTCGTTCCAGAACGCGAAGTTGGAGACGAAGCCCGCGCCGGATGCGACGTGCTTGCCGAGCTGCTCCCATTCCTGCGGCAGCAGCGCATACCAGCCGAACACGAAGCACAGCAGCATCACCAGCACCAGCGCCGGGAAGATCCGCCGGATGCGCCGCTCGTAGAACTCGCGGTAGCTGAAGCCCTCGCCCTCGAAGCTGCCCATGATGATCGTGCTGATCAGGAAGCCGGAGATGACGAAGAAGATGTCGACGCCGATGAAGCCGCCCTGCAGCCACTGCGGGAACGCGTGGAAGCCGAGCACCGACAGCACGGCCACGGCGCGCAGCCCATCGATGTCGGGGCGGTATTTCGGGTGGAGGAGGTGGTGGTGGGGCTCTGCGGGGGAGGTCGTGCTGCTCGTCATCGTCGTCGCAGGGCTGCTGCGGCTTGCTTCTTTGCCCTCGATTGTCCCGCAAACAATGAGGGCGCCCTGACTCAGAGCGGCCGGCGCTTCAGGTAGCGCCAGAAGGCCGCCGACAGCCAGACCTTCAGCAGGCTCGTCACATGCCAGTACAGGTGCTTCGGCCTGGCATGGCTGGCGCGCCGCGCGTCGTGCAGTGCGACCAGGTCCTCGGCCACCTGCAGCTTCCAGCCGGCCAGGCGCGTGCGGGCGCAGATGTCGAAGTCCTCGCCGTACATGAAGAAGCGCTCGTCGAAGCCGCGCACCTGCCGGTAGGCCTCGCTGCGAAACAGCATGAAGAGGCCGGGGATCCAGGCCGGCACGGCAGGCCTCGCGTAATCGGGGCGCCGGCGCGTCAAGATCTCGCGCGGCGTGATGATGGCGCGATGCTGTTCCGGCTCGGCCTTGCCGGGCTCGAGGATGCGCGGCGTGAGCAGGCCGGCATCGGGCGCGGCCTGCGCGACGAGCGGCGTCAGGACGTCGCTCGCGAAGCGGATGTCCGGGTTGAGCACCAGGAACCAGGGCGTGGCGCAGCGCGCGAAGGCCTGGTTGTGGTTGGCGCCGAAGCCCCGCGGCCGCGTGTTCTCGATGCGCTCGATGTCGAAGCCCCAGTGCCGGCCGGCCAGCGCATCGGTCTCGGGGATGTTGATCGTGAGCAGGACGCGGGCGACGCACGGACGGCTGAAGCGGTCCAGCTGATCGAGCAGCGGAAGCACCAGTTCGAGCTGACCGTGGCTCACGATCGAAACCGTGATGGCTTGTAAAGGAGGCGGTGGCATCGGCATGGTCTAATTTCGCTCGGGAATTCTAGGGTTCCCCACACCCACCCATGATTGCTCTGATCTTCATCAGTTTTCTCGTTGCCGCGTTTGCCGTGCAGGTCTTCATGCGCCGGGCGCGCCGGCATGCGCGGCGCTATGCCGCCGACATGCCGCAGCGCTTCCACAAGGGCCACGTGCCGCGGCTGGGCGGCGCCGGCATCTTCATCGGCATGGGCGTGGCCTGGCTGGTGGCGGGCATCCCGTCGGACCCCTTCAACGTCTTCTGGCCGGTCAAGGTGTCGGCGATCGCGCTGCTGTGCATCCTGCCGGCCGTGCTCGGCGGCATCATCGAGGACGTGACGCAGCGCGTGTCGGTGCGCTACCGGCTCGGGCTCACCATCGGCTCCGCGGTGCTGGTGTGCTGGGTGCTGAAGCTGGGGCTGCACCGCACCGGCATCAGCCTGGTCGATGGCTGGCTGGAGATGGTGCCCTACGCGGCGCTGCTGTTCGCGGCGCTGGCGATCGGCGGCCTGCCGCATGCCTTCAACATCATCGATGGCTACAACGGCCTCGCCGGCACGGTGGCGGTGCTGGTGTGCCTCGCGATCTCGCACGTCGCACTGCAGGTGGGCGACCGCCAGCTCGCGGCCATGGTGGTCTGCCTGGTGGGCGCGACCTTCGGTTTCCTGATCTGGAACTACCCGCGCGGCAAGATCTTCGCCGGCGACGGCGGCGCCTACGTCTGGGGCATGGTGATCGCCGTGGCCTGCGTGACGCTGGTGCAGCGGCACCGCGTGGTGTCGCCGTGGTTCCCGATGCTGCTCCTGATCTATCCGGTGTGGGAGACCATGTTCTCGATCTACCGCAAGGTCGCACGCGGCCAGTCGCCCGGCACCGCCGATGCGCTGCATTTCCACCAGCTGATCTTCCGCCGCATCGTGCGCGTCGCCTTCGCCGACGACGAGGCGCGCCAGCTGCTCGCGCGCAACAACCGCACCTCGCCCTACCTGTGGATCTTCGCGGCGCTGACGGTGGTGCCGGCCGTGCTGTTCTGGAACAACACGCCGGTGCTGATGGCCTTCTGCGCGCTGTTCGTCGCGACCTATGTCGCGGCGTACCTCATGATCGTGCGCTTCAAAGTCCCCCGCTGGCTAAGGCCTTAGCTCACCCCCAGGCTTGCCCACTTCGTGTGGCCGCCCACCCCCTGCCGGGGGCAACACCAGCGGCCCGGCGAAGCCGGTTCCGCAGTGTTCCCCGAATGCCTGCAAAATCCGCCCATCTTTTTTTCAGCGCCGATGCCATGACCGATCCCGTCCTCAACATCCCTCCGCGCGACAAGGCCGAGATCCTGGCCCAGGCGCTGCCCTACATCCGCAAGTTCCACGGCAAGACCATCGTCATCAAGTACGGCGGCAATGCGATGACCGATCCGGCGCTGCAGGCCGACTTCGCCGAGGACGTGGTGCTGCTCAAGCTGGTCGGCATGAACCCGGTGGTGGTGCATGGCGGCGGTCCGCAGATCGAGGCCGCGCTCAACCGGCTCGGCAAGAAGGGCCACTTCATCCAGGGCATGCGCGTAACCGACTCCGAGACCATGGAGGTGGTCGAGTGGGTGCTGGCCGGCGAGGTGCAGCAGGACATCGTGGGGCTGATCAACCAGGCCGGCGGCAAGGCGGTCGGCCTGACCGGCCGCGACGGCGGCCTGATCCGCGCGCAGAAGCTCAAGATGGCCGACCGCAACGATCCCAGCGTGCATCACGACGTGGGACAGGTCGGCGACATCGTCTCGATCGACCCGAGCGTGGTCATCGCACTGCAGGACGATGCCTTCATCCCGGTCATCAGCCCGATCGGCTTCGGCGAGGAGAACGAGAGCTACAACATCAATGCCGACGTCGTCGCCGGCAAGCTCGCCACCGTGCTGAAGGCCGAGAAGCTGATGCTGCTCACCAACACGCCGGGCGTGCTCGACAAGAACGGCCAGCTGCTCACCAACCTGAGCGCGCGCGAGATCGACGAGCTGTTCGCCGACGGCACCATCTCCGGCGGCATGCTGCCGAAGATCGAGGGCGCGCTCGATGCGGCCAAGAGCGGCGTCAACGCCGTGCACATCATCGACGGGCGGGTTCCGCATGCGATGCTGCTCGAGATTCTCACGGACCAGGCCTACGGCACCATGATTCGGGCTAGATAAAGCTCGCCCCCAGGCTGCGCGCACTTCGTGTCGCTTCGCCTTCCCCCTGCCGGGGGCAACACCGGCGGACCGGCTGAGCCGGATCCGCGGTGTTTTGCGAGCGGGCCTGGCTTCGCCGGCCGCGCAAGAGGAGGCCGAATGGAGCCTGATCTGGCGGGCGGCGAGATCTCGTCGTCGAATCGTTGAATCCGTCAATAAATGCGTTGATTCGGCGCGACAGAGAGGGCATGCCCGGTTGGCACGCGCTCACTGCGCTGTGCGAGAATCAAATTTTTACAATTGCAGCGCCCATGCAGAACGACGAGACGAGCTCCTCGCACGCCGAGGACGGCAGTTCAGAACCAGTGGCCGCTCCGGTGCGCAAGCGACCGAAGCCGGGAGAGCGGCGCGTGCAGATCCTGCAGGCGCTGGCCGCCATGCTCGAGCAGCCGGGCGCGGAGCGGGTGACGACGGCCGCGCTGGCGGCCCGCCTCGACGTCAGCGAGGCCGCGCTCTACCGCCACTTCGCGAGCAAGGCTCAGATGTTCGAAGGGCTGATCGACTTCATCGAGCAGAGCGTGTTCACGCTGGTCAATCAGATCACCGAGCGCGACATCCCCGGCCAGGAGCAGGCCGCGCGCATCGTCGCGATGCTGATGCAGTTCGCCGAGAAGAATCCGGGCATGACCCGCGTGATGGTCGGCGACGCGCTGGTGTTCGAGAACGAGCGCCTGCAGAGCCGCATGAACCAGTTCTTCGACAAGATCGAGGCGACGCTGCGCCAGGCGCTGCGCGGTGTCGCGGCGGCCGATGGCTCGGCCACGCCCAGTGTCGATGCGCAGGTGCGGGCCTCGTCGCTCACCGCTTTCGTGGTCGGACGGCTGCAGCGCTTCGCGCGCTCGGGCTTCCGGCGCTTGCCCTCCGAACATCTGGAAGCCTCGGTCGCCCTGATGCTCTGAAGCCGGCGGCCCTATCGCGGCGATAGGGTGATCTGATGCACCGAATGCATCTTCGTTGCCAGAATGCATGGGTCCTGAACAAAGAGGCTCACCCATGACCGACCACCGCAAGCTCACCACCGAAAACGGCGCGCCCGTCGAGAACAACCAGCAGTCGCAGACCGCCGGCCCGAACGGCCCGGTCCTGATGCAGGACCATCACCTGATCGAGAAGCTTGCGCGCTTCGACCGCGAGCGCATCCCGGAGCGCGTGGTGCATGCGCGCGGATCGGGTGCCTTCGGCACGTTCGAAGTGACGGCCGATGTCTCGAAGTGGACCAAGGCCCGCTTCCTGGGCCAGGTCGGCAAGAAGACCGAAGTCCTGGCCCGGTTCTCGACCGTGGCGCTGGAACTCGGCTCGGCCGACACCGTGCGCGATCCGCGCGGCTTCGCGCTCAAGTTCTATACCGAAGAGGGCAACTACGACCTGGTCGGCAACAACACGCCGGTGTTCTTCATCCGCGATCCGCTCAAGTTCCCCGACTTCATCCACTCGCAGAAGCGCGATCCCTACAGCCACGTGCAGGAGCCCGACAACGCCTGGGACTTCTTCTCGCATTCGCCCGAGGCCACGCACCAGTTCACCTGGCTGTTCGGCGACCGCGGCATTCCGAAGAGCTACCGCCACATGGACGGCTTCGGCTCGCACACCTTCCAGTGGGTCAATGCCAAGGGCGAGGCCTTCTGGGTCAAGTACCACTTCAAGACCCGCCAGGGCATCGAATGCTTCACCGCCGAGGAGGCGCAGCGCGTCGGCGGCGAGAACCCGAACCACCATCACCTCGACCTGCTGCATTCGATCGAGCGCGGCGAATTTCCGAGCTGGCGCGTGCAGGTCCAGATCATGCCGCTGGCCGAGGCGCAGAACTACCGCTTCAACCCCTTCGACCTGACCAAGGTCTGGTCGCACAAGGACTACCCGAAGATCGACATCGGCATCCTCACGCTCGACCGCAATCCCGACAACTATTTCGCCGAGATCGAGCAGGCCGCGTTCAACCCCGCCAACTTCGTGCCGGGCATCGGCCCGTCGCCGGACAAGATGCTGCAGGGGCGTCTCTTCAGCTACGGCGACACGCAGCGCTACCGCCTCGGCATCAACCACACGCAGCTGCCGGTGAACTGTCCGCATGCGACGAAGGCCGCCAACTACGGCCGCGACGGCGCCATGCGCTACGACAACGGCGGCCGCGGGCCGAACTACGAACCCAACAGCTTCGGCGATGCGCCCAGGCAGAGCGACGAACCCGTGTACGCGCCGCTCGAGATCCACGGCTGGACCGGCAGCCACGCATGGACGCAGCACGCGGCCGACACCGACTTCGTGCAGGCCGGCGACCTCTACCGCCTGATGGACGAGCCCGCGAAGCAACGCCTGGTGGGCAACATCGCCGGCGGCCTCGGCGCCGTGAAGCGGCAGGACATCATCGACCGCGCGATCGGCCACTTCCGCCAGGCCGATGCCGACTACGGCGCGCGGCTCGAGCAGGCGGTGAAGGCCGTGCAGGCGAAGATCAGGGGCGAGGACGTGACGATCCAGGTCGGCAAGCCGTCGCACAGCGACAGCCCGAGCTGAGGCCGTCCGCGCCTCAGTCGATCTCGCGCTGCCACGCCGCGAAGGCGCCGGCCGCGAGCGCGATCACGGCCATCACCTCGAAGCCGTCGAGCGAGGCCATGAAGGTGGCCTGCTGCTCCAGCACGCGCCACAGGCTGCCCAGGGCCATGGCATGCGCTTCGCCGATGGCATGGCCCGAGGCCACGAAGCCCCGGGTCAGCAGATCGAGCGCCTGAACGAAGGTGGCGTTGGACGCGGTGGTCGACTCGCTCAGCCGCGCTTCGTGCAACGCGACACGGTGCGTCTGCACCGCGATGGCGGTCGCGGTCGCGAAGGAAATGGCCAGCTGGCGCACCAAGTTCTTGAGCCGGTAGCCATGCGCGAACTCCTCCGCGGCGAAGGGCCGGAAGGTGAGGTTCGCCACCGGCAGCACGACGAACAGCATCATCAATCCGCGCAGCAGCAAGGGCCCCAGCAGCGCGGCGCGCCCGACTTCCGGTGACATCTGCGCGAGCCACCACGCCGCCAGCGCCGCGATGCCGAAGCCCGGCACGATGAGCCACTTCTTGTGAACGACGCGCGCCGAATGGCGCAGATAGACGAAGACCAGCAGGCTGGCTGCCAGCGAGGCCATGCCGGTGAAGTAGCCGGTGTCGCCGACCGTGAAGCCGAGGCCGCCTTCCATCAGGCGCGGCAGCAGGTAGCTGAAGCCGGTCGAGAGGTAGTAGTAGACGACGTACAGCGCCAGTCCGACGCGGAAGGTCGAATGCCTGAACGCGTGCAGCCGCACCAGCGGCGCCGGCTGGCGCCATTGCTGCTGTGCGAACCAGGCCAGGCCGGCGATGCCGGCGATGGCCAGGCCGATCAGCGCGGGCGATGTGGAGAACAGCTCGAAGTGCGTGCGCGTGAGCACGACCTGCAGCGCCGCCTGCGCCAGCGCGAACACCAGGTAGGCCAGGCGGTGCGGCTCGGTGCGCTCGTGCGGCGCGACGTCGCCGATGTCGGGCAATGTCCAGAGCACCAGCGCACCCGCGAGCACCGCCGCCGGCACGGTGCACAGGAACAGCGCGCGCCATTCGAAATGGGTGACGAGGAAGGCGCCGACCACCGGTGCCAGCCCGCCGCCGAACACGATCAGCACCATGAAGGCCCGCAGCGCCTTGGGACGCCTCTGGGGCGCGATGCCGATCTGGATCAGGATGCGGCAGGCGCCCAGCATCGGTCCGACGAAGTAGCCTTGCACGCCGCGCGCCAGCGCGAGCTGGACCGGGTTCTCGCACAGCGCGGCGCACACGCCGGCGGCGGCGAAGGCGAACATGCACAGCGCGAGGTAGCGCCGGTAGCCGAGCCGTTCGACCCACGCGTGCTGCTGCAGGATGCCCAGCACCGCGCCCAGCGCGTAGACACTCGAAGCCCACACCAGCTCGTCGGCCGTCGCGCTGATGCCGCCGGCGATGTAGCTGGCGAAGAAGGCGAAGAGCGCGTTGTCGAAGTAGTCGATCCCGGTCACGAGACCGATGGCCCACGGCATCAGCGCGGCCAGCGCCATGCCGCGGCCGGGCGGCGCGGAGATCGATGCGGTCATGGGTGCACCCTTGGCGCTTCGCGCCTTCCCGCCAAGCGGGCGCGCGCTTGCTTGGGGCGGTCCGGCGCGGCGCTCATGCCTCAGGCTTTCGCTGCGCCTTGCGCGCGCTCGCGCCGGGCGAGTGCCGTCTCGACTGGCTCGCCTGCCAGGCGCCGTTCCACGTAGTCGAGATCGCGCCGCAGTTGCGCCTGCAGCGCGGCGGCTTCCTTGAGCTCCGCGCGCACCTGCGCGACCCGGGTATCGAGCGCCTCGAGCTGGGCCGCGAGCGTTGCCTTCAGCGTCTTCAGCGACGCCTTGGACAGGTGCGGCCGTCCGCCGTCCGCAGGCGCCTCGTAGGGCTGCTGCAGCATGGCGGTGATGGTCGCGAGCGAGAAGCCCAGCGAGCGCATGCGCAGCACGCGGGCGAGCTTGCCGAGATCGGCCGCTTCGTAGAGCCGGTAGCGGCCCTCGCTGCGCGACGGCACCACGATGCCGAGTTCCTCGTAGTACTTGAGCGTGCGCGGCGTCACGCCGAGCCTGGCCGCGGCATCCCGCACCGTGAGAGGGGTGGGAGGGGCCGCGGCGTTCATGGAAGCAAGGGTTCGGAAATGAGCCTTCAGTATACCTCAACGTGTACGTTCACGTACATGTTGCGTCGACAGGCGGCTGCACGGGAGTGCCTCGTGATAGGATCGCGCCCGTCATTGGGGAGTAGCTTCTCTTCCTTCGCGAAAGAGGCTGTCGTCAACATACTTGGCTCTTCTCGAGCCATGGCGCCAGCGGCCCTTGGGCTTGGCAAGACCTTTGACCACATCGCCTTCGGATTGGCCGGCGGCGCCTTGTGGTCATTCGTCCTGTCGCCGGCCAAGGAGTTGTTTTGGAAGCCTTTCTTGTTTCCACGGGCATCGTGGCCCTCGCCGAGATCGGCGACAAGACCCAGTTGCTCGCCTTCATCCTCGCGGCCAAGTTCCGCAAGCCCGTGCCCATCATCCTGGGCATCCTGACCGCGACCATCGCCAACCATTCCGCCGCCGGTGCGCTCGGCGCGTGGATCACCACCGTCGTCGGGCCCGAGATCCTGCGCTGGGTGCTGGGCGTTTCGTTCATCGCGATGGCCGGCTGGACGCTGATCCCCGACAAGTTCGACGAGAGCGAAGCGAAGTTCGGCCACTTCGGCGTCTACGGCACCACCGTGCTCGCCTTCTTTCTGGCCGAGATGGGCGACAAGACGCAGATCGCCACCGTCGCGCTGGCCGCGCAATACCATTCCTTCTTCACGGTGGTGGCCGGCACCACGCTGGGCATGATGATCGCCGACGGGCCGGCCGTGCTGCTCGGCGACCGCATCGCGAACCGCATGCCGGTCAAGCTGGTGCACCGGATCGCGGCCGTGATCTTCCTGATCCTCGGCGTCGCCACGCTGGCCGGGGCCGGCGCGCGCTGGGGCTTCTGAGGCTCAGGCCGCGGGCGCGATCGCGGCGTCGACCATGGCCTGCGCTTCCTGCAGGATGCGCTGCAGATGCTCGGGCCCGTCGAAGCTCTCGGCGTAGATCTTGTAGATGTCCTCGGTGCCCGAGGGCCGCGCCGCGAACCAGCCCTTGGGCGCGATGACCTTGATGCCGCCGATCGCCGCATCGTTGCCCGGCGCGCGGCTCAGGATGCGCTCGATCTTCTCGCCGGCCAGCGCGCTCGAGCCGACCTGTTGCGGCGTCAGCGCGGCCAGTTGCTTCTTCTGCTGCACGGTGGCCGGTGCATCCACGCGGCTGGCAGCGGGGCTGCCGAACTCGCGGCCCAGGTCCGCATAGAGCGCGCCCGGGTCGCGCCCCATGCGCGCGGTGATCTCGGCCGACAGCAATGCGGCGGTGATGCCGTCCTTGTCGGTGGTCCACACCGAGCCGTCGCGGCGCAGGAAGGTCGCGCCCGCGCTTTCCTCGCCGGTGAAGCCGAGCGAGCCGTCCTGCAGGCCTTCGGTGAACCACTTGAAGCCGACCGGCACTTCATAGAGCTTGCGCCCGAGCCGCGCCGCCAGCCGGTCGATCAGCGCGGTCGAGACCACCGTCTTGCCCACCGCCGCCTGCGCCGGCCATTGCGGCCGATGCTGGAACAGATAGTCGATGCAGACCGACAGGTAGTGATTGGGCGGCAGCAGGCCCGTGCCGGCCGTGACGATGCCATGCCGGTCATGGTCGGTGTCGCAGGCGAAGCCGATGTCGAAGCGGTCCTTGATGTCGAGCAGCCGTTGCATTGCATAAGGCGACGACGGGTCCATGCGGATCTGGCCGTCCCAGTCCAGCGTCATGAAGCGGAAGGTCGGATCGACCACCTCGCTGACCACCGTGAGGTCGAGCCCGTAGCGGTCGGCGATGGCGGCCCAGTAATGCACGCCCGCGCCGCCGAGCGGGTCGACGCCCATGCGGACCTGGGCATCGCGGATCGCCTCCATGTCGATCGCGCTGCCCAGGTCGTCGACATAGGCGCGCAGGAAATCGTGGCGGTGCGTGGTCGGCGCCTGCAAGGCCTTCTCGTACGGCATGCGCTTCACGCCGGCCAGCCGCTGTTCGATGAAGCGGTTGGCCGCGGCCTCGACGCCGCCCGTGATGTCCTGGCCGGCCGGCCCGCCGTTGGGCGGGTTGTACTTGAAGCCGCCGTCTCGCGGCGGATTGTGCGAGGGCGTGACGACGATGCCGTCGGCCAGGCCGGCCGTGCGCCCACGGTTGTAGACCAGGATCGCATGCGAGATCGCGGGCGTCGGTGTGAACTCGTCGTTCACTGCCAGCATCACCTCGACGCCGTTGGCGGCCAGCACCTCGAGCGCGCTCGCGCAGGCCGGCGCCGACAGCGCGTGCGTGTCGATGCCCATGAACAGCGGCCCGTCGATGCCCTGTGCACGGCGGTAGTCGCAGATCGCCTGCGTGATCGCCAGCACATGCCATTCGTTGAACGAGCGCTCGAAGGCCGAGCCGCGATGGCCCGAAGTGCCGAACGCGACGCGCTGCGACGCCACGCCCGGGTCCGGAATGTCCGCGTGGTACGCGGCGAGCAGCGCACCGACATCGATGAGCGACGCGGCAGGCGCCGGCTTGCCGGCGAGGGGGCTGATGCGTGTGGCCATGCGCAAGCCTACCGCGCCGCCGCCTGCGGCGCCAGTCGCTGCGTCTTGGCTGCGAGCCCCTGCAGCAGCTTTTGCCACGACTTGGCGAATGCATCGGCGCCTTCGCGCTGCAGGCGTTCGGCGAGGGCGTCCACATCGATGCCCGCGCGTCCGAACTCGGCCAGCACCGCGTCGGCATCGCCACCGTCGTCGGGCAGGCCGGGGCCCGGCTGGCCGTGGTCGGCGAAGGCCTTGAGCGTTTTCTCGGGCATCGTGTCGATGCTGTCGGGCCCGGCCAGCGCATCGACGTAGAGCGTGTCGGGCGCGGCCGGATCCTTGGTGCCGGTGCTGGCCCACAGCATGCGCTGCGGCCGCGCGCCGGCGGCCGCGAGCTTCTGCCAACGCGGCGAGGCCAGCAGTTCGCGGTAGGCGCGCCAGGCCTGCATCGCGACCGCGATGCCGAGCCGGTTGCGCAGGCTGGGCGGTGCACTGTCCTTCACCGCCACGTCCCAGCGGCTGATGAACAGCGAGGCCACCGAGGCGACCTTCGGATCGCGTCCTGCGGCGATGCGCCGCTCGATGCCGCGCAGGTAGGCCTCGGCCGCGGCGACATAGTGCGCGCTGGAAAACAGCAGCGTGATGTTGATCGGCACGCCCGCGAAGATCGATGCCTCGATCGCCGGAATGCCTTCGGGCGTGCCGGGGATCTTGATGAACAGGTTCGGCCGTGCGGCGCGTGCATGGAGCTCGGCCGCGACCTGGATGGTGCCGGCCGTGTCGTTGGCCAGCAGCGGAGACACTTCGAGCGAGACCCAGCCGTCCACGCCATCGGTCGCGTCATGCACCGGGCGGAACAGGTCGGCCGCGCGCGCGAGGTCGTCGATCGCGAGGCCGAAGAACAGCGCTTCGTCCGACGTGCCCTTGCCCGCCTGCGCGCGGATCGCCGCGTCGTAGTCCTCGGAGCCGCCGATCGCCTGTTCGAAGATGGTCGGGTTCGAGGTCAGCCCGGTGACCGAGAACTCGTCGATGTAGCGCGCCAGCGTGCCGCTGTCGAGCAGCCCGCGCGTGATGTTGTCGAGCCAGAGGCTCTGGCCTTGCGCATGGAGCCGGTGTGTCGCGTTCATGGTGTCTCCTGGAGGACGAGGGGATCGATGCCGAGCAGATCGCAGATGTGCGCGATCGTGTGATCGGCAGGCGGATGGCTCGCGAGGGTGTCGGGGTCGAAGGCATAGTGGCCCTGGCGCGGGAAGACCGTCGTCAGCCGCTCGCCCATCACCGCCTTCATGGCGCTCAGGATGCGCAGCTTGTCGTCCACCATCACGTAATGGCGCGCCGGATAGCGCTGCTGCACCGCGTCGAGCATCTGTTCCTTGTGGATGTAGATCAGCACCCGGCCATCGACCGCATCCCACAGCCCCGAGCGTTGCACCTTGCGCGGCTGGAACACCACGTCGCCGTCCGTCAGGATCACCGTCGGGCCGGCGCGCTGCAGATGCGCGACGACCTCCAGCGCGCCCGGATAAAGCCGGTCGGCGAAAGGGTAGTCCACCAGGAAGGTCGACATCTGCAACAGCCGCGGATCGTTCATCGTGTCGCTGAGCTCGTGCAGCCGATAGCGCTGCAGCGCGCCGAGGTAGTCGGTGTAGCCGAGCTCCGTGCGCAACTCTTCGAAATAGGTCCAGTAGCGATCGGCCTTGGCCCTGCCGAAGTCGCGCACCAGGTGCGCGCGCAGGTCGTCGACCACGGCATCGTTGTCGAGCAGCGTGTTGTCGACGTCGAGCAGGAAGACCACGTCCGGCATGGCACTCACAGCGCATGCTCCTTGCCGGCCGCAGGCGCGCCGGGGTCGGGGTTGTGCCAGCCGCCGTCGGCCGCGATCAGCCGGTCCGCTGCGGGCGGGCCCCAGCTGCCGGCCGGGTAGATCGAGACCGGCGGATGCTGCGTGAGCACCGGATCGACCACCGCCCATGCGGCCTCGACCGCGCCCTCGCGCGTGAACAGCGCATCGTCGCCCGCCATCGCATCGCCGATCAGCCGCTCGTAGGGCGTCTTCTCGCCGGCTTCTTCCTCGACCAGGTAGAGCTCGCGCTGGTCGCCGACGAATTCCTGGCCCGCGCGCTTCACGCGTGCGGCCAGTGCGATGCACGAGCGCGGCGACAGATGAAAGCGCAGGTAGTTCGCGTCCTCGCACTGCGCCGCATCCGTGAACAGCGCCTGCGGCGGCGGCTTGAGCCGCACCAGCACTTCGCACGCGGTCTCGGGCAGCGTCTTGCCGGAGCGCAGGTACCAGGGCACGCCGCTCCAGCGCCAGGAGTCGATGTACAGCCGCACCGCGCAATAGGTCTCGACGTCCGAGTCCTTCGCGACCTGTGCCTCGTCGCGGTAGCCCGCGTACTGGCCACGCACCATGTCGCTCGGCTGCAGCGGGCGCATTGCCTCGAAGACGCTGGTCTTCTGCCGGTGCACGGCCGCGAAGCCGCGCTGCGACGGCGGCTCCATCGCCAGCAGCGCGACGACCTGCATCAGGTGGTTCTGGATCACGTCGCGCAGGCAGCCCGCGCTTTCGTAGAACGCGCCGCGGCCCTCGACGCCGAAGGACTCGGCCAGCGTGATCTGCACGCTCGCGATGTGGTCGCGGTTCCAGATCGGTTCCAGGAAGGAATTGGCGAAGCGGAAATACAGGATGTTCATGATCGCTTCCTTGCCGAGGAAGTGATCGATGCGGAAGATCGCATCTTCCGGGAACACCGACAGTGCGACGCGGTTGAGTTCGCGCGCCGATGCGAGGTCGCGGCCAAAGGGCTTCTCGACGATGACGCGCGCATGCGCGGCCAGGCCGGCCGCGCCCAGGCCCTGGATCACCGCCGGGAACAGCGCCGGCGGAATCGCGAGGTAGTGCGCGGGGCGCTGCGCGGCGCCGAGCGCCTGCTTGAGCGCCGCGAAGACCTTGGGGTCCTTGTAGTCGCCTTGCACATAACGCAGCTGCGACAGCAAGCGGTCGAGCGCCTTCGCATCGTCGATCGCGCCGGCCTCTTCGAGGCTCTTCCTCGCGCGTTCGCGCAGTTGCTCGAGCGTGCAGTCGGTCGAGGCGACACCGATCACCGGTACCGCGAGCGCGCCGCGCCGGCACAGCGCGTAGAGCGCCGGAAAGATCTTCTTGTAGGCGAGGTCGCCGGTGACCCCGAACAGCACCAGTGCGTCGGAGGGCTCGGCCGCGGGGGCGGAAGGATCTCGCATTCAGGCTCCCTTGGCAGGTGACGCGGCATCGGTCTTCTCGACATGGCCGCCGAATTCATGCCGCATCGCCGACAGCACGCGGTCGGCGAAGCCGGCCTCGCCGCGCGAGCTGAAGCGCGCATAGAGCGCCGCGCTCAGCACCGGCGCCGGCACGGCCTCGTCGATCGCGGCCTGCACGGTCCAGCGCCCTTCGCCCGAGTCGGAGACGCGTCCCTGGAAGCCGGCGAGCGCGGGATCGACCGCGAGCGCGGCCGCCGTGAGATCGAGCAGCCACGAGCCGATCACGCTGCCGCGGCGCCAGAGCTCGGCGATGTCGGGCAGCTTCAGGTCGTACTGGTAGAGCGCGGGGTCGCGCAGCGGCGTGGTCTCGGCGTCGGCATCCTGCGGACGCTTGCCGGCATCGGCATTGCGAAGGATGTTCAGGCCCTCGGCATAGGCCGCCATGATCCCGTATTCGATGCCGTTGTGGACCATCTTGACGAAGTGGCCGGCGCCATGCGGGCCGCAGTGCAGATAGCCTTGCTCGGCGGTGCCCGGGATTCGGCCCGGCGTCGGCGCGGCGCTGCCGGCGCCGGGCGCCAGCGTCGCGAAGATCGGCGACAGATGCTGCACCACCGCCTCCTCGCCGCCGATCATCAGGCAGTAGCCGCGGTCGAAGCCGGCCACGCCGCCGCTGGTGCCGACATCGACATGGTGCAGGCCCGCGGCCTTGAGCTCGGCCGCGCGGCGCAGGTCGTCGTGGTAGTAGGAGTTGCCGCCATCGATCACGATGTCGCCGGCCTCGAGCAGCGGCAGCAGCGAAGCCAGCGCCCGGTCGACCGCCGCCGCCGGCACCATGAGCCAGATCGCGCGCGGCGGCGCGAGTCTGGCGATCAGATCCTGGAGCGAGCTTGCGCCGGTGGCACCCTGCGCGGCCACGCGCTCGACCGCATGTGGATCCATGTCCTGCACCACGCAGTCGTGGCCGCCGCGCAGCAGGCGGGCCGTCATGCTGGCGCCCATGCGTCCGAGTCCGATCATGCCGATTTGCATTGAGATGCTCCTGTTCTTCGATGTTCTTTGAAAAGCGTGCGATCCGACATCGCGGCAGGCGCGGCTTCCGGTGTGAGCCCACGCGGCCAGTCGAGTTCCATGGCATGCGGTTCGCGTTCGTCTCGTGTGCCGGTTCGTCTTTAGAAGATTTGCTTACATCTTTCCCGAAGTGCCGTTTCGGCAGGCACCCTGTCGCAACGACCAGCCGGCAAGGCTTCCGCGCGAATTGCGCATCGTTGTCCACACCCTTGTCCCCCGGCGCGGTGGAGAACTTGCGGGCTTGCGGCGCCCTCAGTGGGTTCGTGCCGGCGATGCCGCGGAGGCCGTGCCGGCCTGCAGGCGCAGCCGGCGCCGCGTCAGCAATTCGGTGACCACATGGGCGAGCCGATTGCGGCCCTTGACATCCAGTTTTTGCAGGGCGTTTTTCAGGTAGTAGCGCACCGTGGAGATTTCGATGCGGAGCTCGCGCGCGATTTCCTTGTCCGCGTAGCCGCGCGAGGCCAGCATGGTGACTTCCGCCTCGCGCTCGGTCAGCCGTGCATGCTCGGCCAGCAGCAGCGGCACGTCGGCCGCCTCGTCGCTCGGCAGCACGATCGCATCGGCCGGCGCCGGCTTCTGCAGGCGCACGAAGGCGGCGGTCAAGGCCGGCTCGATCATGCGCAGGATCGCCAGGTCGTTGGCATCGAAGTCGTCGCGCGACTGGGTGCGGAACACCAGCAGGTCGCCGACGCAGCGGCCCTCGGCATAGGCATACAGGTTCATGCCCCAGTAGATGCCATGCACGCGCAGGAAGTCGTTGAAGAACTCTGTGCGCGTGAGTTCGCTCATCGAGAACACCTGGCTGAAGGAGGCGCAGCGCATCGGCTTGAGCGCCGGCGTGACCGGATCGCAGAACTGGTAGTAGTGGTCGTAGGTGGCCGCGTGCGCCGCGTCCATGTTGTGCGCGACGCGGATCACATAGCGCGAGGTCTCGGGGTCCATGTCGCGCGACACCATGCTGTCGGCGCCGAGCAGCTGCGTGACCGGTCCCGCGAGCTGCTGCCTCAGCTCGTCGGCATCCTCGGCGTTGACCAGCAGTCGAAAACTTTCCGCCAGCGCGGCGGACTGTCGCTCGCTCAGGTACATGGCAACTCCAATCCTCTGTGTTCGTCGGCGTCCGGGCGTCGCTGACCGCTCCGGTCCAAGCAACAAGGGTGCCCGGCCGCCGGTGCGACGGGCTCGCGGTCCCCTCATTCTTCAGGGGAGCCGTCGCGAACCCCGCTCGATATGCTGAACGTATCGCAACACCTGTCCGCAGGCAATCGGGGTTCGCGCAGGTGCGGCCCGGCCGCGCCGGGCGCCCGACCACCTGTATCGAGAGCCTTCATGAACGCGTCTGAACTCGGAATCGTCGAATTGCAACGGGCGCTGGCGCAGCGCGACCTCAGCTGCGCCGACCATGTCGAGGCGCTGATCGCCCGCACCGAGGCCGCCGCCGGCCTCAACGGCTATGTCGATTTCGATCCCGCGCCGCTGCGCGCCCAGGCACGGCAGGCGGACGCTCAGCGCGCCGCCGGCACCGCGCTGCCGCTGCTCGGCATTCCGATCGCGCTCAAGGACAACATCGACACTGCCGATCTGCCGACCAGCGCAGGCACGGGCGCATTGCGCGGCAAGCGCCCGAAGGCCGATGCCGAGATCGTGCGGCGGCTCAAGGCGGCCGGCGCGATCGTCGCGGGCAAGGCCAACATGCACGAGCTCGCCTTCGGCATCACCTGCAACAACGCGGTCACCGGTGCGGCGCGCAATCCGTGGGCGCCGGACCGCATTCCGGGCGGCAGCAGCGGCGGCTCGGCGGTGGTGGTCGCGGCCGGGCTGGTGCCGGCGGCGATCGGCACCGACACCGGCGCCTCGGTGCGCCTGCCTGCCGCGCTGTGCGGCGTCGCCGGGCTGCGGCCGACGGTAGGCCGGGTGCCGGGCCGCGGCATCGCGCCGATCGCTTCCACGCGCGACACCGCCGGTCCGATCGCGCGCAGCGTGGCGGACCTCGCGTTGCTCGATGCGGTGCTGACCGGCGATGCGACGCCGGTGCCTGACGCATCACTCGCCGGCCTGCGCCTGGGCATTCCGCGCGAGCGCTTCTGGGGCGAGCTCGACGCGCCGGTCGCCGCGGTCATGGACGACGCGCTGCAGCGGCTGCGCGCGGCGGGTGCGGTCCTCGTCGAAGTCGCACTGCCGGGCCTCGACGCGCTCAACGACGCCACGGGCTTCCCGGTGGCGCTCTTCGAATTCCTCGACGAGATGCCGCGCTACCTGCGCGATGCGGGACACGGTGTCGACATCGCGCAATTGCTGGCGGGCATCGGCAGCCCCGACGTGGCCGGCATCCTGCGACCGCTGCTGGCGGGCGGTGCGATTCCCGAAGCGGTCTACCGCGGCGCGCTCGAAACGCGCGGCCAGTTGCAGCGCCTCTACCGCGACACCTTCGAAAGCAACGCGGTGCGGGCGCTCGTGTTCCCCACCTCGCCGCTCACCGCGCGGCCGATCGGCCAGGACGAGACGGTCGAGTTCCATGGCCGGCAGGTGCCGACCTTCCTCGCCTTCATCCGCAACACGGACCCCGGCAGCAACGCCGGCATCCCCGGCATCAGCCTGCCGGCCGGGATCGCGAGCGATGGCCTGCCGGTGGGCCTCGCGCTCGATGCGCCGGCCGGCAGCGACCGGCAGCTGCTGGGCATCGCCGCCGCCATCGAGCGGGTGCTGCCGCGTGCCGCCATGCCTTCGATTTCCTGAGCCCCGACCCGCCCAAACATGAGGAGCCTCGTGATGAACCGTCGCCATTTCGTTTCGTTCGCAGCGGGCCTGACCGGCGCTGCGCTGGCCTCGCGCAATGCGTTCGCGGCCACGCCGCTGAAGGTCGCCGTGATGATTCCGCTGAGCGGGCCGGCCAGCCTGTTCGGCGCCTCGTCCAAAGCCTGCGCCGAGCTCGCGGTGGAGCAGATCAACGCGCGCGGCGGCATCCTCGGACGCAAGCTCGAGATCGCGATCGGCGACGCCGGCCTGCCGCCCGCCGAGGCCGCGCAGACCGCGCTCAAGCTGTGGAAGGGCGGCAAGTGCGAGGTCTTCATCGGCATGCACGACAGCGCCGTGCGCGGCGCGCTCAACGGCCTGTTCAAGGGCCAGGTGCCTTACTTCTACACGCCGGTGTACGAGGGCGGCGAATGCGCGGCGGGCGACTTCATGAACGGCGAGACGCCATCGCAGCAGCTCGAGCCCGTGATCCCGTGGCTCACCGGCGAGCGCAAGATCAAGAAGTGGTACCTGATCGGCAACGACTACATCTGGGGCCGCAACACCAACGGCGCCGCCAAGGGCTACATCGCCCGGGCCGGCGCGCAGGTGGTCGGCGACGAGTACGTCGCCTTCACCGTCGACAACTTCGACTCGAGCCTGGCGCGCATCCGCGACTCGGGCGCCGACGCGGTGCTGGTGTCGCTGGTGGGCGGCTCGTCGGTCACCTTCAACAAGGCCTTCGCCGGCTTCGGCCTGGCCGACAAGGCGGTGCGGCTCGGATCGCTGATCGAGGAGAACACGCTGGCCGGCATCGGCAACGAGAACGCGAAGAACCTGTACGCCAGCATGGGCTACTTCTCGACGCTGACGACACCCGGCGCCGCCGCCTTCGCCGCGGCCTATGCGAAGCGCTTCGGCGACAAGGCGCCGATGCTCAACGGCCTGGCCGAATCGACTTACGAAGGCTTCCTCATGCTGGATGCGATCGCGACCAAGGCCGGCGACCTCAACGTGGCCAAGATGGAGCGCGCAAGCGAAGGTGCGACCTACCAGGGCCCGCGCGGCACCGTGACGATGCATGCGCGCCATGTCGACCAGGACATCTTCGTGGCCGACGTGAATGCCAAGGGCTTCAACATCGTGAAGACCTTCTCGCACGTGCCTTCGGGCCAGAGCTGCAAGGCCTGAGCAACGCACGCACCGCAGGCGAGCGATCGAGCCGATGGACAACCACGCGCTGCTGCTGCAGCTGCTGAACATCGCCTACCAGCTGTCGACGCTGGCGCTGATCACGCTCGGCCTTGCCGTGGTGTTCGGGCTGCTCGGCGTGCTGAACATGGCGCACGGCGAGTTCGTGATGCTGGGCGCCTACTCGGTGGTGGTGGTGCAGGGCCTCGGGCTGCCGCTCCTGTGCGCGGTACCGCTGGCGATGGTCGTCTGCGCAGCCATCGGCTGGGTGGTCGAGCGCTGGCTGATCCGGCCGCTCTATGCGCGGCCCTTCGACACGCTGCTTGCGACCTGGGCGCTGGCGCTGCTGATCCGCAAGGGTGTCGAGAGCCTCTTCGGCAAGGGCTACCGCAATGTCGAGACGCAGATGGCCGCGCCCGTGTCTTTCTTCGGCGTCAGCTATCCGGCCTACCGGCTCGCGCTGATCGCGATGGTGATCGCAATCATGGTCCTGCTGGTGCGCTGGTACCGCGGCAGTTCGGCTGGCCTGCGCGTGCGCGCGATGACCGGCAATCCGGTGCTGGCGCAGGCGCTCGGCATCGACACCGAGCGACTGGCTTCGCGTGCCTTCGTCGTCGGCGTGACGCTGGCAGGCCTTGCGGGCGTGATGCTCGCGCCGCTGGTGCGCATCGAACCCGGCATCGGCGTCGACTACCTGCTCGACTCGTTCTTCGTGCTCGTGGTCGGTGGGCTCGGCACGCTGTCGGGCCTGGGCGGCGGCGTGGCCGTGATCGGTGGCACCAAGGCCGTGGTGTCCGGCCTCGCGGACCAGACCAGCGGCTATGCCGTCGTGCTCGTCCTTTCCATCCTGTTCCTCTGGCTGCGACCCCATGGACTCTTCGGACGCCGTTGAGCGCACCGGCCTCGCGATCGGCGCCGGGCCTGTGCTGAAGCCATGGATCGGAACCTTCGCGCTGGCCCTCGGCCTGATCGCGGTGCCGCTGGTGGCGGACAACTTCGTCGCCTACGAGATCGCGCTGTTCCTGATCTACGGCATCGCGACGCAGGGCGTGGCGCTGTGCTGGGGCCAGTGCGGCTTCCTGCCGCTGGGCCATGCGCTGTTCTTCGGCCTCGGCGCCTACCTCGCGGGCGGCATCCTCAAGGCGGCCCAGCAGGGCAGTGCGTGGCTGGCGCTGCTGCCGATCGCGGTGCTGCTGCCGGCGGCGCTGGCGTGGCTGATCGCGCACCTGGTGTTCGTGCGCAATGCGCGCAGCGGGCCCTTCTTCTCGCTGATCACGCTCGCGGCCACCATGCTCGGCTTCCTCGCGGCGCAGCAGTGGAGCGCGGTCACCGGTGGCTTCAACGGCCTCTCGGGCATCCCTGAGCTGCCGGGCACCGAGCGCTTCACCACGCTGTACTGGGTGATCGCAGCGGTCGCCGTCGCCAGCACCGGCGGGCTGACGCTGCTGATGCGCCGGCCGATCGGCGTGCTCTGGCGCGCCATCGCGCAGAACGAGGACCGGCTGCAGTTCTTCGGCTTCGCGACCCATCGCTGGAAGGCCGGCGCCTTCGCGCTGTCGGCCGCGCTGGCGGCGCTGGCGGGCCTGCTGTTCGCGGCCCACCAGGGCATCGTCACGCCGCTGGCGACGGACTATGTGCTGGCCACTCAGTTCGTGATCTGGGCGGCCGTCGGCGGCAAGGCGAGTCCGCTCGGTGCCTTGCTCGGTGCCGTCATCGTCGGCTATGCCTCGTCCGAGCTGCGCGATCACTTCAGCGCCTGGGAGGTGATCGTCGGCATCGCGTTCATGGGCGTGGTGCGCTTCCTGCCGAACGGCGTCGCGGGATGGTTCGAGCGCTGGCGCCGGGCCGAGGCGCCGCCCCACGCGGTGCCGGCGCCCGCGGCACCGCTGCGCGGCCTGCCGTCGCTGGTCTTCGAGGAGGTCGCCACCGGGCATGCGGGCGTGACGATCCTCGACGGGTTGACGCTCGCGTTGCAGGGGCCGGGCATCCGCTGCGTGATCGGTCCCAACGGCGCCGGCAAGACCTCGTCCTTCAACGTGATGACCGGCCGGCTGCCGGTGCGCGGCGGCCGCATCCATTTGCATGGCGAGGACATCTCGGGCTGGCCCGCATGGCGCGTGGCGCGCCGTGCGGTGGGCCGCAAGTTCCAGATCCCGGCGGTGTTCGCCGAGCTCAGCGTGCGGCAGAACCTCGCCATCGCCTTGTGGGCCGAGCGGCTCGGCGGGGGGCAGGCCTTCGCGCGCGCGCCGCTCGGCTGGCACTCGCCGATGGAGGACGAGATGCTGGGCCTGTTCCCGATGCTGCAGAGGCAGCTCGACCTGCCCGCGGGCCGGCTCGCGCAGGGCGACCGGCAGGCGCTCGAATTCGTGATGACCGTGCTGCCCGAGCCGCGCCTGTTGCTGCTGGACGAGCCGTGCGCCGGCCTGTCGCCCGCGGAGACGCGGCGCATGATCGATGCCATCAAGGTGGCCGCGCGCCGGCTCGATGCCGCGGCGCTGGTCATCGAGCACGACATGAGCGCGGTCGCGGTCATCGCCGGCCATGTGTATGTGCTCCACCAGGGCCGGCTGCTGGCCGAGGGCAGCCTGGCCGAGGTGCAGGCCGATGCCCGGGTGCGCGCGGTCTATGCGGGAGGCAGCAAGTGACCGAGGCTTTCGTCTTCGACGGCGTGGTCGCGGGCTACGGCGACACCACGGTGCTGCGCGGCATCGGCGGCGCGGTCCGGCCGGGCTGCGTGCTCGGCGTGCTGGGCCGCAATGGCGTGGGCAAGACGACGCTGATGCGCGCGCTGGCCGGCTTCCTGCCGCTGATGAGCGGCAGCGTGCGCTTCGGCCCGCGCGAGCTGGCGAAGGTGCCCGCGCATGCGCGCCTCGCGGCGGGCATCGCCTACAGCCCGCAGGAGGACACGGTGTTCACCGAGCTCAGCGTCGGCGAGAACCTGCGGCTGCATCTGGCCGATGGCGGCATGGCGCGCTATGCGCCTTACTTCGAGGCCTTTCCGCGCCTGGCCGAACGCGGTGCGCAGCGGGCCGGATCGCTCAGCGGCGGCGAGCGCAAGCTGCTCGCCTTCACGCGCACGCTGGCGCTGGATGCGGCGGTCACGCTGATGGACGAACCGACCGAGGGCGTACAGCCGGAGAACATCGAGCGCATGTCGCGCCTGGTGCGCGCGCGTTGCGAGGCAGGGGCCGGCTTCGTCATCGTCGAGCAGAACCTGTCCTTCGTGCTCCGCACGGCCGACGAGGTGCTGCTGCTGGACCATGGGGAGGCCGTGCTCGCGGGGCCGATCGGCGGATTCTCCAGGAGCGACCTCGAGGGCCGGCTCGTCGTGTGAGGCTCGGAGCGCGGGCCTACAGCAGCTGCGCGGGCATCGTCTCCACGCCCCATTCGGCGCGCATGCCCGACAGCATGAGTCCGGTGTGCGTGTGCGTGTGCGTGTGCGTGTGCGCCGCAGCGGCCTCGGCCGCCTCATGCGAGCGCAGCGCGGCGACGCCGGATGCGGTGGCCGAATTGTGGGTCGGCAACGGGCCGCGCGCATAGTCGACGACGGTGGGCGTGTCGCCCGGCTGTCCCGAGACGATGATCGTCCAGTAGTAGTGCCCGGGGATGGGCTCGTCGACGATCAGCTCCAGATTCTTCTTCATCATCATTGTCCGTTGGGTGGAGGCCATGCCGTATTGGGCGTGCAAACGCCGCAGGGCGGGGAGTGCGGATTTCACGGATCGGCGAATCGTCGGTAAAGATGCGGCCGCGACGACACAGCCGCGGCGCGGGTTCAGAATGGCGAGCCGGCAGCCCGCGCTGCGTTCAACCAGGTGCCACGCCATGCCCCAGCACATCGGAATCGTCGGCTGCTCCGCGGAAGGAGCGGCCCTTTGCTATCGCACGATCTGCGCCGAAGGCGCGCAGTTCCTCGGCCCGCACGCGCATCCCGAAGTCTCGATGCATACCTTCTCGCTCGCCGACTACACGCAGTGCCTCGACCGCGGCGACCTCGCGGGCGTGGGCGAGCTGATGCTCGGCTCGGCGCACAAGCTCGCGAGGGCGGGCGCCGACTTCCTGATCTGCCCCGACAACACCATCCACCAGGCTTTTTCGCATGTGCAGGCGCGCTCGCCGCTGCCGTGGCTGCACATCGCCGAGGTGGTTGCGGCCGAAGCCGTGCGGCGCGGCTTCGGCCGGCTCGCCATCACCGGCACGCGCTGGCTCGTGGACAGCGAGGTCTATCCCGAGAAGCTCGCCGCGCGCGGCCTTGCGTACGTGCGCCCGAGCGTGGAGGACCGCACGGACATCCATCGCATCATCATGGACGAGCTGGTCCGCGGCATCTTCGAGCCGGCGTCGGTGGCCAGCTTCCAGCGCGTCATCGCGCGGCTGAAGGACGAGGGCTGCGATGCCGTGGTGCTCGGCTGCACCGAGATCCCGCTGATCATCGACGACACCCACTCGCCGCTGCCGACGCTCGATTCGACGCGCCTGCTGGCGCGCGCCGCGCTGCGCCGCGCGGTCGAGGTCGACACGGCCCGGCGCTGAAGGCCGTTCGCGCGCAACTCCCGTTTCTTCCACCAAGGACCTGCCATGCTCAAGACCTCCGGTTTGTATGCCTACGTTCCTGCCCACGACGTCGAACGCTGCCGCGCCTTCTATGCCGACACGCTCGGGCTCGGCCCGGGCCGCAAGGCCGGCCCCGGCTATACCTTCGAGTGCGCGAAGGGCACCGCCTTCTTCGTCTATCCGACGCCCAATGCAGGAACCAACCAGGCCAGCTGCGCGTTCTGGCAAGTCGACGACGTGGAAGCCGTGGTCGCGTGGCTGAAGGGCCGCGGCGTCGTGTTCGAAAGTTATCCGATGCCCGAGAGCGCGCCCGGCAGCAACGTCTATCCGAACCAGGGCGCCAAGGCCGCGTGGTTCAAGGACACCGAAGGCAACATCATGGCGGTGGTGGAAAGCAGCTACTGAATCGGAGACTTGCGATGGCGACATTCCTGTTGATTCACGGCGCCTGGTCGGCCGCATGGGCCTGGAAGAAGCTGCGCGCGCCGATGCGCGATCGCGGCCACGAACTCTTCACGCCGACCCACACCGGGCTCGGCGAACGCGCGCATCTCGCGCGGCCCGAGATCGACCTCGAGGCGCATATCGCCGACGTGCTGGCCGTGATCGAGTTCGAGGATCTGCACGACCTGGTCGTGGTCGGCCACAGCTATGGCGGCATGGTGGCGACGGGCGTGGTCGACCGCGTGCACGAGCGCGTCAGGCGCCTGGTCTACCTCGATGCCTTCGTGCCCCGCGACGGCCAGTCGGTCTTCGATCTGCTCGGCGAGCCGACGCACCAGCAGGCGATCGCGCTGGCGCGCCAGGGCGGCGACGGTTGGCGCGTGCCGCCCAATCCGATGCCGCCCGACACGCCCGAAGCCGACAAGGCCTGGGCCATGCCGCGCCGCCGGATGCAGCCGCTGCGCACGCTGGAGCAGCGCCTGCCGCTGACCGGCGCGGTGGATCGCGTGCGCCGCTCGTACATCTACTGCACGCGCGTCGCGCCCGGCGATCCGTTCCGGCCTTTCGCGCAGCGCGCGCAGGCCGAGGGCTGGGACTACCGCGCGCTCGATGCCAGTCACAACCCGCAGATCACGATGCCGGAGACCTTGGCAGACGTGTTCGACGAGATCGCGCGATAGGCCGGCTCGTCGCATTGGCAGCGATGGCGCCTCCGATGCGTGCGCCATCGCACCGAAGCGATCACGCCTGAACGCAGTCGCTTGGAAATTTGCTGAACATGGCCGCTTTCATGTTCGTATATCTCCCAGATTGAAAGAGTGACCGCCTGTACGTACTCTCTGCCGCCGTCCCCGTTTCTTGCGCGACAAGCGATGGGCGACGCACAGGGAGGAGCAGCACGTGCCGCGTCGCGTTTCCTTGCACATGAAACCCTCGGGGGGGCGCATGGGACAGCACGGACCCGGCGCACGGTCCCTCCGCTTCTGCCAATTCGGCCGCGGCTGAATACAGGGCCCGGTTCGCCGAGGCAGCTGCGGCGCAACAGGAGAACCCCTTGGTCTCCTACAAGTCTCTCTCCGGTGCTGCCCGGCGCGGTCGTCTCGAATGGATGTGCCGCCAGGGCGTTCCGGTCACGGCGCAGTCGGCCGCGGCCGTGCGTACGCTGCTCCAGGGTGCTGTCACCGACGACGAGCGCATCGTGCTGGTGCGCATTCTGGGAAACCTGTACACCGAGGAGGATGCGACCGGCTACAACGCCGACATTCTTCTGGATCTGCGGGCGCTCGCGAATGACGGCAACAAGGAGGTGGCGCATGCGGCGGTGTCGACCTTTGCAGGGATCGGCTATCTGCCCGGATCGGATGCATTGCTCAAGGATGCTTTCGACCACCAGCTGCTCGACCCCCAAGACTATTCCCGCGAGATGCTGCGCCTGATGGCCACGGCGCCGGCGGATGCCTGGGCCGGCATGCTGGACCGTCTCGCGGCGCAATCCGGAATGTCCGTGGCGGACACGCTGATCGTGCCGCTTCAGCAGGACCCGGCCTTGCTGAAAAAATACGCATCCGCCAATCTCGAAAGACTTCGGCAATTCATCGAGAAGAACGAGCCCGTGTTTCTCGATGCACCGGATCAATTCGATTTGAATCTCGCGACCCGGTACGCCAATTGGTTGCGGGCCATGGCGTGCATCGAAAGCCAGCGTTCGGGAATGGCGGCCGACGATGTGCTGGTCGGCACGTTGAGCGTGCCCGGAACCGACGGTCGAAAGATCATCGCGTACCTGCTGTCCCCCGAGGCAACGCCGCTGCTGCGGTCCGCGCATGCGGACTCGCCGGCGGCAGGGCTCGTCGACATCGTGGGTCGCTATGCCGCGCAGTACCCGGGCAGCATGCCGCTGCAACAGACGGCCATGGTCGTCACGCACGGCGCAGCTCCACCTCGAGGGGAGAGCCGATGAAACATCACGGCCGGCGGGGCACGCAATGTCCGGGAGACGCATTGGCTGTACATCTGGATGGCCGTCAACGACAACACCGCGTCCTCACTGGTTCTGCTTGTGCTCGCCGGGGCCATGCGGCCCCGCGGGACGGCCGCCGCGTTCATGCGGCTGCGGCTGCGGCTGCGGTTGCCGCTGCTCCGCGCGCGGCGGGCGAGCTTGGGCTTGCGCCTGCCGCTGTGCTTGAGCCTGCTGTGTCCGTTGCTGCTGCGCCTGCATCTGCTGCTGACGCGTTTGTGTCTGCGCCTGTGCCTGTGCCTGTGCCTGCTGGTTGCGTGCCTGCTGCGCTTGTGCACGTTGTTGCTGTTGCTGCTGGCGGGCCTGCTGTTGTTGGTTTTGTTGCAGCTGTTGCGCCTGGGCGCGTTGCGAGGCGTCTTCCCGCCGATGCGGCGGGCGCTGTGGCTGTTGCTGCAGCACGTGGGCCTGCTGTTGCGTCGGCTGCTGCGTCCGTCGTTGCTGCGCCTGCTGCTGTGCCTGCGCCTGTGCTTCCTGCGCACGGATCTGTCGCGTCTGTTGGCGTGGTGCCTGTGCCTGCTGCTGGCGTCGCTGTTCCTGCTGCGCGCGCGCCTGCTGTTGCTGTTGCAGCATGGCTTGCTGCGCCAGTGCCCGTTGACCCTGCTGGGCTTGCTCGCGCTGCAGCTGCTCCGCCTGCTGCTGGCGTTCCTGTACCTGCAGGGCTCGCACCTGCTGCGGATTGGCGCCGTTGACGACGGTGTTGCGGATGTGGTTGTTCACCACCGTGGTCGAGCGCGAGATGTAGGTCGAGCGGTTGTAGACCACCGCGGGCCGATCGAAGGCCGGCTGCGCCCGCGCACTGCCGCCGCGCGCGCCGTCCGGCCGGCCCCAGTGCATGCCCCATGCGTGCCAGCCCCAGTCATGGCGTTCGAGTGCCGCGCCGACCACCACGCCGACGCCGAAACCCAAGGCACCGGCCGTGGCATAGGACGGCGGCGAATAGACGTAGCCGGGATAGATCGCCACCGGGTCGCCATAGAACTGCTGCGGATCGTAGGCCGGCACGTAGACCACGTCGGGCTGTGCCGGTTCGATGGTGATGAACTGCGGCGGCGGCACGATGATCGGCGGCCCTGCATAGAGCAAGGGCGCGTTCGGATCCGGCGTGTAGTCGGGCGGCGCAACGGCCGTCGCGACGCGCAGCCGCGTCGTGCTCTGGAGCTTGCCCGCTTTCGACGCGCGCTGGCGCATGACCTGGATCGCGTTCATCACGTCGTCCGGATCGTTGTAATAGGCCTCGCCCAATGCGGTGGTCCACGGCAGGTTCTTCGCCATCTGGTCGAGCACCGGCCTGAACGCGGTCAGCGACTTCACGCTCGCGTCCCAGGGCTGCTGTTGCGCGGCATCGGCCAGCGGGCCGCCTTTGAGCGTGCCGTTCTGGGCCAGCCATTGGTCGGCGGCCGTCACCTGCTCGGGGTAGGTCGCGCCCGCGAGCACCTGTGCCACCAGCTTGTCCGGGTAGAGCGCGATCGGCGCGACCATCTCGTAGAGCTGGTCGGCGCTCGGCGGCGTATAGCCCGTGGGGCTGGGCGCCGCGGGCGCGACGGCGGAGGGTGCTGCAGCAGCGGGTGCGTTGGCCGGCACGGATGCGGTCGGCGCGGCAGGCGCAGGCGCGGTGCCGGGCTTGTCGCAACCTGCGAGCATCAGCGCAGCGGCGCAGAGCGCGACCGCGAGCGGCCGGGAAACCTGAAGGGGAGGGTGTGATGTCATCGTCATGGAATGCCGACCCTAGCGTACGCGCCGGCGCCACCTGTGACAGCCGGTATCCGCTGCGCGTGTCAGCGTGATCCGCCCTGCCAGAGCTGCCCGAGCGGCAGCACCACGCCCGCGAACAGCGAGTTCGCCGCCGGCCGCGGCCGCACCGCGTGCGCGATGCCGAAGTCGAAGGTCAATCGCTTGTTCGGGCTGAAGGTCAGTGCCGAGAGAAACTGCAACCCGTTGTCGGCGCCGCGGCGATGCGTGCCGGAGACTTCGCCCGTCAGTCCCCAATGTTCGGACAGCGGGATCGAGAACGAGGTCGATGCGCCCAACTGCGTGCGCGCGCTGCCGGGATCGGCCAGGCCCAGGCGCGTGGCATTGAGATTGGCGTCCATGTGCACCGGGCCGAAGTCGCGGCTGTAGATGGTGTTGATCGTGTAGTCGGTCTTGCCGCTGCCGATCGTGTCGCGGGCGGTCGGAATCTTGACGCCGAATTCCATGCCGAAGGCGCTCGCGTCATCGACGATCCACGCGCGCTTGAGCGTGACGGTGGTGTCGCCCACGCCCTGCGATCGACCGAGGTCGTTGTCCTGCGTCCAGACATGCGCGTCGCCGCCGACCAGCACGCCCCACTCGTTGCTGAAAGCGAGCTTGAAGAGGTAGGGCAGGCTGCTGCGATGCGAAGTCCCGTCGCTCATGCGCAGGCCACCGAGCTCGAACTCGAGCTGCCCGGGGTAGGGCAGCTGCGCGGGACTGGAGACCGAAGGGCGGTAGGGCGTGATGGGCGGGCCTTCGTCGTCATCGGCCGCGTGTGCGGCGCCGGCGCCGGCGAGTGCCATGGCCGCCAAGGCGATCGGCAGGCCTGTGCCCACGGGTCGCGGGCGTGGTCTTGGGAGAACAGCGTGTGTCATGGGATGCATCGGAAGAGAGGACCTGGATTCTGACCCGGCCGCATCGCCGGATCTAAGATCGGTGCGTGGAAATGCCCGCCGTCTTCGATGCATCCTCGGCCGCTGCCGCCATCCATCGTCTCGCAGCCCGGCTTCGTGCCGAGCGCGTCGAGCACTTTCGCCCGCCGCCACCGGAGCCCACCACCTGCTGCGGCCGCGGCTGCGACGGTTGCGTCTGGGAGGGCTATTTCGCAGCGGTCGCGTGGTGGTGCGAAGACGCGGCGATGCGGCTGAAGCAGTCGTAGAAGCGGCCCCGCATTGCGCAGATTGAAGACGACTTCGACGGTGCAGCAGAGACCCGTTTCACCCCGCCTTGTCCACGAACCCGCCTGCCTTCGCCTCATGCGGCAGCGACCACCCGAAGTACACCTCCGCCTCGGCGATCTTCCCGTCGCGTGTCGTCAGGATCTCCGTGTTCCGGAACCGGTGCCCGCCCTTGACGCGGCCTTCGTAGGTGATGAAGACACGCGGTCCATCCTGCACCAGGTGGACGTAGTCGAAGCCTTCGGTGTTCTCGCTGTTCGGCCAGCAGCGCGCGAAGTAGGCGGCGCGGTCCAGCCGGTTGTCGAGCGGGCTCGTGAAGTGGAAGTCGTCCGCCAGCAATGCTTCGATCGCTGCGCGGTCCTTGCTCACGTAGGCCGCGTAGCAGGCCTTGACCAAGGCGATGGGGTCGGTGTGCGATGACGTCATCGCTTCACTCTAGCCATCGCCCAGGGCGCCGCAAGTCGCCGCCGTCCTACGCGATCGCCACGCCCACCCTGGCGCCGGCCGCCTCGATCTCGGTCCAGGTCGTGTCGTCGAGCGCAATGCCGTCGCGCTCGCGCGCCATGCGCGCGCTGCGCTCCGGCTCGCCCGCGATCTGCACCGCATCGAAGCCGGCGCCCGGCGGGCTTTGCCGCAGCCAGTCGATGAAGGCCTTCGCCTCCTCAGCGAAGCTTTGCTGGGTGCCCAGCTTCGCCGGATCGATCAGCACGGTCAGCATGCCGTTGAACACCGGCCGCGCCGTGTCGGCCTCGCGGTGCCAGGTGCCGCTGCCGGTCAGCGCGCCGCCGAGCAGTTCGCAGGCCACGGCCATGCCGTAGCCCTTGTGCTCGCCGAAGGTCATCAGCGCGCCGAAGAGCCCGTTGCGCTGCGGGACGACGACCACGCCCGGATCGTCGGTCGGCGCGCCACGTTCGTCGATCAGGTAGCCCGCCGGCACGCGCTCGCCCTTGTTGTGGGCCACGCGCATCTTCCCCTGCGCCACGCGGCTGGTCGCGAAGTCGAGGATGAACGGCTCCGCGCCCGCGAGCGGCACGCCGATGCAGCAGGGGTTGGTGCCGAAGCGGCCGTCGCCCCCGCCCCAGGGCGCGACCACGGGGCGCGACAGCACGTTGACGAAATGCATCGACACGAGCCCTTGCGCGGTCGCCATCTCGGCGAAGTGGCCGATGCGGCCCAGGTGGTGCGCGTGGGCGAGCGACAGGATGCAACTGCCCTGTTGCCGGGCACGCGCGATGCCGAGTTCCATCGCCTGCACGCCGACGACCTGGCCATAGCCGCGCTGGCCGTCGAGCGCGAGCATTGCGCCGGCGTCGAGGTCGACCTTGACCGAGGTGTTGGGTTGGAGGCCGCCTTCGGCGATCGCATCGACATAGCGCGGCACCATGCCGACGCCATGCGAGTCATGGCCGCTCAGGTTGGCGAGCACGAGGTTGGCCGCGACCTGTTCGGCCTCGGCTTGCGCGCTGCCGGCGGCGGCGAGGATGCGGGTGATCCGGGTGCGAAGGGCGGCGGGTGCGAGGGTGATGGTCATGGTGGGTATCTGCTATGCGTCGCGCGCTCACATCACCGCACCGACTTGCCATGGCACGAACTCGTTCTGACCATAGCCATGCTTCTCGCTCTTGCTCTGCGCGCCCGACGCCGTCGCCAGCACCAGTTCGAAGATGCGCTGCCCCATCTCCTGGATCGACGCGGTGCCTTCGACGATCTCGCCGCAGTTGATGTCCATGTCTTCTTCCTGCCGCTGCCACAGCGCCGAGTTGGTGGCGAGCTTGAGCGAGGGCGAGGGCGCGCAGCCATAAGCCGAGCCGCGTCCGGTGGTGAAGCAGATCATGTTCGCGCCGCCGGCCACCTGGCCGGTCGCGCTCACGGGGTCGTAGCCCGGCGTGTCCATGTAGACGAAGCCGTGGGCGGTCACCGGCTCGGCGTATTCGTACACCGCCTCGAGGTTGCTGGTACCGCCCTTGGCGACCGCGCCCAGGCTTTTCTCGAGGATGGTGGTGAGGCCGCCGGCCTTGTTGCCGGGCGAGGGGTTGTTGTTCATCTCGCCTTCGTTGATGGCGGTGTAGTGCTCCCACCAGGCGATGCGGTCGACCAGCTTCTGGCCGACCTCGCGCCGCACCGCACGGCGCGTGAGCAGATGCTCGGCGCCATAGACCTCGGGGGTCTCCGACAGGATCGCGGTGCCCCCATGCGCGACCAGCAGATCGACCGCCGCGCCGAGCGCGGGGTTGGCGCTGATGCCCGAGTAGCCGTCGGAGCCGCCGCACTGCAGGCCGATGGTGATGTGCGCCGCGCTGCAGGGCTCGCGCTTCACCGCATTGGCGCGCGGCAGCATCTCGTTGATCAGCGCGATGCCTTTCTCGACCGTCTTGCGCGTGCCGCCCGTGTCCTGGATGTTGAAGACGCGGAAGTTCTCGCCTTCGGCCAGATTGCCGGTGGCGAGCCACGCGTTGATCTGGTTCGCCTCGCAGCCCAGCCCCACCACCAGCACGGCTGCGAAGTTGGCATGCGTGGCATAGCCGGTGAGCGTGCGTTCGAGGATCTGCATGCCCATGCCCTGCGTGTCCATGCCGCAGCCGGTGCCGTGCGTGAGCGCGACGATGCCGTCGACGTTGGGATAGGCCGCGAGCGCCTGCGGGTTCGTCCGGCGCGAGAAGTGGTCGGCGATCGCACGTGCGGCGGTGGCCGAGCAGTTGACGCTGGTGAGCACGCCGATGTAGTTGCGCGTCGCCACGCGGCCGTCGGCGCGCCGGATGCCCATGAAAGTGGCTTCGCGGCGCGCGGGCGCCGGCTTGACGTCGGCGCCGAAGGCGTAGTCGCGCGCGAAGTGGCCCTTGTCCGGACCCATGTCGAGGTTGTGCGTGTGCACGTGCTCGCCGGGCGCGATCGGCTTGCTCGCGAAGCCGATGATCTGGTTGTAGCGGCGCACCGGCTCGCCCTGCGCGATGGCGCGCACGGCGATCTTGTGGCCGGGCGGGATCAGGCCGCGCGCGACCACGTTCTCGATCGCGGCGCCGCCGAGCACCTGTGCGCGTGCGATCACCACGTCGTCGGCGGGATGGAGTCGGATGAAGGGGTTCATGGGAGTTCTTTCATCAGGGCGCATGGGCGCGGCGCCAGCTCACGGAGAAACGCTGGTGCGCCTTGTCCATGTGTTCGTGCATGGCCATGCGTGCCGCATCGGGGTCGCGCGCAACGATGGCGGCCAGCACGGCTTCGTGTTCGGTGATCGCGCTCTGCCACGACTTGCCCGTCTCGAAATAGCCGCCCAGCCGCTTGAACAGCGGGCCGAGGCGCGAATCGAGAAAGCCCTGCACGGTCTCGGTCAGCACGGCATTGCCGCTGGCGCGCACGATGGCGAGGTGAAAGGCGCGGTCGGCGTCGAGCGGCATCACGCCGCGTGCGGCGAGCTCTTTCATGTCGTCGAGCGCGCGCGCGATGGCATCGCGGTCGGCGCGCTTGGCCAGCGTGGCGGCGAGCGCGGCGGTCTCGCCCTCGACCACGCGGCGTGCGCGGATGAGTTCGAGCGGACCCCAGCCCATCGCCTCGACCGGCGTGCCGCTGCGCTTCGAGCGGTCGAGCACGTAGACGCCCGAGCCGGTGCGCACCTCGACGCGGCCTTCGACCTCGAGCGCGATCAGCGCCTCGCGCACCGAGGGCCGGCTGACGCCGAACTGCTTGGCCAGGTCGCGCTCGGCCGGCAGGCGCGCGCCGATGGCGAACTCGCCCTTCGCGATCAGCGTGCGCAGCTGATCGGCGATCTGGCGGTAGAGGCGTTGCGGTTCGACGGTCTGCAGCGGCACGGTAGCGCGGAGTTTAAGGGTTGTCCTTAATTGGACAAGTGGTCAGGCCAATTCAGAATACGATCCGCACCGGCCCGCAACCATCGGGCGAAACCCTCGACAAGGAAATTCCGCATGAGACTCCAAGGCAAGACGGCGCTCGTCACTGCCGCCGGCCAGGGCATCGGCCATGCCAGCGCGCGGTTGCTCGCGGCCGAAGGTGCGCAGGTCTGGGCCACCGACGTCAACGAGAAGCTGCTCGAAGGCTTTGCCGGCATCGCCAACATCCGCACTGCGAAACTCGACGTGCTCGACAAGGCCGCCATCGATGCCTTCTTCGCCGGCGTGCCGGCGCTCGATGTGCTCTTCAACTGCGCGGGCGTGGTGCACAACGGCACGGCGCTGCAGGCCAGCGACGACGATCTGGACTTCGCGTTCCGCCTCAACGTGCGCGCGCAGATGTGGACCATCCAGGCCGCGCTGCCCGGCATGATCGCGGCCGGGCGCGGCAGCATCATCAACATGGCCAGCGTGTGCTCCAGCATCAAGGGCCTGCCCAGCCGCTTCGTCTACGGCACCACCAAGGCGGCGGTGCTCGGCCTCACCAAGAGCGTGGCGGCCGATTTCGTGGGGCAGGGGATCCGCTGCAATGCGGTGTGCCCGGGCACGGTCGATACGCCGTCGCTCGGCGATCGCATCAACGCCAACGCCGATCCGGTCGCTGCGCGCAAAGCCTTCATCGCGCGCCAGCCGATGGGCCGGCTTGCGCAGGCAGAAGAGATCGCGCCCCTGGTACTGTTCCTTGCCAGCGACGAATCGCAATTCGTCACCGGACAGGCCTACTCGGTCGACGGCGGCATCACGATATGACGCTCGCCCCCAGGCTGCGCGCACTTCGTGTCGCTTCGCCTTCCCCCTGCCGGGGGCGGGCCGGCCGCTTCGGGCGGCCGTGCGCGGCGGCCCCCTGGTATTTCCGTGTCCATTTGAAAGGTCTTCTCTCATGAAACTCGTACGCTTCGGCAACCCCGGCAGGGAAAAGCCCGGCCTCATCGATGCCGACGGACGGCTGCGCGACCTCAGCGCCATGGTCAAGGACATCGGCCCCGATCAGCTCGGCGATGCCGCGCTGGCCAGGCTGCGCAAGCAGAAGGTCGACAAGCTGCCGATCGTCCGCGGCTCGCCGCGCATCGGCTGCCCGGTCGGCGGCATCGGCAAGTTCATCGCCATCGGCCTGAACTACTCCGACCACGCGGCCGAGACCGGCGCCGAGATTCCGAAGGAGCCGATCGTCTTCACCAAGGCGATCTCCTGTATCCAGGGTCCGAACGATCCGGTGATGCTGCCCAAGAACTCGGTCAAGAGCGACTGGGAAGTCGAGCTCGGCGTGGTCATCGGCACGCGTGCACGCTATGTCTCGCAGAAAAGTGCGCTCGACTTCGTGGCCGGCTACTGCACCATCAACGACGTGAGCGAACGCGAGTTCCAGACCGAGCGCGGCGGCACCTGGGACAAGGGCAAGGGCTGCGACACCTTCGGCCCGATCGGCCCGTGGCTGGTCACGCGCGACGAAGTGCCCCATCCGCAGAAGCTCGGCATGTGGCTCGATCTCAACGGCAAGCGCATGCAGACCGGCAGCACCAGGACCATGATCTTCGGCGTCGCCAAGCTGGTGAGTTACGTGAGCCAGTTCATGACGCTGAATCCGGGCGACGTGATCACCACCGGCACGCCGCCCGGCGTCGGCCTCGGCATGAAGCCGCCGCTCTACCTCAAGAAGGGCGACGTGATGACGCTGGGCATCGACGGGCTCGGCGAGCAGCGGCAGAACGTCGTCGCGTTCAAGCTCTGAGATGAGCTCTCCCCCAGCCTCGCCCACTTCGTGTGGCTCTGCACCCCCTTCCAGGGGGCAACACCAGCGGCCCGGCGAAGCCGGTTCCGCGGTGTTTCACGAACGGGCCTGGTTTCGCCGGTCGGTCTGCGGTGACGTATCAGTTTGACTTTGCCGCCGTGCTGGCGCAGTGGCCGCTGCTGCTCGAAGGCGCATGGGTCACGGTGCAGCTGTCCTTCCTGGCGACGGTGATCGGCTTCGTGCTCGGCGCGCTGTGCGCGGTCGGGCGCGGCAGCCGGCACGCGTGGCTGCGGCGTCTGGTCGGTGTGTATGTCGAAGGCATCCGCAACACGCCGCTCCTGATCCAGGCCTATTTCCTGATCTTCGGGCTGTCGAGCGTGGGCGTGACGATGCCGATCCTGGTCGGCGCGGTGCTGGCGCTGGTGATCAACATCGGCGCCTACACCTGCGAGATCATCCGCGCCGGCATCGAGTCGATCCACAAGGGCCAGCTCGAAGCCGCGGACTGCCTGGGCATGTCGAAGCTGCAGGTGTTCTGGCACGTGATCCTGCGGCCCGCGGTGGAGCGGGTCTATCCCTCGCTCACCAGCCAGTTCGTGCTGCTGATGCTGGCGTCGAGCATCATGTCCTCGATCGGTGCCGAGGAGCTGTTCGGCATCGCCAACCGCATCCAGTCCGACACCTTCCGCAACTTCGAGATCTTCCTCGTGCTGTGGGCGGTGTACCTCGCACTGTCGTACCTGATGCGGCTCGGCTTCTGGCTGCTCGGGCAGATCGTGTTCACGCGCCGGCGCAAGCTCGGCACGCCGCTCTGAAAAAGGCCGCGGCATGACGCACGAGCAAGCCACCTACCTGCTGCTGGGCGCCATCGGCACGCTGGAGCTGTCGGTGCTGACCTTCATCGCCGGGGGTCTCGCCGGGCTCGGCATGGCGCTGGCGCGCATCTCGCCGCTGCGCGGCGTGCGCGTCGCCGCGGCGGCGTGGATCCAGGTGATCCAGGGCACGCCGCTGCTGGTGCTGATGGGGCTGTGCTTCTACGGTCCGAACATCCTCGGCATCGGCTCGGTG
The DNA here is from genome assembly GCF_901827165.1 of Variovorax sp. SRS16. Classification (NCBI taxonomy): domain Bacteria; kingdom Pseudomonadati; phylum Pseudomonadota; class Betaproteobacteria; order Burkholderiales; family Comamonadaceae; genus Variovorax; species Variovorax sp. SRS16. The sequence continues at coordinate 816,508 of NZ_LR594666.1, forward strand.
CCGGCGCTGGTGGCCGCGGCGCTGGCGATGACGGTCTATGCGAGCGCCTTCCTCGGCGAGATCTGGCGCGGCTGCATCCAGTCGGTGCACAAGAGCCAGTGGGAGGCGGCCGAATGCATCGGCCTCACGCGCTGGCAGCGCATGGTCAAGGTGGTGCTGCCGCAGGCGCTGCGCATCGCGACGCCACCGACCGTCGGCTTCATGGTGCAGATCATCAAGAACACCTCGATCGCGTCGCTGGTCATCGGCTTTGCCGAGCTTTCGTACAACGCCAAGGTGCTGAACAACTCGACCTTCCAGCCCTTCATCTATTTCGGCTGCGCGGCGCTGCTGTATTTCGCGATGTGCTATCCGCTGTCGCGCTGGAGCCGCGCGCTGGAAAGGAAACTCAATGCAAGCCGTGGTTGAACTGGACCAGGTCCACAAGAAGTTCGGCGCGCTGCATGTGCTGCGCGGCGTCTCGTTCTCGGTCGGCCGCGGCCAGGTGGTGGCCATCATCGGCAAGAGCGGCTCGGGCAAGAGCACGGCACTGCGCTGCATCGACCGGCTCGAGACCGTCGACAGCGGCAGCATTCATGTCTGCGGCCATGCGGTGCACGACGCCGCGCTCGACGTGCGCGCGCTGCGCCGCGACGTCGGCATCGTGTTCCAGAGCTACAACCTGTTCCCGCACCTGACGGCGCTGCAGAACATCACGCTCGGGCTGACCTCGGTCAAGCGCCTGAGCGCGGCCGATGCGCGCACCATCGCGATGGAGGTGCTGGCGCATGTCGGCCTCGCAGAGAAGGCCGAGGCGTATCCCGAGCAGCTCTCGGGCGGGCAGCAGCAGCGCGTGGCGATCGCGCGCTCGCTCGCGATGAAGCCGCAGGTGATGCTGTTCGACGAAGTCACCTCGGCGCTCGATCCCGAACTCACCGGCGAGGTGCTTCGCGTCATCGAGACATTGGCGGCCGAAGGCATGACCATGGTGCTGGTGACGCACGAGATGGCCTTCGCGCGCGGCGTCGCCGACAAGATCATCTTCATGCACCAGGGCCAGATCTGGGAGGAGGGCGACGCCTCGATGCTGGCCGATCCGAAGACGCCCGAGCTGCAGCAGTTCCTGGGCAACGGCCTCTGAGCCGAGCGCCCGCCGATTTCATTCCAACCACGAGGATCACGAGACATGAACCACTTCCAACGCCGCCGCATTCCCCTGTTGCTGTCGAGCCTGCTGCTGGCCGGCGCCACGCTCGGCCTGGGCGTCGCCGCCCATGCGGACCAGCTCGACACGATCACCGCCGCCAAGAAGATCCGTGTCGCGATCGACCTCGGCGTGCCGCCCTACGGCTTCAAGGACGACAAGCTCAACTCCACCGGCTCGGATGTCGAGACCGCGCAACTGCTGGCCAAGGACCTGGGCCTCGAACTCGAGATCGTGCCGACGACCGGCGCCAACCGCATTCCCTTCCTGCAGACCGACAAGGCCGACATCGTGATCTCCAGCCTCTCGGTCACGCCCGAGCGCGAGAAGGTGATCGATTTCTCGATTCCCTACGCCGGCATCTCGGCCGTGGTCGGTGCGCCCAAGAGCATGAACATCAAGAGCGCCGCCGACCTGTCGGGCAAGAAGGTGATCGCCACGCGCAGCACCACCAACGACCAGGAGGTGACCAAGATCCTGCCGAAGGACGCGACCATCGTCCGCTTCGACGACGACGCGACCTCGATCACCGCGATCGTCAGCGGCCAGGCCGACATCTTCGCGACCGCGCCGCCGCTGCTGAAAGCCATCAACGAGAAGAACCCGGCCAAGCAGATGGAGGTCAAGTTCACGATGAAGGTCAACATGCTCGCGGTCGGCTTCCGCAAGGGCGAGCCCAAGCTCAAGGAAAAGATCGACGGCTGGATCCGCACCAACCTCAAGAACGGCAAGCTCGATGCGATCTACAAGAAATTCCACGGCGCCGACCTGCCCGAGGAAGTGACGAAGAACGGCGCCTGAATCGGATTGCGACATGGCAGCCAGGATCGACCAGGTCGAGATCACGCAGATCGACATCGCGCCGAAGGTGCGGCGCACCGACGCCATCCAGTCCTTCGTCACGCAGGAGACCGTGATGGTCACGCTGCGCTGCGACGACGGCTCGGACGGCACCGGCTACACCTACACCATCGGCACCGGCGGCTCGTCGATCGTGGCGCTCCTGCGCGACCATCTCGCGCCGCTCCTGATCGGGCGCGATCCGCAATGCGTGGAGGCGGTCTGGCGCGACCTGTTCTTCCACACGCATGCCACGGCGGTCGGCGCCATCACCAGCCTCGCGCTCGCGGCGATCGACACGGCGCTGTGGGATCGCAATGGCCGCGCCGCGGGTTTGCCGCTGTGGCGCATGGCCGGCGGTGCCAGGCCGCGCGTGCCGGTCTACACCACCGAAGGCGGCTGGCTGCACCTGGAGCCCGACGAGCTGGTCGAGCAGACGCTGGCCGCCAAGGCGGATGGCTTTCTCGGCGCCAAGATCAAGGTCGGCAAGCCGCATGTCGCGCAGGACATGGCGCGCCTGTCGGCGGTGCGCAGCGCGGTCGGTGCGGATTTCGAGCTGATGGTCGATGCCAACCAGGCGTTCACGCTGGCCGAAGCGATCCGCCGCGCGCGCCAGTACGCCGAACTCGACCTCGCCTGGTTCGAGGAGCCGATGCCCGCCGAGCACGTGGCCGCGCATGCGCAGCTGCTGGCCAGCACCAGCGTGCCGATCGCGGTCGGTGAATCCATGTACCACTTGTCGCAGTTCGGCGAGTACGTGCGCAAGGGTGCGTGCTCGATCGTCCAGGCCGACGTGGCGCGGGTCGGCGGCATCACGCCCTGGCTCAAGATCGCGCACCTGGCCGAGGCACACAACCTCGCGATGTGCCCGCACTTCCTGATGGAGCTGCACGTGAGCCTGTGCGCGGCGGTGCCCAACGCGCGCTGGGTCGAATACATCCCGCAGCTCGACAACCTGACCACCAGCCGCCTGAAGATCGAGGCCGGCCATGCGCTGGCGCCCGAGACGCCCGGGTTGGGTATCGAGTGGGATTCGGCGCAGCTGAAGGCGCGCCGCAAGTTCGCGCCGATCGTGATCTGACGCAGCGCACGGCCGGCCGCGCGCTGGTTCTTCGGCCGCTCAGGAATGCGCGACCGACAGCAGGTTGTCGATCGCGAGCACCACGTCGTCCTGGGCGTCGCGGCTGGGCGTGCCCTCGGTGAGCAGCTGGCGGATCAGGCGCAGCGTGTTGAGTAGTTCCGCTTCCATCTCGGTCATCAGCGGAATCACCTCGTATTGGGGGTACTTGCCGCGTGCGCCCATCGGCCGGCCCGGCCCGGACAGGTCGACGTCGTAGCCCTCGCGGACGGCTTCGGCCTGGGTTTTCATGACAGCTGCATCAGGTCCGAGATGCGCTGGCCCATCGCCTGGATGCGCGAACGCCTTTCCCCGGCGCGCCGGCTGGCCAGCAGTTCGAGCGCCTGGGCCACCGATTCGGCGCCCTTGTCGCCTTCGGCCGTGCGATGGCGCCACGCGTCGGCCAGCTCGGCCAGCTGTCTGCTGTTGAGACGTTCCACCGCGGGACGCGGCTCGCGCACCGGTGCCGGCCCCGTCCCGGCAGGCGGGAGACTGGCGCGCAAGAGGTCGAGCAGCCCCTTGGAGGACCACCGCAGCTGGGAAGAGGAGGTTTGTGTTTCCATGTAATACATTGTGCCTAGTTACAGCACGCGTAACAAGACATTTCGTTACTTTCTTCTTACCTGCGTGAAAAAAGCCATTCAGGCGGCCCAGTGTCCTGGAGATGGCTTCGATACCAGGCGGCGCCGGCACCCCGCGAGGAGACATCCAGCCTTTCGAGGACCCGCGCCACGTGCCGCTTGACGGTGTGCGGGTCGCGCGAAGCTGTTGCGCGACCTCGGCCCAATGGCGCAGCACTGCGACGCCCCCGGCCTGCGCGCGCGGCCGATTCGGCCAGTGTCTCGGGCGACTTGCGCCACGGCGGGTCATGGGGTTCCAGCGCCTCGCACAGGCAGGAGATAAAGCGTGGAAGGTCGTCCTCTTCGTCGGCCGTCAGTCACAGCGCGATGCAGCCCGGCGGCAAGGACTGCAACTGGCGCGACAGCGCAGCCGTCTTGCCGTAGCCCGCAGGCGCCACCAGAAGAACCAGCCGCCGTTCCAGCAGCGCAGCATGGAGGTGGCGGTCGAGTGCTTCACGTGCCGTCCATACGGTGCGCAGGCGGGGCGGCCTTATCTTGGCGTGGGCGAAGGTCATGGCGGGCGTCTCCGCGGTGGCGATTTCATGCCGGCGCGCGGGCCCGCCGATTGGGGCCCCGCGCGGCCTCGCAGTGCGAGGGGACGCGTGCCCGCATCGGTCGCTGCCCGGTCCCATCAAAATGTCCTATTGACAGAACAATGGAAGTGACCAACCATCGCGGCCATGTCGCAGATGCCGCTGCCCAAATACCACCAGATCTATCTGGTGCTGCGCGAGCAGCTGGAAGAGGGGCGCTTTGCCGACGGCCTGCCCGGCGAACTGGCGCTGATGGCGCAGTTCGGCGTGGCACGGGTCACGGTCCGGCGCGCGCTCGAGCGCATGTCCGCCGAAGGGCTGATCTCGCGCAACCCGGGCCGCCGCACGCGCCCCGTCGCCCCGCCGGCCGCTGCCGAAGGCCGCGCCGCCGACGGCAAGGGACGTGCGCACTTGCACGGCCTGCTCGAGAACCTGGTCACGATGGGGCTGCACACCTCGGTCAAGGTGATCGACGTGGCGACGATCCCGGCCTCGGCGGCGGTGGCGCAGGCGCTGCAGCTGCAGCTCGGCGATCCGGTGCAGAAGGCGGTGCGCGTGCGCTCGATGCGCGCAGGCCCGCTGTCGCATATCACCACCTACGTGCCCGCGGAGATCGCGCAGCAGTTCGGCCGCCGCGAACTCGCGAGGAAGCCGATCCTGATGTTGCTGGAGGAGTCCGGCGTCAAGGTCGGGCGTGCCCACCAGACCATCTCCGCGCGGCTCGCCGACAACGTGCTGGCCGGGCACCTCGACGTCGCCGTCGGCTCGGCCCTGCTCGCCGTGCGGCGGCTGGTCTACGACGATGCCGACAAGCCGGTGCAGTGGCTGCATGGCTTCTATCGGCCCGACCGCTACACCTACGAGATGCAGCTCTCCCGCGTCGGCAGCATCGACGCCAAGGTCTGGATCAACCAGGATGTTCCCGCTCCATTCAACTGAAGAAAAAGGAAAGCCCATGTCCAATCGTCGCCGCTTCATGTCGCAATCCGCTGCCGTGGCCTCCGCCATCGCGTTCCCGCTGGTGGCCGGTGCGCAGCCGAAGACCGTCAAGGTCGGCGTGTTGCATCCGGTCACAGGCGCACTCGCCTACTCGGGCCAGCAGTGCCGGCTCGGTGCGCAGATGGCGATCGAGGACATCAACAAGGCCGGCGGCATCCACTCGCTCGGCGGCGCGCAGATCGAGGCGCTGCTGGGCGATGCGCAGTCCACCCCGCAGGCCGGCACCGCCGAGGTCGAGAAGATGAACGAGGCCGGCGTCTCCGCGATCGTCGGCGCCTTCGCCTCGGCCATCTGTCTGGCCACCACGCAGGCGGCGGCCAAGTACAACCTGCCGCACGTGGTCGATGTCGGCGTGGCCGACCAGATCGTCGAGCGCGGACTGAAGAACACCTTCCGCTTCGGCCCCGGCTACAACAAGTCGACCGAAGTGGCGATGGCCAACCTGCTGGTGCTCAACAAGGCCGCGGGCAATCCCGCCAAGACGGTGATGATCATCCACGAGGACTCGCTGTTCGGCACCGGCACGGCGCAGCTGCTGTCGCGCGAGCTGCCGGGCTACGGCTTCGAGGTCAAGGAGGTGGTGAAGCACGCCAACCCGACGCGCGACTTCAACAACATCGTGCTGCGCATGAAGTCGATCAACCCCGACATCGTGATCCCGGCCAACTACTACAACGAATACGCGCTGCTGGTGCGCACGATGCAGCAGCAGAAGGTGTCGCCCAAGGCGATCTTCTCGGTGCTGGGCGGCGCGGCGTCGAGCTACAAGTTCGTGAAGGAATACCCCGAAGCCGCCAACGGCATCATCGATTGCAACCACTGGTTCAACCCGAAGGACAAGCGCTCGGCCGAACTGCGCAAGCGGGTCGAGGCCAAGGGCCTGTTCTTCAGCTACGAGGTCTTCATGACCTACACCGCGATGGGCCTTCTGGCCGATGCGATCGAGCGCGCGAAGTCGACCGACCGCGCCGCGATCATCGATGCACTGGAGAAGAGCAGCTTCTCGAACCACATCATGCCGTACGGCCCGACGAAGTTCGTCAACGGCCAGAACCAGGGCGCGCAGCCGCTGATGACGCAGGTGTTCAAGAACGACATCAAGGTGATCATTCCGCGCGACTACCGCGAGGTGGAGCCGGTGTTTCCGCTGAAGGCGTGAGGGTGGCCATGGCCGTGCGATGGATCCAGAACTGACACGCGCAGGATGTTCGACTTCAATATCCTCTTCCCGTCGGTCCTCAACGGCCTGACCACCGGCGCGGTCTATGCGCTGATCGCGCTCGGCCTCACGCTGATCTACGGCGTGCTGCACATCATCAACTTCGCGCACGGCGCCTGCCTGATGCTGGCGCTGTATGCGGTGTACTTCCTCAAGGAGCGCTGGGGCATCGACCCCTACCTCGCGCTGCCGATCGTGATCCCCGGCATGTTCGCGCTCGGCTACGGGCTGCAGCGCATCGTCATCAACCGCGCCGGCCACGGCAAGGACGAGAACATCCTGCTGGCCACGCTCGGCATCGCGATCGTGATGGAGAACCTGGCGCTGATCTTCTTCAAGTCCGACACGCGCAGCATCGACACCGCCTACGCGCTCAGCACCGTCGCCATCGGCCCGGCGATGATCGCGGTGCCCAAGCTGGTCGCCTTCGCAGGGGCGCTGGTGGTGTCGGCACTGCTGTTCTGGATCATGGGCGCGACCGACCTCGGCCGCGCCATCCGCGCCGTCGCCAAGGAGCGCGAAGGCGCCAAGCTGATGGGCATCGACGTCGAGCACGTCTATGCGATGAGCTTCGGCATCGGCCTGGCCTGCCTCGGCGCCGCCGCCTGCTTCCTGCTGCCGGCCTACTACGTCAACCCGCAGGTCGGCAGCGGCTTCGTGCTGGTCGCCTTCACCATCGTCGTGCTCGGCGGCATGGGCAGCTTCGTCGGCGCGCTCGTCGGCGGCTTCCTGGTCGGCGTGGTGGAATCGCTGGGCGGCCTCTACCTCGGCGAATCGCTGGGGCAGATCGGCATCTTCGCGATCTTCATCGGCGTCGTGCTGTTCCGGCCCGAAGGGCTGTTCGGAGCCAAGGCATGAGCAGCGTGACGCAACGTAGCGGTGGCCGCGACCTTGCCGGCATCGCCCTGTTCGCCGTGCTGGTGGCCTGCGTGCCGCTCGCGACCTCGTCGGGCGTCGCGCTCAACTTCGTCACGATGGCGCTCTATGCGGCGCTGATCGCGCAGGCCTGGAACATCCTCGGCGGCTTCGGCGGCCAGTTCTCGTTCGGCCATGCGCTGTTCTTCGGCACCGGCGCCTACATCCAGGCCATCGCGCAACTGCAGGGCGGCCTCAATGCCTGGGTCGCGCTGGCGCTGGCGGTGATCGGCGCCGCGGTCGTGGGCCTCGTGATCGGCGCGCTGACCTTCCGCTACGGCCTCAAGGGCTCCTACTTCGCGCTGGTCACGCTGGCCTTTGCCGAGGTGTTCCGCATCGTCGCGACCTCGGTGCCGTTCACCGGCGGCGGCGTCGGCCTGATGGTGCCGCTGCGCGAGTCGGCGGCCAACCTGCAGTTCGCGTCGCGCGCCGGCTACCTGTGGCTGGTGCTGGGCTTCGTCATCGCCGCATTGCTCGTGTCCTGGTGGCTGCGCAACGGCCGCTTCGGCGCCTACCTGCAGGCGGTGCGCGACAACGAGGACGCGGCGCGCGCCGTGGGCGTGAACCCGTTTCGCATCAAGCTCGGCGCGATCGGCATCTCCGGCGCCTTCATGGGCGCGGCGGGTGCCTTCTACGTGCAGATGTTCCAGTACATCGACGCCGGTATCGCCTACGGCGCGACGATCTCGATCGAGGCACTGGTGGCCGCCATCGTCGGCGGCATGGGCACGCTGTGGGGGCCGGTGCTGGGCGCCGTGGTGCTGCATGCGCTGGCGGACTTCACGCGCAACCTGTTCGGCGAACTGCCCGGCATCAACATGGTCGTCTACGGCACGGTGCTGGTGCTGATCGTGATCTTCCTGCCGCGCGGCATCGCGGGCGTGGGTCTGTCGGCGCGGCAGCTGTGGGTTTCGGCGAAGGGAGGCCGACGTGGCTGAATCGCTCTTGGTGCTCGACGGCATCTCGCGCGCCTTCGGTGGCCTGAAGGCGGTGCAGAACGTGAGCCTCGCGGTGGCCGAAGGCAGCCTGTCGGCGCTGATCGGCCCCAACGGCGCGGGCAAGACCACGCTGTTCGCGCTGATGTCGGGCTTCCTCAAACCCGACAGCGGCAGCGTGCGCTTCGCGGGCCGCGACATCACCGGCCATGAGCCGCACCGCAACGCCATGCTCGGCATGACGCGCACCTTCCAGATCGTCAGGCCCTTCGCGGCCCAGACCGTGCGCGAGAACATCGCGGTCGGCGCGCACCTGCGCGTGCGCAGCCGCGGCGCGGCGCTGTCGCGGGCGGAGGAAGTGGCCGAGCGCGTGGGCCTCGCGCCGCAGCTCGACAAGGCGGCCTCGGACCTCACCGTGGCCGGCCGCAAGCGCCTCGAACTCGCGCGCGCGCTCGCGGCCGAGCCGCGCCTGCTCTTGCTCGACGAGGTGCTCGCCGGCCTCAATCCGCAGGAGATCGCCGAGATGATGCCGGTGGTGCGCGGCATCGCCGACAGCGGCGTCACGGTGCTGATGATCGAGCACGTGATGCAGGCCGTGATGCATCTCGCAGAGCACGTCTGGGTGCTGGCGCAGGGCCAGCTGATCGCCGAGGGCAATCCGGCCCAGGTCACCTCCGACGACAAGGTGGTCGAGGCCTACCTGGGCCACGGCACCGCGGCGCGGCTGCGCAAGGCGGCGGCGGGAGCCGGCGCATGACGGTGCTGCTCGACATCCGTGATCTGCGCGGCGGCTATGGCCGCGTCGAGGTGCTGCGCGGCGTCGACCTGCAGGTCCATGCCGGCGAGATGGTCGCGCTGCTGGGCAGCAACGGCGCCGGCAAATCGACGCTCAACAAGATGGTCTGCGGCCTCTGCCCCGCATGGAGCGGCACGGTCGGCTTCGACGGCCGCGACCTGAGCGGCGCGCACTACCGCGAGGTGGTGAAGGCCGGCCTGATCCAGGTGCCCGAAGGCCGCAAGGTGTTCCCCAACCTGAGCGTGCGCGAGAACCTCGAGCTCGGCTCCTTCACGCGCGCCCGCGAGCGCCGCGCCGCCAACCTCGAGAAGGTGTTCGGCATCTTCCCGCGCCTGCGCGAGCGCATGCGCCAGAACGCCGGCACGCTCAGCGGCGGCGAGCAGCAGATGCTCGCCATCGGCCGCGGCCTGATGGCCGAGCCGGTGCTGCTGATCCTCGACGAACCCTCGCTGGGCCTGTCGCCGCTGCTGGTGGAAGAGATGTTCTCGCTGATCCGCGAACTGCGCGACGGTGGGCTCGCGGTGCTGCTGGTCGAGCAGAACGTCGGCCAGTCGCTCGAGATCGCCGACCGCGCCTATGTGCTGGAGAACGGCAGCGTGCGCTTCTCGGGCCTGCCGCAGGACCTGCTGGGCAGCGACGAACTGCGCCGCGCCTACCTCGGTCTTTGAATCCACTGAAGGAGATATTTCGTGAAACGCCGTGACATCCTGATCTCGTCCGTGGCCGCCGCGCTCGCCACCGGCGCCCGCGCGCAGAACAACGCGCCCGTGCGCATCCTGGTCGGCGCGACGGCCGGCGGCTCCACCGACACCATCGCCCGCACGCTGGCCGCCAGCATGGGGCCGCTGCTCGGCCGCACGGTGATCGTCGAGAACCGCCCCGGCGCCGGCGGCAACATCGCCGCCGATGCGGTGGCCAAGGCCGCGCCCGATGGCAACACGCTGCTGATGAGCTACACCAGCCATGCGATCAACGCCACGCTCTACCCGACGCTGCCTTTCGATCCGGTGAAGGACTTCACCGCGCTCACCTGCGTCGCGACCTCGCCCTCGATCCTGGTCGCCAACCCCTCGGTGCCCGCCAACGACGTGCGCGAGCTCATCGCACTGGTCAAGAGCCGGCCGGGCCAGTACAACTTCGCCATCGGCGGCATCGGCTCCTCGCTGCACATGGCCGGCGAGGCCTTCAAGATGCAGTCGGGCACCTACATCGTGAACATTCCCTACCGCGGCACTTCGCCCGCGGTGCAGGACGTGCTCGCGGGCCAGGTGCAGCTGATGTTCGCCGCGGTCGGCAACGTGCAGGCCCACATCAAGGCCGGCAAGCTGAAGGCGCTCGGCGTCACTTCGGCCAAGCGGTTGCCCGAGTTCCCGAACGTCCCGACCATCGCCGAGGTGCTGCCCGGCTACGAGTCGAGCGCGTGGTTCGGTTTGTTCGGGCCGGCGCACATGAGTGCGGACCTGACACGCCGCATCGCCGACGCCGCACGCCAGGCCATCGCCCAGCCCGAGATGCGCAAGCGCCTCGACAATGAAGGCGCGATCCCGGTCGGCAACACGCCCGAACAGTTCTCCGCCTTCGTGCAGAGCGAGATCACGCGCTGGGGCAAGGTGGTGAAGTATTCCGGAGCCAAACCCGAATGAACGCACGCACTGCCTCCGCGCACGCGCCGCCGCAGACGCTGGCGCAGAAGCTCATCGCCCGCGCCTGCGGCCGCGACGGCGTCGCGGTGGGCGAGATCGTGACCTGCGCGGTCGACCTCGCGATGTTCCACGACTCCTCCGGCCCGCGCCGCCTGCAGCCGATGCTCGAGGAACTCGGCGCGCAGATCTGGGACCGCTCGCGCATCGTGCTGGTGATGGACCACTACGTGCCCGAGCGCGACGACGATTCGCGCCGCATCGTGCGCATCGCGCGCGACTGGGCGCGCGACCAGCAGCTGCCGCACGTCTACGACAGCCAGGGCATCTGCCACGTGGTGGTGCCGCAGCACGGCCACATCCGGCCCGGCATGCTGTGCGTGGGCGGCGATTCGCATTCGCCCACCGGCGGCGCCTTCGGCGCCTACATGTTCGGCATCGGCAGCACCGAGATGCTGGGCGTGGTCGTCACCGGCAGCATCTGGCTGCGCGTGCCTGAAACCATCCGCATGTGGTGGGACGGCGCGCTGCCCGCCGGCGTCACCGCCAAGGACATGATGCTGCACATGATCGGCCGCTTCGGCATGAACGGCGGCCGCTACCAGGCGGTCGAGTTCTGCGGCCCGGCCGTCGCGGCGCTGTCGATGCAGGAACGCATGACGCTGTCCAACATGAGCGCCGAGCTCGGCGCGCAGGCCGGGCTGATCGCACCCGACGCGACCACCGCGGCCTACCTTGCCACGGCCGGCGCGCCGCCGGTCGACATGGCGCCGTGGTTCACCGACGACGGGGCCGCGTTCACGCAGCATCGCTTCGACGCATCGGCGCTGGAACCGTATGTCGCCGCGCCGCACAGCCCGGCCAATGCGCACGGCGTGAGCCGGCATGCCGGCACGCGCATCGATGTCGCCTACATCGGCGCCTGCACCGGCGCCAAGCTCGACGACCTGCGCGCCGCGGCCGAGGTGCTGCGCGGCCACAAGGTCGCGGCCGGCGTGCGGCTGATCGTCGCGCCGGCCAGCCTGCGCGACCAGGACCAGGCGCGCGAGGAGGGCGTGCTGCAGGTGCTGCTCGACGCCGGCGCCGAGCTCTATCCGACTGCGTGCGGCGCCTGCTCGGGCTATGGCGATCCGCTGGACGACGTGACCGTGATCTCCACCACCGCGCGCAACTTCAAGGGCCGCATGGGCTCGCCGAGCGCGCTGGTGTATCTCGGCTCGCCGTACACGGTGGCGGCGTCCGCGCTGCGCGGCTGTGTGACCGATCCGCGCGAGGTGCTCGCATGACGGCCCACCGCGTCTGGCGCCTCGGCGCCGATGTCGACACCGACGCACTGGCGCCGGGCCATGCGATGAAGCACGGCATCGACATCATCGCCAAGCATTCCCTCGAAGCCATGCGGCCCGAGTTCGCTCGCACGGTGCAGCCGGGCGACGTGATCGTGGCCGGGCCCAACTTCGGCATCGGCTCCTCGCGCGAGCAGGCCGCGGCCGTGCTGGTGCACCTGGGCGTGGCGGCGGTGATCGCGCCCTCGTACGGCGGCCTCTATTTCCGCAACGCCTTCAACCTCGGCCTGCTGCTGCTGACCTGCGCCGAGGCCGAGTCGCTGCAGGACGGCGATACGGTGTCGCTCGATGTCGCGCGGCCCGCGGTGCGCACCGGCGACGGCCGCGAGCTGGCTTGCGAACGCGTGCCCGATTTCCTGATGGAGATGGTGCGCGCGGGCGGCCTGATGAAGCAGCTGCAGCAGCGCTTCGCGAACAAGGACCGCGATGCGCGCTGAAGCCGACGCGCCCCTCGCCGATGCGCGCCGCTGGGATGCGCATCTGGCAACGCTGCATGCCACGGTCGCACTGCACGCGGGCCGCGCGGCCGAGCCCGCCGCGGCGCAGCAGGCGCGCCGCTGGCTGATCGATACACTGGGCTGCGCGATCGCGGGCCGCCACGCCGCCGAAGTGCGGCGCTTCGAAGCGGCAATGGCCGCACTCGAACCCAGCGGCGCCTTTCGCTTTCCCGATGGGCCGGCGATGGGCGTGCTCGGCGCCGCGCAGCTGATCGCGATGGCCGCCACCTGGGACGAGGCCTGCGAAGGCCATGCGCTCGCGCACGGCCGGCCCGGCGTGCCGCTGATCGCAGCGCTGTGGCCGCTGGCCCTGCAGCGCGCCGCGACGCTGGCGCAGTTCGTCGATGCCTTCGTGCTCGGCTACGAGGTCGGCGCGCGCGCCGGTGCCTGGCTGCGCATCCGGCCCGGCATGCACGTCGATGCCAACTGGCCGGCGCTCGGCGTTGCGGCCGGCGTGGCGCGGCTGCTCGGCCTCGACGCGGCCGGCATCGTGCAGGCGATCGACATCGCGGCCTGCCAGCTCGCGACCAGCCTCTACCTGCCGGTGGCCTCGGGCCGCACGGCGCGCAACACCTACCTCGCGCACAGCGCGCTGCTCGGGCTGCAGGCCGCCTTTGCGAGCGCGGCCGGCATCGATGCGCCGGCCGATGCGCTCGCGCACTATGCGAGCGCGCATGCGGCTGCATCGGCGCAGCCCTTGCCCGGTCCCGAGGCGACGCTGCTGCTCGATGCCTACCTCAAGCCCTTCGCGGCGGTGCGCCATGTGCACTACGGCGCGGTCGCGGCCCAGCGCCTGCGCGAGCGCCTGCATGCCGACACGTCGGTCATTCGCGCGATCGAGCTGACGATCTACGAGGAAGCCACCGTCTACTGCGGCAACCGCGCGCCGCGCACGCCGATCCAGGCGCAGTTCAGCCTGTCCTTCGGCCTCGCGGCGATGCTGCGCTTCGGCGTGCTCGATCCCTCGGTCTACACGCCGGAACGCTTCGGCGACGCCGAGCTGCGGCGGCTCGAAGCCCTGGTCGTGCTGCGCATCGATCCCACGCTCACGGCGCGCGGCGAGCGCGGTGCGACGCTTGCGTTGACGCTCGACGGCGGGCACCTCGGCGAAACCGTCCACACGATCGCCGGCGATGCCGGCCATCCGCTCGACCGCGCCGCGCTGGTCGCCAAGTTCACGCACTATGCCGCGCGCAGCGTCGCGGCCGATCGCGCCGCATCCTTCTGCGACACCGTCCTCGACAACGCCGGCACCGACCTGCGCCTGCTCTGGCAACAGCTCGCGCCGGCGCCGCTCGCCATTCCTTCCCACACCACCTCGCCATGACCATGAAACTCCTGCGCCATCTCGCGACCGCTCTGCTGGCGGCGCTGCCGCTGTTCGCTCTTGCCCAGGCGGCCGACTTTCCGAGCAAGCCGATCCGCATCGTGGTGCCGTTCCCGCCGGGCGGCGCCACCGACGAGGCCGCGCGCCTGATCGCCACCCAGATGGGCGCGCACTGGGGCCAGCCGGTGGTGGTCGACAACCGACCGGGCGCGGGCGGCAACGTCGGCTCCGACATCGTCGCCAAGTCGGCGCCCGACGGCTACACGCTGGTGATGGGCGTGACCGGCTCGCATGCCATCAACATCTCGCTCTACAGCAAGATGCCCTACGACCCGGTGAAGGATTTCGTCGCCATCAGCCAGGTGGCGGTGGTGCCCAATGTGCTGGTGGTGCATCCCTCGGTGCCGGCGAAGAACCTGGCCGAACTGGTGGCGCTGGCCAAGACCGAGCCCGGCAAGCTCAACTACGCATCGCTCGGCAACGGCACGGCCGCGCACCTCGGCATGGAGATGCTCAAGACCGCGGCCGGCATCGACGTGACGCACGTGCCCTACAAGGGCAGTGCGCCCGCGGTGTCCGACCTGATCGCCGGCCAGGTGCAGATGATGGTCGACGGCCTGCCCTCGTCGCTGCCGCACGTGAAGGCCGGCCAGCTGCGCGCGATCGCGCTCACCAGCCTGCACCGTTCGCCCTCGCTGCCTGACCTGCCGACCATCGCGGAAACGTACCCGGGCTTCTATGCCGATGCATGGTCCGGCCTGTTCGCGCCCAAGGGCACGCCCAAGCCGATCGTCGACAAGATTTCGACCGAGGTGCAGCGGATCCTGCGTCTGCCCGACGTGCGCCAGAAGCTCGCGGCGCTCGGTGCCGAGCCTGTGGGGTCGACGCCCGCCGAGTTCGAGGCACACGTGCAACGTGAGATCGCGAAATGGGCCAAGGTCGTCAAGAGCAGTGGCGCCAAGGTGGATTGAGCCGTGCGCACGCGACACGCGGAAATGCGAAAGATGAATACGTCGAGGAATATGGAGGAGTGTGGTTCGAGCCTGTCGGGCGCGCGGGGGTGCGTCGGCGGGCGGTGTGCCCTGTGCCGGCCGACGTCACCGGCCCCTTCGGGGCTTCCCTGCGCTGCTCGCGGTACGCGGGGTCTCGCTCAAACTCGCCTTCGGCTCAAACAGTCGCGAGCCCTGATCCGCGTACCGCTGCGCTGCTCGGCGGTGCCTCAACGGCCGGCCCAGGGCACACCACCCGCCGCCGTGGACACGTTGGGGTTGATCACTCCACTGCAAGCGGCTGACTGGGCGCAACGGATCTCGACGTTGGAGGCCGCCCAGCGCTTGCGCCACGACGAAGCCCGGTCTGCAATGCGGGCTGAGCGATCCCCTCTGCGCCGCCGAAGCGCGCAGCCTTTCGCGGATAAGGGCTCGCAGCTGTCTGAGCGAAGCGAGTTCTGCGAGACCCCGCGAAAGGCGAGCACTGCAGGGAAGCCCGAAGGGCCGGCGCAGTGGGGTCGATCGGCCCGCATTGCAGACCGGGCGGACTTCGCATCGTCGACGGCAGCGAATCAACGCGCCGTCTTGGGCCAAGGGAACATCCGAAATGAATGACACCATCATCGATCCCGTCACGCTGGCCGTCCTGCGCGGCCGCCTCGAGCAGGTGGCCGACGAGATGGACGCCACGCTCTACCGCAGTGCCTTCAATCCCATCATCGCCGAGGCGCACGATGCCTGCCACGGACTCTACGATGCCGACACCGGCGACACGCTGGTGCAGGGCAAGTCGGGCCTGCCGGTGTTCGTCGGCGCGATGGCCTTCGCGGTGCGCGCCACCGCGGCGGTGGCCGAGTCGCGCTGGGGCATGATCGACGGCGACATCTGGATCAGCAACGATCCCTACGACGGCGGCACGCACGCCAACGACTTCAAGCTGGTGCGGCCCTTCTTCCGCAACGGCAAGCTCTACTGCTACATGGCCTCGGCCGCGCACTGGCACGACGTCGGCGGCGCGGTGCCCGGCAACTACAACCCGTCCGCCACCGAATGCTGGCAGGAGGCGGTGCAGATCCCGCCGGTGCGCATCGTGCGCGAAGGCGAGCTCGACCAGGACGTGCTCGCCATCCTGCGCGCCAACACGCGCCTGCCCGAAAGCCTGTGGGGCGATCTCAACGGCCAGCTGGCCGCGCTCGAGCTCGGCGCCAGGCGGCTGCACGGCCTGCTCGACGAATACGGCGACGCGCTGGTGCTGCAGGCGCTGGGCGAACTGCGCAGCCGCGCGCTCAGGCTGATGCGCTCGCACATCGCCTCGCTGCCCGACGGCCGCTACAGCTTCGACGACGTGCTCGACAACGACGGCATCACCGACCAGCCGCTGGCCATCGCGCTCGACATGACGGTGGCCGGCGACCGGCTCACGCTCGATTTCTCGCGCAGCTCGCCGCAGTGCGCGGGGCCGGTCAACATCTCGCGCGCGACCTCGATCGCGGCCTGCTACGTCGCGCTCAAGCACCTGTTCCCCGACGTGCCGGCCAATGCCGGCGTGCTCGATGCGGTGGACTTCGTGATCCCCGACAAGCTGGTGATCAGCTGCGAGCGCCCGCGCCCGGTCGGCGGCTACACCGAGACCATCCTGCGCATGATCGACGTGATCTTCAGCGCCACCGCCAAGGCCGATCCGACGCGCGCGGTGGCGCAGGCCTACGGCACCATCAACGCGCTGTCGATCGCCGGCCATCGCAGCGATGCCGCCCGCAAGGGCCAGCGCTGGGTGATGTTCAGCTTCTTCGGCGGCGGCCATGGCGGGCATTCGGGCGGCGATGGGCTCTCGCACGGCAATGCGCCGATCTCGACCGCGACCATTCCGCCGCTCGAGATCCTCGAAGCCGCGTACCCGGTGCGCTTCACCGAATGGTCGCTGCGTGCCGACTCGGGCGGCGACGGCCGGCATCGCGGTGGCCTCGGCGCGGTCTACGAGATCGAACTGCTCGAACAGAACGCCGAGGTCTTCCTGTTCGGCGAGCGCGGCAGCTCGCCGCCCAAGGGCATCGCGGGCGGCGGGCCGGGCGCGGTCAATGTCTTTCGCTACGAGAACGATGGCCAATGGCACACGCCGCCGATGCTGTCCAAGATCCATGGCGTCAAGCTCGCGCGCGGCGAGCGCGTGCGGCTCGAAACGCCGGGCGGCGGCGGCTGGGGCGCGGCCGCCGAACGGCCCGCAGCGCAGCGCGAACAGGACCGCGCGATGGGTTACGTGGGCACGGCCTCGGCGCAGAAGAAAGCATCCGAATGACAGCAGCAGAATCTTCCGCCCAACCCGCACGCCTGGTCGTCGGCGTCGATGTCGGCGGCACCTTCACCGACCTCTTCGTGCTCGACGAGGCCGAGGGCACCGCACGCATCGTCAAGGTGCCGTCCACGCGCGGCGAAGAGGCGCGTGGCTTCATGAACGGTGTCGCGCGCGTGGCCGATTCGGCCGCGGCCATCGCCACCATCGTGCACGGCACCACCGTCGGCACCAACGCGCTGCTCGAACGCAAGGTCGCGCGCACCGGCATCATCACCACGCGCGGCTTTCGCGACGTGCTGGAGATGCGCCGCCGCGACCGGCCCGTGACCTGGGGGCTGCGCGGCAGCTTCGTGCCGGTGGTGCCGCGCGACCTGCGGCGCGAGGTCGACGAGCGCGTGCTGGCCGACGGCACGCTGCACACGCCGGTCGATCTCGACCAGGTGCGCGCCGAGGCGCGCGCGCTGCTGGCCGCGGGCTGCGAGGCGGTGTGCGTGTTCTTCATCAACACCTATGCCAATCCCGCGAACGAGCGGCTGGCCGTCGCCGCGGTGCGCGCGCTCTGGCCCAACGCGCACGTGACTTCGGCCTGCGAGGTGCTGCCCGAGATCCGCGAGTTCGAGCGCTGCTCCACCGCCACCCTCAATGCCGCGCTGCAGCCGGTGGTCGGCAGCTACCTCGCGCGACTGGAGTCCGACCTGCGCGCGCACGGCTTCGACGGCGAGCTGCTGGTGGTACAGAGCAACGGCGGCGTGATGTCGCGCCAGACCGCGAGCGAACTGCCGGTGCGCACCGCGCTCTCGGGCCCGGCCGCTGGCGTGATTGCGTGCGCAGCGATCGCGCGCGCGGCGGGCTTTCCGAACGCGATCACCGGCGACATGGGCGGCACCTCCTTCGACGTCTCGCTGGTCGCCAACGGCGAAGCCGCGCTGGCCGCGCAGACCGCGATCGAGTTCGGCATGGTGATCCGCTCGCCGATGATCCAGATCGAGACCATCGGCGCCGGCGGCGGCTCGATCGCTTCGGTCGATGCGAGCGGCATGCTGCAGGTCGGCCCCGAGTCGGCCGGCAGCGTGCCCGGCCCGGCCTGCTACGGCCGCGGCAACATGCGGCCGACGGTGACGGATGCCAACGTGCTGCTCGGCCGCATCGCCGCCGACCGGCCGCTGGGCGGCGGCCTGCTGGCCGCGCTCGACATCGACAAGGCGCACCAGGCCATCGACGAACACGTGGCCAAGCCGCTCGGGCTCGACGTGCACACCGCCGCCGAGGCGATCCTCACGGTGGCCAATGCGCGCATGGCCGGCGCGATCCGTCTCGTGTCGATCGAGCGCGGGCACGATCCGCGCCGCTTCGCCTACATGCCCTTCGGCGGCGGCGGCGCGCTGCACGTGTGCGCGATGATGCGCGAGGTCGGCGTCGCCACCGGCATCGTGCCGCGCTACCCGGGCGTGACCTCGGCGCTCGGCTGCGTGATCGCCGACATGCGGCACGACGCGGTGCAGACGCTCAACCGGCCGCTCGACGAACTCGACGTCGCGGACCTGCGCGCGCGCATCGCGGCGCTCGCGGCGGCCTGCCAGCAGCGGCTCGATACCTCGGGCGTGCGCTTCGAGGAGGTGCGCGAGATCGTCGCGCTCGACATGCTCTACGCGGGCCAGACGCACACGCTGCCGGTGCTGCTGCCCGCGGGCAGCGGCAGCACGCTCACGCGCGAATCGATCCGCCAGGCCTTCGAGGCCAGCTACGGCGCCGCCTTCGGCCGCGTGCTCGCCGGCATCGGCATCCGCGTGATGAATCTGCGCTATGCGCGCGTCGGCGTGCGGCCCAAGTTCGACCTCGCGGTGCTGGCGCCGGAAGGCGAGGGCCGCACTGCGCCGCTCGGCATGCAGCGCGTGTTCCACGCCGGGCAATGGCGCGAGGCCACGCGCTATGCGCGGCTCGACCTGCCGGTCGGTGCGCGCGTCGATGGGCCCGCGATCCTGGAGCAGGCCGACACCACCGTGTGGCTCGAACCGGGCTTCCATGCCGAGGTCGATGCGCACGGCAATCTTCTCGTGAGGTTGTCATGAACGAAGGCACACGCATCGACGGGCCGAAGACCGCGCTCGTGGTCATCGACCTGCAGAACGACTTCCTCGATCCGAAGGGCGCCTATGCGCGCGGCGGCGACACCAATCCACCCGCGATGCTGTTGCCCGAACGTGTCGCCGGTGTGGCGCGCGCGCTCAAGGCCGCGGGCGGCATGGTGCTCGCGAGCCAGTTCACGCTGTGGCCCGATGCGGCGGGCGAGCCGATGGTGTCGCCGCACCTGCTGGCGCTGCGGCCCTATCTGAAGAAGGGCGACTTCGCGCCCGGCAGCTGGGGGCAGGCGAACGTCGATGCACTGGCCGGCCTGATCGACGCGACGGTCAGCAAGGTCGCCTACTCGGCCTTCTTCAACACCCAGCTCGATTGGGTGCTGCGCCGCGCCGGCATCGACACCGTCGCGGTGTGCGGCATCGTCACCAACGGCGGCGTCGCCAGCACGGTGCGCGATGCGCACATGCGCGACTACCGCACGCTGGTGCTCGGCGACGGCTGCGCGGCCTTCGGCGAAGAGCGCCACCAGACCTCGCTGGCCGACATGCGCAATGTGGCCGAGGTGACGGACTGCGCGGCCTTCATCCGGTCGCTGGCATGACGATGGGCCTGGTCGATGGGCTCGTGCACCGCATCCGCCGCGCGCCGCACCTCGATGCCGAGGCCCGAACGCAGGTGGCGATCGTCGGCGCCGGCGCTTGCGGGCTGGTGGCTGCGCTGATGCTGCATGACGCGGGCATCGACTGCGTGCTGCTCGAACGCGATGCGGTGCCCAGCGGATCGACCGCGCTGTCCTCGGGCTTCGTGCCCGCGCCCGCGACGCGCGCGCAGCGCGCACAGGGCATGGTCGACGACAGCCCGGCGCGCTTTGCCGCCGACATCCAGGCCAAGGCCCACGGCCGCGCGGCGCCGGCCCTGGTGCAGGCCTATGCCGAGGCGATCGGCCCGGCCATCGATGCCTTGCAGGAACGCCATGGCCTCGACTGGATCGTGCTCGACAACTTTCTCTATCCGGGCCACAGCCGCCACCGCATGCACGCGCTGCCGCAGAAGACCGGCGCCGCGCTGATGGCGAGCCTGCAGGCCGCGGCGGAGGCGGCCGGCATTCCGGTGCTGACGCAGGCGCTGGTCGACACGCTGTGGCTCGACGATGCGGACCGCGTGCTCGGCATCGGCTATCGGCGCCCGGACGGTCGCGAGGAGCAGCTCGCCTGTGACGCGTTGCTGCTGGCCTGCAACGGCTTCGGCGGCAATGCGGCGATGGTGCGCACGCTCTTGCCCGAGATGGCCGAGGCCACCTTCGGCGGCCATGCCGGCAACGACGGCAGCGCGATCCTCTGGGGCGAAGCGCTCGGCGCGCGGCTGCGCGACCTCGGCGGCTACCAGGGCCATGGCTCGTGGATCACGCCGCAGGGCGCGCTGATGTCGTGGGCCGTGATGATGGAAGGCGGCATGCAGATCAACCGTGAAGGGCGGCGCTTCCACGACGAGACACAGGGCTATTCCGAAGCCGCCGTGCATGTGCTCGCGCAGCCGGGCGGCATCGCATGGAACGTGTTCGATGCACCGCTGCTCGCGCTGGCGCGGGGCTTTCCGGATTTCTGCGAGGCCGAGGCGGCGGGCGCGCTGCGCCGCTGCGATTCGGTCGCGCAGCTCGCGGCCTGCATCGGTTGCGACGCGGCCGCGCTGCAGGCCACGCTCGCTACGCTCCACAGCCGCTCGGCGCAACCCGACGGCCGCGTCTTCACGCGCGGACTAGCAGCCCCTTACTTCGCGGTCAAGGTCACCGGCGCGCTGTTCCACACCCAGGGCGGGCTCGACATCGATGCCGACACGCGCGTGCTGCGGCAGGACGGCTCGCCACTGCCCAACCTGCTGGCCGCGGGCGGCGCGGCCGGTGGCGTGTCGGGCGATGCGGTCTGGGGCTATCTCTCGGGCAACGGCCTCCTGAGCGCGATCGCCGGCGGCGCCATCGCGGCGCGCACCGCGGCCGCACGGATCCATGCCAACAAGGACTCCCATGACGAATGAATCGAACACCACGCTCAAGGCCCGGCTGGCGCGCGCCGACATCGTGCTCGCGCCCGGCATCTACGACGCGCTGAGCGCGCTGATCGCCGAGCAGGCCGGCTTCGAGGCGCTGTACCTCTCGGGCGCCTCGATCGCGTACACGCGGCTCGGGCGCTCCGATGTCGGACTCACCACCTTCAGCGAAGTTGCCGACACGCTGGCGCGCATCACCGAGCGCGTCACCGTGCCGGTGATCGTCGATGCCGACACCGGTTTCGGCAATGCGCTCAACACGCAGCGCACGGTGCGCGGCTTCGAGCGCGCCGGCGCGGCGATGATCCAGATCGAGGACCAGGGCTTTCCCAAGCGCTGCGGCCACCTCGACGGCAAGACGCTGGTGCCGGCGCGCGAGATGGTCGGCAAGCTCAAGGCCGCGCTGGACGCGCGCAGCTCGGCCGAGACGCTGATCCTGGCGCGCACCGATGCGGTCGCGGTCGAAGGCCTGGAGGCCGCGCTCGATCGCGCCGAGGCGTACCTCGCGGCCGGTGTCGATGCGCTCTTCATCGAGGCCCTGCGCTCGCCCGAGCAGATGGATGCGGCCTGCCGGCGCTTCGGGCAGCGCGTGCCGCTCCTGGTCAACATGGTCGAAGGCGGCAAGACGCCGATCCGGGATGCCGATGCGCTGCAGGCGCACGGCTTTCGCATCGCCATCTTCCCGGGCGGCACCGCGCGCGCCGTGGCCCACACGCTGCAGGGCTACTACGCAAGCCTGCATGCGCAGCGCACCACGCAGCCGTGGCGCGATCGCATGCTCGACTTCGACGGGCTCAACGACGTGATCGGGACGCCGGCGCTGATGGCGCTCGGGCAGCGCTACGAATAGGGCGAGCGGCAACGCAAGCTCACGCGCAACCTCGCCGTCGGCAGGACGCTCCATGATTCGCGCGCTTTGGGATTTCTCGGCCAGGCTCTACGCAGAGACCGGCGTGTCGAGCGCTTGTCTCCGGCTGCAGGACGAACACGGCATCGACGTCAATCTGCTGATGTTCGCGGCCTGGCTCGGCCAGGTGCACGGCCTGTCGCTGGATGCCGCGGGCGTGCAGGCCGCGGTCGATGCGACGGCGGATTGGCAATCCGAAGTGGTGATGCCGATCCGGGCCTTGCGCCGTGGTCTCAAGGGCGTGGCGCAGCGCATCGCCGATCCCGATGTCGAGGCCGTGCGCAGCCGGATCCAGGCGCTCGAACTCGATGCCGAGCAACGGGAGCAGGGCCGCCTCGAAGCCTTGCGCACGCGGCTGCCGGCGGCACGCGCCGAAGCGGCCGGCAGCGCTCTCGCGCTGGCCAACATCGCGATCCTGATCGCCTGCCGCGCGCAGCCCGGCGGCGCCGCGGCTTCGCGCGAACTGGGCGTCTTTCGCAGCGCGCTGGAAAGCCCTGGCCTCGGTCCGCTGCGTTGAGCCGTTCCCCGCAGGCCTCGGCCTGCGCACCGGCTTCGGCCGCCGCTGCATGCCGGCCGATAACCTTCCACGGCCCTAGGTCTTTGCCAGGCGGCCTTCAAAGCACTGCAAAATAGTACGACCGTTCGTTTTATTCCAGACTGCCTCCATGCCCGCCACCACCGCCCGATCCAAGCCTGCCCGGCCACCCCAGAAGGGCCAGCAGACCAAGGCCGCCATCGTCGATGCGGCGCTGAACCTGGCGGCGCAGATCGGTCTCGAAGGCCTGTCGATCGGCGCGCTGGCAGAGGTCACGCAGATGAGCAAGTCGGGCGTGTTCGCGCACTTCGGCTCGCGCGAGGAACTGCAGATCTCGGTGGTGCGCGAATACCACGCGCGCTTCGAGCAGGAGGTGTTCTACCCCGCGCTCAAGGCCGCGCGCGGCCTGCCGCGGCTGCGCGCGATGTTCGCCAACTGGATGAAGCGCACCTCGGCCGAGATCGATTCCGGCTGCATCTACATCAGCGGCGCGGTCGAGTTCGACGACCGGCCCGGCCCGGTGCGCGATGCGCTGGCCGACTCGGTCAACACCTGGCTCGCCGCGATGTACCGCGCGGTGGTGCAGGCGCAGGAGGAGGGCCATCTGCGCGACGACGCGGATGCCAAGCAGATCGCCTTCGAGATCCATGCGCTGATCCTCGCGCTGCACTACGAGGCCCGCTTCCTGCGTTCGCCCGATTCGCTGGCGCGCGCCAACCAGGGCTTCGGCAACATCCTCGCGCGCAGCGCGGTGGCCGATGCGCCCGGCGCGGCCGCCTCGATCGCCGCATCCTCCACACGCCGCCTGAAGACCGTGCGCTGAGCGCCCGTCCTGTCCGATTCCTCAGCTTTCATCCCTTTTCAATTTCTCCCGGAGATCCGCCCGATGCCTTCCTACACCCCGCCTCTTCGCGACATGCAGTTCGTGATGCACGAAGTGCTGAACATCACCGAGGAGCTCCAGGCCCTTCCCCGCCATGCCGATGTCGATGCCGAGACGCTGAACGCCGTGCTGGAGGAGGGCGGCAAGTTCGCGGCCGAAGTCACCTTCCCGCTCAACATCACCGGCGACGAGGAAGGCTGCGTGCTCGACAAGGCCACGCACGAAGTGAAGACGCCCACCGGCTTCAAGGCGGCCTATGCGAAGTACGTCGAAGGCGGCTGGGCCGCGCTCTCGTGCGATCCGCAGTACGGCGGCCAGGGCCTGCCGCTGGCGCTGAACCAGTGCTTCTACGAAATGCTCAACTCGGCCAACCAGGCCTGGACCATGTACCCGGGCCTCTCGCACGGCGCCTATGAAGCGCTGGTGGCGCACGGCACCGACGCGCAGAAGAAGACCTACCTGCCCAAGCTCACCAGCGGCGAATGGACCGGCACCATGTGCCTGACCGAGCCGCATTGCGGCACCGACCTCGGCCTGCTGCGTACCAAGGCCGAGCCGCAGCCCGACGGCAGCTATCGGCTGACCGGCAACAAGATCTTCATCTCCGCCGGCGAGCACGACATGGCCGCCAACATCATCCACCTCGTGCTCGCGCGCCTGCCGGACGCGCCCAAGGGCAGCAAGGGCATCAGCCTGTTCGTCGTTCCCAAGTTCAACGTGAATGCCGACGGCTCGCTCGGCAGCCGCAACGGCATCTACTGCGGCGGCCTCGAACACAAGATGGGCATCCACGGCAATGCGACGGCGCAGATCGTGCTCGAAGGCGCGGCCGGCACGCTGGTCGGCGAGCCCCACAAGGGCCTGGCCGCGATGTTCGTGATGATGAACGCGGCGCGCCTGGGCGTCGGCAACCAGTCGCTGGGCCTGACCGAGGTCGCGTTCCAGAACGCGCTGGCCTATGCCAAGGACCGGCTGCAGATGCGCTCGCTCTCGGGCGTCAAGGCCAAGGACAAGGAAGCCGATCCGATCATCGTGCACCCCGACGTGCGCAAGATGCTGATGACCGCCAAGGCCTATGCCGAGGGCGGCCGCGCGCTGGCGATCTATTGCACGCTGCTGCTCGACAAGGAGCACCACCATCCCGACGAGAAGGTGCGCAAGGACGCGGGCGAGATCGTCGCGCTCTTGACGCCGATCGTGAAGGCCTTCATCACCGACAACGGCCACATCGCGACCAATGCCTGCATGCAGGTCTTCGGCGGCCACGGCTTCATCAAGGAATGGGGCATGGAGCAGTTCGTCCGCGACAACCGCATCAACATGATCTACGAAGGCACCAACACCATCCAGTCGCTCGACCTGCTGGGCCGCAAGGTGCTGGGCAACAACGGCGCCACGCTCAAGAAGTTCGGCAAGCTGGTCGGCCGCCTGGTGGAGGAGGAAGGCGTGAACGAGAAGATGTCGGAGTTCATCACGCCGATCGCCGTGCTCGGCGAGCAGCTCACCAAGTTCACGACCGAGATCGGCTTCAAGGGCTTCCAGAACCCCGACGAAGTGGGCGCGGCCGCGGTCGACTACCTGCGCGTGGCCGGCCACTTCGTGTTCGGCTACATGTTCGCGCTGATGGCGCGCGTGGCGCTGCGCGAGATCGCGGGCGGCAACACCGATCCGTTCTACCAGGCCAAGCTGCAGACTGCGCGCTTCTATTTCGCCAAGCTCTTTCCCGAGACCGCGACGCTGATGCGCACCGCGCGCGCCGGTGCTGCTCCTCTGATGAACACGGACGCCGCTCTGGCGTGAAGCCCATGAAAGACCTCCTCGCAGCGATCGCCTTCGCCGCCGCCGCCACCTCGGCGATGGCGCAGATGAACCCCGTCGGCCTGTGGCGCAACGTCGACGACAAGACGGGCGAGGCCAAGGCCGAGATCCGCATCGCCGAGTCGGGCGGTGCGCTCGCCGGCCATATCGAGAAGTCGCTCAAGAAGGACGGCAAGCCGGTGTGCGACGAATGCACCGACGACCGCAAGGGCCAGCCGATCGCCGGCCTCGAGATCATCCGCGGCGGCAGGAAGGCCGAAGGCAAGGAGGTCTGGGAAGGCGGCAGGATCCTCGACCCGGAGAACGGCAAGGAATACCGCGCCAGCTTCACGCCGATCGACGGTGGCAAGAAGCTCGAGGTGCGCGGCTACCTCGGCCCCTTCTGGCGCACACAAGTCTGGAATCGAATCCAGTAGCCCATCGACGGAAGAACCATGTCCCGATTTCAAGTGAAGAAAGTCGCCGTGCTCGGCGCCGGCGTGATGGGCGCGCAGATTGCAGCCCACCTCGTCAACGTGCGCGTGCCGGTGGTGCTGTTCGACCTGCCGGCCAAGGAAGGCGCGAAGAACGGCATCGTCGCGCGCGCCATCGACAACCTCAGGAAGCAGAAGCCCGCGCCGCTCGGCGATGTCGACGATGCGGTGCTCATCGAACAAGCCAACTACGAGGACGATCTCGCGAAGCTCGGCGAATGCGACCTGGTGATCGAGGCGATCGCCGAGCGCATGGACTGGAAGCTCGACCTCTACCGCAAGATCGCGCCGCACGTCGCCAAGCACGCGATCCTGGCCTCGAACACCTCGGGCCTGTCGATCACGAAGCTCAGCGAAGCGCTGCCCGAGGCATTGAAGCCGCGCTTCTGCGGCATCCACTTCTTCAACCCGCCGCGCTACATGTTCCTGGTCGAGCTGATCAACACGCCGACCACCGAGCCGCAGGTACTCGACCAGCTGGAGACCTTCGTCACCCGCACGCTCGGCAAGGGCGTGGTGCGCGCGCACGACACGCCCAACTTCATCGCCAACCGCATCGGCATCGCCGGCCTGCTGGCGACGCTGAAGGAGGCCGAGAAATTCGGCCTCGCGCCCGAGGTGGTGGACGATCTCACGGGCAAGAAGCTGGGCCGCGCGAGCTCGGGCACCTTCCGCACGGCCGATGTCGTCGGGCTCGACACCATGGCCCACGTCATCAAGACGCTGCAGGACAACCTCGACGAGAAGAGCGACCCCTTCCATGCCAGCTTCGCGACGCCGCCGGTGCTCGCGAAGCTGCTCGAACTCGGCAACCTGGGCCAGAAGACGAAGGCCGGCTTCTTCAAGAAGGTGGGGCGCGACATCCTGCGCTTCGATCTGGCCAAGGGCGACTACGTGCCCGCGGGCGACAAGGCCGACGAGGTCTATGGCCGCATGCTGAAGAAGCCCGCGGCCGAGCGGCTGAAGCTGTTGCGCGAGAGCGAAGGCGCCGAGGGCCGCTTCCTCTGGGCCATCCTGCGCGACAGCTTCCACTACGCGGCCGTGCATCTGGCCGATGTCGCCGAGAGCGCACGCGACATCGACTTCGCGATGCGCTGGGGCTTCGGCATGAAGCAGGGGCCGTTCGAGCTGTGGCAGGAGGCCGGCTGGACGCAGGTCGCCACGTGGATTCAAGAGGACATCGATGCCGGCGAGGCGCTGTCGCGCGCGCCGTTGCCGAAGTGGGTCTTCGAAGGTCCGGTCGCCGAGGCCGGCGGCGTGCACACGCCCGAGGGTTCGTGGAGCGCATCGCAGAACCGCTTCGTGCCGCAACGAAAGTTGCCCGTGCATGCGCGCCAGCTCTTTCCCGAGAGCGTGCGGGGTGCGAATGCGCCCGATGCGAACCAGGCCGGCACCACGATCCAGGACGAAGGCGAGGTGCGGCTCTGGACCCTCGACGGCGAGGTGCTGATCGCGAGCATCCATTCGAAGATGCATGCCATCGGCCCCGATGTCGCCGACGCGCTGGCGGCCGGCGTCGAACTGGCCGAGCGCGACTACCAGGCGATGGTGATCTGGTCGCCCGACGAGCTGTTCTCGGTCGGCGCCGACCTGCAGGCGATGCTGCCGGCCTTCGTGGTCGCCGGCATCGGCGCGGTCGACGGCGCCGAGCATGAACTGCAGAAGCTCATGCTCAGGATCCGCTACGCGGGCGTGCCGGTGGTCTCGGCCGTGCGCGGCATGGCGCTGGGCGGCGGCTGCGAGCTGGCCGTGTATTCGGCGAAGCGTGTGGCTGCGATGGAAAGCTACATCGGGCTGGTCGAAGTCGGCGTCGGCCTCGTGCCCGGCGCCGGCGGACTGACCTACATCGCACGCCGCGCGGCCGAGAACGCGGCGGCCTCGACAGGCACCGACCTGCTGCCCTTCCTGACCGAAGACTTCACTGCCGCGGCGATGGCCAAGGTCGGCACCGGCGCGCTGGATTCGAAGAAGCTCGGCTACCTGCTCGACAGCGACGTGATCGTGCCGAACAAGGACGAGCTGCTCCACGTCGCGCTGCAGCAGGCCCGCGCGATGGCCGATGCCGGCTGGCGCGCGCCGCTGCGCCGCCCGTTCAAGGTCGCGGGCCGCAGCGGCGCCGCGACGATCCGCGGCCAGTTGGTCAACATGCGCGACGGCGGTTTCATCAGCGCGCACGACTTCCACATCGCGAGCCTGATCGCCGGCGTGGTGACGGGCGGCGACGTCGATGCCGGCAGCCTCGTGACCGAGGAGTACCTGATGGCGCTGGAGCGCAAGGCCTTCTGCGCGCTGCTCGTGCATCCGAAGACACAGGAACGGATCATGGGGATGCTGAATACGGGCAAGCCGCTGCGCAACTGACGCACTCAATTCATCATGAGTAGCCTAGAGGACGACATTTCCGGTCCCCTCTCCCGCGTGCGGGAGAGGGTTGGGGTGAGGGCACGCAGTCTCAGAGAGACGCCGACCGACGCCGAGACCCTCCTCTGGTACCACCTCAGAGATCGTCGCCTCGCCGGCTGCAAGTTTCGAAGGCAGCGCCCGATCGGTCGGTACTTTGCCGACTTTGCGTGCCTCGAGGCCAAGCTGGTTGTCGAACTCGATGGTGGGCAGCACGCGGATGTGGCTGCCTATGACGAGGCGCGAACGCGATTCATGGAAGGCGAAGGACTTCGCGTGCTTCGGTTCTGGAACAACGAGGTTCTGACGCAGATCGATGTGGTGCGCGAGCAGATTCTGCGGGCGCTGCAGACCCTCACCCCAGCCCTCTCCCGCAAGCGGGAGAGGGGGCAAGACAGCGGCCTTTCCGACGATCCGGGGAGTTCGCAAGACAACAAGGACACATCGACATGAAGCAAGTTCAAGACGCCTACATCGTCTCCGCCACCCGCACCCCCATCGGCCGCTCGCACCGCGGCTTCCTGCGCAACCACCGGCCGGACGATCTGCTCGCGACCACGCTCAAGGCGGCGCTCGCGGCCGTGCCGGGCCTCGACTGGAAGGCCATCGAGGACATCGTCTGCGGCTGCGCGATTCCCGAGGCGCAGCAGGGCCTCAATGTCGCGCGCATCGGCGCGGTGCTCGCGGGGCTGCCGCACAGCGTCGGCGGCATCACGGTCAATCGATTCTGCGCGTCGGGCCTGTCGGCGGTGCAGATGGCGGCCGACCGCATCCGCGTCGGCGAGGCCGAGGTGATGATCGCGGCCGGCGTCGAGAGCATGAGCATGGTGCCGATGATGGGCAACTCGCCCTCGCTGTCGCCGTCGATCTTCGAGCGCGACAGCGATGTCGGCATCGCCTACGGCATGGGCCTCACGGCCGAGAAGGTGGCGCAGCAGTGGCAGGTGAGCCGCGAGGAACAGGACGCCTTTGCGCTGCAGTCGCACCAGCGCGCGCTGGCCGCGCAGCAGGCCGGCCACTTTGCGGACGAGATCACGCCGATCGAAGTCACCGACCGCGCGCCCGATCTCGCCAGCGGCGAGTCGGTTGCGACCACCCGCACCGTGCGGCTCGACGAAGGCGCACGCCCCGACACCTCGCTCGAAGGCCTGGCCAGATTGCGCACCGTGTTCGCCGCGCGCGGCACGGTCACGGCCGGCAACAGCTCGCAGACCTCCGATGGCGCGGGCGCGCTGATCCTCGCGAGCGAGAAGGCCTGCCAGCAGTTCGACCTGAAGCCGCTGGCGCGCTTCGTGAGCTTCGCCAGCAAGGGCGTGCCGCCGCAGATCATGGGCATCGGGCCGATCGAGGCGATTCCCGCCGCGCTGCGCTCTGCGGGCCTCGCGCAGGACGCGATCGACTGGATCGAACTCAACGAGGCCTTCGCGGCGCAGTCGCTGGCGGTGATCCGCACGCTCGGGCTCGATCCGGCCAAGGTCAATCCGATGGGCGGCGCGATCGCGCTCGGCCATCCGCTCGGCGCGACCGGCGCGATCCGCTCGGCGACCGTGGTGCACGCGCTGCGGCGCAACAACCTGAAGTACGGCATGGTCACGATGTGCGTGGGCATGGGGCAGGGCGCCGCGGGCATCTTCGAGCGCGTCTGAAACGCATGCTGCGTCCCGCACACGACTGCATGAACCACCGGCCCAGGGGCACACTGCGACCATGAGCACACATCCTCTCGACAAGGCGCTCGCGCTGTCGCACAGCGACCTGCGCGCCGGCCAATTCACCGGCGCCACGAGCCCGGACTACGGCAACATGGTCGGCCCCTTCGGCGGCACGACCGCGGCGGTGATGCTGCAGGCCGTGCTGCGCCATCCCGATCTGCTCGGCGCGCCGGTCGCGCTGACGGTCAACTATGCCGCGGCGATCGAGGCCGGCGCCTTCGAACTGCAGGCCGTGCCGGTGCGCACCAACCGCTCGACCCAGCACTGGACCGTGCAGATGTCGCAGGCCGGCGCCGACGGCAAGCCGCACCTCACCACCACGGCGACGGCCGTCACGGCGCTGCGCCGCGAGACCTGGGGCGCCACCGACCTGGCGATGCCCGAGGTGCCGCCGCCGGCCGCGGTCGAGCGCCTGAGCATCGGGCCGGCGAAGGTGGCCTGGATCGAGCGCTACGAGATGCGGCCGATCGTCGGCACGATGCCATCCCGCTGGGACGGCAGCGGCGACCACAGCGAAACCCGCATGTGGGTGCGCGATGCCGAGCCGCGGCCGCTGGACTTCGCCGCGCTCACGGCCTTGAGCGACTGCTTCTATCCGCGCATCTGGCTGCGGCGCGCGAAGCCGGTGCCGATCGGCACGGTCTCGATCACCACCTACTTCCATGCCGATGCGGCGCTGCTGGCCGAAGTCGGCACGGGCTATCTGCTGGGTCGGGCCGTCGGGCAGCAATTCCGCAACGGCTACTTCGACCAGGCGGCGCAGTTGTGGAGCGAGGCGGGTACGCTGCTGGCGACCAGCAATCAAGTCGTCTACTTCAAAGAGTGATCCCATGACAACCAAGGCCGCCCTGATCGTCGGCGCCGGCGACGCCACCGGCGGCGCGATCGCCCGCCGCTTCGCCCGTGAAGGCTATGCCACCTGCGTCACGCGACGCAGCCTCGACAAGCTGCAGCCGCTGGTCGCGCGCATCGGGGCCGAGGGCGGCCGCGCCCATGCCTTCGCCAGCGATGCGCGCAAGGAGGAGGAAGTGGTCGCGCTGGTCGAGCAGATCGAATCGACCGTCGGACCGATCGAGGTGATGGTCTTCAACATCGGCGCCAACGTGCCCGAGAGCATCCTGACCGAAAGCGCGCGCAAGTACTTCAAGGTCTGGGAGATGGCCTGCTTCTCGGGCTTTCTCAATGCGCGCGAGGTTGCCAGGCGCATGGTCGCGCGCGAGCTGCCGGATGGCGCGCACCGGGGCACCATCCTGTTCACCGGCGCCACCGCATCGCTGCGCGGCGGCGCGAACTTCGGCGCCTTCGCGGGCGCCAAGATGGCGCTGCGCGCGCTGGCCCAGAGCATGGCGCGCGAGCTCGGCCCGCGCGGCATCCATGTCGCCCACACCATCATCGACGGCGCCATCGACACCGAGTTCATCCGCAGCAATTTCCCCGAGCGCTACGCGTTGAAGGCGCAGGATGGCATCCTGGATCCGGCGCACATCGCGGACGCCTACTGGATGCTGCATGCGCAGCCGCGCGACGCATGGACGCATGAACTCGACCTGCGTCCCTGGTCTGAAAAATTCTGAAGAAGCTCGCCGAAAAGGAGACACGCATGACCACCAGGACCGTCGAGTTCTATTTCGACGTCGGCAGCCCCGCTGCCTACCTCGCCTACACGCAACTGCCGCACGTGTGCGCCGACACCGGCGCCACGCTGGTCTGGAAGCCGATGCTGCTGGGCGGCGTGTTCCAGGCCACGGGCAACCACTCGCCGGCCGAGATCGCGGCCAAGGGGCCGTACATGACCCAAGACCTGACGCGCTTCGCGCGGCGCTACGGCGTGCCCTTCGTTCACAACCCGCACTTCCCGATCAACACGCTGCTGCTGATGCGCGGCGCCACGGCGCTGCAGATGCGCGAGCCGGAACGCTTCGGCGACTACCTGGCGGCCGTGTTCCGTGCGATGTGGGTCGAGCCGCGCAATCTCAACGATGCCGCGACCGTCGGCGCCATGCTGACCGAGGCGGGCTTCGATCCGCATGCCATGCTTGCGCTCGCCGGTACCCAGGCGGTGAAGGATCAACTCAAGGCGATCACGGAGGAGGCCGTCGGGCGCGGCGTGTTCGGCGCGCCGACCATGTTCGTCGGCGACGCCATGTACTGGGGTCAGGACCGCCTAGACTTCGTGCGCGAAGCATTGGAAAGGACCATCTGACATGAGCGACATCCTCGTCCACACCGAAGCCGGTGTGATGACCCTCACCTTCAACCGCGTCGACAAGAAGAACTCGATCACCAGCGCGATGTACGCGCAGCTGGCCGACGCGATCGCCCAGGCCGAACAGGACAGTGCCGTGCGCACGGTGCTGATCCAGGGCGATGCGACCATCTTCAGCGCCGGCAACGACATCGGCGACTTCCTCAACGCGCCGCCCTCGACCGAAGACTCGCCGGTGTTCCGCTTCCTGCGCGGCATCGCGACCTTTCCCAAGCCGCTGGTCGCGGCGGTCTGCGGCCCGGCCGTGGGCATCGGCACCACGATGCTGTTTCATTGCGACCTCGTCTATGCGGGCGACAACGCGATGTTCTCGATGCCCTTCGTCAACCTCGGCCTGTGCCCCGAGGCCGCGTCGAGCCTGCTGGTGCCGCAGATGTTCGGCTACCACCGCGCGGCCGAGGCGCTGCTGCTGGGCGAGCCCTTCATGGCCGAGGCTGCGCTCGAGGTGGGCCTGGTCAACCGCGTGCTGCCGCCGACCGAAGCCAACGCCTTCGCGCAGACGCAGGCGCGCAAGCTCGCGGCCAAGCCGCTGACTGCACTGGTCGAGACCAAGCGCCTGATGAAGAAGGCGCAGCAGCCGGCGCTGATCGAGCGCATGGGCGAGGAAGGCCAGAGCTTCGGCCGCATGCTGCGCGAGCCGGCGGCGCGCGAGGCGTTCACTGCGTTCATGGACAAGCGGCGGCCGGATTTCTCGAAGGTGTGAGAGACAAGACGCAAGCGCTCAATCCTTCTTCTCGATCGCCCGCGGCCGCCCGTTCTCGTCGATCGCCACATAGGTGAAGGTCGCCTCCGTCACCTTGATGTACTCCCCCTGCGCCCGGAAGCGCTCGGCGAACACCTCGACCGTCACGGTGACCGAGGTGCGCCCGACGCGCACCAGCTTCGAATAGAAGGACAGGATGTCGCCCAGCCGCACCGGCTGCTTGAAGACGAATTCGTTGACCGCGACGGTCGCCATGCGGCCCTTGGCGTAGCGCGCCGGGATGACCGAGCCGGCCAGGTCGCACTGCGCCATGACCCAGCCGCCGAAGATGTCGCCGTTGGCATTGACGTCGGCCGGCAGCGGGATCACCTTGAGCACCAGCTCCATGTCGGCGGGGAGGCTCTTGAGCGTGGCGGCCACGTTGGCACTGGAAGAATGGGACATGGGCACAATCCGAGGACAACAACAGCCACGATTGTCTCCTTATGCGCCGCAGCGGCGAAACCCTTTCCTCTCCCCACCACGCATCAGCCGGCCAGCCCGCGCGCAGCGATCGCTCCGACTGGGCGACGCTGCGGCGGCTCTTTCCCTATATCTGGCACTACAAGTGGCGGGTGATCGCGGCGCTGACCTTCATGATCGGCGCCAAGGTCGCCAACGTGGGCGTGCCGGTGCTGCTCAAGAACCTGATCGACGCGATGTCGATCAAGCCCGGCAGCGTGGCCTCGCTGCTGGTGGTGCCTGTCGGGCTGCTGGTCGCCTACGGCCTGCTGCGCCTGTCGACCGCGGTCTTCAACGAGCTGCGCGAGCTGGTCTTCGCCAAGGCCACCGAGGGCGCGGCGCGGCGGATCTCGCTCGAGGTCTTCCAGCACCTGCATGCGCTGAGCCTGCGCTTCCACCTCGAGCGCCAGACCGGCGGCATGACGCGCGACATCGAGCGCGGCTCGCGCGGCGTGCATTCGCTGATCTCGATGTCGCTCTACAGCATCGTGCCGACGATCATCGAACTCACGCTGGTGCTGTCGGTGCTGGGCGTGAAGTTCGATGCCGGCTTCGTCTGGATCACGCTCGCGGCGCTGGTGGTCTACATTGTCTTCACCGTGACGGTGACCGAGTGGCGCACGCAGTTCCGCAAGACCATGAACGAGCTCGATTCGCTGGCGCAGAGCCATGCGGTCGATTCGCTGCTCAACTACGAGACGGTCAAGTATTTCAACAACGAGCACTTCGAGGCCGGCCGCTACGACGCCAGCCTGGAGCGCTACCGCAAGGCCGCCGTCAAGAGCCAGACCACGCTGAGCCTCCTGAATGCCGGCCAGCAATGCCTGATCGCGGTCAGCCTGGTGGCGATGCTCTACCGCGCGACGCAGGGCGTGGTCGACGGCCGCATGACGCTGGGCGACCTGGTGATGGTCAATGCCTTCATGATCCAGCTCTACATCCCGCTCAATTTCCTGGGCGTGATCTACCGCGAGATCAAGCAGAGCCTGACCGACCTCGACAAGATGTTCGTGCTGCTCGAGAAGGACCGCGAGGTGCGCGATGCGCCGGGCGCGCAGCCGCTGGCCGGCGCCGATTCGACGGTGCGCTTCGAGGACGTGAGCTTCGCCTATGAAGCCGCGCGGCCGATCCTGAAGCATGTGAGCTTCGAGATCCCCGAAGGCAAGACGGTGGCGGTGGTCGGCCCTTCGGGCTCGGGGAAGTCGACCATGGCGCGGCTGCTCTACCGCTTCTATGACGTCCAGCAGGGCCGCATCACGATCGGCGGCGAGGACATCCGGCAAGTCACGCAGGCCAGCGTGCGGCAGGCGATCGGCATCGTGCCGCAGGACACGGTGCTGTTCAACGACACGGTCGAATACAACATCGCCTACGGCCGCCCCGGCGCCAGCCGCGCGGAGGTCGAGGAGGCGGCTCGCGCGGCGCGCATCCACGACTTCATCGCCGCCACGCCCAAGGGCTACGCCACGACGGTCGGCGAGCGCGGCCTCAAGCTGTCGGGCGGCGAGAAGCAGCGCGTGGCGATCGCGCGCACGCTGCTCAAGAATCCGCCGATCGTGATCTTCGACGAGGCGACCTCGGCGCTCGATTCGGCGAACGAGCGCGCGATCCAGTCGGAGCTCAAGAGCGCGGCACAGAACAAGACCACGCTGGTGATCGCGCACCGGCTGTCGACGGTGGTCGACGCGCACGAGATCCTGGTGCTCGAAAGCGGCGTGATCGTCGAGCGCGGCACCCATGCGGCGCTGCTGGCCCGGGAGGGCAAGTACGCGCAGATGTGGGCGCTGCAGAAGATCGAGGCCGCGCCGGTGCTTTGACGCATCGGCACGGGCCTTGCAGCGTCATCGGTATCTCGAACTTCAGGAGTCGTCGCAGTCATGTCAGGTCTTGTCCCCTTGCTGATTCTCAACAGGCAGATGAAGGCGCATCTCGCGCAGCTGTCGCAGGCCTACGATGTCACCTATGCGCCGACGCCGGCCGAGCGCAAGGCGGCGATCGAGGCCGGGGGCGGGCGCTTTCGCGCCGTGCTCACCATCGGCACCGTCGGCCTCACCGGCGCGGAGATCGACGCGATGCCGGCGCTGGAGCTGATCTGCACCATGGGCGTGGGCTACGAGAGCGTCGACCTGGCCGCGGCACGGGCGCGCGGCATCGCGCTGGCGAACGGCGCCGGCACCAACGACAACTGCGTGGCCGACCATGCCTTCGGGCTGCTGATCGCGGCCGTGCGCGGCCTGCTCAGGCTCGACCGGCTGTGCCGCGAGGGCGTCTGGCGCGACGGGATCGCGTCGCCGCCGAACGTCTCGGGCAAGCGCCTGGGCATCCTGGGGCTGGGCACCATCGGCGAGAAGATCGCCAGGCGTGCCGCTGGCTTCGACATGGAGGTCGGCTATCACAACCGCCGCCCGCGCGAGGGCGCGGCGCATCGCTACTTCGACAGCCTCCATGCGCTGGCCGCGTGGTGCGACTTCCTGGTCGTCGCGACGCCGGGCGGCGAGGGCACGCGGCACCTGGTCGACGCGGCGGTGCTCGACGCGCTCGGCCCGCAGGGCTTCCTGGTGAACATCGCGCGCGGCAGCGTGGTCGATACCGAGGCGCTGGCCGCGGCCCTGCGCGAAGGGCGTCTCGGCGGCGCGGGCCTGGATGTCTACGAGAGCGAGCCGAAGCCGCCCGCGCCCCTGATCGGCCTCGACAATGTCGTGCTCACGCCGCACCTGGCCGGCTGGTCGCCGGAGGCCAACGAGGCGACCTTCCAGCGCTTCCTGGCCAATGCGGCCGGGCATTTCTCGGGGCGCGGCGTGGTCTCGCCGATCTAGCGCGAGGCTGCCGCGCAGACATAATGTTCTGCATGGAAACCAAGTGGCTTGAAGATTTCGTCAGTCTTGCCGAGACGCGCAGCTTCAGCCGCTCGGCCCAGTTGCGCCATGTCACCCAGCCGGCCTTCTCGCGCCGCATCCAGGCGCTGGAGGGATGGGCCGGCACCGACCTCGTCGATCGCAGTTCCTACCCCACGCGCCTGACGCCGGCCGGCCAGACCCTGTACGGCCAGGCGATCGAGATGCTGCAGGCGCTGCAGAGCACGCGCGCCATGCTGCGCGGCCATTCGGCGGCGGCGCAGGACGTGATCGAGTTCGCGGTGCCGCACACGCTGGCCTTCACCTTCTTTCCGGCCTGGGTCACCAGCCTGCGCGAACGGTTCGGTCCGATGAAGAGCCGCCTCATCGCGCTCAACGTGCACGACGCGGTGCTGCGGCTGGTCGAGGGCAGCTGCGATGTGCTGATCGCCTACCACCATGCGTCGCATCCGCTGCCGCTCGATGCCAACCGCTACGAGATGGTGGGCCTGGGCGTCGAAGTGGTCGCGCCCTGGGTCAAGCCCGACGCCGACGGCCGCCCGCGCTACCGCCTGCCGGGCCGGCCGGGGCAGCCGCTGCCCTACCTGGGCTATGCGCCCGGCGCCTATCTGGGGCGGCTGGTCGACCAGCTGCTCAAGGAATCGGGCACCGCCATCCACCTCGATCGCGTCTACGAGACCGACATGGCCGAAGGCCTCAAGGTGATGGCGCTCGAAGGGCACGGCATCGCCTTCCTGCCGGAGAGCGCGGTGCGCAAGGAAGTGCGTGCCCGCACGCTGGTGAGCGCGCTGCCGCCCGAGATCGAAAGCCTCGAGGCGACCATGGAGATCCGCGCCTACCGCGAGCGGCCGCAGGCCGCGCCGTCGGCGAAGGGCAACGGCCGCGCGGCCATCAAGCCCGACGCCGCGGCAGCGCCGCGGACCAAGGGCAGCGTGGAGGCGCTCTGGTCCTACCTGGTGGGCACCGAGGCGGCGAACTGAGCGCCCGTCTTGTGCAGTGCATCAATCTATGACGCCGGTGCATGCCGGGTCTCGCAAACGGCATTGGCGCACGCGTCTGCGTGCCCCTACAGTCGCGGGCAGTCTTGCTGTCGCATGAATCCTTCGCACGCCTTCGCGCGTGCTTTTTTTTGAGGCAGCCCGTCGGGCACGAAGACTGCATGGTGAAGAAGACCCGGCATTCTCCCGTGCGCCTCATGGCCGGCATGGTGCGCAGTGCACCGGGTTGGTCCGGGTGTTGCAGCAGAATGCGTGTGTCTAGAATTTCCTCGTCTCGTTTTTCAGTTCACCCCAAGGAGTTTTCCTTCATGAAGAAGCAAGTACTGGCATTGACGATCGCGGCGCTGGCCACGGGCGCCGCATGGGCGCAGGCCAACGACACCTTGGCGAAGATCAAGGCGTCGGGCGTCATCACCGAAGGCGTGCGTGAATCGTCCGGCCTGTCCTATACGCTGGGCAACGGCCAGTACACCGGGTTCCACTACGACGTCTGCGCCAACATCATCAAGGACATCCAGAAGAACCTGGGCCTGGCCAAGCTGGAAACCAAGTACCAGCCCGTGACCTCGCAGAACCGCGTGCCGCTGGTGCAGAACGGCACCGTCGACCTCGAATGCGGCTCCACCACCAACAACCTCGCGCGCCAGAAGGACGTGGCCTTCGCCGACACCACCTACGTCGAGGAAGTGCGCATCGCGGTCAAGGCCAACTCGGGCATCACCTCGATCAAGGACCTCAACGGCAAGACGGTGGCCACCACCACCGGCACCACCTCGGTCCAGACCCTGCGCAAGAACGAGCGCGCCGGCGGCATCGACTTCAAGGAGCTCTACGGCAAGGACCACTCCGACAGCTTCCTGCTGCTCGAGTCCGGCCGCGCCGATGCCTTCGTGATGGACGGCTCGATCCTGGCCTCCAACATCGCCAAGGCCAAGACGCCGTCCGACTACAAGATCGTCGGTGAGGTGCTCAGCGTCGAGCCGATCGCGATCATGATGCGCAAGGACGACCCGGCCTTCAAGAAGATGGTCGATGACAGCATCAAGGCGCAGATCAAGGCCGGCGAACTCAACAAGCTCTGGGACAAGTGGTTCCTGCAGCCGATCCCGCCGGCCAACGTCAAGATCGGCCTGCCTCTGTCGGACGCCACCAAGGCGGCCTGGGCGAACCCCAACGACAAGCCGATGGAAGACTACGCGAAGAAGTGATTCGCGCGCCGGTCACCGCGCAACGCCCGCCCACTTCGGCGGGCGTTTGTTTTAGTCAAGAAATAGGAGAGTCCCGATGGGATCGAGCTGGGATTGGCAGGTCTTCTTGCAAGACCCTGGAGGAAAGTACCCGACGTATTGGCAATGGATGATCTCGGCCTGGGGCTGGACCATTTCCGTGTCGCTGCTGGCGCTGATCGTGGCGCTGGTGCTGGGTTCGTTGATCGGCATCATCCGCACGCTGCCCGACAGCCCCTGGCTGATCCGCTTCGGCAATGCCTGGGTCGAGCTCTTTCGCAACATTCCGCTTCTGGTGCAGATCTTCCTCTGGTACCACGTGATCCCGGCCTTGATCCCGCCCATGAAGGGCGTGCCGAGCTTCGTGCTGGTGGTGCTCGCGCTGGGCTTCTTCACCTCGGCGCGGATCGCCGAGCAGGTGCGCTCCGGCATCCAGGCGCTGCCCAAGGGCCAGCGCTACGCGGGCATGGCGGTGGGCTTCACCACGCCGCAGTACTACCGCTACGTGATCCTGCCGATGGCCTACCGCATCATCATCCCGCCGCTCACCAGCGAGACGATGAACATCTTCAAGAACTCGTCGGTGGCCTTCGCCGTGTCGGTGACGGAACTCACGATGTTCGCGATGCAGGCGCAGGAAGAAACCTCGCGCGGCATCGAGGTCTACCTGGCGGTCACGGCGCTCTACGTGATCTCGGCCTTCGCGATCAACCGGCTGATGGCCTTCATCGAGAAGAAGACGCGCGTGCCGGGCTTCATCGTCTCGGCCAGTGCCGGCGGCGGAGGACACTAGCATGAAGCACACCCCCAGGCTGGCCCACTTCGTGTGGCCGCCCACCCCCTTGCAGGGGGCAACACCAGCAGCCCGGCGAAGCCGGTTCTGCGGTGTTTCTGGAATGGAGCAATTGCCATGATGCATCTGGATCTGTCGTTCTACAACTGGGACGTCATCAGCAACTTCGTCGTCAAGGGCTTCTACTTCAGCATCATGCTGACCGTGGTCTCGACGATCGGCGGCGTGATCTTCGGCACCCTGCTGGCGCTCATGCGCCTGTCGGGCAACAAGTGGCTCGACGCGCCGGCCGCCGTCTACGTCAACGGCATGCGCAGCATTCCGCTGGTGATGGTGATCCTGTGGTTCTTCCTGCTGATGCCGGCGTCCTTCTATTCGTTCTTCGGCGCCTGGGGTTCCAACTACCGCTCCGAGATCTCGGCGGTGATCACCTTCATCGCCTTCGAGGCGGCCTACTTCAGCGAGATCATGCGCGCCGGCATCCAGTCGATCCCGCGCGGCCAGGTGAATGCGGGCCAGGCCGTGGGCATGACCTACGGCCAGAACATGAGGCTCGTGATCCTGCCGCAGGCCTTCCGCAACATGCTGCCGGTGCTGCTGACGCAGACCATCATCCTGTTCCAGGACACCTCGCTGGTGTATGCCATCGGCGCCTACGACATGCTCAAGGGCTTCGAGACCGCGGGCAAGAATTTCGGGCGTCCGATCGAGGCCTACCTGCTGGCCGCGGTCGTTTACTTCATCATGTGCTACGCGCTGTCGTGGCTCGTGAAGCGACTGCACAAAAAGATCGCGATCATTCGATGATCGTCAATGAACCATTGAACGGAGAGCTTTGAAATGGCCGACAACATGATCGAGATCAAGAACGTGTCCAAGTGGTACGGGCCGGTGCAGGTGCTGCAGGACTGCTCGGTGAGCATCGCCAAGGGCGATGTGGTGGTGGTGTGCGGGCCTTCGGGCTCGGGCAAGTCCACGCTGATCAAGACGGTGAACGCGCTGGAGCCCTTCCAGAAGGGCGAGATCACGGTCAACGGCATTCCGCTGCACGACCCGAAGACCAACCTGCCCAAGCTGCGCTCCAAGGTCGGCATGGTGTTCCAGCACTTCGAGCTGTTTCCGCACCTGTCGGTCACCGAGAACCTCACGATCGCTCAGATCAAGGTGCTGGGCCGCAGCGCCGACGAGGCCAAGACGCGCGGCCTCAAGATGCTCGACCGCGTGGGCCTGATGGCGCACAAGGACAAGTTCCCCGGCCAGCTCTCGGGCGGCCAGCAGCAGCGCGTGGCGATCGCGCGCGCGCTCAGCATGGACCCGATCGTGATGCTGTTCGACGAGCCGACCTCCGCGCTCGACCCCGAGATGGTCGGCGAAGTGCTCGACGTGATGGTGGCGCTGGCCAAGGAAGGCATGACCATGATGGTGGTCACGCACGAGATGGGCTTCGCGCGCAAGGTCGCGAGCCGCGTGATCTTCATCGACGTCGGCGGGCGGATTCTGGAGGATTGTTCGAAGGACGAGTTCTTCAGCCATCCGGAGAATCGGCAGGCGCGGACGAAGGACTTTCTCAACAAGATCCTTCAACATTAAGCTCGCCCCCAGGCTGCGCGCACTTCGTGTCGCTCCGCCTCCCCTGCCGGGGGCGGTGCCGGCCGACCGGCAGAGCCGGATCGGCGGCACCCCTGGAACGAAAAAATGCCCCGCATCGCGGGGCATTTTTTCTTTCTCCCTCTCCCTCTGGGAGAGGGTTGGGGTGAGGCGCGCGGCGCCCGCTGCCGCCTACTTCCTGTTCGCCGCTACCGCCTTCTCTGCCTTCGCAACCAGGTCGGCGCCCACCGTGCTCTTCCACTTGTCATACACCGGCCGCGTCGCCTTCACGAACGCATCACGCTCCGCCGGGTTCAACGAAGTCACCGTCACCCCCATCCCCGCGATCTCCTTGAGCACCGGCTTGTCGGCTTCCACCAGCCCCTTGCGCGCAAGCACGAGTTCCTGTTTGCCCGCATCGAGCGCGGCCTGCCGCACGGCGGCCTGATCGGCCGGCGTCCACGAGGCCCAGACCTCCTTGTTGACGACGAACACCAGCGGGTCGCACACATAGCCCCAGGTGGTCACGAACTTCTGGCCCACGGTCTGCATCTTCAGGATGGTGAAGAGGAAGAGCGGATTCTCCTGCCCGTCGACCGCGCCGCTGGCGAGCGCGGGCTGCGCATCGGCCCAGCTCATCTGCGTCGGGTTGGCACCCAGCGCGGTGAACATGTCGGAGAAGATCGGTGAGCCGACGACGCGGATCTTCATGCCCTTGAGGTCCTCGGGCGTCCTGATCGGCTTCTTGGAGTTGGTGATCTCGCGGAAGCCGTTCTCGCCCCAGGCCAGCGGCACCACGCCGGCCTTGTCGAGGATCTTGAACATGTCCTTGCCGACCTCGCCCTGCGTCAACGCGTCCACCGCCGCATAGTCGGGCATCAGGAACGGCATCGAGAACAGGTTGAGCTGCTTGACCTGCGGCGACCAGTTGATGGTCGAGCCCACGGCCATGTCGATCACGCCCTGGCGCAGTGCGCTGAACTCGCGCGTCTGGTCGCCCTGGATCAGCGACACGCCCGGATAGAGCTTGATGTTGATGCGGCCCTGCGTGCGCTCCTTCACGAGGTCGGCCCAGATCTTGCCGGCCTGGCCCCATGGCGTGGGCGGGCCCAGCACCAGCGACATCTTGTACTCGGCCTTGTAGCTCTGCGCGGGCGCGGCCACCGAGAAGGTGCCGAGCGCCGCAGCGACGGCCAGCACGCCGAGCAGGGAGCGACGGAATTTCATGTGCAGTCTCCTTTGAATGAATCAGTAGCCCAGTTTTCGCGGCAGCCACAGCGCAAGCTCGGGCCAGATGACGACCGCCACCATCACGAGGAACATCGCGAACAGCATCCAGCCGACCCAGCGCACGGTCTCTTCCATGCGCACGTTGGCGATGCGGCACGACACCATCAGGTTGACCGCCAGCGGCGGCGTGAACTGGCCGAGCGCGACCTTGAGCGTGAGGATCACGCCGAACCACACCGGGTCCCACTTGTAGAACTGCACGATCGGCCACAGGAGCGGCACGAAGATCAGGAAGATCGAGACGCCGTCGAGGAACATGCCGACCGTGATCAGCATCAGGATCAGGAGCGACAGCACGCCGTACTCGCCCAGCCCCGAATTCACGATCGCGCGCGTGACCGGATCGATCACGCCCAGCGTCGACAGCGAATACGCGAAGATGCCCGCAAGCGACACCACGATCAGGATCACGGCCGACAGCTCGCCCGACTCGCGCAGGATCACGAACAGGTCGCGCACCTTGATCGTGCGATGGATCGCCATGCCGACGAAGAGCCCGTAGAACACCGCGACCACCGCCGCTTCGGTCGGCGTGAACAGGCCGGCGCGCATGCCGCCGAGGATCAGCACCGGGGCCGCCAGGCCCCAGGTCGCCTCGCGGAAACTCTTCCAGAACGCCGGCCGCGGCAGGCTCGATTCGAGCGCGCCCATCTTGTGCTTGCGCGCCAGCAGCACGGCCGGCACGATCAGCGCGACGCCGGCCAGGATGCCCGGGATCATGCCGGCCGCGAACAGCGCCGGCACCGAGGCGCCGGGCACCAGCACCGAATAGACGATGAAGGCGACCGAGGGCGGGATCAGGATGTCGGTCGCCGCCGCCGCGCCGACCACGCTGGCCGAGAACGCCGCCGGGTAGCCCGCGCGCGACATCGCGGCGATCATCACCGCGCCGACAGCGGCCGCATTGGCCGGGCCCGAGCCGGAGATGCCGCCGAGGAACATCGCCACCACGATCGCCACCAGCGGCAGCATGCCCGGGCCGCGGCCGACGATCGCGATCGCGAAGTTGACCAGCCGAAGCGCCACGCCCGAGCGGTCGAAGATCGAGCCGACCAGCACGAACATCGGGATCGCGAGCAGCGGGTATTTGCCGAGGCCCGCATAGAAGTTCTGCGGCACGGCCAGGAGGCCGAACCATTGCGCATCGCCGTTGGCCAGTGCGATGCAGGCCGCGCCGGCGAGGCCGAGTGCCGCGCCGATCGGCACGCCGACCAGCATCATCAGCACGAAGGCGACGAAGAGCAGGGTCGGAATCATCGGTCCGTGCCGCCGTAGGTGGTCTTGCGGCCGCGCCGCACGAACAGGCCCACCGCGCGCAGCGCGATCGCCAGCGAGACCACCGGCAGCCAGATCGAATACCACCACTGCGGCACGCCGATGCCGGGCGAGGTTTCCTCGTAGCGGTAGTCGTCCCAGACCACGCGCACGCTGAGCACCGCGATCAGGAAGAACAACATGGCCACCATCGCGGCGCCGAATTGCGCGAGGCGCTTGCGGCGCGCCTGCGAACCGCTCTCGGCGAAGTACTCGATGCGGATGTGGCGGTCGCGCGCCACCGCGGCCGAGCCGGCCACCAGCGCCAGCAGGATCATGAGGAACACCGAGAACTCCTCGGTCC
The DNA here is from genome assembly GCF_901827165.1 of Variovorax sp. SRS16. NCBI lineage: Bacteria > Pseudomonadati > Pseudomonadota > Betaproteobacteria > Burkholderiales > Comamonadaceae > Variovorax > Variovorax sp. SRS16. The sequence continues at coordinate 860,444 of NZ_LR594666.1, forward strand.
ACGCGAAGGACGAATCGGTGAAGTAGCGCACCAGCACGTTGGCGAAGGTGATGCAGGCCAGCAGGCCCATGATGATCACCGTGAGCCAGTCCTCGATGGCCAGCGGCACGCGCGTCGGCTCGTCGGCGGCTTCGATTTCGGGCGGGAGGGGGCTGGCGGCGTCCAGCACGGGGCCGGACTCGGTGGGCGTGGACATCGGGAAGAAGGTGCGTGCTTGGCGTTGTTGTGTCACCCGGCGGCCGCCGGGATGCGATCCGCGCACCTCGACAAGTGCCCCGAAATAGTAACGATCGATAACCACCGCCTCATCGGTGGTTTCCTTAGCACGCGCCCGCCTCAGCCCGTGCTGCGGCGGTAGAAGGCCAGCGAGCCGGCCAGCGCCAGCAGGGCGCCGCCGCAGCAGCGGTCGAGCCACAGCACCGCGCGCCGGCTCAGCAGCCTCACCGCGCGTGCGCCGATCAGTGCGTAGCCCAGCATCACCGCGCAATCGAGCGCGGCGAACACGATCGCGAGCGCGAGGTACTGCGGCCCCTGCGGCAGCGACGCGTCGATGAACTGCGGCAGCAGCGCCGAGCAGAACAGGTAGCCCTTGGGATTGGTCACCGCGACCAGGAAGGACTTCGCGAGCAGGGTGTGCGGCGTGCCGCCGGCGTGGCCTGCGGCGGCCTGCGACAGGTCCAGCCCGCCTTGCGAGCGCAGCAGCTTGAGCCCGATCCAGGCGAGGTAGGCCGCGCCCACCCACTTCACGACCGAGAACCAGAACTCCGACGCTGCCAGCAGCGCGCCGAGGCCGAGCGCCACCGCGCCGACCAGCACGAAGTCCGAGGCCATCGCGCCCAGCATGCCGGCCAGCGCGCGCCGCACGCCGTAGCGCGAGCCGTTGGTCAGCGCCAGCAGCACGGTCGGGCCGGGCGTGGCGATCGCCACCAGGGCGACCAGTGCGAAGAGCAGGAGGGTGGCGAGGTGCATGGCGTGTAAGGGGTACGGGGCTGCGTGACCGGTGTCGCGGGCGGGCGTTCAGGCCAGCTTGCCGACCTCCGCCTCCCAATGCCGCCCATCGAAGCGCAGCACCTCGGGCTGCGCCTGCTGCAGGTCGTAGTCGTCGAGGCAGCGCACGTTCACGGTATAGAGCGCGGGCGCGGCGCGCGGCCGCGTGAAGGTGTGGATGCCGCAGACTTTGCAGAAGTGATGCCTCGCGACCTCGCTGCCGAACTGGTAGGTGCCGAGCGCGTCCGCGCCGCTGACGAGGCGGAAGTTCTCGGGCGCCACGCGGTGGTGGAGGATGCCCTTCTTCGTGCAGACCGAGCAATTGCATTCGGTGATGCGGTCGATCACGGTGTCGATCTCGAAGCGGATGGCGCCGCAGTGGCAGCTTCCGGTGTAGCGGGTCATGGTGTTCAAGTTCTGATCAGAACGGCCCGTTCTCGCGAAAGCTGTAGAAGCGTTCGAAGCCGATGACGATGAAGTCCTGCAGCGGCAGGCCGTGGATGTCGCCGAGTTCCTTCAGCTTCGCGGCCGCGGCGATGTCGGCGTTCGAAGGCTCGCATGAACCGGAAGGGTGGTTGTGCACGACGACCAGCGACGATGCCCTCGCCAGGATCGCATTGCGGTAGATCTCGATCGGCTCCATCGGCACGCGCGTCGCCGTGCCGATCGACGCCACCTCATAGGACAGGACTTCCAACTGTGGATTGAGATGCAGGATGACCACCTTCTCCTTGGTCTCGTCCTGCATGTCCTTGAACAGCTCGTAGACCTGTGCCGGGCTTTCGATCGGCTTGTTCAGCAGATCGTCGTCGACGCGCTTTCGGGTGTAGGTGACCTTGAGTTCTTTCAGGTATGCCATCTTGGTTTTCCCCTGAGTTGCCCTGTCCCGGACTTGCCGCGACGCCAAGCGTACCGCATGACACCGTGGCCCAGGAGCGGGCGACCCTCGCATTGCGCAAGATCGGCTGACACCACCCGCACAGTCCTAAGCTTTGCGCGTGGCGCGGGACTTGCGCTTGGGCGGCGGCGCGCGCAGCACGGCTTCCCAGGCGCGGCGCGCCCAGACCGCGGCCGTGTCGCGGTCCTCGAACACTTCCGGCGGCGCTTCGTAGTAGGACAGGCGCGTCGGCTTGCCCTGGCGCATGTATTCGAAGGGCGCGAGCTGCTTCGCCTCGAAGGCGGCGACCGAGTGCGCGTCGGCCTTCAGGTAAAGGCGGTCGCCGGTGACCAGGCCGAACATCCGGCCCTCGTGGTAGACCCCGTAGCCGCCGAACATGCGCCGCATCGACACGCGGCCGAAGCGTTCGAAGACATCGTGGAGCTGGTCGACGAATTCGTTCATGGGATTGCGCCCTTGGGTTGGACGATCATAGGGCACCGCTCTTCGGCGGCCACTCTTCCCTGACGAAGGCCATCCCGCTGCGGGATCGGCGCCCAGGGCGCAATGGGACAATCGCCCCATGACAAGTTCCGCCGACACCCTCACGATCACCCGCCCCGACGACTGGCACCTGCATGTGCGCGATGGCGATGCGCTCGAAGCCGTCGTGCCGCACTCGGCCCGCCAGTTCGGCCGTGCGCTGATCATGCCCAATCTGCGCCCGCCGGTGACCACCTCCGGCCAGGCCATCGACTACCGCGAGCGCATCCGCGCCGCCGTGCCCGAGGGCCTGCAGTTCGAACCGGTGATGTCGCTCTATCTGACCGACAACCTCGCGCCCGACGAGATCGAACCGGCCGCCGATGCCGGCGTGCGCGCGCTCAAGCTCTACCCGGCCGGCGCCACCACCAACAGCGATGCCGGCGTGACCGACATCCGCCACACCTACCCGACGCTGGAGGCGATGCAGAAGCGCGGCCTCTTGCTGCTGGTCCATGGCGAAGTCACCGATCCGGCGGTCGACCTGTTCGATCGCGAGGCTGTCTTCATCGATCGCGTGATGATCCCGCTCAGGCGCGACTTCCCCGAGCTCAAGGTCGTGTTCGAGCATCTGACGACGAAGGAGGGCGCGCATTACGTGCGCGATGCCGACCGCTTCACCGCCGCCACCATCACCGCGCACCATCTGCTCTACAACCGCAACGCGATCTTCACCGGCGGCATCCGGCCGCACTACTACTGCCTGCCGGTGCTCAAGCGCGAGACGCACCGCGTGGCGCTGGTCGAAGCCGCCACCAGCGGCAGCGACCGCTTCTTCCTCGGCACCGACAGCGCGCCGCATCCGGCACACCTCAAGGAACATGCGCTGGGCTGTGCCGGCTGCTACACCGCGCTGGCCGCGCTCGAGTTCTATGCCGAGGCCTTCGACAACGCCGGCGCGCTCGACAGGCTCGAGGCCTTCGCGAGCTTCCACGGCGCCGACTTCTACGGCCTGCCGCGCAACACCGGCACGGTGACGCTCAAGCGCGAAAGCTGGACCCTGCCCGAAACCCTGCCCTACGGCGAAGCGACGCTCAAGCCGCTGCGCGGCGGCGAAACCCTGACCTGGAGACTCGCATGAACGACATGCCGCGCGTGATGCTGCTGATCGACGCCGACAACGTCTCGGCCGACGTGATCGAGCAGGCCGTGGCCATGGTGCTGGCCCGGCACGGCCATCTTCATGTGCGGCGTGCCTACTGCAATGCCGAGGCGGCACAGAAGCAGCAGGCCCTCTTCAAGCGCCTGTCGGTGCGGCCGATGGTCAACCTCTCGGCCGGCAAGAACAGCACCGACATCGCGCTGGCCGTCGATGCCATGGACCTGGTCATTGCGGAGCGGCCACAGGTGGTCTACCTGGTGTCTTCCGATTCGGACTTCGCGCCGCTCGTCATTCGCCTGCGCGAGAAGGGCTGCCGCGTATGCGGCATCGGGCAGAAGGGCAAGACCGGCGACGAGACGACGCTGGTGTACGACGAGTTCAACGATCTGCAGCACCACGCTGCGGCCACGGCCGCGGCGGCGCCCAAACCGGCCGCGGCCAAGCGTGCGCCGCGGGCACCGCGACGCGCTGCCGCCAAGCCCGAAGCGCCAGCCGCGGCACCGCGCGCGCCGGCCCTGCCCGACGAGGTGATCCGCATCCTCGATGCCGTGCCGGAACTGCTCGCGGGCGGCAAGGTCGAGCTCAACCAGGCCGCGGAGCGGCTGCGCGCCGCGCGCCTGCTCGGGCGCAGCGCGAGCTCGCCCAAGTTCTTCAACAAATACCCCGGCATGTTCTGGCTCACGCCGGACGGCACGCCGAACAAGGTGCAGTACATCGGACCCACCACGCTGTAAGGCCGCCAGAACTTTTGCTTCTATCATCACTCTGTACGAAAGTGCCGTGCGGGCCCCCAAGAACCAGAACAACGCCGTGCCCCGCGTCTCCCTTGGCTTGAAACCCTGTAGCCGGCCCTCATTTGCGCGCCAGGGCGGGCCGTCGTCTGTCCTCACGGAGAATTCAACTTGAAACGTATCCTTCTGTTCGTTCTGACCAACGTGATGGTCGTCGCAGTGCTCGGCGTGGTCGCCAGCCTGCTCGGCGTCAACCGCTACCTCACGGCCAACGGGCTCAACCTCTCGGCGCTGCTGGGCTTCGCGCTGGTGATGGGCTTCGGCGGCGCAATCATCTCGCTCCTGATCAGCAAGCCGATGGCCAAGTGGACCGCGGGCGTGCGCATCATCAACGAGCCGCAGTCGCCCGACGAGGCCTGGATCGTGCAGACCGTGCGCAAGTTCGCCGACACCGCCGGCATCGGCATGCCCGAGGTCGGCATCTTCGAAGGCGAGCCCAATGCCTTCGCCACCGGCGCCTTCAAGAATTCGTCGCTGGTCGCGGTGTCGACCGGCCTGCTCGCCAACATGACGCGCGAGGAGGTCGAGGCGGTGATCGGCCACGAGATCGCGCACGTGGCCAATGGCGACATGGTCACGATGACGCTGATCCAGGGCGTGATGAACACCTTCGTGGTGTTCCTCTCGCGCGTGATCGGCTATGCGGTCGACAGCTTCCTGCGCCGCGGCGACGACCGCTCGTCCGGCCCCGGCATCGGCTATATGGTGACGACGCTGGTGCTCGACATCGTGCTCGGTTTTGCCGCCGCGATCGTGGTGGCCTGGTTCTCGCGGCAGCGCGAGTTCCGCGCCGACGCGGGCTCGGCCAAGCTGATGGGCCGCAAGCAGCCGATGGTGAATGCGCTCGCGCGCCTCGGCGGCCTGCCGGCGGGCCAGCTGCCGAAGGCGGTCGAGGCGATGGGTATCACGGGCAGCATCGGCAAGCTGTTTGCAACGCATCCGCCGATCGAAGAACGCATCGCAGCACTTCAATAGCTCGCCGCCAGGCTGCGCGCCACGGCTTCCGCGACCTTGATGCCATCGACTCCCGCCGACAGGATTCCGCCCGCGTAGCTCGCGCCTTCGCCGGCCGGGTAGAGGCCGCGCACGTTGAGGCTCTGCAGGTCGTCGCCGCGCGTGATGCGGATCGGCGACGAGGTGCGGGTCTCGACGCCGGTCAGCACCGCGTCGTGGAGGTCGAAGCCCTTGATCTTGCGGCCGAAGGCGGGGAAGGCCTCGCGCATCGCCTCGATCGCGTAGCCGGGCAGGGCGGCGTGCAGGTCGCCGGGCGTGACGCCGGGCTTGTACGAGGGCTCGACGCTGCCGAGCGCGGTCGACGGGCGGCCTGCCACGAAGTCGCCGACCAGCTGCCCGGGCGCGCGGTAGTCGCCGCCGCCGAGGACGAAGGCCTTCGATTCGAGTTCGCGCTGCAGGTCGATGCCTGCCAGCGGCGAGCCCTTGCGTCCTTCTTCCCAGCCGGGGAAATCGCGCGGATCGATGCCGACCACGATGCCCGCGTTGGCGTTGCGTTCGTTGCGCGAGTACTGGCTCATGCCGTTGGTCACGACACGGCCCGGCTCGCTGGTTGCGGCGACCACCGTGCCGCCCGGACACATGCAGAAGCTGTAGACCGAGCGGCCGTTGCTCGCGTGATGGACCAGCTTGTAGTCGGCCGCACCCAGCAGCGGATGGCCCGCATGCCGGCCCCAGCGCGCGCGGTCGATCAGGCCCTGCGGATGCTCGACGCGAAAGCCGATCGAGAAGGGCTTGGCCTCGATATGCACGCCGCGCGCATGCAGCATCGCGAAGGTGTCGCGCGAACTGTGGCCGAGCGCCATCACCACATGGTCTGCGCGCAACGCGTGCGTCTGGCCCGTGCGCTGGTCGAGCACGGTGAGGCCGCGCAGCGCCTTGCCGTGCGGACCGTCCTCGATCAGCACGTCGGTCACGCGCTGCTCGAAGCGGATCTCGCCGCCGAGTGCGACGATCTGCGCGCGCATGTGCTCCACCACCTTCACCAGCTTGAAGGTGCCGATGTGGGGATGTGCGACGTAGAGGATCTCGGGCGGCGCGCCGGCCTTGACGAACTCCTCCATCACCTTGCGGCCGAGGAAGCGCGGGTCCTTGATCTGGCTGTAGAGCTTGCCGTCGGAGAAGGTGCCGGCGCCGCCTTCGCCGAACTGCACGTTCGATTCGGGATCGAGCACGCTCTTGCGCCACAGGCCCCAGGTGTCGCGCGTGCGCTGGCGCACCGTCTTGCCGCGCTCGAGCACGATCGGCCTGAAGCCCATCTGCGCGAGCAGCAGCGCGCAGAAGATGCCGCAGGGGCCGAAGCCGACCACCACGGGGCGCGACGACAGCGCGGCCGGAGCCTCTGCCGGCGCGTGCCATGCCATGTCGGGCGTGGGATGGATGTGCGCATGCCCGGCGAACTTCAGGCGCAGCGCCGCTTCGAGCGCCGGATCGGCGAGCGTCGCATCGACGATGTAGACCCGCAGCAACTCGGCCTTGCGCGCGTCGAAGCTGCGCTTGAAGACGGTGAATCCGCTGACCGCGCCGGGCGGTGTGCCGAGCGCGGCATCGATCGCGCGAGGCAGCGCCGCGTCGTCGTGATCGAGCGGTAGTTTGATTTCCGAGATTCGCAGCATATCGTGGCGTGGGCTTGTGGTTATCAAGCAGGGCGCCCGATCATAGAACGCGCTCGCCAATGACAAAGGGCCTGCGGCACGCATCGCGCCGCAGGCCCTTTGCCGTGAGGGTGATCCGTCAGGCGTCGGAGGTCGCTTCCACGCCGAGCTTGTCAGCGTCCTTCTCCACCTTCTTGAGGGCACGGCCGCGCCAGCTCGACCAGGTCACGCCGATCAGCAGCAGCGTCGAGATGATCACGAAGGCGCAGCTGATCGGGCGCTGCACGAACACCGTGACATCACCGCGCGACAGCAGCATCGCGCGCCGGAAGTTCTCTTCCACCATCGGCCCGAGCACGAAGCCCAGCATGATGGGCGCCACCGAGAAATCGAGCACGATGAACAGCGCACCGATCACCCCGAAGGCCAGCACTTCCCAGATCTGGAACAGGCTGTTCTGCGTGCTGAAGACGCCGACGGCAATGAAGAACATGGCCGAGGGGAACAGGTAGCGGTAGGGCACCTGCAGCATCTTCACCCAGACACCGATCATCGGCACGTTGAGGATGATCAGGATCACGTTGCCGATCCAGAAGCTGGCGATCAGGCCCCAGAAGATGTCCGGATGCTCGGTGATGAGCTGCGGTCCGGGCGCGATGCCCTGGATCATCAGCGCGCCCAGGATCAGCGCCATCACCGCGTCGCCGGGAATGCCCAGGCTCATGGTGGGGATGAAGTCGACCTGGGTCTTCGAGTGCGACGAGGCTTCGGGCGAGGCCACGCCGGCGATCATGCCGGTGCCGAACTTCTCGGGCGTCTTGGAGATCTTGCGTTCGAGCGCATAGGCGATGAAGGTGGTGATGGTCGGGCCGGTGCCGGGCATCGCGCCGAACACGGTGCCCACCAGGGTGCCGCGCACCATGGGCCAGAAGGCTTCCTTCATCTCGGCCATGCTCGGACGCATGTCGCGGATGCGCAGCTTGGTGTTGGTGGTGATCACCGTCATGCGATTGACGTTGAGCAGGAAGTCGGCCACGCCGAACAGGCCCATCGCGATTGCCACCAGTTCCAGGCCGTCGCTCAGTTCAGGCACGCCGAACGAGAAGCGGAAGCTGCCCGAGTTGACGTCGGTGCCGACCACGCCGCACAAGAGGCCGAACAGCGTCATCGCCACGCCCTTGAGCGGCGAGCCGCGCGACATGGTGGAGCCCGCGATCAGGCCGAGCAGCATGATCGAGAAGATCTCGGCCGGCCCGAACTTGAAGGCCACGGCGACCAGCAGCGGCGAGGCGAAGATCATCACCAGGATGCCGACCGATGCCGCGAAGAACGAGCAGATCATCGTGATCCCGAGCGCCGTTCCCCCCTTGCCGGCCTTCGTCATCGGAAAGCCGTCCAGACAGGTCACCGCGTGCGGCGGATGCGAGGGCAGGTTCAGCAGGATGGCGCCGATGGCGCCGCCGTACTGCGAGCCGTAGAAGATGCCGGCCAGCATCAGGATGGCGGGCACCGGGTGCATCACGTAGGTGAGCGGCAGCAGGATCGAGATCGCCGACAGTGCGCCCATGCCCGGCAGCACGCCGATCAGGTTGCCCACCAGGACGCCGAAGAAGGACCACATCAGGTTGGTGCCCTGGAAGGCGACACCGAAACCGAACCAGAGGTCTTGAAGTGCTTGTGACATGGCGGCTCAGCCTCCCCACTGGAACAGCGGCAACTGCAGCTGCAGCGCCCACCAGAAGACGATCACCGCGATGATGCACATCGCGAGCGACAGCAGGATGGCCTGCGTGATGGTGTTGCTGCGGTCGCCGAGGGCCGAGATGAACACGATCGCGAAGGTCGCCGGCACCAGGCCGCCGTAGATGCCGAACAGCAGGAAGGCCAGCGTGGCGAGGATGATGCAGACGCCGCCGCGCAGGTCGGGCATGCCGTGTCCGTGGCCATGGGCGACGACCAGCTTGGGCGCGCTCGAGTCGGCTTCGGTGCGTGCCGAAAGCGCGATCAGCAAACCGGTGACCGCCAGCAGCGCCCCGACGGCGACCGGGAAGAAGCCAGGACCCATGCGGGCCGGGGTGCCGGTCTTGTAGTCGAGGCCCGCGTACACCGCGAGCAGCCCGATGAAGACCATCAGCGCGCCGCCGTAGTAGTCCTTCTTGTTGTGATGGGTGCCGGGCTTCATGGCCGCCCTTTCAGCCCCGGGCTCGAGTGCCGGTGTTGGCTCTGCATAGAAATGTCTCCTTCGTGGCACGCGGGGTGCGTGCCGAGCGGGGGCCAGTCTAGGAATCGAGCCTTCCAATCTGCTTTCAGTGCGTGTCAGGATCCCCAAAATACGTGTTATCACGTATCGGGTTGGACCTGACGAACGGCAGCCGCAGCGTCGCGCGAAGTCCGCCCGGCAGGCCATCCGACGGCTCGGCATCGCCGAGCTCGATCACGCCGCCGTTGCGTCGCGCATAGGCGTCCGCGATCGCGAGGCCGAGCCCCGCGCCGCGGTTCTCTGCCGCGTCGCCGGCATCGGTGCGATGAAAGCGTTCGAACGCGGCGGCACGCAGCGCGGCGGGGATGCCGGGGCCGGTGTCGCTCACCTCGACCTCCGCCGAATCGCCGACCAGCCGCACCGACACCGTGATGCGTCCGCCCATCGGCGTGTACTTGATGGCGTTGTGCACCAGGTTCGACAGCGCCTCGTGCAGTTCGGCGGCGTTGGCCGCGACGGGCGCGACGGGCGCAGGCGGCTCGGCGCCGGCCTCGCCGGGTTCGTGGTCGACTTCGTCGGTCGCCGCCTCGCCGCGCGCGTCGACCCAGCCGAGGTCCTGGTTCTTCTCGTGTGCCAGCGGCAGGTATTGCAGCACCACGTCGCGCGCGACCGCGTTGAGGTCGGCCTTCGACGGCCGCGCCGCGGCGCTCTGCGTGGCATCGCGCGCATGCGCGAGCGCCAGCAGCTGTTCGCTCAGGCGGCGGGTGCGCACCAGCTGCGCCACGATGGCGCGCAGGGTTTCGCGCATCGGGCCGGGCTCGCGCTCGCGCAGCGCATAGCCGGCCTGCGTCAGCATGATGGCCAGCGGCGTGCGCAGCTGGTGCGATGCGTCGGCCAGAAAGCGCGACTGCGCCGCCAGCAGCCGGCTCTGGTTGCCGATGTGGTGGTTCACCGCGTCGACCAGCGGCGCGACCTCGTAGGGAACGCCGCGCGTGTCGAGCGGCGCGAGGTCGCCCGGCGCGCGCACCGCCAGCGACCGGCGCAGGCGCTCCAGCGGGCGCAGCGCGAGCGCCACGCCCAGCCACACGAGCACCACCATCACGCCGACCACGCGGACGTCGTTCCACAGCGCGTGGTGCCACGAATCGGCCAGCGCCTGCTGGCGCACGCCGGTGCTTTCGGCGGCCTGGCTCAGTACGCGCAAGGCCTCGGTGGCCGAGATCTGCACCGTGCGGTGCAAGGCTGCGATGCGCACCGGGTAGCCGCGGTAGACGCCATCGTAGAACACGGCCACGTCGTCGGCGGCGCCTGGCGGCGGTGGCGGCAGGTCCGGGACGCCCACCAGCGTCTGCTCGGGCGAGGGCGGCGCGGTGTCGGCGCCGTTCGACGCCACGCGCGTGAAGCCGACATGCAGGTGCTTGAAGCGCGGGCGTGTCGACTCGAACATGGCCTCCACCGAGAAGGCCGCGTTGACGCGCGGCTTCATGTCGCGGGTGTCGATCTCGACGCTGTCGTTGAGCGCCTGCACGGGCTCGATCAGCGCCTGGTCGTAGGCATCCACCACCACGCGCGAGATCGCCTGGTAGTCGTTCCACGTGTCGAGCGCGAGCAGCCCGAAGATGCCGGGCAGCAGCATCGCGAGCAACAGCACGCGGATGCCGATGCGGCGCGGCCCGGCCAGCGCCAGCCTATTCATGGCCGGGCGCCTGCGACGCATCTTCCAGCATGTAGCCCAGGCCGCGCACGGTGGTGATGCGCACGTCGCCGTCCGCGAGCTTGCGGCGCAGCCGGTGCAGCACCAGCTCGATCGCCGCCGGGCCGACGTCGCTGTCGTGCGGGAACACCTTGCCCGACAGCCGCTGCTTGCCGACCGGCATGCCGCTGCGCAGCAGCAGCGCGGTCAGCGCCGCATGCTCGCGCGGCGTGAGCGACAGCAGCGCGCCGTGCAGCATGAAGGCGCGGCTGCTGCTGTCGTAGACGAGCGAGCCGCACTGCATGCGCGGATGCGGGTTGTCGCGGCTGCGGCGCACGAGGGCGGTCAGGCGCGCTTCGACTTCCTCGACCGCGAAGGGCTTGGCGAGGAAGTCGTCGGCCCCGAGGTGGAGGCCGCGCACCCGGTCCTGCAGCGAGCCCTCGGCCGTCAGCACCAGCACCGGCGTGCGGTCGCCGGCGTCGCGCATGGCGCCGAGCAGGGTGAGACCGTGCTTGTCGGGCAGGCGCAGGTCGAGCACCACCGCGTCGTATTCGTTGCCGGCCAGCAGGGCTTCGGCCGTGCGCGCGTCGGGCGCATGGTCGGGGACGAAGCCGCTTTGCTTGAGCGCGCGCGCCAGCCAGTCGGCGAGTTCGACTTCGTCTTCGATCAGCAGGATGCGCATGGAAACGTGGTGGCGGGAAAGAGGAGCGACATTGTGGCGATAATCCTTGCGTGAAGCACGCTGGACCGCCGCTGGTGCAAGTCTCGAAAGAGCGCACTGGAGGAACGTCCGGACTGCACAGGACAGCGCAGGAGCTAACGGCTCTCCACCGCGAGGTGAGGATCAGAGCAACAGAGACGAGTCGGCCGGGGCGACCCGGCCGGGTGAAACGGGCAATCTCTGCGCGCAGCAACACCAAGTAGGCCAACGTCGATGTGGTTCCGCAGAGTTGGCGGGTAGGTGGCACCGAGCCGTCTGGCGACAGACGGCCCAGAGTAATGGCGGTCACGCTGAGGCGCTCGCAAGAGCATCTCAGTGCACAGAATCCGGCTTATAGGCGCGCTTCACACTATTTTTGTTCGCCCGCGGGCTTCGCGCGGCCGAGGGCGACCAGCAGCGCGGCGATCAGCGTGAAGACGACGAGCAGGGCAACGGAATTCATGGCCAGGCGCGGGTAGCCGATCGTGCTCGCGTCGATGAAGGGATACGGATACACGCCCTCGACCATGCCGCGCGCCAGCGAATAGACAAGGTAGGCGATCGGATAGACCCACCAGGTGGGAATGTCTCGGTACGCCACGCCGCGCCCGCGCACGCCGATCCACCAGTACACGAGATAGAGCACCGGCATCACGTAGTGCAGCAGCGCGTTGCACAGCCACAGCAGCCCTTGCGGATCCCAGACATTGCGCAGCAGGAAGTGGTAGCTCAGCCCGACCACCGCGATCGAGGCGGCGATCGCGGTCGCCACGCCCGGCCGGCGGAAGAAGCGCCAGAACGCGCCCTGCGCACCGGTCGCCGCCGCGGTGAGCGCGAAGGCGACGAGGAAATTGGTGAGCACCGTGTAGAAGCTCAGGTAGTTGAGCGCGCCCCAGGCCGCCGAACGGCCGGCCGTGGTCGCGAGCTCGATCGACAGCACGAGCTGCAGCACCAGCGCGGCCCAGCCGACGAAGGCCGCCACTGCGGCGAAGCGGCGTGCGTTGACGGGAAGCGGATCGTCGTCGTGCATCGTGTCGGCCTCGGGGTTCAGAAGCGTTCGTGCGGCAGCAGATAGCGCCACTGTTGCGGCAGCAGGCCGGCCAGCGGCACGCGGCCGATGCGGATGCGCTTCATCGCGAGGATGCGCAGGCCCGCGTCGTCGCACAGATGCGCGATCTGGCCCGGACGCGCGCCCTTGAGCGCGAAGCGCAGGCCGGTGTGGCCTTCGGCCTGCTGGCCGATGCTCACGCGCGCGGGCGAGCGCTCGAAGCTTGCCAGCACCTCGGGGCTCACCGGCCCGGCGACGTCGACCATGACCTCGTTCTCGAGCACGCCGGCGTCTTCCTGCAGCTTGCGCTCGATGCGCCACTCCTGCGTGAAGACGACCAGCCCGCTGGCGCCGGTTTCGAGCGGCGTCATGCAGCGTTGTCCGGCGGCATGGCGCGGCAGGAAACGAAGCCCTGCGCGCTCGGGCTCATGGTGGTGCGCCGGCACGAGCAGGTGGTGCGCGCCGTCGATCGGCATGCCCGCCGGCTTGTGCAGCAGCAGCGTGACCGGCACCACGGGTTCGGGCCGTGCGCCCGGCTCGATCTCGACGCGCTGCTGCGCATGCACGCGCGATTGCGGCAGCAGGGCCGGCTCGCCGTCGACGCGCACCGCGCCGTTCTCGATCAGCAGCTCGGCCTCGCGCCGTGAGCAGCCGGCGAGCGCGGCCACGCGCTTGGCCAGCCGGATGCCTTCGTCGGTGCTGTCCGTCACTGTGCGGCCGATTGCCGGATGCGCTCGACGTGCGCGGCCAGCGAACGCGCGGCCACTGGCCACATGCGCGGCGGCACGTCGTCGTAGGCCAGCGGCAGCCAGTCCTCGGGCGTGCCCTGCGGCAGGCGGCGCATGGCGTCGGCGATCCTGGCCTCGCGCTTGAGGCGGTGCGCCTTCAGATGCGCGATGGCGCCGCGCGCGTTGCCCAGCACGTAGCCGTGCGCCGGCAGGATGAAATCGACGCCGCCCTCGGCGCAGGCCGCATCCAGCTTGTCGAGCGAATCGAGGTAGGCGTTCATGTTGCCGTCCGGCGGATCGACCACGGTGGTACTGCCGTTGAGCACATGGTCGCCGGAGAACAGCAGCCCGTCTTCCTCGAGCAGCAGGCACAGGTGGTTGGCCGCATGGCCGGGCGTGTGGATCGCGCGCAGCGTGTGCGTGCGCGGCGCGCTGTCGTCGCCTGCGGCCGTGGCCGGTGCCAGCACCAGGCGCTCGCCGTCTGCGAGCACGCGCTCGGGCGAGAACTTCGCCGAGGGCCGTGCGGTGGCCGCGGCCGGCAGCCCGAGGATCGGTGGCCTGGTGCTGCACAGCGCCTGCAGCGGCGCGGCGCCGGGCGAATGGTCGGCATGCGAATGGGTGCAGACGATCATGCGGATGTCGCCCCCGGTCGCGCGCCACAGCCGGCCGATGTGTTCGGCGTCGTCCGGGCCCGGATCGATCACGAGGTAGCCGGTGGCGGCGTCGCCGACGATGTAGCTGTTGGTGCCGGGGCCGGTCATCGTGCCGGGGTTCGGCGCGGTCAGGCGCTGCACGTTCGCGAGCAGCGGCACCGGATGCGCGCTCTGCCAGTCGAGCGCATGGACCATCTGGCCGTCGGGGCAGACCAGCGCCAGTTCGCCGAAGGGCGAATCGCTTTCCATGTAGCGCGCTTCCTTGCCGTTCAGCAGCCCGGCGCGCGGACAGCTGGTCCACAGCGGTCCTTCGCCGCCGGGGCGGTTCGCGCAGGCATCGAGCACCGCGTCGACCGTGGCGTAGGCGGCCAGCCGCTCCAGCGTGCGCAGGGTCGGGAAGATCATGAAGAAGCTGCCCGCTGCATGGCGCGCCAGCGCGTCGGCCGGGCGCACCCAGCAGGGCTCGAACTGCTCGGCCTCGTCCGCCGCCGGCACCTGGCCTTCGGGCATGCGCGCCACCAGGAAGGGCACGTCGAAGCGCCTGGGCAGGTCGCGGTCGGTGATCCAGTGCGCCAGCGTGAAGACCTGGTCGGTCGCGAGCCGCAGGCCGCGCGCCGCGCACTGCTCCGCGAAGGCGACGGTGGAAGCGGCGGTGCTGCGGTCCATGCCCGCGATGTCCTCGGCACTCGCCGGCCGGCCGTCGGCATGGCGGGCGAGCAGCACGCCGAGTTCCTCGAAGCTCTCGCGGATCGCCGCGACGGCCTGCGTGAGTTGCGCCAGGCTCTGCGTGGGACGGCGCGTCGCCATGGCATGCGCCGCGGCATCGCCTTCGTCGATGCGCCCGCCGGGGAACACATAGGCGCCGGGCGCGAAGCTCGCGCTCGACGAGCGCCGCGTCATCAGCACCTCGACGCCCTGGGGCGTGTCGCGCAGCAGCAGCACGGTGGCGGCCGCGCGCAGCGGTGCGGGTTCATGAGGGGAATGGAGCAATTGAGCGGAACGGACCATGGTGCGATTATCGAGACCTCCGCGCCAACTCCGCCACCCGCCAGCAAAGGACCCCGATGTTCGATTCTTTTTCTCGCAGCGCACGCCGCCTCGGTGCGCTCGCCGGGCTCGCCCTGTGGGGCGCCGCGCTTCCCGTCGCCTTCGCCCAGTCGGACTGGCCGCAGCAGCCGATCACGCTGATCATGGGCTTTCCGGCGGGCTCCGGTGTAGACGTGGTGGCGCGCACCATCCAGGATCCGCTGCAGAAGAAGCTGGGCCAGTCGATCGTCATCGACTACAAGGCCGGCGCCGCCGGCAACATCGCGAGCGAGTACGTCGCGCATGCCAAACCCGATGGCTACACGCTCGCCTTCGGCACCGCCGCCACGCACGGCAGCAACGCCGCGCTCTACAAGAAGCTGCCCTTCGACGTCGAGGCCGACTTCGTGCCGGTGGCGCCGGTGCTCGACGTCTCCAACGTGCTCACCATCAACCCCGAGGTGATGGACGTGAAGACGCTCAAGGAATTCGTCGAGCTCGTCAAGGCCCATCCCGGCAAGTACAACTACGCATCGACCGGCAATGGCGCCGGCACCCACATGGCCTTTGCCGAATTCAATTCGCGCCTCGGGCTGCAGATGGTGCATGTGCCCTACAAGGGCGGGCCGGAGGCCATCACCTCGGTCGTGCGCGGCGAGACCTGCTGCATCATGAACCAGGTGCAGACCGTGCTGCCGCAGTACAAGGCCGGCAAGGTGCGGCTGCTCGGCGTCACCACCGCCAAGCCGGTGGCGGCCATCCAGGAAGTCCCCACGATCGCATCGAGCGGCCTGCCGGGCACCCAGGGCTTCGACAGCTCGATCTGGTTCGGCATCTTCGCGCCCAAGGGCACCGACCCGCGCATCGTCGACAAGCTCAACGCCGCCGTGAAGGCCGTGCTGGAGCAGCCCGAGGTCCGCGCGCATTTCGAGGCCCAGGGCAACACCATCCGCATCGAGACGCCGGCCGAGTTCAAAGAGACCGTGCACGCCAACCGCGTGAAATGGGCCGAGGTGGCGAAGGCGGCGCACATCAGCATCGATTGAGGCGCGGGTTTTGGCGGGTGTGACAGGCCGCCCGGTGCTCCCTAGAATGAAAAAATGAGGCCCGCCAGAGCATGGTTGATGGGACTGGTCCTCCTGGCCCACGCCCTGGGCGCGGCCAGCGCCGAAGCCGTGCCTGCCGCGCCTTCGGCATCCCCCGCCACGGCGGTGCTGCTGGACCTCGACGGCGCCATCGGCCCCGCGTCCGCCGACTACGTGCGCCGCGGCCTCGCGCTGGCAGCCCGGGAGCATGCGCAGCTGGTGGTGCTGCAGCTCGACACGCCGGGCGGCCTCGACACCTCGATGCGCGACATCATCAAGCACATCCTCGCTTCCCCGGTGCCGGTGGCGGCCTTCGTTGCGCCGGACGGCGCGCGCGCCGCCAGCGCCGGAACCTACATCCTCTATGCGAGCCACATCGCGGCCATGGCGCCGGCTTCCAATCTCGGCGCTGCGACGCCGGTGGTGATCGGGATGCCATCGCCCGCGGCGCCGGCCGGCAAGCCGCCGACCCCGGACAAGGGCGCAGAACCCGCCGCGCCCGCCGACACGATGACCGCCAAGCGCCTGGCCGATGCCTCGGCCTACATCCGCAGCCTGGCCCAGCTGCGCGGGCGCAATGCCGACTGGGCCGAGCAGGCGGTGCGCGAATCGGTCAGCCTCTCGGCACAGGAAGCATTGCAGAAGAACGTCGTCACGCTGATCGCGAGCGACGTGTCCGACCTGCTGCGCCAGCTCAACGGCCGTCAGGTGCCCATGGGCAAGGGCAGCGTGCGCCTCGCCACGCAGGGGATGCAGGTGCTGGTCTTCGAGGCCGACTGGCGCACCCGGCTGCTGTCGGTGATCACCGAGCCCAGCCTGGCACTGATCCTGCTGATGGTGGGCATCTACGGCCTCTTGTTCGAGTTCTCCAATCCCGGCTTCGTGCTGCCCGGCGTGGTCGGCGTCATCAGCCTGATGCTGGCGCTCTTCGGCCTGCAGATGCTGCCGGTCAACTATGCGGGGCTCGCGCTGCTCCTGCTCGGCGTGGCCTTCCTCATTGCCGAGGCTTTTCTTCCGACCTTCGGTGCGCTCGGCGCGGGCGGCATCGCGGCCTTTGCCATCGGCGCGCTGCTCCTGATCGACAACGATGCGCCGGGCTTCGGCGTGCCGCTGTGGCTGGTCGGGCTGATGAGCGCGATCTCGGCCGTCTTCATCCTGCTCGTGGCGGGCATGGCTGCGAAGGCGCGCCGGCGGCCGGTGCTGAGCGGCGTCTCGACGCTGGTGGGCGCGACGGGCGAGCTGGTCGAGTTCGAGGATGGCGAAGGCTGGGCGCAGATCGAAGGCGACTACTGGCACGTGCACGGCGCGCCCGACCTGCGCCCGGGCGGCCGCATCCGCGTGACCCATGTGCAGGATCTTGCGCTGCAGGTCGTCGCAGTGGCGCATGATTGAACCCTTCCGGGGAGCCCGCCATGTTCTTCAATTTCGGCTTCGCATTCGTGGTTCTGTGCCTGTTGCTTCTGCTGGTGCTCGCGGCCTCGTCGCTGCGCATCCTGCGGGAGTACGAGCGCGGCGTGGTGTTCCAGCTGGGGCGCTTCTGGCGCGTCAAGGGGCCGGGCCTGGTGATCCTCATCCCCGGCATCCAGCAGATGGTGCGGGTGGGCCTGCGCGTGATGGTGCTCGACGTTCCCTCGCAGGACGTGATCACGCGCGACAACGTGTCGGTCAAGGTGAACGCGGTGCTCTACTTTCGCGTGGTCGATCCCGAGAAGGCGATCATCCAGGTCGAGAAGTATTTCGAGGCCACCAGCCAGCTCGCGCAGACCACGTTGCGCGCGGTGCTCGGCAAGCACGAGCTCGACGACTTGCTGGCCGAGCGCGAGCGCCTCAATCTCGACATCCAGAAGACGCTCGAAGTGCAGACCGCTGCCTGGGGCATCAAGGTGACCAACGTCGAGATCAAGCACGTCGACCTCGCCGAGAACATGGTGCGTGCGATCGCGCGGCAGGCCGAGGCCGAGCGCGAACGGCGCGCCAAGGTGATCCATGCCGAAGGCGAGCTGCAGGCCTCGGCCAAGCTTTCCGAGGCGGCCGAGATCCTGGGCCGGCATCCGCAGGCGCTGCAGCTGCGCTACCTGGAAACGCTGACCGTCATCGCGGCCGACAAGAACTCGACCATCGTGTTCCCGCTGCCGATCGAGATCATGGGGCCGCTGCTCAAATGGATGAACCGGATGGGCGACGCACCCGGCGCCTAGAGCCGGTCGTGCCCGCCGTGGCAAGATGATTCGTCCAAGTCACCCCGGAGCTCCTGCATGCTCATCAACTGCGCCGTCTATGAAGACGGTACCAAGCTGGCCGACATTCCGATCGACAGGATCGGCGACTACGTGTCACTGCCGCGCTGCTTCGTCTGGGTGGCGCTGCACGACCCGACGCCCGAGGAGCTTGAAGAGGTGCGCGCCGAATTCGGTCTTCATCCGCTGGCCGTGGAAGACGCCCAGCACGGCCATCAGCGCCCGAAGGTCGAGGAGTACGCCGATTCGCTCTTCGTGGTGATGCATCTGCTCGACACCGACGAGCGCCGGCCCGGCGTGCTGGACGTGGGCGAGCTCAATGTCTTCGTCGGCAGGAACTACCTGGTGTCGGTGCGCAGCCGCAGCGGGCATGGCTTCGTCGAAGTGCGCGAGCGCTGCGAGCGCGAGCCCGAGCTGCTGCGCAACGGACCGGGCTTCGTGCTCTATGCGCTGATGGATGCGGCGGTCGATCGCTACTTCCCGGTGATCGACGGGCTGGAGGTCGAGCTCGAGACCATCGAGCAGCAGATCTTCAGCAAGGGCCAGGCCCGCGAGAACATCCGGCGGCTGTATGCCCTGAAGCAGCGGCTCACGGTGCTCAAGCATGCGGTCGCGCCGCTGCTCGAGGGCACCGGCAAGCTGCACGGCGGGCGCGTGCCGCAGATCTGCGCGGGCTCGCAGGAATACTTCCGCGACGTGGTCGACCATCTGGGCCGCATCGATGCCTCGATCGACGCCACGCGCGACACCATCGGCACCGCGATCCACGTCAACCTCTCGATGGTCACCATCGAGGACGGCGAGGTCACCAAGCGCCTCGCCGCATGGGCGGCCATCTTCGCGGTGTGCACCGCCTTCGCGGGCATCTGGGGCATGAACTTCGAGCACATGCCGGAGCTGAAATGGCAGTACGGCTATGTGGCCGCGCTGTTGCTCATGTTCGGGATCTGCGGCTACCTGTACTACCGGTTCCGGCGCGCGGGCTGGGTGTAGGCGCGTCCTCGGCGAACAGGCTGGCCAGGTCGACCTCCCGTTCCGCGGCCGCGCCGGCGACCACGCGCTGCTCCAGTTCGTCCAGGTGCTCCATCGCGATGGCGACGGCGCGTTGCAATGACGCGCCGCTGAGCGCCTCGATGATCTGCTCGTGTTCCCGCGGCGCGCAGCTCGCGGCCTCGGCCGAATCGAAGAGCGCCTTGTAGAGCTCGGTGTTCGCCACCAGCCGCCGGATGTAGGAAAGCAGTTCCTCGCTGCCGGCCATCTGCGCCAGCAGCAGATGGAAGTCGCCCGCCATGCGGATCGCGTCCTCGCGCCGTCCTTCCTTGAAGGCGCGCTGTTCGCCCTGGACGTGCTTGCGCAGCGCCGCGACCTGCTCGCGCGACAGCTGGCCGAACAAGGTCGTGATCAGGCCGGCCTCGACGATGCGGCGCGCGCGGTAGATGCCGCGCATGTCGTCGATCGACGGGTTGGGCACGAAGGCGCCGCGGTTGTGTTCGAGCACCAGCCGCTTCTCGGTGCCCAGCCGCGCCAGCGCCTTGCGGATCGCGCCGCGTGTGCAGCCCAGCGCCTCGGCGAGCGCGCGCTCGCGCAGCGGCGTGCCGGGGCGCAGCTTGCCGCTCAGCAGCGCCTTCGACACCGCGGCATAGACCCGCTCGTCCACGCCGGCATCGGTTGGCGGCGCCTCGGGCGGCGCGGCATCGGCGCGCCTGGCGCGGCTGGCGGGCGGGTCGGAAGGGGCGGGGCGGCTGCGGCGAAGGGCGGTGGGCATGGCGGAAATGGTACCCGCGGCGGCCGTGGCGCCGCCGGGCAGCTGGGGCGGACTCCGGGTCAACCCGAATATTGACCTGAAGCATGGTCAGCCATATCATTGATATATGGTTAACCAAAAATAGATTACAAGGTTGACCAAAAATTCAACCAACTGCGAAAGCGAGGCCTCGCGTGAACCCCCTCAAATGGCTGGCCCTGTTGCCGGTGATCGCGTTCTTCAGCGGCGGATGGCTCAGCGCCTTCGCGCCGGACTTCGTGCTGGGCCTGCCTTTCCTCATGCTGTGGAACGTGAGCTGGCTGGTGCTGAGCTCCCTCATCATGCTGGCCATCGACCGCAGCGAGGGCGACCTCGACGCCGCGGACGCAGCAGCAGCAGGAGAGGCTCGATGAACATCGCATTGCCGATCATTGCCTTCTTCGTGCTCGGCGCGCTCGGGCTCGCGGTGCTCGCGCGCCGTGGCCGCAAGATGAGCCTCGAACAATGGGCGCTGGGCGGGCGCGGGCTCGGCGCCATCATGGTGTTCCTGCTGATGGCGGGCGAATCCTTCTCCACCTTCACCTTCCTGGGCGCGAGCGGCTGGTCGTACAGCAAGGGCGCGCCGGCCTTCTACATCCTGGCCTACGGCGGCCTGGCCTACCTGATGGCGTTCTGGATGCTGCCGGCCGTCTGGCGCTATGCCAACGCGCGCAAGCTGGTGTCGTTCTCGGATTTCTTCGCCAGCAAGTACGACAGCCGCGCGCTCGGCGTGCTGGTCTCGGTCGTGGCGCTGATGGGCATGGTAGCGCTGCTCACCATCCAGCTGCGCGGACTGGGCATCATCGTCTCCGAGGCTTCCTACGGCGCCATCGCGCCGCAGGTCGCGATCTGGATCGGCGCGGCGGTGATGGTGGTCTACGTGCTGGTGTCGGGCATCCACGGCTCGGCGAGCATCGCGATCGTGAAGGACCTCCTGATCCTCGGCCTCGCGATCTTCCTCGGCGTGTACCTGCCCTTGCACTACTACGGCGGCGTGACGCCGATGTTCGCCGCGATCCATCAAGCGAACCCGAGCTACTTCCAGTTTCCGAAGGACGGCCTGAACCTCACCTGGTACAACTCGACCATCCTGCTGACGGCGCTGGGCTATTACCTCTACCCGTTCAACCTGACCTCGGTGTATGCGGCCAGGAGCGCGCGCGCCGTGCGGCGCAACACCATCCTGATGCCGCTCTACCAGATCGTGATCGCCTTCCTGTTCCTGGTCGGCTTCGCGGCCATCCTCAAGGTGCCGGGGCTCAAGGGCGCGGAGGTCGACCTCGCGCTGTTCGGCCTCGCCAAGGCGAGCTTCGATCCGTGGTTCGTCGGCCTCATCGGCGGCACGGGCGTGCTGACCGCGCTGGTGCCGGGCTCGATGATCCTGCTCACCGCCTCGACCGTGATCGGCAAGAACGTCTACAAGGAAGGCTTTGCGCCGCGCGCCACCGACCGCCAGGTGTCGACGATGGCGCGCATCGTGCTGCCGGTCTTCGCGCTGGTGGCGGTGTACTTCGTGCTGCGCGGCGGCACCACCATCGTGTCGGTGGCGATCTTCGCGTCGAGCCTGTTGACGCAACTGCTGCCCTCGCTGCTGTTCAGCCTGCTGCGGCGGCCCTTCGGCAGCAAGCAGGCCGCCTTTGCCGGCATCCTCGCGGGCGGCGCAGTGCTCGGCTTCACGATGATCGCCGGCACCAGCCTCGGACAATTGTTCCCGCAGGCGCCGGTGGTCTTCAAATCGCTCAACATCGGCCTGGTCGCGCTGGCGGTCAATGCGCTGGTGTTCGTCGTCGTGACGCTGCTCGGGCGTCTCGTGCCGGCGCGCGGCGCGGCGGCCGTGCCGGCCTGATTCCTTTCGCTCTTCTTCGATCGCACTGTCCATGTCCATGCCATCCTCGCTTCTTCTTCGCAACGTGCGCCCGCTGGGTGCCGCGCCGCTCGACGTGCTGGTGCAGGACGGCCGGCTCGCGGCGCTCGGCCCGGCCTTGCAGGCGCCGAACGGCTGCGCGGTCGAGGAGGGCGGCGGCGCCTTGCTGCTGCCCGGCCTGGTCGAAGGGCACACGCATCTGGACAAGACGATGTGGGGCATGGGCTGGTACCGCAACGAGGTCGGCACCCGGCTCATCGACCGGATCGACAACGAGCGCGCCTTTCGTCACGCGAGCGGGCATGACGCCGGCGCGCAGTCGCTCGCACTCGCCAAGGCCTTTCTCGCGCTCGGCACGACGCGCCTGCGCACGCATGTCGACATCGACACGCAGGCCGGGTTGCGCCATCTCGACGGCGTGCTGCGCACGCGCAGCGTGTTGCGGGACGTTCAGCAGATCCAGATCGTCGCCTTCCCGCAGTCGGGCCTGCTGCAGCGTCCCGGCACCGACGCGCTGCTCGACCAGGCGATGGCCGCGGGCGCCGACGTGCTCGGCGGACTCGACCCCTGCGCCATCGACGGCGACCCGGTGCGTTCGCTCGACACCCTGTTCGGCATCGCCGAGCGCCGCGCGTGTCCGATCGACATCCACCTGCACGAGCCGGGCGCGATGGGCGCGTTCTCGCTCGAACGCATCCTCGAGCGCACGGCCGCGCTCGGCATGCAGGGCCGGGTCGCGATCAGCCACGGCTTCTGCCTCGGCGACCTGCCGCCGCACGAGCGCGACCCGCTGCTCGCGCGCATGGCGGCGCTCGGCGTGGCCCTGATCACCAGCGCGCCGCCGTCGCGCAGCGTGCCGCCGCTCATGGCCTGCCGGCAGGCGGGCGTGACGGTGCTGGGCGGCAACGACGGCATCCGCGACACCTGGTCGCCCTACGGCAACCCCGACATGCTGGAGCGCGCGATGCTCATCGGCCTGCGCTACAACCTGCGTCGCGACGACGAGCTTGACGTGGCGCTGGACTGCGTCACCGAAGCGGGCGCGCGCGGCTGCGGCTTCGAAGCCTACGGCCTTGCACCCGGTTGCCGCGCCGACCTGGTGTTGCTCGACGCGCAGACCGTCGCCGAGGCGGTGGTCGCGCGGCCGGTGCGGCGGCTCGTGGTGGCGGGCGGCCGCATCGTGGCGCGCAACGGCGAGTTGCTGCCCGACGCGGTGCCTGCATGACGGCGGCAGGCACGCCGCCGCGCCGCGAGGGCGGCATCGGCTTCGCGCTGCTGATCGTGCTCGTCGCGCTCAACCTGCGCGCCTTCTACACCTCGAGCAGTCCGCTGCTCGAAAGCATCCGCAACGCCACCGGCTTGAGCTTCCAGTGGGCCGCGATGCTCACCGTGCTGCCGATGATGACGATGGGGCCGATGTCGCTGGCAGGCGTCGCGATCGGCCGGCGCTTCGGCGAGCGCGCGGCCATTCTGCTCGGGCTGGCGACGATCGCCGCGTCCTGCGCCAGCCGTTTCTTCGTCACCGGCGATGCGCTGCCGCTGCTGCTCAGCGCCGCGCTGGCGGGCGCCGGGGTCGGGCTCGTCCAGGCCCTGATGCCCGCGGTCATCAAACGCAATTGTCCGGCCCGCATGGGTATCGCGATGGGCCTCTATTCCGCCGCGCTGATGGGCGGCGGCGGCCTGGGCGCGATGGGCAGTCCCTGGGTCGCGCGCCTCGCCGGCGCATGGCAGGCCGGGCTTGCGGCGTGGGCGCTGCCGGCGCTGCTCGCGCTGTGGGCATGGTCGCGCAGCGCGTATGCCGCGCCGGTGTCCGCGCGCGTGCCCGGCGCGCGCACCGACGCGGGCTGGCTGCGTTGCTTCGCGAACCGCCGCGCCTGGCTGCTGGCGGTCTACTTCGGCCTGGTCAACGGCGGCTACACCAGCCTGGTCGCGTGGCTGCCGCACTTCTATGCGCAGCAGGGCTGGAGCGCAGCGCAGGGCGGCGCGATGCTGGCGCTGATGACGGCCGCGCAGCTGGTTTCGGCGCTGCTGCTGCCCGCACTCGCACGCGGTCGGCGCGACCTGCGGCCGTGGCTCGCGCTCACGCTGCTGGCGCAGCTCGCGGGTTTCGCTGGGCTGCTGCTGAACGCACCGGCGGCCGCGGCCATCGTGGTGGTGCTGGGCTTCGGCCTCGGCGGCTCCTTCGCGCTGTGCATGGTGCTGGCGCTCGACCATCTGCCCGATCCCGCGCAGGCTGGCACGCTGGCCGCGTTCATGCAGGCGGTCGGCTTCATGATCGCCGCGCTGGCGCCCTTCGTGACCGGTGCGGTGCGCGAGCACACCGGCAGCTTCGGCTTCGCGTGGGCCTACCTGGGCGCCGTCGTCGTGCTGCTGCTGCCGTTGAGCTGGCGCTTCGATCCGCGCGGCTATGCGCGGGCGACGGCCGGGCTCTTCGGCTCGCCGACCTCGGCGCGCGCGGTGCCGCTCGGCCGTGCGGCCCATGCCGCGGCCGAATGAGCGGCCGTGACGCAGCGCGCGGCCGCGTCCTTCACTTGAGCGGGCCTTTCTTTTCCAGGATCCTGAATTCCTTCACCACATGCGGCATCAGCTTCGCGAGCTGAGGCACGACCGTGCTCTTCAGCGTCGCGATCGAGGTGGCACGGATCTGTTGCGCGATTTCCGTTCCCTCGCCGCGCCGCGTGGCGACGATCAGCGTGCGGCGCATGGCCGGCCCGGGCAGCGGCAGCACCCGCACCGCGTGCGGCTGGACACCCGACTTGAGCAGGATCAGCGGCGTCATCACCGTCCAGCCGAAGCCGCCGGCGACCATGCGCACGACGGCGTCGGTGGTGTCGAACTGGTAGCGCACCGGCGCCTGCATGCCGGCGCTCTCGAGGTAGCTCTGGATGCGCGTGAGCATGTGCGCGTCGCGCCCGTAGCGGATGAAGTCGAGCTTGGCGCCCAGGCTCTTGACGTCGCTGACCTTGCCGTGGTGCGAAGCCGGAATGGCCAGCACGAAGGGCTCGCTGCAGATCGGCAGCGCCTCGACCTCCGGCGGCACCGGCGTCTCGTCCGAGGTGATGATGACGTCCGAGCGGCGCTCCAGCAGCGCCGGAATGCCGGTCGCCCTGAAGCCCGAGGCGATCGTCCATTCGAAGGCGAGTTCGCGCAGCTGCGACAGCACGGTGACGCCGGCGGTCGAGGCGAAGCTGTCCAGCATGCCGATGCGCAGCAGCGGCAGCCGGCCGGAGCCGCTGTAGCGCATCTGGTCCTCCAGCTTGTGCGCGGCGGTGACGATCTCGAGCGCGTGCTGGCAGACGGATTGCCCGACCAGCGTCAGCACCGGCGGCCGCACGGAACGATCCAGGAGCTTGGCCCGCAGCACCTGCTCCAGCGCGGTGATCGACTGCGACACCGCCGCCTGCGTCAGGTTCAGCTGTTCGGCCGCCGCGGTCATGGTGCGCCGTTCCACGACCACCAGGAAGACCTCGAGCAGGCGCAGCGTCAGGTTCAGCGGCGGGGATCCGCCGGTCAGGCCCTGAAGGGCCGCCGAGGCCACGGCTGCGTCGTCTTGCATTGCTAGTTGCTCCAACTTATAGTTTGTATAAATATAAAGGCTTGGCGCCCCGCCAGCCGTCCTGACGGAGACACGATGAAAAGATTCCTGCGCGCGGCCCTGGTCCTCGGCCTGATTGGCAGCGCGGGCGGCGCGCTCGCCGCCTATCCCGACCATCCGGTGCGCATCATCTTGCCCTATGCGGCAGGCGGCGGCGCCGACGTGCTGACCCGCACCGTGGCGGACGCGCTCGGCAAGCTGTGGAAGCAATCGGTGCTGGTGGACAACCGGCCCGGCGCCGGCGCCACCATCGGCACGGACATGGTGGCCAAGGCACCGGCCGACGGCTACACGCTGCTGATGACGGCCGGCACGATGGCCGTCAGCCCGGCCGCGTATCCGAAGCTGCCTTACGACGTGCTGAAGGACTTCGCGCCCATCACCATGGTCGCCGAATCGCCCTACGTGCTCGCCGTCAACGCGGCCGTGCCGGCGAAGACCGTGGCGGATCTTCTGAAACTCGCCAGAAGACAGCCCGGCAAGCTGAACTTCGGCTCGCCTGGCAACGGCACGCTGTCGCACCTGAGCTTCGAGCTGCTGTCCTTTCGCACCGGCACCCGCAGCACGCTGGTCAACTACAAGGGCAGCAATCCGGCGCTCACCGCGGTGATGGCGGGCGAGGTCGACTTCGTGCTCGACACGCCGGCCGCCGTGATGCCGCAGGTCGACGCCGGCAAGCTGCGCGCGCTCGGCGTGACCTCGGCGGCGCGCAGCCGAGGCCTGCCGTCGGTGCCCACGTTGCAGGAGGAGGGCGTGCCCGACTTCGACGTCACGATCTGGTTCGGTCTGATGGCGCCCGCCCACACATCGCCCGAGATCGTGCGCCAGCTGCACGACGACGTGGCCAAGGTGCTGGCCGCGCCCGCCATGAAGGAGAAGCTCGGCCGCGAGCGCCTGGAGATCACCACCATGCAGCCCGACGAATTCGCCACCTACCTTCGCCGCGACGTCGCCAAGTGGGGCGAAGTCGTCAAGAAAGCCAACATCAAGTTCGATTGAAACCATGAGCCTGTCCATCACCCATTCCGAGCGGCCGATCGGCGCCCGGGTCGCCAACGTCCGTCTGCCCGATCTGGATGAAGATGCGTTCCGCCGGATCCTCGATCTGGTGAACGAGCGCAGCGTCGTCACCATCGAAGGACAGGACCTGTCCGAGCAGCAGCAGATCGATTTCGCGCGCCGCTTCGGCGAACTGCAGAAGATCTTTCTGAAGGATGCGCTGTCGAGCCGCTACCCCGAACTCTTCGTGGTCTCGAACATCCTCGAGAACGGCAAGCCGATCGGCAGCACCGACGCGGGCGTGTACTGGCACACCGACGGCGCCTACCTCGCCAGGCCGCACAGCGTGTCGATGCTGTATGCGATCGAGGTGCCCGAGAAGGACGGCAAGGCCGTGGGCGACACGCTGTTCGCCGCCATGGGCGCGGCCTACGACGCGCTGCCGCAGGCCACGCGCGAGCAGGTCGACCGGCTGCGCGGCGTGCACAGCCTGCACTACCGCTACGCGACCAAGGCGGGTGCCGCGCAGGACATGGCCGAGCTCACGCGGCAGTTCCCGCCGGTTTCGCATCCGCTGGCGATCCGGCACCCGGCCACCGGCCGCAAATGCCTGTACCTCAGCGAGGGCTACACGACCCGCATCGAAGGCCTGCCCGAGGACGAGGGCGAAGCCCTGCTGAAGGCGCTGTGCGAGCACGTGGTGCGGCCCGAATTCCAGTACCGGCATCGGTGGGCGCCCGGCGACCTGCTGATCTGGGACAACCGCGCCACGCTGCATCGCGCCACCTTCGACTACGCGCTGCCGCAGCGCCGGCTGATGCGGCGCGCCACCGTCTCCGGCGAGGCCTTCGGGTAAGCACCGCCGCTGGAGGGCTTGCGATGGATCGCTGTCGGACTTATAGTTAATATAAGCAAAGGCAATGTCTAGCCTCGCTCCCATTCAACCGAGGTGAACGATGGATTCCTCAATCACGCTGCGCCACTCTCCCCCCTCCGACACCGGCGCCGGCCGGCCGGAACGCGAGGTCGTGCTGAAGGGCCCGGGCATCGGCGCCGAGGTCCGGGGCGTCGACGTGGCCCGTGGCCTCGACGACGAAGCCTTCGAATTCGTGCGCAATGCGCTGCACGAGTATTCGGTGATCGTGCTGCGCGACCAGGACCTGGCACCGGCCGAGCAGACAGCCTTCACGAAGCGGCTGGGCGAGATGCGCGTCTCCTTCTACAACCGCTATGGCGTGCCCGGACATCCCGAGCTGTCGGTGGTCTCCAACATCAGGAAGGAGGACGGCGAGGCGATCGGCATCGCCGACGCCGGCATGCTCTGGCACACCGACGCCTCCTACCTGAAGACGCCGGACATGTACACGGTGCTCTACGGCCTGCAGATACCGCAGCGCGACGGCCAGGTGCTCGGCGACACGGTCTTCACCAGCGCCTGGCGGGCCTACGAGGCCTTGCCCGAGGCGATGAAGAAGCGCATCGCAGGCCTGCGCGCGACGCACAGCTTCATCCATCACCTGGACAAGAAGAAGCGGGCCGGCAACCTCAAGCGCGCACCGCTCACCGAGGCGCAGAAGGCGGAGCTGCCCGATGTCGACCACCCGATCGTGCGCACCCATCCGGTCAACGGCCGTCCCTGCCTGTTCGTGACGGAAGGACACACCAGCGCTGTGGTCGGGTTGCCCGAGGACGAAAGCGACGCGCTGCTCGAGGCGCTGTGGACACAGCTGAAGAATCCCGCCTTCCACTACCGGCACAGCTGGCGCAAGGGCGACCTGATCGTCTGGGACAACTGCGCGGTGCACCACCTCGCGGTCTTCGACTACGGCGACATTCCGCGCCGGCTGCATCGCGCGGGCATTCTCGGCCCGGAGCCTTTCTAGGCGCAGCCGTTGCGAGGCGGAAAGGAAGGGCGAATGAAGCACCACGGTCTGCGCAGAAGCCTGCTCGCCGGCATGGCCGGGCTCGCGCTGTTCGGCGCTGTCGCGGCCCAGGCCGGCGACTATCCGAGCAAGCCCATCCGTCTCGTCGTCGCCTACCCGCCGGGTGGACCGCTCGACATCCTCGCGCGCGTGCTCGCCGAGCCGCTGGGCACGGCGCTCGGCCAGCCGCTGATCATCGAGAACCGCGCGGGCGCGGGCGGCGTCATCGGTTCGGACTTCGTCGCCAAGGCGCAGCCCGACGGCTACACGATCCTGCTCGGCTCGACGCCGCTGGCGATCCAGGAAACGCTCTATCGCAAGCTGCCCTATTCGGCCACGCGCGACCTGACGCCGATCGCCAACCTCGCGGAGGGCCCGCAGGTGCTCGTCGTCGGCAGCGCGGTGCCGGTGAAGACGGTGCAGGAACTGATCGACTACGGCCGTGCGCAGCACGGCAAGCTCAACTACGCCTCGCCGAGCGCGGGCGGAACCAACCACCTCGCGGCGGAGCTGCTCAAAATGCGCGGCGGCTTCGAGGCCACGCACATCGCGTACAAGGGCGGGGCGCCGGCGGAAATCGCCATCATCAGCGGCGACGTCGCGTTCGGCTTCGGCGCGCTGACGGGCTCGCTGCAGCAAGTCCGGCAAGGCCGCCTGCGCGCGCTGGGCGTGACGTCGAAGCAGCGCTGGCCGAGCGCGCCGGACGTGCCCGCCATCGCCGAGACGCTGCCGGGCTTCGATGTCAGTTCCTGGTACGGCCTGCTCGGGCCGGCCGGCATGCCGGCAGAGGTCGTGCAGCGGCTCAACAGCGAGGTCAACAAGATCCTCGCGCAGCCGGCGATGAAGAAGCGCCTGGTCGATCTGGACCTGCTGCCCGCGCCGGGCACGCCGGCCCAGTTTCGCGCCTACCTTCACCAGAACATCGAGATGTGGGGCAAGGTCGTCAGGGACGCCAGGATCACCGTCGACTGAAACCATGACCACCGGCACACCGTCTCTCCGCATCGCAGTGCTCGACGACTACCAGGGCGTGGCCGCGCGGCTCGGGCCCTGGTCGTCCATCCCGGATGCCGAGCTCACGGCCTTCGCCGACCATCTGGACGATGTCGATGCGCTGGCCGAGCGCCTGGCGCCCTTCGACGTCGTCTGCCTGATGCGCGAACGCACGCGGATGCCGGCCGGGCTGCTGTCGCGCCTGCCGAAACTCAGGCTCATCGTCACGGCCGGCATGTGGAACGCGAGCCTCGATGTCGGCCATGCCGTGCGCCAGGGCATTGCGGTCTGCGGCACCACCTCGCTGCAATCGGGCACGCCGGAGCTGACCTGGCTGCTGCTGCTGGCGCTGGCGCGGCGGCTGCCGGCCGAACTGGCCTCCGTGGCCGCAGGCGGCTGGCAGACCGCTGTCGGTGACGAGCTCGAGGGCCGCACGCTCGGCATCCTGGGCCTCGGAACGATCGGCTCGAAAGTGGCGCGCGTGGCCAACGCCTTCGGCATGCGCGTGCTCGCATGGAGCGAGAACCTCAC
Organism: Variovorax sp. SRS16; assembly: GCF_901827165.1. Lineage (NCBI taxonomy): Bacteria > Pseudomonadati > Pseudomonadota > Betaproteobacteria > Burkholderiales > Comamonadaceae > Variovorax > Variovorax sp. SRS16. The sequence continues at coordinate 890,407 of NZ_LR594666.1, forward strand.
GGCCGAGCGCGCCGCCGAAGCCGGCGCCTCGCTGGTGGGCAAGGACGAGCTGCTTCGCAGTTCCGACTACGTCACGGTCCACATGAAGCTGAGCCCGCGCACGCGCGGCCTGGTCGGCGCGCGCGAGTTCGGTCTCATGAAGCGCTCGGCCTTCCTGGTCAACACCTCGCGCGGGCCGATCGTCTCGGAGCCCGCGCTGATCGATGCGCTGCAGAGCGGACGCATCGCCGGCGCCGGCCTGGACGTGTTCGACGTCGAGCCGCTGCCGCCGGACCATCCGCTGCGCAGCCTGCCCCACGTGATCGCGACGCCGCACATCGGCTACGTGACCGAGCGCAACTACGCGCACTTCTACGCCCAGTTCGTCGAGGACATCCTGGCCTGGATCGCCAAGGCGCCGGTGCGCGTGCTCGACGCCGACCGGTCCTCGCTGCAAACCGTCTAGGAGATCCGCTCTTGGCATCGTCTTTCTTCTCCGATTTCGCCGACTTTGCCGCGCAAGCCGCGACGACGGGATTTCCCGCCCTGGCGCAGCAGCGTGCGCTCGACGGCATCACCGACTGCGTGGGCTGCATCGCGGCCGGCCGGCGCGAGCCGCTGGCGGGCAAGCTGCTGCGCGCGCTGCGGGGCCGCGCCTTCGAGGGCAGCATCGACGCCGAGACCGCGGTCATGGCCTTCAGCGACCGCGCGGCCCTGCCGACGGACGCGGCGATCTTCAACGGCGCGCTCGCGCATGCGATCGACTTCGACGACTCGAGCCATCCCGCCTATGCGCACACCAGCGCGGTGCTGGTGCCGACCTTGCTCTCGGCCAGCGCGATGGCGCGCGTGTCGGGCACGGATGCCATCAACGCCTACATCGTCGGCCTCGAGATGTTCGGCAAGCTGGCGCGCGGCATGAACAACCGCCACTACGAGAACGGCTGGCATGCCACCAGCACCTTCGGGACGATCGCTGCGGCGGCCGCGGCCGCCATGCTGCTGCGCCTGCCCGCCGCGCAGATCGCCGGCGCGCTGAATCTCGCGACCTCCTTTGCTTCGGGCCTGCGCGCGCACTTCGGCACCATGACCAAGCCGCTGCATGCCGGCATCGCGGCGCGCAACGGCATCCAGGCCGCGATGCTGGCGCGCGAAGACTTCGGTTGTGCGAGCGCGGCCCTGGACCATCCCTACGGCTTCGCGACCGTCTTCAACTGGGGACCGGACAAGGCCGATCTCGGCGCCATGGGAAAGCCCGGCGAAGCGCTCGAGATCCTGACCGACTACGGCCTGTCGCTGAAGGCCTTCCCGTCCTGCGGCGCGACCCATCCCGGCATCGAGGCGGCGACCAAGGTCCACCGGTGGCTGGCCGGCCGCAAGCCGCGGCGCGTTCGCATCGGCGTGCCGGAGCTCTCCTTCCGGCCGCTGATCCATCATTCGCCGAAGACGCCGCTGGAGGGCAAGTTCAGCCTCGAGTTCTGCGTCGCGGCCGGGCTGCTGGACGGCCAGGTCCGCATCGACACCTTCACGCAGGCGCGCGTGTCCTCGCCCGAGATCGTCGAGCTGATCGCGCGCACCACGATGGAGGTGGACGAGCGCGTGCGCTTCGATCCCGAATGGGCGACCGCGGTGCGGGTCGAGACCGAGGACGGCGCGATGCACGAGGAACTGGTGCCGCTTGCGATCGGCAAGGTGGGCCGCTGGTTCAGCGAGAACGAGTTGCGCACCAAGTTCATGGATTGCTGCCGCGGTGTGCTGGCGGACGACCGGGCCGGTGGCCTGTTCCGCACACTGCGGGATCTGCCGTCGCTCGACTCGCTCGCCGCGCTGCAGCGCCAGCTGCACGTGGCGTCGCGCCAGGCCGAAGCCCGGGACGCCGCGAGCGTTGCGGCCTAGCGCCAAGGAGAAAGCAGCCATGGCCACCGTCACTCCCAGCGGCGCCGCGCTCGGCGCCGAGATCCGCGGCATCGATGCCTCGGTGCCGCTCGCTGACGCCGACCTCGCGCTGGTACTGCAGGCCCTGCACACGCACAAGGTGGTCGTGCTGCGCGATCAGCTGTTGCAGCCGGCGCAGCAGATCGCTTTCTGCGCGCGCTTCGGATCGCTCGAGGAACACGTGCTGGCGCAGTTCCTGGTGCCGGGCCATCGCGAGCTGGTGCGGGTGTCGAACGTGCTCGACGCGGCGGGCAAGCCGATCGGCCTGGTCGATGCCGGGCGCCTCTGGCACAGCGATGGCGCCTTTCTCGACAAGCCGAACCTCTACTCGATGCTGTATGCGATCGAGATCCCGCACGGCGCGGGCGGGCGCTCGCTCGGCGAAACGTGGTTCGTCGATACGGCCAAGGCTTACGAGTCCCTGCCCCGGGCGATGAAGCAACGCATCACCGGCCTCACGGCCCTCAATTCGCTCGAGGCCGTGTACGCGGCCATGCACAAGGACAAGGCGGCGCTGAACCGGCCGCCGCTGACCGAGGCGCAGCGGCGCGGCGTCGTGCACCCGGTGGTGCGCGTGCATCCGCACAGCGGCCAGCTGTGCCTGTATGTGAGCCGCGCCGCGACGGTGCGCATCCTCGGGCTCGCCGACGAGGACAGCCGCGCGCTCATCGACGAGCTCGCCGACTGGTGCGTGCGCGACGAGATGCAATACCACCACCGCTGGCGCGAAGGCGATCTGCTGATCTGGGACAACTGCGGCGGCCAGCACCTGGCCATCGGCGACTACGCGCTGCCGCAACGGCGCCTGATGCACCGCGCCACCGTGGCCGGCATCGAGCCCGTCGGTGCGTCCGCGCACGAGAGCGCCACCGCCGACGCCGCATGAACACGCGCATTCCAGGACCCGAACGATGACGATGGAACAGATCATTCCCAGCGGCGCCCCCCTCGGGGCCGAGATCCGGGGCATCGACCTCGGCGCCGGCGTGGACGATGCGACGGTCGAGCGCATCAAGGCCGCGCTGCATGCGCACAAGGTGGTCGTGCTGCGCGACCAGTGGCTGACGCCGGACGAGCAGATCGCGTTCTGCAGCCGCATCGGAACGCTCGAGCCGCACGTGCTGCCGCAGTACCTGGTGCCCGGCTACCGCGATCTGGTGCGTGTCTCCAACGTGCTCGACGACGCCGGCCAGCCGATCGGCATGATCGATGCCGGCCGCGTGTGGCACAGCGATGGCGCCTTCCTCGAACGGCCCAACATGTACTCGATGCTCTATGCGCTGGAGATACCCGCCGACGCCGACGGCAACCCGCTCGGCGCGACCCTGTTCGCAAGCACCGCGGCCGCCTACGACCGGCTGCCGGCCGCGACGAAGGCCCGGATCGCGGAATTGAAGGCTGTCAATTCGCTGGCCGCGGTCTACGACTCATTGCGGCGCTCGAACGCAGCCGCCCGGCGCGCGCCGCTGACCGAGGCGCAGAAGCGCGAGGTCACGCATCCGGTCGTGCGCACCCATCCGCACACCGGCGAGAAGTGCATCTACGTGAGCAAGGCCGCGACGCTGCGCATCGTCGGCCTGCCCGAGGACGAAAGCCGCCAGCTCATCGACGAACTCGCCGACTGGTGCGTGCGCGACGAGATGGTGTATCGGCATCGCTGGCAGGTCGGCGATCTGCTGATGTGGGACAACTGCGCGAGCCAGCATCTCGCCGTCGGCGACTACGCGCTGCCGCAGCGGCGCCTGATGCACCGCACCACCGTCGGCGGCAGCGTGCCCTTCTGAAAAAGAAAGAACCCATGAACGCCCGTGTCAAAGCCAAGCTCGCCCGCGGGGAAACCGCGACCATGGTGCTCGTCAACTACCCGTCGCCGGCGCTGGTCGAGAAGGTCGGCGCGCTCGGCTTCGACATCGCCTTCATCGACACCGAGAAGGGCAGCGCCACCACCGAGCGCATCGAGGAGATGTGCCGCGCCGCGCGCGCGGCCGGCATCGCCGCGCTGGTGCGGCCCTGGAGCAGCGATGCCAACCTGATCAGCCGCTACCTCGACCTCGGCGCCGACGCCGTCATGGTCGCGGCCGTCGACACGCCGGAGGCGGCGCGCGCGCTGGTCGAAGCGGTGCGCTATGCGCGCTTCGCCGACCACGACCAGAAGCTGGTGGTGGCGATGATCGAATCGCCGCAGGCCATCGAACGGCTGCCGCAGCTGCTGGCGGTCGAGGGCATCGACGTCTGGTTCATCGGCCCGAACGACCTCGCCCATCGCATGGGCCATCCGGGCAACGCGGCCCATCCCGATGTGCGCGCGGCCGTGCTCTCGACCTTGCGCGCGATCTCGGACGCGGGCGCCATCGCGGGCACGCTCGTCACGCCGCAGACGGTGGGCGCGCTGGTCGATGCCGGCGCGCGGCTGCTGATGACGCGGGTGTCCGATCTGCTGGCGATCGGCGCCGAGACCTTTCATCGCGCCAACGAAAGGCGACCATGATGCGCTTCAAGTTTCTTGCGCTGGCGGCGGCCGCTGCCGTGCTCGCGTGGTGGGCCGGGCCGGCGGCCGCCGACTATCCGGACAAGCCGATCCGCATGGTCGTGCCCTATGTGGCGGGCGGCAATCTCGACGTCATCGGCCGCCTGTTCGCGCAGGCGCTGACCGAGGAACTCGGGCAGGCGGTGGTCGTCGACAACCGGCCCGGCGCGAATGGCAACACCGGCACGGAAACCGTGGTGCGCTCGCCGGCGGACGGCTACACGCTGGCCATGGTTTCGGCCGGAACGATGGCCATCAATCCCTCGCTCTATCGCGGCAGCATGCCCTTCGATCCCGAGAAGGACCTGGTGGCGGTGTCGCTGGTGGCTTCGGGGCCGATGGTGCTCGAGGTCAATGCCGCGCTGCCCGTGCACGACGTGGGCGAGCTGATCGCGTACGCCAAGGCGAATCCGGGCAAGCTCAACTTCGGCAGCGGCGGCAACGGCACGCTGTCGCACCTGTCGCTCGAGATGCTGCGCGCGCGGGCCGGCATCGACATCGTGCACGTGCCTTACAAGGGCACCTCGCTGGCGGTGAACGATCTGCTGGCCGGCCATATCCAGGGCATGTTCGACACGCTCAGCACGGCGGCGCCGCTGATCAAGGAAGGCCGCATCCGCGGCATCGCGGTGACCTCGGTGAAGCGTTCGCAGGCGATGCCGCAGCTGCCGACCGTCGGCGAGACCGGCGTCAAGGACTACTCGGCCGATGCCTGGTCCGGCCTCGTCGCGCCGGCGGGCACGCCGCGCGAGGTCGTCAGGAAGCTGCAGGCCGCGGTGGCGAAGGTCGCTGCCCAGGAACAGACGCAGAAGCGCCTCGCGCTGGTCGGCAGCGAAGCGGTCGGCAGCACGCCGGAGCAGTTCGCTTCCATCGTCCACGCGGAGCGCGCGCGCTGGGCCGAGATCGTCAAGGTGTCGGGCGCACACGTCGATTGAAGCGCACCGTCACCCGCAGGCCCTGCGCCTCGTTCGGATTCGACGCCAGCTCGACCGTGGCGCCGAAGCCGCGCGCGATCTCGCGCACGATCGCCAGGCCGAGGCCCGTGCCCTCGGTGCCTTGCGAGACGCGGTAGAAGCGCTCGAACACGCGCTCGCGCGCCTCGGGCGGAATGCCGGGGCCGTTGTCTTCCACCGAGAGTTCGACCTCGTCGCCGATCGTGCGCACGCCGACGGTCACGCGGCCTTCCTCGGGCGTGTAGCGCAGCGCGTTGTCCAGCAGGTTGACCACCAGCGCGTCGAGCAGCGCCGGCTGTGCCTGCACCCAGGCCGGCGCGGGCGCCTCCATGCCGAGGTCGATGCGGCGGCGGTCGGCCAGCGCGGCCAGTTGCTCGATGCTGCGCAGCGCGGCCGCGGCGAGGTCGACGCGCTCGAGTCCGCTGTAGGCATCGCGGTGCTCGGCCTGCGCGAGCAGCAGCAGCTTGTTGGTGACGTCGACCAGGCGGCGGTTGCTGGTCTGCATCGCCAGCCACAGCGCATCCATGTCGGCGCGGCGCGTGTCCCACTGCTGGCGATGCTGGCGCGTGTAGCGCGCGAACTCGATCTGCGAGGCCTGTAGCGCCAGCGGCGTGCGCAGCTGGTGCGCGGCATCGGCGACGAAGCGGCGCTGCGCCTCGGAGTGCGAGCGCAACTCGCGCACGAAGCGGTTGATGGTGTCGGCCACAGGGCGCAGCTCGGTGTGCAGCGCGTGCGCATCGACCGCGAAATCCAGGTGCAGCGGATCGTGCTGCGCGAGCTGGCGGCTCAGGCGCACCACCGGCCGCAGCTCCCAGGTCAGCGCCAGCGTGGTCAGCACGATCGCCAGCAGCAGCGCGATCAGCAGGTATTCGATCGAGGGCAGCCACAGCGCGCGCAGCATGTGGTCGCGGCTGCGCGTGGTCTTGCCGACCGCGATGGTGATGTCCTCGGCGCCGCCGACGTCGTACATCGAGCGCGTGGTCAGCACGGCGCGCAGCGCCAGACCGTCGAATTCGGCGTCGTACCACTGCGCGCGGTCAACACCCTCGGGCCTTCGCACCCGCGGCAGCGGGAAGTCCGGCGAGCCTGCCAGCAGCGCACCGCTGGTGTTGGTGACGCTGATGAAGACGCGATCGCGGTCCGGCGAGACGAACAGGCTCAGCGCGGACGGCGGCACGCTGGCCTGGACATCGTCGCCTTCCCAGATCAGCCGGTCCGACAGCACCTTGGCCGAGGACAGCAGGTCGTGGTCCTGCACGTAGTCGGCCACCGCCGCCGCATTGAGCCAGCTCAGGTAGCCGCACACGCCCACGAACACCGACAGCGGCAGCAGCAGCCAGGCTACCAGGCGCAGGCGAAGGCTGGCCATGCGATGCGGCGCCTAGGCCTCTTCGCGCGTTCGAAGCAGGTAGCCGACGCCGCGCAAGGTGATGATGGTGGCCTGCGCGCCCTCGAGCTTCTTGCGCAACCGGTGCATGTAGAGATCGATCGCATCGGCGCTGGGTTCGTCGTCGAGGCCGAAGATGCTGTCGATCAGCGCCTGCTTGGAAACCGTGCTGCCGGCCTTGCGCATCAGCGTCTCCAGCAGCGTGCGCTCGCGCGGCGGCAGCGCGAGCGCCTGGCCTGCGAGCGCGAACTGCCGCGTGCGCAGGTCGTAGTGGAGGTCGCCGCAGACGATGTCGTTGGCCTTGCCCGGCACCTGGCGGCGCAGCAGCGCCTGGACGCGCGCCACCAGCTCGCGGATCTCGACCGGCTTCACGAGGTAGTCGTCGGCACCGATCTCCAGGCACAGCACCTTCTGGTCGAGCGAGGCGGCGGCGGTGAGGATGATCACCGGCACGTCGTCGCGGCGTTCCCGCAGCCGCCGCAGCACGCCCTTGCCCGAGAGGCCGGGGATGTTGAGGTCCAGCAGCACGATGTCGTAGCGCGCCTGGCGCAGCAGCGCGTCGGCAGCGTCGCCGTCCTCCACATGATCGACCACGAAGTCCTGCGCGCGCAGCAGGCTGGACAGCCAGAGGGCGAGCTGCGGGTTGTCTTCGATCAGCAGGAGCTTCATGGGGCGGCGGGACGGGTCCCGTGATTCTAGGGAACGCGTCCGGGGTGCTTGACATCGGCTTTCATCGCTATAACATATGTTTTTACATGTTTTTTTCAGCGGGAGCCCCGATGGCAGCGCAACAGCAGGTTTCGTTCGGATTCATGATCGCCGCCGTGGACAAGGCCGGCACCTCCGATGCCGATCTTTACAAGGGAATGGTCGAGGACGCGCAGTTCGGCCACGCACTCGGCTATGAAACCGTCTGGACGGTGGAGCATCATTTCTCGGACTACTTCCCGACGCCGAGCCCGCTGCTTCTCTTCTCGCACATCGCGGCGCTGTGCCCGGGCCTCGGCCTCGGAACGATGGTGCTGGTGACGCCGTGGCACAACCCGGTGCGGCTCGCGGGCGAGATCGCGATGCTGAGCCTGCTGTCGAAGGGCCCGCTGCACCTGGGCCTCGGGCGCGGCGCGGCGCCGCTCGAATACGACGCCTTCGATCTGAAGCTGGAGAACGCCAAGCAATTGTTCGAGGAGGCCTGGAAGATCCTGGACCTGGCGCTGAAAGGCAAGCCCTTCAGTTTCGAAGGCAAGCATTTCAAGGTGCCGCTCGACATCCGCCTGCGTCCCGATGCGAAGCGCGACAACATCCACTTCTACGGCGCGATCGGCAGTCCGGACAGCGCCACCAAGATCGCCGAACTCGACCTGCCGCCGATCTGCAACGGCACTTTGCCGTTCGAAGTGCAATCCAAGGTGCTTGCAACCTGGGCCGAGGTCACGCGCCAGCGCGGCGGCAACACCGACGTGACCAAGCCGGTGGCGATCAGCTGCATCATCGCCGACAGCGACGACGAGGCCGAGGCGCTTGCGCGCCAGTACATGCCGCGCTGGTTCCAACTGCAGGTCGAGCACTACAAGCCCGACGCCAACGGTTTTCCCGAGATCGCCGACTACCAGTCCTTCGCCAAGGTCCACGAGCGGCGCAAGTCGATGTCGAACCCCGACAACCTCGGCCCCTTCTCCCAGGTCCAGCTCTTCGGCTCGCCGAAGACGGTGCGCGAGCGCGTGCAGAAGTACATCGACGTCGGCTTCAACAACCTGATCGTCATGACCGCGACGCCGGACATCCCGCAGGCCATGCGCAGGCGCTGGCTGAGCCGCTTCGCCACGGAAGTGGCGCCGCATTTCTCGCCGTCGTTCGGCACGGCCCGGCCATGAATGCCGGAGCTCGCGCCGGGGCGCCGCTGATCGTCGGCATCGGCGGCACGATCCGGGAGCGATCGAGCTCGGAGATGGCGCTGCGCCATGCGCTGGCCGTGGCGCGCAGGCGCGGCGCCGAGACCGTGCTCATCGCCGGCCCGTCGCTCGTGTTCCCGATGTATTCGCCGGAGTCCGCGGCACGCGGCGCCGAACTGCGCGGCTTCATCGACGCACTGCGGCGCAGCGACGGCATCGTCATCTCGTCCCCCGGCTACCACGGATCGATCTCGGGCCTGCTGAAGAACGCGATCGACTATGTCGAGGACATGCGCGGCGATGCGCGGCCGTACTTCGAGGGCCGCCCGGTCGGGTGCATCGCCTGCGCAGCCGGGCACCAGGGGGCGGGCACCACGCTGTCCGCGCTGCGCGACATCGTCCATGCGCTGCGCGGCATGCCGACGCCGATGGGGGTCACGATCAACACGGCCGCGCGCGTCTTCGACGAGGACGGCATCTGCCTGGACGCCGGCGCCGCGCGGCAACTCGAACTGATGGCCGCGCAGGTGGTCGATTTCACCGGCCTGCTCGCGTCGGCCGGGCAGCGCACGGGGGCCGCGGCCTTCGCCTGAGGATCGTGCGCGCCACGCGTGCGCAGGAGCGAATCCGTGGCCCCGTGCCTCGGGCCATCGCGCGCTCGCTCGCCACGTCGATCCATTACCATCGATGCCGGCTAACACAACGCGAAACCCGAACGATCCCATGGCCAAGACATCGGCGGCATCCGCCGGCAAGCCCGCCGCCAAGAACGGCAAGAACGCCAAGCCCGCCAAGGCCGGCAAGAACGCCAAGGCCGCGAGCAGCGACGCCACCGCCGGCGTGCCCGGGAGCCAGCCGCACGACGCGAACGACCGCTACTTCGTCGAGCAATTCATTCCCTACCTGCTGAACCAGACGGCCACGCTGTTCAACCAGAAGTTCAAGCGCGATCTCAAGGCGCGCGACATGAGCGTGCTGCAGTGGCGCGTGCTCGCGGTGCTCAAGGGCGCGCCCGAGGCCTCCCTCACCGTGATCTCGCAAGAGGCCGCGATCGACCAGCCCACGCTGAGCCGGCTGGTCGACCAGATGGTCGAGCGGCAATTGCTGAAGCGTTCCCAGAGCACGGCCGATGCGCGCTTCCTGGCCATCACGCTGACGGCCCAGGGCGAACAGCTGTTCGACGACATGTGGCCGCTCGCCTGGAAGCACTACCAGCGCGGCATGCACGAGCTCAGCGAGGACGAAGCGACGACGCTCGTCGGCCTGCTGCAGAAGGTCCTGTCGAGCCTGCGGACCTTCTGAAGCGGTCTGTGCGGCCGTTCAGCCCGCGGCGGTCGCGGGTCCGGTGGCCTGGGCCGTCGCCGGCCGCTTGATCGCCAGACAGGTGAGCGTCGTGACCGCCCCGAGGAAGATCAGGTACAGCGACACCGGCGCCGAGGAGTGATAGGCGCCGAGCAGCGCCGTGGCGATGAAAGGCGACAGCCCGCCGCTGAACACCGCCGCGATCTCGTGGCCCAGCGCGAGGCCGGAATAGCGGATGTTGGTGCCGAAGAAGCTGCTGAACAGCATCGGCTGCGTGGCGCACATGGCCGAGTAGCTGACCGTGTTCGCGAGCATGAACGCGAGGAAGATGTAGGTCGGGTCCTTGGTCCCGATCAGGGAGAAGAACGGAAACGCCATCAGCATCAGCGTGATCGAGCCGAACATGTAGATCGGCTTGGTGCCGATGCGGTCGGCCAGCGCGCCGAAGGCGATCAGCACCGGCATCTGGATCACGAAGGACACGATCATCGCCAGCAGGATCACGTCGGCCGGCGCGCCGACGAACTTGCCGAAGCCGAGCGAGAAGGCGACGAAGATGTAGGAACTGCCGTTCTCCGCGACGCGCAGGCCCATGGCGATCAGGACTTCGCGCGGATGGCGCTTCAGGACTTCGAGCGCCGGCACCTTCGCTACCGTTTGGCCGGTGGCCTGCGCCTCGACGAAGGCCCGGGTCTCGGGCACCCTGGAGCGGATGTAGACGCCGACCGCGAAGACCACGATGCTCACGAGGAAGGGCAGCCGCCATCCCCAGCCCATGAAGTCCTCGGCCGGCAGTCGCTGCGCCAGGTAGAAGGCCAGCGCCGAAAGCAGGAAGCCGAGGCTCAGGCCGGCCTGGCCGAAGGAGGAGTAGAAGCCGATCTTGCCCTTGGGCGCGCTCTCGGTGAGCATGAGGACGGCGCCGCCCCATTCGCCGCCGGCGGCCAGACCCTGCAGGATGCGCAGCAGCACCAGCAGCACCGGCGCCCAGATGCCGATCTGTGCATAGGTCGGCATCAGGCCCATCAGGAAGGTCGCGGCGCCCATCAGGACCAGCGTGGAGACCAGCGCGCGCTTGCGGCCGTAGCGGTCGCCGATGTGGGAGAACAGCAGGCCGCCGAAGGGGCGCGCCAGGAAGCCGATCGCGAAGCCGGCGAAGGCGCCGAGCGTGCCGACCAGCGGGTCGGTGCCGGCCGGGAAGAAGAGCTTGCCGAACACCAGCGCCGCCGCGGTGCCGTAAAGGAAGAAGTCGTACCACTCGAGCGCGTTGCCGATCACGGACGACAGCAGCACACGGCGTGTCGCGGCGGCGCTGAGGGTACGCGCCGATGCGCCGTCGTCATGGGTTGCGGTCATTCGGTCCTCCGATGGAGTTGGGGAAGCAGGAACTCGGCCAGGCAGGCGTTGAATGCCTCTGGTTGTTCGATGTTCGTCAGGTGGCCTGCATCGGCAATCACCTGCAGGCGGGCGCCCGGAATGAGTCCGACCAGTTCCTGCGAATGGCGCAGCGGCGTGGTCGTGTCGTGCTCGCCGACGAGCACCAGCGTGGGCGCGCGGATCTTGCCGAGATCGCCGGCGAAGTCGTCGCAGACGTTGGCCTCGATCGTCTTCAGGTAGCTGTCGGTTCGAAGGCTGGCGATGCTTTGCGTCAGCTCCGCGACCACGGCCGGCGAGGCGTTGGGCCCGACCAGGCTCTTCACCACCGCCGGGGCGATGTCAGAGGGGGTCTTGCCGCTTTGCAGCGGCTTCGAGCGCGCGCCGAGGAAGGCTTCGCGTTCCGCCGGCGTGCGCGTGTCGCGCGCGTCCGAACGCGCGTCGACCAGGGCGAGGGAGGCGATCAGGTCCGGATGCAGCAGCGCCAGCCGCTGCGCGACGCGTCCGCCGAGCGAGAGTCCGACCACATGCGCGCGTGCGGCGCCGAAATGGCGGATCACCCGTGCGACGTCGTCCGCGAATTGCGAGATGCCTGCGGCCCCTTCGTAGTCGTCGCTCTCGCCGTAGCCGCGGAAATCCACGGCCACCGCCTGCGCGTGCGCGCCGAAGCGGGCAAGCTGGCGATCCCAGTTCGACTTGTTGCCGCCGATGCCGTGCAGGAACACGAGCAATTCGCCGCTTCCGCGCCAGCGGACCGCGATCGCGGGATGGGATCCGATCCGTTCCGTCTTCACGACGGATGCTCCTGCCTCATTCATCGTCACGTCCCAGGGGTGAGGGCCGGTTCAGCCCGCCGATCGATTTCCATCGATATGCAATTGTATTTACATATGCCTATGAAATGAATGTAGCAGTCGACCCCGGGGGTGTCAACGGCATCGTGACAGGGCCGCGAAGGCCCGCGCGGCGCCGCTCAGCGGACGGTGAAGGGCACGTCCGCCAGCTCGGTCGGCAGCGCCGGCAGGTCGCCGCCGACCCACTTGCGGTTGATCGCGTTCAGCTTGCCGTTGGCCATGTTGCGGTCGACGAAGGCATTGAGCCAGGCATTGAATTCTTTCTCGCCGAGTCGCGTCGCCAGGCCGTTGTACTGCCGCGCGAACTGGAACTTCTGCTCGAACTGCGCGCCGGCCGGCGATCTGGCGAGCACGACGGCGATCAGGTTGGTGCTGCCGATGGCATCCACCTGTCCCGACAGCAGCGCCTGGATCGGCACCGCGTCGTCGTCGAAGCGTCGCACGTCCGTGCCTGGTGGCATGCCTTTGGTCAGCGCCACATCGGCAGCGCTGCCGCGCGCGGTGCCGACGCGCAGTTGCGCGAGGTCGTTCCAGTCGCGCACGGTGTCGGTCTTCTTGCCGTAGATCACCCCATCGAGCGTGGCGTAGGGCTTGGAGAATTGCACGGCCTTGGCGCGGTCCGGGTACATGCCGATCGCGGCGGCCAGCACGTCGACCTTGCCGGTGGTGAGGTAGCCCACGCGATTGCCCGCGGTGACGGGCACCAGCGCCAGCTTCACGCCCAGGTCGTCGGCCATCAGCTTGGCGACATCGATGTCGTAGCCGACATTCGCGCCGCTGGCATCGATGGAGCCCCATGGCGGAAATTCGGCCTGCACGCCGACCGTCAGCGTGCCCTTGCGCTTGATGCTGTCGATCGATTGCGCGCCGGCGTTCGCGCAGAAACAGAACGCCGCCGCCGCGCACAGCCAGAGGCCGATGGCAGCCGATCTGGAACGTCCGCCGATCGTGGATGCGAATCTCATGTCGAGCCTTTGGGTCTTTAACGAAATGGACGAGCCGATGCGAAGGGCGGCACGGCGACGCGAGTGTAGGTGGATGGCGGCAGGGAAGCTTAGGGATAACCACGAGCGATCCGGACCGGTACCGAAAGCTGGCCGAAAGACCGCGCTGCCTAGACTGGCTGCGCCCCGCGGCTGGCCTCGTCCCGCCCGCGGTCTTCCCACACTGCATCCAGGAGACCTCTCACCATGCCTGCCTTCCACCGCACCCTGCTCGCCGCCGCCCTGTGCACCACCTTCGCCGCCGCCGCGCCGCTGGCCCAGGCCGCCGAGCCGATCACCATCATGGTGGGCGGCATCAACAAGATCATCTACCTGCCGGCCAAGCTGACCGAGGCACTGGGCTACTTCAAGGACGAAGGCCTGACGGTGGAGCTGCAATCGCAGCCGGCCGGCGTCGATGCCGAGAACCAGCTGATCGCCGGTGCGGTGCAGGGCGTGGTGGGCTTCTACGACCACACCATCGACCTGCAGAGCAAGGGCAAGGAGATCGAGGCGATCGCAGTGTTCTGCAAGGTGCCGGGCGAGGTCGAGATGGTCTCCAGCAAGGCGGCGCCGACTTTCAAGACCATGGCCGATGCCAAGGGCAAGACGCTGGGCGTGACCGGCCTCGGCTCGTCGACCGACTTCCTCACGCGCTACCTGGCAGACCGCCAGGGCGTGGCCTCCAAGGACTACTCGTTGCTGCCCGTCGGCGCCGGCAACACCTTCATTGCGGCGATGAAGCAGGACCGCATCCAGGCCGGCATGACCACCGAGCCCACGATCTCGGAAATGCTCAAGACCGGCGATGCCAAGGTGCTGGTGGACCTGCGCACCGAGAAGGATACGAGCGCTGCACTGGGCGGTCTCTATCCCGCCGCGAGCTTCTACGTGCAGAACAGCTGGGCCGAGTCGCACAAGGAGCAGGCCACCAAGCTGGCCCACGCCTTTGCCCGCACGATGGAATACATCCACACCCATTCGGCGGCCGAGATCGCCGACAAGGTGCCGCGCGACTACTACGGCAATGACAAGGAACTGTACGTGAAGGCACTCGAATCGTCGTTGCCGATGTTCACCACCGACGCGAAGATGCCGGCCGGCGGCCCGGAGACCGTGCTCAAGGTGCTGGCCACCTACAAGCCGCTCGTCAAGAGCAAGAACATCGACCTGTCCAAGACGTACAGCAACGCGTACCTGGCGGCGGGGGCCAAGTGAGCGACAGCACGCCGGCCATCGATTTCCGCGGCGTCTCGCTGCGCTTCATCTCCGCCGACGGCAATGCCACGGTGGCGCTGCGCAACTTCAACATGGCGGTGGCGCGCGGCGAGTTCGTCGCCATCGTCGGCCCGACGGGCTGCGGCAAGTCGACCACGCTCAACATGATCACGGGCCTCTTGAAGCCCACGGTCGGGGAGGTGCACGTGATGGGCAAGCCCGTCCAGGGCATCGATCCGCGCATCGGCTTCGTGTTCCAGGCCGACGCGGTGTTCCCATGGCGCAGCGTGATCGACAACGTCGCGGCCGGCCCGATGTTCCGCGGCAAGCCGAAGCAGGAGGCCTACGCCATGGCCGAGGACTGGATCCAGCGCGTGGGCCTCGGCAAGTTCGGCCAGCACTACCCGCACCAGCTCTCGGGCGGCATGCGCAAGCGGGTGGCGCTGGCGCAGACCTTCATCAACAACCCCGAGATCCTGCTGATGGACGAGCCCTTCTCGGCGCTCGACATGCAGACCCGCACGCTGATGCAGGACGAGCTGCTCAAGATCTGGTCGGGCACCGGCGGCTCGGTGGTGTTCGTCACGCACGACCTCGAGGAAGCGATCGCGCTGGCCGACCGCGTGTTCGTGCTGTCGGCGCGGCCCGGCACGCTCAAGCGCGTCTACGAGATCGATCTGCCGCGTCCGCGCGTGACCTCGACGGTGCGCTACGAGCCGAAGTTCATCGAGCTCTCCAAGCACATCTGGGATGACCTTCGCGAAGAAGTCACGCTCGCATGAACCCCACCGAATCCCGACCTTCCGGAGCCTCTTCATGACCGACCTTGCCTTGCCCGCCGTCCTGAGCGACGAAGCGCTGGCCCGCGAGTCCGAAATCGCCCAGGCGCGCATCCGCCGACGCCGCCAGATGATCATCACGCTGCGCGTGCTGGTGCTGGTGGTGGTGCTCGGCGGCTGGGAGCTGGCTGCGCGCCGCAAGTGGATCGACCCCTTCTTCTATTCGATGCCCTCGCTGATCTACGACCAGATCGTCGAGTGGATCCGCGACGGCACCTCGCAGGGTTCGCTGTGGATGCAGGTCGCGGTGACGCTGGAGGAAACCGTGATCGGCTTCCTGATCGGCGCCATCGCGGGCGTCATCTGCGGCATCCTGCTCGGGCGCAACAAGCTGCTGTCGGACGTCTTCAGCCTCTACATCCAGATCGCCAACTCGATCCCGCGCGTGGTGCTGGGCTCGATCTTCGTGATCGCGCTCGGGCTGGGGATGGCGTCCAAGGTCGCGCTCGCAGTCGTCATGGTCTTCTTCGTCGTCTTCGGCAATGCCTTCCAGGGCGTGCGCGAGGCCGACAAGTACATGATCGCCAATGCGCAGATCCTCGGCGCCTCGCCGCGCCAGGTGACGATGTCGGTCGTGATCCCGTCGGCCATGTCGTGGATCCTGGCCAGCCTGCACGTGAGCTTCGGCTTCGCGCTGGTCGGTGCCGTGGTCGGCGAATTCCTCGGCGCGAAAGAAGGCATCGGCCTGCTGATCTCGACCGCGCAGGGTGCGTTCAATGCCAGCGGCGTGTTCGCCGCGATGATCGTGCTGGCGGTGGTGGCGCTGCTCGCCGACTTCCTGTTGACCTCGCTGGAGAAGCGGCTGCTCAAGTGGAGGCCGGCCGCGTTCTGAGAACGGTCATGGCGGGCTGAAGATAATCCCGCCATGATCGCCCTCGACTGCTATTACAGCCTGTCCTCGCCCTGGGCCTACTTCGGCGGCCCGCAGCTGCAGGACATCGTGCGCCGCCACCATTTGCAGCTCACGCTCAAGCCCTACGACTTCCAGGCGGTGGTGCCGCAGACCGGCGGCATTCCGCTGAAGACGCGGCCCGAGCCGCGCCGCAGCTACCACGCGCTCGAGCTCGCGCGCTGGCGCGCGCATCTGGGCATGCCGCTGCATCTCGAGCCCGCGCACTATCCCAAGGGCGCGCCGGCCGATCCGGACTGGAACAAGTACCCGGGCTGGATGGTGATCGCCGCGCAGCTGCAGGGGCTGGATGCGCAGCCGCTCTCGCATGCACTCCTGCGCGCGCTGTGGGCCGAGCAGCGCGACACCTCGCAGGCCGAGGTGCGCATCACGGTGGCGGAGGAAAACGGCTACGACGGCGCGGCGCTGCAGGCGCTGGAGCAGACACCGGAGACGCAGGCGATCTACCGCGCCAACAGCGCCGAGGCGGTAGAGATCGGCGTGTTCGGCGCACCCA
This sequence comes from Variovorax sp. SRS16, assembly GCF_901827165.1. NCBI lineage: Bacteria > Pseudomonadati > Pseudomonadota > Betaproteobacteria > Burkholderiales > Comamonadaceae > Variovorax > Variovorax sp. SRS16. Next base: position 907,050 of record NZ_LR594666.1, read on the forward strand.
CCTACGTGCTCGCCGGCGAGCGCTTCTGGGGCCAGGACCGGCTGCCCTTTCTCGATCGCGCGCTGGACCGGCTGCGGGCCGGACGCCCGGATTGATCCGGCGCGCTTCAACGGGCGCGACGGGGTGCCGGTGGGCGCGGTGCCTGGTGCATGCGCCGCCCGGCCGTTCCGAAGGCGAATACCGAAGCGCTGATGCGCGAAGGTATTCCAGTGCGCGGGGCAGCAGATAATCCGCGGATGCGAATCCGCTTCACCAAGATGCAGGGCGCCGGCAACGACTTCGTCGTGCTGGACGAAACCCGCGGCACGCTCGGCCTGAGCGCGGCGCAGTACCGCTTCCTGGCCGATCGTCATTTCGGCGTCGGCGCCGACCAGGTCCTGAGCGTGCGGCCCGCGCCGTCGCCGGACATCGATTTCCAGTACGTGATCCACAACGCCGACGGCGGCGAGGTCGAGCAGTGCGGCAATGGTGCGCGCTGCTTCATGCGCTTCGTGCGCGAGCGCGGCCTGACGGCCAAGGACACGGTGCGCGTGCAGACGCTGTCGGGCGTGATCGAGCCGCGCATGGGCGCGGACGGCCGCGTCACGGTCGACATGGGCGCGCCGGTCTTCGAACCGGCGCAGGTGCCCTTCGACACCGCCGGCCTCGACCCGCAGCCCGAAGGCGGCTGGCAGCTCTGGCATCTGGCGCTCGGCACCCGGGCCGGCAGCGACCTCGTCGCGGTGGCCGTGCTGTCGATGGGCAATCCGCATGCGGTGCAGATCGTCGACGACGTCGAGACCGCGCCGGTCGCCGTGCAGGGCCCGCTGATCGAGCACCATCCGCGCTTTCCGCAGCGCGTCAACGCCGGCTTCATGCAGGTGGTCGACCGCACGCACCTGCGGCTGCGCGTGTTCGAGCGCGGTGCCGGCGAAACGCTGGCCTGCGGCACCGGCGCCTGCGCCGCGGTGGTCGCGGGCATCCGGCTCGGCCTGCTCGATGCGCGCGTCGATGTCGAGACACGCGGCGGAACGCTGACCATCGAATGGGCCGGCGATGGCGCACCGGTCCTGATGACCGGACCCGCCGTCACCGTGTTCGAAGGCGACATCGAGGTGCCGGAGCAGCCATGAATCATTTCAACCAGGACGCCATGAACCCGATCACCGAAGACGACATCGCCAACTACCTGGCGAACACGCCGGATTTCTTCGAGCGCCATGCGCAGCTGCTGGCGCAGGTGCAGCTCACCAGCCCGCACGGCAACCGCGCCGTCAGCCTGCAGGAACGCCAGGCCGAGATGCTGCGCGAGAAGATCAAGGCGCTGGAGCATCGCGTGATGGACATGGTGCGCCACGGCACCGAGAACGTGGTCACGGCCGATCGCCTGCAGCGCTGGACCAGCGGCCTGCTCGCCACCCGCGATCCGCGCGGGCTGCCGACGCAGATCGCCGGCGAGCTGCAGTCGCTCTTCATGGTGCCGCAGACCGCGATCAAGGTCTGGGACTGCGACAGCAACTATCTCAATGAACCCTATGCGCAGTGGGTCAGCGACGACGTCAAGGCGCTCGCGACCTCGCTGACGGCGCCGTATTGCGGGCTGAATGCGGGCTTCGAGGCCGCCAACTGGCTGCCCGAGGCGCATGCCGCGGTGTCGATCGCGCTGATCCCGCTGCGGCCCGAGGCCGCGATGCCGGCCTTCGGCATGCTGGTGCTGGCGTCGCCCGATGCGCAGCGCTTCAATGCCGAGATGGGCACCGATTTCCTGGAGCGCATCGCCGAGCTCGCCTCGGGCGCGCTGTCGCGGCTGCGGCCTTGAGGCCATCGCTCTGGCGCGTGGTGCTGGGCGCGCTCGGGGTTCTCGCGGCGGGCTATGCGGCGATCGCCATCATGGTCTGGCTGCATGCCCTCGATCTGCTCGGTCATCCGCCGCAGCGGCCGGCCGATGCGGCGCTGGTCCTCGGCAATCGCGCGTACTGGGAGGGCCAGCCCAATCCCTGTCTCACCGGCCGCGTCGATGCCGGCATCGCACTGGCCAGGGAAGGCCTGGTGCGCGAACTCGTCATGAGCGGCGGCGTGGACAAGGAAGACGGGCGCATCGAGGCCGAAGTGATGCAGGCCCACGCGCGGCTGTCGGGCTATGCGGGGCCGCTGCTGCTGGAGCCGGTGTCGGCGTCCACGCGCGAGAACCTGTCGATGTCGCGCAGCCTGTTGCAGGCGGCGGGCGTGAAGCGCGTGATCATCGTTTCCGAGCCGTACCATCTGTGGCGTGCCGAACGCCTTGCGCATGCGAGCGGCTTCGATCGGCTGTTCGATGTGCAGTACACCGCGGCGCCGACCTCGTGCTGGCGCCGCTGGGGCATGCTTTTCAAGGGCGCGCTGCGCGAGCCGCTGGCGATCGTGAACAATGGCATGAATGGCTACCTCCACTGACGCGCCGACCGTGGTGATTCCCGTCCTGATCGAGAAATATCTCGAGCATGTGCGGGTCGAGCGCCGCCTGGCGACGCGCACGGTCGAGCTCTATGCGATCCATCTGAAGTCACTGGCCGAGAAGACCGCTGCCGCGGGGATCGCGCTCGACAAGGTCCAGACCGCGCACGTGCGCCGCTGGATGGCGCAGTTGCACGGCGCAGGGCGCGAGTCGCGCGGCATCGCGCTGGTGTTGTCGTGCTGGCGCAGCTTCTACCGCTGGCTCGGCAACGAGGGGCTGGTGGGTGCGAACCCGGTCCAGGACGTTCATGCGCCCAAGGCCGCCCGGCCGCTGCCGAAGGCGCTCGCGGTTGACGAGGCGGTGCAGCTCGCGGATCTGCACGATGCCGAGGCCGATCCCTGGGCCGAGGCGCGTGACCACGCGATCGTCGAACTGCTCTATGGCTGCGGGCTGCGCGTCGGTGAACTGACCGGGCTCGATGCGCGGCCGAGCAACACGGCCCGCGGCTGGATCGATCTCGAGGCGACCGAAGCCAACGTGCTCGGCAAGGGCAGCAAGCGCCGCCTCGTGCCGGTGGGCGCCAAGGCGGCCGAAGCCTTGCGCGCGTGGCTCGCGGTGCGCGAGGACTGCGCGGCGCTGCCGGCGGCGCTCCTGCGCGATCCGGCGAGCGCTGCGGCGCTTTTCATCGGCCGCAATGGACTGCGCTTCTCGGCCCATTCCGTGTGGAAGCAATTGCGCCAGCGAAGCCTCAAGGCCGGGCTGTCGGCGCCGGTACATCCGCACATGCTGCGCCATTCGTTCGCGAGCCATCTGCTGCAGTCCAGCAGCGATCTGCGCGCGGTGCAGGAACTGCTGGGGCATGCCAACATCGCGACCACCCAGGTCTACACGCGGCTCGACTTCCAGCATCTGGCCAAGGCCTACGACGCCGCGCACCCGCGGGCGCAGGCGCGGGACGAGGGTCGCCAGAAGACGCCCAGCGCAAAGGCACGGAAATGAAGCTGCTTCGCCTGCGACCCGGCAAGGAGCGCTCGCTGCTGCGGCGCCATCCCTGGGTGTTCGAATCGGCGATCGCCAAGGGCGGCGGCGATGCCGGCGAGACGGTGCGCATCGAGTCGGACGATGGCCGCTTCCTTGCCTGGGCGGCGTTCAGCCCGCATTCGAAGATACGGGCACGCGCCTGGAGCTTCGACGAGACGCAGCGCATCGATGCGGCCTTTCTCGCGGCGCGGGTCGCGGCGGCCGTCGAGGCGAGGCATCTGTTCGACCTGCGAAGCGATGGCGTGCGGCTGGTCCATGGCGAGGCCGACGGTCTGCCGGGGCTGATCGTCGACCGTTATGGCGACACGCTGGTGGCGCAATTCCTGTCGGCCGGCGTGGAGCGATGGAAAGCGCCACTGGCCGACGCACTGCTCGCGGCGACCGGACTCGCAAGGCTCTACGAGCGCTCCGATGCCAGCAGTCGCGAACGCGAGGGCCTTGCGCCCGTGACGGGCTGGCTGCGCGGCAGCGGCCCGACGGAACTCACGATCCGCGAGCACGACTGGCATCTCACGCTCGATGTGGCGAGCGGCCACAAGACCGGCTTCTACCTCGACCAGCGCGACAGCCGCCATCGCTTTGCCGAGCTGGCGGCGCATCGGCGCTTTCGGCGCGTGCTCAATTGTTTCTGTTACACCGGCGGCTTCACGGTCGCCGCGCTGGCCGGCCTGAGGAGCGCGGGCGCGCTCGAGGGCGCCGAGCTGATCTCGATCGATTCTTCGCAGCCGGCGCTGGAGTGTGCACGGGCGCACCTGGCGCTGAACGGCTTCGAGGACGCTTCGGCCGAGTTTCTCGACGCCGACGTCAACGCCACGCTGCGCCGCTTCATCGAGGAGGGCAGGGCGTTCGACGCCATCGTGCTCGATCCGCCCAAGTTCGCGCCGACGGTGGCGCATGCCGAGCGCGCCGCGCGCGCCTACAAGGACATCAACCGGCTGGCCCTCAAGTTGCTGGCGCCGGGCGGGGTGCTCATGACCTTCTCGTGCTCGGGCGGCATCGGCGCCGACCTGTTCCACAAGATCGTGGCCTCGGCCGGCATCGACGCCGGGGTCGACGGCTACATCACCGAACGCCTCGGCGCGGCACCCGACCATCCGATGACCATCGAGTTTCCCGAAGGGGAATACTTGAAAGGCCTGGTGGTGGTGCGCAAGTAGGCTTTGACCTTGCGGCCGCATGGCGCGGGCCCCGTCGCTAAACTTTCCGCCTTTCCCGATTTCCGGAGCATTCCATGGCCCTCATCCCCGCCACCATCCTGACCGGCTTTCTCGGCTCCGGCAAGACCACGCTGCTCAAGCGCATCCTGAGCGAGGCGCATGGCCAGAAGATCGCCGTGATCGAGAACGAATTCGGCGAGGAGAACATCGACACCGACATCCTCGTCACCGAGTCGAAGGAGCAGATCGTGCAGATGAGCAACGGCTGCATCTGCTGCACCATCCGCGAGGATCTGCGCGAGGCGCTGCAATTGCTGGCCGCCAAGAAGCGCAAGGGCCTGCTGGACTTCGACCGCGTGGTGATCGAGACCACCGGCCTCGCCGACCCCGGCCCGGTGGCGCAGACCTTCTTCATGGACGACGAGATCGCCGAGAGCTACCTGCTGGACTCGATCCTCACGCTGGTCGACGCCAAGCATGCGCCGCAGCAACTCAACGACCGCCAGGAAGCCCGCCGCCAGGTCGGTTTCGCCGACCAGATCTTCATCAGCAAGAGCGAGCTGGTCGCGGAGGAAGAGACCGAGGCGCTGATCCATCGCCTGAAGCACATGAATCCGCGCGCGCCGCAGCAGAAGGTGCATTTCGGCGAGGTACCGCTCGAAAGCGTGTTCGACCTGCGCGGCTTCAACCTCAATGCCAAGCTCGACATCGACCCGGACTTCCTCAAGGAAGACGAGCACGACCACCACGACCATGACCACGCGGAGGGCGAGCATTGCGACCATCCCTCGCATGCGCACGAAGGCCATGGCCACCACCATCACCACGACGACGATGTCAAGAGCTTCGTCTACCGCTCCGACCGCGCCTTCGATCCGGCGCGCCTGGAGGATTTCCTGGGCGCGATCGTCAACATCTACGGTCCGCGCATGCTGCGCTACAAGGGCGTGCTCCACATGCAGGGCACCGAACGCAAGGTGATCTTCCAGGGCGTGCACCAGCTCATGGGCAGCGACCTCGGCCCGGCCTGGGGGCCGGACGAGAAGCGCAACAGCCGGATGGTCTTCATCGGCATCGAATTGCCGCGCGAGATCCTGGAGCAGGGCCTGGACCAGTGCCTGGTCTGAGCCGGTCACGCAGAAAAGGGTAGCCGGCTGTCGTCGGGCCGCCCGATCTCTCTATACAATCGCGCGCCTGTTCCGGGGTCGCACCGAGCTTTCCTGAAGCGATGTGTGACTTTCGGCATAGGAATGCGCGCGGTTTTGGCTTACTTTCGGGGGTATAACCCCGGGGTTCGCCACTGGCGAGCACCCTGACAGACGCGGAGTCTGCGCGCCCATCCGCACGCAGCGTTCCGCGGGAGGAGACAACCGTTGAAAACGCGTTCCAGTTCGTCGAAGGAGCCAGTCACCGTGAAGAAGCCCGCTGCCAAGGCCAAGCCCGCTGCCAAGCCGGCCGTCAAGAAGACGCCGGCGGCCAAGCAGGCCGCGCCCGCCGCGAAGAAGGTTTCTGCCGCCAAGTCCGCCAAGCCCGCCGCGCCGTCCAAGGCTCCTGCCAAGAGCAAGACAGTTGGTGCGAGCGCCCCTTCATCCAAACCGGCCGACCTCCGCGCCGCGCCACCTGTACCACCGACTCCCATGAAAAAAACGGCTGCCGCCTCTGCCTCCTCTTCCGCCACGGCGACACCTTCGATATCCGCACCGACCGCCACCCCGGCCCCCGCGCGGGGCGGGCGCGTCTCGCGGCTGTCGCAGCTCACCGTGCCCTCCATGCCGCAATCGGTGGCCTCCACCGCGGCCAAGTCCAGCTTCGTGCAGATCACGTCGAACGCGCTGGTGCCGCCGCCGCCGGTCGCGGTCAAGAAAGACCCCAAGCTCGCCAACAACTGGAAGGCCAAGTCGGCCGAAGAGCTCAGCGACGCCGAAGTGATCGCGATGCCGGACTCGGAGTACATGAACGAGAAGCAGATGGCGTTCTTCCGCCTGAAGCTGCAGGAACTCAAGCGCGGCATTCTCGAGAACGCGGGCGAAACGACCGAGCATCTGCGTGAAGACACGGTGGTCGTTCCGGACCCGGCGGATCGCGCGACCATCGAGGAAGAGCACGCGCTGGAACTGCGCACGCGCGACCGGGAGCGCAAGCTGCTCAAGAAGATCGAGCAGTCGATCCAGCGCATCGATGCCGGCGACTATGGCTATTGCGACGAGACCGGCGAGCCGATCGGCGTCGGCCGCCTGCTGGCCCGTCCGACGGCCACGCTGTCGCTCGAGGCGCAGCAGCGCCGCGAGCTCAAGCAGAAGATGTTCGGCGACTAGGAACATTCAACATTCGCTGAGTCCGATATGCCCAAGGAAGAACCCAGCCGCTTGCTGTCGAAGGTGGCGAAGTTCGTCCGCAATCCTCTCAAGGACTGGTCCGAACTCGACGCCGACGAGGCGTCGTCGCTCGAAAACGGCTACAGCCGCGAAATGCTCAAGGAGATGATCGAGCGACGGCAGCGCAACGACTTCGTGCGCCGCCGCGAGTTCGACATGCTGCGCAAGCTGCGCCAGCGGGAAGCCGCAGGCGGACGGGATCCGTCCGCCACGCCGTCGTCCTTCAATGTCAGCAGCACCTCCGGCAAGACCGAGGGACGCGCGCTCACGCTCAAGAAGATCGACGAGATCGAAGAGCAGATGTCGCAGCAATGGTGGAAGAGCCGCGGCCCCCAGCAGGCGCACGCATCGGGCGGCGATGCGGCGAATGCCGAAGGCCCGCGGATGGCGGAGCAGCATGCGCGTGCCTACGCCGACACCGTGCCGGGCGTGCCGCGGGTCGGCGCCGGGAACTCTGCGTTGCCGGGTGCGGGCGACGAAGGCGGCATCGAGGAGGCGGCGATCCGCTTTGCCCATGGCGACGATGCGGGCGCCGAGGCGATCCTGCTCCAGACGCTCGCGCCGGACAGCCCGAGCGCCGATCACGATGACAGCTGGCGCGCCCTGTTCGACCTGTATCGCGCGACCGGCGACGCCGAAAAATTCGAGGCCACGGCCACGCGCTATGCGCAGCGTACGAAACGCAGCGCGCCGGAGTGGATTTCGCTGCGCGCGCTGGCTGCCAGCGTGCAGGCCTCGGCAGCCGCAAGCGGCGAATCGAGGCCTGTGCCGGGCGGTGATGCCGACTGGTCGAGCCCGCCGCGGCTGGCGCGGGAAGGCCTGATGGGCCTCACGCGCGCGCTCGGCGCGGCGGGTCCGTCCTGGAAGCTCGACTGGGGTTCGCTCGACGCCATCGAACCCGATGCCGCCGGGCCGCTGCGTGCGCTGTTCACCCATTGGGCCGATTCGGCGGTGCAACTGCGCTTTTCCGACGAGGATCGCCTGCTGAGGGTGCTCGCCGAAGCCACGCCCGCCAACGACCGGCGCATCGACGCCGTCTGGTGGCAGTTGCACATGGCGGCGCTGCGCGTGATGCATCGGCCCGACGAATTTGAGCTGCTGGCGCTCAACTACTGCATCACCTACGAGGTGTCCCCGCCGCCGTGGGAAGACCCCAAGGGCGCGTACGCCACGCTCGAGGCGGCGCCGGCGCCGGCATCGACGTCTTCCGGCTTTTCGCGCGCCTCGCACGGCGCCGAGCCGGCCCCGGCCGCAGCCGCCGTCGGTCACGCCGTGCTCGTCGGCGAATTGACCGGCGAGTCGCTGGCCACCTGGGAGCGGCTGGATGCCGAACTGGTCGATGCGCCGTCGCCGACGATTTCCTGCGCGGCCCTGGTGCGTCTCGACTTCGCGGCTGCCGGGACGCTGCTGAACTGGGTCACGGCCCACAGCGCACGCGGCCGCCCGGTGCAGTTCGTCGATGCGCACCGGCTCATCGGGGCCTTTTTCGGCGTGATCGGCATTGCAGATCACGCCGGCGTGGCGGCGCGCCAGAACTGAACCCGGGCGTATTTTTCGCCTCGCGCGTCCTGCGTCCCTGAAGCGGCTGCGAAAGTCGGCCGGACCGTGCGGCGTTAAGCTTGCATCCCCGCAATCCGCCCTCACATCCGCTCGATGGAACAGTTTCACGGAACCACGATCATCAGCGTGCGCCGCAAGACCTCCGCTGGCGACCAGGTCGCGATCGGCGGCGATGGCCAGGTCACGCTCGGCAACATCGTCATCAAGGGCAGCGCGCGCAAGGTGCGCCGGCTCCATCACGGCAAGGTGCTGGCGGGTTTTGCCGGCGCCACGGCCGATGCCTTCACCCTGTTCGAGCGCTTCGAAGCCAAGCTCGAAAAGCACCAGGGCCACCTGGCGCGCGCGGCCATCGAACTCACCAAGGACTGGCGCACCGATCGCGTGCTGCGCCGCCTCGAAGCGATGCTGGCCGTGGCCGATGCGACCACCTCGCTGATCATCACCGGCAACGGCGATGTGCTGGAACCCGAGAACGGCATCATCGCGATCGGCTCCGGCGGCGCCTATGCGCAGGCCGCGGCCAAGGCGCTGCTCGATCACACCGAGCTGCCGGCCGACCAGATCGTCAAGAAGGCGCTCGAGATCGCGGGTGAACTCTGCATCTACACCAACATGCACCACACCATCGAATCGCTCTGACACCATGCCGATGACGCCCCAGGAAATCGTTTCCGAGCTCGACAACCACATCGTCGGCCAGCCCGATGCCAAGCGTGCGGTGGCGATCGCGCTGCGCAATCGCTGGCGCCGCCAGCAGGTCGACGACAAGCTGCGCGCCGAGATCACGCCCAAGAACATCCTCATGATCGGCCCGACGGGCGTGGGCAAGACCGAGATCGCGCGCCGGCTGGCGCGCCTGGCCGATGCGCCCTTCATCAAGGTCGAAGCCACCAAGTTCACCGAGGTGGGCTATGTCGGCAAGGATGTCGATTCGATCATCCGCGACCTGGCCGAGATCGCGGTCAAGCAGACGCGCGAGGGCGAAAGCGCCAAGGTGCGCATGCGCGCCGAAGACGCGGCCGAGGAGCGCATCCTCGACGTGCTGCTGCCGCCGGCGCGCACCGCCGAGGGCGCCGTGCACGACAGCGGCAACGCGACGCGCCAGGCCTTTCGCAAGAAGCTGCGCGAGCACGAGCTCGACGACAAGGAGATCGAGATCGATCTGGCCGAAGCGCGCGCGCCGCTCGAGATCATGGGCCCGGCCGGCATGGAGGAAATGACCGAGCAGCTGCGCGGCATGTTCGGCCAGCTCGGCCAGGCCAAGCGCAAGACGCGCAAGCTCAAGATCGCCGAGGCGATGCGCCTCCTGATCGACGAGGAGGCGGCCAAGCTGGTCAACGAGGACGAGATCCGCGCGCAGGCGATCCACAACGCCGAGCAGAACGGCATCGTCTTCATCGACGAAATCGACAAGGTCGCGACCCGCAGCGAAACGCAGGGCACGGATGTCTCGCGCCAGGGCGTGCAGCGGGACCTGCTGCCGCTGGTCGAAGGCACGGCGGTGAGCACCAAGTACGGCGTGGTGCGCACCGACCACATCCTCTTCATTGCCAGCGGCGCGTTCCATCTGAGCAAACCCAGCGACCTGATTCCCGAATTGCAGGGCCGGTTTCCGATCCGCGTCGAGCTGCAATCGCTGTCGGTGGCGGACTTCGAAAGCATCCTGACCCAGACGCGCGCGTCCCTGGTCAAGCAGTACCAGGCGCTGCTGGCCACCGAAGGCGTCACGCTCGAATTCACGCCCGAAGGCATCACGCGGCTGGCCAGCATCGCCTTCGAGGTCAATGAGCGCACCGAGAACATCGGTGCGCGGCGGCTGTCCACCGTGATGGAGCGGCTGCTCGACGAAGTGAGCTTCGACGCGACCAAGCTCGGCGGGCAGACGGTGCACATCGATGCCGCGTACGTCGATGCGCGCCTCGAGGCACTAAGTCACGACGAAGACCTCTCCCGATTTATTCTCTAGGCGCGCCCCCAGGCTGCGCGCACTTCGTGTCGTTTCGCCCACCCCCTGCCGGGGGCGCAGCCAGCGGCCCGGCGAAGCCGGTCCCGCGGCTGCCCAAGAACTGGTGCGTGGCGCGGCTCGAACAATGAGCGAGTGATGATCCATCACATTCATTGCGTGAGCTAAGTACTTCATTTGCAACGAAATTCGGCATTCTTGCACTCGCAAAAATGCCGCTAAGTCGTTGATTCCATTACAAAAAATACCCGCGACGCACCATTGCGCAGGAGGCGTTTCCTGCTACAGTGCAAAAAAGTGCAGTTAAGTGGGAAATAGTGTCGAGCGATGCCTTCGTCAAGGCATCCGGCCTCTCTCATCACCGGGGTTTCGTGGTCGTGTTTCAAGGCGCTTCATCGCTCAGTCTGGATGCCAAGGGGCGGCTTTCCGTGCCGACCCGGCATCGCGACGTCCTGAGCGCGACGGCGGCCGGACATCTCACCATCACCAAGCATCCCCACGGCTGCCTGATGGTGTTTCCGCGGCCCGAATGGGAGAAATTCCGCGAGCGCATCGCCGCGTTGCCGATGTCTGCCCAGTGGTGGAAGCGCGTCTTCCTGGGCAATGCGATGGACGTGGAAATGGACGGTACCGGCCGCGTGCTGGTGTCGCCCGAATTGCGCGCCGCCGCCGGCATCACGCGCGACGTGCTGCTGCTGGGCATGGGCAACAACTTCGAGCTCTGGGACAAGGCGACCTACGAGGCCAAGGAGGCCGAGGCCACCCAGGGCGAGATGCCCGACGTGTTCCAGGACTTCTCGTTCTGAGGGTCGAAGTGGATCACCCATGGACCCATACGACCGTCTTGTTGAGGGAAGCGGTGGAAGCCCTCCTTGCCGACGCGTCGCCAGCTTCCGGGACGTACGTGGACGCGACCTTCGGGCGCGGCGGCCATGCGCGGGCCATCCTGGCGAGGCTGGGGCCGTCGGGCCGGCTGATCGCGTTCGACAAGGACGCGGAAGCGGTGGCCGAAGCAGCGCGCATCCAGGATGCGCGTTTTTCCATCCGGCACCAGGGTTTCCGGGATCTCGGGGAATTGCCGCCGGCCAGCGTGGCCGGCGTGCTGATGGACCTGGGTGTCAGCTCGCCCCAGATCGACAACCCCGCACGGGGTTTTTCTTTTCGTTTCGACGGCCCGCTCGACATGCGCATGGATACCACGCGCGGCGAGAGCGTGGCCGAGTGGCTGGCGACAGCCGAAGCACAGCAGATTGCGGAGGTGATTCGTGACTATGGCGAGGAACGGTTTGCTGTTCAGATTGCAAAGGCGATTGTTGCTCGCCGACAAGAACGGGGCGCAGTTTCAACCACCACCGAACTGGCCGAGCTCGTGGCTGGCACGGTCAAAACCCGCGAGCCGGGCCAGAACCCTGCAACGCGCACATTTCAGGCTCTTCGGATTTTCATCAACGCCGAGCTTGAAGAGCTGCAACAGGCGCTAGAAGCGAGTCTGGCCGTGTTGCAACCCCAGGGCCGGCTCGCAGTGATCAGCTTCCATTCGCTGGAGGATCGCATCGTGAAGCAGTTCATCGCGAAGCACTCGCGCCAGGTCTACGACCGGCGCGCGCCGTTCGCGGCGCCGCGGGCGATGAAGCTGCGCGCCCTGGGGCGCATCAGGCCTTCGCAGGCCGAGGTGGACGGCAACCCGCGCGCGCGCAGCGCGATCCTGCGCGTCGCCGAGCGCACGGCGGAGCACTGACCGGGATGGCGCGCCTCAACTTCCTGCTGCTGATCGCCGTGCTGGGCTCGGCGATCTACCTCGTGCACACGCAGTACCTGTCGCGCCAGCTCTTCACCGAGTTCCACCGCGTCGAGCTCGAAGCCCGCCGGCTGGAACTGGACCGTGATCGCCTGGAAGTCGAGAAGCGCGCCCAGGCCACGCCGCTGCGCGTCGAGAAGCTGGCCAAGGAGCAGCTCAAGATGCGCACGACCACGCCGGCCATCACGCAGTACGTGCGCCAGGACGGGACCGTGATCCCGGCAGTGGCCGCTGCGCCCGCGGCCTCCGCGCCCCGGGCTGCGCCGAAGCTGGCGCCGAAGGGGCACCCATGATCCGGCGCAGCCGCAGCGTGCGATACACGACCAGTCCGCTGCTCGCCAGCAAGACGCCGGTCTGGCGCAGCAAGTTCATCGTTGCCGGCATCGCGCTCGGCTTCCTGATGCTGGCCGGCCGCGCGGCCTATGTGCAGGTGTTCGGCAATGCCTTCTTCCAGCGCCAGGGCGAGGTGCGCTTCACGCGCACGCTGGAACTGCCCGCCAACCGCGGCCGCATCCTCGACCGCAACGGCCTCCTGTTGGCGTCCAGCGTGGTCGCTCCGAGCATCTGGGCCATCCCCGAGGACATCGAGCGCGACGATCCCGAGGTCAAGGCCAAGCTCAGGCAGGTGGCACAGCTGCTGGGCATGGCGCAGAAGGACTTCGACAGGAAGCTCGAGGACGAGGACCGAACCTTCGTCTGGATCCGGCGCCAGGTCGACGAGCCGATCGCCAAGCAGATCGCTGCGCTCAACATCAAGGGCATCTACCAGCGCAAGGAATACAAGCGCCAGTATCCGGAAGGCGAGGCCGCGGCCCATGTGGTCGGCTTCACCAATGTCGAGGACAACGGCCAGGAAGGCATCGAACTCGCATTCAACAAGGAGCTTGCCGGCAAGGCCGGTTCGCGCCGCGTGATCAAGGACCGCCTCGGCCGCGTGGTCGAAGGCGTCGGCGAGCAGGTGCCGCCGGCCGAAGGCCGGGACATCCAGCTCAGCGTCGACAGCAAGGTGCAATTCTTCGCCTACCAGAAGCTGCGCGATGCCGTGACGGCCCACAAGGCCCGGGCCGGCAGCGTGGTCGTGCTCGACGCCATCACCGGCGAAGTGCTGGCGCTGGCCAACTACCCGAGTTACGTGCCCGACAAGCGGCAGAATCTCACCGGCGAACAGTTGCGCAACCGCGCGCTGACCGACACCTTCGAGCCCGGCTCGACCATGAAGCCGATCACCATCGGCATGGCGCTCGAGGCCGGCCGCGTGAAGCCGTCGACCCTGGTCGACACCGCGCCCGGCCGCTTCCAGATCGGCGGCTTCACCATCAGCGACACGCACAACTACGGGATGCTGACGGTCGAGGGCGTGATCCAGAAGTCCAGCAACATCGGCGCGCTCAAGATCGCGCAGAAGATGACGCCGCGCGAGATGTGGGACACCTATACCGCGCTCGGCTATGGCCAGAAGCCGCAGATCCAGTTCCCCGGCGCGGTGACCGGCCGGCTGCGGCCCTGGAAGAACTGGCGGCCGGTCGAGCAGGCGACCATGGCCTACGGCTACGGCCTCTCGGCCTCGCTGTTCCAGATGGCGCATTCGTACACCTCGTTCGCGCACGACGGCGACATCATCCCGGTCACCATCCTCAAGAGCCCGGAGCCGGCCGTCGGCGTGAAGGTGTTCTCGGCGCAGAACGCGCTGGCCGTGCGCAAGATGCTGCAGATGGCCGCCGGCCCCGGCGGCACGGGGCCGCTGGCGCAAACCATCGGCTATTCGGTCGGCGGCAAGTCGGGCACGGCGCACAAGCAGGAAGGCCGCGGCTACGCGGGCCACAAATACCGTTCCTGGTTCACGGGCATGGCACCGATCGAGAAGCCGCGCATCATCGTCGCGGTGATGATCGACGAGCCGAGCGACGGCCAGTATTTCGGCGGCATCGTGGCCGCGCCCGTGTTCAGCGAAGTCGTGCAGCAGACGCTGCGCATGATGAACGTGCCGCCCGACCTGGCCGTCAAGCCGCTGGTGGTGACCAGCGGCGTGGAGGAGAGCTTCTGATGCTGACGCTCCACACTCCCGACGAAGCCGCGCGCTGGCTCAAGTCGCGCGTGCGCGGCGTGCTGCATGCCGACAGCCGGCCGGTGGCCGCGGGCGACGGCTTCATCGCCTGGCCGGGCGCAGCGACCGACGGCCGCCGCCATGTCGCGGCCGCGCTGGCGCAGGGCGCCGCGGCCTGCCTGGTCGAGCGCGAGGGCGTCGAGCCGTTCGGCTTCGACGGCGATGCGATCGCCGGCTATGCGGGCCTGAAGGCCGCGACCGGCCCCATCGCCGCCGCGTACCACGACATGCCTTCCGAACGGCTCGATGTGCTCGCCGTCACCGGCACCAATGGCAAGACCTCCACCGCATGGTGGCTGGGCCAGGCGCTGTCGAACGCGGCCAGGCCGGGGACCGGCCCCTGCGGCGTGATCGGCACGCTCGGCATCGGCGTGCCGCCGGAGCTCAGCTACACCGGCCTCACCACGCCCGATCCGGTGATGCTGCAGCGCGAGCTGCGCAGCTTTGCCGATCGCGGCTTCGGCGCCTGCGCGATCGAGGCATCGTCGATCGGCATCGCCGAACGCCGCCTGGACGGCACGCGCATCGCCCTCGCGGTGTTCACCAATTTCACGCAGGACCATCTCGACTACCACGGCAGCATGGACGCCTACTGGCAGGCCAAGGCCGAGCTGTTCCGCTGGCCCGGCCTGCACGCCGCGGTGGTCAACATCGACGACCTGCATGGCGCCTCGCTGGTGGCGAGCCTGATGGAAAAGGGCGTCGGCGCGCTCGACGTCTGGACCGTGTCGGCCAGCGGCGCGCCGGCCCGGCTCGCGGCCGAGGACATCGGCTATGACGCGCAGGGCCTGCAGTTCTCGGTGGTGGAGCGGGGCGCCGCGCGCCAGCGCCTGTCGACGCAGCTGATCGGCCAGTACAACGTCGCCAACCTGCTGGGCGTGCTGGGCACGCTGCGCGCGCTCGGCCTGTCGCTCGAAGACGCGGTGCAGGCCTGCGGCCGGCTCGACAGCGTGCCCGGCCGCATGGAGCGCATCAGCGTGCCGGGCCAGCCGCTGGCCGTGGTTGACTATGCGCACACGCCCGACGCGCTCGACAAGGCGCTCGCCGGCCTGCGGCCGCTGGCGCAGCAGCGCGGCGGGGTGCTGTGGTGCGTCTTCGGCTGCGGCGGCGACCGCGACACGGCCAAGCGGCCCATGATGGCCGCGGTGGCCGAGAAGCAGGCCGATCGCGTGGTCGTCACCAGCGACAACCCGCGCAGCGAGACACCGTCGGCGATCGTCAGCCAGATCCTGCTCGGCCTGGCGAACCCCGAGGCCGCGCAGGTCGAGCCCGATCGTGCGAAGGCGATCGCCGACACGCTGGCGCAGGCGGCGCCCGAGGACGTGGTGCTGCTCGCCGGCAAGGGCCACGAGGCGTGGCAGGAGATCGCCGGCGAACGCATCGCCTTTTCGGATCGCACGCATGCGATCGATGCACTGACGCGAAGGACAGCTGGATGAACGACGCGCTCGCGACCGCGCCGATGATGACCCTGGGTCAGGCCCTGCCGTGGATTCCCGGCGCACGCCTGGTCGGCGGCGCTGCCACGCCGATCCTGCGCGTGCACACCGACACGCGCACGCTCGCGCCCGGCGACCTGTTCGTGGCGCTGAAGGGCGAACGCTTCGATGCCAACGCCTACCTCGACGACGCCCGCACGCGCGGCGCGGCCGCGGCGATCGCGCATGGCGGCCTCGAAGCCGCGGGCCTCGCGGGCCTCGAAGTGCCCGACACGCTGGCCGCGCTCGGCGCGCTGGCCACTGGCTGGCGTTCGCAGTTCGAGCTGCCGATGGTGGCCGTCACCGGCAGCAACGGCAAGACCACCGTCACGCAGATGATCGCGGCGATTCTGCGCGTGGCCTGCGGCGATCGCGCACTCGCCACCGCGGGCAACTTCAACAACGAGATCGGCGTGCCGCTGACGCTGCTGCGGCTGCGCGCGCACCACCAGCTGGCCGTGGTCGAGCTGGGGATGAACCATCCGGGCGAGATCGCGCGTCTGGCCGCGATGGCGCGCCCCTCCATCGCGCTGGTGAACAACGCGCAGCGCGAGCACCAGGAATTCATGACCAGCGTCGAGGCCGTGGCGCGCGAGAACGGCGCGGCCTTCATCACGCTGCCGGGCAACGGCACCGCGGTGTTCCCCTATGGCGACGAATTCACGCCGCTGTGGGACGAGCTCGCGCACAAGGGCGCGCCGCGCCGCTGCCTGACCTTCGGCGAACATGCCGATGCGGACATCACGCTGCTGGCGGCCGACTGGCAGCGCGGCGCCTGGCAGTTCGAAGCCCGCACGCCGGTCGGCGATCTGCGCTGCGCGCTGCGCATCGCGGGCCGCCACAACGTGGTCAACGCGCTGGCGGCGATCGCCTGTTCGCTCGCCAGCGGCGTGTCGCTCGACAAGATCGCCGAAGGGCTGGCCGCGTTCGAGCCGGTCAAGGGACGTTCGCGCGCCGCCGAGCTGCTGCTGCCGGGCGGCCGCGCGATCACGCTGATCGACGACAGCTACAACGCCAATCCCGACTCGGTGCGCGCCGCCATCGACGTGCTCGCCAGCCTGCCCGGTCCGCGCGTGCTGGTGCTGGGTGACATGGGCGAGGTCGGCGACCGCGGTCCGCAGTTCCATGCCGAGGTCGGCGCCTGGGCGCGCGAGCGCGGCATCGAGACCCTGTTCGCACTGGGCCAGGAATCGGCGCACAGCATCGCGGCCTTCAGGGCGTCCGCGGCTTCACGCGTTGCCGAAGGCAGGCACTTCGACGACATCGAGACGCTCAAGGACGCGGTGCTCGCACGCTTGCCGGAGACCGCCAGCGTGCTGGTCAAGGGATCGCGATTCATGCGGATGGAGCGCGTGGTCCAGACCATCGCCGCGGCCGGCACGCCACGACAACAACAACAAAACAAGGAGGCCGGCCATGTCGAATGAGCCGCGCTTGGCAATCTCATGCTGATGAGCCTGGCCCAATGGCTGCAGACGGTGTCGCCCGACTTCGGGTTCCTGCGCATCTTCCAGTACCTCACCTTCCGCGCGCTGATGGCGGCGCTGACGGCGCTGCTGGTCGGGCTGATCGCCGGGCCGTACGTGATCCGCCGGCTCACTGCGCTCAAGATCGGCCAGCCGGTGCGCGGCTACGGCATGGAGAGCCATCTGACCAAGAGCGGCACGCCCACGATGGGCGGCGTCCTCGTGCTGTTCGCGATCGCGTTCGCCACGCTGCTGTGGTTCGACATGTCGAACCGCTTCGTGTGGATCGTGCTGTGGGTCACGCTCGGCTTCGGCGCCATCGGCTGGGTCGACGACTGGCGCAAGGTGGTGCGCAAGGATCCGGAGGGCATGCGCTCGCGCGAGAAATACTTCTGGCAGTCGGTGGTCGGCCTGGTGGCCGGCTTCTACCTGCTGTTCAGCATTTCAGAGAGCTCCAACTGGCGCGTGCTCGAGCTGTTTTCCAGCTGGGTGAGCTCGGGCTTCGACCTGAGCTTCCCGCCCAAGATCAACCTGCTGGTGCCTTTCTTCAAGGAAGTGAGCTATCCGCTGGGCGGCATCGGCTTCGTGATCCTCACCTACCTGGTGATCGTCGGCGCGAGCAATGCGGTCAACCTCACCGATGGCCTCGACGGCCTGGCGATCATGCCGGTCGTGATGGTCGGCTCCGCGCTGGGCGTGTTCGCCTACGTCACGGGCAGCGCCGTGTATTCGCGCTACCTGCTGTTCCCGCACATCCCGGGCTCGGGCGAGCTGCTGGTGTTCTGCTCGGCGATGGCGGGCGCCGGCCTGGCCTTCCTCTGGTTCAACACCCATCCGGCGCAGGTCTTCATGGGCGACGTGGGCGCGCTCGCGCTCGGCGGCGCGCTCGGCACCATCGCGGTGATCGTGCGGCAGGAGATCGTCTTCTTCATCATGGGCGGCATCTTCGTGGTCGAGGCGATCTCGGTGATGGCGCAGGTCACCTACTTCAAGTACACCAAGAAGCGCTTCGGCGAAGGCCGCCGCGTGCTCAAGATGGCGCCGCTGCACCATCACTTCGAGAAGAGCGGCTGGCGCGAGACGCAGGTCGTGGTGCGCTTCTGGATCATCACCATGCTGTTGTGCCTGGTGGGCCTGTCGACGTTGAAGCTGCGGTGAAGCCCATGCGACATCTGCAAGACCTTCACGTGCTCGTCCTGGGCCTCGGTGCGTCCGGCCTGGCGATGGCGCGCTGGTGTGCGCGCCACGGCGCGATGGTGACGGTGGCCGACACGCGCGAGGCGCCGCCGCAGCGCGATGCGCTCAGGCAGGCGGTGCCCGGCGCAGTCTTCGTCGGCGGCCCGTTCACGGCTGCGCTGGTCGAAGGCACGTCGGTGCGCGCGGTCCATGTGTCGCCGGGCCTGTCGCCGGCCTCGGTCGCCGTGGTGACCGGCGCGGCGCGGGCGATCGGCCTGCCGGTGGGTGGCGAGCTCGAGCTGTTCGCGCAGGCGCTGGCGGATCTGCGCACGGTCGACGTCGTCGATGCGCCGACGGTCGAGGACACGCCGCTCGCGGCACCGGTCCTCGAACCCGAGGCGACGCCGCCCGAGGCCGTCGAGCAAGCCGAGCCCACGCAAGGCCAGCCGGCCGCGGAATCCGCCGAGGACGAAGACGACGACATCGCCGCCGAATCGCCGGCGCCGGTCATCGAGCCGCCTGCGCCCGCGCCGCAGGGCTATGCGCCCGCGGTGCTGGCCATCACCGGCACCAATGGCAAGACGACCGTCACCGCGCTCACCGGTCAACTGGTGGCGCGTGCCGGCAAGAGCGTCGCGGTCGCCGGCAACATCGGCCCGACCTTGCTGGACACCCTGGCCGCGCACCTCGACGCCGGCACGCTGCCCGAGGTCTGGGTGCTCGAGCTCTCGAGCTTCCAGCTCGAAGGCGTGCAGGGCTTCGAGCCCACGGCCGCCACGGTGCTCAACTTGTCGCAGGACCATCTCGACTGGCACGGCGACATGGCCGCGTATGCGGCGGCCAAGGCGCGCGTTTTCGGCACGCGCGGCGTGATGGTGCTCAACCGGGAAGACGACGCCGTCATGGCCATGCGGCCTGCGCCGGTCAAGCTCCCCAAGGGGCAGGTCGCGCGCAGCATCGTCACCTTCGGCGCCGGCCTGCCGCAGCGGCCGGGCGACTACGGCATCGAGCGAATCAACGGCATGGGCTGGCTGGTGCGCGCGCTCGAGGCCGACGAGACGCAGAAGCGCAAGCGCGGCGCGGCCATCGAGGAAGAAGAGATCCACATCCAGCGCCTGATGCCCGCCGACGCACTGCGCATCCGCGGCCGGCACAACGCGCTCAACGCGCTGGCGGCGCTCGCGCTCGCCACGGCTGCCGGCTGCCAGCTCGGCCCGATGCTCTACGGCCTGCGCGAGTACCACGGCGAGCCGCATCGCGTCGAGCCGGTGGCGATCGTGGACGAGGTCGAGTACTTCGACGACAGCAAGGGCACCAACGTCGGCGCGACGGTCGCTGCACTCGGCAGCCTGGGCGAGGAGCGGCGGGTCGTCGTGATCCTCGGCGGCGAAGGCAAGGGCCAGGACTTCGCGCCGCTGGCCGCGCCGGTGCGCCAGTACGCGCGTGCCGTCGTGCTGATCGGCCGCGATGCACCGCTGATCGAAGCCGCACTGGCGTCCACCGGCGTCACGATGCAGGCCGCTGCGTCGCTGTCCGAAGCCGTCCAGGCCGCGGCCGGCCGCGCCCATCCGGGCGACGCCGTGCTGCTGTCGCCGGCCTGCGCGAGCTTCGACATGTTCAAGGACTACGCGCACCGCGCCGCCGTCTTCTGCGAGGCCGTGCAGGCGCTCGCCGATGCACCGCGCGACGCCGGCGGGGAGATCGCATGAACACCGCCACCGCCGCCGCTGCGACGCCCAACAAGACCGGCCGCTTCAACGGCTGGTTCAGCCGCGCCAAGAGCAGCATCGATGCGCTGCCCATGCACCTGCCCGTGCGCCTCGGCAACGCCGGCATGACGCAGACCAAGGCGGCGCCGATGCGCGTGCTCGGCTTCGATCAGGCACTCGTTTGGGTCACGGTCGCGCTCCTGGCCTGGGGCCTCGTGATGGTGTACTCGGCCTCGATCGCGCTGCCGGACAACCCGCGCTTCGCGCGCGCCGGCTACGGCCCCGCCTTCTTCCTCACGCGGCACCTGGCGTCGATCGTGATCGCCTTCATCGCCGGCCTTTTGACCTTCCAGATCCCGATGAAGACCTGGGAACGCGCCGCGCCCTGGCTCTTCGTCGCGTCGCTGCTGCTGCTGGTGGTGGTGCTGATTCCGCACATCGGCATCAACGTCAACGGCGCGCGCCGCTGGCTGCCGCTCGGCTTCATGCGCTTCCAGCCGTCGGAGCTGGCCAAGCTGGCGATGATTCTCTACGCCGCCAGCTACATGGTGCGCAAGATGGAAATCAAGGAGCGCTTCTTCCGCGCCGTGCTGCCGATGGGCATCGCGGTCGTGGTGGTCGGCATGCTGGTGATGGCGGAGCCCGACATGGGCGCCTTCATGGTGATCGCGGTGATCGCCATGGGCATCCTGTTCCTCGGCGGTGTGAACGCGCGCATGTTCTTCGTCATCGCGACGCTGGTGGTGGTCGCCTTCGCCTCGATCGTGGCGTCGAGCTCTTGGCGGCGCGAGCGGATCTTCGCCTACCTCGACCCGTGGACCGAGGAGCATGCGCTCGGCAAGGGCTACCAGCTGTCGCACTCGCTGATCGCGATCGGCCGCGGCGAGATCTTCGGCGTCGGCCTCGGCGGCAGCGTCGAGAAGCTGCACTGGCTGCCCGAGGCGCACACCGACTTCCTGCTTGCCGTGATCGGCGAGGAATTCGGCCTCGTCGGCGTGCTGCTCGCGATCGGCCTGTTCCTCTGGCTCACGCGCCGCATCATGCACATCGGCCGCCAGGCGATCGCGCTCGACCGCGTGTTCTCCGGCCTCGTGGCGCAGGGCGTCGGCGTGTGGATGGGCTTCCAGGCCTTCATCAACATGGGCGTCAACCTGGGTGCCTTGCCGACCAAGGGCCTGACCCTGCCGCTGATGAGCTTCGGCGGTTCGGCGATCCTGATGAACGTGATCGCGCTGGCGATCGTGCTGCGCATCGACTACGAGAACCGCGTGCTGATGCGTGGGGGCCGGCTATGAGCAGGACAGCACTGGTCATGGCGGGTGGCACGGGCGGGCACATCTTCCCGGGTCTCGCCGTGGCCGAGGCCTTGCGCGAACGCGGCTGGCGCGTGCACTGGCTGGGCGCGCCCGGCAGCATGGAGGAAAAGCTGGTGCCGCCGCGGGGCTTCGCCTTCGAGCCGGTGCAGTTCGGCGGCCTGCGCGGCAAGGGCCTCGTGACCTTCGCCTTGCTGCCGCTGCGCCTCTTGCGCGCCTTTCTGCAGAGCCTGCGCGTCGTGCGCCGGGTGCAGCCCGACGTCGTCGTCGGCCTGGGCGGCTACATCACCTTTCCGGGCGGCATGATGAGCGTGCTGCTGCGCAAGCCGCTGGTGCTGCACGAGCAGAACTCGGTCGCGGGCCTGGCCAACCGCGTGCTCGCGAGCGTCGCGGACCGCGCCTTCACGGCCTTCCCCAACGTGATCAAGACCGCGCACTGGGTCGGTAATCCCTTGCGCGGCGCGTTCATGCAGCAGCCCGATCCGGCGGTGCGCTTCGCCGGCCGCAGCGGTCCGCTCCGGCTGCTGGTGGTGGGCGGCAGCCTCGGCGCGCGCGCGCTCAATGCGGTGGTGCCGAAGGCGCTCGCGCTGATCGCGCCGCAGCAGCGCCCGCACGTCATCCACCAGAGCGGCGCGAAGCAGATCGACGAGCTGCGCGCCAACTACGCGGCCGCCGGCGTCGAGGGCGAGCTCACCCCCTTCATCGAAGACACCGCCAGCGCGTACGCCGATGCCGACCTGATCGTCGCGCGTGCCGGCGCCAGCACCGTCACCGAGATCGCGGCCGTCGGCGCAGCAGCGCTGTTCGTGCCTTTCCCTTCCGCCGTGGACGACCACCAGACCACCAACGCGCGCTTCCTCGTCGACGCGGGCGGCGGCTGGCTCGTTCAACAGACCGAACTCACACCCGAATTGCTGGCCGACTTGCTACAGAAAACCGACCGCCCCGCGCTGCTGGAGCGCGCCATCAAGGCCAAGACGATGCGCAAGACCGAAGCGGTCGATGCAGTCGTCCGCGCCTGCGAGGAGCTTGCCCTATGAAGCATGCGATCCGTCACATCCACTTCGTCGGCCTCGGCGGCGCCGGCATGAGCGGCATCGCCGAGATCCTGTTCAACCTCGGCTACAGGATCTCCGGCTCCGACCTGGCCGACAGCGCGACGCTCAAGCGGCTCGCCGGCCTCGGTATCGCGACCTTCGTCGGCCACGATGCGGCGAACATCGCCGGTGCCGATGCGGTCGTCACCTCGACCGCCGTGCATGCCGACAATCCCGAGGTCGTGGCGGCGCGCGAGAAGCGCATCCCGGTGGTGCCGCGCGCCCTGATGCTGGCCGAGCTGATGCGCCTCAAGCAGGGCATCGCGATCGCCGGTACCCACGGCAAGACCACCACCACCAGCCTGGTCGCGAGCGTGCTCGCCGCCGCCGGGCTCGACCCGACCTTCGTCATCGGTGGCCGGCTCAACAGCGCGGGCGCCAATGCCCAGCTCGGCAGCGGCGACTACATCGTGGTGGAGGCCGACGAATCGGATGCCTCGTTCCTGAACCTGCTGCCGATCATGGCCGTGGTCACGAACATCGACGCCGACCACATGGAGACCTATGGCCACGACTTCGCGCGCCTGCAGAAGGCCTTCGTCGACTTCCTGCACCGCATGCCGTTCTACGGCGTCGCGATCCTGTGCACCGACGACGCGGCGGTGCGCGCGATCGTGACCGAGGTGTCCTGCCCGGTCACCAGCTACGGCTTCAACGAGGAGGCCCAGGTGCGCGCGGTCAACGTGCGCGCCGTCGGTGCCCAGATGCATTTCACCGCCCAGCGGCGCAACGGCGTCACGCTGCCGGACCTGGACATCGTGCTGAACCTGCCGGGCGAGCACAACGTGCTGAATGCGCTGTCGGTGATCGCGGTGGCGGTCGAGCTCAACGTGCCCGACGAGGCGGTGCAGCGCGGCCTGGCCGACTTCAAGGGCGTGGGCCGGCGCTTCCAGCGCTATGGCGAGGTGCGTCTCAAGACCGCGAGCGTGCAGGACAGCTTCACGCTGATCGACGACTATGGCCATCATCCGGTCGAGATGGCCGCCACCATCGCCGCGGCGCGCGGCGCCTTCCCGGGCCGGCGGCTGGTGCTGGCCTTCCAGCCGCACCGCTTCACGCGCACGCGCGATTGCTTCGAGGATTTCGTCAAGGTCATCGGCCAGGCCGACGCGGTGCTGCTGGGCGAGGTCTATGCGGCCGGCGAGGCGCCGATCGTGGCCGCGGACGGCCGTTCGCTGGCGCGCGCGCTGCGCGTGGCGGGCAAGGTCGAGCCGGTGTTCGTCGACGAGATCGCCGCGATGCCGCAGGCCATCCTCGACAACGCACGCGACGGCGACGTCGTGATCTGCATGGGCGCGGGTTCGATCGGCGCCGTGCCGGCCAAGGTGGTCGAACTCGGCGGCGCCGCATCGCCGAAGTCGGAGCGCCTCACGCGCGAAGGGAGGGCACTGTGAAACCGATCGATCCGAAGGCCATGGGCAAAGTCGCGGTGCTGTTCGGCGGCAGCTCGGCCGAACGCGAGATCTCGATCATGTCGGGCACCGGCGTGCTTGCCGCGCTGCGCTCGCGCGGCGTCGATGCGCACGCCTTCGATCCGGCCGAGCGCGAATTGTGGGAACTCCGGCGCGACGGCTTCGCGCGCTGCTTCGTCGTGCTGCATGGCCGCCACGGCGAGGACGGCACGGTGCAGGGTGCGCTCGAATTGCTCGGCATTCCCTACACCGGCTCCGGCGTGATGGCCTCCAGCGTGGCGATGGACAAGGTCATGACCAAGCGCATCTGGCAGGCCGACGGCCTGCCGACGCCGCGCTACGTGCGCCTGGCCTTCGACCAGCAGAGCCGCGAGCAGGTGCTGGCGGTGCCCGACGTGCTGGGCCTGCCGGTGATCGTGAAGCCGCCGCGCGAGGGCTCCTCGATCGGCGTGACCAAGGTCGAGGGCTATTCGCAGATGCAGGATGCCGTCGCGCTCGCGGTGCGCTACGACCACGATGTGCTGTGCGAGGAATTCATCGAAGGCGAGGAAGTCACCTGCCCGGTGCTGGGCAGCGGGCTCGGCGCCGAGGCGCTGCCGGTGGTGCGCATCGCTGCGCCCGAAGGTGCCTACGACTACCAGAACAAGTACTTCACCGACGAGGTCAAGTACCACTGCCCGAGCGGCCTGCCGCCGGCGGAAGAACAGGAGATCCGGCGCATCACGCTGGCGGCCTACCACCAGCTCGGCTGCCGCGGCTGGGGCCGCGCCGACCTGATGATCCGCGCCAGCGACCGCAAGCCCTTCCTGCTGGAGATGAACACCTCGCCCGGCATGACCACCCATTCGCTGGTGCCGATGTCGGCCCGCGCGGCGGGCATCGCCTACGAAGACCTGTGCCTGCGCGTGCTGGCCTCGGCCACGCTCGATTCGAAGGCGGAGGAACGATGAGCACCGCACGGCCGCCCGAAGGTGCTCGCCCCCTCGCTTGCGAGGGGGTTGGCGCAGCCGCGCAGCGGCGCAGCCTGGGGGAGTTCTCTGTATGACCGACAGCATCCCCGTGCCCTTCGACGTCAAGCTCATGAACGCGACCGCGGCGCTGGTGTTCGCGTCGTTCGTGCTCGTGCTGCTGGCCGCGGGCGCGTGGTGGGTGCTGCGCCAGCCCTTCTTTCCGATCGCCGGCATCAAGGTCGACGGCGACATCACGCACAACAACGCCGTCACCCTGCGCGCCAACGTGACGCCGCAGCTGTCGGGCAACTTCTTCACCATCGATCTGACGCGCGCACGCACCGCCTTCGAGTCGGTGCCCTGGGTGCGCAAGGCGGTGGTGCGGCGCGAGTTTCCGAACAAGCTGCGCGCGACGCTGACCGAGCAGGTGCCGGTCGCGCACTGGGGCGACGACGCCGACTCGAAGCTGATCAACGGCTTCGGCGAGGTGTTCGAGGCCAACGTGGCCGAGGTCGACGACGGCTTGCCGCGCCTGGACGGGCCGGTCGAACAGGCCGGCCAGGTGCTGGGCATGTACCGCGTGTTGCAGCCGCTGTTCCAGCCCTACGACCTGACGATCGACGATCTCTCGCTGTCGAGCCGCGGCAGCTGGCGCGTCGTGCTGGAGACCGGTGCGGTGATCGAACTCGGCCGCGGGTCGGGCGATGAAGTGGTGGCCCGTACGCAGCGTTTCCTGCGCACGGTGACGCCGGTGGCAAGCCGCTACGGGCGCACGCTCGCTGCGGTGGAGGGCGCCGATCTGCGGCACAACGATGGCTACGCATTGCGCTTGCACGGCGTGACCACGGTCGCACCGGACGCGAAGAAAAAATAGCGAACAGAGGAAGTTTCATGTCCAAGGAATACAAAGACCTGGTTGTCGGCCTCGACATCGGTACCGCCAAGGTGATGGCGGTGGTGGCCGAGGTGCTGCCCAACGGCGAGCTCAAGCTCGCCGGCCTCGGCATCGCGCCCAGCAACGGGCTCAAGCGCGGCGTGGTGGTGAACATCGACGCCACGGTGCAGAGCATCCAGCAGGCGCTCAAGGAAGCGGAGCTGATGGCCGACTGCAAGATCGGCCGCGTCTACACCGGCATCACCGGCAGCCACATCCGCGGCATCAACTCGAGCGGCATGGTCGCGGTCAAGGACAAGGAAGTCACGCAGGCCGACGTGGCCCGCGTGGTGGAGACGGCGCGCGCCATCAACATCTCCAGCGACCAGCGCCTGCTCCTGGTCGAGCCGCAGGAATTCGTGATCGACGGCCAGGACGTCAAGGAGCCGATCGGCATGAGCGGCATGCGGCTCGAAGCGAAGGTGCACATCGTGACCGGCGCACAGAGCGCGGCCGAGAACATCATCAAGTGCGTGCGCCGCTGCGGCCTCGAGGTCGACCAGCTGATGCTCAACCCGCTGGCCTCCAGCCTCGCGGTGCTGACCGAGGACGAGCGCGAGCTCGGCGTGGTGCTGGTCGACATCGGCGCCGGCACTACCGACGTCGCGATCTTCACCAACGGCGCGATCCGCCACACCGCGGTGATCCCGATCGCCGGCGACCTGATCACCAGCGACATCGCGATGGCGCTGCGCACGCCGACCAAGGACGCCGAGGACATCAAGGTCGAGAACGGCTACGCCAAGCAGCTGCTGGCCGACCCCGAGACCCAGGTCGAGGTGCCGGGCCTCGGCGACCGCGGCCCGCGCATGCTGAGCAAGCAGGCGCTGGCCGGCGTGATCGAGCCGCGCGTGGAGGAGATCTTCTCGCTGGTGCAGCAGGTGGTGCGCGAGTCGGGCTACGAAGAGGTGCTGTCCTCGGGCGTGGTGCTGACCGGCGGCAGCGCGGTGATGCCCGGGATGATCGAGCTCGGCGAGGACATCTTCCTCAAGCCGGTGCGCCGAGGGATTCCGAAGTATTCGAGCGCGCTGTCCGACATGGTCGCGCAGCCGCGCGCCGCGACCGTGATGGGCCTGCTCGAGGAAGCGCGTTATGCGCGGCTGCGCGGCTTCAAGGTGGCGCAGAAGAACGGCTCCGTGAAGACGGCCTTCGGCCGCTTCAAGGATTTCATCGTGGGGAACTTTTGATGCACCCCCAGTCTTCGCGCACTTCGTGTCGCTCCGCCAACCCCCTTGCAGGGGGCAACACCGGCGGACCGGCAGAGCCGGCTCCGCGGTGTTCCTGGAACAAGGGCGCGGTCGTTCGCGCCAGCCCTTCGCGGCATTTCAACGAGCGATGGCGACGAACCGGGCCACCATCCTGAGAACCCTTCCGGTCAGCTAGAAGAACATTCAATTCATATACACGGCAACTGCAAATTTAGGAGTCAGAAAATGGCCATCGAAATGATCGAAGTCGAAGAATTCAACCAGGGCACGCAGATCAAGGTGATCGGTGTCGGCGGCGGCGGCGGCAACGCGGTCGCGCACATGATCGAGCGCAGGGTGCAGGGCGTGGAGTTCGTCTGCGCCAACACCGACGCGCAGGCGCTCAACCGCAGCAACGCGCACAAGACCATCCAGCTCGGCCTCACGGGCCGCGGCGCAGGCAGCAAGCCCGAGATCGGCCGCGAGGCCGCCGAGGTCGCGGTGGACGACATCCGCGGCGCCATCCAGGGCGCGCACATGCTGTTCATCACCGCCGGCATGGGCGGCGGCACCGGCACCGGCGCGGCGCCGGTGATCGCGCGCGTGGCCAAGGAGATGGGCATCCTCACCGTCGGCGTGGTGACCAAGCCCTTCGACTGGGAAGGCGGCAAGCGCATGACCAATGCCGATGCCGGCCTGGCCGAGCTCGAAGCCAACGTCGATTCGCTGATCGTGATCCTGAACGAGAAGCTGCTCGAAGTGCTGGGCGACGAGGTCACGCAGGACGAGGCCTTTGCGCATGCCAACGACGTGCTCAAGAATGCCGTCGGCGGCATCGCCGAGATCATCAACGAGTACGGCAACGTCAACGTCGACTTCGAGGACGTGCGCACCGTGATGGGTGAACCCGGCAAGGCCATGATGGGCACGGCCGCGGCCAGCGGCCCGGACCGCGCGCGCATCGCCGCCGAGCAGGCCGTGGCCTGCCCGCTGCTCGAAGGCATCGACCTCTCGGGTGCCAAGGGCGTGCTGGTGCTGGTGACGGCCTCGAAGGGTTCGCTCAAGCTGAGCGAATCGAAGCTGGCGATGAACACCATCCGCGCCTACGCTTCGCCCGATGCGCATGTGATCTACGGCGCGGCCTACGACGAAAGCCTCGGCGACGAGATGCGCGTGACCGTGGTCGCGACCGGCCTCTCGCGCCAGGACGCGCGCCGCCAGGCGCCGACGCTGGAAGTGATCCGCACCGGCACGGACAACATTCCGTTCCACGTGCCGACGCTGGGCGGCGGCGCGCATCCGAGCGGCCAGCCCAACTACGAAGGCATGGCGGTGCCCAGCGTGTGGCGCACCAACCGCACGATGGCCGCGGCCAAGGTGGATGCGCTGTCGTCGGGTGGCATGGACGACTTCGAGATTCCGGCCTTCCTGCGCAGGCAGGCGGATTGAGCACGCCCGGGCGGATATGGCGGCTATCGCGGACATAGCGAGGCGGACGGTACGCCGGACACCTCGCGCTCCTAAAATCGGTGCCGTGCTTGCCCAACGAACCCTCAAATCCATCACCCGTGCCGTCGGCGTGGGCCTGCACAGCGGCCAGCGGGTCGAGCTGACGCTGCGGCCGGCGCCGGTCGATTTCGGCATCGTGTTCCGCCGCGTCGATCTGCCCGAGCCGGTGTCGATCGCGATGACGGCCGAGGCCGTGACCGACACGCGGCTCGCGTCGACCGTGTCCTCGGGCGGTGCCAAGGTGCAGACCGTCGAGCACCTGATGTCGGCCTGCGCCGGCCTGGGCATCGACAACCTGCAGATCGACATCACGGCCGACGAGGTGCCGATCCTCGACGGCTCGGCATCGTCCTTCGTGTTCCTGCTGCAAAGCGCGGGCATCGAGCTGCAGAAGGCCGCGCGCCGCTTCATCCGCGTCACGCGGCCGGTCGAGGTGCGCGAAGGCGAGGGCGCCGAGGGCAAGTGGGCGCGCCTCGCGCCTTACCACGGCTACAAGCTCAGCTTCGAGATCGACTTCGACCACCGCGTGGTCAATTCGACCGGCCAGCGCGTCGAGTTCGACCTCGGCAGCGGTTCGTACAGTCGCGACATCGCGCGCGCGCGCACCTTCGGCTTCACCAAGGAGGTCGAGTACATGCGCTCGAAGGGGCTCGCGCTCGGCGGCGGGCTCGACAACGCGATCGTGATGGACGATACCAAGGTGCTCAATGCAGGCGGGCTGCGCTACGACGACGAGTTCGTCAAGCACAAGATCCTCGATGCGATGGGCGATCTCTACGTGATCGGCCGGCCTCTGCTGGCCGCCTACAGCGCCTACCGTTCCGGCCACGCGCTCAACAACAAGCTGCTGCGCGAACTGCTGGCGCACGAAGACGCCTACGAGGTCGTGACCTTCGACGACGAGAAGCGCGCGCCGGCCGGCTTCGCCGAAGTCGCGCGGGCCTGGTAGGCACGCCGGTCGATGCTGCTGTTCCGCTGGGCCATCCTGCTGCTGTTGCTGGTGGCCGGGGCGTCGTTCGCGTTCTATGCGGGGACGGGGCGGCTCAAGTACCGGCGCTTCGGGTGGGTCGTGCTGAAGTGGACGCTGCTGGCGGCGTTCGGGTTCTTTGCGGTGTTGATCGCAGAACGAGTCGCCTGATTTTCAGCGCGTACGCCCCTGCCGGTACACGCCGTTGGTGCTGCGCCCCAGCGTCGTTGCCTGGCTGAGCCGCGCCATCGAGGCGCCCACATGCGCATGCGTGATCGCGATCCCCAGCGCGTCGGCCGCGTCGCTGCCCGGCACGCCCGGCAGGTGCAGCAGGCGCTTGACCATCTCCTGGACCTGCGCCTTCGCGGCGCGACCGTGGCCGGCGACGGCTTGCTTCATCTGCAGCGCGGTGTATTCGGCGACCGTGAGATTGCTCGTGACCAGTGCCGTCAGGCAGGCGCCGCGCGCCTGGCCGAGCAGCAGCGTCGATTGCGGATTGACGTTGACGAACACGATCTCCACCGCCGCCGCATCGGGCTTGTAGCGCTCTGCGATCTCGCCGATACCATCGAACAGCACCTTGAGCCGCGCAGGCAATTCGCCGGTGCCGAGGTGGCGGGTGGTGATCGTGCCGCTGGCGACATAGCGCAGCGCATGGCCGTCCACATCGACCACGCCGAAGCCGGTGGTCTGCAGGCCGGGGTCGATGCCTAGGATTCGCATGGCACCTTCATACGCCGAAGTACCAACGGACTGAATGGAAGAAGATCGGTGCCGCGAAGCACAGCGCATCGACGCGGTCCAGCAGCCCGTTGGCGCCCGTGATGCCGACGCCGCGCTGGCCCCAGTTGGGAATGCCGCGGTCGCGCTTCAGCGCCTTCATCACCAGGTGCCCCATCGAGCCCGCGACGCAGGCGATCAGCGACATCGCCAGTGCCTGTCCGAAGCCGAAGGGCGTGATGAACGAGAACAGCGCGCCGACCAGACTCGCGATCACCATGCCGATCGCCCAGCTGGTCCAGTTGAAGCTGCGGCTCACGTGCGGCGCGAAGGGCGCCTGGCGGAACAGGCGTTGCCAGATCGCGCCGAGACCGCGTTCGGGCGCTTCGGGCACTGCAGGCGTTTCGGCGTCGGGCTCCGCGGGCAAGCTGCTGCGGCGCGATATCAGATGCTGGGTCAGCATGCAGGTCTGCACCACGAACACCAGGAAGAACACGAGGAAGGCGCTCTTGCCTTCATAGCCCGGAAAGGACAGCAGCAGCAGCGCCGGCACATGGCTCATACCGTAGACGCAGACCATGATGCCCCACTGCAGCTTGGCATTGCGTTCGAGAAACTGGTTCGGGTCATCGGCCAGTGCGCTCACGACCGGGATCGCGAGAAAGGCGTAGACCGGAATGAACACGGTGAACAGGTCGAAGCGCGCCGTCGCAACCAGCCAGAACTGGATCGGCAGCACCACGAAGAAAGCCAGGATCAGGCTGCGGTGATCGCCGCGCCGTGTCGGCGACAGCGTGATGAACTCGCGCAGCGCGAAGAATGCGATGAGTGCAAACAGCACGGTCGCGACCGTTTCGCCGAGCGCCCAGCCGATCCAGAACACCACCACCATGAACCAGCTGGTGCGAAGCAGGGCGCGAAAGTGCAGCAGCTCGGCCTGCCACAGTGCATCGTGCCGAGGATTGCGGCGCTCCTTGAAGGTCAGCAGGAAGGCGATGGTGCTGACCGTCACCAGCAGGCCGAAGACGATCAGGAACAGCGCTGCGACCTGGTGCGTCGGCGCGAGATGGCGAAGGTAGTCGTTCATCCGGGCCTACACGTAGCGCAGTGCGATCACCGCGTCGCGCGCGCGGTCCAGGAAAGGGCGGCGCTCTTCGCCCGGCTCGACGCAGATCGGCGCGCCGAAGGTGACCGAGCAAAGGATCGGCACCGGCACGATCTCGCCCTTGGGCATCACGCGCTGCACGTTGTCGATCCAGGCCGGCACCAGCACCACCTCGGGAAACAGCGTGGCCAACGTGAACAGGCCCGACTTGAATTTCTGCGGCTCGCCGGTGTGGCCGCGGGTGCCCTCGGGGAAGATGATGATCGAGTCGCCGCTTCGCAGCGCCTCGACCAGCGGTTCGAGCGGATCGGGGCCCGGCGCTGCGGGACCCTCCGTCGATGCGGTCGATGCCGCACCGCCGCGTTCCACGTACACCGCGTTGAACACCTCGGTGGTGATCCAGCGCTTGAACGGCGTGTTGGCCCAGTAGTCGCGCGCCGCGATCGGGCGCGTGATGCTGCGCAGCTCCTCGGGCA
Organism: Variovorax sp. SRS16; assembly: GCF_901827165.1. Lineage (NCBI taxonomy): Bacteria > Pseudomonadati > Pseudomonadota > Betaproteobacteria > Burkholderiales > Comamonadaceae > Variovorax > Variovorax sp. SRS16. The sequence goes on from NZ_LR594666.1 coordinate 938,960, forward strand.
GCGCGGCCCAGATCATCACCAGGTCGACATGGCTCTGGTGGTTGGCGAAGTAGATCCGCTGTTCGGCCTTGGGCGGGCAGCCATACCAGCGCGCCTGCGCACCGGTCAGCAACCGGATCGCCCCCAGCAACAACCATCCCATGAGCTTCGCCAACATGCGCGCGATGATACGGGGCGATGCCTCAGGGCAGTTCGGCGGCCGGCATGCGCGCGACGATGGTGGCCGATCGATGGGCCAGGTAGGCGGAGCCGGGATGGTGCTCGAAGAACTTGGGGCTCGGCAGCATCACCGCGAGCCGTGCTGCCTCGGCGGCGCTCAGGCGCGAGGCCGGCTTCCGGAAATAGCGCTCGGCCGCGGCCTCGGCGCCGAACACGCCTTCGCCCCACTCGACGTTGTTGAGATAGATCTCGAGGATGCGCTCTTTGCTCAGCATGATCTCGAGCGTGGTGGCCAGGACCAGCTCCTGGCCCTTGCGCAGCAGCGTGCGCTCACCGGAGAGCAGCAGGTTCTTGGCCAGTTGCTGGGTGATGGTCGAGCCGCCGCGCAGCTGCGGCGGGCGTGGTTCCTTGCCGCGTGCGCGCATCTGGGCAGCGCGCCGCGCGGCGAACTCCTCGGCACGGGCGTTGCGCTGGCGCGCGCGCTCGATGGCTTCCCATTCGACGCCCTGGTGGTAGATGAATTCGCTGTCCTCGCTCGCGATCACGGCGCGCTTGAGGTTGTCCGAGATCTGCGCATAAGGCACCCAGCGCTGCTGCCAGTCGCGATCGCCGTTGCCGCGCCCCTGCGTGGCGATCAGCCACGCTTCGGAGCGCTGGAAGGCGGTCGATTGCGGATCGATGGCCGCCATCGTCGCGATGCGCAGCACGAAGAAGAGTTCGAGCGCGAGGCCCGCGATCAGCAGGCACAGCAGCCAGCGAAGGATCGCCTTCACGCCGAGTCGACGATGGTGCGCAGTTCGGCCAGCACCTGCGCGGACGGCGGCCGCACGCCGCGCCAGGTCGCGAAGGCTTGCGCGGCCTGCTCGATCAGCATGCCGAGGCCGTCGCGCGGCACGGCGCCGTTCTCGCGCGCCCACTGGATGAAGCCGGCGGCGGCCGGCCCGTACATCATGTCGATCGCCAGTGCGCCGGGCGCGAGCACGCCGGCCGCCACCGGTACCTCGCCGCCGGCCAGGCTGGAGGCGGTGGCGTTGACCACCACGCCGAAACGGCCCGGCACCGCGTCGAGCGCCTGCGCCTCGAGCGTGACACGGTGCTGCAGCGCGAGCGGCGCATGGCGCTGCACCAGCGCGATCGCGCGGGCCAGCGTGCGGTTGGCGACCACCAGCCGGCGTGGCCCGGCTTCGAGCAGCGGGCCCAGCACGCCGGCCGCGGCGCCGCCGGCGCCGAGCAGCAGCACGTCGCTGCCCGCGAGCGCCACGCCCGCATGGGCCGTGATGTCGTGGACCAGCCCGACGCCGTCGCTGTTGTCGCCGTGGATGCCGTCCTCGCGGAAACTCAGCACGTTGACCGCTTGCGCCAGCGCGGCGCGCGGACTGAGGTGCTGCGCCAGCGCGGCTGCATCGAACTTGAAGGGCACGGTGACGTTGCAGCCGCGCGCCGTGCCTTCGGTCTCGTCGGCGCGGAATGCGGCCACGCCGTCGGCAAAGCCGCCGAGCGCGACCAGGCGGCGGCCGTAGCGCATCGTCTGTCCGGTGAGTTCGGCGAAGCGCGCATGAATCCACGGCGAGCGGCTGTGCTCGACCGGGTTGCCCATCACGCAGTACAAGTCCATGGCGTTGCGCTCATTGCTTTGACGAAAGCTGCGTCTCGAGCGTCTCGTCGTGGGTGAACTTGAAGCGCGAGGGCAGCACGATCTGGTCGGTCTGGCGGCGCATCGCGTCGGTGAACTTGCCGAAGTTGCCGATGCTGCGCACGATGGCCTGCGCGCGCCGGTCCAGCAGGCGGTCACCCGAGCTTTCGACGATGTCGGTGCCGAGGATCGAGCCGTCGTAGTTGACGGTCACCATCATCGTGAGCTCGCCGTAGAGCTTCTTGCCGGCGATCTCGGGGAAGTTCTCGGTGCCGCGCATCTCGACGCGCCGGCGCAGTGCGTCGACGTAGGCCGCGTAGGCGGCCTCGCGGGTGGCAGGGCTCAGGTAGCGCTTGCGCGGCCGGGCGTTCTCTTCGTTGACGCGGCGCTCGATCTCGGCCAGCAGCTCGACCAGCTGGCGGCGTTTCTCCTCGCGCGCGGCGGCTTCGTTCGGGTTGCCCTGGGTGCGCGGATCCGGCACCGGCATCGCGGCGAGTTGCTGCTTGATCTGGGCCAGCATCATCATCTGCTGAGCCTGCATGGCTTCGACCTGGCGCTGCGCATCGTCCATCGAGTCGCCGACCGCGGTGAAGGTGGAAGGCGGCAGCGGGCTGGTGGCGCGGCCCTTGTCGAGATCGCCGCCACCGGCCAGCGACGCCTGGGCGATGGCCATGGCCTTGTCGGGCCGCTCGTTGCTCCTGGCGTTGACCAGGATGACTTCGAGCGGCGTTTCCTTGAAGACGCGGTTGAAGGATTCGGGATCGATGAAGCGCACCGAGAGCAGCACCGCATGCGCCAGGACCGACAGGCCGAGCGCAATCTGCAGCGTGCTCAGGTCGCGCAGGTTCATGCAGGCGCGCTTTCCGGTGCGGCCGCCTCGCTGTCGGCGAGGTCGACAGCGATCGCAATGGGACCGGCGACTTCTTCGTCGTCGCCGCTTTCGTCCTCGGCCGCGACTTGCGCCGGCGCGGTGTCGAGGCGCTCGACGACCGTGCCGTGGATGTCGAGCGCGATCTCGTCGATGTCGCCGAGCTTGACGCGCACGCGGGCGCCGCGCATCAGCCCTTGCGTGCCCGTGACCGGGAACACCAGCGGCAGCGTGTCGGCCCGCACCAGGGCGCCGTTCGGCAGGTCCTTGATCAAGGTCGCGTCGAGTTCGGTGATGGCCTGCTGCCGCAGGTATTCGAGCGTCCAGAAGCGTTCCATGCCGCCCTGGTGCGCGTTGTAGGTCGCGTAGGCGGCGTCGAAGCCCGAGAGGATGGAGAACAGCTCGGCGTCCTTCGGCTTGAACGGCGCCGCGAGCGCGGCGGTCTTGCCGTGGCGCGCCGCGGCGATGATCTGCCACTGGTTCACGAGGTCGGTGTAGCGGCGCAGCGGCGAAGTGCTCCACGCATAGCTCTTCACGCCGAGGCCGGCATGCGGCAAGGCCCGCGTGCCCATGCGCACCTTGATGCCCGGCGCCAGGCTGGCCTGGCTGCGGTAGAGGCCGGGCACACCGAGCTCGCCGAGCCAGCCACCCCAGCTGCTGTTGGCCAGGATCATCGCTTCGGAGACGATCAGGTCGAGCGGCGCACCGCGCTGGCGGGTGCTGATCTGGACCTGCTCGTTGCCGGTGGGCTCGCCGTCGTTGCCGACCAGGCGGAAGTTGTAGTCGGGCCGGTTGAAGTTCTCGGGCTTGCCGCGCACCACCTCGCGCTGCGCCTTCAGATGCTTTGCGAGGCGGAACAGGAAGGACAGCGGTTCGCGCAGCCGCCGTGCGGCTTCGGGCGCGTCGCTGTCGGCCACCGAGGCATCCTCGAGCCAGGGCTGCGTGACGAAGCCGTCGAGCTGGTCATGGCGCAGGTTGGCGACGATCGGCACGCGCTCCAGCCTGGTCTCGGTGGATTTCAGTTCCAGCGTGGCCGTGTCGAAGCTCGCGTAAAGCGAGACGGCGGGGCAGTCGCGCCCTTCCTGCAGGGTGTAGGTCTCGACCACCTCGTCGGGCAGCATCGTGATCTTGTGGCCCGGCATGTAGACGGTCGACATGCGCGCACGCGCCACCTGGTCGATCGGGCTGCCCGGCACCAGCGCCAGGCCCGGCGCCGCGATGTGGACTCCGACGACCACCGTGTCCTGGCCCAGGCCGCGGACCGAGAGCGCGTCGTCGATCTCGGTGGTCTGCGAATCGTCGATCGAGAAGGCCTGCACGTCGGCGAGCGGCAGGTCATCGGTGATGGCCGGCGCGCTGAGGGCCGGAAAGCCGGTGCCCTTGGGAAAGTTCTCGAACAGGAAGCGGCGCCAGTGGAACTGGTAGGCCGAGTCGATCGCGCCGGCGCGCTGCAGCAGATCGAGCGGCGGCCGCTGCGTGGCGCGGGCCGCTTCGACCACGGCCTTGTATTCGGGCGCGTTCTTGTCGGGGCGGAACAGGATCTTGTAGAGCTGCTCGCGCACCGGCGCCGGGCAGAGGCCGTCGGCCAGTTCGGCCGCCCACTGCGTGATCTGCGCCTGGACGGCTTTCTTCTTTTCGATGGCGGCCAGGGCCTGCTGCAGGATCTCGGCCGGCGCCTTCTTGAAGCGCCCCTTGCCGGCGCGGCGGAAGTAGTGCGGCGCCTCGAACAGCGCCAGCAGCGCCGCGGCCTGCTGCGTCAGCGTGGGATGGGCCTGGAAGTAGTCGACCGCCAGTTCGCCGAAGCCGAACTCGCCTTCGGGCGCGAATTCCCAGGCCAGGTCCAGATCCATCGCGGCCGCGAGTTCGCGGGCCTCGGCGATCAGCGCGGCCGGTGCCGGCTTCTCGAAGCGCAGCACGATGTGGGCGCTCTTGACCTTGACGCGCTTGCCGCTGTCGAGCTCGACCTGCGCCGAGGCCTCCGCTTCCGACAGGATGCGGCCGCCGAGGTATTTGCCGGCTTCTTCGAACAATACAAACATGGGTTGGATTGTCCCATGAGCCTTTGCTCGCCCCCAGGCTGCGCGCACTTCGTGTCGCTACGCCAACCCCCTGCCGGGGGCAACACCAGCGGCCCGGCGAAGCCGGTTCCGCGGTGTTCCTGGAAGGAGGCAGGGCCGCCCGGGGGGCCGTTCTCTTTCGCTATTTGAGGTCGAGAAAGGCCATCACGTCGTCGAGGTGGTGGCGCTCGAAGTCGGACAGCGCATGGTCGCCGCCTTCGAGCAGCTTGACGCGGCTGCCGGGGTAGCGGGCCGACATCTCGCGCCAATCCAGCACTTCGTCGCCCTTGGCGACGATCGCGAGGACGCGTTCGGGCCGGGTCAGCGGGCCGACGTCGAGGGTGCGCAACTGGTCGATGTACTCGGGGCGGAAATAAAAGTGCTCCGCGGGGTCATGCCACAGGGTCTGGTCGCCGATGTGGCGGGCCAGGTCCCGCGCGGGGTGCACGGCGGGGTTCAGCAGCACGGCGCGGCAGCGGGTCATGCCGGTCACGTAGGTGGCATAGAAGCCGCCGAGTGAGGAGCCGACCACGGCCATGGATGCGCGCGGCCAGCCCGCGATGCCGCGCATCACCAGGTCGATGGCATCGCGCGGCGAGGGCGGCAGCTGGGGGCACCACCATTCGACGCCGGGATGCCGCTCGGCCACGCGCCGTGCCATCTGGCTGGCCTTGGCCGACTGCGGAGAAGAGCGGAAGCCGTGGAGGTAGAGCAGGTGGGTCGCGGGAGGCATGGAGAGGCAATCGGGTTCGGTCGGGAAGCGGCGCAGCAGAGTGTGGAGGGGCCGAGTTGCGCCCGAATCCCATGAATCAGGTAATTTTCGGAGTTTCCGTCCGTCGACGGGCTTTATGCTCATCGTGATGCAACAAAACGAAATGCCCGACGACGGCGCGACCCTGCCGTGGGGCGTGGTGATCGTCGAAGACGACGGGCCGACCCGCGCCTTTTTCGAGGAGAGCATCGGTCGTTGCACGAAGCTCCGGTGGCTCGCCAGCGCAGGGACGGTGCACGACGCGCTGTCGCTGCTGGAAGGCCTAGCCCCGGCGCCGGACGTGCTGCTGGTCGATCTGGGTCTGCCGGATGGCAGCGGGCTGCGGGTGATCCAGGAGGCCGTGGCCCGCTACCCGCAGTGCGAGCCGCTGGTGATCTCCGTGTTCGGCGACGAGGACAACGTGCTGGCCAGCATCGAGGCCGGTGCGGTCGGCTACATCCACAAGGACGATGCGCCGGAGAGCATTGCCTGCACCATTCTCGACATGAAGGCGGGCGGTTCGCCGATCTCGCCGATGGTCGCGCGCCGCGTGCTGGCCAAGTACCGCAGCCTGCAGGACGAGAACCGTCCGGCGGATGCTGCGCCAGCGCCCGAGGCCGTTGACGCGGCGGCCGCGATCCTGCCCGGGCGCCCGCTGCTGTCCAAGCGCGAGCAGGAGGTGCTGGCGCTGATCGCGCGCGGTTTCTCCTATGCCGAAATCGCGCGGCTGCACGCGCTGAGTGTGCACACGGTGCAGACGCATATCAAGAATCTCTACGGCAAGCTGGCGGTGCATTCCAAGAACGAAGCGGTGTTCGAGGCGATGCGCCTGGGGCTGCTGCGCCACCCGGGCTGAGGCGCGCCATGCAGGCCTGGCTCCGCAGCGGTTTCCGGGCGGGCACGGCACTGCTGCTCTGGTGCGCGCTGGCAGGCGCGTGGGCGGGCTCCGACCTGCAAGTGCTGAACGCGGCGACGGTCACCACCACGGTCGCGGGCCGCACGCAGACCGAGGCGGTCGATCTGCCCTATCACTGGGACCGGCACCAGGCGGCTCAGCCCGGCGTGGCGAGCTTCGATCTGCCCTTCTCGCTGGAGCGGCAGCCCGATGTGCCGTGGGGCATCTACCTGGCGCGCGTCGGCACTTCCTTCTCGGTCGAGCTCAACGGGGAACTGGTGGAGGCCAACGGCAGCCTGGCGTACAGCGACGGTGGCGACTACGCCAAGATCCCGCGCTTCATCGCCGTGCCCGCCAGGCTGCTGCGGCCCGGCGACAACCTGTTGCGGATCCGGATCCGCGCCGACACGGGCCGCCGTGCGGGCCTGTCGGCGCCCGTGCTCGGGCCCGCGAGCACGGTGAGCGCCGATCTGTTCGCGAGCGCGTATGCGTGGCGCTTCTCGGGATCCGTGCTGCTGGCGGCCTTCAGCCTGGTCGTCAGTGTCACGGCCTTCGCGCTCTGGCTCACGCAGCTCGACACCAGCGCTGCCGACGGTCGGCGGCGCGAGGGCGTGTACCTCTGGGCGGCGCTGGCGGAGTTCTGCTGGGCGCTGCGCGTGGCCGACGGCGCGATCGCGAATCCACCGCTGCCCTGGGTGGCGTGGGGCGTGTTGATGACCGCCTGCTATTCGGGCTGGGTGGTGTCGGCCGTGCTGTTCTGCCACCACGTCGCCGGCTGGCATCGGCATGCCAGCGTGCGATGGATGCGATGGGCCATGGCCGTGATGTTCGTGGGCGCAGTGTCCTCGACGTGGTTGTCCCTCGCGCGCGCCGAGCCCCAGTGGCTGACCGGCTGGCTCGGGTTCGAGATCGCCGGCATCGCCGTCTATATCGGCGGTTTCGTGCTGGCGACGGTGCTGCGGCCGAACATCGCGCGGGTGCTGCTGTCCAGCGTGGCCGTGCTCACCGTGCTGATCGGGCTGCGCGACTGGGTGGTGATCCGGGTCAGCGATTCCTACGGCGATACCACCTGGGTGCGCTACACCTCGGTCTTCTTCGGCATCGCGCTGCTCACGATCGTGGTGACGCGCTTTCGCACCGCCAGCCAGCAGGCGCGCGAACTGCTCGCCACGCTCACCGCCAAGGTGGCGGATCGCGAACGCGAACTGGCCGCGACCTACGGGCGGCTCGAACGGGCCGCACGCGAACAGGCCACGGCGCTGGAGCGGCAGCGGATCCTGCGCGACATGCACGACGGCGTGGGCTCGCACATCAGCGCGGCCATTCGCCAACTGCAATCGGGCGACGCGAAGCCCGAGGAATTGCTGCGCACCCTGCGCGATTCGCTCGACCAGTTGAAGCTCTCGATCGATTCGATCCAGCTGCCGCCCGGCGACGTCGGCGCGCTGCTGGCCGCGCTGCGCTATCGGCTCGGGTCGCGCTTTGCGGCCTCGAACATCGAGCTGCAATGGGCCGTGGACGAGCTGTCGCCGGTCGAGCGCCTCGACGCGCAGGCGATGCGGCAGCTGCAGTTCCTGCTGTTCGAGGCGATTTCCAACGTGCTGCAGCACGCGCAGGCCACGGTGCTGCGCATCGAGGCGGCGATGGCGGGGCCGGCGCTGCGCCTGTGCGTGATCGACAACGGCCGCGGCTACGACGCCTCGAGCATGCCGCGCGCGATCTGCGAGCGCGCCGCCGCGATCGGGGCGTGGCTGGCGGTCGAAAGCCGACCCGGCCGCACGGTCGTTCGGCTCGATATCGATTGAACGGGCCGCGCCGGCGCGGATAATTCGCGTCCATGTCGGCCGTCCTCCATCAACCCTCGCTCGTGCGGCGCGTGCTGCCCATCTTCCAGGGTTTCGACGGCTTCATCGCGTTCGCGGTCTTCCTGCTCGCCTGCGCCGGCATGCTGACGATGTACTCGTCGGGCTACGACCATGGCAGCCGCTTCGTGGACCATGGGCGCAACATGCTGATCGCAGGCTTCATCATGTTCGTGGTGGCGCAGATCCCGCCGCAGCGGCTCATGGTGTTCGCCGTGCCGCTCTATACGCTGGGCGTGGCGCTGCTGATCGCGGTGGCGCTCTTCGGCCTGACCAAGAAGGGGGCCAGGCGCTGGATCAACGTCGGTGTCGTGATCCAGCCGAGCGAGATCCTGAAGATCGCGATGCCGCTGATGCTGGCCTGGTGGTTCCAGCGCCGCGAGGGGCAGTTGCGGCCGCTCGACTTCGTGGTGGCCACGGTGCTGCTGGCGGTGCCGATCGGCCTGATCATGAAGCAGCCCGACCTCGGCACGGCGCTGCTGGTGCTCGCAGCCGGCATGTCGGTGATCTTCTTTGCCGGTCTGTCGTGGAAGCTGATCGTGCCGCCGGTGGTGATCGGCCTGGTCGCGATCTCGCTGATCGTGGGTTTCGAGTCGCAGCTGTGCGCCGACGGCGTCGACTGGAAGGTGTTGCACGACTACCAGAAGCAGCGCGTCTGCACGCTGCTCGACCCGAGCAAGGATCCGCTGGGCAAGGGCTTCCACATCATCCAGGGGATGATCGCGATCGGCTCCGGCGGCGTCGGCGGCAAGGGCTTCATGCAGGGCACGCAGACGCACCTCGAATTCATCCCCGAACGCACCACCGATTTCATCTTCGCGGCCTATGCCGAGGAGTTCGGCCTGGTGGGCAACCTGGCGCTGATCGCCGCCTTCATCCTGCTGATCCTGCGCGGACTGGCGATCGCATCGGATGCGCCGACGCTGTTCTCCCGTCTGCTGGCCGGCGCGGTGACGATGATCTTCTTCACCTATGCCTTCGTGAACATGGGGATGGTGAGCGGCATCCTGCCTGTGGTGGGTGTGCCGTTGCCTTTCATCAGCTATGGCGGTACCGCGATGGTGACGCTGGGGCTTGGTCTGGGCATCCTCATGTCCATCTCCCGCGCCAAGCGCCTCATTCAGACCTGACCCTGCGGCCGGCGCAGCCAGGGGTGCCGCCCTAGAATGGTTTCATGATCAGTCGCGAACCCACCATCGAGCGCCTCGCCACGGCGCAACAACTCCTGCTCACGCCCTTCGGTCTCGACGAGTCGCATCTGTCGCGCGCACTCGCCGAAATCACGGCGCACAAGGTCGACGATGCCGACCTGTACTTCCAGTACACCCGCAGCGAGGGCTGGAGCCTGGAGGAGGGCATCGTCAAGACCGGCAGCTTCAGCATCGACCAGGGCGTGGGCGTGCGCGCAGTGAGCGGCGAGAAGACGGCGTTCGCCTATTCGGACGACATCTCCGAAGCCTCGCTGCTCGATGCGGCGCGCACGGTTCGCGCCATTTCGTCCGCGGGCCGCACGGCGCGCGTGAAGACGCCGGCGCGCAGGATAGCGAGCAGCCGTTCGCTCTACGACGGCATCGATCCGATCTCCACGCTCGACAGCACGGCCAAGGTCGAGCTGCTCGGAAAGGTCGAAAAGCTGGCCCGCTCGCGCGATCCGCGCGTGGCGCAGGTGATGGCCGGCCTCGCGAGCGAATACGACGTGGTGCTGGTCGCGCGCGCCGACGGCACGCTGGCCGCCGACGTGCGGCCGCTGGTGCGGCTCTCGGTCACGGTGATCGCCGAGCAGAACGGCCGCCGCGAAATGGGTTCGGGCGGCGGCGGCGGCCGCTTCGGCCTGGCCTATTTCGACGACGCGCACATCGCCGAGTATGTGGATCAGGCGGTCAAGTCGGCATTGACCAACCTCGATTCGCGGCCCGCGCCGGCCGGCGAGATGACGGTGGTGCTCGGCCCGGGCTGGCCGGGCATCCTGCTGCACGAGGCCATCGGCCACGGCCTGGAAGGCGACTTCAACCGCAAGGGTTCGAGTGCGTTCTCGGGCCGCATCGGGCAACGCGTCGCGGCCAAGGGCGTGACAGTATTGGACGACGGCACGATCGCCGATCGCCGCGGTTCACTCAACGTCGACGACGAAGGCAACGCGACGCAACGCAACGTGCTGATCGAGGACGGCATCCTGAAGGGCTACATCCAGGACTCGCTCAATGCACGGCTGATGAAGTCCAAGCCGACCGGCAACGGCCGGCGCGAGAGCTATGCGCACGTGCCGATGCCGCGCATGACCAACACCTACATGCTGGGCGGCGACCGGGTGCCGGCGGAAATCGTGGCCAGCATCAAGAAGGGCCTCTATGCCACCAATTTCGGCGGCGGCCAGGTCGACATCACGAGCGGCAAGTTCGTGTTCTCGGCCAGCGAAGCCTACTGGGTCGAGAACGGGAAGATCCAATATCCGGTCAAGGGCGCGACCCTGGTCGGCAACGGTCCGGATGCGCTGACCCGCGTCACGATGATCGGCAACGACATGGCGCTCGATTCGGGCGTCGGCACCTGCGGCAAGGAAGGCCAGAGCGTGCCGGTCGGCGTCGGCCAGCCGACGCTGCGAATCGACGGATTGACCGTAGGCGGCACGGCTTGAGGCTATACTCCGCACCCATGTCCGCTCTTCGCGTTTATTTCTTTGCCTACTTTTGGTTCCCGGTTTCCGGCGGACGAGAGGCGCGTGCGTAGAGCAAGCAGACAGCAGAACCCCTCTCAGAACCGCCGGTGCCAAAAGCCCGGCGGTTTTTCTTTGGCCGAACGAATTTCAAGACCCCCCGAAAGAAGGAACGACAGCATGAGCACGAAAGCCGCCCCGTCCAGCGACGCCTGGTACGCGAACGTCGAGAAAACCAGCCAGACCGACGACGAACGCATCAAGGACATCACCGTGCTGCCTCCTCCCGAACACCTGATCCGCTTCTTCCCGATCCGTGGGACGGGCATCGAATCCCTGATCAGCGGCACGCGCCGTGCCATCCACGACATCATGGCCGGCAAGGATGACCGGCTGCTGGTGGTCATGGGGCCATGCTCGATCCACGACCCCGCCGCTGCGCTCGAGTACGCCCGGCGCCTGAAGGCGGAACGCCAGAAGTACGCGGACACGCTCGAGATCGTGATGCGCGTGTACTTCGAAAAGCCACGCACCACCGTGGGCTGGAAGGGGCTCATCAACGATCCGTACCTCGACCAGACCTTTCGGATCGACGAGGGCCTGCGGATCGCGCGCCAGTTGCTGATCGACATCAATCGCCTGGGGCTGCCGGCCGGCAGCGAGTTCCTCGACGTGATCTCGCCCCAGTACATCGGCGACCTGATCGCCTGGGGCGCGATCGGTGCGCGCACGACCGAGAGCCAGGTGCACCGCGAGCTTGCCTCGGGGCTGTCGGCGCCGATCGGCTTCAAGAACGGCACCGACGGCAACATCCGTATCGCGACCGACGCGATCCAGGCCGCGGCGCGCGGCCATCATTTTCTTTCTGTCCACAAGAACGGCCAGGTCGCGATCGTGCAGACCAACGGCAACAAGGACTGCCATGTGATCCTGCGCGGCGGCAAGGCGCCCAACTACGACGCACAGAGCGTAGCGGCGGCCTGCAAGGATCTCGAGGCCGCCAAGCTGCCCGCCACGCTGATGGTCGATTGCAGCCATGCCAACAGCAGCAAGCAGCATCAGAAGCAGGTCGACGTCGCGAAGGACATTGCGGCCCAGGTCGCGGGTGGCAGCCGGAGCGTGTTCGGCTTGATGGTCGAGAGCCATCTGCATGCCGGCGCGCAGAAGTTCACGCCGGGCAAGGACCGGGTCGACGGCCTCGAATACGGCAAGAGCATCACCGACGCCTGCCTGGGCTGGGACGATTCGGTGCAGGTGCTGGAAGCGCTGTCGCAGGCCGTCAAGCAGCGGCGCGGGTAGCTGTGAGCCCCCGGCTTTTCACTTCACTTCACTTCGCTTCGCTGCGTGTAATTCGCCACCCCCGAGGGGGAGGCTCGGCCGCCTTGGGGCGGCCCGGCGGCGGCCGACTCGCGGCGCTTGAATTTCAGTCAGATCAGCGCGGCCAGGTCCGGCCAGTGATGGCGCAGCAAGGCCGCTTCGTCGCTGTCCGGGCGCATGAATGAAAAGTCGGTGAAGTCGAAGCCTGGCCCCACGGTGCAACCGACCAGCGTGTAGTCGTCAGAGGGCTTCGTCGCGATGGGCCGGGCCGCTTGCCATTGGCCGGCCGGTACGGTGTGCTGAGGCCGTGTGCCATGAACGTCGACCGGGCCGAGCCGCACATGGGCTGGTGCCGTGCGAAGCGCCGCGTCGCAGGTCCAGAGTGCCAGCGGCACGCCTTCCAGATGAATCCACACTTCGTCGGATCGCACGGTGTGCCAGCGGGAGTGCTGGTGGGCTTCGAGCAGAAAGTAGATGGTCGTGAGCGCCTGGCGCGCGGGGCGGCCGTCGGCGGGCACGACCTGGGCCGTCGAGCGGAACACCTCGCGAAACCAGCCGCCCTCGGGATGGGGCTGCAACTGGAGGGTCTCGATGAGCTGCCGGGCGCGCATGGGATCTATTTTGCCGCGCGCAACGCGGAAAGCAGCTTGTCGTGCACGCCGCCGAAGCCCCCGTTGCTCATGCAGACGATGTGATCGCCGGGACGCGCGGCGGCGACGATCCCGGCCACCAGCGGCTCGATCGCTCCGGCCACCTGCGCCCGCGAACCCAGGGGGGCGAGGGCGGCGGCGGCGTCCCAGTCCAATCCGCCGCTGTGACAGAAGGCGAGATCGGCCGCCTCCAGGCTCCATGGCAGTTGTGCCGCCATGGTGCCGAGCTTCATGGTGTTGCTGCGCGGTTCGAACGCCGCCAGGATGCGTTCGCCTTGCCTGCCGCTCGCATCGAGCTTCTGGCGCAGGCCGTCGAGCGTGGTGCGGATCGCCGTTGGGTGATGCGCGAAATCGTCGTAGACGGCGATGGTTCCCTCGCTGCGCTCCACCGATCCGCGCAGCTCCATGCGCCGGCGCACATTGCGGAAACTGCCGAGCGCGGCCGCCGCTGCGGCCGGGTCGACGCCGACGTGATCCGCCGCGGCGATCGCCGCGAGCCCGTTCATCTGGTTGTGCAGGCCCGACAACGGCCATTCGACACGCCCGACCCGGACGCCAGCGCGCAGCACGTCGAAGGCGTCATGCGATCCGTCGGCCCGCCATTCGCCGCCGGCTCCGAAGCGGGCGACTTCGCTCCAACAGCCTTGTGCGAGCACGCGTTGCAGGCTTTCCTCGGTGGCGTTGACGACGACGCGGCCTCGGCGGGGCACCGTGCGCACGAGATGATGGAATTGCCTTTCGATCGCCGCGAGGTCGTCGAAGATGTCCGCGTGATCGAATTCCAGGTTGTTAAGGATCGCGGTCCGCGGGCGGTAGTGGACGAACTTGCTGCGCTTGTCGAAGAACGCCGTGTCGTACTCGTCGGCCTCGATCACGAAAGGGGATTCGGCGCTTCGCCCGAGCCGGGCGGAGATGCCGAAGTCGAGCGGCACCCCACCCACCAGAAAGCCCGGTGCCAGTCCTGCCTGCTCGAGAATCCAGGCCAGCATGGAGGTCGTGGTCGTCTTGCCGTGCGTGCCGGCGACCGCCATCACGTGGCGCCCTTGCAAGACGTGTTCGGCCAGCCATTGGGGCCCACTGGTGTAGTGAGCGCCGGCATCGAGAATGGCTTCCATGAGCGGAAACTTGGGCGAACCATCACCCAGCCGAATCCGCGACACCACGTTGCCGACGACGAAGACATCCGGCCGCAGGGCCAGTTGGTCTTCGCCAAAGCCTTCGATGAGCTCGATGCCGAGGGCTCGCAACTGGTCGCTCATCGGCGGATAGACGCCGGCATCGCAGCCTGTCACCCGATGGCCGGCTTCGCGCGCCAGGGCGGCGACGCCGCCCATGAAAGTGCCGCAGATGCCGAGAATGTGAATATGCATTGGGCGATTCTAGGGATGCATTCGCGCGGCCTTCTGTGACCGTCGTACTGCGGGCAAAATGGCCGGATGGACATGTCCAAGCAGGAAATTGCCGCTGCCGCGGCCCGCCTCGTCGTCGAGGAAGGGCTGGAGTACGGCCCGGCGAAGCGCCGTGCACTGCGCGATCTGGGTTTGCCCGCGCGCACCGCGCTGCCCAACAATGACGAGGTCGAGGTCGAGGTCCGGGATTACATCCAGCTGTACTGCGCCGACACGCAACCCAAGGAACTGTATGCGTTGCGGCTGCTCGCGCTCGAATGGATGGAGCGGATGGCGCAGTTCCGGCCTCACGTTGGCGGCGCCGTGTGGCACGGCACGGCCACGCGGCTGTCGGACATCTACATCCAGCTCTTTTGCGACGATTCGAAATCGGCGGAGATCGCGCTGATCGATCACCATGTCGACTACGAGCCGCGCATGGTCACCGGCTTCCATGGCGAGCAGGTTGAGGCGCTCAGCGTCCATGCCGCAAGTCGTACGCTGGGCGAGGAGATCGGCGTTCACTTGCTCGTGTACGACCTCGACGACCTGCGCGGTGCGCTCAAGCCCGATGCACAAGGCCGCGTGCCCCGCGGAAATCTGGCCGCGCTGCGACGGCTGATAGAAAAGGATACGGAATGACTTCTTCGCCAACGCGCCGAGGCCTGATTTATGGCGGCGTCGCGGCCATTGCGGCTGCGGCTGGCCTGGGCGGCGCGCTCTGGCGCCACGACGCTGGCGCCAGCGGTGGCGAGAAGCTCGGCGCGGACTTCTGGTCCCGCCGCTTCGATCGTCCGGAGGGCGGCGAATTGCTGCTCGCAAACCTCCGCGGCAAGCCCTTGCTGGTCAACTTCTGGGCGACCTGGTGTCCTCCTTGTGTGGAGGAAATGCCAATGATCGACGCCTTCTTCCGCGAAAATAGTGTCAACGGATGGCAAGTGATCGGATTGGCAATCGATCAACCGAGTGCTGTGCGCAAGTTCCTGGTCAAGACGCCGGTCACCTATCCCATCGGTCTGGCGGGTCTGGATGGCACGGAACTGGTCAAGCAATTGGGCAACAGCGCCGGGGGATTGCCCTTCTCGTTCGTGGTGGCGGCCGACGGCTCCGTCTCGGCGCGTAAAATGGGAAAGCTTGAGCCGAGCGACTTCCAGGCATGGCACCGCGTCTAGTTCAGAGCTAGAATCCGGGCCCACGAATCCGGCAGTTGGCGCTGAAACGCCGAAATAAGCCGATTTTCAGGCGATTTAAGTTCTAATAACCGGCAAAGCCGGCGCTGGAGTCCCATGGATCTACGCAAACTGAAGACACTCATCGATCTGGTGTCCGAATCGAATATTTCCGAACTGGAAATCACCGAAACCGAAGGCAAGGTCCGTATCGTCAAGGGCGGCGTGGCTGCCCCCGTTCAATATGTTCAGACGCTCGCTGCACCAGCCCCGGCCGGTGCAACTGCCGTGTCTGGCGCCATCGCCGCCGCACCCGCTGGCGCGCCTGCGGAGGCCGCAGTGCCGGCCGGTCATGCCATCAAGTCGCCGATGGTGGGGACCTTCTACCGATCTTCGAGCCCGGGTGCACCGGCCTTCGTCGAGATCGGCAGCCAGGTCAAGGAGGGCGACACGGTCTGCATCATCGAAGCGATGAAGATCCTCAATGAAATCGAGGCGGACAAATCCGGGACCGTGACCCAGATCCTCGGCGAGAACGGCCAGGCGGTCGAATACGGCCAGCCGCTGTTCATCATCGAGTGACCATGTTCAAGAAGATTTTGGTCGCCAATCGCGGCGAGATCGCGCTGCGCATCCAGCGCGCCTGCAGCGAACTCGGCATTAAGGCGGTCATGGTGTATTCCGAGGCCGACCGCGAGGCCAAGTACGTGAAGCTCGCGCAGGAAGCGGTGTGCATCGGTCCCGCGCCTTCCTCGCAGAGCTATCTGAACATGCCGGCCATCATCTCGGCAGCCGAGGTGACGGACTCCGAGGCGATTCACCCGGGTTACGGCTTCCTGAGCGAGAACGCCAATTTCGCCGAGCGCGTCGAGCAAAGCGGATTCCAGTTCATCGGCCCGACCCCGGAATCGATCCGCATCATGGGCGACAAGGTGTCGGCCAAGCAGACGATGATCAAGGCTGGCGTGCCCTGCGTGCCCGGGTCCGAGGGTGAACTGTCGGACGATGCGGCCACCAACAAGCGCATTGCGCGTGCGATCGGCTATCCGATCATCGTCAAGGCGGCGGGCGGCGGTGGCGGACGCGGCATGCGTGTGGTGCACACGGAGGCGGCATTGGTCAATGCCATCCAGATGACCAAGGCGGAAGCCGGCGCGGCGTTCAACAATCCGGCCGTCTACATGGAGAAGTTCCTCCAGAACCCGCGCCACATCGAGATCCAGATCCTCGCCGACAAGCACAAGAATGCCGTCTACCTCGGCGAGCGCGATTGCTCCATGCAGCGGCGCCACCAGAAGGTGATCGAGGAATCGCCCGCGCCCGGCATTCCGCGCAAACTGATCGAGAAGATCGGCGACCGCTGCGCCGCCGCTTGCAAGAAGATCGGCTACCGCGGCGCCGGCACCTTCGAGTTCCTCTACGAAAACGGCGAGTTCTATTTCATAGAGATGAACACCCGCGTCCAGGTGGAGCATCCGGTCACCGAGTTCACCACGGGCATCGACATCGTCAAGATGCAGATCATGGTGGCGGCGGGCGAGAAGCTCCCCTTCACGCAGCGCCAGATCGAGATGCGCGGCCATGCGATCGAATGCCGGATCAACGCCGAGGATCCGTACAACTTCACGCCGTCGCCGGGTCGCATCACGATGTGGCATCCGCCGGGCGGCCCCGGGGTTCGTGTGGATTCGCATGTCTACACCAACTACTTCGTGCCCCCGAACTACGATTCGATGATCGGCAAGATCATCGTGCATGGCGACACGCGAGATCAGGCCCTCGCGCGCATGCGCACGGCGCTGAACGAAACAGTGATCGAAGGCATCCAGACCAACATTCCGCTGCATCGCGAACTGATGGTCGACGCCAAATTCATGAGCGGCGGCACCAACATCCACTATCTCGAAGAGTGGCTCGCGGCGCACAAGCGCTGAACGGAGTCGGCCTTGTTCGAACTCCGCCTCCTCGCGCCAGAAGACCGGGTCGAGACTGTCAGCGATGCCCTCGAGGCGCTCGATGCGCTGAGCGTTTCCGTCGAGGATGCGGATGCGCAAACTGACGCGGAGCAGGCCTTGTTCGGCGAGCCGGGCATGCCACCGCCCAAGGAGGGGTGGCAGCGCTCCCGGGTGATCGCGCTGTTCGCCGAGGAGCGCCTGGCAAGAGAAGCGGCCGCTGTGCTGGTCGCACAGGACTTCTTTGCCGATTGCAGAATGCTCGGCTTGGCCGACGTGCCCGATCAGGACTGGGTGCGGTTGACGCAGTCGCAGTTCTCTCCGGTCGAGGTCACGCCCGAGTTCTGGATCGTTCCGAGTTGGCATGAGCCGCCGCCGCAGGCGCGTCAGGTGATTCGGCTCGATCCGGGGCTTGCCTTCGGCACCGGCACGCACCCGACGACACGCATGTGCCTGCGCTGGATCGCGTCGCAGGGCCGGGTGGATGGCCGGCGCGTGCTGGACTACGGTTGCGGCTCCGGCATTCTCGCGATCGGCGCCGCAAAATTCGGTGCACCGGAGATCGATGCGGTCGACATCGACGAAGCTGCGGTGGCATCGACGCGACTCAATGCCGAAGCGAATGGCGTGCATCTGAACGCCGGGTTGCCGGAAACCGCGCAGGGGCGCTACGGCATCGTGCTCGCGAACATCCTCGCCACGCCGCTCAAGGTGCTTGCTCCCTTGCTCTGTGAGCACGTGGCGCCGGGCGGCGCGCTGGTGCTGGCCGGCATCCTCGAACGGCAGGCCGATGAATTGACGCTCGCCTATGCACCTCATGCGGCCCTGGAAGTGAGCGACAACGAGGATGGCTGGATTCTGATGACGGCACGCCTCTGAGCGACCGTTGCCGCCGGAGGTCGCTCCTACAATCGGCATCTGATGAGCCTGGTCACCCACTGTCCTGCCTGTGCCACCACTTTCAAGGTGGTGAGGGACCAGCTTCGCATTTCCGACGGATGGGTGCGTTGCGGCCGTTGCAGCGAAGTGTTCGACGCGACTGCCGATCTCCAGGAAGTACCGGAGTCCGGCGCTCCCTCTGTGTCGGCGACGCCTTCGGCGGGGAATGTCCCCGGCCCGGCATCCGATGCCGATCCTCCGATAGAACCCGGGCTCGAAACGTCGGCGCCGGCAAGCACGCAGAACGCGTCGACGAGCGAATCACCGGTGCAGGATTTCGAGGAAGCAGACTTTTTCGAAGAGGAGCAGGAAGAGATCCAGCTTCCCTCATCGGCGCCGGACACAGCGGCGGCATCGAGACCGGATCCCGATCCTGCGTCGGCTGCGCGGTCGCCCGAGGACGCCGCGTCGTCGGCGCCGCTGCGCTTCATCGGCATTGTTCCCGATGCGCCTTGGACCGTCGTCGAGCCGCCTGTAGTGCCCGTGCCGCCCAAGGCCGCCTATCCGCCATTTCCCAAGATCGATCTGACGCTGCCTTCAAACCGTCCTGTCGGACGGGATCCGATCCCCGACATGGGCGATTCGGGGAATGCACAGTTTCAGAAAGCCTTGCGGCGCGCGCGCGAGAAGGCCGCCAAGGCGAAGGCGCGCGAAGAGAAGGTGGCGGTGCGCGAATCGGCGCCGATCATGCAGATGGCCAGTGAGCCGGAGTGGCCGTTGAATGGTGCGACCGGGGGATTTACACCTTCTTCGGAGTCCGAAGATGCAGCGCCAGGCTTCTGGCGGCGTCCGACAGCGCACCGCTCGCTCTATTCGATCGCCATCCTGGCTGGCTTGCTGGCGCTTGCTGCACAGGCAGTGCATGAGCGGCGCGATGCCATCGCGGCGCGGAGCCCTTCCTTGCGTCCTGCGCTCACGGCGCTGTGCCGTCTGACCGGATGCGAGATTTCCGCGCTGCGCCGGAAGAACGACATCGTGATCGAGGGTGCCTCGTTCTCACGCGCAAAAAACGGCGATGCCTATCGGCTCGACTTCAGCTTGCGCAATGGGGCGAGCGTGCCGCTGGCGATGCCGGCGGTGGAATTGTCCTTGCGCGACACGCAGGATCGGACGGTCGTGCGACGAGTTCTGATGCCTGCCGAATTCGGCGCGCCTGCCGTGCTCTCGGCTCGCGGCGAGCGCGCAGCGTCGCTGCCGATCACGCTCGTCGGTGCCGAGGCGGCAGCGCTGCCGCCGGTCGCGGGCTTTGTCGTCGAGGCGTTCTACCCTTGAATATCCGGCGATTCTTCCTTTTCCATTCTTTTCAACCAATGGCGTATCCATGGCAGCAGTGATTTGCGGTTCCCTCGCGTTCGACACCATCATGACCTTCGAAGGCCGGTTTGCCGATCAGATTCTTCCGGATCAGTTGCACATCCTCAACGTGTCCTTCCTCGTGCCCGGCCTGCGGCGTGACTTCGGCGGCTGCGCCGGCAACATCGCCTACAGCCTCCGCGCGCTCGGCGGCACTGCATTGCCGATGGCGACGGTCGGAAGCGACGGTGGTGATTACCTGGAGCGCCTGCGTGCGCTCGGCATCAGCACCGAGTTCGTGCGGCAGGTGGACGACAGCTTCACCGCCCAGGCCATGATCATGAACGACCGCGACAACAACCAGATCACGGCATTCCATCCGGGCGCGATGCAGCAGGCGCACATCACGCGTGTGGTCGCGCGCGAGGACATTCGACTCGGCATCGTTGCGCCGGATGGCCGCGAGGCGATGCTGCAGCACGCGGAGCAGTTCAAGGCGGCGGGCATTCCTTTCGTGTTCGATCCGGGCCAGGGCTTGCCGATGTTCGACGGCAAGGAGCTCGCGCACTTCGTCGACCTGGCCAGCTGGGTAGTGGTCAACGACTACGAGGGAAAGATGCTGTCGCAGCGCACCGGGTGGAGCCTTGCAGACATCTCGAAGCGCGTACGCGGATTGGTGGTGACCCTGGCGGCCGAAGGCTGCGAGGTGTGGACCCACGGCGAGCGCGAGCATGTTCCCGGCGTGACGCCTGCCGCCGTGGTCGAGCCCACCGGCTGCGGTGATGCCTGGCGCGGTGCGCTGCTCTTCGGTCTCGAGCAGGACTGGCCGCTTGCGCGCTGCGCAGCGCTGGGCAATCGCATCGGTGCGCTCAAGATCGCGCAGCGAGGCCCTCAGAACTACCAAGTCGATCTCAAAGCACTCGGCCTTTGAAGTAGCCGCATAAAAAAGCCCGACACCGCGAGGTGCCGGGCTTTTGCCTTCAAGGCCGCTGAAAGACTCAGGGCTTGCTGGCCGTCGGAAACGGCCATGCTGCCTGTGGGTTCAGCGTTGTTTGCGCCGCAGGAGCAGGCGCTACGGCGGCCTTGGCGGGCGCTTTCGCGGCCTTCTTGGCAGCAGGCTTCTTCGCTGCTTTCTTGGCAGCAGGCTTTTTGGCTGCAGCCTTTTTCGCAGGGGCCTTCTTGGCAGCGGCCTTTTTCGCCGGTGCCTTCTTGGCTACAGCCTTCTTGGCCGGCGCCTTCTTTGCAGCGGCTTTCTTCGCCGGCGCCTTCTTGGCCGGAGCCTTCTTCGCAGCAGCCTTCTTCGCCGGTGCCTTCTTGGCGGCTACCTTCTTGGCCGGAGCCTTCTTGGCAGCGACCTTCTTCGCCGGCGCCTTCTTGGCGGCTACCTTCTTCGCTGGTGCCTTCTTGGCCGGGGCCTTCTTTGCAGCGGCTTTCTTAGCCGGCGCTTTCTTTGCAGTTGCCATTTCTATTTCTCCTGATCAAGTTGAAAAATCAACCTTTTGAAGCACTCCACGCATGTTGGTCAGCGTGAAGCGATTCATGGCGTTGGATCAAGATCCAGCACCATGAACACCTGAGCCTTCGTCGGCGCCGCACTCTTCGGTGCGATCGGCGGCAAGGGCAATTCCTGAATTCACCTTATTGTTCTGTCGCAAAAATTCAATCCCAGGAGAGCGCACCACCCGACTGATACTCGATCACACGGGTTTCGAAGAAGTTGCGCTCCTTCTTCAGGTCGATCATTTCGCTCATCCAGGGGAATGGGTTTTCTTCGTTCGGGAAGAGCGTCTCAAGGCCGATCTGCTGCGCGCGCCGGTTGGCGATGTAGCGCAGGTAGCCTTTGAACATGGAGGCGTTCATGCCGAGCACGCCGCGCGGCATGGTGTCTTCGGCATATTTGTATTCGAGCTCGACGGCCTTCATGAAGAGCGCCTTGATCTCTGCCTTGAACTCGGCGGTCCAGAGGTTCGGATTCTCGAGCTTCAGCTGGTTGATCAGGTCGATGCCGAAATTGCAGTGCATCGACTCATCGCGCAGGATGTACTGGTACTGCTCGGCGGCACCGGTCATCTTGTTCTGGCGGCCGAGCGCAAGGATCTGCGTGAAGCCGACGTAGAAGAACAGGCCTTCCATCAGGCAGGCGAAGACGATCAGCGACTTGAGCAGCGTCTGGTCGCTTTCATGCGTGCCGGTGTGGAAGTGCGGGTCGCTGATGGCCTCGATGAACGGGATCAGGAACTGGTCCTTCTCGCGGATCGAAGGCACCTCGTTGTAGGCGTTGAAGATCTCGCTCTCGTCAAGGCCGAGCGATTCGACGATGTACTGGTAGGCGTGGGTGTGGATCGCCTCTTCGAAAGCCTGACGCAGCAGGAACTGGCGGCACTCCGGCGCCGTGATGTGGCGGTAGGTGCCCAGCACGATGTTGTTGGCGGCCAGCGAATCGGCGGTCACGAAGAAGCCGAGATTGCGCTTGACGATGCGGCGCTCGTCCTCGGTGAGGCCGTTCGGGTCTTTCCAGAGCGCGATGTCGCGCGTCATGTTCACTTCCTGCGGCATCCAGTGATTGGCGCAGGTGGCAAGGTACTTCTCCCAGGCCCACTTGTACTTGAACGGAACCAACTGGTTGACGTCGGTCTGGCCATTGATGATGCGCTTGTCCGCGGCCTTGACGCGGCGTGCGGCAGGTACGGCGGGTGCTTGAGGTGCGAGAGTTCGGGGTGTCGGCACCGCGGCGCCGTCATCGAGGGTGCGCGAGGCCGGAGCGATTTGCGAAGTCGGAAGCTCCGCCGAGCGGCTGGCTTGCGCGCCGCTGTTCGATGAGTGCCGCAATCCTTGTGGCAGATCCTTTGGCAAGGAGGGCTTGACTTCTTCGTCCCAGGTCAACATAGAAAAATCCAATGCTCAAATTATGTGAGCAACGATGTGAGTTGCAAAGTGCTCCTTCACATCGCGCTCCAATTATGTTGTCGTTATGTTGTTCGCATGCATCGCAATTTGTCAGGCGATGCCGCGAATCGCGGCCTCCTCATGCCGACGTCACTGACAGGCTTCGCACGTCGGATCGTCCACGCCGCAGAACGCGATGTCGGTTGCAGGCATCGCGCTCATCTGTGCTTGCGCTGCGAGCGCCGCCGCTTCGAGTGCGCTCATGCCCGGCGATGCATCGCCGCTGCCCGACGACACGGCGTTGAGTCGGCCCGATTGAACGGTGGATTTCTCGGCGTGCGTCGCGCTCTGCGTGCGCAGGTAGTAGGTGGTCTTCAGGCCGCGCAGCCAGGCGAGCTTGTAGGTGTCGTCGAGCTTCTTGCCCGAGGCGCCGGCCATGTAGATGTTGAGCGACTGTGCCTGGTCGATCCACTTCTGGCGACGTGCGGCCGCCTCGACCAGCCAGGTGGTCTCGACCTCGAACGCGGTCGCGTAGAGCGCCTTGACATCCTGCGGCACGCGGTCGATGGGACGCAGCGAACCATCGAAGTGCTTGAGGTCCATCACCATCACGTCGTCCCACAGGCCCAGGCGCTTGAGGTCGCGCACCAGGTAGTGGTTGATGACGGTGAACTCGCCGGAGAGATTCGACTTGACCGAGAGATTGCCGAAGCAGGGCTCGATCGACGCGTCGACGCCGATGATGTTGGAGATGGTTGCGGTCGGTGCGATGGCGACGCAGTTGGAATTGCGCATGCCGTCGGTCTTGATCTTCTGGCGCAGCGCATTCCAGTCGAGCGTGGACGAGCGGTCCACCTCGACATAGCCGCCGCGCGCCTTCTCCAGCAGGTCGAGCGTGTCGGGAGGCAGGATTCCCTTGTCCCACAGCGAACCCTTGTAGCTCGAGTACTTGCCGCGTTCGCGGGCCAGATCGGTCGAGGCCCAGTAGGCGTGGTAGCAGATCGCTTCCATCGATTCGTCGGCGAACTGCACCGCCTCCTGTGAGGCGTAGGGGATGCGCAACTCGTACAACGCGTCCTGGAAACCCATCACGCCGAGGCCGACCGGGCGGTGGCGCAGGTTGGAATCGCGCGCCTTCTTGACCGCGTAGTAGTTGATGTCGATCACGTTGTCGAGCATGCGCATCGCGGTCGAAATCGTCCGCTTGAGCTTTTCCTGGTCGACCGCGCCGTCCTTCAGGTGCTGCAGCAGGTTGACCGAGCCGAGGTTGCAGACTGCGGTTTCGGTGTCGCTGGTGTTGAGCGTGATCTCCGTGCACAGGTTCGAGGAATGGACCACGCCGGCGTGCTGCTGGGGCGAGCGCACGTTGCAGGCGTCCTTGAACGTGATCCACGGATGCCCGGTCTCGAACAGCATCGTGAGCATCTTGCGCCACAGATCGGTCGCCTGGACCGTGCGGCTCGGCTTGATCTCGCCGCGCGCAGCCTTTTCTTCGTAGGCGACGTAGGCGGTTTCGAAGTCGATGCCGAACTTGTCGTGCAGGTCGGGCACGTTGGAGGGCGAGAACAGCGTCCAGTTGCCCTTCTCCATCACGCGGCGCATGAACAGATCGGGAATCCAGTTCGCCGTGTTCATGTCGTGGGTGCGGCGGCGGTCGTCGCCGGTGTTCTTGCGCAGTTCGAGGAATTCCTCGATGTCGAGGTGCCAACTTTCCAGGTAGGTGCAGACCGCGCCCTTGCGCTTGCCGCCCTGGTTGACCGCCACGGCCGTGTCGTTCACGACCTTGAGGAAGGGAACGACGCCCTGCGATTCGCCGTTGGTGCCCTTGATGTGGCTGCCGAGCGCACGCACGCGCGTCCAGTCGTTGCCCAGGCCGCCGGCGAACTTGGACAGCAGGGCGTTTTCCTTGATCGACTCGTAGATGCCGTCGAGGTCATCCGGCACCGTGGTCAGGTAGCAGCTCGACAGCTGCGAGCGCAGGGTGCCGCTGTTGAAGAGCGTCGGCGTGCTCGACATGAAGTCGAAGGATGAGAGCACTTCGTAGAACTCGATCGCGCGCGCTTCGCGGTCGATTTCGTTCAGCGCGAGGCCCATCGAGACGCGCATGAAGAAAGCCTGCGGCAGTTCGATGCGGGTCTTGCGCACGTGCAGGAAGTAGCGGTCGTAGAGCGTCTGCAGGCCGAGGTAGTCGAACTGCAGATCGCGTTCGGGCTTGAGCGCGGCACCCAGGCGGCTCAGGTCGTACTGCAGCAGCTTCTCGTCGAGCAGTTCGTTGTCGACGCCCTTCTTGATGAACTGCGGGAAGTAGTCGGCATAGGCCTGCGCGCGTTCTGCGGGCATCACCTCCCGGCCGATGATCTCCTTGAAGATCGTGTGCAGGAGCAGGCGAGCGGTGGCGAAGGTGTAGTCGGGATCCTTCTCGATCAGCGTGCGCGCGGCGAGGATCGAGGCCTTGTAGACCTCGTCGAGCGGCACGCCGTCGTAGAGATTGCGCATCGTCTCGGCCTGGATCGGCGCGGCCGTGATGCTGTCGCCCAGGCCTTCGCAGGCGGACTCGATCAGGCCACGGAGTTCGTTGAGGTCAAGCGCGACGCGTTCGCCGCGGTCCAGCACGTGCAGCGTGGGCGCTGCCGCCTGCGCATGTTGCTCGCCTGCCTTCGAACGTTCCTGCGAACGGCGTTCGCGGTACAGCACGTAGGCGCGGGCGATTTCGTGGTGGCCGCCGCGCATCAGGCCGAGTTCGACCTGATCCTGCACGTCCTCGATGTGGAAGGTACCGCCGCCCGGACGCGAACGGACCATCGCGCGCACCACGGCCTGGGTCAGGGTATCGACCGTTTCGCGAACGCTTGCCGAGGCCGCGCCCTGCGTGCCGTGCACGGCAAGAAAGGCCTTCATCATGGCGATCGCGATCTTGTTGGGCTCGAAGGGCACGACCGCGCCGTTGCGGCGAATGATCTGGTAGTGCGCGAGCGCGTTGCCGGCGGTCGAGCCTGCAACGTCACGATTTTGCGGCGTCGAGGGAACGGCGCGAGAGATGGATGGGGTGTTCAGGGCGGTTTGCATTCAGTCCTCGGTTGGCAATTCTTGTTGGGCCGGCGGTGCCGAGACGGCCGGGGCCCCCGGCTTCGAGCGCGGGGCAGTACACACTATATCTAGGGTCTGAGGGGTCTACAACCCACTAGATATAGTGTTTTTCACCGACTTCAACGGATGAATACATTGTGGGTATAGGCCGAGTGGTCACGCAGACCGCATCGATACTGGACCACCGTAGCGCAGGCCGCGACATGCGGTCGTTTCCAGCGCTTTTGAACCTGAAAGGCGCATGGTTGCTGCACTCTCGGTTTCGCACCAAGGCTGTTGCCGTGCCGCGTCAGTTCTGCATGAGCCGCAGCCGCGCGATTGAAAAAATTCAGCGCATCGGAATGCCATCGGGGAACATCGCGCGGTCCCAGCCGAGCTGTCGCTGCAGAAGGGCCCAGTCGAAGCCGCTGCCGGGATCTTGCTTCCGGCCCGCCGCGATGTGTTCGTGGCCTGCGATGAACGCGATCGCGTGGCGCTGCGCGATCGCGGGGCACAGGCTGGCGAGCGTTTCGTACTGGGCGTCCTCGAAGGTCTCGCCTTCCAGTCCCTCGAGCTCGATGCCGATCGAATCGTCGTTGCAGTTCGGTCGTCCGCGCCACGACGAGGCGCCGGCGTGCCATGCGCGGTCGTCGCAGCTCACGAACTGCCACAGTTCGCCGTTGCGCCGAACATAGAAATGCGCCGACACCTCGAGGCCGCGAATCGTGCCGAAGTAGGGATGCGCATCCCAGTCCAGCCGGTTGGTGAAGAGCTGCTGCACTTCGTCGCCGCCATAGCGGCCGGGCGGCAAGCTGATCGAATGCAGCACGATCAGATCGACCTGCGCGCCGGCGGGCCGTGGTCCGAAATTCGGAGAACGCAACGGCCTGGCAAAGCGATACCAACCCGCGCGCCAGAGGTCGGCGCCGGCTTCACTCATCGGCATTGGCGCCATGCGGCTCTTCGCCGTTCGGTGTCGCGATGCCCAGCCGGGCGATCCGGTATCGGATCTGTCTCAGACTCAGGCCGAGCCGGGCTGCCGCTGCCGTCCGGTTGAACCCGCTGTCCTGCAGTGCGCGGACCAGGATCTCGCGCTCCTGCTGATCGAGGTAGGTCTGGAGATCGTTCGGGACGGCCGACTGCGGCTTCGCTTCCGGAATCGGCGCGGCTTCGGCTGGCTTCGACGCGGCAACCGGCGCTTCGGGTGCCAGCGCGATCGGCGCCGCCGTGCTGTCCACGAAATCGAGGTGAAGCACGTCGCCGTCGCTCAGCGCCACCGCGCGGTGCAGCAGGTTCTCGAGTTCGCGGACGTTGCCATGCAAGGGATGCTCCGCCAGGTGCTGGAGCACGTCGGCCGACAGCGTCGGTGCCGGCATCTGGGCATCCCGCGCAATGCGCTCGAGCAGCGCATGGCAGAGCGCGGGCAGGTCCTCGCGGCGCTCGCGCAGCGCGGGCACGGCGATCTCGATCACGTTGAGGCGATAGAAAAGATCCTGCCGAAATCGCCCCGCCTGAACTTCGGCGTGCAGGTCCTTGTGCGTGGCGCTCACGACGCGAACGTCGACCGCGTCTTCCTGGGTCGAGCCGATCGGACGCACGCTGCGCTCCTGGATGGCGCGCAGCAATTTCGATTGCATGGCCAGCGGCAGGTCGCCGATCTCGTCGAGGAACAAGGTGCCCCCGCGTGCGGCCTGGAAGTAGCCGTCGCGGTCCTGGGAGGAGCCGGTGTAGGAGCCCTTCAGCGCGCCGAAGAACTCGGCTTCGAGCAGGTTCTCGGGGATGGCGCCGCAATTGACGGCGACGAAGGGCCCGTCGCTGCGCTGGCTGCAGGCATGCACGGCGCGGGCCGCGAGTTCCTTGCCGGTGCCGGATTCGCCGCGAACCAGCACCGGGGCCATGCCGCGCGCGACCTTGGCAATGCGGGACTTGACCAGACGCATCGCCTCGGAGTCTCCGACCAGCCGGTCGAGTGCCGCGACGCCGCTGCTGCCGATTGTGGCCACCTTCGTTTCATCGTCCGTCGGACGCACCGGCCGGCCCGCCGCCGACTGTATCGGGGTCTGCACGGCCGACGCCACCACGGCGCGGAACTGCTTCAGGTCGACCGGTTTGGTGAGGTAGTCGAAGGCGCCGGCCTTGAGCGCCTCGACGGCGTTCTCGGCTGAGCCGTAGGCCGTCATCACGATGCATCGCTCGCCGCGCTGCTCCTGCTGTACGCGCTGCAGGATCTCGAGCCCGAGGCCGTCGGGCAGCCGCATGTCGGTGATCACGGCATCGAAGCGACCCGCGTCCAGCTGCTGCCGGGCCTCCGAGACGCTGCCCGCCGACTCGACGCCGTAGCCCTCGCGCAGCAGCGTGAGTTCGTAGAGCGTGCGCAGATCGGGCTCGTCGTCGACCACCAGAATCTGGGCGGCACGAGGCGCTGACGGATGGGAGGTGCTCACGCCGCTATTGTGTCAGCCGCGTTT
Source organism: Variovorax sp. SRS16 (assembly GCF_901827165.1). Classification (NCBI taxonomy): domain Bacteria; kingdom Pseudomonadati; phylum Pseudomonadota; class Betaproteobacteria; order Burkholderiales; family Comamonadaceae; genus Variovorax; species Variovorax sp. SRS16. The sequence goes on from NZ_LR594666.1 coordinate 966,966, forward strand.
CGGCCGCAGCGAATGTGATGAAGAATTCATTGCCTTCGGGCCCGGCCGCGGTCAGGGCGCGGCGTTCATAGCCGATCGTTGCGCCATGCCGCTCGCAGAGTTCGCGGCACAGGAAAAGCCCGAGCCCGCTGGAACGGCTTTCGGAGGAAAAGAAAGGCTCGAACAAGTGGCGCTGCACCGCCGGCTCGAGCGGCGCGCCGTCGCTCCAGATCTGCAGACTGGCGCGGCCGGCGGCGTTGAAGCCGGTCGCCACCTGGATCGCGCCGTCGCGGTCGCTGGCATAGCGCGCGGCGTTGTCGAGCAGGTTCACGAGGATGCGACGCAGATGCTCGACATCGAAGCGCACGTCGCTCGGGCTCGCGTCGAGCGTCAGCCGCACGCCCTGATGCTGCGCATGGTGAATCCATTCTTCCGCCAGTGCGCGCACGGTCGGGTCGAGCGCCACCTGCTCGCCGAGCGGCAACACGCGCTGCTGGCGCACCCGCGCGACATCGAGGACGTCGTCCACGATGCGCGAAAGGCGCTGCGCGTTCTGCTGCACCATCGTCGTCAGCTGGCGGTGAGCGGGATCGACCAGGTCTTCGCCCAGGAGCGCGCTGGCCTGGGTGATGGCGGCCAGCGGATTGCGGATCTCGTGCGCGACGGCCGCCGACATGCGGCCCATGGCGGCCAGCTTCTCGGTGCGGATGCGCGCCTCGAGTTCGCGCAGGTCCTGCAGGAACATGACGCAGAGGCTTTCGGCCTGGGGATCCCGGGTCGGCGTCAGCCGGGTGCGCACGCGGACTTCCCGCGCGGCACCGTGCGGCTGCGCGATCGGCGTCTCCTTCGATTGCGGCGTGCGCCGCACGAAGGTCTGGTGGGCGAGGTCGGCGAGCGCGTTCCAGGCCGGGTGGGCATTCAGCGCGAACGGCAGCGACAGCCCCGCGAGACCCTGGCCGAGGATCGCATCTGCGGCGGGATTGGCGGCATGCACGTCGCCCTGCGCATCGATCACCAGCACACCTTCACTCAGCGTCTCGATCACCAGGTCATTGACCTGTGCATGCATCTGCGCGTTGCTCCGGTTGCGCTGCGCCAGCGCTTCCTCGCGCGCGAGCCGGCGCGCGAGTTCGTGCGCGAGCAAGGCCACGACGAACAGGCCGGTGCCCGTCAGCGCGGCCTGCACGAAGCGCGGCGACGCATCCGCTGCCTCCCACAGCCAGAACCATCCCGCGTGTCCCAGCAGCAGCAGCGTCACTGCAGCGGTCGTCCCGAGGCCGACCATTTCGGTGCCCAGTACCGCACCCATCAGCACCGGCAAGGCGAACAGCGGCGTGTAGTTGATGCTGCCCACTTGCAGCACCTGCAGCGCGGTGAAGACGAGCAGGTCGATTCCAATGGTGGCCAGCCACGCTGCTCCGAAGCCGCGGATCGGAGGTTGCAGCGGCGCATAGCGCGCGGCCAGCAGGGTGGCGACCAGGTAGCCGGTCGACAAACCCACCGCCGCCATCTGCAGGGGCTGCCGCAGCGCGAAGGCCACGGCCTGAAGCAGCAGCAGCACCACGGCGACGAAGCAGCGTGCGGTCATGAAGCCGCGCCACAGCCGCAGCAACGCGGAGCTTTTCCGGTGGAAGTGCTCGAGCGGGCTCCAGTCCGTCGCCGGCTCGCCGCGCGACCAGAGAAAGGTGGCCATGGCGGGGTGTCTCAGTGACCAGCGGCCTGTCGGTGCGCAACGCTGCAATAGGCGATGCCACCCGGTCCGCCGATGGCGTCCGCCGCAGGCAGATGAAGTCCGCAGTGCGCGCAGCGCAGCATGGCCTGGGGTGCGGCGACCGCGGGCGTCGTCGCGCGTTTCGGCGGTTGGCGTTCGCGCATGTCGTCGCGCCGGTTCTTGCGCCAGATCCAGATCGCCACGAAGACCACGGCCAAGACGAGAAGGAATTTCATGATCCGCGCGCCAGCACGACCTCGAGCACGAAGCGCGAACCCACATAGGCCAGCAACAGCAGCGCCGAGCCTGCGTAGAGCACTCGCCGCGCGGTCCGACCACGCCAGCCGAAGCGCGTGCGTCCAATCAGCAGGATCGCGAAGGTGATCCATGCGAGCACCGAGAACACGGTCTTGTGATCCCACTTCCAGTTCCGGGCCGATGCACCATAGAGCGTCTCGCCGAACAACAGTCCGGCCAGCAAGGTGGCCGAGAGCAGCACGAAGCCGGCGGTCACGAAGCGGAACGCGAGCCGTTCCAGCGTCAACAGGGGCACGCCGCTTGGCGGCTCGGTCGCCAGGCGGATCTGCTTTTCCGTGCGCGTGATCAGCCAGGCGTGCACCACGGCAGCGCCGAACAATCCATACGAAGCGATGCCAAGCGCCAGATGCAGCGGCAACCAGGGCGAGGCCGACACGTGCAGCGGCGTGCCCGGGAACTCGGCCGCCAGCAATGCGGCGACCGCGCCGAGCGCCGCCAGCACGCGCCGCACCGTGAGTTGCGGGTACATGCGGCTTTCGATGCCATACACCGTCAGCACGAGCCAGGCCGTGACGGAAATCGCCGGCGCGAAGCCGAAGCGCGGAGTACCGCCGGCAAGCCCCCAGCCCAGCGCGCAGGCGTGCAGCAACCAAGCCACGACCAGGATCGATCGCGTGGACGAACGGGCGAGTCCCGAGGAGACAGCGGCGGCAATGCCATAGGCGGCGGCGGTGGCGATGCCCAGCGCCACGCCGAGCGGGGAGGGGATCGCTAAAATCATCCGGTTGAGTATATGTACTCCCCCAGGCTTCGCGCACTGCGTGTCGCTTCGCCTTCCCCCCTGGCCGGGGCGATGCCTGCGGACCGGCGGAGCCGGATCTGCGGCATCCCTGAGCGAAGACCGGGCGGTACATACTTGAAGCGTTGCTCCTCTTTCGATCATTCATCGCCCGCTGCACGGGCAACTAGGCATCCCATGGCCACCGCTCTCTCCGAAAAATTCTCCCGCCTTGTCAAGCAGGTCAGCGGCCAGGCCCGCATCACCGAAACCAACGTGCAGGACATGCTGCGCGAGGTGCGCATGGCCTTGCTCGAGGCCGACGTCGCGCTGCCCGTGGTGCGCGATTTCGTCGCCCGCGTGAAGGAGAAGGCGCTCGGCCAGGAGGTGCTGGGCTCCCTGAAACCGGGCCAGGCGCTGGTCGGCATTGTCAACCGCGAGCTGGCCGCGACCATGGGTGAAGGCGTGGCGGACATCAATCTGGCCGCGCAGCCGCCGGCGGTGATCCTGATGGCGGGCTTGCAAGGCGCCGGCAAGACCACGACCACCGCCAAGCTGGCCAAGCACCTGATCGAAAAGCGCAAGAAGAAGGTGCTGACCGTGTCGGGCGACGTCTACCGGCCCGCGGCCATCGAGCAGCTCAAGACCGTGACGAAGCAGGCCGGCGCCGAATGGTTTCCGAGCAGCCCCGACCAGAAGCCGCTCGACATCGCCCGCGCTGCGCTCGACCATGCCAAGCGCCATTTCTTCGACGTGCTGCTGGTCGACACGGCCGGTCGGCTGGCGATCGACGAAGTCCTGATGACCGAGATCCAGCAACTGCACGCTGCGCTCGATCCGGTCGAGACGCTGTTCGTGGTCGATGCCATGCAGGGCCAAGATGCGATCAATACCGCCAAGGCCTTCAAGGACGCGCTGCCGCTGACCGGCATCATCCTCACCAAGACCGACGGCGATTCGCGCGGTGGTGCGGCGCTGTCGGTGCGGCAGGTCACCGGCGTGCCGATCAAGTTCGCCGGCGTGAGCGAGAAGATCGACGGCCTGGAGGTGTTCGATGCCGAGCGCCATGCCGGACGCATCCTCGGCATGGGCGACATCGTGGCGCTGGTCGAGCAGGTCACGGCGGGTGTCGACGTCGCGGCGGCGCAGAAGCTCGCGGCCAAGGTCAAGAGCGGCGCCGGCTTCGATCTCAATGATTTTCTGGGCCAACTGCAGCAGATGAAGCAGATGGGCGGCCTCTCCAGCATCATGGACAAGCTGCCCGCGCAAATGGCCGCCAAGGCCACCGAAGCCGACATGACCCGCGCGGAACGCGACATCCGCCGCAAGGAAGGCATCATCAACAGCATGACCCCGCTGGAGCGACGCAAGCCCGAGTTGCTCAAGGCCACGCGCAAGCGCCGTATCGCGGCGGGCGCCGGCGTGCAGGTTCAGGAAGTCAACCGGCTGCTCAACGAGTTCGAGCAGATGCAGGGCATGATGAAGAAGATGAAGGGCGGCGGCCTCATGAAGATGATGAAGCGCATGGGCGGCATGAAGGGAATGTCCGGCATGGGCGGCGGCGGTGGAATGCCGAGATTCTGACCCCGAGCGCCAATAGAAAAAGCCCGCAGAGCGGGCTTTTAAATTCCAGAGATGCCACGGATCCGGGACTCCGCCGGTCCGCAGGCATCGCCCCCTGCAAGGGGGTGGGCGGCCACACGAAGTGGGCAAGCCTGGGGGTGAGCTTACCTCGCCAGTCGAATCGCATGCATCCAGGCCCTGCGCAGCACGGCCGGTGAACGCGATTCTTCGGGAATCAGCAGGAAGCCCTTGTCGCGAAGCGAATTGCCCAGCGCGATCTGGCTGGTCAGCACCGTCAGCGGGATGGCCAGCAGCAACGGCAGGCCGACAGGCATCAACCACGCGAGCGCGCTGGCATCGATCAACGCGATGCCGACGGCCAGCGCCGCGATCACCAGCGTCATCGGCGCAAGCTGCGCAATCGCGATGCGCCACGGCACGGCGGCCGCTTCGCGCGGGGGCGACTTCCAGTCCAGCTTGAGGCCGGTGAGCGCAACGACCACGAACAGCGAATGCGCCAGCATGCGAACGGGCGCCTGCACGATGGCCAGCAGGCTTTCGAGCGCCGCGCTTTTCAGCAGGCCGCCGACACCGCCGAACTGGCGCTGCTCGCCGCGCATGAGCACTGCCACCAGGCCCAGCACGCGCGGCAGGAACAGCAGGCACAGCGTCCACACCCAGAGGCCCGCCAGTTCCATCGGCATCGCGAGCCAATGCTCGACCACGCTCGAACCGGTCAGCCAGAGCGCCGTGCCCAGCGTCAGGAATGCAAGCCACAGCGGCGCGGACACATAGGCCATGGTGCCGGTGACGAACATCGCGCGGTGCACGGAATGCAGACCCGGCTCGGCCATCAGGCGGGCATTCTGCAGATTGCCCTGGCACCAGCGGCGGTCGCGCTGGAGTTCGGCAAGCAGGTCCGGCGGCTGCTGTTCGTAGCTGCCCACCAGGTCGGCCACCAGCCAGACGTGGTACCCGGCGCGGCGCATCAGCGCCGCCTCGACGAAGTCGTGCGACATGATGCCGCCCGACATGCCGCCGGTGCCCTTGATCGGCGCCAGCGCGCAATGGGTCATGAAGGGTTCGACGCGGATGATGGCGTTGTGACCCCAGTAGTGGGATTCGCCGAGCTGCCAGAACTGCATGCCCAGCGTGAACAGGCGGCCCGTCATCCGCGAGGCGAACTGCTGCGCGCGTGCGTGCAGCGTCACGTGGCCGATGGCCTGGGTCGCGGTCTGGATGATGCCGGCGGTCGGGTTGGCTTCCATGAGCTTGACCATCGCGGTCAGACAGTCGCCGCTCATCACGCTGTCGGCGTCCAGCACCACCATGTAGCGGTAGTCCTTGCCCCAGCGGCGGCAGAAGTCGGCCACGTTGCCGGCCTTGCGGTGCGTGCGCCGGGTGCGCAGGCGGTAGTAGACCTCGACCTGAGGTTGGTTCACGCCGGTGGCCAGCGCGGCGCGCAGATCTTCCCAGGCTGCGCGCTCGGCGGCCGCGATCTCGGGGGTGTAGCTGTCGGACAGCACGAACACGTCGAACTGCTTTGCATGGCCGGTGGCGGCGACCGATTCGCATGTCGCCCGAAGGCCAGCGAACACCGTGGCCACGTCTTCGTTGCAGATCGGCATGATGATCGCCGTGCGCGCTTCGGGGTTCATCGGATGCCCCGCGACCTGGGCGGCCGACAGCGCATGCTTGTCGCCGCGCACGGAAACGTAGAAACCCATGAGCGCGGTCACGAAGCCGGTCACGACCCAGCCGGACAACAGGCCGTAGAGCGCGATCTGGCCGTATTCGAGCCAGGCATTGTCGTAATCGGGTTGCACGCGGGCGAACAGCGTCGAGGCGATCACCGTGCTGAACAGCGTCAGCGCAATGAAGGCAAGGCGGCGGCGCGTCGCCGCGCGCTGCCACGGCTGGACCGCCGCATCCGGCGTGCCGGCCCGGTCCGCCGATGCGCGTGCACCGCCGGCGCCCAGCTTCACCAGGAGCGCCGTGCCGATGCTGTTCCAGAACCCACGCCAGGGGCGTGGTGCCATCGAGCCGCGGTTGATCGGGGGCGCCGTCACCGAATTGGGATGGCGCTCTTCGCGGAACGGGCTGCGCAGCGACAGGTCGTCGTCGGTCAGCACGCGGAGTTGGGAGAAATCGTTGGGTTTCATCGGCGCTTCACCCGCGTTGCTTCAGGAGGGAGGGCGTGTCGCCGATTGCCGGAAAGCGCTTGAAGACGCAATCCGGCGCCGCGCCGCTGGCGTGATCGAGTGCTGCCAGTGAATGACCCGCGGCACGGGGCCGCGAGAGGGAAAACTGCTTTTGACGCAGGCCGTCGCGCTGCGGACGCAGTGCGAAAGAGGGGCTGGTATGGGCTGTCATGCCTCTATAGGGGCAATCCCTGTGCCAGCGCCGAAAACCCCTTTCAGATCAACCGCTTGGCTCGATCTCGAGGCGTCCGGCTCGCGGGCTGGCGCTGTCGGACCCTGAAATGCCCCTCTTTTGTCGCCGAATCCCGACAGGGACTCTGGAAAGCCTAAGAAAAATCAATCAAATCAATGGCTTAGGGCTGTCGCCGCCGAGCGACCCGCCGCCGTTGCCTGGCGGCACGGCATCGGCCTTGAAGTGCCCCGGCGTGAGCTCATGCTTCTGCAGGAGCCGGTAGAACTCGGTCCGGTTCCGGTCGGCCAGCCGGGCCGCATCGGCCACGTTGCCGTCCGTCAGCTTCAGCAGTCCGACCAGGTAGTCGCGTTCGAAGCGCTGTTTGGCCTCGGCGTAGGTCTGCACTTCCACGCTCGGCACGCGCAGCGCGCGCTGCACCAGCGCGAGCGGAATCAGCGGCGAACTGGACAGTGCGCACACCTGCTCGACCACGTTGAACAGTTGCCGGACATTGCCCGGCCACGAAGCGGTGGTCAGTGCCTTCAGCGCCTCGGGCGCGAAACCCGACAGGCGCTTGCCGTACTTGGTCGACAGCCGCTGCAGGAAGTGATTGGCCAGAAGCGGAATGTCCTCGCGTCGCGCCGACAGCGGCGGCAGGCTCAAGGTGACCACGTTGAGCCGGTAATACAGGTCTTCGCGGAACTGTCCCGCCTCCATCGCGGCATCCAGATCGCGATGGGTGGCCGAGATGATCCGTACGTCGACGGCGATCGACTGGCTGCCGCCCAGCGGCCGCACCGCGCGCTCCTGCAACACCCGCAGCAGCTTCACCTGCAGGGCGGGCGGCATGTCGCCGATCTCGTCGAGCAGCAGCGTGCCGCCGTCGGCCTGCTGGAAGAGGCCCTTGTGATTGGCCACGGCGTCGGTGAAGGCGCCCTTCATGTGGCCGAACAGTTCCGACTCCAGCAGCGCCTCGGGAATGGCGCCGCAGTTGACGGCGACGAAAGGCTTGTCGGCACGCGCGCTGGCCCGGTGAATGGCGCGCGCCAGCAGTTCCTTGCCGGCGCCGCTGTCCCCGCGCAGCAGCACGCTGGCGTCCGACTTGGCCACCATGCGCGCCTCGGCCAGCAGTTCCGCCATGCGGTTGCTCCTGCTCACGATCTCCGCGCGCCAGCTCTCGTCGCCGCCCTTGCCCGGCGTGGTTGCCGGCGCGCCGAGCGCGAGGGCTTGGGCGATCTTGTCGAGCAGCTCGCGGCCGTCGTAGGGCTTGGTCAGGTAGGTGAAGACGCCGCGCGCGGTCGCTTCCACGGCATCGGGAATGGTGCCGTGGGCGGTCAGCAGGATCACCGGCAGGGTCGGATGGCGCTTGCGTATCTCGTCGAACAGCGCGAGCCCGTCCCGGCCCGGCAGCCGCACGTCGCTGAGGACCAGCTGCGGGTGCTCGATTTCGAGCTGCGTCAGTGCCGATTCGGCCGAGGTCACGGCGGTCACCTGGTAGCCGGAGGAGGACAGCCGCATCGACAGCAGCCGCAGCATGTCCGGGTCGTCGTCGACCACCAGGAGGCGGGCGCCGTTCGCAGTCTGCGCGGCGGGCGCAGCGGATCCCTTGGCGGGCTGGGGTGGTCCCGCGTTGCTCATAAGACAACCTCCGCCCCGCGGGCTGCGGTGCGAGCTTGCTTGGGGCGGCCCGGCGCTGCGCTCATGGCGTCGGCTTCGGGCTGCTGGCCGGGGGCACCGCTGCCGGTGCGGCCGGTGCCGGGGTATTGGGCCGCGCGAAGCTGCGCTCGATGGCGCGCAGCGCTTCGATGCGATCGTTCAGCTGTTCGATGCGTCGCTGGCTGTCGCGCAACTGCTGTGCCTGCCGGTCCCGGTCGTCCTCGACGCGGCGCTGCTCGGTGTAGCGAGCCGCGAGCGCGCGCGCCAGCGGCTGCAGCGGCTGCGCATCGGACGACGGATTCGCGATCACCCGCTGCATGAGCCCCAGGGCGCGTGCGAGATCGGCCGGAACACGGGTCTGTGCGAGCACCAGTGCCGTCTGCATCTGCGCCATCGGTGCGTCACCTGGATCGCCCAGCCGGCCTAGCTCCGCCGCGAGTTCGTTGCTGCCGAGCGGCCGCACCCGGTCGGCATAGGCCAGGATGGCTGCCACCGGGCCCTGTGTGAGCTGCGTGAAGACCAGCGCCGGCTGGGTCGCCGGTGCCACCGGCTCCGCCTCCACCGGCGAGACACGCGGCGGCGGTGGAGCGGCGGGAACGGCAACGGACTCGGCAGGCGGTTGGGTCGGGGCCGCACAAGCGACGAGCAACGCCGATACGACGATCGTCATGGCCAAAGCGGATCTGCGAGCGATCGAAAGAGACATGGGTTGGAATTGCGCGTGAAGGCGTGGTTGTCAGGCGGAGCGCGGCAGCTCGATGCGAAAGCGCGCGCCAGGGCCGCCGGGGAGCAGCGTGATGCGGCCACCATGGGCTGCAATGTACTCCTGCACGATCGAAAGCCCGATGCCAGTTCCCTTGACCGCGTGCTGGGGTTGCCGCGCGCCGCGGTAGAAGGGCTCGAAGATGCGGTCGCGATCGCCTTCTTCGATGCCAGGACCGGCATCGCCGATGTCGATGCGCGCCGTCTCCGGCGTGCTCGAGACCACGAACTCGATGGTGCCGCCGCGCTCCGAATAGCGGATCGCGTTCGACAGCAGATTGGCCAGTGCGGTGCCGAGCTTGACCGGGTCCACGACCACCGCGAGCGGCTCGCCCTCGGCGCGCACCGTGAGCCCGCCGGCCTGCCACTGCAGCCGCTGCGACTCGATCTGCTCCTCGATCAGCGGCAGCAAGGCCGTGCGCTGGCGCCGCAGCTCGCGCGCCTCGAACGCTGCGGCATTGAAGCGCAGCAAGGCCTCGATCTGCCCCTGCAGCGCCACCGTGTTCTGCTGCAGGATCTGCGCGACCTCGCGCTGTGCCGGGTTCAGCGCACCCGTCACGCCGTCTTCCAGCAGCGAGACCCCTTCGCGCAACGCGGCCAGCGGCGTCTTGAGTTCATGCGAGACGTGACGCAGGAAGCGTGCCTTGTCGGCATCCAGTTCGGTGAGCCGCAGCCGCAGCCATTCGAGCTGCTGCGAGACGCGCCGGACGTCGGCCGGGCCGCGGATGTCGATCGGCTCGTCGAGCCGGTTCTGCCCCAGTCCGACGATGGCGCGTTCGAGCCGCTTGAACGGCCGCGCCAGCCAGACGCCGAAGGCCAGCGCCAGCACGGCCGCCAGCGCGCTCGCGGCCACCACCAGCCGCATCAGCCGCGTGCGGGCGCTCTCGATGCGTTGTGCGAGCGCGTTGTTCTGCGTCTCGATCAGGAACTGGGCCTGCTGCGCGATCTGGGTGTTCAGCACGTCCAGATCGCGGAACTGCATCGCCATCGAGTTCTCGCGCGCGAGTGCGGTCTCGGGCGGCCCGCTCATCAGCCCCTCGATGACGTCGAGCTGGGCCCGCCACTGGTCGGGTCCGGTGGAAGGCAGGCCGCTCGCGCCCAGGCGATCCAGCACCGTGTGCGCGTCGCGCGCCGCATCGTCGAAGCGGCGGCGCAGCACCGCGTCGTTGAGCACCAGCGACTGGCGTCCCGCGCGCTCCATCGCCGCGCTGCGCTCCGCCAGCGACTGCGCCGCGCCGGACAGCGTGAGCGCGCGCGCCGCCGCGTCGCGGCTCTGTGTCATCAGCAGGTCGTACTGGAACACCGCGCGCAACGCGACGCCCACCAGCAGCGCCGTGATCAGGAGGAATGCGAACAGCAGCAGCTGCTGGAACGAGCCGCGCGCCGAGGGCAGCTTCGCCATCAGGCGGCCGCGGCCGCAGCCGATGCTTCAGCCGCCGGTACCCGTACCGATTCGGCCGTGACGACCTCGCCGCGCAGGGTATAGGCCAGGGAACGCGTGATGCGCAGGTCGACCATCTGTCCGACCAGCCGCGCGTCGCCCTCGAAGTTGACGACCCGGTTGCACTCGGTACGGCCCATCAACTCGTGCGCGTCCTTGCGCGACGCACCTTCGACCAGCACGCGTTGCACGGTGCCGACGCGGCTTTCGCCGAAGCGCTTGACGTTGCCGTCGATCACCGCCTGCAGCTGCTGCAGGCGCGCCAGCTTGACCGCATGCGGCGTCTCGTCGTGCAGCGCCGCGGCTGGCGTGCCGGGGCGCGGGCTGAAGATGAAGCTGAAGCTCGCATCGAAAGCCATGTCGTCGATCAGCTTCATCATGCGGGCGAAGTCCTCGTCGGTCTCGCCGGGGAAGCCGACGATGAAGTCGCTGCTGAGCGCGAGTTCGGGCCGGATCGCGCGCAGCTTGCGCACCGTGCTCTTGTATTCCATCGCGGTGTAGCCGCGTTTCATCGCCATCAGGATGCGGTCGCTGCCGTGCTGCACCGGCAGGTGCAGATGGCTCGCGAGCTTCGGCACCCTGGCATAGGCCTCGATCAGCCGTGGCGTGAATTCGTTCGGATGGCTGGTGGTGTAGCGGATGCGTTCGATGCCCGGGATCTCGGCGATGTATTCGAGCAGCAGCGCGAAGTCGGCGATCTCGGCGGTGTCGCCCATCTTCCCGCGATAGGCATTGACGTTCTGGCCCAGCAGCGTGACCTCGCGCACGCCCTGGTCCGCGAGGCCCGCCACCTCGACCAGCACGTCGTCCAGCGGGCGGTTCACTTCCTCGCCGCGCGTGTAGGGCACGACACAATAGCTGCAGTACTTGGAGCAGCCTTCCATGATCGAGACGAAGGCCGTGACGCCCTCGACCCGCGCCGCCGGCAGGTGATCGAACTTCTCGATCTCCGGGAAGCTGATGTCCACTTGCGGCCGGCCGATGCGCGCACGCTGCGCCAGCAGCTCGGGCAGACGATGCAGCGTCTGCGGCCCGAACACCACGTCGACGTAGGGCGCACGCGCGATGATCGCCTCGCCTTCCTGGCTCGCGACGCAGCCGCCGACACCGATCTTCACGCCCTTCGCTTTCAGGTGCTTGACGCGGCCGAGGTCGGAGAACACCTTTTCCTGTGCCTTCTCGCGCACCGAGCAGGTGTTGAAGAGGATCAGGTCGGCCTCCTCGACATCCGAGGTCTGCTCGTAGCCCTCGGCGGCATGCAGCACGTCGGCCATCTTGTCCGAGTCGTACTCGTTCATCTGGCAGCCGAAGGTCTTGATAAAAACTTTGGGGTTCATGTGGTTTTCTCCCGCGAGCTTCGAAGCTCACTCGCTGCGCAATACTCAGCGCTGGTTTGTTCGAGAGACACCGCGGATCTGGCTCTGCCAGTCCGCAGGTGTCGCCTCCGGCAGGGGGGTGGCGGCTACACGAAGTGAGCAAGCCTGGGGGCCGGCTACCGGTCCCCGTATTTGGGCAATTGGTCGAACGGCGTCTTGCCGTCGTCGTGCGGGCCGGTGTTGGCCACGAAGGGCCAGAAATTGAGGATCGGATGGTCGGCCCTCGCCCGCTTGGCCTGCGCTTCGCCGGGCGTGAGGATCCACACCTCGCGCACCAGGCCTGCGGCGTCACGTGTGTAGTTGACCAGCAGTTTCTGGCCGGTGATCGAGGCCGGCATCACGAGCATGCGATCGGCGCTCATGATCCGTGCGCCGGGCGAAAGCCGCTCGGGCTGTCCGTCGAGCTCGATGTTGGGCCAGTTCACGATCAGGAACTTGCCGCGCAAGGTGCCGGCGGGAAAGTTGCGTCCGCCCAAGGCGGCTTCGTTCTGTGTCTGCGAGGGGTCCACGAGCTGCGCCGCGGCGGGCATCAGCACCGTGCCCGTGGCGAACAGCAGCAGCGCGTTCAAGAGGATTCGGCAGCGGTTCATGGGGTATATCCAGAGGCTGTGGGAGCGGGGATTCTAGCGGGCGGCCCCTGTCGCCGCGGCCCGCCGGCGGCCCGCGACGTGCGATGGTGCATGAAGGCGCGATGTATCGCGATGTTGCGGATGGACGCCCGAGCCCGGCCCTGATCCAATATGACAGTAGTTAAAAAGTTAAACATGCGCCCGCATGCCGCGGCGCGCTTCCGGAGACAACCCAGGCCGTCATGAAGAAGAACCTCGTCCTCAGCGCCGTCGCCGTGCTGATCGTTGCCGCAGCGGCGGGCAGTTGGTGGTGGTCGGGTGCCGGTGCGCGGCGCGTCGCGCACAGCGGCGTGCCGGCTTCCGCCAACGCGGCCGGCGGCGCACCGGCGCTCGTCACGCTGGCGGCCGCGCAGCGTCAGAACGTGCCGGTCACCGTCCAGGTCAATGGCAGTGTGGTACCGCTCAACAGCGTCGACCTGCGGCCGCAAATCACGAACACCGTGCGCGAGGTGCACGTGAAGGAAGGTCAGTTCGTCAAGACGGGCCAGTTGCTGTTCACCCTCGACGATCGCCCCGACCAGGCCAACCTTGCGAAGGCGCGCGCGCAGCAGCAGAAGGACGAGGCCACGCTGGCCGACCTCGAGCGCCAGTACAAACGCAGCCAGGACCTGGTGGCGCAGAACTTCATCGCCAAGAGCGCCGTCGATGCGACCCTGTCGCAGCTCGACGCGCAGCGCGCCGCGGTCGCCGCCGACCGCGCCGCGGTCCAGTCGGCCCAGGTCGCGCTCGGCTACAACACGCTGCGCGCGCCGATCGCCGGGCGCATCGGCGCCGTCAACATCTATCCGGGCACGCTGGTGCAGAGCAGCCTGTCGCTGGTCACCATCACGCAGCTCGATCCGATCGCGGTGAGCTTTCCGGTGCCCGAGGGAAAGCTGCAGGATCTGCTCGAGGCCTCGCGCACCCGCACCCGGGTCGAAGCCGTGGTGGCCGGACGCAAGCTGCCCTTGCAAGGCGCGCTCAGCTTCGTCGACAACACGGTCGATCCGCTGATCGGCACGGTGCGCGCCAAGGCCGTGTTCGACAACGCCGACCAGAGCCTCTGGCCCGGCCAGTTCGTCGAGACGCGGGTGATCGTGCGCACCATCGCCGATGCGACCGTGCTGCCGGCTTCCGCGCTGATGATGCTGGCCGAGGGCAGCTCGGTCTACGTGGTCGATGCCGGCCAGAAGGCCGCGCGCCGCAAGGTCCAGTCGCTCTACACCTTCGGCACGCAGGTGGTGGTGCGCGGCGTCGAGCCGGGCGAACGGGTGGTCATCGAAGGCAAGCAGAACGTGCGGAACGGCGGCATGGTGCGGGTCGAGGCTGCCTCGCAGTCGCCGCCGCCCGCCGATGCGGCGCCCGGGCGCGATGCCGGCAGCGCGGCCCGTGCGGCACCTCCCGGCGCCGGCCTCGTCGCCGAGCGGGAACGCACGTGAACATCTCCGAGCTGTGCATCCGTCGTCCCGCGATGACGGTGCTGCTCTCCGCCGCGGTGGTGGTGATCGGCATCTTTGCCTATTTCCAGATCCCGGTGGCGGCGCTGCCGAGCTACAACACGCCCGTCATCAACGTCAACGCGCAGCTGCCCGGCGCCAGTCCGGACACGATGGCCTCGTCGGTCGCGCTGCCGCTCGAAAAGCAGTTCTCGACCATCCCCGGCCTGCAGACCATCAGCTCGGTCAACACGCAGGGCGTGAGCTCGATCACGCTCGAGTTCGTGAGCAGCCGCGACATCGATGCCGCCGCGGTCGACGTGCAGGCGGCCCTGCTGCGCGCCCAGCGCCAGCTGCCGGTCGAACTCACGCAGCTGCCTTCGTACCGCAAGGTCAATCCGGCCGACGCGCCGGTGCTGTTCATCGCGATGGTGTCGGAGTCGATGAACCCGGCGGAGCTCAACGACTACGCGGAGAACCTGGTCTCGCCGACGCTGTCGACCATCGACGGCGTGGCCCAGGTCGGCGTCTACGGCCGCAAGGCCTTCGCGGTGCGCATCAAGGCCGATGCCGACCTGCTCAATGCGCGCAACATCACGCTCGACGAACTGGCCAACGCCGTGCGCCTGGCCAACGCCAACACGCCGGTCGGCGTGCTCGACGGCCCGCGCCAGACGCTCACCATCCAGGCCAACGAGCAGATGCTCAGGGCCGCGGACTTCGCCAAGGTCATCGTCGGTCAGCGCAACGGCGCGGCGGTGCGTCTCGATGAGGTCGCGACCATCGAGGACAGCTTCGAATCGGTCAAGACCGCCAGCAGCTACAACGGCCAGAGTTCGATCTCGCTGGCAGTGCAGCGCCAGCCCAACGCCAACACGGTGCAGGTGGTCGATGCGGTGCGCGCGCTGATGCCGCGCTTCCGGCAGGAGTTGCCGCAGTCGATCGAGATCAACGTGCTCAACGACCGCTCGCTGTCGATCCGCGAGGCGGTGCACGACGTCCAGCTCACGCTGCTCGGAACCATCCTGCTGGTGGTGCTGGTGATCTTCCTGTTCCTGCACCGGCTGGTGGCCACGCTGATCCCGGCGCTGACGATCCCGATCTCGCTGGTCGGCGCGGTCGCGCTGCTCTATGCCTTCGGCTACAGCCTGGACAACGTCTCGCTGCTGGGCATCACACTGGCGGTCGGGCTGGTGGTGGACGACGCCATCGTCGTGCTCGAGAACATCATGCGCTACGTCGAGAAGGGCATGGAGCCCTTCGCCGCCGCGCTGCGCGGTGCGCGCGAGGTCGGCTTCACCATCGTCTCGATCTCGATCTCGCTGATCGCGGTGTTCATCCCGATCTTCTTCATGCCGGGCGTGATCGGCCTCCTGTTCCACGAGTTCGCGGTCGTCGTCGGCCTCGCGGTGGCGGTCTCGGCCGTGGTCTCGCTGACGCTGGTGCCGATGCTCGCGAGCCGGCTGCTCAAGCACACGCCGAAGGCCGAGGGCGTGCTCGACCACGAGGAAAGCCATCCCGAGCCCGGCACCGCGATCGGCCGCGCCTTCGAGCGCCTGTACCGCAGCGTGCATGGCGGCTACCTGCGCTCGCTCGACTGGACGCTGCAGCACCGGCCGCTCATGCTGCTGCTCGCGGCATCGACCTTCGCGCTCACGGCCTGGATGTTCGTCACCATCCCCAAGGGCTTCTTCCCGGAAGAGGACATCGGCCAGATCCAGATCACCACCGAGGCGGCCGAAGACATTTCCTTCCCCGCGATGCAGGCGCTGCAGGCGCGCGTCGCCGAGGCGCTGCAGGCCGACCCGAGCGTCGACTACGTCAACTCCTTCATCGGCGTCGGCGGACCGACCGCGACGCAGAATTCGGGCCGGCTGTTCGCGGTGCTCAAGCCGCGCAGCCAGCGGCCGCGCATGGCCCAGGTGCTGGAGGCGCTGCGCAAGCGCTTTCGCGAGATCCCGGGCATCGCGGTCTACATGCAGCCGGTGCAGAACCTGCGCCTGGGCGGGCGGCAGAGCAAGGCGCGCTTCCAGTACACGCTGCAGAGCGTCAATGCCGGCACCATGGGAGCCTGGGCCGATCGGCTGATGGAGCGCATGCGCGCCGACCCGGTCTTCCGCGACGTCACCAGCGATTCGCAGAACCGCGGCCTGCAGGCTACGCTGGACATCGATCGCGACAAGGCCGGCGTGCTCGGCGTTGCGGTCGGCGACCTGCGCACCGCGCTCTACAACGCCTACGGCGACCGCCAGATCGGCAGCATCTACGCGGCCAGCAACACCTACCAGGTGATCCTCTCGGCGGCCGACAACGACCGCCAGTTCGAGGACGACATGACGCGCCTGTCGGTGCGCAACCGCGCCGGCCAGCTGGTGCCGCTGTCGGCCTTCTCGAGCGTGCGGCGCACCATCGGTCCGACCTCGATCAACCACCAGGGCCAGCTGCAGGCCGTGACCGTGTCCTTCAACCTCGCGCCCGACGTGCCGCTGGGCAATGCGACGGCGAAGATCGACCAGTTCAAGAGCGAGCTGAAGATGCCGCCCTCGATCATCACCAACTACGGCGGCGACGCGGCGGTGTTCCAGAGCTCGCAATCGAGCCAGGCGGTGCTGCTGATCCTCGCGGTGCTGGTGATCTACGTGCTGCTCGGCGTGCTCTATGAGAGCTACATCCATCCGCTCACCATCCTGGCCGGCCTGCCATCGGCGGCGGTGGGTGCGCTGCTCTCGCTCAAGCTGTTCGGCTTCGACCTGACGCTGATCGCGACCATCGGCATCCTGCTCCTGATCGGCATCGTCAAGAAGAACGCGATCATGCTGATCGACTTCGCGCTCGAAGCGCAGCGCAGCGAGGGCCTGGCGCCGGTCGACGCGATCCGCGAGGCCTGCCGGCTGCGCTTTCGACCGATCCTGATGACCACGCTGGCCGCGATGATGGGCGCGTTGCCGCTCGCGCTCGGGCTGGGGGCCGGCGCCGAGCTGCGCCAGCCGCTTGGCGTGGCCGTGGTCGGCGGGCTGATCTTCTCGCAGGTGATCACGCTCTACATCACGCCGGCGATCTACCTTGCGCTCGACCGCTACAGCGGCAGCGGTCCGATGGTGCGGCTGCCGGGCGAAGCCGAAGCCGCGGCACCGGCCGCGGACCCTGCTGCGTCGCACGCCTGAGCGTGCCGCGCTTCAGGCCGCCAGCGAGTGCACCAGGCCTGCGCCTGCGCCGGGACTCTGCGTGCCGCGCCGCGCATCGGCTGCAGCCGGCGGCAGCGCCGCGGCGCCGCGCGACACGCGCTGCGTGATCTCCTCCACCCAGCTGCATGCGGCATCGCTGAAGAAGCGCTGGCTCGACAGCAGCGTGAACGAGTGGTCGACCGCGGGCATGAATTCGTAGCGCACCTTCTCAAGGAAGGGCGCGCCGCGCAGCTCGAGCATCTGGTCCTTGTTGCGGTCCTGCGGCTGGTGGCTTGCGGAATAGACCAGATAGACCGACACCTCGCGTGCCACCAGCGTCTCCATGCTGCGTGCGAAATCCGCCGCGGTGACCGTGGATTCCGGCTCGCGGCTTTCCAGCAGGTTGTCCTTCTGGCGCGAGGCGCCCGCCAGACGCTTGGCCCAATGCACGCTCTGCGCGACCGGGTATTTCAGGAAGCGCCGCCAGAGTCGCAGCAGCTCCGCCCGGCGCCCCGGAAAGCGGTAGCCGTCGAAGGCCAGCAGGCCGGTCACCCGCGTGTCCGCGACCGCGATGCGCAGGCCGTGTGCCACGCCGGAACACAGGCCGAAGATCACGACCTTCTTCACACCGAGCTTCGACTCCAGATAGTCGATGGCGGCGCGGAGGTCGTCCTGTGCCTGCGATTCGAAATTCTTCGCCGTGCCCGAGGCCGGACTGTCGCCGATGCCGGTGAGGTCGAAGCGCAGGGTCGCGATGCCTTGCGCGGCGAGCTGGCGCGCCAGCTTCACCTGGATGCGGTGCGGACCGATGTGATGCGTCACCCCGAAGTTCGACATCAGGCAGGCGACCGGCGCGCTCGCGCCCGATGCCGGACGCGTCAACACGCCGAACAGCGCCGACGCGGGGCCGAAGAGGACGGGTTCTTCTTTAGGTGGGTTCATTGAACAGGGCTGACAAACGTTGGGTCACCTCCGCCGGCACGATCGCGCTGTCGGCCAGCGGGTCCGAAGTCCAGACGATCGGATGCACGAGCGCTTCGAGACGAACCGGCTGCGCTGCGCGCTGCTGGCGCCCGCACCAGCCGGCGGCGAGCAGATCCGCCGGATTGGCGAACACCACCGCCGCCGCATGGGCGGGGACATCCAATGCATCGGCGCGCACGGCCGGCAATTGTGCAGCGAGTTTGCCATTGATGCCGAAGCCGATGGCCTCGGTCAACGGCGCGGTGTCGCGTTCCGGATGGGCGCGAAACCACGACTTGTCCTTGGCATAGAAGCTCAGCTCGAGCGCCCCCATGTGTTCGACCTTGAGTTCCTTCACGTAAGCGGGGCCGTCGACGATCGGATCCCACAGGATCAGGCGGTCGAGGTCGGCCGCATCGCCCGCGGCCTGCACCGCCAGGGCGGCGCCGAGTCGCGATGCGAGCCAGTGGATGCTACGCACCTCGGCCAGGCGCTTCAACTCCGCATGCGCCTGCAGGATGTCGCCGCGCCAGCCTTCCATGTCGCCATCGAGATCGCCGCCGGGTGAATCGCCGGTGCCGAAGTAGTCGAAGCGCAGCACCGCGACACCCTGGCGCGCCAGGCGTTCGGCCAGCACGCGGTAGAGGCGGTGCGCGCGCGTCGCTTCGTGGCCGAAGGGATAGCACATCACCAGGCCGGCGCGTGCCGGCGTCGTCTTCTGCGGCGCGTGGAAGAACCCGAACAGCCGTCGCTGCAGGGGCCCGAAGACGATCGGTCTCATGCTCATCGTCATGCACAGGCCTCCGCGGTGCAGCATTGCGCTTCGGTGGATGCGGCAGGGAGACCGGCGACGCGGGCCACGCAGGCGATCGCCTCGGCGCCGAGGTCGAAGGACGATGCGCTCAATGCGCCGTGCGCACCGGCATCGATCGGGGCCGAGGCGCCCGCCGTGGCAGCGGCGCCGACATGGATCGTGCGGGTGTCGATCGACAGTCCGGCGCCGAGCGCCTTGAGGCAGCCTTCCTTGCGCGTCCAGATTTCGAGGAACACGCGTGCTTGCCGGGCCGCTTCGGCGCTCGCCAGCGCCTGCTGCTCTGCATCGGTGAAATGCGCCGCGGCGAGCGCCGGCATGTCGTCCATCGGCCGCAGCACTTCGACATCGACGCCGATCGCGCCCTCGCCGATGGCGACCAGGCCGATCGCCTGGCTGTGGCTCAGGTTGAACGCGATACCGGGCCGGTCGCGCAGGAAGGGCTTGCCGAACGGCCCCTCGGCAAATTGCAGCGCCTGCCCATCGGTGCCGGCGCGCAGGCCGAGCAGATGGCGCAGCGCGCCGTGCGCCGCGAGGTAGCGGCGCCGATCGCGTTCGAAGACGAAGCGGGCCGCGCGCGCGCGCTCCCCGGCGGACAGGAGCGTCTGCCATGGAAGCGCGTCCGGCGCGTCGAGATCCACGCGCCACAGCGCGCAGCCTTCGATGCATCCGATCGACGTGATGGCGTTCACGGTCTCAACCCTTTCGGCCGAAGCGGCCCAGCATACGCGTGAACGCGTTGCCGCGCGGTGCCTGTGCCGGCGCGCTTTCGTCGACAGCCTGCGCCTGCACGGGGGCGCCGGTGGGCACGGCCAGCTGTCCCAGGCTCTCGAACACGTAACGGCGCGGCTCGACGCGAAAGCCCAGTGCCTGCTCGGCCTGCTGGAGCACCCGCATCGTCAGCAGCGAGTCGCCGCCGAGGTCGAAGAAGTTGTCGCTGGTGCGCAGGTCGTTCACGTCGATGCCGAGCACGCTGGCCCAGACCTGCGCCAACTGCGCCTGTTCGGGCAGCAGCAGTTGCTGCGGCTGGGCCTGGCGCGCGGCCTGCACCGTGGCGGCCGCCTCGGCCTGCTCCGGCGTTTCGGTGGCGGCCAGATGCTGCAGATAGGCGGCGCTCGCCGATCCCATCGGTGCCACGATGGCCTCGACGCTGTCGTCGGGCCGCTGCGCCACGGTCTGGAGCAATTCGATGAAGCGCTCCTTGAAAGCCGCACCCGTTTCCGCCTTGTAGATGTCGGCGTTGTAGGTGACCGCGCCTTCGATGCCGGTCGGCTTGTCCATCAGCCAGAGGCCGAGATCGTCGGTCGCGCCCTGCTGCAGCAGGTGCATCTGGCGGTCGCGCAGGTTCCCGATGGCGGAGGGCCGCTCGCGCGCATCCTGGAACGAGAACAGCGCCTGGTAGAGGCCGACGCCCTGGGCACGCTCGACGAAGGCCGGCTCGGTGGCCAGGCGCTCGAAGGGCACCTGCTGGTAGTTCATGATCGACAGCAGTTCCTGCTTGAGATAGTGCATGAACTCGCCGAAGCGCAGCGAGCGGTCGATCTGGAAGGACAGCGGCAGGATGTTGTTGAAGAAGCCCATCACCGACTCGGTCTCCGGCGCCTCGCGGCCGCGCACCGGTGTCGCGATGACGATGGCGCGCGTCTCGATGACGCTGCCCATCATCAGCGTGTAGACGCCGAGCGTCAGCATGTTCAGCGTGACGTCGTGGCCGCGCGCGACCTCGCGCAGCCGTTCGGCCAGCGTCTTGTCGATCTCGATGCGGTGCGTGCCGCCCTGGCCGCTCATGCCGGCGCGGCGCGGCATGTCGGTGCGCGGCGCCTTGGCCGGCGGTGCATGGGCGAAGCGATCGTTCCAGTAGCGCAGCTGTTCCTGGTATTCCGGCGACTCGAGCCAGCGGGCATACCACTCGGCGTAGTCGCCATGGCTCACCGCCGGCTCGGGCAGTCCGTGCGGCTCGCCGCGCACCAGCGCGCCGTAGATCACCGACAGCTCGCTCTGCAGCAGGTCGAAGGACCAGCCGTCCCAGATCAGGTGGTGCGGCACGAAGACGAAGGCATGGTCGTCGTCCGCGACCTTGAACAGCGCCGCATGGAACAGCGGCCCGCGATGGATGTCGATCGGCCGGTCGGCCACCTCCTGCATCTGCTGTTGCAGCGCGGCCTCGCGCTCGCCGGCCGGGATGCCGCTGAGGTCGATCAGCGGCATGTCGAGCACGACCTGGTCGCTGATCAGCGCGGCGGGTTCGCCGGTGGCCGGGTCGGTGCCGAAGAAGGTGCGCAGGGCGCTCTGGCGGCGGATGATCTCGCGCAGCGCTTCCTCGAACTTCGGCAGGTCCAGCGAGCCGCCGAGCCGGTGCGCGGAGGGCGCGTTGTAGACCGGCCGTCCCGGGTGCAGCTCCTCGATGAAGCGGATGCGCTCCTGCATCGGCGTGAGCGGCGCGCTGCGCCGATCGGCGCGATGCGGGATCGCTTCGGCGCGCGGCGCGTTGCTGCGCTGCAGGCCTTCGATGGCCGCGGCCAGCCGTTCGGCGGTGGGTGCCTCGAACAGCACGCGCAGCGGCAGCTTGATCTCGAAGGCGCCGCCGAGCTGTGTCGCCAGCCGCGCCGCCAGCAGCGAATGGCCGCCGAGCGCGAAGAAATCGTCGCGGATGCCGAGGCCCGGCAGGTTGAGCACGCGCTCCATGGTCTCCAGCACGATGCGCTCGCGATCGTCGCGCGGCGCCAGGCGTTCCGCCGCCTCCTGCCGCGTCGCGTTCGGCTTGGGCAGCGCCTTGCGGTCGATCTTGCCGTTGGGCAGCTGCGGCAGCGCGTCGAGCACGACCACGTGCTGCGGCACCATGTACTGCGGCAGCCGCGCGCGCAGACGGCGATCCAGTTCGGCCAGATCGATCGTCGCGCCGGCCACCGGCGCCACATAGGCCACCAGGCGCACATCGCCCGGCTGGTCCTCGCGCGTGACGACCACGCTGCGCGCCACGCCGGGCGCTTCGTTGCAGCCGGCCTCGATCTCGCCGAGCTCGATGCGGTAGCCGCGAACCTTGACCTGGAAGTCGAGCCGGCCCATGTGTTCCAGCAGGCCGTCGTTGCGCCAGCGGCCGCGGTCGCCGGTGCGATACAGCAGCGCGCCCTGGCCGCCCCACGGATCGGCGATGAAGCGTTCCGCCGTCAGCTCGGGCCGTTCGAGGTAGCCGAGCGTCACGCCCTGGCCGCCGATGCAGATCTCGCCGGGCACGCCGACCGGGCAGCGCTGGCCCTGCTCGTCGAGGATCCAGACGGTGGTGTTGGCGATCGGTCGGCCGATCGAGACGCCGCGCCGCGCCACCTGGGTCGCGTCGACGCGCCACAGCGTCGACCAGATGGTGGTCTCGGTCGGACCGTACATGTTCCACACTTCGCCGCAGCGGCCGAGCAGCAGCTGCGCGAGGTCGGCGGGCAGGCTCTCGCCGCCCACCAGCGCCTTGAAGCCGAAGGTGCCGCGCCATTGCGCGTCGAGCAGCAGGCGCCAGGCGCCCGGCGTGGCCTGCATCATGGTCACGCCGCAGCCTTCGACCAGGCTGCGCAGCGCATCGCCGTCCATGGTGGTCTCGCGCGGCACCAGCACTACTTGCGCGCCGACTGTCAGCGGCAGCATCAGCTCGAGCACGGCGATGTCGAAGGACAGCGTCGTCACCGCGGCGAGGCGGTCGTCGATCTCGATGCCGGGTTCCGCGCGCATGCTCTGCAGGAAGTTCGCGACCGCGCGATGCGGCACGCAGACGCCCTTGGGCTTGCCGGTCGAGCCGGAGGTGTAGATCACGTAGGCGCTGTCCTCGGGCTGCGCATCCTGCGCGCCGGGTGCGGGCGGGGTCGCGGGCTGCGCGAGCCAGTCGGCGTCCAGGTCCAGGCGCAGCACGCGTTCGGCCGCATCGGCGCGCCAGCCGACGGGTGCGGCGGCGATCGTCGAGGTGGTCAGCAGCAGGCCCAGCTTCGCATCCTCGGCGTAGTAGTCGAGGCGTGCCTGCGGGAACGCGGGGTCGAGCGGCACGTAGGCTGCGCCGCTCTTCAGCACCGCCAGCAGCGCGACCATCATGTCCAGGCCGCGGTCCAGGCACAGGCCGACCAGCTCGCCGCGGCCCATGCCGCGCGCGCGCAGGGCGTGGGCCAGGCGGTTGGAACGCTCGTCGAGTTCGCGATAGCTCAGGCGCTCGTCGCCGTGGCGCAATGCGATGCGCTCGGGCTGCGCGGCGGCGCAGGCGACGAAGCCCGCGTGCATCAGCGCGTCGCCGTCCAGCGGCGTGGCGGCCGGCTGCAGGGCAGCGACGGCGAGCGCTTCGCGCTCCGGCAGCACGTCGAGCCGGCCGACGCCTTGGGCCGGATCGCGCACCGCGGCGCGCAACAGGCTTTCGTACATGCCGAGCCAGCGCCTGACCGTGGCGTCGTCGAACAGGTCGGTGTTGTACTGGGCCTCGATGCGCATGCCATCGGCCACCGGCGTGATGTTGAGGAAGAGTTCGAAGTTCTCGTAGCGCCGTCCGATGCTGCTTTGCTCGACGTCCAGATCGGGGAAGGTGCTGGCGTTCGCCGAGGTCGAGCTGTCGACGTTGAACAGCACGCTCACCAGCGGCAGTCGGCTGGGATCGCGCGCCACCGGCAGCTTCTTGAGCAGCGAGCCGTAGGTCAGCGTCTGATGCTCGAAGGCGTCGAGCAAGAGACTGCCGGCCTGCCGCGAGAGCGCGTCGAAGGGGGTCTGCGGATCGACCGCCACGCGGATCGGCAGCAGGTTGACGCAATGGCCCACGAGGCTCGGCATGTCGCTCGGCATCTGGCCGGCGGCCGCGATGCCGATCACCAGCTCGTCCTGCGCGGTCAGGCGGTGCAGGGTCGCGGCGAAGCCGCTGAACAAGGCGGCGAACAGGCTGGTGCCGGATGCAGCGCCGACCTTGCGCAGCCCGTCGACCAGCTCGCGGTCCAGCAGATGATCGATGCGCAACGAGTTGAAGGTGCGCACTGGCGGACGCGGATGATCGACCGGCAGTTCCATCACCGGCAGGCTGCCGCCCGCGAAGCGCGACAGCCAGTAGTCGGTATGCGCCTGCATCGCGGGGCCGGAGGCTTCCTCCGCCTCCCACGCCGCGTAGTCCGAATACTGCGCCGCCGGCTCGAGGCCCGGCCCGGCACCGATCTGCTCGGCGTAGAGCTGTCCCAGGTCCTGGCTGACAACGCCCCACGACCAGCCGTCGCAGACGGCATGGTGGGCGGTCATCACGAGCAGGTAGTCGATGCTCGACAACTGATAGAGGCTGGCACGAAAGAGCGGACCCTGTTCGAGCAGGAAAGGGTTCTGCACCGCAGCCACGCTGTCCTCGTCGAGCCGGCGCTTCTGCGCGGCCGGATCGAGCGCGCGCAGATCGTGCTCGATCAGCTGCAGCGGCGTGGCTTCGCCGATCAGGAATTGCGTGCCGTCCGGCGAGATGGTGGAGCGCAGCGATTCATGGCGTTCGATCAGGCGATCGAGCGCGTTGGCCAGCGCGCGCGTGTCCAGCGTGCCGCGCAGACGCAGCTGCAGCGACTCGTTGTAGGCGAGCGATGCTTCCGGGCTCAGGCGGTCGCCGAGCCAGACTTCGCGCTGCGCTTCGGTCGTCGAGACGATCCGCTCGATCGCGCCCGACTCGAACGGGTCGAACGCGTCGTTGGCTTGCTCGGCAGGAGAAATGGCGACGGCTTCGGTCATGCTTGGTACTTGGTGAATTTACCCTGTGCCTTGGGGTCCGGTACGAACCAGGCGGGCTGGCCATCCCGATCGCGGCCCAGCCGCGCGTCGGGCGCCGGCGGATGAGAGGCATCGAAGGCCGGCTGGGTCACGGCACGGCGCGGCAGCAGCTCGGCTTCCTGCATCTCGGCCACCGATTCCTTGAAGGCCGACTTGATGGTCGCGATGTCCTGCTGCGTGTGCGCCGTCGTCATGAAGCAGGGGAAGTTGTCCAGGATGTGCACGCCGCGGCTGCGCATCATGGCGAACAGCAGATCCTGCAGCGGATGGTCCTCGAGCCAGGTCACGCGCCACAGCGACGAGAAGTAGCGGATCTCGAGCGGCGCACCGACCTCGCGGCAGAAGGCGGTCAGTTCGTCGGCCATCGCCGCGGTGTGCAGGTTCAGCGTCTGCTGCAGCGCGCCGTTGTCGCGCTTGAGGTGTTCGAGCGAGGCCTTGGCGGCCGACAGGGCCAGCGGATGGCGAACGAAGGTGCCGGCGAAATAGGTCACGCCCACCGTCGGCATCGAGTCGTCGCCGTACTGCCAGGCGCCGCCGTCCAGCGCGTCCATGTAGGCGCGCTTGCCGGCGACCACGCCGACCGGAAAGCCGCCGCCGATCACCTTGCCGTAGCAGGCCAGGTCGGCGCGGATGCCGAACAGCGCCTGGGCACCGCCGAGGTCGCAGCGAAAGCCGGTGATGACCTCGTCGAAGATCAGGCAGGTGTCGGATTTCTCGGTGATGGCGCGCAGCTCGCGCAGGAATTCGCGCGGCTGGAAATCGGGGCGGCGGCTCTGCACCGGCTCGACCAGCACCGCAGCCAGGTCGTCGGCGTGGTCGCGGATGAACTGCAGCGATTCCGGCGTGCCGTAATCGAGCACGCGGATCTCGCCGAACATGCCCTGCAGCACGCCCGGCGCGGCCGACATGCCCTTGCCGCCGCGGCCGGCGCGCACCAGCACCTCGTCGAAGGTGCCGTGGTAGGAACCGGTGAACATGATGACGGTGCTGCGACCGGTGACGGTGCGGGCGATGCGCATCGCCGCCATCACTGCCTCGGAGCCGGTGTTGCACAGGCCGACGCGGTCGAAGCCGGTGATGTCGCAGACCAGCTCCGAAACGTCGGCGGCGAGCGGATGCATCGGGCCGATCTCGTAGCCGCGGTCGAGCTGGGCGCGCACCGCCTCGTTGACGAAGTCGGGCTGCCAGCCGAACAGGTTCATGCCGAAGCCGTTGAGCACGTCGACGTACTCGTTGCCGTCGATGTCCCAGAGCCTCGAACCCTTGGAGCGCTCGACCACGATCTGGTAGGTGATTTCCTTGGTCGCGGGGCGGAAGCCGTTGACCACGCGCGGGTCGGCCATCTGCGGGCGATGCTTCTCGGTGAAGGCCTTGCTGGCAGCAGTGCGCTCGGTGTAGCGGCGAATGAAGGCCGCGAGCCGCGCCTTCTGGCGTTCGGTCGGTTCCTTGCTCTGCGTGTGGATGCGCGCGATGGCGCCGAAGGCCTTCTTGACGTCGTACTTCGGCGCTGCGACCGGTGGCTCCTCGGCGGCCGGTGCGGGGGATGTGGACGCCGTGGCCGCGGCGGTGGCCATGGGCGTGGGTTGCTCCACCGCCGGCGCCGGCAGCACGGGGCTGACCGGTACCGTCGGCACCGCCGACAGCAATGCGAGTTGCTGCTGCATCAATTGCATCTGTTGTGCGATCACCTGCTGCACCAGGCTGCCGTTGGCCGGCGCGATCGCCGCCATGGGCTGGACCGTCGCGAGCGGTGCCGAGACGGCGACTTGCGGCGCGGCGGCCATCGGCGCGGCGACGGCCATCGCGACAGGCGCCGGTACTGCGGCGGGCACTGCTGCGATCGGGTCCGGCGGCAAGGTGGCATCGAGGAATTCCGCCAGCGCGTCGAAGCTGCGGTAGCTTTCCATCAGCTGCCGGAAGCTCAGGTTGACCTTGAAGTGCTTCTTGACCTGGATCGCGGCCTGGGTGAGGGTGAGCGAGTCGAGTCCGATCTCGACGAAGGGCGATGCGCCGCCGACGCCGGCCATGTCGATGCCCGAGAGGTTCTCGAACAGATCGCGCAGGCGGTTGACGAGCGAGGCGCGGCGCGCGGGCAGTGCACCCGGTGCAGGGGCGGCGGAAACGGCGGCAGTCATTGTCAACTCCGGAATCGATGGGGACGAGGGCATGGAAGTGGCAGGCGCGGGAGCGGCAGGCTGCGCCGGGGCCGACGCGATGTCGACCCAGAAGCGCTTGCGCTCGAAGGGGTAGGTGGGCAGTTGCAGGCGGTGCTTGCGTGCGCGCACGTCGAGCAGCGAAAGGTCCGGGTCCAGCCCGAGCGTCCAGAGGCGGCCCGCGGCAAGACGCCAGGCGGCGCGCTCCTGGTCGGGGCGATCGCCCAGCAGCGACACGGCGCTGATGGTGCGCTGCCTCGATGCGTGCTGGCGCACCAGCGTCGCGAGCGTGTTGCGCGGACCCAGTTCGATGAACAGCGGATGATCGATTTCGCCGAGCACGCTCTGCACCGCCGGCGCGAAACGCACCGTCTCGCGCAGATGGCGCGACCAATAGGCCGGGTCGATGGCCTCGTCAGCGCTGAGCAGCCGACCGGTCAAGGTCGAGAAGATCGGCAGCGCCGGCGCCGACAGCGGCACCTGGCGGACCAGCGCTTCGAAGGGCGCCACGGCGCCGTCCATCATCACGGAATGGAAGGCGTGCGAGGTCTGCAGCAGCTTGGCGGCGACGCCCGCCGCTTCGAGCTGCTGGCGGAACTGCTCGATCAGCGGCGCCGGGCCGGCGGCCACGCAGGCGCTCGGTCCGTTCTCCGCCGCGAGGGAGATGCCGTCGGGCAGCTGCTTGGCGAGCTCGGCTGCCGGCATCCGGACCGACAGCATGTCGCCCTCGGGCATGGCCTGCATCAGGGCGCCGCGTTGGGCCACCAGCCGGGCGGCATCGCGCAGGCCCATCACGCCGGCCAGCACCGCGGCGGCGAACTCGCCCACGCTGTGGCCGACCAGCGCTGCCGGCTGGATGCCGAGCGCTTGCAGCTGGCGCGCGAGCGCGTACTCGATCGCGAAGGTGGCGGGCTGGGTGACCGAGGTCGGCTTGAGCGCGCCGTCGTCGTCCGAGAACATGCGCTCGCGCAGGTCGAAGGGCAGCACGCCGTCGAAGGCCTGCAGGCACTCGTCGAAGGCCTGGCGGAACACGGCCTCGTTCGCGTACAGCGCGCGACCCATGCCGGCGTACTGCGCGCCCTGGCCGGGGAACATGAAGACCGCGCGCGGCACCCAGGCCGCGATCTCGCCGGCGGCGCGCATCGGATGGCCGTCGGCGCGCAGCGCCTGCACGGCCTCGTCGACGCTGCCGGCGACGACGCAGGCACGGTGTGCGAAGGACTTGCGCCCGACGCGCAGCGTGTGCGCGACGTCCGCGAGCGAGACATCGGGCCACGCCTGCAGATGCCCGGCCAGGCGCGACGCGGCGGCCGACAGCGCCGTGGTCGTGCGCGCCGAGAGTTGCAGCAGCTGCGGTCCCGCACCGGCATCCGACGGCGCGATCAGCGGCGCTTCCTCGACGATGACGTGCGCATTGGTGCCGCCGACGCCGAAGGAGCTCACGCCGGCGCGGCGCGGTGCCGCGGCGCGCGGCCAGCTTTGCAGCCGGTCGTTGACGCGGAACGGGGTCGACGCGAAATCGATCGCCGGATTGGGCGCGCTGAAATTCACCGACGGCGGAATCGCCTGTTCGCGCAGCGCGAACGCGGTCTTGATGAGGCCGGTGGCGCCCGAGGCCGCCACGAGGTGGCCGATGTTGCTCTTGACCGAGCCGATGGCGCAGAAGCCGGTGTCGCGGGTCTGGGCCGCATAGGCCTTGGTCAGCGCCGCGATCTCGATCGGATCGCCCATCGGCGTCGCGGTGCCGTGCGTCTCGACGTAGGAGATGCTGCGCGCGTCGACGCCCGCCGAGGCCAGCGCCGCGGTGACCACGCGCGCCTGGCCGTCGATGCTGGGTGCGGTGAAGCTGGCCTTGACGGCGCCGTCGTTGTTGATCGCGGCACCGCGCAACACCGCGTGGATCGGATCGCCATCGGCGATCGCGGCCGACAGGCGCTTGAGCAGCACGACGGCCGCGCCGTCGCTGAAGACCGTGCCTTGCGCGCCGGCATCGAAGGCGCGCGTGTGGCCGTCGGGCGAGAGCATGGCGCCCTCTTCGTAGAGGTAGCCGCTGCGCGGCGGGCAGGTCACCGAGGCCGCGCCGGCGAGCGCCATGTCGCATTCGCCGTGGCGGATCGCCGCGAAGGCCTGCGCCACCGCCACCAGCGAGGTCGAGCAGGCCGTGTGCACGCTGATCGCGGGGCCGGTCAGGTTCAGCCGGTGGGCCACGCGGGTGGCGATGAAGTCCTTGTCGTTGGCCAGGTTGACGGGCAGCTCGCCCAGCTGCTCGATCAGGTCGGCGCGGGGCAGCAGATGGCGATGCAGGTAGGTGCTGCCGTACATGCCGGCATAGACGCCGACCGGACCCGGGGTCGCGTCCGGTACGTAGCCGCCGCGTTCGAGGCATTCCCAGCAGAGCTCGAGAAACAGGCGCTGCTGCGGATCCATGACCTCGGCCTCCCGGGGGCCGATGCCGAAGTGCGCGGCATCGAACATCTCGATGCCGTCCACCACGCCGCGTGCCCGCACATAGGCGGGATCGGCGCGCAGCGCGGCGCTGACCGAGGGGTCGAGCGCATCGTCCGAGAAGAAGGTGATGGACTCGCGGCCTGCGCGCAGGTTGTCCCAGAACTGTTCCACGTCCGCGGCGCCCGGAAAGCGACCGGCCATCGCGATGATGGCCACCGGCTCCAGCGCATCGGCTGGCGAAGCCTTCGTGCGCGCGGCCGTGGCGGGCTCGACCGGCTCGCCGAGCGCTTGCGCCAGCGCCCTGGGGGTGGGCTCGTGGAAGAAATCGATCACGCCCAGCTTGCGCGAGCCCGCGTGGGCGAGCTTCTCCAGCGCGCGGATCACGGCCAGCGAGGTGCCGCCCAATTCGAAGAAGTTGTCGAACACGCCGGCACGGTCGATGTCCAGCACGTCGGCGAATACCTGGCACACCTGCGTTTCGAGCGGCGTCGAGGGTTCTTGAAACGGCGCAGCCAGTTCGGGCCGCTCGCGCGGCGGCGCCGGCAGCGCGCGGCGGTCGAGCTTGCCGTTTTCGGTGAGCGGCAAGGCCGGCAGGTCGACGAAGGCGGCCGGGAGCATGAACTGCGGCAGGTCCCGCGCCAGGTGGGCGCGCAGCGCCGGGCCGGCGATGCGCGCCGAGCTCGGCACGACATAGGCCACGAGTCGTGCCTCGCCGCCGCCGTGATCGGTGCGCGCGATCACCGCGCATTCGCGCACGCCGGGATGCCGCAGCAGCAGGTTCTCGATCTCGTCGGTCTCGATGCGAAAGCCGCGGATCTTGACCTGATGGTCCATCCGGCCCAGGCATTCGATGTCGCCGTCCGCATCGGCCCGGCCGAGATCGCCTGAGCGGTAGGCGCGCAGCGTTTCGCCGGTGGCCGGATCGGTCCAGTCGATGAAGCGTTGCGCACTCAGTTCGGGACGCCGCAGATAGCCGTTGCTCACGCCGGCGCCGCTGACGACGATCTCGCCCGTTTCGCCCGCGGCCACCGGCTTCAGGTCTTCGCCCAGCAGGTGGATGCGCAGGTCCGGGATCGGTCGGCCGATCATGCTGCCGCGACGTTGCTCCAGGTCCTGCAGCGACACCGGGCGATAGGTCACGTGGACCGTCGTTTCCGTGATCCCGTACATGTTGATCAACTGCGGCCGGACATCGCCATGACGCTCGTACCAGGGGCGAAGCATCTCGAAGGCGAGCGCCTCGCCGCCGAAGATCACGTAGCGCAGGCTGAGCGCGTCGGATGCCAGCGCCGAGCGGCGGTCGGCGTCGATCAGGGACCGGAAGGCGGAAGGCGTCTGGTTGAGGACCGTGACCTTTTCGCGCACCAGCAGATCGAGGAAGTCGGCGGGCGAGCGCGTGGTCGCATAGGGCACCACCGCGACCCGGCCGCCATAGGCCAGCGCACCCCAGATTTCCCAGACCGAGAAATCGAAGGCATGCGAATGGAAGAAGGTCCAGACATCGTCCGGCCCGAAGCCGTACCAGGCATCCGTCGCATCGAACAGGCGCGCCACATTGGCATGCGTGACGAGGCAGCCCTTGGGCCGGCCGGTGGAGCCCGAGGTGTAGATCACGTAGGCGATGGCCTCGGGGTCGGCGCTGCCGATATCCGCCGAGTCTTCGCTGGCGAGCGTTTCGTCATCGACCCGCAGCACGGGCAGGTTCGCCGCCGGAATGGCCGCCGCATTGGCGGAGTGCGTCAGCATCGCGACCGGGCGAGCGTCTTCCAGTGTGAATTCGATCCGCTCCGCGGGGTACTCGAGGTCGATGGGGAGATAGGCGCTTCCCGACTTGAGGATGGCGAGCAGGCCCACCACCATCTCGATGGACCGGTCCATGCCGATGGCGATCAGCCGATCCCGGCCGGCGCCGGCGCGCTGCAGACGCCGCGCCAGCTGGTTGGCACGGCGGTTCAGCTGCTGGTAGGTGATCGAAATGTCGTTGCAGGAGACGGCGATGGCATTCGGGGTCGCCGCCGCGCGAAGCGCAACGCGTTGGTGTATGGGTATGAATGCAGTCACCACGAGATCCCTTTCACCACCAGCACCCATTGACGCAACATGATGTGTCCATGTGCGAATTTAATAACAAAGCAGTCACCCAGCCATCCCGCTTGGATATTGCTCAATGACCCCTCGAAACGCCACCTGCCGAAAGTCATGCCGGCAGGCATATATCCCACGATCGGGCCGGCAACATCAGATGCACTTGGTTGCGATTGCGTGCTTGACAAAGCCGGCGGCGAAGACTTGATTGTGCCTAGATTTTTGAAATTTGAATACAAAAAGCTGACATTGATTGTGAGTTTGAGCGCAGAACTTCATTGAAAAAGTTCCATCTTCCGCCGCAGTCGAGCAGAGGCGCTCAGGCCGTGGCTTCGTCGAGCGCGTCGCCGCCGAGATGACCGGTGTCGGCCCAGCCCACCAGGGTGAGCCCTTGCGGCGTCCAGAGCAGGCGGTTGATGGCCGCGTTGCCCAGATCCCAGGTGCGAGGCGCCTGGAGTTCCTGTCCTGTCGCGGCGCGGTAGAGCACGTCCATCACGCCGCCGTGGGCGACCAGGACCACCAGCGCGCCGGCATGGCGGGCGGCGAGTTGCGCGGCGATCGATGTCACGCGGTCCCGAAATACCAGCAGGGACTCGCCGCCTGCCGGCGTGAACTCGGGGTCGCGGGTTCGCCAGAGCCGGGCCTGGGCCGGCAGGTTGGCATCGATGTCGGCGAAGGTGCGGCCCTCGAACAGGCCGAAGGCCCGTTCCCGCAACCCCCGTTCGGCCACCACGTCGATGCGGTGGGGCCGGGCGATTTCGAGGGCGGTCTGCCAGGCGCGCGCGAGGTCGCTGGCGTAGATTGCGGCGATCGGTTCGTCTTCGAGGGCCTGCCCGACGCGCCGGGCCTGCCAGAGGCCGGTTTCATTGAGGCCGATGTCCAACTGCCCCTGGATGCGGGCGTCGACATTCCAGGCGGTTTCGCCGTGGCGCACGGCAATCAGTCGGGTGGCCTCCATCCGCGGGAATTCTAGGGCCCGGCCTGCACGTTGCGCCGGTCCTAGAGTTGCACGATGCGCAGCGCCGACGGCGCCGGGAACTCGGGCGCATCGAATGCCTTGTCGCCCTCGGCGTCGGCCACGCCCGTCGCCTTGAGACCCTTGAAATCGAAGGACGCTCCATCGAGCAGATGCGACGGCACCACGTTCTGCAGCGCATTGAACATGTTCTCGACGCGGCCCGGGTGCTTGCGCTCCCATTCGCGCAGCATCTCGCCGACCTGCTTGCGCTGCAGGTTCTCCTGGCTGCCGCAGAGCGTGCAGGGAATGATCGGGAATTCGCGGTGCTGCGCCCAGCGCACGAGGTCCTTCTCGGCCACGTAAGCCAAGGGCCGGATCACGATGTGCCGGCCGTCGTCGCTCACCAGCTTGGGCGGCATCGACTTCAGCTTGCCGGCGAAGAACATGTTGAGAAAGAAGGTCTGCAGCATGTCGTCGCGATGGTGGCCGAGCGCGACCTTGGTGGCGCCGAGTTCGTCCGCCACGCGGTACAGGATGCCGCGGCGCAGCCGGCTGCACAGGCCACAGGTGGTCTTGCCTTCGGGGATCACGCGCTTGACGATCGAGTAGGTGTCCTGCTCCTCGATGTGGAAGGGCACGCCGAGCGCGCGCAGGTAGCCGGGCAGCACGTCTTCCGGAAAGCCGGGCTGCTTCTGGTCGAGATTGACTGCCACGATGTCGAAGTGGATCGGCGCCCGCGCCCGCAGCTTCAGCAGGATGTCGAGCAGCGCATAGCTGTCCTTGCCGCCCGAGACGCAGACCATGACCTTGTCGCCGTCCTCGACCATGTTGTAGTCGACGATCGCGCGGCCGACCTCGCGGCACAGGCGCTTCTCGAGCTTGTGCGTCTCGCGCTCGATCTTCAGCTTGCCGTCCGCGGGCGCCGGCGGCTCGTCGATCCATACCGCACTCATCATTTGCTCCTGAAGACTTCGACGCCGACCGCTTCGCAGTCGGGATACACGTCCGGCTTGGCCGTCGACACCCGCGCCGCCTGCACCTTCGGATGCGCCAGCACCTGCGTGAGGATGTCGTCGCACAGCGTTTCCTGCAAGTGGATGTGGCCCTTGCTCAGGCGGGTCGCGACGGTGCGGCGGATGAAGTCGTAGTCGACCACTTCATCGAGTTCGTCGGCCTTCGGCGTCGAGATGTCGAGCGGCACGTAGAGATCGACGTTGATGATCACGCGCTGCTCCGCGCGCTTCTCGAATTCGTGCACGCCGATGTTGATCCAGACCTCGTAGTCGCGCAGGAACACGCGCCGGCAGGACAGCAGCAAGGGATCGAGGGCAGCAGTGGTCATGGGATGGATGCTTTCAACAGGTCGTCGACGACGAACATGACGTCGCGTTCGAGCGGCACCAGGTGCTGGCCGTTGTCGACGCAGAGGGTGGTCCCGGTCACGCTGGGCGTGCCGGCGAGGAAGACGCAGGTTCGCGCGACATCGGCCGGATCGATCGGCCGGCGCATCAGGTTGACGCGCGCCGCTTTCGCGAAGTTGGCTTCATTCTGCGGGCCGCTGGTGAAAAGGATGCCCGGTGCCACGCCGCACACGCGCACCGCCGGCGCCAGCGATTGCGCCTGCAGCGACACCGCGCGCTCGAGCGCCAGCTTGGACACCGTGTAGGAAAAGTAGTCCGGATTCAGGTTGTAGACCTTCTGGTCCAGGATGTGGATCGCCGAGCGGTCGATGCCGTCGCCCGCCGCCGCGCTGCGCGCGAGCAGCCGCGCGAACGAAAGCGGTGCCATCAGGTTCACGCCGAGCTGACGCAACGCGGCATCGGCATCGAAGTCCAGGCCGGTGTCGGGCTCGAAGGCCGAGGCGTTGTTGACGATGCATGCGAGCGCGCCGCCGGCCGTGGCCTGCGCCATCAACGCGCGCCGGCCTTCCTCGGTGCCGATGTCGGCTTCGACCGCGTTCGCGTCATGGCCTTCGCCGCGCAGGCGCTCGCACAGAGCCTCGGCCGGCGCACGCGAGGCGCGGTACTGGCACCACACGCGCCAGCCCGCGCGCGCGAAGGCCTCGCAGACCGCGGCGCCGAGCCGCTGGCCGCCGCCGGTCACGAGCACGCCGGGGCGTGGGGTCGATTCAGCCATCCTGATAGATTTCCGTCATGAACATGGAGCACGGCGCAACACGCGCCACCCCCTTGACCCGGATTATCGACGCCGCGCTGCAGCGCGACGGCGGGTGGATCTCTTTCGACCGCTTCATGGCGCTCGCGCTCTATGCGCCGGGTCTGGGCTATTACGCCAACGCAAGCCGCAAGTTCGGGCACATGCCGTCCTCCGGCAGCGACTTCGTGACCGCGCCCGAGCTCACGCCGCTGTTCGGCCGGACCCTGGCCGTGCAGGTGGCTGAGGCGCTGGACAAGACCGGCACCGATGAAGTCTGGGAGTTCGGCGCCGGTTCGGGCGCGCTGGCCCTGCAACTGCTCGATGCGCTCGGCGAACGCATCGCGCGCTATCGCATCGTCGATCTGTCGGGCTCGCTGCGCGAGCGGCAGCAGCAGACGCTCGCCGGGCATGCGGACAAGGTCGAATGGCTGGCCGAGCTGCCCGAGGCGATGCGCGGCGTGGTGGTCGGCAATGAGGTGCTCGATGCCATGCCGGTGCAACTGCTCGCACGCGCCGGCGGGCAATGGTTCGAGCGCGGCGTGATCCGGCAAGGCGACGGCTTCGCCTGGGAGGACCGTCCCACCGCGCTGCGCCCGCCGGTCGAGATCGAAGGCGCGCACGACTACCTGACCGAGATCCATCCGCAGGCCGAGGCTTTCATCGCCACGCTGGCGGATCGCCTGAAGCAGGGCGCGGCCTTCTTCATCGACTACGGTTTTCCGGAGGCCGAGTACTACCACCCGCAGCGCCACATGGGCACCGTGATGTGCCACCGCAGTCACGCGGCCGACGGCGATCCCCTGGCCGACGTCGGCGACAAGGACATCACGGCCCACGTGAACTTCACCGGCATCGCGCTCGAGGGCCAGAACGCCGGCTTCGAGGTGCTGGGCTACTGCAGCCAGGCGCGCTTCCTGCTCAATGCGGGGCTGCTGGAACCCATGGCGCAGGCCGCGCAGCCCGAGCGCATCTTGGCGGCGCGACTGGTGCACGAGCACGAGATGGGCGAGCTGTTCAAGGTGATCGGCTTCGCGGTCGGCGCGCCCTGGGACGCGGTCGGCTTTGCCGAGGGCGATCGCAGCCACACGCTGTGAAGCCCGAATAAGCTAGCAACGAACGGTTCGTTGGGAATCGGCGGCGCGCCTTCTACATTGTGCGGTTCGCCGCGTGCCCTTCGGGTGCGATGCGCCACGATGGACCGTCCGCATGCCCGCCCTTCTTTCTACAGATGCCCCGCCCCGCGCGTCGTCGCCGCAGCACTTCGAGCTGCGCCGCTTCGACGCGCCGGTCGGTGCCGAGGTCATCGGCCTCGACATCGCCAAGCCGATCGATGACGCCGAGTTCGCGCGCCTGCACCGCGCGCATCTCGATCACCACGTGCTGGTGTTCCGCGATCAGCGGATCACGCCGGCGCAGCACATCGCGTTCAGCCGGCGCTTCGGTCCGCTCGACATCCATGTGCTGCACCAGTTCCACCTCGAGGACCATCCCGAGATCCTGATCGTCTCCAACATCAAGAAGGACAACGGCGAGCCCCTCGGCCTCGGCGATGCCGGGGCCTACTGGCATTCGGACATCTCGTACAAGCCCGAGCCCAGCCTCGGCTCGCTGCTGCACGCGCAGGAGCTGCCGGGCGAAGGCGGCGACACGCTCTTTGCCGATCAGCATCTCGCGTGGGAGGCGCTCGCGCCCGCGCTGCAACAACGCATGCTGGGGCTCAAGGCCGAGCACAGCTATCTGGCCAAGTACGAAGCGCTGCGCGCGAAGAATCCATGGCGGCCGGCGCTCTCGCAGGCGCAGATCGACAAGGTCGCGCCGGCGGTGCATCCGGTCGTGCGCACCCATCCGGAAACGGGCCGCAAGGCGCTGTTCGTGAGCGAGCATTTCACGACCCGCATCCTTGGCCTGCCGCAGGACGAGGGCGATGCACTGCTGGCCGAGCTGTTCGCGCACAGCGTGAAGCCCGAGTTCGTGTACCGCCATCGGTGGGCGCCGCACGACCTCGTGTTCTGGGACAACCGCTCGCTCATGCACCTCGCGGCGGGCACGCCCGACGCACTGCGCCGCAAGCTCTACCGCACCACCGTCCGGGGCGATGCGCCCTTCTGATCGAACACCCCTCAAGCCAAGAACAATGAACCGTTTCACCCGCACCGCGAGCCTCTGGGTCGCCGCTGCCGCCCTGGCGCTCGGCACGCTCGCCGCCCATGCCGAAGGACGCATCCGCATTGCCGAGCAGTTCGGCGTCGTCTACCTGATGCTCAACGTCGCCCAGGACCAGAAGCTGATCGAGAAGCACGCCAAGGCGGCCGGCATCGACGCCCAGGTCGAATGGATCAAGCTGTCGGGCGGCTCCGCGGTCAACGATGCGCTGCTGTCGGGCAACATCGACATCGCGGGTGCCGGCGTCGGTCCGCTGCTCACGTTGTGGGACCGCACCCGCGGCAAGCAGAACGTGCGCGGCGTCGCTTCGCTGGGCAACTTTCCCTTCTACCTGGTGAGCACCAACCCGGCCGTGAAGAGCCTCGCCGACTTCGGCGACAAGGACCGCATTGCGCTGCCGGCCGTCGGCGTCTCGGTGCAGTCGCGCGTCCTGCAACTGGCGTCGGCCAGGCTCTGGGGTGACAAGGAATTCAACCGGCTCGACAGGATCAGCGTGACCCTGCCGCATCCCGACGCGGCGGCCGCCCTCATCAAGGGCGGCACCGAAATCAACGCGCATTTCGGCAACCCGCCGTTCCAGGAGCAGGAGCTTGCCGGCAACCCGAACGCGCACATCGTGCTCGACTCCTACCAGGTGCTCGGCGGCCCCGCGTCGGCGACCGTGCTGTATGCGGCCGAGAAGTTCCGCAACGAGAACCCCAAGACCTACCGCGCGTTCGTCGATGCGCTCGACGAGGCCGCGCAGTTCATTGCCGCGAATCCCGAGAAGGCGGCCGACCTCTACATCCGCACCAGCGACGCGAAGATCGATCGCACGCTGCTGCTCAGGATCATCAAGAACCCCCAAGTCCAGTTCAAGACGGCACCGCAGAACACCTACGCGCTGGCCGAGTTCATGCATCGCGTGGGCGCCATCCGCAACAAGCCGGCCTCGGTGAAGGACTATTTCTTCGACGACGTTCGCACCGCAGCAGGGAACTGAGATGTCGTCGCGACTGGCCCGCTTCGCAGGGCCGCCCACCGCGTTCCTGAAGGAGACTGCACCGGTGGGCCGGCAGAGCCGGACTCATGATGCGCGCGCGCTTGCGCCCGCCGCGGGCCCCGCGTTGCTGCAGGTCGATGGCGTGAGCCTCGAATACCGCACGCCCGAGCGCGTGGTGCGCGCGACCCACCGCGTGAGCTTCGACGTGCACGAAGCCGACCGCTTCGTGCTGCTCGGCCCCTCGGGTTGCGGCAAGTCGACGCTGCTGAAGGCGGTCGGCGGCTTCGTCCATCCGGTCGAAGGCGAGATCCGGCTCGACGGCCGGCGCGTGGCCGAGCCTGGGCCGGATCGCATCGTCGTGTTCCAGGAGTTCGATCAGCTGCCGCCGTGGAAGACGGTCCGGCAGAACGTCGTGTTCCCGCTGCGCGCATCCGGCGTGCTCGGTCGGCGCGAAGCCGAGGAGCGCGCGCTGCACTACCTCGACAAGGTCGGCCTCGCGAAATTCGCGGACGTGCATCCGCACCAGCTCTCGGGCGGCATGAAGCAGCGCGTTGCCATTGCGCGCGCATTGGCGATGCAGCCGCGCGTGCTGCTGATGGACGAGCCTTTCGCGGCGCTCGACGCGCTCACGCGTCGCAGGATGCAGGACGAACTGCTCGCGCTGTGGGACGAGGTCCGCTTCACGCTGCTGTTCGTCACGCATTCGATCGAAGAAGCCTTGCTGGTCGGCAACCGGGTCGCGCTGCTGTCGCCGCACCCGGGCCGCATGCGTGCGGAAATCAACAGCCATGCCTTCACCCAGGGCAGCCTCGGCGGCGCCGAGTTCCAGGCCGCGGCGCAGCGGATCCATCGGCTGCTCTTCGAAGAAGCCGCGCAGGAGGAGGCCGCCGCATGACGACCATCGATCCGCCCCTGCGTCCCGAATACGAATGGGTGCTCGAGCCCTTCGCCGAGGTGCCGGTCGAGCGCGCGCCGCCCGCGGCTTCGCGCCTGTGGGCGCAGGGCTGGCTGCGCAAGAGCCTGATCCTCTGCGTGCTCGCGCTGCTGTGGGAGCTGGCGGCCCGCTGGCAGGACAACGACCTGCTGCTGCCGACCTTCTCGGCCACGGCGGCCGCGCTGGTCCGCGGCGTGGCCAGCGGCGAACTGCTCGACAAGGTGCGCATCTCGCTGGCGGTGCTGGTGCAGGGCTATCTCGCGGGCGTGGTGCTGGCCTTCGCGCTGACCACGCTGGCCGTGTCGACGCGGCTCGGACGCGATCTGCTGGACACGCTGACCTCGATGTTCAATCCGCTGCCCGCCATCGCGCTGCTGCCGCTGGCGCTGCTGTGGTTCGGCCTCGGCCGCGGCAGCCTGGTCTTCGTGCTGATCCATTCGGTGCTGTGGCCGCTGGCGCTCAACACCTATGCCGGCTTCCAGGGCGTGCCCGACACGCTTCGCATGACCGGGCGCAACTACGGACTGCGGGGCCTGCGCTATGTGATGCAGATCCTCGTGCCGGCCGCGCTGCCTTCGATCCT
The DNA here is from genome assembly GCF_901827165.1 of Variovorax sp. SRS16. Taxonomy (NCBI): domain Bacteria; kingdom Pseudomonadati; phylum Pseudomonadota; class Betaproteobacteria; order Burkholderiales; family Comamonadaceae; genus Variovorax; species Variovorax sp. SRS16. Next base: position 1,006,059 of record NZ_LR594666.1, read on the forward strand.
CTCCGGGCTCAAGATCGGCTGGGCCTTCGCATGGCGCACGCTGATCGCGGCCGAGCTCGTGTTCGGCGCTTCGTCCGGGCAGGGCGGGCTGGGCTGGTACATCTTCCAGAACCGCAACGAGCTCTACACCGATCGCGTGTTCGCGGGCCTCGCGATGGTGGTGCTGATCGGCCTTTTGGTCGAAAACCTCGGCTTCGCGAGCCTGGAGCGGCTCACCGTGCGGCGCTGGGGCCAGCAGCGCTAGCGCATTTCCTGCCGTACCGCGCGCAGCTCGCGCCGCAGGAAGGCGTTGGCCTCGTGCTCCTGGCCGTCGGCAAGCTTCACCGTGTAGGGCCGGCCCGTGAGCTCGGAGCGCGTGGCGCAGCGCTCGATGAAGTCCTCCGCGGTGACGATCTTCTCCTTGAAGTACGCGTATTTCGCCTGCATGTGCTCGGCGGCCTCGGTGGATGAATGTTCGTCGCCGTTGCGCATGAACTTCATCGTCTTCATCCGGCCGACCCTTTCGATCAACGCGGTGATGACCTTGTTCTCCTGCTCCGAAGGCGTCGCCTGCGACACCGAAGCGGCACCGAGCCACAGCGCGAGGAGCGCCCACCGAAGCCAGCGAAATCGCCGCATGCCAATCCTTTCCGGGGAATGGTCCGATGCTAGGAGGGACCCGTGCAGCATGTCAAACCGGCCTCGGGTTTAATCGGAGTTTTTGGCCGCACCGTCATCGATCATGAGTTCATCCCCCGAAGACCTGCTGGGCATCGCCCATTCGCTCGCCGACGCTGCCGCGGCCGAGTCGCTTGCCCTGTTCCGCACGCAGCTGGAAGTCATCACCAAGGCCGACGAGAGCCCGGTCACGCGGGCCGACCGCGCGGCCGAGACGGCGATGCGCGACATCCTCGGCGCCGAGCTGCCGATGGACGGCATCTACGGCGAGGAGCACGGGCTCGAGCGGCTCGATGCCGGCCGCATCTGGGTGCTCGACCCGATCGACGGCACGCGCAGCTTCATCACCGGCTCGCCGCTGTGGGGCACGTTGATCGGTGTGCTGGAGGACGGGCGCATCACGATCGGCATGATCGACATGCCGGTGCTGCGCGAGCGCTGGGTCGGGCAGGCCGGTGCCGGCGCGGAGCGCAACGGCCAGGCGGTGCATGCGAGCGGCTGCAAGACGCTCGCCGAGGCGCGCATCGTCACCACCTCGCCCGACATCTTCGAGGCCGCCGACTGGCAGGCCTTCGACACGCTGAGCCGCCGCTGCGCCATGCGCCGCTTCGGCGGCGATTGCTATGGCTATGCGCAGCTTGCGGGCGGCACCATCGACCTGGTGGTCGAGAGCGGCCTCAAGCCCTACGACTACATGGGCCCGGCCGGGCTGATCGAGGCCGCCGGCGGCGTGATCACCGACTGGAAGGGCCAGCCGCTCGGCCTTGCGTCGGACGGGCGCGTGATCGCCGCGGCGACGCCCGAACTCCACCAGCAGGCGCTGGCGCTGCTCGGGGCCTAAACTGCACCGATGATTCGCTGGCTGATCGTCGTCGTCCTGGCGCTGCTGCTCGTGAGCGGCCTCACGCCCTGGCTGCGGCGCCTGGGCTTCGGGCGCCTGCCCGGCGACTTCGAGTTCCGCGCCTTCGGGCGCGAATGGCAACTGCCGATCGCCAGCACCGTGGTGCTCAGCATGATCGCGGCCTTGGTCGCACGATGGATTTGATTCGATGAGAGCCTGTGTAGACGTCGGCGGCACCAAGGTTGCCGTGAGCCTTTCCACGGACAGCGCGTCGCCGCTGATCGGCCGCCGCAGCGAGCCCACCGCCAAGACCGGCAACAACGATGCGCTCGCGCTGCAGATCCTTCGGCTGATCGACGAGGTCTGCGCCGCGCAGGGCATCGACGCCGCGACCATCGATGCCGTCGGCGTGTCGTCCTGCGGTCCCTTCGAACTGCGCGACGGCAAGGTCGAGCTTGCCGCGCCCAACATTTGCGGCGGCGCGGCCGGCCCGGCGCGCGGGCTGCCGAACCAGTGGATGACGGCGTTGCTGGAGGCACCGCTGGCCGCGCGCTTCGGCCGCGTGCGGGTCGAGAACGATGGCGTCGCCGCGCTGGAAGCCGAGCGCCGCTGGGGCGCGTTGAAAGGCCTGGACCATTGCGCCTACGTGACCTGGAGCACCGGCGTCGGCGTCGGGCTGTGCGTCGGCGGCCGGATCCTGCGCGGCAAGAACGGCAATGCGGGCCACGCGGGCCACAGCTTCGTGGTCGACGACGACGACCATGCGCTGTGCGGCTGCGGCAACCTCGGCGACGTCGAGTCGCTGATCGCGGGCAATGCCATCGCACGCCGCTTCGCGCGTCCGGCCGAAGAACTCTTCAAGGCGGCCGCGGCCGGCGAGGCGACCGCGCACCAGCGCGTCGATGAACTGTGCCGCGTGATGGGCCGCATGCTCTACAACCTGATCGCCACGCTCGACCTGCAGCGCATCAGCCTCGGCGGCAGCGTGTTCTGGAACAACCGCGATGTCCTGCTGCCGCACCTGCAGGCGCAGATCGACGGCAAGCTGGTGCCGCTGACGCGCGGCGTTCAGCTGGTTCCGGCCGGCCTGGGCGACAAGGTCGGCGACTACGCCGCGCTGGCGCTGCTCGACTGACGCCAGATCGGCGCCGAAACTAGCGTTCGCTGGCCGCCTCGCGCAGTGCATCGAGAAAGGTCTTGCGCCACCAGTGCACGTCGTGCTCGCGGATGCGCGCCAACAGCTTCTGATGGCGCTCGCGCCGTTCCTCGAGCGGCATCTGCAGCGCCTGCTGCACGGTCTCGGCGGTGCCGTGCGTGTCGTAGGGATTGACCAGCAGCGCTTCCTTGAGCTGCTCGGCCGCGCCGGCGAAGCGCGACAGCACCAGCACGCCGGGATCGGCCGGGTCCTGCGCCGCGATGTACTCCTTGGCCACCAGGTTCATGCCGTCGCGCAGCGGCGTCACGAGGCCGACGGCGGCTGCCCGGCACAGGCCCGGCACGCGCTTGCGCGCCACCATGCGGTGGATGTAGCGCACCGGCATCCAGTCGAGCTCGCCGTAGTCGCCGTTGATCGCGCCGCACAGCGACTCGAGCTCGCGCCGGATGTCGCCGTAGGCGTCGACCGTCTCGCGCGTGGGCGAGGCGATCTGGATCAGCGTCGCGCTGCGGCGATTCTCCGGATAGTTGGCCAGCAGCTCGCGAAAGGATCGCACCCGGTTCGGGATGCCCTTGGAATAGTCGAGCCGGTCGATGCCCAGCAGCAGCCGGCGGCTGGAGTATTCGCGCTTCATGGTCTCGTACATGTCGCGCGATTCCTTGGCATGCGTGAGCGCGGCGAACTCGTCGACGTCGATGCCGATCGGGAAGGCGCTGCAGCGCACTGTCTGGCCATAGGCGCGGTAGAGGTCGCGCCCCATGAACTCGCCGTTGGCCTCGTTGCGCACGTACTGCTCGAAGTGCTGCACGTCCTGCCGCGCCTGGAAGCCGATCAGGTCGTAGGCGAACAGCGAGCGCATCAGCCACTCGTGCTGCGGAATGGCGGCCATGATGATGTGCGGCGGCAGCGGAATGTGCAGGAAGAAGCCGATGCGCTGCCGGCAGCCCATCGCGCGCAGCTCGGCCGCGAGCGGGATCAGGTGGTAGTCGTGCACCCAGATGATGTCGTCGGGCTTGAGCAGCGGCAACAGCTTGCGCGCGAACAGCTGGTTCACGCGGCGGTAGCCGCCGATGAAGCCGGCATCGAAGTTCGCGAGGTCGAGCCGGTCGTGGAACACCGGCCACAGCACGTCGTTGCTGTAGCCGAGGTAGTAGCTGTCGTGGTCCTCGCGGCACAGGTCCAGGGTCGCGAGCGCGACCTTGCCGGCCTGCTGCACGTGCAGTTCGCCTTCGCCGGTCGGCCCACCCTCGATGACGGCGCCGCTCCAGCCGAACCACAGGCCGCCGGTCTGCTGCAGGCTCTCGCCGAGCGCGACGGCCAGGCCGCCGGCCGCGGGCTTGCGCGGATCGGCGATGCGATTGGAGATGACGACCAGACGGCTCATGGTGTTGTGGTTCCTAGGTCGCCGAGTCCCGCGGCGCCGGTGCGGCGAACAGATCCCGCGCGGCGACCAGCCATTCGAACACTTCGCGCGGCGAGTCGAGGCGGTGCAGCGCCTGGCTGGGGCCGGGGCCGACCTTGATCGCCACGCCGCCGCGCGGCTGCACGATCGCAAAGCCGTGCTCGTCGGTGGTGTCGTCGCCGGCGAAGACCGGCACCCGGCCGGCGAAGGGCGCCTCGTGCATGAAGGCATCGATCGCGATGCCCTTGTTGATGCCCGCGGGCTTGACCTCGAAGACGAACTTGCCGTGCATCAGCTCCAGCTGCGGCTGGCCGTCGATCACGCGCAGCATGGCGTCGCGGCACACGGCTTCGAGCTGCGGCGCGAGCCGGTAGTGCAGCGCGATCGCCGCGTGCTTGCGTTCGACCAGCAGGCCTTCGTAGACGCGGGCGAGCTCGTTGGCCGCGTCGAGCACCCGCACGAGATCGGGCGCGCGCTGTTCCTGCATATGGCCCTGGGCATCGCGGCGCTGCACGCCGTGCTCGCCGGCCGCCGGCAGCCGCAAGGGCGCGAGAAAACGGTCGATCGCGTCGATCTGGCGGCCCGAGACGACCGCGAGCGCGCCGCCCAGCAGGTCGCGCAGATCGCCGAGCAGCGGCACCATCGCGGCGGGCACCTCGATCGCCTCGGGCGTCTCGGCGATCGCGACCAGCGTGCCGTCGAAGTCGAGGAAGAGCGCGGTGTCGCGCGTCAGGCGAGGGGGCTTTTGCATGAAGAGGAAACCATAGCAGAGCTGCACGGTACGGCACGTCGGCCAAAACCGCGAGTCGTGGCTCGCCCCCAGGCTGCGCGCACTGCGTGTCGCTTCGCCAACCCCCTCCCGGGGGGCAACACCGGCGGCCCGGCTGAGCCGGTTCCGCGGTGTTTCACGAAGGGGCGGCCCCGAGGGCCGCCGCGATGGCAGCCACGCGGGCGTGCGCTATCGCCTCGCCGATCTTCGGACCGATCTGGCCCGCCTGCAGCGCTGCGCGGGCGATGGGTTCGGTCTCGACCGACTGTGCGGCGCGGAGGGCGGCTATCAGTCGTTCGCGCTGCGGGTAGGCGCTGTCCTCGAAGCCCAGGCGCCCGCGCGCGTCGCATTCGCAGGCCAGCAGTGCCTGGCCGAAGCGCTCGGGCTTGCGGATCGCGTCGCAGCGTTCGAGCAGCCGCAGCAAGGCCGCGGCCTTGAGCTCGCCGCTGCGATGGATATTGCCGTGCTCGCGGGCCACCACGTCTGCCAACTCGCGCACCTCGACCGGCACGCGCCAGCGATCGCAGACCACGCGCAGCAGCCTGGCGCTGCGCTGCTCGTGGCCGATGTGGCGCGGCAGCACCTCGGCTGGCGTCGTGCCCTTGCCGAGGTCGTGCACCAGGCAGGCGAAGCGCACGGGCATCGGCGCCTCGAGCCTCGCGGCCATGTCGAGCACCATCATCAGATGCACGCCGGTGTCGACCTCGGGGTGGTACTCCGCGCGTTGCGGCACGCCCCACAGGCGGTCGACCTCGGGCAGCAGCACCGCGAGCGCACCGCATTCGCGCAGCAACTCGAACATGCGCGACGGCTTGGCTTCCATCAGGCCGCGCGCCAGCTCCTGCCACACGCGTTCGGGCACCAGCGCATCGGCTTCGCCGGCGTCGACCATCTCGCGCATCAGCGCCATCGTCTCCGGCGCGACGCTGAAGTCGTCGAAGCGGGCCGCGAATCGTGCGACGCGCAGGATGCGCACCGGGTCTTCGCGGAAGGCATCGGTCACGTGGCGCAACTGCCTGTGCTTCAGGTCGCGCTGGCCGTGGAAAGGATCGATCAGGTCGTCGTGCTGCGGCGCCAGGCCTTCGCCATCGCGGACCTTCTCCGCGGGCAGCGCGATCGCGTTGATCGTGAGGTCGCGCCGCGCGAGGTCCTCCTCGAGCGTGACGTCCGGCGCAGCGTGGATGACGAAGCCGCGGTAGCCCGGCGCGCTCTTGCGTTCGGTGCGCGCGAGCGCGTATTCCTCGCGCGTTTCGGGATGCAGGAACACCGGGAAATCACGTCCCACCGGCAGGAAGCCGCGCGCAGCCATCTGCTCGGGCGTGGCGCCGACCACGACCCAGTCGCGGTCGCTGCCGGGCTGGCCGAGCAGCGCATCGCGGATCGCGCCGCCGACGAGGTAGGTTTGCATGGGGCGGGAGTCTAGCCCCGCGCGGCGCCTCAGCGTCCGAGCCGGTACGGCTCCTCGAAGATGAGGAAGTCCTTCTCGGCGAGTGCGTCGTCGATCCATGCCTTGACGCCGGGCAGCGCCTGCACGCGGTCGATGTAGGCGGAGATCGCGGCCGGCACCGGCAGGCCGTACGTCTTGATGCGGGCGCCGATCGGTGCGTAGTAGGCGTCCGCGATGCCGAACTCGCCGAACAGCATCGGTCCGCCGTGTGCCGCGAGCAGGCCGCTCCACATCTGCACGATGCGGTCGAGGTCGGCGCGCACGCCGGGCTGGTCGCGCAGGATCAGCCGGCCCTGCGCCGAAAGATCGGCTTCGATGTTCATGCCGCAATGGGTACGCATCTCGACGAAGCCGGCATGCATCTCGGCACAGATGCTGCGCGCGTGGGCGCGCTGCGCCTTGTCGTCGGGCCAGAGCTTCTTGCCGGGATGCGTTTCGGCCAGGTACTCGCAGATCGCGAGAGTGTCGTACACGACGATGTCGCCGTCCTTGAGCACCGGTACGCGCCCGGCCGGATTGATCGGCAGGACGGCCCGTTTGAACTGCGAGTCGTCATCGAAGGAGTCGAAGCGCACCATCACCTCCTCGAAGTCGATGCCGGCCTGCTTCATGAGCACCCAGGGTCGCATGGACCAGGACGAGTAGTTCTTGTTGCCGATATAGAGCTGGGTCATCGTTGTCCTCCTGAGTGTTCAAAGGGCTTCGATGCTACCGATGCGGCGCAGCGCGATTGATGCGCAAATGCCGGGTCATTGATGCCCGGCGACGCGCCGGTACCGGAATCAGGGCAGATCCTTGACCGGATCGACCGCGGCTGCGTCGCGCGGCCCGACGACGCCGAGCCGATCCTTGAGCGACTGCGGCCTGCCGCTGATCAGCGCGGCATAGTTGGTGGTGTTGGCAAGCACCTTCTTGACGTAGTCGCGGGTTTCGCTGAAGGGGATGTTCTCGGCCCAGATCGCCGCGTCGAGCACCGGCCCGTTGCGCCAGGCGCGCGGCCGGCCGGGGCCGGCGTTGTAGGCCGCGGCGGCCAGCGCCATCGAGCCGTCGAAATCATCGAGCGCGAGCTTGAGGTAGTTGGTGCCGATCGTGATGTTGGTCTCGCGGTCGTTGAGCTGGCCGGGCGTGAAGTCGGGCAGGCCGATCTTGCGCGCGGTCCAGCGCGCGGTGGCGGGCATCACCTGCATCAGCCCGGAGGCGCCGACACCGGAGCGGGCGTCCATGATGAAGCGGCTTTCCTGGCGGATCAGGCCGTACACGTAGGCCGGATCGAGGCCGATCTCCTGGCTCTTGCGCAGCACCGTGTCGTGGAAGGGCATGGGATAGCGCTGGTCGACGTCGATCACGCCCTTGGTGCGCTCGCTGGTGTTGATGCAGCGGTCCCAGACCTCGCGCTGGCAGGCGAGGTCGGCCGCGGCGAGCAGCTCGCGGTCGCCCATGCCGCCCTTGTCGTGCAGGTTGGTCGTGTAGTTCCATTCGCGCGTGCCTTCGGGACGCAGGCCGATCGAGATCGCATAGAGCGCGCGGTTCAGCGCCGGGTTGTTGCGCGCTGCATCCTTTTCTTCGGCCGTGAGCGGGGCGGGGCGGGTCGGCACAGCGGCACGCTGGCCCAGTTCCTCGAGCGCGAGCAGCTCATAGAACCCGCGCGTGCCGGCGATGCGTTCGTACAGGGCGCGGGCCTGGGCGCGGCGCTCGTCGCCGCCTTGCACGCCGAGGGCGCGCGCCTTCCAGTAGACCCAGGTCGGGTCCTGCTGCGTGGTCTCGCTCATGGCCGTGATGGCGGTGTTCACGTCCTTCCAGTTGCCGCTGCGCAGCGCGGCGCGCGCCTTCCAGCCCAGCATGTCGTCGGAAAGCTCGGTGTTCTTCGTGACGTTCGCGAAGTAGCTGCCGGCCAGCGGCGAGAGCTTGACGGCCGCCTGCCGGCCGATCGCGCCCCAGAGCCAGTTGCGCTCCTCGGGGGCCAGCATCGGGCCCCACTTGCTGTCGAGCTGCGAGGCTGCCATGTCCGGATCGGTGACCGCCATCTTGATGAGCGCGAGCACCACCAGCTCCTTGCGCGACTTGGCGGCGACGAAGGCACGGCCGAGCAGGAACTTGGCGAGGCTGGCGTTCATTTCGTCGAACAGCGGGATGGCATCGGGCGCGACGAGCAGCACCGCGGCGCGCGCGGCCTGCGGACGGTTGGCCTCGATGGCCAGGCGCGCCTTCTTCCAGGCGTCGGTGGGCGACATCAGGCGCGCGCCGATCATGCGGTCGGCCGCGGTGAGGCAGCCATCGTCGAGATCGCGCTGGCCGAACCAGTCGCGCCGCACTTCGTCGGCCTGGGCTTGCGATGCGGTGCCGGTGCGCAGCGAGTCGACCAGGATCGCGTAGCAGCGCACCTGCGGGTCGTCGTTCATGCGAAAGCCGGCATGGAAGGTGGCGAAGGCGTCCCAGTCGCGGCGCTGGCCGACGAGCAGCAGCCAGTCGTTGCGCAGGCGGTCCTCCTGGTAGGTGCCGGCGTAGCGCGTGAGGAAGTCCTGCACCTCCTGCGCACTCGCATCCTGCAGGCGCGCCTTGAGCTCCCAGTAGGCGGCCCAGGGCTCGAGCACGCTGCCGCGCGTGAGCGGCAGCAGGGCGGCGAGGCGCGCCTTGTCGCCGCGCTGGAAGGCCTGCTTCATCTGCAGCAGCGCGTCGTCGTCGGGGTTCTGCGCGCAGGCCGGCTGTAGCAGCGTTGCGGTCGTCAGGACCAATGAAAGGAACAGGGTGGAAAAGGAAGCGCGCGGGCGATTGCGTGCGAGTGCCAAAATGCTTGCGAACTGCATCGGGGGATTATGGACAAGTCAAAGGGTGCCGACACCTCGGCAACTGCCAACTTTCTCAAGGGTCAACTGCGTGCGGCACTGATTGAACAGCGTCTTTCCATGCCCGACCGCCTCGCGCGCGCCGATCTGCTGCAGCGCGTGATGCGCATCTGGCTGGTCGGGCGCCCGGACACCGTGATCGGCGCCTACTGGCCAATCAAGGGTGAGTTCGATCCGCTGCCGGCATTGCATCGCTGGAAGGAAGACGGCGAACTGCTCGACGAGCCGCATCGGCGGCGCATCGGTTTGCCGGTCGTCGACCGGCTGCACAAGACGCTGACCTTCCATTCCTGGTATCCGGGCTGCCCGATGGAGAACGATGCCTACGACATCCCGAAGCCCAAGGACACCGAGCTGATCGTGCCGACGCTGCTGTTCGTGCCCTGTCTGGGCTATAGCGCGGGCGGATACCGGCTCGGCTACGGGGGGGGCTTCTACGATCGAACACTGGCGGCGATGGAGCCACGGCCGTTCACGGTGGGCCTTGGCTTCACGAACGGATTCCTCGACGAATTCGAACCGGAAGCGCACGACATGCCATTGGACGCGATCCTCAACGACAACGGGGTCGTCTGGCCAATCACTTGACTCGCGCAGTCAGTCCAACTGGTCGATGGTGTCGGGGTCGGGAATTTCGCCGATGGTTTCGCGAGTTGTGGCGGCCTGCGCCTGCAGCCATTCGCAGAAGGCCTGGATCTCGGGGCGGGGCGCGCTGCGCGGGCCGACGATGAGCCAGTAGGCCATGGGCGAGTCCATGCGGTGGTGCGGCAGGACTTCGATCAGGTCGCCGTTGGCCAGGCTCTCGGCGATCAGGGAGCTGCGTGCCAGCACCACGCCCTGGCCGGTGAGTGCAGCCTGGACCATCTGGTAGGCGTAGTTGAAATAGAGCCAGCGCCGCGGCTGCGCGCGCTGCAGCTCGTTGACCTCGAACCAGCGGCGCCAGGTGAGCCATTCGAGATGGCTTCGATGGGCATCGCCGGCCTCGATCAGCGTGAAGCGCGCAATGTCCTGCGGCGCCTTGATGGCCGGGTTGCTCTTGATGAGCCAGGGGCTCGCCACCGGCGTGATGGTTTCGCCGAAGAGGCGCAGCGAGCCGGCCGGCATGTTTTCGCGCGGGCCGTAGCGCAGCGCGAGGTCGACGTCGGCCATGCCCATGTCGAGCGCCACGTCGCTGGCATCGATGCGGATATCGATCTCGGGGTTGTCGCGCTGGAAGGCCTCGAGCCGCGGGATCAGCCACATGGATGCGAACGAGGCGAAGGTGGTGAGCGACACGCTCTTGCGTCCCGCGTTCTGTCGGATCTGGCGCACCGCGCCATCGATGCGCGGCAGCGACTGCTGGACGGCAAGCAGCAGCTGTGCGCCAGCGCCCGTGAGTTCGACCGCACGGGTGTGGCGCAGGAACAGGCCGACCCCGACCTCTTCCTCGAGCGCCTGGATCTGCCGGCTGACGGCGGACTGGGTCAGCGCCATCTCTTCCGATGCGGCGCGGAAGTTCAGGTGCCGGGCGACCGCTTCGAAGGCGCGCAGGTGGCCGGCCGAGATCGGCCGGGAGCGCAGATGGGTCTGGGAATGCTGCATGGGCGGTGACTTTCGGATCGGGTGATTGATGCGAAACCGGAATCAGTAGGCTACCGCGTTTTCATTGGACCGCCAACGGCGGAAGGCCGATCATTCATTCCCGAAGCGCGCTATTGCGCTTCGGAGAAACCGCCTCAGGAGTTTGATCATGTCCGCTGCTTACGCCCCCTCTTCGCTTCAGTCCCTGGCTGCCCGCCCCGCGGCCGTGCCACCGGCCGTGCGTCGCGGCGCATGGCAGTTGGCCGCAGGCCATGCCATGAGTCTGAAGGCCTCCAGCGCGAGCATCTTGCGCATTCGCCAGGGCCGGGTCTGGGTCACCCGCGACGCCACCGCGAACTACGGCAGCGAGGACATCGTGCTCGCACCCGGCGAGTCGCTGGCGATTGCGGCCGGTGAACGCATCGTGATGGAGCCATGGGATGGCTACGGCGCGACCTACAGCTGGGATGAGGCATCGGCCGCGGAAGCGGCCTGAGCTGGCGCCCGTCTTTCAGCTGGAGATGTCGAGACCCGAGCGCAGGGCGAGAAAGCGTTCGAGAGCCTCGACACCTTCGAGTTCGTGGATACCGCCCATGTCGTCGCCAATCGTCTCGACTTCCGCGAGGCCCATTTCGAAGCGCTCGTAGCGGCGCTTCGTCAGGGAGCCCTCGTACACCACGCGCAATTGCGTGTGCCGGGGGTCGGCTTGGAGCCGCTCCATCAACAACAGCACCTCCCCGCACGGGCCCTCGAAGTGCTGACAGAAGCGCTGGCCGTCGAACACCAGCAGGCCGGTGATCTGGTCTTGCAGGTTGCGGGCGCGCGCCGCGGTCACGATTTGGCCAACGACGGTGACGGACTGATCGGGCGCAAGCATGCTGCAGTAGAGGATTTCGTGGAGTTCGGCCATAGGTGATGGGTAGGGCGTGCGGAGTGTAGGGGCCCGAAATCCGCCGTGAAATGTGAAAAGACACAGGGCGCGGCCCTATAGTGCTGGCGTGAAGTTCGAGGACTACCCGGCCCCTGTCTCGCCGCCGCGCTGTGCGCATCCGTGCGGCCAGTGCGGACTGCGCCGCAACCCCGCTTTCATTCCCGTCTCCGACGAAGAACTGCGCGTCATCGAGTCGTTTCGCGGCGGCACGCGCGCCGTCGATGCCGGTGGCTCCGTCATCGAAGAGCATCGGCCCTGTCCGATGCTCTTCACGCTGTATTCGGGCTGGGCGTTTCGCTACAAGACGCTGAGCGATGGGCGCCGGCAGATCCTCAGCTTTCTGCTGCCGGGCGATTTCATCGGGTTGCAGGACGAATTCGCCGACGGCCAGACGCATGGCGTCGAAGCGGTGACGGGCGTGACGCTCTGTGCCTTTCCGCGCGAGAAACTCTGGAACCTGTTCCACGCGCAGCCCAAGCTGAGCTACGACATCACCTGGCTCGCAGCGCGCGAGGAAAAGATGGTGGACGACAACCTCGTGACGGCCGGCCGGCGCAACGCCGGCGAGCGTGTCGCGATGCTGTTGATGCATCTGTACCGCCGCGCGGAACGTGTCGGCATGGTGCGCGACGGCTGGGCCGAGTTTCCCATCAACCAGCAGCACATCGCCGATGCGCTGGGCTTGTCGCTGGTGCACACCAACAAGACCCTGCGGCACTTGCAGCGCCTGGGCCTCTACAAGATCGACAGCGGCTGGCTGCGTATCCTCGAGCCGCGCGCGCTCGAGACGCTCGGCGACTATTTCGAGCGGCCAATGCGGCCCGCGCCGCTGCTCTGAGCGCGGGCACCGGTCCATCGCGTATCGTAGAGGCTGTGCCCGGACGTCCTGGCCGCAGCCTCGTCCGGCAGCCGCCGGCCATTCTCATGACCGCCGCCCATCCGTGAATATCCTGTCCCGCCTGCGCCAGATCGCCATCGTCGGCAGTGTCGAATCCCTGGGTGTGGTGCTCGGAGGCATCGCCGGGCTGCTCATCGTCAACGTGCTGCCGAAGGACCAGTACGCGGCCTACACCTTCCTCCTCGCCTGCATGACGCTGGTGCTGGGCGTGACCGATCTGGGCCTCTCCCATTGCTGCCTGCCGGTCGTCGGCCAGCGAAGCCGCGAGGTGCCCTGGGTCGTCGGCGCCTGCCATCAGGTGTTCCGCAAGCGCTGGCTGCTGCTGGGGCTCGGCCTCATGATCGTGGGGCCGTACTGGTTCTACACCTCCAGGGAGCACGGGTGGTTCGGCGGCGGCTATTTCCTGGGCTCGGTGCTGATGCTGTTCGTGGTGCTGCTGGCGCTCAGAGAGCATTACGGCAACACGGTGCTGGTCATCCTTGGCCACATCTCGACGCTGAACCGCATCGGCTTCACGACGAACATCGTGCGGATCTCCTTCGTCGCGGTCGTGCTTCTGCTGCCGATCACGTCGTGGTCGATGGCCGGGATCGTGGCCGCCACCGCGGCGGCGAGCTTTGTCGCCGTGACGCTCTATCGCAGGGCATTCAGGTCACACGAGATCGCCGATTTCAGGCTCGATGCTGCCGATGTGAAGCGCGTGGACGCCCAGGTGATCCAGATCGCGAAGCCGCTGGTGCTGCCCGCCATTTTCTTCCAGGTCCAGGGCGTCATTACGGTGTTCCTGGTGTCATTGCTCGGCACCTCCAACATGCTTGCGGAAGTGGGCGCCTTCGGTCGCCTGGCCATGGTATTGCTGGTGGTGGACCGCATCACCGGCACCTTGCTGTTCCCGGTGCTGGCCCGCTCGCCCGAGGGGCCGGCCCTGGCGTCCACGGTGGTGCGCGTGCACGGCCTGTACCTGCTGGCCATGGCGCTGATGGAGCTCTCGGCAATCATGCTGCCGCAGTACTGGATCATTCTGCTCGGGCGGCAGTACCAGTCCATGGCGCCGTACGTGTGGATCGTGTTTCTGGCCGCCATGCTCAACAATGCCTCGAACCTCGCCTTCAGGACGCTGACGGTGCGTGGGGCCACCTCCAAGCAGGGCTATGGCGTCGGCTTCATCCTTGCCGTGCAGGTGCTGTATCTATGGGTCTTCGGCGTCGCCGACCTGCGCGCCGCACTCGGCTTCAACCTCGCCACCGCGATGGCCCACGCCAGCTACCAGTACCTGTTGCTCACGCTGCGGCTGCCGGAGTGGCGTCGGCAGGTGCCGGCAGACGGGTCCACGGGCCAGGTGAGCGGAGCAGACGGCGACAGGTAGTCAGCCGCGCGATGACTTCGGGGGGCGGCGTAGCAAGAACCTGAGCGATTGGCTGAAAAGCCACGCATCGTGCTCGATTGCGTTTCTCAATCCGCGGCATCGGTATTTGAGCGCCCCCGGAATGGTTATCTTGACCAGCGAACGCAAGCCCAGGTAAGCGTAATACCTTGGAAGCGATGCGGGTGCCAGGTTCTTGTGCTTTTCCCAGAAATAAAATTCGCTCTTTTGCTGCTTGCCCCAGAACGCCATGCCACGTGATCTTCTCCAGGGGTGCGTCACCACCGCATTCGGCACGAAAATTATCTTCGCTCCCTCATCGTCTATCCGTTTCTTCAAATCCATGTCTTCCATGGCTGCAAAAGGAAAATTCTCATCGAAACCGTGCAACGAATCGAAGAGGGATTTTTTTATTGCGAAATTGCATGACCAGAGGTAGCCACCAAAATTGATGGGAGACTCTTCGTCGAGGCGCTCTCTGGGGCGTTCGGCAATTGTTTTTCCCTCCAGCACCGTCGCCTGGTTTGCCATGTCGTGAAGCGAGTGCAGCCATCCCCTGCCTGGCAGGCAATCGTCGTCCGTGAATACCAGCCATTCTCCCTTTGCCTGTGCTGCGCCGTTATTGCGATTCGCAGCCGGGCCTCGACTGGGTCCCTCGAAGTACCGGACCCAGGGAAAATTCGCCGACAGGTATTCCTTCAGCTCATTCTGTTTGGCGTCGTCGGAGACGATCACTTCAACGGTAAAGGGTTGCTCTCCCGATTCCGGGACGGTGAAATATTCCGAGAAGCAACTCAGACATTTGTACAGATCGGAGTGGCGGTTGTAAGTGGGAATGATCACGGAGTACATGTGTCACCTGCTCAATGAGACGAATCGAGATAGCGCATGATTTTGGCCGGGACGCCGGCGCAAATGCAGTTGTCGGGAACATCCTTGGTCACCACGCTGCCGGCCGCGATGATTGAATTCTTTCCGATGGTGACACCCGGCATGACCATGGTGCCGGCGCCCAGCCAACAGTTGCTCTGCAGCTCGACGGGAGAAAAAACAAGCTGATGTCGCTCGGTCGGATCGACCGGATGCGTCACGCTGGTGATGACGCAATTTGCGCCGATCAAGGCGTTGTCATGGATGCGAACGCCACCGGCGGCATAGATGACGGTGTATCCATTGATATCCACGTTGCTCCCAACGTCCATCCGATCCGTTCCCCAGATGAAAACACGGCGATCAATTCGTACCGAGGAGCCGCACGAGCGCAATGTCGACAGGGTCCAGGCACTTTCGGCCTCCTGGATCAATGACCCGAGCTTGAATAATATGCGCTGAATGATGTTCATTTTTCTATCGAATTCCGCCATGGCAGCCAAGTGGCGGCCCCGTGAAATTCATCGTCGCGTATGCGTGTCCTGACCTTGTTGCATTCTCGGGTGGGCTGGTGGGGCGGCGGCTCGGTCCAGGGAAAAGCGTTGCGAACCGGACGCCTCGGTCGATGCCCTCTGTGTAATACATTATGTTGGAAATTGGCAGGTTCCAGATTCGGCCGGCATGGATTTGAACGAGCGGACCGCGAAATTTGAACGGTCTTCGAGGCCGTCCCGAGCATGGTCGGCCAGCCTGAAGCCCTCCGGAGAAGCCGGACACGCCGTCCGCGATAATCCAGCCCCCAACCGAACCGCCGCCGCACATGTCCGATCCGCTTGCCCTGAACGATAGCAACACACCCGCGCTCGATGTGGTGATCTTGGCGGCCGGCAAGGGCACGCGAATGAAAAGCAGCCTGCCCAAGGTACTGCATCGCCTGGCCGGACGCGCGCTGCTGGCGCACGTGCTGGAAACCGCGGCGCGCCTCGGTGCGCGCCATGTGGTGGTGGTGACGGGCCATGGCGCGAACGACGTCGAAACGGCGATCGGCGAGGGCCACGGGCCGGTGTTCGTGCGCCAGGTTCCGCAGCTCGGCACCGGCCATGCCGTGCAGCAGGCAGCGCCGCTGTTGCCGGACGACGGCACGGTGGTGGTTCTCTCGGGCGACGTGCCGCTGATCTCCGAGGCGACCTTGCGCGCGCTGGTCGCGGAAAGCGCGGGTCGGCGGCTCGCGCTGCTCACGATCCAGGTCGACGACCCGACCGGCTATGGCCGCATCGTGCGTGCCGAGGGCGCACAGGGCCTGGACGGCGAAGTGCTGGCCATCGTCGAGGAAAAGGACGCGAGCGAGACCCAGCGCGCGATCCGCGAGATCTATACCGGCGTGATGGCGGTCCCGGCCGTGCTGCTGAAGACCTGGCTCGCGCGCCTGGACAACAAGAACGCGCAGGGCGAGTACTACCTGACCGACGTGGTGAGCTTCGCCACCGTCGATGGCGTGCCGGTGGTCTCGCACCGCACCGAGGACGCGCTGCAGGTGGCCGGCGTCAACAGTCCCGCGCAGCTCGCGGCGCTCGAGCGCGCCTATCAGCTGCGCCAGGCCGACGCGCTGATGGCGCAAGGCATCCGGCTGGCCGATCCGGCGCGCTTCGACCTGCGCGGCACGCTGGCCTGCGAGGCCGATGTCGAGATCGATGTCAACTGCGTGTTCGAAGGCGCCGTGTCGCTGGGTGCAGGCACGCGCGTCGGCGCCAATTGCGTGATCGCGAACGCGCGCATCGAGGCCGGCACGGTGATCCATCCGTTCACGCACATCGACGGCGAGAAGGCCGGCGTGACCGTCGGTGCGGGCTCGCGGATCGGACCCTTCGCCCGCCTGCGCCCGGGCGCCCGGCTGGGCCCCGAGGTGCACATCGGCAACTTCGTCGAAGTCAAGAACTCGACGCTGGGCGCGGGTGCCAAGGCCAACCATCTCGCCTACCTGGGCGATGCGACGGTCGGACAGCGCGTCAACTACGGGGCCGGCGCCATCACCGCCAATTACGACGGCGCCAACAAGCACCGCACAGTGATCGGGGACGACGTGCACGTGGGCAGCAACTGCGTGCTGGTCGCGCCGGTCACCATCGGCGCGGGCGGCACGGTGGGCGGCGGCTCGACGGTCACCAAGAGCACGGAGCCAGGCGCATTGACGATCTCGCGCGCCCGGCAAGCGAGCTTCCCGAACTGGGAGCGCCCGCGCAAGGGGCCGAAGGACTAGAGCCGTATCGCCGATTCAGTTCGCGCCGGGCAGCGGGACACGCGGTTCGAACTTGGCGCGCTTGACGCTGAAGAAGGCCTTCACGTTGCGCACATTGGCATCGCTGGTGAAGAGGCGTTGCGCCAGCGCCTGGTATCCGGCCATGTCGCGCATCGCGACGATCAGCACGAAGTCCGGCCCCGGCGAGACGCGATAGCACTGCTGCACGGCATCTTCCTGCACCACCCGCTGCTCGAAGGCGTCCAGCGAAGCGGCATCCTGCCGATCCAGCGACAGCTCGACCACGGCCGTGAGCAGCGCGCCGACGCGGTCATGACGCAGGATCGCGACCTCCCGTTCGATCCAGCCCGCCTCGCGCAGGCGCCTGATGCGGCGAAGGCAGGTCGGTGCAGAAATGCCGATGCGTTCCGCGAGCGATTGGTTGCTCTCGGAGGCGTCGTGCTGGAGGGCGTCGAGCAGACGGCGGTCGATTTCGTCTGTGGATTCAGATTTCATGAATACGATGATAATGAAATAAATATTGATATCTAGGAAAGCAAGAAATCAAGAATCAGAAATAGAGAGAAATCGTAATTCGATTTCATATTGTTGACCCTACCATCGCTGCCGATCTCATCCAACAGGAGCAGCCATGTGTGGCATCGTCGGCGCCGTTTCCGGTCGCAACATCGTTCCCATCCTCGTGCAGGGGCTTCAGCGCCTCGAATACCGCGGCTACGACTCCTGTGGCGTGGCGATTCATTCGGGTGGCATCCAGCGGGCCCGAACCACCTCCCGCGTCGCCGATCTGCTCGCCCAGGTGCGCAACGACCGCATCGAAGGCGGCACCGGCATCGCCCACACGCGCTGGGCCACGCATGGCGCGCCGGCAGTGCACAACGCCCATCCCCACTTCAGCCACGGCCCCGGCGCGGACGCCGAGTCGGCAAGACCGGGCCGCGTGGCGCTGGTCCACAACGGCATCATCGAGAACCATGAGCCGCTGCGCGCTGCATTGCAGGCCAAGGGCTACGTGTTCGCAAGCCAGACCGACACCGAAGTCATCGCGCACCTGATCGACAGCCACTACGACGGCGACCTGTTCGAGGCCGTCAAGGTGAGCGTGAAGCAATTGCAGGGCGCCTACGCCATCGCCGCGATCTGCCGCGACGAGCCGCACCGTGTGGTCGGCGCGCGCGCGGGCTCGCCCTTGATTCTGGGCGTGGGTCAGGAGGCCGGCGAGAACTTCCTCGCCAGCGACGCGATGGCGCTGGCCGGCGTGACCGACCAGATCGTGTACCTCGAGGAAGGCGACGTGGCCGACATCCAGCCGGGCAAGTACTGGATCGTCGATCGCGACCACAGGCCGGTCACGCGAGCCGTGCGCACCGTCGTCGCGCACAGCGGCGCTGCGGAACTCGGCCCCTACCGGCACTACATGCAGAAGGAAATCTTCGAGCAGCCGAGGGCGATCGCCGACACGCTCGAAGGCATCGAGGGCGTCGTTCCCGAACTGTTCGACGGCGTCGCCGGCGATGGCACGCCGGGCGCGGCCGCATGGCGCGTCTTCAAGGACATCGACAAGGTGCTGATCCTTGCCTGCGGCACCAGCTACTACAGCGGTTGCACCGCCAAGTACTGGCTGGAGGGCATTGCGAAGATCCCGACGCAGGTCGAGATCGCCAGCGAATACCGCTACCGCGACTCCGTGCCCGATCCGAAGACCCTGGTCGTGACCATCAGCCAGTCGGGCGAGACGGCCGATACGCTCGCCGCGCTCAAGCACGCGAGGTCGCTCGGCATGGAACAGACGCTCACCATCTGCAACGTCGCGACCAGCGCGATGGTGCGCGAATGCAAGCTCGCCTACATCACGCGTGCCGGCGTGGAGATCGGCGTTGCGTCCACCAAGGCCTTCACCACCCAGCTGGCGGGACTCTTCCTGCTCACGCTGGCGCTCGCGCAGGCCAAGCATCGCCTGAACGAAGACGACGAAGCGCGCTATCTCAGGGAGATGCGCCACCTGCCGGTCGCGCTGCAGTCGGTGCTCGCGCTGGAGCCGCAGATCATCAGCTGGGCCGAGGACTTTGCGCGCAAGGAACATGCGCTGTTCCTCGGCCGCGGGCTGCACTATCCGATCGCGCTCGAAGGCGCGCTCAAGCTCAAGGAAGTGACCTACATCCACGCCGAGGCCTACGCGGCCGGCGAGCTCAAGCATGGTCCGCTCGCGCTGGTCACCAGCGAGATGCCGGTGGTCACCGTGGCGCCCAACGACGCGCTGCTCGAGAAGCTCAAGAGCAACCTGCAGGAAGTGCGCGCGCGCGGCGGCGTGCTCTATGTGCTGGCCGACAGCGATACCCACATCGAAAACAGCGAAGGCCTTCACGTGATCCGCATGCCCGAGCACTACGGCGCGCTGTCGCCGCTGCTGCACGTGGTGCCGCTGCAGCTGCTGGCCTATCACACGGCCTGTGCGCGCGGCACGGACGTCGACAAGCCGCGCAATCTGGCGAAGAGCGTGACGGTGGAGTAGGGCGGTGGCATCGGCACATCTCATCATCCACGGGCATGTCCAGGGGGTGGGCTTCCGCTGGTCCATGGTCCAGGCCGCCAACCGGCTGGGTGTCAACGGCTGGGTGCGCAATCGCGTGGATGGCAGCGTGGAGGCGCTTGCCTGGGGCGATGCCTCTGCCGTGGATGCGCTGACCGACTGGGCGCGCCGCGGTCCGGCGGGAGCGCGCGTCGATCGAGTGGAAGTGGCGCAAGTGCTCGAACCCGCCGACATGGTGAAAGGATTTGCAGTCCGCTAGCGGCGGTCGAGATCGATCTGATCGCTGCCATCGCATAGAGCGCACAAGGAAACGGCAGAGGGCGCGCTCGTTCGACAGCCTCATGCCCGGGCGCGTTGCGCGCGCTCGACGATATCCGCACCCAGCACCTTCACGTACGCGGCATAGCGCAACCCTGCTTCGTGATGAGCTTCTCGCAATTTTTGCAGTGCATCGACGTGCGCACGATGCGGCGCTGAACCGCCCCCGCACAGATGATCGCCAAGCGCTTCGATCAGATCGGCGCGCGCCTCGACGAGTGCATCCCGGCTTCGCTTCACCATGTCATGCAGCGCGATCAGCCTGTCCATGCACCGAATGTAGAGACGGGGTCGCCTGGCCGCCATCGAATTGACACTTCCTGAGAGTCCAGGCAGATCGTCGGAACTTTCGCACGAGTTGATCGGCGAAACTGTGCGCAGTCCACGGCCGGCGCGGCAAGCGCGACTTCCTTCCTGTCAGGAACAAGTCAACCCGACGCATCATGAGCAAGACGGGCCGGCCAATGGCTCACGGAAGTTGTCCCACCTCGAGCGCTGACGCTCATCCCATCAATCGCAACACTTTCAATGAGCTCAATCCTCCGCGCGTGGACATTCTGGATACTGACGCCACTGCGCGAGGAATGCCGTGAATACCTGGAGCGCACCAAGCTCACCGAATACCGGGCTGTCCCGGGTTGTCAGCGTGCCGCTGCGTTGTTCCGCGACCTCGGTGACGGAAGCACGGAGGTGTCGGTGGTCTCGGTCTGGCATTCGATGGCGCACATCCGCGCGCACGTGGGCGACGATGTCCTGAAGTCCACCATCGATCCGGCAGACCGCGGCAAGCTTCTGGACCGCGAGCCGACCGTGCGCCATTACGACGCAACGGATCGGAGCACCATCGGCTTGATGCCTTCCGAGTGGCGTGTGCTCATTCGACCATCGGCCGAATAGAGATCGCCTCGGTTCAACCCTGGGTCGCGTGCTCTTTCATCTTCGCGAGCGTCACGGCGAGCGCGGCGCCGCCGAGCACCTTGATGAGCCCCGCGTGCTGTGCATAGAACTGGCTCACCTGATCGACCACGCCGGGATGGGCCTGCTCGGCGTGCGCCGCGATCTCGGTGACCTGTGCCGGCGACAGCTGGCTGGCCTGGTCCGGCGTCAGCTGCGTCTGGCCGGGCGGCAGGACGCGCCCCAGCGCACCGCCGGCCGCCGCCGACAGCGCGGCCGGGCCGAGCGTGGCGAGGATCTGGTTCAGCACGCCCGCCTGCTGAGAGGCGGACGACTGGCCGAAGAGATGCCCCACCATCTGGCTGAAGGGCGGCGTCTGGTCGGAACGCATCGCGGCGGCGAGTCCCGCGCCGAGCTGATCGGGCGACGCGTTCTGCGCGACCTCGTCGAAGTGTTTTTCGGCATTGCCGCCGACCACCTGTTGCAGTACATCGAG
Organism: Variovorax sp. SRS16; assembly: GCF_901827165.1. Classification (NCBI taxonomy): domain Bacteria; kingdom Pseudomonadati; phylum Pseudomonadota; class Betaproteobacteria; order Burkholderiales; family Comamonadaceae; genus Variovorax; species Variovorax sp. SRS16. The sequence goes on from NZ_LR594666.1 coordinate 1,027,291, forward strand.
CAGTCCCATGGTGTTTCTCCTGAATGGAATCGAGTTGAAAGGGTGCCGATGCTCAGTTGCGCAATTCGCTCGGCACCTTGCCGCCATTGGCCGCGAGCCTGGTCATGACCTGGCGGTGCAGCCAGATGTTCATCTTCGCGGTGTCGCTGGTGTCCTCACCATAGCTCAGTTCGGCGGCAAGTTGACGACGCACCTCGAGGCCGCTGTCCAGGCCCAGCAATTTCATGAGGTCGACGATCGACGTGCGCCAGTTCAATGCCTGTGCGCCCGGCATGCCGTCGAGCAATGCCTCCACATCGACCAGCGTGATGGCCGGCGGCGGCGCTGCGACCGTGCTGCCGGCGGCCGGAGCGGGCGCGGTGGGCGTGGCAGGCACTTGCGCCGCGGATGCGGACGGCAGGATCCTGGAAAGAATGCTGGCGAGAATGCTCATGGCTTGCTCCTGATCGGTGAAGAAGGGTTCGGACGGGGCTCATGCTGTTGCGCGCGCTGCGCCCTTGCCGGCCGCGGCGACGCATGCACGAGACGCAGCGAATGGACGGACCTCGGGTCCGCCTGGGAATTCGGCGGTCCCCAAGGGGCCGCGTGCGAGATCGGCGTATGCCGATCCTCGAGCAGCATCTTGTGGCTGCGCGCGATACGCCACCACGTCTCGCTGTCGTACGCGTCGACCTCCCGGCGCAAGCCCATGCCGATGAGGGTCGACAGCGAATAGTCCCGCCACGAGGAATAGTGCATCCGCGCTTCCCTTTGCAGTCCGGCCAGGGTGTTCTCCGCGCGTCCGCGCGACACGAACCCCGCGGCAACGCCGAGCCGCACCAGGTACGCGACCTGCTGAATGTCCCAGGCCATCGCGCAGAGGTGCTGCTCGGAGATTTCCTGCATGCCGACGACGCGGGCGCGCAGCGACAGAAAGATGCAAGTGTCGTGCAGCGCGCCGTAGCACTCCGAATCGACGATCCTTCCGCTGCGCCAGGCCGACAGCGCCTCGTCTTCCGCGGGCGTGGTCAAACCCAGCCATTTGCGTCGCTGCTCGATGACACGCACGCACGCGTGGGACGAACTCACGCGCCAGCGCGTCGCGAGAACATGGCGGATGCGCGCTTGCGAAAGCCCACTCGGCAATTGATTGAAGTTGTCGCGCGCCAGCAGCGCCAGGTTGGCGCTCAGCAGATAGCCGAACAGCTCGTGCGGTGAGACATCCTCGATCGACCTAAAGCGCATGGCGCGCGCCCATCGTGTCGCGACGATCGTTGTCCAGAACCCCATGCTTGGCCTTTCCTTTGCATCGATCTCCAGCGATCGATCCGAGGAGCCGAGCCCTGCGTCCGCCCTGGAGTCTTTGACATGGATGCCGACTCTAGTGTTGCGAACCTCGTGCCGCAATCCAATTGACATTGCTTGAGGATTGCCAGGCGCCATCGGCCAGGGCCTATGCCGGCCGCGTCCACGACTTGTCGTTCACCACCTCTGCAATCTGGATCACGTAGTGCGTGAAGAGTTCTTTCCTGCCGAGCGGGATCGCCTTGCGATGCTCGGCGTTGTGCATCCAGGCGCGCAGCGCCTCGGCGTCGCGCCAATAGGAGAGCGTGACGACCTTGCCCGGGTTGTCGCGGCTCGTGAAGCTTTCCTTCGAGATGAAGCCGTCCAGCTTGCCGGCTTCGACCAGCAGCTCGGTCACGAGATCGCGGTTGCGCTGCTCCATGCCGGGCATGGTTGCGAATTCGATGACGCAGATCAGCACGGGGAATCTCCTGTTGTGGCGGTTTCGGCGGTCGCATCGTTGATCGGTGCGACTTGCAATGCCTTCTTGTCGATCTTGTTGACCGAGGTCTTGGGCAGCCGGTCGACGACGCTGATCTTCGCCGGCAGCTTGTATTTCGCGAGGTTGCGTGCGCAGTGCGCGTCGAGCTCGAACCGGCTCGCCGTCATGCCTTCGCGCAGGGCGATGAAGGCGTGCAGCGTCTCGCCGCGGTAGCCGTCGGCCTCGCCGATCACGGCCGCTTCCAGCACCGCGGGATGCTCGAGCAGCACGTCCTCGATCTCGCGCGGATAGACGTTGTAGCCGCCGACGATGATCAGGTCTTTCTTGCGTCCGCGGATGAAGAGATAGCCGTCGTCGTCGAGCTCGCCGAGGTCGCCGGTGTAGAGCCAGCCGTCGCGCAGGGCCTGCGCCGTTTCGAGCGGCAGGTTGCGATAGCCTTGCATGAGCTGCGGCCCGCGCGCCCGGATCTCTCCGCAGGCGTTGCGGCCCAGGGGCACCCGGCCGGTCTCGATGTCGACGATCTCGATCGAGGTCTGCGGCACAGGCTTGCCGACGGAGCCCGCCTTCACCGGCGCCGACGGCCCGTTGAAGCTGAGCACGGGCCCCGCTTCGGTCTGGCCGTAGCCCTCGAAGATCGGCACCTTGACCGTCTCTTCCCATTGCCGCAGCACCGCGGCCGGCAGCGCCGAGGCGCCCGAGTAGCAGACCTTCACGCTCGACCAGTCGGTGGCGGCGAAGCGCGGATGGGCCATGAGCCCGACGAAGATCGCGGGGCTGCCGGGAAAGACGGTGATGCGCTCGCGCTCCACGGTGGCCAGAAGATCTTCGCGCCGGTAGGCGGACAGGATGACGAGCGCACCGCGGCAACGTGCCGCGAGGTACAGCCCCATCGCCATGCCGTACGAATGGAAGAGCGGCATCGCGCACAGGATGCGTTCGGTGTCGGGCCTTGTCGGCAGCATCGCTTCGCGCTGCTCGACGTTGGCGCGCAGCGCCGCGTGGGTCAGCTCGACGCCTTTGGGGCGCCCCGAGGTGCCCCCGGTGTATTGCAGCAGTGCGAGCTGGCCGGGCTCGAGCGGCGCGAGCGTGCGGCCCGCGGCGTCCGCATCGTGCCCGCTCGTGGCCGCGAACCCGTCGTCGGACCAGACGATCCGCATCGTCGAATCGTGCAGCAAGGCTTCTTCCAGCATCGGGCGCAGCGCGGCATCGGCGATCAGCGCATCGCACTGCGCGTCGTCCAGCTGGAGCTTGAGTTCCCGCGGCGTGTAGGTCGGGTTCAGCGGCAGCAGCTGGGCGCCGCTGGCGAGCACCGCGAAGTGCGCGACGCAGGCATCGATGCCGCTGGGCAGCAGCACCGCGATGCGGGCGCCGCGCGAGCCCGGCACCGCGAGCCTGCGCGCCAGTGCGAGCACGGCATCGGCATACTCGGCATGGCTCAGCACCTTGCCATCGCAGACCAGCGCCTGGCGCGCGGGCGTGTGCGTGGCGGCTTCGAACAGCATCTCGACCACCGTGCCGCGGAACAGCGCGGCGAACGAAGCGTAGTCGCTCATGCGCGGGTGTCCGTGACCTCGACCACCACCGCCATCGCGCTGTCGCCTGCCGCGCAGCCGGTGAACAGGCCGTGCCCGCCGCCGCGCATTTCAAGGGTCTCGATCAGCTCGATGATCGCCCGCAATCCGGTCGGTGCCTGCGGATGGCCCCAGACCAGCGAGCAGCCGAAGCGGTTCATCTCCATCGCGTCGAGGCCGGTCTCGCGGGCCAGCACGATGTCGTTGACGATGAAGGGGTTGTGCGTGGTGACCGCATGCAGTTCGTCGAAGCGCAGCCCGGCGCGCGCCATCGCTTCGCGGGCTGCCGGCACCGGCGCATACGGCATCGCCGCGATGTCGGTGCGCGCCTGGCCCGTCGCGACGATCCGGATCTCGATCTCGGGCCGCCGCGTGAGCTGCCGCGCGCGTTCGCGCGATGCGACCAGCATGCCGGCGCTGCCGTCCGCGGGATGCGTCTGCGCGCCATGGGTGACCGTCCCGCCTTCGATCACGGGCCGCAGGCGCGCGAGGCCTTCGCGTGTGGTGGCATGGATGCCTTCGTCGCCCTGCAGCGTGGCGACGGTCTTGCGGAATGCCACATCGGGCACCGCGAAGGGCAGGCGCATGAAGCGCGCATGGAAGGCGCTGTCGTCCTTCAGCGCCTCACCGTATTGCGCATAGCGTTGCAGCACGAGTTCGTGTTGCGCCTCGGTGCCGATGCCGAAGCGGGCCGCGACGTTCTCCGCGGTCCGAACCATCGGAACGCCGGCCCAGGGGTCGCGCTCGAAATTCGCCATCACCCAGCTTTCGTTCTCGCCCGCCCCACCGGGGCCGCGCGGATCGGGGTAGTAGATCTGCGGCCCGTTCGACACCCGGTCGGCCGTGATGACGAGCGTGCATTGCGAGGCGCCGAATGCGACCTCCTGCGAGGCCAGCGACACGCAGCGCGCCGAGGTCGCACAGGCCTGCGCGATCGTCGGCCCGGCCAGATGCGGCATCCCGGCCAGTGCCGCGACCCAGGGCAGCCCGTAGAAGGCGCCGCGCTGCGGAATCGTCGTGCCCAGCACGCCGCTGTCGATCAGCGCGGCGTCGATGTCGCGTTCCGCGAGGGACTCGCGCGCGAGCCAGGCGCCGAACTCCAGCGCATGAAGATGCGACAGGCCGCCCTGCCAGCGCGCGAAGGGCGAACACCAGTAGCCGCCGTAGGGGACATGAGCCTCGGTCATTCCGCAAGCCGCCAGTCGGCGTGGGATACGCGCACCATCACGCGCGCGCGCTTGTCCAGGCCGTTGTGGTCGGTGGGCGTGATGTTGTAGATGCCGTTGGTGCCCACGAGTCCGGCCGTGTTGTTCTCGAGCGCATCGCGCAGCGCGGCGCGGAACTCGGCCGTGCCCGGCTTCGCCTTCTTCAACGCCACGGCGGAGGCCTTGTCGAGCAGCAGGTAGCTGTCGTAGGCCCAGGTCGCGAAGGCGTTGACCGGCCCCGCGCCGTAGGCCTTGGTGTAGAGCGCGGAGAAGTCCTTCGATACCTTCTTCACCGGGTCGCTGTCGGGCAGATCCTTGAACACCACCACCGGCCCGATCGGCGCCAGCGCGCCTTCGACCCGTGCGCCGCCGACGCGCAGGAAGTCGTCGTTGACCACGCCGTGCGTGTGGTAGATCGGTCCCTTGTAGCCGCGCTCGACCAGCGTCAGGTGCGGCAGCGCTGCCGGCGTGCCGGTGGCGCCGATCAGGATCGCATCGGGCTTGAGCGCCATGGTCTTGACCACCTGCGCCACCACCGAGCTGTCGGTGCGCTCGAAGCGCTCGTCGTTGAGCGGCTGGATGCCGTACTTGCCGCTCAGGGTCGCGAGGCTGTGCTGCACCTGGTCGCCCCAGGGCTGCGAGTAGCCGATGTAGCCGACCGTCTTGATGCCCTTCTTCTTCATGTTCTCGAGCACCGCATCGATCATCAGGTCGGCCGACTGCGGCACCACGAAGACCCACGGATGCTGGTTCGCGGGCACGTCCATCGGTGCCGGCGACACCTGCGGCGTCCTGCTCTCCAGCGCGACCGACGCGAGGGCCAGCGCATTGGGCGTGTTGGAGGAGCCGATCAGCACGTCGACCTGGTCCGAGCTCACGAGCTTGCGCGCGTCCTTGAGTGCCAGGGTCGGGTCGGTGGCATCGTCCAGCACGATGTACTTCACGGGCTCGCCGCCCAGCTTGTCGGGCAGGAGCGCGATCATGTTCTTCTCGGGAATGCCCTGCGAGGACGCGGCGCCGGTCATGCTGAGCACCACGCCCACGGTGATCTCCGCATGGGCCCACGGCGCCAGGAGCAGCAGCGCGCAGGCGGCGCTGCACGTGAAGGGAAGGGGCAGGCGAAGACGTTTCAAGCGGAACCTCGAAGGATGGATGGATCGCCCCAGCATAGGAGCCGCGGCCGCCGCCATCGACGGGCATGTTCAAAATGAATACGCATATAACCCCCGGGAAGGCGCAGGGAGCGTGCTGCAGAATGCGGCGATGACCCGCGAGACGAACGCCGACGCTCTCGACGCCCACGGCCCCTTGCCTTCGCTCGGCCATGTGCGCGCGCGGCTGCGCGTGCGCCACCTGGTGGTGATCGAGGCGCTGGCCCGGCGCAAGAACATCCGCCAGGCTGCCAGCGACCTGTTCGTGACCCAGCCCGCGGCCAGCAAGCTGCTGCAGGAGATCGAGTCCATCTTCGAGGCGCGGCTGTTCGAGCGCACCGCGCACGGCATCGAGATCACGCCCTACGGCGAGGTGCTGCTGCACTGGGCGCGCAAGGGCCTCGCCGACATGGACGCGGCGCATGCCGAGATCGCGGCCCTTCGCAACGGCTGGGAAGGGCGGGTGCGGGTCGGCGTCTTTCCGGTCGCCGGCACGGTGCTGGTGCCCGACGCCGCGACGCTGCTGCGCAAGCTGCGCCCGGGCATTCAGCTGAGCCTGCAGGAAGGGCTGGAAACCAGCCTGCTGCCCTTGCTGGATCAGGGGCAGCTCGATTGCGTGATCGGCCGCGCGACCTCGTCGCCCGGCTCGCGGCCCTTCACCTGCGAAATGCTATTCGAGGAGCCGACGGTGATCGTCTGCGCCATCGGCCATCCGCTGCTGCAGGACACCGACTGGACGCCGGCCCAGCTCGACCGCTTCGACTGGATCCTGCCGGCGCGCACCGGCCAGCTCTACACGCTGGTCGCCAGCGGCCTCGCGGCGCTGAAGGCCGCGGCGCCGCGGGTCGCGGTCGAGACATCGTCGATCCTCACGCTGGTGGAAATCGTGCGGCAGACGCAGATGCTGTCCGCGATTCCGAGCGGCGTGGCGCGGCGCTTCGTGGACATCGGCCAGTTGCAGATCCTGCCGCTGACCCTGTCGGCGACGCTGCATCCGGTGTCCATCATGACCAGCCAGGGATCGCCCCTCCATCCGGCCACGGCGGCGTTCCTGAGCGCCGTGAGGACGGTCGCCGCGACGCGCGGGTGAGGCCGGGCTTGTGCGAAGGCGGGGCAGCGATAGACTGTTCGCCATGAAGACGCCTGTCCGGACGATCGTGATGGTGGCGCTGCTCCTCGCCGGCGCCGCCAGCAGGGCCAGTACCTGCGAGGACATCAGCGCGCAGATCGACGCCAAGATCAAGGCCTCCGGCGTGGTCGGCTACACGCTCGCCACGGTCGACGCGGGCGCGCAGGTCGCAGGCAAGGTCGTCGGTTCGTGCGATCTCGGCACCAGGAAGATCGTGTATGCGCGCAGCGATTCCGCCGCCACGGCGCCGGCGCGCTCGCGCGACGAACCCATGCTGACCGAGTGCAAGGACGGCTCCGTCTCGATGGGCGGCAACTGCAGGAAGTGATCGCGTAGCTTGCGCCTGCGCGGCCTGCGCGGCCTGCGCGATGCAAGCTCTCACTTATTCCAGCGTACAGCCTATGGCCTGCCCTGGCCTTGCCGGCGCCGCGCCGTCTCCGTTCGGCTAGTGCTTCCGGTGAATGTTTTCGCCGGCGCAGCGCCGTAGAGTCAAGGCTCGGACTGGGGGTCTGACCTGATGATCGCAATGTGGGTTCTTGTCGTGGGATGGATGACCTGGCGCAGAGGTGGGCAGCCGGTCCGGTGAGCCCTTGATTCGATGAACCCCGCCTTCGCGCTCGACATACCCACCGTGCCCGGTCCGGCGGCGCAGGTCGACGACTACCTGTCGCTGGCGCTGGATTGGGCCGACAGCGTGCGGGACACCGCGCACACCCTGCCCGAGGGCATGCGGCTGCTCGACTACGAGATCATCGGACCGGTCGGCGAGGGCGGCTTCGGCATCGTCTACCTGGCCTGGGACCATGCGCTCCAGCAGCACGTGGCGATCAAGGAATACCTGCCGGCGGTGCTCGCCTCGCGTGCCAGCGTCTCGTCGGCGGTGGTGGTCAAGTCGCAGCGCCACATGGACAACTTCCGCATCGGCCTGCGCAGCTTCGTCAACGAGGCACGCATCCTGGCGCGCTTCGATCATCCGTCGCTGGTGCGGGTGCTGCACTTCTGGGAAGGCAACGGCACGGCCTACATGGCGATGCCGTATTACGAGGGCCCGACGCTCGCACGCGCGCTGGCCGAACTCGGCCGGCCGCCCGAGGAAGCCGAACTGCTCGAATGGCTGCGCCCGTTGCTGGATGCGCTCGGCGCCATGCATGCGCAGAGTTGTTTTCACCGCGACATCGCGCCCGACAACATCCTGCTCACGGACCATGGTCCGGTGCTGCTGGACTTCGGCGCAGCGCGTCGCGTGATCGACGGCCTGGGAAACTCGCCGACGGTGGTGTTCAAGCCCGGCTTCGCGCCGATCGAGCAGTACGGCGAAGTCGCTTCGATGACGCAGGGCGCATGGACCGACGTGTACGCGCTGGCCGGCGTGGTGTACGCGGCGATCACCGGGCAGCCGCCGACACCGTCGATCGAACGCCTGATGGACGACCGGCTGCAGCCGCTGTCCGAACTCGCGCGCGGCCGCTACAGCGACCATTTTCTGGCGGCTGTCGATGCCGCGCTCTCGCTGCATCCGCGCAACCGGCCTCAAAGCGCGGCCGAGTTCCTGGCGCGGCTGAGCTGTGCGCAGCGGCTCGAGGACCTGGACCTCGTGCGCGCGCTGCGTGGACTCGATGCGCAGGAGCGCGCAGCGCCGCCGGCCGCGACGAACAGCGCGACCATCGAGGCGGCCCAACCCACCGAGACCTGCGAACCTGAGCTGCCTCAGTGTCAGGTCGAGGTGGCCGATGGCCCGATGCCGCAGACCGAGCCGCCGGCGCCGCGTGTCGAGCCCTGGGTGTTCGCCGCCATGACGCGCCGCACGGTGCCGCGCGTGGCGCGGCGGCGCTTCGGCGGCCCGACCAAACTCGCTGTGCTCGCCGTAGCGGCCGTGATGCTGGTGGGTGTTTTCGTCGTCTGGCATCAACGTGCCGGCGCCCCGGTGCTCGCGGCGCCTGCGACGACATCGCTCGCGTCCGTGCCGGTGCCCGCGGCGGCCGTGCCCGTGCCGGAACCGACGCCGCAGCCGGTCGAAGCTGCGCCGGCGCCCGAGACCGCAAGGCTCGAGCCCACCACGCCGCCAGTGCCCGAGCGCCACGAAGCACCGCGACGCCCGATCCTTGAACAGCCATCCCTGCGCTTCGACACACCGGATGCCAGACCGGCCGCCGAGCCCTCGCCCGCGCAGGCCGCCGCGCCAGCAGCCGTCGAGCCGCTTCGAAAGGCCATGCCGCGTGCGCCCGTCGGCGCCGCGCGCGCGACCCGGCGCGAAGTGCGCGCCCCGGCGAGCGAAGCCATCGCGCCGCCGGCCACGGTCCCCGCGGCAGTGCCCGACATCGCGCAGGCCCGCGCCCGCTGTACCGAGATGCTTCAACGCGCTTCGCTCGAAGCCCTGGCGCCCGGCGAAGCCGCTTTCCTGAGAAAGGAGTGCGAATGATGACCACCGCCTTCGCTCGCGGGCTGCATGCCCTGTCCTTGTCCGGCGCCGTGCTGCTCGCGCTCGGTCTGGCCGGCTGCGCCACGCCGCCGGCACCGTCCTCCACGGCCGCGCTGCCCTTCGAGCAGGCCGTCGCGCAGGCCACCGACGAGCTCCTGATGCAGACGCAGAAAGGGCCGGCCCTGCTCGCCAGGCTCGGCGCCCGGCGCGGCGTGGTGCTCGATCCGATGATCGATGCCGACGGCGCGCAGCAGACCGTGGCGACACAACGGCTGCAGGACCAGGTCGGCGAGCGCATCCAGGCAAGGCACGATGCCTTCGAGATGCTGCCGTTCCAGAGCGCGAACCTGGGCAAGGCCCGCTACCTGCTCACCGGCACGATGAAGCGCCTTTCGACCGACGAGCCGCACAGCCCGTTGAAGATCGAGCTGGCACTGACCGAACTGGGCAGCGGCATCGTGGCCGCGCATGCCGCTGCCGTGGCGCGCGACGAGGGACTCGACGCCACGCCGCTGCGCTACGACCAGGACACGCCGGTGCCCAACAGGGATCCGGTGATCGAGAGCTACATACGCACCACCGCCACGCCGACCGGCCAGCACGCCGATCCGTACTACCTGGCCCACATCGCGGCGGCACCCGCGATCCAGGAGGCCACCACGCTCTACAACGCCGGCCGCTACGAGGACGCGCTGGCGCAGTACAGCGGCGCGGGCGAAACGCCGGCCGGCGAACAGCAGCTGCGCGTGCTCAACGGCATCTATCTGAGCTCGACGAAGCTGGGCCGCACGTCCGACGCCGAGCAGGCCTTCGGCAGGATCGTCGCCTACGGCATCGCCAATCAGCAGCTCAAGGTCAAGTTCCTGTTCCGTCCGGGCAGCACCGAGTTCTGGCCCGAGCCGAAGATCAGCGGCCCCTACGCCATGTGGCTGCGCGAGATCGCGAGAAGCAGCACCGAGGCCAGGGTCTGCATGGATGTCGTCGGCCACACCAGCCACACCGGCTCGGTCGCGTACAACGATTCGCTCTCGCTGCAGCGCGCGCGCTACATCCGCCAGCGGCTGGTCGGCGAATCCACCGCGCTGAACGCGCGCATCACGTCGAGCGGCAAGGGCTTCCGCGAGAACATCATCGGCAGCGGCACGGACGATGCCGTCGACGCACTCGATCGCCGCGTCGAGTTCAGGATCGTGGACTGCGCCGAGCGCCCCGGCCGCGTCGCGAACGCCGGGTAAGACCCGGCGCATCGCATGGGAGGACACTGATACACTGCCGCCGCCGAGCGAGCGACGGTAGCCTACTCTCCGAGTTGCGTCAGGGGCGCTTGCAAGCGGTCCCACCACAACGACAAGCCGGAGACAAGCCATGAGCATCCCATCGGTCCTTTCGACACGCAACACCGTCCTCGCACTGGCGGCCTTCACGGCGCTGGCCGGCGCGGCCCGGGCCGACGTGCTCGACGACGTCAAGGCGCACGGCGTCGTCAAGTGCGGCGTGACGCAGGCCGCACCCGGCTTCTCGGCCGAGGACAACACCGGCACCCGCAAGGGCTTCGACATCGACCTGTGCAAGGCCATCGCCGCCTCCACGCTGGGCGACGAGACCAAGATCCAGCTGGTCCCGATGGACCTGAAGACCGCGTTCGCGGGCCTGCCCACCGGTGCGGTCGATGTGCTCACCCACCGCTTCACCTGGACCCAGAGCCGCGACGTCAGCGGCCTGAAGTTCCCGAAGGTGATGTTCTTCGACGGCCAGGGCTTCGCCGTGACCACCAAGTCGAAGGCCAACAAGGTGGCCGACCTCAACAACGCCACCATCTGCACCGCGCAGGGCAGCACGTCGGAACTCATCGTGGCCGACTACTTCCGCGCCCACAAGCTCAAGTACAAGATCGTCACCTTCGCCTCGCAGGAGCAGGCCTGGGATGCGTTCGTGAGCAAGCGCTGCGACGCCGCCATCAACGACCGCTCGGGCCTCGCTGCGCGCCTGGCCGCGCTGCCCAACCGCGACGAGTTCAAGGTGCTGACCGAGACCGTGTCCAACGAACCCATCGGCCCGATCGTGGCCCAGGGCCAGCCGCGCTGGGAAGCCGTGGTGCGCTTCACGCTGAATGCGCTGGTGGCGGCGGAGGAGCTGGGCGTGACGCAGGCCAACGTCGACGAGCAGCGCAGCTCGCCGAGCCCCGACGTGCAGCGCCTGCTCGGCGTCACGGGCGACTTCGGCACCAAGCTCGGCCTCGGCAATGACTGGGCCTACAAGGCGATCAAGGCGGTGGGCAACTACGGCGACGTCTGGGACCGCAACGTCGGCCCCAAGACGCCGCTGCGGCTGGAGCGCGGACGCAATGCGCTGATCGCCCATGGCGGCCTCATGATGTCGATTCCGGTCCGCTGATCGTCCGGGGCCGGCCGCTGCCGCGGTGGCCGCGCCCCTGCTTCCCGCATGACGGCACATCCCCGCCCCAGGCTCTCGCGCGCCGTTCTGCTGGAACGGCTGCCGGGCTATGTCGGGCAGCTCGTGCTGCTCGGGGCCGTGGCCTGGCTGCTGTGGCGCGGCTTCTCCAACTTCCTCGTCAACGCGCACGCGCACGGCGTGTCGATGGGCTATGGCTTCCTGCGCGGCGAGGCGGGCTTCGAGATCGCGCAGGCGATGGTCCCTTTCGGGCCGGCATCGAGCTACTGGGACGCGATCGTCGTCGCCACGCTCAACACGCTGCTGGTGGTCGCGCTCGCCGGCGTGCTCGGCACCCTGATCGCGCTGCTCGTCGCCTTCGGCCGGCTGAGCGCGCATCCGCTGATCCGCGGCGCATCGACGGCCTATGTCGAACTCTTTCGCAACATCCCGCTCTTGCTGCAGATCTTCTTCTGGTACTTCTCCGCCATCGCACTGCTGCCGGGCGTGGGCGACAGCTTCGAGCTCGGCGCCGTGCTGCTGAACAACCGCGGCCTCTTCCTGCCGCGCTTGCTGATGACCGGCACCGCGGTCTGGAGCGTCGTGGCGGCGGTCGTGGTTTTCGCCGTGCTGTTCATTGCGCTGCGGCGCGTGCGCAGGGCGCGCGGGGCGGCCGGTACTGGCACGCTCGCGTTGAGCGCCGTGCTGCTGCTCGCGCTGTGCCTTGCGCCGCTGGCGCTGATGCATGCGCAGTTCGCCCTCGACCGACCGAGCGCCGAAGGCTTCAACGTCAGCGGCGGCTTCGCGCTGCTGCCCGAGCTGATCGCGCTGACGCTCGGCCTGTCGATCTACAACAGCACCTTCCTGGCCGAGATCTTTCGCGCCGGCATCCTGTCGGTGCCGCGCGGCCAGACCGAGGCCGCGGCCACCGTCGGACTGACCGGCGTGCGCGCGGCCGTGCTGGTCGTGCTGCCGCAGGCCCTGCGGCTGGCGCTGCCGCCGGCGGCGGGGCAGTACCAGACGCTGGCCAAGGCGTCCTCGCTGGCGGCCGCCATCGGCTATCCGGACATCATGCAGATCGTCGGCGGCACGGTGCTGAGCCAGACCGGCCAGGCGCTGGAGGCGATGGCACTGGTCGTGCTGCTGTACGCGGCGATCAACCTGGTCATCGCGCTGGTGGTGAACCTGGCGAATCGGCGCCTGCTCCGGTCGCAAGGGCGTTGAGATGACTTCCTTCGTCCGCACCACGCTGATCGATCCCCGGCCCGCGCCCGTCGCCGTGGTGCCCGCGCTCACGCGCTGGCGCCGGACCTGGTTCCCGAGCGCCACGATGGGCCTCCTGTCCTTGCTGCTGCTGGCGCTGCTCGTCGTCGCCGGCTGGCGCTTCTTCGGCTGGGCGCTGGTGCGCGCGCACTGGCTCGGCGTGTCGAGCAGCGCCTGCCCGGGCGACGACGGCGCCTGCTGGGCCTTCATCATCGCGCGCTGGAAGCCCTGGCTGGTCGGCGACTATCCGTCGGACCAGCTGTGGCGCGCGTGGACCTGCTTCGCGGTGTTCGCGCTGTTCTGGGGCTGGGCGGTGCGGCGCGCGCACGGCGCCAGCCAGCAACGCGTGCTGCTGGGCTTCGTGCTGCTGCCGGTGTTCTTCTTCCTGCTGCTGCTCGGCAGCGGCGTGCTGCCCTTCGTGCCGCCGACGCGCTGGGGCGGGCTGCTGCTGACGCTGGTCGCCACGCTCGCTACCTTCGCCACCGCCCTGCCGCTGGGTCTGCTGCTCGCGCTCGGGCGCCGCTCGCGGCTACCGATCGTGCGCTGGCTGTGCACCGCCTTCGTCGAGGGCATGCGCGCGGTGCCGCTCCTGGTCGTGCTCTTCATCGCCGCCACGCTGCTGCCGATGTTCCTGCCGGCCGGCCTGAACGTCGACCTGTTCACGCGCGCGGTCGTGGCCTTCGCGCTCTTCAATGCGGCGATGGCGGCCGAGGTCTTCCGCGGCGGGCTGCAGACCATCGGCCGCGGCCAGCGCGAGGCCGCGACCACCGTCGGCCTGAGCGAACTCGCCGCGCTGGCCCTGGTCGTGCTGCCGCAGGCCGTGACCGCGGTGGTGCCGGCGCTGGTGAACATCATGATCTCGGTGGTCAAGGAGACGACGCTGCTCTCGGTGATCGGCGTCAACGACCTGCTGGGCGCGGTGGAAAGCGGCGCCAAGTCACCGGAGTGGAACGGCGAATCCAATATCCTGACATCCGGCCATGTCTTCCTCGCGCTGGCCTACTTCATCATCTGCTGGGGGCTGTCGCGCTATAGCCGCCGGCTCGAAGCCCGGCGTTGACCCACCTGAATCCCCGATGACAAACCAGATCGCTGCGTCTGCCGATGCCGCCGCCGTGGTGCGGATGAACGGCATCAACAAGTGGTACGACGCCTACCACGCGCTGCGCGACATCGAGCTCGTGGTGGCGCCGGGCGAGCGCATCGTGATCTGCGGCCCCTCGGGCTCGGGCAAGTCGACGCTGGTGCGCACCGTCAATCTGCTGGAGCCTTTCCAGCAGGGGCATCTGCAGGTCTGCGGCGTGGAGGTCGGTGCCGACGCGATCACGCGCGCGGCCCGGCTGGCGGTGAACCGGCGCGTCGGCATGGTGTTCCAGCAGTTCAACCTGTTCCCCCACATGACCGCGCTGCAGAACCTCACGGTCGGGCCGGTGTGGGGCAATGGCGTGAGCCGGCCCGAAGCGCACGAGCGCGCCATGCATTACCTCGAGCGCGTCGGCCTGCTGGCGCATGCGCACAAGCATCCGGCACAGCTCTCGGGCGGCCAGCAGCAGCGCGTGGCGATCGCGCGCACGCTGTGCACGCGGCCGCAGGTGGTGCTGTTCGACGAGCCCACCGCATCGCTCGATCCGGAGATGGTCAACGAGGTGCTCCAGACCATGGAAAGCCTGGCCGGCGAGGGCATGACCATGCTGATCGTCACGCACGAGATGGGCTTCGCGCGCCGCGTCGCCGACCGCGTGATCTTCATGGACCAGGGCCAGATCATCGAGACCGCACCACCTGACGATTTCTTCGAGCGGCCGCAAAGCGCGCGCCTGCGATCCTTCCTCGGCCAGCTGCTGCCGCACTGACCCGCCTCTTTCCCACGGCGAAAGAAACGCCACACCCCAGGAGACCTGATTCATGACCGTGATCGACGTCCACACCCACATGTTCACCACCAAATGGCTCGAACTGCTCAAGGCCGAGGGCGGCATGTACAACATCAAGACGCGCCCCGACGGCCAGCGCGAGATCTTCCGCGGCGACACGCCGGTGGTGCTGCCGCAGGCCGGCCACTTCGACTACGACCTGCGCATCAAGCACATGGACGCGGCCGGCATCGACATCTCGATCGTCTCGCTCACCTGTCCCAACGTGTACTGGGGCGGCGAGGAGGTCAGCTGCCGCGCCGCGCGCGAGTCGAACGACAACATGGCCGAGGCGCAGCGCACGTATCCCGACCGCATCCGCTGGTTCACCTCGCTGCCGTGGGAATACCCGCAGCGCGCGGTCGAGGAACTGGAGCGCACCTGTGCCAACGGCGCGTCCGGCGTCATGGTGCTGGCCAACGTGTCGGGGCGCAGCCTCACCGATCCGTTCTTCGCGCCGATCTGGGCCGAGATCGACAAGCGCAAGCTGCCGGTGCTCGTGCACCCGACCGACCCGCCCGGCGTCGACATGATGGACATGACCAAGTTCGACCTCAGCTGGTCGGTCGGCTTCATGTTCGACACCACGCTGGCCTTCACGCGCATGATCTTCGAGGGCTTCTTCGACAAGTACCCGAACCTGAAGATGATCGCCTCGCACGGCGGCGGCACGCTGCCCTACCTGGTCGGCCGCTTCGAGAAGGGCGACGAGGTGGAACTCGCCGAGCGGCGCCAGATGAAGCGCAAGCCGACCGACTACCTGCGCCACATCTACTTCGACAGCATCACCTACAACCTCGGCGCGCTGCAGTACCTGATCTCGGTGGTGGGCGCCGAGCACGTGATGCTTGGCACCGACTGGCCGCACTGGGTGCACGACACCAAGGGCGCCTTCGCCAACACCGCGCGGCTGCCGCAGGACCAGACCGATGCGGTCCGCTTCGCCAACGCGCGGCGCGTCTTCAATCTCTGAGCCGGCGAGCGAACATGAAACTGCATCTGATGAAAAACATCGCACTGGGCCTCGCGGCCTGCCTCGTCATGGCGCCGCTGTGGGCGCAGACCGACAACAAGCCCCTGCACCTCGTCGTGCCCTTCGCGGCCGGCGGCGCGCAGGACGTGATCGGGCGCTACCTCGGTGCCAAGCTCGGCGAGAAACTCGGCACGACGGTGGTCATCGACAACAAGGCGGGTGCCGGCGGCATCGTCGCAGCGGAGTTCGTGGCCAAGGCGAGCGACGGCGCGACCTTGTTCCTGGCGACCGGCGGCGCCATCACCATCGCACCGCACCTGCAGCCCAAGCTGCCCTACGATCCGGCGCACGACTTCGCGCCGGTGGCGCTGATCGCCGACACGCCGATGACGCTCTCGGTGCGCACCGAGAGCCCGTACAAGTCGGTCGCCGACGTGCTCGCCGACGCGAAGAAGCGGCCGGGCCAGGTGAGCTACGCCTCGACCGGCAACGGCACCGTGTCGCATCTCACCGGCGCGCTGCTCGCGCAGAGCGCCGGCGTGCAGCTGCTGCATGTGCCCTACCGCGGTGCGTCGCCGGCGCTGACCGACCTGGTCGGCGGGCAGGTCTCGATGATCGTCACCAGCTCGGCGTCCATCGATCCGATGGTGGAGAGCGGCAAGGCGCGCGTGCTGGCGACCTTCTCGCGCGCGTCGCTGTCCAACCTTCGCAACGTGCCGACGGTCAGCGACGCGATCGGCGTGCCCGGCATGGAGGTGCCGGTGTGGGTCGGCGTGATGGCGCCGGTGCACATGCCGCAGGAGCGCATCAAGGCGCTCGGCGCGGCACTGGTCGACATCTGCAAGCTGCCGGAAACGCAGCAGTACTTTGCGCGGCTCGGTGCGGTGAACACCTGCGGCGACGGTGCGGCGCTGGGCAAGGTGGTCGCCGAGGACAGCCAGCGCTGGGCCCGGGTCATCAAGGCCGGCGGGATCAAGATTGACTGAGGCGGCCGCGGATTCGTCGTTCGGCGATGCGGCGGCGGCGCGGTATCGGGTCGGCATCGCGGGCGCCGGCGCGATCGCGCTGGCCAGCGCGGCCTGGCTCAGCCGGGCCGGCCACGGCGTGATGCTGTGGTCGCCCGGTGGCGCCGGCGCCGAGGCGCTGCGCACGCGCGCACTGACGGTCGAAGGCCTGCAGCCCTGCGCGGTCGCGGTGGAGGTGGCCGACGACGCGGCCCAGCTGTGCCGCGCATCGGACGTGCTGCTGATCGCGCTGCCGCTCAACGGCCACCGGCGCGTGATGGATGCGTTGCTGCCGTGGCTGCGCGACGGGCAGGTGGTGATCGTGAGCGCGATGGGATCGCTGTCGTCCCTCTATCTGCACGAGCGCGCGCGGCGCGCGGGCAAGGCGCTGACCGTGGCCAGCTTCGGCACCACGGTGCTGACTGCGCGCCGGGAGTCGGATGCGCAGGTCCGGATCATGACGCGGCGCAAGGCCATCGGCGTGTCGGCGCTGCCGAGTGCGCAGACCGCGGCCTGCGTGGCGCTGTGCAGCGCGCTGTTCGGCGGCGGCTTCTTCGCGCAGGCCAATGCGCTGGTCAGTGCGCTCGCGAACGTCAATGCGGAGTCCCATGGCCCGCTCGCGATCTACAACTGGACGCGCATCGAGCGGGCCGAGCACTGGCCGCAGTACCACTGCATGACGCCCGCCGTGGCGCGGGTGATCGAGACGCTGGACGCCGAACGGCGCGCGCTCGCGAGCGCCTTCGGCATCGAGGTCGGCACCATCGAGGACCATTTCGCGAAGTCCTTCGGCACCGCATCGGCGCGCCTGGCGGACATCGCGGCCGAGCTGCATGCGAAGCGCGGCGGGCCGCCGGGGCCGACGCGCACGGACACGCGCTACGTGACGGAGGACATGCCCTTCGGCCTCGCGTTCGTGGAAGCGCTGGGCCGCATCGCCGCCGTGCCGACGCCGGCCACGCGCACCATCGTCGATGCCGCCTCGCTGATCGGCGGCGTCGACTACCGGCTGCAGAACGATCTGCTGGAACCGCTGGGGCTGGCCGGCGAAACGGTCGCCGGCCTGCGCGCGCGGCTGGACTGACTCATGCCGGAAAGACCGGCTCTCCGAGGTTGAGCATCAGCCGGTTGGCCCAGGCGAAGAGCGCCACCGAATGGATCAGGTCGAGGATCTCCAGCTCGGCCAGGCCGGCTTGCCGCAGCGCGCGGATGTCCTCGGCCGCGATCTCGTCGGGCGCCGATCCGAGCCGCACCGAGAAGGCGACGATGGCCTTCTCGCGCGCCGTGGTGCCGGCCGACGAGGGCTCGGTGAACACCTGCTCGATCACATCGCTGCGCTTGGCGAGCTGTTCGAAGCGTTGCGCGTGAACCGAGGCGCAGTAGACGCAGCCGTTGACGCGCGACTCGACGGTGGCGCCGAGTTCGCGCTCGGCGCGCGGCATGCCGCCGGGCGCGAACATGATCGCGTTGAAGGCGATCGACCGCTGCATCAGGATCTCGGGCTGATGGGCCAGCAGCAGGAAGTAGGGCGAGCTTCGGGCCTGCGCGCTCATCTCGTCCATCGCGGCCAGTTGCGCCGGCGTGGCGGTGTCGAGGTTCACCACGTCCAGCCAGGGCTTCCATGCGAGCACCTCGGTGGTGAAGCCGTGGCGGCGGATCGGCTCGCTCATGGCGCCACCTCCGCGGCGGCCATCGCCTGGAGGCCCGCCGCGAGGCGGACCTGATAGGACAGGAAGGCGGTCAACTGACCCAGCGCGACGATGGCCGGCGTCGTGAGGCCGCATGCGGCGAGCGACTGCAATGCGGCGCGATCGCCTTCGATGGGCCGCTGCATGAGCCGGCCCGCGAAGCCCAGCATCGTGCCGAGGCGCGGGTCGGCCAGCGACGACAGCGCGCCGCGCTCGACGGCATCGAGCACCTGCGGCTCGGCGCCTTCGGCCACGAGCCGCTCGCGGTAGTGGCCGGCCAGGCTGTCGGCCTTCGCCACGCGGCAGGCATGCCATGCGACCAGCAGACGTTCGATCACCGAGAGACCTTCGACCGTCGGCGAGAACATCGCCTCCAGGCTGCCCTGCGTGGCGGCGATGACCTTGGGCCGTTGCTGCCGCACGTCCCAGGTGGGCTGGCCCGCGGCGAGCGGCACGATGGCGTCGATCAGGTCGACGGCCGGCGAGGAGGAAGCTGCGGATGTCATGGCGTGTTGTAGCGGGTGCTTTCGGTTCGGGGATCGCGTGCCGGCCCGGGCGGTGCGGCGGGCACCCACTCGTCGCCGAACAGTTCCGGTTCGTCGTAGGCCTCGAGGCGCGCGAAGTGGTGCTCGAAGTCCTCGCGATAGAACAGGCTGGCCATGCCGCCGGCCAGGCGCCGCGCGCCTTCGCTGATCGCGGGGATGTCGCCCGACACCGTGCCGTGCGAGAGCGCGGCCGGATAGCAGAAGCAATGGATGCGGTCGAGCCCGGGGCATGTGCCCGCGCTCTTTTCCTGGAACTCGAAGACCGGTCCCAGGTCGGGCGAGTCGGACAGTTCCTGGTCGTCGTCGCCGGGCGCGGGCGCGAAGCGATCGCCCCATGCGCGCACGTGCGGTGCGATGGCGGAGAGCTCGGGGCGGTTCTGCCAATCGACCTTGAAGCCGGTGGAGACGATCAGGAAGTCGAAGATGAATTCGCCCTTCGGCGTCGATGCGCGCAGCACTTTGCCGTCCCACGCGATCCGCTGGATCGGGCAGCTCATGTTGAAGCGCGCGTTGGGATGGCGCGAGACGCGCAGCGTGCTGCCGTGCGGCGGCGGCGTGTTCGACACGTTGATGTAGTGGCGCACGCGCCATTTGAGTTCGTCGGGCAGGTCGTAGTGTCCCTGCGTCAGCCCCGGCACGCCGGCGCCCTTGCCCTTGTTCACGCGCGGCAGGTCGTCGCGGCGGATCAGCAGGTCGACGCTCTGCGCACCGGCCTCCAGCGCAGTGGCCGCGCTGTCCATCGCCGACGAGCCGGCGCCGACCACGCCCACGCGCAGGCCGGTCAGCTGCGCATAGTCCATCTCGTCGGAAGAATGCGCCCATTTCGCGCGCGGCAGCGCGCCGGTGAAGGCCGGGATCGCGGGGCCGCCAAGACCATCGCGGCCGGTGGCCAGCACGACGCGGCGCGCCAGCACGTGCTCGTTGCCCGCCGGCGTGCGCAGGTCGAGGCGCACCATCGCGTCGGCGCGCGGATGCACGCCGGTGATGGCGATGTCGTTGCGCACGTCGACCGACATCACGCGCCGGTACCAGCGCAGGTAGTCCATCCATTGAAGGCGCGGGATCTTGTCGAGCGCGGCCCAGGCCTCGGCGCCGTATTGCGCTTCGAACCACGCGCGGAAGGTGAGCGCGGGCAGGCCCAGCGCGGGGCCGGTGAGTTCCTTGGGCGATCGCAGCGTCTCCATGCGGGCCGTGGTCGCCCAGGGGCCTTCGCAACCCGCGCTCGAGCGATCGAACACCGCCGCCTGGATGCCCTGCTGCGAAAGAGCCGCCGCCGCGGCCAGGCCGGCCTGCCCGCCGCCGACGATGGCCACGTCCAGCACGCGCTCGCCGTCGTGCCGGCACGCCGGCATCCAGGAACGCGCGGGCCAGCCCAGGCACTCGAGGTCCTTGGCGAGCCGTTGTTCGAGCGCGGCAAGGCCGCCGGGCCGGGGCGGTAGGGCGAAAGCAGGGTCTGTGGTCATCTTGCAAGGGCTTGGGTTCGACCGAGGCGCAGGGCGGCCGCTTTCGCGGCCCGTGCTCGTGGGGTCGATTGTCGCGGATGGAGTTTTCCGGGCCTGCGTCCGCGGCGCAGCGAACGAGTTCAGAAGCGGTACAGGTAGCGCACCCGCAGAAAATTCTCTCCCGGGTTGGGTCGCTTGATGTCCGCGTTCGAGAAATGCTGCAGCCGCAGCGACAGCTCGTGCTGGCCGCGCGCGCCGAAGTTGCGGCCGATGCCGATCTGTTCGGTGAACTGGAAGGCCGTGCTGAACTGACGATGGGGCGTGCGGTAGATGCCGTCGAGCACCGTCGCGCCGATGCCGGCCTCCGCGAACCACGGCGATGCGCCGTCGTCGAGGCGCCAGCGCCAGTTGGCGATGGCGCCGATCTGCGTGTAGCCGTGATGGCCCGGGCCGCTGGCTTGCGGCGCGCGCCATTGGCTCAGGAAGAAGTCCCCGTAGAACGACAGCGGGCCGCCGAGGACCGACGGCCCATAGGCCCACGGCGTCACGAGACCCACTTCCATCGCGTTGGTGCCCGTGTCGCCGTGCGGTGCGCGGCCTGCCTCGACGTAGATGCCGTTGGATTGATCGTCAAACGCTGCAGCGCAGGCGGACAGCGACAGCAGTCCGGTGAACACCAGGGCCCTGGCGCATGTCGACATCGTCCGTGCTCAAGGCTGGACCTCGGTGATCTTGGCGCCTTGCACCGAGACGCCGGCTTCCAGGCCCACGTTGGTCAGCACGAAGCCGACGACGGGCTGCCGGATCGTGTTGGTGTCGATGCTGCCGTTGGCGCCGATGGTCGCGGCGGCCACGGTGGCATCCGCGCCGGCCGTCCAGCCCTTGCTGTTGCGGAACTTGTTCAGCGCCTCCTCGGAATTGAACAGATAGATCACCGCCTTCGATTGCGCACCGGCCTGGAAGCCGATCGAGCCCGCGGTCGTGCTGTAGTAGGCCTGCGTGCGGCCGTTCACGCGCAACGCGCCGCGGCCGTACTCGGCGCCGACGCCCAGGCTGGCACCCACCACCGACGGGAACACCAGCACGCCTCTGGCTCGGGCCACCATGTCGCGCGAGCCCGCCACCGAGTCGTACAGCTTGGACAGCGAGGCATCGACCTGGGCATCGATGGATGTGCGCGAGGAGGTGCTGCTCGCATGGTCGGCCGGGCGCGTGGTGGTGCAACCGACGAAGGCGATGCTGCAGGCGGCCAGTGCGGTGGCGCTAAAGAAAGTTCGGAGACTCGAGGGTTTCATGATGTCCTTCCTTTGACAAAGCAGATGGGAACGGTGAGCCTGGCTGCCGACGAGGCAGCGCGATCAAATGCTAGATCGCTGCGCACGCGGTCGAAGCGACAAGGGAAGACGGCCTACGCAAGCTTGCGGCGCCATGGAAGGCGTCGATGCCTGTCTTCTGCGACGCTGTGCTGACGGCCGATGTCGGCCGCCGCAGAGCGTACATTCGGCTTGCGGGCGCGCCCATGCCCCGCATGGCCGGCTTCGGTGTGTTCGCGCCGGGATGAGGATCGTCGAATGGAAAAACTGGACAAGGGCCGATGCGGTTGACTCTGAGAACCAAGACGGCCTTGCTCACGACCTTCGTCGTTCTCCTGCTGGTTGGCGCAACCGGTGTCTGGCAGTACCGGCGTTTGTCGGACGAGTATGTTGCGCTCATGCGCGCGCAGCAGGACGCATTGACACGGATTGCGGCCGCCGACCTCGACTACAAGCTGAGCATGCACCTGAGCGTGCTCGGCCGCGCGGCCCGGCAGCTCGACGCGCGGAGCTTTGCCGACAGTTCGGCGCAGCAGCGCTTTTTCGCAGGCAGCGGATTGCGTCCGATGTTCGACAGCGCGGCGCTGGTCGCCACGGACGGCGAGGTCGTGGTCAACGATCCGCCCATCGACCGGCCGCTCAACCTCGCGGACCGCGACTATTTCCGTCGGGCGCGGGACACCGCCACTCCGACCATCTCCGCGCCGCTGCTGTCGCGCATCACGCGGCAGCCGGTGATCCTGATGACCGTTCCGGTCAAGGACGACGACGGACGCGTCGCCGGTTTTCTCAGCGCCGCTCTGAGCCTGGATCGCGCCAACGTGCTCGGCGAACTGGCGCACGCCAGCGTCGGCCAGGGCGGCTACTACGCGATCGTGACGCGCGGCGCGAACCCGGTGTTCGTCATGCATCCCGATCCGCGGATGCTGCTGCAGCCTGTTGCGTTGCCGTCGACGCATCTCGGCGACGATGCCTCGCGCGACCTCACGACCAGCGCGCCGATCGACAGCACCGATTGGGAGCTGCGCGTGGTGGTGCCCGCGAAGACGGCCTATGCGCCGCTGCGGGAGGCGCGCCGGGCGCTCGAATTGCAGATGCTCTGGCTCGGCGTGGGCTGCGGCGTGCTGGTGTGGATTGGCACCGCCTGGCTGATGCGCCCGCTGGCGATCCTGTATGCCGCCATCCGCGAGCTGCGGCGGTCTCCCGACAGCGCGGTGAAGCTCGATGTCCGCGCCAACGACGAACGCGGAGACCTCGCGCGGGAGTTCGATGCGCTGATGTCGGAGCTCAGGGACAAGCGAACCGAGATCGCGGCCGTCACCGACGCCTCGCCGCTCGGGCTGTTTCGCAGCGATACCGAGGGACGCATGGTCTACGTCAACGATGCCTACCTGGACATCCAGGGCCTGGTGCGCTCGGAGATGGCCGAAGGATGGTTGAAGCTCGTGCCCGACGCGATCCGCGCCACCGTCCGGGAAGACTGGATGCGCATCGTGCGCAAAGCGCAGCCCTTCCAGACGACGCGCTGGCTTCGGCGCCGCGATGGCACCGAGGTCCTGGTGTCGCTCAGCATGCGCCCGATCATGACGCCCGCAGGCGTCGCCGGCCATGTCGGCACGCTGTCGGACATCACCGAACGCACGCGCGCCGACCAGGCGCTGCGAACCTTGACCGCGATCTTCGAGGCCACCACGGACTACGTGGTGCAGCTCGATGCCAAGGGCCGCCTCACCTACATGAACCCCGCGGCCCGGCGCCGCACCGGCATTGCGCCCGACACGCCCATCGAACACCTGGTGATGGAAGATTTCACGCCGCCCGAATCGCTGGTGCGGATGCACGACGAGATCGTGCCGGCCGCCAGGGCGCATGGCGTCTGGGTCGGCGAGTCGCTCACCTGGGATGCCGAACACAGGCTCTTTCCGGTGAGCCACATGGTGATCGCGCACCGGGACCGGCACGGCAAGGTGGAGCGCTTCTCGGCCATCATGCGCGACATCTCGGCCGCCAAGGAAACCGAGCGCGAGCTGTTGCAAAGCGAAGCCAGGCTCCGCACGGTGGCGGATGCGCTGCCCATGCGGGTCGCCTACATCGACGAGGACCAGCGCTATCGCTTCGTCAACCTCGCGTACGAGGCCGGGTTCGGCCTGCCGCGCGACGCGATACAGGGGCGCAGCGTGCGGGAACTGCTCGGCGACGCGGCCTATCGCACCGTCGAGCCGCACATCCGCGCGGTGCTGTCGGGGCAGCGCGTGACTTTTCAGAGCGAGAGCGCCCAGGCCGACAACGACCTGTGCTTCGAAGCGAACTACATTCCGCAGCTGGCGGCCGGCGGCGATGCCGTCGACGGCTTTCATGCGGTGATCATCGACATCACCGAGCGCAAGCGCGAGGAACGCCGGCTGGTCCGGCTGGCACGCATCGATCCCCTGACCGGCCTGGGCAATCGCGCGGCGTTCGAGGAGCGCCTGGTCGAGGCCATGGACCACAGCCGTCTCGACGGCGCGCTGCTGGCGCTCATGTACCTCGACATCGACCACTTCAAGCGGATCAACGACAGCTGGGGGCATCCCGTCGGCGATGCCTTGCTCAGGGCATTCGCCACGCGCCTGGTCCAGGCCGTTCGCTCGGGCGATTTCGTGGCGCGCCTGGGTGGCGACGAGTTCGTGGTGCTGATGGAGGCATTGCCGCGGCTCGAAGCCGCCGCCCTGGTAGCCGAGCAGATCCTGCAGGCGATGCGCAGCCTGTTCATGTTCGGCGACCGTGCGCTGCAGGTCAGCGCCAGCATCGGTGTCGCCTTTCACCGCGGCGAAGTCACGACGGCCGACGCGCTGGTCCGCCGCGCGGACGAAATGCTCTATCGGGCGAAGGGCGCCGGTCGCGACAACTGCCAGCTGGCAGAGGTTCCCGGCAGTCCGGACATCTGAGGCCGGACCCCTGCGGGCATCGGCCACCTGAGGCAATGCATGGCCTCGGGCAGGGCATTTCTCCTACAGATCGTTGCGCGTGCGGCGTTGATCTTGTTTGACCCAAAAAAAATACTCATTGTTCAAACGAAGACATCATGAGCCGATTTGAGAAACATGCGGAACTGGAAAGACTTCGCAGGATGCTCCACAGCGCGGAGGCGGCCGTGGCCGACTGGCGCGAACGGCTCATCGAATCGCTGGGTGACCGGATGTGCGGCAGCGGGCAGGGACCGGCGCCCGAGGACCTCGCAACCCTTGCAGCGCTGCAGGCCGAGGAACAGCGCGCCAGGGACGTCCATGCGCTGTGCCTGATCTGGGCCGCGGCGCCGTCCGATGTACGCTCGGCGGTCGAACCGACTCCTTCAGGCACGCTCCATGGCCACATCCGCTTTCGAATCCGATGACGATGCCGACGCCTCGGGCATGCGCCGCGGCCTGACCAGCTACGGCGACGCCGGCTTCTCGCTGTTCCTGCGCAAGGCCTTCATCAAGGGCGCGGGCTACACCGACGCCGCGCTCGACCGTCCGGTGGTCGGCATCGCCAGCACCGGCAGCGCGTACAACCCGTGCCACGGCAACGTGCCGCAGCTGATGGAGGCCCTCCGGCGCGGCGTGATGCTGGCCGGCGGCCTGCCGATGGACTTCCCGACCATCTCCGTCCACGAGAGCTTCTCGGCGCCGACCAGCATGTACCTGCGCAACCTCATGTCGATGGACACCGAGGAGATGGTGCGCGCGCAACCGATGGATGCCGTCGTGCTGATCGGCGGCTGCGACAAGACGGTGCCGGCGCAGCTCATGGGCGCGGCCTCCGCGGGCATTCCTTCGATCCAGCTGATCACCGGCTCGATGCTGACCGGCAGCCACCGCGGCGAGCGCGTCGGCGCCTGCACCGATTGCCGGCGCTACTGGGCGAAGTACCGCGCGGGCGACATCGACGCCGATGAAATCGCCGACGTGAACGACCAGCTGGTGGCCAGCGTCGGCACCTGCTCGGTGATGGGCACGGCCAGCACCATGGCCTGCATCGCCGAGGCGCTCGGCATGACGATGCCCGGCGGTGCGTCGCCGCCGGCCGTCACCGCGGACCGCATCCGCATTGCGGAGCAGACAGGTGCGCAGGCGGTGCAGATGGCGCGCGACGGCCTGACCATCGACAAGGTGCTCACGCCCGCCGCGTTCGAGAACGCGATGCGGGTGCTGCTCGCGATCGGCGGCTCGACCAACGGCATCGTGCACCTGACGGCGATCGCGGGCCGCATGGGCCTGGACATCGACCTCGATGCGCTGGACCGCATGGGGCGCGAGACGCCCGTGCTGCTCGATCTCAAGCCCTCGGGCCAGCACTACATGGAGGACTTCCACAAGGCCGGCGGCATGGCGACGCTGCTGCGGGAGCTCAAGCCGCTGCTGAAGCTCGACGCCATGACCGTGACCGGCCGCACGCTGGGCGAAGAGATCGACCGCGCAGGGCCGGGCTTCGCGCAGGACGTGGTGCGACCGATCGCCGATCCGATCTATCCGCAGGGCGGCATCGCCGTGCTGCGCGGCAACCTGGCGCCCGGCGGCGCGATCATCAAGCAGTCCGCGGCGGACGCCGGCCTGATGGAGCACGAGGGCCGCGCCGTGGTCTTCGAGAACGTCGAGGACCTGGCCCTGCGCATCGACCGCGACGATCTGGACGTCACGCGCGACGACATCCTGGTGCTCAAGAACATCGGCCCCAAGGGCGCGCCGGGCATGCCCGAGGCGGGCTACATCCCGATCCCGCGCAAGCTCGCGCGCGCGGGCGTGAAGGACATCGTCCGCATCTCCGACGGCCGCATGAGCGGCACGGCCTTCGGCACCATCGTGCTGCACGTGACGCCCGAATCCGCCATCGGCGGACCGCTCGCCCACGTGCGCAACGGCGACCGCATCCGCTTGAGCGTGGCGAAGCGCGAGATCACGCTGCGCGTGCCCGATGGCGAGCTGGCGCGCCGTGCCGCCGAATCGCCAGTGGCCGAGCCGACGGCCGAACGCGGCTATCGCAAGCTCTTTCTGCAGAGCGTGACGCAGGCCGATCGGGGCGTCGATTTCGATTTCCTGCGTGCGCCGAAGACGCTCGGCAAGGTGCCGCGATAGACAAGGCGCGGCGCTTCTCGCGCAGGCGAAAGACTTGCCTGCAAATCGATGAAAAGCGCACGCCGCGCGGCTGCCGAAAACGCGCCGCAGGCGTACGATGGCACAAGCCGAACACACCATGTTCGATCCGGGCAAAGCTCATGAAGACGCGTTTGGTACTGGGTGCGCATGCAGCGGCAGCCATGATCCTGACCTGCATTCCTGCGAGCGGCCAGAGCATGCAACAGGCCGATTCGCCGATCGCCAGCGAGCAGCTGGAAAGCGACTACCGCGTGATCGCCGCGCGCTGCGGGACACCGGCCTTCGAGAAAGCCTTCACCCGGCGTTCGAAGGCCGCCGTCGCCGCCGGCCTGGTCGTGAAGGGCCGGGATCCCGTCGCCGTCGAGAAGAACATCACCGCCCTGCGGCGCAACCCGATCGTGCTGGTGTCGGCGTCGGCCGATTGCCCCGCCCGCCTGGCCCAGCTGAACGAACTCCTGAAGAGCCGCAACGGCCTGATCAAGGCCGCGCATGGACGAGGTGCCGATCGGGCGTCCCGCTGAAACAAAAAAAACGGGCCATGCTCGGCGCATGGCCCGGTCCTTCGGGTGCCCGGCTGTTTACAGCGAGGCTTGGTTGAAGCCGCGCGCAGCGGCACGGGCCTCGGCGCGAACCGCGGCGCGGTCGATGTTGCTCGCCAGGATCGGCGCCACGCCTGCCGATGCGCCGTCCGCATACGGGTCGGCGCTGTGCGCGGCGGCCACGGCTTGCGAGCGGATCGTTGCGCGGTCGACGTTGCTGGCCAGAACCGGCGCCACGCCAGCCGATGCGCCTTCCGCATACGGGTCGGCGCTGTGCGCCGCGATCACGGCTTGCGAACTCACTTCGGCACGGCTGTTGGCCGAGACGAGGGGATGCACGCCCTCATAGGTTTCGGCTTGCGCGCCGGCCACGGCGAGAAGCGAAAGGGCTGCGGCGGCGATGATCTTCGAGGTCTTCATTTTCAATGTCCTTCAAATGCTTTTGGATGATTCGAACCGGTCTTGGGTGGGTCACCGTCCCTTCGGGGGCGGCCACCTCGCTCGGTGCCCTGTTCACCCAGATCCGCCGTGTGGCGGGTCTGTGGATGAATTGTGCGCCGAGAACTAGGGGAAAACCCTAGGTAAATCGAATCGCGGTGTTCATACGCGGGAAACAATCGACCGAGGGCAAACCCTAGTCTGGGGGTCGATTCTTTGGTGGGAATGAGGAGGCGTGTCGGACAAGGCCGCGTCTTGGCGCGCCTTCGTCCTCAGCCGCCGAAGCGCGGCGCGGGCAAGCCCGTGGCGTCGGTGCGAACGGCGAACAGGCCGCCGGCTTCCGGCTCGGCCTCGCGTTGCGCGGGCGTGAGATCGCTGGTCGCGCTGGTGATGAACAGCGTGCGCAGGTCCGGGCCGCCGAAGGCGCAATTGGTGATGTGGCGGGTGGGCAGCTTCACGCGGCACAGCTCGGCCGCGCTCACCGGGTCGTGGCAGCTCACGCAGGCGCCGCCCCAGTGCGCGATCCAGAGCCGGCCGGCGGCATCGGTGGTCATGCCGTCGGGCAGGCCGTCGCCGCGCGCGAAGCGCAGCCATTCGCGCTTGCCGCTCGGCGTGCCGGTCGCCATGTCGAAGTCGTAGGCGAAGACGCGGCCTCTCACCGTGTCGTTGAAGTACATCGTGCGGCCGTCGGCCGACCAGGTCGGGCCGTTGGTGACGGCGAAGCCGTCGTCGTGCCGGCTGCAGCGGCCGTCCGGATCGAAGCGATAGAGCGCACCGGTCGGCGCCGTGCAGGCGAAGTCCATCGTGCCGCCCCAGAAGCGGCCCTTCGCATCGCACTTGCCGTCGTTGAAGCGGTTGGCTGTGCGCTCCGGTTCAGGCTCGAGCAGATACCGGGGCGGGACCTCGGCCGCGGCAGGATCGAACAGCGCGAAGCCGCGGCGCAGCGTGACGATCAGGCCCGGGCCACCGGCGCGCTCGGCAACCGCCGAGATCTCCTCGTCGAAGTTCCAGCTGGTGCGCATGTCGCTCGCCGGATCGATGCGATGCAGCCGCCGCTCGAGGATGTCGACCCAGTACAGCGCCTGCTCGCGCTGCGACCACAGCGTGCCCTCGCCGAGCGTGGCTGCGGCGGGCCAGATGCAGCGGGGCGCTTCGAGAATCGACGGTGCGGACGACGATGGCGTGGTGTTCATGCGTGTCTCCTGCGGGCGTTCGGCGCTGCGGGTCTTCGGGCGGCGGATCGTATCAGCTCAGTCTGGATCCAAGCGACGCCCATAGGCCTTGAAGCTCTCGGCCTTCAGCGCCTTCATCATCACTTTCGCGGCGGGCGACAGCAGCCGGTCGGTGCGCGTGATGATGCCGAACGCATCCATGTGGCAAGGCATCTCGAGCGGCAGCACGGCGACGATGCCGTGCGACGCGTAGTAGTGGGCCACGTCGGCGGCCAGCACCGCGATCATGTCGCTCTGCTGCAGCATGCGCGTGATGAACAGCAGCGCAGCCGTCTCGATCACGTTGATCGGCGGCTGCACGCCTTCTTCCTGGAACATCAGTTCGAAGCGGTGGCGCAGCACGCTGCCGGCCGGCGGCACGATCCAGCCGGCCGACACCACGTCGCGCAGGCCGAGCCCGCTCGTGCCGAGCAGCGGATGCCCGGGGCGCACCAGCGCGCAGACCGGCTCCTCGGTCAGCGCCTCGTAGCGCAGCTGCGACTTGTCGTGCTCGGCGAAGAGGCGTGCCACCAGGATGTCGAGCTTGCCTTGCTCGAGCCGTTCGAGCAGCACCGGGCTGGTCTCGATCTCGAGCGCGATGCGCAGCGTGGGCTGCTCGCGCTTGACCGCCGCCACCGCCGGCGGCAGCAGCGTGAGTCCGGGCGCGGTGATCGCCCCGACGTTGACCTGGCCGAAGCGCCCGGCCTTGAGCGCCGCGACCTCGTCATGCGCCTGGTTCAGGCTGGCGAGCGCGCCGCGCGCGTGGCGGATCATCGCCTCGCCATACCAGGTCGGCCGCATGCCGCGCGGATGGCGCTCGAACAGCGAGACCTCCAGCACATCCTCCAGGTCTTTGAGCAGTTTCGAGGCCGCCGGCTGCGTCATGTTCAGCACCTGGGCCGCGCGGTGGATGTTGCCTTCCTCGGCCAGCGCCACGAGCAGCAGCAACTGCCGGGTCTTCAGACGCGCACGGATGAACCAGTGCGTGTAGTTGGTCATGGGGTTTTCCTGAATGCGATTTTCGATATCGATTCGATCCAAAGAATGATTGGAAAGATATAGGTGCGATTCCTACACTCGCCGCACCTTGAAGCGCAGTGACCTCCAGCAGAACGCCCGGCAGTACATCAACGGCCGCTGGGAGACCGGCGTGACCACCGGCGTCAGCGAGAACCCCTCCGACACGCGCGAGGTGGTGGCCGAGTACGCACGTGCCGACCGCAGCCAGACCGAGCTTGCGATCCGCGCGGCCGTCGACGCCTTCGCGCACTGGAGCCAGAGCACGCCGCAGCGGCGTGCCGACGTGCTCGATCGCATCGGCAGCGAGATCCTCGCGCGTTGCGACGCGCTGGGCGCACTGCTGGCCCGCGAGGAGGGCAAGACGCTGGCCGAAGCCATCGGCGAAGCCACCCGCGCAGGACAGATCTTCAAGTTCTTCGCCGGCGAGGCCCTGCGCGGCGGCGGCGAAATCCTGGCCTCGGTGCGGCCCGGCGTGCAGGTCGACGTCACGCGCGAACCGGTCGGCGTGGTCGGCCTCATCACGCCCTGGAACTTCCCGCTCGCCATCCCGGCCTGGAAGATCGCGCCGGCCCTCGCGCACGGCAACAGCGTGGTGTTCAAGCCGGCCGAACTGGTCCCGGCTTGCGGCTGGGCGCTGGCCGAGATCATCAGCCGCGCCGGCTTGCCGGCCGGCACCTTCAACCTCGTGATGGGCAGCGGCCGCGAGGTCGGACAGACGATCGCCGACAGCCCGCTGGTCGATGCCATCAGCTTCACCGGCTCGGTCGCCACCGGCGAGCGCATCCTGCAGGCCGCGGCGGCACGGCGCGCCAAGGTGCAGCTCGAGATGGGCGGCAAGAACCCGCTGGTGGTGCTGGCCGATGCCGACCTCGACCGCGCGGTCGATTGCGCGCTGCAGGGCGCGTACTTCTCGACCGGCCAGCGCTGCACCGCATCGAGCCGGCTGATCGTCGAGGCGCCGGTGCACGATGCCTTCGTCGTCCGCCTGCGCCATCGGCTCGCCGCGCTCAAGGTCGGCCATGCGCTGGAGCGCGGCATCGACATCGGCCCGGTGGTCGACCGCCGGCAGCTCGAACAGAACCAGGCCTGGCTCGCGATCGCGAACGACGAAGGCGCCGAGCACGTCCATGGCGGCGAGTTGCTCGAGCGGCCGACGCCCGGCCACTACATGAATCCTGCGCTGTTCCTCGCGCGGCCGGAGCACCGCGTGGCGCGCGAAGAGATCTTCGGCCCGATCGCCTGCGTGCTGCGCGCCGACGACTATGCGCATGCGCTGGCGCTCGCCAACGACACGCCCTTCGGCCTCTGCGCCGGCATCTGCACCAGCTCGCTGGCGCAGGCCACCCACTTCAAGCGCCATGCCCGGGTCGGCATGACGATGGTCAACCTGCCCACCGCCGGCGTCGACTACCACGTGCCCTTCGGCGGGCGCCGCGCATCGAGCTACGGACCGCGCGAGCAGGGCCGCCACGCGGCGGAGTTCTACACCACCGTCAAGACCGGCTACGTGCTGGCCTGAGCGCAGGTGCTGCACCGGAGTTTTTCACCACGCCAACCAGGAGACACCATGAAACTGAACCGTCGCACCCTCACCGTGGCGCTCGCGAGCGCCTCGCTGTCCTCGCTGCTGCCGGCCACGGCCTTCGCGCAGAAGAAGCTGGTCCTGGGTTTTGCCCAGGTCGGCGCCGAAAGCGAATGGCGCACCGCCAACACCGAGTCGATCAAGTCCTCGGCCCAGGACGCGGGCATCGAGCTCAAGTTCTCCGATGCGCAGCAGAAGCAGGAGAACCAGATCAAGGCGATCCGCTCGTACATCGCGCAGAAGGTCGACGTGATCGCGTTCTCGCCGGTGGTCGAATCGGGCTGGGAACCGGTGCTGCGCGAAGCCAAGGCCGCGAAGATTCCCGTGGTGCTGACCGACCGCTCGGTGGACACCAAGGACGACTCGCTCTACGTCACCTTCATGGGCTCCGACTTCATCGAGGAAGGGCGCAAGGCCGGCCGCTGGCTGGTCGAGAAGATGAAGGACCAGAAGGGCGACGTCAACATCGTCGAGCTGCAGGGCACGGTGGGCTCGGCGCCGGCGATCGACCGCAAGAAGGGCTTCGAGGAAATCATCAAGTCCGATCCGAAGTTCAAGATCATCCGCTCGCAGACCGGCGACTTCACGCGCGCCAAGGGCAAGGAGGTGATGGAAGCTTTCTTGAAAGCCGACGGCAAGAAGATCAACGTGCTCTTCGCGCACAACGACGACATGGCGATCGGCGCCATCCAGGCCATCGAGGAAGCGGGCCTGAAGCCGGCCAAGGACATCGTGATCATCTCGATCGACGGCGTGAAGGGCGCGTTCGAGGCCATGATGGCCGGCAAGCTCAATGTCTCGGTCGAATGCAGCCCGCTGCTGGGCCCGCAGCTGATGAGCGCCGTGAAGGACATCAAGGCCGGCAAGACCTTGCCCAAGCGCATCGTGACGGTGGAGAGCATCTTCCCGATGGAAGTCGCCGCGGCGGAATTCCCGAAGCGCAAATATTGAGCACACCCCCAGGCTTGCCCACTTCGTGTGGCCGCCAACCCCCTTGCAGGGGGCAACACCAGCGGACCGGCAAAGCCGGATCCGCGGTGTTCCTGGAACTGAATACAACGGAGACTCTTCAATGAAACGCAACTTCCTCAAGACCCTGCTCGCTGGCGCCGCGTTCGCGCTGATCGGCCTCGCGCCGCCGGCCCAGGCCCAGGACAAGGGTCTCATCGCCATCTCGATGCCGACCAAGTCGTCGGCGCGCTGGATCGCCGACGGCGCCAACATGGTCAAGGACTTCCAGGCCAAGGGCTACAAAACCGACCTGCAGTACGCCGACGACGACATCCCCAACCAACTGGCCCAGATCGAGAACATGGTGACCAAGGGCTCGAAGGTGCTGGTGATCGCCGCCATCGACGGCACCACCCTGTCGGACGTGCTGCAGAAGGCGGCCGACAAGGGCGTCAAGGTGATCGCCTACGACCGGCTGATCAGGGGCTCGAAGAACGTCGACTACTACGCCACCTTCGACAACTTCCAGGTCGGCGTGCTGCAGGCCGGCTACATCGAGAACGCGCTCAAGCTCAAGGAAGGCAAGGGCCCGTTCAACATCGAGCTGTTCGGCGGATCGCCGGACGACAACAACGCCTTCTTCTTCTACAACGGCGCGATGTCGGTGTTGAAGCCCTATCTCGACAGCGGCAAGCTGGTGGTGCGCAGCAAGCAGATGGGCATGGACAAGGTCTCGACCCTGCGCTGGGACGGCGCGGTGGCGCAGGCGCGCATGGACAACCTGCTGTCGGCCTACTACACCAAGGACCACGTCGATGCCGTGCTGTCGCCCTATGACGGGCTGTCGATCGGCATCATCTCGTCGTTGAAAGGCGTAGGCTACGGCTCGCCGCAGCAGCCGATGCCGGTGGTGACCGGGCAGGATGCCGAAGTGCCGTCGATCAAGTCGATCCTGAAGAAGGAGCAGACTTCGACCGTGTTCAAGGACACGCGCGAACTCGCCAAGGTCACGGTGAACATGGTGGACGCGATGCTGGCCGGCAAGCAGCCCGAGGTGAACGACACCAAGACCTACAACAACGGCGTCAAGATCGTGCCCTCGTACCTGCTCAAGCCGGTGAGCGTCGATGCCTCGAACTGGAAGCAGGTGCTGGTCGACAGCGGCTACTACAAGGACAGCCAGTTCAAATAGAAGGAGACAGGGTGCAGGACGTCATTCTGGAGATGCGCGGCATCACCAAGACCTTCCCCGGCGTGAACGCGCTGGACAACGTCAACCTCGCGGTGCGCGCCGGCGAGATCCACGCGGTGGTCGGCGAGAACGGCGCCGGCAAGTCCACGCTGATGAAGGTGCTGAGCGGCGTCTACCCCTGCGACTCCTATGCGGGCGAGATCCATTTCGAGGGCGAGCTGCGCCGCTTCAAGGGCATCGCCGACAGCGAGAAGATCGGCATCATCATCATCCACCAGGAGCTGGCGCTGGTGCCGCTGCTCTCGATCGCCGAGAACATCTTCCTCGGCAACGAGACGGCCAAGGGCGGCGTGATCGACTGGTTCGCCGCCTATGCGAAGACGCGCGCGCTGCTGGCCAAGGTCGGGCTGCGCGAGCCGCCGACGGCGCTGGTCACGCACCTGGGTGTCGGCAAGCAGCAGCTGGTCGAGATCGCGAAAGCACTGTCGAAGGAGGTCAAGCTCCTGATTCTCGACGAGCCGACCGCGAGCCTCAACGAGAGCGACAGCGACGCGCTGCTGGCGCTCTTGCTCGAACTCAAGGCGCAGGGCATCGCCTCGATCCTGATCTCGCACAAGCTCAACGAGATCGCCAAGGTGGCCGACTCGATCACCGTGCTGCGCGACGGCGCGACGGTGGAGACCATGGACTGCCGCGGCGAAGGCGTCAGCGAGGACCGCATCATCCGCGGCATGGTGGGCCGCGACATGGCGCACCGCTATCCGCAGCGCACGCCGAAGATCGGCGAGACCGTGTTCGAGGTGCGCGACTGGCGCGTGCACCATGCGCAGCACGCCGATCGCGAGACGATCAAGGGCGTGAATCTGCATGTGCGGCGCGGCGAGATCGTCGGCATCGCCGGCCTGATGGGCGCCGGCCGCACCGAGTTCGCGATGAGCGTGTTCGGCCGCGCCTGGGGCCAGTGCATCAGCGGCTCGGTGTGGATGCACGGCAAGGAGGTCGACGTCTCGACCATCCGCCGCGCCATCGACCACGGCATCGCCTACGTCACCGAGGACCGCAAGAGCCTGGGCCTGCTGCTGGACGAGGACATCCGCAAGAACGTGACATTGGCCAACCTCGCCGCGGTGTCCGACGGCGGCGTGATCGACGAGGGCCGCGAGTTCAAGGTCGCCCAGGACTACCGGCGCATGCTCAACATCCGTTCCGCCGGCGTGCAGCAGCAGGTGGTCAATCTGTCGGGCGGCAATCAGCAGAAGGTGGTGCTGGGCAAGTGGCTGTTCGCGCGGCCCGAACTGCTCATGCTCGACGAGCCGACGCGCGGCATCGATGTCGGCGCCAAGTACGAGATCTACACGCTCATCGACCAGCTCGCGAGCGAAGGCAAGGGAATTCTCATGATCTCTTCCGAACTGCCCGAACTGCTCGGGATGTGCGACCGCATCTACGTGATGAACGAAGGGCGCTTCGTGGCCGAGTTTCCGGCGGCACAAGCATCGCAGGAAAAGATCATGCGCGTCATCGTCGCCTCGGGGAGTTCTGTCCATGCAGCGTGAACCCGAAGCCGCCGTGAAGCCGGCCCCACCGATCGCAACGCCTGCTGCCGCCGCCGCGGCCGCTGCCGAGCACGCGGGCTTCCTCAAGAACAACCTGCGCGAATACGGCATGCTGATCTCGCTGGTCGCGATCATGGTGCTGTTCCAGGTGCTGACCGACGGCACGCTGATGCGGCCGCTCAATCTCACCAACCTGCTGCTGCAGAACAGCTACATCGTGATCATGGCGCTCGGCATGCTGCTGGTGATCGTGGCCGGCCACATCGACCTGTCGGTGGGCTCGGTGGCCGGGTTCATCGGCGCGCTGGCCGCGGTGCTGATGGTGGAGTACGACTGGAATTTCGTGCCGGCCTGCATCGTCTGCCTGATCGCGGGCGGGCTGGTCGGCGCGGCGCAGGGCTGGTTCGTGGCGTTCTTTCGCATCCCGTCCTTCATCGTCACGCTGGCCGGCATGCTGGTGTTCAAGGGGCTCACGCTGGCCTTGCTGGCAGGGCAGTCGGTCGGGCCGTTCCCCGAGGTGTTCCAGAAGCTGAGTTCGGGCTTCGTGCCCGACGTGCTGGGCGGCGAAAGCCTGCGCACCACCTCGCTGTTGCTGGGCGTGGCGGCCGCCGCAGCGCTGGTCTTCTTCAAGCTGCGCGGCCGCGCCAAGCTCGCGCAGTACGGCATGGCGCAGGAGCCCTATGCCTTCTTCCTCGGCAAGAACCTGTTCTTCGCCGCGATCATCGTGCTGCTCTGCTACCTGCTCGCGACCTACAAGGGCCTGCCCAATGTGCTGATCGTGATGGCGGTGCTGATCGTCGCCTACGACTTCGTCACCAACCGCACCACGGTCGGCCGGCGCATCTACGCGCTCGGCGGCAACGAGAAGGCGGCGCGGCTGTCGGGCATCAAGACGCAGCGGCTGGCCTTCCTTACTTTCGTCAACATGGGCGTGCTGGCCGCGCTGGCGGGCCTGGTGTTCGCGGCGCGGCTCAACACCGCGACACCCAAGGCGGGCCTGGGCTTCGAGCTCGACGTGATCGCGGCCTGCTTCATCGGCGGCGCCTCGGCCTCGGGGGGTGTCGGCAAGGTGATGGGCGCGGTGATCGGCGCCTTCGTGATGGGCGTGATGAACAACGGCATGTCGATCCTCGGCATCGGCATCGACTACCAGCAGGTTATCAAGGGGCTGGTGCTGCTGGCCGCGGTCTTCATCGACGTCTACAACAAAAATAAAACATGACCGAAGCACCCGCTTTTTCGCAGGCGCCGGTGCTGTCGCTGACCGGCATCCACAAGCAGTTCAACGGCGTGCCTGCGCTGCGCGACGTGGCGCTCGCGCTGCGGCCGGGCGAGATCCATGCGCTGATGGGGCAGAACGGCGCGGGCAAGTCGACTTTGATCAAGGTGCTCACCGGCGTCTACACCGCCGACAGCGGCGAGATGCGGCTGGCGGGCCGCGCGATCCGGCCGGCCTCGCCGCTGGAGGCGCAGCGCCTGGGCATCAGCACGGTCTATCAGGAAGTCAACCTGTGCCCGAACCTGTCAGTGGCCGAGAACATCTTCTCGGGCCGCTATCCGCGCTGCGGCCCGGCGCAGGGCTTTCGCATCGACTGGGCGAAGGCGCGCCGCGATGCGCGCGCGCTGCTGGCGCGGCTGGAGGTCGATATCGACGTCACGCAGCTGCTGTCGAGCTATTCGGTGGCAGTGCAGCAGATGGTCGCGATCGCGCGCGCGCTCGGCTTGTCGTCGACGGTGCTGATCCTCGACGAGCCGACCTCGAGCCTGGACGACGACGAGGTCAAGAGTCTGTTCGCCGTGCTGCGCCGGCTGCGCGGCGAAGGCCTCGCGATCCTGTTCGTCACGCATTTCCTGAACCAGGTCTATGCGGTGTCGGACCGCATCACGGTGCTGCGCAATGGCGGCTGGGTCGGCGAATGGGCCGCGGCCGATCTGCCGCCGCAGGCGCTGATCTCGGCCATGGTCGGTCGCGAACTCGCGGCACAGGCCACTGGCCATGCGCAATTGCCCGTCATCGACGAAGCCGCGCGGCCGGTGCTCGAGGCCCAGGCGATCGGGCAGGCCGGCCAGCTGCAGCCGGTCGACCTGCGCGTGCGCCCGGGTGAGGTGGTGGGCCTCGCGGGCCTGCTGGGTTCGGGCCGTACCGAACTCGCGCGCCTGCTGTTCGGCCTGGCCGCGCCCGATTGCGGCAGCCTCAGCGTGGACGGCGTCGCGGTCACGTTCGCGAACCCGGCCGATGCGGTGCGACACGGCTTGGCGCTGTGCCCCGAGGAGCGCAAGACCGACGGCATCGTGGCCGAGCTGTCGCTGCGCGAGAACATCGCGCTGGCGCTGCAGGCGCGGCGCGGCGTGCGCAACACGCTGTCACGCGCCGAGCAGACCGCACTGGCCGAGCGCTTCGTCAAGGCGCTGGGCATCAAGACGGCCAGCGTCGACACGCCCATCGGCCTGCTCTCGGGCGGCAACCAGCAGAAGGCGCTGCTCGCGCGCTGGCTGGCGACCGAGCCGCGCCTGCTGATCCTCGACGAGCCGACGCGCGGCATCGACGTCGCGGCCAAGCAGGAAATCATGGACGAGATCCTGCGCCTGGCGCGCGGCGGCATGGCGGTGCTTTTCATCTCGTCGGAGATGAACGAGGTGGTACGGATCTCGCACCGCATCGCGGTGCTGCGCGAACGGCGCAAGGTGGGCGAGCTGCCGGCGGGTAGCGATGAAGATGCCGTCTACGAACTGATCGCGGCGGAATCATGAACGCATCGCTCATCGAGACCATCGCGCGAATGTTCCGCCACCGGCTTGCATGGCCGATCGTCACGCTGCTTGTGCTGCTGGCGGTCAACGCCGCCTTCAACACGAACTTCCTGCACCTGGAATGGCGCGGCGGCCATCTGTATGGCAGCCTGATCGACATCCTCAACCGCGCGGCGCCGCTGGTGCTGGTGTCGCTCGGCATGACGCTGGTGATCGCGACACGCGGCATCGACATCTCGGTCGGCGCGGTGGTCGCGATCGCGGCGGCGCTCGCGGCCTGGATGATCGGCGGGTCGCTGGTCGTGAGCAACGGCGCCGCGGCCGAGGTCAGCCGCTTCCCGATGTGGATGGCAATCGTCGCGGCGCTCGGAGCGGCCCTGGTCTGCGGCCTGTGGAACGGCCTCCTGGTGGCGCGCGTCGGCATGCAGCCGATCATCGCGACGCTGATCCTGATGGTGGCGGGGCGCGGCATTGCGCAGCTGATCACGGGCGGGCAGATCATCACCATCTACTACAAGCCCTTCTTCTTCATCGGCAGCGGCTATCTGTTCGGGCTGCCGTTCTCGGTCTATGTCGCGGCGCTGGTGTTCGTGCTGCTCTATCTCGCGATCACGCGCAGCGCGCTTGGCCTCTTCATCCAGGCCGTGGGCATCAACCCGAGTGCGGCACACGTGGCCGGCGTGCGGGCGCGCCGCATCATCCTCAGTGCCTACATGTTCTGCGGCTTCTGCGCCGGCGTGGCAGGTCTCCTGATCAGCTCCAACGTCAAGAGCGCCGACGGCAACAACGCGGGGCAGCTGCTGGAACTGGATGCGATCCTCGCGGTCACGCTCGGCGGCACGCTGCTCACGGGCGGGCGCTTCAGCCTGGTCGGCAGCGTGATCGGCGCCCTGATCATCCAGACGCTGACCTACGCGATCTACTCGCTGGGCGTGCCGCCCGAGATCAACCTGGTGGTGAAGGCCGTCGTGGTGTTCGCGGTCATGCTGGTGCAGTCGGCCGAGTTCCGCGCCAGCCTGCGCGTGCTGGTGCAGCGGCCGGTGCGCGGGGCTTTGAAGCCATGAGTGCACTGATCTCGCGTCCCACAGCAACCGCCGCGCCTGCGAGGGCGCCCCGGCCTGCACGCGTGCGCCTCAATCCCAGGCACCTGCCGCTGGCCGCCACCATCTCGCTGTTCGTGCTGATGGGCACGCTGGGCTCGGTGCGCTACGACGGCTTCTTCTCGCTGCAGGTCTTCCTGAACCTGCTGATCGACAACGCCTTTCTGTGCATCGTCGCGGTCGGCATGACCTTCGTGATCCTGTCGGGCGGCATCGATCTGTCGGTGGGTTCGGTGATCGCGCTGACCACGATGGTCTCGGCCGCATTGGTCGAGAAGCAGGGTTGGAGTCCGGCGATCGTGATCCCGCTGGTGCTGGCGATGGGCACGCTGTTCGGCGCCTTCATGGGCGTGCTGATCGAGCGCTTCCGGCTGCAGCCCTTCATCGTGACGCTGGCCGGCATGTTCCTCGCGCGCGGCCTGTGCTATCTGATCAGCATCGATTCGATCAGCATCACCGACGAGACCTACTCGGCGCTCTCGCAGTGGCGGCTGCCGGTGTGGGGCGATGCGTCCATCTCGCTGTCTGCGCTGATCGCACTGGTCGTGGTTGCGCTCGGTGTGTTCATTGCGCATTGCACACCCTTCGGCCGCACCGTCTATGCGATCGGCGGCAGCGAGCAGTCGGCGCTGCTGATGGGACTGCCGGTGCGCAGCACCGTCGTCGGCGTCTACACGCTCTCGGGCTTCTGCTCGGCGCTGGGCGGCGTGGTGTTTACCTTCTACATGCTGTCGGGCTACGGCCTGCACGCGGTCGGCCTCGAGCTCGATGCGATCGCGGCCGTGGTGATCGGCGGCACGCTGCTCAGCGGCGGCGTCGGCTACGTGATCGGCACGCTGTTCGGCGTGCTGATGCTGGGCATCATCCAGACGCTCATCTCTTTCGACGGCACGCTGAGTTCGTGGTGGACGCGCATCGTGGTCGGTGCCTTGCTCTTCGTCTTCTGCCTCTTGCAACGGCTGTTCACCGCGCGCAGCGCGCGGCGCGGCTGAGGTCGGCCGCTCCTCTTCCTTTCACAGAAAAGTCCACGCATGCCCGATACCGCGAAGAAGAAGCTGCGCTCCACCGAATGGTTCGGTGCGGCCGACAAGAACGGCTTCATGTACCGCAGCTGGATGAAGAACCAGGGCGTGCCCGATCACGAGTTCGACGGTCGGCCGATCATCGGCATCTGTAACACCTGGTCGGAGCTCACGCCCTGCAACGCGCACTTTCGCAAGATCGCCGAGCACGTCAAGCGCGGCGTCTCCGAGGCCGGCGGCTTCCCGGTCGAGTTCCCGGTCTTCTCCAACGGCGAATCGAACCTGCGGCCGACCGCGATGCTCACGCGCAACCTCGCGAGCATGGATGTCGAGGAGGCGATCCGCGGCAATCCGATCGACGCCGTGGTGCTGCTCACCGGCTGCGACAAGACCACGCCGGCACTGCTGATGGGCGCCGCGAGCTGCGACGTGCCGACCATCGTCGTCACCGGCGGGCCGATGCTCAACGGCAAGCTCGAAGGCCGCGACATCGGCTCGGGCACGGCCGTGTGGCAGCTGCACGAAGCGATGAAGGCGGGCGAAATCGACGTCCACCAGTTCCTCTCGGCGGAGGCGGGCATGTCGCGTTCGGCGGGCACCTGCAACACCATGGGCACCGCGTCCACCATGGCCTGCATGGCCGAGGCGCTGGGCGCCTCGCTGCCGCACAACGCAGCCATTCCGGCGGTCGATGCGCGGCGCTACGTG
The DNA here is from genome assembly GCF_901827165.1 of Variovorax sp. SRS16. NCBI lineage: Bacteria > Pseudomonadati > Pseudomonadota > Betaproteobacteria > Burkholderiales > Comamonadaceae > Variovorax > Variovorax sp. SRS16. The sequence goes on from NZ_LR594666.1 coordinate 1,068,247, forward strand.
CTGGCGCAGATGTCGGGCATGCGCATCGTCGAGATGGCGCGCGAAGGGCTGGTGCTGTCGAAGATCCTCACGCGCGCGGCCTTCGAGAACGCGATCCGAACCAACGCCGCGATCGGCGGCTCGACCAATGCGGTGATCCATCTGAAGGCGATCGCGGGCCGCATCGGCGTGCCGCTCGAACTCGAGGACTGGACCCGCATCGGCCGCGGCACGCCGACGCTGGTCGACCTGATGCCCTCGGGCCGTTTCCTGATGGAGGAGTTCTATTACGCGGGCGGCCTGCCTGCCGTGCTGCGCCGCCTCGGCGAGCATGGCCTGCTGCCGCATCCCGATGCGCTCACGGTCAACGGGCAGTCGCTGTGGGACAACGTGCGCAACGCGCCCAGCCACAACGACGAGGTGATCCGCCAGCTCGACAATCCGCTCATCGAGGACGGCGGCATCTGCATCCTGCGCGGCAATCTCGCGCCGCGCGGCGCGGTGCTCAAGCCCTCGGCCGCGTCGCCCGAATTGCTGCGGCACCGCGGCCGCGCGGTGGTGTTCGAGAACTTCGAGCATTACAAGGAACGCATCGTCGACGAAGCGCTCGAGGTCGACGCCGGCTCCGTGCTGGTGATGAAGAACTGCGGTCCCAAGGGCTATCCCGGCATGGCCGAGGTCGGCAACATGGGCCTGCCGCCGAAGCTGCTGCGCCAGGGCATCAAGGACATGGTGCGCATCTCGGATGCGCGCATGAGCGGCACCGCCTACGGCACGGTGGTGCTGCACGTGGCGCCCGAGGCGGCCGACGGCGGTCCGCTGGCCGCGGTGCGCGACGGCGACTGGATCGAGCTCGATTGCGAGCAGGGCCGCCTGCACCTGGACATCGGCGACGACGAACTGAGGGCGCGGCTGGCTGCGTTGCAGGCCGACATGGCGCCGCTCGGTGGCGGCGGCTATCGGCGCTTGTATGTCGAGCATGTGCTGCAGGCTGACGAAGGCTGCGACTTCGACTTCCTGGTCGGCTGCCGCGGTGCGGCCGTGCCACGCCATTCGCATTGATCCATCGACCCGGACTTTCACGATGACCTCTTCGACCCTGCCCCGCTACCGCGGCATTTTTCCGGTCGCGCCGACCCCCTTCACCGAGCGCGGTGAACTCGACCTCGCCAGCCAGAGGCGCTGCATCGATTTCATGATCGACGCGGGCTCGGACGGCATCTGCATCCTCGCCAACTTCTCCGAGCAGTTCGTGCTGTCGGACGACGAACGCGAGCTGCTGACCCGCACCGTGCTCGAACACGTCGCCGGCCGCGTGCCGGTGATCGTCACCACCACCCACTTCGCAACCCGTGTCTGCATCGAGCGCAGCCTGCGCGCGCAGGCGATGGGCGCGGCCATGCTGATGGTGATGCCGCCCTACCATGGCGCCACCTTCCGCGTGCCCGAGCCGCAGATCTTCGACTTCTATGCACAGCTGTCCGATGCGGTCGACATACCGATCATGGTGCAGGACGCGCCGGCCAGCGGCACCGTGCTGTCGGCGCCCTTCCTCGCGCGGATGGCGCGGGAGATCGAGCACCTGGCGTACTTCAAGATCGAGACTGCCGGCGCGGCCGCGAAGATCCGCGAGCTGATCCGCCTGGGCGGCGACGCGATCGAAGGTCCGTGGGACGGCGAGGAAGCCATCACGCTGATGCCCGACCTCGATGCCGGCGCCACCGGCTCGATGACCGGGGGTGCCTATGCCGATGGCCTCCGGCCGATCCTCATGGACCATCTCGCAGGCCGGCGCGAAGAGGCTTTCGCGCGCTACCAGCAATGGCTGCCGCTGATCAACTACGAGAACCGCCAAGCCGGGCTGCTGGCCTGCAAGGCCTTGATGAAGGAGGGCGGAGTGATCGATTGCGAAGCGCCGCGCCATCCGCTGCCGGCGCTGCATCCGGACACGCGCGCGGGACTGATCGAGACCGCGCGCCGGCTCGATCCGCTGGTGCTGCGCTGGGGCCGCTGAAGGCTTCGCCCGCTCAGTCCTTGCCGGTCCAGAAGCGGTGCGCCTGCGCGATCTTGGCCAGTGCCTCGCCGCAGGCCTGTGCGCTCGCGGGCTGGCGCGCGGCCAGCCAGCCGGCGGCGAACCATGCGCGGCCGTCCTGCGCGGCCGCGTCGCGGTAGGCGGCGATGGCCACGGCGTTGTCGTTGTGATTGCCCAATGCGTCCTGGGCCGGGTGCAGATCCTCGAGGTAGCGCCGTGCCTTGCGCTGTCCGAACAGCGGCGCGACGAACTCACCCAGGTAGCGCAGGCGCTTGAGCCGCTTGCGCACGCGGTGCTGTTCGAGCGCCGAGAGCGCCTCGAAGCGCCGGCCATCGCGCACCACCTGCCGGTGCAGCTTCGAGAGGCGTTCGCGCAGCAGCTTGCGCACCGGACTGCCGTGCTGCGCCGACGGCGCGGCGGGCGGCAAGGCGGCTTCGATCAGGCCCATCAGCGCATTCTGGAAGGGCGCAGCGCGCACCACCTCGCGCGCCTCGAGGGCCATGCCATCGGGTAGCTCGGGCCACGTGATCGAGGGGCCGCCCGCCGCCTCGACCAGCGGTTGCACGATCTGCAGCAGGCGTTCGCGGTCACGCTGCCGGCCGAGCGCACGGAAGGTGTCCGCCAGCACCGGTTCGCACGACGGATCGAGGCCGGGTGCGAACGCGGCCATCTCGCGCAGCGCGGTGCGCAGGCGCCGGATGCCGATGCGCAGTTGGTGCACATGCTCGGCGTCCGGGCTGCCCGCTGCGACCTCGCTGGCGTTGGGAAGAATCTGTGTCAGGCAGCTGTTCAGCACGGCGCGGAACAGTTCCTCGCCACCGGGTTCGCCATCGAATTGCGGTGCGGCGGCGTGAACCGGTTCGCCGTGCGCGGCGCCGCGCGACAGCTGCTGCGCACGCTGCGACTTGGACACCGTGTCGAGCCAGAGCCCGTAGCGGTTGCGCCAGCGCCGCGCGAGTTCGAGCAGCGCCTGCGGACTGCCGCGCTTGAGTTCGATCTCGAGTTCGCGCACCGGATGCGAGCGCTCGCCGGCCTGCACCTCGCCGCGGTCGAAGGCGAGTTCGAGCAGCGCGTCGCCGGTGCGCATCTCGCGCGTGGTACGCCAGACGTCGGTGCCGTAGAGCGGGACCAGTTCGGCATGGGCTGCATCGTGGCCCGCCTTGCGCAAGGCGCGGTCAATGCGGTCGCCGACCGGCGTGCCGGCATGCCGCAGCGCCGACGGCACGGGCTGGTCGCTGGCGCGCTCGGTCGGGATCTCGACGTTGTGCTCGTGGCGCTGCAGCGGGCCGTCCAATGGCGCCTTGGCGGTCTGAACCCAGGTATTGCCTTCGCGCCGCAGCCGCAGGACCACATGCGCGGCCGCCAGCGCGCCGTCCGCCGTGTCGAAATAATGGGCGCGCAGCCGCGTGCGCTGCGAGCGTCCGCGGGCAACCGCCGCTTCGAGCGGCTTGCGGTACCGCGGATCGACCTGGAACTTGAGTTCGAATTCGATCACGGTGCCGTGCGCGCACGTCGCTGCGCGTTCCTCAATCGAGTTCGCTGACCTGCATCGACAGATCGAACAGCTTGGACTTGCTCGCGTAGTAGCGGTCGAGGCGCCACTCCCGCAGGATGTCCATGGCGAGCTGGAAGCTCTTGTAGTCGAGCGTGTACAGCGTGACCAGTTCGAAGCTGCGCTCGGATTCGAGGGCGAGCACGAGCCGGGCGAGAACCTGGGCCGACTCGTTGGTCGGGTCCGTTTCAATGAATCGGCGCGCGACCTTGATGGCATTCATGGGAGCTTTTCCTCGGTTCAGACAGGCCCATGACTATAGCCAGCGCCGCGCCACGCTTTATGACAGGCGCGTGACAAAGTAGGGCATAGGTTTGCCCTGCCGGACACTCACTGCATGGGGCGCATGGGCTGCATGGGCTGCATGGGCTGCGTCGGTTGCATCGGTTGCATCGGTTGCGCCTGCATCGGCATCGGCTGCTGCATCGGTCGTGCCTGCTGCATCGGTGCGGAGATCGGTGTGACGGTCTCGCGGATCAGGCCGCCGCCCATCACGCTGCCTTCGATTTCCGTCCTTCCGGTGCCGCGCACGCGGGCTTCGCAGGCGGCGCGGTCGTCGGCCGTCTGCTGCAGGGTGCATCGCGCCAGGGCGTTCTGTTCGTAGGTCTGCGGCGACGCACTGACGAGCCCGCCGCGCCGTGCGGCCTCGCGAGCCGCGCCGGCTTCGCGCAGGCAGGCGGCGCGGTCCTGCTGGATGCCGTCGCAGACGGCGCGCTCGCGCTGCATGCGGGCGTCGGAACCCGGTCCGCGCAATGGCTCGGCCGCGAAGCCGGGCGCGGCACTGGCGAGGCCGGCCGCGGCGAACAGGACAGCCAGGCTCGAACGAAGGGTTGCTTTCATGGGATCACTCCTTGATGTGCGGCGCCACGCGCCAGGGATGCCGCAGTGTGGCGGCGGCCCGGCCACCCGGGTTGTGGGACATCAGGGGCGCTTGGCTTGGCGTGGAGACGGAGATTCGTGTGGGACATGTCCGTCAGGCTGACAGGAGCTCATCGGGCGCCGGACTGTCGCGCGCGGCATGCCGGCCTTGCCGGACAAGGCCGCGCGCTGCGCAGCAGTTCAGCCCGCGGCGATGCGGCGGGCGAGGTGCGCGAGCGCTTCCTCGACCTGGTCGACCAGGATCAGCGACAGGTCACCCGGCCGCAGCCGGTCGAGCGCGGTGTCGATGGCGATGAACTCGCCGCGGATCTCGTCGATGGCGCGCGTGCGCTGCGCGCCTTCGAGACCTTGCCGAAGCAGCGCCATGACTTCGCCGTCGGCACGGCCGCGCTGCGCCGCGTCCTGGTAGAGGATCACGTCGTCGAAGGCCTGGCCGAGGATGGCGGTCTGGTCGCGGATGTCGCAGTCGCGCCGGTCGCCGGCGCCGCTGATCACCACCGAGCGCTTCTTCGCCGGCATGGTGTCGACCGCGGCCACCAGCGCGCGCATCGCGTCGGTGTTGTGGCCGTAGTCGGCGATCACGGTGGCGCCGCGGTAGTCCATCACGTTGAAGCGGCCGGGCACGCCGGCGGCGTCGTTCATGAAGCTCGCCAGGCCGCTGCGGATGGTGTCCCAGTCGAGGCCCACGGCCCAGGCGGCAGCCACCGAGGCCATCACGTTGTCGACCTGGAAGCCGATGGTGCCGTTGCGCGTGATCTGCGCGTCGCGCAGCGGAATGCGCTCGCGCCACGAGCCTTCGGCCGCGACCAGCGTGTCCTGGTCGACGTACACGGTGCGCTTGCCCTGCGCGCGGTGCGTGGCCATCACCGGATGCTGGCGGTCGGCCGCGAAGAAGATGACGTTGCCGGGACAGCTGACCGCCATCGCGGCCACGTTCGGGTCGGCGGCGTTGAGCACCGCATAGCCGCCGGGCGCCACGTTGCGCACCACCACGCGCTTGAGCACCGCGAGGTCCTCGACGGTGGTGATGTAGTTCAGGCCGAGATGGTCGCCGCTGCCGATGTTGGTCACCACCGCCACCTGGCAGCGGTCGAAGCCGAGGCCCTCGCGCAGCACGCCGCCGCGCGCGACCTCGAACACCGCGGCATCGACGTCCGGATGCAGCAGCACGTTGCGCGCGCTCTTCGGGCCGCTGCAGTCGCCGCTGTCGGTCTGCCGGCCATCGACCCAGACGCCGTCGGTGTTGGTCATGCCGGTGCGCAGGCCGCTGGAGGCGAGCAGGTGGTTGATCAGCCGCGCGGTGGTGGTCTTGCCGTTGGTGCCGGTGACCGCGACCGTCGGGATGCGGCCGTCGTCGCCGTGCGCGAAGAGCGTGTCCATCACCGCTTCGCCGACCGCGCGGCCGCGGCCGAAGGAGGGCGAGATGTGCATGCGCAGCCCGGGCGCGGCGTTGACCTCGACCACGCCGCCGTGCTGCTCTTCGAGCGGGCGCAGCACGTTCTCGCAGACCATGTCGACGCCGCAGATGTGCAGCCCGACCATCTGCGCCGCATCGACCGCGCGCGCCGCGACCTCGGGATGGACCGTGTCGGTCACGTCGGTCGCGGTGCCGCCGGTCGAGAGGTTGGCGTTGTTGCGCAGCACCACGCGCTGGCCGCGCGCAGGCACGCTGTCGGGCGCGAGGCCTTGCGATTCGAGGCGGCCGATCGCGATGTCGTCGAGCCGGATCTTGGTCAGCGAGGTCGCATGGCCTTCGCCGCGCCGCGGGTCCTGGTTGACCGCATCCACCAGTTGGCGCACGCTGTTGCGGCCGTCGCCGATCACCTGCGGCGGGTCGCGGCGCGCGGCGGCGACCAGCCGGTCGCCCACCACCAGCAGGCGGAAGTCGAAGCCGGGCAGGAAGCGCTCGACCATCACCTCGCCATACGCCGCGGCCGAATCGTGGGCCGCGAAGAGCTGTTCGCGCGTCGTGATGTTGACGGTGACGCCCTTGCCCTGGTTGCCGTCCTGCGGCTTCACGACCACCGGCAGGCCGATCTCGAGCGCCGCGGCCCAGCCGTCCTGCGCATCCTTGACCGGACGCCCCAGCGGCACCGGCACGCCGGCCGCGTTGAGCAACTGCTTGGTGAGTTCCTTGTCCTGCGCGATCGCCTCGGCCACGCCGCTGGTGCTGTCGACCTCGGCGGCCTGGATGCGGCGCTGCTTGGAGCCCCAGCCGAACTGCACCAGGCTGCCGCGCGTGAGGCGCCGGTAGGGAATGCCGCGCGCGACGGCGGCGTCGACGATCGAGCCGGTGCTCGGGCCGAGGCGCTCGGACTCGTCGAGTTCGCGCAGTTCGGTGATGGCCGCGGCCGCATCGAAGTCGGTGCCGGCCAGCGCGGCATCGATCAGTTGCTTGCCCAGCTCGACCGCACGCCGGCCGACGGCTTCCTCGCAGTACTGCATCGTGACCTGGTAGACGCCTTCCTCGACCGTGCGCGAGGTATGGCCGAAGCTCGCGGCGCATCCGGCCTGCGACTGCAGCGCGACGACCGCGTTCTCGAGCACGTGCGCGAGCGCGAGCGGCTGGCCCAGCACGATCGGATGCAGCTCGCCGATGGTCGGGAACAGCGCGCGCAGCCGGGCCTCGAAACCGGGCAGCCGCTCGATCGCGTTCTCGTCGCCATGGCAGGCCACGACGGCCTCGATGCAGGTGTGGCGGCTCCAGAGATTGGGGCCGCGCAAGGCGCGAATGCGGGTGACTTCCATGGCGTGGGTGCCGGCGAGCGCTGCGCCGGTCAGTTGAGTTGTTGTTCGGGCGCGAGCAGGGTCTGCGACAGCTGCAGCGAGGCGAGTGCCGCATGCAGGTCGGCTTCGAAGGCTTCGACGCCGGCGCCGATCAGGTTCAGCGGGATGCCGAGTGCCCAGCCTGCCGCGACGGCGGCAAGAAGGCTTTCGAGGCTGACACCGGCGTGCGTCGCGCGCCAGATCGTCAGGCGGCCGAGGCCGGGCAGGAAGGATTCGCTGCTGCCGTTGGCGAGCACCACGCGGTCCTGCCGCACCAGCACGGCCTTGCCGCCCGCGCTTTGATGCTTGCCCACGGCTTCGGCCTGCGGGTCGACGGCATAGAGGATCACGTCGCCATCGCACAGCGGCGCGAGCCCGGCCACGCGCGGGTCGGCGGCGTTGAGCACCGCGGTGCCGTCGGGCAGCACCACGTCGACCTGGGTGCGCAGCACCTTCACCAGCTGGTCGCTTTCGGCGATGTCGAATTCGGCCAGCGCCTCGGCGCCTTCCAGGTCGGTCACGATGCCGACCGCGCAGCGGTCGTAGGCCAGGCCGTCGCGCAGGATGGTTTCGGCGCCGTTCTCGATCACCACCGCCTGCACCGCACGGTTCACCAGCAGGCGATGGCCGGCTTCCCAGCTGGCGCTGTCGCGCGCATCGACGCGGCGGCGTTCGAGGAACAGGCCGTCGCGGCAGGCCAGGCCGGTGTGGCGGCCGCCGAGGCCGATCAGCCATGCGACCAGGCGCGCGAGCACGGCGGTATCGCGCGAGCCGGCCACGCCGACGACCGGAATGCGCCCGGGCGCATCGTCCGGAAAGAGGTGGTCGCAGATCGCGCGGCCCACCGGGCGCGGCGAACCGACGGCCGGCTTCAGGTGCATCAGCAAGCCGGGACCGGCGTTGACTTCGACGATCGCGCCGCCCTGCGGCGCCAGCGGCCGGCCGATGTCCTGCGCCACCAGATCGACGCCCGCGATGTCGAGCCCGACCACGCGCGCCGCCAGCACGGCCGCATGCGCGACCTCGGGGTGGACCTGGTCGGTGCAGTCGATCGCCATGTTGCCGTTGCGCTGGATCGTGACCACGCGGCCGGTGGCAGGCACCGCGGCGGCATCGAGATCCTGTCGCTTGAGTTCGAGCTGCAGCTTGGCGTCGGTCGCGACGTCGATGAAGTCGAGCGGGAATTCCTCTTCGACGCCGCGGCGCGGATCGCTGTTGAGCTGGCTGTCGATCAGCTGCGCCACGGTCGCGCTGCCGTCGCCGGTCACGGTGATGATCTCGCCGCGCGCGGCGGCGACCACCTGGCCGCCGACCACCAGCAGGCGGTGCTCGTGGCCGCGGATGAAGCGCTCGACCATCACGTCGCTGCCTTCGGGTTCGGCGACCGCGAAGGCGGCCAGCACTTCGTCGCGCGTGTGCAGTTCGAGCGAGACGCCGCGGCCGTGGTTGGCGTCCGAGGGCTTGACGGCCACCGGCAGGCCGATGTCCTCGGCGGCGCCCCAGGCTTCCTCGGCGCTGGCCACCACCTGGCCTTCGGGCACCGGCACGCCGCAGCTGGCCAGCAGCGACTTGGTGAGCTCCTTGTCGCTGGCGATCGATTCGCCGATCGCGCTGGTGTAGTCGGTTTCGGCGGTCCAGATGCGTTGCTGGTTGGCGCCGTAGCCGAGCTGGACCAGGTTGCCGCTGTTGAGCCGCATGTGCGGAATGCCGCGGTCGGTGGCCGCGCTCACGATGCAGGCGGTGCTCGGGCCGAGGTAGCAGTCCTCGACCTTGCGCTTGACGGCATCGACGGCGCGCTGGACATCGGTGGCGTCGAAGGGATCGTTGTTGATCGCTGCCATCAAGAGGCGATGGCCCTCGGTGAGCGCGACGCGGGCCACCTGCTCGTCGCGCGCGCGGAACACCATGCGGTAGACGCCCTGCTGGGAGGTACTGCGCGTCTGGCCGAAGCCGGTGGGCATGCCGGCGAGGTTGAGCAGCTCGATCACGACGTGCTCCAGCACGTGGCCCGACCAGGTGCCCTCGGTCAGGCGCTGGATGAAGCCGCCGCGCTCGCCGACGCCGCAGTGGTGCTCGATCAGCGCCGGCAGCAGCGTGGTCAGGCGGTCGGTGAAGCCGTCGATCTTGTTGGAGGGATGGTCTTCGAGCGCGCCCAGATCGAGCCAGACTTCCAGCACGGGGCGGTAGGTCCAGAGATTGGGGCCGCGCAAATAGTTGACGCGCAGGAGTCGGATGTCGTCGAAACGGGACATGGAAACGTTCGATGTGCTTTGGCCGAGCACGGTGTCGCCTTCAAGCGCGCCCATGGTCATCGGTCAGAATCGGCGCCCGAGGAGCGCCATGAAGAGCCCATCGACGGCCCTGAAGTACAGAAACACAATGCAACATCACGATCCAGTCGGCACCCCGGAGGGCGAAGGAGGAGGGGCTTCAGACGCTCTGAAAAGCCGGCTCGTAGCCGCGGAAAACGTTTTGGCGAGCCTGCCGGTTGACCTCGATGGGGAACTTCGGTTTGCATCCGGTCAGTTGGCGTTGACCGATCGTCGCCTGCTGGCGCGCGACGCCGACGGCGCCTGGCGCGAGTGGCCCCTGGGAGATCCGGGCGGGCTGGCGCTGCAGTTCGCCGATCACGCGGGCGTCGGCACGCTCGACTTGGTAGATACCCGCGGTCGGCTGGCCCGCTGGCGCTACACGCTGGCCCATCAGGCCGCCGCACTGCGATTGCAGAAGCTGTTCGACCAGCGCGCGGCCGGCGTCGCCCAGGCGACAGCCGCAGCGGCCGAAGTCGACGACGGCCTGCCGCCCGAACCCGAGATGCAGGCTCCGCCCTCGACCTGGGTGCTGCTGCGCCTGGCGCGCTTCGCCAAGCCCTATCGCAAGCAGTTGATCGCAGGCTTCCTGCTCACGCTGGCCTCCACCGCCGCCACCCTGGTGCCGCCCTATCTCACGATTCCGCTGATGGACGACATCCTGATCCCGTTCCAGAACGGGCAGAAGATCGCGGTCGCCAAGGTGGTGATGTTCCTCGGCGCGCTGCTGGCCGCGGCGCTCACGGGCTGGGCGCTGGGCTGGGCGCGAACCTACCTGCTGGCGCTGGTCTCCGAGCGCATCGGCGCCGACCTGCGCACCACCACTTACGAACACCTGCTCACCTTGCCGCTCGACTACTTCGGTGGCAAGCGCACCGGCGACCTGATGTCGCGCATCGGATCGGAGACGGATCGCATCAACGTTTTCCTTTCGTTGCACGCGCTCGACTTCCTCACCGACGTGCTGATGATCGCGATGACGGCGGTGATCCTGTTCTCGATCAATCCGCTCCTGGCCGTCGTGACGCTGGTGCCGCTGCCCTTCATCGCCTGGATGATCCACGTGGTGCGCGACCGGCTGCGCACCGGCTTCGAGAAGATCGATCGCGTGTGGAGCGAGGTGACCAACGTGCTGGCCGACACCATCCCCGGCATCCGCGTGGTCAAGGCCTTCGCCCAGGAGCAGCGCGAGGCGCGCCGCTTCCATGCCGCCAACGCCTACAACCTGCAGGTCAACGACAAGCTCAACAAGACCTGGTCGCTGTTCACGCCCAGCGTGTCGCTCCTGACCGAGATCGGCCTCCTGGTGGTCTGGGGCTTCGGCATCTGGCAGGTGGCGCGCGGGCGCATCACGGTCGGTGTGCTGACGGCCTTCATCGCCTACATCGGCCGCTTCTACACGCGGCTCGATTCGATGAGCCGCATCGTCTCGGTCACGCAGAAGGCCGCGGCCGGCGCCAAGCGCATCTTCGACATCCTCGACCATGTGAGCAACGTGCCCGAGCCCGCCAACCCGGTGAAGGTCGAGCGCGTGCAGGGCCGCATCGAGATGAGCGATGTGGGCTTTCGCTACGGCAGCCGCGCGGTGATCCGCGACCTCGACCTCGTGATCGAGCCGGGCGAGATGATCGGGCTGGTCGGCCACAGCGGCTCGGGCAAGAGCACGCTGGTCAACCTGATCTGCCGCTTCTACGACGTGACCGACGGTGCCATCAAGGTCGACGGCACCGACATCCGCCGCTTTGCCGTCGCCGACTACCGGCGCCATGTCGGCCTGGTGCTGCAGGAGCCTTTTCTCTTCTTCGGCACCATTGCGCAGAACATCGCCTATGGCAAGCCCGAGGCCACGCGCGAGGAAGTCGTGGCCGCGGCGCGCGCCGCGCATGCGCACGACTTCATCCTGCGTCTCGCGCACGGCTACGACTCGCTGGTCGGCGAGCGCGGCCAGGGCCTGTCGGGCGGCGAGCGGCAGCGCATCAGCATCGCGCGCGCGCTCCTGATCGATCCGCGCATCCTGATCCTCGACGAAGCCACCTCGGCAGTCGACACGGAGACCGAGAAGGAAATCCAGAAGGCGCTCGACAACCTGGTGCAGGGCCGCACCACGATCGCGATCGCGCACCGCCTGTCGACCCTGCGCAAGGCCGACCGGCTGGTGGTGATGGACCGCGGCGAGATCGTCGAGGTCGGGCCGCACGATGCGTTGATGGAAAGGCAGGGCGCCTACTGGCGGCTCTACCAGGCGCAGCTCAGGCAGAACGACGACGAAAGCCCGGGCGCCGCCGACGAGCGTGCTTCCGTGGCGATGGCGCTCGGCGGCCATGCGGCCCATCCGGCGGGGAACGCATGAACGATTTCAACCTGGAGCGCGATGCCTTCGGCCGGCTGGTGCTGATCGATGCCGAGGGCCTGCGCCACGAAGGCGTGGTGCCGGTGCGCGCCTTTCCGCTCACCGCGCCGGCCGACGGCATTTCGCTGGTCGGCGGCGACGGCCGTGAATTGGTATGGATCGACCGCCTCGATGCGTTGCCCGAAACCGCGCGCACGCTGATCGACGAGGACCTCGCCGCACGCGACTTCGCGCCGACGCTGCTGAAGCTGCACAAGGTGTCGAGCTTCGGCGTGCCCAGCACCTGGCACGTGAACACCGACCGCGGCGAGACCCGCTTCGTGCTCAAGGCCGAGGAAGACATCCGGCGGCTGGACGACGGCGCGCTGCTGATCGCGAGCGCAAGTGGCGTGCAGTTCCGCATCCCCGATGCGAAGGCGCTGGACCGCGGGTCGCGCAAGCTGCTGGAGCGCTTCCTCTGATCACGACAAGCGTGGCAGTCCAGGCAACGAGGTGTCTGGTCATCATGCGGCGCATCGTATCGGCGGTTGCGGCAAGCAGTGCCAAACTCGCGTCCTTGTCCGACACGCGTCCGCATCATGCACACCACCGCACTCGTCCTGTTCTCCGGCGGCCAGGATTCCGCCACCTGCCTGGCTGATGCGCTCGAGAAATACGAGCGCGTGGAAACCATCGGCTTCGACTACGGGCAGCGCCATCGCATCGAGCTCGACGTTCGCGCCACGGTGCTTGCCCATCTGCGCGAGCGTTTCCCACGCTGGGCGCCGCGGCTCGGCGATGACCATCTGCTGTCGGTCGACGTGCTGGGCCAGATCAGCGCCTCGTCGCTGACGCAGGACATCGCGTTCGAGATCCAGGCCGACGGCCTGCCCAACACCTTCGTGCCGGGCCGCAACCTGCTGTTTCTCACGCTGGCCGCCGCGCTGGCCTACCGGCGTGGCCTGCAGGTGATCGTCACCGGCGTCTGCGAGACCGATTTCTCGGGCTATCCCGACTGCCGCGACGACACGATGAAGGCGATGCAACTCGCGCTCTCGCTCGGCATGGAACGCCGCTTCCTCATCGAGACCCCGCTGATGTGGATCGACAAGGCTGCGACCTGGGCCATGGCGCATCGATTGGGTGGCGATGCGCTGGTCGAGCTGATCGTCGAGGACACGCACACCTGCTACCTGGGCGACCGCACGCACCGCCACGCCTGGGGCCATGGCTGCGGCACCTGCCCCGCGTGCGAGCTGCGCGCGCGGGGCTGGGAGCGTTACGTCGCGGTGAGCCGGTAGCGTCCCTGCGCGTCCGGCGCATCGGTGCCGCTCGCCTCGATGCGGTAGGCGGCCGTTGCGCCCTCGGCGTTGGGCCGCAGATCCCAGCGGCGCTGGTGGTGCGCGCCGAGCGTCGAGCGATGGGCGATCGAGATGATCGCGCCCTTCGCCTTCGTGACCTGTGCGACCAGGCGCGCATAGAGCGTCGCCTCGGCATCCTCGTCGAGCGCGCTGGTGGCTTCGTCGGCCAGCACCCACGCCGGCTTCTTGAGCAGCACCCGCGCGATCGCCAGCCGCTGCTGCTCGCCGCCGGAGAGCTTCTGGCTCCATGCGTCCTGGCGGTCGAGTTGGTCGGCGAGCTGCGGCAGCAGTGCGTCGCGCAAGGCCTGTCGCAGGGCGTCGTCGCCGTAGCTGTCGGCCGGCTGCGGATAGGCCAGTGCGTCGCGCAGGCGGCCGTCGGGGAAGTAGGGCCGCTGCGGAATGAACATGGTGTCGGCCGGGATCGCCACCTGTCCGCGCGCATGCGGCCAGATGCCTGCGAGGCTGCGGAACAGGCTCGACTTGCCGCTGCCCGAAGGCCCGTGGACCAGCACCGAGTCGCCGGCCGCGACATGCAGGTCGGTACCGGCCAGCAGCATGCGGCCGCCCGGCAATGCAACATCGAGGCCGCGGGCGTCGAGGGTGTCCGGGCTGGCCGACGTGACCAGCTGCGTGTTGTCGGTCGACTGCTGCGTCAGACTCTCCTCGAAGCCGGCCAGCCGGTCCGTCGTGGCCTTCCAGACCGCGATCGACATGTAGTTGTCGACCAGCCAGCTGAGCGAATCCTGCACGCGGCCGAAGGCTGAATTGATCTGCATCAGCTGGCCCAATTGAATGGCGCCGCTGAAGTAGCGCGGCGATGCCACGATCATCGGAAAGATGACCGCGGCCTGGCCGAAGAAACTGCTGAACCAGGTGAGGTTCTTCTGGCTCTTGATCAGCGTGAAGTAGTTGCGCATCACGGCCGCGAAGCCGAGGTCCAGCTGGCGCCGCTCGACCGTCTCGCCGCCGTCGAGCGCGATCGCCTCGCTGTATTCGCGCACGCGCACCATGTGGTGCCGGAAGTTCGCTTCCAGCAATTGCTGCTGGAAGTTGAGCCGGACCTGGGGCCGGCCGATGTAGTGGGTGATCACGCTGCCCACTGCGCAATACAGCACCGCGGCCCAGACCATGTAGCCGCCGATGTGCCATTGGCCGCCGCCCAGGAAGGCCGGCACGCCGAAGTCGAGCGAGCCGCTCAGGGTCCAGAGAATGCCGACGAAGCTCACCAGCGTCACCAGCGCGTTGAACATGCCCATGCTCAGTGTCACCGTGTAGTTGGTGAAGAGGTTCAGGTCTTCCTGGATCCGCTGGTCGGGGTTGTCCGGCGCACCTTCGGCGCCCGGCGTGAAGCGCGACAGCTCGAGCCGGTAGAAGGCCTTGTGCGCGAGCCAGCGCGCGAGGTAGTGGTCGGTCAGCCACACGCGCCAGCGCAGCTGAATGATCTGCGTCACGTAGAACTTGTAGACCGAGATGATGATGAAGATCAGTGCCAGCCAGCTGAACTTGAAGATCTGCTGCCAGAAGACCGTGAGGTTGCGGTTTTGCAGCGCGTCGTAGAACACGCGATACCACTCGTTGAGCTGGACCAGCATGAAGACCGAGCCCAGGTTGAGCAGGATGACCCCGGCCAGCATGGCCCGGGCCTTCCACTTCTGGTCGGAGCGGAAATACGGCAGCGTGAGCGCGGTGACGCGGCGCACCGTCTGGAGGAAGGTCGTCTTGCGTTCGGAGGAGGTGGGCATGAAGAAGCCTTGCGCGGTCGGTGCGCCGTGGGATGGTCGTGATGACGCCATCGTAGCGGGCCCTTTCTTAGACGGGGCTGAAGCGCCTCGCCGAGGGCCGATCGCGACGGGCCGCGAAAAGACTTAGCGTGGATTGCTGATGCCGCTCGACACGTGCCCGGAAGGCACGTGGCGCGCGGCCGCGTCGACATGGCCGGTCTGGTCGTCGAAGAAGAAGTCGGGCTCGAACTCGCGCAGGAACTCGCCCTTGGGCAGGCCGCCGAGGAACATCGCCTCGTCGACCTTGATGTTCCAGTTCATCAGCGTGCGGATCGCGCGCTCGTGCGCCGGTGCGCTGCGCGCGGTAACCAGCGCGGTGCGGATGCGCATCGCCGGGTTGCTGGCCTGCTGCAGCCGGTGCAGCGCCGCCAGCAGCGGCTTGAAGGGGCCTTCGGGCAGGGGCAGCAGCGCCTTGCTGGATTCGTGCTGCTGGAACGCGTCAAGGCCCTCGGCCTGGAACACGCGTTCGGCCTCGTCGCTGAACAGCACGGCATCGCCGTCGAAGGCGATGCGCACTTCGTTCGGATAGGCGTCGCTGGCCTGCACCGATTCGACCAGCACGCGCGCGGCCGGGAAGCCGGCGACGAGCGCTTCGCGCACATCCTCGGCATTGACTGAAAGAAACAGGTGCGCACGCAAGGGCCGCAGATAGCCGAAGGGCGGCCGGCCCTGCGTGAACACGCCCCGTTGCAGCGAGATGCCGTTGGCCACGCCCGAGCGGAACACCCGCATGCCCGAGACCGGATCGTTGCGCGACAGGATCACGACCTCGACGCGCTGATGACCGTCGTCATTGAAGCGCATGAGCTTGCGCACCAGCGAATAGGCGATGCCCGGTTGCGCGGGCACGTCGAGCCGTTCGAGCTGCAGCTTCATGTAGCCCGCGTCGTCGCCCGATTCGAAGATGCGGTTCTCTTCCTCGAGGTTGAACAGCGCTCTCGAAGAGATCGCCACCACCAGCTTGTCATCAAGAGAGACCGCCATGCGCTACTTCACGAACTGGTTCAATTGAATGATCGGCATCAGCACCGCGAGCACGATCAGCATCACGACGCCGCCCATCGCGACGATCAGCAAGGGCTCGAGGATGGTGGCCAGATGCATCGCGCGCCGCTGCACTTCGGCGCCCAGCTGGTTGGCGACGCGTTGCAGCATCAGCGGCAGCGTGCCGGTCTGCTCGCCGAGGCGCGCGAACATCGAGACGATGCCGGGAAAGCGCTTCTTCTGCGCCAGCGCGGAGGCCAGCGGCGCGCCTTCGCGCACCAGCACCAGCGCGTCGAGCGCGTCGGCGCGCATGGCGCGATTGCCCAGGGTTTCGGACGCCGCCTGCAAGGCCCGCAGGATGGGCACGCCGGCGGTCGCCAGCATCGCGAGCGTGCTGGCGAAGCGCGCGGCGTTGTAGCCGCGCGAGAGTTTGCCGACCAGCGGCAGCTGCAGCCAGGCGGCGTCGAATTTCTCGCGGAACGCGGCGCGTGCCAAGGCCATCCGGGCGACGAGGGCCGCGACGATCACGCCGATCAGCATCAGCCATCCGTAGTTGCGCACGAAGGCGCTGAGCGACAGCATCGCCACCGTGAGGAAGGGCAGCGCGCGCTTGGTGCCGGCGAACACGTTGGCCACCTGCGGCACCACGTAGCTGACCAGGAAGATCACGATCACGATGGCGACCAGCGTCACGATGGCGGGATAGAGCGCGGCGCCGACCAGCTTCTGCTGCAGCGCCTGCCGCTGCTCGAGGTCGTCGGCCAGGCGTTCGAGCACCATGCCGAGGTTGCCGGTCTGCTCGCCGGCGCCGATGACGGCGGTGTAGATGGGCGAGAACTCGCGCGGATGCTGTGCCAGCGCGCGGCCGAACTGAGAGCCGGCATTGACCTCGGCGCGCAGCGAGGCGACGAGGTTGCGTTGGGCTTCGCTCTCGGCTTCCTCGGTCAGCGCGGTGAGCGCGCGTTCGAGCGGCAGGCCGGAGGACACCAGGCCGGCGATCTGCCGCGTCCAGACCGCGAGTGTGGTGGCATTGAAGACCCGTCCGCCGCCGAGCACGCGCTGCCAGCCGCGCGGCGCGGGCACGCCGCTTTCGACGCTGCCCACCGCCGTCACCGACAGCGGGATCAGCGCCTGCGCGCGCAGCATGCCGCGGGCATTGCGTGCGGTGTCGGCCTCGAGCACGCCCTTGCGGGGCTGACCCTGCTGGTCGATGGCTTCAAACGAATAAGCGGGCATCAGGCATTCTCCCCCAGGCTTGCTCGCTTCGCGTAGCCGCCAACCCCCTTCCGGGGGCGTTGCCTGCGGGCCGGCTGAGCCGGATCCGCGGCAACCCTGGCGAAGAGCGCTCGCGAGGGGCTTCGCGCTAGTCTCGGGTGACCCTCAGGAGTTCGGCGCGGGAGGTGACACCGGCCTTGACGAGGCGTTCGCCGTCCTCGCGCATCGAGCGCAGGCCGCCGCGTTCGGCGGCGACGAAGATCTGGCTTTCGGGCGCGCGGTTGTGGATCAGCGACTGCACGGCATCGTCGGCCACCAGCAGTTCGAAGATGCCGGTGCGGCCCTGGTAGCCGGTTTGCCCACAGGCCTCGCAGCCCGCCGGCTGCGCCTCGCCGTCGGCCGAATGCACGGCGCAGACGGGGCAGAGCTTTCGCACCAGCCGCTGCGCCAGCACGCCGAGCAGCGAAGAACTCAGCAGGAAGGGCTCGACGCCCATGTCGGTGAGCCGCGTCACCGCGCTCACGGAATCGTTGGTATGCAGCGTGGCCAGCACGAGGTGGCCGGTGAGCGAGGCCTGGATCGCGATCTGCGCGGTCTCGAAGTCGCGGATCTCGCCGATCATGATCACGTCCGGGTCCTGGCGCAGGATCGCGCGCAGCGCCTTGGCGAAGGTGAGCTCGATCTTGGCATTGACCTGGGTCTGGCCGACGCCGGGCAGCTCGTACTCGATCGGGTCCTCGACCGTCATGATGTTGCTGCGGCCGGCGTCGAGCCGGCCGAGCGCGGCGTAGAGGGTGGTGGTCTTGCCCGAGCCGGTCGGCCCGGTCACCAGGATGATGCCGTGCGGCTGTCCGATCAGGTGTTCGAAGCGCGCCAGCGTGTCGCCCTGCATGCCGACGGCTTCGAGCGTGAGCTTGCTTTCGGTCTTGTCGAGCAGGCGCAGCACGGCGCGCTCGCCGTGGGCCGAGGGCAGGGTCGAGACCCGCACGTCGACCGCGCGCGTGCCGATGCGCAGGCTGATGCGGCCGTCCTGCGGCAGCCGCTTCTCGGCGATGTCGAGGTCGGCCATGATCTTCAGGCGCGAGATCAGCGCCGCGTGCAGCGCGCGATGGGGCTGCACCACTTCGCGCAGCGTGCCGTCGATGCGAAAGCGCACCGACGAGGTCCGCTCGTAGGGTTCGATGTGGATGTCGCTGGCGCCGTCGCGCGCGGCCTGCGTGAGCAGTGCGTTGAGCATGCGGATGATCGGCGCGTCGCCGGCCGACTCGAGCAGGTCTTCGACCGCCGGCAGCTCCTGCATCATGCGCGAGAGGTCGGCGTCGCCCTGCACCTCGCTCACGATCGCCGCGGCGTTCGATTCGCCTTGCGCATAGGCGGCGCTGATGCGCTGTGCCAACTGCTCGGGCGCCAGCGTCTCGAAGGTCTTGACCGGGTACTTGCGCACCACTTCGCCGAGCGCGCTGCGCGGCGCGGTCCCGGGCATCCAGAGGGTGAAGGTGCCGTCGTCCGCTTCTTCCAGCAGCAGTTGCTGGCCGCGTGCGAAGGCGTAGGGCAGGGGGTAGCGCATCGTCGGGTCAGGGCAGTTCCTGCCGGGTCGACGGATCCGCGGTCGGCGGCAGCGCGCCCTTGAGCGGCGTGCTGCCCAGCGGTGGCTGCGGCGGCGCGGGCGGCGGGATCAGCCGCGTGCCCTCGATGCGGCGGCTCGAGTCGCCGCTCGGTGCTGGCGCCGGCGCCGGCGGCGCGAAGGGGAACGGCGGCAGCACGGCTGCCGCGTTCACGCCGTTCAACATCGGGTTGTCGGTCCTGGGTTGCAGGTCCTTCTGCATGGCGCGGATCGAGTCGTAGCGTTCGTTGGCCAGCGCCTCGCCCGATGCGTTGTCGCGGATCACGACGGGCCGCAGGAACACCATCAGGTTGGACTTGGTGCGGCTGCGCGTTTCGCTCTTGAAGAGGTTGCCCAGGATCGGCACGTCGCCCAGGCCCGGCACCTTTTCGTCGCTGCGCGAATACTCGTCCTGCAGCAGGCCGCCGAGCACGATGATGCTGCCATCGTCGACGATCACGTTCGATTCGATCGAGCGCTTGCTGGTGGTGGGGCCGTTGGGGTTGTTCGCGGTGGAGGCCACCACGCTCGACACCTCCTGGAAGATCGTCATCTTCACGCTGCCGTCCTCGCTGATCTGCGGGCGCACGCGCAGGGTCAGGCCGACGTCCTTGCGCTCGATGGTCTGGAAGGGATTGACGGTGTTGGTGGTGCTGCCGGTGTTGGTGTACTGGCCGGTCACGAAGGGCACGTTCTGGCCGACCACGATCTTGGCTTCCTCGTTGTCGAGCGTCAGCAGGTTGGGCGTCGACAGGACGTTGCCCTCGTTGTTGCTTTGCAGGAAGCGCGCCAGGAAGCCGAGCACGTACTGCCCGTTGACCTTGTGGCCGATGCCGAAATTGAAGCCGGTCGAGGGGCGCGTGGTCGGGTCGCCGGTTGCGAGGCCGACCGCGAGGTCGACGATGTTGGCGCCGGCCAGGCTCGAATTGGTGCCGATCACGCCGACGTTCCGGTTGCCGGCGCCGCCCAGGGCGCTCTGCCACTGGATGCCGAAGTCGGCCGCCTTGTCGGCATTGACCTCGACGATCAGGCTTTCGATCATCACCTGCGCGCGGCGGCCGTCGAGCTTGTCGATCACGGCCCGAAGCTGCCGGTACTGCGGCTCGGCGGCGGTGATGATCAGCGAGTTGGTCTGCGGGTCGGCCTGGATCTGGCCGCCGGTCGATGGCGGTGCGACGCCGTTGATCGGCGTGCTGGCCGCCGTGCTGGTGCCCTGCGAAGAGCTGCCCATTGCACTATTGGCCTGCGCGGCGGACTGGGTGCCGAGGCCGCTTTGCGGGGTGGCCGCGCCGCCGGCGCTGCTCGCAGCGCTGCTGCCGCCGCGCGCGTCGCTCGCCATCGCGGCGCGCAGCGTGGTGGCCAGGCGCACGGCGTCGGCGTTCTTGAGGTAGACGACGTAGATGTTGCCGGCTGCGCCGTTGCCGTTCTCGATCGGGGGGCGGTCGAGCTTGTCGATCAGCGTGCGCACGAGTTGGACGCGTGCCGGATTGGCCGCGCGCACGATGATCGCGTTGCTGCGCGGCTCGGCCAGCAGCGTGGTGCGGAACGAGGCGTCGGCGTTGCCCGGCGCTGCGACGGCCGGGCCCGTGCCGCTGCCGCCTTCGATCAGCCGCGTGACCAGCGGAACCAGGTCGGTGGCCACCGAGTACTTGAGCGGGATCACCTCGAGATCGGACGCGTTCGGCACGTCGAGCGCGGCGACGATGCGTCCGATGCGGCGCATGTTCTCGGCATAGTCGGTGATCACCAGCGAATTGTTGCCGGGGTTGACGTTGATCGTGTTGTTGGGTGGGATCAGCGGGCGCAGCACCGGCAGCAGGTTGTTGGCCGATTCGTAGTTGAGCTTGAAGACCTGCGTGACGATCTGGCTGCCGCTCACGCTCGCGGTGGCCGGCGTCGAGGTGGTCACCGCGCTGCTCTGCAGCTTGGCGTCGGCTTCCGGCACGATCTTGTAGAGGCCTTCGGACTGCACGATCGCGAAGCCCTGCAGCCGCAGCACGGAGGCGAACTGGTCGAAGGCCGCGGTGGGGGAGATCGGGCGGTCCGTCTGCAAGGTGATGGTGCCCTTCACGCGCGGATCGACCACCACGTCGCGGCCGGTCACCACCGCCATGGTCCGGGCGACGGATTCGATCTCGGCATTGGTGAAGTTCAGCGTGATCGGCTCGCCGCGGCGCGGCGCGGTGGCTTCCTGCGCGAAGGCGGCCGGGATGCAGGCGGTGACCAGCATCTGGGCCGCGAGTGCGACCGTGCCGATGCGTTTCGCGAACGAGGATAGTGGCTTCATGGTCAACCCAGTGTGATGAGCGAGCGTGCGCCTTCGCGCCGCCCGATGATGTTGAGCAGGTTCGACAGCGCATCTTCGCGGCCCGACGCGGCGCTGGCCTCGCCGTCGAAATGCAAGGCGGTGCCGTTCCAGCGGCCGCTGCCGTTGAGCTGCAGGCTGCCTTCGCGGGTGGTGAGGAGCAGCGTCGGCGAGGGGCCGCCTTCGAGCGCGAGGTGGTAGCTGCCCATCGGCCTCAAGGTCGAGAGGCTGGAGGAGATGTCGATCGCGTCCAGCGTGGCGCGGCCCGCGAGCGCCAGCTGCGGGCCGTTCCAGCGCATGACGAAGGCCTGCATCGCGATGTTCAGGACGCCCTCGGGCTTGAGCGTGTTCCATGGCGCGCCGAACCCGCTGAGCATCGCGGCCGGCCAGCGCGACTGGCCGTCCCGCCAGTCGAGTTCGAATCCCTTCGGCCGCGGCAATGCCTTGAACTGCAGCGGCTGCGCCGCGCAGCAGGGAAGGTCGAGCGCGACGGCCATGCCGCCCCAGCGCGGGCGCAGCGTCCAGCCGAGCATCCCGGGCAGCGAGATCGATTCGGCGCCGCCGGCGCCGCTGGAAAACACGACGCCGGCGGTGCCGTTCCAGATCGTGCCGCGGGCGTTGACCAGCTGCAGATGGCCGTTGCTCCATTGCGCGAGCGCGGCCGCGAGCCAGCGCGCCGGCGCGAAGAGCGAGAGGGCTGCCGCGGCGCCGATCAGGATGCCGAGCACCGCCCAGCGCCAGCCGGCGGCAGGCGGGGAGGAGAGGGCGGCCCGGGTCACCATGGAGGTTGGTCGCTCAGCGCGCCGGCAGGCTCATGACCATCGTCCCGTCCCAGCGCACGTGGGAGGTGTCGGCGGCGTTCTGCGCGGGTGCCGGGCGGCCGGGTGGAGAGGACGACGGCGTGTTGCTGCCCTGGGCGGCGCGCGTCAGGTGCGCCTCGCGCGGCACGGCGCGCGCATTGCTGCGGGCCTGCGCAAGCCATTGCGCGAGCGCTTCGGCCGGCGCGCCCCTCATGGCGATCGTCACGCCTTCGCCGGCGTTCGCGGATTGCAGTTGTGCGTTGGGTCCGAAGTTGTCGCGCACCGAGGTCTCGAGCGCACGCAGCGCGTCGCCGCGGTTCGCGCGCGGCTGCGCCTGGAGTGTCTTGGCCTGCATCTGCAGGCTGGTCATCTGCTGCAGCTGTGCATCGAGCCGTGCATGTTCGGCGGCGGCCGACGACAGCGTGCCCAGCGCCGGCGCCAGCGCGAGCCACCAGATCAGCGCCAGCGCGACCAGCGCCGCCGCGATCGCGATCAGCCGCTGCTCGCGCGGCTCGAGCTCGGGCCACCAGGCCTGCCAGCGCGCCTCGAGGGCATCGATCCATGTCATCGCGCGGCCTCCGCCTGGACGAGCAGAAGATCGCCTTCGCTGCGCGCGCCGTAGCCGCGCGAGGACAGCGCGGTCGCAAGGCTGTTCACGTCGCTTTCCTGCAGCCCCAGGCCGCGCAGCCGCAACTGCCCGGCGCTGAAGTCGATGGCGCTCGGGATGCGGCCCTGCGGCAGGCTCGCGGCCAGCGCGGCGAGCATGGGTTCGAGATCCGCCGACGCGACGCCGCCGGTGGCCTGCTGCAGCGCCGCGACCTCGTGCGCCATCTGCACCGGTGCATCGACCACCAGCTTCACCGAAGGGAAGGTCTGGGTCAGGATGCTGCGCACCGCGTTGCGCTTGGCATCGAGGGCATGGCGCTCCTTCCACGCCCAGGCGTTGAGGCCGACGAACTGCGCGAGCACCAGCACCAGCGCGCCCCAGCGCGCGGCACGCCAGCGCGGCGCCAGCCACAGCGCGCGCCAGGTCGCCATCAGCTTCTTGCTGGCGCGGGCGCGGCCGGTGGATGCCAGGTCGAACTGCGCGAGATCCCAGGGCGAGCGGCTGGCCTGCAGCCATCGGGTCGCCGGCTTGACGATCGGGACGGAGCGCCCCAGCAGGCTTTCGGCGGACTCGGCCACTGCGGGTTCGGCCAGCATCGTGGTGTCTTCGGGCAGCGCGCCGGCCAGCGCGATGCCGGCGCTTTCGAGCGGCAGCACCGCGACGCCCTCGCGATCGCAGACCACGAACTGCGCTGCGCCGGGTTCGCCGATCGCGAAAACCATGGCCGGCGAGCCGGCCGGCTGCGGCGCGAATTCGGGGACGATGCGCGTGACACGGCGGCCGGCCCCCTCGAGGGCCTGCACGGCACTGCGCAGCCAGATGCGGTTGCAGGCCGCCACCCACACGGGCGTGCCAGCGCGTGCGCCGGGCTCCAGCGCGAAATGAAGCAGTTCGGGCTCGTCGAGCAGACGATCCTCGAGCAGGCCGTTGAGGACCGAGCGCACGCGCACGGCGCCGCTCATGCTGCCTTGGGGCAGCGTGACCTGATGCCACGACAGCGCGGCCGCCGGCACGCCGAGGATCACCTCTTCGCTGCTCGGCAGCAGCGCCGGCGGTGCACTGCCTTGGGCGCGTAGCTTGCGGCCATCGGTGGACCACAGCGCCCAGCTGTACTCGCCGCCGGCTGGTGCGGGCGCGAGAGGAAGGGTGACGAACAGCAAGGCCATGCGGATGAGGTCGAAAGGGTCGCTATTGTAGGAGCGGGGTGACATGCGACGCTACAGATTTGATAGCGTCTACCATAGATCCTGCGGGCGTTGTACTGATTTTCTATCCGAGTCGTGTGAAGAAGCCCGCAGCTTCAGGGTGTGGGCACGGCGGCCGTGGCGCCGGCACCACGTTCGCGCCACACGATGCGCACGTTGATGCCGTCGCGCTGCAACAACGAGCGCTCTTCGACCCAGGTGCGATCGATGCGCAATCGTCCGTAGACCTCGAAGTAACTGGTCGACACGCTGTAGGACCCGCCGGTCAGCTGGATCGAAGTCCCGGCGAGCAGCGCGGATGCGTCGTCGACGGTGCGAAAGTAACTGTGCGTACGCTGCGCGACGAGCCGCTTGGCGCCGGCCAGGTCGAGTGTCGGGACGCTGGCGAACAGCGCCTCCGCGCTGGCGGTGTTGATGTTGAGCGGCGTGCGCGCCGGCAGGATGGTGACGTAGGGGTCCAGCGCGGCCACCGTGGAGGGTGACAGGCCGAGCCAGACGAGCTGATAGACGTGCTGCGGAAGGAGCGGCCCGGCGGCCGAGCTGTCACCTGTGCTCGTGACGGTGGTGGGCGCCGGGGCAGCGCCGATGACACCCGGCGCTGCCGCCGCGGCTGGCGTGCTCGCATTGCTCGCCGGCAGCGCGCGCTGCAGGTTCGTGGTCAGGATCCCGACCTCCTGCACCGGCAGGTCCAGCAGTTCGAACAACTTGGTGAATGCGGCAACGGCCGTCGCGACCGGTTTTCCGCCATCCACCAGGTTCAGCACATTGAGCTTGGACTGGGCATCGACGATACGGCCAGAAAGAAAGGCCTCGGGCAGGCCCTCGACGGCGTCGCTCGCGACGTTCTTGTCGGCGGACAGGAAGCTCGACAGCTTGGCTTCGGCGAGCGGGACCGCCCACGGCTCGGCCAGATGATCCGCGCCATTGCCGCCGCCCGCGCGCGCGTCCTCGCGCAGGATGAGTCGCGACCAGTCGAGCGCACCGACGAGTACCCAGGCCGATTGCATCCGTGCGCGCTCGGCCGCCTCGACCTCGACCGCGCGCCACTGCTGCCACAGCGCCGCCGCGGCGAAGGTCGCGACCAGCGTCACGGTCAGCATGGCGGTCAGCAGGGCGGCGCCGAGCTGGCGGCCACGGTGGGGGTGGGCGCGGCGCTTCATGACTTGGGCGCCGTCGCGGACGGTCGGACCCAGTCCTTCGTGAGCATGCCGGCGAGCGCGGGGCCGGGCGGCAGACTCAGGACCAGGCGAATGCCGTCGGGCTCTGGCGTGGCCGCCCCGAGTTCGTCGGCACCGACCGCGGGACTCCAGCTGCCGTTGCGGAAGTAATAGAGCTGCCAGGCAGCGACCGGCATCAGGCTCACATCGGCGCCCTGCGCCTGGGCGTTGCCGTCCTGGCCCCACGCGGCGGCCTGGTCCCAGGCCTGCTGCCAATCGGGCCGGCTCGTGATGCCGGGCGACTGCCATCGATGCCAGCGCGCGCCCACCGCGGCGTCGGCGCGCAGGGTCCAGGCGACGACGTAGACCATGGGGGTGGTGTTGTCGGTGCTGCGTCGCGTGAGCCGCAGAACCCGGCCGTCCCAATCGATCGCGCGGACCTGTGCCAGGGCCACCGTGGCGTCGAGGTCGGTGTTCCATTGCGTCAGCGTGGTCTGCAGCGTCAGCACCGCGTCGCCGCGCTCCCGGTTCTGCGCCTGCGCGCGGGCCATTCCGTCGAGGCCGCGCCAGCTCATCAATGCGAGCAGCGCCATGATCGCGATGGCGACCATGAGCTCGATCAGCGTGAAGCCGCGGGACGGACGCATCAGTAGCGCGCCACGACGGTGGACAGCTGCAGGAGCGGCGCGTCGGCGGCATCCCGCACCTGGACGTCGACGCGCCGGAAGTTCGGGTTCAGGGTCGGCGAGGTCGATACCGTCACGCCGAAATCGACGTTGGCCTGGGTGCAGACCGAACCCGCATCGCCGATCGCCGGCATCTGCTGGGCGAGGCGGGCCTTGACGAGCTCGTTCTCGGCGCAGAGCTGGGCCAGCAACATGTCCGACTGGCGCTGCGCGTTGCGCGTGAGCGCCATCGTGGCCTGCGTGCCGGCCATCAGCGCGATGGCGACGATGCCCAGCGCGACCAGAACCTCGATCAAGGTGAAGCCGCGCAGGGCGGACCGGCGCTGCCGCTTCATGGAGAAATCACCGCGAAAGGGCGCAAGCCGTCGGTCCCGATGCGCAGGCTGTGAGGCGGCGTGCCTTCGGCGGTCAGCACCACTTGCTGTGCAGGGATGATCGGATCCGGGCCCAGTTGCAATGCCGCGATGGCCGAACCGTCGGCGGCCAGGGGCTGCGCGCTGATGCCTTCGGCAAGCCACGAGCTGGGCAGCGCACCGGCGGGCAAGCCATCGAAGCTGAAATCGGCGGGTCCTTGCGGCGTGAGGCGCCAGCGAACCACGACGCCGCTGGCGCGCGATTGTGCGCGCGCGGATTCAAGCAACGCGGCGAGCCGCTCGGCTTCGCGGTCGATCCCGGCGCTGCCCGAATCGCGCAATGCGAGCCCGACGCCGGCCGTTGCGAGCGCGATGATGGCGACGACCACCAGCAGTTCGAGCAGCGTGAAGCCGCCGATCCGGCGGCGGATGCGACCGAGCCGACCCCAGCGCCGGCTATTGCCAGCTGCCGATGTCGGCATTCTTGCCTTCGCCGCCGGGCTCCCCGTCGGCGCCGAGCGAAAACACGTCGACCTCGCCCTTGACGCCCGGATTCAGGTACTGATAGGGCCGGCCCCAGGGATCGTTGGGCAGCTTTTCGACGTAGGGCTTCCAGTTGGGCGCAGCGGGCCCGCTGGTGGGACGGGTGAGCAGGGCCTGGAGACCCTGTTCGGTCGTCGGATAGCGCTGGTTGTCGAGCCGGTAGAGCTTGAGCGCCTGCATCAGGTTGTTGACGTCGGTCCTGGCGGCGGTGACGCGGGCATCGTCGGCGCGCTCGATGACGTTCGGCACGATCAGCGCTGCGAGCACGCCGATGATGACGAGCACGACCATGAGTTCGATCAGGGTGAAACCGCGCTGGAGTGCACGTGCGGGAAGGCGATGGGAGAGGGTCATGAAGATGGGGCGAAACGTCGAGGCGGCGGTCGCGCCGCGGTTGGCTGAATGATAATCCGGCCCCATGTCCGTTCCCTATGCACCCGCCCGCTGGCCCGCAGCCACTGCGACGGCCGTCCTGTGGGCCCTGGCGGCCGCGAGCTGCGTGTTCTGGGGATTGCGGTTGACGGCGCCGTCCGATGCGATCGCACCGCCCGCCGTGGTCACGGCGCCGGCCACCGTGGACACGGCGGCGGTCGCGCACCTGCTGGGCGCTACCCCCTCGCAGGTCGTCGCGCCGACTGCGCCCGATGCAGCGAGCCGCTTCGTCCTGCTCGGCGTGGTGGCCGACACCGATCGTCAAGGTGCGGCCCTGATCGCGGTCGACGGCAAGCCGGCACGGCCCTTTCGGGTCGGCGCCAGGATCGGCGAGAGCTACGTGTTGCAGTCGGTGAGCGCGCGCGCCGCGACATTGGGCACAGGACCCGACTCGGCGCCGGCGTTCACCTTGCAGTTGCCGGTTCAGCCGCTCGCGGTGATGACGCCGCCGGCCGCGCCAGTCGTGCCGGCCGCGCAACGCTGACGGCGCCGGTCGCGCCGCGAACTCAGGCCTGCAGAAAGAGCCGATACACCGGATTGCCGGTTTCTTCCACGAACGGATAGTCGAGCGTCCGGAGGAACTCGTCGAAGGCGGCGTGGTCGGCCGACGGTACCTGGAGTCCCACCAGGATGCGTCCGTAGTCGGCGCCCTGGTTGCGATAGTGAAACAGGCTGATGTTCCAGTTCGGCCGCATCAGGTTCAGGAATTTCAACAACGCGCCGGGCCGCTCGGGGAACACGAAGCGCAGGAGCCGTTCGTCCTGCGCCAGGCCGGTTCGCCCGCCGACCATGTGCCGGATGTGTTCCTTGGCGAGTTCGTCATGCGTGAGGTCGATGGCGCCGAAGCCGTGGGCGACGAAGGTCTCGGCGATCGTCCTGGATTCGCCACGCGTCGTCGTGGTCAGGCCGACGAACACGTGCGCTTCCTTGGTATCGCTGATCCGATAGTTGAACTCGGTCACGTTGCGCGACACACCCGGCAACTCGCCCACCAGTTCGCAGAAGCGGCGAAAGCTGCCGCGCTCCTCGGGAATGGTTACCGCGAACAGCGCCTCGCGCTCTTCGCCCACCTCGGCGCGCTCGGCCACGAAGCGAAGCCGATCGAAATTCATGTTGGCGCCGCAGAGGATCGCCGCGTAGGTCTCGCCCCGCGTGCCGTGTGCCTCGACATACTGCTTGATGGCGGCCACGGCGAGTGCGCCCGCAGGTTCGACGATGCTGCGGGTGTCGATGAACACGTCCTTGATGCCGGCGCACACGGCATCGGTGTCGACCGTGACGAACTCGTCCACCAGCTCGCGCGCGATCCGAAAGGTTTCCTCGCCGACGAGCTTGACGGCAGTGCCGTCGGAAAACAGCCCGACATCGCTCAGCGTCACCCGCTCGCGCGCCGAGACGGATTGCAGCATCGCATCCGAATCGTTCATCTGGACGCCGATCACCTTGATCTCCGGCCGCACGGCCTTGATGTAGTTGGCCACGCCCGAGATCAGGCCGCCGCCGCCGATGGCGACGAATACCGCGTCGAGCCGACCCTGGTGCTGGCGGAGAATCTCCATCGCGATGGTGCCCTGACCGGCGATCACGTCGGGGTCGTCGAAGGGATGCACGAAGGTCAGGCCGTGCAGCTTTTGCTGCTCGAGCGCATGTACGTAGGCATCCGAGTAGCTGTCGCCGTGCAATTGCACCTCGCCGCCCAGTGCCCGCACGGCGTCGATCTTGAGCTGAGGCGTGGTCACCGGCATGACCACCACAGCGCGCGTGCCAAGTTTGCGGGCGCCTAGTGCCACGCCCTGGGCGTGATTGCCGGCGGAAGCGCAGATGACGCCGTTGGCGAGTTGTTCGGCGCTCAGATGTGCCATCTTGTTATAGGCGCCACGCAGCTTGAAGCTGAAGACGGGCTGCTGATCCTCGCGCTTGAGAAGCACCGTGTTGCCGAGTCTGGCGCTCAGTGCATGCGCCGGCTCGAGAGCGGATTCCACCGCGACGTCGTACACACGGGCCGTCAGGATCTTCTTCAGGTAGTCGGCAGGGGAGAGCGGCGGGTTCGGCTTGGACATGGAGCAGCGATCATAGGTCCGTCGTCGTGGCGCCCGGCGCGGCAAGAAAAAAGCCCCGGGCCTTGCGGCCCGGGGCTAAATCCACCAATTGGGAGGGTGGAGGAGACAACCGGTGCACACATCGGTGTGCGATGAAATAAAGTATATCGGTTGTTTGTTGCGTTGCAACAAGCATGTGGCGCTTTTCGAACAAAAATTCACGGCAGCGAACTTTTGCTGCCTGTATGCAACCTCCTGGAGTCCGCATCAATGGAATGCACAGTCAGTTGGACCGGCAACACCGGCACGCGATCCGCCATGGGCTTCGTCGCGGAGACCGGAAGCGGCCATGTCATGGTGATGGATGGCGCCCCGGACGCCGCGAAGCCCGAAAACGGCGGGCAGAATCTTGCGCCTCGGCCCATGGAGACCGTTCTGGCCGGTACGGGTGGCTGCACCGCTTACGATGTGGTCATGATCCTGAAGCGTGGCCGGCACCAGGTCGAGCGCTGCAGCGTCAAGCTGACCAGCGAACGTGCCGAGAAAGACCCGAAGGTCTTCACCAAGATCCATATGCACTTCACCGTTGCCGGCAGGCGGATTCCTGCGGCCGCCGTGGAACGGGCCATCGCCCTGAGTCACGAGACTTATTGTTCGGCCAGCATCATGTTGGCCAAGACAGCTGAAATCACGACCAGCTTCGATCTGATCGAAGCCTGAGCGCAGGGCTGCGCCGGTTCAGATGCGGTGCGCGACCGTCGTCATGACGCGCGATGCCCAACGCATCAGCCCTTTCACGGGTGCGGGCAGTTCCGTCGCGCCCGCACTCCATGCCTGCGCTGCGTGGCGTGCCTCGTCCAACTTCATCTGGGTGATCACGGCTCTCGAGGCGGTGTCGCCCGCGGGCAGGCGGCCAAGATGGCCATCCAGATGTGCTTCCACCTGCCGCTCGGTCTCGGCCACGAAACCCAGGCTCAGCGGATCGCCGAGGCGGCCGGCGATCATGCCAAGTCCCAGTGCGCCGGCATACCAGAGCGGATTCAGCAAGGAAGGCCGGGCGCCCAGTTCGTCGAGCCTTTGCTGTGTCCAGGCGAGGTGGTCGGTTTCTTCGCGCGCGGCTGCCGTGAAGTGACTGCGCAGGACCGGGTCCCTGGTGACCGCCGCTTGCCCCGTATACAAGGCTTGTGCGCACACCTCGCCCACATGATTGACGCGCATCAAGGCGCCGGCCTCACGCCGTTCCGCGTCGGTCAACTCGCCAGCTGGAACGGGTGGCAAGGGGGCCGCTCGGGTGGCGTGCGGTTTTGCGAGCAGGGTGCGCAGCGCGGCATCCGTCAGCTCCAGGATGGAATCTAGAGATCGGTTCATGGGCCGATTGGAACCCACGCGGAATGAGGATCCGACGCGGCGGTCTTTTTCACATCGTGGTGCGGCGAAGGCCGTCAAAAATCTGTTGCACCACTGCAACGAAACATTGCGCCCTTCGGAGATTTCGGCGGAATTGCTTTGCCCTGAAGAAGCGCCTCTGGTGCAATAGCGACAACTTCCCAAAAGGAGGTTGGCCCGGGGTCCGGTGGGAGCACAAAGTGCCAGTCACGGTGAGCCCTTCGCGCCGGAGCCCTATGTTTAACCTTGGAGAAACTTGCAATGATGAAAAAATCTCTAGTTGCCTTGGCTGCACTGGCTGTTGTCGGTGTGGCCTCGGCTCAGTCGTCCGTGACGCTGTTCGGCATCGTGGACGCCTCGATCAGCGGCTACACGAACAAGTCGGAAGATCGGAACTTCGCGACCCTTCTGAACCCGTTCTATGTGAACCAAGGTAGCGTGAAGACGAGTCAGACCGTGTTGGCCAATTCGGGCTACAACTCCAGCCGTTTGGGCTTCCGTGGTACGGAAGACCTCGGTGGTGGCCTGGCAGCCAGCTTCTGGCTCGAAGCCCCGATCAGCAACGATGACGGCCAAACCGGCGTCAGCACCTTCGCGCGTCGTTCGACGGTCAGCCTGTCGGGTGGTTTCGGTGAAATCCGCCTGGGTCGTGACTACACCGCGACGTTCTGGAACGACACCGTGTTCGATCCGTTCGGCACCAACGGCGTCGGCACCAGCCTGGTGTTCCGGGCGAACGCTGGCTCCAATGCCTTCCCTGGCTTCGTGAATTCGAACACTGGTGGTGTGACCAACGTGGGCGGTAGCAACTATGTTCGCGCAAGCAACATGATCGGCTACTTCCTGCCGCCGAACCTGGGTGGTTTCTACGGTCAAGTTCAGTACGCCTTCAACGAGAAGACGCACTTTGACTCTGGCATCCCAGCGATCGCCAACACGAACCAAGACACGCGCACGGGCCGTTACGTGGGTGGCCGTTTCGGCTACGCCAACGGTCCTCTGGACGTCGCGGCTTCCTACGGCGAAAGCACGATCGCCAGCGCTTTCGGTCCGGGCACCACCACCAACCTGGACTCGTTCAACCTGGGCGCTTCGTATGACTTCGGTCCTGCCAAGCTGTTCGGCGAATACTCGCGGACGAAGAACAAGGTTGACTACGCGATCGCTCCGCTGGTTCGCGCCAACGACATCAAGGTCGACGGCTACCTGCTCGGCGTGACGGTGCCGGTCGGTCCAGGCTTGATCCGCGCTTCGTACGGTCATGTCAAGTACGACTACAACCTGCCGTTCTCGACGGTGGGTGATCCGAAGGCTGACCAACTGGCTCTTGGCTATGTGCACAACCTGTCGAAGCGCACTGCGCTGTACGCCACGGTTGCCTACATCAAGAACAAGAACGGTGCGAACCTGACCACCGGCGGCCCCGCTTTCTACACCGCTGGCGTCTTCACCCCGAAGAGCTCGATCGGCTACGACTTCGGTATCCGTCACGCTTTCTGATTTGACGCTGGCGTCAGCCAGCTTCGAATGAAAAGCTCAAAAGCCGCCCGACGCGAGTCGGGCGGCTTTTTTTTGCCCGCGTCAATTTGCCCAGGACAAAGAAGCGCTCCGATCTGGTGCGACCCCCGGGGAACCCCCGCATGGGCACGCACATTGCTCTGCTAGCATCGTTGCACACACCCTCTGCTGATGATTGCTTTCGTATTGCGCCGTTTGATTCAGGCCGTGATCGTGATGGTCGCGGTTGCCTTCATCGCCTTCTTGCTGTTTCAGTATGTCGGTGATCCCATCGTGTTCCTGCTGGGCCAGGATGCGTCTCCCGAGCAAATTCGCACATTGCGCGCCGACCTGGGGCTCGATCAGTCCTTCGTCGTGCAGTTCTGGCATTTTCTTGTCCATGCGGCGCAGGGGGAGTTCGGTCTGAGCCTGCGGCAAGGCGCCAAGGTGTCGCGCCTCATCGGAGAGCGCTTTCCGGCCACCCTGGAACTGTCCTTGGTCGCCGCCCTGCTGGCTCTCCTGATCGGCATGCCGATGGGTGTCTACACGGCATTGCGGCGTGGAACGTTCATGAGCCAAGTGTTCATGACCATTTCCCTGCTGGGTGTCTCGCTGCCGACTTTCCTGATCGGCATTCTGTTGATCCTGGTCTTTGCCGTGATGCTGAGTTGGTTTCCCAGTTTCGGACGTGGCGCCACGGTGCAGCTCGGCTGGTGGAGCACTGGCCTGCTCAAGGCTGACGGCTGGTACCACATCGTGCTGCCGGCAGTGACGCTGGCCATCTTCCAACTCACGTTGATCATGCGGCTCGTACGCGCCGAGATGCTCGAGGTATTGCGCACCGATTACATCAAGTTCGCCCGTGCCCGAGGCCTGTCGGATCGCGCCATCCATTTCGGCCATGCGCTCAAGAACACCTTGGTGCCGGTGATCACCATCACCGGCCTTCAGCTGGGAGGGCTCATCGCGTTCGCGATCATCACCGAGTCCGTCTTCCAGTGGCCCGGCATGGGCCTGTTGTTCATTCAGGCAGTGACCTTTGCGGACATTCCGGTCATGGCAGCCTATCTTTGCCTGATCGCCCTGATCTTCGTCGTCATCAACCTGGTGGTCGATCTGCTCTACTTCGCGGTCGATCCTCGGCTTCGCGTCGGCAATGCCGCGGGAGGCCATTGACGATGTCGCAGCCGCGCATTCAGGCCTCGGGACGGGCGTTCTCCCACATCGCGCGCTTCTATCCCGAGATCACCGCTTTCCGCCGAGATCTCCATGCGCATCCCGAACTCGGTTTCGAGGAGGTCTACACGGCCGCACGCGTCCAGGAAGCGCTGAAGGCATGCGGCGTGGACGAGATCCACACCGGCATCGGCAAGACGGGCGTGGTCGGCGTGATCCACGGCCGCGGTACAGCCAGCGGCCGCATGATCGGCCTGCGCGCGGACATGGATGCCTTGCCGATGTGCGAGGACAACGAATTCTCCTGGCGCTCCGCCAAGACCGGATTGATGCACGGCTGCGGCCACGACGGCCATACGGCGATGCTGGTCGGGGCCGCCCGCTACCTTGCCGAGACACGCGACTTCGACGGCACGGCCGTGCTCATTTTTCAACCCGGAGAAGAGGGCTTCGCAGGCGCCCGCGTGATGATCGAAGACGGCCTGTTCGACCGCTTCCCCGTTGAATCCGTCTACGCCATGCACAACTGGCCGGGCCTGCCGGCCGGCACGGTCGGCATCAATCGCGGCGCGATGATGGCCGCGGCCGACCGCATCACGATCGACGTCACCGGCAAGGGCGGTCACGGCGCGCACGCCTATCTGACCGTTGATCCGGTCCTTGTGTCCGCACACATCATCACCGCGGTTCAAAGCATCGTGTCGCGCAACGTGCGCCCCATCGACGCGGCCGTGGTCAGCATCTGCGCCGTCCAGACCGGCGACCTGGGCGCCATGAGCGTGGTGCCGGGGAAGGCCACGTTGGTGGGAACCGTGAGGACCTTCAGCGCCCGCGTGCAGACGCTCGTCGAGCAGCGTCTGGTCGAGTTGTGCAGCGCGGTGGCCGCGGCTTTCGGCGCGACGGCCCAGGTGAAGTTCGAGCACATCTACCCCGCCACCATCAACACCGCGCCCGAGGCTGTGTTTGCCGGCGACGTGGCCCAGTCGCTGGTCGGTGCACACAACGTCGAGCGCAACATGGAGCCGAGCATGGGCGCCGAGGACTTCTCGTTCATGCTGCAGAAGAAGGCAGGCGCCTATCTGCGCATCGGCCAGGACGCCAAGGGCGGCGCCTTCCTGCACAACAGCCGGTACGACTTCAACGATGAAATCCTGCCGCTCGGCGCCGCGCTGCACGCGGGGCTCGTCGAGCAGGGCATGCCGCTGGCCGAGGCCGGCAAATCCAAGAGCAAGCTCGCATCCGCGGCGTCTTGACTCCATCTTCAACCCCGAGGAGTGCTTCCCATGAATCTGAAGAAAAAGAACCTGATCGCCACAACCGCAGGGATGGTGCTGGCTGGCGCGAGCCTGGTGGCGAGCGCGCAGACCATCCGGATCGCGAATCAGGGGGATGCACTCTCGCTCGACCCGCACTCGCTCAACGAGTCGCTGCAATTGAGCGTGGACGCCAACGTCTATGAAACGCTGGTGGGTCGAAACAAGGATCTGAGCCTGGCGCCGCTGCTGGCCACGAGCTGGAAGCAGACCTCGCCGAACGTGTGGCGCTTCGAACTGCGCAAGGGCGTTCAATTTCAGGACGGCACGCCGTTCACCGCCGACGACGTGGTGTTCAGCTTCGCGCGCGCGAAGGGTGACGGCTCGGACATGAAGGCCACGCTGAACGAGGTCAAGGAAGTGCGCAAGGTCAACGACTACGCCGTCGAAATCGAAACCGCGGGGCCGTTCCCGATTCTTCCCGACGTGATCTCGCTGACGATGATCATGAGCAAGAAATGGTGCGAGGCCAATCAGGCCGTCAAGCCCGTCGACAAGCGCAAGGGCATCGAGAACACCGCGTCGTTCAAGGCCAATGGCACAGGGCCTTTCAAGGTGCGCGAACGCCAGCCCGACGTGCGGACGGTCTTCGTTCGCAACCCGAACTACTGGGGAAAGATCGAAGGCAACGCCCAGGAGATCATCTTCACGCCGATCGCCAACCCGGCCACGCGCGTCGCCGCTCTGGTGTCGGGCGAGGTCGACGTGATGGAGCCGGTGCCGGTGCAGGACATCGCCCGCGTCAATGCCAGTCCCAACGCGCGCGTCATCTCGGGCCCGGAATTGCGCACCATCTTCCTGGGCATGGACCAGAAGCGCGACGAGCTGCTGTACTCGAGCGTCAAGGGCAAGAACCCCTTCAAGGACAAGCGCGTGCGTCAGGCCTTCTACCAGGCGATCGACATCGTCGGCATCCAGCGCACCGTGATGCGCGGCGCCTCGCGTCCCACCGCCTTGCTCGTCGGCCCCGGCATCAACGGCTGGACCGCCGAACAGGACAAGCGTCTTCCCTACGACGTCGATGCGGCGAAGAAGCTGCTGACCGAGGCCGGCTATCCGAACGGCTTCGAGGTCACGCTGAACTGCCCCAACGACCGCTACGTCAACGACGGCCAGATCTGCCAGAGCGTGGCGGCCAACCTCGCGAAGATCGGCGTCAAGATCAACCTCGCCGCCGAGACCAAGGGCACCTACTTCCCCAAGGTGCTGCGGCGCGACACCAGCTTCTACATGCTCGGCTGGACGCCCACGACCTACGATGCGCACAACGCGCTCAGTTCGCTGACGCAATGCCCAGACGACAAGGGCGCCGGCCAGTTCAACCTGGGCGCCTATTGCAATCCGAAGCTCGACGAGATCACCAAGAAGATCCAGTCCGAGACCGACAAGACCAAGCGCAACGAGCTGATCAAGGAAGCCTTCAAGATCCATGCGGACGACGTCGGCCATCTGCCGCTGCACCAGCAGTCGCTGGCCTGGGGCGTGAGCAAGAAGGTCGAGCTGACCCAGCTGGCCGACAACTTCATGTACTTCAAGTGGATGAGCATCAAGCCTTGAGCGCTCGATGAAATGACCATCGCGGGGCCCGCGTCTGCGGGCCCCGTTCTGTCTGCCCCACGATGAAAAAAACCCTAGCGCGCTGGCTCGACAGCGACGTCGGCTACAGCTTCCGCAGCTCGCCGGTGGCGATGTCCGCGGCCGTGATCGCCTTCATCTGCATCTTCTGCGCAGTGTTCGCGGGCTGGGTGTCGCCCTACAACCCGTTCGATCTCGCGTCGCTCCAACTGGGCGACGCGCGGCTGCCGCCGGCCTGGAGCGCCGAAGGTTCGGCCAAGTACCTGCTCGGCACCGACGACCAGGGCCGCGACATCCTGTCGGCGGTGATCTACGGCGCGCGCATCTCGCTCGTGGTCGGGTTGGTGTCGGTCGCGCTGTCGGTGCTGGTCGGCGTGCTGTTCGGCCTCTTGGCCGGCTTCTGGGGCGGCTGGCTCGATGCCTTCCTGATGCGCGTGTGCGACGTCATGCTGTCATTCCCGGCCATCCTCGTGGCGCTGCTGATCTCCGGCGTCGGCCGCGCGCTGTTCCCGAATGCGCCGACCTCGGTGGCGTTCGGCGTGCTGATCATTTCCATCACGCTGGGCGGCTGGGTGCAGTACGCCCGCACCGTGCGCGGATCCACTTTGGTCGAGCGCAACAAGGAATACGTGCAGGCCGCGCGCGTGACCGGCGTATCGCCCTGGCGCATCATGGTGCGGCATGTGCTGCCGAATGTGATGGGGCCCGTGCTGGTGCTGGCCACCATCCAGGTCGCGACCGCGATCATCACCGAGGCGACGCTGTCCTTTCTCGGCGTCGGCGTCCCGCCGACCTCGCCTTCGCTGGGTACGCTCATCCGCGTCGGCAACGATTACCTGTTCTCGGGCGAGTGGTGGATCACGGTGTTCCCGGGCGCGATGCTGGTGCTGATCTCGTTGAGCGTGAACCTGCTCGGCGACTGGCTGCGCGATGCCCTCAATCCGCGCTTGCGCTGAAGGCCCGGCACCCCATGAGCCTCCTGCAAGTCAGCAACCTGGTCGTCGAGTTCCCGCATCGGCGCGGCACGCTGCGCGCCATCGACGACATCTCGTTCGAGATCGAGCCCGGCGAGATCCTCGGCGTGGTCGGCGAGTCCGGCGCCGGCAAGTCGCTCACCGGTGCGGCGATCATCGGCCTGCTCGAACCGCCGGGCTGCATCGCGGGCGGTGAGATCCGGCTCGAAGGCCAGCGCATCGACAACCTCGGGCACGAGGCCATGCGCCACATCCGCGGCCGCCGCATCGGTGCGATCTTCCAGGATCCGCTGACCTCGCTCAACCCGCTCTACACCGTCGGCCGGCAGTTGATCGAAACCATCCGCACGCACCTTCCGGTGAGCGAGAGCGAGGCACGGCAACGCGCCATCGGCCTCCTCACGGACACCGGCATTTCGGCCGCCGAGCAGCGCCTCGACCACTTCCCCCACCAGTTCTCCGGCGGCATGCGCCAGCGCGTCGTGATCGCGCTCGCGTTGGCGGCCGAGCCGAAGCTGATCGTGGCCGACGAGCCGACCACCGCGCTCGACGTGTCGATCCAGGCGCAGATCATCGAGCTGCTCAAGTCCATCTGCAAGGAGCGTGGCGCGGCCGTGATGCTGATCACCCACGACATGGGCGTGATCGCCGAAACCTGCGACCGCGTGGCGGTGATGTATGCCGGTCGCGTGGCCGAGATCGGACCCGTGCACGAGGTGATCCATCAGCCTGCGCATCCCTACACCGCCGGGCTGATGGCCTCCATTCCCGACATGGAGGTGGACCGCGACCGCCTCAACCAGATCGACGGCGCGATGCCGCGCCTGAATGCCATTCCGCGCGGCTGCGCCTACAACCCACGCTGCCCGCGCAGCTTCGACCGCTGCATGGTCGAGCGCCCGGACCTCATGAACGCGGGCGCCACCCACGCCGCCTGCTGGCTGCAGGCCACGCCCGGCGCGTCGGCGGCACACGGAGCTGCAGCATGAACGCGCTCGTGCAGGCCCATGACCTGGCCAAGAGCTTCGACGTCTCGCCGCCCTGGCTCAACCGTGTGCTCGAACGCAAGCCGCGCGTGCTGCTGCAGGCGGTCGACGGCGTCAGCTTCTCGATCGAGCGCGGCAAGACGCTCGCGCTCGTGGGTGAATCCGGCTGCGGCAAGAGCACCGTGGCGCGCCTCCTGGTCGGCCTGTACGAGCCCAGCCGCGGCGGCATGCAGTTCGACGGCCAGGATGCCCATGCGGCCTTCAAGACGCCCGAGGGCCGCAAGCTGCGCCGGCGCATCCAGATGATCTTCCAGGATCCGTATGCGAGCCTCAATCCGCGCTGGATCGTCGAGGACATCATCGGCGAGCCCTTGCGCGAGCACGGCATCCTGAAGGAAGGGCCTGCCCTCAAGGCACGCGTCGGCGAGCTGCTGCAATCGGTGGGGCTGAGTCCGCTGGACATGGTGAAGTACCCGCACCAGTTCTCCGGCGGCCAGCGCCAGCGCATCTCGATCGCGCGTGCGCTGGCGACCCAGCCCGAGTTCCTGGTGTGCGACGAACCGACCTCGGCGCTGGACGTGAGCGTGCAGGCGCAGGTGCTCAACATCATGAAGGACCTGCAGCGCGCGCAGGGCCTGACCTACCTCTTCATCTCGCACAACCTGGCCGTGGTGCGCCACGTGGCCGATCAGGTCGGCGTGATGTACCTGGGCCGGCTGGTCGAAGTGGCCGACAAGCACAAGCTCTTCGCGACGCCGCAGCATCCCTACACGCGCATGCTGCTCGATGCGATCCCGAAGATGAAGCACACGGGAGAAAAGCGCACGCCGGTGCAGGGCGAGGTGCCGAATCCGCTGAACCCGCCGACGGGCTGCACCTTCCATCCGCGCTGCCCGCATGCCAACGCGCGCTGCAAGGCCGAGCGGCCTTCGCTTCAGATGCTGCGCGGCGTGCAGGTGGCATGCCACGCAGTGCAAGAAGAACGGATCTAGGCCCGAGTACCCCCGATCGCGGCGCACTCGGTTCGGGAGCCGCCGCGGAACCGGCTTCGCCGGGCCGCAGACGGCGCCCCCTCGAAGGGGGGAGGCGGCTACGCGAAGCGAGCAAGCCTGGGGGTGGGCCTATTACTGTTCTTCTCCCCACGCGAAGCCGTCGCGGGCGATCATCGCGCTCGATGCACTCGGACCCCAGGTGCCCGCCGCGTAAGGACGCGGCACGCCGTCCGAGGCCCAGCTGTCGATCAGCGGCTCGACCCAGCGCCATGCCTCTTCCTGCTCGTCGCTGCGAACGAACAGGTTCAGCCGGCCGTCGATGACATCGAGCAGCAGCCGCTCGTAGGCGCCCACGCGCTCGGCGCCGAAGCGCTTGTCGAAGTCGAGGTCGAGCTGCACCGGCGCCAGCTGCGCCCCCGCGTGCCGGTTGCCGTTGCGCTGCCGGTTGTCCTGCGCCTGCGCGAGCATGTGCAGTTCGAGCCCGTCCTTGGGCTGCAGGTTGATCACCAGCTTGTTGACCGCCCCGCCCGCCGGTGCGCGGTAGATCGGATGCGGCGTCGGCCGGAAGTTGACCTCGATGCGCGCATCGCGCGAGCCCAGGCGCTTGCCGGTGCGGATGTAGAGCGGCACGCCGGCCCAGCGCCAGTTGGCGATCTCGGTGCGCAGCGCAACGAAGGTCTCGGTGCGGCTTTCGGGGTCGACGCCCGGCTCGTCGCGATAGCCCTGCACGCGCTCGCCGTAGGC
Organism: Variovorax sp. SRS16; assembly: GCF_901827165.1. Classification (NCBI taxonomy): domain Bacteria; kingdom Pseudomonadati; phylum Pseudomonadota; class Betaproteobacteria; order Burkholderiales; family Comamonadaceae; genus Variovorax; species Variovorax sp. SRS16. Next base: position 1,107,807 of record NZ_LR594666.1, read on the forward strand.
CGTGCCCGCCGCGTACTGGCCGCGGATCGCATGCAGGCCGATGGCTTCGGGGGTCCACGGCGCGAGGCAGCGCAGCACCTTGAGCTTCTCGTCGCGGATCGCATCGGCATGCGCGTTGATCGGCGGCTCCATGCCGATCGCGCAGACCAGCTGCAGCGCATGGTTCTGCACCATGTCGCGCAGTGCACCGGTCTGGTCGTAGAAGGCGCCGCGCTTTTCCACGCCGAGGTCTTCCGCAATGGTGATCTGGATGTTGGCGATGTACTCGCGGCGCCACATCGGCTCGAACAGCGCATTGCCGAAGCGCATCGCGAACAGGTTCTGCACCGAGGGCTTGCCGAGGTAGTGGTCGATGCGGAACACCTGCTGCTCCGAGAGCACCTTGCGCACCGCTTCGTTGATCGCGCGGTTCGACGCGAGGTCGTGGCCGAGCGGCTTTTCGAGCACGATGCGCGTGTGCGCGCCATTGAGGCCGGCCGCGGCGATCTGCTCGACCACCTGGGTGAAGAGGGCGGGCGCGGTGGCCACGTACATCACCACCGTATCGGCATTGCGCGTCTTCAGCGACTCGGCGAGCCGCGCGTAGTCGGCGGGCTTGGACAAGTCCAGGCGCAGGAAGTACAGCATCGCCGCGAACTTCTTGAACTCCTCGGGCGTCGGCCGCTTGGCGCCTTCGACCGCTTCGAAGCGCGATTGGATCAGCTCGCGGTAGGCATCGTCGGACAGATCGTCGCGCGCCACGCCGATGATGCGGCCGTTGTCCGGCAGGCTGCCATGGCGGAAGGCCTGGAACAGCGCCGGCATCAGCTTGCGCCACGCCAGATCGCCGGTACCGCCGAAAAGGACGAGATCGAAACTCATGGATACATCCGTGTTGTTGAGAGAGATCGCGAAGCAGGATGCTTGCCACCGAATGGTACTTGTACCGATCCCGCGCCGGGCTCGTCGCGCTAAGCTGCATGCTGGCCCGCGGGGCCTTTTTTGTTTCAGGAGCGAGGTCACAACATGAAGAAGCTGTTCGTCCTGGCGGCCCTGGCCGGCCTCTCGGCCGCCGCATCGGCGCAGACCGTCAACGTCATCTGCTCGGTGCAGGCCGACTGGTGCAACATGATCGCCACCGTCTACGCGAAGACCACCGGCGTCAAGCTCAACATCGCGCTGAAGGGTTCGGGCGAGGCGCTCGCGCAGTTGATCGCCGAGAAGGACAACCCCAAGACCGACGTCTGGTTCGGCGGCACCGGCGATCCGCATCTGCAGGCCGCCGAGCTCGGCCTCACGATCGAATACAAGTCGCCCACGCTGACGCAGCTGTACCCGTGGGCGCAGCAGCAGGCGCAGCAGTCGGGCTACAGGACCGTCGGCATCTACTCCGGTCCGCTGGGCTTCGGCTACAACACCGAGTTGATCAAGAAAAAGAAGATGGACATCCCGCGCAGCTGGGCCGACCTGCTCAAGCCCGAATACAAGGGCGACATCCAGGTTGCCAACCCGGCCTCGAGCGGCACGGCCTACACCATGATCGCGACACTGGTGCAGCTGATGGGCGAGGACAAGGCCTTCGACTACCTCAAGGGACTGCACAAGAACGTCAGCCAGTACACGCGCTCGGGCACCGGCCCGATCAAGGCGGTGGCACGCGGTGAGACGGCGGTGTCGATCAGCTTCATCCACGATGCGCCGCAGGAAAAGATGCAGGGCTTTCCGGTCGAGACCACTACTCCCTCCGAGGGCACCGGCGCCGAGATCGGCTCCATGAGCATCGTCAAGGGCGCACGCAATCTCGAGCAGGCCAAGAAGTTCTACGAATGGGCGCTCACGCCGCAGGCCCAGACCTTCGGCGCCGCGTCCAAGCAATACCAGCTGCCGTCGAACAAGGCCACGCCGGTGGACCCGAACGTGCCGGACTTCAAGAAGATCAAGATGATCAACTACGACTACAAGAAGTACGGCGAGAGCAACGAGCGCCGGCGCCTGATCGCGCGCTGGGAGAAGGAAGTCAACTCGCTGCCGCACTAGCGTGCCGATCGCTTCGGGAGGACAACGGCGGCCCAACGCGTCCATCTGGGCGTGCATCGCGGCCGGGCTCGTCGGCTACGTCGCGCTGCCCTGGTATGCGATCCAGGACACCGCCTGGTACGAAGCCCTGCCGCAGGTCTTCGGCCAGGCCGAGGGTGCCGACGGCGTCATGCAGGCGTTGCAGCAGGGGCGCAGCTGGCTCTTCGTCGGCCTGTTCGGCCTCGCGCTGTGCGTGCTCGGCGGCTTGCTGCGCCCGGGACGCGCGCAGGGCCGGTGGCTGTTGGCCGGCGGCGCGATCGGCGCCATCGGCCTCGCGCTCAGCGGCTTCACGATCGGTGCGCGCGGCTGGAGCTTCGCATGGCTCAACAGCGCTTTCGGCGAGCTCGCGGGCAACCAGTTCGGCATCGGCGCGGGCGGCTTCGTCGCGCTCGCGGCGCTGATCCTGCTCGCGGCCTTCGGGCTCGCGCGGCTCGGCTTCTTCAAGGGCGATCTGTTCGTCTCGGCCGCGGTGATCGGCTGCGGCGTACTGATGGCGCTCTTCATCGCCTATCCCGTGAGCAAGGCGCTCGCGGGTGCCTTTCTCAATGAGGACGGGCACGCGTCGCTGAATGCCCTCTGGGCTCGCATCGGCACCGACCGCGTCTGGGGCCTCGAGTGCCTGGCCGGCGGGGTGCGCTGCGGCGTCGCCTGGAACACGCTGGCGCTGGCCCTGATCACGGCCACCGGCACCACCTTCCTCGGCACGCTGATGGCACTGATGGCCGAGCGCGGCGGCAAGCGCTGGCAAGGGCCTCTCAAGGTGCTCGCGCTGCTGCCGATCATCACGCCGCCCTTCGTCGTCGGGCTGGGCCTGATCCTGCTGTTCGGGCGTGCGGGCGTCGTCAACCAGCTGCTCGAAAGCAGCTTCGGCATCGAGCCCACGCGCTGGTTCTACGGCATGCCGGGCATCCTCGTCGCGCAGTTGTTCGCATTCACGCCGATCGCGTTCATGATCATGCGCGGCGTGGTGCAGGGCGTGGCGCCGAGCCTCGAAGAGGCCGCGCAGATGCTGCGTGCCAGCCGCTGGCGCACCTTCGTCACCATCACGCTGCCGCTGCTCAAGCCGGGCCTGGCCAATGCCTTCCTGGTCGGCTTCATCGAAAGCATCGCGGACTTCGGCAATCCCGTGGTGGTGGGCGGCCAGTTCAATGTGCTGTCGACCGACATCTTCTTCGCGATCGTCGGTGCGCAGTACGACCAGGGCCGCGCCGCATCGCTGGCCTGGGTGCTCACGATCTTCGCGCTCGGCGTGTTCGCGCTGCAGCGCTGGGTGCTGGGCAAGCAGAACTACACCACGGTAAGCGGCAAGGGCGATGCCGGCATCGCGATGCCGCTGCCGAACGGCGTGCGCCGCACCATCTACTGCATCGCGCTGCCGTGGGTCGCATTCACGGTGGTGGTGTACCTGTTCGCGTTCGCGGGCGGCTTCGTGCGCACCTGGGGCCGCGACTACACCTTCACGCTCGACCATTTCCACAACGCCTTCGCGCTCGAATGGGGCAAGTTCGGCCTGGTGTGGGCCGGCACGGCATGGAACTCGCTGATCACCACGGTCAAGCTCGCCGCCATCTCGGCGCCGATCACCGCCGGCTTCGGCCTGCTGATCGCGTGGCTGCTGGCGCGCAATGAATTCAAGGGGCAGGGCGCCTTCGAGTTCGCGGCGCTGCTGGCCTTCGCGATTCCGGGCACGGTGCTCGGCGTGAGCTACATCCTGGCCTTCAACGTGCCGCCGCTGGAGCTGACGGGCACCGGCCTGATCATCGTGCTGTGCTTCATGTTCCGCAATCTGCCGGTCGGCGTGCGCGCTGGCACCGCGGCCTTCAAGCAGCTCGACCGCTCGCTCGACGAGGCCTCGCTGATGCTGCGCGCCTCGACCTCGCAGACCTTGTTCAAGGTGGTGCTGCCGCTGCTGAAGCCGGCGCTGGTCGCCGCGCTGATCTACAGCTTCGTGCGCGCGATGACGACCGTCAGCGCCGTGATCTTCCTGGTCACGGCCGAGAACGAACTCGCGACCACCTACATCATCGGCCGCGTCGGCAACGGCGACTACGGCCTGGCGCTGGCCTACTGCACGGTGCTGATGATCCTGATGTCGCTCGCAATCGCGGGGGTGCAATTCGTGGTCGGCGAGCGCAAGCTCGGACGCCGCAAGGCCGCCGGTCCGGCCCTCGTGGTGCCGGCCCACTGAACACAGGGAAGAAACAATGAGCAACGGCATCGAGTTCCGCAACGTCACCAAGCGCTACGGCAGCGACCCGAGCGCACCGCTGGCGGTCAAGGGCATCAGCTTCGAGGTGCCGGCCGGCACGCTGACCACCATCCTCGGCCCCTCGGGCTGCGGCAAGACGACCACGCTGCGCATGATCGCCGGCCTCGAGTCGCCGACATCGGGCTCGATCCTCATGGGCGGGCGCGACGTCACCACGCTGGGCCCGGCCGAGCGCAACGTGAGCATGATGTTCCAGAGCTACGCGCTGTTCCCGCACATGAACGTGATCGAGAACGTGAGCTACGGCCTGCGCATGAGCGGCGAGCGCAAGGACGCGGCCGCGGCGCGGGCGCGCGATGCGCTCAGGGGCGTCGGACTGGTCGGCTTCGACGAGCGCTTGCCGAGCGAGCTCTCCGGCGGCCAGCAGCAGCGCGTGGCCCTGGCGCGCGCACTGGTGCTGGAGCCGGCCGTGCTGCTGTTCGACGAGCCCCTGTCGAACCTCGATGCCCGGCTGCGGCGCGAGATGCGCGAGGAGATCCGCGCGCTGCAGCAGCGCCTGCAGCTCACGGTCGCCTACGTCACGCACGACCAGAGCGAGGCGCTGGCCGTCAGCGACCAGATCATCGTGATGGACCACGGCGTGATCGCGCAGCGCGGCACGCCCGAACAGCTCTACGGCCATCCCGAGAGCGAGTTCGTCGCCGGCTTCATGGGCGAGGCGATGGTGTTCCCCGCGGTGGCGCAGCCCGAGGGCCGCGTCGAGCTCGGCCCGCTCACGCTGCCTGCGCGCTACGACATCGCGCCGGGGCTGGTCAAGGTCGCGGTGCGGCCCGAGGCCTGGCAGATCGGTGCCGCCATCGGCCTGCCGGCCACCTTGCGCAAGGCGGCCTACCTGGGCAGTTTCTACGAGTACGTGTTCGACACGGCACTGGGCGCCGTGTTCGTGGTCTCGGCCGACCTGTCGAGGCCGCTCGCGGCCGGCGCGCAGACGACCCTGTCGCTCGCCAACCATGGCGTGTCGGTGGTGCCGGTCGCGGCGGACGTGCCTGCGGTATCCGGCGCATGAACATCGTCTTCGACCTGGGTGCCGTGCTCCTGACCTGGGAGCCGGTGCCGCTGGTGCAGACGCAGTTCGCGCACCTCGCGCCGACGGCGGAAGCCGCGCACGCGCTGGCACGGCAGATGTTCCACCACGAGGACTGGCTGGGCTTCGACCGCGGCACGCACAGCCTGGACGATGCGATCGGCCGCATGGCGCTGCGCCTTTCGCTGCCGGTCGATCGGCTCGAAGCGGCGCTCGCGCCGATGGGCGAGCGGCTGGAGCCGATCGCCCCCACGCTCGAGTTGCTGGACCAGCTGCGCGCGCGCCGCGACGCGGGCGAGGACCTGCGGCTGTACTACCTGTCGAACATGCCCTCGCCCTACGCGCGCGTGCTCGAAGTGCGCCATGCCTTCTTTCGCTGGTTCGACGGCGGGATCTTCTCGGGCGACGTGAAGATGATCAAGCCGCAGCCCGAGATCTACACGCTGCTGGCCACGCGCTACCGGCTGGCCGCCGGGCAGACCGTCTTCATCGACGACTCGCTGCCCAACGTCATCGCCGCCCGCGAGATGGGATGGCACGCCATCCATTGCGAGACGCCGAGCGCCGTGCCGGCGCAGCTCGCGGCCTACCTGCCGGTGCGCTCGACCTGATCGACGTCGAAACCGAGCGTGCGCGCATAGTCGAGTTCGGCTTCGAGCGCCGCATCGTCGAGGCGCGGCGCGCGCGACAGCACCCACAGGTACCTGCGATTCGGCGTGCCCACCAGCGCCACCTGGTACGCGCGATCGAGCTTCAGAATCCAGTAGTCGCCCCACACCGCCGGCAGCCAGCCCAGCCATTCGGGCGCGAAGCGCACTTCGAGCCGCCCCGCGCCGGGCTGGCCCGCGACCGGCACCACGCGCGCCGAACCGATCGATTCATCGAAGCTGCCGTCCGGCAGGATGCAGCGGTTGCGCACCTCGACCGTGCCGTCCGGCATCGGCGTGTACTCGGCGCTGACCGGACCGGCGCATTGCTTCTGGAAACGGTTCGGCAAGCGTGCCTGTTCATGCCACAGGCCCGCGTAGCGATGGAGGTCGACCGGCGCCACCACCTGCAGCGGCGCGCGCATCAGCGGCGCGCCGTCGGGTGGGCCGCCGATCCGGTCGGCGCGTGCCGTCCGGGCCGTGTGGAGTGCCAGCAGCGTCAACGCGCCGCCGACGCAGAAGGCCGTCGCCAGCGTACCGATCGACGCGCTGTAGGCGCGGTCGTCGAAGGCGTCCGGCGAGGGTGGCGTCCGGTGTTTGCGCAGGGGCATGGGGTTCTCCGAGGGACTGTCAAAGGGCCAACATAGGGCCGCCTCGCCGCGCATTTCGTCAGCCACGGACGACACGCCCTGTAGTGTTGCGGCGGGATAATGGCCGCATGAACCAACTCGACGCCCTCCGCCAATGGACCACCGTGGTGGCCGACACCGGTGATTTCCGCCAGCTCGCCCAGTTCAAGCCGCGAGACGCGACCACCAACCCTTCGCTCATCCTGAAGGCGGTGCAGAAAGCCGACTACCGGCCCCTGCTCGATGACGCCGTCAGGAAATACGAGGGATTGCCCGTCGACGAGCTGATCGACCGGCTGCTGGTGCGCTTCGGCACCGAGATCCTGTCCATCATCCCGGGGCGCGTCTCGACCGAGGTCGATGCGCGGCTGAGCTTCGACACGGCGGCGACGATCCGGCGCGCCGACCGCATCGTGGCGCTGTACCGCGCCGAAGGCATCGACGTCGGCGAGCGCGTGCTGATCAAGGTGGCCTCCACCTGGGAAGGCATCGAGGCCGCGCGCCAGCTCGAACAGAAAGGCATCCACACCAATCTCACGCTGCTGTTCTCGTTCGCGCAGGCGGTGGCTTGCGGTGCCGCGAAGGTGCGGCTGATCTCGCCTTTCGTCGGCCGCATCTACGACTGGTACAAGAAGTCCGCCGGCAGCCAGTGGGACGAGGCCGCCAACGCGGGCGCCAGCGACCCCGGCGTGAAATCGGTGCGCGAGATCTTCGGCTACTACAAGCAGCATGGCATCGCGACCGAGGTCATGGGCGCGAGCTTTCGCAACGTGGGCCAGATCGCGGCCCTGGCCGGTTGCGACCTGCTGACCATCAGCCCCGAATTGCTGGCGCAGCTGGCCGGCAGCGAGGCGCCGCTCGCCCATGCGCTCGATGCCGGCGCCGCGGGCGGGCGCGACATGCCGCTGCAGACGCTCGACGAGGCGGCGTTCCGCTTCGCCCTCAACGAGGATGCGATGGCCACCGAGAAGCTCGCCGAAGGCATTCGCGCCTTCGCGGCCGATGCGGTGAAGCTCGAGAAGCTGATGGAGGCGTCATGACCCGACCCCGCTGCGACCGCACCGCCGCCTGGAAGAAGCTGCAGGCGCACTACGACGCCCAGGGCCGCAGCTTCGATCTGCGGCAGGCCTTCGCGGCGGATGCAAAGCGCTGCGAAACCCTGAGCCAGTCCGCGCCGCACCTCTTTGCCGATCTGTCCAAGAACCTGCTCGATGCGCAGACCGAAGCGCTGCTCTTCGCGCTCGCGCGCGAAACCGAACTCGAGGCGCATCGCGCCGCCATGTTCGCCGGCCGGCACATCAACACCACCGAAGACCGGGCCGTGCTCCACACGCTGCTGCGCTGCCCGGCTTCGGCGCCGGTGCCCGCCGAGCTGGCCGGTGCGCTGCGCGACGTGCACACCACCCTCGATGCGATGCTGGCGTATGCCGAGACGGTGCGCTCCGACCACACGATCACCGACGTGGTCAACATCGGCATCGGCGGCTCCGACCTCGGGCCGCAGATGGCCGTGCTGGCGCTCGATGCGCATGTCGCGCCGGGCAAGCGCTTCCACTTCGTCTCGAATGTCGATGGGCATGAGCTGGCCGGCGTGCTGCGCGGCCTGGCGCCGGAACACACGCTGTTCCTGATCGCCTCGAAGACCTTCACCACCGCCGAAACCATGACCAATGCGCAGTCGGCCAGGCGCTGGTTCGAGCAGTCCGGCGGCGTCGACATCGCGCGCCACTTCGCCGCGCTCACCACCAACGTCGAGGCCGCGCGCGCCTTCGGCATCGAGACCACCTTCGGCTTCTGGGACTGGGTCGGCGGCCGCTATTCGCTGTGGTCGGCGATCGGGCTGCCGATCGCGCTGGCGATCGGCGCCGAAGGCTTTCGCAGCCTGCTCGCCGGCGCGCATGCGATGGACGAGCACTTCCGCACCGCGCCGCTGGAACAGAACCTGCCGGTGCGCCTGGGCCTGCTGGATGTCTGGTATCGCAACTTCCATCGCTTCACGAGCCGCAGCATCGCGCCGTACCACAGCGCGCTCAAGCGGCTTCCGGCCTATCTGCAGCAGCTCGAGATGGAAAGCAACGGCAAGCAGGTCGATGCCGGCGGCGAGCCGCTGTCCTTCGGCACTTCGCCCGTGCTGTGGGGCGAGCCCGGGACCAACGGCCAGCATGCGTATTTCCAGATGCTGCACCAGGGCACGGACGTGGTGCCGCTGGAGTTCATGGCGGTGCGCGATGCGGCGCACGAGCTCGAAGGCCATCATCCCAAGCTGCTGGCCAATGCGATCGCGCAGGCCCAGGCGCTGATGGTGGGCAAGCACGACGACAAGGGCGCGCGGAATTTCCCGGGCAACCGGCCGAGCACTTTCTTCGTGCTCGAGAAACTCACGCCCGAGACGCTGGGCGCCTTCATCGCGCTCTACGAGCACCGCGTGTTCACGAGCGGCGCAGTCTGGGGCATCAACAGCTTCGACCAGTGGGGCGTGGAACTCGGCAAGGTGCTGGCCAAGGACATCGAGCCGCGTCTTGCCTCCGGCGACGTGCAGGGGCTGGACGCATCGACGGCGGGCCTGCTCCGGCGACTGAGCTAGCTGGATCGCGCGGCGTCCTGTTCCGCGATGCGCCGAGGACGCGCGGTGCCCGCGGCGCTACGAAGCCACCGCGGCCGTACGATTTGCCGCCTCGCGAAGAACGTCCGCGGCGATGTCCGTGTGGACCGCGCCCGACCTGAATTGCTCGCTCGCGAGCACTTGGCGAATGAATGGAATGTTCGTCTTGACGCCACGAATCCGACTGCCTTCCAGCGCCGCGTCGAGCCGGGCGATGGCTTCATCCCGATTCCGGCCGCGCGCGATGATCTTCGCGATCATGGGGTCGTAGTGGGGCGTGACGCGGCATCCGGTGGCATAGCCCGTCTCCAGCCGCACACCTTCGGCGCTCGGAAACTCCAGCAGTTCGAGCAGCCCCGGAGAAGGGTAGAAGCGCACGGGATCCTCGGCATAGATGCGCGCCTGCACGGCATGCCCCTGGATCTCCAGGGTGTCGGGCAGGACTTCGCTCAAACGCTCGCCGGCCGCGAGTCGAATCTGCGAGGTCACCAGATCGATGCCCGTGACCTCCTCGGTCACGGCATGCTCCACCTGCAGGCGCGTGTTGACCTCCAGAAAATTGAACTCGCCAGTCTGGGTGTCGTAGAGCGTTTCCACCGTGCCGATCACGTCATAGCGCAGCGACCCCAGCACGGCCGCAATGCGCTCCGCGGCAGCGTCGAGCATGGCGCGCGGGATGTTCGGGGCACAGGCCTCTTCCACGACTTTCTGGTGGCGCCGCTGCACGGAACAGTCACGCTCGAAGAGATGACGCACATGGCCATACCGATCGGCCAGGATCTGGAACTCGATGTGCCGTGGTCGCTGCACCAGCCGCTCCAGGTAGATGTCGACGCTGCCGAAGCTGCGGCTCGACAGGGAGCGTGCACCTTCCAGCGCCTTGGGCAGGTCGGCGGGGCTGTGCGCGGCGATCATGCCAATGCCGCCGCCTCCGCCCGCCGGCTTGATGAGGACCGGGTAGCCCACGCGCTCGGCTTCCTTCAAATTGGCCGCCATGTCCGCGCCAAGGAGCCTCGAGCTGGCGCCCATGGGCAAGCCGTGGCTCGCCATCAATTCGCGGGCGCGGGTCTTGTGGCCCATCGCGGCGAGCCACTTCGGGCTGGGGCCGATGAAGGTGGCACCGGCGGCCTCCACCTTTTCGGCGAAGGCCGCGTTCTCCGAAAGGAAGCCGTATCCCGGGTGCAGGGCATCGGCGCCGGAACGCCGCAGTACGTCGAGCAGACGATCCTGATGGAGATAGCTTTCCGCCGCCGGCGCCGGACCGATCTCATGGCGCTCGTCGGCCGCCGCCAGATAGGGAAGATCACGATCGGCTTCGGAGTAGACCACTGCCGTGCGAATGCCGAGTTTCCGGCACGCGCGCAGCACCCGTGCCGCCACGGCGCCTCGATTGGCCACGAGGATCTTGTTGAACATCAGTCGGTCTCCAGCTTGCTCGCATGGGGCTCATGGCCGGCCGGGTCGCTGGACGCTGCCATGCCGTAGACGATCTTCTGATCGAGCAGGTCGTCGATCTCGCTCTCGCTGAATCCCAATTCGTCGGCCAGGATCGAACGGGTGTCCTGCCCCAGGTCAGGACCGCTCTTCACGATGCGTCCCGGCGTATCCGAAAGGCGCGGCACGATTCCCGGATGCACCAGCTCGCCGAGTTGAGGATGCGGGACGCGCGTCAGCATGCCGCGTGCGGCGAAGTGCGGATCGGCAAAGATATCGGGCATCGTGTAGACACGCGACACGGGCACCTCCGCCGCCAGGAGCATTTTTTCGATATCGGGTCCGTCGTGCTGTCGTGTCCAGGCGGACACGACCTCGTTGCAATACGGAATGTTGTTGCCGCGCGCACGGATGGAGCACAACAGGGGATCGTCCTTGAGCTCGGGCTGTCCCATCGTGAGAATCAGGCGCTCGAAGGTGGCGTCGCTGTTGGCGGCGATGAGCACATAGCCGCCGTCCCGCGTCGGGTAGAGGCTGTTGGGCGCCATGTTCGGCAGATTGGGTCCCACGCGCTGAGGGACGTAGCCGGTCGTCTCGAATGCCGGGACGTAGGCCTCCATCTGCGTGAATGCGGCTTCGTAGAGGGCTGCATCGACGACCTGCCCGCGGCCGGTCTTCTTGCGCGCCAGCAGCGCCGTGACGGCACCGAATGCAGCGAACACCGCCGTGAGGTAGTCGGTGGCGGCCACCGCCACGCGCGCGGGCGGCCGGTCCGGATCGCCGATGAGGTTGCGAACGCCGGCCATGGCCTCGCAGATGGCGCCGTAACCGGGCCGCTGGCTGTACGGTCCGGATTGGCCATATCCGGAGATGCGCACCATCACGAGTCCGGGGTTTTCCTTCGAGAGCTCTTCGTAGCCCAGGCCCAGCCGTTCCATCACGCCGGGCCGGTAGCTGTCGACCAGCAGGTCGCATTTCAATGCAAGCTCGCGAACGAGTTGCCGGCCTTTGGGATGTTTCAGGTCGACGGAGATCGAACGCTTGTTGCGCAGGATCGTTGCGGCGTACAACGATATGTCGCCGGCATGCTTGCCCATGCTGCGCAGCGGATCGCCGCCAGGGGGTTCGACCTTGATCACGTCGGCACCGAAATCCCCCAGCAGCCTGGCGCAGGCGGGGCCGGAGACGGTGGAGCAGAGCTCGAGGACGCGATAGCCCGACAACGGGCCGCTCTTGTCGGGCGGTGCTTGGGTCGTCATGAGATTCCTTTCGCCAGCAGGCCGATCTCGCGCACGGTCGAGAGCATCGATTGGTATTCCTTCTCGTAGTACTCGGTCGCCTGGGCATGTGGAATGAACAGCGACTTGCTCTGATTGAGTTCGACGAGTCGCTTCCACGCGGTGGTCGCCACCATCTGGCGACAGACGTTTTCCCAGAAGGCGATCTGTTCCGGGGCAAGACCCTTGGGGCCGACAATTCCCAGCGCCGAATGGAAGCTCGTATCGACGCCGCTTTCGCGCCAGGTCGGGACGCCTGCGAAGGCGCCGCCCAGGCGAGTGTCCGAACTGACGGCGAGCAATCGGATCCTTCCTGCCTGCATCATGGCCAGCGCGTTGGGTGTCGTTGCGGCCACCATTTCAAGCTGTCCGCCCACGAGGGCCACGATCGAGTCCATCGACGACCTGAAGGGCGCGACGACCAGTTTGGACACATCGACGCCGCCTGCTTTCAGGGCCTTGGCGGTTCCGATGTGGATGTGATTGCCGATGCTGGTGGCCACCGCCAGGCGTTGGCTGGCGGGATCGGCGCGCAGTGCAGCCAGGAGCGCCTGCAGATCCTTGAACGGTGAGTCGGCACGCACCGCGAGGATCAGGAATTCTTCCTGCAGCACCGCGATGGTCTGCAGGTCGCGGTGGGGGAGGATGTCCAGGTTCCCCGTGAGATAGCTGGCGATGTATCCGTGCGTGTTGATCGAAAGATAGTGCGGGTCTCTGGGATGCTGCATCAGCACATCGAAAGCGATCTTGCCGTTGGCGCCCGGCTTGTTGGACACCAGGAAGGGCTTGCCGGGCGCTGCGCCGCTTTGGTCGTAGTACTGCTTCATCGCGCGGCCGACCTGGTCCAGAGCGCCACCGGGGCCCGCAGGCACAACGAACTCCACGCCCGCATCGGGCTTCCAGGGCGCTGCCGCGTGGGCCGGCCATTGCAGGGCGCCCAATGCTGCGACTCCCCATCCACCCAGCGCGCCACAAACGCGCCGGCGGCGCGGGTCGATCGGTGTCGCGGATCCTGCCTTGGCTTCTGAATATTTCATGTCTCGCTCCACAGTGAATAAGTTTGAACAATGCGCCGAGGCTGGCATCAAGGACTGACGCCAGCCCGCAATTTCGGTCCGAGCTGGGTGCGCAGCCGGCTTTGCGCCGCGTCGATGAATTGACACAGGTACGGACGCGTTTCCCGCGGGTCGATCAAGTCCTCCACCGCGAATGCCTCGGCCGTGCGGAAAGGAGAAGACAAGGCGCGCAATTCGGCCTCGATCTCGGCCTCGCGCGCTGCGGGATCGGGTGCGGCCTCGATCTCGCGCCGGTAGGCCGCCTTCACGCCACCTTCGATGGGCAATGAGCCCCAGCTTGCCGAAGGCCATGCGATCTTGAAGTTGAGTCCGGCGCGATCGAACACGCTGCCGCCCGCGACCCCGAAGCACTTGCGCACCAGCACGGTGTAGATGGGAACCGTGGCCTTCGCCAGTGCATAGCGCTGCTGAATGCCGAAACGCATGATGGCTTCGGACTCGGAGTCGACGCCGATGAGCAGGCCAGGCACGTCGACGAAGAAGATCAGCGGAATGTTGAAGGAATCGCAGAGGCTGATGAAATGCGTCTGCTTGCGCGCCGTCTTGACATCCACGATGCCGCCCACCATCGGGTTGTTGGCAACGACGCCGACGACATGGCCATTCATGCGAGCGAGCGAGGTGATGACCGCGCGGCCGAATGTGGGCTGGATCTCGAACGCCGAGTCCTTGTCCACCACCATGCCGACCAGCTTGCGCATGTTGTAGGCCTGCCGCTCGGACCGCGGCACGATGCTCAGCAGCGCTTCTTCGCATCGATCGGGCCGGTCCGTGGGCGCGATCGATGGTGGCAGCTCCCACACGTTCTGCGGCATGTAGGAGAGGAAGGTCCTGATCTGGCGCAGGCAGTCGTCCTCGTTGGCGGCCGCATTGTCGATGGTGCCGGCCGTGTCCACGGCGACCTTCGCGCCGCCCAGGTCGTTCTTGTGCAGCTTGACGCCGAATGCGCGCTCCACCACCGGCGGCCCTGCGGCGAAGATCTGGCTGGTGTCCCGCACCATGATCGACCAGTGGGCCATCAATGCGCGTCCTCCCGGACCCCCGGCCACCGATCCCATGATCGCGCTCACCACGGGAACCTCGCCGAGCAGCGAGGCGGAGCGCTCGAAGCCGTCCATGCCGTAGCCCGGCCATACCGAGTAGCCTTTTCGCTTGACGGTGTTCACGGTACCTCCCGTGCCGTCGACCAGGTTGACCAGCGGGATACGGTACTCGTGCGCCAGGTCTTCGACAAAGCCGCCTTGACCTCCTTTGCGGCGGTCGCTGCCGAAGCCGGTTCCCGCGCGGATGGTGTAGTCCTCGCCGCCGACCGCCACCGGGCGGCCATCGATGGCGCCAAGGCCCATGACATAGGGAGCCGGCTCGAAACTGGCGAGCGTTCCGTCCGCCGCATAGCTTGCTTTCCCGGCCAGCTTGCCCACTTCGCGGAACGACCTCTTGTCGAGCAGACGTTCGATGCGTTCGCGAACCGTCAGCTTTCCGGCGGCGTGGTGCTTTTCCACTGCAGCGGTACCGCCGCAGTCCTCGGCCATTCGGCGACGGCGGTGGATTTCCTCGACTTCAGGTCTCCAGGTCATTTCTTGATCCTTCCATATCCGACAAAAACGAAACGAGCCGGTCCCTGCCGCAACAGGCGTGCTGCGGCAGCCGACAGGGTTCCGGCTGAATTCAGGCCACCGGTGCTGGCGATGCGGCGCGGCGACCGGCCGTCGGGCGGGTGCTCAGAATGCTCACCGCTTCGGCGCCCGACTCTTCGACGCGTTGTCGCTGCAATCGCACGAACTTTTCTGTATCGCCCCTGGCCAGGGCGTTGACGGCGCGCCGCCAGATGGCGGCCGATTGGAGGCGGCGTTCGCGGCTGGCCAGGCCCAGCTTGGAATAGCGAAGGGTTTGCAGACTCAATCCCGCCAGCATCCGGGCCAGACGCTGGTTGCCGCACGAACGCACGCTGAAGATCGTGAGCCTGTAGCCGGTCTCGGCATACTCGCCGCGGTCATCCGGCTTGTTGGCCAGGTATTCGAGTCGGCCGACACCGACCTTGAGCATTTCGAGCAGTCCGGGATCGCGGCGCTCCGCGACCTTGCGCGCCACGATCTCGAGCAGGCCTGCCCGGATCTCGAAGATTTCCCGGATCTCGTCCGCTGTCAGTTCGGTGACGATCGCACCGCGGCGCGCCAGAACGGTCACCAGCCCCTCTCGCTCCAGGACGCGAATGGCATCGCGCACGGGGCCGCGACTCACCTGGAACTTGGCAGACAGCTCGGCCTCGATGATGCGAGAGCCCGGCGGAAGGTCCCCGGAAATGATCTGGTCGCCGACGGCCAGCGCGATTTGTTCGGGCACGGTCAGCGTGAGTTGCTCCGAGTCCGCGAAGAGACGGAATGCCACCGCGCTCTCCCATGTCTTGAAGAATTCTTCCGACTTGTCGATGGCTTCGGGCGTCATGGTCGATCCAGTCTGATGGATGTGCTCATCAGTCGCGTTCGATGACGGCGAGCACGGCGCCTTCGGCAACGGCCTGTCCTTCGGATACCAGCAGCTTCCGAATGGTGCCGGCGAACGGGCATTCGACAGGGATTTCCATCTTCATCGATTCGAGTACGGCGATCGTGTCGCCCTCGGCAAGTCGTTGGCCCTGGGTCGCCAGGACTTTCCATACGGTCCCCGTGACCTCGCTCTGGACTTCGATTTCTTGAGTCAATGATGGCTCCTTTGAGATAGCCATCATTGTGATTGTTAACAATCTGCGTGTCAATTGATCTTGCGAAGGCCGAGGACGAGTCGCACTGGTTTTCCGAGCAACCCCGTCGGGGGCCGCAAGGTCATACAAATCGACACACCTCCCGATATGATGCCCCGGGGTTTTCCCGTGGGACTATCGAGAGGAGTTGTTCATGAACTTTCAACAGGCCGTCCAGACCTGCTTCAGCAAGTACGTCGACTTTTCAGGCCGTGCGTCGAGGTCCGAATATTGGTGGTTCGTGCTGGCCTACGTGGTGCTCGCCATCGTGTCCGGCTTCATTCATCACATCGTCTATGCGCTGGTGATCCTGGCCTTCCTGCTGCCGATGCTGGCGGCCGGCGCGCGCCGGCTGCACGACATCGGCAAGAGCGGGTGGTGGTTGCTGCTGGGACTGATCCCGCTCGTCGGCCTGGTGCTGCTCTACTTCATGGTGCAGCCGAGCCAGCCCGAACCGAACGCCTACGGCGCGCCGCCGGTGCCGACGCCGGTCTGACGGCCGCGCGGCGCAGACCGCGACGGTTGCTCAGGCGCCTGTGCCCACCAGCACCGGCGTGGCGCGATAGCGGTCCGGGAACACGCGCTTCAGGTTGTCGATCTTCGGCAGATCGTTGATCGCGATGTAAGGCTGGTCGGGGTTGTGCGCCAGGTAATCCTGGTGGTAGCCCTCGGCCGGATAGAAGCCCTTGAGCGTTTCGACCGTGGTCGCGATCGGCTGGCCGAAGACTCGGGCCTTGTCGAGTTGCGCGATGTAGCTCCTGGCGATGCGCGCCTGATCGGCGTCGGCCGCGAAGATCGTCGAGCGGTATTGCGTGCCGCTGTCCGGACCCTGCCGGTTGAGTTCGGTCGGGTTGTGGGCGACCGAGAAATAGATCTGCAGCAGTCGGCCGTAGCTGACCTGCGTCGGGTCGTAGGTGATGCGCACGGACTCGGCATGGCCGGTGCGGCCCGAGCCCACCATCTCGTATTTCGCCGTGCCGGCCTCGCCGCCGGCGTAGCCCGACACAGCGCTGCTCACGCCCTTGACGTGCTGGAACACGCCCTGCACGCCCCAGAAGCAGCCGCCCGCGATCACGGCGGTCTGCGACTTCGCGCCGGGCGCTGCCGCCAGGTCTTCGACAGGCGCGGGAATGACCACCGCCGGTTCTGCGGCGAAGGAAGGGATGGCATGCCAGATCGCCGCCGCGCCGAGCAGCGCGAGCGTGGCCAGCATCGGCCGCCGCGCCAGGGTGGCCAGCTGGCCGACGCGTTGCATGGTGGAGTGTTGCGGGGTGTTCATACGGGTTTTGCGTCCTTGTGTGCTTCTTCGAGGAGTTGCTGGATGACTTGCTCCGACTTCTGGTACTCGCCTTCGCCGAAGTGATGAAAACGGATCCGGCCCTTGGCGTCGATGAAATAGTGTGCCGGCCAGTAGTTGTTGTTGAAGGCGCGCCAGATGGTGAAGTTGTTGTCGATCGCCACCGGGAACTGCACGTCGAGATCGCTGACCGCGCGCTTCACATTGTTGATGTTTTTCTCGTACGCGAACTCCGGCGCATGCACGCTGACCACGACGAGCCCCTGGTCTTTGTATTTGCGATTCCATTCGCGAACATGCGGCAATGCGTTCAGGCAGTTGATGCACGAGAAGGTCCAGAAGTCGACCAGCACCACCTTGCCACGCAGCGCCTCGGCGCTGAGCGGCGGCGAGTTGAGCCACTCGATGGCGCCCTCGAGCGGCGGCATCGTTCCTTCCACCGGAAGCGGCGCGAGCGCTGTGTTGAACCGGCTCGCCTGCACCTTCATGAAACCGCCAGGTGCCGGCGATTCCCGGAACGCTGCGGCCGACGCGCGCTCGGCTGGCTGCGGGCGCAGGCGCTCGAACAGGCGCTTTTCGAGCGACGTTCCGCCGCCATCGGCCGAAAGCCGTGCGAGTGCGCCGGTGTCGAGGCCGAGTGCGACGGCCGCCACACCTGCCAGCACGGCGACGCCCAGACCCCGGCGAAGCCATTCGCCGATGCCCAGCGAGCGCTTCATCGCGGCGAAGACGCGCCCGCCGAGCAGCAGCGCGAGGGCCAGCGAAGTGACGGCGCCGGCCGCATAGGTCAGCAGCAGCAGCGAGGTCCGCACGCCGGGGCCTTCCAGTGCGGCGCCGGTCAGGATCAGTCCCAGCACCGGTCCGGCGCAGGGCGCCCACAGAAGACCGGTCGCAACGCCGAGCAAAAGAGAGGGGAGGACCGTATGCCCGGTCGATGCCGAGCGTCGGCTGGCCGTGTTGGAAAGCCGCGCACCAAGACTCACCAGCGGCGCCGTCAGGCGCTGCGCCAGGCGAGGCGCGATCAGCGCGACGCCCATGGCCGCCAGCAGTGCGATCGCCGCCATGCGGCCGTACCCGTTGGCCTCGACGGCCCAGTTCCCGGCGACGGCGGCGAGCGTGCCGACGCCCGCGAAGCTGAGTGCCATGCCCGCCAGCAGCGGCAGCCCGCTGCGGACGAAGGGTTCGCCGACGCGCGCGAACACGAAAGGAAGGACGGGCAGGATGCAGGGCGCAACGATCGTCAGCGCTCCGGCCAGATACGACAGGATGAAATAGATCATGAGAGTCCTCCGACGGAGCCTGTCGTCGACGACGGCTACTTCTTCATCTCGTCCTTGCCCATCGAGTCCTTCGACATGCTGTCTTTCGACATCGAGTCCTTGGCCATCGAGTCTTTCTTCATCATGCTGTTCTTGGACATCGAGTCCTTCGCCATGGAATCCTTCTTCATGCCGTCCTTGCTCATGGAATCCTTGGCCATGCCGTCGTCCTTCTTCATTTCGTCCGCGGCGAAGGCCGAGACGGAGCCGATGGCCATGCAGGTGGCCAGCAGGGTTGCGGTGAGCTTGTTCATTTCAGTGTCCTCAAAGAGTCTTGATTTCAAATGGCCCGTTCGGGAGAACACGGCCGCGAGCGTCAACAGCGCCGAGTCGAATCGACTCAACTGCCGCCGAACCAGTTGTAGCCCTGGTCTTCCCAATAGCCGCCAGGGTAGGTGTTGGTGACGAAGATCGCCTTGATGTGCTTCGGGTTCTTGTAGCCCAGCTTGGTCGGCATGCGCAGCTTCATCGGAAAGCCGTACTTCGGCGGCAGCGGCTGGCTGTCATAGGTCAGCGTGAGCAGCGTCTGCGGGTGCAGCGCCGTGGGCATGTCGATGCTGGTGTAGTAGTCGTCCGCGCACTTGAAGCCGACGTACTTCGCGCTCGTGTCGGCGCCGATGCGGCGCAGGAAATCGGCGAAGCGCACGCCGCCCCATTTGCCGATCGCGCTCCAGCCTTCGACGCAGATATGCCGCGTGACCTGGTCTTCCTGCGGCATCGCGCGCAATTCGGCCAGGGTCCAGCTGCGCTTGTCGGCGACCATGCCCGTGACTTCGAGCTTGTAGCCTGCTTCCTCGATCACGCGGACCTCGTCCTCGCCGTAGTAGGCATTGAACGGAAAGGGGCGCGTGATCATCGAGTCGGGGTAGGTCGGTGCCAGCCGGTTCGGATCGAAGATCCAGCCCTGCACCGTGTCGTTGAGGCGCGAGATGCGCGTGAGCGCCGCGTCGACTGTCTCGTTGTCGGTGATGCTGCAGCCGCTCAGCAACGACAGGCCGCCCATCGTCAGCGAGCGTTGCAGGAAGGCGCGGCGGGCCGGCTGGTCGACGCGGCGCGCGATCAGCTTGCGCGCTTCGGCCAGTGCGGCCTCGCTGTCCACGCCGGTGAGCGCGGGACGCTTGAAGAGCTTCATGCGGTGGTCCTCCCGGCGCGGCCGCTCAGCATCGCGAGCAGGGTGCGCGGCACCAGCGCCACCATGACGAGGTGCACGGCCACGAAGCCGACCAGCGCCGCCATCGCCACGAAGTGGATGCGGCGCGCGAAGTCGTAGCCGCCCAGCAGTTCGCGCAAGAGCGGAAACTGCACCGACTTCCACAGCACCAGGCCCGAAAGCACCAGCAGCGTGATGTCCAGCATCACGAACAGGTAGGCGACACGCTGGACGCTGTTGTAGCGGCGCGGGTCGGCATGCGAGAGCTGGCCCTTCAACGCCGCCATCGCGTCGTGCCAGATGCCGGCGATCGACAGTGGAAAGAACTTGCGCCAGAGTCGCCCGCTCACGATGTTCAGAACCAGGTAGACAACGCCGTTCGCAACCAGCAGCCACATCGCCGCGAAATGCCATTGCAGGGCCCCCCCGAGCCAGCCGCCGAGCGTGATCGAGGCCGGGATCTCGAACGGAAAGAAAGGCGAGGCGTCGTAGATGCGCCAGCCGCTGGTGACCAGCACCAGCACCGCCAGGGCGTTGAGCCAATGGGCGATTCGCATCCAGGCCGGATGGATCGGCGTGAGGTCAGATGGGGTGTCGCTGCGTGTCATGGGGCGCATTGTTGGGCGCATCCGGTGGCCGTTTCATCACGAAGAGTTCAATTAATCGTGATAACTGCGCCGGCGATATCGCGGGACAATCCGTGCCATGGATCCCGTCAAACGCGTTCTGATCGTCGAGGACGATGCCCACATCGCGGAGCTGCTGCGCATGCACCTGCGCGACGAGGGCTACGCCGTCGAGCATGCGGCCGACGGGCATGCGGGCCTGCGCGAACTCGAGCGCGGCAACTGGGATGCGCTGATCCTCGACCTGATGCTGCCCGGCATCGACGGCCTCGAGATCTGCCGCCGCGCGCGCGCAATGACGCGCTACACGCCGATCATCATCACCAGTGCGCGCTCCAGCGAAGTGCACCGCATCCTGGGCCTGGAACTGGGCGCCGACGACTACCTGGCCAAGCCCTTCTCGGTGCTGGAGTTGGTGGCGCGCGTGCGGGCCTTGCTGCGCCGCACCGAGGCGATGGCGCGCAACGCGCGCATGGAGTCGGGCCGGCTCGACCTCGACGCGCTCTGCATCGACCCGGTCGCGCGGGAGGTGCAGGTCGAGGGCAAGCCCGTCGAGCTCACGCCGCGCGAATTCGACCTGCTCTACTTCTTCGCGCGCCATCCCGGCAAGGTGTTCTCGCGGCTCGATCTGCTCAACCAGGTCTGGGGCTACCAGCATGACGGCTACGAGCACACGGTGAACACGCACATCAACCGGCTGCGGCTCAAGGTCGAGACCGATCCGGCCGAGCCGCGCCGCATCCTCACGGTGTGGGGACGCGGCTACAAGCTGGCCGCGCCGGCGGGCAGCGAGGCGAGCCCATGAAGCTGCGCCCGGCTTCGTTGTCGCAACGCCTGTCCGTGGTGTTCGCGGTGCTGTTGCTGGCTTGCTGCGGCGCATCGGCCTGGCTGCAGATGGCGGCCAGCGGCCGGCACGAACAGGAGGTGACGCAGCGCCTGTCCAGCGGCCTCGCGGCCCATATCGCCGGCAATTCGGAGCTCATGCAGCGCGGCGGGCTCAACGAGGCCGCGGTGCGCGACCTGTTCGACAAGCTGATGGCGGTGAACCCCAGCGTCGAGGTGTACCTGCTGGCGCCCGATGGCCGCATCGTGGCGCAGGCCGCGCCGCCCGGCCATCTCAAGCGCGAGCGCGTCGACGTGGCGCCGATACGGCGCCTGCTGGAAGGCGCGCCGCTGCCGATCGTGGGCGACGATCCGCGCGGAGACGGCGTGCGCAAGGTCTTCAGCGCGGCGCCGCTCCAGGTCGACGGGCACGATGCGGGCTATGTGTACGTGGTGCTGTCCGGCGAGGACCGCGACGCCGTGGTCGCGAACGTCGCGGCCGGCAGCGTGCTGCGCGCCACGCTCTGGTCGATCGCGCTGGTCGCGCTGCTGGGCTTGCTGGCGGGGTTGGCGGCCTTCCATCTGATCACGCGGCCCTTGCGTGCGCTGACCGCCGTGGTGCAGCGCTTCGAGAGCGAAGGCGTGGCCGCGCTCGAAGGCGCCGAGCCGGTGCTCGCGCAGGCGAGCCGCGGCGGCGACGAGATCGCCACGCTGGGCCAGGCCTTCGCGCAGATGACGCGGCGCATCGCCGAGCAATGGCGCGAGCTCCGCACGCAGGACCAGCAGCGCAGGGAACTGTTCGCCAACATCTCGCACGACCTGCGCACGCCGCTCACTTCGCTGCACGGCTATCTCGAGACCTTGCTGCTCAAGGCCGATTCGCTCGCCCCCGACGAGCGGCGCCGCTATCTCGAAATCGCGCTGGGCCAGAGCCGCAAGGTCGGGCGGCTCGCGCAGGAGCTGTTCGAACTCGCGCGCCTCGAGTACGGCGTGGTCAAGCCCGAGAAGGAAAGCTTCGCGCTGGCCGATCTCGTGCAGGACGTGTTCCAGAAATTCGAACTGGCGGCCGAAGCCAGGCAGCAGCGGCTGGTCGCCGACATCCCTTCGGGCCTGCCCGTCGTCACTGCCGACCTCGGCATGATCGAGCGCGTGCTGACCAATCTGCTCGACAACGCGATCCGCCACACGCCCGCGGGCGGTGAGATCGTGGTCGCGCTGCGCCAGGACAAGGGCGGCGTCGGCGTCGAGATCAGCGACACCGGCCCCGGCATTCCCGGCGAACTGCGCACCGGCCTTTTCACGCGGCCGGTCTTTTCATCGACCGCCGAGCGCAGCGGCGGTCTCGGCCTCGTCATCGTGCAGAAGATCCTGCAACTCCACGGCAGCCACATCCACCTGCTGCAACGCGCCGACAAAGGCGCCGTCTTCTCCTTCGAGCTGCAATAAAAAAGCCGCCGAAGCGACCCGATCTCCAAAAAGAAAAAGGCCGCCAAGGCGACCTTTTCTGTTCGTGAGGTGCCGCCGATCCGGCTAAGCCGGTCGGCAGGCACCGCCCCCGGTAGGGGGAAGGCGTAGGCGACACGAAGTGCGCCGCAGCCTGGGGGCGAGCAATTACATGCCCATCCCGCCCATGCCACCCATGCCGCCCATGTCGGGCATGCCGCCGCCACCGGCACCGGCTTCGTCCTTCGGCGCATCGGCGACCATGGCTTCGGTCGTCAGCAGCAGCGACGAGACCGAGGCAGCGTTCTGCAGCGCGGTGCGGGTCACCTTGGTCGGGTCCAGGATGCCGAGCTCGAGCATGTCGCCGTAGGTGTCGTTCTGGGCATTGAAGCCGTAGTTGCCCTTGCCGGCGTAGACGGCATTGACCACCACGCTGGCTTCGCCGCCGGCGTTGTTGACGATCTCGCGCAGCGGCGCTTCGATGGCCTTGAGCACCAGCTTGATGCCGGCGTCCTGGTCAGCGTTGTCGCCCTTGAGCTTGTCGCCCACGGCTTGCTTGGCACGCAGCAGCGCCACGCCGCCGCCGGCGACCACGCCTTCTTCCACTGCAGCGCGGGTGGCGTGCAGGGCGTCTTCGACGCGGGCCTTCTTTTCCTTCATTTCGACTTCGGTGGCAGCGCCGACCTTGATCACGGCCACACCGCCGGCCAGCTTGGCCACGCGCTCTTGCAGCTTTTCGCGGTCGTAGTCGCTGGTGGCTTCCTCGATCTGCACGCGCACTTGCTTGACGCGGGCTTCGATGTCGCCAGCGGCGCCGGCGCCGTCGATGATGATGGTGTTTTCCTTGCCCACTTCGATGCGCTTGGCCTGGCCCAGATCGGCCAGCGTCACCTTCTCGAGCGTCAGGCCCACTTCTTCAGCGATGACCTTGCCGCCCGTCAGGATGGCGATGTCTTCCAGCATGGCCTTGCGACGGTCGCCGAAGCCCGGTGCCTTGACGGCCACGACCTTCAGGATGCCGCGGATCGTGTTCACGACCAAAGTAGCAAGGGCTTCGCCTTCGACTTCTTCGGCAACGATCAGCAGCGGACGGCCGGCCTTGGCGACTTGTTCCAGCGTCGGCAGCAGGTCGCGGATGTTGCTGATCTTCTTGTCGAACAGCAGCACGAACGGGTTCTCGAGCAGCGCCGATTGCTTCTCGGGGTTGTTGATGAAGTAGGGCGACAGGTAGCCGCGGTCGAACTGCATGCCTTCGACGACGTCGAGTTCGCTCTCGAGCGACTTGCCGTCTTCGACGGTGATCACGCCTTCCTTGCCGACCTTGTCCATCGCGTCGGCGATGAGCTTGCCGATGGTTTCGTCGCTGTTGGCCGAGATCGAGCCGACTTGCGCGATTTCCTTCGAGGTCGTGGTGGCCTTGGATGCCTTCTTGAGCTGCTCGACCAGGGCGGTGACCGCCTTGTCGATGCCGCGCTTCAGGTCCATCGGGTTCATGCCGGCGGCGACCAGCTTGAAGCCTTCGCGAACGATGGCCTGGGCCAGCACGGTCGCGGTGGTGGTGCCGTCACCGGCGTTGTCCGAAGTCTTGGAAGCCACTTCCTTCACGAGCTGGGCGCCCATGTTCTGCAGCTTGTCCTTGAGTTCGATTTCCTTGGCCACGGACACGCCGTCCTTGGTCACGGTCGGGGCACCGAACGAACGTTCGAGCACCACGTTGCGGCCCTTGGGGCCCAGGGTCACTTTGACTGCGTTGGCGAGGATGTTGACACCCTCGACCATGCGCGCGCGGGCTTCACCGCCGAAGACTACGTCTTTTGCTGCCATGAGATTTCTCCGAAGAATTCAGTTGAGATTGAGTGAGCGGGTGGAAGCGAGTTACTTCTCGACGACCGCGAAGAGGTCTTCTTCCTTCATGACCAGCAGTTCGTCGCCGTCGACCTTGACGGTCTGGCCGCTGTACTTGCCGAACAGGACACGGTCGCCGACCTTGACGCTCATCGCGCCGAGTTCGCCCTTGTCGTTCTTCTTGCCGGGACCGACGGCCAGCACCTCGCCCTGATCGGGCTTCTCGGCGGCGGCGTCGGGGATCACGATGCCCGAGGCGGTCTTGGTTTCACTGTCAACACGCTTGACGATCACGCGATCGGCCAAAGGACGAAGTTTCATTGCATCTCCTGGATAAGAAACTGGTTGGGTTTGGGTGCTGGCGTCACCGCCGGCTTCCGTCGACTGGGCGAAGGTGCTTGTTAGCACTCTGCTTCAGCGAGTGCTAATCATAAGGGTGTTTTGGCGCTTTTCAAGCTCGGCGGAATGCGCGCGATGCGGGCGATGAGACCCTGCGGACCGTCCGGCATTGGATGGGTTCTAAAATCATCCAATGATTCGATGATTGAATCGGGCCGCTCCACATCCATGCTCCAGCACGCTCCCCGCGCTTCGCTTTCCAACGCCGCCGCCGACGGCATTCGCGCCGAGATCGCCAACGGGCGCTGGGCCGTCGGCACCCGCATTCCCATCGAACCCCATCTCGCGCAGATGCTGGGCGTGAGCCGCGGCACGGTGCGCGAAGCGGTCAAGACGCTGGTGTCGGGCGGGCTGCTCGAAGTGCGCCAGGGATCGGGCACCTATGTGCGCTCGGATGTGGACGCGTCGACCAGCCTGCAGAAGCTGCGCCGCGCCAGCCTGCGCGACCAGTTCGAGCTGCGTTGTGCGCTCGAGGCCGAAGCGGCGCGTCTCGCGGCGCTGCGCCATACCGCCGGCGACCTGCAGCAGCTTCGAACCCTGCTCGAGCGGCGCGGCCGGGCCGAGGATGCCGGCGGCGCGGCCGGCTTCGTCGATCGCGATCTGGCTTTTCACCTCGCCATCGTCGACATGTCCGGCAATCTGGCCCTGGTGGAGACCTGCCGCTTCGTCACGGGCTACATCCGCGAAACCATCGCCGCCACCGCGGCCATCGAACTGCCCGAACCCGACGAGGCTGCGCACCAGGCCATCGTCGAAGCCATTGCCAGCCGCGACCCGGAACGGGCTGCCGCCACGGTCCGCGATTTCATGGCGCACATCTCCAAGGCGTTCGCGTCTGCCACCCCATGAACCCCACCCCATTCGCCACGCTCCCTGCCGCCGACCTGCTGATCGACGTCGAAGCCGACAACCTTCCGCCGCCCCGCCCGACGCCCGCCGAGAGCCGAAGCCGCCAGTTGCTGCTGGGCCTGAGCGTCGTGCTGATCGCGTTCAACCTGCGGCCGGTGTTTTCCAGCCTGTCGGTCATGCTGCCCGAGATCATGGCGGCGACCGGGCTGTCGCCGACGGCGGCCAGTTTTCTCACGACGCTGCCGGTGATCTGCCTGGGCCTGTTCGCGCCGCTCGCGCCCTGGCTCGGACGCCGTGTCGGGACGGAGCGCACGCTGCTGGGCTGCATGGTGCTGATCCTGGTCGGCACGCTGCTGCGCGGCGCCGGCAGCATCCCGCTGCTGTTCCTCGCATCGGCGATCGCGGGCACGGGCATTGCGGTCAGCAACGTGCTGCTCTCGGGCCTGGTCAAGCGCGACTTCGCGCGCCACGAAGCGCTCATGATGGGCCTGTACACGATGGCGGTGTGCGGCGGTGCCGCCAGCGCCGCCGGCCTCACGGTGCCGCTGTCGCACGCGCTGGGCGGCGGCTGGACGCATGCGCTGGCGTTGTGGGCGGTGCCGGCGGCGGTCATCACGCTGCTGTGGGCGCCGCAGGCGCTGCCGCTGCGCCCGATGGCCAGCGAATCGGGCTATGCGGTGCGCGGGCTGTGGCGCGATCGGCTGGCCTGGCAGGTGACCTTGTTCATGGGGTTGCAGTCCTCGCTCGCCTATATCGTCATGGGTTGGCTCGCGCCGATCCTGCGCGAACGCGGACTGGCCGGCGACGCGGCCGGCTACGTGGTGTCGCTCTCGGTCATCGTCCAGGTGGTCACCTGCCTCGTGGCGCCGTCGATCGCGGTCCGGTGCCGCAACCAGTCCGGCATGGCGGCCGCCGTCGCCGTGTTCACGGTCGCGGCGATGCTGGGCTGCCTCTTCGCGCCGTTGTCCGGCGTCTGGGGCTGGGCGGTGCTGCTCGGTATCGCCCAGGGCGCTTCGTTCGCGCTGGCGCTCACGCTGATCGTGCTGCGCTCGCCCGATCCGCATGTCGCCGCGCAGCTCTCCGGCATGGCGCAGGGCGTGGGCTATCTGATCGCCGCCTGCGGACCGATGCTGGTGGGCCTCTTGCGCGGCTGGACCGGCAGCTTCGATGCGTCGGGCTTCCTGTTCGTGGGGGTCGGCGCGGCGATGTTGATCAGTGGGCTGGGGGCCGGTCGAGCGCTGCATGTGCGCACGGTCACGGTCGCGAAGAGAGCGGGCGCCCGGTAGGCGCCGCGGAATCACCCGGCGGCGGGTTGGTGGCGCAGCACGGTCAGCCGCAGGGTCGCTCGCAGATCGAAGCCCAGGCTGGCATAGAGCGCGATCGCCGAGTCGTTGTCTTCGAAGGCATGCAGGAAGGGGATCTCGCCGCGCGCAGCGATGCGCGCGGACACGGCCCTCACCAGCGAGCGCGCCAGGCCCCGTCCGCGAACATCCGGATGCGTGCATACCGCGCTGACTTCCGCGTACCCGTCGAGATGCATGCGCTCGCCCGCCATGGCGACAAGGCGGC
Organism: Variovorax sp. SRS16; assembly: GCF_901827165.1. Classification (NCBI taxonomy): domain Bacteria; kingdom Pseudomonadati; phylum Pseudomonadota; class Betaproteobacteria; order Burkholderiales; family Comamonadaceae; genus Variovorax; species Variovorax sp. SRS16. The sequence continues at coordinate 1,134,879 of NZ_LR594666.1, forward strand.
CGTTCTCTCGCACGCCGAGAAACGCGCCGAGTTCCTGCGTGCGGCTGCTGAACGGGCCCGGCTTCGTCAGCTCGGCCAGCGCTCGCATGTCCGTCGCATCGTCCGGCCCGAGCGGCGCCATCCGAGGGTCTGCGGCCTGATCGCCGGAAGGCTTCGACTGCACCATCTGCACGATGGGTTTCTGCAGGAGGATTTCGAATTCGGCCGTGGGCGTCACGTCGCCGGCAGTGACCAGCGCCACCTGCTCGCCCGGCGTCAGCAGCCCGGCCAACGCATGGAAACCGGCGGCCGATGCATCGGCCATCGCGCCGAAGGGTGCGAACTCCGCCGGATAGCGCCGTGCCGCGCCGTCGCCGAGCGCGAGCGCGGCCTGATGGCGGTGCGTGAGCGCGCTCCAGATGACGTTGTCCAGCGGGTGTGCGGCGGACGTGGGGATGGATGAATCGGAGGATGGTGCGGTCGGCATGAGGCAGTTTAGTGTGGCGCTTTTCCGGATGCGTCCGATGAGATCGGACAATGGCGCCCGGCGGGCTACGTCCACGCCCCTGACTGCATGGAGAATGCCGCGATGCAAAGCACCCACGACAACGCCGCCCGCTGGCCGATGCTGGACTACGCGGCATGGCGCGACACCGCGCTCACCTTCCAGCTCTGGACGCAGATCGTCGGCAAGGTGCGCCTCGCGCTCACGCCCTGGCTCAACCACGGCTGGCATGTGCCGCTGTACGTCAATGCGCACGGCTTCGGCACCTCGCCGATCCATACGGGCGCGGGCCTGATCGAGATCGACTTCGACCTGCTCGCGCAGCGGCTGGTCGTGCGCAGCTCCGAGGGGCCGGACCGCGGCTTTGCGCTCGAACCGATGTCGGTCGCCGCCTTCCATCGCCGCGTCATGGCCGAGCTCGATGCGGTCGGCGTTCGCGTCGCGATCGATGGCCTGCCCAACGAAGTGCCAGCGCCCATCCGTTTCACCGACGACGAGGTGCATGCCGCCTACGACGCCCAGGCGGTGCAGGCGTTCTGGCGTGCGCTCGTGCAGGTGGACCGCGTCTTTCGCCTGTTCCGCACCGCCTTCCTCGGCAAGTCGAGCCCGGTGCATCTGTTCTGGGGCAGCTTCGACCTGGCCGTCACGCGCTTTTCCGGCCGCGCCGCGCCGCTGCATCCGGGCGGCATCGCGGGCCTGCCGGATGCCGTCACCCGTGAAGCCTATTCGCACGAAGTGAGCAGCGCGGGCTTCTGGCCCGGCAACGATGCGTCCCCCAGCGCGGCCTTCTATTCGTATGCGTATCCGACGCCGGAGGGCTTCGATCGCGCGGTGGTCGAGCCGGCCGGTGCGGTCTGGGCGCCGGCGATGGGCGAGTGGCTGCTGCCGTACGACGTGGTTCGCAGCGCGGCCGATCCCGATGCCGCCTTGCTGCGCTTTCTCGAAACGACCTACCGCGCGGCGGCAAGCCTTGCGCAATGGGACCGCGACCTCGAGTGCGGCCTCGGCGTTCCGCGCCGTCCCCGTCCCGTGCGCCAGGGCCCATGAAAACGCTGAGGGTGACGCTGGCCGGCGCGGGCGCCTTCGGCCTCAAGCACCTCGATGCGATCCGCGTGATCGACGGCGTCGAGGTGGTGTCGCTGGTCGGCCGCGAGCTCGGGAAGACGCGCGAAGTCGCACAACGCCACGGCATCGCACATGCAACCACCGAGCTGGCCGACAGCCTCGCGCTGAAGGAGATCGATGCCGTGATCCTCTGCACGCCGACACCGATGCATGCGGCCCAGGCGCAGGCCTGCCTTGCGGCCGGCAAGCATGTGCAGGTCGAAATTCCGCTGGCCGACAGCCTGGCCGATGCCGAGGCGGTCGCGGCCCTTCAGCGGCGCACCGGCCTGGTGGCGATGTGCGGCCACACGCGCCGCTTCAACCCCAGCCACCAGTGGGTGCACCGGCGGATCGCGGCGGGCGAGTTCGCGCTGCAGCAGATGGACGTGCAGACCTACTTCTTTCGCCGCAGCAACATCAATGCGCTGGGCCAGCCGCGCAGCTGGACCGACCACCTGCTGTGGCACCACGCGGCCCACACGGTGGACCTGTTCGCGTGGCAGGCCGGCGGCGAGATCGTCGCGGCCCATGCGCTGCAGGGGCCGGTGCATCCGGTGCTGGGCATCGCGATGGACATGTCGATCCAGCTCAAGAGCAGCAGCGGCGCGCTGTGCACGCTCAGCCTCTCCTTCAACAACGACGGCCCGCTGGGCAGCTTCTTCCGCTACATCGGCGACAGCGGAACTTACCTCGCGCGCTACGACGACCTGTTCGACGGCAAGGAGACGCCGATCGACGTCTCGCGCGTCGACGTGTCGATGAACGGCATCGAATTGCAGGACCGCGAGTTCTTCGCCGCCATTCGGGAAGGCCGCGAACCGAACGCCGGCGTCGCCAGTGTTCTGCCCTGCTACCGTGTGCTCGCCGCGCTGCAGGCGCAGCTGGGTTGACGAAGCCCGCGGCCTATTTCGCGAACAGCGACGCCATGTCGGCGAAGGCCTTGAACTCGAGCGCGTTGCCTGAAGGATCGAGGAAGAACATCGTGGCCTGTTCGCCCACTTCGCCCTGGAACCGGACGTAGGGCTCGATGACGAACTGCGTGCCTGCGGCGCGCAGCTTGTCGGCCATCTCGTGCCATTGCGCGAGCGACAGGATGGCGCCGAAGTGCCGCACCGGCACCTGATGGTCGTCGACCGCGCTGGTGGCCTTGTGGCCGCATTCGCCGGGCGCCAGGTGCGCGACGATCTGGTGGCCGTAGAAATTGAAGTCGACCCACTCGGGGGCGCTGCGGCCTTCCGGACAGCCCAGCAGTTCGCCATAGAAGCGTCGTGCCTCGGCGATGTCGCGGACCGGGAAGGCGAGGTGAAAGGGCGGAAGCGCTGGGGCAGGCGTGGTCATGCGAAGGTGTGGAGTGAAATCAGAGCAGGTCGGTCGGCACGAACCACGAGAACATCAGCAGCTTGAGCCGCACGAACAGGTTGGCGTCGGGTTCGTCGTCGAGGACCGCATTGTCGCCGTCCGTGCTGACCCACTGGACCTGGTCGGTGCCGGGCTTCAATTGGACCTTGTAGACGCTGTCGACGTTGTCGATCTGCATGGCGTCGATGACCTGGTGCGCCACCTCGAAGCTCTGGATGCGCACGCCGACCTCGGTGTTGATGTAGGCCGAGCGCGGGTCGAAGTTGAGCGAGCCGACCAGGATCCATTCGCGGTCGATCATCGCCAGCTTGGCATGCAGGCGGCCGCGCGATTGGCCGAACACCCGGCGCAGGCTCCGGCTGCGACGGATCTGCGTGGAACTGACCTCGTACAGCGTGACGCCCTCCTTGAGCATCGCGACGCGGTAGTTGTTGTAGTTGATGTTGACCAGCGGCTCGTCGGTATCGGCCAGCGAATTGGTGCCGACCGAGATCTGCACGCCACGCGCGCGCAGGCGCCGGATGTGCTCCATGCCGGCGTCGCCCGGAATGAAGTAGGGCGAGACGATCGTGATGTCGGACTTGGCGAGGTCGAACAGGCCGAGCATGCGTTCGGCCAGCGTGGGCGGACGCTGCCGGCCGCCGGCCTCCTGCGCGTCGAGCCCGAGTGCCTTGGTCGGTGCATCGGCCACCGCGTCGGCGCGGGCACGGATCAGCGTCAGCTTGCCGCTCGCGAGCACGGCGCTGAGCGGCGGCTCGCCGAAGACATCCGTTTCCGGCGTCGGATCGGGCGGCGGCGCCACCGCGGGAGACGTCAGCGCATCGAAGCGGGTGCGCAGGGCTTCGGGCGATTCGGTCGGCTGCACGACGGCGTGCAGCGGATAGACCACTTCGCTGTTCCAGTAGGTGTCGAAGATGCCTTCGAGCTCGTTCACCACCGGGCCGGCCAGCAGCATGTCCAGGTCGATGAAATTCGCGTCGCGGCTGCGCAGGAAATACTCGTCGGCGAGGTTGCGCCCGCCCGCGATGGCCAGCGCGCCGTCGACCACGAACAGCTTGTTGTGCATCCGGTGGTTGAGCCGGTGGAAGTCGGCGAAGAAGCCCATCCAGCGCGTGGCCGCGTGATCGCGCCCGGACACGAAGGGATTGAACAGGCGCACCTCCACGTTCGGATAGGCGCTCAGGCCCAGCAGCATCGGGTCGAGCTTGACGGTGTAGAAGTCGTCGAGCAGCAGCCGCACGCGCACGCCGCGCTGGGCCGCATCGCGCAGTTCGCGCAGGATCAGCTTGCCGGTCTTGTCATTGCCCAGCAGGTAGTACTGCAGATCGAGCGAGGTCTGGGCATGGCGGATCAGCGCGAGGCGTGCGTCCAGCGCGAAGGCGGCCTGCGGCATCACGCGCGCGGCGGAGCGGCCGTCGGGCGGGTTCGCATAGGGCACGGTGAGCCGTCCCAGCTCGGTCGCGGGCGATGCAGGGATGGCGGTGACGGCCGGCGCGCTCGCGTGCGGCGGCAGGCCGGCGCAGGCCGACAGCAGGCAGGCCAGAACGATGCCCAGGCAGCGCAGCAAGGCATGGAAGGCTCGGGGATGGAGGGGCATGGATCGTCCGCGCCGGGAAAGTGCGGCGCGAGGCGCATCGTAGCGGCGATTCACGCCGTTGAGGATATCGGCGGTGCCGGTGTCCTCGGGCGGCCCGGTGTGCGCGAGAAGCGCGGCGCCGGTGCCGGCTGGCATTGCCCGTTCACGTCGACGTGGCTGCCGCGTGCGCGCAGCGCCGGCAGCCGTGCCGCTTCATCGCCACGCCAGACCGGCGTGATGCACAGGTCGGTGTCGGCCAGGCGCGTGACCCACGCCTGCCATGGCTGCGCCCGGATCCGCTCGGCGATCGCACGCCGCATCGACGGCCATGCCTGGCGGTCGAACTGCCGGCGTGCGTAGACCGGATCGAGTTCCAGCAGCGCGGTCATCCCCTGGAAGAACTGCGGCTCGACGCAGCCGAGCGCGATGTAGCGTCCGTCCGAGGTCTCGTAGCAGTCGTACCAGGGCGCGCCGCCATCGAGCGCATTGGCGCCGCGATCGTTCGACCACATGCCCGCCGTCCTCAGGCTCTGCACGGTCGACATGAGACAGCCCACGCCGTCCACCATGGCGGCATCGACGACCTGTCCCTGGCCGGAGTGGCGCGCCTCGTACAGCGCCGCCACGATGCCGAGCGCGCCGAACATGCCGCCGCCGCCGAAATCGGCCACGAGGTTCAAGGGCGGCGCAGGCGGCGTGCCCGGGCGCCCGAGTGCCGCCAGTGCGCCCGTCGCGGCGAGAAAGTTGATGTCGTGTCCCGCGAGCCGCGCATTCGGTCCCGTCTGGCCCCAGCCGGTCAGCCGTGCGTAGACCAGCGAAGGGCGCGAGGCCAGCAGGACGTCCGGACCCAGGCCGAGGCGTTCCGCGACGCCGGGACGAAAGCCCTCGATCAGCACGTCCGCATTGGCGGTCAACTGCCGCACGAGCGCAATGCCGTCGGGATCCTTGAGGTCCACGGCCAGGTGCTCGCGGTGGCGCAGCAGGATGTCGTCACGCGGCGCCAGGCCGATCGCCGAGGGCGTGCCGGCGTCCTCGCCGGGGCGCCCGATCCGCAGCACCCGGGCGCCCATGTCGGCCAGCATCATGGCGCAGAAGGGGACCGGCCCCTGGGCTGCGAGTTCGATCACCCGCACCCCGGTCAATGGCCCGGCTTGCTGCGCCTCGCCGTTCACGCGGCGCCGCCCTTGGCGTCGCCGAAGGCCTGCCACGAAGCGCCATCGAAGCGGATCAGGTAGAGCTGGCGGATCGGCACGTGGCGGGTCGGGCTCGTGCTGAGCGTGATGCCCGGCATCAGCATCGGAAGTTCGACGCGCTGCAGCGACTCGGCCGCATGGCGCACGTTCTCGCGGCTGAAATCCTTGCCGCACAGCTTGAGCACCTCGACCAGGGTCTGGGCCGAGAGGTAGCCGTAGACGTTGAAGATGTCGGTCTTGTCGCCCTGCGGGTAGTACTTGTCCATCCAGGCCAGCCATTCGAGGTAGCCCGCATCCTTGCGCCAGCGCGGATCGTTCGGGTCCTTCTGGAACTGTGTCGAGACGATGCCCTTCGATTTGTCGAGCCCGGCCGGCGCCAGCACCGCGGCCACCGAGCTCGAATAGTTGCTCACGATCTGCAGCGGCTTCCAGCCGAGATCGGACGCCCTGCGGATGGCCTGCGCGGCGAACTTGCCGGCCGCGGCATTGAAGAACACATCCGCGCCGGATTCGCGCAGGCTGATCACCTGCGAATCCACCGTGGCGTCGGTGCTCTCGTAGCTCACTTGCTTGACGATCATCCGGTCCGCCGCCGCGCCCAGGCCCTGGCGCAGACCGCGCAGGTTGTCGCGGCCGACGTCGTCGTTCTGGTAGAGGATGCCGATCTTTCCCTGCGGCCGTTCCGCGAGCACGAACTCCGCATAGATGCGCATCTCGGTGTTGTAGTTCGGCTGCCAGCCGAAGGTCCATGGCGCGCCCTTGGGATCGTCCCACTGGTCGGCGCCGCCGGTGGGAAACAGGTGCGGCACCTTCGCGGCGTTGAGGTACTTGCGGATCACCGCATTGGTCGGCGTGCCGAAGGTGCCGAAGATCATCGCCACCTTCTCCTGCTCCACCAGCCGGCGTGTCTGCTCGACCGTCTTCGGCGGGCTGTAGCCGTCGTCCTGCGACAGGAATCGCAGCTTGTGCCCGGCGATGCCGCCCTCGGTATTCACCTTCTCGAAGTAGGCCGCCTCGGCTCGGCCGATGACGCCGTACGACGAGGCGGGACCGCTGTACGGCATGGTCTGGCCGATCAGGATCTCCGAGCTGGCCTGCGCGCGCGCGGGCAGGGCGACGGAAGCGGCCGCCAGCGTGAGCAGCTTGCGGCGCGAGAGGGGAAGAGGCGTGTCCATGGTCCTTGTGTCTCCGGAAGTTTTTTCGACGCTGTCGCAATCCAGTCTAGGCAAGGGGTGCGGCGCGCACTGCGGCGTCTGCGCCGATTCATATCGGGAAATGGCCAGTTCGCCGGTCCGCGGGAGAGGCTGTCCGTTTCGCGGCATTGAACGGCCCGACTTCGACACCGGCCGCGGCGCGGATCCGTATCGTGCGGGACATCAGGACGACCGGCGCGGCACGCCGGCGCGCCGCCCCAGATCCCGAAGGAGACCCATGATCGACCGCCACCTCCACGACAGCGCCACCTACTCGGACCTCGTCGAGCTCGCGCTGCAGCAGAACCCCGACGCGCCCGCGCTGGTCCAGGACGGACGCAGCCTCAGCTACGCGGCGCTGCGCACCGCCGTGCACCAGATGCAGGACCGCCTGCTGAGCGCCGGGCTCGCGCGCACCGATGGCATCGCCCAGCTGTCGAGCAACCGGATCGACGCCGTCATCGTCCAGCTGGCCTCGTTCGCGCTCGGCCTGCGCTACACGCCGCTGCATCCGATGGGCTCGGTCGACGACCATGCCTACATCCTCGAGGACGCGGAAGTGTCGGCGCTGGTGGTCGAGCCGGCGCAGTTCGGAGAGCACGCCCGGCAGTTGCTGTCCCGCGCGACCTCGCTGCGGCATGTGTTCTCGCATGGCGCCTCGGACTTTGCCACCGACATCTTCTCGCTGCCGATGACCGGGGCGCCGGCGAAGTCGAAGGCCAAGTCGCATCCGGAGGATGTGGTGGCGCTGCTCTACACCGGCGGCACCAGCGGACGCTCGAAGGGCGTGACGCTCACCAACCGCTCGATGGTCATGAACGTGCTGCTGACGCTGTCGGGCTGGGAATGGCCCGCGGACATCCGCTTCCTGTGCAGCACGCCGATCACCCACGCGACCGGCTGCATGCTGGTGCCGATCCTGAGCCGCGGCGGCACCATCCATCTGCATGCGGGCTTCGATGCGCGCAAGTTCCTCGCCACGGTGGCGCGCGACCGCATCAACAGCACCTTCCTCGTGCCGACCATGATCTACCTGCTGATCGAGGCGCAGCGCACGGCGCCGGTCGACACCTCCGCGCTCGAGACGGTCATCTACGGCGGCTCGCCGATCTCGCCCGCACGGCTGGCGGAAGCGATCGCGCTGTTCGGGCCGGTGTTCATGCAGATCTACTCGCAGTCCGAGGCGCCCAACTGCGCGACCGTGCTGCGCAAGAAGGAGCACCAGGGCGGCGTGGCCGGACGCCATGCCTCGTGCGGCCGGCCGCTTCCCGGCATCACGGTGGCGCTGCTCGACGACGACCACCATCCGGTCAAGCGCGGTGACATCGGCGAGATCTGCTTTCGCGGTCCGTCGATCATGCAGGGCTACTGGAACAAGCCGGAAGAGACGGCCGAGACGCTGCGCGGCGGCTGGCTGCACACCGGCGACCTCGCGTTCGAGGATGGCGAAGGCTTCCTGCACATCGTCGATCGGCGCAAGGAGATGATCGTCTCGGGCGGCTTCAACGTCTATCCGCGCGAGATCGAGGATGTGATCACCGCGCACCCGGCCATCAGCTCGGCCGCCGTCATCGGCGTGCCCGACGGCAAGTGGGGCGAGGCGGTCAAGGCCATGATCGTGCTGCGCGAGGGCGCGACGGTCACGGCCGGCGAGATCATGCACTGGGTGCGCGAGAAGAAGGGCGCGGTGGCCACGCCCAAGTCGGTCGACTTCCTCGATGCGCTGCCGCTCACCGCGCTCGGCAAGCCGGACAAGAAGACCCTGCGCGCCAGGTACTGGGCCGGCCAGCAGCGCCAGGTCAGCTGAACGGATGCAGGCCATGAACGACGGACGGAACCTGCTGGAAGTGCGCGAGCTCAGCCTGCGCTTCGGCGGCGTGCTGGCGCTGGACGCGGTGTCCTTCGGCGTGCGCGAGAAGCAGATCTGCGGCCTGATCGGACCCAACGGCGCCGGCAAGAGCTCGCTCTTCAATTGCATCAGCCGCCTCTATGCGCCCTCGGCCGGCGAGATCTACTGGCGCAGCCAGCCGCTGTCGCGCCTGCCGCGCCATCGCATCGCCGGGCTGGGCATCGGCCGCACCTTCCAGAACCTCGCGCTGTTCCGTGCCATGTCGGTCATGGACAACGTGCGCGTCGGTACGCACTGCCGCACACGCGCCGGCGTGCTGGCCAGCGTTTTCCGCAGCCGCGCGATGCGGCGCGAGGAAGCGTTCAGCGCGCACAGGGCCGACGAGCTGCTGCGCCTCGTCGGCCTCGAGCGCTGGGCCGACCAGCGCGCCGATGCCTTGCCCTTCGGCCTGCAAAAGCGCATCGAACTGGCACGCGCCCTGGCCAGCGCACCGACCCTGCTGCTGCTGGACGAACCCGCGGCAGGCCTCAACGCCGGCGAACTCGATGCGCTGGCCGAGCTGGTGCGCGACATCCGCCGCCGCCTCGACATCACGGTGCTGGTGGTCGAGCATCACATGCGTTTCCTGATGGGCATCTCGGACCAGGTCGTCGCACTCAACTTCGGCCGCAAGATCGCGCAGGGCAGCCCGGTCCAGGTGCAGAACGATCCCGCGGTGATCGAAGCCTATCTCGGCGCCGCCACGCCATGACGCCCGCCGAACCCATCGTCGCCGTGCAGGGCCTGGCCGCGTACTACGGCCGCACGCAGGTGCTGTTCGACGTCGGCTTCGAGGTCCGCAGCGGCGGCGTGACGGCGCTGCTGGGCGCCAACGGCGCCGGCAAGACGACCACGCTCATGGCGCTGAGCGGCCTGGTGCAGCGCGAGGGCGACATCCGCCTGTGCGGCGTGCAGGGCCGGCGCCTCGCGGCCGAATCGGTCGCGCGGCTCGGCGTGGCCCACGTGCCGGCCGACCGCGGCACCTTCATGCCGCTGAGCGCCGAGGAGAATCTGCTGCTCGGCGCCTACCTGCACCGCAACCGGCAGGAAGTCGCGCGCGACCTCGAGCGCATGTATGCCTACTTCCCGCGGCTCAGGCAGCGCCGCCATCAGCAGGCCGGCACGCTGTCGGGCGGCGAGCAGCAGATGCTGGCGATCGCGCGCGCGCTCATGCTGCGGCCGACGCTGCTGATGCTCGACGAGCCCTCGTTCGGATTGGCCCCGCTGGTGGTGCAGGAGGTCTACCAGATCCTGCACACCATTCGCGAGCAGGAAGGCCTGAGCCTGCTGCTGGTCGAGCAGAACGCGAACCTGGCTTTCGGCATCGCGACACAGGTCTACCTGCTGGAGACCGGGCGCGTCGTCGCGCACGGCACGCCGGACCAGATGCGCTGCAACGACGCCGTCAGGCAGGCCTACCTCGGCCACTGATACGCCTGCGGCATCTCACCACTCACTACCAGGAGCACCGCATGGAAGGCTTGCTGCACCAGATCATTTCGGGCATCGCGATGGGCGGCGTCTACGGCGCGCTCGGGCTGGCGGCGGTCATCGTCTACCAGTCGACCCATCACCTCAACTTCGCGCAGGGCGAGATGGCCATGTTCTCGACCTACATCGCCTGGATGCTGATGCAGGCAGGGCTGCCCGCCTGGGCCGCGCTGGGCCTCACGCTGGTCGCCGCCTTCGCGACTGGCATGCTGATCCAGCGCTTCGTCATCCATCGCGCGCGCTTCGCGCCCGCGCTCACCACCGTGCTGCTCTTCATCGCGCTGCTGGTGATCTTCAACAGCCTCGCCGGCTGGCTCTTCGGCTACAGCGCGCGGATCTTCCCGAGCCCCTTCGGCAGCGGCCGGGCGTTCGACAGCGCGCTCATCTCCGTGCACGAACTGGGATCGATCGCCGTGACGCTGGTGTTGGTGGCGGCGCTCTATCTCTTCTTCAATTTCACGAAGCTTGGCCTCGCGATGCAGGCGACCGCGCACAACCCGATGTCGGCGCGGCTGGTGGGCATCCGCGTCGGCTGGATGCTCGCCTTCGGCTGGGGGCTCGCGGCCGCGATCGGCGCCGTCGCCGGCGTGCTGGTCGCGCCGGTGGTCTACCTCGACCCGAGCATGATGTCCGGCGTGCTGATCTACGGCTTCGCCGCCGCGCTGCTGGGCGGCCTCGACAGCCCCTGGGGCGCGATCGCGGGCGGCGTGATCGTCGGCGTGCTCGAGAACGTGCTCGGCGCTTATGTCATCGGCACGGAGCTCAAGCTGTCCGTGGCGCTGATGCTCATCATCGGCGTGCTGTTGTTCAGGCCCTCCGGCCTGTTCGGCACGCCCGTGGTCACGAGGGTCTGAGCATGACGGACATCACCGTGTCTTCCCCGCTCGTCGCGCGCAAGCCCGGCGCCGCCGCATGGCTGCTGCCGTGCGCGATCGCCGCCGCGGCGCTGGTCCTGCCGCTGGTCGCGCCCGGCTTCTACCTGTTCCAGGCCACGCTGGCGATGATCTATGCGATCGCGCTGCTCGGCCTGAACATGCTGGTCGGCTACTCGGGCCAGATCTCGCTCGGGCACGGCGCCTTTTTCGCCGTCGGCGCGTACACCACCGCGATCCTGGTCGATCACTTCGCGGCGCCCGGCTGGGCCGCGATACCGATGGCCGCGGTGCTGTGCTTCGTCGTCGGCTTCGCCTTCGGCCTGCCCGCGCTGCGGCTCGAAGGCCACTACCTCGCGCTGGCGACCTTCGCGCTGGCGGTGGCGGTGCCGCAGTTGCTCAAGTGGAAGGCGCTCGAAGACTGGACCGGCGGCGTGCAGGGCATCCTGCTGGCCAAGCCCGAAGTGCCCGCGGGCCTGCCGCTGTCGCCGGACCAATGGCTCTACCTGTGCGTGCTGGCGATCACGCTGCTGGCCTTCGTGGCGGCGCGCAACCTGCTGGGCGGGCGCCTCGGCCGCGCGCTGGTCGCGATCCGCGAGCAGCCGATCGCGGCGGCGGCGATGGGCGTGGACGTGTCCGGCATCAAGACGCTGACCTTCGGCATCAGCGCGCTCTACACCGGCGTCGCCGGCGCGCTGAGCGCGATGGTCGTGCAGTTCGTGTCGCCGGACAGCTTCAACTTCTTCTTGTCGATCACGCTCGTCATCGGCGTCGTCATCGGCGGGCTGGGCACGGTGCGGGGCGCGCTCTACGGCGCCGTGTTCATCCAGTTCGTGCCGAACCTGGTGGACCAGGTCTCGAAGTCCGCGACCTGGGCGATCTACGGCGTGCTGCTGATCGTCGTGGTGTTCCTCATGCCCTCGGGCATCGAAGGCGCGGTGCGCCGGCTCGTGCGCGGCCGGCGCTGAACAGGGCCGCGCGCCGCACGGCCGGCTCGCGTGACTCGCGTTTTCCCGCTCGCTGGCTATCATGCGCCGGTGCGCAACTGACGGAGACTCTGCGATGGACCAGTTCGAATTGTCGGCCCACCATATCAGCGAACTCGAGCACGACATGGGCGCCGCGCCGATGGTCGGCCTGTCCATGGAGATACCGGCGGGCACCACGGTCGAGCCGCACGAGCACGGCCGCGGCCAGCTGATGTTCTCGAGCTCGGGCGTGATGGTCATCGAGGGCATGGGCGGTTCGTGGGTGGTGCCGCCGCAGCGCGCGGTCTGGGTGCCGCACCACGTGCGCCACACCTTCCATCCGGCCACCAATCTGAGCCTGCGCAACCTGCTGATCCGCTCCGACGTGGATGTGCCGCTGCCCACCGCCTGCACCTTCGTTCGCGTCACGCCGCTGCTGCGCGAACTGATCCTGCGCGTGGTCGAAGATCCGTCCACCTTCCGTTCGACCGCGCATCACGAGCGCGCGATCGGCCTGCTGTTCGACGAGATCGACGTGTGCCAGGTGGCGCCGCTGCTGCTGCCGCTGCCGCAGGATCCGCGCATCCGCCGCATCTGCATCGCGCTGCGCGAGAACCCGGCCGATCCGCGCACCCTCGAAGATTGGGCGGACATCGCCTGCGCCAGCGGCCGCACGCTGACGCGGCTGTTCCTCAAGGAGACCGGCGTGTCCTTCGCGCATTGGCGGCGGCAGGCGCGGCTGATGGCGGCGATGGTGCGGCTCGGCATGGGCGATTCGGTCACCAGCACCGCGCTGGATGTCGGCTACGAAAGCGCGAGCGCCTTCATCGAGATGTTCCGCCGCACCGTCGGCCAGACGCCGGGCCAGTACTTCAACTGACGGCCCGGGGCGCCGCCGGCGAGCAGCGAAACGTCCGCTGCGCGACACGCGATGGCGCGCAATCATGACAGCGCAGCGGGCTTCGTTCCTAGCATCGAAGCTTCATTCAACGAACCGTTGCCCTGCTGGAGACCGTCATGTCAGATCGCTACCGCCTTTACGGCGTCCTCGCCTCGCCGTACGCGGCCAAGCTGCGCGCCGTGCTGCGCTATCGCCACATCCCCTTCGACTGGATGCCGGCCAGTTTCGACTGGGCGCCCGACTTCCAGCTCGTGCGCCCCGAGCTGGCCGAAGTGAAGCCGCGCATCGTGCCGATCCTCTGGTATCCGCACGACCGTTCCTTCCACACCGACTCGACCTTCATCGCGCTCGATCTGGAGCAGTTGCATCCGGGCCATCGCTCGGTGGTGCCGGCCGATCCGGGGCTGGCGTTCCTGTCGAACCTGATCGACGACTTCGGCGACGAGTGGGGCGTGAAGATCGCGTTCCAGTACCGCTGGGGCAACGAGAGCGACCGCAACGCGACCAACCGGCTCGTGATGGGCGAGCTGCTCGGCGGCGGCGTGGCGCAGGCGACGATCGCGCATGCAGCCGACCAGTTCCGCGACCGCCAGGTGTCGCGCATGCCGCTGGTCGGTGCCACGCCGCAGAACGCGCCGGTCATCGAGGCCACCTATGCGCGCGTGCTCGATGCGATGAGCCGGCTGCGCGAGACGCAGAGCTATCTCTTCGGCTCGCGCCCGTCGCTGGGCGACTTCGGTCTGTTCGGCGCGCTCTTCACCTGCCGCAACGATCCGACGCCGGCCGAGATCATGCGGCGCAGTTCGCCCGGCACGCTGGACTGGATCTACGCGCTCGACGAAGCCTCGGGCGTGCAGGGCGAATGGCTGTCCGATGCCACGGCGCTGCCGGCGGGCGTGATCGATCTGCTGCGCGTCATCGGCGATGCCTACCTGCCGTTCCTGGTCGCCAATGCAGCGGCGGTCGAACGCGGCGAGCCGACGGTGCGCGTCGAGCTGCTCGGACGCAGCTACAGCCAGGGCGCGTTCCGCTACCAGGCCAAGTGCCTGCGCTGGCTGCGCGACGAGTGGCGCGGCCTCGACGGCGCCGCGCGCGAACGCATCGAACCCGTGCTGCGCGCCACCGGCTGCCTCGCCGCGCTGCAGCCATGACGCTCGCGACCGATGCAGAGGCCGCGGCGCCGGACGCCGCGCTCGACCTGCACTACTGGCCCACGCCCAACGGCTGGAAGATCTCGATCCTGCTGGAGGAACTGGGCGTGCCCTACCGGCTCGTCAAGGTCGACATCCGCCGTGGCGATCAGTTCGAGCCGGCCTACCTGCGCATCAATCCCAACAACCGCATCCCCGCGCTGGTCGACCATGCACCGGCCGATGGCGGGCCGCCGCTGGCGCTCTTCGAGTCGGGCGCGATCATGATGTACCTCGCCGACAAGCACGGCCGCTTCTGGTCCACCGAACTGCGTCGGCGGCACGAGACGAGCCAGTGGCTGATGTGGCAGATGTCGGGCCTCGGGCCGACCGCGGGACAGGTGCATCACTTCAACGAGTACGCGGCCGAGCCGGTGCCCTACGCGATCGATCGCTTCAACAACGAGATCCACCGGCTGTACGGCGTGCTGGAGCGCCGGCTGGCCGATCGGCCTTACCTGGCCGGCGACTATTCGATCGCCGACATCGCATGCTGGGTCTGGGTGCGGCTGTGGCGCCATCACCACCTGGACATCGAGAGCTTTCCGGCGCTGGCGCAATGGCTGGCCACGATCGCGGCGCGGCCCGCGGTCAACCGCGGCTTCCGCACGGCCAACGAATGGCGCGAAGGCCGCTCCACCATGACGCCGGAGGCGCGCGCCGTGCTGCTCGGGCAGCGCGCCCGATGACCGCGCCGCCGACCCTGGAGGTCGACGTTGCCGTCGTCGGCGGCGGCTCGGCGGGCATGGCCGCCTACCGCGCGGCCGTCGCGGCGGGTGCGCGCACGGTGCTGATCGAAGGCGGCGACTTCGGCACCACCTGCGCCCGCGTGGGCTGCATGCCGAGCAAGCTGCTGATCGCGGCGGCCGATGCGGCGCATGCGGGCGACACGGCCTCGGACTTCGGCCTGCCGGCGCCCGCGGCACGCGCCGGCGATGCGCTCGCGGGCGTGATGGACCGCGTGCGGCGCGAGCGCGACCGCTTCGTCGGCTTCGTGCTGCGTGAGGTCGATGCCTATCCGGCCACCGACAAGCTCGCCGGTGTCGCGCGCTTCGTCGGCGGCCATGTGCTCGTGGTCACGCACGCGAACGGCGATGCGACGCGCGTGCACGCGGGCCGCATCGTGCTCGCCACCGGCTCCGTGCCGGTCGTGCCGCGCGAACTCGATGCGGTGCGTGCGCTGTGCCTCACCACCGACAGCCTGTTCGAGCTGCCCCATCTGCCGGCCAGCGCGGCCATCGTCGGTACCGGCGTCGTTGCGCTGGAGCTGGGACAGGCCCTGCACCGGCTGGGCGTGCGCGTGCGGCTGTTCGGCCGCGGCGGGCGGCTGGGCGTGCTCACCGACCCCGAAGTGCATCGCCAGGCCTGCGCGGTCTGGGCCGATGCGCTGCCGCTCGACTGCGATGCGCGTGCGGTCTTCCACGCCGATGGCGGCGAGGTGCGGGTCGACTACGTGACGCAGGACGGCAGCCGGGCGAGCGAGCGCTTCGCCTGCGTCATCGCGGCCGCCGGCCGCGCGCCCAGGCTGCCGGCCGGCCTCGAGACCACCTCGTGGGGCGCCGCCGTCGCGGCGGGCGGCTGGCGCTTCGACCGCACCACGATGCAGGTCGGTGCCAGCCCGGTCTTCGTTGCCGGCGATGCGAGCGGCGAGGACAACCTGCTGCACGAAGCGGTCGACGAGGGACGCATCGCCGGCCGCAACGCCGCGAGCTTTCCGCGCGTGCGCGGTGGCGAGCGGCGCGCGCGCCTGTCGATCGCATTCACCGATCCGCAGATGGCGATCGTCGGCGGCGGTTGGGCGCTGGCGCAACGCGCAGGCGATGTCGTCGTCGGCCAGGCCTCCTTCGCCAATCAGGGGCGCAGCCGCGTGATGCTGCGCAACCGCGGGCTGCTGCGCGTCTATGCCGATCGCGCGGGGTTCTTTCTGGGTGCGGAGATGTTCGGCCCGGATGCCGAGCACCTCGGTCATCTGATGGCGTGGGCGCTGCAGGCGCGCATGCGCATCGACCAGATGCTGTCCATGCCCTTCTACCATCCGGTGGTCGAAGAGGGCCTGCGCACCGCGCTGCGCGATGCGCGGCGAAGCGCGCGGACCGAAGCCTGACCGGCCCGCGCGCGGCGCTCACTTGCCGGCGGTCGGCTTGCCGAAGTCCTTCATCTCCTTGTCGAGCAGGTAGGCCCGGATCTCTTCGATCTCCCGCGGCTTCAGGTCGGTGGAAAACGAAGGCATGCCGCGCGGCTCCCGGCCGTCCGTGACGGTGACCCGGAAAGCCTCGGCGCTGAGGATCATCGGCGAACGCCGCAGATCGGGAACGAGCCCGCCGCTTTCGCCGCCCACGCCGTGGCACTTGGCGCAGTAGATGCCGAAGTCCTTGTTGCCGTTCGCGATGACGGCGGCGCTGGCATCGGTACCGGTCGGTACGCGGTGGCTCACCACCTGCGGCGCGAGGGGCGGCAGCTTGTCGCTGCCGCCGAGCTTGAAGACCAGCAAGCGGCTGACGTTGCGCACGCCCGTGAAGTTGTCGGCCTCGCCGCCCACCATCGGCGCGCCGCCTCCCCAGCCGGCGAGCAGGGCCACGTACTGATCGCCATCGATCATGTAGGTGGATGCGCTGGCGATGATGCCGGTCTGCGCATCGAAGTCCCAGAGCGTCTTGCCGGTGTCGGCCGCGTAGGCGACGAACTTGCCGAAGGCATTGCCCTGGAACACGAGGTTGCCATCGGTGACCAGCGCGCCGCCGTTCCAGACCGACTCGTGCGGCACCTTCCACACCACCTTGCGCTGGACCGGATCCCACGCGATCAGCGCGCCGCTGGCGAAACTCTTCGGGAAGGACGTGCCTTCGTAGAAGGCGCTGCCCGTGTTGAAGTTGCTGGGTCGATGGACGAAGTCCGCCCCTTCGTTCCGGTACGCGCCCGCCATCTCCTGGTAAGGGATGTAGACCAGGCCGGTCTTGCGGCTCAGCGCCATCGGCTGCCAGCTGTGCGCGCCATAGGGGCCGGGCCACATGACGATCGGCTTTTTCTCATAGCGCACGCCCGGCTCTTCCACCGGGCGGCCCGTCTTCATGTCGACCTTGCTGGCCCACGTCACCTTGCCGACCTTGTCGGCGGACAGCAGCTCGCCGGTCGCGCGGTCGAGCACGTAGTAGAAGCCGTTCTTCGGCAGCTGCATCAATACCTTGCGCTGCCTGCCCTTGATCTTCAGGTCGGCCAGAACCATGTTCGCGGTGGCCGTGTAGTCCCAGCTTTCGCCGGGCGTCGTCTGGTAGTACCAGACCAGCTTGCCGGTGGCCGGCCGGATGGCGAGGATCGACGACAGGAACAGGTTGTCGCCGCCGCCGGGACTGCGGATCTCGCGATTCCACGGCGAGCCGTTGCCGGTGCCGACATAGAGCAGGTCGAGCTCGGGGTCGTAGTTCATGTTGCCCCACGCGTTGCCGCCGCCGCCGCCGTTCTTCCAGTAGCTGTCGCCCTTCCAGGTCTTGGCGGCCATCGCGAGTTCTTCGTGCTCGTACGGCTTGGACGGATCGCCGGGCACGATGAAGAAGCGCCACAGCTGCTTGCCGCTGTTCACGTCGTAGGCCGTGATGTAGCCACGCGCGCCGAAGTCGGCGCCGCTGTTGCCGATCACCACGATGTTCTTCATGACCAGCGGCTGGCCGGTGATCGTGTAGGGCTTGGTCCGGTCGACGGTCTGCACCTCCCATGCGACCTTGCCGGTGGCGCGGTCGAGCGCGACGAGCCGCCCGTCGATGACGCCCACGAACACCTTGTCGCCCCACAGCGCGACGCCCCGGTTGACCGCATCGCAGCAGATGTCCTTCGACACCTGCTTGACCGCACCGGGGTCGTAGTGCCAGATCTCCTTGCCGGTGCGCGCATCCACGGCCATGACGTGGCCCCAGGGCAGCGAGAAGTACATGACGCCGTCCGCCACCAGCGGCGTGGCCTCGAGGCCCCGATCGGTCGGCAGATCGAGATGCCATGCCAGGCCGAGCTTCGCGACGTTCTTCGCGTTGATCGTCGCGAGCGGGCTCGAGAAGGTGCCGGTGTAGGTGCGCCCGGCAGCGAGCCACTCGTCGCCGCCTTGCTTGGGCCGGGCAAGATCTTCGCCGCCGATCGGTGTGAAGCCGGGCGCGGCCATCGCGTGCTGCGGCGCCGCGGCACCCAAGGCCAGCACGGCGGCCAGTACGAATCCGGGTCTGAATGAAGTCACGTTGAATCTCCTTTTTTGATGAACTAGTAGGCAAGGCACACGGACTTGATGCGCGTGAAGGCTTCCACGCCGGCGCGTCCCATTTCCACGCCCATGCCGGACTGCTTGTCGCCGCCGAAGCTGAAGTTCGGATCGATCACCCCGTGCGTGTTGACGTACACCAGGCCGGCGCGAATCCTCGGAATCAATCGCATCACTTCGCCGACGTCGCGCGACCAGATGCTCGAGGCGAGGCCGTAGCTCGTGCCGTTCGCCTTGGCCACGAGGTCATCGAGGTCGTCGAAAGGCGTGGCCACCAGCACGGGCCCGAAGATCTCCTCCTGCACGACGCGCATGCCGTGCGCTGCGTCCACCAGGATGGTCGGCGGATAGAAGAAGCCGCGCGCGTCGCCGCCGATCCTGCCCGCATAGGCGATGCGCGCACCTTCGGCCACGCCGCCGTCCACGTACTGCGTGACGCGGTCAAGTTGTTTGCGCGAAACCAGCGGCGTCATGCCCGAATCGGGATTCATGCCGGGACCGCACTGCATGGCGCGGGCGTGCTGCGCGACGCCGTCGAGCACCTCGTCGAAGATCGAGCGGTGCACGTACAGCCTGGAGCCGGCCGCACAGACCTGGCCGGCATTGAAGAAGATCGCGCCGGCCGCGCCCGCTGCGGCGAGTGACACGTCCGCATCCTTCAACACCATGAACGGCGACTTGCCGCCCATCTCGAGCGTGAAGCGCGTGACGTTCTCCAGTGCCGAGCGGCCGACGAGCTTGCCGACTTCCGTGGAGCCGGTGAAGGAGATCTTGTCGATGCCTGGATGCATCGCCAGCGCCGCGCCCGCGGTGTGCCCCAGACCCGTGACGACATTGAGGACGCCCGGCGGCAAGCCGGCTTCCGCGCAGAGCTCGGCGAAGCGAAGTGCCGTGAGCGGCGTTTCCTCGGCCGGCTTCAGCACCACCGTGCAGCCGGCCGCGAGGGCCGGTGCGATCTTCATCACGGCCAGCAGCAGCGGGAAGTTCCAGGGCACGATCGCGCCCACCACGCCGAGTGCCTCGCGCACGGTGAAGGCGCGATAGGCCGTGCCCTGCGGAAAGGGGATCGACACGTCCACCGTCTGGCCTTCGAGCTTGGTGGCCCAGCCCGCCATGTAGCGCATGCATTCGGCCGTGTAGGCGATGTCGAGCGCGCGCGCGTAGGTGATGGACTTTCCCTGGTTCAGTGTTTCGATCTGCGCCAGCTCCTCGGCGTTGTCCTCGATCAGCTGCGCGAGCCTGAGCAGCACGCGCTCGCGGTCGGCGGGCCGCATGGCGCGCCACGGACCCTCGAAGGCCCGGCGCGCTGCGGCGACCGCGGCATCGATGTCGGCGGCGCCTCCGGCCGGGACTCGGCACAGGACGTCCCCGGTCGCGGGATCGAACACCGGGAACGATGCGCCTTCCCGGCTGTCGACGCCGATGCCGTCGATGTGGAGTTGGTGGGTCCGGGCGAGAAAGGAGCGGACCGATTCGAGCGTCTCGACTTGTGCCATGTGTTGTCTCTTGAGTTGCGAAAGCGAAGGGTTGGCCGAAGCCAAGCGGACTCTAGATTCCGCCGCGTCGACGGCCGTACAGGGAGCGGGCCAACCGATCCAGAGATCGTGACAATCGACGCCCCGAAGCTTCGACCTCGCTTCGACTTCTGCCTGCGAGGCGCTGCTGTCGTGCCGAGCCATCCGGTGCTGGCAAGTTTTCGATATGGATCGGCGCGAATGCGCCAGCCCGCGCCCGGCTCCATGTCTAGACTGCGGAGCCCACGCCGACATGAACGACACCCACCACTTCCTCCAACGCGCCGTTTGCGTGCTGCTCGTGCTTGCACTGCATCCCCTGGCCGCTGTCGCGCAGGCGCCGCCATCCAGCCAGGACGAGGCGCGCCCGGACACCTTGCCCGCCGTCACCGTCTCGACGCCGCGCGGCGCGGCGCCGCCTTTCGACGTGCCGGGCTCGGTCGACCGCGTGGAGGGCGAGGACATGCGCGACAGCCGGCTGCAGGTGAACCTCTCCGAAAGCCTCGGGGCCGTGCCCGGCCTGTTGATCCAGAACCGGCAGAACTACGCGCAGGACCTGCAGCTGTCGGTGCGCGGCTTCGGCGCCCGCTCGACCTTCGGCGTGCGCGGTGTGCGGCTCTATGTCGACGGCATTCCGGCCACGCTGCCCGACGGCCAGGGGCAGACCTCCAACATCGACATCGGCTCGATCGACCATGTGGAGGTCCTGCGCGGCCCGTTCTCCGCGCTCTACGGCAATTCGTCGGGCGGCGTGCTGCAGGTGTTCACCGAGGACGGCGAGGGCGCGCCGAGGCTGGGCTTTTCGCTGGCCGCCGGCAGCTACGGCACCACGCGGGCCGCGACGCAGCTCGGCGGTTCGTCAGGCGCGATCGATTACCTGCTCAGCGGCAGTCACTTCGAAATCGACGGTGCACGCGAGCACAGCGCCGCGCGGCGCGACATCGCCAACGGCAAGCTCGGCATCCGGCTGGACGACGGCAGCCAGCTCACGCTGATCCTGAACAGCGTGCACCTGCAGGCGCAGGACCCGTTGGGACTGGCGGCCACGGACTATGCACTGAACCCGCATGCGGCCCCGCTCGCGACGCAGTACGACGCGCGCAAGAGCGTGGACCAGACGCAGCTCGGCCTGCTGTACGAACGCCGCATCGATGCCGACAACGCGCTGCGCCTGATGGTCTATGGCGGCGAGCGAAAGACCACGCAGTTCCAGGCGATCCCGCCTTCGGCGCAGCTGAATCCGCTCAGCGCGGGCGCGGTGATCGGCCTCGATCGCGACTACGCCGGCATCGACCTGCGCTGGAGCAGCCACCTGCAGCTGGCCGGCCGGCCTTTCGATCTCGTGGCCGGCCTTGCCTACGACGACCTGCGCGAGCATCGCACCGGCTTCGAGAACTTCATCGGCCCGGCCGCGTCGCCGCTGCTGCTGGGCGTGCAGGGCCGGCTGCGCCGCGACGAGCGCAACGAAGCGAGCAACCTCGATCCCTATGTGCAGGGCACCTGGCAGTTCGCCGATCGCTGGACACTCGAGGCGGGCGTGCGCCGCAGCAGCGTGCGCTTCGACTCGCAGGACCACTACATCGTCGGTGCCAATGGCGATGACAGCGGCCGCGCGCGCTACGGGCAGGCGCTGCCGGTGGCTTCGCTGCGCTATCAGCCGACGCGCGATCTCGCGCTCTACGTGTCGGCGGGCCGCGGCTTCGAGACGCCGACGCTGAACGAGCTTTCCTACCGGCCCGATGGCCTCGGCGGACTCAACTTCGCGCTGCAGCCCGCGGTCAGCGAGAGCGTCGAAGCCGGCGCCAAGGCGCGCCTCGCGGGCGGCCTTCTGACGGCCGCGGTGTTCCAGACACGCACCCGCAACGAGATCGTGACCGACACCAACGTCGGCGGCCGCGCCACCTACCAGAATGCCGGCCGCACGCGACGCGATGGCTTCGAGCTCGCATGGCAGCACGAGACCGCGAAGCACTGGCGCACGCAACTGGCCTACACCTGGCTCGATGCGCGCTACCGCGACGCCTTCTGTTCGCCGTCGCCTTGCGTTGCCGGCAACACGGTGGTCGCCGGGAGCCTCATGCCCGGGATCGCGCGCAATGCGCTGTTCGCTTCTTTCGGCTGGGCGCCGCCCGAGGGTTGGCGCGCCGGCGCCGAGTTGCGCGCGCTCGGCCGCATCCAGGCCAACGACCGCAACACCGCTGCCGCGCCGGGCTATGCGGTGGTGGCTTTGTCGGCCGGCTACGTCCGGCACTGGCAGCATTGGGAGTTCAACGCCTTCGCGCGCGTCGACAACCTCTTCGATCGGCGCTATGCCGGTTCGGTGATCGTCAACGAAGGCAACGCGCGCTACTTCGAGCCCGCACCGGGACGGAACTGGACGATCGGCATGGGTGGGGCGTATCGTTTCTGAATGAGCTTCAAGGATCGACGCGATGCGGGCCGCGCGCTGGCGCAGGCGCTTGTCGCGTGGCGCGGGCAATCCGGTCTGCTGGTGCTCGCGCTGCCGCGCGGCGGCGTGCCGGTGGCCTGGGAGGTGGCGCGCTTCCTGCGCGCGCCGCTCGATGTGCTGGTCGTGCGCAAGCTCGGCTATCCGGGGCAGGAGGAATATGCGATGGGCGCGATCGCCGGCGGTGGCGTGCGCGTGATGGCCGATCCATCCGGTGGCTGGCCCGTTTCGCGCGACGCGCTGGAGGCCGTGGTCGCACGCGAGGAGGCCGAGCTGTCACGGCGCGAGCAGCACTACCGCGGCGATCGCCCCGCGCCCGTGCTGGCCGGCCGCGTGCTGCTGCTGGTCGATGATGGGCTGGCCACTGGCGCCACGATGCGTGCGGCTGTCGCGGTAGCCCGCGCGGGCGGGCCGCAGCGCATCGTGGTGGCGGTGCCGGTGGCTTCGCGCGATGCGGTCCGCAACCTGCAGGCCGTGGCCGACGAGGTCGTGTGCGTCCTCACGCCCGAGGACTTCCACGCGGTCGGCCTCTGGTATGCGGATTTCACGCAGACCAGCGACGAGGAAGTCCGCCGCCTGCTGCGAGACGGCAGCGGCTGATCAGAGCCCGGCGGCCGCGCGCAGCTTGGCCGCGTTGGCCGTGCTTTCCCAGGTGAACTCGGGCTCCTCGCGGCCGAAGTGGCCGTAGGCTGCGGTCTTGCCGTAGATCGGGCGCAGCAGGTCGAGCATCTGGACGATGCCCTTCGGGCGCAGGTCGAAGTGTTCCTGGATCAGCGCGGCGATCTTGTCGTCGGAGATCACGCCCGTGCCTTCGGTGTAGACCGTGACGTTCATCGGCCGCGCCACGCCGATCGCATAGGCGACCTGGATCTGGCACTGGCGCGCAAGGCCGGCGGCGACGATGTTCTTGGCCACGTAGCGCGCGGCATAGGCGGCCGAGCGGTCGACCTTGCTCGGATCCTTGCCAGAGAACGCGCCGCCGCCGTGCGGGCAGGCGCCGCCGTAGGTGTCGACGATGATCTTGCGGCCGGTGAGGCCGCAGTCGCCCTGCGGGCCGCCGGTGACGAAACGGCCGGTCGGGTTGATCAGGTACTTGGTTTCCTTGAGCCACTCCTTGGGCAGCACCGGCTTGATGATCTCCTCGATGATGGCCTCGGTGAACGAGGCCTTCATCCTGGTCGGCGTCTCGCTCTGGTCGGGATGGTGCTGGGTGGAGAGCACGACGGTGTCGATGCTGTGCGGCTTGCCGTCGACGTAGCGCATCGTGACCTGGCTCTTGGCATCGGGGCGCAGGAAGGGCAGCCGGCCGTCCTTGCGCAGCTGGGCCTGGCGTTCGACCAGGCGATGCGCGTAGTAGATCGGCGCGGGCATCAGCTCGGGCGTTTCGTCGCAGGCGTAGCCGAACATCAGGCCCTGGTCACCGGCGCCGGTGTTCAGGTGATCGTCGCTCGCATGATCGACGCCCTGCGCGATGTCGTTGGACTGCTTGTCGTAGCAGACCATGACGGCGCAGCCCTTGTAGTCGATGCCGTAGTCGGTGTTGTCGTAGCCGATGCGCTTGATGGTGTCGCGCGCGACCTGGATGTAGTCGACGTGGGCGTTGGTGGTGATCTCGCCGGCCAGCACCACGAGGCCGGTGTTGGTCAGCGTCTCGGCGGCGACGCGCGAGCGCGGGTCCTGGGCAAAGATCGCATCGAGAATCGCGTCCGAGATCTGGTCGGCGACCTTGTCGGGGTGGCCTTCGGAAACGGATTCGGAAGTGAAGAGAAAGTCGTTCGCCATGTCGATGAAACTCCAAAC
Source organism: Variovorax sp. SRS16 (assembly GCF_901827165.1). Taxonomy (NCBI): domain Bacteria; kingdom Pseudomonadati; phylum Pseudomonadota; class Betaproteobacteria; order Burkholderiales; family Comamonadaceae; genus Variovorax; species Variovorax sp. SRS16. The sequence goes on from NZ_LR594666.1 coordinate 1,159,098, forward strand.
AGTTGAATTGGCGCGTTGCCAACCCGTCGGGAGCCTTGGCGAACGCTTTAGCAGTGATGTTTAACGTCGCCCTGCAAGTAGTTCCAATAACTCAGCGACAATTTGCATTCTATTCGAGCCGCGCTGTACCCTGCGCGCGCGTCATGGTTTTCACCCCCTCGTTGTCGATGACATCTCTGTTCCGATTGCTCGCCCGTGTGCCGCTGCCCTGGATGCATGCGGTGGGCGGATGGCTGGGATGGCTGGTCTGGTGGACGGCGCCGGACTACCGGCGCCGTTTCCGGGAGAACGCCGAACGCGCCGGCTTCGCGCCCGCGCAGTACCGCCCGGCCATCGCGGCGGCCGGCGCGATGGTGGCCGAACTGCCCTGGCTGTGGATGCGGCCGCAGGGCGAAAGCCTGCTGCCGCACATCGTGCGCTGGGACGGCATCGAGGCCTTCGAGGCGGCGCTGGCCGCGCGCAAGGGCGTGATCCTGGTCTCGCCGCACATCGGCAGCTGGGAGACTTTCGGCCAGGCGGTGGGCGAGCGCTTCTTCGAGGCCTACGGCCCGATCACCGCGCTGTTCCGCCCGGCCCGCAAGAAGTGGATGGCCGAGCTCATGGCCGGTTCGCGCGACCGCCGCGGCCTGCAGACGCTGCCGACCAGCGTGGCCGGGGTTCGCGGGCTGATCCGCACGCTGCGGGCCGGCGGCTACACGGGCATCCTGCCGGACCAGGTGCCGCCGCTCGGACAGGGCGTCTGGGCGCCGTTCCTGGGGCGGCCGGCCTACACCATGACCCTGTTGCTGCGCCTGGCCCGCCAGACCGGCGCGCGCGTGTTCCTCGGTGTGTGCGAGCGCCTGCCGCGCGGTGCGGGCTACGTCATCCGCTTCGAGCCTTTCGACGGCACGGCGCTGAGCGATCCCAAGGCGACGCCCGAGGCTGGCGCGGCCGCGATGAATGAGGGCATCGCTGCGCTCATCCGCCGCCTGCCGGGCCAGTACGTCTGGGACTACGCGCGCTTCAAGGCGCCGCGTGGCGACATCGCTGAGAGGGCCGAGGCATGAGCTTTTCGTCGCGCCTGGGGGTCGGCTTCATGCGCACGCTGGCCCACGTGCCGCTGCCGCTGGTGCGCGGTTTCGGCGCCGTGCTCGGGCGCGTGCTGCACGGCGTCGCGGTGTCGCGCAGGCGCGTGGTCGACACCAATCTGGCCCTGTGCTTTCCGGACAAGTCCGCGCAGGAGCGCCGCCGCATCGCGCGCGAGACCTTCGTCTACGTAGCGCAGTCCTGGCTCGATCGAAGCTGGCTCTGGCATGCGCCGCCGGCGCTGGTGGCGAAGCGGCTCAAGGTGCACGGCGCGGCCGTGGAAATCGACGAGATCGCCAACGGTGACGAGCCGATGATCCTGTTCGCGCCGCATTTCTACGGCCTCGATGCCGCGGCCACGGCGCTGACGATGCACACGGCACGGCCGTCGACCACCATCTACACGACGCAGCGCGACCCGACGGTGGACGAGTGGATCCGCGAGGGCCGCAAGCGCTTCGGCAACGTGATCACCCTGAACCGCGTCGACGGCATCAAGCCGATCGTCGCGGGGCTGCGCAAGGGCGGCCTGCTGTACCTGCTGCCCGACATGGATTTCGGCCGCGACCAGACCGTGTTCGTGCCATTCTTCGGCGTGCTGGCGGCGACGGTGCCGTCGCTCTCGCGCTTTGCGCGGCTGGGCCGCGCGAAGGTCGTGCCGGTGGTGTCGAAACTCACGAAGCAGGGCTACGAGATCGAAGTGCTGCCGGCCTGGCAGAACTTCCCCACCGACGATGCAGTGGCCGACACCGCCCTGATGAACGAGCGGCTGGCCGGCTACATCGACGCGATGCCCTCGCAGTACTACTGGGTGCACCGGCGCTTCAAGACGCGCCCGGAAGGCGAGGCGACGGTTTATTGAGCGCGTTGCAGGAAGGCCTCGATCTCCGCGGCAACGAACTGCGGTTGCTCGTGCACCAGCCAGTGCGTGGCGCCCGGCACCTTGCGGAGCTCGAGCTTCGGCACATAGTCCTCCAGCCCTTCGAGCAATCCGGGCAGGAGGGCCGCATCGTCGAGCGCCCACAGCACGAAGGTCGGTGCGGCGACGGTCAGGCGCTCGCGCGGCAGCGTCGGAATCTCAGGTGCAGGGCCGCCCGGCATCGCCGGCTTCATCGGCGTGACGCGGTAGAGATTGCACGCCCCGGTCAAGCCCGCGTTCCAGACTTCGCGGTACTGGTTCTTGACCGCTTCGGTCAGCCAGCCGAAGCCGTCCGGTCCTGCCTTCATCAGCGTGAAGAAGGGCCACATGCGCTTGAAGTCGTCGGCCGCCAGCAGCGCTTCCGCGCCGGGCTTGGCGAGGAAGTTCATGTAGGCACTGGCGGCCTGCTGTGCCGGGTTGTTCAGCAACTCGCGCGTGAAGATGCCGGGATGCGGCGAGTTGATGATGACCAGCTTGCCGAGCCTGTCGCCATGCTGGTTGGCATAGCCCCAGCCGAAGGCGCCGCCCCAGTCGTGGGCGACCAGCGCCTCGATGCGGCCGTTGGCGCTCTCGCTCTCGGCGAGCTGAGCGATGTCCTGCACCATCAGGTGCGGCCGGTAGGCCGACACCTCGGCGGGCGCGCTCGATTTCTCGAAGCCGCGCAGGTTCGGCGCGATGCAGCGATAGCCGCCATGTGCGGCCTCGGCAAAGTGCTCGAGCAATTCGTCCCAGATGAACGCGGCCTCGGGAAAGCCGTGCAGGAACACCATCAGCGGCCGGCCCGGCGCGCCGGTGGCGCGGCAACTGAGGGTGGTGCCGTTCGGCAGCGTGCGGGCAAAGGTCTCGATCATGGTTCGGTCTCCTCGTCGTGCGGATGCGCCCAGTGCCACAGCAGCTCGGCGGCTTCGTCGACGCCTTGCAGCTTCAATGCGGAGAACAGTCTGACCTCGCCGCCGCCGGCCTGCAGTCGCGCAATCGACAGCGCCTTCGCGCCGTCGGAGCGCGTGAGCTTGTCGGCCTTGGTCAGCAGCACGAGGAACTTGAGCCCTTGTTCGACGCGTGGCCGGATGACGTCGAGCAGGATGTCGTCGAGCTCGGTAAGGCCGTGCCGCGGGTCGCACATCAGGACCACGCCGCGCAGGTTCTCGCGCGTCATCAGGTAGTTGCCCATCACGCGCTGCCAGCGCAGCTTGGCTTCCTTCGGCACGGCCGCATAGCCGTAGCCCGGCAGGTCGGCGAGTACCGCGTCGTCGAGCTTCTGCTTGCCGACGCCGAAGAGATTGATGTGCTGTGTGCGGCCGGGCGTCTTGGACGCGAAGGCCAGACGGGTCTGCTGCGTGAGCGTGTTGATGGCCGTCGATTTGCCGGCGTTGGAGCGGCCGACGAAGGCGATCTCGGGCAGCGTGAAGGGTGGCAGATGCTCGAGCTGCGGCGCGCTCGTGAGGAAGTGCGCGGTGTGCAGCCAGCCGCGCGCGATGCGCACGCGTTCGGCCGTTGCGGCGTCCGTCGCAGGCGCGCTGCGACGGGCATAGGAGGCCGGCTTGCGCGGCGGGGTTGTCATCGATGGGCTTTCGGAGCGGGGCGCCATTGTAGAATCGCGGGGTTTTGCGCCATAAATCCGAGCCCCCGATATGAAGTTGTTTGCCCATTTTCTGCTTGCAGCCCTCGTGGGCGTCGCCGCCAACGCCAGCTTCGCGGCCGACGAGCACCCCGCCGCCCCGGCTGCAGCGGCTGCCAAGCCCAAGCCCGATCTGGCCAAGGGCGAGGCGGCATTCACCGCCAAGGCCTGTGCCTCGTGCCACAACGCCGACGGCAATTCGGCGATCGCCGCCAACCCCAAGCTCGCCGAGCAGCATCCCGAGTACATCCTCAAGCAGTTGGAGGAATTCAAGTCGGGCAAACGCAAGAACGCCGTCATGAGCGGCATGGCGGCCACGCTGACCGACGACGAGATGCGCGACATCGCCTGGTTCGTCGCCTCCAAGAAGGAGAAGCTGGGCTTCGCGAAGGAAAAGGACCTGGTCGCGCTGGGCGAGAAGATCTACCGCGGCGGCATTGCCGACCGTCAGGTCCCGGCCTGTGCCGGCTGCCACAGCCCCAACGGTGCGGGCATTCCGGCGCAGTACCCCCGGCTGGCCGGCCAGCATGCCGAGTACGTCGCCTCGGAGCTCACGCAATTCCGCGACGGCGTGCGCCTGAACAGCATCCAGATGACCGGCGTCGCGGCCAAGCTCAACGACCGCGAGATCAAGGCAGTGGCGGACTACATCGCCGGCTTGCGTTGATTCACGGCCTTTCTGCGTGAACTAACCGCCGATAACAACCCCAAACAAGGCGGGCCGATCCTAACGAGGATGGCCCGCCTTTTCTCTTTCCCAGGCTTCTTTCTTCCCCATGTCAGTTTCCACCCACGGCCTTCGAGTCCGCAGCGGCCCCCCGGTGGCCCGCGCGGCGGTGGAGCTGTTCTCGTCGATGCGCTTCGCAATCGCGCTGCTCACGATCATCTGCATCGCATCGATCATCGGCACCGTGCTCAAGCAGCAGGAACCGATCAACAACTACATCAACCAGTTCGGGCCGTTCTGGGCCGAGTTCTTCCGCGTGGCGCGGCTTGACACGGTCTACAGCGCCTGGTGGTTCCTGATGATCCTGGCGTTCCTCGTGATCAGCACCTCGCTGTGCATCGCGCGCAATACGCCACGCATCTTTGCCGATCTGAAGACCTTCAAGGAAGGCATCCGCGTACAAAGCCTGAAGGCCTTCGGCCAGCGTGCCGAGGCCGTGCTCGGCGAGATACCGGATGCAGCCGCCAACCGCATCGGCCAGCTGCTGACGAGCGGCGGCTGGAAGGTCAAGCTGCAGCATCGTGACGGCGACGGCTGGATGGTGGCCGCGCGCACGGGCGGCGCGCACAAGCTCGGCTACATCGCGGCCCACAGCGCGATCGTGCTGGTGTGCCTGGGCGGCCTGCTCGACGGCGACCTGGTGGTGCGCGCGCAGACCTGGCTCAACGGCAAGAGCGTGTACAGCGGCGGCGGCATGATCGCCGACGTCGCGCCGGAACACCGCCTGTCGCCGAGCAACCCGACCTTCCGCGGCAACATCCTGGTGCCCGAAGGCGGCCAGTCGAGCGTCGCGATCCTCAATCAGTCCGACGGCGTGCTGCTGCAGGAGCTGCCGTTCTCGATCGAGCTCAAGAAATTCATCGTCGACTACTACTCGACCGGCATGCCCAAGCTGTTCGCGAGCGATGTGGTGCTGCACGATCGCGCGACCGGCGAAGCCAAGCCGGTGCGCATCGAGGTCAACCATCCGGCCAGCTACAAGGGTGTCGAGATCTACCAGTCGAGCTTCGACGACGGCGGTTCTCACGTCAAGCTCAAGGCGGTGCCGATGGCGGCTGCGGCCAAGCCCTTCGAGATCGAGGGCACCATCGGCAGCAGTTCTGAAATCACCAACGGCACCGACCGGCTCACGCTCGAGTACACGGCGCTGCGCGTGATCAACGTCGAGAACTTCGGCGAAGGCGACAACGGCCCGATGACCAGCGGCGCCGACGTGCGCAAGGTCGATCTGCGCCACGAGCTCGAAGACCGTCTGGGCGCCGCCAACAAGACCAACAAGCCGAAGACGCTGCGCAACATCGGGCCGAGCATCGGCTACAAGCTGCGCGATGCGTCGGGCCAGGCACGCGAGTTCCAGAACTACATGGTCCCGGTCGACACCGGCGACGGCCAGCCGGTGTTCCTGCTCGGCGTGCGCGACCGTCCCGAGGATGCGTTCCGCTATCTGCGCGTGCCGGCCGACGACCAGGGCTCGATGGACGGCTTCGTGCGCATGCGTGCCGCGCTGGCCGATCCCGACTTGCGTGCGCGTGCGGTTGATCGCTACGTGGTGCGCGTGACCGATCCGAAGCGCAAGGAGCTGGTCGACCAGCTGCGCAGCTCGGCCGCGCGTGCGCTCGCGCTGTTCGCGGGCGCCGAGCGCGCCAAGCCCGACGCCGCGACCACCGGCGGCTGGCAGGCGATCGCCGAATTCATGGAAGCCAACGTGCCGCAGGTCGAGCGCGAGCGCGCCGGTACCGTGCTGGTGCGCATCCTCAACGACGTGCTCTTCGAGGTGCTCAACCTGAGCCGCGAGAAGGCGGGTCTGGCCGATCTGCCGGCCGACGAGAAGTCGCAGGCCTTCCTCACGCAGGCGGTGCTCGCCATCAGCGATGCGCACCTCTACCCGGCACCGGTGGCGATGATGATGACCGACTTCAAGCAGGTACAGGCCAGCGTGTTCCAGGTGGCCCGAGCCCCTGGGAAGAAAGTTGTCTATCTGGGCTGCCTGTTGCTGATCACCGGTATTTTTGCGATGCTGTTCGTGCGTGAACGCAGGCTCTGGGTCTGGCTGGCGAAGGATGGTGCCGGCGGCACGGCGGCCACCATGGCCTTCTCGGTCAATCGCAAGACCATCGACAGCGATCGCGAATTCGAGCATCTCAAGCACAGGCTGCTCGCCATCAGGAAAGACACAGCGTCATGACGACCACCACACTCACACTCAACGACAGCTGGCTCTCGCGCCGCAACACCTTCGATTGGGTGTTCGCTGCGCTGGTGGTGGCCGGCGGCTTCTTCGCCTTCTCGCGTCATGCCGTGACGATGGACTACTACGAGAAGCTCATCCTGGTGGCCGCATTGGTCGCCATGGTCTGTCTGGGCTGGTTCTGGCGGCCGCTGCGGGTGCTGGCGATCGTGGTCGCCTGCGCGGCTCTGCTGGCGATCAGCTCGTACCAGGGCGATCTGGCGCGCGCGGACACGGTGTTCTGGCTCAAGTACTTCCTGTCGAGCCAGTCGGCCATCCTCTGGATGAGCGTGCTCTTCTTCATGAGCACGCTGTTCTACTGGATCGGCTTCTTCGGCGGCAAGCAAGGCGATGCGATGGACCTCATCGGCTCGCGACTCGCCTGGGCGGGCGTGACGATGGCGCTGATCGGCTCGATGGTGCGCTGGTACGAAAGCCACCTGCTCGGCCCCGACATCGGCCATATCCCGGTCAGCAACCTCTACGAGGTGTTCGTTCTCTTCTCCTGGCTGACGGCGGCGTTCTATCTGTACTTCGAATGGCGCTATCGCACGCGCGCGCTCGGCGCCTTCGTGATGCTGGTGGTCAGTGCCGCGGTCGGTTTCCTGCTCTGGTACACGCTGGTGCGCGACGCGCACGAGATCCAGCCGCTGGTGCCGGCGCTCCAGAGCTGGTGGATGAAGCTGCACGTGCCCGCCAACTTCATCGGCTACGGCACCTTCTCGCTGGCGGCGATGGTCGCGTTCGCCTACCTCATCAAGGAGCAGGCGCTGGAGACGCGCTGGTACAAGCTCACGCCGATCTGGCTGCTGGGCGTGGCGATGTGCTTCGTGCCGGTCGCATTCCGCCAGCGTGCGCAGGAGGCGGGCGGCAGCTACTGGGTCGGCTATGCAGCGATTGCGGCGTTGATCGCCGCCGGCATCCTGCTGGGCCGCAAGCGCATCGCGGCGCGGCTGCCAGCCAGCGAGGTGCTCGACGACGTGATGTACAAATCCATCACGGTGGGCTTCGCATTCTTCACCATCGCCACGGTGCTGGGCGCGCTGTGGGCGGCCGACGCGTGGGGCGGCTACTGGAGCTGGGACCCGAAGGAAACCTGGGCGCTGATCGTCTGGCTCAACTATGCGGCATGGCTGCACATGCGGCTGGTCAAGGGGCTGCGAGGCACGGTGGCGGCGTGGTGGGCGCTCGGCGGGCTGGCGGTGACCACCTTCGCCTTCCTCGGCGTCAACATGTTCCTGAGCGGGCTGCACAGCTACGGCACGCTCTAGGGCGGTGCGCGGGCGGCCCGTGGGCTCGGTTCTTCGCGAAGCGTTTGAAACCACCGGAACATCCGCCGCGTAAACGAATCGACATGGCAATGAACTCCTTCGAGTCCACGGCCATCGAGGTGAAAGGCAATTCATGTTGATTCGGTCCCGTGACAACGGCTTCATCCATCCCCGTTCGAGCGACATCACGCCGCGCAGCATCTACGAGGGGCGCCGCGACATGCTGAAGCTGCTGGCCACCGGCGCGGCAGGGGCCGCTATGGCGTCCTGGGCTGCGCGCGACGCCGGCGCGCAGACCCCGGTGCCCGGCAAGCTGGTGCCGCTGCCCGGCGCGAAGTCCGCCGTGGCAGGCGCGCAGACCACGGAAAAGCTGACCGAGTACAAGGACGCGACCAGCTACAACAACTACTACGAGTTCGGCACCGACAAGACCGATCCGGCCAAGAACGCCGGCACGCTGAAGACGCGGCCGTGGACCGTCGAGGTCGAAGGCCTGGTCAAGAAGCCGGGCAAGTACGGCATCGACGACCTGATCAAGCTCAGCGCGCAGGAAGAGCGCATCTATCGCCTGCGCTGCGTGGAAGGCTGGTCGATGGTCATTCCCTGGGTCGGCTACTCGCTGGCCGAGCTCATCAAGAAGGTCGAGCCTCAGCCCGGCGCGAAGTACATCGAGTTCGTCACGCTGGCCGATCCCAAGACCATGCCTTTCGTCGGTTCGCGCGTGCTCGACTGGCCCTACACCGAAGGGCTGCGCATGGACGAGGCGATGCACCCGCTCACCCTGCTGGCCTTCGGCATGTACGGCGAGGTGCTGCCCAACCAGAACGGCGCGCCGGTGCGCGTCGTGGTGCCCTGGAAGTACGGCTTCAAGAGCGGCAAGTCGATCGTCAAGATCCGTTTCGTCGAGAAGGAGCCCGGCACCGCATGGAACAAGGCGGCGGCGAACGAATACGGCTTCTATTCGAACGTGAACCCCAACGTCGACCATCCGCGCTGGAGCCAGGCGACCGAGCGCCGCATCGGCGATGGCGGTGGCCTGTTCGCCAAGCGCAGGAAGACCGAGATGTTCAACGGCTACGAGGCACAGGTGGGCCAGCTCTATGCCGGCATGGACCTGAAGAAGTTCTACTGAGCCGCGCGTGAACAAGCTTCTGATGCATCCGGCCGCGAAGCCGCTGGTCTTCGTGCTGTGCCTGCTGCCTTTCGCGTGGCTGGTCTACGGCGCCTTCACCGATGGCCTGGGTGCCAATCCGGCGGAACACCTGATCCGCTCGAACGGCGACTGGACGCTGCGCTTCATCTGCATCGTGCTCGCCATCACGCCGCTGCGGGTGATCACCCGCTTGAACGCGCTGGCGCGGTTTCGTCGCATGCTGGGCCTGTTCGCGTACTTCTATGTCGTGGTCCATCTGCTGAGCTATAGCTGGTTCGACATGGACCTCGTCGTGGCGGACATTGCCAAGGACATCGGCAAGCGGCCGTTCATCCTGGTGGGCTTCAGCGCCTTCGTGCTGCTCACGCCGCTCGCGGCGACCTCGTTCAACCGCGCGATCAGGGCGATGGGCGTGAAGCGCTGGCAGGCCCTGCACAAGCTGATCTACGTGATTGCCGGGCTGGGCCTGCTGCACTTCTTCTGGATGCGCGCAGGCAAGCACAACTTTGCGGAGGTGTTCGTCTATGTCGCGATCATCGCGGTGCTGCTGGGCTGGCGCGTCTGGTACTTCGCGAGCAAGAGGAGGGCGCTGCCGCCGCAGCGCCCGCTCGCTGCGCGGGCACGAGTGACCGAATAGCGGCTTTGCCGTCGTTCAGTCGCCGAATCGCTCGCTGCGCAGCTGGTCCTCGATGCTTTCGCGACGGCGGATCACGGTGGCACGCTCGCCGCTCACCAGTACTTCGGCCGCGCGTCCGCGGGTGTTGTAGTTGCTGGCCATCGCCATGCAGTAGGCGCCTGCGGAGAGCACGGCCAGCAGGTCGCCGGCCTGCACGTCGAGCGCGCGGTCGCGGCCCAGCCAGTCGCCGCTTTCGCAGATCGGTCCGACGACGTCGTAGGTGATGGTGCGGCCTGGGCCTGCAGTCAGCGGCACGATCTGCTGGAAGGCCTGGTACATCGCCGGCCGCGGAAGATCGTTCATCGCCGCATCGACGATGCAGAAGTTCTTCTCTTCGCCGGGCTTGGTGTAGAGCACCTCGGTGACGCAGACGCCGGCGTTGCCGACCAGCGAGCGGCCGGGCTCGACGATGAGCCGCCGGCGGCCGAAACCCCGCGCATCGAGCCGCTGCAGCAATTGCCGCCAGAGCGCATCGGCCGCGGGCGGCGTGTCGCCGTTGTAGTCGATGCCCAGTCCGCCGCCGAAGTCGAGGTGATGCAGCGCGACGCCTGTTTTCTCGATGGCCTCGACGAGGTCGAGCACGCGTTCCAGCGCCTCCAGGTAAGGCGAGGCTTCGGTGATCTGCGAGCCGATGTGGCAGTCGATGCCGACCACTTGCAGGCCTTTCAGCGACGCGGCATGCTGGTAGATCGCCACGGCGCGGTCGTGCGCCACGCCGAACTTGTTGCCCTTGAGGCCGGTCGAGATGTACGGATGCGTCTTCGGGTCGACGTTGGGGTTGATGCGCACGCTGATCGCGGCGCGGCGGCCTTCTTCGAGCGCCACCGCATTGAGCACGTCGATCTCGGCCTCGCTCTCGACGTTGAAGCATCCGATGCCGGCCGCGAGCGCCTGGCGCATTTCGCTGCGCGTCTTGCCGACACCGGAGAAGATCACTTTGGCGGGGTCCGCGCCGGCCGCGAGCACGCGCGCCAGTTCGCCGCCGGAGACGATGTCGAAGCCGCAGCCGGCCTCGGCGAACACGCGCAGTACGCCCAGCGAGGAGTTCGCCTTGATGGCGTAGCAGACCAGTGCATCGCGGCCTTCGAATCCGCGCTGGTAGGCGGCGAGCGCGTCCAGCATCCATTGCTTCGAATAAACGAAGAGCGGCGTGCCGTGCTCGCGCGCCAGTGTTGTCAACGAAAGTCCTTCGACATGGAGTGCGCCGTCCTTGCGCGCGATATGGGGATGGCCGGGCAGCCGTTCTGCGTTCACTTCGTGCCCTCGCTCGTGACGGGAGCGCTGGCGGCGCCGGCCGGGGCCTTCACGGGCGCGGGCGTATCGGCCGACTCCGGCTTCGTCTCGCCGGCATCGCCGGATCCGGGCTTCAACAGCTCGGGCAGGGTGGCGCGGTTCTTGGCCGCAGGCGTGGTGGGCAGATAGAGCGGGCCTCTCTGGCCGCAAGCGGTCAAAGCGACCCCTGTGAGCACGAGGGCTGCCGCGCTCACTAGAATTTGACGAACATTCAACATGGCGAAATTGTAATGACCGACCCCGAGTACATGGATCGCGCGGAAGCGGCACTGGCCGCCATCGAGCGCGGGTGCGATCGCATCAACGATGCGACCGACGCCGATATCGACAATCAGCGCGTGGGCGGCATGATCACGATCACCTTTCCCAACCGCAGCCAGTTGATCGTCAATCTGCAGAAGCCGCTGCAGGAGATCTGGCTGGCCGCGCGTTCCGGCGGCTATCACTATCGGCACGACGGCCGTGTGTGGGTGGACACCAAGACCGGCGAAGAGCTGTTCGGCAACCTGTCGCGCGAAGCGACTGCGCAGGCCGGGCAGCCGCTCGCGTTCAGGGCTGACTAATTGCGGAACAGGTCGAGGATCTTGCTGCGCTCTTCGGGCGCGGGCGCCGGGCTGATCGGCACGCCGGTGATCGATTCGACCGGCGGTGTCGCCGTCGTGTCGACGCCGAGCGTCGCCACGCCGCGGCCCGGTGCGTAGTCGTCGTAGTACCACTCGCCGCCGACGTTGACGACGCCGGCGGGCACCGGTATCTCGGCCACCGGAACGCCCTTGATCGCGGTCTCCATGTAGGTGATCCAGATTGGCAGGCTCAGGCCGCCGCCGGTCTCGCGGTCACCCAGCTTGCGCGGCGTGTCGTAGCCCATCCATGCGACGGCAGCCATCGTCGGCTGGAAGCCTGCGAACCACGCGTCGAGGGAATCGTTGGTGGTGCCCGTCTTGCCGTAGAGGTCGGTCCGCTTCAGCGTGGCTTGCGCCTTGGCCGCGGTGCCGCCGCTCGCCACCGATTGCAGCAGGCTGTCCATGATGTAGGCGTTGCGCTGCGGGATCACGCGCAGGGCGTCGTTGAGCAGCGGGGGTTGCGGCTCGACCAGGACCTTGTCCTTGTGGTCGGTGATGCGTGTCACGAGATAGGGATTGACGCGGTAGCCGCCGTTGGCGAACACCGAATAGGCCGTCGCCATCTGCATCGGCGTGACGGAGCCGGCGCCCAGCGCCATCGGCAGGTAGGCCGGGTGCTTGTCACGGTCGAAGCCGAAGTTGGTGATCCAGTCCTGCGCGTAGTGCGTTCCGATCGATTGCAGGATGCGGATCGACACCATGTTCTTGGACTTCATCAGCGCGCGGCGCATCGACATCGGCCCGTCGAAGCCGCCGTCGTAGTTCTTCGGCTCCCAGGGCTGGCCGCCGGTCGTGCCTGCATCGAAGAACAGCGGCGCATCGTTGATGACCGTGCTGGGCGTGAAGCCCTTCTCGAGCGCGGCCGAGTAGATGAAGGGCTTGAAGCTCGACCCGGGCTGGCGCCAGGCCTGCGTGACGTGGTTGAACTTGTTCTTGCCGAAATCGAAGCCACCCACCATGGCCTTGACGGCGCCGTCGCGTGGATCGACGGCCACGAATGCGCCTTCGACCTCGGGCAACTGGGTGATCTCCCACGTGTTCTTGGGCGTTTTCGCCACGCGGATCACCGCGCCGCGACGGATCTTGATGTTGGGCGGTGCCTTGTCCGACAGCCCCGACTGCGCCGGGCGGAGACCCTCGCCGACGATCTGCAGCGTGTCGCCGTTGCTGCGAATGGCGGTGATTTCCTTGGCGTTGGCTTTGAGCACCACGGCCGACATCACGTCGCCGTTGTCCGGATGTTCGGCCAGGGCGTCGTCGACCGCTTCGTCGAGCTCCTTCGGATCATTGGGCAGGTCGACGAATTTCTCGGGGCCGCGATAGATCTGGCGCCGCTCGAAATCCATGATGCCCTTGCGCAAGGCGTTGTAAGCCGCCGCCTGATCCGTTGCCACGAGCGTGGTGTAGACCTTGAGGCCGCGCGTGTAGGTGCTGTCGCCGTACTGGGCGTACATCAGCTGGCGAACGGTCTCGGCGACGTACTCGGCGTGCAGGCGCGTCGGGTCCGCTGCGTCGCGAAGGTGGAGTTCTTCCTTCTTGGCTTCGGCTGCCTGCTCGGCGGTGATGAAGCCGGCTTCCTGCATCCGGTCGATCACGTAGAGCTGTCGTCCTCTCGCACGCGTCGGGTTGTTGACGGGATTGTTGGCACCGGGCGCCTTCGGCAGGCCCGCGAGCATCGCTGCCTGCGCGATCGTGATGTCCTGCAGCGGCTTGCCGAAATACGCTTCGGAGGCTGCTGCGAAACCGTAAGCCCGGTTGCCGAGATAGATCTGGTTCAGGTAGATCTCGAAGATCTGGTCCTTGGTGAGCAGATGCTCGAGCTTGAAGGTCAGCAGGACTTCGTAGATCTTGCGCGTCAGTGTCTTCTCGGAACTCAGGTACACGTTGCGCGCGACCTGCATCGTGATGGTCGAGGCCCCCTGGCTCTTCACGCGGTTCAGGTTGGCGAGCCCGGCGCGCAGCATCCCCTTGTAGTCGACGCCGCCGTGGTCGTAGAAGCGCGCGTCCTCGGCTGCCAGCACCGCATCCTTCATGACCTTCGGGATGGTCGCGATCGGCGTGAGGTTGCGTCGCTCCTCGCCGAATTCGCCGATCAGGATGCCTTCGGACGAGAAGACGCGCAGTGGCAGCTTGGGACGGTAGTCGGCGAGTTCGGAGATGTCCGGCAGATTGGGGTAGGCGACCGCCAGTGCGACGGCGATGACGCAGACCAGCGCTACCACGCCGGCCGCGGCGAGCCCCAGTCCCCACAATATGATGCGCAGCAACCATGTCAGCCAGGCGGCGCGCTTTGGAGGGGGAGGTGTCTTGGCTGGCCTGTTGGGGCGAGGGGTTTCTGGCATTGAGGCCCTGAGAGTCAGCGGACATTATAAAAACCCCGCCCCCTTCGCGGCCCGCTCGTAGCATCTAGGCCCCAAGTACGCCAATTTGTGACCTAAGTTGCAGATCGCTACCGTCGCGTCGACTTTTGACAACGAATGCACATCCCAGGAGGTTTCACCGCTTGGTCGGCTCGATACCTTACTGATAGCATGCAACCACACGCAAATTTTTCCAATCGTTACAAACGGACGGGATCGAACTTGGCTGCATTGGGATCGTTGTTTCGCCGGCAGCCCGCGCCATTGCTCGGGCTGGATGTCAGCTCATCCAGCGTCAAGCTGGTCGAGTTGGGCCGCGACGCGAGCGGCAAGCTGGTACTCGAACGCTGCGCGATCGAGCCCCTGGAACGGGGATGGATCACCGACGGCAATGTGGAAAAGTTCGATGAGGTCGCCGAGGCGGTCCGGCGCGTGGTTCGCAAGAGCGGCACGCGCACCAAGAATGCGGCGCTGGCCCTTCCGCCTTCGGCTGTCATCACCAAGAAGATCGTTCTTCCCGGCGGCATGAGCGAGCAGGAACTCGAGATCCAGGTCGAGTCCGAAGCCAATCAATACATCCCCTTCTCGCTCGACGAAGTCAGTCTCGATTTCTGTGTCATCGGACAAAGCGCCAATTCGACTGGCGATGTCGAGGTGCTGATCGCCGCGTCGCGCAAGGAGAAGGTCCAGGATCGCCAGGGGCTGGCCGAGGCCGCGGGTCTGAAGGCGATGATTCTCGATGTCGAGTCCTATGCATCGCGTCTTGCGACGGCGCGGCTCATCGAGCAACTCCCAGGGCAGGGCCGCGATGCGGTGGTCGCGCTGTTCGAGGTGGGTGCGTTCACGACGAGCATGCAGGTCCTGCGCAATCAGGAAGTGCTCTATGACCGTGACCAAGCCTTCGGAGGTGCTCAGCTGACGCAACTGATCGTGCGTCAGTACGGCTTCTCGGCGGAAGAGGCAGAGACCAAGAAGCGCAGCGGTGATCTGCCCGACGACTACGGCTCGGGTGTCCTGAAGCCCTTCGTTGCGAGCATTGCGCAGGAAATCGCAAGGGCCTTGCAATTCTTCTTCACCAGCACGCCGCACAACCGCGTCGACTACGTGTTGCTGGCGGGCGGATCGGCGGCGCTGCCCGGCCTGACGAGCGCTGTCACGCGCCAGACCTCCTTCGCATGCTCGCTCGTGAATCCGTTCGACGGGATGGAAATCGGCAGCGGGATCCGGGAGAAGAAGGTTCGACGAGAGGCCCCGTCCTATCTGACATCGTGCGGTCTGGCGATGCGGAGGTTTCTGCAGTGATTCTGATCAATCTGCTCCCGCATCGGGAGGCCGCGCGCAAACGTCGGCGCGAGACCTTCTATGCCATGCTGGGGATGTCCGCGCTATTGGGTGTCCTGATCGCGGGCGGGACGTATCTCTGGTTCCAGGCGCAGATTTCCAGTCAGCAGGCGAAGAACAGCTTTCTCCAATCCTCGATCACCAAACTCGAGGGCGAGATCAAGGAGATCTCGACGCTGCAGTCCGAAATCGCGGCATTGCGTGCGCGCCAGCAGGCCGTCGAAGACCTGCAGGGCGATCGCAACATGCCCGTGCATCTGCTCAACGAACTCGTTCGCCAGTTGCCCGACGGCGTCTATCTGACCACCATGAAGCAGGACAACCAGACTGTCACGCTCCAGGGCATGGCGCAGTCGAACGAGCGCGTGTCCGAACTGCTGCGGAATCTGGGGAACAACAGCCCATGGCTCGTCAAGCCGGAATTGGTCGAGATCACCTCCGGGACGGTCACCCTGAGCCCGCGTGATCAGCGGCGGGTCGCGAACTTCACGATGCGCATCGGGCTCAAGCGGCCCACGGATGTTCAGAAGGCAGCCGGCCCGGCGGGCGCTGCATCCAGTGCCGTCAAAGGGTAAGTGCTCATCATGGCGACAAGACGCTCTTCCCAAATCGATCTCGCTGCGGCCGTGCGGCGCTTCGGCGATCAGTTCCGCGGCCTGAATCCGAATGACCCGTCCGTATGGCCGCCTGTGCCTCGCTACGCGCTGTGCATCGCCGTCGCCGTGCTGGTGCTGGCGGGACTGTGGTTCATCTGGCTCACCAACTCGAACGACGAACTCGACGCCGCGCGGGCCAAGGAAGTCACATTGCGGGCGGACTATCAGAAGAAGGTGGCGCAGGCCGCCAATCTCGACCTGCTGAAGAAGCAGCGCGAGCAGGTGCAGCAGTACGTGACGCTGCTCGAGAAGCAGTTGCCCAGCAAGGCAGAAATGGATGCGCTGCTCTCGGACATCAATCAAGCGGGGCTCGGGCGCAGCCTGCAATTCGAGTTGTTCCGTCCCGGGCAGATTTCTGTCAAGGACTACTACGCCGAGTTGCCGATCGCCGTGCGGGTGACCGGGCGCTATCACGACATGGGCGCTTTTGCCGCGGACGTCGCCAATCTTTCCCGCATCGTGACGCTGAACAATCTGGCCATCACGCCCCAGAAGGACGGCGCCTTGACCATGGATGCCACCGCGCGGACCTACCGGTATCTGGATGCCGAAGAGCAGGCCATGCAAAAGCGCGCGACAGCCGGAGCGAAGAAGAAATGAGAGCGCTCCAATTCCTGTGCGTCGCTGTCGCCGTGGTCGGCCTGAGCGGCTGTGGCGGATCCGAGCAGGAGGACCTTCAACGCTGGATGGCGGATCAGAGGGCGCAGGTGCGTCCGACGGTGCCGCCGATCACCGAGCCGAAGAAGTTCACGCCTCAGGCCTATACGGAAGCCGGTTCGATCGATCCCTTCAACATGCAGAAGCTCACACAGGCGTTGCGGCGCGACTCGAGCCAGCCGAGCACCTCGGGCCTCATCGCCCCCGAACTGTCACGTCGCAAGGAGGCATTGGAAGCCTTCCCGCTGGACTCGATGGCCATGGTCGGCAGCATGAATCGCAACGGCCAGCCTGTTGCCCTGGTCAGCGTCGACAAGCTGCTGTATCAAGTGCGGGTCGGCAACTACCTGGGACTCAACTACGGGCGCATCACCCGTATCAGCGAAACCGAACTCGCCTTGCGTGAAATCGTGCAGGACGCCGCCGGTGAATGGATCGAACGCGTGGCGACGCTGCAGTTGCAAGAGAGGTCGAAATGAATCAACAAAAATCAAAATTCGCACAGGCATTGCGTGCGCTCGGGATGGCGGCGTTCGCACTCACTACGGCTGCCATCGTGCATGCGCAGAATGCCATCGAATCCGTCACGAGCTCCATGCAGTCCGGCTCGGAAGTCGTCCGGATCGACCTGACGCAACCGCTCGCCGCCGTACCGAACGGCTTTGCCATTCAAACACCGGCCCGCATCGCGCTCGATTTTCCGGGGGTGACCAATGCCATCGGCCGCTCGGCGATCGACATCAACCAGGGCAATCTGCGATCCGTCAATGTCGTGCAGGCCGGTGAGCGCACCCGTCTGGTGTTGAATCTGAAGCAGGCCACCGCCTACAAGACGGAAATCCAAGGCAAGTCGCTCCTGGTGTCGCTGGAGCCCGTGGCCGGCACTGCGCTGGCCAGTTCCACGCCGGCCGCATTTGCCGAGAACCGCAACCGGGATACCCTGCCGCTGCGCGATGTCGACTTCCGACTCGGCTCGGAGAACACGGGGCGGGTGATCGTCGATCTGGCCAACAACCAGGTCGGTGTCGATGTCCGTCAGCAAGGCAAGAGCCTGATCGTGGAGTTCACGAAGTCGACCTTGCCCGAGGGCCTGCGCCGTCGCCTCGACGTCTCGGATTTCGGCACGCCCGTCCAATTGGTGACGACGCAGCAGGCCGGCGATCGCGTCCGGATGACGATCGATGCCAAGGGCGATTGGGAACACAGCGCCTATCAGAGCGAAAACCAGTTCGTGGTCGAAGTCCGCCCGCGCAAGGTCGATCCGACCAAGCTCACGCAGGGTGTCGGCTACACGGGCGAGAAGCTGTCGCTCAACTTCCAGAACATCGAGATCCGGTCGCTGCTCCAGGTGATCGCGGACTTCACGAACTTCAATATCGTGACCTCGGATTCGGTGACCGGCTCGCTCACGTTGCGCCTCAAGGACGTGCCTTGGGACCAGGCGCTCGACATCATCATGCAGGCCAAGAACCTCGGCATGCGCAAGAACGGCAGCGTCCTGTGGATCGCGCCGAAGGACGAGATCAACGCCAAGGAAAAGCTCGAGTTCGAGGCGCAGGCCGCCATCGCCAATCTGGAGCCGCTGCGGACCCAGTCGTTCCAGCTCAACTACACCAAGGCCGTCACGATTGCCCAGGGTCTGACCGGATCGGGGACATCCAGCGGCGGTTCGGGTTCGACGACGCGCATCCTGAGCCCCCGCGGCAGCGTGATCGCCGAGGCGCGTACCAATCAGATCTTCGTTTCGGACATTCCCGCACGTCTGGCCGATGTCGCCGAGCTGATCCGCAAGCTCGACATTCCCGTGCGCCAGGTGCTGATCGAAGCGCGCATCGTCGAGGCATCCGACACCTTCGGCAAATCGCTTGGCGTCAGGCTGGGTGGTGGGATCTCGGGCGGCAGCGTGGGCTCGACCAACGGCCATCAGGTGTTCGGCAACCTCGGCGTGATGCCGACCGTCACGGCGGGAACCGCGACCACGGCGTCGAGCGCGGTCACGAACTTCACCAACTCCAACTTCGTGAACCTGCCCTCCGCGGGCGTGTCGGGGAACGGCAATGCGCCGGGCACCTTCGCGATTTCGCTGTTCAACTCCAGCTTCTCGCGCATGCTGAACCTCGAAATCTCGGCGTTGGAAGCCGATGGCAAGGGCAAGGTGGTTTCAAGTCCGCGCGTGGTGACGGCGGACCAGACCAAGGCGTTGATCGAGCAGGGCACCGAATTGCCTTACCAAGTCGCCACCTCGAGCGGCGCGACCTCGATCGCCTTCCGCAAGGCCAACCTGAAGCTCGAAGTCACGCCGCAGATCACGCCCGAGGGCAACATCATCCTGACGCTCGACGTCAACAAGGACACGGTGGGCCAGGCCACGACGGCAGGCTTTGCGATCGATACCAAGCATGTGCAGACCGAGGTGCTGGTCGAGAACGGCGGCACGGTGGTCATCGGTGGTATCTTCGAACTTACCGAAACCAACAACGAATCGCGGATACCGGTACTCGGCGAAGTGCCCTACCTTGGCGCACTGTTCCGTACCCGTGATCGCTCTCTCAACAAGACAGAAATGCTCGTCTTTATCACCCCGAAGATGATTACCGATCGCAACGCCGCGCACTGACGCGCGGTGTCGTAGCTGTGTGGCTGTAGCACTCGTCGGCTTGCCCGGCGCCGGCAAATCCGCGGTAGGCCGCCGTCTCGGGCAGCGTTTGCGGCTTCCATTTGTCGACAGCGATCACCTGATCGAGGACCGGATCGGCTGCTCGATCCGGGATTACTTCGAGCGTGAGGGCGAAGCGAGCTTCCGTGAGCTCGAAGCATCGGTGATCGCGGACC
Organism: Variovorax sp. SRS16; assembly: GCF_901827165.1. Taxonomy (NCBI): domain Bacteria; kingdom Pseudomonadati; phylum Pseudomonadota; class Betaproteobacteria; order Burkholderiales; family Comamonadaceae; genus Variovorax; species Variovorax sp. SRS16. The sequence continues at coordinate 1,178,516 of NZ_LR594666.1, forward strand.
TGGCCGCCAACGCCGCTTCGCAAGGCGTCGTCGCGACCGGTGGCGGCGCCGTGTTGCGGGAGTCCAACCGCACGCTGCTGCGCCGGCATTTCCACGTGGTCTATTTGCGATCCTCGCCCGAAGACCTGTTTCGGCGCCTGCGCCACGACGTCAAGCGGCCGCTGCTCCAGGTCGCCGACCCGCTGGGTCGCCTGCGGGATCTCTACAGCGCGCGTGATCCGCTGTACCGCGAAACGGCCCATGAGATCGTCGAGACCGGGCGTCCCTCGGTGGCTATGCTGGTGAACATCATCGTGATGCAGCTCGAGCTGGCGGGCATCGCTTCGCCCGAGTCCGACGTCGACCCACCACTCTGAGAGAGAGATGGCGGCATGCGCCTAAACTCGGGGCCATGCGACTGTCCGTCCCTCCTGAAAGCGTCGAGATCCTGCTCGGCGAGCGCAGCTACCCGATCCTGATCGGCAGCGATCTGTTGAGCGAGCCCCGCCATCTGGCGGCCGTGCCGACGGGCAGCGCGGCCTTGATCGTGACCAACACCACGGTCGAGCCGTTGTATGCGGCAACCTTGCGCGAGGCCCTGGCGGCCCGATTTCGCGCTGTCCATGTGCTGAGCCTGCCGGATGGCGAAGCGTACAAGGATTGGCGCACGCTGAACCTGATCTTCGACGCGTTGCTGGGCCATGGCTGCGACCGCAAGACCGTGCTTTTCGCGCTGGGCGGCGGTGTGGTCGGCGACATGACCGGCTTTGCCGCTGCGAGTTACATGCGCGGCGTGCCTTTCGTGCAGGTGCCGACCACCTTGCTCGCCCAGGTCGACTCGTCGGTGGGTGGCAAGACCGCGATCAATCATCCGCTCGGCAAGAACATGATCGGCGCGTTCTATCAGCCGAGGCTCGTTCTCTGCGACCTGTCGACGCTGTCGACCCTGCCGGCGCGCGAACTCAGCGCGGGACTGGCCGAGGTCATCAAGTACGGACCCATCCACGACCTGGACTTCCTCGACTGGATCGAGGCGAACATCGATGCGCTGGTGGCGCGGGACCCGGCCGCGCTGGCGCATGCCGTGCGGCGCAGCTGCGAGATCAAGGCCTTGGTCGTGGGCCAGGACGAACGGGAGACCGGGCTGCGCGCGATCCTCAACTTCGGCCACACCTTCGGCCACGCCATCGAATCGGGCCTCGGCTATGGCAAGTGGCTGCATGGCGAGGCCGTGGGCTGCGGCATGGTGATGGGCGCGCATCTGTCTCGGCGTCTCGGCGGGATCGACGATGCCTTCGTTCGGCGTCTCACCGCATTGATCGAACGCGCGGGGCTGCCCGTGGTCGGGCCTGCGCTGGGTGCGGACCGCTATCTCGAACTCATGCGCGTCGACAAGAAGTCGGAAGCCGGCGAGATCCGTTTCGTCGTGATCGACAAGCCGGGGTCGGCCACCGTGCGCAGCGCACCCGATGCCATGGTGCGCGAGGTGCTGGCGCAATGCTGCGCGGCCTGAATCGAGCGCCGATCGCTGCTTCGATGCCGACGGCAGGAACCGCGGGCCAGACCGCATCATGAGCCTCGCGCGCCATGCCAGCGACCCGGGCTTCTCGCGTGGACGGCGCCACTTCGAAGCACCGGCGCCCACGCGGGATGCGTTCCAGCGCGATCGCGATCGCATCGTGCACTCCACCGCGTTCCGGCGCCTGGTCTACAAGACCCAGGTGTTCCTGAATCACGAAGGGGATCTTTTCCGTACCCGTCTCACCCATTCGCTCGAGGTGGCGCAGCTCGGCCGCTCGATCGCCCGTGCCCTGCAGCTGAACGAGGACCTGGTCGAGGCCATCGCGCTGGCGCATGATCTCGGGCACACGCCTTTCGGCCATGCAGGCCAGGATGCGCTCGATGGCTGCATGCGGGATCACGGCGGCTTCGAGCACAACCTGCAGAGCCTGCGCGTGGTGGATGAACTCGAGCACCGCTATCCGCAATACGACGGCCTCAACCTGAGCTTCGAGACCCGCGAAGGGATTCTCAAGCATTGTTCACGCGCCAACGCGGAACGCATCGAGGCGGTCGAGCCGGGCGGGGTGGCGCGGCGTTTTTGCGATCGCACCCAGCCCAGCCTCGAAGCGCAGCTGTGCAATCTCGCGGACGAGATCGCCTACAACGCGCACGATATCGACGATGGTGTTCGATCAGGCCTGATCGGCATCGAGAGCCTGGGCGAGGTCGGCCTGTTCGATCGCCATCGCCGCGAAGCGCTGGCCGATCATCCGCAGCTCCAGGGGCGGCGCGTTCTCTACGAGACGATTCGGCGGATGCTGAGCGCGCAGGTCTATGACGTGATCGATGCGACGCGTGCGGCGCTCGAGCAGGCCGCCCCCGTGGACGCCGATGCGGTGCGCCGCGCGCCGCCGCTGGTGCTGTTCGGCGAGACGATGCGCGCGCAATCCACCGAACTCAAGCGCTTTCTTTTCGACAATCTGTACCGCCATGCCCGCGTGATGCAGACCGCCGATCAGGCCCAGCGCGTCGTGCGCGGGTTGTTCGCGGCCTATCTCGACGACGCGGCCGAAATGCCGGGCGCCTATGTGCAGCGGACCGATCGGCACCGGGCGGTCGCCGACTACATCGCCGGCATGACCGATCGCTTCGCGATCCGTGAATACGAGCGCCTGACAGGGCAGCGGTGGATCGAATGAGCAGCGCGCCGCGTCCTGGCAGGGCCGGTGTTCCCGCCGCGGCGTTCGCCGTCGTCATGGCTGGCGTCGCGGCCGCCTTGCACCTGGGCAAGTTGCCGCCTGCGGTGCCTGCGCTGCGGGCGACGCTGGGCATCGGGCTGGTGGAGGCGGGCTTCCTGCTTTCGCTGGTGCAGTTGGCGGGCATGACCCTCGGCCTGCTGGTCGGACTCACCGCCGACACGATCGGACTGCGCCGCAGCATGTTGACCGGTTTGACGGTGCTCACGGTCGCCAGCGTGCTCGGCGGTGCCGTCGGGGTTGCGGACCCCGGGGCGCACACGGTCTCTGAGCTGCTTGCCTTGCGCGCGCTCGAAGGCGTCGGCTTTCTCCTGACCGTCATGCCGGGACCCGGCCTGATCCGCGCGCAGTCGGTGCCGCACACGGAAAAGGCGGCGCTGGGTCTCTGGGCTGCCTACATGCCGCTCGGCGTGGCGCTGGCACTGTTGTGCGGGCCTGCGCTGATCGCCTGGCTGGGCTGGCCCGGCTGGTGGTGGGTGCTGTCGGCGGTGTCGGCTGCCGCCGCTGCCTGGGTGGCACTGGCGGTGCCGGCCGACGGCCGCCGTGTGCGGGTTGCCGCCGTATCCCGGGAAGATGGGGTTGCGCGTTTGCGCGCCACGCTCGGCGCGCGTGGGCCGCGCACGCTGGCTCTCGCGTTCGCCGTCTATTCCTCGCAATGGATCGCGGTGATCGGTTTCCTGCCCGCGATCTATGCGGACGCCGACGTCCCGGCCGGCTGGAGCGCGGCGCTGACAGCGCTCGCGGCGGCCCTGAACATCGTCGGCAATGTGACCGGCGGCCGACTTCTGCAGCGAGGCGTGGCGCCCGAGCGCCTGCTTCGATGGGGCTTCGCCATGATGGCGCTCGGCGGCGTCGCCGCCTTCGCCCAGATCGGCCAGAACGCAACGGCGAGCCTTCCACCGGTGTTGCGCTACCTCGCGGTCTGCATGTTCTCGCTCGGCGGCGGCGTCGTTCCCGCCACCTTGTTCATGCTGTCGGTCCGGATCGCGCCAGGGCCTTCGACCGTCTCCGCAACGGTCGGGATGATGCAGCAGGCTTCATCGCTGGGCCAGTTCATCGCGCCGCCGGTCGTTGCCTGGATCGCACATCGCGTAGGCGGCTGGGAGTGGACCTGGATCGTGACGCTGGCCTGTTCGCTCGCAGGTATCGCGCTGGCGACCCGTTTGTCTCCCGCAAGTCCCCACGCCGGCACTGCATGAGCACCGGTGCCACAATTTCAGCGATGCAGGCCAGTGCCGACACGCGGCGCTGGCTCGAAGTGGCGGTGATCGGGCTCAATCTCTGCCCCTTCGCGAAAGCGGTCCACGTCAGGCAGCAGATTCACTACGACGTGTACCTGGCGAGCGATGCAGAGGGGCTGCTCGACGCCTTGCTCGATGCAGCGCAAGAACTTGCGGCCTGCGAGCCGTCCGAACGGGATACCACTCTGTTGATTGCACCGAACACCCTGGCCGATTTTCTGGACTTCAACGACTTCGTCGTCCGCGCCGAACGCGGGCTTGCGCGCGCGGGCTTCGAGGGCCAGCTGCAGCTCGCGAACTTTCATCCGCGCTATCAATTTGCCGGTACTGACATCGATGACGTCACGAACGCGACCAATCGTTCACCGTATCCCACGCTGCACCTGTTGCGCGAGGACAGCGTGAGCCGTGCGGTCGACGCCTTTCCCGATGCCGAAGCGATCTTCGGCCACAACATCCAGACGCTCGAGGCGCTGGGTGCCGCCGGCTGGGAGGCATTGAACGTCGGCCCGGGCAGCGCGCGATGAACAAGACGTCGAAGGCGGCGAAGGCCGAAGCCGAGGTGTCCGATGCCGTGCGGCCGGGCCAGTCGCTCGAACTGCTCAAGGAACTGCACATCCTGACCCGTGAAGGCCGCCTCAACCAGGATTCACGCCGCAAACTCAAGCAGGTCTATCACCTGTTCCAGTTCATCGAGAAGCTGCTGGGTGAATTGCCGGCCGATGGCGCGCAGGCCACGCTCGCGGACCATGGCGCAGGCAAGTCCTACCTCGGCTTCATCATCTACGACCTCTTTTTTCGAGGACGGGCCGATGGCCATGTCTATGGCATCGAGACGCGCGCGGACCTGGTTGAAAAGTCGCGGGCGCTGGCATCGCGGCTGGGATTCGAGCGCATGTCGTTTCTCAATCTCACGGTGGCCGAGTCGGCCGTTGCGGCCGAGTTGCCGGCGCGCATCGACGTGGTGACCGCGCTGCATGCCTGCGACACCGCCACCGACGACGCGATCGCGTTCGGCCTGCACAAGCAGGCGCGCTTCATGGTGCTGGTGCCCTGCTGTCAGGCCGAGATTGCGGCCTGTCTGCGCGAGAGCAAGGCCTTGCAGCTGTCGCGCACGCCATTGGCAGAGCTCTGGCGCCACCCGCTGCACACGCGCGAGATCGGCAGTCAGCTCACCAACGTGCTGCGCTGCCTCTACCTGGAAGCGAACGGCTACCAGGTGACCGTGACGGAACTGGTCGGCTGGGAGCACAGCATGAAGAACGAACTCATCATCGCGCGCCATACCGGTCAGCGCAAAGCCGACGCGGCCGAGCGGCTGCTTGAATTGCTGGCCCAGTTCGGGCTCGAATCCCTGTCGGCGACGCGCTTTCGCCTGCCCTGAGCAGGAGCGCCGGACTTGCGCCATGGCACGCCTGCCTCGCCTGACCCTCGCCGACCAGCCGCACCACGTGATCCAGCGCGGGAACAACCGGCAGGCGATCTTCGTGGACAACGCCGACAGGGAGATGCTGCTCGGCTTGCTGGGCGAGAACGCCCAGCGCCTGGGGATCGCGCTGCACGCGTACGTGTTGATGGACAACCACTTTCATCTGCTCGCCACGCCGTCGACTGCCCACGCATTGCCGCAGTGGATGCAGGCGATCGGCCGTCGCTACGTCCGCTACTTCAACCAGCGCCACGGGCGCACCGGCACGCTCTGGGAAGGGCGCTACCGATCGACGCTGATCCAGGCCGATCGCTATCTGCTCAATTGCATGGCCTACATGGACCAGAACCCGGTGCGCGCCGGCATCGCCGCCGAAGCGGGCGACTATCCATGGTCGAGCCATGCCCACTACGCCGGGCAGCGTCACGACAAACTGCTGACGCCCCATTCGCTCTATTGGACCCTCGGCAATACCCCGTTCGCGCGCGAGGCCGCGTATGCCGAGTTGGTGCGCGCGGGCGTCCCGGCTGCCGAACAAGCCGCGCTGACCGAAGCCACCCTGCATGGTTGGGCCGCGGGCGACCCCGAATTTCTGAACTCGCTGCAGAAGGCGACAGAGCGGCGAGTGCTCAAGGCGCGACCCGGTCGACCCTCCGCGGCCCGCAAATCTTTGCCCTGAAACGCGCCAGCCCGCATCGGGCCTGGCCATTGCGCTATCAATATGATGTGTCCCCTAATTAATTCCGACAAATCCATTCGGTAATTAATAGGAATCTGACCCTTATTAAAAGATTTGGCATTGTTTGTGCAATGCAATATGCTCCCTTTCCCACGAAACTGAAGGAGGGCGCCCATGACGACGGCTGCCGAGATCGAGTATCTCCAACAACACGGTCTGTACTCCGGTGCCGACGAACATGACGCCTGCGGCGTCGGCTTCGTCGCCCACATCAAGGGCGAGAAAAGCCACGCCATCGTTCTCCAGGGCCTGAAGATTCTCGAGAATCTGGACCATCGCGGCGCAGTGGGCGCTGACAAGCTCATGGGCGACGGCGCCGGCATCCTGATCCAGCTGCCCGACCTGCTGTACCGCGAGGAAATGGCCAAGCAGGGCGTGACGCTGCCGCCGCCCGGCGAATACGGTGTCGGCATGATCTTCCTGCCCAAGGAGCACGCGTCCCGCGAGGCCTGCGAGCAGGAAATGGAGCGCGCCATCAAGGCCGAAGGCCAGGTGCTGCTGGGCTGGCGCGACGTCCCGGTCAACCGCGAGATGCCGATGTCGCCGAACGTGCGTGCCAAGGAGCCTCTCCTGCGCCAGGTCTTCATCGGCCGCGGCAACGACGTGATCGTCCAGGACGCACTGGAGCGCAAGCTCTACGTGATCCGCAAGACCGCCAGCGCCAGCATCCAGCGCCTGAAGCTCAAGCACAGCAAGGAATACTATGTTCCGAGCATGTCGAGCCGCACGGTGGTCTACAAGGGGCTGCTGCTGGCCGACCAGGTCGGCACCTACTACCTCGATCTGCAGGACAAGCGCTGCGTCTCGGCGCTGGGCCTGGTGCATCAGCGCTTTTCCACCAACACCTTCCCGGAATGGCCGCTGGCCCATCCCTACCGTTATGTCGCGCACAACGGCGAGATCAACACGGTCAAGGGCAACTACAACTGGATGAAGGCGCGCGAAGGCGTGATGTCGTCGCCGGTGCTCGGCACCGATCTCCAGAAGCTCTATCCGATCAGCTTCCCGGGCCAATCCGACACCGCCACCTTCGACAACTGCCTCGAATTGCTCACCATGGCCGGCTACCCGATCAGCCAGGCGGTGATGATGATGATCCCCGAGCCCTGGGAACAGCACGCGACGATGGACCCGCGCCGCCGTGCCTTCTACGAATACCACGCCGCCATGCTGGAACCGTGGGACGGCCCGGCCTCGATCGTCTTCACCGACGGCCGCCAGATCGGTGCCACGCTCGACCGCAACGGCCTGCGGCCTTCGCGCTACTGCGTGACCGACGATGACCTCGTCATCATGGCTTCGGAATCCGGCGTGCTGCCGGTGCCCGAGCAGAAGATCGTCCGCAAGTGGCGCCTGCAGCCGGGCAGGATGTTCCTGATCGACCTCGAGCAGGGCCGCATGATCGACGATGAGGAGGTCAAGGCCACCCTCGCCAACAGCAAGCCCTACAAGCAGTGGATCGAGAACCTGCGCATCAAGCTCGACAGCGTCGAGGCCGAGGCGATCCAGGCGCCGCTGAGCCAGGTCAGCCTGCTCGATCGCCAGCAGGCCTTCGGCTACACGCAGGAAGACATCAAATTCCTCATGAGCCCGATGGCGCAGGCCGGCGAGGAAGGCATCGGCTCGATGGGCAACGACAGTCCGCTGGCCGTGCTGTCCAACAAGAACAAGCCGCTCTACAACTACTTCAAGCAGCTGTTCGCCCAGGTCACGAACCCGCCGATCGATCCGATCCGCGAGGCGATCGTGATGTCGCTGGTGTCCTTCATCGGCCCGAAGCCGAACCTGCTCGACATCAACCAGGTCAACCCGCCGATGCGGCTCGAAGTGAGCCAGCCGATCCTCGACTTCGCCGACATGGCGAAGCTGCGCGACATCGGCAAGTACACGCAAGGCAAGTTCAAGAGCTATGTGCTCGACATCACTTATCCGCTCGCCTGGGGCGAAGAGGGTGTCGAGGCCAAGCTGGCGTCGCTGTGCGCCGAGGCGGTCGATGCGATCAAGGGCGGTCACAACATCCTGATCGTGAGCGATCGCGCCGTCAGCCCGACGCAGATCGCGATCCCCGCGGCGCTCGCGCTCTCGGCCATCCACCAGTACCTGGTGCGCGAAGGCCTGCGGACCACGGCCGGCCTCGTGGTCGAGACCGGCTCGGCACGCGAGGTGCATCACTTCGGCGTGCTGGCAGGCTACGGCGCGGAAGCCGTGCACCCCTACCTCGCGATGGAAACGCTGGCCGCGATGCACGAGGACCTGCCCGGCGACCTGAGCGCGGACAAGGCGATCTACAACTACGTCAAGGCGGTCGGCAAGGGTCTGTCCAAGATCATGTCGAAGATGGGCGTCAGCACCTACATGAGCTACTGCGGCGCGCAGCTGTTCGAGGCCATCGGCCTCAACAGCGACACGGTCGCCAAGTACTTCACCGGCACCGCGAGCCGGGTCGAGGGCATCGGCGTGTTCGAGATCGCGCAGGAAGCGATCCGCATGCACAAGGCCGCGTTCGGCGACGATCCGGTGCTCGCCCGCATGCTCGATGCCGGCGGCGAATACGCTTGGCGCACGCGCGGTGAAGAGCACATGTGGACGCCCGACGCGATCGCCAAGCTGCAGCACAGCACGCGCGCCAACAACTTCAACACCTACAAGGAATATGCGCAGCTCATCAACGACCAGAACCGCCGCCACCTGACGCTGCGCGGCCTGTTCGAGTTCCGGATCGATCCGGCCAAGGCGATTCCGGTCGACGAGGTCGAACCCGCGGCCGAGATCGTCAAGCGCTTCGCGACCGGTGCGATGTCGCTCGGTTCGATCAGCACCGAGGCGCATTCGACGCTCGCCGTCGCGATGAACCGCATCGGCGGCAAGAGCAACACCGGCGAAGGCGGCGAGGATCCGAACCGCTATCGCAACGAGCTCAAAGGCATCCCGATCAAGGTCGGCGACACGCTCAAGAGCGTGATCGGCGAGGCCAATGTCGAGGTCGACCTGCCGCTCGAGGCCGGTGACTCGCTGCGCTCGCGCATCAAGCAGGTGGCATCGGGGCGCTTCGGCGTCACCGCCGAATACCTGGTGTCGGCCGACCAGCTGCAGATCAAGATGGCGCAGGGCGCCAAGCCCGGCGAAGGCGGCCAGCTGCCGGGCGGCAAGGTGTCCAACTACATCGGCCAGCTGCGTTATTCGGTGCCGGGCGTCGGCCTCATCTCGCCGCCGCCGCACCACGACATCTATTCGATCGAGGATCTGGCGCAACTGATCCATGACCTGAAGAACGTCGCACCGCACGCGAGCGTGAGCGTCAAGCTAGTGAGTGAGGTCGGTGTCGGCACCATCGCGGCCGGCGTGGCCAAGTGCAAGAGCGACCACGTCGTGATCGCGGGCCATGACGGCGGTACGGGCGCATCGCCCTGGTCGTCGATCAAGCATGCCGGCAGCCCCTGGGAAATCGGCCTGGCCGAAACCCAGCAGACGCTGGTGCTCAACCGCCTGCGCGGCCGCATCCGCGTGCAGGCCGACGGCCAGATGAAGACCGGCCGCGACGTCGCGATCGGCGCTCTGCTCGGTGCCGACGAGTTCGGCTTCGCGACCGCGCCGCTGGTGGTCGAGGGCTGCATCATGATGCGCAAGTGCCATCTCAACACCTGCCCGGTCGGCGTCGCCACGCAGGACCCGGTGCTGCGCAAGAAGTTCTCGGGCAAGCCCGAGCACGTGGTGAACTTCTTCTTCTTCGTCGCCGAGGAAGTGCGCCAGATCATGGCGCAACTGGGCGTGCGCAAGTTCGACGACCTGATCGGCCGCGCCGACCTGCTCGACACGCGCCAGGGCATCGAGCACTGGAAGGCGCGCGGCCTCAACTTCAGCCGCCTGTTCGCTCAGCCGAACGTGCCCGCCGACGTGCCGCGCCATCACGTCGAGAACCAGGACCATGGCCTCGAGAAGAGCCTCGACAACAAGCTCATCGAGCGGTCGCGGCCGGCGATCGAGAAGGGCGAGAAGGTCCAGTTCATCGAAGTGGCGCGCAACGTCAACCGCTCGGTGGGGGCCATGCTCTCGGGTGCGCTGACCAAGGTCCATCCGCAGGGCCTGCCGGACGACAGCATCCGCATCCAGCTCGAAGGCACGGGTGGCCAGTCCTTCGGCGCCTTCCTGGCGCGCGGCATCACGCTCTACCTGATCGGCGATGCCAACGACTACACCGGCAAGGGCCTCTCGGGTGGTCGCGTGGTGGTGCGCCCCAGTCTCGACTTCCGCGGCGAGGCGGTGCGCAACACCATCGTCGGCAACACCGCGCTCTATGGTGCGACCACGGGCGAGGCCTACCTCTGCGGCGTGGCGGGCGAGCGCTTCGCGGTGCGCCTGTCGGGCGCCACCGCGGTGGTCGAAGGCACCGGCGACCATGGCTGCGAATACATGACCGGCGGCACGGTCGCCGTGCTCGGCAAGACCGGGCGCAACTTCGCCGCCGGCATGAGCGGCGGTCTTGCTTTCGTCTACGACGAGGACGGCCAGTTCGCGTCGCGCTGCAACCTGGCGATGGTGTCGCTCGACAAGGTGCTGACCTCGGCCGAACAGATCGCGAGCATGCATCGCAAGATCTGGCACGACGGCGAGACCGACGAAGCGCAGCTCAGGAAGCTGCTCGAGGATCATCACCGCTGGACCGGCAGCAAGCGTGCGCGCGAACTGCTCGACAACTGGGCCGTCTCGCGCACGAGGTTCGTGAAGGTCTTCCCCAACGAATACAAGCGGGCGCTGGCCGAGATCCACGATCGCAAGGTCGAACTCACGAGCAGCGGCAACAACGCCCATGTGGGCCTCGAGCCGCACGCAATGGCCAAGCCCGTGGCTGCCTGAAGGCGGCGAGCACACAAGAACAGGACAGCACGATGGGAAAGATCACTGGCTTCATGGAGCACGAGCGTGTCGAAGAGGGCTACAAGCCCGTCGCCGAGCGCGTCAAGCACTACAAGGAATTCGTTGTCGGCCTCGACCCCGCACAGGCCCAGGTGCAGGGCGCACGCTGCATGGATTGCGGCACGCCGTTCTGCAACAGCGGCTGCCCGGTCAACAACATCATTCCGGACTTCAACGACCTCGTCTATCGCGACGACTGGCAGAGCGCCTTCACCGTGCTCGATTCGACCAACAACTTCCCGGAGTTCACCGGCCGCATCTGTCCCGCACCCTGCGAGGCGGCCTGCGTGCTCAACGTGAACGACGACCCCGTCGGCATCAAGTCGATCGAGCACGCGATCATCGACCGCGCCTGGGACGAAGGCTGGGTCGCGGCCCGCCCGCCCAAGCACAAGACCGGCAAGAAGGTCGCCGTGGTCGGTTCCGGGCCGGCCGGCATGGCGGCCGCGCAGCAGCTCGCGCGCGTCGGCCACGATGTCACCCTGTTCGAGAAGAACGATCGCATCGGCGGCCTGCTGCGCTACGGCATTCCCGACTTCAAGATGGAGAAGTCGCACATCGATCGCCGCGTCGAGCAGATGAAGGCCGAAGGCGTGAGCTTTCGCACCGGCGTGATGGTCGGCGCCGCCAAGGATCCGCTGGGCAAGGGCTCCAAGGTCACCAACTGGGCCAAGGAAATCGTCACGCCCGAGCAGCTCGAGCGCGAGTTCGATGCGGTGTTGCTCACCGGCGGTGCCGAGCAATCGCGCGATCTGCCCGTGCCCGGCCGCGACCTCGACGGCATTCACTTCGCGATGGAATTCCTGCCGCAGCAGAACAAGGTCAATGCCGGCGACAAGGTCAAGGGTCAGCTGCGTGCCGACGGCAAGCATGTGATCGTGATCGGCGGCGGCGATACCGGCTCCGACTGCGTGGGCACCAGCAACCGCCACGGTGCGGCGAGCGTGACCCAGTTCGAGCTGATGCCGCAGCCGCCGGAAGAAGAGAACCGTCCGCTGACCTGGCCCTACTGGCCCTACAAGTTGCGCACCAGTTCCAGCCACGAGGAAGGATGCGAGCGCGAGTTCGCGATCTCGACCAAGGAATTCGTCGGCGAGAAGGGCAAGCTGACCGGCCTCAAGACGGTCCGGGTCGAGTGGAAGGACGGCAAGATGGTCGAGGTCGCGGGCAGCGAGCAACTGCTCAAGGCCGATCTCGTTCTGCTGGCGATGGGCTTCGTGAGCCCGGTCGGCAACGTGCTGGATGCCTTCGGTGTCGCGAAGGACGCGCGCGGCAATGCGAAGGCCAGTGTCGACTTCATCGGCGGTTACGCGACCAACGTGCCGAAGGTCTTCGCCGCGGGCGATATTCGTCGCGGCCAGTCGCTGGTGGTCTGGGCGATTCGCGAAGGGCGGCAAGCGGCTCGTTCGGTCGACGAGTTCTTGATGGGTTTTAGCGATTTGCCTCGGTAGACCCCCGGCCCGGCGCAGCCGGTTCCGTGGTGTTTCGGGAACGGTAGCTGACATGGGTGGTCAGGGTCGGGTGAGGGCCCGCGCTTCATTTATCATGGCTGGTCACCGCGAGCCGGGATGCCTGAGGGCGCCCCGGCTTTTCTGTTGCTATGGACCCTTCTGCCACTTCCCTTGTTGAATTTCGCGACGTCGCCTTCGGCTACGGCGCGCGAGCGATCCTCGATGGTGTTTCGTTCGCCGTGCCGCGCGGCAAGGTGACGGCGCTGATGGGCGCATCGGGTGGCGGCAAGACCACGGTGCTGCGGCTGATCGGCGGGCAGCTGCGCGCGCAGCGCGGCGAGGTGCTGATGGATGGGCAGGATGTGGGCAAGCTCGGCAACGACGCGCTCTATGCCGCGCGCCGTCGCATGGGCATGCTGTTTCAGTTCGGCGCGCTCTTCACCGACATGAGCGTGTTCGACAACGTCGCGTTTCCGCTGCGCGAGCACACCCGCCTGCCCGAAGCGCTGATCCGCGACATCGTGCTCATGAAGCTCGATGCGGTCGGATTGCGCGGTGCGCGGCAGTTGATGCCGAGCGAGGTGTCCGGCGGCATGGCACGGCGCGTGGCGCTGGCGCGCGCGATCGCACTCGACCCCGATCTCGTGATGTACGACGAACCCTTCGCCGGGCTCGACCCGATCTCGCTCGGCACCGCAGCGCGCCTGATCCGGCAACTCAACGACGCGCTCGGTCTGACCAGCATCGTGGTGTCGCACGACCTCGAAGAGACTTTCCGCATCGCCGACCACGTGATCATCCTGGCCAACGGCCGCATCGCCGCAGAGGGCAAGCCGGATGAGGTGCGCCGCAGCACCGATGCGCTGGTGCATCAGTTCGTCAATGCGCTGCCGGACGGGCCGGTGCATTTCCACTATCCCGGCGTCAGCGTCGAGGACGATTTCGGGAACGCGCAGGGAGGCCGGACATGAGCGCCGCGCCGGACCGCTCCAAGCAAGCTCGCTCCCGCCCGGCGGGAAGGCGCGAAGCGCCAAGGGTGCACCCATGAGCTGGTACCGGCCTTCGGACGTGGGCTTCGCGGTGCGCAGCAAGCTCGCCGATCTGGGCCTGGGCGCGCGGCTGTTCCTGCGGCTCCTGGTGCAGGGCGCGCGCAGCCTGCGCCGCTTCGGCCTGGTGCGCGACCAGATCCATTTCCTCGGCAACTACTCGCTCGCGATCATCGCCGTCTCGGGCCTGTTCGTCGGCTTCGTGCTCGGGCTGCAGGGCTACTACACGCTGCAGCGCTATGGCTCGTCGGAGGCGCTCGGCCTGCTGGTGGCGTTGAGCCTGGTGCGCGAACTGGGCCCGGTCGTCGCCGCGCTGCTCTTCGCCGGCCGCGCGGGCACCTCGCTGACCGCGGAGATCGGTCTCATGAAAGCCGGCGAGCAATTGAGCGCGATGGAAATGATGGCGGTCGATCCGGTGCAGCGAATCCTCGCGCCGCGCTTCTGGGCCGGCGTGATCACCATGCCGCTCCTGGCCGCCGTGTTCAGCGCGGTCGGGGTGTTCGGCGGCTACGTCGTGGGCGTGCTGATGCTGGGCGTGGACCCGGGTGCGTTCTGGGGCCAGATGCAGGGCGGCGTCGACGTCTGGCGCGATGTGGGCAACGGCGTGGTCAAGAGCATCGTGTTCGGCCTGACCGTGACCTTCGTCGCGCTGCTCGAAGGCTACGACGCGCAGCCCACGCCCGAAGGCGTGTCGCGCGCGACCACGCGGACCGTGGTGGTCGCGTCGCTGGCAGTGCTGGGCCTCGACTTCCTGCTGACGGCCATGATGTTCAGCATCTAGTAAAACTGATCAAAAGAGCGCAACACATGCAACGTTCCAACAAAGACATCTGGGTCGGCCTGTTCGTGCTGATCGGCGCGGCGGCGCTGCTGTTCCTGGCGCTCCAGTCGGCCAATCTGCTGAGCCTCAATTTCCAGAAGACCTACACCGTGACGGCGCGCTTCGACAACATCGGCGGCCTGAAGCCGCAGACGGCCGTGAAGAGCGCCGGCGTGGTGGTGGGACGTGTCGATTCGATCACGTTCGACGACAAGAACTTTCAGGCCAGCGTGACGCTGGCGCTGCAAAGCCGGTACAGTTTTCCGAAGGACAGTTCGCTCAAGATCCTGACCAGCGGCTTGCTCGGCGAGCAGTACATCGGGATCGAGGCGGGTGCCGACGCAAAAAATCTTCAGCCGGGCGATACCATCACCGCCACCCAGTCAGCTGTGGTCCTGGAAAATCTGATCAGCCAGTTCCTCTACAGCAAGGCCGCCGAAGGCAGCAGTCCGCCGCCCGGCAATAGCAACAAGAAATGACAACACGACCTCTTCCGGCCTTGTGGGCCGCCATCCGCGAGGCAGCGCCCCGCTTCCGGCAGACCGGCGCCGCCGCCGTGCTGATCCTGGTGACCGGCTGCGCGACCGGGCCCAACGCCAATCCGCGCGATCCGTTCGAGCCTTTCAATCGCGGTGTCTGGCGCTTCAACGACACGGTCGACAACGCCGTCGTGCGTCCGGTCGCGGTGGCCTACCGCGACGTGCTGCCCTCGCCGGTGCGCACCGGCGTCAACAATTTCTTCGGCAACCTGAGCGACGTGTGGAGTTTCGCCAACAGCGTGCTGCAACTCAAGCTGGAAAGCAGCGCGCAGAACTTCATGCGCGTGAACGTCAACACCTTCTTCGGCCTGGGCGGCCTGCTCGACGTTGCCTCCGAAGCCGGCATCGATCGCCACAACGAGGATTTCGGCCAGACGCTGGGACGCTGGGGCGTGCCGAGCGGCCCCTACCTGGTGCTGCCGGTGCTGGGTCCGTCGACCGTGCGCGACACCGCGGCCTTGCCTGTCGACTGGAAGGGCGATCTTCTGACGCAGATCGACAATGTTCCGGTGCGCAATTCGCTGTATGTGCTGCGCGGCGTCGACATTCGCTCGAACCTGCTGCGTGCCGGCCAGCTGCTGGACGACGCGGCGCTCGACAAGTATTCGTTCACGCGCGATGCGTTCCTGCAGCGCCGCCGCAACGATGTCTATGACGGCAATCCACCGGACGATGACAACGGCAAGTAAGTCGATTGCATCCGGTTGCAGGCCTTCGCGCCCGCTCTGGAACCCTGCCGTCGCGCCGTGTCTCCAACCCGCGACGGCCCTTCGGACCGACATTTGAAACAAGGGATTTATTCGATGAATCAGATTCTCCAACGCCGTTCGCTCGGACGCTTTGCGCTCGCCAGCCTGCTGCTGCTGGGTGCGGCCGTCTTTTTCGTGCAGCCGGCCCGTGCCGCCGACGAAGCCCCCGACGCACTCGTGAAGCGTCTTTCCTCCGACGTGCTCGAAACCATCAAGGCCGACAAGTCGATCAAGGCCGGCGACGTCAACAAGATCATGGCGCTGGTCGACAGCAAGATCATGCCGAACGTGGACTTCCAGCGCATGACCGCATCGGCGGTCGGCCCCGCCTGGCGGCAGGCCACGCCCGAGCAGCAGCAGCAGCTGGAGCAGGAATTCAAGACCCTGCTGGTGCGCACGTATGCCGGTGCGCTCGACCAGGTCAGCGACCAGACGGTGACCGTGCGTCCGTTCCGCGGCTCGACCGACGACAAGGAAGTGCTCGTGCGCACCGAGGTCCGGGGCAGCGGCGATCCCGTGCAGCTGGACTACCGGCTCGAGAAGACGCCGGGCGAAGCCGGCGGCTGGAAGATCTTCAACCTCAACGTGCTCGGCGTCTGGCTGGTCGATACCTACCGCACGCAGTTCTCGCAGCAGATCAACAGCAAGGGCATCGACGGTCTGATCGCTGCACTGGCCGCGCGCAACAAGAGCAACAGCAAGAGCTGAGCGAGAACCCGATGCTGGTCCTGCCACCGAAGCTGACACACGACGAAGCGCCTGCCTGCGTGCACATGCTCCAGCAGGGGCTCGCCGGGCAGGCCGAGACGTCCACGGTGGTGGACGCGAGTGCCTTGACGCAGTTCGATTCGTCGGCGCTTGCCGTGCTGCTCGAATGCCGCCGCGATGCGCGCGCCCGCGACCGCGGTTTCTCGGTCAAGGGCCTGCCTCCGCGCCTGCGCGAGTTGGCCGCGTTGTATGGCGTCGCGGGCCTTTTGCCGGCCGCGCCCTAGAGAACGGCGTCGGCCCCTAAAATGGCGGGTTGCCTATGCCCGCGATCTCTTTCCAATCGGTCTCCAAGACCTACCCCGCCTCGCGACAGCAGCGTGCCCAGGGACACCCTGGGCTTCGAGCCGTCGACAACGTCACGTTCCAGATCGAGGAGGGCGAGTTCTTCGGCCTGCTGGGGCCCAACGGCGCGGGCAAGACGACGCTGATCAGCATGCTGGCGGGCCTGTCGCGCCCGAGTTCGGGGTCCATCCAGGTTCATGGCTTCGACGTGCAGCGCGATTACGCCGAAGCACGCCGGCAGCTCGGCGTGGTGCCGCAGGAACTCGTCTTCGATCCTTTCTTCAACGTCCGCGAGGCGCTGCGCATCCAGTCGGGCTACTTCGGCATCAGGAACAACGACGCCTGGATCGACGAATTGCTGCACAGCCTCGGCCTGGCCGACAAGGCCACGGCCAACATGCGCCAGCTCTCCGGTGGCATGAAGCGCCGTGTGCTGGTCGCGCAGGCGCTGGTGCACAAGCCGCCGGTGATCGTGCTGGACGAACCCACCGCCGGCGTCGATGTCGAACTGCGGCAGACCCTGTGGCAGTTCATCGCCAAGCTCAACAAAGAGGGCAGCACCGTGCTGCTGACCACCCATTACCTCGAAGAGGCCGAGGCGCTGTGCCATCGCATCGCGATGCTCAAGCAGGGCCGCGTGATCGCGCTGGACCGCACCAGCGAGCTGCTGCGCTCGGCCGCCAGCAACGTGCTGCGCTTCAAGACCGACGGCATGCTGCCCTGGGCGATCGCGCAGCACGCGCGCATCACCGGCCGCATCGTGCAACTGCCGGCCCAGAATGCGCTCGAAGTCGAGCAATTGCTGGCCGCCATCCGCGAAGCCGGCCTGGCCGTCGAGGATGTCGAGATGCGCAAGGCCGATCTCGAGGATGTGTTCATCGACCTGATGGCGGGTGAGCAGACGCCGCTGGAGGTAGCGCGATGATGATCAGCGCACTGGGCTGGCGGGCGTTGCTCTACAAGGAGACGCTGCGCTTCTGGAAGGTCGGCTTCCAGACCGTCGGCGCTCCGGTGCTGACCGCCGTGCTCTACCTGCTGGTCTTCGGCCATGCGCTCGAAGACCACGTCAAGGTCTACGGCACGGTGCGCTACACGGCCTTCCTCGTGCCCGGGCTCGTGATGATGAGCGTGCTGCAGAACGCGTTCGCCAACAGCTCCTCGTCGATCATCCAGAGCAAGATCATGGGCAGCCTGGTGTTCGTGCTGCTGACGCCGCTGTCGCACTGGGGCATGTTCCTCGCCTACGTCGGCTCGTCGCTCGTGCGCGGGCTGGCGGTCGGCGTGGGCGTCTTCGTCGTGACGGCTTTCTTCGCGGTGCCCAGCTTCGTTGCGCCGGTGTGGATCCTGGTGTTCGCATTCCTGGGCGCGGCCATGCTGGGCACGCTGGGGCTGATCGCCGGCCTGTGGGCCGAGAAGTTCGATCAGATGGCGATGTTCCAGAATTTCCTGATCATGCCGATGACCTTCCTGTCGGGCGTGTTCTATTCGATCGGTTCGCTGCCGCCCTTCTGGCAGACGGTGAGCCACCTGAATCCGTTCTTCTACATGATCGACGGCTTCCGCTACGGCTTCTTCGGCGTCAGCGACGCCTCGCCGTGGTTGAGCCTCGCCATCGTCGGCGTCGCCTGGCTGGTTGTCAGCGCGATCGCCGTCCATCTTCTGCGCATCGGGTACAAAATCCGGGGCTGAACCCATGACCGCCGAAGAACTTCAATCCATCATCCAGTCCGGCCTGCGCTGCGAGCACATAGCGCTCGAGGGCGACGGCCGCCACTGGTACGCCACCATCGTCTCGCCCGAATTCGAAGGCCAGCGCGCCATCCAGCGACACCAGCGCGTCTACGCGACCCTCGGTGCCAAAATGCACACCGACGAGGTGCATGCGCTGTCGATGAAGACCTACACACCGGCCGAATGGGCCAATCAACCCTCCTAGTTTTCTCGCTGGATCGTTCATGGACAAACTTCTGATTCGCGGCGGGCGCACGCTCCGCGGCGAGGTGCTCATTTCGGGCGCCAAGAATGCCGCGCTGCCCGAACTCTGCGCCGCCCTGCTGACCGACCGGCCCGTCACGCTGCACAACGTGCCGCGGTTGCAGGACGTCGCGACCATGCTCAAGCTGATCCGCAACATGGGTGTGATCGCCGAGCGTGACGACAACGGCACCGTGCGCATCGACGCCGGCCCGCTGCACGCGCCCGAGGCACCCTATGAGCTCGTGAAGACCATGCGCGCCTCCGTGCTCGCGCTCGGGCCGCTGCTGGCGCGCTTCGGCAAGGCCAAGGTGTCGCTGCCGGGCGGCTGCGCCATCGGCTCGCGGCCGGTCGATCAGCACATCAAGGGTCTGCAGGCGATGGGTGCCGACATCGTGGTCGAGCACGGCTACATGGTGGCGAGCCTCGCCGGCGGCCGCAGGCGGCTGCACGGCGCGCGCATCACGACCGACATGGTGACGGTCACCGGCACCGAGAACTTCCTCATGGCCGCCGCGCTGGCCGAAGGCGAGACCCTGCTCGAGAATGCCGCGCAGGAGCCCGAGATCTCCGACCTGGCCGAGATGCTGATCGCGATGGGCGCGCAGATCGAAGGCCACGGCACCAGCCGCATCCGCATCCAGGGTGTGGACCGGCTGCGCAGCTGCACGCACCAGGTGGTGGCCGACCGCATCGAAGCCGGCACCTTCCTCTGCGCCGTGGCCGCGACGGGCGGCGATGCGATCCTGAAACATGGCCGCGCCGACCACCTCGACGCGGTGATCGAAAAACTGCGCGAAGCGGGCGTGCGCGTCACCGCGACGGACGGCGGCATCCACGTGCAGAGCGACGGCCGCCTGCGCGCGCAGAGCTTCCGCACCACCGAGTACCCCGGATTTCCGACCGATATGCAGGCGCAGTTCATGGCGCTCAACGTGATCGCCGAGGGCACCTCGACCGTGACCGAGACGATCTTCGAGAACCGCTTCATGCACGTGGACGAGATGCTGCGCCTGGGCGCCCGCATCCAGACCGACGGCAAGGTCGCCGTGATCGAGGGCGTGCCGCAACTCTCGGGCGCAACCGTGATGGCGACCGACCTGCGCGCCTCGGCCAGCCTCGTCATCGCCGGCCTGGTGGCCGAAGGCGAGACGCTGGTGGACCGCATCTATCACCTCGACCGCGGCTACGACCGCATGGAAAGCAAGCTGCGCGGCCTGGGCGCGGACATCGAGCGCGTGGCCGGGCCGGCGGAGTTCCAGCCATGATCACCCTCGCGCTGTCCAAGGGCCGGATCTTCGAGGAGACGATGCCGCTGCTGGCCGCGGCCGGCATCGAGGTCAGCGAGGATCCCGAGAAATCGCGCAAGCTGATCCTCGGCACCACGCGGCCCGACGTGCGCGTGGTGCTGGTGCGCGCCTCGGACGTGCCGACCTACGTGCAGTACGGCGGCGCCGACCTCGGCGTGGCCGGCCTGGACGTGCTGCTCGAACACGGCAACCAGGGCCTCTACCAGCCGCTCGACCTGCGCATCGCGGCCTGCCGCCTCAGCGTGGCGGTGCGTGCCGACTATGACTACGCCTCGGCCGTCCGGCAGGGCTCGCGCCTCAAAGTCGCGACCAAGTACGTCGGTCTGGCGCGCGAGTTCTTTGCCGGCAAGGGCGTGCACGTCGACCTGATCAAGCTCTACGGCAGCATGGAACTCGCGCCGCTGACCGGGCTGGCCGATGCCATCGTCGACCTGGTGTCCACCGGCAACACGCTCAAGGCGAATCACCTGGTCGAGGTCGAGCGCATCATGGACATCAGCGCGCGGCTGGTGGTCAATCAGGCCGCGCTCAAGCTCAAGCAGGCGCCAATTCGCCACATCATCGACGCCTTCGCGTCGGTTGTATGAAGCTCTCCCCGAGGCTCCCATGAAGGCCACTCCCGCCCGTCTGTCGACCGCTTCGGCCGACTTCGAAACCGAGTTCAAGGCCCGGCTGCACTGGTCCGCCGAAGCGGATGCCGCCATCGAACAGGTGGTGGCGGACATCCTGTCCGACGTCCGGCAGCGCGGCGACGCGGCGGTGCTCGACTACACCCGGCGCTTCGACCGGCTCGACGCCGCCGGCATGGACGCGCTCGAACTGCGCGCCGGCGAACTGCGCGCGGCCTTCGAGGCGTTGCCCACCGTGCAGCGCCAGGCGCTCGAAGCCGCCGCGCAGCGTGTGCGCAGTTACCACGAGGCGCAGAAGAAGGCGAGCGGCGAAAGCTGGAGCTACCGCGATGCCGACGGCACGCTGCTCGGCCAGAAGGTCACGCCGCTCGACCGCGTCGGCATCTACGTGCCGGGCGGCAAGGCGGCCTATCCGTCGAGCGTGCTCATGAACGCGATTCCGGCGCACGTGGCCGGCGTCGGCGAGATCATCATGGTGGTGCCCACGCCCGGCGGGGAGAAGAACCCGCTGGTGCTGGCCGCGGCGCACGTGGCCGGCGTGACGCGCGCCTTCACGATCGGCGGCGCGCAGGCGGTGGCCGCGCTGGCCTACGGCACCGCGACCCTTCCCGCCGTCGACAAGATCACCGGTCCCGGCAATGCCTACGTGGCCGCTGCCAAGCGCCGCGTCTTCGGCACCGTTGGCATCGACATGATCGCCGGCCCGAGCGAGATCCTGGTACTGGCCGACGGCAGCACGCCGGCTGACTGGGTCGCGATGGACCTCTTCAGCCAGGCCGAGCACGACGAACTCGCGCAGAGCATCCTGCTGTGCCCCGACGCCGGCTACATCGATCGCGTGCAGCAGGCGATCGACCGGCTGCTGCCGTCGATGCCGCGCGCCGGCATCATCGCGGCCTCGCTCAACGGCCGCGGCGCGCTGATCCACACGCGCAGCATGGAAGAGGCCTGCGAGATCAGCAACCGCATCGCGCCGGAGCATCTCGAAGTCAGCAGCCGCGATCCGCATCGATGGGAGCCGCTGCTCAAGCATGCCGGCGCGATCTTCCTCGGCGCCTACACCAGCGAGAGCCTGGGCGACTACTGCGCCGGCCCCAACCACGTGCTGCCGACCAGCGGCACGGCGCGCTTCAGCTCGCCGCTGGGCGTCTACGATTTCCAGAAGCGCTCCAGCCTGATCGAAGTGAGCGAAGAGGGCGCCCAGGCGCTGGGGCGCATTGCCGTCACGCTGGCCGAGGGCGAGGGCCTGCAGGCGCATGCCGAGGCGGCGCGCCTGCGCCTGCGTTGAGGGAGCGGACGGCGATGATCTCCTGCGCGAGGATCCCGGCCAGATACTTTCTGCGCTGCCTGGGCATCGTGCTGCTGGCAGGGGCCGCCACGTCCCAGGCGATGACCATCCGCGAGATGCGAACGCTCGAAGCCAAGGAAAAGGACGGCAAGACCTACGCCACCTACTACCTCGTCGGCGTGGTCGAGGGCCTGCGCGAAGCCAGCGACGCCGCGCAGCGCGCCGGCCAGAAGCCGCTGTTCTGCGTCGACGGCCGCCGGCTCGAACCCTCGATGGCGCGCTCCCTCTACCAGACCGAACTGACCCGCAACGCCGACGACTACGAGGCCGACATGCCGGTGCAGCTCGTGGTGTCGGCCGCGCTGCGCAACAGCTATCGTTGCGCCCAATGACCATGACGACTTCCTCCGACACCACCGCCCGCGCCCTCGAGCGTTTCCGCAGCGACGTGAAATCGATGCACGCCTATGCGGTGCAGGACGCGCGCGGCCTGCTCAAGCTCGACGCGATGGAAAACCCCTTCCGCCTGCCGCCCGCCTTGCAGGCGGCGCTGGGCCAGCGGCTCGGCGCGCTGGCGCTCAATCGCTATCCGGGCGAGCGCGGCGCCGACCTTCAGCGTGCGCTGGCCGCGCATGCCGCCATGCCCGAGGGTTTCGCGCTGATGCTCGGCAACGGTTCGGACGAACTGATCTCGCTGCTCGCGCTGGCCTGCGACCTGCCGGGTGCCGCCATCCTCGCGCCCGTGCCCGGCTTCGTGATGTACGCGATGAGCGCGCAGTTGCAGGGCCTGCGCTTCGTCGGCGTGCCGCTGACCGCCGACTTCGAGCTCGACGAGGCCGCCATGCTGGAGGCGATCGCGCGCGAGAAGCCCGCCATCGTCTACCTGGCCTACCCGAACAACCCGACCGCCAACCTGTGGAACGACGCCACGATCGAGAAGATCGTCGAGGCCCAGGGCGCGCAGGGCGGACTGGTCGTCATCGACGAGGCGTACCAGCCCTTCGCCGGCAAGAGCTACATCGACCGCGTCGCGCACCACGGCCACGTGCTGCTGATGCGCACGCTCAGCAAGTTCGGCCTCGCGGGCGTCCGCCTGGGCTACCTGATGGGGCCGGCCGCGCTGGTCGCCGAGGTCGACAAGGTGCGACCGCCCTACAACATCAGCGTGCTCAACTGCGAATGCGCGCTGTTCGCGCTGGAGCACGCCGAGGTGTTTGCCGAGCAGGCGGCGCAGATCCGGGCCGGCCGGGCGCTGATCGCCCGGGCACTGGACCGCCTGCCAGGCGTGAAGCACTGGCCGAGCGACGCCAACATGGTGCTGGTCCGTGTCCCCGATGCCACAAAAACCTTCGAGGGCATGAAGGCGCGTGGGGTGCTGGTCAAGAACGTTTCTAAAATGCATTCCCTGCTCGCGAATTGCCTGCGGCTGACCGTCGGATGCGCCGACGAGAATGCGCAGATGCTCGCAGCGCTCGAAGCATCCCTATGAACACCCCTACGGCACCCGAAGCAGTCGTCGCGACCGGCGCGCGCACGGCCGCCGTCACGCGCAACACCGCCGAGACGAAGATCACCGTCCACGTCGACCTCGACGGCACCGGCCGCTCGAAGCTGTCGACGGGCATCGGCTTCTTCGACCACATGCTCGACCAGATCGCCCGCCACGGCCTGATCGACCTCGACATCGACTGCCAGGGCGACCTGCACATCGACGGCCACCACACGGTGGAAGATGTCGGTATCACGCTGGGCCAGGCGGTCGCGAAGGCGGTCGGCGACAAGAAGGGCATCCGCCGCTACGGCCATGCCTACGTGCCGCTCGACGAGGCGCTGAGCCGCGTCGTGATCGACTTCTCCGGCCGTCCCGGACTGGTGATGGACGTGCCGTTCACCAGCGGCATGATCGGCAGCTTCGACACCCAGCTCACCTACGAATTCTTCCAGGGCTTCGCCAACCACGCCTTCGTCACGCTGCACATCGACAACCTCAAGGGCGTCAATGCGCACCACCAGTGCGAAACCGTGTTCAAGGCCTTCGCGCGCGCCCTGCGTGCCGCGCTCGAACTCGACCCGCGCTCGGCGGGCGTCATTCCTTCGACCAAGGGTTCGCTCTGAGCAAAAGCAACACAGTCGCTGTCGTCGACTACGGGATGGGCAACCTGCGTTCGGTGTCGCAGGCGGTCCGGCACGCGGCCGACCAGGTCGGGGTGGAGGTGTTCGTCACTTCCGATCCGGCGGTGGTGCGGCGCGCCTCGCGCGTCGTGCTGCCGGGCCAGGGCGCGATGCCCGACTGCATGCGCGAGCTGCGCGATTCCGGCTTGCAGGAATCGGTGCTCGAGGCGGCCGCCGGCAAGCCGCTCTTCGGCGTTTGCGTCGGCATGCAGATGCTGCTCACGCACAGCGACGAGGGGCCGACCGATGGCCTCGGCCTGATCCCCGGCGAGGTGCGCAAGTTCGAACTGGCCGGACGCCTGCAGCCCGACGGCAGCCGCTACAAGGTGCCGCAGATGGGCTGGAACCAGGTCCGCCAGGCGCAGCCGCATCCGGTCTGGGCCGGCGTGCCCGACCTGGCGTATTTCTATTTCGTTCACAGCTTCTATGCGAAGCCGGCCGACGCCCGCCATAGCGTGGGCGAAGCCGATTACGGTGCGCCGTTCACAGCCGCCATCGCACGCGATAATATTTTCGCGACCCAGTTCCACCCCGAGAAGAGCGCGGACCATGGGTTGCAGCTTTATCGAAACTTCCTCCACTGGAATCCCTAGACCACCCCTTCGGGTCGCCTTGCCATGCTGTTGATTCCCGCCATCGATCTCAAAGACGGCCATTGCGTTCGCCTGAAACAGGGCGACATGGACCAGTCCACCACCTTCAGCGAAGACCCGGCCGCCATGGCGCGCCGCTGGCTCGAGGCCGGCGCCCGGCGCCTGCATCTGGTCGACTTGAACGGTGCCTTCGCCGGCAAGCCGCAGAACCATGCGGCGATCAAGGCGATCCTGCGCGAAGTCGGCGACGACATCCCGGTGCAACTGGGCGGCGGCATCCGCGACCTGGACACCATCGAGCGCTACATCGACGACGGCCTGCGCTACGTCATCATCGGCACTGCCGCGGTCAAGAATCCCGGCTTCCTGAAGGACGCCTGCAGCGCCTTCGGCGGCCACATCATCGTCGGCCTCGACGCCAAGGACGGCAAGGTCGCCACCGACGGCTGGAGCAAGCTGACCGGGCACGAAGTGGCCGACCTCGGCAAGAAATTCGAGGACTATGGCGTCGAGTCGATCATCTACACCGACATCGGCCGCGACGGCATGCTCTCTGGCATCAACATCGAGGCCACCGTGCGGCTGGCCCAGGCGCTCACGATTCCTGTGATCGCGTCGGGCGGCCTCTCGAACATGGCCGACATCGACAAGCTCTGCGCGGTCGAGTCGGACGGCATCGAGGGCGTGATCTGCGGGCGTGCGATCTATTCGGGCGATCTCGATTTCGCGGCCGCCCAGGCCCGCGCCGACGAACTCGCCGAGCAATAGGCTCGCCCCCAGGCTGCGCGCACTTCGTGTCGCTTCGCCAACCCCCTGCCGGGGGCAACACCGGCGGCCCGGCGAAGCCCGCTCCGCGGTGTTCCTGGCTTGGGCGCCTTGCGCCGCGGCCGTGCTACTCCGCCTTTACGGCCATCGTCTGGATGATGGTTTCTAGCTGCGGGCTCATCGGCAAATCCAGGCTCGTGCCCGAAGGCAGCTTGCGCAGGAACCAGCGCTTGTATTGGCGCTCGATCTCACCCTGCTCGGCGAGGTCATGGAAGGTGTCGTTCACCACCTTGGCCAGCTGCGGATCGTCCTTGCGGTACATCACGCCGTAGGGGTCGTACGAGAGGAAATCTCCGACCACCTGGTAGTCGGAGTTGCCTTGCGCCGTGCTCTTGTCCTGCGCGATGAAGCCGTACAGCAGCACGTCGTCGGTCGCGAAGGCATCGGCCTTGCCGGCCTTCACCAGCGCGAACGAATCGGCATGATCGCGCGACACCACGATGTTCAGGCCCAGCTTGAAGCGCGCCGACAGATCGCGCATCGTCTTCTCGTTGGTGGTGCCGCTGGTCACGGCCACCGTCTTGCCGGCGAGGTCGGTGTACGAGCGCACCGGCGAGCCCTTGCGCACCAGCAGCTTGGTGCCCGAGATGAACATCGTCGGCGAGAAGCTCACCCGCTTCTGCCGCTCGAGGTTGCTGGTGGTCGAGCCGCACTCCAGATCGACCTGCCCCTTGACGACGGCGTCGATGCGCGACTCGGAGGTCACCGGCACCCACTGGATGGCGAGCGTCTTGTGCACCGCATCGCCCATCGCCTCGACCAGCGCCTTGCACAGCTCGATCGAATAGCCGATGGGCTCGTTGCGTGCGGACAGGTAGGAAAAGGGAATCGACGATTCGCGGTAGCCGATGGCGACCGCGCCGGCTTCGCGCACCTTGGCCAGCGTGCCGGTCAGTGCGGCCGGCGCCGCCGGCGTGGCGTCGGTCTGGGCCAGCGCAGACTGCGGCAGGCCGAGCAGCCCCGTCAGCAGCACGGTTGCCATCGACAGCTTGCGGATCAGCCTCATGGCGCGCATCTCAAGCATGTACAGGGTGGGCCAGCGTGGCGGAACTTTCGGCGTCCAGCGTGCGCGCGTTCGCATCGGCATCGCTCTCCGACATCAGCTCGCCCTCCCACTTGGCCACCACCGCCGCGGCGATGGAATTGCCCACCGCGTTGGTCGCCGAGCGGCCCATGTCGAGGAAGGTGTCGACGCCAAGGATCAGCAACAGACCGGCTTCGGGGATGTTGAACTGGTTCAGCGTCGCGGCGATCACCACCAGCGAGGCGCGCGGCACGCCGGCCATGCCCTTGGAGGTGAGCATCAGGATCAGCAGCATCGTGATCTGGGTGCCGATCGGCAGATGGATGTCGTAGGCCTGGGCAATGAAGAGCACCGCGAAGGTGCAGTACATCATCGAGCCGTCCAGGTTGAAGGAATAGCCCATCGGCATCACGAAGCTGGAGATCTTGCGCTTGACGCCGAAGCGGTCGAGCGCGTCGAGGATCTTGGGATAGGCCGCCTCCGAACTCGCGGTCGCGAAGGACAGCAGGAAAGCCTCCTTGATGAGCACCAGCAGCTTGAGCACGCGCGGGCCGAGGAACACGAAGCCCGCGAAGGTCAGAACGCCCCACAGCAGGAACAGGCCGATGTAGAAATCGCCCATGAAGACCGCGAACTTGAGCAGGATGCCCAGGCCGTTCACGGCCACGGTGGCGGCCATCGCGGCCATCACGGCCAGCGGCGCCAGCTTCATGACGTAGCCGGTGATCTTGAGCATCGCGTGCGAGAGTTCATCGATCGCGTTGATCAGCGTGCGGGCCTTTTCCCCGAGCGCGGCCAGCGCGACGCCGAAGAACATCGAGAACACGACGATCTGCAGGATCTCGTTGTTGGCCATGGCCTCGGCGAAGGATTTCGGCACCATGTGGGCGACGAAGTCCTTGAGCGTGAACTTCGAGGTCGCGAGGTTGGCGGAAGCGCCGATGTCCGGCAGCGGCAGGCCCAGGTTGTGGCCTGGCTGCAGCAGGTTGGCCATGATCAGGCCCAGGATCAGCGAGATCAGCGAGGCCGTGACGAACCAGCCGAGCGACTTGCCGAACACCCGGCCGACGGAAGCGGCATCGCCCATGTGCGCGATGCCGACCACCAGCGTCGAGAACACCAGCGGGCCGATCAGCATCTTGATGAGCCGCAGGAAGACGTCCGACATGATCGAGATGTAGCCCGCGATCTCGGTCGCCGTCTTCTTGTCCGGGAAGTTGAGGAAAACCATGTAGCCGAGCACGATGCCGATCACCATCGCGATCAGGATCCATGCCGCTGGCGGCAGTTTCTTTGTCATGAGAGCCCCTTTGTCGAATGAGTTCTGGAGATGTCGTTCCCTCGCCGCCGGCCCGTGCGCGCCGCGGATCCCTGCTGGGGAGTGATTTCATGCCAAATCCGTGCCTGCCGCAATGGCGATCCGGGCTGCGGCCATGCCATGTCGGCCTGGGACCATGCGGCTGAAACCTAGAATCGGGTCATGTCCGTCCAAGCTCTTGTCTTTCGTGGTCAGCCTGCGCTGCAAGTCACCCTGCCTGCGGGCGACAGCTGCACGGTGGCCCTGCATGGCGCCCATGTGCTGTCGTGGGTCACGGCCGATGGCGTCGAGCGCATCTACCTGAGCCCCGAAGCGCTGTTCGATGGCCAGAGCGCGATCCGCGGCGGCGTGCCGGTCTGCTGGCCGCAGTTCAACCAGCGCGGCCCCCTGCCCAAGCACGGCTTCGCGCGCAATGTCGCATGGCAGGCCCATACCCCCGAAGGGCCCGAAGGCGAGGGCGGCGCTGGCACGCTGGCGCTCTCGCTGCACGACAGCGACGCGACGCGCGCCCTTTGGCCGCATGCCTTCCATCTCCGCCTTTCCGTGACCCTGGCGCCGCGCGCGCTGCGCATCGCGCTGGCGGTCGAGAATCCCGGCCCGCTGCCCTGGTCGTTCGCGGCCGCGCTGCACAGCTACCTGCGCGTGGACGATGCGACGGCTGTGCGGCTCGAAGGCCTGCAGGGCGCCAGGCGCTGGGATTCGGTGCGCGACGTGCGGCAGGTCGAGACGACACCGGCGCTGCATTTCGGCGCCGAGTTCGACAGCGTCTATGCGGCGCCCGCCGGGCCGCTGCGGCTGGTGCAGGCGTCCGGCACGCTCGCCATCGCGCACAGCGCGAGCTGCACCGAAACGGTGGTGTGGAATCCCGGCCCCGAACTCAGCGCCAAGCTCGCCGACATGCCCGACGACGGCTGGCGCCACATGCTCTGCGTCGAGGCCGCGCGCGTCGACGAACCCGTGCTGCTCGCGCCGGGCGCTGCCTGGCAGGGCTGGCAACAGCTCACCGTGACCTGACTTTTCGGACCGAAGCCACCATCATGCTTGCCAAACGCATCATCCCCTGCCTCGACGTCACCGGCGGCCGCGTCGTCAAGGGCGTCAATTTCGTCGAGCTGCGCGACGCCGGCGACCCGGTCGAGATCGCGGCGCGCTACAACGCGCAGGGCGCCGACGAGCTCACCTTCCTCGACATCACCGCGACCAGCGACGGACGCGACCTGATCCTGCCGATCATCGAGGCGGTGGCCTCGCAGGTCTTCATTCCGCTGACCGTCGGCGGCGGCGTGCGCACGGTGGAGGACGTGCGCCGGCTGCTCAATGCCGGCGCCGACAAGACCAGCTTCAACTCGGCTGCCATCGCCAATCCTCAGGTGATCGAGGACGCGTCGCGCAAGTACGGCGCGCAATGCATCGTGGTGGCGATCGATGCGAAGCGGCGCAGCACCGAAGAGGCCGAGCGCCTGACACCGGAGGGCGTGCGCGCCGGGCCCGGCTGGGATGTCTACAGCCACGGCGGCCGCAAGAACACCGGCCTCGATGCCGTGCAATGGGCCGTCGAGATGGCACGCCGCGGTGCCGGCGAGATCCTGCTGACCAGCATGGACCGCGACGGCACCAAGAGCGGCTTCGACCTCGCGCTGACGCGTGCGGTGAGCGACGCGGTCGGCGTGCCGGTGATCGCCTCCGGCGGCGTCGGCAACCTCGATCACCTGGCCGACGGCATCCAGACCGGCGGCGCCGATGCGGTGCTGGCGGCGAGCATCTTTCACTACGGCGAATACACGGTGGGCCAGGCCAAGGCCTGCATGGCCGCCCGCGGCATTCCGGTTCGCAGCTGACCCCCGGGTCCTGTCCCGAGCGAATCGCCGACAATGCCCGAATGAACTGGTTGGACGAAGTGAAATGGGACGCGAACGGCCTGGTGCCGGTGATCGCGCAGGAGCAGGGCAGCAACGACGTGCTGATGTTCGCCTGGATGAACCGCGAAGCGCTCGCCAAGACCGCGGAGCTCGGCCGCGCCGTGTACTTCAGCCGTTCGCGCGGCAAGCTCTGGTTCAAGGGCGAGGAGTCCGGCCATGTGCAGACGGTGCACGAGATCCGCATGGACTGCGACAACGACGTGGTGCTGCTCAAGGTCACCCAGCTCGGCCACGAGCCCGGCATCGCCTGCCACACAGGCCGCCACAGCTGCTTCTTCAGCAAGTACGAGAACGGCCAATGGACGGCGGTCGAGCCGGTCTTGAAAGATCCCGCATCGATCTACACCTCGTCACCACGATGAAATCCGACGCCCCCCCACGAAACGCCGAGGACGCGCTGGCGCGCCTGGCCGCCGTCATCGAAAGCCGCCTGCCGGCGCGCGGCGGCGATCCCGAGAAGAGCTACGTCGCCCGGCTGCTGCACAAGGGCCCCGACGCCTTCCTCAAGAAGATCGGCGAAGAGGCCACGGAAGTGGTGATGGCGGCCAAGGATGCGGACCACGGCGGCGAGCGCGCCAAGATCGTCAACGAGGTGGCCGACCTGTGGTTCCACAGCATGATCGCGCTCGCCCATTACGGCCTCGCGCCGCGCGACGTGGTCGCCGAGCTGGAGCGCCGCGAAGGCACCAGCGGCATCGAGGAAAAGGCCCTGCGCAAGGCGCAGGATCGCGAAGCTTCCAACGACTGAGAGGACGCCATGGCCCAGGACATCGTGACCGTCGAACCCAAGGACTCGCTCAAGACCTGGGGCTGGATCAGCTACGTGATGCATCTGGTGGTGGCGGTGGGCGCCGTGCTGCCGGGCGCGCAGGCCTCGATTGCGCTGCTCTTGATCGCGCTGGTGGTCGATCTGGTCAAGCGCGACGACGCGGCCGGCACCTGGCAGGCCTCGCACTTCAGCTGGCGCATCCGCTCGGTGCTGTGGGCCGGCCTGCTGTACCTGCTGACCTCGTGGCTGTGGCTGCTGCTCTTTGTCCCCGGCTGGATTGCCTGGGCCTTGATTTCCCTCTGGTTCCTCTATCGCATCGTCAAGGGGATGGTGCGCATGAATGCGGGCCGACCCATGGAGTCCTGAATGTCGTTTGACCCGAACTGCGTCTTCTGCAAGATCATCGAAGGCAAGATCCCGTCGCGCAAGGTCTACGAGGACGAAGAACTTTTCGTCTTCCACGACATCGCACCGTGGGCGCCGGTGCATTTCATGATCGTGCCGAAGCGGCACATTCCGTCGATGGCGCAGGTCACGGCCGACGATGCGGGCCTGCTGGGACGGATCATGACGCTGGCGCCCAAGTTGGCCGTCGAGCAGGGTTGCCGCCCGTATCCGGAAGGCGGCTTCCGGATCGTCGTCAACACCGGTGCCGAGGGCGGGCAGGAGGTCCACCATCTCCACGTCCACGTCATGGGCGGGCCAAGGCCCTGGCTCAAGGGGTGATATTCGAGCCTGGTGGTCGCGCTTCGGGCGCCGACTAAAATCGCAGACATTCTTCAGGAGTAATCCATGGGTTCACTTTCCATCTGGCACTGGTTGATCGTGCTGCTCGTCGTCGTGATGATCTTCGGCACCAAGAAGCTGCGCAACATGGGGTCCGATCTCGGCGGCGCCGTCAAGGGCTTCAAGGACGGCATGCGCGAAGGCTCGTCCTCCGACGAACCCGGCGCGCCGCCCGCGCAGGTGACGGCCAACCCGGCCGCCGACAAGTCGACGATCGACGTCGAAGCGCGTCAGAAGTCCTGATCGCCGCGCACCCGTGATCGATCTCGGCATCTCGAAACTTGCGCTGATCGGCGCGGTCGCGCTGATCGTCATCGGGCCCGAGAAGCTGCCGCGCGTGGCGCGCACCGTCGGCACGCTGCTCGGCAAGGCGCAGCGCTACGTGAACGACGTGAAGGCCGAGGTCAACCGCTCGATGGACCTCGACGAGCTGCGCAAGATGAAGGACACGGTGCAGGAAGCGGCGCGCGACGTCGAGCACAGCATCCAGTCCGGCGCGAGCGACTTCGAGAAGCAGTTCTCCGAGAGCGGCCAGACCCTGTCGGCCCTGTCCGAGCCGACGCCCTCCTTTCCCGAGTACAAGCACCCCCGCAAGAACTGGCGCCTGAAGCAGGGCGCCACCCCGCAGTGGTACAAGGCGCGCAACGGCGTGCGCACCAAGGCGCTCTCGGGCGCGGCGCGCGTGGCACGCTTTCGCCCTCACAAAATCAACTAGCCGCAACGTCGATCCGGCCGCGCGCAGCGCACCCCGAGATCCCGCCCGCAGCGTCCCCCCATGGCCGAATCCACCGACAAGAACAAAGACAAAGAAGACGAGCTGGCCGGCACCGAGCAGCCCTTCGTCCAGCACCTGATGGAGCTGCGCGATCGGCTGATCTACTGCATCTATGGCCTCGTGGTCGCCGGCATCCTGCTTTCGATCTGGCCCGGTCCGAGCGGGCTGATCGACCTGATCGCGATCCCGATCCGCGCCCACATGCCGCACGACGCGAAGCTGATCGCCATTGGCGTGTTCTCGCCCTTCTTCGTGCCGCTCAAGGTGCTGGCCATGACCTCGGTGCTGCTGGCGCTGCCCTGGCTCATGTACCAGTGCTGGGCCTTCGTGGCGCCCGGGCTCTACAGCCATGAAAAGAAGTTCGCGCTGCCGCTGATCTTCTTCGGCAGCTTCCTGGCTTACTGCGGCATCGCCTTCGTGCAGTTCTTCGTGCTGGACAAGATGTTCAGCTTCATCCAGCGCTTCACGCCGCCGTCGGTGGCGGCCACGCCCGACATCTCGTCCTACGTGGAGGCGATCCTGTCGCTCTACATCGCGTTCGGCGTTGCCTTCCAGGTGCCGATCGTGGTCATGCTGGCGGTGCGCTTCGAGTTGATCACCGTCGAGAAGCTGCGCTCCTACCGCGGCTATTTCGTCGTCGTCGCCTTCGTCGTGGCGGCGGTGCTGACGCCGCCGGACGTGGTGTCGCAGCTCGCGCTGGCGATTCCGATGTGCCTGCTCTATGAGATCGGCATCATCGGTGCGCGCTACTTCTCGAGGTACACCAAGGCGCCCGAAGAGAGCGCCGATTCGGCGCAATCCTGACTGAGCCTCTTTCGGCGCGCGCGGCCTATTCGGTGTCGTTCTGGTTCGGATCCGGCGTGCGCTTGGGGCTGATCCGGGGCCGCAGGCCCGCGGTGACGTCGAGTTCCATCTTGTCTGCGCCGCGCTGCAGCGCAAAGCGCGCCGCGTTGCCGGGCTTGAGTCCTGCCACTGCGGTCAGCAGTTCCTGCACGTTGCCGATCTTCTTGTCGCCCACGCCGGTGATCACGTCGCCCGGTCGGACGCCGGCCTTGGCGGCCGGCCCGTTCTGCAGCACGCCGGTGATGATCACGCCGGCATTGGCCTTGATGCCGAAGGTCTCGGCCAGTTCGGGTGTGAGGTCGTTCGGCTCGACGCCGATCCAGCCGCGGCTGACCTTGCCGTCCTTCACGATGTCCTCGAGGATCTGCTTGGCGGTCGAGACCGGGATCGCGAAGCCGATGCCCATGCTGCCGCCCGAGCGCGAGTAGATCGCGGTGTTGATGCCCTCGAGGTTGCCGTTGATGTCGATCAGCGCACCGCCCGAATTGCCGGGGTTGATGGCCGCATCGGTCTGGATGAAATTCTCGAAGGTGTTGATGCCGAGCTGGTTGCGCCCGAGCGCCGAGACGATGCCGCTGGTCACGGTCTGGCCGACGCCGAAGGGGTTGCCGATGGCGAGCACCTGGTCGCCCACCTGCAGCGCATCGGAGTTGCCCAGCACGATGACGGGCAGCTTGTCGAGCTCGACCTTCAGCACCGCCAGGTCGGTGTCGGGGTCGGTGCCGATCACCTTGCCGCGCGCGTGGCGGCTGTCGTTGAGGGTGACGTCGATCTCGTCGGCGCCTTCCACCACGTGGTTGTTGGTGAGGATGTAACCATCCGTACTCACGATGACGCCGCTGCCGAGGCCGATCTGGGGCTGGTCTGCGCCCTGGTCGCCGAAGAAGAACTTGAACCACGGATCGTCGCTGCGCGGGTTGCGTTGCGCCATCTTGCTGGTGTTGATGCTGACCACTGCGGGCGATGCCTTCTTCGCGGCCGCGCTCAGGCTGCCCGGCGCGGGGATGGCCGGATTCGCGGCCGGCGCCTCGATCACCGACACCACGCCGCCGAGTGAGGTGCTGCGGCGGTTGAGCCACTCGGGCTTGAGGGTGGCGACGACGAAATAAGCCGCCAGCAGGACGGTGACGGCTTGGGCAAACAGCAGCCAGGTGCGTTTCATGAAAGGCCGGGGTGAAGCTAAAACAGCGATTGTCGCGCAGCGCCAGACTGAGACAATCGCCGCATGAGCACGACACGCCACGAACTCCTGCACGCGTTCGATCTCCTGCTCGCGCCCGCGCGCTTCAAGGACTACGGGCCCAACGGCCTGCAGGTCGAGGGCCGCACCACGGTGCGCAAGATCGTCTCGGGCGTGACCGCCAGCCGCGCGCTGATCGAGGCCGCCATCCGCGCCGAGGCCGATGCGATCTTCGTCCACCACGGCCTGTTCTGGCGCGGCCAGGACGGGCGCGTGACCGGCTGGATGAAGCAGCGGCTCGGCCTGCTGCTCGGCGACGACGTCAATCTGTTCGCCTACCATCTGCCGCTCGATGCGCATCCCGAGCTCGGCAACAACGCGCAGCTCGGCCTGAAACTCGGACTGGTCGCGCACGCAGGCGCGGCCGGCCGCTTCGGCGACCAGGAGATCGGCTTCCTGGGCGCGCGCGACAACGGCGAGGACTTCAAGAGCGCGAAGGCGCTGGCCAGCCACGTGGAAAAGGCGCTGGGCAAGCCGGTCACGCTGCTGGACACGGCCCATCGCGCGATCCGCAACATCGCCTGGTGCACGGGCGGCGCGCAAGGCTATTTCGAAGCGGCCATCGCCGCGGGCGCCGACGCCTTTCTCACCGGCGAGATCTCGGAGCCGCAGGCCCACTACGCGCGCGAGATGGGCGTCGCGTTCATCGCCTGCGGGCACCACGCGAGCGAGCGCTACGGCGCGCCGGCCGTGGCGGGCCATGTCGCCGCGCAGCTCGGCCTCGCGCACGAATTCATCGACATCGACAACCCCGCGTGAACAAGGACAAGGCTGGCGCGATCGCGCTCACGCTCGGCGATCCCGCAGGCATCGGGCCCGAGATCATCGTCAAGGCGTTTCGCGACGCGGCCGTCGACATGCGCGACTGCTTCGTGGCCGGCGACGTGAGCATCGTGCGCCGCGCTTCACGGGCGCTCGCTGCCTCCGGCCAGCCGGCGCTGGCCGTCGCGCTGATCGACACGCCCGCCGATGCACACGATGTACCGCCTCGCTGCGTGCCCGTGCTGCAGGTCGTCGCCGCGACCGGGCACGTGATCGCGCAGGGCGAGATCAGCGCCGCTGCGGGCCGCATCGCCGGCGAGTGCGTGGTGTGGGCCGCGCGCGCGGCATTGCGCTCGGAGATCGCGGCGATCGTCACCGCGCCGCTGCACAAGGAGGCGCTCGCCGCCGCGGGATACCCGTTCCCCGGCCACACCGAGCTGCTGCAGGCCGAAGCCGCGGCGCATCAGGGCCGGTCGATCGCCGAGCTGCCGGTGCGCATGATGCTGGCCAACGACGAGCTGCGCACCGTCCTCGTGAGCATCCACATGTCGCTGCGCGATGCGATCGAGGCCGTGAGCTTCGACGGCGTGCTGCAGACGCTGCGCATCGCGCATCGCGCGCTCGGCGCGGTGCTGGGACGGCCGCCGAAGATCGGCGTCGCGGGACTCAATCCGCATGCGGGGGAGGGCGGCCTGTTCGGTTCGGAGGAGCGCGACATCATCGCGCCCGCGATCGCGAGCGCACGCGCCGAAGGCATCGATGCCGACGGGCCGCATGCGCCCGACACGGTCTTCATGCGCGCGCGTGCCAAGGCGCAGGGGCCGGGCGAGTTCGACGTGGTGGTCGCGATGTACCACGACCAGGGCCTGATCCCGGTCAAGTATCTCGGCGTCGACAAGGGCGTCAACGTGACGCTCGGGCTGCCGCTGGTGCGTACCAGCCCCGATCACGGCACTGCCTTCGACATCGCTGGAAAGGGCGTTGCCGACCCCTCGAGCCTGATCGAGGCCGTGCGCATGGCCCGCTCGCTGGTTCGCGGCGCGGGCCCCTGACGGGCTGGTGCCTCAGGCGCGCTTGAGGCTGTCGCGGATCTCGCGCAGCAGCACGACGTCTTCAGGCGGCGCGGCCGGCGCGGGCGCCTCTTCGTTCTTCTTGCGCAGCTTGTTGATCTGCTTGACCATGATGAAGATGATGAAGGCCAGGATCACGAAGTTGACCGCGACCGTGATGAAGTTGCCGTAGGCCAGCACGCCCACGCCGGCCTTCTTGAGATCGGCCAGCGTGTTGGGAACGCCGGCCGGGATCGTCCCCAGCACGATGTACAGGCTGGAGAAGTCGAGCTTGCCGAAGACCAGACCGACGATCGGCATGATGATGTCGGTGACCAGCGAGTCGACGATCTTGCCGAACGCCGCACCGATGATCACGCCGACCGCGAGGTCGACCACATTGCCTTTGACGGCAAATTCACGGAACTCTTTCATGAAGCTCATGCCGGCCACCTCGTTCTTGGTTGTGTTGACGGCGGCCAGTATAGGGGCGGGATCCGCACAACGGTGACATCTGCGCGCGGCGTCTCGCGCGGCCCGTGCGCGCCTGCGTGCCGCGTTGAATTCACTGCTTACGCTCCGCTACAATCGCCGGTTGACCCAAGCCCCTAGCGAGAAGATTGAGGACCCCCATGAGTGACAGCACTGCCGGCCGCCCCCGGATCGACACCAGCAAGCGGACATGGTTGATCGCATCGGGATGTGCAGGCGTAGTGGGTGGCGTGGCCACCGCCGTTCCGTTCGTGAGCAGCTTCGAACCCTCCGAGAAAGCCAAGGCAGCCGGTGCGCCGGTCGAGGCCGACATCAGCGGCCTGCAGGTCGGCCAGAAGATGACGGTCGAATGGCGTGGCAAGCCGGTCTGGATCCTCAAGCGATCGGCAGAGCAGATCGCCGAGCTGCCCAAGCTCGATCCGCAACTCGCCGACCCGGAGTCCAAGCGCCATCCGGACGAATTCACACCCAAGTACGCGCAGAACGAAACCCGCTCGATCAAGCCCGAAGTGCTGGTCGTGGTCGGCATCTGCACCCACCTCGGCTGCTCGCCGGGTGACCGCTTCCAGCCCGGCCCGCAGCCTTCGCTGCCCGATGACTGGGAAGGCGGCTTCCTGTGCCCGTGCCACGGCTCGACCTTCGATCTGGCGGGCCGCGTGTTCAAGAACAAGCCCGCACCCGACAACCTGCCCGTGCCGCCGCACATGTATCTCTCCGATACGCGCCTGCTCATCGGCGAAGACAAGAAGGCCTGAGAGCGACGACCATGGCTGAATTCCACGAAATCTCCCCCAACGCGCCGGCCGGCGAGAAGCTGCTGAACTGGGTCGACAACCGTTTCCCGCTCTCCAAGCTCTGGAACGACCAGTGGGGCAAGTACTACGCGCCCAAGAACTTCAACTTCTGGTACATCTTCGGCTCGCTCGCGATGCTGGTCCTTGTGATCCAGATCGTGACCGGCATCTTCCTCGTGATGCACTACAAGCCCGATGCGACGCAAGCCTTCGCCTCGGTCGAGTACATCATGCGCGATGTGCCCTGGGGCTGGCTGATCCGCTACATCCACTCGACGGGTGCCTCGGCATTCTTCATCGTGGTGTACCTGCACATGTTCCGTGGCCTGATGTACGGCAGCTATCGCAAGCCGCGCGAGCTGATCTGGGTCTTTGGTTGCGCGATCTTCCTGTGCCTCATGGCCGAAGCCTTCATGGGTTATCTGCTGCCCTGGGGCCAGATGAGCTACTGGGGTGCGCAGGTGATCGTGAACCTGTTCTCCGCGATCCCCTTCGTCGGTCCGGACCTCTCGCTGTTGATCCGCGGCGACTACGTGGTGAGCGACGCCACGCTCAACCGCTTCTTCAGTTTCCACGTGATCGCAGTGCCGCTGGTGTTGCTGGGCCTGGTGGTCGCCCACCTGATCGCGCTGCACGAAGTGGGTTCCAACAACCCCGACGGCATCGAGATCAAGGCCAAGCGCGGCGCCGACGGCCATCCGCTCGACGGCATCCCCTCGCATCCCTACTACACGGTGCACGACATCTTCGGCGTGGTGGTGTTCCTCACCATCTTCTCGGCGGTGATCTTCTTCGCGCCCGAGGCTGGCGGCTACTTCCTCGAGTACAACAACTTCATCCCGGCCGATTCGCTCAAGACGCCTCAGCACATCGCACCGGTCTGGTACTTCACGCCGTTCTACTCGATGCTGCGCGCGACCACCGACGACATGGTCAACGTGTTCTCGCTGATCGTCGCGCTCGGTGCCATCGGCGCCTTCATCAAGGGCAAGTTCGGCATGGTGACCAAGGTCGCGATCGTGGTCGTCGCGGTCATCGTGATCTATCTGCTCAAGTCGCTGGATGCCAAGTTCTGGGGCGTGCTGGTGATGGGCGGCTCGGTGATCATCCTGTTCTTCCTGCCCTGGCTCGACCACAGCCCGGTCAAGTCGATCCGCTTCCGTCCGGGCTGGCACAAGACGGTGTACGGCGCCTTCGTCTTCTTCTTCCTGATCCTCGGCTACCTCGGCATCCAGCCGCCCGGCGTCTGGGGCAGCATGGTGATCGGCTCGTTCTCGCTTGATCTCGCGCAGACCGTCTCGCAGATCGGAACGCTGGTCTATTTCGGCTTCTTCCTGCTCATGCCATGGTGGAGCCAGCTTGGTGAATTCAAACCCGTGCCCGATCGCGTGCGTTTCGCAGCGCACTGACGGGAGAGTCTAAGAATGAAGAAACTGATCCTCACGTTGATCGCGGCGCTCGGCCTCCTGGTCGGCGCCCATGCCGAAGAGACGGGCATTCCCTGGGACAAGGCACCGAACAAGACGAACGACCTCGCGGCGCTGCAGAACGGCGCCAAGCTCTTCGTCAACTACTGCCTCAACTGCCACTCGGCGGCGTTCATGCGCTACAACCGGCTGCAGGACATCGGCATCTCGGAGCAGCAGATCAAGGACAACCTTCTGTTCACGACCGACAAGGTCGGCGAAACCATGAAGGCCAATATCGATGCGCGCCAGGCCAAGGAGTGGTTCGGCACTGTTCCGCCCGACCTCACGCTGGTCGCACGCTCGCGTGCCGGTCATGGCGGCACCGGTGCCGATTACCTCTACACGTACCTGCGCACCTTCTACCGCGACGACACCAAGGCCACCGGCTGGAACAACCTCGCGTTCCCGAATGTCGCGATGCCCAACGTGCTCTGGGAACTGCAGGGCGATCGCCGCCCGGTCTACGACAAGGTCGAGGCGCATGGCCACGAGGTCGAGGCCTTCAAGGGCTGGGAGCAGGTCAGGCCCGGCACGATGACCACGCTGCAGTACGACGAAGCCGTGGGCGACCTCGTGAGCTACCTGCAATGGATGGCCGAGCCGGCGCAGAACACCCGTGTGCGCGTGGGTGTCTGGGTGCTGCTGTTCCTCGTCATGGCCGTGGTCTTCACATGGCGATTGAATGCGTCGTACTGGAAAGACGTCAAGTAGTTCGAGTGCCGCCGATCGGGCGCCTCGTGCGCCGGATCCCGCAGAGTGGGTTGCCAACGCGACCCACTCTTTTTGATTTTTAGGAGCCTTTCGCCATGATGGTCTTGTACTCAGGAACGACCTGCCCTTTTTCCCATCGTTGCCGTTTCGTGCTGTTCGAGAAAGGCATGGACTTCGAGATCCGCGATGTCGATCTCTACAACAAGCCCGAAGACATCAGCGTGATGAACCCGTACGGCCAGGTTCCGATCCTGGTCGAGCGCGACCTCATCCTGTACGAGTCGAACATCATCAACGAGTACATCGACGAGCGCTTCCCGCATCCGCAGCTGATGCCCGGCGATCCGGTCGATCGTGCACGCGTGCGGCTGTTC
Source organism: Variovorax sp. SRS16 (assembly GCF_901827165.1). Lineage (NCBI taxonomy): Bacteria > Pseudomonadati > Pseudomonadota > Betaproteobacteria > Burkholderiales > Comamonadaceae > Variovorax > Variovorax sp. SRS16. Next base: position 1,218,348 of record NZ_LR594666.1, read on the forward strand.
CTGCTCAACTTCGAGAAGGAACTCTTCGTGCATGTGTCCACGCTCGAGAACCGCAGCTCCAAGGGCAACGAGAAGGCGATCGAGAAGGCGCGCTCGCACATCCGTGACCGCCTCACCCAACTCGCCCCGGTGTTCCTCAAGAACAAGTACATGCTGGGCGACAACTTCTCGATGCTCGACGTTGCGATCGCGCCGCTGCTGTGGCGCCTCGACTACTACGGCATCGATCTCAGCAAGAATGCGGCGCCGCTGCTGAAGTACGCAGAGCGCATCTTCTCGCGCCCGGCGTATATCGAAGCGCTGACGCCATCCGAAAAGGTGATGCGGAAATAATGCTCGCCCCCAGGCTTCACGCACTTCGTGTCGTTTCGCCAACCCCCTGCCGGGGGCAACACCAGCGGCCCGGCAGAGCCGGTTCCGCGGTGTTTCGCGCGAAGGCCGCTGCGGTGGCATCTCGGCGGCCTGGTGGAGAACTTTCATGATCAACGCGCTCGAATCGTCTTCGACACGTCCGTACCTGATCCGGGCGCTGTACGAGTGGTGCACCGACAACGGCTTCACGCCCTATGTCGCGGTGCAGGTCGACGATACCGTGCAGGTGCCGCGCGAGTATGTGAAGAACGGCGAGATCGTGTTGAACATCAGCTTCGACGCGACCAGTTCGCTCAAGCTCGGCAACGACTTCATCGAGTTCAAGGCGCGCTTCGCCGGCACGGCGCGCGAGATCAGCGTGCCCGTCGGGCGCGTGCTGGCGATCTATGCGCGGGAGAACGGACAGGGCATGGCCTTTCCGGCGCCTGTGCCGGCCGCCGAAGGCGGCGCCGCCGCGCCCACGACGCCGACGGCAACACTCACGCCATCCGCTGCCTTGCGCCTGCCGTTGCGAGACGCATCGCGCGGCACCGAGGGCGATGCCGGCAAGGTGGTCCATCTGGTCAGCGGCGCAGGTGCCGACGAAGCCGGTGCGATCGGCGAGACGAGCGCGAGCCCGCCCGAGGATCCGAGCGATCCGCCGCGTCCGCCCGCAAGCGGTGGTGCGCGGCCCTCGCTCAAGCGCATCAAGTGAGGCGTGCTTCGCTCGCGCGTGCGACGCACCGCCGTCTAAAATCCAAAGCCCCGCCGCTTTAGCTCAGTTGGTAGAGCACCCGCCTTGTAAGCGGAAGGTCGTCCGTTCGATTCGGACAAGCGGCACCAGGTCTTGATTCGGCAATGTCGTCGGGATGCGATGCCCGCCGGCTATTCGGCCTTCAGGTCGGAAGCCTGGAAGGCCTTCTTCCACGACGCGGCGTCCTGCTCGATCAGCGTGCCGAATTCCTGCGGACTGAGCTTCGTCGGCACGGCGCCGTCGCGCGCCAGCGTCGCGTTGATCGAAGGATCGGAGATCGCGGCATTCACGACGGCGTTGAGCCTGGCGACCACGTCGCGCGGCGTTCCCGCAGGGGCCACGAGTCCGTACCAGATGCTGAGTCCCAGATCCGGCAAGCCCTCTTCGTACACCGTCGGCACGTTGGGCGCTACGGCGGCGCGCTCACGGCTGGTCACCGCCAACCCGCGGAAATCGCCGGACGCGTTCCTGGCGACCGAGGTCGGTATGCCATCGAAATACACCTGGATCTCTCCGCGCATCAATGCCAGCAGCGCTGGCCCGGCACCGTTGTAGGGAACGGCCACCAGCGCGCCATCCGCATGCCTGGACAGCAGTGCGCCCAGCAAATGGTTGGAGCTGCCATTGCCCAGGGTTCCGTAGTTCATGCTGCCCGGGTGCTGGCGTGCATAGCCGACCAGCTCGGCAAGCGATTTGACCGGAAGGCTCTTGTTGACGTCGAGCATGAACGGCAGCGTCAGGATGCTGGCGACCGGAACGAACTGCCTGTTCGTGTAGCCGAGCTGCTTTTGAACCAGCGGCTGGATGCTCAGGGTGGTCGATGTCGCGAGCAGCAGGGTGTAGCCGTCCGCCGGCGCCTTCGCGACCGCGATGGCGCCGATCGCGGTGCCCGCGCCGGGGCGGTTGTCGACGATCACCGGTTGCTGGAGCGCCTCGCGCATCTTCTCGGCGATCAGCCGCACCGCGACGTCCGCGGAGCCGCCCGGCGGATAGGGAACGACGATGCGAACCGGATGCTCGGCCTTCCACTCCGCGGCGCCTGCCTGGGGCAAGGCGAGGCAGCAGCCCCATCCGATGGCGATGATGGCAGCGATTTTCTTCATCACAGCACCTTGCCCGTTTCGAGCGAGAAGGTGACCGTGTACCGCTGCGAAAGAAGCTGGCCGGACTGCATCGGCGGGTATTTGGCGCCGTTGCCGACACAGCTTGGAATGCATTCGATCATCGCGTCGTAGTTCGGTATGCAGAAGTACGGGATCGAGATGCGCGCGGCCCTGGATGCGAGCGCCGGCGGCGGGTTGATCACGCGATGCATCGTCGAGATGAATCTGTCGTTGGTCCAACGCATCAGGATGTCGCCGATGTTGACGATGAAGGCGTTCGGCACCCGGGGAACGCCGACCCAGTTGCCGTTGGGCAGTTGAACCTCCAGGCCGCCTGGCGCGTCGTCGACCTTCAGGATGGTGATGGCCGTGATGTCGGTGTGGGCGCCGGCACGCTCTTCGCCGTCTGTCGGCGCCGTCTTGAGGGCAGGGTAGTGATTGGCGCGAAGGATGCTCGCGTGCCGGTTGACGCGCTCGCGGAAATAGGCGGGCGGAACGTCCAGCGCCAAGGAGAAGATATCGAGGATGTCGTTGGACAGGCGCTCCATCTCCCGGTAGTAGTCGCTGAACGCCGGCTTGAGTTCAGCAGGCCGCTCCGGCCACAGGTTGGGGCCGAAATTCGAGCAGGGATCGCCGGTCACGTCCAGCGGGCCGATCGCAAAGCTCTCGAGCAGCGAGGGCTTGAGCTGGGGATCCCGGTCCTTGCCGACCGTCTTGGCGCCTTGCGGGGTGAATCCCTTCGGATTGGTTCCCGCGGGTTTCTTGACGCGGAGTTTTTCCGCCTCGTCGAGCGCGAAAAACGACTGCGAAGCGCGGTAGAGGCGATCGACGACGCCGTCGCTCACGCCGTGCCCCGTGATGACGAGAAAGCCCACTTGCTCGCACGCCGCGCACACCTGGTCCGCGACCTCGCGCCGATGCGACGGCGAGTCGGAGGCGAAGGGAGAAATGTCGATCACCGGGACGTGATCCAGTACGGTCTGGAGAGCGGTCATGGGCTGTGCGTCGAATTAATGTAGGGGTTGCTACAATAATTAATTGTGACGACGAGCGCAAGCCCGGGCAAGCCGTTTTTTTTTTGGCGGCGAGCGCCGCGGACACTGTGGTGGATAGGATCTGCGACGCGTCTTCGGTAGAGTCGGACGCCCTTCGCTTCAGACCCGGCGGCGCGGGCCCCGCACGCCTGCTTCGCGCCGTTCCAGACCTTTCAATGCCCAAACCGACTGCCAAGACAAGCCCTGTCGTCCTCGAGCCAAAGCGGGGCCGTGGCCGGCCCAAGCTTCCCTCGGATGCTTCCGAGACGCGCGACGCGATTCTCGACGCCGCCCTGCGCGTGTTTTCCCGCGATGGCTATGACGGTGGAAGCGTGGGCAAGATTTCCAAGGCGGCGAAATCCGTCGACCGGATGATCTACTACTACTTCGGCAGCAAGGAGGGGCTCTACAACGCGGTGCTGCAGGAGATGTACCGAAGAATGGGTGCGGCGGAAGAGGCGCTCGACATCGATCTTTCCGATCCCGTATCGGCGATGCGAGCCATCATCGCCTTCGTCTACGCGTACTACCGGGCGAACCCGGACTTCATCGTTCTCCTCAATACGGAGAACATGCACAAGGGCCGCCACCTGACGCAGGCGCTCGGCGAATCGGCGGCGGCCAAGGTGCCCGCCTCGCCGACCATGAAAAGGATCCGCGCGATCCTGCTCGCCGGCCAGCGCATCGGCTGCTTCCGCAAGGACATCAGGCCGCGACAGGTCTACCTGATGATCCTCGCGACGGGCTACTTCTACGTCTCCAACCGCTTCACGCTCTCGCGCTTCCTCGGTGAGGCGCTCGACGACGAGGCGTCACACGCCGACTGGCAGGCATTCATGACCGATGCCGTGCTGCGAACGATCGGTCATGCGCCGCCGCCCGCATGATGGCGGCGCGCCCGATCCTGCGCCTCAAGCCTTCTTGACCCAGGCGCTGCACCATCCCTTGCCCGCGACCAGCTTGCCGCCGAACAGCGTGCATGGCCCGCTCGCGTCGGCGGGCTTGCCCTGGAACAGCTGGCAGCCGCTGCACATCTGGCTGGCCTCGTGCTTCGGAAATTTCGCCTTGTCCACCTTGGTGGTGTCGGCCTTGTAGCCCAGCGCCACCGCCTGCGGGTCGCTTTCGGCCACCGGGACAGCTGCCTGGGCCGCGACTTGCGTGGCGGCCGTGAGGGCCGCGCCGCCCGTCACCACCGACATCACGAAAGCACGTCGACTTGGGTTGCTCATGACTGAATCCTTCGCGGTTCACCATGAGCCGCCTGGCGAGTTTGGCACTTCAGCGCCGCGACTGCACCTTGATGCGGATCGTCTCCACGTCCCAGCCCCGGGCTTTCAGGCGCGACTGCAGCGACGGCGCGAGTTGACGCAGCTTCGCTGCCGCCGCACTGCCGGTGACCAGCACGCACCAGACGTTCCCTTCAGCCGGGCCGGCCTTCAGCGCGGACCGCATCTCGGGCGGGATGAGGTCTTCCACCGCGCGCAGCCGTTCGCTCGCATCGCGCGCCCGGGCGGCCAGGCTCGCCAGCGTGGGCGAGCCCTCGGTGGCCTCGAGCAAAGTGACGGGATGGAAGCGGCGGTTCATGGGTGGCAGGTCGGGCGGTCCGGCAGGCCGGGCAAGGTGGCTAAAATCAACGGTTTGCCGGCATTGCTGCAGGCGGGTCCGCTTGCTTTCATGCAAAGCGCGCCCAAGTTCATTCCTGTCTATCTTAGGGATTTCGATCGATGCGCCCGCGTGCAGCGAGTGTGCGTCGATCTCCACTCATGGCCACCAACTTCCTGACCCAAATTTTCGGCAGTCGCAACGACCGGCTCCTGAAGCAGTATCGCAAGACGGTCGAGCGCATCAACGCGCTGGAGCCCTCTTTCGAGAAGCTCGACGATGCGGCCCTGCGCGCGAAGACCCAGGAGTTCAAGGACCGCGTCGCCAAGGGCGAGTCGCTCGACGACCTGCTGCCCGAGGCCTTCGCGACGGTGCGCGAAGGGTCCAAGCGCGTCATGAAGATGCGCCATTTCGACGTTCAGCTGCTGGGCGGCATGGCGCTGCACAACGGCAAGATCTCCGAGATGCGCACGGGCGAAGGCAAGACGCTGACGGCCACGCTGCCGGTGTACCTGAACGCGCTCACCGGCAAGGGCGTGCATGTGGTCACGGTGAACGACTACCTCGCGAGCCGCGATGCGCAGTGGATGGGGCGCCTCTACAACTTCCTCGGGCTCACGGTCGGCATCAACCTGCCGCAGATGCCGCGCGAGGAAAAGCAGGAGGCCTACGGCAGCGACATCACCTACGGCACCAACAACGAGTACGGCTTCGACTACCTGCGCGACAACATGGTCTACGAGACGCGCGACCGCGTCCAGCGCGGACTGAACTATGCGATCGTCGACGAGGTGGATTCGATCCTGATCGACGAGGCCCGCACGCCGCTGATCATCAGCGGCCAGGCCGAGGACCATACCGAGCTCTATCTCGCGATCAACAAGGTCGTTCCGCTCCTGGTCAAGCAGGAGGGCGAGGCCGACATCCGCACCGGCGAGGGCGTGACCAAGCCGGGCGACTTCACGGTCGACGAGAAGACGCACCAGGTGTTCATGACCGAGGACGGCCACGAGAAGGCCGAGCAGATCCTCGCCGAATTCAAGCTGCTGCCCGAGGGCGCGTCGCTCTACGACCCGGCCAACATCACGCTGATGCACCACCTGAATGCCGCGCTGCGCGCGCGGCACCTGTACCACCGCGACCAGCACTACGTGGTGCAGCAGGGCGAGGTGGTGATCGTCGACGAATTCACCGGTCGCCTGATGACGGGCCGGCGCTGGAGCGACGGCCTGCACCAGGCCGTGGAGGCCAAGGAAGGCGTCGAGATCCAGGCCGAGAACCAGACGCTGGCTTCGATCACCTTCCAGAACTACTTCCGTCTCTACGCCAAGCTCGCCGGCATGACCGGCACGGCCGACACCGAGGCCTATGAGTTCCAGGAGATCTATGGTCTCGAGACCATGATCATCCCGCCCAACCGGAACAGCCGGCGCGAGGACCAGCTCGACCGCGTCTACAAGACCACGCGCGAGAAGTACGACGCAGCCATCGAGGACATCCGCGAATGCTACGAGCGCGGCCAGCCGGTGCTGGTGGGCACCTCGTCGATCGAGAACTCCGAGATCATCGACGGGCTGCTGGTCAAGGCCGGCCTGCCGCACCAGGTGCTCAACGCCAAGCAGCACGCGCGCGAGGCCGACATCGTGGCCCAGGCCGGCCGCACGAAGATGATCACGATCGCCACCAACATGGCCGGCCGCGGCACCGATATCGTGCTCGGCGGCAACGTCGAGAAGGCGATCGAGGCGGTCGAGGCCGACGAGACGCTCGATGACGCCGCCAAGGCGGCCGAGGTCGCGCGACTGCGCACCGAGTGGAACAAGGACCACGAGCTGGTGAAGTCGCTCGGCGGCCTGCGCATCATCGCCACCGAGCGCCACGAGTCGCGCCGCATCGACAACCAGCTGCGCGGGCGCTCCGGCCGTCAGGGCGACCCTGGCTCCTCGCGCTTCTACCTGAGCCTGGACGATCCGCTGATGCGCATCTTTGCGGGCGATCGCGTCAAGGCGATCATGGACCGCCTGAAGATGCCCGACGGCGAGGCCATCGAGGCCGGGATCGTCACGCGCAGCATCGAGAGCGCGCAGCGCAAGGTCGAGGCGCGCAACTTCGACATCCGCAAGCAATTGCTCGAGTACGACGACGTCTCGAACGACCAGCGCAAGGTGATCTACCAGCAGCGCAACGACATCCTTGATGCCGGCGAGCTGACCGCGCAGATCGGTGCGCTGCGCGAGGGCTGCTTCACCGATCTGGTGCGCCAATATGTGCCGCCCGAATCGGTCGAGGAGCAATGGGATCTGGCCACGCTCGAGAAGCTCCTGGCCGACGAATGGGGCATCGACATTCCGTTGCAGAAGGATGTGGAGGCCGCGAGCGCGATGTCCGACGAGGACGTCGTCGAGAAGGTGGTCGCTGCGGCCAACGCGGCCTTCGATGCCAAGGTCGCCTTGATCGGGCAGGAGAATTTCACCCAGTTCGAGCGCATGGTGCTGCTGCAGAGCATCGACACGCACTGGCGCGAACATCTGGCTTCACTCGACTACCTGCGCCAGGGCATCCACCTGCGCGGCTATGCGCAGAAGCAACCCAAGCAGGAATACAAGCGCGAGGCCTTCGAGCTCTTCGGCCAGTTGCTCGACTCCGTCAAGAACGAAGTCACGCGCCAGCTCATGACGGTGCGCGTGCAATCGAGCGAGCAGCTCGAGGAAGCCGCCGAAGCGATGGAGAACCGCGGCGAGAACTTGGCCAACATCACCTATTCGGCGCCCACCGAAACGGGCGAGGTCGAGGTGCGGGTCGACGAAGAGAGCCAGCGCCGGCTGGCCGCCGCGGGCCTGGGCTCGGGTCTGAGCGCCGGCGCCGCGGCCTTCGCGCGCGTCGGACGCAACGACCCGTGCCCCTGCGGCAGCGGCAAGAAGTTCAAGCACTGTCACGGCAAGCTGACGTGAACCCCCAGTCTTCGCGCACTTCGTGTCGCTTCGCCAACCCCCTTGCAGGGGGCAACACCTGCGGCCCGGCGAAGCCGGTTCCGCGGTATTCCTGAAACTCGCATCGAGACATCGCCCATGCCAGTGAACCTTTCCGCTCCCGATCCTGCCGCGCTGCATGCGGTGCCCGGTGTTCGCATCGGCGTGGCCGAAGCGGGCGTGCGCAAGGCCGGTCGCAAGGACCTGACGGTGGTGCTGATCGACGAAGGCGCAGCCGTCGGTGGCGTGTTCACGCAGAACCGCTTCTGCGCCGCGCCGGTTCAGTTGTGCCGCGACCATCTGGCGCGCGGCTTCGGCATCCGCGCCATGCTCATCAATACCGGCAACGCGAATGCCGGAACCGGCGAGGACGGCCTGGCGCGCACGCGCGCGACCTGCATCGCGCTGGCCCGCCACCTGGATCTCGCGCCCGAGCAGATCCTGCCCTTCTCCACCGGCGTGATCATGGAGCCGCTGCCGATCGACCGGATCGAGGCCGGGCTGCCCGCCGCACTGGCCGACGCCGCACCCGATCATTGGGCGCGCGCTGCCGAGGGCATCATGACCACCGACACCGTGCCCAAGGCCTTCAGCCGGCAGGTGCAGATCAGCGGCGCGACCGTCACGATCACCGGCATCAGCAAGGGCGCCGGCATGATCCGGCCGAACATGGCGACCATGCTCGGCTTCATGGCGACCGACGCGAAGATCGATGCTTCGCTGATCCATCCGCTGGCCAAGGCGCTGGCCGACGCCTCGTTCAACCGCGTGACGATCGATGGCGACACCTCGACCAACGATTCCTTCGTGGTCATCGCCACGCAGAAGGCGCAGCACGGCGTGATCACCTCGCTCGATTCGACGGACGGGCGCGCGTTGGTCGAAGCGATGCAGAACGTCGCGCGGCAGCTGGCCCAGGCCATCGTGCGCGATGGCGAGGGCGCGACCAAGTTCATCACGGTTCGCGTCGAAGGCGGACGCGATGCAGCCGAGTGCCGGCAAGTGGCCTATGCGGTGGCGCATTCGCCGCTGGTCAAGACCGCCTTCTATGCGAGCGACCCGAACCTGGGGCGGATCCTGGCGGCGGTCGGCTACGCGGGCATCGCCGATCTCGATCAGACGGGCATCGACCTGCACCTCGACGACGTGCATGTGGCCGTCCAGGGAGGGCGCAATCCCTCCTACCGGGAAGAAGACGGCCAGCGCGTGATGAAGCAGAGCGAAATCACGGTGCGCATCGGCCTCGGCCGCGGCGAGGCCAGCGACACGGTCTGGACCTGCGACCTGAGCCACGACTACGTCTCCATCAATGCCGATTACAGATCGTGAACGAGAAGTTTGAACACCTGCTCGAGCGCGCCGAACAGCTCATCACCCGGATCGAGTCGATCCTGCCTCAACCGCTGTCGTCGCCCGCCGACTGGAATGCCTCGATCGCCTGGCGCTACCGCCGGCGCAGTTCGGGCCATGGCACGCTGGAGCCGGTGCGCCACGTGGCCGCGATGTCGCTCGATGCGCTGAAGGAAATCGATCTGCAGAAGGAAAAGATCGAGCGCAACACGCGGCAGTTCGTCGAAGGCAAGCCGGCCAACAACGTGCTGCTGACCGGCGCCCGCGGCACCGGCAAGTCGTCGTTGATTCGCGCCTGCCTGCACGCCTATGCGGCGCAGGGGCTGCGCCTGATCGAGGTCGACAAGGCCGAACTGACCGACCTGCCGGACATCGTCGAGGTGGTGTCGCAGCGGCCCGAGAAATTCATCGTGTTCAGCGACGACCTGAGCTTCGATGAGGGCGAGCCGGGTTACAAGGCGCTCAAGTCGATTCTCGACGGCTCGATCGCGGCGGCGACGCCCAACGTGCTGATCTATGCGACCAGCAACCGGCGCCACCTGCTGCCCGAGTACATGAAGGACAACCTGAGCTACACCCACACCGAGGACGGCGAGGTCCATCCGGGCGAGGTGATCGAGGAGAAGATCTCGCTGTCGGAGCGCTTCGGCCTCTGGGTCAGCTTCTATCCCTTCAGCCAGAACGAGTACCTTGCGATCGTCGCGCAATGGTTGTCGTCCTTCGGCGCCGATGCCGCGGCGATCGAGGCCGCTCGCCCCGAAGCGCTGGTGTGGGCGCTCGAGCGCGGCTCGCGCAGCGGCCGCGTCGCGTACCAGTTTGCGCGCGACTATGCGGGTCGAGTCTGAGCACCACCATGACGACATCATCGCGCAAACATACGGAGGTCGCGGTCGGCATCCTGATCCGCAGTGACGACGACGCGCTGCTGCTGTCGACGCGGCCGGAGGGCAAGCCCTACGCCGGCTATTGGGAATTTCCGGGCGGCAAGCTCGAGGCTGGCGAGACGGTCGAGCAGGCGCTGCGGCGCGAACTGCACGAGGAACTCGGCATCACCATCGCCGGCGCCTAGGTCTGGAAGATCACCGAGCACGACTATCCCCACGCGCTGGTGCGGCTGCACTGGTGCAAGATCAGGGCATGGGCCGGCGCGTTCGAGATGCGCGAAGGCCAGTCGATGCGCTGGCAGCAGCTGCCGCTCGAGGTGACGCCGGTGCTGCCCGGCGCGCTGCCGGTCCTGGGCTGGCTCGCCGAAGAGCGCGGGCTGGCCGCCACGAAGGACTATTGACGCTTGGGGTCGCCGAAGGGATCGTCGTCGGGCGGTGCGTCCGCGGGCATCCTGAAGTCTTCGCTGGCCCAAGCGCCGAGGTCGATGCCCTTGCAGCGGGCGCTGCAGAAGGGCCGGTACGGGTTGCTGGCCGCATAGACGCTGTCTCCACCGCACGCAGGACAGCGAACGATGCGCTCGCCGATCGAATTCGTGGCGCTCATCGGTGCACCCTTGGTGCTTCGCGCCGTCCCGCCAAGCGGGAGCGAGCTTGCTTGGAGCGGTCCGGCGCGGCGCTCATGCGCAGAGGGTCAGTTCGAACGGCGCCGCATCGGTGCTTTGGTGCAGGCGGTCGTCGGCTTCGTGCCGCATCAGCCGGACCGACACCATGAGCCGGTTGCCGCTGATCTCCGGAATGAGGCCGAGCAGGGGATCGATGCGAAGGCGAAGCAGCTGGAAACTGCGCCCTTGCGGAAGGGTCTGCTGGAACTGGCCGTTGGCTGCGATGACCTTGTACGGCACGTCGGCGTCGCGCAGGAGCTTGAGCAGCAGGTAGATTGACTCGGCCAGGGGCGCGAGCGTCGACGACCAGCGTTCCAGGTCGGCGCGGCGCTCGGTGGCGCGGCGGTTCTGCCACGCGTAGTAGGCCGGCAGGTCGAATTCGCAGGTACCGCCGGGAATGCCCGCGCGGCTGCGGATGCTCATCAGCCACTCGTTCTCGGTCAGCGACTGCCCCGCCTTGCCGGGCACGGTGTTGAGCGTCGCGAAGTTGCGTTCGAGCTGGCCGACGACCTGGTCGAGCACCGACTCGGAAATCGCCGGGTTGCCGCGGTAGCTGTTGAAGACGTTCTTGTGCTTGTCCAGGTCTCGCAGCACATCGGCCTTGAGGTCTGCGCGCGCCGCGACATCCATGATCTCGAAGATGGTGACGAGCGCGTAGTGATGCGAGAGGGCCGAGTCGGCCGGCACCAATTCACCGAGGCGGCGAAACAGATGTTCCAGCCGCAGGTACGTTCGTATGCGCTCGTTGAAGGGGTACTCGTAGAGGATCACGCGGGGGCGGCATTTAGTCCGTGATGAATGATAGCTTCAAGAAGCCTTGCCTGGCGGTGCCGGGAGGATTTTGCGAACGGCCTCGAGCATGCGTGCCCCGAGCACGAGCTGGCCCTGCATGGAGATGTGCGTGTCATTGGGGAGGAAGAAGTCGCGGATTTTTCTTTTCTCGTCCAAGGCAAAGCTGAAGAGGTCGGGGCCGAGCCCGTCCTTCAGCAGCGCTGTCACAAAGTCTTTCGAACGATCCGGGGCGACATAGACCGTCGTCTTGTTGGGGATCACCATCCACATGATCGAGCGGCTCCGATGCGCCTGCGTGATGGAGCGCATCTGCTCGGCGTTCTTCGGGGTGAGTTCGCCGTTGTCGTCGTCCTCGCCGAAGAACAGTGCCTTGTTGCAGAGCCGGTTGCTGAACATCGTGCAGCCATCGGGCACCGAGCGGGCCTTGGTCCAATAGCCCGAGATCGCGTTGTCGTCGTCGGTTGTCTCCGCGCGCCGCGTGTTCCAGAAGGTGTGCCAACCTGAGCTCAGCTTGGCGTTCCAGTTGAGCGCGAAACCCGGCACCTCGGCCGGCGGCTCGATGAAGGGCTTGGTCTTGGCGTCGAAGGGCACTCTCATGTGCGCGCACGTCTGCGTGTTGTCGAGCCGCCCCGCCAACAGCCGCTCGACGCTTTCGAGGATCACCAGCTTGCCGCGAAAGCCTGCGAGGTCGAGCCAGCCGTCGAGGTCGTCGCAGATCCGCTCGTCGAGCTGGCCCCAGAAGATCGTCGTGACGCGATAGCCTTCCTTGGTCAGCACCGACTGCCACCGGTTGGTCATCGAGAAGCTGTCGCCGATCACCAGGATGTCCGCCTGGGTCACCGGCACGGCGCGCAGGTATTCGGGATCGACGTGGGGCGGCGTGGTCTTCCAGCCGAAATCGCGGTCCGACATCAGGCCGATCCGGCTGAGGTCGCCATAGGGCACGGGGGTGGTCAGCGTCACGGCCAGCAGGGCGACGATGACGGCGAAGCCTGCCAGGAAGATCTGCAGCCAGAGTTTTGCGGGCGTCATGTCGGGACTCAGAACTGGAAGTAGAGGAACGGGCTGTACGAGCCCAGCTTCGACACGCAGACGCCGAGCAGGTAGACCGTGCCGAACGCCATGAGCGCGGTGAAGATCCAGGCCAGGCGCGGTCGTCCGGCGAGGGCCTGGGCTTGCGGCACCCAGCGTTCCAGTGAGATGGTGGGCGGCAATGCGAGGCAGATGAAGAGCGCGACCAGGGTCGTCTGGAAGAACTCCGGCTTGCGGTAGGGGATCGCGGTGAATTCGCGGAAGGCACCCAGCGAAGGGCCGCCGTGCATGCCGAGCATGCCCTTGTAGATGTCCATCGCCGCATGCATGCTCTCGGCGCGGAAGACGACCCAGGCGATCATCACGCACAGGAAGGTCACCAGCCAGCCGATCACGCGCGCCAGCCGGCCCGGCGTGGCATTGCGCCGCACCTTGGCATTCCACAGGTGATTGATGGTCAGGAAGGCGCCGTGCAGCGCGCCCCACAGCACGAAGGTCCAGGCGGCGCCGTGCCACAGGCCGCCGAGCAACATCGTGATGAAGAGATTCATGTAGCGGCGCCCCGGCCCCTTGCGATTGCCTCCCAGCGGCACGTAGAGGTAGTCGCGCAGGAAGGTCGACAGCGAGATGTGCCAGCGGCGCCAGAACTCGATGATGTTGGTCGACTTGTAGGGCGAATTGAAGTTGAGCGGCAAGCGCACGCCCAGGCACAGCGACAGGCCGATCGCCATGTCCGAGTAGCCTGAGAAGTCGAAATAGATCTGCAGCGTGTAGGCCAGGACACCGAACCACGAGGTGTAGACCGTCGGCATCACGCCGTTGTGCACGCCGGTGAACATCAGGTCCGCGTACTGGCCCAGGGGATCTGCGATCAGCAGCTTCTTGGCCAGGCCGAAGGTGAAGATGGCGATGCCCAGGGCGACCTTGTTGGCGTCCAGCCGGTAGGTCGAATCGTCCGCGAACTGCGGCATCATCTGCGCGTGATGCAGCACCGGTCCGGCGATCAGATGCGGGAAATAGGTGACGAAGAGCAGGTAGTGCACGAAGCTGCGCTCGTGCACCTTGCCCTGCCAGCAGTCGACCAGGAAGGCGATCTGGGTGAAGGTGTAGAAGGAGATGCCGATCGGCAGCGCGATGTGGAGCAAGGGCAACTGCGCGATGCCGGCGGCGGCCAGTCCGTCGTTGACATTGCCGACGAAGAAGTTCGCATACTTGAAGACGGCCAGCACGCCCAGATTGACCACCAGCGCCAGCACCAGCAGGCGCTTGCGGGTGGCGTCGGTGTGGCCGTGGCCGGGTGTTAGGCGCAGGCCGATCCAGTAGTTGAAGCAGATCGAGACCACGAGCAGCGGTACCGCCTTGATGCTCCACCAGCCGTAGAAGAACAGCGATGCCAGGGCGAGGAAGCCGGCCGCCGCGCGCGCATTCTGTTTTCCGATCAGGAAGAACCCGATGAAGACGATCGGGAAGAAAAAGAAGATGAACGCGTAGGAATTGAAAAGCATCTTGAAGAGGGCAGTGTCGCGAAGCCCATCCGCGCGCCGCCTTGTTGTTATTTCACGGGGACAGCGACGGCAGGTAGGCGATTATCGCGTGCCCTTGCCGGCCCACTGTTTCCACAGAGTCCGGACTTCGGTGGCGAGTTCCGCCAGTGAAATGTTTTCGTTGAAGATCAGGGCATCGGCGGCTGCCCGGCGCAAGGCGCGACGAGCCTGCTGGGCGATCACTGAGCGCACGGCGTCGGGGGTCCAGCCCGAGCGTGCGAGGACGCGCTGCACCTGGGTTTCCTCGGTCGCATCGATCACCAGCACGCGGTCCACGAGGCCGCGCCATCGATTCGATTCGATCAGCAAGGGCACATCGAAAACGATCGGGTGATCCCCGGCCGCCGCAGCCTGGCGATCGCACTCCGCGCCGATCAGGGGATGGAGGATGGCTTCGAGCCGTTTCCTGGCGCTGCTGTCGGCGAACACCAGTTCGCGCATGCGAGCCCTGTCCAGGCCGCCATCCTCGGCCAGGACCGATCGGCCGAATGCGGCCTCGATCGCAGGCATGGCCGCACCTTGCGGCTGCGCCAGCGAGCGCGCGATCGCATCGGTGTCGACCAGTGCCGCGCCGTGCGACGCCAGCATCGACGCGACGGTGCTCTTGCCGCTGCCGATGCCGCCCGTGAGACCGATGCGCATGGCGCGCCGGCCTTCAGAGACCTGCCACGCGAAGGATCGCGTCCGGACCGAAGATCATGGCCGTGAAGCCCGCGCCCGCCAGGAATGGACCGAAGGGCACGTAGCCGCCCTCGCGCAAGCCCTTGCCGAGTTTGAGCGCGATGCCGACGATCACGCCGATCACCGAGGCCATGAGGATGATCGGCACCAGGGCCTGCCATCCGAACCATACGCCGAAGGCGGCAAACAGCTTGAAGTCGCCATAGCCCATGCCTTCCTTGCCGGTGGTCAGCTTGAACAGCCAGTAGATGGCCCACAGCGACCCATAGCCCGCCACTGCACCCCAGACGGCATTGACGAGCGTCACGCCCGTGAAGCCGGCGATGGCGGCCAGCAGGCCGGCCCACAGCAGCGGCAGCGTGATGTCGTCCGGCAGCAGCGTCGTGTCCCAGTCGATCAGCGCCAGCGCAAGAAGCGCCGCAGCGAATCCGCACCAGGCCAGACTGCCGAACTGGCCGGGCATGCGCCACACACACCATGCGAAGAGCGCACCGGTCACCAGTTCGACCACCGGATAGCGCAGGCTGATGGGGGTCTTGCACGCGGAGCATCGGCCGCGCAGGAACAGGTAGCTCAGGACGGGGACGTTCTCGTACCAGCGGATGACATGGCCGCACTGTGGGCAGCGCGAGTGCGGAACCATCAGGTTGAAAGCTTCGGCGTCCTTCGCCGCGGCCCCGGCGTCCGCGCCGTCGGCGCTCGCGCATTCGGCGGCCCATTGCCGCTCCAGCATCTTCGGCAGGCGATGGATCACGACGTTGAGGAAACTGCCGATCAACAACCCGAACACGCCGGCCAGTGCGGCGTCGACCCCCTGCGAAACCAGCATCAGACGACCTGGCCGAGCTTGAAGATGGGCAGGTACATCGAGACCACGATGCCACCGATGATGACCCCGAGGAAAACGATGATGATGGGCTCCATCAGGCTCGAGAGGCCGGCGACCATGTCGTCGACTTCCGCCTCGTAGAAGTCGGCGGCCTTTCCGAGCATGTGGTCGATCGAGCCGGACTCCTCGCCGATCGCGGTCATCTGCAGGACCATCGACGGAAAGAGGTTGGCATTGGTCATGGCCGCCGTGAGGCTGGTGCCGGTGGAGACTTCCTGCTGGATCTTGGTCGTGGCGTCCGCGTACACCGAATTGCCCGATGCACCGCCGACGGAGTCCAGCGCTTCGACCAGCGGGACGCCTGCGGCGAACATCGTGGCCAGCGTGCGGGTCCAGCGCGCGACGCAGGACTTGTCGATCAGCGTGCCGAAGATCGGCACGCGCAGCAACAGACGGTCCATGAACTTCTGCACGCGCTCGTTGCGCTTCCAGGCCTGGAGAAAGAAGTAGATGCCGCCGCCGATCACGCCGAAGATCAGCCACCAGTAGGTGACGAAGTATTCGCTGATCGCCATGACGATCAGCGTCGGCGCGGGCAGGTCGGCGCCGAAGGAGGTGAACACCTGCTTGAAGGCCGGAATCACGAAGATCATGATGACCGCCACCACCACGAAGGCGACCACGATGACCGAGGTCGGATACATCAGCGCCGACTTGATCTTCGACTTGATCGCCTCGGTCTTTTCCATGTAGGTTGCCAGGCGATCGAGCAACTCTTCCAGGATACCTGCGGCTTCGCCGGCCTCGACCAGGTTGCAGTAGAGGTTGTCGAAGTACCTCGGGAACTTGCGGAACGCGGCGGAGAGCGAGGTGCCGGTCTCGACATCGCTGCGGACGTCGTTGAGCAGCTTGGCGACACTCGGGTTGGCATTGCCGCGGCCGACGATGTCGAATGCCTGCAGCAATGGCACGCCGGCTTTCATCATGGTCGCCAGCTGGCGCGTGAAGATGGCGATGTCCTTCGGCTTGATGGACTTGCCGGAGCGCATGCGCCGCTTCTTGATCTTCGTCGTCAGCACGCCCTGGCGCCGCAACGACGCCTGCACCTGGTTCTCGCCCGCTGCCCGCACTTCGCCGCGCACGGCCTTGCCGTTGCGGTCCTTGCCCTCCCACTCGAAGACATACTCCTTGAGCGTTCGGGACGATGCTGCTGCCGTGGCCATGGAATCTCCGCTTCTCCGTGCTACTCGTTGGTGACTGCCAGCACTTCTTCAAGTGAAGTCAGTCCTTGCATGACCTTCTTCAGTCCAGATTGCCGCAGCGAGCGAACGCCCTCGGCCTCGGCCTGCTTGGCGATGTCGAGGGCGCTGCCGTCGCGCAGGATGATCTTCTGGATTTCTTCCGTGATCGGCATCACCTGGTAGATGCCGACACGCCCCTTGTAGCCGCTGTTGCAGGCCGAGCAGCCGACGGGGCGGTAGGGCTTCCAGGAGTTGTCCAGGTCCTGCGTCTTGAAGCCGGCATCGAGCAAGGCCTGCGCGGGCACGTCTGCCGGCACGCGGCAGACCGTGCACAGACGGCGTGCGAGCCGCTGCGCGGTGATCAGGATCACGCTCGACGCGATGTTGAAGGGCGCGATACCCATGTTGCGCATCCGCGTCAGCGTCGTCGGAGCGTCGTTGGTGTGCAGCGTGGAGAGAACCAGGTGGCCCGTCTGCGCGGCTTTGATCGAGATGTCGGCCGTTTCGAGGTCGCGGATTTCGCCGACCATGATGATGTCGGGATCCTGCCGCAGGAACGCGCGCAGCGCGGTGGCGAAGGTCAGTCCCGCCTTTTCGTTGACGTTGACCTGGTTCACGCCGGGAAGGTTGATTTCGGACGGGTCTTCGGCCGTGGCGATGTTGACGCCGGGCTTGTTGAGCAGGTTCAGGCAGGTGTAGAGCGACACCGTCTTGCCGGAACCCGTGGGCCCGGTGACCAGCACCATGCCGTAAGGACGGCCGATCGCGGTGAGCAGGCGCTCCTTTTCGTCCGCGTCGTAGCCCAGCGCATCAATGCCCAGGCGTGCGCTGCTCGGGTCGAGGATACGGATGACGATCTTTTCGCCGAACAGCGTGGGCAGCGTGCTCACGCGAAAATCGATCACACGCTCCGGACCGATCTTGAGCTTCATCCGGCCGTCCTGCGGAATCCGCTTCTCGGAAATATCCAGGCGCGAAATCACCTTGATGCGGGAGGCCAGCTTGTCCTTGATGACCGTGGGCGGGCTTGCGATCTCGCGCAATTCGCCATCGACGCGAAAGCGCACGCGGTATTGATGTTCGTAGGGCTCGAAGTGGATGTCCGACGCGCGCATGCTGAAGGCGTCGAGCAGCATCTTGTGCAGGAAGCGCACGACCGGCGCATCTTCGACTTCGGCCGCCGCGGAATCGTTGGCCTCGCTCGAAGTGTCCGAGGACACCTCGTCGAACTCGAACTCGGCGCCGATGATGTTGTCGATGGTTTCGGCCGCGCTCACGGCGGCCGCTTCGATCATGCGCGAGAGCTTGTCGTACTCGGCAATGACCCAGTCCACGCCCATCTGCGACGCAAACTTGATCTTTTCGGCGGCCTGCTGATCGGACGGGTCAGCTGTTGCGACAATGAGACGGTTGTTGCGCTTGCTGAGGACGACCACCCGGTAGGCCGTGCACAGCTTGGGGTCGAGAAGGTCCTTCGGCAGCCGCTGCGGGTCGATGGCGTCCAGGTCCAGCAAGGGGGCGCCGAAGGCGCTGGACAGCGTGTGAGCCAGGTCGGCGGCCGACACGGCGCCGGTGCCTGTGAGCTCAGCAATGAAGCTGCTGCGGCCGCTGAGCGACTTCTGATAGATGTCCTCGGCGACCTTGGCCGGCAGCTTTCCGGCCGAGATCAACGCACGCGCGAGCCCTGGAAGGGCGATCGGCGAGCTTTCTTTGACAAGGGGTTCGGCAGCGGCCATTCAACAGGTAAGAAACGTGAGGATTTGCTTCACGATCATCGTTGATCACCAACGGGCTGTAAACCGCTGCGCGGGCAGCAGATCGCCAAGCAGTTGGCATTACAGCCCGAAAAGGCTGGTCGGGGTGAGAGGATTCGAACCTCCGGCCTCTACGTCCCGAACGTAGCGCTCTACCAGGCTAAGCTACACCCCGATGGTTGCAATGAAAAGAGAGAACTGTCCTTCGTGGTGACTTAGGCACGTCGCTCGAGCAACTGAGCCGCCAATTGTAGCAAACCGGCCGAGTGCGAATTCGCCGGAAAGTCGCGAAGAGCGTCCATCGCCCGCTGCGCTTCGGCTGCAGCCGCGGCGCGCGTCGCTTCCAGGGCGCCGGTTTCCCGCACGATGGCGACGATCTGCGGAAGTTGCGCCGTGTCACCGGCTTCGATGGCTGCGCGGATCAGATTGCGCGCTTCGGGTTTGCCGCGTTGCATGGCCAGGATCAGGGGCAGGGTGGTCTTGCCTTCGCGCAGGTCGTCCCCGACGTTCTTGCCGGTTTCACTCGCGTCGCCTGCATAGTCGAGCACGTCGTCGATGACCTGGAATGCCGTGCCCAGCGCCTGCCCGTAGGCGGCGCTCGCGGCTTCCACCTCCGGCGGCGTGCCGGCCAGTACGGCGGCGAGTCGCGTGCTGGCCTCGAAGAGCTTGGCGGTTTTCGAGCGGATGACGCGCAGGTAGGCCTCTTCGTCGAGCGAGGCGTCGTGCATGTTCATGAGCTGAAGGACCTCGCCCTCGGCGATCACGTTGGTCGCTTCGGCGAGGATCTGCATGACTCGCACATCGTCGGCGTCCAGCATCATCTGGAAAGCGCGGGAGTACAGGAAGTCGCCGACCAGCACGCTGGCGGGGTTGCCGAAGGCCGCATTGGCGGTCGGACGCCCGCGCCGCAGCGTGGATTCGTCGACCACGTCGTCGTGCAGCAACGTCGCGGTATGAATGAACTCCACCACGGCAGCCAGATTGAAACGCTGGTCGCCCTTGTAGCCCAGTGCGCCTGCCATGAGCAGCAGCAACGCGGGGCGCAGCCGCTTGCCGCCGGCCGAGATGATGTACTTGGAGACTTGGCGCACCAGCGGGACGCCGGTATCCAGGCGGCGGGCGATCACGAGATCGACCTCGGCCATGTCGCCGGCGATCAGGCCGAGAACGGCGGCTGCAGGTGAGGTGTCGGCGACTGGAACTGACAAGGCTGGGGCGCTGGCGCGCTGCGTGATGATGCGACGGCGGCGCAAGGCCGGACGGCGCAGATTATAGAGAGCCGCAGGCAGGGCTCCGGGCCTCGCGCCATGTCGGGCGGCAGCGAATCCAAGCCATGTTAGAATCGAGGGCTCTGCGGAATTCGCCGCGGAGCCATCTTATTCCAAGAGGTCAACATGTACGCGGTCATAAAAACCGGGGGCAAGCAGTATCGCGTTGCTTCCGGCGAGAAAATTAAAGTAGAACAGATTGCTGCGGACGTAGGCCAGGAAATCGTGATCGATCAAGTGCTCGCAGTCGGCGACGGCAGCGAAATCAAGGTCGGCACGCCCCTGGTGTCCGGCGCCTCCGTGACGGCTACCGTGCTGTCGCATGGCAAGCACGATAAGGTTCGCATCTTCAAGATGCGCCGTCGCAAGCACTATCAGAAACGTCAAGGCCATCGCCAGCAGTTCACCGAACTGCAAATCGGTGCGATCGCCGGCTAAGGAGCGAACACCATGGCACAGAAAAAAGGCGGCGGCTCGACGCGAAACGGGCGCGATTCCAAGCCCAAGATGCTCGGCGTGAAGGCATTCGGCGGCGAACTGATCAGCGCCGGCTCCATCATCGTGCGGCAGCGCGGCACCCAGTTCCACCCTGGCGTCAATGTCGGCGTGGGCAAGGATCACACCTTGTTCGCCCTGGTCGAGGGCCATGTGTCCTTCGGCACCAAGGGCGCGCTCAACAAGCATACGGTCAACGTGACCCCGGCGTAAGCCAGTCACTTCGATCCGCTCGAAGCCCCGCTTTGCCGGGGCTTTTTCATTTGTAAACTGGACATCTCATGAAGTTCGTCGACGAAGCTTTCATCGACGTCGCCGCCGGCGATGGCGGAAACGGCTGCGTGTCGTTCCGGCATGAGAAGTACAAGGAATTCGGCGGCCCGAACGGTGGCGACGGCGGCCGCGGAGGCCATGTGTTCGCCGTGGCCGACCCGAATCTCAACACCCTGGTCGATTTCCGCTTTTCGCGCCGCCACGACGCCAAGCGGGGACAGCACGGCATGGGCTCGGACATGTTCGGCGCGGCCGGGGATGACGTCACGCTCAAGATGCCGGTGGGCACCATCATTTCTGATGCCGAAACCGGCGAGGTGCTGTACGAGCTCCTGACGCCCGGCGAGGTCATCACCATTGCCAAGGGCGGAGACGGCGGCTTCGGCAACATGCGCTTCAAGAGCGCCATCAACCGCGCGCCGCGCCAGAAAACCCCCGGCTGGCCCGGCGAGAAGAAGAACCTCAAGCTCGAGCTGAAGGTGCTGGCCGACGTGGGATTGCTGGGCATGCCCAATGCCGGCAAGTCCACCCTCATCAGCGCGATCTCCAACGCGCGCCCGCGCATTGCCGACTATCCCTTCACCACGCTGCATCCCAACCTCGGCGTCGTTCGCGTCGGGCCGGAGCAGAGCTTCGTCGTCGCGGATCTTCCGGGCCTGATCGAGGGTGCCTCCGAAGGTGCCGGACTCGGCCACCTGTTCCTGCGCCATCTTCAACGCACCCGACTGCTGCTGCACGTGATCGATCTTGCGCCCTTCGACGAGGGTGTCGATCCGGTCGTTCAGGCCAGGGCGATCGTCGGCGAGCTGAAGAAGTACGACAAGGCCTTGTACGAAAAGCCGCGTTGGCTGGTGTTGAACAAGCTCGACATGGTGCCCGTCGACGAGCGCGCCGCGCGCGTGAAGGATTTCGTCAGGCGGCTGCGCTTCAAGGGGCCGGTGTTCGAGATCTCCGCGCTCACGCGCGAGGGCTGCGAGCCCCTGGTGCAGGCGATCTACCAGCACGTCAAGGCACAGCAGGTGGCCGAACAGCCACCTACCGACATCGATCCCCGCTTCGGCTGAAATGACCTCCAGCTCCATCTCGGGTTCCGTCGTACTCCGCGATGCGCGCCGCATCGTGGTCAAGGTCGGCTCCAGCCTCGTCACGAACGAAGGCCGAGGCCTGGACGAGATCGCCATCGGCGAATGGTGCCGCCAGCTCGCCACGCTGGTGCGCGACGGCCGAGAGGTGGTGATGGTGTCCAGCGGCGCCATCGCCGAAGGCATGAAGCGGCTCGGCTGGCGCGCGCGTCCGCGCGAGATCAACGAGCTGCAGGCCGCTGCCGCCGTGGGACAGATGGGCCTGGCGCAGATCTACGAGAGCAAATTGCGCGAGAACGGCATGGGCAGCGCGCAGGTGCTGCTGACGCATGCCGACCTGGCCGATCGGGAGCGCTACCTGAATGCGCGCTCGACCCTCGTGACCTTGCTCGCGCTCGGCGTGGTGCCCGTCATCAACGAGAACGACACGGTGGTCAACGACGAGATCAAGTTCGGCGACAACGACACGCTCGGCGCGCTGGTGGCCAACCTGGTGGAAGCCGATGCGCTGGTGATCCTCACCGACCAGAAGGGCCTCTTCACGGCCGACCCGCGCAAGGATCCGGATGCCCGCTTCGTGCATGAGGCCGCCGCAGGCGACCCCGCGCTCGAGGCCATGGCGGGCGGCGCGGGCAGCAGCATCGGCCGCGGCGGCATGATCACCAAGATCCTGGCGGCCAAGCGCGCCGCCGGCTCGGGCGCTTCCACGGTCATCGCCTGGGGCCGCGAACCGGATGCGTTGCTGCGCCTGACGCGCGGCGAACCGATCGGAACGCTGCTGCTGGCGCAGACCGCCAAGCACCAGGCCCGCAAGCGCTGGATGGCCGATCACCTGCAGCTGCGCGGTGCGGTGATGGTCGATCCCGGCGCTGCGGCCAAGGTGCGCGGCGAGGGCAAGAGCCTGCTGCCGATCGGCATGACGAGCGTCGAGGGCGAGTTCTCGCGCGGCGACGTGATCGCCGTGCGCGACGAACACGGCATCGAGCTTGCGCGCGGGCTGGCCAACTACTCGAGCGCCGAAGCGCGGATGTTGTGCCGCAAGCCCTCAGCCGAGTTCGAGCGCCTTCTGGGCTATGCGGCCGAGCCGGAGATGGTGCACCGCGACAACATGGTGTTGATGCCAGGAACCCGCTGACCGCTCACTGCACCTCGCGGATCGGGTTCTTCATCTGGTTGACCATCTCGCTCACCGAGGCGCGTGGCGCGTGGTCACGGCAAACACCCTGCGCGGCGAGCGCCTGGGTGTAGCGCGAGTTCTGGTCGCTGAAGCGCTTCCAGTCGGGATCGGGCACTTCCTCCCATTTGCCGTTGTTGTAGCGCGCGTAGGTTTTCTTTTCATCGGTCGCGCAGCGCACCCCTTCGTAGAACGCATTGAGCGCGTCGCCGCTGCGGTTGCTGGCGACCACCACGTAGCGCACGACGCCATCGCCGGTGATCACGATCGTCGCCGGATCGACGCCGAATTTCAGGCTCATGTAGGGCGGCATCTCGATCGGGATCAACCGCTCCGGCTTGAAGGCGGGCGGCGGGGGAACGTCGGTTTCCTTCCAGTCCCTGTCCGAGGAGGTGATCGTGGGCGGCGGAGGCGATCCGGCCTGCGCCCAATCGGGATTGGAGGTATCCCGCGGGCCTGATGCGCAAGCGGCGAGGAAGAGGCAGGCCGCGACCGGCGCCGTGCTAGCGATGCGGCGGAAAAGAGACGTCTGCGGCAGGAAGGTCATTCGACGCTTTGGCATTGGGATTGGGATCGAAGCTGGCGCCGGGCGGCAGCTCGAAGTGTGGCTCATGGCCTGGGCCGGGCGGATGGCGCTCGAATTCACGGGCGCGCACGTTGCTGCGCAGGAAACGGTTGCGGAAGTCCTGCCGGGGCAGGTAGCGGGCGAGTTCGGTCAGCGCCATTTCATAGACGCCGCGCTTGAACTCGACCACCACGTCCAGCGGGACCCAGTAATCATGCCAGCGCCAGGCGTCGAACTCGGGATGGTCGGTGGCACGCAGGTTGAGATCCCAGTCGTGCCCTGTCAGTTGGAGCAAATACCAGATCTGCTTCTGGCCTTTGTAGTGGCCCCGTGCGTCACGGCGGATGAACCGATCCGGCACCTCGTAGCGCAACCAGTCACGGGTACGGGCCACGATCCGCACATGCTCCGGCTGGAGACCCACTTCCTCGTGCAGTTCCCGGAACATGGCCTGCTCGGGACTCTCGCCGCGATCGATGCCGCCTTGCGGGAACTGCCAGGAGTGGGTGCGGATGCGTTTGCCCCAGAAAACCTGGTTTCTCTGGTTGAGCAAGATGATGCCGACGTTGGGCCTGAAGCCGTCCCGGTCGAGCATAATCAAACCCCAATTTTTTGAACTGAGTCGATTATGCATGCCGGGTTGCACTCGGCAAGCGACCAGTTGCCGGCCGCCTCGCGGCCTGCCTCTTTCTCCAACGACGAACTTCTCTGCGCGACCGATGAAAGCTTCCCGATTCTTTATCTCCACCCTCAAGGAAGCGCCGGCCGATGCCGAGATCGCGAGCCACCGGCTCATGATGCGCGCCGGCATGATCAAGAAGCTCGGCACGGGCATCTACACCTACATGCCGATGGGGCTGCGGGTGATCCGCAAGGTCGAGGCGATCGTGCGCGAGGAAATGGACCGCGCCGGCGCGGTCGAGCTCGCGATGCCGGTGGTTCAACCGGCCGAGTTCTGGCAGGAGAGCGGCCGCTTCCAGAACTTCGGGCCCGAGCTCTTGCGCATCAAGGACCGCCACGAGCGCGACTTCATCGTGCAGCCGACCAGCGAAGAGGTGGTGACCGACATCGCGCGCCAGGACATCCGCAGCTACAAGCAGCTGCCGAAGAATTTCTATCAGATCCAGACCAAGTTCAGGGACGAGCGCCGGCCGCGCTTCGGCCTGATGCGCGGGCGCGAATTCATCATGAAGGACGCCTACAGCTTCGATCGCGACCTCGATGGCGCGAAAGCCAGCTACCAGGTGATGGCGGATGCCTACCGCAAGATCTTCGACCGCTTCGGCTTGCGCTACCGCGCCGTGGCGGCCGACAGCGGTGCGATCGGCGGTGACACGAGCCAGGAGTTTCAGGTCATCGCGGCGACCGGCGAGGATGCGATCGTCTACTGCCCCGACAGCGACTACGCGGCCAACATGGAAAAGGCCGAAGCGCTCGCGCCAGCCGGTCCGCGCGGCCCGGCGACCCGGGCGCTGACCAAGACGCCGACACCGGGCAAGAGCACCTGCGAAGACGTCGCGGCCCTGTTGGGCGTGCCGCTCTCGACCACCGTGAAGTCGCTCGTCCTCGCCACCGAGCTCATCGACGAAGCCGGTGCGGTCAAGGGCTCGCAGGTCTGGCTGCTGCTGGTGCGCGGCGACCATGACATGAACGAGATCAAGGTGAGCAAGGTGCCGGGCCTCGATCAGGGCTTCCGCTTCGCGACCGCCGCCGAGATCGAGGACCACTTCGGCTGCAAGCCCGGCTACCTCGGCCCGTTGAAGCTCAGGCGTCCGCTGAAGATCGTCGCCGACCGCGAGGTGGCGGTGATGGCCGACTGGATCTGCGGCGCCAACGAAGTCGACTTCCACATGACGGGTGTCAACTGGGGCCGCGACCTGCCCGAGCCCGATGCGGTGGCCGACCTGCGCAACGTGGTCGCGGGCGATGCCTCGCCCGACGGCAAGGGCCTCCTCGCGATCGAGCGTGGCATCGAGGTCGGGCACGTGTTCGTGCTCGGCACCAAGTACAGCAAGCCCATGAACGCGACCTTCCTCGACGAGGCCGGCAAGCCGCAGTTCCTCGAGATGGGCTGCTACGGCATCGGCATCACACGGCTGCCGGCGGCGGCGATCGAACAGAACCACGATGAGCGCGGCATCATCTGGCCCGATGCGATCGCGCCTTTCACCGTCGTCGTCTGTCCCATCGGCATGGACCGCAGCTCCGACGTCAAGACCGCTGCCGAGGCGTTGTACGAACAGCTGCTGGCCGCCGGCGTCGACGTGCTGCTCGACGATCGCGGCGAGCGTCCCGGCGCCATGTTCGCCGACTGGGAACTGATCGGCGTCCCGCACCGCGTGGTGATTTCCGACCGCGGCCTGAAGGAAGGCCAGCTCGAATACCAGCATCGGCGCGACGTGGCGGCGACCAAGGTGCCCGCGGGCGGCATCGCGGATTTCATCAGGGGCAGACTGTCCGCATGACCGCTGCGGCGCCGGACGGTGCGCGCCGCCTCTCACGGCGCTGGTGCCTTGGTGGCGTTGCCGCCGCCGCGCTCGGTGCCGCACTGCCGCGGCAGGCCCGCGCCGGCGCGCAGATCGAGGAGCCGCTGATCGATTCGGTGCGCTCCGCGCTCAGTTCGGCGATCCAGAACGGCGCGCCGCCGGTCCCCGAGTTCGGCAGCACCGAGGCGCGTCTCACCTACCTGCGCTGGCTGGGCGAGATGAGCGAACGGCTCAAGAAGAAACTGCCCGACTGGCCCACGCGCAAGGAATTCCTCCAGACCGTCTGGTACGAAAGCAAGCGCTCGGGCCTCGAGATCAGCCTGGTGCTCGGCCTGATCCAGGTCGAGAGCAACTTCCGCAAGTTCGCTGTGTCCAGTGCCGGCGCCCGCGGCTACATGCAGGTGATGCCTTTCTGGACACGCGTGATCGGCGACGGCGATCCGTCCAAGCTGTTCCACATGCAGACCAACCTGCGCTTCGGTTGTGTCATCCTGCGCCACTACCTCAACCAGGAGCAGGGCGACCTGTTCATGACGCTCGGTCGCTACAACGGCAGCCGCGGCAGGGCGCCTTACCCGGATGCGGTTTTCGCGAACCAGCGGCTCTGGGTCTTCAAGGATCGCCGGCCGGACTGACGGCCGGTCTTCGTCTATTGCATGAAGCCGATGCGGCTGCGCGCAGCGCCGGCCCGCGGCAGATCCTCCACCCGCACCTCGTCGCGGCCGGCCAGCCGCGCATTGCCGAAGCCGGTCATCAAGGCGCGGCGCATCTCGCGCGGCGCCAGCGTGGCCAGGTGGTCGAGCACGTCGGCCGAGGGCTCCTGCGCCAGCAGCCGGCCCCAATCGTGCTCGCCGCGGATCGATGCATAGAGCTGGCGCGCGATCTGCCGCGCGGCCTCGGGCGAGGGCGCATCGACCTCGAACACGTTCATGCGGTTCAGGATCGGCTCGGGGATGCCGCGTGCATCGTTCGCGGTCGTGATCCAGATCACCTGGCTGGCATCGATCGGCACTTCGGCGAACTCGTC
This sequence comes from Variovorax sp. SRS16, assembly GCF_901827165.1. Classification (NCBI taxonomy): domain Bacteria; kingdom Pseudomonadati; phylum Pseudomonadota; class Betaproteobacteria; order Burkholderiales; family Comamonadaceae; genus Variovorax; species Variovorax sp. SRS16. The sequence goes on from NZ_LR594666.1 coordinate 1,245,300, forward strand.
GATGAAGGCATGCGCCGTGTCGTGCTCGAGCAGGTTGTAGAGCGCGCCGAGTGGGTCGTATTGCGCATCGGCGCCGGCCTTGTCGATCTCATCGATCACCATCACCGGGTTCGCGTACTGCCCGTCGACCAGCGCCTCGAACACCTTGCCCGGCTTGGCGCCCTTCCATTGCGACGACGCACCGGAAAGCAGCCAGCCGGCCGTCATCGAGCTCATCGGCACCAGCGACATGCCGGTGCCCAGCAGTTCGGCCAGCTTCTTCGCGAAGTGCGTCTTGCCGATGCCCGGCGGCCCGAGCAGCAGCATCGGCGTCACTTCGAGCCCGTCGCGACTGTCCTGTGCCAGCGCGACGTGGCGGCGCACGTCGTCCAGCACCTCGGTGAAGTTGGGCAGTTGCGCATAGAGCGCGGCCATTTCGGGCACGCCGCTCGGCTTGACCTGGAAGCGGTCGGGGCCGCGTTCGAGCATGCGCTCGTAAGTGGTGCGCAGGTGCTCGTGATCGCGCTCGGGCAGATGGGCAAGTTTGCGTTCGACGTCGTGGGTGCGGAACACGCTGCGCAGCTGGGCCACCGGCAGCTGGAACGACGAGGATGCGGGAACGAGACTGCGGGAATCCATGGACACCTCCGGCTTCGATCACTGGAACACAGCATAAGCCGTGCCTCGTGTCGGACGGTGTCTATGTTTTCTCGGTTTCGGCGTTTTGTCGCCGCCGGCTTACACGCCGCCGTGCGGATGTGTGGGGTCGACCCACAGCACCGACTCGGGCTTCTCGACCGGCTCGATGTCGAGATTGACCGCCACCGCCTCGCCATCGCTGCGGCACAGCACGCATTCGAGCGCCTCGGTCGCGCTGGCGTTGATCTCCTGGTGCGGCACATAGGGCGGCACGTAGATGAAATCGCCGGGCCCGGCCTCCGCGGTGAACTCCAGGTTGTCGCCCCAGCGCATGCGGGCGCGTCCGCGCACGACGTAGATCACCGATTCGAGCGGCCCATGGTGATGGGCGCCGGTCTTCGCATTGGCATGGATCGTCACCGTCCCGGCCCAGAGCTTCTGCGCGCCGACGCGCGCGAAGTTGATCGCCGCGGCGCGGTTCATGCCCGGCGTCTGGGCCGTGTTGGCGTCGAGCTGGCTGGCGGGAATCACGCGCACGCCATCGTGCTTCCACGCGGCGTCACCGTGGTCGTGCGCGTGGCCGTCATCGGCGTGGTCGTGGCTCATGAGCCCAACGATCAGGCCGGGCTGCCGTTCAGCATTTGTTGCAACTCGCCTGATTCGTACATTTCCATCAGGATGTCCGAGCCGCCGACGAACTCGCCCTTGACGTAGAGCTGCGGGATGGTCGGCCAGTTGCTGTATTCCTTGATGCCCTGGCGGATGCCGTCGTCCTCCAGCACATTGACGGTCTTGAGCGAGCGCGTATCGACGCCGACGGCCTTGAGGATCTGGATCGCGCGGCCCGAGAAACCGCACATCGGGAAGCTGGCGTTGCCCTTCATGAAGAGCACGAGGTCATTGGTTTTGACGAGGTCGTCGATGCGTTGCTGGGCGTCGGGCATGGGGACTCCTTGGAAATGGGCTTCGCGGCATTATTTCACCGAGCGCCGGATTCCGCCGGAACAGCGCGCGATGCCTGCCAGGTCGTTGCGGCTTTGGACTTTGGCGAAACCGTGCAGCGCGAGCAGGTTCCGCACGGCAGCGGCCTGGTCATGGCCGTGTTCGAGCAACAGCCAGCCGCCGTCCTTCAAATGACCGGGCGCCGCCTGCACGATGCGCCGGATGTCGTCCAGCCCGTCGATGCCCGACACCAGGGCCTGTGAGGGTTCGTGCATCAGGGCTGGCAGATGCGCATCTCCCGCCGCGATGTACGGCGGGTTCGAGACGATCAGGTCATACCCGGCATCGGCACCGGCCAGCCAGTTGCCTTCGATGAAGTGAACCGACAGACCGAGCCGCAGCGCATTGGCCCGCGCGACGGCCAGCGCGCCGGCGCTGGCATCGACGGCGCCGATCCGCGCATCGGCGCGCGCCGCGCCGATGGCCAGCGCGACCGCGCCGCTGCCCGTGCCCAGATCGAGCACCGAGGGCGCGGTCAGTCCGTCCAGGCACTGCAGCGCCCAGTCGACCAGCGTCTCGGTGTCGGGTCGGGGCACCAGCACGCGCGCATCGACCTGCAGCCGCAGTCCGTGAAACTCCTTTTCGCCGACCAGGTAGGCCACCGGCTCGCCGGCTGTGCGCCGGGCGCACAGCCGCGAAAAGGCGGGCCACACGGCATCGGACAGCGGATCGGTGTCATGCGCGATCAGCCATGCGCGCTCGTCTGCCGACCGGCCAAGCGCATGCAGCAGCAGCAGCTGGGCATCGAGCCGATCGAGGCCGAGAACGGCGGCCGCCGCCAGCATCTCGGCCGGCGTCGCCGGCGCAGGCGTGCCGGGCGTCATCACGCAGGCAGGCTGGCTTCCAGCTCGGCCAGCTGCTCGGCCTCGCGCGCGGACTGCAGCGCAGCCACCACGTCGCCGAGGTCGCCTTCCATGATCGCCAGCAGCTTGTAGAGCGTGAGGTTGATCCGGTGGTCCGTGAGCCGCCCCTGCGGGAAGTTGTAGGTGCGGATGCGGTCCGAGCGGTCACCGGTGCCGACCAGCCCCTTGCGCGTCGCCGCGTCCTTCGCGGCGCGCTCGCTGCGTTCCTTCTCCTGGATGCGCGCCGTCAGCACCTGCAGCGCCTTGGCCTTGTTGCGGTGCTGGCTGCGGTCGTCCTGGCATTCGGCGACGATGCCGGTCGGGATGTGCGTGATGCGCACCGCCGAATCGGTCTTGTTGATGTGCTGGCCGCCGGCGCCGCTGGCGCGGTAGGTGTCGATGCGCAGGTCGGCCGGATTGATCTGCACCGCCTGCGTTTCGTCGGGCTCGGCCAGCACGGCGACGGTGCAGGCGCTGGTGTGGATACGGCCCTGCGTCTCGGTGGCCGGCACGCGCTGGACCCGGTGGCCGCCCGATTCGAAGCGCAGCTTGCCGAACACCTCGTCGCCGACGATGCGCAGCACCACCTCCTTGTAGCCGCCGAGCTCGCTCGCACTCTCGCTCACGATCTCGCAGCGCCAGCCCGTGCGCTCGGCGTAGCGCGTGTACATGCGCAGCAGGTCGCCGGCGAACAGCGCCGACTCGTCGCCGCCGGTGCCGGCGCGGATCTCGAGGAAGGCATTGCGCGCATTGTCCGGGTCCTTCGGCAGCAGCAGGCGCTGGAGCTCATCCTCGAGCTGCAGCAGCTCGGCCTCGGCGCTCGCGATTTCCTCCTGCGCCATCTCGGCCATCTCGGGCTCGCCGAGCATCTCGCGCGCGCCTGCGAGGTCGCCCTCGCGCTGCACATAACGCGCGTAGCGGCCCGCGATCTGCGTCACCTCCGCATGCTCGCGCGAGATGGTCCGGTACTGCGCCATGTCGGACATGATGTCCTCGCGCGAGAGCAGGAAGTCGAGTTCGCCGAGGCGTTGCGCGTAGCGTTCGAGTTGATGACGAAGAAAAGGCTTCACGTGAAGAGGTGTTCGAGACTGAGACCGGACGCAGAAGCTGCGTCCACCGCATCCGGCAGCGCCGGGCGCCGGATTCGAGGCGAGCGTCGCTAACGCTCTTTGCGCAGGAAGAGGCGTGCGAGCGTCTCGGCCGTCTGCTTGCGCGCATCGGCGTCGCCCGCGTGCAGCTCGGCCATCGCGCCGTGCAGGATCTTCTGCGTCAGCCCGCGCGACAGCGCTTCGAGCACGGTGTCGATCGGCTCGCCCTTGGCAAGCAGCTTGCGCGCACGGGCCATTTCGGCGGCGCGCCATTCGTCGGTCTGGGCGTTGAGCTGCTGGATCAGCGGCACGGCGACGCGCTGGTCGAGCCAGTGCATGAAGCTCTGGACGCCGGCATCGATGATGACCTCGGCCTCGGCCACCGCCGCCTGGCGGCTCGCATGGCCCTGCTGCACGACCTGTGCGAGGTCGTCGACGGTGTAGAGGTAGATGTCCTCCAGCGCCTTCACCTCGGGCTCGATGTCGCGCGGCACCGCGAGGTCGACCATGAACATCGGGCGGTGCTTGCGCAGCTTCAGCGCGCGCTCGACCGCGCCGAGTCCGATCAGCGGCAGCGTGCTCGCCGTGCAGCTGACGACGATGTCGAACTCGGCCAGCCGTGCCGGCAGGTCGGCCAGCCGCATGGCTTCGCCGCCGAAGCGCGAGGCGAGCTTTTCGCCGCGCTCCAGCGTACGGTTGGCGATGACGATGGAGCGCGGCTGACGGGCCGCGAAATGGGTCGCCGCGAGGTCGATCATCTCGCCGGCGCCGATGAACAGCACGCGTGTCTCGCGCAGATCCTCGAACAGCTGGGCCGCGAGCCGCACGGCCGCGGCGGCCATGCTGATGGAATGGGCGCCGATCTCGGTGGCGGTGCGCACTTCCTTGGCGACGGCGAAGGAGCGCTGAAACAGCTGGTTCAGCGTGCTGCCCAGCGCGCCCGCGGTTTCGGCGGCGCGCACGGCATCCTTCATCTGGCCGAGGATCTGCGCTTCGCCCAGCACCATCGAATCGAGACCGCTGGCGACACGGAAGGCATGGCGCGCGGCCTGGTCGTCGTGCAGTGCGTAGGCATGCGAGCGCAGCAGCGCCGGCGTGACGCCGCCGCTCTGGGCCAGCCAGTCCACGGTGTGGTCGAGCGCGAGATGATCGGCGGCGCAGTAGATCTCGGTCCGGTTGCAGGTCGAGATGATCGCGGCCTCCACGGCCGGATGCCGATGGGCGCCGAAGGAATGGCGCAGGCTCTGCAGCGTCGGGGCGATCTGGTCGATGGCGAACGCGAAACGACCGCGCAGATCGAGCGGCGCGGTCGTGTGGTTCAAGCCGAGAGCCCAGACTGACATAACGCGTGATTATAAAATCAGCAGACGCATCCAGTCTTTCCGCGGCCGAATGGCCGTGGCCATGGCGGCGATAACCCTTGGTTGCCCTTTGGGCGACGCGCTCCATGGCCCTCCTGGACCTCATCGATCACCTGCTCAATTTCATCGCCCCGGCCTTCGCGGTCGGCTTCCTGTGCGCGCTGCTCGGCCGGCTCGCGATGCGCAAGGCGGCCGGCACGCCCGCGTGGTGGACGCAGGGCGCCATCAACTTCATCGTCGGGATCGTGGTGCTGGCGGCCGGGCTGATCGTCTTCGGCCATGACGGCAGGATGCTCACTTACGGCGCACTCGTCGCGGCCTGCGGCACCAGCCAGTGGCTCGTGGCCGGCGGCTGGCGGCGCTAGGGGGCGGGGCCCGGCATCACGGGATCGGCGGGCGGCGGCGCAGGCGGTGCGGGCGCCGGGGCCGCGGCATAAGCCGCCAGCGGCAGGTCGGCCGCATGCAGGCCGTCGATCATCGCGAAGAACAGGTCGCTGCGGATGCCCCCGGCGGCGCGCGGGCTCTGCACATAGGCGATCGCCTGGAAGATCAGGAAGCCGCCCTCGATGCCCTCGAGCGTGACCGAGGGCGCGGGCGTGGCCAGCACGCCGTCGTGCCCGGTGCAGGCCGCGAGCATCACCTCGCGCGTGCGGCCGGCGTCGGTGGTCAGCGGCATCGGCAGGCGGATCAGCACCCGGCCCTCGGCATTCGAGAGCGTCATGTTGCGCACGGTCTTGGTGATGAACTCCGAGTTGGGCACGATCAGCGTCGATCGGTCGCCCAGCTGGATTTCCGTGGCGCGTACGTTGATGCGCCGCACGTCGCCCTCGGCATTGCCCAGCACCACCCAGTCGCCGACCTTGACCGGCCGCTCCGCCAGCAGGATCAGCCCGGAGATGAAGTTCTGCACGATCGCCTGCAGGCCGAAGCCGATGCCGACCGAGAGCGCGCTCGCCACCCAGGCGATGCGCTCGATGCCGATGCCCAGCGCCGACAGCGAGACGGCGACCACCAGCACGCCGCCCGCGTAGCCGAGCAGCGTGGTGATCGAGTTGCGCATGCCCGGTTCGAGCGTGGTCTGCGGCAGGTAGCGCGTGTCCAGCCATCTCTTGAAGATCCGCAGCGCCAGCAGGCCGGCCACCAGTACCGCCATCGCGCTGAAGATCGCGCCGGGCACCAGCTCGAATTCGCCCACCTTCACACCCGCGCCGAACTTGCCGCTGCGCTGGAACACCTCGCCCGGGCTGGTGCCCAGCGGCGTCGCCAGCGCGATCACCATGTAGAAGAACAGCGCGAGCCGCGCCACGCCCGACAGCAGCACGGCGGCCTGGTCCAGCGTCTGCGGCGCCAGGCCGAAGCTCTTCTGAAGCCGCTGGCCGAAGCTGCTGCGCGACGAGACGACCGCCATGAACACGTCGTCGGCGAACTTGAACAGCAGGTAGAAGGCCGCGACGACGATGCCGGTCCATGTGAGCTGGCTGGCCAGGAAGCTCGCCAGCGCGACATAGCCGGTGCCCACCAGCACCCAGATCGCGACCAGCATCGCCGCCACAGCGCCCAGCAGCAGGCTCACCCACGTCGGGCGCTCCGGCGGCGGCTGGGCCGCGCCACCGGACGGTGCGGGCGTCGGTGCCGTTTCCGCCGTGGTCGCAGCCGCAGCGGCCCCGCGCGGCGCCCGCAGGCGCAGCAGCATCGCGCCGATCAGCGCGGTCAGCCCGAGCGCCGTGGCCACGTGCGTCGCAACGACGGCCGCGAAGCTGGCTTCGACCACTGCATTGACCTGCGCGGGGGCCCAGACCAGCGCCGCGATCAGCGCCGTCAGCCATGGAAAGGGCGCGAGTCGGGCCGCCATCGCATCGGCGATCGGCGGCAGCCGCCATGAGGGCCGCTGGTTGGACAGCAGCGCGCGGCCGAGGCCGACCACGAAGGCGATGAAGATGCTGGACTGCACCACGGCCTGCGCGAGCTTGCGCGTCTGCGGGCCCCAGACGCCATGCGCATCGAGCACCGCGTGGACGCCCTGCGCCGAGAGCCCGACCAGCACCACGTTGGTGATGACGATCGCGATCACCAGCAGCGAGCGGCGCAGCCGGCCGCCCGGCAGCAGCCGCGCGGCCAGCCCAACCAGCGCGCGTTCGGCCGCCCAGTTGCCGAAGAACGCAATCAGCAGCGCCACCCCGATGCTGGTCACCACGGCCACGCGGTGTGCGGGCTGGCTGGCGATGGCGATGCTCTTCTTCACTTCGGCATCGAGCGCCCGCAGGCGCGTCACGTCGCCGGCCCAGGCGTCGCCGATATCGCTCCAGAATTCCCGCCCCAGCGGCGACGGCGAGCGTTCGGTGAGCCTTGCCTCGAACAGCGCGCGGCGCTGGTCCAGCAGGTCGGCGCTGCGCTGCTGGACATCGACCGTGACCAGGCGTGCCAGCCGGATGTCGGCATCCAGCCCGTTGCGCTCCTTGGTCAGCGCGGCGCGCTGCCGCGTGATGTCCGGGTCTTCGGCCGTCGCGCCGCCGGCCGGCGCATTGCCCAACTCGCCGAGGCGCGCGTTGAGGTCGTTGAGTTCGACCGTGTGCGCGGCGACGAACTTGTCGGCCTGCCCGCCAATGGCCGTGAGTTGGGCGACCAGCGCGCGCACGTCGTCGTCGTTGTCGACGGCCTTCGGGATCTGGTCGAGCTGCGTGCGCAGATCGGCGACCGTCGGCTCGGGTGCGGTCGGGGAATCGGAGGCGCTGTCCTGGGCGAAGGCGGCGCTGCAAAGCACCGCGGCCAGCAGAAGGGCCACGAGACGGGGGAGCCAGCTCATGACTTCATCATAGAAGGCATGGGTGTTACACCATGCAAAGGCTCCTGGGGTGGGCCCGTGACGGCTCAGCCGGCCGGACTGAAGCGGTCGATCCGGTCGGTGATGAGGCCGTCGGTGCCGAGCGCGATCAGCCGCTGCGCGGCCCATTCGTCGTTGACGGTGTAGCTCAGGGTTCGCATGCCGGCCGCATGGACTTGCGCCACGTTGGAGGCATCCCAGAGCGCGTGATTGCAGACGATCGCCACGCAGCCGAGCGCCGCCGCGCTCTCGAGCCAGCCGGGCGTGAGCGTGTCCAGCAGCAGGCCGCGCGGCAGCTCGGGCCGGGCCTCCATCGCGCCGCGCAGCGACTCCGGCTGAAAGGAAGTCAACAGGGGCGGTGGCACTTTTGTCCCCGACCAGAGCCGTGCGCTGAGCTGTGCGACCGCCTCGCCGGTCTGCCGCTCGACGCTGGGCGTGGGCTTGATCTCGATGTTGAGCGCATGGGCGTTGGCCAGGCAGAAGCGGATCAGGCTTTCGAGGCTGGGAAGCCCCTCACCGGCAAAACGCCGCGAATGCCATGCGCCGGCGTCGAGCTGCGCCAGCTCGCCCCAGGAAAGATCGCCTGCCGTGCCGCGGCCATTGCTGGTGCGCTCCAGCGTGCTGTCGTGCAGAAGAAAAGGGATGCCGTCGGCGCTGAGCTTGGCATCGCATTCGAACATGCGATAGCCGTACTCGGCGCCGAGGCGGAAGGCCGCCAGCGTGTTCTCGGGCGCCAGCTTGCCGGCGCCGCGGTGCGCGATCCAGCGCGGATAGGGCCAGGGCGTCACGGATTTCGCTTGCCCGAGCCGGCGTCGAACCAGTGCAGCTTGTCCTGGCGCGCCGCGATCCGGATCGTGTCGCCGGCAGCCGGCGAGGCCTGGCTCTCGTCGGTGCGCATGATCAATTGCTCCTCGCCGATGCGGCCGTAGATCAGGCGCTCCGCGCCCAGCAGTTCGACGTACTCGACCTGCACCGACCAGCCATCGGCATCCAGCACCAGATGCTCGGGCCGGATGCCGAGGATGGCGCCGGGCCGCACGCCGGGCGCATTCCTGAGCAGGTTCATCGGCGGCGAGCCGATGAAGCTCGCGACGAAGGTGGTGGCCGGGCGCGAGTACACCTCCTCGGGCCTGCCGAACTGGTCCATCACGCCGGCGTTCATCACGATGATGCGCTGCGCCAGCGTCATCGCCTCGACCTGGTCGTGCGTGACGAAGAGCGAGGTGATGCCGAGCTCGCGGTGCAGCTTCTGGATCTCCAGGCGCGTCTGCGCGCGCAGCTTGGCGTCGAGGTTGGACAGCGGCTCGTCGAACAGGAACACCTGCGGCTGGCGCACGATCGCGCGGCCCATCGCCACGCGCTGGCGCTGGCCGCCGGAGAGCTCGCGCGGCTTGCGCTCGAGCAGGTGGCCGAGCTCGAGGATCTTGGCCGCCTTGTCGACGCGCGTCTTGATCTCGGGCACCGGCACCTTGGCGATCTTCAGGCCGTAGGCCATGTTGGCGAACACGGTCATGTGCGGATAGAGCGCGTAGTTCTGGAACACCATCGCGATGTCGCGCTCGGCCGGCTCGAGGTTGTTGACCAGCCGGTCCCTGATGTAGATCTCGCCGGCGCTGATTTCCTCCAGGCCGGCCACCATGCGCAGCAGCGTCGACTTGCCGCAGCCCGAGGGCCCGACGATCACGACGAACTCGCCGGTGTTGACCTCGGCGCTGACGCCGTGGATGACCTGGTTCGCCTTCGGCCCCTGGCCGTAGCGCTTGATGACGTTGCGTAGTGAGAGGGCTGCCATAGTCTTCGATTATTTCTCTGTGTCCACGAGGCCCTTGACGAACCACTTCTGCATCAACACGACGACGATCGCGGGCGGCAGCATCGCCATGATCGCCGTCGCCATCACCACGTTCCAGTCGACCGCCGCCTCGCCGTTGCCGATCATCGACTTGATGCCGACCACGATCGGGTACATGTCCTCGCTGGTGGCGGCGATCAGCGGCCACAGGTACTGGTTCCAGCCGTAGATGAACTGGATCACGAACAGCGCCGCGATGCTGGTGATCGACAGCGGCAGCAGGATGTTGAAGAAGAAGCGCATCGGCCCCGCACCATCCACCCGCGCGGCCTCGACCAGCTCGTCGGGCACGGTCAGGAAGAACTGGCGGAACAGAAAGGTGGCCGTGGCAGATGCGATCAGCGGGACCGAGAGGCCGGCGTAGGTGTTGATCATCTTCAGGTCGGCGACCACCTGGTAGGTCGGGCCGATGCGCACTTCCACCGGCAGCATCAGCGTGATGAAGATCAGCCAGAAGCACAGGTTGCGGAACGGAAAGCGGAAATACACGATCGCGAAGGCCGACAGCAGCGAGATGAAGATCTTGCCGAAGGTGATGATGAAGGTGATGACGAAGCTGACCCAGATCATCCGCGCCACCGAGCCGCCGCCGCTGGTGCGGCCGCCGCCGGTCAGCGCTGCGTGGTAGCTGCCCCAGAAGTTGCCGCCTGGCCGCAGCGGCATCGGCACCTGGATGATCTCCTGCGCCGTGTGGGTGGACGCGATGAAGGCGAGGTAGATCGGAAAGGCGATCAGCAGCACGCCGACGATCATCACCGCATGCGCCAGGATGCTGAGGGCGGGGCGGCGCTCAACCATGCAGGCGCTCCGGCACGGGAATGGAAGAAGACATCAGTAGTGGACTTTCTTCTCGACGTAGCGGAACTGGATGACGGTCAGGCCGATGACGATGGCCATCAGCACCACGGACTGCGCGGCGGCGCTGCCGAAATCCATGCCCCGGAAACCGTCGAAATACACGCGGTAGACCAGGATGGCGGTTTCCTTGCCGGGGCCGCCCTGCGTCACGGCGTCGATGATCGCGAAGGTGTCGAAGAAGGCGTACACCATGTTGATCACGAACAGGAAGAAGGTGGTCGGCGACAGGAGCGGCAGCTGGATGCTCCAGAAGCGGCGCAGCGGGCGGGCGCCGTCGATGGCCGCGGCCTCGATCAGCGACTTGGGTATCGACTGCAGTCCCGCGAGGAAGAACAGGAAGTTGTAGGAGATCTGCTTCCAGATCGCGGCCATCACCACCAGTGCCATCGCATCGTTGGCATTCAGCAGATGGTTCCAGCTGATGCCCATCTGGTGCAGCCAGTACGCGACCACGCCCAGCGAGGACGAGAACATGAAGGTGAACAGCACGCCCGTGACCACCGGCGCCACGGCGTACGGCAGGATCAGGATGGTCTTGTAGAAGGTCGCGCCGCGCACGATGCGGTCGGCGAAGATGGCCAGCAGCAGCGCGATGGCCAGCCCGAGCACCGCCACCAGCACCGAGAAGATCAGCGTGGTCTTGAACGAGGCCACGTAGGTCTCGTCGGCGAACAGCGCCTTGAAGTTGTCCAGCCCGACCCAGGTGATCGACGAGCCGAACGCGTCCTGCTGCTGGACCGACTGGATCAACGCCTGCACCGCGGGCCAGAAGAAGAACACGCCGACGACGATCAACTGCGGTGCGATCAGCACCCAGGGCAGCCAGGAGGAGCGGAAGAGAACGCGTTTTTCCATGGGGGAACCGTTTCGGGCGGATATCGGGCTGCCGTGCGTCCGGCCCACCGGCACCGCACCCCGTGCGCGGGATGCGCGCCGGGTGCAAGGTGCCGTCCGATTATTTGTTCGCTGCCTGGAACTTGGCCAGCAGTTCGTTGCCGCGCTTCACGCCGCTGTCCAGCGCTTCCTTGGGCGTCTTCTTGCCGGACCAGATCTGTTCCGTTTCCTCGTCCAGGATGGCGCGGATCTGCGGGAAGTTGCCGAGGCGCACGCCGCGCGACTTGGCCGTGGTCTTGCGGATCATCTGGTTCACGGCGACGTCGGTGCCGGGGTTCTGCTTGTAGAAGCCCGACTTCTCCGTCAGCTCGAAGGCCGCGGTCGTGATCGGCAGGTAGCCGGTGCGCATGTGGCTGTCGGATTGCACTTTCGGATCCGACAGGTACTGGAAGAACTTCGCGACGCCCTTGTAGTGGTCGGCGTTCTTGCCGGTCATGACCCAGAGGCTGGCGCCGCCGACGATGGTGTTCTGCGGGGCACCCTTCACATCAGGGTAGTAGGGCAGGGCGGACTCGGCGAACTGGAACTTGGCGTCCTTCTTGATCGCGGCGTAGCTGCCCGACGAGCCGATGAACATCGCGCATTCACCCGAAGTGAAGGACGAGGTCGGCTTGCTGGCACGGCCTTGATAGACGAAGGTGCCTTCCTTGGACATCTTCGCCAGGTTCTCGAAATGGCGCACGTGCAGCGGCGAGTTGAATTCGAGCCGCGCATCCAGGCCGTCGAAGCCGTTGTTCTTGGTGGCATAGGACACGTTGTGCCAGGTCGAGAAGCTTTCGAGCTGCGCCCAGGTCATCCATGAAGTCGTGAACGGGCACTTGTTGCCCGCGGCCTTGAGCTTGGTCGCATCGGCGAAGACGTCCGGCCAGGTCACGGGCGCCTTCTCGGGATCGAGGCCGGCGGCCTTGAACGCATCCTTGTTGTAGTAGAAGACGGTGGTCGAGCTGTTGAACGGGAACGACATCATCTGGCCGTTCGGTGCCGTGTAGTAGCCGGCCACGGCGGGAATGTAGCTTTTGGGATCGAAGGGAACGCCGGCCTCCTTCATGAGCTCGGCGACGGGCTTGACCACGCCCTTGGAGTACATCATCGTGGCCGTGCCGACCTCGTAGACCTGCAGGATGTCCGGCGCGTTGCCGGCGCGGAAGGCGGCGATGCCGGCGGCCAGCGACTGGTCGTACTCGCCCTTGTACGTGGGAACGACCTTGTATTCCTTCTGGCTCTCGTTGAACCCTTTGGCCAGATCGTTGACCCAGTCGTTGAGCCCGCCGTCCATCGAATGCCACCACTGGATCTCGGTCTGGGCCTGGGCCGGAATGGCCAGCGTGCCGAACAGGGCCACGGCCGAGGCCAGGGCGAGCGTTTTGAATCGCATGAAGACTCCTCAGGGGAAAAGAAAGCGTGAATGCTAGGTCGCACGTATGACACGGCGGCGTCACATTTGTGCATTCTTGGCTTCGGTCGAAGAAGGCTCCAACGGGGGAAACCCTTTTTGTGGGCATCGCCCCACGACCTGCTTGCTGCGTTGCACCATGCTAGCATCGCGCTCCTTTTTTCGGCCTCTGCTCCATGCGTCCGGGCGGGGCTTGCAGGACGCGTATGAGCAAGACTTCTCTCGACAAAAGCAAGATCAGGTTCCTTCTGCTCGAAGGCATTCATCCCTCGGCGGTCGAGGTGCTGAAGGACGCGGGCTACACCCACGTCGAGACCGTGTCGGGCGCGTTGCCCGATGCCGAGCTCAAGGCGCGCATCGCCGACGTGCACTTCATCGGCATCCGCTCGCGCACGCAATTGACCGCCGAGGTGTTCGCCGCCGCGCACAAGCTGGTGGCGGTGGGGTGCTTCTGCATCGGCACCAACCAGGTCGATCTCGATGCGGCGCGCGAGCACGGCGTGGCCGTCTTCAACGCACCCTATTCGAATACGCGGTCCGTGGCCGAGCTGGTGCTGGCCGAGGCGATCCTGCTCCTGCGCGGCGTGCCCGAGAAGAGTGCCGTCGCGCACCGCGGCGGCTGGCTCAAGTCGGCCGACAACGCCTTTGAGATCCGCGGCAAGACGCTCGGCATCGTCGGCTACGGCTCCATCGGCGCGCAGCTGTCGGTGCTGGCCGAGGCGCTCGGCATGCACGTCGCCTTCTTCGACGTCGTGGCCAAGCTGCCGCTGGGCAATGCGCGCCAGGTGCGCCTGCTGCCCGACCTGCTCGCGCAGAGCGACATCGTGAGCCTGCACGTGCCCGAGACCCAGGCCACGCAGTGGATGATCGGCGCGCCCGAGATCGCGGCGATGAAGCCCGGCGCCATCCTGATCAACGCATCGCGCGGCACCGTGGTCGAGATCGAGCCGCTGGCCGAGGCGCTGAAGCAGAAGAAGCTGCTGGGCGCCGCGATCGACGTCTTCCCGACCGAGCCGCGCAGCAACAAGGACGAGTTCCAGTCGCCGCTGCGCGGACTCGACAACGTGATCCTCACGCCGCACATCGGCGGCTCGACCATGGAGGCGCAGGCCAACATCGGGCTCGAGGTAGCCGAGAAGCTGGTGAAGTACAGCGACAACGGCACCTCGACCTCGTCGGTGAATTTCCCCGAGGTCGCATTGCCCTCCCATCCGGGCAAGCACCGCATCCTGCACGTTCATCGCAACGTGCCGGGCGTGCTGTCGGAGATCAACCGGATCTTCTCGGACAACCACATCAACATCGCCTCGCAGTTCCTGCAGACCAACGAGAAGGTGGGCTATGTGGTGACGGACATCGATGCGGCGTCGTCCGACATCGCGCTCGAAAAGCTGGCCCAGGTTCCAGGGACCATCCGCAGTCGGGTCTTGTTCTAGGCAGCGTCGCCATCAGGCAGTGGTGACTTAAAATCCCATCCCCTGGTTCATGGGCGCGCAGCGCCCGACCGAGGCCACTCCCCGATGAATGCACCGACCGCGTTGACGGCGTTGTTGTCGCAGGCCGCAGAGCCCGCGCGATTGCGTGAGATCCCCTACAACTACACCAGCTTCTCCGATCGCGAGATCGTGATCCGCCTGCTCGGCGAACGCGGCTGGGAACTGCTGCAGACCTTGCGCGCGGAGCGCCGCACCGGCCGCTCGGCGCGCATGCTCTACGAGGTGCTGGGCGACATCTGGGTGGTGCAGCGCAATCCCTACCTGGTCGACGACCTGCTCGACAACCCGCGCCGCCGCGGCCAGCTGGTCGATGCGCTCAACCACCGGCTGGGCGAGGTGCAGAAGCGCCGCACGCCCGACAGCGACGCGCAGCGCGACCTGCTGGTCGGCGAGCTGACCACGCGGGTGTCGCAGGCCGTGCTGGCCTTCGACACCATGTTCCGCGACGTCGCAGCGCTGCGGCGCAAGACCACGCGCCAGCTGCGCCGCGTCACGGCCAAGGACAACATCAAGTTCGACGGCCTGTCGCGCGTCTCGCACGTGACGGATGCGACCGACTGGCGCGTCGAATACCCCTTCGTCGTGCTCACGCCCGACACCGAGGCCGAGATGGCCGGGCTGGTCAAGGGCTGCATCGAGCTCGGCCTGACCATCATTCCGCGCGGCGGCGGCACCGGCTACACCGGCGGCGCGATCCCGCTGACCTGGAACAGCGCGGTCATCAACACCGAGAAGCTCGAGGCGATGACCGAGGTCGAGACGATGTCGCTGCCCGGTCTGGATGCGCCGGTGCCCACGATCTGGACGGAAGCCGGCGTGGTCACCCAGCGCGTGGCCGACGCGGCCGAGCGCGCGGGCTTCGTGTTCGCGGTCGACCCGACCTCGGCCGAAGCCTCGTGTGTCGGCGGCAACGTCGCGATGAACGCCGGCGGCAAGAAGGCCGTGCTGTGGGGCACGGCGCTCGACAACCTGGCCTCGTGGCGCATGGTCACGCCGCAGGCCGAATGGCTCGAAGTCACGCGCATCGGCCACAACCTCGGCAAGATCCACGATGCCGAAAGCGCGGTCTTCGAGCTGCAGTATTTCGCCGCCGACGGCCGCACGCGGCTGCGCAGCGAACGCCTCGAGATCCCGGGGCGTACCTTTCGCAAGGAGGGCCTCGGCAAGGACGTCACCGACAAGTTCCTCTCCGGCCTGCCCGGCATCCAGAAGGAAGGCTGCGACGGCCTGATCACCAGCGCGCGCTGGGTGGTGCACCGCATGCCGGCGCACACGCGCACGGTCTGCCTCGAGTTCTTCGGCAATGCGAAGGATGCGGTGCCAAGCATCGTCGAGATCAAGGACTTCATGTTCGCCGAACAGAAACGTTCGGGCGTGTTGCTTGCGGGCCTCGAACATCTCGATGACCGCTATCTGAAAGCCGTCGGCTACGCGACCAAGTCGAAGAAGCACGGCGGCCTGCCGAAGATGGTGCTGTTCGGCGACATCGCGGGCGACGATGCCGACGCGGTGGCGCGCGTGACCTCGGAGGTCGTGCGCATCGCCAACTCGCGCAGCGGCGAAGGCTTCATCGCGATCAGCGCCGACGCGCGCAAGAAGTTCTGGCTCGACCGCAAGCGAACGGCCGCGATCAGCAAGCACACCAACGCCTTCAAGATCAACGAGGACGTGGTGATCCCACTGCCGCGCATGGCCGAATATTCCGACGGCATCGAGCGCATCAACATCGAGCTCTCGCTGGCCAACAAGCTCGCGCTCGCCGACGCGCTCGAAGCCTTCTTCGCGCGCGGCAACCTGCCGCTGGGCAAGAGCGACGATGCGCACGACATTCCCTCGGCCGAGCTGCTGGAGGACCGCGTCGCGCAGGCGATCGCGCTGGTGCGCGAAATGCGCACGCTCTGGGGCGGCTGGCTCGACCAGGTCGAGCCGCTGTTTGCGCAGCTGCAGGACCATTCGCTGCGCGCGAGCTGGAAGACGCAGATCCGCGCGCCGCTTTCGGCCATCTTCAGCGGTGCCGAGTTCGCGCCGATCCTGGCCGAGTGCAATGCGATCCACCAGCGCGTGCTCAAGGGCCGCGTCTGGATCGCGCTGCACATGCACGCAGGCGACGGCAACGTGCACACCAACATCCCGGTCAACAGCGACAACTACGAGATGCTGCAGACCGCGCACGCGGCGGTCGCGCGCATCATGGTGCTGGCGCGCAGCCTCGACGGCGTGATCTCGGGCGAGCACGGCATCGGCATCACCAAGCTCGAATTCCTGAGCGACGAGGAACTGCAGCCCTTCACCGACTACAAGCAGCGCGTCGATCCCGAAGGCCGCTTCAACAAGGGCAAGCTGCTGCGCGGCTCGGAACATGCTTCGCGGGACGGGCGCTCGCTGCACGCCGATCTCACCAACGCCTACACGCCGAGCTTCGGGCTGATGGGCCACGAGTCGATCATCATGCAGCAGAGCGACATCGGCGCCATCGCCGACAGCGTCAAGGACTGCCTGCGCTGCGGCAAGTGCAAGCCGGTGTGCGCGACGCATGTGCCGCGCGCCAACCTGCTCTATTCGCCGCGCAACAAGATCCTCGCGACCTCGCTGCTGGTGGAGGCTTTTCTGTACGAAGAGCAGACCCGGCGCGGCATCAGCATCCGGCACTGGGAGGAGTTCGAGGACGTGGCCGACCACTGCACCGTGTGCCACAAGTGCCTGTCGCCTTGCCCGGTCGACATCGACTTCGGCGACGTCTCGATGAACATGCGCAACCTGCTGCGCAAGATGGGTCAGAAGTCCTTCCGGCCCGGCAATGCGGCAGCGATGTTCTTCCTGAACGCGACCCACCCGCAGACCATCAAGGCCATGCGCGTCGGCATGGTCGGCATCGGCTTCAAGGCGCAGCGCCTGGCCAACGACCTGCTGCGCGGCCTTGCGAAGAAGCAGACCGCGGCGCCGCCGGCCACGCTCGGGCCGGCGCCGGTCAAGGAACAGGTGATTCACTTCATCAACAAGAAGATGCCCGGCGGATTGCCCAAGCAGACGGCGCGCGCGCTGCTCGACATCGAGGATGCCGACTACGTGCCGATCATCCGCAACCCGCGGGCGACCACGCCCGAGACCGAGGCGGTGTTCTACTTTCCCGGCTGCGGATCGGAGCGGCTCTTCTCGCAGGTCGGGCTGGCGACGCAGGCGATGCTCTGGCATGCCGGCGTGCAGACGGTGCTGCCGCCGGGTTATCTGTGCTGCGGCTACCCGCAGCGCGGCAGCGGCCAGTTCGACAAGGCCGAGAAGATGATCACCGACAACCGGGTGCTCTTCCACCGCGTCGCCAACACGCTCAACTACCTGGACATCAAGACCGTCGTGGTGAGCTGCGGCACCTGCTACGACCAACTGCAGGGTTACCAGTTCGACAAGATCTTCCCGGGCTGCCGGATCATCGACATCCACGAGTATTTGCTCGAGAAGGGCATCACGCTCGGCGACATGGGCGGCGGTGGCTATCTCTATCACGATCCCTGCCACACGCCGATGAAGCTGCAGGACCCGATGAAGACCGTCAAGGCGCTGGTCGGCGACAACGTGCTGAAGAACGACCGCTGCTGCGGCGAATCGGGCACGCTCGGCGTGACGCGTCCCGACATCTCGACGCAGATCCGCTTCCGCAAGGAGGAGGAACTGCGCAAGGGCGAAGCCGCCTTGCGCGACGGCGGCCAGCTCGCGCCGACGGACAACGTCAAGATCCTCACCAGCTGCCCGAGCTGCCTGCAGGGCCTGAGCCGCTACGGCAACGACCTGAGCAACGGCCTGCTCGAAGCCGACTACATCGTGGTCGAGATGGCGCGCAAGATCCTCGGCGAGGACTGGATGCCCGAGTACGTCGCTGCGGCCAACCAGGGCGGGATCGAAAGGGTGCTGGTATGAGCATGGTGCGCGTGATCGGCTGTCCGCTGTGCGACGGGACCGGTGGCCGGCTGATCTTCGATGCGCCGAAGTTCCGTGTGATCCACGTGGTCGAGGACGGCTTTCCGGCCTTCTACCGCGTGGTATGGAAGGCCCATGTGGCCGAGTGGTCCGCCCTGGACGCAGAGGACCGCGCGCTGTGCATGGAGGCGGTGGCGATCGTCGAGCAAAGCCAGCGCGATGCGCTCGCGCCGACCAAGATGAACCTCGCCGCGCTCGGCAACATGACACCGCATCTGCATTGGCACGTGATCGCGCGCTTCGATTGGGATCCGCGCTTCCCGGGCTCGGTCTGGGCCGAAGTGCAGCGCGAACGCGACCCCGTGCGCGAAGCGGCCGTCGAGGCCCGGCTGCCGGCCCTGGAAAGCGAGATGGTCCGCCGCCTGGCGGCAAGGAGTTTCTGATGGCAGGTTTGCAAGCGGGCGCACCGACGCCCCAATCGATCACCGTGCACAACAAGTCGCGCGTGCTGGAAGTCGGCTTTTCCGACGGCGCGAGCTTTCGCATCCCCTTCGAGCTGATGCGCATCTATTCGCCCTCGGCCGAAGTCCAGGGCCACGGCCCGGGCCAGGAAGTGCTGCAGACCGGCAAGCGCAACGTCGGCCTGCTGGCGCTGGAGCCGGTCGGCAACTACGCCGTGCAGCCGAGCTTCAGCGACGGCCACGACACCGGCATCTTCTCGTGGGATCTGCTGTACGAACTCGGCGCGAAGCAGGACGAGCTGTGGGCCGCCTACGAGCGCCGGCTCGCGGCCGCCGGCGTCGACCGCGATGCGCCGATGCCCGACAAGGGCGGCCACGCCTGCGGCAGCCACTGAGCGCCGAACGCAAGGAATGACCGGTGTCCCCGCGGGGTCGTCGGTCGAATATGAACGCTTCCGGCCTAACATCGGAAGCATGAGTTCCACCCATTTCGGTTTCGAGTCGGTCGAAGAGAGCGACAAGGCGCGGCGCGTTCGCGGTGTTTTCGATTCGGTCGCGACGCGCTACGACCTCATGAACGACCTGATGTCGATGGGGCTGCACCGCGCCTGGAAGGCCTACACGGTCATGGTCGCCAACGTGGGCGAGGGCTCGAAGGTGCTCGACATCGCGGGCGGCACCGGCGATCTGGCGCTTGCCTTCGCGAAGAAGGTCGGCGCCAGCGGCGAGGTGGTCCACACCGACATCAACGAGGCCATGCTGCGCACCGGCCGCGACCGGCTGCTCGACGCCGGCGTGTCCCTGCCCACGCTGGTGTGCGATGCCGAGAAGCTGCCCTTCGCGAACGAGCGCTTCGATGTCGTGACGGTCGCCTTCGGTCTGCGCAACATGACCCACAAGGACATGGCGCTCAAGGAAATGAACCGCGTGCTCAAGCCGCGCGGCAAGCTGCTGGTGCTCGAATTCTCGAAGGTCGCCAAGCCGCTGCAGAAGGTCTACGACTGGTATTCGTTCAACGTGCTGCCGCGCCTGGGCAAGGCGGTCGCGGGCGACGATGCCAGCTACCGCTACCTGGCCGAATCGATCCGCATGCATCCTGCACAGGAGGAGCTCAAGACCCTCATGAAGGAGGGCGGTTTCGGCCATGTGGACTATCACAACATGACCGGCGGCGTCGTCGCCCTGCATGTTGGAATCAAGTGTTGATATGGAAGTCGCTGGTCATACAAGAGGAGACGTCATGAAGAATCTCGGTTCCGTGTTGCTGGTGTGCGCATTGGCTGTCGTGAGCATCGATGCCGATGCGGCCCGCATGGGCGGAGGCCGATCCTTCGGCAGGCAGTCCGGCAACGTGACGCAGCGCCAGGCGACGCCGCCCGCGCCGGCCGTGGCGCCCGGCGCGCCCGCCCAGAACGCGACGAACAACGCTGCGGCCGCGAAGCCCGCGCCTGCTGCACCCGCACCCGCCGCGGCGCCCAAGCGCCCCTGGGCCGGCATCCTCGGTGGCGTCGCCGCGGGGCTCGGCCTCGCGTGGCTCGCGCATTCGCTCGGACTCGGTGCCGGCTTCGGCAACATCCTGCTGATCGCCTTGCTCGCGCTGGTGGCCATGGCGCTCTGGCGCATGTTCGCCGCGCGCTCGCGACCGAACGGCGCGGCCGGCAACACGCCCTTCGCCTTCCAGGGCGCCGGCAATCCGGCCAACGCGACCGCGCCTGCGCAGTACAGCCCCCACAACGTGGGCAACGATGCGTCGGCCCGGCCCTGGGAGCGCAACACCGCGGTCTTCGACAACAGCCCGGGGCTGCTGACCGACACCAGCGATCGCAGCGGTTCGTCGATGGCCGGTGCTGCCGCGGCGGGCGGCAGCCTGATCGGCTCCGCGCTCGCGGGATCGCAATCGTGGGGCATCCCCGCGGGCTTCGATGCCGACGGCTTCCTCGCCGCCGCCAAGCGCAACTTCGTGACGCTGCAGGACGCCTGGGACCGCGCCGACATCGACATGCTGCGCTCGATGATGACGGACGGCATGGTCGGCGAGATCCGCCAGCAGCTGGCCGAACGCGAGACCCACACCGGCGGCCAGCCGAACAAGACCGAGGTCGTCATGCTCGACGCCCAGCTGCTCGGCATCGAGGAGCTGCCCGACGCCTACATGGCGAGCGTCGAGTTCTCCGGCATGATCCGCGAGGATCTGTCCTCCGGTCCGAGCCCGTTCCGCGAGGTCTGGAACATGACCAAGCCGACGAGTGGCGGCAGCGGCTGGCTGGTCGCGGGCGTTCAGGCATTGCAGTAGGACCACCCCCCAGGCTTGCCCACTTCGCGTGGCCGCCCACCCTCTTGCAGGGGGCGCAGCCGGCGGACCGGCGAAGTCGGATCCACGGCAGCCCACGACGGGGCGCGCTGCGCGCTGCCGGCTGCAAGGGGCCGGAGGCGCGCGTGATAATCGGGCCATGGCCACTCCATCGTCTCCCTTCGCCTTCATCGACGATCTCTTCAACCGCGTCGGCAGCCGCCTGCAGCCACCAGCCTGGGCGGTCCATGAGATCCAGCATCGCGCGGTGCTGTTCCTCAATCACGTGCTGCAGCAGGAGCCCGAAGCCCAGCAGCGACTCACGCGGCAGCAAGGCCGTGTGGTGAAGTTCGAATGGCGTTTCGTGACGATGCAGCTCGTGGCCACGCCGGCCGGGCTGCTCGACCTGGCGCCCGAGGGCGCCGTTTCCGAACTCACGCTGACCGTGACCGAGGAGTCCCCTTTCGGCCTGGCACGCGCCGCATTCCGCGGCGAGAAGCCGGCGGTGCGCATCGAGGGCGATGTGCAGCTCGCGGCCGAAGTCAACTGGCTGGTCGACCACGTGCGCTGGGATGTCGAGGACGATCTCGCGCGCGCCATCGGCGACGTGCCGGCACACACGCTGGCCACCGGCGCGCGACGCGTGGCGGGCGCGCTGCGGCAGTTCGTCGGCGAGCGCAGCGGACGGGCCGGCGGCACCGCAGGCGCCGAATGAGGCGCGTCTTCCGCGGCGCCGTCATCGTCTGGGTCGCGCTGCGCTACGGCCTCGACGAACTGGTCCTCACGAGCTTCCAGAAGCCGTGGCTGCGCGTGGTGGCGCGGATCGTTTCGGTCGGCCGCAACCTCGACGCGCCGCGCGGCCAGCGCCTGCGCGAGGCGCTGGAGCGGCTGGGGCCGATCTTCGTCAAGTTCGGCCAGGTGCTGTCGACCCGGCGCGATCTGCTGCCGCCCGACATCGCCGACGAACTGGCCTGGCTGCAGGACCGGGTGCCGCCCTTCGACTCGAAGATCGCGATCGCGACCATCGAGCGCGCCTTCCGCCGGCCGGTCGGCGACATCTTCGTGCAGTTCGACGAGACGCCCGTGGCCAGTGCGTCGATCGCCCAGGTGCACTTCGCGACCGTGCGAACGAGCGATGGCACGGTGCGCGAAGCGGCCGTGAAGGTGCTGCGGCCGGGCATGCGCGAGGTGATCGAGAAGGACCTCGAGCTGATGGCCATGATGGCCGGCTGGGTCGAAGGCCTCTCGGCCGACGGCAAGCGGCTGAAGCCGCGCGAAGTGGTGGCCGAGTTCGACAAGTACCTGCACGACGAGCTCGATCTCGTGCGCGAGGCCGCCAATGCCGCGCAGCTGCGCCGCAACATGACCCAGCTCGAGCTGGTGCTTATCCCGGAGATGTTCTGGGATTTCTGCCATCCGGAAGTGATCGTGATGGAGCGCATGAAGGGCGTGCCGATCGCGCAGCTCGACCGCCTGCGCGCGGCCGGCGTCGACATCCCGAAGCTGGCGCGCGACGGCGTCACGATCTTCTTCACGCAGGTGTTCCGCGACGGCTTCTTCCATGCCGACATGCATCCCGGCAACATCCAGGTGAGCCTGGATCCGCAGACCTTCGGGCGCTACATCTCGCTCGACTTCGGGATCATCGGCACGCTGACCGAGTCGGACAAGGAGTACCTGGCGCAGAACTTCGTGGCCTTCTTCCGGCGCGACTACAAGCGCGTCGCCGAGCTGCATCTCGAGAGCGGCTGGGTGCCAGAGGGCACGCGCATCGACGAGCTCGAGGGGGCGATCCGAACGGTGTGCGAGCCTTACTTCGACCGCCCGCTCAAGGAGATCTCGCTCGGCATGGTGCTGATGCGGCTGTTCCAGACCTCGCGCCGCTTCCACGTCGAGATCCAGCCGCAGCTGGTGCTGCTGCAGAAGACGCTGCTCAACATCGAAGGGCTCGGGCGCCAGATCGATCCCGAGCTCGACCTCTGGCACACGGCCAAGCCTTTCCTCGAGAAGTGGATGACCGACCAGATCGGCCCGCACAAGCTGTTCGAGCAACTGCGCGCCGAGGCGCCGCGCTACGCGAAGCTGCTGCCGCAGCTGCCGCGCCTCCTGCACGATTTCCTGGAAAATCGCCCCGCCGACCACCGCCGGGAGCTGCTGGAGCTGCTGGCTGCGCAGAAGCGGACCAACCGCCTGCTGCAGACCATCATCTACTGCGGCGTCGGCTTCGTCCTGGGGTTGTTGGCGATGCAATTGCTGGTGCGCGTGCGCTTGTTCTAGAAGGCCTGAACTTTGCGTGCGCGGCCGTGTCTGTCGCTCGCTTCGTTGCTCAATTCTTTCCGGAGGTTCGTTCCATGAAATCGATGTCGCTGCGCCCCGCGCGGATCCTGTGGGCTCTGGCCATGGGCGCTGCCGTGCTGGGCGCTCCCGTCCATGCGGAAGAGGAGAAGGTCCTCAACATCTACAACTGGGGCGACTACATCGCCGACGACACGGTCGCGAACTTCGAGAAGGAAACCGGCATCAAGGTCCGCTACGACCTGTTCGACAGCAACGAGGCGCTGCATGCCAAGCTGGTGGCCGGCATGAGCGGCTACGACATCGTCGTGCCGGGCTCCCACTTCGCCAAGATGCAGATCCAGGCCGGCCTGCTGCAGAAGCTGGACAAGTCGAAGATCCCGAATCTCGCCAATCTCGACCCCGCGATCCAGGCCCAGTTGGCCAAGATGGATCCCGGCAACGACTACATCGTCGACTGGCTCTGGGGCTACACGACGGTGGGCATCAACGCCGACAAGGTGAAGAAGGCGCTGGGCGGCATGCCGATGCCGGACAACGCCTGGGACCTGGTGTTCAAGCCCGAGTACGCATCGAAGCTCAAGGGCTGCGGCGTGTCCTTCCTCGACACCGCGTCGGAGATCTTGCCGATCGCGCTCAAGTACATCGGCAAGGATCCGCGCAGCAAGGACCCGGCCGACTACAAGGCCGCGGGCGACATGCTGAAGGCCGTGCGGCCCGACGTGACGCGCTTCTCCGGCTCCGGCTCCGACTACATCGACCAGATGGCCAAGGGCCAGCTGTGCGCGGTGATCGGCTGGTCGGGCGACATCATGATCGCCAAGGACAAGTCGACCAAGGCGAAGAATCCGCAGAACCTCGAGGTGCTGCTGCCCAAGATGGGCGGCCTGCTGTTCTTCGACACGATGGCGATCCCCAAGGACGCCAAGCATCCGGAGAACGCGTACAAGTGGATCAACTACATCCTGCGCCCGGAGGTGCATGCATCGCTCACCAACAAGGTGTTCTACGCCAACCCCAACAAGGCGGCGATGAAGTTCGTCAACCCGGTGCTGGCCAAGGACAAGGCCGTGTTCCCCGACGCGGCCGCGCTCGCGACGATGATCCCGCCCGACACGCCGGACCAGGCCACGCTGCGGCTGGTGACGCGCACCTTCACCAACTTCAAGGCCAATCGCTGACAGGGTGCGTATGAATGCTTCCGGGGCGCCAGGCGCCTTCCTGCGCATCGAGGCCGTCACCAAGGACTTCGGCGATTTCCGCGCGGTGGACCAGGTCAGCCTGGACGTCGCGCGCGGCGAGATCTTCGCGCTGCTCGGCTCCTCGGGCTGCGGCAAGAGCACGCTGCTGCGGATCCTCGCCGGCTTCGAGGCGCCGTCGTCGGGACGGGTGGTGCTCGACGGCGTCGATCTCGCGGGCCGGCCGCCCTACGAGCGGCCGGTCAACATGATGTTCCAGTCGTACGCGCTGTTTCCGCACCTGACGGTCCGGGACAACATCGCCTTCGGCCTGCGTCGCGACAAGCTGCCGAAGGCCGAGATCGCGGCCCGCGTCGACGAGATGCTGCGCCTGGTGCAGCTCACGGCGCTGGCCGGGCGCAAGCCGCATCAGCTCTCGGGCGGCCAGCAGCAGCGCGTGGCGCTGGCGCGCAGCCTGGCCAAGCGGCCGCAATTGCTGCTGCTCGACGAGCCGCTCGGCGCGCTCGACAAGAAGCTGCGCGAGGCGACGCAGATCGAACTGGTCAACATCATCCGGCAGGTCGGCGTGACCTGCGTGCTGGTGACCCACGACCAGGAGGAGGCCATGACCATGGCCTCGCGCATGGCGGTGATGAGCGAAGGCCGCTTCCTGCAGGTCGGCAGTCCGGCCGACGTCTACGAGACGCCTGCGACGCGCTTCGTCGCCGACTTCATCGGCAACGTCAACCTGATGGATGGCGTGATCGAGACCGACGAGGCCGATCACGTCGACATCCGCTGCGCCGACGTGCTGCACCGCGTCGGCCACGGGATCACCGGCTACCAGGGGCAGACCGTCACCGTCGCGGTGCGGCCCGAGAAGATCCACCTTTGCGCAAGCGAGCCCGAGGACGATCACAACAAGGCCCGCGGCGTGGTCCGGGCCTCGTCGTATTTCGGGGTCTACACGGTCTACCACCTCGAACTGGCCAGCGGTGCCGCGCTCAAGGTCAATGTCGAGAACGAAACCCGGCACCGCGAGGGCGTCCCCGTCGAAGGCGACGCCGTCTGGGCCCATTGGCTGCCGACCTCGCAGGTCGTGCTCACGCAGTAGGACGGGCGGCATGGACAGGTCCGATGCCCTCGGGCGTTCCGCGCAGGCTGACGGCAAGCCCGCCTTCGTGCGGGGCCGCAGCCTCGTGATCGGTGCGCCCATGTTGTGGCTGCTGGTTTTTTTCCTGCTGCCCTTCCTGATCGTGCTGCGCATCAGCTTCGCGGAAATGGACGGCGCCCGGGTGAGCGACCTGCTCAGCTTCGCGAACCAGCAGTTCTCGCTGACGCTGAAGCTGCAGAATTACGCGACGCTGCTGCAGGACGACCTCTACGTGGCGACCTACGGGCATTCGCTGCTCTACGCGGGTGTCACGACGGTGATCTGCCTGCTGATCGGCTACCCCTTCGCCTACTTCATGGCGCGTGCTTCGGCGGCCCTGCAGCCGCTGCTGCTGATGGGCGTGATGCTGCCCTTCTGGACCAGCTTCCTGCTGCGCGTCTACGCGTGGAAAGGCTTGCTGGACGCCGACACCGGCTGGGTCGGCCGTTTCCTTGCGCACATCCATGCCGACAGCCTGCTGCTGCCGCTGGGCCTGATCTCCTCGCCTGGCCAGTTCATGTACAGCCCCTTCTCGCTCGTGCTGGGCATGGTCTACACCTACCTGCCCTTCATGGTGCTGCCGCTCTACGGCACCCTGTCCAAGATGGACCTGCAATTGCTGGAGGCCGCGCAGGACCTGGGCGCGACGGCCTGGCAGGCCTTCTGGCGCGTGACCGTGCCGCTGTCGCGCAGCGGGATCGTTGCCGGCGCGATGCTGGTCTTCATTCCCTGCGTCGGCGAGTACGTCATTCCCGAATTGCTGGGCGGCCCCGAGACGCTGATGATCGGCCGCGTGCTGTGGGACGAGTTCTTCTCCAACAACGACTGGCCGATGGCGTCCAGCGTGGCAGTGGTCATGGTGCTGCTGATCATCGTGCCGCTGGCGCTCTTCAACAACGCCCAGGCCAGGGCGGCGCGCGGATGATCGCGACACCCGCCGCGCGCTGGACCGGCCGCATCTGGCTGCTGCTGGGCTTCGCGTTCCTCTACCTGCCGATCGTCGCGCTGATCGTCTTCAGCTTCACCGATTCGCCGGTGCCCAACGTGTGGGCGGGCTTCAGCCTGCGCTGGTACCACAAGCTGGCCGGCGACGAGGAGATTCGCGACGGCCTGTTCCTCTCGCTGCGCATCGCCGCCGCCACCGCGACCGGCGCCATCGTGCTGGGCACGCTGGCAGCCTTCACGCTGGAGCGCTTTCCGCGCTTCCGGGGCCGCACCATGTTCTCGGGCATGGTCAGTGCGCCGCTCGTGATGCCCGAGGTCATCGTCGGCCTGTCGTTGCTGCTGATGCTGGTCTCGGTCCAGCGCACCTTCGGCTTTCCCGAGCGCGGCCTGGTCACGATCTGGTTCGGCCACCTGCTGGTGGGCATGGCCTATGCCACGGTGGTGATCAGTGCCCGGCTGCGCGACCTCAATCCGCAGTTCGAGGAGGCGGCCCAGGATCTGGGCGCGCGCCCGCTGCAGGTGTTCTGGCTCGTGACCCTGCCGATGATCGCCGAGTCGCTGATGGCGGCCTGGCTCCTGACCTTCACGCTGTCGCTCGACGACGTGGTGATGTCCGCCTTCCTCTCGGGGCCGGGCTCGACGACGCTGCCGCTGGTGATCTTCTCGCGCGCCCGCCTGGGGCTGGACCCGACGGTCAATGCGCTGGCCACCGTCGTGATCGCGCTGGTGGCGGTGTTCGTCGTCGTGTCGAGCTACCTGCTCGCCGCCCGGGAGCGCCGCCGTTACAAGGAAGGGCGGGCCGCGGTCCGGGGGGCTGCGCGCTTATAATCGAGGGCTTTGCGAGCGGCCGCCGGCTGCTCCATACCCACCCCCCGAATCCATGCCCATTTACGCCTACAAGTGCGGCGCCTGCGGCTTTGCCAAGGACGCGCTGCAGAAATTGTCCGACGCGCCGCTCACGGAATGCCCGTCTTGCGGCGCGAGCGCGTTCAGCAAACAGCTCACGGCCGCCGGCTTCCAGCTCAAGGGCTCCGGCTGGTACGTGACCGACTTTCGCGACGGCGGCGGGAAGAAGGGCGGCGAGAAGAACGGCGGCGAGAAGAACGGCGACAAGGGCGCCGAACCCGCAGCCGCACCGGCTGCACCGGCCGACGGCACCGCTGCCAAGCCCGCGGAAACCGCGGCGAAGTCACCTGCACCGGCCCCCGCGCCTGCGCCTGCCGCCGCGCCCGCGGCCAAGAGCGACTGAGTCTGCGCCATGCTCGCCCTGCGCAAATGGCTGCTTTCCGGCTTGCTGGTCATCGTGCCGCTGGTCATCACGCTGGGCGTGCTGAACTGGATCATCGGCACGCTCGACCAGACGCTGTGGCTGCTGCCCGAGGCGTGGCAGCAGTGGCTCAACGACCACAGGGTGCGCGGCCTCGGTGTGCTGCTCACGCTGGCGATCCTGCTGGCGGTCGGCGCGATCGCCAGCAATTTCGTCGGCAAGCGGCTGCTCGGCTGGGGTGATGCGGTGGTGCGGCGCATTCCCGTCGTGCGCTCGATCTATTCCAGCGTCAAACAGGTGTCGGACACGCTGTTCTCCGAGAACGGCAATGCCTTCCGCACCGCCGTGCTGATCCAGTGGCCGCGCGAGAGCGTGTGGACCATCGCCTTCGTGACCGGCACCCCCGGCAGGGACGTGGTCGATCACCTGGGCGGCGGCGACTATCTCGGCGTCTACGTGCCGACCACGCCCAATCCCACGGGCGGCTACTTCGTGATGCTCAAGCGCAGCGACTGCATCGAACTCAAGATGAGCGTGGATGAAGCGCTCAAGTACATCGTCTCGATGGGGGTGGTCGTTCCCGGCGGCCCCGCCACCATCGCACTCAAGTAAAGCAACGCGCCGCTCCGGCGCCGGAATCCAGCTATGGCCATGCGTTCTCACTATTGCGGTCTCGTGACCGAAGCCCTGATGGGCGAAACCGTCACCCTGTGCGGCTGGGTCAATCGCCGGCGCGACCACGGCGGCGTGATCTTCATCGACCTGCGCGACCGCGAAGGCTACGTGCAGGTGGTGTGCGATCCCGACCGCGCCGCGACCTTCGCGACCGCGGAAGGCCTGCGCAACGAGTTCTGCGTGCAGGTCGTCGGCCTGGTGCGCGCGCGTCCCGAGGGCACGGTCAACGAGAACCTGAAGAGCGGCAAGATCGAAGTGCTGTGCCAGGAGATGAAGGTGCTCAACCCGTCGGTCACGCCGCCGTTCCTGCTGGACGACGACAACCTGTCGGAAACCACCCGCCTCACGCACCGCGTGCTGGACCTGCGCCGCCCGGTGATGCAGCGCAACATGATGCTGCGCTACAAGGTCACGATGGAGGTGCGCAAGTTCCTCGATGCCAACGGCTTCATCGACATCGAGACGCCGATGCTCGGCAAGTCCACGCCCGAAGGCGCGCGCGACTACCTGGTGCCCAGCCGCGTGCACGACGGCAGCTTCTTCGCGCTGCCGCAGTCGCCGCAGCTCTTCAAGCAGCTCTTGATGGTGGCCGGCTACGACCGCTACTACCAGATCGTCAAGTGCTTCCGCGACGAAGACCTGCGCGCCGACCGCCAGCCCGAATTCACGCAGATCGACATCGAGACCTCGTTCCTCGCCGAAGAGGAAATCCGCGAGATGTTCGAGGGCATGATCCGCAACGTGTTCCGCAACGCCGCGGGCATCGACCTGCCGATGTTCCCGACCATGAGCTACGGCGACGCGATGTTCAAGTACGGCTCGGACAAGCCCGACCTGCGCGTGAAGCTCGAATTCACCGAACTCACCGAGCTCATGAAGCGCGTGGAGTTCAAGGTGTTCTCGGGCGCCGCCAACATGGTCGGCGGCCGCGTGGTGGCGCTGCGCGTGCCCGGCGGCGGTGCAGAAGGCGGGCTGTCGCGCGGCGAGATCGACGCCTATCAGGAGTTCGTGAAGATCTACGGCGCCAAGGGGCTGGCCTACATCAAGGTCAACGACGTCCAGGCCGGCCGCGAAGGCCTGCAGAGCCCGATCGTCAAGAACCTCGACGACAACGCGCTGGCCGAGATCCTCGCCCGCACCGGCGCGCGCAACGGCGACATCCTGTTCTTCGGTGCCGACAAGGAAAAGGTCGTCAACGATGCGATCGGTGCGCTGCGCGTCAAGATCGGCCACAGCGCCTTCGGCCGCAAGACCGGCCTGTTCGACGACCGCTGGGCGCCGCTCTGGGTGGTCGATTTCCCGATGTTCGAATTCGACGAGGAAGGCCAGCGCTGGTCGGCCGTGCACCATCCGTTCACCGCGCCCAAGGACGGGCACGAGGACCTCATGGACACTGCGCCCGAGAAGTGCATCGCCAAGGCCTACGACATGGTGCTCAACGGCATCGAGATGGGCGGCGGGTCGGTGCGTATCCATCGCGAGGAAGTGCAGAGCAAGGTGTTCCGCGCGCTCAAGATCAGTGCCGAGGATGCGCAGAACAAGTTCGGCTTCCTGCTCGATGCGCTGCAATACGGCGCACCGCCGCACGGCGGCATCGCGATCGGCCTGGACCGTCTCGTCATGCTGATGACCGGTGCCGAGTCGATCCGCGACGTGATCGCCTTCCCCAAGACCCAGCGCGCGCAGGATCTGCTGACGCAGGCGCCGAGCCCGGTCGACGAGAAGCAACTGCGCGAGCTGCACATCAAGTTGCGCAACGTCCAGGCCGTCTGAGGCCGGGCAACACCACGGGCCTGCGGGACGGCCGCGCTCAGTGCGCAGCGTCGTCCGTCTCCATCCATTCGAAAGGCTGCACCTCCGTGCGCAGTTGCGTCCCGAGTTCGGCGCGGCGCCGCGCCGGCATGCGGGCATTGATCGCGGCGATGCTGATGCCCGCGTAGCTGTGGGCCGACAGCTGGAACGCGCAGCCGACGCCCGAGGTCTGCTCGGTGCGCGCATCCACCATTTCGGCATGGCCTGACCGGCGCGCTGCGCGGATCAGGGACATGAGCCTGGCGAGGCTCATGTGGGCGCGTGCATAGTCGGCAGGGTGCCGCGCATGCATGGCGGCGACGTCGGCATCTTCCATGCGGGCCATCCGGTCGACACCCACCGCGCTCAGGCCCAGCAGGCGGCGGCTCCCGGGCTCGACGACGAAGGCCTTGATCGGATAGGAGCCTTCCTCGCGGTGCAGGCAAAGCGCATGGTCGCCGCTCTGCACGATCAGGAACACGGTGTCGCCGGTAAGCCGCGCGATCTTCTGCATCGCCGGGCGAAGCCGCTCGATCACGGGTGCCATGCCGGCCGACACCAGCCCCAGTTGCATGGCTTCCATGCCCAGCCGGTAGTGCTGCGATCCGGGCGGGCGCTCGACGAATTCCTGCTTCACCAGGCAGGCCAGCAGCCGATGCGCCGTCGAGCGGTCGATACCGCTCAATGTGATCAGGTCCTTCAGCCGGATGCCGGTCGCGTGATGGGCACCCACGTGCCTGAGCAAGGTCAGCACGCGGACTGCACTTTGAACGCCACCGGTGGCGCGAGGAGTTCCCATGATGCGAGAGAAAGTTGAAAAAGAGTTTGTACTGCGGGAATCTCTCTTTTCCAATGAATCCCGTCAAGCGCACCGCGCCGATGAAGGAGACACCGATGACACCGCATCCACGCCGAATCTTTCTGACCCAGCTGATGGCGTCCGGCGCCTCGCTCGCAGCCTCGCCCGGCTTCGCGCAGACGCCCGACTACCCGAGCCGGCCCTTGCGCATCGTCGTGCCCTTTGCACCCGGCGGTGGGGGCGACGTGCTCGGCCGGCTGTTCGCCCAGAAGTTTTCCGAATCGATGAAGCAGCCGGTGATCGTGGAGAACAAGCCGGGTGCGAGTTCGGTGATCGCTTCGGATTTCGTCGCCAAGTCGGCACCGGACGGCTACACCCTGCTGCTCAACGTGCCGCTGCTGGTGCAGACGATGAGCCTCTACAGCAAGCTGCCCTATGACGCGCTGGCGGACCTGACGCCGGTGACCGATCTCGCGATTTCGCCGCAGTGGCTGGCGGTGAGCACGGCCAAGGTGAAGGCCACGACCTTCAAGGCCTATGTCGAGGAAGCCCGGCGCAACCCGCAGGACTACAACTACGCCTCGATCGGGCCGGGCTCTTCCGGCCATCTGCTGGGCTACGCGCTCAACGAGGCGAATGGCCTCGGCATGACCCACGTGCCGTACAAGGGCAGCGCGCCGGCCATGATGGCGCTGATGAGCGGCGAGATCGCGGCCGTCTTCCTCGACTTCGTGACGCTCAAGCCGCAGCTCGCGGTCGGCAAGGTACGGCTGCTCGCCGTCACCGGCAGCCAGCGCTCGCCACTGACGCCCGATGTGCCCACGCTCGCCGAGTTGGGCTATCCGGGCTTCGAGGCAGCCGCCTGGGCCGCGCTGTTCGTGCCCGCCAGGACGCCGCCCGAGGTGATGGCGCGGCTCGAAAGCGAGATACGCAAGGTGCTGGCGCAACCCGATGTGCAGGCGCGCGTGCGCGAACTCGGCTACGAGCCGGGCGGCATGCCGCACGCGCAGTTCGTGGCGCAGGTCCGCACGGACGCGGCGCGCTGGGGCGCGCTGATCAAGAAGGCCGGCGTCAAGCTCGACTGAAGGAAAACCATCCATGTGCGCAGATCTCGCTCCCGGGTTGCTGGTCAACCTCCTCATGACTGCCGTGCTGTCCCTCGGCGTGCAGTTCCTGCTCTGGCGCATCAGCGTCAAGACCGGCGACGCCACGCTCGCGGACTGGTGGTGGGGGCTGGGCTACGGCACGATCGCGCTGGTGACCTATGCCCATACGGCGGGCGTCGGCGTGGAGTCGCGCAAGCTGCTGATCACGGCCTGCGCGCTGATCTGGGGCGTGCGCCTGTCAGCCCATCTCGTCATGCGCAGCCGCGCCGACGGTTGGCGCGAGCTCGACCGCTACGAGAACTACCGCAAGCAGGCGGCCGCAGCCGGCATCGACGCCGACTGGTACATCTACCGCAAGGTGTTCGGGATCCAGGGCATCATGATGTGGATCACCTCGCTGCCGCTGCAGGTGGCGCAGTTCTACCTGCAGCCGACCGAGCTCGGCCCGGTCGCGATGATCGGTCTGGCGGTCTGGGCCATCGGCTTCTTCATGGAAGCGCTGTGCGACTGGCAGCTCGGCCGCTTCAAGGCCGATCCGTCGAACAAGGGCAGGGTGCTCGACACGGGCTTCTGGCGCTACACGCGCCACCCCAACTATTTCGGCGAGGCGCTGGTCTGGTGGGGCATCTTCCTGATCGCATGCGACCACTGGGTCGGGCTCTTCACGATCGTCTCGCCCCTGCGCATGCATCACCGCATGGCCTATCGGCAGGGCATCGGTTGGCTCGAAGCCAAGATGAGCAACCTGCGGCCCGAATATGCCGACTACATCCGGCGCACCAATCGTTTCTATCCCTGGTTCCCCAAGCGGCGCGGCACTGCGCGATAGGCGAAAATCGGCGGCATCCGATGTCGCCGAAGCCCTTCAAGATCCCCGAGTCCGTGCTGGTCGTGATCCACACGCCGGCACTCGATGTGCTGCTGATCCGCCGTGCCGATGCCGACGGGTTCTGGCAATCCGTCACCGGCAGCAAGGATCGCGAGGACGAGCCGCTGGCGCTCACAGCCGCACGCGAGGTCGCCGAAGAAACCGGCATCGATTGCGGCGAAGCCAGCGCGCTCGCTCCACAACTGGTGGACTGGCAGCTCGAGAACGTCTACGAGATCTATCCGCGCTGGCGCTCGCGCTACGCAGAGGGCGTCACGCACAACACCGAGCACCTGTTCGGCCTGTGTGTGCCCGAGCGTCTGACGCCACGGCTCGACCCGCGCGAACACACGGCCTGGCGATGGCTGCCCTGGCGCGAAGCCGCCGACGCCTGTTTTTCCCCTTCGAATGCGGAAGCCGTCCTGCTGCTGCCACAATTTGTGCGATGAATCCGCCAGCGAGCATGAATGGTTTCCGGGTGGCCACCTACAACATCCACAAGGGTGTGCAGGGCATCGGGCCGGCGCGGCGGCTCGAGATCCACAACCTCGGCCATGCGATCGAGCAGCTCGACGCTGACATCGTGTGTCTGCAGGAAGTGCGCAAGATGAACCGCCAGGCCGCTGCGCGCTTCAGCCGCTGGCCCGAGCTGCCGCAAGCCGATTTCCTTGCGCCCGAGGGCTATACGGCGGTCTACGAGACCAACGCCATCACCCGCCACGGCGAGCACGGCAACGCGCTGCTGACCCGCTGGCCGGTGCTGCGCAAGACGCACCAGGACATCTCGGACCACCGCTTCGAGCAGCGCGGGCTGCTGCACGTGGCGATCGACGTCGATGGCCTGCTGGTGCATGCGATCGTGGTGCATCTCGGTCTCATCCGGGGCAGCCGCGTGCGGCAGGTTGCGCTGCTGCGCGATTTCATCGAGCGCGAGATCCCGGCCGGCGAGCCGTTGATCGTGGCCGGCGACTTCAACGACTGGGGTGCGCGCATGCGCTACGCGATGAACGCGATGGGCCTGCGCGACGCGAGCGATCTGCGCGGACCGCGCACGCTGACCTATCCCTCGCGCCTGCCCGTTGCGCAGCTCGACTTCATCTACGGCCGGCAGATCGAGGCGGTGGCGAGTTCGGTGCCGCGCGGTCCCATCTGGGCCCGCATGTCCGATCACCTGCCGCTGGTCACGGATTTTCTGCTATCAAAACAGTAGCTTCGCGCCGAGGCGGGTCGCGCCCTGCAGCGGTGGCCGTCCGAAATACATTCGCTGTTAGGATGCACCCATGCTAAGGACCACCGACGCCGCACTGCGCCCCGAGGACGGGGCAGGAGACGAGGGCACGCCCGTGTCCGTGAAGATACGCGAACGCCTGCTCGCCGCGCGCCGGCGCTTCAATGCCAACGACAACATCGCCGAGTTCATCGAGCCCGGCGAACTCGAGCATCTGCTCGACGAGGTCGAGGTCAAGATGAAGGGCGTGCTGCAGAGCCTCGTGATCGATACCGACAACGATCACAACACCGGCAACACCGCGCGGCGCGTCGCCAAGATGTACCTGAACGAGGTGTTCAAGGGCCGCTACGTGGCGCCGCCGCCGCTGACCGAATTCCCGAACGCCGAGCATCTCAACGAGCTCATGATCGTCGGGCCGATCACGGTGCGCAGCGCCTGCTCTCACCATTTCTGCCCGATCATCGGCAAGCTCTGGATCGGCGTCATGCCGAACGAGAAGACCAACGTGATCGGCCTGTCCAAGTACGCGCGCCTGGCCGAGTGGGTCATGGGCCGGCCGCAGATCCAGGAAGAAGCCGTGGTGCAGCTGGCCGACCTGATCCAGGAGAAGACGCAGCCGGACGGCCTCGCGCTGGTGGTCGAGGCCGAGCACTTCTGCATGCAATGGCGCGGCGTCAAGGAAATGGACAGCAAGATGATCAATTCGGTGATGCGCGGCGTGTTCCTGAAGGACCCCAACCTTCGCCGCGAATTCCTTTCCCTGTTGCCGCGCAAGGGCTGAACCTCATGCTCGTACGACTTCTCTACGCCAGCCGCGCCGTCGACAACAGCCCGGCCGCCATCGAGGCGATCCTCGCGCAATCGCGCTCGCACAACACGGCCTGCGGCATCACGGGCATCCTCTGCTACGGCGCCGGCGTCTTCCTGCAAGCCATCGAAGGCGGCCGGATGGCGATCAGCGAGCTGTACGGCCATATCCAGAAAGACCCGCGCCACAAGGACGTCGTACTGCTGCACTACGAAGAGATCTCCGAGCGCCGCTTCGGTGGCTGGACCATGGGGCAGGTCAATCTCTCCCGCCTCAACGCATCGACGCTGCTGAAGTATTCCGAGCGGCCCGAGCTGGATCCGTACTCGGTGTCGGGCAAAGTGTCGCTCGCGCTGCTCGAGGAACTGATGGCCACTGCCGCCATCGTCGGGCGGCACTGAAGCCGACGGATCCGGCATCCGACTGATCCGGGAGTGCCCCTTTCCGCGTTCGCACTGATCCTGCTTGCCGGGGTCATCCACGCCAGCTGGAACATTGCCGCCAAGAAGGCGAACGGCGACGCGCGCTTCGCGTTCCAGACCGGCGTGTTCATGATGGTCGTGTGGGCCCCGCTCGGCATCGCGCTGGGCTGGAACGTGGTGCCGCACTGGGGCGCTGGGCAGTGGAGCCTGGTCGTGGCGAGCGGCGTGCTGCACGTGTTCTATTACGTGATCCTGCTGCGCGGCTATCGCAAGGCCGACCTCACGGTGGTCTATCCGCTGGCGCGCGGCTCCGGCCCGTTGCTGTCGTCGCTGGTGGCGCTTGTCTTTCTCGGCGAACACATCAGCGTGACCGGGGTCGCGGGCATCGCCGGCGTGGTGCTGGGCGTGTTCCTGATCGCGGGCGGACCGCGGCTGTGGCGCGGCACGCACGATGCAGCCCGGCGCCAGCGCGTGCACAAGGGCATCCGCTACGGCGTGGCAACCGGCGCCTTCATCGCGGCCTACACCGTGACCGACAGCTACGCCGTCAAGTTCCTCGCCATGTCGCCGATCCTGGTCGACTACTTCGGCAACATCGTGCGCGTCGTCCTGCTCGCACCCGCGGCACTGCGCGACCGGCCGGCCACGCTGCGGCTCTGGCGCGAGCAATGGAAGTACGCGTTGATCGTCGCGGTGATCAGTCCGGTCTCGTATGTGCTGGTGCTCTATGCGGTGCAGCAGGCACCGATCTCGCACGTGGCGCCCGCACGCGAGGTGTCGATGCTGTTCGCGGCATTGATCGGCGGCCACCTGTTGCGCGAGGGCGATCGCGTGCTGCGGCTGGTCGGCGCACTCTTCATCGCCGCCGGCGTCGTCGCGCTCGCGCTGGGCTGAGCGCGGCGTCGGCGATGCTGCTTTTCGGCTGCGACTTCTCGAGCGCGCCGACCGCGCGCAAGCCGATCGTGATCGCGCTCGGCACCGTGCAGGCGGGCTGCGTCACGCTGACCGGCCTTGAACACTTCGCGTCGCTCGATGCGTGGGGCCAGTGGCTGCACAGCGCGCCGGAATGGATCGGCGCTTTCGATTTTCCGTTCGGGCTGCCGCGTGAACTGGTCGAGCACCTGGGCTGGCCGCTGCAATGGCAGGCGTTGATCGCGCACTACGCGGGCCTTTCGCGCGCCGAGATCCGGGAGCGCTTCGTGGCGTTCTGTGCCGCGCGTCCCGTCGGAGGCAAGTTCGCCCATCGCGCGACGGACGGTCCTGCAGGATCGAGTCCGTCGATGAAGTGGGTGAATCCGCCGGTCGCGTTCATGCTGCATGCCGGCGTCCCGCGGTTGCTGGAGGCAGGCGCTTCGCTGCCGGGCCTGCACATGCCCGTGGAGTGCGGCGCACGCATCGCATTGGAGGCCTATCCGGGCCTGCCTGCGCGCGAGCTGATCGGGCGTCGCAGCTACAAGAGCGACGATGCCGCTTCGCAGACGCCCGCGCGCCGCGCGGCGCGCGGCGCGCGAAGACCTTCTGGCGGCGCTCGAGAAAGGTGCTTCGCGCCTCGGCCTTCGACTGGCGCTCGATGACGCGGCGCGCGCTCATCTGCTGGACGATGCGAAAGGCGACCGCATCGATGCCGTGCTGTGCCTCGTGCAGGCGGCCTGGGGTGCGGCGCGCCGCACGAGCGCCGGGCCGGGCTATGGGCTGCCCGAGGGCATCGATCCGCTCGAGGGATGGATCATCACGGCCTGATATCACCGCGTCCTACACGAGGTCGGGCCAGCGCCGTCGATCGCCGGCTGCAGCCCGTGGCTAGATTGAAATCAGTGGTTCAACCGAATCACGCACATCAACTTGCAAAGGACATCGGTATGAACAAGGATCAAGTGGCAGGACGCGTCGAGGAAGCCAAGGGCAAGATCAAGGAAGCGGCCGGCAAGGTGACGGGCAGCGAGAAGCTCAAGGAGCAAGGCGCTGCGGACCAGGCCAGCGGCAAGGTGCAAGCCACCTACGGCGACACCAAGGAAAAGGTCAAGGACGCCATCAAGAGCGGCGCCGACAAGCTCTGACGAAAAGGCCCGGTCACCCGGGCTTTTTCACGTCTGTGCGGCGGCCTTACTTCGTCAACCAGTCCTTCAGCTCGTCGGCATGTTCTTCCTCGTCGGTGAGGATTTCTTCGAGCATGCGCCGGGTGGTGGGATCCTTGTCGCCGACCAGCATGATCATCTGGCGGTACGACTCGACCGCGATGCGTTCGGCCACGAGATTGGCGCGGACCATGGCTTGCAGGTCCTTGGACTCGTCGTAATCCGCATGGCTGCGCTCGCGCAGTGAATCGGGGTTGAAATCCGGATCGCCGCCCAGTTGGACGATGCGCTCGGCGATCTTGTCCGCATGTGCCGTCTCTTCGTTGGCATGCACGAGGAACTCGTCGGCAATCGCGGGGGAAGAGACGCCGGAGGCGGTGAAATAGTGGCGCTTGTAGCGAAGAATGCAAACCAGTTCGGTGGCGAGCGCATCGTTGAGCAGCTTGACGATGTCGTCGCGCCACGGGCCGGAGCTGGGTGTGACGGCGCCATCGTCGATGCTCTTGGCGGCGGCATCGATGGCCTTCTGGTCCAGCGTCAGGTGCTGGTGTGGGGTTGCGCTGGAGGGCTTGTTCATGGGGGATCCTTTCGTGGGCGTGTGTTTTTCTGCATCAGCGTGGTGACCAGGTCGGCCACGTCCGAGGTTTTCAATACCGCAGCGAGCACCGCCGTGATCGACAGCAACCGCCAGGGCTTGATCAGCACGACCAGGGCGCCGGCGGCCGCGGCGGCCGCGATGAGCTTGGCCGGTTCGTCGCGCGCATAGCGATCGAGAAGAGGGCGCGCCAACTGGCCGACCGCGTTCGCGGGATGCCGGCGCCACCAGCGCTGCGTCACGCCGCGCACCAGCGATGCCCATGCAAACCGGTCTGCGTTCCGTTCGTGCCGCGGTGCGGAGCTTGCATCGTCCGATGCGCGCGCTTGCCGCGGCTCGTCGCCATGCAATTGCGCGACCAGCGCGCGGCGCGACAGCGCGAGGCGCTGCTGAGGGCTCAGTGTCCGGAGCTCAGGCGCCATCATGGTCGCCCGCGAGGTGGAGTGCCCGTACGTCGGCATCGAGCTGCGCACGAAGGTCGGAGAAGCCGTGGAATTCGGTCGGCCGCGCCGCCACGAAGGTTGCGATCAGCGCGATGAGGATGGCGACGCCGGGGACGACCACCAGCACCCAGTGAAAGCGCCCATCGAGCACGCCGAGCATCACGGCAACGCCGATCAGGCCGAGCGCCAGCATGGCGCTGACCGCGGCCAGCATGCCGGCAACGAGCCGCGCGACCAGTACGCGACTCGCCTCGGCGGCTTCTTCCCGGACGAGTGCGCCGTAGTTGGCAACGTGTGTGGCGATCAGCTCCGGATGCCCGAGCACCGTGGAAAAAATGGGATGAAGCATGGGTGCAGTCGAGCGAGAGCGATCGCAGGCGCGCCGATCGATACGGGCGCTGGATCAGTAGTCGTCCCGGCGGCGGCTTGCGAGCACGATCAGCGCGGTGATGGCGGCGCCCGCAGCCGCGGCGATGAGCACCGAACGCACGGGTTGGTCAGAGATGTACTTGCCCGTCACGTCGGCCGCCAGCTCGAGCCGGCGCTGCGCCCGGGCGCTGGTCGTCGATGCGGCATCGAGCCCGCGCTGAACGGCCTGCTGAACACGCGCTGCCAGTTGCTCCACCGCGGGCTCGGCGTCGCGGCGCAGGTCGCGTACCTTCTCGCCGGCCGCGTTCACCGCGTTCTGCGCGTAGGCTCGCGTCGTATCGATCGCGTCGTTGGCAGTCTGGCGAGCGTCGTCGGCCAGTTGCGATGGCGTCTTGGTGGTCGTGTTCATGTGAGAAATCCTTCAGGGAAATGGGTTGCGGGCGTGCTCATCGTAACGACGCTATCTGCGTCGCATCAAGCCCGCGATGAAGCTGGCGAGCGCGAGGACGATGAAGACCAGGAAAATGATCTTCGCGATGCCGACCGCGCCGGCTGCGATGCCGCCGAAGCCGAGCAGTGCGGCAATCAGGGCGATGACCAGAAACACGACTGCGTAATACAACATGCTGAACTCCTTTTCGAGGGCGGTCTCGTCGTTGTGGATGGCGCCTCGTCCGGTACTGGATGGCGTGGGATCCACGTTAAGTGGCGCACCTCGAACACCCTGTCAGCAGCAGGGGTCTGGAGGCGTAGGAGAGGGCCGAATGAGGCTCGACCCCCTGGGAGTCGGCGATTCAGGCGGCCTTGGCAGGCATCACCGCGCTCAGCTTCGTGCCCCGGCCGGGCGTCGACGAGACCGTCAACTTGCCCTTGGCCGTTTCCACGCGGTGCCGCATGCCCGCCAGCCCGTGCGATGAGGGGCGGCTGCGTTGCGTGTCGAAGCCCTCGCCGTTGTCGGTTACTTCCACGACGACGTGGTTGCTGTAGTTCTTCATCACGATGCTGACCTCGCTCGCCTGCGCGTACTTGCCGATGTTGGTCAGGCCTTCCTGCACCATCCGGTAGACCGTGAGCTGGTTCGATTCGTCGAGCGACACCGGTTCCAGCACCATCTCCACTTCCATGCCCGAACGCTCGGCGAATTCCCGTCCCAGGATCTCGAGCGAGGCGATGAGTCCCAGGTTGGACAGCGAGGACGGCCGCAGGTCTTCGATGATGCGCCGCTTCAGCGCGATGCCGCTGTTGAGGAGGTCGTTCAGATGCTGCAGCCGCTGGATGGCGTCCGGTGCCTCCACCAGCCTCGATTTGAGGCGCGCCACGTCGAGCTTGGCCGCGGTCAGCAGCGAGCCGAGTTCGTCGTGCAATTCGCGCGCCAGATAGCCGCGCTCGGTCTCGCGCACTTCCTGCAGGTGGGTGGCGAGTTCGGCCAGCGTTGCGGTGCGTTCGCGCACCTCGTCCTCGAGCGCATTGCGCTCGCGCTGCAAGGCCAGCTGCTGGCGTTCGCCGGCTAGGCGCAAGGCATGGGTCTGCCGCAGGTACAGGAAGAAGGCGAAAAGCCCGGCCAGGGCCACGAGGGCGATGCCGACGCGCGCGAAGCGCAGCGACTTCGCGATCTGCCGCTGCCCCTGCAGCAGGGCCTCGTTGCTGTTGAGGATCAATCCGCTGGCGATGGTCCGGATGGCGTCCATCTCTTCGCGGCCGACATCGGTCGTGATGACGAATTTCCATGCATCGTCGTTGCCTTCACTGCGCAATCGGACGCTCATGTCCATTTCCGCGAGCTTGCGTGCGACATGTCCGGAAAGCTGGGCCAGACGCTCGGTCTCGTTCGGCCTGCCGGCATAGAGCAGGCGCAGCGCGGCCAGGTTGCCCTCCAGCTCTCGGGCCGCGACGTCGTACGGTTCGCGGTAGCGCTTCTCGCCGGTCAGCAGGTAGCCGCGCTGGCCCGTCTCGGCGTCGACCACGTTCTGCATCAGCAGATTGAGCACCAGGCGCACGCGCTGCGCCTCGCTCACCTCGGCGAGTGCCCGGTGGGATTGACGGTAGCCGGCTTCGTTGATGCCCACGAGCGCAAGCGCCGCGAGCGCCGCGAGCGTCAGGCCAAGGGCCATCTTCGGGAAGGCTAACCAGCGCATGAAATCTCCGGTGGATACCCGCCGCTCAAATTCGGGAATAATCAAAGCCGTTCAGGGACCCGGCATGTTGCGACGCGTAAGGTCGCCATGCAACGACGAAGGTAACAGATGATCAAGATCGGAATTGTGGACGACCATGCCATCGTGCGCTCCGGGTTGCGCCAGTTTTTCTCCGAGCATGTGGATCTGCGGGTGGCGGGAGAGGCTGCCAGCGGACGCGAGGCGATCGAACTCGTGCGCACCACAGAACTCGACGTGCTCGTGATGGACCTTTCGATGCCTGGGCAAAGCGGCATCGATGCCCTGGCGATGATCCGCGCCAAGGCGCCCGACGTCGGCATCCTGATCCTCAGCGGCTATCCCGAGGAACACTATGCGATGAACCTGATCCGGCAGGGTGCCAGCGGCTACCTCAACAAGGAATGCGATCCGATCGAGATCGTGAACGCGATCCGCACCATCTCGCTGGGCCGCCGCTACATCACGCCCGCCGTGGCGGAACTGCTCGCACGCCAGCTCGACCGCAAGGACGACGCGGCGCCGCACGAGCAACTGTCGGAACGCGAATTCCAGGTGTTCCTCAAGCTGGCCAAGGGCGAGACGGCGGGCGACATCGCCAAGACGCTCTCGCTGTCCGTCAAGACCGTCAGCACCTACCGCACGCGGCTGATGGAGAAGATGAACCTCTCGTCCAACAGCGACCTCACGTACTACGCGCTGAAGAACAAGCTGATCGATTGATTCGAAGGCTGCCCCGTGCACTGGCGGCACGGGCCGCAGTGTCACTCGCGGCTGGCGGCTTGCTGGAGTTCGGTCGTTTGCCGGATGCAGAAGTCGATCAGCCCATCGATCTCGTTCGACTTGTCGAACACGGCATCGACCCCGAATTGCGCGCACCGCTTGCGGATGTCGGTCGTCGCGTAGTTGCTCAGCACCACCACCTTCTGGTCCGGCCGCCGCGACATGCACGCCTGCAGCACGCCGAGGCCGCTGCCCTGCTTCAGAAACAGATCGACGATCGCCAACTGCCAGCTGTCGCTGTTCTCGGCCAGCCATGCGGTGGCATCGGCCTCGGTCTCGGCGAAGCCGATCGCCGAAATGCAGGTGAGCTCCTCGAGGGTGCCGATCAGATTCTCTCTGATGGTGACGTTGTCTTCGACGATGTAGGTTTTCAATCTTGCGTCCATGGCGAACCTCGCCCTCTGGGATCGAGCTTCGCCGGCTTGCCCGTTGCCAGGAAAAGGACCGTCGAGATGCTTGAAGCGATAGGCATGCATCATGCAGGGTTCGCGTCGCGCCGGCTGTAGGCGTGATCTTACGGAGGCCATGCAGTTCCGGTCTCCGGAGGACGCGGCGGCGGCCGGTGCCGCCAAGGCGAAGAAGCAATAGTCGGCTGGCCGCGCGAGGCGCCCGAGGGGCGGGCGCCTCAGCCGTGCGCGCGGTGCCCGCACACGCTGCAGGCGGGATCGCGCGCGACGCGCAGCGTGTCGAACGTCGTCCGGCGGCCATCGAACATCAGCAGGCTGCCGGCCAGCGAAGGACCGATGCCGGCGAGTAGCTTCAAGGCCTCGCTGGCCTGCAGGGTGCCGATGGTGCCGACCACGGGCGCGAAGACGCCGAGCACTGCGCAGCGCGTTTCCTCGAAAGCGGCGTCGGGCGGAAAGATGCAGGCATAGCAAGGCGACGCCGCGTCGCGCGTGTCGTACACGCTCAGCTGCCCGTCGAAGCGGATGGCCGCGCCGGCCACCAGGGGCCTGGCGTGCGCGACGCAGGCCTGGTTCACCGCGTGGCGTGTGCCGAAGTTGTCGCTGCAATCGATCACCACGTCGGCCGTCGCGACGAGCTGCGCGAGCAGCGCCGTGTCGGCACGCAAGCGGTGGGTGTCGACCACGACCTGCGGATTGATGGCGTGCATCGCCTCGGCCGCGGAATCGACCTTCGCCATGCCGATGCGCGCGCTCGTGTGGGCGATCTGGCGCTGGAGGTTGGTCAGGTCGACCTCGTCGTCGTCGACCAGCGTGACCCGGCCGACGCCGGCTGCAGCCAGGTAGAGCGCCACTGGCGAACCGAGTCCGCCGGCGCCGATCACGAGCGCATGGCCTGCGCTCACCCGCGCCTGGCCGTCGATGCCGAACTCTTCCAGCAGGATATGGCGCGAGTAGCGCAGGAGCTCGGAGTCGTCCATGCGCACCGTGATCGCCGGGGCTTGCGAACAAGCCACGCGGGGATCAGTTGTCCTTCTTCTCTTCCTTGTTGTCGACGATCACCTGCGTCTTGCTGACCAGCACCGGCTGGCCGCGGAGGCGATTCAGGGCCTGCATCAGCGGGAAGTCCTTGTCGGAGCCGAACTCGGGCACCTTGCGGTCCTGCGGCGGCTTCAGGGCTTCTTCCTCGAGGCGCTTGCGGGCATCGTCGCGCGCCTTCTCGCGCTCGGGGTCCTTCGTCTCGGGGCCCTGGCCGCTGGCCAGATGCTTCTCGAGATCGGCCTCGCGCATGCGCAGCGCCGCAAAGGGACTGCCCTCGGCGCTTTCGTCGACCAGCACGTTCGGCACGATGCCCTTGGCCTGGATCGAGGTGCCGCTCGGCGTGTAGTAGCGCGCCGTCGTGATCTTGAGGCCGGTGTCGGGTCCGAGCGGGCGCACGGTCTGCACCGAGCCCTTGCCGAAGGTCTGGCTGCCCATGATGACGCCGCGCTTGTGATCCTGCAGGGCGCCGGCGACGATCTCGCTGGCCGAGGCCGAGCCCTCGTTGACCAGCACCACCAGCGGCACCGTCTTGAGCGCCGCGGGCAGGCTGCGCAACGGGTCGCTGCCGGCACGCCGCTGGTAGAACTCCGGCGCCGCCTTGTAGAC
Source organism: Variovorax sp. SRS16 (assembly GCF_901827165.1). Classification (NCBI taxonomy): domain Bacteria; kingdom Pseudomonadati; phylum Pseudomonadota; class Betaproteobacteria; order Burkholderiales; family Comamonadaceae; genus Variovorax; species Variovorax sp. SRS16. The sequence continues at coordinate 1,289,195 of NZ_LR594666.1, forward strand.
CGCCTTGCTTTCGGCGAGCTGGCCGTCGGTCGTGACGACGGTCACGTTCTCGGGCAGGAACGCGCTGGAAATCGCCACCGCGGCGTCCAGCAGGCCGCCCGGATCGTTGCGCAGGTCGAGCACGATGCCCTTGAGGTTCGGATCCTGCTTGTAGAGCTCGTCGACCTTCTTGACGAAGTCGTCGACGGTGCGCTCCTGGAACTGCGACACGCGGATCCAGCCGTAGCCCGGTTCCATGATCTTGCCGCGGACCGATTGTGTGCGGATTTCCTCGCGCGTGATGGTCACGGGGAAGGTGCGGCTCTCGTCCTTGCGGAAGATCGTGAGCGAGACCTTGGTGTTGGCCTCGCCACGCATGCGCTTGACCGCATCGTTGAGCGACAGCCCGCGCACGGCGGTGTCGTCGATCTTGGTGATCAGGTCGTTGGGCTTCAGGCCGGCGCGGAAGGCGGGGGAGCCCTCGATCGGCGACACCACCTTGATCAGCCCGTCTTCCTGCGAGATCTCGATCCCGACCCCGACGAAACGCCCGGTGGTGCCTTCGCGGAATTCCTTGAACGACTTCTTGTCGAAATACTGCGAATGCGGATCGAGCCCCGCGACCATGCCGGCGATCGCATCGGAGATGAGCTTCTTGTCATCGACCGGCTCCACGTAGTCGGTCTTCACCATCCCGAACACGGCGGCGAGCTGCTGCAACTCTTCCAGCGGCAGCGGCGCCAGCGAGCCGCGTGCCATGGTTTGCAGCGAGACGGTGGTCAGCACGCCCGCCATGGCGCCGGCTGCAACCCAGCCGGTGATCTTCAGTTTCTGGCCCATGTGTGAATATTCCTTGTCGCCTGTCAAACCAATATACACAGCTTGGAAGCAAGTTGCCTGCCGGGGTTCCTTGAACCCGTTGCCAGATGTTTGGTTTTCATCAAGTCCTGCCCTGCGCCGCGATGGCGGCGACCGCCTTTTCGGCCGCGGCGGCATCGCCGAGGTAGTAGTGCCGCAAGGGCTTGAGTTCGTCGTCCAGTTCGTAGACGAGCGGAATTCCGTTGGGGATGTTGAGGCCCACGATGTCGTCGTCCGAGATGCCGTCGAGGTATTTCACCAGGGCGCGGATCGAATTGCCATGGGCTGACACCACCAGCCGGCGACCGGTGCGGACCGCCGGGGCCATCGATTCGTTCCAGAACGGCAGCACGCGTGCCACCGTGTCCTTCAGGCACTCGGTCAACGGCACCTGCTCGGGCGGCAGCTTGGCGTAGCGCAGGTCGCTGCGTTCGCTGCGCGGATCGCCGGGCTCGAGGGGCGGCGGCGGCGTGTTGTAACTGCGCCGCCACACCAGCACCTGTTCGTTACCGTACTTCTTGGCCGTCTCGGCCTTGTTCAGGCCCTGCAGGCCGCCGTAGTGGCGCTCGTTGAGGCGCCACGAATGCACCACCGGCAGCCAGGTGCGATCGAGCTCGTCGAGCGTGTGCCAGAGCGTGCGGGTGGCGCGCTTGAGCACGCTGGTGTAGGCCACATCGAAGTCGTAACCCTCGGCCTTGAGCAGCCGGCCGGCCTGCTTGGCCTGCTCGATGCCGGTGTCGGTCAGGTCGACATCGGTCCAGCCGGTGAAGCGGTTTTCGAGATTCCAGGTCGATTCGCCGTGGCGGATCAGTACCAGTTTGTGCATGGAGGAGGCCTTTGGGAATGCTTGCCGAAACCCGACATTCTAAAATCCCGGGTTTGCCACAGAAGGAACACCGTGAAATTCATCGTCGACAACTGGCTGCTGATCGTGATTGCGCTCAGCTCGGGCGGCATGCTCGCATGGCCGATGGTGCGCGGCGCGAATGCCGGATCGCTGTCGGCGCAGGGCGCGGTGCACCTCATCAACCGCGAGCGCGCGGTGGTGGTCGATGTGCGCGAGCCCGACGAATTTGCGGCAGGCCACGTGACCGGCGCCAAGAACGTGCCGCTCGAACAGCTCGAAGCCCGGCTGCCCGCCGCCGTGAAGAACAAGTCGGTTCCGTTGCTTCTCGTGTGTGCCACGGGTGCGCGCGCGCAGCGCGCGGTGGCCACGGCCCGGAAACTCGGCTACGAGCAGGCCCAAGCGGTGGCCGGCGGGCTCAAATCGTGGAAAGCGGCTAATCTGCCGGTTGAAAAGGCCTGAACTTCCACAAGATGAGCACGATGCAAGCCGTCAAGATGTACACCACCGCCGTTTGCCCCTACTGCATTCGCGCCAAGCAGATCCTCAAGTCCAAGGGCGTCGATCGGATCGAGGAGATCCGCATCGACAGCGACCCCCAGGCGCGCGCCACCATGATGGACCTCACGCAGCGGCGCACGGTGCCGCAGATCTTCATCGGCGACATCCACGTCGGCGGCTGCGATGACCTGATCGCGCTCGACGGCCGCGGCGGCCTCGTGCCGCTGCTGCAGGGCGCCTGATCCCCCGGGCGATAATCCCCTTCGCGTCCTCTCTCCGGCCCGCCGCGCACGTCTCGTCGCTGCGGGCGTCGTTTTGACTCTCGAAAGTTCAGCATGGCCGACCAGCAAGCCCAAGATCCCGTGTTCCAGATCCAGCGCGTCTACCTGAAAGACCTGTCGCTCGAACAGCCCAATTCGCCCGCCATCCTGCTGGAGCAGGAACAGCCCACCGTCGACATCCAGCTCGGCGTCGATGCGCAACCGGTGTCCGACGGCATTTTCGAGATCACCGTCTCGGCCACCGTGCAGACCAAGATCCAAGACAAGACCGTGTTTCTGGTCGAGGCCAAGCAGGCCGGCATCTTCGAGATCCGCAACCTGCCGGAGGACCAGATGGGTCCGATCCTCGGCATCGCCTGCCCGCAGATCGTCTACCCCTACCTGCGCGGCAACGTCGCCGACGTGATCCAGCGCGGCGGCTTCCCGCCGGTGCATCTGGCCGAAATCAACTTCCAGGCGATGTTCGAACAGCAGCAGGCCCAGGCGGCGGGGCAACCCTCGCCCATCGTCACGCAGTAAGTCTCGCAACCTGCGTCGACGCCGATGAAGATCTGCGTTCTGGGTGCCGGTGCCTGGGGCACGGCACTGGCGGTGAGCGCGGCCTCGCGCCACGCGGTCACGCTGTGGGCGCGCGATGCAGCCCAGCATGCGGCCATGTCGGCGGCGCGGCAGAACGCGCGCTATCTGGCCGGCGTTTCCCTTCCTCCCTCGCTGCGCCTTGCCACCGGCGAGGCGCTCGCGGCCGTGCGGGGTTCCGAGCTCGTGATCGTGGCGACACCCATGGCCGCGCTGCGCGAGCAGCTCGCGCTGCTGCACGATGCGGCGTGTCCGGTGGCCTGGCTCTGCAAGGGCGTCGAGCCGGCGCGCGCGGGATCGGGCGCCTTCGGCCTTCTCGCCAACGAAATCCAGGCCGGCGTGGCGCCGCGGCTGATGGCCGGTGTGCTCAGCGGTCCCAGCTTTGCGCAGGAGGTGGCGCAGGGACGGCCCACGGCGCTCGTCGCGGCCAGCCGCCATGCGCCGTTGCGCGACGCGCTGGTCGAGGCCTTTCACGGTCCGACGCTGCGCGTCTACGCCAATGACGACATCGTGGGCGTCGAGGTCGGCGGCGCCGTCAAGAATGTGCTGGCCATCGCGACCGGCCTGGCCGATGGGCTCGCCCTCGGCCTCAATGCGCGCGCCGCGCTGATCACGCGCGGCCTGGTCGAAATGACACGCTTCGGCGTCGCCCTGGGCGCGCGGCCGGACACCTTCATGGGCCTGTCCGGGCTCGGCGACCTCGTCCTCACCGCCACCGGCGATCTGTCGCGCAATCGCCAGGTCGGCCTGCTGCTCGCGCAGGGCCGCACGCTGGCACAGGCCGTCGATTCTCTCGGCCACGTGGCCGAAGGCGTCTATTGCGCGCGCACGGTGGTGCAGCGCGCGCGGCATCTGGGCGTCGAGATGCCGATCGCCGAGGGCGTGGTGGCGCTGCTCGACGGCCGCATGCAGCCCGCCGAGGCCGTGGCCGAACTGATGCGCCGCGAGCCCGGCACCGAATCCTCCTGATCGATCCGTTCAACGAACCCATGACAAGCTTCTTCGACTTTTCCGAGGCCAGCGTGCGCGAACTCGCGCTGGACGATGCACGGCGTGCGCTGCGCGAGGATGCCGGCGACGGCGACCTCACTGCCGGATTGGTGACCGCTGGTTCCCGTGCCACGGCGCGCGTGCGGCTGCGCGAAGCGGCGGTGCTGTGCGGCGCGCCCTGGGTAGAGGCGGTCGTGCGGCAGCTCGATCCGCAAGCCCGCGTGACATGGCACTGCAAGGAAGGCGCGCACGGCGCGGCCGACCAGACCGTGCTCGAGCTCTCGGGCGATGCGCGGGCCTTGCTCACGGCCGAGCGCACGGCGCTCAATTTCCTGCAACTGCTCAGCGCCGTGGCGACGCGCACCGCGGCCTATGTCGCGGCGGTGGAAGGCACGCGCGCGCGCATCGTCGACACCCGCAAGACGCTGCCGGGCCTGCGTCTGGCCCAGAAGTACGCCGTGCGCACGGGCGGCGGCACGAACCATCGCATCGGGCTGTACGACGCCGTCCTGATCAAGGAAAACCACATCGCGGCGGCCGGTGGCGTGGGCGCTGCGCTGCGCGCTGCCGCGCGCGTCGCGGCCGAAGCGAAGTTCATCGAGATCGAGGTCGAAACCCTGACCCAGCTCGACGAGGCGCTGGCCCACGGCGCGCGCATGGTGCTGCTGGACAACATGGACCTGGCGACCCTGCACGAAGCCGTGCGGCGCAACGAGTCGGCCGGCGCGGCGCGGGCGGTGCTCGAGATCTCCGGCGGCGTCACGCTCGACAGCATCCGCGCGCTGGCGGAGACGGGCGTCGATCGCATCTCGGTCGGTGCGCTCACGAAAGACATCAAGGCGATAGACTTTTCGATGCGCTTTCAGGAGGCCTGACATCATGTCTTCCGCCCTCATCGACGTCGACTACGAACAGCCCGCCCCGCAGGCCGGCGCCGTCTGCGACACGCGCCGCGCCTGGGCGCGCGTGCCGGTCGAGCCGACGCCCGCCGAGCGCGCCGCCCTGAAGGACCGCATCCGCCGCCTGCTGCGCGAGCGTGACGCGGTGATGGTGTCGCACTACTACGTCCATCCCGACCTGCAGGACCTGGCCGAGGAGACCGGCGGCCTGGTCAGCGATTCGCTCGAGATGGCACGCTTCGGCCGCGACCACGCGGCGCGCACGCTGGTGGTGTCCGGCGTGCGCTTCATGGGCGAGACGGCGAAGATCCTGTCGCCCGGGAAACGCGTGCTGATGCCCGATCTCGATGCCACCTGCTCGCTCGATCTCGGATGCCCCGCCGACGCCTTCAGCGCCTTCTGCGACCAACACCCGGACCGCACCGTGGTCGTCTACGCCAACACCAGCGCCGCGGTCAAGGCGCGCGCCGACTGGCTGGTGACCTCGAGCTGCGCACTCGACGTGGTGCGCGCGCTGGCGGCGCAGGGCCGCAAGATCCTGTGGGCGCCCGACCGCCATCTGGGCGACTACATCCGGCGCGAGACCGGCGCCGACATGGTGAGCTGGGAAGGCGCCTGCATCGTCCACGACGAGTTCAAGGCGCTCGAACTCGAACTCTTGAAGCGCGACCATCCCGGCGCCAAGGTGCTGGTGCATCCCGAGGCGCCGGCCGACGTGATCGCGCTGGCCGATGCGGTGGGATCGACCTCGGGCATCCTGAACGCGGCGCAGCGCATGGACGCCGCCGAGTTCATCGTCGCGACCGACAGCGGCATGCTGCACAAGCTGCGCACGCTGAATCCGGGCAAAACCTTCATCGAGGCGCCCACGGCCGGCAACAGCGCCACCTGCAAGAGCTGTGCGCACTGTCCCTGGATGGCGATGAACGGCCTCGCGGACCTGGCCCGCGTGCTGGAAACCGGTGCCGGCGAAATCCATGTCGACCCGGCGCTGGGCCTGCGCGCGCGCGTGCCGATCGACCGCATGCTGGCCTTCACGGCCGCGCTCAAGAACGGCCTGCCGGCCGGAGGCCTGGTCGCGGGCATCGGCGCGGCCTGATGCGTGCCGTCTCGGCGCTGATCGATTTTTCTTCTCCCGCCGAACCCGAAGCACCGCGGCTGCGATGCGCCTTCGGCGAGCCGCGCGAGATCCTGGTGGCGCGCACGCCGGCCGAGGTGCGGCCGCTGCTCGACAGCGTGCATGCGCAGGCCTTGCAAGGGCGCTGGTGCGTGGGCTATCTGCGCTACGAAGCGGCGCCGGCCTTCGATGCCGCATTGGCGGTGCACGGCGCGGACGGGCCGCTCGCCTGGTTCGGCATTCACGACAGCGCGCAGCCATGGCCTGAAGCCTGCGACAGCGAGGCGCAGACGGGCGCAGTGCAGCTGACGTGGAAGGAGGCGCTGCCGTGGTCCGCCTTCGACCGTGCGGTGGCCCGGATCCAGCGCGCCATCGCGGCCGGCGCGCTCTACCAGGTCAACCACACGGCGCTGCTGCAGGGCATGCTCTCGGGCGCGCCCGATGCCGCGCCGCGCGCCCGGGCGAGGGCCTTGTTCGATGCCCTGCAGCGCGCCCAGCCGGGCGGCTATGCGGCGTTCATCGACAGCGGCGACGAACAGCTGCTGTCGGTCTCACCGGAGCTTTTCTTCGACTGGCGCGAGCGCCGGCTGCTGGCGCGCCCGATGAAAGGCACGGCGGCGCGCGGCGCCACAGCCGAGGCCGATGCAGCGGCGGCCGCCGGGCTGCGCGCGTCGGCCAAGGAGCGGGCCGAGAACGTGATGATCGTCGACCTGCTGCGCAACGACATGTCACGCATCGCCGAGCCCTTCTCGGTGTGCGTGCCGCGCCTGTTCCACACCGAGGCGCTGCCGAGCGTGTGGCAGATGACCTCCGACGTCGAGGCGCGCACCCGGGCGGGCTGCACGCTCGCCGACGTGTTCGCGGCGCTGTTCCCCTGCGGCTCGGTGACCGGCGCACCCAAGGTCGCCGCCATGCGCATGATCCGTGACCTGGAGCCCGGGCCTCGGGGCATCTATTGCGGCGCCGTGGGCCTGGTGCAGCCGGGCGGCGCGGCCACCTTCAATGTGCCGATCCGCACCGTGACGCTGAGCGCAGGCACCGCGCGTTGCGGCGTCGGCAGTGGCATCACGGCGGATGCGCGGGCCGAAAGCGAATGGCAGGAGTGGCGTCACAAGCGCGCCTTCCTCGACCGCGCGAGCCTGCCTTTCGAACTGCTCGAAACCCTGGCACTGGAAGACGGCCGTCTGCGCGACGCGCCGGCGCATCTGGCGCGCATGGCCGAAGCCGCCGCGCATTTCGGCTACCCATGGGATCCCGACGCGGTGATGCGCCAACTCGAGCGTCTTTCGCAAGCGCATCCCCGAGACCGCTGGCGCGTGCGCCTGCTGCTCGACCGGCGGGGCCGCACGCAGGCGCAGGCCCATGCGCAGGAAGCCGCACCGGCGCAGGTGCGGCTGCAACTCGCGGACCGGCGCTTCGACGCGGCCGACAGCGAATTCGTGCGCTTCAAGACCACCCGCCGCGCGCACTACGACGCCTTCGCGCCGACGCGCGCGGGCATCTTCGACACCTTGCTGTGGAACCGCCGCGGCGAGATCACCGAATGCACGCGCGGCAACGTGGCCTTGCGGCTCGATGGCCGCTGGGTGACGCCGCCGCTCGCATGCGGCCTGTTGGGCGGCATCGCGCGCGCCCGCCATCTGCGCGAAGGCCGACTGGCCGAGGCCGTGGTGCGCATGCAGGATCTGCCGCGCGTGCAGGCGCTGGCGTTCGTCAACAGCCTGCGCGGCTGGATCGATGCCGTGCTCGACGACGCAGCGGCCTGAATCGGGCGCGCGCCCTCGGGTTGTTCAGCGATCGATTTCCAGGTTGTCGATCAGGCGCGTGGTGCCCAGCCGGGCCGCGCCGAGCGCGACCAGCGGCTCGGTCCCCTCGGGCGCCTGCAGATCGGTGCGGCGGCGCAGCACCAGGTAGTCGGGCTGCCAGCCGCGCTGTGTGAGCATCTGCATGGCGCGTGCCTCGATCGCTGCCAGGTCGCGATCGCCTTCCCGGATCGCGTCGGCCATCGATTGCAGCGCCTTCGACAGCTGCACCGCCTCGGCGCGTTCGGCCTCGCTCAGGTAGCCGTTGCGGGAGGACAGGGCCAGCCCGTCCTCGGCGCGCTGCGTCTCGCCGCCCACGACGTCGATCGGCAGCGCGAACTGCCGCACCATGTGACGGATCGTCATGAGCTGCTGGTAGTCCTTCTTGCCGAATACCGCCGTGCGCGGCTGCACGCAGGTGAACAGCTTCATCACCACGGTGCACACGCCGATGAAGAAGCCGGGCCGGAAGTGGCCTTCGAGGATGTCGGTCAGCGCGCTGTCCGGATGCACCTTGCAGGTCTGCGGCTCGGGGTACAGGGTTTTCTCATCGGGCGCGAACAGCACGTCGCAGCCCGCGGCTTCGAGCTTCTCGCAGTCGCTGGCCCAGGTGCGCGGGTAGGTGTCGAAATCCTCGTGCGGCAGGAACTGCAGCCGGTTGACGAAGATGCTCGCGACCGTCACGTCGCCCAGCGGGCGGGCCTGCTGCACCAGGCTCAGATGGCCGTCGTGCAGATTGCCCATGGTGGGAACGAAGGCCGGGCGGTGGAAGCGGCCCAGGTGCTCGCGCAGTTCGGGCAGGGTGCGGAAGATGTGCATGGTCGTGTCGTGTCCGGATGGAAGGAAGGGGCGCAGGCCTACCAGGCATGCCGTTCGTCGTCGGGAAAGCTGCCGTCCTTGACGGCGCGCACATAGGCTTCGAGCGCCTGCGCGATGCCGGGCGCATCGGCCATGAAGTTGCGGACGAACTTCGGCATCCGGCCGAGGTTGATGCCCAGCATGTCGTGCAGCACCAGCACCTGGCCCGCCGTGCCGCGGCCGGCACCGATGCCGATGGTGGCGCAGCGCGGCAGTTCGCGCGTGAGTTCGGCGGCCAGCGTCGCGGGCACCATCTCCAGCACCAGCATCGCCGCGCCCGCGTCCTGCAGCGCGTGGGCCTGCTGCCTGAGCAGGGCCGCGGCCTCGCTGCCCTTGCCCTGCACGCGGTAGCCGCCCAGCGCATGCACGGTCTGCGGCGTCAGGCCGAGGTGCGCGCACACCGGGATGCCGCGCTCGACCAGGAAGCGCACGGTCTCGGCCGTCCAGCCGCCGCCTTCGAGCTTGACCATGTGCGCGCCCGCCTGCATCAGCAGCGCCGCGCTGCGCAGGGCCTGCTCGCGCGATTCCTGGTAGCTGCCGAAGGGCAGGTCGGCGATCAGCCACGCGGTGCCCTGTGCGCGATGCAGTCCGCGCGCCACGCTTTCGGTGTGGTAGCGCATGGTGTCGAGCGACACGCCCACGGTGCTGTGCAGACCCTGGCAGACCATGCCCAGCGAGTCGCCCACCAAGAGGCATTCGACCCCGGCCGCATCGACCATGGCGGCGAAGGTGGCGTCGTAGGCGGTCAGCATGGCGATCTTCTCGCCGCGTGCATGCATGTCCGCCAGTCGCGGCAGACTCAGCGGCTTGCGCAAGGCAGGCGGCGAGGCGGGTGGCAGCGTGCCGTAAGGGGTGGCCATGTCGGTACCGGGAACAGATGGCATGGTCGAGCTTTCTCCATGAAGCGGCCGCAGCCGTCGAGAAGGGGAAAAGAGGCGCGATGGCGCCCGGCGTCAGGCCGCGACGGCTTCGCCCGAGGCCGCCTGCACCGGGATGTGGGCGCGTTCTTCCTTGATGCGGTTGGCGCCGTCGACGAACACCAGCTTCGGCCGGTGGCCAGCTACCTGGTCCTCGGGCACCAGTCCGAAGGCGGCGATGATGACCAGATCGCCGACCGAGGCCCTGCGCGCGGCCGAGCCGTTGAGCGAGATGATGCCGCTGCCGCGCTGGCCGCGGATCGCGTAGGTCACGAAGCGCTCGCCGTTGTTGATGTTCCAGATGTGGACCTGCTCGTTCTCGGCCAGGTTGGCGGCATCCAGCAGGTCTTCGTCGATGGCGCAGGAGCCCTCGTAGTGAAGTTCGCAATCGGTGACGGCGGCGCGATGGATCTTGGACTTGAGCAGGGTACGGAACATGGCCAGGGACTCTCTCTGCAAAAAGGTGGATGGACGGGATGCCGGGCGTCAGGCCGCGGGCGGCACCAGGACGGTCGGCACGGCGGGCTCGGCGAGCGAAGGATAGTCGCGGCTGAAATGCAGGCCGCGGCTCTCGTGCCGCGCCTGGGCCGAACGCACTATCAGCCCGGCGACCTGCACCAGGTTGCGCAGTTCGAGCAGGTCGCGCGTGACGTGGAAGTTGGCATAGAACTCTTCGATCTCCGCGCTCAGCAGCGCGATGCGATGGGACGCGCGCGTCAGCCGCTTGTTGGTGCGCACGATGCCGACGTAGTCCCACATGAAGCGGCGCAGCTCGTCCCAGTTGTGCGAGATCACGACGGCCTCGTCGGCATCGGTGACGCGGCTGTCGTCCCAGGGCGGCAGTGAGGCGCCGATGCGCCCCGGCGCGTCGGCGATCGCGCGGGCGGCGGCGCGCGCGAACACCATGCACTCGACCAGCGAATTGCTGGCCAGGCGGTTGGCGCCATGCAGGCCGGTGCATGCGGTCTCGCCGATCGCGTAGAGGCCCGGCACGTCGGTGCGGCCGTCGAGGTCGCAGAGCACGCCGCCGCAGGTGTAGTGCGCGGCGGGCACCACCGGGATGGGTTCGCGCGTGATGTCGATGCCGAGCTCGGCGCAGCGCGCCAGGATGTTGGGGAAGTGCGCCTGCAGGAAAGCCGGGCTCTGGTGCGAGATGTCCAGGTGCACGCAGTCCAGGCCGTGCTTCTTCATCTCGAAGTCGATCGCACGCGCCACCACGTCGCGCGGCGCGAGCTCGGCGCGCGCATCATGCTCGGGCATGAAGCGGGTGCCGTCGGGCAGCAGCAGCCGCCCGCCTTCGCCACGCACCGCTTCCGAGATCAGGAAGGACTTGGCATGCGGGTGGTACAGGCAGGTCGGATGGAACTGGATGAACTCCATGTTCGACACGCGGCAACCCGCGCGCCAGGCCGCGGCGATGCCGTCGCCGGTCGCGGTGTCGGGATTGGTGGTGTAGAGGTAGACCTTGCCGGCGCCGCCCGTGGCCAGGATGGTGTGGGGGGCGCGGAAGGTGAGTACTTCGCCGGTCGTCGCGTCGAGCGCATACAGGCCCCGGCAGGCGGCGTCGGCCAGCCCGAGCCGGCGGCCGGTGATCAGGTCGACCAGCGTGTGCTCTTCGAACAGGCGGATGTTGGGCGTGCGGCGCACGGCGTCGATCAGCGTGTGCTGCACGGCAGCGCCGGTGGCATCGGTCACGTGCGCGATGCGGCGCTGGCTGTGGCCGCCTTCGCGCGTCAGGTGCAGTTCACCGTTCTCGAGCGAGAAAGCGACGCCGAGCGCGCGCAGCCAGCCAATCGCTTCGGGCGCGTGCTCGACCACGAAACGGGTGGCGGCCAGATCGCACAGGCCGGCGCCCGCGATCAGCGTGTCGTCGACATGGGATGCGAGGCTGTCGCCTTCGGCCAGCACGGCCGCGATGCCGCCTTGCGCCCATTGGCTGGCGCCGTCCTGCAGCGCGCGTTTGGTGAGCACCGCCACGCGGTGCGTCGGCGCCAGGTGCAGCGCGGCGCTCAGGCCGGCCAGACCGCTGCCGACGATGAGAACGTCGAAATCGTGCGAAGCCATTGAAGGTGAAGGGGAATCGAAGTCCGGTTGGACGGGTTCAGGCCGGCGAGTAGGCCAGGCGCACGTAGATCGGCGCGAAGGCCTCGGCCTGTGTGATGTCGATCAGCGTCTCCTTCGCGAGCTCGAGCATCGCGATGAAGGTGACGATCAGCACCGGCGTGCCGCGCGTGACGTCGAACAGCTTTTCGAACTCGACGAACTGCCGCCCCTGCAGGTGGCGCAGCACGATGCTCATGTGCTCGCGCACGCTGAGTTCCTCGCGCGAGATCTTGTGGTGCTGCACGAGCTTGGCGCGCTTGAGGATGTCGGCCCAGGCCTCGCGCAGGTCGACCACGTTGACGTCCGGAAAGCGCGGCTTGAGCGACTGCTCGATGTAGACCTGCGCCTTCCAGAAATCGCGGCCAGCCTGCGGCGTGGCGCCGATCGAGGCCGCCTGCAGCTTGGTCTGCTCGTATTCGAGCAGGCGACGGACCAGCTCCGCGCGCGGATCCTCGGCCTCCTCGCCGTCGGCCGTCTTCTTGGGCGGCAGCAGCATGCGCGACTTGATCTCGATCAGCATCGCGGCCATCAGCAGGTATTCCGCGGCCAGTTCGAGGTTGGTCTGGCGGACCTGGTCGACATAGGTCAGGTACTGGCGCGTCAGCCCCGCCATCGGGATGTCGAGGATGTTGAAGTTCTGCTTCCTGATCAGGTAAAGCAGCAGGTCCAGCGGCCCTTCGAAGGCCTCGAGGAACACCTGCAGCGCCTCGGGCGGGATATAGAGGTCGTTGGGCAGCGCGAACAGGGGCTCGCCGTAGAGCCGCGCGAGCGCAACCTGATCGATCACCTCGGGCATCGCGCCGATGAAGGTCGCGCGATCGTCCTCGGCAAGGACGTCGCTCGCCGATCGCTCGTCGGCGCGTGCCGCGGCGGCGTCGCCCTTGCGGCGGCCGCTGGCGTTCGGGACGGCCCGGATGGCCACTTATTTCACGCGCGTCTGGTAGACGTAGGGCTGCTGCGGCACCTTGGCTTCGCTGTATTCGCCGAGCAGGCTGCGGTCGAGGTTCTTGTCCCACAGCAACGCGCGGCCGGCGCGCTGTTCGGCCTCCAGCGTCGGCTTCTTTTCCTTCATCTCCTCGATGAAGTTCGTGATCTCGGACGTGTAGTGGGGGCGGGCGAAGATGGACATGACGTGGAACCTTTGGCGCGGATTTTACCGGCGCCGGCGACTGCTCCCGGCAATGCAGGTGGATTCCGCCTTGAATGCGGTGTCCGCATCGGTTAGCGTGGCGCGTCCTCATCCAACCCGTTCAGGAGCTGACCATGACGCGCCGAACCACGCTGCATCTCGTTTCGCCCGCCGCTGCCGGGGCTGCCGCGCTCACCGCCTGGGCCGGCGGCCCCAGGGCGTCGCAGAACAAGACCAGCTTCTTCCTGACCAGCGTGAATCCCGCCAGCGGCGTTGGCTTGCTCACAGATCGGCGCTGAGGTGCTGCCCAGTTCCTTATCGACGCTCAAAGGCGGGGGTGGGGGCGATCTACGCCAGTCGGTCAAACCCGATGGCCGGAATTCAGGCCCTCCACCCCAATACCCTCACCGTACAAGCCGGGTCCGTGGTATTTCTGGAAAGGCGCTGATGGGATTGCTGGCGATGATATTGGGGCTGACGGCGTGCGATCCGCAGCGCATCAGCGAACTCGAGGAAGGTGTGTCGACCGAGGCCGATGTGCGGGCGCGCTTCGGCGAGCCGGAGAACATCTGGGATGGGCCGGTCGGGCGGGTCTTCGAATACAACCGCCAGCCGCAGGGGCAGAAGAACTACATGATCACCATCGGGCCCGACGGCAAGATGGCGGCGTTGCGCCAGGTGCTCACGCCCGAGAATTTCGCGCGCGTGCAGCCGGGCATGGCGGCCGAATCGCTGCGCCGGCTGCTGGGCAAGCCGGCGCGGCGCACGCCCTATCCGCTGAAGAACGAAACGGAATGGGAGTGGCGCTGGATGCAGCCGCCGAATTCGCCGATGGTGTTCACGGCCGTGCTGAATGCGGATCAGCGCGTCGAGCGATCCGGCTCGTCGCCCGACCGCGGCACGGAGGCGAATTAGCCTTCAGTGGTCGCTGTCGCCGGGCAACACCGCATCGGCCGTCGCGCCGACGGCCTTGCCCGCAATGCGCGCCGTGCCGATCGCCGCATCGGCCGCGAGGCCGACCGCGCCGGCGCCCACGCTCACCGCCGTGCTGGCGACGCTGACCACCGCACAGCCGCCGAGAGGCAGGCCGAGGGCCAGCATCAGGGTCGCGGACAAGAAAAAGCGATGCATGCGTGAAACTCCTGTTCGTGTCAGCGCACGCGCATGCCCGGTGCGGCACCAGGCCAGGGTTCGAGCACGTGGATGCCCGGCTGCGCCTTCTCGTCCGCATGGCTGGCGGCGAGCACCATGCCTTCGGAAAGGCCGAACTTCATCTTGCGCGGCGCGAGGTTGGCGACCAGCACCGTGAGCTTGCCGACCAACTGCTCGGGCTGGTAGGCCGAGGCGATGCCGGAGAACACATTGCGGGTCCTGGCTTCGCCGGCATCGAGCGTGAGGCGCAGCAGCTTGGTCGACCCTTCGACCTTCTCGCAGGCCACGATCTTGGCGATGCGCAGGTCGATCTTCGCGAAGTCGTCGATGGTGATGGTGGGCGCGATCGCCTCGCCGCCGGGCAGTGCGGCTTCGGAGGCAGCTTCGGCGGCCGGCTCGGGCGCCTCGAACAGCGCATCGAGCTGCTTGGCATCGACGCGCTGCATCAGATGCGTGTAGTCGTTGATCGCATGGCCGGCGCCGAGCAGCATGCCGGCATCGGCGAACACCAGCGGCGCGCTGCCGAGAAAGGCCTCGACCTCGGCCGCCAGCGCCGGCAGCACCGGCTTGAGGTAGATCGTGAGCAGGCGGAAGGCCTCGATGCAGGTCGTGCACACATCGTGCAGGCGCGCTTCGCTGCCTTCCTTCTTGGCCAGTTCCCAGGGCTTGTTCTGGTCGACGTATTCGTTGACCTTGTCGGCCAGCAGCATGATCTCGCGCAGCGTGCGCGCGAAGTCGCGGCCGTCGTAGAGCGCCTGCAGATGTGCCGACGCGGCCTGCAGCGCGGCCAGCAGCTGCGATCCGTCGGCCGTCACGGTGCCCAGCTTGCCGCCGAAGCGCTTGGCGACGAAGCCGGCCGCGCGGCTGGCGATGTTGATGTACTTGCCGATCAGGTCGGCATTGACGCGTGCCATGAAGTCGTCGGGATTGAAGTCGACGTCCTCCACCTTGGCATTGAGCTTGGCCGCGATGTAGTAGCGCAGCCATTCGGGGTTCATGCCGATCGACAGGTACTTGAGCGGGTCGATGCCGGTGCCGCGGCTCTTGCTCATCTTCTCGCCCGACACCGTGATGAAGCCGTGCACGTTGACCTGGCTCGGCGTCTTGCGGCCGCTGAACTGCAGCATCGCCGGCCAGAACAGCGTGTGGAAGTAGACGATGTCCTTGCCGATGAAATGCACCTGCTCGACCGCGGGATCGGCGACGAACTCGTCGAAGCTCTGCGTGGTGCGCGATGGCGCATGCCAGTGCTGCGCGGCCTGGCCTTTGTCGAAATGGTTCTTCAGGCTCGCGAGGTAGCCCACCGGCGCGTCCAGCCATACATAGAAGTACTTGCCCGGCGCATCGGGAATCTCGATGCCGAAGTAGGGCGCCTCGCGCGAGATGTCCCAGTCGGCCATGCCGGCCTCGAACCATTCGCTGGCCTTCTTCGCCATTTCCGGCTGCAGCTTGCCGTCCTGCGTCCAGGCCTTGAGGAAGTCGACCACCTTGGGGTCGGAGAGCTTGAAGAAGAAGTGTTCCGAGCTGCGCAGCTCGGGCGTCGCGCCGGTGAGCGTCGAGTAGGGATTGATCAGCTCGGTCGGTGTGTAGACGCTGCTGCACACCTCGCAGGCATCGCCGTACTGGTCCTTCGAATGGCACACCGGACACTCGCCCTTGATGTAGCGGTCGGGCAGGAACATGCCCTTCACGGGATCGTAGAACTGCTCGATGGTGCGCGTGGCGATCATGCCGCCCTGCTTGAGCTTGCGGTAGATGCCTTGCGCGAGCTCGGTGTTCTCGGCGCTGTCGGTCGAGTGCCAGTTGTCGAAGCGGATGTGGAAGCCGTCGAGGTACTGCTTGCGGCCGGCGGCGATCTCGCCGACGAAGGCCTGCGGCGTCTTGCCGGCCTTCTCGGCCGCGATCATGATCGGCGCGCCGTGCGCATCGTCGGCGCCCACGAAGTGCACCATGTGGCCCTGCATGCGCTGGTATCGCACCCAGATGTCGGCCTGGATGTATTCCATGATGTGGCCGACGTGGAACTTGCCATTGGCATACGGCAGGGCGGTGGTGACGAAGAGCTTGCGCTGGGACATCGAGAGGGGCGCTTTCTGGGGATGGACGGACCGGCAGGACCCCCACAGGCCGCCGCGGTCGCGGGACAGACATTTTAGGTGGCAGTGGCGCGAGCGTCCTTACACTGCGACGACAACCTCCTGCTGCCATGACCTCGACCCTGCTCGCCCTGTCTCTGATCGAAACCCGTGTGCTCGGCGTGCTGGCCGAAAAGCAGCGCACCGTGCCCGACAGCTATCCGCTGAGCCTGAACGCGCTGGTCGCCGGCTGCAACCAGAAGACCAGCCGCAATCCGCTGATGGAAGCCTCCGACGCCGATGTGCAGGCCGCGCTCGACAGCCTCAAGGGCTACAGCCTGGTCATGGAAGGCGGCGGCGGGCGCGTCTCGCGCTACGAGCACAACCTCGAGCGTCTGCTGCGCGTGCCCTCGCAATCCGCGATCCTGCTGACCGTGCTGATGCTGCGCGGGCCGCAGACCGCCGGCGAACTGCGGATCGCCTGCGAGCGCATGCACAACTTCGCCGACATTTCCGCGGTCGAAGGCTTTCTCGACGAGTTGGCCGCGCGGCCGGCCGGTGCGCTGGTGCGCAAGCTGTCGCGCCTGCCGGGTGCGCGCGAGAGCCGCTGGGCCCATCTGCTGAGCGGCGAACCACCCGAGGACGCGCCCGGCCTGCGCGCCGCGGGCCAGTCGGAGGTGTCGCTCGGCGAGGTGGCCGCGCTGAAGCTCAACGTCGCGCGGCTCGAGACCGAGGTCGCGGCGCTGCGGGCGCTGACCACGCGGATCTGCTCCGAACTCGGCATTGCCGCCGAGCCCTGAAGCCCTCTCGAGGCGCCGCGTGATCACCGCGTACGACATCACCCTCGCCCGGCCGGCGCACGCGCTGGAGATCGCGCAGTTGTCCCGCGACGCCATCGAGTACGGCCTGCCCTGGCGCTGGACGCAGGGCCGCGTGATGAAGTCGATCCGGGACGCGGCGACCAACGTCGTGGTCGCGCGCCGCGATGGCGAACTGCTCGGCTTCGCCATCATGAAATACGGCGAGGACGAGGCGCATGTCCTGCTGTTCGCAGTGCGCGCCACGCAGCGCCGCGGCGGCCTGGGTTCGGCCTTGCTGGCCTGGCTCGAAGCGACGGCCGGGATCGCGGGCATCCGAACGATCAGGCTCGAGGCGAGGGCGGGGAACGCGGGTGCGCGAGCCTTCTACCTTCGCCACGGCTTCGTCGAATCCGGGCTCAGTCCGGGCTACTACGAGGGCTCGGAGGATGGTGTGCGCATGGTCAAGCATCTGGGCTGACATCCCCCCATCCGAAGAACCGGCGCACCTCGTCCCGCTGCCGCAGTGTATCGGCGCGGCCCAACGCCATCAGTTCCTGCGTGAAGCTCGATTCGAACAGCAGGTAGCTCGCGAAGGCGGCGCCCTTCACGTTGGCCGCGCCGTTGCCGCCCAGGCCGCCGAACAGGCGCCGCACGGCGCCAGGCAGGGCGTCGACGTGGCGGGCCGCGATCACGTCGATGCGTTCCGAGGGCGAGATCACCAGCAGCTCCAGCGGACGCAGCCCGCTCTCCAGCAAGGCTTCGGGCGGAATCAGGGCCAGCGTATGGTTGACGCGCCGCAGGCGTTCGACGTCGACCGCGAGCGAATCGAGAAAGATGCTCGACAACGCATGACCCGCGATCTGCGCGATCGAGGGGTAGCCGGTCAGCGCATTCGGGGCCAGCGTCGCGGTCGGCTCGTTCATGCGGCCGGCACCGACCGCGAGGATGCGATCGGCGCCCAGGTGGATGGCGGCGGCGATCGGTGCCGACTGCCGCATCGAGCCGTCGCCGAAGTATTCGGTGTGTCCCTGCATCGGCAGCGCCGTCGCCTGGAACACGAAAGGAATCGCGGAGGAGGCCAGCAGATGGTCCTGCGTGATGCGGTCGTTCACCGCCAGCCGCTGCGAGCGCACCCAGGGCTTCATCGGCACCGCGGACTCGAAGAACGTGACGTGCTCGCCCGAGCTGTAGCTCGACGCGGTCACCGCCAGCGCCTGCAGGTGGCCGGCGCGCATCAGGGCCGGCAGCCGTTCGAGCGGCACCATGCGCGCGAGCAGCTCGGCCAGCGGCGCGTTGTCGAGCAGCGAGCGCGGATGGATGCGCAGCCACTTGGCGATCAGCTGGCCGACGCCGAGCACCAGTCGCCAGCGCGCGGCGGCGTCGAGCATGGCGAGAGAATCCGCGCGGTAGACCTGTTCGGCGTGGAAGCCGTGCCAGACCTCGGCGATGCGCTGTACCGCGCCGTCGAAGTCGTCCGCGCCGCAGGCCAGCGCGGCCGCATTGATCGCGCCGGCCGAGGTGCCGGTGATGATGGGAAAGGGCGGCGGGCCGGCGCTCGCACCGGCCTCGCGGCGCAGGGCGGCAATGGCTTCGAGCACGCCGACCTGGTAGGCGGCGCGGGCACCGCCGCCGGTCAGCAGCAGGCCGGTGGTGGGCGGGGAAGAAGGCAATGGGGCAGTCGCGAGGGAGGACATGAAGGGCACACTAGACTACTCGCCATTCAGGAGTTTCATCAAATGGCAGCTACACAAGCTGAGCTCACGGACGCCCTCAAGACCGTGCTCGACCCCAACACCGGCAAGGATTTCATCAGCACACGGGCGCTGAAGAACCTGCAGATCCACGAAGGCGAGGTCTCGTTCGATGTCGAACTGGGCTATCCCGCCCAGAGCCAGATACCGGCCTTGCGCCGGGCCCTGGTCGCCGCCGCGAAGACGGTGCCGGGCGTCGAGAACGTCTCGGCCAACATCGCGACCAAGGTGCTGAGCCATGCGGTGCAGCGCGGCGTGCAGCTGATGCCCAACGTCAAGAACATCATCGCCGTCGCCTCCGGCAAGGGCGGCGTGGGCAAGAGCACCACCGCGGCCAACCTGGCGCTGGCGCTCGCGGCCGAGGGCGCCAGCGTCGGCCTGCTCGACGCGGACATCTATGGCCCGAGCCAGCCCATGATGCTGGGCATCCACCGCCGCCCCGAGAGCGGTGACGGCAAGACCATGGAGCCGCTGGAGAATCATGGCGTGCAGGTGATGTCGATCGGCTTCCTGGTCGATCCCGACGAGGCCATGATCTGGCGCGGCCCGATGGCCACCCAGGCGCTGGAGCAGCTGCTGCGCCAGACCAACTGGAAGGAACTCGACTACCTGATCGTCGACATGCCGCCGGGCACCGGCGACATCCAGCTCACGCTCTCGCAGCGCGTGCCGATGACGGGCGCGGTGATCGTCACCACGCCGCAGGACATCGCACTGCTCGACGCCCGCAAGGGCATCAAGATGTTCGAGAAGGTCGGCGTGCCGATCCTCGGCATCGTCGAGAACATGGCTGTGCACGTGTGCTCGAACTGCGGCCATGTCGAGCACATCTTCGGCGCCGACGGCGGCAAGAAGATGGCGGCGCAATACAACGTCGACTACCTCGGCGCGCTGCCGCTCGACATCCAGATCCGCCTGCAGGCCGACAGCGGCACGCCGACCGTGGCGGCCGACCCCGACGGCGAGGTGGCCGGCATCTACAAGGCCGTCGCGCGGCGCGTGGCGGTCGGCATCGCGGAGAAGGCCAAGGACTTCTCGGCCAAGTTCCCGACCATCACGGTCAGCAAGAACACCTGAGGCGGAACCGCTCGATCCACGCCCGGATCGAACTTGACGGGGTCCGAACCGGCCACCACACTGCGCGGGCTTCGACTGACAAACCCATCACGACAAGGAGAAGACAGATGGCAAGTTCGACCGCTGGCGTCCTCGACGGGGACCGCGACACCGATGGCGAGGGGAGGCAGCCCGGATTCCTCGACAAGGAACGCATCATCGCCGGCCCCGGCTTCAGCCGCTGGCTGGTGCCGCCCGCCGCGCTGGCGATTCATCTGTGCATCGGCATGGCATACGGCTTCTCGGTCTTCTGGCTGCCGCTCTCCAAGGCGTTGTCGGTGGCCGGTACCGGCGCGCATGCCTGCGGCAAGGACGTGAGCTTCATCGCCGAACTGTTCGCCACGGGCTGCGACTGGCGCATCGCGACGCTGGGCTGGATGTACACGCTGTTCTTCGTCTTCCTCGGCTGTTCCGCCGCGCTGT
Source organism: Variovorax sp. SRS16 (assembly GCF_901827165.1). Classification (NCBI taxonomy): domain Bacteria; kingdom Pseudomonadati; phylum Pseudomonadota; class Betaproteobacteria; order Burkholderiales; family Comamonadaceae; genus Variovorax; species Variovorax sp. SRS16. The sequence goes on from NZ_LR594666.1 coordinate 1,309,366, forward strand.
GGGGCGGCTGGCTCGAACGCGCCGGCCCGCGCAAGGCCGGCGTGGTGTCGGCCGTGTGCTGGTGCGGCGGCATGCTGATCTCGGCGCTGGGCATCCATCTGCACCAGTTCTGGCTGATGATCCTCGGCTCGGGCGTGATCGGCGGCGTCGGCCTCGGCCTCGGCTACATCTCGCCGGTGAGCACGCTGATCAAATGGTTTCCCGACCGCCGCGGCATGGCGACCGGCATGGCCATCATGGGCTTCGGCGGCGGCGCGATGATCGGCTCGCCGCTGGCGGTCGAACTGATGAAGCGCTTCGCCGGGCCCGCCGACGTCGGCGTGATGGGCACCTTCGTGGTGATGGCGCTGATCTATTTCGTCTTCATGATGGGCGGTGCGCTGGGCTACCGCGTGCCGCCGACCGGCTGGAAGCCGGCAGGCTGGACGCCGCCGGTGGCCCGTGCCGCCAACGCGATGATCACGCAGCGCCACGTGCATGTGAACAAGGTCTGGGGCATTCCGCAGTTCTGGCTGGTCTGGCTGGTGCTGACCATGAACGTGAGCGCGGCGATCGGCGTGATCGGCATGGCCTCGCCGATGCTGCAGGAAGTCTTCGGCGGCGCGCTGATCGATGTGCCGAAGAAGTTCGGCGAACTCGACAAGACGCAGCTGGCGGCCATCGCCGGCGTGGCCGGGGGGTTTGCCGCGCTGCTCTCGCTGTTCAACATCGGCGGCCGCTTCTTCTGGGCCAGCCTGTCGGACAAGCTGGGCCGCAAGCTGACCTACACGGTGTTCTTCATCCTCGGCGGCCTGCTGTATTTCAGCATCCCGTCCTCGGCCGCCGCGGGCAGCAAGCTGCTCTTCGTGGGCGCGTTCTGCATCATCCTGTCGATGTACGGCGGCGGCTTCTCGACCGTGCCGGCCTATCTGGCCGACCTGTTCGGCACGCAGTTCGTCGGTGCGATCCACGGCCGCCTGCTCACGGCCTGGGCCACGGCCGGCATCCTCGGCCCGGTGATCGTCAACTACATGCGCGAGTACCAGCTGGGACTCGGCATTCCGCGCGAACAGGTCTACAACCAGACCATGTACATCCTGGTCGGCATGCTGGTGATCGGCCTCATCGCCAACCTGATGGTGAGGCCGGTCGCGAACAAGTACTTCATGACGCCCGAGGAACTCGCGATCGAGCAGAAGCTCGCCCATGAGAAGGCCGTCGCCGCCGAAGTCGGCGCGGGCTCGGGCCGCCCGGAGACGACCAGCCCGGCGATGGTCTGGCTGGCCTGGGCCGCGGTCGGCATTCCGCTTGCGTGGGGCGTCTACGAGACGCTGGTGAGCGCGGCGAAGTTCTTCAACTGATCAACCGGAGACGGGCGCTGCGGCCCCAGCGGCGCCTCATTCGGAAAGCAAGGCCAAGGCAGTGAACAGCGACCCAGGCATTCTCGACAAGGACCGTTCGATCCCGCTCGCGACCGCGGACGAAATGCGCGATCGGATTCGTCGCAAGAGCAAGCTCAAAGGGCGCCAGCCGGAGGAAAGCGCGCTCGCCGACGTGCAGGCGCTCATCGGGCCGCGGCCCGCGGACGGGCATCCGCGCGACCTGCTCATCGAGCACCTGCACCGCATCAACGACGCGCACGGCTGCCTGCACGACCGCCATCTGGTCGCGCTGGCGCGCGAGATGAACATCCCGATGGCGGAGGTCTACGAGGTCGCGACCTTCTATCACCACTTCGAGGTGGTGCGCGGCGACACGCAGGCACCGGGGCTCACCGTGCGCGTGTGCGACAGCCTGGCCTGCGAACTCGCGGGCGCGGCGGACCTGATGGCGCGGCTGCCCGCGCTGCTGGGCGCGGCGGGCCGCGACGATGTGCGCGTGATTGCCGCGCCCTGCATCGGCCGCTGCGAGCAGGCGCCGGCCGTGGCCGTGCATCAGCGCGCCGTGCCGCTGGCGACGGCGGACAAGGTCTTGCAGATGCTCGATGCGTCGACGGCGCCGGATCCGGTCGACGCGGACCGCGCGAAGGCCTGCTTCGCGCCGGCGGACCTGGCCGGGAAAAGCATCTCGCCCTTGCCCGATGCGATCGAGGCGCGGCCCGCCTTCACCGGCTACGCGAGCTATCGCGCGAACGGCGGCTACGCGCTCGCGGCCACGCTGGCCGGCGGCGGGAAGGACGCCGAAGCCGTGATCAAGGCGATGGAGGATTCGGGCCTGCGCGGACTGGGCGGCGCGGGCTTTCCGGCCGGACGCAAGTGGCGCATCGTGCGCGACCAGCCGGCGCCGAAACTGATGGCGGTCAACATCGACGAGGGCGAACCCGGCACCTTCAAGGACCGCACCTACCTCGAACGCGATCCGCACCGTTTTCTCGAAGGGCTGATCGTGGCCGCGCAGGTGGTCGGCATCGAGCGCTGCTACATCTACCTGCGCGACGAATACCACGACTGCCGCGCGCTGCTGCAGGCCGAGATCGCGAAGCTTCAGGCCGATCCTCCCTGCGCGCTGCCGACGATCGTGCTGCGTCGCGGTGCCGGCGCCTACATCTGCGGCGAAGAGTCCGCGATGATCGAAAGCATCGAGGGCAAGCGCGGCGAACCGCGCATGCGGCCGCCCTACATCGCGCAGGTCGGACTGTTCGGCCGGCCGACGCTGGAGCACAACTTCGAAACGCTCTACTGGGTGCGCGACATCGTCGAAAGAGGCCCGCAATGGTTCAGCGGCTTCGGCCGCCACGGGCGCCGTGGCCTGCGCAGCTTCAGCGTGAGCGGCCGCGTGCGGCATCCCGGCGTCAAGCTTGCGCCGGCGGGCATCACCGTGCAGGAACTCATCGACGAATACTGCGGCGGCATGCTGGAGGGCCACACGCTGCACGCCTACCTGCCGGGCGGCGCGTCGGGCGGCATCCTGCCGGCGCGCATGAACGACATCCCGCTCGATTTCGACACGCTGCAGCCGCACGGCTGCTTCATCGGCTCGGCGGCCGTGATGGTGCTCAGCCAGCACGATCGCGCGCGCGATGCGGCGCTCAATGTGATGCGCTTCTTCGAACATGAAAGCTGCGGCCAGTGCACACCCTGCCGGGTCGGCACCGCCAAGGCCGCGGCGCTGATGCAGGCGGCGGTGTGGGACAACGAAACGCTCGAAGACCTGGCGCAGGTCATGGCCGATGCGTCGATCTGCGGCCTCGGCCAGGCGGCGCCGAATCCGATCCGCAGCATCCGTACCTATTTTCCGCAGGAGATCGCATGAACGCGCCGGCCATGCTCGCCGAACTGCTGCCGCAGACGGTCGACTTCGTGCTCGATGGCCGCGCGGTGCAGGCCTTCGAAGGCGAGACGATCCTGAAGGCGGCGCAACGCCACGGCGTCGACATTCCGCACCTGTGCCACAAGGACGGCCTGCGGCCCGACGGCAATTGCCGCGCCTGCGTGGTCGAGCTGAAGGGCGAGCGCACGCTGGCGCCGAGTTGCTGCCGCAGCGTGACGGCGGGCATGGAGGTGCAGGTCGCGAGCGAGCGTGCGCGCAAGAGCCAGCAGATGGTGGTGGAGATGCTGCTGTCGGACATGCCGGAGGCGGGCTACAAGTGGAACGACCAGGACGGGCATGGAGGCGCGCCCGTCGGCCAGCACGGCGAGCTCAGTCAATGGGCCGAACGCCTCGGGATCCAGGTGCGCCCGCAACTCAAGGCCCTGCGCCGCGAGCAGCCGGCCCCCGACCTTTCCCACCCCGCGATGGCCGTCAACCTCGACGCCTGCATCCAGTGCAACCGCTGCGTGCGCGCCTGCCGCGAGGAGCAGGTCAACGACGTCATCGGCTATGCGATGCGCGGCGAGCATTCGAAGATCGTGTTCGACCTCGACGATCCGATGGGCGACAGCAGCTGCGTGGCCTGCGGCGAATGCGTGCAGGCCTGCCCGACCGGCGCGCTGATGCCCAAGAGCCATATCGGTTCGCAGCAGGTGGATCGCAAGGTCGATTCGGTCTGTCCCTTCTGCGGCGTGGGCTGCCTGATCACCTACAACGTCAAGGACGAGAAGATCGTCAGCGTCGACGGCCGCGACGGCCCGGCGAATCACAGCCGGCTCTGCGTCAAGGGCCGCTTCGGCTTCGACTATGCGCACCATGCGCAGCGCCTGACGCAGCCGCTGATCCGCAGGCCCGGCATGCCGAAGGACATCGGCGATGCGCCGCGGCCCGGCGATTGGCGCAGCACCTTCCGCGAAGCCAGCTGGGAAGAGGCCCTGGCCTTCACGTCGGGCACGTTGAAGGGCCTGCGCGACACGCACGGCCCCAAGACGCTGGCCGGCTTCGGCTCGGCCAAGGGCAGCAACGAAGAGGCCTACCTGTTCCAGAAGCTCGTGCGCACCGGCTTCGGCAGCAACAACGTCGACCATTGCACGCGCCTGTGCCATGCCTCCAGCGTCGCGGCGCTGCTCGAGGGCGTGGGCTCCGGCGCGGTGAGCAACCAGGTCAACGATGTCGAGCATGCCGAGCTGATCCTCATCATCGGCTCCAACCCCACCGCCAACCATCCGGTGGCCGCGACCTGGATGAAGAACGCGGCGCAGCGCGGCGCGAAGATCGTGCTCGCCGATCCGCGCATCACCGACATCGGCCGCCATGCGTGGCGCACGCTGCAGTTCAAGGCCGACACCGACGTTGCGATGCTCAATGCGCTGATCCATGCGGTGATCGACGAAGGCCTGGTCGACGAGGAGTTCGTGCGCAAGCGGGCCAGCAACTACGAAGCGCTGTGCGAGAACGTGAAGGGCTACAGCCCCGAAGCGATGGCGCCCATCTGCGGCGTGCCGGCCGCCACGCTGCGCGAGGTGGCGCGTGCCTTCGCCACCGCCAAGGGCGCGATGGTGCTGTGGGGCATGGGCATCAGCCAGCACGTGCACGGCACCGACAACGCGCGCTGCCTGATCGCGCTGGCCACCGTCACCGGCCAGATCGGCAAGCCCGGCTCGGGGCTGCATCCGCTGCGCGGCCAGAACAACGTGCAGGGCGCCAGCGATGCGGGCCTGATCCCGATGATGTTCCCCAACTACCAGCGCGTCGACGACGCCGGCGCGCATGCGTGGTTCGAGAACTTCTGGGGCATGCCGCTCGACGCGGCGCCCGGCTACACGGTGGTGGAGATCATGCACAAGGCGCTCGCGCCCGACGACGATCCGCACAAGATCCGCGGCATGTACATCATGGGCGAGAACCCGGCCATGAGCGACCCCGACCTCAACCACGCGCGCCACGCGCTGGCGAGCCTGGAGCATCTGGTCGTGCAGGACATCTTCATGACCGAGACCGCGTGGTTGGCCGACGTGGTGCTGCCGGCCAGCGCCTGGCCCGAGAAGACCGGCACGGTGAGCAACACCGACCGCATGGTGCAGCTGGGCAAGCGGGCGCTCGATCCGCCGGGCGATGCCAGGCCCGATCTCTGGATCATCCGGCAGATCGCGCAGCGCATGGGCCTGGCCTGGGACTACCCCGGCGAAGAGGAAGGCGTGGCCGCGGTCTACGAGGAAATGCGCCAGGCGATGCACACCGCCATCGGCGGCATCACCTGGGAGCGGCTGCAGCGCGAATCGAGCGTGACCTATCCCTGCCTGAGCGCTGACGACCCTGGCCAGCCCACCGTGTTCATCGACGATTTCCCGACGCCGGACGGCCGCGTGACACTGGTGCCTGCGGACATCATCCCGGCCGACGAGCGGCCCGATGCCGACTACCCGTTCGTGCTGATCACCGGCCGCCAGCTCGAGCACTGGCACACCGGCAGCATGACGCGCCGCGCCACGGTGCTCGATGCGCTGGAGCCGATGGCCACCGCATCGATGAACCAGCGCGACCTGGAGGCGCTCGGCCTGCAGGCGGGGGAGGTCGTCACGATCCGCTCGCGCCGCGGCGAGGTGGCGATCCATGTGCGCCGCGACGACGGCACGCCGGACGGCGCGGTGTTCGTGCCCTTCGCCTACTACGAGGCGGCGGCCAACCTGATGACCAATGCGGCGCTCGATCCGTTCGGCAAGATTCCGGAGTTCAAGTATTGCGCCGTGCGCGTGCTGCGCGGCGGTACGCCGATGGCGATGGCCGGGTATGGCACGGGCGCGACAGGACATGCCGCCGCCATGTGAACCAACCGTGCTGCCTGCACGTCCAAGCGCTTCCCGCAAGCAGGTCCGGAGCATCCTCATGAGAAGTTTCAAGAGACAGGCGTTTGTGTTGGTGGCCGTCGCTGCGTGCGGTTCGGGCAGCGCGATGGCGCAGCAGGCCGGCGACTGGTAGGTCGGCGCCGGCTGGTTCCATCTCTCGCCGCAGGATTCGAGCAAGCCGCTGACGCTGACCTCGATCTCGGTCGGCACCGAGTTCGGGCAATGGGTGGTGCCTGCGGTCCACGCGGTCTGGATTCCGCCGCACCATGTCCATTCGCTGCGATCGCACGGTTCATTCGCGGGCTGGAGCGTGTACGTCCGCGAAGCGGGCTGCACGGCACTGCCTCGGCGGCCTTTCGCGCTCAAGGTCGCCGGCTTCATGCACGAGATCGTCGAACGCGCGATGGGCTGGCAAGGCGGCCCGCTGGACACGGCGCAGGCCCGCATCGCGACCGTGCTGCTCGACGAGATATCGGCGGCGCCGCTTCACGGCCGAGACCGGCTTCAGCTTCACCGAATGGCGCCAGCGCGCGCGGCTGATGCGGGCGCTCGAACAATTGGCCGCGGGCGAGCCCGTGACGCGCATCGCGCTCGACCTCGGTCACGAGAACGTCAGCGCCTTCATCGCGATGTTCCGCCGCACCTTCGGCGTCACGCCGGCGCGCATCAGTTGCGTGACAGCCCTGGCGCCCTTCGAGCGAGAAAGGGAGTGACCTTCGCGAGCAGCGCGTCGGGCGCTTCCTCGGCGATGTAGTGGCCGCAGGGCAGGGCCTCGCCTTCGACGTCGCGCGCCACGCGGCGCCATTCGTCCAGCGGTTGGAAGCAGCGATGGACCACGCCTTCGCGCCCCCACAGCACCAGCAGCGGTGGCTGCAGCTGGCGGCCGGCGTCGCGGTCGGCGCGGTCATGTTCGAGGTCGACGCCTGCCGCGGCGCGATAGTCCTCGCACAGGCCGTGCGCGGCGCCCGGCAGCGCGATGCAGCGCTGGTACTCGGCCAGGGCGCGCGGATCGAAGGGTGCGAGGCCGGCGCTGCGCCGGCCCATCACGTCGCGGATGTAGGCCGCAGGATCGGCTGCGATCAGCCGTTCGGGCAGCGGCGCGGGCTGGATCAGGAAGAACCAGTGCCAGTAGGCACGCGCGAACGCCTCGGTCGTCTGCTCGTACATCGCGAGCGTCGGCGCGATGTCGAGCAGCACCAGGCGCGCGACGGCGTCGGGATGGTCCATGGCCAGGCGATGCGCCACGCGCGCGCCGCGGTCGTGCGCCAGCAGGTCGAAGCGGTCGAAGCCGAGACGCTGCATCAACGTCACCTGGTCCTGCGCCATCACGCGCTTGGCGTAGTTGCCGTGGTCGGGTGCACCGGCCGGCTTGGACGAATCGCCATAGCCGCGCAGATCGGCGGCCACCACCGTGTGATGCAGCGCGAGCACCGGTGCGACGCGGTGCCAGATCGCGCGTGTCTGCGGATGACCGTGCAGCAACAGCAAGGGCGGCCCCGAGCCGCCGACCACTGCGGCAATGCGGATGCCATCGCCGACCTCGACGCTTCGATGCTCGAAGCCGGGGTACAGCGCAAGGGTCGATGTCGTCATGCTCGAAGTCTCCTCGCCCGCACGTCCGCAGCGTGCCGGTCCAGGAATGTCAGGCGTGGTTCGAGGCGCGGCGAGAGGCCGGAACGGGCCTCTCGCGATGGTAAGCGGGGCAGCGCAGTCGCGCTGCCGTCAGGGCCGATCGCCTGCGTGGTGCGGCGGCGCGTCAGGCCGGCTGGGCCTGCGACGCGGCAGCACGCTGCGTGCGGCGTTCGCCGATCATGCGGGCTGCCAGCTGGGCCGCCATTTCGAGCTTCTTCAGGTCGCGCAGTTCGAGCGCGGCGTCGGGATTGAAGCTGAAGGAGTAGAGCGTTCCGTACAACAGGCCGTCGCTCAGCACCACCGGCGCGCTGACATAGCAGCCGGACGGAACCTTGGCCCGCAGGACCTGCTTGCAGAAGGCCAGTTCGAGGGGTTCGGCCTGCTCGTCGATGAACTGGGCGCGTTCGCTCGGCTCGAGGCGGCGCGAGACGCGCTTGCCGTCGATGACTTCGGCCGCGAAGCCGGCTTCCATCCCGTGCTGCTCGCGCAAGAGCCTGAGAACCTGGTGGACGGCCTGATCGACCGCCGGGTCGCTCGCGTCGGCCGTGGCAATGAGGAGCTCGGACACCCTGACTTCGAGGTCGGCGGCACAGTAGTCGGGTTCGAAAAAGCTCATTGTGGACTCCGGTTGCGATGTATGTATTGGAAAGTATTACAGGCTACTTTTTTCAAAATGAGAACTATGGTTTTCTAAGTCTTGAGATATATGTCACAAAAGTACTACATGAGTACCTATGGGTTACATGATTTCTGCAGCCTCCCGGCTGGCTGCCCTGGCGCCATCGGCTATCGTCCCCCCATGGCCTCGCCCGACATCGCACCCGCAGGCGGCCGCGCGAGCGACCGGATGGCGCTGCCGCGCCTCACGCAGGCGAAGGCGGCGCTCACGCAAGAGGTCGAGGTCGTCGACGAGCATGGGGAGCGCGGCCGGATCTCGATCCCGGCCGAACGTGACCTGACGATCTATGTCGACCGTCGCGAACTGGTCACGCTGATGACGCTCGGCGCCCGGCCCGAACTGCTAGTGCTGGGCTACCTGCTGAACCAGCGGCTGATCGAATCGGCCGCCGACGTCGAGTCGGTCACTGTCGACTGGGAGGTCGGCGCCGCGGCGGTGAAGACTCACGCCGGCATCGACCGCATCGAGGAGCGCACTGCGAAGAAGGTGGTCACCACCGGTTGCGGCCAGGGCAGCGTGTTCGGTGCGCTGATGGGCGGCATCGACCGTCTTCATCTGCCCGGCACGCGCATGACCCAGGCGCAGCTCTACGCACTGGTCAACGCCATCCGCATTCAGGAGAGCACCTACAAGTCGGCCGGTTCGGTGCACGGCTGCGCGCTGTTCACGCTCGGCGGGGGCGATGACGACGTGAGCCTGCTGACCTTCGTCGAGGACGTGGGCCGTCACAACGCGATCGACACCATCGCGGGCTGGATCGCGATGCAGCCCGCGCAACTGCTGACCGGCGGGCGCGTGTTCTACACCACCGGCCGGCTGACCAGCGAGATGGTGATCAAGTCGGCCCAGATGGGCGTGGCCATCGTGGTGTCGCGCAGCGGCATCACGCAGATGGGCCACGAGATCGCCCAGCGGGTCGGCCTGTGCGCGATCGGACGCGCGACGAACCGCCACTTCGTCTGCTACGCAGGCGTCGACCGGCTGGTGCTGCAGCCCGAACTCGCCGGGACCCGGTAAATCCTTCGGCTTGGCTGGCGGTGGCCGCTCGGCTATCGTCGGACCATGAACGCTTCCCTACGCCTTGGTTGGCGCACGCTGTGGCGTGACCTGCGCGCCGGCGAGTTGCGCCTGCTGATCGTGGCCGTGCTGCTCGCGGTGGCGGCGCTCACGGCGGTCGGCTTCTTTGCCGATCGGCTCAAGGGCGGCCTGCAGCGCGACGCACGCCAGCTGCTGGGCGGCGACGCGGTGCTCGCGACCGACAACCCGACGCCGGCCGAGTTCGTGGCGCGCGCCAGGTCGCTCGGCCTGGACAGCGCGAGCACCTACGGCTTTCCGACCATGGCCCGTGCCAGCGACGCGCAGGGCGGCGCCAGCAAGCTGGTCGCCCTCAAGGCCGTGGCGCCGGGCTATCCGTTGCGCGGCAGCCTGCAGGTGGCCGACGGACCCGACGCGCCGGGACAGACCACGCGCGACGTGCCGGCGCCGGGCCAAGCCTGGGTCGACGCGTCGCTGCTCGAGTCGCTCGGCCTGAAGATGGGCGACACGCTGCTGCTGGGCGATGCCGCCCTGCGCATCGCGCGCGTGATCGTGCTCGAGTCCGATCGCGGCGCCGGCTTCATGAGCTTTGCACCGCGCGTGATGCTCAACCAGGCCGATGTGCCGCGCACGGGGCTGGTTCAACCGGCCAGCCGCGTGAGCTACCGTTTTGCGGTCGCGGGCGCGCCGGATGCGGTACAGCGCTTCAACGCCTTCGCCGACGCGACGATCAAGAAGGGCGAAGTGCGCGGCGCACGGCTCGAGTCCTTCGAGAGCGGTCGGCCCGAAATGCGCCAGACGATGGACCGTGCGGAGAAATTCCTCAACCTGGTCGCACTGCTGGCCGCGCTGCTGTCGGCGGTGGCGGTCGCGCTGGCCGCGCGCGGCTTCGCGGCCGGCCATCTGGACGACTGCGCCATGCTGCGCGTGCTGGGCCAGAGCCAGCGCACCATTGCGGGCGCTTATGCCTTTGAGTTCGCGCTGGTCGGGCTTATTGCGAGCGCGCTCGGCGTCGCCATCGGCTTCGGCGTGCACTATGCGTTCGTGCTGCTGCTGGCGGGCCTGGTCGAAAGCGCGCTGCCCGCGCCGACCTTCTGGCCCGTGGCCTTCGGCATGGGCATGGGGTTCACGCTGCTGTTCGCGTTCGGGCTGCCGCCGGTGCTGCAGCTGGCGCAGGTGCCGCCGCTGCGCGTGATCCGCCGCGACGTCGGCAACCTGAAGCCGGCATCGATCGCGGTGCTGGCGCTCGGCATCGCTGGCTTCGCGGCCTTGCTGGTCGCGGCCAGCAGCGACCTCAAGCTGGGGCTGATCGCGGTCGGCGGCTTCGCGGCGGCCGTCGCCGTGTTCGCGCTGCTGAGCTGGCTCGCGGTGCTGCTGCTGCGGCGCAGCGTCAACGAATCGACCGCGCCGCGCTGGCTGGTGCTGGCCACGCGGCAGATCTCGGCACGGCCGGCCTACGCGGTGGTGCAAGTCAGCGCGCTGGCCGTGGGCCTGCTGGCGCTGATCCTGCTGGTGCTGCTGCGCACCGACCTGGTCTCGAGCTGGCGCCAGGCCACGCCACCCGACGCGCCGAACCGCTTCGTGATCAACGTGATGCCCGACCAGAGCGAGGCCTTCCAGAAGACGCTGCGTGATGGCGGCGTGCGCCAGTTCGACTGGTACCCGATGATCCGCGGCCGCCTGGTCGCCATCAACGACAAGCCGGTCACGCCCGACGACTATGCGGACGACCGCGCCAAGCGGCTGGTCGACCGCGAGTTCAATCTCAGCAACAGCGTCGAGGCGCCACCGCACAACATCGTCACCGCGGGCGCATGGACGCCGGGCGCGCCGGGCGAGCTCAGCGTCGAGGAAGGACTGGCCGACACGCTCGGCCTCAAGCTCGGCGACCAGCTGCGCTTCGACATCGGCGGCATCCAGAGCGACGCACGCATCACCTCGCTGCGCAAGGTCGACTGGGGCTCGCTGCATGCCAACTTCTTCGTGATGTACACCGTCGCCGCGTTGGCGGACGTGCCGGTCACCTACATGGGCGCATTCCGTGCGCCCGAGGTCAAGGGCTTCGACAACGCGCTGGTGCGCGCCTTCCCGAACGTGACCAATGTCGATATGAGCGCCACCATCGGCCAGATCCAGCGGGTGCTCGACCAGGTGATCCGCGCCGTCGAGTTCCTGTTCGGCTTCACGCTCGCGGCCGGGCTGGTGGTGTTGTTCGCCGCCGTCACGGCCACGCGCGAGGAGCGGGCGCGCGAGTTCGCGATCATGCGTGCGGTCGGCGCGCGAGCGAGCCTGCTGCGCCAGGTGCAGCGCGCCGAGCTCGCCGGCGTCGGGCTGCTGGCGGGCTTTCTCGCGAGCCTCGTCGCTTCGGTGATCGGCTGGGCGCTGGCGCACTATGTGTTCGACTTCACCTGGACCGCATCGCCGCTGGTGCCGGTGGGCGGCGCGCTGGCCGGCGCGGTGCTGGCGCTGGCCGCCGGCTGGTGGGGCTTGCGCGACGTGCTGCGGCGGCCGGTGGTCGATACGCTGCGCCGTGCGGCCGAATAGGGGTGTTGCCGAAGTGAGCGAATGGCTGTCGATGAAGCTCGGATCGGCGTGGATCCGCCTGTGCGTCTTCGCTGTCGCCGTCGCGCTGGCCGGCTGCGCCAGCCTGCCGCCGCCCGTGGCGCAGACGCCGACGCATGCGCCGACGGATGTCGCGAACACCCGCCTCGCTCGCGTGGCCCGTGCCGGTGCGCCGGCCACCTCGCCTGCATTGTCGGGTTTTCGTCTGCTGCCTGAAGGGGCGACCGCCTTCGATGCCCGCCTTGCCCTGGTGCGCAACGCCGAGCGCTCGATCGACGCGCAGTACTACATCCTGTCGAACGACTCGACCGGACTTCTGTTCCTGCGCGAGCTGAACGATGCTGCGCATCGCGGCGTGCGCGTGCGACTGCTGGTCGACGATCTCTACACGTCAGGCAAGGACGAACTTCTCGCGCTCCTGGCTGCGCAGCCCAACTTCGAGGTGCGGGTCTTCAATCCGCTGCCCGTGCACTTCGGGCCGCTGGCGCTTCGCATCGCACTGTCGCTGCACGACCTGCGGCGCATCGACCGCCGCATGCACAACAAGCTCCTCGTGGCCGACAACAGCCTGGCCATGACGGGCGGGCGCAACATCGCCGACGAATACTTCATGCACAGCGACACCGCCAACTTCATCGACATGGACGTGCTGGCCAGCGGGCCGGTGGTGCGCGAGCTGTCCGATTCCTTCGACGACTACTGGAACAGCCCGCAGGTCTGGCCCATCGGCAGCCTGGTCCCGCGGCCTGTCGGCGATGCCGCGCAAAGGGCAGAGCGCCTGGCCATGCTGCTGCACGGCGCGCTCTCCTCGCTTGCCGAGCCGTCCGTCGACGTGCTGGGCAACACGCCGGTCGGGCAGCAGATCGCCGCCGGCCGGCTCGCGCAGACCTGGGCCGACGCGCGCGTACTGGCGGACATTCCGGAGAAGATCACCTACGACAACCCGGAGGCGCGCTTCGAGGACAGCGTCACGCAGCGCACCGTCGCCATCATGCTCGGGGCGCAGTCGGAGGTGACGATGATCTCGCCGTATTTCATTCCCGGCGACAACGGCATGAAGGTGCTCGAGGACAGCGTGAGACGCGGCGTGCGTGTCGACGTGCTGACCAACGCGCTCGACGCTACCGACGAGTCGCTGGTCTATGCCGGCTATGCACGCTACCGGCTCGCCATGCTCAAGGCGGGCATACACATCTACGAGCTGGGCGGCACGCTGGCGCGGCGCGACCGGCAGCTCGGCGACTTCCGCAGCTCGAGCGGCCGGCTGCATGCCAAGATCGCCGTGGTCGACCATCGCCGGCTGTTCGTCGGCTCGATGAACCTCGATGGGCGCTCGGCCCGCCTCAACACCGAGATCGGCCTCGTGATCGACAGCCCCGACCTCACCGCCCAGTTCTACACGTTGATGCCCGCTCGCGAGCTCGGCGCCTACGAGCTGCGGCTCGACGCGGCGGGCGCGCTCGAATGGGTGGAGCACGACGTGGACGGCAGCGACAAGGTGATTCGCGACGAGCCCGGCGCGAGCCTGTTCCAGCGCGTCACGGACTGGCTGCTGCTGAAGGTGGTTCCCGAGGGCGCGCTGTAGCCGCGCGGCCGAATGGGCCGCGGCGCGCCGGGTGCATTCGCATGTGGCGACAATGGCGCCCGATGCAGATACAAGACAAGGCCCCCTTCGACACGCCCTACGAATGGATCGGCGGCGAAGCCCGCGTCCATGCGCTGGTCGAGCGCTTCTACGACCTCATGGACCTCGAGCCAGGCTACGCGCAATTGCGCGCGGTGCACGGGACGACCCTCGACAACGCGCGCCAGCGCCTGTTCTGGTTCCTGTGCGGCTGGCTCGGCGGCCCGCAGCACTACACCGATCGCTTCGGCCATCCGATGCTGCGCGCCCGGCACATGCCGCAGAGCATCGGCGGCCACACCATCGGCATCAGGGAACGCGATCAGTGGCTGGCCTGCATGGACCAGGCGATGGGGGAGACCGGCGTGCCCGAGGAATTGCGCGAGCGCCTGCGCGGTTCGTTCTTTCAGACCGCCGACTGGATGCGGAACAGAGGCGAGTAGCGAAGCTCAGCGTCGCGTGGGCGCCAGCAACACCACCAACGCACCTGCACCGCCTTCCGACGGCTTGGCCTGCACGAAGGCCAGCGTCTCGGTTTTCTGGATCAGCCAGCGCTGCACCTTGGCCTTGAGCACCGGTTGCCGGCCGGGCGAGCCGATGCCCTTGCCGTGCACCACGCGCACGCAGCGCAGGCCCTGCTTGTGGGCCGTGCGCACGAAGGCGCCGAGCGCCTCGCGCGCTTCGTCACTGCGCATGCCGTGCAGGTCGATCTCGCGCTGGATCGACCATTCGCCGGCGCGCAGCTTGCGCGTCACGTCGGTATGGATGCCGGTGCGGCGAAAGCTCATCGCATCGTCGGCATCGAGCAGCGTGGTGACATCGAACTCGTCGGACAGCGACTCGTGCAGCACGCGCTGCTCGTCGAGCTGATGCTGCACCGGGATCGGCGCCGGCGGTTCGGGCGCGAGCGGCACCGCCGCCTTGCGCCGCAGCGGCTGCGTGGCGCCGATCGCGCGCGTGAACAGGTCCTGCTCGGCCGCGCGCTTCTTCTCGGCCGCTGCGTGCGCCGCGGCCTCGGCCGCTTCGCGCTCGCGCCGTTCGGCGAGCGAGCGCTGCACCTGCTTGAGGTCGGCGAGGCTGCGGAGATGATTCGGCTTGACGGGCATGGGCGTGACAGGCGTTCGCCGCCTTGCCCCCATTGTGCGGGATTGCAGACGCGGGTTGCCGCGGCTTCAGAGCAGCCCGTGCTCGGCCATCGACAGCGTCTCGCCCGGCGTCACGATCATGTGGTCGAGCACGCGCACGTCGACCAGCGCGAGCGCGGCCTTGAGCGTGCGCGTGAGGGATTCGTCGGCGCGCGAGGGCTCCGTGCATCCGCTCGGATGGTTGTGCGCCAGCACCAGGGCCGAGGCCTGGTGATGCAGCGCACGCGTGACCACCTCCCGCGGATACACGCTGGTGTGCGTGAGCGTGCCGCGGAACAGTTCCTCGAGCGCGATCAGCTTGTGCTGCGCGTCGAGGAAGAGCACGGCGAACACCTCGTGCGCCTTGGCGGCGAGATGGAGCTGCAGGTAGTGCTTGACCGCATCCGGCGAGTCGAACACCGTGCGCTGCTTCAGGCGCTCGCCCAGCACGCGGCGCGCCAGCTCGAGCACGGCCGTCAGCTCGGCCCGCTTGGCAGTGCCGCCCAAGCCCTTGATGCGCCGCAGCGCAGGAAGGTCGGCATGCAGCAGGCCGGCGAGGCCGCCGAAGCCGTCGAGCAGCTCCTGTGCGAGCTGCAGCACGTTCTTGCCGGCGACGCCGGTGCGCAACAGCAGCGCCAGCAGTTCGGCATCGCCGAGCGCGCCGGCGCCGCGTGCGATGAGTTTTTCGCGCGGCCGGGCTTCGGCAGGCAAATCCTTGAAAGACATGCTTTGATGAGGGCTCTGGCCCCACTCCCTAAAATACAAGGCCCAGTGTATAGGGACCGCCCATCTTGTCTTTGCCCACATCCGCCGCCGCCGTCACGCCCGGTTCCTTCCTCACGCTGCATTACCGGCTGGCCGGACCTGCGGGCGACATCATCAACACCTTCAACGACAAGCCGGCCACGCTGTCGCTCGGCACGGGCGAGCTTTCGCCCGCGGTCGAGCAGCGGCTGCTCGGGCTGGAAGAGGGGACGCACGCCACTTTCGAGCTGCCGCCCGGCGAGGCCTTCGGCGAGCGCAATCCCGAGATGCAGCAATGGGTGGCACGCACCCTGCTCGCGAAGATGGGCGATCCCGACGAGCACTATGCCGTCGGCGACGTGGTGCAGTTCCCCACGCCCGACGGCACGGGCAGCTACGCCGGCGCGGTGATCGAGTCGAACGAGACCGCCGTGCGCTTCGACTTCAACCATCCGCTCGCAGGCCAGCCGGTGACCTTCGAGCTGCGACTGATCGGCATCCTGTGAGCGCCGCGCCGGGCCGTCCCAAGCAAGCTCGCGCCCCCTCGGGGGGCAGCGAGGACACGAAGTGCCGAGCGTGGGGGCACCCATGAACAGCGTGAAGGAGGTCCTTCTGGCCGAGCCACGCGGCTTCTGCGCTGGCGTCGACCGCGCGATCGAGATCGTCGAGCGCGCGCTGGCGAAGTTCGGCGCGCCGATCTACGTGCGGCACGAGATCGTGCACAACACCTATGTGGTGAACGAGCTCAAGGCCAAGGGCGCGATCTTCATCGAAGATCTGGCCGAAGTGCCGCCCGGTGCGACGCTGGTGTTCAGCGCCCATGGCGTGAGCAAGGCCGTGCAGGCCGAGGCGCGCGCGCGCGGCTTCGAGGTCTTCGACGCCACCTGCCCGCTGGTGACCAAGGTGCACGTCGAGGTCGCCAAGCTCGCGAAGGAGGGCTACGAGTTCATCATGATCGGCCACAAGGGGCATCCCGAGGTCGAGGGCACGATGGGCCAGCTTTCCAGCGGCATCCACCTGGTCGAGGACGTGGCCGACGTGGCCCATGTGTCGCCCGCTCAGACCGCCAGGCTCGCCGTCGTGACGCAGACCACGCTGTCGGTCGACGATGCGGCCGAGATCTCGGCCGCGGTGCGCGCGCGCTTTCCGAGCGTGCGCGAGCCCAAGCAGCAGGACATCTGCTATGCCACGCAGAACCGACAGGATGCGGTGAAGCTGCTGAGCCCGCAGGTCGAGCTGGTGATCGTGGTCGGCAGCCCGACCAGTTCCAACAGCAACCGCCTGCGCGAACTCGCGCAGCGCCTGGGCACCGAGAGCTACATGGTCGACTCCGCCGCCGAGCTGCGGCCCGAATGGTTCGAGGGCAAGCACAGCGTCGGCCTCACGGCCGGTGCGTCCGCACCCGAGGTGCTGGTGCGCGAGGTGATCGATCGCATCAAGGCGCTGGGCGCGGTGTCGGTGCGCAAGATGCAGGGCATCGAGGAGACGCTCAAGTTCCCATTGCCCAAGGGCCTCAAGCTGGACGACATCCCCGCGCCGGGGCACATCTCGTGAGCGCCGCGACGATCGCGACGATCGACTGGCGCCACGACATCGAGGCCGCAGCGCAACGTCTGCACGCGCGAGTGCCGGGCTTTCTGCGCGAGACCCCGCTGTGGAAGCTGAGGGGCGAAGCGCTCGGCCTGAAAGCGCGCGGTGCCGAGGTCTGGCTGAAGCTCGAACATCTGCAGATCAGCGGCAGCTTCAAGGCTCGCGGCATGATGAACCGGCTGCTGGCCAACGACATTCCTGCCAGCGGCGCGATCGTGGCCTCCGGCGGCAACGCGGGCATCGCGACGGCCGCGGCGGCGCAGGCGCTCGGCGTGCCATGCGAGGTGTTCCTGCCGGTCGTGTCGTCCGAGGCCAAGCGCGCCCGGCTGCGCGCGCTCGGCGCACAAGTGGTCGTTGGCGGCGAGGTCTATGGCGATGCGCTCTCGGCCTGCCTCGAGCGGCAGCGCGAGACCGGTGCATTGCTCACCCATGCCTACGATCAGCCCGAAGTGGTGGCCGGCGCAGGCACGCTCGGCCGCGAGATCGAGCAGCAGGGCGGCATGCCGGATGCCGTGCTCGTCAGCGTGGGCGGCGGCGGTCTGATCGCTGGACTCGCCGGCTGGTTCGAAGCGCGCAGCCGCGTGGTGGCGCTGGAGCCTGAGCGCGCACCGACGCTGTTCAACGCGCGCGCGGCGGGCGAGCCGATCGATGTCGACGTCGGCGGCGTCGCGGCCGATTCGCTCGGCGCGCGGCGCATCGGCGCGATCTCGTGGGAGATCACGCAGCGTCACGTGCGTGATGCGCTGCTGCTGTCCGACGAGGCGATCCGTTCGGCGCAGCTGTGGCTGTGGCGCGAACTGAAGCTGGCCGTCGAACCGGCCGCGGCGCTGCCGCTGGCCGCGCTGCAAAGCGGCGCCTATGTGCCGCGCGAGGGCGAGAAGATCTGCCTCATCGTCTGCGGCGCGAACGTCGATCCCGCCACGCTGGCCTGAACGTTCAGCTCTTGGCGGGCATTTCTTCGGTGTTGATCATCCACGGCACGCCGAACTTGTCTTCGAGCACGCCGAAGCCCGTCGACCAGAACTGAGGCCCGAAGGGCATCGTGACCTTGCCGCCTGCGCCGAGCGCCTTGAACAGCGCTTCGCCTTCCTGCACGTTCTTGGCCTGGACCGAGAGCGAGAAACCCTTGTAGCCTTCGAAGGGATATTCGGGCGGCGCATCGGACGCCATGATCTGGTGGCCGCGCGCTTCGAGCGTGGCGTGCATGATCTTGTCCTTGAGCGCGGCGGGCGTGTCCTTGCCCATCGGACTCTCGCCGAAAGTCATGCTGAAGAGGATTTTGCCGTCCAGGCATTTCGCATAGAAGGCGAGTGCTTCGGCCGCATTGCCGTTGAAGGTCAGATAGGCTTGCATGTTGTTTCCCTGGGTTGAACATCAGGCGCACGGGGCACGGAGTCGTGCCCTCTAAAATCACCTGATGCTTGATATTACGTCGCTCCGCAAGGATCTTCCGTCGGTGGTCGCCCGGCTCGAAACGCGCAAGAAGAACCAGACTTTTCTCGACGTCGCCGCGTTCACCGCGCTCGAGGCCGAGCGCAAGACCCTGCAGACCCGCACCGAGGAATTGCAGGCGCGCCGCAACACCCTCAACAAGCAGATCGGGCCGCTGAAGGCCAGGGGCGAATCGGTCGATGCGCTGATGGCCGAGGTCAACGCGCTCAAGGCCGAACAGGAATCCTCGGCCGTCCGGCTCGACGAGATCCAGCCCGAACTGCACGCGCTGCTGATGGCGGTGCCGAACCTGCCGCACGAGAGCGTGCCCGTCGGCGAGGACGAGCAGGCGAACGTCGAGGTCCGCCGTTGGAGCCCGCAGGGCGGCGACGGCGCGGCGGCCCCGGAACTCGGCTTCGCGGCCAAGGACCACGTCGACCTCGGCGCACCGCTGGGCCTCGATTTCGAGATGGGCACCAAGCTCTCGGGCTCGCGCTTCACGGTGATGAAGGGGCCGATCGCTCGCCTGCACCGTGCGCTGTCGCAGTTCATGCTCGACGTGCAGACGCAGCAGCATGGCTATACCGAGTGCTACGTGCCCTATGTCGTCAACGCGGAGACGCTGCGCGGCACCGGCCAGTTGCCCAAGTTCGAGGGCGATCTGTTCGCCGCGAAGAAAGGCGGCCAGGAAGGCGAGCCCGCGCCCGACCACGCGGCGCTCTATCTGATTCCCACCAGCGAGGTGCCGCTCACCAACTTCATGCGCGACGAGATCGTGGCGGAGTCGCAATTGCCGATCAGGCTCACTGCCCACACGCCCTGCTTTCGTTCGGAAGCGGGCAGCGCCGGGCGCGACACGCGCGGCATGATCCGGCAGCATCAGTTCGACAAGGTCGAGATGGTCCAGATCACGCATCCCGACCACAGCTACGAAGCCCTCGAAGCCATGACGAAGCATGCCGAGGCGGTGTTGCAGGCGCTGGCACTGCCGTACCGCGTGGTGCTGCTGTGCACCGGCGACATCGGCTTCGGCGCGGCCAAGACCTACGACCTCGAGGTCTGGCTGCCGGCGCAGAACACCTACCGCGAGATCAGCTCGGTCTCGAACTGCGAGGCCTTCCAGGCGCGCCGCCTGCAGGCCCGCTTCAAGAATGCGAAGGGCAAGAACGAGCTGGTGCACACCCTCAACGGCTCGGGCCTGGCGGTGGGCCGCACGTTGGTCGCGGTGCTCGAGAACCATCAGAACGAGGACGGTTCGATCACCGTGCCGGCGGCGCTGCGGCCGTACCTCGGCGGCATCGAGGTGCTGCGCGCCTGAGAGGGAAATCGCGGCACGGGCTCTGCTAGAATTCCGGGCTCGACAGACACCGGAGAGGTGGCAGAGTGGTCGAATGTACCTGACTCGAAATCAGGCGTCCGTGCGAACGGACCGAGGGTTCGAATCCCTCCCTCTCCTCCAGTGACATTTTTTCAGGCTGTCTCAGGCAGCCTCAAGAAACCCCGAAAACCTGCGTCCAGCATAGGTTTCGGGGTTTTTCTTGTCCAGGCGGTCTCGTCTGTCCTCTTCGCGTCTCGGATTTCTGTCTGTGTGGCGTGTTGATATCAGCGGGTTTTCATTCAGGTGAATTGGCAGAGCAAATCCTGCCGGCGGCCACGCTCTCGCGCATCGAGAACAACAAGATGTCGCCGACCTTCGGGGTGCTGGCACGCGTGATGGTGGGCCTGGGCACCGACTGGGCCGGCCTGCCGGGCGCGCAGCCGCTGCCGTCCGGCGAACGCCTCCTGAGCTTCGCCGATCCGGGCGAAGGCCAGTCCACCGAGATCCGGCAATCCAGCGCGCGGATCCTCCACGCCAGCGACGCGGCGCGCCAACTGCCGCTCCTGGTGGAGGTGCACACGGGCGATCTCGACGAGGTCGGCGGGCTCGCGGCGCATCCCGGCGAGGAGTTCTGCTATGTGCTGTCGGGCACGCTGCTGCTGCACATGCAGGGTCATGCGCCGCGCGTCATGAAGGCGGGCGCGAGCGCACTGTTCGACAGTTCGGTGCCCCATGCCGATGTGGCTGGCGCCAGCGGCAGCGCCAAGGTCCTGATCGTCTCGCAGCGGCCGCCAGGCTACAGCCCGGAGATGGCCGCAGGTACGCCCAGCACTTGAAGAAAGGCCCCTGGGATGTCCGCCGGCTCGCGCGCTTCGTGCTCCGCGCGCGAGGAAAGAGAGCGCCGAACGGGAAGTTCGATGGCCGAAGCGCTACGCTGGCCTCAATAGCCGAGTTCGAGATCGACTCTGCGCACGAGGGCTTCGCCGCGCCGCAATCGGGCGGCGTTCTCCACGACCTGCGCGACCACCGTCTCGGGCCGAGCCATGGTCGCCATGTGCGGCGTGATCAGCACGCCGGGCGTCGACCAGAGCGGGCTGTCCGTGTGCAAAGGTTCCTGTTCGAACACGTCGATCACCGCGCCGCGCAATGGCCCCCGCGCGATCGCTTCGATGAGGTCGCGCTCCACGAGATGTTCGCCGCGGCCGCAATGCACCAGCGCCGCGCCTCGAGGCAGCGCATCCAGGGTCGTGTGCGAGAGGATGCCGCGCGTGGCCTCGGTGAGCGGCAGCAGGCAAACGAGCACGTCCGTGGCCCTGAGGAATGGCAGAAGCCCGGCTTCCCCGCTGAACACATTCACTCCCTGGAATTCGCGCGGCGTGCGCACCCAGCCGTTCACCGTGTAGCCGAGCGACGGCAGGATCGTCGCGACGCGGCTCGCCATTTCGCCCAGCCCCATCAGGCCGACGCGGCACCGGGCCGCCGGCGTCTGCACTGGCCGAGTCCAGGCGTGGCGCGCCCCGCTTCGGAGTGCCTCGTCGAAGCGGCGATGAAAATAAAGCACGGCCCAGAGTACGTACTGCAGCATGCCTTCGGCGAGCAGCGGATCGACGACGCGGCACACCGGGATTGCGTGCAGCGCCTGGCCCGCAATGACGTTGTCCACACCCGCCGCGATGCTGTGCACGAGCCGCAGGCGAGGCATCCTGGCGTAGAGCCCTGGCGGGACTTCCCATCCCGCAATGATCTCGGCGTCGTGGCAGCGCGGATCGGGCCAGACCACGACGTCGAGCCCGGGATCGGCATCTTCGATCATGGGCTTGAAAGCCGAAAGATCGTGGCGCTGGCTGACGAGCGCGAGCACGGTGCGGCAGTTCATCGCATCGGTCGCCTTGCGAGCCCGGCGCTCAGGCGATACCCCTTGCGCTTCGGGTTCGCGCAGCCGCGCCTCGCAGAGCCGCGCTCACGACGCGTCGTCGTCGCCGCCGTCGAATTCGGCGGCCGAGTAGGTGTAGACGCCCCGCGGCCCGCACACCTCGGAGGCGAATGCGAGCGCGCTCGCATCGGGCATCCGCGCGGGATAGAGAACGCCGTCGAGGTGGTCGCACTCGTGCTCCAGCAGCGTTGCGTGGTAGCCGCGACACTCGCGCTCGTTCCATTGGCCGTCGAGCGACTGCCAGCGGATCATGATGTGCGGATGGCGCGGCACCCGGGCGTAGAGTCCCGGCAGCGAGAGGCAGCGCTCCCAGAGATTCACGGTCCTGTCGGTGAGCGGCGTGATCACCGGGTTGATCAGCGGCGTCCACGGCACCGGCTGCGTGCGCGCATGCTCGGGGATGCGCGAGGCCGGCAGGGCGTAGAGCACCACGCGCAGCGGCGTGCCGATCTGCGGCGCGGCAAGGCCGATGCCGGCGACCGAATCGAGCGTCTCGCGCATGTCGTCGATCAACGCGCGGATCCCGGGTGACGAAGGGTCGGCCACCGGCTCGGAGACGACGGTCAGCGCCGGGTTGCCCATCTTGAGAATGCTTCGGACAGCCATGGATCAGGGCTCCTTTCTGAGCAGATGAGTCGGTTCTTCAATCGAGGCGGCGCAGCATCGCGTCGTGCAGCGCGCGCAGCGGCGCGGGTCCGACGAAGCGGCCCTGGTCCACGATCTGCAGGTCGCCGATCCACAGCGACTGGTCGAGCACGATGCCGTCCGGATGGTTCTCGCCGCCGCCGGATTCCCACCACGGCAGGCCCATGCCGATGGCATTGCTGCCCGGAAGGCGGATGTCCTCGACGAACTGGTCTCCGGTGAGCCGCGCGGCCGGATGGAAGCCGTAGGTGAAATGAACGAAGGTGCCGAGCGTGTTCTCGCCGCTCGCGCGGCGCAGCGCGCGTTCGAAGCTCGCCGCGTCCTCGGGTGCCTCGCCGTGGACACGGGTGATGTGGCCGTCGGCCTCGATGACGATGGGCTTGCGCAGGCGCCGGTAGGTCTCGTCGAACAGGGCCTGGATGACGATGCGGCCGCGCACCGAATCCTTCGTCGGGTACAGGCTCTGTGCGCCCGGCACCGTGTCCATGCCCGGCGCGCGCATGCTGCGCGGCCGCTTGAGCTTGACCTTGTCGAGCACGAAGCTCACGTCGGTGCCCGCCGCGCAGGTGAAGCGCGCAGTCTCGCCCGCATGCTCGGAGACGAACTCCATGAAGCCGATGTTGAAGTCGAGCAAGGTGCTGAACTCGACGCCGCCATAGAGCCGCGCGAGGCTGTCCGCGCGCGAGATCGCGATGAGTCCGTAGCGGCAGCGCCGGGCTTCCATCGCCGCGTTGTGGATGCGCGAACCGGCGTGGTAGGGAAAGCAGAAGTCGAGCCAGACATCGGAAGCCACCACCGCGGCCGCGAGCGAATCGCCCACATAGGGATCGGAGAGCCCGCCCTGGAACGGCAGCGAAGGCGCCAGCGCGACCAGCGGCTTGCCCCCTTGCCGCAGCACGGCCTGCACGACCGCGTCGACGAGTTCGCGCTCGACGCTCGAGTCGGCCGTGAGCAGCACGCTTTCGCCTGGAGAGACGCAGAACTGCTCGCGCACGAGGTTGTCGGCGGCACGCACCAGACGGGGATGTGAAAACATGGAGTTCCTTGAAATGATCGAGCGGGGCGATGCGCCGCCTAGAGGTCGACGACGATGCGAGGGCTGCGCGCTCGCGAAACGCACAGCGCCATGCAGCCGTTCTTCGCGCGCACGGCGTCGCTCAGGAAGCGGTCGCGGTGGTCGGGGATGCCCTCGATCACGTCGACGACGCACATCCCGCACTCGCCTTCGCGGCAGGAAAAGGGCGCATCGACGCCGGCCGCCAGGAGCACCGAGAGCGCGCTCTGGCCCGGCGGCACGACGAAGGGGCCTTCACCGCTGGCGATCGCGATCTCGAACGGCGCGTCGCCCTCGGCTGTGGCGGCACTGTCATCGCCGCCGAAGCTTTCCCAGTGGATGCGTTGCACAGGCAGGCGCGCCGCGGCCTGCGTGCGCACCAGCTCGATCAGCGGCGCCGGGCCGCAGACGTAGATGCCTTCGTTGTCGCCGGCCTCGGCCACGATGTCGGCCGTTCGGGCGCGCACGGCGTCGGCATCGAGGCCCGCATGCAAGCGAAGATGCCCTGCGAAGGGCGCCGTGTTCAGTTCGGCCAGGAAGGCCGCATGCCCGGTGTCGCGCACGAAGTAGTGCAGCACGAAGTCATGCCCGCGATGCAGCGCCGCCTGCGCCATGGCATAGAGGGGCGTGATGCCGATGCCGCCTGCGATCAGCAGGTGGCGCGATTCGCGCCAATCGGGCTCGAACCGGTTGATCGGCGCCGACACCCTCACGCGCGCGCCCACCGCGAGCGCGTGTGCGGCCGCGGAGCCGCCGCGCGAACCGGGCTCACGCTTGACCGCGATCACATAGCGCTCTGCGCGCTCGCCGGCATTGCACAGTGAATAGCAGCGCACGAGGCCCGCGCCGAAATCGACGCGCACATGGGCGCCGGCCTCGATGGGCGCCGCTTGCGGGTCGGCTGCGGCCAGCGTGAGTTCGGCCGTGTCTTCGGTGAGGCGGCGGATGCGCTCGACCACCGCCGTGCGCAGACGGTCCTGCGCGGCCGGTGGCGAATCCTGCAGTGCGAAAGCCATCGTGTTCTTCGATCAGGCCTCGGCAGGCCCGAAGATGCGATCGACATAGCTGCCGAGGAAATGATGGATCGGCTTCTCCATCACCGAGAGGCGGCCCGGCTCGTAGTTGGGCAGCGCCATCGCACGCTGCATCGATTCGATCATCGAGCGGTCTTCGTCGTAGATCGCATTCTGGTATTGGCGATACACGTCGATCTTCTGCTGCAGGTTCTCGTGCGCGAAGAACTCGGCGGGGAACATCATGTAGATCGCCACCTCGCAGCTGTCCGGTCCGGTGGGCCAGGCCGTGATGATCTTGACCATGTCGATGCGGCCGAAGAGCGTCATGTTGGGCGGGTAGAACGCCGTGCAGGCGAAGGAGTTCTCCTCGTGCGCCAGCCAGGGCGCCTTGCCGAACAGGCTCACGCCATCCGGTGTGGAAGGCGATGAGAGGTAGCGCATCGTGAGGCCGCCGCCGGGCTTGAGGACGAGGTTCTCGGGCGTCCACGAAAAGCGCTGCCCGAAGGTCTTCGCATGCAGCACGCCGACGTGGTAGTAGTCCATGAGGTTCTCATGGAAGAACTTCCAGTTGCACTTCAGCGTCATGCGCGCGATGTCGGCGAGCCGCACGTTCTCGGTGTGCAGCATCGCGAAGTCGCGCTCGAGGTCGGCCGTGGCTTCGGCGAAAGGCTTGGGCTGCTCGGCGAAATTGATGAAGATGTTGCCGCGCCACACATCGAGGTGGATGCCCGGCAGCCGGCATGTGCCGGGATCGAAGCCCTCGGTGTCCTTCATGTAGGCAGCGCCAACGAGCTGGCCGTCGAGGTCGTAGGTCCAGCCGTGGTAGGGGCACTTGAACGAGCGCGCATTGCCCTCGCCATCGGCCACTTCCACACCGCGGTGGCGGCACATGTTGTGGAAGGCGTGCAGGTCGCCGGCCTTGTTCCGCGCGATCAGCACCGGGCGGCCGAGGATGCGGCGGGCCTGGAAATCCCCGGGCTTGCCGAACTGCTCGACGCGGCCCATGAAGAGCCATTCCTTGAAGAAGTATTCCTCCATTTCGCGTGCGTAGATTTCGGGCGAGGTGTAGATGTCGCCCGACAGATGTCGCGACCGGGGAAGCTCGGTCTTGTTGATGGAGATGTCGCCGCGGGGAACGTAGCGCAGGGGCTGGGAGGGGATGGTCATCGGTGGGCTCCGGATCGTGGGGAGGACATGCGGGCGGCGCAACGCTCGCACGCAGGCAATCGATTCCGGGTTATTCTATACACTCGTATTATAAAAAGCCAGTGCCGATCGCGATGCGGTCGCACGCATGAAGACGCATCTCCGGATCCGATGGATTTCGGGTATCGTCCCTCGACACCCAGGCCTGAAAAGAATGAGCGACGTTGTCTCCGTCCCCGACCGAAAAAGCTTCTCGAAGAAGGCCCCCGATGTGCGGCGGCAGGAGCTCATCGATGCGACCTTCCGATGCCTGTGCGATCGCGGCGTTTTCGAAACTAGCGTGCGCACCATCGCGAGCGAGGCGGGGCTCTCGCTCGGCATGGTGCGGCATCACTTCAACAGCAAGGACGAGTTGCTCGCCGCCACCTATCGCAACATGTCCGAGCGCCTCAAGGAGCAGACCCAGGAATTGCTGGCGCGCACGCCGCCCGATTCCATGAGCCAGCTCGTGGCCTTCATCAACGCGGGCCTGCAACCGCCGCTGCTCGATCGCAACTATGTGCGCATCCGCTTTCTCTTCTTCGAACTCACGCACACCAACAAGGTGGTCAAGCGCGTGCATGAAGAGATCTATGCGCGCTTCGAGCAGCAACTGCTCGCGCTGGTGACGGCGGTCGCGCGCGACCACGGCAGCAAGGCCGATTGCCGCATGGTCACGCGCACCATCACCACTTACCTCAAGGGCATCTGGGCCGAGTGGACGCTCTCGAGCGACGACTTCGAGCCGCGCGAACTGCTCGCGCAGATGATGTCGTTCTGGCTCGGCATGCTCGCGCCCGATGTGGTGCCGGCGCAGATGCCGATCGACCGGCCGGCCGGCGTCGACAAGCGCGTGACGGCCGGGTCGAAGCGCAAGCCGGCCGCGAAGAAAGCCGCCGCGCCGAGCCGCCGCACGCGCACCGCCAGTCCGGCCTGACACCTTCAGACGACGAGCCGGCGCGCCGACGCCCAGAAGAGCTGGCTGTGCCAGTCGCTCTGGTCGGGGTCGAACTGGGCGGCCGTGCGCGCCATCACCTCGGCCGAAGGCATGCGCAGCGGCCCGGTGCCGGCCTGTGCCTTGGTCTGCACCTGGCAGGCGCGTTCGAGAAAATAAATGTTGGCGAAGGCCGCGGCCACCGATCGCCCGATGGCGAGCAAACCGTGGTTGCGCAGGATCATCGCCTCGTTGCGGCCGAGGTCGCGGATCAGGCGTTCCCGCTCGTCGAGGTCGACCGCGATACCTTCGTAGTCGTGGTAGCTCAGCCGACCATGGAACCTGAGCGCATGCTGCGAGATCGGCAGCAGCCCGGCCTCCTGGCACGCCACCGCGATGCCGTCCGCCGTGTGCGTGTGCGCCACGCAGGCCACGTCCTCGCGCGCCATGTGCACAGCCGAGTGGATGACGAAGCCCGCGCGGTTGACGCGCTTGCGGCCCTCGCGCTCGCGGTCGACGATGTCGCCGTTGCGGTCGATCTTCACGAGCTGGTCGGGCCTGATCTCGTGAAAGAGGCAGCCGTATTCGTTGATGAGGAAATGCTCGGTGTGCGGCACGCGCGCGCTGATGTGCGTGTCGATCAGGTCGGTCATGCGGAAATGCGCGATCAGGCGGTAGAGCGTGGCGAGCTCCTCGCGCATCTCGTCCTCGGTATCGATCGGGAGGGTCATGCGCGGGCTCTCAGCGGCGATGCGTCGTCGCCGAGCGTGCCGAGAAAATCCGCACCCGCCACGGCCGCCACGAGCTGGCGCGTGTAGTCGTGCCGGGGCGTGCCCAGCACCTCGTCGGGCGTGCCGACCTCGACCACCTCGCCGCGGCGCATCACCACCACGCGGTCGGCGATCTCGCCCGCGACGCGCAGGTCGTGCGTGATGAACAGCAGCGTCAGATGGAATTCGCGCCGGAGTTCGGCCAGCAGCTGCAGGATCTGCGACTGGATCGACATGTCGAGCGCCGACACCGCCTCGTCGGCAATCAGGAGGCGCGGCTCGAGTGCGATCGCACGCGCGATCGAGATGCGCTGGCGCTGGCCGCCGGAGAACTCGTGCGGAAAGCGATCGGCCGCGCTGGCGCCGAGGCCCACGCGTTCGAGCAGTGCGCGCGCCCGTGCGCGCGCCGCAGCGGGCGCCTCGCCGTGCCGGATCGGACCGCGCGCGATCGCCTCGCCCGCGCGCATGCGCGGATTGAGGGAGGCGAATGGATCCTGGAAGATCATCTGGACATGGCGCCGGAATGACGTGAGCTCG
Organism: Variovorax sp. SRS16; assembly: GCF_901827165.1. Classification (NCBI taxonomy): domain Bacteria; kingdom Pseudomonadati; phylum Pseudomonadota; class Betaproteobacteria; order Burkholderiales; family Comamonadaceae; genus Variovorax; species Variovorax sp. SRS16. The sequence continues at coordinate 1,337,313 of NZ_LR594666.1, forward strand.
CGGCCGGCCAGGCGCAGGATGTCGCGCCCTTCGAACTCGATCTGCCCGCTGTCGGGCTCGATGAGCCGCATGACCATGCGGCCCAGCGTGGACTTGCCTGAACCCGACTCGCCGACGATCGCCACTGTTTCGCCGGCGAAGATATCGAGGTCGATCGCGCGCGCGGCCGTCACCTCGCGCGCCGGCGCGAAAAGGCCGCCGCCGCTCGCGAAGCGCTTCGACAGCTGCCGGATGCGCAACAGCGTGTCCGTGCGCGTGCCGGCATCGCTGCGCGCGGCAGGCCGGCGGCCCGGCAGCGCATCGATCAGCGCGCGCGTGTAGGCATGCCGGGGCCGCAGCAGCACCTCGTCGCGCGTGCCCGCCTCCACGGCGCAGCCATGGCGCATCACGATCACCCGGTCGGCGATGTCGGCAACCACGCCGATGTCGTGCGTGATGAAGAGCACGCCCATGTGGCGTTCGGCCTGCAGCTGGCGGATCAGGTCGAGGATCTGCTTTTGCGTGGTGACGTCGAGCGCCGTCGTCGGCTCGTCGGCGAGCAGCACGCGCGGCTCGTTGATGAGTGCCATCGCGATCATGACGCGCTGGCGCTGTCCGCCCGAGAGTTCGAAAGGGTAGGCGCGGTAGGTGCGCCCGGGGTCGGGTAGCCCGACGGCGGCGAGCATCGTGATCACGCGCTGGCGCAGCGCGGCCTCGTCGTGCGCCTGGCCATGCAGCACCAGCGCTTCCCGCACCTGAGCGCCGACGCGCTGCAGCGGGTTGAGCGCGCTCATCGGCTCCTGGAACACCATGCCGATGCGGCTGCCGCGAAACGGGCGCATTTCGGCCTCGGACAGGTGCGCGAGATTCGTGCCGTCGCAAACGATCTCGCTCGCCGGGTCGATGCTCACGCGCGGCGGCAGCAGGCCCAGGATGGCATGCGCCGTCATCGACTTGCCGGAGCCCGATTCACCGACGAGGCAGACGATCTCGTTGTCGCGCAGCTCGAAGTCGAGGCCGTCGACGGCCAGCGCGCGGTCGCCGGAACGGGGCAGCGCGATGCGCAGCTTGCGCACCTGCAAAAGGGGGGCGGCAGTGCTCATTGGCGGCTCACGCGGGGATTGAGGACATCATTGAGGGCTTCGCCGACCAGATTGATCGCCAGCACGGTCAGCAGGATGGCCATGCCGGGGAAGAAGCTCATCCACCAGGCCTGCCGGATCATGGTGCGCGCCGTACCCACCATGTAGCCCCAGCTGATCAGGTTGGGGTCGCCCAGGCCCATGAAGCTCAGCGCGCTCTCGATCAGGATCGCGGTTGCGATGGAGAGGGAGCCGGTGACGATGATGGGCGACAGCGCATTGGGCAGGATATGGCGCCAGACGATCGAGACCGGCCCCTCGCCCGCGCAGCGGGCGGCCTGCACGTACTCGCGCTCCTTGATCGAGAGGAACTCCCCGCGCGTGAGCCGCGCCACCTGCGGCCAGCTCACGATCGCGATCGCGACGGTGATGGTCGTGACCGAAGGCGTGAGGATGGCGACGAAGAGGATCGCGAGCACGAAGGCCGGCACTGCCTGGAAGAGTTCCGTGAAGCCCATGAGCGCGCTGGAGACGCGGCCGCCGGCGTAGCCCGCGATCGCACCCACCAGGACGCCGATGACGAGCGCCACGAAGGTCGAGGCGACACCGATCATCAGCGACACCTTCGCGCCGTGCACGATGCCCGCGGCCACGTCGCGACCGAGGCTGTCGCTGCCCATGAGCATGCCTTCGGCGCCCGGCGGCGAGAAGGGCGTGGCCACCGTGTCCCACGGACTGCCCGGATAGAGCCAGGGCGCGAGCAGCGCGGCGCCGAGCACCGTGACCAGGATCACGAGCCCGATGACGCCGGAGGGCCGGCGGATGAATGCGGAAAGGAGGCGCTTCATGGTCCCTAGACGCTGCGGATGCGGGGATCGACCACGCGGTAGAGAAGGTCCGTCACGAGATTGAAGACGGAAACGACGATCGACATCACGAGGAAGATGCCCAGCAGCAGCTGGTAGTCGCGCTGCAGCACCGCCTCGTAGGTGAGGCGGCCCAGGCCCGGCCAGGCGAACACGGTTTCGATCACCACCGAGCCGCCGATCAGCGTGCCGGCCTGCACCCCCGCCATCGTGAGGACGGGCAGCATCGCGTTGCGCAGCATGTGCCGCCAGAGCACGCGATGCCGGCTCGCGCCCTTCGCGCGCGCGGTCTTCACGAAGTCCTGGTGGCTCACCTCGATGATCGAGGCGCGCATGAGCCGCGCGTAGATGGCGAGGTAGAGCAGGCCGAGCGTCGTCGCCGGCATCACGAGGTACTTCGCTCGATCGAGCCAGAGCGCCATGCCATGCAGGCTCGCGCCCACGGTCTGGTAGCCGAAGGCGGGCAGCCACTCGAGGCGTACCGAGAACAGCAGCACGAGGATGATCCCGAGCCAGAACACCGGTGTGGCATAGACCACCAGCGAGACGATGGTGATCAGCGTGTCGGAGAGCTTTCCGGCGCGCACGCCGGCCAGGCTGCCGAGCGCGATGCCGCCGATCAGCGAAAGGAGAAAGGCCGTGCCGGTCAACAGCAGCGTCGGCCCGAGGCGCTCCCCGATCACTTCGGTGACCGGACGCTGCTGGCGGTACGAATAGCCGAGATCGAGCGTGGCCACCTTGCCGAGGTAGCTCGCCAGCTGGGCCGCGATCGGCTTGTCCAGGCCGTACTCCGCGCGGATGCGCGCCATGTAGGCCTCGTCGGTCGAGCCCGACTGACCGGCGATCACCAGCGCGGGATCACCGGGCGCCGCATGCACGAGAAAGAAATTGAAGATGGCCACCGTGACGATGACGGCCGCCATCTTCGCGAAGCGGGCCAGAACCGGGCCCAGGATCGCTGCGGGAGATTGATTCATATCGTTCGAAGCGGATGCGGCACTGGCGCCGCACCCTGGCGATCATCCCTGGAAGTAGACGCCGTCGAAGCTGTCGTGGATGCCGATGCCCGTGGTGACGAGGTCCTGCAATCGCTTGTCGTAGATGGTGGGGAATTCCATTTCGACCAGCCACGCGATCGGCGAATCCTCCACCAGGATCTTCTGCATGCGGCTGTAGAGCGCCTGCCGCTTGCCCTCGTCGATCTCGGCGGCGGCCTGGTCTGCGAGCTTGTCGACCTCGGGGTTGGAGTAGCCGATGGTGTTCGAGAACAGCACCTTGCGGATGTTCGAGCTCACATAGTTGCGCGTGACACCGATCGCCGGGTCGCCGTACTGGAAGGGCCAGGTGAGATTGAGGTCGTAGTCCCAGTTCGCGATCTTCTGAGCCCAGCCCGCGGCGTCCGAGGTTTCCAGCGTCACGGCGATGCCCAGCTTGGAGAGCGCCTGGCGGATGTATTCGCAGGCGCGCGCGGGCATCTCGCCGTAGGGCGCGACCGGCAGCCGAAGGCGCGCGCGCACGCCCTTGTCGTCCGGCTTGAGGCCCATCTCGTCGAGCAGCTTGGTGGCCTTGGCGATCGAGAAATCGAAGCTCGGCACATTGCCGTCGTAGAAGCGCGTCTTGGAGCTGATCGGCCCCGTGGCCACCTTGCCGAAGCCGTAGAGGATCTTGTCGCGCACGAACTCGCGGTCGATCGCGTGCGAGATGGCGTGGCGAAAGCGCTTGTCGTTGAGCGGCGCGCCGCGCACGTTCATCTCGAGGTACATGATGGGCGCGAAGTATTCGTAGCCCTTGGTCGTCATCGTGAACTTGGGGTTCTTCGCGAGGCGCTGCGCATCGAAGAGTTCGAGGTCGGTCCATTGCGTGAGCTGCACCTGGCCTTCCTCGAGCGCCACCGCGCGCGAGGCGCCGTCGGGAATGATGCGGTAGATCACCGCATCGAGGTAAGGCTTGCCGGGCTTGAAGTACTCGTCGTTGCGAACCAGATGGATGTGCGAGCCGCGCACCCACTCCTTGAACTTGTAGGGGCCGCTGCCGATGGGCTTGAGATTGGCAGGATTCTTCTGCACGTCGGTGCCTGCGTAGATGTGCTTGGGCATCACCGGCAGGTTGGAGATGTCGAACGCGCCGATGAAGGCACCGAACGGTTCCTTGAGCTTGAAGACCACGGTGTAGGGATCCGGCGCTGTCACGGATTCGCAGCGCGCGAAGATGGCCTTGGCGCGCGGATGCGTCACGGGCAGGAATTCGGTCACGGTGTAGACCACGTCCTCGGCCGTGAGCGGCTTGCCGTCGTGCCACTTCACGTTGCGTTCGAGCGCGAAGGTGTAGGTCTTGCCGTCGGGCGATATGGTCCAGGCCTTGGCGAGGCTGGGCAGGGGCTTCAGCTTGAAGTCGTAAGTGAGCAGGCTCAGGAAAATCTTGCCCGCGACGGTCTGCGTGGGCGTCTGCTGGTTCACGCCGATGTTGAGCGTGGGAGGCTCGGGCTGCAGCACGGCGTTGAGCGTGCCGCCGCGCGTGGCCCCGTAGGCCCGCGTCAGTCCGAGCGGGATGTCGGCAAGGCCGAGCGCTCCGGCCGTCAGCAGAAGCTTGTTGAACTGTCTCTTTTTCATGGGGGGCACTCCGGAAGATGGGCGGATGGAAAGGGACGGGCGACGCCTGCGATCACGAGAGCAGGCCGCGTTCGGCGAGCCAGCGGCGCGTGAGCATCGCGGCCTCGAGCATCAGTTCGGGCTGGCCCGCGTAGTAGTGCGTGGCGCCGCGGATCACCTGAAACTGCTTGTCCCGGCTGCCGGCCGCGTCGAACAGCATGCGCGCGTGGGGCTGAGGCACGCAGTCGTCGGCTTCGTTCTCGATCACGAGCAGCGGCGCCGAGATCCGGGCGGCACAGGCGAGGCCGTCGACGCGGCTGTCGTCGATCGACCATTGCGAGAGCCACGAGCGCAGCGTGGAGAAGCGGGCCAGTCCCACGGGTCCCGAGTTAACAGTCTCGGGGTTGCCGAGATAGCACCAGCCCGGCCGCCTCGCATTGGGTTCGAGCGCGGCATCGAGGTAGCGCGGATCGGCCAGCGTGCGATGCGTGGTGAAGCCGCGTTCGAGTTCGCCCGAGCCGCGCCGGCGAAGCATGTCGAGCGTTTGCTTCACCTGCGCGGTGATGCGGCGCATGCGCGCGAGCTGGCGCCGGCGGTATTCGGCGACATAGTCCGGTGCGTAGGGCGGCTTGCTCGGGTTGGCCGGGTGGTAGAGGTCGAATTCGATGTCGCGGTCGTCGGGGTCGTTCTCGTTGCGCACGGACGGGTCGATCATGTCGCGCAGCATCACGGCGCGCGACAGGTGTGCTGCCTGGCAGACCACCGCATCGGCGGCAATCAGACCCGCGCCGACGAGGTCCACCGGATCACCGGCCGGCGTGTGCGTGATGTCGGGCCGCTCGGCCTGCGATTGATAGAACAGCGAGAGCGAGCCGCCGCCGCTCCAGCCCGCCAGCACGATCTTCTGGTAACCCAGCACCTCGCGCGCATGGCGGATGTGCGCGCCGAGGTCGATCGCGACTTTCTCCATGATGAGGGCGCTGTCGTTGCGCGGATAGCGGCTCGCGGCGCACAGGACATGCATGCCGAGCGCCGCGAGCTCGCGCGGCACGGGCAGGAGCTGCAAGGTCGAGGCAGGGTGCATGAAGACGATCAGCGTCTTCGAGGCCACGCCTTGTGGGCGCAGAAGAACGCCTTCCAGGTTGACCGCCCCCTGATTGCCCGCAAATCCATAGGTTTCGGCGAAAGCGACGGGCTCCTTGAAGTGGACATGAAGCCACTGGGTGGAGACCTCGAAGCGAGGCTCGGGCATTTTCTTCTCCTGGGGCGAGCGGGGCGGAAGGGGCGAGTGCGAGTAAACTCTATACACTCGTATAATCGAATGATGTCAGAAGGCCAACACCTTGGCAAGGACTTTTGCGGCACGCCAAAAAAGGCGGAGGCCGCCACCTTTCCTGTGGTGCGATGCACCGCCAGCGCCCATGTCTCGGGCGCTGGCGCGCGTTCACGCGGCCTGCATGGGGGCCTGCGCCGCTTGCGCGAGTGCGGCGTCAAGATGGCCGAGCGCTTCCTCGAATTGGGCGTCGTCGATCGTGAGCGGATACAGAAAGCGGATCACGTTGCCGTCCGTGCCGCAGGTCAGCAGCAGCAGACCGCGCGCGAGCGCGGCTTGCTGCACGCGCGCGGCCAACGCGGCCGAAGGCTGGCCCGTTGCGGGATCGGCAAACTCGGCGGCGATCATCGAGCCCAATCCCCGCACGTCCGTCAGCGCCGGGCATTGCGCGCGGCGCGATTCGAGGAATGCCGTCAGCCGCGCGCCCAGCACGTTCGATCGTTCGAGAAGATGCTCCTCGGCGATGATGTCGAGTACCGCGTGCGATGCCGCCACGGCCAGCGGATTGGCCGCGTAGGTGCCGCCGAGGCCGCCGGGCGCCGGTGCATCCATGATCGCGGCCTTGCCGGCCACCGCCGACAGCGGCATGCCGCCGGCAAGGCTCTTGGCCATGGCGATGAGGTCGGGCTGCACGGGGTAGTGCTCCATCGCGAACATCCGGCCTGTGCGGCCGAAGCCGGTCTGCACTTCGTCGGCGATCAGCAGGATCCCGTGGCGATCGCAGCATTCGCGCAGGCCGCTCAGCAACGCCGCGGGGGCGACGTTGAAGCCGCCTTCGCCCTGCACGGGCTCGATCACGATCGCGGCCACGCGCGCAGGGTCGACATCCGACTTGAACAACTGCTCGAGCGCCGCGAGGCTCGCTGCCACCGAAGGGCCCTGCGGACCGGCCGGGAACGGCACGTGATACACCTCGGCCGGAAACGGACCGAAGCCGCTCTTGTATGGAACGACCTTGCCGGTCAGCGCGAGACCCATCAGCGTGCGGCCGTGAAAGCCCGCGCTGAATGCGATCACGGCCGAGCGGCCGGTGTGGGCACGCGCGATCTTCACGGCGTTCTCCACCGCTTCGGCACCCGTGGTGAAGAGCGCCGACTTGACCAGGCCGTCGATCGGCACGAGGGCGTTGAGTCTTTCCATGAGCGACACCGCACTCTCGTAGGGCACGATCTGGTAGGCCGTGTGCGTGAAGCGGTGCAGCTGTCGCTCGATCGCGGCGATCACCTTCGGATGCCGGTGGCCGGTGTTGAGCACGGCGATGCCGCCGGCGAAGTCGATGAAGCGGCGGCCCTCGACATCCCACAGCGTGGCGTTCTCGGCACGCTCGGCAAAGAAATCGCACATCACGCCGACGCCGCGCGAGGCCGCTGCGAGGCGGCGTTGATGAATCTGCTGATTGCTGGACATGGGGAAGGGCTCCGGGGTGTTCGATGGCGACGATTGGACGTGCGATCGACGCATGGGGCCAGCGCCAATCACGTTCGATGGACGGTGCCAATTGCGATCGCTCGTCGGTGATCTCCTGCTGGCGCGGCTTGCGCAGTCGAGCACGGCCCCGGCGCGTGGCGCGCTCAACCGGCGCCTGTGCGAATGCATTCGCGGCGCCATCCACGATGGCAGTCTCGAAGCCGGGTCACGACTGCCGGCCTCCCGCGAACTCGCGCGTGAACTCGGCTTCTCGCGCAATACGGCCACCTTCGTCTACGAGCAGCTGGTTGCCGAGGGCTATCTGCGCGCCGTCGTGGGCAGCGGCACCTACGTGCGGGAACGCATGCCCGATGCGGCGCCGCTCGCGCCCGCGCCCCGGGTCTCCGGCGTGCCGCCGCGACGCTCTGCGCTCTCGCAGCGCGGGTTCGCCGCCATCGATCAGGCCCAGGCGTCGACAAGGCAGTGGGGCGCGTTCATGCCGGGCCTGCCGGACGTCACACGCTTTCCACAGCGCCAGTTCGCGGGCATTGCCTCGCGGTTGGCGAGGACGATGTCGCCGTCGCTCATGACCTATTCCACGGGAGGCGGCCATGCCGCGCTGCGCGAGAGCATCGCGCAGTACCTGCGGCAGGCGCGCTCGGTGGTGTGCGAGCCGCAGCAGATCATCGTGACGGAAGGGGTTCAGCAGGCGCTCGATCTCGTCGTGCGCCTGCTCGGCGATGCGGGCGACGCGGCCTGGGTCGAGGAGCCGGGATACTGGGGAATCCGCAGCGTGCTGGCGATCAACGGCATCCACATGCTGCCAGTGCGGGTCGATGTCGAGGGAATGCAATTGCCGCGTGCGGAAGGCCGCGAGAATGCGCGCTTCGCGTTCGTCACGCCGTCGCATCAATACCCGCTCGGGCCGATCATGAGTATGGCGCGGCGCTTTGATCTGATCGATCACGCCATGCGTCAGGGCATGTGGATCGTCGAGGACGACTACGACAGCGAGTTCCGTTTTACCGGCCGACCCGTGCCGTCGCTTCAGGGACTCGCGCCCGACGGGCCGGTGATCTACGTGGGCACGTTCAGCAAGACACTCTATCCGGGCCTGCGCATCGCCTATGCGGTGGTTCCGTCCGATCTCGGTGAGCGCTTTCACGTGGCGCATTCGGAGTTCTATCGTGGCGGCCACCTGCTCACGCAGGCCGCGCTCGCCGAATTCATGTCGCAGGGCGCTTACGCCGCCCATATTCGCCGCATGCGGCAGATCTATGCTGGGCGGCGTTCGATGCTAGTGAGCCTGGTCGAGCGCTGGCTCGGCCGCGAATGGATCCATCCGCTCGACACCGAGGCGGGGCTGCACGTGGTGCTCACGCTGCCCGACGCGGTGGACGATCTCGCGATCGAGCGTGAGTTGCTCGCAGGCGGCGTGATCGCACGTGCTCTTTCGCGCTACTTCGTGCAAGCGCCGCGCGAGCGCGGCCTGGTGCTCGGCTTCGCGAGCGTGCCGGAAGGCGAGATGCTGCAGCCGTTCGAGCGGCTCGTGCGGGTGCTGCGCGCAAGAATGAGAAAGTAACTTGTCCGCCGGCACTGCGCGACCCGCTTTCGCGGAGTTCGTGCGGTACCCGCGGGCGCTTTGCATTCACCTCATCGATCATTTGACAGGCGCACGGTTCACTCAGTCGAGAGCCGCTCAACTCCAGTTGAGAAACGACCGGATATGGGGGAGACATCACTGGCTTCCTGCCAAATCGACGCCGACGGAGTCCTGGCACCCAACAGTCCATCCGCCATCCGCGAGACAGTTGTAGATCGGTGCGCACTCGGGACTCCAGCTAGCGATCTAAGCGCTCGGCTACATTCATCGATCTTCCCGTATGAAATCGAGAAGACCGTATGGCGTCAATCGTCGGCGAAGTCAGACGAGAACTGGATTCATCGCCAACATTGAACATCGGTCATGACGCAGAAGAATCGCTCCTGCGCTCAAGATAAGTTATCGCGGCGAAATTGGCATGCCTTGATATTGAGATGACGTGATCTTCTCGGGCTGAACCACCTGCGCAGGGAACGAGCAGCTTGTGCAATCGCCCGGACCGGCAATGAATAGAAGGAGTCTTGAATGCGTCTATTGCTTGTGGAAGACGAGGCCGAGATGGCCTTGTGGCTGGTGCGCGCCTTCAAGCAACGCGGCTTCGTGCCCGATCACGCGCCGGATGCAAGAACTGCCGAATCATTGCTGGCCAGCAACGACTATGACGTCGTCGTTCTCGATCTTCAACTGCCCGACAAACACGGTTTGACGTTGCTGGCGGACGTTCGAAAGGCAGGCAATCGGACACCCGTTCTCGTGCTGACGGCACACGGCTCGGTCAAGGATCGGGTGAAAGGCCTGAACGCAGGAGCCGACGACTTCCTGGCCAAACCCTTCGCGGTCGAAGAACTCGAAGCTCGCCTCGCCGCACTGGTCCGGCGCAGCCGGGGGAGGTGGAACGCGGCGCTGCAGTGCGGCTCGTTGTCATGTGCCCCCGACAGCCGAGCCTTCACGCTGGCCGGTCAATTGCTTCAGCTGACGCGCCGCGAAAGCGCGGCACTCTCCGTCCTGCTGGTACGCAGCAATTCGCCCGTCGAGAAATCGCATCTCTCGGGGAAAGTCTTCCCGGTCTCTAGCAATGTCGGCCCCGATGCCATTGAGCAGGTCGTGCACCGACTGCGCCACAAGTTGGCCGGCGGCGACGTTCGCATTGCCACTGTGCGCGGACTCGGCTACATGCTGGAAAGCTTCACGTATCCGCGTTCCGAAGACTGATCGCCGTCGACCCGGACTTCGCGTCCGCGTACGCATTTGCTGTTAGTAAAAACACGTATCCGGTTGTTGGTGATAACGCGTATTTGACTGTTAGTGATAACACGTATTTGGAAGACAGTCGAAAAAATGGCAGGTTTTTGGAAGCATTGATCCTTACCATCCCGTCGAATCCGAACGCCTGAATCACTGCATCGATGCGTGAATCGAAGGTGCGGAAAACAACAAGATGGAGACACGGATGAACCCTGGCCAACCCACAACATGTACAGCCTTCCGGCGGAACTGCGGAGTCGTTGTCGCATGAAGCTCAGCAATCGCAATTTCGTCAGAGGCTTGTTCCTCATGGCGATCGCACTCCTGTTCGGCCTGATTGCAAGGACTTACTCGATCGGCGATTTGAGTCGGTCCGGCCCCGGTCTGTTTCCATTGATGGTGAGCTCATTCCTGTTCGTGATCGGGCTGCTCCAGGTGATCCGCTCGCACTTCGTCGAACCCGTGCCGCTCGACTACAACGTCAAGAACATCGTTCTCATCCTGCTGAGTCTTGTCGGATTCGCGGTCATTTCCGAGCACCTCAACATGATTCTCGGAATCATCTTCCTCGTGTTCTGCTCGACTGTCGCCGGTACTTCGTATTCGGTGGTGCGCAACATCAAGACCTCGTTGGGGCTGATTGCAGTCGCCTTTGCGTTCAAGAACCTCCTCGGCCTCAACTTGCCCCTCTACTGATGGACATCCTGCATAACCTTGCGTTCGGTTTCGAGCACGCACTGACGCTTCAGAATCTTCTGTATTGCGCCCTCGGGTGCACGGTGGGCACGCTCGTCGGACTGCTGCCGGGCCTGGGACCCCTGTCGACCATCAGCCTGTTGCTTCCGCTGACCTATTCGATTCCCACGGGCGGCGCGCTCATCATGCTCGCCGGCATCTACTACGGTGCGCAATACGGGGACAGCGTGAGCGCCATCACGATGAAGATCCCGCATGCGAGCAGCATCGTGGCCTGCATCGACGGCTACCAGATGACGCTCAAGGGCAAGACGGGGTTGGCCTTGTTCACCGCGGGCATCTCCAGCTTCATCGGCGGCACGGTCGCGATCGTCGTGCTGTCGACGATGGCGCCGGCGCTCGGCGAAGTCGGCTTTCTGTTCGGACCGGCCGACTACTGTTCGCTGATGCTGCTCGGGTTCTTCTGCGTCAGCTTCGTGAGCAGTGGCAGCCTGCTGAACGGCCTGGCGATGGCAATGGTGGGTGTTCTTCTGGGCATGGTCGGCACCGACGTCAACAGCGGCGTCGCGCGCTACACCATGAACCTGCCTTTCCTGACGGACGGCATCGGCCTGATCAGCATTGCGCTGGGTTGCTTCGGTATTGCAGAGGTCGTGAAGAACCTCGACATGAAGAACGTGCTGACGCCCTTCAACGGGAAGATCAAGCTCATGCCGACATGGCCCGAGTTCAAGCGCATCATTCCGAGCGCCCTGCGCGGCAGCGTGATCGGCTCGATCCTCGGCATCCTGCCCGGCGGCGGCCCCACGATCGCGCAGTTCGCGGCCTATGCAGCCGACAAGCGCTTCAGCAAGCACAAGCACGAGATCGGCAGCGGCGCGATCGAAGGCGTGGCCGGTCAGGCGGCAGCCGACGAGGCCGCGGCACGCACCAGTTTCATCCCGCTCATGGCCATCGGCATTCCGGAGAACGCCGTCATGGCGCTGATGATGGCGGCCTTCATCGTCAAGGGCATCCAGCCCGGCCCGAACATGATCGCCACCCACCCCGATCTGTTCTGGGGTCTGGTGGCCAGCATGTGGGTCGGCAACTGTTTTCTCGTGCTGCTCAACGTGCCCCTGGTGCGCTACTGGCTGTCGGTGTTCAAGATCCCGTATGTCGTTCTGTTCCCGGCGATCATGTTCTTCTGCTGCATTGGTACCTTCAGCATCAACAACAGCCTGGATGACATCTACACCACGGCCGTCTTCGGCCTGATCGGCTACTTGTTCCTGAGGCTCGACATGGAAGCGGCACCGCTCATGCTGGGCTTCATTCTCGGGCCCATGCTGGAAGAGAACTTTCGCCGTGCCATGCTCCTGAGCCGCGGCAGTTTCAGCGCCTTCGTCAACCGGCCGATCAGCGCGACCCTGCTTTCCGTCATCGGTGCGGTGATCGTGTGGCAAGTCGTGGCGTTTGCGCGGGCCATGCGGAAGAAGAAGGGCGGTCCGGTTCCCACGTTGGCCGAAGGCATGTCGGCAACCTTGCCCGGCACGCTTTGACCTGTTCAGGACGGAGTTGATCGCCATTGCGATCGCACTGGGGTCCGGACCTGATCAGATGATGGCATCGCGCGGCTGATCAATCCCGGCGCGAGTGTGCTCGAGGGGGATGTGATCGTCTTGCCGAGACGACGCATCTCATCGACGTATCACACGCCAGATCGCGGCAACAGGGCCAATCCCAGATGCACTGCGCCTCACGGCATCTGCTTTGTGAAGTTGGTTGCCAAACGTGACGGTCGTAGCTGCCGGTGCCAATCGCCGGCGCCGGCAAGCAAGTCGCAGGCCGTCGACGCCAAGAGGTAGGACACCGCCTTCTCTTTGTTCCCAGTCAGCCGGCTGTAATTGTTCCATTCACAGACTTGTCTTCCGAACATTCAAGGGAAGAATCATGGCTGCGGGCCCGAAGTGCGACGCCGGTTCCGACTCCCGGGTAGATGGCAGCCAGCGTCTGTGCGCCGACGGATTTGGTAACGCACATCGACTGCCAGTTGATGATGATCCGGGCAAGACGCTGGAGGACAAGCAAGCTCTTCAGGTCGAAAGAAGACCAGGAAAGAGCCCGACGGCCTACAAGCCCGCGGCGCATACGGGTCCAACTTGCTTTCTCCGTATTCAATGCATCCAAAGGAAACGACGATGAAAAAGCTATTGATTGTTCTTGCGACTTGCGCCATTTCTTCCGTTGCGACAAGTCAGCCCGTCGATTCGCAGCGAGAAGACCGCGACATGGAGCACCGAGCCTTGGTGCAGCGTGCGCTGGATCAACGCGACAGGGGGCAACGCGAGATGGATCGCCATGAAATGGAGCGTGGCCAAAGAGATCGGAATGGGATGGAAGAGCATTCCCGCAGGCACAAGGTCTGGGTACCCGCCCATCGCGAAGACGATGGCCGCCGTGTGCGCGGCCACTATGACTGGCGCTGAAACCAGTGCATCGGTACGCGCATTCCAATGCGAAGCGCTCATTGTCCATTGGAGCGTTCGATGTTCAGACCCGAATCAGATACCGCCGATGATCCGCAGCGACGGTCGCTCTGGCAGGCCTCGGATGGCAGCACCGCACCGGAAGCTCTCGCGCGATCTCTCACGCGCTCGCAGAAACGCCTCAAGCGCTGCGTCGACATCGTCGGGGCGGCTGCGCTCCTGATCGTGCTCAGTCCGGTGTACCTTGCCTTGTGCGTGGCGGTGCAGGCGAGCATGGGCCGCCCCGTGCATTTCTGGCACAACCGGGTCGGCGAGGGCGGCAAGCGCTTCCGGTTCTACAAGTTCAGGTCGATGTTGCGCAACTCTGAAGGGGTGCTCGAGGAATACCTGAGCCGCAACGACATGGCCCGCACGCAGTGGGACACTTTCCAGAAGCTGGAAGCGGACCCCCGCATCACGTTCCTGGGGCGGCTCATCCGCAAGTCGAGTCTCGACGAACTGCCCCAGCTCTGGAACGTGCTGAAAGGTGACATGAGCCTGGTCGGTCCCCGGCCTTGCATGGAGCGCCAGCGAAGCCTGTACGGGCAGCACTGGGGCCACTACTGTTCGGTCAAACCGGGCATCACCGGTCTGTGGCAGGTGAGCGGGCGCAATCGGCTCTCGTACGCACAACGCGTCGCACTGGACGTCGAATACGTTCGTCGCTGGTCGCTCTGGCTCGACATCAGGATTCTTTTGAGGACGGTCAGAGCCGTGGCCTTCGGCGAGGGGTCGGGTTGACCTTGAACGACGGCCCCATCGCGCTCATCGCTCATGTGTGACAGCTACCACCTGCTGAATCATTGGCGCCACGATGCCGGGATGCGTCGCCTCGGGGTGCCGCAGTCGCCGCCGCCCGAGGGCCCTGCTGCGCGCCTCGACTGCGCGCGCAGCACCTGGGCGTCGATCGTGCGAAACGCCCCTCTCCATGCACTGCAGATCGAAAACAGGCGATGGGGCTTCCATCGCCACTACCCCGGCCGGGACGACCGGGCACAGCCCTTCAAGCGCGAACTGTTCATCGCCGACGCGACGCAAGTCACCCAGCTGCCGAGCTTCAGGGCCGGATTCGCCTGGCGGCGCTGCCTGATTCCGATGTCTTCGTGGAGCGAGCGACAGGATACCGACGGCAAGAAAGCGCTCGTCGAGGTCTCACTGCCCGAGCGGCCCGTGTTCGCGGTCGCCGGGTTGTACGAGACCTCGCAGGACATCCGCACCGGCATGTCCGTCGACACCTTTGTCGTTCTGACGGTGACGCCCGAGTCGTTCCTGCGCGGCGCCAGGCACGCAATGCCGCTGGCGCTCGAAGAGGAAGACTACCTGCCGTGGCTCGATGACCTCGAAGCTGCGCGCCATCTGGTGCGAAGCAAGACCAAGGATGGCGTGGGCCGCACACAGGCCATCAAGTCCCGGAGGGCCCAGCTGTTCGGTTAGCACGTTCGCTCAGCAAGCGTCGTCGATGCTGAAAGAGGCGCGCGGCCTCGAGAGAGGCTGGTGCCCGTTCGCCGCGCTTCCTGCTCAGAGCCAAGGCGTGCCGGCTCGCCCATCGCGATCACCGCCAGCGCTTCGGGGCGCCGCAGGATTCTGCAAGCCCTTCGCTAGGACTTGAACAGGCGCTTGAACCACCCGGGAGTCTCTGGCGCCTGAACCGGTTTTCGCTCGGGCAGCTCGATGTCATGGGCGAGCTGGGCCAGGGATTCAAAGACCATCCGTCGGGCTGCCAGCCGAACGCCGCTGGTCCGCTGAAAGGCGACGACGATCTGGCCGACCTGCAGGGAGTCGCCGCCGAGGTCGAAGAAGTTGTCGAGGCGAGAGATCTCGGCGCTGTCCACCTTCAGCAGCTCGCTCCAGATCCTGGCCAGCGCCATCTCCGCCGGCGTGGCAGGGGCGTGGCCCGCAACCGCATCCGTCCGCTGTTCGATTCTGGGCGCGGGCAACGCATGCCGGTTGATCTTCCCGTTGGGCAGGAGGGGCAGGGCCTCGAGCGCGACGAAGTATTGGGGCAGCATGTAGTCGGGCAAGCTCAGCCTCAGGTGATCCCTGAGGGCCGGCGTGTCGAGCGCGCCGCCGCGCGCCACGACATAGGCCACCAGCCTGGCGTCCCCGGGGCGGTCTTCGCGCGCGATGACCAGGCACTGCAAGATGGTCGGGTGCAATTGCAGGCGCGCTTCGATCTCGCCGAGCTCGATGCGATGACCGCGCACCTTCACCTGGAAGTCGAGTCGCCCCTGGTGCTCGAGCAGGCCGTCGTGGCGCCAGCGCCCGCGGTCGCCGGTTCGGTACAGCCGCGCCTGCGGGTGCGGGCTGAACGGGTCGGGGATGAAGCGCTCGGCGGTCAATTCGGGTTGGCGCAGATAGCCCGACGTGACACCGTCGCCACCGATGAAGATCTCCCCGGACACGCCAGCCGGGCATCGATGGCCCTGCGCATCTAGCACGTGGATGCTGGTGTTGGCGATCGGGCGGCCGATTGAAATGGTCTGCGGCTGCGACGGCACCTTCCAGCAGGTGGACCACACCGTGGTTTCGGTCGGGCCGTACAGGTTCCAGAGTTCGCCGGTTCGCTCCGAGAGCTGCTCGGCCAGGTGAGGGCTGAGGCTCTCGCCACCGACCAGCGCCTTGAACGACGGCGAGCCGGTCCAGCCGGCATCGATCAACATGCGCCAGGTCGCCGGCGTCGCCTGCATCACGGTGGCGTGGGCCTGATCGATCAGGGTCCGGAGCGCGTCGCCGTCGACAGCCTGCTCCCGGGTAGCGAGCACGACGGTGGCGCCGAGAAGCAGCGGCAGCAGCAGTTCCAGCACCGCAATGTCGAAGCTCAGCGTGGTCACGGCCACCAGCACGTCATGCGCCTCGAGCCCGGGCTCGTTTCGCATCGACAGCAGGAAGTTCACCACCGCGCGGTGCGGCACTGCGACGCCCTTGGGTTTGCCGGTGGAGCCGGAGGTGTAGATGACGTACGCGGGATCCTCCGGCCGCGCGTCGAGGCCGCCGTCGGGCGGCAGCGGCGTTTCGGGATGGGCCATCAGCTCGGGCTGCGCCTGGTCCAGCAGCAGCATCGGCAACTCGATCTCCCGCCACAGGCCTGCGAGATCCTGTTCGGTCAGCAGCAGCGCCAGCGCTGCATCCTGGGCCATGTCGTGCAGCCGCTGCAGCGGGTAAGCCGGGTCCAGCGGCACATAGGCGCCTCCCGCGCTCAGGACCGCGAGCTGCGCGACCACCATCGCCGGCGACCGCTCGATGCACAGACCCACCAGGGCGCCTCGTTGCACGCCGCGGGCGCGCAGCGCGTGGGCGAGGCGATGCACGCGCGGCCAGAGCTCGGCATGGCTCAGCGCGGCGCCGGGCATCTGCATGATGGCGATGCCGGCCGATTCGTGCCGTACGCCGAGAAGCTCGTGAACCGTCAGGTGGTGCGGGTATGCGGCGTCGGTCTGGTTCCAGCTCGCCAGCCTTGCCAGTTCCAGGGGGCTGGCCGCCGAATGGTCGTGCAGCGGCCGCTCCGGCTGCTGAATGAACAAGTCCAGCAGATGCATGTAGTTGTCCAGCATCGCCTGCGCGGTCGCGGGCGCGAAGAGCTCGGTCGAGTAGCTCAATGACAACGAGTGCTCGCACTCGGTGTCGATCGTCAGTGCCAGGTCGAACTGCGCCGCGCGCAGGTTCAAGGGCAGGAAGCTGGTGTCGAGGCCTTCGAGCTGCGGCGTCTTGCGGGGCGTGTTCAGTACGTTGAACATCACGCGAACTTCCGGGGCCCTGGCGCCGGGCGCCTGCTTGTGCAGCTGGTCCATCAGGTAGTCGAAGGGAATGTCCTGGTGGGTGAATGCCGACAGGCAGGTTTCCCGGACCTGCTGCGCCAGGTCCATGAAGCTTTGCGCCGGCCGGACGTGGGCGCGCAGCGCCAGCGTGTTCACCAGCGAGCCCACGAGCCGCTCGGACTCGACCCGGGTACGTCCTGCAATGGGAGTCCCCACCACGACGTCTTCCTGCCCGCAATAGCGCGACAGCAAGGCCTGGAACGCGGCCAGCAGGGTCATGAACGGCGTCAGCCCGAGTCCGCTGCCGAAGCGCTTGACGCCGGCGAGCCAGCCTTGCGGAAAGTCCCGTCGAACGCGGTCGCCCTGGCTGGTGAGGCGCTGAGCCGCCGCCGTATCGGAGCTCAGGTTCAAGGGGCTCATGTCGGCGAGTTGCCGCAGCCAGTAGCGCGTCTGGCCGGCGAGCAGGTCGTCGTTGATGTGTCCCCGCTGCCAGCTTGCGTAGTCGATGAAATCGATCGCCCGGGGTTTCGGGGGCGTCGCCAGGCCCCGCAATTCGGCCGCATACAGGTCCTGAAGCTCGCGCAGCAGGATGCCCCACGACCAGTCGTCGCCGATGATGTGGTGCATCACCAGCACGAGGACGTGGTCGTTCTCATCACGCTCGATCAGGACGAATCGATGAAGGGGCGTCGACGCCAGGTCGAAGGGCTCCGAGGCGATGCGTGCAGCCTGTTGTTCGAGCTCGACGTCCCGCTCGGCCTCGGGAACGGCCGACAGCGAGAGGTGGATCAGGTTGGCCGGCTGCGCCGCGCCGACGAAGGCCATCGGTTCGGTGTCGCCGAAGCCGTAGGTCGTGCGAAACGACTCGTGGCGCGCGACCAGTTGATCGAGCGCCCGTTGCAGCGCGACTTTGCCCAGCGGCCCGCGCAGGCGCAGCGAATCGCGCATGTTGTAGGCCGCGCCCTGCGGGTCCATCTGGTTCAGCACCCACATGCGCCGCTGAGAAAACGACACCGGCAACGGCCCGGTCCGCGGCAACGCCACGATGGGCGCCAGCGGCGTGGCGCGGGCGGCACCAGGGTCCGAGGCCAGGCTGCCGATGGTCCGGGCCATCTCCTCGATCGTCGGCTGCTCGAAGATCCCGCGCAGTGGCAGCTCGATCCGAAGCGTCGCACGGACCCGGGACACGATCTGCATGGCGAGCAGCGAATGGCCGCCGAGGTCGAAGAAGTTGTCGCGCACGCCGAAGCCGGATTTGTCCAGCACACCGGTCCAGATGTCGAGCAGCGCGGATTCGATCGGCGATCGCGGCGCGACCAGATCGGCAACCGATGGAGCGGTATCGGGATCGGGAAGCCGGTTGCGGTCGAGCTTGCCGCTGGTCAGGCGCGGCAGCTCGGACAAGAACATGAACACGCTCGGAATCATGTAGTCGGGCAGCCGCGATTTCAGCGCCGAGCGCAGGGAGCCTGCATCGGCCGACCCCGTCCGGACCACGTAGGCGACAAGCTCCTGGCGGCCGGGGGTGGTCTCGCGCAGGAGCACCGCGCTCATCCGCACGCTGTCGCAGGCGGCGAGTGCGGACTCGATCTCGCCGAGTTCGATGCGCAAGCCGCGCAGCTTGACCTGATGGTCGTTGCGCCCGATGAACTCCACCACGCCGTCGTGCAGCCAGCGCGCCAGGTCGCCGGTACGGTACATGGTCTCGCCGGGACGGAACGGATTGGGCACGAAGCGCTCGGCCGTGAGGTCCGGGCGATTGCGGTAGCCGCGTCCCACGCCATGGCCGCCGATGTACAGCTCGCCCGCCACATTGACGGGCTGGGGCTGCTGCTGTGCATCGAGGATGTAGAGCTGCCCGTTGGCAATGGGACGGCCGATTGGCACGAAGAGGCGGTCCGGCGGCTGCTCGCCGACTTCATACCAGGCGCTGTCCACGGTCGCTTCGCTGGGCCCGTAGAAGTTGCCGAGCCTGACGCTCGGCAGGATTCGCCGGAATGACAGCGCGAGCGCGCGATCCATGGCTTCGCCGCCGCTCAGCACATAGCGAAGACTCGGGCACTCCATCCCTTCGAGTTCATTCAGCATCACACGCAACTCGGACGGCACGAACTGGACCACGCTGATGTCGCTCTCACGGATCGCTTCGGCCAGCAAGCGCATGTCCTGATGCACATCGGGCTGCGCGATCACGAGCGTCGCGCCAGAGGAAAGGGTCGAAAAGAATTCCCAGGCCGATGCGTCGAAGCTGACCGCAGTTTTCTGCAGCACGCGATCGCCTGGCGTCAGCCCGAGTGCATCGTTCATCCACTGCACGTGGTTGCTCAAGCCGCGATGCATCAATTGCGCGGCCTTGGGCTTGCCCGTGGAGCCGGAGGTGTAGATCAGGTAGGCCAGGTGGTCCGGTTGCGTGAGATCGGTCAGCGCCGGCAAGGGATCGGGCACCCTCTCTCCGCCGTGGTCCGGCACTTCGATGATCTTCGACGCCTGGGCCGGGTCGAGTTGTCGCAACCGGTCGGCAAGGTGCGACTGTGTGAGCACGAAAGCGGGCGCCGCATCGGCCAGCATGCCTTGCAGCCGCTCGGGCGGATGGTCGGGATCGAGCGGCAGGAAGGCGGCGCCCGACTTGCAGATGGCGAGCAGGCCGACGACCAACCCGAAGCAGCGCTGCATGCAAAGTCCAACGACAACTTCCGGGCCGGCTCCCAGGGTGCGCAGCGCATGCGCGAGCTGCTCCGACAGCGCATCGAGTTCGCGATAGGTCATCCGCATCTGGCCGAAGCGCAACGCGATGGCATCGGGCGTCCGCATCGCCTGGGCGCGAAACAGCGCGTGCACGGGTTGGTCGTGCGGATGGGTGCGCGACTGCGCGTTCCAGTCGACCAGCAGCAGCTGCCGCTCGGCAGCATCCATCAGCGGCAGACGGTCCACCGCGCAGTCCGGATCGGCCACGATGGCCGCCAGGAGATGGCGCAAGTGGGCTGCCATGCGAGCGATGGCCTGTGCCTCGAACAGGTCGGTGCGGTACTCGATCGCGGCGTCGAGATGGTCGCCGGACTCCGTGACGGTCAGCGAGAGGTCGAACTTGGAGGTTTCCGAGCGCACGTCCAGCCGTTCGCTTCGCAGTCCATCGAGATGGAGTGCGCGATCCGCGAAATTCTCCAGTGCGAACGAAACCTGGTACAGCGGGTTTCGGCTGGCGTCGCGTTCCGGATTGAGTTCGACCACCAGGCGATCAAAGGGCATGTCCTGGTGGGTCAGCGCCTCGAGCGTGCTTTGCCTGACCCGCTGCAGCAGCTCGGTGAATCCGGGCCGGCCCTGGAGATCGCCGCGAATGACCACGGTATTGACAAAGTAGCCGACCAGGTCGCGCACTGCCGCATCATCACGGCCCGCCAGCGGGACGCCCACCGCGATATCGGTCTGGCCGCTGTAGCGCGCCAGCAGCACATGGAAGGCTGCCAGCAGGGTCATGAACAGCGTCGATCCCTGCTGCCTTGCGAGCGCCCGCAATGCCGTGGAGAGTTCGGAGTCGATGCCGAAGGGCAGCGTCCGCCCCGCGAAGCCGGCTTGCGAGGGGCGGGCCTTGTCGGTGGGCAGTTCCAGGGTGTGCAGATCGCGCAGCTTCGTACGCCAGTAGTCCAGCTGGGCTTGAATGCCGCCGCGTTCGTAGCGCTGGCGTTGCCGCAGGGCATGGTCGGGAAACTGCAGCGACAGAGCCGGAAGGACGCAAGCATCGCCGCGCAAGGCGTAGAGCTGCGCGAGTTCGCGGTGGATCACGCTCATCGACCAGCCGTCCGCCACGATGTGATGCACCACCAGCACGAGCAGGTGATGATCGGGCGCGATCCGCAGCAGCTCGGCGCGCAGCAGGGGCGCGCGGGACAGATCGAAGGGCTGGGCGATGCAGGCAGCGACATGCTGCGCGAGCACCGCATCCGTGCCGTCGTTGGGCGCCGGCTCCGAGCGGGCAAGGTGGAACCGCTCCTGCGCCTGCGATGCCGGCACGACTTGCTGTACCGGTCCTCGCTCCGTCGCGAGAAAGGCTGTGCGCAGGCTGGCGTGGCGCGCGACGAGCGCTTGCAGGCTGCGTTCCAGGCGCTCGGCATCCAGCGGGCCCTGCAGACGGGTGACCGAATGGATGTTGTAGGCGGCGCCGCCGGTGGCCAACTGATCGAGAAACCATAAGCCTTCCTGCGCGAAAGAAAGGGGCGCGTCGTCGCTCGGCGGGTTCGCCTTGGACATAGATGGATGGGCGCGCTGCTGCTGCAGTTTGCGTGCAAGCAGGCGCCGCCGCGCATCGGGCGTGTCTGTGTCGAGCTGGTCTGAAATGTCGTGATTCGGGATTGGCGAGGTGTTCATGGGAGATCGGTTTCACTGGCTCGGAAAATCGGACACGGTTGTGCTTGCGGCACGAATTCCTGCGCCTCAGGGCCTTTGCAGCAAGCGGGCCACTTCTTCGTCGCTCAGCGCGTCGACCTCGGCTTGCAGGGCATCGCTCAGCGCGTCGGCTTCGTCGATGGCGGCCTGCACGACCGCGGCAAAGCCGCCAACCGTTGGCGCGGCCAGCAGGGCCGATGCAGACGAGTCCACTCCCCAAGCCTGCTGGACCGCTTGCGCCACCCGCACCGCCGACAACGAGTCGCCGCCCAGGGCGAGGAAATTCGCGTCGCACGTGGTCACCGGCCGATTCAGGATGCGGGCAAAGAGCGCGGCGATGCGCGCTTGCAGCGGTGTAAACAGCATGGCCGTGAGAGGTGACACGACGAATTCTTGGATCTGCTCGTGCAAGCAGCGGCGACGCACCTTGCCATTCACCTCGGTGGGAATTTTCTCGAGCACGTGGATGCACGCGGGAATCTTGAAGTCGGCGATGGCCCCGAACAGCGAGGCCCGCAAGGCCTGCGGATCGGCCGCCGTGCCGCCGGCCAGCACCACCGCGGCATGCACGTCCTCGCCCAAGGTCGGGTGCGGCGCGGGATAGGCCACGGCCTCGGCGACATCGGGCAACCGCAACAGGGCGCGCTCGACTTCCAGCGGCGCGATCTTTTCCCCGCCGCGATTGATCAACTCCTTGCTGCGCCCGGTGAGAAACAGGTAGCCGTCCTCGTCGAACCAGCCCAGGTCGCCGGTGAGAAACCAGCCATCGAGGAAGGCCTCGACGTTGGTGTCGGGCGCGTCTTCGTAGCCGGCGAACACGGCGGGTCCGTGCGCGATCACCGCACCGGCCTGCCCCGCCGGGAGTGCATGGCCTTCGTCATCGATCACGCGCAGTGCGGCTCCGACGGGGCGGCCGACGGAGTCGGCCTTTCGCACACCCGGCGGCAACGGATTGCTTGCCAGTTGGGTGGCTGTTTCGGTCATGCCATAGGACTGGATGACGGGCACGCCCCACGCATCCTCCATGCGGCTCAGCAGTTCCGCGGGCAGCGTCGACGAGGCCGAGCGAATCAGCCGCAAGCTGTGTGCCGGCATCGCTGCGCGGTCGCGGGTCAGTTGCTCGACAGCGGCATGGTGGACGGTGGGAGAAGCGGTGTACCAGGTGGGGCGAAATTCGCGGACCCAGCGCAGGAATTCCGAAGCGTCGAAAACCGGCGCGCACACCACGGACGAGCCGGCGGCGAGGGGAGTCAGCAGCCCGCCGACCAGACCATGGCTGTGATAGGCAGGCATCACGCACAAGGCACGATCTTCCGGACGCAGGTCAAGGTGTTGCGCGATGTGGTGCGCGGAACGCACGAGCTGCTGTTGGCTGAGTGGAACGCGCTTGGGCTTTCCGGTCGTGCCCGATGTGAACAGGACGAAAGCCGTATCGCCGGGTTCGGGCCAGGGTGCATCGACATCGGGTAAATCTTTGGAAGGGCCTTCGAGCAACTGTTGTGCGTTGAAAGCCAGAGTGGCCAGTCCAAGCTTCTGGGCGAGCCGCACGGGAAGGGGGTCATCCGGCAGCCCCACGACGGCATCGGCGTTGGCGTCGCCGAGCAGGGCCAGCAGTTCAGGCTCGGTCAGCCCGATGTGCAGCGGAATGCAGACGGCGCCGCAAGCGATGGCCAAGCAGCAGAGGGCCAGCTCCATCCCGGCCGGCATGAGCACGGCGATGCGGGCGGCGGGCGCGATGCTGCGGGACGCCAGCCATGGCCGCGCGCCCTGGACGGTGGCGAGCAATTGCGCGTAGCTGATGGTCTGGAATCCAGGCGCCAGCAGAGCGATCGCCGAAGGCCTCAGGCGAGCATGGAGCGCGAGTTGTTGAGAGAGTGTGGAGACTTCGAGGCCAGGCAATACATTCTCCATCGACCAGAAGTCGATGCCATCAGTGGACTTGTGGATGACCTTATTCGATGCGGTGCATGGCGGGCGCAACTTTCATCGATTGGTATTTGACTTTCGCGCAGGGGCGTGCAGCGCCGGGTCTTCGGGACGGGATCGACTGCGTAGAGAACGGCACCGAGACGTTTTCTCGATGAGGTCAAATACCGATACCTGCGCAACTGGCTGATCAGAAAACGATTCCTCAAGCGTGCCTCCTGACATGTACAAAAAACCTCGTGACACCTGCCAAAGGCCCGATCCTGCCCCTTCATTGCAGCTCTCAAAGAATCTGAAAGCCACTGTCCCCTGTGTGCGGTCTAGATTCATAGTCCCGAAGCCAAGCGCGGAGGCGCTCTGGAACGGCTGAATGGGCCGCGGCGCGAGATCCGAATTGACCGGCCAAGGCAATTCGGCACATCAACTCACCGTCCTTACGAATATCGGCGTGATAGCTGCGCATCTCGCCTGTGCCCGCGATATCTAAGAGTTCAACATCCCAGCCCGGCGTCCAGAAAAGCCGGCTCGCGCCATCGTGCTCGATGGATTCCATGATGAGTGCCCTTGGTTTGCCAAATCGATGCTGCTATGTGCAGCGTGCCGGGGATTGATATCAATTTTCCCGGCCTACGGTGTAGTCCAACCGCGCGTGGCACATGCGAAATTTGCGCACTTGGCGCTACTGCTTGCACGTGGATGCATCGGCTGACGCCTGCTTACGTCTGCAAGGAGCCGAGATGATTCGGACGTTCGCTCTACGCTGACAAACTAAACGAGCGCAGGCGCAGGCGCAGGCGCAGGCGCAGGCGCAGGCGCTGAGAAATGTACTGCTGGCGCGGCGAGTCCTGCGCAGCAGCATGGCACGGCCGAGTCGGCCGGCCCCGCGGTCAGACAGTTTGAGCTTTCGATGCGCGTTGGCCGTTCGGTCGCGATCGCACAGGGGACCGGTGGCGTCGACGTCGCCGTTGCACGGCCGGTACGCCAGCGGCGAGCCTGCCGGTGATCTCGGCGCGGAACTCGGGATTCACCCCGACGGTTCCTTTGATGCATTGGAGGCGCGACAGGAAGCCGAGATCTCGCTTCGCGCAGGCCACCCCAATCACGTCGCTGGCAGTGCTTCCTCACGGCTTCCGATTTGTCCGCTCGGCATCTCAGAGGCTCGGTGGAGGCGCACTGGAGTTCATGACGAATCGCCCATGCACGAAGTCGAGTTGTTGTCTTACAAGCGCCCATCGCGCCATGTACGAAAACAGCATTACATGGGAGTTTGTCACATGCATCGCTCCCATAGATATATCACGGTATTTTTGTTAGAAGGCATCTGGTCGAATTCTTGGGATCAATTTGACAAAATTGGAGATTATTTTGCCCGCCATTTCGATTTCATTTCCATTCTTTGTCGAAAAGCAGATGCCGGCGTACATTCAAATTGGTGATTTGCTGCGGATGCTTTTGTCTGGTCGACCAGAATTGACGACTTGCAATTTCTGTCAAACGGTGAACGATGGAAGCGAAAAATCCTGCGCAGGTTGCGGATGGAAATTGCAAAAATCCTTTGAAAATTCAAGCGCAATCAGTTCATTTTCATCTGGATTTTTAAAAGAAGCAAATCTCTCTGCATTGGCTTCGAATGCGCTCCGAGTCGTACTTGTGCCGCTTCTGATATTTGCGGGATTTGGTTTTTGGTTCTTGTTTCATTCGACTGCGCGCTGGGCGCCTGATCCGTTGATGGTTCCGTCAATGGTACTTCCGAGAGAAATAACGCCAAGTACTGCGCATGAGATCGAGAAGGAAAGCGTTATTGAGTCAGCTGCTTCAAAATATGCAATTCTAGGCGACCGCTCGGACGCAAGGAAAGAGGAGGAAGCAGTAGGTTTGACGGAGGCCAAAGCTGGAATCATAAAAAAATCGATCTCGCATCCGGCCTACAAGTCAAGGCCCGGAAAGCTCACATCCTCTCGCGGTATGTCGCCAGCATATCAAGGCTTTCGAAAGCCATCCCCGGGATGCGGCAGCCTCAATTTCCTTGCGCGTGCGATCTGCATCAATAACCGATGCGCTGAGCCTCACCCTGCTCAGCAGTTGCAATGCCGTGACGCCGTTCGACAGCGTCGGATTGATGAGGCGCGCCGAAATTCACTTTAATAGAGAAATGCCGGGCTTGTCGATGGACCGATCTCGCCATGTTTTTCGAAGCATATCGATTCAGTCATCAAAATTAAGATACGAAAATCAGGAACATGAAAATGAAATCGTCAGCTGAAAAATTTCCTGGATATCGGCGATTTTTCGCCTGGGCATTCATTCTCTCCACGATGTTCCTTATCGGCTTGCTGGGCGCCGAGTTCGCGCTTCTCCCATCATCCTCGCTCGGGCTGGAGATGTCAGTGCCGGTGGTAGCGGAGGACAATATCCTACGGAATGTTCAGCTTTTGAGCACAATCGCCGCATTGGTGATGGCGCTCGTTTCATTTCCCGGTCTGATAGTGTCCGCGGTACTGGTTTGGCTCGCCGAACGGCGTTCCCGCAAGGAGATGGGCTTGGAAAATGCGCTCCGCCATCGCCAGCGTTTCGATCCTCTGCGTGCGCTTCGGAATCACGAGAAACTTGAGAGCAGGGCTTCGCATTAGCACGACGATTTAGGCTTTATTCGTACGGCGCTTAATTCAATTTCTGGAACTGCGCTTTGACTGCGAGTTCTTCAATCCGTTCTGGAAAAGAAGGGCCATTTCGTTTTCGTGGTGACATCAACGGGCTGCGTGCCTGGGCTGTTATTGCGGTAATGCTCTATCACTTCGGCGTTCCGAGAGTCACGGGAGGGTATATCGGCGTCGACGTATTTTTTGTGATCTCGGGTTTCCTGATGACGGGGATCGTGGTCAGAGGTCTCGAAGGTACGGCGGCTGGTGGGTTTTCGCTTTGGCAGTTCTACCTCGCCAGGGCGAACCGCATCCTTCCTGCTTTGATTGCCTTGTGTGTTGTGCTGCTGGCCTCGGGATGGGCGCTGATGACCCCCATCGATTACCGGATGCTGGCGAAGCATGCGGCGTTCTCCATTTCCTTTCTGTCCAACTTCCAGTTTTGGCGAGAAGCCGGCTACTTCGACTCTGCATCGAACGAGAAGTGGTTGCTTCATACCTGGTCTCTCTCGGTCGAGTGGCAGTTCTATTTGATCTTTCCGGTTGTGCTACTTCTGGCATGGAGGATACGACCCAGCCGCAGGTTCCTGGCGGTAGTCCTCTGCGCTCTTTCGTTGGCGTCTCTCTTCGTGGCTTTCAGGCTGGCAGCGCGCGATCCCATCGCAGCGTTTTATTTGCTTCCTGCCCGGGCCTGGGAGCTGTTGGCTGGCGGTCTGGCGTTTCTCGTCGGTCTTGGTTCTCAGTCCAAAGGTCGCAAGGTATTGATGGAGCGCACGGGCCTTGGGTTGATCCTGGCGACTGCCATCTTTTTCTCACCCGAAGCCGCTTCCACTTGGGGGCTTTTGGTTCCTGCTATGGGCGCGGTGCTCGTGCTTCTGGCAGCACGCACCCAGTCCGCTTGGACATGCAACCCTATTGCGCAATGGTTAGGAGCCCGGTCCTATTCGCTTTATTTGTGGCATTGGCCGGTGGTGGTGGGGCTGCTTTATCTGGACTCGCAGCACAGCCCATTGGCGATCGCCGCCGGAATGGCGCTGACACTGGTGCTGGGCGACCTGTCGTACCGCCTGGTCGAGGCGAGAGCTCAGCGGCAACTCAAGAACTTGCCTCGCCGCACGCATGTGGCAGTACTGGCGAGCCTGGCGATCGTGGTCTTGGTCAGTAGCCGGGTCGTTTGGACGAGGGACGGCATGCCGGGGCGGCTCGCTGCCCCGATCGAGGCCGTGGCTGCCGAATCGCGCGACAAGAACCCTCGGCAGTACGAATGTCTGTCGAAGTATGGCGAGGAGCCTGCATCGTGCATCTATGGGGGGTCTCGCGTGCGGGCCATCATCCTCGGCGACAGCCACGCGGATGCGCTGGCCACGGGGCTGGCCGCTGCATTGCCCAGTGCCGCCGAGGGCATCGTGGATTGGAGCTACTCGGGCTGTGCGACCTTGTCTGGCGTCCTTGAGTTGCCGGGCAGCTTTCCGCCTGAAAGCAACTGCGACGGTTTCCTGAGGTGGACTCTCCGGCAACTCGCGCATGTACCGAAGGATGTGCCGCTCGTCTTGGTGAGCCGCACGAGCATCTATGCGATCGGTCGCAATCAGGCCGGAAGGAAAGACACGAACACACCGATGGTCTACTTCACCCACCCCCATCTCCACGCAGATCCTACTTTCCTGCTCGAATTCGGCAAACGCCTGACCGACACAGCCTGCCAGTTGGCCAAGGAGCGTCGCGTGTTTCTGGTTCGTCCGATTCCGGAGATGGGCATCGACGTGCCCAAGTCGATGTCCAGGGCGATGGCGCTCGGGAAAGCCAAGGATATTTTCGTCACCGTCGACGACTATCGCGCTCGCCATGCCGTCGTCTGGGCCGCCCAGGATGCGGCGCGCGAGCATTGTGGCGTCAAGATCCTCGACCCTTTGCCTTATCTGTGTCGGGACGGGCGCTGCGCGGGTGCGCTGCGCGGTCGACCGATCTATTCCGACGACAACCACCTGAACGAGTTCGGCAACAAGCTGCTCGTGCCGATGTTTGCCGATGTCTTCGCCGCGCATTCGAACAATGTCGCGCGAACCTCTCGACCGACACCATGATGCTATTCCAATGCCGCTGATTACCTTTGTTGCCGAAGACAGCGAGATCGTTCTCGACGCGTTGATCCAGGCGCTCGAGCGCCTGGTGCAGGCGCGGGTGATCGGCACTGCCACTACTGCGGCCGATTCGATTGCCTGGCTTGTCGCAAATGCCGAGGAGTGGGATCTCGCCGTCATTGATCTCTATCTCAACCAGGGGACAGGTCTCGAAATACTGACAGCGGTGGCGGAGCGCCTTCCGTGGCAGCGCGTTGCGATCCTGGCAATCGACCCTGCGGATCCGGTGCGTGAGACATGTTTGTCATTGGGTGCGAACGCAGTGTTCGACAAGTCGACTCAACTGGAGTCGTTCATTGAGTTTTGCGGCAGGGCAGGGAAGTCGGCGAGCACGCTGTAGAAAGAACCATCATGGATTTCAAAAAGTGAACGGCTCGGGTGTCACCGTCCAGTACCGGGTCGATCCGCTGCCGCAGGCGGGCCAGGCGAACTCGATCGTGCTGAGCTTCGACGGCATCACCGATCCCGCAGGCGCGACGGTCCAGTTGTACAGCGACGCCGGGCTCAAGCTCGGCACCGCCGCGACAACGCACACGCTGCCGGCCGCGAAGTCTCGAATTGGACCGTCGAGGGCGTGCCTGCGGCCCAGGGCATCGGCTATCTCCATGGTTCACGACACAGAACGGCACGACCAGTTCGATCTCGATTCCCGTGCAGGTGGGCAGGGTGACCCCAACGGCCATGCTTCAACCGACGACAAGCGGCATTGCTAGGCAGGCTCACTCAATGGGTTGCGCCTTGAATTGCCTTTAACTATGGATACTTGGCAACCCAACTTGAGTTGGATCACTGAGCAACTCGCCGTAGGCGGCAGCTTCCCGTTCGAGCGAGCAGGTCACCTTGTGTGCAAACTTCGCATCGAAGCAGTCATCGATCTGCGACCAAAGTTCTGTTCTCGCACGAAGGAATGCAAGTGGAAGCGCGAGATAGTCCACACTGAATTGTTGAAGTTGAATGCATTGACGCAAGCACGCGATGAGAGGCCGCCGGTATCGTTTTCGCGATGAAGGTATCTGCGGCCATTCGCTAGTGAATCATCAATGCCGCCGGGCTGTCTCAGATCGACATCACGGGACAAGGCATGAATGGATGCGCTGCGGCAACGCCAAACCGTCCGGGGCGAGATGCTCGCGCCGCACCCGGATTTGGCTCTGTCGCCGATTTCAAGATGTCACGCCAGACGCTGTGCCAAGGCGTACCCCTTCTGCTGCATCAGGCAGCATATGGTGTTTTCGCCTACGCAAACTACCGCAGGCAAGGCGTAGGTTGGTGGAATGGCAAACACAACATTCGACACACCATACGCCGACCCAAAGGTCCTTGCCGACGCTGAACTGTTGGCCTGGACGAAATACTGGCGCAATCGGCTGGTCGCCGACTCCCTGCACGCTGGCGCAAGGTCGCAAATCGCGGAAGTCGTGATCAAATTCGAGCGTGAACTCAGCGCGAGGTTTGGCGGCACGACTACCATCGCGTCACACCTCGAACCTCCGCCTGTTTCAAAGTCATGGTGGAACCGCCGTTGACAGCCCGTCGCCCATCCGAGCGAAGGCCGTGCCCACCGAGTCGTCGTCGTGCGCCGTCAATACGCGACCAATCGAGAAAATCCGCTCACGAGATCGTTTAAGGCTCGATCAAGCGAGCCGCGAGTCCGAGGGCGAGCCCGCGCGTCGCGGAATAGCCCCAGTTCATCCGAAGTGGCGAGGGCCGGCGCGGCGCGATGCTGTGCCTCGAAGCTGCGCATGTCGCGAGCGAGATCCATCATCCTTTGAGAAGCCCCGGCTTCGCCACGCCGTAAAGATTCCATGCCCCGCCTGTAGGCTTCGGTTAGATCGGCCCACTCGGAAAGCGCGGCCGCCAAGCTCTCGGATCCAGATCGCATCTCGCGGTTCACAGGCTGCTCCATTCCATTGATTTATGAAAATGTATGGGAATTTGTCACACTTTGCAACAGGATCCAACGTCGTCGCCGATTTCGCAGCAACTGCGAGCGTGCCGAGCCAAGTGCGTCACCTGGTGGACCGTGCTATCTCGCATGCCTTGGTGCGGCGCATGGTGTTCGCAACCCTCATCCGGCGTCGCAGCGCGAGTTCCGGGTCGATGCCCGAGGAGGCGCCGGTCACGACCGCGAGAGGACCGGACAAGTCTGTGGGATGCATGACGCGATTCACCCCCCGCGGCCCAAGGCGCTTCTTGATGCGGGGGGCCTTCCAACACGTCGCGTCGTTTCGTCCCTCTTCAGGACATCATGAAAGCACTCACCTACCGCTCGTCGCAAGACGCCCGCGTCGAGCTACCGCGGCAAGATCCCGGACATGAAGAAGGGCGAGACCCTCGGCCCCGAATTCATGGACGCGGGCCTCGGCATCACGCTGTTCAGGAAGGGCGGTCGCGTGGCCGTGCCCGTCACCATCTGCTGCGGCCAGTGCTACTTCTGCGGCAAGTCGATGTTCGCCGCCTGCGAGACCACCGATCCTGAACGCGGCGCCATCCTCGACAAGAAGAACGTGTGCGCCGGCGCCGGCTTGTTCGGCTGCTCGCATCGGTACGGCGGATATGCGGAAGGCCGAGCCGAATTCTTGCGCGTCCCGCAGGCCGACATCGGGCCGACGGTCATCCCCGTGCGGCTTGCCGACGAACAGGTGCGCTTCCTCTCCCGCACCCTGCCCACCGGCTACCAGGACGAGGTCAATGCCGAGATCGGCGCGAGGTCGACCGTCGCGATTCTCGGCGCTGGACAGGTCGGTTTGATGACCGCTTCATGCCGGTTGCTGGGCGCTGAGCGGATCTCGACGATGCGCAGTTCGCCGCAGACATCGCTCGAGATGCGAGTACGCTGGTAACGGCCACGTGGAAATCCTGCTCATCGCTGGCACCCTCTCCGGCCTCGGCGGCATCGAGACCTGTATTCGCGCGCTGGCCCAGGAGGCCGAGGACCGCGGCGATCACGTCCGGATCCTGGCGCTTTGCGCCAGCACGCACGACCCGACCTGGCAGCAAGGCCTGGACTATGCCGAGGTGGCCCATGGATCCACCTCGTTGCGCAAACAACTCTTGCGGGGCCTGCCGGCCATGGTCAAAGCGTGCCGCTCGCGACCAGCCGATGCCGTCATCGCCATCTACAGCTCGACCATCCCCGGCATCCGCCTGGCGTTGTGGCTGGCCGGCAGGCGACGGCCGGTCGTGTCGTGGCTGCACTTCTCGACCGTGCATCGCCAGCGCACGGGCCTGCTTCGCTATGCCGATGCGCACCTGTGCATCAGCAGCGAGATCGCGAGCGAATTGATAACCAACCCAAGGATCGCTGCCAGGGACGTGCATCTGGTATTCAACGGGACGCGTTTCGATGGCGCGCCTCTCATTCCACGCTCGAACGGCGCGCCTGTGCGTTTTCTGCATGTCGGCCGCCTGATGATGGGGCGGCAGAAGAGGTCCGACGACCTTCTGCGCGCACTCGCGCAGGTCGAAGGAGAGTGGCGCCTCGACCTCGTCGGCGCAGGTGATCGCGTGGAGGATCTCCCTGCGTTGAAGGCGCTGGCGGCAGAGCTTGGAATCGAACACAGGCTCACCTGGCACGGACGGCAGCGCGACCCCTGGACTGCGGCAGTAACGGCCGACTTGCTGGTGCTGACCTCCGCCTTCGAGGGATTTCCGATGGTGTTGATCGAAGCAATGGTCCGGGGCGTGCCATGTCTCAGCACCGATTGCTCCTCCGGCCCCGCGGACGTCATCAAGGACGGGCTGAACGGTTGGCTCTTTGCCGTTGGCGACTGCTCGGCCTTGGCCGAGCGGCTTCAAGGCATCGTCCACAACCCCTCGCTGCTACCGCCTGCCAGCGGTGTACGCGCGTCAGCTGAATCTTTTAGCAGCAGGAAGGTCTATCAGCGCATCCGTGCAGCGATGCAACAGGCGATCGCAAAGGTCCGGGGCGCCTCGTTCGCCAGCCCGTGGGAATGAACACGAGTCCAATCTCACAAACGGGCTGCCAGCCGACTTTCCGACTGCGTTCCTGGGGATGCCGATGACATCGCGGCCGTCCAGGGGGAGCGCCTACGCCGAGTTCGTGTGCGAGGGCGAGCGCGCATGGCTTTCCGCGCCCATCCGCGCAGCGGCTTCGGCGCTGCGAGACGACGCATCGTCAAGCCGCGCGCATGCGCCTCGTAGAAGACGGTCCGGCCCCAGGGAACGCGCACCCTGCGGGTCTGCTCCGCTCGAACGAAGAGAAGAGCGCAGTTTGAAGACGCCCTATTGTTTCCAGGGAACGAACACTGCTGTTCCCTTTGTCCTTTCTCAGCCCGGGTAATTTGCCTCAAACTGGCTCTATGCAGAGGCCGCTATGAACACGACATGGAATTTCATCTTGGCCGTCGCGGTGACGCTTGGGTCCGCGGCGGGAATCGTCAGCGGTGAGGCCGCTCAGGGCGAGTTGCGCCTCGCCGGTGATGTCCCAGGAAGTGGTGTAAGTCTTCTTTCACTCGTTGCACGGCAAGGCGCGTAGGGCGTAGCCCGAAGCGGCTTGCCGTGCAACGGCCGCTCTCTTCGGGGGTGGTCATCGTGAAGTCCGGATAAGTTTGAGGTGCGACCCACCAAACCTGTCCACAAAGGAAATCACAATGACCACCGCCACTATGGCATTGGCCGAGCTCGCCGAAAAGGGAGCCGACGTCGACGTCCTGCGCCAGATGGTGCAGTTCATGGCCCAGCGCCTCATGGAGCTCGATGTCGAGGGCCGCTGCGGCGCCGCCTACGACGAGAAGAATCCCGCCGAACGTCTCAACAGCCGCAACGGCTACCGCGAACGGACCTGGGACACTCGTGCCGGCAGCGTCGAGCTGAAGATCCCCAAGCTGCGCCAGGGCAGCTACTTCCCCGAGTTCCTGGAGCCCCGGCGCACCGCCGAGAAGGCGCTCACCGCCGTCATCCAGGAAGCCTACGTGCAAGGCATCTCCACCCGCTCGGTGGACGACCTGGTCAAGTCGCTGGGCATGAGCGGCGTCTCCAAGAGCCAGGTCAGCCGCCTGTGCGGCGAGCTCGACGAGCGCGTCAACGCGTTCCTGGGCCGCCAGATCGAGGGCGACTGGCCCTACCTGTGGATCGACGCCACCTACGTGAAGACCCGCGAGGCTGGGCGCATCGTGAGCGTGGCGGTCATAGTGGCCGTGGGGGTGAACACCGACGGCCAGCGCGAGGTGCTGGGCCTGAAGGTCGGAGCCTCCGAGGCCGAGCCCTTCTGGACCGACTTCCTGCGCAGCCTGAACCGCCGGGGTTTGCGCGGCGTGAAGCTCGTGATCAGCGACAGCCACGAGGGCATCAAGGCGGCGGCTGCGAAGGTGCTGAAGGCCACCTGGCAGCGTTGCCGGGTCCACTTCATGCGCAACGCCCTGGCGCACGCCGGCAAGACGCAACGGCGCATGGTCTCGGCCGCCATCGGCACGGTGTTCGTGCAGGACTCGGCCGATGCAGCGCGAGCGCAATGGCGCTCGGTCGCCGATCAGCTCAGAGACAAGTTCCCCAAGCTTGGCGCCCTGATGGACGACGCGGAGAACGACGTGCTGGCCTTCATGACATTCCCACGAGCGCATTGGACGCAGATCTACAGCACGAACCCTCTGGAGCGCCTGAACGCCGAGATCAAGCGACGCACGAACGTGGTGGGCATCTTCCCCAACGACGCCTCGATCACGCGGCTCGTCGGCGCGATGATGCTCGAGCAGAACGACGAGTGGTCGCTCAATCGGCGCTACATGCAGTTGGAGGGCTTGCAGACCCTGAGCGATACTGCGCCCACTCGGCTGTCCGCAGTGGCTCGCTGAGTACCGTGTATCTCAGCCTTCTCCGGGCTGTGAACCTACACCACGGAATGGGACGCGACCGCCTCGCCGAGGCGGCCACGTCCTTCAGTGGTGATTCCGATGCGTTCGCTTGGGTGACGGGTGGCCCGGCGGCAGTTGCCTCCGCTCGATAAGGGCCGCCATTCGCGACCCGAGCCGTTGCCGGAGCTTGGCTTCCGTTGCTTCGAGCCACCCCATCGCTGACGCCCGCCACATCGGATGGATGACATGGGGCAACTTGCGGCTTCCGCTGACGCGCGGCGGTCGCGGAAAGGGGCGCAAGCAGGAGGCTGTCTCATGCGCAACGCATCCAAGCGAAACGTCGTCGTGGGAAGCGAACGCGAGCCTGTGCCGGGCGCAAAGCCGATGGCCGCCATCCGGGCGGACGAGCGCTTCGAAGTGACTGTGCAAGTCCGGCCGAAGGCACCGCCGGATGTATCGAAGGCCGACGGGTGCCTCGGTGACCTGGCGCCCGCGCGTCGCAAATACCTGAGCCGCGACGAACTTGCCGCCGACCATGGCGCCGACGCGCAGGATCTTTCCAAGGTGGCCGCCTTCGCCAAGGCGCATGGCCTGTCGGTGGTCGAGTCGAGCGTTGCACGCCGCAGCGTCGTCTTGTCCGGGGATGCCAAGTCGATGTGCGCAGCCTTTGGCGTCGCGCTGCATCAATTCGCGCACGGCGGTGGAACCTACCGCGGCCGCACCGGCCCGATCAGCGTGCCGGCAGGCCTGACCCCGATCGTGGAGGGCGTGTTCGGCTTGGACAACCGTCCACAGGCCGAGCCTCACTTCCTGCGCCACGAGCCCCTGCGAGGCATGAGCGCAAAGGCTGCATCCCTGGATGCCTATTTCGGCGGCCTGGGAATCGCCGCACCCACGGTCAAGGCGGTGTCGGTCGACCATGCGCCCAATCACCCCACCAACGCCAACAGCGCCGACGGCGAGGTCATGCTCGACATCGAAGTGGCAGCCGCCATCGCGCCCAAGGCAGTGATTGCCGTCTACTTCGCGCCCAACACCAGCCGTGGCTTCCTGGACGCGCTCACGACCGCCGTCCATGACGACGTCAACAAGCCATCGGTGATCTCGATCAGCTGGGGCTCGGCCGAGCCGAACTGGACGGCCCAGGCGATGACGCAGTTCGATCAGGTCCTTCAGGCTGCCGCCTCGATGGGGGTCACGGTCTGCGTCGCCGCCGGTGACAGCGGCTCCGCGGACGGCGTCCCGGATGGAAAGCCGCATGTCGACTTTCCCGCTTCCAGTCCCCATGCGCTCGCTTGCGGGGGAACGAAGCTGGTGGCCTCCGGCCACACCATCCGTTCCGAGGTGGTCTGGAACGAGGGCGCAGGTGGCGCAACGGGCGGTGGCGTCAGCGGGTTCTTCGCGCTACCCGGCTACCAGAGCGGCGCGCACATCCCGGCGATTGCGGGCACCCGGAAGACAGGGCGGGGCCTGCCAGATGTGGCGGGCGATGCCGATCCTGCAACCGGCTACGAGGTGGCGGTGGACGGCCAGGTCCTGGTGATCGGCGGCACCAGCGCGGTGGCGCCGCTATGGGCCGGCCTGATCGCGTTGATGAACCAGCAGTTGCCGCAACCCGTCGGATTCCTCAACCCGCTCTTGTACGGCTCGCTCGCCGGCAAGAGCCTGTTGCGCGACATCACCTCGGGCAGCAACGGTGCGTACGCCGCGGGTCCGGGCTGGGACGCGTGCTCCGGCTGGGGCTCGGTCAAAGGTTCCGCGCTGCTGGCCGCCTTGGCTGCATGACACAGGAGGCTTCATGACCCAAGACCAGGCTCTCTTCGATCCCGTGGCCTACGGCAACGGGCCCGACGATTCGGTGACCGACACGACCGAAGCCGCTGCAATCACGCACCATTCGGCCGTGATCGATGGTCGCAAGATTGCCTACAGCGCGGCGGTGGGTCATCTGGTGATCGTCGATCCGAGCAGTTCGCAGCCGACGGCGCGGCTGTTCTACGTCGCCTTCACCGAGGACCGCCAGAAGGAGGCGTCGCGCCCGGTCACGTTCTTCTACAACGGCGGGCCGGGTTCTTCATCGGTCTTCGTGCTGCTCGGCTCGTTCGCACCGCGCCGCATCAAGACGTCGATGCCCGGCTTCACGCCGCCGGCGCCCTATGCGATGGAAGACAACCCTGACAGTCTGCTCGACAAGAGTGATCTGGTGTTCATCAACCCGGTTGGCACCGGCTATTCGGCGGCGATCACGCCCAAGACCAACCGGGCCTTCTGGGGCGTCGACGAGGACGCGGATTCGCTCGCGCAGTTCATCAAGCGCTTCCTGACCAAGAACAATCGCTGGAACTCGCCGAAGTTCCTCTATGGCGAATCTTACGGAACGGCGCGCAGCTGCGTGCTCGCTTATCG
Organism: Variovorax sp. SRS16; assembly: GCF_901827165.1. NCBI lineage: Bacteria > Pseudomonadati > Pseudomonadota > Betaproteobacteria > Burkholderiales > Comamonadaceae > Variovorax > Variovorax sp. SRS16. The sequence goes on from NZ_LR594666.1 coordinate 1,373,679, forward strand.
CCTGCATGAGGACGGCGTGGATCTCAACGGCATCACGCTGCAATCGTCGATTCTCGACTACACGCAGGCCGGCAACCCGGTCGGCGTCCTGCCGACGGCAGCCGCGGATGCGTGGTATCACAAGAAGCTTCGCGTCGTACCGGTGCCGGCCGAACTCGAAGCGTTCGCCGACGAGGTTGCCGCCTTCTCGCGCACGGACTATCTCGCAGCGCTGCGCAAATTGCCCGCGGTGGACCCGGTTGCGCTCGACAAGCTGGCCCGCTACACCGGCATCGAGAAGACGACACTGCAGGCCTGGAACCTCGACATCGCCGCCTACGACAGCCGTGGGAACTCGCTGTTCCTCACGACGCTGATGAAATCCGAGGGACTCGCCCTGGGTGAATACGATGGCCGGGTGACTGGGATCGAGACCGGCATCGCAGGCCGCATCGATCCGAACTCCGGCGGCAACGACCCGACCATGACTGCGGTGAGCGGCGTCTATACGACGATGTGGAACGTGTACCTGAACGAGCAGTTGAAATACACGTCCGCCTCATCCTTCACTGACCTGAACGATCAGGCATTCAAGTACTGGAATTTCAGCCACATCGATCCGACGGGCGCACAAAAGGGCGTCGATGCGAAAGGCAACGTGGTGCTCTACGCGGCCGGCGACCTCGCGGCCGTCATGGCACTCAACGTGGACTTGAAAGTGCTGTCGGTCAATGGCTTCTTCGATTTCGTCACGCCCTTCTATCAGACTGTGCTCGACCTGCAGCAGATGCCGTTGATCAGCCAACAGGTTCGCCAGAATCTTGCAGCGAAGTTCTATCCTTCGGGACATATGGTGTATCTCGATGGCGGTTCGCGCACACGGCTGAAGGCCGATCTGGCGCTGATGTACGCGTCGGCCATGGCAGACTCGACGGCCCTGGGGCGCGTGCGCGCGCTGCAGGTGGCGACGAAGCGGCGCACGTTGTCTGCGTGAGCAAGCGCGGTCGCCGAATGACGCCTGCCTGATGAGGGGCAGTCGTATAGGAATTGCCTGATGAGTCCACTCGGAGCATGGCAGGCTTTGCCACGGTGCACGCCGAAGTGCCTTGGTTCTGGACCGATCAGTACGATTGCAACCTGCAGTTCGCGGGCGCGCCGACGTCCTGGAGCGACTGTGTCATGCGGGGTGACCCCGCTTCCGGGCGTTTTGCGCTCGTGGCCATCGAGGCCGATCGCGTGACGGGCGCCATCACCGTCAACTCCGGGCGGGATATGCGTTTTCTACGCCAGTTCATTGCGCTCGGACTGCCGCCTTCACGCGACAGGCTTGCCGATCCCGCTTGTCGACTGGACACGCTCATTCAGCAATCAAAGGAGATCGCCTGATGGCTGTCGATGCGGATTCTTTTGCCCAAATCCTCGATGCCGTGCGGCGCTTCGTCCTGGATCGTCTGGTGCCAGCCGAGAACGACGTTGAATTCAATGACGACGTGCCTGCAGCCATCGTCGCCGACATGCGCAACCTGGGACTGTTCGGCCTCTCGATTCCAGAGAGCTACGGCGGCATCGGACTGTCCATGGCGCAGGAATGTGAGGTGGCGTTCGAACTCGGCCATACGGCGCTGGCATTCCGTTCGGTGATTGGCACCAACGTGGGCATCGGGTCGCAAGGCATTCTGATGCACGGTACGTCGGAGCAGAAATCGTCGTACCTGCCCCGCATTGCCAGTGGCGAACTCATTATTTCATTTGCGTTGACCGAACCCGATGCAGGATCGGACGTCGGATCGCTCAAGACACGCGGCGAGCGTGATGGAGACGACTACGTGTTGAACGGCACCAAGCGTTTCATTACCAATGCCCCCCGAGCGGGTGCGTTCACCTTGCTCGCCCGCACGGACGGCCCTGGTTCTGGGGGACTCACGGCATTCATCGTGCCGGGCGGCCTGCCAGGCCTGTCGCTGGGGGAGCTCGACCGCAAGATGGGCCAGCGGGGAACAAAAACCTGCGACGTGATTCTGGAGAACGTGCGCGTGCCTGCGGCCAGCATCATTGGGGGTGTGCCCGGCAAAGGGTTTCGCACGGCGATGTCGGTACTGGACCGTGGACGCTTGCACATCTCCGCCCTTGCGTGCGGAATGGCCGAGCGCATCCTGCAGGAAAGCGTTGCTTACGCGCGCGACCGCCACCAATTCGGTCAAGCCATCGGCAATTTCCAGCTGGTTCAAGCCATGCTCGCCGACAGCCGTGCCGAACTCGCCGCCGCGTGGGCGCTCACGCGAGACACGGCTCAGCGATTTGATGCCCATCCCGCTGGCGTGGCCAACTCGGAGCTGACCATGCATGTGTCGTGCACCAAGATGTTTGCGACCGAAATGGTGGGGCGCGTGGCCGACAGGGGTGTGCAAATCCACGGTGGCTCGGGCTACATCAGCGAGTACAAGGTGGAGCGGTTTTATCGCGATGTCCGGCTGTTGCGCTTGTACGAAGGCACAACGCAGATTCAGCAACTCATCATTGGCAAGCACTTGATGGCCGATGCATGAAGCGCTGTCGCCTCCTCAATCCCAGCCTCGATTGCGCGCCGTGGATCGGCGGGTACGAAGCTAGGCGCCATCCCGATTGCTCATGCCTTTGAGTTGTGACTTGCCCCCAGACGAGGACTGCGCGATTGCACACTCTTTGCATTTGACGCAGGCCCATCGGTACGACCCGCAGCCCGCATGCTCTCTCATCTCTGCAGGAATCGCGCAAACCGCTCCATGGCCGCGATGCCCTGCGCCGACGCATACCACTCGGGCGAGGTGAGCAACTGCTTGGACAGGTGCTGGGGCGCGGTCGGGAGCTTCGCCATGCGGGCAGGCGTGATCGCGCCGGTATCGAACGCTTTCAGGTTCGTCGGTCCGTACTCGACGATCATCGCGGCCCGGGCCTGGGCTTGCGGATCGAGCGCCGCGTTGATCAACTGCATCGCCGATGCCGCGTTCGGCGCGCCCTTGGGCACCATGAGGCACTCGATCTCCAGCAGTGCCTGATCGAAGCTGAATCCGACCTTGGCACCATCATCCATGAGTGCGCCCGCGCGGCCGTTGGCCAGCATGATCATGTCGACCTCGCCATCGCGGATCAGCTGCATCGCCTGGCCCGATGAATTCCACCAGACCGCGACATCCGGCTTGATCTCCTCGAGCTTTTTGAACGCGCGGTCCACGCCGGCGGGCGTCGACAGGATGCGATAGACATCGGCGGGCGCCACGCCATCTGCCATGAGCGCAGCCTCGAGCACATAGGGGCCCTGATTGAACAGCGCTCGCTTGCCAGGGAAGCGCTTGACATCCCAGAAGTCCTTCCAGCCGGTGGGCGGCTGGGCGTACTTGCGCGTGTTGTACGCAATGCCATAGCTGAAGCTGAAGACGCCCACGTAGTCCGGCCGCACGTAGTCCGGATTGAGGCCGCCGGCATGGATGACCTTGTAGTCGAGTTTCTCGAGCAGACCGCCGGCGGCGGCTTGCTCGCAGCGCGAGAAACCCATGTCCACGAGATCCCAGGTGGTACGCCCCGAACTGACGTTGGCCTTGAGTCCGGCCAGACCGCCATGACGATCCTGCCGGACCTCGATGTCCATGGCCCGGGAAGCACCAAGGAGTCCCTTGACGACCGCCTCCTGGCTTTCACCACCCCAGCCTGCCACGGTGACCGTCTTCTGCGCATGTGCGGGGAAGACGAAAAGGGCACCCAGCAGGGCTGCGGTCGTACCGATATTCTTCAACGTGATGCGCATGTCGAACTCCTTTGTGAGGGGATCCGTCCTCAGGCCTTTGCCGCGATGACTTCGACTTCCAGCAGGAAGTCGGGCGAGACCAGTGCCGGCACATAGATCATGGTCGACGCCGGCTTGTGGTCGCCCAGATAGCGCTTGCGGATCGCGCCGTAGGCGCGCGCGTCTTGCCCCTGCACGACGAACGCATTCATCTTCACGATATCGGTGACGGACATGCCCGCGCTCTCGAGGATCGCGATCAGGCCTTCCCAGATGAGCTCCGCCTGGCGCTCCAGGCCGGCAACCGGCTTGCCTTCCATGTCGACGCCCACGAGGCCCGCCGTGTGCAGCCATCGGGCGTTGGGGGGCACCTCGATGCCGTTGGAATAGGTCGGAAGCAGTGGGGGGGCGATCGATGTCGGGTTGTGGATCTTCAGCATGTCGGGCTCCTGAGTTGAATGTGGCTGATGGCACGACCTCCACGCACTGACGACGTTTCAGCCGCTGGGGTCGTGGGATGATGTTATATCAAATTTACTTTTTTCTTGGTATTTTTTGGATTTTGTTATATCGTTCATTGCGATGTCGCCGACCGAGTCTCCCCGCTGCGACCCGTTGCATGCACAGCAAACCATGAAAGGAACGAAGTGAACCGCACCCTCTTGCCGCGCTTCTGCGCCATGACCGTCGCCGTCCTTGGGTCGTTGTATTCGGTTGCGTCCGCCGCGCAAGACACCGTGACATTCGCGGGCTGGGGCGGCGTGACGAGCGAAGCCACGCTCAAGGGTCTCTTCTCACCGGCGAAGAACCTGAATCTCAACGTTCGCAGCGAATTGCATGGCGGACTGCCGGGGCTGAATGCGCAAGTCAAGGGTGGCCGAGTCGCCTGGGACGTCGTTCAGTACGGATTCGTGGATTGCGAGCGCGCTGCGCGCGACGGCCTGCTGGAGCCTCTCGACTACGGCAGTGTGGATGTGTCCCAGATCGACAAGCAGAGGTACGCGAAGCCGGACTACGTCGGCGTGTTCGCCTTCAGCTACGGCATTGCGTACAACGCGAAGAAGTTCGGGTCTTCGCCGCCTGCGACCTGGAAGGACTTCTGGGACGTCAAGAAGTACCCCGGCCGACGCGCCCTGTTCAACGCGGGCACCTATGTCCTCGAAGCGGCCTTGCTTGCCGATGGCGTGCAGGACCGCGACGTCTACCCGATGCTGAAGACGCAGGCGGGCGTCGACCGCGCGTTCAAGAAGCTCGAGGAGATCAAGCCCTCCATCGCGGTCTGGTGGAATTCATCGGGTCAGGCGATGCAACTGATCCGCGACGGCGAGGTCGACATGATCATGCTGGCCAATGGCCGCGCCCGGGCGCTCATGCAGGACGGCGCCAACGTCGGATTCGTCTGGAACCAGGCGATGATCGAAGACGAATGCCTCGCGGTGCCCAAAGGTGCCAAGAACAAGGCGGCGGCGATGAAGCTGATCAGCGCTTCGCTGCAAGCGGAACCCCAGGCCCGGTTCGGCGCGCTCATCGACTACGGGCCCGTCAACCAGGCGGCCTATTCGCTGGGCATCATGACGGCGGACCAGGTGAAGCAGATGCCGACCGCGCCGGCCAACCTGTCGAAGCAATTCGTCGTTTCACCGGAGTTCTACTCGTCTCCGGAGGGACGCCAGGCCGTCGAGCGCTTCACCCGATTCATCCAGCGCTGAAGCAGGGAAGCCACGTCAGTGAAACCCCCGGTCTTCAAGTACCACCGGCCCGAGTCGGTCCAGGAGATCCTTGCGCTCATGGCCGAGCATGGCAGCGACGCCCGGCCGCTGGCTGGAGGCCAGAGCCTGGTGCCGCTGCTGAACATGCGGATGATGCAGCCCGCCGTGATCGTCGACATGAACAGGTGCGAGGCGCTCCAGTACATCCGCGAGGAAGCTGACCACCTGCGGATCGGAGCGATGGCGCGCCAGGCGAGAGTCCAGGAATCCCCGGTGGTGCGGGCCGGCTATCCCCTGGTGTCGCTGGCACTCGCCCACATCGGGGGCCTGGCGAACCGCAATCGGGGCACGGTGTGCGGGAGCCTTGCGCACGCGGATCCACTGGCCGAACTGCCTTGCGTTGCAGTTGCGCTCGACGCCAAATTCTCAGTCAACGGTCCCGAGGGCATGCGCCTCGTGGAAGCGGAAGACTTCTTCATTTCCGACCTCACGACTTGCATGGCGCCGACCGAATTGCTCGAGGCGGTGCTCTTTCCGCGGCACGCTCGAACGGTGCGGGCGGGATTCGCTGAAGTGGGCAACCGCCGTCACGGCTTCGCCGTCGCAGGTGTCGCCGCCCAACTGCAGATCGACGAAAGCGGCCGGTGCGTGAGCGCCCGGTTGGCGGCCATGGGCGTGGGGTCGGTTCCGATCCGTCTGTCCGTGGTGGAGAAGGCCCTCACCAGCCAGAAGCTGTCGGAGAGTTTGCTGGTGGCCGCGTCCGCGGCTGCATCGGAGCAATCGGGCATCGAGTCCCGCGCAGACATTCATGCCAGCGCCGACTACCGCCGAAGCGTCCTGCCGGTGCTGGCGCAGCGGGCGCTGCTGCAAGCCATGCAGGGAAAGTGAAAACATGCCACATGACCTGATCCAGGTTCGTCTCCGCGTCAATGGCGAGTGGGTCGAGCGCAGCGTCGAACCCCGTCTCCTGCTCGCGGATTTCCTGCGCCATGAACTCGGCCTGACCGGCACGCACATCGGCTGCGAGCACGGCGTCTGCGGCGCCTGCACCGTGCAGATCGACGGTGAAGCCGCCAGGAGTTGCCTGCACTTCGTCGCGACCGTCGACGGCGCGGCCGTGACGACCGTCGAAGGGCTCGCCGGCGAAAGCCTGCATCCTCTGCAGGCCGCATTCCACAAGCACAACGGCCTTCAGTGCGGCTATTGCACGCCCGGCTTCCTCATGACGGCCGAAGACTATCTGCGCCGCAATCCGCATCCGACCGAGGAGGAGGCCAGGAATGCGATGGCCAACAACCTCTGCCGCTGCACCGGCTACGAAGGCATCGTGAAGGCGGTGCTCGAGGCGTCCATCGACATCTCGCGGTTGAAGGGCTGAGACGTGAACCCTGGAGAAACGACGACTGCGCGCAAAGCCGACGGCCACGTGGGCGAATCGTTGCCGCGCCGCGAGGACGCGTGGCTGCTGCGCGGCGCGGGCCGGTTCGTGGACGACGTCGAGGTACCTCGCAACACGATCCACTTGACCTTCGTGCTGAGCCCGGAGCCGCATGCACGTGTGAAGGCGGTGGATGTCACGGCGGCACGCGCATTGGCAGGCGTCATCGACGTGCTGCCCGGCAGCGAAGTCGCCAAGCTCCTGCAGCCGCTCGAGACGCGGATCGAAGCCGAGGGCTACCGAAGCACCGCCAGGGACGCGGTGGCGGTGGACAGGGTCCGGTTCGTGGGTGAATCGGTGGCCGTCGTCCTCGCGGAAACGCCCTACATTGCCCAGGATGCGGCCGACCTCGTCCTTGTCGACTACGAGGAGCTCCCGAAGGTCTGCACCGCCGAAGAGGCGACCATGGACAACGCGCCGCTCGTCCACGCGTCCACGCCCGACAACGTCCTCTTCGAGGCCCGCTTCGAGACGCCGGACTTTCCGAGCCATGCAGGCGCCGACGACGAACACCTCGAAGAAACCTTCCGCGCCGGCCGGGTGACTGCGGTCTCCATCGAGCCGCGTGGATGCCTGGCCATCCCGGAACGCGGCGACGGTTCCCTGACCTTCTACACGTCCACCCAGGTTCCGCATATCGTCCGGACTGCGATCGCGGAATCGACCGGCCTGTCCGAATCGAAGATCCGCGTCATCACGCCGGATGTCGGTGGCGGCTTCGGGATGAAGGCACATGTCTACCCGGAAGAACATGTGGCCGCGGCGCTCGCATTGAAGTACCGGCGAGCCGTCAAATGGATCCAGGACCGGCGCGAAGATCTGCTCACGAGTGCGCATGCGCGCGACGCGGTGTTCACGCTCAAGGCCGTATTCCGGCGCGACGGGACCATCGTCGCGCTGGAGGTGGATTGCCTGAGCAATGCAGGTGCGTACTCGTCGTATCCGTATGGCTGCCAGCTGGAGCCGCTCGGCAGCGTTCGCATGATGCTGGGGCCCTACGCCATCCCCAACTACAAGTACCGGATCCGCGCGGTGGCGACGAACACCTGTCCGACGGGCGCCTATCGAGGGACGGGGCAGCCGAACGCCTTCTTCGCCATCGAGGGCATGATGGATCGGATCGCCCGAAAGCTCGGCCTCGATCCCGCGGCGGTTCGGCGGTGCAACATGATCCGTGAAGACCAGTTGCCTTTTGAAAATGCCATCGGCATCCGATTCGACGCCGCGAGTTTCACGCGGTCCTTCGATCTCGCGCTCCAGGTTGCCCGCTACGCGGAGTACCGTGCCGCGCAGACGCGCCTGCGTCTCGAGGACGGCAAATACCGCGGCATCGGGATCGCGAACTTCACCGAGGTCTCGGGCATCGGAAGTCGCGGATGGCGGATCCGCGGCGTGAGCCGCGTGCCGGGCTTCGACGCTGCGACCCTCCGGATGGAACCTTCCGGTTCGATCACGGCCTGCATCAGCCAGGCCGCCGCGGGACAAGGCCACCTCACGACCTTCGCCCAGCTGGTGGCCGACTGCACGGGCGCGAGGATCGAAGACATCGCGATCGTCGAAGGCGACACCGGGCTCACGCCCTATGGCAGCGGCGCGATCGCCAGCAGAAGCGCCGTGGCCAGCGGCAGCGCCGTCATCTTGGCAGCCGGCGAACTGACGGCGAAATTGAAGCGGATCGCGGGGGTGATGCTGGAGGTGTCGCCAGACGACATCGTGCTGAAGAACGGCGCTGCCGAAGTGATGGGCGTGCCTGGGCATCGCGTGCCTTTCCGTCGGCTTGCCGAGACGGCCTATTCCATGAATTCGACAGCGTTGCCCGCCGGGACGGACTTCGGCCTGACGGCGACCTCGATCTACGATCCGCCGGCGGCCATGGCCAACGCGGTGCATATCGCATTCGTCTCTGTCGACGCACAGGATGGCTGTGTCGAGATAGAGCGCTATGTCGTCGTCCACGACTGCGGCCGGATCATCAATCCCGCCATCGTGAACGGGCAGATCCGCGGCGGGGTCGCACAGGGTCTCGGACAGGTCCTCATGGAGGGACTGGTTTACGACGGCAATGGACAGCTGTTGAACGCCAACCTGCTGGACTACCTCCTGCCGACCGCGATGGACGTCCCCAACATCGATATCCATCACATCGAGACCCCTGGCCTGGACAGTCCGGGCGGGTTCAAGGGCGTCGGCGAAGGCGGGGTGATCGGCGCGGTGCCGGCCATCGCCAATGCCGTCGCCGATGCACTGGCCGGGGTCGGCGTGAACATCAATGCCTTGCCCCTGCGCCCCTCCCTCGTGCTGGGCCGCTTGCAGTCAGCATCGCAGCCGCGAAGCTGAACCTGTGGAGCTGATTCACATGATCCCGGAAACCCTCCAGGTCCAGGTTCGACGCATCGAATGGAAGTGCGACGGCGTGCTGGAGTTCGTCCTTGTCGATGGCGAAGGCGCGGCGCTGCCTTCGTTCAGCGCAGGCGCACACATCGATGTCCAGGTGCCCGGCATCGGGCTGCGCCAATACTCATTGGTGAACGAAGACACCGAGCGGGGGAAGTACGTGATCGCCGTCAGGTGCGAACAGAAAGGTCGGGGCGGTTCGCGCGCCATGCACGAGCGCGTGCGCGCCGGCGACACGCTCACGATCTCCGCGCCGCGAAACATGTTCGCGCTCGATCCCGGCACCGATCGCTATTGGCTGGTCGCCGGAGGCATCGGCATCACGCCGCTGGTCTCGATGGCAAGGACGCTGTATCGCCAGCGCAAGCCTTTCCGGCTGTTCTACTGCACCCGCAGCGCGAGCGTCACGCCGTACTGCGAGGAGATCCGCGAGTCGCCCTGGCGCGAGAGCGTCACGTTCATCCATGACGATGGTGATCCTCGCGCGGGCCTGGACGTGCGAAGTCTGCTGAGTGACTGGACGCCCGGGACCCAGCTCTACTGTTGCGGGCCTGCGCCGCTCCTCGACGCGGTCCTGACCCACGGCGCCCGCCTTCCGCAGGGCGCGGTCCGCTATGAAAGGTTCAGCGCCGCCGCGGCAGCCGGTCCCGAGTTCACGGTGAGGCTGCGCAGCTCCGGACGCGTGATCGTCGTTCCGCCTGCGAAGTCGATCCTCGAGTGCCTCCGCGGGGCTGGCGTGGACATCGAGAGCTCATGCGAGCAGGGCATCTGCGGGACGTGCCGCGTCGGAGTCATTTCGGGTGTTCCGGAACACCATTGCCACCTGCTCAGCCCGCAGGAACGGGACGCGAACGACCAGATGCTGGTCTGCGTGTCGCGCGCCTGTGCAGGCGAAGAACTCGTATTGGATCTGTGAGCCATGATGAAAACCAATTCCAAGCTCAAATTGCGAGCAGCCAACGGCGACGAGGTTGCCGGGGGTCCCGAGGAAAAGACCCAGCCACCGGGAAACCTGCAGGAGCGGGTCTATCAGCAGATGCGCAGCGCCCTGATCGCCGGGCACTACGTTCCGGGACAATCGTTCACGATACGTTCGCTGGCTGCGCAATTCGACACGAGCGTGATCCCGGTACGCGACGCGCTCAATCGATTGGTCGCCGAGCGAGCGCTCGAGCAGGCTGCATCGAGCCGTTCCATCAGCGTTCCCCGGATGTCGAGGGCCAAGTTCCAGGAAATCCTGAAGATCCGGATTGCCCTCGAGCCGATGATCACGGTCATCGCGGTGCCCCACGTCACCGAGGAGGACATCGATGCGATGAACGCGGCGACCCAGGACATGAGCAGGGAGTTCAAGGCGGCCCAGACGCGCCGCTTCCTTGCGGCGAACCAGGCGTTCCACTTCCGCCTGTACAGGGCTGCCGGGACCACCGTCCTGATGCCGATCATCGAAAGCCTGTGGGTGCAGGCCGGCCCCTACATTCACCAGGTGACCTACTCGGCGCAAGGCGGGGAAGCCGCCGAGTCCCACCACCTCGAAATCCTTCGCTCCCTTCGGCGCGGGGATGCGATCGGCGCTGCCGAAGCCGTCCGGAAGGATCTGGCCGATGCCGCCGACACGATTCTCAAGAACGGCGAATTCGTCGAATAGGACTTGTTTTCAGGAGAACACCATGGACACCACGACTGCAGCGCGACCCATCAATGTCACCCGGAAGAGGGACGTCATTCCCCCGCAGGGCGCGGGCGGCTACGACCTCTGCTGGTACCCCATTGCGCTTTCGACCGAGGTCGAACGCGGACAGGTCATCGGCCGGTCCTTCCTGAGCGGCAAGGTCGTGGTGTTTCGTGGCGAGAACGGCATCGCCAGCGTCCTGAGCGCGTATTGCAGCCACTTCGGTGCCGATCTCTCGGCAGGATGCGTCGAGGGCAACAGCCTGCGCTGCGCCTTCCACCGCTGGCACTACGGCCAGGACGGGAAGTGCAACTTCATTCCTACCGGAGACAGGATCCCTCCGTCTGCCGCGCAGTACGCATTTCCGACCGTCGAACTTGCGGGGATCATCTGGGCATTCAACGGCGAGCAGCCCTTGTACGAGCACCCGCTTCAACACATCTCGGAAGAGACGCATGTCATTCGCGCCGTGAAGATCCGTGACTTCCCGATCGATCCGGCACTCTTCATGTGCAACACCTTCGACTTCCAGCACTTCCGGGTCGTGCACGGACTGCTTCCGGAAGGCGACATGGATCCGGTGCCGGTCATCGAGAGCCATCGCGTGGCGTATCGCATCAACATGACGCCGCCGGAGGGCTACAACCTCGAGTACGAACTGGCGGTGGTCGGGACGAACAAGTTCGTCATCAAGGGCGAGATCGACGGTCGGCAAGTGGCCGGCATCTACGCGGGTTGTCCCACGCCGGGCAACTGCTCGATGAACTTCATGGTGAGCGCGACGCCGAAGGCGTCCTCGGCCGCCGAGGCTGCGCAGGTGGAGGCCTTCCTCGACAAGGTCACGGCATTGCGCGACAAGATCGTCTCCGAGGACTGGCCGATCCTGAGCACCATGCGGCAGCCCCGCTACGGCCTGCTCACGAAGTCGGACACCGCACTCGCGAAATTCATCGGCTATCTCCGAACCTACCCGCGCGCGCATCCCTCGGCGGCATTCATCGAATAGATCGAATTGGAGACACTGACATGAAAGTCGAAAGACAAAATCTGTCCTTCCAATCCCCCATGCACAGCAATTGGGGCGGCAGCCGTGCCGTCAAGGTCGGGGCGACGATCCACGTGGCGGGTCTGATGGGCGTCAAGGACGACGGCACGCTGGTCAGCGACGTCAACCTGGCGAGGCAAGTCGACGCGGTGTACGCGAACCTGAAAGCGGCGCTGGCCGAGTTCGGCGCGTCCCTCTCGAACGTCGTCTCGGAAACGGTCTTTGTCACGGACATCGAGCAGCCGTATGTCATGGAATTGGTCGGGCGCGCCTATGCGCAACAGCCATCCGCACCCGCACGCACCATCTGCCAGGTCGACAAGCTGCTGCTGCCGAACGCGATGATCGCGGTGTCGTGTATCGCGACCCTCGAAGCATGAGCACCATGCCGTCATCGAAGATCGTCGTCGTGACCGGTGCGGCACGCGGCATCGGCGCCGCGGCCGCGCTCGAACTGGCGCGCGCAGGCATCACGCCCGTGTTGTTCGTCCGCTCGCCGGAGGCCGCCCGTCCCGTGCTGGATTCCATCGACCAGCTCGGCGCCAACGCGTCCGTCTGCCAATGCGATGTCTCCAGCCCGACCGAGGTCGAAGCCGCGATGGCGCAGACGCTGGAAAGGCATGGGCGCATCGACGGCATCGTCAACAACGCCGGCCAGATCGATCCCATCGGCCGGCTGGCAGAGACCGATCCCGTGGTGTGGCGCAAGGCATTGGAGGTGAACCTCCTGGGCGCGTATCACGTCGCACGTGCGGCGATCCCTGCGATGGTCGCTGCGAAGCGGGGCCTGGTCCTCAACATCTCGAGCGGGGCGGCTCATCAAGCCCGTCTCGGGTGGAGTGCCTACTGCAGCGCGAAGGCCGGGCTCTTCATGCTGACGCGCGCCATCGCGACCGAATACGCCGAGGAAGGCATCGTGGCCATCGGCTTCCAGCCCGGTGTCGTCGATACGGAGATGCAAAGCCGCATCCGCAGCTCCGGAATCAACGAGATCAGCCGACTCAGGCGCGATGAACTGGCGCCGGCAGACCGGGCGGGCCGCGCGATCGCCTGGCTCTGCAAGGAAGTCCCCAGGCAGTTCAACGGCACGGACACCGTCCTGAAGGATCTGCTGGCCATCGCAGGCGCTTCCGAGTTCATCATGCGGCCGATGCCACTGGAGACGCCATGACGTCAACCCGGAAGGTGATCATCACGTGCGCAGTCACCGGCTCGATTCACACGCCGTCCATGTCGCCGTACATTCCGGTGACACCCGAGGAGATTGCGTCCGCCTCGATCGCCGCGGCGCAGGCGGGCGCCTCGATCATCCACTTGCACGCACGCGACCCGCGCGACGGCAGGCCGACACAGGATCCGCGGGTCTTCAAGGAATTCCTCGCGCATGTCCGCGACAACATCGATGCGGTGTTGAACCTCACGACCGGCGGTGCGCCCTCCATGGATCTGGAGGAGCGGCTCCAGCCTGCGCTGCAATTGAAGCCGGAGATCGCATCGCTGAACATGGGCTCGATGAACTTCGGCCTGTACGAGATGCTCGGCCGCTACAAGGAGTGGCGCTACGACTGGGAGAAGCCCTACCTGGCGGGCAGCGAAGACCGCGTGTTCCGCAACACCTTCAAGGACATCGCCTACATCCTCGAGTCGTGCGCCGGCAACGGCACCCGCTTCGAGCAGGAGTGCTACGACATCGGGCATCTCTACACGGCGGCCCATTTTCTCGATCGCAAGCTGGTCGAGCCGCCCTTGTTCATTCAATCGGTCTTCGGGATTCGCGGCGGGATCGGCTCCCATCCGGAAGATGTGCTGCACATGCGGCGAACGGCAGATCGGCTGTTCGGCGACAGCTACGTGTGGTCGGTCCTGGGCGCGGGCAGCGCGCAGATGAAGGTCGCCTCGCAGTCCGTGGTGATGGGCGGACATGCCCGCGTCGGCCTGGAGGACAGCCTCTGGATCGGCAAGGGCGTCCTGGCCCGGTCCAACATGGAGCAGGTGCAAAAGGTTCGCCGGCTCATCGAAGAAGTCGGCTTCGATATCGCGAGTCCGGCGCAAGCCCGCGCTATGCTGAACCTCAAGGGGCGCGACAAGGTCGCGTTCTGAAAAACGCCCGCCACTGCATCCCCAAGTCCATTTGAGAGAGCACGATGACGCCCGAACTCCTCGCCATGCCTGGCATCACTTCCGCGCAGATGCCGCGGCAATCCTCGACGGCAGTCCCCCACACTGCATCCGTCGGCATCTCGATCGCCAACGTCAGCAAGCGCTATGGTTCCTTCAATGCGCTGGACGACGTTTCGCTGAACGTGGCCTCGGGTGAATTCCTGACGCTTCTCGGGCCGTCGGGATCCGGCAAGACGACCTTGCTGAACATCCTCGCCGGATTCGCCACGCTCGACTCGGGCAGTGTCCGGTTCGGGGATGTCGACGTGTCGACACTGCCGCCGCACAAGCGCGGCATCGGGGTGGTCTTCCAGCACTACGCCCTGTTCCCCCACATGAATGTCCACGACAACGTGGCCTTTCCGCTCGGCATCCGCAATGTGCCGGAAAGGGAGCGCAACGATCGCGTGAGGTGGGCACTGAGCCTCGTTCAGCTGGAAGGTCTCGGCAGCCGCAGGATCAGCGAACTCTCCGGCGGGCAGAAGCAACGCGTGGCCCTCGCGCGCGCGATCGTCTTCGAGCCGAGCATCGTCCTGATGGACGAGCCGCTCTCCGCACTGGACAAGCAATTGCGCGAACGAATGCAGCTCGAGCTGCGCAAGCTGCATGAGAAGCTCCGCTCCACGACCGTGTACGTCACGCACGACCAGCGGGAAGCGCTCACCATGAGCGATCGAATCGCGGTCATGAACAAGGGCCGGATCGTGCAATTGGACGCGCCGCCGACCATCTACGACCATCCCGTCAATTCCTTCGTTGCCGATTTCATCGGCGAATCGACGCTGATGGACGTCGAAAGGATCCATGAAGGCTGTGTCCGCCTGGCCAACATCGATCTCAAACCGGCCCGCCCGGTCCCCGACGCCCGGCGGCATTTCCTTGCACTGCGCTCCGAGAAGCTTGTCTTCGACGATGAGGTCGACGGCGACGTGAACATCCTTCCGGGCACTTTCGAAGACGCCGTGTTCCAGGGAGAAAGCATGCTGTGGATCGTGCGCCTGCCCAATGGGCAACGCATGTCGATGCGCCGGCTGGCGAATTCGAACGGCCATCGCGTGCTTCCCGAGGTCGGCGCGACCGTGCGCCTCGCCATCAAAGTCGGCAACACGGTTGTCGTGCAAGACGAATAGAGAGGCCAAAGGTGACTCACTCCAGAGACATGGCTATCCACGGTGAGCCCGGCGCAGGTTTGTCCTCACGCCGTGGCCGACGCGAGGAGGCGTGGCAATGGGCCATCTCCGCGCCCGCCATCCTCTTCATCGTGTTCCTGCTCGTCCTGCCCCTGATCTGGCTGCTCTGGCTGTCGTTTCGACAGGGCGATGATTTCACCTTGGCGCACTATGCGCGAATCGCGTTCGACCCCGCCTACGCAGAGAGCATGTGGCTGACCCTGAGGCTCGCGCTGGCCGTGACCTTCCTGTGCGTGATCGTCGGCTACCCGCTCTGCTACATGCTGGCGAACACCAAGCCATGGATCTCGAATCTCTGCCTGATCCTGGTGATCGTCCCCTTCTGGACCAGCCTGCTGGTGCGCACCTACGCATGGCTCGTTCTTCTTCAGCGAAGCGGGATCGTCAACAACCTCCTGCTGAAAGCAGAGCTGGTCGAACAGCCCCTGTACCTGATGCACAACGCGACCGGCACGCTGATCGGCATGTTCCACATCATGCTGCCCTTTTTCGTGCTGCCGCTCTATGCATCGCTCAAGCGGATCGACGCTGACCTGCTGAAGGCCGCGGCCAGCGTCGGCGCCTCGCCATGGACGAGTTTCTGGCGCGTGTACTTTCCGCTTTCTTCCTCCGGCCTGGTGGCGGGTGCATTGCTCGTCTTCGTCGTGAGCCTGGGCTTCTACATCACCCCGGCACTGCTCGGCGGGGGGAAGACGATCACCATCTCGATCCTGCTGGAAAGAAATGTGAACCTGTTCATGGAGTGGGGTTCGGCGAGTTCGGTCGCCACGGTGTTCCTGTTGATCATGGGCTTGCTCTTCTGGGTCGCGAATCGCTTCGTTTCCCTGGAGCGGATGTTCGAGGGCGGTTGACATGAGCAACGCATCCCGTCCGGGTCCTTGGAAGATCACCCACCGCGTCTGGCTCTATCTCGCTGCGGCTGTCGCGCTCGTGTTCCTGATTGCGCCGATCTTCATCGTGATACCGATGTCCTTCTCGGCATCGAGATACCTCGACTTTCCGCCGCAGGCCTGGTCCCTGCGCTGGTACGCGGCCTATTTCTCTTCCCTCGAATGGACAGAGGCGACCAAGGTGAGCCTGCAGGTCGCGGTCCTCACGTGCCTGTTGGCGACACCGATCGGGGTGGCCGCCGCCTACGCGATCCACATGAGCGAATCGCCCGCCATCAAGCGGCTGCACTCGGTCCTGCTTCTTCCCTTGATGGTGCCCAACATCATCGTCGCGATCGGCATCTACTTCGTCTACGCACGGCTGAGCCTGGTGGGCACGATCACGGGGCTCGTGCTGGCGCACGTCATGCTCGCGATCCCCTTCGTCGTCATCACGGCGCTCGCCGGACTGCGCCAGTCCGACATGTCGCTCGAGCGCGCCGCTCGCAGCCTGGGATGCAACAGGTTTCAGGCCTTCATGAAGGCCACCCTTCCCAATATCAAGCCCAGTGTGATCTCGGGTGCGCTCTTCGCCTTCATCACGTCGCTGGACGAAGTGCTGATCGCGATCTTCGTCTCGTCCGGCGACAACACGACGCTGACCAAGATCATGTTCACCACGTTGAGAGACGAGATCGATCCGCGCATCGCGGCAGTGAGCACGCTCCTGATCGTCGCGAGTCTTGCGATCGCGCTGACGGCCACGCTCGTGCAGTCGCGCAAGAACACGCGTCCCCAAGTTTGACATCTGAAACCCGGAGGAAGAATTGGAAATCACTGGCGAATACCGTATCGGGGCAGCTCGTGCCCGCGTCTGGGCGGCACTGAACGATCCCGAGATCCTCAGGCAATGCATTCCGGGTTGCAGGTCGCTCGAACAGGAATCTCCCGAATCGCTCCGCGCGACGGTCCAGGCCCAGTTGGGGCCGATCAAGGCGAACCTGCAGGGAACCGTCTTGATGTCGGACCTCGATCCGCCGGCAGGCTACAAGCTGTCGTGGCAAGGGAGCGGAGGCGCGGCCGGATTCGCAAGAGGAAGTGCGGAAGTCTTCCTGAGTGACGCCGGCCATGAAACCATCCTGCGGTACAAGGCGCTTTGCACGGTCGGGGGAAAGCTCGCCCAGATCGGTTCGCGGCTGATCGACACCACGGCGAAGAAGCTGTCCGACGAGTTCTTCGGCCAGTTCGCGAGCTTGCTGGAGGGCGATGCGGGCGCCGGAGAGCCGACGCCGGCCATCGCTGTCGTGGCGGCCGGGCAGGAGACCCTGAACCCTTACTGGGTCACACTCGCGGCAATCGGAGCAGGTGCAGCGGCGGTGGCCTATGCGGGCTACCGTTTCCTGACACCCCTGATCCACTGAAGCATTGAAATCGGCTGTGGATGCTCCATCCAGAGACTTGCCGAAGCGACAAGTCGTCCGGATGGAACCCAAGCGGCGCTGCATCCGTTCCTACTTGCGCGCCAGCGGAATCTGCAGATTGGTAGGACGGTTCTGCTCGCTGTCGAAACCGCGACCGTCCACGTTGCGGGCGCCCCAGAACAGCAGGCCGTGCGACACGTACACCAGGTCGTACTCCATGAAGTTCTTGCCCGCCGCGAGGCCGAAGGGTGCGAAGCTCTTGCCGAAGACGCTCTGCGTCTGGCCGACTTCCCACTTGGCGTAGCCCTGGGCGGCGATCTGGTTGAGCACGTCGGCAAAGCCCTGCAGCAACGGCGTGACCTCGTAGGCCTCGTCGGCCACGAAGTCCACCTTCTGCGCGCCCGCAGCGATGGGGTGCTCGCCTTGCCAGTGCATGTGGCCCTTGATCAGGATCTTCGCCAGCGGTACCTTGCCGTAGGGGTCGGCCGAGTTGGCGATGACCAGCTCGAAGCGATCGTCCGGCAGCGCCTTGAACTCGCGCTTCAGGTAGAAGGGCTTGAGCGCGCCTTCGGGGGTCTTCTGGGCGCTGGGGCGGATTTCCGGGGCGATGCTGATCCAGTCGCCGGCGATGGCCTGCCTGCTTTGCTCAACGGTCATGGGTGAAGCTCCTTGGGTGGATGAAGGTGAAGCGGAAGGCATGACGCCGCAGCCGGCCAGGGCCAGTGGCAGCATCATGGACAGAAGGGCGTGGCGGCGCAATGGCATGGCGATGCTCCTCGGGAGCGTGACTATGATGATTGGCATAGTAGCAGCAACTATGATGATTGTCATAGTTTTTTGAAATCGATTCGAGCAAAGGAGAAGTGGGCATGGCGGGTGAGGTTCGTGATCGCATGGTCGAGGGGGCGATGGCGCTGCTGGCGCAGCGCGGGTTGCAGGCGACGTCGTTTTCCGAGGTGCTGTCGGCCACGGGAGCGCCGCGCGGATCGCTGTATCACCACTTTCCGGGCGGCAAGGACCAGCTCGTGGCCGCCGCCGTCGACGGCGCGGGCGCCGTGTTGATCGACGCGATGGAGCCGGTGGCCGGCGCACCGGCCGAGGCGGTGGTCGAGCGCTTTCTCGCGATCTGGCGTACCGTGCTCACGCGCTCGCAGTGCGGGGCGGGATGTGCCGTGCTGGCCGTGACGGTGGCCACCGACTCGGCCGAACTGCTTTCACACGCCACCGCGGTGTTTCGCGCCTGGCGCGAGCGGCTGAGCGACCTGCTCTGCCAGGGGGGTCTGCCGGCCGCGCAGGCGCGGCGCTTCGCGACCGTGCTGATCGCCTCGGTCGAAGGGGCGGTGGTGCTCAGTCGGGCCGACCAGAGCCTGGAGGCCTTCGAGGCCGTAGCGCAGCAACTGATGGCCCAGGTGCGTCGACCACCCGGCGCCAGCTGAGGCGCCGTCCGAGCAGAGGCCGGCCTGCGGCTGCTGGAATGATCGGGGTCGCCAGGGTAGGGTGCCGGCGGATGTTCCGCGCGGCCGATTGCGCCGTCGGCCTACGGCATCGGCCCCCCTGCTGCGGGTGCATGATGGTGGAGGCCTTTTATGTCCAAGGAGCTTCCATATCCCGCCTTTGCCTGCCCTTGGCCGCTGGCCGCACGGCGTTGCCCACGCCCTTCGCCGACGCGCCGGGTGTCGGAGCCGATGACGTGCGTGCGTCTATGAAGCGCTGCGATGCGAATACATCGGCTGGCCCGCCTCGGGCAGCGTGGCCGTCAGGATCGTGCCGGAGCGCGACTCCACGATATGCAGGCGTTTGCGGTCGGGTCCGCCATAGGCGCAGTTGGTCGTGTAGAGGCCTTCGGGCGAGTCGATCCTGTAGAGCGGCTCACCCCTCGGGCTGAAGATCCAGGTCGCGCCGAAGCCGACGTGGCACACCGCCAACCCGCCCGTGCGGTCCAGTGCAATGCCGTCGGGGCCGCCGCCGCCCGACATCTGGATGTAGACGCCCACCTTGGTGGCCGTGCCGTCGCTCATCATCGGCACGCGCCAGATCGCGTTGTCGCGCGTCACCGCGAGCAGGACCGCGGTCTCGTCCAGGTTGAGCACCAATCCGTTCGGGCTGGGGATGCCGGTCAGCACGCAATCGAGCTGGCCCGAGGTGCGCAGCCTGAACAGCCGGCCGCTGGGATCCTGCAAACCCGTCTGCCCCTGGTCCGTGAAGTACAGGTCGCCGTTCGATGCGAAGAACAGGTCGTTGCAGCCCTTGAAGCATTCCAGCCGCGCCCGCTCCAGGTAGGGCTCGACCTTGCCGCTCACGGGGTCCATCACCATGATGCCGCGCCGGTAGTCCGCGATGAAGGCGCGTCCGTCCGGATGGAACTTGAGGCCGTTCGGTTCGCCGTCGTATTGCGCGACGAGCGTGAAGCTGCCCTGGGGATCGATCCTGAAGATCCGGCCCCAGGGGATGTCGACCACCCACAGATTGCCGTCGCGGTCGAACGACGGTCCCTCCAGGAACACCGGCGCCGGTGCGCCATGCAGCTGCGCATGGGCCCACGCGGACTGGCGGTCGCGGACCATGAATTCCTCCGGCATGCGGGCGAAGACCTCGGCCTGGATTCGAACGGGCGGTGCAAACATCGTGGAGACCTTTGGAGACGATCAGCGGGAAATGCTGCCGGGCAGCCAGAGCGCGATCTCCGGCCAGACGACGAGCATCGCCAGCAGCACGAACATGAGCAGGTGGAACGGCACCGTGCCGAGCACCACGTCGGTCAGGCTGCCGCGCGAGATGCTCTGGATGACGAAGAGGTTGATGCCGATCGGCGGCGTGATCTGGCCCATCTCGATGAACACCACGACGACGATGCCGAACCAGATCGGATCGATGCCGTAGCTGGCGAGCAGCGGATAGAGCAGCGGCACCGTGATGACGATCATCCCGAGGCTCTCGACGAACGCGCCGAGCGCGGTGAAGAGTGCGAGCAGCGCAAGGAAGAACTCGAGCTTGTTGAGATGCAGGCCGACGATGAACCCGGTGATCTGCTCGCCCACGCCGGCAAAGCTCATGGCATAGGAGAACACGAAGGCGGCGTAGGTGATGAACAGGATGTTCGCGACGACCAGCGACGATCGCTTCAGGCAATCGACGAACTCCTGCCACGACAGATGGCCCCAGATGCGCGAGATCACGAGGCTGAAGAGACAGCCGGCGCCCGCTGCTTCCGTCGGCGTGCCGATGCCGCTGTAGATCGTTCCCATGATGGCGGCGATGAGAACGACGAAGGGCACGACGTCGACCAATGCCCTCAGGATCACGCCCGCCGGCAGGGTGCCGGTTTCGCGCGGCGCGATCCCGGGCCGTGCGAGTGCGGCGAACGCGATGTAGACCATGAACAGCAGCGTCAGGATGATGCCCGGCACGACGCCGGCCATGAACAGCTTCGCGACCGAGGTCTCGGTGAAGGTGCCGTAGACGATCATCGCGATGCTCGGCGGCACGAGGATGCCGAGCGTCCCGCCGGCCGCGAGGCTGCCGGTCGCGAAGCGCCGGTCGTAGTTGCGCGCATCGAGCTGCGGCAGCGCGACCTTGCCGATCGCCGCGGCGGTCGCGATGCTCGATCCGCTGACCGCGGCGAACATCGCGCAGCCCACGATGTTGGTCTGCAGCAGCCCGCCCGGGACCTTGCGCACCAGCTTCGACAGTCCGCCGTAGACGCGCAGGCCGATGCCGCTGCCCTGCAGGAACTCGGCCATCAGCACGAACAGCGGGATGGCCGTCAGCGTGTAGCTGTCCATGCTGCCCCAGCTCACCAGGCCGAGTCCGTGCAGCGCGCCGGTGCCGCCCTGCACGTAGAGATAGGCGATGCCGGGCAGCAGGATCGCGAACGGCACGGTCATGCCCGCCGCGAGCAGTCCCAGGAACAGCATGAAGATCAGGACGATCTGGTAGTCCGGGTTCACGCGCCGTCTCCACGCAGGATGGCGCGCAGCCGCCGCCAGTCGCCGACCAGGGTCCGCAGCAGCGTGATCGTCAGGGCCAGCATGCCGATCGGCATTGCCAGGCGCGGAATCCACAGCGGCGTCATCAGGGTGGTCGCGGCCACGTCCCCCGAGGCCCACGTGATCCAGACGAAGCGCACGAACTCGACGAACAGCACGGCCGCGACGATGAGCGTCGCGACATCGAAGACCAGCCGCAGGCCCGCGCGACCGGCGGGCGACAGGCGCGTGTCGAGCAGGTGCACGCGATGGAAGGCGTGGTCGACCTGGCCCGACGCGAGCCCGAGGAAGGTGATGGCCAGCAGCGCGTAGCCGCCGAGCTCGTTGGTGACCTGCAGCGACCAGCCGAAGGCGGAGCGCGCGATCATCTCGATCCCCATCATCACGACCAGGATGACCACGGCCACCTGGGTGGCCCAGCGCGTCACGCGCTCCAGCAGACTTTCGGCGGGGCTGAACGCGTCGGCGTCGATCGGGGCGATGGCGGCGAGGTCTGCTGCAACGGGCTCCATCTTCAGCGCCCGATCACGGGAAGGATCTTCTGCATGGCTTCCTGCGCATTGGCGGGGCGGCTGCCGGCCCAGCTCTTCCAGTACGGCGCCATCTTGGCTTCGGCGGTCGCGATGTCCGCCTTGCTCGGCTCGGTGACGACCATGCCCTCGCTGGCCAGCTTGCGGGTCATCTCGTCTTCCTCGGCGGCCATGGCGTTCGTCATGCGGCGGGTGTGGTCATCGACGATGGCCTGCACCGTCTTGCGGGTGTCCGGTGGCAGCTTGTCCCAGACGCCCTTGTTGACCAGGATCAGCGAATCGATGAAGCTGATGTTGAGGCGATAGCTGTACTTGAGCAGGTCGCGCCACACATAGCCGTAGCCGGAGCTGGCGGTGATGGCGCCGTCGATCACGCCACGATCGAGCGCCGCCGCCACTTCCGCCGTGCCGAGCGTGACGGGAATGCCGCCGAGCATCTTGATGAAGTCCGCCTGTTCCGGCGCGATCACGCGGATCTTCTGGCCGCTGATGTCCGCGAGCGAGGTCAGCTTCTTGCGCGACCAGAGCACGTTGTACGGGAAGATGTAGCGCCCCAGGATCACCACGTCCTTCTTCGCGTAGTCGTCGCGCAGGTAGGGCGCCTCGATGTCCCAGGCTTTCTCGAATTCGCTCATCGAGCGGATCAGGAGCGGCAGGCGGACCACGGCACCGACCGGTGCGCTGCCGACGAAGAAGGCATCGTCGCCCAGCTGCACCACGTTGTCCGCCACGGCCTGCGTGATGTTGGTCGCGGTGATGGGCAGCGTGCCGCCGAGGTTCAGCCGGACCGACAGCTGGCCGCCGGTCTGCTTCTTGATGTCCTCGAACATCGCGTTCAGACCCTTCACGGCGGTGACGGTCGCGACCGCGTTGTAGGTGTAGGCGCGCCAGAAGTCGGCTGCCTGCGCCATGCCGAAGGCCGTGCATCCCAGGATCGCCGCGGTCAGCAGTGCGGCCAGCTTCATGGGGGCTCTGATCGGAAGTCTCATTCTTTTGTCTCCTGCGCTTGTGGACGGAATCGACGGCACGGAAGGTTCGGCGTGCCGCCCGGGGCATTCAACGGTCGTCGAAGGCCGCGTCGATTTCTTCGACCTTCATCGCGGCATAGCTCGCGGCCGCGCCGCTGAGATCCCAGACGGCTTCGCCGCGCTCGACGGCCTTGGCCAGCGCGTCTTCCTTGCGCATGCGTGCGAGGGCCGCCTGCACGGTGGCGGCGGCCTCCTGCTTCGGCACGCAGATCACGCCATCGCCGTCGGCCACGATCAGGTCGCCCGGGTTCACGAGCACGCCGTCGCAGACGACGGGCGTGTTGACGAAGCCGTGGCCGCTCTTGTCGGGATGGATCGAATGGATGTGGGTGGCCCAGACCGCGCAGCCGAGCGACTCCACCGTGTCGGTGTCGCGCACGCAGCCCTGCACGACCACGCCGGCGAGCCCTTTTCGCATCGCGTAGCGCGCCGCCATGTCGCCCCATTGCGCACCCGAAGTCTCGGCATCGCAGACCACCACGAGCACGTCGCCGGGCTGCGCGAGGTAGAGCGCGCGATGCATCATGAGGTTGTCGCCCGGCGCGCAGAAGGCCGTGACCGCGGGGCCGGCGATCTTCGCGCCTTTCTGGATCGGCCGCATGCGGCTGGACATCAGCCCGCCGCGGCCGTGGGACGCCGCGGCCTCGTGGAGATCCGATACCGTGGCCTCGCGCGCCTCGGCGCACAGGGCCGCGTCGACGCGGTTGACGCGCAGGAATACCTTGGAACTGTTCATGATCCGTCCGCCTTCAATGCGGCACGCAGTGCGCGTCCGCCGACAGCCGGAAGGTGGTGCGCTTCATCAGGCGCGGCTGGTCGAGCTGCATCTCGTCGCGGCGGTGCATCGTGCAGCCGTTGTCCCACATCATCAGGTCGCCGTTGTGCACCTTGTGTCGATAGACCAGCTCCGGGCTGCCGCCCGCCTCGAACAGGATCGGCAGCACGCGCGCGTTGTCCGCTTCGCTCAGGCCCTCGATCGCGACCAGCGTGGTCGGGTCGGCGTAGAGCGCCTTCCTGCCGGTGACCGGGTGGGTCAGCACGACCGGGTGGAAGGCATCGGGCAGCTTGGCCATTTCCCTGGCCTGCGGGCTGTCCTTGTCCTTGAGTTCGAGCGTGTTCATGATGGCCATGCGCTTTGCATAGCGGTAGGTGCCGGTGCGTCCGTCCACCAGCTTCTTCACGTCGGCCGGCAGGCGGTCCCAGGCGCCGTACTGGTTGGCCCAGTAGATGTCGCCGCCGCCCTTGGGCACTTCGACGCCGTACAGCATCGCGCCCGTGGCCGGCCGCACCTTGAAGGTCTGGTCGGAGTGCCAGTCCACGTCGTCGCCGCCGGCGAAGCCGCCGACGAAGCGGCCGTCCGCGTAGCGCAGGGTGCTGAAGTAGATGATCTCGTCGCGGTACGGCGACTGGATGTCCTTGCGGTTCGCGCTCTCGCAGCGGCCGAACATCTCCGTGAAGCGCACCTGCTCTTCCTCCTCGAGCGACTGGCGCCGGAAGATGATGAGGGGCGAGGTCTGCCAGAGTTGCCGGATCTGCTCGATCGCCTCGGGATCGGCCAGCAGTTCGTCGATGCGGTCCTCGATCTCGATGGCGAAATCGGAATGCAGCTGGCGGTATTTCAATGAGTGGGCAATGGCGGACATGGAAGAGCTCCTGGATGCTGGATGGGTGGCGGATTTCGGATGGGGCAGGCAGGGCCGTGTCAATCGGCCTTCATGTGGGCGCTGCGGATGATGTCCGCGTCGGTGCGGCGTTCGGAGCGCAGCCATGCCACCAGCTGTTCGTGGTCCATGGCGGGCGCAGGCTCGAAGCCGAGGTCGTGCAGTGCCTTGGTCGTTTCGGGCAGCGCGAGGATCTTGCGCATCTCGGCGGCGAGCCGATCGCGGATCTCGACCGGCGTGCCGCGCGGCGCCATCAGTGCATTCCAGGCGACGACATTGAAGCCATCGAGTCCCTGCTCGGCCACGGACTTGATCTCGGGCAGTGCGGTCATCGGCTTGGCCGAGGTCACGGCGAGCGGCTTGATCTTGCCGAACTGGGACTGCGAAGCGGCCACGGTGTCGATCAGCACCGGCACCTGGTTGCCCAGCAGCGCGGTCATCGCCTCGCCCGAGCCCTTGTACTTGATGGCGAAGAGCGGCACGTTCTGCCGCTTGATCATCTCCAGCACGAGTTGCGCGGTGACGCTGGGCAGCGCGACGTCGATCTTGTCGGGCCGGCTCCTGGCCAGCTGGATCAACTCGGGCAGGGATTTGATGTTCAGCGACGGATTCACCGAGATGACCATCGGAATGAAAGCCGTCGCGATGATCGGCTCGAAGTCCTTCTCCGCATCGAAGCCGGTGTTGTCGTACAGCGCGGGGTTCAGGGCGTGCGTGCCCGAGGCGCCCATAATCAGCGTGTAGCCGTCGGGCGTGGCGCGTGCGGCGTAGGCCGTTCCCATGTTGCCGAAGGCGCCGGGCCGGTTCTCGACCACCACACCCTCGTTCAGCGCGGCAGACAGCTTGGAGGCGAAGTAGCGCGTGGCGATGTCGGTGCTCTGCCCGGGCGGATAGGCAACCACGATCCTGATCGGGTGATTGGGATAGCCCTGTGCGAAGGCACTGCCCGCGATCGCGATCGCGAGCGCCATCGGCACGGCCGCGATCCGGCGGACGAATCTGGCAAGAGAAATCATGTTTGTCTCCTTGGTGTTGGAATGAGCGGCTCCGTGTCGGCCGCCGTGCGCAGGTAGCGTTCGTCCAGCGCGTCGAAAGCGCTGCATCCGATCTGCGCCATGACCACGTCGATCTCGTGGCGCACGATCTGCAGCGCGCGTGCGATGCCGCGCGCGCCGCCGGCCGCGGCGCCGAACAAGGTGGGCCGCCCGAAGAACGCGAATCGCGCACCCAGGCAGCGCGCGATGACGATGTCGGAACCACGCCGCACGCCGCTGTCCACCATCAGCACCACCCGGTCGCCGACGGCCGCGCGGATCGCGGGCAGCATCTCGATGGGCGTGGGCGCGGTATCGAGCTGGCGGCCCCCATGGTTGGAGACCATGAGCGCATCGACGCCGATGGCCGCGGCCTCGCGCGCATCGTCGGGATGCAGCAGTCCCTTGACCACGAGCGGTCCGCTCCAGGCCGCGCGGATGCGTTCCAGCGTCTGCCACTTGATCATCGGGGCCGGCGTGAGCGTGCCGTAGAGATCGGCCACCTCGGCCGCCGAAGCGCCCGCGCGGCCGTACGGCGCCCAGTTGCTCATCATGGGAATGCCGCCCGTGCGCAGGTAGCGCAGCACCCAGGCCGGATGGCCGAGCGCCTCGAGCACCACGGAAGGCGTCATGCGGAACGGACGCGAGAAGCCGTTGCGGCGATTGCGCTCCCGGTTCGAGTTGACCGGGACATCGACCGAGACCACCAGCGTGCGCACGCCGGCATCGCGTGCGCGCTTCACCAGGTCGGTGTTGATGTGTTCTTCGCGCGTGCCGTAGATCTGGAACCAGACGTGTTCGGGCGCGAGCTTCGCGACCTTCTCGAGCGCCGCGTTGCTCGCGCTCGACAGCAGGAAGGGGATGTCGGCGGCCTTGGCCGCCTCGGCAAGAAGCTCATCCGCGCCGGGGTGGAAGAGCCCGGCCAGGCCGGTGGGCGAGATGCCGAACGGGCTGGCATAGCGGCGGCCCAGGAGTTCGGTCGACTGGTCGCGTCGGGACACGTCGACCAGGTAGCGCGGGACCAGCTGAAAGCGCCGGAACGCCGCGCGGTTGCGCCGCATGCAGTCCTCGTCGTCCACGCCGCCGTCGATGAAGTCGAAGGCGATCCGGGGCAGCTTGCGCCGTGCCATCAGGCGCAGGTCCTCGAGGTTGATCGCTGTGTTCACGTTCATCGTTTCTCGTTCCGGAGTTGTCTCTCCATTCGAGAATATCGACCCCTCTTTTCGCTGCCCATAGGGCCCGGAAGCGGAGTTTCACAATTTGAACTTCCAGGCGAATGCGCACTAAGGGAATACGGCCGGGGCCGCCGGCATCATCGAGCCGAGGAACTGGTGCGCATCGCTCTGCACCGCGGCCGCGACTTCGGACAGCGCCTGCCTGATCTCCGGCAGGCGCGCTTCGCCGAACTGTTCCGGCAGCCCGGTCAGGACGACGGCGGCGATGGCGCGTCCATCGCCGCCGCACACCGGAACGGCGAACGCATGAACCCCGGGCACGACGTCGCCGAGATTGACGCCGAAGCCATGGCGCTGCGAACGCTCGCGCATCTTCCGGAGTGCGACAAGGCGGCCGTCGCCGCGCTTGGCGATTTCCTGCTGCGTGTTGTCCGCGAGGATGTTCTCGGCTTCGAGCATGGGCAGCGTCTGCAGGATCGCCACGCCGCCGACCGAGGTGAAGAGCGGCCGCCGGGTGCCGACGTGCACCATCAGGCCGCGCAGCTCGAGGGTGCCCTTGCGCACTGCGCACACGTACTCGTTGCCGCTGCGAAGGATCAGCCAGGCAATGGCCTCGGTCTGGACGGCGTACTTCGCCAGGCGGCGTTCGCAGGCCTGGCGGAAGGTGGCATAGCCGGGAAGCGACAGGCCGAGCTCATAGAGCATCGGCCCGGGAAAGTAGTGCTTGTCTGCGGAACGCTGCTGCACGAAGCGTTCGCGCACGAGGCACGAAAGGATGCGATGAACCGTTCCCTTGTCCACTTCGCAGCGGGTTGCGAGGTCCGACAGCCGCCAGCCGAATTCGCCGCGCGCGGCCAGCTCGCGCAGGATGCGCAGTGCGCGCTCGATGCTCTGCGTTCCGTTGTGTTCGGGGGCTGGTGCGTTGTGCGAGGTTTGCACGTGAACGAGTTCCTTCAGGGACGCTCGGTCATCTCCTGCACGAGCGTGGGTGGCAACGGGTGGATCCTGCGCAGTATCGCGAAGGATCCGCGCCGATCATGCTTCATGGCGATGCGCATGCGCGGGTCCCGCCCGCCAGTTCGAGTGCGCGCCTGAACTGCTGTTCCAGCGGGGCGGCGAAGAAGGCGGCGTCCTGTTCGGCGACGACTTCCGCGGCACGGATCTCCAGCAGGCGCCGCAGCCGGTAGCGTGCGCGCTGATCCTTCAGGCTTTGCCGGAGGTCGCCGGCTGCCAGCCACGACTGGTGGCGATCGATGGCCTGCGAGAGCGCGTCGACGGATGCGGGCTGCGACGCCGATGCGAGCAGCACGGGCGGAACCCAGGCGCCCTGTGCGTGGCGCGTGATCGCCGCGATGCGCTGGATGTCGGTCGCCATCTTCCGTGCGCCCGGAAGATCGGCCTTGTTGACCACGAAGATGTCCGCCATCTCCATGATCCCGGCCTTCATGGCCTGCACCGTGTCGCCGCTTTCCGGCAGCAGCACCAGCACGAGCGTGTCCACCTGCACGCGGGCCGCGTAGTCGGTCTGGCCCACACCCACCGTTTCGAGCATGACTTCGGCGAAGCCGAAGTCGTCCATCGCGTCGAGCATCTCGGGCAGGTTGTCTGCGAGCCCGTCCGAGGTCTTGCGCGAGCCCAGCGAGCGGATATAGAGCTCGGCCGCGCCGGCGAGTTCGTCCATGCGCACCCGGTCGCCCAGGATGGCGCCGCCGGTCTTCGGGCTGCTCGGATCGACGGCCAGCACGCCGAGGCGGCCGCGGGCGGCGCGCGCGAGCGCCAGGTGGCCCAGCAGCGTGCTCTTGCCGGCGCCGGGCGCACCGGTGATGCCGATCCGCCGGGCGCTGCATGCAGCCGCTTCGCGCAGCGGCCGCCTTGCGAGTTCGAGGGCGCTGGCATTCGTCAGCTGCGTGAGCGTGCGGCCGAGCGCCCGGCGATCGAGCGGCTTCGAAGTCACGTCGAGGCCCAGCCCAGCACTTCGCCGCGGTGCTCGTCCAAGAGCGGCGGCAATCCGTACGACGGTGTGAAGCCATCGAAGCGGATCGGGCTCGCGATGGCCCGCAACGGCAGATCGCCGTTGCCGAGCGGCACCACGAGCGACCGGTCCGCGGCGATCTCGCTTCGCAGCGCATCGCTCAGTGTTCCCACTTCCGCCACCACGAGCCCGAGCGGTGCCAGGCGGCTCACCCATTCGCCGGCGCGCGCGCCGGCGAGCACGGCCGCGATCGCCGCGACGACCTCGGCGCGATGCGTGCGCCGGGCCGGCATGGTGGCGAACTTCGGATCGACGGTCCAGTGCGGCCGGCCGATCTCCTCGCAGAACTTCTTCCAGAACTTGTCGTGCGTGATGAAGAGCGTGAGCCATCCCTGCGCCGTCGGAAAGATCTGCGCAGGCACGAGGTACGGATGCGACGAACAGGGCATCCGTTCGATCGTCTCGCCGGCATTGAGATCCGCGCCCGCGAGGTAGTTGAGCTGCGACAGCATCACGTCGTACATCGACACATCGACTTGCCCGCCGCGTCCCTGCACGATCTTGGCGAGCAGGCCGAGCGCGGCCACCAGGCCGGCGGAGTTGTCGACCGCCGAATAGCCGGCCTTCGTCGGCGGCGAAGCGGGGTCGCCGGTCAGCGCCATCACGCCCGTCATCGCCTGGATGACGTAGTCGTAGGCCGGGTTTTCCGAGTACGGCCCTTCGAGGCCATAGCCGGTGAGGGCGACGCAGATCAGGCGCTCGTTCCATGGGCGCAGCGCATCGTAGGTGAGGCCGAGCTTGCGGATGGCCGAGGGGCGCAGGTTGGTCACGAGCGCGTGCGATCGCGCCACGATGCGGCCGAGCGCTTCGCGCCCTCCGTCGTCCGCAAGGTCGAGCACCACGCTTTTCTTGTTGCGGTTCAGGCTCGCGAAATAGGCGTTGTGCGGTCCGATGAAGTGGGGGCTGACGGTGCGGCCGATGTCGCCTTCGCGTGCCTCGATCTTGATGACCTCGGCGCCCATGTCGGCGAGCATCAGTCCGCAATAGGGGCCGGCCAGCATGTGGCCGACCTCCACCACGCGGATCCCTTCGAGCGGTGCGTTCATGCCAGGCGCTCGGCGAGGATGCGCACCACGTCGTCCAGCGGCATGTCGGCCGTGAAGATGGCGGCCGCGCCCAGCTGTCGCAGGTGCGGCTGGTCTTCCGCCGGAATGGTTCCGCCGACGAAGACCTTGACGTCGCCTGCGCCGAGCTCGCGCAGTTGCGCCATCACGTCCCCGACCAGCTCCTTGTGGCTGCCCGACAGGATGCTCAGGCCCACTGCATCGACGCCTTCGTCGACGGCCACCTGCGCGATCTGCTGCGGGCTGCGGCGAAGCCCCGTGTAGATCACCTCGGCGCCCGCGTTGCGCAGCGTCAGCGCGACGATCTTCGCGCCGATGTCGTGGCCGTCGAGGCCGGGCTTGCCGATGAGGATGCGCTTGCCGGCCAGCGCGGGACGGGTCTGGAGGGGCGTGTTCATAGATTCACCGGTTCCTTGAATTCGCCCCATTCCTTCTTGAGGCAAGCGACCATCTCGCCGACCGTGGCGTAGGCATGGCAGCAGTCCACGAGAAAGGGCATCACGTTCTCGCGGTCCCTGGCAGCGGCCGTGGCGAGCCTGGCCAGCGATGCATCGACCGCCGTCTGGCTGCGCGTGTCGAGGACGCGCTGGAATTTCTCGAGCGCGCGCTGCGCCACCGTCGGGTCGAGCGTGAAGACCTCGCCGACCTTGATCTCCTCGTCCGCCTTCCTGAAATGGTTCTGGCCGACGATGACCTGGTGGCCGGCGTCGATGTCGAGCTTGCGTTCGAGCCCGCGCTCGGCCAGGCGCAGCTGGATCCAGCCTTCCTCGATCGCGCGGGTCACGCCGCCGTAAGCCTCGATCTCGTCCATGACCTGCACGATCTTTTCTTCCATGCGGTCGGTGTGTTGCTCCATGAAGTAGCTGCCGCCGAGGGGATCGACGGTGCGGGCGATGCCGCTCTCGTAGGCGATGATCTGCTGCGTGCGGACCGCGAGCTCGGCGGAGAACTCGGTCGGTATCTGGAAGGCTTCGTCGAATGCGCAGGTGAAGATCGATTGCGCACCACCGAGCACCGCAGCCATGGTTTCCACGGCCACGCGCGCGATGTTGTTGTAGGGCTGCGGCGCGACCAGCGAAGACCCGCCGCAGACCACGCCGAAGCGAAAGTGCTGCGCCTTCGGATCCTGCACGCCGTAGCGTTCCTTCATCAGCCGCGCCCAGAGGCGGCGCCCGGCGCGGAACTTCGCGATCTCCTCGAAGAAGTCCATGTGGACGTAGAAGAAGAACGACAGCCGCTTGGCGAATTTCTCCACGTCGCCGCCGCGTTCGCGCAGCTCGTCGACATAGGCCAGTCCGTTCGCCAGCGTGTAGGCCATTTCCTCGGCGGCCGTCGCGCCCGCGTCGCGGACGTGCGCGCCGGCGATGCTGATCGGGTTGAAGCGCGGCGAGACTTCGTTCGAGTACAGGATCGAGTCGGCGATCAGCCGCATCGAGGGCCGCACCGGAAAGATCCAGGTGCCGCGGGCGACGTATTCCTTGAGGATGTCGTTCTGGATCGTGCCCGTGAGTTTGCTGCGCGGCACGTTCTGCTTGTCGGCGACGGCCAGGTACATCGCGTAGACGATGGCCGCGGTTCCGTTGATCGTGAACGAGGTCGAGATCTTCGACAGGTCCAGCCCGTCGAACAGGATCTCGGCCTCGCTCAGGTTGGACAGCGACACGCCGACCTTGCCGATCTCGGGACGGGCCATCGGGTGCGTGGGGTCCAGGCCGCATTGCGTGGGCAGGTCGAGCGCCACCGAGAGACCGGTCTGCCCCTTGGCCAGCAGGAACTTGTAGCGCGCGTTGGATTCCTCCGCGGTTCCGAAGCCCGAGTATTGGCGGATGGTCCAGAGGCGGCCCTGGTAGCCGTCGGGAAAGATGCCGCGCGTGAACGGGTACTCGCCCGGCGCGCCGATCTGCGCCGGGTCGATGGCCGCGGCCGCGATGCGTGCCGGCACTTCGACGCCGCTGCGGTTGACGGGACGAATCTCGGGGTGGACGCTGGGTGTGCCGCTCATTTCTTGGCCTTGGACAACAGTTTTTCGGAGGCGCTCCAGTGGTCGTCGTGGAGCCATGTGTCGAGCAGTTGCCGCTGCTCGACGGCGCGGCAGTCCTCGAACGACGCGCCGCGCCGCCACGCCAGCGTCTGCGCCTTGATGCCGCGCAGCACTTGCGGCGCGCAGGCCAGCATGGGTTCGAGGAAGGCCTGCACGTCGCTGCCCGCGGGGCCGTCGCCGATGACGGCATCGGCCAGTCCCCAGGCCAGTGCCTGCTGCGCATCCACGAGCTCGCAGCGGCTCATCATCCGCATCGCCCGGGCGCCGCCGACGAGCCGGCAAAGGTCCGGCCCGCCACCCCAGGCGGAGGTGATCGCGAGTCGGGCCTGGATGAAGCCGATGCGCGCGTGCGACGACTGCAGGCGCATGTCGCAGGCGAGCGCCAGTTCCGCGCCGCCGCCGATCGCGTCGCCGTTGAGCAGGGCGATGACGGGCACGGGACAGCCGCGGATGACGTCCAGCGCACCGCGCGCCTGGTCCGTCATGGCGCGGGTCGCGGGCTCGTCGCGAACGTCGGCCAGGTCCACCAGGTCGCCGCCGGCTGCGAAGAAGCGCTCGCCGGCGCCGGTCAGGACGATGAGCCGGATCCCGTTCTGCGCACCGGCCTCGCGCACCGCGGCCGAAAGCGCTTCGAGCACCGGACGCGAGAGGGCGTTGTGCTTGTGCGCGCGATCGATCGTGATCCAGCACGCGCCGGATGCGCGCTGGTCGACCGTGATGTCTTGGCTGTTGGGCACTGGCATGTCTCCGGAGGTTTTTTCGAAGCGCGATGCTATAGTTGATTTATTCTGAGACGAGAAACAGTGTTCGATATTTCGAACAAACTGGCACTGATCCCGACACTTGGGACGCGGGGCCTGCGTTTGTTCAGCCCGCAGAATTTCTTGCTTGCCCAGGCCGTGAAGGGAATCGCATGTCAGCAGCCAGCGTCACCGCCGTCGACCGCGTCATCGACATCTTCGAAGCCTTCCAGACGAGCCAGCGGCCGCTGTCCCTCACCGACCTGGCCGAGGCCGTGGACATCCCGAAGAGCACCTGCCATGCGATCGTCGCCACGCTGACCGCGCGCGGCTACCTGTATTCGCTGACCCGGCCGCGCTCGCTGTATCCGACCAAGCGCATGCACGATGTGGCGCGCGACATCCTGGACAAGGATCCGTTCGTCGAGCGGATGACGCCGATGCTCGAACGTCTTCGCGACACTTCGCGCGAGACCATCATCCTGGGCAAGCGGCAGGGCGATTCGGTGGTGTATCTGCAGGTCTCGGAGAGCGAGCACTCGATCCGCTATTCCGCCAAGCCGGGCGACATCAAGCCGATGCATTCGAGCTCGATCGGGAAGGCCCTGCTGGGCTCGATGAAGGAGCCGGACCTGCGCGCGTGGTTCGAACACCGGGCATTGCCCTCCATCACCGCCGCGACGATCACGGATCCGGATGCGCTGATCGCCGACATCCTGCAGAGCCGGCGCGCCGGCTATTTCCAGACGCGCGGCGAGAACGTGAGCGATGTGTGGGCGGTTGCCGCCTTCTTCGCGGTTCACAACGAGACGCTGGCCGTGGCAGTGGCGGGGCCGAGGCACCGCATGGAGACCAGCCTCGCGGAGTGCGCGCAGTTGCTGGTGGCGACCTGCAGCTTCATTTCCCGCCAGTTCTCGGCCAGATGAGGGGCGCCGAAAGTTCAACCCGTGAAATTGCGATGCGGCCCGGGCGTTTCGTTGCGTGACCCAGCGGCTATCGTGGCTGCGACCTGGCCCGATCCACACCGAGGTGATCCGCGTACCGCATGACTGGCTCGACGACGAACCCAACGCTGCCCCCTGGCGCATGTGATTGCCACACGCACGTGTTCCTGGACGAGCACGAATTCCCGCTGTCGCCTTCGCGCCGCTACACGCCGCCGCCCGCATCGATCGATGCGCTGTCGCGGCTGCACGCCGGTCTGGGCATCGAACGCGTCGTCATCGTGCAGCCCAGCGTCTACGGGCTCGACAACGCGGCCACCCTGCATGCGCTGCGGGTGCTCGGCAAGGGCCGCGCAAGGGGCGTCGCCGTCATCGACGCCGAGGTGCCGGAGGCGACGCTCGACGAGATGACGGCGGCCGGCGTTCGCGGCGTTCGCGTCAATCTCGAGATCGATCGCGAAAGCGACTCGGCCAGGTCGGCCGAGCAGATGCGGCGCATCGCCGCACGCGTGGCGCCGAGGGGATGGCACGTGCAGATCTATGCGAGCATGCCCCTGATCGCCGCTTGCAGTGCCGTCATCCGGGAACTGCCGGTGCCGGTGGTGCTGGATCACTACGCCGGCGCGCATGCGAGCCGAGGCATGGATCAGGAAGGCATTGGGGCCGTGCTGGACCTCGTGGCGGCCGGCAAGGCCTACGTCAAGCTCTCCGCGCCCTATCGCTGTTCCGCCAGGGCCGACCACGCAGACCTCGAGTCGCTCGCAAGGCGTTTCATCCAGGCCCATCCGGATCGCATGCTGTGGGGCAGTGACTGGCCGCATCCGCAGCCAGGTGCGAAGCCGCTCGCCACGGATGTCTGCCCACCGTTTGTCGTGGACACCGGCCATGCGCTGCGCCAGTTGCGCCGATGGTCGCCGGATGAGACAACGCTGCACAGGATCCTCGTCGACAACCCGGAGCGCCTCTATGGCTTCGGCGCATGAACTGAACCGGCTGCAGGAGATGCTCACCATGGACATGACTTTTCTCGCGCAATGGGCCCCTGCGGCGACAGCGACAGCGACAGCGACCGGGCCCGAGCGCCCCGGCACGCGCAGCCTTGCGCGCGGCATCAAGCTCCTGCGCGCGATCGCCTCGCGTCCGCAGTTCGGCTGGCGGCTGTCCGACCTGGCCGCCGCGTGCGAGCTGGACCGGGCCACCGTGCATCGCATGCTGGCCTGCCTGATCGAGGAGCGCCTGGTGGCGCAGTGCGCGAGCGATCGCCACTACCTGCCCGGGCCGTTGATGTACGAACTCGGCCTCGCGCTGCCCGATCGTGTCCAGTTCCAGCGCCACGCAGAGGCGGACTTGCAAGCCTTCGCGCGCCGCATGGGTGGCGTCGCGGTGCTGCTGTTGCGCAGCGGCAATGAATACGTCTGCAGCGTGCGCGCCGGGACGCTGCCTGTCACGGGGTCGGTGCTCTATCCGGGCTCGCGCCGGCCCCTGTTCACCTCGGCCGGCGGCGTGGCGATCCTGCAGACCCTGCCTGCAGGCGAGGCGCGTGCAGTCCTGCTCGACAACGTGGCGCAGGAGGTCGCGCGTTGCGGCACCGGCCGGCTGGCAGCGTTGCAGAAGATGCGCGAACGCTCCGATCGCCATGGCTTCGGCGTGAACCTGGGCGATGTCGTGCCGGGCGTGCATGCGTTCGGCATGCCCGTGCGCGGATCCGGCGATGCCGTGTTCGGCTCGCTGTGTCTGCTGGGCACGCCCGAGCGCCATGGCGAAGCGAGGCTCGACATCCTGCGCGACGAACTGGGCACCGCGGCGGCAGCGCTGGGCGAGGCCGCACGCCAATTCAATCTGTGAAAGGACAGGCCATGACGCGGGTATGCATCGTCGGGGCAGGCGCCGTGGGCGGCTACGTGGGGGCGCACATGACCCGGGCCGGGGTCGACACGATCCTGGTGGACGCCTGGCCGGAGCACGTCGAGGCCATGCGCGCGAAGGGCCTCAGCGTCGCCGGCATGAACGGCGCCGGCGCGGTGGACACGCCGGTCAGGGCGCTCCACATCGGCGACGTTCCGCAGCTGTTGCGCGAGGTGCCCATCGATGTCGCCTTCATCGCAGTGAAAGCCTACGACACCGAGTGGGCCACGCAGTTGATCCTGCCGTACCTTGCGCCCACGGCCTGCGTCGTCTCGCTGCAGAACGGCATCAATGAAGAGACCATCGCCGCGATCGCCGGCTGGGGGCGCACGCTGGGCTGTTCCGTGAGTGCGCTGGCGGCCGAACTGGTGGCACCCGGCCGGATCGTTCGCAACTCGCCGCTCGGCGACGAGAAGAAAGCCGGCATGCGCATCGGCGAATTGCACGGACAAGTCACCCCGCGCGCGCAGATGCTCGCCGCGCTGCTGGCGCACGGCGACAGCTGCAAGGTGACGCCGAACCTGTGGGGCGAGCGCTGGTCCAAGCTCACGATCAATGCGATGCGCAACGGCGTCTGCGCCCTGACCGGCCTCACGGGCAAGCAGCGCGACACGAATGACGTGGCGCGCGATCTGACGATCCGGCTCGGCAGCTCGAGCATCCGGGTCGGCCGGGCGCTGGGCCTGGCGCTGGAGCCTGTCGGCGGACTGGACCTCGACCTGCTGGCGCGTGCTGAAAGCGACACTCGCGCTCGCGAGGCGATCACGACGATGATCATGGAAGTGGCCAACTCGCGCAGCGATGGCCAGCGGCCGTCGATGGGTCAGGACATCCGCAAGGGCCGCCGCACCGAAACGGAGTACATCAACGGACTCGTCGCGCGTCGCGGCGAGGAAGTCGGCATCGATGTCACCTGCCACCGGCGCGTCAACGAGATCATCAAGCGCATCGAGAAGGGGGAGTTGATGCCGAGCCCCGACCTGCTGCAAGCCATCGTGGCGTGAAGGCTTTGGGCGAAGGCGCCGCCGGTTTGCCGGCGGCTTCGCATCGCCGCCTTATTCGAGCTGGATCTCGGCTTTCTTGACCACCGCATCCCAGCGGGCTTCATCCTCGGCGATGCGCGCGCCGACCTGGGCCGGCGTGGCAGGGTGCGACATCTCCACGCCGCCCACCGATTTCACGCGCGTGTAGAAGGCCTCGCTCGCGATCACCTTGTTGGCGGCCGTATTCAGCTTGCCGACGACGTCGGGCGGCGTCTGCCTGGGCGCGACCAGGACGAAGCGCACCGTGGCTCTGAAGTTGCGCAGCCCCGCCTCGTCCATGGTGGGAAGTTCCGGATAGGCCGGGTCGCGCTTTGCCGAGGCGAGGCCCAGGCCCTTGAGCTTGCCGGCGCGCACGTAGTCCATCGAACCCGTGGGCAGGAAGGCGTAGGTCACGCGGTCGCTGATCAGGTCCATCTGCACCTGGTTGCCGCCCTTGTAGGGCACGTGCAGGGTCTTGACGCCGATCTCCTTGTTGAACATTTCCGCCATCAGGTGGATGGGCGTCGAGATGCCCGACGAGCCGTAGGAATACTTCGCCGGGTCCGCCTTCAGCAGCGCGACGAATTCCTGGAGGGTGGTGGCCGGCACGCCGGGCGCGGTCACCAGGACGAATCCGATGGTCATGATGTCGGAAACCGGCGCGAAGTCGCGAATGCCCTTGTAGGGCAGGTTGGCCAGGATCGACGGCGGCACGACCGCCGGCAGGTTGGCGAAGAACAGCGTGTAGCCGTCGGGCGCGGCACGCGCCACGTAGGCGCCTGCAATGGTCTGGTTGGCACCGGGCTTGTTGTCGACGATCACCGGCGAGTTCAGTGTCTGGGAGAACTCGGCGGCAAACGCCCGCGCGGCCACGTCGGTCGGGCTGCCGGCGACGAACGGGACCACGATCGTGATGGGCCGGGCAGGGAAGCCCTGCGCCAGCGCGCCGCTGGACCACGCCAGGGATGCGAGCGCGCCGCCGAGGAGGAAGCGCCGCCTGATGTTCAAGGTGAAATCCATGTCGTCTCCAGATGTGCTTTGCATCTCGTGGGTTTTGGGGGGGTCGCCTTTTGAGAATATCGGCCGCCCTGTCCCCTGCACATGGGCCACGAGTTTCGAGTTCCACTCCTTGAACTTTTCGTCCGAGGTCGTCAGTGTCCAGCGAACGACCTCGGTGACAAGTCGAAACGCAAAGTGGGCAACCGCCGACAGCGCGGACGCGCGCTTTGGGGCACAGTGAAGACCTTGTGCGAAGGAGTCGATGTTCATGACGACCGCTTGCGGTGTTTGCGGAGCGTCCAATCGGGAAAATGCGAAGTTTTGCGTGAACTGTGCGGCGCGGCTTGGCGTGGAGCCGATGGGCCAATCCATTTTCGGGACCGATGCGAAAGCCCCGCGTACGCAGCGCGACTCGGGTTTCGACGCGCCGCGTACGGCCTATTCGCATCCGATGAGCCTGCGCGCTGCGTTGATGTCGCGCGAGCCGGCGATCTTCTGGGTCCGCGCGGGGATGACCGGCCTCGTGCTGCTGATCGGATTCATCGGCTGGTGCCTGTACGTCCTGACCGCGAACAAGGTGCCGCCGCAGTCGTCGGTGAGTGAGCGCACGGTGCTTGCAGCGCCGCAGCCACCTGCCGAGCCCAAGCCGGCAACCGCGGAGGCTGATGCGCCAAAGCTGGCGTCGACGCCAGCGGTCCCCGCCACGACGAGCGAGGCGCGGGTGGCCCCCGCATCGGTGCCGGGCACGCAGGCGGCAAGTGCCGAGTCTCGATCCAGGACCGTGGCGGCCACCCCCCCGCGAAACACCGAGACGCGGCGCGCTCGCCCTGCCGCTGCGCCGCGCGTTCGAGCGCCGACGCCATCGGATGAAGACGATGTGTCGCCGAAGTTCACCTGGGTCGAGCCTTCGCGCCCGAACGCGCGCACGTCGATGCCGGATTACCAAGATCCGGGACCGCCGATCGTGCAAGGGCCGGGGCCACGTTACGCCGGATCACCGCCTTCGCCCGTGGTGTCGCCACGCGAATTCGCGGGCCCTGCGCAAGGAGCCGATCTCGGTCCGCCGATCGCTCCCGGGCCGGGGCCGCGCTACGACTTCTCGTCGCCGGGCGCCACGCCGAGATAGGGCGCGGCAACGACGCGTCGATCGACACCTGCCGAGGCGTTGCGCCTGTAGCGCTTTGGAGCGATCGAATCTGCTTCGAGCCCTGCTAGCGCAAGAAGACGTGCTGCATGAACTGCCGGATCGGGTACTGGACCACGGCCTGCATCGTCGCCGGAAGCTCCAGCGGGCGCATCAGCATCTTGAGCGTGGCGCCCGGCTTCAGGTTGCGCCGCACGGTGCCGCTCATGCGCGCGCTCAATTCCCGGACATAGCTCGCATCCGTGGCGCGCTCCGGGGATCGCGCCTTCACCAGATGGCGGATCGCGCAATCGGCGTCTTCGCTCTTCAATTCCAGCGTGCGCTTGCTGATCGTCGCCAGCACACGGGCCCGTCCCACGCCTTCCTGTTCGCGGTAGCGGCGGAAGAAGCCGTAGAAGTGCTTGTAGTGATTGACTTCATCGGTGGCGATGCGGTTGCTCAGATCGCGCAGCACGGGCTCGGTGGTGGCGCGCGCCAGCGCGCGATAGTAGGTGGCGGTGCCGGTTTCGACCACGCAGCGTGCTGCCATCTCGAGGGCGCGCGTCGGGGCCAGGAGCTCGACCTTGCAATAGGTCGCGTATTCCGCGAGGAAGTCCTGGTAGGCCGTGTTCCAATCGAACTCAGGCCATGCGTGATGCACGTACGCACGCAGTGTCCGCCCATGCTGAAGCTCTTCGGGCTCCCACTGATTGCGCAGCCAGGAGACGACTTCGGCGTCGCCGCGAAAGAAGTCGACGAGGTTCTGCGTGTAGAGGTCCGATCCGCTTTCGACGAACGATGCGGAACTTGCCATGTAAAAAAGATTCTCGTCTGCGCGCACCCGATCGAGCGCCATGCGCGAGAAGTCCAGATCCTCGATTGTCCAGCGCGCTTCATAAGCTGCCATGCATGATCCTCAAGCCGAAGCTCATCCGGGATTCTTGAGCGGTCACCGCATCGGCCGTGTAGGTGCGCAACGCATTTTCGAGTGACTTCAGGTTCCGCGTGCGTCGAGCCATTCCTGCACGCATGCCTCGAACAGGGGGATGTTCTCTTCGACTTCGTCATGCAGGAATCGACGCGCGCCGGCCTGGGCCCGCAGGTCGGCCGCGAACCATCTTTCCCTGGCCGCGCCGGCCGCGGGCGGCGGAGAGGCACCCCATACCAGCGCAAAGATCGAAAGGGATTCGTCCGCCGGCAGATCGGCCCAGATCATTCCGATGCGGGACAGAATGCCCCGGCACTCGTTCAACTCGATGCCGGTTCGCACGTGGCCGTCCTCTTCGAGGATCACCGCACTCAGGCCGCCGGCCATCATCACACGCAGCAAGGCATCGGGCTCGGCGCGGCGGATCCATTCGTCCGCGCGTCGAACCAGCTGTGCCGCAATATTGACCTTGTCGAAGCGCATGCGTTTCAGCGCATCGTCGCTCATCGAGTTTCAGGACGATCGATGGCGTGCCAGCAGGTTCGGGTGGGACGTGCTTGCATGATGCGCTTGATGGGGCCGCTTACACGGTGGGAGCGCTGCATTTTGCACGCGGGCAGTCGTTTCGTGCAGTGGTCGAGATGCCGCCGGCATTTGCGAATCCCTCGGCGACGCGCGCTTTGCCTTGGGGGTCAGAAGACCGGCGAGGAAGCTATTCCTTGGGACGCCAAGCGCTGAGAAATTCGGACGTCGGGTCCGGCGCACGCGGTGCCGCTGGCGCATAAGTCACTGTCGTCGATGTCGCGGTCGGCGTGCCGGCACTGCGCACAGGTGCCGTTGCAGCGCCATCTTCGCAGCCAGCCAGGCACATCAGCAGGATCACGCTTGCCAACAAACGCCAGGATTTCTTCACGGCCTTGCCTTGGTTGTTCCATCGGCGCAGCCCCAATGGCTGCGCTATCATGGCCCAATCGTAGCCGAAATTAAATCTAAAGTTCTACTTTTATTTGAAGGCTTGTCAAACCTTTCTTGTGGCCCGTGAAGTGTGCCAGGGGTAGCGCGTCGTGCTCAGAGCCGGCTCAATATCAACCCCAGCGTGAGTGCCGCCGAGGTGCCGAAGATGACCAGGCCGACGACCCGGCGCCGGTGGGTCAGCATCCACAACGCCACACCGGACACCGATAGGAAGATCAGGCTCCCGGCCAGCGTATCGACCAACAGAATCCACGCGACGGGCATGCCGACGCCCTTGTGCAGGTTGGCCAGGGTGGCGACGAAGCCGTTGCTCGTGGTCGTGACGCCGACGGACCGGTTGCCGCGCCAGTAGTCGGCCTGCACGATCGCATCCGGACCACCGAAATTGAAGATCCAGCGTTCGGGCTGCATCAGCGGCTTGGGCGCTGCGGCGTCCGCCGATTCAGACGCGCCGGCATGCCGGCCTTTTTCGGTCCAGGCCACAGGTCGAGAGGGCTCGGTGCGTATCGAGTTGGGTGGCGCATCCATGCCGAGAGCGGTTTGCAGCCAGGCCGCCATTTCCTGTGCGCTGGCTGGTGCGGGATCCGGCAGTGCAAGCTGTGCATTGGCGCGTTGCTGCGACATCGGCAGTTTCAGCACGGCACGGTGGTTCAGCCAGATGCCGGCCGTACCGAAGATCAGTCCCAGGATCGCACCCCAGAGGCCGATCCAGCCGTGTGTCTTGCGGATCCAGCGCACGAGCATCGCGCGGCGATGATGCGGGTGCGGGCGTTCGGCGGCCAG
The DNA here is from genome assembly GCF_901827165.1 of Variovorax sp. SRS16. Lineage (NCBI taxonomy): Bacteria > Pseudomonadati > Pseudomonadota > Betaproteobacteria > Burkholderiales > Comamonadaceae > Variovorax > Variovorax sp. SRS16. The sequence continues at coordinate 1,415,286 of NZ_LR594666.1, forward strand.
GCCTTGCGTCGGATCGGCGATGGCGGGGCCGATGGCAGTTGTTGAAAGGCTCGTCATGCGGGCGTGACTCAGGTGTCGCTCCATTTGCGAAGAAGGTTGTGGTAGGTGCCGATCAGCGTGCGGCGCGCCGTTTCGTCGGCCCCGCTCTGGTTCAGACGCTGGATGGCGTTGTCCAGGTCGAACAGCAACGCGCGGTCGGCGGCATCGCGCACGAGGCTTTGCACCCAGAAGAAGCATCCCACGCGGGTGCCGCGCGTGATCGGGGTGACCCGGTGCACGCTGCTCGCCGGGTAGATCACCAGGTCGCCGGCCGGCAGCTTGACGCTCTGCATGCCGTGGGTGTCTTCCATCTGCAATTCGCCGCCGTCGTAGCTGTCGGGGTCCGACAGGAACAGCGTGGCCGACAGATCGGTGCGCACCTTGCGGCCGATGTGCGGATGGATGCGGACGCCACCGTCGACATGCAGACCGAAGGTCATGCCTTCGCTGTAGCGGTTGAACATCGGCGGATAGAGGATGTTCGGCAACGCTGCGCTGATGAAGGTCGGATGCCGCTCCAGCGCGCTCGCGATGATGTCCTGGCACTCGCGGGCCACCTGCGAGCGCTCGTCGATCTGCTGGTTGAACTTCACCGCTGCGCCCTGATGGCCGGCCGTCACGCGGCCGTCGACCCAGGCGTCGCCGGCCGCGTCGAGCCGCGCGCGCACCGCGGCCAGCGCCGCGGCGTCGAGAAGCTGGGGAATGCAGACAAGCATGTTCTGGCAGGAAACGGCGGGATCAGAACCGGTAGTTCAGCGTCACCATCGCCGAGCGGCCTGAGCCGGGCACTGCACGGCCGCCGTCGGACGGGATCAGCGCGTCGTAATAGTAGCGATTGAAGAGATTGAACAGGTTCAGGCGGATGTCGTATTTGGGTTGGTGGTACGCGAGCGTGGCGTCGAAGCGCGTGTAGCTGTCGACGCGAACCAGGTCGGTATTGTTCGCGAAACGGCTCCCGCTGTAAGTGACGCCGCCGCCGATTTCCCATTCCGGTGTGATGGCATAGACCGCCCAGATGCTGGCGGCGTCCTTGGGCGTGTTGGCCGGCGTCTTGCCCATCGTGCCGGGCGCGATGCCGTCGACGATCGTCGCATCCAGGTGCGTGTAGGCGCCGAACAGTTGCAGCTGGTCGGTGACGCGGCCGGCCACGCCGGCGCGCGCGCCGTTCACGCGCACTGTGCCGGTCGCAACGTAGGTGCCGTCGGAGTTCTGCGAGCGCGCATTGGTTTGCGTGATCTGGAACGCGGCGGCAGTGAGCGACAGGTCGCCGTTGTGCAGATCCCACTTGCCGCCGAGTTCGTAGGCCTTGTTCTTTTGCGGCGGCAGCGGCTGCGTCGCGCCCGTCGTGGAGGTCAGCTGTTCCAGCGACGGATTGAAGGACGTGCTGTACGACACGTAGTACGACTGCTCGGGCGTTGGCTGCCAGATGCCGCCGCCGCGCACGCTGGTGAAGTTGACCGTCTGATTCATGAACGCCAATGCATTGGCGCTCGTGACCGTGTTGTTGATGCTGGCGCGGTAGTTGTCCTGGCGGACGCCCGCGACGAGCTTGAACTGCGGGCTGAGTTCGATCGTGTCGTTGACGTAGCCGGCGACCGTGGTCGCATTGGCCGTCGCGAGATTGCCCTGCAGGCTGGGCGCCGAGGCGGGCGAGGCGATCTCGATCGGATTGAGCAAGGGCGTGCACGACGCATAGCCGCTGGTGCCGCCGACCGGATTCAGCGCCACGCCGCCGCAGTTTCCGTTGCGGTAGTAGGCTTGGTTGCTGTACGTGTCTCGCCCTAACTCGAAGCCGGCCAGGAAGGTGTGCTTGATGCTGCCGGTGTCGAACTTCGCGTTGTATTCGGTCAGGTTGAAAAACGACTTGTCGTGGATCACGCGGTCATGGCTTTGCTGCCGCACCCAGAGCTGGTCGAGCGGCAGGGCACTGAAGGCAGGCGCCGGTGCCGCCGTGGTCCCGGTGGTGAACGCGGTGAAGCCCTTCGCGCTCAGCGTGCCAAGGGCCTGGGGCGCGGTTTCGCGCGCGTCGGTGGTGACCTCATTGAACTGCGTCTGATTGCGGATCGAGCTGGTCGGCGTGAGCTTGTGCAGGACCGTCGCGCCGAAAGCGCCGATGTCCGAAATGGTCCGGTCATCGCTGAAGCCGTAGGCATTGTTGCGGTCGACCGCGACCGGCTTGCCGTTGAGTGCCTGCACGCCGTAGTCGGCCATGTCGCGGTTGTGCTGCACGAGGGCGGTGAGGGTCACCTGTGTCGGCGTGCCGATGCCGAATTTCAGCGACGGCGCGATGCCGTAGTCCTGCAGCTTGGTCTGATCGCGGGTGGTGACATCGCCGTCCTGGCCCATCGCCGAGATGCGGAAGGCCGAGGTGTCCGACAACGGCTGATTGACGTCGATCGTCGTGCGCGCCAGCCCGGTCGTGCTGGCCGATACCGACACTTCGCCGGCCGGCGTCAGCGAGGGCTTCTTGGTCACCTGGTTGATCACGCCGCCGGTCGAGCCGCGGCCGAACAGCATGGACGATGGGCCCATCAGGACCTCGACCGAATCCAGGGCGAAGGTGTCGCGGAAGTACTGGGCGCGATCGCGTGCGCCATCGAGATACATATCGGTCCGCGCGGAGAATCCATTCAGGTTGATGTTGGTGCCGATCGTGCCGCCCTCGGCCGCGCCGATGGTCAGGCCCGGCACGTTGCGCAATGCGCTCGCAAGCGAGGTCGCGCCTTGCGACTGCATCAGCGCCTGGTTGATGACTGTCACCGATTGAGGAATGTCTTTCAGATCGGCGGGCAGGCGACTGATCGACGAGCCGTTGGCGCCGAAGTTGTTCCTGTCCGCGGTATCCCGAACCTGCACCTCACGCAGGGTGGGCGGCACCGAGGTCCCTGGTGCGGCCGAAGTCGCCGGCGTTGACGCTGATGAATCTGCCTGTCCGGAGGCCGCGGCCGGCGCGGCCTGCTGGGCGAATGCGCCGGGCAGGGAGAACAGACTGAGCAGGGCCAGGGCGACGGGCGTGTGATGGCGCACCGCGGGACGAACGCGTTTCATGAAATCCTCGGTAATGAATGACAGGCAGCGGCGCATACAAGCCATGCCGCCTGGACGCGAGATTTTGACTGCGAATCGTTCTTATTGTTGTTCTTGCAGGGAAAATGTCAGATCTGCGATACAAGTGCAGAAAATTTTGACTTGTTCAGCTTCTGTACAGGTTGATTAAAATCCAAACAGAGACGATGCGAGGCTGCTATCGCGTTGTTGCGGCGCGACGCATCCTTCAGCGATTCCAGGGGACCCGGTCGCGCGCAATTAAGATCGAACGACTCCGCCCGGCCACGCACGGGTGGACGAGAGCGGCACGGAGCCGTCAAATTTTTTGCGCGCCGCAGCGCCGCATCCAGGGGCCCCTCGTGAGGGGCCTTTTTTGTGGCCCGGCTGACAGAGGGCAGTGAGCCATGATGGGTAATTCGTCGTTCGCAGGGCTGGGCAACTCGTCCTTTGCAAGTCTCACGCCGGCGCCCGCGTCGGCGGACGAGGCCGAGCCATGGGTGCGCGGCGAGCTGATCCGCAGCCTGATGCGGGCAGCCCGCGGTTCCTATCTCCTGGCAGCCGCCCTGATGCCGGCCATGGTGGGGTTGAGCTGGGGTCACGTGCCCGTGTGGCAGCTGATGGCCTGGCTGGTCATCGGCATCGTGGCGACCGGGTTCCGCATCTGGGGCGAGCAGCTCTACGCCCGGCACTATGCCGACCGGGACTCGGCCGCCCAGCAACATTTCGTCGAACACTATCGCTATCTCTGGAGCACCAGCGCGTTCGCGTGGGGCCTGTCGATCCTGATATTTTTCGAGCGCACGCCGCTCGTGAACCAGTTCATGAGCTGGCTGATCGTCGCCGGCGTGGCGACCTTCCCGTTGAACGGACTCGCGCTGCATCCGCCGCTGCTCAAGCGCTACGTCAACACGCTGTTCTTCACCATGCTGGCGGCGATCATCGTGCGCATGATCGAGCTCAAGTTCGAGCGCCCGCATTTTCACTACGGCTTTCTCCTGCTTCCCGGTCTTCACTGGTGGCTGCTGCTGCGCGCCGGTCGCCGCATCCACGAGACCGCCCGCAACAGCTTCGAGCTGCTGTTCCACAACCACATCCTGATCAATTCGCTCACGCAGCAACGGCAGGCGGCGGTCTCGGCGGTGGCGATGAAGAATCGCTTCCTCGCCAGCGCCGCGCACGACATGCGCCAGCCGGTGCTGGCGCTCTCGCTCTATGCCGACTGGCTGCGCAACGAGCCGGAACTGGTGGCGGAGATCGCGCCCAAGATCGTGCGCGCCACGCATGCCGTCAACGCGCTGTTCGATTCGCTGTTCGATCTGGCGCGCATCGATTCGGGCCAGGTGAGGCTGCACATCGAGCGGGTCGATGTGGCCCAGCTGCTGCACGATCTCGAACTGCAATACCGGCCGGTCGCCGAGGCCAAGGGATTGACCTTTCGCATGCACGTGGCGTCGGGCACGGTGCTGACCGATCCGATCCGCGTGCGTCGCATGATCGGCAACCTGCTGGCCAATGCGATCAAGTACACCGTCGAGGGAGGCATCCTGCTCGCGTCACGGCAGTCGAGGGACGGCCTTCGCGTGGAGGTCTGGGATACCGGCATCGGCATCGCGCGCGAGCACCTGCGCGACGTGTTCCTCGAGTTCTACAAGGTGGCCGACCATGCCGGCACATCGGACGGATTCGGGCTGGGCCTTGCGATCGTCGCGCGCCTGTCGCATGCGCTCGGCCATCCGGTCAGTGTGCGCTCCCGGCTCGGGCGAGGCAGCGTGTTCCGCGTCGCGCTGCACGATGCCGACGAATCGCAAGCCCAAACCCGCATCTCCGGCGCCGTGGGCTGATCAAGAAAAAAGGGTCCGGCCGAAGGCCAGGACCCTGTTCGTGAGCTGCCGCGGATCCGGCCCCGCCGGGGGCCGCAGGCAGCGCCCCCTGAAAGGGGGTAGGCGAAGCGACACGAAGTGCGCGCAGCCTGGGGGTCAGCTGTTATTCGAAAGCAGCCCGTTGGTCCGGGCGTGGTGGAGCGCCTGGGTCCGGCTCTTGACGCCGAGGCGCCGGAACAGGCGCCAGAGGTGCACCTTCACCGTGTGCTCGCTGATGTCGAGTTCGGTGGCGATGTCGCGGTTGCTCATGCCCTGGTCGAGCATGGCGATCAGCTGGGTCTGGCGCTTGGACAGCTTGCTGCTGGCCGCGGCCACCGGTTCCTCGGCATCGGCGTCGGCCATCAGCAGGCCGCGCAGCACGGCGGTCAGCTCCGCGGAACTGGACGACTTCTCGATGTAGGTGTCGGCGCCGGCCTCGATGCAGGCCTCTTCCATGTCGGCCGCGGGCGAGGCCGAGTAGACCGCGATCGGAACGTCCGGATAGTCCTTCTTCACCTCGACCACGCCCGAGACGCCGTTGGTGTCGGGCAGCTTGAGATCCAGGCAGAACAGATCGGGCGCGCCGTGCTGCTTCACGGCGGAGGGCAGCTTGTCGAGCCGCTCGAGTTCGACGATGGTCTCGGCTGGCCGCAGGCGACGCAGCACCATCACGATCGCGTCACGCATCAGGGGATGGTCGTCGATGACATAAATACTCATGGCTTCTCTCTCATTTTGTGCGCCTGGCCGGCAGCGCCGGCCATTGCTGCGCGAAATCGTTGCTCAGCTGCCGCCGGCCGCTTCAGCAGCCAGCGCCTCGAGTGCGGCCGTGGCCGCGCGAACTCCCTCATTGTCGATCGGTTCCAGCTGCGCGGCGAGCAGACTCAATGCCGACCCGCCTTGCTGCCGAAGTGTGCCGATCATGCGGCCGGCTTCCTGGGGCGATGCGAAACCTACGCTTTGTAACAGCTGTACGCCGTTCGCGTCGAGCAGCTTGAAATAAAAAAGTCCGTCCTTGTCGCGGTATTGCTTGAAACTGGGCCGCACGGTCTTGCCGGCCTTGCGTGCAGCGGCCTTGTCCTGCGCCGCCAGATTGCGCAGGCCGACGGCCTGGCGCAACTCGGCCATGAAGGGGCGCGAGAGCGCGCGGGCCTTGTCGGCGCCGGTGCGAAGGATCTGCTCGATCTGCGCCGGATCGTTCAACAGCGCGTCGTAGTGCTCGCGCATCGGCGCGACCTCGCGGTCGATGCGCTCGAAGAGGATCTGCTTGGCGTCGCCCCAGGCGATGCCGTCGGCGAAGGCCCCGCGCAGCGCCGTCGTCTCGTTGCCGTCCGCGAAGGCCTGGTAGATCTGGAACAGCGCCGAGCCCTCGGTGTCCTTCGGCTCGCCGGGCGCGCGCGAATCCGTCACGATGCCAGCGATCAGCTTCTGCAGCTGCGCACGCGGTGCGAAGAGCGGGATCGTGTTGTCGTAGCTCTTGCTCATCTTGCGGCCATCGAGGCCGGGCAGCGTCGCCACCGCATCGTCGATCTCGGCCTCCGGCAGCGTGAAGTGTTCGCCGTAGAGATGGTTGAAACGCTGCGCCATGTCGCGCGCCATCTCGATGTGCTGCACCTGGTCGCGGCCGACCGGCACCTTGTGCGCATTGAACATCAGGATGTCCGCGCCCATCAGCACCGGGTACATGAACAGGCCGGCGTTCACGTCGGCGTCGGGGTCGTCGCCGCGGGCGATGTTCTTGTCCATCGACGCCTTGTAGGCGTGGGCACGATTGAGCACGCCCTTGGCCGTCACGCAGGTCAGGAACCAGGTCAGCTCGGGAATCTCGGCGATGTCGGATTGCCGGTAGAAGGTGACGCGCTCGGGGTCCAGTCCGCAGGCCAGCCAGGTGGCGGCGATCTCGAGCGTCGAGCGCTGGATGCGCGCGGGCTCGTCGACCTTGATCAGTGCGTGATAGTCCGCGAGGAAATAGAAGCTCTGGACATGCTTCTCGCGGCTGAACCGCACGGAGTGCCGCACCGAGCCGACATAGTTGCCGAGGTGCGGCGTGCCGCTGGTGGTGATGCCGGTCAGGAAGCGGACGGGAGCGGGAGAGGACGAAGCCATGGGAGAGATTCAGTGCAGCAAGGCCAGGATGGGTGTGAGCAGGAGGTTGATCGCCTCGTAGCCCAGGCTCATCAGCGGCCGCAGCCAGTAGTTGCTGACGATGCCGGCGATCACCAGGCCCATCACGATGAAGAAGCCGTACGGCTCGATGCGCGACAGAAAGATCTGGGCACGCCCGTGCGGCAGCAGGCCGGCCAGCACCCGGCCGCCATCGAGCGGCGGCAGCGGGAACAGGTTGAAGGCCCACATCACGAGATTGACCAGCACGCCGCCCTGCGCCATCTTGATGAAGAAGGGCTCGTTGATGCCCCCGGCCGCCAGGCCGACGAAGAACAGCGCCCAGATGATCGCCTGGATGAAATTCGACGCCGGACCGGCGAGCGCGACCCAGACCATGTCGCGCTTCGGATTGCGCAGACGGTTGAAGTTGACCGGCACCGGCTTCGCGTAGCCGAACAGGAAGGCGCCCGAGGTCGCGAAGTAAAGCAGCAGCGGCATCAGAATGGTGCCGACCGGGTCGATATGCTTGAAGGGATTGAGCGTCACGCGGCCGAGCACGTACGCCGTGTTGTCGCCCAGGTACCGCGCCACATAGCCGTGCGCCGCCTCGTGCACCGTGATCGCGAAGACCACGGGCAGGGCGTAGATGAGCACGGTTTGAATCAGGTTTGAAATGTCCACAACCCATTGTCTCAGGAGTCGAGCTCGACCCCCGATGGCCTGGGGCTACAAGCCCAGAACTGCCAGTGCGCCACGTCCCTGCCGCACCAGGATCGGCTCGCCGCCTGTGCCCATCGGTGTGAGGTCGACCACCGTGGTCGGCTCCGACGGACAGGCGCCGGCGTCGATGACGGCGCCGATCTGCTTTTCGAAGCGCTCGCGGATCTGCGCCGCGTCGTTGAGCGCCTGGGTCTCGCCCGGCGGAATCAGCGTCGTGGCCAGCAGCGGCTCGCCATGCAGCATCAGCAGCTCGCACAGCACCTTGTGATCGGGCACGCGCAGGCCGATGGTCTTGCGTTGCGGATGGCTCACCCGTCTGGGCACTTCCTTGGTGGCTTCGAGCAGGAAGGTGTAGGGGCCGGGCGTGGCCGCCTTGAGCAGGCGGTACTGCTTGTTGTCCACCCGCGCATAGTTGGCGAGCTCGCTCAAGTCGCGGCAGATCAGCGTCAGGTGATGCTTCTCGTCGACCTGGCGGATGCGCCGCAGCTGGTCGACCGCGTCCTTGTCGTCGAGATGGCAGGCGAGCGCGTAGCTCGAATCGGTCGGTACGGCGACGATCTCGCCGCGCGCGAGCAGCGCGGCAGCCTGCTTGAGCAGGCGCTGCTGCGGGTTGTCGGGATGAACTTCGAAGAACTGGGCCATGGCGAGCGAGAGGATGCGAAAGCGAAGCGGGACATTCTGCCGCGAGAACGGCGCTTCAGGATTCGGCCGGCTCGATCGGCACGCGCCGCTCGCGCACGGTGAGCCAGGCGCCGGCCGCGCCGCAGATCGCGATCAGCCCCATGCCAATCAGCGACACCCGGTCCGGCATCTGGGCGAACAGCAGCCAGCCGCCCAGCATGGCGAAGCCGATCTGGGCGTAGAGGTAGGGCGTCAGCGTGGAGGCGGGCGCCCGTTGGTACGCCAGGATGAGAAGAAAGTGGCCGATCGTCCCCATGAATCCCATCAGGCACAGCAGCGCCCACCAATGCCACGACGGCAGCGCCGTCCAGGCGAGGGGTACCAGGACCGATGCGACCAGCGTGCCGACCCAGCCGGTGTAGAAATGGATCGTGAGCGGATCTTCGGTCTGCGCCAGCTTGCTGGTCAGTACCTGGAACCACGCGTTGGTGATCACCAGGCCGATCGGCAACAGCACCGCCCAGCCGAAGGCGTCGCCGCCCGGCCGCAGGATCACCAGCGTGCCGACGAAGCCGCCCGCCACCAGCGCCCAGCGCAGCGGCGACACGGACTCCTTGAGCGTGGTGGCCGCCAACAGCGTGATCACCAGCGGCGCGATCAGCACCACCGAGGTGAACTCGGCCACCGGCATGTAGCGCAGGCTGAAGAAGGCCAGCGTGCTCGAAGCCAGCAGCAGGACGCCGCGCAGCAACTGGTACTTGGGATGCCGCGTCCGGAACAGCGCGGCGCCCCGCGTCGGCACCAGCACCGCCGTCGTCGCGATCGCCTGGAACGCATAGCGCACCCAGATGCCCATCAGGATCGGCACGCCGGTGGTCGACAGCTTGGTGGCGCTGTCGAGCGTCGCGAAACAGGCGACGGCGAGCACGACCAAGCCGATGCCCGCGAGGATGCGTTCCGATTCGATGTCGCGCGTGTTCTTCCTTGCGGGAGCGTCCGCGCTGGCCGCCGCCGTCACTGGATGCGGTGCTCCAGCAGTTCCCACACCGGCGTGAGCTTGCCGGGCAGCAAGGGGAGCTTGCCGAGGTCGCAATGGCTTTCGTCGGGGCTGTGGAAGTCGCTGCCGCGCGAGGCGGCAAAGCCGAACTCCAGCGCCTTGTCGGCGTACTCGACGAACTCGGCCGTGGTGTGGCTGCCGGTCACGACCTCGATCGCACGGCCGCCATGGGCCTGGAACTCGACGAACAGCGCGTATTCCTCGTTGGCCGTGAACTTGTAGCGGCCCGGATGCGCGATCACGGCCAGGCCGTGAGCGGCGGTGATCCAACGCACCGCGTCCTTCAGCGCGGCCCAGCGATGCGGCACGTAGCCGGGCTTGCCCTCGGTGAGGAACTTGCGAAACACCTCGGGCGTGTCCCGGCAGTGGCCCTGCTCGACCAGGAAGCGCGCGAAGTGCGTGCGCGAGATCAGTTCGGGATTGCCGACGAACTTGAGCGCGCCTTCATAGGCGCCGTGGATGCCGACCTTGGCGAGCCCCTCGGACATCTCCATCGCGCGCTTGCCGCGGCCGCCGCGCGTGTCGTAGAGGCCTTCGCTCATGGCGGCGTCGTCCGGATCGAAGCCGAGGCCGACGATATGCACCGTCTCGCCGGCGAAAGTCACCGAGATCTCGGTGCCCGTGAGGTACTTCATGCCGTGCGCGCGGGCCGCGGCCGCGGCCCGCTGCTGGCCGCCGATCTCGTCGTGGTCGGTCAGCGCCCAGAGCTCGACGCCGTTGGCCGCAGCGCGCGCCGCCAGCGCTTCGGGCGTCAGCGTGCCGTCCGAGACCACGGAGTGGCAATGCAGGTCGGCGTTGAGGATCGAGGGCACGCCATGAGTTTATTCTTTTCGCTTTTTCAGCGTTTCTTGCGCAACGCGATCCACGCCGCCGCCGCGGTGAAAGTCACGATGATCGACAGCACGACCCAGAAGCCGTGCTTGTGGTCGGCCAGCGGAATGCCGCCCACGTTCATGCCGAACAGGCCGGCGACGATGTTGATCGGGAGCGCCAGCACCGTCACCACCGTCAGCACGAACAGGCTGCGGTTGTTGTCCTCGTTGACGTTGGCCGCGATCTCTTCCTGCAGCAGCTTGATGCGCTCCTGCAGCGCGCCCATGTCGCGCAGCACCACCGAGAATTCCTCGGTCGAGCCGCTCAGCGCCTGTGCATCCGGCTCGGCCATCCAGGCGGGCGGGTTCTGCAGCAGCCGAAACAACGCCGCCGGCTCCGGTGCCAGCAGGCGCTGCAGCCGCACCAGCACCCGGCGCAGCACGCCCAGCCGCGCGCGCTTGTGGTCGAGCCGGCCGGCGAGTTGGTCGTCCTCGATCACGTCGATGCGCGTCGTCACGCCGCGCACGATGTTCACCAGCACGTCGGCCTGCGCGCGCAGCAAATGCTCGAGCAGCTCGGTGCTGGAACGCGGCGCGTCGCCGGCCTTCACCGCCGTGCGCAGCGCGTCGACCGAGCGCAGCGGCTGCGAGCGCGCCGTCACCACCAGCCGCGGCCCGACGCTGATCCACAGCGTCGAGATGTCCGACGGTTCGAAGCTGAACTCGAAGTGGACGTCGTTGATGACCGCGATCAGCGAATCGTCCGCGCGCTCGATGCGGGTCGAATGCAGGCCCTCGTGCAGAGTCTCGAAGAAGACATCGGACAGCCCGGCATGGCGCAGCAACCAGCGCTCCGCCTGCGCGTGACTCAGGTTGAAGTGCAGCCACATGTAGGCGCCGCCCGGCGCTGCATCGGGCGCCGCGGCCAGCCATTCGGCCGCGTAGGCCGAGTCGACGGCGCAGGCCGGCTGCGGCGCGGCCGCATCGAAGAGGTAGCCGCAGATCAGCCCGGCCTCGTCGCTGCCGTAGGCGTTGCCGGCCCGTTCCTGCAGCACTGGCGAAGTCGCGGCGGTCAGGGCGCGCTCAGAAGAGGTGGCTGAACAGCCAGTACAACGAGCCCGACAGCAGGATCGCAGCCGGCATCGTCAGCACCCAGGCCAGCGCGAGGTTGCGCAGCGTCGACATCTGCAGGCCCGAGCGGCTGGCCGCCATCGTGCCTGCCACGCCCGAGGACAGCACGTGGGTGGTCGACACCGGCAGTCCGTACATGTCGGCCGCACCGATGGTCAGCATTGCCACCACCTCGGCGGAGGCGCCCTGGGCGTAGGTCAGATGGGTCTTGCCGATCTTCTCTCCCACCGTGACGACGATGCGCTTCCAGCCGATCATGGTGCCCAGGCCCAGCGCGATCGCGACCACCACCTTGACCCACAGCGGGATGAACTTGGTCGCATCGTCGATCTCGTGACGGAAGGCGCCGACCTTGCCCTTGGTGTCGGCATCCAGCTTCACGGCGCCGCTCTTGTCGAGTACGCGGATCGCTTCGGAAGCCAGGTACATGTCGTTGCGCACGTTGGCCACCGCGTCGGCCGGCACGCCGGCGAGCGAACCATGGTCCTTGACCTGGGTACCGATGCTGCCGGCGAGGGCCGCGATCGCCGGTACCACCGTCGGATTGAATTCCTTCGTCCGCACATAGGTCGCGATCGTCTCGCGCGCCTGCGCCGGCTGCGGGGCGGGCAGGGCAGCAGGGGCGCTGCGCACCAGCGCGTTCTGTGCCACCTCGGCCACGGCGACGAAGCGGATGGTCTCCTCGGCGGGCATGGCGCGGTTCAGCGCATAGGCCAGCGGCACGGTGCCGACCAGGATCAGCATGATCAGGCCCATGCCCTTCTGGCCGTCGTTCGAGCCGTGCGCGAAGGACACGCCGGTGCAGGTCAGCACCAGCAGGCCGCGGATCCACCACGGCGGCGGGGCGTTGGTCTTCGGCTCGTCGTAGAGCTCGCGGTTTTTCACGAGCAGGCGCAGCACCATCAGCACCAGCGCGGAAAACACGAAGCCGACGATCGGCGACAGCAGCAGCGAATAGGCGACATTGAGCGCCTGGCCCCAGTCGACGCCGCTGGTGCCGTCGCGCCCGTGCATCAGTGCATTGGCGACGCCGACGCCGATGATCGAGCCGATCAGCGTGTGCGACGACGAGGCCGGCAGCCCGAGCCACCAGGTGCCCAGGTTCCAGACGATGGCCGCAATCAGCAGCGCGAACACCATCGCGAAGCCGGCGCTCGACCCCACTTGCAGGATCAGTTCGACCGGCAGCAGCGAGATGATGCCGAAGGCCACGGCGCCGCTGGATGCCAGCACGCCCAGGAAGTTGAAGAAGCCGGACCAGATGACCGCGAAGCTCGGAGGCAGCGAGTGTGTGTAGATCACGGTCGCGACCGCGTTCGCGGTGTCGTGGAAACCGTTGACGAATTCGAAGCCCAGGGCAATCAGCAGCGCCACGCCCAGCAGGATGAAGGGCACATAGGTCGTGACCGGCGTGCCGGCGGCGCTCACGTCCTGAACCAGGCTCCAGGCGGTGTACAGAAGGCCGCTCGCCAGCAGGCCGACGAACACGATCAGCGTGACCGGCCCCGGCTTGGCATCCAGCGAGGGGCGCCCCGAAGACGGGGCCTGGGTCGAAAGCGAAGGCGCGGTGATCGAGCTCATGGCAAGGGGCGGGTTGTGGTGCGGCGCCTGATCGTGGGCGCGCCATGTGACAGCCTCGTGACGGCGCCTGGCCCGTGCCGGGCCTCCTTTGTCACGGAACGGTCATGCCGCAGCGGCAGCATCCGGCCTTCCCTCCGCCTTCCGGATCGACCATGACGCTGCGCAGCACTTTCACCGACCACGACGACCTGATGCAGCGCATCGCGCGCGATCTGGTCGACAGCTACGACGAGGAGATCGAACTCGAGCTCGAGGACCGCAATCTCGACGAACTCGAATCGGGCCGGGTGACCGACAAGGCGGGGCGCCAGGCCTATTTCAAGGAACTCTTTCGCCTGCAGGCCGAGCTGGTCAAGCTGCAGGACTGGGTGCAGCACAGCAAGCAGAAGGTCGTCATCCTCTTCGAAGGCCGCGACGCGGCGGGCAAGGGCGGCGTGATCAAGCGCATCACGCAGCGCCTCAACCCGCGCGTGGCCCGCGTGGCTGCGCTGCCGGCGCCCAACGACCGCGAACGCACGCAGTGGTATTTCCAGCGCTATGTGGCGCACCTGCCGGCCGCGGGTGAGATCGTGCTGTTCGACCGCAGCTGGTACAACCGCGCCGGCGTCGAGCGCGTGATGGGCTTTTGCTCCGACGAGGAATACGAAGAGTTCTTCCGCACCGTGCCCGACTTCGAGCGCATGCTCGCGCGCTCGGGCATCAAGCTCATCAAGTACTGGTTCTCGATCACCGACGAAGAGCAGCACATGCGCTTCCTCGGCCGCATCCACGATCCCCTCAAGCAGTGGAAGCTGAGCCCGATGGACCTCGAAAGCCGCCGCCGCTGGGAGGAATACACCAAGGCCAAGGAAACGATGCTGGAACGCACCCACATCCCCGAGGCGCCCTGGTGGGTGGTGCAGGCGGTCGACAAGAAGAAGGCGCGCCTGAACTGCATCAGCCACCTGCTGGGCCAGTTTCCGTACCACGAGGTCGAGCATGCCCCGGTGACCTTGCCCGCGCGCGTGCGCAATGCCGACTACCTGCGCCATCCGGTGCCGGCCAGCATGATCGTGCCCGAACTGTATTGAGATGCGGCCGGCCGGCCGATGGATGCGAGCAGGCGAAGCTGCTACCGTGTGCGGAACACGCTTTCGCGCACACCGATGTCCCGCCGCTCCACCTCTGCGCTCACTCGCGCCTACCAGCGCAACCTGAAGGCGCTCACCCAGGCCACGCTGAAGAGCGGCAAGCGCATCGCGAGCCAGGTGCAGCGCGCGACCGCCAAACAGCTCGAGCCGCCGCCGGGCCGTGGCGACTGGATCGGCGGCATGGCGCTCGGCGCCGGCGGCGCCCGGCGCTATCACCTGTACCGTCCGCCCGACCTGCAGTTGCAGCCGGGCGAAAAGCTGCCGCTCATGGTCATGCTGCACGGCTGCGGCCAGACCGGCCGCGACTTCGCGGCCAGCACGCGCATGAACCGCGTGGCCGCGCGCGAACGCTTCCTCGTGCTCTATCCGGAGCAGGACCGCCTGGCCAACGCGCAGGGTTGCTGGAACTGGTACGAACGCCGCTCGGGCAAGGCGGATGCCGAGGCCGCGACGCTGATGGCGGCGATCGACCAGGTGATCCTGCTCTATCCCGCCGACCGCGAGCGCGTCGCGCTGGCCGGCCTCTCGGCCGGCGCCAGCATGGCGGCCCTGATGGCCACGCGCTATCCCGGGCGCTTCAAGGCGGTGGCGATGCATTCCGGCGTCGCGCCCGGCGCCGCGAAGTCGCCGGCCACCGCGCTCGGCGCCATGCGCGGCCGCCATGTGCCGCCGATGCCCGCCACCGCCGTCGGCAAGGCGATGGGCGCGGCGGCGGCGTTCAGCTCGCTGCCACCGCTGCTGGTGCTGCATGGCGATGCCGATGCCGTGGTGTCGGCCAGCAATGCGGTCAGCAGTGCGGCGGTCTGGGCCATGGCCACCGGCGCACGGCCCGGCAGCCCGCGCACGCTGCAGCGCGGCAAGCGTCATCCGATGCGCGTCACCGACTACACCCGCGGCAACAGAACGCTGGTCACGCTGTGCGAGATCGCCGGCCTCGGCCATGCATGGAGCGGCGGCGCCCCCAGCATGCCGTTCAGCGATGCCGCGGGCCCGGACGCGACCAAACTGGTCTGGGCCTTCGCCGCGCGCCAGTTCAGGTCGGGCGCCGTGCAGCCGTAGTCGGTATCGCCGAGGGACGACCCGATGGCCACCATTCCCTACGACGCGAGCCGTGCAGCGCTCTACGCACCCGAGCATCGCGACACGCTGTTCGCGGCCGGCGAGCGTTACACGCCCACCCAGCGGGCAGTCGAAGCCGCGCGTCTGGCCTACTACCGCGCGGAAACATCCACGACCGAGCATGCGCGCCTGATCGATGCGCTGGCCCGCGCCGGCTTCGATGCGCCGACGCTGTTCGTCGAAGGCGCCACCTTCGCGTTCGGCGCGCTGCATGCGCACGACGGCGGCGCGCTGGTCGCCTTTCGCGGCACGCAGCCCGACGAGATCCGCCATCTCGCGACCAACCTGCAGGCGCAGCAGACCGCATGGGCGCCGACCGGCGGCCGCGTGCACGCGGGCTTCGCGCATGCGGCCCGCGCGGTGCTGCCGCGGATCCAGGACTGGCTCGCGGGCGCGGCCAGCCGGCGCAGCAGCCTCGTGCTGGCCGGCCACAGCCTCGGCGCGGCGCTCGCCACGCTTGCCGCCACGGTGACGCCGCCCACCTTGCTCGTCACGCTCGGCTCGCCGCGCGTGGGCGACGCGGACTTCGTCGCGGTGCTGGCTGGCGCCGAGATCGTGCGCCTCGTCGATGGCTGCGACGTCGTGACCCAGGTACCGCCGGCGCTCTCGTTCTATGCACATGCCGGCGCGCCGACCTACATCACCTGCGACCAGGCCATCTGCGTCATCGACCCGACGCCATCCTTCATCGAGACCGATCGCGCGCAGGGCCGCGCGCGCTACGCGACGGAGCATGCGTGGAAGCCGGGCGCCGTGCTGCTGCGCGACTTGGCGGACCATGCGCCGGTCAATTACGCCAGGGCGTATTTCGGCTGAGCCGCCGTACGCCACCGGGCGTATTTCCGTTGCGCGCCCTCCTGCGCAGACTTCCCTCCATCGTTCAAACCACCGGAGAAGGAAGCCATGCAACGTCGTTTCACCCTCAAGGCGCTCACCGCCGCCGTGGCTCTCGCGAGCCTTTCCGCCGTGCCGGCGTTCGCCCAGGACACCATCAAGGTCGGCATCCTGCATTCGCTGTCGGGCACGATGGCGATCTCCGAGACGGCGCTCAAGGACATGGCGCTGATGACCATCGAGGAGATCAACGCCCACGGCGGCGTGATGGGCAAGAAGCTCGAACCCGTGATCGTCGACCCGGCCTCCAACTGGCCGCTGTTCGCCGAGAAGACCAAGCAGCTGCTCGGCCAGGACAAGGTCGCCGTGATCTTCGGCTGCTGGACCTCGGTGTCGCGCAAGTCGGTGTTGCCGGTGGTCGAGGAAATGAACGGCCTGCTGTTCTATCCGGTGCAGTACGAGGGCGAGGAGCTGTCCAAGAACGTGTTCTACACCGGCGCCGCGCCCAACCAGCAAGCCATTCCCGCGGTCGAGTACCTGATGAGCAAGGAAGGCGGCGGCGCCAAGCGCTTCGTGCTGCTGGGCACCGACTACGTCTACCCGCGCACCACCAACAAGATCCTGCGCGCCTTCCTGCACAGCAAGGGCGTGAAGGATGCCGACATCGACGAGAAGTACACGCCCTTCGGCCACAGCGACTACCAGACCATCGTCGCCGACATCAAGAAGTTCTCGCAGGGCGGCAAGACGGCGGTGATCTCCACCATCAACGGCGATTCCAACGTGCCCTTCTACAAGGAACTCGGCAACGCCGGCCTCAAGGCCAAGGACGTGCCGGTGGTGGCCTTCTCGGTCGGCGAGGAAGAGCTGCGCGGCGTCGACACCAAGCCGCTGGTCGGCCACCTCGCGGCATGGAACTACTTCATGTCGATCAAGAACCCGAGCAATGCGGCCTGGATCAAGGAATGGAGCGACTACGCCAAGGCCAAGAAGCTGCCGGGGCAGGCCGACAAGCCGCTGACCAACGACCCGATGGAAGCCACCTACATCGGCATGCACATGTGGAAGCAGGCCGTCGAGAAGGCCAAGAGCACCGACACCGACAAGGTCATCGCCGCGATGGCGGGCCAGACCTTCAAGGCGCCGGACGGCTTCACCGTCGAGATGGATCCGAAGAACCACCACCTGCACAAGCCGGTGTTCATCGGCGAGATCAAGGCCGATGGCCAGTTCGGTGTGGTGTGGAAGACGCCGGCACCCGTCAAGGCACAGCCGTGGAGCCCGTTCATCGAAGGCAACGACAAAAAGCCCGATTTTCCTGCCGGAAAGTCGATGTAGCTGGCTCGCCCCCAGTCTTCGCGCACTTCGTGTCGCTTCGCCAACCCCCTACCGGGGGCAACACCTGCGGCCCGGCTAAGCCGGTTCCGCGGTGTTTCTGGAATTGAGATCGCGTGCAACTATCTATGCGCTTCATCAACTTCTGCGTGACGGCATTCGTGCTGTTGACGACTCTCTCGGCCCACGCACTGACCGTCGACGAAGCACGGGCCATTGCGATCGGCGACAGCGAAGACCGTATCGCCGCGCTGAACAAGGCAGTGATCGATGCCGACGACAAGACCGCCGCCTTCATCCAGGCCTTGAGTGACGACACCGTCAAGGTGAGCGCCGACAAGGTCTTCGTCATCAGGGACGACAAGGCCTTCGATCCGGTGAGCGGCATCGAGCTCAAGCTGCCCGACGACGCCGACGACGTGGTCAACAACAACCTGATGCGCGGCGCGCTCGATGCCGCGCAGTCCGCGCTCAAGCTCACGAGCAAGGACGATGCGGTGCGCGCCGAAGCCGCGGCCGCGCTGTTCAAGGAACCCGACGAATCGCGCTTGCCGCTGGTCGAGAAGGCGCTGGCGGCCGAGACGAACACCGGCATCAAGGCGAAGCTCGAACTCGTGCGGGATGCCTCGATGCTCACCAGCGCCGACAAGACGCGCCGCCTCGCCGCGGCCAAGGCGCTGGGGCAGAACAAGAACCCCGACACCAAGCTGCTGCTCAACCAGCGCCTGGCCGACGAGACCGAGGCGGATGTCAAGGCCGCGATCCAGGCCTCGATCGCGAGCATCGACGGCGCGCTGGTCTGGGGCGATCGCATCAACGCGATCTTCAGCGGCATCAGCCTCGGCTCGGTGTTGCTGCTGGCCGCGCTGGGCCTCGCGATCACCTATGGCCTGATGGGCGTGATCAACATGGCGCACGGCGAGCTGATGATGATCGGCGCCTATGCGACCTACGTGATGCAGGGCCTGTTCCAGCGCTACCTGCCGGAGTCGGCATTCGGCCTCTATCTCGTGGCGGCGATTCCCGTGTCCTTCCTCGCCTCGGCGCTGGTCGGCGCGGTGCTCGAACGCGGCGTGATCCGCTTCCTCTACGGCCGGCCGCTCGAGACGCTGCTGGCCACCTGGGGCATCAGCCTGATGCTGCAGCAATTGGTGCGTTCCTTCTTCGGCGCGCAGAACGTCGGCGTCGAGAACCCGAACTGGATGAGCGGCGGCTTCGCCATGCTGAGCAACGTGACGCTGCCGTGGAACCGCATCTGCATCATCGTCTTCGCCGGTCTCGTGCTGCTCGCGATGGGCTGGCTCATCGCCCGCACGCGCCTGGGCCTGTTCGTGCGCGGCGTCACGCAGAACCGGCCGATCGCCTCCTGCATGGGCGTGAACACCGCGCGCATCGACACCTACGCCTTCGCGCTCGGCTCCGGCATCGCGGGCCTCGCGGGCTGCGCGCTGTCGCAGATCGGCAATGTCGGCCCGGACCTCGGCCAGAACTACATCGTCGATTCGTTCATGGTGGTCGTGATGGGTGGCGTCGGCCAGCTCGCGGGCACCGTGTACGCGGCGATGGGGCTGGGCATTCTCAACAAGTTCATCGAAGGCTGGGCCGGCGCGGTGCTGGCCAAGATCGCCGTGCTGGTCTTCATCATCATCTTCATCCAGAAGCGCCCCCAAGGCATCTTCGCCGTCAAGGGCCGGAGCGCCGAGGCATGAGCGACGTCAAGCTTCCTTCCAGGGGCCCGCTGCTCAGCGGCAAGGGCTGGACCGGCTTCTTCGTCGCGCTGATCGTCGTCTGCGCGCTGGCGCCGGTGCTCAACATGGTGGTGTCGCCTGACAGCGCCTTCCACATGAGCGACTACGCCGTGGCCCTGGTCGGCAAGATCATGTGCTACGCGATCTGCGCACTGGCCATGGACCTGATCTGGGGCTACACCGGCATCCTTTCGCTGGGTCACGGCGTGTTCTTCGCGCTCGGCGGCTACATGATGGGCATGTATCTCATGCGCCAGATCGGGCGCGACGGCAACTACAAGAGCGACCTGCCGGACTTCATGGTGTTCCTCGACTGGAAGACGCTGCCCTGGCACTGGACTTTCAGCGGCAGCTTCGTCGCCACGCTGATCCTGATCGTCGCCGTACCGGCCGCGGTGGCCTTCGTGTTCGGCTTCTTCGCGTTCCGCTCGCGCATCAAGGGCGTGTACTTCTCGATCATCACGCAGGCCATGACCTTCGCGGCCATGCTGCTGTTCTTCCGCAACGAGACCGGCTTCGGCGGCAACAACGGCTTCACCGACTTCAAGCGCATTCTGGGCATTCCGATCGCGACCCGGGAGATGCGCATGACGCTGTTCGTGCTCACCGGCCTCACGCTGCTCGGCTTCTTCCTGTTCGCCAAATGGCTGATCGGCAGCAAGTTCGGCCGCGTGCTGCAGGCGATTCGCGACGCCGAGTCGCGCGTGATGTTCTCGGGCTACAACCCGCTCGGCTACAAGCTCAGCATCTGGGTCATCTCGGCCGTGATGTGCGGCGTGGCCGGTGCGCTCTATGTGCCGCAGGTGGGCATCATCAACCCCGGCGAGATGAGCGCGGCCAACTCGATCGAGATCGCGATCTGGGCCGCGGTCGGCGGCCGCGCGACGCTGATCGGGCCGATCCTCGGGGCCTTCATCGTCAATGGCGCCAAGAGCTGGCTCACCGTCGCGTATCCGGAATACTGGCTCTACTTCCTGGGGGCCCTGTTCATTGCTGTCACGCTGTTCCTGCCGAACGGCATCGTGGGGCTGGTGAAGAAATGGGCCTCGCGCGAGAGGACGGCGCCGAGCGAGGGCCGGCGCGAAGCGCAGCGCGCGGTGGCGGCGGAGCAGGGCGCCGAACCCGCCGCGCTGACACCGCTCGCGGCCGAACCGAAGGGAGCCCGCGCATGACACCCGACCTGATGGATGCCGGCGCCGAGCGCATCGCGCGCCACGCACACAGCGACTTCGCCAGCCTCACCGAATCGGGCGGCCGCGAGGCGGGCTATGGCCGGCACACGACGGTCGGCGAGGTCGACACCACGCACGGCCGCATCCTCTACCTCGAAGACGTGAGCGTGAGCTTCGACGGCTTCAAGGCGATCAACAAGCTCTCGCTCGACATCGCGCCCGGCGAGCTGCGCTGCATCATCGGCCCCAACGGCGCCGGCAAGACGACGATGATGGACATCATCACCGGCAAGACGCGGCCCGACGCAGGCACCGTGTTCTTCGGCAGCACCATCGACCTGCTGCGCCACAAGGAGGCCGAGATCGCGCAGCTCGGCATCGGCCGCAAGTTCCAGAAGCCGACGGTGTTCGAGCAGCTCACCGTGTTCGAGAACCTCGAGCTCGCGCTCAAGACCAACAAGGGCGTGAAGTCGTCGATGCTGTTCAGGCTCGACTCGGCGCAATGCGACCGGCTCGCGGAAGTGCTGCACACCATTCACCTCGAAGGCAGCGTGCTGCGCCTGGCGGGCAACCTGAGCCATGGCCAGAAGCAGTGGCTGGAGATCGGCATGCTGCTGATGCAGGATCCCAAGCTGCTGCTGCTCGACGAGCCGGTGGCCGGGATGACCGACGAGGAAACCGCGCGCACCGCGGAGCTGTTCCTGTCGCTCAAGGGCAAGCATTCGCTGATGGTGGTCGAGCACGACATGAGCTTCATCCGCGCGATCTCCGAGATCGTGACGGTGCTGTGCGATGGCTCGGTGCTGGCGCAGGGCACGCTCGACGAGGTGCAGGCCGACGAGCGCGTGATCGAGGTGTACCTGGGACGATAGCCATGCTCGAAGTCAAGAACATCCACCAGTACTACGGCGGCTCGCACATCCTGCGCGACGTGAGCTTCACGGCCATGCCGGGCAAGGTCACGGTCCTGCTCGGCCGCAATGGCGTTGGCAAGACGACGCTGCTCAAGTCGCTCATGGGCCTGGTGCCGATCAAGAGCGGCAGCATCGAGTTCGATGGCGCGCCGATCCAGCGGCAGACGCCCTACGAGCGCGCGCGCTCCGGCATGGGTTTCGTGCCGCAGGGCCGCGAGATCTTCGCCCGGCTCACGGTCGAGGAGAACCTGCGCATGGGCCTGGCCTACAAGCCCGGCAGCACGCCGATTCCGCCCGAGCTCTACGAGTTGTTCCCGGTGCTCAGGCAGATGCTGAACCGGCGCGGCGGCGATCTCTCGGGCGGCCAGCAGCAGCAGCTCGCCATCGCGCGCGCGCTGGCGCCGAAACCCAAGCTGCTGATCCTCGACGAGCCGACCGAGGGCATCCAGCCGAGCATCATCAAGGACATCGGCCGCGTGATCCGCATGCTGGCCGACCGCGGCGACATGGCGATCGTGCTGTGCGAGCAGTACTACGATTTCGCGCAGGAACTGGCCGATGACTACCTCGTGATGGAGCGCGGCGAGGTGATCGCGCGCGGGCTCGGCAAGGACATGGAGGCGCAGGGGGTGCGGCAGCTGGTGGCGATCTGACCGAGCCTCGCCGGGATCGTGGCGAGTCACGGTGGAATGCCGGGACAGTCGCGAATTGGGCGATGATGGCATCCACTGCGCGAGGCCATCTTGAACCGATACTTTCTCTCCCGTCGCCGCCTGGTCGGCGGCGCGCTGGCCGCCGCGTCGCTGGGCCATCCCTTCCTGCGCCTGCACGCGCAGCGCTGGCGCGATCGCGATCCGTTCACGCTCGGCGTCGCATCGGGCAGCCCGACGCCCGACGGCGTGGTGCTGTGGACGCGGCTCGCGCCCGATCCGCTGCAGGGCGGCGGCATGGGCAAGGCGCTCGTCGAGGTGGGCTGGGAAGTCGCCGAGGACGAGCGCTTTGCGCGCATCGCCGCGCGCGGCACCGCACGGGCCGTCGCTGCCGAGGCGCACTCGGTGCATGTCGAACTGCACGGCCTCGCGCCGGGCCGGCCTTACTGGTATCGCTTCAGGGCGGGCGATGCGCGCAGCCCCGTCGGCCGCACGCGCACCGCGCCCGCCGACGGCGACACGGCCACGCCCGCGCGGCTGGCCTTCGGCTCGTGCCAGCAGTACGAGCAGGGCTACTACGCGGCCTACCGCGACATGGCGACGCAGCCGATCGACTGCATGATCCATCTCGGCGACTACATCTACGAGACCTCCTGGGGCTCGCGCCACGTGCGGCATCACCAGACCGGCATCCCGACGCAACTGCCCGAGTTCCGCGACCGCTACGCGCTCTACAAGACCGATCCCGATCTGCAGGCCGCGCATGCCGCCTTCCCGTGGCTGGTGATCTGGGACGACCACGAGGTCGCCAACGACTACACCGACGATGTCTCGCCCCACACGGCCGATCCCGCGCAATTCCTCGCCATCCGCGCGGCCGCCTACCAGGCCTGGTACGAGCACATGCCGGTGCCCGCGAGCGCGCGGCCCAGCGGCGCCTCGGCGACCATCTACGGCCGCTATCGCTTCGGCCAGATGCTCGATGTGCTGCTGCTCGACGGCCGGCAGTACCGTTCGCACCACGCCTGCCTGCCGGGCCGCAGCGCCACGCCGCTGGTCGATTGCCCAGAGCGCAGCGCGCCCGCGCGCAGCTTTCTCGGCACCGCGCAGGAGGCATGGTTCGCGCGCGAACTGGTGCGGCCGCCCACGCAGTGGACCGTGATCGCGCAGACCACGCTGATGGCCGAGGCCGATCGCAAGGGGCCACCCGCGCACGGCTACTGGATGGATGGCTGGGACGGCTACGCGGCGGCGCGCACGCGGCTGCTCGATGCGGTGGCGGCGCTCAGGCCGCGCAACCCGCTCGTGATCAGCGGCGACGTGCATGCGTTCTGGGCGGCCGACCTGCGGCGCGAGCCTGGTGCGCCGATCGTGGCGACCGAATTCGTCGGCGGCGCGATCACTTCCGAAGGCCCGAGCGCGGCGGGCGTGGCCAACCTCCTGGCGAAGAATCCGCACCTGCGCTTCGGCCGCGGCGACAAGCGCGGCTACGCGCTGATGTCGCTCGATGCGCGCGGCTGCGCGGTCGAGTACCGTGCCGTGGACGACGAGAAGGTCGCCGGCTCCGCTGTCCGCCGGCTCGCGCGCTTCGCGGTGGAAGACGGCGCACCGGGCGTGCACATCGAATCCGCCTGAGCGGTCGGCGCACAGCGCGCGCATTCGACATCCTCAGGGTTTCCGCGGCCATCGTGACGGATTGCGCAGCGGCGCGCGTCGCCGAGGCCAAGCCCGGAACCGCCGCATGGCCCCGGCCACTCAACGAGGCAATCCTGCATGGCCACCGTGGGAGCCGGACGATCATGTTCACGCATTTCTTCACCTTCTGGCGAAAGCCGCGTCCCGTTCCTCCACCGGCGCCACGCAGCCCGGCCCCCTTGCCCGATGCAGTGGCCCGCATGCCAGCCGTCGCCCGGCTCTCCCGGCCGTCCGCCCGGGGCGACGGGCTTCGGGTCGAATACCACGCGGGACTGGTCGACGAACTGCGCGCGGAGCACGAAGGCCTGCTGGTGCTCTACGACGCGATCGGCCGTGCGATGGGGCAGAACCGGTGGCCCGAGGTCTCGGCGCAGCTGCGCAAGCTGCGCGGCATGCTGACCAGCCACCTGCTGAAGGAGCGCGTCAGCCTCTACTGCTACCTGCAGCGCGTGATCCCGGAGGACGACGACATGCATGCGCTTTTTCTCGGCTTCAAGATCGAGATGGGGGCCATCGGCAAGATCGCCTTCAACTTCGTCGATCGTCATGCCGCGTCCGAGGTGTTCGACGACCCGGCCAGACAGGCGGCCTTCCGTGAGCAGTACGCCTCCATCGGCCAGGTGCTGACCGACCGCATCGTGCGCGAGGAGGCGCAGCTCTATCCGATGTACCAGGCCAGATCGTCCGCCTGAGCGGACTCAGGGGCTGGGATCGGCCGTGGCGAGGCGTTCGCGCAGGCGCTGCGCGAAGGCCGCCAGTTCCTTGGCGTTCAGGTCCGACGCGGCCCAGAACTGCATGCCGGCCTCGGTCCAGTGCACGAGGTTGTAGCCGCGCCGCGCGGCGGACACGGGCACCGTGGGCGTGCCGTCCGGCGCCGGCCAGACGAACAGGTTGACGATGTGCGAGCCCGCGCGGTAGACCAGCGCGGCGACCGGCCGGCCGTCGAGGTAGTCGAGCCGGCCGCCCGTCAGCGGCAGGCCCTCGTCGGCGAGGTCCACCACCGGCGGCGAGAAGTCGAGCTTGCCCGCGAACCAGGGCTTGACGGTGTGGCGGTCCGACGAGGCGACGTCGGCCAGGTGCGAGCCCATGAGCGAGCGCACGTGGCTGTCGGTGACGGCATCGCTCAGCACGTCCTGCGCGGGCAGCACGAGCAGGCTCAGGGCCAGGCCCCAGGCGGTCGCGGCGCCGGCGCCGAACAGCGCGAGGCCGCGCAGCCAGGGCCATGCCGTTTGCCGGCTGCTGCGTCCCGGTGCGGAACGCTGCGCGTCGGCCATCCGCAGCGCGCCCTGGATGCGCCCGGCCAGCGCGGCCGGCGGTGCATGCCGCAGGCCCTCCTGGCGGATCAGCGCGTCGAGCGGGTCGTCTTCTTCAGGCATTGGCATCCCGTTCCCTTTCCTGTTTCGCCGCGGGAGCTTCCTCGCGCAATGCATCGCGCAGCAGGGCGCGGGCGCGCGACAGGCGCGACATCACCGTCCCGGCCGGGATGCCGGCGACGCGCGCGATGTCTTCATACGGCATTCCCTCCAGCTCGCGCAGCACGATCACTTCGCGAAAGGCCGGCGCCAGCGCCTCGATCGCCGCGTTGACGCGCCGGCCGCGGCTGCGCTGCTCCCAAAGCGCGGCAGGATCGCCGCCGTCCTGGGGCAGGGCGCTGATGCCGGCCGTATCGACCTGGCTGTCGCGCAACTCGTCGAACTCGACCTGGTCCGCCAGATGGCGATGCTGCCGCATGCAGTCGTAGCAGGCATTGCGCACGATGCCGAGCAGCCAGGGCCGCACGCTCTCGCCGCGCAGCGCGTCGTAGAAGCGGAAGGCGCGCAGGTACGCCTCCTGCACCGCGTCCTCGGCCTCGCGGTCGTCGCGCAGCAGCCAGCGCGCCAGGTTGTAGGCGGCGGGCAGGTGCGGCAGGGCCGCGGTCTCGAATCGAAGGGTGCGATCGGTCAACGGAGTCCTTCACTGCATGACGCGGCAGGGCGCGGATTTATTCCATGCCTTGCGCCCGCCTTCGATTCTCGTCAACCCGGTGCACCGATGGGTGACACATTCCACACATTGCGCAACGGAAATCGCCGGCGTTGCGGTTTAGCGCCGTGCTTCGTGCCATGCGAGATCTAGCATCACACTGCCATTCGAGAGGAGTTCGTCATGGAAACATCTCACGCAAAGCTGCAACCCCAGGACCCGTTCGCCGCCAAGCTGGGCCTCTACATGTTCTTCACGGGCGTGGTCGCCGCCGCGATCATGGCGGCCGCTTCGATGTTCTGTCCCTGATCCATTCGTTCAGCCGGCGTCCGCACCGAGCGGCGGCGCGATGTCTTCCAGCGCGCGCCGCTCGGCATCGACGCCCCAGCGCAGCGCGATCAGCCCCGCGACGATGACCAGCGCCGCGCCGATCGCATAGCCGACAGCGACCGCGCCGCGGCTGCCGGTTTCGATCAGCGCGCCGAACAGCACCGGCGCGACGAAGCCGCCGGCACCGGTGCCCACCGCGTAGAAGATCGAGATCGCGATCGCGCGCATCTCCAGCGGGAACACCTCGCTCACCGTGAGGTAGGCCGAACTGGCCGCCGCCGAGGCCAGAAAGAACACCGCCGACCAGCACAGCGCCTGGCTGCGCGCATCGAGCCAGCCTTGCATGAAGGCCCAGCCGGTCAGCGCCAGCCCGACGCCCGACAGCACATAGGTCAGCGCGATCATGCGCCGCCGGCCCACGCGGTCGAACAGCGGGCCCAGCACCAGCGGCCCCAGCACGTTGCCGAGCGCAAATGGAAAGATATAGAGCGCAACCCGGCCCTCGGGCACGCCGTGGAAGCGCGTCAACACCAGCGCGTAGGTGAAGAAGATCGCGTTGTAGAAGAAGGCCTGCGAGATCATCAGCGCGAGCGCGACGATGCTGCGCTGCGGATAGCGCTTGAACAGCACGTGCGCCACCTCGCGCCATGCCGGACTCGCGCGGGTGCCGAAGGCTGCGCCGCCGGCGGCGGGCGCGAGCGGCCCGTGCCGCGTGGCGACTTCGGCCTCGATGCCGGCGACGATGCGCTGCGCTTCGTCGGCGCGGCCGTGCGACATCAGCCAGCGCGGGCTCTCGGGCACGTCGCGCCGCACCAGCAGGATCGCCACCGCGAGGAACGCACCGAGGCCGAAGCCCGCACGCCAGCCCCACACCGGGCCGAGCACGCGCGGATCGAGCAGCCACAGGCTCATGCCGGCGCCGAGCGCCGCGCCGATCCAGAAGCTGCCGTTGATGGCCAGGTTCACCCGGCCGCGCACGCGCGCCGGGATCAGCTCGTCGATGGCCGAGTTGATGGCCGCGTATTCGCCGCCGATGCCCAGGCCGGTCATGAAGCGGCACAGCGCGAAGAAGGCGAAGTCCGGCGAGAAGGCGGTGGCCAGCGTCGCCGCGGTGTAGACCGCCAGCGTGACGAGGAACAGTTTCTTGCGCCCCAGCCGATCGGCCAGCCGGCCGAAGACCAGCGCGCCGACCACCGCGCCGCCGATGTAGAGCGAGCCGCTCCAGCCGACCTGTGCGGCGTTCAGCGCCAGCGTGTCGGCGCGCTCGAGCACGCTGCCGATCGAGCCGACCAGCGTGACCTCCAGCCCGTCGAGGACCCAGGCCACGCCCAGCGCGATCACCACCCGCCAGTGCCAGCGCGACCATGGCAGGCGGTCGAGGCGCGCGGGGATGTCGCTGTGCGCGGCCGTCATACGAAGCTCGGGGGTTGCATGGCGCCCCAGTCTAGGCAGTCGCGCGGCGCGCTTTCGTCGGACGAGGGCCTGTTCGCCGCTGGCCGCGCCTAGGTCGCCCAGATCCGCGGCGAGGGTCCGCGCAGGTTCCACAGCTCGGCGCGCCAGGCCTGCCAGATCGTGCGCAGCAGCTGCATCGCAGGCTCCACCAGCGGCGCCAGCACGCGCAGCACGATGACCTCTTCGTGCGGACTGGTCGTGCCGGCGCTCGCGCACAGCACGTGGTCTTCGATGAGCGCCCTTGCGACATCGAGCGCCGCGCCGCGCCGCGCACGCGCGATCGGCGTGCCGGCGACGAAGAACATCGAGGCGAGGCAGCGATGGCCGGCCAGGCCGATCGGGCTTTGCAGCAGGCGCCGGTCAGCGGCGTCGATGCGTCCGCGTTCCAGCCACACGCCCGGTACTTCGACGTGCTGTTGCAGGCGGCCGTGTTCGAAGGGCTTGCCGGCGCCCGGCAGGCCGAGCGCGCTCAGGTCCCAGCCGATCAGCTCGGCGCCGGGCTCGGCCCTGAGCGTGAGCCGGTTCTCCGCGCGGCAGCCGCTGTAGCAGATCGCTTCGAGCGGCAGCCATTCGAGGCGCGCGCCGGCCTCGGCGACCAGCGCGGTGCGTTGCAATGCGAGCTCGCCTTCGGAGCGGTAGAAGCGCGTCGCGCCCGGCGTGGTGATGAGCCCGTGGCTGCCCGCCGCGGCGCACACGCGCAAGTCGAGCGTGTCGCCGCCGACCAGGCCGCCCGGCGGATGCACCAGCACGTTGTGGCAGATCGCGTCGCCCTCGGGATAAAGGCTTTGCAGGATGCGCAGTGGGCCTTCGTGGCGAAAGCGCGCGACGCTGCGCGCGTCTTCAAGCCGATAGTCGAGGTCGAGTTGCGCGTGCCAGGGCATGGGTCGAGTGTAGGGACTCCGCGGGCCGGCTTGCGCGGCGCCCTTGCGTCTCGTCCCGGTCCGCTCGCGATCAGGCCATCGGGAACGGAATGCCCACGATCGTCTTGACGGTGAGCAGGAACACCGGGTCTTCCAGCGGCCGCTGCTTCGGCAACGCGAAGCCGACCTCGAAGTACGGGCTCGTGCCGCACAGGGTGGTGTTCGCGGCCACGAACGCAAAGCACATCAGGAACTCGCTCGCGTGGCGAAGTGCTTCGACGCCGAAGTCGATCGTCAGCAGACGCCAGCTGCCCCGGCCCTTCAGGAACGGTGCGATCAACTGGATCGCCCGCGGCTCCAGGTAGAACCGGCTTTGCACGATCGCGATGGCCTTGTCGATGCCGAGCGGGCTGGGCCCGTTTCCATCGGCTGCCACGACGATCTCCGTGTCGTCGGCGAGTCTCGTCATCCATTGCTCGTGCGGCATCGACGCCGAGAGTCTGCGGATTCGAACGAATTCACCGAGCTTCGTCACGAGGTTTCGAAGCAAGAAACGGAGTGCCATTGTCGGCGTGCGTGCCTAAGGTTCGGGCAAGGAGACGCGATCCTGCTTCTCTTTCAACCCCATCCATTGAAGGAAATATCACCATGTCCAAAGAAGACGACAACAAGGCCGTCGTCGGCCGCTGGTTCACCGATTTCTGGGGCAAGACCTGCAATCTCGACATCGTCGATCAGCTTGCTGCGCCCGATATGCTGCTGCACTACTCGCTGCATGAGCCGCGTCGTGGCCGCGAAGACATCAAGGCCTTCATGACCGATTTTCGCGAGGCGTTTCCCGACCTTCACTTCTGGGGCGCTGCCGACCTCATCGCCGAGGGCGACCACGTGGTGGGCCGCTGGGAAGGCGGCGGTACGCACACCGGGCCGGCCTTCAGCGACTTTCTCATCGGATCGCTGCCGGCCGCGACGGGCAGGAAGATGCACTTCACCGGCACGACCGTGCTGCGGCTCCAGGACGGCAGGATCGTCGAGGAGATCGGCCTGGACGACGGCGTCAAGGCGCTGCAGCAACTCGGACTCCTCCACGCGGAAGCCCGCTGAAAGAGACCCGTTTCCTCAACCCGAAGCCAGCCGCGCGACCGCGCGCTCCAGTCCGCCGCGGCCGTACGGAATGCGCTGCACCGTCATCGCTGCTTCCACGCCGGCCAGGCAGCCGAGGATCATCGCCGCGTTCATGTCGCCCAGATGGCCGATGCGAAAGGCCCGGCCGGCGAGCGGCCCGAGGCCGCCCGCGATCGCGACCTGGAAGCGCTCGCGTGCAACGTTGCGGATCGCTTCGGGATCGATGCCGGGTCCGACCGCGATGGTCGTCACCGACACCGAGCGCGAGGCCGGCACTTGCGCGAAGAAGCGCAGCGCGCCGGCCTCGCTCCAGCATTCGATCGCGGCATGCACCGCGTCGGCAATGAGCCGATGGCGGGCGATCACCTCGGCCACGCCTTCGCGGAAGATCAGCGCGAGCGCCGCTTCCATGCCGGCGAGCAGGCTCTGCGGCGGCGTGCCGCAGAACTTGCGGTACGCGTGCGGGCTCTGTCGCAGCGGCCAGTCCCAGTAGTAGCGCGGCGCGCGGTTGCGGCGCGAGACCTCCATCGCCGCCTCGTTGACCGCGACGAACGCGAGCCCGGGCGGCACCATCAAGCCCTTCTGGCTGGCGCCGAGCGCGACATCGACGCGCAGCGCATCCATCGCGAACGGCGCGGCCGCCAGCGATGCCACGACATCGACCACGAACAGCGCCGGGTGCCCGCTGCGATCGATCGCGGCGCGCAGCGCGGCCAGGTCGTTGGTGACGCCGCTGGCGGTGTCGGTGTGGACGATGAAGACGGCGACGATCTCGTGCGCCGCGTCGGCGCGAAGCACGGCTTCGACGTCGGCCGGATCGACCGGCAGTCCTTCGGTCCATGGCGTGCGGATCACGCGGCCGCCCATCGCCTCGGTCTGCACCGCCCACGATTCCGAGAAGTGGCCGGTGCTGGCCACCAGCACGGCCTGGCCGGGCGCGACCAGGTTCGCGATCACCGCTTCCCAGGCGCCGTGACCATTCGCGGCGTAGAGATAGATGTCGGAGCGCTCGGTCTCGAGCAGACGCTTCAACCCCGTCTCGCAGGCGGCGATGCACAGATTCAGGCGCGGATCGGCCAGGTCCATCGGCTGGCGGCTCATGGCATGCACGACTTCGTCGGGCACGCGGCTCGGCCCCGGGGAATGGAGAAAGCGGTAACCGGGCAGGCGAGGGGCGTCGTTCATGCGGAGGGCTCGTTCGATGCGGTGATCCGTCGATGCTAGCCGGCTTGCAGGAGGCGGCTCAGCCTTCCCAGGCACCCACATGCGCGGCGCTCGCCTCGTCGAGCAGCGCCGGCCCGATGCATTCGACCGCATGCGGCGAGGACTGGAGGATGTCGCGGCACGACAGCACGCCATCGCGCGCGTCGCCGCGAAACGCGCGCAGCCGTGCGCCATCGATGCCGAACACCACGCGGCCGATGTCGGACCAGAAGATCGCGCCCGCGCACATCACGCAGGGTTCGCCGGACGCGTACAGCGTGGCGGCGGCCAGTTCCTCGCTCGGCAGCTTGCGCTCGCTCAGCATGCGAACGACGTTGAGTTCGGCGTGGCCGGTGAGGTCGCCGGTCTCGGCCGTGTTGCAGTAGGCCTCGGCCAGCACCTCGCCGGTGGCCGACACCACCAGCGCGCCGAAGGGTCGGTTGCCGCGCCGCCGTGCCGCATGCGACCAGACGATGGCCTTGCGCAGGTAGCGGCCGTCGCGTTCGTCGAGCTGGACTTCGGCGGGAAAGGTGGGTGGAGGAGGTGAACTCATGCTTTCATGCTACGTGGGCCGCGCGCCGGGGGCGCCGCAGGGTCGAAATGACCGGATCAGGCACTTTGACTTTAGCGCACCGCGCGGATGCGGGCGCGGCTACCATCCGGCCCACTTTCCAACCAGGAGAATTCCATGAGCATCACGATCCGGCGCGACGGCATCCATGGCACGCAGCACACCCTGCGCATTCGCGGCCATCGGATCACGGTCGATGTCGACGACGCGGCGGGCGGGCACGATGCCGGGCCGACGCCGCACGATCTCTACGACGCGTCGCTCGCTGCCTGCAAGGCGCTGACGGTGCTGGTCTATGCCAGGCGCAAGAACATTCCGGTCGAGGACATCGAGGTCGTGGCGGACCGCGATGCCAGCGAGGAGCGCAAGGGCGTCTACCGGCTCAACACCACGCTGCACGTCACCGGCGCGCTCAGCGAGGAGCAGCGGCAGGAGCTGCTGCGCGTGGCGGGCAAGTGCCCGGTGCATCGGCTGATGACCGAGGTCAGGACGGAGATCGAGACGCGCCTGGTCTGAGCCCGCAGCGCTGCAGCCCATTGCAGTCATTGAAAGAGCCGATGAATATATAAAGATTCACCCGTTTACCGATCAAAGGTCCGCTGCGAGCATTCGTTCATCGAACCCGCAGAGGACACCATGATCATCGATACCAGCTGCTATCCCACCAACCTCGTCGACCTTGCGTGGCGCCATGACGGCGAGCCCTTCACCGGCGAGCGCCTGATCCGCATGCTGGACGGGCCCTACACCATCAACGGCAAGCCGCGGCGCATCGACCGCGCCTTCATCCAGCCGCCGCAGGGCAACACCATCTACACCTGGACCGATGGCGAGCAGACCGGCCGCGAGGCGATCGACGCCTACATGGCCTACACGCTCGAGATGGTGCAGAAGTACCCGGAGCGCTTCATCGGCTGCTTCGTCTACAACCCGCGCTGCGGCGTGCAGAACGGCGTCGAGGCGATCGAGCGTTATGCCACCGAGCATGGCTTCAAGATGGTCCAGCTGCAGGCCAACATGCATGCCTACCGGCCCGACCGCGCGCTCGACTGGGTGCGGCCCGCGCTGCAGAAATGCGCCGAGCTCGGCCTGCTGGTCAAGCTGCACATCGGCGACGGGCCCTACAGCATCCCGACCGAATGGGTGCCGATGATCAAGGAGTTCCCGAGCGTCAACTTCATCATGGCGCACTTCGGCGTGCAGACCGGCGGCGTGTACTGCTTCGAGCCTTTCCAGTGGGCGCAGGAACTGCCCAACGTGTATTGCGAATCGGGCTGGTGCCTGCAGTCGCGCATCGTCGAGTTCGCCAAGGTGCTGCCCAAGCACAAGATCCTCTACGGCTCGGACACGCCGCCCAACGAACCCGGCATGTGGCTGCGTCTCTTGGAAGTGCTTTGCCACGAGCCGCCGCAGGGCCTGAACCTCGACGAGGACTCGCTCGAGGACTACCTCGGCAACAACCTGGCGCGAATGATCGGCATCGAACCGAGCCCGCCGCCGCGCAGCTTCGAAGAAGCCCGCGACCGCCTGGCCGATGCGGCCGAGAAGGCCCCCGTCACCACGCGCTGAACCCGGAGACCCGCAATGATCATCGACACCCACCTGCATCCCACCAACCTGGTCGACGAGGCCTGGCGCCACACCGGCACGCCCTTCAACGGCGAGCGCATGCTCAAGCTGATGGATGGCCCCTACATGATCAACGGCAAGCCGCGCCGCATCGACATGGGCTTCATCCAGCCGCCGCCCGGCAACACCGGCTACCGCGACGGAAACCGGCGCGGGCGCGAAGGCATCCGCGACTACATGGCCTACATCGCCGAGCTGACGCAGAAGTACCCGGACCGCTTCATCGGCAACTTCACCTTCAACCCGCGCTGGGGTCCGGAGAACGGCGCCGAGGAACTGGAGTTCCACATCAAGGAGTACGGCTTCAAGATGCTGAAGCTGCACGCCAACATGCACGGCTATCGGCCCGATCGCGCGCTCGACTGGCTGCGCCCCGCGATGAAGGTCTGCGCCAAGTACAACATCGTGGTGCTGATCCATACCGGCGACGGGCCGTACACGATCCCGACCATGTTCTATCCGATCATCCGCGAGTTCCCGATGGTGAATTTCATCATCGGCCACTTCGGCATCCAGACCGGCGGCAACTATTCCTTCGAGGCCTTCTGGATGGCGATGGACACGCCCAACGTGGTGTGCGAGTCGGGCTGGTGCTTCCAGTCGCGCATCGTCGAGTTCGCGAAACAGCTGCCGCGCCACAAGATCGTGTTCGGCACCGACTCGCCGCCCAACGAGCCCGGCATGTGGCTGCGCGAACTCGAGGTGCTGTGCTCGCCCGCGCCGCAGGGCATGGACCTCGACGAGGACGGTCTCGAGGACTACATGGGCAACAACATCGCGCGCCTGTGCGGCATCAAGACCACGCCGCCGCCGAAGGACCTCGACGACGCCAAGCGGCGCCTGACCGACACATACGCCGGTGTGAAGTAGGCCTCTGCCATGACCGCGACGACACCGGCGTCCGCGCAGGACTTCCAGAGCTGGCTGGCGGGCTATCGCGCGGCGCATGCCGACGATGTGCTGGTGATCGATCAGGCCGTGAGCGCCGACCAGGAGGTCACGGCTGTCGTTCAGGCGTTCGCGCGCGAAGGCCTGCATCCGCTGGTGCTGTTCGAGCAGGTCGAGGGGCTGTCGGTGCCGGTAGCGACCAATGTGTTCGCCTCGCGCGAGCGCGTCGCGCGGCTCTTCGGCGTCGAGCCTGTGCAATTGCACCAGGCTTATCAGGCGCGAACGCGCAAGCTGCTGGCGTCGCGCGTGCTCGCCTCGGGCCCGGTGTGCGACGAGGTGAGCGAAGGCGACATCGATCTGCGCACGCTGCCCCTGCTCAAACACTTCGAGACCGACCGCGCGCCCTACATCACCAACGCGGTCCTGATTTCGGAGCATCCCGACACCGGCTGCGGCAACATGAGCTACCACCGCTCGATGCTGCATTCGCCGACCGAGATTGCGACCAGCCTGCATTCGCGCGGCGACCTGTGGCGCCTGTTGCAGATCGCGATCGAGCGCGGCCGTCCGATGCCGGTGGCGATGGTGATCGGTGCCCATCCGCTCTTCATGCTGGCCGCGTCAGCGCGCGTGCCCTTCGACGTCGACGAGCGCGAGGTCGCCGGCGGCCTGCTCGGCGCGCCGCTGGACGTGGTGCGCACGCCGCGTCACGGCATCGCGGTGCCGGCCTCGGCCGAGTTCGTGCTCGAAGGCGTGATCGATCCGACGGCCAAGGTCGACGAAGGTCCGTTCGGCGAATTCACCGGCTACTCGTCGGACCGCTCGACCAACAACCTCTTGCGCGTCGAGACGATCATGCGCCGGCGTGCGCCAATGCTGGTCGACGTGGTCGGCGGCAACTCGGCCGAACACCTGAACCTCGCGCGCATCCCGCGCGAGTCGGAGATGGTCGAGAAGCTGATGCAGCGCTTTCCGAGCGTCACGGCCTTGCACTACCCGAACTCGGGCACCCACTTCCATGCCTACGTGGCGCTGAAGCAGATGCGCGCCGGCGAGGCGCGCCAGGTGATGCTGGGGCTGCTCGGCTGGGACCCGTACCTCAAGACCGTGATTGCGGTCGACCCCGATGTCGACGTGACGCGTGACGAGGAGGTGCTGTGGGCACTGGCCACGCACTTCCAGCCGCACCGCGACCTGGTCGTGATCGATGGCTTGCCGGGCAGCGCGCTCGACCCGTCGGCCTCGGGTGTCGGCACCACCTCGCGCATGGGGCTCGATGCGACGCGCGGCCCGGACTTCCACGGCGTGCGCGCGCAGCTGTCGCCGCAGGCGCTGGAGCGCGCAGCGCAGATCCTGGCGGGCCGGTAGGCGAGGGCCTCAGCCCACCACCACTTCGCTGATCTGCATCACCGGCTTCAGGTCGGTGTAGTTCGCGATGTCGCCCATGATCTCCTTCATGTGCGGGCCGAAGGCGGCCTGAAAGGCCTCGACCGAATCGCAGAAGATGTGGCACATGCCGACATAGACCGGCGGCGAGCCCGGCGCGCCGCCGGCCAGGCCGCGGTCGATCGTGTAGGACTTGCAGGCCTCGCCCATGCGGCTCTTGAGCAGGGGCATGTGCTTGTCGCGGTAGTAGGCGTGGTCGAAACGCGCGCCGTCGGTGTGGGGGTACATCACGCTGACTTTGATCATGACGGGTTCTCGTAGTGACAGGTCTGCGAGCATAGGGGCGCGCACGGCGGGAAACAAGCCGGCTATATTGGCGAAAAACCCGCGAACCTGCCATGACCCAGTACTGGTTGATGAAATCCGAGCCCGACGAATGCTCGATCGACGACGCGCTGGCCGCGCCCCGCGCCACCGTGCCGTGGACCGGCGTGCGCAGCTACCAGGCGCGCAACTTCATGCGCGATGCGATGAAGGTCGGCGACGGCGTGCTGTTCTATCACTCGAGCTGCCCCGAGCCCGGCATCGTCGGCATCGCACGCGTGGCCTCGGGCACGCGGCCCGATCCGACGCAATTCGATCCGAAGTCGCCTTACCACGATGCGGCCTCCAAAGTCGAAGACCCGCGCTGGCTGCTGCTGGACGTGCAGGCGCTGCGCAAGACCCGCCTCTTGGGCCTGCCCGAGCTGCGCGCGACGCCCGCGCTGGCCGACATGCTGGTGCTGCGCAGGGGCAACCGGCTGTCGATCACGCCGGTCGATGCGGCGCACTGGACGTTGATCGTCGGGAAGATGCTGGCCTGAAGCAGCGAAAGCGGCCGTCAGGCCGGTTCCGATTCGGCGACGGTCAGGTGGCCGTGGTAGCTCGTGACGGTGCCGATGAGCGGCAGCGATGCCCGAACCCGGAAGTGCAGCCGGTCGCCGTCGCCCGACTCCTCGGCGATGAGCCGCGGCAGCAGCCAGCGCGGACAAGGCACGCCCAGAAAACGCAAGCCGCTCAGATGCATCTCGAGCTTGCCGCCGGCTTCGCGCAGATCGAAGCACAGGCGTGCTGCGAGCAGGCTTGCCGCGACGGACGACGGTGCCTCGATGTCGACCCAGCCGTGAAGCTCCTGCGAGCCGGCCAGTTGGTGGAAGCGCCGGACCGCGAGCGGCAGGCGATCGAAACTTGCACCCATCGCGCGCTGGTACATGGACGCCGTGCGCATGTCAGCCGAGGCCTGCGGGCCTGCTGGGTTCGGAGGCCTGCGACGCAGTCGCACGCTCGGCCGGAGGCGCGGCCAGGCTGCGCTTCATCAGCCACGGCACGCCCGGCATGCGAAGCCCCATGGCAAAGACGGCGTCGCGCCAGAGGCCGCCGCCGCGGGCCTGGAAACATGGCGTCAATACCCTGCTGAGCGTCTGGACCACCTGCGAGCGTCGCAACCGCTGATCGGAATAGGCCTGCGCTGCTGCTGCCGCCGCTGCACCATGGCGTTCCACGGCCTCGGCCAGTGCGAGCGCGTCCTGCATCGCGAGCGTGGTCCCCAGGCCGAGTTGCGGGCTCATCGCGTGAGCGGCATCGCCCACCACGCAGAGAGGCCCTCGCCCCATCGTGCGTGGCCACGAATGGCGATAGACCGCAAACGACAGATCGTCATGGCGTCGGATCTGCGCGACCACGGGCTCCGCTTCCGGCCACAGCGACAGCAGATGCGAGCGCCATGCGTCGAGATCGCTCGCCTGCCAGTCCGGATGGCGGTCGCGTCGCAGGCTCCAGAAGAAAGAAAGGCGAACCGAGCGGCCCGAGATCTCGGTCGGCAGCAGCCCCATCATTTCCGACGTGCCCCGCAGGCGCTGGCGCAGCACGGCCGGCTCGTCCCACGCAGGAACCCAGAACTGGCCCCACAGTGCACCCCACGGGTAGGCCCTCGCTGCGCCCGCAAGGCCGACGCTTTCCCGCAGGCGCGAAGCGGCGCCGTCGGCAATGGCGAAGAGGTCGAATTCCGCGGTGCCTCGATGCGTGAGCGCGCGCGCGCGGCCATCAACGGCGGTCAGGGATTCGACCTCGCATCCCAGCGAAAAACGCACGCCCGCTGCCCGCGCTTCCTGGTGAAGAACTCGCGACAGCGCTGCGCGGCTGACCGCGCGCGCCGGCGCGTCGCGGTAGTCGATGTCGACCACGCGCCAGCCGCGGTGGCTGGTACCGAGGAGCCGCTCGATGGGAACGCTGACGTGGTCGAACGCGCGCCGCACGCCCAGCGCATCGAGCGCGTGCAGGCCCTGCGGCTGGATGAGGAGCCCGGCGCCGAGTGGCTCGAGCGTGGGATGCTTTTCGAACACCTCGATCCGATGACCGAGGCGGCTCAACGCGATGGCGGTAGCCAGACCGGCCGGCCCAGCGCCGGCAATGCCGATGTTCAGGGTCGTGGGTGGCTGTTGCATGCGGCGATGAATCCGGCCAGCCGCATCACCGCCGGACATTGACGATGGTGGCCTGCATGAGGGCCACCACCTTGTGGGCATCTCCGGCTCCAGAGAAGGCTCGGACTTCGCCCACGCAGACCGTGAGGAGCTTGCCGGAATTCTGCACCCGCCCGATGGCCAGGAAGCGCTCCCCGAGGGCCGGCCGCAGGAAGTTGATCTTGAACTCCGCGGTGACAACCTCGAATTCGGATGGCGCCTTCGTCAACGCGGCATAGCCGCATGCGCTGTCGACGATGCTGGTGATCGCGCCCGCATGCACATAGCCGAGTTGCTGTGAAAGCCCGGCGGCGAACGGCATCTCGATGTGGACCTCGCCATCCGCGACCCGTGCGAGCCTTGCACCAAGGGTCGTCATCAGCCCTTGTGCATCGAAGCTGTCGGTGATTTTTCTCTGTATTTCGTTCATCGGGGTATGGAGTGCATCGGGCTGGATGGTGTTTCGTCGAAGGCCGGCCGTGGACCGGATTCACGACGACATTGTTACTCCCCGCGGCGCTGCCACCTGGTTAGAGTGACTGGACGGCGCCGATCCCTGGTGTGCCGCAAGGAGCCAGCGATGACAGGCAAGACGAGCAGGAACAGACCCCAGCCACCGGTGCATGCGGCCGAGATCGTGCGCGAATACGGCCCCTTCGCCGGCGCCGCCCAGGTCCACGGCGTCAGCCACGACGGCTTCAACGTGTGGGCCGCGACCGGCGCCCAACTGGTCGCCTTCGATCCCGCGAGTGGCGAGCCCACGCGCACGCTGGCCCATGCCGGAGATGCCGGCACCGCCTTCGACGGCACCTACCTCTATCAGATCGCCGAGGCGCGCATCGACAAGATCGATCCGGCCACCGGCGAGGTGTTGGCGTCGATCCCGGCGCCCGGCCACGGCTACGACTCGGGGCTCGCATGGGCCGAGGGCAGCCTGTGGGTGGGCCAGTACCGCGATCGCAAGATCCACCAGATCGATCCGGCGACCGGTGCCGTCGTGCGCACCATCGAGTCCAACCGCTTCGTCACCGGCGTGACCTGGGTCGACGGCGAGCTGTGGCACGGCACATGGGAAGGCGACGAGAGCGAGATCCGCCGCATCGATCCGCAGAGCGGCGCCGTGCTCGATCGGCTGGAGATGCCGCGCGGCACTGGCGTCAGCGGCCTCGAGTCCGATGGGGCGGAGCTCTTCTATTGCGGCGGCGGCGCGAGCGGCAAGGTTCGCGCCGTGCGGCGTCCGAAGCGAGTCGCCTCGTGAGCGCCTGCCACGCGGATGCCCGGCGCCGGGCAGCCTGACATCGGACGCGCATCATGGCAAGCCTCTGGCCCTGGCTCGCGGTCGCAGGGGTCGGCGCTCTGCACGGGCTGAATCCCGCCACCGGCTGGATGGCCGCCGCGGCCTGGGGCGTGCGTTCGCGCGATCGGATGCAGGCGCTGCGGGCGCTGATGCCGATCGCGGCCGGGCATGCCGTCTCGGTCGCGCTGGTGGCCGGTGCGGTGGCGCTCGGCTTGTCGATGGACCGTGTCGTGATGCAGGCGGTGGCGGGCGGGCTGCTGGTCGTCGTGGTGGCGCTTCATCTGTCGGGCCGCAGGGTCCGGCTGCCGGGGGCGCCGGCAGGGCGTGCGGGGCTGGCGCTCTGGTCCTTCATGATGTCCACCGCGCACGGTGCCGGTCTGATGCTGGTGCCGGCGCTGATCCCGCTGTGCATGAGCGGGACGCCGGCCCGCGAGATCACCGCATCGGGCTCGCTGCTGCTGGCGCTCGCGGCGGTCGGTCTTCACACGGCGGCGATGCTCGCCGTCACCGGCGTGATGGCTGCCGCGGCCTGCCGCGGCTTTGACGCGGGCGCTCGCCTGCTTCGACGCCACCGGCGATAGCCGCCAGGCTTTCTCATCCTTGCTGGCGTGGCGCTCCGCCATGGAGCGATTCAGGAAATCGCCCCATTTCCGCCAATTTGTTCCACCACTTTCTCGCCAATTGTCGCGCGCGTCAGGTGCTCGATCCGGGCGATGCCTAAGCTCGCGTCGCCTCATCCAATGAGGCATGAGGTCCGCCCGCACAGAACGAACGACGAACGCTGACTGATCCTTCAATTGCCGATGCCAATGCAGATGTATTCGCTCCATTGCCACACTGCCTGCGCTTCTCGCGCCTTCGGCATCCGTGGGCCGAA
The DNA here is from genome assembly GCF_901827165.1 of Variovorax sp. SRS16. Taxonomy (NCBI): domain Bacteria; kingdom Pseudomonadati; phylum Pseudomonadota; class Betaproteobacteria; order Burkholderiales; family Comamonadaceae; genus Variovorax; species Variovorax sp. SRS16. Next base: position 1,454,938 of record NZ_LR594666.1, read on the forward strand.
GGTCAAGGCCGCGTCGAAAGCCGCGCTCGCGGGCTTCACGTTGATCGAATTGCTGATCACGACCACCATCGTGGTCATTCTTCTGTCTCTCGCGGCACCGGCATTTCAAGTCATGGTGATGAACAATCGTCTCACCGGACTGGCCGACAGTCTCGTCAACGCACTCAACTACGCACGCGGCTCGGCGCTGAAGGCGACCGTTCCGGCGCGCGTCTGCCCTGTCGGAGCACCCGGGTCCACCGCTTGCGGAACCGATTGGAGCGCAGGCTGGATGCTGGTCAGCGATCCGGATGGTTCGCCCTCGCTGCTCCAGCGATCGAGTGCGCCCGTGGCCGGCCCCGCGCTGTCCGCCACGGATGTCAACGGTCATTCGCTGGCCAGCGTGAGCTTCGACTCGCACGGACTGGCCAGCACGGCCGCGCATTTCAAGATCTGCGACGCCCGCGGCGCTGCCTATGCGCGATCGGTGCAGACAGTTGCCACCGGCTTCGTGCAGGTGGGCTCGACACCCGGCCAGGCGGCCTGGGGCGGCGCATTGACCTGCCCTTGAATGAACGGAGATCGCCATGGTTTCCCACCCGCATCAAAAAGGCTTTGCGCTGCTCGAAGTGCTCATCGCACTTCTGGTGTTGTCGTTCGGACTGCTGGGCGTTGCGGGCCTGCTGCTCGTGACGATGAAAGCCAACACGTCGAGCATCATGAAGCAGCAGGCAGTGCAACTGGCCTATGACGCCGTCGACCGTGCCCGTGCAAATCGGCAAGCGGCCCTGACCGGAAACTACGATGTCAACAACCTCGTCACGAGCGGAACGCCGACCTATCCGTCCGCGCCCGCGACGGACTGCGGCAGCGTCAGTTGCACGCCGGAGCAACTGGCGGCGTACGACACGTGGTACTGGCTGAGCAAGGACATCAAGGACATCGCCCGACTGCCCATGGGCAGCGGCTCCATCGTGACCCAGGCCTCGGGAAGCGACACGCTGGTGACGGTCACCGTGCAGTGGGACGACTCGCCGGCCTACCGGAAGCTCGACGCTGCGTCGCCGAACGCGGCGGGGCATCCGAGCATCGCGAACTTCGTGGTCACGACCTTGCTATGAAGAGCGCCTCGCATTCACAAAAGGGTCTCTCGCTCATCGAGCTGATGATCGCCATCAGCCTCGGCATCCTGCTCGTCGGCGTCGTGGTCAGCGCCTACGTCGCGCAGTCGCAGGTCTACAAGGCTTCACAGGGACAAGCCGCCATTCAGGATGCAGACAACGCGATTGCCGGCCTCGTGGGTCCGACCGTGCGCGCGGCAGGATTCGTCGGATGCTCGTCGATCAGCGGCGCAGCCTCCAACCTGGTGCCCGGTGGGTCGCCGCCCTTGGGCAATCTGGCCAACGTATCCACGGGCGTGATGGGCTACGACGCCTCGAACACGGCGGGCGATGGCAGCACCCTGAGCATCGCGACGGACAACGCCAACAACGATGCCGACCCGTCCCACTGGTCGCCCTCGCTGGACGTGCAATTGGCAGGCCATGTGCTGCCGGGCAGCGACGTGCTGGTCGTTCTGGGCGCGGTCGCCGGCAGTGCCCCGACCGCGCTCACCAGCGGCGCCGGAGTTGCCGCAGGTCCGCTGCAGGTCAAGGATGCCAGCGCCATGGCGCCCGGCCAGTTCGCCGCGATATCCGACTGCGGCAAATCGACGATCTTTCTGAACACCGGCGCCACCATCTCCCAGACCACCATCGCGCGCGACGCGGGTGCGGCCGCGTTGACCAACGCGGCTGCGACTTTCCCCGTGAACTATGGAGTGGGGGCACAAGTGATCCCCCTGAGTCAGACCGCCTTCTTCGTTTCGCACACCGACGCGGACCAAAGCGCGTTGATGCGCGCAACGCTCACCACCACCGGCTGGAATATCGAGCAATTGGTACCCGGCGTCGAGAGCATGCAGGTGCTCTACGGAAGCAATGCGAACTTCGTGATTGCGCAATACGTGCCAGCCGGCGCCGTGACCGATTGGACGGCGGTGTCCAGCGTGCGCTTGTCTTTCCTGATCGAAGGAAGGGCCGGCTCGGGGACAGGCGCCGCCGCGTCGCCCTTCATGCTGCTGGGCACTGCCGTCACGCCGCCCGCCGACACGCGGCTTCGCCACGTGTACGAGATGACGATCAATCTGCGCAACGCCACATCATGATGAACGCCACGACGTCATCTTCACAGCGCGGTGCGGTGCTGCTGAGCACCGTGATGTTGCTCGTCATGCTCACCATTCTCGCTCTTGCAGCGTTTTCGCTGAACACGACGCAAACGCGTGTCGCCACGAATTCCGCGGACAGCATGGTGGCATTCCAGACGGCCGAGGGCACGCTCGCCCAGGTCGAGAACGCGTTGATCGGCGGAACCTATTCCGACAGCAGTTTTGCGGCAAACCAGAACGGGCTCTACATCCTCGACCCCACAGCCGATCCGGTTTGGAAGAACCCGGCCATCTGGACATCGACGAGCGCGGTGCTGCAAGGCTTTCAAGGTGGCTCGAATGCACCGTCAGCCTATGTGATCGAGAAGCTGCCGCCCGTGCCCAAGCCGGGCATCAGCACGAAGACAGCGATACGGGTGTACCGCATCACCGTGCGGGCGACCGGCAAGAGCGGAGGGTCTCCCGTGATGCTTCAAAGCACGGTGTCGCTTCAATAGGTGGACCAAGACCATGAAAACAATGCGCCGCGTTCGCTCGTGGGTACCCGGAATCCGCTGGTGGGGCATTCCCCTGGCGGTGCTGCTGTCGATGGGAGGAGGCCTGTTGGAGGCCATGGCTTCCAATCCGACATTGCTCATTTCGCAAGTGCCTCTCGCATTGACGACGCCTGGGCGTCCGCAGGTCGTCTTCGCCCTCGCCAATTCATCGTCGATGGACGGTACCCTGAGCGGCGCGATCATGACCGGATCGGGCATGCGAAGCATCCCGATCTATGCCGACTACGGTCTGGTATTCCCGATCGATGAGCTGGGCAGTTCGAGTTCGCCGGTGAACTATGCGGTACCCGCCGGCTTCACACCACCGCGGCAGCCTGCCGATTCCACCGGCATGGCGCCTTACACGGCCGTCGATGCCCAGGGTTGGCCAGTAGACAACGGGCCGAGCCGGTTGAACGTCGCCAAGGCCGGCATCATGGCGACCTTGCAGAGCTACTTGCAAAACACCGATTTCGGGTTGATGGACTACCAATCCGAGGCCGATGGGGTGTACCTGACATATGCCTACTACATGTCGCCGGACACCGGAGGCTTCGTCTACACCAACACCCAGGAACCAGGGAAGCGATACATCACCAACCCGTGCGCCAACTACAAGAGCAGCGCGACGACGCTGGTCGGCACCACTTGCGATTCCATCGCCAACAGCGGACTGGTGGACTCGGCGACGCTGTCAGGCAGCGCGTACGCGCAAATCGGGGCGTCGAGCGACGACCCGAATATCAACGATGTGTATTACCTGGGAACAGGGCTTGCGCCGGTCTTCTACAAATACGGAGAGCCGACGCCCAAGTCACCCTATCCGCCCTACTTCAAGCTGTCTGATTTCAACGCACGCCGAACCCTGATCAGCTATCCCAACACTGCGCCCGCTGGACAGCCCAATACATCGGTGCCTTCCAACGCAGGCTACGCCGCATACTCGTCGCAAATCCTGTATGCCCAGCGTGGCTTCGGGTTCAGTAAATATGCCTCTCCCGGAGATGGCCACGTCGTCGTTGACATGACCAAGCTCGGCGCCAATCCGGCAGCGACCGACGTCACGGCTGCACTCAACACCTTCTTGCCTTCTCTTCAGTCCGAATCCATGGACATCGACGCTCCGGATATCAAATCGGTAGCCAGCCAGTCCCCGATCGCGGGCCTGCTGACCGGCGTCAAATCGTATTTTGGCCGCGTGGCCCCGAACAGCGTCGGAGGATGTGCGCCTCAGCAATATGTGGTCCTGCTCTCGGACGGTCTTCCGACCATGGATCTGAGCGGTGGTGCATGGCCGCCATTGGGCAGTGCCGCGGCCGCTGGCTTCGGCATCACGGCCAACTTCAATGACGACGGTTCCCTGGCATCCACCAACAATCAGGCGGTGCACGACGCCATTGAAAGCACCAAGGCGCTTCGCAGCGTGGGCATCAAGACCTATGTCGTGGGTCTGGGAGCCGGTGTCGACCCGACGCTCAATCCACAAGCGGCCGCGACGCTGAAGGCGATCGCCGTCGCAGGTGGAACCGCCAACTACTATCCCGCGACCAGCCCTGCTGCTCTTGTCGACGACCTGAACGGCATTCTCGTCGCGGTGCAGAACGCAGCAGCGAGCTTGACCGCCTCTTCCGTGAACTCCAGCCATCTGCAAAGCGGCAGCGTCGAATACCAGGCGAATCTCGTTTCCAGCGATACACCCTACCAGGATTGGACCGGCGATCTGTTCGCCAAGGCATTGGATCCGGCGACCGGCGCGCCGACCGGCGGACCGATCTGGTCGGCCCGGACCTTGCTCGATGCCCAGGCCGCAGGCACCGGCTGGTCTTCATCACGCATGATCGCGACCTGGAACCCGGTGCTCAATGCCGGGGTGCCGTTCGAATGGCCGGGTAGCGCGGCCTCTTCGGGGATCAGTCCGGCCCAGCAGTCGCTGCTGCAGCCTTCCGACACTGCGGGCCAAGGTCGACTGGCCTATCTGCGCGGCGATACCTCCGGCGAAGCTCGCAATGGTGGAACATTCCGCAATCGATCCCACTTGCTGGGCGACATCGTCGACAGCCAGGCCGCGTATGTGGGTGCGCCGAACGGAACCTATTTCTCGACCAGTTATTTCACCTTCCAATCCAGGCATGCCAACCGAGCCCCCATGCTCTATGTCGGCGCCAACGACGGCATGCTGCATGGGATCAATGCGAGCAACGGCAGCGAGCAGTTCGCGTTCGTTCCCAATGGCGTGTTCTCCAATCTCTACCAACTCAGCGCGCCGTTCTACAACCAGAGTCATCTGTTCTTCGTGGACGGGTCGCCGCAATCCGGCGACGTTCAATTCTCCGACGGCAGTTGGCACACGATGCTCGTCGGTGGCGAGAATGGCGGGGGACGCACGGTCTACGCGCTGGATGTGACCGACCCGTCGACGCTGACCAGCGAGACGGCTGTGGCAAACGCCGTGAAGTGGGAATTCAGCGACAGCGACATGGGGCTTTCCTACAGCCAGCCGACCATCGCAGCGATTGCGGCATCGCCCAACTATGCGGTCTTCTTCGGCAATGGCTACAACAGCCCGTCCAATCACGCGATTCTCTTTGCGGTGAATCCGCAGACGGGCGAGACCATCGCCAAGATCGATCTGTGTTCCGCGTCAGGCGTCCCGTCGAATGCGTGCTTGGCGACCGCGCCCGAAGGGCTTTCCACGGTGAGTGTGGCCAACTCGGACGGGCTTCAGTCCGCGGCCATCACGAAGGTCTACGCGGGCGACCTGCAGGGCAATCTGTGGGCCATCGACGTGAGCAGTGCCACGCCCAGCGCATGGTCGGTCAAGCTGCTGTTCCAGGCGCGGGATGCAGCCGGAGCCGCGCAACCTATCACCACCGCGCCTGTCGTCACCTTGAATCCCCAGTATCCACACATCGCCGGGCTTTTCGTGATGTTCGGTACCGGGCAGTTTCTGACGGCCAGCGACCTCTCGGGTACGCAGGTCCAATCCGTCTACGGGATATTGGACAGCCCGACCGGAAGCGGCTACCCCTACCAACGCAGCAATCTTCAATCGCAGACGCTGACCCTGGTCACGGCCGCGCAGTCCGGGCTGCCGCAGGACATTCTCACCGCTACGAATTCGAGAGTGGATTTCAGCAGCAAGGTGGGCTGGTATGACGATCTTCCCACTGCCGGACAGCGAGTCATGACGGACCCGCAATTGCTCAACGGTGCCTTCATCACCACCCTCAATACACCGCCTTCGACCAGTTGCGGAATTCAGGCGGCACCGGTGCTGCTGGAACTCAATTACGCCACTGGCGGCGCGTTCTCGCAGCCGCAGCTGGATGTCAACGGGAATCTCGTCATCGATCTGAACGACGCCTACAACGGTAGCAATCCCGTGGGCGTGGGCTTGGGCACTGCGGGATATGGCAGTTCACCGACGATTCTCGGGCCGAACAAGTCGAATCAGATGGTCAAGAACATCACGCTGTCGAATGGAACGCAGCCATCGATCCTCAACCCGAACAACAACACGCATTCCATCGCGTGGTGGCAGATCCAGTGACGATGCCATGAACGATTCATTTGCTTTCTCGAACACGTGCAAACGCCGAACGGCCATCTCCGGCTTCACGTTGCTGGAACTGATGATCACGCTCGCCATCGTGGCGCTGCTGACCGTCATCGCAATGCCTTCCTATCGCAGCTATGTATTGCGATCGCACCGCTCCGATGCCTACGCGGCCCTGACGCAGGATCAGGCGATTCTCGAACGTTGCTATGCGCAGAACTATTCGTACAGCCAGACATGCGCCGCTTTGCCGGTCTTTCCGCAGACATCAGCGCAGAACTTCTACACCGTGGTGCTGACGCAAAGCGCGACCTCATACCTGCTTACCGCGACCCCGTCGGGATCTCAACTGGCCGATACCGCGTGCGCATCCCTCTCCATCGACCAGACGAACAGCAAGACGGCGCTCGACAGTCAAGGCGTGGCCAGCGCTTCGTGCTGGGGACAATGAAACCCCCGACTCAGGCGTCGCCGTCTTCATTGGCCGGCGGCAACTGCGCATGCCGGCTGCTGCCCGACCAGCGCTTGACGCCCCCGGTGTCGATGTCGAACAGGTCGAGCACGCGGCCGAGCGTGTGGTCGATCATCTGTTCGAGATTCGCCGGGCGCGCATAGAAGGCCGGCACCGGCGGCGCAACGATCGCGCCCATCTCGGTGACGGCCAGCATGTTGCGGATGTGGGCCAGGTTGAGCGGTGTCTCGCGCGCCAGCAGCACCAGGCGCTTGCGCTCCTTCAGCACCACGTCGGCCGCACGCGTGAGCAGCGAGGATGAATTCGCACTCGCGATCTCGGCCAGCGTCCGCATCGAGCAGGGCGCGATCACCATGCCGAGCGTGCGGTACGAGCCGCTGGAAATGCAGGCCGCCATGTCGTCGCTGCGATAGCAGTGGTCGGCGAGATCCGTCACGTCCTTGAGCTTCAGGTCGGTCTCGTAGGCCAGCGTGACCTGCGCCGACTTGCTGACGATCAGGTGGCTTTCGACATCGAGTTCTCGCAGCAGTTCGAGCAGCCGCACGCCGAGGATCGCGCCCGAGGCACCGCTGATGCCGACGATGATCCGACGCGGTGCCGCTTCATGCATGGCGAGTTCGTCGTGCCTCAGGCGGCAACGCTCATGGCATCGGTCTGCAGGCAGGCCTGCAGCACGAGGCGCAGCCGAAGCGGATCGAGCGCGCGTCCGATGAAGACGAACTTGCTCTCGGGCGCGGCCTCGCCCCAGCTCGCGGCCGGCCGCAGGTCGAGCACGCGGTGCACGCCCTGCAGCACATGGCGGCGCGGATGGCCGGCGATGGCGACGATGCCCTTCAGGCGGAAGATGTTCTCGCCATCGGCGTCGAGCAACTCGCGCAGCGCCTCTTCGAGCGCTTCGCGGCGGAAGGGCGCGTCGAACACCAGCGACACCGAGGCCACCGACGGATCGTGTCGATGCCCGCCGAGATCGAGGAAGTCGGCCTCGGTGACCAGCTGCGAAGCCGAGTCGAAACCGCTGATGCCGAGGATCTGCGTCAGGTCGACCTGCGCATGGTTGGAGCGCATCACCTGGCCGCCTTCGTTGAGCGTGCAGAGGCGCCGCTCGACGCGCTGCAGCGTCGCCTCGTCCACCAGGTCGGTCTTGTTGACGATGATGCGGTCGGCCGAGACGATCTGGTCGATCGCCTGGTTGTCGTGGTCGCGCAATTGCGGATCGTCGAGATGGCTCTCGATGTGCAGCGCGTCGACCAGCGTCACGATGCCGTCGAGCCGCACGCGGCGCGCGACCTCGTTGTCCATGAAGAAGGTCGCGGCCACCGGCGTCGGATCGGCCAGGCCGCTGGTCTCGACCAGGATGTGATCGAAGGGCTCGGGCCGTGCGAGCAGCGTCTGCAGGATGCGCACGAGGTCGGTGCGCACATCGACCACGCAGCAGATGCAGCCGTTGGTCATCTGGAAGATCTCTTCCTCCGAGGTCATCACCAGATCGGAATCGACATCGACCTCGCCGAACTCGTTCTCGATCACGGCGATGCGCAGGCCGTGCTTCTCGGTCAGGATGTGGTTGAGCAGCGTGGTCTTGCCGGCGCCGAGGAAGCCGGTGAGGATGGTCACCGGGACGGGTTGCGCGATGTCGACGGGCGGCGTATCGGTCGGCGCGTCGGCGCGTTGGGCATTGGGGAATCGCATGATGGTTTGCTCCTTCACTGCTGGGCCGCGAGGGCCTGCAGCACTTTCTCTGGCGTGATCGGGTAGCAGCGGAAGCGCACGCCGATGGCGTCGTAGATCGCGCTCGCGATCGCCGGGCCGATGGCCACGATCGGATCCTCGCCGACGCCCTTGGCGCCGAAGGGACCACCGGGGTCGGGCGCGGTCTCCAGCATGATGGTGCGGATCGGCGGCATGTCCATCGACAGCGGCATCTTGTAGTCGACCAGGCTCGCGTTCAGCGAACGGCCGGTCGTCGTGTCGACCAGGTAGTCCTCGGTCAGCGTGTGGCCGATGCCCTGCTGGATGCCGCCCTCGATCTGTCCCGATGCAGCGACCGGATGGATCACCTTGCCGAACTCGTGCACCGGCACGACCTGCAGCACGTGCACCTGGCCGGTCTCGATGTCGACCGCGACCTCGACGAAGTGCGCTGCGAAGGAATAGGACTTGGTCGGCATGTAGCTGCCGTGGCCGATGATGTGGGCCGACGGAATGCCGCGCGTCGGCGACACCGCTTCGCGCACCGTCAGGCCGCGCAGCGGATCCTCGCGCAGCACGATGCGGCCGTCGAGCCAGGTCAGCGCATTGGGTTCGGCTTCGAGCCGGATGGCCGCTTGTTGCATCACCTGCTGCCGCACTTCGGCGGCCGCCATCTGCGCGGCCCGGCCCACGAGGTAGGTGGTGTGGCTGGCGAAGGCGCCGATGTCCCAGGGCACGACGTCAGTGTCGCCATGCACCACGCTGACGTCCTCGAAGGGCAGGTGCAATTCCTCGGCGACGATCTGCGCCAGCGCGGTGTGCGCGCCGGTGCCGAGGCCGGCGGCGCCGGTGAGCAGGGCGGCGGTGCCGTCCTCGTTCATCTTGACGATCGCGTTGCCCTGTTCCTTGATGCCGGGGTAGGCGCTGGAGCCGTGCATCTCGCAGCCGATGCCCCAGCCGCGGCGCAGCGGGCCGCTGGTGTCGCGCGGGCGGCGGCGCTGCGCTTCCCAGTCCACCTCGGCCATGCCGCGCACGACGCAGTCGGGCAGGCCGTGGCCGACGACCGGATGGCCCGAGGGCGCGATGTCGCCTTCGCGCACCACGTTCTGCAGCTTGAGTTGGGCCGGGTCCATGCCCAGGCGCGCGGCCGCCTCGTCCATCTGGATGTCGAGCGCGTAGTAGGTCTGCACCACGCCGTAGCCGCGGAAGGCGCCGGCAATCGGGTTGTTGGTGTAGACGCACAGGCCTTCGAGCTCGACGTTGTCGCAGCGGTAGAGCGAGCTCAGCGCGTTGGTGCCGACGGTGGTGACGCCCGGGCCGTGCGAACCGTAGGCGCCCGAGTTGTAGATCACGCGCGCCTTCCGCGCGGTGATGGTGCCGTCGTTCCTGAACCCCTGCTTGAGCCAGATGCTGGCCGGGTGCCGCGAGCGGCCGCCGAGGAAGGTCTCCTTGCGCGTGAATTCCATGCGCACCGGTCGCCGCGTCTCGCGCGCCAGCAGCGCACAGAGGAACTCGTGCTGGAAAAGATCCTGCTTGGCGCCGAAGCCGCCGCCCATGTGATCGACCAGCACGCGCACCCGGTGCAGCGGCACGCCGAGCACCTCGGCCAGCGCGCCGCGCACCATGAAGGCGGTCTGCGTCGACACCCAGCAAGTGAGCTTGTCGTTGCTGTCCCACTGGCAGACGCAGATGTTGGGTTCCATGTACGACGCGGTCGGGCGGCCGAGCTCGAACTCGCCCTCGATCACGAAGTCGGCCTCGGCGAAGCCGCGCTCGATATCGCCGCGCTTGACGATCACCGGCGGCAGTACCAGGTTGCCGCCCGGGCCGACGTCGTGCAGCAGCGGCGCGCCGGGCTGCATCGCGTCCTGCACGGTGAAGACGGCGGGCAGCGGCTCGTACTCGACCTCGATCAGGTCCAGCGCCTCTTCGGCGATCTCTTCGGTGATGGCCGCGACCACCGCGACGCCTTCGCCCCAGTAGCGCACCTTGGTGTCGAAGATGTATTGGTCCTTGGTGCACGAGGCCGAGCGCGGATGCGGCGAGCCATAGTGCAGCACGCGTGGCACGTTCTCGTGCGTCAGCACCGCCTTCACGCCGGGCAGCGCCAGCGCCTTGCTCGCATCGATGCGCACGACGCGTGCATGCGCGATCTTGCTGCGCAGCATCTTGCCGTGCAACATGCCCGGCAGCGTGAGGTCGCCCGCGTACACGGCCTGGCCGGTGACCTTGTCGAGCAGGTCGCGCCGCTTGACGCTGTGGCCGATGACCTTGTGCGCCGGCTCGGCGAGATCGATGTCGCGCTTCATTGCACTTCCTCCTTGTGCGCGCACGCGGTCTGCGAGATCGCCTCGATGATCTTGGTGTAGCCGGTACAGCGGCAGATGTTGCCGGCGAGCGCGAAGCGGATCTCGTCGGTGCTCGGGTTCGGGTTGTGGTCGAGCAGCGACTTGCCCATCATCAGGATGCCGGGCGTGCAGAAGCCGCACTGCGCCGCGCCGCAGCGCATGAAGTTGTCCTGCAGCGCATGCACCTGGTCCGGCGCATGCTGCAGGCCCTCGATGGTCTCGACGCTGCGGCCCGCGACTTCGACGGCCAGCACCAGGCAGGCGTTGACCGGGTTGCCGTCGAGGATCACGGTGCAGGCACCGCAGTCGCCGACGTCGCAGCCTTTCTTGGTGCCGGTCAGCGCGGCCTCGTTGCGCAGCGTGTCGAGCAGGCTGCGGTAGGGCTCGACCACCAGCTCGCGCTCCTCGCCGTTGATGCGGACTTGAATCACTCGCTTCATTGCACGGCCTCCAGGGCCTGTGTCAGGGCCCGATGTGTGAGCACGCCGACCATGCGGCGCCGATAGTCGGCGCTGGCGCGCACGTCGGTGATGGGGCGCGATTCCTCGAGCGCCGCCTGCGCCGCCGCGGCGAACACGGCGTCGTTCGGCTTCTCGCCCATCAGCAATGCTTCGGCGCGCAGTGCGCGCAGCGGTGTCGGCGCGACGGCGCCGAGCACGATGCGCGCATGGCTCACGCGGCCCTCGTGCAGGCTCAGCGTCACGGCCACGCCCACGGTCGCCAGCTCCATCGCCTTGCGCCGGCCGTGCTTCAGGTAGGCCTTGCCGGTGTGCGGCGGCGGCGCGGGGATCTGGAACTCGACCAGGATCTCGTCGCTCTGCAGCAGCGTGCGTCCCGGGCCGGTGAAGAAATCCTCCAGCGCCACGTTGCGCCGGCCCCCGGCGCCTTCGAGCGTGGCGCGCGCGCCGTCGGCCACCAGCGGCGGCAGCGTGTCGGCCGAGGGCGACGCGCGGCAGACATTGCCGCCGAGCGTCGCGCGGTTGCGCACCTGGACCGAGCCGAGCTCGCGCGCCGCGCTCATCAGGCTGCGGTAGTGCTGGCGCACGATGGGCGAGGTTTCGATCCGGCGCACCGTCACCAGCGCGCCGCAGCGCAGGCCGTGTTGCGGATCGAAGGTCAGCCCGTCGAGGCCGGCGATCTTCTTCAGGTCGATCAGATGGGCCGGCCGGCGGATGTGCTCGCGGATCTCGACCAGCAGGTCGGTGCCGCCGGCGAACAGGCTCTTGGCGCCTTCGAGCCGGGCCATCAGCGCGATCGCTTCGGGGATCGTCTGCGGGTCGTTGTATTCGAATCGTCTCATCGTCTTTTGCCCCTGCGTACGTGGGTCGGTGATGACAATGGTGGCGATTGACGGTTCATCGGTAAATATGCTTAAACGGATAAATTCATCGGCATTCACGATGAGCCACTCCGGACTTTCCCGAGTCGATCATTTCGAGGTCGCGTGCGGCCGCAGCTGTGACTACCATCGGCTCAGCCATTCAAACCGGGGCATTGATCGATGAACAAGATGAACGTGACCCTGCGTCAACTGCGCGCCTTCGTCGAGGTCGCGGAAGCCAAGCATTTCACGCGCGCGGCCGACAAGCTGGAGCTGTCGCAGTCCACGGTCAGCTCGCTGGTGCGCGAGCTCGAGGCCAACCTCGACCTGCGGCTGTTCGACCGCCACACGCGCATGCTCAGCCTCACGCAGGCCGGCGCCGAGATCCTGCCGCTGGCGCGCAAGGCGCTGGCCGACCTCGACAGCGTGCTCGGCAGTTCGAGCGACCTGAAGACGCTGGGGCGCGGGCGCGTGTCGATCGCCGCGTCCTCGCTGCAGGCCGCGCTGATGCTGCCGCGCATGATCCGCGAGTTCGGCGTGGTGCATCCGGGCGTCACCGTGGACCTGCACGACGTGGCGCAGCCCGACGTGCCGGAGATGGTGCGCTCGGGCGCGGTGGACTTCGGCATCGGCACCGAGTCCGGCCTGCGCCAGGACGTGGCGTCGCGCCTGCTGACCACCGACACCTACGCGGTGATGATGCCGGCGGGCCATGCGCTGTCGCGCAAGAAGGAGCTCACCTGGCGCGACCTGGAAGGCTATCCGCTGATCGGATCGCCGGCCGGCAATCCGCTGCGCGAGCAGATCGACATGACGCTCGCGCGCCACGGCATCACGCTGACGCGCTCCTACGAGGTGGCGCTGCCGCTCACGATCATCGGCATGGTCGAGGGCGGCCTGGGCATCGCGGTGCTGACGACCACCGCGACGCGGCTCGCGCTGGCGCTGGGGTTGGTCGTCAAGCCGGTGGTGAATCCGGTCATCACGCGCAAGATCGCGCTGCTGTTCCACGCCGACCGCTCGCTCTCGCCGGCGGCGCAGAATTTCAGCGATCTGCTCTTCAAGCGTCGAGCGCAGCTACTGACGGTGTGAGCACCGGCCGGCGGACGTTGAACAGCAGGTTCAGCAAGACCGCGGTGAGCGTGCCGATCAGGATGCCATTCTGGAAGAAGCGCACCGCGAGGTCCGGCAGCTGGGCGAAGAAGCGGTCGGCCACCACCGGGATCAGACCGACACCGACGCCCAGCGCGACGATGTAGAGATTGCGCCGGTCGCCGGTGAAGTCGACCTTGGCCAGGATCTTCACCCCGGTGGCCGCGACCATGCCGAACATCACCAGCGCCGCGCCGCCGAGCACCGCATTCGGGATCGCGGCCACCAGCACCGACAGTTTCGGCAGGCAGCTGAGCACGATCAGGATCACGCTGGCCGCGGCCACCACCCAGCGGCTGCGCACGCCGGTGACCTGCACCAGGCCGACGTTCTGCGCATAGGAGGTGTAAGTGAAGGTGCCGAAGATCCCGCCGATGATGTTGCCGATGCCGTCGGCGCGAAGACCGCGCGCCAGGTCGTTCTGCGTCAGCGGGCGCTCGTTGATTTCCGCGATCGCGAGAAAGAGGCCGGTGGACTCGATCATCATCACGATCATCACCAGGCACAGCGTGATGATCGACAGCGCGTCGAAGGTCGGGAAGCCGAAGTGGAAGGGCAGCACGACGCGCAGCCAGCCGGCCTCCGCGATGCCGCCGAAGTGCACCTGGCCCATCGCGGCCGCGACGACGAATCCGAGCGTCATGCCCAGCAGAACCGCGATGTTCGCCATGAAGCCCTTCAGGAAGGCGGTCAGCAGCAGGATCGTCACCAGCACGAAGGCGGCCAGGCCCAGATTGACGGGCGCGCCGTACTGCGGGTTCGGCACCATGCCGCTCGGCCCATGGATCATCGGCACGCCGCCGGCCGCCCAGTTGATGCCGATCTTCATCAGCGAAACGCCGATCAGCAGCACCACGGTGCCGGTCACCACCGGCGGAAAGAAGCGCACCATGCGGCTCATGTACGGCGCAGCTAAGTAGGTGAAGACGCCCGAGGCGATGACAGCGCCGAAGATCGCCGGCACGCCCAGCCGCGGATCGGAGCCGGTCGCGATGATCGGTGCGACCGCGGTGAAGGCCACACCCATCATGATGGGCAGACGCACGCCCACGTTCCAGAGGCCGACGCACTGGATCAGGCTGACCAGGCCGCAGCACAGCAGGTCGGCGCTGATCAGGAACGCGATCTCCTCGCGCGACATCTTCAGCGCGCCGCCGATGATCAGCGGCACAGCGACCGCGCCTGCGTACATCACCAGCACGTGCTGCAGACCGAGCGTGGCCAGCTTCGGCAGGGGCAGCATTTCGTTGACCGGATCGCTCACTGCATTCGTCGTCATGGATGTCTCCTACGTGGATGTCTTGCGCACGGCGGCTTCTTCGAGCCCTGGCGCATGTTTGCATCGCGGATCCGATCGGTAAATGACGCAGTTGCTATAAATTCATCGGGAACGGTGATGAAAGACCGCCAACAAAAACGCCCCGACGCGGGCATCGCGGCGGGGCGTCATTCAAGGGCTCGAACGCTTACTTCGACGAGGTCGCGTTGGCGACGGCGAGCGCGGTCATGTTGACCACGCGGCGCACGGTCGACGAAGTGGTGAGGATGTGGGCCGAGCCCGCCGCACCCATCAGGATCGGCCCGACCGTCACGCCGTTGCCGCCGGTCATCTTGAGCACGTTGAACAGGATGTTCGCTGCATCGAGGTTGGGGCAGATCAAGAGGTTGGCCTCGCCCCTGAGCGTGGTCTCGGGCATCGCGTTCAGGCGCACCGTCTCCGACAGCGCCGCGTCGCCGTGCATCTCGCCGTCGCACTCGATGTCGGGCGCCATGCGCGCGAACAGGTCGCGCGCCAGCCGCATCTTGCGGGCCGAGCCGCGCTCGGACGAGCCGAAGTTGGAGTGCGACAGGAACGCCACCTTGGGCGGCAGCCCGAAGCGGCGCACTTCCTCGGCCGCCATCAGCGCGATGTTGGCCAGCGTCTCGGCGCTCGGGTCCTCGTGCACGTTGGTGTCCGCGATGAACATCGTGTACTTCTCGAGCGTGAGCGCATTGAGCGTCGCGAAGCCCGGCGCGCCGCGCTTCAGGCCCAGCACGTTGTCCAGGATCTTCAAGTGGCTGTCGAAGCGCCCGACCAGGCCGCACAGCATCGCATCGGCATCGCCCAGGTGCACCATCAGCGCCGCGATGGTGGTGTTGGAGCGCCGCACCATCGCCTTGGAGGCCTCGGGCGAGATGCCGCGGCGGCCCATGAGCTTGTGGTAGGTCTCCCAGTAGGTGCGAAAACGCGGATCGTCCTCGGGGTTGACGCAGTCGACGTCGGTGCCCAGGCGGATGTGCAGTCCGGCCTTCTTGATGCGCGTCTCGATCACCGCGGGACGCCCGATCAGGATCGGCTTGGCCAGGCCTTCGTCGACCGCCAGCTGCGCGGCGCGCAGCACGCGGTCGTCCTCGCCCTCGGCATAGGCCACGCGCTTGGTGGTCGCGAGCTTGGCGGCGCTGAACACCGGCCGCATGAACATGCCGGTCTGGTAGACGAAGCGCGTGAGGTGCTGGCGGTAGGCTTCGAGATCCTCGATCGGCCGCAGCGCCACGCCCGAGGCGGCGGCGGCCTTGGCCACGGCCGGCGCGATGCGCAGGATCAGGCGCGAATCGAAGGGCTTGGGAATGAGGTAGTCGGGGCCGAAGGCGAGCTCCTGGCCCGCGTAGGCGGTGGCGACTTCCTCGCTGATGTCGGCCTTGGTGAGCTCGGCGATCTCGCGCACGCAGGCGAGCTTCATTTCTTCCGTGATCTTGCTGGCGCCGCAGTCGAGCGCGCCGCGGAAGATGTAGGGGAAGCACAGCACGTTGTTGACCTGGTTCGGATAGTCCGAACGGCCGGTGGCGATGATGCAGTCGGGGCGCACTTCCTTGGCCAGCTCGGGCCGGATCTCGGGCTCGGGGTTGGCCAGGGCCAGGATGATGGGCTGGCGGGCCATGCTCTTGACCATGTCCTGCGTGACCACGCCGGGTGCCGAGCAGCCGAGGAAGACGTCGGCGTCTTTCATGACGTCGGCCAGGGTGCGCGCGCCGGTGTCGCGCTGGGCATAGCGCGTCTTCGAATCGTCGAAGCCGCCGGCGCGTCCGATGTAGATCAGGCCCTTGGAGTCGACCGCGAAGATGTTGGCGGGCTTGGCGCCGAGGCCGACCATGACATCGAGACAGGCGATGGCGGCGGCGCCCGCGCCCGAGACGGCGATCTTCACGTCCTCGATCTTCTTGCCGACCAGTTCGAGGCCATTGATGAGCGCGGCCGCGGAGATGATGGCGGTGCCGTGCTGGTCGTCGTGGAAGACCGGGATGTTCATGCGCTCGCGCAGCTTCTTCTCGATGTAGAAGCACTCGGGGGCCTTGATGTCCTCGAGGTTGATGCCGCCGAGCGTGGGCTCGAGCGCGGCGATGATGTCCACCAGCTTGTCGGGGTCGTTCTCGGCCAGTTCGATGTCGAACACGTCGATGCCGGCGAACTTCTTGAACAGGCAGCCCTTGCCTTCCATCACGGGCTTGCTGGCCAGCGGGCCGATGTTGCCCAGGCCGAGCACGGCGGTGCCGTTGGTGACGACGCCCACGAGGTTGCCGCGCGAGGTGTATTCGGCGGCCAGCGAGGGGTCGGCCTGGATGTCCAGGCAGGGGTAGGCGACGCCGGGCGAGTAGGCCAGCGACAGGTCGCGCTGGTTCAGCAGCGGCTTGGTGGGCGAGATCGAGATCTTGCCCTTGACGGGCGAGCGGTGGTATTCGCGCGCTGCGTCGCGCAGGGCTTCTTCGGCGGGGGAAAGCTTGTGTGCCATCGGGTCTCCTTGCTTCTTGGCTCAGGAGAGAGGCTACCCCAAACTGATGTCCGCGGTGGTCGGTGAAAGCACTTGGCGCTGGTTTGTTCTAGACCGCGTCCGGCGCCACCGGATGCTGCGCCAGCGCTTCGAGCGCGCGCACCAGCGCCGAGTGATCGTCCTGCCCATGGCCCAGGGCCGCGCAGGCGTTCATCAGTTGCGCCGCGCCGGCGGTCTGCGGCAACGCGACGCCGATCGAACGCGCGCTCTGCATCGCGAGGTTGAGGTCCTTCTGATGCAGCGCGATGCGAAAGCCCGGCGCGAAAGTGCGCTTGATCATGCGCTCGCCATGCACCTCCAGGATGCGCGATGATGCGAAGCCGCCCATCAAGGCCTGCCGCACCTTGGCCGGATCGGCGCCGGCCTTCGAGGCGAACACCAGCGCCTCGCCCACGGCCGCGATGTTGAGCGCCACGATGATCTGGTTCGCCACCTTGCACACCTGGCCGTCGCCCACGCCGCCGACCAGCGTCACGTTCTTGCCCATCTTCTCGAGCAGCGGCCGCACGCGGCCGAAAGTGCCTTCGTCGCCGCCGCACATGATCGTGAGGCTCGCGGCCTTGGCGCCCACTTCGCCGCCCGAGACCGGCGCGTCGACATAGCCGCAGCCCAGCCCGGCGATCCGCTTGGCGAAGTCCTTGGTCGCGATCGGATCGATGGAGCTGCAGTCCACCACCGTCTTGCCCTTGGCGAGGCCCGCGGCGACACCGCCTTCGCCGAACAGCACCTTCTCCACGTCCGGCGTGTCGGGCACCATGATGAAGACGATGTCGGCCTGTTGTGCGACCTCGGTGCCGGACGCGCACACGTTGGCGCGCGAGGCGAAAGGCTCGGGCGTCTTGCCGCGCGTGTGGACGAAGAGCGTGTGGCCGGCGTCGAGCAGATGCGCCGCCATCGGCGCGCCCATGATGCCGAGGCCGATGAAGCCGATCTTTTGTGCGTTGCTGGACATGAATTCGTTTCCTTGGTCGTCGTGTTCTGTGTTTATTGCGCGAGTGCAGTGCGCCAGCCGAGGCCTTCGACGGTGGTCGCACGCGGCTTGTATTCGCAGCCGATCCAGCCCGCATAGCCGATCGAATCGATGTGCCTGAACAGCCACGGGTAGTTGATCTCGCCCGTGCCGGGCTCGCCGCGGCCGGGGTTGTCGGCCAGCTGGATGTGGCCGATGCGCGCGATGTTCTTCGAGAGCGTGGCGCCGAGTTCACCTTCCATGCGCTGCGCGTGGTAGATGTCGTACTGCAGCAGCAGGTTGGTCGAGCCGACCTCGTCGATCAGCGACAGTGCCTGATCGGTGCGCGTCAGGTAGAAGCCGGGGATGTCGAAGCTGTTGACCGGCTCGATCAGGAGGCGGATGCCCGCAGCCTGCAGTTCCTTCGCGGCGAAGCGCAGGTTGTCGACCACCACCTTGCGGGCGTCGGCCGCGGTCACGCCCTGCGGCAGCCTGCCGAGCAGGCAGTTGAGCTGCGGGCAGCCGAGCGCGCTCGCATAGTCGATCGCGCGGGCCACGCCCTCGCGGAATTCCCCCGTGCGGTCCGGATGGCAGCCGATGCCGCGCTCGCCGGCATCCCAGTCGCCCGCGGGCAGGTTGTGCAGCACCTGCGCCAGGCCGTTGTCGCGCAGCGCGGCGGCCAGCTCCTTCTTGTCGAAGGCATAGGGGAACAGGTATTCCACCGCCTTGAAGTCGGCCTTGGCGGCCGCCTCGAAGCGCTGCATGAAGGGCAGCTCGGTGAAGAGCATCGTGAGGTTGGCTGCGAACTTGGGCATATCTTGTCTCCTCGGATCAATCCAGCATTGCGACGGCGATGGAGGTTGGGGCGTCCTCGACGCTCTCCGCGAGCGGCTCGAATTCGTTGATGGCATCGATCTCGGTGCCCATCGCGATGTTGGTCACGCGCTCGAGCATCACCTCGATCACCACCGGCACGCCGAACTCGGCCATCAGCGCTTCGGCGCGCTGGATCGCCGGCGTCATCTCTTCCTGCTTGCGCACGCGGATCGCCTTGCAGCCCAGGCCTTCGACCACCTTCAGGTGATCGACGCCGTAGCTGCGCTCGACGCCTGCATCCTCGGCCGCATTGATGTTGTCGAAGCCGAGCTGCACGCAGTAGTCCATCTCGAAGCCGCGCTGCGCCTGGCGGATCAGCCCGAGGTAGGAGTTGTTGACCACGATGTGGATGTAGGGCAGCTTGAACTGCGCGCCCACGGCCAGCTCTTCGATCATGAACTGGAAGTCGTAGTCGCCCGAGAGCGCGACGATCTTGCGCGACGGGTCGGCCGCCCGCACGCCGAGCGCGGCGGAAATGGTCCAGCCCAGCGGGCCGGCCTGGCCGCAGTTGATCCAGTGGCGCGGGTTGTAGACGTGCAGGAACTGCGCGGCCGCGATCTGCGACAGGCCGATGGTGCTCACGTAGCAGGTGTCGTGGCTGAAGTTGTTGTTCATGCACTGGTAGACACGCTGCGGCTTCATCGGCACGTCGGCGAAGTTGGTCTTGCGCAGCAGGGTCTTCTTGCGCTCGCGGCACTGGCCGACCCATTCGCCGCGATCGGGCAGCTGGCCCTTGGCCTTCATTTCCTCGGCGACCTGCACGAAGAGTTCGAGCGCCGCCTTGGCATCGGACACGATGCCGAAGTCGGGCGTGAAGACGCGGCCGATCTGCGTCGGCTCGATGTCGACGTGCACGAAGGTTCGGCCCTTGGTGTAGACCTCGACCGAGCCGGTGTGGCGGTTGGCCCAGCGGTTGCCGATGCCGAGCACGAAGTCGGAGGCGAGCATCGTCGCGTTGCCATAGCGGTGGCTGGTCTGCAGGCCGCACATGCCGGCCATCAGCGGATGGTCGTCGGGGATCGCGCCCCAGGCCATCAGCGTCGGGATCACCGGCACGCCGGTGGCTTCGGCGAAGCGCACCAGCAGGTCGGCGGCATCGGCATTGATGATGCCGCCGCCGGCCACGATCAGCGGGCGCTCGGCCGCGTTGAGCATCGCGATCGCCTTCTCGATCTGGGCCCGCGTGGCGGCCGGCTTGTAGGGCGTGAGCGGCTGGTAGGTGTCGATGTCGAACTCGATCTGCGCCATCTGAACGTCGAAGGGCAGGTCGATCAGCACCGGGCCCGGACGGCCCGAACGCATCAGGTGGAAGGCCTGCTGGAACACCTGCGGCACCTGGCCGGGTTCTCGCACCGTGACCGACCACTTGGTGACCGGCTTGGAGATCGACTCGATGTCGACCGCCTGGAAGTCTTCCTTGTACAGGCGCGCACGCGGCGCCTGGCCGGTGATGCAGAGGATCGGGATCGAATCGGCCGAGGCCGAGTACAGGCCGGTGATCATGTCGGTGCCGGCCGGGCCCGAGGTACCGATGCACACGCCGATGTTGCCGGCGACGGCGCGCGTGTAGCCCTCGGCCATGTGCGACGCGCCCTCGACGTGGCGCGCCAGGATGTGGGCGATGCTGCCGTGCTTGCGCAGGGCCGAGTAAAGGGGATTGATGGCGGCACCGGGCACGCCGAAGGCCTGCGTCACGCCTTCCTTTTCCATCACCAGCACAGCGGCCTGGGCCGCGGTCATCTTTGCCATGTCGAGTCTCCTTGGGTTGGCTCGACTGTAGGAATTCCGCGCCTTCGGCAGAAGGTGGCGCAGGACCATAAAGCCTATTCCGTGGCGGAATAACTGGCTACGATCCGGGGATGGACCGATTGCTCGCGATGGAGATGTTCGTTCGCGTGGTGGAGACCGGCAGCTTCTCCAAGGCCGCGCGCGAATTCAACACCACCCAGCCCACCGTGACCAAGCAGGTCGCGGCCACCGAGGCGCGGCTGAAGGCGCGCCTGCTCAACCGCAACACGCGCGGCGTGAGCCTGACCGAATCGGGCGCGCTCTACTACGAGAAATGCAAGGCCATCGTGCGCGATGCCGAGGAGGCCGAGAGCATGGTCAAGCTGCGGCAATCGCAGGCGCAGGGCTTGCTGCGCATCGGCACCTCGACCGCCTTCGGCCGTCGCGTGGTGGTGCCGCTGGCGCTCGAGTTCATGGGGCGGCACCCGCAGGTGCAGGTCGACCTCAGCTTCGAGGACCGCTACGTCGACCTGGTGGCGCAGGGCGTCGACGTCGCGATCCGCATGGGCAAGCTGGCCGATTCGTCGCTCGGCGCGCGCTTCCTCGGCATGAACCCGTGGGTGATGGTGGCTGCGCCGGCCTATCTCAGGAAGCATGGCACGCCGAAGAAGGCGCAGGACCTGAGCGCGCACGTGGCGCTGATCTACAGCAGCGTGGTGGGCGACGACGTCTGGCAGCTGCAGACGCCGAAGGGCGATCCGGTCACGGTACCGGTGTCGGGTCGGCTGCGCTCGAACAACGTGTCGGCGGTGCTGGCCGCTGCGCGCGCCGGGCTCGGCATCGCGCTGATGCCGCGCTACGTGGCCAGCGATTCGCTCGCCACCGGCCACGTGGTGGAAGTGCTGGCCGACCACGCGCTGGCGGCGCAGGAAATCCATGCGGTGTTCCCTTCGCCCAAGCTGGTGCCGGGCAAGGTGTCGAGCTTCATCGCCTTCCTGCAGGGGCGCTTCGGGGAGCGGTGGTGGGCCTCGACAGGCCCGGAAGTTGTCACGAAATCTTGAATCCTGTGGAGGCCCGGCCTGCGTACCATGAAGACGGTATCGAAAGGAGATTCCCGCATGCACCCGCGCAGACGATTCCTCAACACCCTTGCAGCCACCGGGCTCGGCACGCTGTCCGGCCTGCTGCTGAGTCCCGTGGCCCGCGCCGCGAAGGCCTACGAGTTCACGCTGTCCGACGACGAATGGAAGAAGCGCCTGACGCCCGATCAGTACGCCGTGCTGCGGCACGCCGGGACGGAGCGGCCGTTCTCCAGCCCGCTCGACCATGAGAAGCGCGCCGGCGTGTTCGCCTGTGCCGGTTGCCAGCTGCCGCTGTTCACCTCGGCCACCAAGTTCGACAGCGGCACGGGCTGGCCCAGCTTCTGGAAGCCGATGGCCAATGCGGTCGAGAAGGCCTCCGACAAGAGCTTCGGCATGACGCGCGACGAAGTGCTGTGCCGGCGCTGCGGCGGCCATCTGGGCCATGTGTTCGACGACGGGCCGCCGCCGACCGGACTGCGCTACTGCATGAACGGGCTGGCATTGACCTTCACGCCCGGCGCTGCGCCGGCGGCCTGAAGGGAGCATGCAGGTCGGTTCGTCGGCCGAGGCCGGAACCTGTTTTGTCGCCGGGTTGCCGAGAGCTTGAGCGGGCTTGCCGCGCGGCGCGGCTTCAGCTGCGTGAACTCTTGCGCCGCGCGAGTTCCGCGGCCTGCGTGCCGATCAGCGCCGCGCGTTCCTGCATGGTTGCGACGACCGCGGCGACGCGGGCATCGGGCAGCCGTTCCGTGATGGTGGCGATCGCGAGGCCGGCGACGGTGCGGCCGTCGGTGAGCCGCACCGGCACTGCCACTGCACGCGAACCCTGGACCACGCCGACCGGTGCATAGGCATAGCCCCGGGCGCGCGTGAGGCCGGCCTGCGCGATCAAGGTGCCGGGATCGATGTGCAGCGCCTTCAGCCGGGGCCTGTTGCGCCGCACGATGTCGGCCATTTCGTCCACCGGCAGCGAGGCCAGCAGGACCAGGCCGCTCACGCCCACGCCCAGCGGCCGGCGCGCACCGACTTCGATGGACAGCACCTTGACCGGAAAGCTGCCCGGGCGGCGATCGATGCACACCGAGTCGGCGCCGTTGCGGATGGTGAGGAACGCGGTGTCGCCCAGCACCTCGCTGAGGTGGCGCAGGTGCGGCTCGGCGATGGCACGCAGCGGGAAGCGCGAGGAGCGCGCCAGGCCCAGCAGCGACACCTCGCCGCCGATCAGGTAGCGGCGCGTGGCCGGGTCCTGCTCCACCGCGCCTTCCTCGACCAGCACGCGCAGGATGCGGTGCGCGGTCGGCCGGCTCAGGTCCGAATGGCTGGCGACATCGGTCAGGCGCACGCCGCGTTCCTGGCCGGTCGCGACGATGCGCAGCACCGCGAGCGCGCGACGGACGCTTTGCGCGCCGACGGTCTGGCTCGCGTCGCGCTCGGTCACTGGAGTGCCTTCGCGCAGCAGCGCTCCGGTATTCGCCTTCGGAGCGGTCGAGCGGCTCATGGCGGCGAGTCCAGCACCGATTTCGGCGTCTGCTGCATGCCGCGCAGCGTCACGATCCGGCCCAGCGTCGCGTAGTTCGGGCCGCCGATGCGGCAGACCGGGTCGAGCGCGCGGGTGTCGATCTTGCCGTCGCGCATCAGCCCGTCGCGCACGTGGAAGACGATCACCTCGCCGACCACGAATTCGGCACCGGTCTCGCCGAAGGGAATCACGCGTTCCAGCCGGCATTCCATGCTCACCGGCACATCGGCCAGGCGCGGCACGCGCACCATGGTCGAGGGCAGGGTGGCCAGGCCCAGCAGCTCGGCCTCGCTGACCTCCGGCGCATGCTCGGCGCTGCTCTCGTGGATCGCGCTCATCTGCGACGCGCTGCCGATGTTGACGACGAACTCGCCCAGCGCATGGATGTGCGCGCCCGTGTCCTTGCGCCGGCCGGCCTTGCGGCCGATGTTGATGCCGAGCAGCGGCGGCTTGTTCGAGACGAAGGTGAAGCACGAGAAGGGCGCGAGGTTCACCACGCCGGTGTCCGACAGCGTGGTGATCCATGCGATGGGACGGGGCACCACGATGCCGCTCATCAGGCGGTAGGTGGCTTCGGGGCTGAGGGTGCTGGCGATCAGGGACATGGCGGCGTGGAGGAGCTGCGAGGGATGCCGCCATTGTGGACAGCGGCGTGATCCGGACACGGCCAGCATCTCATAAAAGTCCACATGCTGGAACAAATGGGGCTTATTGCTTTGCAGCATTCCGGCCTGTCTCCTTAGAGTGGGCGGATGCGGTCAGGGTGCGTCTTGCGCGCGCTTCCGCTCACCCAGGAGACCTATGTTGAAAGCATTCCGTGTTGCCTGCGCCGTCGTTGCGGTGGCGCTTCCCGTTCTGGCCTGCGCACAGCCGGCATGGCCCACCAAGCCGGTGCGGCTGGTTCTTCCGTACCCGCCCGGCGGCAACGTCGACGGCGCCGCGCGCATCATCAGCGAACGCCTGCAGGCCGAGCTCGGCCAGCCCTTCCTGGTCGACAACCGGCCCGGCGCGGGTGGCCTGATCGCAGGCGAGTTCGTCGCCAGGTCGGCGCCCGACGGCTACACCTTCTTCATGGGGGCCAACGGTCCGATCCTGTTCTCGCCGGTGATCTTCAAGCGCAATGTCTACAACTGGAAGAAGGACTTCACGCCCATCGGCTCGGTCTCGTTCACGCCGCTGGTGCTGCAGGTGCATCCGTCGACGCCCTACAAGACGATCGGCGAGCTGATGGCGGCCGCCAAGAAGCCCGACAACCACCTGACCATGGCGTCCCCCGGCGCCGGCACCACCAACCATCTGGTGAGCGAGTACCTGCAGCGCGAAAGCGGCGGCCACTGGGTCACCGTGCACTACAAGGGCAACGCGCCGGCCACCACCGACCTGCTGGGCGGGCAGGTGCAGTTCAACTTCGATCAGCTGTCGGTGTCGCAGC
Organism: Variovorax sp. SRS16; assembly: GCF_901827165.1. Lineage (NCBI taxonomy): Bacteria > Pseudomonadati > Pseudomonadota > Betaproteobacteria > Burkholderiales > Comamonadaceae > Variovorax > Variovorax sp. SRS16. The sequence continues at coordinate 1,479,589 of NZ_LR594666.1, forward strand.
CCTTCATCCAGCAGGGCAAGACGCGCGCGCTGGCGGTGACCTCCGCCAGGCGCGTGCCGCAGCTGCCGGACGTGCCGACGCTGCAGGAGGCCGGCTTCAAGGGCTTCGAGGCGGAGACCTTCACCGGCATCCTGGCGCCCGTCGGCACGCCCGCGGACATCGTGGCGCGCTTCTCGACCGCGCTGCGAAAGATCCTGGCCGAGAAGACGGTGCAGGACCGGTTCCAGGGCCTGGGCGCCGAAGCACGCGGCATGACGCCCGAGCAGTTCACCCAATACCTCACCAAGGAAGACGCGCGATGGATACCGATCATCAAGCAGGCCAACATCACGGCGGAATGAAGCTCGACCGCAGCGCACCCGCGGCGCGCACCAGCGTGTACGTCGAGGGTTTCAGCCACAAGAACCCGATTCCCGCCGCATGCCGCGTCGGCCCGCTGGTGGAAAGCGGCAGCATCCAGGGCAACGACCCCGCGACCGGCAAGCCGGCCGAGTCGATCGAGGCCCAGTGCCGCCACATGCTGGACAACGTGCGCCGCATCGTCGAGGCGGCCGGCGGCCGGACCACCGACATCGTGAAGCTCACGGTCTGGATGAAGGACCGCACGCAGCGGCCCGCCCTCAACGCGCCGTGGCTCGAGATGTTCCCCGACCCCGCATCGCGCCCGGCCCGCCATTCGATGACGGCGCCCGAGCTCGACATGGGCAAGCTCATCGAATGCAGTTTCACCGCCTGGATCGCCTGATGCCCGACTACCTTCCTTTCGATCCGCGGCCGCGCGCACCCGTGCCGCTGCCGCCGCCGCTGTCCTGCGACAGCCAGTTCCATGTGTTCGGTCCGCGCGAGGTCTACCCGGTGCGGCCCGACGCCGCCTACGAGATGCCGGGCGCCACCTGGCAGGTCGCGCAGAAGCTGCATGCGACGCTCGGCATCCAGCGCGGCGTGATCGTGCAGGCGACCACGTACGGCGCCGACCACACGGTGGTGCTCGATGCGCTCGCGGGCCTGAACGCCGATGGCCCGCGGCGCTACCTCGCCTGTGCCAACGCGGCCGTGCTGACCGAGCGCGACGATGCCTACCTGCACAAGCTGCACGACGCCGGCGTGCGCGGCGCGCGCTTCACGCGCGGCGGCCTGGGCATCAGCTTCTCGCCGGCCGAGCAGGCGCGTGCCTTCGCCCGCGCAAAGGAGCTGGGCTGGTACGTCAAGGTGCAGCCGGAGCCGGGCGGCATGGCCGCGCAGCTCGACACCTTCGAGGCGCTCGACGTGCCGGTGCTGCTCGACCACATGGGCCGCGCCGACCCTGCGCGGGGTGCGGCCGACCCGAGCCTGGTCCGCATCCTCGAGCTGTTCCAGCGCGGCAACTTCTGGGTGATGCTGTCGCTGTCCGAGAAGATCTCGAAGACCGGCGCGCCCTGGAACGACGTCGTGCCGCTCGCACAGCGGCTGATCGAGGCGGCGCCCGAGCGCTGCGTGTGGGGCAGCGACTGGCCGCATCCCGTCTCGGTCAAGCAGCCGCCCAACGAAGGCGAACTGCTCGAACTGCTGTACCGCTTCGCGCCCGACGCCGGCACGCGCCGCAAGATCCTGGTCGACAACCCCGCCCGCTTTTTTGGATTCGAGTCCGCATGAAACTTCTCAGCTATCGCCATGGAGGCACGGTCCATTGGGGTGCGGCCAAAGGCGAGGACGTGGTCGACCTGGGCCGGCGCCTGCCGGACATCGCCTCTGTCCTCGCGCTGCTCGAGGGCGGCGAGCCGGCATTGCAACGCGCCCGCGCCGCGCTCGCCGACGCCGCGCCCGACCATGCGCTCGCCGACGTGCGCCTCGAACTGCCGGTGCCCCAGCCGCGCAAGATCTTCTGCATCGGCGTCAACTACGCGCACCGCAATGCCGAGTACAAGGACGGCAGCGACCTGCCCAAGTACCCGAGCATCTTCATGCGCGTGCCGGACTCCTTCGTCGGCCACGGCGGCGCGCTGCTGCAGCCGCCGGAATCGCAGCAGCTCGACTACGAAGGCGAGATCGGCATCGTGATCGGCCGCGGCGGGCGGCGCATCGCGCGGGAGAAGGCCAGCGCGCACATCGCCGGACTGACCTGCATCAATGAGGGCACGATTCGCGACTGGGTGCATCACGCCAAGTTCAACGTCACGCAGGGCAAGAACTTCCACGCGTCGGGCGCCATCGGCCCGTGGATCGCGACGGCCGACGAGTTTCCCGGCGGCTATGCCGACCTGCGCGTGCGCACGCGCGTCAACGGCGAGCCCCGGCAGGACGACACCACGGCGCACCTGATGTTCGACTTCGCGTATTTGATCTCGTACCTGTCGACCTTCACGACGCTGGAGCCCGGCGACGTGATCGCGACCGGTACGCCGATCGGCGCGGGCATCCGCTTCGACCCGCCGAAGTACCTGCAGCCGGGCGACGTGGTCGAAGTCGAGGTGACGGGCGTCGGCGTGCTGCGCAACGTCGTCGAAGCCGAAGGGCGGCCCGCATGAGCCTTGACATCGCGACCTTGCAGCGCGCGGCCGAGCGTCTCGAAGAAGCCGCGCGCACGCGCACGCCGTGCCGGCAGTTCTCGCTCGACTACCCCGACATGACGATCGAGGATGCGTATGCGATCCAGCATGCGTGGATGCAGCACAAGCAAGCCCAGGGCCGAACCGTCAAGGGCCACAAGATCGGGCTCACGTCCAAGGCCATGCAGCGCGCGGTCCAGATCGCCGAGCCGGATTTCGGCGTGCTGCTCGACGACATGTTCCATCGTGACGGCGCGGTGATTCCCGCCGATCGCTTCCTGCAGCTGAAGATCGAGGCCGAGCTGGCCTTCGTGCTGGCCCGGCCCCTGTCCGGCCCCGACTGCACGCTGTTCGACGTCCTGGACGCGACGGCCTACGTCACGCCCGCGCTGGAGATCCTGGACGCGCGCATCCAGCGCGTGGACCCGGAGACGAAGCGCACGCGGACCGTGCTGGACACCATCGCCGACAACGCCGCGAACGCGGCGCTGGTGCTGGGCGGGCGCCCGTTCCGGCCCGCCACGAGCGATGCCGACATGCGCCGCATCGGCGCCATCGTCAGCCGCAACGGCGAGGTCGAGGAGACCGGGTTGGCCGCGGGCGTGCTCAATCATCCGGGCTATGGCGTGGCCTGGCTGGCCAACCGGCTGCATCGGCATGGCGTCGTGCTGCAGGCCGGCGAGGTCGTGCTGGCGGGCTCCTTCATCCGGCCCATCGATGTCACGAAGGGCGATACCGTGGTGGCGGACTACGGCGAGTTCGGAACTGTCTCGTGCCACTTCGGCTGAGTTGCACTGCGGTAGGCTTGCGCGCATGGACAACAGCCCGCACCGCCCCCGCATCCTGCACATCGAGAACCTGCGCTTTGCGCATCCGGATCAGCCGGCGCTGGCGTCCGGCTGGACCGGATCCATCGAGGCCGGCGTGACCCTTCTGTACGGCGACACCGGCAGCGGGAAGTCGACGCTGCTGCGTGTGATGGCCGGCCTGTTGCCCGGCGGCGGCCGGCTGACGCTGGGCGGCGTTCATCTCGACGAGGACCCCGAGGCCTATCGGCGGGATCTGTTCTTCTGCGACCCGACCGCCGATCAATTCGACCGGATGACGGCACGCGAATGCACGGCATCGCTGCGCGCGGACGACCCTCGTTTCGACGCGGCCGGCTGGCAGGCACTGGTCGACGGCTTCGCGCTGACACCACATCTCGACAAGCAGATGTTCATGCTGTCGACCGGCTCGAAACGCAAGGTCGGGTTGGCTGCGGCATTGGCATCGGGACGCGCGCTGACCTTGCTCGACGAACCGGCGGCGGCCCTCGATGGTGCATCGATCCGGTGTCTGCGCAATGCGCTGGCCGATGCGGCGCGGCGGTCCGAACGGGCGATCGTCGTCGCCAGCTCGGAGCGGCTCGACGGACTGGCGCTCGCCGCGTCGATCGACGTGCCGATGTGTTGACGCAAAGGCCGCCGACTGCGTTCAGCCGCGCGTTTCAAGGCGGCGATACCAGCGCGCCGCCGTGCCCGCGCCGAGATTGAGCGCCAGCGCCCACAACGCCTGCGCAGGAATCAGGAAGCTCAGCGCAATCGTCAGCAGGCACGAGACCAGCAGCACCACGAGCGACACCCGGCGATCCAGCCAGTGCTCGTCCTTCACGGGCGCGGGCAGCAGCGACATCAGCCTGTAGCCGACGCCCGCGCTGAGGCCGATGTTGGCGGCGTAGATCGCGGTCGCCGCCGCGTAGGCGGTGAAGCGTCCCATCACCAGGGTCGAGAACGGCAGCAGGGTCACGAGCAGCAGGTAGAGAAGGCACCACTTCGCATAGGCGGAGCCCACCATCTCGCTGCGCGACTTGACCTTGATCAGCGACAGCCAGCTGATACCGAGCACGTAGAAGGTCAGCAGGTACGGAAGGAATTTCGGCGCCAGCGCGAGCAGGGCCCGGACCAGCGAGGCCTCGTCCGTGGGCCGGCCCGCGTCGTCGGGGATGCGCAGATCCAGAACCAGCAGCGTCATGGCGACGGCGAAGATGCCATCGGTCAGCGCTTCGAGACGGTTCCTGGGATACATCGATGTCCTCCGTTGGGGCGTGCCGGCGGGTTGCGCCCGGATTGTCGATCGCAAGGCCGTGCTGCCAGTGCGCCAATTCCTGCGCGCCGCGACGCTGAAATTCTGTTCAATTGTCGCAATCCTGCCTGATAGGGCGCGCCGCTGGCCATCATTTCGTATTGCTTTTCCGGTGGAGCACGAGCGTCATGAATACCTTCAGGTCAGCATTCAAAACCGTGCCCGTCTGCGGCGCCTCGATGATGATGCTGGCGTGCCTCGTGATGGTCGGCTGTCAGTCCCAGCGTCCGAGGCCGATGTCTCCGAATCTTCCACCGCCGCCGGAATTCGTCGCTGCGCCGGGGGTGTGTATGTCGTCGCGCATCCACTTCGCGCTGAGGCAACGCATCAGCCTGCCGCTCCTGGAGGAAATGCGCATGCGAGCCGGCGCTTACATGGCCCGCGCGGTTCTGCCGGACGATCCGCCGCTGCCTTTCAGGGCCGACCGCCTGCTCGTCGACGTCGAGCCGAACGGGCGGGTGGTGGCCGCGCGCTGCGGATAAGTCCGCTGGACATGGCGGTCGCCTTGCCCGTCATGTCCAGCTTGCTTTGCGCTGCATCTCCGCCATGGTTTTCGGCCGCGACCTGCATGGGTTCGCGGCCCTCGGGTTTTCCTCCGTCGCCTCTCTTCTTGACGCTCCCCTTCAACCCGTCGGGCCGACATAGCCAACGGCCGCAGCAAGTTCGCGCAAGAACAACGGCATGCAAGGCCCTAGCATGGCAGACGATCGAAACACCGGACTCCTCTTCTCTTCACATGAACGACCTCTGCGATGATCTGGCCGCTGAATATGGCGAACTCGCGGAGCGCTGCCACGCACTCGGCGTCAACGACTGGACCCGCGTCACCCCCTTCTACTGCTGGACGCCCAGGGACGAGATCGCGCATCTCCGCTACTTTGAGCAGTGCGCTGCGCAGGCGCTGGCCGATCCGCCAGCCTTCCGCATTGACGAATCTGCGTTGAAGAAGCGCTTGAGCACGGGCGAGGAGATCAGCGCCATCGCACGTGCGCAATACGCCCATCTGGACGATTCGAGCTTGCTGTCTCTCTGGCAACGCCGCTGCGAATCCGTGATTGCGTTGCTCCGGCAAAGGAATTCCAAGGACCGGATTCCCTGGTTCGGACCCGACATGAGCGCGCGCTCCTTCGCGACCGCGCGCCTGATGGAGACTTGGGCGCATGGCCAGGACATCTGGGATGCCCTGTCGGAGCAGCGGCCCGCGTCCGATCGCATTCGCCATATCGCACACCTCGGCGTGACGACGCTGGCCTGGAGTTTCAGCAATCGAGGCATGAAGCCTCCGGCCGAGACGCCGTTTGTGCGACTCGACGCGCCGAGCGGCGCGATCTGGACCTGGGGCGACCCGGCGACGGGCTCGTGGGTGCGCGGGCCCGCCGAAGATTTTTGTCTGGTCGTGACCCAGCGTCGTCACGCCGCAGACACGGCGCTCGAGATCCATGGAGAGCCCGCGACGACTTGGCTCGCGATCGCCCAGTGCTTCGCGGGGCCACCGGCACAGGGCCCGGAGCCAGGTCGCCGCAATGTGAACCATGTGTCCCGCTCCCATCTCGAGCGGTGAGCCCCTCGGACTGCGGCATCAGGCCCGTCTCGACGCGCTGCTGCGGGAGCGTTTCGCAGATAGGGGGGGCTTCTGCCTGTCGGCCCCCTGGTTCGCCAACCTGTACCTATTTCGCGAGGCTCACGCCTACCGATTCGTCGATGGCGCACTGCCCTATGTCAGCGGTCTGACCTACGACGGAGTACAGCATATTCTTCCGCTCTTCGAGCCGGCGACCGCATCGTCCGACGAGCTCGACGCGCTGTTCCACAGCGCGGACTGTCTCTTTCCCTTGAGCCAATCGCAGGTCGACCGGTTGGATCCTCAGCGCTTCGATTGGGCTTCGTCACGAGCGGACGAGGACTATCTCTATCTCGCGCAGGACATTCGCGACTATGGTGGCCGGCTGCGAGCCAAGAAACTCAACCTGGTGCGGCAGCTTCTGGCGGCCCACGAAGTTCAATGCCGGACCTATGGCATCGACGATCTCGGCACGTGTATGTTCATCGTGCAGGAGTGGATGGCTGCCAAGGGCAAGCGCCAAGGCGAAGCGGACGAGCGGGCCTGTCTGGAGGCGCTTGCAATGGCTCCTCAACTGGGGCTGACGGGGTTCGTGTATTTCGTCGGGCATCGACCGGCGGGCTTCGTTCTCCTGCAACTGCTGCGCGACGACTACGCAGTGGTGCGATTCGCCAAGGGCTCGGAAGTCTTCAAGGGAATCTACCAGTACATGTTTCGGCACGCAGCCACTGCATTTCGCTCGGTCAATTGGCTCAACTTCGAGCAGGACATGGGTCTTCCGAATTTCAGGCAGACCAAGATGTCCTATGGGCCGGCAGCCTTGGTTCCGAAGTTCAGGGTGCGCGTGCGTTCGCGCTGACGAGTTGCCGAGGTACAGCCAATTGGCACAAGACCCGCGTGCATGACATCCCTACGCTTCGTCTCATAGCTTCACACTGGCATGGCATCTATCCAAACCACCCTCTCTGCTTCGTCCGAACGCTTCGTGGCAAACCGGGCAGGGATGCTGACGCTTCTGGAACAGGTGCGCGAACACCAGGCCCGCACCGTGCGCAAGTCGGCCGCCGCGAAGGCGCGCTTCGAGGCGCGCGGGCAACTCATGCCGCGCGAACGCCTGTCCCTGCTGCTGGACCCGCAGACTCCCTTTGTCGAGCTCTCCACACTCGCAGGTCTGGGCATGGACAAGCCGGATCTCACCCAAAGCGTGTCGGGCGGCGGCGTGATTGCAGGCATCGGGTTCGTCTCGGGTATCCGCTGCATGGTGAGTGCGTCCGACTCCGGCATCGACGCTGGTGCGCTGCAGCCGATGGGCCTGGACAAGCAGTTGCGCATGCAGGAAATCGCGCTGGAGAACCGCCTGCCCTACGTGCAGCTCGTCGAGAGCGCCGGAGCCAATCTGATGAGCTACCGGGTGGAGGAGTTCGTTCGCGGCGGCCACCTGTTTCGCAACTTGGCGCGCATGTCCGCCGCCGGGCTGCCGGTGCTGACCGTGACGCACGGATCGTCCACCGCCGGCGGCGCCTATCAAACCGGACTCTCGGACTATGTCGTCATGGTCCGGGGAAGATCGCGCGCCTTCCTCGCGGGGCCGCCGCTCCTGATGGCTGCCACCGGCGAGGTGGCGAGCGAGGAAGAACTCGGCGGCGCCGAGATGCATACGACGGTGTCGGGCCTGGGCGACTACCTGGCTGAAGACGACCGCGATGCGATCCGCATCGCGCGCGAGATCCTCGCCCAGATCGACTGGCGCCAGGAGCCCGCCGAGACGCGGCGCGACTTCAGGCCACCGCGCTGCGACCGCGAGGAACTGCTGGGCATCATGCCCATGGACCACAGGCAGCCCGTGGACATGCGGGAGGTCATCGCACGCATTGCCGACGACTCGGACTTTCTCGAGTTCAGCGCCGGCTATGGCAGCGAGACCGTCTGCGGGCACTTCAAGATCGAAGGCTGGCCCATCGGCGTGATCACCAACAACGGGCCGATCGACCCCGCCGGCGCCGCCAAGGCCACGCATTTCATCCAGGCCTGCTGCCAGGCCCGGACACCGCTTCTCTACCTCAACAACACGACCGGATTCATCGTCGGGCGCCGCTACGAAGAGGCCGGCATCATCAAGAGCGGATCCCAGATGATCCAGGCGGTCACCAACGCCACGGTGCCGCAGATCACGCTGTACTGCGGTGCTTCCTTCGGGGCCGGCAACTACGGCATGTGCGGCCGCGGCTTCCATCCGCGTTTCTGCTTTTCATGGCCGAATGCCAAGACCGCCGTCATGGGCGCGGAGCAGGCCGCTCGCACGATGGCGATCGTCACCGAGGGCGCCATGAGACGCAAGACCGGCAATGTGGACCACGCGGCCCTCGACGCGCAGCAGCGGCGGATCGTCGAACTCTTCGAGTCGCAGACGAGCGTATTCACGACCAGCGCCCTCATGCTGGACGACGGGGTCATTGATCCTCGCGATACGCGAGAGCTTCTCGCCATGGTCATGGCGGTGTGCCGCGAGGCCGACGCGAGGACCCCGCGCCCGATGCAGTTCTCGGTGGCCCGGCCCTGACAAGGATTGAATTCGATGAGTTCGCCAACCCCCTTCAGCAAGATCCTGATCGCCAACCGCGGAGAGATCGCCTTGCGCATCATGCGGACCGCGCGGCAGCTCGGCTATCGCTGCGTCGCGGTGTATTCGCATGCCGACGCGGATGCACGCCATGTGCGCGAGGCAGACCAGGCGGTGTGCGTGGGCGATTCGCTGCCCGCTCAGTCCTATCTGAACATCCCCGCCCTGATCGACGCGGCCCGCCTGACCGGCGCGGACGCGGTGCATCCCGGCTACGGCTTCCTGGCCGAGAACGAGGCGTTCGCGCAGGCCTGCGTCGATGCCGGGCTGGTCTTCATCGGCCCGTCTGCCGAGGCGATCCGCGCGATGGGCAGCAAGGCCCGCGCCAAATTGCTGATGGAGCAGGCGGGCGTGCCTTGCATTCCGGGCTACCAGGGAGAGGATCAGAGCGAACGGCAATTGATGGCCGAAGCGCAACGCGTCGGCTTCCCCGTCATGATCAAGGCCAGTGCGGGCGGTGGCGGACGAGGCATGCGGCTGGTGCAGACGCCTGGCGATTTCCCCGAGTTGCTGCGAAGCGCGCAGTCCGAAGCGAAGAATGCCTTCGGCGATGCCCAGGTCATTCTCGAGCGCGCCATCGTGCAGCCGCGCCACATCGAGATTCAGATCCTCGCCGACCGTTTCGGCCACGCCATTCATCTGGGCGAACGCGACTGTTCGGTGCAGCGCCGTCACCAGAAGCTCATCGAGGAAGCGCCTTCGCCCGCGGTCGATGCCGAACTGCGCCAGCACATGGGGGAGGTGGCGGTCAAGGCAGTGCAGGCGATCCGTTACGAAGGCGCGGGCACGCTCGAGTTCCTGCTCGACCCGTCGGGCGCGTTCTACTTCATGGAGATGAACACGCGGCTTCAGGTGGAGCATCCGGTGACCGAGGCCATCACCGGTCTGGACCTGGTCGAACTGCAGCTTCGTATTGCCGCCGGCGAAGCGCTGCCGCTTTCGCAGGCGCAGGTGCAGTTCAAAGGTCACGCGATGGAGGTGCGGATCTGCACCGAGGATCCGTCCCGCGCCTTCATGCCGCAGAGCGGAACGATGTCGCTCTGGGAGCCCACACGGCGTTTGCGCGTCGATCACGCGCTGGCATCCGGATGTGCCGTACCGCCTTTCTACGATTCGATGATCGCCAAGGTGGTCAGCCATGGCATCGACCGCGACGAGGCGCGCCGCAAGCTCGCCACCGGCCTGGAAGATTGCGTCGCACTGGGCGTGCAGACCAACAAGGCTTTTCTCGGCCGCTGTCTGACCCATCCGGTATTCGCGGCCGGGAGGGCGAGCACGGCCTTCATTGCCGAGCATCTGGATGCGCTGCTCGTGTCGACGGACGACGAACTGGCACGGGCGCAGGCGGTGGGTGCACTGCTGATGCTGGAGACCAGCGCCGGCGCCTCGCGACGCGCCGGAACGCGCCAGCTCGGAAGTTCGCTTCCCATCGAGCTCCGCCTGGATTTCGGCGGCCGCGCGGCCGGCGCGCTTTTCCATGCGACAGGCGAGCACGCGTACGAGCTGCAGATCGATGGGCGCTCGCACAAGATGTCGGTCAACGAAATCGAAGAGCATTCGCTGCAGGTGCTCTGCGACGGCATCCTCGAGCGTGTCTTCTTTCATCGCGATGGCGCAAGGCTGCTGTTCGAGTATCGCGGCCAGGCGCACGAAGTGTTGGACGCCACGCGTGCCGCCACGATTCGCAAGGAAGATGAAGCGGGGACCGACGGTGGCTTGCGCGCCTCGATGAACGGGCGCGTGATCGCCGTGCTGGCCCGGGTGGGAGACAAGGTCCGGGCCGGCCAGCCGATCATCACCCTGGAGGCGATGAAGATGGAACACGCGCATGGCGCCCCTGTCGCCGGAACCGTCACGGCAGTGCACGCAGCCGTGGGGGATCATGTCCCGGCCCGGCGGATGCTGGCGGAAATCACCGCCGATGCGCCCGTCGTCTCGGCGAATGGCAGCCCGTGAATGCCTCGCCGCCCGAGTGCTTGCGCCATTCACGGCGCGGCGAAGCCAAGAAGAATAAGCAAGTGCCGAACGCGTCGTTGGTGAATGGTGTGGACTCGCCTACGCTTGTCCGTTTGGCTGGATGCAATGATTCAACACAGAAGGAGACGATGGTGAAGATACTTTCATGGCTCAGGCTTGTCGCGGTGTCCTGTCTCGCGCTCATCTTGGGGGGAGCGGGATTCGCCGCATTCGCTGCGGACGGTGTCATCAAGGTCGGCGGCCTGTTCGGCACCACGGGACCGCAGGCCAATTTCGGTGTTCCCTACAGCGAAGGGCTCAAGCTTGCCGCCAGCGAGATCAATGCCAAGGGCGGCGTGAAGGTGGGCGACAGGACCTACACCATCAGTGTCGTGCTGGCGGACACCAAGTCGGATCCCGCGCAGGCGATCGCAGAGGCGCAGCGCATGGCCGCCGATGGCGTGCGCATCTTCTTCTGCTGCAATCTCAGCGCCGAAGCCGTGCCCGTATTGAATGCCGCGCTGCCCCAGGGGGCCATCATGGTCAGTCCGAACGCGGCCGTCACCAAGCTCCTGGGAACGCCGGGAAAAGATCTGCTTTTCAAGGCCGGCAATATCGAGGTGGGAGATGACGGCTCGACAGCCATGTGGGTGCCCTTCGTCCTGGAGAAGGCCAAGCCGAAGACGGCCGCCATCATGGTGCCGAGCGACGAGGCCGGGCAGATCTATGCCGACGCCTATCGGCAGACACTGGAAGCCAAGGGTGTGAAGGTCGTCGCCGTCGAGCGCTATGACCACGGGGCCACCGATTTCTCGCCCCAGCTGACCAAGATCCGCGAGCGCAAGCCGGACGTGCTCTTCGCCGGCTATTCGGACGAAGTCCGGGGCATCTTCCGCCAGGCCGGCGAACTGGGCGTCGACGCGATGTACGCCGGCACGGTCGGCGTGTCCGGTGCGGCCGGCGAGGGCCTGCCGGCTTTCGCCTATCCGGCATGGACGCGCTTTCTGGACAAGGGTCAATCGGATCGCAGAGTCCTGGCGTACATGGCCGCCTTGGAAAAGTCGGCGGGCAAACTGACGCCGAACAGCTTCTGGTCCATCACGCAGTACGACTGGCTCAACATGATCATCAGCGGCATGCAAAAGGCGGGCACGACCACCGATCTCGGCGCCGTCGCGAAGGTCCTCAAGGGGCAGCGGTACGCAGGCCTGGTGGATTGGAGCGTCGACGACAAGGGACTCGGTCGTCAGAGCATGGAAGGCGTGTATCTCGCTGGTGGCCAGGTCAAGGAAGTCCGTTCCATCAAGCTGCCCGGCCACTGAAACGATCGACGGCCAGCGTACCAACGGGGGAAATTCTTGAGAACCTGGGACGAGCATCTCGAGCGCCTGCGTGCTGCGCGCAGCGAGGCGAGCGCGACGACACCGGCGCAGATGCAGCGCGCGCAGGCGCGCGGCAGGATGCTCTGCCGGCAGCGCATCGGCTGTCTGCTGGATCCGGGTTCCTTCGATGAAGCCGGGCTGCTGACGAACAGCGTTCTTCCCGAGGTGGCCGCGCCCGCCGACGGGCTGGTCTGCGGTGTGGGCACGATCGATGGCCGCATCGTCTGCGTCGCTGCGGACGACGGCAGCGTGTTCGGCGGCGCACGGGGCATGGCGGCGGAGCGCAAGCTCAGGCAGCTGCGCTTGCGGGCGGCGCGCGACGGCCATCCGTTCATCTGGCTGCAGGAGGGCTCGGGCGCGCGCATCCAGGAACAGATGGGCGCGACCTTCGCCGGCGCCTTCGCGGATCCCTTCATCGATCAGGTGCAGAAGATGTCGGGCCGGGTGCCCACGATCGCTGCGCTTCTGGGCAATTGCTTCGGACAGCCCGCCTTCGTGGCCGCGCTCGCCGACTTCGTGGTGATGACGCCGACGGCCTTCGCCGGTGTCTCGGGTCCGCCGATCGTCGCTGCGGCGACCGGCGAGAACGTGTCGCCCGAGGAACTCGGCGGCCATCGCATGCATGCCGAGCAGACCGGGCTGGTGCATCACGTCGCCGCCGATGAACTCGCTGCGCTGGCCGCGATCCGCATCTACCTGTCCTACTTTCCCGATCACTGCCATCAACGTCCGCCGGCGCGCAATGCCGCCGCCGCTGGCGGTGATCAGCGGGACCTGCTGCAGATCGTTCCGAGTGACCTGAAGGCCGCTTACGACATGAGGCAGGTGATCCGAGTCCTGGTCGACCAGGACTCGGTCTTCGAGATCAAGCCCGCCTTCGGGCCTGCCGTGATCACCGCGTACGCGCGCATCGACGGGCTGCCCGTCGGACTGATCGCAAGCCAGCCGCTGCACGCGGGCGGCGCGCTCGATCCGGCGTCCTCGGACAAGATGGCCAGCTTCATCGCCGTGGCCGAATCCTTTCAGATGCCGCTGGTCTTCCTGCAGGACGTGCCGGGATTTCTGGTCGGCTCGGAGGTGGAGCGCCAGGGTCAGGTGGTGCGCGCGACCCACGTGCTTGCGGCGCTGGCGCGCAGCACAACGCCCAAGTTCACGGTGATTCTTCGCAAGGCCTATGGCCTGGCCTACATGGTCATGTGCGGCTATCCAGTCCATCCCCGATCGATCGTCGCATGGCCCACGGCCTCGATCAGCCAGATGGGTCCGGGCCCCGGCGTGAACGTGATCTTCCATCGGCAGATCGCCGCAGCGCAGGATCCGGACGCGACCCGGGCGCAGCTCGGCGAGGAATTCGAGAAATTGCTCGACCCCTATATTGCGGCGCGCCACGGCTACCTGGACGACATCATCGATCCGCGGGAAACCCGGACGCATCTGTCGAACGAGCTGGCGCGTGCCTACAGCGCATGGCGTCCGCGCCCCGGGAGCCGGCCATGCTGATCACGCTGTTCCAGCAACTCGTCAACGGCCTCATGAGCGGCACCCTTTACGCGCTGATGGCCGTCGGCCTGACGATGACCTTCGGCATCATGAACATCACGAACTTCGCCCACGGCGAGTTCCTCATGATCGGCGCATTCGCGACCTTCGCACTGGTCCAGGCCGGGATGCCCTTTGTTCCGGCTGTGCTCGTTGGTGCGCTGGCGGCCGGATTGCTGGGCGTCATCGTCGAGCGGCTGACCTTTCGCTACACGCTCGACGAGCCCATCAACGGCCTGGTGGTCTCGCTCGGCCTGATCGCGATTCTCCAGAACGGCATGGCAAGGGTCGTCGGTACCGAGTCCTACAATCTGGCGCCGCCCTTTGCGGGGACGGTCCAGATCGCCGGTGTCGTGCTGGCCGTCCAGCGCGTATGGACGATCGGCCTGGGCGCCCTGGTCATCTTCGCCGTCTGGCTGCTGCTGAAGAAGTCGAGCCTCGGCCGTTCGTTGCGAGCGCTGGCCGTCGATCGCACGGCGGCATCGCTGATGGGCGTGCGGACCGAGCGGATGTATTCGATCGCCTTCGGCCTGGGGTGTGGACTCGCCGGTGCGGCCGGCGGACTTCTGGCCGCGCTGTTTCCCGTCTCTCCGTTCATGGGCGCGGCACCGGTGGCCAAGGGATTCATCGTCATCGTCCTCGGCGGACTGGGCAGCGTGCCCGGCGCGATTGCCGGCGGGCTGCTGCTCGGCGTCGTCGAAGCCTTGGGCGCGGGCTATATCTCTTCGGCATTCCGCGACGGCTTCGGGTTCGTGATACTGATCCTGGTGCTTCTCATCAGACCCAAGGGGCTCTTCGGCGTGCTGGAGCGGCGCGCATGAGGACACACTTGGCGCAGGGACTGCGATGGGCCCCCTGGCTGCTGCTCGGCGCGCTCGGCGTGTATCTGCTTGTGCAGGGCTCCGACTTCATCCTGCACCTGGGCATCGTCACGGCCATCTATGCAGTGCTCGCGATGTCGTTGAATCTCGCGTTCGGCTATACAGGCCTGTTCTCCATCGCCCATGCGTCGCTCTTCGGCATCGGCGCTTACGGCGCCGGGCTGGCCATGTCGCAGGCAGGCGTTCCTCTGGCCCCGGCGATCCTCTGCGGGGGGCTGGCCGCGGCCATGGTGGGCGCGGCGGTATCTGCCATCTTCTCTCGCCTGGAGGGACCGTATTTCGCGATCGGGACTTTCGCGTTGGGCGAACTCGTGAGGATCGTGCTCAACGAGTGGCGCGGGTTGACCGGCGGTCCGGCGGGATTGATGGTGCCGCGCCCGACCGGCGCGCAGTGGATGACCTTCGGCCTGGACCTGGCGAATCGCCGCAGCTTCTTTGCGTTGGCGCTGCTGCTGATGGGCCTGACGGCGGCAGCGCTCGCATTGCTGCTGCGGTCGCGCCTGGGCGCAAGAATGATGCATGTGCGCGACGATCCCTATCTGGCGGCATCGCTCGGCGTCGGCGTCCTGCGGACCAAGATCGTGGCGTTCTTCATCAGCGGGCTGATCGCGGGTCTGGCGGGTGCCGTCTTCGGCGTCTACCTGCAGTTCATCGCGCCGTCTTCCTTCTCCGGGATGGAATCCGTCCGACTCGTGATGATGCTGGTCATCGGCGGCGCGGGAACCCTGTTCGGCCCGGTCGTTGGCGCTGCCATCATCGTCTTGCTGCCGCAAGCGCTGCGGATCAATCCGACGGACAGCCTGATTCTCACCGGCGTGATCCTCGTTGTCGTCGTCCTGTTCCTGCCCAAGGGCATCGTCGGCGCGCTGTCTCAGCGCGCCGATGCGGGGAGTGCGCGCCGGCGCGCCGAACGGTCGGCGCCGTGCGAACGAGCCACCGGTCCTTCGCCGATCGCGCCATCGAGTGCGAAGAGAGTGGGAGCCGACTGATGGCGGTGCTGCTGGCCATTCGCGCGTTGTCGCAGAGCTTCGGCGGTGTACGGGCGCTCGACGACGTGACGTGGAACATCGAGCAGGGCTCGATCTCCGCGCTGATCGGTCCGAACGGCGCGGGCAAGACGACGCTCTTCAACTGCATCACCGGCTTCCTGAAGCCCTTAGCGGGTTCAGCCGTGCAATACGGCGACGAAGACGTGACGGGTTGGGCGACGCATCGTCTCGCTCGCGCCGGCCTGGTGCGGACCTTCCAACACCCCAAGAGCTTTCTGGGCATGACGGTGCGCGAGAACGTGTTTGCTGCCGCGCGCGTGGCCGGGCGTCCCGATGAAACGGAGCCGGTGCTGGAGGCGGCCGGGCTGCTCGAGTTCGCCGATCGGCGAGCTTCCGAATGTCCTTATGGCGTGATTCGACGGCTCAACCTCGCCATGGCGATGGCGACCGACCCGAAGCTGATCATGCTCGACGAACCGGCTGCCGGCCTCAACGACACCGAGCGGCGCGTGCTGGCGCGCAACATCGCGGCACTGCGGCAGCGGGGGTGCACGGTGGTTCTGGTGGAACACGATATGAACTTCGTCATGTCACTGGCCGACACCGTCACCGTGCTGGACGCGGGCCGCGTGCTGATGCACGGATCGCCGGCCGAAGTGACGGCGAATGAAGACGTGATCCGGATCTATCTGGGGCAGTTCGCCGATGCTGAGCACTGAACGTCTGACCGTCGCCTTCAGCGGCGCCACGGTTCTCGCTTCGCTGAACCTGCACGTGCAGGCGGGCGAGGTCGTCGCCATCATCGGCTCGAACGGTGCCGGCAAGACAACCACGCTGAATGCCATCTCGCGCATCGTGCCGGCCAGTGGCGACATCCTCTTTGGCGGCCGTTCCATCCTCGGGAGCACACCGCGCCAGGTCGTGGAAGCCGGCATCGTGCACGTGCCCGAAGGGCGGCGGATCTTCCCGAACCTGACGGTCCGGGAGAACCTGCTGATGGGCGCCATCACTCGGCCGCGGACGGAGCATGCCGTGTCCATCGCGCGCATGGAGGAATTGTTCCCGGTGCTGGCCAAGTACGCGGATCGGATGGCCGGCGGCCTGTCGGGCGGCGAGCAGCAGATGCTCGCGCTGGGCCGCGCGCTGATGGCCAAGCCGCGCCTGCTCATGCTCGATGAACCCTCGCTCGGTCTGTCGCCCGTCATGGTGCAGCGTGTCGCCGGGCTCATCCAGCGTTTGCGCGGCTCCGAGATGTCGATCCTGCTCGTCGAACAGAACGCGAGCCTCGCGCTCGCGCTGTCGGATCGGGCCTATGTGCTGGAGCGCGGGCGTATCGTGATGAACGGACCTTCGAAAAGCCTGTTGCAGGACGACGCCGTGCGCAAGGTCTATCTCGGCCTGGGGGAGGCGAGCGAGCTGGCCGCCTCGACAGTCCCATGAATCTCTGGCAGGCCCTGGAAGCGAACGCGGAAGGTGCGGACAGGCGCGTCTTCCTCGCGGGGTCGCTGGGCGGCGGCGCGACGCGCGCCGAGCTGCTCGCGATGGCGCGCAGGCTGATCGCGGCCTTTCGCCACTGGGGCGTGACAGCGGGGGATCGCGTGGCGGTCCTGGCCTCCGCTTCGAAGGAGCTGGTGGCCTGCCAATGGGCATTGGCCGGGCTGGGCGCGATCCAGGTGCCCATCAATACCTCGTGGCGAGGGCTCTTGTTGGCCGATCTGCTGCGCGACACCGAGCCGCGGCTGATCGTGGCCAGCGTGGATCAAGCCGAGAAACTCGATGATCCGCACGTTCATGCCGGATGGCGCGCGCCCTTGCTGATGATCGGCGAGGCGGTCGCCGCACCGACGGCGGCACGGTATGCGTGGCAGGAGGCGTTGTCCTTCGCGCCGCAGGAGGCGGCTCCGGTGGCTTCGCATGCGCCCCTGGTCATCCTTTTCACGTCGGGCACCACGGGCCGCTCCAAGGGCGTGGTGCTCAGCCATCGCTGGGGTATCGACTATTCGCTGCGCGCAAACGCGGCGCTGGGGATCGAGCCGGGCGATCGTCATTACGGATTTCTGCCGCTGTTCCACATCGCCGGGCAGTATGCGCACGTGGTGGGCGCAGCGCTGGCCGGCGCTTCGGTGGCGTTGTGCGAACCCTTCCGTGCCAGCAGCTTCTGGCAGGAGGTCGAGACGCATGGCTGCACCGCCGCGGTCCTGATGTCGTCGATGGTCGCTGCCGTACGCGCCTCCTATCCGGCCACAGGGAGCCCGCTGCGCAAGCTGCACCTGATTCCGCTGCCACCGGATTTCGTCGCGCTGGGGAAGAAGTTCGCCTGCCACATTTCCACCAACTACGGGTCCACCGAGGCCAGCATTCCGCTCATGAACCGATCGCCAACAGATGCTCGATCCTGCGGGACGCTGTGCGAGGGCTACGAGGCGCGCATCGTGGACGAATGGGACCAGGCATTGCCCGACGGCACGGCCGGCGAACTGGTCCTGCGGCCCGCGCAGCCCTGGACCGTGATGTCCGAATACTGGGGCCGGCCGGAGGCGACCAGCGCGGCATGGCGCAACGGCTGGTTGCACACCGGCGACATCTTCGTCAGGCGCGCCGATCAGCATTTCGAATTCGTGGACCGTGCCAAGGATGCGATTCGACGCAAGGGAGAGAACATCTCGACCTTCGAACTCGAAATGCTCGCATGCCTCCATCCCGAGGTGGAAGAAGCCGCGGCCGTCGGGATCGACACGGACGCGCAAGACCAGGAGGTCGCACTCTTCTATGTGAGCAAGTCGCCTTCGCCGCTGGCGCCCTCCCGGCTCGTCGAACACCTCGAGGCGGTGGCGCCGCGCTTCATGGTGCCTCGCTATCTCTGTGCGATGGCGTCGCTGCCGAGAACAGACACGGGCAAGGTGCAGAAGGCCCAACTCAGAGGCGTCGGGCCGGCGTCGCTCTGGGATCGGAGAGAGCAATGACCGAATCCACCACATCCATCAGCGCGAAGCTCAAGAACGCCGCCGCCCGATTCGCTTCCGGCGTGACCGTGGTGCTGTCGGGGCGTACCGGCTGCGTGCACGGCGTGACCGTGAGCGCATTCAACTGCGTGTCGCTGGATCCGCCGCTGGTGCTGGTCTGCGTGAACGAGCACAGCAAGATTGCCCGACTGATCGAAGAGACCCGAGCGTTCACTGTCAACGTTCTTTCCGAGGAACAGATCGACTTGAGCCATGGCTTCGCCAAGGCCGGCCGCGAACCGGTGCACGCGTTGGCCGAGCCGCATCAGTTCGGAAGCACCGGGGTGCCGATCCTGGCCGGCGCGGTATCGCATTTCGAATGCGAGGTCAGCTCCTGCCAGCGTGCAGGTGACCATGCGATCTTCCTGGGCCGCGTCGTGGATGCCGGCGCCAGCGATCTGCGGCCGCTGGTGTATTTCAACCGGAGCTACGCGGGACTGGTGCATCCGGCGGCATGAGCCGCGCGCAGGTTCAGGGCTCGCGCCGCCGCTGGTCGACCAGCCACGAGAATTTCAAGCCGCGCCCGAGCAAGTCGTCGAGCGTGACGAGCTCGACGAGCGGCGTCAGTTCGCTGACACGCTTGGTCAATCGGGCGATGCGCCGCAACATCTCTTCGGATCGGACATCGGCATCGGCCGGCGCGCAGCGCACCACCAGTTCATCGGGCGATGCGCTGTCCGACGGATCGCGATGGCGGATCAGCAATTGGACCTCGGCCACGCCCGCATCGCGCAGCAACTGTTCCCGCAGGTCCTCCAGATTCACGGTCGCGCCCCGGATCTTGAATTCCACCGTACCCATGATCGCGCGCTGCGCGGCCAGGTCCGCGACCCGGCCGACGCGCAGCAGCCGCGGGCCTTGTACGCCGCAATGTGGGCAACGCTCGTGCGTCATGACCGCCGAGTCGCCAAGAAGAAAGCCGGCCAGCACGGTACCCGCGCCGTCGAGGGGAAACTGCACGAGCAGGCCTTCCTCGCCATCCGGAAGAAAAGTCCAGTGGCCGTCCTCCTCGACCCGCACGATGCGGCATGCCACCAGATCCGGCGCCGCGGAGTGGTAGCCGCTGCCCTCGACGCACTCGTACCAGAGATGGAAGCGCGATTCGGATGCGCCATAGCCGCCGGTGATCCGCACGTCCTGGGCGCCTGCGTTCAGCAGCAGCGTGCGGATTTCGGTGCGGCAGGCCGGTGTCACCGGCTCGCCACCCAGGGTGATGGCGATTCTGCGCGGCATCGGAAAACGCCCTGCCTGCGCCTGTTCCACCAGCGCGGGCACGAAGCGATTGCGGAAATAGCTCGGGATCCCGGCATAGACATTGACGCCGTATTGCAGCGCGAGCTCCGCCATCCGTTCGGTCGGCAGGATGCCGGCGCCGCTGAGGCCGATGTGCGTGTGGGCAATGGCCTCGAAACCCCAGGTCGTCATCCAGAAGCCCATGTGAGGCGCCTGGGGGTAGAGCGTCGCGGACACCACCGTTTCCTCGCGTGCATGCAGATGGTCCACCATCGCAGCATGCAGGCGCCGGGTGGCGATCTCGAAGAGCTGCCGATCGAGGCGCGTGTGT
This sequence comes from Variovorax sp. SRS16, assembly GCF_901827165.1. NCBI lineage: Bacteria > Pseudomonadati > Pseudomonadota > Betaproteobacteria > Burkholderiales > Comamonadaceae > Variovorax > Variovorax sp. SRS16. The sequence goes on from NZ_LR594666.1 coordinate 1,499,732, forward strand.
TTCACGGCGACTGGCACGCCGCTGCTGCCCCCGGACAGGAACACGCCGCTGATGCCGAACACGGCCTGAAAGATTTGCGCGGCCGTCTCCGCCGGCTTGTCGCGGAACACTGCCGGCACGCCTTGTTCGACATGAAGGCGCTGCCATGACCGGATCGGTACGACGGCTGGCAAGGCCCCGATCTGCTCGATGAACTGCCGATAGCTCGCGACCGCGGCGTCAGGTTCTCCGGCCGCCGTACCGAGTTCGAACGCATCGCCATCATCGCGAAAGGCATCCTTGCGAACCAGCGGCAGGCCCAGGCGTTGCCAGCAATCGATGCCCTCGATATCCTCTGCGCGCACGCCATGGCGCTCGAACAGCGCCAGGTAGTAGCGGCTGCGGCGCAGCATCGAACCCGCATACGCACGGAACTTGCGGTCTTGAAAATCATGCAGCGCTTCGCGCGTGCCGTCGCGCAGCTGTTGCGGTGTCAGCAGACGCGGCATGTCGATCGGGCCCGATGCCGCGGCTAGGCGGTCAGCAGTGCCAGCACCGCCGGCTTGCCGCCGATCCGCCCGGACCAGCGCCGGTATTTCTGAAGCCGGGCGCCCAGCACCGAGAGATCCAGCTCGGACGCCAGCGGAAGGTCCGGCGCTGTCGGCGCGTCCAGCCCGAGCGGTGTCAGGTCCGCGCCCAGCTGCGCCCGCACCTGCGCCGGCGTCATGACCCGCACGCCATGGCTTCCGATGTGAATGGCCGCCGTGACCGCCGGGTCGCGCCGCCACCGGGTCGTGGAAGCCACCACCCGTTCGCCGGGCGCCAGGTCGATGGTGGACCACTTCCACCAGTCCAGCTCGGCGGCCACGTCGATGGTGCCGAAATTGGCATCGACATAGACATCGCCCGCCAGCGCAATGCGCGTGGCGCCGGCCTGGAACGCGCCTTGGGCGCTCCCGTGCGGACAAAGAATGACCCAATCGAAGCTCGCGGACCCACTCTCGTAGCGAAGCGGAAAGGGCAGCGTCGGCGGCCGCCATAGAGGCAAGTGCTGATCGATCGAGAGCGTCAGTTCGAACTGGGGCGACTTGACTTCGAGTTGCCAGCCGTTCGGCGTTCGATCGAACACCGCGACGTCGTTGCGAATGCCGTCGAACATCGACCGCTCGGGCAACTGGGCCGCGCCGCCGGAGCTGACCCACATCTGCGGCTTGGCGCCATCCCGATAGTGCCAGACGACCACCGATGCACGACGGGGCAGGGCGAAGCCGTTCGCGCCGTGGATCGCCACGGTGAAGCGCGATCCGTCGTGGACGAGAAGGTCCAGGAAGTACCAGCCGAAGGCCAGCGGGTCAACGATGGGACGGGCTGTGCTCATGCTTTGAAAGACCTTTCAGAATCGGGTTGTCGCCACTGAAGTTGGTGTCCACGCGCAGATCGAGTTGGGCCGCGCCGATGGTGCGCAGGATGCGATCGCGGCTCTCGTGGCGGATGTAGAGATGGATGTCTCGTGCCAGCTTCGGCATGCCGGACGCGGCACTGCCGGCAAAAGTGCCGATGTTATCGAGCGCATTCTCGAGACCGACGCGGACGGCCTGCTCGGCAAAGTAGCGCGCCATGTTGGCGCGCACGGGCGCATCGGGCTCGCCGCGCTGGTATGCCTGCGCGGCGCGCTCGACCAGGCCCCAGGCCGCGTCGAGGTGAAGACGCGAATTGCCGATGCGCGCGATCGCCGACGCGTCATCGGTCAACTTCCTGAAGGCGACCGACGTGCAAGACTCGTGCAGAAGACGGTCGGCGATGCCGACGAAGCTCGCTGCGAACTGGCAGTATGCGCGCGCCTGCAGACCCAGACGCAGATAGTCGCCCGGCTTGCCGAGCGCCGCCGATTCGTCGAGTTCGAGCCGGTCCAGTTGCACCACGTGGCTGCCGGTCGAACGCATGCCCTGGAACTGCTCCCACCAGCCGCGCTGGATGCGCAAGCCCGGGTTGTCGTGCGAGACGCAGAAGACCTGGATCCGATCGGAAGGATCCTCGTCGCCTTCGACCAGGGCCCACACCAGCGCCGCGCCGGCGGCCTCGCAGTTGGTGCAAAAGAATTTCTTGCCATCCAGCACCCAGCCGCCGTCGCGGCGCCGGGCGATGGTGGGCGTGCTGTCCGCCAGCTGCGAGCCGTAGCCGCCGAAGATCACGCCGCGGTCGACCACCGGCTTGAGGAACATCGCGTGCTGCTGCGGTGTGCCCAGGCCGAGGATGATGTCGATCTCGTTGGCATGGACGTGGAAGGACTGGGCGGTGGCGGGGTCGCCGAAGGCAATGGCGCGCGTGACCTTCCAGAGTTCCAGCGGCTTGCCGGCTTCCGGCCCCAGCCCTGCGCCGCCCCATTGGGACGGAACATTCAAACTGAGCAGCCCGGCGGTGCGGAGATCGTCGAAGTTCTGCGTCGGAAAGCTGCCGGCCGCGTCGTGATCGGCGGCACGGCGCCAGAAGTCTTCGGCCAGCGCGCGGGCCAGGATTTCGGGGGCGGGGGTCGTAGATTCGGCGCTCATGGTCATGCGGCGTTGGTGCGTTGCGCATCGGATGCGAGGACATGGCCCATGTCGCCTTCGAGCCCGAGAAGGTCGCGGCCCACCGCCGCCCGCTGCTTGTCGACGACATCGTGCAGCGAGAGAGTGCGGGCGTTGCGCCAGAAGCGGTCGGCGCCGGCACGGCGCGTGGTGGCACGCGCGCCGCAGATCTGGAACAGCCGCGTGCCGACTTCGATCGCGGCGTCGGAGGCCTGGATCTTCGCCTGGAGCACGCGGCGGTGCGCGATGGCGGCAAGCGTCGGATCGCGGTCCGCGTCCGCTACGGCTTGCACCGCGCGCTCGACGATGGCCCGGGTCGCCTCGACCAGAACAGCCATCTCGCCGAGCCTGCCCTGGACATGGGGATCGTGGCCGAGCGTAGGCAGGCCTGCCGGCGCCTTGGTGTGGTTCTTGAGGTAATCGATGGTGAAGTCGAGCCCGCCGCGCGCGATGCCGGTGAGTTCCAGCGCGAAGGTGAGCTGGAAGCTCGAGAGCAGCACAGGGCTGACCTGCGAGAAGGCGCCGGGACGTCCCAGCATGAATTCGTCCGCGACGAAGACTTCCTTCACGTCGACCGCGCCGCTCGAGGTCGCGCGCTGGCCGATGTTGTCCCAGGTGTCGTGCACCTTCACGCCAGGCGCGTCGACGGCGATGATCGGCACGGCCAGGCCTTGCTCACCGTCGGCCTGGGACATGGCGAAAAAAAGGAAGCGCTTCGCGCCCATCGAATTGGTCGAGAAGAATTTCTGGCCGTTGGCGATCCAGCCGCCAGGCGCGCGCCGGACTTCGGCGTCGTAGCCGGGGCGGCCGCCGTCCTTGGTGAAGCGTTGCGTCGGCTCGCTTCCGAAGAAGCCGTAGACCGCGCCTTCCGACACCACCTCTTCGCTCAGTCTGCGGATCTGATCCCGGCTGCCCAGCAGGTTGATGGCGGCGCAGGCGGTGCCATGGACCGCGAGCGCCTGCCCGGTCGAACTGCAGGCCGCCGAGACGTCCTCGATGATGCGCCCGTAGAGGCCGACGTCGCCGCCCGGACCGGCGCCCAGGCCTCCGAACTCCTTGCGCACGCAATAGGCCAGCAGTCCGTTGCGATGAAGAAGCTGCATGTTCTCCGTCGGGAAACGCCCCTCGAGATCGTAGAACTGCGCACGCTTCGCGATCTCGGCAAGCGTCGCCTCGTAGGATTCACCCAGCTCGTTGCGCAGGTCACTCTTCATTCGAAATTGCACCTCAGGGTTGTCGCCGCCGCGCGGCATCGTGGACGATGGCCGGCAGCCAGCGTGTTCGAAGGATGATCGAAAGCGATGCGGGTCGTCTTGCGGCAATTGGCTGTAACCGGCGAGTGCCCCGCGCGTCCTCGACCTCGACCAGTTCGCGCAAGCAATCGGCGGCCGGCCGGCTATCGTGCGAAATCGTTGAAAAGGAATTGCGCGGCATGCAGTCATCGTCCAAGGTCATCCGCATCGGATGCGCGTCCGGCTTCTGGGGCGACAGCGCCGTCGGTGCGCCGCAGCTCGTCCAATCGGGGCAGATCGACTACCTCGTGTTCGACTACCTGGCCGAGACGACGATGGCCATTCTGGCTGCGGCGCGGCTGAAGAAGCCCGACATGGGCTATGCAACCGACTTCGTCGAAATCACGATGCGCTCGGTCATCGCGCAAGTGCTGGAGCGCGGCATCAAGGTCGTCTCGAACGCCGGCGGAATCCATCCGGCAGCTTGCGCGCACGCGCTCGGCAGGATGGCGCAGAGCCTCGGCCTTGCGCCGCGCATCGCGGTGGTCGAAGGCGACGATGTCTCTGGCCAGCTGGCGCAACTCGAAGACATGCGCGACATGTTCTCCGGAGAGCCCGTTCCCGCCTCGATCTTGAGCGCGAATGCCTATCTCGGCGCGTTCCCGATCGCACGCGCATTGGCGGCCGGCGCGGACATCGTGATCACCGGCCGCATCGTCGACAGCGCCGCGACGCTGGGGCCGTTGATCCACGAATTCGGTTGGCAAGAAGACGACTTCGATCGCCTGGCTGCGGGCAGTCTGGCGGGCCACCTCATCGAATGCGGTTGCCAGGCGACCGGCGGCCTTCACACCGACTGGCGCGAGATTCCCGACTGGGCCCACATCGGCTATCCGATCGTCGAATGCGAGGCCGACGGCAGCTTCCGCGTGACCAAGCCCAAGGGCACGGGCGGCCGGATCCTGCGCGCCTGCGTGGCCGAACAGCTGCTTTACGAGATCGGCGATCCGGCCTCCTATCTGCTGCCCGACGTGACCTGCGACTTCAGGGAGGTGCGACTGGTGCAGATCGACGACGACCACGTGGGCATCACCGGTGCCCGCGGTCGCGCGCCGGGGCCCAGCTACAAGGTGTCGGCAACCCGACGCGACGGCTGGCGCTGCACGGGAAGCATGGTCATCGTCGGCCGCGAAGCAGAGGCCAAGGCGCGACGCACGGGCGAAGCCATCATCGAGCGCACGCGTGCCATGTTCCGGGCGGCCGGCCTCGAGGACTACTCGGCAACGCGAATCGACCTCTTCGGTACCGAGTCCCTGTATGGCGCGGCGGCCCGCGGCCAGGATGCGCGTGAGATCATGCTGCGGGTCATCTCGGACCATCCCCAAAGCAAGGCGCTCGAACTGTTCGCGCGCGAGATCGCCGCCAGCGCAACCTCGTGGTCACCGGGCACCACGAGCCCGGGCGGCGGTCGCCCGTCGCCTTCGCCGCTGGTCAAGCCCTTTGCATTCCTGCTCGACAAGCAGCGGGTCCCCGTACGCGTGGTGTTGCCGGACGGCACGTCAGCGCTCATGACGTCGCCTGCGCCCGAATCCATCGCCCCGCCAGCCGTGTCGGGCGTGCAGATGGAGCCGACTGATGCGTGGCCGGGGCACGCGCAGGGACCGCAGATCCTGGTTCCCCTGATACGGCTCGCGTGGGCCCGCAGCGGCGACAAGGGCGACCTCAGCAACATCGGCCTGATTGCCCGAAAGCCCGAGTGGGCCGGTCTTCTCTGGCGGCTGGTCACGCCGGAACGCGTGAAGCAGCATTTCGCCCACCTCGCGAAGGGGGCCGTCGAGCGCTTCTATCTTCCGGGCGTGCAGGCGATCAACTTCGTGCTTCACGAAGCGCTGGACGGCGGTGGTCCTGCGTCGACGCGCATCGATCCGCTGGGCAAGGGCATGGGCCAGATCCTGCTGGACCTGGAGATCGAGGTGCCCGCGGGACTTCTGGATGAGCGCTCTCAGGGATCGATGAAGTAGTCCAGGTGCGGCTCCGCACCCGGCGTGACCGCGTAGCACTCGAATGACGTCACGCCGCTTCGCCGAAGCACGTCCTCATCGACGAAGAAGCACCCGGTGGCGGTCCGGCTCGGCTGGGTCAGGATCCAGTGGGCCGCGTCCGCCATGATCTCCGGGCGGCGGGCCGAGGCGGCCTGGCCCGGCGCTGCCAGATCCAGGGCAGCCGTCGCGATCAGCGTGCGCGGCCACAGCGTATTCGAAGCCAGACCTTGCGCGCTGAACTCCTCGGCCAGTCCGAGCGCGATCATGCTCATGCCGAACTTCGACGTTGTGTAGGCGAGGTGAGGCCTGAACCATTTGGGCTGCAGGTCCAGTGGCGGCGAGAGACTGAGAATGTGCGGATTGGCCGCCTTCAGCAAATGCGGCATGCACGCCTGCGCGCAAACGAAGCTGCCGCGCACGTTGACGTCCATCATCAGGTCATAGCGCTTGATCGGTGTGTCCTGGAGTGGATGCGGATGCACGGCACTGGCGTTGTTCACCAGGATGTCGATGCCGCCGAAGCGTTCGACCGCGCGCGCCACCGCATCCAGCACCTGGCTTTCGTCCCGCACGTCGACGACCACCGCCAGGGCTCGTCCGCCGCGGGCCACGACCTCGGCGGCCGTGTCGTGGATGGTGCCGGCGAGCCGGGGATGCGCCTCGGATGTCTTGGCGGCGATCACGACGTTGGCGCCGTCGGCGGCTGCCCGCAGTGCCAGGGCACGGCCGATTCCGCGGCTGGCGCCTGTGATGAGGAGGGTCTTGTCCTTGAGTGTTTGCATCGGGCAGGGCTGGGTGTGTGCCGACGAGTCTGACCCGAAATCAACGCGCGGTCTTGCGCGGACTCGCTGCGCCGCGAGGTCCGCGGAAAAGGGGTGTCGAATTCGGCGCGTCAAGCGGCGAATAGCCAGCTGACACAAGACCGGCGCCGCCCGAGCGGCTAGGCTGCTGCAAACTACCGCCCGAACGGTCCTGTAATATCCCTTGGGCGCCCGACCGGTCTGGCGGCCGGAGACTCGCCATGCAAGTTGCCAGTAACACTGCCGCTGATCGATTGAAGACCGCGGGTCCCTCGGCCCGGTTGATGTGGATCACGCCCGACCGAATCTTCTACGCCGGCCTGCTCGGCGCGCCGGGTGTGCGGACCATGGGTTCCCTGATGATCTACGTCGCGACCGAGGGGTCGATCCGCATCGCGGTCGGCGGCGGCGAATGGGAAACCGGCGAGATGGCGATCGTTCATCCCTACCAGCCGCATCAATTGCTCTCCGAGGCCATGATGATCAATCTCATCAAGATCGAGGCCGAGACGATGGAGATTCCCAGTCTGCCGCCGCTGCTCGCCCGGTCGGGCATCGTCGATGCGCCGCAGTTCGTCGAGCGCGTGCGCCGCCGGCAACGCGAACTCTGCGAGCTGGGAAGCCTCGACGATCTGAACTCGCTGGATTTCGATCGGTTCTTTTTTGACAGGCCATTGGTGCCGAAGGTCCTCGATCGACGGATTCAGGAGATCGTTGAGATGATCAAGCGGCATCCGTCCGCGCCGTCGAGCGCCGAGGAGTGCGCAGAAGCCGCGCACCTTTCGTTTTCTCGCTTTCTTCATCTGTTCAAGCAGGAGGTCGGTGTGTCATTCCGGACATTCCGCAAATGGAAGCGCGCGCGCAGCGTGCTGCGGCACGTCAACGAAAAGGCCAACCTGGCCCACGTGGCCCTGGACAACGGATACCCCGACTCCACCCATTTCAGCCATTGCATCAAGCAGGTCTATGGGCTGAGGCCGAAGGAGATCTTTGCAGGTTCGCGTCGCCTGGTTGTCTACGCGACAAGCGGCAGCGCGAGGGGCTAGCAAGGCCACCCACGCGGCCTTGGAGGTGCGCCCCGATGGCATGACCAGTGAGCGGGAGCGACGCATGCGAGGATTTCGCCGGCCTGAGCGCACGCCGTCTTTTCTCTCGAGCTTCGGCTCCATCCGCCAGCACTTCGCCATCAAGCGCCATCTGCTGCGCGCATCGCTCTACCGCAAGCAGTTGGCTGTGCGCTTTGATGCATGGCGCCTTTTCACAGGTAGCGCCCGATGACCAGCCCGCCTGGATCAACGCTTTGCTCCAGGCAATTGACGTAGCGGCCGGCGGCGAAGAAGCTTCGCATCCTTTCGTAGGTTTCACGGGCCCAGGCGACACATGCGCCGGTGTCCACTGGCTGCGTCCATTGAGCGAGCACGAAGAAGTTGTAGCCTTCGCGTCGATGCGGGAAGGCCGTGTCGCCCACCTCGATCCGGGCGACCGCGCCATGGAAATGTTCGAGCAGCAACTGGCCCATGGGCGTCGGGCAGCGCGCGAAGCAATCGATCATGGTGTCGATCGCGGCGTCGCTCAGTTCGGTGAGGAAATGGCAAGTGACCAGGGCGGCCACCGGTGTCCCGGAGTCGTCGGGTGCATGCGTCAGCGTGGCGAACAGCGTGTGCTCATCCGGCAGCGAGTGCGTGCTGTCGCGGAAGACATCGAGCAGGGCGCGGGCGCGCTCGATCGAATGAACGATCGGGCCGCCCGTGATGGTGGGCCCGACCGGGTGCAACGCGTACTCGAGCTGCGTGCCTTCGACGCCGCCGCCCGCCACATGAGCTTCAAGAAGGCCGCGCTGGAGCTGTGCGTGTCCCCCACCGCGATCAGTCACCAGATCCGATTGCTGGAGCGGTACTGCGGCTGCGCCCTGTTCCGCCGCAGGCCGCGACCCCTTGCGCTGACCGATGCCGGCGCGCGACTGTTCCCGGCTGTTCGTGGCGGGCTGGAAGCCTTTGCCGCTGCCATCGCGGCCGTCAAACGAGATGGCGAGCAGCAGCCCCTTCGTGTGACGGCCACGAACGCTTTCGCCAGCCGCTGGCGGGTGCCCCGCCTGCCGGCATGGCGGAAATTGCATCCGCACGTGCCGCTGGAGGTGATCGGCACTGACACCGTGCTCGATCTGCAGGCCGGGGATGGCGACGTCGCCATTCGCTATGCGACCCGCCGGGAAATGCCGACGGACGGAATCGTCGATGCACTCGTGAGCGACACCTTTTGGCCCATCTGCAGTCCGCGCCTGCTGCCAGCGGGAGCGCTCAAGCGGCCCGCCGACCTCGCCAGGCATGTCCTGGTCCATGCCTATTGGGGGCCGGCCGACCGCGAGCTGCCCACATGGCAGCGATGGCTGGCCGCGGCTGCGCGCAGGTGGCGCGACGTGCCCGAGTTCAAGGACATGCAGCACCTGACAACTGAGCCTGGCCGGCTATGGCTTCCACGTGATCCGCAGGCCAAGTCACCCGCGCGAGCGCACCATCCGGGCCTTCTCGGAGTGGCTACGCTCGGTGGCTCGAACGTGCTTGCGATCTCCGGGTTGGGGCGACATCGGGCGATCGAGGGGTCCCGTTGCCCACGCGTCTGAGCAGCCGCATCGACGAACTGCTTTCCCACAACTGGGACCCCGCCCGCTGAGCGACTCGGCGCGACCTCGGCGATCCGCGTTTGCCGGTCAAGGGTGGAACGGACAAGAGGCTCCTGCGACGCCAAGGCAAGATCACGATGACTTTGCCAGACACATACGATGGGCCGCCCGTCTCGTGAGCTGACCAATAGCTTCGGCCGCGGCTTCGGTGTCGACAACCTGGAGCTCATGCGGCGCTTCTTCCTGGCGTCTCCACGGTCCGCGATTTCCGAGACAGCGTCTCGGAAATCCGGCGCCGAAGGAACTGGCGACGAATCCGAGGCAGTGTTTCGGAACTTCGCCTCGCGGAGCTGGCGCAGGCGTTCACGCTGCGCCGGTCCGCCCTCAGCCTGAAGCGCGGGCATCCTGCATTTCGGCAGCTTCGCAGAAGCGTTCCAGTGACCACTCTCGTCCGAGCAAGAACATCCGGGTCTGCAGCCGATCGAGCGCCTGAGCAGGAACGGCACGCCCCAGGTAAGTGAGCTTCTTGTTGCGAAGATCGGCGAATCCCGATTCGTACCGCCGCGCCAGGCTGAGCCAGAGGGCGTGTGCGCCTGGCGACTGACGCGCGCCCGTCATCAGACAGATCCCGGTGGCGAGCGCCCAGTCATAGACGGCCGTCGCGATGCCGCGTCGTTGGTATTGCGCCCGGTAGCGCGAGTGGGGAGAGCGCAGATGCCGGTCTGCGCGACGGCCCACCTCGACCAGTCTATTGAAGACGGTACAGCCCGCAAGACATCCGCGACGCACGTCTTCGACATACGCGTAGAACTCGCCGTCGGCCTCTCTGATGCGAATCTTCAGGTCGGGATCGTGAAGATCGAAAGCCGGCAGGCCGTGCAGCCGGTCACCCGGCGAATGGATGCGCTCGTAAGTCGTGGCGAGCGACTCGTCGAATTCCGGGGATAGCGAGCCGACATCGACCCGAAGTTCTGCCGGCCGATGAAACGGAATTCGGAAATGAGGGAAAGGCAATGCAATATTCATGGCGGCCAATGACATCGGTGGAGGAGGGGGCTCGATTCAAGGCGAGCCGTTCGTGCAGGAGGTCGGATCCCAGGTTTCGACGCCCGGCGATGACGCAGCCATCGCTCGCTCGTAGCGGTGCAGCCATATCCAGATCGCGGCAGAGCCGCAGGCAAGCGAACCGATCTTGCGCGTCAGGCCCATAAGATTCGCCAGTCGCCCTTCGGCCCGAACAATCAACTCATACCGTTGCATGTCCTTCTCGAGGATTCGTGCCTCACGACCGCTGAGTTCCGCCAGGATATCTTTCGCATAAGCATGCGGGCTCTTGATGCGCAGGAACATCACGGGCTCGACCAATGCGTCCAGGTCAAGGTCTACATAGGTGTGGATCTCGGGCTTGCGCATGACGACCTTGGCGCCATGCGCGTCCCGTACCATCTGCTGGGCTTCCTCCAGAGCGCATTCATCCGCGGCGTAAATCCGCCCACCCCGGCCTTCGCAGAGGACCAGGTACCGGTCGGGGCGTGACATCCAGTCCACCACGCCACGGTTCGCGAAGATTTGAAGTCCTTTCGCGCCGGCCAGCAGCGATTGCCGAAGCGGATAGCCGGCGAGCCTGTCTTCACTGAACATTCACGTCTCCTTGTCGGCAGAAATAGGTGTGAGTTCCGGGCATGGTCTGAGCGCCACCAATCGTGCGTCGACTGCTTGGCCACCACGAAGGGGCAACCGGACCACCGCGCCGATCGCGTGGCCGATCAGCGCCAAGCCGATGAAGCTGAGCAGAGATACCCGGCCTTGCGTGATGTCGGCAGCTGCGGGAGACACCAGCGTGAACGCAACAGGCGCACTTGCCCCGGGAAATTGCGCGTCGATGGTCCAGTTCAGGCTGGCGATGTCCCGTCGTCGGCAGGCAGCCGGGCGCAGCGTCGCAGCGCGGAGCACCTTCAGAGCCAACTCGCCGAGATTGATCTCCACGTCGCGCAGCCGCAGCCATCGCTCGGCCGCGTCGCTCAAAAGGGTCGCTTCCCCTGTCGTCAAAAAGCGCAGGGTGTTCATGCGGCCCTCCTGCGCTGCCCGACAGCCACTTGTTCGCGTCGAATCGGACGCGCGGACGATGCGGCGACCTCGGTCTTCGGGTCGATCCGGAGATCGTGCGGCACCAGCAGGACGTCACGGCTCGACCACCACAGCACGCGTTGCGCGATGCTTCCGAAAAGGAAGTCCGTGAAAGCCGAACTCCGACGCTTGCCGACGACGAGAAGGTCGGCGTTCGCGTGCTGTTGCTGAACGACCGCCTGGCGCGCCGCATCGCCCTTGCCGATGGCGGCGACGACCCTGTTGCGACGCGCATTCGACGAGTCGCTCAAGGAGAAAATGCGCTCGTGCGCATCGCGCATGCTTTCATGTCGATAGGCCCTGATCGCCTGCTCGGACACATCCGCATAGCGCAGCTTGCCCTCATGCATCGTATTCAATGCATGAAACAGTTCGACCTGGGCGTCGCTGTCGAGTGACCAGGCCAACTTCACCAGCTTCCTGGACTCTGGCGTGAAGTCGACTGCCACCAGGATGCGGCGGTAGCGATGGAATACCTCCAGTCGCGCGAGCAGGATCGGACAAGGAACGACGCGCAGAAGACGCTCGATGGGTTGCCCGCAGAAAAAGGCCCTGGCGGATTTTTCTCGATGCTCGCCGATCACCAGCATGTCGACCCATTGGGCCTCTTCGGCAATCGCCTCCAAACGGCCGCTCGTATCGGATACGTTCTTCACAAGAATGCCGAAGCGCGTGTGGACCTCGGCGGCGAGTCGCCTCACGCCTTCGCCTGCATCGGCGTTCTCGCAAGCAATGAAGTCCTTGGGCGCATAGATGATCTTGAGCAACGCGCGATGCTGCGCCGCGAGCACGGCCGCGCGAAAGACGGTGCGGTTGCCCTGCCCCGAAAGGTCGGTGACGGCGAGAATGGATTGGATGTTCATGGTTGCTCTCCTGAAGACATGGGACTGCGTCGTCATGTCGATGCGCGCCAGGTTGGCACGAAGTTGGGCAGGTCGCAGCGCGGCCGAGGTCCAGTCGGCCCTGCTGAGTCGTGGCTGTCCCGCGCAGTTCTGAAAGCCGAACCGCGTTCTGATGAATGCGGGCTCGACGGACCGCCAGACAGGCTCTAGCGTCGGTGAAAGCGCGAGATGCGGCCGAGGCAGAAGAGGCGAAACACCAAAGGGGAACGTGCGACGTCGTCCGTCAGCAGCGAAGCTCTAGAAGCTTGGGTTGGTGCATGGCTATTCCAGGAACCCGGCTTGCATTTGCAAGTGAGATCGCGACCGCGCGGGACTGGTGCCCGACGGTCAAAGAATTGCGCTAGAAGAGGAGAGGCTGACCGCCGGGCTCAGGAAAGTGCGAGCGTCTGCTGCGACCTTGCCATGGGTCGAGCGAACTCCAAGGCACACGACGTGTGAGTCGCCAACATCGCAAAGCCGACCTGGCCTTGAACTGTGTTGAAAGTATGCGCCTTGATTTGCATGCGCCGAGTCTATGAGACCTTGGCGAAAGCGACAACAGTACCCCCACACCTCCTGCCAGATTGAGGCGACTCAGTCTTGGATCGCAACCCGTGAGTCTTCCAATGTCAGTCCGTGCGAAGGGCACTGAGCCGAGTCATTCTGGCAAGGAAGGTGGGGGCATCGCTTGGCCGCTGCAGCATCACCGCATAGACTCGTGACATGCGATTCCCGCGTTTCCACCGTTGCTGCAGCGCTTCCACGATGCCCTTTGCATTCTTGGCAAGCGTCGGGGCGTTCGCATGGCGCGAAGTTGTCACACTGGGATTGCGACAGCCGGCCGCACATCCCTGAGCCCGGCGATCCACTCCACCTTCAGCGCAACCATTGATCGCCGGGCGCCAGCCCAGCGCGACTGCGGGCCGCCGCTCTTGCGGCGCCTGCGAACTCGAATGGAGTGCGTCATGCATGCAACGATTCACGGCGAGCGCACGCTCACCGACCGGGATTTCTCACGCCTCGCCAAGTTGTTCGGCGGCCAGCTTCCGCCCGATCTGGCGGATCTGCTGTCGGCCACCGAAGTTGTAGCCTCGCGGGACGTCCCGCCGAAGGTCATCACCATGTATTCGCAGGTCGAGTTGGTCGACCCGCACACGCTGCGCCGCCAGAAGCTGACGATCTGCTTTCCGGGCGATGCCAAGCCCGCCGCGGGCTTCATTTCCATCCTTTCCCCGGTGGGGCTGAGTCTGTTGGGGTTGAAGGAAGGCGCCGTCGCCCGATGGCTCATGCCCAGCGGCGAAGAGTGTTCGGCAGAAGTGGCCTCGGTCCTCTTCCAGCCCGAGGCAAGCGGCGACTACACGATGTAGCGCGCTCGAGCGTCGCGGCGCTCGACCTATCTCTTCAACACGCCCGTCCAGACCAGGGAGGGGCGCGTTCATCTCTCGTGCGGGCGATCGCCCGAGGGGGATATCCGTGGAGTGACCCTGCCTCGTTGCCACGTATATCAAGTTATGCAGCCAGGAGGCCGCGCTCTCTTGTGACCGGGGCGAGGTATCCGTTTGCCGAGTGAATGCGCACCCGGTGATAGAAGCCCTCGATCCAGTCCAGGATGTCCAAGCGTGCCTGAGCGCGAGTGTCGTAGCGTACCTGGTAGATGCGCTCGACCTTCAAGGTCTTGAAGAAGCTTTCCATCGCCGCGTTGTCCCCGCAATTGGCCTTCCTGCTCATCGACATCGTGATTCGTATTTCTGCGACAGCACGCTAGGGCTGCTCCGACTGCGACTGCCAGGGCATGCCCCGCATGCGCTCGCGCTTTTCTTCATCGTCGAAGTGCACCAGCGAAGGCTTGATCAGGTCGCTGCGCGCGACGATACCCACCAGCGTCAGCGACTCCGTGTCCTTCACGACCGGCAGCCGCTCCAGCCGATGGCGCGCCAGCCGCGTCGCCACGGTGCGGCAGCTTTCGGCGGCCAGCGCCACCAGCGGCTCGGCGTCGCCGCACGCGTCACCCACCGTCGCGGCCGGCACCCGGGCGCTGTGGGACGCGAGCGCGGTGCGGTCGACCATGCCGATCAGCGCACCGTCGCGCAGCACCGGGAAGGCGCGGTGCAGCTGGCCCGATCCGAAGTAGGTGGCGATCGCCTCGTCCACCGGCATGCCGGCGTCGAGGGTCCGGACCTCGCGCGTCATCACTTCCTCGACGAAGTGGCGCTCCAATGGATCGATGCCGTACTCGCGGTAGATGTGATAGCCGCGGCGCGCGATCTTCTCGGTCAGGATCGAGCGGCGCATGGTCAGCACGGTGAAGCCATAGGCCACGGCCGAGGTGGCGATCAGGGGCAGCAGCGCATTGCTGTCGTTGGTGAGCCCGAAGGCGAAGATGGTCGCCGTCAGCGGCGCACGCATGACGCCGGCCAGGGTGGCGGCCATGCACACCATGGGCCACAGCATCGGATCGTTGCCGGGCAGCACCCGGCTCAGTGCCACGCCGACGCCGGCGCCCATCATCAAGAGCGGCGCCAGCACGCCGCCCGAGGTGCCGGAGCCCAGCGCGATGACCCAGATCACCGCCTTCACCGCCAGCAGCGCCAGCACCACGCCGATGGCCAGGTGGTTGTGCAGCAGGTCGCCGATCACGTCATAGCCGACGCCGAGCGCGCGCGGCTCCAGGTAGCCACCGATGCCCACCGCCACGCCGCCGATGGCCGGCCACCACATCCAGTGCAGCGGCAGCTTGCCGAACAGGTCCTCGACCTTGTAGAGCGAAGCCGACAGCGCCGCCGCCAGCGCGCCGCACAGCAGCCCGGCGATCACGCACGACATCATCGCGAGCGGGCCGGGCACCGCGGTCTGCAGCGGGAACAGCGGCCCCGGCGCCATGAGCAGCGGCCGGCAGAAGCCCGCGACCGCGCAGGCCACGGCAACCGGCAGCAGGCTGCGCGGACGCAGCTCGAAAAGCAGCAGTTCGACCGCCAGCAGCACCGCCGCGACCGGCGTGCCGAAGACCGCCGTCATCCCGGCCGTCGCGCCGGCCACCAGCAGCGCCTTGCGTTCGGCCGAGGTGAGGTGGAAGTACTGCGCGATCAGCGAGCCGATGGCGCCGCCGGTCATGATGATCGGCCCTTCGGCGCCGAACGGGCCGCCGCTGCCGATCACGATGCCCGAGGAGATCGGCTTGAGCAGCGCGACCTTCGGCGACATCTTGCTCTTGCCGAAGAGGATGGCTTCGATCGCCTCGGGAATGCCGTGCCCGCGGATCTTGTCCGAGCCGTAGCGCGCCATCACGCCGACGATCAGGCCGCCGATGACCGGGACCACGATGACCCAGGCGCCGAGCGTGTTGTCGGCCGGCGAGCGGTCGGCGATCGAGAAGGTCTGGAAGAAGAACAGGTTGTTGAAGAAGCGGATGAGGTCCAGCAGCACGTAGGCTGCCGCGGTGCTGAGCGCACCGATCACGGCGGCCATGGCCGTGATGCGCAGCAGGCGTGCATTGAGGGCGAAGTCGCCGCGATGGAGATGCGTCATGGTGATGGGGGATAGTCGATCTGGGGAATCTGGAACACGCCTTTCAGCGATTTGAGTTCGGCGCGGTGCAGGTCGGCCAGCCGGTGCAGCACCTGCTCGCCCTGGTCGAGGAGGTGCACCTCGACCTGCCGGCGATCGATCTCGCTGGGCCGGCGTTCGACGAGGTTCAGCGTCTCGCAGCGCGTGACCAGCGCCACCGCGCCATGCGCCTGCATCTGCAGGCGGTCGGCGAGCTCGCCGACGGTCGCCCACTTGCGGCCGGGAAATCCCTTGATGTGGAGCAGCAGCAGGTATTGCTGCGGCGTGATGCCTTCGCCCTGTGCCGCCCGCTCGGAGAAGCGCTCGAAGCGGCGCATCTGGTAGCGGAATTCGGACAGCGATTCGAAGTCTTTCTTGGCAAGCGTTCGCGCATTCACAGGCAGGCAGGCACAGCAACAGGGGGTTCCGTTTATATCACGACGTGACATAAAAGAAACCCTGGCCGCCTTTCGATGCCGGCACCGAGGCGCGTTGCGCAAGAAGAAGATCCCGAAGCGGGGCGCCCGTGCGGGCGCTGGACTGTGGCGGCTACGGCTCCTCGCGGCGTTCGGCCATCGCGTGCGCGAGGCGCGCCAGTTCAGGATCGCTCAGCAGGCGCTCGGCCATCGGCAGCAGCTCGGCATCCTCGAACGCGGTGTGGCGCTCGCACAGCGATGCCAGCGCGTCGACCTCCGCCGACGGCATCCCGGCATTCCCGCCCTGGGCGACGGCGTCGAGCGCCGCGCGCACCCGATGCCACCGTGCTTCGAGCGCGCGGTGCTCCGCCGTCAGATCGGCCGCCATCTGCCGGATGCAGACCGCGTCCGAGCCGGCCATCGATTCGAGCAGCGCGGGAAAGAGATCGACTTCCTGATCCGAGCGATGCCATTCGAGCGTGGCCTGGAAAGCCTGGCTCAGTGCGTTCAGCGCGGTGCGGATGCTCTCGCGCTCTTGCGCTGCACCGGGTTCGTCCAGACGGTGCGCCAGGCTTCTCAGCGACGCGCACTGCTGCCGGAGCCGGTCCTGGCCAGCGAGGTGCAGCGCCAGCGGCGGTGCCGAGGCGGCGCTCGACCGTGTCGCGCAGGGCGTCCTGGCGTTCATCTGTCCGCGTTCCTGGCTCAGGCCATGGCCTGCCAGTCGGCTGCACGGATGCGGTCGTCCACCACGCCGCGCACGCCGGGCGTGTTCTCGGCGGCCACGCGCGCCGCGTCCCGCTGCGCCTCGTGCTCGATCATGCCGTGGAAGCTCACGATCCCGTCGATGACCGACAGGTGCGACCAATGCGGATTCCACCACTCCTGCTGGTCGAGTTCCGCCGTCAGGCGGGCCTGGATCTCTTCGTCGCAATGCGGGCAGTCCGGCTGCTTCTCGCTGTGAGCGAGCAATGCCGCGACAAGGTCGGCGCTGGTCACGATCCCGACCAGCCGCTTGCCGCGCAGCACCGGCACGCGGCGCAGCTGGCGCGTGGTCAGCAGCAGGGCGATCTGCGCCAGCGGCGTGTCCTCGGTCACCGACACCGTGCCGCAGGTCATGATGTCCGCTGCCCGCGTCCCGTGCGATCGCACATAGCGCAGCGGCGGCGCGCTGCGCTGGATCAGCCGGCTCCACCAAGGCCGGGGCGCGCAGCGATCGGCTTCGGCCTCGTAGCGATGCAGCAGGTCGGATTCGCTCACGATGCCGACCAGCTGGTCCGCATCCAGCACGGGCACGCCGCTGATATGGCGCTCGCGCATCAAGGCCGTGATGTCGTTCACCGGTGTGAGGGGCGAGACGGTGATCACCGGCGATGTCATGATTTCTCTTGCAAACATGGTGCACTCCTTTGTCTTGAGTCCGGTCCATCCGCCAACAGGCGTGGATACATCTTCGAACTTTGGGGTCGGCAAGTAAAACGAATTCAAATGCCATTGAGTGCAATAAGATTGCATTGAAGACCAGAATGCAGCAGAACAACCCATGGACATCAACCTCGCGAAGACCTTTCTGGAGATCGTGTCGAGCGGCTCCTTCCTGCGCGCGGCCGAGCGTCTTCATCTGACGCAGACGGCCATCAGCGCGCGCGTGCGTTCGCTCGAGGAACTGCTGGGCCGCACGCTGTTCGTGCGCAACCGCGCGGGCGCCACGCTGACGCCGGCCGGCGAGCGCTTCCGGCGCTATGCCTTGATCCTGGTGCAGGCCTGGCAACAGGCCCAGCACCAGATGCAGGTGCCGCCCGGCCGGCAGGCCGTGCTCACGGTGGGTTGCGAAGTGAGCCTCTGGGAGCCCTTGCTGCTCAACTGGCTGCTGTGGATGCGCCGCGCCGCGCCGCAACTGGCGCTGCGCACCGAAGTCGGCCTGTCGGAGCAATTGCTGAGCCGGGTCTCGGAAGGCACGCTCGACATCGCCGTGATGTATGCGCCGCACCAGCGGCCCGGCCTGCGGATCGAACTGCTGATCGAGGAGAAGCTCGTGATGGTGACGACCTCTCCCGGCGGCCACGCGCCCAAGGCCGACGACTACGTGTATGTGGACTGGGGCCAGGAATTCGCCGTGCAGCACGACCTGGCCTTTCCCGATCTGTCGGGTGCCGGCGTGTCGGCGAGCCTGGGCCCGCTGGGCCGCGAATACCTGCTGGCGGCCGGCGGCTCGGGCTACTTCCGGCTGGACGTCGTGCGCGGCCACCTCGCATCGGGCCGCCTGCACCGCGTGCCGGGCGCACCCGAGTTCCTGTACCCCGCCTACGCCGTCTATTCGGAGAGCGCCGAGGCCGAGAGCGTCGGCCCCGGGCTGGACGGGCTGCGGCAGGTCGTCAAGCCGCGGCCGGCCGGGCGCCGGCTCAGTGCACCTGCTGCGCGACGGCCAGGTCGGGCAGCACGTCCATGATGCGCAGCGTCTCCTGCACCACCTGGCTGAACACCGGCGCCGCCACCAGGCCGCCGAAGTACTTGCCGGCGCTCGGCTCGTCGATCATCACCGCGACGATGATGCGCGGCTTGTCGATCGGCGACATGCCCGTGTACCAGGCGCGGTACTTGTTGCCGGCGTAGCCCTTGCCTTCCTGCTTGTGCGCGGTGCCGGTCTTGCCGCCGACCGAATAGCCCTCGGTCTGCGCCAGTGGCGCGGTGCCGCCGGGCGACGCCGCCATGTGCATCATCTTGCGGACCTCGCTGGCGACCTCCGGCGAGAAGACCCTCACGCCGATCGGCGGCACGCTAGCCTTCACCAGCGTCACCGGAATGATCTTGCCGTTGTTCGCGAAGGCCGTGTAGGCATGTGCGATCTGGAACAGCGAGGCCGACAGCCCGTAGCCGTAGGACATGGTGGCCTGCTCGATCGGCCGCCACGACTTCCACGGCCGCAGCCGCCCGGTGACCGCGCCGGGGAACACCGTCTGCGGCTTCTGGCCGAAACCCATCGCGGTGAACGAATCCCACATCTCGTGGGCCGTCATGCGCTGCGAGATCTTGGTCGCGCCGACGTTGCTGGACTTCTGGATCACGCCTTCGACCGTCAGCACGCCGAAGTTCTCGTCGTCGTGGATGGTCGCCCCGGACACGGTGATGCGGCCCGGGTTGGTGTCGATGATCGTGGTCGGCTTGACGCGGCCCAGCTCGAGCGCGGTCGCGACCGTGACCGGCTTCATCGTCGAGCCCGGCTCGAACACGTCGGTCATCGCGCGGTTGCGCAGCTGTTCGCCGGTGAGGTTGTGGCGGTCGTTGGGGTCGAAGCTCGGGTAGTTCGCCATCGCCAGCAGTTCGCCGCTGACCGCATCGACCACCACCACGCTGCCGGCCCGGGCCTTGTTGGCGATCACCGCATCGCGCAGCTTCTCGTAGGCCACCGACTGGATCCGATCGTCCAGGCTGAGCTGGATGTCCTTGCCTTCGATCGGCGGCACCTGCTCGCCCGTGTCCTCGACGACGGCGCCGAGCCGGTCCTTGATGACGCGGCGCGAACCGGCCTTGCCGGCGAGTTCCTTGTCGAAGGCGAGTTCGATTCCTTCCTGGCCGGTGTTCTCGACGTTGGTGAAGCCGGCCACGTGCGCCGCGGCTTCGCCCATCGGATAGCGGCGCTTGTATTCCTTGCGCAAGTGGATGCCCTTGATGTCGAGCTCGGCGATCTGCCGCGCCACCGGATCGTCGACCTGCCGCTTGAGCCAGACGAAAGACTTGTCGTCGTCGTCGAGCTTCTGGTCGAGGTCCTTCTGCGGCATGCCCAGCAGCTTGGCGACCTGCCTGAGCTTGGCCTTGACGGCGGGGTCGTCGCGCTCGACGTTCTCGGGTACGGCCCAGATGCTCGGCGACGGGATGTCGGACGCCAGGATCAGGCCATTGCGGTCGAGGATGCGGCCTCGGTCCGCCGGCAGCTCGAGCGTGCGCACGAAGCGCACCTCGCCCTGGTGCTGGAAGAAACTGTTGTCGATCACCTGCACGAAGACCGCGCGGGCCGCCAGCATCAGGAAACCGAACGCGATGCCGGCGACGATCAGCTTGCTGCGCCAGACCGGGGTCTTGCTGGCAAGCAGGGGACTTCTTGCGTACTGGACGCTCTGGCCGCGCTGACTCATTGACTTGTCATTCCCACGTCTCCTGTCGGTGTGGGATGTAGAGGGGAGGAGGCCGGTGAAGTTCCGGGCCGTTCGATCGTGCCTGTGCCAGTCGATGCATGGGCGTCGACGTTCACGGCGAGGGCGGCGCGTTGCCGTCTTCCTCGTTGGAGGAAGCGAACAGGTCCCAGACCGCCATGAACAGTGCCGCGATCACCGGCCCGATCACGAAGCCGTTGATGCCGAAGAGCGCGATGCCGCCGATGGTCGACATCAGCACGACGTAGTCGGGCATCTGGGTGTCCTTGCCGACGAGGAGCGGCCGCAGGATGTTGTCCACCAGGCCGACCACGAAGACGCCAATGAAGATCAGCGTCAACCCTTGCCAGATCGCGCCGGTGGCGAGGAAGTAGATGGCCACCGGCAGCCAGATCAGCGCCGCGCCCACGGCCGGCAGCAGCGAGAGAAAAGCCATCAGCACGCCCCAGAGCAGCGCCCCCTGCACGCCCAGGAACCAGAAGCTCAGCCCGCCGATGATGCCCTGCGCCGCGGCGACCGCGACGTTGCCCTTGATGGTGGCGCGGATGACGGTGGTGAACTTGTTCAGCAGGTAGTGCGTGTGCGGCTTGGCGAGCGGCAGCGAATTGCGGATCGTCTTCGACAGATCGCCGCCGTCGCGCAAGAGGAAGAACAGCAGGTACAGCATGATCGCGAAGCTCACCAGGAAGTCGAAGGTGTTCTGGCCGATGCTGAGCGCGTGCGCGGCAATGGCCTGGCTGCCTTGCGCGGCGCCGGCGGAGATGCGGCTGATGAGGCCTTCGACGTTGCCCAGCCCGAAGCGGTCCAGCAGGTTGAGCGCCCAGTGCGGAATGGCATTGACCACCTGCTGGAAGTAGTTGGCGAAGTTGATGTCGCCCGAGCGGATCTTCTGCGATACCAGCGACACCTCGTCGACCAGCGAGACGGTGATCACGCTCAGCGGGATGACCACCACCACCAGCGCCAGCGACAGCGTGGCGATGGCCGCCAGGTTGCGCCGGTTGCCCATCTTCCTGGCCAGCCGCTTGTAGGCCGGTGTGAACAGGATCGCCAGCGCCATGCCCCACATCACCGCGCCGAAGAAGGGAAACAGGATCCAGCCGAAGGCGATCGTGACCGCGAACAGCAGGAACAGGAAGACGCCGCGTTGAAGCTGGGGGGAATTCATAGGCAGATCGACTGTAGCCGACCTTGGCCCTGCCGCACCCGCGGCGCAGTCAGCGCGCGCGCGGCAGCGCCACCGGCGCCAGCGTCGCGCGCAGGCGCTCGTCGGCGCCGGGGCCGGCCGTGGCCTCGACCTCCAGCGCTTCCTCGACGTTGCCGATGTGGTCGAGCATCAACTGCCGCGCGCGCGCCGTGTCGCCGGCCTCGAGCGCAGCGACGATGGCCGCGTGCTCGGCGCACGATTGCGCCGCCTCGTGCGTCGACTGGAACAGCGTGGCCGCCAGCGTGGTGCGCGCCGTGAGGTCGCGCAGCACGTCGCACAGCAGCCGGTGGCCCATCTGGTCGGCCAGGCAGACATGGAAATCGGCCAGGAGGAAGGCGCGCGTGGCGGCATCGGCGCCGGCGATTGCGCGCTTCTCGTCGGCGATGTGTTCGCGCAGCTTGCGGATCACCTTCGCGAGCGGCCGCCCGGCTTCGGCCAGGATGCCGGCCTCGACGATGCGGCGCGCCGCGAAGGCATCGCGCGCCTCCTCGGCCGAAGGTTCGACCACGTACCAGCCGCGGCGCGACTGCACCTCGACGAAGCCGCGCGCCTGCAGCTGCATCAGCGCCTCGCGCACCATCGTGCGGCTCACACCGAAGTTTTCCGCCAGCGCCTGCTCGCCCAGCCGTTCGCCGGGCGCGAGCTTCTGCGCCAGGATGGCCTCGACGACGCGCTCGGCGATGGTGGTCGGTGTGATGTCGGTCATGGGGCGTCAGTGTGCCAGCGGGATCGCGCCGGGCAGGACGGCCGGCGAACCGGCTTCGGCCAGCGGCTCGTCCTCGGGCGAATGGGTGCCATTGAGCACTGCGTGCGCGCGCTCGCGGTCGATGTCGCCTTCCCAGGCCGCGATCGCGACCGTGGCGACGCAGTTGCCGACCAGGTTGCCCAGGGCGCGCGCGATGCCCATGAACCAGTCGACCGACAGCACCAGCACCAGGCCGATGGCGGGGATCGCCGGGATCGCATGCAGCGTCGCGGCCAGCACCACGATCGCCGAGCCCGGCACGCCGTGCGCACCCTTGGAAGTGACCAGCGCGATCGCCAGGATGGTCAGCAGGTCGGTCATCGAGACCGGCGTGTTGGTGGCCTGGGCGATGAACACCGCGGCCAGCGTGATGTAGATCGAGAAGGCGTCGAGGTTGAATGAATAGCCCGTCGGGATCACCAGGCCCACGGTCGAATCGCGGATGCCCATGTAGCGCAGCTTGGCCATGATCTGCGGCAGCACCGCATCGGAGGAGGTGGTCGCGAAGACGATCGCGAGCTCCTCGCGCAGGTAGCGCAGCAGCTTCATGAGGCTGAAGCCCGACAGGCGCATCACCAGCCCCAGCACCACGAACACGAAGATCAGCACCGAGACGAAATAGAGCGCGACCAGCATGCCGAGTTGCTTCAGCGACCCGATGCCGTACTGGCCCACCGTGAAGGCGATCGCGCCCAGCACGCCCAGCGGTGCCAGCTTGATGATGATGCCCATGATCTTGAACAGCACCAGCGAGAGCGCGTCGACCACCACGGCGACCGGCTTGCCGCGCTCGCCCAGGAGCGTCAGCGCGCAGCCGAACAGTACCGCGAACAGCAGCACCTGCAGCACGTCGCCGGTCGCGAAGGCGTTGACCACGGAGGTCGGGATCAGCTTCATCAGGAAGTCGACCGTGCCGCCGTGGGTGAGCTTGTCGGCGTTCGATGCGTAGCTTGCCATCGCGCTGGGATCGAGCTTGCCCGGGTCGACGTTCATGCCGACGCCGGGCTTGAAGACGAAGGCCAGCACCAGCCCGAGCCCCAGCGCGATGGTGGTCAGCACCTCGAAGTAGACCAGCGCCTTGACGCCGACGCGCCCGACGCGCTTCAGGTCGCCCGCGCCGGCGATGCCGTGCACCACCACGCAGAATACCAGCACCGGAATGATCATCTTGATCAGCTTGATGAAGCCGTCGCCGAGCGGCTGCAGCTTGGCGGCGAAGGCCGGAAAGAACAGGCCCACCGCCACGCCGAGCACCAGCGCGATGACCACCTGACCGAAGAGAGACTTGGCGAAACGGGGCATGGGAGATCTCCGTGATGTTTGCATGCAAGAAGTTATTTATCTTGCATACAAGCAATGTAGGCAAGATTTGGGATTTTGCTGTGCGGGTATTCCCGAGTCGAAAGCCGCCCCGCATGCGAGCGCGGGCGTCGATGCAGAATTCAGGCCAACGCCGATGACCGAGAACCCTGGCCCCCTCGACACCGCCATCGCGCTGCTGCGCTCGGCGCGGCGCATCGCCGTGCTCTCTGGCGCGGGGCTGTCGAAGGCCTCGGGCATTCCGACCTACCGCGAGGCCGACGGCTTGTGGATGCAGCAGGGCGCGCTGAAGTTCTCGCATGCCGACGACCTGCAGCGGGACCCGGCCGGCTTCACCCGCTTCTGGGCCGAGCGCCTCGCGGCGGTGGAGGCGGCCGAGCCCAATCCGGGCCACCTGGCATTGGCGGAGTTGCAGCGCTTGCGTCCGGCGACGCGGCTCATCACGCAGAACGTCGACGGCCTCCTGACCCGCGCCGGCGGCCTGGACGTGCTGGAACTGCACGGTTCGCTGCGCCGCTGGCGCTGCGATCATTGCGGCAACCGGCACGGACCGTGGCCGCTGCACCGATGCCTGCGCTGCGGCTCGCATGCGCGCCCGGATGTCGTGATGTTCGGCGAGATGCTGAACCCCGGCGTGCTGCTCGACGCCCAGATGGCGGCAGAGGAGGCCGACGTTTTCCTGCTGGTCGGCAGCACGGCGATCGTCTACCCCGCGGCCGACCTGCCGCTGGCGTCGCTCGCCAAGGGCGGCCGGCTCATCACGCTCGACGTCGCGCCCCTGCACCTCGACGCTTCGGCGGCCGTGGTACTGCGCGGCGCGGCGGAGCTTCTGCTGCCGCGCTTGCTGGTCGGAATCCGCGACTGAGCGGCGCCGCGGCCGGTCCGACGCGGGTCAATCATCGAAGCGTCGCTTGGTTTTCGGAGTCCTGGGCGTCTTCAGCAACGCTTGCTTCTCTCCTTCCGACTCTCCGGACACGTCGCTCCATGAATTGATGCGTCGATCGATCTTCGGCATTTTCGCCGGGGCCCGGTTGCTCGCCGGGAGGCTCTTTGCGAGGGTGGGGTGCTTTTCGATCTTCTTCATTTCCCTGGCAATGACCGCTGCCCTCGATGATGCCTCCATCTGCGCCTTCGCCTCCGACTCTTTCTTCGACTGCGCCAACTTCCGTCCGGCTTGCTGGATCTCGGGCGCTTTCGCAACGTCGTCCGCGCGGCTCGCTTTTTTGCGCTTGATATCGCCTTCCAGCAGGTCTTGTTCGACGCTTTGCTGATAGTCGCAGAAGCGCTGCAATTCGTTCCAGAGGTTCAAGTCACGGGCGGGGTGCGACATCCCCCAGGTCTTGTGCAGGAATTCGCGTGACCTCTGCATGAAGGCTGCCAACCCCTCTTTCGGGTTGACGTATCGGGCAACCAGTTTCGAGCGTACTGCGGCCAGGAATCTGTCGGAGTGAACAAGCTCCTTGAGCGCCTCGGACTCCAAACCCTCGGCCATCTGGGACGCCGACAGAAGCTTGCTGTCTTCGACGGTCTCCATCCAGGCGGAACCGTAATGTCGAAGAAACACGGACACATGGGGAAGCGCCTGCATCGGGCCTGCCATGCGGAAAGTCATGCCCAGGCAGGTGCGCGCCAGATGGTTCTGGATGAAGTCGCGTTGCGCGATCGAAGGCTCGCCGGATGCCGCCTTGCAAACGGCAAGCCGCATGACCGAATGCATGCCGAGGGCTTCCAGCAGGTCGAGGAACGGAGACGCGTCACCGCGGTCCTCGCCCGTGACGAGGTCGTGAATCTGCAGCACCAGCGCGTGAAGGCCCACGTATTCATTCTCGAGAACGTCGAGTTCGATCAGGCGGACTCCGGCGAAGGTCTGGAATTCCGCGAGATAGTCGCCTTCCCGGATTTCCAGCCGAAACGTCGATCCTCCCGGATGGATGCCGGCCAGCATTTGTTCCAGCACATCACGCGGTGTGTCCAGCGCAATCACCTGGGCTGCGCGCTGGCGCCATTTGGCCTTGTGCTCGACCCGCGCGATGCGGTGGACCTCGTTCGTCAGCACGCCGAGCAGGACCAGGATGGGCACGGTGGCCACCGCCCCCGCGATGCCCCCTGTCAACGCGGTGGCGACGCCGCCGAGCACCAGTCCGGTCGCGACGGTGGCGCCGGTCGTCAGGGGGATGCTGACGGCACCCCTGATCTCGCGGAACTTGCCGAAGGCCTTGCCGGCGCTGGCGTCGCGAAGCAGCCGATCCTGTCCTGCGCTGAGACTGGCGACGATGCCCGCCAGCAGTGCGTGCTTGGGATGTCCGGCATGAGCCGCTACCACGGCGCTCATCGCGGCCTTGCGCAGTTTCGCCAGCCGTATCTGTTCGCGCCGATACTTCTGTTCCTGCTTGCCCTGGTGAATGTCGATGGCGCTGCTCGCAATGCCCAGCGGTGACAGCGCCGCGCCGGCGGCGGCGGTTGCACCGGTGGTCACCGCCATGCCGGCGATCTGCACGCCGGTCGAGGCGAGCGTCATCGGCGGCAACACGACGGCCCTGTTGAGAATGTCGTCCTTCAGGGCAGCCCTGGCTGCGCGCTCTTCCTTGGTCGGTTCGAGCAGTTGTCGGGCCGCCTGGTCGAATTGCAGGTAGTGCTTCGCCTCCTTCGGCGTTGCGGCCCACAGAAAGCGAAGGAATCGCTCGGCATCGTTGAGATGCCGCAGTTGCGCCTCGATGCGGGTGTCGCTGCTGTGCAATTGCACGGCAGCGCGGGCGGCTTGCACGGCGTCGACGCCGCCCGCCACGACGCCCACGAGGGGCAGGGCGTTGGCCGCACCCGGGACGGCGGCGCTCGCGGCGCCGGCGATACCGAAGTCCAATCTCGTTGCGGTCTGCGTGGTCAAGGTACCCAGGACTCCCTGCATCTTCTTGAGGCTCAGCAGCTCGTCCATGGGCTTGTCGCTTGCATAGTTGTTGCCGGTCCTGCGCGGGCTGTGGGTCAGGCTGCGTGCGACGCGCTTCATGCGATTGAAGCCTGTCTGGATCTTCTTCTCCGTCTCGGCATTGTGCTCGAGGAAGCGCTCCGCATAGGTCTTTCCGGACCTGACCCATTGCGTCTCCCTTTGAAGCTGGCCTTCTTCCGAAGGCACCAGCTCCTGTACTTCCACGTAGTTCTTGCGCCCGATCCTGTCGGTCTGATGCTTTCTCGCAAAGTCGTATTTGCGGTCGAAGTCGGATTGCAAGAGGGCGCGTTGCTGCTGAAGCTTTTCGGGATCGAGACCGAAGAGAGGATCCGGCTCGTCGGTCGCACGGCGCGGCGAAACGATGGGCGTGTCGCTCTCGCTGCTCGAGGAAATGCGCGTCATGCCGTCCCCGGATTCATGAAGTCGGTGCGCCATGTCGAGCCTGGGTACGAAGGCCGGACGGCGCGTGCGTCGCGAATCGGAGAGGCTGAGCCGATTCCCGGTCGTGTCAGGCCCCCAGGGCCGCAGCGCTTCGCCAGCCTGTGAGAAAAAGCTGCCGCTCTCGGCGACCTTGATGCGCATGACAGAGCGGCCGCCTTCGCTGCCTGGCGCCGGCGCATTCGGGTCGGGCTTGCGCAAGGTCTTGCGCAGCCGCCTGACATCCCTCACCGTCTCCACCGTCGCATCGCCCGTCGTCCGGGTCCGCTGGATCTTGTTGCGCCTGCCGATGTTGTCCATGAATGACTCCCTTTCATTGATTCGTTCAGACCCGTGCGCCCGCAAGCGGCGCGAGTTCCGCACCTTTCCGTTCTGCGTCGAGCGCTTCATCCACCGCGCTCCTCCATTCGGCGAGCATCGGAACCATGTGTTCCTGAAGCACGAGCGCGAGGTCGAGCTCTTCATCGAGCAATGCCTGCAGCGGCACGTGGTACGCGACGATCGGATGCCGTGTCTCGGGATGCATGCTGAAGGTCGGCAGGCAAAGGCTGGTATTGCCGAGATTGGCCTCCAGCAAGAGCGCGAGCAGCTCGCTTCTTGTGTCGACTTCTGTTTCTCCGAGGTCCATGAGAATGCGGACCTCTTCTCGCGCGTCGAGATATTCGATGCCGATCAGCGTGTCGTCCACCTGCAGAAGGCCGCGATGCAATACCTCGTCGGACTGCTCGATGCCGAGGTCATCGCAAAAGTCTTCCACGAATCGAGCGTAGTCTTCTCTGCTCATGCGTGCTCCTTGAAGCGTGGTGATGAATGAATTCCTCACTCTTCGTAACGCGGTCCCTGCCGCCGTTCCAGTCATGCGCGATTTGCGCAAGTCTTTTCATGCAGACCGAGAAGAGGCCCCATCGAGGGGCGAATGAGTCGCCATCTTGAGGCGTCTTTCATCGACGTTGCCCCATCGAAGGGCGGGTCTGCGTCGATCGACCCTTCGCGCGAATGCCGCGCTCAGGGGTTCGCCTATTCATCGGGGTTTCGGTTCGTCTTCGGCGCTTCGCGCGCCGGCACGATGGGCGTCGGCATCACCTCCGAGTGCGGCGTCGGCGTCCTTGGCGTGCGCGGGCTCCCTGGCGTTCTCAGCGTTCTCGAGGGTGTCTGCGTCCTCGGGCTGCTGCGCGTCCGCAAGGTCCTCGGTGTCCTCGGGGTCGTGGGCGTCCTCGGGCTCGTCGGCGGCGTCTCGTCCTGCCGCGCAGCATCGGATCGTCCGCTCGATGAATCGAGGCTTCGATGAATCGCCGGTATCAGCGGCTTCCTTTCCGTCCCCTTCTTTTCCTTCTCCTCTTGTTTGTGACTGATCAAGGGGCCGTGGCTCCGACTCAGCGTCGGCTCCAATGCGGCAATCGGCGGACCGGCCTTGGCGTTCGCCGACCGCACCGCGCGGGCTGCCAGGTCGTTCCCCGAGACTCGCCATTCGGCCGGGCCGGTCCTCGCGGCGTTCTTGCGTCCGTCTTTCTGCCTCGACTTCATCTCCTCGGTCTTCGTTGGCGCCGCTTGCGCACGCATTTCCTGCACCTGGAGGCAATAGGCGCGAAAGCGCTGCAACTCGTTGTAGAGGTTCAGGTCGTAGGAGGGATGCGGTCCGTCCCGGGTCTTGCTCAGGAACTCGCCCGTTGTCTTGATGAAGGCCGCCATGCCCTCCTTCGGATCGGCATATCGGGCCATCAATTTCCATCGGACTCGGTCGTAGAAATCATCGGTGCCCACGGTCTTGGGCATCTTGTCGTGGACCTTCATCCACGCGAGCCTGAAGGCGTCGAGAAAGACCGACACGTGGGGGAGCGCCTGCGTTGCGCCCTCCATCCGGAACTTCATTCCCAGCAGGGGCGCAAGGTAGTTCTGGATGTAGTCCGCCCGCAATTCTGATGGCTTGGCCGCGGCGGACTTGCACAGGGCCAGCAGATCGACTTCGTTGACGTCGAGCGCATTCAGCAGCGCGGTGAAGGGCGCCGCGGCATCGGCATCGCGGGCCAGGATGAAGTCCTGAACTTGCAGTGCCAGCCCTCGAAGCGCGGCGTACTCGTTGTCGCGAACGTTGAAGTCGATCGGGCGGATGCCGGCAAAGGTCTGGAACTGGGCCAGGTATTCGCCTTCTCCGATATTCACCTGGAAGTTCGAGCCGTCGGGATGCGTGCCGGCCAGCTTTTGCTCCAGCACCTTGCGCGGCATATGGAAGGCCAGGGCGCAAACGCCGCGCTGGCGCCATTTCGACGTGTGCTCGGCCCTGGCCCGGCGACGGGCTCGCACCGTGAGCAAAGCCGCCATGACCAGGGCCGGCACGGCCACCACCGCCGCCACGGCGCCCCCCGTTGCGGCAGTGGCCACGCCGCCGGCGACCAGGGCGGTTGTCACGGCGCCAGCCACACTCAAGGGCATGCTCGTGGCGGATTTGATTTCCCGGGCCTTGGCAAATACGTATTCGACCTTGGCCTGGCGAATCAATCGATCCTGCTGCGCGTTCAGCCCGGCAACGATGCCCGCCAGAAGTGCGTATCGAGGATGCCCGGCACAAGACCTCAGCACCTCGGCCATTGCCTCCTTGCGCTCGATCGCCGACTCGCGCTGTGCCTGTCTGCGCGCCTGCTCCTGCTTGCTCAAATGAATATCGAGGCCTGCGCTGGCTATGGTCAATGGCGCCAACGCCGCACTCGCATAGCCGACGGCGGGAGAGCCGACCACGAGGTTGGCGATCTGGACGGAGGTCGACGCCGCGGTGGACACCGGCTGCACGACCCCACCCTTGGCGGCGTCCGTCTTGACCGCGGCGTGGGTCGCTCGCACTTCCCTGGTTCGACCGAGCAGCTTCTGGGCTGCCTGGCAGAACACCAGATAGTTCTGCGCCTCCTCCGGCGTCGCGTTCTCCAGGTAGAGCATGAATCGACGCGCGTCTTCGCAGTGACGCAGATCCGCCTTGGCCTGGGCCTTGCTGCTGAGCAATCCGGTATAGGTGTCCAGGACGTCCAGGGTGTCGGCGATCGAAGCCGGCACGCTGGCAAAGCCCAGCGCCCCGCCGATCGCCGAGGTATGGACGCCGGCGGCGCCGACAATGGAGGCATCGATCTTTCCCTCGGTGAGCATGCCAGAGGCGAACACGACCGGCTCCAGCTTCCTGTTGTTCAGCAGCCCCTCCGTGCCCTTGTCGCTCGCATAGTTGCTGCCGTACCGGCGGTGGGTACCGGTCAGGTTGCGCATCAAGGCCTTCGCACGGTTCGTGCCCGCCGCTGCTTGTTTTCCCGCCTTGCTGTTGCTTGCCTGGAGGCGCTCGGCCCGGGTCGGTTCGATTCTGAGCAACTGCGTCTCCGTTCCGGTTTCGCCATCCGTCTTCGTGTAGGGCCTTTGCTTCGCCTCGTAGTTCTTGCTGTCGGCCTTCGCGTGCTGCCGGCGCCTGGCATGCTGGTACCAGATCGTGAAGGTGTTCTTCATCGCCGCTCTGGCTTCGGCCAGCTTTTCCGGATCTATCCCGAAGGCGTCCGCCGACGCGTCGTCCGTGAACATCGGGCGCGGAGAAATCGTCCGCTCGTAGTCGCCGTGCGAGGGGTGCAATGGCTCCTCGTCATCGAACTCATCCTGCGACGATGTGCTCCACGCTTCTTCTTCCGAGGACTCGCTTCGCAGCACGAAACTCCCCGGCTCTTCGTCCAGCCAGGCCGGCATCGTTTCCGATGCGCTGTCCAGGGAGACCGAAGAGAGGTTCGACATGTTGTCGTTGATTGCAGAGAAGGCCGAACGCGAGCGCGGCGGCGACAGCGCACCGGGTTCTCCTGCGGCCGCTTCGGAACGTGGGGGCCGCGAAGACCGTGGGGTATGGGCAAAGGAAGCGCCACCTGGAGCGACGCGGAGCTTCAACGGCGCCGGCTTGTTCGTGGTGTCGGGTTCGACAGGGCGTATGGCGCCAGGCGAGTCCCCCGGAACCTTGACAGTGATATGTCTCATGAAAGATCCAGGCTGCGATGCAGCACCTCGTTGAAGAAGAGTGGTGATGAATGAATTCCTCGCTTTTCGTAACGCCGGCTCGAGACGCTGTTCCATAAAAAAACTGAATATGCTTACTCGCCAATGCGGGGCGACGTCGGGTGGATGCGCAGCCGAAGTCGCCGCGGTGCGCGCCGCGATCGAGATGGTGCAGCCGCTCAGAGCACAGGCGTCGCGGGCGCAGCGCTGGCGGGCAGCTGGACGATGCGCCCGTCCCGCTCGGTGAAGCGGCCGCTGATGTACATGGTGAGGTCGTCGCCGGCGGCAGGGAAGGTCAGGGCTTCATCGATCATCTCGGTGACTTCCTGCGGTGCAGGTTCGCGCTCGTACGCGCGTTCGCCGCCGTGGTGCCCGGCGAGATTCAACGCGGCGAACAGCATGAGCGAAGCCACTAGGATGTTGTCGTTGGCGGACATGGCTGCGGGATCCGGTTCTCTCGGGTGCTGTCCATGGTCGGCGATGTACCCGGCCGGCGCCAGTTCCCGGACGGCCTATGAACGAAGGCCTAGCCTCACGCACACAAGGAGCTGCGATGCGATCTCTCGAACTGTCCACGGGCGGCACGATGCCAGTGCTCGGCCTCGGCACCTGGCGGATGGGCGAAACGCCGGGCCGGCGCGCGGCCGAAGTGGCCGCGGTGCGCGCCGCGATCGCGATGGGTTATCGCCTCATCGACACCGCCGAGATGTACGGCGAGGGCGGTGCCGAGAAGGTGGTCGGCCAGGCGGTGGCCGAGGCCTTGCGCGCCGGCGACGTGAAGCGCGAGGAGCTCTTCATCGTCAGCAAGGTCTATCCGCACAACGCCAGCCGCAAGGGCACGCCCGCGGCCTGTGCGCGCAGCCTGGCGCGGCTGGGGCTGGACCGCATCGATCTCTATCTGCTGCACTGGCGCGGCGAGCATCCGCTGGCGCACACCTGCGAAGCGATGCGCGCGCTGGTGGCCGCGGGGCGCATCGGGCACTGGGGCGTCAGCAACTTCGACACCGACGACATGGAAGAACTGGCGGCCGTGTGCGGCGCGACGCCGGATTGCGCCGTGAACCAGGTCTACTACTCGGTGGCCGAACGCGGGCCCGAATTCAGCCTGTTGCCCTGGCAGCGTGCGCGAAGGATGCCGCTGATGGCCTACAGCCCGATCGACCAGGGCGCATTGGCCACCGACAAGGGCATGGCGGCGATGGCCGAAGGATTCGGCGTCACCGCCGCGCAGCTCGCGCTCGCCTGGGCCGTGGCGCAGCCGGGTGTCGTCGCGATTCCGAAGGCGGCGCACGAAGCCCATTTGCGCGAGAACCTCGCCGCGGCCGAACTGACGCTCGGCTCCGAGGCGCTCGCGGCCATCGACCGCCTGCATCCACCGCCGCGCGGCAAGAGGCCGCTGGCGATGATCTGAGTCCGCGCCGCCTCAGGTGCGCTTGGCGCCGCGCATCATCAGCATGTAGATCAGCGCACCGGCCACGGCGCCGATGACCCAGCCGAAGTTGTTCTCGGGCAGTACCTTGAAGAGCTGCGTGGAGAACTCCCAGCCGACCGAGATCACACCGGCCAGGCCGAGCGCGACCAGGCCGACCTTGTTCCAGCCGCCGTCATAGTGGTAGCGGCCGCCGGGCGCCATCGTGTAGAGCTGCTGCACGTCGACCACCTGCTTCTTGAGCAGATAGAAGTCGGCCACCATGACGCCGAACATCGGTGCCAGCACGGCGCCGAAGATGCTCACGAACACGGTGATCGCCTTCGGGCTGTCGACGAAGATCCACGGGCACACGATCACCGCGAGGATGGAGGCGATGAGTCCGCCCTTCTTGAAGTCCACATGGCGCGGGAACAGGTTGGCGATGTCGTAGGCCGGCGAGACGAAGTTGGCCACGATGTTGATGCCCATGGTCGCGATCACGAAGGTCACGCTGCCCAGCACCACGGCCAGCTTGTTGTCGATCTTGCCGACGATCTCGACCGGGTCCATGATCATGTGGCCGAACACCTTGGCGCTGCCGGCGGTGACGACCACCACGATGATCGCGAACAGGATGAAGTTGAGCGGCAGACCCAGGAAGTTGCCGACCTTCATGTCGCGCTCGGTCTTCGCGAAGCGGGAGAAGTCGCCGAAGTTCAGCAACAGCGCCGCGAAGTAGGCCACCACCAGCAGGATCGCGCTGCCCATCGCGATGAAGGATTCCGAGCCCGTCAGCACCTTGTCGCCGAGCGTGAGGTCGAGCGCGTCCCAGCCCGCCTTCCAGAGGATCCAGCCCATCAGAAGGAACATCACCACATAGACCGCCGGGCCGCAGAAGTCGATGAACTTGCGGATCGCTTCCATGCCGCGCTGGAAGATCAGGAGCTGGAAGATCCACATGAACAGGAAGCAGCCCCAGCCCAGCAGGTCCAGCCGCAGGATGCTGGTGGCCTGCAGCGAGGCCGCCGCCGGAAAGAACACCAGCACCAGCGTGGCCACCGCCTTCGATGCGAAGTAGGTCTGCACGCCATACCAGACGATGCCGACCACGCCGCGGATCGTGGCCGCGAAGTTGGCGCCCATCACGCCCAGGCTCACGCGCGCCATCACCGGGAACGGGATCCCGTGCTGCTGGCTCGGCCGGCCGATCCAGTTCATCAGCACGTTCACGATGCCGATGCCGATCACCAGCGCCGCGAACACCTGCCAGCCCGACAGTCCGAGCAGGAACAGGCTGGCCGCGAAGGTGTAGCCGCCGACGCTGTGCACGTCGGACATCCACATGGCGAACACGCTGTACGAAGTCCAGGTTTTCTTTGCACCGGTGACGGGCGCCAGATCCTCGTTGATGAGGCGTGGATCGGCGCCTGGAATGCCGTGGACACTGGCTTGCATGATGATCTCCGGTGGATTCGGGAAAGGGGAAGGACTCAGTGAGCCTCGGCCTGCTTGGCGGCCGTGATGATGGCGGCCTCGTCGTGCTTCGCGCCGTTCAGGAACAGATTGAGCGCCACCGCGGCGACGGACGCAAGCAGGATTCCGGACTCCACCAGCGAGTGGATCGCGTGCGGCATCCATTGCTTGAAGTTGGGCGCGATCAGCGGAATCATGCCGATGCCGATCGACACCGCGACGATCATCGCGTTGTGGCGGTTGGTCCTGAAGTCCACGCCGGCGAGGATGCGGATGCCGGTGGCCGCGACCATGCCGAACATCACCAGCCCGGCGCCGCCCAGCACCACGGTGGGCAGCGACTCGACCAGCGCCGCCATCTTGGGCAGCAGGCCGAGCACGATCAGGATCGCGCCGCCGGCCACGCAGACGTAGCGGCTCTTGATGCCGGTCACCGCCACCAGCCCGACGTTCTGCGAGAAGCTGGTGTAGGGGAAGGTGTTGAAGATGCCGCCGATCAGCGTGCCCAGGCCGTCGGTGCGCAGGCCGCGCGCGAGGTCCTTCTGGTCGATTCGGCGGTCGGTCATCTCGCCGAGCGCGAGGAACATCCCGGTCGATTCGATCATCACCACGATCATGATCAGCGTCATGGTCAGGATCAGGACCGGATCGAACTGCGGCATGCCGAAATGGAAGGGCAGCACGATGTCGATCCAGTCCGCGCGGGCCACCTTCTCGAAGGTCATGAAGCCGAAGGCCGAGGCGACGACGGCGCCGATCACGATGCCGAGCAGCACCGAGATGTTGGCGACGAAGCCCTTGGCGTACTTGACGATGAGCAGGATCGACACCAGCACCAGCGCTGCGATGCCGAGGCCGCCCATGTCGGCGTACTTGGGGTTGGGCACCGAAGGCACGATCGACAGGCCCTTGGGGATCGGCGGCACCGCGGAGCCGGGCGAGGTGACGTCGGCCAGCCACTTGGCATAAACCGGGTCCACCAGCGCCGGCGCGGTCGGGCCCACCGGATTGCCGAAGATCCAGTTGATGCCCACGCGCATCAGGCTGATGCCGATGACCGCGATGATGGTGCCGGTCACCACCGGTGGAAAGAAGCGCAGCATGCGCGAGACCAGCGGCGCGATCAGGATCGACACCACGCCGGCGCCGATGATCGCGCCGAACAGCAGCTGCGCGCCGGCCTGGCCCGGATTGGCGTTGGCGATCGCGACCATCGGCGCGACCGAGGCGAAGGTCACGCCCATCATCACCGGCAGCCGGATGCCGAACCACTGCGTGGCGCCGAGCGCCTGGATCAGCGTCGCGATGCCGCAGCAGAACAGGTCGGCCGAGATCAGCAGCGCGACCTCGTGCGGGCTGAGGTTGAGCGCACGGCCGACGATCAGCGGCACGGCCACGGCGCCGGCGTACATCACGAGCACGTGCTGCAGACCGAGTGCGGCGAGCTTGCCGGCCGGCAGTCGCTGGTCGACCGGATGAACGGACGAAGAGACGGTCACGGAAGAAGCGGTCATTGAGGATCTCCAGGTGCCGTGGCGAACGGCGTTATTTTGTACGCCAAACTGTATACACTTCAGTTCGCAAGCCGTATGGCGGAAAACCCGCACTTCCGGCCCGCGTGACGGACACGCGGAACCCCTGCACGTTTCAGGCCAGCAGCGCCTTGACGAGGTCGAGCTGGCGGTCCGGTGCGCCGGTCTCGAGCTGCAGGTTGGCCTCGATGCGCAGCAGGTGGCCGGTCATGTTGGCGACGGCCGCATCGGCATTGCCGCTGCGGCATACGCGCAGGAATTCCGCGTGCTCGTCCGACGAGCAATGCGGGTCGTTGGAGGAGTGGTAGAGCATCGCGATCAGCGAGCTGCGCGCGACCAGCTCGCGGATCAGCTCGGCCAGCGTGTGGTTGCCGGTGGCCTCGGCCAGCGCGACGTGGAAATCGCCCAGCAGTTTCTCGCGCACCGTGCCGGTGGTCGTGGTGGCGCGCAGCGCGGTGCGCTCGAACTGGATGTGCTGCTCCAGCGCCTTGTAGTCGGCGGGCCGGGCCCGCGCGACGAACAGCCGCACCACCTCGCTCTCGAGCAGCCGCCGCACGCCGAACACCTCGCGCGCCTCCTGCACGCTGGGCTTGCTGACGAAGGCGCCCTTGTCGGGAATCATCTCGATCAGCTTCTCCTTGGACAGCGTCAGCAGGGCCGCGCGTATTTTGGTGCGGCTGACCGCATAGACGCGGCCCAGCGCCTCTTCGCGCAGCCAGGTGCCGGGCGGCAGGCGCTTTTCGACGATGGCCGTGGCGATGTCCTGCGCGATGCCTTCGATGGTGGCGCTCTTGTCGGGCACGGCGGGGCTGGCGCTGCTCGGGGGGTCGGGGGCGTAGGTGCTTTGGCGACGCGTGGCATGGGGCGATTGTGGACGACCGACGGCGTGGGCCGCACGCCCGGCTTCAGGCTGCGCGCTTCAGGGGCGGCGTCCTGGCCGGCACTGTGAAGCCTTCGAGCAGTCCGGTCACCGGCTTGGGCAGCGGATGCGCCAGCTCGCCGCGCTTGCTGGTGCGAAGTCGCAGGCTGACCAGCGATTCGATCAGCTGCGTGCCCGCCGCCACACCGTCGACCACCGGCACCCCGAGCACCTGTCCGATGTGCTCGC
Source organism: Variovorax sp. SRS16 (assembly GCF_901827165.1). Taxonomy (NCBI): domain Bacteria; kingdom Pseudomonadati; phylum Pseudomonadota; class Betaproteobacteria; order Burkholderiales; family Comamonadaceae; genus Variovorax; species Variovorax sp. SRS16. Next base: position 1,536,270 of record NZ_LR594666.1, read on the forward strand.
AGAGGTCGGCCATGCCGGCGCAGCCGAGCACGATGGTGTCGGAGCCGTCCTCGTCCAGTGCGCGTCGGCATTCGTCGATGATGCGTTCGCGTGCTTTCGAGCCCGGCGCTTCCAGTTCGAGCACCGCGATCTCGCAGGCCCGCACGTTGGCGCACAAGCGCTTCATGCCGTAGGCCTCGGCCAGGTGCCAGGCCTGTCCGACGGTGCGGCCGAGCGTGGTCACCACGCTGAAGCGGCTGCCGATCAGGCTGGCCAGATGCATGGCCGCCTCGGCGATGCCGACCACCGGTCCGCGCGCCAGTTCGCGCGCTGCCTTCAGGCCCGGGTCGCCGAAGCAGGCGATCACGTAGCCGTCGATGCCCTCGCGCTCGCCGGCGGCGATCTCGTGCAGCAGGCCGGGCACGGCGAGCGCCTCGTCGTAGTGGCTCTCGATCGAGGCCGGCCCCATCGAAGGGCTGACCGCCACGATCTCGGTGCCGGGCCGGGCGACGGACCGCGCGCAGGCACCGATCTTCTCGGTCATGCTCCAGGTGGTGTTGGGATTGATGATCTTGATGCGCATGAAGAGTCCTCGCTCAGCGCTTGCGGGCGCTGAGCAGCAGATAGGCCACGAAGCCGAGGCCGGTGCCGATGAACCAGGCGTAGTTGGCCGCGCCGCGCAGGGTGGGCACCATCACGCACAGGATCGGCACCAGCGCCGCCGGGATCAGCGCCCAGATGGCGCGCGGGTTGTAGCCGTTGCGATACCAGTATTCGCCGGCCGGGTTGAGGGTGTAGAGCGCGTCGACGTTCACGCGCTGCCTGCGCACCACGTAGAAGTCGGCGATCAGGATGCCGAACAGCGGGCCGATGAAGGAGCCCAGGATGTCCAGCGTGTAGTGGATCACCTCGGGGTTGTTGTACAGGTTCCAGGGCGTGATGAAGACCGAGCCGACGGCGGCGATCATGCCGCCCGTGCGCCAGCTGATCTTCTGCGGATTGACGTTGGAGAAGTCGAAGGCCGGCGACACGAAGTTGGCCACGATGTTGATGCCGACCGTCGCGATCATGAAGGTCAGCGCGCCGATCACCACGGCCATGGTGCTGTCGATCCGGGCGACGGTGTGCACCGGGTCGGTGATGAGTTCGCCGAACACGGGCAGCGTGGCCGCGGTGGTGATCACCGACAGCAGCGAGAAGAACAGGAAGTTGACCGGCAGGCCCCAGAAGTTGCCTTTCTTCACCGCGTCGAAGCTCTTGGCGTAGCGCGAGAAGTCGCCGAAGTTGAGCATCGGGCCGCTGAAGTAGCTGACCACCAGCGCGATCGCGCTCAGCATCACCGGCAGCGCGTCCCAGCCTTCGAACTTGACGCCGCCCAGGCGCATGTCGATGTGGCTCCAGCCGGCCTTCCAGACCAGCCAGGCGCACAGCATCGCCATCACGACGTACACGGCAGGGCCGGCCCAGTCGATGAAGCGGCGGATGGCTTCCATGCCGTGCCAGAAGACGAAGGCCTGCAGCACCCACATCACCATGAACGAGACCCAGCCCAGCGTCGACAGACCGACGAAGCCGTGCTGGGCAACGTTCGCATACGCACTCAGGCTCGGATAGAAATGCAGCGCCAGCAGCATGAAGGCGCCCGACGCCAGATAGGTCTGGATGCCGTACCACGCCACCGCGATCAGCCCGCGGATCACGGCCGGGATGTTGGCGCCCAGCACGCCGAAGGGCGCGCGGCAGACCACGGGGTAGGGCGTGCCCGTCAGCTGGCTGGGCTTGGCCACGAGGTTGCAGAAGAACTGCACGATGCAGATGCCCACCAGCAGCGACACCAGCACCTGCCAGCTCGACAGGCCGAGCGCGAACAGGCTGCCGGCCGTGATGTAGCCGCCGACACTGTGCACGTCGGACATCCAGAAGGCAAAGATGTTGTATTGGCCCCAGGTCTGTTTCCTGAGCGGCGCAAGATCCTCGTTGGTCAGGCGCGGGTCGTAGCCCGGCTTGATCAGCGCATTCGATTCCGCGGGCGATGCATGGCTGGGAAGGGGCAGCTCGATGGTTCCTTGACTGACGGCTGTGTTCACGGATGGACTCCTCGTCGGTGGGGCGGTTGAAGAGACGTCCGGACCGGATGCCCGGCGTCTCAGATTGCACCCGTTATTTGTATACAAAAAATGAGTGCAATCAAGGGCTGACTGAGATTGAAAATTCAGTGTTTTCCCTTGCTGCGAGGCCCTAGCAACGGACGTGCCACAGACTGGCGGCCGCTCTTTGGGGCGGTGGGCTGTCAGCCCTTGAAAACGCGATCGTCGAAAGCGCTGCTGTAGGTCGCCCAGTCCTTGCGCACTTGTTCGGCGCAGTCCTGCGACAGCGCGAGCAACTCGGCCTGCCATTTCCTGCGCTGCGCGAAGGCGATCAGTTCATCGGCCGTGGCCGAGCCATCGCGGCCGGCGCTGCGCAGCTGGCCCCATGCGACCACGCGGCCCATCACCTGCAGCGCCTGCGCCAGTTCGGTCATCGAGCGCTGCGAGCGGTCCAGCGTCATGCGGTCCTCGGACGGCTGCAGGGCGCGCAGCACGCAGGAACCCCCGCCGAAGAGCACGGGCTGCAGGAAGGCCATCGAGACGGCCTGGACGCGCCGCTGCAATGCGACCACGCGGTGCGCCTCCGATTCCCACGCCGGCTGCGGCACCTTCAGGTACGGCGCCAGCGAGGAAGGCAGCGCCTGCTTGAGGTCGAGCAGGTAGTGGCCGTCCGGCGATCCCTTGCCCTGGACCAGGATCGCGAAGCGGTCCACGCCGAGGCTGCCGGTGCCCGCGATGCGGCGCGCGATGTCGATCACTTCGTAGAAGGCAGGGTCGGACTGCCTGGCGGCGAACGCGGCCATGAATTCGCCGATCGCCGCGCGCTGCGCCGCCGTCGCGGGAAGCGCCTTCTTGCCGTCGACGCGCAGCACGCGCCGGCCGCGCTGGACCGTGGTGCGCGCAGCGAGAAGCCGGGCGCGCGGCCGATGGCGCAGGCCGTCGAGCAGTTCCCGGACCAGGCCATGCGCCGTGTCGCGTTCGACCCAGTACGCCTTTCCCTCGGCCAGGGAAGAGACATAGGCCTGCAGGAAATCCTTGCACAGCGCGCTCGCTTCGCGCGGGCTGATCGACAGGCTGTCGGCGCCGACGCGCAGGCTGGCCAGCAGGCGCACGAGGTCCCAGCTGGCCGGCGCCAGCATCGCTTCGTCGAAGTCGTTGATGTCGAAATAGACGAGGCGGTTGTCGCCCTTGTAGCTGCCGAAGTTCTCCAGGTGCAGATCGCCGCAGGCCCAGACCCGCGGCGCCGTCCTGAACAGGCCGCCGCGCGGCAGGCGCTCGTAGAACAGATGGTCGGTCCCGCGCAGGAACGCGAACGCGCTGGCGCGCATCAGCCGGTACTTGATCTGCAGGCGCTCGGGATCCCGGCCGGCGTTGAAGGCCTGCAGGCGGCGCACGACGTTCATGCCTGTCCTTTCGGTTGCTGCGCGGCGCGCGCGGCCTGCACGGCATCGTCGACGCTCCAGAACATGCCATCCGTGCGGCCGAGGCCGTCGGGGTCCAGGAAATGCAGCAGATCGCGCACCGGCTCCTTGACGCGGGCCAGCACGAGCGAGCGTCCGCTTCCGCGCAGATGCTGGTTCAGTTCGAGCAGGCACTCGGCGGCCGTGCTGTCGAGGTCCGAACTCTCCTCGAGGCTGAGGACCACGACACGCAGATCGTCGCGGCCTTCGAGCTTGTGGAGGATGGTCGAGACGACGCGCTCGGCACAGGCGAAGAACAGGGGCTCCTCCGGCCGCAGGACCAGCAGCCCCGGCACCGCGGCCGCGCCCGAATGGCCATCGAGCGCGACGAAATTGCGCGTCGCGCCGAGCTCGCCGAGCTCGTGTACCACCGGCTGGCTGAAGCGCCGCAGCGCGGCCAGCAGCGACAGCGCGATCGCGATCAACATGCCGTACAGCACGCCGAAGAAGAGCACGGCCGCCACCGCGCCGACGATCAACAGGCGGTCGCGATTCATGCGCCAGGTCGTCAACAGCGGCCGCGCCGACAGCGCATGCCACAGCGCGCTGATCACCGCGACCGCCAGCACCGGGCGCGGCAGCAGATGCACCGCCGGCAGCGCGAAGGCCACCGCCAGGCCGACCGCGACCAGCGCCGCCACGCCAGCCCATCGGCTGCTCGCACCCGCGGCCGCATTGGCCGAGGTCGCCGAGAAGCCGGCGCCCACCGGCATGCCCTGGAACAAGGCGGCGCCGATGTTGCATGCGCCCAGCACCATCAGCTCACGGTTGGCATCCAGCGTGTCGCCGTGGGCCAGTGCCATCGTCCGCATGCTGCCCCACGACTCGGCGAAGATCAGCACGACCAGGCCGACGGCGAGCTCGCCGGCCGTCACCCACTCGGCCCACGGCAGCCGCGGCACGTCGAAATGGAAAGCCGGCGCTTCGATCACGCCGACTTCCGCCACGCCGAGCGCCTTCAGGTCGAGCCCGTACGCGGCCGCGATCGCCAGCGCGATCACCAGCATCGATGCCGGCACCCGGGGCCATCGTTTCAGGCCCGCGATCAGGGCACCCGCGAGCAGCGCGACCGCGACCGTGGGCACATGCCATTCGCGCACGTGGGTGACGGCGAACAGCAGTGCATGGAAGGGGTCTGCGCCGGCCTTCTGCGGCAATTCGAAGCCGAAGGCATCGGGCAGCTGCTTGATCACGATGGTGATCGCGAGTGCGAAGGCGAAGCCGCGCAGCACCGGCCGCGACACGAAGGCGGAGAGCTGCCCCTGTCGCGCCCAGGCCAGCAACACCAGCACCACGCCGGCCATCAGCACCAGGGCCGTGAAGGCGCCGGCATACGCAGCCGGATCCGCCGACGCGCCCGGCGCGGCGATCGACATCGCCGCCGCGGCCGACAGCACCGCCGTCGACGAGGTCGGCGCCACGATGGCGAAGCGGCTGCGCCCGAGCGCGGCGTACAGCGCGAGACCGATCATCGCCGCGGTCAGCGCGTGGACGGCCGGAAGATGGGCGAGGCCTGCGTACGCGACGGCCTCGGGGATCAGCAAGCCCGCGACGCACAGGCCGGCGGCGAGGTCCTGCCAGCGCGATGCGCCGGGCGGGTTCAGCGCCAGCCTCGGTGCCAGCCCTGTTGGGGGTGATGCCATCCCCAACCATAACGCGGGTGATAGGCCCACACGAAACCCGGCCCCGGAATTGCGTAGGTGGGTGCGACATAGGCCACACCCGGCGGCGCTTCATAGCCGGCGTAGGGCACCGCGGGTTGCACCACGCAGCCGGCCAGAAGCGCGGCTGCCAGCGCTGAACTCAGAACGATGAGCCTCATGACGAGATTCTCCCGATGGACGACATGGCATCTCCAACGCCGCATGCGAACGGCCTGTTGACCCTTCGCATGCATCCATCTGTAAAGGCGCGGCAAAAGGGGCGGCGGCCGATGCCGCGCGCCCGTCCGTCAGCCGAGCAGGTCGCCGAGCGTGCGCGCGATCACCTTGGTGGCGCGCCGCAGGTCTTCCAGCAGCACGCGCTCGTCGTTGCGCTTGGCATGCGACTCCAGCACCGTGCGCGGCCCGGCGCCGTAGATCACGCCCGGGATGCCGGCCTCGCCGTACAGCCGCACGTCGGTGTAGAGCGGCGTGCCCATCGCCTTGATCGGCTCGCCGAAGATCTCCTGGCCGTGCTTCTGGATCGCATCGACCAGCGGCTTGTTGCCGGGCAGCGGCTTCATCGAATTGGCGAGCAGCATGCGCCGGATCTCGACCGTGATGCCGCTGCGCTCGGCCGCCGCGTCGGCGATGACCTTGCGGATCGTGGCCTCGACCTGCGCCGGGTTCTCCTCGGGGATCATGCGGCGGTCGAGCTTGAACACGACCTTGCCGGGGATCACGTTGGTGTTGGTGCCGCCGTCGATGCGGCCGACGTTGAGGTACGGGTGCGTGATGCCCTCGACCTTCGACGTCACCTGCCGGTAGAGCACGTTCTGCGCATAGAGCGCGTTGAGGATGTGCACCGCGCCCTGCAGCGCGTCGACCCCGGTGCTCGGAACGGCCGCATGCGCCATCTTGCCGTGCACCGTCACTTCCATCTGCAGGCAGCCGTTGTGGGCCGTGACGACCTCGTAGCTGAAGCCGGCCGCGATCATCAGGTCGGGCTTGGTGAGGCCCTTCTTCAGCAGCCAGCCCGGCCCGAGGATGCCGCCGAATTCCTCGTCGTAGGTGAAGTGCAGTTCGATGCTGCCCTTGGCGGGCCGTGCGACCGCTTCGAGCGCGCGCAGCGCGAAGGTGAAGCTCGCGAAATCGCTCTTGCTGACCGCTGCGGCGCGGCCGTAGAGGCTGCCGCCATCGATCTCGCCCCCATAGGGATCGTGTGCCCAGCCTTCGCCGGGCGGCACCACGTCGCCGTGCGCATTGAGTGCAATGGTGAGGCCTTCGCCGTACTTGCGGCGCACGATCAGGTTGGTGATCGATTCGAGCCCGTAGTCCTTCACTTCCTGCTCGGGCACGGCGTGCTTCTCGGCCTCGAAGCCGAAGTCCTTCAGCAGCTCGGCCGTCCGCTCGGCATGCGGTGCGTTGTTGCCGGGCGGTGTGTCGGTCGGCACGCGCACCAGTTGCTGGAGGAACTGCACTTCCTCGTCGAAGTGGGCATCGATCCAGGCGTCGAGTTTTTGGTAGTCGGTCATGGTGTCAGTGGGCCTGTTCGGAGGCCAGGTTGTCGAGCAGCAGCTGGAACGCTTGCACCCCCAGCTGGATGTCGTCGTTGGTGCTCGATTCGAGCGGGTTGTGGCTGATGCCCGAATTGATGCCGCGCACGAACAGCATGGCCTGCGGCATCACTTCGTGCAGCTTCATCGCATCGTGGCCGGCGCCGCTGGGCATGCGAAAGAGCGGCACGCCGAGCGCATCGACCGCCTTCTCCCAGCGCTGCTGCCATTCGGGCGCGCTCGGCGCGGCGGCGGCACGCATCGATTCCTCGAGCACGTAACGCACGCCGCGGCGATCGCAGATTTCCTTCAGCGCCGCCAGCACGTCGGCCACCATCGCGTCGCGCTGCGGATCGTTCGGCGCACGCAGGTCGAGGCTGAACTTGCAGCGCCCGGGCACCACATTGATCGAGCCGCTCGGCACCTCGAGCATGCCGACGGTGGCGACCGAGTCGCCGTCCTTCGCGGCGCGCTGTTCGGCGAACAGGATCAGCTCGGCCACCGCGGCCGCGGCGTCGTTGCGGCGGCCCATCGGCGTGGTGCCGGCGTGGCTGGCCATGCCGATCACTTCGCCGACGTAGCGCAGGCCGCCGTTGATCGAGGTGACGATGCCCAGCGGCAGATCGAGCTCGGTGAGCACCGGCCCCTGCTCGATGTGCACCTCGACGAAACCGAGGTAGCGCGACGGATCGCGCTCGAGGCCGGCGATCTCCTCGTCCTTCAATCCGGCATGGGCGCGCGCCTCGCGCATCGTGATGCCGTCGGCGTCCTTCTGGTCGAGCCAGGCCGGGTTGAAATGGCCGGTCAGCGCGCCGGAGCCGAGGAAGGTGGCCTTGTAGCGCTGGCCTTCTTCTTCCGCGAAACCCACCACCTCGAAGGCGAAGGGCAGGCGGCGCTTCTGCCGCTGGAGTTCGCGCACGCAGGCCATCGGCGTGAAGATGCCGAGCCGGCCGTCGTACTTGCCGCCGTTGCGCACGGTGTCGTAGTGCGAGCCGGTCAGCAGCGTCTTCGCATCCGGCGTGGCGGCTTCGTAGCGGCCGACCACGTTGCCCACGGCGTCGATCTGCACGCTGTCGAAGCCGGCCTCGCGCATGCCCTCGGCGATCTGCTGCGCGCAGGCGCGGTGCGCGTCGGTCAGGTAGGTCACGGTGAGCTGGCCCTTCTCGGCATAGCCCGGATCGGTGTGCTTCGCGAGCGCTTCGTGCCAGTCCCAGACCTCGTTGCCGAGCACCGGCTCGGCATCGAACTTGTCGTCGAGCCGGATCTCCGCGATGCGGTGGATGTTGCGCAGCGCCTCGCCGAGCTCGAAGGCCGGATGGTGGTGCAGCCGGCGTTCGAAGGTCTCGATGATCTCGCGCTTGGCCGAGCCGGTGCCGCGCGGCCCGCGCACCGCGAGGATGAAGGGAAAGCCGAACTTCGCGTTGTAGTCGGCATTGAGCTGCTGGATCTTTGCGAACTCCTCGGGCGTGCAATCGGTGAGGCCCGCCTTGCTCTGTTCGTTCGTCGATTCGGCCGTGAGGCTCTTGCTCACCATGGCCTTGCCCGCGAGTTCGGGGTGGGCGCGGATCAGGCCGAGTTTGTCAGCTTGCGATGCCGCGGTCACGGCCTGCGCCAGCGCGTACTTGAGGTGCGCGAGCGAACGGAAGGGCCGCGCCGCAAGCGCCTTGGCGGCGATCCACGGCGAATGCTCGTAGACGCCGTCGAGCAGCGCGGCGGCCTGGTCGGGCGAGGCTGCATTCAATTGGTCGAGGGTGAGGGCCATGTCAGTCTCCGTGGGTCGCGACGTAGGGATGCTGTGTCTTCCAGTGCCGCGCGATGTCGAGCCGGCGGCAGACCCAGACGCGGTCGTGCGCGGCGATGTGGTCCAGGAAGCGCTGCAGCGCCGTGATGCGCCCCGGCCGTCCGAGCAGGCGGCAATGCATGCCGATGCTCATCATCTTGGGCGCCTCGTCGCCTTCGGCATAGAGCGCGTCGAAGCTGTCCTTCATGTACTGGAAGAACGGGTCGGCGTGCGAATAGCCCTGCGGCAGCGCGAAGCGCATGTCGTTGCAATCGAGCGTGTAGGGAACGATCAGCTGCGGCACGACCTCGCCATCGGTCTTGCGCACCTTCATCCAGAAGGGCAGGTCGTCGCCGTAGTAGTCGCTGTCGTATTCGAAGCCGCCGTAGTCGGCCACCAGGCGGCGCGTGCGCGGGCTGTCGCGGCCGGTGTACCAGCCGAGGGCGCGTTCGCCGGTGGCGCGTTCGATGGCTTCCATGCCCAGGCGCATGTGCTCGCGTTCGGTGGCCTCGTCGAGGTTCTGGTAGTGGATCCAGCGCCAGCCGTGGCAGGCGATCTCGTGGCCGAGTTCCTTGAAGGCGACCGCGATCTCGGGATAGCGCTCCAGCGCCATGCCGACGCCGAACACCGTCAGCGGCAGGCCGCGCTTCTCGAACTCGCGCAGGATGCGCCAGACGCCCGCGCGCGAGCCGTATTCGTAGATCCCTTCCATGCTGATGTGGCGGTCCGGGAAGCTCGCGGGATTGAACATCTCGGAGAGGAACTGCTCGGAGCCCGCGTCGCCGTGCAGCACGCAGTTCTCGCTGCCTTCCTCGTAGTTGAGAACGAACTGCACCGCGATGCGCGCCCGGCCGGGCCATTGCGCATGCGGCGGGTTGCGGCCGTAGCCGACCAGGTCGCGCGGATAGGACAGGGTGGTGTCGTAGCTGCTCATGGGTATTCAGGCCAGTGCAAGGGAGATGTCGTGGGTCGGGACTTTGCGGTCGAAGGTGAGGTTGGCCTCGACGTTCATCAGGTGATCGGTCATGAGCTTGACGGCGCGCTCCTCGTCGCGGGCGGCGAGCGCCTTCACGATGTCGGCATGCTCGTCGTTCGAATGCTCGGCCGCCGTCGCGCTCTGGTACATCAGGGTGATGAGCGCGCAGCGCGAGATCAGCTCGCCGAGGATCTGGGCCAGCACGGTGTTGCCCATCAGCTCGGCCATGCGCACGTGGAAGTCGCCGAGCAGCTCGGTGCGGCCCGAGATGTCCTCGCCGGACACGGCGGCTTTCTCGAGCGCCACGTGTTCCTTCAGCGCCTTGATCTTGGCCGGCGTCACGCTGCGCACGAAGGCGCGCGTCATCTCGGCCTCCAGCATGCGGCGCACCGCGAACACCTGCCGGGCCTCGTCGACCGCGGGCGCCGCGACGAAGGCGCCGCGCGCGGGTTCGAGCCGGATCAGCTTGTTCTGCGACAGCTGGAAAAGGGCCTGCCGCACCAGGGTGCGGGAGACGCCGAAGTGGTCGGCCAGCTTCTGCTCGGCCAGCTTGCTGCCGGGTTGCAGGCGGTGCTCCACAATGGCTTTGGTCAGCGCGTCGACGATCGCGCGGGTGGTGGTCGAGTCCATGTTTTTCATGATAGACCCAAAGCCTATAACTGTATACACTTTTGTCGACCGTAATTTCCCGAATGCACCGAAGGAGCACTCCATGGGCCTGAGCACCCACGTACTGGACACCATGCACGGCGGCCCGGCCGCTGGCATGGAGGTCGCGCTGTTCACCACCGACGGCACGGATGAAAACGCGCGCGCGACCCTGGTGCGCCGCTTCACGCTGAACGCGGACGGCCGCAGCGACGGGCCGCTCTACGACAACAGCACGCTGAAGGCCGGCACCTACCGGCTGGTGTTCGATGTCGCGGGTTATTTCAAGGCGCGCGGCGTGAAGCTGCCCGAGCCGAACTTCCTCAACCGCGTGGCGCTCGACTTCGGCGTTGCGCACACCGACGAGCACTACCACGTGCCGTTGCTGGTGAGCCCATGGAGCTATTCGACTTACAGGGGCTCATAAGCCCGTTTGCTGGCCTTCGCTGAGCGTATCGAGTTGGAAATGGCCCTCGTCATCCCACAGCCAGGTATCGGTCCACGTGACCTTGCCCAACTGCGTCGCGGCGGGGAAGGGCGAGGCCTGCAGCACCATGCGTTCGGTCTCGGCGATCGCATCGGGCGCATGCGTGGGCGCGCGCAGCCAGTGCATCGAGAGCACCTTGCCGCCGGCATCGAGGTTGACCTGCAGCGTGCCGACCGCATAGAGCAGGGGGGGCAGCTTGCCGGCGTAGATGCGGCTTTTGTTGGCGGCATAGATGTGGCGCGCCGCGTCGCGCCGGTAGTCGCGCGCGGTGGCTGCGCGCGAGGGCGATGGCCGCGGGCCGGACGCTTCGGCGGGATTGGCCGTGGCCTTCGAGAGCTGTCCCGGCACGGTGCCGGCGATCGGTGCGGTGGGATTGCTGCCGCAGGCGGAGAGCCAGAGCGCGGAGAGCAGGGCGCCGGCCCGGGCGAGGCGGCGCGTCATGGGCTTGGAATTCATCGGCGCGGTTATACCGTGCCCGCATCCGGGCCCCGCAACCGGAGGTATCGGCAATGAGCGGCGCGGTCGACGAACTGCTCGCGCGCCTGAAGCGCGAGAGCGGCGTGCTGGTGCGCGTCGAGTCGACCCAGGGCTCCGCGCCGCGTGAGGCCGGCACCTGGATGGCGGTGTGGGCCGACGGGCTCACGGCCACCATCGGTGGCGGCCAGCTCGAATTCCAGGCCACGGATGAAGCGCGCGCCTGGCTCGCCGGTGGGCCGCCCATCGAGGGCGTGCAGCGCTATCCGCTCGGCCCGAGCCTGGGCCAGTGCTGCGGCGGTGTCGTGTTCCTCTCGTTCCGCCGCATCTCGGCCGCGGACGCGAAGGCGCTGCAGACCGAATTGCTGGCGCACCTCGAACCGGTCGCGTTGTTCGGCGGCGGCCACGTGGGCGCGGCGCTCGCGCGGTTGCTGTCGACGCTGCCCTTCTCGGTACGCTGGATCGACAGCCGCGACGGCGTGTTTCCCGACGACCTGCCGGCACAGATCGAGACCGAGCATTCCGATCCCGTGCAGGACGCGGTCGCGCAGCTCGCGACGGGCTCGCGCGTGCTGATCATGAGCTTCAGCCATGCGGAGGATCTCGACATCGTGATCGCCTGCCTGAAGCGCCTGCGCGCCCGCGGCGACCTGCCTTACGTGGGCCTGATCGGCAGCAAGACCAAGTGGGCGACCTTCCGCCATCGGCTGGAGGCACGCGGCTTCACGGCCGAGGAAATGGCCCGCATCACCTGCCCGATCGGCGTGCCGGGCATCACGGGCAAGGAGCCGGAAGTGATCGCCGTCGCCGTGGCGGCACAGCTGTTGCAGCAATGAGCACCCCCCCAGGCTTGCCCACTACGTGTGGCCGCCCACCCCCTTGCAGGGGGCAATACCTGCGACCCCGGCGAAGCCGGTTCCGCGGCATTCCTGGAATGGGGCTTGCATGGATGCAGGGTTTTCCTGCACATCGCATGAAGATAATTCCCTCAATCTTCTGGAAAAAGTGTATACACTTCAGTCCACAACAAGCCGCAGCGGAGCGAGGTCCCCAGCAGGGTCTGCGTTCGCGGCACTTTCTCTGCTTACAGCGCCCGCAGTGGTGAGCAGGCCGGAACCACACCACGGCGCCCTCACGCGCCGACAAGGTTGAGAGCACATGGAAAGCTACTACCTCGACTGGGCCAATCTGCTGCTGCGCTGGGTCCACGTCATCACCGCCGTCGCCTGGATCGGCGCCTCCTTCTACTTCGTGATGCTGGACAACAGCCTGGAGAAGCCCGAGGACCAGGAGTCGCTGGACAAGGGCGTGGGCGGCGAGCAATGGGCCGTGCACGGCGGCGGCTTCTACAACCTGCAGAAGTACGCGCTGTCGCCCAAGAAGCTGCCCGAGCACCTGCACTGGTCGTACTGGGAAAGCTATTCGACCTGGCTCACCGGGTTCGGGCTCTTCACCATGTCGTACCTGTGGAACGCCAGCACCTACCTGATCGACAAGTCGAAGATGGACTGGCAGCCCGGCGCCGCGATCGGCGTGGCGCTCGCCTTCTTCGTCGTGTTCTGGATCGTCTACGACGGCATCTGCCAGATCTTCGGCCAGCGCAAGAACGGCGACACCATCGTCGGCGTGCTGGTCGCCGTCTTCATCGCTTTCGCGGCCTGGCTGGCCTGCCACTGGTTCGCGGGCCGCGCGGCCTTCCTGCTGGTGGGCGCGATGATGGCCACGACCATGAGCGGCAACGTGTTCTTCTGGATCATTCCCGGCCAGCGCAAGAACGTGGCCGCGCTGCGCGAGGGCCTGCCGGTGGATCCGATCCACGGCCAGCGCGGCAAACAGCGCAGCGTGCACAACACCTACTTCACGCTGCCCGTGGTGTTCGCGATGCTGAGCAACCACTACAGCTTCACCTACACCAACCAGTACAACTGGATCGTGCTGCTGCTGATCATGCTCGGCGGCGCGGCCATCCGGCAGTTCTTCGTGGTGCGGCACCGCTTCAAGCTCGGCAATGCGCGCAACCCGATTCCCTATGCGCTGTTCGGCATCGCCGTGCTCGGGCTCACCATCGTCTGGATGAAGCCCGAACCCGCCGCCGAGCCGGCGCCGGGCGCGGCGGCGCAGAAGGTGTCCTATGGCGACGTGCAGAAGATCTTCGAGGCACGCTGCTACATGTGCCACGGCGCGCAGGTGCAGATGAAGAACGTGCGCCTCGATTCGCCCGATCAGGTCGCCGCGCATGCGCAGGCCGTGTACCAGCAGGCGGTCGTCACCAAGATCATGCCGATGAACAATGCGACCGGCATCACCGATGCGGAGCGCGCGATGATCGGCAAATGGTTCGAGGCGGGAGCGCCCACCAAGTAATCGAAGCCCGCTCCCGCATGACTTCTGGGAGAGGGAGCGAAGACAATCGGCAGTGGAGAAGTCAATGAACGCATCACGCACCGCACCCAACCCCCGCACCGCCCCGCGCGAATTTCTCGAACACCTCTACCGCGTCGCCGTCGAGCGCGCGCTGCCTCTGGCCAGCATGGGCCCGCACCTGCCCAAGCCGCCCAAGGGCCGTACGCTGGTGCTCGGCGCCGGCAAGGCCGGCGGCTCGATGGCGCAGGCGCTGGAAGCGCTGTGGCCCGCCGATGCGCCGCTGTCGGGCCTGGTGGTCACGCGCTACGGCCACATCCCGCCGCGGCCCGAAGGCCTGGCGCAGCGCATCGAACTCGTCGAGGCCGCGCATCCGGTGCCCGACGCAGCCGGCGAGAAGGCCGCCGCGCGCATCCTCGCACTGACCGAAGGCCTCACGGCCGACGACCTCGTGCTGTGCCTGATCTCGGGCGGCGGCTCGTCGGTGCTCACGCTGCCGGCCGAGGGCCTGACGCTGGAGGACAAGCAGCGCGTCAACCAGCAACTGCTCGAATCGGGCGCCGGCATCGGCGAGATGAACTGCGTGCGCAAGCACTTGTCGCGCATCAAGGGCGGCCGTCTCGCCGCCGCCTGCGCGCCGGCGCAGGTGGTCACGCTCACCATCAGCGACGTGCCGGGCGACGACCCGGCCATCATCGCGAGCGGCCCCACCGTGCCCGATGCCAGCACCTGTGCCGACGCGCTGGCCATCCTGGGCCGCTACCGCATCGAGGTGCCGGCGGGCGTGCGCGCGCAACTCGAAAGCGGCGCGCTCGAAACGCCGAAGCCGGCCGACGTGGTGTTCAAGGGCCATGCCACGCACCTGATCGCGACGCCGCAGCAATCGCTCGAAGCCGCTGCCGCGGCTGCGCGCGCGGCCGGCCTCGAGGCGCACATCCTGAGCGACGAGATGGAAGGCGAGTCGCGCGAGGTCGGCAAGGTGCATGCCGCGCTCGCGCGTGCCGTGGCGCTGCGCGGCGAGCCTTTCGCGAAGCCCTGCGTGATCCTTTCGGGCGGCGAGACCACGGTCACGATCCGTCCGCGCCAGCCGGGCCAGCCCAAGGGCCGCGGCGGCCGGGCCGGCGAGTTCTGCATGGGCCTGGCGGGCGCGCTGATGGGTCAGCCCGGCGTCTGGGCGTTGGCCGCCGACACCGACGGCATCGACGGCGTCGAGGACAACGCCGGCGCCTTCGTCACGCCCGACACGCTCGCGCGCGCCGAAGCCGCGGGCTGCAAGCTGGCCGCGCACCTCGACCGCAACGATGCCTACGGTTACTTCGATGCGATCGGCGACCTGCTGGTCACCGGGCCGACGCATACCAACGTGAACGACTTCCGGGCGCTGCTGGTTCTTTGAAACGCGCGCGCGGCGCTTATTCGCAAAGCCGCCGGATCTCCTCCGGAATCGCCACCGCCCGGATGCCGCCGCCCTCGCGCTTCGCCGAGAAGATGCGCACCTCCTCGCATTCGAGGATCAGGTCCTCGCCGCGCGTCACGCGGTAGCTTTGCACGAAGCTCTTGCCGCGCCACTCCTTCACGCTCACCGCGAAGTGCAGCGTATCGCCGTAGCTCGCGCTGTTGACGAAGCGGCTGTGCGTGTCGACCAGCGGCGTGCCGTTGACGCCGAGCGTCTGCGCCGTCTCTTCCCAGCGCGGCACGCCGTTCTCCGAGAAGAAATGGCGCGACGCGGCATCGATCCAGCGGAAGAAGTTCGGAAACCAGACGATGCCCGCAGGATCGCAGTCGCCGAACTCGACGCGGACCGTGTAGATGACTTGCTTGCTGCTCATCAGCCCATTTTCGTCGGGAGCCACAGGGCGATGATCGGGAACGCGATCAGGATCACCAGGCGCAGGATGTCCGTGAGGATGAAGGGCAGCACGCCCTTGAAGATGGTGGTGAAGCTCACGTCCTTCACCACGCTCTTGATCACGAACACGTTCATGCCCACCGGTGGATGGATCAGCCCGAGCTCCACCGTCATCACGATGATGACGCCGAACCAGATCGGGTCGAAGCCGAGGTGGACGATCACCGGGTAGATGATCGGCACCGTCAGGATGATCATCGCCATTGCGTCCATCAGGCAGCCGAGCACGAGGTACATCAGCATGATCAGCGCCAGCACGCCGTAGCGGCCGATGCCCAGGCCGGTGAGGAATTCGGTGAGCCGCTGCGGGCTCTGCGTGATGGTCAGGAAATAGCCGAACAGCAGCGCGCCGATCAGCACCGTGAACACCGCCGCCGCCGTGCGCGTGGCCGACAGCAGCGCCTCGCGGATCGTCGGGCCGTCGAGCTTGCGCCGCAGCACGCCGAGGATGAAGGCGCCGCTCGCGCCCACGCCGCCGGCTTCGGTCGGCGTGAAGAAGCCGCCGTAGAGGCCGCCGATCACGAACACGAACAGCACCAGCGGTGCCCATACGTTCTTCAGGTCGGCGAGGCGTTCGCGCCACGGCTTGAGCTCGCCGCGCGGCAGCCACGCGGGCCGCAGGCGCACGATCAGCGCGATGGTCATCACGTACATCGCCATCGCCAGAATGCCGGGCACGATGCCGGCCATGAAGAGCTTGCCGATGTCCTGCTGCGTGAGGATCGCGTAGACCGCGAGCACGGTCGACGGCGGCAGGATCGCGCCCAGCGTGCCGCCCGCGGCGATCACGCCGGTCGAGAACGACTGCGGGTAATTGAAGCGCCGCATCTCCGGATAGGCGACCGCCGAGAAGGTCGCGGCCGTCGCGACCGACGAGCCGCAGATCGCCGCGAAGCCGCCGCAGGCCAGCACGGTCGCGACGCCGAGCCCGCCGCGCAGATGGCCGATCATCGAGTTGGCGGCCTTGAACAGCTCGCGGCTCACGCCCGACACCGACACCAGCGAGCCCATCAGCATGAACATCGGGATCACGCCGAAGGTGTAGTCGGTCACCGTGCGCATCGAGGTCTGGCCGACCAGCTTGAGCGCCGGGCCGGGGCCGACGATCCAGGCATAGCCGGTGACGCCCACCAGGCCCATCGCCATGCCGACCGGCACGCGCAGCAGCATCAATGCGAACAGGACCACGAAGCCGAGGACGGCGATGGCGTCGGTGCTCATTCATCCGCTTTCTGTTCGGGCTTTTCGTCGTGCAGCAATTCGGGGTGAAAGATCAGGCGGTATGTCCTGATCGCGATCAGCACCACGGCCGACACGTCACCGGCCCAGGCCACGGCATAGAAGGGCCAGGTCGGGATGTTCATGTCGTAGGTCAGCACGTGGTCGACGTAGGTGCCGCGCACCTTGTCGAACAGCGTGGCGGTCTGCACCGCGACCACGAACAGCAGCACCAGCGTCGCGAAGACGTCGATCCAGCGCTTCATGCGCGGGCTGGCCGCCGTCCACACGAGATCGACCGTGATGTGCCCGCCGCGGTAGCTGGTGGCCGCGATGCCCCAGAAGATCAGGATGCCCAGCAGCATGCGGCCGAAGTCGTAGGAATCGGGGATCGAGGTGTTGAAGAACTTGCGCAGGACCACCGCGATGAAGATGTTCAACGCGACGATCCCCACGAACATGGCTGCGAGCCATTCGATCGTGTTGATCATCTTGTCCATGACCCCGCGCTTCATTGCTCGCCCCCAGGCTGCGCGCACTTCGTGTCGCTTCGCCAACCCCCTGCCGGGGGCGGGCCGGCCGCTTCGGGCGGCCGTGCGCGGCGGCCCTCTGGCGAAAGCCTCATGCGCGTTGGCTCACAGTGCAGCTTTGTACTTGGCCAGACTGGCCTTCAGGCCATCCATCACGGCCTTCGGATCCTGCCCGACCTTCTTCACGCTGTCGGCCCATTGCGCCTCGACCGGCGCCGTGGCCTTGCGCCAGGCATCGAGCTGTTCGGGCGTGAGCTTGTAGATTTCGTGGCCCGCCTCGGCGCCGATCTTGGCGCGGCCGGCGAATTCGAAGTCGGCCCACGGCGAGGCGACGCGCTCAGCCCATTCGCTGGTGCAGTGGTCGTCGATGACCTTTTTCTGCGCGGCCGACATGCTGTCGTACTTGCTCTGGTTCATCGCCCACACGAAGGGCGTGACGTAGAGCGGCACGTCCATGTGGTACTTGACCACCTTGTCGATGCCGAACAGGCCGATCGAGCCCCACGGGAAGGTGATCGCATCGGCCACGCCGCGCTCCAGCATGTCGCGCGATTCGGGCGCCGAGGCCTGCACGTTGGTGCCGCCGAGCGAGGTGACCATCTGGCCGATGGTGCTGGTGGCGGGGCGGATCTTCATGCCCTGGATGTCGGTGGGCAGCAGGATCTTCTTGCGCGCATGGAAGGTGCCGGGGTCGTGCACGAAGGCGAAGCAGTACTTCACGTCCTTCATTTCCTTGGCCGCGTACTTGCGATACCAGTCGTCGATGGCGGCCGAGCCGCCCTTGCCGTTGGCGAACAGGAAGGGCAGCGAGGCGCCGGCCATGATCGGGAAGCGGCCCGGCTGGTAGCCCGGGTTGATGTAGGCGAAGTCGGCGATGCCGTCGCGCGCCATGTCGTAGTGGTCGAAGGCCTTGCCCAGTTGCTCGGACGGGAACAGCGTGGCCGTGATGGTGCCGTTCGACGCCTTCTTGATGTCATCGGCCCAGGCCTGCAGCGACGGATTGAGCGGATGCTGCGCCGGCACCCAGCTCGACATCTTGAGGTTGACCGGCTTGTCCTGCGCCAGCGCGGGCACCGCGGCCAGCGCGAGCGTGGCCGACAGTGCGAGCACGGCGCGAGCGGTGGCCGAGGTCATGAAGCGGGGGATGGGCATGGAGGTCTCCTTCGGTGTTGTACGGGCAGGGGCGACGCGCGATTCGGTTATTTTTTATAAGAATCGGCCAGAGCGAATCGGCGTTTACCTTGAGTCAGCGCGTCGGCGTCGCGGCGCCGGGCGGACGCTTCATCCAGCGGATCGGCTGCACCGGCACCGGACGCGCCGGCGCGCCATGGCGCAGCAGTGCGGCGTCGAGCGCGGTGCCGGCATCGTCGGCCAGTGCGGCCTCGCGCGCGGCGGCGATCGCGTTCGCACGCGCGGCCGGCGAACCATCGGGCAGCGGGGCGGTCGCCAGATGGTCGATCACGTGCAGCAGGTTGCGCTTGCCGCGTTCGTTGGTGCTGCCATAGCCTTTGATGAGGCGGCCGCACAGCGCGATCTCGTGGCCCAGGCACCAATCGCTGCGCGTGCCCTTGACCACTGCATCGAGCCAGCGGCCGATCAGCGCCTGCTCCTCGGCGAAGCGGCTGCCGCGCTGGCGCAGCCAGCGCAGCGAGGCCAGCACGCGCAGCGAGACCATGCCGAACACCGAGTGGCTGCCGACCTTGAGCGGCAATGCCCATGGGGTCTTGCGCCGGCGGTCCCATGCCGTCACGCGCTGCGCGAGCGAAGCCGGCAGCAGCGCCGCGAACTCGGGCGCGCCGGGCTTGAAGTGGTCGTAGACCTTGACGATGTCGTCATCGCCCGCCTTGACCTCGTCGCGCACGCGCCGCGCGCGGCTCGCGCGGCTCTTGAGCTCGGCCACGCGCACGATGTCGTCGAAGGCCATCCACAGCGCGAGCCAGCGCGCCATCTCGCGCGTGACTGCGAAGCCGTTGGCGCCCGCGGGGTCGGCCGTGCGCTCGGCGTCGAGCACCTGCCTGAGGCGGTCCACGTAGAGCGCGGCGTAGTTGGCGTCCTGGTAGTCGAGGACGCGCGCATGGCCCAGCGTCAGCAGGTCGTGCACGGGCGGCGGAAAGATCCGTGCGACGTCCGCAGGCAATGCACGAGAGACCGGTGCATCGCTCGCCGTAGTCGCCAGCAGGCTCGTCACCATCGCGGCCTGCGCGCGCGGCATGGCCACGGTGTCGAAAGCCTTGGCGAAGCCGCGCAGGCTGGCCGCGGCCATCTTGTCGAGCTTCTCGGGTGCGCGGGTGTCGCCGCCGCGCACCACGCGCTCGTAGGCATCGCGCGGAAACGGAAAGAGGCCGCTGCCCGCGATCGCGCCCAGCATCACGGCGCTCACGATGGTGCCGGCCTCGCGCGCCGCGGCGCCCATGTCGAACACGTGGTGCTCGCGGCTGAAGGCCTTGACCACGTCGAGCAGGCGCTCGGCATCGGCGCGGCCGTCGCCGGGCTGCATGCGCTCGGCCGTGGTGAGCGTGCGGCTCGACGAGCTGATGACCAGCGTGCGCGCTGCAGTGCTCATGCCGTTGCCGATCTGCCGCGCGGTCTCGAGCAGCTCGGACGAGATCAATGCATCCAGCGCGCCCGGCACCGGGCTCAGGCTGAACACCGGCCGTCGCCCCTGGAGTTCCGCGAGCGGCACCGGGAAGACCTCGACGTAGTAAGTGGTGGCGCCGGTGCGCTGCGCCACGCCGGGGATCGAGGTGCTCTGCGCTGCGTAGCCCGCTCGGCGCGCCGTATCGACCAGCCACTCGGTCAGCACGCCGCCGCCTTCGCCGCCGAGCGCGCAGATGAGCAGGGTGATGGGTCGGGTGCGGTTCATCGTCGTCACGCCGGTTGCATCGCACGAACCACTGCCGTTCGCAGGCCGTGCAGCAGCCGTTCGTGCCACCTCGGGTTCTGCACCACCTCGGCACGGTAGAAGCTCGGGCACAGCGTGGCCGCATGCGCGTTCTCGCCGCACAGGCCGCAGCCGACACAGCCGTCGATCACCACCGCGACCGGGTCGACCTTGAGCGGATCGGGGTTGTCCTTGATCGTCAACGTCGGGCAGCCCGAGAGGCGAATGCAGGCATGGTCGCCGTTGCACACGTCCTCATCGACGCCGTACCTCACGCGCACCACGCGCTGGCCTTTCCTGAGCAGGCCGGCGATCCAGGGCTTGATGCGGCGCTGGCGCTCGAGCTGGCACTCGCCCTCGGCAATGATCACCTTGAGGCCGTTGAAGTCGCTCGTGAAGGCGTCGTTGAGCGTCGCGCGCATCTTCTCGACGTGGTAGGTGTGCACGGTGCGCAGCCACTTCACGCCGAGGCCCTTCAGCGTCGCCTCGATGGTCTGGTTCTTGTCGACCAGGCTCTGCTGCTTGTCGACCGCATGCGCCTTGGTGTCTTCGTCGGGCGTCGAGATGATGTCCTGCGTGCCGGTCGCCGAGGTGTAGCCGTTCTTGAAGATCAGCAGCACCGCGTCGTCGCCGTTGAAGAGCGCGCTCTGCACGCCGGTCAGCAGGCCGTTGTGCCAGAAGCCGCCGTCGCCCATGATCGCGAGCGCCCGGCGCTGCATCATCGGCGAGACGCCCGCGCGGCTCGCGAGGCCCATGCCGTAGCCGAGGATCGAATGGCCCATCGAGAAAGGCTCGAAGGTGCCGAAGGCATGGCAGCCGATGTCGGCCGCGATGTGCACCGGCCCGCTGTCCAGCTGCGCGAGCTTGAGCGCGGAGAACACCGGGCGTTCGGGGCAGCCGATGCAGAAGCTCGGCGGCCGGTTGGGCAGCGGTGCATCGAGCTTCGCCGCCACCGCGGCGCGGCGTTCGCGGTTGCCCGTGAGCCAGCCCTGGGCCGAGTCCTGCGCATGCTGCGGCAGGTAGCGCTCGGCAAAGCGGCCGAGGCCGGTGGCCAGCACCTCGACGCCGTATTCGCCCGCGGCCGGCAGCAGGTCGCAACCGTGCAGCGGCGTCTGGATGTCGCGGCGGCGCAGCAGCGTGGCGATCTCCTGCTCGATGTACTCGGGCTGGCCTTCTTCCACCACCAGCACCGCGCGCTTGCCGGCGCAGAAGTCCGCGACTTCTTCCGGCACCAGCGGGTAGGCAACGTTGAGCACCAAGAGCGGAATCTCCGTCGCGCCGAACGCATCGGCCAGGCCCAGCTGCTGCAGGCTGCGGATCAGCGCGTTGTAGAGCCCGCCCTGGACCACGATGCCGAGGTCGGCATGCGTGCCCGGGATCAGCTCGTTGAGTTGGTGTTCGGCGATGTAGCGGCGCGCCGCGGGCAAACGCTCCTCGCCTTTGAGCTTCTCGTGGCGGAAGGTCACGGGCGGATGCGCGAGCCGCATGTAGTCGAAGCCGGCCGGCTCTGCCATCAGCGCGCGGGTCGATATCGCCGGCGGCAGGTTGTTCCTGCATTCGAAGCTGCCGCGCACGTGGCAGGTGCGGATGCGCAGCTCCATCATGCAGGGCATGTTGGAGGCTTCGGAGAGGCGAAAGCCGTGCTCGACCATGTTCACCATCACGCCCAGGTCGGGCCGAGGATCGAGCAGGCACATGCTGGACTTGAGCGCATAGGCATGCGTGCGCTCCTGGATCACCGAGGCGCCTTCGCCGTAGTCCTCGCCGACCACGATCAGCACGCCGCCCCGGACGCCGGGCGACGAGAGGTTGGACAGCGCATCGGCCGCGACGTTGGTGCCGACGATCGACTTCCACGTCACCGCACCGCGCAGCGGATAGTGGATCGAGGCGCCGAGCATCGCGGCAGCCGAGGCCTCGTTGGAACAGGCCTCGACATGCACGCCGAGCTCGTCCATGTAGGGCTTGGCCTGCACCATCACGTCGAGCAGGTGCGACACCGGCGCGCCCTGGTAGCCGCCGACATAGGCGACGCCCGACTGCAGCAGCCCCTTGGTGATGGCCAGGATGCCTTCGCCGTGGAAGGTGTCGCCGGCGCCCAGGCGCAGGGCTTCGATCTCCTTGCTGAATGAGACTTCCAAGGTCTTGGCTCCGTTCTTGTCGTGGTCGCAGGCGCATGGCGCTCCGAAAGGCGAGTGTGCAGGCGCGAGGCCTGCGCTTCAATAGAATCATCGAGCTAAGCAATATGAAGCGCATGCATGTCAACACCATCGACCTGAACCTGCTGCGCCTGTTCGATGCGGTCTACCGGGCGCGCAGCGTGAGCCGTGCGGCGGAGTCGCTGGGGCTCACGCAGCCCGCGGCCAGCCATGGCCTCGGCCGCCTGCGCCTGCTGCTGGAGGACGCGCTCTTCACGCGCGCACCGGGCGGCGTTGCGCCCACGCCGCGTGCCGAGCGGCTGGCCGTCGCGGTGCAGTCGGCGCTCGGCACGCTGGAGGAGGCGCTCAACGAGCCGGACCGCTTCGAGCCTTCGGCCTCGCGCAAGGTCTTTCGCATCCACATGAGCGACATCGGCGAAGGCCGCTTCCTGCCGGCGCTGATGGCGCGCCTGGGCGAGCTGGCGCCGGCCGTGCGCGTCGAGACGCTGCCGCTCCTGCCCGCGGACATCGCGCCCGCGCTCGACAGCGGCCGCATCGATTTCGCCTTCGGCTTCCTGCCGAAGGTGCGCGACACGCAGCGCGCGCACCTGTTGAGCGACCGCTACATCGTGCTGCTGCGCGAAGGCCATCCCTTCGCCCGCGTGCGGCGCAGCGGCCAGGCGATGCTGGCGGCGCTGCAGAAGCTCCAGTACGTCGCGGTGCGCACGCATGCCGAGACGCTGCGCATCCTGCAACTGCTCAACCTCGAGGACCGCGTGCGCCTGACGACCGAGCACTTCATGGTGCTGCCGGCGATCGTGCGCGCCACCGATCTGGCCGTGGTGATGCCGCGCAACATCGCGCGCGGCTTTGCCGAGGAGGGCGGCTACGCGATCGTGGAGCCGCCCTTTCCGCTGCGCGACTTCACCGTGTCGCTGCACTGGAGCAAGCGCTTCGAGGCGGATCCCGCGAACCGCTGGCTGCGGCAGGTGATCCGCGCGCTGTTCGCCGAGGACTGAGCCGATCGCTCAACCTGCCGCGCCGCGCCGGCAAATGTGAGCACAGGCCTTTCGCCGACTGTGCTGCCGGCTAATCTTCATAGCGATCCAGTACCGTGAGCACCGGTTCTGCCATCCACACGTGCTCGGCTTGCGGCTTGCGGCTTGCGGCTTACGCGAAACTCATGAAGGCAACTACAAAAACGGGCCGAGAGGGTGTAGGAAGTGCGGCGCCTTGTTAAACGAAAATAAGACGCGGCAGCGGAAGGAAGTCTGTCGGACGCTTGGGATGAGGCAGCAACGCTTCGCATGCTTGCAGTGTCGACGGGCGTGGTCGGCATCGGCACCGCCCGCAACACGGATGTGCCGGTGACCCTCGAGTTTCTTGAGTCCGAGCCGCGCGCTATCGCCCGCTCCATGCAAGCTGACCAGTGCCGGTCCGCCGCACATGGGCGATATGCGCAGCTGAAGAGGTCCAAAAGGCGTTGAGGCCCGAAGCGTCGTAGCGAGCAGCGGCTTGGTTTCCATCCAGATCCTCGAGCAGTAGCAGCCCGGTCTCGAGCAGCAGATCGTTCATGGTTCGCGGGTCGAACCCAGATAGAAACGCTTCTCCGGCAGCAGCGACGTTGCTCTTGAGTCTGCGAAACTCGTCATCGACTGCATGGTCCGGGTCAAGAATAGCCTCGTCAACATACGTGAAGACCATTTCGCTTCCCGCAGGCGCGCATGTGGCGATTGATCGAAGGGCTCCAAGGTTTGCCTCCCGGGTGAGGTAAGTCGTGACGCCCAACCAGGAAAAAAAGGTGAGACGGTCACCCTGAAACGAAGATCTCGTCAGAGCCGCTCCCAATGCCTCCATCGACAGGTCGGCTTCGACGAATTCGACGGAACTGGAAACGGGAACGCCACAGGCAGCCAAGCGTTCTCGCTTCAGCCGCTGCGTCGCCGGATGATCCACCTCTATGATGGTCACGCCCTCTGCCCAAACAGGGCGCCGGCAGATGAAGCTGTCGAACCCGGCGCCGATGATGACGTATTGAACGATGCCGTTCGCTACGGCCTGCTTGAGCGCGTCTTCCGTGTACCGGGACCGGAGGATCACGCCCGCGTAGGCGGGATTGGATCGAAGAGCGAGGTCGAGACCTTGAACGCCATCCAGTTTCAAACCCGGCTTGGTGGCCCCTACGCGTCCCATCGCACTCTGACGCAAAGCGGCCTGCGCCGATTCCGGGACAAGGCGATCTCCCCACGTATCGCTCAGAAGTGGCATGGGGTCATTGCGCGAATGAACTGCTCGCATGAGCGAGGTTGCAAGCGCGGTGCGGCTGGGTGTCGATGGGTTCAACAGATTCTCCAAGGTTGCTGACTCGACGAGCGAACGGCAGCTTACAACCGAACCGTGAGGCTGAAACGGGCCGATGCTGCGGTCCGCGACAGGCTACAGTCGGCCAGAACCGATCACTCAGCCATCCCCGCCAATTCACAACAAGAGCGAAAGTGGTCTTCCTCGCAAACACTACCTTGACCAAAGCGCGCGCCGTGCCCATGCCTGGCAACAGCGTGCTTGCGCCGCTTTACGCGGGCGCAGACCTTTTGGACGCCTTTGCCATTCGACTGCCGGCGGAGGCCAGCAATGATATAGAGGTGCTGGCACGCGCCGCGTTCGAGCGACAGGCGTGGTGGATTCGTGCGCTCACGTGTGTACGTGACGTGGTGATGGTGACAGTCGGCGTCAGATCGTCGCGCGCCGTCGGTCTTGCAGCAGCGGCGCGGGGGCCGGTCATCGGCTACTTGCCGGTGCTGTCAAAGAGCGCGACAGAGTTGGTGGTGGGCGCGGATGACCGGCACCTCGACTTCCGCGCCACCATCCAACTTCGCGCCGATGCGGAAAATGAGCGCGAACTGGTCACGGGCACGGTGGTGCATTGCCATAACCGACTGGGGCGTGTCTATCTTGCGACGATTGCCCCGTTTCATCGTGTGATTGTGCGGGCGAATTTGGAACGGGCAGTCAGAGCAATGAAGATTTAAGCATGCCGTGGTGGTCGCGATTGGCCGTCGCGACTGTAGCCGCAGGATGAGTCGTCACGATGGACCCATCCGGTTGCTGGTCTTGGGCCCATTCCAACGGCCTTGCCGCCACCCTACGACAAGCGAGTGCTGACAATACGCGGGATAGACTGAACCCATGCTCTTCGCGACGGTCAATGAAATGAGGGATGGCCTGCCGGTTATCGCGTTCGCATCCGCTGAGGATTGGGGAACGTGGCTGACCCATGCCGGAGCTACTTCAAAGGGCCTCTGGCTCAAGCTGGCCAAGAAGAATGCCGAGGCGCGTAGCGTGTCCCGCCACGAAGCCATTGAAGTCGCTCTTTGTCATGGCTGGATTGATGGGCAGTTGGACAAGTACGACGACCAATGGTGGCTGGTTCGATTCACGCCACGCTCGCCGAAAAGCAAATGGTCGCAAACCAATCGCACGACAGCGCTCAAACTCATCGAGGAGGGCCGAATGCTGGGGCCCGGGCTGGAACAAGTACGGGCAGCCCAGGCGGACGGCCGCTGGGAAGCCGCCTATGCATCCCAGGCATCTGCGACCGTCCCCGCAGATTTGCAGGCTGCGCTGGAAGCCGCCCCGGCCGCCAAGCGCCTGTTCGCGGAGTTGAATCGCGCCAATCGCTTTGCAATCCTCTACAGGGTGCACGATGCAAAGACACAGAAGACGCGACTCCAACGCATCCAGAAGTTTGTCGCCATGCTTGAGCGAGGCGAGATGATTCATCCAGCCACGAAGACCATCAAAAAGTAGGTAGAGGGCTACGTCCGGTCGTGGCCGACTGCCGGCGGCTGCAACTGCCGCGGAGACGACCAAGCCGTACCGATCTCGATCACGGCCGCGATGTCAACGCCAGTCCCGGCCCGCAGGCGATGTTCCACGCGTCGAGAGATTACCTCGTCGACCTGATTACTTCGGCGTAAGCCGATACAAGCCGCCCTCGTGCTCGTCCTCGATCAACCACAGCGCGCCATCCGGCGCCTGCGCGACGTCGCGGACGCGAAAGCCGACCGTCCAGTGCTCGGCCGGCGTCGCGGTCGCGCCGTGCACCTCGATCCGGTGCAGGGCGCGGCTGACGAGGCCGGTCGCGAACGCCGAGCCCTTCCACTGCGGAAACATCGCGCCGCTGTAGAACATCAGGCTGCCGGGCGCGAGCACAGGCGTCCAGTAGATCACGGGCTTGGCGAGGTCGGGTCGCGTGTCGGGGCTTGCAATGGGCACGCCGTCGTAATTCACCGCATAGGACACGAGCGGCCAACCGTAGTTCTTGCCCGGCTCGATCAGGTTGAGTTCGTCGCCGCCGCGCGGCCCATGCTCGAGCTCCCACAGGCGGCCATCCGGCGCGAAGGCGAGGCCGTAGGGCGTGCGATGCCCCGAGGTCCATGTCTCGGACGGCGTCAGATTGGGGCCGTCGAACACATAGGTGCCCACGACCGGCGCGGTCTTGGCGGCTTCCGTGTCTCTGGGCGGATCGATCACCGGGACCGAGCGTGCGCCGGTCTTGCCCTCCATCGGGTTGCCGGGCGCGGGCTTGCCGTCCAGGGTCAGTCGCAGGATCTTGCCGGCCGGCTGGTTCGGGTCTTGGGCGGGGGTGAAGCGCTGCCGATCGCCGGCCGTGAGGAAGAGAAATTTCTGGTCCGGCGAAAAGGCCACGGCAGCGCCGACCTGGCCGCCCTTGCCCTTGATCGGGTCGTGCCAGACGACCTTCAGGTCCTCCAGCGAGGCGGTGCCGGCGCCGATCCTGAGCGTCGCGCGGGCGAGCGCCAGGCTCGAGGTGCTCGGGTCCTGTCCGGGCTCCGAATAGGTCAGGTAGATCGCCCCATCGCTCGGATAGGACGGGGCCAGGTAGACGCCGAGCAGGCCGTTCTGATCTTGGTACTGCACCGGCGGCACGCCGGTGACTTCGAGCTTCTGCCCGGACGGGGTGGCGAGGAAGAGCTTGCCGATCTTCTCGGTGATCAGCATGCGTCCGTCCGGCAGGAAGGCGATGCGCCATGGCAGATCGAACTGCGCGACCTTCGTGAGCTTGAACGGAGGCGATGGGGTGGGGGGCAGCGTTCCGGCGTTGATCTGCGCAAGCACGGGCGCTGCACCGAGGAGCAACCAGGGGATGAGTCCGAACTTCGGGAATGGCATGCTTGGCTCGTCAGTGGGGAGTCCGAAGAGTATCGCCCGCAGCGCAAGAACTCACGCGCGCAGGTCCAGATCCCACAGCACATCCCCGCCCATGCGGAACGCGCGGTTCGAGGGCCGCATGCATTCGCGCATCGCATTGCTGCGCGGCAGCTGGAGGCCGGGCCGGCCGCCGCCGATGATCACCGGCGCGACGCTGAGGTGCAGCCGGTCGAGGCAGCCCTGCGCGATGAAGTGCGAGACCGTGATGCCGCCGCCCTCGACGAACAGCACCGCGAGGCCGCGGCGCGCCAACGCGGCCAGCAGGGCGTGCAGATCGATGAGGCCGTCCGCGCCGACCAGCGCCGGCACGCCGAGCACCTGCGCCGCGCCGACGCGCTCGGCCGCCTGCGCGGCGCGCGACGCATCGCAGGCCAGCAGCGTCGGCGCCTGATGGTCCGAGAAGACGCGCAGGCCCGGCGGCAGGCGCAAGGCCGGGTCGAGCACCACGCGCACCGGATGCCGGCCCGCCACGCGGCGCGTGGTGAGCTGCGGGTTGTCGATGGCTGCGGTGCCGGCGCCCACGATGACCGCATCGCACAGCGCGCGCAGCCGGTGCAGATGCAGCAGCACCTCGGGACCGTTGACGAAGTTCGAATCGCCGCCGTGCGTGGCCACGCAGCCGTCGAGGCTCTGGCCCAGCTGGCCGATCGCCCAGGGCTCGGCGCCGGGCGGCCGGTCGAGCAGCGGCTTCAGCAGATCGAAGAGCTCGACGGCGGCCTCGTCCCAGACGCCGCGCAGGCTGAAGCCCTGCGACGCGTCCCAGCCGACGCAGGCCTGCGCGTCCCAGGCCTGCGTCACGGGCTGGCCGCGGCGGCGCGCGGCGATGTCCAGGCACCAGGGCCAGAGCGCATCGATGCCGGGAAGGCGGGAAGGAAGCGCTTTCATGGCAGGGACGACGCATGCCGGCGGCGCAGTTCGTCGAAGGACATCAGCTCGCCCGCGATGGCGCTCGCGGCCACCGTCGGCGGGCTCGCGAGCCAGACCTGTCCCGGGCCGCCGCGCCCGGGGAAGTTGCGGTTGATGGCGCTGACGGTGACCTGCTTCTCGTCGATGGAGCTGCCAGGTCCGCAGTTGCCGCAGGCACCGCACGAGGGTTGCAGCAGGCGCGCACCGACCTTCTCGAAGGCGTCGAGATAACCGCGCTGCGCGCAGTGGTCGCGCACGGCGGTGGTGCCGAACTGCAGGTACAGCGACACGTGCGGCGCGACGCGCAGGCCGTGGTCCGCCGCCCAGCGCAGCACCGCGTGGTAGTGATCGAAGTCCTCGCGCTTGCCGGCGGTGCACGAGCCGCCGTAGGCGATGTCGATGCGCACCGGCTCGCCGATGTCCGCGAGCGGCAGGCCGTTGCCCGGGTCGCCGGGCCGGGCCACCATCGGCGGCACGCGCGCGCAGTCGACGTGGATCGTCTCGGCATAGACGGCGTCTGCGTCGCTGCGCATCCAGGGCTGCAGCACGAAGTCGATGCCGCGCCGCTCGCGCAGGAAGCGCACCGTCTCTTCGTCGGGCGCGACGATGCCGGTGAAGCCGCCGAGCTCGGCCGTCATGTTGGTGAGCGTGGCGCGCTCGTCGGTCGCGAGCTGCGCGATCGCGTCCCCGGTGAACTCGAACACGCGCCCCACGCCACCGCCGGCGCGGATGCGCGGCAGGGCCAGCAGATGCAGCACGATGTCCTTGGCGGTGACGCCCGCGGGCACGCGGCCGTCGAGCACGATCCGCAGCGACTGCGGCACGGTCAGCCGCACCGCGCCGGTCATGAAGGCGTTGGCCATGTCGGTGGTGCCGACGCCGAAGGCCACGCAGCCCAGCGCGCCGCTGTGCGGCGTGTGCGAATCGGTGCCGACCACCACCTGGCCGGGCAGCGCGTAGTGCTCGGCCATCATCGCGTGCGAGATGCCGGCGACGTTGCGGCCGTCGTCGGCGCGCGCCTCGTCTTCGGTCAGCGTGCGATGTGAGCGCAGGCCGTAGTCGGCGGCGAAGCGGCGCTGCGCCTCGCACATCGCGAGCACGTTGGGCACCAGGCCGGCGCGCACATGGGTCGGGCTTTCACTGACGTAGGAGGTGTGGTCCTCGAACACCACGATCGACTGCGGATCGTGCAGCGCGAGGGGCCGGCCGAAGGTCGAGTGCAGCATGTGCGCGGCCATGCCGGTGTAGTACTCGTGGATGAAGCGCCAGTCGGCGCGCACGAAGGCGCCGTCGCCGGGCGCCGGATGCGCTTCGGTCAACTCGGTTGCGAGCGCATGGCGCGCGACGATCTTCTCGAACAGCGTGCGCGGTCGGTCGGGGCCGGTGCCTTCGGCCTCGCGCACCTCGCGCATGAACTGTTGGCCGAAGCGCAGCAGGCCGCCCGCCTTCAGGATCGCCGCGGCCAGCGCATCGCGGCCGGCCACCAGCTCGTCGACGGCGATGGCCTCGCCGGCGCGGATGCGATCGACAAGGCCGAAGTCGGTGGAGGTGAAGAGGCCGATGTTGTCCGCGTTCTGGCGGTAGATGCGCTCGAAGCTTTCGGCGATGACGAGCCGCACGCCCGCGAACTTCTCGGCCGCGGGGCTGTGCTCGCGCGACGAGCCCTTGCCGTAGCGCTTGCCGGCGATCACCACCTCGATGCCGTTCGCGCGGACCGCGTCGATGCCGATCGGCGTGCGGCCGCCGGCCGCGAAGCCGGTGTAGGGATGACGGCCGAGCTGGTCGTCCCAGTGGGTGAGGATCGGCAGCGGCGTGATCTCGTCGGTCGAGACGTCGTCGCGCAGCGGCGCGGCGTCGGCGAGCGTCAGCGCCTCGCCGCACAGGCTGCGCTCGACGATCTCCGGCGTGCTGCAGAGCCAGAGTATCTTCGGCGCGAAGCGAAGCATCATGGCGTGGCCTGCGCGCTCAGCCGGTCGCGCAGCTCGCGCTTGAGGATCTTGCCCACCGGGCTCACCGGAAAGGCGTCCATGATCGCGAGCCGCTCGGGCAGCTTGAAGGACGCGATCTTCTGCGCGCGCAGATACGCGATGAGTTCTTCGAAGCCGAGCGTGGTGCCCGGCTGCAGGATCACGCAGGCGCAGGCCTTCTCGCCGAAGACCGGATCGGGCAGGCCGACCAGCGCCACGACCTTGACCTGGGGCAGGCCGAAGATCAGGTTCTCGATCTCGTCGCAACTGATCTTCTCGCCGCCGCGGTTGATCAGGTCCTTGCGCCGCCCTTCGGTGAACACGTGGCGGCCGCGCTTGCGCACGATGTCGCCCATGCGGTAGAAGCCGTCGGGCGTGAAGGCCTCGGCATTCTTCTCCGGTGCGTTGTAGTAGCCGCGGATGGTGTAGGGGCCGCGCGTCACCAGCTCGCCGGGCTCGCCGTCGGGCACTTCGCGATCGTCGTCGTCCAGCACCTTGATCTCGTCGAACTCGCTCACGGGTGCGCCGGAGCTTTCGAGCAGCAGTTCGTCCGCGTCGTCGAGCCGCGTCATGTTGATCAGGCCCTCGGCGGTGCCGTAGATCTCCTGCGGCGTGCAGCCGAATTGCTCGCGCAGGCGAATGCGCAGCTCGGGTGCGAGCCGGGCGCCGCCGTTCTGCACCACCTTCAATGACGACAGGTCGAAGCGCCGCGGCACCCCGCTGTGGAGCCAGTTGGAAATCAGCGGCACGACCGATGCGATGGCCGTGACGCGTTCGCGCTCGACGGCGGCGAAGACGGCCTCGGTGTCGGTGCCGGTCGCGATCACCACGCTGCCGCCGGCATAGAAGGTGCCGAGCAAACCGGGCGAGGCGAGGTTGTAGTTGTGGCCCAGCGGCAGGATGGCCATGAAGACGGTGCCGCGGTCGAAGCCAGCGGCCTGCGCGCACAGGCGTGCGTTGAGCACGTAGTCGTTGTGCGTGCGCGGAATCAGCTTGGACATCGAGGTGGTGCCGCCGGACAGCAGCATGGTCGATACCTCGTCGGGCGAAGGTCGAACAGCGCGCAGGCGGGCGGCCGAAGCATCGTCCTCGGGTGCGCCGCCGTCGATCAGCGGCTGCAGCGCGCGCTGGCCGGGCGCCGGCTCGCCGGCGACGATCACGTGCCGCAGGAACGGAAATTCGCCCGCCATCTCGGCCGCCATCGGCCGGTAGTCGAAGCTGCCGATCACATCGGGAATGAGATAGGCCGCGGCGCCCGAGGCGCGGATGAAGTGGTGCACCTCGGCATGCCGGTGCGCACGCAGCGCCGTCACCGGGATCGCGCCGATCCAGTTGAGCGCGAGGTAGGCGATCACGAACTCGGGCACGTTCGGCAGCTGCATCACGACGCGCTCGCGCGGCTTCAGGCCGAGCTCGAGCAGCGCGAGCGCGAGGCGCCTGGAACTGCGCACGAGTTCGGCGTAGCTGATGTGCCGGTCACCGAAGACCAGGGCGTCCTTGTCCGGCGCGGCGCGCATCGTGCGCTCGACCATCTCGGCCACGGTGAGGTCTTCCCACAGGCCAAGCGCTCGGTACTTGTGCGCGGCCTCGGCGGGCCAGGGAACGCAGCCTTCGAGCATGTCGGATTCCTCCATCGTCAGAACACGCGTTCGGGATGCAGCTGCTCGTAGGCGTGTGCCAGTTCGGGGTCGCGCTTCTGCACATCGGCATGGTCCACGCGGCCGCTGCGCGTGACGTAGTCGTAGGCGAATGAGATGGGGTCGAGCTGCATCTTGGGGCCGAGGTTCTCGTACCACTCGGTGCTCTTGATGGCGGCCTTCTGCAGCGCGTCGGAGCCGGGCTGGCGGATGCGAACGAACTCTTCCAGCATCGCCGGTACGTCGTTGCCGCATGTCTTGAAGGCATCGAAGAGCGCGATCGAATCCTGCATCGCGAGCCGCGTGCCGGAGCCGACCGAAGGATGGCCGGTGCGCAGCGCATCGCCGATGAGCACGATGTTGCGCCAGTGCCAATGGCGGTTCTTGACGATCGTGTAGCGGAACCAGTTCGACTTGTTGGACAGCAGCCTGTGGCCCTGCAGGTCGTCGGCGAACACCTGCTCGCACCAGGTCAGGCTCTGCGCTTCGCTCATGCGGTCGAGGCCGGCGCGGCGGAAGGTGTCGGGGTCGACCTCGACCAGGAAGGTGCTGTGCGTGCGGCTGTAGCGGTAGGTGTGGGCGATCGCGAGGCCGTCCGCGTTCTGGCGGAAGATCAGCGACAGCGGATCGAAGAGCCGCGTCGTGCCGTACCACGCGAGCAGGTTGGGCCGCTCGTCGAGCGTGGGCTGGAAGTGCTCGGCGTAGCGGGTGCGGATGGCGCTGTGGGCGCCGTCGGCGGCGACGATCAGGTCGGCGTCGGCGAAGGCCGCGACATCGTTCAGGCGGTGCTCGAACTCGATCGGCACGCCGACCTGCCGGCAATGGGCATGCAGCGCCTTGAGCAGGTCGATGCGCGCCATGCGGTGGAAGGTGTTGTGCGCGAGTGTGACCTGCCGGCCCTGGTGCACGACCGCCATCTCGTCGAACACTTCCTGCTCGCGCGTCATCGATTGGTACAGCTCGGGCGCGAGGTCGCGCACGAAGGCGAGGGCCACGTCGGAGAACACCACGCCCCAGCCATAGGTGGCGCTTTCGGGATCGCGCTCGTAGACGCGCACGTCGTGCGCGGGGTCGTCGCGCTTCATCAGGTAGGCGTAGAACAGGCCTGCGGGACCGCCGCCAATGATGCGTATCTTCATCTGGATGTCTCCGTCCTTGCACGACCGCTGCCGTGCGCAACGTACATCCTAAGGGCACACGGACGGGCCTGTGCCGCCGTCTGCACGACAATCTCCCGCGTCAGCAGAAAGCACCAGAGCAAAGGCATCATGAGCAACTCGAACATCGTCATCATCGGCGGCGGCCACGCGGCGGCGCAGCTGTGCGCCGGCCTCGTGGGCGCAGGACAGGGCGCGCGCGTGCACCTGGTCTGCGAGGAAAGCCACCTCCCCTACCATCGGCCGCCGCTTTCCAAGACCTTCCTGAAGATGCCCGACGAGGCGCTGCAGCCGCATCGTGCCGAGGCGTGGTACGGCGAATCCGGCATCACGATGCACCAGGGCGATCCGGCGGTGGCTATCGATCGCGAGGCGCGCACGGTCACGCTGCGTTCCGGTGCGGTGATCGGATGGGAGCGGCTGGTGCTGGCGACCGGCACCCGGGCACGCCGGCTGTCGGCGTTGGCAGGACTGGACAACGTGGCGCTGCTGCGCGCCGCCGATGAGGCCGCTCAATTGCGAACGATGCTTGCTGCGGCGCAGCAGGTCACGGTGCTCGGCGGCGGCTTCATCGGGCTCGAGGTGGCGGCCACGGCGCTCGGTCTCGGCAAGGTGGTGACCGTGCTGGAAAGCGCGCCCCGATTGCTGAGCCGGGCCGTGTCGCCGACTTTGTCGGAACATGTGCTGGCGACGCATCGCGCGGCCGGCATGGATGTCCGGATCGGCGTGCAGACGGGAGCGCTGCAGTGCGAGGGCACGCGGCTCGTCACCATCGAGGTGGACGGCCAGCCGCAGCCGGTCGACCTGCTGCTGCTCGGCATCGGCGCGGTGCCCGAGACGACGCTGGCCCAGGCCGCCGGGCTCGAATGCGCCGACGGCATCGTGGTCGATGCCTACATGCAGACCAGCGACGAGGCGGTGCTGGCCATCGGCGATTGCACGCGCTTCCCCGATCGGCGCGCCGGCGCGGCGCTGCGGCTGGAGTCGGTGCAGAACGCCAACGATCAGGCGCGCACGGCGGTCGCGACGCTCACCGGCGCCCCACGGCCGCACGATGCGGTGCCGTGGTTCTGGTCCGACCAAGGCAGCCTGCGCCTGCAGATGGCGGGACTGGTGCCTGCGCCGGGCACGCCGGGCGCGATCATGGTGCGCCGGCCCGGTGCCAGTGCGGCATCGTTCTCGCTGCTGCACTACGTCGAGGGCCAGCTGCACTGCGTCGAATCGGTCAATGCGCCCGTCGATCACATGATGAGCCGCAAGCTGCTCGACGCGGGGCGCAGTCCCGACCCGGCGGTCGCGGCCGATCCGGCCGTGCCGCTGAAGACGCACCTCGCGTAGCGACGGCTAACCGGTGACGCCGTCGTGATGCGGCGCGAGGCTCCTGCGGATCTCGGCGTCCATCACCCGCGTGCCCGCGGCGAGCGCGGCCTCGTAGGTGTCGGAGCCGTACTCCGCGGTCTTCAGCACCTTGCGCGGCGTGCCGCTGGTGTCGGTTTCGAGCAGCGTCCAGACAAAGGAGCCGGGCACCTGTTCGTCGATGGTGAGCTTGATCGGATTTTTCATGGTTCCATGGTGAACGCCGACGCGGCGATTTTCTGTAGGCCGATGCCGACGTGAAGGTCAGCCGCTTCGCGCGGCCCCGGCCTCGCGGCCGGCCTCTTCCGATTCGCCCGCGTACGCACCGGCACGCAGCAGCGCCGCGCCCAGCAGCGCCGCGGCTGCTGCGAAGAGCGCGCCGACGATGAAGGCCAGCTGGTAGCCGCCGACGAGCGCCGCCGGCACGCTCGCGCCCGCAGCGCGCAGCGCCTCGGTGCGGGCCTCCGCCAGGCTCGCGAGCACCGCCAGGCCGAGCGCGCCGCCCATCATGAAGGCAGTGTTGACCACACCCGATGCCAGGCCCGATTCGCTCGGCGCGACATCGCTCATCGCCACCAGCAGCAAGGGATTGAGCGCGATGCCGGCACCGAGCCCGAGCAGCAGCATGCCGGGCAGCACGTGGCGCGCGAAGCTGCCGTCGACCGGCGCGCCGGCGAACAGTGCGAGGCCCGCCGCGGCCAGCAGCAAGCCGACCGACAGGGGCCGCCGATGGCCGAAGCGCATCACCAGCTTCGCCGACCCGCCGAGCGAGAAGGCCGCCATGATGAGGTTGGCCGGCAGGAAGGCCAGCCCGACCTGCAACGGGCTGTAGCCCAGCACCACTTGCAGGTAGAGCGCGGAGATGAAGAACCACGCGAACATCGCCGCCGACCACAGCACGCCGATTGCATTGGCCGTCGTGAGATTGCGCAAGCGGAACAGGCCGAGCGGCATCAGCGGATGGCGCACGCGCGCCTCGATAAAAAGAAAGAGCATGAAGAGCAGCGCCGCGGCGCCGAGCATGGCCAGTGTCTCGACCGAGGTCCAGCCGACCTGGTTGCCGTTGACGATCGCGTAGACCGCCAGCATCAGCGCGGCCGTCACGGTGAGGGCACCGCCGACGTCGAGGCGCTCGCTGGAGGCCTGGCCGCGCGCCGCCGGCAGCAGCGCCAGGCAGAGCGCGTAGACCGCGATGCCGATCGGCAGGTTGACCAGGAAGATCCAGTGCCAGCTGAGCGCATGGGTGAGCAGGCCGCCGAGCAGCACGCCCACGCTGCCGCCGCCGGCGCACACGAAACCGTAGACGCCCATCGCCTTGGCGCGTTCGCCCGGCTCGGTGAAGAGATTCATGATCAGCGAGAGCGCGACGGCCGAGACCACCGCGCCGCCGAGTCCTTGGATGGCCCGCGCGGTCACCAGCCAGCCTTGCGAATTCGACAGGCCGCAGCCCAGCGAAGCCACCGTGAAGAGCGTGATGCCGAGCAGGAACAGCCGGCGGTGGCCATACAGATCGCCGAGCCGGCCGCCCAGCAGCAGGAAGCCGCCGAAGGTCAGCATGTAGGCGTTCACCACCCAGACCAGCGAGCTTTCGGAGAAGCCGAGGTCTTGCCGGATCGAGGGCAGAGCGACGTTCACGATCGTGGTGTCGAGCACGATCATCAGCACGCCGAGGCAAAGAACGAGAAGTGCCAGCCAGCGCCGCCGGCTGTCCATGGAATGGGTCATCGCGAATTCGGTTCCCGGTTTGTGTACACCATCCACAAACCATAGCAGAGGCAATGGACGGCGTCCACATCTGCGTCTTCGAGAACCCGCGCGCCGCCGCACGTCGGTGATGTGCGGCGGCGCGGCGGAGACGATCAGTAACGGTAGGGGTTGTCCGGGCGGCGATCGAAGCGGTTGGGCACGCCGTCGCCGTCGCGGTCCCGGTCGTAGCGATTGGGCACGCCGTCGCCATCGCGGTCCCAGCGGCCGCGCCGTTCATCCCAGCGTCGCTCATGGTGGCCGCGCCATTGCACGGGCGGCGCAACGTAGGCCGGCGCCACGATGTAGCCGCGCTGCGGCGGTGGCGGCGGATAGAAAGCGCCGGGGTGTGCCTGGGCCGGCACGGTGAATGCGGCCAATGACAGCAGGGCTGCTGCGCCGGCGGCAAAACCAAGTTTTCTCATGGCGACTCCTTGGGAGTGGAAGGAGCCTTGATGCTGCGCGCGGCGTGTCAAGCTGACGTAAGGCTGACGCGAAGTCTTGTAGTCATTTGTTTGTGCCAGTCGCTGGCGCAAAGTTATCTTGAGTAGTTAAAATGTATTACATGAATACGGATCGCGACAATTTCCAAGACTGGGCTCGAGACAAACCGGACACCTCGTTCGCGGCACTCCACCGGGCCGATGGGGTCGACGCGCAAAAGGCGCCCGTCGTCAAATGGGGGCGGCTCGCCATTTTCGCCGTCCTCGGCGTGGCGCTTGTCCTTGCCTTCAAGCTGCTGGCCGGCCTGTGAAGACCCGCTGAAATCGACCCCTTCCGCATCGGCTCAGGCCGGCGGAACATCGCCACCCTTCTGCCGCTCGCGAAAGAGCGCCGCGCGCATCAGGAAGATGGTGGTGACAGGTGCCGTGAGCGCGATGAAGAGCGCGATGAGTGCCGCATGCAGGAACAGGCTGAGGCCCTGCACCGAAAAATAGACGATGGTGGCCAGCGTCATGCACCACACGCCGAGCGTGGCACCGAGCGTCGGTGCGTGGATGCGACGGAAGAAGGTGGGCAGCCGCACCAGGCCGAAGGAACCGATGGCTGCGAATGCAGCGCCGAGCACGGCGAACACCGCCGTCAGGATCTCGGCCCACAGCGGCAGCGGGCCGCCGATGAAGTCGCTCATGGCAGCGCCTCCGTCGTCATTCGATCACCTCGCCACGCAGCAGAAACTTCGCCAGCGCGGTCGAGCCCACGAAGCCGAACAGCGCGATCAGCATCGCCGCCTCGAAGTACACGTTGCTCGCGTAGACGATGCCGAGCACCAGCATCATCAGCATGCCGTTGACGTAGAGGCAGTCGAGTGCCATCACGCGGTCCTGCGCGGTCGGGCCGACGAGCAGGCGCGCGAGCGCGCACAGCATCGCCACGGCGAGCAGCAGCAGCGCGAGCTTGAGGGCCCAGAACAGAATCGGCGTCATGATTCGAAGATCTCCATCAGCGGCCCTTCGTAGCGTTCCTTGACCATGTCGATGAAGGCCTGCACATCGTCCAGATCGAAGACATGGATCAGCAGCATCGAGCGGTCGAAGGCGATCTCGGCCCATGCGGTGCCGGGTGTGAGGCACAGAATCATTGCGAGCACCGCCAACCCGTTGGGATCGCGCAGCACCAGCGGCACCCGGACGAAACGAGGCGCCATGTCGGCGCTGCGCCGAGTGAGCAGCAGGCGCGCAACCGTCAGCGCCGAGCGCACCAGATCGATCGCGATCACGCCGGCGAGCCGCAGCGCGACGCCGGGCCGGCGCATCCGCACGGTGGCTGGCCGCAGGCCTTGCGTCAGCACAGGGACCACGAGCGCAAGAATGGCGGCGAGCAGCAGCGTGGCCGGATGCAGCGACTGGTTCAGCAAAACCCACACGACGAAGAGCGCCAGCGAAAGTGGCGGCGACGGAAGCCAGCGCTTCATCACCGGGTAGCTCCGGGATGGGTCGCCCGGCTCGGCACCTGCCGGGCGCCGAACACGGCCTGGCGATAGGCGTCCGGCGAGTACAGGCTCTCGGCCGTCGCCGCGGTGTGCTGCATCACGGGGCCGGCTGCCAGCGTCAATGCGAGGCAGGTCGCCAGCAAGGCGGCCACCGGCAGCACCTCGAGCGCGCGCAGCGCAGGAATCGTCGCATGCGCCTGGGTCCAGAAATGACGGATGCCGGTGCGGCTCAGCGCGATCAGCGAGAAAAATCCCGACACGATCAGAAGCGCCATGAAGGTCCAGCCGGCCGGCGAGACGCGGCCGGCATCGAGCAGTCCCGAGAGCATCGCGAACTTGCCGATGAAGCCCGACAGCGGCGGCAACCCCGTCAGCAGCAGCGTGCAGCCGACGAAGCTGAGGCCGAGGAAGGCCACGCCCGCCGGAATCGCGCGGCCGTAGAGCGCCTGGGCATCGTCGTCGAGGTTCACGTCGGTCATCGACTGCAGGTCCTCGGCGAGGAAGGGTGCTCGGCCCGCCGCCTCGTGCGGCGCAATGCTCACGCCGGCATTGCGCCAGCGCTCGATCATGTCGATCAGCAGGAAGAAGGCGCTCACCGCGAGTGTCGATGTCAGCAGGTAATAGAGCGCTCCCGCCCAGACCGCCGGCTGGCCGAGTCCGATCGCCGCCAGCAGCGTGCCGGCCGACACCAGCACGCTGTAGCCCGCGAGATTCGACAGCCGCTGCGTGCCGACGATGCCGAGCGCGCCAACGAACAGGGTGGCCAGTCCGATCGCGATCAGGACGTCTTGTCCGAACTGGGCCGAGACGCCCGTGTCGGGCGCGAACAGCAGCGTCCACAGCCGCAGCACGGTGTAGACGCCGAGCTTGGTCAGCAGCGCGAACACCGCCCCCACCGGCGACACGGCGGCGCTGTAGGCCGGCACGAGCCAGAAGTTGAGCGGCCACGCGCCGGCCTTGGCGAAGAAGGCCGTCGCGAGGATGGCAGCGGCCGCGTGCACCAGGCCGCGGTCGGCCGGTCCGAGTTGCGCGATGCGCAGGCCCAGATCGGCCATGTTCAGCGTGCCGGTCACGCCATAGAGCAGCGCCGCGCCGACCAGGAAGAGCGAAGAGGCGGCCAGATTGATCGCCACGTAGTGCAGACCGGCCTGCACGCGCAGCCGTCCCGAGCCGTGCAGCAGCAATCCGTACGAGGCGGCCAGCATCACCTCGAAGAAGACGAAGAGGTTGAACAGATCGCCCGTCAGGAACGCACCGTTGAGCCCCATGAGCTGCAACTGCAGCAGCGGATGGAAATGCACGCCCGCGCGGTCCCAGCGCGAGGTGGAGTAGATCGAGGCGGCGAAGGCGACGACGCCGGTCAGCGCGACCATCATCGTCGACAGCGGGTCGGCCACCAGCACGATGCCGAAGGGCGCGCGCCAGTTGCCCGGCAGGTAGACGCCGATCGAGCCCGGGCCGCCGCCGGTCTCCGGCGCATTGACCCAGCGCAGCAGCGCGAGCGCGGCCAGCAGCCCGATCAGGCCCGAGATCACGCTCAGCGCCGATTTGATGCGGCGGCGTTCTTCGCCCAGCAGCAGCATCAGCGCCGCCGTCAGCATCGGCACCAGGATCGGCACGGCGACCAGGTGCGGCATGCTGAATTCGAGCAGCCGGTCGAGCCAGGCGGACGGCGTGATCATCATCCGCGGCGCTCCGAACGTTCCTCGCCATCGACATGGTCGGTGCCGGTCAGGCCGCGCGAGGCCAGCAGCACGACGAGGAACAGCGCCGTCATCGCGAAGCCGATCACGATCGCGGTGAGCACCAGCGCCTGCGGCATCGGATCGGCCGTGTTGGCGAGCGTCGCGGCGAAGCCCGGCAGCAGCACCGGCTCGCTGTCGACCTTGAGCCGGCCCATGCTGAAGATGAAGAGATTGACCGCGTAAGAGATCAGCGTGAGACCCATGATCACCTGGAAGGTGCGCGGGCGCAGCAGCAGGTAGACGCCCGAGCCGGTGACGACGCCGATGGCGATGGCGAGCACGATTTCCATCTCAGTCGTGCTTCTCTTCTGCCCATCGATGGCTGCGCACGGATTGATGCGCCAGCGCAGTGAGGATCAGCATGGTTGCGCCGAGCACCAGCGCGAACACACCCATGTCGAAGAACAGCGCGCTGGGCACATGGATCTCGCCGAGCAGCGGCAGATGCAGGTGCGCGGTGTGCGTCGTGAGGAACGGAAAGCCCCATGCCACCGCGCCCGAGCCGGTGGCCAGCGCGAGCAGCAGGCCGATCGCGATCCAGCGCCGCGGGTAGATGCGCAGATGCTCTTCCACCCACTCGGTGCCAGAGACGATGAACTGCAGCACCAGCGCGACCGACATCACGAGCCCGGCGACGAAGCCGCCGCCCGGCTGGTTGTGGCCGCGCATGAAGAAATAGACCGAGACCAGCACCGACAGCGGCAGCAGCAGTCGCACCAGCACGGCGGGCACCATCAGGTAGCCGACCGCGGTGTCCTTGGCGCGGCGCGGGTTCAGCAGATCGCTGCTGCCGTTGTCCGCCTGTGCCCGCTGCTGCGCCGGCAGCGCCATCGATTCGATCGCTGGACGAAAGCGCCGCAGCAGCGCATAGACGGTCAGCGCGACCACGCCCAGCACCGTGATCTCGCCGAAAGTGTCGAAGCCCCGGAAGTCGACCAGCATCACGTTGACCACGTTGGTGCCGCCGCCCTCGGACAGCGCGCGTTCGAGGAAGAAGGGCGAGATGCTTTGCGGGAACGGTCTCGTCATCACGGTCCATGCGAGCGCCGCCATGCCGCAGCCGGCGGCGATGGCGATCGCGAGATCGCGCGTGCGGCGTCCCCAGAGCCGCCATCGTGTCTGCGCAGGCTGTGTCGTGGCGGTGCGCATCGGCAGCCAGCGCAGGCCGAGCAGGATCAGCACCGTGGTCACCGTCTCCACCACCAGTTGGGTGAGCGCAAGGTCGGGTGCCGAGAACCAGATGTAGGTGATGCAGCACACCAGGCCCGCGCCCGAGGCCAGCATCAGCGAGGCCAGCCGGTGAAACTTGGCCTGCCAGGCCGCGGCGAGCGCACATGTCGCGCCGAGGAGCCATGTCATCGCGAACATCGGCGAGAAGGGCAGCAGCTCGCGCGTGCCGCGTTCGGCGGGCGCGAGCCAGAGCGACGCTGCCGCGCCGCCCACCGCGACGATCACCAGCAGGAGCAATTGCGCCTGCAGCCGCCGCGTGCCGAACAGGCGCCGGCTGCGACGGCCGGCTTCGCCGAGGCGGGCGAGCAGGTTCTCGAACACCCGCTGGCCGTCGAAACCGTGCAGCAGCGGCGTGTACTCGAGCGCACCGCGCGTGCGGCCGCGCCGCTGCAGCAGGTAGAGTGCCGCACCGCCGGCCAGCGCGATGAAGCTCATCAGGAGCGGCAGGTTGAAACCATGCCACACCGCAAGGCTGTATTCGGGCAGCACGCCGCCGACCACCGGCGTGGCGGCCGTCGCGAGAAAGGCGCCCACCGACCAGGCGGGCGCCACGCCGACCACCAGGCAGGCCAGCACCAGCAGTTCGACCGGCACGCGCATCCAGTGCGGCGGCTCGTGCGGCTGCCTCGGCACGGCGGGTCCGCAGGGCGGGCCGAAGAAGACATCGAACACGAAGCGCGCCGAATAGGCAACGCTGAAGATGCCGCCGAGCGTCGCGACGATGGGCAAGGTCCAGTCGACCCACGGCGTCGCCTGGATGAAGACCGTTTCGGCGAAGAACATTTCCTTCGACAGAAAGCCGTTGAGCAGCGGCACGCCCGCCATCGAGGCACTCGCGATGATCGCGAGCGTGCCGGTGATCGGCATCAGCTTGAGCAGCCCGCTCAGCTTGCGGATATCGCGCGTGCCGCTCTCATGGTCGATGATGCCGGCCGCCATGAACAGCGAAGCCTTGAAGGTCGCGTGGTTCATGATGTGGAACACGGCCGCGACTGCGGCGAGCGGACTGTTGAGGCCGAGCAGCAGTGTCGTGAGACCGAGGTGCGAGATCGTCGAATAAGCCAGCAGCGCCTTGAGGTCGCGCTGGAACATGGCGACATAGCCACCGAGCAGCAGCGTGGCAGCGCCGGCGCTGCTCACCAGCCAGAACCATTCGTCGGTGCCGGAGAGCACTGGCCACAGCCGCGCCATCAGGAACACGCCGAGCTTCACCATCGTGGCCGAATGCAGGTACGCGGACACCGGCGTGGGCGCCGCCATCGCGCGCGGCAGCCAGAAGTGGAACGGGAACTGCGCACTCTTGGTGAAGGCCGCCAGCAGCACCAGCACCAGCGCCACCGGATAGAGCGGATGCGCACGGATCGCGTCGCCCGAGGCCAGCACCACGTCGAGGTCGTAGCTGCCGACGATGCGGCCCAGCACCAGCACGCCGGCCAGCAGGCACAGGCCGCCCGCGCCGGTGACGGTGAGCGCCATGCTGGCGCCGCGCCGCGCATCGCGCCGGTGATGCCAGTAGCCGATCAGGAGGAAGGAGAACAGGCTGGTGAGTTCCCAGAACAGCACCATCTGCACCGTGTTGCCCGAGAGCACCACGCCCATCATCGCGCCCATGAACGCAAGGAAGAAGGAGAAGAAGCGCGGCACCGGATCGGACGCCGACATGTAGTAGCGCGCATAGAGCACCACCAGCGCGCCGATGCCCAGCACCAGCATGCAGAACAGCCATGCGAAGCCGTCCATGCGGAACACCAGATCGAGACCGAGCGCGGGCAGCCACTCGATCTCCTGCCGGATCACGTTGCCGTTGGCGAGATGGGGAAAGAGGAACGCGGTCTGGATCGCGCAGCCCAGCGCCACCATGCCTGCCAGTGTCGACTCCCGATTGCGGGCGTTCGACGGCAGCAGGGCCGCGAGCACGCTGGCAATGAAGGGAAGTGCGACAAGGAAGGCAAGGGGCATTGCGATCGATTCTATCGAGCGCCCCTCGGAGAATTCTCGACTTCAGGCCATGAAGTGCTGCACCGTGCGGAAGCCCAGCCAGGTCAGGCACAGCGAGCCGCCGAGGTGCACGGCGATGGTGCCCAGTGCGAGTCCGGGTCGGCCACCGAGCAGCATGCCGACCACTTCGGCGGAGAAACTGGAGAAGGTGGTGAGTGCGCCCAGGAACCCGGTGATCACCATGAGCCGCCAGGCCGGATCGATGTCCGGCATGCCGTCGAACACCCCGATGGCCGCGCCGATCAGGTAGCCGCCGATCAGGTTCACGGCCAGCGTGCCCCATGGGATCAGACCGCCGGGATTGAGCCACAGGGCAAAGCCCCATCGTAGAAGTGCGCCGGTGCAGGCAGCCGCGCAGATGACGAGGACATTCAACAGCATGCGGCGATTATCCGGGGCCGCCGGGTGGCGCCATGCGCCCTCGGCGTCGAAAAGGACGGGCCATGAAAAAGCCGCCCGAAGGCGGCTTGTCTTTCATCGCCGCCGCCATGCGGCGACGGCACCGTTCAAGGTTTCGCGACGGCCTTCTTCGATTCGGTCTTCGCGACCTTGGCGGGCGCAGCGGCGCCGTTGAAACTCTCGCCGTTGACGGTGAGGCCCTCGGATGACAGCTTGGCGGCCTTCTTTTCCTTCACGCCCTTGACGCGCGTCATGAGGTCGGGCCAGTCCTTGAAGGCTCCTTGCTTGCGTG
Organism: Variovorax sp. SRS16; assembly: GCF_901827165.1. Classification (NCBI taxonomy): domain Bacteria; kingdom Pseudomonadati; phylum Pseudomonadota; class Betaproteobacteria; order Burkholderiales; family Comamonadaceae; genus Variovorax; species Variovorax sp. SRS16. The sequence continues at coordinate 1,579,986 of NZ_LR594666.1, forward strand.
CCTCGACGATGCGCTTGGTGAGCGAGGGGCCGACGCCCTTGAGTCCGTCCAGTTCCGCGTCGCTGGCCTTGTTGGCATCGACCGCTGCCCACGAGGCGACAGCAAACAACATGGCCGCGATGGCCACGATTTTCTTCAGCATAAAAACTCCCTGCATTGTTGTTTGAGAGACGTTGGAAGGCGTCCCGCCTGACACCGGACGCGCCAGGCGTCAGTTCAACGTCAGCGCGCGCGAAGCGGTTGACGCCGCCGAGACTCAGAGTTCTTCGACGCGCCGCGGCGGGTAGCTGTCCCAGGCCTGGCAACCCGGGCAATGCCAGAAGTACTGATGGGCTTCGAAGCCGCAAGCCGCGCACCGATAGCGCATCAGCGGCCGCGTGGCCTGATCGAGTGCGCGCTGCACCTGCGGATGAAACTGCTCGTGATGAAAGCGTTCACCGGCCAGCCAGCGCGATGCCGCCACGAGGGAAGGCTGCAGCGTCAGGTGGGCGATGTAGCCGTCGCGCGCTTCTCTGGGTTCGGTCTGTTCCTCGTCGGGCAATGCCGGCGCGCCGCCCAGTGCGATGATCGCCTCGAGCACATCGATCGATGGCGACTCGACGTAGCGGCGCTGAAGCAGGACCAACGCCTCGCCGGCGCGCTGCGCAGCGACGGCCGCCTGCTGCAGCATCGCGGCATAGAGGGGCAGTGCGAGGGGCGCGCTTTCGCTGAGCGAAGCGAGCGTCTGGAAAGCCTCGGCGGATTCGCCGTTGCGCAGTTGCAGTGCCGCGGTGTCGATGGCCGGCCGCGGTGCCTGCGGTGCCAGCGCGACAGCCTGTTGCAACAGCTGCGCCGCGCCATCGAGCTCGCCGGCGGCCACCTGTTCGGCCGCCTGCTCGCACAGATGGTGCGCGCGGCGCGTGCTGTAGCTGGCCTGCTCGGATTCGTCGAGCTTCTGCGCCACCGCTGCGGCCTGCGCCCATTCGCGCGACCGCTCGTAGATGGCGAGCAGAGAAAGGCGCGCCTCGTTCTCGTAGCGCGTGCCTTCGAGCTTCTGCAGCGCGGCTTCGGCGCGATCGAGCAGGCCTGCGCGCAGGAAATCCTGTGCGAGCGCATGCTGTGCACGGTCGCGATCGGCACGGGAGAGATCGCCGCGGCCCAACAGGTGTTCGTGCACGCGCACGGCACGCTGGTATTCGCCGCGACGGCGGAACAGGTTGCCGAGCGCGAAGTGCAGTTCCTGAGTGTCGGGATCGTTCTGCACGGCCTCGATGAACGCATCGATCGCCTGGTCCTGCTGCTCGTTCAGAAGAAAGTTGAGACCGCGAAAGTAGGCCTTGGGCGCCTGGCGGTTCTCGATCCGCAACTGCCGCAGGTCGAAGCGGGAAGCAACCCAGCCGAGGATGAACGCGATGGGGAGCCCGAGCAGCAACCAGCTGAGATCAAAGTCCATGTTGGCGCACGGCGGGCAGGTCGGTCGTGGGCGTCGCGGACATCGGCACGGCGGCGGGCGGCATCGGCGCGGGAGGCAGTTGCGCCGCCGCGCTACGGTGCTTCCACCAGCCCGGCAGCATGCCGAGCGCGCCGACCACGAGGCCGCCCGCAAAGGCCGCGAGCACCACCAGCACCAGCGGCGCCCGCCACGAAGTTCCGAAGAAGAAGTACACCGTCGCGTCGTGCTGGTTGTTCAGCGCGAAGGCGAAGAGGGTAAAAAAAATGGCTGCCTTCAGCAGCCACAGGAGGTATTTCATGCACGTCCCCGTTGGCGGGGGAATTCTATGCCGGCCTATCGCGGCATCGGCATCGGGCAAAGGTCGGGGCTGTCTCAACCGTGCTTGCGCTGCTCGGCGTCGAGCTCCGCGGTGCGCGCGTCGACCGCTTCTCGCAGCGCCTTGCCCGGCTTGAAATGCGGAACGCGCTTCTCGGGAATCTGCACGCTCTCGCCCGAACGCGGGTTGCGGCCGATGCGAGGCGGGCGACGATTGACCGTGAAGCTGCCGAAGCCGCGAATCTCGATGCGGTGCCCGCGCACCAGTGCATCGCTCATCGCATCAAGAATGGTCTTGACGGCGTATTCGGCATCGCGGTGCGTCAGTTGCGCGAAGCGCGCCGCCAACTCTTCAACAAGGTCTGAACGAGTCATAAACCACAGAAGGACACGGAGAGCGAAGCCCTCCGTGCTGTCGTCTGCTTATTTCTCGCTGTTGTCCAGCTTGGCGCGGAGCAGGGCGCCCAGGCTCGTCGTGCCTGCGTTTTCGCGGGCCGACTGCTGGCTCAGGCTGGCCATGGCGCCCTGTTCGTCGACCATGTCCTTCTGCTTGATCGACAACTGGATGTTGCGGGTCTTGCGATCCACGTTGACCACCACGGCCGTGACCTCGTCGCCCTCCTTGAGCACGTTGCGTGCATCTTCCACGCGGTCGCGGGAGATTTCGCTGGCGCGCAGGTAGCCGATGATGTCTTCGCCGAGGTCGATCTCGGCGCCGCGCGCGTCGACGGTCTTGACCTTGCCGGTGACGATCTGGCCCTTGTCATTGACGGTGGTGAAGGTCGTGAACGGGTCGCTGTCGAGCTGCTTGATGCCCAGGCTGATGCGTTCGCGGTCGACGTCCACCGCCAGCACGATCGCTTCGACTTCCTGGCCCTTCTTGTAGTTGCGCACGGCGGTTTCGCCGGGTTCGTTCCAGGAGAGGTCGGACAGGTGGACCAGGCCGTCGATGCCGGCAGCCAGACCCACGAACACGCCGAAGTCGGTGATCGACTTGATCGGGCCCTTGACGCGGTCGCCGCGCTTGGTGTTCTGCGCGAACTCCTGCCACGGGTTGGCCTTGCACTGCTTCATGCCGAGGCTGATGCGGCGCTTGTCTTCGTCGATTTCCAGCACCATGACTTCGACTTCGTCGCCGAGCGAGACGATCTTGTTCGGCGCGATGTTCTTGTTGGTCCAGTCCATCTCGGACACGTGCACCAGGCCTTCGATGCCGGGTTCGAGTTCGACGAACGCGCCGTAGTCGGCGATGTTCGTGACCTTGCCGAACAGGCGCGTGCTCTGCGGGTAGCGGCGCGAAACGCCCATCCACGGATCGTCGCCCATTTGCTTCAGACCCAGCGAGACACGGTTCTTCTCGGTGTCGAACTTGAGGATCTTGGCGGTGATTTCCTGGCCGGCCTGCACCACTTCGCTCGGGTGGCGCACGCGGCGCCATGCCATGTCGGTGATGTGCAGCAGACCGTCGATGCCGCCGAGGTCGACGAACGCACCGTATTCGGTGATGTTCTTGACGACGCCGCGCACGACTGCGCCTTCCTTCAGGGTTTCCATCAGCTTGGCGCGTTCCTCGCCCATGCTGGCCTCGACCACGGCGCGGCGCGAGAGCACCACGTTGTTGCGCTTGCGGTCGAGCTTGATGACCTTGAATTCGAGGGTCTTGTTCTCGTAGGGGGTCAGATCCTTGATCGGACGCGTGTCGATCAGCGAACCCGGCAGGAAGGCGCGGATGCCGTTGACCAGGACCGTGAGGCCACCCTTGACCTTGCCGCTGGTGGTGCCGGTGACGAAATCGCCCGATTCGAGCGCCTTCTCGAGCGCGAGCCACGAAGCCAGACGCTTGGCGGTGTCGCGCGAGAGGATGGTGTCGCCGTAGCCGTTCTCGACGCTGCCGATGGCAACGGAAACGAAATCGCCGGCCTGGACTTCGAGTTCACCCTTGTCGTTCTTGAACTCCTCGATCGGCACGTAGGCTTCGGACTTGAGGCCTGCGTTGACCACGACGTGGTTGTGTTCGACACGCACGACTTCGGCGGTGATGACCTCGCCAGTGCGCATCTCGGAACGCTTCAGGGATTCTTCGAAAAGGTCGGCAAAAGATTCAGACATTGTCAGTGTTCCTTCCGTCACGCAGGGTTGGCAGTCGCAATTGCAAGATCGCGGCGACTGGCTGGGGTCTGGAGACGGCGGTTGTGGGCTTGCGGCCCGGTTGAGAGTTGAACAACCAGCACGCCAGTGCGCTGTCGCGCGATGGGGGCCTGCTGGACCGAAACACCCTTCAAGAAGACTCGAAGGGCTGTACTTCCTGCCACCAGTTCAGCACCTGCTCGACCGATTGCTCGATCGAAAGCAGGGAGTTGTCCAGGAGGCGGGCATCAGGCGCCGGCTTCAGCGGCGCGACGCTGCGGGACGAATCCCGCAAGTCACGCGCTTCCAAGTCGGCACGAAGACTGTCAATTGTAGTCGAAATACCCTTTGAAATCAATTGCTTATGGCGCCGTTCGGCACGCCGCGCGGCGCTCGCGGTGAGGTAGACCTTGAGCGGCGCATCGGGAAAGATCACGGTGCCCATGTCGCGGCCATCGGCGACCAGGCCCGGCAATTGCCGGAAGTTCTTCTGCAGCATGAGCAGCGCGTTGCGCACGGCCGGCAACACCGAGACACGGGAGGCGTCCATGCCGGCGGCTTCGGTGCGGATGGCGTCGCTCACGTCTTCGCCGGCCAGGAGAACCTTGCCCTCGGCGAAACTGAGCGGGAGGCTCCCCGCCAGTTCGGCGATGAGGCTTTCCTGCCCGGGCTCGGGTGCCAGACCCTGGCGGCGCATGGCCAGGCCCGTCACACGGTAGAGCGAACCCGAGTCGAGATAGTGGTAGCCGAGCCGTCGCGCCACCTCGACCGCGAGCGTTCCCTTGCCGGACGCAGTCGGTCCGTCGATGCAGATCACGGGCACGCCGACAGGCTCGGTCACCGTGAACAGCGCTTCGAAATAATCCGGAAAGGTCTTGGCGACGCAGTGAGGTTCGAGAATGCGCACCGGCAAGCCGGCCGGATTGAAGGCGGCCAGTGCGAAGCACATCGCCACGCGGTGATCGTCATAGGTGCGGATGCTCGCCGCCTGCCAATCCGATGCCGCCAACGGATGCACGCGGATGAAGTCCGGGCCGTCCTCGACGGTGGCACCCAGCTTGCGCAACTCGTTGGCCATGGCGTCGATGCGGTCGGTTTCCTTCACGCGCCAGCTGGCGATGTTGCGCAGGGTGCTGGGGCCATCGGCATGAAGCGCCATGATCGCGAGCGTCATGGCCGCGTCGGGAATGTGATTCGCGTCCAGATCGATGGCCTTCAGCGGCCAGGCGCTGCGCGAAGCTTCGAGCCAGTTCGGCCCGCTGTCGATGCGCGCACCCATCTGTCGCGCCGCTTCGACGAAGCGGATGTCGCCCTGGATCGAGTCGGCGCCGACCCCTTCGATCCGGACCGGCGCGCCGCCCGGCCGGCCCGCGGCCATGGCGCCGAGCGCGATGAAATAGCTGGCCGAGGAAGCATCGGCCTCGACATGGATTTCGCCGGGCGAGCGGTATCGGCTGCCGGCCGGAATCGTGAAGCGCTGCCAGCCGTCGCGCTGCACGGCGATGCCGAAGCGTGCCAGCAGATTGAGCGTGATCTCGACGTAGGGCTTGGAAATCAGCTCGCCGACCACTTCGATCACGATGTCCTGCCGGGCTGCCGCCAGCGGAAGCGCCAGCAGCAGCGCCGTGAGGAACTGACTCGAGACATCGCCGCGAACGCGGATCGGCGCATCGAGCTGCAGCGAATCGGGCGCGACGGGATGGATGCAGAGCGGCGGAAAGCCCGGATTGCCGAGGTAATCGATGCGGCAGCCGAGCTGGGTCAGCGCATCGACCAGGTCGCCGATCGGCCGCTCGTGCATGCGCGGAACGCCGCGCAGTTCGAATTCGCCGCCGAGCAAGGCGAGTGCCGCGGTCAGCGGCCGCATGGCGGTGCCGGCATTGCCGAGGAAGAGCGAGGCGCGCGGCGTGCGCAACCGGCAGCCCAGCCCTTCGACGCGAACCGTGGTGCCCATGCTTCGCTCGATGCCGCAGCCCAGCGCCGCGAGCGCATCCAGCATCACGCGCGTGTCGTCGGAATCGAGCAGGTCGCGCACGGAGGTCGTGCCGTCCGCCAGCGCCGCCAGCAGAAGCACGCGATTGGAAATGCTCTTGGAACCTGGCAACCGGACGGTGCCGGCCGCCCCGGCGAGCGGGGGAATGTCGAGAAAGGGCGTGGAGAACATGTCAGCCGTTGCGCCATTGGGCGCGTGTGCGGCTCGCCGCAGCGATCGAATTCTCGAGTGCCTGCGCATCGCTCGCAGCGATCAGGGCTTCGAACTGCATCAGACTCTGGCGGAAGGCCTTCGACTGCAACAGCACCTGCTCGCGATTGGCCAGCAGGATGTCGCGCCAGACGGCCGGATCGCTGGCGGCGATGCGTGAAAAATCGCGGAAACCGGACCCGGCCAGCTCCAGGAAGCGCTCGCCCTCAGGGTGGGCGGCAATGGCATTGGTGAAGGCGAAGGCCAGCAGATGAGGCAGATGGCTGACGGCGGCGAGCGCGCTGTCGTGGGCTTCGTGCGTCATCGTCAGCACCTTGCCGCCGACAGCCGACCAGGCCTGCGTGGCACGCTGCACGTTCGAACGCAGCGTCGCCTTGATCGGCGTGAGGACGACATGCCGGCCGACGAACAGATCGGCATCGGCGTGCTCGACGCCTGAAACCTCCTTGCCTGCGATCGGATGCGCCGGGACGAAGTTGCCGAGCTGGTCCTGCAGGCCGCGGCGCGCGGCCTCGATCACATCGCCCTTGGTCGACCCTACGTCCATGATGAGCATCTGTTCCGTGATGCCGTGGCGGATCGCCTTGAAGGTCAGCTCGGAGGCACCCACCGGGACCGCGATCAGCACGATGTCGGCGCCCGAGATGGCGAGCAGCGCGGAAGGAGCTGCTACGTCGATCACGCCGAGCTGCCGGGCGCGTTCGGTGGTCGAAGGGGATTTGCTGTAGCCGACCACGCGCTTGACCAGCCGCGCGCGCTTGAGCGCCAGTGCAAAGGAGCCGCCCATCAGGCCGCAGCCGATCAGACCCAGCTGTTCGAACATGCGCGCCTCAGGCCGTGACGGGGTAGGCGCCGATGACTTTGTAGAACGCACAGAGTTTGCGCAATTCGGCGAGCGCGGCGGCGACGTTGGGCTGCGACGGGTGGCCGTCGAGGTCGATGTAGAAGTAGTACTCCCACTGCCCGGTGCGCGCCGGCCGCGACTCGAAGCGCGTCATGGAGACATTGTTGACCTTGAGCGGGACCAGCAGGTCGTGCACCGCTCCGGGACGATTCGGCACCGAGACGATCAGGCTGGTGCAGTCCTTGCCGGAAGCCGGCGGCATCGCCAGCGTTTGCGGCAGGCAGATGATCGCGAAGCGCGTGCGGTTGTACGAGTCGTCCTGGATGGCGTGCGCGACGATGTGCAGCCCGAAGCGCGTCGCGGCGCGCTCGCTCGCGAGAGCCGCCCATGCCGGATTGGCGGCTGCCAGCCGTGCGCCTTCGGCATTGCTGGACACCGCGCGGCGCTCGGCCCGGGGAAGGTGCTTGGAAAGCCAGGTCTGGCATTGCGCGAGCGCCTGCGGGTGCGCGAGCACGGCCTCGATGTCTTCGAGGCTGTTGCTGGTGCGCAGCAGGTGATGACGCACCAGCAGGCTGACTTCGCCGACCACGTGGGTCGGTGAGTGCAGCAGCAGATCCAGCGATCGCGTGACGACGCCCTCGGTCGAATTCTCGATGCCGACGACGCCGTACTGCGCGCTTCCGGCGGCCGTGGCGTGGAAGACTTCGTCGAAACTGGCGCAATGGATCAGGTCGGCCGCACCGCCGAAGTACTCGATGGCCGCCTGCTCGCAGAAGGTGCCTTCGGGGCCCAGCACGGCGACCCGTTGCGGCGACTCAAGCGCCAGGCAGGCCGACATGATCTCGCGCCAGATGGCAGCCACGTGCAACGCCTTCAGCGGGCCGGCATTGCTCTGCTGCATCTTCTCGATCACCTGTGCCACGCGGTCGGGGCGGAAGTAGGGCGTGCCCTCGCGCTTCTTGATCTCGCCGACCTGTTCGGCGACGTGCGCGCGCCGGTTCAGGAGATCGAGCAGTTGCTGGTCGAGCGAGTCGATCTGCACGCGCAGATCGCCAAGGCTGGAGGAGGTGTCGGGAACAGGGGGCTGTGGGGCGGGTGCGGTCATCGGTCGGGTGCGCACGCTCTATGCATGCGACCGTTCGAATTCTCGCATGTAGTGCACGAGCGCTTGCACGCCGGTCATCGGCATCGCGTTGTAAATGCTGGCGCGCATGCCGCCGACGGACTTGTGCCCCTTCAATTGAAGCAGACCCGCATCGCGGGCGCCGGCCAGAAATGCCTCGTTGCGGCGCTCGTCCCGCAGAAAGAAGGGGACGTTCATGCGCGAGCGGCAATCGACGGCCACCCTGTTCTCGTAGAAATTCGAAGCGTCGATGAAGTCGTACAAAAGCCGCGCCTTGGCGATGTTGCGCTTTTCCATCGCTTCGATGCCCTGGCGTCCGTCTTCGGTCTGCTGCAGCAGCCACTGGAAGGTCAGGCCGGCGACATAGATGCCCCAGGTCGGCGGCGTGTTGAACATCGACTGGTTGTCGGCGACGGTCTTGTAGTTGAAGGCGCTGGGACAGATCTCGAGCGCGCGGCCGAGCAGATCGTCGCGCACGACCACGATCGTGAGGCCTGCCGGGCCCAGGTTCTTCTGCGCGCCACCGAAGGCAAGGCCGACGCGGCGCCAGTCGACGGGCCGGGACGCGACGTGCGAGGAAAAGTCGATGGCGAGCGGCGCATCGCTGCCGAGGGCCGCGAGATCAGGCAGTTCCTGGAACTCGACGCCATGGATCGTCTCGTTGCTGCACAGGTGCACGTACGAGGCGCCCTGCGTGAGCTGCCAGGTTGCCGGATCGGGTAGCCGCGTGTGCTGCGCTTCGGCATTCGTTGCCGCCACGTTCGCTTTGCAGTAGCGCTGCGCCTCCTTCTGCGATTTGGCGCTCCAGCTGCCCGTGATCACGAAGTCGGCGGTGGCGCCGCGCGACAGGTTCATCGGCACGATCGCATTCTCTGCGAGCCCGCCGCCCTGCATGAAGAGGATGTGGAAGTGTTCCGGTACCGACAGGAGCGTTCGGAACGCGGCCTCGGCCGCCGTGCAGATCGCGCCGAACTCCTTGCCGCGGTGGCTCATCTCCATGACGCTCATGCCGCTGCCGTGCCAGTCCAGCATTTCGGAGGCGGCGATTTGCAGCACCGCCTCCGGCATCGCGGCGGGGCCCGCGGAGAAGTTGTAAGGGCGTGCCGCCGCGGGCTGCATCACTTCTTGGCAGGCGCTTTGGGCGCTGCTTTCGCCGGTGCCTGTCCGCCCGAGGAGGATGCTGCCCCGCCGCCATTGGTGGGGGCGCCCAGCGCCCTGGCAACGTTGGCGTCGAGCGTCGTCATCTTGGGCTCGATGCTCGCGCGTGTCTCGGCCACCAGCTTTTCGGTGAGCGCGGTCTGCATCTTCGGGTTGAGCTCCTGGTACTTCTTGGCCAGCGGCGAGCTGATCCACGCCACCAGCTGGCGCAACTCGTCTTCGGTGAAGCCCTGTTCCAGGATCGGGCCGATGGTGGTGGGCGCGAGTTGCACGGCCTTGTCACGCACGATCGGGAAGGATTCGTCGAAGTACTTCTTGAGTTCCGCGTCGGCCGCCTTGGCCGCGGCTTCGCGCTTGTCGGCCGGCACCTGCGTTTGCAGATACTGCGACCCTGCCTGCGCGATCGGCGCACTGGACTGTTCGACCAGTCCGCGCGCAAGCGATTCGATGCCCGGGCGTTGCAGGTCGAGGAACTGCTTGATCAGCGCAGCCTTGTCCTGTGCCATGGCCATCGAGCTGCTGGCGAGCGCAACCGTCAGAAGCGCGAGTTTGATTTTGTTCACTGAGGATTCTCCGTTGAAGATGATGGGGAAGTGTCGTCGGCACCGGGCTCGATCTCGACATTGGCGTCGTTCTCGACGATGCGCTGCAGTCCGCTGAGCTTGGCGCCTTCGTCGAGTCCGATGAGCGTGACACCCTGCGTCGCACGCCCCAGTTCGCGAATTTCGGAGACACGGGTGCGTACGAGCACGCCCTTGTCGGTGATGAGCATGATTTCGTCGTCGGCATGCACGAGAGTTGCCGCCACGACTTTGCCGTTGCGCTCACTTTGTTGAATCGCAATCATGCCTTTGGTTCCGCGTCCATGACGCGTGTACTCGGTAATGCTTGTACGTTTTCCGTAACCATTTTCTGTGGCGGTCAGAACGCTCTGGGCCTCGTCTTCCGCCACCAGCATCGCGATCACGCCCTGGCCGTCCTCGAGTGTCATGCCGCGCACGCCGCGCGCGTTGCGCCCCATCGGCCTCACGTCGTTCTCGTCGAAACGCACGGCCTTGCCGCCGTCGGAGAACAGCATGACATCGTGCGCGCCGTCGGTCAGCGCGGCGCCGATGAGATAGTCGCCGGGGTCGAGGTCCACCGCGATGATGCCGGCCTTGCGCGGATTGCTGAATTCGTCGAGCGTCGTCTTCTTGACGGTGCCCATCGAGGTCGCCATGAAAACGTATTGGTTGGCCGGAAAGGTGCGCTTCTCGCCAGTCAGCGCGAGGACGACGTTGATCTTCTCGCCTTCCTGCAGCGGGAACATGTTGACGATGGGACGCCCGCGGGAGCCGCGCGAACCGGCAGGCACCTCCCACACCTTGAGCCAATAGAGCCGGCCGCGGTTGGAGAAGCACAGGATGTAGTCGTGCGTGTTCGCGATGAAGAGCTGATCGATCCAGTCGTCTTCCTTGGTCGCGGTGGCCTGCTTGCCGCGTCCGCCGCGCTTCTGGGCCCGGTATTCGCCCAGCGGCTGGCTCTTGATATAGCCGCTGTGGGAGAGCGTGACGACCATGTCGGTGGGCGTGATCAGGTCTTCCGTCGAGAGATCGAAGGCACTGTGCTCGACCTGGCTGCGGCGCGCACCGAGCTTGCTTTGCCCGAACTCCTGCTTGATCGTGGTGAGCTCGTCGCCAATGATCACGGATACGCGCTCGGGCTTGGCGAGGATGTCCAGCAGATCGTCGATCTCCGCCATCACTTCCTTGTATTCGGCGACGATCTTGTCCTGCTCGAGGCCGGTCAGGCGCTGCAGGCGCATCTGCAGGATTTCCTGGGCCTGCGTGTCCGACAGGCGGTAGAGCCCGTCCGAACCCATGCCGTAGCCGATCTCGAGGCCATCCGGACGGTAGTCGTCGGCATTGATCACGCCGCCGTCGGCGCGGGTGCGCGTCAGCATCTCTCGCACGAGCTTGCTGTCCCATGCGCGGGTCATCAACTCGGCCTTGGCGACCGGTGGCGTGGGCGCATTGCGGATGATCGCGATGAATTCGTCGATGTTGGCGAGCGCGACGGCAAGGCCCTCGAGGACATGGCCGCGCTCGCGCGCCTTGCGTAGCGTGTAGACCGTGCGCCGCGTGACGACTTCGCGGCGATGCTGCAGGAAGACCTCGATCAGGTCCTTGAGGTTGCACAGCTTCGGCTGGCCGTCGACCAGCGCCACCATGTTGATGCCGAAGGTGTCCTGCAGCTGCGTCTGCTTGTAGAGGTTGTTGAGCACCACTTCGGGCACTTCGCCGCGTTTGAGCTCGATGACCAGCCGCATGCCCGATTTGTCGGACTCGTCCTGGATATGGCTGATGCCCTCGATTTTCTTCTCGTGCACCAGCTCCGCCATGCGCTCCTGCAGCGTCTTCTTATTGACCTGGTAGGGCAGCTCGTCGACGATGATCGCCTGCCGTTGTCCACGATCGATGTCCTCGAAGTGGCACTTGGCGCGCATCACGACCTTGCCGCGGCCGGTGCGATAGCCGTCCTTGATGCCGTTGATGCCATAGATGATGCCGGCCGTGGGGAAGTCGGGGGCCGGCACGATCTCCATCAGGTCGTCGATCCCTGCGTCGGGATGGCGCAACAGATGCAGGCAGGCGTCGACCACCTCATTCAGGTTGTGCGGTGGAATATTGGTCGCCATGCCGACCGCGATACCGCCGGCGCCATTGACCAGCAGATTCGGTAGCTTGCTGGGTAATACCAAAGGCTCTTTTTCGGAGCCGTCGTAATTCGGTCCGAAATCGACGGTTTCCTTGTCGATATCGGCCAGCATTTCGTGCGCGATTTTTGCCAGCCGGATCTCGGTATAGCGCATGGCCGCCGCCAAATCCCCGTCCACCGAGCCGAAATTGCCCTGGCCATCAACCAGCATGTGGCGCATCGAGAAGTTCTGCGCCATCCGCACGATGGTGTCGTACACCGATTGGTCGCCGTGCGGGTGGTACTTGCCGATCACGTCGCCCACGATGCGCGCGGATTTCTTGTACGGCCGGTTCCAGTCGTTGTTCAGCTCGTGCATGGCGAACAACACCCGCCGGTGCACTGGCTTGAGGCCGTCACGTGCGTCAGGAAGCGCCCGCCCGACGATCACGCTCATCGCGTAATCGAGATAGCTGCGGCGCATTTCCTCTTCGAGACTGATGGGTAGTGTTTCTTTGGCGAACGAGGTCATGAGCGGCGGGCGGACAGCAAGGAGCCGAAATTTTACGCTCCGGAGGGTGTCGCACCGCCGCAACACAAGGCCGGTATTCCGCCTCCGTCCTACGTTTCGGGAGCGCCTCGCGGGCTGTTTGCCAAAGACCCTATGGCACAATCGCCTCAACGTTTTGGGTGGTGGTCACTTAAAGCGTCCTTGATTCGCAGCGCGGCTGCGGCTTTTTCCCCAAGAGGAGAACCATGAAGAAACTGAATAAAGTGGCGATGATGTTTGCAGTCGCTGCGCTCGCCACAGCCGCCGGCGCGCAGACCCGTGTCACCGCCGCGAACGGTGGCCCCGTGATTGACAACTGGCAAAACGGCACCGGTGAACTGGTCTGGAAAAACGGCACCAACGAACTCTGCTGGCGTGACGCCAATTGGACGCCGGCAACGGCTGCCGCAGGTTGCGACGGTGCGCTGGTTCCGGCGGCTCCCGCTGCTGCTGCGCCTGCTGCTGCTCCCGCTGCGCCGCAGCCGCCCGCCGTCGCTGCCTCGAAGGTGACCTTCGCTGCCGATGCATTCTTCGATTTCGACAAGTCGGTGCTCAAGCCCGAAGGTCGTGCGAAGCTGGATGACCTCGTGCAGAAGATCAAGCCGATCAACCTCGAAGTGATCATTGCCGTCGGCCATACCGACTCGATCGGTACCGTGGCTTACAACCAGCGCCTGTCGGTTCGCCGCGCTGAAGCCGTCAAGGCCTATCTGGTCTCGAAGGGCATCGAGCGCAACCGTGTCTACACCGAAGGCAAGGGCAAGTCGCAACCGGTGGCTGACAACCGCACCAAGGAAGGTCGCGCCAAGAACCGCCGCGTTGAAATCGAAGTGGTCGGTACCCGCGCTCAGTGATTCGCAAGAATCCTCGATGAAAAGCCCCGCCTCGGCGGGGTTTTTTTATGCCTTTTCCGATTGCAAGGCGTGTCGCGGGCGTTCGCTTGGCGACGTTGGCAATTGGCGGCGTTTCATAATCAGGGCATGACAGATACCGTGAATGCCGATCCGGCCGAACTCGCCAAATTTTCCGAACTTGCGCATCGTTGGTGGGATCAGGAAAGCGAATTCCGCCCGTTGCACGAAATTAATCCGCTGCGCCTCGAATGGATCGACGGCATAGCGCCTATCGCCGGATCCCGGGTGCTGGATGTCGGTTGCGGCGGAGGAATTCTGGCCGACGCGATGGCGCGCAAGGGCAGCGACGTTCTCGGCATCGATCTGGCCGACAAGGCACTGAAGGTCGCGCAGCTGCACGCACTGGAAGCTGCGACCCGCGGTGTGAAATACCGCGAGGTCAGCGTCGAGGCGCTCGCCATGGAACAGTCGGAAAGCTTCGACATCGTGACCTGCATGGAAATGCTGGAGCATGTGCCGGAGCCTGCTTCGGTCGTAAATGCTTGCGCTCAACTTGTCAAGCCCGGCGGCTGGGTGTTCTTTTCGACGATTCATCGGAACCTGAAGTCATTCCTGTTCGCCATCGTCGGCGCCGAATACGTCCTCGGCATGTTGCCGCGCGGAACGCACGAATACCGCAAGCTCATTCGCCCGAGTGAACTCGCGGCCTATTGCCGTACGGCTGCCCTCGACCTGCGCCACACGCGCGGGATGGAATACAACCCGATGACCCGCCGCTACCGCCTGAGCGAAGATACGAGCGTCAACTACATGTTTGCGACTCGCAAGCCGGTGGTGCTTCGATGATGGCGCGGGACGAAACGACGGCCGTCTTGTTCGACCTCGATGGCACGCTGATCGACAGCGCCCCCGATCTCGGAGCTGCGGCCGACCAGATGCGCACGGATCGGGGCATGCCTTCGCTTCCGTTGGATCGCTATCGGCCGATGGCGGGCTCCGGCGCGCGCGGCATGTTGGGCGTGGCGTTCGGCATCGCCCCCGACGCCTCCGAGTTCGAGCGCTTGCGCGAGGAGTTCTTTCGCAACTACGAGGCCCGGATGCTGCGGAATACGCGGGTCTTCGATGGCATATCGGAACTGGTCGATGCGCTGCGCGCACGTGGGCTGCAGTGGGGTGTGGTCACGAACAAGTCCGTTCGATTCACGGGCCCGCTGACGCGTGCTCTGCCGTTGTTCGAAACGGCACGTGCCATCGTCAGCGGCGACACCACCCCCTATGCCAAACCGCATCCCGAACCCTTGTTCGAGGCCGCGCGCCGGCTCGGCGTGTCGCCAGCCTGTTGTATCTACGTGGGCGATGACGAGCGGGACATGATCGCGGGCCGCGCCGCAGGCATGCGGACGGTGGCGGCTGCGTATGGCTACATGGGCGCGGATGCGGACGTCACGCGGTGGGAGGCCGATGCCGCCATCGCTTCGCCTCTGGAACTCTTGCAACTGCTCAAACAGGCCTAAAATAACTCACTTGGGGCTGCACTGGTTTCGACGCGGGTTCGGAATCGCAGCGGGGCATGTCGAGCTGAATGCGCTCGTAAAACAGATTCAAACAAACTAACTGCAAACGACGAACGTTTCGCACTCGCCGCTTAATTGCCGGTGAGCTTTGCAACAGCAGGCCGATGGGCTGGGCAAGGGGGCGCTGGAGCAATCCGACGCCTCCCGGCTGCAAAGATAATCTACATGGGCTGGTCCTGATCCGGGTACCTTGGGTCGGGACGAGAAAATAGGGTGCTGGCGGCCGGTGTAGCGTGCGACTGCGCGACACCGGTGGCGAGACCTAAATCAGATCGCTAAACATGTAGATCTGCGCGACGAAGGCTTGCGGACGGGGGTTCAAATCCCCCCAGCTCCACCATACAACGACATCCGGACCGAGGCCCTCGTGAGCAAGGCCTGCGCGAGGGATCGTACGTCCCCCTGGGACCAGCATCAGTCTCGGATGCCGAACTGGTACAGGGTCGTACTAGAGAAGACTTCGCCCGGCCGCAGTACCGTCGACGGGAAGTCCGGGCGATTCGGCGAGTCCGGATAGTGCTGCGTCTCCAGGCAGAGCCCGTCGCCTTGCCTGTACGCGTTGCCGGCTGCGCCCACCAGACGGCCGTCCAGGAAATTGCCCGAATAGAACTGCAGGCCCGGCTCGGTGGTCTCGACTTCCAGCATGCGGCCGGAACTCGGATCCGTGAGGCGCGCGGCCAGGTGCGGCGCCGCCGTTTCGCCCGCATCCAGCAACCAGTTGTGGTCATAGCCGTGCGCCCTGACCAACTGGACATGCCCGGATCGAATGCGCTCGTCGATCGCTCGATCGTCGCGAAAGTCGAAAGGCGTTCCCGCCACGTCCGCCGTGCCTTCGGGAATCAGGCCCTCGTCGACCGGGCAATAGCGGCTGGCCGGAATGGCAAGGCGGTGATTCAGCGCGCTGCCCGAACCCGCGAGATTGAAATAGCTGTGCTGGGTGAGATTGACGACTGTCGTGCGATCGCAGGTGGCGCGGTAGCCGATGCGCCACTCGTTCGCGGGCGTGACCACGTAATGCACCTCGACCTGCATCCGGCCCGGAAAGCCCTGTTCGCCGTCCTCGCTGAGATAGTCGAGCTTGAGCCCGACGCTGCCGTCGGTGGCGGGCGCGATGGGCACGATGTTCCACCACCGTTTGCCGAAGCCGGCCGATCCACCATGCAAGGTGTGGGTGCCGTCGTTCACGTCCAGCTGAACATGCGCGCCGTCCAGCGAAAAGCGGCCCTCGGCGATCCGGTTGGCGTAGCGTCCGACGATCGTGCCGAAGTGCGGATGGGGTGCTTCGTAATCTGCAAGCGATGCAAAGCCGAGCACGACGTTGTCGATCCGGCCCTCGCGGTCCGGAACCCGGATCGCGGTGACGATGCCACCGAGGTTGATGGCACAGAGCGAAAGTCCCTGGCCATTGTCCAGCGTGTATTCATGCACCGTCCGGCCGTCGGCGAGGCGGCCGAACTCCCGGCGCGCGACGCTGGCGCGGTGCGCATCCGGCGGCCGGCTCACACCCATCCTCCATCCACCACGAAGTCCTGCGCCGTGCACATCGCGCTGTCGTCGGAGGCGAGAAAAAGCGCCATGCGCGCAATGTGCTCCGCCATCAAGGGCCGATTGATGCACTGTCCCCGCGCGATGTCGGCGCGCGCTGCGTCGTCCACCCACAGGCGCACCTGCTTCTCGGTCATGACCCAGCCCGGCACCAGCGTGTTGACGCGGATGTTGAACGCCCCGAGATCGCGTGCAAGGCTGCGCGTCAGACCTTGCACGGCGGCCTTGGCAGTGGTGTAGACCGGCATGCCCCCTTGCTTGAGCATCCAGCTGATGGAGCCGAAATTCACGATCGAGCCGCTGCCGGCCTGGCGCATGTCCGCGGCCACGTTGCGGGCCGCGAAGAATTGATGCTTCAGATTCACCGCGATGCCGGCATCCCAGGCTTGTGCGGTGGTCTCGTCGATGCTGTGGCGGCGATCGTTGGCCGCATTGTTCAGCAGGACGAGAAGCGGGCCGAAGCGCTTGCGCACGGTATCGATGGCGCCTTCCAGCGCGGGGATGTCCGTCAGGTTCGTCTCGACGAAGAGCGGTGCATGGCGTGATCCTGCCAGCGCGTCGGCGAGCGCAGCACCGGCTCGCGCATCGATGTCGATGAAGCCGACCTTTGCGCCCTGGTCCGCGAAATGCTCGACCAGACTGGCGCCGATGCCGGTGGCACCGCCGGTGATGAGCACGGTCCGGTCGGTCAGGCTGGGGTATCGGGCATGGGTCATGGCGGCGTCTCCGGGAGGTCGGTGTTTTAATTAGTCTGACTATATCGTGCCGCATCGACATCCGGCCACCACCCCTTGAGTCCATCGGAGGATCCAGCCCGTGCCCATCGACGAGACGAACGCCCCGCATCGCGATCTGGGCTACCGCGAACCGCCGGACCGCAAGAGCATGCATTCGCAGATCGTGCGCGACGTAGGCATCCGGATCGTCGCCGGCAGCTACAAGCCGGGCGACCTGCTTCCGCCGGAGCCGTCCCTCTGCGCCGCCTATGAAGTGAGCCGCTCGGTCTTGCGAGAAGCGACGCGTGTGCTCGTCGCCAAGGGGCTCGTGATCTCCCGGCAGCGCACGGGCGTCATCGTGCGGCCACGAAGCGACTGGCACCTGCTGGACCCTGACGTGCTGTATTGGTTGATCCAGACGCGGCCGCCGGCGGAGTTCGTCGAGACCCTGCTGACCGTGCGCCGCATCTTCGAGCCGGCCGCAGCGGCGCTGGCCGCCGAGGTCGCCAGCGCACAAGGCGTACAGGCCATCGTCGAAGCCTATGCAGGCATGGAAGCCGCGCAAACACCCGAAGAACTGCTGGAGCCCGATCTCGCGTTCCATCGGCGCATCGCGCAGGCAACCGGCAACGATCTGCTGGCCTACATCGGCAACATGCTCTCGCTGGCACTGCGCGAGTCCATCAAGCTCAGCAGTCGGCATCCCGACACGCATGCCTTGTCGCTGCCGCGTCACAAGGCCATCCTGAAGGCCATCTCGAATCGGAATCCGCGCGCTGCGCGTCGCGCCGCGCTGGTGCAGCTCGAGGCGACGCGCAAGGATCTTTCCGAGATCCTCGATCGCGATGTCGATCCGGCCTAGAAACGGGAATCTCGTTCTTTGGTTCTTGCGCTTTCATTCGCCGGCATGCGAGCTATAGTCGGCGTCGCTGCCGAGCGCAGCTTGCATCTTCATAAAAGAATCGGCGTCCATGCCAGCCGCGTGCAGAGAGAGGACACCCATGGATTCAGTGACCACCGCGCTCACGAGCTACTACGACACCGTGCCGTACGACTCGCACCCATTTCCGCAGGCCAGCGTGGAACATCTGGAGGCGCTCGCCTTTCTCTTCGGCCTGCGCTCGCCGCCGCCCGAGAAAGCCCGGGTGCTCGAGCTCGGCTGTGCCGCCGGCGGCAATCTGATTCCGTTGGCCGCCCGGCATCCGGACCTGCGTGCCACGGGCGTGGACCTGTCGCAAGTCCAGGTCCGGCAGGGGGCGACGGCCATCGCGCAGGCGCGCCTGATGAACATCGAACTGCGCGCCTTCAACATCGCGGACATCGACGCCTCCTTCGGCGAGTTCGACTACATCATCTGCCATGGCGTCTACAGCTGGGTGCCGCAACCGGTGCAGGACGCGATCCTGCGCGTGTGCGCCCAGAATCTCGCGCCCGATGGCGTGGCCTATGTCAGCTACAACGTCTATCCCGGCTGGAAGGCCCGCGAGATCGTGCGCGACGCGATGATCCTGCGCGGGGCGCCGCGCGACGAGCCGGACGAAAAGCTGTCATATGCGCGCGGCATGCTCGAATTCCTCGAGCAGTCGGCGCGGCCCGACAGCGTGCTCAAGAAGACTCTCGAGGAAAACATGCCGCTGGTGCGGTCCGCGAACAAGTCCTATCTGCTGCATGAGTTCCTCGAGCCCTGCAACGCACCCTGTTATTTCAAGGAGTTCGTTGCGCGCGCCGGTGCCCACGGCCTGAGCTATCTGGCCGATGCCGAGCCATCGTCGATGTTCGTCCAGAACTACGGCGACAAGGTGCGCGAACCCCTGTTGCGCGAGTGCGGCGGCAGCCAGATCATGATGGAGCAGTACCTGGACTTCCTGGTCAATCGGACCTTCCGCCAGACGCTGCTCGTCAAGCAGGACCGCGCCACCGACATCCGATATCGGCTCGATCCGGAGCGCATCCGCGCATTGGAATTCGCGGGCACGTTCGCCGCAGTGGATGGCCGGGCGCTGACCCTCGATGCGGTCGAACAGCCCTGCCATGCGATACGCAAGCTCAATGTCACGCTGCGTCTGCCGGTTCACAAGGCCGTGGCGCAGGTACTCGACGAGCGCTACCCGGCGACAGTCTCGATCGATGCGCTGGTCGCCAGCGGCTCGGCCCGCACCGGCGAACCCCGTGCGGCGGTGGAGCCGGTCGTGATGGCCATGCTCGAGCAGCTTCTGATCCTCGGCGCCGTACGCATCCGACGCTCTGCGCCGCAGGTTGCTTCCTATGTGTCGGAGTTCCCGCGTGCGCTCGAGGCCGTGCGCGGCGCGCGCGGCCTCGCGCTGAGCACGGGACCTTCGTCCGAAGTCTGCAACCAGTGGCACGAGCCGGTCGGCTTGTCGATGCTCGAGCGCTGCGTGTTGCCATTGCTCGACGGCAAGCATTCGCATGACGACCTGGCGCAACACCTGGCGGCCGAGGCGCGCGCGGAACGCTTGCGCTTCATCAAGGACGACAAGCCCGTCACCGACGACGAGACGCTGCGCGCATTCACGCAAGAGCAGGTGGCTCTTGCACTCCGGGACCTGCGGCGCAAGGGGCTGCTCGTATCCTGATTCGTCGTTTGAAAAAGGAAAGTGCTCTGAGACACGCTGAATGGATCCCGGGATGGCGCACAGTCATTGCCGCCGCGTTCGTGCTGGTGAGCGCGGCGCAGGTTCAAGCCGCCTCGCGAGCGCCGGTCGCGGCCGAGAACGGCATGGTCGTCACTGCACAGCATCTGGCGACGCAGGCCGGTGTCGATGTGCTCCAGCGTGGAGGCAATGCGATCGATGCCGCGGTCGCGGTCGGCTATACGCTGGCCGTGGTCTATCCCGCGGCCGGAAACCTGGGCGGTGGCGGCTTCATGACGATCCAACTCGCGGATGGCCGCAAGACCTTCCTGGACTTCCGCGAAAAAGCCCCGCTCGCTGCCACCGCCAACATGTACCTCGACAAGGACGGCAACGTCATCAGCGGCCTGAGCACCAAGGGGCATCTGGCGGTCGGCGTGCCGGGCAGCGTTTCCGGCATGGAGTACGCACGCGAGAAGTACGGCACGATGAAACGCAGCGCATTGCTGGCACCCGCCATCCGGTTGGCCGAGCGCGGCTTCACCCTCGATCAAGGCGACGTCGAGATGTTCTCCAGGGCCACGGCCGACCTCAGCGAAGATCCTGCATCGGCCGCCATTTTTCTCGACAAGGGTGAAGCCTTCGTCGCCGGCCAGAGGCTGGTGCAGAAGGACCTGGCGAAGACGCTGCGCAGCATCAGCGCGAAAGGAACGGACGGCTTCTACAAAGGCTCGGTGGGCGCGGCCATCGTCGCATCCAGCCGCGCCGGCAAGGGCCTCATCACGCAGGCCGACCTCGACCAGTACACAACGCGCGAACTGCCGCCGATCGAATGCGATTACCGTGGCTACCACGTCGTCTCGGCACCGCCGCCGAGCTCGGGCGGCGTGATCATCTGCGAGATGCTCAATATCCTCGAAGGCTATCCGCTCAGGGACCTGGGCTTTCATTCGGCGCAGGCCGTGCACTACGAGATCGAAGCGATGCGGCACGCCTACGTGGACCGCAACAGCTATCTGGGTGACCCCGACTTCGTGAGGAACCCGCTGGACCGCCTGCTCGACAAGGGCTACGCAGAGAAGATCCGCGGCGTGATCGATCCCGGGAAGGCCGGCGTCTCGAAAGACATCATGCCCGGCGTTGCGCCGCACGAGGGCACGAACACCACACACTATTCGATCGCCGACCGATGGGGCAATGCCGTGTCCGTGACCTACACGCTCAACGACTGGTTCGGCGCCAGAGTCACGGCCGCCAGGACCGGCGTGCTGTTGAACGACGAGATGGACGACTTCACCTCGAAGATCGGTGTGCCCAATCTCTATGGCCTGGTGCAGGGTGAGGCCAATGCCATCGCACCGGGCAAACGCCCGCTGAGTTCGATGAGTCCGACCATCGTCAGCAGGGACGGCAAGCCGGTGCTCGTCGTCGGCACGCCCGGGGGCAGCCGGATCATCACCACCGTGCTTCAAACCATCCTCAATGTGATCGACCACGACATGGACCTCCAGGAGGCCGTGGATGCGCCGCGCTTTCACCAGCAATGGCAGCCTGACGTGACCGAGTTCGAGCCCTTCGCGCTGTCTGCCGACACGCGAAAGATCCTGCTCGGCATGGGCCACAAGCTTGGCACGGAACAGCCGGCCAATCACGTGGCAGCCATCCTCATTGGAGCGCCATCGTTGAAGGGCGAGCCGGTGGCCGGCGCCCGCTTCTTCGGGGCGAACGATCCGCGCTACAAGACAGGTCTGGCGCTGGGATACTGATGCGTATCGAAGAAATTCTCTACACCCAGGGCTTTGGCACGCGCAGGGTCTGCGCCGGGCTGGTTCAGCAAGGCCTCGTGCGCGTGGCAGGCAAGGTCATGGCGGACGCCAGCGACGATGTCCCGGTCGATGGCTTGCGCTTCACGGTGCAGGGCACCGAGTGGGCGTACCACGAGAAAGCCTACCTGATGCTGCACAAGCCGGCCGGCACCGAGTGCTCGCAGAAGCCGTCGACCTATCCCAGCATCTACACTTTGCTGCCGTCGCCATTGCGCCTGCGGCCGAACAAGGGCGCGGTACAAGGCGTCCAGGCGATCGGCCGGCTCGACCAGGACACCACGGGACTGCTTCTGCTGACGGACGACGGCCAGTTCATCCACCGAATGGGTTCGCCGAAGCACCATGTGCCGAAGGTCTACGAGGTGAGTGCCAAGCATCCGCTCGACGATGCACAAGTGGCGAAGCTGCTGGCCGGCGTCGTGCTCGACGACGACCCGAAGCCGGTGCGCGCGGCGGCATGCGAGATCGTCGGGCCGCTGCATCTGAGGCTCACCCTCACCGAAGGCAAATACCACCAGGTCAAGCGCATGCTGGCGGCCGTCGGCAACCGGGTCGAGGCGCTGCACCGCTCGCGCATCGGCGCGCTCGCACTGCCCGCGGATCTGGTGCCGGGCCAATGGCGCTGGCTCGACGCCCAGCAGGTCGAGGCCCTGCGAAACGCGCGTCCAGGTCAGCCAGCCGAGGGCTTGGATCGTTAAACTCGGAAGCCTTCTTCCGGAACCCTCCCTTGCGCTTCATTTCTTCCCTCACAGGCCGCCTTGCGGCCTTTTTGTTTGTTTGCGCCGCGCTGCCGTCGCATGCCGCCGAGCCACCCCCTATCTTCGTGCTCAATTCGCTCGATGCGAGCGTGAGCGTGATCGACCGGGCCACCTGGACCGAGAGGCTGCGCATCCCGACGGGCAAGGAGCCGCACCATCTCTATCTGACCCCCGACGAGCACTCTCTGATCGTCGCGAACTCGGCCGGCGATTCCCTGACTTTCCTGGATCCCCGCACCGCACAAGTCCAGCGTGTGGTCTACGGCATCATCGATCCGTACCAGCTGCGCTTCTCGCCCGACATGAAATGGTTCGTCACGGCCGGCAACCGGCTGAACCATGTCGACATCTACAGCTGGGACGGCAAGGAGCCCAAGCTCGTCAAGCGCATTCCCTCGGGCAAGACGCCCAGCCACATCTGGATCGACGGCAAGAGCACCACCGCCTACGTCACGATGCAGGACAGCGACGAACTGATCGCGGTCGACCTCGCCACGCAGACCATCCGCTGGCGCGTGGCCACCGGCCCGATGCCGGCGGACATCTTCGGCATCCATGACGGCAAGACGCTGCTGGTCGGCCTGACGGGCGGCGACGGCGTGCAGATCTTCGACGTCGCGGGCGCCGAGCCCAAGCTGGTCGGCAAGCTGTTCACCGGCAAGGGGGCGCATGCCTTCCGCTCGGCCGGCGACGGGCGCAGCGTCTTCATCAGCAACCGCGTGGCCGACACCATCAGCCGCATCGATCTGCAAACGCTTCAGGTGACCGACACCTATCCCGTGCCCGGCGGCCCCGATTGCATGGATGTCTCGGCCGACGGCAAGACACTCTACGTGACCTCGCGCTGGGCCAGGAAGCTCAGCGTCGTCGATCTCGTTGGCCACAAGGTGGCGCAGCAGGTCAAGGTGGGGCGCTCGCCCCATGGTGTCTGGACATTGGATCATGCCAAGTCGTAAGTACGCCGCGGTCGCGCTTCTGGCGACGGCCTGTGTCGCGTCTACGGTGGCCGCCGCCCAGGGCAGTTGTACGAAACCGGTGTACCTGACCTTCGACACCGGCCACATGGCCATCGCGCCCCTCGTGGCCGAGGTGCTCAAGCGGCAGGACGTGCGCGTTACCTTCTTCGCGGCCGCGGAACCGACCAAGAGCGGTGGCGACAGCCTGGACGACCATTGGGCGCCCTGGTGGAAGGCGAGGGCTGCCGAAGGCAACGAGCTCGCGTCCCATACCTACGACCACGCCTACTGGCGCGGCGACGTGCCGGGCGCCGACGTGCGCTTTCGCATCAAGCCATCGGCCGGGCCGGATGCAGGCCATGAGTTCACCTGGGACGCGAAGCAGTATTGCGCCAACATTGCCAAGGCTTCCGAGCGCTTGCAGGCCATCACCGGCAAGAAGCCGCTGCCGCTGTTCCGGGCGCCGGGCGGCAAGACCTCGCCCAAGCTGCTGGCGGCCGCGAAAGCCTGCGGATACGCGTACGTGGGCTGGGCGCCGGCCGGCTTTCTCGGCGACGAATTGCCGAGCGAGAAGTTCAGCAACGAGAAGCTGCTGAAACAGGCGCTGGACACCATCCGGCCAGGGGACATCCTCCTGGCGCATCTGGGCATCTGGTCGCGCAAGGATCCCTGGGCGCCGGCCGATCTCGAGCCGCTCATTGTCGGGCTGAAAGCCAAGGGCTTCTGCTTCGAGACGCTGCGCCAGCACCCGGCGTACCGGGCCTGGATCGCCGCGCATCCCTGAACCTTTTTCGCTGAGCAGGATCGCTCGTTCATGGACTGGTTCACCGATCAATTCGCGTTCATGCAGCAGTGGCTCTTCGAGTCTGCCGTGCAGCCGCTGGTCTATGCCGTCGGCCTCGGCGGCTGGGTCGAGGATGCGTTCGATGCCACCGGCTGGGTGCTCGTCGGCCTGATCCAGATCGCGGTGCTGATCGCCGTGATCGGACCCTTGCAGCGCTGGCGCCCGGCGGAGCCGGTGGTCGACCGCCGCGCGATCCGCACCGACATCCTGTACACGCTGATCCATCGGCTCGGGCTGTTCCGCCTGGCGATGTTCTTTGCGCTGGTGCCGCTGTTCGACCATCTGCTGGGCATCGTGCGCACCGCGGGCTGGGGCAGTCTTCATCTGGACGAACTCTGGCCGGGCGTCACCGACGTGCCCTGGATCGCCTTCGCGATCTACCTGGTGGTCCTCGACCTCGTCGAATACCTGATCCATCGCGGGCAGCACGGCTTTCGATGGTGGTGGGCGCTGCATTCGCTGCATCACTCGCAGCGCCAGATGACCATGTGGAGCGACAATCGCAACCACCTGCTAGACGACGTGATCCACGACACGATCATCGTCGTCGTCGCGCAGCTGATCGGCGTCGCACCGGGGCAGTTCATCGCGATCGTGGCCTTCATGCAGCTTAGCGAGAGCCTGCAGCATGCCAACCTGCGCCTGGGCTTCGGCGCCATCGGCGAAAGGCTCTGGGTCAGTCCGCGTTTTCACCGGCTTCATCACAGCATCGGGATCGGGCACGAATCGCACGGCCCGCGCACGCTGGGCGGCCACAACTTCGGCGTGCTGCTGCCCTGGTGGGACATCCTGTTTCGCACCGGGAATTTCGAGGATCGCTACGAGGCGACCGGCATTCGCGACCAGATCGAACCCGATGCACAGGGCCGCGTGCGCGACTACGGGCGCGGCTTCTGGGCGCAGCAGTGGCTGGGGCTGCGGCGGCTGGTCAATCGGGGCTGAACGGCGCCATCACGCCGACCACTCTGCTTCACACGCAGGCGTTATCCTCGGCGTCGATGCGTCTCCTCCTCGATTCTTTCTGGCGTTCGGTGGCCTACTGCATGCACCCGCGGGTGGTCGTGCTCTCGCTGCTGCCGCTGGCGATCATGGCGATCCTGACGGCGATCTTCGGCTATTTCTATTGGGATGCGGCGGTGAGCTGGACGCGCGGCGCGCTGGATGCGTGGCCCCTGCTGTCGAGCTTCTGGGGCTGGATGGGACGCCTGTTCTCGGGCAACGTGACGGCCGCACTCGCCCCATTGGTGGTGGTGGTCGCGGCCACGCCGGTGCTGGTGGTGGTGGCACTGCTGGTGGTCGCCGGGTTCATGGCGCCGGCCTTGACGCGCCTGGTGGCCGAACGGCGCTTCCCGACCCTGGAACAGAAGCGGGGCGCGTCCTTCATCGGCGCCGTCGCCCGATCGCTCGGCCTCACGGTGCTGGCGCTGCTCGCCCTGGTCGTGTCGATGCCGCTCTGGCTCATCCCGCCGCTGGTGCTGGTCCTTCCGCCACTGATCTGGGGTTGGCTGACCTACCGCGTGATGAGCTTCGATGCGCTGTCCGGCCACGCGAGCCCGGAGGAGCGCGACGTGCTCCTGCGGGTGCATCGGCTGCCGCTGCTGGGCATCGGCGTGCTGTGCGGCTATCTGGGCGCGGCGCCCAGCATCGTCTGGGCGTCGGGGCTGCTGTTCGCCGCGGCTTTCTTCGTCCTCGTGCCGCTCGCGATCTGGATCTACACGCTCGTGTTCGCATTCTCGGCGCTCTGGTTCGGGCACTATTGCCTCGACGCGCTGGCGCAACTGCGGGCGCAGCGCGCGGCCGCAGCCGTTTCAACTTCTGCGGTCGAGCTGGCGGATGCCCGCGCGACCGCCACTCAATGGGGCGCGCCATGACCCGTGCATTCGGTCTGATCGTCGTCGGCGACGAAATCCTCTCCGGCAAGCGTGCCGACAAGCACATGCCCAAGGTGATCGAACTGCTCGCCGCGCGCGGCCTCGAGCTGGCCTGGGCCGAATACGTCGGCGACGTGCCCACACGCATCACGGCCGCGCTGGAGCGGGCCTTCGCGTCGGGCGACATCGTGTTTTCCACCGGTGGCATCGGCGCCACCCCGGACGACCACACCCGCCAGTGCGCCGCCAAGGCGCTGCGGGTTCCGCTGGCCCTGCATCCCGAAGCCGAGCTGCTGATTCGCGAGCGCATGCAGGACACGGCACGCGAGCAAGGCACCGCCTACGAGGCGAACCGTCCGGACAACATCCATCGCCTCAACATGGGCGTGTTTCCGCAGGGCGCGACGATCATCCGCAACCCCTACAACAAGATTCCGGGCTTCAGCGTCGGGCATGTGCATTTCGTGCCGGGCTTTCCGGTCATGGCCTGGCCGATGATCGAATCGGTGCTCGACACGCAGTACACCGAGCTCTTCGCGCGCGGCCTGGCGGTCGAAAAATCCGTGATCGTCTATGGCGCCATGGAGGCGGCGCTGACGCCGCTCATGGAAGCCGTCGAGCATGCGCATCCGGGCATCAAGGTGTTCAGCCTGCCGAGCGTGGACCATGCCGTGCACGGCCGCCACATCGAGCTCGGCGTCAAGGGCCCGGCCGATCGCATCGAGTCCGCCTATGCGGCGCTGATCGAGGGACTGCACGGCTTTAAGGCAAAGCTTGGCCCCGAATTGGTGCGCTAACTTGGTGCGCACCATTTTGGCTGCAAAATGCCGACTGACGGCCGCCCCGGGGGTGCCCAGCGCGTGTTCCGCGCGCGCCCGCAATGGCATAGAAACTGCATTCCCGATTCCGTACTTCCAACCACTATCCAAACCAGGAGAAACCTGATGGCAAAGACCGTCGCCGATGTACTCAAACTCGTGAAGGAAAACGAGGTCAAGTTCGTCGACTTCCGATTCACCGACACCCGCGGCAAGGAGCAGCACGTGACCGTGCCGGTCTCGGCGTTCGACGAAGGCAAGTTCACCGACGGCCATGCCTTCGACGGCTCGTCGATCGCCGGATGGAAGGGCATCGAAGCCTCGGACATGCAGCTCATGCCCGACCCCAACACGGCCAACATCGATCCCTTCTTCGAAGAGACCACGCTGATCCTGACCTGCGACGTGGTCGATCCGTCGGACGGCAAGCCCTACGAGCGCGACCCGCGTTCCCTGGCCAAGCGCGCCGAGGCGTACATGAAGGCATCCGGCCTGGGCGACACCGCGTTCTTCGGTCCGGAGCCCGAATTCTTCGTGTTCGACGGCGTGCGCTGGCAGAACGACATGTCCGGCTGCTTCGTCAAGATCGAATCCGAGGAAGCCTCGTGGAACACCGGCAAGGAGTTCGAGCACGGCAACACCGGTCACCGTCCCGCCACCAAGGGCGGCTACTTCCCGGTGCCGCCGGTCGACAGCTTCCAGGACATGCGCTCCGAGATGTGCCTGGTGCTCGAATCGCTGGGCATCCCGGTCGAAGTGCACCACCACGAAGTGGCCAACGCGGGCCAGATGGAACTCGGCACCAAGTTCAGCACGCTGATCCAGCGCGCCGACTGGATCCAGCTGCAGAAGTACGTGATCCACAACGTGGCCCACGCCTACGGCAAGACTGCGACCTTCATGCCCAAGCCGATCGTCGGCGACAACGGCTCCGGCATGCACGTGCACCAGTCGGTCTGGAAGGACGGCAAGAACCTGTTCGCCGGCGACGGCTACGCGGGCCTGAGCGATTTCGCGCTGCACTACATCGGCGGCATCATCAAGCATGCCCGTGCGCTGAACGCCATCACGAACCCCGGCACCAACAGCTACAAGCGCCTGGTGCCCGGCTTCGAGGCGCCGGTGAAGCTGGCCTACTCGGCCAAGAACCGTTCCGCGTCGATCCGCATTCCGTTCGTCGCGAACCCGAAGGGCCGTCGCGTCGAAGCGCGCTTCCCCGATCCGCTGATGAACCCGTACCTGGGCTTCGCGGCCCTGTTGATGGCCGGTCTCGACGGCGTCGAGAACAAGATCCATCCGGGCGAAGCGGCCAGCAAGGACCTCTACCACCTGCCGCCGGAAGAAGACGCGCTGATCCCGACCGTGTGCCACAGCCTCGACCAGGCGCTGGAGTATCTCGACAAGGACCGTGCCTTCCTGACCAAGGGCGGCGTGTTCACCGATGCTTACATCGATGCCTACATCGATCTCAAGATGCAGGAAGTCACCCGCTTCCGGATGGCGACGCACCCGGTCGAGTTCGACATGTACTACTCCTTGTAACGTTGCTCGCCCCCGGGCTTCGCGCGCGATTGCGTTAAAAAGGACGGCACTGCCGTCCTTTTTCTTTGGTCGGGAACCTCGGCGTGCTTGCTGCTTCGAATTGCAACGAGAATGCCGATTTGCCGTGCTACCCAGATCCATGACCATGAAGACACTTCCCGCTTTCCTGCTGGCCGCCTTCGCGGCAGCCGGCGTGCACGTTCAGGCCCAGGCACAGGAGCGTGTCTGGCGCTGCGGCAACGAATACACCAACAACGCGACCGTCGCCCAGCAGCGCGGCTGCAAGGTGATGGAAGGCGGCAACGTCACCGTGGTGCAGGGCACCCGTCCCGCGGCCGCTGCGGCGTCCGGGGGTGGTACGGTTCGGGCGCCGGCCGGCAGTCCCCGGGTCGACAGCGCCGACCAGCGTGCGCGCGACGGCGAGGCCCGTTCGGTGCTGCAGTCCGAACTCAAGAAGGCGGAAGACCGCCAGGCTCAGCTTCAGAAAGACTACAACAATGGCGAGCCCGAAAAGCAGGGCAGCGAGAGCAAGAACTACCAGAAGTATCTCGACCGCGTGGCCGACATGAAGGCCGAGATCGCGCGCAACGAGAGCGACATCGCGGGCATCCGCCGCGAGCTCGGTCGCCTGCCGCCGCAGCCGTCCAGTCCCTGAATGGCACTGTCTTCTTCGGCATTGCACTTGCCGGCCATTCGCCCGACGGCGGCCTGAGCGCATGGCCTTCGGCAAGCCCGCGGGCGCCGGCAAGCGCTTCCAGTCCTTCGATCTGCTGTCCACGCTGATTGCGGTGGTCCGCATGGACGGCTCCGTGCTGTTCGCCAACTCGGGCCTCGAGGATGCGCTCGGCACCTCCCGCCGAACGCTCGAGGGCTCGCAGTTCGGCGCCTGCTTCCACGAGCCGCACGTGCTGCGCACCGCCATCGAGGGTGCGCGCAGCAACGACTTCGCGACGCTGCGCTACGAAGCGCTGCTGCGCCGCGTCAACCATGACCTGATGCCGGTGCTGGTGACACTCGCGCAGAGCGACCGGCCCGGCGAGCTGATCATCGAGATGTCGGCGCTCGAGCAGCAGGCGCGGCAGGACCGCGAGGAGCGGCTGCTCGATCAGGCGCAAGCCAACAAGGAGCTGATCCGCAACCTCGCGCACGAGATCAAGAATCCGCTCGGCGGCATCCGCGGCGCGGCGCAGCTGCTGCAGATGGAAGTCGAGTCGCGCGACCTCATCGAATACACGCAGGTCATCATCCATGAAGCCGATCGGCTGCAGACTTTGGTCGATCGCCTGCTGGCGCCGCACCGCCGGCCGCATGTCGTCGGTGACGTCAACATCCACGAGGTGTGCGAACGGGTGCGTTCCGTGATCCTCGCGGAGTTTCCGCGCGACCTGCACATCGAGCGCGATTTCGACGTGTCGATTCCCGAGTTTCGCGGCGATCGCGAGCAGCTCATCCAGGCCACGCTCAACATCGTCCACAACGCGGCGCAGGCGCTCGCCGAGCGCCGCGCGGCCGGCGATGCGCAGATCACGTTCAAGACCCGCATCGCGCGCCAGGTGATCTTCAACAAGCAGTGGTATCGACTGGCACTGGAATTGCATGTCATCGACAATGGACCGGGTGTGCCGGACGCGATCAAGGACCGTATCTTCTATCCGCTCGTTTCGGGCAGGGAAGGCGGGACCGGGCTGGGATTGACGCTCGCGCAAACTTTTGTGCAACAGCATCATGGCGTGATCGAGTGCGACAGCGTCCCGGGCCGAACCGATTTCAAGATATTGATACCGCTGCCCTAGCAGCCAGGCAACAAGGAGCTGCATGAAGCCGATCTGGATAGTGGATGACGACCAATCGATCCGCTTCGTGTTGGAAAAGGCGCTGCTGCGCGAAGACATGCCGACCCGCAGCTTCACCAACACCCGGGAGGTGCTTGCCGCCCTCGAGGCCGCGACGGATGACGAGATGCAGGGCCCGCAAGTCCTGGTGAGCGACATCCGCATGCCAGGCGGCTCCGGGCTCGAGCTGCTCGACAAGATCAAGGCCAGGCATCCGGGCCTGCCGGTCATCATCATGACGGCGTTCTCCGACCTCGACAGCGCCGTGTCGGCGTTTCAGGGCGGTGCCTTCGAATACCTTCCCAAGCCCTTCGACCTGCCGCGCGCCGTCGAGCTGATCCGTCGCGCAGTCGACGAGAGTCAACGCGAGGAAGTGGCCGAGGAGCGCATGGCCGAAGCGCCCGAGATGCTGGGCCAGGCGCCCGCGATGCAGGACGTGTTCCGCGCGATCGGCCGGCTTTCGCAAAGCAACGTCACGGTGCTGATCACCGGCGAGTCGGGCTCCGGCAAGGAACTGGTGGCGCGCGCGCTGCACAAGCATTCGTCGCGCGCCAGCGGCCCTTTCGTCGCCATCAACACCGCTGCCATTCCCAAGGACCTGCTCGAAAGCGAGCTCTTCGGCCACGAGCGCGGCGCTTTCACCGGCGCGCAGACGATGCGGCGCGGCCGCTTCGAGCAGGCCGAAGGCGGCACCCTGTTTCTCGACGAGATCGGCGACATGCCCTTCGACCTGCAGACGCGGCTGCTGCGCGTGCTGAGCGACGGGCATTTCTATCGCGTGGGCGGACACAACTCGGTCAAGGCCAACGTGCGCGTGATCGCCGCCACGCACCAGGATCTCGAACAGCGCGTGAAGCTCGGCGGCTTTCGCGAAGACCTGTTCCATCGGCTCAACGTGATCCGGCTGCGGCTGCCGGCGCTGCGCGAGCGCGGCGAGGACATCCCCGCGCTCACGCGCCATTTCCTTCAGCAAAGCGCCAAGCAGCTCGGCGTGGAACCCAAGCGCATCTCGGACGCGGCGCTCGTGCAGCTCGCGACCTTCGGTTTTCCCGGCAATGTGCGGCAGCTCGAGAACATCTGCCACTGGCTGACCGTGATGGCGCCGGCGCAACTGATCGAAGCCAAGGATCTGCCGCCCGAGGTGATGGCGCTGGCGGCCGTCGAGGCGCCCGCGGCCGACGCGTCCGCGGTGCAGGCGGCCGCCATCGAGCGCGAGGCGCCGAGCGCTGCGCAGCAGCACGCTGGCGCGACATCTTCCACGCCGGCCGCGCATGCCGAAACGGCGCAGATCGCCGGATGGGAAAGCGGCCTGGAGCGGGAGGCGCAATCCCTCCTGGCCGCCGGTCGCAACGATGTGTGGGACGCGCTGTCGCGCCGCTTCGAGTCGCGATTGATCCTCACGGCACTGGCCAGCACCCGAGGTCGCCGCATCGAGGCTGCACAACGGCTGGGTATCGGCCGCAACACCATCACGCGCAAGATCCAGGAACTCGGCCTGGAATAGATTCACCGTCGGCGGCGATCAGCGGCTGCGCTGCCCTTCGGTGATCGAGTCGAGCTGGAACTGGCCGCTCTTGTCCCACAACCAGGTATCGACATAGGTGTGCGCGCCGAGCTTGCCAGGGTTCGGTAGCGGCGAGGCCTCGCGAATGAGTTCGGCGATCTTTCCGCTCACCTCCGGCGCATGGCTCGGCGTGCGGCTGAAGTGCACGCCGGTCACGCGGCCCGTGCTGTCGATGTCGGTTTCCGTGACCACCACGGCGTAGACCAGCGGCGGAATGCGGCCCTTGTAGATGCGCTTCGGATAGGTCTTGTAGATGTGCCTGGCGCCGATCTTCCGATAGGCGCGCACGGCTGGCGTTTGCGCCGTGATCAGCCGCACGGTCGGCACTTCGTTTGAAGGCCCTGCGGCTTCGTTCCCGGCCTGCGGCGTGGCGGCGGGCGCGCCTTCGTTCGTGCCCTGTTTGAACAGGCCGCAACCGGAGAGACCGATCGTGACGGCCAGCACCGACAGGACGAGAGAGATTTTCATGCGTCGATCTCGATGGTCACGGGCGCGTGGTCGCTCGGCTTTTCCCATTTGCGCGGTACCCGGTCGATCATGCACGACTTCACCCGCGGCACGAGCGGCGCGCTCACGAGCACGTGGTCGATGCGCAGGCCGCGGTTCTTCTGATAGCCCAGCATGCGGTAGTCCCACCACGAGTAGCTTTTCTCGGGCTGATCGAACAGCCGGAAGCCGTCGGTCAGACCGAGCTGGAGCAGCCCCTTGAAATGGTCGCGCTCCTCGGTCGTGTGGTGGATGGTTTCCGCCAGGCCCACGGGGTCGAAGCTGTCGCGGTCCTCGGGTGCGATGTTGAAGTCGCCGAGCAGCACGAGCTGCGGATGCGCGGCAAGCTCACCCTGCAGCCAGTCGTGCAGCGCACGCAGCCAGTTCATCTTGTAGGCGAACTTGTCGCTGCCCGGTGCCTGGCCGTTGACGAAGTAGCCGTTGACGATACGCAGCGGGCCCGCGGGCGTGTCGAGCGTCGCGCTGATCACGCGCGAATGCTCGTCGGTGAAGCCGCCGATGTTCTTCACCACGTCGCGCACCGGCGTGCGACTCAGGATCGCGACGCCGTTGTAGGTTTTCTGACCGAACACGGCGGCCTCGTAGCCGGCCGACTTCAGCACGTCGAGCGGGAACTTGTCGTCGCTCATCTTGAGTTCCTGCAGGCACAGGACATCGACCGGGTTGGCGATCAGCCAGTCGAGCACGTGCTGCAGGCGGGCGGTGAGGGAGTTGACGTTCCAGGTGGAGATTTTCATGGGTCTTGCAAGCTCTCGATGGATCCCGCCGGCGCAGCCGACTTCCGCGGCGCCACGCAGAGCCCGGAGGTTAACAACAAATAAAGGCGCAGGACGTAGGCTTCGAGCGCATCCGGCACCACGACGCGAGGCGCTTCAAGACGCTAGAAAAGCGGCGCGAGCCGCTCTGCAACCCGCGCCAGGAACGCTTCGTCATCGGCGCCGAACGCGGCCCTGTCGTCCGAGTCGACGTCGATCTGGGCGAGATAGGCGTCGCCGCGAAGAATGGGAAAGACGATCTCGGACTGCGTCTCGAGATTGCAGGCCAGATAGCGCGGATCGCTTCCCACGTCCGTCACGACGACCGGCGCCCGGGTCTGGACGCTGGCGCCGCAGATGCCCTTGCCGGAGGGAATGCGGGTGTGTTCCGTGACGCGCCCATGGAAGGCCTTGAGCACCAGCGTGTCTTCTTCCAGCGCATAGAGATAGACACCGGTGTAGCCGGGCAGCTGCTGCAGGATCCGGCAGGCAGCCGTGAGCTTCTGTGCCGGCGCATCGACGGTCTGCAGCGCGGCTTCCACCGCCTGCAATGCGCGTTCATGATCGGATTTCATCGGCCGAGATTAGCACTCCGACCGCGCACGTGGCCGCCCTGCTTGAGGTAGACCTCGTCCATCGGCGACAGCGGTCCCCAGATCGAGTTGGACACGTTGCCGACGTTCTTTGCGGTCGCCGTGTAGTAGGGCACCTGGTTGATGATGTGGAGCGGCAATTCGTCGGTCACGATCTTCTGGAAGGCCGCGTAGTAGGCCTTGCGCTGCGTCGGGTCGAGGCTGGCGCCGGCCGCGTTGAGCAGCTCGTCGACCTTCGGGTTGAGAGAGCCGCTGTGTGCTTCTCGAAGGCGGTAAAGCTGTTCGCCGACAGCGCGATGTTCTCGCAACTGATGCAGATGAATCCGCCCGGCTGCATCGACGGCCACCATGGCGAATGGCTGATGAGCCCCGCGGTGCTCGCCGAAGGCGTGCGCGTGCACGTGCACGTGAATGGCGACGGCGGCATGGACGCCGTGCTCGCGGCGCAGATCGTGCGGGCCGGCTCGATGGTGCGCCACGCACGGGCTGCGCGTGTCCTTCCATTCCGATTTCATGATGGCGCCGATGGAGCCGCCGCGGCTTACATGGTGCGCCGCGTGGGCGTTATCGCAAACCGGCCTCTGCCGTGTGCTGCGGGCCGGATGGCGACCCCTGCGTGTTCCTGCGCCAGCTCGCGAGTGCCCGTGTGGCAGAAAGGCCGCGCGCCGCCTGAGGCGCAGACCCGTCAGGCATCGGCAAAGTGCTCGAACAGCAGATCCCGCAGCCATCGGTTGCCTGGATCGCGGTGGTAGCGCGTGTGCCAGAACATGTTGATCGCGATCTGCGGCAGGTCGGCCGGATGCGGCCGACAGACCAGGTCGAAAGGTTCGGCGATGCGAAGGGCGAGGCGTTCGGGCACGGTGGCGATCAGCGGCGTGGCGCTGAGGATATGTCCCAGGGCCGTGTAGTGCGGCACGGTGAGCCGGATGCGCCTCGCGATGCTGCGCGCTGCCATCAGCTCGTCGACATGGCCATGGCCGGTCCCGGCGGCATGGACCCGCAGATGCTCCGCGGCGCAGAAGTCGCTCAGGCTCAGCGTCGGCTTGGCGGCCACCGGCAGCTTCGCGCTGAAGACGCAGACATAGCGCTCCTTGAGCAGCAGGCGCTGGAAGATGCCTGCCTTGAGCTGCGGCAGCAGGCCGACTGCGAGGTCGACTTCGCCGGCTTCCATGGACTCGCGCAGCCGGTTGGTGGTGTTGCGCACCGTGCTGATCGACACGCCCGGGGCCGTCTCCAGCAAGGCCTCCATCAGGATCGGCACGAAGGAGATCTCGCCGACGTCGGTGGTTGCCAGCGTGAAGCTGCGCCTGCTGGTGGCCGGGTCGAAGGTCGTGTGCCGGTTCAGCGCGCCGTGCAGCGTGCCCATCGCGAGCGCCACCGGTTCGGCCAGCTGCAACGCGAAAGGCGTCGGCGCCATGCCGTGCGCGGTGCGCAGGAACAGGTCGTCGCCGAGCAGCTTGCGCAAGCGCGCCAGTGCATTGCTGATGGCCGGCTGTGACAGGCCAAGGCCTTCGGCCACCGCCGATACGCGCTTCTCGGTCAGCATGCGGTCGAAGACCAGCAACAAGTTGAGATCGATGTCTCGAAGCTCCATGGGCCCTCCCTTTATTCACCCACGTGATCCGGTGAATTCACGGGATTCTATTGGCCATCGGCACCACGAGGCACATCATCCGGGCACGCCAATCAGCCAAGGGGAGCTCTTCATGAATCACGTGCTCGAACAGGTTCGTCGACTGCAGCCGGCATCGCGCCGCTCGCACTGGCGGCAACACGCGCTGTCCAAGCCGCGGCGGCTTCGCGCCGTTGCGGCAGCGCCGGCGACGCCGGTCGATCCGATGGCCATGCTGGAAAGCGCCGTGCAGGCGCTCTGGCGCGAGGCCGAACACGCGGGGCGCGCGGGGCTCGGCATCGAGGTCTGCGCCGATGCCGGGCAGATGGTCATCAACGTGGATTACACGGAGCCGGACGCGGCCCGCTGAGGCGTCTCAGGCCGCCTTGGGCAGTCCGCCGCCGAAGCGGTCGCACTCGTCGAAGAAGCGCTGGTCCCGGTGCAGCGCCGGCCAATCGGGCGCCATCAGCCACAGGCGCAGCATGTGACGCCGGCGCTCGATCTCGGGGAAGTCGACGTAGTCCGTGCGCGAGTGCAGGACCGTCCGGTTGCTGAGGAATTGTGCGTCGCCGGGCAGCAGGTTCATGTCGCTGAAGACGCCCGGGCGCTTGCTGACCTCGGTGAAGAATTCGAAGGCTTCCATGCCGGTGCCGTCGATCGGCGCCTGCGGTGTCGCGCCGCGTCGGATCGGTCCCGGAATGAAGAAGCAGCCGACGGAACCATCGGCCGCTGGCGCGAACACCGGAACGCGCTGCGCGGTGAGTGCCGGCGTGTCGCCGCGGTCCTCTTCCAGTCGATGGTAGACGTAGCCCTGGTAGAGCCGCTCGAGCAGGTCCGGGCGTTCCGACAGGATGATGTTGTGCAGTTGCCGCGCGCTCGCGATCCGGCTCAGGCCACCCGACGCCGCATGGCGGATGCAGAGCAAGCCGACGATGTCCACGGGATCACGGTGCATGATGAGCTCGCCGCCGTTCTGGAACGGACGACCGCTCGTCTGCTGGTCGGACAGGTCGATGACGTCGCCGAGGTAGTCGCCGCGCCGGTTCTGCGACACGCCGACGCCGAAGCAGGTGCCCAGCGCCCAGAAGAGCGCATCCAGCACCGGGCGCTCCACGCCGACCGGCACCTTGCGCACCAGCACCACGCCGCGGCCGGTGCGCAGCTCCGTGGCGAACTGGCGCAGGTCCTCGCCCAGCGCACCGAGCCCGGCCTCGGCGCTGCCGATCGAACGCAGCGGAAGCGCCATGCGCACCAGCCGACGGCCGATGGCGACGAGCTCGCTGGCCGCCCCCGGCGAGAGGGAGAACACCCAGCGCTCATCCTCGGCCAGCGCCTCGCCGTCCCACACCGAGCGTCCCGTGCAGCCGATGAGTTTCGTGAGTCGATCCTGTTGCACCTGCGCGCCCTTCATTCGATCTTGGTCCCGCTTTCCTGGATCACGCGGCCCCATATCCTCTGGTCGTTCTTCATGGCCGCGGTGACCGCCTCGGGCGAGGAATAGTTGGTCTGCACGCCGAAGCCATTCAGCTTCTTCTTCACCGCCGGATCCGCGAGGATCTTCTTCATCTCCGCGTTGATGCGCCGGACGATGGGCTCGGGCGTCCCCTTGGGTGCGACCATCGCGAGCCAGGACCATGACTCGACGCCGTCGATGCCGAGCTCCTTCAATGTCGGCACCTCGGGCAACAGCTCGAAGCGCTTGTCGGCCGTGACCGCGAGCACGCGCACCTTGTCCGATCCCATGTGCGGCACGATCGAACTGGCGATGATCGCCATCATGCTGATGCGCCCGGCCATCACGTCGACCATGGCCGGCCCGGCGCCCTTGTACGGCACGTGGACCAGGTCGGTGCCGGTCGCCATCTTGAACATTTCCATCGTCAGCTGCGACGCGCTGCCCTGGCCCACCGACGCGAAGGTCAGCTTGCCCGGCTCGGCCTTGGCCAGTGCGATGAGCTCCGCCACCGACTTGGCCGGCACCGTCGAGTTGATGAACAGGACCTGCGGCGAGGTCACGAAGCCCGAGATCGGCTCGAAATCCTTCAGCGGATCGAAGTGCATGTTCGGATAGAGGAGCGAGTTGATCGCCAGCGCGCCGTTGGTGCCGATCATCAGGGTGTAGCCGTCGGGGGCCGCGCGCGCGACCGATTCGGCGCCGATGTTGCCGCCCGCCCCGCCGCGGTTGTCGACCACCACCGGCTGCCCGAGCGCCGCGCCGAGCCGC
Source organism: Variovorax sp. SRS16 (assembly GCF_901827165.1). Classification (NCBI taxonomy): domain Bacteria; kingdom Pseudomonadati; phylum Pseudomonadota; class Betaproteobacteria; order Burkholderiales; family Comamonadaceae; genus Variovorax; species Variovorax sp. SRS16. The sequence goes on from NZ_LR594666.1 coordinate 1,617,396, forward strand.
TCGGCGAAGACGCGCACCGCCGCGTCGCTGCCGCCCGGCGGGAATGGATAGACCAGCGTGATGGGCCGGCTGGGCCAGGTGTCTGCTGCGGCCCAGCCCGGCAGCGAGACGATGAGCGCGGCGAAAGCGGCCAACAGGATGCGTCGCATGAATACCCCCTATGCACAAAGAACCGGGAGATCGCGGAAATGAGCCAGCGACTCGGGATTCGCGATCGCGGCCACGTTCCTGGGAACGCGTCCATGGATCGCATCGCGAATCGCCAGCTCCATGACTTTGCCGACGCCGTTCCTCGGCAGGTCCGGAACGGGAACGATGTGGGCCGGCAGATGGTGCGGCGAGGCCTTGTCGCGCAGGGTCGTGCGAATGGTCTCGCCCAGTTCGCTGCTGTAGCTGCTGCCCGCGCGCAGCTTGACGAACAGGACGATGCGGGAATCGCCGTTCCAGTCCTGCGTCACCGCCGCGCATTCGTCCAGCTCGGGCAAGGCTTCGAGCGGCCGGTAGATCTCGGCCGTTCCGATGCGGATGCCGCGGGCCTTCAGCGTGGCGTCCGACCGGCCATGGATGACATAGCCGCCACGCGGCGTGCGCTCGACCCAGTCGCCGTGGAACCATTTGCCGGGGTAGCGCGTGAAATAGGTATCGAGCAGGCGCTGGCGATCCGCGTCGCCCCAGAAGCCGAGCGGCATCGAGGGAAAGGAAGAGGCGCAGGCCAGCTCGCCGGCGCCGCAGACGACGGGGTGGCCGTCGTCGTCGAGCACCTCGACCGCCATGCCCAGCGTCGCCACGGTGGCTTCGCCGGCGACGACGGCGCCGCCGGGGTCGTTGTTCACGAACGAGGCCAGCAGGTCGGTGCCGCCCGAAGGCGAGGCGAAGTAGAGCTCGGACTTGATGTGGCGGTAGACGTACTCGTAGTTGGCGGCCGACACGCGGGTGCCTCCCGCGAACATCGTGCGCAGCGAACTCAGGTCATGCGTATGCATCGGGCTCAGGCCGGCCTTGGCGTAGATGTCGAGCACCGCCGCGGACGGGCCGAAGAAGGTGACGCGTTCGCGCTCGACCAGGTCGAACAGGCGATCGATGCGGGGCCATGTCGCCGAGCCCTCGTAGAGGATCACGGTGGCACCGATGGCCAGCGCCGCGGTCGACCAGTTCCAGATCATCCAGCCGGTCGCCGACAGCCGCAGCAGGCGGTCGCCGGCGCGCAGGTCGCCGTGCAGCCGCAGTTCCTTGGCGAACTGGATCAACGGGCCACCGACGCCGTGCGTGAGGCACTTGGGCTTGCCGGTCGTGCCGGAGGTGAAGAGGATGAAGCCCGGCGCATGGAAGGCCACGCGCACGAAGCTCGGTTCCGTCTCGCTGCGCGCGGCCAGGGCCGCGGCCCAATCGGTGGCGCCGGCCCACAGCGGCGGCGTTGCCGAGAGATTGCCGACGACGAAAGCAGCGCGCAGCGATGGCAGCGCTCTCGCCACTTCGGCTGCCTTGGCCGAGAGTTCGTGCACGCGGCCTGCGTGGCGTGTGCCATCGGCGGTCACGAAGATCGTCGGCTCCAGCTGCCCCAGCCGATCGAGCACGGCACCGGCCGAGAGTTCGGCGGACACCGTGGCCCAGATGGCGCCGAGCGAGGTCGTCGCGAGCATCGCGACCACGGCCTCCGGCACGTTCGGCAGATAGCCCACGACGCGGTCGCCCGCCACGACGCCCAGGTCGCGGAACACGGCCTGCGCCTGCGCCACCTGGACCGCGAGTTCGCGAAAGCTCAGCGCGCGCCGGGCGCCGTCCTCGGCGCAGAAGACCAGCGCATCGGCATCGTCGCGGCGCCACAGCATGTTCTCGGCGTAGTTGAGGCGTGCGCCCGGAAACCAGCGGTCATCGGCCTTGCATTCGGCACGGTCGAGCACACGATCCTCGTCCCAGTCCCCGAGGATGCGCGCGTGGTGCCACAGCGAGCGCCAGAAGGCGTCGAGGTGGTCGATGGAAAAGGCATGCAGCGCCGCGTAGTCGGGGAGGGCGACCTTCCATTCATGCTCCAGCCTTTCGGCGAAGCGGCGGATGTGGGTCCGTGCGGCGCGCTCGGGCGATGCGCGCCAGACGATGGGATCGGTCGCGGTGTTCATGGCTCAGGCCACTGCGGCGGTCTTGCGCGCGTCCCAGCCGAGGACCTCGCGCGCGAACTGCGGATAGGTGCCCGCCAGCAAGGGCGCGACCTCGTTGCGCAACAGGAAAAGAATCTCGCCGCCGGGGGCCGCGGTGGTGGGCACCTCGCCCGCGGGCAGGTCATAGTCGAAGCCGGTCGCGCGGCGGATGTCGTCGGCCGTCTGGCCCGGATGAACGCTCTCCAGCGTGAAGCGCTTGCGCTCCGGCGCGAAGCTGAACACGCAGCGGCTGGTGACCAGCACCTTGGGGCCACCGGGCCGATAGACATTGGCCTCGTTCGTCCCGGCGGCCGTCACGAAATCCACCTTGCGCGTCAGCACGCGCGGCGTGTGCTCGTCCCTGAACAGGACGACCCGCTTGGCCAGCGCGTACAGATAGGGCGCGCCGTAGGTGCCGCCCCAGCGCACCTTCAGATCCGGATAGTCGCCGGTGCCCATCAGGTTGATGTTGGCCTCGCCGTCGATCTGTCCGCCGCTCAGAAAGAAGGCATCGATGCGTCCGCTCGCCGCGCAGTCGAAGAGCTCCTTGCCGCCGTCGGTGATGAAGACGCTGCGGCCGCCGAGCATCGACACGCGCATGCGGCCGCCCGAGGCCAGATGGGCCAGCCATGCCGCCGCCGCCGGATAGGGACTCGCCGAACCGACGGCGACGTGGCGCGAATCGCCCAGGCCGCGTGCCAGGGCGGCGACGTAGAGTTCCTGCGGGGTGCAGTTCACGACAGCGCCTCCGTGGTCGCGAAGACATGCGCGTCGAGGTACGCGCGCAGGCCTTCCTCGGTCTTTGCGCTTTCCATGTAGTGCCACATCGCCTGTTCGTCCTCGGCGTAGAAATCGCCGAAGCCGTAGGGCGCCGCGCCGTGGGGCACGACGCTCACGGCATCGACGTAGAGGCTCGGCAGCGTCGCGCAGGCCAGTGCGGGGTCTTCCATCAGGTCGCCGTCGTAGAGCTTTTCCACCGTGGCGAGCGTGCCGGTGGACGCATGGGCCATTACCGCGAGTTCGCGCCGCCGGCCGTAGTAGACGTTGCCGTGCCGGTCGGCCATCGGCGCGTGGAACAGCGCCCAGTCCGGGTTGATCGCCGGCAGCAGCAGGATCGGATCGTCGGCGGCGAAGGGGTTGTCGATGACCTTCCAGTCGGTACGCAGTCGGACCACGTCGGAGCCGAGGATGCCGCGCAGCGGGATGAAGGGAATGCGTTTCTCGCCGGCCTGGAAGGCTGCGTGGATCGCCGGACAGGTGGCCTCGATCATGCGAAACGATTGCGCCTTGAAGGCACGCTGGAAGCACGGCGGCACGCCGTATTCGCCCATGAACACCGAACTCGCTTCGAGCGTCGCCACGCAGCCCGCACCGAGCAGCAGGTCGGCCTGCAACCCGGTCGTCGGCAGGCCGACCACGTGAAGGTCGCGCACGCCCCGGCGGATCAGCTCGCGGGTGGCTTCCATCGCGATGCCGGAATAGAAGCCGCTGAAGTCGCTCGGCACGGCGAGCTTCTGGCCATCACGTACATGGGCCGCGAGTTCGCGCAGGCTGACGATGATCGACACGGTGCGGCTCCTTATTGCACCGGGGAGGTGGGATCGGGCGCGAAGCGCAGGTCGCAGATGCCTTCGGCCGTGATGGCGCCCGTGACCGCGCCCAGGCTGCGCTGCAGCTTGATCATCTCGTCCAGGCCCTGCATGTCGACCTGGCCGTCCAGGTGCATGCGCGGCAATTCACGTTCCACCGCGCGGCGCATCACGTCCGGCTTGATCTTGAAGTGATGGGACGCGAGGTCGACCCATTCGTCCACGTGCGCGGCCCCGTAGTGGGCGGAACGCCGCGCCGCGCGCAGGGCCGCCTGAATCAGCGTCGGTTCCTTGTCGATCATCGACGGCTTCGCGACGTGGACGATCCACTGGTATTGCGGCAACGCCGGCTCGTCGTAGACCGCGCCCCATACATCGACCAGTCCGGCAGCTTCGGCCACCGAGGGCGCCGGCTCGACCGCCAGGAAGGCATCGATGCGGCCGCTGCGGAACACGTCGACCACCTTGGCGTATTCCTCCTGCAGTCCCACGTATTCGAAATGGTGGTCGGGGTCCAGGCCGCGCTCGACCAGCATGCCGCGCAGGAACCATTCGGGGCAGCTGCCGCGCGACAGCAGGCCGACGCGCTTGCCCTTCAACTGGTCCCAGTCCTTGATCTTCTTGTCGACGCACAAGTACATGTTGGCTCTGCGTCGCACGGCACCGCCGACGATCTTGAAGTCGTAGCCCTGGTCGATGAACATCACGCCCGGTGGCGAGCCGATCTCGCCGAACTTGAGTTCGCCCGAGTCGTACGCGGCGGCCAGCGGCGGGCCGCCATAGACCGTCTTGACCGACAGGTCGATGCCCTCGTCGCGGAAGAAGCCCTTCTCGATCCCGAGGCGGACGGTGAAGGCGCATTTGTCGGTCGGGGTGCCGTAGTCGAGCTGGTACATGATGTCCTTTTGAATTGTCCGCTGCACGGACAGAGAATGAGGGTGGCCTGGAATCCGGTGGACTCGATGCTATTCATTACTCTGAAGGTGAAATAGAGAGGCTGCCGGCGGCGTCATCCATATTTACCCGAATCATGTCCGTGGAATGGACAAGGCAAACCGGGTCGCGGCGACAATGCGGCCATGAGCCGAACGCAAGCCGCCCCGCAGGACGGTCCTTCCGATTCCGTGCGTTCCGTCGAAAGAGCGATCGACATCCTGTTCGCCTGTGTCGACGGTGGGCGCAGCCTCGATGTCCCCGAGCTTCAGCGGGCCACGCAGTTGCCGCGGCCGACGCTTTACCGGCTGCTCAATGCCCTCGAGGCCAAGGGCATGATCTATTCGTTCGGCGAGCCGAAGCGCTTCCAGCTCGGGCACCGCGTCGGCCTGCTGGCCCAGGCGTGGAAGAACAGCCCGGCCATCCTGGAGCTCTCGCGCGAAGCGCTTGGCGAGCTATGGCGGACCGTGCAGGAAACGGTGTCGTTGATGGTTCCGGTCTCGGCCACGCACCGCATGTGCGTGGCCGAATTGAAGAGCCCGCATGCGCTGTCGTTCAGCCGCGGCACCGGCTACCTGGAGCCGCTTCATCGCGGCGCGAGCGGCAAGGCGCTGCTGGCCTTCATGCAGCGCTATGGACTGCCGCGCAACCTGGCTGAGATCGCCGGCGCGGACCAGGTCGAATCGTTGTCGCGCAGCTTGCTCGAGGTCAAGCGCCGCGGGCATTCCGTCACCTACAGCGAAATCAGTCTGGGCACGGTGGCGGTCGCAGCGCCGGTGCTGGGCCCGGACGGCGTCGCCGTCGCATCGGTGTGCACCTTCGCGCCAGAACTGCACATGAGTGGCGCCTCGCTCGAGCGCTGCATCGAGGCGGTCACGGTCGCCGCCCGATCGATCTCGCTGAAGCTTGCGTCCTGAGGACGGTCAGCGCCGTTCGAGCGTGACGAAGCTGAAAGGCAGGCCGTTGGAGGAGACGTGCGACTCGCGCGCGGTTTCGTGCCATGCCGTGCTGTCGAGCTGCGGTGCGCGAGCGTCGCCGTCGATCTCGCGCGCGATCTCGGTCACCAGCGCGCGCTGCGCGAGGGGCTCGGCCTCGGCATAGATCTGCGCGCCGCCGATCACCCAGGCCTCGGGCACGCGCGCGGCTTCGCACAGCGACAAGGCTTCGCGCAGGCTGGCGGCGCGCTCGGCGCCCTCCGCTTGCCAGCCGGACTGGCGCGTGACCACGATGTTGCGGCGCCCCGGCAAGGGCCTGAAGCGTGGCGCGAGCGAGTCCCAGGTCTTGCGGCCCATGATCACCGGTGCGCCCGCGGTCTGCCGCTTGAAATGCGCCATGTCCTCGGGCAGGTGCCAGGGGATGGTGCCGTCGCGGCCGATCACGCCGTTGGCGGCGCGCGCCAAGATCAGGTTGACGCGCATCGTGCTCACACGGCCACCGGTGCCTTGATGGCCGGATGCGGGTCGTAGCCTTCGAATGCGAAGTCTTCGTACCGGTAGTCGAAGATCGACGCCGGCTTGCGCTGGATGACCAGCGTCGGATAGGGCCGCGGCGTGCGGCTCAACTGCAGCGCCACCTGCTCGGCGTGGTTGCTGTAGATGTGGCAGTCGCCGCCGGTCCAGACGAAGTCGCCGACGTCCAGCTCGCACTGTTGCGCGACCATGTGCGTGAGCAGCGCGTAGCTCGCGATGTTGAAGGGCACGCCGAGGAAGATGTCGGCGCTGCGCTGGTAGAGCTGGCAGCTGAGCCTGCCCCGTTCGCCCGCGGCCTGCGGCGGCGCCACGTAGAACTGGAAGAAGGCATGGCAGGGCATCAGTGCCATCTTCGACAGGTCCGCCACGTTCCATGCGCTCACGATGATGCGGCGCGAATCGGGGTTGGTCCTGAGCGTGTCGATCACCTGCTGGATCTGGTCGATGTGGCCGCCGTCCGGCGTCGGCCAGCTGCGCCACTGCACGCCGTAGACCGGGCCGAGGTTGCCGTCCTCGCGCGCCCATTCGTCCCAGATGGTGACGCCGCGCTCCCTCAGCCAGTTGTTGTCGCTGGAGCCGGTGAGGAACCACAGCAGTTCCTGGATGATGGATTTCAGGTGCACCTTCTTGGTCGTGACCAGCGGAAAGCCCTCGTTCAGATCGAAGCGCATCTGGTAGCCGAACACGCTCTTGGTGCCGGTGCCGGTGCGGTCGCTCTTGTGCACGCCCGTGGTGTCGACGTGGCGCATGAAGTCTTCGTATTGGGAGCGAGTGGGGTGGGTGGTCATGATTCAGTCGCTTTTCTTCTTGTCGTTGCCCTCTTCCGTCACGTGCCCGTCTCCGAGGCTGCGCGCAAAGCTGCAGTATCTGGCCAACGGGAGGCCTTCCTTGGCAATGCGTTCGTTGTAGGCCTTCATGGCCGCCCTGTTTTCCTCGGCCCACTTCTCCCAATAGCGGTGCTTCACCTCTTCGGCAAGCAGGCCGTCCACGGTCTGCGACACGTTCATGCCGAGTTCACGCGCCATTTCCAGCACCTTGCTGTTGAGCGTCAGATGAGTGGCCTTCTTGGGGGCGTCGGCGATGCGGGGCACGAGAAAACTCCGGTCTTGAATGCGCAAATTTTTCACGCGCATGAAATCATGCCATCAGACGCGAATCACCCGTCCCGGATTCAGGATGTTCTGCGGATCCAGCCCGCGCTTGATGGCGCGCATCATGCCCAGCGCGACGGGCGACTTGTGCTTCTCGAGCGTATCGACCTTGAGCGAGCCGACGCCATGCTCGGCCGAGAAGGAGCCGCCGAATTTCGCGACCGCGTCGTAGACCAGGGTGTTGATGCGCTCTTCCTGGTCGCGCAGGAAGGCTTTCATGTCGCCACCCTCGGGCGCCTGCACGTTGTAGTGCAGGTTGCCGTCGCCCAGGTGGCCGAAGTTCACGAGCCGCACGCCGGCGATCTCGCGCGCCAGCAATGCATCGGTCTCGGCCACGAAGGCCGGGATGCGCGACACCGGGATCGAGATGTCGTGCTTGATGTTGAGGCCTTCCTCGGCCTGCGCCAGCGGAATGCTTTCGCGGATGTGCCAGAGCTGACGCGCCTGCGCGATGTTCTCGGCCACCACCGCGTCGCTCACGCAGCCGGCTTCGAACGCGGTTTCCAGCAGCGCCTCGAAGCGCGCGCGGGCATGGTCCTCGGATTCGCTGTCGGAGTTCTCGAGCAGCACGCCGTACGGCGTCGCCTCGTCGTCGATGAAGGGCACGCGCATCGCGGGAAAGTGCTTGGCTACCAGGCCGAGCGCGAAGCGGCCCATGACCTCGAAGCCCGTGAGCCCCGCGCCCAGGTGCTTGTGCGCGAGGCCCAGCAATGTCACCGCATGATCGAGCGAGGGCACTGCGGCCCATGCGGTCAGCTGCGCGGCCGGCAGCGGATAGAGCTTGATCGTCGCCGCCGTGATGATGCCGAGCGTGCCTTCGCTGCCGATCATCAGGTCGCGCAGGTCGTAGCCGGTGTTGTCCTTGCGCAGCCCGCTGGTGCCTTCCCACACCTCGCCGTGCGGCGTGACGACCTCCAGGCCCAGGCACAGCTCGCGCGTGTTGCCGTAGCGCACGACCTGCGTGCCGCCGGCGTTGGTCGCGAGGTTGCCGCCGATCGTGCAACTGCCCTCGGCCGCGAGGCTGAGCGGGAACAGGAAGCCGGCCTTCTCGGCGGCCTCCTGCAGCGACTGCAGCACGCAGCCGGCCTCGACCGTCATCGTGAGGTTCGCGGCATCGGTCGCGCGGATCGCGTTGAGCCGCTGCAGGCTCAGCAGCACCTGCGTGCCGCTCTCGTCCGGGATCGATCCCACCGACAGCCCGGTGTTGCCGCCCTGCGGAACGATCGCCGTGCCGGCGGCCGCGCAGGCCTTGACCACGTCGGCCACCTGCTGCGTGCTGGCCGGGCGGACCACGGCCAGCGCCTTGCCGCGCGCGCGTTTGCGCCAGTCCTGCTCCCAGGCGGTCAGATCGCCCTCGGTCAGCACGTGCGAGACGCCGACGATGGTGCGCAGCCGGTCGACCAGTGCATTCATGGAGCCACTCCTTCCAGGTTCCGGGCCTCGGCCGCGTGGCGCAGGCGAAGCCGCACATGACAGGCGCAGGCGGCGAAGAGCGCGAGGCAGAGCACCACCTCGATCAGCGCGAGCACCTGCCCGACGCGGTTGATATCGCTCCAGGCGCGCACCACGCCCTCGATGAAGTAGAGCCAGACCATCAGGCTGACCCAGCGGTAGGTGTACATGCGGTTCTTGAGCAGTCCCGCGAGCGGCACCACCAGCGGCAGCACCTTGAGCGCCAGCCACGAGCCGCCCGGACGCAGCGGCGCGAGCCACATCTCCCAGGCCAGGCCGAGCACGATCAGCCCGACCAGGCTGCCCACGGCCACCCACTGCGTGGCAGCAACAGAAGAAGAGCGAGGCAAGGTTGTTTTCATTCGAGAGGTACCGCGGAACCGGCTCCGCCGGGCCGCCGGTGCCGTCCCCGGCAGGGGGAGGCGCAGCGACACGAAGTGCGCGACGCCTGGGGGTGAGATGATACCGATCATGAATCGCCAGCAACTCTGGAGGGATCTTTCGCGCTTTCCGTGGGGCAACACCGCCGTGGTGCTCGGCGAGCGCTTTCGCGAGGATCGCCTGGGCCTGACGGCCAGCAGCCTGACCTTCACCACCACCATCGCGATGGTGCCCTTCTTCACCGTGGCGCTGGCGCTGTTCACGGTGTTCCCGATGTTCTCCAAGATGCAGGGCCGGGTGCAGCGCTGGCTGATCGAGAGCCTGATCCCGGACAACATCGCGCGCCAGGTGGTCGGCTATCTCAACCAGTTCGCGAGCAAGGCGAGCGGCCTGGGCGTGGCCGGCCTCGCGGTGCTGCTGGTGACCGCGATCGCGCTGATCCTCACCATGGACAAGACGCTCAACAACATCTGGCGCGTGCGCACGCCGCGGCCCTTCGCGCAGCGGGTGCTGATCTACTGGGCCGCGATCACGCTCGGTCCGCTGGTGCTGGCGGTCAGCCTGAGCACCACCGCCTATGTGTTCTCGGTCTCGCGCGACGTGGTCGGCGGCGCCATCGTGAAGCTGCTGTTCGATACCTTCGAATTCTTCCTGCTCGCGGGCGGCATGGCGTCGCTCTACCACTACGTGCCCAACACGCACGTGAAGTGGGCCCATGCATGGGCCGGCGGCCTGTTCGTCGCCGCCGCGATCGAGATCGCCAAGCGCGGGCTGGCCTACTACCTCAGCCTGGTGCCGACCTATTCCATGGTCTACGGCACCTTCGCGACGGTGCCGATCCTGCTCGTATGGATCTACGTCGCCTGGGTCATCGTGCTGCTGGGTGCGGTGATCGCGGCCTATCTGCCCAGCCTGCTGAGCGGCGTCGAACGCGCCGGCGGCATGGCCGGCTGGCCGCTGCAGTTGGCCATCGAGGCGCTGCAGCATCTGGCGCGCGCCGGTGCCACGCCCGCGCGCGGGCTCGGCGCGGCCGAGCTGGTGGCCCGGATGAGGGTCGATGCGCTGCAGCTCGCGCCGGTGCTCGAGACGCTGGTCGCGCTCGACTGGATCGCGCCGATCGCCGAGGAGCCGGACGACGAGGATCCACGCTTCGTCCTGCTGGCCCGGCCCGACGACACGCTGCTCGAACCGCTGCTGGTCCAACTGCTCATGCCGAGGACGCCGCCGCTCGGCAGCCTCTGGGACAAGGGCCCGTTGCGCACGCTGCGGCTCGGCGACGTGCTCCATGCCCCTCGCGCTGAAGCCAGAGCGGCTTGATTCGATAATGGCGCGGACTCCCGATCCACTCACCTGACTGACTGGCCTTGACCGACTTCTCCACCCAGACGAATCCCGCCGCGCCCGACGACCGCAGCTGGGTCGTCTGCCTGTGCGCCGAATGGTGCGGCGCCTGCCGCGAATACCGGCCGCTGTTCGAGCAGGTGGCGCGCGCGCATGCGCAGTTCCGCTTTGCGTGGGTCGACATCGAGGACCATGCCGAGCTGGCGGACGAATTCGATGTCGAGACCTTTCCGACGCTGTTGATCGCCGGCACCGATGGCACGCGCTTTCTGGGGCCCCTGTTGCCGCACGCCGAAACGCTGGCGCGCCTGCTGGGTGCGCTGCAGCCGGCGCAGCCGTCGGCGCCGGAAGTGGCGACACTGCTCGACGCGCTCGGGCGCGAGCCCGCGGGCTTCTCGGTCGCCTAGCGCGTCACCGTCACGGTCCCACCATGAACATCCTGCTCTTCGGCGCTACCGGCATGGTCGGGCAGGGCGTGCTGCGCGAATGTCTGCTCGACGCCGGCGTGACGCGGGTGCTCGCCGTCGGGCGCAGCCCGACCGGCCAGACCCATCCGAAGCTGCGTGACCTGGTGCTTGCCGATCTGGGTGATTGCAGCAGCGTCGAGGCCGACCTGTCGGGCTTCGACGCCTGCTTCTTCTGCCTCGGCGTTTCCTCCGTCGGCATGAAGGAAGAGGCCTATCGGCGCATCACCTACGATCTCACGCTGACGATCGCGCAGGCGCTGGTGCGGCTCAACTCGCAGATGACCTTCGTCTATGTGTCGGGCGCCGGCACCGACAGCACGGAGCGCGGCCCGCGCATGTGGGCGCGCGTGAAGGGCGCGACCGAGAACGCGCTGATGCGGCTGCCCTTCAAGGCCGTCTACATGTTCCGCCCCGGCTTCATCCAGCCGATGCACCGCGTGCGGTCCAAGACGGCGCTCTACCAGGCGATCTACGTGCTGGCCACGCCGATCTTCGCCCTGCTGAGCCGGCGGATGCCGGACCGCATCACGACCAGCGAGCGCATGGGCCAGGCAATGGTCGCCGTCGCCCGGCACGGCGCCGTGAGGCCGCTGCTCGAGGTCGCGGACATCAACGCGCTGGCGGCCATCAGCCGGCCAGAAAATCCCTGAGCGCGAACAGCACCGCATCGGGCGCCTCGCTCATCAGCGCGTGGCCTGCGTTCACGGTCACCGTTGCGGCATTGCGTGCCTTGGCGGCCAGGGTGCGGGTCGCGCACGGCGGCGTCATCTGGTCGGTGGCGCCGAGCAGGAACAGCGTCGGGCATTGCACCGCGGCCATGGCCTCTTCGCCGTTCGCATAGTCGTTGCAGGCCGTGAAGCCGATGTGGAACACGTTGGCTTCGCGGTTGCTTGCGAGCACGCGGCGCATGAGCGCGCGCGAGCTGCCATGCAGCCAGGTGCCCGGGCCGAGCGAGGAGGGCGGCGGCGCGAGCATCGAATGCGAAAAGGTGTTGACCATCGCGATCGCGCGCTGCGGGTCGTTCAACGCGCCTTCCAGCAGCGCGGGCGACACCGTCATCGGATAGGCCGTGCCGACCATCGCCAGGTGCGTGACGCGCTGCGGCGCCTGCGCCGCGGCCTCGAGCGCGATCAGCGAACCGAAGCTGTGGCCGACCAGCGCCGCCTTCGGCGCGCCGGCCGCGTCGAGCAGCGCGACGACGAAGCGGGCCGCGTCCTCGACGCGCGCGGGCGGCGGGCCTTCGCTGCGGCAATGGCCCGGCAGGTCGATCGCCAGCACGTTCCAGCCGTGGTTGGCGAACCAGCGGCTCTGCAGGATCCACACGCTGTGGTCGTTGAGCACGCCGTGGATGAACACCACCGTCGGCTTCGCGGCATCGAAGGGCTTGCCGCCGGTGTAGGCGTAGGTGCGCTGGCCGTTGACGACGAGCTCCATCACGCACCCGCCTTTTCCGCGGCTTTCAGCGCGCGCTTCAGGTCGTCGATCAGGTCGGCCGGATCCTCCAGGCCGATCGACAGCCGGATCGTGCCCTGCGAGATGCCGGCTTGCGCCAGCGCCTCGTCCGTCATGCGGAAGTGCGTCGTGCTCGCGGGATGGATCACCAGGCTGCGGCAATCGCCGACGTTCGCCAGGTGGCTGAAGAGCTTGAGCGCGTCGATGAACTTCTTGCCCTGCTCGCGGTTGCCCTGGAGGTCGAAGCTGAAGACCGCGCCCGCGCCCTTCGCGCCGTGACGCAGCAGCTTGCCTGCCAGCGCGTGGCTCGGATGCGATTCGAGCAGCGGATGCCCGACGCGCGCGACGAAGGGATGCGCGGCCAGGAACTCGACCACTTTCTGCGTGTTGTCGATGTGGCGCTCCATGCGCAGCGGCAGCGTCTCGATGCCCTGCAGGATCAGCCATGCGGTGTGCGGGCTCATCGAGGCGCCGAAGTCGCGCAGTCCCTCGCGCCGCGCGCGCAAGAGGAAGGCACCGACGGTGCTCTCTTCGCTGAAGACCATGTTGTGGAAGCCGTCGTAGGCTTCGGTGAGCTCGGCGAATTTGCCCGAGCGTTCCCAGTCGAAACTGCCACTGTCGACCACCACGCCGCCAATCACCGTGCCGTGGCCCGACAGGAACTTGGTGGCCGAGTGGTAGACCAGGTCGGCGCCCCAGTCGAAAGGCTTGATCAGATAGGGCGAGGTGAGCGTGGAGTCGACCAGCAGCGGCACGCCGGCCGCGTGCGCGATGTCGGCGACGGCCGGGATGTCGAGTACGTCCAGTCCCGGATTGCCCACGGTCTCGCCGAACAGCAGCTTCGTCTCCGGCCGGATCGCCGCGCGCCAGCCATCCAGGTCGCCGGGCCTCACGAAGGTGGTCGAGATGCCGAAGCGGCGCATCGTGTAGTGCAGCAGGTTCTGCGAGCCGCCGTAGAGCGCGGTGCTGGCGACGATGTGGGAACCTGCGCTCATCAAGGTCGCGATGCACAGATGCAGCGCGGCCTGGCCGCTCGCAGTCGTGATGGCGCCGATGCCGCCTTCGAGTGCGGCCACACGCTGTTCGAGCACCGCGTTGGTCGGATTGCTCAGGCGCGAATACACATGCCCCGCTCGCTCGAGATTGAAGAGCGCCGCCGCATGGTCGCTCGACTCGAAGACGAAGGAGGTGCTCAGGTGGATCGGCACCGCGCGCGCGCCGGTCGCGGGGTCGGGCGCGGCGCCGGCATGCAGTGCCAGCGTGTCGAAGCCGGGGTCGGAATAGCCGGGCATGGAGGTCTTTCGGTTTCGTGTCGGGTGTTTGCAATGCCCGGTTACGCGTGCAATGCCTGCAACGCGCGCGGGGGCCTGTGGATGCGCGGCCATTGTGGGCTATATTCAAATCGGCACGCCGCCGAGCAAGCAGCAAGTGAGGAGCACCACGATGAAAGTCAGCGACATCCTGCGCGTCAAGGGCAACACGCTTTATACGACCGCGCCCGACGAACCACTGGCGGACGCGGTCACCACCATGGCCGACAAGGACATCGGCTCGCTGGTCGTCATGGAGCATGGCGACCTGGTCGGCATGCTGACTTTCCGCGAGGTGATCGTGGCCATCGTCGCCAACGGCGGCCAGGTCGGCGGCACGCTGGTGCGCAAGGCGATGGACGACCATCCCGTCACCTGCACGCTGGAGACCGACCTCGACGAGATCCGCCGCATCATGCTGGAGCGCCATGCGCGCTACATGCCGGTGATGGACAAGCGCATGCTGATGGGCGTGATCAGCTTCTACGACGTCGCCAAGGCCGTGGTCGACAGCCAGAACTTCGAGAACAAGATGCTCAAGGCCTACATTCGGGACTGGCCGACGGAGGAATAGCTCGCCCGGCAGTGGGCTCACCCCCAGGCTGCGCGCACTTCGTGTCGCTTCGCCAACCCCCTGCCGGGGGCAACACTGGCGGACCGGCGAAGCCGGATCCGCGGTGTTTCACGAAAGGGCTTGGCTGTGCCGGCCTCGCTGCGTGGCCCTTGCAGGCTCTGGATTCGACAGCTGTTGCCGCCTGGAGCGGCTTTCTCTCTCAGTACAGCTCGTGGGCGGTATGGATGACTTCGCGCACGCGCGGGTAGATCTGTGTGTTCCACTTGCTGCCGCTGAAGACGCCGTAGTGGCCGACGCCGGCCTGCAGGTGGTGCGTCTTGAGGTAAGGCCGGATGCTCATGCACAGGTCCTGGGCTGCCACGGTCTGGCCCACGGCACAGATGTCGTCGCGTTCGCCTTCGACCGTCAACAGCGCGGTGCGGCGAATCGATGAAGGATCGACCTTGCGGTCGCCGACCGTGAGCGCGCCGCGCGGCAGGTCGTAGGTCTGGAACACACGCTCCACCGTCTGCAGATAGAACTCTGCCGGCAAGTCGTTGACGGCGAGGTACTCGTCGTAGAAATGGCGGATGGTGTCGGCCTGGTCGGTCTCGCCGTCGACCAGGTGTTCGTAGAGCTTGATGAACTGCTGCTTGTGGCGCTCCGGATTCATGCTCATGAAGGCGGCGAGCTGCAGGAAGCCCGGGTACACGCGCCGCATCACGCCGACATGCGGCCACGGCACGCGGCTGATCAGGTTGCGTTCGAACCAGTCGATGGGACGCTCGTTCGCGAGCTTGTTGACCAGGGTCGGGTTGACGCGGCAGTCGACCGGCCCGGCCATCAGCGTGAGGCTGCTCGGTGCAGCCGGATTGTCGTCCTCGGCCATCAGCGCGGTGGCCGCCAGCGCGGCCACGCACGGCTGGCAGACCGCGACCATGTGGGCGCCCGGCCCGATGGTCTCGAGGAACCGGATGAGTTGCCGCGTGTAGTCGTCGAGCCCGAAGCCGCCATGCCACAGCGGCACGTCGCGCGCGTTGTGCCAGTCGGTTACGTAGACGTCATGGTCGTGCAGCAAGGTGCGCACGGTTTCGCGCAGCAGGGTCGCGAAATGGCCCGACAGTGGTGCGGCCAGCAGCACCGGCGGCTGCACTGCCCTGGTGTCCTTGCGAAAGTGCAGCAAGGTGCCGAAGGGCGAGACCAGCGCGGCTTCTTCCGTCACCGCAACCGCTTCGCCGTCGACCTCCACGCGCTCGATGCCGTAGGCGGGGCGGCTGTGCGTGAGGCGCATCCGGGAGTACACCTCCATCGCCGCCGCGAAACTTCGGGCGATGCTGCGTTCGGTGCTCGCCGGCCAGAGCGCGTTGGCCACGTTGCCGAGATGCTGGGCTGCGAGGCGCGACGGCGAGAGCAGGTCGGCGTTGTTTTGGTAGGCCCGGTACAGCATGCGTCTGCCGCAGGCAAGTTATGGGCCAAGGACGCCCGAGTCGCCGTGCAGGCGCACTGTTCTGGCACAGGCCTTGCACGGTTGCCGATGCCGATCCGGCAGCCGAGGAGCACCAGCATGGCCAAACCTGTTCTCACCATCAGCAGCAAGAACTACGGTGCGTGGTCGCTGCGCGGCTGGCTGATGTGTCGCCTGGCAGGCCTGGACTTCAGTGAGAAGGTGATTCCCCCCGACGACCCCGCGATGAAGGCCGAGATGCTGCTGCTTTCGGCCTCGATGCTGGTGCCGTCGCTGCTGCACGGCGGCATCAAGGTGTGGGACACCCTGGCCATCGGCGAATACCTGAACGAGATCAAGCCCAAGGCAGGACTGCTGCCGGCCGATGCCAAGGCCCGCGCCCACTGCCGCGCCATCTGCGGCGAGATGCATTCGGGCTTCAGCGCAATGCGCGGTTCGCTGCCGATGAACGTCAGGGCGAAGTTTCCGAGCTTCAAGATCTGGTCGCGTGCGCAGACCGACATCGACCGCGTGCTCGCTATCTGGCGGGAGTGCCTGAAGGACTACGGCGGCCCCTTTCTCTTCGGCAAGCAGCCGTGCATGGCGGATGCGATGTATGCGCCCGTGGTCACGCGCTTCATGACATACGACGTTGCTCTCGATGGCGCCTGCGCCGCCTACTGCAAGCACGTCATGGCCCTGCCCGCCATGCAGGAATGGATCCACGCCGCGAAGCAGGAACCCGAGGAGATCGACGAGCTCGACGCCGAGTTCTGAGCCGCCGGGCTCAGGTCCGCGGCCGGAACATCCGCAGATCCAGCGTCGATTCGTTGCCCAGCCACATGGCGTGGGCGGTGTGGTCGGCGTAGTCGTCGCCGGTCACGCCGTGCACGAACACGTCGAGGCCGTTGTGGTGGGCGTCGAGCCAGGCAATGACTTCATCGAACTCGGCGGCGTCGAAGGCGATCTGGCAGCTCCAGTGCGGATGCGGCCCCACCAGCCGCTCATGCACGCGGCCGACCACGACCAGCAGGCTGCGTCCGGCTTCTTCGGCCATCGCGCGCGCCTGGGCCACGGTGTCGGGGCCGAAGTAGAGGTGCGCGTGGTATTGCGGATAGAGGTTTTCGGGACGGCGTGGCATGGCGATCTCGCTGGAGGGTGGGGCCGACTCTAACGCGATGTGCACGCGCGGCGAAATGATGGAATACTGGATGTTTATCCAGTATTGAAGGGCGCCTCATGGCCGACGCTTTCATCCCGGTGACCGCGCTCAAGGGCCGCGGCGCAGCCACCCGCATCCCTCACCGTTTCGAGCGCGACGCGCGCGACGCCTTCGACGACGGCTGGGGCACGCTCGAGGAGGGCGCCGCCGATCCGCTGCCGCCGCTCGCGACCGAGGTGCGCTTCGAGGACGTGAAGTCGGTGCTGAGCGAGAACGACTCGCCCGACGTCCCCTTCGACCGCTCGCTCAATCCCTACCGCGGCTGCGAGCACGGCTGCATCTACTGCTTCGCCCGCCCGACGCACAGCTACCTCAACCTGTCGCCGGGGCTCGACTTCGAGACCAAGCTGATCGCCAAGCGCAACATCGCCGAAGTGCTGCGCGCCGAACTCGGCCGGCGCAATTACCGGCCGAGCCATCTCGCGGTCGGCACCGCGACCGATTGCTACCAGCCGATCGAGCGCGAGCTGCGCCTCACGCGCTCGGTGATCGAAGTGCTGAAGGAAACGCGCCATCCCTTCGGCCTCGTCACCAAATCGAGCGCGGTCGAGCACGACCTCGATCTGATCGCGCCGATGGCGGCCGATCACCTGGCCGCGGTCTACGTCACCATCACCACGCTCGACGGCGAGCTCGCCCGCAAGCTGGAGCCGCGCGCCGCCGCGCCGCACCGTCGGCTGCGCACCGTGCGCACGCTGGCCGAGGCCGGCGTTCCCGTCGGTGTCAGCGTCGGGCCGCAGATCCCTTTCGTCACCGAGGACATGGAACAGGTGCTCGAAGCCGCATGGGAGGCCGGCGCGCGCTGCGCGTTCTACACGGTGATCCGCCTGCCCTGGGAAGTCGCGCCGTTGTTCAAGCAATGGCTCGAACTGCACTACCCGCAGCGCGCGGGCCGGATCATGGCGCGCATCCGCGAGATGCGCGGCGGCAAGGACTACGACGCCGACTTCGCGACGCGCATGAAAGGCAGCGGCCTGTGGGCCGAGCTGATCCGCCAGCGCTTCGAGAAAGCGACGCAGCGCATTGGCTTCAATCGCGAGCGCATCGCGCTCGACCTCAGCGCGTTCCGGCCACCTGGCGCAGCGGGGCAGGGCAGCCTGTTCTAGGATCGGCCACGGCACCGGTGCCGCACCAGTCGCCGCCGAGCGCCTTCACCAGGAACACCGCGGTCAGCATGCGCTGGCCGAGCAGTTGCGCGGCCTGGCGCTCCGCGGTCAGCAGGGATTGCTGGGCGGTGATCACGTCGAGGTAGGTCGATGCACCGCCTTCGTAGCGGCTGGTCGCCATGTCGAGCACGCGGCGCGCGGCGCCGACGGCCGTCAAGGCCTGTGACGATGCACGGTCGAGTGCGGCGAGGCCGGTGATGCCGTCCTCGGCCTCCTGCATCGCGTTCAGCACGACGCGACGGTAGCTGGCCACGCTGGCGTCGTAGCCGGCACGCGCGAAGTCGACGTTGGAGCGGATCCGGCCGCCGTCGAACAAGGGCGCCGTGGCCGAGATGCCGAGCGACCACAGCAGACTGGGCGCGTTGAACAGCGCCGACAGCTTGTTGCTGTCCACGCCCGCCACCGGCGCCAGCATGACGCTGGGATAGAAGGCCGCGGTGGCGACGCCGATCTGCGCGTTGGCGGCGGCCATCGCGCGCTCCGCCGAGGCGACATCGGGCCGTCGCTCCAGCGCTTCGGAGGGCACGCCGAGGGGAATGGGCGGCGGCGTGATGGGCCGCAGGTCGGGCGCCAGCGTGAACGAAGGCGCCGGCGTGCCGATCAGCGTCGCGATCGCGTGTTCGTACTGCGAGCGCTGCTTGTTCAACACGTCGACCTGTGTCAGCGTGGCGTCGAGCAATGCCTGCTGCTGCGCCACGTCGAGGCCCGACACCGCGCCGAGTTCGTGCCGCGAATCGATGAGGTCGAGCGCATGGCGCTGCAGTGCGATCGAGCGCGTGACCACATCGAGCTCGATGTCGGTCGAACGCAGGTTGAAATAGGCCGAGGCCAGGTCGGTGGTCAGCAGGAGCCGCGTGTTCTCGAGATCCGCTGCGGACTGCGCGACGGAGGCCGTCGCGCCTTCGACCGAACGCTGCACCCGGCCCGCGAGATCGAGCTCGTAGCTGGCCGTGAGCGACAAGGCGAAGTCGTTCTGCACGGTCTCGGCGTTGGGCGTCGAATAGTTGGTGAGCGGCCGGTTCGCCGAGATCCTCAGCCGCTGCGCCCGCGTGCCGATGCCGAGTTGCGGATAGCGTGCGGCCTGGCTGCCGGACAGCGTGGCGCGCGCCTGCGCGAGGCGTGCGCCGGCCAGGTCCAGCGTGGGGCTGTTGGCCAGCGCCTGCCGTTCCAGCGTGTCGAGCGCCGCGTCGCCGAAGCGCTGCCACCACGGACCCTTGTCGGCCATGTCGCTGGGCGCGCCCTGCTGCCACGGCGCTTCAAGCTTCCAGCTGACGGGAATGTCGACCGCCGGCGCCTTGTAGTCCGGCCCGACGGCGCAGCCGGCGAGCAGCGCCGCGAGCGCCACGGCCGTCGATGCGCGCCGCAGGCTCACGGTGTGCACCCTTGGCGCTTCGCGCCTTCCCGCCAGGCGGGAGCGAGCTTGCCTGGAGCGGTCCGGCGCAGCGCTCACGCGGGCTCCTTGGCGATCGTGACCACGTCGCCCTCGGCCAGCGAGTCGGAGGGGTTCAGCACCATCCGGTCCTTGGCGTCGAGGCCGTCGAGCACCTCCACGGTCTCGCCGTAGTTGCGCCCGAGGCTGACCGCGCGCAGATGGACGTGGCCCGCCGCGTCCACCACAGCGACGCGCGTGCCTTCGGCCCGGAACAGCAGCGCATTGGCCGGAATGGTGAGCGTGCGGCTGGCCGCCAGCGGCAGCGACACCTGGACGTAGGCGCCCGGCAGCAGCGTGCCGTCGCGGTTCGGCAGCGAGACCTCGACCTGCATCATGCGCGTGCTCGCGTCGATGGCACCGGAGGTGCGCGCCACCTCGCCGCGGAAGCTCTGGCCGCGCAGCTCGGCCTGCGTCACCACCACCGGCTGGCCGGCCTTGACGAGTTGCGCATAGGCCTGCGGCACGTTGACGTACACGCGCAGCGGATCGGTCTGCGCGAGCAGGAACAGCGCACGGCCGCCGCCACCGCCGCCGCCATCGATCAGGTCGCCGACATCGACGTTGCGTCGGGTGATCACGCCCGCGAACGGCGCCAGCACGCGCTTGAAGCCCTCGGTCTGCTGCAGCCGCTGCACGTTCGCATCGGCGGCGGCGACGTTGGCCGTGGCCTGCGCCACCGCGCTGCGCCGCTCGTCGAGGTCCTGCTGCGAAACCACGTCCTTCTTGCGCAGGGCCTCCCAGCGCGCGACCGTGCTCCTGGCCAGCTCCAGGCTGGACGCCGCCTGCTGCCGCGCGGCGATGGCCTGCGAGAGCTGCTGGTCGATCTCGGGCGTCTCGATCTCGGCCAGCAGTTCGCCCTTCTGCACGCGGCTGCCGATGTCCTTGGTCCAGCGCTTGAGGTAGCCGCTCGCGCGCGCCGAGATCGGCGATTGCACGAAGCCCTGCAGCGTGCCCGGCAAGGCCAGTGTCTGGCCCTCGCCCGCGGTCTGCGGCCGGGCGGTCTTGACGTACTGCGCGGCGCGCTCGGTGGTGCCGGCTTCGAGTGCGCGCGCGTTGGCGATCCGCACGAAGATCGTGCGCGCGGCGCCGATGGCCAGCAGCACGACCACGATCAGCACCGCGATGCGCGTGCGGCGCACGATCTGCCGGCGCTTCAGCAGCGCGTGGTGCTCGCCATCCTCGTCGAGCTCGATGGGGTGGATGGCCAGGCCCGCGTGGCGTTGCTCGGACATGGTGTCAGGTCTCCTGGGGCGTGGCCCCGAGCGAAGGTGGCGTGGGGGGAGCGGCGCCTTCGGCTTCGCGTGCTGCCTTGCGGTGGGCGCGGCGGTTGTGGATGCCGGCATAGACGGCCGGCACGAAGAACAGCGTCGATACGGTGGCGAAGATCAGGCCGCCGATGACCGCGCGCCCGAGCGGCGCGTTCTGCTCGGCGCCTTCGCCGAGGCCGAGCGCCATCGGGATCATGCCGATGATCATCGCCAGCGCCGTCATCAGCACCGGCCGGATGCGCGTGGCGCCGGCCTCGAGCGCGGCCGACAGCGGCGGCACGCCGGCCGCCAGGCGCTCGCGCGCGAAGGACACCAGCAGGATGCTGTTGGCCGTTGCCACGCCCATCGTCATGATGGCGCCCGTGAGTGCCGGCACGCTCAGCGTGGTGCCGGTGATGAACAGCATCCATGCGATGCCGGCCAGCGCCGCCGGCAATGCGGTGATGATGATGGCGGCATCGATCCACGACTGGAAGGTGACGACGATCAGCAGGTACACCAGCACGATCGCCATCGCCAGCCCGACGCCCAGGCCGATGAAGGACGACTGCATCGTCTGCACCTGTCCGCGCAGCGTCACCTGGCTGCCGCGCGCGAGCTTGGGCCGCACCTCGTCGACCAGCGCGCCGACCTTGGCGGCCACGCTGGCCAGGTCGGTGCCCTGCACGCTCACGTAGACGTCGACCACCGGGATGATGTTGTAGTGCGAGACCACCTGCGGCTGGCGGCTGGGCAGTGCTTCCACCAGATTGCCGAGCAGCTGCTGCGGCGCGCCGGCCGCGGCCGCCGCCGAGCCCGAGGCGCCGACGGGAATGTTGAGCAGCGAGTCGAGCGAATCCACCGTGTACTGCGGCGACTGCACCGCGATGCTGTAGACCACGCCGTTCTGCGGGTTGAGCCAGAAAGCCGGCGCCGTCTGCGAGCTGCCCGACAGCGCGATCAGCACGTTCTGCCCGACGTTGGCCGCCGTCAGGCCGTACTGCTGCAGCCGCGTGCGGTCCATCTGCAGGTTCTGCGCCGGGCCGTCGAGCCGCTGGTGGATATGGGCATCGACCGCGCCCGGGATCTTGCGGATGGCCTTGACCAGCTCGGCCGCATGGGCGGCATTGCCGGCCATGTCGTTGCCGCTGAACTGCACGTCGATCGCCGCCGGCAGGCCGAAGTTCAGGATCTGCGTGACGATGTCCGCCGGCTGGAAGAAGAACTCGATGCCCGGAAAGCGCTTGGGCAGCTCGGCCCGCAGCAGGCTGACGAATTCGTCCGTCGGTCGGTGCCCCTCGCGCAGCGACATCAGGATCTCGCCGTCCAGCGTGCTGATCGTGCCCGCGTTGCTGTACGAGAGGTTGATGCCGCTGTTGGGCACGCCGAGGTTGTCCAGGATGGTCTCGAGCTGGTCCTTGGGCACCAGCTCGCGGATCGCCACTTCCACCTGGTCGGCCAGCCGCGCGGTCTCCTCGATGCGCGTGCCGGTGGGCGCGCGCATGTGCAAGCGGATCTGGCCCGCATCCACGCTCGGGAAGAAGTCGCGTCCCAGCACCGGGTACAACAGGCAGGACAGGAGGCAGAAGCCGAGGAACACTGCGATGAAGCGCCCGCGTCGGGATAGCAGCGCCGACAGCACCAGCGTGTAGGCGCGGCGCACGCGCTCGAACTGGCGGTCGAAGCTGCGGTAGAGCCGCTGCAGCAGGCTCGGCTTGCCCTTTGCCGCGCTGGCGTGCACGCCGCCCATCAGCAGCATCACCAGCGTCGGCACCAGCGTGCGCGACAGCAGGTAGGACGCGATCATGGCGAACACGACCGCCTCGGCCAGCGGCACGAACAGGAAGCGCGCCACGCCCGAAAGAAAGAACATCGGCACGAACACGATGCAGATGCACAGCGTCGAGACGAAGGCCGCGGCGCCGATCTCGCCGGCGCCGACCTCGATGGCCTCGTTCAGCGCGGTGCCCATGTGCAGGTGGCGCTCGATGTTCTCGATCGTCACGATCGCCTGGTCCACCAGGATGCCGACCGAGAGCGCGAGCCCGCCCAGCGTCATGAGATTGAGCGTCTGCCCGAGCGCGAACAGGACCAGGATGGAAGCCAGGATCGACAGCGGGATGGTCAGCCCGATGATCAGCGTGCTGCGCCAGTTGCCGAGGAAGAGCAGCACCATGGCGGCGGTCAGCGCGGCCGCGATGACGGCCTCGGCCACCACGCCCTTGACGGCGGCCTTGACGAACAGCGACTGGTCGAACAGCGGCGTGACCTTGATGTCGGCCGGCATGCCCTGCGCCGCCACCGGCAGCAGCGCCCGCAGGTTGGAGACGATGTCCAGCGTCGAGGCGCCGCCGTTCTTCAGCACCGACAGCAGCACGCCGCGCACGCCGTCCTGGCGCACCACGTTGGTCTGCGGCGAGAAGCCGTCGCGCACGTAGGCGACGTCGCGCAGGTAGGTGGTCGCGCCGTCGACGGTGCGCACCGGCAGGTCGTTGAGCCCGGCGATCTCGTCGGGCGAGCCGTTCATGCGCACCGTGTACTCGGTGGCGCCGAACTTGGCCGTGCCGGAGGGCAGGATCAGGTTCTGCGCGTTGACGGCATTGACCACGTCCGCCGGCGACAGGCCGCGCGCCTGCATCGCCCGGGTGTCGAGGTCGACCGAGATCAGCCGGTTCTTGCCGCCGTAGGGAAAGGGAATCGCCACCCCCGGCACCGTGATGAGCTGCGGGCGCAACTGGTTGATGGCGGCATCGAACAGCGAGTTCTCCGGCCGTGCGTTGCTCGACAGCGCCAGCTGGATGACCGGGATGCTGGAGGCCGAATACTTGATCACCAGCGGCGGCGTGATGCCCGGCGGCAGCTGGCGCACCTGCGTCTGCATCGACGCCACCACCTGGGCAATGGCGGTCTCGATGTTCGCGGTCGGCTGGAAGAAGATCTTGATCACGGCCACGCCCGAGAGCGACTGCGACTCGATGTGCTCGATGTCGCTGACGGTCGTGGTCAGGCTGCGCTCGGTCTGGCCGGTGATGCGCTGGCCCATCTCCAGCGCCGGCAAGCCGTTGTAGTTCCAGATCACGCTGACCACCGGAATGTTGATTTCCGGGAAGATGTCCGTCGCCATGCGCAGCAGGACGAGCGGTGTCGCCAGCACGATCAGCATCGCCATCACGATGAAGGTGTAGGGACGACGCAGTGCAAGCTGGACCATGGACGCTGCTGGGGGTATCGGCGATGCGGAGGAACCGCATCATAAGGAAATGGAATTACATCCCGCGCCGTGGCGCAGGAAGCCCTCAAAAGGCGTTCGGAACCGTCAATTCCAGCGCATCGAAGACGCGCATTGCGGCGTAGGCATCGTTGGCGGCATAGCGGATCTGCGCATCCGTCAGTTGCCGGTTGGCCCAGTTCGAGGTGGTCGCCTTGCGCGACTTGACGAAACGGCGGTTGAACACCAGCGCCACCGCCGTCTTCACGCCGACCGACTTGCGGTAGCCGCGGCGGCGGAACTCGGTGTCGATGTCGAACACGGCGCGCGGGTCAACGCCCAAGCGCTGGCGGATCAGGCTCAGGTCGGTTGACAGGCCGAAGCCGACCTTGGCCAGCGCGGTGGAGGCGAGCAGCGCGGCCAGTGTCTCGCGGCACTCGGTATGGTGCAGCTGGAAGATCCAGGCTTCGCGCAGCGTCGCGAATTGCACCACGTGCGGACCGCCGGACACCTCGTTCTTCGCGAAGGTCGGCTTCGACTCGGTGTCGAAGCCGACCACGCCCGCGGCCAGCAGCGCCGTGGCGGCGGCCTGCGCCTGCTGCAGCGTGGCGACGACGCGGATGTCCCGCAGCCCGAGGCCCTCGAAGGGTTCGAGCAGGGCGATCTGCTCGCGTTCGGGCAGCGGGGGAGGGGCGGCGGGAGTCATGGTCGAAGCCGATTGTCGCTCGTTGACGCTCGCGGATATGGTTGATAGTATCAACAATATAAACCCACGGAGACGGATGTGAAGCAATCGATGTTCTCGGGCGGCCGCAGGGATGCGCTGCGCTTTCTTTCGGCGGCGGCCGCCGCCGGCGCCTGGCCCGCCGCGTGGGGCCAGGAGACCTTCCCGGCCAAGCCGATCCGCGTGATCGTGCCCTTTGCACCCGGCGGCGCGATCGACGTGGCCGTGCGCGCGATGACCGAGAAGGTGTCCCTCGAGATCGGCCAGCCCGTGGTGGTGGATGCCAAGCCCGGCGCAGGCACCATCGTCGGCGCCGATGCCGCGGCCAAGGCGGCGCCCGACGGCTACACCGTGCTCGTGACGACCAGCAGCACCACCATCAACAATGCCGGCGCCTACAAGAAGCTGCCCTACGACCCGGCCACGAGTTTCGCGCCGGTCACGATGGTGTCGCTCGGCAGCGTGATGTTTGCCGGGCCCGCGACAGCGCCCTACGGCAACCTCAAGGAGTTCGCAGCGTGGGCCAAGGCGCAGAACCGCCCGATCACTTTCGGCAGCTGGGGCAAGGGCTCGTCGGGTCATCTGTTCGGCGAGCTGCTGCGCACGCGCTACGGCCTGAACATGCAGCACGTGCCCTACAAGGGCGACGTGCAGGCGCTCACCGACGTGCGCGGCGGCGTGCTCGACACCACCTTCTCGAGCCCGGTCAGCGCGCGCCCGCTGGTGCGCGCCAACTACATCAAGGGCCTGGGCATGACCGGGCCGCGGCGCTCCGGCGGCATGCCCGAGTTGCAGACCTTCGGCGAACAGGGCTTCGCCGGCTTCGAGCTCGCGGGCTATGTCGCCGTCTATGTGCCGGCCGGAACGCCCAAGCCCGTGATCGAACGCCTCAACAAGGCCTTCGTCGCCGCGATCCGCATGCCGGAGGTGTCGCAGCGGCTGGTCGACCAGGGGCAGGACCCGATCGCCAGCACGCCCGAGGAACTGGCCGAGGTCTACAAGCGCGACGCGCCGCAATGGCTGGCGCTGATGAAGGCCGCCGGCGTCGAGCCGGAATAGACACCCGCACAGGACGCATTCCATGAACGCACCGCAAGACCACCGCCACGTCATCCCGATCCGCAGCGCCTACGAGCTGCCCGAACCGATCGTGCGCGACGAGCTCGTGCGCACCGGCCGCGGCACTGCGATGGGCGAGCTGCTGCGCCGCTACTGGCATCCGGTCGGCCTGTCGAGCGACGCCGGCGACACGCCGCGCCAGATCCGCGTGCTCGGCGAGGACCTGATCCTGTTTCGCGCCGGCAACGGCGAGCCCGGCCTGCTGCATCCGCGCTGCGCGCACCGCGGCGCCTCGCTGCTCTACGGCAAGGTCGAGGACGACGGCATCCGCTGCTGCTACCACGGCTGGAAGTTCGACCCGCGCGGCCAGTGCCTGGAGCAGCCCTGCGAGCCCGATGGCGGCACCCGCGTCGGCCGCATGCTGCAACCCGGCTATCCCGTGGCGGAACGCTATGGCATGGTCTGGGCCTACATGGGCCCGCCCGCGAAGCAGCCGGTGCTGCCGCGCTTCGAGCCTTTCGAGCAGCTCGAGGAGGGCGAGTTCATCGAGGCCGACGACCAGAGCATCGGCGGCGGCGGTCCGGTGATCGTCGACTGCAACTGGTTCCAGCATTACGAGAACGTGGTCGACCCGTGGCACGTGATGGTGTTGCACGGCAGCTTCTCGGGCACCCAGTTCACCGATGCGATGCTGCGCGCACCGACGATCCGCTTCGACACCACGCCGATCGGCGTGAAGGTGACTTCGCTGCGCACGCTGGACGACGGCTCCATCTTCCGCCGCGTGACCGAGGCCTGCGTGCCGACCTGGCGCGTGGTGCCGAATCCGCGTGTCGGCCAGTACGCGCGGGTCGAGTCGATCGGCTTCATCCTGCCGATCGACGACACGCACTTTCGCATCTACACCGTGGCGCGCGTGCGCGCGGCAGGCGAGCTCACGGGCTTTCGTTCGCGCCAGGGCGGCAAGCTCTGGCGCGAGCTCACGCCCGAGGAGCATCGCCGCTTCCCCGGCGACTACGAGGCGCAGACCAGCCAGGGCGAGATCACCTGGCATTCGCACGAGAACCTCGCGACCAGCGACCGCGGCATCGCGCTCCTGCGCCGGCTGGTGCAGCAGCAGGTCAAGACGGTGGCCGAGGGCGGCGACCCGGCCGGCGTGCGTTTCGATGCGAAGGACGAGCTGGTGCGCTTCGAGGCCGGCAACTTCCACGATCCGAAGCCTGCGCAGGCCGGCGCCTGAGCGGCCGCTGTCAGGGCTGTTTCTTTTCCTCTTCGGCGACCATTGCCAGCGCCTTGATCTTGAGCTTGGCGAGGATCGTGACCAACTGCGCCGCCTCGTCCTCGCTCAGCACGCTGCGAAAGGCCCGGTCGCGTGCCTGCGCGCTGCGCGACAGGCCCTTGAGGGTCGTGCTGCCGAGGGCCGTGAGTTCGAGCTGCGCCGAGCGCGCATCGGTGCTGTGCGCGTTGCGCGCCACCATGCGGCGCTCGACCAGCGCGCTCACGATGCGGCTGATCTGCGCCTTGTCGGTGCTCGAGTAGTCGGTGAGCACGCGCAGCGTCACCGGCTGCAGGTAGTCGATCAGCGCCAGCGTGCGCCATTCCATCAGGCTGGTGTCGTGCTCGCGCCGAAAGCGCAGCGCGGCACTGCGGCGCAGTGCGTCCGAGGTGCTGTTGACCTCGTAGCTCAACAGCCGGCGAAAGACGGGGGCGGGCGCGCGGTTGGCAGGCATGGCGCGCTCAGCTCCGCAGCAGCCTGCCGTGGTGCGACAGGTGATCGGCGATGAAGCTCTGGATGAAGTAGTAGCCGTGGTCGTAGCCTTCGTGCCGGCGCAGCGCGAGCGGCTGGCCGGCCGCGCGGCAGGCGGCCTCGAAGCGCTGCGGATGCAATTGCTCGGCGAGGAATTTGTCGGCCAGGCCCTGGTCGATCAGGATGCCGGCCGGGTAGGGCGCGGCGGTCTGCGATTGCATCAGCGCGCTGGCATCGTGCGCGAGCCAGGCGCCGCGGTCGGTGCCGAGGTAGCCGCCGAAGGCCTTCTCGCCCCACGGGCATTGCGTCGGCGCGCAGATCGGCGCCAGTGCCGAGAGCGATTGGAAGCGCCCCGGATGCCGCAGCGCCAGCGTGAGCGCGCCGTGGCCGCCCATCGAATGGCCGAAGAGACCGATGCGCCCGGCATCGATGGCAAAGGCCTGCGCGACGAGCGGCAGCAGCTCATGCATGAGCCAGCTTTCCATGCGCCAGTGGCTGCGCCACGGCGCCTCGGTCGCGTCCAGGTAGAAGCCGGCGCCGATGCCGAAGTCCCAGCTCGCCGTCGCGCCCTCGATGCCTTCGGCCTGCGCGCCGCGCGGACTGGTGTCGGGCGCGATGAGCGCCAGGCCGAGTTCGGCAGCCAGGCGCTGGGCGCCGGCCTTGACCATGAAGGTTTCCTCGTTGCAGGTCAGGCCCGCGAGGTACATCAGCGCGGGCACCGGGCCCACTTGCGCTTGCGGCGGCAGGAACACCGAGAAGCGCATCGGCAGACCGATCTCGCGCGAGGCATGTTCATGGAAGCTCTGCACGCCGCCGTAGCAGCGGTGTTCGGACGTCGTCTTCAGGGTGTTGTCGGTCATGGACGTGGAATGAGTTCGAGCACCGCATCGGCGAAGACGCGCGGCGCTTCCTGCGGCATGTTGTGGCCGACGCCGGGCACGATGCGGTGCGAGCGCGGGCCGCTGAAGCGGTGCGCCTGGGCCGATGCGTCGGCGGGCGGGCGCACGCCGTCGTCGGTGCCGTCGAAGGTGATGGTCGGCACGGCGATCGCGGGTTGCGATGTCAGCCTGGCCTCGATGCCGGCATAGGCGGGATCGCCCGGCACCAGGCCGAAGCGGTGGCGGTACGAGTGGATCACCACCTCGACGAAGTCCGGGTGGTCGAAGGCTGCGGCGCTGCGTTCGAAGCTCGCATCGTCGAAGTGCCAGGTCGGCGACCAGAGTTTCCACAGCAGCCGCGCGATGCCGCGCCGATCGGCTTCGAGCCCGGCGCGCCCGCGCTCGCCATGGAAGTAGTACTGGTACCAGAGCCGGTATTCCTTGTCCGCCGACTCGGGCGTCATGGCCCGCGCGATGTCCTGGATGTTGTAGCTGTTGTACGAGACCAGCCCCGCGCAGCGCTCGGGCCAGAGCGCCGCGACCACGCAGGCGGCCCGGCCGCCCCAGTCGTAGCCGGCCAGCACCGCGCGCGGGATGGCGAGCGCATCCAGCAGCGCGAGCAGGTCTGCGCCCAGCGCGGCCTGCTCGCCCGAACGCGGCGTCGCCGCATCGAGGAAGCGGGTGGCGCCGTATCCGCGCAGGTACGGCACGATCACGCGGCATCCCGCCGCGGCCAGCAAGGGCGCGACCTCGGCGTAGGCATGGATGTCGTAGGGGAAACCGTGCATCAGCAGCACGGGCGGCCCGTTCGCCGGGCCTTCTTCGGCATAGGTGATCTCAAGCACGCCGGCCTTGATCGTGCGCAACGCTTGCATGGTCTTCATCGAGACGCCTTCGGGCCGGCCCGGGATCAGTACAGAACCACGCCGCGAATGGATTCACCCCGCTTCATGAGGTCGAAGCCCTTGTTGATGTCTTCCAGCGGCATGGTGTGCGTGATCAGGTCGTCGATGTTGATCTTGCCCTCCATGTACCAGTCCACGATCCTGGGCACATCCGTGCGCCCGCGCGCCCCGCCGAAGGCCGAGCCCTCCCACTTGCGCCCCGTCACCAGCTGGAACGGCCGCGTGCTGATCTCCGCGCCCGCCTCCGCCACCCCGATGATGATGCTGCGCCCCCAGCCCTTGTGCGTGCACTCCAGCGCCTGGCGCATCACCTTCGTGTTGCCGATGCACTCGAAGCTGTAGTCGGCGCCGCCATCGGTCAACTGCACGATCGCGTCCACCACGTTCTCCGTGTCCTTCGGGTTGATGAAGTGCGTCATGCCGAACTTGCGCGCCATCGCCTCGCGTTCGGGGTTCAGGTCCACGCCGATGATCTTGTCCGCGCCCACCATCTTCGCGCCCTGGATCACGTTCAGGCCGATCCCGCCCAGGCCGAAGACGACCACGTTGGCGCCGGCCTCCACCTTGGCCGTGAAGATCACCGCGCCGATGCCGGTGGTGACGCCGCAGCCGATGTAGCAGACCTTGTCGAAAGGCGCGTCCTCGCGGATCTTGGCCAGCGAGATCTCGGGAGCGACCGTGAAGTTGCTGAAAGTCGAGGTGCCCATGTAGTGAAAGAGCGGCTTGCCGTCCAGGCTGAAGCGGCTGGTGCCGTCGGGCATCAGGCCCTTGCCCTGGGTGCTGCGGATGGACTGGCACAGGTTGGTCTTGCGCGACAGGCAGAACTTGCACTGGCGGCATTCGGGCGTGTACAGGGGGATGACGTGGTCGCCCTTCTTCAGGGTGGTGACGCCCGGGCCGACGTCGACGACGATGCCCGCGCCCTCGTGGCCGAGGATGGCGGGGAAGATGCCTTCGGGGTCGGCGCCCGAGAGGGTGTAGTAGTCGGTGTGACAGATGCCCGTGGCCTTGATCTCGACGAGCACTTCGCCGAACCTGGGGCCGGCGAGGTCGACGGTTTCGATGCTCAGGGGCTGGCCGGATTGCCAGGCGATGGCGGCTTTGGTTTTCATGGGTCTTCAGCTTCGATTCGAGGAGCGGGCACTATAAGATGCCCGGCACTGGAGCGTCACGTCATGAAGAAAATCTTTGTCCTCAACGGCCCCAACCTCAACCTGCTCGGCACGCGCGAGCCCGCGCAGTACGGCCACGAAACGCTGGCCGACGTCGAGCGCATGTGTCAGGAGGCGGGCGCGAAGCTCGGCGTCGAGATCGAGTGCCGGCAGTCCAACCACGAGGGCCAGCTGATCGACTGGATCCATGAAGCCGGCCGCGAGGTCGCCGCCGGCCGGATGTTCGGCGTGGTGATGAATCCCGGCGCCTACACGCACACGTCCATCGCGCTGCACGACGCGATCAAGGGCGCCAGCGTGCCGCTGGTCGAGTTGCACATCTCCAACGTGCATGCACGCGAGGAGTTTCGCCATCACTCCTTCATCTCGCCCGCGGCGCGCGGCATCATCGTCGGCTTCGGCGTCAAGGGTTATGCGCTCGCCATCGAGGCGCTGGTGCGCGTGAGCGAGGCGGCTTGAGCACCGCGCCGCGCCCCCCGAAAGAGCGGCCCGGCCTGTTCGCCGCCGAAGACGGCACGCTGCGCTGCCGGTGGTGCGAATCCACCTCGGCCTACCAGCGCTACCACGACCACGAGTGGGGCTTTCCGGTCACGGATGATCGGCGCCTGTTCGAGAAGCTGTGCCTCGAAGGCTTTCAGGCTGGCTTGAGCTGGCTCACCATCCTCAACAAGCGCGAGGCCTTCCGCAACGGCTTTGCGCAGTTCGATGCGGAGCAGGTGGCGCGCTTCGGCCCGAAGGAGGTGGAACGGCTGCTCGGCGATGCGGGCATCGTGCGGCATCGCGGCAAGATCGAGTCGACGATCAACAACGCGCAACGCGTGCTCGAACTGCGGGCGGAGTTCGGTTCGCTGGCGGCCTATGCCTGGGGCTTCGAGCCGCATCCGGCTTCGCGTCCCCAGCGGGTCACGCATGCGGCGCTGCAGACCATGGTCACTTCGCCCGAGTCGATCGCCATGTCCAAGGATCTGAAGAAACGCGGCTGGAGCTTCGTCGGCCCGACGACGGTCTACGCCTTCATGCAGGCCATGGGCCTGGTCAATGACCACGTCGAAGGCTGCCATGCGCGCGAGCTGGCGCTGGAAGCCCGCGCCAAACTCAAGCCGCCGCGCCGGCCCGCTGCCGTTAAGTGATCTGAGGCCGCGCCGACTTGCGCTGGCTCACTCGGCCCTGGGTGTCGACGCTTTCGAGGTGCACCTCGAAGCCCCACAGCCGCGCGACATGCTTCAACACTTCTTGCGCGTCGTCGTGCAGCGGGCGGTTGTTGTGCTGGGTGTGGCGCAGCGTGAGCGAGCGGTCGCCGCGCACGTTGACGCTCCAGACCTGGATGTTGGGCTCGCGGTGGTTGAGGTCGTACTGGCGTGACAGCGATTCGCGCAACTCGCGGTAGCCGCTGTCGTCATGGATCGCGGCCACTTCGAGTTCCGATTCGCTTTCCTGGTCGCGGATGGCGAAGAAGCGGAAGTCGCGCATCAGCTTCGGCGAGAGGAACTGGCCGATGAAGCTCTCGTCCTTGAAATTGCGCATGGCGTTGTGCAGCGAGTCGACCCAGTTGGTGTCCGCCAGTTCGGGGAACCAGCGCCGGTCTTCCTCGGTCGGCTTCTCGCAGATGCGCCGCAAATCGCTGTACATCGCGAAGCCCAGCGCATACGGGTTGATGCCGCTGTAAGCGCGGTGGCCGATCGGCGGCTGGAAGACGACGTTGGTATGCGACTGCAGCCACTCCATCATGAAGCCGTCGGCCAGCAGGCCTTCGTCATAGAGGGTGTTGAGCAGCGTGTAGTGCCAGAAGGTGGCCCAGCCCTCGTTCATCACCTGCGTCTGGCGCTGCGGATAGAAGTACTGCGCCACCTTGCGCACGATGCGCACCACTTCGCGTTGCCAGGGTTCCAGCAAGGGTGCGTTCTTCTCGATGAAGTAGAGCAGGTTTTCCTGCGGCTCGGCGGGAAAGCGCTTGGAGGCGGCCTCCTCCTCGGTGCTGCGGCCGGCGCGGCGGGGCAGCGTGCGCCACAGGTCGTTGACCTGCTGCTGGAGGTGGTGCTCGCGCTCCTCGCGGCGCGCCTGCTCCTGGCTGAGCGAGAGCTTCTGCGGGCGGCGGTAGCGGTCGACGCCGTGGTTCATCAGCGCGTGGCAGGAGTCGAGCAGGTCCTCGACCGCCGACACGCCATGACGCTCCTCGCATTCCGCGATGTAGGTGCGCGCATAGACGAGGTAATCGATGATGGACGAGGCATCCGTCCACATCTTGAACAGGTAGTTGCCCTTGAAGAAGCTGTTGTGACCGTAGGCCGCATGGGCGATCACCAGGGCCTGCATCGCCATGGTGTTCTCTTCCATGAGGTAGGCGATGCACGGATCGGAATTGATCACGATCTCGTAGGCCAGGCCCATGTGGCCACGGCGGTAGTTCTTCTCGGTGGCGATGAACTGCTTGCCGTAAGACCAGTGGCGGTAGATCACCGGCATGCCGACGGAGGCATAGGCATCCATCATCTGCTCGGAGGTGATGATCTCGAGCTGGTTGGCGTAGGTGTCCAGCCCGTAGCCCTTGGCCACGCGGGCGATCTCGGTGTGGTAGCGCTCGATCAGGTCGAATGTCCAGTCCGAGGGGCTGGGCAGCGGCTCCCTCGCTTTCTCGTTCATGCCGATGACCTCTCTTTCTTGAACAGGTCGCGGAACACCGGGTAGATGTCCTGGGCATCGGCGACCTTGCGCATGGCGAAGTTCTTGTGGGATTCGACCAGCTGGCTGTATTCCTCCCACATGTTCTGCTCGGCCTCGGCGACCTGCACGTAGGCGTAGTAGCGCACCAGCGGCAGCAGCTGGTCGCGCAGCAGCTCGCGGCAGCGGCCGCTGTCCTGGTGCCAGTTGTCGCCGTCGCTGGCCTGCGCGCCGTAGATGTTCCATTCGCCGCTCGGGAAGCGCGCGCGGATGATGTCGTTCATCAGCGTGAGCGCGCTGGAGACCACGGTGCCGCCGGTTTCGGTGGCGTGGAAGAACTCTTCCTCGGTCACCTCGGAGGCCTGCGTATGGTGGCGGATGAAGACCAGCTCGATCTTCTCGTAGTGCCGCGTGAGGAACATGTAGAGCAGCATGAAGAAGCGCTTGGACATGTCCTTGCGCGCCTCGTCCATCGAGCCCGACACGTCCATCAGGCAGAACATCACCGCCTTGGCCGACGGCACGGGCACCTTGACCCGGTTGCGGTAGCGCAGGTCGATCGGGTCGAGGTAGGGGATGTGCTTGGCCTTGGCGCGAAGCTCCTCGATCCTGGCTTCGGTGTCGCGGATCTCGCGCTGGACCAGCGCGTCAGCCAGGCGCGGGCTGCGCTTGAGGTGCAGCAGATGGGCCTCGAGCTCGCGCAGTTCGCGCCGCGTATCGCCGCCGAGCGCGATGCGACGCGCCAGTGCGCCGCGCATCGAGCGCACCACATGCAGGTTGGTGGGCATGCCGTCGCTGGTGAAGCCGGCGCGGTGGCTCTTCCATTCGGGCACTTCGGCCAGCTGGGTGCGGATCAGGTGGGGCAGGGCGAGGTCCTCGAAGAAGACCCGCATGAACTCTTCCTTGGTGAGGCGGAAGACGAAATCGTCCTCGCCGCCTTCGCCGTCGCCGGCCTGCGAACCGCTCCCCGCGCCGCCGCCGCCGCCCTGCGGGCGCTCGATGCGGTCG
Source organism: Variovorax sp. SRS16 (assembly GCF_901827165.1). Classification (NCBI taxonomy): domain Bacteria; kingdom Pseudomonadati; phylum Pseudomonadota; class Betaproteobacteria; order Burkholderiales; family Comamonadaceae; genus Variovorax; species Variovorax sp. SRS16. The sequence continues at coordinate 1,651,499 of NZ_LR594666.1, forward strand.
CCCTTGACGTATTCGCGGTTGCCGGGATGCACGTATTCGCGATCACCGCCCTGGCCGTGGCCGAAGACCGGCTCGGAGACGTCGCGCTTGGGCAAGGTGATGTCCTCGCCCTGCTCGAGGTCGCGGATGCTGCGGCCGCTGACGGCGCGCCGCACGGCTTCGCCGATCTGCTCGCGATAACGCCGCAGGAAACGCTCGCGGTTGCCGATGGATTTGTTCTTCCCCGACAACCGGCGGTCGATGATCTGCTGCAGCATCGCCACGGCGATCTCCTTTCCTCAGTCCATCATGAACTCTTGCGCACGCGCAGGTACCACTCGCACAGCAGGCGCACCTGCTTGGCGGTGTAGCCCTTCTGCACCATGCGGTTGACGAAGTCCTCGTGCTTCTTCAGCTCGTCGGCGCTGCTCTTGGCGTTGAAGCTGATGACCGGCAGCAGCTCCTCGGTGTTGGAGAACATCTTCTTCTCGATCACCGTGCGCAGCTTCTCGTAGCTGGTCCACAGCGGGTTCTTGCCGGCATTGCCGGCCCGCGCGCGCAGCACGAAGTTGACGATCTCGTTTCGGAAGTCCTTGGGGTTGCTGATGCCCGCGGGCTTCTCGATCTTCTCGAGCTCGGCGTTCAACGAGCCGCGGTCGAACACCTCGCCGGTGTCCTGGTCGCGGTATTCCTGGTCCTGGATCCAGTAGTCGGCGTAGGTCACGTAGCGGTCGAAGATGTTCTGGCCGTACTCGGAATAGCTCTCGAGGTAGGCGGTCTGGATCTCCTTGCCGATGAACTCCGCGTAGCGCGGCGCCATCAGTTCCTTGATGTAGGACAGGTACTTCTGCTCGGTCTCTGGCGCGAACTGCTCGCGCTCGATCTGCTGCTCCAGCACATACATCAGGTGCACCGGGTTGGCCGCGACCTCCGAGCTGTCGAAGTTGAAGACCTTGGAGATGATCTTGAAGGCGAAGCGCGTCGACACGCCGCTCATGCCCTCGTCGACGCCGGCGTAGTCGCGGTATTCCTGGATCGACTTGGCCTTGGGGTCGGTGTCCTTGAGGTTGTCGCCGTCGTAGACCTGCATCTTGCTGAAGACGCTGGAGTTCTCGGGCTCCTTGAGCCGCGTCAGCACCGAGAACTGCGCCATCATGCGCAGCGTGCCCGGCGCGCAGGGCGCGGCCGACAGCGAGGAGTTGCGCACCAGCTTCTCGTAGATCTTGATCTCTTCGGACACCCGCAGGCAGTAGGGCACCTTGACGATGTAGATGCGGTCGAGGAAGGCCTCGTTGTTCTTGTTGTTGCGGAAGGCCTTCCATTCGCTTTCGTTGCTGTGCGCGAGCACGATGCCGTCGAAGGGGATGGCGCCGAAGCCCTCGGTACCCTTGAAGTTGCCTTCCTGCGTGGCCGTCAGCAGCGGATGCAGCACCTTGATCGGCGCCTTGAACATCTCGACGAATTCGAGCAGGCCCTGGTTGGCCAGGCACAGGCCGCCGGAGTAGGCGTAGGCGTCGGGATCGTCCTGCGCGAAGGTCTCGAGCTTGCGGATGTCGATCTTGCCGACCAGCGAGGAAATGTCCTGGTTGTTCTCGTCGCCCGGCTCGGTCTTGGCCACCGCGATCTGCCGCAGCACCGAGGGATAGCGCTTGACGATCTGGAACTTGCGGATGTCGCCGCCGTACTCCTCGAGCCGCTTCACGGCCCAGGGCGAGAGGATGCGCTGCAGGTAGCGGCGCGGGACGCCGTACTCTTTCTCGAGGATGTCGCCGTCTTCGTCCGCGTTGAAGAGGCCGAGCGGCGATTCGTTCACCGGCGAGCCCTTGATCGCATAGAAGGGCACCTGCTCCATGAGCTGCTTCAGGCGCTCGGCGATCGAGCTCTTGCCGCCGCCGACCGGGCCGAGCAGATAGAGGATCTGCTTGCGCTCCTCCAGCCCCTGCGCGGCATGCCGGAAGTACGACACCACCTGTTCGATGGCGTCCTCCATGCCGTAGAACTCGCGGAACGCCGGATAGATCTTGATGACCTTGTTGGCGAAGATGCGCGACAGGCGCGGGTCGTTGCGCGTGTCCACCAGCTCCGGCTCGCCGATGGCCTGCAGCATGCGCTCGGAGGCCGTGGCGTAGGCCGTGGGCTCACGCTTGCAGATATCGAGGTACTCCTGCAGCGACAGGACCTCCTCGCGTGTGCGCTCGTAGCGAGCTGCGAAGTTGCTGATGACATCCATAGACACCTCCATCGAGTCAGCGGGGCGCTACCCGGAGTTTTCCGTGTTGCCCACGTCGCATCGCTCGCAGAAAGGTGCCGTGTGATGTGGTGAGCACGTTGGGAGAAAACTCCTGAGCAGGTACTGGCTCAAAGCATAAAACAAAGACGCCGTTCGACCTATTTCTTTTCAATTCAGAATCCACACTTTCGTTGAAAGTTCCGACGCAAAAGCGGCAGCACTTCGCAAAAGCGGCGACAGGATTTTCCCAGCGGCACCGCGCGCTATTTGCCGATCATGTCCTACGCGTTCGCCAGCCGGATCGCCCACCGGGATGGTGTTGCCGATCAGCGCATTGATCCTCGTCATTTGTCGCATCCACATCGCTTCAAAGAATATTCCGGCAAAAACGCACACTCCGCATCCGCATCGACCCAATAGCCCCAGTCGCCGATGCCTTTCACGACAACTGTCGCGGGCCCGGTTGCGTTGACCGATCGCGGTTTACCCGCACCCGAATCTGGTACGAACGCACAAGCAAATTGGATGCCGCGATGCGGCGTGCGCTCAGATGAAGCGGTTGCTCAGCTGGCCCAGGCCATCGATCTCGATGCGGACCACGTCGCCGGTCTTCAGGTACTGCGGCGGCACCAGGCCCATGCCGACGCCCGCCGGCGTGCCGGTCGCGATCACGTCGCCAGGGTAGAGCGTGATGCCGCGCGAGCAGGTCTCGATCAGCGTCGGGATGTCGAAGATGAGATCGCTGGTCTGCCCGTCCTGGCGCAGCTCGCCGTTGACCCAGCAACGCACCCGCGTGCGCGCGCCGTCGAGCGCATCGGCGGTGACGATCCACGGGCCCATCGGGCAGAAGGTGTCGAAGGACTTGCCGAGATCCCATTGCTGGTGGCGCATCTGCACGTCGCGCGCCGTGACATCGTTCACGATGATGTAGCCGAACACGTGCGAGAGCGCGTCGGCGCGCGCGATGTTGCGCCCGCCCTTGCCGATCACCATGGCCAGCTCGGCCTCGTAGTCGATCTGCGACGAGACCTCGCCGGGCAGGCGCACCTCGTCCTGCGGGCCCACCACGCACTCGGGAAGCTTGGTGAAGACGATGGGCCAGCCCTCGGGATCGGCGGCATTGTTCTTGAAGACCGAGGCCGACAGTTCCTTCGCATGCGCGCGGTAGTTGCGTCCGACGCAGAAGATGCTGCGCCGCGGCAGCGGCAGCGGGGCTTCCAGCCGCACCTCGGCGAGCGCGATCCGCTCGCCTGCTGGCGGCATGGCCTCCGTGCCGCTGGCCTGGCGCTCGATCAGCGCCAGCGCGCCGCGGCGCGCCTCGGCCTCGTCGAGCGGCAGCAGCGCGATCGAGGCCGCGTCTTCCGACACCAGGCCGACATGGCGTCGGCCTTGGTACTGACAGGTGGCGATTCGCAAGATGATTCCTTCGGATGGTGTTCGAATCAAATGGTACCAATGCGATACCAAGTGCACAATGCCAGGCAGCGCGCCGCCGTTGATACGATCGGCGTGCACCCTCCCAACCATCCGGACTTCGCGATCGTGCACAGCGCCCTGACTCTGCGGGAATCCATCCTCGAGAAACTGACATCGCGCGCCTGGCGGGCGGGACACCGCCTGCCGACGGAGCGCCAGCTGAGCGTCGAATTCGGTCTCGGCCGATCGACGGTGCGCCGCGTGCTGGCGGAGCTCAAGGACAAGGGCTTCATCATCCAGACGGTGGGCAGCGGCACCTATGTCGCCGACGGGGTCGGTCGGGCCCTGTCCGAGATCGCCGCGGCCGCGGCGCCGATGGCGACCAGCCCGGCCGAGCTGATGGGCGCGCGCCTGGTGCTGGAGCCGGCGATCATCGCGCTGGTGATCGGCAACGCGACCGCCGCGGATTTCTCCCGCATGGAGGAGTGCTGCGACAAGGGCGAGTCGGCCTCGACCATCGAGGACTTCGAGGTCTGGGACGGCAGGCTGCACGAGGCGATTGCTGCTGCGGCGCACAACAGCTTCATCGCCGCCGTGTTCCAGCGCATGAACGAAGTGCGCGCGCAGAGCGAATGGGGCATGCTCAAGCGCCGCAGCGCGACGCCCGAGCGCCGCCTCGACTACCAGCGCGAGCATCGCGAACTGGTCGCCGCGCTGCGGGACCGCGACGGCATTCGCGCGACGCAGCTCTGCATCGATCACCTGACGCGCGTGCGGCGCAACATGCTGGGCTATTGAGCGGCATGGCGTGCGGCTCAGGGCAAACCCGGCTGCACATTGACCGGCGCGGCGGCGATCGCTATATTGGTTCGCTGCTGATGGCAAATAAGACCAATAAGGCCCAATTCTGCATTGGAGTCGAACCGTGAATGCTCGATGGATCCGAGGCCGCGGCCTCAAGACCGCACTGCCGCGGCTCGCGATGGCGCTGATCGCCGGCTTCTGTCTTGGCGCCGCCGCCCAGGACTATCCCTCGCATCCCGTGCGCATCGTGGTGCCGTTCGCGGCGGGTGGCCCGGCCGATGTCTATGCACGCTTCATCGCGACCCGGCTGGGCGAAGCCCTGGGCCAGGCCTTCGTGGTCGACGACCGGCCCGGCGCCGGATCGGTGATCGGCACCGACGTGGTGGCCAAGAGCGCACCCGACGGCTACACGCTGCTGCTGATGTCGAACGCGCACACGGTGAACGAGTCGCTCATTCCGAACAAGCCCTTCCAGCTGATGCGCGACTTCGTGCCCATCGCGCCCATCAACGAGTCCGACCTGGTGCTGGTGACGCGCGGTGACCTGCCGGTCGACAACCTGGCCCAGCTCATCGCGCTCGCGAAATCGAAGCCCGGCGCGCTGACCTACGCATCCTCCGGGCCGGGCACGCCGTACCACATGGCCGGCGAGCTCTTCAAGGCGATGGCCGGCGTGTCGATCCTGCACATTCCCTACCGCGGCAGCGCGGGCGCGCGCACCGACGTGCTCGGCGGCCAGGTCGACATGATGTTCGATGCGGTGCCGACCATGGTGGAACACGTGCGCGGCGGGAAGGTGAAGGCGATGGCCACCACCGGCCTCGCACGTTCGCCCGTGATGCCCGACGTGCCCACGGTCGCCGAAGCCGGCGTGCCCAAGTACGAGGCGACGATCTGGCTCGGCCTGATGGCGCCGAAGGGCACACCGCCCGCCGTCGTCGAGCGCCTGAATGCGGAGGTGGCGAAGATCGTCTCGAATCCCGACACCGCGAAAGCCTGGAAGACGCAAGGCGCCACGCCCATGACGATGAGCGTGCCGGCGTTCACGCGCTACATGAACGAGGACATCGCGAAATGGGCGCGCATCGTGAAGATCTCCGGCGCCAGGGCCGACCGATGAAGCTGCTCTGTGCCGGCGCTGCGCAGGGCCTGGTCAAGGCCTTGCAGGATGACTTCCTGGCATCGACCGTCGCGCGCATCGACGCGCGCTTCGGCGCCGTCGGTGCCATGAAGGAAGCGCTGCTGGCGGGCGAGCCCTGCGACGTGATGGTCGTCACCGCGTCCATGATCGCGGCGCTGCAGTCCGAGGGCCGCCTGTTGGCCGGCACCGAGGCCGCGCTCGGGCGCGTGCGCACCGGCGTCGCGGTGCGCGAGGGCGAGCCCCTGCCCGACATCGGGTCGCCCGAAGCCTTGAAGGCGAGCCTGCTCGCAGCATCCGCGATCTACCTTCCCGACACCGAGCGCTCGACGGCCGGCATTCATCTGGCGTCGGTGCTGGCGCGGCTCGGCATCGCGGCATCGGTGGCGCCGCGGCTGCGCACCTACCCGAACGGCGCCACGGCGATGCGCGCGCTGGCGTCCGACGCCGAGGCGGGTGCGATCGGCTGTACCCAGATCACCGAGATCAGGTACACACCCGGCATCGTGCTGGTCGGTGCCTTGCCTGCCGCGTTCGAACTCGCGACGGTCTATGCAGCCGCGGTGAGCGCGACGGCTGCCGAGCCCGAACTCGCACGGCGCTTCGTCGACCTGATCACGGGACCGCAGACACACGCCCTGCGCGCGCAGGGCGGCTTCGAATTCCCGGTCTAGCTTCGACGTGCCCGGCCCGTGCCGGCGCCATGGGCGCAGGGCGCGGCCGCATATCAACATGCTATGGCCGCTGCCGAATTCAGCATTAGACATCGCTGTAACGATTTCCTAAGCTCGATCTCCGAGCCGTGGCACCGCCATGGACCTCGACAGATAAGAACAGGAGACACCGTGACGCGCAGCAGCATCCGCAGAGCTTCCGCAGAGACATTGATTCCCGATCGCCGCCGTTTCCTGCGGGCCGGCGGCGCACTGATGGCCAGCGGGGTCATCGCCCAGCTCGCCGCCTGTGCGCACACGCCCGGCACGCCGGCCGCATCGGCTGCGCCGGCCGCACGCAGGGGCGCGATCGACATGCACGCGCACTGGACACCCGAGCCCTACGCCAAGGCCATGGCCGAGCTCGGCCGCCCGACCTTCGCGAATGGCTCGGCGCTCAACCCGCTCATGTACGACCTGCCCAAGCGCCTCGAGTGGATGGACCAGCGCAACATCCAGACGCACGTGCTGACCTTGTCGGGCAACATGCCCTGGTGGTGGGCGAGCGATGCCGACGCCATGCGGCTCGCGCAGCTCGTCAATGATTCCGCGCTGACTGCGCATGCGACGTACCCGGAGCGCTTCTACATCGGCCTGGCCGTGCCGATCAAGCAACCCGACGCCGCGCTCAGGGAACTGAACCGCATGGCCGGCAAGCCCGGCGTGCATGCGGTCGGCCTGCCGAATTCGATGAACGGGCAGGACTACCTGTTCACCCCGGAGTACCTGCCCTTCCTCGCGCGCTGCGAGGAGCTCAACCTTCCGCTGCTGTTTCATCCGCTGGACTTCCCGCCCAACTACTACGGCGGACCGCAGCGCCTCGCCGGTCCGAGCTTTCTGTACAACACGCTGGGCTTCACCTTCGAGCATGCCAACACGGCGGAGAAGTTCATCTCCTCCGGGTACCTCGACCGCTTTCCCAGGCTGCAGATCCTGCTCGCTCATGCAGGCGGCGCGTTTCCGTTCATTGCCCAGCGGCTGGCCCATGCCGTCGAGAAAGGCGCGTCGAACGTGAAGCTGCAGCATTCGTACCAGGAGTACGTGCGGCGCTTCTACTACGACACGCTGACCTATTCGAAGGGCGGGCTGCGCTACCTGATCGACACCGTCGGCATCGACCGCGTGGTGATCGGCACCGACGTGTTCGCGGCCATGGACGTGCGCGAACCGATGTACCTGGTGGACCAGCTCGACCTGCCGGCGGCCAGCCGCGAGATGATCCTGCGCAGCAACGCGCTGCAGCTGATGCACATGTGAACGGAGCCGCCATGCCTCTGCGCTTGTTCCAACTCCTGTCGGCGTTCTGCATCGCAGCGGCGATGGCTGCCTTGCCTGCACGGGCGGACACCTACCCGTCGCGCGCGGTGCGGGTGATCAGTCCCTTCGCGCCGGGCGGCGGCCTCGACGTCGTGCTGCGGCCCCTGCTGCAGAAGATGGGCGAGAGCATGGGCCAGAGCTTCTTCCTCGACAACCGCTCCGGCGCGAACGGCATGATCGGCATCGAGGCCGGCGTGCGTTCGCCGGCCGATGGCTACACGCTGATCGGCGTCACCTCGGGCGCGGTGACCATCAATCCCAACGTCTACCAGAAGATGTCCTATGACACGGCACGCGACCTGGTGCCGGTGGTCAACGTCGGCAGTGCGCCGTTCGTGATGGTGATCCATCCCTCGCTGCCGGTGCACAACGTCAAGGAATTCATCGCGCTGGCCAAGGCCGACAAGGGCACGCTGCCCTATGGCTCGCCGGGCGTCGGCGGCACCAACCACCTGGGTGCGGAGTATTTCCTGCAGCTGACCGGCACGCAGATGGTCCACGTGCCCTACCGCGGCAGCCAGCCGCTGATGACCGACCTGGTCGGCGGGCAGGTCAAGATGGCCTTCGACTCGGTGATGGCGACGGTGCCCTTCGTTCGCAGCGGCAGGCTGCGCGCGCTCGGCATCGCCTCGGCGAAGCGCTCGCCGGTCGCGCCGGAGATCCCGACGCTGGCCGAGGAGGGCGGCCCGCAGTTCGAGCTCAGCTCCTGGTACGGCATCATGGCGCCGGCCGGCACGCCGCCCGAGATCATCGCCAAACTCAATGCCGAGGCGGTCAAGGCGCTGGCCGATCCGCAGCTGCGCAAGCTCTATGCGGGCCTCGGCATCGAGGTCGTCGGCAACACGCCGGCGCAGTTCGCGCAGCAGATCAAGGAGGACACCGCGCACTGGGGCCAGGTGGCGAAGACGGCTCATGTGCAAGCGGATTGATTCATGAGTCAGAAATGGGGAATCCTCGGCGCCGGCGACATCGCGCAGCGCAACATCGTGCCGGCGCTCGCGCAGGTCGAAGGCGCTGAACTCGTCGCGGTGATGAACCGGCGCCTGGCCAACGCGCAGGCCTTCGCGGAGCGCAACAAGATTGCCGGTGCCTACGATTCGCTGGACGCGTTCCTTGCCCATCCGCAACTCGATGCGGTCTACGTCGCCTCGCCCAACGGTCTGCATGCCGAGCACACGATCGCCGCCGCGCGCGCGGGCAAGCACGTGCTGTGCGACAAGCCGATGGCGCTCACCGAGGCCGAGTGCGAACGCATGATCGAGGCCTGCGAGCGCCACGGCGTGAAGCTCGGCGTGGTGTTCCAGAACCGCTATCACCCCGCGCACATCCAGGCGCGGCGTCAGATCGAGGCCGGCGTGCTCGGCGAGATCCAGTACGCCTCGGCGCAGCTGTGCGTCGGGCGCGCGCGCGGCCACTGGAAGGGCTGGCGGCTCGACCCCTCCGTCGCGGGCTCGGGCGCCATCGTCGGCCAGGCGGTGCATCCGATCGACATCCTGCGTTTCCTGATGGACAGCGAGGTGGTGGAAGTGCAGGCCATGACCGATCAGCAACTGCCCGACCGGCCCGTGGACGACATGGCCTATGCGCTGCTGCGCTTCGCCAATGGCGCCCATGCCACGGTGGTGGCGGGCACCGTGGTGCCGCGCTCCGCCAACGACGTCGTGCTGTACGGCAGCGGCGCGCGGATCGTCTGCACCAGCACGCTCGGAACGCCGCCCGCCGGCGCGCGCCAGAAGCTCAGCGTCGAAGGCGAGGGCTCCGGCCTGAACCTGGACTTCTCCAGCAGCACCTCGCCCCAGCGCTTCGCCGCGATGCTCGACGACTTCGGCCGCTGCATCCGCGAAAAGCGCGAGCCGGCCCTCTCCGGGCGCAACGGCCTGCAGATGGTGAAGATCGCCAACGCGGTGCTCGAATCCAGCCGGCACGGCAAGGCCGTGCGGCTCTCCCCGACGGATCAAGGAACCCGATGACCATTTATCCGAACCACACCAAGCGCCAGCTCGCCGAAGGCAAGATCGCGATCGGCATGGGCCTGCACCAGTCGCGCCTGGTCGACATCGCCGCGATCGGCAAGACCTGCGGCTTCGACTGGCTCTTCATCGACATGGAACACAGCGGGCTCGACCTCGGCGTCGCCACGCAGATCGCCTCGGCGGCGCTGCCGGTGGCCATCACGCCCATCGTGCGGGTGCCGGGCAAGGAGCATCACCACGCTTCGCGCATGCTCGACGGCGGCGCGCAGGGCGTGGTGGTGCCGCACGTCGACACGATCGAGGAAGCCCGGCGCGTGGTCTCGTATTGCAAGTACCCGCCGCTCGGGCATCGCTCGCTGTATGGCCAGCAGCCGCAGTTCGGTTTCCGGAACGTGCCGATCGCCGATGCGATGCAGATGGCGAACGACGAGACCCTGGTGGTCATCATGCTCGAATCGCCCGAGGCGGTCGCGCAGGCCGACGAGATGGCCGCCGTGCCCGGCGTCGACGTGCTGCTGATCGGCACCAACGACTTCTGCGCCGAGTCCGGCATCCCGGGCCAGTACGGCCATGCGAAGGTCGAGGATGCCTACGCCCGCGTCATCGCGGCCTGCCGCAAGCATGGCAAGACGCCCGGCATGGGCGGGGTGGTGGACCACGTGCTGCTCGAGAAATACATCGGCCTGGGCATGCGCTTCATCCTCAGCGGCAACGACATCGGCTTCCTGATGGCGGGCGCGCGGCAGCGCGCGGACTACCTGCACGGCCTGTCGTACTGATGGCATCGGAATGCCCGCCCATCGCGCGCGGGACGAGGACACGATCATGAACAAGCGCATTGTGTGGAGCGCGGCCCTCGGCCTCGCGCTCACGGCCCTGTCGGCAGGGGGGCCGGCGCGTGCCGACGAATTCCCGTCGCATCCCATCCGCGTCATCGTGCCGTATGCGCCGGGCGGCGGCAGCGACATCAGCACGCGGGTGGTGCAGAACCGCGTGACCGAACTGCTGAAGGAATCGCTCGTCGTCGACAACCGCGCCGGCGGCGGCACGCTGATCGGCACGCGCATCGTGGGGGCCGCGCCGCCCGATGGCTACACCGTGGGCGTGATGGACCCGGCCTTCCTCATCACGCCCTCGCTCTTCGCCGAGGCCCACTACGACCCGTTGAAGGATTTCGTGCCGATCTGCCTGATCAGCGTGACGCCGATGATCCTGGCGGTGCCGAGCGCGTTCCCGGTGAAGAACTTCAAGGAGTTCCTCGACTACGCGAAGAAGAATCCCGGCAAGCTGAACTACGGCTCGCCGGGTGCCGGCAGTGCGGGTCATCTCGCGATCGAGCAGGTCCGCAATGCCTTCTCGCTCAAGATGACCCACATCCCTTACAAGGGCTCCGGCCCGGCGATGACGGCCGTGGTGGCGGGCGAGGTCAATGCCTTGATGTCGGGCTCGGCGCTGGTGCCGATGGTGCAGAACGGACAGCTGCGCGGCCTCGCGATCACCGGCGGCCAGCGCCTCGCCGGGCTGCCCGACGTGCCGACCTTCGCCGAGCTCGGTTATCCGCAGATCAACGTGCAGACTTTCGCGGCCGTGGTCGCGCCGGCCGGCACGCCCGCCGCTGCGGTGCATCAACTGCAATCGGCATTTGCCGGCGCGCTCCAGGTGCCCGAGGTGCGGCGCATGCTCGAGGACCGCGGGCAGTTGCCGGTCGGCGGCAGCTCGGAAGACCTCGGCACCTTCTTCAAGGAGAACCTGGCCAATCTGGTCAAGGTCGTGCATGACTCCCACATCAAGATCGACTGAGGCCAGGCCGGCCGTGATGGCCATGCTGCCGCTGTACGCGCCGCTCATGGCGGCGCTCGAAGAAAGCTACGAACTGCTCAAGCCCTGGGAGGCGCGCGACCCGGCCGCCTTCCTGCGCGCGCACGCCGCCCGCGTGCGCGCGGTCGTCACCACCACGAGCCGCGGCTTCGCAGCGCCGGAGTTCGATGCCTTTCCCGCGCTCGAAGCGCTGGCCTGCTACGGTCCCTACGTCACGCTGCTCGATCTGCGGCGCGCCGGCCAGCGCGGCGTGTCGGTGAGCTGCACGCCCGACTCGACCGCCGAGTCCGTTGCCGATCTCGCGATGGGCATGGTCGTCGGCATCATGCGCCGGCTCAGCGAGGCCGATCGCTTCGTGCGTTCCGGGCAGTGGCCGACCCAGGCCTTCGCGTCCGGCCGCGAGGTCCACGGCAAGCGCTGCGGCATCGTCGGCTTCGGCCGCATCGGCCAGGAACTGGCGCGCCGCGCCGCGGCCTTCGACATGCAGGTGAGCTACCACGGCCCGCGCGCCAAGGCCGGCGTGGCGCACCGCTACGTCGACGATCTGCAGGCGCTGGCGCGCGAGTCCGATTGCCTGGTGATCGCCTGTGCGCTCACGCCCGAGACCCGCGGCATGGTGAACGCCGCCGTGCTCGATGCGCTGGGGCCGGACGGCTTCCTGGTCAACGTGGCGCGCGGAGCCATCGTCGATGAGGCGGCCTTGATCGATGCGCTCGCCCAACGGCGCATCGCCGGCGCGGCGCTGGACGTGTTCGCCGACGAACCGCAGGTGCCCGCCGCGCTGCGCGCGATGGAGCAGGTGCTGCTCGCGCCGCACATCGGCACTTCGACGCGCGAGAACCGCGACGAGCGCATGCGCAAGCTGCTGGCCAATCTGCGCGCCCATTTCGCCGGCGAGCGCGCGCCGCATCCCGTGCCGACCGACGCCTGAACGCCGCGCGCCCGACCGACCATGCACCCTCACGCCTACCTGTTCCTGACGCAGCCCGAAGTGCGTTTTCTCGAGGCCGCGGCGGAACGGCTGATCCCCGCCGACGAACTCGGCCCCGGCGCGTGCGATGCGGGCGTGGCCTCTTTCATCGACGGGCAGCTCGCGAGTCCATGGGGCATGCACGGCCGGCAATACCGCACGGGTCCGTGGCACGAGGGCACGCCGCAGCAGGGCTTCCAGTCGCGCCTCGTGCCGCAGGAGATCTACCGGCTCGGCATCCGCGAGATCGACCAGCACTGCGTCGCGGCGCACGGCAAGCGCTTCGATCTGCTGCCCGTGGCCGTGCAGGACGAGTTGCTGCGGGCGATGGAGCGCGATGCCTTGCCGCTCCCGTCCTTGTCCTCGGGACTCTTCTTCACCTTGCTTTTCAGGAACACCATGGAAGGCTTCTTCGCCGATCCGATGTACGGCGGCAATCGCGACAAGGTGGGCTGGCGGCTGATCGGCTTTCCCGGCGTGGCCGCTTCCAACTACGTCGAGCATCTGGCGCAGCACAACGTTCGCTACGAGGTCGAACCGGTCAGCATCCTGGACATCGAAGCGCAGCGCGCGAAGGTCGACAGCCAGGGCTATGCGCGCCATGTGCTGCGGCGCGTGGATCCGGCGCAATGAGCGCGGTCAAGCTTGCCCCGGTCGACGTGGTGGTGGTCGGCGTCGGCGTCGCCGGCTCGATCCTCTGCAAGGAAATGGCCTCGACCGGCCTCAAGGTGGTCGGACTCGAACGCGGCCGCATGATCGATCCGCAGCACGACTTCGCCATGCCCTATGCGCACGACGAACTCAAGTACGACCGCCACAGCGACATCCTGCAGAACCTGTCGCGCGAGACCGTGACCTTCCGCAACACGGTGGCGCAGCGCGCGCTGCCGATGCGCGAGATGGGCTCCTTCAAGCCCGGCGAATGCGTGGGCGGCGCGGGCATGCACTGGGGCGCGCACGCGCGGCGCTTCCTGCCGTGGGATTTCGAGATGCACAGCCGCACCGTCGAACGCTACGGTCATGCCGCTCTGCCGACCGATTGGACCGGACAGGACTGGGGCATCGCCTACGACGAGCTCGAGCCCTACTACGACCAGTTCGAACATCTCTACGGCGTCGGCGGCAAGGCCGGCAACCTCGAAGGCGAGCTGCAGCCCGGCGGCAATCCCTTCGAGGGTGCGCGCTCGCGCGAATTTCCCAACCCGCCGAGCGAGCGCACCCATGCCGGCAGCCTGTTCGCCGAGGCTGCGCAGGGCCTGGGCCTCGCGCCGTTCCAGAACCCGACGGCGGCGATGACCAGCCCCTACACCAATCCCTATCGGTTGATGCTGGGCCAGTGCGTGCGCGGCGGCTTCTGCAACAGCCACGGCTGCGCGATGGGCGCCAAGGCCAGCCCGCTGACGACCGTGATCCCGGCGCTCGCCAGGCACGCCAACTTCGAATTGCGCGCGCATGCCAACGTCACGCGCATCGAGCTCGACTCGGAGCGCAAGCGCGCGGTCGGTGTCCACTACGTCGATGCGAATGGGCGCGAGATATTCCAGCCGGCCGATCTCGTGATCCTGGCTTCCTACACCTTCAACAACACGCGGCTGCTGCTGCTCTCGGGCATCGGCCGGCCCTACGATCCGGCGACGGGCGAGGGCGTGGTGGGCCGCAACTACGCCTACCAGACCGGCAGCAAGGTCGCGCTCTTCTTCGACGACAAGGTCTTCAATCCCTTCATGGGCGGCGGCGCGCTGAGCACTTCGGTCGACGATTTCAACGGCGACAACTTCGACCATGCGGGCCTCGACTTCATCGGCGGCGCCTACCTCGCCGCGCAGAGCAACGGCGCGACGCCGATTCGCTCCATCACGGTGCCGCCCGGCACGCCGCGCTGGGGCGGCGAGTGGAAGCGCGCTGCGGCACGCTACTACAACAGCACTTTCTCGATCCACGCGCATGGCGGCTGCCAGAGCTACCGCACCAACTACCTGGATCTCGATCCCACCTACCGCGATGCACTCGGGCAGCCGTTGCTGCGCATGACCTTCGACTGGCACGACAACGAGCGCCGACTGTCGGCCCATGCCGTCGAGCGCGCGGTGGAGATCGCGCGCGCGATCGGGCCTGCGCGCCACGGCGTGCATGGGCTGTCCGACATCTACAGCATCGTGCCCTACCAGAGCACGCACAACGTCGGCGGCGCGGTGATGGGCGCCGACCCGGCGACGAGCGTGGTCAACAAGTACCTGCAGTCGTGGGACGTGCCCAACGTCTTCGTGGTCGGCGCGAGCGCCTTTCCGCAGAACAGCGCCAACCCGCCGACGCTGACCGTCGGCGCACTGGCCTGCTGGACCGCCGACGCCATCAAGGACGAATACCTGCGCAAGCCCGGCGCGCTGATCTGATGCACTACCGCCATACCTACAACATCGAGGACCTGCATCGCGCCGCGCGGCAGCGCCTGCCGAGGATGTGCTTCGACTGGCTCGAGGGCGGCGCCGAGGACCACGTGACCTGGCTGCGCAACCGCGAGATCTTCGAGCAATACCGCTTCCGGCCGCACGTGATGGTGGATGTCGGCGGCCGTTCGCAGCAGGTCGGGCTCTTCGGCAAGACCTTCGAGGCGCCATTCGGACTCGCGCCGGTCGGCGCGGCCGGGCTTTACAGCCATCGCGCCGATGTCGCGCTCGCGCGCGCGGCACGCGACGCCGGCATTCCGTTCGTTCTCAGCACCGCATCCTTCGATCCGCTGGAAGAAGTCGCGAAGGCGGCCGAGGGCGGCACGCTGTGGTTTCAGCTCTACATGTCGAAGAACCGCGAGACCGCGGGCAAGCTGGTACGGCGCGCCTTCGACGCCGGCTTCGAGGCGCTCGTCGTCACCGGCGACGTGGCCGTGATCGGCAACCGCGAATACAACAAGCACAACCGCTTCAGCGTGCCCTTCAGGATGAACATGCCGACCGTCGTCGACGGCCTGCTGCATCCGCGCTGGCTGTTCGGCGTGTTCCTGAAGACGCTGATGCACTCGGGCGTGCCGCGCTATCACAACGACGAGAGCCCGCCCGGCAGCCAGGCCGTGACCAAGGAGTCGGTGGCCTCGTTCCAGGCGCGGCGCGACGAGATCGACTGGGCCGATGTGCAATGGCTGCGCGATCGCTGGCCGCGCAAGCTCTTCGTCAAGGGCGTGCTGCGCGCCGACGATGCGCTGGCCGCGCAGCGGCACGGGGCCGACGGCGTGTTCGTGTCGAACCACGGCGGCCGCGCGCTCGATGGCGCGGTGTCTTCGCTGGAAGTGCTGGCCGAAATCCGCGCTGCGGTCGGGCCTGCGATGAAGGTGATGATCGACAGCGGGTTCCGTCGCGGCACCGACGTGGTGAAGGCGTTGGCGCTCGGCGCCGACATGGTGTTCGTCGGCCGCGCGACGCTCTATGGCCTCGCGGCCGGCGGCGAGCCCGGCGTGCGCCATGCGATCGCGCTGTTGCGAAGCGAGATCGATCGCACGCTGGCACAGCTGGGCTGTCGCTCGATCGCCGACATCGCGCCTGATATGTTGCGCGGCGCCTGAGTACGGGTGCTCAGCCGCTGTGTTCGGCGGTGACGCGTCGCGTCTCGCCGGTCTCGGTCAGCGTGCGCGTGGCGTGGAGCGAGGCATAGATCCAGAGGATCTTCATCGGCCTGTCGTCGTTGAGGTTGCGAAAGCGATGCGGCAGCCCGGGCGGGATCCAGGTCGTGTCGAGCGGATGCAGGCGATGTTCGCGGCCATCGATGTCGAGCATGGCATCGCCTTCGAGCAGCATCACGCTCTCTTCGCAGTTGTGGCTGTGGAACGCGATCTTCGCGCCCGGCCCGAACTCGGTGATGCCGTTGATGAAGCCGCGCGCGCCGATGCCGGCCGTCACCAGCGGCGTGGTGCTGGCGCCGCCGCCGCGGTCGTAGGATTTCAGCTGGCCGGGACGCAGCACGGCGGGGGAGGGTGTGGTCGCGGCGTTCATCGATGATTCCTTCAGATGCCGGGCATCGCTTCGACGATCACCAGCTCCACTTCACCGGCGCCTTCTTCCTGCCGATGCCGGGATGCCGCCTGGTAGGCGGGCGATTCGTAGCAGGCGCGGGCATGTGCCAGCGAGGGGAATTGGATGACCACGAAGCGCTCGAATTTCTTCGGCCCTTCCAGCACGGCGAACTCGCCGCCGCGCGCGAGGATGCGGCCCTGGTGCGCAGCGATGATGTCGGGCACGAGGTCGGTGTAGCGCTTGTAGCGCACAGGGTCGTTGATCTTCGAGCGGGCGAGCCAGTAGGCACTCATGGAAGTCCTTTCGAGCGCGGCGCGACGCCGCGCAGGTCATCGGGTTTCGGTCGTCGCGGCGCTGTTGTCGCCGGTCGAAGTCCAGCTCGCGACGCGGCCGGCGCGCACGGCCTCCTCGGCGCTGAAGTTGAGCTCGACCTTGATGCCGTTGATCGGCTCGCGCATGAAGAGCTGGTAGAGGTCGGAGTTGTGCGCCTTGCGTTCGTTGAAGACCACGCCGTTGCGCGTCAGGCGCTCGACGAACTCGTCGATGCCCTCGCAGTTGAAGCACACATGGTCGATGCGGCCCGAGCCGGGCGCGCCGGCGGCCGAGTAGTCCTCGCCTTCCTTGTCGGAGGGCGTGCGCAGGTAGGTGTCCTGGTGCGCCGAGTGCCGTGCCTTGCCGATGTGCACCACGTCCTGCTCGCCGATGTAGAGCCAGTGCACCGGGAAGCCGAACTCCGGGTGGTAGCCGCTGCGAAAGCCGAGGTTGGTGCAGAACCAGTCGCGCGTGGCGTCGGGGTCGTGCGTGAGGATGAGGATGTGCTCCATGAACTTCAGTCCCATGGCGTGCTCCGTGTTCAGGGGTTGGGCGCGAGGATCGTACGCGTGTCGGGCTCGGCGCGCATCGTGGCCAGGCGCTCGGCGCCGACGCGGGTCGCCAGCGCGTCCAGGTCGGCCATCAGGCTGGGCGCGATCGGAATGCCATCGCGGGCATAGTCCTGCCGCCGCAGCTGGCTCTGCTCGCCCGGCAGCCAGATGCGCTCGACGCCCGGCAGCCGCTCGCCGTCGCGGATGTCGCGCACCAGCGCATCGATCGCACCGCGGAACACCTGCGTGTCGGCAAAGGCCGCGATGTCGATGACCAGGATCGCCTGGCCGGTGTTGGTGCGGGTGACGTGGTCCTGGTTGAAGTCGACCACCGCCTTGCCCATTGCGGCACCGTTCAGCGTGCCGGCGAGCAGGCCGATGACCAGCGCCAGGCCATAGCCCTTGTGGCCGCCGATGGGCAGCAGAAAGCCTTCGTGGGCGCGCGCGGGATCGCGCAGCGGCCGGCCTGCGCGGTCGATCATCCAGCCCTCGGGCATCATCTCGCCGCGCGCCGCCTTGGCCTTGACCTTGCCGTAGGCCGTGACGGTGGTCGCCATGTCGAGGACCACCGGCGCCTCGTCGCCGGCCGGGATCGCGACGGCGATCGGGTTGGTCGACAGCAGCATCTCCATGCCGCCCCAGGGCGGCAGGTGGTTGGCGTTGCCGACCGCGAAGTAGAGGCCGATCATGCCGTGCGCCACCGGCATGCGCGCGTAGAGCGATGCCGGCCCGGCATGGTTGCTGGCGCGCGAGCCGACCCAGGCGATGCCGGTCTCGCGCGCCTTCGCGATCGCCAGCTCGGCTGCGAAGGACATCACGAGATGGCCCATGCCGTTGTCGCCATCCACCAGGGCGGTGCCTGGCCGTTCCGTCACCACGCGGATGTCGGGCTGCACGTTGATGCCGCCGGCGAGGATTCGTTTGACGTACTGCGGCAGGCGGATCACGCCGTGGCCGTCGGAGCCCTGCAGGTCGGCCTGCGCCATCAGGGCGGCGACCCTGGCCGCATCGGGCGCGGGCAGGCCTGCGCGCTGCAGCACCGTGTCGATGAAACGGTCCAGCGTTTCGAGGTCCACATGTATCGAGTCGTTGGCCATGGGTTGTTTGTCTCGCACGTGCGCACGGGTCTTTGATGGGCCGGAGTCTAGGAGCGGGATGCCGGCAGCGTCCAATACCGAATTTCCTGCTGCCCATATCAGTTCGCTATGCGAGTGGCATCCGTCGCGCGCGATCCGGCCTATCATCCGCAGCGCCGGTGACAGCCGGCGATCCGGGTCTTCTCATGAACCTCCGAACACTGAAGTACTTCGTCGCGATCGTCGATGCCGGCAGCCTGACGGCGGCGGCCGAGGCCATCTCCATCGCGCAGCCGGCATTGAGCCGCCAGATGCACGACCTCGAGCGCGACCTTGGTGCGCAGCTGCTGCTTCGCACGCCGCGCGGCGTGCGCATGACGAAGGCCGGCGCCGCGCTCTACGAATCGGCGCAGCGCATGCTGGCCGAGGCGCAGAAAGTGAGAAAGCACCTGGAAGGACCGCAGCCGGCGGTCGAGAGCAGCGTCGTGCTCGGCGCCTCGCCGACCTTGTCGCGCGTGCTGGTGCCGGGGGTGTTCGAACGCTGCCAGCGTTCGCTGGCCGGCGTGAAGCTCACGGTGCGTGAGGCCTTCACGCCGATGCTGCTCGAATGGCTCGAGAAGGGGTTGATCGACATGGCCATCATCACCAGCAGCGGCATCGGCTCGGGCCGCGGCATCGCGACGCAGCCCCTGCTGGGCGAGCCCTTCGTGCTGGTCACGCAGAAGTCCAGGCAGATGAGCGCGATCGTTCCGGTGACGCGGCTGCCGCGCATTCCGCTTCTGATGACGACCCTGCACCGCAGCATCATCGAGCACGACCTGATGCCGCTGGGCATCCACCTGAACGTGCACTCCGAGATCGACTCGGTGGACACGATCCGCGAACTGGTGATGCAGGGCCACTGGTCGACGCTGATGCCGGTGTCGGTGTTCAAGCCGGCCGATCCACAGGGCCGCATCGTGCTGTCGGAGGTTTCCGGCGTGCAGCTGAACCGGCAGCTGATGATGGCCACGCGCATCGAGCGCAACGAGACTGCAGCGATCTCCGTGCTCAAGGATCTGGTGCAGGCCGAACTCGTGCGGCTGACGCGGCGCGGGATGTTCAGCCTGGGGAACTTCGCGGGCGCCGAGCCTGCGCCGTCACGCTAGCCGGCGCGACGCGGCCGCCGCCTCAGCTGAAGAATTCCTTCGCCTTGTCGAACCACCCCTTGTCGGTCGGGCTGTGCTTGTCGCCGCCCTTCTTGAGCGACTCGTCGAGTTCCTTCAGCAGCTTGCGCTGGTGCTCGGTGAGCTTGACCGGCGTCTCCACGCGCACGTGGCAGTACAGGTCCCCGGGGTAGCTCGATCGCACGCCCTTGATGCCCTTGCCGCGCAGGCGGAACTGCTTGCCGCTTTGCGTGCCGTCGGGGATGTCGATCGCCGCCGCGCCCTTGAGCGTCGGCACGCTGATCTCGCCGCCGAGCGCGGCCGTGCTGATGCTGACCGGCACCACGCAGTGAAGATCGTCGCCGTCGCGCTCGAACAATTCGTGCTTCTTGAGCCGGATCTCGATGTAGAGGTCGCCGGGCGGCCCGCCGTTGGTGCCGGGTTCGCCGTTGCCGGTGCTGCGGATGCGCATGCCGTCGTCGATGCCGGCGGGGATCTTCACTTCCAGCGTCTTGTTGTTCTTGATCTTGCCCTGGCCGTGGCAGGTGGTGCAGGGCTCCGGAATGATCTTGCCGGTGCCGTGGCAGGTCGGGCAGGTCTGCTGCACGCTGAAGAAGCCCTGGCGCATCTGCACCGCGCCCTGGCCGTGGCAGGTGGTGCAGGTGATCGGCTTGGTGCCCGGCTTGGCGCCGCTGCCCTTGCAGGTGCCGCACTCGTCCCAGCTCGGGATGCGGATCTGCGCTTCCTTGCCATCGGCGGCTTCCTCGAGCGTGACTTCCATCGCGTAGCTCAGGTCGCTGCCGCGAAAGACCTGGCGCCCGCCGCCCTGGCGGCCGCCGCGCGCACCGCCGAACACGTCGCCGAAGATGTCGCCGAACGCCTCGGCAAAGCCGCCGAAGCCTTCCGCGCCCGGACCGCCGCGCATGTTGGGGTCGACGCCCGCATGGCCGTACTGGTCGTAGGCGGCCCGCTTCTGCGGGTCCGACAGCATCTCGTACGCCTCCTTGCACTCCTTGAACTTGGCTTCGGCGTCCTTGCCGGTGTCCCCGTGGTTGCGGTCGGGGTGGTGCTTCATCGCGAGCTTGCGATAAGCCTTCTTGATCTCGTCCTCGTTCGCATTCTTGGGGACGCCGAGGGTTTCGTAGTAGTCGCGTTTGGTGGCCATGGTCAGGGGTCGGTGGCAGGGTCGTCAGAAAACGGAAAAAGGCCGGACCACCTTGCCAAGGGGGTCCAGCCTCGTGTCAGGGTCGAGCGATCAACCCTTCTTGACTTCCTTCACTTCAGCGTCGACCACGTTGTCGTCCGCCGGAGCGCTTGCAGCTTCCGGGCCTGCGGCGCCTGCCGCACCACCCGCCGCGCCGGCCGCGGCCTGCGCGTCCGCATACATCTTCTCGCCCAGCTTCTGGCTCGCGCTCATCAGCGTGTTGGTCTTTTCCTCGATCGCTGCCTTGTCCTCGCCCTTCAGCGCTTCCTCGACATCCTTGATGGCAGCTTCGATCTTTTCCTTCTCGCCGGCATCCAGGCTCGCGCCGTGTTCGCCCAGCGACTTCCTGACGCTGTGGACCATCGCCTCGCCCTGGTTGCGGGCCTGGACGAGCTCGACCTTCTTCTTGTCCTCGGCCGCGTTGAGCTCGGCGTCCTTCACCATCTTCTGGATCTCGTCCTCCGACAGGCCCGAGTTCGCCTTGATGGTGATCTTGTTTTCCTTGCCGGTGCCCTTGTCCTTGGCGCCGACGTGCAGGATGCCGTTGGCGTCGATGTCGAAGCTGACCTCGATCTGCGGCGTGCCGCGCGCCGAAGGCGGAATGCCTTCGAGGTTGAACTCGCCCAGCAGCTTGTTGCCCGAGGCGATCTCGCGCTCGCCCTGGAACACCTTGATGGTCACGGCCGGCTGGTTGTCCTCGGCGGTCGAGAAGGTCTGCGCGAACTTGGTCGGGATGGTCGTGTTCTTGGTGATCATCTTCGTCATCACGCCGCCCATCGTCTCGATGCCGAGCGACAGCGGCGTCACGTCGAGCAGCAGCACGTCCTTGCGGTCGCCCGAGAGCACCTGACCCTGGATGGCGGCGCCGACGGCCACGGCCTCGTCGGGGTTCACGTCCTTGCGCGGTTCCTTGCCGAAGAATTCCTTGACCTTGTCCTGCACCTTGGGCATGCGCGTCATGCCGCCGACCAGGATCACGTCGCTGATGTCGTTGACGCTGACGCCCGCATCCTTGATGGCGGTGCGGCAGGGCGCGATGGTGCGCTCGATGAGTTCATCGACCAGCGACTCGAGCTTGGCGCGCGTGAGCTTGATGTTCAGGTGCTTCGGACCCGAGGCATCGGCCGTCACGTAGGGCAGGTTGATGTCGGTCTGGGCGCTGTTGGAGAGCTCGATCTTGGCTTTCTCGGCGGCTTCCTTCAGGCGCTGCAGCGCGAGCACGTCCTTGCCGAGGTCGACGCCTTGCTCTTTCTTGAACTCGGAAATGATGTAGTCGATGATGCGCTGGTCGAAGTCCTCGCCGCCCAGGAAGGTGTCGCCGTTGGTCGACAGCACTTCGAACTGCTTCTCGCCGTCGACGTCCGCGATCTCGATGATCGAGATGTCGAAGGTGCCGCCGCCGAGGTCATAGACGGCGATCTTGCGGTCGCGCTTGTCCTGCTTGTCGAGGCCGAAGGCCAGCGCCGCTGCGGTCGGTTCGTTGATGATGCGCTTGACGTCCAGGCCCGCGATGCGGCCGGCGTCCTTGGTGGCCTGGCGCTGGCTGTCGTTGAAGTAGGCGGGCACGGTGATCACCGCTTCGGTGACCGGCTCGCCGAGATAGTCCTCGGCGGTCTTCTTCATCTTGCGCAGGATCTCGGCGCTGATCTGCTGCGGCGCGAGCTTCTTGCCGCGCACCTCGACCCAGGCATCGCCGTTGTCGGCCTTGGTGATGGTGTAGGGCATCAGGTCGATGTCCTTTTGCACTTCCTTTTCCTCGAACTTGCGGCCGATCAGGCGCTTGACCGCGTAGATCGTGTTCTTGGGGTTCGTGACCGCCTGGCGCTTGGCCGAGGCACCGACCAGCACTTCGCCGTCTTCCTGGTAGGCGACGATCGAGGGCGTGGTGCGCGCGCCTTCCGAGTTCTCGATCACGCGGGTGGTGTTGCCTTCCATGATCGACACGCACGAGTTGGTGGTGCCGAGGTCGATGCCGATGATTTTGGCCATGATGTTGTTGCTCCTGAACGCGAAAAATAGGTTGTTGTGAACTTGTGGATAACCGGGCTCGATTCAAGGGATGGAGCGGGGATTTCCTGTGGGTTGCTTGTGATTCAGTTCGGCGCGCTGACGGTCACGAGCGCGGGGCGCAGCACGCGCTCGGCGATGGTGTAGCCCTTCTGCAGCACGTTGGCGACGGTGTTGGGTTCCTGGCCCGGCGCGGGCACCACCGAGATCGCCTGGTGCTGGTGCGGATCGAACTTGCTGCCGGCGGCCGGCGCGATCTCGATCACCTTGTTGCGTTCCAGCGCGCTCTTGAGCTGGCGCAGGGTCGCTTCGGCGCCCTCGCGGATCTGCTCGGGCGTGGCGTCGGTGACGGCCAGGCCGGCCTCCAGGCTGTCCAGCACCGGCAGCAGGCCTTCGGCGAAGGATTCGATCGCGAACTTGCGGCCCTTGGTCACTTCCTCGTCGGCGCGCCGGCGGGCGTTCTGCACATCGGCCTGCGCGCGCAGGTACTGGTCCGCCAGCTCGGCATTCTTCGCCTTCAGCTCCGCCAGCTCGGCGGTCGCCACTGCCAGCGCGTCGGCCTCGTTGGCGGCCTGCGCGGCCTCCAGCTCTTCGGGGCTCGGTTCGCCCTGCAGGAAGGATTCGGGATTCTGATGTGGGTTTTGCGGGTCAGACATGCTTCAAAAGCCGGCGGCCACGCCGGAAAACAATGAAAAACGAAGGATGCGTGCCACGTGGGGCCGCCCCCGCGCTTTTCAAGACAAAAAAATGCGGCCTTTTCGACCGCAGCGCCGCATGATTCCCCCTTCGCGGGCACCGCCGCCGTGGCAGTGTCTCCCTTCGGGAAACACCGCGGAACCGGCTCAGCCGGGCCGCCGGTGTTGCCCCCGGCAGGGGGTTGGCGGCCACACGAAGTGGGCAAGCCTGGGGGCGAGCGTCAGTGACTATCGAGGAGTTCTACGTCGAACTTGAGGGTCGCGTTCGGCGGGATGACGCCGCCCGCGCCGCGCGCGCCATAGCCCAGCTCTGCCGGAATGATCAGCGTGCGCTTGCCGCCGATCTTCATGCCGGCCACGCCCTCGTCCCAGCCCTTGATGACCTGGCCGGCGCCGAGCGAGAAGGCGAAGGGGTCGTTGCGGTCGCGGCTCGAATCGAACTTGGCGCCCTGCACGCCGTCGTTGTAGAGCCAGCCGGTGTAGTGCACGTGCACGTGGTGGCCGGCCTTGGCCTCGGCGCCGTCGCCGACGGTCGTGTCTTCGTATTGCAGGCCGGAGGGAGTGGTGGGCATGGAGCGCTCCTTGTGTCGGAATGGGAGAAGAAAGAGCCGGGCAGTTTAACTAACGGCCCGGGCCGACCACCGGCGGCGCGGTCTTCTTGATCTGGCTCAGCTGCCACTTGCCGGCGAAGGCCTGCAGGTCGGACAGGCGCTTGAGCAGGTCCTGCCCGCTCGGCGTCAGGCAGTAGCCGTCGCTGGCATGGCTCACCAGCCCGGCCTCGCGCAGTTCCTTGATGCGGGTGTTGAGCGTGTTGGGCGTGATGCCGCCGACGCTGTCCTGCAGCAGGCGGAAGGTTTGCGCATGGCCATCGCGCAGCGCCCAGAGCACACGCAATGCGTAGCGGGCTTCCAGCAACGCGAGCAACTGGCTGACGGCTGCGGTTTCCTTGCTGCTCATCGACATCGTCTCCTCGGCTGGCGGCGCGGTGCCGCTGTCGTGGCCGCGCATTTCTTTTGTGAAAGGTGACGGACCGTTCGGACCGGCCGGCGACTATAGCGCAGAAGCTGGTGTGCTACAAGTTTTATAGCTATGGACGCAGGCCGGCTGCGGCCCGTGGCATCAAGGCCTCAAGCGATCGGGTAGCTGGCCATCGGCTCGCCGAGCCGCACCGGACGTGCCGGCGACCAGTCCGGATCGAAGCACAGGGGCGGCGCGGGAAACAGCATCACCACCGTCGAGCCGAGCAGGAAGCGGCCCATCTCCTCGCCCTGGCGCAGCACGATCTGCTGACCGTCATAGCGCCATTCGCGCACCTCGCCGCCGCGCGGCGGATTCACCACGCCGTGCCACACCGTCGCCATGCTGCCGACGATGGTCGCGCCCACCAGCACCAGCACGAAAGGCCCGCGTGCCGTCTCGAACACGCAGACCACGCGCTCGTTGCGCGCGAACAGGCCGGGCACGCCGCGCGCGGTGATCGGGTTGACCGAGAACAGCTCGCCCGGCACGTAGACCATGCGCACCAGCCGCCCATCGCAAGGCATGTGGATGCGGTGGTAGTCCCTGGGGCTGAGATAGAGCGTGGCGAAGCTGCCGTGCGCGAACTGCGCGGCCAGCGCCGCATCGCCGCCGACCAGGGCGGTCGTGGTGTAGCGGTGGCCCTTGGCCTGGAAGATCTGGTCGCCCTCGATCGGCCCGAACTGGCTGATCGCGCCGTCGACCGGCGACACGAAGTCGGCCTGCGCAATCGGCCGGGCGCCGGGCTTGAGGGCGCGGGTGAAGAATTCGTTGAAGGTCTGGTAGCTGGCGACGTCGCTGGCCAGCGCCTCGCCCATGTCGACGCCGTACTTGGCGACGAAGCGGCGGATGATCCAGGTCGTGACCGCGCCGCGCTCCTTGCCCGCGACCCAGCCGGCGAAGGTGGTCAGCGCCTGCTTGGGGAACAGGTACTGGGGCAGGACGGGGAGGCGGTCGGACAAGGAGGCTTCTCAAAAATGGAAGGCGATTCTATCGAGGCCACGTCCAGGCCGGCGCCGGGCCGCCCCAAGACGGCCTGCGGCCCCCTCGGGGGGCAGCGAGTACACCACATCATTCAGGCTTGATGTTCGCGGCCTTGATCACCTGCGCCCACTTCTCGACCTCGGCCTTCTGGAAGGCCGAGATCTGCGCCGTCGTCATGTCGGCCGGCTCCATGCCGAAGCCCTTGAGCTTTTCCTGCACCTCGGGCTGCGCGAGGATCTTGCGGATCTCGGCGTGCAGCCGGTCCACGATCGGCGCCGGCGTGCCGGCCGGCACGAAGATCGCCTGCCACGAGACGACCTCGAAATCGGCCAGCCCGGGCACGCCCGATTCGGCGATCGTCGGCACGTCGGGCATCGAGGCCAGCCGCTTGGCCGAGGTGACGGCGATCGCGCGCAGCTTGCCGCTCTGGATGTGCGGCCCGGCGACCACCGTGGTGTCGAACATCATGTCGACCTGGCCGCCGATCGCGTCCTGGATCGCCGGGCCGCTGCCCTTGTAGGGAATGTGCGTGAACTTCACGCCCGACTTGTAGGCCATCAGCTCCAGCGCCAGGTGCTGCGAAGTGCCGGTGCCCGCCGACGCCGACGAGAGCCCGCCCGGCTTGGCCTTGCTGGCCGCGAGCACGTCCTTCAGTGTCTTGTAGGGGCTGTCCTTGCTCACCACCAGCACGACCGGGTTGGTGCCGATCAGCGTCACCGGCGCGAAGGACTTGATCGGGTCGTAGCCGATGCGCGGATAGAGGCTCACGTTGATCGCGTGCGAGCTGATGGTGCCGCCCAGCAGCAGGTAGCCGTCGGGCGCGGCGCGCGACGCGACCTCGGAGCCGACGCTGCCGCCGGCGCCGCCCTTGTTGTCCACGATCACGTTGGTGCCCAGCACCGGGCCGAGCTTCTGCGCGATCAGGCGGCCGAGCACGTCGGTCGTGCCGCCGGCGGGGAAGGGCACGAGGTAGGTGATCGTCTTGCCGGTCGGCCAGCCCGAATCCGCGCGTGCGGGCAGCGTGATGAAAGTGCCGGCCAGTGTGGCGGCGGCGGTGGAGAGCAGGGTGCGGCGTTGCATGGGTTGTTGTCTCTTTCTCGGAAATTCGATGAATGTGCGGATGGTGTTTCAGGTCACCGGTGCGGGGTTGAAGAGCACGAGTGCGTTGTGCAGTTTCCAGTGTTCGGCCCAGGTTTTCCTGCGGCCGCTGGCGACGTCGAGCATCAGGCGGAACAGCTCCCAGCCCACGTCCTCGATGGTGGCTTCGCCGTCGGCGATGCGGCCCGCGTTGACGTCCATCAGGTCGTGCCAGCGGCGTGCGAGATCGCTGCGCGTCGCGACCTTGATCACCGGCACCTCGGCCAGGCCGTAGGGCGTGCCGCGGCCGGTGGTGAAGACGTGCAGGTTGATGCCGGCGGCCAGCTGCAGCGTGCCGCAGATGAAATCGCTGGCGGGCGTGGCTGCGTAGATCAGGCCCTTCTGCCGCACCTTCTCGCCGGGCGAGAGAACGCCGGAGATCGGTGCGCTGCCCGACTTGACGATCGATCCCATCGCCTTCTCGACGATGTTCGAAAGCCCGCCCTTCTTGTTGCCC
Organism: Variovorax sp. SRS16; assembly: GCF_901827165.1. NCBI lineage: Bacteria > Pseudomonadati > Pseudomonadota > Betaproteobacteria > Burkholderiales > Comamonadaceae > Variovorax > Variovorax sp. SRS16. Next base: position 1,678,443 of record NZ_LR594666.1, read on the forward strand.
GGCGTGGTGTTGGCGCTGCGGTCGACGCGGCCCTTGTCGAGGTAGGCGTCGTACCAGGCCATCTCGCGGATCATTGCCTCGGCCACCTCGGGCGTGGTCGCGCGCGAGGTCAGCTGATCGATCCCGTCGCGCACCTCGGTCACTTCCGAGAACATCACGGTCGCGCCGGCGCGCACCAGCAGGTCGGTGCAGAACCCGACGGCCGGATTGGCCGTGACGCCCGAGAACGCGTCGCTGCCGCCGCATTGCACGCCGACCACCAGCTCGCTGGCCGGCACGGTTTCGCGGCGGCGCGCGTTCAGGCGTTCCAGGTGCTCTTCAGCCTGCCGCATGATCGAATCGACCATCGACATGAAGCCCACGTGCGCATCGTCCTGCAGACAGACCACGTCGAGCTTCGCGTCCGCGCTGTCGCCGACGTCGGCCACGTTGCGCTCGTCGACCAGCGGGATGGTGCCGGGCGGCATCAGGCGCTCGGGCTGCAGCTTCTCGCAACCCAGGCTGACCAGCATCACTTCGCCGCCGAAGTTCGGGTTGAGGCTGATGTTGCGCAGCGTGCGGATCGGGATGATCGCGTCGGGCGCATCGATGGCCACGCCGCAGCCATAGCTGTGTTCGAGCGCGACCACGTCGTCGACGTTGGGAAACTTCGGCAGCAGCTCGGCCTTGATGCGTTGCACCGCGAATTCGGTCACCCCGGCCACGCACTGCACGGTCTGGGTGATGGCGAGGATGTTGCGCGTGCCGACCGAGCCGTCAGCATTGCGGTAGCCCTCGAAGCCGTAGCCCTCGAGCGGCGGCAGCGCCGGCGGCTGGACGGTCGCGATCGGGAGCCCTTCGAGCGAACGCGCGGCGGGCATTTCCAGCAGGCGCTCGTGCACCCAGCTGCCGGCGGGAACGTCGCGCGTCGTGCGGCCGATCACCACGTTGTAGCGCAGCACCGGCGTGCCGGCCGGCAGGTCGACCAGCGCGACCTTGTGGCCTTGCGGCACCTTGTCGATCAGCGTGAGGCCGGATGGGAACACGGTGCCTGCGGTCAGGCCGCCGTCGTTGGCAACGATCGCGACGTTGTCGCGCTCGTGCATCGTGATGTAGAGCGGTGCGCGGCTCTGGATGGCAGTGGGCATGGCGGATCGTCCTCAGCTGTCGAGCATGATGCTCTCGATCCAGTTCGGTCCGTGGCCTGCCGCGCAATCACCGAGTTGATTCAGCGAACCCGTATCGGCGTCGATCGCGTACAGGCGCACGCGGTGCGAGCGCTGGCCGGCAGCGACCAGGAAGCGGCCATCCGGCGTCACGTTGAAGCCGCGCGGCTGTGCCTCGGTCGGCACATGGCCGATCAGCGCAAGCGTGCCGTCGGCGGCATCGACACGAAATGCCGCGAGCGTGCCGGAGCGCCGCTCGCTGCTGTAGAGAAAACGCCCGTCGGGCGTGAGATGAAGGTCGGCCGCCCACGGTTCGCCCTTGAATCCGGGCGGCAATGAATCGAGCGTCTGCACCGTGCGCAGCGCGCCGCTTCGAGGATCGAGCGCCAGCACGTCGATTGCCGCATCGAGTTCGTTCAGCAGATAGACGAAGCGCGCATCGCGGCTGAAGACGAAGTGCCGAGGACTCGCCTTGGCATGCGGCTGCATCGTGGGCGGCGTGTTCGGCGCCAACTGCCCGGTCGCCGCATCGAAGCGGAATTGCGTCATCACGCCGCCGCCCAGGCTGGTGGCGAAGACGAAGCGGTTCGACGGATCGGCGTGGATCGCGTGCGCGTTCGGCCCGGTCGACAGCACCTGCTGCGCGGCCTGCACGACGCCATCGGCATCGATCGGGCTGACGGCGACCAGGTTGCCGCCATAGGACGCGCTGAAGAGGAAGCGGCCGCTGCGGTCGGTCGCGATCGAGGCCATGCTGTGCGGCAGCGCCGCAGCGCCGAGGACATCGAGCTCGCCGCTCTTCGGATCGATCTCGAAGCTCAGCACTTCGCGCGGCTCGGAACGGCGCACCGCATACAGGCGCCGGTGGTCGGGACTGAGCGCGAGCGGCATCGCTTCGCCGCCGACCTCGACGCGCTGCACCGCCGTCAGCGCGCCGCGCCGCGGGTCCAGATGGAGTACCGAGATGTCGCCGCTCTCGGCGTTGGAAACGTAGACCGCGATCATGGGTCAGAACACCGGATGGCCGGTGATGATGGACGGCAGCCAGGTCGAGAACGAGGGCACGTAGGTCACCAGCGTGATGGCGATGAAGATCGCCAGGTAGTAGGGCCACGCGGTCTTGGTCGCCTCGCCGATCGAGATCTTGCCGATCGCGCAGCCGATGAACTGCACCGTGCCCACCGGCGGATGCACCAGGCCCAGCGCGCAGTTCAAGAGCAGCATCATCCCGAACTGCACCGGACCGACGCCCATCTGGATCGCGAGCGGCAGGAACAGCGGCGTGGTGATCAGGATGTGCGCCGCCATGTCCAGGAAGATGCCCAGGAAGATCTGGATGATGTTGATGTACAGCAGCATCAGCCATGGCGTCGTGGTCGCGGCCAGCAGCGCGGCCTCGATGGTGTCCGGGATCTCGAGGTACGCCATCTGGTAGCGCAGCATGTTGGACACGCCGATCAGCAGCAGGATCACGCCGGTCGTCTTCGAGGCCTTGGCCAGTGACTTCAGCAGGTTCTTGCGCGTCATCGTGCGGTAGGCGACGGTGGTCAGGAGCAGCGAGTAGGTGACCGCGATCGCCGCGGCCTCGGTCGCGGTCGCGATGCCCTTCATCACGCTCACCAGGATGATCACGATCACCATCAGCCCGGGGATTGCCGCGATGAAGGTGCGCAGCACCGTGGGCCATCCCGGAAAGCGTTCGAGCATCGTGCTGCCGTCGGCGCGCTTCGGATAGCCGTACTTCGCGGCCTGCCAGTAGGCCGCGACCAGCATGCAGACCATGATCCAGAACACCGGGATCAACCCCGCGAACATCAGGTCGCCGATCGACACGCCCTTGATCACGTGGCCTGCGATCTCGCCGACCGCCGCCTGCGCCGCGAAGGCGTAGATGATCATGTTGTGCGAGGTCGGCATCAGCGCGCCCGACAGCGAGGCATGCGTCGTCACGTTGACCGCATAGGCCGCGCTGTAGCCCTCGCGCTTCATGATCGGGATCATCACGCCGCCCATGGCCGAGGTGTCGGCCACCGGCGAGCCCGAGACGCCGCCGAACAGCGTCGACGCCATCACGTTCGCCAGGCCCAGGCCGCCCCTCCAATGGCCGACCAGGCTGCGCGCGAACACGACGATCTTGTCGGCAATGCCGCCGTGCAGCATCAGCTCGCCCGAGAAGATGAAGAAGGGGATGGCGAGGAACGAGAACACGTTCATGCCCGACACCATCATCTGGATCGCCGTCTCGAAGGGCAGGCCCTCGGCCGCGAAGGTCAGCAGACAGCTCAGCCCGATCGCGAACGCGACGGGCATCCCGAGCAGGAGGAAGACCAGGAAGCTGACCGACAGCAGTGTCAATGCCATGATGGGACGACCTCATGGCCGGTGAATTGCGCCACCATGTGCTCGAGCGAGAACAGGGTGATGAGTACGCCGGCGATCAGCACCGGCACGTAGCGGACCGCTTCGGAAATGCCGAGCGTGGGGATCGTGTCGCTGCGCGTCGACGTCGCCATCTCCGCGCCGCCGGCGAAGAGGGCGACCGCGAACGCGATGCTCAGCGCGTAGACGATGAACTTGCACCAGAACTGCACCTTCGCCGGCAGCACCTTGACCAGCGAATCCAGGCCGATGTGCCCGGCGTCGCGCACGCCGGCGGAAGCGCCGAACATGGCGACCGAGATCACCAGCAGCAGGGCCACCTGCTCGACGTAGGGCGGCGCGTCGTTGAAGACGTAGCGCAGCACCACGCCGTAAACGACGACCCCGAGCAGGCCGGCCAGGCACACGCAGGCCAGGTACATCGTCCAGCGCGAGAGAAGCGCGTTCAGTCGGGAAAACAAGCTCATCGCGAAGCCGTCACTTGGTGTTGACGATGTCCTGCACCAGCGCCTTCAGTTCGGGCGTGGTGGCGAACTTGTCCCACACCGGCTTCTCGACCTCGACAAAGCCCTTGCGGTCGATGTCGGCGGCGGCGACGATCTTCGCGCCGCCCTTGACGACGGCCGCCTTGGCGTCGGTCTCGCGCTGCTCCCACAGCTTCACGTAGTAGGGCACCGATTCCTTGGCGGCCTTGCGGATCGCGGCCTGTTCTTCCTTCGGCAGCGTGTCCCAGATCTTCTTCGAGAAGACCAGCACCTCGGGCGTCATCACGTGCATCGTCTCGGAGTACACCGGCGCTGCCTCGTAGTGCTTGGTCTCTTCATAGGAGGGATAGTTGTTCTCGGCGGCGTCCAGCAAGCCAGTCTTCAGGCCGGTGTAAACCTCGGCGAATGGCATGGGCGCCGGCGACGCGCCCATTGCGCTCACCAGGCTCACCATCAGGTCGGAGGGCTGCACGCGCAGCTTCAGGCCCTTCATGTCGGCCACCGTCTTGATCGGCTTCCTGGCGTACACCGAGCGCGCGCCGCTTTCGTACATGCACAGGCCGATGAAGCCGGCCTTCTCGAACGAGGCCAGGATCTTGTCGCCGATCGGGCCGTACATGGTCTTGCGGAAATGGTCGATGTCGCGGAACAGGAAGGGCAGCGACGGGATCACCGAGTCGGGCACGATGCCGTGGAAGGATGCGGAGCTCACACGCACCATGTCGAGCGCGCCGATCTTGACCTGCTCGACCGTGTCCTTCTCGGAGCCCAGCGAGCTGTCGGCGAAGATCTTGATCTTGTCCTTGCCGCCGGTCGCGGCCGACAGCTGATCGCTCATGTACTTGACCGCCATGTTGGTCGGGAAGTCCTTGGCGTGGACTTCCGCGGAACGGAAGTCGCGCGCCTGCGCATGCACGGCGGCAAGCGACAGGACGGCGGTGGCGATCAGGCTGAGCAGGTTTTGGTTGGATGTCTTCATGTCTCTTCCTCTGTTTGAATCGATGGTCTGGAAAAAAGCGGGATGACGGGAACTGGGACTTACTCGAACGGGCCTTGCGCGGTGAAGGCGCCGCCCTGGTAGATGGCGTTGGGATCGCTGGTCGCGACCGGCGGCTGCGCCTCGACCTTGGCGCGGAACGGCTCCGAACTGTCCTGGGCGACGAAGCCCAGATGCGTGGCGGCACTGTTGTCCCACCACACATCGCGGTTGGCCGACATGCCGTAGACCACCGTGTGCTTCACGCCGGGCGTGAAGAGCGACTTCTCGATCAGCGTCGTGAGGTCGCGAAAGCTGAGCCAGGTGCTCATCATCCGGCGGTTGAGCGGCTCGGGGAAGGACGAGCCGATGCGGATGCTCACCGTCTCGATGCCCCAGCGATCGAAGTAGAACTGCGCCACGTCCTCGCCGAAGGACTTCGACAGGCCGTAGTAGCCGTCGGGGCGTTTCTGCGCGTGCGCGTCGATGTGCTCGTCCTGCCTGTAGAAGCCGATCACGTGGTTCGAGCTCGCGAAGATCACGCGCTTGATGCCGTGCCGGCGCGCGGCTTCATAGATGTGGAACACGCCCTTGATGTTGGCCTCGAGCACTTCCTCGAACGGCCGCTCGACCGAGACGCCGCCGAGGTGCACGATCGCATCGCAGCCCGCGACCAGCGCATCGACGGCGACCTTGTCGGCCAGGTCGCAGGTCACCACTTCCTCGTGCGCGCCTTGCGCGGGCGCGAGCGCCGCGAGGTCGGACAGCCGCAGCACGTGCGCAAAGGGGCGCAGGCTGTCGCGCAGCACCTTGCCCAGGCCGCCGGCCGCGCCGGTCAGCAAGAGACGCGGGAATCTGCGGTCGCCGGAAGACTTCGAGGGATCGACGGAGGTCGGCATGGTGGGAAAGAGGTTAGTTATATGTTGTCGTACAACGGGTTGCGAATTATGATCGGGGCATGGCGCTGACGGCTGCGGGTAATCCCCAGGTTCAAGAGCCGCCGGCGACAGCTGCCGGCGAGGCCGGCGCAGCCGTGCCCGGGTCCGCCTTCGTCGGGCGGCCGCGCCAGCGGGCGCGCGGGCTGGCGCATGGGCTGGTCGAGGATCTGAGCGTCAAGATCCGCGATGGCGCGCTGCGTGCCGGCGACAAGCTGCCGACCGAGTCCGAGATCATGCGGGCCTTCGGTGTCAGCCGCACCGTGGTGCGCGAGGCGCTGTCCAAGCTGCAGGCTTCGGGGCTGGTCGAGACCCATCATGGCGTCGGCACCTTCGTGCTCCAGCCGCGCGCGGGCGGTGTGTTCCGGCTCGATCCGGGCGACATCGCCACCTCGGTCGACGTGCTCGCGGTGCTCGAGCTGCGCATCAGCCTCGAGACCGAATCCGCCGGCCTGGCCGCGACACGGCGCACCGAAGAGCAATTGCTGGCGATGCGCGAGGCGCTCGACGATTTCGAGCGCAACGTGGCGGTGGCGGGCAACACCGTGGCGCCCGATTTCCGCTTTCATCTGCAGATCGCGCAGGCCACGGGCAATCCGTATTTCGCGGACATCATGAGCCACCTGGGCACGACGATCATCCCGCGCACGCGCATCAACGCGATCCGCAACCACGACCGGCGCGGCGAATACCTGAGCCGCGTGAACCGCGAGCACGAGGAGATCTACGCGGCCATCGCGCGTGGCGATGCCGAGTCGGCGCGCGCGGCGATGCGCATCCATCTCACCAACAGCCGCGAGCGTTTGCGGATCGCGCAGGAGGCCGCAAAGAGCGTGGCCGGGGCTGCGCCTGGCTCGCCATCGACCTGAAAAACGTGTCATTCATTGGACAAAACGCAAACTCAGTTGTACGATGACTGATGACATGACGCCGCAGCGTTCATTCATTTCACACGCATCAGGAGACACAAGACATGCCCTTGAATCGACGTGAGCTCGTGCTCGGCGCCGTGGGCGGCAGCCTGCTGGCCGCCGGCGTGGCACGGGCGGCCGATGCCTGGCCTTCGAAGCCGATCCGCATCGTCGTGCCGTACCCGCCCGGTGGTTCGTCCGACATCATCGCGCGCTCGGTCAGTCAGCCGCTGGCAGAGGCGCTCAGGCAGAACGTGATCGTCGAGAACCGCGCCGGCGCCAACGGCAATCTCGGCGCCGATCTGGTGGCCAAGGCGCCGGGCGACGGCTACACCCTGCTGCTGTGCGACGTGGGCGCGCTCGCGATCAGTCCCTCGGTCTACACCAGGCTGTCCTTCGACCCGTCCAAGGATCTGCGCGGCGTGACCATGCTGGCCTATTCGCCGCACCTGCTGGTGGTGCATCCGTCGGTGCCGGCCAGCAACCTCAGGGAACTGGTCGCACTGTCGAAGAAGTCGGACCTGAACTTCGCCGTCACCGCCACCGGCAGCGCGCCCCACCTCGCGGGCGTCGCACTCGAACGCGCGAGCGGCGCGCACTGGCAGTACGTGCCCTACAAGGGCGGCATCCAGGCGGTGCAGGACACCGTCGGCGGCCAGACCCAGATCCTCATGAACGGCATGCTGGCCACGTTGCCGATGGTGCAGAGCGGCAAGCTCAAGGTGCTCGGCGTGTCCAAGGCGACGCGCATGCCGCTGATCGGTAATGTGCCGACCATCGCCGAACAGGGCGTGCCCGGCTTCGAGTCGGGCACCTGGCAAGGCGTGCTGGTTCCGCGCGGCACGCCCGACGCGGTGGTGCAGCGGCTCAGCAAGGAGCTGGTCACGATCATCCGCTCGGCCGACATTCGCTCGCGCCTGGCCGGGCAGGGCGCCGAAGTGGTGACCATGGCGCCGGCCGAGCAGGAGCAGTTCTTCGAGAAGGAACGCGCGCGCTGGGCCAAGGTCGTCGCGGCCGCGCAGATCAAGCTCGATTAGATGTCGGCCCCCGGCTTGCCACGTCGTGTGCTTCGCCATCCCCCGAGGGGGAGGCGCGGCCCGCGTTGGGGCGGCCCGGCGGCGGCTGCCGTTGACCTTTTTTCAACTGGACGTTTTTTCGCATGAACCCCCAAGAACTCAAATCCATCATGGGCTCCGGCCTGCTGTCCTTTCCGCTCACCGACTTCGATGCGGACGGCAACTTCCACAAGAAGGGCTACATCGAACGCCTCGAATGGCTGGCGCCGTACGGTGCCAGCGCGCTGTTCGCGGCGGGCGGCACGGGCGAGTTCTTCTCGCTGACCGGCGACGAGTACCCCGAGATCATCCAGACGGCCGTCGACACCTGCCGCGGCAAGGTGCCGATCATTGCCGGCGCGGGTGGGCCGACGCGCTTTGCGATCCAGTGCGCGCAGGCCGCGGAGAAGGCGGGCGCGCATGGCGTCCTGTTGTTGCCGCACTATCTGACCGAGGCGGGGCAGGAAGGCCTGGCCGCGCACGTGGAAGCGGTGTGCAAGAGCGTGAAGTTCGGCGTCATCGTCTACAACCGCGGCCAGAGCCGGCTCTATCCGGACGCGCTCGAGAAGCTGGCTGCGCGCTGTCCGAACCTCGTGGGCTTCAAGGACGGCATCGGCGACATCGAGCTCATGAGCGCCATCCACCTGCGCATGGGCGACCGCTTCGCCTATCTGGGCGGGCTGCCGACGGCCGAGGTCTATGCCGCGGCCTACAAGGCGCTCGGCACGCCGGTGTATTCGTCGGCCGTGTTCAACTTCATTCCGAAGACCGCGATGGACTTCTACAAGGCCGTGGCAACGGACGACATCGCGACGCAGCATCGGCTGCTCAAGGACTTCTTCATGCCCTACCTCGAGATCCGCAACCAGGGGCAAGGCTATGCGGTGAGCATCGTCAAGGCCGGCGCGAAGATCGTGGGGCACGACGCGGGCCCGGTGCGCACGCCGCTGACCGATCTCAAGCGCAGCGAGTACGACGCACTGGCCGCCCTGATCGGCAAGCTCGGTCCGCAGTAGGGGCGGCCACACGAGGCGGACAATCGACGCCTCGCCCACGCTTTTTCAGACCGACTTCAAGGACCTTGTCATGCAGAACTTCGACAACCTCATCAACGGCGAATGGCACGCCGGCGCCAGCTACAGCGCCAACACCAACCCGAGCAACCTGGGCGACGTGCTGGGCCACTACACGCAGGGCGACGCCACGCACGTCGAAGCCGCCGTGGCGGCTGCGACGGCCGCCTTCCCCGCCTGGTCCACCGGCGGCATCCAGGCCCGCTCGGACGCCCTGGACAAGATCGGCAACGAAATCCTCGCCCGCCGCGAAGAACTCGGCACCCTGCTCGCGCGCGAAGAAGGCAAGACCCGCGCCGAAGGCATCGGCGAAGCCGCCCGCGCCGGCCAGATCTTCAAGTTCTTCGCCGGCGAATGCCTGCGCCTGTCCGGTGAAGTCATCCCCTCCGTGCGCCCCGGCATCGGCATCGAGATCACCCGCGAGCCCCTCGGCGTCGTCGGCCTCATCACCCCGTGGAACTTCCCCATCGCCATCCCCGCCTGGAAGATCGCCCCGGCCCTGGCCTTCGGCAACTGCATCGTCATGAAGCCCGCCGACCTCGTGCCCGGCTGCGCCTGGGCGCTGGCCGAGATCATCAGCCGCTCGGGCATCGCCCCCGGCGTCTTCAACCTCGTCATGGGCCGCGGCAGCCTCATCGGCGATGCGCTGGTCAACCACCCCGGCATCCACGCCATCAGCTTCACCGGCTCCGTGGGCGTCGGCCGCCACATCGCCATCCAGTGCGCCACGAAGCACAAGAAAGTCCAGCTGGAGATGGGCGGCAAGAACCCGCAGGTCGTGCTCGACGACGCCGACCTGAACCAGGCCGTCGAGCTCAGCGTGCAGAGCGCCTTCTACTCCACCGGCCAGCGCTGCACCGCAGCCAGCCGGCTGATCGTGACCGAAGGCATCTACCCGAAGTTCATCGACGCCATGAAGGCCCGCATGGCGAAGATCCAGGTCGGCGATGCCTTGGCACAGGGCACCGACATCGGCCCGGTCTCCAGCGGCAGCCAGCTGCAGCAGGATCTTGAATACATCGAGATCGGCAGAAAGGAAGGCGCCACGCTGGCCGCGGGCGGCGAGCGCCTGAAGCTCGACACCGAGGGCTTCTACATGTCGCCCGCGCTCTTCAGCGAATCGGTGGCCGGCATGCGCATCAACAAGGAGGAGATCTTCGGTCCGGTGGCCAGCGTGATCCGGGTGAAGAACTACGAGGAGGCGCTGGCGACGGCGAACGACACCGAGTTCGGCCTCTCGGCGGGCATCGCGACGACGAGCCTGAAGTACGCGACGCACTTCAAGCGCCACAGCCAGGCGGGGATGGTGATGGTGAACCTGCCCACGGCAGGGGTGGACTACCACGTGCCCTTCGGCGGGCGCAAGGGCTCGAGCTACGGGCCGCGCGAGCAGGGGCGCTATGCGCAGGAGTTCTTCACGGTGGTCAAGACGGCCTACACGCTGGCCTAGCTTCCGGCCTGACGGCGGCTGCGCCGCAGCGCGTAGTCGATCAACTCGAACACCGCCTCGCTCAGCAGCGCCAGCACCGCGGCCGGCACGGCACCTGCCATCAGCAGTTGCCGATCATTGAGCGCGAGGCCGGTCACGATCCGCTCGCCGAAGCCGCCGGCGCCGATGAAGGCTGCGATGGTCGCGGTGCCGATGGCGATCGTGGTCGCAGTCCTCACGCCGGCCAGCAGCGTGGGCAGGGCCAGCGGCAGCATCACCGTGCGCAGGCTCTGCGCGCCCGTCATGCCCAGCGCGGTGCCGGCCTGGCGCAGGCCGCCCGGCACTTCGGCCAGCCCGGTCACGGTGTTGCGCATGATCGGCAGCAGCGAATAGAGCGTCAGCGCGATGAGCGCAGGCAGTGTCCCGATCGCACCCAGCAGCGAGATCAGCACTGCGAGCAGGGCCAGCGAGGGAATGGTCTGCAAGAGCCCGGTCAGCCCGAGCACCACCGCACGCAGGCGCAGGTTCGGGAACACGAGAATCCCGAGCGGCACCGCGATCAGGATCGCCAGCCCCACCGAGACGGCGACCAGCAGCAGATGCTCGCGCGCCAGCCGGCCGAGGTCCGGCCCGAACAGCTTGGCGACGAAGCCTCGCTCTGCGCTGGCTGCCGGCGCGGCGCCGCCCTTGGCCTGGACGAGGAAGTCGCGCGCGATCACGTCGAAGGCCGCGCCCTGCAATTCGGCGCGCGCGTTCATCGCGATCATCGCGCGCTCGTCGATGCGGCCTTCGAGCTTCGTCAGCGCGGCCCAGGCTTGCGGAAAGCGCTTCGGCACGTCGAGGCGGTACAGCACGACCGCGTCGTAGCGCGGAAAGTAGTGGCGGTCGTCCTCGAGCACGCGCAGGCCGAGATGGTCGATCTTCGCGTCGGTGGTGTAGATGTCGATCACGTCGATCTGCTTGGCAGCGATCGCGTCGTAGGCGAGGCCGTGGTCCAGGCCGGTGGGCGTCTGCTTGAAGCCGTAGCGGCTCGCGAGTCCCTGCCAGCCGTCGGCGCGGCCGATGAATTCGTTCGACAGGCCGAGCTTGAGTTCGGGATGGGCGGCCAGGTCGCTCAGCGTCTTCACGCCGAGACGGTCCGCATCGGCCGCGCGCATGGCGAGCGCATAGCCGTCGTTGAAGCCGAGCGGAATCGCGACGCCCAGTCCGAGCGGCGCCAGTGCCGCGTTCATGGCCTCGCGCGTCATCGACTGCGGGCCCTTCAGGATCTCCTGCGCGATGGTGCCGGTGTACTCGGCGTAGAGGTCGATGCCGCCGGAGCGCAGGGCCTCGTAGACGATGGCCGTGTTGCCCAGCCCCTGCTTCACCACGGGCGGGGAGGGCAGCTGCGGCGCCGCCGTCTGTGCCAGCACTTCGGCGAGGATGTACGACTCGGTGAAGCGCTTGGACCCGATGCGCAGGCTCTCGCCTTGCGCGAGCGCGGGCGCCGCCGCGCAGAGCAGACCCAGGCAGAAAGCGGCGCGGAGCCACGCGCGGTACAAGGAAGGCATCGCGGCAGTGTATCGGCGCCGCGGTTCGCGGCGAATACGCCGGTCTCCTACAGCCGATCGTGCGCACAGCCGATGCGGCTGCGGGCCGGCTGAACTCAAAGTGAACGCGTGCTGATCAACTATGTCCGCCGCGGAGAAGGTAAGACCTTGCTGCTGATCCACGGATTGGGCAGCAGCTGGCGTTCGTGGCAGACGATCATGGCGCCGCTGGCGGCCGAGCGCAGCGTGGTGGCGATCGACCTGCCGGGCTTCGGCAAGAGCCCGCCGCTCGAAGGCGAGGTGTCGATCCGCGCACTCGCCGATGCGGTCACCCGCTTCCTGCACGAACACGAATTGCTCGGCACCGACGTCGTCGGCAGTTCGATGGGCGCGCGCCTGGTGCTCGAGCTCGCGCGCCGCGGCAACGTGGTCGGCGCGGTGGTGTCGCTCGATCCCGGCGGCTTCTGGGCCGGCTGGGAGCGCCATGCCTTTCACGCCTCGATCTGGCTGTCGGTGCGCCTGGCGCGCAGGCTGCAGTTCGCGATGCCGGCGATCACGCAAAGTCCTCGCTGGCGCGCGCTGCTGCTCACGCAACTCTCGGCGCAGGCGGCGGCGCTGGCGCCTTCGCTGGTGCTGGAGGAGATGCGCAGCTATGCAACGGCGCCGTCCTTCGACCGGATGCTGCGGGATCTGGTTCGCGGTGCGGCGCAGGAAGGTGCGGCCAGCGGGAGCCTGGGCAAGCCGCTGGTGATCGGCTGGGGCCGTCTCGATCGGGTCTGTCCGGTGCGGCAGGCGGCGCGTGCCCGGCTGCTGTTCCCCGATGCGCGCCTGCACTGGTTCGAACGCAGCGGGCACTTCCCGCACTGGGATGCGCCGGAGGAGACGGCGCGCCTGATCCTCGAGACGACGGCCGATGGATCGACATCCATCTCCTCATGAAAGACGTCATGTCAACCGACACGCCCGCGCATCCGCTTCCCGACGTCCACGGTGCGAGGGAGCTGCCTTCGGTGGTGGTCGAGGGCTACAGCCTTCAGTTGCGCGACAAGGATGGCTTCGTCGGCGACCAGGCCAGCCAGACCGCGTTCAGGCAGTTGCTGGAACGCTGGCGGCAACGGCGCCGCAGAAAGGGCGAGGATCCGCTGGGCGGCAAGCATTCGAGAGAGCTGACCAAGAAAGTGCTGGACCAGGCGGTGGCCAGCAGGATGGCTTCCGAGGCGGCCGACCTGGTGCACGGCGCGATCGAGGAATTCGCCGAGGAACTGGCCTGGGTGATCGACCGCTTCCTGCGCCAGCCGTCGTGGAAGGGTGTCGAGCGGATCGTGATCGGCGGCGGCTTTCCGGGCAGCGATGTCGGCGAACGGGTGATCCTGCAGGCGGCGGCCGTGCTCGAGGAGATGAACGTGCATGTTCAGCTCGGGCGCATCGGCCACGAGACCGACGATGGCGGCCTGATCGGCTGGGTGCATCTCACGCCCCCGCCGATGCTCCGGCACCACGATGCCATCCTCGCGCTCGACATCGGCGGCACCAACGTGCGTTGCGGCATCGTCAAGACGCGCATCCGGCGGGCGCCGGACCTGTCGAAGGCCAAGGTGGTGCGGCGCGAGAAGTGGCGCCATGCGGACGAGCGCCCGAGCCGCAAGGTGCTGGTCGAGCGGCTGGCCGAGATGCTCGAGGACAAGATCCGCTACAGCCGGAAGAAGCGCCTGGGGCTCGCGCCCTTCATCGGCATCGCCTGCCCGGGACTGATCCGCAAGGACGGCTCGATCGCGCGCGGCGCGCAGAACCTGCCGGGCGACTGGGAGAGCGACAACTTCCACCTGCCGACCGAGCTGTGCAAGCGGCTGCCCTCGATCGGCGGCGAGGCGACCGTGGCGCTGATGCACAACGACGCCGTCGTGCAAGGCCTCAGCGAGCTGCCCTTCATGCAGGACGTGAAGCGCTGGGCCGTGCTGACCATCGGCACCGGACTCGGCAACGCGAGCTATACCAATCGGCGGTGATTCAGTCGCGCGCCGCGCCGCCCGCATGGGCCGCTTCCGCGGCATCCAGCCATCGGCCGACGAAGCCGGCATCGCGTGCGTCGTAGGCCTGTTGCAGGTCGCTGCCGGCAATGAAGGTCAGCGACGGATGCGCGAGGCGCAAGCGCTCGATCTCCTCGCCCGTTTGCGCGATGCCGCGGCGGTTGCCCGCGACGTACAGGGCGATCGGAACGACCGCCACCTTGAGTTCGCGCGACCACGCCTGCGCGCGGCGTCGAACATGGGCTGCGAGGCCTTCGCCGAGTGCGCGCAGCGCATCGTCGACCGCCACCAGCACGCCCGTTCTTCCATCGAGTTCGAACAGGACCGTGTCCGTCCCCGCGCCGCCCTTCTGCGCATAGGCGCCCAGCGCGTGCAGCACCAGGGCCGCGGCATCGAGCGCGCCGACGGCATCGCCATCATGCAATTGCCGCAGGAAGGCCATGTCCGAAAGCTGCCGCGCCAGCTTGTCATGTTCGGCGTCGAGTGCCCGCCGTTGTGCGGCAAGCTCTGCCAGGCGCCGGCGCAACGCCGACTCGCCGGGCATGTCGAACGAGGTCTTCCACGCAGGCGATGACGACGGCGCCGAGCCTTCGAAACGAAGGCGCAAGGCCATGTCGGCGATCGCGCGCACGATGCCGTCGACGGCGCTGGCCGGCACGGACGGCGCGAGTGCGGGAAGGACGATGACGCGGCCAGGGTGGCGGTACTGGTACAGCGCGCAGACGCGCTCGGTTCCCGCGACGGTTGCGATGGGCTGCGCATTCGCGGCGTCGAACTCGGCGGTGGCCGCGAAGCGCTCGCCGACGGCATCGAAGAAGCTGCGAAAGGGCTCGCCGACCGTGCATGCGACGGCGGCCGGCGCGCGTTCGGTTCGGCGCAGGCCGGCATGGTCCGGCAGCGCCTCGATGAAGTCGTAGCCCACCACGTCCTGCACCGTGTGGATACCCAGCGTGCCAGGACCGGGCGCCAGCATCACGAGCGTGCCGCCGCGGCCGATGAAGGCCCGAAACTCGTCGCGCCAGAAACGCGAATCCTTGACGAGCCGCTGCGAGTCGGCGACGCCCAGCACGGGACGCCCCAGGTGCGTGCCCTCCACCCCATACACGCCGGCGATCGCGGCCGGCTGCCACACCAGCACGTCGACCGAATCCAGCGGACCCGGCTGCGGGAAGCTCAAGTGGAGGGCGTGGTCCAGCGAGGCCGGGAGGTCGAGAAGTGCGAGCTGCATGCGGCTTCAAAACGTCGTTGACAGTCAGTATAGCCCTTCATATCATCATGTCCGTACTTGCTGACAACACGAAGCAAAGAACGGATCCATGCCCGAACTCTCCCCGACGGCCCGCGGCGATCGCAACGAAGGCAGTGCCCTGGCGCTGGACCTCGATCGCGCGTCGCCGCTGCCGCTGTATGCGCAGGTCAAGCGCCGCTTGCAGGCCATCATCCGCAGCGGCGTGCTGGGCGATGGCCGCTTCTATTCCGATCAGGAGGTCTGCGCCATGTTCGGCGTCAGCCGCTTCACGGTGCGCCAGGCAATCCAGGAACTGGTGGCGCAGGGCCTGCTGCGGCGGGTGCAGGGGCACGGTACCTTCGTCAACACCGAAAAGTTCGACGAGATCTTCGGTCCCCAGATGGACTTCAAGGACCAGTGGGAGCGCATCGGCCGGCCGTTGACCTTCAGGCTCCACAGGTTCGCCGCGCTGCCCTGTCCCGAAGACATGGCCTTCCACCTGGGCGTGGGCATCGAGCAGACGGTGCTGCACATCGAGCGCGTGCGCCAGAGCGGCGACACGATCGCTTCCTACGATTTCCGCTACATCCATCCCGACTTCGCCGCCTCCATCACGCAGGCGGATGCGCTGCAGCACTCGCTGCTCGATCTGCTGTCGCGCTGCGTGAGCCTGTCCCATGCGCAGAACCGCATGGAGGCCTCGCTGGCGGACGCCGAGGTCGCGCAGCTGCTCGACGTGGCGCCCGATTCGCCGGTGATGGTTCGCGAGCTCGTCTACTTCGGCAAGGATGGCCTGCCGGTGATGGCGGGGCGCTCCTATTCGCCCGGAAGCCTCGTTCGGCACACCTTCACGGTGGCCCTGTCCTCGCCCGAGTCGGCGGCAGGCGCCACCGGTGACACGATGGCCTTCGAGGTCAACGACTGAGCGCTGCGCGCACGCGAATCCTGGTCCCTGTTCATCAACCCTTCCCATCCTATCGCCATGATCCACTCGCTTCTTCGCCATTCGCTCAAGCTGGTTCTCGCATGCGCCGTCGCCGGACCGCTGGTCCCCGCGATGGCACAGGACACCTACAAGATCGGCTCCGTGCTTTCCATGACCGGGCCCGCGGCCTTCCTCGGCGAGGACATGAAGGCCGGCATGGAACTGGCGCTGGACGAGATCAACGCCAAGGGCGGCGTCAACGGCAAGAAGCTCGAATGGTTCTTCTACGACGCCGAGAGCCAGACCCAGAAAGGCCTGACCGCGACGCGGCGCCTGCTCACGCAGGACAAGGTCGAGATGATCGTCGGCGGCGGCAACATGAGCGGCATGGCGATCGCGATGCTGCAGCAGACCGAGAAAGCGGCCGTGCCCTTCATCTCGACCGAAGGCAGCATGCAGATCGTCACGCCCGTGGCGGAGCGCGCATGGACCTTCAAGTCCACGGTCGACGACGATCAGGTGATGGAGCGGCTGGCCGACTACTTCAACAAGAAGTCGATCAAGAAGATCGGCATGCTGGCGGACTCGTCGGGCTTCGGCCAGAGCGCGGTCGAGCAGCTCAAGAAGACCGCCGCGGCGCGCGGGCTCGATGTCGCCTATGAATCCTTCAACCCGACCGACACCGACATGACGCCGCAACTGAGCGCGCTCAAGGCGGCCGGCGTGCAGGCGATCCTGTGCTGGACCGTCACGCCCGCCGGCGTCGTCGCCATGAAGCAGGCCAAGACGCTCGGCCTCGGCGACATTCCCTTCGTTCACAGCTACGGCTTCGTCGACAAGCGCTACATGGACCTGGCCGGCGACGCGGCCAAGGGCGTGCTGCTGGTGAGCGTGAAGTTCCCGGTCGGCGAGGACCTGCCCGACAGCGATCCGGCCAAGCCGCGCATCCTGGCGCTCAACAAGAATTTCGAGGCGCGCTTCAAGCGCCGGCCCAACCAGTTCGCGGCACAGACCTACGACGCCATCTACCTGGCGAAGATGGCGCTCGAAAAGGGCGGCACCGACAAGGAGAAGGTGCGCGATGCGCTGGGCGCCATCCGCAACTACAACGGCGTCGGCGGCACCTTCAACTTTTCGCCCACGCAGCACTCGGGCCTGTCGAAGGCCGACCTCGTGCTGCTGAAGTACGAAGGCGGACGCTTCCGCCTGGCCGATTACCAGTAGGAGATGCCATGGCACCCGCTGCAACGATGACGTCGCGCACGATCCTGGATGCGCCCGAGAACCGCTTCCCGCTGAACCTCGACATCGAGATTCCGCGCATCCGCAATCTCTTCCATGCGGCCACCAGCAACCAGTGGAATCCGAGCCTGGACATCGACTGGCCCGCGCTGGACATCAGCCCCTACAGCGAGAAGCAGCTCTATGCCGCGCGCATGTACTGGAGCCGCCGTGCCTGGGGCGAGTACGGCGCGATCTCCGAATCGCCCGCGCTCCAGATCCGTTTCTGCAAGGAGAACTGCGCGCCCGACATGCGCCTGTTCTTCGCCATCCGCACGCAGGAAGAGTCGCGCCATGCCGAGGTGTGCTTTCGCATGGCCGAGCTGCTGGGCGGCTACATCGAGCAGCCCGATCTCTCCGAGTTCCAGGGCGCGGTCGCCACGCACGGCGTGCGCAAGATGGCGCTCGATCCGGACGTGCCGCTCGAAGGCGTGATCGCGGCGCTGGTCTGCGCGGCCGAAGAGATCGCCTTCGACGTGTTCCGCCACCTGATCGACATCACACCCAACCCGGTCGCCGCGCAGGTCTTGAAAAGCATCATGCGCGACGAGGTCCGGCATTGCGCCTTCGGCTGGGCCTTCATGAACAGCCGCATTCCCCATCTGTCGAAGACGCAGCTCGGCGCGGTGGAAGATGCCGTCATCACCATGATCGAGAAGGTGGAGCTCAACGGTTATCACAGCGCCTGGCTGTCGCCGGAAGGGCCAGCGGCCCGGGCCGAAATCGAAGTCGACCGGCTGACCTGGGAAGCCGGACTGGGCGCCACGGTGGAGGAGTTGGAGAAGCCTGTCTTCATCGCCTCCGTGCAGCGCGTTCGCCGGCAGATGCAGGAGTCCTGGGGCATCAGCCTGCCGATGTTCCGCCACCACAAGATCGACGGCGAGTTCTGACGATGACACTCACTTCTTCTTCGACTGCCTTGCTGGTGGAGCGGCGGTTCCCGCTCGCACTCAAGCGTTCGATCGGCTCGATCCGCGAGCTCTACGAGACCAGCAAGCAAAGCCGCTGGGTGCCTGCCAAGGACATCGCGTGGGAGCGCTTCGACGCCGCCACGTCGTCTGCGGCTGCGCTCGAGGCCGCACGCACGGTCTGGAGCCGGCGCGCCTGGGTCGAATACACCGGCCTCGCCGAGACGCCAGCGCTGCTGATCCGCTTCTGCCTGGAGCTCGACCGCGAGTCGGATCCGAAGTATTTCCTCACGGTACGCAACACCGACGAGGCCTGGCACGTCGAGAGCTTCCATCGCTATGCCCAACTCCTGGGCGGCTACCTTGCGCGACCACGCGACGCGCGTTGGGAGTCCGTGCTGAATCGGACGCTCTACCGCGACGCGCTGGACGCCACGCAATCGCTCGATGCCTATGTCGCCGTGCATTGCGCGGTCGAGGACGGCCTCGAACTCGCGCTGTACCGCCTCTATGCGGCCAATGCCCGCGAACCCGTGGCGGCACAGCTGCTGGAAAAGGTCGTCGCCGCCAAGGAACGCCATGCGTCCTTCGGCTGGCTGTATCTCGGGGAGCGCGCGGCGCAGCTGGATGCGGCCGCGAAGCAGGGCATCGCCGCGCAGATCGAGGCCTGGCTGCGCCACGTCGCCTTCGCGGGCTATCACATCCCGAGCCTGGCGACCGAGATCGATTCGGGCCCCGATGCCGCGGCCGCCACGCTGGCCGCCGAGGCCGGCCTGGGCGCGGCCACGCCGCAGCAGGAAGAGCAGGCCTTCAAGGCCTACCTCGGCGATGCGCGCGGGCGCCTCGCAGCGCTCGGCTTCGCATTGCCGGCGCTGCGGCATCCGCGGCTCGGCGAGGTCTGAGCGTTCATGAATGAGTCAGTGCAACTGCTGTTCGCGGGCCTGAGCACCGGGAGCATCTACGCGCTGGTCGCGCTCGGCTTCAACATCATCTTCAAGAGCACCGGCGCGCTCAACTTCGCGCAGGGCGAATGGGTCATGCTGGGCGGCATGGTGGCCGCGACGCTGTATGCGGCCAAGGTGCCGCTGCTGCTGTCGCTGGTGGCCGCGGTGCTGGTCGCGATGGCCTTCGGCGCGCTGTCCGAGCGCCTCGTGGTGCGGCGCCTGAAGCGGCCGTCGGCGATGTCGATCACCATCGTCACCATCGCGCTGGCGATCTGCACCAAGAGCCTGGTCATGCTGGTGCTCGGCAAGAATCCGGCGGGGCTGCCCTCGTTCTCGGGCAGCGAGGCGGTGCATCTGGCCGGCGCAGTGTTCGAATCGCAGACGCTCTGGATCGTCGGCATCGCCGCCGTCGTGATGGGCGGCGCCGGCTACTTCTTCAACCGCACGCTGCTCGGCAAGGCGATGCGCGCGGCGGCGGCGCAGCCCGAAGCCGCGGCGCTGGTCGGCATCAGCCCGCGCATGACGATGGCGCTGTCCTTCACGCTGGCCGCGGGCATCGGCGCATTGGCGGGCGTGATCGTCACGCCGCTGACGCTGACTTCCTTCGACCACGGCACGATCCTCGGCTTCAAGGCCTTCTGCGCGGCGATGCTGGGCGGCCTCGGCAGCCTGCCGGGTGCGGTGGTCGGCGGCCTCGCGCTCGGGCTGGCCGAGAGCTTCGCGGGCGGGATGCTGTCGTCGCATTTCAAGGACGCCGTGTCCTTCATCGTGCTGCTGCTGGTGCTGGTGCGATGGCCCAACGGCCTGCTCGGCCAGGGCCAGATCGAGAAGGTATGACGGTGGCATCCAGCGACAGCGTGCTCGCCCGCAAGCTGGCGAGAAGCCGGCGCGGCCTGATGGTGATCTGGGCGATCGCGATCGTCTGGCCCTTCGTCGCACCCAACGACTACATGCTGAGCCTGGGCATCTATTTCTTCATCAACCTGATCCTGATCGCGAGCCTCAATCTCATCATGGGATGGACCGGCCAGGTCTCGCTCGCGCACGCGGCCTTCTACGGGCTGGGCGCGTATGCGAGTGGGGTGCTCAATACCAAATACGGCATCTCGCCATGGCTCGGGACGGCCGCGGCCATCGTCATCGTGGGCTGCGTCGCGGCGCTGATCGGGCTGGCCACGCTGCGGCTGCGCGGTCCCTATCTCTCGATGGGCACGCTGGGTTTCAGCGGCATCCTCTCGGTGCTGTTCGTCGAGCTGGTCTCGCTGACCGGCGGGCCGAACGGCCTCGCGGGGATCTCGCCCTACGCGCTGTTCGGCTTCGAGCTGGACAGCCCGATGCGCTTCTACTGGCTCGTGTGGGCGGTCGCCGCGGTGGTGATGTGGATGCTGCTCAATCTCTTCGGCAGCGTGCCGGGCCGCGCCTTGCGCGCGATCGCCGGCAGCGAGATCGGTGCCAACACGCTCGGCGTCGACACCTTCCTCTACAAGGTCATTGCCTTCAGCCTGTCGGCGGGTCTGGCCGGACTGGCCGGTGCGATGTATGCCCACTTCAACCTGTTCGCGTCGCCGGAGACCTTCGGCTTCTTCGCCTCGGTGCTGCTGGTCGTGATGGTCGCACTGGGCGGCACCGGCTTGTACTGGGGGCCGTTCTACGGCGCCGCGATCTTCACCGTGGTGCCCGAACTGCTGAGGCAGTTCCAGGATGTCGAGTTGCTCGTGTTCGGCATCTGCATGGTGGTCGTGCTGCTCTATTTCCCGAGCGGGCTTGCGGGCCTGGCAGGGAGCCTCAAGCGCAAGCCGAAA
Organism: Variovorax sp. SRS16; assembly: GCF_901827165.1. Lineage (NCBI taxonomy): Bacteria > Pseudomonadati > Pseudomonadota > Betaproteobacteria > Burkholderiales > Comamonadaceae > Variovorax > Variovorax sp. SRS16. The sequence continues at coordinate 1,699,475 of NZ_LR594666.1, forward strand.
GCGCCCGCGAGCGTGGCGAGGCCGCCCGAGCAGAGCCTGCGCCCTTCATCCGTGGAGGCCGCCGATGGCTCTGCTGGAAGTTAGGGATCTGCGCGTCACCTTCGGCGGCCTGCATGCCGTCGATGGATTGAGCACGTCGGTGCGCGAAGGACAGATCAAGGGGATCATCGGGCCGAACGGCGCGGGCAAGACGACCTTGTTCAATGCCATCGCCGGCATCCAGAAGCTGAGCGCGGGTGCCATCGAACTGGAGGGCGTGCGCATCGAATCGCTGCGGCCGTTCCAGCGCGCGCGGCTCGGCCTGGCGCGCACCTTCCAGAACCTGCAGATCTTTCCCGAGCTGAGCCTGGTCGAGAACGTGATGATCGGCTGCCACCCCGGCGCGCGCACCGGCTTCTGGACCGCGATGCTGGGCACGGCCGGCGCGCGCCGCGAGGAGCGCCGCATCGAGGCCACGGCCTGCGACAAGCTCGCGATGCTCGGCATGGCCGATCGCGCGATGCTGCCGGCCGGCAACCTGAGCTTCGGCGAATCGAAGCTGCTCGAGATCGCGCGCGCGCTGGCGGCCGAGCCGAAGATCCTCATGCTCGACGAGCCGATCGCCGGCGTTCCCGCGTCCGAGCAGGCGCCGATCGCGAAGATGATCCGCCAGGTCAATGCGCAAGGCGTGACCGTGATCCTGGTCGAGCACAACATGCGCATGGTGATGGGCCTGTGCGACGAGATCCTGGTGCTGCAGAGCGGCCGCTTCCTGGCGGAAGGCACGCCGGCCGAGATTGCGAGCCATCGTGAGGTGATCGGCGCCTACCTCGGCGAGGAGACGGCCGATGCTTGAGCTCGACGAACTGCATGTGTCGTACGGGCAGGGCGATGTGCTGCATGGCGTGTCGCTCGATATCGCGCAGGGCGGATTCACCGCGCTGATCGGCGCCAACGGTGCCGGCAAGTCGACGCTGATGCGAACCGTCAGCGGCCTCATGAAGCCGGTGCGCGGCGCGGTGCGCTTCGAGGGCAAGGACATCGCCGGGCTCGGCGCCGAACGCATCGTGCGCCTGGGCATCTCGCTGGTGCCCGAAGGGCGCAAGGTGTTCGCGCCGCTGTCGGTGGCCGAGAACCTCGAGATGGGCGCCTTCCATTTTCTCGTGCGCGGCGACGCGAGCAGGTACCGCCGCCGGCTCGACTTCGTGCTCGCGCTTTTTCCGAAGCTGGGCGAGCGGCTGGCGCAGGCCGCGGGCACGCTGTCGGGCGGTGAGCAGCAGATGGTCGCGATCGGGCGCGCACTGATGTCCGAGCCGCGGCTGCTCTTGCTCGACGAACCGTCGATGGGGCTCGCGCCGCTGGTGGTCAAGCAGATCTTCCAGGCCCTGTCCGAACTCTGCCGCCAGGGCCTGACGATCTTCGTCTGCGAGCAGAACAGCGAGGTGACCTTGCGCCATGCCGGCAACGGGCACGTGCTGGAAAGCGGGCGCATCGTTCTCTCCGGCCCGTCGTCGTCGCTCTTGACCGACGCGCGCGTGAAGGAAGCCTATCTTGGAGTTTGATACCCCGCGCATCATGGAACTGCTCGAGCGCATGGAGCAGAACTACAGCCTGCGCCCCCGGCATCCCGAGAGGGAAGGCATCTATGCGGACTACCGTGCGCGCAGCGAGCGCCTGCGCGCCTCGATGCCCGATCGCAAGGTGTACGCCTATGCCACGCCGGCGCGCTGCGCCATCGACTGGTTTCCGGCGAGCGCGGCGCATGCGGCGCCCGCGGAGGGCGTGCCGCTGTTCGTCTTCATCCACGGCGGCTTCTGGCGCGCGCTGGACCGCGAGATCTTCAGCTTCATGGCCGAGCACTACGTGAAGGCCGGCGTCGCGGTGGCGATGATCGGCTACGAACTCGCGCCCGCAGTGCGCCTCGGGCGCATCGTCGAGCAGGTGGCCGATGCCTTCGTCTGGCTGAACCGCCGTGCGGGCGAACTCGGCTTCGATCCGCGACGGGTCAGCGTCTCGGGCCACTCCGCCGGCGGGCATCTGGCCGCGATGATCAGCGCGACGCCGCCGACCAGCCTCGAAGGCCATCCGCTGGTCGCGACGATTCCGGTCAGCGGCTTGTTCTCGCTGGCGCCGCTGCTGCTCACCAGCATCAACCACGACGTGCGGATGACACCGCACGAAGCCATGCGCCTGAGCCCGAGCGAGATGCAGCGCTTCTACACCGGCGAGTTCATCGTCGCGGTGGGCGAGGCCGAGACCGAGGGCTTCATCGGCCAGAGCCGCGACTTCGCCGCGGCGGCGAAGGCCGCGGGATCGCGCGCGACGCTGGAGATCGTTCCCCGGCGCACGCACTTCGATGTGCTCGAGGATCTTGCCAGCCCCGAACTCGCCCTGTTCCAGCGCGTGCTCGGCGCGGTGAAGGGCGTGCCGCAGCTTTCCGATTCCCACAGCATTCGATGATGAAAGAACCCATGTCCGAATCCCTGAATCCTTCCACCGTGCCTGCGCCTGCCGGCCCCTATTCGCAGGCGATCGTCGTGACCGGCCCCGGCAAGTGGCTGCACGTGTCGGGCCAGATCGGCGTCGGTGCCGACGGAGCGACGGCCGAAGGCATCGCGCAGCAGACCACGCTGGCCTGGCAGAACCTCGTCGCGGTGCTGGCGGCGGCCGGCATGACGGTCGACCATCTGGTGAAGGTCACCACCTTTCTGGTCGATGCGTCGCATCTCTCCGCCGTCGGCCCGGTTCGCACGCGCTTTCTCGGCAGCGCGCGTCCGGCTTCCACGCTGGTCATCGTCAACGAGCTGGCAAAGAAGGAATGGCTGGTCGAGGTCGAGGCAGTGGCTTTCAGCGCGAGCTGAGTGCGCGGCGTGCCGGACTCCATCTCGGTCGACAGCCCGCCCGGCTTCGCGCCGGAAGCATTCGAGCGCTATGCGTATCCGCGCACGCTCGATCCGCGCATGGTCGAGATCCTCGCGCAACAGCGCGCAGCCGCGGCACCGGTCGATCGCTACGCTTTGCCTTTCGATCAAGCGCGCGCGCTGCTGCTGCAGGAGCGGCGCAAAAGCCAGACCGGCGTGCCGCGCATGCTCGCGATCGAGGATGCCGAACTGCAGGTCAATGGTCGCCGCGTCGGCCTGCGCTGGTATCGCCCGCAGGCATCGCGTGACGCAGTACCCATCGTGTACCTGCACGGCGGCGGCTGGTGCGTCGGCTCGAACGAGACGCACGACACCGTGCTGCGGCACCTCGCCGCGGGCTCGGGCCTGCCGGTGTGCGGTGTCGACTATTCGCTCGCGCCCGAGCATCCTTTCCCGGCGGCGCTGGCCGATGTGGCCGGCGCGGTGGATGCCGTGCTGGCGCAGCATGGGCGCGTCGTGCTCGCGGGCGATTCGGCCGGTGCCAACCTGGCGCTTGTCGAAGCCATGCGCCGCCGCGACGCGCGGCCGGCGGCGGGCGATGCAGATGCGGATGGCATCGCGGGATTGATCCTGTTCTACGGTGTGTTCGGGCCGATGCGCAGCGGCGGCTCCTTCGGCGCCTATGGAAGCGGCGAGTTCGGCCTCAGCTGCGCGGCACAGCAGCGCTACCTCGATGCCTATCTGTCGGGCGCATCGAACACCGACGATCCGCGCGCATTTCCCTTGCTCGGTGAACTCGGCGGTCTGTCGCCCGCGCTGATCCTCGCGGCGGGGCTGGACCTGCTGCTCGACGATTCGGTCCGGATGCACCATGCCATCGTCGCGGCCGGCGGCCGTTCGACGCTCAGCGTCGCGCACGGCGTGCCGCACGGCTTCCTCAATCATGCGAATGCGCTGCCGCGCGCGGCACAGGCCTTGGCAGAGGCGGCTTCGTTCGCGCGCTCGCTGATCGAGCGCCGGCCGGCTCAGAGCTGAAAGGCGATCGTCAGCAGCAACCCTTCGGCCACGTCGCGCAGCAGCCCGGGCCGACGTGCACGGTAGGCCTCGCCGGCCGAAGCCGTGGTCTCGATCCATTGTGCGAACCAGTCGATCTCGCCGCGGTCGTAGAACACCACCGCGGCCTCGTGATTGAGCAGCAGGCTGCGCAGATCGAGGTTGATCGAGCCGCACAGCGCGAGCTCTTCGTCCACCACCACGGCCTTGGCATGCGCCATGAACGGCAGCATGCGGAAGATGACGCCCGCGCGTGCCAGGTCGCGCATCGCTCGCGCCCGCACGAAATCGGCCAGCCGGTGGTTCGACTGCGCCGGGATCGCGATCGTGACCTGCACCCCGCGCCGCGCCGCCAGCCGCAGCGCGTCGCGCAGGCCGTCGCCGGGCACGAAGTAGGGCGTGATCGCGAGCACGCGATGCTCTGCGCGAAAGCAGGCGTCGATCAGCAGCGCGTGCGCCGTGTCTTCCGTCTGGTCGGGGCCGCTCGGCAGGAACTGCGCCAGGCTGCCGCTCGAAGGCTCTTCGTCGGTCCCGATGGCGCGCGGCTTGCGCCCGCGCACCGAGGCCCAGTCGTGATCGAACTGCCGCGCCGCCGCGGCGGCCACGCTGCCGTGGAGATCGAAGGACAGGTCGCGCCACGGCGTGGGGTGCTCGTCGTTGCCCAGAAAATATTCGCCGGCCAGGTTGCGGCCGCCGGACCACAGCCAGCCGTCATCGGCGATCGTGAGCTTGCGGTGGTTGCGCAGGTTGCGCGGGCCCAGTCGGCGCAGGCTGAAGAAGGGCCGGAACACCGCGACCTCGACGCCGGCATCGCGCAGCGTGTCGACATGGTGGCGCGGCAGCGAGAGCGCGCCGAAGCCATCGAGCAGCACCCGCACCTTGATGCCTTCGCGCGCGCGCCGCGACAGGCGCGCGATCACCTCGTGGCCGAGCGCGTCGTCGCCGATGATGAAGGTGCAGACGTCGATGCGCACCTGTGCGCCTTCGATCACCTCCCAAAGCGCATCGCGCGCGGCGGCGCCATCCGAATGCAGGCGCACCGCGCAGTGTCCGGGCGGCGCCAGCCCGAAGCTTTCGATCAGGTCGGCGGCCCAGTGCACCATCGGCAGCGAGCGCGGAGGCCGCGGCGAGCCGGCCGGCCGCAGCTTGCGCTGGCCGAACAGCAGATACATGGGCAGGATCAGGTAAGGCACCAGCACCAGGCCCATCACCCACGCGATCGCGGTGGTCGGCGCGCGCTGCTCGCGCCGGGCGCGCGTGGTCAGCACGTAGACCAGCAGCGCGAAGGTGACAACCAGCAGATGCTGCGACGGCGAAGGCAGCCAGTCGAGCTGTTTGTCGATGTGGTTCACGCGCCAAGCAAGGACTGGAGGTACACGGGCACCGGACGGTTCTGCGATGCCAGGAAGGCCATCATCCGCCCGACCACCTCGCGCACCGGCGGCCGCGCGCCGATGCGCTCGCGCCAGGCCAGCAGGCGTGGCGTGGCAGCGGTCATGCCGGCGCCCTTGCGGTCGGCGAACACGTGCGCCATGTAGAAGGCGATGTCGGCGAAGGAGTAGGCGCCGGCGAGGTAGTCGCCGTGCGCGAGCCGCTCTTCCATTCGTTCGTAAAAACGCGCGCAGCCCGCGCAGGCGGCGATCGCGGCCTCGCTCTGCATGTCGTGCTGCAGGCCCATGAGGCGGATCACGTGCGGGAAGAACACCTCGTCCGACAGGTGCTCCAACTGCCGCGCCAGCGCGCGCTGCGCGGCATTGCCGGGCCAGAGCGGCGGCTCGGGGGCGATGTCTTCCAGGTACTCGAAGATTTGCGTCGAATCGAACAGCTCGACATCGCCGTCGATCAGCACCGGCACCTGGCGCTTCGGATTGATGCGCAGCACCTCGGGATGCTTGGGCTCGTAGCGGTCGTCGCGGTCGAAAGGCACCATCTCGTAGTCGAAGGCGAGGCCCTTTTCGAGTGCTGCGATCTGCACCTTGGCGCCGAACATGCTGAGGGGAGCGGTGTAGAGCTTCATAAGCCCGGAGCCTACTTCACCCGCCCGATTCGGGAAACACCGCGGAACCCGCTTCGCCGGGCCGCCGGTGTTGCCGTCTGCAAAGGGGCCGGGCGCAGCGAGCCGAAGTGCGCGAAAGCTGGGATGCCTAGTCCTTCCAGACTTCCTGGGCGGTCTCGATCACCAGCCGCAGCTTGGCCCGCTGCGCCTCGACCGCGATGTTGTTGCCATGCACCGTGCTCGAGAAGCCGCACTGCGGCGACAGCGCGAGCTGTTCCAGCGGCGCGTACTTGGCGGCGGCCTCGATGCGGCTCTTGAGTTCGTCCTTGTCCTCCATCTCGCCGAACTTGGTGGTCACCAGGCCCAGCACCACGGTCTTGCCCTTGGGCAGGAAGCGCAGCGGACGGAAGTCGCCCGAGCGCGCATCGTCGTACTCGAGGAAATAGGCATCGAGGTCCATCTCCTTCAGCAGCGCCTCGGCCACCGGCTCGTAGTTGCCGGCCGCCGCGTGCGTGCTCTTGAAGTTGCCGCGGCACAGGTGCATCGCGAGCGTCATGCCGGCGGGCTTCTGCGCCACCACCTTGTTGATGAAGGCGGCATAGCGATGCGGCAATTCGTTGGGGTCGTCGCCGCGCTGGCGCGCGGCTTCGCGCATCTTCTCGTCGCACAGGTAGGCGAGATTGGTGTCGTCCATCTGCACGTAGGTAGCGCCCGCGGCGGCCAGCGAGCGCAGTTCGTCACCGTAGGCCTTGGCCACGTCGTCGTAGAACACCGGATCGAGTTCGGGGTATGCCTCCTTGCTGATGCCGGCGCGCCCGCCCCGGAAGTGCAGCATGGTGGGCGAGGGGATCGTGACCTTCGGCGTGCAGCCGGCCGAGACCTGGCTCTTGAGGTACTCGAAGTCGGCCAGCTGGATGTTCTTCGCATGGCGCACCTTGTCGATCACGCGCATCACCGGCGGCGCGAGCTCCTCGGTGCCGTCGGGCCGGCGGATGGTGACGGGAATGTCGGTCTTCACGCCGCCGAGCTGTTCGAGGAAGTCGATGTGGAAATAGGTGCGGCGGAACTCGCCGTCGGTGATGCTCTTGAGCCCGACGTCTTCCTGGAACTTGACGATCTCGGTGATGGCCTTGTCTTCGACCTTGCGAAGCTGCTCGGGCGTGATCTCGCCCTTGGCTTTCTGCTCGCGCGCTTCGAGCAAATACCTGGGGCGCAGGAAGCTGCCGACGTGGTCGTAGCGGGCAGGCAGAGAGGCGTGCTGGGACATGGGTGCTCCGTCAGATGCTGAAATAGAACGGTCGATCGTAAACGCACCGCAAGGGCCTTGGTTGCATACAGGGGGTTGAGTGTTTACCCGAGGTTTTGCGCTGATTTCTTGGATCTGCGCGATTCTTTGTATACATTTCGTATCCCGTGACAGCGCCAAACTCTCCCGTCCTGACTCCCAGCGAGCCGATCGAAGCCAGCAGCTCGCAGGCCGTCAAAGCCCAATTGCGGCTGCGCGAGATGGTGCTCGCGGGCGAACTGGCCGGCGGCGCGCGCATCGCCGAGGTGGCGGTCTCGGAATTGCTCGGCGTCTCGCGCACGCCGGTGCGCAGCGCGCTCATGCGGCTCGAACAGGAGGGCCTGCTCGAGGCCCTTCCCAATGGCGGCTATGCGGTGCGGACCTTTTCCGAGCGCGATGTGTCCGATGCGATCGAACTGCGCGGCACGCTCGAAGGCCTGTCGGCGCGGCTCGCGGCCGAGCGCGGCGCACCGCCGGTGGTGATACGCGAAGCGCGTGCCTGCCTCAGGCGCATCGACGAACTGCTGCGCCAGCCCGCGCTCGACGATGCAGCGTTTTCGCAATACGTCGCCTTCAATGCGCAGTTCCATCGCCTGTTGTCGGAGCTCTCGGGTAGCCCGCTGATCACCCAGCAGCTGGAGCGCGTCGTCAACCTGCCTTTCGCATCGCCCTCCGGCTTCGTCGTGATGCAGGCCAACTCGGCCGCGGCGCGCGACATGCTGCTGATCGCGCAGGACCAGCACGGCCAGGTGCTGGAGGCGATCGAGAACCGCGAGGGCTCGCGCGCCGAGGCGCTGATGCGCGAGCACAGCCGCATCGCGCAGCGCAATCTTCGCGAAGCGCTGCACGGCGCGCAGAGCCATCCGTTGCCGGGCGTGCAACTGATCCGCCGCCGACACTGAGAACCAGACTTCCGAATGACTGTCCTGCCCCGTCCGCGCTCGCGCGATGATCGCGCAATCGATCGACTCATCGCGCAGAAGTTCGAGCGCGGCCCGGCCCGCTAGGTGTTTGCCGCGAAGGCGGCACGCTTTCATTTGTTCACAATATCGCCTGTTTCGGCACTCACCCCAAGGAGACTTCATGCAACGTCGCCACCTCGTCCAGGCCGCGAGCCTGACCGCCCTCGCGCTGGCCTTGCCGCTGGCCAACGCCCAGAGCAACACCTTCAAGATCGGCCTGATCCTGCCGATGACCGGGCAGCAGGCCTCCACCGGCCGCCAGGTCGAGGCCGGGGTGCGGCTCTACATGGCGCAGAACGGCGACACGGTCGCGGGCAAGAAGATCGAGGTCATCGTCAAGGACGACACCGCCACGCCCGACGTCACCAAGCGCCTCGCGCAGGAACTCGTGGTCAACGACAAGGTGAACGTACTGGCCGGCTTCGGCGTCACGCCCGCGGCGCTGGCGGCCGCGCCGATCGCCACGCAATCGAAGACGCCCGAGCTCGTGATGGCCGCGGCCACCTCCAGCATCACCGAGGCTTCGCCCTACATCGTGCGCTCGAGCTTCACGCTGCCGCAGGTCTCGGTGGCGATGGGCGACTGGGCGCCGAAGAACGGCATCAAGACGGTCGTCACGCTGGTCAGCGACTACGGCCCGGGCAACGATGCCGAGAAGTTCTTCAAGGAACGCTTCCAGCTCAATGGCGGCAAGGTGCTCGACTCGCTGCGCGTGCCGCTGCGCAACCCCGACTTCGCGCCCTTCCTGCAGAAGGTGCGCGATGCCAAGCCCGATGCGCTGTTCGTCTTCGTGCCCTCGGGCGCGGGCGCTGCGGTGATGAAGCAGTTCCTGGAGCGCGGCATGGACAAGGCCGGCATCCGGCTGATCGCCACCGGCGACGTGACGGACGACGACCAGCTCAATGACATGGGCGACGGCGCGCTCGGCGTGGTCACCTCGCACCACTACTCGGCCGCGCATCCGTCGGTGATGAACAAGAAATTCGTCGAAGCCTTCGAGAAGGCCAACAAGAACATGCGGCCGAACTTCATGGCGGTCGGCGGCTACGACGGCATGCACATCATCTATGACGCGCTGCGCAAGACCAAGGGGCAGGGCGGCGGCGATGCGCTGCTGGCCGCGATGAAAGGCCAGATCTTCGAAAGCCCGCGCGGCCAGATCCTGATCGACGCACAGACGCGCGACATCGTGCAGGACGTGTACCTGCGCAAGGTCGAGAAGAAGGACGGGCAGCTCTACAACGTCGAGTTCGACGTCATCAAGAGCGTCAAGGATCCCGGAAAAGCTAAATGACCCCCAGGCTTGCCCACTTCGTGTGGCCGCCCACCCCCTTTTCAGGGGGCAACACCTGCGGCCCGGCGGAGCCGGTTTCGCGGTGTTTCTGATCTGAGGCTGCGGATCGACGTATGTTGACGATTCTCTTTGACGGCATCGCCTACGGCATGCTGCTGTTCGTTCTCGCGGTCGGCCTGGCCGTGACGCTGGGGCTGATGAACTTCATCAATCTCGCGCACGGTGCCTTTGCCATGGCAGGCGGCTACCTCACCGTGTTCGCGATGCAGAAGCTGGGCGTGCCTTTTCTCGTCTGCCTGCCGCTCGCGTTCATCGCGGTGGGCGCGCTCGGCGCGCTGCTCGAACGCACGCTTTACCGCCCGATGTACGGCAAGTCGCACCTGGACCAGGTGCTGTTCTCGATCGGGCTCGCCTTCATGGCGGTCGCCGCGGTGGACTATTTCGTCGGCTCCTCGCAGCAGAACATCCAACTGCCCGAATGGCTGCGCGGCCGCACCGAGATCGGCGACGGCGCGCTGCTGCTGGGCATGGGCCATTACCGGCTCTTCATCATCGCGCTGTGCGCGGTGCTGACCGTAGTGCTGCAACTGATCCTCTCGAAGACGCGCTTCGGCAGCCGCTTGCGCGCGGCGGTCGACGATCCGCGCGTGGCGGCCGGGCTGGGCATCAACGTCAACGTGGTGTTCCTGCTGACCTTCGCGGTCGGCTCCGGCCTGGCGGGGCTGGGCGGTGCGCTGGGCGCGGAGATTCTCGGGCTCGATCCGACCTTCCCGCTCAAGTACATGATCTATTTCCTGATCGTGGTCTCGGTCGGCGGCACCTCGTCGATCACCGGGCCGCTGCTGGCCGCGCTGCTGCTCGGCATCGCCGACGTGGGCGGCAAGTATTTCATTCCCAAGATGGGTGCCTTCACCGTCTACCTGCTGATGATCCTGATCCTGATGTGGCGCCCGCAAGGCCTGTTTGCCCGCAAGGGGGGCAAGTGATGCAGGATTTCCAGGCGGCGCTGTTGCGCCGGGCACGCTGGCGGCCGTGGGAGTTCGCGATCTGGATCGTGGCCTTCGCGCTGCCGGCCATCGTGCCCGCGCATGCGCTGATGGTCAACGAGATCGCGATCGTCGCGCTGTTCGCAATGTCGCTCGACCTGATCCTCGGCTACACCGGCATCGTCTCGCTCGGGCACGCGGCCTTCTTCGGCTTTGGCGCGTACACGGCAGCGCTGTTCGCCAAACTGGTGATGCCCGATCCGACCGTCGGCCTGGTGGTCGCGATCGTGCTGTGCGCCGCGCTCGGCGCGGTGGCGAGCATCACCATCCTGCGCGGCACCGATCTCACGCGGCTGATGGTCACGCTGGGCACGGCGCTGCTCCTGCTCGAACTCGCGAACAAGCTCGATTGGCTGACCGGCGGCGCCGACGGCCTGCAGGGCGTGGTGATGGGGCCGGTGCTCGGCCTGTTCGATTTCGATCTCTATGGCCGCACGGCCGCGTGGTATTCGCTTGCCGTGATGCTGCTGCTGTTCCTGCTGATGCGGCGTCTGGTGCATTCGCCCTTCGGCGCCACGCTCAAGGCAGTGCGCGACAACCGGCTGCGCGCGATGGCGATCGGCATCCCGGTCGTCTCGCGGCTGGCGGTGATCTACACCGTGGCCGCCGCGATCGCGGGCGCGGCCGGTGCGCTGCTGGCGCAGACCACCGGCTTCGCCTCGCTCGACGTGCTGGCCTTCGACCGCTCGGCCGACGTGCTGCTGATGCTGGTCATCGGCGGCGTCGGCTGGCTCTACGGCGGCATCACGGGCGCGATCGTCTTCAAGCTGCTGCAGGACACGCTGTCATCCGTCACGCCGCAGTACTGGATGTTCTGGATCGGCCTGATCCTGGTGCTGCTGGTGCTGGTCGGGCGCGACCGGCTGTTCAAGCCCTGGACCTGGTTCGGCGCGCGCAGGAGCGCGAAGTCGTGAACAACGACATCGTCCTCGCGGCCACCGGCCTGGTGAAGCGCTTCGGCGGCATCACGGCCACCCACAACGTCACGCTGAACCTGAAGCGCGGCGCGCGTCACGCACTGATCGGCCCCAACGGCGCCGGCAAGACCACGCTGATCAACCTGCTGACCGGCGTGCTCGCGCCGAACGAGGGCCGCATCGTGCTCGAAGGCGAGGACATCACGCACCTCGCGCCGCACCGCCGCGTGGCGCGCGGCATGGTGCGCACCTTCCAGATCAACCAGCTCTTCGACTCGATGACGCCGCTGGAGACGCTGGCGCTGGTCGTCTCGCAGCACATCGGCCTCGGCGCCAAGTGGTGGAAGCCGCTGGGTTCGTCGAGCGAGGTCGCCGGGCGCGCGGGGCGGCTGCTCGAGCAATTCAGGCTCGGCGATGTCGCGCAGCAGCAGACCCGGCATCTGGCCTATGGCAAGCGGCGCCTGCTCGAGATCGCGATCGCGCTGGCCTGCGAGCCACGCGTGCTGCTGCTCGACGAGCCGGTGGCGGGCGTGCCGGCCGGCGAGCGCGAGGAACTGCTGGAGACGGTGGCCGCATTGCCGGCCGATGTGTCGGTGCTGCTGATCGAGCACGACATGGACCTGGTCTTCAGCTTCGCCGACCGCATGACGGTGCTGGTCAACGGCACGCTGCTGACCGAAGGCGACCCCGACACGATCGCCAACGACCCGAAGGTGAAAGAGGTCTACCTCGGCCAGGGAGCGGTGCATGGCTGAACTGCTGCGCATCGAGAACCTGAGCGCGGGCTACGGCGAGGCCGTGGTGCTGCACGGCATCGGCCTCGCACTCGGCGAAGGCCGCACGCTGGCGCTGCTGGGACGCAACGGCACCGGCAAGACCACGCTCATCAACACGCTCGCCGGCGCGACGCGCCAGCATGGCGGCAGCATCACGCTCGGCGGCGCGGCGCTGCACAAGCTGTCGCCGCACCAGCGCGCGGCCGCCGGCATCGGCTGGGTGCCGCAGGAGCGCAACATCTTCAAGTCGCTCACGGTGGACGAGAACCTCAGCGCGGTGGAGCGGCCGGGCCAGTGGAATCCGCAGCGCGTCTACGAGATGTTCCCGCGCCTGGCCGAACGCAAGCGCAACCTCGGCACGCAGCTGTCGGGCGGCGAGCAGCAGATGCTGGCCGTCGGCCGCGCGCTGGTCGTCAATCCCACGCTGCTGCTGCTCGACGAGCCGCTCGAAGGTCTGGCACCGATCATCGTGGAAGAGCTGCTGCGCGCCATCCGTCGCATCACGCAGGAAGAAGGCCTGGCGGCGATCATCGTCGAACAGCATCCGCAGGCGATCCTCGCGATCTCCGACGAGGCGGTGGTGCTCGATCACGGCACCATCGTGCATGCGGACCGCGCGGCGACGCTGCGCACCCAGCCCGAAGTGCTGGAAAGATTGCTTGGCGTCGCGCGCTGAGCGCAGGTCATCCATTCCGGAGGGTTCGTTCATGGCATCCATCCACCGCGAAATGCAAGTCGCAGCGAGCGCAGAGAAGATCTGGGACGCGGTGCGCGACGTCGGCGAGATCCACAGGCGCCTCGTGCCCGGCTTCGTGACCGACTGCAGGCTCGAAGGCAATGCGAGGACCGTCACCTTCGGCAACGGCATCGTCGCGCGCGAAGTGATCATCGATCTCGACGATGCCGTGCGCCGGCTGGTGTGGTCGGCAAGCGGTGGGCGCTTGTCGCATCACAACGCATCGCTGCAGGTGTTCGCGGAAGATGCCACGCACAGCCGCATCGTCTGGATCGCCGATCTGCTGCCCGACGAGATGGCCGGGCCGATCGGCACCATGATCGACGAGGGCATGAAGGCGATGAAGAGAGCGCTGGAGAGCTAGGGGCATCCCGGGGACGACCGGGTCCGGACCGGTCGAGGATGGTTTCAGGCCTTCGGCCCGAACAGACTGCCCCAGCCCTTGACGCTGCGCATGTCGACGCCGATCACCTTCAGAGCTTTCCACACCACGGTGGCCACCGAGTCGTAGATCGGAATGCCGAGCTCGCGTTCCATCTCCTCGACCAACTGCGCGCCGTGCAGGTTGGTGCACATCACAGTCATCGCGTCCGGCTGCTGCCGCGCCACCTCGCGCAGCATGCGGCGCAGTGTGTCGGGCGCGACCTCGCTGAACGAGAAATTCACCGTCAGATCGAGGTGCCGTTCAGCCACGCAGTCGATGCCGATGCGCGCGTAGTTGGCAATGATGCGTCGTTGCACGTCCTCGACATACGGCGAGATCAGGCCCATGGTGCGAGCGCCTTGCGCGGCCAGCAATTCGTTGAGCGCCAGGACCGAGGTCGTGGCCGGAATGCCGGTCGCCTCGGTGATGCGTGCGCACAGGATCTCGTCCTTCTCGAAACCGAGCCAGCTCGCCGAGGTGCCGCTCCAGCAGATCACGTCCACGCATGCATCGGCCAACAGCCGCGCAGCTTCGAGGATCTTGCTGTCGTCGAACTGATTCATCGAGGCATCGCGCATCGAGATCTCGGTGACGGTGAAGCGCGAGAAGTGCGCGGAAACGCCGGGCACCGCACTGACCATCGCGCTGGTCAGCGGCTCGAGCGCGGTGTTGGAAGACGGCGTCAGCACGCCGATGAGTTTTCGTTGCGTCACGGTGCTCGGAACAGGTTTTTCATGGGCGCATCAACTCTTCAGCCTCCAGAGTGTCGCTCCGATGCGCAGCAGAACCTCATAGTCCGCCTGACCGAGCGTAGGCCGCAAACTCTCCAGCATCTCGGCCAGCGCGGAGATCGCTTCGCCCGTCGTGAGCGAGCAGCCGTCACTCGCCAATCGAGCCATCAGAACGACGAGATCGGCGTCGGCCATATTGCCTGCATATGCCAGGGGACGGGCGCTGAGCGGCTGATGAGTCGAATTCAGTCCCGATCTCCTCGATCGTCGTCATCACGGCGGTGGTGGCGGTGCTCACGCCAACGGTCGCCCCGTTCGTAGTAGGCCGGCGGCGGCCCATAGTATGCAGGTGCCGGACGGTAGTACACCGGCGGCGGCTGGTAGTAAACCGGCGGTGCCGGCCGGTAGTAGACAGGCGGCGGGTCGTAGTACGCAGGGCCAGGTTCGGCAACGCCGATCGCGATACCCGGCACGTCGATGCCCACGGACCAGCTCGGGCCGGCGTCGGCAGACACAGCGGCGAAAAGTGCGCCGACTGCGATGGCGCCAGCGCCAGCCAATTTGAAGAGTGCAGAGCGCTTGAGATTCATGGTCATAGTCCTTCTAAGAGCAAAGGCGAAATCCGCCCCATGAGTCGACAACGCGCGCCCCCTGGGGCGGGTCGACGTCCATTCTGTGAAGATGGTTCCCAAACGTGACGGCCGCAGCGCGCCCCTGTCTCCAGACTGGGGATGACCCATTTGAAGCGCCGTAGGACATGCGTTCCCTTCGCGACGATGGATGGCCAAGGATCACTGCTTGACCACGACCAGACGCCTCGCGTCCTCGAACACGATGCGCATCGGCAGCTCGCGCTGGCGAAGCGCCGCCCACGTCGTCCGGTTCATGTAGGCCGCGGCCTGGGGAAGCGAGCGCCAGCGCTGGGCGAATGCATCCAGGGTCGGGATCGATTTCCAGGGTTCCAGGCGCTGACCCAGGGCGAACTCGTCGGCATAGTCCACCAGCACCACGTCGCGCCGAAGATAGAAGGGCAGTGTCTGGTCGTAGCTGCGGACGGCAAACACGGGCGTGTCCGGTTGCAGGAGCGGGAGCAGCACCGTCGACAAAGCCGCGGAACTCTTGAGCTGTCCGAAGCGGTCGTGGCCTTGCAGCACAAGGGTCGTCGCAACGAAGTGACCCAGCGCCATGCACAGCACGGCCGCGGTCGTCTGCCGGCGCCCGAGGTGCCACCAGGCAGCAGCGGCACCGAGCAGGAACACGACGCACGCGAGTCGCACGGCCATCGCGATGGCCGACAGCGCCTCCGGCGGTGCGCTCGGCGAGACCAGCCGGCCGTACTGCGTCGAGGCGATCAGCGCCGCGAGCCACACCAGGGTCGGCACCCCCAGGTGCCAGCGC
This sequence comes from Variovorax sp. SRS16, assembly GCF_901827165.1. Lineage (NCBI taxonomy): Bacteria > Pseudomonadati > Pseudomonadota > Betaproteobacteria > Burkholderiales > Comamonadaceae > Variovorax > Variovorax sp. SRS16. The sequence goes on from NZ_LR594666.1 coordinate 1,714,933, forward strand.
AATGTCGACGGGCGTGCATCGCGGATCCGCAGCGCCACCAGCATGGCGAGCGCGGGGAACATCGGGAGAATGTAGGAGGGCAGCTTGGAGCCGGAAGCGCTGAAGAACAGCAGGATGAACAGCGACCAGACGATCAGCACATCGCGCGAATCGATCGGGGGCCCATCGGTTTCGCCATGGCGGCGGTCCGGCTTGAGCGACCACGCCAGACCACCGGTCCATGGCAGCGCGCCGGCGAGCAGGATCGGAAGGTAGTACCACCACGCTCCCTCGCGGCGATGCTCGGTCGTCAGGTAGCGCGTGAAGTGCTCATGGATGAAGAAGAAGTTCGCGAACTCGGGATGCCGCAACGACATCAGGACGAACCACGGCGCCGCGAGCGCCAGGAAGATCACCGCGCCTGAGCCCCAGCGCATGCCACGCAGCAGCGCCATGTCTCGCCGCCACAGGCTGACGGTCAGCAGCACGCCGCCTGGAATCGCAATGCCGATCAATCCCTTGCTCAGCACGGCGCCGGCCATCGCGGCCCAGGCGATCCAGATCCAGCGGCGGCGCGCATCGTGTGCCACGCGCCCCGGGCTCGCGTCGTGCCGCATCGCCAGCAGCACGCTGCAAAGCGTCAGCGTGAGGAACAGTGTCAGGCCCGCATCGAGCGTGAGGAAATGGCTGTTGCCGACGATCCAGGTGGTCGATGCCGCGATCGCCAGCGCCTGCAGACCCACTTCGCGCCCCCACAGGCGCCATGATGTCCATCCGACGATGACCACCGTCAGGAAGCCCGCCAGGCCCGGCCCCAGGCGCGCAGCGAACTCGGTGATCCCCAGACACTTGAAGCTCAGCGCGCCGATCCAGTATTGCAGCGCAGGCTTCTCGAAGTAGAGCAGGCCGTTCAGCCGCGGCGTGATCCAGTCGCCGCTGCGTGCCATCTCGAGCGCCAGGGTGGCGTAGCGGCCTTCATCGGGACTGATGAGCGACCGCGTCCCCAGGCTCGCGAACCAGAGCAAGGTGGCGAGGCCTGCCATCCACGCGAGCCAGCGCAGGGACGGCGTGTCGCGGTGCGAGGTCGGCGCCGGGGCTGTTGTGCTCTCCGGCGGTGCGGCTCCATGCATTTCAGCATGGTCGCAAGCCCTTCCTTACCGCCGACTTATCTGCGTGCGATCCGGTCCGGCGGCAATATTCAGACTGATCGGTAGCGCCAGGTCGCTACGCACTGTCCCGCTTGGGGTACGGCGGCAGATGGCCGCCAAGTGTCAGATAGCTCGCGACGTTGAGCATCAGCTCGATGTCGATCTGCTGGGGATCGCGCGGCACCAGGTCATAGTGGCACAGCGTGCCGAGGATCGTCCCGGCACTGTCCATGAGTGGCACCCCGCAATAGGTCAGGACCTGCGCCCTGGCGGGATGCTGCGCGAGGCGCTCGTCCACCAGCGCGTTCGGGGTCATGAACGGCGCATGGCTGTCTCGCACGAAGCAGCAATAGGTGGCCGTGTCGGGGACCTCCTGCGCCGTGAGGACGTCCGGATTCTCGCGGTCGTAGTGGACGACGGCGTTGGCCTGGCCGTCTTCGAAACGCCAGATGCCGATGAAACGATAGTCCGTCTGCTGCAGCAAAGACGCGAGCGCTTCTCGAAGTCCTTCGGAGCGCATCGTGACTGCGAAACGCGCGAAGACTTCTTTGGCTTGAGTATCCATGGTTCACCGAGGAGGAAAAATGAGATTGTGCCCGCGAGTGCAGACAGCAAAAGACATGGGTGGCACCTGGTGATCCATCGTTGTGCGACCGGCCTGGGTCTCGTCGCATCGGCGCGTGGCTTAAGTCGCTCGTAAGCAGGGATCGCCGAGGATTGGGCCTCGACATGGTCCTCAGCAACACCCGCCTGTTCGAACTCCTCAGCGCTGCGATGCCTGTGAGAGCGCTGCGCTCCATTTCCTGCGTCATGGCCAAGGGCCTCGATCAGCGCGGCGCTGCCGTCGCCGCGCTTGCCGTCGTCATGGCATTGACCGCATCTGCCGCACAGGCGTCGAGCGCTGACGAACTGAGCGGCAAGCTGACCTTGCTGCGGGGCCCATTGGACAGGTCGGCTTTCAACCGCCCCCTGATGCTGAATGCGAGCGACACGGCGAACGGACTCCAGGGCGATGTGTACGCCATCGTCGATCATCCCCTTGCAGCGCTCAGCTCGACGCTGAGCACACCTGATGCATGGTGCCAAGCCATGCTGCTGCATGTCAGCAATCGCCGCTGCACGGTGTCGACGGAAGCCGCAGGCTCGACGCTCGCGTTGAGCGTGGTGCGCAAGTACGACCAGCCTGTCGACAGCGCCTTTCGCCTCGTCTTCGACTTTCGCCTGATCGATGCAACACCGCAGCACCTGCAGGTGCAACTTGGCGCGTCAGCCGGTCCTCTGGGCACCAGCAACTACCGGATCGCGTTCGAGGCCATTCCTGCCGATGCGGCGCACAGCTTCCTGCACTTTTCGTATTCCTACGACGAGAACGCCCTGACCAGTGTCGCCATGCAGGCCTACCTGGCCACCTTCGGCCGTTCCAAGGTCGGCTTTAGCGTGCTTGGGCGAACGGCCGATGGGCAACCCGAGTACATCAGAGGCATGCACGGGCTGGTCGAGCGCAACGCCATGCGCTACTTCCTGGCGGTGGATGCCTACCTCGGCGCCCCCAGGGACGCCAATTCCCGACGGAATGCCTGGTACGCCGCCACAGAACAATATCCGCGGCAGCTGCATGAAATCGACCGCCAGACCTATCTTGAATTGAAGGCTGCCGATGACCACCGCTGAGCGCGCATGCTCAGTTGAAAGCGGCATTCACGCGCTAGTACCCGACCGTGAAGCGCTGGTGCGAATGCGCCGGCTTTTCGAACTCGTCGGCCAGCGCGATCGCGTAGTCCTCCATCGAGATCCAGCTCTTGCCATCGGCGGCGGTCAGCAGGCGATCGCCACCGAGGCGGAACTTGCCGGTGCGCTCGCCCGGCGCGAACAGCGCCGAGGGCGACAGAAAGGTCCAGTCCAGGTCTTGCTCGGCCCGCAGGGCCTCGAGGAACACGCGGCCCGCCAGTGCTTCGGGCTTGTAGGCCTCGGGAAATTGGGGTGTGTCGACCAGCGCCTGGCCCGGTGCGACTTCGAGGCTGCCGGCGCCGCCGACCACCAGCAGGCGCGGCACGCCGGCCTGCCTGGCCGCGGCGATGACCGTCGCGGCATCGCTGCCACCTGCGAAGCGGGTGGCGCTGATCACCGCGTCATGGCCACGCAGCGCCGGCGCCAGCGAATCGACCTGCGTCGCATCGGCCTGCTTGAATGCGAGGCCGGGCCGGGCTTCGGCCTGCGCGATGTTGCGCGCGATGCCGGTGACCGTGTGGCCGCGGCGCAGCAGTTCGGTGGCAATGCGGGAGCCGGCACGGCCGGTGGCTCCGAGGATGGCAACGTGGCTCATGGCCGGACTCCTGTTTTCCTGAAGTCGCTATCGTAGGTTGCACCACTCGAACGACAAAGGGCCAACGGCGAAACTGTGTGTTGCCCGGCAGGCCGTCGCTGCGACAGGGTCAGGTCAGCCCTGTGGGCCGACGACACGGTAGAGGGCGCGCACGAAATCCGATTCGGTGACCATGCCGCGCAGCCGTCGCGCCTCGTCGATGATGGGAATGTGGTGATGGCCGCTCTCGGAGAAGATCGGCACCAGCTCGGCCATCGGCCGGTCTTCGCTGGCCACGCGCACCTGCCGGGTCATGATCTCGCCGACCACCTGGGGCTTGTTCGACAGCGCGCTGCGGGTCGCGCGGATGAAGTCGCGCAGCCGTCCGCCGAATCCTTCGTGGTGGGTCAGGTCGATCTGGCGGAAGAAGTCGGCCTGCGTGACGATGCCGACGACCTGACGCGAGCGGTCGATCACGGGCAGCGCCTTGATGTGCCGCGCGTGCATCAGGGCCCATGCTTCCTGGAGCGGCGTGGCAATGGCCACGGAGACCGGGTCGTGCGACATGATGTCGGCACACCGCACCGTGCCGAGCCGGCGCCGCCAGGCCTCGAGTTCGGTCTCGCGGATCAGCAGTTCGAGGTCGTCGCGGCTGATGTCGAGCACCTGGTTGTAGCGCGCCAGCACGGCGTCGATGTCGGCCGAACTGAAGGGCGCATTGCCGGCTGCCGGGCGCGGCGAGAGCTGCACGTGCGGATAGCGCCGACCCGTCAGGCTGTTGTAGACGACGCCGACCAGCACCAGCAGCAGCGAGTTGGCCAGCACCGGAAACAGCGCAAAGCGGAACTGTGTCGCATGCGCGAGCACCGCGAGCAAGGCCACGGCGCCGCCCGGCGGATGCAGGCAGCGCAAGGCCAGCATGGCTGCGATGGCGAGTGCCGTCGCGAGCGCACCGGCCCAGGCCGGATCCGGAATCCATCGGACGCAGGCAATGCCGATCAAGGCCGCGACCGCGTTGCCGCCGATCACCGACCAGGGCTGCGCGAGTGGGCTGGCCGGCAGTGCGAACACCAGCACGGCGCTGGCGCCCAGCGGTGCAATCAGCCAGGCACTGTCGATCGAAGGCTGCGCCAGCGCGCGGCAGACCAGCGCGGTGAGCAGAAGCCCCAACCCCGCGCCGGCGATGGCACGCAGGCGCTCGCGCGTGTTGATCGCCGTTCGGCCCGGCAGCCAGGCGCGCGCTGCCGCGGGCAGTCTCTCGAGCCGCATGCGCTCAGGTCGCCTCGCCAGCCACGCGCCGGCCGATCTCGGGCCAGCGCCCGTGAAGCCAGACCCACGCGACCAGACCCACGCCCATCATCCCGATCGAGGTCAGGGCCATCGCCAATGTGGAGTGCATGACCAGCGGCGCGACCACGCCCGCCACGATGCCGTTGGCGGTGGAGCCGATCACCGCCTGCAGCGACGAGGCCATGCCGCGGCGCGCGGGATGCAAGTCGAGCACCAGCAGCGTGATCACCGGCACCATCAGCGCCCAGCCGAATGCGAACACGGCCAGCGGGAACAGCGCCCAGGCGGCGTTCGCGGTGAAGAGGGCATTGGCCGCGACGTTGACGACCGAGGTCGCAAGCATGATCACGAAGCCGTGGCGGATCTGCCGCTTGGGCGCGACCTTGCCGGCCATGCGGCCGCTGGCCCAGGCGCCGGCCATGATGCCGCCGATGGTGAGCAGGAAGAACCAGAAGAACTGGGTCGGCGCGAGCGCGAGATGGTCACCCAGGAACGCGGGCGCGGCCAGCACGTAGAGGAACATGCCGTTGAACGGCACTCCGCTGGCGAGCGCCAGCAGCAGGAAGCGTGGGTCCGAGCACAGGTCCCAGTAGCCGCGCATCAGGTGCCGGACCTCGAAAGGCTGGCGGTGGCTTCTGTGCAGCGTCTCGGGCAGCAGCTTGTAGTTGGCGCCGAACAGCACCACGCCGACCGCAACCAGGAACCAGAAGACGCTGTGCCAGCCGAGGTGCACGAACAGGAAGCCGCCCACGATCGGCGCGATCGCGGGTGCGACACCGAAATAGATGGTGATCTGGCTCATCACCTTCTGCGCATCGGCCGGTGCGAACATGTCGCGCACCACCGCGCGCGACACCACGATGCCTGCACCGGTCGACAGGCCTTGCAGCGCACGGAAGAACACCAACTGCCCGATGTTCTGCGACAGCGCACAGCCCAGCGAAGCCGCGGTGAACACCGCCAGGCCCCACAACACGACCGGCCGGCGCCCGAAGCTGTCCGACAGCGCGCCGTGGAACAGGTTCATGAACGCGAAGCCGAACAGATAGGCCGAGAGCGTCTGCTGCATCTCGACCGGCGTGGCGCCGATCGACTGCGCGATGCCCGAGAAGGCCGGGATGTAAGTGTCGATCGAGAACGGGCCGAGCATGCCCAGCACGGCAAGTAAAACAGCCAGCGCCCAGCGCGGCGCCTGCCAGATCTTGTGAGCGTCGGGATTCATGGGGAGGTGGCGATGCCTTGTTCGTGAAATACCGCGGATCCGGCTCGGCCGGTCCGCTGGTATTGCCCCTGGCAGGGGGTGGCGTAGCGACACGAAGTGCGCGCAGGCTGGGGGCGAGCTCTACAACGTATCGATGAAGCTGCGCAGCTTGTCCGATCGCGACGGATGCTTGAGCTTGCGCAGCGCCTTGGCTTCGATCTGGCGGATGCGTTCGCGCGTGACGTCGAACTGCTTGCCGACTTCCTCGAGCGTGTGGTCGGTCGACATCTCGATGCCGAAGCGCATGCGCAGCACCTTGGCCTCGCGCGGCGTCAGGCTGTCGAGGATGTCCTTGACCACGTCGCGCAGGCCGGCCTGCATCGCGGCCTCGATCGGCGCCGTGTTGCTGCTGTCCTCGATGAAATCGCCCAGGTGCGAATCGTCGTCGTCGCCGATGGGGGTTTCCATCGAGATCGGCTCTTTCGCAATCTTCATGATCTTGCGGATCTTGTCTTCCGGGATCTCCATCGTCGCGGCCAGGATGCCGGCATCGGGCTCGAAGCCGAACTCCTGCAGATGCTGCCGGCTGATGCGGTTCATCTTGTTGATGGTCTCGATCATGTGCACCGGGATGCGGATGGTGCGCGCCTGGTCGGCGATCGAGCGGGTGATCGCCTGGCGGATCCACCACGTCGCATAGGTCGAGAACTTGTAGCCGCGGCGGTATTCGAACTTGTCGACCGCCTTCATCAGGCCGATGTTGCCTTCCTGGATCAGGTCGAGGAACTGCAGACCGCGGTTGGTGTACTTCTTGGCGATGGAGATCACGAGGCGCAGGTTGGCCTCGATCATTTCCTTCTTGGCATCGCGCGAAGACGATTCGCCTTCGTTCATGCGCTTGTTGATGTCCTTGAGCTGCGTGAGCGGCACCACCACACGCGACTGGATATCGGCGAGCTTCTGCTGGAGTTCCTGCACCGGCGGGATGTTGCGTGCGAGCACCGTGGACCAGGGCTTGCCCGAAGCGGCCTGCTTCTCGACCCACTTGAGGTTGAGCAGGTTGGACGACACGCGGTTGCCGTTCTTGTCGTAGCCGCTGAAGTCGCGGATGAACTCGTCCTGCGGGAAGCCGCACTTGTCCACGATGATGCGGCGCAGCTCGCGCTCTTTCTTGCGCACGTCGTCGACCTGCGTGCGCACGAGGTCGCACAGCTTCTCGATCGTGCGCGCGGTGAAGCGGATGGTCATCAGCTCTTCGGACAGCGAGTGCTGTGCTTTCTGATAGGCCGGCGTGCCATAGCCTTCCTTGTCGTAGATCTTGTGGACCTTCTCGAACAGCAGCGCGATGCGGTCGAAGCGCTCGAGCGCCTCGCGCTTGAGTTCCTCGAGCTTCTTGGTCAGCGCCTTCGAGCCGCCTTTGCCGTCGTCGTCGTCTTCCTCGTCGAATTCGTCGAAGTCTTCCTCGGCCACGTAGTCGTCGGCCTCGTTCGGGTTCGAGAAGCCGTCGACGATGGTCGAGATGACGACCTTGCCTTCACGGATGTCGTTGCCCAGGCGCAGGATTTCCGCGATGGTCGCGGGCGAAGCCGAGATGGCTTCCATCATCGCCATCAGGCCGCCTTCGATGCGCTTGGCGATCTCGATTTCGCCTTCGCGCGTGAGCAGTTCGACCGTGCCCATCTCGCGCATGTACATGCGCACGGGGTCGGTGGTGCGGCCGAATTCGCTGTCGACGGTCGAGAGGGCAGCCTCGGCTTCTTCCTCGGCTTCCTCGACGGTGGTGGCGGTAGGTGCCGTGTTGTTGAGCAGCAGGGTTTCCGCATCGGGCGTCTGCTCGTACACGGCGACGCCCATGTCGTTGAGCATCGTGACCACGACTTCCATGGTCTCGGCGTCGACCAGCTTGTCGGGCAGGTGATCGGAGATTTCGCCGTGCGTGAGGTAGCCGCGCGTCTTGCCGAGCGTGATCAGCGTCTTGAGGCGCGAACGGCGCTTGGCCAGGTCTTCCTCGGAGAGCACGGTCTCGTCGAGGCCGAATTCCTTCATCAAGGCGCGTTCCTTCGCCTTGCTGATCTTCATGCGCAGCGGCTTGACCTTTTCTTCGGTCGCCGTCGCGACCTCTTCGCCGACCAGTTCGTCTTCGATGTCCGACAGGTCGACATCGCTGGTCGGCGCCTCGTTGCCGGCCTTGGGCTTGCGGCCGCGCTTGGCACCGCCGGCGGCAGCAGGCGCGCCGGCCGCCTTGGGCGGACGGCCGACCTTCTTGGCGAGGGTTTTGACGGTTTCGGCGGCAGTAGGAGTCGATTTCGTAGGCACGGTTTTCACTTTCGTTGCGGCTGTCGCCTTGGAGGCAGCGGCGCCTGTTTTAGTTGCCGGCAAAGCGGCAGCTTTCAACGGCTTTTCTGCAACGGCTTTCTTGGCGGCGGATACGGCAGGCTTCTTTGAACTGGGCATACGACCTCGTACAACAGGATGGACCAAGCGGAATCACAGGCGCCAAGAACCCGACGCAGGCAGGAACACGGACAAGGGAGCGAAGAGGAAGCGAATCCTCAGGCACTCTTCAAAAGACAAGATGTCGGGCGAACATTTGGTGTGCAGTCCTTGCGGTGTATTGACCCGTTTCCCGTTGGGAAGTGCATTGCGCATGGGGCCGGCCCGGAGGTGCTGCTGTCGCTCTTGTCTATTTCGCGAGTAGCGAAGCCTTACATTATAGCGCGTCGCGCGCTTTTCAAGTGCTGTCGGGATTGTCCGGCTTGAGGCGGCGGCGCAATTCCAGACGGCGCGCCTCCAGGGCCTTGTAGCGTTCCAGCGCGCGCGGGTCGCTGCCGACCGCTGCGATCGCCTCGCTTTGCTGGGCCTTGAGCCGGTCGTCCAGCATGTAGTCGAGGACGTTGCGCAGCTCCCTGACGGCATCGGCCGCCTGTTCGCCCTCGAGGTCGGGCACGGGGCCGCCGTCCGGGCCGGTCATGACGCGTTCGGCCAGGGCTTCGAATTCCATGCCGCGCAGGCCCTCGCGCAATGCCGCCCAGGGTTGCATGCCGTGTTCGTGCAACTGGCTGTCGAGCCAGGCGAACAGCCGGCCGTGTTCCCCGGGCAGGTCGCACAACATCGCATGCAGCTCGTGGGAGAGCGCCTCCCATTGCGCCATGTTCGACAGCAGGAGCCGCGCTGCGACATCGGGCCGGCCGGGCGGCAGCACGCGGCCGGCGGCGAGGCGCCGGGGTGTCGGAGCGCCGCCGTGGCGCCGCTCGAATGATCGTGTGTCCCCCATCCGGCGGTCGTCCCCTTGCTGACGGAACGAGGGCGCAGGCCGGGCAGCCGGGGTCGGCGCCCACAGTTCGCCGAGCTCCTGGGGACTGAGCTGCACCAGCTCGGCGAATTCGCCCAGCAGCTGGCGCTTGAGGGCGCCATCAGGCAGTGCGCTCCAGAGCGGTCGTGCGTTGCTGGCCAAGTGGGCCCGGCCCTCGGCGCTGCCGAGATCGCAGCCTTCGCGCGCGGCTTCGATCATGAAGCGGCTGAGCGGGGTCGCTTCGTTGACGAAGCGCGCGAAGGCATCGGCCCCGAATTCGCGGATGAAGCTGTCGGGATCGTGTTCGGCCGGCAGGAACAGGAACTTGATGCTGCGCACGTCGCTCGCGTAGGGCAGTGCGCCATCGAGCGCCTTGCGCGCGGCGCGGCGGCCGGCTGCGTCGCCGTCGAAGCTGAACACCACCGACTCCGTGAAGCGGAACAGTTTCTGCACGTGCTCGGGCGTGCAGGCCGTGCCCAGCGTCGCGACGGCGTTCGGGAATCCGAGCTGCGCGAGCGCCACCACATCCATGTAGCCCTCGGTCACGAGGGCATAGCCGTGCTCCCGAAATGCGGCGCGCGCTTCATAGAGGCCATAGAGCTCGCGGCCCTTGCTGAACACGGGGGTTTCGGGCGAGTTGAGGTACTTGGGTTTCTCGTCGCCCATCACGCGGCCGCCGAAACCGATGCATTCGCCCTTGACGTTGCGGATCGGGAACATGACCCGGTCGCGAAAGCGGTCGTAGCGCTTGCCTTCCCCGTTGTCGGTCTCTTCGCCGACGATCACCAGGCCGCTTTCGGCGAGCAGCGGATCGTCGTATTCGGGAAAGACGCTCGCCAGCGTGCGCCATCCGGCGGGCGCATAGCCGATGCCGAATTGCCGTGCGACTTCTCCCGAGACGCCGCGTCCCTTGAGGTAGTCGATCGCCGAGGGCGATTGCCGCAGGTGCTTTCGGTAGGCGTCGCCGGCCTTCTCGAGCACCTCGGTCAGCGTGGCCTGCTTCTGCCGCTGGCCGGCGGCGCGGGCGCGCTCCTCGGGCGAGGCATCGTCTTCCGGCACTTGCAGGCCGTACTGGCCGGCGAGATCGTGCACGGCCTCCACGAAGCCCATGCCGGCGTGCTCCATCAGGAAGCCGATCGCATTCCCGTGCACGCCGCAGCCGAAGCAGTGATAGAACTGCTTGGTCGGGCTGACCGAGAACGAGGGCGATTTTTCGCCGTGGAACGGGCACAGGCCCATGAAGTTGGCGCCGGCCTTCTTCAGCTGAACGTAACGCCCGACGATTTCCACCACGTCGGCACGTGCGATCAGTTCCTGGATGAATGAGGCGGGGATGGTCATGTAGGCGGAGAGCGGCAAATCATACGCAAGCCCTCGTCTGGCTGCCTGCCGGCTGCATACTGGCTGCTCCGAAATCCGACGCATGATTCGCAGCACCTTCACCCACGCAGCGCCGCTGCTGCGCCATCCGCTGAGGTTCGTCTGGGAGGCGCTGAAGGCCTTCAAGGGCAACCAGGGCCTGTTGCTCGCGGGGGCCGTCGCCTACTACGCGCTGTTGTCCATCGTGCCGCTGCTGATCGTGAGCGTGATCGCGCTGTCGCATTTCATCGAGCAGGCGGAACTGCTCAGCACGGTCGGGCGCTATCTGGAGTGGCTGTTGCCGGGACAGTCGCGTGCGATCGTCGCGGAACTGTCGAACTTCCTGGCGCACAGCGACGTGCTGGGGCCGGTGCTGCTGGTCACGATGATCTTCTTCAGCTCGCTCGCCTTCACGGTGCTCGAGAGCGCGATGGCGGTGATCTTTCATCATCGCAAGGCAGAGCGGTCCCGTCATTTCATGGTGTCGGCCGTCATGCCCTACATCTACATTCTGTGTCTGTGCGTCGGGTTACTGCTGGTCACGCTCGTCTCGGGCGCGTTGCAGCTCATCGGCAAGGAGAGCGTGGATCTCTTCGGTTACAGCTGGTCCTTGTCGGGCGTGTCGGGCCTGCTGCTCTATCTGGTCGGCCTCGGCGGCGAGATCTTCATGCTGACCTCGCTCTATCTCGTGATGCCGGTCGGACGTCTTTCGCTGCGCCATGCGCTGCTCGGCGGCGCGACGGCCGCCTTGCTGTGGGAGGTCACGCGCCGGGTGCTGGTCTGGTATTTCTCGACGCTGTCCCAGGTGAATGTCGTCTATGGCTCGTTGACGACGGCGATCGTCGTGCTGCTCAGCCTCGAGATCGCCGCCACCCTCGTGCTTTTCGGTGCGCAGGTGATCGCCCAGTTCGAGCGCCTGGAACGTGACGCCGGAACCCAGGCTTAGCGAGGCGCGAGGCGGATCGCGCCGTCCAGCCGGATCACCTCGCCGTTGAGCATGTCGTTTTCAATGATGTGCCTGGCGAGCTTCGCATAGTCCTCCGGCGTGCCAAGGCGCGAAGGGAAGGGCACGCTCGCGGCCAGCGCGTCCTGCACTTCCTTGGGCATTCCGAAAAGCATCGGCGTGCCGAAGATGCCGGGGGCGATTGTCATGTTGCGGATGCCGCTGCGCGCCAGGTCGCGTGCGATCGGCAGCGTCATTCCCACCACGCCGCCTTTCGAGGCGCTGTAGGCGGCCTGGCCGATCTGGCCGTCGTAGGCGGCGACCGAAGCGGTCGAGATCAGGACGCCGCGCTCGCCGGTGCTTTCGGGTTCGTTCTTGCTCATGGCATCGGCAGCCAGGCGGATCATGTTGAAAGTGCCGATCAGGTTGACGGTGACGGTCTTGCTGAACACGGCGAGCGCGTGCGGCCCGGTCTTGCCGACGGTCTTCTCGGCCGGCGCGATGCCGGCGCAGTTGACCAGACCCATCAGCTTGCCGAGCTTCTGCGCTGCGGCCACGGCAACCTGGCCGTCGGCCTCCTGGCTGACATCGCACTTGACGAAAACGCCGCCGATTTCCTTGGCGACTGCCTCGCCCTTTTCCACCTGCATGTCGGCAATGACGACCTTGCCGCCATTTGCCGACAGCATCCGCGCCGTGCCCTCGCCCAAACCGGAAGCGCCGCCCGTCACGATAAAAACCTTGCCGTCAATTTGCATCTCGATCTCCAAATGATGTGCCGCCATTATCAAAGACCCGGCACCCGCCCCCGCAAAGGGGCATTCGAGAAACACCGCGGAACCGGCTTTGCCGGGCCGCTGGTGTTGCCCCCGGCAGGGGGAAGGAGAAGCGACACGAAGTGCGCGCAGCCTGGGGGCGAGCAAAAAAAAGCCCCGTCCGAGGACGGGGCTGAATTGGATCCCGAAGGACCCAAGGAGACAATCGGCGCCCGCTTCGAGCGGGCTTGGAAAATCAGCGCTTGCGGGCTGCGGTTTGAGCGGTGCTCTTGGCCGCGTTCACAGCGGTGGTCGACACGGCCTGGAAGTTGGCTTCGGCAACGTCGGACGCTTGCTTGACAGCCTTTTGCACGGATTCGAACGCGTTGTTGGCGGCAGCCACTGCGCTCTTCATCACGGCCACGGCCGTTTCCGAACCGGCGGGAGCATTCTTGGCAGCGCTGTCGACCAGGCCGACGAAGGCTTGCTGGGCTTCGGCCGCCTTGACTTCGAAAGCCTTGGTGAATTCGGCACCGGTGCCTTGGGCGATGTCATACAGATGACGGCTGTAGGCGGCGGTCTTTTCGGCCAGGGGCTGGAACAGGCTGGCTTGCAGTGCGAGCAGTTCTTGCGCGTCCTTGACGCTCAGCAGGGCCTGGGCGGTGCCGGCGGCTTCCGTCAGTGCGGCCTTCGAGGCCGTCACGTTCAGCTCGACGAGCTTTTCGACGCCTTCGAAAGCCTTGGTCGTGAGACCGAAGAGGGTTTCGAGGCTGGCTTTTTGGGAGGCGATGATTTGGTCGGCGGTGAGTGCCATGAGGGAGCTCCAGTTGATTGAAAAAAGTGGATTCACGTCGCTGCTCCTCTTGTTTATGTTGCGGTGCAGCATGGCCTCGAGTATAGATAGCCGCGTGCAACGATCAAGCGTTTTCTGCTGCTTTGCAGCAATTTAGAACAGGCTTTCTAAAACGCCGGTCATGAGGTTGCGCGCTCGATGGCTGGAAGGCGCTGGCAGAATCCCCGGCCATGAGCGACAGACCCACGCCCGATTCCCGCAGCAGCTATCGCGTCTTCCGCAGCATCCAGACGCGCTGGGCCGACAACGACATCTACGGGCACGTCAACAACGTCGTTTACTACGGTTGGTTCGACACGGCGGTCAATGCGCTCCTGATCGAGCGCGGTGCGCTCGACATCCACCTTGGAAAGACTGTCGGCTTCGTGGTCGAGACCCGTTGCAACTACTTTGCCCCGCTTGCGTTTCCGCAGACTGTCGAGGCCGGCATCCGGGTCGCGCAGGCCGGCAGTTCCAGCGTGCGCTACGAGATCGCACTCTTCGCCGAGGGCATCGAGACGGCTGCAGCCCAGGGGCATTTCGTCCATGTCTATGTCGATCGGGTGACGCAGCGGCCGGTCGAGCTACCGCCTGCCTTGAGAGCCGTCGTCGACGAGTTGCGCGCGGCGCCATGAAAAAATGGCGCCCGAAGGCGCCATCCATGGTGTGAGACGGCGTTGGCCGGTCACATCTTCTTCATGGCCTTGATGTCGGCCTTGCCCTTGGCCTGGTCGGCCTTGGCCTGTTTTTCGCACGCGCTCTTCTCGGCGCCCTTCTGGTCGTCGCACTTTTCCTTGGCGACGTCATAGGCAGCATCTACCTTCTCTTCCTCGACCTTGCGGGCGTGGCTGTCGCTGGGCTGGTATTGCTGTTCGAGTTCGGCCTTGGCGACGTTCTCCTTGCCCTTGGCTTCCTTCTGGCAGACATCCTTGGCGTTGTCCTTCATCGTGTCGCACTGGGCCTTGGCCGACTTGTAGTCGGCCTCGATCTTGTCCTTGGCCATCTTGTATTCGTCCTTCGTCATCGCGCTGGCGTGCATGGAGACGAAGCAGGTCGACGCGATGGCGAGCATGAGCAGGTGCTTTTTCATGGGATGTTCCCTCGTGGAGTTGGTAAATCGGTGTGTGAGTGGGGCCGGAGTGCAGGTCAATACTTTTCCATCCAGAGCGCCGACGGCGTGCGGCCGTCGCGGGATTCCCAGTCACTGACCTGCTTTTCGGCTTCGTCCCTGCTGATGCCGTGCCGCTCCTGAATGCGGCCCAGCAGCTGGTCCCGCTTGCCGGCGATGACATCGAAATCGTCGTCGGTGAGCTTGCCCCACTGTTCCTTGATCTTGCCCTTGAGCTGCTTCCAGTTGCCCTCGACGGTGTCTTTGTTCATCACGTATCTCCTTCAGATGGGTTGCTTCGCCGGCCTCGAAAGCTCCGGTGGCCGGCGTGAACACACTGTCGCGTCGGCATTTCGATCGACTGGTAGGACGCTCCGCGAAGGGGCCGTAGGCACATGCCGACGCGGCCCGTGATAATCGACCTGCACGACACACCCGGGATCCGCGCGCCGCATCATGATCATTCAAAGCCTGCTCGACACCGATCTCTACAAGTTCACGATGATGCAAGTGGTGCTTCACCACTTTCCGGGCGCGCGCGTCGAGTACCGTTTCAAGTGCCGCAACCCGGGCGTCGATCTGGCGCAGTTCGCGGGCCAGATCCGGGAGGAAGTCCGGCACCTGTGCTCGCTCGGGTTCAAGGATGCCGAACTCGCGTACCTTCGATCGATGCGCTTCATCAAGAGCGACTTCGTCGATTTTCTCGGCCTGTTCCGGCTCAACGAGAAGTACATCAACATCATCCCTCAGGCCTCGGGTGAACTCGAGATCCGCATCGAGGGGCCGTGGCTCTACACCATCCTGTTCGAAATCCCGGTGCTTGCCATCGTCAACGAGGTCTACTTCCGCAACATGCACAAGCAGCCCGACTACGCGGAAGGCCGGCGCCGGCTCGATGCGAAGCTCGCCCAACTGCACGATGCAGGCCTGTCGGATCTGAAGATCGCCGACTACGGCACGCGCCGCCGCTTCTCCAAGGAATGGCACGAAGAGGTGCTGCGCACGTCGGCCGCGAAGCTCGGCGCAGTGAGCGCCGCGCCGCACGTCGGGGAGCGCCTGCCGCAACTGGCCGGAACCAGCAACGTGCTCTATGCGATGAAGCTTGGCCTGATTCCCCTGGGCACCATGGCGCACGAGTACCTGCAGGCCTGCCAGGCGCTCGGTCCGCGGCTGCGCGACAGCCAGATCTACGGCTTCGAGATGTGGGGCCGCGAATACCGCGGCGATCTCGGCATCGCGTTGTCCGACGTGTACGGGATGACCGCTTTCCTGCGCGACTTCGACCTGTTCTTCTGCAAGCTGTTCGACGGCGCGCGCCACGACAGCGGCGATCCCTTCCACTGGGGCGAGCGCATGCTGGCGCACTACACGGCGAACCGGGTCGACCCGCGCACCAAGACGCTGATCTTCAGCGACGGCCTCACGGTGACACGGATCATCGAGCTCTATCAGCAGTTTCGCGGCCGCTGCCAGCTGGCCTTCGGCATCGGCACCAACCTGACGAACGACCTGGGCTACGAGCCGCTGCAGATCGTGATCAAGATGATCCGCTGCAACGACCAGCCCGTGGCCAAGCTGTCCGACACGCCCTCCAAGAACATGTGCGAAGACGAAAGGTACCTGGCCTATCTGCGGCAGGTTTTCGAGATCGCCCAGCCGGCGGGCTGAGGCGCTTCGACTTGGCCCCGAAGCCCCTGCGCCTTTTCGCGCTCGCCGTGGTGGCGACGACGGTCCCCGCGATGGCGATGGCCGCCGATGTCGACGGCAGCAAGCTGTCGCCGCTGTGGGGCGTGCCGTTCGCCGGCATCCTGCTGTCGATCGCGTTGCTGCCGCTTCTCGCGCCGTCGTTCTGGCACCGCCACTACGGCAAGGTGTCGGCCGGCTGGGCACTGGCCTTCCTGCTTCCGTTCGCGGCCGCGTACGGTGCGTCGAGCGCGGGTGCGCAGCTGCTCCATGCACTGCTCGCCGAATACCTGCCGTTCGTCATCCTGCTGGCTGCGCTTTTCACGGTCGCCGGCGGCATTCATGTCCGCGGCAACCTGCACGGCGCGCCAGGGCTCAACACAGCCATCCTCGCGGCGGGCGCAGTGCTGGCAAGCTGGATGGGCACGACCGGCGCTTCGATGCTGCTGATCCGGCCACTGATCCGCGCCAACGACAACCGTGTGCACAAGGTGCACGTGATCGTGTTCTTCATCTTCATCGTGTCGAACGTGGGCGGTGCGCTCACGCCGCTGGGTGATCCGCCGCTGTTCCTCGGCTTCCTGAAAGGCGTCGACTTCTTCTGGACCGCGAAGCACATCCTTGCCGAGACGCTGTTCCTGCTCGGCCTGCTGCTGGCCGTGTTCTGGGTGATCGACAGGCACTACTACCGCAAGGAGGGCGTCCTCCCCATCGATCCGACGCCCGACACGCAGGCGCTCGGCTTCGACGGCGCCGCCAACTTCGTGTTGCTGGCGGCCATCGTCGGGCTCGTGCTGCTGAGCGGCTTGTGGAAGTCGCCCATCGTGTTCGACGTGCATGGCACGCCGCTCGGCCTGCCCGGCATCGTGCGCGATGTCGGCCTGATCACGATCGCGTTGATCTCGCTGAAGATCACCGCGCCCAGCGTTCATGCCGACAACCAGTTCGACTGGGAGCCGATGCGCGAGGTGGCCAAGCTCTTCGCCGGCATCTTCCTGACCATCATTCCAGTGATCGCGATGCTCAAGGCGGGTATCGACGGACCCTTCGGCGCGGTCGTCTCCGCCGTCACCCGCGCCGACGGACAGCCGGAGCCCGCGATGTATTTCTGGGCCACCGGGCTTCTGAGCTCGTTCCTGGACAACGCGCCGACCTATCTCGTCTTCTTCAACACCGCCGGCGGCGTCCCGCAGACGTTGATGACCACGCATGCCGCCACGCTGGCAGCCATCTCGGCGGGCGCGGTGTTCATGGGTGCCAACACCTACATCGGCAACGCGCCCAACCTGATGGTCAAGGCCATCGCTCAAAGCCGCGGCGTGCGCATGCCGAGCTTCTTCGGCTTCATGATGTGGTCCGGTGCCATCCTGATGCCGCTGTTCATCCTCTCCACCTTCCTCTTTTTCCGACCATGAGCAAACCCAAGATCCTCGTTGCCCGCTCCGTGTTTCCCGAAACGATTGCCCGCCTCGAAAAACACTTCGAGGTCGAGACCAATCCCGGCGACAACAGCTGGACCAAGGCGCAGTTGATCGAAAAACTCAAGGACAAGCAGGGTGCCTTCACCGCCGGCAGCGAGCGCATCGATGCCGAGGTGCTCGATGCCTGCCCGGGTCTGAAGATCTGCGCCAACATGGCGGTCGGCTACAACAACTTCGATGTCGATGCCATGACCGCCCGCGGCGTGCTCGCCACCAACGCACCGGACGTCCTCACCGAGACCACCGCCGACTTCGGCTTCGCGTTGCTGATGGCCACTGCGCGGCGCATCGCCGAGAGCGAGCATTTCCTGCGCGCGGGCAAATGGACCCAGTGGTCTTACGACATGTTCGCCGGCTCCGACATCCATGGCGCCACGCTCGGCATCATCGGCATGGGGCGCATCGGCCAGGGCATCGCGAAACGCGGCGCGCACGGTTTCGGCATGAAGGTCATCTATCACAACCGCTCGCGGCTCGACGCGGCGCTGGAAGCCGACTGCAAGGCCCGCTACGTGAGCAAGGAAGAACTGCTGAAGACCGCCGACCATGTCGTGCTCGTCGTGCCTTACTCGCCGGCGTCGCACCACACCATCGGCGCCGCCGAACTCGCGCTGATGAAGCCGAGCGCCACGCTCGTGAACATCGCGCGCGGCGGCATCGTCGACGATGCGGCGCTGGCCGCAGCGTTGCGCGACAAGCGCATCGCCGCCGCCGGGCTCGACGTGTTCGAGGGCGAACCGAAGGTGCATCCCGACCTGCTCACGGTGCCCAACGTCGTGCTCACGCCGCACATCGCCAGCGCCACGGTGCCGACGCGGCGCGCCATGGCCGATCTGGCTGCCGACAACTTGATCGGCTTCCTCGTGAACGGCAAGCCTGTCACGCCCCTCAATCCCGCGGTTCTCGCGGCCAAGTAGACAGCGAAGCACGTGTTGGAACTCTGGATCCTGCTGGCCCTCGCGGCCCTGAATTTCATCCTCGTGGTCTGGCTGCTGCTGCGCAAGTCGCCGCCGCCCGATCATGCCGCGCTGATCGCCACGCTGGGCGCGGCCAACGAGCGCATCGAGCGCGAACTGCGCCACGAGATCAGCGAATCCTCGCGCGGCGCGCGGCAGGAGACGGCACAGGCCTTCTCGACCTTCCAGCAGGCGCTGGTGCAGCAGGGTGCCGAATCCACGCGCACGCAGAACGCGCAGATCGATGCCTTCGCGCAGCAGCTCACGTTGTTGCAGAAGACGCTCGCGGACACGCTCAGCACGCAGCTCCAGAGCCTGAGCGAATCCAATGCGCGCCGGCTCGCCGAGGTGCGCGCGACGATGGAGACCCAACTCGCGCAGCTCCAGCAGAGCAACACCGCGAAGCTCGACGAGATGCGCAAGACGGTCGACGAGAAGCTCCAGAGCACGCTCGAGGCACGGCTGGGCGAGAGCTTCAAGCAGGTGGCCGACCGGCTCGAGCAGGTGCACAAGGGCCTGGGCGAAATGCAGACGCTGGCCGTCGGCGTCGGCAGCCTGCAGCGCGTGCTGACCAACGTCAAGACGCGCGGCGTGTTCGGCGAAGTGCAGTTGGAGGCCTTGCTCGAACAGGTGCTGACCATCGACCAGTACGCGCAGCAGGTCGAGACCAAGCCGCGCAGCGGCCAGCGCGTCGACTTCGCGATCCGCTTTCCCGGGCGCGGCGGCGATGGGGCACCCGTCTGGCTGCCGATCGATGCCAAGTTTCCGCGCGACGACTACGAGCGCCTGCTCGATGCGCACGAGCGGGCCGATGCGCCGGCTGCCGAGCTCGCGGCCAAGGCACTCGAGGCGCGCATCCGCAGCGAGGCCAGGTCCATCGCCGAGAACTACCTCGCCGCGCCGCACACCACCGATTTCGCGATCCTGTTCCTGCCGGTCGAAAGCCTCTATGCCGAAGTGCTGCGCCGTCCCGGCCTGATGGATGCGATCCAGCGCCAGCACCGCGTGACGCTCGCGGGGCCGACCACGCTGCTCGCCATGCTCAACAGCCTGCACATGGGCTTTCGAACGCTGGCGCTCGAACAGCAGGCCTCCGAGGTGTGGAAGGTGCTCGGCGCGGTCAAGACCGAATTCGAGCGCTATGGCGAATGGGTGGCGCGGATCAAGGAGCAGGTGGCCAAGGCCTCCGACACGCTCGACAAGGCCGATACGCGCGCCAAGCAGATGCGCCTTGCCTTGCGCAAGGTCGAGGCATTGCCCGAAGCGCAGACGCAAGCCCTGCTGCCGCCCGCCGACAGCGAGGACGACAGCACGCCGTGACCGATTCCTGCGCCGGCGATGAGACGATCCGAGCGGAGCACGCGCTTCGATGAATGCAGGCCTGCTTCGATTGATCGCTGCGCAGATCTGTCTGCATGCGGCGATGACGGGGACACGGCTGGCCGCGCCGCTGCTGGCGCTGCGCGACGGCCATAGCGCTGCCGCGGTCGGCGTGCTGCTCTCGCTGTTCGCATTGACGCAGGTGTTCCTGGCCCTGCCGGCCGGCCGCTACACCGACCGGCACGGGCTGCGGCGGCCTTTGCTGATCGCCGTCGTCGCGGCCACGACCGGCGCAGCGATGGCGGCCTTGCTGCCGGTCTTCATCGTGCTCTGCGTGGCGGCGCTGCTGACGGGCGGTGCCACGGGTATCGCCGTGATCGCGCTGCAACGCCACGTCGGCCGCGCGGCGACCGATCCGACCCAGCTCAAGCAGGTGTTCAGCTGGCTGGCGATCGCGCCGGCCGCGGCCAATTTCGTCGGGCCGTTCGCCACCGGCCTCTTGATCGATCATGCGGGACGCAGCGAGGGCGACCTGATGGGCTATCGCGTCGCCTTCGGGATGTGCGCGCTGTTGCCGCTCGCGTGCTGGTGGCTCGCGCGCGGCACGTCGGAGCTGCCGCCGGTGCCGTCAACGGCCAGTGCCGCGCGGCCCCGCGCCTGGGACCTGCTGGCGCAACCGATGTTCAGGCGCCTGCTGTTCGTGAACTGGCTGCAGTCGGCGTCATGGGACGTGCATACCTTCGTGCTGCCGCTCCTCGGGCACGAGCGCGGATTGAGCGCCTCGATGATCGGCGGCATCCTCGGTGCATTCGCGGCGGCCGCTGCGGCGATCCGTGTCGTGTTGCCGGTGGTGGCTTCACGCTTCAGCGAACGCGCCGTGATCACCGCGTCGAACGTCATCACGGCGCTGGTGTTCGCTGCCTATCCGCTGATGACTTCGGCGCTCGGGATGGGCGTCTGCTCGGTGATGCTGGGCGTGGCGCTCGGTGCCGTGCAGCCGATGGTGATGAGCATGCTGCATCAGATCACGCCGCACGCGCGGCACGGCGAGGCGCTGGGCCTGCGCCTGATGACGCTCAATGCCTCCAGCGTCGCGACGCCGATGCTGTTCGGCGCGGGGGGCGCATTGATCGGCGTGGCCGGCATGTTCTGGATCGTCAGCGGCGTGGTGGCGCTCGGCACGCGCTCGGTGTGGGGTCTCCAGGTCCCTGCCGCAGGGCATCAAAGCTTGTAGAAGCGCCTGATCGCGTCCCAGGCGTCCTGCGGCGCGTCCACGTACTCGATCAGCTTCACGTCGCCGGGCGAGATCACGCCTTCCTCCGCCAGGAACTCGAAATTGATCGACTGCTTCCAGTAGTCCGAGCCGAAGAGCACGATCGGCACCGGCTTGGCCTTGCGGGTCTGAACCAGGGTGATCACCTCGAACAGCTCGTCGAGCGTTCCGAAGCCGCCCGGAAACGCGACCAGCGCCTTCGCCCGCATCATGAAGTGCATCTTGCGGATCGCGAAGTAGTGGAACTTGAAGCTGAGCGCCGGCGTGACGTACGGGTTGGCTTCTTCTTCCATCGGCAGCGCGATCGCGAGGCCGACCGACAGGCCGCCGCCTTCATAGGCACCGCGGTTGGCGGCCTGCATGATGCCGGGGCCGCCGCCGGTGCAGACGAAGAGCTTGTCCTGCGGCTCCTTGTCGTTGCTGTATTGCGCAACCATCCGGCCGAAGGCGCGCGCTTTCTCGTAGTAGTGAGAGTTGCGCGCCAGCTTGCGCCAGCGCTCCGCCGCGACGGTGTCGCCGGCCGCTTCGGCCTGGGCGATCAGCGCGCCGGATTCCTCCTCGCTGCGAAAGCGCGCGCTGCCGAACACCACCACCGTGTTCTCGATGCCGTGCTCGCGCATCTCGATGTCCGGCTTCATCAGCTCGAGCTGCATGCGCAGCCCGCGCGTTTCGCGGCGCAGCAGGAACTCGGGATCGGCAAAGGCCAGACGCGAGGGATCCGGGTCGAGCGGCAGCCCCTTTTCGGAATGGGCCCGGAGCGTGGCCCAGGCGTCGGCAAGGCGCTTGTCGTGGAGATCGTGTGAGTTGTTGGGCATGGTGAGGCGATGAACGGTGCTGGATTGTGCGCGCCGCAGCGTGCGCAAAAAAGGCTCCCGCAGGAGCCTCGTGGATCCGCCGGCGACGACGTTCAGACGCGCTTGCGGTACTCGCCGGTGCGGGTGTCGATCTCGATGCGGTCGCCCTGTGCCACGAAGAGCGGCACACCGACCTCGAAGCCGGTCGAGATCTTGGCCGGCTTCATGACCTTGCCCGAGGTGTCGCCCTTGACGGCCGGCTCGGTCCAGGTGATTTCGCGCTCGACGCTGGTCGGCAGCTCGACCGAAATGGCCTTGCCGTCGTAGAACACCACTTCGACCGGCATGCCGTCGTCGAGGTAGTTGAGCGCGTCGCCCATGTTCTCGGCCTCGACCTCGTACTGGTTGTATTCCGAGTCCATGCAGACGTACATCGGGTCGGCGAAGTAGGAATAGGTGCATTCCTTCTTCTCGAGCACGATCTGGTCGATCTTGTCGTCGGCCTTGAAGACCACTTCGGTGTTGAAGTTGGCGATCAGGCTCTTGAGCTTCATGCGCACGGTGGCGGAATTGCGGCCGCCGCGGCTGTATTCGGTCTTGAGGACGACCATCGGGTCCTTGCCGTGCATGATGACGTTGCCGGCGCGGATTTCTTGAGCGATTTTCATGATCAGGGTCTCTGGATGTTGGCCGCTCGGTGCGTCTTCGGGCCTGTTGGAGTTCAGGGCCCTTCGGCGCATTCACCGCGGCGGGTTCAGCGGAAGGTGCGGCCGGAGTCGACACTGACCACCGCCGGAAATCCGCAAAGCCTGCAATTTTAGCTTTTTTGGGCGACGAAGCGCCGCAACCGGGTCAAGAGATCGTCCTGGGCAAGCAGCCGCGCACGCGCTGCGAGGGCCGCGGCGCGCCACGAAGCCAGGGTTGCATCGTCGAGAAAGGGGAGGGTGCCCGCGCCCATGCCGTTCCAGAGATGGTGGAAATCATGCAGCGAGCGGGGTGCCTGCGCCCAGGCCAGAAAGGCGTCGAGCTTCATGTGATGGGCGTCGTCGTCCTGGGGATAGATCTGCCAGACGAAGGGTGCGCCGGCCCAGAGCGCACGGACCAGCGAGTCTTCTCCGCGCACGAAATTCAGGTCGCAGGCCCAGAGCAGGCGGTCGTAATCCGTCTGCGGCAGATGAGGCAGCCATGAGATCGACAGCGCGCCGCGCCGCGCCGGCCCCGGCGGCAAGGCCGCGGCGGCACGTCCCGCGGTCACCAGCAGGCGCGTCGGCGACGCCGATTGCTCGAGTTGGGCGATCAGGTCCGACAGCGCGGCCGGTTCGTAACAGAACAGGGAGGCCAGGCGCTCGCCTTGCCATGCAATGCCTTGCTGTGCGAGCCACGCACCGCGGTCGAAGCGCTCGCGGCATGCGAGCAGGTCGGGTTCGCGCAGCACGCCGCCCGTCGCGGCCGTGAAGCCCGGATAGAAGAAGTGCTTGGTCAGGCCGTCGCCCGGCCCCCGGAAGACCGGCGAAGGCAGGCCGTGAAGTCGTTCCACATAGGGCTCGGCCGACAGGTACTCCAGATTGATCCATCCGCGCTTCGTTGCGCCCCGGCGCGCGCCGGCGGCGTAGCGGGCAATGACCGATGGGGCCGGCTCGCAGCCGAAGGCCTCGATCAGCACATCCGGCGCCGGCTGCGTGTCGGCATGCCGGTCGGCAGCTTCTTGCGTCCATGCGATCACGGTGACGCCTTCGAAACCCCGGGGCGCCATCCATGCCAGTGCCGAAGGATCGTCGATCCACAGCCTGACCGTCTCCCCCTGGGTTGCCAGCCCGCAGGCCAGCCGCCAGCAGACGCCTACATCGCCATGGTTGTCGATCACCTTGCAGAAAATGTCCCAGCGCATCGCGGGATACTCTACAGCCCCCATGGCCACAGACAGGACGATGTCCGAAACGCATTCCGATCAACTGCTCAGCGAAGTCGCGGCACTGCCGCAATTGCCCGGCGTCTACCGCTATTTCGATGCGGCCGGCGCGGTGCTCTACGTGGGCAAGGCGCGCAACCTGCGAAAGCGCGTCGCGAACTATTTCCAGAAGAGCCATGCCGGCACGCGCATCGGCCACATGATCTCGAAGATCGCCCGCATGGAAACCACGGTGGTGCGCTCCGAAGCCGAGGCGCTGCTGCTCGAGAACAACCTGATCAAGTCGCTCAAGCCGCGCTACAACATCCTGTTTCGCGACGACAAGAGCTATCCGTATCTGAAGATCGCCTCGCACACGTTTCCGCGGCTCGCCTACTATCGCGGCGCGGTCGACCGCAAACACCGCTACTTCGGTCCTTACCCGAGCGCCTGGGCGGTGAAGGAATCGATCCAGCTGCTGCAGAAGGTCTTCAAGCTGCGCACGTGCGAGGACACGGTGTACAGCAACCGCACGCGGCCCTGCCTGCTCTACCAGATCAAGCGCTGCACTGCGCCCTGCGTGGACTACATCACGCGCGAGGCCTATGCGCAGGACGTAGCCAACGCGGAGGCCTTCCTGATGGGCGACACGCAGGCCGTGCTGACCCAGCTCGAGGCGCGCATGACAGCCCATGCAGAAAAGCTGGAGTTCGAGCAGGCGGCCGAGCTGCGCAACCAGATGTCGGCGCTGTCGCGCGTGCTCCATCAGCAGTCGATCGAGATCGCATCGGACAAGGACGTCGACATCCTCGCGGTCAAGGTGCAGGGCGGCAAGGCCTGTGTCAACCTGGCGATGGTCCGCGGCGGGCGGCACCTGGGCGACCGCGCCTACTTCCCGGTGCATGTCGAGGACGCCACGCAGATCCAGCAGGGCGAGCACGAGTCGGAGGGCGACGATCCGCTGCCGCTTTCCGATGCGGTCGAGGTGCAGGTGCTCGAGGCTTTCATCGCGCAGCACTACATCGACGTGCCCGTTCCCGCCACGCTGGTGCTGAGCGAGCTGGTGAGCCGCGACCTGATCGCGGCCGTATCGCAGCAGTCCGGTACGCGCATCACGGCCGTGTTCCAGCCGCACGAGCAGCGCCGGCACTGGCTCGAGATGGCGCTCACGAACGCCGGCCTGCAGCTCGCGCGCCTGCTCGCCGAGGAGGGCTCGCAGCAGGCACGCACACGGGCGCTGGTCGATGCGCTCGAACTCGCGCCGGACGACCTGGACAATTTCCGCGTCGAATGCTTCGACATCTCGCACACCGCGGGCGAGGCGACGCAGGCCTCGTGCGTGGTG
Source organism: Variovorax sp. SRS16 (assembly GCF_901827165.1). NCBI lineage: Bacteria > Pseudomonadati > Pseudomonadota > Betaproteobacteria > Burkholderiales > Comamonadaceae > Variovorax > Variovorax sp. SRS16. The sequence goes on from NZ_LR594666.1 coordinate 1,739,882, forward strand.
TTCGAACACCATGCCATGCAGAACCGCGAATACCGACGCTACAACATCGACGGCATCACGCCGGGCGACGACTACGCCGCGATGCGGCAGGTGCTGCATCGCCGCTACGGCAAGCTGGCCGAAGCGATGGCAGCGGAGAGCGACGCCCCGACGGCAGGCGATGGCGGCGGTGCCGACGCGCGCCCGGGCACGCGGGCGGCGCAGATGCCCGACCTGGTGCTGGTCGATGGCGGCAAGGGACAGGTGTCGATGGCGCGCGAGGTGTTCAGCGAGCTGGGCCTGCCGCTGTCGCTGATCGTCGGCGTGGAAAAGGGCGAGGGGCGCAAGGTCGGCCTGGAAGAACTCGTGTTCGCCGATGGCCGCGAAAAAGTCTATCTGGGCCGCGACTCGGCCGCGCTGATGCTGGTCGCCCAGATCCGCGACGAGGCGCATCGCTTCGCGATCACCGGCATGCGCGCGAAACGGGCGAAGGTGCGGGTGGGCGGCAGCCAGCTCGAAGACATCCCGGGCATCGGCCCCAAGCGTCGGGCTCGTTTGCTGCAGCGCTTCGGCGGCATTCGCGGCGTCGCGGCCGCCAGCGTGGAAGACATCGCATCGGTCGAAGGCATCGCCGCAGACCTCGCCGAAGAAATCTACAAGGCCTTGCACTGAAGCGGCCGGCGAAGCCAGGCCCCTTCGTGAAACACCGCGGAACCGGCTCCGCCGGTCTGCCGGTGTTGCCCCCGGTAGGGGGAAGGCGGCTACGCGAAGCGAGCAAGCCTGGGGGCGAGCCATATACTCTTCTGAATGTTCTGGACTCTGCCGACGATCATGACCTGGACGCGCATCGTCGCGATTCCGCTGATCGTGGGCGTTTTCTACCTGCCGCTGTCCGAGCCGACGCGCAACCTCATCGCGACGGTGATGTTCATCGTGTTCGCGATGACCGATTGGCTCGACGGCTTTCTCGCGCGCAAGCTCAACCAGACCTCGGCCTTCGGTGCCTTTCTGGACCCCGTCGCCGACAAGTTCCTGGTGTGCGCGTCGCTGCTGGTTCTGGTGCACCTGAACCGCGCCGACGTGTTCGTGGCGTTGATCATCATCGGCCGCGAGATCGCGATCTCGGCGCTGCGCGAATGGATGGCCCAGATCGGCGCCGGCAAGAGCGTGGCGGTGCACATGCTCGGCAAGGTCAAGACGGTGGTGCAGATGGTCGCGATCCCGTTCCTGCTCTTCAACGGCTTGCTGTTCGGCGTGATCGACACCGGCGCCTGGGGGCGGTGGCTGATCTGGATCTCCGCCGTGCTCACGGTCTGGTCGATGGTCTATTACCTGCAAAAGGCCATCCCCGAAATCCGGGCCCGCGCGAAATGAGGGGAGCGGCCGGCCGGTCGGGCTGGTTGCGTGCGATGCCGGCGGTGTTCGTGTTCATCTGGAGCACGGGCTTCGTGGTGGCGCGTTTCGGCATGCCCTATGCGCCGCCGCTCAAGTTCCTGGCGGTGCGCTACGCGCTGTCGGTGATCTGCTTCCTCGTCTGGGTGCGCGCTGCGCGTGTCGCATGGCCGATCCGGCGCGCGCAGTGGGCGCATCTGGCGGTCACTGGCGTCCTGATGCAGGCGGGTTATCTCGGGGGTGTCTGGGCGGCCGTGCGGGCAGGCATGGGCTCGGGCCTCACGGCGCTGCTGGTCGGAATCCAGCCGGTGCTCACGGCCATCTGGTTGTCGATGCGCGGCGGCTCGATCACGCGCCGGCAGTGGGCCGGCCTGATACTCGGCTTCGCCGGCCTGGTGCTGGTGGTCTTTCGCAAGCTGGGCCAGGGCACGGAGGTCAGCGCGCTGACCATGGGGCTTGCGCTGATGGCCCTTTTCTCCATCACGATCGGCACGCTGTACCAGAAGCGCTTCGTCGCGCCTTGCGATGTTCGCAGCGCCAGCGCGGTTCAGCTCAGCGCGGCGCTGCTCGTCACGCTGCCCTTCGCCGCGCTCGAAACCGACGCCATTCAATGGAACCTGTCCTCAGGCGGCGCGATGGCGTGGTCGGTGCTGGGGTTGTCGCTGGGCGGCAGCTCGCTGCTCTACATCCTCATCCAGCGCGGGACCGCTACCGCGGTCACGAGCCTGCTCTACCTGGTGCCGCCGTGCACCGCGGTCATGGCCTGGGTGCTGTTCGGGGAGCCGATCACCGCCATGACGGTGGCCGGCATCGCGACGACGGCTGTCGGCGTGAGCCTGGTGGTGCGCGGCGAGCGCTGAGGCCGGCGAGCCGTCATCGGTGCACGGGTCACAAGCCGCCGCTATATTCGAGTGAAAGGCGCAGCGCGGGACTTCGGCGCACGCGCCCCTTTCTTCCATGAGACACCAAAGGATCGAGCCATGAGCACCCAGCGCATCGCAGTCATCGCCGGCGACGGCATCGGCAAGGAAACCATGCCCGAAGGCCTGCGGGTCCTCGATGCCGCGGCCCGCAAATTCGGCATCGACCTGAAGTTCGACCACTTCGGTTTTTCGAGCTGGGACTACTGCGAGAAGCACGGCAAGATGCTGCCCGACGACTGGAAAGACCAGATCGGCGGCCACGACGCCATCTACTTCGGCGCCGTCGGCTGGCCCGAGAAGATCGCGGACCACGTGTCGCTCTGGGGCTCGCTGCTGCTGTTTCGCCGCGAGTTCGACCAGTACATCAACCTGCGGCCCGCGCGCCTGATGCCCGGCATCGTGGCGCCGGTAGTGCGGCGCGACGGCACGCCGCGGCAGCCCGGCGAGATCGACATGTACATCGTGCGCGAGAACACCGAGGGCGAATATTCGAGCATCGGCGGGCGCATGTACGAAGGCACCGCGCGCGAGATCGTGGTGCAGGAAACCGTGATGTCCCGCGTGGGCGTCGATCGGGTGCTCAAGTTCGCCTTCGAGCTCGCCCAATCGCGGCCCAAGAAGCATCTGACCAGCGCGACCAAGTCCAACGGCATCTCGATCACCATGCCGTACTGGGACGAGCGCGTGGTGGAAATGGCCAAGCGCTATGCGGGCGTCAGGCTCGACAAGTTCCACATCGACATCCTGACCGCGCACTTCGTGCAGCGGCCCGACTTCTTCGATGTGGTGGTGGCGAGCAACCTGTTCGGCGACATCCTGTCCGATCTGGGGCCCGCCTGCACCGGTACCATCGGCATCGCACCGAGCGCGAATCTCAATCCCGAGCGCACGACGCCTTCGCTGTTCGAGCCGGTGCACGGGTCGGCGCCGGACATCGCGGGCAAGGGCATCGCCAATCCGATCGGCCAGATCTGGTGCGGCGCGATGATGCTGGAGTTCCTCGGCCACAAGGCTGCGCACGATGCAATCCTGGCGGCGATCGAGAAGGTCCTGGCGCCGGGAAGCGGCGCGCCGCGCACGCCGGACATCGGTGGAAGCGCAAGCACGGCCGATCTGGGCCAGGCCATCGCACAGGCGCTCTGAAACACCTGCTGAAAATCGCCCTTAAAATCGCGGTCCCCGCTGCGTCGCGCGCTGAGTGTCGTATTGACACCCCGTAGGCCAGTGGTTGTAATCCTTGTCGGCAGTGCGCTGCCGGCGCGTCAGAACTGCCACCCTTTCTTCCTTCATCACGCCCGTGGCGTCGTCATGGGCTGGCATTGCTTCTGACGAAACCGATCAACAATTTTTCCTGCAAGGGGTCCTTGTGAACAAAACCGAACTGATTGAGCACATCGCAAAAAACGCCGACATCTCCAAAGCCGCTGCCACGCGCGCACTCGAATCGACCATCGGCGCCATTCGTACCACGCTCAAAAAGGGCGGCTCCGTGTCGCTCGTCGGCTTCGGCACTTTCGCAGTGGGCAAACGGGCCGCTCGCACGGGGCGCAATCCGCGCACCGGCGACGCGATTAAAATCAAGGCAGCCAAGATTCCCAAGTTCCGTCCCGGCAAGGCGTTGAAAGACGCGTTGAACTGAGACATCGTTTTCCCGGTGGGGTGCTTAGCTCAGCTGGTAGAGCGGCGCCCTTACAAGGCGTAGGTCGGGGGTTCGAACCCCTCAGCACCCACCATCCGATGCAAAGGCGAACGAAGTGTTCGCCTTTTTTGTTGCTGTCCAGGCATCCGTCACAGAGAGTGTTCAAGCATGTTTGATTCCTTCCGCAAGTACAACAAGATCGTCATGGTGTTCTTGTTCTTGCTGATCATTCCGTCGTTCGTGCTGTTCGGCGTCGATCGGTATCAACAGGGTGGCGGCAGCGGCGAGAAGGTCGCCCGCGTGGCTGGCGACGACATCACGCGGCCGGAATGGGACGCGCAGCACCGCAACGAGGTGGACCGGATTCGGCAGCAGGCACCCAATGTCGACCCGGCCCTGCTCGATTCGGATGCGGCGCGCTACGCGACGCTGGAGCGCATGGTGCGCGACCGCGTTCTCTCGGCCGCGGCCTCGAAATCGAACATGACCGTCTCCGAGGAGCGGCTCTCGCGCTTGTTCGCCGAAGACGCGGGGCTGGCCTCCTTCCGCACGCCCGACGGCAAGTTCGATCGCGAACGCTTCATGCAGGTTACCGGCCGCACGCCCGAGCAGTACGAAGCGTCCGTGCGCGCCGAACTGGCCACGCAGCAGGTGCTGCTCGGCATCTCCGGCACCGCCTTTGCCACGTCCGCGCAGGCGGCCGCCGCACTGAACGCGTTCTACGACCGGCGCGAGGTGCAGGTGGCGCGTTTCAATCCGGCCGACTTCACGGCCAAGGTCAGCGTCAGCGACGCCGACCTCGAGAGCTACTACAAGGCCCACGCCGCGCAGTTCCAGGTGCCCGAGCAAGCCAACATCGAGTACCTGCTGCTGGACCTCGATGCAGCCAAGAAGAACATCGCCGTCAACGAGGCCGATCTCAAGACCTACTACGACCAGAATATGGCCCGCTTCGGCACCAAGGAGGAACGGCGCGCCAGCCACATCCTCATCAGCGCACCCGCCGGGGCGCCGGCCGCCGAGCGCGAGAAGGCGCGCGCGAAGGCGCAACAACTGCTGGCCGAAGTTCGCAAGGCGCCCGATACTTTCGCCGAGGTCGCACGCAAGAACTCGCAGGATCCCGGGTCGGCGGAGAAGGGCGGCGATCTCGATTTCGTGACGCGCGGCGCCATGGTCAAGCCGTTCGAGGACGTCCTGTTCGCGCTCAAGAAGGGCGAGATCAGCGATGTCGTCGAGACCGAGTTCGGCTATCACATCATCCAGCTCAACGACATCAAGCCGGCCGTGGTTCCGCCGTTCGACAAGGTGCGCGCCACCATCGAGAACGAGCTGCGCAGTCAGCAGGCAACACAGGAATTCGCCAAGGCAGCCGAGAGCTTCACCGACATCGTCTATCAGCAGCCCGACAGCCTGAAGCCGGCGGCGGACAAGCTCAAGCTGACCATCCAGACCGCGAGCCAGGTCGGACGTACACCGGCGCCTGGCGCGACGGGCGTGCTGGGGAGCCGCAACTTCCTGAGCGCGCTCTATGCTGCCGATTCGCTCGAACGCAAGCACAACACCGAAGCCATCGAAATCGGGCCGAACCAGCTCGTCTCGGGACGTATCACGAAATACGCGCCCGCGCGCTCGTTGCCGTTCGACGAGGTCAAGGACAAGGTCCGGACCCTGGTGGTCGCTGAACGTGCCGCGGCGCTTGCCAGGACCGAAGGCGAGGCCAGGCTTGCAGCCTGGCGTTCCGATGCCGCCGGCGCCACCTTCGCGGCGCCGATCACCGTGTCGCGTCTGGAGACGCAATCCCAGCCCGCGCCCGTGATCGAAGCCGCCTTGCGTGCCGACATCGCCAAGCTGCCTGCCTTCATCGGCGTCGATCTGGGCGCTCAGGGATATGCTGTCGTGCGCGTCAACAAGTCCGTGCCCCGCACGCCGCCCGCGCCCGAGGAAGCGCACCACGAGAACGAGCAGTTTGCGCAGGCTGTGGCCTCGGCAGAGAACGCGGCCTACTACGACGTGTTGAAGGACAGGTTCAAGGCTCAGATCTTGGTGCCGAGGCCCGCGGATACACCTGCCACTGCGGAACGCTAGTTTTTTGACGCTACAATTGCAAACTCTGCGGTGGCTGTAGCTCAGCTGGTAGAGTCCCAGATTGTGATTCTGGTCGTCGTGGGTTCGAGTCCCATCAGCCACCCCAAATCTTCTTGATAAAAGCGCCGACCGTCTGGTCGGCGCTTTTTTGTTTGCGGCGCTTGCGGCAATTGGGATTTGAATTAGAATTTTGACTTTTCAATTCGGAGGATTTGCATCGATGGCCTCGACCCTTGCAGATATCAATTCCCAGATCAAGAAGCACGACGAGCAGATTGCGCAATTGCGCAAGCAAGCCGAAGAACTGCGCAACCAAGAACGCGCGGGCATCATCGAGGAGCTGCGCAAAAAAGTTGCCGAATACGGATTGACCGCCGCCGATCTGAAGCTCACCCCGCGTGCAGGCAAACGCGGTTCAGGCGCTGCGGCCCCCAAGTCCGCCGCAAAATACCGCTCGCCCAATGGCGAAACCTGGTCGGGCGGGCGTGGGCGCAAACCGCGCTGGATCACCGAGGCACTCGCCGCTGGAAAATCGCTGGCGGACTTCGAGATCAAGTAGTTCCCGCACCGCCGCAATGAAAAAGCCCGCGCGAGCGGGCTTTTTCATTGCGGCTGCTCGCAGGGTCTTCAGTTCACCATGACCAGCTTGCCCTTGACGCCGCGCGAGCCGAGGCGCTCGTAGGCGGCCTTCAGGTCTGCCATGGGCATCGTCAGGTCGATCACGGGCTTGATCTTTCCCTGGCCGTACCATCTTGCCAATTCGGCCATCATCTGCGCATTGGCTTTGGGCTCGCGCTTGGCGAAATCACCCCAGAACACGCCCACCACCGATGCGCCTTTGAGCAGCATCAAATTCAATGGCAGCGATGGAATCGGGCCGGCAGCGAAGCCGACGACGAGATAGCGGCCCCGCCAGCCGATCGAGCGGAACGCGGGCTCGGCGAATTCGCCGCCCACCGGATCGTAGATGACGTCGGGGCCTTTGCCGTTCGTTGCCGACTTGATGGCTTCGCGAAATCCGTTGGGCAACGCGTTCGTGGTGTAGTTGATGGCGAGGTCGGCGCCAATGGATTTGCAGAGCTCGCATTTCTCATCGGTCGACGCTGCGGCAATGACTTTGGCGCCTGCGGCCTTTGCGATCTGAATTGCCGCGGTGCCGACGCCACCTGCCGCGCCGAGTATCAAGACGGTTTCGCCAGACTTGAGTTGCGCCCTGTCCATCAATGCATGCCACGAGGTCCCGTAAATCATGATGAACGCCGCCGCGTCGACATACCCGAAGCCCTCGGGCAGCGGCATGCACAGCGCAGCAGGCGCCAGCGTGTGGGTGGCGAAGCCTCCGGTGCCCGAGAGACAGGCGATGTTCTGTCCGAGGTGCAGGTGGGTGACCCCTTCGCCGACGGCAGCGACCACGCCCGCGTATTCCGATCCGGGCACGAAGGGCAGCGGCGGCTTGATCTGGTATTTGTTCTGGACGATCAGCAGGTCAGGAAAATTCAGGCTCGCAGCCTTGATGTCGATCAACACCTGGCCGGGGCCGGGCACCGGGGTCGGCAGTTCTTTCCAGGTCAGCGCTTCGACGCCGGTCGGGTTCTCGCAGAGCCATGCGTGCATGCTCGTCTCTCCTTTTGAGGTGGGTCTTGAGGACAATAAACAAGGGTCATGATAGGCGGCGGCCCAAGGTGGCTGTTGTCCCTGTCGTGACGCACCCGGCGCCTACAATCGCGCGCACTCAAAGACGACATGAAGATACTTATTTCGAATGACGATGGTTTCCAGGCTCCAGGCATCGTCGCGCTGCACGATGCATTGAAGGAGATCGCGGAAGTCGAGGTGGTCGCTCCCGAGCACAACAACAGCGCGAAGTCGAACGCGCTCACCTTGTCCGCGCCGCTCTATGTCCATACCGCGCACAACGGGTTCCGCTATGTGACCGGCACGCCGGCCGATTGCGTTCACATCGCGCTCAAGGGCCTGCTCGACTACAGGCCCGACCTCGTGGTCTCGGGCATCAACAACGGCGCGAACATGGGCGACGACACGATCTACTCGGGCACCGTTGGCGCCGCCATGGAGGCTTATCTCTTCGGCGTTCCGGCCATCGCTTTCTCGCAGATCGAGAAAGGTTGGGCGCACGTCGATGCGGCAGCGCAGGTCGCGCGCAGGCTGGTCGAGCGCATCGAACGCGAACGCATGCTCGAAGGCTCGCCGTTCCTGCTCAACGTCAACGTGCCGAACCGGCCGTTCGACGAACTCAAGCCCGTCAAGGTCTGCAGACTCGGGCGCCGTCATGCGGCCGAGAAGGTCATCACGCAGGACAGCCCGCGCGGCGAGACGATGTACTGGATCGCTGGCGCGGGTGGCGCAAAGGACAGCGGCGAGGGCACGGATTTCCATGCCACCGCGGCAGGCCATGTCGCGTTGACGCCCTTGCAGATCGACCTGACCGACCATGCGAACCTCGGACAATGGCGCGAGACGATCGCACGTTTTTCCGAGCCGTCCTGACATGGCAAGTCAGCGCCCTGGATTCCCCGTCCGACTGACGCCGACCGCGGCTGCGGCAACGCAGGGTCGCAGACCTGCGGCGCCTGCCAAGCCGATGGTCCACGATGCGCCTTCGATGGCCTCGAACGCCGTGCGCGCTCGGATGGTTCAGCGACTCGCGGCGCAAGGGATCACCGATGGGCGCGTGCTGCGCGCGATGGGCACGGTCGAACGCCACCGTTTCGTCGACAGCGCGCTCGTGAACCAGGCCTATGAAGACACCAGCCTGCCGATCGGACTGGGCCAGACCATTTCCAAGCCGAACGTGGTGGCGCGCATGATCGAGCTGCTGCTCGGAGCGCCGGCGTTGGCGAACAAGCCTGGCGATCGCCTGGGCCGGGTGCTCGAGATCGGCACCGGTTGCGGTTATCAGGCGGCGGTACTGAGCCATGTGGCGACCGAGGTCTACAGCATCGAGCGGCTGCGCGGACTGCACGAAAAGGCGCGGGCCAATCTTCGTGCGTTCCGGCTGGCGACCGTTCACTTGCTGCTGGGCGATGGCATGGTGGGCTATCCGAAGGGCGCGCCCTATGCGGCAATCATCGCCGCGGCAGGCGGCGAGTCCGTGCCGGAAGCGTGGATCGCACAGCTGGCGGTAGGGGGCCGGATCGTGGCGCCGACGCAATCGGCGACGGGTGGACAGGCCTTGGTCGTGATAGACAAAACCGTACGCGGACTGGAGCGCCGCATTCTTGAGGCGGTTCACTTTGTCCCCCTAAAATCGGGAATTGCTTGAAGGACGAACACATGCAGGGTATTGGCAATCGGAGCTGGCTTGCCGGCGTCACGCTGGTTATTTCGCTCGTGATTGCGGGGTGCGCCGCGGACCGCGGCCCCGCACCGGTCGAAGACCGCGGGACCATGACACGCGCACCCGCTGTCAACCTCGGTGCCAATGGGCCGGGCGTTCCGCCCATCACCACGGACGCATCCGGCAAGCCGCTTCCGGGCATCGAGAACTACGGCAAGCCGGGCTACTACGCCGTGCGTCCGGGCGACACCATTCGCCGCATCGGCACGGAAACCAATCAGAACTGGCGCGACATCGCCAAGTGGAACAATCTCGACAACCCCGACCTGATCGAAGTCGGCCAAGTTCTGCGCGTGATTCCGCCGGTCGGCGCCGCCGAAGCAGCCGCCGTCGCAACCCGGCCCGGTACGCCGGCCAGCGCCGCGCCCATCGCAAGTGCGGCTTCTGCGCCGGCAGTGGCCTCGGCCCCTGCAGTGAAGCCGGCCACGCCGCCCGTCAGCACTGCGCCGCCTGCGGCTGCTTCTGGCGACGAGGACGTGGGTTGGATCTGGCCTGCACAAGGCGCGCTGATCGCCGGCTTCGATGAAGCGAAGAACAAGGGCCTGGACATCGGCGGCAAGGCCGGCGACCCCGTACTTGCCGCAGCCGACGGACGGGTCGTCTATGCGGGCGCCGGCCTGCGCGGCTATGGCAACCTGATCATCCTCAAGCACAACAACACCTACCTCACGGCCTATGCGCACAACCGCACGCTGCTGGTGAAGGAAGACCAGTCGGTGCAAAAGGGCCAGAAGATCGCAGAGATGGGCAGCAGCGACGCCGACCGCGTGAAGCTGCATTTCGAGATACGCCGTCAGGGCAAGCCGGTCGATCCGGCGCGCTACCTGCCCGCGCGTTAGCGCCATGACCAACGCTCGCCCTCATCGCACCCCGGTCGTGCGGCGAAAGGCGGGCAACGGCAGCGTGGCGGGCTTCGGGCCTGCCGCTTCGGCCTTTCCTTCCGACCACGTTGCAGATCGGCCGGACGACGAGGTCGCTCGCGAAGATCCTCGCGACGCTGCACTGCAGGACCTGGGCAGCGAGGGCGGCGATTCGTTGACGGTCTATCTGCGCGAGATCCGGCGCACGCAGCTGTTCACGCCCGACCAGGAATATCAAACCGCCTGTGCGGCGCGCAACGGCGATTTCGCAGCGCGTCAATCGATGATCGAGCACAACCTGCGGCTCGTCGTCAACATCGCGAAGGCATATCTTGGCCGGGGCGTACCGCTGCAGGATCTGATCGAGGAAGGCAATCTGGGCCTGATGCATGCGATCAACAAGTTCGAGCCCGAGCGCGGATTCCGCTTCTCGACCTACGCGACGTGGTGGATTCGGCAGTCGATCGAGCGTGCCGCGATGATGCAGGCGCGGGCGATCCGTTTGCCCGTTCACGTGGTGCGCGAACTGCAGCAGGTGATACGGGCGCGTCGATCGCTCGAGGGGGATGCGGAATTCATCGCCCGACGGCCTGACGGCGTGAGGGTCGAGGACGTTGCGGCGCTGTTGGGTCGCGAGGTGCGGGAGGTCGCCGAGCTCATGGCGCTCGCAGAGGCTCCGCGCTCGCTCGACACGGCCAGCGAGCGAGGCGACGACAGCTTCACGCTCGCCGACACCGTGGCCTCGGAGGACGAGGCGGGCGACCCGACCGGTGTGACCCAGACGCACGAAGTCGAAAAACTTCTGAACCAATGGATCCATGCCTTGACCGAGCGTGAGCGCGAAGTGCTCGAAGGCCGCTATGGCTTGCACGATCGCGATCCGGAGACGCTCGAGGTCTTGAGCACACGTCTCGGCCTCACGCGGGAGCGCGTGCGGCAGATCCAGAACGAAGCGCTTGCCAAGATGCGGCGCCAACTCGTGCGCGCGGGCGTACGGCGCGACGCACTCCTTTAGCGCTGGGGTCGGTCAGGGCTTGCCGCCCTGAGACAATCCGTGCATGACGGATTCGACTGAGAAGAAGGAAGCGCAGAGCCTGCGCAATGAATGGCTGCACGTCGAGTCGCTCGATCTCGACGCGCAGGGCGTGGCGCACAAGGCCGACGGCATGGTCGTCTTCATCGAGGGCGCTCTGCCGTTCGAGGACGTGCAGTTCAACGTGCATCGCAAGAAGAACAATTGGGAGCAGGGGACGGTAACTGCGATTGCTCGCGAGTCGTCACAGCGCGTGCGGCCGGGTTGTCCGCATTTCGGCTTGCACACCGGCGCCTGCGGCGGTTGCAAGATGCAGCATCTCGATCCGGCAGCGCAAGTCGCGGTGAAGCAGCGCGCGCTGGAGGACAACCTGTGGCACCTCGGCAAGGTGCGGCCGGAGAACATGATGCGGCCTCTCGAGGGGCCGACCTGGCATTATCGCTATCGCGCGCGCCTGTCGGTGCGCCACGTGGTGAAGAAAGGCACGGTGCTGATCGGGTTTCACGAGAGGAAGAGCCGCTATCTTGCAGACATGAAGGTGTGTCCGGTCTTGCCGGCGCAGGTCAGCGACATGCTCATGCCGCTGCGCGAGCTCATCGGATCGATGGACGCGCGCGATACCTGCCCGCAGATTGAGCTGGCCTGCGGCGATGCGCCGGGCGGCGCGGCGCTCGGGGTGATCGCGTTGGTGTTGCGGCATCTGGCGCCGCTGTCAGTCGCGGACGTGGATCGGCTCAAGGCCTTCGCGGTGCAGCACGTGGGAGTCCAGTGGTGGCTGCAGGCAAAGGGGCCCCAGACGGTCAAGCTGCTCGAACACGGCAAGCCGACGCTTTCCTACGAACTGCCGGAGTTCGGCATCACGATGCCGTTCAAGCCGACCGATTTCACGCAGGTCAATCCGCACATCAATCGTGCGCTGGTGAGCCGTGCGTTGCGCCTGCTCGATGTGCAACCCGACGAGCGGGTCATCGACTGGTTCTGCGGTCTCGGCAATTTCACGCTGCCGCTCGCGAGCCGCGCGCGCGAAGTGCTGGGCATCGAAGGCAGCGACACGCTGGTGACGCGGGCAGCGGACAACTTCGAGCGCAATCGCGCCGCCGCAGCAGGTCGACCTGCGCTGGCTGCGACGAGCTTCGTCGCGCGCAATCTGTTCGAGATGACGCCCGCGATGCTGGTGGCCGATCGGTCAGCCGACAAGTGGCTGGTCGATCCGCCGCGTGAAGGCGCGTTTGCCTTGGCCAAGGCACTCGCCGATTTGCACCAACAGACCGAAGCTCATCCGGGCAATTGGGTGCCACCGAAGCGGATCGTCTATGTGAGCTGCAACCCCTCGACGCTGGCACGCGATGCCGGGCTGCTGGTGCACCAGGCCGGCTATCGATGTACCTTTGCAGGGGTGGTCAACATGTTCCCGCACACGGCGCACGTGGAATCGATCGCGGTATTCGAGCGCGCATGAAAAAGGGCCCGAAGGCCCTTTCCCATCGACGCGCAAAAGCGCTCAGTCCCGTTCGCCGCCAAAGATGCCGAGCAATGCCAGAAGACTCTGGAACACATTGAAGAGGTCCAGATACAAAGCCAGTGTGGCGCTGATGTAGTTGGTCTCGCCGCCGTCCATGATCTGCTTCAGGTCGTAGAGCATGAACGCGGAGAAGATGCCGATCGCCGCGACCGAGATGGCCAGCATGCCTGCGCTCGAGCCGACGAAGATGTTGATGATCGCGCCGAACATCAACACCATTGCGCCGACGAAGAGCCACTTGCCCATGCCGGACAGATCACGCTTGATCACGGTTGCGACGGAGGCCATCACGAAGAACACCCCCGCGGTGCCGCCGAATGCGGTCATGATCAACTCGGGGCCGTTCTTGAAGCCGAGCACCATCGCGATCAGGCGCGACAGCATGACGCCCATGAAGAAGGTGAAGGCAAGCAGGATCGGTACGCCGGCGGCCGAATTCTTCGTCTTCTCGATCGCGAACATGAAACCGAAGGCGCCAACCATGAACACCATGAGCCCGAGTCCCCCGCTCAGCGAGCGAGTGACGCCGGTGGCCACGCCGAACCAGGCGCCCAGCACGGTGGGCAGCAGGCTCAGCGCCAGCAGCCAATAGGTATTGCGCAGAACGCGCTGGCGCTCTGCCTGCGGCAGCGTCTGGCCATAGCCGACGGAGGTGTCGAGGGTGTTGACGCGGTCGTTCATTGCCGAAACTCCTGGTGGTTGCTGCAATGCTGCAGTTGCGGGCATTCTAGGATGCTGCAAGGGCTTGCCGCGACGAAAGACCCGCATTCGCATGTTCCTAAAGACCGTAGGGCTTCATGCGAGACGTGGGCGCTATGCTTGCAGGTTGCGCAACTTTCTGACCAAGACCATGAAGACCAAATCATTCCTCGAACTCGCTGATGTCAAGACGATCGCCGCAGCGGCGGAGGCCGAAGCCCAGAAGAACAATTGGGCAGTGACGATCGCGATCGCCGACGACGCGGGCAACCTGCTGTGGTTGCAGCGGCTGGACGGGGCCGCGGCGCTTTCGTCTCATATCGCCCCTGCCAAGGCCCATACCGCGGCGATGGGTCGGCGTGACAGCAAGGGCTATGAAGACATCATCAACGGCGGCCGCACGGCATTCCTGACGGTGCCCGGCATCGAGGGGCTGCTGGAAGGCGGCGTGCCGATCGTCAAGGACGGCCATGTGATCGGCGCTGTCGGCGTCAGCGGCGTCAAGTCGAACGAAGACGCGCAGATCGCCAAGGCAGGGATCGCCGCGCTCGGTCTCTGATCGCGCGACGTTTCCAACGCAAACGCCGACCCGAGGGTCGGCGTTTTGCTTGACGGGGTTCAAGGTGGAAAAAAAGCTTGGCTAGTCGGCGAACCGTTGGCTAGCAAAAAACGACCCTTTGGAGATGAATCTCCTCGAGTCGCCCCACGATGAAACTTGCGCGGAAGGCGGCTGATGGCTATTTGGTCAGGATCAGCTTGCCGAGTTTGGTGGCCTGAAGACGATAGAGCGAGCCGTTGTGCATGATCCCGACGGTCTTGCTGCCCTTGAGGAGTTCGGCGCTTTCGAGTAGCGGGGCAGGGCGCGCCGCTTCGTTCGCAGCGCGACCGCCAGACGATGCGCCCGGGGCGGGATGGCTCAGAACGGAGAAGGCATTGGGCGTGGCTTGCATCGGAAGGCCTTTTCAAAACAATCATTGAATGATAATTGTTCTCAATAAAAAGTCAATCGTCCGAGCCGATCATTCGCGTTGCGTGCAGCTACTTCGGATCGGGTTCCGTGATGAAGCCGATCTTGCGCAGGCCCGCTTCGCGCGCTGCCGACATGGCTTGCGCGACGCGCTCGTAGCGCACTGCCTTGTCGCCGCGAATATGCAGTTCGGGTTGCGGATCCTTGGCGGCTTCCGTGGCCAATCGCGGCTCCAGGTCGGCATCCGCGATCTTCTGGTCGTTCCAGTAGTAGCTGCCGTCTGCGGTCACCGAGAACAGGATGTTCTGCGGCTTCGCCTGCTCGGGCTCGCTCGTGGCGCGAGGCAGATCGATGTTGACCGCGTGCTTCATGACCGGCACGGTGATGATGAAGATGATCAGGAGAACGAGCATGACGTCCACCAGCGGCGTCATGTTGATCTCGTTCATCACCTCATCGGGTTCGTCCTGGGTTCCGAAGGCCATGGTGTTCAGACTTTCTTGAGCGGCACGACCGTCGCTTCGACGCTGCCGCTCTGCACGCGTGCGCCGGTCACGAAGTAGGCGTGCAGATCATGGGCGAAGCTGTTGAGCTTGGTCAGCACGAATTTGTTGCCGCGCACCAGCGCGTTGTAGCCGAGCACCGCGGGGATCGCGACCGCAAGACCCATTGCCGTCATGATCAGGGCCTCGCCGATGGGGCCGGCCACCTTGTCGATCGTTGCCTGGCCCGCCGTGCTGATGCTCATCAGCGCGTGATAGATGCCCCACACCGTGCCGAAGAGGCCGATGAAGGGCGCGGTCGAACCGACGGAGGCGAGGACGGCGAGGCCCGTTTGCAGACGCGCCGTGAATTCGTCAATGCCATTGCGCAGCGCGCGCGTGATCCAGTCGCTTACGTCGAGCGCGTCGTGTAGATGCGCTTTGGTGTTGCGATGGTGCGCGGCTGCTTCGCGGCCTTCGAGCGCGAGCGCGCGAAAGGGGTTGCTGTCGTCCTTGCCCAGCTTGTTCAGCGCAGTCGCGAAGTCTTCGCTGTGCCAGAAGTCGGCGGAATGCTTGGCGAGTCGCTTGTATTTGATGACATCGAGCGCCTTGATCATGATCACGATCCACGACGCAAGCGACATGCCGACCAGCAGCACGGCGACCGCCTTGGTGACAAGGTCGCCCTGATGCCACAGGTTCATCAGGCCAAATTGGGAATCCATAAATGCTCCAAAAACTACTGGGTGAGTGTGAAATTGAAAGGCGCCTTCAGCAGGTAGACGGTCGCCTCGTTGGCGCCAGGCTGCCTGAAAGGCGTCACCTGATAGGTGAGTGCTGCTTCTCGAGCGGCCTGATCCAGTCGGTCGTAGCCACTGGACTTGAGGATTTCCGCGCGCTTGGGAATGCCTCCGCTGTTGAAGTAGATGCCGACGATCACGACGCCTGCTTCGCCCAGCCGTTTGCTCATCGCGGGGTAGACGACGTGCGGTTCGCGGATGACCTGCGTCTGGCCTTGAGTCACTTCGACTAGCTTGGGCGCAGGCGGAGCCGGTGGTGGCGCTGGCGGTGCGGGAGGTTCCGGAGGGGCGGGAGGTGCGATCAGTGCTGGCGGCGGTGGCTCGATCATGCCTGTGGGTGCATCGGGCGCCGGCGTCGGCTTGGGCTCTCGTATGGCCTGGGGCCGCGGCGGTGGCGGCGTCCTTACGATCTCCCGCTTGGGCGGAGGCGGGGGCGGAGGAGGCGGCGGTTCCGCGGGCTTGGGCGGCTCGATCAACTGGCTCAGGATTTCGACGGGGACGATCACTTCCGCAGCGCGGCGAATCAATCCGGTCTGGAGCGCCCAGAGTGCAGCAATATGGAACAACACCACGCTGCCCGCGATGACGGCATTGCGCGAAAGGCCGAAGGCCGAGGTGGAAGGCGAGAAAAAGCGGTCAGACACGATCAACCATTCGAGTGCGAGCCCTCGGAAAAGGTGCCCGGATGCAGCAGAACCGCGAATTACTGATGGGGCTACTTATGAAAGATCCACCAGGCCGAGCCGGCGACGAAGATCAGGCTACCGCCGAGTGCCGAGAAGAATTCCATGCCTTGCCTTCCGTGATGGAGCTGGCAAGCTGGATCGACCTCGGGGCCTCTTCACGGCTGAGCGCGGCGACTGGGTGTGAAGCGCTGCATTGCGCGACGACATCGCGCGCGCAGCCCTCGCATTGGCCGCATTGGGTTCCCACGCCGAGTTCGAACTGCACTTCGTCGAATGTCATGCCCGCTCGCACGTGACGTGCGATCTCACGGTCTGATACTCGGCGACATACGCAGACGATCATGGTGCGCGACTGGCTGGCTGGTTGATGAAAGAGCTTCGATTATAAATACGAATTCTTCGCATTTGCAATAACTACCATTGCGCCAAGGTCATGCCCCGCGTCGGGTTCTGGCTAGACCTCGGACCACATCCGCAGCAGGTTGTGATAGTGCCCTGTCAGCGCAACCGTTTCGTCGCGCTCGCCGATCGAAGCGCGCAGTTTCAGAATGGTCTGATCCAGCTCGAAGAGCATTCCTCGCCGGCTGTCGTCCCTGACCATGCTCTGCACCCAGAAAAAGGAGCAGATGCGAACGCCGCGGGTCACGGGGCGGACGCGATGGAGGCTGCTGGACGGATAGACGATCAGATCGCCCGCGGGAAGTTTGACTTCATGGGCGCCATAGGTATCGACGACCTCGAGTTCTCCGCCCTCGTAGCTCTCGGGATCGCATAGGAACAGCGTGCACGACAGATCGGTGCGAAGCTGTTGACCGGTGCCGGGCACGGTGCGCACCGAGCCGTCGACATGCAGCCCGTAGTGTTCGCCGCCTTCGTAGCGGTTGAATAGCGGCGGGACGAAGCGCGAGGGAAGCGCAGCCGAGAAAAACAAGGCGTTGCGTGCCAGCGCGCCCAACACAGCCTTGCCGAGCTCGCGCCCGACTGGTGAATGCTCGGGCAACTGGCGGTTGCGCTTGACCTGGGCACCTTGGTCGCCCACGGTTTCGCGGCCGTCGATCCACAGGGTGGCGTCGAGCGTCGCGCGGATCTCGCGCACCTGCTCTGGTGTCAGCACGTCGGGTACATGCAGCATCATTTTTCAGCAACTCCAAAAGGAAAAACCCCGGCGTGGTACCAGGGTTCGAGTGTCGCACCGGTGCCTGCGACGGCAGCGGCGCACGCAAGCGCATCAGAACGCGAAGTTCGCAGTGATCTTGTAGGAACGCGGAATGCCCGGCGTGTAGCGATAGCCGCTCTTGTTGATCGCCGCCACGTAGTCCTTGTCGAAGATGTTGTAGACATTGAATTGGATGTCCACATTCTTGCTGATGCGATAAGACGCCATGGCGTCGAAGACCCAGTACGCATCCACATACGCCGGCGTGCCCACGGCGCCGTCGCTGCCGCGCAGGAGCTTGCCGTTGTAGCGTGCGCCGCCGCCCAGGGTCAGGCCGAACGGCAACTGGTAGGTGGTCCAGAGCGTGAAGGCCTTCTTCGGGGTGTAGGCCAGCGCGGTCGAGCCGTCGGCCAGCACCGAGGGGCCACTCAGAACGCTGGTGTTCATGGTGGTGAAGCCCGAGGTGATGCCCCAGTTTTCGGTCAGCGCGCCGGAGACGCCGAGTTCGATGCCCTGGACGCGCTTCTTGCCGGTTTGGTAGTACAGCTGCGAGACGTTGTCCTGCACGACTTCGTTGCTCACGTCGGTGCGGTACAGGGCCGCGGTCAGCGCCACGCGCTTGTTCAGCACGTCCCATTTGGTGCCTACCTCATAGGTCTTGGCTTTCTGCGGCAGGAAGTCGGTCCGCGCGGCGCTGTTGCCGGTGCCGCCCGCTGCCAGCGCGAAGTTCGAGCCACCCGGAGGTTGCGCAGCGGTGCCGTAGGCCGCGTAGACGCTGCTGTTCTCGGTCGGCTTGTAGACGAGGCCGAGCTTGCCCGATATCAAGTTGTCCGACAGGCTCAGAGTGCTCGGCGTCAGTGCGCCGGTGGTTGCGTTCAGGGTCGACGCGTAGTAGTCGGTCGCGTAGTGATCGAAGCGCAAGCCGCCGGTCAGCTGCCATTTTTCGTTGAACTTGACCGTATCGAAGACGTACGCGCCCACGGTGGTGGTCTTGCCATCGGTGGTGGTGCCGTTCGGAATGCGGTTGTAGCCGTACACGTAGGGATTCGGCGAATAGACGCTGGCCGCAGGGAAGGCGCCGCTGTTTCGAATGCCCGGCACGCCGAAGACGGTGGCATTCTGGGCGTAGTAGCCCAGCGTTTCCTGCTCTTCACGGATGATTTCCAGGCCTGCATTCAGCGAGTGGCCCACGCTGCCGGTGTCGAACTTGGCACTGAGGTTCGTCTGGTTCGTGAAGATCGTGTTGGTCTGGTTCTTGTTGGTCGGCAGGCTGCGCGCCACGGTCCAGCTCGACGGCAGTGCCGCATTCGGCGTCAACAGATTGGCCGTGCTGCTCATGAATGAGTTCAGCATGTAGTCTTCCTTGGTCTTGCCGTAGCGCGTCGTGTTGCGGATCGTGATGCCGGGCGTAAGGTCATGCTCGACCCGCGCGGTGAACATGTCGGCCGTCACGTTGTCGAAATCAGAACTGGTGCCGTAGAAGTTGCGCGAGTCGACGGGCGAGGCGTAGGTGAGGAAGTTGCGTCGGCCGACAAGTGTGGCGGCGTCGGGCGTGGAATAGCCGGGCAGGCCGATCGTGGGCACGCCGCCATCGGGCACGTTGTCCTGCTTGACGTGGAGGTAGTCCAGGAAGATGCGCGTGGGGCTGTTCAGGCCCAGCGCGAGCGACGGTGCGATCGCCGTGCGCTTGTTCTTCACGAGGTCTCGGCCGGGCACGCCGGCATCTTCGTCCACCGCGTTCAGCCGGAAGGCCGCGCCGGTACCGTTTTCGCCGCCGAGCGACTTGTTCCAGTCGATGCTGCCACGCTTGAAGTCGGCACTGCCGAAGCCCAGTGAGCCCGAGAAACTGTCCTCGAGCTTCGGCTTCTTGGTCACGAGGTTGATGTAGCCGGTGGGCGAAGTGCGACCTACGTCGGTGCCCGAGGGGCCTTTCACGATCTCGACCTGATCGATGTTGAAGATGTCGCGCGAGACCGAACCCAGGTCACGGATGCCGTCGACGAAGATGGAGCTCGAGCTGTCGAAGCCGCGCATGTAGACCGAGTCGCCGGTGCTGGTACTGCCGTTCTCACCCAGGAAGAAGGTGCCTACGCCGGGCGTGTTGTGCAGCGCTTCGGTCAGCGTCGTCGCGCCCTGGTCTCGAATGATGTGTTCCTTGATGACCTGGATGGTTTGCGGCGTGTTCAGCAACGGTGCGGTGAACTTCGGATTGGCCGAAGTGTCGGCCTTGTAATCGGCCGCTGCGGCCGAGTCCTGGACGCGGACTTCGGGCAGGGCGGCCGACGACTGTGCGAATGCGGCGGGCGCGGCGATGGCGAGCAGTGTGGCGGCGGCTGCGGCGGAAAACTGAGGAACGCTGTGCGCGGCATGTTTGCGGCTCTTGATGTAGGCCATGAGTGTTCTCCGAAAAGCGGGAAGAAACCGGGAGACCCGGGAGGGACATCAACTCGGCTGGCGATGTCCATGCGGGCTCGCGTTCTCGCTCGGAGAAGCAATCGGGACTGGCTGGTGAGTCGTTTACAAGATCTTTGTAAAGCGTAGTGAATGATAATTGTTCTCAACAACGAAAGCACGATGCACGGAAGCAGAACGCCTGTTTTGTTGTCGATCTACGACAACAAAATTACTGAGCATGAACTGACCGATATGCCGATTGCCGGTAACGTTCAGTAAATATCGCGTCTGTATCTGCCCGAAGCCGTGATGTCATGCCACAGCGCCTCCCCGGCAATCTCGCGCAGGGCGGCATCGACGCCCGTCGCCATGCCTTGCAGGCTGCCGCAGACGTAGACGGCAGCACCGTTCGCGAGCCATGCACGCAGTGATACCGCCGCTTGCAGCAGCCGGTGTTGAACGTAACGGCGCTCGGTTTGGTCGCGCGAGAAAACCATGTCGAGCCGCTGCAGCACCCCCGTGCCGAGCCAGTCTTCGAGTTCTTCGCGATAGAGGAAGTCGAATGCGGCTTGGCGTTCGCCGAACACCAGCCAGTTGTCGTGGCGCCCGACGGCCGCGCGCTGGTGCAGATGAGCGCGCAATCCGGCAAGGCCCGTGCCGTTGCCGATCAGGATCAGCGGCCTTTCTTCATTGCCGTCGAGGCGGAACGCACGGTGCGGCCGCAGCCGCAGGGCGATGCTGTCGCCAATCGACAGCGTCGAGGTGAGGAGGCCCGAGGCAGCGCCGAGCGTGCCGTCGGGATGGCGTTCCTGGCGGACCAACAGTTGCAGCTCGCCATCGCCATGGATCGACGAAATCGAATAATCGCGCGCGCGCCGCGGATCGCTCGCGACGGCGATCTGGACCAGATCGCCCGACTGCCACTCGGGCAGCGCGCCGGTTTCGGGGTGCAGCGCCAGATGGAACACCGGGCCACCGACGCTGCCGGGGTTCAGACGCTCGCGCGTGACCAGGCGCCAGGGCGCAAAGCCATCGTCGGTTTCCGCAATGGCGCCACCGAGGCTGCCCCATTGCGCGTGCCAGGTGGCGAGCGCTGCCGGGTCGCTGTTGTCGACATCGATGCGGTTGGCGTCTCGCTGTGCGCCCGTGGCAAACAGCCACTCGTCGAGCGCACGGCCGAAGGCGCAGAAGTTGGTGTATTGGCGATCGCCAAGCGCCAGCACGGCATAGCGCAGTAACGAAAGATCCGGCGATGCGTTCATCACGTGTTCGACGAACACGCTGGCGCCGTCGGCAGCGTCACCTTCGCCATAGGTGCTGGCCACGAAAAGAGCGCGCCGCGCCGCCGCCAGCGTGACAAAGTCCAGTGCATTGAGCTCGAGCACGCGCACCGGTGTGCCCGAAGCGTGCAGTTGGCGCGCGGTCTGCCGGGCGATCATTTCGGCCTGGCCGGTCTGACTTGCGAACAGGACGAGCGTGACGGGTGCAGAGGCATCGGGGCTGCCTGACAGCGCTGCGGCATCGCGCTCTGCCGTCAGCCGCAAGCGACGATGGCGTGCGTAGGTCGCAACGCACAGCGCCGCGTACGCCGCCACGGTGACGACTGCGCCGAACGCGCGCAACCCGGCTTCGTTCATGCACGAGTCGTGAGCATTTGCCAGGCGTGCGTCGCGCGTGCGCGTGACGCATCGATTGCCGCGCCGTCGCGACTGACGAACAGCGCGGCCAGATCGTGCTGCACGGCAAACGCCAGCCCTTCATCGGGACCGAGCACCGTCAACACCGTGGCCAGCGCATCGGCCTGCATGCACTGCGCATGCAGCACCGTGACGCTGGCCAATGCATGCGCCACCGGCTCGCCGGTGCGTGGGTCGATGGTGTGCGACCAGTGCCGCCCCGCGTGCCCGCGGCGGTGCCAGCGGTCGCCTGACGTGGCGATGGCCATGTCGGCTAGCGGCACGCGCTGCGCAGCATCGGCCTCGATCTGCAACTGCCACGGTGCGCCGCCGGGCCGACGGCCCATGCCGCGCAATTCGCCGCCGATCTCGAAAAGCAGATCGGTCAGCCCGAGCGCGCGCAGCGCATCGACGCCGTGATCGACCGCGAAGCCCTTGGCGATGCCCGAGAGGTCGAGCGTCATGCCGCCGGGCTGCCGAAGCGAGCCATCGTGCGCGTCGAAGCCGAGACGGCGCCAGCCCGTTCGTGCGCGCGCCCGGGCGAGTTCTTCAGACGAAGGCGGCTGCGCGTGCGCGTCGGGCCCGAAGCCCCAGCAGGCGACGAGAGGGCCGACGGTCGGATCGATCGCGTCGCCGCTGGCCTCGGCCCATCGAATGGCACACGCCAGGACCGACGCGAATTCGGCCCGCAGCAGGTGCCGCGATCCGGTCGGCGCGCGGTTGAAGCGAACGATGTCGGAGTCGTGCTCCCAGTGGCTCATCTGCGCGATGACACGCGCCAGCGCGCCTTCGACCGCCGCACGCACATCGACCAGCGGCAGCATGCACGGGTTGATGAAGCGCAGCGACCAGGTCGTGCCCATGGTCTGCCCGTGCAGCTCTTGCAGGCTGGCGGGATCGGCGCGGCGCGGCACGGCCGTGGCCGCGTTGGCGTATCCACCCGCGCGCCAGGTGCTGAACGAAAGACCCAAGGACGTCAGTGAAAAATCAGGGCATTACTTCCAGCGTGGCCGCGTAGCTCACACGGCGCTCCTTGGCTTTCGGCACCGTGGTCTTGCTGTCCCTGGTGCTGGCGTCGAGCCAGTACATGCCGGCGGCCGGCCAGGTCACGCTGAACTGCCCCTTGTCGTCGGTCTTGAGCTTGATCTCTCCAAGCTTGTCGCGGTATTGCGTGTTGCCGGCGGTCACGGTCACGTCGAGGCCCCGAGCGGGCTGGCCATCGAGGTTCAATGTGAAGGTGGTTTTCTCGCCCTTGACCAGGTCGGTCGGGCTGCCAGTGCTGATCAACTCCATCCCCTGGCCGATCGGCTTGAGCGGCGAGGGCTTGCCTACTGTCACGAAGGTCTCGACGCGGCCCATCATCTGCGACACGGCCACTTCCAACGCGTCGGCCGGGATTTCCTTGGCGATGGTCTCGGCCGAGCCGCGCGCGCGCTGGGTCTGGCCGGTGGCCTTGTCCTTCCAGCTCGCGAACGCGCCGGTGTTGACCACGGCGATGCGGTAGGTGCCGGGCTGCGTCATGTTCACGTCGAATACCGTGCGCTGCTTGAGCCCGGCTTCGTTGTCGGCCTTCAGGGCGCTGCCGTCGGGCGCGGTGATCTGCAGGCCGTCGAGGCGCATCGGGGCGTGGTTGGCGACGAACAGGTCGTTCGACACGGCGGCGTCCACGCTGACCGTGTCGGCCTTCGAGAACACGGTGGACGAGGGCAGCAACCAGAGGTTGTGGGCCTGGGCAGCGCCAGCAAGAGCGGCCAGTGCAAAGGCGAAGCCGGCGGCGCGACGGATGGTGCGGGTCATGACAGTTCCTTGAAGAATGGAGGGGCAGTGGCTCGAATCAGGGTTTGAGTTCGAGCTTGATTTCGCCGAGCTCTTCCTTTCCGCTCGCACTGGACTGCGATGCCGTGGTGGGCGGCCACTGGAAGGGGATGCTGACGACTTCACGGCCACCGACTTCGCGCGCAGCCTCGACCACGAATTTGTAGGCGCCAGGCGCCAGCTGCGGCATCGCACCCATGCCTTCGGTGAAGTTCAACTGCTGCTTGCCGGCCGGTTTGGTCGCACCCGTCACACCGTCGACCGGCATCGACAGTTCGCGACCGCCGCGACGCCACCATTGACGCAGGTCCTTGAGCCACTTGGCGCCTTCGCCTTCGGGGTTGTTCGTCCGGGTGCGCACGTCGTACCAGACGGCGAGCGTACCGGCCATGGAGTTGTCGGCGCGCTCGATCCACGCGGCCACGTAGGAGCGGTGGTATTCGGCAACGTTGAGGCGGGGGATCTCGATGCTGGCGCCGAGGCCGGCCGCGAAGGCGGGCGAGGCGAACAGGGCCGACATGGCGATCGGTGCGAGCGGGTAGCGAAGGTGCACAGGGGTCCTCTTGACTTCTCTTGAGCTAATGGATGAACAGCAATGCGAGCAGCACCGGCACGGCCAGGCCCATGCCCACCATCGGCCATGTGAAAGGGCGGTTGCCCGCATGCATCTTCAGAATGAACAGGCCGGTGATCGAAAAGACGAGCGCGGCGCCCGCGAAGAGGTCGATGAACCAGCTCCAAGCGCCGCCGGTGTTGCGCCCCTTATGCAGGTCGTTGAGGTAGGCGAGCCAGCCGCGGTCGGTGCGCTCGTACTCCACCTCGCCGTCGCTCAGGCTCAGGCGCAGCCAGGCGTCGCCGCCGGGACGCGGCAGCGACAGATAGATTTCGTCGTCGGCCCACTCGGCGGTGTGCCCGGTGGTGGAGATGGCCCAGGTCTTTTCCAGCCAGGCTCTGAGTTCGGCGGGCAGCGGCGCCTTCCCCTTTTGCGCCTTGACGGCGGGAAAGTCCTTTTCGAGGCTGGCCCGCAAAGCTTCGTCGACCGTGCCGACGAGATGCGTGACCACCGGCCTGGCCTCGATCAGGCCTGCGTGGTTCAGTGTGAAGCCCGTGACGCTGAACAGGATCATGCCGATCAGGCAGACCGCCGAACTGACCCAGTGCCATTCGTGCAAGGTCTTGAGCCAGTAGGCACGGCGGCGGTGATCGGGGCGGGCGGCGGCAGTCATTGAAGGCGCGGATTGTAGCCTTTGAATGAGAATGAATGCTATTTACAAGTTGTCAAGCTGAGCAAGACAGCCTTGTCCGCCATGAAAAACGGGACCGAAGTCCCGTCCATGTTCCAGTGCCCGAAGGGCCGGATCTATTCGGCCTCGCCCATCTGCGATTGCAGGTAGTTCTGGATGCCGACCTTGTCGACCAGGTCGATCTGGGTTTCGAGAAAATCGATGTGCTCCTCGGTGTCGTCGAGGATCTCCTGAAGCAGATCGCGCGACACATAGTCGCGCACCGTTTCGCAGTGGGCGATGCCGTCCTTGATGGTCGCTTGTGCGCCGGTTTCCGCCTTGAGGTCGCATTGCAGGATTTCCGGCACGTCCTCGCCGACGTTGAGCTTGGCCAGGTCCTGCAGATTCGGCAGGCCGTCCAGCATGAAGATGCGGTCCATCAATTTGTCGGCGTGCTTCATTTCGCCGATCGATTCCTCGTATTCCTTCTTGGCCAGCTTGTCCAAGCCCCAGTGCTTGAGCATGCGGTAGTGCAGGAAGTATTGGTTGATCGCCGTCAGTTCATTCTTGAGTTGCGCCTGGAGGTGGCCGATGACTTGGGGGTCGCCCTTCATGATTGCTTCTTCCTTGTTCTTCAAAGTACCGATTGTGGAAGTGCCTGGCCGCTGTGCGCAAGCAAACCCACGCTTTGCCGGTCTGCATGAGTTTGAGGTTGATAGCGTTTCGTATTGGGCAGGCGAGGTTTTGGCTAGTTCATAGGGGTGCCTGATGCTGATAATAGTTCACAACTATCGAAAATAGAAGATTATTAGTTATAATGAACACTCGTTTTATAGCAGCTACCAAGGAAATCGAAGCATGTCTCTGATCAACACCGAAATCGTCCCCTTCAAGGCCACCGCCTACCAAAACGGCAAGTTCGTGCCTGTAAGCAACGAGAACTTCAAGGGCAAGTGGTCCGTCGTCGTGTTCTATCCGGCCGATTTCACCTTCGTGTGCCCGACCGAGCTTGGCGATCTCGCGGACCATTACGCCGAATTCCAGAAGCTCGGCGTGGAGGTGTATGGCGTGTCGACCGACACCCACTTCACGCACAAGGCCTGGCATGACACGTCCGACACCATTGCCAAGGTGAAGTACCCGCTGATCGGCGACCCTAGCCAGCAGCTCGCACGTGCGTTCCAGGTTCTGATCGAAGACGGCGAAGACGCTGGCCTGGCCTACCGTGGCACTTTCGTGATCGATCCCGAAGGCAAGATCAAGACCATCGAAGTGCACGACAACGGCATCGGTCGCGATGCAGCCGAGCTGCTGCGACGCGTGAAGGCGGCCCAGTATGTGGCGGCGCACCCGGGCGAAGTCTGCCCGGCCAAGTGGACCGAAGGCGCCGAAACGCTCAAGCCTTCGCTCGACCTCGTCGGCAAGATCTAAGCCGACCTTTCGCGCCAGGGCCCGGGGCGCATTCGCTCCCGGGCCTTTTTCATTTCTTCAGCATTCGCAAAGTGAGTTCACCATGCTCGACGCCGGAACCCAATCCCAACTGAAAAGCTACCTTGATCGCATCACGCAGCCGATCGATATCGTTGCGTCGCTCGACGATGGAAAGGCATCGGGCGAATTGCAGTCCTTGCTGAAGGATGTTGCCGATTCGTCCGCGCTGGTGAAGGTCATCGAAAGCCGTGACGACAGTCACCGCAAGCCTTCGTTCTCGATCAATCGTCCCGGCGAAAACCATGGGCCGCGCTTCGCGGGTCTGCCGATGGGTCACGAATTCACCTCTCTCGTGCTGGCGTTGTTGCAGGTCGGTGGCTATCCGCCGAAGGTCGACGATGCCGTGCTACAGCAGATCCGTGCACTCGACGGTGATTTCCAGTTCGAAATCTACATCTCGCTCACCTGCCACAACTGCCCCGATGTCGTTCAGGCGCTCAATCTGATGGCGGTACAGAACCCGCGCATCAAGACCACGATGATCGACGGTGCGCTGTTCCAGGACGAAGTGAAGGAGCGCCGGATCATGGCTGTGCCGACGGTGTTCCTGAACGGCAGCGAGTTCGGCCAGGGCCGCATGAGCCTGGAGGAAATCCTCGCCAAGATCGACACCAGCGGGGTCGAACGCGAAGCGAAGAAGATCGCCGCCAAGGATCCGTTCGACGTGCTCATCGTCGGCGGTGGTCCCGCCGGTGCGGCGGCGGCCGTGTACGCGGCGCGCAAGGGCATCCGCACGGGCGTGGCGTCCGAGCGCTTCGGCGGGCAGGTACTCGACACCATGGGCATCGAGAACTTCATCTCGATCAAGGAAACCGAGGGGCCCCGATTCGCGCTCGCGCTCGAAGAGCACGTGCGCAACTACGAGGTCGACATCATGAATCTGCAGCGCGCTGCCGCGCTGGTCCCGGGCAAGGAATTCATCGAGGTCCAGCTCGAAAGCGGTGCCTCGCTCAAGAGTCGCTCGGTCGTGATCTCGACGGGCGCGCGCTGGCGCAACATCAACGTGCCGGGCGAGCACGAATACAAGAACAAGGGCGTGGCCTACTGTCCGCACTGCGATGGCCCGTTATTCAAGGGCAAGCGCGTCGCCGTGATCGGCGGCGGCAACTCGGGCGTCGAGGCGGCGATCGATCTTGCGGGCCTTGTCGCCCACGTCACGCTCATCGAGTACGACACCCAGTTGCGCGCCGATGCGGTGCTGCAGCGCAAGCTGCAGAGCCTGGCCAATGTCGAGGTCATCGTCAATGCACGGACGACGGAAATCACCGGCGACGGCCAGAAGGTCGATGGTCTGGTCTACAAGGATCGTGCGACCGACGCAAATCGAAAGGTCGCACTCGAGGGCGTGTTCGTGCAGATCGGCCTCGTTCCCAACACGGACTGGCTCAAGGGCACGGTCGAGCTTTCCAGGCATGGCGAGATCGTGGTCGACGCACGGGGCCAGACCTCGGTGCCTGGCGTGTTCGCGGCCGGCGATGCAACGACGGTGCCGTTCAAGCAGATCATCATCGCGGCCGGAGATGGCGCGAAAGCGGCGCTGAGCGCTTTCGATCATTTGATTCGCACCTCGGCGCCGGCGGAAGAAGCTGCGCTCGCGGCGGCAGCCGCCTGACCGGATGCGGCTAAGCCGTTGCGTTGGCTGCGGCGCGCAGGCGCGCAAGACCTGCGAGATCCTCCATCAGCAGGCGTGCGGCGGGTGCTACCCACGGGATCGGCGAACGGGCTGCGGCCGATTGCGCGGTGTCGCCAGGGGCACCTTGCGCACAGAAACGGCGCAGCGCGTTCAGATCGGGCGAGACCTCGGACTCCATGCTGTCCGCGGTAGTTTCCAATGCCCGGCCCGCGGCCAAGGCGAGGGCGCGCCATGCCGCGTCATCACGCGCCAATGGCGCGCTATCGACCAGCCGTGTGAACAGGGCCGCGTCCTGTGCGATGCGGGCTATCAACCGCGCGGTGCGCGCGCATTCGCCGTCGTTGCTGCGCGAGCTGCCTGGGCGCCGTAGCAGCCGTGCTTCGCGATCGGCGCTCACGGCCAGCAGGGCGAGTTCGCGCAATGCAAGCCGCAAGGCCGCCGCCGCGGCTTCTTTCTGCTGCGGCGCCGGAAGTTCGGTTCCGAGGTCGCGCTGCATCTCGCCCGCAATGTGCCGCAGCATCGCCGCACAGGCCGTGTCGAAGCGCGCGCGCGCATGCGAAGCCAGCCCGATCAGCGAGATGGCAAGGCCTGTCGCAACACCGATCGCGATTTCCATCACGCGAAGCAAGGCCACCCGCAGCGCTGGCTGGCCCGCCATGCCTCCGCTCGACAACACGATCAATGCCGTGATCGGCGCGCTGCGCATCGCAGGAAACCGGGCGCTCGAAAGCGCGAGCAGGGCCACGATGCCGAGTGTCGCGAGCGGCGTGGCCACGCCGATATGGTGCAACCAGACGCCGCCCAGTCCGAACAGGGTGCCTGCCAGGGTTCCGCGCATGCGCTCCCAGCCGGCGCCGAGCGTGGACCCGGCGGTCGGGCGCATCACGATCAGTGCGCTCATGACGGCCCACAGGCTTTCGGGCAGGCCGAGCGCGGCGGACGCGAGGTAGGAAACGAGCACCGCAATCGCGAGTTGCACACCATGGCGCCAGTTCGTGGGCCGCGCGTCCGTTTGCACGCGGGGAGAGCCCGCCGTAGCGGTTGCCGTCATTGCCGATCGCCCTTTGTCGAGGCCGCCGCGCTGCGCCCCGAGGGCGACGGCGACTCAGATGGTTGCCGATACGTACCCAGGCCGTCGGCGACGCGATCGATCAGATCGCAGGCAGCCAGCAACTGCGCGCGCTCCGCGCTGCTCAGGCGGACATCGAGAGCGGATGCGAGGGATGCCTCCCGGCGATGCACTTCCGCAGTGAGCAGCCGGGCGCCGGCGGCAGTGAGAGAAAGCACGGTCTGCCGCGCATCGCTGTCATGCCGTCGCCGTGCCACGCTGCCTTCGGCTTCCAGCTCTGCCAGCAATCTCGTCAGGGTCTGCAATTTGACGCGCTCATGCAAGGCGAGCTGCGTAGGCGTCAGCGGACCTCGGCGATAGAGCTGGCCCAGCACGCTGAGCTTGGCCGAGCCCGGAAGATCGCCGGTCGCCTGCACGCGCAGGTGGCGCGTCAGGTCCGAGACGGCCGCGCGAAGCCGGATGGCGACGTGCAGGGTATCGGCGGGCGTCTTTGGCATCGGCAGATCATAAGATTAATCTTAGCAAATGCCACGGCGCGGACATGCAGGCCGAATCGTTTCGCTCGTCAGTAAGTCAGGCGTTCCGGCCGCAGTTCCTGCAGGATCGTGGTGGCGATTTCCTCGATCGACTTGGTCGTCGTCGAGAGCCAGCGGATGCCCGCGCGCCGCATCATGGCTTCGGCCTCGCTGACTTCGTGGCGGCAGTTCGCCAGGCTCGCGTAGCGCGAGTTCGGGCGTCGTTCGTTGCGGATCTCGCTCAGGCGCTCGGGCTGGATCGTGAGCCCGAAGATCTTCTTTCGGTGCGGCAGCAGGGCAGGCGGCAACTGCCGGCGATCGAAGTCCTCGGGGATCAGCGGATAGTTCGCCGCCTTCAGGCCATGCTGCATGGCCAGATACAGCGAGGTGGGCGTCTTGCCGCTGCGGCTGACGCCGACCAGGATCACATCGGCGCTCTCCAGGTCGCGGTTGCTCTGGCCGTCGTCGTGCGCCAGGCTGAAATCGATGGCCTGGATGCGCGCGTTGTACTCCTTGCTCTTGCTCACGTCGCTGAAGCGTCCGATGCGGTGGTTCGACTTCATCGCCAGCTCGATCTCGAGCGGCCGTACGAAGGTGCCGAACATGTCGAGCAGCATGCCCTTGCAGCCGGTCTCGATCACCTCGAGCACGTCCATGTTGGCCAGCGTGGTGAACACGATGGGGCGCAGGCCTTCGAGTTCGCCCGTGTGGTTGATCTGCCGCACCGCCTGGTGCGCCTTGTCGACCGTGTCGGTGAACGGCAGCCGCACGTGGCGCGGCTTCATCTCGAACTGGGCCAGGACGGCATTGCCGAAGGTTTCGGCGGTGATACCGGTTCCGTCGGAAACGAAGAATACGGTGCGGGTGTGCATGGTTTGACGGCCTTGTCCTGCGGCGCACCGAACCGGCTCGCGCCTACAATTCGCCCCATTATCGGGAATGCGATCCGCCATTCCCTCCGAAATCCTTCCATGCATTCCTCGCCTGCGTCCAGAGCAAGAAGAACGATCGCGTCGGGCCGACTGCATGTTGCCTCGGTTTTAACTTCTGGAGCTTTCCCATGTCTGCACTCTTCGAAGCGACCGCCCTGGTCGTTGCGTTTGAAAACCTGAGGATGACCGACGTCGAGTCGGTCGGCGGCAAGAACGCCAGCCTCGGCGAGATGATTTCCCAACTGCCGCAGGGTGTGCGGGTCCCCACCGGGTTCGCGACCACCGCTCACGCGTTCCGCCAGTTCCTCGCGCACGACGGCCTGGCCGACAAGATCAGCGCGAAGCTGGCCAAGCTCGATACGGAAGATGTGCGGGCGTTGGCCGTGGCCGGCGCGGAAATCCGCGCCATGGTCGAAGCGCAGCCGTTCCCGGCCGACCTGAAAAAAGCCATCGAGGACGCCTTCGCCAAGCTGTCGGCCGGCAATCCGGAAGCCAGCTTCGCCGTTCGTTCCTCCGCCACCGCGGAGGATCTGCCGGATGCATCTTTCGCCGGCCAGCAGGAGACCTTCCTGAACGTGGTCGGCATCGACGACGTGCTTCACAAGATGAAGGAGGTCTTCGCTTCCCTCTACAACGACCGAGCGATCAGCTACCGGGTTCACAAGGGCTTCGCCCACGATGTCGTGGCGCTTTCCGCCGGCGTGCAGCGCATGGTGCGCAGCGACCTGGGGGCGGCGGGCGTGATGTTCACGATCGACACCGAATCCGGCTTCCAGGACGTCGTCTTCATCACCTCGAGCTACGGCCTCGGCGAGACCGTGGTACAGGGCGCCGTGAACCCCGACGAGTTCTACGTGCACAAGCCGACGCTCAGGGCCGGCAAGCGCGCGGTCATCCGCCGCAACCTGGGCTCCAAGCTGATCCAGATGGAGTTCGCGAGCGCCGCGGAGAAGGCCGCGAGCGGCAAGCTGGTGAAGACGACCGATGTGCCGACCGAGCAGCGCAACCGCTATTCGCTGACCGATGCCGATGTCGAGCAGCTCGCCAAATACGCGCTGGTGATCGAAGAACACTACGGCCGCCCGATGGACATCGAATGGGGCAAGGACGGCACCGATGGCCAGCTCTACATCCTGCAGGCGCGGCCTGAAACGGTGAAGAGCCAGCAGCAGGGCAAGGCCGAACAGCGCTACAAGCTGCTCGGAAAAGGCGCCGTGCTGGCCGAAGGCCGCGCGATCGGCCAGAAGATCGGCACCGGTCCCGTGCGTCTGGTCCACAACATCAGCGAGATGGACAAGGTGCAGGCTGGCGACGTGCTCGTGACCGACATGACCGACCCGAACTGGGAACCGGTGATGAAACGCGCCGCGGCCATCGTCACCAACCGGGGCGGCCGCACCTGCCATGCCGCGATCATCGCGCGCGAACTCGGCATCCCGGCGGTGGTCGGATGCGGCGACGCGACCGACCTGTTGAAGGAAGGCACGCTGGTCACGGTGAGCTGCGCGGAAGGCGATACCGGCTTCATCTACGACGGCCTGCTCGAGACCGAAGTGACCGAGGTCCGGCGCGGCGAGATGCCCGAGATCGATCTCAAGATCATGATGAACGTCGGCAATCCGCAGCTCGCCTTCGACTTCGCCCAGTTGCCGAACCACGGCGTCGGTCTGGCACGGCTCGAGTTCATCATCAACAACAACATCGGCGTGCACCCCAAGGCAATCCTCGACTATCCGAATGTCGATGCCGACCTCAAAAAGGCCGTCGAATCGGTGGCCCGCGGCCATGCCTCGCCGCGCGCTTTCTATGTCGACAAGGTGGCCGAAGGCATCGCGACCATCGGCGCGGCCTTCTGGCCCAAGCCGGTGATCGTGCGCCTGTCGGACTTCAAGTCCAATGAGTACCGCAAGTTGATCGGCGGCAGCCGCTACGAGCCCGAAGAAGAAAACCCGATGCTCGGCTTCCGCGGTGCCGCGCGCTACCTGAGCGAAGACTTTCGCGAAGCCTTCGAAATGGAGTGCGAGGCGCTCAAGCGCGTGCGCAACGACATGGGGCTCGTCAACGTGCAGATCATGGTGCCCTTCGTTCGCACGCTCGGCCAGGCCGAGCGCGTGACCGGCCTGCTTGGCGACCACGGCCTCAAACGGGGCGAGAACGAACTCAAGCTGATCATGATGTGCGAGGTGCCGAGCAACGCCATCCTGCCCGAGGAGTTCCTGCAGTATTTCGACGGCTTTTCGATCGGCTCGAACGACCTGACGCAGCTCACGCTCGGCCTCGATCGCGATTCGGGCCTGGAACTGCTGGCGGCGGATTTCGACGAGCGCGATCCGGCGGTCAAAGCCCTGCTCAGCCGGGTCATCAAGGCCTGCAAGGCGCAAGGCAAGTACGTCGGCATCTGCGGGCAAGGCCCGAGCGACCACCCCGATTTCGCGTTATGGCTGGCCGAGCAGGGCATCGAGTCGATCTCGCTGAATCCCGACAGCGTGATCGATACCTGGCAGCAGCTCGCACAGCGCTGAGGACCCGGAGCGGCGAGCGCGCCATGCGCTCACCGCCACTTTCATCACGCCTTCGGCTGTAATTTTGATGTCAGCCGCGCGTTGTTGAAACAGAGTGCTTCTTTGGTGTCAGACTGGCATTCGCAGGGCGGAACCTCGGAGCATTTTTCAAGCAGGTCACACAGAAACCTCGCGCCTCCGGTTCTTCGCGTGAGGAAAGCATGATTCTCGTCAAGACCCCGGTCGGACAGCAGGCGTTCAAGGAGCGCTCCGTACGGCTCACGCCGCGCCAGCGTTCTGCATTCATCCTCTTCGACGGCTATCGATCGGTGAACGAAGTGCTCGATGCCGGCGTCGGGGTCGCGCGCGAAGACATCGACCAGCTGATCGAACTCGGACTGCTGGGGCAGGTGGGCAGCTCGGCCGATGCCGCGAACGCCGGTCAGCTGTCCAAGCCGAGTGCCGTGGCAGCAGCGCCGGCGGTGGTTCCTTCTTCATCCGATCCCGTCCCCGCGCGCTCGAACCAGCAGCGTTACAAGGACGCCTATCCGATTGCCACCCGGCTGACCGGGAGCCTCGGCTTGCGCGGATTCCGGCTCAACCTGTCGGTCGAAGGCACCTCGAGCTACGAGGAATTGCTGGCGCTCATGCCCAAGATCCGCGCCGCCATCGGCCCGGAGAAAGCGGCGCCGCTCGAGCACGCGCTGGGCGACTGACGGCCTCCCGGTACTGCCGTCGCGGGCGTTGCCTGCTATAATTTACGGCTTTGCCTTGCCACACCGCGACCGACGCTGCGGGTGGCTTATCCCTTCCACGGAAGATCCATAAGGAGTGCCATGCGTCACTATGAAATCATTTTGCTGATCCATCCGGATCAAAGCGAGCAGGTTCCGGCCATGCTGGAGCGCTACAAGGGCCTGATCACGGCCGGCGGCGGCAAGGTCCACCGCGTCGAAGACTGGGGTCGCCGTCAACTGGCCTACCAGATCAACAAGCTCAACAAGGCGCACTACCTGTGCGTGAACATCGAGGCCGAGCAGGCCGTGATGGCCGAACTCGAGCATGCCTTCAAGTTCAACGACGCCGTTCTGCGCCACCTCACCGTGGTCAAGAAAAAGGCCGACACGGGTCCGTCCTCGATGATGAAGACCGTCGAGCGCGAAGAAGCCCGCAAGGCCCAGCAGGCCGAGTACGCCGCCAACAACAACTGAACATGTGAGCACTGCCGCGGTCAATCAGCTGGTGCTGACTGCCTGCGTCGTCGAACTCGGCTCCTTGCGTTTCACGCCGGCCGGCCTTCCCGCCATCGACCTGCGACTCGAACACGAGTCGACAGTGATCGAAGCGGCGCAGGCCAGGCAGGTCAAGACGGCCCTCAAGGCCGTTGCGTTCGGCGCAGTCGCCGAGCGGCTCGCAAGGCAGGCGCTGGGAAGTCTCTGGTGTTTTCAGGGCTTTCTCGCGACACCGGGTACGGCCAAGCATCCAGTGCTGCATATCCAGGATTTTCAGCAAGATTAATTTTCGACAAGAGGTCCCACCATGGCCACGTTCAAGAAATTCAACAAAGACAAGCGCCCGAAGCGCAACACCCAGTCGCTGCTGTTCAAGCGCAAGCGCTTCTGCCGCTTCACCGTCGCTGGCGTCGAAGAGATCGACTACAAGGACATCGACACGTTGCGCGACTTCATCAGCGAAAACGGCAAGATCATTCCCGCACGCCTGACGGGCACGCGCGCGATCTACCAGCGTCAGCTCAACACCGCGATCAAGCGCGCACGCTTCCTCGCGATGGTGCCGTACAGCGACCAACACCGCGTCTAAGGAGCCCGACACCATGCAAGTCATTCTTCTGGAAAAGGTCGTCAACCTCGGCGTGCTCGGCGAGATTGTCAAGGTCAAGGACGGCTACGCCCGCAATTTCCTGATTCCGTTCGGACGCGCCCGCCGCGCCACAGCGGCCAACAAGGCCGAATTCGAAGCCAAGCGCGTCGAGCTCGAAAAGGCAGCCGCTGCCAAGCTGGCCGAATCGCAAGCCCAGGGCGAAAAGCTCGGCGGCACCGTCGTCAAGCTCACGCAGAAGGCTGGCGTCGACGGCCGCCTGTTCGGCTCGGTCACCAACCACGACATCGCCGAAGAGCTCGGCAAGCAAGGCTACAAGGTCGCGAAGTCGCAGGTGCGCATGCCCAACGGTCCGATCAAGATCGTCGGCGACAGCACTGTCACCGTGGCGCTGCACACGGACGTGCTGGTCGAGATCACTGTCACGGTCTACGGCGAAAGCACCTGATCGTCCGAAGCGCATTGCGCTCACGCCAAGAGCCGCCCGCGGGCGGCTTTTGTTTTTGGCGGCCAGGGTTGTCCCCTGCGCTGCACCGAAAAATCACCGTTTATCCACAGCGTTATCAAGGTGACGCGGCCCGCCCAGCGCCTTAGCATGTGCGGTTGCAAGGAAGTTCATGTCTGCTGTCTTTTCCTATGCCGACAACGACCCGTCGGCCGATCGCCAGATCGCCCAACTGCGCATCCCGCCGCATTCGATCGAGGCCGAGTCGAGCGTGCTCGGCGGCCTCTTGCTCGACAACGGCGCCTGGGACCGCATGGGCGACGTGGTGGTGGACAGCGATTTCTACCGCCATGAACACAAGCTGATCTACGCGGCGATCGGAACGCTGATCAACGCCAGCAAGCCCGCCGACGTCATCACGGTCTACGAGCAACTGCAGAACCTGGGCAAGGCCGAGGAGATCGGCGGCCTGGTCTACCTGAACTCGCTCGCGCAGTACGTGCCGAGCGCGAGCAACATCCGCCGCTATGCCGAGATCGTGCGCGAGCGCTCCATCCTGCGCAAGCTGGTGAGCGCGAGCGACGAGATCGCGACCAATGCCTTCAACACGCAGGGCAAGGCGGTCGACAAGATCCTGGACGAGGCCGAGCAGAAGATCTTCAACATCGGCGAGGAAGGCTCGCGCATGAAGCAGGGCTTCCAGGGCATGGATTCCCTGGTGGTCGAGCTGCTGGACCGCGTGACCGAGATGGCCGACAACCCGAACGACATCACGGGTGTGCCGACCGGCTTCATCGATCTCGATCGCATGACCTCGGGTTTCCAGGCCGGCGACATGATCGTGCTGGCCGCGCGGCCGTCGATGGGCAAGACGGCGCTGGCGATCAACATCGCCGAGCACGTGGCGCTCAACGAAGGCCTGCCGGTGGCGGTGTTCTCGATGGAAATGGGCGCCTCGCAGCTGGCGGTGCGCATCGTCGGTTCGATCGGCCGCATCGATCAGACCCACCTGCGCACCGGCAAGCTGACCGACGAGGAATGGCCGCGCCTCACGGAGGCGATCGAGAAGCTGCGCAACATCTCGCTGCACATCGACGAGACACCGGGCCTGACCACCAGCGAGCTGCGCGCCAATGCACGCCGGCTCGCACGGCAGTGCGGACAGCTCGGCCTGATCGTGGTCGACTACCTGCAGCTCATGAGCGTGTCGACCAGCATGAACGACGAGAACCGCGCAACCGCCGTCGGCGAGATCTCGCGCGGCCTCAAGATGCTGGCCAAGGAACTGAAGTGCCCGGTGATCGCGCTGTCCCAGCTCAGCCGCGGCGTGGAGTCGCGCACCGACAAGCGTCCGATGATGAGCGATTTGCGCGAATCGGGCGCCATCGAACAGGACGCGGACGTGATCATGTTCATCTACCGCGACGACTACTACAACAAGGACAGCAAGGAGCCCGGCGTCGCCGAAGTGATCATCAGCAAGCAGCGCAACGGGCCGACCGGTACCGTCAAGCTGGCCTTCCTGAAGCCGATCACCAAGTTCGAGAGCCTGGCGGGCGGCGGCGCCGATTACTGAGCAAAGGCCCGGGGCGCCAATGGCGCTATGGCTGCAGCGGTACGGGTTTCAGCGGGGTGGCCTGCATGCGCCGGAGCATCTCGGCCAGCGTCTTGCCGGGCTCGTCGCGAAAGCGCTCGGGCAGCACCTCGATGGCGTCGATGCGGTCGAGCCTGAAGTCGCGAAAATCGCTTCGCAGCTCGCACCAGGCCGAAAAGGTCCAGACCTTGCCCCAGTAGAAGCAGCCGAGCGGCCGAACGATGCGCTGGCTCGGGGCGCCGGCCACGTCGCGGTAGTCCATCGACAACTTGTGGTGCGACTGCACGGCTTCGCGCAAGGTCTGCAGCCGCGTGCGCGTGCGTTCGTCGAGCACGAGCGCGGGCGCATACAGCGCGATGCTCTCGGCGGATGCACGCGCCGCCAGCGGCAGCACCGACAGGATCTTGCCGAGCGCAGTTTCCATGTCGCGCGCCATTGCCGAGTCGACCCAGCTCTGCGCGAGCCGTGCCGCCGCCACCAGCGCCGAAGCCTCATCCTGCGTGAACATCAGCGGCGGCAAGTCGAAGCCTGCGCCCAGCCTGTAGCCCACACCGGCCTCGCCTTCGACCGGCACGCCCTGGCGCTGCAGGTCGGCGACGTCGCGATAGACCGTGCGCTCCGAGACTTCGAGACGCTGCGCCAGGAACGCCGCTGTCGTGAGCCGGCGCCCGCGAATGAGCTGGACGATCTGGAACAGGCGGTCGGCGCGGCGCATGCGGTCGAATCATCAGGGCCGCACGAAGTGGGCAAGGCTGGGGGTGGGCTTCATCTCAATTCAGGATCACGCCAATGTAGATCGCAACTTGCTCGGGTCCGCTGTAGGCCTCGAAGTCGCTGCGGTAGCGGCGCCTGACTTCGGGGTGCGCGTCGAAATACTGCCAGATTGCCTCCCAGACCGCGAGCGCCATCTGGGGCATCTGCCCTTCGCCCGTGAAGACGAGGTAGTCCCCGCCATCGATTTGCACGGCCGACGGGCCGCCCGAGACGGCGACACCGGTGGTGACGGCGAAGGCGCCGTGCGCTTCGGATTCGTAGTCCGAATAGACGCCATAGAGCCGCATGTCGTAGGTCCGGTTCGGCACCTTCTGGTAGACGCGTTCGTCGAAGAAGCGGTCCCAGAGCATGCCGATCCGTGCGACCGGAAGATTGCCTTCCGTGCGGTTGTCGGTGCGTGCCGTCAGGCCGGCGACGCGAAAGGGCTCGAGACGTTGGATCTGGGGTTGCATTTCTTTCTCTCTTTCTTCGTCGTCATGGTTGCGACCTCAAGCCAGGGCGTGCAGGCCGACTTCGTTGCCTTCAGTGTCGCGCAGGTGGGCGATGAAACCCATCTCCGCCGGCAGTGCGGATTTCGGCGCGACGATCTGCCCACCCGCTGCGACGACGCGCGACAGCACGGCGTCGATGCTCGGCATGCAGTCCAGATAGATGCGGATGCCGCTGCCCGACTCGGCGGCGCGGTGGCCGCCAGCCATCAGGCAGCCGCCGATGGCTGGCTCGTCGTGCGGAAACACGGCCAGTGCTTCGCCGCCGAAGTCCTCGCGCTTGAGCTTCCGTCCAAGGACCTTTTCATAAAAGGCCTGAGCCCGATCCATATCGGCGACCGGGATTTCGAACCAGTTGATGGCGCTAGTCATGAGGCTTCTCCTTCGGTGAGTGAAGCCCTCATGCTGCGCGACGACTACTGACAACGTGGTGTCAGCAGCCTTCAGCAGGACAAGAACAATGGCCGCGCGCCGCGCCGGCCCCTGCGTGAAACACCAGGGAACCGGCTTCGCCGGTCCCTCGGTGTTGCCCCCGGCAGGGGGTGCAGAGCCACACGAAGTGGGCGAGGCTGGGGGCGAGCGAAAGACCGGGGTGAGCTAAAGCACTTCGCTCGCGAAGTCCGCCAGCCGCGACCGTTCGCCGCGTGCCAGCGTGATGTGCCCGCCATGCGGCCAGCCCTTGAACTTGTCGACCGCGAAGGTGAGCCCCGACGAGCCTTCGGTGAGGTAAGGCGTGTCGATCTGCGCCAGGTTGCCCATGCAGATGATCTTGGTGCCCGGGCCGGCGCGCGTGATCAGCGTCTTCATCTGCTTGGGCGTCAGGTTCTGTGCCTCGTCGATGATCACGTACTTGTTGAGGAAGGTGCGCCCGCGCATGAAGTTCATGCTCTTGATCTTGATGCGGCTGCGGATCAGCTCGTTGGTCGCGGCGCGGCCCCATTCGCCCGCACCACCGCTGTCGCCCTTGGCCAGGAACTCGAGGTTGTCGTCGAGCGCACCCATCCACGGGCCCATCTTTTCTTCCTCGGTGCCCGGCAGGAAGCCGATGTCCTCGCCCACGCTCACGGTGGCGCGCGTCATGATGATCTCGGTGTAGCGCCTGTCGTCGAGCACCTGGGTCAGGCCCGACGCCAGTGCCATCAGCGTCTTGCCGGTGCCGGCGGTGCCGGTCAGCGTGACGAAGTCGACCTCGGGATCCATCAGCAGGTTCATCGCGAAGTTCTGCTCGCGGTTGCGCGTGTTGACGCCCCAGACGGCGTTCTTGGCCGAACCGTAGTCCTTGAGCGTCTTGAGCACCGCGGTCTTGTCGCGGATCTCGGTCACGCGCGCGTACATGCTGGGTTCGCCG
Organism: Variovorax sp. SRS16; assembly: GCF_901827165.1. NCBI lineage: Bacteria > Pseudomonadati > Pseudomonadota > Betaproteobacteria > Burkholderiales > Comamonadaceae > Variovorax > Variovorax sp. SRS16. Next base: position 1,779,200 of record NZ_LR594666.1, read on the forward strand.
GCCGCCTCGAAGTAGACGAACTGGTTGATGTAGAGATTCGGCACGATCGGGCCGCTGATCCGGTAGAAGGTGTTGCTGCCGCTCTGCCAGCTCTCGATCGTCTTGCTCTGGCGCGTCCAGAAATCAGCCGGCAGCGGGAGCGAGCCCGCGTAGAGCAGATCGCCATCCTCGAGGGTCTTGTCGTTCTGGTAATCGTCGGCAGCCAGGCCGAGTGCGCGCGCCTTCACGCGCATGTTGATGTCCTTCGACACCAGCACCACCTCCTGCTTCGGACGGCCGGGTGCGTCCTGCGCGTAGAGGTCGCGCAGCGCCTGGACCACGCCCAGGATCTGGTTGTCGGCCTTGCCCTGCGGCAGGCTGGTCGGCAGCGAATAGTCGAGCGGCGAGGTCTGGAAGAACAGCTTGCCGCCGGCCTCGCGATGGCCGGTCGTGTCGAGCTTGAGCCCCTTGGCGATGTCGGCACCCTGCGCGCCCGCGAGCGCGTCGAGCGTGCGGCTGGTCTGGCGGCCGTTGCGCGCGACTTCGGTCGTCCCCTTCTTGTGGCCGTCGAGTTCTTCCAGCACGATCATCGGCAGGAAGATGTCGTGCTCCTCGAAGCGGAACAGGCACATCGGGTCGTGCAACAGCACGTTGGTGTCGAGCACGAACAATTTGGCCGGGCCGACCTGCTTCGCGCGTTTGGGACGCGGCTGCCCCTGAGGCGCCGCAGCAGGGACCGGGGTGCTGAGGCGGACTTCGGCCCGGTTGTTCTGCGGTGCAGGCTGCGGCGCGGCCGGCGCCTTCAACTGCGCGGGAGGCGGCGCCTCGACGATCCCGCCACCTTCCGTGGCGTGGCGATCGAAGAGCTCGAGCGGCTGCGGTCCGTTCGATCCCGACTCGTCATGTCGTCGATCGGACGAGCGCCGGCCGCTCCTGCCGTGCGAGGAACGGGCGGGCGCGTCGTGCGCGTCCGGCGAAAGCAGTGCGGCGCGCTTCGTGGGTGCGGGAGGCAAGGGCATGGGTAGGTTCGCTCGCAGAAAAGAAGAAGCCAGAAAGCGAAAAAGCCGCCTGAAGACCAGGGCGGCTTTGTTCGGTGGATGCGGTCGCGGAGCTCAACGGCATGAAGCCATTATGCACATCGCGTGTGACACATCGCAGCAGTGTTGCAGATCGCCGACGCGAGCGCGCGAAAGCTCACGAAGGTGGGGATCAGGCCGCTTTCTTGAGCGCCTTCACGGCCTTGAGCACGTCGTCCACGTGACCGGGCACCTTGAGCCCGCGCCATTCGGCCTTGAGCACGCCGTCGGGGCCGATCAGGAAGGTGCTGCGCTCGATGCCCTTGACCTTTTTGCCGTACATGATCTTGTTCTTGACCACGCCGAACATGTGACACATCTTTTCTTCGGTGTCGGCGATCAGTTCGAAGGGAAGCTCGAGCTTGGCCTTGAATTCGTCGTGCGACTTCATGTTGTCGCGCGAAACGCCGAACACGGTGGCGCCAGCCTTCACGAAGTCCTTGTAACGGTCACGGAATTGCATCGCTTCGGTCGTGCAGCCGGGTGTATTGTCCTTGGGGTAGAAGTACATCACCAGCACGTGACCGAGGTGCGAGGTGTTCGAGACCTTGAGGCCGCCGGTGGCGTTGGCGTCGAATTCGGGAATGGGTTTGTTGACAACGATCGCCATGAAACTTGTTTTCTCCGTTTGAGTCCATGCCCGAGCCGTCTCGAAAACATGGAGGATTGGTCGTTGCTAACTGAGGGCGGGCCGCCGGTTTGCAACCCGCGATTTTACCCCGAAAAAGCCAACTACTCCCCCGATTGCCCACTCGGCGGGCTCTCGACCAGCAGGGCGGCGACCACATGCCGGCCTTCGCCCGCGAGGATGTTGTAGGTGCGGCAGGCCGCGGGCGTGTCCATCGTCTCGACGCCCGTACGCTGCGCCATGAGTGGCTGAAGCCACGCCGCCTGGGGAAAGCGGATGCGCGCGCCGCTGCCGAAGATGATCAGTTCGGCGCCCATGGACGCGAGGCGTTCGAAGTGCTCGGGCCCGAGTTCGTCGAAGCTGTTGCAGTCCCAGGCGAAGCGTTCGCCGCGCGAACCGACCACGACGCTGGCCTCGACCCGTTCGTTGTTGATGGCCACCCAGCCGGGGCCATGTGCTGTGAGGGTCTGAACGTCGGATTTGTCGGGCTGAAGCTTCATCGGGAGACCGGGGGAACTGTGGTCAAATTATAGGTTTTCCCCTGCGCAGACCCCCTTGGAGGGACTTTGAAACCGCTCAAGAAATCGGCCAAGCTGGCCAACGTGCTCTACGACATCCGCGGCCCGATCATGGACGCCGCCAAGCAGATGGAGGAAGAGGGCCAGAAGATCATCAAGCTCAACATCGGCAACCTCGCCGTGTTCGGCTTCGATGCGCCGGAAGAGGTCCAGCAGGACATGATCCGCAACCTGCCGGGCTCGGCCGGCTATTCGGACAGCAAGGGCATCTTCGCGGCGCGCAAGGCCGTGATGCACGAAACGCAGAAGCAGGGCATCGCGGGCGTGACGCTCGACGACATCTACCTCGGCAACGGCGCCAGCGAACTCATCGCGATGGCCACCAACGCGCTGCTCAACGACGGCGACGAACTGCTGCTGCCGGCGCCCGACTACCCGCTGTGGACCGCGGTGACCAGCCTGTCGGGCGGCAAGCCCGTGCATTACCTCTGCGACGAGGACGACGGCTGGATGCCGAGCCTCGACGACATCCGCGCCAAGATCACGCCGCGCACCAAGGGCATCGTGGTCATCAACCCTAACAATCCCACGGGGGCGCTGTACTCCGACGACCTGCTCAAGGGCATCGTTTCGATCGCGCGCGAGCACGGGCTGGTGATCCTCGCCGACGAGGTCTACGACAAAGTGCTCTACGACGGCGTCCGGCACACCGCCATCGGCAGCCTGTCCAAGGACGTGCTCACGCTCACCTTCAACTCGCTGTCCAAGAGCTACCGCTCCTGCGGCTACCGCGCCGGCTGGCTCGTGGTGTCGGGCGACAAGAAGGTCGCGCAGGACTACATCGAGGGGCTCAACATGCTCTCGAACATGCGCCTGTGCCCCAACGTGCCGGGCCAGTGGGCGATCCAGACCGCGCTCGGCGGCTACCAGAGCATCAACGACCTGGTGGGCCCGGGCGGGCGCCTGCGCCACCAGCGCGACCTGGCCTACGAGCTGATCACCGCGATCCCCGGCGTGAGCTGCGTCAAGCCCAGTGCCGCGCTCTACATGTTCCCGAAGCTCGATCCGAAGATCTACCCGATCGAGGACGACCGGCAGTTCTTCCTCGACGTGTTGAAGGAGACCAAGGTCATGCTGGTCCAGGGCACCGGCTTCAACTGGGCGACGCCGGATCATTTCCGCATCGTGTTCCTGCCGCATGAGGAAGACCTGCGCGAAGCGGTCGGCCGCATCGCCGGCTTCCTCGAACGCTACCGCACCCGCATGGCCTGACGCCGGCCTGCCACGACTTTCCTGCTCCCCCTGCTCCAGAGACGAATCGAATGAAACCCATCCAAGTTGGCCTGCTCGGCATCGGCACGGTCGGAAGCGGCACCTTCAAGGTGCTCCAGCGCAATCAGGAAGAAATCAAGCGCCGCGCGGGCCGCGGCATCGAGATCACCATGGTCGCCGACCTCGACGAAGCGCGCGCCCGGGCCGTGGTCGGCGAGGGCGTGCAGGTGGTCGGCGATGCGCGCGCCGTGATCGCCGATCCCGACATCGACATCGTGGTCGAGCTGATCGGCGGCTACGGCATCGCCAAGCAACTGGTGCTCGAGGCCATCGCGGCCGGCAAGCACGTGGTCACCGCCAACAAGGCGCTGCTCGCGGTGCACGGCACCGAGATCTTCGCGGCCGCGCATGCCAAGGGCGTGATGGTGGCCTTCGAAGCCGCCGTGGCCGGCGGCATTCCGATCATCAAGGCGCTGCGCGAAGGGCTCACGGCCAACAGCATCCAGTGGATCGCCGGGATCATCAACGGCACCACCAACTTCATCCTGTCCGAGATGCGCGACAAGGGCCTGGACTTCGGCACCGTGCTGAAGGAGGCGCAGCGCCTGGGCTATGCCGAAGCCGACCCGACCTTCGACATCGAAGGCGTCGACGCCGCGCACAAGGTCACGCTGATGAGCGCGATCGCGTTCGGCATCCCGGTGCAGTTCGACAAGGCGCACGTCGAAGGCATCACCAAGCTCGCCGCGCAGGACATCAAGTACGCCGAGCAGCTGGGCTACCGCATCAAGCTGCTCGGCATCACCAAGCGCACGGCGCAGGGCATCGAGTTGCGCGTGCATCCCTCGCTGGTGCCGGCCAAGCGGCTGCTCGCGAATGTCGAGGGTGCGATGAACGCGGTCGTGGTCAACGGCGATGCCGTCGGCACCACGCTCTACTACGGCAAGGGCGCGGGCAGCGAGCCCACCGCCAGCGCAGTGATCGCCGACCTGGTCGACATCACCCGCCTGCACACGGCCGATGCCGCGCACCGCGTGCCGCACCTGGCCTTCCATCCCGACGCGATGAGCGACCTGCAGGTGTTGCCGATGGCCGAGGTCGTCACCAGCTACTACCTGCGCCTGCGCGTGGCCGACCAGGCCGGCGTGCTGGCCAAGGTGACCGGCCTGCTGGCCACGGCGGGCATCAGCATCGACGCCGTGCTGCAGCGCGAAGCCGACGAAGTCGGCGGCGAAGGCTCGACGCAGACCGACCTCATTATCCTCACGCACGACACGCGCGAGGGCACGCTCGACGACGTGCTCGCCGAACTGCAGGCGCTGCCCTCCGTGCTGGCGCCGATCGTGCGGATCCGCAAGGAAGAGCTGTCCTGATGCGCTACCTGTCCACGCGCGGCCATCCCGATCGCCGGCATTTCTGCGAGATCCTGCTGGAAGGGCTCGCACCCGACGGCGGCCTCTACCTGCCCGAGCGCTACCCGGCGGTCGATGCCGCCATGCTGGCCAAGTGGCGCGGCCTGCCTTACGCCGAACTGGCCTTCGAGATCCTCTCGCTCTACATCGACGACATTCCCGCGGCCGACCTCAAGGCGCTGTGCGCGAAGACCTACACCGCCGAGGTGTTCGGTTCGGCCGAGATCGTGCCGCTGCGCGAGCTGGAAGACGGCGTCTACCTCGAAGCCCTGTCCAACGGCCCGACGCTCGCCTTCAAGGACATGGCGATGCAGCTGCTGGGCAACTTGTTCGAGTACGAACTCGCGCGCCGCGGCGAGGCGCTCAACATCCTCGGCGCGACCAGCGGCGACACCGGCAGCGCGGCCGAGTACGCGATGCGCGGCAAGAAGGGCGTGCGCGTCTTCATGACCTCGCCCGACGGCCGCATGAGCCCGTTCCAGCAGGCCCAGATGTTCAGCCTGCAGGACGCGAACATCCACAACCTCGCGATCGCCGGCGTGTTCGACGACTGCCAGGACATCGTCAAGGCGGTGTCGAACGATCTCGGCTTCAAGCGCAAGTACCGCATCGGCACCGTCAATTCGATCAACTGGGCGCGGCTGCTGGCGCAGGTCGTCTACTACTTCGCGGGCTATTTCCAGGCCACGAGCGGCAACGATGCCAAGGCCAGCTTCGCCGTGCCTTCGGGCAACTTCGGCAACGTCTGTGCCGGCCATGTCGCGCGCATGATGGGCCTGCCGATCCACACGCTGGTGGTGGCGACCAACGAGAACGACGTGCTCGACGAGTTCTTCCGCACCGGCGTCTACCGTGTGCGCGCGGCCGCCGACACGCACGAGACCTCCAGCCCGTCGATGGACATCTCCAAGGCCAGCAACTTCGAGCGCTTCGTGTTCGATCTGCTGGGCCGCGACGCCGCGAAGACGCGCGCGCTGTTCGAGGGCGAACTCGGCCGCAGCGCGCGCTTCGATCTCGGCGCCGATCCGCTCTTTGCGCAGGCCGCGACGCGCTTCGGCTTTCGCAGCGGCCGCAGCACGCATGCCGACCGCCTGGCGACGATCCGCGACACCGACCGGCGCTTCGCGACGCTGATCGACACCCACACCGCCGATGGCCTCAAGGCCGCACGCGAGCACCTGACGCCGGGCGTGCCGATGGTCGTGCTCGAGACCGCGCTGCCGATCAAGTTCGCGGCGACCATCGTCGAGGCCCTCGGGCGCGAACCCGAGCGCCCGGCGCGTTTCGAAGGCATCGAAGCGCTGCCCAAGCGCGTCGTCAAGCTGCCGCCGGACGCCGAGGCAGTCAAGGCCTACATCGCACAGCACTGCGACGACTGATCCGGCAGGCCAGGCATGAACGTCATCGGCTTTGCCGGCTTCTCGGGCGCAGGCAAGACGACGCTGGTCGAGCGCCTGATCCCCGTGCTCAGGCGGCACGGCCAGCGCGTCTCGGTGGTCAAGCACGCGCACCACAACTTCGACATCGACCATCCGGGCAAGGACACCTACCGCCATCGCGAGGCCGGCGCCTTCGAGGTGGTCGTCGCCTCGGACCGCCGCCTCGCGCTGATGCGCGAGTTCGAGCAGCCGGCGCAACTCGGCGTGCGCGAGCTCATCGCCGAACTCGACCCTGGCGTCGACTGGGTGCTGGTCGAAGGCTTCAAGCACGCCGACCTGTTCAAGATCGAGGTCTGGCGTCTGCCCGCGGAAGGCGAGGCGCCGCGGCCCGCGCGCTATGGCGAGGATCCGTTCATCGCCGGCATCGCCACCGACACGCCGCAGCATCTGCCCACGCCGACCGCCTTGCCCGTGTTTGACCTCGACGACATCGATGGCATCGCGGCCTGGCTGCTGCTGAACGCCCCGCGTTTCGACTACAAGGTGAAGTCCCATGGCTGACAAGTCTTCTTCTCCCCGTCCTCCCCTGATGCCGCTGGACGAAGCGCTCGCGCGGCTGCTCGCCTTCGCCACGCCGCGCGTCGGCAGCGAGGGCGTCTCCACCTTCGAGGCCGACGGCCGCGTGCTGGCGCAGGACGTGGTATCCGCGCTCACGGTGCCGCCGCGCGACAACAGCGCGATGGATGGCTACGCCGTGCGCACCGCCGATTGCGCCGCGGCCGGCGCGGTGCTGCGCGTGGCGCAGCGCATCCCGGCCGGCAGCGTGGGCACGGTGCTCGCGGCCGGCACGGCGGCGCGCATCTTCACCGGCGCGCCGGTCCCCGAGGGCGCCGATGCGGTCGTGATGCAGGAGGAAACGGCCGCACTGTCCGAGGACGGCAGCCTGGGCCGCGTGCGCATCGAGATCGCGCCGGCGCCCGGCCAATGGATCCGCCGCGCCGGCGAGGACGTGGCAGCAGGCGATGTCGTGCTGTCGCGCGGCGAGCGTCTCACACCGGCCGGACTCGGCCTCGCCGCGAGCGTCGGGCTCGACCGGCTGCAGGTCGCCAAGCGGCCGCGCGTCGCGCTGCTGTCGACCGGCGACGAACTCGTGATGCCCGGCGAGGTGGCGCCCGAGGCGATGAAGCCGGGCTCGATCTACAACTCCAACCGCTTCTTCATGCGGGCGCTGCTCCGGCGCCTGGGCTGCGAGGTCAACGATCTCGGCATCGTGCCGGACCGGCGCGAGGCGACCATCGAGGCGCTGCGCGACGCAGCGCTCGGCAGCGACCTCATCATCACCACGGGTGGCGTCTCGGTCGGCGAGGAAGACCACATCAAGGCCGCCGTCCAGCACCTGGGCCAGCTCGATCTCTGGTCGCTTTCGATGAAGCCGGGCAAGCCCTTCGCGTACGGCCGCATCGGCGATACGCACCTCACGGGGCTGCCGGGCAATCCGGTGTCGAGCTTCCTCACCTTCCTGCTGCTCGTGCGGCCCTTTCTGCTGACGCTGCAAGGCGCCAGCCGCGTGGCGCCGCAGGCGGTCGCGATGCGCGCCGATTTCGACTGGCCGCGCGCCGACCGCCGGCGCGAGTTCCTGCGTGCGCGCCGCAATGCCGCCGGCGGGCTCGAGTTGTTCTCGAACCAGAGCTCCGGCGTGCTGACCTCGATGGTCTGGGGCGACGGCCTGATCGACACGCCGGCGGGCCAGCCCTTCAAGGCGGGCGACATGGTGCAGTTCATCCCGCTCGCTGCGCTGCTCTCGTAGCCATGAAGCTCACCGTGCGCTACTTCGCCTCGGTGCGCGAGGCCCTGGGCACCGGCAGCGAGACGCTGGACACCGCAGCGCCCGACCTGGGCGCGCTGCGCGACGAACTGATTGCGCGCGGCGAGCCGCATGCCAGCGCGCTGGCCCGCGGCCGTGCCGTGCGCATGGCGCTCGACCAGGTGATGAGCAACGAAGCCGCCGCGCTGCGCGAAGGCAGCGAAGTCGCCTTCTTCCCGCCCGTCACCGGCGGCTGAGCGCGGCCTGCATTGGCACAAGCCGCTCGCGCAGCGCGGCCGATGCGCGTGTCATCGGCGCGCGCAGTTCGTCGTGCAGCAGGCCTTCGGCCGCGAGCGCTGCCTTCAACGGCCCGGGGTTCGCTTCGGCGAACAGCGCCTCGATCAGCGGCAGCAACGGCTGCCATTGCGCACGCGCCTCGGCCAGCCGTCCTTCGCGCAGCAGCCGCAGCACCTCGACGAAGCGCGCGGTGTGCAAATGCGCGCTGGCCGCGATGGCGCCGGCACCGCCTTCGGCCACCGTGCCGAACAGCTGGGCATCCTCGCCGGCCAGCACCTGGAGGCGGCCATCGGCAATCAGCGCGCGCGTCTTGGCCGCGTCGCCGCCGCAGTCCTTGATCGCGCGGATGCGCGGATGCGCCGCGAGCGCGCGCAGCGTCTCGCATGCGATCGGGATGCCGGTGCGGTAGGGAATGTCGTAGACCACGATCGGCACCGTGCTGGCTTCGGCGATGGCGTTGAACCAGTCGACCAGTCCTTGCTGCGAAGGCCGGATGTAGTGCGGCGCCGGCACCAGCAGGCCGGCCAGCGGGTATTCGCTCAGCCGCCGGACCCACGCCAGCATCTTGCCGAGGTGGTAGCCCGACATGCCCATGATGCGCGGCAGCGCGGGCGCTGCCTCGGCGACGGTCGCCAGCACCGCGAGCTGCTCGTCGTCGTCGAGCGCGGCCGCTTCGCCGGTCGAGCCGCAGACCACGAAGCCGGCGATGCCCGTCGGGGCGAGCCGCTCGACCAGGCGCGCAAGCGCGGCGTGGTCGACGGCGCCGTCACGGGTGAACGGCGTGACGAGCGGAATCCAGAGGCCAGAGAAATCGATGGAGGATGAAGAGGCAGACACGCAGCTTTCCTTTCAGGAATCGACCGATGGAAGAACCACCGTCGCATGCGCGCGCGCCACTCGCTTCGGCCAGAGCCTTGCAGTTCCGTCGCTCATCCGACGACGGAACCGAAGCTCCGGTCAGACGAGCTCGGGTTTTTTGGCTTTGCCTTCCACGCGCACGCGGCTCGTTCCTTCGGCAGGAGCGAGGAGGAGCGTGGCGCTGCGAGGCATCGGTGAAGTCTAGCGCAGTGCCACAATCCGCGGATGGCTGCCGCCCGCGTTTCGATCCAGACCGAAGACTTCGATCTCCAGCAGGAGATCGCCGCCTTGCGCGCCCAGGACGCGCGCGTCGGCGCGGTCTGCAGTTTCATCGGCACGGTGCGCGACCGCAACGACGGCGCCGCGGTGGCCTCGATGGAACTCGAGCACTACCCCGGCATGACGGAGAAGGCGATCGAGGCCATGATCGACGAGGCCCATCGCCGCTTCCACATCCTCGGCGCGCGCGTGGTCCACCGCGTGGGCCTGCTGCAGCCGCTGGACCAGATCATGATGGTGGCGGTGGTCGCGGCGCACCGCGGCGAAAGCTTCCAGGCCTGCGAGTTCCTGATGGACTACCTCAAGACGCAGGCGCCGTTCTGGAAGAAGGAAGAGACGCCCGAGGGTGCGCGCTGGGTCGATGCGCGCGTGGCCGACGATGCCGCGCTCGCGCGCTGGGGCATCGCGGCCGGCAACGCCTGAGGGCGTCCGCCGGCGCTGCCGTTCACGGCCGGCTCAGCCGGTGCGCCATCGCCACGAAGGCGCCCAGTGCCGGGTTGGCATTCGACGGGCGAAAGGCCAGCCCGAGTGCATAGCGGACCGGCGCATTGCGCCTGCGGACCTGCAGATAGGCCACGTGCTCGGTCTGCACCGCCTGCATGGCCTGCGGCACCAGCGCGATGCCCAGGCCGCTGCCCACCAGCGCCAGGATGGTCTGCATCTGGGCCGCCGCCTGGACGAAGTTCGGTATGAAGCCGCAGTCCTGGCAGGCCGCCATCACCACGCTCTCGAAGCCCGGTCCTTCCTTGAACGGAAAGCCGACGAAGGACTCCGCGGCCAGGTCGCGCAGCTGCACGCGCTGCTGGCCGGCGAGCGGGTGCGATTGCGGCACGGCCAGCATCAGTTCCTGCTCGCAGAAGGGCTCGACCCGGAAGTCCCGCGCATCGTGCAGCGGCGGCACCACGATGCCGACGTCGGTCGCGCCGCTGAGCAGCGCCGCCATCTGCTGCGAGGTGGTGTCGCCGGTCAGCACCAGCTTGACGTCGGGATGGTCCTCGCGAAAGGCGCGCAGCAGCCGCGGCACCACGCCCAGCGCGGCGCTGGGGACGAAGGACAGCCGCAGCGTGCCGAGCTTGCCCGCCGCGGCGCGTTGGGCGATCTCGATCGACAGTTGCGCGTGCGCCAGCGTGCGCCGGGCTTCGTGCAGGAAGGCCTCGCCGGCCACGGTCAGCCGCACATGGTGGCGGGTGCGGTCCAGCAGCGAGACGCCGACATCGGCTTCGAGCCGCTGCACCGCCACGCTCAGCGGCGGTTGCGAGACATGCAGGCGCTCGGCCGCGCGGCGAAAGCTGCGCTCTTCCGCGACCGCGACGAACTGCCGGAGCTGACGAAGGTCCATCGGCGGATTCTAGGGATGGTGATTCGTGCCGACGATCACCAGCCCCTGAAAACGGTATTGGACGCGAAGCGGGCGCTGTCACAGGATGTGACCGAAACGCGCAACCCCTTCCTTTCGAAAGCCCCATCGATGCAGCCATCCCTCCTCGAGGAACTGACCCCCGTTCCCAACCCGTATCCCATCAAGTCCGAGCTCGAATACCCCGACGTCTGGCGCCTGTGCGAGCAGGCGCGCGAGCTGGCGTGGAATCCGGCCACGATCGATTTCTCCGACCTTCGCGAGGCCGATCTGCCCACCGCCGTGCGCGAGGCCGGCGCCGAATGGTGGAGCCTGCGCGCCTGGATGGAGCACGGCGCGATCCCCTATGGTGCGGAGCGGCTGCGCGAGGCGATCTTTGCGCACCAGCCCTTCGAGATCAAGCAGCACATCGTCAATTTCATCGCCGAGGAACTGCGCCATCACGAGGCCTCGTTCCTGGTCGCGCGCGGCCTCGCGGGCTACCAGGACGAGCCGCGCGCCGACTACTTCAAGGCGGTCATCCCGCGCTTCCACGACGAGCGCGACGAGAAGGCGATGTCCTTCTTCGCCGGGCTCGCGGTCAACACGCTGTTCGAACAGCTCTCGGGCGAGCTGCTGCAGGCGCGCTACGAAAACGCGCGCTTCAAGTCGATCCGCACCGCGTGCCAGCTGGTGCTGCGCGACGAGGCGCGGCACATCCAGTTCGGCCGCATCATCATGCGCAGGTTCTTTTCCGAGCTGTCCGCGGACGATCGCCGGCTGATCGGCGAGAAGGTAGCCAAGAAGTTGCGCGGCAGCCTGCTCAATGGCGTCTATGCCGTGGTCAACCTGCCCGACGAGGAACGCGAACGCGCCGGCCGCAACCGGGCGCTGGCGGCCGAACACGGGCTCGGCGCGACCCATCCCGACGAGGAGATCGCGATCATCCGGCGCGGGCTGGAGCAGATCCGTGCCGACGTCGCGCCCTACGGCGTCGAGATCCCGGAAGTGCCCGAGGTCGACCGCGCGCCGGCCGCGGTGCATTGAGGAGCGCCGCGATGAATTCATGGACGATGCGATTCGGCCGCTGGCTTCTGGCCGCAGCCGGCACGGCCGGGCTCGCGCTGGCAGCGCATGCGCAGGGCGCGTATCCGAACCATCCGGTGGTGATGGTGGTGCCCTATCCGGCGGGCGGCTCTGCGGACATCCTCGCGCGCACCGTCGGGCAGAAGCTCGGCGAGCGGCTGGGCCAGCCGGTGGTCATCGAGAACCGCGGCGGCGCCGGCACCGCCATCGGCGCCCGCTATGCGGCGGGCGCGGCGCCCGACGGCTACACGCTGCTGATGGGCACGGTCAGTTCGCAGGCCATCAACCCGGCGATGAACAAGGTCGGCTACGACCCGATCAAGGACTTCACCGCGGTGGCGCCGGTGGCCTCCATTCCCTTCGTGCTGGTGGCGAATCCCTCGCTGGCCGCGAACAGCATCGCCGACGTGATCGCGATGGCCAAAGCCAAGCCCGGTGAACTCAGCTATGCCTCCGCCGGGCCCGGTACGTCGAACCATCTGGCCGGCGAGCTGCTGGCCTCCGCTGCGCAGATCCAGCTGCTTCATGTGCCGTACAAGGGCAGCGCACCCGCGCTCAACGACGTGCTCGCGGGGCAGGTGCCGCTGATGTTCGATCTGCAGGCGACGGCGGCCCCTTTCGTTCGTGCCGGCAAGCTCAAGGCACTGGCCGTGACCGGCAAGACACGCAGCTCGGCCATGCCGAACGTGCCGACCGCGATCGAGAGCGGCTTGCCCGGCTACGAGGTCACGGCCTGGTTCGGCGTGTTCGCGCCGGCCGGCCTGCCGACCGCGATCCGCGACCGGCTCAACGCCGACATCACCGCCGTCATCAAGACGCCCGACATGCAAAAGCGTCTGCACGACCTCGGTGCCGAACCCGACTACGGCAGCGCCGAGGCCTTTGCCGACTTTGGCCGCAGCGAGGTCGTCAAATGGGCGGGCGTCATCAAGAAGGCCGGGCTTGCGCAGCCCTGAGCGCGTGTCGTCCCCGCCCATGGTCGAAGGCCCGCAGGCGCTGCGTGCGCTGATGGCCGAGATCGGCCCGCGCTGGGCGCTCGACCTGCGCGGCAACAGCCAGCGTGTGAAGGACGCCTATGCGCCGCTGCTCGCCAGCGCGCCGAAGGCGGGCATCGCGGTCGCGCGCGATCTGGCCTACGGCACGCATGCGCGGCAGGTGATGGACATCTTCACGCCGCCCGATGCGGCGCGGGCGCCGGTGGTGGTGTTCGTCCATGGCGGTGCCTTCGTGCGAGGCGACAAGCGCGCGAGCGACGAGATCTACGACAACGTCCTCTACTGGTTCGCACGCCAGGGCTGCGTCGGCGTCAACCTCGAATACCGGCTCGCGCCGGAGGCGGCGTACCCCGACGGCACGCGCGACGTGGCGCAGGCGATGGCCTGGCTGAAGATGCATGTGGCGCAGCACGGCGGCGATCCGGCGCGCATGCTGCTGGTGGGCCATTCGGCCGGCGGCACGCATGTGGCGAGCTACGCCTTCGCGCCGATGTGGGCGGAGGGCTGCCATGCGCAGGCGGTCGTACTGGTGTCGGCGCGCCTGCGGGCCGACCAGTTGCCCGGGAACCCCAATGCGGCCGGTGTCAAAGCCTACTTCGGCGACGACGCGTCGCTCTACGAGCAGCGCTCGCCGGTGAACTTCGCAGCCCACGGCACGCTGCCGGCCCTGATCGTGACGGCGGAGTTCGAGAATCCGCTGCTCGACGTCTACGGGCTCGAATTCGCGCACCGGATGGCGGCGGCGCGCGGGCACGCGCCGCGCTACCTGCAGATGAAGGGCCATAACCACATGTCGATCGTGGCCCATTTCAATGGCGGCGAAGAGACGCTGGGCCGGGAAATCATGGACTTCTTTTCGGCGCTTGCGCCAGCCGGCTGAGGAGGATACTTGCGGCACATTGCTTGAATTCCCCGCGGCCAGCCCGACATGCCGGGGTATCGGAGTCATTCATGCGTCAAGACAAACTCACCACCAAATTCCAGGAAGCCCTCGGCGACGCGCAGTCGCTCGCCCTCGGCAACGACAACGCCTACATCGAACCCGTCCATCTGCTGGTCGCCATGCTGCGCCAGAACGAAGGCCCCCGCGCCCTGCTCGAACGCGCCGGTGCCAACGTGCCCGGCCTGCTGCAGGCGGCCGAGGCGGCGATCAAGAAACTGCCGCAGGTGCAGGGCCATGACCAGGTCCAGGTCGGCCCCGAACTCGGCAAACTGCTGCAGGCGACCGAGAAGGAAGCCATCAAGCGCAACGACCAGTTCATCGCCGGCGAGCTGTTCCTGCTCGCCGTGGCCGACAGCAAGGTCGACATCGGCAACCTCGCGCGCAGCCACGGCGTCACGCGCAAATCGGTTGAAGCCGCCATCGAGGCGGTGCGCGGCGGCCAGGGCGTGAACAGCGCCGATGCCGAAGGCCAGCGCGAGTCGCTGAAGAAATACACCATGGACCTGACCGAGCGCGCGCGCCTCGGCAAGCTCGATCCCGTGATCGGCCGCGACGAGGAAATCCGCCGCGCGATCCAGGTGCTGCAGCGCCGCACCAAGAACAACCCGGTGCTGATCGGCGAGCCGGGCGTCGGCAAGACGGCCATCGTCGAAGGCCTGGCGCAGCGCATCGTGGCCGGCGAAGTGCCCGATTCGCTCAAGGGCAAGCGCGTGCTGTCGCTCGACATGGCCGCGCTGCTGGCGGGCGCCAAGTTCCGCGGCGAGTTCGAGGAACGCCTGAAGAGCGTGCTCAACGAACTCGCCAAGGACGAGGGCCAGACCATCGTCTTCATCGACGAGCTGCACACCATGGTCGGCGCCGGCAAGGCCGAGGGCGCGATGGACGCGGGCAACATGCTCAAGCCCGCACTCGCGCGCGGCGAGCTGCATTGCGTCGGCGCGACCACGCTCGACGAATACCGCAAGTACGTCGAGAAGGACGCCGCGCTCGAACGCCGCTTCCAGAAGATCATCGTCGGCGAGCCGAGCGTGGAGGCGACCATCGCGATCCTGCGCGGCTTGCAGGAAAAGTACGAGGTCCACCACGGCGTCGACATCACCGACCCGGCGATCGTCGCCGCGGCCGAGCTGGCCGACCGCTACATCACCGACCGCTTCCTGCCCGACAAGGCGATCGACCTGATCGACGAGGCCGCAGCCCGCATCAAGATCGAAATGGACTCCAAGCCCGAGGTCATGGACCGGCTCGACCGGCGCCTGATCCAGCTGCAGATCGAACGCGAGGCCGTGCGCCGCGAAAAGGACGAAGCCTCGCAGAAGCGCTTCGGCCTGATCGAGGAAGAAATCGCCCGGCTGCAGAAGGAGATCGCCGACTACGACGAGATCTGGCAGGCCGAGAAGGCGCAGGCGCAGGGCAGCGCGCAGATCCGTGAAGAGATCGACAAGATCAAGTTCCAGATCTCCGAATTCACCGCCAAGGGCGACTTCAACAAGGTGGCCGAGCTGCAGTACGGCAAGCTGCCCGGGCTCGAGAAGCGCCTGAAGGAAGCGCAGGACACCGAGTCCAGCAAGGGCAAGTCCAGCGCGCCGACGCTGCTGCGCACCCAGGTCGGCGCCGAGGAGATCGCCGAAGTGGTGGCACGCGCCACCGGCATCCCGGTCGCCAAGCTGATGCAGGGCGAGCGCGACAAGCTCCTGATGATGGAAGACAAGCTGCACGAGCGCGTGGTCGGGCAGGACGAGGCCATCGGCGCGGTCGCCAATGCGATCCGCCGCTCGCGCTCGGGCCTGGCCGACCCGAACCGGCCCACCGGCTCCTTCCTGTTCCTCGGCCCCACGGGCGTCGGCAAGACCGAGCTGTGCAAGGCGCTCGCGGGCTTCCTGTTCGACAGCGAGGACCACCTGATCCGCGTCGACATGAGCGAGTTCATGGAGAAGCATTCGGTCGCGCGCCTGATCGGCGCGCCGCCAGGCTACGTGGGCTACGAGGAGGGCGGCTACCTCACCGAGGCCGTGCGCCGCAAGCCTTACAGCGTGCTCCTGCTCGACGAGGTCGAGAAGGCGCATCCGGACGTCTTCAACGTGCTGCTGCAGGTGCTCGACGATGGCCGCCTGACCGATGGCCAGGGCCGCACCGTGAACTTCAAGAACACGGTGATCGTGATGACCAGCAACATCGGCTCGCCGATCATCCAGTCGATGGTCGGCCGGCCGAACGAGGAGATCAAGGACGCGGTCTGGGACGAGCTCAAGAACTACTTCCGTCCCGAGTTCCTCAACCGCATCGACGAGACCGTGGTGTTCCATGCGCTCGACGCGAAGAACATCGAGGCGATCGCCGCGATCCAGCTCAAGGTGCTGCAGGAGCGGCTCGCGAAGATGGACCTCACGCTCGACGTGTCGCCGCCGGCGCTGGCCGAGATCGCCAAGGTCGGCTTCGACCCGGTGTTCGGTGCCCGGCCGCTGAAGCGCGCGATCCAGCAGCGCATCGAGAATCCGCTATCGAAGCTGCTGCTGGACGGCAGCTTCGGGCCGAAGGACACGATCGAGGTCAGCACCGATCCGATCCGGGCGCCGGGCGAATTCCGCTTTCGCAAGGCGGGGGAACATTCGGCCGCCGCGGTGGCCTAAGGTCGGATGATGATGAACTTTCTTTTTCGCCTGGTTCTCTTCGTCGCCGGCCTGCTGTTCGCGGCCAGCCTCGCCGTCGCGGTGCTGCTGCTGGCGGCGGTCTGGGGCTTGCGCTACGGCTGGGCGCGCCTCACGGGGCAGCCCGTCAGGCCCTGGGTGATGCGCTTCAATCCGCGCGGCGGTTTCGACCGCTTTCGCGCGGCCGGCCGCCCGGCCGAGCCCACGGCCGCCGATGTCGCGAGCGCGCGCGCGCGCGGGCAGGCCACGCGCAGTCCGGTGAGCCTGGGCGATCCGGGCCGCGTGACCGACGTGCAGCCCAAGCCGGCGCGCGGCGAATAGCGCGCCGCGTTCATGCTGCGGCCGCCCGTCGTCGTCGAGCCTTCGGAGATCGAGTTCAGCGCGATCCGCGCGCAGGGCGCGGGCGGACAGAACGTCAACAAGGTTTCGAGCGCGGTGCACCTGCGCTACGACATCCCGGCCAGCTCGCTGCCCGACGATGTCAAGGAGCGTCTGCTTGCACTGCGCGACAGCCGTATCACGCAGGAGGGCGTGCTGGTGCTGAAGGCGCAAAGCCATCGCAGCCAGGACATGAATCGTGCCGATGCGCTGGCGCGTTTGCAGGCGCTGGTCGACAGCGTTGCGACCCCGCCGCGCGTGCGCCGCGCGACGCGTCCGACCTATGGCGCCAAACTGCGCCGCCTCGAAGGTAAGAGCCAGCGCGCGGAGATCAAGAACCTGCGCGGGCCGGTCAAGGACTGAGGCCCGATGCGGCGCCGACCTCGACCGTCAGCAGCGGATCGAACAGCGGGTTCTCGTTGACCTCGTCGCGCAGGTAGCCGCGCGGATTGCACAGCACGCGCGTGCCGTCCACGCGGTAGTCGAAGCTGTCGTGCGTGTGGCCGTGGATCCAGAGATCGACGCGATCGCGACCCATCGAGGCCCTCAGGTCCGACACGAAGGAGGCATTGATGGGCGAACCCTCGAAACGCGGATGGATGCTGCCCGGGGCCGGCGCGTGATGGGTGATGACGACGGTCGGTCCGGCGTGCGGCTCGGCCAGACGTGCATTCAACCAGGCGGCATGGCGTGCGAAGAGGGCTGCTGAATCCGCGGGCGTGAACAGCGCCGGCGACGCATCGTGCAGGCGGATGCGGCTGAAGTCGTACGTCAACTGCGCCGCCTGTTCCATCGCCGCCACGCGCTCGCTGCCGGTGCCGAGCAGGTTGAAGTCGGTCCACAGCGTCGTGCCCAGGAAGCGCACGCCGTCGATCACGATCGCCTCGTCGTCCAGCACCTGGATGCCCGTGCCGGCGCTCAGCGCCTTGAGCTCGCGCAGGGTGCCGTCCACGCTGCCGCCGTAGAACTCGTGGTTGCCGGCGACGTAGAGCACCGGCCGGTCGAAGCCGCGCGCCCAGGCCATCGCTTGCGCCGGGCGCGCGATATCGCCGGCGAGGATCACGAGATCCGCATCGGTCTTCGGATGCGGCAGGCCGCCGCGGCTCAGGTGCAGGTCGGACAGGATGTTGAGTTTCATGCTGCGTCGAAGCCTCCGGTCAGCGCCGCCAGCGCATCGCTGTCGGTGCGGTAGATGAACAGCATCGGCCCGGCTGTCAGCAGGCCGGCGCGTTCCAGCACCTGCTGCGCCGGCAGCTTGAGGCCGCTCAGGTGCAGCCGCACGCCACGCGATTCGATCAGCCGCCGGATCGAGCCGAACACCTCGGCGCCGGTCACGTCGATGCGGTTGATCGGCTGCGCGAACAGGCAGAGGTCGGTGAGATCGGGCCGCTCGGCGAGCACCACCGTGATTGCGCGCTCCAGCGTGCTCGCGGTCGCGAAGTCGAGCTCGGCATCCATCCGCAGCGCATGCAGCCGCGGCGCCAGCGGCGGCAGTTGCCAGACCTGGCGGTCGCGCAGGCTGCCGTCCGGGTGCAGGCCGACTTCGATGATGCGCGGATGCAGGTGCCGGTACATGTAGTGCGCGAGGCTCATCAGGAGACCGGCGAGCACGCCCCAGTAGATCGAGGGCGAGGTCGCGATGGTGAGAACGAAGGTCACGAACGCGACCGCCGCCTCCACGCGCGAGATGCGCCAGAGCGAGACGAACTGACCCGGCCGCACCAGGCCCAGCATCGCGATCACCACGATCGCGGCCAGCACCGCCTGCGGCACGTGGTAGAGCAGCGGCATCGCCCACAGCAGCGCCGCGCCGATCAGCAGCACGCAGCCCACGGTGGCCCAGCCGGTCTGCGCGCCCGCATAGAGGTTGATGGCCGAGCGCGAGAACGACGAGCTGGTGGGGAAGGCACCCGAGAGGCCGGATGCAATCTTCGACAGTCCCTGGCCGATCAGGTCCTGGTTCTCGTTCCATAGCTTGCCGGCGCGCGCGTTGTCGACCTTGGCGCTCGATGCGGTCTCGAGAAAGCTCACCAGCGTCACCATCAGAGCCGGCAGCATCAGCGCGCCGAAGGTATCGATCGGCAGCAGGCCGGGCCAGTAGAACGAAGGCAATCCCGAAGGCAGCGTGCCGACCACGGCGCCGCCGTTCAACGCGTAGTCGATGGCGGCGCTGATGGCCGCGCACGCGCCCACCACCACCATGGCCGCCGGAAAGCGCGACCAGTGCCGCTTGGCGATCCAGAGCGCGGCCAGGCTGCCGAGGCCGAAGGCGATCGCAAGGAAGTCCGGCGCTGCGCCATGCAGCAGCTGACCGAACGAGCGCCCGGTGAAGCCGAACAGCGCCGGCAGCTGCGACAGCACGATCAGCACCGAGGCTGCCTGCGTGAAGCCCATCAGCACCGGCGAGTTGACCAGCCGCAGCACCCAGCCGAAACCGCCGAGGCCGAGCACCAGCTGAATGGCGCCCGCCATCAGCGCCAGCCATACTGCCAGCATCACCCATTCGGCGCTGCCCGGAATGGCCAGGGGGCCGAGCGAAGCCGAGACCAGCAGGCTCGACAGTGCGGTCGGGCCGACCGACAGCCGCGTCGAGGCGCTGAACAGCGCACCGATCAGCGCCGGCAGCAGCGAGGCATAGATGCCGGTGACCAACGGCATGCCGGCCAGCGCCGCATAGGCCACGCCTTGCGGAATGACCATCAGCGCCACGGTGATGCCGGCCATCGCCTCGCCGGCGAGCAGCGCACGGTCGGGACGGGGCCAGCCGAGGAAGGGAAGCCAGCGCACGAGCTGGTCGCGATTCAGGGCCATGCCTGCCGCGCGCGGAATGATTCGGAATGCACCCGCCGATCATACGAAAGCGCTGGGCCCGCCCGTGCGCGTTAGACGTTAGATTGCGCCATGGCCGATCTGCAATCCCTTTTCGATGTCCAGCACCGCGCGAGCCGCGATGCCGAGACGCCGGTCGCGTTGCGCCGCGACCGCGTGCTGCGCGTGCAGCGCCTGCTCGAAGCGCACGGCGCGGCGCTGGCCGCGGCGGTGCAGGCCGATTTCGGCGTGCGCTCCGCCGCGCTGACCGAGGTCGCCGACCTGTTCGTGCTGCGCAATCTGCTGCGTCATCAGCTGCGCCATCTCGCGCGCTGGAGCCGGCCGGTGCAGGTGCGCACGCCGATCTACCTGCGGCCGGCGCGCGGATGGGTGCAGCGCCAGCCGCTCGGCGTGGTCGGCGTCATCTCGCCCTGGAACTATCCGCTGCAGCTGTCGCTGGGCCCCGCGGCCACCGCACTGGCGGCCGGCAACCGCGTGATGCTCAAGCCGAGCGAACTCACGCCGCGCACCTCGGCGCTGCTCGCCGAGCTGATCGCCCAAGTCTTCGCCATCGACGAGTTCACGGTGGTGCTGGGCGATGCGGACGTGGCTGCGCGGTTCTCGGCCTTGCCCTTCGACCATCTGTTCTTCACCGGCTCGACGGCCGTCGGGCGCAAGGTCGCGCAGGCGGCCGCGGCCCGGCTCACGCCGACCACGCTGGAACTCGGCGGCAAGTCGCCGTGCATCGTCGATGCCTCGGCCGATCTCGACGAGGCCGTGCTGCGCATCGCGCACGGCAAGCTGCTCAACGCCGGGCAGACCTGCATCGCGCCCGACTACGTGCTGTTGCCGCGCGGCCGCGAGGACGACTTCGCCGCGGCCTGGCGGCGTGCGGTGGCGCGACTGTTCCCGCGCATCGAGGGCAATCCGGACTACGCGTCCATCCTCGGCGCGCAACACCTGGCGCGCCTGCATGCGCTGCTGCGCGAAGCGCGCGAGCAGGGCGCGCGCATCGAGCAGATCGAAGGCGACGCAGCGATGGCGTCGAGCCAGATGGCGCCCGCACTCGTGTTCGGCGCACAGGCCGGTCTGCGCCTGCTGGACGAGGAAATCTTCGGCCCGATCCTCCCCGTGCTGCCCTGCGACGACAGCGACGAGGCGATCCGCCACATCAACGCGAGGCCGCGCCCGCTTGCGCTCTACTGGTTCGGCCGCGACACCGCCGCGCGCGACCGCGTGCTCGCGCGCACGGTGAGCGGCGCCGTCACGGTCAACGACACGCTGATGCACATCGCGCACGACGGCCTGCCCTTCGGCGGCGTGGGCGAGAGCGGCTGGGGTGCGTACCACGGCGAGACCGGCTTCCTGCGCTTCACGCATCAGAAGGCCGTGCTGGCGCAGCGGCGCTGGGCCACCGGCTCGCTGTTCTATCCGCCCTATGGCGCGAAACTGCAGCGCGTGCTCGGGCTGCTGCGCCGTTTTGGTTGAGCAGGCAGGCGCGCTATGCGCGCTTCTTGTGCTGGAACGCGGTCGGCGATTGCCCGGTCGCCGCCTTGAACATCGCGCAGAAGGCGCTGTCCGTCGCATAGCCGCTGGCGGCGGCCACGCGGCTCACCGCCATGCCGCGCGCGAGCAGCGGCAGCGCATGCGCCATCACGGCCTGCTGGCGCCACTGCTGCCAGCTCATGCCGAGCTGGTCGCGGAACAGGCGCGCCACGGTGCGCTCGC
The DNA here is from genome assembly GCF_901827165.1 of Variovorax sp. SRS16. Classification (NCBI taxonomy): domain Bacteria; kingdom Pseudomonadati; phylum Pseudomonadota; class Betaproteobacteria; order Burkholderiales; family Comamonadaceae; genus Variovorax; species Variovorax sp. SRS16. Next base: position 1,800,624 of record NZ_LR594666.1, read on the forward strand.
TGGCGCCGATGGTTCTGGCGCGCTCGGCCAGCGTCGCGCGGTCGGCCGGATTGCGCAGCAGCGCCTCGCACAGCTGGCGCAGCCGCTTGTCGGCCGGCAGCGGCACGTCGATGCGGATCTGCGTCGCGCGCTCGAGCTCGTCGATCAGGAGCGGCGCGATCCAGCGCTCGCGCTGCGCCGCATGCGGATCGGCCGGCGGCAGGCCGTCCGGCGTGGTGTCGAGCGCGAGCATCAGCGCACGCAGCAGCGGGCTGATCTCGAGCACCTCGCACTTCTCCCACGCCGGGCCAAGCCAGCTGTGCAGGTACACGGTGCGCAGCTCGGCGTCCTCGATCAGCGAGATGCTGTGCGGCACGTCCGCCGGCACCCAGAGTGCGCGCGAGGGCGGCACGATGTAGCTGCCGTCGCGCGTGCTCAGGCGGATCACGCCGCGCGTCGAGAAGGTCAGCTGCGGCCAGGGATGCGTGTGCAGCTCGACCAGCGTGTCGGCCTGGAGCAGATGCTCCTTGGCGCGCAGCGGGCGCATCGCATCGGGTGCGTAGAGGTGCGGCGTGAGCGGCCCGACGCTTTGCGTGGGCGCGGCCGGTGCGCGTGCGTTGCGCCGGGCAGGCTGATCGACGGGCGCCGACGGTGTCAGGACGGTGGGCGGCATGATTGCGACAAATGTTGTCTCTCTATCGCCATTCTGCCGCGTCGTGCTGGCCTAGCATCGGGGCTCGCCCTTCTTTCTTGTAGCAATTCATGTCTTCTTCCAACGCGGCCGCGGCCGTCCCCACCTTGCGCGCCGACGTCAAGCTGATCGGCCTCGTCGGTCTGGCGCATGCCATCAGCCATTTCAGCCAGTTGATCCTGCCGCCGCTCTTCCCATGGCTGAAGAACGCCTTCGACGTGAGCTACACCGAGCTCGGCGCGGTGCTCACCGTGTTCTTCGTCGTCTCGTGCATGGTGCAGGCGGCCTCGGGCTTCATCGTCGACAAGCTGGGACCGCGGCCGGTGCTGTTCGTGGGGCTGGGCCTGCTCGGCGTGGCGGCCTTCGGCTATGCGATGGCGCAGAGTTACTGGATGCTGCTCGCGTGCGCGGTGATCGCGGGCGTGGGCAACGGGGTCTTCCATCCGGTCGACTACACGCTGTTCAACCGCAAGGTGGCGCCGACGCGGCTGGGGCATGCCTACAGCGTGCACGGCATCACCGGCAGCCTCGGCTGGGCGCTGGCGCCGGCCTTCGTGGTGCCGCTGGCGATGGCCTTCTCGTGGCGCGTGGCGCTGGCCTCGGCGGGTGCGCTCGCGGTGACCGTGCTGCTCGTGCTGTGGTTCAACCGCGGTGCGTTGTCGCTCGACGTCAAGACGGTGCACAAGGCGACCGGATCGGACATGGCCGCCGGCGGCGAATTCGCCTTCCTGAAGATTCCCGCGGTCTGGATGTGCTTCGGCTTTTTCTTCTTCTATGCGATGGCGCTGAGCGTGGTGCAGACCTTCGCGCCGACCGCGGCCGGCCATCTGCATGCGGTGCCGCTGACGCTGGTCGCTGTGTGCCTCACCATCTACATGGTGGCGAGCGCGGCGGGCATGGTGGTGGGCGGTTTTCTGGCGGCCGATTCCTCGCATTGCGAACGCATCGTGGGCGCTGGCTTCGGCCTGGCGGCGATCGTGGCCCTGGTGCTTGCGATGGGCGATTTCGCGCCCGTGCTGGTGCCGGTGATGTTCGGTGCGATGGGCTTCGCCACCGGCATCGCGGGACCGTCGCGCGATCTGCTGGTCAAGCGCTCGACGCCGGCCAACGCGACCGGCCGGGTCTACGGCGTGGTCTATGCCGGGCTGGACATCGGTCAGGCCTTCGCGCCGCTGGTCTTCGGCCGCCTGATGGACCATGGCCAGGACATGGGCGTGATCATCGGCCTGGCCGTGGTGCAGGGCGTGCTGATCGTCAGCGCATTCAATGTGCGGCGGGCGCGGCGCGAGGCGCTGCTGCCTGCCTCGGCCTGAGGTTCGCGCCGGCGCGTCGTTGATCAGATCCGCGGCTGGCTCACGCGTTTCGCCAGCGCCTCGGCGCTTTCCTTGCGTTCGCTGTAGCGATCGACCAGGTAGGGCGCCGCATCGCGCGTGAGCAGCGTGAACTTGATCAGCTCCTCCATCACGTCGACCACGCGGTCGTAGTAGGCCGAGGGTCGCATGCGGCCTGCCTCGTCGAACTCGAGGAAGGCCTTGGCCACGGAGGATTGATTCGGGATCGTGAGCATGCGCATCCAGCGGCCCAGCACGCGCATCTGGTTCACCGCGTTGAAGGACTGCGAGCCGCCGCTGACCTGCATCACCGCCAGTGTCTTGCCCTGCGTGGGCCGCACGGCGCCCAGCGAGAGAGGGATCCAGTCGATCTGGGCCTTGAGGATGCCGGTCATGGCGCCGTGCCGCTCGGGCGACGTCCACACCATGCCTTCGGCCCAGGCCGCGAGTTCGCGCAAGGCCCGTACCTTGGGATGGGTGTCGGGCGCATCGTCGGGCAGAGGCAGGCCGTGCGGATCGAAGATGCGGACCTCGGCGCCCATCGTGCGCAGGAGGCGGCCGGCCTCGAAGCTGAGCAGGCGGCTGAACGAACGCTCACGCAGCGAGCCATAGAGCATCAGGATGCGCGGCGCATGCGAAGCGCGCGCCGCGGGCCACAGCCGCCCGGCGTCGGGTGCGTTGAACGCTGCCGCGTCGAGCGCAGGCAGCGTCGCCGGTTCATCCCACACGGCGGCCGTGCTCGTCGATCACGCGTTCGCCGTCTTCCTTCGTGAAGCTGCCTTGCTGCGGGGACGGCAGGATATCGAGCACCTGTTCCGACGGCCGGCACAGACGCGTGCCGAGCGGCGTGACGACGATGGGCCGGTTCATCAGGATCGGATGCGCGACCATGAAGTCGAGCAGTTGCTCGTCGCTCCACTTCGGATCGCCCAGGCCGAGTTCCTCGTAGGGCGTTCCCTTCTGCCGCAGCAGGTCGCGCACCGTGATGCCCATCGCGGCGACGAGCGCGCGCAGCCGGTCTTTGCCGGGCGGCGTCTTCAGGTACTCGACGATCTCGGGCTCGGCGCCGCTGTTGCGAATCAGGGCCAGCGTGTTGCGCGAGGTGCCGCAGGCCGGGTTGTGGAAGATCGTGATGTCAGTCATGGGACGAAGCGTTCGTTGGACAAGGAGGTGCCCGCTCCATCCAGGTGAAGAGGGCGAAGGCCAGCGCCGCACCGGCCAGCTGGCTCAGGATGAAGCCCGGCGCATCGGTCGGCCGGATGCCGGCGAAGGTGTTGGTGAGCGAACGCGCCAGCGTGACGGCCGGGTTGGCGAACGAGGTGGATGCGGTGAACCAGTAGGCCCCCGCGATATAGCTGCCGACCGCCGCCGGTACGGCCTCGGGCCGATGCTTCGCCACGTTGAGGATCACGGTCAACAGACCGAAGGATGCGACGACCTCGCTCCACCACTGGTGCGGCCCGCTTCGCACATGTGCGGAGGCTGCGAGCCAGGGCAGGTCGAACATGGCATGGGCCACCAGCACGCCGGCCACGGCGCCCGCGAGCTGCGCCAGCAGGTAGAGCATGGCCTTGCGACCGGTGCAGCGGCGCAGCGCCACCTCCGCGAGCGTGACCAGCGGATTGAAGTGCGCGCCCGACACCGCCATGAAACTCGCGATCAGCGCCACCAGCACCGCGCCGGTCGCGATCGCATTGGCCAGCAGCGCGATCGCCACGTTGCCGCCCGAGAGGCGCTCGCCCATGATGCCGGAGCCCACCACGGCGGCAAGCAGCAGCGCCGTGCCGATGAACTCGGCCGCGACGGCGCGCTGCAGCGTCATGCGGTCTTGCTGCATGACATGCCGGTGCCGACGCCACAGTCCTGGCCCTGGCAGCAGTTCTCCGTCAGGTAGGCCAGCAACGCGTTCATGGTCGAGAAGCTGGCCGAATAGATGATGCGGCGGCCGTCGGGACGCTGCACCAGCAAGCCGGAATGGGTCAGGTCCTTGAGATGGAACGAGAGCGCGGACGGCGCGATGTCCAGCATCTCGGCCAGCGTGCCGGCGGGCAAGCCGTCGGGCCCGATCGATACCAGCAGCCGGAACACGGCAAGGCGGGATTCGTTGGCGATCGCGCCCAGGGCGCGGACGGCTTGTGCTGCTTCCATCAATTCATTATTTCATGAAATGATGAAATGTCGATCAAGCATCGTGAAGGGCATCAAACGACATGTACCTTGCATAAACAGGTAGTGTGCTATATGCTCTAGCTGCCATCCCACCCGACCATGACCGAATCGATCCAGGTTCAACTGAAAAAGGGCGCACTCGATCTGTGTGTGCTGGCCCTGTTGGCGCGCGGGGAGAGCTATGGCTACGAGATCGCCAGCACGCTTGCCGGCGCGGTGGGCATGGGCGAGGGAACGATCTACCCGCTGATGCGACGCATGCAGAACGACGGGCTGGTCGCAACCCGTCTGGTCGAGTCGAGCAGCGGGCCTTCGCGCAAATATTTCCGGCTCACGCCAGCGGGCCGTACTGCGCTCGCGGCCCATCGGCGTGACTGGCAAGCCTTCGTGAAAGCGGTCGATCAACTCCTCGGAGATCAGGCATGAACAGCGAAACATTCTTGCGTACCTTGCGAGCTGGTCTCGCGGGCCTGTCGAAGCAGGAGGTCGAGGAGATCGTTGCCGACTACGAGGCTCATTTCGCCGAGGCGCGCGCGTCGGGGCGCAGCGAATCGGAGGTCGCCGACGCGTTGGGCGATCCGGCGCGGCTCGCCCGGGAACTGCGTGCCGAGACTGGCCTGCGACGCTTCGAGGCCCATCGCAGCCTTGCCAATCTGGGCGCCGCCATGCTGGCGCTCGCAGGCCTTGCGGCGGTCGACATCTTCTTTCTGCTGCCGCTGCTGCTCGTCGTGGTCTGCATTGCCGTCGGCCTCGGCATCGGCCTGCTGGCGCTCGGCGTGGCCGGCGTGCACGTGATTTTCAACGCGGTGTTCGCTGCGCATGGCGCTTCGATTCCGGGTGTGCTGGTTCGCATGCTGGTTGGCTTCGGGTTGATCGCCTGCCTTGCCTTCGGCGGCTCGATGCTGTGGCTCGGTCTGGGCACGTGCATGCGGCTGCTCGGGCGCTACGTCCGCTTGCACTACCGCTTGCTGGAGCCGGATCGGGACAAGGTTCGAGACCCAGGCAACGATGTCGTGGCGCAGGCATGGAGCCCGTCCGGAAAGCTCGCCGTCGCTTCGGCCGTCGCATTGATCGTTGCGCTCGTCCTTCTTGGGCTTGGCAGTTCGCTCGGTGGATTGCATCGGATCGGGGGCGCTGCCTCGTTGCGGAACCTGGGGTGGCGTTGTGGGCCCTCGACCCCGGTCAATGCCTCGCCGACCTCGGTGACATTTCCATTCGAGTCGGGCGACCGTCTCGACATCGATCTTCCCGCTTCGGTCAGCTATCAGCCCGGGCCGAAGGCCGAGGCGACCGTGCGCGGCGATTCGTCTGTGATCGGGCATGTGCATATCGTGAATGGCAGGCTGGGTCTCGATGGCGATATCGACTGCGCGCCTGCGACGCAGCTCACGGTTGAACTGACCGGTCCGTCGATCACCCGATGGGGCGCCAACGGCAGCAGCGACCTCGCGCTGTCAGGCATCGATCAGCAGACGCTCGAGCTTCGCATCCGGGGAAGCGGCCATGTCGTTGCGAATGGCTCGGTGCAGCGGCTCGTGCTCAACGTCGCAGGTTCGGGTGCGGCACAGCTGCAAGGCCTTTCGGCGCGCGCTGCGGAGATCGTCGTGCATGGCAGCGGAGAGGTGCAGGTCGCGGCACAGGACAGCGCCGATATCGCCATCGCCGGAAGCGGTCGGGTGAGGCTGCACGGCCATCCGGCCACCTTGCACTCGAAGGTCTCGGGCAGCGGGCGCATCGAGAGCGTGCTGTAGCGAAATCCTGCTCGTCGTCAAAGTGAAAGGAGATACGAATGGCCACCATCACCTTCGTCCGCTTTCTCTCGCGCGCCGCCCTCTGCCTTTGCGCCGGATCTCGCACGGCAGGGGCGGCTCGTCCCTCGTGCACCACGACACCGCGGCTGCGCTGGCCGACGCGGGCTTCGTCGTTGCGGCTATCAGCCATCCGCGCGACAACTTTCAGGACAAGAGCGGCCAGGGCCATCTGTCGATCTATGCGACGCGTCCGGCGGACATCAAGCGACTGGTCGACTACATGCTCGGCACGTGGGTTGGAAAAGCCGCACCGGATCCGAGCAGGGTCGGCCTCTTCGGCTTTTCGATGGGTGGGTACACCGGACTCGTCTCGGTGGGAGCAGTGCCGGACTTCCATTTGATCGATGGCTTGTGCGCACCCGCGGTCGTCGTCGATCCTTTGAGCATTGTCTTCGATGCGGATCATCTGAAGACCATGACGCTCCCCATCCAACTTTGGGCCTCGGCCTTTGGCGGCGACGGCATCGTTGCGCGCGACGTGGAAGCGCTTCACCACGCCTTGCCCGTCGAACCGGAATGGCATCTGGTGCAGAACGCCACGCACTTCGCATTCGTGGCACCCTGCACGCTGCCGATGGCCAATGCGCTACCCGAGATCTGCAACGATCGTCCAGGCTTCGACCGTGTCGCCTTTCATGGCGATTTCAACGCGCAGGTGGTGGCTTTCTTCGGCCAGCATCTAGGGTCGCCCGAGAAGCACCTCTGGGCGCTTCATGGGCTCAGGCTGCAGCAAGCAACGCGTCGACGCGGCGCAGCCCTTCGATGGTCTTCATGCAGGCCTCGGCCGCCTCGACGCCCTTGACGGCGAAGTGGCGGTGGAAGTACTTGCGATGCTCGACATGCTCGTGGAAATGGTGCGGCGTCAGCACGGCCGAGAGGATCGGCACGTTGGTCTCGAGCTGCACCGCCATCAGCGAATTCACCACCGTGCTGGCGACGAATTCGTGGCGGTAGATGCCGCCGTCGACCACCAGCGCGCAGCCGACGATGGCGGCATAGCGGCCCGAGGTGGCGAGGCGCTTGGCATGCAGCGGGATCTCGAAGGCGCCGGGCACGTCGAACACGTCGATGGTGTCGAGAGGCACGCCCTGGCGCTTCATTTCGGCGAGGAAGGCATCACGCGCCTGGTGCACGATGTCCGCATGCCATTGGGCCTGGACGAAGGCGATGCGATGGCCGCGCGGCGCGTCGGACGCGTTGACGGCGGAGAGGGGAAGGTCGTTGATCTGACTCATGGATGGCCTTTGCAGAGGTTGCCTGAATCAGGGCGCACGAACCCCGCACCGGCCACGCGCGCGAACGCGCCTGCCGGCAACGGGGCCGCGCTCTCTTTCATCCGGACTGTGACCGTCGGCCCCGGGATCTCACCAGGTCTGCTGACCCTGCGGCCCATGACGGGCCGCAGGCGCTCGCGGGCTCGTGCGAACGTGTCGCCATCACCGCCGGTGGGGAATTTCGCCCCGCCCTGAGAACGCTTGCTCCGGCCGAAGCCGGAACGCTGCGATTCTAGACAGGGCTGCGCGTGCCCGCTGTCACGCAGGAGCGAAAACCCTGGGGCGCGCCGGGGTGACCTGTTCAGCGGCCGGCGAGGAAGTGCGTCATGCGCTGCAGCTCGTCGTCGAGCGCCGCGCGAAATGCGGCGCCGGCCGGCTTTCGCGCGGCATAGCCGAAGTCGGCCTGCAAGGATCCCTCGCGCACCGAGAGGTTGCCCCAGCCGATCACGCGGTCGTGCTGCAGCAGGGGCAGGGCGTAGTAGCCGAACTGCCGTTTCGGCGCCGGCGTGTAGGCCTCGAACTTGTAGGTCCAGCCCCAGAGCAGCGCGAAGCGGCGCCGGTCCCACACCACGGGATCGAAGGGCGCGAGCAGGCGCACCGCGTCGTCGGATACATGGCGCCGCGAAGCCGGGTTCTCGTCGGCGGGCCAGTACCAGAGGGTGCCGTCGATGCGGCAACTGGCGAGCTGGTCGCGCGCGAGCCGCAGCGCCGCCTGCGTCTGCGCCGACAGATGCGGTGCGCCGTAGCCCAGCAGGCGCACGAGATAGGTCAGGCTCGCGGCCGGCAGCGGCGCGTACTTGCGCACCACCAGGTCGATCAGCGCGGCGGCGCGTTGTGCGCGTGCGGCGGGGCTGTCGTCGGCGGGCCGATGCGTCACCGCTTCATAGATGCGCGTGCCGCCGTCGCGCCGCTTCACGCGCAGCAGGCCGCGGTAGTGCATGTCGTCGAGCAGGCGCGTGGTCGCGTTGCTCGAACCGCCCCAGGCGTTCGCCACGCGCCCGTGGGCGAAATGCTGCTCGACCTCGCGCGGATGCACCGGCCCTCGGGCGCGAACGAAGTCGAGCAGCTCGGCAGCGCGGCGCCGCGTCTGCGCGTCCCACGCGCGCGCGGCCTCGCGCGGATGCATCAGGGCCAGGTGTTCACGCGGCAGGAAGCCGTAGTTGACGAGGCAGTCTTCCTCGACCGCGAGCCGGGTGTAGCGGCTTTCGAGATCGCCGGCACGGTAGTCCTCGACGCGGTGGCGCAGTGTCAGGTCCTGCGCACGCGCCGGTGCGCGGATCGGGTCGGCCTGCACGAAGCCCAGGCGCTGGATGGCGCGGCCCAGCGTGGTCGGCTTGAAGAGCGTGCGCGCCACCGCGTAGCGGCGCAGGTCGTCGAGGGTCGGTTCAGCCATGCGTGAATTGCAGCACAGCCGGCCGCGATGCGCTGGCGCGGCGCGTTCAGACCGCGCTGGAATGGCGCTCGATGCAGGTGTCTAGAACTTCTTCGCCCGAGCGCTGCCACCAGTCCAGCGTCGAGAAGATCTCGACCTCGCTGAAGCCTGCGAAACCCGCGGCTTCGACCCAGCCGCGGATCTTCTTCAGCTCGACCACGCCATCGCCCATCATCCCGCGGTCGGACAGCAGGTCGCGCGTGGGCGTGAGCCAGTCGCAGACGTGGTAGGCCAAGAGGCGCTCTTTGCCGGCGCGTGCAATCTGCTGCTGCAGCTTCGGATCCCACCACACGTGGTAGATATCGACAGCGACGCCCAGCATGCCACTGCGCGATGCATCGAGCTCATCGCAGAGATCGAGCGCATGTTCGAGCGTGTTGACGCAGGCGCGGTCGGCCGCCTGCATCGGATGCAGCGGCTCGATCGCGAGCGGCATGCCGACCTCGCGCGCGTAGGCGAGCGAAGCCGCGATGCCATCGCGCACCTCGCCGCGTGCGCGGGCGAGGTCCTTGTAGAGCGCCTTGCCGTCGAGCGCGCCGGGCAGTGCGCCGACCACCAGCACCACGCACGGCGCACCAAGCGTCTTCGCCTCGTCGATGGCGCGGCGGTTGTCGTCGAGCGCGGCCTTCAGGCCCGCGGCATCGGGCGCCGGATAGAAACCACCGCGGCAGTAGCCGGACAGGCCGATGCCATGGGCGCGCAATTGCTTCGCGATGCGATCCAGGCCGACCGCGGCGACCTGGTCGCGCCACGGGCTGACGGCGCGGATGCCACGCGCGGCGCACTGGTCGATGATGCGGTCGAGCGGCACTTCGGCGCCGCGCTGCTTGCGCACCGTGGCGGTGTTGATCGAAAGCCAGTCGTGGTCGGCGGAGAAGTCGCGCATGTCTTCAGTCTTCGTTCGGTGGGGACGGGGAGGGCGGCAGGGTTTCGCGCCGCAGCTGCCGCAGGATGGCCGCGTTGTCGAGATCGCCGTCGCCTGCCGCGATCGCGGCGCGCATCAGCGCGGCATGGGTTTCGGACAGCGGCAGCCGCTGGCCGGCGCCGCGTGCGCCGTCGAGCATCAGGTCGACATCCTTCAGGTGCTGGCGGATGCGCGACTGCGGCGCGAAGTCGCCCTCGACCATCATGCGGCCCTTGGTCTCGGCGGCCACCGAATGTGCGGGTGTGGCCAGCACCAGCGACAGGAAAGTCGCCGGCGCGATGCCCAGCGTCTCGGCGAAGACCATGCCTTCGGCCAGCGCGGCACGGTTGAGCCCGAGCACGAGGTTGGTGGCGAGCTTGGCCCTGGCGCCCATGCCCGGGCCGCCGACATGGATGCGGCGGCGCGACAGCGCATCGAGCAGCGGCGTGCAGCGCGCGATCGCATCGTCCGCGCCGCCGAGCAGCACGGTCGCCTCGCCGGCCGCGATCTGCTGGCTCGAACCGGACAACGGCGCCTCGATGAAGACCACGCCACGCGCCGCCAGCCGTGCGGCCAGTGCTTCGAGCAGCGACGGCGCGCCGGTCGAGCAGTCGACGAGCGTGCGCACATCGCCGCGCGACAGAAGGCCGTCCGGCCCTTCGACCACTTCGATCACATCGCGTGTTTCGAACACGGCCAGGATGACCGTGCCGGCCGCCGCACCGACTTCGGCGATCGACGCGGCGACGCCGCCGCCGGCGTCGGCGAAAGATGCGCGCGCTTCCTCGCGCACATCGAAGCCCAGGGTGCGGAACCCGGCCGCTTCGAGCCGGCGCGCAATGGCGTTGCCGACCAGGCCGAGACCAACGATGCCGATGGGTGTGCCGTGTGCGTCGCGTGCCATGGCCGTCAGCGCGGCAGCGAGGCGCCGCCGCAGATCCGGATGTCCTGTCCGGTGATCGCGGCCGCCGCCGGCGACAGCAGGTAGCCGACCAGCGATGCCACTTCGCGCGGCTCGATCAGGCGGCCGATCGGCGGCAGCACCGGCGAGGCGGCTGCGCGCGAAGGGTCGCCGAGCATCGGCGTCGCGGTGGCCGCGGGCGAGACCACGTTGACCGTGACGCCCGACGCGACCACCTCCGCAGCCCAGCTGCGCGCGAAGGCGATCAGCGCGGCCTTGCTGGCCGCGTACTGGCTGCGCCCGGGCGAGCCGACGGCGACGCGGCTGCCCAGCAGCACGACGCGCCCGTGGCCGGCCGCGACCATTGCCGGCACCACGCGGTTCGCGAGCCGCGATGCGGCGTCGACGTGCAATTGCCACATGCGCTGGCCGTCCTCGGCGCGCAATGCGCCGAGCGGTGCGACGCGCAGCACGCCCGCCGCATGCACCAGTGCCTGCACCGGGCCGAGCGCCGAGGTCGCCGCATCGATCGCCGCGCCGTCGCTCAGGTCGACCTGCACCGGACTGAAAGACGGGTGGTCGAGCGTCGCCGTGGCGATGTCGAAGCCCGTGACTTCCCAGCCGTCGTCGAGCAGCTGCAGCGCGATGGCCAGGCCGATGCCGGAGCTGGTGCCCGTCACCAGTGCGCGGCGCTTATTCGAGGCGGATGTGGCCATCGGTGACGATCTTCTGCGAGCGGGCCATGTCCTCGCGCTGGAACTTCGCGAAGTCCTCGGCGCTGCCCGGCGTCAGCAGCAGGCCTTGCTGCGCGAGCTTGTCCTTCATGTCGGTCGCGAGCGCCTTGTTGACCTCGGCATTGAGCGACGTCGTCACCGCGGCCGTCAGCTTGGCCGGACCCCAGAGCCCGTACCAGCTGTAGAACTCGTAGCCGGGCACGGTCTCGGCCACCGTCGGCACGTCGGGCAGGTTCGGCGCGCGCGTCTTCGAGGTCACGGCGATCACGCGCAGCAGGCCGCTCTTGTGATATTCCAGCGAGCCGAGGATCGGATCGATGAAGCCGTCGATCTGGCCGCCGATCAGGTCCTGGAACGCGGGCGCCGTGCCCTTGTAGGGAACGATCAGGTAGTCGAGTCCGCCGGCTCGCTTGAGCAGCTCGGTCGACAGGTGGCCGGCCGAGCCGATCGACCCGACCGCGAAGGTCATCTTGCCGGGGTGCGCCTTGGCATAGCCCATCATCGACTTGACGTCGGTGATCGGCAGGTTCTTGTTGATCGCCACCGCGAGCGGCGCCTTGGCCACCAGCGCGATCGGCTCGAAGTTCTTCACCACGTCGTAGGGCACGGACTTCATCGTCATCGGCGCCGAGGTGAAGGTCGATGCATTGAACAGCAGCGTGTAGCCGTCGGGTGCGGCACGTGCCACCAGTTCGGCGCCGATGGTGCCGTTGCCGCCCGGCCGGTTCTCGACGATGAAGGTCTGGCCCATCTGCTCGCCGAGCTTCTGCGCCAGCATGCGCCCGACCGTGTCGAGCGTGCCACCGGGAGGGAAGGGAATGATGACCCGCACCGTGTGCGTCGGATAGCTCTGCGCGCCGGCCGCGAAGGCAATCATCCCCAGGCTTGTCATCAGCAGTCGTCTGAAAAGGCGCTTCATCGTCGGTATCCTCGAAGGGGTGGTGGGGCGAATGGATGTCAGGCGCTCATTCGACGCCGTGCAATGCCAGCAGCGTCTTCATGCGGCGCACGGCGAGCTCGGGCTGCTCCAGCAGATTGGCCGCATCGGCCAGCCGGAACAGCTCGGCGAAGTGCGGCAGCGAGCGCGTGCTCTGCTGGCCGCCGACCATCGTGAAGTGCTTCTGGTGGCCGTTGAGCCAGGCCATGAAGACGACGCCGGTCTTGTAGAAGCGTGTCGGCGCCGCGAAGATGTGGCGCGACAGCGGCACCGTCGGCCCGAGGATCGCGTGGAACTTCTCGACATGGCCCTGCGCGAGTTCGCCGAGGGCCGCGCTCGCGGCCGGCGCGATGGCGTCGAAGATGCCGAGCAGCGCATCGCTCTGGCCGTGCATGGGCTCGCTGCCGTGGCCGTCGCCCGCGATCAGCTCGGCATAGTTGAAGTCGTCGCCGGTGTACATGCGAACGCCCCGGGGCAGGCGGCGGCGCATCGCGATCTCCTTGTCCTTGTCCAGCAGCGAGATCTTGATGCCATCGACCTTGTCCGGATGCGCGGCGATGATGCCGAGCGCGGTGTCCATCGCTCGGTCGATATCGGCCGTGCCCCAGTAGCCGGCGAGCGCCGGATCGAACATGTCGCCCAGCCAGTGCAGCACCACCGGCTGCCTGGCCTGGCGCAGGATGCGGTCGTACACGCGCTCGTAGTCGGCCGGGCTCTTCGCGACGCGGGCCAGCGCGCGGCTCGCCATCACGATCAGCGTGCCGCCGAGCGATTCGATCGCGGCCATCTGCTCCTCGTAGCCGCGGATCACGTCGTCGACGTTCCTGACCGCATCGATGTCGAGGTGGTCGGTGCCGCAGCCGGAGGCGACGCGCGCGCCGGGCACGTCCTTCGCGGCGTCGAGCGAGCGGCGGATCAGTTCGAGCGAGGTCGGCCAGTCGAGGCCCATGCCGCGCTGCGCGGTGTCCATTGCCTCGGCGACGCCGAGACCGAGCGACCACAGGCGGCGGCGGTAGGCGATGGTGGCGTCCCAGTCGACCGCGCATTGCAGCCACGGATCGATGGCCGCCAGCGGATCGGCCACGACGTGCGCGGCCGAGTAGGCGATGCGGTTGAAGGCGACGCCCGCGGCGGGCTTGACCGGCGCCGTGCCGCGCAGCGTGTACGGGGCGAGCGCGCCGCCCGCGGTCGGGAGCGTGAGTGCGATGGCCATCGGCAGGTCCTCAGATCTTCAGCGCCGGCACGTCGACCCAGCGGCGGTCCTTCCAGCTTTCCAGCGCGGCCTCGACCAGCTGCACGCCCTTGGCGCCTTCGGGCAGCGTCCACCGGTAGGGCGCGTTCTCGACCACGTGGCGGATGAAGGCTTCCCACTGGATCTTGAAGCCGTTGTCGTAGACCTGCGAATCCGGAATCTCCTGCCACTGGTCGAAGAAGTTCATGGTCTGCTTCTCGTCCGGGTTCCACACCGGGCGCGGCGTCGCCACGCGCGACTGGGCGCGGCAGGACGACAGGCCGGCGACGGCGGAGCCATCGGTACCGTCCACATGGAAGGTCACGAGGTCGTCGCGGCGCACGCGCGTGACCCAGCTCATGTTGACCTGCGCGACCACCGGCTCGCCGTTGTGGCCCTTGAGCTGACAGGTGGCGTAGGCGGCGTCGTCGGCGGTGGCTTCGTAGGGCTTGCCGTCCTCGTCCCAGCGCTTCGGAATGTGCGTGGTGCCGAGGCACGAGACCGATTGCACTTCGCCGAACAGGTTGTCGAGCACGTAGCGCCAGTGGCACATCATGTCGAGGATCATGCCGCCGCCGTCTTCCTTGCGGTAGTTCCACGAGGGGCGCTGGATCGGCTGCAGGTCGCCTTCGAAGACCCAGTAGCCGAACTCGATGCGCACCGACAGCATGCGGCCGAAGAAGCCGGCGCGGCGCAGCATGTCGAGCTTGCGCAGGCCGGGCAGGAAGAGCTTGTCCTGCACCGCGCCGTGCTTGAGGCCGGAGCCTTCGGCCAGGCGCGCGATCTCGACGGCTTCGTTGAGGTTGGTCGCGATCGGCTTCTCGCAGTAGACGTGCTTGCCGGCGCGGATCGCCTTGGCCAGCAGGGTCGGGCGCATCTGCGTGGTGCCGGCGTCGAAGAAGATCGTGTCGTCCTTGTTGGCGAGCGCGCGGTCGACATCGGTGCCCCAGCGCTGGATGCCGTGGGCCTTGGCCAGCGCCTCGATCTTGTCGGCGTTGCGGCCGATCAGGATCGGGTCGGGCATGACCTTGTCGCCGTTCGAAAGGGTGACGCCGCCCTGCGCGCGGATCGCGACGATGGAGCGGATCAGATGCTGGTTCATGCCCATGCGTCCGGTGACGCCGTGCATGATGATCCCGAGTCGTTGGGTGGCCATGGTGTTTCTCTTTCGTGAGGGTGGGGCGCGCGCGATCAGGCGCTGCGCAGGGGTTGAAGGGTGGTCCAGTCGGGATGGGCGCGGGCAGCGAAGCCGGGCGCGTCGAGCGAGGAGAGGTCGATGCGCCCGCGGTCGACGCGCAGCCGCACGTTGTCGCCCGCGGCTTCGTAGAGGCCCGGCTGGGCCTGCAGGAAAGCTTGGCGTTCGGCCGCGCCCGCACCCTGGCCGGCGAAGCCGTCGACGTAGTGATGGCCGTTGCGCTCGACATGGCCGAGGCCGATCAGGTTGACCAGCGCGAGGTCCTGCTGCACCGCCAGGCCGGCTTGCGTGGTCAGGTCCTCGGCCGACATGAAGTAGGGCGCACCCCGGCCTTCGGCCTCGGCACGCAGGTTGAGCTGACGGCAGCGCGCGGCATTGAGCAGCGAGCGATAGATGCCCTTGCAGTCCTTGCTCGAGACGCCGGTGTAGCCGCAGGCGATGGCCTGCGTGAAGGCGTCGAGCGTGCTGTCGGATTCGTCGATCAGCACCGGCCGCATCGCGGCCAGCGCGCGCACGTCGCTCCGCAGCGCGGTCGCGCGCGGCAGCGGCTGTTCGATGTAGAGCGTGGCGGCGGCCAGGCGCTGCAGCGCTGGCGTGGCCTGCACGCGGTTCCAGAATTGCGCGGCGCTCTCGGCGTCCTTGAACTGCTCGTTGCCGTCCAGCGTGACCACGCAGTCGGGCACGCGCGCGAGCACGCCGGCGATGCGCGTGAGGCGCTCGATGTCCGGCTCGGCGTCGCCGCAGACCTTGAGCTTGAAATGGCGGCAGCCGGTGGCGACGACGACTTCTTCCAGCGTCTCGGGCAGGCCGTCGGCCACGTGCGCCTTGAGGTCGGCGGCCGTGATCGCATCGACCAGGCCGACCGTGTGGCGCAGCGCGATGTCGCGCGAGGGCCTGAGCGTGCCGAGGAAGGCATCGAGGTCGAAGCCGGCCAGGTCGGGCGCGAGGCGCGCATCGATGCCGGGCAGGTTGGCCTGGACGGCCGCGTAGAAGGATTGTCCGAGCGCGCGGCACAGTGCGTCGAGCAGCGCGCGGTCGATCAGCGCCGGGCCGAAGCAGGCGACGAGCGGGTTGAGCTGCCGCGCGGCGCCGGCTTCGATCTGGGATTGGTAGTGCGCCGCGAAATGGCCGAACGCGCTGTGCGCCTCGGACTCGGCGAGATAGGCATCGCGTGCCAGCGCGAGCGAATCGCGCAGCTGGTCGAAGTTGTCCTCGTTGCTGAGTGCGAGGTTCTTGTCGAACCATTTCGGCGCCAGCAACTCGGCCGCGGCGCCCTCGGCTTCGCGGCCGTCCTCGGTGCGGATGCGCACACGAACGAAGGCCTGCGGGCAAGCGGTCAGCGTGACCACGCCGAAGCGGAAGGGCAGGCGCAGCACCACGCCGCGCTCGCAGAGCTGGATGTCGAGGATGCGGAACGGCACGGACATGGAATCGGTCTCGGAGAAAGAGAAAGGCGAAGGACTCAGGCGAGCGCTTCGCGCAGGCCCCGCAGGTAGCCGGCCGCGAAGGCCGCCGCGCCCGGGCCGTCGGGCACGTAGTCGAAGGGCTCGACGGCGATCGTGCCGGCATAGCCGTTGCGCTTCAACGCGGCGAGGATCGGCGCGAAGGCCATCTCGCCCTGGCCGGGTCCGCGCCGGTTCGGGTCGTTGACCTGCACGTGGCCGATCAAGCCGGTCGGCAACCAGCGGTCGATCAGCGCCGGCATCGGCTCGCTTTCACCGAAGCCCGCGGCGCTGCAATCGATCATCGTGCGCAGGTGCGGGTTGTCGATGGCGCGCACGACTTCGGCCGCCTCGGCGACGGTGTTGAGGATCTGCGTCTCGCGCGAGGAGAGCGGCTCGATGCAATAGACCACGCCATGCGACGCGGCCGTCTTCGCGACATGGGCCAGCGCGTCCTGCAGGCGCGCCAGCGCGACGGCATGCGTCTCGCCGTCGGCGATCCGGCGCTGCCCGGGCGAGCCGTGCACGAGCACCGCGCCGCCGAGTTCGGCGCACAGGGCGGTCAGGCGGTCCATCACCTGCAAGGTGCGCGCGCGCAGCGCGGCATCGGGATCGGTGAGCGACAGGCCGGCAGGCTTCACGAGCAGCCAGTGCAGCCCGGTCACGACCAGGCCGAAGGACTCGACCACGCCGCGGATGCGCGCCGCCTCGGTGGCGGAGACCGCGTCGGGCGTGTCGCCGAGCGTGAAGGGCGCGATCTCCAAACCGTCGTAGCCGAGCCCGGCCGCGTACTCGCACTGCTTCTCCAGCGGCATGCCGGCCAGCACTTCGTTGCACAGGCTGATCTTCATGGCGCGATGTCCCGGCTGCGCGAAGGCAGCAGCGACTTGATGCCGCGGCCGACGGCCCCGGTGATGCCTTGCACCAGCGCCTTGAACGGCGGGATGTACAGCAGGATGGTGAAGATGGTGACGGTGGCGAAGCCGATGCAGATCGGCCGCGTGAAGAAGGGCGCCAGGCTGCCGTCGGACAGCACGAGGCCGCGGCGCAGGCTCTTGTCGAGCAGCGGACCCAGCACCAGCCCCAGCACGAAGGGCGCCATCTGGTAGCCACGGCGGCGCAGGAAGAAGGCGCCGATGCCGATCGCGATCATGCAGTAGATGTCGAACAGGCGCGAGGCGCTGGCGAAGGCGCCGACGGTGCACAGCAGGAAGATGATCGGCATCAGCACGGTGCGCTTGATGCGCAGCACCAGCAGCAGCGGCTTCACGAGGAACAGGCCGAAAATCAGGATGCTGATCGACGCCAGCGAGGTCATGGCGACCACGTCGTAGACGAACTGCGGATGCGAGATCATCATCATCGGCCCGGGCTGCACGCCGTGGATGATCATCGCAGCCATCAGCACGGCCGATGGTGCCGAACCCGGAATGCCGAGCGCGAGGCACGGGATGATGTGGCCGGGGATGGAGGACATGTCGCCGGTCTCGGCCGCCATCAGGCCGTCGATCGAGCCCTTGCCGAACAACTCCTTCTCGCGCGTGGTCGCCTTGGCGGCGGCATACGACATCCACGCGCCCGCGTCCTCGCCGACGCCCGGCATCAGGCCGGTGAGCACGCCGATCACGCCCGAGCGCAGCACCGTGCGCCAGTACTGCGCCACCTCGCGAAAGCGTGGCAGCACCGAGTCGCGCAACTCGACCAGCTTCTTTTCCGCGGGATCGGCGAGCGTGGTCAGCACCTCGGCGAAACCGAAGGCACCGACCAGTGCGGGGATCAGCGAGATGCCGCCCGAGAGCTCGCCCCAGCCGAAGGTGAAGCGGTCGTAGGCGTAGAGGCCTTCCTGCCCGATCTGCGCCACGAACAGCCCGAGCGCGCCCATCAGCCAGCCCTTGAGCGGATCGTCGCCGACGATGCTGCCCGACATCGCGACGCCGAAGAGCGCGAGCCAGAAGAATTCGAAGGCGCCGAAGGACAGCGCCACCTCGGCCAGCATCGGTGTGAACGCGGCCAGGCACAGCACGCCGAACAGCGTGCCCATGAAGGCGCCCGAGGTCGCGATGCCGATCGCGCGCCCGGCCTCGCCGCGCTGCGCCAGCGCATAGCCGTCCGCGCACGAGGCCGCGTTGGCGGCGGTGCCCGGGATGTTCAGCAGGATCGCGGTGCGCGAGCCGCCGTACAGCGTGCCGACGTAGGAGCAGATCAGGATCAGGATCGCGTCGTTGGTCGGCAGCTTGATGGTGAGCGTGGTCAGCAGCGCGATGCACAGCGTGGCCGAGAGGCCGGGCATGCAGCCGACCATGATCCCGATCAGCGCGCCGCCGAGGCCGTACGTGATCGAGGTGATATTGAGAAAGCCCAGGTAGGCTTGGCCGAAGAGCTCGAGGCCTTGGAACATGGCAGTCTCCGCGCGCTCAGGGCAGGTGGACCAGGAACAGCTCCTGGAACACCAGCGTGATCATGAGGCCGGCACCCAGGCCGATCGCCAGGGCCTTCGCCACGGTGCGCAGCGTCAGCCCCTGGCCGGCGGCCTTGCGCTGCGAATGCTGCAGGCTGAGGATCGCGACCGTGACGAAGATCCAGGCCGCGGCCCAGAACGGCAGCCCGTGGCCGACCAGCCCGATGCCGAAGACCAGGCACAGCGCGAGCACCAGCAGCACGCGCTTCTTCTCGGCGGCACTGGCCCGCACCATCACCTGCTCGGGGTGCGCCACGCGACGGCGCCAGCTGCGCAGCGCCAGCAGGAAGCCCAGCAGGATCGTCACGATGCCGAGCAGGCCGGGCAGCAGGCCGGGGATGGTGTACGGATTGATGTCCTGCTTTTCCAACCGGTCCATGCGCAACGATGCGATCAGCACGGCGATGCCGAACACCATCCACGCGAAGGCGGCGATCAGGTCCGAGCCCGGACTGACGTGGCTTTCGCCGTGCGCGGGTGCGGGGGTTTCGGGTGGGGCGGCGGGAGGTGTCATGGATGCAGGCGGAAGGCGAATCGATCGAGGCGGGGACGAACGCCAATGCTGCCGATGGACAGGCGCATGTCCGTCGGCAGCCATCGGCGATGCAGGGGCCGGTCAGGGCTTGGGGATACCCACCGTATCGGGCGACACCTTGGCCTTGCCGGCATCGAACAGCATCCAGGCATTGGCCTGGACCGCGGGCATCACCGCCTTCTGTGCGGCATCACCGGAGAGCGGCAGGAACAGGGCGCCGCGGCTGCTGGCGTACTTCTTCAGCGCTTCGCTCTTGGGGATGTTCTCGTCCCAGATCTTCTGCACGGTCTTCACGACCTCGTCGGGCACGCCCTTCGGAATGAAGATGCCGAAATAGTTGGCCGGCGCAGTGAAGCCCGGCAGGCTTTGCGAGAGCGGCGGAATCACGCCATAGCCCTCGAGATCGAGCGGCTTGTCGCTGACGGTGGCCAGGGGGCGCAGCCGCTTGCCGCGGATCATGTCGGCCTGCTCGACGGCCAGCTGCGTCGTGACTTCGGCCTCGCCGGAGACCGTGGCGACCACGGCCGGATTGCCGCCGTCGTACGGGATCTCGCGGTACTTGACGCCGGTGGCCTTCGAGATCAGGTCCATCGCGTTGTGGCCGGCCGAGGTCACGCCAGCGGTCGCGACGGGGATCTTGCCGGGTTGCGCCTTCATGGCGTCGATCAGGTCCTTGGCCGTCTTGTACGGCGTCGACGGGTTGACGCCGATCACCTGGATGTTGGCGACCGTGAGGAAGAGGTTCCAGTCGCTCATGCGGGTCTTGAGCGAGCCGAGCGTTTCGTACGCACCGAGATCCTGTGCCGCGCCGGCGGTCCAGGTGTAGCCGTCCTTGGCCGCATCGAGCGCGCTCTTGGTGCCGATGGCGCCCGAAGCACCGGGCTGATTGATGATGACGACGGTCTGGCCGAGCGCCTTCTCGATTTCCGCGGCCGTGACGCGCGTCACCTGGTCGGTCGATCCGCCCGCGGCCCACGGCACGATCAGGTTGATCGGCCGCGTTGGCTTCCATTGCGCCATGGCGCCGGTCGCGGCGGCGGAAAGCAGGGCCACGACGAAGGCGCGGCGAGCCAGTCTTTGAACGGGATGCAGATGCGTCACGGGATCTCCAGTTGTTTTAATTCACCAGCGAGTGAATTCTAGAAATCGTGTCGGGGAGCGTCAACGCGCGCCGGACATCAGTCCCTCAGGACATACCCTAGGATCACATCGCACATGTGCGAGAGGCGTTCGCTGTGCGCCTTGCGTGTCATCAGGTCGCGCCCGAAGATCGCCGACAGCGTGTGGTTGTTGGAGAGGTAGAAGTAGGCGAGTCCGGCGATCGAGATGTAGAGCTGGACCGGGTCGATGCCGCCGCGGATGACGCCCTGCTTGCGCCCGCGTTCGAGGATGTCGCCGAGCGTCTGGATCAGCGGCGAGTTCATCTCGCGCACTCGCTTCGATTTGGAAAGATGGCGCGCCTGGTGCAGGTTGGCGCTGTTGAGCAGGGTGATGAACTCGGGGTGCTCGAGGTAGTAGTTCCAGGTGAACTCGGTCAGCCGGCGCAGGGCTTCGGCGGGCGGCAGGTCGAGCAGGTGCAAGGCCTGCTCGGCATCGCGGATGTCGGCATAGACGCTCTCGAGCACGGCGAGGAAGAGGTCGTCCTTGCTGCCGAAGTAATAGTAGATCAGGCGCTTGTTGAGCCCCGCGCGCTCGGCGATGCGGTCGACGCGCGCGCCTGCGAGGCCGTGCTGCGCAAACTCGTCGCGGGCGGCGATCAGGATGCCGAGCTGCGAGCGATCAGCGTCCCGCTGGCGCGGTTCGAGGGTCGTGGGCTTCATGCCGCAGTTTTAACTGATTGGTGAATTGATGGCATGCGATCTTTCCCTGAGATACCCGGGGCGGCCGGCGCGGTGCGGATAATCGGGCGCATGGAATATCCAACAGCAGGACACCTGATTGTCCGTTGCCTCATCGAGCAGGGTGTCGAGACCGTGTTCGGCGTGCCCGGCGAAAGCTATCTGGCGGTGCTCGACGGCTTTCACGCGTACCGCGACCGCATCCGCTTCGTCGTCAACCGGCAGGAGGGCGGCGCCGCCTTCATGGCCGAGGCGCACGGCAAGCTCACCGGCCGGCCCGGCGTCTGCTTCGTGACGCGCGGGCCCGGGGCCACCAATGCGTCGATCGGCGTGCACAACGCGTTCCAGGATTCGACGCCGATGGTGCTGTTCGTGGGCGACGTCGGCAGCGACTTCCGCGATCGCGAAGCCTTTCAGGAGGTCGACTACGGCAGCTTCTTCGGTCCGAGCACCAAGGGCTTCGCCAAGCGTGTCGAACGCATCGATGATGCCGACCGCATTCCCGAGTACATCGCACGCGCCTTTGCGACGGCAATGAACGGACGGCCCGGTCCCGTCGTGCTGGTGTTGCCGGAAGACATGCTGCGCACGACCACCGCAGCGCAGCCGCTCGGCCGCGTGGAGGCGGTCGAACCATGGAGCGATCCGGGTGCCCTGCGCAGCCTGCGCGAGCTGTTGTTGAAATCGCAGCGGCCGCTGGTGATCGCCGGTGGCGGCGGCTGGACGCCGCAGGCGGCGCAGGCCTTGCAGCGCTTCGCGGAGAACTGGAAATTGCCGGTGGCGAATGCATTCCGCTTCCAGGACACCTTCGACAACCACCATCCGCTCTATGCCGGCGATGTCGGCATCGCGATCAATCCGAAGCTCGCGGAGCGCGTGAGGCAGAGCGACCTGATCCTTGCCATCGGCCCGCGCCTCGGCGAGATGACCACCGGCGGCTACACCCTGCTCGAAGCGCCCAAGGCGAAGCAGACGCTGGTGCACATCCATGCGAGTGCCGAGGAACTCAACCGTGTCTACCAGGCCGATCTCGCGATCAATGCCGGCATGAGCGCGGCGGCGCGCAGCCTCGAGGTGCTGAGCGCGCCGACGGAGCTGCCCTGGGAGGCGTGGACCGTCGCGGCGAACGCGGACTACCTCGCCAACCTCGAGCCCCAGGCGCTCGCGGGGCTGCCCGCCGAATCGCCGCGCGGCGCGGTCGACATGGTGGCGGTGGTCGCGCTGCTTCAGAAGCACCTGCCGGCGGATGCGGCCATCACCAACGGCGCAGGCAACTTCGCGAGCTGGGTGCACCGGTACTTCCGCTACCACGGCCTCGCGAAGGGTCACAAGACGCAACTCGCGCCGACCAGCGGTGCGATGGGCTACGGCGTGCCTGCGGGCATCGCAGCCAGCCTCACGACGGGACGCATCGCCTTCACCATCGCCGGCGATGGCGATTTCCTGATGAACGGGCAGGAACTCGCCACCGCGTCGCAGCATGGCGGCAAAAGCATCATCGTGCTGCTCAACAACGGCATGTTCGGCACGATCCGCATGCACCAGGAGCGCGAGTACCCGACGAACGTGAGCGGCACGGCGCTGCGCAATCCGGACTTCTGCCTGCTGGCCCGCGCCTACGGCTATGCGGCGGAGCGCGTGACCGAGACCTCGCAGTTCGAGGCTGCGCTGCTGCGCGCGCTGGCGGCCGATACGGGCACGCTGATCGAGATTCCGCTGGACCCCGAGGTGATCAGCACGCGCGGCACGCTGACGTCGATCACGAAGGCTGCTCAGGTGCGTTCGGCGGATTGAGGGCAAAAAAAAGCCGGCGGGGTGCCGGCTTTTCGAGTCGAGCGCGCGGGGCGCTCGAAGGGCTTACTTGACGTGCTTGCCGATCAGCGAGGCCAGTTCGAACATCGACACTTGCGGCTTGCCGAAGATTTCCTTCAGCTTGGCATCGGCGTTGATGTTGCGCTTGTTGGCCTTGTCCTGAAGATTGTTCTTCTTGATGTAGTCCCACAGTTTGCTCACGACGGCGGTGCGCGGCAAAGGGGTCGAACCGACCACGGCAGCCAGTGCGGGGCTGGGGGTCAGCGCTTTCATGAACGCAGCGTTGGGCGTGCGCTTCTTGGCGGGAGCCTTCTTTGCAGCAGCCTTCTTGGCCGGCGCAGCCTTCTTGGCGGGAGCCGCCTTTTTTGCAGGAGCCGCCTTCTTTGCCGGTGCCGCAGCCTTCTTGGCCGGAGCGGCCTTCTTTGCGGGAGCTTTCTTGGCCGGAGCCTTCTTTGCAGTTGCCATGGTTGATTTCCTTTTTTGGTTGGACACTTCACCAATGAAAAGCGGTGTCTCCACTGGCATTGCGGATGCTAAAGGAGAAAAAACGCGTTTCCAAGGGAAAAAGAGATTTTTTCATTGGGAGCTGTTGTTTTTTCAGAGGGGAGAAAGCGCCGATTTCCCTCGAAGCGATGAGCCTCGGTGCTTCAGCGGCGGCGCGCGGGCCAGGTCGCGAGCACCACACCGAGCAGTGCGAACGCAAAAGCGAGCAGCTGTGGCGTGGACAGGCGCTCGCCGAGAACGAGCACGCCGACGAGCGCAGCGCTGACCGGCAGCATCACGGTGAACACGCCCGCCTGCGATGCGGGCACGCCTTTCAGGCCCGTCATCCAGAGCCATACGGTCCAGATGCTGGCCGCCAGCGCATAGGCGACCAGCAGGCCCCACATGCCGAAGGACACGGCGCCAAAATCGAAGTGCAGTGCGAACCAGACGCCCAGCGGCGTCGAGAGCACGAAGCCCCACAGGTTGATCAGCGAGGAGATCCGCTTGGGCCCGAGCCGGCCGGTGAGCGACTTGCCGATCACCGCGTAGGCCGCCTCGCACAGCACGGCGAAGAAGACGAGCAGATCGCCCAGCCATGGCATCGATGCGGAAGCCGCAGCCTGCGGGTTCGCCGACGCGTGCGCGGGTGCGAGCGCAAGCAGGCCGATCCCGAACGCGGCGCATGCGATCGCGAGGCCGATGCGCAGCGTGATGCGCTCGCGCAGGAAGACCCAGCTGCCGAGCGCGACGACTGCCGGGATCGACGCCATGATCACGCCGGCGGACACGGCACTGGTCATGCTCACGCCGAACAGCATGCAGATCGAGAACAGGAAGTTGCCGAGAAACGATTCGAGAAACACCAGGCCGCGTGTGCGCGCCGTCATCGGCGCTTCGTCCGCGGGGCGCCGCAGCCAGTGCGGCATGGCCGCGGCCGCGATGCCGAAGCGCAGCCAGGCGAGCAGCAGCACCGGAAACGCCACGACGAGCGGCTTGGACAGCGCGACATAGCTGCCGACCAGCGACATGCTCAGCGCAAGGCAACCGTATGCGGCGAGTCGGCGCGGTGGGGGGAGGGCGGGGTTCAACAGACTGCGGCGTTGCGAAGATTATTCATTCGATGATGCCCCATCCCGCCGGGCGGATCCGACGCGTGGGCTGCCAGGCATCTTGCGCGGAAGTGACTGCAACGACATCCCACGCTACTGGCCCGCGCCGCTCAACGCGGAGTGATCGCCATCCAGTTTCATGACCGAAGAATTGATTTCGCATCGCGGCATGGGGTCGTGCTGCGTTGCAATATTTTTTCTCAATATAAGAAAATTTATTTCACATGGAGGGAAATTGATCGCAAGTCTATGATTTATATATCAAAAAAATATGTCTTCTATAAGACATAAGAGTCGACGACTCCGCTTAGAGTTAGGCCCATGGACGCAGCCGCGCCCGCCTCTCAATCAACCCTTGGAGTGACCATGCCTCAAACCATCACAGAACAACTGAGCCGCGAACAGCAGATCGCAGCCCTCGAGAAGGAATGGGCGACCAACCCCCGCTGGAAGGGCATCAAGCGTGGCTACAGCGCCGCCGATGTGGTGCGTTTGCGCGGCTCGTTTCCGATCGAGCACACGCTGGCGCGCCGCGGTGCCGAGAAGCTCTGGGACCTCGTGAACACCGAGCCGTACGTCAACTGTCTGGGTGCGCTCACCGGTGGGCAGGCGATGCAGCAGGTGAAGGCCGGTGTGAAGGCGATCTACCTGTCGGGCTGGCAGGTGGCCGCCGACAACAACAGCTATGCCGCGATGTACCCCGACCAATCGCTCTATCCGGTGGACTCCGTGCCGACCGTGGTCGAACGCATCAACAACACCTTCCGCCGCGCCGACGAAATCCAGTGGTCCAAGGGAACGAACCCGGGCGACAAGGGCTATGTCGACTACTTCGCGCCCATCGTGGCCGATGCCGAAGCCGGCTTCGGCGGCGTGCTGAACGGTTTCGAGCTGATGAAGGCGATGATCAAGGCGGGCGCCGGCGGCGTCCATTTCGAAGATCAACTCGCATCGGTCAAGAAGTGCGGCCACATGGGTGGCAAGGTGCTGGTCCCGACGACAGAAGCCGTGCAGAAGCTGATCGCGGCGCGCATGGCCGCCGACGTCTGCGGTACGCCGACGCTCGTCATCGCGCGCACGGATGCCGAAGCCGCTGACCTGCTGACCAGCGACTACGACGCCAACGACAAGCCCTTCCTGACCGGCGAGCGCACGGCCGAAGGCTTCTACAAGACGAAGAAGGGCATTGACCAGGCCATCAGCCGCGCGATCGCCTATGCGCACTATGCCGATCTCGTGTGGTGCGAAACGGGTACGCCCGACCTGGAATTCGCGCGCAAGTTCGCCGAGGCCGTGCACAAGGTGCATCCCGGCAAGATGCTGGCATACAACTGCTCGCCTTCGTTCAACTGGAAGAAGAACCTCGATGACGCGACCATCGCCAAGTTCCAGAAGGAACTCGGCGCGATGGGCTACAAGTACCAGTTCATCACGCTGGCCGGCATCCATTCGATGTGGTTCAACATGTTCGATCTGGCGCAGGACTATGTGAAGCGCGGCATGTCGGCGTATGTCGAGAAGGTGCAGGAGCCCGAGTTCGCGGCGCGGGATCGCGGCTACACCTTCGTGTCGCACCAGCAGGAAGTGGGCACCGGGTACTTCGATGAGGTCACCACCGTGATCCAGGGCGGCAAGTCGAGTGTGACCGCGCTGACGGGCTCGACCGAAGAAGAGCAGTTCCACTGATTCCTGCCAACCGATGAGTCGATCCCCGCGTGAGCGATCCGCGGGGATTTTTCACGATCGGACCCGGGGCTTCGAGTCAATGGCCGGTAACTGAAGGATGCGCGCGTCAACGCTGCGACACTCCCCGCAGTGAACGCGCGCCATTCATTCATCAAATTTCTGATCGTCGGAAGTCTCGCGACCGCGATCCACTATTCCGTCTTCTACGGTCTCTACCGGATCGCAGGCCTGCCGGCCGTGCCGTCGACCTCGGCCGGTTTCGCGGCCAGCGCCGTCTTCAACTTCGCGGCGAACTACCGCTTTACCTTTCGCAGTCGCGCGCGATGGGACATGGCGGCTCTGCGCTACGTGCTGATCGCAGGAATCGGCCTCCTGATCAACGCACTGATTTTTTCAGCTCTGCACGAATGGGCCGGCCTGGGCTCCTCGTATTCGCAGCTTTTGGCGACCGGAGTCGTTCTGGTCTGGAACTACCTGGGCGGCAAACACTTCATCTTCAGGTACAAGGAATTGAAGGCTTAACCATTAATTTGTTACAGTTGGTTTCAGTCCGCCTTGACTTCTCGCCAAACTGGTGGAATGTCTCCATGCGATTGGAATTGAATCCATGGACCTCTCCTGCATTCCCCCGATGGTGACTGCGCCGCCGCTCTATGTCGACCTCGACGGAACGCTCATCGCCAGCGATCTGTTGATCGAGTCGGCGCTGGTTCTGGTGAAGCAGCGTCCGCTCGCTATCTTCGATCTGCTGGGCTGGATCCTGCAGGGCAAAGCGACCTTGAAGACCCGGATCGCGCAGGAGGTCGAACTCGATGTCGCGCACCTTCCCTACGATCACGAGGTCCTGGCATTGATTGCCAGGGCCCGATCCGAAGGGCGAAAGGTGGTCCTGGCCACGGCCAGTCACCGGAAGTACGCCGACGCGGTGGCAGCGCACCTTCGCGTTTTCGACGCGGTGCTGGCGACCGATTCCCAGAAGAATCGCTCTGGGCTCGCCAAACTGGAAGCGATCCAGGCTGACGCAGACGGACCGTTCTGCTACGCCGGAAATTCTGCCGCCGACCTCCCGATCTGGCAGGCGGCGGAAAGTGCGATCGTTGTGACGGCGAGCCCCGCGCTCGTGCGTCGAGCCGCAGCGCGCGCCAGGGTCGACGCGGTGGTTCGCCCGGCGGGTATGGGCATCGCTGCCGTGCTGCGCGCGATGCGGCTTCATCAGTGGGTCAAGAATCTTCTGGTGTTCATGCCGGCGGTGCCTTTGGCCGCGCAGCTGGGATGGCCGGCTGTCTGGACGTTGTTGCTGGCCTTCTTCTGCTTCGGCCTCTGCGCTTCCAGCGTGTACCTCCTGAACGACCTGCTGGACATCGACGCGGACCGACAACATCCAACCAAGTCACGCAGGCCGATTCCTTCCGGCGCCATGCCGCTCGCATGGGCCGTGATGTTGACCCCCATCCTGCTGCTCGCGGCCTTCGGTCTCGCCGCGTGGCGCCTGCCGTGGCTCTTTGCGGTCGTGTTGGTTTTCTACTGGGCGCTCACCATGGCCTATTCGGTGCGCCTCAAACGGATCACCGTGGTGGACGTGTTGCTGCTGGCGGGCCTCTACACCATGCGCATTCTTGCGGGTGCTGCGGTGATCGGGGTCATCCCGTCGTTCTGGATTCTGGCGTTCTCGATGTTCCTGTTCTTCAGCCTCGCCTCGGCCAAGCGCTACATCGAGTTGGCGGACGCCCAGCGACGCCAGAAGATGTCGATGGCAGGGCGGGGCTACAACGTCGCCGATATCCCTGTCGTGTTGACACAGGGGATCGCCGCGGGGCAGATTGCCGTCATGGTGTTCGCCCTCTACATTCAGGATCCCGTGGCGACGCAGCACTTTCGCATGCCTTACTTCCTTTGGGGCGTGGCGCCTCTGCTGCTCTACTGGATCTCGCGCCTCTGGATGAAGGCACTGCGGGCGAAGGTGCATGACGATCCCCTGGTCTTCGCCGTCAAGGATCGCCAGAGCCAGGTCATCGGAACCGTGTGCGCGGGACTGATCTGGGGGGCTTTGTGAGTGCGTCTCGCGATGCCGCCGAGATGGCGGGCCCTGTCGCAGGATCGACGATGAATGCGCGCTGGAAAGCTTTCCTGCCACTGCTCGCATGTCTGCCGCTCGCCTTGATCTCGATGAGCGTCACCGGATTCCAGTTCGGGGTCAACAACAACATCTTTCATATCCCCTACGTCCTCGATCTCGCCAGTTCTCCGGAATTTGCGGGCGATGCCTTTTCGCAGTCACTCGGCAAGTTCACTTCTGCGCTCTGGCCATTGGTGCGCCTGATTGCGAACGAATCGAACGTTCGCGATGTGTTCCTCGTGCTGGCGTCGATCAGCAGGCTCCTGGCGCTGGTTGCGGTCCTGTATCTGGTCAGGCTCAACGGCGTCAAGTCGATCGGTGCCCAGATCGCGTGCCTGAGCGTGGTCGCGGTGACCCCGCTGATGACAGGCTATTCGCCCATCGGATCGGACGGCCTGTTCCTGCCGTACTTCACTCACAGCGAGGTGACGTGGCCTGCGGTTTTCATGTCGCTCGCCCTGATGCAGCGGAGTCGGATCGTTGCGGCGGCGAGTTTCACCGGCATTGCCTTTGCGCTCAACGCATTCGTCGGTATATGGATGGTGTTCGTGAACATCGCGTCCCGGATCTTCGATACCCGCCGCTTGCCGCGCGCCGGCGAGATCCTGAAATACGGCGCGGTGGTCGGGTTGATCGCGTTGCCCATCCTCGTCTGGATTTCATTTGCCGTGCTGGGGGCGAAGCCGGGCGCGCCTTTCAGCTACATCGAGTACGTTCGAGAGTTCTATCCCAACCACTTTCTGATCGAGGCGGCAAGCAAGGATCGCTCGGCCGCGTTGATGGTGATGTTCGTGTGCGGGCTGATCGGCGCGCTCCATACGGCCAATCCGCGGTATTGGGTGGGCGTGCAGTTGTCGGTTCTGGCGCTGCTGGTCGTCGGGTCCTTCTTGCCCTACCTGATCAACAGGCGCTTCATCTTCAACCTTCATCTCTTGCGAGCGGACGGTCTGGAGCAGGCGGTGAGCATCCTCCTCTGCGCGATGGCCGCCGTCAAACTCTGGGTCGGCGGCACATCGGCGCGCCAACGCTGGATGGGCGTCATCGTGCTGGTGGGCCTGCTGAGCTGGCCCAAATCGCTTGCCGGCTTGATGTTGCCAGTGACCGCTTTGGCATTGCTGGCCGGCTTGTCTGATCAGGCGGATGCCATACCCGTCCGTGCCGCAGGCCAGTGGATCCGGCGTCATGAAACGGCGCTGGCGTGGCTGGCGACTGCGGGGTTCGGAGGCCTGTTTCTGTTCGAAGCCGTCAAGCTCGGCGCCGGAGCAGGCCTTGCGGCGCGGCTTGCTTTCGTCGCCGTGGCGCTTTATCTGATTTGGCGACCGAGGTTCGTCGCTTCCTGGACGCCTGTGAAAGCGACGACGACCTGCACCTTGGCGGCACTCCTGGTTTCGGGTTTGGCGATTCAGCAGCGCATGACCAACGACCCGGGTCCGTCGGCATCGTCACAGGATTGGGACGACCTGGTTGCGTGGGTACGCGCCAGCGATATTCACGGTGTCTTTCTCGTGCCGCTGGACGGGTCCGACAATTTTCAGCTGCGGGCGCGCCGTCCCGTGTGGGTTGGCGCGGTGCAAGGTGCCGCCGTGATGTGGGAGCCTTCGTTCTACGCGCAATGGTCGCCGCGTTTCAATGACCTGCTTCCGTTGAAGACCGCGCGCGAGTTCATCGCCTATGCGAGCGCGCACCAGATCCGCCATGTGGTGATCGATACCCAGACCGGCGACTGTGCGGCGCCGGCCGAACTCGTCAAGCGAACCGGGCGCTATGCACTGTGCCGTGTCGGCAACGCGGCTGGAGCGATGTGAAAGAGGGTCGCCTCCACACGCCGAAATCCGCCGCGGATAGAATGACGGACTTCGTCCGAACAAGAGCGAGAAAGGCATCTTGGTTATGACACCGCGAACTACGCCGCAAGCATTCAGCGGTCTTTTCCCTGAAGGAAAAGGCCGGTAGGCCGCGCATCCTGGAAGCATCCAGCACCTGAACCATAGCCAAGCGCGGTCGCAGACCGCGCTTTTTTGTTTTCTCGCCGAGGTTTTTTCATGATCCAGATCACGCTCCCCGACAACTCGCGACGCGAGTTTCCCGGCCCGGTTTCGGTGGCCGACGTTGCCAAGGCCATCGGCCCCGGCCTTGCAAAGATGACCGTTGCCGGCAAGGTCGACGGCCGACTGGTCGATGCGAGCGACCTGATCGATCACGACGCGAAGCTGCAGATCATCACGCCGAAGGACGAGGAAGGCCTGGAGATCATTCGCCACTCGACGGCGCATCTGGTCGGGCATGCGGTGAAGCAGCTCTATCCGACGGCCAAGATGGTCATCGGCCCGGTGATCGACGAAGGCTTCTACTACGACATCTCGTACGAGCGCCCCTTCACGCCCGAGGACATGGCGGCGATCGAGGCGCGCATGCGCGAGCTGATCGCGCAGGACTATGACGTGGTCAAGAAGGTGACGCCGCGCGACGAAGTCATCAGCGTGTTCAAGTCGCGCGGCGAAGACTACAAGCTGCGGCTCGTGGAGGACATGCCCGACGAGAAGGCCATGGGCTTGTACTATCACCAGGAATACGTCGACATGTGCCGCGGCCCCCACGTGCCGAACACGCGTTTTCTCAAGGTGTTCAAGCTCACGAAGCTCGCAGGCGCCTATTGGCGCGGCGATGCCAAGAACGAGCAACTGCAGCGCGTCTACGGGACGGCCTGGGCAGACAAGAAACAGCTCGACGACTACATCCGTCGCATCGAGGAAGCCGAGAAGCGCGACCATCGCCGGCTCGGCAAGGAACTCGACCTGTTCCACATCGACGAGGCTGCACCCGGCGTGGTGTTCTGGCATCCGAAAGGCTGGGCGATGTGGCAGCAGGTCGAGCAGCACATGCGCAAGGTCTATCGCGACACGGGCTACGACGAAGTCAAGGGTCCGCAGATTCTCGACAAGAGCCTCTGGGAAAAGACGGGCCACTGGCAGAACTACCGTGAGAACATGTTCGTCACCGAATCGGAGAAGCGCGAATATGCGCTGAAGCCGATGAACTGCCCTGGGCACGTGCTGATCTTCAAGTCGGACCTGCGCAGCTACCGCGATCTGCCCATCCGATACGGCGAGTTCGGTCAGTGCCATCGCAACGAACCGAGCGGCGCGCTGCACGGCATCATGCGCGTGCGCGGATTCACGCAGGATGACGGGCACATCTTCTGCACCGAAGACCACATCCTCGAGGAGTGCGTCGCCTACACGGCGCAACTGCAGAAGGTCTATGCCGATTTCGGCTTCACGGACATCCTGTACAAGGTCGCGACGCGGCCGGACAACCGCGTCGGCTCGGACGCGCTCTGGGACAAGGCCGAATACGCCGTGATGGAGGCCTTGCGCCGCTCCGGCGTCGACTTCGTGGTCTCGCCGGGCGAAGGCGCCTTCTACGGGCCGAAGATCGAATACACGCTCAAGGACGCGATCGGCCGCCAGTGGCAGTGCGGCACGATGCAGGTCGACTTCAACACGGCCGAGCGCCTGGGAGGCGAGTACGTCACCGAGACGAGCGGCCGCGCGTATCCGGTCATGCTCCATCGCGCGATCGTCGGCAGCCTCGAGCGCTTCATCGGGATGCTGATCGAACATCACGCGGGCGCGATGCCCGCCTGGCTCGCGCCGGTGCATGTCGCGGTGCTCAATATCAGCGAAGGCCAGGCCGACTACGCCAGGCAAGTTGCGAAAACGCTGCAAAATCAAGGGCTTAGGGTTCAGGTCGACCTGCACAACGAAAAGATTACGTATAAAATACGGAAGCATTCGTTGCAGAAGCTTCCGTACATCCTCGTCGTGGGCGACAAGGAGAAGGAAGCAGGTGCCGTCGCAGTGCGCGCCCGGGGTAACCAAGACCTCGGTGCAATGTCCCTTGAGTCGTTCACGCAGCGCCTCGTCCAGGATATTGCCGAGAAGCGTTGATTTGTCCTTGAAACAGCCTTATGTGTTTCCTTGCCAAACATGCCGCTTGCCCGCGAGGACTGCCCGGTGTTCGCTACAGTTTTTGTAGCAATTTGTTGAAGGACCCTGACCATCGCTACTGCATTTCGCGACCGCCGCCACCGCGAGGAACGCCAACACCGCCTGAACCGGGAAATCATGGCCCCGGAAGTCCGCCTGATCGGGCCCGAAAACGAGCCGTTGGGTGTCGTGAGTCTTGCGGAGGCATTGCGCCTCGCCGGTGAGCAAGACGTGGATCTGGTGGAAGTTGTCGCGGCGGCCAATCCGCCCGTCTGCCGCCTGATCGAATACGGCAAGTTCAAGTACCACGAGCAGAAGAAGGCGGCCGAGGCGAAGTCCAAGCAGAAGGTCATCGAAGTCAAGGAAATCAAGTTCCGCCCCGGCACCGACGATGGTGACTACAACATCAAGATGCGCAATATCCGGCGTTTTCTTGAAGAGGGCGACAAATGCAAGATCACGCTGCGCTTTCGCGGTCGCGAGATCACGCACCAGGAACTCGGTCTGGCGCTGTTGCAGCGCATTCGCGACGAGCTCGGCGACCTGATCGTGGTCGAGCAGTTCCCGAAGCTGGAAGGTCGGCAGATGATCATGATGATCGCGCCGGGTCGCAAGAAGACAGGCGCGGCTGCGAAGCCGGCGACGGAGCAGACGCCCGCACCTGCTGCGGCGTAAGAGGTGAGTGAGAAGAAGTATTTGAAGGGATTTCGCTCCTGCCCGCATCTTCGGATGCAGGCAGGAGCGGGATGAAGAAGTGTCTCGGGGCCAACAAGCCCGCGGATCATCCGCGGCGCCTCACGAGCACAAATTAAAGGAGCATTCACATGCCCAAAATGAAGACCAAGAGCAGCGCGAAAAAGCGTTTCCGCGTTCGTCCAGGTGGCACCGTCAAGCGCGGTCAAGCCTTCAAGCGTCACATCCTGACCAAGAAGACCACCAAGAACAAGCGTCACCTGCGTGGTGCAACGGCCGTGCATGAAACCAACATGGTTTCGATGGCCGCCATGTTGCCCGGCAGCGGCATCTAACCCGACGAACAAGGAGTACACACATGCCTCGCGTCAAACGTGGTGTAACGGCTCGCGCCCGCCACAAGAAGGTTCTCGCACTCGCCAAGGGTTTCCGCGGCCGCCGCGGCAATGTCTTCCGCATCGCCAAGCAGGCGGTGATGAAGGCCGGTCAATATGCTTACCGTGACCGCCGCACCAAGAAGCGCGTGTTCCGCCAGCTGTGGATCGCGCGTATCAATGCCGCCTCCCGTGAACTGGGCCTGACCTACAGCCAGTTCGCCAACGGCATCCGCAAGGCCGGTATCGAGATCGACCGCAAGGTTCTCGCCGATATCGCGGTGCACGACAAGGCCGCTTTTGCCGGCATCGTGGAGCAGGTCAAGGCCAAGCTGGCTGCTTGATTCCGCACAGCAGGTCGTCGTCCTCGCGGATCGCGGCCTGCGCCCACGGCACAAGGGCTGGCGCTTGAAAGAGCTCCAGCCCTTTTTCATCGCGGCATCGGCCCGTTTTCTTTCACCTCGAAGATTTTTTCCATGAACGAGCTGGACTCCCTGGTCGACACCGCACGTGCCGCTTTCGCCGCGGCGCCGGCGCCGGCCGAACTCGAAAATGCCAAGGCGCAGTTTCTCGGCAAGGCCGGTCGCATCACCGAGTTGATGAAAGGCATGGCCGCGCTGAGCGTCGACGAGAAGAAGTCGCGCGGTGCCGCGATCAACGTGGCCAAGCAAGCCATCGAGGCCGCGCTCGCCGAGCGCCGCCAGCAGCTCGCCGACGAGGAACTCGCCGCGCAGCTGCGCGCCGAAGCGCTCGACGTCACATTGCCCGGCCGCCAGCGTGCTCATGGCGGATTGCATCCAGTGAGTCGCACGATGGAGCGCATCGAAGCGATCTTCTCGAGCATGGGCTTCGACGTCGCCGACGGCCCCGAGATCGAAAGCGACTGGCACAGCTTCACCTCGCTCAACAACCCGCCGAACCATCCTGCGCGATCGATGCAGGACACCTTCTACGTCGACATCAGCGGCGAGGACGGCGTGCCGTACAACCTGCGCCCGCACACCAGCCCGATGCAGGTGCGCTACGCCCACCAGCACATCAAGAAATACGCGGTGCAGTTCGAAGCTGCGGCCGCCGACACGACCGGCACGGTCAAGGCGCCTGAAATCCGCGTGATCGCGCCGGGCCGCACCTACCGGGTCGACAGCGACGCCACCCATTCGCCGATGTTCCACCAGTGCGAAGGCCTGTGGCTCGGCGAGAACGTGAGCTTCAAGGACCTCAAGGTCGTCTTCACGGATTTCTGCCGCACCTTCTTCGAGAGCGACGACTTGGTGCTGCGCTTCCGCCCGAGCTTCTTCCCCTTCACCGAGCCGAGCGCGGAGATCGACATCCAGTTCCAGAGCGGGCCGCTGGCCCATCGCTGGCTCGAAGTCGCGGGTTCGGGGCAGGTGCACCCGAACGTGGTGCGCAACATGGGCCTGGATCCCGAGCGCTACATCGGCTTCGCCTTCGGCATGGGCCCCGACCGCCTCACGATGCTGCGTTACGGCGTGAACGACCTGCGCCTCTTCTTCGATGGCGACCTGCGCTTCCTGAGCCAGTTCCAGTAAACAGAGAGCGAGAACGACGAGATGCAATTCCCCGAGTCCTGGTTGCGCGAGTTCTGCAACCCGCCGCTCAGCAGCGCCGAACTGGCCGAGACGCTCACCATGGGCGGCCTCGAGGTCGAGGAGCGCCGGCCGGCGGCGCCGCCTTTCACGCAGGTCGTGGTCGGCGAGATCAAGGAAGCCGTCCAGCATCCCAACGCCGACCGGCTGCGTGTGTGCCAGGTCGATGCAGGGCAGGGTGCCCTGCTGAACATCGTGTGCGGTGCGCCCAACGCGCGCGTCGGCATCAAGGTGCCGGTGGCGCTCGTCGGCGCCGAGCTGCCGCCGGGCGACGACGGCAAGCCTTTCGTGATCCGGCTCGGCAAGCTTCGCGGCGTCGAAAGCCAGGGCATGTTGTGCTCGGCGCGCGAACTCAAGCTCAGCGACGACCACGGCGGCCTGCTCGAGATGTCGGCCGATGCGCCCATCGGCGCCAGCGTGCGCGAGGTGCTGAAGCTCGACGACGCCTTGCTCACGCTCAAGCTCACGCCCAATCTCGCGCATGGCCTGAGCGTCTACGGCATCGCACGCGAGCTCGCCGCATTGACGGGCGCGCCGCTCCGGACGCCAGCCATTGCGCCGGTCGCGCCCACGCTGGACGGCCGCTTGCCGGTCAAGGTCGATGCGCCCGAGCTGTGCGGCCGCTTTTCCGGACGCATCGTCCGCGACGTCGACACCCAGGCCGCCACGCCGGCCTGGATGGTCGAGCGCCTCGCGCGCTGCGGCCAGCGCAGCGTCACGGCGCTGGTCGACATCTCGAACTACGTGATGTTCGAGTACGGCCAGCCGACGCACATCTTCGACCTCGACAAGATCCACGGCGGCCTCACGGTGCGCTGGGGCAAGGCCGGCGAGCAGCTCAAGCTGCTCAATGGCAACACCGTCACGGTCGACCCCCAGGTCGGCGTGATTGCCGACGAGCGCGAAGTCGAATCGCTGGCCGGCATCATGGGCGGCGACGCCACGGCGGTGTCCGACGACACCCGCAACATCTACGTCGAAGCAGCGTTCTGGTGGCCCGAGGCCATCCAGGGACGCTCGCGCCGTTTCAATTTCTCGACCGATGCGGGACACCGCTTCGAGCGCGGCGTCGATCCGAGCCGCACCGTGGCGATCATCGAGCGCATCACGCAGCTGATCGGCGAGATCTGCGGCGGCAAGTCGGGTCCGGTCGACGACCAGATCCTGCGCTTGCCCGAATCGAAGCCCGTCACGCTGCGCGTCGCGCGCGCCGCGCGCGTGATCGGCATGCCGCTCGACCAGGCCCGGTGCAGCGCCGCGCTGCGCCGTCTCGGCCTGCCCGTCGAAGAGGGCGATGGCACGCTGATCGTGACGCCGGCGCCCCATCGCTTCGACCTGCGGATCGAAGAAGACCTGATCGAAGAGGTGGCCCGCCTCATCGGCTACAACAATCTGCCGACCACGCCGCCGCTGGCACCCATCACCGCGCGCGTGCGCCCGGAGGCCGAGCGCAGCCGCTTCGCCGTGAGCCGCCGCGTCGCCGCACTCGGCTATCAGGAGACGATCAACTTCAGCTTCGTCGAAGCGCACTGGGAGCATGATCTCGCCGGCAATGCCGATCCGATCAAGTTGCTGAACCCGATCGCCAGCCAGATGAGCGTGATGCGCTCGTCGCTGATCGGCTCGCTGCTGCAGGTGCTCAAGTTCAACCTGGACCGCAAGGCGCCGCGCGTGCGCGTGTTCGAGGTGGGCCGCGTGTTCCTGCGCGACGATGCGGTCGCCACGACCGACAGCACCGTCAAGGGCATCCATCAGCCAATGCGCATCGCCGGGTTGGCCTGGGGCGGTGCCGAAGACGTGCGCTGGGAGGGCAAGGCGCGGCGCGCCGACTTCTTCGACGTCAAGGGCGATGTCGAGGCGCTGCTCGCGCCGCTCGTTGCGCGCTTCGAGCCGACCGAACATCCTGCGCTGCATCCGGGCCGCGCGGCGCGCGTGCTGCTCGGGGGCCGTGCGATCGGCGTGGTGGGCGAGCTCCATCCGCGCTGGCGCCAGAAATGGGATCTTGCGCAAGCGCCCATCCTGTTCGAGCTCGAACTCGATGCCGTGATGGCCCGGCCGGTGCCGACGGCGCAGCCGGTGCCCAAGCACCAGGCCGTCGACCGCGACATCGCCGTCGTCGTCGCGGAGGCGATCACGCACGACACGCTCCTCGGCGCCATTCGCGCCGCGTCGGATGCCAGCCTGTTGCGCGAGGTCGCATTGTTCGACATCTATCGACCGTCAGCAGGACGCGACGGCACTGTCACCGGCCCGGGCCACCTGGCGCAGGGCGAAAAGAGCATGGCCGTGCGCCTCAGTTTCAACAGCGACACCGCAACGCTCACCGACGAACAGGTCGAGGCGGCCGTGCGCACGATCGTCGATCAACTCGCTGCCCGGCTCGGTGCGCGACTGAGGGTATGAACGCCATGGAATTCACGCTCGAAGTCCTCGAAACACCGGCGCTCACCAAGGCGCATCTCGCCGATCTGCTGTTCGAGCAGATCGGGCTGAACAAGCGCGAGTCCAAGGACATGGTCGAGGCCTTTTTCGACCTGGTCGCCAACAGCCTGATCGAAGGCACCGACGTCAAGATCTCGGGCTTCGGCAATTTCCAGATCCGCGTGAAGGCGCCGCGCCCCGGCCGCAACCCGCGCACGGGCGAGGCGATTCCGATCGGCGAGCGCCGCGTCGCGACCTTTCATGCCAGTGCCAAATTGAAGGAGCAGATTCACGGCAGCATCGGCGATGAAGCACCCCGAGAGGTCGAATGGAGCCTTGGCGCCGAATAAGTGCTTGGTGCTGCGCGCGGACGTGGGGTAACCTCGAAGATTCGCTCGCACTGCCCTGATTTCAATGGAGAAAACGCTCCCGCCCATTCCCGTCAAACGCTACTTCACGATCGGTGAAGTGGGCGAGTTGTGCGGGGTCAAGCCGCACGTGCTGCGCTACTGGGAACAAGAGTTCACGCAGCTGCGACCCATGAAGCGGCGCGGCAACCGTCGCTACTACCAGCACCACGAGGTGCTCATGATCCGGCGCATCCGCGATCTGCTCTACGACCAGGGCTTCACCATCAGCGGCGCACGCAACAAGCTGCAGGAACTGGTGCAGGCCGAACGCGACCGGCGCAAGGCCGGCGAGGTGCCGCTCGAAGGCATGGAAGCGGTCGAGATCGACCGGGAAGAATTCGATGCCGCGGTCCAGGACGCTTCCCAGGCGGAAAGCCGCACGGTCGATCTTTCTCAACTGCTCTATCTCCGGCGCGAGCTCAAGGAAATTCGGGCGCTGCTCACCGCGGGGCACTGAAAGCACGCGGCTATAATCGAACGCTTCGGTGTGTGGCGCAGCCTGGTAGCGCACTTGCATGGGGTGCAAGGGGTCGAAGGTTCGAATCCTTTCACACCGACCAGTATTGACAGGGGTTAGCGGCGTAGCAGCTGCTAACCCCTTTGTCATTCAAGAGGCGCCGTGCCCTAGCGGTGCCCTAAAAGAAAGCCAAGCATCATGGTTCAAACAGTGTCGATGGTTCGAGTGATGATCGCATCGCCCGGGGATG
This sequence comes from Variovorax sp. SRS16, assembly GCF_901827165.1. NCBI lineage: Bacteria > Pseudomonadati > Pseudomonadota > Betaproteobacteria > Burkholderiales > Comamonadaceae > Variovorax > Variovorax sp. SRS16. Next base: position 1,838,899 of record NZ_LR594666.1, read on the forward strand.
TTCCGCAGGAGCGGCATCTTGTTCGATCCGTCATCGACGAGTGGAACGCCGTCCACGCGCTAGACCGTGGCGTAATCCTTCACCCTGTCGGATGGGACACACATGCGTCGCCGGCCATGGGCGAGCGCGCGCAAGCCATCATCACAAAGCAGATATTGCGGGACTGCGATCTCCTAGTTGCGATCTTCTGGACAAGATTGGGGAGCCCCACCGGCGTTGCTGCAAGCGGGACCGTCGAAGAGATTGAAGAGCACCTTGGCGCCGGCCGCCCGGCGATGCTGTACTTCTCATCGGCGCCGGCGCATCCGGATAGTATCGATCCGGTGAACTACGCGGCGTTGAAGGCGTTCAAAGCCCAATGTCGCGATCGAGGGTTGATTCACGAGTACGACGATCTCGCCAAATTCAAGGCCGACTTCGGTCGGCATCTAGCGCAGACCATCATCCGCAATTTCCCGGCTCGGACAGCCGTAGCGCCCGACTCTGAGGACGAGCCACAGTGGCCGGCTGTGGCGACGTTGTCGGTAGACGCCCACATGCTGCTTGATACCGCGGTACGTGAAGACGGCAGCGTGATGAAAATTTCAACGCTAGGGGGCACGCATGTGCAGGCGGGCCGCACAACACTTACCCGTGAAGGCGGCGGCGCACGGGACGAGGCGCGATGGATCGCTGCCGTTACGGAGCTAATCGACAACGATCTGGTCGAGGATCGGGCGGGGAAGGGCGAGGTCTTTTTTGTCACGCATCACGGGTATCGAATTGCCGACGCGCTCGGTTCGAGTGATCCCAAGCGCCCCAACGAGGAGGTTTCACCGAAATTCTTGGCGACACGCTACGCGCCTGGCGATTGCGCTTGGGTGAACAAATTCGACATATTCGAACGCCAAGACGAAGGTTGGACCCACTACCCCGGCCCCCGCACTGGTGGCAATGCATACCGAGAGACGCCCAACGGAGGTCAAACGCTGACCGAATATTTGATGGTCAGGCCAGACGCACGACCGGTGCCGATGAACTGACCAAGTACGGTCAACAATGCGCCTCGGACTAGAGCGGCGCCTTGCACCCCATGCCGTCGCACTTACGTTGTAGCGCGTCGACCTGTGACTGCAGCGCCTGGACCTGCGTGTTGCAACTCGTGGCTCGAGCGGTTGCGGCGCTGGCCTCGGCCTGTGCGCGGAACGAGTTGACCTCGTTGCGCCCCTCAGCGATCGCATCGACCTCTTGCGCGCACCGCCGTTGGAAGTTGGTCAGTGCGGCCTGCTTGTCGCGCAGCGCGTACTCGGCCTCGTGGCGCATGCGCTCCTTCTCGAGGGCGGCGACGTTGTCCTGCACCCGCGGTGCGTCCGGTGCGCTGCCGAGCTTCGGCGCTTCGTACTGGACGTGGACATCCTTCTGAGTGCGCGCATCGGCGCAGGGCTGTTCTTGGAACGACGTGTGCCCCTCGACCGTGCACTTGTAGATGGCCCACGCGGGGGACGACGCGACGACGAGCACGATCGCTAGATATTTGACCTTCACTTCGCATCCTTCTTGGTTGTTGTCGGAAAAGCATATCGCAGGGGCACGAGCGGCCCCGCGCAGGAATGCACAGAACGGCCGTCAGTGCGCCGTCACGGCACCCCGCACCATCGCCTCAGTGACCGGCATCAGGTCGCAGTCCCGCAGTACCCATCGCTCCAGGTTGACCGCGCGGACGCCCGGCGCGCTGTAGAGAGTCCGGCTCGAATTCTTGAAGTGCCATCCCCAGTCGCCGACGCGCTCGGTGACCTCGACGCTGGCGGTGCGGTTCGCGTCCAGGTCGCCGACGATCAGACACGTGTCGCCCGGCTTGCAGCGCATCGCAGGCCGCGGGGCTTCGTCGAACAGGGCTTTGACCGCCCGGCGCTGCGGGAGCGGGAGCGCCAACATGGCGGGGCCTTGTTCGGCGGATGGCATCGACGCGATGGAAAGGAAGGCGATGGCTTGGCTGTCGGTGAAGGTCATTTGTTGGTCCGGTTGTTGAAGCCCCGACTCTAGCGGCAAGCCACGCCTAAGCGAATACGTTTGGAGAATCGCATGCCGTTCTGTGACTTAATGCCGTCTCTTTTTTGCACTTGCGTCTTGACGCAACGTTGCGTCGTAACGTATGCGCATACAGTAGCGGGCATGAAGAAGCGGGGAAAAACACCAGGGTCAGGTCGCAAGGCGTTGGACGAGAGCGGGACCGTCGTCACCACGGTACGCCTGACGGGTGAGCAGCGCGCGACGTTCCAACTGCTCGGCGGGGTCGCATGGCTGCGCGACTATCTGCAGCAGATCATCGAGGGCAAGCGCTGAGTTCTCGAATTAATTTCCGAATTTCCCCGGATATTCGGAAACGAGCGACAGCAGGTCCAGACCCCGTTGGCGCGCCACGGCCAGCGATGCCCATCCGCCAGCGCGGGCCGCCTGCTCGGTCAGCGACTCGTCCAGCAGCAGGCGGGCCACGGCGACGACGACTCGCGGCGCGAGATCCGGCGCCAGATCCAGCATGTGCCGGACCTCGCCGTCCGATGCGAACGCCACGGCCGCGCCGTCGATGTCAGTCACCGTGCGCCGGCGGTCGGGAAATTGGTAAATGCGCGCGGTCACTGGGCTGTTCCTCGTGCGTTCGCCAAGGTCTTGAGCATGCCAACCAACGTCTCGCTGTCCTGCGCGCTTGCCGTGCGAATCGTCTTCGCGCCTGACCCCAGGTCGATCGCCACGGTGTGGTGCGTGCTCTGCGCTGGCGCCGGCGCCGGTGCAGGCGCTGCCGGCGCATCCGCTGCGGCCTTGCGCCGCTCGGCGAGAGACGCGTCTCCCTCTGCCTTCTTCAGCGCGTTCGCGGTGGCCGCCTGCAGCCCTTTGATCGAACTGAAGGCTTCCGGACCGATCGATCCTGCGCCGCCGGACTTGACCATGTTGTCGAGCCATGCCTTGCCTGCGTCGGCCTGTGCCTTCGCGGCCTTCAGGTCGTCGATGCTCATGCCCTTGCCGCCGGTGCGCATCGCCGCGAACGCTTTGTCGAGCGGCGTGAGGTTCGTTTGCCCGAGTTGTCGGCCGGTCTCGGGGTCGACCGGGTTGCCGTTCTTGTCGACCGTGAACCCGTCGCCCGACTTGCTGAAGCCATTCCCGCCGCCGTTGCTGTCGGCGCGTCGCTTTTCAGCGGCTGCCAGGCCGTCGATCTTGTTCGCCAGGATCTCGGCCTTCTGCGCCTCCTGATCCTTCGCGGCTGCTGCTGCTCGAGTCGCGTCGATCTCGGCCTGCTTCGCCGGGGTCAGGCTACCGGTTGCCTTCAGTTCGGTCTCTTGCGCATCAGCGACCGCACGCATGGCCGCTGCCTCACTACTGGCGCCATCCGCTGCAACGCGAGCAGAACGGGCCTGCAGCATGTTCGCTTGCTCATGTGCACGAGCAGCACCAGCTGCGTCGTTGTTGGCCTTCGCGACTTCCCCCATGGCTTGCGCGCGTTCCAGGTCGACGCCGATAGCACCCTGTGCCAGGGTCGCGTTGCGCTGCTCGGCCTGCACCTTGCGCTCGGCCGCAGCGGACGCGTCGCGCAGTGCGTCGCGGTACAGCAGGGTCGCTGCTGCTGCCTTCGCCTCGGCGTCCGCAACTTGGTCCGCGCTGGCCTTGCCGTGCTTCTGCGCGTCGACCAGGCGCTCGACCTCAGCCGCCGCTGCCTGCGCCGCGCCGCGCAGTTCGTAGACGCGGTTGGCGTTGTCCTTATAGGCTTCGGCGTTGGCCTTCGTCGCCTCGGCCTCGATGTTCTTCGAGCGAGCGACGGCCGTTGCCTGATCGGCTTCGGCGCGCTTCACGTCGGCCGCCTGTTGCGCCGCCTTGATCTCTTGCTTCGTCGCCTCGGTCGTGTCGTGCCGGGCTGCAGCTTCTTCCTGCAACTTGAGCAGGTGGGACTTCGCGATGATCGCCTCGTCTTCACGAGCACGCGCGAGACTGCGCAGCGATTGCGCCTGCGTGCCTGCAGCTTGCGCCACAGCTTGCCGCCGCTCGATCTCGCTACCGTACACGTTGACCAGTTGCACGAGCGCGGTGCTCTCGGTCTGTCGCGCTTTGGCGGACGCTTCCAGGACCGTGGTGTACGCGGTGGCCTCGGTGGCGAGCTTGCTGTATCGCGCCTGCACGGCGAGCATGGACTCGGCGTGATGCTCCGTGCTCATGGTCGCGTTGTCGACGGCGCGAACCTGCGCCTGCGTGGCAGCAGCGGCGCCGGTCACTGCCGTGTCGATCAGGCCGGCGGCTTCGGCCGCCTTGCGCAGTTCGGCGTCGTACCTCGCGTTCATCTCGGCGGCGGTGCCGAGTTCGTGGTTTCCGGTCACCAGCTTCGCAATGAATTCGCCCGCAGCGGTGCCGGCGACATCGAACGCGTCGGACGTTCCGCGGACGCCGAGCGTCAACCAGGCCAGCCCCTTCGCGATGCCCTTCGATGCGCCGCCTTCACCGATGGCCACCTCCGTGTCGACGATCGTGTTGTGCAGCCGTGCCCACTCGTTGATGATGCCCTCCGGCGGCTTGGCCCGGCCGTACATGTCGGTCAGGCCCTTGGCGAGCGCCGGCAACACGTCCTGCGCGAGCAGTTCGCCGCTCTCGGACATCGCGGTCAATTGCTGGACCGTGATGCCGGCGCCATTGGCAAGGGCCTGCATGGCACCAGGTAGGTCGGTAGCCAACTCGCGTCGCAACTCGGTCATGTTGACCTTGCCCGTGCTCGCCATCTGCGCAACGGCCTTGAGCGCGCGCTCCGTGTCGAAACTGCTCCGACCAAGCGAGCCCATCGCCTGCGTCACAGCGGTGAACACGTCGCGGGTAGCCTGACCCTCCAGGACGGTGCCACGCGTCGCTGCGGACAGGGCCAGCATCTGATGCTGTAGATCCTGCGCACCGAGGCCAAGCCGGTTCGCCGTGTCGTGCACGAACTTCATCTCTTCGGCCGCACGCTCCGCGCTGCCGTAGACGGCCGTGAAGCCCTTGAGCAGTGACTGTTGCGCCGTGATGGCCTCGATGAACTGGTGGGCACCGAACGCGGCCGCGATGAGCGGGCCGAGATGGGACATCACGCCGGCCGCTTCACCGCCTGCAGCAGACAGGGCCGACACGCTCTCGACGGAGCGCTCGGCCGCTGCGACCTGTTCGGCGCTGGCCTTGGTCGCTGCCGCTGCTGCTGCCTTGTATGTGGCCGCGAGCTTGGCTTCTTCGGCTGCTGCGATGCGTGCGGACGTAGCGGCTTTTTCTTGCGCGGCGGACTGCTCGCGTAGTGCGGGCCGGCTGTCGAGCAGCGCAAGCTGTGCCGCTTTGATGCTGGCCTTATACCCGTCGGTAGAGCGGGTTGCATCATCGGTGCTCAGCCGCAGGCGCGCCAGGGCGTCACGTTGTTCGGCGATGCTGGTCTTTGTGGCCGTGGCCTGCGCGGTGGCAGCGGCTTCTGCGGCGCGCAGTGCCTTCGTCTTGGTGCTGGCCGCATCGAGTTCGGCGCTGAGGCCGGCGAGTTCGGCCTCGCTCAGCATGCCGGCCGCGCCGACATTGCGCAGGTCTTCGGACAGGCCCGGTAGCTGGCTGGCGTCGACGTTGGCCTTGAGATTTAGCGATACGTCGTTTGCGTTCTTTGCCATGGTTTCTAGCTTTCTTGGCGCACATAGCGCAGTCGGTCGTCTTTGAGAGGCTGGACCCGCAGGTCGCGGAAGTCGAGGGTGAACAGGCTGGCCGCCAGGACGTCGATGTCAGCGCCGCGGATGCGCACTGCGCCGGCGCTGCCGACTGGCGTGATTTGCAGGCCGCGCGAGGTGATCGCGTCGACGATCTGCTGTTCGGTGAAAGGGCGTAGGCGGCTCATCTGATGGCCTCGAAACGGCAATTCGGCCCGGCGCCGTTGCGCACTGGCGCGATGCCTTCCAGCGCGGCACCAGCGACCAGGGCGCCGACGCTGACGTAGGTGTGTGCGTGCCGCTCGGCCCTGTGCTTCAAGTGATAGGCGCCACGGCCCGTGATCGTCACGCGTGGGTCCGGTGCAGACCGAATGAACGACCGTGCGGCGTCGACTTGGGCGAGAAAATCGGAGTCGGTGGGCAACGGGAGTTCGAGGCCGAAGCCAAAGCGGCCGAGCGTGGGCAACGCAGCGGCGACCACGGCGATGTCGTCGACGGTCGTGGTCATTCGCTGTCCCCCCGGTAACGTCCGTCGGCGTCGCCAAGCTGAAATGGATCGAGTATTGGCGCCGGCGCGCTGACTACCGTCGACAAGGGATTGTCTTCGCCAAACAACCCCCGTCGCTCGGCCGCTCGGATGAGCGCGTTCGCACCTTTGTCGACAGCGGCGCGGCTGCCGCGCAGGATGCGGTAACAGCGGGTCAGGTGCGCGACAGTCAGCGTACCGTTGCGCTCCGCGGACGCCCGCGCGTCCACGGATTCGCGCCATGAATCACTGGCCATCAGTCGCGCGTGCAACGATGCGGGGTCGACGCCGTGCAGCAGTGCCTCGGCGACGATGCCGCCGAGTGGCACCGTGCAAGCAAGCCGAGTGCGCGGGTGGTGCTTGCCTTGATAGTGACATCGGCCGGCCCATCCAATGCCGTTGTGCCAAATGCTCACGCGGCTTGACACCCCAAAGTGCAGCGCCACGTGCGCATGGCCCATCTCGTGAACGGCGGTATTCCGCAGGGTCCATTGACCGGGCAGATACTCGTGCACTTGCCCCTCCGCGCGTAGACCGATGCCACGGCCTTCGCCGTGAACTTCAGCGGTCATGGCGCTGCAATCCCGCGACCAATGGCCGCAACGACCCTCTGCACGAGGTGGGCCGGCACGCCCGAGCGCTCGGCGATCTCGGCAACGGTCGGGCGTTCGATAAGCACCCCGGAGGCCAAGATGTCCCGCATCTCTTCGAGGACTTTTTCAAATCCGGTCGCCGACTTGCCGCTGGTGATGGCCGCGTGATGTTGTTCTGCGGTCATCATTTGCCCCATCCGACCAGGATGGCCGCCTCGGGCCGCTGGCCTGCACGCGGCACCCACTCGATGCCTTGGTCTTCGAGTTCCAGGATCGCGGCTTCTTCTGCTGCCTCGGCCTGCTGCAGTCGCCGCTTGATGTCGACCAGGCGCTCCGCGCGCGTCTCGGCGTCCGCGCCCGTGGCCATGCCGTCAACCAACAATTGGAGCTTCTGCAGGACGGCGTCCTTACCGAGCAGAAACACCAGCGTGCCCCTTGCGTCGACAGCGTTCTGGTCCGCGATGGTCGATAGCGTCATGCCAGCGTGTTCGGCGTCGAATGAGTAGTTCTGCGCCTCCGGCTGGAGCAAGTCGGTGACGTGCTGGCCCTCTGCCATCGACTGCAGGCTGGCCGACACCAGGCCGACGCCGTGGTCGTGCCACTCATCGACCTGCGCGACCAGAGCGGCGTGCAGTTCAGAAGGCGACTTGCGGGTGTGCTCCGGCGAGGCGAGTTCGGCCTCCAGCGCGCGGATCAACGTGACGGCGGTCTCGCGTTTCTTGAAATGGACTTTGCTCATGATTGGATTCCGTGTTTTTTGGACAAGGTGCGCAGCGATTCGAGATAGGGTTTCCAGAAGCCGGCCTTCCGTGCCAGGGCAGCGCTGCTTTCGCGAAGCCGCTGCACGCGCGCCAGGGCACTGCGGAACGAAGCGATCTGCGTTCGCTTCGCGCCGAGCTTCTCGAGCGTGCCGTCGTCTGCGCTCGCCATGTAGTCGTGCAGTTCGCGCTGTGTCGGCGAGTGCTTCAACACGCCGCTGACGGTCTGCGACACCAGGACGGCGATCGGGCGGCCGATCTGCACCAGATCGCCTTCTTTTTCGGCCAGGTCGTTCCGTGCCGCGGTGGCGCTGCGGAGGACGCTCTCGCCTCGGTCGACCAGGGTGCCAAGACGTTCGGTGTTGATGGTGGTGCTCATTTCTTTCCTCGGTGGCTGTTGCGGGTGCGGTACACGTCCGCGGTGGTGGGACCTGAGACGGTTGAGGTGCTGGCGGTCGCGTTCACGAGCGCCAGCAGCTTGGCGCGTACATCAGCCATCGGCGTTTTGTTGGCGATGAAACCGGCAGCCAGTTGGGGGTGCTTCGCGTACCCGCATAAGGTGGTGACGGTCTGCGCGTTCCACGCCTCGGGTCGAGCCGGCTCCGGCGAGCGTGCGGGTGTTGGAGTGGGGGCCTTGGCCTTGACGCCGGGCGCCTTGGTAGCAAACCCCTTGGCGAGCGCCTCGTCGGGGTCGAGCCATGTCTCGTCGGTCATCATCTTCTCGATGACGGCTTTGGACTGGCAGGTGCGCCGCGCGTAAATGTCGGCGAGGGAACTATTGAACTGTTCCAACTCGTCTGCGGCCTGTCGCAGATCATCCGAATTGCCCGACGAGTTCGTCGACGCGCGATGGACCATCTGGTAGGTGGCGTCCAACATCTCGATCGAGTCGCCAGCCATGGCGATGATCGAAGCGGCCGATGCCGCGACGCCCATCACCTTGACGTTGATCGTCTTGCCAGAGCCGCGCAGCATGTTGAAGATCGCCACGCCGGCGAACAGGTCACCGCCGTAGGAGTTGATCTCGATGTTGAGCACCGGCCCGTCGACTTTGGCGAGTTCGGCTTTGAAGTTGGATGACTCCGTCTCTCCCTCGCCGATCGGACCGAAGACTTCGAGCGTGGGCGCGGCTGTGCCGTTCCGGAATCGCAGCGCCGGCTGAGATGGCGGACGCTCGCGGAAGTTGTAGGGCTTCTTCGCCATGGCTCAGAACGTGCGGACGATCAAGCCGAGCGCTGCCAGGGCGGTTTCGGCCGCGGTGTCCAGGCCGATCAGCTTCGAGTGCACGAGTTCGGCGTCGCGGACGTAGGCGTGCACGGCGATGCTGCCACCGGGTGCGGCGGGCATTGCGCCCGGCCAGTTGCTGGCCCACTGGCCGATCGCTTCGCTGGCGACGCCTGCAGCGGCATGCGTGCCGTCGTACGCGGACCAGGCCCCGGCGTTGTTCATCAGGACGGTACCGGGGAGGATGGTGCTGGCGTTGCCGACGACGTTGATCCGGTCCAGCGAACGCCAGCCTGCGGCCTCGCTGAATGCGATGGCGCCGACGATGGGGAAGTGATTGAAGTGGCTCATTGATTTATTTAAAGTTGCGAGGGTTTTTCAAGTGAACAGGTCGGCACGGTTCGGCACGCTGTGCCCGGCTGCACGTGCGGCGGCGCGCTGCGCGAAGAAGTCGGCGACCGCCGCGAAGGAAACGTACTTTTGAGGTGGGTCGCCGAAGGTGAAAATGTCGACCGCGCCCAGTTGCCCACGCTCTACAGCGCTGCAGAAAAGCTTGGTACTGACGCCGAGAGCTTTGGCGGATTCGGCGACGGGGCAGAGGCGCGGCAATCGCTCGGCTTTAGGGTGTGTATCGGTCATGGGGCCTTCATCTGTCTGTGATGAGGCATGGTCGCTGTGACCGACTGAAAAGGCGCTGCGGCCCAATTTACAGTCTGCTGAAAAACGCGAAATTAGTTATAAAACATAACTTGTTTATTTTTCAAAGTTTGAGATTCCCAGGACTTGCGTTGTGGGCGCCTCTCTGTCCCCGTGGGGGTCAAAAATCGCCACAGGGTCCCCGGCGTTGTTTCCAGGCAACAGGTCGCGACAGCCCCCCTGAATGCCGCGTGCGGCGTGCGCACGGCCCCGTGGTGACGATGGTGACGTTGGTGACCTATATCCCGCCGCCAGGGCCAAACTGTCACGGCGCTGCGGCGTGTTGACGCTTCATCTAGATATCTGACAGTTTTGGCTTAGTAACTAGAAATGGGTCACCATCGTCACCATGGTCACCAGGCGTCGCGCCGCTGCCAGATCGAACGATCTCCCATCGAGAGCCGCCGCCATGTCCTGTGCCGCAGTTGAGCAGGCAGAACGACTCGCCGTCGATGCCGATGGTCACGTTTTTGTTCATGCGCAACCATGACGGCATGCCATCTACACCGCGGCTGACGCCGGCTGCTATCGCATCGCACAGATCGCGCGCCGCGCCTTGCGGATCGTTGTACAGCGCACGTAGGTCGCGCAAGGTCCAACTGCTGCGTGCCATGCAGCGCTCGCGCAACTGCTGCCAGTCGTGCAACGCGCTGAAGACGCCTGTTCGGCCTTGGATTTCGGGATCGTCATCACGCAGCCGATCCTGCGAGCGCACCGGGTTCACAAGGCGAAGCCAAACCAAACAATGCGCAACGCGTCGACTCCACGCTTCGAAACTGCCAAGGGTCTTTTCGCCCATCGACGGATAGCCCGCCATGGCGTGCGCGCGCAGCATCGTGAACACCGCCGAGAGGATGCGCATCCGGTTCTCGGTCGCCCACCCGATGAGATTCGGGATAGCGAAACCGCTGCGCGTCTCTGGCCGCTCCATGCCTGCATCGATGTAGCCGACAACGGTGCGACGGTGCATGTCGCGCTTCGCTGCAAAGTTCTGACCCGTGGCCATCCAGAATGCCGCGGTCGGCGTGGTGATCTGCACGCTTGTGCCGAGTGGCCGAATCGTTGCGATAGGGCTGGTCAGCGCCATGCACAGGTTGTCGCCACCGAGCGGACGAGACAGGTTGTCGATCATCACCACGGGGTCACCAGCGATGATGGTCGCGTCGACGCGTTTCTCGAATTCTTCTTGGCTGTGTCCAGGCGCAACGGTGGTCGGCTTCGTGCCGGTAGCGACCACGGCTGCCAGGGTGGCCTGCAAGCTCTTGCCAGCACCGTACTGCGGTGCGCTGAATGCGTGGAGCGGGGCGCAGTCGAGCGCGGGTCGAATGACGGCCGTCAGCAGCGCACTGAGGGCAACCGACTTCGACTCGGCGTCGGCGTAGGGAAAATCTCTGTATGCCGTATCGAGCAGCCAGGCCAGCGCGCGCAGCGCATCTTCCTGTGTGGGTGTTGCAGGGATGTCGAGCAGCGACCAGTCATCATCTCCGGCAAGGATCAGTTTGGTGCTGGGGTCGTATCCGGCTGCTGCACGCAACGAACCATCTTCGCTCATGACGGGGCAGCGCGTAACGCCGATCACCGGTCGGAATGCGCGTTGCTCTACACCCAGTGCACAAAGCGACAGGGCGACGGCGTCCGGAAGGTCGGCAGGGACCATCTTCTTCGCGCGGGCGTCGAATTTTTCCACCCGAGCGACGCGCGATACGTCGGCCACAATTGCGTGCGATTTTGCTTCGCGCAATACAACGCTGCCGCCCGACCGACGGATGCCCGCGCTGTCTTCGTCGGCGGGCAGCGAGTTTGCTCTTACGAGCATTTCGCCGCGCCGGTAGTAGGGCGCGCGACGGCCAAGGGCTTCAGCAACTTCGGCAACGATGCGCGCCCGCTCGCCGTTGCGGATTGTGATTGTGTGCGACTCGGTCACCGGATGGTCGTCGAATTCGACAGCGTCATCAAACCCGGCGCTCGACACCAGGTCGAACATCCGGCCGCCGTGCATGTGCGAGTGGAGCGCTACGCCGCCGCTGCCGTTGGTCCGCTTGCCGAGGATGACGCCTATGCGCTTGTCGCCCTCGTCGTCGAGCGGATCGTGGCAACGCCTGTCGTGGTACTTCAGCGGGTCCGCGCAGACCTCGTCGACAGTGACACGCGTTCCGTCGCTCAGCGTGATGACGAAGCCGCCGAAAAGTTGGTTGGACGCTGCTCTGTTGGCGATCTCGGCCGACGCTGCTGCAACATCTTCGTCCGTCGCCATCGGCATCGCCTCGCGCGCCTTCTCTGTCGCCCACAAGTGCTTCAGCCGGGCCGACTCCGCGACCACGGCCGGCGCTGCGACCAGGACTTGCTTGATCTGCTCGACGCTGGCCTTCTCGGCATCGGTGAGTGGTGGGATGTCTGCCAGGGAAAGCAGCCGATCGCCCGACACCCGGCTTTCGTGGTCAGTGGCTTCGAACACCTGCCCGGGCGGGATCTCCTGCTCGAGCCCGGCGCCGAGATCCGCGCTGTGGAAGTCGAGGCGCTCCGGCTGCCATACCTTGGAGTCGACCAGTGTGCGGACCAACGGTGTGCCGCTGCGCGCGTGCCGCACGCACCCCTCGCCGGCCAGTATGAGCCGGTCGAAGATGCGCTGTCCGATCTCCGGGATGTCGGCGGCGCGGTCGACGCCCACGTAGCCGTGCAGGCCAGCTACGCCGCGAAGCGGCAAACCGAGTTCGGCGTCGATGACGTGCGATGAACCACTCGATCGGTAGAGGCGGGTGACATTGGCCCATGCAGGCACCGCAAGGCAGATGCGACGATCGATGTCTTCTGCGACTGGATCCGGGTCGGTCGGCGCGAAGTCGGAGTCAGCGAGCAGGAACGCAGGACCGTCAGGCCACGCGAAATGTGCGCCGTCGCGTGCGATGGTGCCCGGCGCGGCGCTGGTGAGCTTCTCCTGCGTGGTGATCGTGCAGACATCGGCGGGGGGCACGCCATGCGTGATCGCCGTCGTGGGCGGGAGGCCTTGGAGCAATGCGTCGAATTCGCGCAGGGAGCCCACGGTATGGCGACGCGCTGTGCTCTCGATGGGCATGCGCAACGGGCCTTTGGCAAGCTTGCCGTCTGACCCGATGGTGATCCGCTTGCCGATGTTGGACCGGCTGCTCAGGACTGTCAGCGAAAACTGTTGCGCAATCGCGATATTTGTGGCACGATCCGGTCCGTGGTTGCTTTCGACGGTGACCTGATTTCCCGGAACGCCGGCCCCTGCCAGGGTCGGCGTTTTCATTTTTGGCTTCAAGCTGCGACCCCTTCCAGATGCCGGCGCAATTCACCGACGTTCCATGCGGTGAGTTGCGCCCCGAGCTTCCGCGGTCGCGGGAACGCAGGGTCAAGGCGCGCACGGCGCCAGATCGTGGCGATGCTCTGCGCGTAGAGGCCGCACAGCACGTCGACGCGCACGTGGGCGGCGTTCGGAAGGTTGTCGAAGTTCTGGAGTGCGGCAGGGATAGCCGGCTTAGCTTTCGCGGGACGGGACATTGAGGTAATTCCAGGCACGGTTTTCCAATCGACCAACCTGCCCGATTGATCGCCGTGCCGGATTTACGACTCCGACCGATTTGCACCTTGCGGTGCGCTCCATCTCGACCTGCTTGCGTGTCAGGCTTACCCTAGCATCGGCTTCATGGGCTACGCCCAGCCACCTCGATATCCCTAGTTAGGGGCCCGCGAGACTGCGGATTCACACACGCCGGTAGCGGGCAGGGCGTGCGATTAGTTGCGCCGAGTATATCCTAAAAACTTCAATTTAATCAACAACTTAGCTGTTGCGTCAATCCTCAGCTATTGCGCAGTTTTGGCGTCACTCAGGATGGCCTCGATCTCCCGGCCCAACACCTCCCACGCGGCGCGCTTTTCGGGTGCGTAGTCATGCTGGAGATAGGAGGGCCGGGCCTTGCTACCGCCCGGTAGGACGTGATTCAGGCAGCGGTCGACGACATCGGGGTTCACGCCGGCCTTCTGCATCATCGTGGCGCCGGTGCGGCGCAGGTCGTGCGGCGTCCATTCGCCGGTGGTGCCCTTGGACAGCACGAGCGTGTCGTCGTTGGTCCGGTTTTTCAGCGGCTTGCTGCGTTCCTTGAACATGGTCTGCCGATCGCCGACCTGCTTCGAGACGCTTTTCACGTCGACGTGCGCGCCTTCGCGGTCCTCGTCGTTCACTGGCCGATTGCGCGACGGGAAGCACCAAGGGCTGTCACTTGTGATCCTGCGCAGTGATTCGAATTGACGCAACGCGAACGGGCTCAGGAAGACGATGTGATCGTCCTGCGCGGCGTTGGTTTGCTTCGTGTTCGCCTCGGGGATGCGCCACACGCCGGTCGCTAGGTCGACATGCTCCCATCGGGCCTGCAGTAGTTCGCCGATCCTGCACATCGTGGACAGGCAGAGCCACAGCGCGGCCTGGCTCATCGGCTGCAGGCCGCGGGCGCCCTGGCGCTTGCGCTTGTTCTCGGCGCCGCCGAAGGCGATCGCCATGGCGCGGAGGATGCCGTCCAGTTCGCGAAGCTCCGCAGGCGAGAGCCGGCGCTTGCGGGTGTCGTCTAGGTTGTAGTCCTTGGAGACGATCGTCTCGATGTTCAGCAGGGCGGCCGGGTTCTGTTCGATCAGCAGCGCGCGCCACGGTTGCCGTTTCTCGGCCCATCCGAACAGCTGCACCAGATCGCGATAGACGCGCACGGCCATACGGTTGCGCTTGCGGTCGACGATTGCCGCCAGCGCGCCGCGCAGGTCCGCATCTGTGATGTGCTTCACCGGCTTGCCGCCGATGGCCGGCAGCACGTCCTTGCCGAACGCGCGGCGGATCTCGTCGTTGCCGTCCTTGCGCTTCACGCCAGCGTCGAGCCACTCGTTGAACATGGCCGTGAAGGGGAGCAGGGCTGCGCGCTCCTTCTCCGCAGCGAGGCGCCTCTGCTCGGCCTCTGCACGGGCCTGCGCTAGGGCTTCGGTGGCCTGCTCTTGGAAGTCGATGCCGGCGCGCGCCAGCGACTGGACGCGCTGGTTCTCGGTCACGGCGTCGGCCAGCGACATCACGCCCGCGCCGTTGGCCCCGTAGGGCTTCGGCAGCCGCGCCTCGCGCTGCTTGCCGTCGAGCACGTACTTGACGACCCACCGCTTCTCGCCGCTGGTCGACACGCGGATGTACAGGCCAGTGTCGACGGTGAGCTTGTACGGCGCAGCCTTCGGCCGCGCGCTCTCGATCGCCTTGACAGTGAGTTTTGCCATGTCGTGCCCTAACTTGCCCTAAAAATCGGGAGCTTAGATTGTAGGGTGTTGACGCGACTTGATACAAAGAAATCCGAATAAGCCGTTGTAAATCAATGAGTTAGGCTTCAATTCTCTGTGTCACTCCGGATCATTTCGGATCATCCGAAATCACTTTTTAAGTGCATGGGGTGCAAGGGGTCGAAGGTTCGAATCCTTTCACACCGACCAATGAAATCAAGGGCTAGCAGCGCAGTCGCTGCTAGCCCTTTCGTGTTTCTTGGGCCTTCCTAGTCGTTCGCCCTGCCGCCACCAGCGCTCAGTTCCGCCCAATCGAGTTCCTGCACCAGCACCCGGTAGGCATCGTCGCCGATCACATCGTCGCGCCGAAGCTCGAACGCACGCTGCCGCGCGACGGCGATCGCGCGCCGCCTGAGCGGTCCGCCCGGCACTTCATCGACCGGCGCGTCCTGCGTCTGGCTGGTGTTCAGTTCGACCACCGCGCCGTATTCCTTGCGCAGCAATTTCGCGGACAGCGTGTCGTCGTCCTTGATCGCCTCCAGCAGCGCGTTGTAGGCGTGCGTGCGGCCGAGCCGGATCTCGCGGCCGACCGGATCGTCGTCGGTCAGGCCCATGGCCCTGATCAGCGGCGCCATCGTGAGGCCCTGCAGCACGAGCGTGCCGAGCACCACCGCGAATGCGCACAGCAGGATCAGGTCGCGATACGGAAACGGTGTGCCGTCGGGCAATGTCTCGGGGATGGCAAAGGCCGCGGCCAGCGTGACGATGCCGCGCATGCCCGCCCACGAGAGCACGATGCCGCCGCCGACCGTCGGCCGCGGGCGCGCTGCATCGCCCGATGCGAGCGTCCGCCGGCGCTTCATGGCCTGGTACGTCATCACCCACGCGAAGCGGGCCAGGATCGTCACGCCCAGCACCACCGTGGCCGTGACGAGCGCATCGGCCTGCGCGCCGCTGGCCGCGAGCCGTGTCCAGATCGGCCGCAGCTGCATGCCGATCAGCACGAAGGCGAACGCATTCAGCACGAAGACCACCGCCTCCCACACCGCGAAGACCGGCACCCGCATGCGCGCGGGCATCCGCGGTCCGATGCCGCGCGCCACCGTCATCGCGTAGGCGACCAGGGTCAGGATGCCGGACAGCCCGATGGCCTCCGCCGCGATCCAGACGCCGAAGGTCAGCGCGAACTGCACGATCAGCGCGATCGGCACGTCGCGCAGCCCGGCCGTCAACGGCCGCAGCACGTAGGCACCGCCCACACCGGCCGCGAGGCTGCCGAAGACGGTCAGCAGGAACACCGGCGCGAAGCTGCCGAAGCCCAGATGCCCGCCCATCATCGCCATGATCGCGAGGCGATAGACGAGCAAGGCGCTGGCGTCGTTCAACAGGCTTTCGCCCTCGAGGATCTTCAGCAGCTTGTGCGGCAGCTTCACCTGGCGCATCACCGCCGTGGCGGCGGCCGCATCGGGCGGCGCGACGATGGCGCCGAGCGCGATCGCGACCGGCCAGGGCATCCCGGGCACGAGCCAGCGTGCCGTGAAGGCGACCGCCAGCACCGTCGTGCCGACCGCTGCGATGACGAGCCCGGCCACCGGCCGCCAGTTCGCGCGCAGGTCGCGCAGCGAGGTGTCGTAGGCGGCATCGAGCAGCACCGGCGCGACGAAGAGCGTCAGCGCGAGCTGCGGGTCGAGTGTCCAGTTGGGGCTTGCGGGCACGAACGCGAGCAGCATGCCGCCCAGCGCAAGGAAGGTCGGGTAGGGCGCGCCGACCCTGCGCGCGAGCGCGGCAAGCAGCGCTGCGCCGAGCAGCAGCGCGATGATCCATTCGAAAGTGGCCATGGTCGGGTTGTCATTCTCGGGCCTCCCGGGCACGAGTCATCTTTTCCGATTGCATCGCCACCGCAGCTCGTGGATGCGGTGGCGTGCCAATCAGCGAGCGCGGCCGACTTCCCGCGCCGGCCTGCTCATCGGCCAACGAGCTTCTGTCGATCCGCCGAGTAGCGCGCACCCTGGACCGGGACGCTCGAGACGGCCGCCTCGATCTCCTCCAGATCTTCCGCAGACAACACGACGGACGCAGCACCGGTGTTCTCTTCGAGACGGTGCAGCCGGGTCGTGCCCGGGATCGGCACGATCCAAGGCTTCCGGGCGAGCAACCACGCAAGCGCAAGCTGGGCCGGGGTGACTTGCTTGCGCGCAGCGATCCCGGCCAGCACGTCGACCAGGGCACGATTCGCGCGGCGTGCCTCCGGCGCGAAGCGCGGCACCGTGTTGCGAAAGTCCGTGGCGCCGAAAGAGGTCTGCGCGTCGATCGCGCCCGTCAGGAAGCCCTTGCCGAGCGGGCTGAATGGCACGAAGCCGATGCCGAGTTCTTCCAGCAGCGGAAGGATCTCTTTCTCCGGTTCGCGCCACCACAAGGAATACTCGCTTTGCAAGGCGGCCACGGGCTGAACGGCGTGCGCGCGGCGGATGCTGTCGACGCCAGCCTCGGAGAGACCGAAGTGCTTCACCTTGCCCTCACGGATCAAGTCCTTCACCGTGCCGGCGACCTCCTCGATGGGCACCTGCGGATCGACGCGATGCTGATAGAACAGGTCGATGCGGTCCGTGCGCAGGCGTTCGAGCGCCTCGTCGGCCACCTGCCGGATGCGTTCCGGTCTGCTGTCGAGCCCCTTGCCGGTCTCGCCATCGCGAAAGCCGAACTTGGTGGCGATCACCACGTGGTCGCGCATCGGCTGCAACGCTTCTCCGACCACGCGTTCGTTGATGAAGGGCCCGTAGGCCTCTGCGGTGTCGAAGAAGGTCACGCCGCGTTCGTAGGCGGCGCGGATGAGCGCGACGGCGTCAGCGGTACCGGTCGCAGGCCCATAGCCGTAGCTCAGGCCCATGCAGCCGAGCCCGAGGGCAGAGACCTCCAAACCACTTTGACCGAGTTGTCGATGTTGCATGTCTTGCTTTCTTTCTTGAAGTGGGTGACGCCGTTCAGCGCTGTTGCATGTATTGGGTGTCGGAGACCTTCTCGAGCCAATCGACCGCCTTGCCGTCCGGCTGCTCGGTGATGGCGATGTGCGTCATCGCGGTGGTCGGCGATGCGCCGTGCCAGTGCTTCTGGCCGGCCGGAATCCAGACCACATCGCCGGGCCGGATCTCCTGCATCGGATCACCCCAGCGCTGCACATGGCCAGCACCTGCCGTGACGATCAGCGTCTGCCCGATCGGGTGCGTGTGCCAGGCCGTGCGCGCGCCCGGCTCGAAGGTCACATAGGCGCCCGTCGCGCGTGCGGCACCTTGCGGCTGGAGGAACAGCGGGTCGACCCGCACTGTCCCGGTGAAGTGGTCGGCCGGCCCTCTGGCGGACGGCTGGGAGCCGTTGCGCGCGATCTGCAAGCCGGCGTCCGCCTGCATGGATGCTGAAGCGGGCAGGGGAGATGGCGCGGAGTGGGCGGCCTCGCCGCGGGTATTGATATCCATGACCGCAACTGTAGGCCTGCGACTCTCATTCGAATAGCGAGCAAAGCCTTGAAGGACTGGCAAGTTGCTGTTGATAATCGAATGACAAGGAGTCCGTCATGCCGATCAACGAATTGCGCTCCATCGAGACCTTCGCGAAGGCCGCCGAGCTCGGCAGCCTGCGCCAGGCCGCCGCCGCTCAGGGCATGACGCCGCAGGCCGCGAGCCAGGCCCTGGCGCAGCTGGAGCAGCACCTGGGCGTGCGCCTGTTTCACCGCACGACGCGCAGCCTGTCGCTCACCGACGAGGGGCGGCAGTTTCTCGAGGCCGCGCAGCCGGCGCTGTTCGGATTGCAGCGCGCCCTTCACATGGCGCGACAGGCCAAGGACGAGATTGCCGGGCCGCTGCGCATCGTCGGTCCGCGCTCGACCTTCGCACCCGTGCTGTGGCCCGTGCTCGACGAGTTCTGCCGCCTCTACCCGGAAGTGCAACCCGACGTGCAGTTGGACGATCGCATCGGCAACTGGGTGGAAGACCGCGTCGACGTGGGCTTTCGCGTCGGGCCTTCGCCGGCGGCAGGCGTCATCGCACGCAAGCTGTTTCCGCTTCAACTCATCATCTGTGCAGCGCCGGCGTACCTGGCCCGCCACGGTGCACCGGACAAGCTCGACGCACTCGCCGCGCACCGCTGCAGCGCCTTTCGCCATCCGGGCACCGGCCGGGTTCTGCCCTGGTACGTCAAGGTCGAAGACAGCATGGTCGAGCATCCCGTGGTTCCCGCGCTGTGCGTCAACGATGAAGCGCTGGAGACCGAAGCCGTGCTGGCCGGGCATGTGCTCGGCCTTCTGACCGGCGTCACCGCCGCGCCGCACATTCGCGCGCGACGCCTGGTGCCGCTGCTGACCCGGCACGTGGCCGACCACTCCAGCACCTTCGTCTATTACGGAAGCCGCACCGCCCAGCCCCGGCGCGTCAGGGCCTTCATCGACCTCGCGGTCAAGCGCCTGGTCGACAACCCGGCCTGCGTGTTGACGGCGAAAGAGCTGCAGGCGGCCGAGGCGAAGGGGCGCAAGGCCTACCCGCGCCAGTCGTCGCGCGCGGCATCGACAGCCTCGTCTCCGTCGTAGTACTGCGGCCATCGCCGGCGCACCACGTCGCGGTGGCTTGCATAGGCATGGCAGCTGTCGATCTTGCGCGGTTTCCCGCTCGCGTCGACCGGTGTCGGCAGGGACTCCCGCACCTGCCACAAGGTCTGGAAGGCGACCGTCGCGAGCGGACCGAGCAGCTCCGCGAGATGCGTGCATCCTTGGCGGCCGCCGAGCCGCTCGCGAACCGCGCCCGACCAGCCGGGGCCGATGCGCAAGCCTCTCAGGGACTGCAGAACGCGGGTCGCTTCGCCGCAGATCGCGAAGGGCGAAGCATCGATGCAGGCCTCGACCTCGATCAGGTCGAGCCGGTCGTTGACCACGAGCCGGATCGACATGTCGTGGATCGGCTCGCCCGGCGCCACGTGGCGCAGGTCCCCGAGGGTCATCGCGCAGGACTTGGTGTCGACCATGCGGGCTTCGATGTCGTAGAGCCCGTCCAGCCGCGCGTAGCCCTGCAACTCGACGCGGCGCTGGTGCAATGCGTGGCGCGGTTCGGCCGCTGGCAAGGGCATGGCGGATGCGCTCTCAGGCGCGGCTTGTCGTCTCTGGCCGGACCGGGCCGATCGCGCCCGCTGCCTCGTACGCGGCCAGCTCCTCCTGCGAATGGCCGAGCCAGGTGCCGAAGACCGCGCCGTTGCACGCGCCCAGCGGCAGGCTCGGCTCGATCGGGCGGCGCACGGTGCCTTCGAAGACGAGGGGCGAGTGCGGCAGCACCACGCTGCCGAGTTCGGGGTGGTCGATCCATTGCAGGCTGCCGCGCGCATGCATGTTCTCGTCGTGCATCACTTCGGCGAGTTGACGCACCGGCGCGCACGGGACTTTCGCGGCCAGCATGCGCTGGGCGACCTCGTTCCTGGCCAGCGAGCGGGTCCAATCCCCGATCAGCGCATCGACCTCGGCGAAGTGCTCGACGCGCGAGGTGCGGGTCAGGAAGCGCGGATCGTCCTTGAGGTCGCCCCGGCCCATGACCTCGAGGATCGCGCGGAAGTGATGATCGCCCGGCGCATTGAGCACCACATAGCCGTCGGTCGTCTCGTAGACGTTGTAGGGCGAGATGCCGAGCCCGCCATGCCGGTTGCCCGTGCGTGCCGGCGCCGCGTCGCCGCGCGCGTGCAGCATGCCCAGGTTGGACGCGAGGGATGCATAGGTCGCGTCCTGCATCGACACTTCGACCACGCGGCCTCGGCCCGTGCGCTCGCGCTCGTAGAGCGCCGTCATGATCGCGCCGTACAGATGGATGCCGGCCATGAAGTCGCAGATGGCCGCGCCGGACTTGACGGGCGGCTGGTCCGCAAAGCCGGTCGAATCGATGACGCCGCACATCGCCTGCATCACGAGGTCCATGGCCGGGTAGTCGCGGTAAGGGCCGGACTTGCCGTAGCCCGAGCTCGAGCCGTAGACCAGCCGCGGGTTGATCTCGTGCAGTTGCGCGGCACCGACGCCCAGGCGGTCCATCACGCCGGGCGCGAAGTTCTCCACCAGCACGTCGGCCTTGGCGACCATCTCGCGCAGCAGTGCGCGGCCCTGCTCCGTCTTCAGGTTGAGCGTGACGGGCTGCTTGTTCGAGTTCAGCATCGCGAAGGGGAGGGCCGCGCCGCCCATATCGCCGCGGCTGCGCAGGTGCTCGCCCTGGAAGGGTTCGACCTTGATGACCTCGGCCCCCGCCATCGCCATCAGGAAGGTGGCGTACGGCCCGTTGTAGACGTGCGAGAGGTCGATGACGGTGAGGCCGGCGAGCGGGTAGTCGGTGCGGGCGTCGTTCGACGTGGATTCAGGTGAGGGCATGGAGCCTCCGCGATTCGCCAGGGCTGGCAATGAATGAAGGATGGATGGATCGAATGAAGGATGGACGGATGGCTTCTCGCGACGTCATCCGCGCTGCGCCGACGCCCCGCGCGCCAGCACCCGCTGCGCCGCGCGATAGTGCGGACGATCGAGCATCCTTCCCTCGACCGCGATCGCGCCGGCTGCGGGCGACGCGTCGAAGGCGGCGACCACGCGCTGCGCCCAGTGCACATCGGCACTCGACGGCGTGAACGCTTCGTGAATGGGGCCGATCTGGTCCGGATGGATTGCCACCTTGGCCGAGAAACCATCGCGCGCCGCCTCGGCCGCTTCGGCCTTCAGGCCCTCGGGATCACGGAAGTTCGTGTAGACGGCATCGATGGCCGGCACCTGCGCGGCCGTGGCGCCGAGCAAGGTCAGCGCGCGTGCGAGCTGATAGGGCGCGGTGTAGCGCCCATCGGGCCCGCGGTTCGCCAGGGCGCCGATGTCGCTCGCCAGATCCTCGCCGCCCCAGAACATTCCGCTGAGCCTGGCGCCGGCCTCGCGTGCGTAGCTCTCCATGCCGAAAAGGCTGGCAGCGGTCTCGGTGACGATGGGCAGGAGGCGCAACGAGCCCGCGGCCACGTCGTACTGGGCTTCGAGTGCCGAGACCTGGGCGTCGAGCAGCGCGACGTCGCGGCCGCCCGTGCATTTGGGCAGCATGAGCCCGTAGGGACGCGCACGCACCACGGCCGCCAGATCGTCCGCGGTGAGGCCGGTCGTCAGTGCGTTGACGCGCACGAACAGAGGCAGGCGCTCGCGATGCGCGCTGACGAACTCGGCGCACATCGCGCGCGCCCGCGGCTTCTCGGCCTCGGGCACCGCGTCCTCCAGGTCGATGATCAGCGCATCCGCGCCGGATTCGAGCCCCCTGGACAGCTTGCGCGCGTCATGCGCCGGCACGAAGAGCAGCGAGCGCATGATCAGAACGTGCCCATC
This sequence comes from Variovorax sp. SRS16, assembly GCF_901827165.1. Lineage (NCBI taxonomy): Bacteria > Pseudomonadati > Pseudomonadota > Betaproteobacteria > Burkholderiales > Comamonadaceae > Variovorax > Variovorax sp. SRS16. The sequence continues at coordinate 1,860,981 of NZ_LR594666.1, forward strand.
GAGAGGAAGCCGTCCACGGGATCGAAGTCGGCCACCAGCTTCTTGCCGACCAGGTCCTTGAGCGCTTCGGTGGCGCCGCCGCCCAGCGTCCCGTAGCGCACGCCGCGGTAGATGCGCGAGATCGGATAGTCGTCGCAGAAGCCGTAGCCGCCGTGCACCTGCAGCGCCTCGGTCGCGACCCGGATCGCCATCTCGTTGACGAAGATCTTGGCGATCGCGGCGTCGTGCGGATCGGGAAAGGGATTGGCCGTGAGGCAGGCGCGGTACAGCAGGCTGCGGCCGGCCTCGATGTCGCGGTACATCTCGGCGAGCTTCCACTGGATGCCCTGGAACTCGGCCACGGCGTGGCCGCGGATCGTGCGTTCGCGCACGTAGCCGATGGCTTCCTCGAAGGCCGCCTCGGCCAGGCCCAGCGAAACGCTCGGGTTCAGGCAGCGCTGCGTGTTGAAGGCCGACAGCAGCTTCTTGAATCCGCCTTCGCGCAGGACCACGTTCTCGACCGGCACCTCGCAGTTGTTGAACTGGATCTCCGCGAGGTACTCGCCGCCCATGGTGTGGTAGCGCGCCGTGACCTCGAAGCCGGGCGTGTTGCGGTTCACGAGCACGCAGCCGATGCCCTCGCGGCCGGGCGTGCCGTTGATGCGGGTGAAGACGACGAACCATTGCGCCTCGTTGGCGCGGCTGATCAGTGTCTTGACGCCGTTGACCACGGCGCGATCGCCCTTGATCACGGTGTTGGTCTTGTAGTTGGGCACGTCGGTGCCGGCATGCGGCTCCGTCATGCAGACCGCCAGGTGCGCCTCGCCCGAGCAGACCTTGGGCAGGATGTCGCGCTTCATGCTCTCCGGCGCGTAGGTGCTGATGACGCGGACCTGCACGCCGACCATGCCCATGAGTGCCATGGCCGTGCAGTAGCAGTGCTTGGCGACTTCCTCCATGATCAGCGCGGTGTCGAACACCGGCAGGTTCGAGCCGCCGTACTCCTCGGGGATCGACATGCCCAGCACGCCGATCTTCGCCAACGCGTTCAGGTTGTCCCAGGGATAGGTGCCGTCCAGGTATTTGATCGAGTTGCCGCGGAAGTCCATGTCCTTGGCGAGGCTGCGGACGGTGCCCACCAACGAACGTTGCTCTTCGGTGAGTAGAAGTCTCTGGTTGCTCATGATGTGATTCCTTGTCGGGTCGGTGGATTGCAGGGTTCGGTGAAAGGCGCGCTGTAACTCATGCCACGACGCCCGTGAAGCGCGGAGGCCGGCGCTCGGCGAAGGCGGCGAGGCCTTCGGCGTAGTCGGCCGACCCGAGGATGTCCGGCAGCGCCGCGCGCTCGAGCCGAAGCCCGTCGGCGAGCGGCAGCTCGATGCCCTGGTAGACGAGCCGCTTGAGTGCAGCGAGCGCGGGCGCCGAGCGGCCGGCCAGCAGATTCGCGAAGGCCAGCGCGCGCGCGTCGAGGGCGTCGGGCGCGGCGAGCTCGTTGACGAGGCCGATGCCCAGGGCGTATTCACTGGTCACCGGATCGCCGCTGAGCATCAGCTGCAGCGCGCGGCTCACGCCGATCAGGCGCGGCAGCCGTTGCGTGCCGCCTGCGCCGGGGAAGGCGCCGACGCGGCTTTCGGTCAGGCCCAGCGTGATGCCGGCGGCCGCGATGCGCAGGTCGCAGGCGAGCGCCAGTTCGAGTCCGCCGCCGAGCGCCAGGCCGTTCAGGACGGCGATGGTCACGCAGCGCGATGCGGCGAGCGCATGGACGGCCGCGTTGATGCCGGCGTTGTGCGCCATCCGTGCCGCGAGGTCCATGCTCTTGCGTTCCTTGAGGTCGGCACCCGCGCAGAACGCACGGCCGCTGCCGCGGATCAGGAGCACGCGGGCCTGCCTCGCGGCGGCATCCGATATCGCCTGCGACAACGCAGCCACGGTCGCCACCCCGAGCGCATTCATGCGCTCCGGCCGCTCGAGCCGGATCTGGAAGACACCGTTGCCCAGCTCGTCGAGGAACAGATCTTGATTCATGCGTGCTCCTTGCACAGTCCATGCAACAGCGCGTCGCGATGGTCGGGATGTGAAATGGCCGCAAGCCGCCGCGCGCGCTCGCGCAGCGGACAACCCCGCAGATGCGCCGCGCCGTACTCGGTCACGATCACATCGACGTCGCTGCGCGCGGTGGTGACCGGACGGCCTTCGAGCGAGGCGACGATGCGCGAGTGCTTGCCGTCGGGCGTGGTCGAAGGAAAGGCGATGATCGATCGCCCGCCGGGCGAAGCGATGCCGGCGCGCACGAAGTCGACCTGGCCGCCCACCGCGCCGAGATAGCGGCCACCCGCGATCTCGGCATTGGCCTGGCCCGACAGGTCGATCTCGATCACCGAATTGATGGTGTGGAAGCACGAGAGCGAGGACGTGACCGCGAGGTGGTGCGTGTACTCGACGCTGCGCAGATCGACGCTGCCCGAGCGCTCCGCGAAGTCGCGCAGGCGTTGCGTGCCGAAGAGCCCGCCGGTGACGGTGCGGCCCGCATCGCGCCCCTTGTGGGCATTGGTCACCACGCCTTGCTCGATCAGGTCCACCAGCACGTCCGAGACGACGCCGCTGTGCACGCCCAGCTCGCGGTGGCCGGCGAGTGCGTGCGCGACCGCGGCCGGCAGCGTGCCGACGCCGAGCTGGATCGTTGCGCGGTCGGGGATCAGCGCCGCCACCTGCTGTGCCACCAGGGCTTCGACGGAAGAAGGCGCGGGGTCCGGCATGTCGATGAGGCGTTCATCGCTCTCGACGAGCAGGTCGATGTCCGCCGCATCCACCACGGCGTCGCCGGCCAGCAGCGGCAATGCGGGATTGACCAGCGCCACCACCAGCCTCGCTTGCCGGATCAGGGCTTGCGTGAAATCGGCAATGACGCCGAGCGTGAAGCCGCCGGCGGGCAGCGCGCGGACCTGGATCAGCACCACGTCCACGCGCAGGATGCCGCTGCGCAGCAGGGAAGGAATCGAACCGACGTGGCACGGATAGATGTCCGCCATCGCGGTGACGCGCCGGCTGCCGCCCGCACCATTGAGGGCACGGAAGGCGAAGTGATCGGCCAGCTCGGGACGCAGCGTGTCCGACGCCGACAAGCCGAAGAACAATTCGGCCGATGTCAGGCTGGCGCGCTGCGCGACGAGCGCTTCGGTCAGCGCGAGCGGCTCGCCGGGGCCTTGCGGCCAGCCGATGACATCGCGCGGGCGCAGGCAGTCCGCGAAGCGGAGCTGATCGATGGGCAGAGTCTGGGGCATGGCGCGCATCACTCCGCCTGGATGTGGGCGTCCTTGATGAGCTGGCCCCAGCGCGCGTAGTCGTCGGCGATCGTCTTGCCGAACTGCTCGGGCGATCCGGGCTGCGGCGTGGCGGCTTCACGCGCCAGCAACTCGGCGACATCGGGCGCGGCCAGCACCGCGTTGAGCTCATCGTTGAGCCGCTTCACGACCGGCGCCGGCATGTGCGCCGGCCCCGTCAGGCCCCACCACACCGTGAGCTGGAAGCCCGGCACGCCGGCCTCGGCCACCGTCGGCAGCTGCGGCGCCAGCGGCGAGCGCTGCGCGCTCGTCACTGCCAGGCCGCGCATCTGGCCCGCGTTGATGTAGGGCACCGCCGAAGCGAGGCTCGGCAGGAGCATCTGGAGGGTGCCGCCCATGAGGTCGGTGAAGGCCGGACCGATGCCCTTGTATGGGACGTGGACGAGCTCGATCTTGGCCGCGGATGCCAACAGTTCGGTCCCGAGGTGGTTGATGCCGCCGATGCCCGCCGAGCCGTAGCTGATGCTCTTCGGCTTGGCGTGCGCCAGGTCGATGAATTCCTGCAGCGTGCTCGCCTTGACCTTGTTCCCCACCACGACCACGAAGGCGCCCGCACCGATCTCGCCGATCGGCGTCAGGTCCTTGATCGGGTCGTAGCTCAGTTTCTTGATGGCGGGGTTGGTCGTGATGGAACTCGAGACGAACAGCAGCGTGTTGCCGTCGGCCGGTGACTTCACGACGTAGTCGGTGCCGATGGTTCCGCCCGCGCCGCCGCGGTTGTCGACGATGACGCTCTGGCCGAGCCGGGCGCCCAGCTTGGCTGCGATCACGCGCGCGATGTTGTCGTTGCTGCCGCCCGGCGCAAAGGGCACGATCAGCTTGATGGGCCGGTCGGGCCACGCGGCCTGCGCCGTGGCGCAGGCGAAGAGCAAGGCGGCTGCGCAGGCGGCGAACGAGGTCCGCCGCGTGAGTGAGTTCTTGAGGGTCATGGTGTTGTCTCCGGGGTTCACGATTCGGGTTGAAGTGCGCGGGCGAGTGCGCTCACGTCCGCGCAGGTCTCGAGGCTTTCGACGAGCCGGCGAAGGCGTGCTGCGGCGTCGGCATGCAGCGGTCGCGCCGCGGCGCGGAAGCAGTCGATGGCCTTCGCGTCCATCGCCGCGGCCGTCATGGGGCGCTCGGGATGGCCGAGCGGTTGATCCACGCGCAGGCTGTGCGTCGTGCCGTCGTTCATCTCGACGTGCATCAGCGCGGGGGTCACATTGCGTCCCCATTCGCGCTCGATGTCCTCGTCGACATACGGATCGATCCGCTGCGCCAGGGCCAGGAGGTCTTCCCGGCCCAGCGAGGCCTGCTCGAAATGACCCAGCCGCACACCGCCGTCGACGATCGCCGCGGCCACCGTGTACGGAAGGCTGAACTGCGCATGGACCACGGAGCGCGGGGTCTTGCGGACCTCGATCGGCGTGCACACGGCCTCGTGCGCCTGGCGGTTGATGCCGACGCGAATGCGCCGCACCTGTCCGGCGCGAATCGCATGCGCCTCGCGCAGCGCGAGCGCGGCATCGATCGCGCTGTGATTGAGGCGGCAGCAGGGATAGGGCTTGTAGCTCAGCTGCGTGAATTCATAGCGCCCGCCCAGCCCTTCGCGCAAGGCATCGCGATCGCAGCGGTCATGCAGGTAGACGCGCAGGAATCCGTCCTCGCCTTCGAAGGTGGCCTGGGCACCGCGCACCTTGCGCTGCGCGAGCTGGACCGACATCAGCGCGGACTTCGCGGCGAAGCCCGGCTGCATGCGCTTGGTGAGGGCACCGTCGCGCGTGACCTGGTGGTTGCCGGCCACCTGCGAATAGGCGATGCCGAGCGCGTTCACCATCTGCGCCTGATCGAGCCCGAGCACGCGCCCGGCGGCCACGGTCGCCGCGAAATGGCCGAACAGCGAGGTGTACATGTACCCGCTCTCGACGATGCCGATGCGGGTCGCCACGCCCAGGCGGCAGATCGTCTCGAGGCCGGCGGCGACGGCAGCGAGGAAGTCCGCGCCGCCGACCCCGCCGCGCAGTTCGGCCGCAGCCAGCGCGGCCGGCACCACCGAAACGCCCGCATGAAGAACCGCGGCGTCGTGCGTGTCGTCGTAGTCGCGCGCATGCGCCATCGTGCCGTTGACCCAGGCGGCATGGTGCGCCGGCACCTTGTCGCCGAAGATCAGGAGGGAGGCTTGCGCCGCGCCGCCCCATTCGACGGCGAGCTCGCGCGTCTCGGCCACGGCCGCGGCGCTCGAGCCCGCGGCCGCGCAGGCCAGCGTGTCGAGCACGTTCATCCGGGCCGCGGCAATGGCCGGCGCGGGCAGCTTGTCCAGCGAGAGATGGCAGGCGAAGCGGGCCAGGACGACCGCAAAGTCTTCGCCGGCCGTCGCCGCGCTTCGACCGCCGTCAGCGGAATGCGCGGGGTGCATGCCCGCGTCGAGCGGGTCATGAAAAGCTGCCATGGGGGTCTCCGGTATTCGAACCAGCCGAGCGCTGGATGTCTGGGTGCGCAGGCAGTTTAGGAAGCGGCACCCCCCCGGGTCCATGGCTTTTTTCGGGACTCCGCGTGCTCGATTCGCGAACGATTCGTCGCGGGGTAGCATTGGCGCCCCGGAGACAACCGTGGCCCGACTGGAGGCAAGATGCTGATTGATCTGGTGCAGCTGCGCACCTTCGTTGCTGTGGCCGAGGAGCAGCACCTCACGCGCGCGGCCGAGCGATTGCACGTCAGCCAGTCGGCCGCCAGTGCCCACGTGCGAGCGGTCGAGGAAAGCCTGGACACGCAACTGTTCATCCGCACCAATCGAAGCCTGGAACTCACGCGCGCCGGGCAACTCCTGCTGATCAAGGCGAAGGCATTGCTCAACGAGGCGACGCTGTTCACGTCCTTCGCACGCGAGATCCACGGCAAGCTCGAAGGCCATCTGGTTCTCGGATCGACCAGCGATCCGACCTCGAGCCGGATCGGGGACGTGATCGCCGCGTTGCGCGTTGCACATCCGCTCATCACCGTGGATCTGCGCGCGCGGCCGTCGACCGGCGCGCAAGAGGGGCTGAAGACCGGCGAACTCGACATGATCCTGCTGCTGGGCCGGGCCACCAACGCCGCGTTCACGTACTACCGGCTCACGACCATCCCCTTCCGGGTCGCCGGCCCTGCGGCGTGGAAGGAGAAGATCGAAGGCGCGAGCTGGGCCGAGCTGGCAGCCCTTCCGTGGATCTGTCCCACCGACAGCAGCGTGGCCTATTCGACAATGCTGAAGCAGCTCTTCGAGGAGCGCGGCCTCGAACTCAACACCGTCGCGCGCTTCGACAACGCAGCGCTCGGCCGCGCCATGCTGGAGGCCGGTGTGGGCCTGATGCTGATGCGCGAGGAGCATGTCCAGCACGGGCTCGCGCAGGGCGTTCTTGCCACTTCGCCCATTGCTCGCGCTGAATTTCCTCTGTTCGTCGCCCATGTGAGCAGCCGTCTGAATGACCCGCTGGTCCGCGCCTTTCTTTCGGCCGTGATGCAGGTCTGGCCCGGGATGGCGCTCACGCCCTCGCAGGGGTCGTCCTGAAGTCAGGCTCTGCTGGCTTTCGCTGCTATCGTCCCCGCTCCCATCACACGCGCAGCCCGGGTCCGATCTTGCGGACCTCATGCCAACCCACGGCCGGCGAAATGGCCGGCCGCATTCCATGACCCTTCTTCAAATCACCGTTCTCGCCCTCGTCCAGGGCATTGCCGAGCTGCTGCCGGTCTCGAGCTCGGCCCACGTCATCCTGGCCGAGAAGCTGATGCACCTGGACCCGACGGCGCCGGACATGACCTTGCTGCTGGTGATGCTCCACACGGGAACGATGTTCGCGGTCATCGTCTACTTCTGGACCGAATGGAAGGCGACGTACTTCTCATCGGGCCAGGCGTTCCGGCGCAATGCGGGGCTCATCGTCATCGCGACCGCGGCCACCGGGCTGGTCGGACTCGTCCTGCTCAAGCTCATTCCGTACGCGCTGGGCGCCAACCGCGACACCTTCGAGATCGAGCACCTGTTCGGCAACGTGTACGTGATCGCCGGCGGCCTGGCGGCGGCGGGCGTGCTGATTCTTGTCTCCGGCCTGCGGATGCGCACCCATGCGGCGTCGGAGAAGCTCAAGCCTGCGTCCGCGCTGTCGATCGGCGTGGTGCAGGGACTGTGCCTGCCGTTTCGCGGCTTCTCCCGCTCGGGCGCCACCATCTCGACCGGATTGCTGACCGGCGTGTCCCGGCTGCGCGCGGAAGAGTTCAGCTTCGCGCTGGCGGTCGTGCTCACGCCCGCCGTCATCGCGCGCGAGGCCTATCGCCTGTTCAAGTCCTCGGGCGGCCTGGGCGCCGGTCAGTGGCTTCACCTGGCCCTGCCGAGCCTGCTGGGCATGGCGATCAGCTTCGTGGCGGGCATGATCGCGCTGCGCTGGCTGTCACGCTGGCTGGAGAACGGGCGCTGGCACTACTTCGGCATCTACTGCCTGGCGATGTCCGCCGTGGTGCTTTCTGCGCAGGGGCGTGTGCTCTAGAACGCGGGCCTCGAAAGGCGTCGGGAACCACGCCGGCGGATTGCCAGTCCCACCAAGGCAAAGGACTCGATGGACATGCAACACGCGCGCTGGAAACTGCCCGTGCCGGGCTTGGTGCTGTTTGCCGCCGTGATGGTGGCGGCGATCTTCGCTGCCGCCATTGGATTGAACGTCGCGTTCGAGCGCTCCCTGCGCGGGGATGCGCGAGCGCCAGGCGTCGCCAAGTCGGCCGTCCCGGCCTCGGCGGCCTTGGGCGTCAGCGCTGCCAGCGCCCAGCCAGCGACGCCTCGCTGAGCGGCCGGCACTGCGTCTTCCAGGTTCTCCGCCGATCAGCCTGATCCGGTGGTCATGCGCAGAGCGCTTCCACCGCCTGCACGCTCGGCATGCCGAAGTCCGTGATGGCCAGCACGACGGGCCGCGAGGGCGCGCTGCGGTAGCGTTCCACCGCGCGCGCCTCGATCAGGCTGAAATGCAGCTTGCAGGCATCGACCAGGCTGTTGCCGCCGCCGCGCGCGCCGAACAGGTCGCGCAGCGCGTCCTCGCTGATCTCGGCAATGATTCGCGGGCCGTCGAAACCGTCCGGATAGATGGCGAACCGGACCGTCGCGGTGTCGAAGCAGTGAATCGCTTCGCATGTCATGGAGGTCTCCTTTTTTGTGCGCGAGAATTTCACACCCATGCTGCTCCTGCCCGGCGCAGCATGGCGCGCAAGACAATGACAGACATCGCCTACAGGAGGGTTACTCGCGCATGGACGGTCCGTTCGATCTGCAGCGCTTTGTCGATGCACAGCACGCCGTGATCGAGCGCGCCCTCGACGAATTGCGGGCCGGCCGCAAGCGCAGCCACTGGATGTGGTTCGTGTTCCCGCAGATCGCGGGCCTGGGCCGAAGCGAGACCGCGCAGCACTACGCCATCGTGTCGCTGGCCGAGGCGCGCGCCTACCTGGCGCATCCGCTGCTCGGCCCGCGGCTGCACGCGTGCAGCGCAAGCGTGCTGGCGGTGCAGGGGCGTAGCGCCAGCGAGATCTTCGGCGTGCCCGACGATCTGAAGTTCCGTTCGTCGATGACCCTGTTCGCCGAGGCCGATCCCGCGGCGCAGGTCTTTCGCGCCTGCCTCGAAGAATATTTCGGCGGCCAGCCCGATGCCGCTACCCTGTCCCGGCTCGGGAGCGGCCCCGCCAGCTAGCGCAGTTGTCCTGTCAGGTAGGGCTCCGGGTCCACCGCCACGCCTTGCTTGCGGATCTCGAAATGCAGCTTCACGCGGTCGGCGTCGCTGTTGCCCATCTCGGCGATGACCTGGCCCTGGCGCACCACGTCCTTCTCCTTCACCAGGATGCGCTGCGCATGCGCGTAGGCGGAGAGGAAGGTCTCGTTGTGCTTGACGATCACCATGTTGCCGTAGCCGCGCAGCTCGCCGCCGACGTAGACCACGCGGCCGTCGGCCGCCGCGACCACCGGATCGCCCATGTTGCCGGCGATGTCGATGCCCTTGTTGCGCTCGGCGTCGAAACCCGCGATCGTGCGGCCGCTTGCCGGGCGGATGAAGATGGCCTGCGGCTTCGGCGCCGGTGCGCTGGGTGCAGACTGGGAGATCGGCGGCAGGGGTGCGAAGCCGCCGTTGGCGGGTGGCAGAGGCAGACGCGATGGCGGCGTCGTGCAGGCCATCAACGCAGCGGCGGCGACGGCAGCGACGCCGATGCGGAGGAGGTGGGTCTGAACATGCATGGGATTGATTGAACCGAATCGGTGCAAAGGGTTCCGTCGCCATCGCGACCTTGGTGCGCTTTTTAACATGGCGCGGTCGCCATGGCGGGCGCCGCCAGCTTCTGCAGCAGCGGCTGGCGCGCCATCACCTCATCGCGCGGGCCGGCATCCACGATCTTGCCCGCCTCCATCAGCACCACGGTATCGAAACGTTCGAGCAGGCTCAGGCGGTGGATCGACGCGATCACGCAGGCCTCGGGGAAGGCCGCCGCGATGCGCGCCAGCACGCGCCCCTCGGTGGCGGCATCGAGCGCGCTGGTGGGCTCGTCGAGCAGCAGCAGCGAACTGCCTTGCGCGGCCAGCACGCCGCGCGCCAGGCACAGGCGCTGCCGCTGACCGCCCGACAGGTTGAAGCCGCGTTCGGACAGCATCGTGTCGAGATCGCCGTGCGTCGCCTTCAGCACCTCGTCGAAGGTGCTGACGTGCAGCGCCGCACGCAGGGCATCGTCGTCGCAGGGTTGGCCGAAGCCCAGGTTCTCGCGCACGCTGGCTTCGAACACTTCGGTCTCCTGCGGGATCAGCGTCGCGATCGTGCGCAGGCGCGGCCACGCATCGGCTTGCCCGTCGAGCGACAGCGATCCGTCCTGCGGCGCGTAGAGCCCGGCCAGCACGCGCAGCAGCGTGCTCTTGCCGCCGCCGCTCGGCCCGACCAGCGCGATGCGGTCGCCGCGCCGCAGCGCCAGCGACACCGCATGCAGGCCGCTGCGCATTGTCTCGGCGGCAGCCGGCGTGCCGCGCGGCGCGTAGTTCCAGACCAGCCCGTGGACATCGATCGTGTGCCAGCGCGCGTCGCGGTCGATGCGCTCCTGCGTCAGATCGCCCGCGCGCGACGGCGCCTGCCAGATCGGCTCGGCGCTGCTGTAGTCGGTATGCATGCGCGCGAAGAACTGGAAGTTGGCTGCCATCGAGGTCACCACGCTCGCGGCCTGCTGCGCGTACTGGTAGATCATGAACACCGCGCCCAGCATCACCGCCTGGCCCGGCGTGCGCTCCTGCCACACATAGACCACGACCAAGCCCCAGGTCAGCGCCAGCCCCATCAGGTCGACCGCGAACCACTTGCCTTCGTTCAGCACCACGGTGCGCTTGAGCGGCGCCGAGATCGCCTGCATGCGACGGTGCAGCAGGCCGCGCGACGCGGCCGAAAGCCGCAGGCCGATCACCGTCGACGCGTTGCCCAGAAAGTCGAGCAGCGCCGCGACGTAGCGCCGGTCGGCATCGTTCTCGGTGCGTGCCAGGCGCATCAGCGCGCGGTCGAAGCGCACGATGATGACCGCGATCACCACGTAGCCACCGATCGCCATCGCGCCGCTCGCGTGCGAGAGCAGCGTCAGCGCGACCAGCGGCCCGATGAAGTTGACGATGTTGGTGAGGTAGATGAACTGGTTCTGCGCGAAGTCCGACAGCGCGCGGCTCGCCTGGTGCACGCGGTGCTGCAGCTCGCCCGAATGGTGGCCGTCGTGCCACACCAGCGGCGCCGCGGCGATGCGCGCGTACAGCGTGTCGGCCAGCGCCTCGCGCACGCGCAGTCCGACATTGCGCTCGAGGATGCGCCCCGGCCCGTGGATGACCCACGAGACGAGGTAGATGCCCGCCAGCGCCGCGATCCACCGGCCCGAGCGCGCGATGTCGCCGGTCTGCAGCGCATTGATGGCCTGCGCTGCCAGCCAGGGCATCGTGAGACGCAGCAATTGCGAGGCCGTGAGCAGGACCGTCGCGCCGACCAGCTGCGGCCGCGCGCCGCGCGCGTAATGCCAGAGCGCGGCAAAGAGCTCGCGCATCGCATTGCCGGGAGCGACCGCGCGCATCGTGGGCGGACTCCGCTATTTCTGCGGGATCGGCGTCGCGCGATCGATCGGCACCGCGGTGATGCTGTTCTTCGGCGAGCCATCGATCAGCAGGTCGGAATAGGTGAGGTAGACCAGCGTGTTGCGCTTTGCATCGACCATGCGCACCACGCGCAGCCGCTTGAAGAGCACCGACAGCCGCTCGCTGTAGACCTCTTCGCGCCGGGGCAGCGGCTGCGTCACGCTGACCGGGCCGACCTGGCGGCAGGCGATGGAGGCCTCGGCCTTGTCCTCGGCCAGACCGAGCGCGCCGGAGACGCCGCCGGTCTTGGCGCGCGAGACGTAGCAGGTCACGCCCTGCACCTTGGGATCGTCGTAGGCCTCGACCACGATCTTGTGGTCGGGGCCGATCAGCTTGAATGCGGTGTCGACGTCGCCGATGGTCTCGGCCTGCGCGCAGGCGGCCAGGCCGGCCAGCGTCGCGCCGCAGATCGCCGCGTGCAGGCGTCTCGCTGGGGTACCTTTGCGCAACAGCGCTTCGGTATTCGCCTTCGGAGCGGCCGGGCGTCTCATACGATGTCCACCGTGTGAACGCGGTCGAAGCTGCCGCGGCGGCGGTCCTCGAAGTAGCGCTCGAGTGCCGTGCGGACGGTGCGAAAGGCGATTTCTTCCCAGGGGATTTCTTCCTCGGTGAAGAGCCGGGCTTCGATCGTCTCGTGGCCCGGATCGAACTTGTCGCTCAAGAGCTTGGCGCGGTAGAACAGGTGCACCTGGCCCACGCGCACCACGCTCATCACGGCGAACAGGCCTTCCATCTCGTACTCGGCGCCGGCCTCCTCGTCGGTCTCGCGCGCGGCGCCCTCGGCCGTGCTCTCGTTGAGCTCCATGAAGCCGGCCGGCAGCGTCCACTTGCCCCAGCGCGGCTCGATGTTGCGCTTGCACAGCAGCACGCGCTCGCCCAGCACGGGGATGGTGCCCACCACGTTCAGCGGGTTCTCGTAGTGGATGGTGCCGCAGGCCGGGCAGACCGCACGCTCCTTGGTGTCGCCGTCGTCAGGGACGCGGTAGGCCACCGCGGTGCCGCAGTTCTTGCAGTGTTTGATGGGGACGCGCAGGAGCATGTAGATCAGGCGACCTTGACGGTCAGCGTGGGCAGGCCGGTGATTTCGCCCACCATCGTATCGCCCGACACCACGGCCGCCACGCCTTCGGGCGTGCCGGTGAAGATCAGGTCGCCGGGCTGCAATTCCCACGCGGCCGACAGGTGCTCGATGGTTTCGCCGATGCTCCAGATCAGCTTGCTCACGTTGCTGCGCTGGCGGTCGGCGCCGCCGACCTGCACCGAGATTTCCGCCTTCTCGATATCGCCCGCCTTCGCGGCCGGCACGATCGGGCCGATGGGTGCGCTCTGCTCGAAGCTCTTGCCGATGTCCCACGGGCGGCCCTGCTTCTTCATGTCGTTCTGCAGGTCGCGGCGCGTCATGTCGAGGCCGACCGCGTAGCCGAAGATGTGCTTGTGCGCATCGGCCGCCAAGATGTTCTTGCCGCCGGTGCCGATCGCAGCCACGAGTTCGATTTCGTGGTGCAGGTTCTTGGTCAGCGTCGGATAGGCCATGGTGCCGGTGGCGCCGGCATCGACCACCACCACCGCATCGGCCGGCTTCATGAAGAAGAAGGGCGGCTCGCGGCCGGTGAAGCCCATTTCCTTCGCGTGTTCCTCGTAATTGCGGCCCACGCAGTAGATGCGGTGCACGGGAAAACGGGCGGCCTGGCCGACCACGGGGATCGAGACGACGGGAGGCGCAGTGAAGACATGCTCGGTAGCCATGGGGAAACGTCCTTTTCAGCGAAAACGGCAGTGTGCCAGAGGGCCCGGACCGTTGCCCGGGGATTGGCTTCCCACGGGCCCGGCGGCTATGCTTGGCGAATGATGAAGCTCCACAACTACTTCCGGTCCTCGGCCTCGTTCCGCGTGCGCATCGCGCTCAATCTGAAGGGCCTCGACTACGACTACATTCCGGTCCACATCGCGCGCGGCGACCACAAGACGGGTCCGTTTTCCGCGGTCTCGCCGGACCGGCTGGTGCCCCTGCTCGAAGACGACGGCGAGCGGCTGACGCAGTCGATGGCGATCATCGAATACCTCGACGAAACGCACCCCGAGCCGGCGCTGATGCCGCGCGACCCGCTGGGCCGGGCGCGCGTGCGGGCCCTGTCCGAGTCGATTGCCTGCGAGATCCATCCGCTGAACAACCTGCGCGTGCTCAAGTACCTGGTGCGCGAGCTCAAGCTCGACGACGAGGCCAAGAACGCCTGGTACCGCCACTGGGTGCGCGAGGGCATGCTGGCCTTCGAGCGCCAGCTGGCGCTCCTGCCGGACGGCGTCTACTGCTACGGCAACACGCCCACCATGGCCGATTGCTGCCTGGTGCCGCAGATCTTCAACGGCCAGCGCTTCGATTGCGACTTCAGCGGGCTGCCGCGCACCATGGCCGTGTTCGATGCCTGCATGCAGCTCGACGCCTTCCAGCGCGCGCAGCCCTCGCGCTGTCCCGACGCCGAAGCATGACGATGACGCCCGCAGGCTGGCTGCGGCCCGACTGGCCGGCGCCACCGGGCGTGCATGCGCTGTGCACCACGCGACAAGGCGGCGTGTCGGGCGGTCCCTATGAGAGCCTCAACCTCGGCGACCACGTCGGCGACGTGCCAGCCGATGTGGCCGCCAATCGCGCCCGCCTGCGCGAGGCGATCGGTGCGCAGCCGGTCTTTCTCGAGCAGGTGCACGGCACGCAGGTGCTGGTGCTCGATGCGGCCACGCCCAGCGGCAGCCGCGCCGATGCCTGCACCACCGCCGAAGGCCGCGTCGCCTGCACCATCATGGTGGCCGATTGCCTGCCGGTGCTGTTCACCGACGCGTCGGGCCGGCGCGTTGCGGCGGCACATGCCGGCTGGCGCGGGTTGGCGGCCGGCGTGCTGGAGCGCAGCGTCGATGTCTTTCGATCGGCGGGCGAGGCGCAGGGCCTCATGGCGTGGCTCGGCCCGTGCATCGGCCCCGATGCCTTCGAGGTCGGTGCCGAGGTCAAGGCCGCATTCGAGGCCGTCATGCCCGATGCGGCGCCTTGCTTCGCACCCGCGGGCGCGACCGGCAAATGGATGGCCGACCTCGCCGGCCTCGCGCGCCGCCGTCTGCGCCATGCCGGCGTCATGCAGATCCACGGCAACGACAGCAGCGAAGCCTGGTGTACTTCGCACAATCCGTTACTTTTCTTCTCGCACCGGCGCGACCGCGTCAGCGGCCGGCTCGCCGCCTGCATCTGGCGCGATTGACGGGGTGTCCTCGGCGGCACGGATCGCGGCCTCGCGCTCGGCCGCTTCGCGTGCCCTTTGCGCTTTGCGGCGCGCCGGCGTCGCCATCAGGTAAACCACCAGTGCCACCGGCGCCAGTCCGTAAAGTAGAAAGGTGAAGATGGCCCCGAGCACGGTGCCGTTGGTGTTGGTGGCTTCGGCGACGGCCATCATCAGCGCCACATAAAGCCAACCGATGACGACGAGGTGCATGGACGATGATTTCAGGAAGGTATGGGGGGCCGCGCTGGTTTCGCCCTGGTGAATGCAGCATACTCAAATCCCGTCCGTACTCGGTGAGCAAGCAGGAGACTCCATGAAACAACAACCAGCCACGGCGGCAGACAGCTTCGCGCCTTTCCAGCAGGCGCTGGCCCAGGGATGGGGCAAGGCGCTCGAGTCCTTCCAGTCGCTGGGCACGGGCGCCGGTGCGGGCGCCGCGGCGTGGGACGTTCCGCGCTTCTCCATGGGCAGCGAGAAGCTGCAGGCGCTTCAGCAGCAGTATGTCGACGAGGCCACGCAGCTCTGGCAGCAAGGCTTCGCCGCCAAGGCCGGCGCCGACAAGCGGTTCGCGGGCGAGGCCTGGCGCAGCAATCCGGTGTCGGCCTTCTCGGCCGCGATCTACCTGCTCAATGCGCGCACGCTGATGGGCATGGCCGATGCCGTCGAGACCGACGAGAAGACGCGCTCGCGCCTGCGCTTCGCGGTCGAGCAGTGGATGGCGGCCTCGGCGCCGAGCAACTACCTCGCCTTCAACGCCGAGGCGCAGAAGAAGGCGCTCGACACGCAGGGCGAGAGCATCGCCCGCGGCATCCAGAATCTGCTGCACGACGTGAAGCAGGGCCACGTGAGCATGACTGACGAGAGTGCCTTCGAAGTGGGCCGCAACGTCGGCACCACCGAAGGCGCGGTGGTGTTCGAGAACGATCTGTTCCAGCTGCTCGAATACAAGCCCCTCACCGCCAAGGTCCATGAGCGGCCGCTGCTGCTGGTGCCGCCTTGCATCAACAAGTTCTACATCCTCGACCTGCAGCCCGAGAACTCGCTGATCCGCTATGCGGTGGAGCAAGGCCATCGCACCTTCGTCGTGAGCTGGCGCAACCCCGATGCGTCGATGGCCCAGTACACCTGGGACCAATACATCGAGGATGCCGCGATCCGGGCCATCCACGTCGTGCAGGAGATCAGCGGCCAGGACAAGAAGGGCGGCAAGATCGACACGCTCGGCTTCTGCGTCGGCGGCACCATCCTCTCCACCGCGCTGGCCGTGCTGGCGGCGCGCGGCGAGCAGCCGGCCGCTTCGGTGACGCTGCTGACGACCCTGCTCGATTTCACCGACACCGGCGTGCTGGACATCTTCATCGACGAGAGCTTCGTGCAGTTGCGCGAGATGCAGATGGCCAAGGGCGGGATGCTGCAGGGCAACGAGCTCGCATCGA
The DNA here is from genome assembly GCF_901827165.1 of Variovorax sp. SRS16. Taxonomy (NCBI): domain Bacteria; kingdom Pseudomonadati; phylum Pseudomonadota; class Betaproteobacteria; order Burkholderiales; family Comamonadaceae; genus Variovorax; species Variovorax sp. SRS16. The sequence goes on from NZ_LR594666.1 coordinate 1,877,134, forward strand.
CCTTCAGCTTCCTCCGACCCAACGACCTGGTGTGGAACTACGTGGTCGGCAACTACCTGAAGGGCGAGTCGCCGCCACCCTTCGACCTGCTCTACTGGAACAGCGACGCCACCAACCTGCCGGGCCCGATGTACTGCTGGTACCTGCGCAACACCTACCACGAGAACAAGCTCGCCGAGCCCGGCGCGCTGACCGTGGCCGGCGAGAAGGTCGACCTGCGCAGCATCGACGCGCCGGTCTACATCTACGGTTCGCGCGAGGACCACATCGTGCCCATCGGCGGCGCCTACGCCTCGACGCAACTGCTCGCGGGCAAGAAGCGCTTCGTGATGGGCGCCTCGGGCCACATCGCCGGCGTGATCAATCCGCCGGCCAAGAAAAAGCGCAGCCACTGGATCCGCGAGGACGGCAAGCTGCCGAAGACGCAGGCCGAATGGCTGGCCGGCGCGACCGAGCATCCCGGCAGCTGGTGGACCGACTGGTCGAACTGGCTCAAGACCCATGCGGGCAAGCAGATCCCTGCCCCGAAGGCCTACGGCAAAGGCAGCGCCTACAAGGCGACCGAGCCCGCGCCAGGCCGCTACGTCAAGGCAAAAGCCTGACCCTCACCCCATCCCAACGCAAGCATCGGAGCACACCATGGAAGACATCGTCATCGTTTCGGCCCTACGCACCGGCGTGGGCAAGTTCGGCGGATCGCTGGCCAACATCCCGGCCACCGAACTCGGCGCCATCGTGATCAAGGAAGTGCTGGCGCGCGCCAAGGTCGGCAATGACCAGATCGGCGAAGTGATCATGGGCCAGGTGCTGACCGCGGGCAGCGGCCAGAACCCGGCGCGGCAGGCGCTGCTCAAGAGCGGCATTGCCAAGGAAACGCCGGCGCTCACCATCAACGCCGTCTGCGGCTCCGGCCTGAAGGCGGTCATGCTGGCCGCGCAGGCGGTGGCCACCGGCGACAGCGAGATCGTCATCGCCGGCGGACAGGAAAGCATGAGCATGGCGCCGCACGCGCTGCCCAACTCGCGCAACGGCCAGCGCATGGGCGACTGGAAGCTGATCGACACCATGATCGTCGACGGCCTGTGGGACGTCTACAACCAGTACCACATGGGCATCACGGCCGAGAACGTGGCCAAGAAGTACGACATCAGCCGCGCCGCGCAGGACGAACTCGCGCTCGGCAGCCAGACCAAGGCCGCGGCCGCGCAGGACGCCGGCAAGTTCAAGGACGAGATCGTCGCCGTCCACATCCCGCAGAAGAAGGGCGACCCGGTCGTCTTCGACAAGGACGAGTTCATCAACCGCAAGACCAGCGCCGAAGGCCTGGCCGGCCTGCGCCCCGCTTTCGACAAGGCCGGCGGCGTGACCGCGGGCAATGCCTCGGGCCTGAACGACGGCGCCGCGGCGGTGATGGTGATGACGGCCAAGAAGGCCGCGGCGCTGGGCCTCAAGCCGCTCGGCCGCATCGCCAGCTATGCGAGCACCGGGCTCGATCCGGCCTTCATGGGCATGGGGCCGGTGCCGGCCTCGCAGAAGGCGCTGCAGCGTGCCGGCTGGAAGCCGCAGGATCTGGACGTGCTCGAGATCAACGAGGCCTTCGCGGCCCAGGCCTGTGCCGTGCACAAGGAGATGGGTTGGGACGTGAACAAGGTCAACGTGAACGGCGGCGCCATCGCCATCGGCCATCCGATCGGCGCGTCCGGCTGCCGCATCCTGGTGACGCTGCTGCACGAGATGCAGCGCCAGAATGCCAAGAAGGGCATTGCGTCCTTGTGCATCGGTGGCGGCATGGGCGTGGCCCTCACCATCGAACGCTAAGTCCGCATGAGCGGCAACGACGCAGCGCTCTTTCGGCAGATCTCTGACGAGCTGTTCGTCGCCGCGTTGGGCGACGTGCTCGACACGATGGGCCACCAGCATCAGTTCCTGCCGGCGGGCATTGCGCCGCTCGAGAAATCGATGCGCATCGTCGGCCGCGCGATGCCGGTGCTGGAGGCCGACGTGGTCAACGACGGCGCGCGCTCGGCCGGGCCGCTGTCGGGCAAGCCCTTCGGGCTGATGCTGGAGGCGCTCGACGACCTGAAGGAGGGCGAGATCTATATCGCCACCGGCGCCTCGCTGCGCTATGCGCTGTGGGGTGGGCTGATGTCGACGCGCGCTCAACACCTGAAGGCGGCGGGCGCGATCCTCGACGGCTATGTGCGCGATGCGAACGAGATCGAGCGGCTCGGCTTCACCGTGTTCTGCCGCGGCACCTACGCGCAGGACCAGGGTGTGCGCGGGCAGGTGATCGACTACCGCTGCACCATCGAGATCGAGGGCGTGCGCGTCGCGCCCGGCGACCTGCTGATCGGCGACCGCGAGGGCGTGCTGGTCGTGCCGCGCGCGGCCGAAGCCGAAGCAGTGGCCAAAGCGCTGGACAAGGTGCGCACCGAGAACAAGGTGGCCGATGCGATCCGCGGCGGCATGAGCGCCTGCGAGGCGCTGGCGACCTTCGGCGTGATGTAGCACGCCGTGCCGCCGGCCGGGCCGGCGGTGCGTTCCGCGCCCGCCCATGACCTCGCAGGTCATTGCCGGTGTCCACTCGCGCGCCGACATTGGCGGCATGACGTCCGACGCCGCGCTTGCCCATCCTGTCGATGCCCACGATGCCGGCTGGCCGACGCTGATCCTCGTGCTCAGCGGCACCTTCATGGTGGTGCTGGACTTCTTCATCGTGAACGTCGCGCTGCCCTCGATCCAGCGCGAGCTGCATGCCAGTGACAGCGCGCTGCAGCTGGTCGTCGCGGGCTATGGTCTTGCCAACGCGGCCGGCCTGATCACCGGCGGGCGCCTCGGCGATCTGTTCGGACGCCGGCGCATGTTCATGACCGGGCTGCTGCTGTTCACGCTGGCGTCGGCGGCCTGTGGGCTGGCACCGGGTGCGGGGGTGCTGGTGGCCGCGCGCGTGGTCCAGGGCCTGGCCGGTGCGCTGCTGCAGCCGCAGGTGCTGGCGATGCTCGGCCTGGTGTTCACCGGCCCGGCGCGTGCGCGCGCCTTCGGCGCCTATGGCCTCACGCTCGGGCTCGGCGCGGTGCTGGGGCAGCTGATCGGCGGCGTGCTGATCCATGCCGATCTGGCGCAGATGGGCTGGCGCAGCTGCTTCCTCATCAATGTGCCGATCGGGCTGGCGGGGCTCGCGCTCGGCATGCGCTGGATTCCGGCACTGAAGAGCGAAGGGCACAGCCGTCTCGACATGCCTGGCGCGGTGATCGTGGCCGTGCTGCTGTCGGCGGTGCTGTGGCCGCTGGTCGAGGGGCGGCAGGAAGGGTGGCCGCTGTGGAGCGCGGCGAGCCTGCTGGCCGCCATTCCGCTGGCTGCCGGGCTGGCCCTGCATCAGCGGCGGCGCGAGGCGCATGGTGCGCAGCCGCTGATCGCGCCCAGCCTGCTGCGGCTGCCGGGCTATGCGCAGGGCCTGCTCGTGACGCTGGTGTTCTATGCTGGCAATGCCTCGTTCTACTTCGTGCTCGCGATCTATCTGCAGCAAGTGATGGGCCTGTCGGCGCTGGCCTCGGGTGCGGTGTTCACGGCGCTGGCGCTCGGTTTCTTCGCGACCTCGATGGCCAGCGCGCGACTGGATCGCTGGCTCGGCCGGCGTGCGATCACCTGCGGCGCGGTGGTGCTGGCAGCCGGCCATGCGGCACTGATCGGGCTGGTCCTGCGGCACGGGGGCGAGGGCATCGTGCCCTGGATGCTGCCCATCCTGTGGGTCGAGGGCGCGGGCATCGGGATGATCATGGCACCGCTGGTGTCGGCCGTGTTGGCAGCCGTGCCGGCGGCGCATGCTGGCGTGGCAGCCGGCATGCTCGCGACCGTGCAGCAGGTCGGCAACTCGCTCGGCGTCGCGTTGATCGGCATCGTCTTCTATGCCGACCGGCAGCGGCCGCAGGCGGCGTTCGTCGCCGCGATCGGCTATCTGCTGCTGTCGGCGCTCGGCGTCGCCATGCTGTTCGCGCGCCGACGGCCACGCGCGGCAGCTGCGTCAAGGTAGATAGCGACCGCCGCGGCCGACGGTGCGAAATGACACATCGATGCAGTACCGTGTCGATGTGTGGACAGCTTGTGACACACCGTTGCAACCCCGGCTCAGTGTTTTCCTCAGCCGGGGTTGGTGAGAAACTTCGCTACAGTGAAACTGCCTGTCCAGGCGCACATACAAGGAACACTCATGAGCAAGAAAGTTGCATACGTCACCGGGGGCATGGGGGGCATCGGAACGGCCATCTGCCAGCGCCTTCACAAGGACGGTTTCACCGTCATCGCCGGCTGCGGCCCCACGCGCGACCATGCCAAATGGCTCGGCGAGCAGAAGGCCGAGGGCTATGAGTTCCACGCGTCGGTCGGCAATGTCGGCGACTGGCAATCGACCGTCGATGCCTTCAGCAAGGCCAAGGCGGAGCACGGCAGCATCGACGTGCTGGTCAACAACGCGGGCATCACGCGCGACCGCATGTTTCTCAAGATGACGCCCGAGGACTGGAGCGCGGTGATCGAGACCAACCTCAACAGCATGTTCAACGTCACCAAGCAGGTGGTGGGCGACATGGTCGAGAAGGGCTGGGGCCGGATCATCAACATCAGCTCGGTCAACGGCGCCAAGGGCCAGGCGGGCCAGACCAACTACTCGGCCGCCAAGGCCGGCATGCATGGCTTCACGATGGCGCTGGCGCAGGAACTGGCCGCCAAGGGCGTGACGGTCAACACCGTGAGCCCGGGCTACATCGGCACCGACATGGTGAAGGCGATCCGCCAGGAAGTGCTCGACAAGATCGTCGGCACCATCCCCGTCAAGCGCCTGGGCGAGCCGAGCGAGATCGCCTCGATCATCGCCTGGCTGGCGACCGACGAAGGCGGCTATTCCACCGGGGCCGACTTCTCGGTCAATGGCGGCCTGCACATGCATTGAGGTGCGCACGCGCAGCCCCTTCCACGAAAACCCGCCTCGGCGGGTTTTTTCGTATTTCGACGTTGCATAGGCGTTTCGATCCGCGTCCCTGATTCCTCTACAACATCCAGGAGACTTTCATGACCCCGAGCCCGACCCTGGCAGCGAAGAAGCCGCCCCTCTACCGCTCCCTCTACGCCCAGGTGATCACCGCGGTGATCATCGGGGTGCTGCTGGGCCACTTCTACCCCTCGGTGGGCGAATCCATGAAGCCCCTGGGCGACGCCTTCATCAAGCTCATCAAGATGATGATCGCCCCCATCATCTTCTGCACCGTCGTGGTCGGCATCGCCGGCATGGAGGACATGAAGAAAGTCGGCAAGACCGGCGGCCTGGCCCTGCTGTACTTCGAGGTCATGAGCACCATCGCCCTGATCGTGGGCCTGCTGCTGGTCAACCTTCTGAAGCCCGGCGCCGGCATGAACGTCGACCCCGCCAGCATCGACACCAAGTCCATCGCCGCCTACACCGGCCCGGGCAAGATGCAGGGCACCGTCGACTTCCTCCTCAACATCATCCCCAACACCCTGGTGGACGCCTTCGCCAAGGGCGAGATCCTGCAGGTGCTCCTGATCGCCATCCTGTTCGGCTTCGCGCTGCACCGCTTCGGCGGGCGCGGCACGCTGGTCTTCGACGTCATCGAGAAGGGCTCGCACGTGCTTTTCACCATCGTCAACTACATCATGAAGCTGGCCCCCTTCGGTGCCTTCGGCGCCATGGCCTTCACCATCGGCAAGTACGGCATCGGCTCGCTGTTCTCGCTGGGCAAGCTGATGGGCACCTTCTACCTGACGTGCCTGTTGTTCATCTTCCTGATTCTGGGGCTGGTGGCGCGCTTGCATGGCTTTGGCATCTGGAAGTTCATCAAGTACATCAAGGAGGAGCTCTTGATCGTGCTGGGCACCTCGTCCTCCGAATCCGTGCTGCCGCGCATGATGGAGAAGATGGAGAACCTGGGGGCGAGGAAGACCTGCGTGGGGCTGGTGATCCCGACGGGGTATTCGTTCAACCTGGACGGCACGTCGATCTACCTGACGATGGCGGCGGTGTTCATCGCGCAGGCGACCAACACGCAGATGACGCTGGTGCAGGAGATCACGCTGCTGGCGGTGCTGGTGCTGACGTCCAAGGGCGCGGCGGGTGTGACGGGCAGCGGCTTCATCGTGCTGGCGGCGACGCTGTCGGCGGTGGGGCACGTGCCGGTGGCGGGGCTGGCGCTGATCCTGGGGATCGACCGGTTCATGTCGGAGGCGCGCGCGCTGACGAACCTGATCGGCAACGGGGTGGCCACGATCGTGGTGGCCAAGTGGACGAACGAGCTGGACGAGGCGCGGCTGCAGGCGGGGCTCAACAACGAGAGCTGGATCGAGGCGCAGGAGCCCGAGGAACTGATCAACGCCCGTGACGGGAAGATGGCTACCTGAATCGGGTGCGGGGCGCCGCTCTTGCAGAATGCAAGGGCCATGCCCCACAGCGTCTCACTGATCAACACCGTCGCGGCCGGTCTCGGCTTGGCGCTGGTGCTCGGTTTCCTGGCCGCGCGGCTTCGGCTGCCGGCGCTGGTCGGCTACCTGCTCGCGGGCGTGATCATCGGTCCGTTCACGCCCGGCTTCGTGGCGGACGCGAGCATCGCCGCCCAGCTGGCCGAGATCGGCGTGATGCTGCTGATGTTCGGCGTCGGCCTGCACTTTTCCCTCGACGATCTGCTGGCGGTGCGCAAGATCGCATTGCCGGGCGCCATCGTGCAGATGGCCGTGGCCACGCTGCTCGGCGGCGGGCTGGCCGCGTGGTGGGGCTGGAGTCCCGGCGGCGCGCTGGTGTTCGGGCTGGCCCTGTCGGTGGCCAGCACCGTGGTGCTGCTGAGGGCGCTCGAAAGCCTGGGCCTCCTGGATTCGTTCACCGGCCGCATCGCCGTCGGCTGGCTGGTGGTGGAAGACCTCGCGATGGTGCTGGTCCTGGTGTTGCTGCCGCCGCTGGCGGGCGTGCTCGGAGGGCAGGGCGCAGCAGCCGGCGCGGCGCCCGTCTGGCAGACGCTCGGCCTCACGCTGCTGCAGGTCGGAGGCTTCGTGACGCTGATGCTGGTGGTCGGCCGGCGTGTGTTCCCATGGATCCTGTGGCAGGTCACGCGCACCGGTTCGCGCGAGCTGTTCACGCTGTGCGTGGTGGCGGCGGCGGTGAGCATCGCGTTCGCGTCGGCCGCGCTGTTCGGCGTGTCTTTCGCGCTCGGCGCCTTCTTCGCCGGCATGGTGATGCGCGAGTCGGAGTTCAGCCATCGGGCCGCGCAGGAATCGCTGCCGCTGCGCGATGCCTTCGCCGTGCTGTTCTTCGTTTCCGTCGGCATGCTGTTCGATCCCCGGGTGCTGATCGAGCGCCCGCTGCAGGTGCTGGCGGTCGTGGGGGTGATCGTGGCGGGCAAGTCGGTCGCGGCCTGCGCGCTGGTGCTGCTGTTTCGCTATCCGCTCGGAACGGCACTGACGGTGAGCGCGAGCCTGGCGCAGATCGGCGAGTTCTCGTTCATCCTGGCCGGCCTGGGCGCGGCGCTGGGCCTGTTGCCCGCCGAAGGCCAGAGCCTGCTGCTGGCCGGTGCGTTGATTTCCATCGCGATCAATCCGCTGTTGTTCACCCTGATCGGACCGCTGCAGAAGCGGCTGTCCGTCCGCTCGTCGTTTGCGCGCGGCCTGGCCTCGCGCGACGACCCGCTGGCCGAATTGCCGGTGAGCACCGAGGCTCGCTATCTGTCGCGGCAGGTCGTGCTGGTCGGCTATGGCCGTGTCGGGCGGCGCATTGCCGCGGCCCTGGCGGCGCACGACATTCCCTTCGTCGTGGCCGAGCAGAACCGGGAACTGGTGGAGAAGCTGCGCGCCGAGGGCATGGCGGCCGTATGGGGCGATGCGGCCGAGGCCGCCGTGCTGATCCAGGCGCACATCGCGCGCGCCCGCGTGCTGGTGGTCGCCACGGCCGATGCGATCAACGTGCGGCAGATGATCCGCACCGCGCACACGCTCAATCCGTCGATCGAGACCGTGATCCGGAGTCACAACGAGGACGAGGCGCGCCTGCTCACGCAGGAGACGTCGGCCACTGTCTTCCTCGGCGAGCAGGAACTCGCGCAGGCGATGGCGCAGGCCGCGGTGCACCGCGCCGCGCCGGCTGCCTGAGCGGCTCAGAGGTCTTCGATCACCAGGGTCCGATAGCGCTGCGCGATCGAGTAGGGCGCCTTGCGCACCGCCTCCATCAGCCGAGCGGCCGCGGCCGCGTCCTTGGTCTTGACGAGCAGGGCCGTATGGCCTTCCCGCGCGAGCTTGGTGTAGGCACGGACCGTGGCGCCATCGGTGCCGGCCGAGGGCAGGAGCGCATCCGCATCCTTGACCGTCGGTGCGATCTCCGCGAGCACGGTCGCGGGCGGAATCAGGTAGACCTCATCGCCGGCGAAGCCGCAGCTGTCGATCAGTGCATGGCCCACGCGATTCGCATCCTCCGCATTCGGAAACATGACCAGCGAATGGCCGGTGGGATAGAAGGCGCCACCGATGGCGGCCGTCATATGGGCATCGAGCGTGAAGTGCTTCATGGCTCCTCCTGGGTGGGTGAGTTGGAAGGATGACTTCAGCTTAGGCGCTGCTTCTTTGACTTCATGTAGGAAAAGCTTGGAAGCTGCGAATTGCGCAGAATTCGACAATTGATCACATACAAGCGCCGCCTGCTCGAATTCCCCGGCCGCATTCGAGCGAACTGTGAAATTGTGCTTAGGAGTTGTCGATGGGGTTGAATAGGATCGTATTACCCAATCGATGAAGCCCTCCTAAACTCATGTCGCAATTGCGAAATATCGCGCTCACTGTCCACGAACTCGAAGAAGGCGAGTTCTATTGGGTATTGCTGGAAGCGACCGACTACGCCATGGAGGAAGCGCTTCCCTATTTGCCGCTGGACTCCGCGAGCGATCCGCAGGCGACCTATGCCAATGCCTTGGTGGCGGGCCTGGCCGCGATTCGAAGGATGTACGGCAAGGACGGGCCGCGCGACTGACGCGCCGCGGCCCTCGCTCAGGATCCGTCGGCCGCGAAAGCGCCGCGCAGGGCGCCGTACAAGGCCTTGAAGCGCGCATGCCGCGCCGCATGGATGGCCGCCTGCGTGCGCTCCGGCACGAAGCGCTGGCGAACCGCCGGCCGCCGGCAGACCTCGGCTTCGGTGCCGCCGTCCGCCAGCCATGCGAGACGTGCGGCGCCCAACGCGCCACCGGCCTCCGCGCCTTCGCAACGGGTCAACGGCACGTCGAGGATGTCGGCAAGAAGCTGTGACCACCATGCGCTGCGCGCGCCGCCGCCGACGAGGATCAGATCGCCCGTTGGCCGCGCCAGCGTGTCGAGCCCGTCGCGCAGGCCGAAGCTCACGCCCTCGGCCACCGCGTAGGCGATCTCGGCCGGACCGTGCGCATGCGTGAGACCGAACAGCACGCCCTCGGCATCCGCATCGTTGTGCGGCGACCGTTCGCCGGACAGATAGGGCAGGAACAGCGGCGCGCGGCGGCGCGCCTCGGCGTCGAGCGTGGCGGCCGCTGCGAGCAGCGCGGGCTCGTTGCCGAGGCCGAAGCTGCGCGCCGCCCAGCTCACGGCGCTCGAGGCCGACAGCATCACGGACATCTGATGCCAGCGCCCGGGCAGCGCATGGCAGAAGGCATGCACCGCGCGCGCCGGGTCGGGCGCGAAGTGCTCGCCACAAACGAAGATCACGCCCGAGGTGCCGAGCGACACGAAGCCTTCGCCCGCAGCCACGAGCCCCATGCCGACCGCGCTCGCGGCGTTGTCGCCGCCGCCGCCCGCGATCGGGATGCCGGCCGCGAGGCCCCAGCGCTGCGCCAGATCGGGCTTCAGCCGGCCGGCGACCGCGCTGCCCTCGACCAGGCGCGGCATGTGGCTGCGATCGAGCCCGCAGGCCGCGAGCAGCTCGTCGGACCAGTCGCGCGCCGCGACATCCAGCCACAGCGTGCCCGAGGCGTCCGACATGTCGCTGGCGCGCTCGCCGCTCAGCATGAAGCGCAGCCAGTCCTTGGGCAGCAGCACGCAGGCTGTGCGCGCGAACAGGGCGGGCTCGTGCTCGCGCATCCAGAGCAGCTTGGGTGCGGTGAAGCCGGGCATCGCGAGATTGCCGGCGATGGCGGTGAGCGCCGGTACGCGCGCCATCAGCGCGTCGCACTGCGCCGCGCTGCGGCCATCGTTCCAGAGGACGGCGGGGCGCAGCACCCGGCCCGCCGCATCGAGCGCGACGGCGCCATGCATCTGCCCGGAGAGGCCGATCGCGCGCACCCGCGCGAGCTCGGCGGCATGCGTGCTGCGCAGCGCCGCCATCACCGTTTCGAGCGCGTCCCACCAGTGCGAAGGCGCCTGCTCGGACCAGAGCGGCGCGGGCCGATCGACCGTCAGCGCCGCCCGCGCCAGCGCGACGATGCGATGGTCATCGCCCAGCAGCAGCGCCTTCAGCTCCGAGGTGCCGAGATCGAGTCCGAGGTACAAGGGGGACTTCCTTTCACGTGACGTGGTTCCCTGTCGCATTCGCCAGGAACACCGCGGAACCGGCTTTGCCGGGCCGCTGGTGTTGCCCCCGGCGAGGGGGGTGGCGAAGCGACACGAAGTGCGCGCAGCCTGGGGGTGTGCTCATACTCCGCCGCCAAAGCGGCTGTCGCTTTGCCTGCGGAATTCCGTCGGCGTCATGCCCTTGATCTCGAGGAAGCGGCGATTGAAATTGGCGACGTTGTTGAAGCCGACCTGATAGCAGATGTCGGTCACGTAGTGGTCGGTCTGCATCAGCAGATGGCAAGCGCTGTTGATGCGCACGCGGTTCACGAAGTCGGTGAAGCTGTTGCCGGTGGAACGCTTGAAGAAGCGGCTGAAGCGGCTTTCGCTCATGCCGAGTTCGAGCGCGATGTCGGCCATGGCGATGGGCTCGGCCAGGTTGGCGGTGATGCGGTTGACGATGGCGTTGATCTGCTCGACCTCGACGTCGCCTTCGACGCCCTGCATCTGCACGTTGGACAGCAGCCGGTAGTCGGTGCATTGCGCGAGGTCGGCCAGGTACTCGCAGAACAGCGCGAGGCGGCGCAGTCCGCGCGCGGCCTTCACCGCATGCCAGTGCGCCAGCGCGCGCTCGGCGAGGCCGAAGAACTCGATGCCGTGGCGCGCGCGTTCGAGCAGCTGCAGCGCCTCGCGCAGCTCGGGGATCTCGGCGGCGGCGCGCTCGATCGGCTCGTGCCGGAACTGGATCACCCGGTCGCGGCCGGCCACGCCGCTGGCGGGCGCGTCGAGCGAGATCCAGTTGTGAGGCAGGCGCGGCCCGCACAGCACCAGATGGCCGGGCTGGAAGGGCCCGATCCAGTCGCCGACGAAGGCCTTGCCGGAGGTCTCGGTGATCAGGTGCAGCTCGTACTCCTCGTGGAAGTGCCAGCGCACCAGCGGGCTCGGGAAGCCGTGCGCCAGGCAGCGCACCAGCCCGGTTTCCTCGGGCGCCTCGTAGCCGAGCGAGGGCGAGCGCGTGATGTCGCGCTCGAGCTCGGGCTCCCGGTGGCGGGGCAGGTGTCGTTGACGCGCCGATGTCATGGAACGATCTCTCGCAAGCTTCAGCTCATGACGTTACCACCGTCGACATTCAGCGTTTGCGCGGTGATGTAGCAGGCCTCGTCGCTGGCCAGGAAAACGGCGGCGCCGGCGATGTCGGCCGGCGCGCCCATGCGGCCCAGCGGCACCGCGAGCCCGACCTGGCGCTTCTTCTCGCCGGCCTGCAGCCCTTCGTACTTCGCGAACAGCGCATCGACGTGGCCCCACATCGGCGTGTCGACCACGCCGGGCGAGATGGCGTTGACGCGGATGCCATGCGGCGCCATGGCGAGCGCCGCACTCTGCGTGTAGCTGATCACGGCCGCCTTGGTGGCGCAATAGTGCGACACCAGCGCCTCGCCGCGCCGGCCTGCCTGCGAGGCCATGTTGATCACCGAGGCGCCAGCGGTGCCAGCATCGACCATGTGCTGCAGCACGCGCTGCATGACGAAGAACAGGCCCTTCACGTTGACCGCGAACAGCAGGTCGAAGGAGGCCTCGTCGCTTTCCAGAAGCGGCGCCATGTCGAACACGGCGGCGTTGTTGACCAGCGTGTGGATCGGCCCGTGCACCGCCTGCGCGGCATCGAGCATGCGCGCGACCGAGGGCGTGTCGGTGACATCGACGGGCAGGTACGCCAGCCGGTTCGGATGCATTTGCTGAAGCAGGGCCACGCCGTCGGAAGGCGTCGCCGCACGGTCGACCAGCGTGCAGCGCGCACCCTCGGCGACGCAGGCCTCGGCGATCGCCAGGCCGATGCCGCCGCCCGCGCCCGTCACCAGCACGTGGCGTTGCGGCAAGCGGTTCGTCATGTCCGTGCTCCTTCGTCGATGAATTGCTGCACACGCATGCCGGCGCGGCGCACGGCATCGACCAGCCGCGCATCGCCGGCCACCTCGCCCCACAGCCCAGCGTCCGCGCACAGCGCCGCGACCGGATCGGCGGCGCCGCAGATCGCGTGCGCCACGTTCTCGTCCATGCCCTGGTCCTGGTAGACGTAGGGCAGGGTGCCGTGATGCCAGCGCTGCAGGAAGGCGAGGAACAGCGCCGGCAGCAGCGCCACGCTGTCGATGCCCTCGCCGCGCGCGAGGCGCTCGCGCACCGTCGGCGCGATGAAGCCGGGGATCTTGGAGAAGCCATCCATCGCCACGCGCTGGTTGGTGTCGCGGATGGCGGGATTGCCGAAGCGTTCGAGCACGACGTCGCGGTACGAGGGCAGATCGACCGGGCTCGGGTCGCCGGGCATGTTCAGGCAGGGGATGACATCGTCGGTCACGTAGTCGTAGGCCATGCGCCGGATCGGCGCGCGCTGCGTGCCTTCGTGGATGTACGCCAGCCCGATCAGCGTGCCGGCCCAGGCGATGCAGCTGTGGCTGGCATTGAGGATGCGGATCTTGGCTTCCTCGTAGGGCGAGACCGACTCGACCAGCTGCACGCCGACGCGTCCCCAGTCGGGCCGGCCATTGGCGAAGTCGTCCTCGATCACCCACTGGATGAAGCTCTCGCTGGTGACCGGCACGGCATCGTCCCAGCCGGTGGCATCGCGCACGCGCTGGCGCAGTTCGGGCGGCGGCCGCGGCGTGATGCGGTCGACCATCGCGTTCGGGCTGGTGGTCTGCGCGCGCACCCAGTCGGCCAGCGCGGTCTCGCCGGCATGGGCGATGAATTCGAGCAGGCCTTTGCGGAAGCGATCGCCGTTGTGGCGCAGGTTGTCGCAGTTGAGCAGCGTCACCGGCTGCGCATGGGCCGCGCGCCGCGCGCGCAGGATCGCGCAGACCGCGCCGTAGATCGTGCTGCCCGCCTCGCCGCGGCGGGCGCGCGCGATGTCGGCGGCCAGTTCGGCGGACGACAGGTCGAGGTCATCCTTCGGATCGAGGTAGTAGCCGGCCTCGGTCGCGGTGAACGAGATCACGCGCGTGCGCGGATCGGCCCCGTGCGCGATCACCACGGCCAGTGCCGGATCGAAGGGCAGCACCTCGCGGATCGCATCGATGCGCTGGTAGCGGTATTCGCCCGCGGGCGAGACGGTCTCCAGGGTGTAGCGTCCGCCCTGCGCGCGCAGTGCCGTCTCGACCTCGGACATGTCGGGCCGCAGGTTGGCGCCCACCAGTGACCAGCGCGTGTCGCCGGCGTCGATCAGCTGCTGGAGGTACACCGCCTGGTGCGCGCGATGGAAGGAGCCGAGTCCGAGGTGCAGCACCACGAACTCGGAAGGGATGGGATGGGCCATGGAACGAAAGCCTCAGGCAGCGACCGCGCGGCCCTCGCGGTTGAAGAAGTGGAGGACAGAAGGATCGAGCACCACGTTCACCGCATCGCCGGCCTGCAGCGCGGTGCGGTCGTTCTGGCGCGCGATCAGCGGCACGCCGCCGACATCGACGTGGATCAGCGTGTCGGCGCCCAGCGCCTCGATCAGCTCCACGCGTGCCGGCGCGCCGCCGCCTGCGCCCGGGTTCACGCGCAGGCCTTCGGGCCGCACGCCGAGAAAGCCGTCGCCCGGCAGCCGGCCGCCGGTCTGCGCCGAGAAGCTGGGGATCGCGCGCGCGTCCACCATGTTCATCGACGGCATGCCGATGAACTGGGCGACGAACTGGTTGGCCGGCCGGTCGTAGAGGTCCATCGGCGTGCCGACCTGCTCGATCAGGCCGTCGCGCAGCACCACCACGCGGTCGGCCAGCGTCATGGCCTCGACCTGGTCGTGCGTCACGTAGATGCTGGTCGCGCCGAGCGCGCGGTGCAGCTTGTGGATCTCGACGCGCGTGTTGCCGCGCAGCGCCGCATCGAGGTTGGACAGCGGCTCGTCGAACAGGAACACCTTGGGCGCGCGCACGATGGCGCGGCCGATCGCGACGCGCTGCCGCTGGCCGCCCGACAGCTCCTTGGGCGTGCGGTCCAGGTACTGCGTCAGGTTGAGCGTCCTGGCGGCATGGTCGACCTTGGTCTTGATCTCGTCCTTCGACACTTTCGCCAGCTTGAGCGCGAAGGACATGTTGTCGTACACGCTCATGTGCGGATAGAGCGCGTAGCTCTGGAACACCATCGCCAGGCCGCGCTTGCCCGACGGCATGTTCGTGATGTCCTTGCCGTCGAGCGAGAGCTTGCCGCTGGTGATCGGCTCGAGCCCGGCGATCAGCCGCAGCAGGGTCGATTTGCCGCAGCCGGAAGGACCGACGAAGACGATGAACTCGCCCTTGTCGATCTGGAGATCCACGCCCTTGATGACGTGCGTGTCGCCGAAGCTTTTCTTGATGTTGTCGAGCTGGAGGTAGGCCATGGGATGTCTCCTGTTCGTTATTTGACGGCGCCGAAGGTCAAGCCCTGAACGAGCTGCTTCTGGCTGAACCAGCCGAACACCACGATCGGCGCGATGGCCATCAGCGATGCGGCCGAGAGCTTGGCCCAGAACAGGCCTTCGGGGCTCGAGTACGAGGCGATCAGCGCGGCCAGCGTGCCGGCCTTGGCGGAAGTGAGGTTGAGCGCCCAGAAGGCTTCGTTCCAGCTCAGCACCAGGCACAGCAGACCCGTCGATGCGAGGCCGCCGATCGACAGCGGCAGCACCACGTTCCTGAACTCGGTCCACAGGTTGGCACCGTCCATGCGCGCGGCCTCGAGAATCTCGGGCGGTATGTCCTTGTAGCTCGTGTAGAGCATCCACACCATGATCGGCAGGTTGGACAGCGTGAAGACCACCACCAGCGCAGTGCGCGTGTCGAGCAGGCCGGCGGTCTGCGCGAGCACGTAGATCGGCACCAGCGCGCCGACGGCCGGCATCATCTTGGTCGACAGCATCCACATCAGGATGTCGCGCGTGCGCCGGGTGCGGAAGAAGGCCATCGAGTACGCGGCTGGCGCTGCGATGAGCAGGCCGAGGATGGTCGAGCCCACGCTGGTGATCAGCGAGTTCTTCGCATAGAGCAGGTAGTCGCTGCGCCGCTGCACTTCGGTGAAGTTCTCCAGCGTCGGCTCGAAGAAGAACAGCGGCGGCACGTGGATCGCCTGCAGCTCGGTCTTGAACGAGGTCAGCACCAGCCAGCCGAGCGGAAAGAACAGCAGCAGCGTGACGGCCCAGGCGCCGACGGCGCGCAGCGTGGTGAGGAACATATTGGGTTGCATGGCGCTTCCTCAGTCCAGGTTCTTGCCGATGATTCGGATGAGAAATGCGGCCACGATGTTGGCCAGGATCACCGCGAACAGCGCGCCCGCCGAAGCCACGCCCACATCGAAATTCATCAGCGACTGCTTGAAGATCATGTAGGTGAGGTTGGTGCTCTCGTTGCCCGGACCGCCGTTGGTGGAGACGGCGATCTCGGCGAACACCGAGAGCAGGAAGATCATCTCGATCATGATCACCACCGCCATCGGCCGGCCCAGGTGCGGCAGCGTGAGGTAGACGAAGCGCTGCGGCGCCGTGGCGCCGTCCATGCGCGCGGCCTCCATCTGCTCGCGGTCCAGCGACTGCAGCGAAGTGATGAAGATCAGGCAGGCGAAGGGCAGCCATTGCCACGCCACCATGATGATCACCGACAGCAGCGGGAACTCGGTCAGCCAGTCGACCGGCTGTGCGCCGAAGCTGCGCCAGAGATCCGCCAGCACGCCGTAGATCGGGTTCATCATCATGTGCTTCCACAGCAGCGCATTCACCGTGGGCATGACGAAGAAGGGCGAGATCAGCAGCACCCGCACGATGCCGCGGCCCGGGAAGGGTTCGTTCACCAAGAGCGCCAGCAGCACGCCGAGCACCACGGTGATGACGATCACGCTGCCGATCAAGAGCAGCGTGTTCCACACTGCCGGCCAGAAATCCGGATCGGTGATGAAGTAGCTGAAGTTCTCCAGCCGCGAGAAGGTGTGCTCGCCCGGCTGCATCAGGTTGTAGTTGACGAACGAGAAGTAGATCGTCATCAGCAGCGGCACGATCATCCAGAGGAAGAGCGTGACCACGGCTGGCGCCATGAGGGCGCGGGGCAGTAGACGGTTCATTCGTAGCTCCCAGGGCGCTGAACAGAATCCAGGACTGCCGCGGATCCGGCTACGCCGGTCCGTTGGCAGTGCCCCCTGCAAAGGGGGAGGCGAAGCGACACGAAGTGCGCGCAGCCTGGGGGTTTACTTGTAATACCCGCCTTTCTTCATTTCACGCTCCGCAGCCGTCTGCGAAGTCTTCAGGGCCTGGTCGACCGTGACCTTGCCCGACAGCGCCGCGCTCATCTGCTGGCCGACAGCCACGCCGATGGCCTGGAACTCGGGAATGGCCGCGTACTGCACACCGACATACGGCGACTTGGGCAGCGTGCTGTCGTTCGCGTTGGCGGTGTCGATCGCCTTCTTTTCCGCAGTGGCGAAGCGTGCGGCCTTCAGGAAGTCGGGGTTGTCATAGGTCGACTTGCGCGTGCCGGTCGGCACCGAGCCCCAGCCTTCTTCCTTGGCCACCAGCTTGATGTAGTCCTTGGAGGTCGCCCACTTGATGAAGGTCTGCGCCGCGTCGACCTTCTGCGAGCCGGCCGGGATGGCCAGCGCCCAGGCCCACAGCCAGTTCGCGCCCTTGGGCGTGACGGCGGTCGGCGCCTGCGCGAAGGCGACCTTGTCGGCCACCTTCGACTGCTTCGGATCGCTCACGGAGGAAGCCGCGATGGTCGCGTCGACCCACATGCCGCACTTGCCTTCGTTGAACAGCGCGAGGTTCTCGTTGAAGCTGTTGGCCGAGGCGCCGGGCGGGCCGTCTTTCTTCATCAGGTCGACGTAGAAGCTGATCGCGTCATGCCAGGGCTTGGTGTCGATCTGCGGCTTCCAGCTCATGTCGAACCACTGGCCGCCATAGGTGTTGACCATGGTCGTGAGCAGCGCCATGTTGTCGCCCCAGCCCGGCTTGCCGCGCAGGCACATGCCGTAGACGCCGCCCTTGGGATCGTTGACCTTGTCGGCCAGTTCCTTCACCTGTGCCCAGGTCGGCTGGTCGGGCATCTTGAAGCCGACCTTGTCGGCCAGGTCCTTGCGGTATAGCAGCATCGAGCTTTCGCCATAGAAGGGCGAGGCGTAGAGCTTGCCGTCGGCCGACAGGCCGTTGCGCATCGCGGGCAGCAGGTCGTCGATGTCGTAGGCGGCGTCGGTGGCGATCGGGATGATCCAGCTCTTCTTGGCCCAGATCGGCGTCTCGTACATGCCGATGGTCATGACGTCGAACTGACCGCCCTTGGTCGCGATGTCGGTGGTCACGCGCTGGCGCAGCGTGCCTTCATCGAGCGTGACCCACTTGATCTTGATGTCGGGATGGGCCTCTTCGAAGAACTTGGTGAGTTTCTGCATCTCGATCATGTGGGGGTTGTTCACCGTGGCCACCACGAGTTCGGTGGTGGCAGCGTGGGCGAGGCCCGTTCCCGCGATCGCGAGCACCAGGCCCGCCTTCAGAAAACGCTTCATGGATGTCTCCTAGTGTTCGACGACGAGGCGGTCGCCGTGGCCGGATTCTGGAGACTCTGGCTTGCAGAATTGGTACGCGAATCGTCGACTTCGATACTTGCTTGCACCAGCGGATCAGTACCTTCCCTGATTTTGGAAACCAGGGATGGGCCACGGCGGGCGCAAGACTCAGTCGAACAGGCCCAGGACGCTCGCGAATAGCGCGCTGCCGGGCGACGCGAACTGCCGCAGCAGGCTGAAATGATCAGCCTCTGCCTCGACGCGGAGGGCGCTGCGGTTGCCGGCCTCCGTCCAGGTCTCGTGCAAGCGCTGGCTTTGCCGAAGGAAGGCCGGCGTCTCTGCGCCGCCGACCGCGATCAACGCGGGCACCATGCCGCCGCGCACCCGATGCAGCGGCGAGCAGGCCATGGCGCCGGCCTCGTCGAGCCGCAGCCTGTCGTTGAGCGTGGTTGCCACCAGCGGCACGAGGTCGAGGATGCCGCTCAGCGCAGCGATGCCCGCGATCGCGTCGGGTGCCGATGGCCAGCGCGACAGCGCCAGTTCGACCGCGATGTGGCCGCCCGCGGAATGCCCCGCCACCACCAGCGGCGGCGACGCGCCGCCGGGCGCGGCCGCATGCGCGCGTATCGCCGGCACCGAAGCGCGCGTGGCGTCCACGAGTTCGGCCAGCGACACGTCGGGGCACAACGGATAGTTGACCAGCGCCACGTTGAGTCCGGCCGCGATGAAGGCCGGCGCGATGAAGCGGAAGGTCGACTTGTCGCGCGACTGCCAGTAACCGGCATGGAAGTAGGCCAGCGTTCCGCGCGGCCTTCCGCGCGCGGCGAAGAAGTCGAAGGTCTGACGTTCCAGCGGTCCGTAGCGCACATCCAGCACGCAGGATTCGGCGGCCACCGCAGCCCGGCTCTCGGCCTCGTAGGCCGCGAGCAGCGCCGGGAAGGTTTCGCGCGCCTGTCCCTGCACATACTGGAACTGCGGATCGTTCATGTCCTCAGTCGGCCTTGAGGCCGGAGGACTTCACGAACCGGGTCCAGCGCTGCAGCTCGCTGCGCACCAGCGTGGCGAACTGGTCGGGCGAGTTGGCGGGCGCCGCCTCCATGCCGTACTCCGACAGCTTTTCGCGAAGCTCGGGCAGGGCCATGATGCGTGCGAGTTCCTGGTTCCATTGCAGGATGATGTCACGCGGCGTGCCGGCCGGCGCGACGAGGCCTTCCCATTCGCGCAGGTCGAAGCCCGCGACGCCGCTCTCGGCCATGGTCGGCACCGAGGGCAGCGCGGCCAGCCGGTTCGGGCTGGTCACGGCCAGCGCGTGCAGCTTGCCCGTGCGCACCATCGGCACCGCCGCCGAGGTGGTGGCGAACATGGTCGTGACATAGCCGCCGAGCAGGGCCTGCACCGCTTCGGCCGGCCCCTTGAACGGCACGTGCAGCATGTCGACCCGGGTCAGCTGGCGGAAGGATTCGCCCAACAGGTGGGCCGGCGAACCGTTGCCGCCCGATGCGTAGGTGAGCTTGCCCGGCTCGGCGCGCGCCAGCTCGACCAGTTCCTTCGCGCTGCGCGCGGGCACCGTGGGCGGCACCACCAGCGCGTTGTAGAGCCAGACCAGATTGGCGATCGGTGCGAAGTCCGCCGCGGTGTCGTAGGGCACCTTGCCGAACAGCGCGGGCAGCACCGCGTGGGTGAGGAACATCACGCCGACGGTGTAGCCGTCGGGCGCGGCCTTGGCGACGACATCCATGCCGATCATGCCGGTCGCGCCCGGCCGGTTGTCGACGATCACCGGCTGTTTCCAGGCCTGCTGCAGGCGTTCCGCGACGAGGCGCGCGAGCACATCGGGCGGGCTGCCCGGCGGCAGCGGCACCACGATCCGGATCGGTCTTGCGGGATAGCCCTGCGCCCATGCGGGCACGGCGGCCGCGAGCGGCGCCGCACCGAGCGCGCCGAGGAGTTGCCTGCGCTTCATCATGATGCCTGCGCCGCCGACGACACGGGCGGCAGGAAGATGACGTCGTAGTCGCGCGCCGCCGCCACCACCTCGGCGGGGCTCGCCATGTTGTGGATGCGCCGGTAGAGATCCAGCAGCTTGCCTGCCGGCGCGGCCCAGAACAGGGCCGTCACCGGCTCACCGTAGTTGTTGAAGAAGGCATGCGGAATGCCGCGCGGCATGCGCACCAGGTCGCCGGCGCCGGCGGAGGTCTTCTTGCCGGCCAGCAGCAGGTCGATGCGGCCGTCGAGCACGAAGATGTACTCGTCCTGGTGCGGGTGCACGTGCGGCGGCACGAAGGTCTCGACCGGGAAGGTCGCGTGCCACGAGAAGCTGTCGTCGCTGACCTGCTTGGGCACATAGATCTGGCCGAGGATGTTCCACGAGACGCCGTCGATGCCGGTCTGCGCGCGCGTGATGTCGGGGATTTCGCTGGTCACTGGGAGACTCCTTCCAGGCGGGTAAGCCGGTCGAGGGTGGGATGGACGAGAGGATTGGTGGAGGCGAAGCGCGGCTTGAAGCGCTGGCGCGCCTCGGCCAGGTCTTCTTCGTCCCAGTAGCCGATGAGGATGCCGCCCTCGGAGATGCGCGGCTGGATCTCGATCGACTCGATGGTGCCGTCGGCGATGGTCACGCGCTGGCGCGGCTGGCGCGCCCAGCGGAACAGGGCTTCATGCAGGCGCCGCCGCACGTCCTCGTGTTCCGGTGCCGCGCCCAGATCGATGAACTCGTGCGGATCCGAGGCGAGGTCGAACAGCATCGGCCGGTAGCCTTCGGCCAGCACGTATTTCCAGCGGCCGTCGGAGATCATCCGCAGCCAGGCGTCGCGCGACGGCGTGCCGAGTTCGATGCGCGAATCCTGGAACGCGTAGTCGTACTCGCAGACCACGTGCTCGCGCCAGTCACGCGGCCGCTCGCCGAACAGCAGCGGGCGCAGCGAACGGCCGTCCATGACATGCGGCACCGCCACGCCGCCGCAGGCGTCGAGGAAAGTCGGCGCCAGGTCCACCGCCTCGACCAGTGCGTCGCAGCGCGTGCCGCGCGTGGTGTCGGCGCGCGGATCGGGGTCGTAGACGATCAGCGGCGCGCGGATGATCGGCTCGTGGAAGAGATCCTTCTCGCCCATCCAGTGATCGCCCAGGTAGTCGCCGTGGTCGGAGGTGAAGACGATCATCGTGTTCTCCATCAGGCCGCGCGCCTCCATGAAGCGGAACAGCTCGCCGAGCTGGTCGTCGATCTGCTTGATCAGGCCCATGTAGCCCGGCATCACGGCATCGCGCACGCCTTCGCGCGAGAAGGTGCGCGACACGCGGTGGTTCATCATCGCGCCGTAGACCGGGTGCGGATCGTGGCGCTCGGCCTCGCTGCGCACCACCGGCAACGCGTCCTCGGGCTTGTACATGCTCGCGTAGGGCTCCGGCACGATGTAGGGCCAGTGCGGCTTGATGTAGGACAGGTGCAGGCACCAGGGCTGCTCGCCGGACTCGGCGATGAAGTCCATCGCGCGGCGCGTGATGTAGGGCGTCTCCGAATGCTCGTCGGGCACACGGGCTGCGCGGTTCGAATATTTCAGGAACCAGCCCGAGCGAATGCGGCCTTGGTCGTCGACCGTCGAGTTGGCCCAGCTTTCCCAGGGGTTGTCGCCGCCGAACCCCTGTGCGCGCAGGTAGTCGTTGTAGCTCGGATCGGGATCGTGGCCGGAATAGGGATGAATGCCGTCGTCGCGCTCGTAGGGATCGAAGCCGCATTCGGCGATGCGAACGCCGATGGTGGATGCCGGATCGATGCCCAGCCGCGACATGCCTGCCAGGTCGGCGCGCATGTGCGTCTTGCCGACCAGTACCGAGCGCACGCCCAGCGGACGAAGGTGGTCGCCGATCGTCATCTCGCCGGCCTTGAGCGGCACGAAGTTCCAGCTCGCGCCATGCGAGTGAACGTAACGGCCGGTGTAGTAGCTCATGCGCGACGGTCCGCACACCGGCGACTGCACATAGGCGCGGTCGAAGATCACGCCGCGCGCCGCCAGCGCATCGAGGTTCGGCGTCTTCAGCGTCGGGTGGCCGAAGCACGAGAGATGGTCGTAGCGCAGCTGGTCGCACATCACGAAGAGGATGTTCTTCACGCGTCGTTTCATCCGGGTCTCCTGGGGGCGGAAGTGGTCATGCGGTCGGATGCTAGTGGCCGCATCGGCCGGTGTCGCGTCACATGTTTTGATGTCGATTACCATGGGTTATCGCTCCCCGGAGTCCTCGTGCGACTGCAACACTTCCATCTGCTGCTGACCCTTGCCAGGACCGGCAGCCTGCGCGCCTCCGCGCAGATCCTCAGCGTCTCGCAGCCGGCGCTGACCAAGGCGCTGCGCCAGCTCGAGGAAGAGTTCGGCACCGCACTGGTGGTGCGCACCCCCAAGGGTGTGCGGCTGGCGCCGGCCGGCGAGCTGCTCGCCGCGCGGGCCGCGACGGTGGTGCGCGAGATCGAGCGCGCGCGTGAAGAAGTGGCGTGGCACCTGCGGCATGCGGAAGCGCAGGTGACGATCGGCGTCTCGCCGGTGGCGGCGATCCTGCTGGCGCCCGGCGCAGTGGCGCGCTTCGGCAAGCGCTGGCCGCAGGTACGGCTGCGGATGCGCGACACGCTGTACCCGCGCGCGCTGGAACAACTGCGCACCGGCGAGTTGGATCTGGCGCTCGGCCCCTTGCCCGGCGAGGGCGCCGGGCGCGACCTGCTGGTGCAGCCGCTCTTCGAGAGCCAGGCCCTGCTTGCGGCGCGCCGCGGTCATCCTCTTGCGCGCGCGAAGAAACTGGCGCAGCTGGTCGACGCGGGTTGGGTGCTCACCGGTCCGGCGGGCGGGCCGGGCGATCCGCGCAACCTGTCCTTCGATGCGACGGGCGAGCGCACGCCGCAGGTCCGGCTCGAGTGCGAATCCTTCGCCACCCTGCTGGCCCTGATGCCCAGCCTGGACGTCATCGGGATCATGCCCAGGGGCTTCTTCGATCGCTACGGGCCCGCCATGGATCTGGTCGAGTTGCCAATCACCGATGTGTTGCCCAACACCACGATCCACGCGGTGTATCGCGCCGATGCGCCGCTGACGCTGCCGGCGCAGCGGCTGCTGGACGCGTTCATCGCGGAGGCCCGGGCGCAACGCAAGGGCTGATGCGCCGCGGCGCGAACCGGGCTCGCGTTGCCGTCGACGCTCAATCCATCGCGTCAGGAAATCGTTCGATGTGGCCTTGTCCGCGGTGCGAGAAATACTCGACGTGGTGCCCGGCAATCCAGACGAAGTACCCGACGCAGCCGGCCGCCATCGCCAGCTGCATGAATTCCGGATAGCGCAGCTCGTCGCGCTGCGCGCCGCGGATGGCGGCCTGCAAGGCGGCCGCATCGAAGGCTTGCGGAACCGCGATCTCGGGTGCCGGCAGCGGCACCGCATGCCACTCGCCGGAAGGCAGGTAGTAGGTGGCCTCGCGGCGGCGGAAATCGGCGTGGTAGGCCTCCACGCCCGCGGCCTTCAGCAGGGCCACGCCCTCGCCGAAGGTGCTGCGTCCGGCATGCGTATCGGCTGCGCTGCGTTCGATGGTGCTCTTGATCGAATGGTCCATGGTGATGCTCTCCCTTGAAAAAATCGCGCGCCCTCAGTCGGTCGGAACGTGGCGCAGTTGATGAATCCGCACGAGCTCCCGCATCAGCCGGACGAGCTCTTCGCGCGACGCTGCGGGCAGCGGGCCGAAGAACGCCGCGTCGTTGCGGTCCGCGAGCCGGGCCAGACGCGGCACCAGCTCGCGGCCCGATCGGGTCAGCCGGATGCGGTGCGCGCGCAGGTCCGTCGCGTGGGCCACGGTTTCGGCCCAACCCTTGGCGACCAGGCGCGCGACGATCTTCGACACCGCGCCCTTGGTCATGCCCAGTGCCGCGACCAGCGCTGCCGGCGCAGCGTCCGGCGCGTCGAAGAGATGCCGCAGCGCAACCCATTCGGACACCGAGACGCCCTCGGCCTCGATCCGTGCCTGGAACGCGGCGGACACATGGTTGGAGACGAAGCGAAGCCAGAAGCCGACATGCGAATCCAGTGCGCTGACGGCTCCATCCGCGTGGGGATGACGTTGGGGTGGAGCGCTGGTTCGGCGTGGCTGCGGCATGGCGGTACGGGGAGTCGACGGGTGCTTCTCAGTATAGTTTCCAGGGAAACTATGTCAAGCCATGGCGCTTGCAAACCATTTCGCCAAAAAGCCACGCCGATGGCCCCTGGGTTCGAGCAATTTGTCACCACTCGCGCTGTCGATCCGATGAACCCATGGCGCAGAGCAAATGTTAAATGTGAAAATGTCACATAAGGTAGTATCACGACACATCTAGACACGCGCTCCACGAGGTGTCCCCGACCAGGATCCGGATCGCGAAGCGATCGAAAGATGACCGATGCATCAGGTGAAGAAACAGCTGCCGAACGCACTTTCGCTCGCAAGCCGACCTCGCCCGCGGGCTCGGCGCCTGCCGGCGCGAGGCTTCACGTTGATCGAGCTGATGGTGACGGTCGCGATCGTCGCCATCCTCGCGGCGATAGCCTATCCGTCGTACATCGCCTACATCGTGCGCTCCAACCGGGCGGCGGCGCAGGGCTACATGCTGGAGCTCACCAACCTGCAGCAGCGCTACTTGCTCGATGCACGGACGTATGCCCCGGACCTTGCGACGCTGAATTCGACCATCCCCGCGAACGTGTCGTCTAACTACAACGTCACGACGCCGCTCAAGGTCGGAACGACACCGCCGGGCTTTACCGTCACCGCCACGCCGATCAACGCCCAAGCCGCCAGGGACACCGCCTGCGCGATTCTGACCATCGACGAAACCGGGTTGAAGAACGCGACAGGACCCCAAGGAGTTGCAGGGTGCTGGTAAGCCGCGGCCATCGGCGGCGTCATGCACGCGGCTTCACGCTGATCGAATTGGTGACCACCATCACGGTGATGGCGGTTTTTGCCGGACTGGCGCTTCCCTCGTTTCGCGAGTTCGTTGCCAACCAGCGCATTCGCAATGTGTCTTTCGACCTGATGGCCTCGTTGACGCTCGCGCGCAGCGAGGCCGTGACGCGCGGCATCCCCGTGACGCTGAAACAGTCCTCCACCAGTTGGGACCAGGGCTGGAAGGTGATCGCGACCGACGCCAGCAACACGATCATCCAGAACCAGGAGGCCTACAAAGGCCTCTCCATCACCGATTCGGCCTCGCTCGGCGCCGTTTCCTACGGGAAGGATGGCCGCGCCGTGACGGCGAGCACCAAGTTCACCGTGGCGCCATTGATCACGATGACGGGCGTCAATTCGCGCTGCATCTCGATCGGCCTGAGCGGCGTGCCGAGCAGCAGCATGGGAGCTTGCCAATGATGCTTCGCTCCCGGACGCGCACCGTCCACAGGATCAAACACCAGAACGGCATCGCGCTCATCGAGGTGCTGGTTTCGCTCGTCATCCTGCTGTTCGGCCTGCTCGGTCTGGCTGGCGTGAGCAGCCGCGCCAACCTTGCCGAAATGGAGTCCTACCAGCGCATCGTGGCCGTGCAGCTGGTGCAGGACATGGCCGACCGCCTGAGTGCGAACCGCAAGGTCGCGACCTGCTACTCGAACGGGACGACCGGCATTCAACTCGGCTCCGGCGCCACGACCATCCCGGCCTGCACGGCGGGCAATGTCCAGCAGCAGACGCAAGCCGCTGCCGACCTCGCGGCCTGGAGAAACATGATCAAGGGACAGGCCGAAAAGACCCAGTCGGGCACCAGTCTCGGCGCCATGATCGGTGCAGTCGGCTGCGTGACGCTCGACGACCCCGTCAACAACATCTATTTGATCGCCGTCTCCTGGCAGGGCCTTGCCAAAACCGCGGCGCCGACCTTGTCCACCGGCTCCGCCTTCCCGTGCGGCAACGGTGCCTATGGCGACGAGAAGCTGCATCGCGTCATCACCACCAAGGTTCAGA
This sequence comes from Variovorax sp. SRS16, assembly GCF_901827165.1. Lineage (NCBI taxonomy): Bacteria > Pseudomonadati > Pseudomonadota > Betaproteobacteria > Burkholderiales > Comamonadaceae > Variovorax > Variovorax sp. SRS16. The sequence continues at coordinate 1,903,078 of NZ_LR594666.1, forward strand.
TCGGAACGCTGTCATGAAGGTGCGCAAGCTGTCTCGCGGGCCTCGCCATCACCGCGGCTTCACGCTGGTCGAGCTGATGGTGGCCCTCACGCTCGGCCTGTTCCTGATCATCGGCCTCATCAGTCTCATCGTCTCGACGATCAGCACGCGCTCCGAGCTGGACAAGTCCTCGCGCCAGATCGAGAACGGCCGCTACGCCCTCGAGTTGCTCAGCGAAGATATCCAGGCCGCCGGCTTTATCGGCCGGACCGGGAGTACCGCCTTCAACCCTGTCCTGCCGATCGCCTGCCCCACGAACATCGCGAGCCTGGGCTACTCGGCGGCCACGAACCCGGGCACATCCAGCGTGCCGCTGCCGATCTACGGGCCGAGCGCGGCGCCGTCCTGCGTCAGCAACGTCATGGTGGGCACGGCCATGCTGGTCGTTGTACGTGTGAGCACGAACCCCGTGCTGGCGCCTGCATCGGCCGTCGCGACGGAAACCTACCTCCAAGTCTCCGCCTGCGGCACCGACACGGTGCCTTTCGCAATCGCCAGCGGCGCTTCCACCGCGAGTTTCAACTTGATGTCGAAGGATTGCGTGTCGAGCAAGCCCGCGCCCCTGCGCAAGGTCGTGCAGCACCTCTACTACGTGAGCACCTGCAATGTGTGCGGTACCGACACGACCCCCACGCTCAAGATGGCCGAGTATGTCAACGGCGCGATGACCATCACGCCGCTGGTCGAGGGCATCGAGAATCTGCAGTTCGACTACGGCATCGACATCGATGGCAACGGTTCGCCCGACTGCTACACCAGCAATCCGACCAGCCCGCCTCTCGCCGAGATCGCAACTTCCGTCTGTCCGCAGACGACGCCGCCCTACGACTGGACGATCGCTGCCAACAACTGGGGCAACGTGATGGCGGTACGCATTCATGTCCTCGCACGCAGTACGGAAGGCAGCGCTGGCTGGACCGACAAGCGGAATTACGACCTGGGTCTGGCCGTGCCGGCCGCGGGCCCGTTCAACGACCAGATCAAGCGCCACGTCTACAGCACGGTCGCGCGCCTGTACAACATCTCGGGCCAAAGGGAAGCGCCATGAACGATCTCGCGCATCGCGGTGCGAAGCACACCCAATCGGGGGCCACGTTGCTGATCTCGATGATCTTCCTGGTGGTGCTCACGCTGATTGTCGTGTCGGCCATCAAGGTGACCAACGTCAACACCAAGCTGGCCACCAACATGCAGATCCAGAAGGAATCGGAAGCGGCTGCCCAGCAGGCGATAGAGACCGTCATCAGCACCGACTTCACCACGCTGGCGCCGCCCCAGACGGTGCCCGTCGATATCAACAACAGCGGGCAGCCCGGGTCGACCTACCAGGTCAGCATCTCCCCGCCGCCGACATGCGTCAGCGTCAAGCCCATCAAGCTGAGCGAACTCGATGCGAGCAACGCCGACGACGTGCCTTGCTATGCAAGCGGCGCGGGGCAGAACACCGGCATCGTCGGCGCAGGAACAAGCGGCGACTCGCTGTGTGCGAATTCGAACTGGGAGATCACGGCGACCGCGACCGCGCCCGGCGCGGCCGCGAGCGCGGCCGGCGTCATAGCGACGACGAACACCACGGCGGTCCAGGGCGTTGCCACGCGCGTCGCACTGGGCAGTTCCTGCTAGACGGACCGTTCATGCGCTGCCCCACCCACTTTTCGACCCGCCTTGCTCCGAGGAAGTCCCTGCCATGAAATCTTCCCTCTTCATCAAACTGGCATGGGCCTGCGTCATCCTGCTGGCCGGGGTCGCCGCCCGCGCCGACGATATCGATATCTACGGTGGGGTCGCCGGCGGGGCGGCCCCCAACATCCTCATCATTGTCGACAACACATCGAGCAACGACGCGAACTACCCGTCATCCTGCCCATTCTCCAGCGCGGCACCGAACCTGCCCAACATCACTTTGTTGGACATGGTGTACTGCTCCGTCTATGGCGCGCTGGATGCGATCAAGAAGCAGCCTTCGTTGTATGGCAAGTTGAATATCGGCCTGATGAGCGGCGGCTCGGGCTCCAACAAGGGGGGTCAGATGTACTACCCCGGCACATCGCCCTACAACCTGCCGTCGATGGATCTCACCGGCATCACGAATTTCCAAAGCGTCATTGCCGCCGGAATTCCGAAGGCGACCGGCAACGCCAAGCTGGATGGCGACATGCAGGAAGCGTGGGCCTGGTACACGGGTACCACCGGGCCGAGATCGGGGACGTCCTATGCAGCCCACATCGGCACCCAGTCCTGCCAGAAGAGCTTCATCATCCTGATCGGCGCGGCGTCGAAACAGGGCCGGCCGGACAACGGATCCGGCTTCACCAGCGCGAGCGACCTCGCCGCTGCCGGCGCGACCGCTGCGCAGCAGGTCCCGATCAACACCTCCAACCTGGGCTCCAACACAGGTGATGACGGCGCATGGATCGACGAATGGGCGCGCTTCTTCAACCAGTCGAATTTCAATACCAGCGATCCGACCGATCCGCAGAACATCGTCACTTACACGATCGCTGCCGGCGGAACTGCGCCTGACTACACCCAGATTCTGCGCAGCACCGGTATCCAGGGCGGCGGTAAATCCTTTGTCGCCGGCGATTACAACTCGATGGTTCAGGCGCTCCTGCAGATCTTCAACGAAGTGCAGGCCGTCAACAGCGTCTTCGCCTCGGCGAGCCTGCCTGTCAGCACGAATGCCCAGGGCACCTATCTCAATCAGGTTTTCATGGGCACCTTCCGGCCGGACGCCACGGGCGCTCCCCGCTGGATGGGCAATCTGAAGCAGTATCAATTGGGTGTGGACACCAGCAATCCCGTGAGTCCGGTGGTCTATCTCGCCGACGCTTCCCGGGGTCCGTATCAACCCAATACCACGGCCAACTCGGCCTTGAGCTCGGCCGGCACGGGCTTCATTTCGCCGACGGCGATCAGCTTCTGGACCCGCAAGGATCTGACCACCTCGCCGGACGCTGCGCCACCGACCGGTACCAACGGGTTCTGGGTCAACCATCCGCAGGGCGCGAGCGGTGCGTTCGATTCACAGGACGGCGAATTCGTCGAGAAGGGTGGCGTGGGCCAGCAGATCCGGCTTGCCAACCTCAAGGACGACTACGCGGCGAATCCCGCCGGGCCGCGCAATGTCTATACCTGCCTGGCAACAGGCGGCGCCAACTGCGCATCCAATGCCCTGCTTTCGTCGATGCCTTTCGCAACGACCAACACGAACATCACGGCAAGCATCCTCGGCACCAATGGCCCGGCGATGGCCATCTCGTCGATCACTCGCAGCACCAACACTGCGACGGTCACGCTGGCTGCGGCGCCCAGTCCTGCGCTCACGCCGGGCCAGGCCATCACGGTCGCGGGATCGAAGTACCCGGAGTTCAACGGGAACTTCTCCATCACGCCGCTGACCGCGACGACCTTCAGTTATCCCGTGACCGTGGATCCGCCCACGCCATCGAGCGGCAGCTACAGCGTCAGCGTGCCCTCCAATCCGATCAAGATCACGTCGCTGGTCCGATCGGGGACGACCGTCACTGCCACCACCGCCGCAGCGCATGGCTATGTGACGGGAAAGACGGTCACGATCGCCGGCGCGGCGGGTTCGCGCTACAACGGCAGCTACACAGTCACCAGCACAGGTGCCAACACATTCACCTACGTCATCACCGATGGCCCTGCGACGCCGGACGGCGGGGGCAAGGCCACTGTCGGGACTACGTCGTATGTCATTCCCGCCGCCAGCATCGTGCGCGACGCGAGCAATGCGAGCAATGTCTCCAACGTCACTGTCTCGTTCTCTTCGAACATCACCTTCGGCGTCGGGAACCAGGTCACGATCAGCGGCGCCGGCACGGGCGGTGTCAGCCCGTACAACGGGACCTGGACCATCACGAGTTGTCCCAGCGGCTCCAGCAAGAAGAGCTTCTGCTTCAATATCCCTTCCACGCCCAACTCACCGGACACCGGTTCCTCGATCACCGCAGACGGTGGGACCAGTCCGCTCGCCATCACGAACCTCACGTACACGACGGGCCCCTGTTCGGCCACCGCCTATTCGACAGTGCTTGTCACTGCCACTACGCCGTCGAAGCCGACTTTCGCGGCCGGAGACACGGTGAGTGTGGGAGGGACGGTCGCAGCCAACGAGAGCGCGTACGTCGGCAGCTTCAAGGTCGTCGGCGTCTCGTCCACCGGCTTCACCTACAACATTCAGACCAGCCCCGGCAGTGCCTCGAGCTGCACCGATACCACCGCGGGCATGACGGCGTCGGCGCAAGGCGTGAGCAGGGATGCGCTGATCAATTGGGTGCGCGGAAGCGACAACGTCGGCGACGAGCAGAGCCCGGGCGGCGGCATCACGGTCCGTCCGTCCGTGCACGGCGACGTGCTGCACTCGCGCCCGGCCGTCGTCAACTACGGAGGCTCGACCGGGGTCGTGGTGTTCTACGGCGCCAACGACGGCATGTTCCGTGCCGTCAACGGCAATCAGCCGCCCACCGCCAATGGCGCACCCGCGCCGATGGGCTTCTGCACCGTGTCTTCCGACTGTGCGATCGGAGGGGTCGCGCCGGGCGGAGAACTGTGGAGCTTCGTGCCGCCCGAGTTCTACTCGAAACTCCAGCGGCTCTACAACAACAGCCCGGTCGTCAAGATGCCGAGCACGCCGACGGGCATCGTTCCCACGCCGCAGTCGAAGGACTATTTCTTCGACGGGAGTCCGAGCGTCTACCAGAACGGCAGCACCGCCTACATCTTTCTCGCGGCGCGACGCGGCGGCCCGGTCCTCTACGCGCTCGATGTGAGTTCGCCGACGGCGCCGCGATTCATGTGGAAGCACACGAACCAGGATGCCGGATTCACCGAACTCGGCCAGACCTGGTCGCAACCCAAGGTGGCGATCCTCAGCTGTCGCCAGAACCCGAATTACGACCCTCTGGCTTGTGATCCTTCGGCCACTCCGCCGAAGGATCCGGGATATCCGGTGCTGGTATTCGGCGCCGGCTACGACACGAACGAGGACATCGAGCCGCCGGCTGCGGACACGATGGGTCGCGGCATCTTCATCTTGGATGCCGTCAGCGGCAATCTCCTGTGGAGTGCCAAGCCGGGCGGAAGCACCGACAGCTGCATCGGGAACCCGTGCAAGCTGCTGAGCATGACGTACGCCGTGCCGGCCGACGTCACGCTGGTGGACCGTGATTTCGACGGCTTCATCGACAGGCTGTACACGGCCGATCTGGGCGGCAATATCTGGCGTGTGGACCTGAAGCCGCCGGCGGGCGCGCCGAATTTTGGCCCGAGTACCTGGCAGACGACCTTGTTCGCGGCGCTGGGCGGCACGGGGACCACGAAGCGCAAGTTCTTCTTCCCGCCCGACGTCGTGCTGACGAAGAACTTCGACGCGGTGCTGGCGGTCACGGGAGACCGGGAGCATCCGCTGGCGAGCCAGCAGGCCAACAGCATCGTGAATCGCTTCTACATGATCAAGGACACGAACGTGGGCATGAGCGCGTCCGGCTGGACCGCGATGCGCGACGACACGAGCAGCACCGCCGATGCTCAGCCTCTCTCGCTGTTCAATGCGACATCGACGCCCTATGCCGGGTCTCTCAATGGCTTCTACGTGACCCTGCTCGGGCTGGACAGCAAGGGCAATACGTCGCTCGGCGAGAAGGGGGTGAACGCACCCACCACCGTGGGTGGGCTGGTTCACTTCGGAACCAACCAGCCCTCGGCGCCCAGCGCGAACAGCTGCAAGGCCAATCTGGGTACGGCACGCAGCTACGAGATCAATTTCATCAACGGCACAACGAACCAGACCGTCCTCGATGGCGGCGGCCTTGCGCCCTCGCCGGTATTCGGCATGGTCACGCTCATCATCGACGGAAAATCGAAGCAGATCCCCTTCCTGATCGGCGCGGGCGGCGGCGGCGGTGGCGCCGATTCGCGCTCGAGCATCGGCGCACAAAGGCCGGACATTCCGATCAAGGCGACGAGGAAGAGGACCTATTGGTATCGGAACATCGACCCCTGATTGTTGAGCTCGCGCGGATTTCCCCGCCTTTCCGGTTCGCTCGATGTCGGACAGCACCTTCGTCGGAAGGGGCTGTCCGACATCGAGCCGACTGTCACGTGTTTGCTACATTAGCCCGCTATCCACTGGATTCACCGAACGGACGTGTCATCTCTTCATGGATAACCGACTCGCTTGGGCCCAGGCCGCCTGTGCACGCGTCATGCGTCCATTGGTCAGGCTGGGGTTGGCCTTAGGGCTCAAGCATCGGCACCTGGAAGAGTTGATGCGGGATCTTCTCCTGGACGAGGCGCGCCGCGTGTGGCGCGCCCAGGGCGTCAGCGAGCCGAACATCAGCCAGTTGTCCGTCACGACGGGATTGAACCGCAAGGCGATCACCGCCAAGGTGCGGGAGACGGCCGACGCTTTGCCCAGCATGGACGTATCGGCCGCCGCAAAGACGTTCACGATGTGGTTGCAGGTACTCGCCGATGACCCCGCATCCCGGCGTCTGCCGATCACCGCTGAGGCGCAGGCGCAGTCCTTCGAGAAGCTGGCCAGGCAAGGCAGCCGCGGCAACGTCCATCATCGCGCGATCCTGGACGAGCTGGTGCGGCTCAACATGGTGAGCGAGGACGGCGGATACGTCGAGCTGAAGGCCGATGGCTTCGTGCCCGCGCAGGATCTCCAGTCGATGCTCGCGTTCATGGGGGACAATTCACGCGATCATCTGCTTGCTGCCGTCTCCAATATCCTGGGCGAACGATCGCCGATGCTCGAGCGGTCGGTGTATGCGAACGGCCTGAGCTTGCAGGACTGCGAGAATATCCATGAACTCGTGCGGCGGCGTTGGAACGCGCTGCATCTCGAACTCACCCGCGAGATGACCCGTGCTGTCGATGGGGCGGGAGACGCAGGCTCGGGCCGGATCCGTGTCGGCATCTATACCTATTACGAAGACGCCGAGAAACCATCGGGTAGCGGCGGAAGCGAATCATGAACACCAGATTTTGGCGCGGCGGCCTCAACACCCTTTTGATCGCACTGCTCATGTCGTGCGGCGGGGGCGGCAGTAGCAGCGGCATTGGCAGCAGCAGCAGCGGCAGCGTTTCGGCGAGTGTCGCCGCATCGACCGACGGCGCCACGCTCACTGCGGCCGTCGTGTCGGGCGGCACGGACAGCGGCAGCACCGGCAGCAGCGCGGCCAGTGGATCGACAACCACCGCCTCGAACGGAAATGGCTCGGGCGTAGGGTCTGGCGGAACGGGTATCAGCGTCGCCGGTGACGCCACCAGCGTGGGCGCGGTCGACGGCATTGGAAGCATCATCGTCAACGGCCTTCGCTACGACATCGACAACGCGGCCATCGATCTTCGGGATGCGGCGGCCCTGCAGATCGGCATGTCGGTCGAGGTCATGGGCTCGGTCGACGCCTCGTTCACGAATGGTGTCGCCACGCAAGTGACGTCCGCTGCGGATTTGCGCGGGCCGGTCACGGCCATCGATCCCATCGGGGGCAGCTTCGTCGTCATGGGGACGACGGTGACCATCGACGAGGCAACCGTCTGGGCCGATGTGTCCGGACTGGCCAGCCTGATACCTGGCACCACGATACAGGTCTGGGGCCTTCCGGCAAGCCCTGGCGTACTGCGCGCCACGCGTGTCCAGCAACAGATCCCGAGTGCAGCACCCATTGCAACGGGAACCGTTCAGCAACTGGATTTGGCAAGAGGTACTTTTGCGCTGGGCGGCCTGACGGTCGCGTACGGTTCAGCGAGTTTTGCCGGTGGCATCGACCCGACCACGCTGACGAACGGCACCATCGTGCGTGTCCGTGCGGACACCCAGGCCTCACCGGGCTTGCTCACGGCCACGCAAGTCGAAAGCTGGTACCCGATCCCCGGGGCGACCGGCACGCCGATCCAACTGGAAGGCGTGATCACGAACTACGCGGCGCTGAACTCCTTCCAGGTCCTGGGAAGATCCATCGATGCTTCCGCCGCCCAGATCACCGGAGGGCAAGCCTCCAAGATCGGCAACGGGGTCAAGATCCAGGTCGGCGGCACGCTTGTCAATGGCGTGCTGGTTGCGACGGAAATCAAGATCAAGCACATTCCGGGCGCTGGCGCGCTGCCTTCTTTCACGCTCATCGGCTCGATAGGCAACTATGTCTCGGCAGCGAGCTTCCGCGTGCATGGGCAATTGGTGAACGCCAGCGCGCCTGACGTGGCGTTCGTGAACGGAACACAAGCAAACCTGGCGAACGGCGTGAAGGTGACGGTCGTGGGCGCCGAGGTCGTGAATGGGATCCTGCTCGCCAGCCAGGTCAGCTTCGGTCCATAGCCGCGATCGAGGCGATCAGCCGGCTTGCGTTACGCTTCCACCAGCACTCTTGAAATTGAAAGACACTATGAAAAAGATTCTGACTCTGATGCTCGCCGTCGGTGCGCTGGGTTCCGCCAACGCGCAGCCCAGTGTCGGCGTGTCGATCGGCATCAACCAGCCGGGCGTCTACGGCCGCATCAACATTGGTGATCTTCCACGACCCGCTTTGATTCTTCCCCAACCGGTGATCATTGCCCCCGCGCCAGTGCAGCGACCGCCGATCTATCTCTACGTGCCAGCAGCGCATCAGCAGAATTGGCGCCGTTACTGCGGGCGCTACAACGCTTGCGGCCAGCCGGTGTACTTCGTACAGGAATCCTGGGTTCGCCAACGCTACGAGGCAGAGCATCCTGGCTGGGGGCGCGGCCGGCATCGTGGCTGGGAGGACCACGGTCACCGTGACCACGATCGTGGCTGGGACCACGAGCACGATCGTGGCCATGGCCATGATCGCGGCCCTGGGCATGGTCGCGGGCACAACCATTGACGCGAGGGCGAGCGTGTTTTCATCTGCGTCAAATTCGGAGCGCCACGCATTTCAATCTCGCTATGCGCAAAGCGGATTCTTGCGAAGCACCGAAGGTCCACCCTAGCGTCTGAAGTCGCCGCTCGTCTTGACGCGCATGCCAGCGCGACAGGAGGCCGAGGCCTTGCGCCACGCAAGCCATCCCACTCGCGTCCCCGGCAGCGATGCTCCCTTGCGGCCATATGTCGCCCTGGGTTTCGATGAGGCGTGGTGCGTCTGAATCCGTGACGAATCGCCGTGCACGAATTCGAGTTGTCGTCTTACAAGCGCATGCCGCACCATGTACGAAAACAGCATTACAAAATGGAAGTTTTTCACATTTCCAGGATTCGTTCATGAACACGCAACAGAGGTTATTGAGGCAGCCATTGAACGCGGATCGATGCCTGTTTCAAACGTCGGGACGGATGCTGTTCGGGTGTGCTGCGCGGTCGACCGATCCATTTCGACGACAACCGTCTGAATGAGTTCGGCAACAAGCTGCGCGTGCCGATGTTTGCCGCGGTCTTCGCCGCGCATTCGAGCAATGCAGTGCGAGTCGCTGATTCATAACACCGTGACGCTATTCCAATGCCACTGACCACCTCTGTTGCCGAAGACAGCGAGATCATTTCTTCTTTCGGAAGGATGACGCATGCGAATTGCTGAGTGGGTGAAGAAGGCAGCGATATCGGTGGCGGTTGTGCTCGCCGCCTGCGGCGGTGGCGGTGGCGGAGGGGGCGGCGGCTTCCCGGTGGTCGCGCTTCCCGCAGCCGGTTCACCGGGCACTGCATCCGTCAACCTGAGCGGTACCGCGAGCTACGACGCGGTCCCGAACCCGGCAGGTGCATTGGTCTACTCGGCGAGTGCGTCCAGGCCCGTTCGCGGCGCGGTCGTCGAGATCGTCAACGGCGCGTCGGTCATCGCCACCACGACCACAGACGCCAACGGCGCGTACTCGGTGACAGTGCCTTCAGGCACACCCATTGCCGTCAGAGTCAAGGCGCAGTTGCTGCAGGTCGGCAGCGGCCCTGCGTGGGATGTGAGCGTGCGCGACAACACGCAGTCGGATGCCATCTACAGCATGGAAACACCTGTGTTCTCGTCCGGCACCGCTGCCATCGTGCGCGACGTCCATGCGCCTTCCGGCTGGGACGGCACAGCTTACAGCGCGACCCGGGTGGCGGCGCCGTTCTCGATCCTCGACACGGTCTACACTACGCAGACCAAAGTCCTGTCGGTGGCGCCCATGGCCATCTTTCCGCCGCTGCGGCTGTTCTGGAGCGTCAACAACCTGCCGGCCAACGGCGACCCCTCGCTCGGTCAGATCGGCTCGACCTTCTTCACCGCGGGCGATCCCAGCGGCCGCGCGATCTACGTCCTCGGCAAAGCCGACGTGGACACCGACGAATACGACGCCTCGGTCATTGCGCACGAATGGGGCCACTACTACCAATCGGTCTTCAGCCGTGACGACTCGCCCGGCGGCAGCCATTCCCTGACCGACCGCCTGGATCGGCGCGTCGCATTCTCCGAAGGCTGGGGCAACGCATGGTCCGGCATTTCGCTGGAACGCAGCAACTACACCGACTCCGCCGGACCGGGTCAGGTCCAGGGAGCCAATCTCGATCTCACTGCCGGCGTGACATCGAACCCGGGCTGGTTTCGCGAGGCCTCGATCCACTCGATCCTGTGGAAGCTGAACAGCCAGGTCGGCTTCAAGCCGATTCACGACACACTCACGGGCCCCTTCAAGAGCGGGGTCGCGCTGACGTCCATCCATTCCTTCACCGCGGCCTTCGAGGCCGCTGCCCCGGGCAGTGCGCCGGCCTTGGTGAGCCTGCTCGTCGGCCAGAGCATCAGCGCGGCCACGAGCGATCCCTTCGGCAACGCCGAAACGAACAATGGCGGCATCGCGCTCGCACTGCCCATGTACCGGCAAGCGACTGTCGGCGGCAACACGACTGCCTGCGTGTCCAACCTGGCCGGTGCAGGCAACAAGCTCGGCAACTTCGCCTACCTGCGCTTCAACCTGCCGGCCGCGGCCAACCACATGATCACGGTCGCCGGGCCTTTGGCCTCCGACCCGGATGTCACCGTCTACAGCGGACACCCGATCGCCCAAAGCGAGGGCCCCGGCCCGACCGAGAGCGCGCTGGTCAACCTGCCTGCCGGTACCAGCGTGCTGGCGATCAACGATTTCAACAATGCCTCGGCGAACACCTGCTTCACCGTCACCATCCAATGAGGAGCAGATCCATGAACAGAACTGGCAATCTGGGCGCGTCGTTCATGCTGCTTGCGCTCGTACTCTGCGCGCCATTGCAGGCCTGCGCTGACGGCAGAAACAGGAGCGCTGCCGGCATGACAACGGCGCCGAGCAAGGTGAACGGTTCGGGTGTCACCGTCCAGTACCGGGTCGATCCGCTGCCGCAGGCGGGCCAGGCGACCTCGATCGTGCTGAGCTTCGACGGCATCACCGACCCCGCAGGCGCGACGGTCCAGTTGCGCAGCGACGCCGGGCTCAAGCTCGGCTCCGCCGCGACAACGCGCACGCTGCCGGCCGGCGAAGTCTCGAACTGGACCGTCGAGGTCGTGCCCGCGGCCCAGGGCATCGGCTATCTCCATGTGTTCACGACGCAGAACGGCACGACCAGTTCGATCTCGATTCCCGTGCAGGTGGGCAAGGCACCCCCCAGCATGCCGTCGATGGGGGAATTGAAGGCCGGGCCGGGCACCGAGAAGATCCTCTCGATGCCCGTGAAGTAGCGACGTTGACCGGATGGTTGGCAACAGCCTGGCGGAGGTCGCCTTGCCGTCCCATATCCCATGTTGTCCCGTGCCAACGACCATCAGGCCGTTGCGCTCATTGTCCATTGGAGCGTTCGATGTTCAGACCCGAATCAGATACCGCCGATGATCCGCAGCGACGGTCGCTCTGGCAGGCCCCGGATGGCAGCACCGCACCGGAAGCTCTCGCGCGATCTCTCACGCGCTCGCAGAAACGCCTCAAGCGCTGCGTCGACATCGTCGGGGCGGCTGCGCTCCTGATCGTGCTCAGTCCGGTGTACCTTGCCTTGTGCGTGGCGGTGCAGGTGAGCATGGGCCGCCCCGTGCATTTCTGGCACAACCGGGTCGGCGAGGGCGGCAAGCGCTTCCGGTTCTACAAGTTCAGGTCGATGTTGCGCAACTCTGAAGGGGTGCTCGAGGAATACCTGAGCCGCAACGACATGGCCCGCACGCAGTGGGACACTTTCCAGAAGCTGGAAGCGGACCCCCGCATCACGTTCCTGGGGCGGCTCATCCGCAAGTCGAGTCTCGACGAACTGCCCCAGCTCTGGAACGTGCTGAAAGGTGACATGAGCCTGGTCGGTCCCCGGCCTTGCATGGAGCGCCAGCGAAGCCTGTACGGGCAGCACTGGGGCCACTACTGTTCGGTCAAACCGGGCATCACCGGTCTGTGGCAGGTGAGCGGGCGCAATCGGCTCTCGTACGCACAACGCGTCGCACTGGACGTCGAATACGTTCGTCGCTGGTCGCTCTGGCTCGACATCAGGATCCTTTTGAGGACGGTCAGAGCCGTGGCCTTCGGCGAGGGGTCGGGTTGACCTTGAACGACGGCCCCATCGCGCTCATCACTCATGTGTGACAGCCACCACCTGCTGAATCATTGGCGCTGTCCGGTTGGGAGACATTGCGCCGGGCATGCCATTGGCATGCGGCTCGCCGCAGTCCGCGGAACAGGCGCTACGGCGTCCGGACTTCGACAGTGACGTGCGACAACGAGCGGAATCTGCCCAGCTTGGCCCGATAGAAATCACACCCGCGCGGCGCAGCGGTCACGACCGAGACGATCGCGCCGAGGTGGCCGGGGCCAAGACGCCAAAGGTGCAGGTCGACCAGCCGATCACCGTCGGCTTCGATGGCCTTGCGAACATCCTCGCTCATCTCCCGATCGACGTTCATGTCCAGCAGGATCGCGCCGGTGTCGCGGATCAGCCCGTACGACCAGTTGGCGATCACGAGCGCGCCGACGATGCCTACCGCCGGATCCATCCAGAGCCAGCCGAAGAGTCGCGCAGCGATCAATCCCAGGATCACCAGCACCGAGACAGCGGCGTCGGCCATGACATGGACCAGGGCGGCCCGGAAGTTGTTGTCCTGGTGCGTCTTTGCGCCGACGCTGAGATGCTCATGCTCATGCTCATGCTCATGCTCATGCTCATGCTCAGCGTGTGAGTGGCCATGCCCGTGATGATCCCCGCCGCTGCTCAGCAGCCATGCACTGGCCAGGTTGACGAGAAGGCCGAGGACCGCAATCGGAATGGCCTGGTTGAAATCGATACCGACAGGCGTCAGCAAGCGGCTCACGGCCTCATAGCCGATGAGCAGAGCGATCATGGCCAGCACGATGGCGCTGGTGAAGCCCGCGAGATCCCCGAGCTTTCCGGTGCCGAAGGTGAAGCGCGCATCGGTCGCATGGCGCCGGGCGTAGGTGTACGCCAGCGCCGCGATCAACAACGCGCCGGCATGCGTGGACATGTGCAGGCCGTCGGCCACCAGGGCCACGGAGCCGAACAGCATGCCGCCGACGATCTCGGTCACCATCATGACGCCGCACAGCCCGATCACGATCCATGTCTTGCGTTCGCTGCGCTCGTGCCCGGCGCCGAGGAAGACATGGCTGTGTGCCGCATTCTTCGAGGTCATATTCGCCTCACTCATTTGAAGTAGCTGTGGACGAGATCGACGAGCTGGTCGGCGGCATCGCGATCGAGTGCGCCGCGGTGCTTGACCGGATCGACCAAGTGGGTTCGGATGTGGTCTTCGACAACCTCGGCCAGCAAACTGTTCATTGCCCCGCGGCTGGCGGCGATCAGGTGCATGACCTGGGCGCAGCCCACTTCGCCTTGCAGCCCGCGCTCGATGGCATCGACTTGACCGCGGATGCGGCGCACCCGGTTCAGAAGCTTCTGCTTCTCGTGGATGGTGTGGCTCATGGTTGTTCAGATAGGGTAGGGGGGTATCCTATAAGAATCGGATGCGGGCGTCCAGCCGGGAACGCCGGCGTGGAACCGGCGACCTGTGTGCATACGCTCGCCACATTGGCCGAAACCCTCGATTTCATGGCAACTTCCACGCACCGCCCCACCTGCGGCCTGCGTAGACTGAATCTCTGACACATCCCTACGATGACGGAGACAGAACATGCCAAACCTTCCATTGCATCGGAGGTGCCTGGTTGCAGGTGCCGTGCTGCTGGGTCTTTGCGCGGGCCTCCACGCGCAAGAGCTGCCCGCCGGCAAGACGATCCGGATCGAGGTCATCACCTCGCCGGGCGGCTCGGCGGACTTCGCCGCGCGCCTGATCGCCGAGAAGCTGCAGACCCGGCTGAAGCGCTCGGTGATCGTGGAGAACCGGGTCGGCGCCGGCGGCAACCTGGCCACCGAGTTCGTCGCCAAGGCGGAGCCGGACGGCAGCACGCTGCTCCTGACCTCCAACAACCACAATATCAACCCGTACCTGTACAAGGACACGGGCTACGTGGCGCAGCGCGACTTCGCCGCGGTCGCGCAGGTGTCGCGCGGCCCGAGCGTGCTGGTGGTCAATCCGAAGCTGCCCGTGCGCACGCTGGCCGAATTCGTCGCCTATGGCAAGGCGCATCCCAAGACGCTCTTCTATGCCACCTATGGCCGCGGCAGCGCGGCGCAGCTGGCCGGCGAGATGCTGAAGGCCGCGTCGGGCGTCGACATGGACCACGTGGCCTACAAGGGCGCCGCGCCCGCGATGACCGACGTCATGGGCGGCCAGGTGCCGGCCGGCATCCTCTCGCTGTTCTCGGTGTCGGCGCACATCAAGTCGGGCGCATTGCGGCCCATCGCGGTCTTCTCGCGCGAACGGTCGGCCGCCTTCCCGGACGTGCCCACGGCGGTCGAGAGCGGCTATCCGAGCGTCAGCTACGACATCTGGCTGGGCATCCTTGCGCCCAAGGCCACGCCGGCGGCGACGGTGCAGATGCTCAATCGCGAGATCCGTTCCATCCTGACGCAGAAGGATGCGTCCGAGAAACTGCAGGGCCTGGCCATGACGCCCGTCGACGAACCGCCGGCGGCCTTCGAGAGCTTCCTGAAATCGGAGACGGCCACCATCCAGGACATCGTGACGCGGGCCCGCATCGAAGCGGAGTGAGGGGCACCGGACACCCGTCGGCCGAAAGCCCTGCGCATGGCGCCGCTTCAGCCGAGCGCGGACCTGCCGTTCATCGCGGGCCGCGAGCGCGTGACGCATTGCGATCGGGCCGTCGTGCATGCCCATGCGTGGCCGCAGATCGGCCTGCCGGCCGAGCGGGCGCTGACGGTCTTCGTCGGCGACGTACTGCTGGTTGTGCCGCCCGGCACCGCCGTCTGGATGCCGGCCGAGCTGCCGCATCGCGCGACCTGCCTCAAGGAGATGGACGTGCGCATCGTGGCCGTCAATCCACGCCGCGCGCCGCAGGCGCTGCGCTTCCCCTGCGTGCTCGACACCTCGGCCTTCTATCGCGAGCTGCTGTGCCACATGGGCGCGGTGGACATCGAGGACCGCAGCGGCGCGTATGCCGATCGCCTGCTCGACGTGCTGGTCGCGCAGACGCGCGCTGCGCCGGCCGGCGCGCTGTCGCTGAAGATGCCGCAGGACCGGCGGCTGCGCACCATCGCCACTGCGCTGCTGGAGGACGTGCTGGACGAACGCACGCTGGCCGACTGGGCACAGATCGTCGGCGCTTCCTACCGCACGCTGGCCCGGCACTTCGTCCAGGAAACCCGGCTCACCTACCACGAGTGGCGCCAGGCCCTGCTGGCGGTGGAAGCCATCCGGCGCCTCGGCCAGGGCGATTCGGTCGGTGCAGTGGCGGCCGATCTCGGCTATGCGAGCATCGCCGGCTTCTCGGCCATGTTCAAGCGCACCACCGGCCGGGCACCTTCGAGCTACAGGCGATGCGTGGCGCGCGAGGGCTGAGCAGGCACCGCTTACGCCGAATTGCCGTTGAGCGCATCCAGCGCGCAGCAGGCCTTGGCAACCTCCTCGTCCTGCTGCGGTGTCAGGCCCGAGATGCCGACGCCGCCGATCAGCCGGCCTTTGTGGATCACCGGAATGCCGCCCGCCACCGCGCACAGGTCGCTCACCGTGCCGAAGGCCCAGCCACCGCGCTCCAGCGCGCTCGTGGGCCGCGCGAAGAGCACGGCGCTGCGCGCCTTCTCGAGTGCCGCCTGGATGCTGCCGAGGGTCGCACCGTCCATGCGCTGCAGCAGCACCGGATGCGCGCCGGCGTCGAGCACCGCGACGGTCACCGCGCCCCGGAAATGCCGCGCCATCCCGATCGCGGCGTCGGCGATCTCGCGCGCCAGCGCGGCATGCATGCTGCTCGCCTTCAGAGGCCTGCTGCTTCGTTGCGCCATCGGCGTGTCGTGTTCTTCGGCCGCGGCGCTCAGCGCATGACAAAGGGATTGGCGGTCTGCGCGCCGGTGTTGATCCAGACGCTCTTGACCTGCAGGTATTCCTTGAGCGCGTCGATGCCGTTCTCCCGGCCGACGCCGGAGTCCTTGTAGCCGCCGAAGGGCGACATGTAGCTCACCGCGCGGTAGGTGTTGATCCATACCGTGCCGGACTGGATGCGTTCGGACATCCGGATTGCACGGCCGATGTCGGAGGTCCAGACCGCCGCGCCCAATCCATAGCGCGTGTCGTTGGCGATCTTCACCGCCTCGTCCTCGTCGTCGAACGGAATGATCGACAGCACCGGGCCGAAGACTTCTTCCTGCGCGATGCGCATGCCGTTGTGCACGCCGGTGAACACGGTCGGCTCGACGAACCAGCCGCTGCCGCATTCGGGGCGATCGGCGCGTGCGCCGCCCAGTGCCAGCGTCGCGCCCTCGGCCTTCGCGACCTCGATGTAGGCCATGATCTTGTCGAGCTGCGGCTGCGTCGTGACAGGGCCGACCTGGGTGTCGTGCGACTGCGGGTCGCCCATGCGCGCGGTCTTCGCGAGCGCGATCAGCCGTTGCGTGAATTCGTCGTGGATCGAGCGCTGCAGCAGCAGTCGGCTGCCGGCGATGCAGGTCTGACCGGTGGCCGCGAGGATGCCCGAGACCGCGCCATTGACCGCGTCGTCCAGGTTGGCATCCTCGAACACGATGTTGGGCGATTTGCCGCCGAGCTCCAGGCTCACGCGCTTGAACTGGCGCGCGGCCTGCGCATTGATGTGGCGGCCGGTTTCGTCGGAGCCGGTGAAGCTGATCTTCTTCACCAGCGTATGTTCCACCAGCGCGGCGCCCACGTCGCGCCCGTAGCCGGTGACCACGTTGACCACGCCGGGCGGAAAGCCCGCTTCCTCGAACAGCCGGACGAAGGCCAGCGTCGATGCGGAAGCGAATTCCGAAGGCTTGATCACCACCGTGCAGCCCGCCGCGAGGGCTGGCGCGAGCTTCCAGCTCAGGATCAGCAGCGGCGAATTCCACGGCGTGATCACCGCCACCACGCCCAGCGGCTCGTGGCGCGTGAAGTTGAAGTAGCCTTTCTTGTCGAGCGGAATGGCGTCGCCCTGGACCTTGTCCGCGAGGCCGCCGAAGTAGTAGTACCACTGCGGCACGTAGTGCAGCTGTCCGCTCATCTCGGCGATGAGCTTGCCGTTGTCCTGCACCTCCAGCTTCGCGAGCTGCGCGGCATCGCGCGCGATGAGCTCGCCCACGCGATGCAGCAGAAGTCCGCGCTGGCTGGCATTCATCTGCTGCCACGGGCCGCTGCGGAACGCGGCGTCGGCGGCCTGCACCGCGAACTCGACGTCGGCGGCATCGCCCTGCGCGATCTGCGCCCAGGCGCGGCCGGTGTAGGGGTCGTGCGAATCGATCCACCGGCCCGAGGCATGACGATGCGCCTTGCCGTCGATGTACATCGGAAGCTGTTTCACGCGAGGCTCCTTTCGGGGGCTGTTGCGGCGTGCGCGGCTTCGCGCACCGCATTGGTCTGCAGGATCGCGGCCTTGTTGCGCACGATGTGGTCGGCGAGCCGCACGGCCATGGCGCCGATGGTGGCCGTCGGCGTCACCGGGAAGCTGGTGGCCATCGAACTGCCGTCGCAGATGAACAGGTTGTCGATGTCCCAGCTTCGATGCCACTTGTTGACCACCGAGTCCGTGGGCGTGAAGCCCATGCGTGCCGTGCCCATCAGGTGAAAGCCGCACGGCTGTTCCAGCACGCCGGAGTTGTTGACGATGCGGGCGCCGGCGGTGCGCATCACCTCTTCGGCCTTCACGATCGAGTGCTGCGTCGCGCGCCGGTCCTGGTCGTGCATGCGGTAGGACACCTTGGGCACGGGCAGGCCGCTCGAGTCCTTCTTCAGCGGGTCGAGCGTGACCGTGTTGCGCGCGAGCGGAAGGTCTTCCGCGAGGTTCAGGAACCACGCCTGGCGATTGAACATCTCGGCGAAATGGCGGTGGTGGTTCGCGCCCCAGTCGACCGGCCTGAAGGTCGAGTAGCCCATGGCCGCGTAGCCCGCGCCCGGCGCACGCACCATGATCATCGTGTAGCCGTTGACGAAGCCGCGCGCGGTGTCGGTCTCGTGGAACTCGCCGACGTAGAGCGGCGATCCGCGCGCGCCCTTGTAGCTGTCCATCGGATCGTCGAACAGACCCTCGACGAAGGCCTGCGGATGGAACATCAGGTTCTTGCCGACGAGGCCGCTGGCGTTCGCGATGCCCTGGCCGTTGGTGCCGTCCGCGGACATCAGCAGCAGCCTCGGCGTGCCGATGCCATTGGCCGCCACGATGACGATGTCGGCGCGGATGCGGTGCAGCGCGCCGGTGTGCAGGTCTTCGTACAGCGCGCCCGTCGCCTTGCCGTTCGACATCAGGATGCGGTGCACACGCGCGAAGGTCCGCAGCTCCGCGCCGTTGCGCACGGCGCGCGGCCAGAAGCTGTTGGCGCTGGTGCTCATCGATCCGCGCGGGCATCCCATCACGCACTGGCCGCAGTGGTTGCAGGGCAGCCGGCCGTCGAAGGGTTTCGTCACGATCGCGTTGTCGGTCGGCCACCAGTGCCAGCCGAGCCGGTCGAGCGCCGATGCCAGCTTGCGTCCGGCGCGGCCCATCGGAAGGGCCGGATTGCAGCGCGGCGCATAGGGCGGATAGGCCGGATTGCCGTCCAGGCCCGCGATCCCCATTTCGCTGTCGCAGATGTCGAAGTACGGCGCCAGTTCCTCGTAGCTGATCGGCCAGTCCGGCGCCATGCCGTGCTCCGTTCCCTTGCGGAAATCGCTCGGCCGCGGGCGCATCCAGACGCCCGAATACTTGTTGGCGCTGCCGCCCACCGCGCTGACCATGCGGATGCTCGAGCCCTCGTCGTCCGAGGTCACGGGATAGTCTTCCTGCAGGCCGCGCACGTTCGGATGCGCGTTGGCATTGCGGGTCTTCTCGAGTTCGAACAGGTCGGACATGTGCGGCAGTTCGAGCGGATGCAGCTCGGGCCCCTGCTCGAGGCAGATCACCTTGACGCCATGGTCGCTCAAGCGGGCGGCGAGCACGCCGCCGGCCATGCCGGCGCCGATGACGAGCACTTCGGTTCGTGCGTTGCCGTGCGGGGTTGCATTCATGCTGTTTCCTTTTCTTCGGTGAGATCGATGCCGGAGAGATCGACGCGCTTCACCGCGTCGGTCGGCACGTAGCCGGCCCGGGTGGCCGGGCGGATGTCCGTGTCGAAGGGCATGTCGTAGCCGCGCGGCTGCGGCGGACTGATGTAGTCGCAGGCCAGCGCCTCGCGGATCGTGCGCACCACCTCCGGCTGCGCGTAGTAGCCGTAGTAGACGAACTCCTGCAGCACCCGGAAACAGACCGGCTTGTCGCGCTGAAGTGCCGCGAGCACCGCATTGATCTCGTGCGGCGTGCCGGCGTCGCGAGCTGCGGCGACGGCCTCGGCCAGCAGCGCGACGTCGGTCCTGCGCTGCGCACCGCGGCTCATGTAGCCGCGGATCTCGGTGGCCGAGGGCGCCGGCCATGTCGGGTCGGCGGGGATCATGCGGTCGGCCAGCACGACGAGCGCGTCGAGCTGCGCATCGCCGAGCGCATGACGCTCCTGTGCGGGCGACCAGGCGGCGAAGAACTCCTTGCCGCGCCGCTGGACATCGGTCGAGTGGGTCATGGTCGTGGGCTTCATCGGGGTCATGGCGTGGGGGTGCCGAATTCGGCGGTGGGGCGCAGCGCTGCGACGCCGCCGGGTCGATGGGGTTCGAGATCCAGCGCGGACGTGGGCCGCATCGACAGCACGGCGATCAGGCCGATCACCGCCAGCGCCGAGAGGTACAGCGCCACCCACGCGGGCGAGCCGCCGTGGTTCGCCACCAGCAGGGCGGCCACCAGCGGCGCGATGCCGCCGCCGAGAATGCCCGCGAGCTGGGTCGCGATGGACAGGCCGCTGTAGCGCACGCGGGTCTCGAACTGCGCCGCGAACAGCGCCGATTGCGGCCCGTAGACACAGGGCCAGATCAGACCCAGCCCGATGACGACCACGAGCGACGGGTCGCCGCGCAGCACGGCATCGAACATGACCCAGGTCCAGGCCGCCAGCGCCACCGCGCCGAAGGCATAGATGATGCGTTGCCCGATGCGGTCGCCGAGCCAGCCGATGGCGAACAGCGTCGGAATGGAGAGCGCGCCGCCGAACGCGATCGCATTGAGGATCTGCGGCTTGGGGATCTTCGCCGTGGTCACCGCATAGGAGACGAAGAACACCAGCACGATCGCGAACCAGCTGTTCTCGAACACGCGCAGGCACACGCACTTGAGCATCGGCAGCTTGGCCGTGCGGAAAGTCTCGGACAGCGGCGCGCGTGAGAGCGTACCCGACGACCTTGCTTGCTGGAACGAGGGCGTCTCGTCGATGCGCAGGCGCAGCACCACGCCGATCACCAGCAGGACCACGCTGGCCAGGAAGGGCAGGCGCCAGCCCCAGGCCTGGAAGGCCGCGTCGGGCATCGTCGATGCGGCGGCCCAGGCCAGCGTCGAGAGCACGATGCCGGCGGACGCGCCGGCCGAGGGCAGCGCGCCCCAGAGCGACTTCCTGCCGTCCGGCGCGGTCTCGACCGCGAGCAGCACCGCGCCGCCCCATTCGCCGCCGAACGCGATGCCCTGGAAGATCCGCAGCAGGCACAGCAGGATCGGCGCGGCGATGCCGATGGTGTCGTAGTTGGGCATCAGCCCGATCAGGATGGTCGGCAGCGCCATCAGCAGCAGCGTGATCAGCAGCGTGTCGCGGCGTCCCGATTTGTCGCCGAAGTGCCCGAAGATGAAGGCGCCCAGCGGACGCGCGACATAGCCGACCGCATAGGACGTGAACGAGGCGATGAGCGCCGCGGTCGGGTCCAGGCCCGGAAAGAACTGCTTGCCGAACACGAGTGCCGCGGCAGTGCCGAAGATGAAGAAGTCGTAGACCTCGATGGTGGTGCCGATCACGCTCGCGGCGGCGGCGTAGCGGCGCTTTCTCTTGTCGATGTGAAGCATGTGCATGTCTCCTGGTTTTGGAACGGCCCCGCGGTGGTTCGCGGTGACGACCGAATGCTCGTGCGCGGGCCGCGCCGCGACGCCAGAGAACTTGCCAAGCTGTTCGCCGGAAATGCCAATCTCGGCGTCAGCGCGCCGTCTGCCGCAGCAGGTCCGCGACCGTGGCCGAAGGCCAGTCGCGCACCGACTGCAGCAGCCGCTCCACCTGCGTGCGCGGCAGCGCCCTGGCCGCGAGCTGGCGGAACTTCGTTTCCAGTGCGTCCAGGCCGATCGGGCGCTCGGGCGATCCCGAGACCGCGAGCACCTCCGCCGAATGGGTCACTCCGTTGCGCAGCGTGATCTCGACGCGCGCCTGGTCCATCGCGTACTGCGCGTCGGGCACCAGCACCACCTTGTCCATCGCATGGCGCAGTGCTGCGTCGGCGGCCCGCGCGTCGGTGAACTGGCCCTCCTGCGCCACGCCGTCGAGCAGCGCCGCGGCGGCGCAGTACTGGGCGCTGAACTTGCCCTCGAGCCCGGCGTTCACGCGCGGCCGGTCGAGGTATTGCGTCGCGTGCGGATAGAGGAACAGCCGCATCGCCGCCACCTCGTCGGCGCGCAACCGTTCGCGCGCGCGCAGATCGAGGATGCCGTCGACGATCGCGTGGCTCATGGCGCAGGAGGCGTGCACCTTGAACGCATTGCGATCGAGTTCCCAGCGCGTGCCGAGGCCGTCGACGACCGGGTCGAGGTCGGCGCCGAGGCAGAAGGTGGCGAGCGTTCCCTGCGGTCCTTCGATGCTGTCGGGCGCGCTGACGAAGCCGTTCGATGCGAGCAGCGCCGACAGCACGCCGCCGTGCGCCGAGTGGCCGGCGAAGAAGGGCTTGCTCATGGTGCCGCGCACCTGCGTCGACGCACCGGCCTGGCCGGCAGCGATGCCAAAGGCCATCGCCTGCTGGCGCGCATCCAGCTTCAACAGCCGCCCTGCCGCAGCCGCGGCGCCGAAGTAGCCCAGCACGCCGGTGGGATGGTGGTTCTCCGCGATCATCCGCTGGCCGCAGGGCACGCCGATGCGCGCCATCGCTTCGTAGCCCAGCGCGAAGGCGAGCGTCGTCTGGTCCGCGCTCGCACCGACCCATTGCGCGACGGCCAGCGCCGCGGCCCACACGGGGGCCGAGCCGTGGATGGCCGCCTGCAGGTGGACGTCGTCGAGTTCCAGCACGTGGGAGAAGGTCCCGTTGAGCATCGCCGCGTGCGGCGCGGAACATCGGATCGGACTGCCGATCACGGTGCATGGGCCGGCCGCATCGATCTGCTCGAGCGTGCGCAGCAGCGGGCCGGCGATCGGCTCGGCGCTGCCGGCCACCGTGGCGCCGAGCCAGTCGAGCAGGCAGAGCCTCGACATGGCCTGCGCGGAGGCCGGCAGCGCGGATGTCTCGGCGACGAATTCGCAGAGCAGGGCGGTCAACGGGAGGGTCATGGGTTCTTTCGGCGTGGTTGCGATCCGGATGCCGCGCGTATGCTCGGCATGTGCATCCGTTGTGTGCGTTGCCGTGTTTGTAAGTCCGGCCCGTCGGCGTCGATCGTCGGAAACGGCCATTCGATGCCTCCCTATCGCCAAGTTGCCATGAAGCAGAAACGCAAGTTGCTCGAGCGCCAGTACGACGCGGCCTGGAACCCGGAGGTCTCCGCCGCGCGTCTCGAAGACCTCGAAAGCTTCGAGGCGCCGCTGCTGGTCACCAGCTTCACCTGGCACAAGTCGGCGATGCCGCGCCGGCATCAGCATCAACCGGCGCAACTCGTCTTCTCGGGCGAGAACGTGGTCACGGTGCGCACCGATCGCGCCCGGCTGGTGGTGCCGCCGAACCGCGGCGTGTGGGTGCCGCCGAACCTGCCGCACGAGACCAGCGGCAACGGCATCCTGCACATGC
Source organism: Variovorax sp. SRS16 (assembly GCF_901827165.1). Lineage (NCBI taxonomy): Bacteria > Pseudomonadati > Pseudomonadota > Betaproteobacteria > Burkholderiales > Comamonadaceae > Variovorax > Variovorax sp. SRS16. The sequence continues at coordinate 1,926,450 of NZ_LR594666.1, forward strand.
ACAGCGTGTTCGTGAATCCGCGCTGCCTCGACGGGCTTCCTTCCGAATGCGTCGCGGTCGCCATCTCCCCGCTGCTGCGCGAACTGATCTTCCACTGCGCCGGGCGCACCGAACTCATGAGCGAGAACACGCCCGAGCATCGGCTGGCGATGGTGATCTTCGACCAGCTCAAGGTCGCGCCGCAGGTGTCGCTGCGCTTGCCGATGCCGGTGGACCGGCGCGTGCTCGCGGTGTGCGACGGCCTCTTCGAAGACCCGTCGTCCGACCGCACCGTGCCCGAATGGGGCAGCGTGGTCGGCGCGAGCGCACGCACGCTGTCGCGGCTGTTCCTGAGCGAGACCGGCATGAGCTTCCATCGCTGGCGGCAGCAGGCCCGGCTGCAGGCCGCATTGCCGCGCCTGGCCGACGGCGAATCGGTCACGCAGGTTGCCTTCGACCTGGGCTACCAGACCCCTTCGGCTTTCATCGCCATGTTCCGTTCCGTGCTCGGCGTGACGCCGCGCGGCTACTTCCAGAGCGGCATTCCCGACGGCTCCGGCCTGATCGAGACGAGCTAGCTTTTCGTCTGCGCACGTGTCGCGCGCGGCGATCTCGCATCGCCGTGTCGCTTGGCCGTTTCACAACATCGATTGGCCGTTCTCGACGAGAGCGTTTGCAGCGCCACGCCGAGAATTTCCACTGTTCAATCGCAGGAGAAATGACATGAGCAAGGCAGACAAAGCGGGCAAGGTCGTCGTCGTCGGCGGCGGCAATGCAGGGTTCGCGGCAGCCATCGCCGCGGCCGAGAAAGGTGCGAAGGTGGTGCTGCTGGAGAAGGCGCCCGAGCCCGAGTACGGCGGCAACAGCCGCTACACCGCGGGCCTGATCCGCTTCGGCTTCGACGACAAGGAACAGGTGCGCAAGTTCGTGCCGCAGGTGCCGCAGGCGCAGTGGGACAAGATCCGGATCAATCCCTATCCGGTGCAGAAGTACATCGACGACCTGAAGCTCAAGAGCAAGTGGAAGGCCGATCCCGAGCTGATCCGCTGGATGGCCGAGGACAGCTACGGCGTCATGGAATGGTTCGTCGAGCACAACGTGCAGTGGACCTTCCTCACCTACATCCCGAACGCCATCGAGACCGGCTTCGGCGACGGCATCGTGCTCGAGACCGTCGGCGGCGGGCCGGGCATCGTCGAGATGGAGCGTGCCGAGGCGCTGCGCATCGGCGTCGAGATCCGCTACCAGTCGACCGCCTACGACCTCGTGACCGACGACACCGGCGGCGTCACCGGCGTGAAGGTGCGCGGCCCCGATGGCGTCAGCTATGTCGAGCGCGGCGCGGTCGTGCTCGCGTCGGGCGGCTTCGAGGCCAACCCCGAGATGCGCACGCGCTACCTCGGGCCGGGCTGGAACGTGGTCAAGGTGCGCGGCGTGCGCTACAACACCGGCGACCTGCTCGACCCGGCGATCCGGGTCGGCGCGCAGTCCAACGGCCATTGGGCAGGCTGCCACTGCACGACCATCGACCCGACCTCGCCGGACCTCGGCACGCTGGAGAGCAGCGACAAGACCAACAAGATCTCGTTCAACTGGGGCATCAGCGTCAACGCGGCCGGCGAGCGCTTCATCGACGAAGGCAAGGACTGGAATACGAAGATGTACGTGTCGGTCGGCAACGCGGTGTCGGAGCAGGGCGGCCGTGCGTTCCAGATCTTCGATGCGGTTGGTGTCGAGCACCTGGACCAGCGCTACGACCCCGATGCGGCTTTCATCGGCGACACGCTCGAGGAGATCGCCGCGCAGGCCGGCATCGACCCCGCGGGGCTGGCCCACACCGTCGAGAAATTCAACGCCGCGGTGCAGGACGACAAGCCCTTCGACCCCACGGTGCTCGACGGCCGCGCGGCGGTCGGCGTCTCGCCGGTCAAGACCAACTGGGCCACGCGCATCGAGCAGCCGCCCTTCGTCTGCTACGAGGTCGTGACCGGCATCACCTTCACCTTCGGCGGCTTGCGCGTCGACCGCAATGCGCAGGTGCTCGACCAGGGCAACGTGCCGATCCGCGGCCTGTACGCGGCCGGCGAGATGACGGGCGGTTTCTTCTACTACCAGTACCCGGCCGGCAGCGGATTGATGTGCGGCGCGCTGACCGGGCGCGCGGCCGGCTGGCATGCCGCGGCGCAGGGCTGATGGAAGACGGGGGTGAGCGCCATGCATGAGGTGTTTGCGTTCGTGGAGCAGGACCGCGGCAAGCTCGACGCCTGCTCGGCGATGGTCGTCGTGCACGCGCTGCGCGCGGCACGGTCGAGGCCGGACACGCGTGTCACCGCGGTCCTGAACCTGAGCGGCGAGGCCAACCCGTCGCCGACGGTCGCGGCGCTGGGCCGCCAGGGCGTGCGCCGCGTGCTGATCGTCGCGCACCCGGAAGGCGACATCGAGCCGAGCGACGTGCAGCCAGTCATGGCGCAGCTGGACCTGGCGCGCTGCGCGCTGCTGCTGGCGCCCGCCACCCGGCTGCCCAGCATGCTGGCCGCCTGCATCGCGGCGCGGGCCGGCCTGCCGCTGGTGCAGGACTGCGTGGCGATTCGTGCCGGCGCTTCCGGCTGGCGCTTCGATGTCGCCACGGCCGGCGGCATGGCGATCGTCGAGGCCGCGCTCGATGCGCCCGGACCGGCAGCGGTGCTGATGCCGTTGCGCGACGTGGCGCCCCTCGACATCGAGGCCGTCGAACCCGCTGCGATGGAGATCGTCACGAAGACTGCAGGGCCCAAGGCCGCACGCGAGGGCGTGCGGCTGGCCGAGCGCGTCAAGGTGCGGCGCGAGGAGATGACGCTGGCCGAGGCGAACGTCATCGTGTCGGGCGGCCGCGGCCTGGGCGGAGCGGAAGGCTTCGAGCCGCTGAAGCGCCTGGCCGACATGATGGGCGGGCACCTCGGCGCATCGCGCGTTGCGACCGATCTCGGCTGGGTCGATCGCCAGCACCTGGTCGGCATGTCGGGCTCGACCGTGCGCCCGGCGCTGTACCTCGCCTGCGGCATCTCGGGCGCGCCGCATCACCTGATGGGGATGCGCGACGCGACGCTGATCGTTGCGCTCAACACCGACGAGCGCGCGCCGCTGCTGTCGCTGGCGCATCACGCCTTCGTCGGCGATGCCGGCGAAATCATTCCCAAGGTGATCGACCGGCTGTCCGGGATCGCCGCCTGAACCGGAGCCGAGTCATGACCGTTGTGGCCCTCGTGGATGGCGTGGTCGCCATCGAAGGCGATGTGAAGGCCGGCCGCGCGCCGGAACTGTATTCGTTGCAGAAGGTGGATTGCGACCTGGCGGAGGACTCCATGGTGGAGGAAGCCGCACGATTGAAGAAGCATCTCAAGGCGCCGCTGGTCGTGCTGTCCTTTGCGCCGGCCGCCTTCGAGAAGGAGATGCGCAGCTACCTCGCCGCCGGCGGCGACCGCGCGATCCGGGTCGAATGCGATTTCGGCGCCGCGCTCGATCCCGTGCTGAAAGCGAAGCTCGTGCACGAAGTGCTGTGCGCGCAGGTGCCCGACTGGACGATCCTGATGATGATCGACCGCACGCCGGGCGGCGCTGCGGGCGTGCTGCATCACTGCATGGCCGAGCTCGCAGGCGTGCCGGCGTTCTCCGCCGTGGTCGCCGTGCAGCCGGATGCGGAAGGGCTCGAAGTGGTCAGCCGCAGTGCCGGCCTCATCCGGCGCTATCGCTGCGATTCGCGCGCGATCCTGGGCGTGAGCTCGCGCGTCGCGGCGCGCAATCCGAGCTTCATGGATGTCCATCGTTCGCGCAAGGCGACGATCGAGGTCGTCGATGCCAGCGCATGGCCGGCGCGCGATGCCCTGCACGCCCGGCAGGCGATCGCGGCCTATGGCGCCGTGCGCCATCCCGAGGCCAGCCAGGGCGGCGGGACCACGGTCCACAAACTGAGCACGGACGAGACCGCCGAGCGGATCGCCGCCTTGTGCGAAGCCTTCATCGAAAGCGCCTGATGCGCGCCTGCCCATGATTTCCAATCCTGCCGAGAAATACCGCCGCCTTCCCGTCGTCGACCTGCCGGACCGGCAATGGCCGTCGCGCACCATCGATCGTCCGCCGGTCTGGCTCGCGACCGACCTGCGCGACGGCAACCAGGCGCTGTTCGAGCCGATGAACCGCGACCGCAAGATGCGGCTGTTCCGCGAACTGGTGCGCATCGGCTTCAAGGAGATCGAGGTCGGTTTTCCCGCGACCTCGCAGATCGACTTCGACGTCGTGCGCGAACTGATCGAGGACGGCCATGTCCCCGCCGACGTGACGCCCATGGTCATGACGCAGATCCGCGAAGACCTGATCGCGCGCACCGTCGAATCGCTGCGTGGTGCGCCGCGTGCCATCGTCCATCTGTACAACGCCACGGCGCCGGTCTGGCGCAAGGTGGTCTTCGGCATGTCGGTGCCGCAGGTCATGCAGCTGGTCGAGCGCCATGTGCTGTACCTGAAGCGGTTGACCGACGCGGCGCCGCAGACGCAGTGGATCCTGCAGTACTCGCCGGAGACCTTCTGCATGACCGAGCTCGAGGTCGCGCTCGAAGCCTGCAACACCGCCATCCGCGCCTGGGATGCGGGGCCGCAGCGTCCCGTCATCGTCAACCTGCCGACCACGGTCGAGGTGACGACCGCGAACGTGTTCGCGGACCAGATCGAATGGATGCACCGCCATCTCGAGCGCCGCGCGCACGTGGTGCTGTCCGTGCATCCGCACAACGACCGCGGCACCGGCGTGGCCAGCGCGGAGCAGGCGCTGATGGCGGGCGCCGAGCGCATCGAGGGCTGCCTGTTCGGCAACGGCGAGCGCAGCGGCAATGTCGATCTCGTGACGCTGGCGCTGAACCTGTACACGCACGGCGTCCATCCCGGCCTGGACTTCTCCGAGATCGCATCGATCGCGCGGATCGCGGAGGAATGCACCTCGGTGCCGATCCATCCGCGCCATCCCTATGTCGGCGACCTGGTGTTCACGGCCTTCTCGGGCTCGCACCAGGACGCGATCAAGAAGGGCTTCGCGGCGCAGGCCGAGGACGGCCCGTGGCAGGTGCCCTACCTGCCCATCGATCCGAAGGACCTGGGCCGCACCTACGACAGCATCGTGCGGGTCAACAGCCAGTCGGGCAAGGGCGGGATCGCGTCCCTGCTCGAACGCGACCACGGCGTGGTGATGCCGCGCCGCATGCAGGTCGAGTTCAGCGCCATCGTGCAGAAGGCGGCCGATGCGAGCGAAGCGGAGGTGAGCGGATCCATGCTGTGGGCGCTGTTCGAGCAGACCTACCTCGCGCCGGCCGTCGATCCCGAGGGTTCGCTGGTTTATCGAGGCCATCGGCTCTTCGACGATCCGGCCGGGCAGGGGATCGAGCTCGATCTCGTGATCGACGCCCGGCCTTGCCGCGTTCGCGGTGTCGGCACGGGCCCGCTCGAAGCGACGGTCCATGCGCTGGGCACGACGCTGCGGGTCGACAGTTTCGAGGAGCGCAGCCTGGGCCAGGGCGCCGAGGCGAGCGCGCTGGCGATCGTGGAGATGGCGATGCGCGGCGTCAACGGCACGCGATTCGGCGTCGGCCGCAACGTCAACACGCTGACGGCCTTGGTTCAGGCCGTGATCAGCGCCGTGGCGCGGCTGAAGGCAGAGTCGAGTGGCACGGCAGCCGTGCGAACTGGGAGAATGCCGGCATGCCTTTGAACACCGCGCTTCGGCGCGTTCTCGATGCCGGAAAGAAACAGACCCGATCAACCTGTTGATGCGATGCGCGTCAGCGTCGCACCCATGATGGACTGGACCGACCCCCACTGCCGGTTCTTCCATCGCCTGCTCACGCGCCACACCTTGCTCTACACCGAGATGGTGACGACCGGCGCGCTGGTCCATGGCGACGTGCCGCGGCATCTGCGCTTCAATGCCGAGGAGCATCCGGTCGCGCTGCAGCTCGGCGGCAGCGAGCCGGCCGATCTCGCGCACTGCGCGCGCCTCGGCCAGGACTGGGGCTACGACGAGATCAACCTCAACTGCGGTTGCCCGAGCGAGCGCGTGCAGCGCGGCGCTTTCGGCGCCTGCCTGATGAACGAGCCACAGCTGGTGGCGGATTGCGTGAAGGCGATGGTTGACGTGGTGGACGTGCCGGTCACGGTCAAGCACCGCATCGGCATCGACAAGACCGAGAGCTATGCCTTCGTGCGCGACTTCGTGGGCGCGGTGAGCGAAGCGGGCTGCGGCACCTTCATCGTCCACGCGCGCAATGCGTGGCTCAAGGGCCTGTCGCCGAAGCAGAACCGCGAGGTGCCGCCGCTGCGTTACGAACTCGTGCACCGGTTGAAGCACGACTTCCCGGCGCTGCGCTTCTCGATCAACGGGGGCTTCGATGACAGCGCGCAGATGCACGAGCATCTTCGGCTGCTCGACGGCGTCATGGTCGGCCGCGAGGCGTATCACAACCCGTGGTGGCTGGCCGCATGGGATGCGGATTTCTTCGGCGAAGCGCCGTCGTCGCTGACGCGCGAAGAAATCGAAGTGCAGATGTGCGACTACATGGCGCGCGAAGCGGCCGAGCACGGCACGCCATGGTCGAACATCGCCCGCCACATGCTGGGCCTGCGCAACGGCCTGCCGGGCGCGCGACGCTGGCGCCAGGTCTGGAGCGACCACAAGGTCAAGGCGCTGGCACCGCATGCGGTGATGGCGCTGGCCCATGCGCCGCAGCCCGAGCGCGCGCCCGAGTCCGAACCCACTCAGGCGCTGGCCGGCCTGCCTTCGTGAAAGCGTGACAGGAAGGCGCGTGTCGCGGCCTCGGCCGGCGCGTCGATCACCTGGCGCGCCGGGCCGCATTCGACGATCACGCCGTCGCGCATGAAGGCGACGCGGTCGGCGACCTCGCGTGCGAAGGCCATCTCGTGCGTGACCAGCAGCATCGTCATGCCTTCCTCGGCCAGCACCTTGATCACGCGCAGCACCTCGCCGACCAGTTCGGGGTCGAGCGCGGAAGTGACCTCGTCGAACAGCATCACCTGCGGCTCCATCGCGAGCGCGCGCGCGATGGCCACGCGCTGCTTCTGGCCGCCCGAGAGCTGATCGGGCCTGGCATCGGCCTTGTCCTGCAGCCCGACCTTGCCCAGCAGCACCAGCGCCTTGGCCGCGGCCTGGGCCTTGGGCTGCCGCAGCACGGTGACCGGGCCTTCCATCACGTTGCCCAGCACCGTCATGTGCGGGAACAGGTTGAAGTGCTGGAAGACCATGCCGGTGCGCGCGCGGAATCCCGCCAGCACCGCGTCCTTGGGCAATCGCGTGGCCGCGCCCTGGAAGGCCAGCGACTGCTCGCCGACGCGCACCGTGCCTTCGTCGGGCACGATCAGCAGGTTCAGGCAGCGCAGCAGCGTCGACTTGCCCGAGCCCGACGGGCCGATCAGCGCCACCACCTGGCCCTTGTCGACCGACAGCGAGACGTCGCGCAGCACCTGGTTGCTGCCGTAGCGCTTGCCGAGGTGGCTCACCTCGATCATGGAAGCAGTCATGCGTTGGCGGTTTTCGAAAGACGCGTTTCTGCGCGCTTGACCAGGATCGTGGCCGGCAGCAGGACGAGGAAGTAGGCCACGGCCACGATGGTGTAGACCTCCAGCGGTCGATAGGTCTCGTGCGCGATGCTCTGGCCCTGGTACAGCAGGTCGGGCAGCGCCAGCACCGACAGCAGCGAGGTGTTCTTCAGCTGCAGGATCGACTGGTTGAGCAGCGGCGGCACCATGCGCCTGAAGGCCTGCGGCAGCACCACGCGGCGCATCACCTGGCCGCGGCGCATGCCGAGCGCGCGCGCCGCTTCGGACTGCTCGGGGTCGATGGAGATGATGCCGCCGCGGATGATCTCCGAATAGAACGAACTGCCGTAGAGCGAGAGCGCCAGCACGGCCGCGAGCGCGGCCGAGATCTGGATGCCCGTGAGTACCGGCAGCGCGTAGTAGAACCACACCAGCTGCACCAGCACCGGCGTGCAGCGGAACACCTCGACGTAGGCCCTGAGCGGCGCGCGCAGCCAGGCGGGGCGCGCGAGCCGCCCCATGGCCACCGCCAGCCCGATCAGCAGGCCGAGCCCCGTGGTGATCACCGTGTAGGCGGCCGTGTAGACGAGCCCGACGAGAAGCAGCTGGCGAAAGCCCCAGAGAAATCCGAAGTCCCAGTGGTACACGGCGGCTCTTGCGCGTCAGAAGCTGATTTCGGCCGGTACCTGGTCGGGCTTGACGCCCGACAGCGTCTGCATGTTGGCCAGCACCACCTGCTTGACCTTGCCGCTGGCGCGCGTCTGGGCGATCCACTTGTTGACGTATTCGACCCAGCGGTGGTCGCTCTCCTTGCGAAAGCCCAGGTTGGTGGTGGTCGCCTGCGTCGGCGTCGGCAGCACGATGTGGCCGACCGACGGGTTCTTGCTCATGACCGTGAGCGCCAGCACGACGGCCAGCACCTGGCAGTCGGCACGGCCGGTCTGCACCGCGAGCGTCGCGTCCTGGGCTTTCTCGAGGCGGATGATCTGTGCGTTGGGGCAGGTCTTGGTCACGACCTGGTCGTGCGAGGAGCCGATGTCGACCGCGATCTTGACCTCGGGCTTGTTGAGCTCCGCCCAGGTCTTGGGATCGAAGCCCTTGCGCGCGACCAGCACGAAGGCGTTGTTGAACAGCGGATCCGAGAAGTCGACCACCAGCGCGCGCGCCGGCGTCGGGTTGAGGCCGAAGAAGACGTCGATTTTGTTGGATTGCAGGTCGAGCACCGAGTTGCCCCAGGTGGTCTCGTGGATGTCGAGCTTGGCATTCAGGCTGGCCGCGAGGCTCTTGCCGAAGTCGATCATGAAGCCCTGCCATTCGCCCGATGCGAGGTCCTTGTGGTAGTAGGGCGCCGCGCCCGTGACCGCGCCCATGCGCAGGACCTTGGTGCGCTCGATGCGCGCCCATGCGCTCTCGGTCGTGTCGGCCTGCGCGAAGGCTTGCGCGGTCCAGGTCGTTGCGGCGCCGGCGGCGGCGACGCTGGCGAGGAAGTGGCGACGGTTTGTCATGGGTTCGTTCTCCATCGGGTTGAAAAAATCGGCGCGGGGTCTACAGGGTCATGCCGCCATCGACGTGCAGGATCTGACCGGTGATGAAGGCCGCCTCCGGGCTCAGCAGGAAGGCGATCGGCGCCGCGATGTCGTCGGGCGTGGCGAGCCGGCCCGCGGGCACGCGCGAGAGCGCCTGGCGCCATTGTTCCTCGGTCAGCGCGCCGGCATTCGGCCGGTCCTTGCGCACATAGCCCGGGGCCACGGCATTGACCGTCACGCCGCGCGCGGCGACTTCCGCGGCCGCCGCCTTGACCAGCGCCTCGACGCCGGCCTTGGCCGCGGCGGTGGCCGGAAAGGTGGACGCGCCCAGCGTGAAACGGTGGGCGACGAAGGAACTCACCGCGACGAAGCGGCCCTGGCCCGTCTCTTCGAGCATCGGCAGGCTCTTGCGCAGCAGGTGGGCCAGCGAGACCACCATCGTTCGCAGCGAACGTTCGACGATCTCGTCGTCCAGCTGTGCGAGCGTGCGCTTGTCGGCGAACCCGGCGTTGGCGACCACGCCGCGCAGGCCACCCAGTGCGCGTGCCGCATCGAGCAGGGCGTCGACGGTCTGCGGCGCCGCCATGTCGCCGACCACCACCGTGCTGCGCACCGCGCTGCATTGCAGCGACACCGCATCGGCCGCAGCGCGCTGGCTGCCGGTGTGGATCACGAGGTCGATGCCCTGTGCGGCCAAGCGGCGGCATGTCGCCGCTCCGATGCCGGAGCCGGCGCCGGTCACAACCACACTGCTCATTCGGAAACTGCCATCTGCGTTGCAAAGCAAGTATTGTGCAAGCAAACACAAGGCTGACTGCGCGGGCAAACGCGCATCGACGATGCGTCGCCGCGCCATTCGTGAGGGCCGCCACGCCCGTGCAGCGGAAGCGGTCGGCCCGCCCCCCGGCAGGGGGAAGGCGAAGCGACACGAAGTGCGCGCAGCCTGGGGGGGCGAGCCTATCCAGCTGCTTCCAGCCCGCTGCGGAAGTGTGCCTGCATGCGTGCCATCGCGGCTGCCGCATCGCGCGCCTTGAGCGCGGCCATGACGTCGCGGTGCTCCTTCAGCGATTCGCCGATGCGCCCCGACTTGAGCAGCGAGTTGTGGCGATTGAGCTTCATCACCTTGCGCAGGTCGGCCACCATCTGGTCGCGCCAGCGGTTGTCGGCGATGGCGAGCAGGCGCATGTGGAAGCGCTCGTTGAGCGCGAAGAAGTGCTCGCGGTCGACATGGCCCGGCCTGGCCGCGGCCTCGAGCTGGGCATGCAGCGCCTCGAGTTCGGCCAGCTCGGCGGCGGAGGCCCGTTCGGCGACGACGCCCGCGGCATCGCTTTCGAGCAGGCTGAGCAGGTGGTAGACATCCGCCAGATCCTTTTCGGACACCTCCGTCACATAGGCGCCGCGCCGCACCTTCATCGTCACCAGGCCTTCGGCCGCCAGCACCTTCAGCGCCTCGCGCAGCGGCGTGCGGCTGATGCCGTATTCCTCTGCCAGCTTGAGTTCGTCGATCCAGCTGCCGGGCTGGAGCTCGCGATTGAAGATGCGCTGGCGCAGCAGCTCCGCCACCTCCTCATAGAGGGCGCGCGGGGTGAGGGTGAGGGCGGACATGATCGGAATGTACCGCAACTCAGGACTTTGAATTAATAATTACGGATGGGTTAGACTCGCCTTGAACTGTTTCGACCCAGCGAACACACTCCCACCCACTCGCACGACCTGCAAAGCGGCGCCCATGAGCAAACCCGAACCCACCTTTCAAACCGCCACCCTCGAGGCCTGGGGCAAGGCCGCCGCCAAGTCCGCGCCGGGCGGCGACGTGAACGCGTTGAACTGGATCACGCCCGACGGCATCGCCGTCAAGCCGCTCTACACCGCGGCCGATCTGCAGGGCCTGAAGTACACCGACACACTCCCGGGCTTCGAGCCCTACCTGCGCGGCCCGCAGGCCACGATGTACGCGGTGCGCCCGTGGACCATCCGCCAGTACGCCGGCTTCTCCACCGCCGAGGAATCGAATGCCTTCTACCGCAAGGCGCTGGCGGCGGGCGGCCAGGGCGTCAGCGTGGCCTTCGACCTCGCCACGCACCGCGGCTACGACAGCGACCATCCGCGCGTGACGGGCGACGTCGGCAAGGCCGGCGTGGCGATCGATTCGGTCGAGGACATGAAGATCCTGTTCGACCGGATCCCGCTCGACAAGGTCAGTGTCTCGATGACGATGAACGGCGCCGTGCTGCCGGTGCTGGCGGGCTACGTGGTGGCGGCCGAAGAGCAGGGCGTGGCGCAGGACCAACTGAGCGGGACCATCCAGAACGACATCCTCAAGGAGTTCATGGTCCGCAACACCTACATCTTCCCACCCGCGCCGAGCATGCGGATCATCGGCGACATCATCGAGTACACGGCCGAGCACATGCCGAAGTTCAACTCGATCTCGATCAGCGGCTACCACATGCAGGAAGCCGGCGCCAACCAGGCGCTGGAGCTGGCCTTCACGCTGGCCGACGGCAAGGAGTACGTGAAGACAGCGCTGGCCAAGGGCCTCGACGTCGACGGCTTCGCCGGCCGGCTGAGCTTCTTCTGGGCCATCGGCATGAACTTCTATCTGGAAGTCGCCAAGATGCGCGCGGCGCGGCTGCTGTGGTGCCGGATCATGAAGGAGTTCGAGCCGAAGAATCCCAAGAGCCTGATGCTGCGCACGCATTGCCAGACCTCGGGCTGGTCGCTGACCGAGCAGGACCCGTACAACAACGTCGTGCGCACCACGATCGAGGCGATGGCAGCGGTGTTCGGCGGCACGCAGAGCCTGCACACCAATGCGCTCGATGAAGCCATCGCGCTGCCTACCGAGTTCAGCGCGCGCATCGCGCGCAACACGCAGCTCATCATTCAGGAAGAGACGCACATCACGAACGTGATCGACCCGTGGGCCGGCAGCTACATGATGGAGAAGCTCACGCAGGACATGGCCGATGCGGCCTGGGCCATCATCGAAGAGGTCGAGGCCATGGGCGGCATGACCAAGGCGGTCGACAGCGGCTGGGCCAAGCTCAAGATCGAGGCCGCCGCGGCCGACAAGCAGGCGCGCATCGACTCCGGCAAGGACGTGATCGTGGGCGTCAACAAGTACAAGCTCAAGTCCGAGGATGCGATCGACAGCCTGTCGATCGACAACGTCAAGGTGCGCGACGGCCAGATCGCCAAGCTCAAGGCGATCCGCGAGAAGCGCGACGCCGCCGCCGTGCAGGTCGCGCTCGACGCGCTGACCGCCGCGGCCGAAAGCGGCGAAGGCAATCTGCTCGCGCTCAGCATCCAGGCCGTGCGCCTGCGCGCCACGGTCGGCGAGATCAGCGATGCGCTCGAAAAGATCTACGGCCGCCATCGCGCCGACACGCAGAAGGTCACCGGCGTCTATGCCGCGGCCTACGACTCGGCCGAGGGCTGGGAAGCGCTGCAGCACGAGATCGCGGCCTTTGCCGAAGAGCAGGGCCGGCGCCCGCGCGTGATGATCTCCAAGCTCGGCCAGGACGGCCACGACCGCGGCGCGAAGGTGGTCGCCACCGCCTTCGCCGACCTGGGCTTCGACGTCGACATGGGGCCGCTGTTCCAGACGCCGGAAGAGTGCGCGCGCCAGGCGATCGAGAACGACGTGCATGCGGTCGGCGTGAGCACGCTGGCCGCCGGCCACAAGACCTTGGTGCCCGCCATCATCCAGGAGCTGAAGAAGCAGGGCGCCGACGACATCATCGTGTTCGTTGGCGGTGTGATTCCGCGTCAGGACTACGACTTCCTCTACGAGGCGGGTGTGAAAGGCATCTACGGGCCGGGCACGCCGATACCTGCGAGTGCCAAGGATGTGCTGGAGCAGATCCGCGCCGCGGTCACGGCCTGAACATGCCGGTGGTTCGAACCCCGGTCACCGTCGAAGCGCTTGCGGCGGAAGGTGCGCCGCAGCGCCGCGCGATCGCCAAGGCGATCACGCTGCTCGAATCGACGCGCGCCGACCATCGCGCGCAAGCCGATGAGCTGCTCACCGCGCTGCTGCCGCACGCAGGCCAGTCGTTCCGGCTCGGTATCTCGGGCGTGCCCGGCGTCGGCAAGTCGACCTTCATCGAGACGCTGGGGCTGTACCTGATCGGGCGCGGCCATCGCGTCGCGGTGCTCACGGTCGACCCTTCGTCCACCGTCTCCGGCGGCTCGATCCTCGGCGACAAGACGCGCATGGAAAAGCTCTCGGTGCACGAGCGCGCCTACATTCGGCCGAGCCCTTCGTCGGGCACGCTGGGCGGCGTGGCCGAGAAGACGCGCGAGGCGATGCTGGTGTGCGAAGCCGCGGGCTACGACATCGTGATCGTCGAGACGGTGGGTGTCGGCCAGAGCGAAACCGCGGTCTCCGGCATGACCGACATGTTCGTGCTGCTGCAACTGCCCAATGCCGGCGACGACCTGCAGGCGATCAAGAAGGGCGTGATGGAGCTGGCCGACCTGGTCGTCATCAACAAGGCCGACCTCGACAAGGACGCAGCCACCCGCGCCCAGGCCCAGATCACCTCGGCGCTGCGCCTCTTCGGCCACCATGGCAATCCGGCGCACGCACAGGCGATGCAGGCCGCCCACGCCGCGCCGGGCACGCCCGAGGCCGAAGTGCGCTTCTGGCAACCGAGGGTGATCCAGCTCAGCGCGCTGGCCGGCACCGGCATCGATGCCTTCTGGGACGCAGTCACGCAGTTCAGGACGATGCAGGCGGCCAACGGCAAGCTCGCGAGCCGCCGCGAAAAACAAGCGCTCGCGTGGATGTGGGAGCGCATCGACGCAGGGCTCAAGCATGCCTTTCGCCATCATCCGCAGGTGCGCGAGCTTCTGCCACAGGCCATCGCCCAGGTTGCGGCGGGCACCTTGCCCGCATCGACCGCGGCACGAAATCTTCTCGCCGTACAGGCGGGAACAACGACAACACCTTGACGGGACGCCCATGAAAGAAATCCTCGAACAACTCGAAAACCGGCGCGCGCAGGCGCGGCTCGGCGGTGGGCAGAAGCGCATCGACGCCCAGCATGCCAAGGGCAAGCTGACGGCGCGCGAGCGCATCGAACTGCTGCTCGACGACAACACCTTCGAAGAGTGGGACATGTTCGTCGAGCACCGCTCCAGCGACTTCGGCATGGACGACAACAAGATCCCCGGCGATGGCGTGGTCACCGGCTACGGCATGATCAACGGCCGCCTGGTGTTCATCTTCAGTCAGGACTTCACCGTCTTCGGTGGCGCGCTCAGCGAAGCGCATGCCGAGAAGATCTGCAAGGTGATGGACCAGGCGATGAAAGTCGGCGCGCCCGTCATCGGCCTCAACGATTCGGGCGGCGCGCGCATCCAGGAAGGCGTGGCCTCGCTCGGCGGCTATGCCGAGGTGTTCCAGCGCAACGTGATGGCCTCGGGCGTGGTGCCGCAGATCAGCATGATCATGGGCCCTTGCGCGGGCGGCGCCGTGTATTCGCCGGCCATGACCGACTTCATCTTCATGGTCAAGGACAGCTCGTACATGTTCGTCACCGGCCCCGAGGTGGTGAAGACCGTGACCCACGAGGACGTGACGGCCGAGGAACTGGGCGGCGCGTCCACGCACACCACCAAGAGCGGCGTGGCCGACATGGCCTTCGAGAACGACGTCGAGGCGCTGATGATGCTGCGCCGGCTCTACAACTATCTGCCGCTCAACAACCGAGAGAAGCCGCCGGTGCGCCCGAGCGGTGATCCGGCCGAGCGCGCCGACGCATCGCTGGACACGCTGGTGCCCGAGAACCCGAACAAGCCCTACGACATGAAGGAGCTGATCGCCAAGGTGGTCGACGACGGCGACTTCTTCGAGCTGCAGCCCGACTACGCGAAGAACATCGTGATCGGCTTCGCGCGCATGGAAGGCCAGAGCATCGGCATCGTCGCCAACCAGCCGCTGGTGCTGGCCGGCTGCCTGGACATCAAGTCGTCGATCAAGGCGGCGCGCTTCGTGCGCTTCTGCGACGCGTTCAATATTCCGGTCGTGACCTTCGTCGACGTGCCCGGCTTCATGCCCGGCACCAGCCAGGAGTACGGCGGCATCATCAAGCATGGCGCCAAGCTGCTCTATGCCTACGCCGAGTGCACGGTGCCGAAGATCACCGTCATCACGCGCAAGGCCTACGGCGGCGCCTATGACGTGATGGCCTCCAAGCACCTGCGCGGCGACGTCAACCTGGCCTGGCCCCGAGCCGAGATTGCGGTGATGGGCGCCAAGGGCGCGGTCGAGATCATCTTCCGCGAGGACAAGAACGACCCCGAGAAGCTCGCCGCGCGCGAGGCCGAATACAAGGCGCGCTTCGCCAATCCCTACGTGGCCGGCACGCGCGGTTACATCGATGACGTGATCCTGCCGAGCGAAACGCGCAAGCGCATCTGCCGCAGCCTGGTGATGCTGCGCGAGAAGAAGTTAGACAATCCGTGGCGCAAGCACGGGAACATCCCCCTCTGAAACGGGACAAGAACATGTTCAAGAAGATCCTGATTGCCAATCGCGGCGAAATCGCCTGCCGCGTCATCAAGACCGCGAAGAAGCTCGGCATCCTCACGGTCGCCGTGTATTCCGATGCCGACAAGGACGCGCGCCATGTCGAGCTGGCGGACGAGGCCGTGCACATCGGCGGCTCGGCCAGCCGCGAGAGCTACCTGCAGGCCGACCGCATCATCGCGGCCTGCAAGAAGACCGGCGCCGAGGCAGTGCATCCCGGCTACGGCTTCCTGTCGGAGAACGAAGCCTTCGCGCGCAAGGTCGAGGAGGAGGGCATCGTCTTCATCGGCCCCAAGCACCATTCGATCGCGGCGATGGGCGACAAGATCGCCTCGAAGAAGCTCGCGAAGGAGGCCAAGGTCAACACGATTCCGGGCTGGAACGATGCGATCGAGACCGCCGAGCGCGCTGTCGAGATCGCCCGGGACGTCGGCTACCCGGTGATGATCAAGGCCTCGGCCGGCGGCGGCGGCAAGGGCCTGCGCGTGGCCTACAACGACAAGGATGCGTTCGAGGGCTTCACCTCCTGCCGCAACGAGGCGCGCAACAGCTTCGGCGACGACCGCGTGTTCATCGAGAAGTTCGTCGAGGAGCCGCGCCACATCGAGATCCAGGTGCTCGGCGATGCGCACGGCAACGTGATCTACCTCAACGAGCGCGAATGCTCGATCCAGCGGCGCCACCAGAAGGTGATCGAGGAAGCGCCGTCGCCCTTCATCAGCGATGCCACGCGCAAGGCCATGGGCGAACAGGCCGTGGCACTGGCCAAGGCGGTGAACTACCAGAGCGCAGGTACGGTGGAATTCGTGGTCGGCAAGGACCAGAGCTTCTATTTTCTGGAGATGAACACGCGGCTGCAAGTCGAGCATCCGGTGACCGAGGCGATCACCGGGCTCGACCTGGTCGAGCTCATGATCCGCGTCGCCGCCGGCGAGAAGCTGCCGCTGGCGCAGAAGGACGTGAAGCGCGAGGGCTGGGCCATCGAGTGCCGCATCAATGCCGAGGATCCGTTTCGCAACTTCCTGCCCTCGACCGGCCGGCTGGTGCGCTTTCAGCCGCCGAAGGAGACGATGTTCGCGGCCGATACCGGGCATCTCTACGGCGTGCGCGTGGACACCGGCGTCTATGACGGCGGCGAGATCCCGATGTTCTACGACTCGATGATCGCCAAGCTGATCGTGCACGGGCGCGACCGCGCGCACGCGATCGCGATGATGCGCGAGGCGCTCAACGGCTTCGTGATCCGCGGCATCAGCAGCAACATCCCGTTCCAGGCGGCGCTGCTCGCGCATCCGAAGTTCGTGGCCGGCGATTTCAATACGGGCTTCATCGCCGAGCACTACGGCAAAGGCTTCCATGCCGAAGACGTGCCGCATGACGATCCGGATTTCCTGATCGCGCTGGCGGCCTATGTGCACCGGCGCTACCGTGCGCGCGCCTCGGGCATCAGCGGCCAGCTCGAAGGGCATGGCGTGAAGGTGGGCGAGCAGTTCGTGGTCGTCTCGCTGGATGTGCAAGGCCAGCATGTGCACACGCCCGTCTCGGTGACGGACTTCCACGGCCAGACCGGCGCCAGCGCCGTCGCGGTCGGCGCCCACAACTACAAGATCGACAGCGGTGCATCGCTCGGCAGCATCCGGGTCGAAGGCACGGTCAATGGCCGCGCCTTCGTCGCGCAGGTCGAGCGCGGCGCGGGCAAGAATCCGCTGGCCCTGCGCATCTCGCACAACGGCACGCAGATCGAGGCCGTGGTGCTGTCGCCGCTGGGCGCGCGGCTGTTGAAGCTGATGCCCTACAAGGCGCCGCCGGACCTGAGCAAGTTCCTGATGTCGCCGATGCCGGGGCTGCTGGTCGAGGTCTCGGTCCAGTCGGGCCAGCAGGTGCAGGCGGGCGAGAAGCTCGCAGTGATCGAGGCAATGAAGATGGAGAACGTGCTGTTCGCCACGCAGGATGGCGTGGTCGGCGCGATCTCGGCCGCCAAGGGCGAGTCGCTGTCGGTGGACCAGGTGATCATGGAGTTCGCATGACGACACGTCCCTTCAAGGTGCTGGGCGTCCAGCAGATCGCCATTGGCGGTACCGACAAGACCCGTCTTCAGAAGCTCTGGGTCGAGATGCTGGGGCTCGAAGTCACCGGCACGTTCAGGAGCGAGCGCGAGAACGTCGACGAGGACATCTGCGCGATCGGCAGCGGCCCGTTCAAGATCGAGGTCGATCTCATGCAGCCGCTCGATCCCGACAGGAAGCCCGCGGTGCATGCCACGCCGCTCAATCACGTCGGCTTGTGGATCGACGATCTGCCGAAGGCGGTCGAGTGGCTCGCCGCGCAGGGCGTGCGCTTCGCGCCGGGCGGCATCCGCAAGGGCGCGGCCGGCTTCGACATCTGCTTCCTGCATCCCAAGGGCAACGAGGAATTTCCGATCGCGGGCGAAGGCGTGCTGATCGAGATGGTGCAAGCACCGCCCGAAGTGATCAAGGCCTTCTCGGCCCTCGCGGCAGGCTAGGTTCAGAAACACCGCGGAACCGGCTCCGCCGGGCCGCCGGTGTTGCCCCCGGAAGGGGGTTGGCGGCCACACGAAGTGGGCAAGCCTGGGGGCGAGTCAGCCACCGGGGCGGCGCCAGATCGCTAGCGTCGCGGCCAGCGCCCACATGCCGGCGGCACAGCCGCGGTGGATGCGCCGCAGGCTGCGTTGCGACAGCCAGCGCACCGCCTGCGTGCCCGCGCCGGCGTAGCCCAGCATCATGCAGGTGTCGATGGCGACGAAGCATGCGCCAAGCACGAGGTACTGCGGGCCCTGCGGCTCGGCGATCGAGACGAATTGCGGCAGGAAGGCCGCGAAGAAGAGCAGCGTCTTCGGGTTCGACAGCGCGACCGTGAGGCTGCGCCGGAAGGCCACCCGGCCCCGCAAGGGTTCCGTCGACGACAGCATCGCGCCGAGGTCGAGCGGCTGGGTGCGCCACAGCTTGATGCCGAGCCAGACGAGGTAGGCGACACCGGCGATGCGGATCGCGTTGAACAGCCACTCCGATGCGGCGAGCAGCGATCCCAGCCCAAGCGCGACGACGGTGATCAGCACGCAGGCGCCGAGCGAGGCACCCGCAATGCCCCATGCCGCCGCCCGCATCCCGCCGGCGATGCCGTTGGACAGCGCGAGCAGCATGGTCGGCCCCGGCGTGATGGCGAGTGCGAGCGAGGCGAGCGCGTAGAGGATCAGCGTGTCGGTCGTCATGGGGGCTTCCTGTCCTTGGCCTTCGATGCGGCCGCGGCGCGGGCGCGGGCCAGCGCCGCGTCGACGATGGCCCGCTTGCGTTCCGAGGGATTCGCCGTGTCTGCGGGCACGTCCGGGGCGGCGGCGCTGCGCGGCGATGGCTTCTTCGCATGCCGCATGCAATGGGCTTCGTAGCGCGCCCGTGCATGATCCGCCTCGGCCTGGGACCAGGCCTGCCAGCCGCTGCGGCCCGGCGTCGCGACTTCGAGCGAGATGCAGTCGACGGGGCAGGCCGGAATGCAGAGCTCGCAACCCGTGCAGTGCGCCTCGATCACCGTGTGCATGCGCTTGTGGATGCCGAGGATCGCGTCGGTCGGACAGGCGTCCAGGCACAGCGTGCAGCCGATGCACCAGGCTTCGTCGATCACGGCCAGCGCGCGCGGGCCTTCGGTGCCGAACCGCGGATCGATCGGCTGCGCCGGCTGGCCGGTGAGGCGCGATAGCCGCTGCACGCCTTCGGCGCCGCCGGGTGGGCATTGGTGAATGCCAGCCTCGCCGGAAGCGATGGCCTGCGCATAGCCGGCGCAATCCGGGTAGCCGCAGCGCGTGCACTGCGTCTGCGGCAGGGCCTCGAGGATGCGTGCGGCCGGCGTGTTCACCACGCAGTGGTGCTCAGCGCGCGGTCGCGCGGGGCCGGCGGGCCGCTGCCGGGGATGCCTTCCTGCGCGTGGCTGGCAGCGCCGCCTTGACGGCGGTACGCCGGGGCGCTGTCGCGGGCTTGAGCGCGTCCTCGCCGGTGGCTGCCGCGCGGGTGGTGGCCTTTTGCGGCTTGTCGTGCGCGGCGATGAAGGCTTTCACCTCCGGATAGACGAGATCGCGCCAGCGGCGTCCGCTGAAGATGCCGTAGTGGCCTGCGCCCTTGACTTCGTAGTGCCGGTGGTCCGACGCGGCGACGCCCGTGCACAGGTCGTGCGCGGCGCGGGTCTGGCCGGAGCCGGAGATGTCGTCCAGCTCGCCTTCGATGGTCAGAAGGCCGGTCGAACGGATGTCCTGCGGGCGCACGCGCTCGAGCAGGCCGTCGGCGCTCTTCACGTCCCAGGTGCCGTTCACGAGTTCGAACTGCTGGAATACCGTGCGGATGGTCTCGAGGTAGTAGTCCGCATCCATGTCGAGCACGGCGTTGTATTCGTCGTAGAACTTGCGGTGGGCTTCGGCGCTCGCGTCGTCGCCCTTGATCAGGTCCTTGAAGTAGTCGTAGTGGCTGCTGGCATGGCGGTCCGGGTTCATCGCGACGAAGCCGGTGTGCTGCAGGAAGCCCGGGTAGACACGGCGGCCGACGCCCGGGAAGTTGTCGGGCACGCGGTAGATCACGTTGTTCTCGAACCACTCGAAGCTCTTGTTCGTCGCCAGGTTGTTGACGGCTGTGGGCGATTTGCGCGCATCGATCGGGCCGCCCATCATGGTCATCGACAGCGGCGTCCCTTCGCCGCGGCTGGCCATCAGCGACACCGCAGCCAGCACCGGCACGGTGGGCTGGCAGACGCTGATCACATGGCAGTGGCCGTATTTCGATTGCAGGTGGCGCAGGAATTCCTCGATGTAGTTGACATAGTCATCGAGGTGGAATTCGCCTTCGGACAGCGGCACCAGGCGCGCGTTGGTCCAGTCGGTGATGTAGACCTTGTGGTCCTGCAGCATGGTGCGTACCGTGTCGCGCAGCAGCGTCGCGTAGTGGCCCGACAGCGGTGCGACGATCAGCACCACGGGCTGGCTCTTGAGCGTGCGGAGCGTGTCGGCATCGTCGGTGAAGCGCTTGAAGCGCCGCAGCTCGCAGAAGGGTTTCTCGATCTCGACGCTTTCCTGGACCACGACGTCGTCGCCGCCGACCTTCACCGTCTTGATGCCGAACTCGGGCTTCTCGTAGTCCTTGCCCAGCCGGTAGATCAGGTCGTATCCGGCGGCCATGCGCTGCGCCATCGGCGTCTGCCCGAAGACGGCGCCCTGGCCGTAGAGCTTGGAGGCGGCCTGGGCGAAGTCGGCGAACGGCTCCATCAGGGAGCGCTGCGCTTCATAGAGTTGATAGAGCATCGGGGGGGCCGGAGAGTTAACCGGGTAGTTACTGCTGCAGTGCAATATATCAGCAGGGCCGGGCAGGATATAGAGGAGGAGCCCCAGTCCTGCCGGCCGGCCGTGACATCTTTGGCCCGCAGCGGCCCGGCGATGCTCAGAGAACCTTGGCGATGCTCTGGCAAACGTAGTCGATGTTCTTGCTGTTGAGCGCGGCGACGCACATGCGGCCGGTGTCGGTGCCGTAGACGCCGAACTCCTCGCGCAGGCGCACCATCTGCGCCTTGCCGAGACCCGAGTAGCTGAACATGCCGATCTGCGTGGTGATGAAGCTCATGTCCTCCTTCACGCCGGCTGCCTTGAGGCCGTCGACCAGCTTCTGGCGCATGGCCTTGATGCGCACGCGCATCTCGGCGAGCTCTTTTTCCCACAGCGCGCGCAGCTCGGCATTGCCCAGCACCGCCGCGACCACCGCGCCACCGTGCGTCGGCGGGTTGCTGTAGTTGGCCCGGATCGCGGTCTTGAGCTGGCTCAGCACGCGCGCGGCTTCTTCCTTGCTCTCGCACAGCACCGACAGCGCGCCGACGCGTTCGCCGTAGAGGCTGAAGCTCTTGGAGAACGAGGTCGAGACGAAGAAGGTCAGGCCCGCGTCGACGAACTTGCCGATCGCCGCGCCGTCTTCCTTCAGACCGTAGCCGAAGCCCTGGTAGGCCATGTCCAGGAATGCGGTCAGCTTGTTCGCCTTGACGACCGCGACCACCTGGTCCCATTGCGCGGCCGTGATGTCGTAGCCGGTCGGGTTGTGGCAGCAGGCATGCAGCACGACGATGGTGCCGGCCGGCGCGGCCTTCAGCGCACCCAGCATGCCGTCGAAGTCGATGCCGCGCTTGGCCGCGTCGTAGTAGGGGTAGCTCTCGACCTTGAAGCCGGCCTGCGTGAAGAGCGCGCGATGGTTTTCCCAGCTCGGGTCGCTGATCAGCACCTTGGCGTCGGGCGCGAGTCGCTGGAGGAAGTCGGCGCCGACCTTGAGGCCGCCGGTGCCGCCCAGGCCCTGGATGGTGGCCACGCGGCCGGACTTGACCGGCTCGCTGTCGATGCCGAACACCAGCCCCTTGACCGCGTTGTCGTACGCCGCGATGCCGTCGATCGGCAGGTAGCCGCGCGCGGTGGGCGCTTTCATCATGTCCTGTTCGGCCTTCTGCACGCATGCCAGCAGCGGCAGCTTGCCGTTGTCGTCGTAGTACACGCCGACGCCGAGGTTGACCTTGTTGGGATTGCTGTCGGCGGCATATTGCTCGTTGAGGCCCAGGATCGGGTCGCGCGGCGCCATCTCGACGGCGGTGAACATTGACATGGAAAGTCCTTTGGGGTGATCGATTCGCGGGAACACCGGACCTGCGTTACGCTTTCCGGTTGCCTTGAATTTTACCGGCCGCGCCGCCAGCTCACAGGGTCCACGCCATGCCAGAAATCTCTGAAGTCATTCCCAAGCCGCAGCAGGCCGATCCCGTCGGGCCCGCGAAGGAGGGCGAGTTCATCAAATTCCCGGGCTCGCCCTTCGAGCTGTACCAGCCCTATCCGCCCGCGGGGGACCAGCCCGCGGCGATCGCGGGGCTGGTCGAGGGCGTCCAGGACGGCGAGGTGTTCCAGACCCTGCTGGGCGTGACCGGCTCGGGCAAGACCTTCACCATGGCCAACGTGATCGCACGGCTGGGCCGGCCGGCCATCGTGTTCGCGCCCAACAAGACGCTGGCCGCGCAGCTCTACAGCGAATTCCGCGAGTTCTTCCCGAAGAACGCCGTCGAGTATTTCGTCAGCTACTACGACTACTACCAGCCCGAGGCCTACGTGCCGCAGCGCGACCTGTTCATCGAGAAGGACAGCTCGATCAACGAGCACATCGAGCAGATGCGCCTGTCGGCCACCAAGAGCGTGCTGGAGCGGCGCGACACGGTGATCGTGGCCACCGTGAGCGCCATCTACGGCATCGGCACGCCCGAGGACTACACGCAGATGCGTTTCATCATGCGCACGGGCGACAAGATCGGCCAGCGCGACGTGATCGGCCGGCTGATCCGCATGCAGTACACGCGCAACGAACAGGATTTTTCGCGCGGGACCTTTCGCGTGCGCGGCGACACCATCGATGTCTTTCCGGCCGAGCACAGCGAGCTCGCGATCCGCATCGAACTCTTCGACGACGAGATCGAAACGCTGCAGCTCTTCGATCCGCTCACAGGGCGTATCCGGCAGAAGATCCCGCGCTTCACGGTCTATCCATCGAGCCACTACGTGACGCCGCGCGACAAGGTGCTGACCGCGGTCGACACCATCAAGATCGAACTCGGCGAGCGGCTCAAGGAATTCGTCGGGCAGGGCAAGCTGGTCGAGGCACAGCGGCTGGAGCAGCGCACGCGCTTCGATCTCGAGATGCTGGCCGAGATCGGGCACTGCAAGGGCATCGAGAACTACACGCGCCACCTGTCGGGCGCAGCGCCCGGCGATCCGCCGGCGACGCTGACCGACTACCTGCCGAAGGACGCGCTCATGTTCCTCGACGAGAGCCACCAGATGATCGGCCAGCTCAACGGCATGTACAGCGGCGACCGGGCGCGCAAGACCACGCTGGTCGAATACGGCTTCCGGCTGCCTTCGGCGCTCGACAACCGGCCGCTGAAGTTCGATGAATTCGAGACGCGCATGCGCCAGGCGATCTTCGTGTCGGCCACGCCGGCGCAGTACGAGAAAGACCATGCGGGCAACGTCGTCGAACAATTGGTCCGGCCCACCGGGCTGATCGATCCCGAGGTCGAGGTGCGGCCGGCCACGCACCAGGTGGACGATGTGCTGCAGGAGATCCGCATGCGGGTCGACAAGCACGAGCGCGTGCTGATCACCACACTCACCAAGCGCATGGCCGAGCAACTGACCGACTACCTGGGCGACAACGGCGTCAAGGTGCGTTACCTGCACAGCGACATCGATACGGTGGAGCGGGTCGAGATCCTGCGCGATCTGCGGCTCGGCACCTTCGACGTGCTGGTGGGCATCAATCTGCTGCGCGAGGGCCTCGACATTCCCGAGGTGTCGCTGGTCGCGATCCTCGATGCCGACAAGGAAGGCTTCCTGCGTGCCGAGCGCTCGCTGATCCAGACCATCGGCCGCGCGGCGCGCAATCTGAACGGCAAGGCCATCCTGTATGCCGATCGCATGACGGATTCGATGAAAAAGGCGATCGACGAAACCGAGCGCCGGCGCGCCAAGCAGATCGCCCACAACGAAGCCAACGGCATCACGCCGCGCAGCATCGTCAAGCAGGTGCGTGACCTGATCGACGGCGTCTACAGCGAGAAGACCAACAAGGAAAACGCCAAGCTGGAGCTGGAGCGCGCCCGGGTCGAGGACATGAGCGAGAAGGACATTTCCCGCGAGATCAAGCGCCTCGAGAAGCTGATGCTGGAGCACGCCCGCAACCTCGAATTCGAAAAGGCGGCGCGCGTGCGGGACCAGCTGGCGCTGCTGCGCGAGCAGGCCTTCGGGGCTTCCGTGCACGACAACATCGCCATCCCGCCGCCGGGCGACGCGACCGCCTGACACCCCCTCAGACTGCAATCGGGTTTACCCGAGCAGGACGCGTGGCCTTCTGCTATACTTGAGTGAAATACTCAACAACAAAAGAACTTCGCGATGAAGGACCGGCTCCTACCGACTGGGTCACCAGCAGTATCGGGCCGGGAAGGGCGGAGACGGCGTCACCAGAGCTACCCGCCGCGGTGTCATTTCAACGGTAAGCACTCAAAGGAGCTTGCGATGCGTCTCACTACCAAAGGCCGTTTTGCGGTCACAGCCATGATCGATCTGGCACTGCGCCAGAATACCGGCCCCGTCACGCTGGCCGCGATCAGCCAGCGGCAGCAGATTTCCCTGTCCTACCTGGAGCAACTGTTCGGCAAGCTGCGCCGGCACGAGCTGGTCGAGTCGACCCGCGGCCCCGGCGGCGGCTATTCGCTGGGGCGCAAGGCGGCGGACATCACGGTCGCCGACATCATCGTCTCGGTCGACGAGCCGATCGATGCCACCCAATGCGGCGGCAAGGAAAACTGTCTCGGCGAAGCCGGCCGCTGCATGACGCACGAGCTCTGGGCCTCGCTGAACCAGCGCATGGTCGAGTTCCTCGACTCCGTCACGCTGCAGAAGCTGGTCGACGACCAGCTCGCCAAGGGCGTGCAGATCGAGAACAAGCCGGCCGTCAAGCGCGCGATCTCGGCGCAGCCGGTGGTCAAGCCGATCCGGGTCAATGCACCCAATTCGGTGTTCGCACTCGGCAACGCTTTCGCCAAGTCGTGATCCGGCGGCGCCTTCGGGCGCCGGCCGATCCGTCTCGATGCCGTCACGACAAAAGATAAACCCACGCCAGCCCGAGCCAGCCATGGACGTCACTCCTCATTTTCCGATCTACCTTGATTACGGCGCGACCACGCCTGTCGATCCGCGTGTCGTCGACGCGATGGTTCCCTGGCTGCGCGAGCATTTCGGCAATCCGGCATCGCGCAGCCACGCCTGGGGTTGGGAAGCCGAAGAGGCGGTCGAAAAGGCGCGCGCCGAGGTGGCCGACCTGATCGGTGCCGATCCGCGCGAGATCGTCTGGACTTCCGGCGCGACCGAGTCGGACAACCTCGCGCTCAAGGGCGCCGCGCAGTTCTACAAGGGCAAGGGCAAGCACCTGATCACCGTCAAGACCGAGCACAAGGCCGTGCTCGACACGATGCGCGATCTCGAACGCCAGGGTTTCGAAGTCACGTATCTCGACGTCGAGGAAGACGGGCTGCTCGACCTCGAGAAGTTCAAGGCGGCGATCCGTCCCGACACCATCCTCGCCAGCGTCATGCTCGTGAACAACGAGATTGGCGTGATCCAGGACATCGTCGCGCTGGGCAATGCCTGCCGCGCGAAGGGCGTGATCTTCCATGTCGACGCAGCGCAGGCCACCGGCAAGATGGACATCGATCTCAAGACCCTGCCCGTCGACCTGATGAGCCTGGCCTCGCACAAGACTTACGGCCCCAAGGGCATCGGCGCGCTGTACGTGCGCCGCAAGCCGCGCGTGCGGCTCGAAGCCCAGATGCACGGCGGCGGGCACGAGCGCGGTATGCGTTCGGGCACGCTTCCCACGCACCAGATCGTCGGCATGGGCGAGGCCTTCCGCCTTGCCAAGCTCGAGATGAAGGAAGACATCGCCAAGGCCCGCGCGCTGCAGCAGCGGCTGCTCGACGGTCTGAAGGACGTCGAACAGGTCTTCATCAACGGCAACCTCGAGCACCGCGTGCCGCACAACCTGAACATCAGCTTCAACTACGTCGAGGGCGAGTCGCTGATCATGGGCATCAAGGGCCTGGCGGTGTCGAGCGGCTCGGCCTGCACCTCGGCCAGCCTCGAGCCCAGCTACGTGCTGCGTGCGCTGGGCCGCAGCGACGAACTCGCGCACAGCAGCCTGCGCATGACCATCGGCCGTTTCACGACCGAAGAAGAAATCGACTATGCCGTCTCGACCATCAAGCACAACGTCGCCAAGCTGCGCGAGCTGAGCCCGCTGTGGGAGATGTTCAAGGACGGCATCGACATCAGCACGATCCAGTGGTCGGCGCACTGACAACGATCCAAGAGGTAACCCCATGGCATATTCATCCAAGGTCATCGACCACTACGAAAATCCCCGCAACGTCGGCTCCTTCGAAAAGGGCGACGACTCGGTGGGCACCGGCATGGTCGGTGCGCCCGCCTGCGGCGACGTCATGAAGCTGCAGATCAAGGTCAATCCGGAAACCGGCGTGATCGAGGACGCGCGCTTCAAGACCTACGGCTGCGGCTCGGCCATCGCGTCTTCTTCGCTCGTGACCGAATGGGTCAAGGGCAAGACGCTCGACGAAGCGGCGGCGCTGAAGAACGCCCAGATCGCCGAGGAACTGGCCTTGCCGCCGGTCAAGATCCATTGCTCGATCCTCGCCGAGGACGCGATCAAGGCAGCGGTCAACGATTACAAGGCCAAGCACGGCGCGGCCGTGGCAACGACGACGGAAGCTGTTCACTGACATGGCAGTCACCTTGACAGAAGCTGCCGCGCGCCACGTGACCCGCTACCTCGGCAAGCGAGGCAAGGGCGTGGGCGTGCGGCTGGGTGTGAAGACCACCGGTTGCTCGGGGCTGGCCTACAAGCTCGAGTACGTGGACGAGTTCGCGCCCGAGGACGTGGTGTTCGAAGACCATGGCGTCAAGGTGCTGGTGGATCCGAAGAGCCTGGCCTACATCGACGGCACGCAACTCGACTTCGTGCGCGAAGGGCTCAACGAGGGCTTCAAGTTCATCAACCCGAACGAGCGCGACCGATGCGGTTGCGGCGAGAGCTTTAGGATCTAGAGCTCGCCCCCAGGCTTCGCGCACTTCGTGTCGCTTCGCCTTCCCCCTGCCGGGGGCGACACCGGCGGACCGGCGGAGCCGGATCCGCGGTGTCTCACGAATCACGCTGCCGCCGCTGATGATGTCGGCGGTATTTTTTTGCCATGAAGCTCGACGACAACGATTTCGAACTGTTTGCGGTGCCTGCCACCTTCGCGCAGGACCGCGCGGTGTTGGATGCGCGGTGGAAAGAACTGCAGCGGGAGGTGCATCCCGATCGGTTCGCGGCGCAGGGCGCTGCGGCGCAGCGGGTGGCGATGCAGTGGTCGGTGCGCATCAACGAGGCCTACCAGCGGCTCAAGGATCCGCTGCGGCGCGCGAGCTATCTGTGCGAGTTGAACGGTTCTCCGGTGAATGCCGAGAAGAACACGGCGATGCCGCCGGATTTCCTGATGCAGCAGATGGAATGGCGCGAGGCGCTTGCCGAGGCGCAGGACGCTGCGGCGCTCGACAAGCTGCGCACGGAAGTCCAAGCCGGCCGCGCACGCGCGCTGTCCTCGCTCGACTGGCTGATCGACGAGAAGGGCGACTATCCGGCTGCGTCGCGCCAGGTGAGAGCCCTCATGTTCATAGAGCGCTTTGCCGAGGACGTCGAGGCCAAGTCCGACCAGTGGGGACAATAGCGCCATGCCATTGCTCCAGATCTCAGAACCGGGCCAGGCCCCCGACCCGCACCAGCGGCGCGTCGCGGTCGGCATCGACCTCGGCACCACGCATTCGCTCGTTGCGGCGGTGCGCAGCGGCGTGGCCGAATGCCTGCCTGATACCGAGGGCCGCGTCGTGCTGCCCTCGGCCGTGCGCTATCTCGACAAGGACCGCCGCCAGATCGGCTTCGACGCGCTGGCGGCGCGCAGCGTCGATCCTGCGAACGTCATCACCTCGGTCAAGCGGCTGATGGGCCGCGGCCTGCAGGACATCGCCCATCGCGATGCGATGGCCTATGGCCTCGCGGGCGACGCCGGCATGGTCCACGTGCAGACCGTGGCGGGCGAGAAATCGCCGGTCGAAGTGAGCGCCGAGATCCTTGCGACCCTGCGCCATCGCGCCGAGGACACCTTCGACGATGAGCTCTACGGCGCCGTCATCACGGTGCCTGCCTATTTCGACGAAGGCCAGCGACAGGCGACCAAGGATGCGGCGCAGCTCGCCGGCCTCAACGTGCTGCGCCTCATCAGCGAGCCGACTGCTGCCGCGATCGCCTATGGGCTCGACAACGCGAGCGAAGGCGTCTACGCGGTCTACGACCTGGGCGGCGGCACCTTCGACATCTCGATCCTGCGGCTCACGCAGGGCGTGTTCGAGGTGATCGCCACGGGCGGCGATTCGGCCCTCGGCGGCGACGACTATGACCATGCGCTCGCCGATTTCGTGGCTTCGCAGGCCGGCATCCAGGCGCAGAACGACACCGACAAGGCCGTGCTGCTGACGGCAGCACGTGCCGCCAAGGAAGCACTGTCGGCGCACGAGTCGACCACGTTCGCGGCGAAACTCGCAGGCGGCGACGTGAAGGTCGATCTCCAGCGCGCGCAATTCGAGGCGACAACCGCCGCGCTGACGGCGCGCACCATCGCGGCGGTGCGCAAGGCCTTGCGCGACGCCAGGCTGCAGCGCGAAGAGTTGCAAGGCATCGTGCTGGTCGGCGGCGCCACACGCATGCCGCAGATCCGTCGCGCCGTCGCCGACTTCTTCGGCCGCGAGCCGCTCACCAACCTGAACCCCGACGAAGTCGTTGCGCTCGGCGCAGCGATCCAGGCCAACCAGCTCGCCGGCAACGGCGGCACGGGCGACCTGCTGCTGCTCGACGTGATCCCGCTGTCGCTCGGCCTCGAGACCATGGGCGGCCTGGTCGAGCGCATCGTGCCGCGCAACCAGACCATTCCGACCGCGATGGCGCAGGACTTCACGACCTACAAGGACGGCCAGACCGCGCTGGCGCTGCACGTGGTGCAGGGCGAACGCGACCTGGTGGCTGATTGCCGCAGCCTCGCGCGCTTCGAGCTGCGCGGCATCCCGCCCATGGTCGCGGGCGCCGCGCGCATTCGCGTGACCTTCACCGTCGATGCCGACGGCCTGCTGAGCGTGAGCGCGAAAGAGCAGGGCAGCGGCGTGGAAGCGAATGTCACCGTCAAGCCGTCTTACGGTCTTTCCGACGACCAGATCGCGACCATGCTGCAGGAGAGCTTCTCGACCGCACAGCAGGACATGCAGGCGCGCGCACTGGTCGAGGCGCGCGTGGATGCCGATCGCATGCTGCTGGCCACGCAGAGCGCGCTGGATGCCGACGGCGAGCTGCTGTCCGCCGAGGAGCGCGGCGCGATCGAAGCCTTGATGGCCGCACTGCGCACGGCCCGCTCGGCCGAGGATGCGGCGGTCGTCGAAGCAGCGACCCAGGCCCTGGCCGATGGAACCGAAGCCTTCGCCGCCGAGCGCATGAACGCGGGGATCGCGCATGCGCTCTCGGGCCGGCGGATCGAATCTCTCTAGAAGTCTTCATGCCCACGATCAAGATCCTTCCTCATTCCGAATACTGTCCGCAGGGCGCCGAGATCAGCGCGCCTGCGGGCACCTCGATCTGCGAGGCGCTGCTCGAGAACCACATCAACATCGAGCATGCGTGCGAGATGAGCTGCGCCTGCACCACCTGCCACGTGGTCGTGCGCCAGGGACTCGAATCGCTCAACGAGGCGGAAGAGGGCGAGGAAGATCTGCTCGATCGCGCCTGGGGACTCGAGCCCCAGTCGCGGCTGAGCTGCCAGGCGATACTGGCGCAGACCGATGTGACGGTCGAAATTCCGAAGTACTCGATCAACCACGCGAAGGAGAACCACTGATGTCGCGCCAGATCGTTCTCGACACCGAAACCACCGGCCTGTCCGCCGAGAACGGGGACCGCGTCATCGAACTCGGATGCGTGGAGCTGTTCAACCGCAAGCTCACCGGCAACGACCTCCACATCTACTTCAACCCCGAGCGCGAGAGCCACGAGGATGCGCTCAAGGTCCATGGCCTGACCACCGACTTCCTGCGCGACAAGCCCAAGTTCGCGACGCTCGCCAACGACATCGTCGAGTACCTGCGCGATGCCGAGCTGATCATCCACAACGCGGCCTTCGACGTCGGTTTCCTCAACAAGGAACTCGAGCTTGCCGGCCTGCCGCTCCTGCGCAGCTTCGTCGGCGAAGTCACCGACACGCTCGCGATGGCGAAGATGGTGTATCCGGGCAAGCGCAATTCGCTCGATGCGCTGTGCGACCGCTTTGGTGTCGACCGGTCGAACCGCACCTTCCACGGCGCCAAGCTCGACGCGCAGCTGCTGGCCGACGTCTACATCAACCTGACGCGCGGCCAGGATGCGCTGCTGATCGACGTGGCCTCCAACGAGCCGGTCCTGGGCGCCGTCGTCGCCGTCGACCTGAGCCGCATCGAGCTGCCCGTGCTGGTCGCGACCGAGCACGAGCTGGCCGCCCACGAGGAGCTGCTGAAACAGCTCGACAAGGCGAGCAACGGCCGCACCCTCTTTCGCAAGAACAGCGAAGGTGCTGTGGCATAATCCGAGGCTTCGCGCCGCTGCAGGGCGAGCGAAATCCACCGGCGCCATCTGCGATGGCGCCACGGGCGGTTAGCTCAGGGGTAGAGCACAGCATTCACACTGCTGGGGTCGGAGGTTCGAAACCTCCACCGCCCACCACATTCCCTCCTTTCGGTTCTAAGATGTGTCGGCTCCCGCCGACGCAAACTGCGGTCGTGCGCTTGCGGCCACGCTCGACAGTGCGCGTCATACAGGCGGGATCAAGGAGCATCGCCATGGCCACCAGTCCCGAGCTTCCGACACCCATCACGCCCGATCCGCCGGATCTTCCGGTCGAACCCGACGAAGGGCCGACGCCTCCGCCCGGGAATCCCACGGATCCCGAGAGTCCTTTCCCGTTGCAGCCGGAGCGCTCTCGCTCCCACGTGCGGCTGGTGCGGGTCCACCGCGATGTCATGCGTGCGGCCGCGTTCTGCTGGCGGCGGCATGGGCGCATGACGGCGATGGCCTGATCTGCGCCTTCCGATCATTCGCAACGGACGCCGGCGCTGTCGCAGGCACGCGCGGCCATGTACCATGGAATGCCACGCCGCTCACCGGCGTGGAATGGCCGGCGCGGTGCCGGCCTCATCGAGGAGGACCCCTGAATGACTGCATCCAGCAATCTCGACGCGGCGGCCAATGCCGTCGCTGAAGACATCGCCAGCGACGTCCGCGGCGTACTCGCGAGCAAGGATCTCGACTCCGTGCCGCACATCAAGGCGTTGCGCCAGCGTATCGACAGCAAGCTTGCCATCGCGCGCGAGCTCGCGGCGGAGAAGAGCCGGATTGCCGCCAAGAAGGCGCGCGAGGCGGCCAATACGGCCAACGCCTATGCCCACGACGAGCCGTGGCAGATCGCCGGCGCCGCGCTGGCGGTGGGCGTGCTGGTGGGCCTGCTGCTTGGTCGCCGCTGAGCGTGCGGCACCCGGCGCGCGGCGAGCATCCACATCATCCTGCCGCGGGCCTGCGGGCCCGCGCGGAGACTGGGCATGAGGCTGCTCTCGCTCCTCGGGCTTGACCGCTACCTTCGCCGCTGGCGCATCGCGGCGGGAGAGGGCGCACTGGCGGCCCAGGACCGCGTTCAGCTGATCCAGCTCGCCTGGAGCGAAGAAAAGAAGCGCCTGCAGCTGGTGCTCGGCCTCGTGATCGCGGTGATCGGACTGACCACGATCGCGATCGCGCTGCTGTCGGTCGCGGTCGTCGTCCATTTCTGGGACACGCCGTACCGCGTCACGGCGGCCTGGTCGGTGGCCGCGGTGTGGAGCGGGCTCTGGCTGGTGGCCGTGCTGGCGCTGCTGTCCCAGCTGCGCGCGTCATCAGACGCTTTCGAGCCGGCGCGTCGCGAGTTCGAGCGCGACCTGGCATGGTTCCACGACCGCTTCGGCATGGACCATCACGCCGAGAGTTCGCGCGAAGCCCGGCCTGCCAGCCGCGAAGAGCTGCTGGCGCGCATCGAGCGCCAGCGCCAGCGCATCGCGACCTTGCAGGGTTCGCCGGCCGATGCCGCACAGGCGGCGCAGAGGGCTGCAGCCGAAGCACCGCCCGCGGACGAATCCATCGGTGGCACCGCACTGCGGGTCGCGCGCGAACATCCCGTCGCCACCGGCGTCGCCACCGCGGCCGCCGTCGCGGTGCTCGGGCCGCGACGCTTGCTGCGCTGGGCTGCCGTCGTCGTTCCGGTGTTGTGGCGGATGCGCTGATGCGCTGCTGACGACAACAGGCGCGCCGTCGCTCAGGCCTCGCGCCGGCGCAGCGCCTGGGCGGCTTCGCGCACCAGTGCCGGGCCGCGGTAGATCAGGCCGGTGTAGATCTGCACCAGGTCCGCGCCGGCGGCGATCTTGCCGCGGGCGTCGGCTGCGCTGAGAACGCCGCCGACGCCGATGATCGGGAAATCGGCACCCAGTGCCGCGCGCAATTGGCCGATCACGCGGTTGCTGGCGTCCCTCACGGGCGCGCCCGAGAGGCCGCCGGCCTCGTCCGCATGCGGCAATCCCGCGACCGCATCGCGCGCCAGCGTGGTGTTGGTCGCGATCACGCCATCCATGCCGTGGCGCCGCAGCGCGGCGGCGATGACGCCCACCTGCGCCTCGTCGAGGTCGGGCGCGATCTTGACGAACAGCGGCACCCGCTTGCCTTGCCGTGCGGTGAGCGCCTCGCGCTTGTCCGCCATGGCGCCGAGCAGCGTGTCGAGCGCCGCATCGCTCTGGAGCGAGCGCAGGTTGGCCGTGTTGGGGCTCGAGATGTTGATCGTCACGTAGTCGGCATGCGGGTACACGCCATCCAGGCAGACCAGGTAGTCGTCAACCGCGCGCTCGATCGGCGTGGCGGCGTTCTTGCCGATGTTGAGCCCCAGCAGCATCGGCGCTTTGACATCGCTGCGACGAAAGCGCGCGCGGCGCACGTTCGCGACGAAGGCTTCGAGCCCGTCGTTGTTGAAGCCGAGCCGGTTGATCAGCGCATCGCGCTGCGGCAGCCGGAACATGCGCGGCTTCGGATTGCCCGGCTGCGCTTTGGGCGTGACGGTGCCGACCTCGACGAAGCCGAAGCCCATCGCGGCAAAGGCGTCGATGCAGCGTGCGTTCTTGTCGAGTCCCGCGGCGAGCCCGACCCGGTTGGGGAACGAGAGGCCGGCGAGCCGAACCCGGTCCTCGGTGCGCGGCGCCGCATAGGCGCAGGCGAGCGGCGTGTTCTGCGTGCGCGCCAGCGCGTCGAGCGTGAGCTCGTGGGCATGCTCCGGGTCGAAGCCGAACAGGAAGGGGCGGGCAAAGACGTAGAGCGAGGAAGGCAGCAGCAAGGGCATTGGATAATTCTCGGCTTCAGACAGCCAAGGATTCTCCCCGATGACATCACCCGCTCCCGTTTCCGTCCTGACGCAGGACGAACTCAAGGCCCTGGTCGGCCGCGCCGCGCTGGACTATGTGGTGAAGGGCGAGATCGTGGGCGTCGGCACCGGCTCGACGGTCAACAAGTTCATCGATGCGCTGGCGGCGATCAAGGACGATATCCGGGGCGCGGTCTCGAGTTCCACCGCATCGACCGAGCGTCTGCGCGCGCTGGGCATTCCGGTCTTCGACAGCAACGAGGTCGAGGAACTGGCCGTCTACATCGACGGCGCCGACGAGATCGATGGCCGGGGCTACATGATCAAGGGCGGCGGCGCCGCGCTCACGCGCGAGAAGATCGTCGCGGCGCAATCGCGGCGCTTCGTCTGCATCGCCGATGCGTCCAAGCGCGTGAACATGCTCGGTGGCTTTCCGTTGCCGGTCGAGGTGATCCCGATGGCGGTGCAACGCGTGACGCGGCAGTTCGCGCGGCTGGGCGGGTTGGCACAGGTGCGCGAGAAGGATGGCGTGCCGCTGGTCACCGACAACGGCCAGCACATCATCGACGTGACCGGCCTGCGCATCAGCGACCCGCTCGATTTCGAGACCGAGGTGAACCAATGGCCTGGCGTGGTCACCGTCGGCGTGTTCGCGCACCAGCGGGCCAACGTGTGCCTGCTGGGCACCGCGGCGGGTGTGGAGACCTTGCGCTTCGATTGAGCGGCCGGCCGCTCAGAACTTGATGCCGGCGGGATTGCCGGGCGTCGGCCCGGTCGCGGCCGCAGGCGCGGCGGCCGGTGCCGGCGCTGCGGGTGCCGGCGTTGCCGCCGCGGCGGGTCGTGCGGCCGGCTGTTGCGCGACCAGCGGTTGCGCCGGCGGATTGCGATAGCTGGCCGGCAGCTGGGTGCTCTTCGGATAGCCGGCGGCGTCGAGGTATTGCGACCATTCCGCGTCCGAGAAGCCCCTCAGCTGCTGCGAGCCGATGGCCAGCAGCGGCAGCGAGTTCTGTCCGCTCAGGCGCTGCAGCGCATCGATGTCCGCGTTGGACTTGATGGTGCGCTCGTCGAAGGGCACGCCGCGCGTGATCAGCAGCGAGCGGCCCGCGCTGCACGCGCCGCACTCGTCGCCGGCGTAGAGCGTGACGGGGTAGCGCTGCACGACCTGCCGCAGTTCATAGGGCAGTTCCGCGTTGGCATTGGGCGAGATGCCGGGTCCCGGCGCCGCGGGCCGCGCATCGGCGGACGGCGGCTGGTCAGAGAAGCTG
The DNA here is from genome assembly GCF_901827165.1 of Variovorax sp. SRS16. NCBI lineage: Bacteria > Pseudomonadati > Pseudomonadota > Betaproteobacteria > Burkholderiales > Comamonadaceae > Variovorax > Variovorax sp. SRS16. The sequence goes on from NZ_LR594666.1 coordinate 1,961,452, forward strand.
ACTTTGCCATTGCCGTCGACATGGCGGTAGACCGGCTGCGCGATCGCGCCGGTGACCACCAGCAGCAGGCCGAGCGCCGAAAGGTAAGTGCTGAATTTCATCGATGACTCCCCGTGATCGGATGGCCGAAGTATCTCAGGCTCCGGCGGCATCGGATGGCCTCAGGCGGGCCGCGCCTCGGCCATTCCCTGGTGACGCAGCAATGCGTCGAGCTGCGGCTCGCGGCCGCGGAAGGCCTTGAATGATTCCATCGCGCTGCGGCTGCCGCCGGCTTCGAGAATCGCCTGACGGTATCTGCGCCCGGTCTCGATGCTGGGCTCGCCATCGGCGCCGGCCGTTTCCTCGAACGCGGCATAGGCATCGGCGCTCAGGACCTCGGCCCACTTGTAGCTGTAGTAGCCGGCCGCGTAGCCGCCCGAGAAAATGTGGCTGAAGGTGTTGGGCGTGCGGCTGAAGGGCGGCGCGGGCAGCACCGCGACCTCGTCGCGCACCTTGCCCAGCAAGGCCATCACGTCGCCCGGCTGGGCTGCGGCCGCGTCGTACGCAGTGTGCAACAGCATGTCGAACAGCGCGAACTCGATCTGGCGCAGCGTCTGCATGCCGCTCTGGAAATTCTTGGCGGCCGTCATCTTGTCGAACAGCGTGCGCGGCAGCGGCTCGCCGGTGTCGACCTGCGAGGTCATGTGCCGCAGCACGTCCCACTCCCAGCAGAAGTTCTCCATGAACTGGCTCGGCAGTTCGACCGCGTCCCACTCGACGCCGCTGATGCCCGAGACGTCGCGCTCGTTGATCTGCGTGAGCATGTGGTGCAGGCCGTGGCCGAATTCGTGGAAGAGGGTGGTCACGTCGTCGTGCGTGAGCAGCGGTGGCTTGCCGTCGACGCCGTCGGCGAAGTTGCACACCAGCTGCGCGATCGGCGTCTGCAGAACGCCGGTGTCGGGGCGCAGCCAGCGGGCGCGCACGTCGTCCATCCAGGCGCCGCCGCGCTTGGCGGCGCGTGCGGACGGATCGAGGTAGAACTGGCCGACCTTCTGGCCGGCCCTTTCGATGCGGTAGAACTCGACGCTCGGATGCCAGACGGGCGCGCTGTCGCGCACGATCGACACCTCGAACAGCGTCTCGACGATCTTGAACAGGCCCGCCATCACCTTGGGCGCCGGGAAGTACTGCTTGACCTCCTGTTCGCTGAAGGCGTAGCGCGCTTCCTTGAGCTTTTCGCCGACGTAGGTCCAGTCCCAGGGCTGCGGATCGACGATGCCGAGCTGCTCGGCCGCGAACACGCGCAGGTCGGCCAGGTCGCGTTCGCCGTAGGGCTTGGCCTTGGTCGCCAGATCGCGCAGGAACTGGATGACCTGCGCGGCCGACTCGGCCATCTTCGGCACGATGGAGAGCTCGCCGAAGTTGGGATAGCCGAGCAGCCTGGCTTCTTCCTGGCGCAGCGCGAGGATCTCGCGGATCAGCGCGGTGTTGTCGAAAGCCGGATCGCCGAACTCGCTGGCGCGCGTGACGTAGGCGCGGTAGAGCGTCTCGCGCAGCGCACTGCTCCTGGCGAATTGCATCACCGGCAGGTAGCACGGCATCTTGAGCGTGAGCTTGTAGCCTTCCTTGCCCTCGGCTTCGGCGGCAGCGCGCGCGGTGCTGACCACGTCCTCGGACAGGCCATCGAGTTCGCCCAGCTGGGCGTAGTAGGCAAAGGCATCGGTCGCATCGAGCGCGTTCTCGCTGAACTTCTGGCTCAGCTCGGCCTGCCGCTCCTGGATCTCGGCGAAGCGTGTCTTGGCCGCCCCTTGCAACTCGGCGCCGCCGAGCACGAAGTTGCGGATCGCGTAGCGATGGGCCTGGCGCTGTTCGGGGTTCAGCGTGGCGACATCGATGGCCTTGTACTTGGCATAGAGACGTTCGTCGGAGCCCAGCCTCGTCCAGAAGGCGGTGACGCGGGGCATCGCCTCGTTGTAGGCGGCGCGCAGCTCGGGCGTGTCGGCCACGGCATTGAGATGGCCGACCGCGCCCCAGGCGCGGCTGAAGCGCTCGGACGCGACGTCCAGCACCTTCGCGATGGCGCTCCACTCGGCGGGGAATTCCGGCGCGGTCACCGTCTGCAGTGCGGCCTCGGCATCGGCGAGCAGGGCGTCGACGGCCGGTGCGACATGCTCCGGCTTGATGCGGTCGAACGGGGTGAGGTCGGAGAAGTCGAGGAGCGGATTGGTCATGGGATCCATCTGGCGGCGATGAGGCGCGGATTCAAGGCGTGGGCGTCAGGCCTTGGCGGCCTGGCGTTCGGCGGACTCGACGGTGTTGACCATCAGCATCGTCACGGTCATCGGCCCCACGCCACCGGGCACCGGCGTGATGTAGCCGGCCACCTCGCGCACGCCGGCGAAGTCGACGTCGCCGGCGAGCTTGTTGTGTTCGTTGCGGTTCATGCCGACGTCGATCACGACGGCACCGGGCTTCACCATGTCGGCCGTCAGGGTGTTGCGCCGGCCGACCGCGACCACGACCACGTCGGCCTGGCGCGTGTGGTGGCCGAGGTCCGGCGTGCCGCTGTGGCACACCGTCACGGTCGCGTTGGCCTGCAGCAGCAGCAGCGCCATCGGCTTGCCGACCGTGTTGCTGCGGCCGATCACCACCGCGTGCTTGCCCTTGAGGCCGATGCCGGTGCTCTCGATCAGTTTCATGCAGCCGTAAGGCGTGCAGGGACGAAAGCCCGGCAGCCCGGCCATCAGCTCGCCGGCCGAGAGCACCGAGTAGCCGTCCACGTCCTTCGAGGTCGCGATGGCCTCGATGACCTTGGCCGGATCGATGTGCTTGGGCAGCGGCATCTGCACCAGGATGCCGTGGATCGCCGGATCGGCATTCAGTGCCGCGATGCGCGCGAGCAGGTCGGCTTCGCTCAACTCGGCGGGGTAGCGCTCCAGCACCGAGCGCAGGCCGCGCTCCTGGCAGGCCTTCACTTTCTTGCCGACGTAGATCTCGCTGGCCGGGTCGTTGCCGACCAGCACGACCGCCAGGCCCGGCGTGATGCCGCGCGCGGTGAGCGCGGCCGCGCGCGTGGCAACGTCGGCCAGGAGCCGCTGCGAGAGCGCGTTGCCGTCGATCAGTTGGGCTGTCATCGTTTTCAGTTCTCCAAGTAAAAACGCCCGCTTGGCGCAGGCGTGAAGTCGATGTCGGGTGGTCGGGATGGCAGCGGCTAGGCCTTGGCCGAGGCCGCCTGTCCCAATGCGATCTTGAGCAGGTCGGCCACCGTGTTGGCGTTGAGCTTTTCCATGATGTTGGCGCGGTGCGCCTCCACCGTCTTGATGCTGATGCCGAGGTCGTCGGCGATCTGCTTGTTGAGCCGGCCGGCAACGATGCGTTCGAGCACCTGCGCTTCGCGGCCGGTGAGCTTGGACAGCAGTGCGTCGCGGCTGGCGGACTGCTGGTGCTGCGCGAAGGCGCCGCGCGCGTGTTCGAGCATGCGTTCGACCAGCGCCACCAGTGCCTCGTCGTTGAAGGGCTTCTGGATGAAATCCATCGCGCCCTTCTTCATGCTGTCGACCGCCATCGGCACATCGCCGTGGCCGGTGATGACGACGATCGGCAGCGGCGAGCGGCGCTCGATCAGCCGGTCCTGCAGCTCGATGCCCGACATGCCGCCCATGCGGATGTCGACGATCAGGCAGGCCACTTCGCGCGGGTCGTAGCGCGAGAGAAAGGACTCGGCCGAATCGAAGCATCGAACCCGGTAGTCCTTGCCTTCGAGCAGCCATTGCAACGAATCGCGGACCGCTTCGTCGTCGTCGACGACATAGACCGTGCCCTTCTTCGGAATCAAACTCATGCGGGTACCTTCGCCTCGTTGCTTGCTACGGAATCGATAGCGTCCAACACCGGAATCCAGAAGGAAAAACGGCATCCGACGACATCCGGACCATTGTAGATGTTCTCCGCCTGCATCCGGCCGCGGTGCGATTCGACGATGGTGCGGCACAGGTTGAGCCCGATGCCCATGCCTTCGGGCTTGGTCGAGAAGAAGGCTTCATAGAGCCGGTCCATCACTTCGGGCGCCAGGCCCATGCCCGTGTCCTGCACCGAGAACTCGACCGCGTTCTGGCCGTCGATGATCTTCGGCAGCACGCGCAGTTCGACGCTGCGGCGCGCGAGCGGACGGTTGGCGAGGTCGATCGACTCGGCCGCGTTCTTCAGCAGGTTGACCATCACCTGCTCGATCAGGATCGGGTCGACGCGAACGAGCGGCAGCCGCGCGGCGACGTAGTGGTTGAGGCGCACGTTGCGGCGCCGCAGTTCGATGCCCGCGAGTTCGACCGCCTCGCTCACCATGGTCGCGACCTCGGCCGGCGTGCGGTTCGGCTCGCTGCGCTTCACGAAGGAGCGGATGCGCTGGATGATCTGGCCCGCGCGCTGCGCCTGCTTGGCGGTCTTGTCGAGTGCGGCGAGCAGCGCGTCCGAGTCGATCTGCTGACCCCGGATGCGCGACATCATCCCGTTGCAGTAGTTGGTGATGGCGGTCAGCGGCTGATTGAGTTCGTGCGCGACGCTGGAGGCCATCTCGCCCATCGTGATCAGCCGGCTGGCGGCCTGCGCGCGGTCGGCCTGCGCGGCGGAGAGGTCCTCGGCATCGCGCCGCGGCGTGATGTCGGTCGCGATCACCAACTGCGCCAGGCGGCCGTCGACCCAGGTCAGGTAGCGCGAGCGCACCTCGAGCCACTTGCCCAGCTCGGGCACGAAGATCTCGTTGTTGGCCGGCTGGGCGGTGGTCAGTTGATCGGTCGGCAGGCCGGCGAACGGATCCACGTCGTCGAGGTCTTCCTCGTGGGCATGCGAGGCCGGCACGCCGGCCTGCGCGACCATGCCCAGATGCCCCACGGTGTCGGAGCCGAACCAGAGCCGGTAGAGCTTGTTGGCGAACAGCAGCTCCTCGCTGCCGAGTGGCGCGACCGATACCGACGCGTCCAGCGCTTCGAGCACGGTGGTGAAGCGTTCGTAGGAGGCCGAGAGCTGCTCGCGGATGCGCGTGGGCTCGGTGATGTCGGTCATCGAGGTCATCCATCCCGTCTGGTGCCCGCGCGCATCGATCAGCGGCGACACGTAGAGCCGCGCGTTGAAGACGCTGCCGTTGCGGCGCTTCACCCGGACCTGGAAACCGCCGGGCAGCGCGCGGCCGTGCAGCTCTTCCTCGAGCCGTTCGTTCATGACCTCGCGATCGGATTCGAGCCAGTAGGGAAAGGGCGGCGTCTGGCCGACCAGCTCGTTCTCGTTCCAGCCGGTCATGGCGCAGAAGGCCGCGTTGACGTAGGTGATGCGGCCCTCGAGGTCGAGCACACGCATGCCGGTGAGCATCGAGTTCTCCATCGCGCGGCGGAAGTTGGTTTCGGCCACCAGCGCCTGCTGCGCCTGCAGCCGGCGCCGCGTGTGGCGCCAGGTTCCGATCAGCATCCAGCTGGTGAGCACGCTGAGTGCACCCACCAGCCAGAACAGCCCGTTGCCGACCACGCCCTGCGAGGTGCGGTACGCCTGCGCGCGCAGCAACAGCGCATTGCCGACCGGCGAGACGGGGACCTCGTATTCACTGGTGCGCACCATCCAGGGTAGAAGCCGCCGCGCGGACTCGCGCGGACTGGCGACCGTGTTGCCGGCGATCAGGCCGCCCTTGGCATCGAGCAGCGACACCGCATAGCGGGCCGAGACTTCCGAGGGCATGCCGTAGCGCAGCAGCCCGTCAATCGAGAACTCGCCCAGCACCACGCCGGCGAACAGGCCCTGGTCGTACAGCGGGATGTGCAACTGCAGCATGGCCGGCGGGTCGCCGCCCGCGAGCGGTTGCGAGAACACCGGCTGGCGCAGCTCGCGCGCCAGCGCGTAGTTGCTCTCGATCTCGCCGGGCCGAAGCACTTCGCCGATGGCGTGCTGCTGCGCGGGATGTACGCTGGGCGCGGCGTAGGCGGCCTTGAAGCGACGCCGGTCGTCGATCCAGCTGACGGCCTGCAGTTCCGGGAACTGGCTGACCAGGGATTCCGCACGGCTGGTGAATTCGGTGGCGTCGATCTCGTGGGTGGAGGCATCGCGCGCAAGGCGCATGAGCTGCTCCTGCCGCTCCAGCAGCCGCAGCCGCACGCGCTGCTGCGCGTACTCCACGTCACGCTTGACCGACTCCTGTCCGCGCTCCATTTCTTCGGCGCGCAGATACCAGAAGGCAGCGACGATGGCGGCCAGGAAGAGCAGCACCGCGGCCATCGGCGCCAGCATCGCGACCGCATCCTGCAGCACGGGTGTCTGCCGACGCCACCAGCGGCGCCACCAGGACAGCGGCGACGCATGAACCGCGCTGCGCGCAGCCTCGATCGGAGAGGAAAAGGGCATCGGACAAGTTTAGGGGCAAGGCCCGCGAGAGGGATGCGCTGCGGCTGGCCGACATGGTTTCGAAAGAGGCCATCTCATTTGATATCTCATGATAAGAAATCTGCATGCACGATTTGAAATTCTCATATTTCTATGAGAAACTTCCTGCGCCGCCGGATACGGCACTAAATTACAGCCACAACCCCTTCGAGAAAAAGGAGACACGCATGTCGGCAAATCCCGAGAACCTGTTCGGCTCGGCCGCGAACGATCCCGATGCGCAGGAGACGCGCGAATGGATGGACGCCCTGTCCGCCGTCATCGAGAGCGAAGGTCCCGACCGCGCGCACTTCCTGCTGGAGCAACTGCTCGAGCATGCGCGCCAGCACAGCATCGACAAGCCGTTTTCGGCCAACACCGCCTACGTCAACACGATCGAGCCGGACCAGGAAGAGCGCTCTCCCGGCAACCTCGAGATCGAAGAGCGCCTGCGTTCCTACATGCGCTGGAACGCGATGGCGATGGTGGTCAAGGCGAACCGCCACCATCCCGAGGAGGGCGGAGACCTGGGCGGCCACATCGGCTCCTTCGCATCGCTGGCGAGCATGTTCGGCGCCGGCTTCAACCACTTCTGGCATGCCGAAAGCGAGAATCACGGCGGCGATTGCCTCTACATCCAGGGCCACGTCTCGCCCGGCATCTATGCACGCGCCTACCTCGAAGGCCGCCTGAGCGAAGAGCAACTGCTGAATTTCCGCCAGGAGGTCGACGGCAAGGGCCTGTCGAGCTATCCCCATCCGAAGCTCATGCCCGAGTTCTGGCAATTCCCCACGGTGTCCATGGGCCTTGGCCCGCTGATGGCGATCTACCAGGCGCGCTTCCTCAAATACCTGCACGCCCGCGGCATCGCCAACACCGAGAACCGCAAGGTCTGGGTGTTCTGCGGCGACGGTGAGATGGACGAGGTCGAATCGCTCGGCGCCATCGGCCTGGCCGCACGCGAGAAGCTCGACAACCTGGTCTTCGTCATCAACTGCAACCTGCAGCGCCTGGACGGCCCGGTGCGCGGCAACGGCAAGATCATCCAGGAGCTCGAAGGCGAATTCCGCGGCTCGGGATGGAACGTCATCAAGCTCATCTGGGGCGCGGGCTGGGATCCGCTGCTGGCGCGCGACAAGGACGGCGCGCTGCGCAGGATCATGATGGAGACCAACGACGGCGACTACCAGTCCTTCAAGGCCAACGACGGGGCTTACGTGCGCAAGAACTTCTTCGGCCGCGATCCGCGCACGCTGGAGATGGTCGCCAAGATGAGCGACGACGACATCTGGAACCTGCGCCGCGGCGGGCACGATTCGCGGAAGGTGTATGCCGCCTTCCATGCGGCCGTCAAGCACACGGGCCAGCCCACGGTGCTGCTGATCAAGACCGTCAAGGGCTTCGGCATGGGCAAGATCGGCGAGGGCAAGAACAACGTTCACCAGACCAAGAAGCTCGGCGACGAGGACATCAAGGCCTTCCGCGACCGCTTCAACATTCCGATTCCTGACAGCCAGCTGCCCGACCTGCCGTTCTACAAGCCAGCCGACGACACGCCGGAGATGAAGTACCTGCACGAGCGCCGCAAGGCCCTCGGCGGCTATCTGCCGCATCGCCGCACCAAGGCCGACGAGAGCTTCACCGTGCCCGCGCTCGAGACCTTCAAGGCCGTGATGGAACCGACGGCCGAGGGCCGCGAGATCTCGACCACGCAGGCCTACGTGCGCTTCCTCACGCAGCTTCTGCGCGACAAGGCCCTGGGCCCGCGCGTGGTGCCGATCCTGGTCGACGAAGCACGCACCTTCGGCATGGAAGGGCTGTTCCGCCAGATCGGCATCTACAACCCCGCGGGCCAGCAGTACACACCGGTCGACAAGGACCAGGTCATGTACTACAAGGAAGACAAGGCCGGCCAGATCCTGCAGGAAGGCATCAACGAGGCCGGCGGCATGTCGAGCTGGATCGCTGCCGCCACTTCGTACAGCACCAACAACCGGATCATGGTGCCGTTCTACGTGTACTACTCGATGTTCGGCTTCCAGCGCATCGGCGATCTGGCCTGGGCCGCCGGCGACATGCAGGCGCGCGGCTTCTTGCTGGGCGGCACCTCGGGCCGCACGACGCTCAACGGCGAAGGGCTTCAGCACGAGGACGGCCACAGCCACATCCTGGCCAACACCATCCCGAACTGCGTGAGCTACGACCCGACCTTCGCGCATGAAGTCGGCGTCATCCTGCACCACGGCCTCAAGCGGATGGTGGAGAAGCAGGACAACGTCTACTACTACATCACGCTGCTCAACGAGAACTACCCGATGCCTGGCCTCCAGCCCGGCACCGAGGAGCAGATCATCAAGGGCATGTATCTGTGCCGGCAGGCTCCCTCGATCAAGGCCGCGAAGGGCAAGGAAGCACCGACGGTGCAACTGCTCGGCAGCGGCACGATCCTGCGCGAGAGCATCGCGGCGCAGGAACTGCTCGAGAAGGACTGGGGCGTGAGCGCCGCCGTGTGGAGCTGCCCGAGCTTCAACGAACTCACGCGCGACGGCCAGGAGGCCGATCGCTGGAACCTGCTGCATCCGACGGACGAGGCACGCGTGTCCTTCGTCGCGCAGCAGCTCGCACCGAGCAGCGGGCCGGTGGTCGCGTCGACCGACTACATGAAGGCCTATGCCGAGCAGATCCGTCCCTTCATCCCGAAGGGCCGTAACTACAAGGTGCTCGGCACCGACGGCTTCGGGCGCAGCGATTTCCGCAACAAGCTGCGCGAGCACTTCGAGATCAATCGCCACTTCATCGTGGTGGCCGCGCTCAAGGCACTCGCCGAGGACGGTGCCTTGCCCGCGCAAAAGGTGGCCGACGCCATCCAGAAGTACGGCATCAACGCCGAGAAGATCAACCCGCTCTACGCATAAAACAATCAACTGCGCCTCTAGGGCGGGAGACACGATATGGCAACAGTGGAAGTGAAGGTGCCGGACATCGGCGATTTCGACGAAGTCGCGGTGATCGAGGTGCTGGTGAAGGTGGGCGACACGGTGAAGGCCGAGCAGTCGCTCATCACGGTGGAATCGGACAAGGCCTCGATGGAAATCCCGTCGAGCCAGGCTGGCGTCGTGAAGGAGCTCAAGGTCGAGGTCGGCAGCAAGGTCAAGGAAGGGTCGGTCGTGCTGGTGCTGGAAGGCGAGGCCGCGGCGCCTGCCGCGGCACCACCGGCGGCTGCCACGCCTGCTGCGGCGCCTGCGCCGGCACCGGCTTCGGCGGCGAGTGCCGCACCGGCAGCAGTTGCCGGTCCGGTCGAGGTCAAGGTGCCCGACATCGGCGACTTCAAGGACGTCGCCGTCATCGAGGTGCTGGTGAAGGTGGGCGACGCCATCCAGGTCGAGCAGTCGCTGATCACGGTCGAATCGGACAAGGCCTCGATGGAGATTCCGTCGTCTGCGGCCGGGGTGCTCAAGGAGCTCAAGGTCAAGGTCGGTGATACGGTCAACATCGGCGATCTGGTTGCAGTGCTCCAAGGGGCGCAGGCGGCGGCGCCTGCGGCAGCCACTGTCGCTGCGCCCGCTGCGTCGGCCGCGGTGCCCCCACCCCAACCCTCCCCCGGAGGGGGAGGGAGTCAAGGCCAGGCCGCGGCTGCTCCGCCGCCTGCGCACGATCCCACCGTTGCGCCCTCCGGCCATCTGCCGCACGCATCGCCGTCGGTGCGCAAGTTCGCGCGCGAACTCGGCGTGCCGCTCGAGGAGGTCAAGGGCAGCGGGCCCAAGGGCCGCATTACCCAGGCAGACGTCCAGAACTTCACCAAGGCGGTGATGAGCGGCGCTGCGAGCACCAAGGCCTCGGCATCCAAGGCGCCGGCCGGCGGCGGTGGCGGCGAAGCCCTCGGCCTGCTGCCATGGCCCAAGGTCGACTTCACCAGGTTCGGCACGGTCGAGCGCAAGGAGCTGTCGCGCATCAAGAAGATCAGCGGCGCCAACCTGCATCGCAACTGGGTGATGATCCCGCACGTCACCAACAACGACGAAGCCGACATCACCGAACTCGAAGCCTTCCGCGTGTCGACCAACAAGGAGAACGAGAAGTCCGGTGTCAAGGTCACGATGCTCGCCTTCGTGATCAAGGCCGTGGTCTCGGCGCTGAAGAAGTTTCCCGAGTTCAACACCAGCCTGGATGGCGACACCCTGGTCTACAAGCAGTACTACAACGTCGGCTTCGCGGCCGACACGCCCAACGGCCTGGTCGTGCCCGTGCTCAAGGATGCCGACAAGAAGGGCGTGCTGCAGATCAGCCAGGAAATGGGCGAACTCGCCAAGAAGGCGCGCGACGGCAAGCTCGGCTCGGCCGACATGCAGGGCGGCTGCTTTTCGATCAGCTCGCTCGGCGGCATCGGCGGCACGCATTTCACGCCGATCATCAATGCGCCGGAAGTCGCGATCCTCGGTTTGTCCAAGAGCGCGATGAAGCCGGTGTGGGACGGCAAGGCCTTCCAGCCGCGCCTGACCCTGCCGTTGTCGCTGTCGTACGACCATCGCGTGATCGACGGCGCCCTGGCTGCACGCTTCAACGCCTACCTGGGCCAGGTCCTCGCCGACTTCCGACGCGTTCTGCTATGACGACGGTCGTGGCCGTCCGCAAAGGCGGTCAAGTCGTGATGGCGGCGGATTCGCTCGTGACCTTCGGGGACACGCGGCTGTCGCATCACGCCGAGGCCAACCAGAAGCTGTTCACGGTCAACGATGCGGCGGGGCAGAGCATCTTCGCGGTCGCCGGCGCGGCGGCGCACTTCCTGGTGCTGCAGCATGCGCTGGCCGCGCAGCCGGCCGAGGCGCTTCGCTTCGGCAGCAAGGACGAGATCTTTCGCACCTTCACGCTGTTGCATCCGGTGCTCAAGGAATCGTTCTTCCTGCAGACCAAGGAAGACGAGCACGAGCCCTACGAGTCCAGCCAGTTCACGATGCTGCTGGCCAACGCGAGCGGCATCTACGGCATCTACAGCTACCGCGAGGTGTTCGAGTTCAAGCGCTTCTGGAGCATCGGCTCGGGTCGCAGCTTTGCGCTCGGCGCGATGCACGCGGCGTATGACAAGGCGCGCACGGCGCGCGACGTGGCCGAGGCCGGCGTGGCCGCGGCCTGCGAATTCGATCGCAATTCGGCCGGACCGGTCGACGTTCTCACACTCAAACTCAAGGTGTCCCAATGAGCGAACAACAAGTCAAGGTGCCGGATATCGGTGATTTCGACGAAGTCGCGGTGATCGAAGTGCTGGTGCAGCCCGGCGACACGGTGAAGGCCGAGCAGTCGCTGATCACGGTGGAGTCGGACAAGGCCTCGATGGAGATCCCTTCGTCGCATGCCGGCGTGGTCAAGTCGGTGGCCGTGAAGGTCGGCGACAAGGTGAAGGAGGGCTCGGTGGTGCTGACGCTCGATGCGGCAGAGGGCGCTGCCGCAGCGCCCGCACCGGCCGCGTCGACTCCTGCCTCTGCGGCGCCAGCGCCGAAGCCCGCTGCTGCAACGGCACCACAAGCGTCAGCCCCGGCACCTGCATCGACCTACAGGGGTGCCATCGACGTCGAATGCGACCTGCTCGTGCTCGGCGCCGGCCCCGGTGGCTACTCGGCCGCCTTCCGTGCCGCCGACCTGGGCCTGAAGGTCGTGCTGGTCGAGCGCTACGCCACGCTCGGCGGCGTGTGCCTGAATGTCGGCTGCATCCCTTCCAAGGCGCTGCTGCATGTGGCGGCCGTGATGGACGAGGTCAAGCATTTCGCCGACCTGGGCGTGAGCTTCGGCGAGCCCACGGTCGATCGCGCCAAGCTGCTCGCGCGCAAGAACAAGGTGGTCGGCAAACTCACCGGCGGCCTCGGCGCAATGGCGAAGATGCGCAAGGTGACCACCGTGCGCGGCGTCGGCGAGTTCATCGATCCGTACCACGTCAAGGTCCAGGAAACCACCGGCGACGGCCGCGCCACCACCGACAAGGCGCAGACCGTCAAGTTCCGCCACTGCGTGATCGCGGCCGGCTCCCAGGCCGTGCATCTGCCCTTCATGCCCAAGGATCCGCGTGTCGTCGATTCCACCGGCGCGCTCGAACTGGGTGTCGATCCCAAGCGCATGCTCATCCTGGGTGGCGGCATCATCGGCCTCGAGATGGGCTCGGTCTATTCGACGCTGGGCGCACGGCTCGACGTGGTCGAGATGCTCGACGGCCTGATGCAGGGCGCCGACCGCGATCTGGTCAAGGTCTGGCAGAAGCTCAATGCACCGCGCTTCGACAACATCATGCTCAAGACGAAGACCGTCGGCGCCGAAGCGACCAAGGCGGGCATCCGCGTCAGCTTCGAAGGCGAGCAAGCCCCTAAGGAGCCGCAGCTCTACGACCTCGTGCTGCAGGCGGTGGGCCGCAGTCCCAACGGCAAGAAGATCGGCGCCGAAAAAGCGGGCGTCAACGTCAGCGAGCGCGGCTTCATCCCCGTCGACGTCCAGATGCGCACCAACGTGCCCCACATCTTCGCGGTCGGCGACATCGTCGGCCAGCCGATGCTCGAGCACAAGGCCGTGCACGAAGCGCACGTGGCGGCCGAGGTGATCGCCGGCGAGCAGAAGGGCGACAAGGAACTCGCCAGCGCGGCCTTCAATGCGCGCGTGATCCCGAGCGTGGCCTACACCGACCCGGAGGTGGCCTGGGTCGGCCTCACCGAGGACCAGGCCAAGGTCGAGGGCGTGAAGATCCACAAAGGCCTGTTCCCGTGGACGGCATCGGGCCGCGCGATCGCGAACGGTCGCGACGAGGGCTTCACCAAGCTGCTGTTCGACGCCGAGTCGCACCGGATCCTGGGCGGTGGCATCGTCGGCACCCATGCCGGCGACATGATCGGCGAGATCGCGCTGGCGATCGAGATGGGGGCCGACGCGATCGACATCGGCAAGACGATCCATCCGCATCCCACGCTCGGCGAGAGCATCGGCCTGGCGGCCGAAGCCGCACATGGCAGCTGCACGGACCTGCCGCCGGTCAAGCGCTAGCAGCCAGCCGCGCAGCGCCAATGAAAAATCCCGCCGTGCAGGCGGGATTTTTGATGAGCGGCAGGACTTAGCGTCTCAGTCGCCGCTGCCTTTGACTTCGCCTTGGGCGGCGAGGACCCGGCGCGCACCGTCGAAGCGACGCTGCCAATAGCTGCCCGTCATGTCTTCGACGCGAACTTCCGCGCCGGGCTTGGGGGAATGGATGAACTTGCCGTCGCCGACATAGATGCCGACATGGCTGAAGGCACGGCGCATGGTATTGAAGAACACGAGATCGCCGGGTTTGAGTTCGCTGCGATCGATCTTCTCTGTCGCGGCTGCCTGCTCGACGGCACGGCGGGGAAGCAGATGGCCGACGGTCTGGTTGTACATCGCGCGCACGAAGCCGCTGCAATCGAAGCCGGTTTCGGCGTTGTTGCCGCCGCGCCGGTAGGGCACGCCGAGAAAACCGATGGCGGTAACCACGAGGTCGGAGGTGCGGTCGACGACGGTTTGGCGAACCTGATGGAATTGGCCCATCAATCCCTTGCCGGCAAGGGATTGGTCCAATTCATCGGTACCTTGTGGAGGCGCTGCGTGTGCGGCGAAGGCGATCAGGAGGCAGGCGGGTAGGAGAAAAAAACGCATGGCGCGTAGGATATGGATGACAAACCGTGGTGTCAATTTCAGGTGGATTCGGGATTTTGCATGCAACTCATTGTCTAGCCTAGGGTTTTTTCAATTTCTCACGAAGGGAAATGTAAAGCTCAAGTTATGACTGATAAGTTGTTCGGTAATTTGTAACCCTAAAGTTATTAGAAATCGCGGAGTCAAAATCAAATGACTTGATTGCCTGATTTTTCGAGGAATTGCATACACCCTCTTTTCAAGCCGCTGCGCGGTTGGGTCTGGTGGCTCTGGCTGCGCTGATGGCGGGCGTTGCAGTGGCGGACCCGGCGCCGGAAGTCCTGGTCTCCGGCCTCGAAAACCCGCGGATCGGTCGGCCAACAGCACGGCGCTTGCACGCGCCCAGCTGCCGGCGGACGCCAGCCGGCTCGAAGATGTCAGGGTCATCTTCAGTCAACGGCCCAAGGTGGCGAGCCAAAACCATTTCGGCTGCCGCATCGTCGAGGCGAAGGATGGCACCCTGTTCCTTACGCTGGGCGAAGGCTTCTCCGCAAGGAGGACGCGCAGAAGCTCGACAACCATCTCGGCAAGATCGTGCGCGGCGGCAAGGTCGCGGTCGAGCACAAGCTGCTGGCCGAGGCTCAGCAGCGCATCCGTGACGTGAAGCAAGGCCCGGACGGACTGCTCTACATCCTGACCGACGAATCCAACGGCAAGAAGTTGATCCGTCTTCGGCCCGTTTGATTCATTCAGGCAGGGCAGGCCGGCAACGGCAGCGTCGGCAGCATGCGGTGCCACAGACGCCGCCACTGCGGCCAGTCGTGGCCGCCCTCGGTCGTGAACACGCGCTCGGGCGGCAGCACGGCGGCCAGCAGTTGGTGGCTGAAAGCGAAACGATCGCTCTGCCCATGGCCGAGGTAGAGCGGCGGCAGATCGGGCGAACTGGCGCCCGTGCCATAGCGCTGCAGCCATCGCCAAAGCCTTTGTTCGCCCTTGTCGTTCGACAGAGGACCGGCAGGTGCGCGCCAGCGTGCCAGCCCGCCCGCATTCGCGATCTCGGTGCTGGTCAGCCGTTCGCCGAGGTACGGCGCCAGCGCCACGATCCCGGCGATCTCGCCGGGATGCATCTCGGCGTAGCCCAGCGCGCCGAGGCCGCCGACCGAGATGCCGAGGATCCAGATCGATCGGTAGCCTTGCGCGCGGGCCGGCGCGAACACGTCTGCCTGCAGGCGCTCGAAGATGCTGCCGTTGTTGTAGTAGCCGAGGTGCGCGTCGACGCGCAGCACATCGACGGCAAGACGGCGTTCATCGAGTGCGGCGAGGAAGCCCTCGCGCACGAACTCGTCGGGACGCGAATACGCGCCGGGCAGCATCACCAGCAGCGTCTCAGCGCTCGCGGTGCAACTGCTCTTCGACAGGGTGCTGTCCATCGGCACCTTGGCCGGCCGCCAGAGGCCGCAGCCGCCGAGCAGCAGCGACAGGGCACCGGTGGCTGCGAGCAGCGCACGCATCGCCGACTGCCCAACGTGCTTCACGGCGGCTCAGCTCGGCCTTGTCGCAACGGAGGGCAGCACCGGCAGGTCGACCATCACCGGCTGGCCCGGCGTCGTGCAGCCGGTGTCGCAGCACTTGCCCGGCTGGCGGTTGCGGGTGATCGCGCGGGCGGGATCGTGCGGCGTGGCGGCCGGCGATCCGTCGGCGGCGATGCCGCGCTCGAGGATGCGTTCCACCAGCTCCACCTTCGAGCCGAGCGGATAGTTGCGGTAGATCTCCTGCTTCATCGCGGCCGGCGAGCCGCCGCCGTGCAGGCTGATCACGCTGTACCAGCCGCCCTGGTAGCCGGCAGTGAGGTCTTCGATGAAGCGCGCCGTCTCGATGCGCTGCGCATAAGGCACGTCCGGGTTGGCGCGCAAGACCTCGGACAGCCGCGCGGCGGTTTCGGGATTGTGGTCCTCGTCCGGCCCGGGCAAGGTGACGATCAGGCCGCCGCTCACGTAGTGCGCGATGCGGTGCATGTCGTAGATTCTGGTGGCCAGCAGCAGCTTGCCGATGTTGCTGAACACGGCATCGGGCATGAAGATCTCGCAGTGCGCGTCGGCCTTGGCATACACGCTCGCGGCGACGCCGCAGGCGAAGAAGCTCTCGGTGATGGTGATGAGCTCGACCATCTGCTCGCGCAGATGCGTCTCGCGGCCGGGGTCGAAACCATTGGCCTCGCACATCAGCGCGCCGGCGCCGATCAGCAGGTCGCCGAAGCCGGCGCGCGCGCCGATGCAGCTGTGCCGATGGTGGGTGGCGTAGCTGTAGGTGAGGTGGCCGCTGTGCTCCCACTCGCCGGCATAGAACACGTTCTCCCAGGGAACGAAGACCCGGTCGAACAGGCACACGCCCGTGCTCTGGCCGTACTTGCGGCTGAACAGCGCATCGCCGTGCTCGAGCTTTTCGCCCGGACGGCCCGCGGGCCGCGCGATGATCGTGAGGCCCGCTGCGTCGAGCGGCACAGCGCAGCAGACCGCGAAGTCGGCGTCTTCCCGGCCCATGTTGCGACAGGGCATGACCAGCAGCTCATGGACGTAGGGCGCCCCCGTCACGATCGCCTTCGTGCCGGAGATCACGATGCCGCGCACGCCGTTGCGCACCGCGTTGCGCTCGACGATGTGGACGTAGCTGTCGACGTTGGCTTGCTCGTGCGGACGCCGGCTGCGGTCGCCCTTGGCGTCGGTCATCGCGACGCCGAGCGTCAGGTCCTGGTCCTGGATGCGATGCAGGTAGGCGGTGAAGCGTTCCCTGTGCTCGCTGCCGCCGCGTGCGTCGTCGATGCGTGCCGACACCTGCGCGATGGCGTTCAGCGCGTCGTGCGTCAGATAGCGCTGGGCGCAGCCGGTTTCCTGGCAGACCAGGCGCACGGCCTCCAGCTTGTTCAGCAGGTCGCCCGAGCTGGTATTGATGTGCGACAGCCGGTTCACCCGCTTGCCGCTGGTGTGCTGCACGGCCGTCATCAGCGGCGCGTACTGCGCCTTCAATGCGTAGTCGTAGGTCAGCGCGATGGCATTGATGCCGGGTTGAAAGGCCGGCTCGTCGGCGACGCTGTCGACACGTCGCCCGTCGACGAAGACCGTCGGACTGTAGCGCCGCAGCGATTCGCGAAATTCGTGGCCGGACATCAGGGCCGGTGCGGCCGAGGGTGCGTTCATCATGGTCTTCCTGGCTGAATCGGTTGTCCATTGAGTTGCCCATTGGATTTGAACATCGATCGTTCGATTCACCGAGGCAGTCCGGCCTGTTCGGTGGTACGGTTCAGCCCTTCGCTTTTCGAATCCAAGACACTCGCCCCATGCTGCTCGATCCCTCGCAATCCCAATTGGTCCTGGTCGACTACCAGGCGCGCCTGATGCCGGCGATCTTCGAGGCGGATGCCGTGACGAAGAACGCGGTGCGCCTCGGCAAGATCGCGCAGCTGGTGGATGTCCCGGTCTGGGGTACCGAGCAGAATCCGTCGAAGCTCGGCGAGAACCTGGCCGACATCCGCGCCCTGTGCCAGCGCACGCTCGCCAAGATGCATTTCAGCGGTGCCGAAGAAGGCCTGGGCGAATGGCTGCGGGCGCCGGCGAAGGCGCCGCAAGGCAACGCGCGCAGCCTGCCCAAGCATCTGCAGAAGCCGGCCACGGCCGAGGAACGCAACACCATCGTCATCGCCGGCTGCGAAGCGCATGTGTGCCTGCTGCAAACGGCGCTCGACCTGATCGAGGACGAATTCGAAGTCTGGGTCGTGACCGACGCTTGCAGCTCGCGCACCGAACGCAACCGCGATGCGGCCTTCGATCGGCTTGCCGGCGCCGGCGCGGAGCTCGTCACCACCGAGATGGTCGGCTTCGAGTGGCTGCGCACGGCCGAGCACCCCCGCTTCAGGGAGCTGCAGGCATTGATCCGCTGACCGGACCGCAATCCTTCGCTGCCGGACTCAATCCACCGTCTCGAGGTCCAGGTGGGACTCGAACGCCTGCAGCGGCACGGGCTTGCCGAACAGATAGCCCTGGTACAGCAGGCATCCATGCTTCTTGAGAAAGGCGAGTTGCTCGGGTGTCTCGATGCCTTCCGCCACGATCTCGAGCTCCAGGTTGCGGGCCATGCCGATGATCGTCTGGATGATCAGCTCGACCTTGGGATGGATGCCGATGCTGTGCACGAAGAACTTGTCGACCTTGATCTGGTCGAGCGGCAGCTGCGTCATGTAGGAGAGCGATGAATAGCCGGTGCCGAAATCGTCCATCGAGAAGTGGATGCCGATCTCCGCGAGCGCTTTCATCTTGCCGATCGTTTCCGCCACCTTGTCCTGCAGCAGGCTTTCCGTGAGTTCGAGCTTGAGCCGCGTCGGATCGGCGCCGGTTCTTTCGAGCACCTCGCTCACCTGCAGGACGAAGTCATCCTCGCGGAACTGCCGTGCGCTGACATTCACCGCAAGCTGAAGATCGCGGCGCGCCGGCTGGTGGCTCCAGCGCTCGAGTTGCGCGCATGCCGTCTCCAGAACCCAGAGACCGATGGGCACGACCAGCCCCGTGTCTTCCGCCAGATCGATGAATCCCGCGGGCGGCACCAGGCCTCGCACCGGATGCTGCCATCGGATCAGCACTTCCGCGCCGACGATGCGGCCTTCCGATGTCACCTGGCTCTGGTAGTGCAGCACGAACTGGTCGGCGGCCAGTGCGGTGCGCAACTCGCTCTCGAGCGTCGCGCGGGCCGTGATCGTCGCCTGCATGGCGGCCTCGAAGAAGCGCACGGTGTTGCCGCCCGCGGTCTTGGCGTAGTAGGTCGCAATGTCGGCCTGCTTGAGCAGGTCTTCGAGCGAGTGTTGCTGCCCCCGAAAGACCACCACGCCGATGCTGCAGGTGCCGTGGAACTGCCGCGCCGCGGTGAGCTGATAGGGCCGGTCGAGTTCGGCGAGGAGGGCGTCGGCCATCGTTGCGGCCTGCATGGTCGCGGAATCGGGCTCGTCGCCGAGATTCTCGAGCAGCACCACGAATTCATCGCCGCCCAGCCGCGCCACCGTGTCGCCTTCGCGCAAGCCGGCCTGAAGGCGGGCCGCCACCTGCTTCAGGAGCAGATCGCCGATGGCATGTCCCGAGGCATCGTTGAGCGTCTTGAAGTGATCGAGGTCCAGGAACAGCAGTGCGCCCCGGCGCGAGCGACGGTGGTTGGAATCGATGGCCGCCTGCAGGCGATGCAGAAGAAGGCGGCGATTGGGCAGGCCCGTCAGGCCGTCGTAGAACGCGAGGTGCTCGATCTCGCGCGCCGCCAGCTTGTTGTCGGTGATGTTGCGCAGGATGACGATGAAACGCGTGTCCGGTCCTTGGCCGATCGACTTGCGTGAGACGGAGATCTCGAACCAGGTCGTTCCCCCCGCGGCCCGGCGTTCGAACTGCCGCCCCTTGGAGAAGCCCGACACGTAAGCGTCGTGCAGTGCGGCCATCACCTCGACGGCGGCGTCGCCCGGCAGCAGCTCGGGCACCTTCTTTCCGACCGGATCCTGCACATCGATGCCAGGCACCTCGTTGCGCGGCAAGTGGAAGCGGCGGCAAAGCCCGTCCAGGCCGACCTCGAGCAGCACGTCCGGCAGTGCATCGAGCGTCGCCTGCAACTGTGCCTTGCCCTCGACGATGTCGGCGGTCTGGCGCTTCTTTTCCGTGACGTCGCGGTACACGCAGACCGACCCGCCGTCGGGCGTGCGGCTGCGGATGGAAAGAATGACTTGGCCGTCCGGAAAGACGACCTCCTGCTCGCCTTCGATCGGCCCCTGCAACTGCAACCCTGCACCGCCCGGCTCTCCGGGCGCGGGGCGTTCGGCCGAATGCTGCGCGATCATCCGCAGGGCGATGCGATCGAAGGGCAACAGGGGCTCGATCAGCACCCGGGCCCATGGAAAGAGGTCGGCGAAGCGCCGATTCCACGTCAGCACGCGATCGTGCGGGTCGAGCAGGACGAAGCCATCCATCATGGATTCCAGCGCCTGGTCCAGCGTCGCCTTGGAACGAAGCAGTTCGGCGCGCGAGCGCCATTGCCGCCGCAACTGCAGATGGGTGAAGCCGCTGACGGCCAGGATCATCAGCGTGAAGACGAGGGCCGCGCTCAGGATGAAGGCGCTGTCCCGGCGCCAGCCCTGCAACGCGAAGCGCAGCGGAATGCTGGCCACGATCAGCAGGTTCCGGTGCAGCGTGGGTCGCGCGACGACGATCGCGGGTTCGCCGCTGAGGCGCGCGGCCATGCGCATCGGGTGTCCGTCGCTGGCCTGTTCGCGCAAGGCTGGCGCGATGGTCCGGCCCGAGAGGTCGTCGCGCGGCGGCTTGCTGGCCAGCATCTCGCCGCCATCGCGTTCGAGCGTGACTTCCATTCCGCGGATGTCGGCGCCCTGCGTGAGGATCGTGATGAGCAGCGAGAGCTGCACTTCCGCCAGCGCCACCGCCTTGCTGCCGTCGACGAGCCGCAGGACGCGCGCGAAATAGAGCACCTTCTGCGAACTCGACAGGCTGATCGAGGGCGTGCTGACCGCCAGCGTGGACACGGGTTGCGCGAGCACCTGCTGCAGGAAGCCGTCGGGCAACTGCACGGCCAGTTTCGCGCCGCGGCGGTCGGACGACGTGATCACGCGCCCGTCCGGCGACAGGAACGCCATGTACCGGACCAGCAGGTTCTGCCGCACGACGCCGTCCATCAGCTGCACCGCCTCGGGCCGGGCCAGGTCGGCCGCGACGCTGGCGGCATCGGACATCTGCGCGAGCTGTCCGAGACCCGCGAGCAGCATGTCGACGCTCAGCAGGCCGCGGTTGAGCGCCGCTTCGGAGCCACCGACGAAGCGCGCGGCCTGGCTTTCGCTGTCGGTGATCGCCTTCTGGCGCGTCTGCCAGATCATCGCGGCGGCGGCGGCGAGGACGGCGATCACGAACAGCGACGCGACGCCGTAGATCAAGGCGGTGGCCCGATGGGGCAGGTGCTTGTTCACTGGACCGCAGGCGCCTTGATTCCGACCACCGGCCCGACGGTCTGGTCCCAGACCTGGGCGCACGTCGGTCCGCATCGCGCGACCCAGCCCGCCAGCACGCTGGTGGCGAAGATCTCCTTGCTCCGGCGGCGATCTTCCGCCGAGGGACGCGACTCGGTCATCGTGCCCCTGCTTTCCAGCGTGCACGTCGCCGCGCCCGTGTTGCAGGACACGCCTTCGCCGGTTTCGCGTTCGGATTCGGCCCAGACCGCGGTCTCCAGTTTGGGAAGCTCGCTGCGCAGCAGCGCCTTCAGATCCGAAGGCAGTGCATTCCACGTTTCCTGGTTGGCGCCGAACACGGCAAGCCCCCAGCTGATCGGCAGTGTGTAGAGGGACCGGGTGACCCGATGCAGGCCCAGCATGTTGCCGGACATCGCGCCGGTCACTGCGCATTCCGTGTTGCCCGAATTCATGTTGGACATCAGGTCGGCGAACTCGGTGACGACCGGGATGCCGCCGAGTGCGCGGATGTAGTCGGCCTGTGTCGGGCCGGACACCCGGGTGCGCCTGCCCGCGAGATCGGACAGCTGCGTCAAGGGTTGCTTGCAGAAAAGGACCTGCGCCGGATAGACGTAGACGGCGAGCAGTTCGACCCCGTAGCGCTCGCGCAAGGTGTCTCCGAGGTAGGGCCGGAACGCCGCCACGACGCGGCGCAGCGCTGGCATGTCGGGGCTGAGGCCGGCCATGTCCGGCGTGCCCAGTTCCGGATACTCGGAGGAGACCTGGCTCAGCAGCGCGTTGCCGAAGGGCACGACACCCAGCTTCATGAGGTTCAGCATTTCCTGCGCGGGCACGCCGGCCTGGTCGAACGCAACGATGCTGGCGCCGTACTTTCCGCCGCTCAGGCGGGTCAGGTCACGGGTCCAGAAGCGCTCTTCGTGGCGTGTGAACTGGCTGACGCCCGCCAGGCCGCCGACGATGCGAAGTCGCTGCGCCGGTGCGGGCTGGGCAGCGCAAGTGGCAGCCGCCAGGCCGAGAAGAACAACGGTCGTGTAAGCTAAAAGCAAGCAGTGCCAGGCGGGCAGGCCGTCGCGTGTGTTCATGACTTGATCATGGTGCCGTTTGCAGCCGGCGCGTCAAGAATTCGTGCGGCGCAACGTGTGTTTTTCATCGCGCCATGATGCGTACGAGGGATCGACCGCAGAGGTAAAGTCGCTGGAAGAAACCATCGCAGGAGACAAGTGCCCATGAGCCGCTACGCCGAGTTCTACCGCCGTTCCATCGAGACGCCTGAAGCCTTCTGGACCGAAGAGTCCAGGCTGATCGACTGGCACACGCCGCCGCAGCAGATCCTCGATGCCGGCAAGCCGCCATTCGCCAACTGGTTCGTCGGCGGCCGCACCAACCTCTGTCACAACGCGGTGGACCGCCACCTGGCCACGCGCGGCGATCAGCCTGCACTCATCTTCGTCTCCACCGAAACCGGCACCGAGAAGACCTTCAGCTTCAAGGAGCTGCATGTCGAAGTGCAGCGCATGGCCGCCAGCTTCATCGCCCTCGGCGTAGGCCGGGGCGACCGCGTGCTGATCTACATGCCGATGGTCCCCGAGGCCGCCTTCGCGATGCTGGCCTGCGCGCGCATCGGCGCCATCCATTGCGTGGTCTTCGGCGGCTTCGCCAGCGTCTCGCTGGCCTCGCGCATCGACGATGCGACCCCCAAGCTGATCGTCAGCGCCGATGCCGGCTCGCGCGGTGGCAAGGTGCTGCCCTACAAGCCGCTGCTCGACGAAGCGATCCGGATCTCCCGGCACAAGCCCGCGTCCGTGCTGCTCACCGATCGCGGATTGGCCCCGATGGACCTGGTCGAAGGGCGCGACCACCTGGCCGCCCCCTTGCTGGAGGCCCATCGCGACGCCCAGGTGCCCTGCACCTGGCTCGATGCCGCCGACATCAGCTACACCATCTACACCAGCGGCACCACCGGCAAGCCCAAGGGCGTGCAGCGCGACACCGGCGGCTATGCGGTTGCGCTGGCCGCCAGCATGAAACACATCTTCGACGGCCGCGCCGGCGAAACCTACTTCTCGACCAGCGACATCGGCTGGGTCGTCGGCCACAGCTACATCGTCTACGGGCCGCTGATCGCCGGCATGGCCACCCTCATGTACGAAGGCCTGCCCACGCAAGGCCTCGACGGCCAGCCCGATGGCGGCATCTGGTGGCGTCTGGTCGAGAAGTACAAGGTCACCGTGATGTTCAGCGCGCCGACCGCGGTGCGCGTGCTGCGCAAGCAGGATCCCGCGCTGCTCAAGAAATACGATCTCTCCAGCCTGCGCGCGCTGTTCCTGGCGGGCGAGCCGCTCGACGAGCCGACCGGGCGCTGGATCGCCGAGGGCCTGGGCGTGCCGGTCATCGACAACTACTGGCAGACCGAATCGGGCTGGCCGATCCTCACCGTGGCCAACGGCGTCGAAGCCACGCCGAGCAAGTTCGGCAGCCCCGGCATCCCGATGTACGGCTTCAATGTGAAGATCCTTCACGAGTCGACCGGTGAAGAACTGACGGGCGCTCACGAGAAGGGCGTGGTCGTGATCGAAGGCCCGACGCCGCCGGGCTTCATGCAGACCATCTGGCGGGACGACGAGCGCTTCGTCAACACCTACTGGAAGACCGTGCCCGGCAAGCTGGTGTACTCGACCTTCGACTGGGGCATCCGCGACGAGGACGGCTATTTCTACATCCTCGGGCGCACCGACGACGTGATCAACGTCGCCGGCCACCGGCTGGGCACGCGCGAGATCGAGGAATGCGTATCGGGCCACGCGGGCGTGGCCGAGGTCGCTGTGGTCGGTGTCGCCGATGCGCTCAAAGGGCAGGTGGCGATGGCCTTCGTCGTGCCGAAGGACGGCGCGGCGCTGGCGGATGCCGCGGCGGCGCAGAAGCTCGAAGGCGACATCATGAAGCGCGTGGCCGACCAGCTGGGCGCGCTGGCGCGGCCTTCGCGGGTTCGCTTCGTGGGCGCGCTGCCCAAGACGCGCAGCGGCAAGCTGCTGCGCCGTGCGATCCAGGCGGTCTGCGAACAACGCGACCCGGGTGACCTCACGACCATGGACGATCCGGCTGCGCTGCAGCAAGTCAGGCAAGTGCTCGCGTCCTGACGCTTCTTGAGAAACCCGCAGCTGCCGTCACATGGGTGACGTGGCACAATGCGAAGGTACCTAGGCCCTTCCCCAGCCACAGTCGCATCCGCCAATCGGTTCAGCCGTGTCGCGGAAGGTTTCTCAAACCAGCTAGTGCTTCCCGCAGGGAAGCGAAGGTCAGCGGAATATGAGCGATTCTTCGTCCGTCTACAGCGCCTACCAAGGCAATACCTACCTCTTCGGCGGCAATGCGCCCTATGTCGAAGAGATGTACGAGAACTACCTCTCCAACCCGGGCAGCGTGCCCGACAACTGGCGCTCCTACTTCGACGCGCTGCAGCACGTGCCCGCCACCGACGGCAGCAATGCGCGCGACGTGCCGCACCTGCCGGTCGTCAACGCCTTCGCCGAACGCGCCAAGCAGGGCACGACCAAGGTCGTGGTCGCCAGCGGGGCCGACTCCGAACTCGGCCGCCAGCGCACCGCCGTCCAGCAGCTGATCGCCGCCTACCGCAACGTCGGCGCCCGCTGGGCCGACCTCGATCCGCTCAAGCGCGCCGAGCGTCCTGCGATTCCGGAGCTCGAGCCCTCGTTCTACGGCTTCACCGATGCCGATCTCGAGACGGTGTTCAACACCAGCAACACCTTCTTCGGCAAGGACACGATGTCCCTGCGCGACCTGCTCAATGCGCTGCGCGAAACCTATTGCGGCACGATGGGCGCCGAGTACATGTACATGACCGACCAGGGGCAGAAGCGCTGGTGGCAGCAGAGGCTCGAGAGCGCCCGCACCAACCCGCAGCTCAACACGGAAGAGAAGAAGCACATCCTCGAGCGCCTGACCGCGGCCGAAGGCCTCGAGCGCTTTCTCCATACCAAGTACGTCGGCCAGAAGCGCTTCTCGCTCGAAGGCGGCGAAAGCTTCATCGTGTCGATGGACGAACTCATCAACGATGCCGGCGCCAAGGGCGTGCAGGAAATCGTGATCGGCATGGCGCACCGCGGACGCCTCAACGTGCTGGTCAATTCGCTCGGCAAGCTGCCGGCCGACCTGTTCGCCGAGTTCGACCACACGGCGCCCGAGGAGCTGCCCAGCGGCGACGTCAAGTACCACCAGGGCTTCAGCTCCGACGTCACCACGCCCGGCGGCCCGGTGCACCTGAGCCTGGCCTTCAACCCGTCGCACCTCGAGATCGTGAACCCGGTGGTCGAAGGCTCCGTGCGCGCGCGCATGGACCGCCGCGCCGACCCGCTCGGCAAGCAGGTGCTGCCGGTCATCGTGCACGGCGACGCGGCCTTCGCGGGCCAGGGTGTCGTGATGGAAACGCTGGCCCTGGCCGAGACGCGCGGCTACCACACGGGCGGCACGGTGCACATCGTGATCAACAACCAGATCGGCTTCACCACCAGCGATCCGCGCGACAGCCGCTCCACGCTGTACTGCACCGACATCGTCAAGATGATCGAGGCGCCGGTGCTGCACGTGAACGGCGACGACCCCGAAGCGGTGGTCCTCGCGACGCAGCTCGCACTCGACTTCCGCATGGAGTTCCAGAAGGACGTGGTGGTCGACATCATCTGCTTCCGCAAGCTCGGCCACAACGAGCAGGACACGCCCTCGCTCACCCAGCCGCTGATGTACAAGAAGATCGCCGCCCACCCGGGCACGCGCAAGCTGTACGCCGACAAGCTCGCGGCCCAGGGCCTCGGCGCCACGCTCGGCGACGACATGGTCAAGGCGCAACGTGCCGCCTTCGATGCCGGCAAGAACACCTCCGACCCGGTGCTGACCAACTTCAAGAGCAAGTATGCGGTCGACTGGAGTCCCTTCCTCAACAAGAAGTGGACCGACTCCGGCGACACCGCCATTCCCACCGCGGAATGGAAGCGGCTGGCCGAACGCATCACCAAGGCGCCGGACAACTTCACCGTCCATCCGCTGGTCAAGAAGGTGCTGGACGACCGCGCCGCCATGGGCCGCGGCGACGTCAACGTCGACTGGGGCATGGGCGAGCACATGGCCTTCGCCTCGCTGGTCGCCAGCGGCTACCCGGTGCGCCTGTCGGGCGAAGACAGCGGACGCGGCACCTTCACGCACCGGCATGCGGTGCTGCACGACCAGAACCGCGAGAAGTACGACACCGGCACCTACACGCCCTTGCAGAACGTGGCCGACAACCAGGCGCCCTTCGTCGTCATCGACTCGATCCTGTCCGAAGAGGCCGTGCTGGCCTTCGAGTACGGCTATGCATCCAACGACCCGAACACGCTGGTGATCTGGGAAGCGCAGTTCGGCGATTTCGTCAACGGCGCGCAGGTCGTCATCGACCAGTTCATTGCTTCGGGGGAGGTCAAGTGGGGCCGCGTCAACGGCATCACGCTGATGCTGCCGCACGGCTACGAAGGCCAGGGCCCGGAGCACAGTTCCGCACGCCTGGAGCGCTTCATGCAGCTCGCGGCCGATGCCAACATGCAGATCGTGCAGCCGACGACGGCCAGCCAGATCTTCCACGTGCTGCGCCGGCAGATGGTGCGCAACCTGCGCAAGCCGCTGGTCATCATGACGCCCAAGTCGCTGCTGCGGAACAAGGATGCGACCTCGCCTTTGTCCGAGTTCACCAAGGGCGGCTTCCAGACGGTCATCCCCGACAGCCGGGACCTGAAGGCCGACAAGGTCAAGCGCCTGGTCGCATGCTCGGGCAAGGTCTACTATGACCTGGCCAAGAAGCGCGAGGAACGGGGCAGCGATGACGTGGCGATCGTGCGCGTCGAGCAGCTCTATCCCTTCCCGCACAAGGCCTTCGCCGCCGAACTCAAGAAGTACCCCAATCTGGTGGACGTGGTCTGGTCGCAGGACGAGCCGCAGAACCAGGGTGCCTGGTTCTTCGTGCAGCACTACATCCACGAGAACATGCAGGAAGGCCAGCGCCTGGGCTATTCGGGCCGCGCGGCCTCGGCGTCGCCGGCCGTCGGCTACTCGCATCTTCACCAGGAACAACAGAAGGCGCTGGTCGACGGTGCGTTCGGCAAGCTCAAGGGCTTCGTGCTGACCAAGTGAGTCGCACGGTTTCTTCATCTCTCTCATTCAACACAAGAACGCGAAGCGGAGCTGCCTCCCCATGTCTATCGTAGAAGTCAAAGTCCCCCAGCTGTCCGAATCGGTGGCCGAAGCCACCCTGCTCACCTGGAAGAAGAAGGCCGGCGAAGCCGTCGCCATCGATGAAATCCTGATCGAGATCGAAACCGACAAGGTGGTGCTCGAAGTGCCGGCGCCGTATGCCGGCGTGCTGGCCGAGATCGTTCAGCCCGACGGCGCGACGGTCGCGGCCGAGCAGGTGATCGCGAAAATCGACACCGAAGGCAAGGCCGGCGCAGCAGCGCCCGCCGCGGCATCCGCTGCTGCTCCTGCGGCCACTCCGGCGCAGGCCGCTGCCGCTGCATCGACCGGCGGGTCGAAGTCCGACGTGGCGATGCCCGCAGCGGCCAAGCTGCTGGCCGACAACAACCTGCAGACCCGCGACGTGGCCGGCACCGGCAAGGATGGCCGCGTGACCAAGGGCGACGTGCTCGGTGCGGTGGCAGGCGGCACGCCGGCCAAGGCGCCGGCGCCGGCCGCGGTCATTCCGACCGGCGCACCGAAGACCGCGCTGCCGCAGGTCGCCGCGCCCACGCGCGCGCCCGACCTCGGCGAGCGCCCCGAAGAGCGCGTGCCGATGAGCCGCCTGCGCGCCCGCATCGCCGAGCGCCTGCTGCAATCGCAATCGACCAATGCGATCCTGACCACCTTCAACGAGGTGAACATGGCGCCGGTCATGGAGATGCGCAAGAAGTTCCAGGACGCCTTCACCAAGGAGCACGGCGTCAAGATCGGCTTCATGAGCTTCTTCGTCAAGGCCGCGGTGCATGCGCTCAAGAAGTACCCGGTGATCAACGCCTCGGTGGACGGCAACGACATCGTCTACCACGGCTACTTCGACATCGGCATCGCGGTCGGTTCGCCGCGCGGCCTGGTGGTGCCGATCCTGCGCAATGCCGACCAGATGAGCTTTGCCGACATCGAGAAGAAGATCGCCGAATACGGCCAGAAGGCCAAGGACGGCAAGCTCGGCATCGAAGAGATGACCGGCGGCACCTTCTCGATCTCCAACGGCGGCACCTTCGGTTCGATGCTCTCGACGCCGATCATCAACCCGCCGCAGTCGGCCATCCTCGGCGTGCATGCGACCAAGGACCGCGCCGTGGTCGAGAACGGCCAGATCGTGGTGCGTCCGATGAACTACCTCGCGATGAGCTACGACCACCGCATCATCGACGGCCGCGAAGCCGTGCTGGGGCTGGTCGCGATGAAGGAAGCGCTCGAAGATCCATCGCGCCTCTTGTTCGACATCTGAGGAGCACCGGATGTCCAACAAGCAATTCGACGTCATCGTCATCGGTGGCGGCCCCGGCGGCTATGTCGCGGCGATTCGCGCGGCGCAGCTCGGCTTCAATGTCGCCTGCATCGACGAGTGGAAGAACGGCAAGGGCGGCCCGGCGCTGGGCGGCACCTGCACCAACATCGGCTGCATCCCGTCCAAGGCGCTGCTGCAGTCGTCCGAGCACTACGAGCATGCCGGGCACAGCTTCGCCGACCACGGCATCAAGGTCGAAGGCCTGACGCTGGACCTCGACCGCATGCTGGCACGCAAGGATGCCGTCGTGAAGCAGAACAACGACGGCATCGTGTATCTCTTCAAGAAGAACAAGATCAGCTTCTTCCATGGCCGCGGCTCGTTCGTGAAGGCGGCCGAGGGCGGCTACGAGGTCAAGGTCGCCGGTGCCGCCGAGGAAAGCATCACGGGCAAGCACGTCATCGTCGCGACGGGATCGAATGCGCGGCCCTTGCCGGGCGCGGCCTTCGACGAGGAAAACATCCTCTCGAACGACGGCGCGCTGCGCATCGGCGGCGTGCCGAAGAAGCTGGGCCTGATCGGTTCCGGCGTGATCGGGCTCGAGATGGGTTCGGTCTGGCGCCGGCTCGGCGCCGAGGTCACGGTGCTCGAAGCCTTGCCGACCTTCCTCGGCGCGGTGGACGAGCAGATCGCGCGCGAAGCGAAGAAGGCCTTCGACAAGCAGGGCTTGAAGATCGAACTCGGTGTCAGTGTCGGCGAGATCAAGTCCGGCAAGAAGGGCGTCAGCATCGCCTACACCGACGCCAAGGGCGGCGCCCGGACGCTGGAGGTCGACAAGCTGATCGTCTCCATCGGTCGCGTGCCCAACACCACCGGCCTCGCGGCCGACGCGGTCGGGCTGAAGCTCGACGAGCGCGGCGCCATCGTGGTCGACGACGAATGCAGGACGAACCTGCCCAACGTGTGGGCCATCGGCGACGTGGTGCGCGGCCCGATGCTCGCGCACAAGGCCGAGGAGGAGGGCGTGGCCGTGGCCGAACGCATCGCGGGCCAGCATGGGCACGTCAACTTCAACACCATCCCGTGGGTGATCTACACCTCGCCCGAGATCGCATGGGTCGGCCAGACCGAGCAGCAGCTCAAGGCCAGCGGCCGTGCCTACAAGGCGGGGAACTTTCCCTTCCTGGCCAACGGTCGCGCGCGCGCGCTGGGCGACACGACGGGCATGGTCAAGTTCGTGGCCGATGCCACGACCGACGAGATCCTCGGCGTGCACATGGTCGGCCCGATGGTCAGCGAGCTGATCTCCGAAGCCGTGGTCGCGATGGAGTTCAAGGCCAGCGCCGAGGACATCGCACGCATCTGCCATGCGCACCCCTCGCTGTCGGAGGCGACCAAGGAAGCGGCCCTTGCCGTCGACAAACGCACGCTGAACTTCTGAGGTGTCGAGCGTCCGGCAAGCCTACGAGGCGGAGCTTGCTGCGCGGGGCTACAAGAGCGACCCCGCACAGCTGCGCGCCGTGGAGGCGCTCGAGCGTTGCGCGAACGAATGGGCCGACTACAAGGCCCAGCGCTCGAATGCGTTCAAGAAACTGATCAACCGGCCGGAGATCCCGCGCGGGGTCTACATGTACGGCGGGGTCGGGCGCGGCAAGAGCTTCCTGATGGACTGCTTCTACAACGCGGTCCCGCTCAGGCGAAAGACGCGCCTGCATTTCCACGAGTTCATGCGCGAGGTGCACCGCGAGCTGGCCGAGCTGCAGGGCACCGTCAACCCGCTCGACGAGCTCGGGTTGCGCATTTCGAAACGCTACAAGCTGATCTGTTTCGACGAGTTTCACGTCGCCGACATCACCGACGCGATGATCCTGCATCGGCTGCTGGTGGCGCTGTTCGACAACGGCGTGGGCTTCGTCACCACCTCCAACTTCAAGCCCGACGATCTCTATCCGGACGGCTTGCACCGCGACCGCATCCTGCCGGCCATCGCGCTGCTGAACGAGCGCCTCGAAGTCATCAGCGTCGACAACGGCGTCGACTACCGCGGGCTTGCGCTGGGCGAGATGCGGCTTTACCTCACGCCCAACGGCGCGGCGGCCGACAAGGAGATGCGCAAGGCCTTCGAGCGTCTCGCCGAAAGCGCCGACGAGAATCCGGTGCTGCACATCGAATCGCGCGAGATCCACGCGCGGCGCAAGGCGGGCGGCGTGGTCTGGTTCGACTTCAAGACCCTGTGCGGCGGCCCGCGCTCGCAGAACGACTACCTCGAGATCGCGACGCAGTTCCACACCGTCCTGTTGTCGGACGTGCCGCACATGCCGGTGCGGATGGCCTCTGAAGCACGTCGTTTCACCTGGCTGGTGGATGTGTTCTACGATCGGCGCGTGAAGCTCATGATGTCTGCCGAAGTGCCGCCCGAGGCCTTGTACACCGAGGGTCCGCTGGCCCACGAATTTCCACGCACCGTCTCCAGGCTCAACGAAATGCAGTCGGCGGAATTCCTTGCGCTCGAGCGCCGCATCGTCGACACCCGACTCACATGAAGAACATTGTCCTTGCCCTGTTGATCGGCCTGTCTGTCGCGCCGCTGTGGGCGCAGACCAGCGCCACCGTCGGCAACACCGACCTGGGGGCCGAGCGCGATCGGCTGGCGCAGGAGCGCAGGGCGGCCGAGGCGAAGTTCTCCAAGGAGGAAGCCGCCTGCTATAAGAAGTTCGCGGTCGAGGGCTGCCTGGAGGACGCGCGGCGCCAGCGTCGTGTGGAGACCGACAACATCAAGCGCCAGGAAACCGAGATCAACGACATCGAGCGCAAGCGCCGCGGCGCCGCCGAACTCGATCGGCTCGAGCAGAACAAGAACGGCACCCGGCCGCAGGATACGGCGGACAAGCGCGAGCAGTCGATCAAGTCGCAGCAGGACCGCGAGCAGCGCGCGGCCGACCACGCAACGAGCCGGGCGGCGGCGGCCTCCGAGGCAGCCGAACGGCAACGGGAGTTCGACAACAAGCAGCGTGAGCATGCCGAGCACGAGGCCGAGGCGGCGAACCGCCGTGCACAGGTGCCGATCGAACGTGCGCGCTATGAGGACAAGCTGCGGCGTGCCGCGGATCACAAGGCCGACGTCGAGCGGCACAACGCGGGAAATACCAAACCCCGCTCCGCACCCTTGCCGACGCCGCCCTGAGCGCGTTCGGGCCGCGCCCTTATTCTTCGGGAGGCAGGGCCTCCAGCTTCAGCACGACGACCGAAATGTTGTCACCCATGCCGCGCGCGCGCCGGCGCGCTTCGGCCACCAGCAGTTCGACCGCCGCGCGCGGCGTTTGCTCGGCCAGCACCGCGCCCATCTCTTCGGGCGTGAAGTAGTGCCAGAGTCCGTCGCTGCATGCCATCAGCAGGTCGTCCGGCTCCAGGCGCGGGATCAGGTGGATGTCGACCGGCGGCGGTGCGTTGGTCATGCCGAGGCAACCGAGCAGGATGTTGCCTTGCGGATGGATATGGGCCTCGTCCTCGCTGAGTTCGCCGCGGTCGACCAGCGCCTGCACGTAGGAATGGTCTTTGGTGCGCGTGATCAGGCGGCCGTGCCGGAAGTGATAGATGCGCGAGTCGCCGGCATGGATCCACGCGCAGTCGCCCCGGGGGTTCATGAGGAACGCGGCGAGCGTGCTGTGCGGCTCCTGCTCGCTGGACAGGGCGGTGAGCTTGATCACCGTGTGGGCATCGTCGAGCAGATGCCGCAGCACGCGCACGGGCTCGTCGCGTCCGACCTTGTAGCTGCCGAACAGCTGGCGCGCCGTCATCAGCACCTGGTCGGAGGCCTTGCGCCCGCCGCTGCGCCCGCCCATGCCGTCGGCGATGACGCCGAGCACGCAACCCGGCGTGCGCGGGTGATTCAGGATCAGCACCTGATCCTGCTGGTAGGGGCGGTCGCCCTTGTGCAGCCCGGTGGCGGCAGCCAGTCGAAAGCCTTGGGTCATGGGCACGGGTGCGCCGATGGCGCAGTCTTCATGTTGTCGTTGGGATCCGGCGAGGACGTATTATCGAGTGAACCCCGGCGGCGGCCGCGTCGCCGTCATACCGCTTCGCATCGCGCCCGTTGGATTCCACTCCTCACACATTGTCACGCCAGTCCATCGAGCAGGAGGTACGCGATGCCTTCGCGCAGGATGGAATTTTGTCGCATGCTGCGGAACAATTCCGCGAACGCGAGGGGCAGACGCAGATGGCGCTGGCCGTGGCGCGCACCATCGACCAGGGCGGCGTGCTCGTGGTCGAGGCCGGCACCGGCGTCGGCAAGACCTTCTCCTACCTCGTGCCCGCGTTGCTGAGCGGCGAGCGGGTGCTGCTGTCGACCGCCACCAAAACGCTGCAGGATCAGCTGTTCGGCCGCGACCTGCCGCGATTGGTCGAGGCCCTGGGGCTGCCGGTGCGCATGGCCCTGCTCAAGGGACGCGCGAGCTATCTGTGCCTGCATCGGCTCGATCTCGCACGCCATGATCCTTCGCTGCCGGAGCGCGGCACGGTGCGCACGCTGGCGAAGATCGAGCAGTGGTCGAAAGCCACCCGCACCGGCGACCTGGCCGAGCTGCCCGGCCTGGACGAGCGCTCGCCGCTGATTCCGCTGGTGACCTCCACGCGCGACAACTGCCTCGGCGCCCAATGCCCGCAGTTCAAGCCCTGTCACGTCAACCTGGCCCGGCGCGAAGCCATGGCGGCCGACGTGGTGGTCATCAACCACCATCTGTTCTTCGCCGACCTCGCGGTGCGCGAGTCGGGCATGGCGGAGCTGCTGCCGACGGTGCGCGTCGTGGTCTTCGACGAGGCGCACCAGCTCAACGAAACCGGCGTGCAGTTCCTCGGCGTGCAGCTGGGCAGCGGGCAGGCGCTCGATTTCGCCCGCGACCTGCTGGCCGCGGGCCTGCAGCATGCGCGCGGGCTGGTCGACTGGCAGCAGCTCGTCGCGGCGACCGAGCGCGGCGCGCGCGAACTGCGACTCGCGGCCGGCAAGCAGTGGCCCGGCACCAAGCTGCGCTGGGCCGGTCCCACGCCGGAGGGCTTGCCGGCCGGCCCGTGGCAGGAGGCGCTCGACATGCTGCAGCAGGCCTTTGCACGCGCCGCCGAGGGGCTCGACACGGTCAGCGAACTCTCGCCCGATTTCGTCCGCCTGCACGACCGCGCGCAGCAGCTCGCCGAGCGCGCCCGCCGCTTCGCCGAGCCTTGCGCATCGGAGTCGGTGCGCTGGGTGGATGTGGGCGCGCAGCTGCGGCTGGTGGAGTCGCCGCTCGACATTGCCGAGGCCGTGCGCACGCGCGTGCTGAAGACCGGCAGCGCCGAGCCGCAAGAGGAGGGCCGCGCCTGGGTCTTCACCTCGGCCACGCTCGGCGACGATCCGAAGCTGCGATGGTTCACCGAGCCCTGCGGCCTCGACGATGCCGAGGTGCTGCGTGTCCAGAGCCCCTTCGACTACGCACGCCAGGCGGCGCTCTACGTTCCGCGCGTCTTTCCCAAGCCCGGCGATCCCGCGCACAGCGCGCAGGTCGCGCAGCTGGCGGCGCGCGGCGCTGCCGCTTTGGGCGGACGCACGCTGGTGCTCACGACCACGCTGCGTGCGCTGCGCGCGATCGGCGACGCGATGAAGCAGCAGCTCGAATCGCTGGATGCCGGCGTGCGACCCGAGGTGCTGGTGCAGGGCGAGTTGCCCAAACGCGTGCTGATGGACCGCTTCCGCGAAGGCGCCGCTGCCGGGCGCGCCGGTTGCGTGCTGGTCGCGTCGGCGTCGTTCTGGGAAGGATTCGATGCACCCGGCGATGCGCTGCAGCTGGTGGTGATCGACAAGCTGCCCTTTCCGCCGCCCAACGATCCGCTCGTCGAGGCGCGCTCGCAGCGCCTCGAGTCGCAGGGGCGCAGCGCCTTCGGCGACTATTCGTTGCCGGAAGCGGCGGTCGCGCTCAAGCAGGGCGCTGGCCGGCTGATCCGGCGCGAGAGCGATCGCGGCGTGCTGGTGATCTGCGACACCCGGCTGGTCGCGATGGGCTACGGCCGCCGCCTGCTGGCCGCGTTGCCGCCGATGCGCAGGCTGGAGAACCAGCTGGAGTTCGAGGCTGCGCTCGAGGCGCTCAAAGACTGAGCCCTACCAGACCTTCCACCAGGGATCGTCCTTCGTCTTGAAGCCGCGCGTCAGGTATTCGCTTTTCGGGTAGTTGGTGGTCAGCACGCGCTTCGCGTCGTCGCGCAGGTCCGTCATGCCCAGGGCGTCGTACGACTGGACCATGATGTAGAGCGCTTCCTCGAGCGCCGGCACTTCGCGGTAGTCGGCCAGGGCCACTTGCGCGCGGTTGATCGCGGCCAGGTAGGCGCCACGCGTGTAGTAGTAGCGCGCCACATGCACCTCGTACTGCGCCAGCGAGTTGACGATGTAGTTCAGGCGCAGGCGTGCGTCGGGCGCGTAGCGCGAATCGGGGAAGCGGGTCACCAGTTCCTTGAAGGCCTGGAAGGATTCCTTGGCCGCCTTCTGGTCGCGTTCCGAGAGGTCCTGGCGCGTCAGGAACGAGAACAGGCCGAGGTCGTCGTTGAAATTGATGACGCCTTTGAGGTAGAGCGCATAGTCGACCGCGGGGCTGGCCGGATGCAGCTTCATGAAGCGGTCGATGGTGGTGATCGCGGCGGGCTTCTCGCCGGACTTGAACTGCGCATAGGCCTTTTCGAGTTCGGCCTGCTGCGCCAGCGGCGTGCCGGCCGCGCGGCCCTCGAGCTTTTCATAGAGCGGCACGGCCTTGTCGTAGGCGCCCGAGCCCGATTCGTCCTTGGCCTCCGCATAGATGCGATTGGGGCTCCAGTTCGCGGTCTTGTCGACGGGTGTCGACGAGCAGCCGGCCACCAGCCATGCGGCCGCGCACAGAGCCAGCCAGCCGGGGACAACCGATAATTTGGCGCGAAACATCACATAAGGCTTTCGTGAAACAGTTGCCCTCAATTATATCGGCCGACCCTTCGGGCCATAGCCCCGAGACGGCCGAGCACGACGAGGGTGCCGATCCTTCGGATGCCAGCGAACTCCGTTCGTTCCGCGTCGGTCAGGCCCAGCACGGCCAGCGCCTGGACCGCGCGCTCGCCGCGCTGGTGCCCGAGTTTTCGCGCAGCTACCTCCAGCAACTGATCGATGCCGGCATGGTGGAACTGCACGGGCAGCCCGCCACCAAGCCGTCGGCCACGGTGCATGCCGGCGAGGAGGGGCGCATCGAATTGCGCCCGACGCCGCAAAGCCAGGCCTTCCGGCCCGAGCCGATGCCGATCGAGGTGCTGTACGAGGACGAGCACCTGCGCATCATCGACAAACCGGTGGGCCTCGTGGTGCATCCGGCGCCCGGCCACTGGAGCGGGACGCTGCTCAACGGCCTGCTGGCGCTCGACCCGAAGGCGATGCTGCTGCCGCGCGCAGGCATCGTCCATCGGCTCGACCGCGACACCAGCGGGCTGATGGTGGTGGCCCGCAGCCGCGCGGCGATGGATGCCCTGGTCGCGCTGATCGCCGCGCGCGAGGTGAAGCGGCAGTACCTCGCCCTCGCGCACCGCAGCTGGCAGGGCGCTGCTGCGCGGCATGTCGATGCCGCGCTCGGGCGCGATCCGCGCAACCGGTTGCGCATGGCCGTGGTCGACCTGGCGCGGCATTCGGGCAAGCCGGCACGCACGCTGATCGAGGCGCTGGACAGCAACGAACAAGGCTGTGCCGTGCGCTGCACGCTGGAGACCGGGCGCACCCATCAGATCCGCGTCCACATGGCATCGATCGGCCATCCTCTGGTCGGCGACGCCCTGTACGGCGGCGTCGCGGCAGCCGGCCTCACGCGCCAGGCGCTGCACGCGTTCAGACTCGCGTTCGTGCATCCGGTCAGCCGGGTGCCGATGGAATTCCGCTCGCCGCCGCCGCCCGATCTCGAAGCAGGGCTGCGCAGCTGGGGCCTGGATTACAATCGCGCCTGACGGCCCCGAGGGCCGCGCCGGCCACCGAGCCGGCCTTGCGTTGCATTGCGCCGCGTGCCGGCAACGCCTTCTTCCATCCTTCTGAACAAGCGTCCTTCGAGGCGCCTTTTCCCGGATAACGCGAACCATGAATACGGCGGATGCCAAGCGCATTCTCGAAACCGCCTTGATCTGTTCGACCCAGCCGTTGCCGGTGCGCGAATTGCGCGTGCTGTTCGACGATGAGCTGGGTGGCGACACCATCAAGACGCTGTTGCTCGAGCTGCAGGAAGACTGGTCGCAGCGCGGCCTGGAACTGGTGAGCGTGGCCAGCGGGTGGCGCTTCCAGAGCCGGCCCGAGCTGCGCGATCATCTCGATCGCCTGCACCCCGAGAAGCCGCCGCGCTACACGCGCGCGGCGCTCGAAACGCTGGCCATCATTGCCTATCGGCAGCCGGTCACCCGCGGCGACATGGAAGACATCCGCGGCGTCACCATCAATTCGCTGATCCTCAAGCAGCTCGAGGACCGCAACTGGGTCGAAGTCATCGGCCACCGCGAGACGGTCGGCCGCCCCGCGCTCTATGCGACCACGCGCCAGTTCCTCGACGACCTCGGCCTGGCGTCGCTCGACCAACTGCCCGTGATCGAAACGCCGGCGCAACAGGGCGCGCTGATCGACGCGCTCGATCAGGCGGCCGGGTCCGACCAGCCGGCCTTGCTGATCGACGAACCCGGGACGCAGGCCGAGGCCGAGACCGATGCGCAGGCCGAGCCCGAGCTCGAGCCATCCTCCCCTGTCGACGACGAACCCGCGCCCGACGAGGCAACACCCACCGCCGTTCCTTCCGGAAACCCATCATGAGCCCCTCCGAACCTGACGAAGCCGGCGCGATGCCCGCCGTACCCGCTCCCGAAGACGAGGCGGCCGTTCCTGCTCAGGCGGCAGAAAGCCCGACCGAAGCGCTGACGCAGGACCCGTCCGAGGCACCTCGCAAACGCCGGCCGCGCCAGCGCAAGCCCGCGGCGGATGCGATCGCCGACGAGCCGCCGGCGGACGAGGCGCCTGCACCCGCCGCGCAGGAGCCCGTTGTCGCCGCGGCCCCCGCGGTCGCGCAGGATGCGGGCGGCCATGACCAGCGCGATGACGACGAGGAAGAAGAAGAGGAGCCCGACGAAGAGGAGGATGACCTCGACCGCGCCCGCCGGGCCGCCGAAAAGGAGCAGCGCAACGCACCGCCGCCCGAGCCGATCCGTTTCGCCGATGTCATCTCCGGCCAGTTCGACGCCGACGAGGAAAGCCCGGACGTGCCGGCGATCAAGCGCGTGCTGCTGCCGGAGGCCGATTCGCCCAAGCTGCACAAGGTGCTGGCCCAGGCCGGCCTGGGCTCGCGGCTCGAGATGGAGCAGCTCATCCTGCAGGGGCGCATCTCGGTCAACAACGAGCCGGCGCACATCGGCCAGCGCATCCAGTACGGCGACCAGGTGAAGATCAACGGCAAGCCGATCCGCTTTCGCATCGCACCGCCGCCGGCGCGCGTGATCGCTTATCACAAGCCGGTCGGCGAGGTCGTGACGCACGACGACCCGCAGAACCGCCCGACCGTATTTCGCAAGCTGCCGCGCCTGCAGCAGGGCAAATGGCAATCGGTCGGCCGTCTCGACCTGAATACCGAAGGCCTGCTGCTCTTCACCAGCTCCGGCGAACTCGCCAACCAGCTGATGCATCCGCGCTTCGGGCTGGAGCGCGAATACGCGGTGCGGGTGCTCGGCGCGCTCAGCAGCGAAGAGAAGCAGCACCTGCTCGACGGCGTGCGGCTCGACGACGGCATGGCACAGTTCGGCTCGATCGAGGAGGGCGGCGGCGAAGGCTCGAACTGCTGGTACCGCGTCACGATCTCCGAAGGCCGCAACCGCGAGGTGCGGCGCATGCTCGAATCGGTCGGCCATGCGGTGAGCCGCCTGATCCGCATTCGCTACGGCGCGATGGTGCTGCCGCGCGGCCTCAAACGCGGCGCCTGGATGGAGCTGGACGAGCGCGACATCCGCGCGCTGTTCGAGGCCGCGGGTTCCGGTGAGCGTGCACCGCGCTCCGGCATGGGCCCGAAGGGGCAGGGGCCTGGCCAGGACGGCGGTGGCCGGAACAACCGCAATCGCAAGCGGCGCGGCAATCGCAATGGCGGCGGAGGTGGCGGTGGCGGTCCGCGCGACGACATGCGCGAGCCGCCGATTCCGAATCCGCTGGGCGGCGGCCAGGGCGTGCGCGGCGATCGCGGCCGCAGCGGCGGCAACGCCGGCGGCCCGCCCCAGGGCCGCCGCAACAACCGCAACGACCGGCAGGGCGGCAATCGCCAGGGCGAAGACCGTCCGCCGAGCG
Organism: Variovorax sp. SRS16; assembly: GCF_901827165.1. NCBI lineage: Bacteria > Pseudomonadati > Pseudomonadota > Betaproteobacteria > Burkholderiales > Comamonadaceae > Variovorax > Variovorax sp. SRS16. The sequence goes on from NZ_LR594666.1 coordinate 2,000,290, forward strand.
GCGCCAACCAGCCCGATCCGATGAAGACCTCGCTCGGGTACATTGGCGCCGACAGCTTCTCGCGCCAGCGCAAGGAGCAGCGGCAGGGCCCGCGTCGCGGCGGGGGCGGCGGCGGCAATTTCGGCGGGCCGAGCGGCGGACGTCGCCGCGGCCGCTGAAAACGGGCCGGCGCCGCGGTTTTTCGTCGGCTCGTCACGGGCCGTGCTGACCGCGCCGGTTAAAATCAGAGGCTTTGTCAGGCAGGCGCGAGCGGCGCGGCGTGACGCAGCCACATCCAGATCCAAGTTCTCAGGAAATCACTTCAATGGCCATCGAACGTACCCTCTCCATCATCAAGCCCGACGCCGTGGCGAAGAACGTCATCGGCAAGATCGTCTCCCGCTTCGAAGCGGCCGGCCTCAAGGTCGTGGCCGCCAAGCTGGTGCATCTGTCGCGCAATGAAGCCGAGCAGTTCTATGCGGTCCACAAGGCGCGTCCCTTCTTCAAGGACCTGGTCGAGTTCATGATCTCCGGCCCGGTCTTCGTGCAGGTGCTCGAAGGCGAAGACGCCATCACCAAGAACCGCGACCTGATGGGCGCCACCGATCCCAAGAAGGCCGCCGCCGGCACCATCCGCGCCGACTTCGCCGACAGCATCGATGCAAACGCGGTGCATGGCTCTGACGCCCCGGAAACCGCGCAGAACGAAGTCGCCTTCTTCTTCGCCGGCCTCAACGTCTACGCACGATAAATGGCACACCCCCAGGCTGCGCGCACTTCGTGTCGCTTCTCCAACCCCCTTGCAGGGGGCAATACCTGCGGCCCGGCGAAGCCGGTTCCGCGGTATTTCTGGAAGGGCATGCGCTCGCCCGCAACCTGGGTTTGACAATGACCACCACCAACCTGCTCGAATTCGATCTCGACGGGTTGGCCGCGTTCTGCGAAAGGCTGGGCGAAAAGCGCTTCCGCGCGACGCAGCTGTTCCGCTGGATCCACCAGCGAGGTGCCGGCGATTTCACGCAGATGACCGATCTGGCCAAGTCGCTGCGCGAGAAGCTCGCGACCACGGCGCGCATCGAGCCGCTGCCGGTCATCACCCAGCATGCGTCGGCCGACGGCACGATCAAGTGGCTGTTCGACGTCGGTGACGGCAACGCCGTCGAGGCGGTGTTCATTCCCGAGGACGATCGCGGTACGCTGTGCGTGTCCTCGCAGGCCGGGTGCGCCGTCGGCTGCCGGTTCTGCTCGACCGGTCACCAGGGCTTCAGCCGCAACCTCACGACCGGCGAGATCGTCGCCCAGCTGTGGTTCGCCGAGCACTTCCTGCGCAAGCACCTGCAGCGCGACGAGCGCGTGATCTCCAATGTCGTGATGATGGGCATGGGTGAGCCGCTGCAGAACTACGCCGCTCTCGTGCCGGCGCTGCGCACCATGCTCGACGACAACGCCTACGGGCTGTCGCGCAGGCGTGTGACGGTGTCGACTTCCGGCGTGGTGCCGATGATCGACCGCCTGGGCGCGGACTGCCCGGTGGCACTGGCCGTGTCGCTGCACGCGCCCAACGACGCGCTGCGCGACGACCTGGTGCCGCTCAATCGCAAGTACCCCATCGCCGAATTGCTCGAGGCCTGCAAGCGCTATCTTGCGCATGCGCCGCGCGACTTCATCACCTTCGAGTACTGCATGCTCGACGGCGTCAACGACCAGCCCGAGCATGCGCGCCAGCTGGTCGAGCTTGTGCGCTCGCAGGGCATGTCCTGCAAGTTCAACCTGATCCCGTTCAATCCCTTCCCGGCCTCCGGCTTGCTGCGCTCGCCGCAGGCCCGCGTGCTCGCCTTCGCCAAGGTGCTGAGCGAGGCCGGCATCGTGACCACCGTGCGCAAGACGCGCGGCGACGACATCGATGCGGCCTGCGGTCAACTGGCCGGCGATGTGAAGGACCGCACGCATGCCGCCCAGCGCATGGCGCAGCGGCGTACCGTTGTTCTGCATCCGGCCCGCAAGGCGGCCACCAGCCCACCCACTGCCCAGGAGCGATGAAGCGATGAGCCATGCCTTTCCGATCGTGCACAAGCTGTGGATGCGGGTCCTTTTCGGCCTGGCCGCGGCGGTGCTGCTGGCGGGCTGCGCCAACAAGGCCGGCACCGTCGGCAGCACGGCGGGCAATGGTGCCGACATCGTGACCGACTCCGACGAGACCGCCGGCCGCAAGCGCGCCAAGCTGCGCATGGAACTCGCGATCGGCTACTTCCAGGCCGGCGAGACGAAGGTGGCGCTCGACGAGATCAAACAGGCGCTGGCGGCCGACCCGACTTTCCCCGATGCCTACAACCTGCGCGGCCTGGTCTACATGCGGCTCGACGACGCGGGCCTGGCCGAAGACAGCTTTCGCCGCGCCATCGCGCTCAATCCGCGCGACCCCAACGTGCTGCACAACTACGGCTGGCTGCTGTGCCAGCAGAACCGCTACGCCGATGCGCAGGCGCAGTTCTCGGCGGCGCTGGCGATCCCGACCTACGGCGAGCGCGCCAAGACGTTCATGACCCAGGGCGTGTGCCAGATGAAGGCCGGCCAGCGCCCCGAGGCGGAGCGCAGTCTCACGCAGGCCTACGAGCTCGATGCCGGCAATCCGGTGATCGGCTTCAACCTGGCCGTGCTGTTGGCGCAACGCGAGGAATGGGCACGTGCGCAGTTCTACATTCGCCGTGTCAACAATGGCCCCTCGGCCAATGCCGAGACGCTCTGGCTGGGCATCAAGGTCGAGCGCCACCTCAACAACCGCGACGCCGCCGCGCAACTCGCAAGCCAGCTGCAGCGCCGTTTCCCCGAATCGCGGGAGGCGAGTGCGTACGAGCGCGGAAACTTCAATGAGTGAGCGGATCAGCGAGTTCGGCACCTCCGCCTCGGTGCCGCTGGGCGGCCCCGACACCGCGCACATGACGGCCGGCGACATGCTGCGCGAGGCGCGCGAAGCGCATGGCCTGCACATCGACATGGTGGCGGCGGCGCTGAAGGTGTCGACGCAGAAGCTGGCTGCCCTCGAGGCCGACGACATCGATGCGCTGCCGGACCCTGTGTTTGCGCGCGCACTCGCGGCCAGCGTATGCCGTGCGCTGCGGATCGATCCCGCGCCGGTGCTGGCCAAGCTGCCGGGCGCGCCGCGCGCCGGCCTGGCGGATGCCGATCGCACCATCAGCAGGAGCCTGCGTTCCAACGTGCCGCGCTCGGGCAATGGCGGGCAGGGCCTGCCTTCGCGCGCCCTGCTGGGCGTGGTGGTTCTGCTGCTGGCCGGGGCGGCCGTGCTGTTCTGGCTACCGCAATCGGTGTTCGACCAGATCGGTGCCTCGTTCTCCCATCTGATGTCGCGCAACGACGCGGCGCAGCCCGCCCCGGCCGTGGAGCCCACGGCCGCGCCGGCGCCTGACGGCGGCGCTGTCGAGACGGTGCAGCCCGCGCCGCCGGCGGCGCCCGCACCGCAGGCCGCGGCTTCCGCAGCTGCGCCTGTTGCCGCAGCGGCGGTTGCGCCTGCGGCCGTCGGCAGCAACGTGATCGTCTTCACGGCGCGCGAAGATTCCTGGATCACCGTGAGCGAGGCCGGGGGCAAGCCGCTGCTGAGGCGCACGGTCAAGGGCGGCGAGACGGTGGGCGTGACGGGCAGCTTGCCGCTCGCGGTGGTGGTCGGCCGGGCATCGGTCGTCGACGTGCAGGTGCGTGGCAAGCCCTACGACCTGGCGCCGCTCACGCATTCCGGCGGCGTCGCACGCTTCGAGGTCAAACCATGACAGACACCGACACTACCGGCACCCTCGGCTGCCTGCCGATCGAGTCCGCGGCACCGAAGGCGCGCCGCTCACGCCAGGCCAGCGTGGTCTGGGGCGCGCGCACCGTGACGGTCGGCGGCGACGCGCCGGTGCGCGTGCAGTCGATGACCAACACGGACACGGTCGATGCGATCGGCACCGCGATCCAGGTCAAGGAACTGGCGATCGCCGGCTCGGAGATGGTGCGCATCACCGTCAACACGCCCGAAGCCGCCGCGCAGGTGCCCTACATCCGCGAGCAGCTCGACCGCATGGGCATCGACGTGCCGCTGATCGGCGATTTCCACTACAACGGCCACCGCCTGCTCACCGACCATCCGGCCTGCGCCGAGGCGCTCAGCAAGTACCGCATCAATCCCGGCAACGTCGGCAAGGGCGACAAGCACGACCGCCAGTTCGGCCAGATGATCGACGTCGCCATGCGATGGGACAAGCCCGTGCGCATCGGCGTCAACTGGGGCAGCCTCGACCAGGAGCTGCTGGCCAGCCTGATGGACATCAACAGCCGCCGCGCCGAGCCCTGGGATGCGAAGCAGGTGATGTACGAGGCGCTGGTCAGCTCGGCCATCGATTCCGCGAAGCTCGCCGAATCGATGGGCATGAAGGGCCACCAGATCATCCTCAGCTGCAAGGTCAGCGGCGTGCAGGACCTGATCTCGGTCTACCGCGAACTCGCGAAGCGCTGCGACTACACCCTGCACCTGGGCCTCACCGAAGCGGGCATGGGCACCAAGGGCACGGTGGCCTCGGCCACGGCGCTGTCGATCCTGCTGCAGGAAGGCATCGGCGACACGATTCGCGTCTCGCTCACGCCGCAGCCCGGCGAGTCGCGCACGCAGGAAGTGCTGATCGCCAACGAGATCCTGCAGGCGCTCGGCCTGCGCGTGTTCGTGCCCAGCGTCACTGCATGCCCCGGCTGCGGCCGCACGACCAGCACCACCTTCCAGGAACTGGCCAAGCAGATCGACGACTACCTGCGCCTGCAGATGCCGGTCTGGCGCAGCAAGTACCCCGGCGTCGAGACGATGAAGGTGGCCGTGATGGGCTGCATCGTCAATGGTCCCGGCGAAAGCAAGCATGCCGACATCGGCATCAGCCTGCCCGGCACGGGCGAGGCGCCGGCCGCGCCGGTCTTCATCGACGGCGAGAAGGCGCTCACGCTGCGTGGCGACAACATCGCCAACGAGTTCCATCAACTGGTCGAAAACTACATCGAAAAGCGCTTCGGCAGTGCACCCGCCGTGCAAGCTGCCTGAGCTTCCTACCCATGGCTGACAAACTGAATGCCGTCAAAGGCATGAACGACACCTTGCCGCCGGAATCGGCGCGCTGGGAATGGCTCGAGGGCATCGTGCGCGAGCTGATGGCGCGCTATGCCTTTCGCAATGTCCGCACGCCGATCCTCGAGCACACGGCGCTGTTCGTGCGCGGCATCGGCGAGGTCACGGACATCGTCGAGAAGGAGATGTACTCCTTCCAGGACCGCTCGGACAAATACGGCGACAACGACCATCTGACGCTGCGCCCCGAGAACACCGCCGGCATCGTGCGCGCCGCGATCGAGCACAACATGCTCTACGACGGCGGCAAGCGCCTGTGGGCGATCGGGCCGATGTTCCGGCGCGAGAAGCCGCAGCGCGGGCGCTTCCGCCAGTTCCACCAGATCGACGTCGAGGCGCTGGGCTTCGCCGGGCCGGACGTCGACGCCGAACTGGTCCTGCTGGCCAATGCCCTGTGGAAGGCCATCGGCCTCACCGACGTGCGGCTGGAGATCAACAGCCTGGGCCAACCGGCCGAGCGCGCGCAGCATCGTGCACAGCTGATTGCGCACTTCGAGGCGCACGCCGACCAGCTCGACGAGGACGCCAAACGCCGGCTGCACAGCAATCCGCTGCGCATCCTCGACACCAAGAACCCGGCGATGAAGGGGCTGGTGGAGTCGGCGCCGAAGCTGATCGACTTCCTCGGCGCCGAGTCGCTCGCGCACTTCGACGGGCTGAAGGCCATCCTCGACGCCAACGGCATCGCCTACACCGTCAACCCGCGCCTGGTGCGTGGCCTCGACTACTACAACCTCAGCGTCTTCGAATTCGTGACCGATCGGTTGGGCTCGCAGGGCACGGTGTGCGCTGGCGGGCGCTACGACGGCCTCTTCGAACAGCTCGGCGGCAAGCCCGCGCCCGCGGTGGGCTGGGCCATCGGCGTGGAGCGCGTGCTCGAACTCGTCAAGGAGCAGGGCACGCCAGTGCCGCTGCCGGTGCCCGACGCCTACGCGGTGGTGCCCGATGCCGCTGCGATGCCGCTCGCGCTGCGCACGCTGCAGCAACTGCGCGACGCCGGCGTGCGGGTGCAGATGCATGCCGCCACGGCTGACGGCCTGGGCAGCTTCAAGTCGCAGTTCAAGAAGGCCGATGCCAGCGGTGCCGCGCATGCGCTGGTCTTCGGTGCCGACGAACTTGCGCGCGGCGAGGTCACGGTCAAGGCGCTGCGCGACGGCAGCGGCACGCAGACGACGCGCCCGCTGGCCGATCCGGCCGCGTGGGCCGCCACCCTACAATCTTCGGCTCCCAACGACTGACAGCGCATGGCCACCCCTCTCGATCTCGAAGAACAGGAACAGCTCGACCAGCTCAAGCATTTCTGGAACACCTACGGCAACCTGATCACCTGGACCGTGTTGCTCGTGGCCGGTGCCTTCGTGGCCTGGAACGGCTGGCAGTACCTGCAGCGCAACAAGGCCGCGCAGGCCTCGGCGCTCTACGACGAGGTCGAACGCAGCGCGCAGTCGGGCGATCCGGCGCGCATCGAGCGAGCGCTGACCGAGATGAAGGACCGCTTCGCCGGCACGGCCTACGCGCAGCAGGCCGGCCTGCTGGCCGCGAAGACGCTGCACGAGAAGGGCAAGAACGACGAGTCGCGCGCTGCGCTCGCCTGGGTGGCCGAGCATGCGGTCGACCCGGGCTATCAAGCCGTCGCGAAGCTTCGGCTCGCGGCCGAGCTGCTCGATGCCAAGTCCTACGATGAGGCGCTGAAGCAGCTCTCGGGCGAGATGCCCAAGGAGTTCGATGCGCTGGTGGCCGACCGCAAGGGCGACATCTACCTGGCCGAGGGCAAGCGCGATGAGGCCAAGGCCGAATACCAGAAGGCCTGGAGCGCCTTCGATCCCCGCACCGACTACCGCCGCCTGGTCGAGATCAAGCTCAATGCCGTCGGCGTCGACCCGAAGAGCCTGACGCCGGCTGCTGTCCCTTCGCCATCCTCCGCTTCAGCTCCCGCTTCAGCCAAGACCGCACCATGAACTTCAAGCGTTTCGCGTCTCTCGTGCCCCCTCTGCGCGCCGGTGCAGCCCTGGCCCTGGTTGCCGCGCTCGCAGCCTGCTCGGGCACGCCCAAGCCGAAGCCGGCCGAACTGCCTGCCAACGTCCCGCTGCTCGGCATCCGCCAGGCGTGGAACATCCGCATCCCGGCGGTGAGCTTTCCGCTCTCGACCGATGTCAGCGGCGACATGGTCAGCGTCGGCGCCAGCGACGGTACCGTGGTCATGATCGATGCGCGTTCGGGACAGGAATCGTGGCGCGCCAATGCGGGCGCGCCGCTGGCCGCCGGCGTCGGCAGCGATGGTTCGCTGATCGCCGCCGTCACCACCGCCAACGAGGTCGTCGCGCTGCAGGGCGGCAAGGTGCTCTGGCGGCAGAAGCTCACGGCGCAGGCCTACACCCCGCCGCTGGTCGCCGGCCGGCGCGTCTTCGTGCAGACGGCCGACCGCACCACCAGCGCATGGGACGGCCAGACCGGCCGCCGCATCTGGTCGCAGCAGCGCACGCCCGAGAACCTGGTGCTGAAAAAGCCGGGCCCGCTGTTCGCCTTCGGCGACACACTGGTCACCGGCGTGGGCGGACGGCTGGTCGGCATCAATCCGGCCAACGGCTCGTCGCGCTGGGAGTCGCCCATCGCCGCGCCGCGCGGCACCAACGACATCGAGCGCCTGGTGGATCTGACCGGCAGCGTGAGCCGCGTCGGCGACAGCCTCTGCGCGCGGGCCTACTACGCGAACGTCGGCTGCGTCGACGGTTCTCGCGGCACGCTGGTCTGGAGCAAGCCGGCCGTCGGCGCCGAGGGCGTGAGCGGCGACGACCGCTTCGTCTACGGCACCGAGGAAGACGGCAGCGTGGTGGCCTGGCGCCGCAGCGACGGCGAGCGCGCCTGGCAGACCGAGCTCTTCAAGTACCGCGTCCTGACCGCACCGCTCGCGGTCGGCCGCTCGCTGATCATCGGCGACAGCACCGGCCTCGTGCACCTGCTCTCGCGCGACGATGGCAAGCCGCTGAACCGCATCACGCCCGACGGCTCGGCGATTGCCGCGGCACCGGTCTTGGCCGGCAACACGGTCGTCATCGTCACGCGCAACGGCGGCGTCTTCGGCTACCGCCCGGAATGACCGTGAAAGGACGCCTTCGATGAAGCCGGTCATCGCGCTGGTCGGGCGTCCCAACGTCGGCAAGTCGACCCTGTTCAACCGGCTCACGCAGACGCGCGACGCCATCGTCGCTGATTTCGCGGGGCTCACGCGCGATCGCCATTACGGCAATGGCCGTCAGGGCCGGCACGAGTTCATCGTGATCGACACCGGCGGCTTCGAGCCCGACGCCGGCAGCGGCATCTTCAAGGAGATGGCCAAGCAGACGCGGCAGGCCGTGGCCGAGGCCGACGTGGTGGTTTTCGTGGTCGACGCGCGCGAAGGCCTGTCCGCGCAGGACCACGACATCGCCAACGAGCTGCGCCGGCTCGGCAAGCCCTGCGTGCTGGTGGCCAACAAGGCCGAAGGCATGCACGACGGCACGAAGCTGGTCGACTTCTACGAACTCGGCTTCGGCGAGGTGCACGGCATCTCGGCGGCACACGGGCAGGGCATTCGCGATCTGGTCCAGCTTGCGCTTGAGCCGCTGAACCTGCCCGAGCCCGACGACGAAGCCGACGAAGAGGATGTCAACAAGCCGATCAAGCTGGCGGTCGCAGGCCGCCCGAACGTCGGCAAGTCGACGCTGATCAACACCTGGCTCGGCGAGGAACGCCTGGTCGCTTTCGATCTGCCCGGCACCACGCGCGATGCGATCACCGTGCCTTTCGAGCGCAACGGCCAGCGTTTCGAGCTGATCGACACGGCGGGGCTGCGGCGCCGCGGCAAGGTGTTCGAAGCGATCGAGAAGTTCTCCGTGGTCAAGACGCTGCAGGCCATCGAGTCGGCGAACGTCGTGCTGCTGCTGCTCGACGCCACGCAGGGCGTGACCGACCAGGACGCGCACATCGCGGGCTACATCCTCGAAAGCGGCCGCGCGGTGGTGATCGCGATCAACAAGTGGGATGCGGTCGACAGCTACCAGCGCGAGCAGATCCAGCGCCAGATCGAAACGCGGCTGCCTTTCCTCAAGTTCGCCGCGCTGCATTTCATCTCGGCCATCAAGCGCCAGGGCTTGGGCCCCGTATGGCAGGCCATCGCGCAGGCCCACAAGTCCGCCACGCGCAAGATGTCGACGCCCGTGCTCACGCGCCTGCTGCTGGAGGCGGTGCAGTTCCAGGCGCCCAAGAAGTCCGGCATGTTCCGGCCGAAGCTGCGCTATGCGCACCAGGGCGGCATGAACCCGCCGGTGATCGTGATCCACGGCAACTCGCTGGAGCACGTCACCGATGCTTACAAGCGATTCCTCGAAGGACGCTTCCGCAAGGAGTTCGATCTGGTCGGCACGCCGCTGCGCATCGAGCTCAAGACCTCGCACAACCCCTACGCCGGCAAGGACGACCGCGGCTGAACGCCAGCGGGCCATGCGCTGACAACGCACTGAATGGGCGCGCGGCTTGGCTTCCAATGACGGCCGATGACTCGCGCCTGCGGCTCAAGTTCCGTCTTTTAAGTGCCGTTATTTTTGGAAGGCCATTGGCCTTTGTTGCTGCAGCGCGGAAACCCTGTGTTAAGGTGACCGGTCCAACAACTACTCTTGAACACGGAGAATATCGTGAGCAATAAAGGGCAACTTCTACAAGACCCCTTTCTGAACACCTTGCGTCGCGAGCACGTGCCGGTTTCGATCTATCTGGTCAACGGCATCAAGCTGCAAGGCCAGATCGAGTCGTTCGACCAGTACGTCGTGTTGCTTCGCAATACGGTGACACAGATGGTCTACAAGCATGCCATCTCCACCATCGTGCCAGGGCGGGCCGTCAACTTCTCGGCTGCCGAGAGCGACGACGCAGCCGCGTGAACGGCACGGAGCGCGGCGGTTCGTCCGCCGCGCTTTTTCCATCCTGATCCCGTTTGTCTGAACTGATTCCCCGGAAAGACGGCGCCGTCGTTCTCGTCGGCGTTGATTTCGGGTTGCCGCATTTCGACGGCGAGCTCGAAGAGCTCGGCCTGCTCGCGCAAACGGCAGGCCTCGAGCCGGTCGCCCGCCTCGTGTGCAAGCGCCGTGCGCCCGACGCCGCGCTGTTCGTCGGCAGCGGCAAGGCCGAAGAGATCCGCGAGCTGGCCGAACTGCATCGCGCCAGCGAAGTCATCTTCGACCAGGCGCTGAGCCCGGCGCAGCAGCGCAACCTCGAGCGCCAGCTTGGGGTGGCGGTGTACGACCGCACCTTCCTCATCCTCGAGATCTTCGCCCAGCGCGCGCGCTCGCACGAAGGCAAGCTGCAGGTCGAGTTGGCTCGGCTGCAGTACCTCAGCACGCGCCTCGTGCGGCGCTGGTCCCACCTGGAGCGCCAGCGCGGCGGCATCGGCACGCGCGGGGGGCCCGGCGAAACGCAGATCGAACTCGACCGGCGCATGATCGGCGAGTCCATCAAGCGCACGCGCGAGCGGCTCGTCAAGGTGCAGCGCCAGCGCGGCACGCAGCGCCGCCAGCGCGAACGGCGCGATACCTTCAACATCTCGCTGGTCGGCTACACCAATGCCGGCAAGTCTTCCCTGTTCAATGCGCTGGTCAAGGCGCGCGCCTATGCGGCCGACCAATTGTTCGCGACGCTCGACACCACCACGCGCCACCTGTACCTCGGCGACGCGACCCGCAAGGTCTCGATCTCCGACACGGTCGGCTTCATTCGCGAGCTGCCGCACGGCCTGGTGGATGCGTTCAAGGCTACGCTGCAGGAAGCGGTCGATGCCGACCTGCTGCTGCACGTGGTGGACGTGTCCAACCCTCACCATCCTGAACAGATGGCCGAAGTGCAGGCGGTGCTGAAGGAGATCGGCGCCGACACCGTGCCCCAACTGCTGGTATTCAACAAGCTCGATGCACTTGAAAGTACGCGCAAGCCCCTGCATCTGAGCGACGAGATGGACATCGATGGCGTGCAGGTGCCCCGGATCTTCGTGAGCGCGCATACCGGCGAGGGCGTCCCGGCGCTCCGGGCCGAGCTCGCACAGCGATCGCGTCCTGCGGACGAATCGGCCATGACCCCAGAACCGGCCCCCGAATTGCACGAGGCCCCTCACTGATTGGGCACAATCACCTCACTGACGAGAGAACAGAACGAATGAATGCAAAGCCAGTGTGGAGACGGTTCCAGGGCATGTTCAACCTGAACGATGGGCGGTGGGGGCGCGACGACTCCGCGTCCGGCGGCGATCGTCCTGCCGCCAACCGGCCTGACGGAGAGCCCCCCGCGCCTCCGCCTTCCGGCAACAACAACAACAACCGCCCGCGTGGCCAGGGTCCGAACCAGGGACCGCCGGACCTCGATGAACTGTGGCGCGACTTCAACCGCAAGCTCGGCGGCCTGTTCGGCGGCGGGCGCGGCGGCGGCAACCGTCCGAACGGCGGCAACGGCAATGGCGGCGGTGGTGGCGGTCTCAAGCCCGACATGAAGAATGCGGGCTTCGGCGTGGGCCTGGTCATCGCGGTGGCGATCCTGATCTGGCTGGGCACCGGCTTCTTCATCGTCAACGAAGGACAGCAGGCCGTCATCACCCAGTTCGGTCGCTACAAGGCGACCGTGGGCGCGGGCTTCAACTGGCGGCTGCCTTATCCGATCCAGCGCCATGAACTCGTGGTCGTGACCCAGATCCGCTCCACCGACGTAGGCCGCGACGCCATCGTGCGTTCGACCGGCCTGCGCGAGTCGGCCATGCTGACCGAGGACGAGAACATCGTCGAGATCAAGTTCGCCGTGCAATACCGCCTGAGCGATGCGCGCGCCTACCTGTACGAGAGCAAGAACCCCGCCGACACGGTGGTGCAGGTGGCCGAGACGGCCGTGCGCGAAGTGGTCGGCAAGATGAAGATGGATGCCGCCCTCGCCGAGGAGCGCGACCAGATCGCGCCGCGCGTGCGCACGCTGATGCAGACCATCCTCGACCGCTACAAGGTCGGCGTCGAGATCGTCGGCATCAACCTGCAGCAGGGCGGCGTGCGGCCGCCCGAGCAGGTGCAGGCGGCCTTCGACGACGTGCTCAAGGCCGGCCAGGAGCGCGAGCGCACCAAGAACGAAGCCCAGGCCTATGCAAACGACGTGGTGCCGCGCGCCACCGGCACCGCATCGCGGCTCAAGGAAGAATCCGAGGCGTACAAGGCGCGGATCATTGCGCAGGCGCAGGGCGACGCACAGCGCTTTGGCTCCGTGCTCGCGGAATACCAGAAGGCGCCGCAAGTCACGCGCGACCGCATGTACACCGATGCGATGCAGCAGATCTACGCCAGCACGACCAAGGTGCTGATCGATTCCAAGCAGGGCTCGAACCTGCTCTACCTGCCGCTCGACAAGCTGATCCAGCAGGCCGCGCAGAACGCGCCCGCCACGCCGGTCGATGGCGCCAGCCCCAACGTGGCCGGCACGGCGCCTTCACAGTCGTCGGTCATTCCGGTCGCACCTCCTTCTTCCGTGGGCGATGCGCGGTCACGCGACGGCCGCTCGCGTGACCGCGACGTTCGCTGATGCGCCGAGGAACACATTCATGAACAGAATTGGATTCATCGCCACGTCGATCCTCGTGCTGCTTGTGCTGCTGAGCTCGACGGTCTTCGTCGTCGACCAGCGCCAGTTCGGCGTGGTCTATGCGCTCGGACAGATCAAGGAAGTGATCACCGAGCCGGGCCTGAACTTCAAGCTGCCGCCGCCGTTCCAGAACGTGTCGTACATCGACAAGCGCCTGCTCACGCTGTCGAGCATCGATCCCGAACCGATGCTCACGGCGGAGAAGCAGCGCGTGGTGATCGACTGGTACGTGCGCTGGCGCATCAGCAATCCGTCGGAATACATCCGCAACGTCGGCCTCGACGAGAACGCGGGCGCGATGCAGCTCAACCGCGTGGTGCGCAACGCGTTCCAGGAAAACATCAACAAGCGCACCGTGCGCGATCTGATCTCGGTGCGCCGCGAGCAGCTGATGGCCGACGTGCAGCGCGAGGTGCTGTCGGTCGTGAAGGGTGCCAAACCCTGGGGCGTGGACGTCATCGATGTGCGCATCACGCGCGTCGACTACGTCGAAGCGATCACCGAATCGGTCTACCGCCGCATGGAGGCCGAGCGCAAGCGCGTGGCCAACGAACTGCGTTCGACCGGCGTCGCCGAGGGCGAGAAGATCCGCGCCGACGCCGACCGCCAGCGCGAGGTGATCGTCGCCAACGCCTACCGCGACGCGCAGAAGATCAAGGGCGAGGGCGATGCCAAGGCGGCTTCGACCTACGCCGATGCCTTCGGCCGCGATCCACAGTTCGCGCTGTTCTACCGCAGCCTCGATGCCTACAAGCAGAGCTTCAACAAGAAGAGCGACGTCATGGTGCTGGACCCTTCGTCGGATTTCTTCCGCGCCATGCGCAGCTCGGGATCGACGACGACGGCGCCAAGCACCACGGCCGCGCCGCCGCGCCGCTGACGACGGTCGGGTGTGAGCAGCGATACTTTCTGGAGCGCCATCGCGCTCGTGCTGGTGATCGAGGGCCTGCTGCCGCTGCTCTCGCCGGGCCGCTGGCGGCGCGCCTTCAGCCAGCTGCTGCAGCTGCGTGATGGGCAATTGCGCTTCTTCGGTCTCTGCAGCATTGTCCTTGGCCTGATGCTGCTCTGGATTTCGGGGTGACGCGGCCCGGTAGAATCCCGGTTTAACCACGCCCCCGACTCCCATGTCCGCCTGGGTCCTCCCGGATCACATTGCCGATGTGCTGCCTTCCGAGGCGCGCCACATCGAAGAACTTCGACGCCAGCTGCTCGACACCGCCCGTGGCTACGGCTACGAGCTGGTGATGCCGCCGCTGCTGGAGCACCTGGAATCCCTTCTGTCCGGCACCGGCGAGGCGCTGGACCTGCAGACCTTCAAGCTGGTCGACCAGCTCTCCGGGCGCAGCCTCGGATTGCGCGCCGACACCACGCCCCAGGTCGCGCGCATCGATGCGCACCTGCTCAATCGCCGCGGCGTCACCCGGCTTTGCTATTGCGGCCCGGTCGTGCACACGCGGCCCGACCGCCCGCACGCGACCCGTGAGCCGCTTCAGTTCGGCGCCGAGATCTATGGCCATGCCGGGCTCGAGGCCGATACCGAAACCCTGCGGCTCGCGCTCGATTGCCTGCGCGCGGCCGGCGTGGGCGGCAGCGGGTCGGCCACCGTCATCGTCGATCTGGCCCATGCCCGCATCGTGCGTGCGCTGCTCGCGGATGTGCCGGCCGACGCGGCCGCGCTCGCCCGCGTGCACGCTGCGCTCGCCGCCAAGGATGCCAGTGCGCTGCGCGAATTCACCGCCGATTTCTCCGCGCCTTCGCGCGAGGGGCTGCTTGCACTGGTGCAGCTGTACGGCGACGCCGCGGTGCTCGACGAGGCGGGCAGGGCCCTGCCGGCCATGGCCGCCATTGGCGAGGCGCTCGCGGACCTGAAGCGCCTCGCCGCGCGCCTGGAAGGCGCCCGCGTCAGTTTCGACCTGGCCGACCTGCGCGGCTATGCGTACTACAGCGGCATGCGCTTCGGCATCTACGCCGACGGTGCCAGCGACGCGCTGGTGCGCGGCGGGCGCTACGACGAAGTCGGCGCCGTGTTCGGCCGCAACCGGCCGGCCGTCGGCTTCAGCCTCGACGTGCGCGAGCTGGTCGGTGTGCTGCCCGCGCAACCGCTGCGCGCCGCCATCCGCGCGCCGTGGAGCGACGCCGCCGGGCTGGCCCAGACCATTTCCGCTCTGCGCAGCCAGGGCGAAACCGTGGTGTGCGTGCTGCCCGGCCACGACAGCGAAATCGACGAATTCCATTGCGACCGCGAGCTTGTCGAGAGCAACGGCCAATGGCGCGTGCAAGCCATTTAGCATGAAGCACACCCCAGGCTTCGCGCACTTCGTGTCGCTACGCCAACCCCCTTGCAGGGGGCAACACCTGCGGACCGGCAAAGCCGGATCCGCGGTGTTTCCGAGATAGACGCGCGCAAGCGCACCGAAAAGTGAAGAGTGAAATCATGAGCGTTACCACCGGAAGAAACGTGGTCGTCGTCGGTACCCAGTGGGGCGACGAGGGCAAGGGCAAATTGGTCGACTGGCTCACCGAAAGCGCGCAGGGCGTGGTGCGCTTCCAGGGTGGCCACAACGCGGGCCACACGCTGGTCATCAACGGCGTCAAGACCGCGCTGCACCTGATCCCGAGCGGCATCATGCGACCCGGCGTCAAGTGCTACATCGGCAACGGCGTGGTGCTCTCGGCGGCCAAGCTGTTCGAGGAGATCGAAGGACTCGAGAAGGCCGGCGTCGAAGTGCGCTCGCGCCTGCGCATCAGCGAGGCCTGCCCGCTGATCCTGCCCTTCCATGCCGCGCTCGACATCGCGCGCGAGGCCTACCGCGAAAAGGGCGGCGTCGAGAAGATCGGCACCACCGGCCGCGGCATCGGCCCGGCCTACGAGGACAAGATCGCGCGCCGCGCGCTGCGCGTGCAGGACCTGAAGCATCCCGAGCGCTTCGCCGCCAAGCTGCGCGTGCTGCTCGAACTCCACAACCACGTGCTCACCCAGGTGCTGAGCGCGCCGGCGATCGACTTCGACACTGTCTACGACGAGGCCATGGTTCATGCCGAACTGCTGCGGCCGATGATGGCCGACGTCTCGCGCGAGCTCAACGATGCGCACCGCGCGGGCGCCAACCTGTTGTTCGAAGGCGCACAGGGCACGCTGCTCGACGTCGACCATGGCACCTATCCCTACGTGACTTCCAGCAACTGCGTGGCCGGCAATGCGGCCGCCGGATCGGGCGTCGGTCCGGGCATGCTGCACTACATCCTCGGCATCACCAAGGCCTACTGCACGCGCGTGGGCGGCGGTCCGTTCCCGACCGAGCTCGACTGGGCCACGCCCGGCACCGTGGGCTATCACCTGAGCACCGTCGGCGCCGAAAAGGGCGTGACCACCGGTCGCAGCCGGCGCTGCGGCTGGTTCGACGCCGCGCTGCTCAAGCGCTCCGCGCAGGTCAACGGCCTGAGCGGCCTCTGCATCACCAAGCTGGACGTGCTCGACGGACTGGAAGAACTGCAGCTGTGCACCGGCTACGAGCTCGACGGCGAATACACCGACATCCTGCCGATGGGCGCCGACGAGATCGAGCGCTGCACGCCGGTCTACGAAAAGCTCGAGGGATGGAGCGAGAGCACCGTGGGCGTCACGCAGTACGACAAGCTGCCCATCAACGCGCGCCTGTACCTGCAGCGCATCGAGCAGGTCACGGGCGTGCCGATCCACATGGTGTCGACCAGCCCTGATCGCGATCACACCATCATGATGCGCCATCCGTACCTCGCGGACTGAACAGAACAACACCAGCAGGAGACATTCGCATGTTGACCGAAGACGGCAAGCACCTCTACGTGAGCTACGACGAGTACCACAACCTGATCGAGAAGCTCGCGATCAAGGTGCACCAATCGGGCTGGCAGTTCGACACCATCCTGTGCCTGGCGCGCGGCGGCATGCGGCCGGGCGACGTGCTGTCGCGCATCTTCGACAAGCCGCTGGCGATCATGTCGACCAGTTCCTACCGGGCCGATGCGGGAACGATCCAGGGCCATCTCGACATCGCGCGCTACATCACCACACCCAAGGGCGAGATCGCGGGCAAGGTGCTGCTGGTCGACGACCTCGCCGATTCCGGCCACACGCTGCACGCCGTGGTCGAGATGCTGCGCAGCAACTACAAGCCGATCACCGAGATGCGCAGCGCGGTGCTGTGGACCAAGGCGCTGTCCACCTTCACGCCGGACTACTCGGTCGAGTTCCTGCCGACCAACCCGTGGATCCATCAGCCCTTCGAGGGCTATGACGCGATGGGCGCCGAGAAGCTGCTGGAGAAGTGGTCGGTCTGACGGTCGACTAGCATCGCGGGATGCGCAAGCCCAACACCGACCTCATCCATCATCCCTACCGTCCGCCGGCGAATTTCGCGGCGCCCCAGCCTGGCGTGTTCAAGGCCTCGACGGTCTTCTTCGCCGACGTCGCCGCGATGCGTGCGCGCGACTGGAAGACCAAGGCCGGCTACACCTACGGCCTGCATGGCACGCCGACCACCTTCACGCTGGAAGAGCGGCTCGCGACGCTGGAAGGCGGCACCGAGTGCCTGCTGGTGCCGAGCGGGCTGGCGGCGATCACGCTGGTCGCGTTCGCGCTGCTCAAGACCGGCGACGAGGTGCTGATTCCCGACAACGCCTACGGCCCGAACAAGGCGCTGGCCACGGGCGAGCTGGCCAATTTCGGCATCAGCCACAGGCTCTACGATGCGATGGACCCGTCCGATCTCGCCGCCAAGCTGTCGGACCGCACCCGCCTGGTCTGGATGGAGGCCGCGGGCTCGGTCACGATGGAATTCCCGGACCTGCCCGCGCTCGTGGGCGTGTGCCGTGCGCGCGGCGTGATCACCGCGCTCGACAACACCTGGGGTGCCGGGCTGGCCTTCGCGCCCTTCGATTTCAACGGCAGCGGGCAGGGCGTCGACGTCTCGGTGCATGCGCTCACCAAGTACCCGAGCGGCGGCGGCGACGTGTTGATGGGCAGCGTCGTCACGCGCGACGAGCGCCTGCACCGGGCCCTGAAGCTCACGCACATGCGCATGGGCTTCGGCATCGGCGTCGGCGATGTCGAGATGCTGCTGCGCTCGCTGCCCAGCATGGCGCTGCGCTACCAGGCGCACGACCGCAGCGCGCGCGAGCTGGCGCGCTGGCTCGAAGGCCGCGAGGAGATCGCGCAGGTGCTGCATCCCGCGCTCGATGGTTCGCCGGGACATGCGCACTGGCTGCGCCTGTGCGGCGCGGCCGATCTGGCGGCCGGGCTGTTCTCGGTCGTCTTCGACGCCAGTTTCAGCAGCGAACAGGTCGACCGTTTCTGCGACAGCCTCGAGCTGTTCCGCCTCGGTTATTCGTGGGGCGGCCCGATCAGCCTGGTCGTGCCCTACGACATCGGATTGATGCGTGATGCGACGGTCGCCCGCTGGCCGCACAAGGGCACGCTCGTGCGCTTTTCGGTCGGCCTGGAGGACGTCGAGGACCTGCGCGCCGACCTGGAACAGGCCCTCGCGGCCCTCTGAACCGCGCCGGTTATCGCGTACAGTCGCATCAGTGCAGTCACCCGGACTGCCGCGCCCCCAAGGAGATGCAGTGGCAACACCAAATTACGGCTACGAGAAGCGCCAGAAAGAGCTTGCGAAGAAAAAGAAGAAGGAAGAGAAGCTGAGGGAAAAGGCCAACCGCAAGCTGGGGCCGAGCACCGATGGGCTGGCGCCGGGCGACCCGGAAACCGACGTGGCCTCGCTGGAGCGCGACCCGCCGACCGTACCGACGGAGCCGACCAAGAACGGTTGAGCCGCCATCCGCGGCACCGGCCGCAACAGACAGCCCGAACAAAGCCGCCCAGGCCATGGCCTGCGGCGGCTTTTTCGTGGCGCCTGCGACCCCGCTATCGGGGCAGCAGCTTGCGCAGCGCCGGCCAGACGTTGTCCAGCAGGCGCGGCTGCGCGGCGGCGATCGGATGGATGCGGTCGGCCTGGAACAGCGTCGCGGCATCGGGCGCATCCGCCACGCCCGCGAGCAGGAAGGGCACCAGCGCGGCCTTGGTGGCGGCGGCCACGTCCGCGAAGATCGCACCGAAGCGGCGCGTGTAGTCGCTGCCGTAGTTGGGCGGCACCTGGATGCCGACGATCAGCACCTGCGCGCCCGCGGCCTGGGCCGTCTTCGTGATCTGCAACAGGTTGTCCTGCGTGCTGGCGAGCGGCAGGCCGCGCAATGCATCGTTGGCGCCGAGTTCGAGCACCAGTTGCGTGGGCTTGTGCTGCGCAAGCAGGCTGGCCAGCCGCGCGCGCCCGCCCGAGGTGGTATCGCCGCTGATGCTGGCGTTGATCACGGTGGCCGCGATCTTCTGCTCCACCAGGCGCTTTTGCAGCAGTGGCACCCAGCCTTCGCCACGCTTGAGGCCGTATTCGGCCGACAGCGAATCGCCGAGCACCAGGATCACGGACGCCTTGCCGGACGCACTCGCAGCCAGGGCCGAGGCATCGACCCAAGACCCCGCAATGCCGCCCAGCGCGGCGGTCAAGATAAAGTGGCGTCGATTCACCAAGCGAAACCTTTCAATGTCCTCATTCCGACCCGATGGCCGATCCGAAGCAATTGTTGCCGTCGAGCACGTTTTCAAGTCGGTCACCGACTCTGCCGGCACGCTGGACATTCTGCAGGACATCGATTTCACCCTCGGCACGCGGGAGACTTGCGCCATCGTCGGCGCCTCCGGCTCGGGCAAGAGCACGCTGCTGTCGATCGTCGCCGGGCTCGACACGCCCACGCGCGGCACGGTGAAACTCGCCGGCGAAGACCTGTTCGCGATCGACGAGGACGAGCGTGCCGCGCTGCGCGCGCGCAAGGTCGGCTTCGTGTTCCAGAGCTTCCAGCTGCTCGGCAACCTGAGCGCGCTCGAGAACGTGATGCTGCCGCTCGAGCTCGCCGACCGCAAGGACGCGCGCAAGGCCGCGACCGAGATGCTCGGCCGCGTCGGCCTCGGCCAGCGCCTGGGCCACTACCCCAAGGTGCTCTCGGGCGGCGAGCAGCAGCGCGTGGCGCTGGCCCGCGCCTTCGTCGTGCAGCCGGCGCTGCTGCTGGCCGACGAGCCCACCGGCAGCCTCGACTTCGCCACCGGCGAGCAGGTGATGAAGCTGATGTTCGACCTGAACCGCGAACTCGGCACCACGCTCGTGCTCGTGACGCACGACCGCGGGATTGCCAGCCGCTGCGAGCGCCGCATCACGATCGATGCAGGCCATGTGAGCCTGGACGAGCACGCCGGGCCCGTCCAGGCTGCCGCTCGATAATCTAGGCATGTCTTCTCCCAAAGTGATCTTCGGCTTTCATGCCGTGGGCGTGCGCATCAAGACCGCGCCGAAATCGGTGATCGAGGTGCTGTTCGATGCCAGCCGGCGCGATGCGCGCATGCGGCAGTTCGTCGCGCGGGCGCAGGAAGCCGGCGTGCGGCTGGTCGAGGCCGACGGGCTGCGGCTGTCCAAGCTCAGCGGCAGCCATGGGCACCAGGGCGTTGCCGCGCGCGTGGAGCCGGTTGCGCAGACCCATTCGCTCGACGAACTGCTCGAAGGCCTCGAAGCCGCCGGCACGATGCCGCTGCTGCTGGTGCTCGACGGCGTCACCGATCCGCACAACCTCGGCGCCTGCCTGCGCGTGGCCGACGGCGCGGGCGCCCATGCGGTGATCGCGCCCAAGGACCATGCGGCCGGCATCAACGCCACGGTCGCCAAGGTCGCGAGCGGCGCGGCCGAGACGGTGCCTTACTTCATGGTGACCAATCTCGCGCGCACGCTGGGCGAGCTCAAGGAACGCAGCATCTGGTGCGTGGGAACCAGCGACGACGCACCCGGCACGCTCTACCAGTGCGACCTGAAGCGGCCCCTCGCGCTGGTGCTGGGCGCCGAGGGCGAAGGCATGCGGCAGCTCACGCGCAAGACCTGTGATGCGCTGATCAGCATTCCGATGGCGGGCGCGGTCGAGAGCCTGAATGTCTCGGTGGCGAGCGGCGTGTGCCTGTACGAGGCCATGCGCCAACGCACGGTCTGAGCACCCGGGCGGCGCGGCCTCAGCTGCCGTAGTGTTCGAGCGCCAGCGCGCGCAGCAGCTGCACCGCCAGCCGGCCGGGCCGCGTCGCCGGCCTGGCCTTCGGCACCGCCAGCACCAGCCGGTTGCGGATGGCCGGCGCGTAGATCGCGGCCGCGTGCAGCGGCTGGTCGTAGGTCCACAGCCGCAAGGCGCTGTTCGGCAGCACCGTGTGCGAGACGCCGCGCGCCACCAGCGACAGCACGGTCTGCACGGAGTCGACCTCGGCCACGATCGACAACGGCAGGCCGCGCGGCCGCGTGTAGGTCTCGAGCAGCTGCCGCAGTGCGTTCGGGCCGCTGGGCATCACCAGCGGCAGCGCCGCGACCTCGGCCAAGCGCATGCGGCGCGGCAGCGCCTTGGGTCCGATCAGCACCAGCGGCTCGCGCGTCAGCGTTTCCTCCTGCACCTGCGGCGAGTGCGGCGGATCGAACAGCATCGCCATGTCCAGCTTGCCGGCCACCAGCCATTCGCGCAGCCGGATGCTGAGGGCCTCGACCACGCTGATCACGGCATCGGGATAGGCCGCGCGAAAGCGCTCGATCAGGTCGGCGGTCAGCACGTGGGCCACGCGCGGCGGCAGGCCGATGGTGACGCGACCGCGCGGACTCGCCTGGCGCTCGCGCATGTCGGCGCGGGCGCGCTCGGCCAGCTCGAAGATGCCGCGCGCATGCGCGAGCAGGGCGTGCCCGGCCTCGGTCGGCTCGGCGCCGCGGCCGGTGCGCACCAGCAGCGCCTGGCCGACTTCCTGCTCGAGCAGCAGCACCTGCCGGCTCAGCGCCGGCTGTGACATGTGGAGCGCCGCTGCGCCGCGGCTGAAACTGCCGGCCGCGGCGACGGCGGCGAAATAGTGCAGGCGGGCGACGTCCATGGGTCATGCATCTTACGGATAGCTGATATTGGTGAAAAGCAAGTCGACGGCGCGCTTCGCCACCGCACAATGAAGCCAGCCCATCACCTGCGCCATGACCCGCGCCATCGCATGCAGACCACGCTGACCTACAACCGCCATCCTTCGACGCCTTCGCTGCGCCTGCCGCCGGGCGCCTGCGATGCGCATGTCCATGTGTTCGGGCCGGCCGCGCGCTTCCCGTTCGCACCCGAGCGCGGCAGCACGCCGGCCGATGCACCCAAGGAGACGCTGTTCGCGCTGCATCGCCAGCTCGGCATCGCGCGTTGCGTGATCGTGCAGTCGCTGGTCCATGGCTTCGACAACCGCGTGGTGGAAGATGCGATCGCGGCCGGCGGCGGCCGCTACCTGGGCGTCGCGCTGGTTCCGCTCGGCATCGACGATGCGGAACTGGCGCGGCTCGCGGCCGCGGGCTTTCGCGGCGTGCGCTTCCATTTCATGTCGCGCGGCGGTGGCGCGTCGGGCGTGGAGGACGTCGTCGCCTTCACGCGGCGGCTCGAGCCGCTCGGCATGCACCTTCAGCTGCACTTCGACGGCGCCCTGATCCACGCGCTGGCCGCGCCGCTCGCGCGCAGCGCGGTGCCGGTGGTGATCGACCACATGGCGCGCGTCGACGCATCGCTCGGCCCGGACCATGCCGACTTCGCGGCCCTGCATGCGCTGATGAAGAACCCGCTGTTCCGCGTCAAGGTCAGCGGCGTGGACCGCATCTCCGGTGAGCGCAGCTACGCCGACGGCGTGGCGCTGGCGCACATCCTGGTACGCGATTTTCCCGAGCGCTGTTTCTGGGGCACCGACTGGCCGCATCCGAACCACCATCACGTGCCGGACGATGGCGTGCTGGTCGATCGGCTGGCCGACATCGCGCCCGATGCCGCGCTGCGCGAGCAATTGCTGGTGCGCAATCCGCAAGACTTCTACCGTTTCGACCAATGAGTGCGGCGCTGTTTCAGCCCTCTGCGCGCCGGCTCGACGGCAAGGTTGCGCTCGTCACCGGCGCCGGCTCGGTCGGGCCCGGCTGGGGCAATGGCCGTGCGATCGCGGTGCGCTTCGCGCAAGAGGGCGCGCAGGTCTTCGGCGTGGACCGCGACAGCGATCGCCTCGCCGAGACCGTGGCGCGCGTGGCCGAGGCCGGCGGCGTGCTGGCCACTGCGACGTGCGACGTGACGGACAGCGAATCCGTCGCCGCCATGGTCCAGGCCTGCATCGCACGCTTCGGCCGCATCGACGTGCTGGTCAACAACGTCGGCGGCTCGGCCCGCGGCGGGCCGGTGGAGATGTCCGAGGCGGTGTGGGACGCGCAGGTCGACCACAACCTCAAGAGCGTGTTCCTCAGCTGCAAGCACGTGCTGCCGCACATGGTCGAACAGGGCGGCGGCGCGATCGTCAACCTGGCATCGACTTCCGGCCTGCGCTGGACCGGCTCGGCGCAGATCGCCTATGCATCGACCAAGGCCGCGGTGATCCAGTTCTCGCGTGTGCTGGCGGTGCAGTACGCAGGGCAGCGCATTCGCGTCAACACCGTGGTGCCGGGTCAGCTGCACACGCCGATGGTCGAGTCGCGCCTGGCCGGCCAGCGCGCCGGCGGCGACGTCGAGGCATTGCTGGCGCAGCGGCAGGCGCGCATCCCGCTGCCTTTCATGGGCGATGGCCGCGACAGTGCGGCGGCGGCGCTGTTCCTCGCGTCCGACGAGGCGCGCTTCGTGACCGGCACCGAGATCGTGGTCGATGGCGGAATGTCGGTGCGCTGCGACTGAACGCCGAACCAGACAACAACAAGGAAACTTTCATGAACCACCTGGGGCGCCTGCTGCGCCGGATCTCGCTGGGCCATCTGGCCCTCGCGCTCGCCGCCGCGGCCTGCATGCAGCCGGCGTTCGCGCAGGAAAAGATCACGCGCATCGTGGTCGCGTTTCCGCCCGGCGGCCCGGTCGACTTCGTGGCGCGCGCGCTGAGCGAGCAGCTCGGCAAGGCACTCGGTCAGCAGGTGATCGTCGAGAACAAGGCCGGCGCCAACGGCGCGATCGCGGCCGAGTACGTCTCGCGCGCCGCGCCCGATGCCGAGACGCTCTGGCTCACCAGCGTGGGCGCGGTGGCGATCAATCCCTCGCTCTACGACAAGCTGGCCTACGACCCGGCAAAGGATCTCACGCCGGTCTCGCTGGTGGTGCGCAATGTCGAGGTGCTGGTGGTGGGCGCCGATGCGCCTTACGCGACCGGCGCCGAGTTCGTGGCTGCGGCGAAGCGCAGCAAGCAGCCGTTGACGCTGGCTTCGTCCGGCACCGGCAGCGTGCCGCATCTGGCGATGGAGCTGTTGTCGGATGCCACCGGTACGCCGCTCCTGCACGTGCCGTACAAGGGCGCCGCCCCGGCCATCGCCGACGTGATCGCAGGCCACGTGGACGGCTTCTTCGGCGACATCCCGGGCCTCATCGGCCTGATCCGCGGCGGCAAGCTCAAGCCCATCGGCCTGGCCGCCGGCAAGCGCCATCCGCTGTTGCCGGACGTGAAGACCTTCGAGGAGATGGGCATCCATGGCGTCGATTCGGACAATTGGTATGCGCTGTTCGCCGCCAAGGGCACACCGGCGGCCGAGATCGCGCGCATGAACCAGGCGCTGCGCCGAGCGCTCGAGACGCCGTCGGTGATGAAGCGGCTGTCGGAGTCCGGCGCCGAGCCCGCGCCCTCGTCGCCGGCGGAACTGGCCGCGCTGCTCGCCAAGGATTCGGCCAAGTGGTCCGCCGTCGTGCGTGCCAAGAACATCAAGGCGGATTGAATGCGCATCGCACCCATCACCCCCGGCAGCCGGCCCGAACTCGCCGCGCAGGAAGCGCGGATCATGGCCGAGCGCGGCCGCATCTCGCCGCTCTACCAGGTGTTGCTGAACAGCCCGCCGGTGGCGCACGGCTGGGAGCAGATGCTGTCGGCGGTGCGCAACCGCAACAGCCTGCCCGCGCATCTGCGCGAGCTGGTCATCCTGCGCGTGGCCGTGCTCAATCGGGCCGACTACGAATTCGATGCACATGTGCCGCACGCGCTGGCGGCCGGCGTGCCGCAGGCCACTATCGACGACCTGCAGATGCAGCCGCTGCCGGACGCGATCGCGCTGTCGTGTGACGAGCGGCTGGCGCTGGAACTCACCGATGCGATGACGCGCGACATCGAGGTGCCCGATGCGCTGTTCGAGCGCGTGCGTGCCGCTTTCGATGCGCAGGCGCTGGTCGACCTGACGGCCACTGTCGCGGCCTACAACATGGTGTCGCGCTTCCTGGTGGCGCTGCACATCGGGCATTGAGCATGCCGACGAATGCCGCGCGGGTCCTGCTGCGCATCCGCACGGCGCGCGACGCCGAAGCGCGCATGGATGCCGACTGCCGCGCCTTCTGCGATGCCGCGCCGTTGCGGCTGGAGCGTGTTGCATGCGCTTCGGCATCGGCGATGGCGTATGTTTATCTGCAGCCGATGCAGGAGGTCGCGACCGGCGATCTTCCGGCGTTGGCCGAGGCCTTTGCCCAGCGCTGCGATTGGGCCGGCGAGGTGCTGGCTTCGCGGCTCGAGCCGGTGTTCGACGTGGCCGGCGCGTCGGTGGCCGAGCCGGCCGCCTTTCACTACGTCGTCGAGATGGACCCCGAGGCCGGCTGGATGCCTGAGCTCACGCGCTGGTACGACACCGAGCACATGCCGGGCCTGGCGGCCGTGCCGGGCTGCGTCCGTGCACGGCGCTTCCTCAACCAGGGTCATGGGCCGTTGTCGCTGGCTTGCTATGACCTCGTGTCGGAGGAGACCTTGGGCTCGCCGGCCTGGCTCGCGGTGCGCGCGACCGCATGGAGCGACATCGCGCGACCGCATTTCATGAACACGCGCCGCACCATATTCCGCGTGCCGCCGCACGCGGCCCGGACGGATTCGAGGACAACCTAGAGACTGGCGAATCCAGTGTCGCCGGTATGGTCGCGCGCGGCCCAGTCGCTGATCCAGTCCCGGGCCTTGCGCTCCAGCGCATCGCAGGCGCTCGCGGCATCCGGGAAGTGGCCGGACAAGGCGATGCGGCAGCTGTGGACGCCGTCGCGCCACAGGTCGGCATGGCCGGCGAGCTGGCCCTCGCTGGGCTGCGCCGTGAGGCAGATGCGGATTTCCCAGCCTTCGTGCTCGATCCGCTTGACCTCGTCGTCTTCGTCCATCGTTCCTCCAACCATGTTTTTCGATGCCCGACGGTCGCGGCGCGGACATGCTTGGGTCGGATCGTAGCGGCAGCCGAATGCCGCTGCCGGAAAAGTGCTACCTACAGCAAGGTGAAGAAGCGCATCACGACCTGCGCGGGATGCCGCACGCCCGCGCCGACGAACATGCGCTCCCCGATCCAGCGCAACGAGGGCGACGCCGTCTCGAAGCTCGGGCTGCACCGGAAGTAGATCTGTGCCGGGTCCACCGGTTCCCCGCGCAGCAGCGCCGCCATGACCTCGGGGGGTGCCGCGCGCACGGCGCGGTTGTGGACATAGATCAGATCACCGGCATCGGTCTCGAGGCCATAGCGCGCGTCGAGTTCCGACAGCGTGTCGGATGCGATCAGCTGGAAGTCAGTGCCGCCCGGCAGCACGCGGGCGCGCCATCCGTTCCCGTGCGCCTGGCCGCCCGTGATGGGGACGAGCCGGCGCAGGCCGCGCGCGCTTTGGCTCAACACCTGCGGCGTGCCGACCTCGACCGTCAGGTCGGCGAAATACGCGAGAGCAGGTGCGGCGAGAGGGTCGAGCCCCGGCACGGCTCAGGTCTTTGTCGTCTCGGCGCTCGCCTTGTCGAGCGCCGCCATGGTGTCGGCATCGAGCTGCAGGCGCGTGGCCGCCGTCAGCTCGTCGAGCTGCTTCACCGAAGAAGCGCTCGCGATCGGCGCCGTGATGCCCGGCCGGGCGATCTGCCATGCCAGCGCGACCTGGCCCGGCGTCGCGCCGTGCGCGTTGGCGGCGGCATCGAGCGCGCCGAGGATGCGCAGGCCGCGTTCGTTGAGGTACTTCTTCGTCGTGTTGGCGCCGCGCGCGCTCTTTGCGGCATCGGCCTCGGTGCGGTACTTGCCGGTCAGGAAGCCCGCGGCCAGCGCGTAGAAGTTGATGACGCCGACACCGCGCTCCAGGCACAGCGGCCCCAGCGCATCCTCGAACACCGCGCGGTCGTAGAGGTTGTAGAGCGGCTGCAGGCTCTCGTAGCGCGGCAGGCCGGTGCGCTCGGCCAGGTCGAGCGCCTCGGCCAGGCGCGGCGCCGTGTAGTTGGACGCGCCGATCGCGCGCACCTTGCCGGCCTTGATCAGCTCGGCATAGGCGCCGAGCGTGTCTTCGAGCGGCGTGTCGGCATCGTCGGCGTGCGACTGGTAGAGATCGATGTGGTCGGTCTTCAGCCGCCGCAGCGAGGCCTCGACCTCCTCTCGGATGTAGGCCGGCGAGAGTCCCTTGCGGCCGTCGCCCATCGCCATGCCGACCTTGGTCGCGAGCACCACGCGGTTGCGCTTGCCGGTCTGCCGAAGCCATTTGCCGATGATGGTTTCCGATTCGCCGCCGACATGGCCGGGCACCCAGGCCGAGTAGACGTTGGCGGTATCGACGAAGTTGAAGCCGGCATCGAGCCAGGCATCCAGCAGCCGGAAGGAGAGAGCCTCGTCGACGGTCCATCCGAAGACGTTGCCGCCGAAGGCGAGGGGCGAGACTTGCAGGCCGGAACGGCCGAGGGGGCGAAGCTGCATGGTGATGGGGTTCCTCTTGAAAGATCAGACAAAGCCGATGGCGCCGAGCAGCGCGCCCGCGCCCAGCAGCCAGAGCAGATGGAGCCGGGTGCGCCACACGATGAATGCCGCGACGCCGGTGAGCAGCCACAGATGCCAGGCCGGCGCGCCGCCCGCGCGGTTGCCCGTGGCCAGCACCCAGCCGGTCGCGACCAGCAGGCCGACCACGATCGGCGCCATGCCCTGCTTGAAGGCGCGCACGCCGCGCCGGGTGCGGTTGCGATGGGCCCAGCGGGTCGCGATGTAGGTCAGCGTGGTGCTGGGCACCATGATGCCGATCATCGTGACCGCGAGGCCGAACAGGCCCAGCAGCCAGGCGTGCGGGCCGGCGCCGATGCCGCCGGCCGCATTGAGGCCGACGTTCCAGCCCATCAGCGCCACGAACAACACGTTGGGTCCGGGCGCGGCCTGCGCGATCGCGATCGAGGAGGTGAACTGCGCATTCGTCAGCCAGCCGTGCTGGTCGACGAGGTAGCGGTTCATGTCGGGCACGGTGGTGATGGCGCCGCTGATCGACAGCAGCGACAGCAGCATGTACTGCGCGAAGAGCGCCAGCCAGTCCTGCCAGTGCATCACGATCGTCACGGGCCGATCTTTCGCCAGGTCCAGAGGCAGCTCGCGCCGCCCAGCACCAGCAGGATCCAGCCGAGCGGAACGCGCACGATCGCGATGGCGGCGAACGCCAGGGTGACCAGCGCCAGGCACACGCCGAAGCCGAGCGGGTGCCGGCGCATGGCCGGCACCAGTTTGACGCCGGTGGCCGCAATCAGGCCGCCCGCCACCGCGCCCATGCCGCGCAGGGCACCCGCGACCTGCGCGTTGTCGGCGTAGTGGCTGTAGAGCACGGCGAGCGCCAGGATCACGCACAGGGGCAGCGTCAGCATGCCGGCCACGGCGGTGACGGCACCGCGCAGTCCGAAGTGGCGGTCGCCGATCATCAGCGCGAGGTTGATCACGTTCGGCCCCGGCAGGACCTGGGCCACGGCCCAGTCCTCGAGGAATTCATCGGGCGTGAGCCAGCGCTTCTTCTCGACGATCTCGCGCTGCACGACGGCCAGCACGCCGCCGAAACCCTGCAGGGCCAGCCAGGTGAACGAAAGGAAGAGGTCGCGCAAGGACTCGGGTCGCGGGCGACTGACGGGCGCTGCTGCCGTGGGGAGGGTGGGAGCCGTCTGCATTGCCGCCGATTATCGCGGCGCCGCGTGACCGGCGACTGCGCGGGGACTCTGCCGACACACGCGGCCTGTGCATGCTGCGACACTCGGGCCATGCAGGCACGTGCACTCTACGATCTCTTCAAACAGGCCCTGTCTTCCTGGAAGGCCGACTATGCGCCGAGCATGGGCGCGGCGCTGGCCTACTACACGGTCTTTTCGGTGGCGCCGCTGCTGCTGATCGTGATCTCGGTGGCCGGCCTCGTGTTCGGCCAGGAAGCGGCGCGCGGCGAGATCATCACGCAGCTGTCGGGCCTGATGGGCGAGCAGGGCGCGCGGGCGGTGCAGGGCATGCTCGAGGCCGTCAACAAGCCGCGGGAGGGCATCGTCGCGACGGTCGTCGGCATCGGCCTCCTGCTGCTCGGCGCGACCACGGTGTTCGGCGAACTGCAGGATGCGCTCGACCGCATCTGGCGCGCCCCGGCGCGCGACGAAGGCAAGAGCCTCTTCAACGTGCTGCGCGTGCGCCTCCTGTCCTTCAGCATGATCATGGGCATCGGCTTCCTGCTGATGGTGTCGCTGGTGGCGAGCGCGGCGCTGGCGGCGCTCGGCAAGTGGTGGGCGCCGATCTTCGGCGGCTGGGCGATGCTGGCGCAGGCGGTCAACTTCGTCTTCAGCTTCGGCATGGTCACCGTGGGCTTCGCGATGATCTACAAGATCATGCCGCGCGTGCGGGTGCAGTGGCGCGACGTCTGGGTCGGCGCCGCGGTGACGGCGCTGCTGTTCGCGATCGGCAAGCACCTGATCGGCCTCTACATCGGCAAGAGCAGCGTCGCCTCGGGCTACGGCGCGGCGGGCTCGCTGGTGGTGGTGCTGGTGTGGGTCTACTACTCGGCGCAGATCTTCCTGCTGGGCGCCGAGTTCACCTGGGTCTATGCGCACAGCTACGGCTCGCTCAGGCACACCGAGCGGCCCGAGGCGGCGTCGACGCCGACCCGCGGCGAGCCGCCCGCGAGGCCGGCCGCCTGAGCGCCGCGCGGCCGGACAACGCTCAGCGCTGCGGCATGTCCTTGGTCGAATAGCCCAGGCTCACGGTGGCATCGTCAGGGATCGCGGGCATGGTCGCATTCCAGTCCTGCCAGGCCTGGCGCATCGCAGCCAGCCGCTCCGGATGCTTCTTGCCCAGGTTGGCGCGCTCGCGCTCGTCGCCCGGGATGTTGAACAGGTACTCGTTGCCGTCCACCTGCAGGTACTTCCAGTCGCCCTCGCGCAGCGCGCGCTGCCCGCGGTGGTTCATGCGCCAGTGCAGCGGGCGCGCGAAACGCTTCGTCGCATCGCGCAGCACCGGCATCAGCGACACGCCGTCCAGCGGATAGCCCGCATCGGGCGCCACGCCCGCCGCATCCAGCAGCGTGGCCGACCAGTCCATCGTCATGCAGGGCTGCGCGCTCTGGCCGCCGGATGCGATCACCTGGGGCCAGTGCGCGATCCACGGCACGCGGATGCCGCCCTCGGTCAGGTCCATCTTGCCGCCCACCAGCGGCCAGTTGTCCGAGAAGCGCTCGCCGCCGTTGTCGCTGGTGAAGACCACCAGCGTGTCTTCGGCGATACCGTGCTTCTGGAGCGCTGCCATGATCCAGCCGATGCCCTCGTCCATGTGATGGATCATGCGCCGGTAGGTGTGGATGTTGCCGCCGGCCAGGTCGAACAGGTTGTCCTTGATGGCCGGCGCCTTGGCTGCATCCTCGCGCGTCTCCCACGGCCAGTGCGGTGCGGTGTAGTGCAGGCTCAGGAAGAAGGGGGCTTGCTGCTGCGCCATGCGCTCGACGTAGTCCACCGCGCGGCGCGATAGCAGGTCGGTGAGGTAGCCGTCTTCCTGCTTGTCCTCCTCGCCGGACCACAGGTCGTGGCGGCCGGAGGAATCGCAGTGGGTGAAGTAATCCACGCCGCCCGACATCGGGCCGAAGAACTCCTCGTAGCCCGAGCGCAAGGGGCCGAAGGCCGGCGGAAAGCCCAGGTGCCACTTGCCGATGAGGGCGGTGCGGTAGCCCGCGTCGCGCAGCAGCGAGGGCAGGGTGGGATGCGCAGGCGGCAGGCCCAGCGACGTGCTGCCGCGGCTCTTGCTGTTGATCGGTTCCTCGGCCGCGCCGCGCAGGCGGTACTGGTAGCGCGCGGTCATGAGGGCGAAGCGCGTGGGCGAGCACACGGGCGAATTGGCATAGCCCTGCGTGAACTGGATGCCGTTGGCGGCCAGGCCGTCGAGCACGGGGGAGACGGGGCCGAAGGCCGCATCGCGGCCGCCGTAGCAGCCCAGGTCCGCGAAGCCGAGGTCGTCGGCCACGATGAAGATCAGGTTGGGGCGCTGGGGCATGGGGTGACTCAATCGGCTTTCATGCCGGTGGATTTGACGATCTTCCCATAGCGCACGCTGCTGGCCGCGAGACGGTCGGATGCGGCCTGGCCGGTCTCGCCGAGCGCCACCATGTCGAGGCTCGCCAGGCGGCTCTTGAGTTCCGGCGTCGCCAGCGCCGTCTGCAGGGCGCGGCGCAATGTCTCGACCACCGGCTCGGGCGTCGCGGCCGGCACCATCGCCATGTAGAGCACTTCGAACTCGAGGTTCTTGAGACCGAGCTCGCCGACCGTGGGCACGTCGGGCAGCAGCGGCGATCGCTGGCTGCCGGTAACGGCCAGCGGCTTCACCTTGCCGCTCTGCACCTGCGGAAACAACCCCGGCGTGGCGAGGATGCCCGCCTGCACTTCGTTCGACAGCAAGGCCAGCACGGCCGGCGCGTTGCCCTTGTAGGGCACGTGCGTGATCTTGGCGCCGGTCGCCTGGGCGAAGATCTCTGCCGCGATGTGGCCGGGGCTGCCGTTGCCGGCGGAGGCGAAGGTGACATCCTGCGTCTTGGCGCGGGCCACGAAGTCCGGCAGCGTCTTGACGCCGAGCGAAGGATTGACGCCGAAGGTCAGGCCCGAGGAGCTGAAGATCATCAGCGGCTTCAGGTCCTTCGGGGCGAAGGGCATGGACGCATAGAGGTGCGGATTGATGGTGACGGTGGTGTCGATGGTCAGCAGCACCGTGTAGCCGTCGGCCGGGCTCTTGGCGACGGCGTCCGCGCCGATGTTGCCGCCGGCGCCGGGACGATTTTCGACGACGAAGGGCTGCTTGAGCTCCTTGTTCAGCGGTACGGCCAGCGCGCGCCCCAGGATGTCGAGCGGACCGCCCGGCGGGAAGTTGGTGATGAACTTGACCGGCTTCGAGGGATAGGCGGCGTCGGCGCGGGCCGCGCCGGCGCCCAGGCTGCCGACGACGAAGGCCGCGCAGGCCAGCAGGCTGAAGAGGCGCTGCGGGCCGCGCAGGGAAGAGGGATGGGTCATGCGGGAGTCTCCGGGATCGATGGCCTGCCATGGCGAACGGGCGTCGTCGCGGCGACGTGCAGGCCACGGCACTTTAGAAGCTCGGCGGTGACGGCACAACTGAAAGCTGTTCTGCCTGCTATTCCTGCTTGTTATATTTGAAATCCTCATTCCAAGCGCCACGGATTTTCCAGCCATGAACTTTGCTCGCCTCAAGCTGCGCCATCTGCAGTGCCTCGCCATGGTGGCGCAGGAACGCAATCTGGTCCGCGCAGCCAAGGCGATGGCGCTCACGCAGCCCGCAGTCTCCAAGACCATCGCCGAGCTCGAGGACATCGTGGGCCGCCGGCTCCTGGTGCGGCGGCGCCGCGGCGTCGATCTGACGCCGGCCGGCGAGGTGCTGGTCCAGCATGCGGTGGCCACCTTGCGCGGGCTGCGCGAAGGATTGTCGCTGGCGCTGGACCAGCCGGAGGTCGATCAGATCCAGGTCGCGGTCGGTGCCTTGCCGAACATGGCGGCGGGCTTGCTGCCGGCGGCCGTCGCGTCGCTGACCGCATCGGAGCCCGCGCTGCGCGTGCGCGTCGTCAGCGGAACCAATGCGCAATTGATGACGCAGCTGCGGCAGGGCGAGATCGACCTCGTGCTCGGCCGGCTCGCGCAGGCTTCGGCCATGGTCGACCTGGCCTTCGAGCAGCTCTACAGCGAACCGCTGCTGCTGGTTGCGCGCCCCGCGCATCCGCTCGCCGCACTGCGCCGTCCGGCGCTCGATGCGCTGGCGGATTTTCCGCTGGTGGTGCCGGTCCACGGCACGCTCATTCGCGATACCACCGACGCCTTCCTGCTCGCGCGCGGCACGGCGCCGCCCCGGTGCGTCATCGAGGCCACCGACACCAGCTTCGTGCTGGGCCTGCTCCAGCGGACCGACGCGATCTGGTTCGCGCCCCAGGGCGCCGTCGATGCCGCACTGGCGCGCGGCGAGTTGTGCCGCCTGGCTTTCGATACCGCCAGCACGGAAGGTTCGGTCGGACTGACGACGCGCCGCGCCAGCGAACTCGGCGAAGGCGCGCGCCGGCTGATGGCGGCGGTGCATGGCGTGTTGCGCCAGTCCGCGCGGCCGGCCGCATCCGACCGGCCGAAAGCGCCGCGGCGTCCGCGCGCGCACTGAAGCGGGTCCGGATCCCCGGCATACTCGATCTTCGCCGCCCGAATGCCATGCCCGGAAAATTCTCGACCCCGCACAGCCGCCTTCGACTCGCCGGCGTCATCGTCCTGCTCGTGGGTCTGCTGGCCGCGCTGTGCGTCCATATCTCTGCCGCGGACTCGCCCGACACGAACGTCGGCGGCTACCGGATCGTGAACGGGCATGCCTATGCCGTGCCGTTCGACAGCTCGTCCGGCGAAGAACAGCAACTGGAACGCCTGGGCGGGAAGGCGGCGGTGTGGACCTATCGCTTCGATCGCTGGCTTGCGTCGCTCTGGCATGGGGAGCGCCTGGCCTGCACGCTGGCCGCGCTCTCCGCGATCATCATGCTCGCGTGTTTTCATGTCGCCGGCCTGATGGCCGTCGACCCTGACGCATAGGCGCCGGGCTGCCGCTCGCTTCAGCGCGCCGGTGCCAGCACGGGCTGGCGCGATTCCCTCGCCGCGAGCGCCCAGCGCGCCAGTTCGTCCGCCGGCATCGGCCGTGCGAAGAAATAGCCCTGGAACTCGTCGCAGCCCAGGCGCATGAGGATGTCGTGCTGGCCCTGGGTTTCGACGCCCTCGGCCACCACGGTGAGACTGAGCGCATGTGCCAGCCGGATCACTGCTTCGACCACGGCGCGCGCGTCTTCCTTCGTTTCCAGCTCCTGCACGAAGCTGCCGTCGATCTTGAGCTGCCGGGCCGGCAACTGCCGCAGATGGCTCAGGCTCGAATAGCCGGTGCCGAAATCGTCGATCGACAGGTACACGCCGATGAGCGACAAGCCCTCGAAGGTGCGCTTGGTGGCCGTGATGTCCTCCATCGCCACCGATTCGGTGATCTCGCACAAGAGCTGCGAGCGCAGCACGTCGTGCCGCCGCAGTGCCTCTTCCACCTTGTCGGCCAGGCCGCCTTCGCGCAGCTGCAGCGCCGACAGATTGATCGCCACCCGCATGTGCAGGCCCTGCTTGCTCCATGCGGCCACCTGCCGGCAGGCTTCGTCGATGATCCAGTCGCCCAGGCGCACGATGAGGCCGAAGCGCTCCGTCAGGTTGATGAACTCCGCCGGACCGACCAGCCCGCGCTGCGGATGGTTCCAGCGCACCAGCGCCTCCACGCCGCTGATCTGGTTGCGGCGCGCGTCGATCTTCGGTTGATAGTAGAGCTCGAACTGGTTGCGCTCGATCGCCACCCGCAGGTCGCTCAGGAGCTGGAGCTGGCCCGCGACGTCGACGCCCATCGACGACTCGAAGACGGCGTAGTTGCCGCCGCCGCCGCGCTTGGCCTGGCGCATGGCCGCGTCGGCATTGGCGACCAGCTTGCCCGGTTCTCCCTGGTCCGGATGGATCACGATGCCGATCGAGCACGCGATCTGCAACTGCTTGCCTGCGAGCTCGAAGGGCTGGGCCAGGGCCCGCAGAATGCGCTTGGCCATCTGCACGCAATCGGCGGTGTCCAGCACGCCTTCGAGCAGGACCAGGAATTCGTCGGCGCCGACGCGCGCCACCGTATCGCTGGCGCGTGCTTCGCGGCTCAGCCGGTCGGCCGTCGCGCGCAGGACCTGGTCGCCTGCCGCATGGCCGAAGGAATCGTTGATGGGCTTGAAGCCGTCGAGGTCCACGAACAGCACGGCGATCCGTTCCACGATCTGCACGTTGTTGGCGCGATTGATCCGCGTCAGTGCATGGCCGAGCCGATCCTCGAACAGCACGCGATTGGCCAGGCCGGTCAATGGGTCGCCGAGGGCGTGCTGCTGCAGCTCCTGGTTGGCGGATTGCAGCTGCGCGTTCGACTCCTGCAGCGAGCGCGTCAGCCGCATCGCGACGATCTGCAGCCGGGACTCCAGGATCGACGCATAGAGGATGCCGAGCAGCAGCACGCCGGTTCCCACGGCGACGACGGCCGCCAGCCCCTTGCCGTGGATGCCGTCGATGCTCAGGCACACCGAATCTGCCGGAAATTTGGCAGCGTCCATGCCGGTGAAGTGCATCGCGCAGACGGTGGTGGCCATCGTCAGCGCCGCAAGCAGATGGATGGACGGCCGCGGCAACTCGCGCATCTGCATCAGCCGGTGGAAGAGGGTCAGGATCACCGCCGAGGCGCCCACGGCGATCAGCAGGGACAGGGCCACGGTCGGCATGTGCCAGGCGATGCCGGGCTTCATGTCCAGCGCGGCCATGCCGATGTAGTGCATACCGCCGAGGCCCGCGCCCACGACCAGCGCGCCGGGCGCGATCAGGACGTCACCGGGCCGGCTGGCGATCCAGAGCGCGATGCCGGCCGCCGCCATCGCCGAGGCCCAGGACAGCGCCGTCATCGCCGCCGCCAAGCCCAGCGGGATGGGCAGCGAGAAGCCGAGCAGGCCGACGAACTGCATCGCCCAGATGCCGGTTCCCAGCACGAACGAGCCGGCCGCCCACCATGGAAGATTCAGCTCGCCCGAGGACGTCCTGGCGCGGCGCGCCAGATCGAGCGCGACGTAGAAAGTCAGGCTCGCGATGACCACCGAAGCCGCGATGAACCACAGGTCGTAGTGAGGGGTAAGAAGCATCGGCTCGGGGGTCACCAGGGGGAGTATCGTCGCAAGCGTCAAATTGTGAGGTGTGTTTCACGTTGTCGAAACGCGCGGGAACACACCGAGTACGAAGGAAGTTTTCGTTCGGCAACTATCACGGCTGCACCTTCGAGTATCGGCAGACTTTGCCGCAAATGTAGGCCGCGCGCCGGGGATTTCGTGCCCGAGGTGCGCAGGTTTCCGATGCAATTGCGTCAACCTGCACGTTGCAGGTCCAAGCCCGGCGACACCGTCAGCATCCCGCTCCGGCACATCGACCATCCTGATCGTGGCGCGTGGGGCGAACCACGCGGGCAGACCTCGCTGCCGGCCAGCTACCACAGCGGCCTCGATGCGGTGATCGCGGCCAACTGGCATTGAGCGCGCGTGGCCTGCTGCGGCGCTGGTCTTCTCAGACCAGCGTCGCCCGGCGCACCGCCAGTTCCCATTGCGCCATCGCCTCGTCGGCCCTGGCGCGGCTCATCGTCGGCATGAAGCGCCGCTCGACGCGCCACAGCTTCGACAGCTGGGCTGCATCGCCGTACACGCCGGTCGACAGGCCCGCGAGGTAGGCCGCGCCCAGCGCCGTGGTCTCGGTCACCTCGGGCCGCACCACCGGAATCCCCAGCAGATCGGCCTGGAACTGCATCAGCAGATCGTTGACGGCCGCGCCGCCATCGACGCGCAGCTCGGCCACCGGCGTGCCTCCCGCGGCGACGGCATCGCGGCTCATGGCCTGCAGCAGTGCGGCGCTCTGGTAGGCGATGCTTTCCAGCGCGGCGCGCGCGATGTGGGCGAGCGTCGTGCCGCGCGTCAGGCCGGTGATGGTGCCGCGCGCGTCGGCGTTCCAGTAGGGCGCGCCGAGGCCGGTGAAGGCGGGCACCATCATCACGCCGCCCGCATCGGACACGCTCTCGGCCAGCGACTGCACCTGCGCGCTGCCCTGGATCGCCTTGAGGCCGTCCCGCAGCCATTGCACCACCGCGCCGCCGACGAACACGCTGCCTTCCATCGCGTACTGCGGCTGGGCGCTGGTCTGCGCCGCGCTGGTCACGAGCAGGCCGTTCTGCGAGGGCTGAAAGGCCGCGCCCGTGTGCATCAGCAGGAAGCAGCCGGTGCCGTAGGTGTTCTTGGCCATGCCGGCCTCGAAGCAGGCCTGGCCGAAGAGGGCGCTCTGCTGGTCGCCCGCGACGCCGCCGATGGGCAGGCTGCGGTCGAGGAGATGCGCATCGGTGTCGGCGAAGTGCGCACTCGAGGGCTTCACCTGCGGCATCAGCGAGGCGGGAATGTCCAGTGCCTTCATGAGCTCGGCATCCCATTGGTTGTCGTGCACGTTGAACAGCATCGTGCGCGAGGCGTTGCTCACGTCGGTGACGTGCACCTTGCCGCCGGTCAGCTGCCAGATGAGCCAGCTGTCGATGGTGCCGAAGGCCAGCTCGCCGCGGTCGGCCGCGGCGCGCGCGCCGGGCACGTGGTCGAGCAGCCAGCGCAGTTTGGTGGCCGAGAAGTAGGCGTCGATCACGAGACCGGTCTTCTCGCGGATGGTGTCGGTCATGCCGTCCTCGCGCAGCCGCGCGCACAGCGGTTCGGCACGGCGGTCCTGCCAGACGACGGCGTGATGCACCGGATGGCCGGTCTTGCGGTTCCACAGCACCGTGGTCTCGCGCTGGTTGGTGATGCCGATGGCGTGGATGTCGCTCGCCTTCAGCGCGGCCTTGGCGAGCACCTCGCGCGCGGTCGCGAGCTGGTGAGTCCAGATCTCCATCGGATCGTGCTCGACCCAGCCGGGCTGCGGATAGATCTGCGTGAGTTCCTTCTGCGCGATGGCGACGATGCGGCCCTCGCGGTCGAAGACGATGCTGCGAGAGCTCGACGTGCCCTGGTCGAGGGCGAGCAGGTAGGTCATGACGAAAAATCCTTCAGGGTTCGCGAGCAATATCGCAGCGCACCTGCGCCTCTTCCAGCAACGCGGGAAAGGGCGGCGGCGGCTCCGCGTCGGTGAACAGGCGGTCGATCTGCGACAGCTTCGCCACCTCGATCATCGCCGGCCGGTTGAACTTGCTGGCATCGGCCGCGAGCCAGACCTCGCGCGCCTGCGCGATGATGGTCTGCGCCACCTTCACCTCGCGCAGGTCGAAGTCGCGCAGCGTGCCGTCGGCCTCGATGCTCGACACGCCGATGAGCGCGATGTCGACCTTGAACTGGCGGATGAAATCCACCGTCGCCTCGCCCACGATGGCGCGGTCGCGCAGCCGCACCGAGCCGCCGGCCACGATCACTTCGCAGGCCGGGTTGCCGCTCAGGAGGGTCGCCACGTTGAGGTTGTTGGTGATCACGCGCAGGCCGGTGTGGCGCAGCAGCGCCTTGGCGATCGCCTCGGTCGTGGTGCCGATGTTGAGGATCAGCGAGCAATCGTTCGGCACCTGTGCCGCCACCGCGCGCGCGATGCGCGCCTTGCCTTCGGCATGCAGCGTCTCGCGCTGCTGGTAGCCGATGTTCTCGATGGTCGAACTGGGCATGCGCACGCCGCCGTGGAAGCGCGTCAGATGGCCCTCGTCGGCGAGCCGTTGCACGTCGCGGCGCACGGTCTGCAGCGTGACGCCGAGCATCTCGGCCAGTTGCTCGACCGTGACCGAACCCCGCACGCGGACGGTATCGAGCAGCTTGATCTGGCGGGGATTGGAGTTCATCGAGAGGGGGCGGCCGGGCGCTTGCTCACTTTAGAACGAAAAGAAACGAATGGACTCAAGGGAAAACACGAAGGAAAATCGCGCCCTAAGGAATCAAGATGAGCGAATACGAAAATTATTCGAGCGCAAAGGGCCACCCAGCCCGCAGGCCCACCCACCTCCACCTCGTGAGCGCCAACCCTCCCTCCCCATCCGCCGGCGTGACCGATTGCGACGTGCTGATCGTCGGCGGCGGCATCAACGGCTGCGGCATCGCGCGCGATCTCGCGGGCCGCGGCTGGCGCGTCGTGCTGTGCGAGAAGGACGACCTGGCCGCGCACACCTCGTCGTCTTCCACCAAGCTGATCCATGGCGGGCTGCGCTATCTCGAGTACTACGAGTTCTCGCTGGTGCGCAAGGCACTGCAGGAGCGCGAGGTGCTGCTGCGCAGCGCGCCGCACATCATGGCGCCGCTGCGTTTCGTGATGCCGCACGATCCGTCGATGCGGCCGGCCTGGATGGTGCGCATCGGTCTCTTCATGTACGACCATCTCGCCAGGCGCGAAGTTCTTCCCGGCTCGCGCTCGGTCGACCTGCGCCGCCATGCGGCGGGCGCGCCGCTCAAGCCGCAGTTCAAGCGCGGCTTCATCTATTCCGATGGCTGGGTCGACGACGCGCGGCTGGTGGTGCTCAATGCGCTCGATGCGCGCGCGCGCGGCGCCGAGGTGCTGACCCGTACGCGCTGCGTCAGCGCGCAGCGCGATGCCCGGGGCTGGACCGCCGAGCTCGAAGGGCCCGCCGGCCGGCGCATGGTGCGCGCGCGGGCCGTGGTCAATGCCGCGGGGCCATGGGCCGAATCCTTCCTGCGCGGCGTGGCGCATCCGGCGCAGGGCGAGGCGCTCGCGACGCGGCATTTGCGCCTCGTCAAAGGCAGCCACATCGTGGTGCCGCGCCTGTTCACGCACGACCACGCCTACATCTTCCAGAACCCCGACAAGCGGATCATCTTCGCCATTCCCTACCAGGACGACTTCACGCTCATCGGCACCACCGACATCGAGCTGCATGGCGACGATCCGGGCGCGGCCCGCATCGCCGATGACGAGATCGACTACCTGTGCACGCAGGCCAGCCGCTATTTCGAAAAACCCGTGCAGCCGTCCGACGTGGTCTGGACCTACTCCGGCGTGCGCCCCCTGCTCGACGACGATTCGGGTGATCCGTCGGCCGTGACGCGCGACTACATGCTCGAGTCGAACACCACGGCGGCGCCGCTGCTGTCGGTCTGGGGCGGCAAGATCACCACCTTCCGCAAGCTGGCGGAGGATGCGTCCGACGAGATCGGCAGGATGCTCGGCGAGTCGCGCCCCGCGTGGACCCATGGCGCCTTCATGGCCGGCGGCGATCTCTCGGGCTGGATCGGCGCCCGCACGCAGGGCTCGCGGCCCGGCGACGAGTTCGCGCGTTTCGTGGAAGCGGTGCGCGCCCGGTATCCGTGGCTCGATGCCGCGCTTGCGCAGCGGCTCGCGCGGGCCTACGGCGCGCGCATCTCGGAAGTGATCGGCGACGCGCGATCGATGGCCGACATGGGCGCGGCCGTCGCGCCCGGGCTTCACGAGCGTGAACTGCGCTATCTGCAGGACCAGGAATGGGCCGTGAGCGGCGAGGACGTGCTCTGGCGCCGATCGAAGCTCGGGCTGCACATCACGCCGGCGCAGCGCGATCAGGTGAGCGCCTGGATGCAGGCCCATGGGGCGGCCCGGGCAGCGCAGATCGCCCACTGATGCGCGCGTGGCGCTGCGGGCGCCTTCTTGCTAAGGCCTGGCGTCCCCGGCATCGGCGGCAGGGCTGCGGCTGAACGTGCTGTCGATCGCCGCCTGCAGATTGATGCGCGCCTGCGCCTCGCGCGCCGCGCGGATCGCGGCCGTCTGGTAGAGCGGCCGGCGCTCGATGAAGCGCGAAAGGATGCCGCGCCGGCGCGGCTCGAACACCGCCGGCGGTATGTGGGCGTACTCGGCGCGGATCTGGTGTTCGTATTGCGCGAAGCGGGCCGGCGCGGCGCCGAGGATCGAGAGGTCGATGTCGATCAGCAGTTCGGCATCGCGGCCCTCGGGTACCGCGTTGTGCTGCGTCGCCATCACCAGGGCATGAACGCGCTCCGCCACCTCGGCCGGCAATCCCGCTGCGCCGAGCACATCGCGTGCCCAGCCGGCGCTCAGGGCCTCGTTGTCGTGGCCCTGCACGTCGTAGATCGCATCGTGGAACCACAGCGCCAGCGCCACCTCGGCCGGCCGTTCGGCCGCCGCGCGATGCAGTGCCAGCAGCGCGAGGCATTCGCCCAGGTGCTGCAGCGTGTGGTAATGGCGCTGCGGCTCGCCGTAGCGCGCCATCAGCTCGGGCAGCAATGCGCCGGGTGCGTCGGCGCCGAGCTCCCGCCAGGCCTCGGTCCACGCGGCATGCAGTGCGGCCGTGTCCATCGTCATTGCTCTATCGCGGCGCGCACTTCGCGCCCGAGTTCGATCACGGACATCGCGTAGTAGCTGCTCCAGTTGTAGCGCGTGATGACATAGAAGTTCTTCGTGCCGGCCACGTAGCTCGGCGGGTCGTCACCGTTCTGCAGTTCGACCAGCGCGAGCAATCCCGGGTAGCGCAGCGCATCGCCGTCGAGCACCGCGCCGCCGGCCACGAAGCTGTCGGCGCTGAAGGTCGGAACGATGTCCGGCGCCAGCAGCACGGCTTTCTGCAGCCGCGCGATGTCGAAGCGCACGGGGAAGATCGGCGGCACGCCAGGCTTCCAGCCGAAGGCCTTGAAGTAGTTGGCGACGGAACCGATCACGTCGGCTGCGTCGTTGACCAGGTCGATGCGGCCGTCGCCGTCGAAATCGACCGCGTACTTCGCGATGCTGCTCGGCATGAACTGCGGCATGCCCATCGCGCCCGCATAGCTGCCCACTGGCGCCATCGGGTCGCCGGCAGTACGGCTCTCGATGCCGAGAAAGCTTTCGAGCTCGCTGCGGAAGAAGGCCTGCCGCTCGGCCGCGCGCGGATGCGCCTGCGGAAAATCGAAGGCGAGGGTGGCCAGCGCATCGATCACGCGGAAGTTGCCCATGTTGCGGCCATAGATCGTCTCGACGCCGACGATGCCGACGATGATCTCGGGCGGCACGCCGTACTCGGCCTCGGCCCGCGCGAGCGTGTCGGCATTGTTGCGCCAGAAGCGCACGCCGGCCGCGATGCGCACCGGATCGATGAAGCGGCTGCGGTAGATGGCCCAGTTCTTCGGCGTGCCCGTCGGCGCCGGCAGCATCAGCCGCGGCACGTTGGGCAGCATGCGCGCGGCGCCGATGGTGGCGCGCACCTGATCGCGATCGAGGTTGCGCCGTGCGGCGACCTCGTCAGCGAACTGCATGGCGTCGTCGCGGCTCGCATACGCAACGCCGCCGCGCACCACGTTGCTGCGCGTGCCGGACCCGCTCTGCGCCGAAGAAGCGGATGGGGAGAGAAGAAGGCCGGCTGCCGCCAGCATCAGGGCGATCGAAAGAACGTTCGGAAGAGGGCGTCGCATCGTCCCGATTGTGCCGTCCGTTCCGGCTCGGCCCGCGGCGGTCACTCGGTGTTTCAGCGCGGCCAGGCGAGCCGACGGAATTCGGCGCGCAGCGCGGACAGCGCCGCGGCCGGCGTCCTCGCGTAGCGCTGGGCCTCGAGCCGCAGCAGCCAGTCCTGCAGTGGCCGTGCGCTGTCGCCGAAGCGTTCGGCCACGCGGGCGGCCATCTGCCGCGGTGGCATCGCTTCCGGTACTTCGATGCCGGCGCGCCGCAGCCGCGCGCGCGCCTGCCCGAGCAGGCGCAGCCAGGGGTCGTGCTGGCTGCGTTCCCACAAGGTCCAGCCGGCGCCCGCGAGGCTGACCACGACCAGCAGCGCGAGCAGCACCGTCGCGAGATCCATCAGGCTGGGCGTCTCGAAGCCGAGGTTCTTCAGCAGATCGAGCTGGCGGCTCTGCGTGTAGTTGAGCACCCATTGGTTCCAGCCATTGTTGACGGCGTCCCAGGCGGCGCGCAGGTTCTGCGCGAGCGTCGGGCTCATGGCGTCGATCGCGCCCGAGAACAGGCCCGGCGCGGGTGCGAGCCGGCGGAACTGGCCCACGCGATCCGGCGAGATCGCGCCGGTCGGATCGACGCGCACCCAGCCCGCGCCGTCCTCCCACACCTCTGCCCACGCGTGCGCATCGCTGTGCCGCAGCACCCAGTAACGGTCGACGCCGTTGATCTCTCCGCCCTGGTAGCCGGTGACGATGCGCGCCGGGATGTCGAGCGCGCGCATCAGCACCACGAAGGCCGATGCGATGTGCTCGCAGAAGCCGGCCTTGCGATCGAACCAGAACGCGTCGGCCGTGTCGTCGCCGTAGACGCCGGGGTCGAGCGTGTAGCTGTAGCCGCCGGTGCGCAGACGCTGCAGCACAGCCTGCACGAAGGCGGAGGTCGTGGCGCCGGCGAGTGCGGGGTCGCTGCGCATCTGGGCGGCCAGTTGGGCCGTGCGCGGATTCGAGCCGGGCGGCAGCGCGAGGTAGGGCTGCAGCGCGGCCGTGCGGCCTGTCGGTCCGCTCAGGAACCGGGTGTAGCTCTCGGCGCTGTAGCGCACCAGATCGCCGATCGGACGATTGGCGAGCCATTGCAGGTCGCTGGTGCCGAACACGCGGTAGCCCGGCAGTTCGGGCTTGATCGGCGTGGCGTCCAGTGTCAGCAGCCAGGGCCGGTTGCTGGGCTCGAGCGTGACCTCGTAGCGCACGGGCTCGCCGTCCACGCGCAGGT
This sequence comes from Variovorax sp. SRS16, assembly GCF_901827165.1. Classification (NCBI taxonomy): domain Bacteria; kingdom Pseudomonadati; phylum Pseudomonadota; class Betaproteobacteria; order Burkholderiales; family Comamonadaceae; genus Variovorax; species Variovorax sp. SRS16. The sequence goes on from NZ_LR594666.1 coordinate 2,043,564, forward strand.
TGAGCGGCATGAAGGCGTTCTCGAACAGCGGCGCGGCGGTCCATGTGCGGCCGTCGAAGTTCGACAGCACCGGACCGCGGAAGTACAGGTTGCGCTGCGCCGGCACGGGCCCTTCGAACTTGATGCGCGCCGCGATGCCGTCGTCGAGCGCGAGCTGGGCGATGGCGCCCACGCGCATCGAGTTGGACAGGCCGGAGCGGCCGGTCATGGTGTCGTTCGGCGTGCCCCAGAGCGGCGCCATGCGCGGGAACAGCATGAACAGCACCAGCATGATCGGCGCGCCGAGCAGCGCCATCCAGCCGGCGGTGCGCGCGGCCTGCGCGAGCGGCGGCTTGCCGACCGGCATGTGCGCATTGACGAGCGCGGTCAAGAGGCCCAGCAGCGCCAGCAGCATCGCAAAGGCGGTGGGCAGCGATTGCGAGTAGAAGAAGTTGGTGAGCATCGTGAAGAAGCCCAGGAAGAAGATCACGAAGGCATCGCGCCGCGCACGCAACTCGAGCGTCTTGAGCGCCAGCAGAATCACCACCAGGGTGACGCCGGCATCGCGGCCGAGCAGCGTGCGGTGGGTGGCATAGGTGGCGATCAGGGTGATGGCCAGCAGGGCGGCACGCCACCATTTGCCGGGCAGCGGCCTGGCTTGCACGGCCAGGGTGCCGCGCCAGATGAGGACGACGACGGTGAGGCCGCTGCACCACCAGGGAAGGTTGGGCAGTTGGGGAAGCAGGAGCAGGGTGATGACGGCAAGGAGGAAGAGGGTGTCCCTCGCGTCTCTGGGCAGGGCCTGGAGCCGGGTCGCAAGCTTCATGAACATAGCGCCAGCACCTCCAGGCACTTTCTCTTGTGCCCTTCCCCTTGCGACGGGGCCACGCTGCGGCTTCCGATCCGCACGCCATACGTCACGCCGAGCCGATCTGCCATCAACACCCACGCACAGACTCTCGACAGCCGCGCCTCGAAATCAGGCAATCCCGCGAGCTGCGCGTCCAGCCAGAGCTCCTGCTGGCGCGTCTGCTGCGTGTCCCTGCTCACGAGCTCCTCGGACCCCACCGCCTGCGCCCGGGCGGCTCGCTTCCAGACCACGAGCTTGAGCGGATCGCCGCGCCGATAGGCCCGCACGCCGTCGTACTCGCCCGCCACCTGGGCCTGCATCGGCGCCGAAGCCGGCTCCCCATCCAGCGGTTCGCCGGGCGGCAGCGGCGGCGGATTCGATTCGGGCGCGGGGTACACCAGCACCCGCGAGGCCGGCCGCCACACAGTCCACACGCGGAAGGTGCCGAGCGGAAAGCGGGTCTCGGCCGTCAGCGTCGGGACCGGATGAAGACCACGCCGCTCGGGCTTGAACGCCACTTCCACGGTGGTGCTCCCTTGCGCCGGCACATCGCTCCACGACCATTGCCCGCTGTGCCGCACCGCCATGCCGATGCCGTAGCGCGTGCTGCGCCGCGCGTTGTGCAGCACCACGCGAAGCACCGCCGCAGTGCCCGCGTACTGTGCCTCCGGCGCGGCCAGGTGCAGTGCCAGGCCGCGCAGCGTGCCGTGGCACACGTGCATGCCGACGGCCACGCTGCCGGCCAGGAGGAAGGTCAGCAGGTAGCCGAGATTGAGCTGGTAGTTGATCGACGCGATCAGCAGCAGCAGCAGCGTCGCCGCCAGCATCCAGCCGGCGGGCGTGGGCACGATGTAGACGTTGCGCTGCGTGAGTTCCAGCGTGTCCGAAGGCGGGCGGCGCGACAGGAACCAGCGGTCGATGCGCGAGCGAAGCGCCGCCGCGATCATGGCCGACCGTGGCTCATGGCAACGGCACGGCGGCCGCCATTGCCCGCACCTGTTCGACCGCGCCGCGGCCCGCATCGCCGACCGGCGTGAGGCGGTGTGCGATGGTCTGCGGCAGGATGGCCTGCACGTCGTCCGGCGCCACGTAGTCGCGGTTGCCAAGCAAGGCCTGCGCCTTGGCTGCGCGCAGCACCGCGATGCCGGCACGCGGCGACAGGCCCTGCAGGAACCAGCGGCCCGAGCGTGTCGCGGCGATCAGGTCCTGCACATAGTTGAGCAAGGGCTCGGCCGCATGCACCTGCAGCACGCGCTGCTGCAGGGCGGTGAGCTCGCCCGCCGTCAGCAGCGCGGGCAGGGAGGCGAGCAGCTCGCGCCGGTCGGCGCCGGCGAGCAATTCGCGCTCGGCCGCGCGGTCGGGATAGCCGAGCGAGATGCGCATCAGGAAGCGGTCGAGCTGCGACTCGGGCAATGCGAAGGTGCCGAGCTGGTCGTGCGGGTTCTGTGTCGCGATCACGAAGAAGGGCGTGGGCAGCGGGCGCGTCTCGCCTTCGATCGTGACCTGCTTTTCCTCCATCGCCTCGAGCAGCGCGCTCTGGGTCTTGGGGCTCGCGCGGTTGATCTCGTCGGCCAGCAGCACCTGCGCGAAGATCGGCCCGGGATGGAACACGAAGGCCTGCTGGCCGCGGTCGTAGATCGCGACGCCCGAGAGGTCGCCCGGCATCAGGTCGGCCGTGAACTGGACGCGCGAGAACTGCAGCCCGAAGGTGTGCGACAGCGCATGCGCGAGCGTGGTCTTGCCGACACCCGGAACGTCCTCGATCAAGAGGTGGCCGCCGGCCAGGAGGCAGGCCACGCAGTCGCGCACCTGCGCCTCCTTGCCCACGATCACCGTGTTAAGCTGACCGAGCAAACTGGCGAGCTTCGCGGCGACGTCCATTTTTGTATCCATATGCAAACAATACCGTAAGCCCGCAGCCGCGTCCGGCGTGGGGCCACGGCGTGATCGATCCATGGGCAAAACCGGCTATTTCACACACCGCGACTGCTGGAAACACGACATGGGCGCGGGCCATCCGGAGTGCCCTGCGCGCCTCGATGCGATCGAGGACCGGCTGCTCGTCACCGGCGTCGGCGATGCGCTCGAACGCGGCGAGGTGCCGATCGCCACGCTGCCGCAGATCACCCGCGCCCACAGTGTCGAACACATGGAGCACCTCGAGGCGCTGAGCCAGCGCCTGATCGAGGATGCGCCCGCCGGTGGTCCCGACCACGCGCAGCTCGATCCCGACACCACGCTCACCCGCTTCACCGTGCTGGCGGCGCGCCGCGCGGCGGGTGCCGCGATCGCGGCGACCGATGCGGTGATCGCCGGCGAACTCGCCAATGCGTTCTGCGCCGTGCGCCCGCCGGGGCATCACGCCTGTCGCGACAAGGCGATGGGCTTCTGCTTCTTCAACAACATCGCCATCGCGGCGCGCCATGCGATCGAGGTGCATGGCCTGGAGCGCGTCGCGATCGTCGACTTCGACGTGCACCACGGCAACGGCACCGAGGACATCCTTCGCAACGATCCGAAGGTGCTGATGGTGGGCTTCTTCCAGCATCCCTTCTATCCGTACAGCGGCACCGACCATCCGGCGCCGAACATGCTCAACCTGCCGGTGCCGGCCTACACCCGCGGCATGGACGTGCGCGAACTCATCGAAGCCTGCTGGATGCCGCGGCTCGAAGCCTTCAGTCCGCAGATGATCTTCGTCAGCGCCGGCTTCGACGCCCACCGCGACGACGACCTCGGCCAGCTGCGCCTCAACGAGAGCGACTTCGCCTGGATCACCGAGCGCATCGTCGAGGTGGCAAAGCGGCATTCGCAGGGCCGCATCGTCTCGATGCTGGAAGGCGGCTACCACCTTGATGCGCTGGCGGCGAGCGTCGAAGCGCATCTGCGGGTGCTGGCCGATCTCTAGCACTGCAATGAACCTCGACGACTTCATCCGCCGTCTTCAGGAGATCCACGCGCAGAACGTGTGGATCGAACTCGCCGCGCTGGTGGCCTGCGTGGGCATCGCCTGGGCCGTGTGCCGCTGGTTCGGCCGCGACCAGCCCAAGGACTCGATCTGGTTCGGCGAGCGCACTTTCGACGGCCTGCTGTTCCCCTTGCTCGCGCTGTTCCTGACCGACATGGCGCGGCGCTTCCTGTTCGATGTCCAGCCGGGGCTGGTGCTGCGCATCGCGGTCTCGGTGTTCCTGTCGCTCGCGGCCATCCGCCTGTTCGCGCGTGTGCTGCGGGCCGTGTTCCCGTCTTCGGGGATGGTGCGGCTGATCGAGCGCACCGTCTCGTGGCTGGCATGGATCGCGGCCGTGCTGTGGATCGTCGGCCTGCTGCCGGCGGTGCTGGCCGAGCTGGAGGACATCACGCTGGCCTTCGGCAAGACCCACGTGAGCCTGCGCACGATCCTCGAAGGCACGCTGTCGGCCGGCGTGGTGCTGGTGATCTCGCTCTGGATCGCCACCACCATCGAGAAGCGCATCCTGAGCACCGCGGTGACCGACCTGTCGATGCGCAAGGTGGCGTCGAATGCGCTCAGGGCGATCCTGCTGCTGATCGGCCTGTTGTTCGCGCTGTCGGCCGTGGGCGTCGACCTCACGGCGCTGTCGGTGCTGGGCGGCGCGCTCGGCGTCGGGCTGGGCTTCGGGCTGCAGAAACTGGCGGCCAACTACGTGAGCGGCTTCGTGATCCTGCTCGAGCGCGCGATTCGCATCGGCGACAACGTCAGGGTCGACGGCTTCGAGGGCCGCGTCACCGACATCAAGACGCGCTACACGCTGGTGCGCGCGGGCAACGGACGCGAGTCGATCGTGCCCAACGAATCGCTGATCACCAGCCGGGTCGAGAACCTGTCGCTGGCCGACCTCAAGTTCAACATCACGACCAGCATCGTGGTCGGCTACAAGAGCGACGTGGCGCAGGTGCAGAGCATCCTGTGCGCGGCGGCCACCGTGCAGCCGCGCGTGCTGGGCGAGCCGGTACCGGTGGCCTACCTGACCCAGTTCGCGCCCGACGGGCTCGAGTTCACGCTCAACTTCTGGGTCGCCGACCCGGCCAAGGGCCGCGACAACGTGCGCTCGGCCATCAACATCGCGATCCTCGAAGGCCTGCGCGCGGCGAAGATCGACATTCCCTCTCCGCAGCGCGTGCTGCGCATCGAGTCCTTGGCCGGCGGCGAGGCCTCCGCTTTGCCCGCTCCTCTATAATCGTTAAAAAAAGCACGATCGTTCTTTTTCTTTGCACGCGACCCCGGTGATGGAATGAGGCAAGCCCGCGCAGAGGGTGGCGCCTAAAATCCTCGGTTGCTTTGCACACCCCGGTTTTCAATTCAATGGAGTCAAGCCAATGAAGGTCCTGGTCCCCGTCAAGCGGGTCGTCGATTACAACGTCAAGGTGCGCGTCAAGAGCGACGGCACCGGCGTGGACATCGCCAACGTCAAGATGAGCATGAACCCCTTCGACGAGATTGCCGTCGAAGAAGCCGTGCGTTTGAAAGAGAAAGGCGTCGTCACCGAAGTCATCGCCGTCTCGTGCGGCGATGCCAAGTGCCAGGAAACCCTGCGCACCGCCATGGCCATCGGCGCCGACCGCGGCATCCTGGTCGAGACCAGCGAGGAACTGCAGCCCCTGGCCGTCGCCAAGCTCCTGAAGGCCCTGGTCGACAAGGAACAGCCCGGCCTCATCATCCTCGGCAAGCAGGCCATCGACGACGATGCCAACCAGACCGGCCAGATGCTCGCCGCACTGGCCGACCTGCCGCAGGCCACCTTCGCCAGCAAAGTCGAAGTCAACGGCGACAAAGTCAACGTCACCCGCGAAGTCGACGGTGGCCTCGAGACATTGCAGCTGAGCTTGCCCGCCGTCATCACCACCGACCTGCGCCTCAATGAGCCGCGCTACGTGACGCTGCCCAACATCATGAAGGCCAAGAAGAAGACGCTCGATGTCTTCAAGCCCGAGGACCTCGGTGTCGACGCCAAGCCACGCCTGAAGACCCTCAAGGTCGCGGAGCCCCCCAAGCGCGGCGCCGGCATCAAGGTGCCCGACGTTGCCACGCTGGTCGACAAGCTCAAGAACGAAGCCAAGGTGATCTGAGGAAGACTGACATGACCGTACTTGTTATTGCCGAACACGACCACGCCACCCTCAAGCCGGCGACCCTCAACACCGTGACGGCCGCCATCGCCTGCGCCAGCGGCGACGTCCATGTGCTGATCGCTGGTGCCAACGCCGCCGAAGCCGCCAAGGCCGCCGCCCAGGTCGCCGGCGTCGCCAAGGTCATCGTGGCCGACAGCGTCAGCCTGAAGGACAACCTCGCCGAGAACGTTGCCGCGCAGGTGCTGGCTATCGCCCAGAACTACAGCCACATCCTGTTCCCCGCCACCGCCAACGGCAAGAACGTCGCCCCGCGCGTGGCCGCCAAGCTCGATGTCGCGCAGATCAGCGACATCACCAAGGTCGATGCACCCGACACCTTCGAGCGCCCCATCTATGCGGGCAATGCCATCGCCACCGTGCAGAGCGGCGATGCGATCAAGGTAGTGACCGTGCGCACCACCGGCTTCGATCCCGCACCCGCCACCGGCGGCAGCGCGAGCGTCGAGAACGCCGAAGGCGTGGCCGACTCGGGCAAGAGCAGCTTTGTCGGCAGCGAGATCGCCAAGAACGACCGGCCCGAGCTGACCTCGGCCAAGATCATCGTCAGTGGCGGGCGGGCCTTGGGCAGTGCCGAGAAGTTCACCGAGGTCATGACCCCGCTGGCCGACAAGCTCAATGCGGGCCTGGGCGCGAGCCGCGCCGCAGTGGACGCGGGCTACGCACCGAACGACTGGCAAGTGGGCCAGACGGGCAAGATCGTCGCGCCGCAGCTGTACATCGCCTGTGGCATCTCGGGGGCGATCCAGCATCTGGCGGGGATGAAGGACTCCAAGGTGATCGTGGCGATCAACAAGGACGAGGAGGCGCCGATCTTCAGCGTCGCCGACTACGGGCTGGTGGCGGACCTGTTCACGGCGGTGCCGGAACTGGTCAAGGCGCTGTAAGAGGCCTTCGTCGAATCCAAGAGAGGGCATCGTTCGCGATGCCCTTTTCGTATCTGCCGAACCAGGAGACCCACATGAGCTACATCGCCCCGATCAAGGACATGCTGTTCGACATCGAACATCTCGCAAACATCGCGCAGATCGCGCAGATCCCCGGCTTCGAGGACGCCGGCCTCGAAACCGCGCAGGCGGTGCTCGAGGAATGCGCGCGCTTCAACCAGGACGTGGTCGCGCCGCTGAACGTGGCGGGCGACCGGGATCCGTCCTCGTTCAAAGACGGCAAGGTCAGCACCACGCCGGGCTTCAAGGAAGCCTTTGCGCAGTACGTCGCGGGCGGCTGGCAGGGCCTGCAGCATCCGGCCGACTTCGGCGGCCAGGGCCTGCCCAAGACCATCGGCGCGGCTTGCGGCGAGATGCTCAACTCGGCCAACATGAGCTTCGCGCTGTGCCCGCTCTTGACCGACGGCGCGACCGAGGCGCTGCTCACGGCCGGCTCCGATGAACTCAAGGCCACCTACCTCGAGAAGCTCGTGAGCGGCCAGTGGACCGGCACCATGAATCTGACCGAGCCGCAGGCCGGCAGCGACCTGGGCCTGGTGCGCAGCCGCGCCGAACCGCAACCCGACGGTACCTACAAGGTCTTCGGCACCAAGATCTTCATCACCTACGGCGAACACGACATGGCCGAGAACATCGTGCACCTCGTGCTCGCGCGCGTCACCGGCGCGCCCGAGGGCGTGAAGGGCATCAGCCTGTTCGTGGTGCCGAAGTTCCTCGTGAACAAGGATGGGTCGCTGGGCGATCGCAACGACGTGCATTGCGTGAGCATCGAGCACAAGCTGGGCATCAAGGCCAGCCCGACCGCCGTGCTCCAGTACGGCGACCACGGCGGCGCCGTGGGCTACCTCGTCGGCCAGGAGAACCGCGGCCTCGAGTACATGTTCATCATGATGAACTCGGCGCGCTACGCGGTGGGCATGCAGGGCATCGCGATCGCCGAGCGGGCCTACCAGCACGCGGTGGCCTATGCCAAGGACCGGGTGCAAAGCCGGCCGGTCGACGGTTCCCTGAATGCCAGCGCGCCGATCATCCACCACCCCGACGTGAAGCGCATGCTGATGACCATGCGTGCCTACACCGAAGGCTGCCGTGCGATGGCGAGCGTCGCTGCAGCCGCGTACGACGCCACGCACCATCATCCCGATGCCGACACGCGCCGGCAGAACCAGGCCTTCTACGAATTCATGGTGCCGCTGGTGAAGGGCTACAGCACCGAGATGAGCCTCGAAGTGGCGTCGCTCGGCGTGCAGGTGCATGGCGGCATAGGCTTCATCGAGGAGACCGGCGCGGCGCAGTACCTGCGCGATGCCAAGATCCTGACGATCTACGAAGGCACGACGGCGATCCAGGCCAACGACCTCGTGGGCCGCAAGACCGCGCGCGACGGCGGCCAGACCGCGAAGGCGATCGCCGCGCAGATCGAGCAGACCGAGGCCGAGCTCGTCAAGCGCGACAGCGCCCAGGCGCGCGCCGTGGGCCGGCGCCTGAAGGCGGCGCGCGAAGCCTTCGTAGACGTGGTGGGCTTCGTGGCTGGCCAGACCAAGGCCTCGCCCAATGCGGTGTTCGCAGGCAGCGTGCCCTACCTGATGCTGGCCGGCAACCTGGTGGCCGGCTGGCAACTCGCGCGCTCGCTGCTGGTGGCCGAGGATCTTGCCAAGGCCGGCACCGACGTGCCCTTCATGAACGCCAAGGTCGCGACTGCGCATTTCTATGCCGAGCACATCCTCAACAAGGCGCCGGGCCTGCGCGACAGCATCGTCGAGGGCGCCGCGAGCGTCACGGCGCTGGCGATCGACGCCTTCTGACACGCGCGCGCCGGGCCTTCGCTTTTCACAATCTTCCGAGAGACGACCGAATCATGTCCAAGCTTCCTGCGGTGCTCGCGAACCTGCCGCTGCCCATCATCGGCTCGCCGCTGTTCATCATCAGCAATCCCAAGCTCGTGGTCGCACAGTGCAAGGCTGGCGTGGTGGGTGCGATGCCGGCGCTCAACGCCCGCCCGGCCTCGCAGCTCGACGACTGGCTGGCCGAGATCACCGAAGAACTCGCCGCCCACGACAAGGCCCATCCCGACCGGCCCGCCGCGCCCTTCGCGATCAACCAGATCGTTCACAAGAGCAACGACCGGCTCGAGCACGACATGGAGATGGTCGTGAAGTACAAGGTGCCGATCGTCATCACCTCGCTGGGCGCGCGCACCGACGTCAACGATGCGGTCCACGGCTACGGCGGCATCACGCTGCACGACATCATCAACAACAGCTTCGCACGCAAGGCGATCGAGAAGGGTGCCGACGGCGTCATCGCGGTGGCGGCCGGTGCCGGCGGCCATGCGGGCGTGAAGAGCCCGTTCGCGCTGATCCAGGAAATCCGCCAATGGTTCGACGGGCCGCTCGTGCTGTCGGGCGCCATCGCCACCGGCGGCGCGGTGCTTGCGGCGCAGGCCATGGGCGCCGACCTGGCCTACATCGGCACCGCTTTCATCGCGACCGAGGAAGCGCGCGCCAGCGATGCCTACAAGCAGGCCATCGTCGACGGCAACTCGGACGACATCGTCTACTCGAACCTCTTCACCGGCGTGCATGGCAACTACCTTGCGCCCAGCATCGTGGCCGCCGGCATGGATCCGGCCAACCTGCCCGAGGGCGACGTGAAGACCATGAACTTCGGCGGCGGCGAAGGCAGCAAGGCCAAGGCCTGGAAGGACATCTGGGGCTCGGGCCAGGGCATCGGCGCGGTGACCGAGGTCGCGAGCGCCGCCGCCTTCGTCGAGAGGCTCAGGCGCGAGTATTTCGAAGCGCGGCGCCGCCTTGCACTCTGACGCCGCGGCCATGCCGGAGCCCCGGACGGCGTCGGGGCGCATGCCGCTGCTCGATGCGGTGAAGGGGCTGGCCTGCGTGATGATCGTCTGGCATCACCTCTCGCGCTACGGGCCGATGCCGGTGGTTGCATCGCCGCTCGCACCCGGCCTGTTCGACTGGCTGTCGCAGAACGGCCGGCTCGCAGTGCAGGTGTTTCTGGTGCTGGCCGGCTTCCTCGCGGCAGGCAGCCTCGCGCCCGATGGCGCGATGCGCGTGGATCGGCCGTGGGCCCGTGTGTTCCAGCGCTACGGCCGGCTGGCGATGCCCTACCTCGCAGCGCTTACTTTCAGCGTGCTGGTCGCTGCGCTGGTGCGGCCCTGGCTCGACGACGAAGCCGTGCCGGGCGCACCGGGACTGATGCAGTTGCTGGCGCATGGCCTGCTGCTGCAGGACCTGCTCGGCTACGAGGCGCTGTCGACCGGCGTCTGGTATGTGGCGATCGACTTCCAGCTCTTCGTGCTGGCGCTGGCGGCGATTGCGTTGTCGGAGCTGATGCAGCGGCGTTGGTCGGTGCGGCCCGAGCGCTCGCGCTGGCTGGTGGTGGCACTCGTGATGGCGCTGGTCATGGCCTCGCTGGCGGTGTTCAACCGCGAAGAGGTGCTCGACGTCACGGCCTTCTATTTCTTCGGCTCCTATGGCCTGGGCATGCTGGTGTTCTGGATCGGCCGCGCCACGCGGCGCAGCACCTGGCGCTTCGCGATGCTGCTGCTGGCGCTGATGGGCGGCGCGGCGCTGGCACTCGAATGGCGCAGCCGCATCGCCGTGGCGCTGGTCACGGCGCTCGCCGTGGCGCTGGTGCAGCATCGTGACGGCCTTGCGCCGGCGGCATGGCCGCGCATCGGCGCGCCGCTGGTGCGGCTCGGGCGCATTTCGTATTCGCTGTTTCTCATCCACTTCCCGGTGTTGCTGCTGGTGAGCGCGGTGGTCAGCCGCTTCGCGCCCGCCGGACCCTGGGTCGATCTGCTGGGCCTGCTGGCGACCTTCGTGCTGTCGATCGCGGCCGCGGCGCTGCTGTACCGGTGGGTGGAATCGCGGCCCGCCACCTGGCGCGCCGTGCTGGGGTTGTTCGCAGCGCTGCTGGTCTGCGGCGCGATCGTCTCGGTCTAGCGCGGGCGCGACGCGGCGCCGAGGGCGTTCGCGTAATGCGCCGAAAAGCGCGCGGCCACCGAGTCCCAGTCGTAGCGTTTGGCGCTGTGCTGGGCTGCGTTCGACATCGCCTCGCAGCGCGGCGCATCGAGGCTTGCGATCTCGCGCACCACGGCCAGATCGCCGGCGCCGCCGTCGAAGTCGAGGAAGAAGCCGTTGACGGCGCGCTCGACGAAACCGTTGATCGGCTTCATGTCGCGGCAGACCACGATCTTGCCGGCCGCCATGGCTTCGAGGATGCCGACGCCGAAGCCTTCGTACTCGCTGCCGGTGATGAAGACGGTGCGGTCCTGCAGTTCCTGCATCAGCGCCGCATCCTCGATGTAGGGATGCATGCGGATCGAGCCGCCGAGCTGCAGGGCTTCGATCTTCGCCTTGAACGATTCGCCCAGATGGTCGAAATCGGGGCCGGCGATCAGCAGGTCGATGGCGATGCCATGGTCCCGCGCCAGCGCGACGGTGTCGATCACGGCGTCGATGCGCTTGTTGGCGGACCAGCGGCCCCAGTAGATCCACCTCGTCGGATCGGCCGCGCCGGTGCGGCGTCCGTTCTGGAATTTCGCATAGGCGATGCCGTTCTCGCACTTCTCGACCCGGTCCGAGAAGCGGCTGAAATAGGCGGTGTCCGATTCGCTGCTGCCGAGGATCCGGCGGTAGTGGCCCAGCAGGCGCCGCATCAGCACATGCTCGTGCAGCCACTTGATGGCCGGGTACTTCTGCGTGTGATGAAAGCCGCCGTGCGTGCTGAGCACCGCAGGAATGCGGCCGGCCTGCAGCAGCACGTTGCCGGTGATCATCATCAGCTGCGGGTCGTGCACATGCAGCAGGTCGTAGCCCGCGGCCAGGCGGCCGAAGCCGCGCGCGTAGCCGGCCAGGCGATTGCCGAGCACCGGCACCCGGTACACGTCGAGCCCGTCGTGCCGGCTCACCGAGAACGCCGGATGGTTGGCCGAGACGTGCGCCACGTCGACCTGGATGCCCGGGCCGCCGGTTCGCATCGCCAGTTCGCGCACCACCGACTCGATGCCCCCGACTTCGGGGAAATAGGTCGGTGTGATCGAAAGGATCTTCATGGCGCGCGGTTTCAGCCGGCCTGCACGTCGATGGCACGTCCCAGTTTGGCGCTTTGCGCCAGGGCTTCGATCGTGGCGGCGATGTCGATGCTGGCCGCGGCCGCGCGCGCGATGCCGTCGAAGTCGCGCCGCGCGATGACGGCTGCAAAGGCCTCGGCCGCGAAGCGGAAGCCGCTGCCGGTGGCCGACTGGAGGTTTTCGAAGGGGACGGTGCCGGCCGTGCCGCGCCGCAGCCGCAGCTGGCTGGGCAGGTAGCCGTGGGCATCGCCGGCGGGCTCGGCGCTGGTGTGATTCAGGAACTCGGTTTCGATCGTGCCTTGCGTGCCGGCGATCATGGCGCGCCGATGCATGGCGCTGTCCATCGCGCAGTCGAACTGCGCGCGCCGCCCGTCAGCGTAGAACAGCGTGGCTGCGAGGCTGATGTCCACGCCGCTGTCGGCCCAGCTCGCGTCGGCCTGCACGCGCTGCGGCGCACAGCCCATGACGAGGCGGATCAGGCTCAGCGGATAGCTGCCCGCATCCAGCAGCGCGCCGCCGCCGAGTTCGGGGTTCATGCGGATGTTGCCCTGCGGCTTGGCAAGGTTGAACCCGAAGCTCGCCTGCACCGAGCGCACCGTGCCGATCGCGCCCTCGCGCAGCAGCGCGAGCATGTCGCCGGTCTGCGGCTGGAAGTAGTAGGGGTAGGCTTCCAGCAGCATGACGCCATGCCGCGCAGCCGCATCGAACATCGACCGCGCCTCGGCCGCGCCCAGTGCCAGCGGCTTCTCGCACAGCACGTGCTTGCCGGCTTCGGCCGCCCGGATGGCCCATTCGGCATGCAGGCTGTTGGGCAGTGGAATGTAGATGGCATCGATGTCGGGGTCCGACAGCAGCGCTTCGTAAGTGCCGTGGTGCCGGCCGATCGCATGGTCGGCGGCAAAGGCGGCCGCGGTCTCCGCATTGCGGCTCGCGACGGCGTCGACGCGCACCTTGCGGCTGGGCGCGACGTCGCGCGCGAACTGCCTGGCGATGTTGGCGCAGCCGAGGATGCCGATGCGCAGGGCGGAAGAGGTGGACCGGGTTGTTTTCAAGTGGCTATTCCTGTCGAGAGGCGCTTCGTCGCAATATGAATTTATTCTCCCATGCTCAGCCGCTGCCGGGCTTGCGGGCATTCATCGCCAACGCGCAAGCAGCGTGGAATGACCAACGGATGGGCCGACCGTCTCCGCCACCCGCGACCCCAGGGCGCGGAGGCGAGCGGCGCCATGCGCGCGGTGCGGCTGGCTCGAGGGGGCGCCGTGCCGGGACGCTGCCTCCTGAGCAGCGCAAAAGCGCCGGGCACGGCTGGAGGCGAGACGCCGCCTATTCCCAGGGCGTGGGCGCGGGGACCTCGCAGGCTGGCTCGACGTCGATGCTCTTGAAGTCGGCCGGCGACACGATCTCCAGGTATTCCATGTCGAGCGAGTAGTCGAACAGGTAGTGCCGGATGCCGGGGCGCTGGTGCACCACATCGCCGGCTTCGACCAGCGTCTCCTGGTCCTCGTACATGAAGCGGGCCCAACCCTTCACCATGATCACGATCTGGAAGTCCGCCTCGTGCCGGTGCCAGCCGGTGCCCGCTTCAGGTGCCATGTTGGCCTTGACCAGGTGCGCGATCACCTTGCCGTGGGTTGCCTCGGCGATGCCCAGGTCGCGGTAGAGAAAGAAATCGCGCAACCCGCCCGGGACGAACGCGGTGTCGCCGGGCTTGACGTGGGAGAACTTCGTGTCGGTGCGGTCCAGCATGTGTGCTCCTTCGGGGGTGGAATGCTGCGCTGCGCACGCATAAAGCGTTCCCGAAGGCATCGCGACCACGCAGGGCTGCAGCCCCTGCTCGGAGATAATTGCTGCCTATGAGCGGCAACACCTTCGGACATCTCTTCGCGGTCACCAATTTCGGCGAATCGCACGGCCCTGCGATCGGCTGCGTCATCGACGGCTGCCCGCCCGGCATGGCGCTCAGCGAGGCCGACATCCAGGGCGACCTCGACCGCCGCCGCCCCGGCACCAGCCGCCATGTGACCCAGCGCAACGAGCCCGACGCGGTGCAGATCCTGAGTGGCGTGTACGAAGGCAAGACCACCGGCACGCCGATCGCGCTGCTGATCCAGAACACCGACCAGCGCAGCAAGGACTACGGCCAGATCGCGCAGCAGTTCCGGCCCGGCCATGCCGACTTCACCTACTGGAAGAAGTACGGCATTCGCGATCCGCGCGGCGGCGGCCGCTCGTCGGCCCGGCTCACGGCGCCGATGGTCGCGGCCGGCGCGGTTGCCAAGAAGTGGCTGTTCGAGCGATACGGCACGGTGTTCCGCGGCTGCATGGCGCAGATCGGCGAGATCGTCATTCCCTTCGAGAGCTGGGACCACGTGGCGGCCAATCCCTTCTTCGCGCCGGTGGCCGATGTCTCGCACCTGGAGGCCTACATGGATGCGCTGCGCAAGGCCGGCGATTCGTGCGGTGCGCGCATCCGCGTGACCGCGTCGAAGGTGCCGGTCGGCCTGGGCGAGCCGCTGTTCGACAAGATGGACGCCGACATCGCCTGGGCGATGATGGGCATCAATGCGGTCAAGGGCGTCGAGATCGGCGCCGGCTTCGACAGCGTCGTGCAGCGCGGCACCGTGCATGGCGACTCGATCACGCCCGAAGGCTTCGTCACCAACAACGCGGGCGGCACGCTCGGCGGCATCACCACGGGCCAGGATCTGGAGGTGGGCATCACCATCAAGCCGACCAGCTCGATCATCAGTCCGCGCCAGTCCATCGATGTCAACAACCAGCCGGTCGAGGTCGTCACCAAGGGCCGCCACGACCCCTGCGTCGGCATTCGCGCGACCCCGATCGCCGAGGCGATGCTGGCACTGGTCGTGATGGAACATGCGCTGCGCCACCGCGCCCAGTGCGGCGACGTGAACGTGCAGGCGCCGGCGGCGCCGCCCACCGGCGATGCGCCGTCGCCGCAGGCGTCGTTTCTCTGAGCCTGGGTGCGTGCGGGGTTGACGCTGCCGCTGTCGATCTCCAAAGTAAGGAGTCCTTACTTGAGGAATTTCCGATGCTTGCCAAGATGACTTCCAAAAACCAGCTCACGCTGCCGCGCAGCGTGACGGACGAGATCGGCGCCACGGACTACTTCGATGTCGAGGTGCGCGATGGCCAGATCGTGCTGACGCCGGTGCGCATCCAGCGTGGCGATGCGGTGCGCGCCAAGCTGGCTGCATTGGGATTGACCACCGAGGACGTGCGCGATGCGGTGGACTGGGCGCGGCAAGGCGCCGAGTCGCCCGTGCTGGCGGCCGCTGAACCCGGTGCCGTCCACGGCGCTTCGCGCCCCAAGCCATCCGCTGTGTCTTCGCGCAAGCCAAAGCGCAAGGACTGACCGGGTGGCCGTGCCGGCCTGCCACAATCCCTTCGATCTGCCGTTCCTGCAGCTGGCCGCCGCAGGCAAGGCGATACTGGTCACCGGCGATCGCGATCTGCTCGTGCTGGCAGGCGCTGCAACATTCCCCATCGTCGGCATCGAGGCGTTCATCGCGCAACGATGACCCGGCCGGCGCAGCCAGGCCCCTTCGGGAAACACCGCGGATCCGGCTTTGCCGGTCCGCCGGTGTTTCCCCCTGCAAGGGGGGGGCAGAGCCGCACGAAGTGGGCGTGGCTGGGGGTTCAATCGATTTCAGCGCGGCGCGGCATGTCGGCCCCGCGGCGCGAGCAGGTGATCGCGGCTGCCCGCGCAGCGAAGTGCAGCAGCGCGCCGAGCGACACCGTGTCGAGGTTCGACAGAGCCTCGGGCGTCAGCGCATCGTGCTCGTCCAGCCAGGTGAGCAGCGCGGCCTGGAAGGTGTCGCCGGCACCGACGGTATCGACCACCTGCGTCTTCGGCGACGGCGCATCGGCCTGCGCCGCTCGGGTCCATGCGCTCGCGCCCTGACCACCGCGCGTCACCGCCACCAGCGCCGCGCCCTGCGCGAGCCAGCGCGCCGCGACCTGTTCCGGCGTTTCGGCCGGGTAGAGCAGGCCCAGGTCCTCGTCGCTGACCTTGACCAGGTGCGCGAGCGAGACCATCTGCTCGACCACCGTGCGCCAATGCATGAGGTCCGGATCGACATTGAGCCGCACGTTGGGGTCGTAGGCGATCAGCCGCTGCGCGCGCTCGCGTGCCGCCAGCGCGCGCAGGGCGCTGCCGACCGGCTCGACCGCGAGCGCGTAGGAGCCGAACTGCAGCACCCGCGTCGCCGGCGGCAGCGCGGGCAGCGTGTCGGTCGTGATCTGGCGGTCCGCCGCGCCGTTGCCGTGGAAGGCGTAGCGCGGCACGCCGTTGGCATCGACACTGACGACGCTGAGCGTGCTCGGCGCGTCGTTGCGCAGCACCAGCGAAGTGTCCACGCCCTCGGCACGCAGCGAGGCCAGCAGCCGCTCGCCGGGCGCATCGGTCGACAGTCCGGCCAGGAAGGCCACCGGCCGCGCCAGCCGCGCCAGCCCCTGCGCCACGTTGAGCGGCGAACCGCCGATGCGCGCGTCGAGCGTCAGGCCGGTCGGCGTCGATGCGCCCACGTAGACATCCATCAATGCTTCGCCGCAGACCACGAACATTTGCTGTCCTTTCGAATTGCACCGCCCGGTATTGTCGCCCGCGCCGACGCGCAGACCCCGCTCGGGACGCTGCGGCGGCGATAGGGTAAAAACGCGGGGTCCGGCGCCCGCGCGTTCGTCCTGCCGCCGCGCATCCCGAACGCTGCCCGAGCCCGCCGCGTCGCGCTTCGCCTCCCGTTTCAAGAAACCAAGGAAAGTATTTCCATGACCTCCGCCTCTTCCTCCACTCCCTACACCGACACCCGCCTGCTGATCGACGGCCAATGGGCCGATGCCGCCAGCGGCAAGACCCTCGACGTGGTCAACCCCGCCACCGGCAAGGCCATCGGCAAGGTCGCCCATGCCGGCATCGTGGACCTCGACCGCGCGCTCGCCTCCGCCCAGCGCGGCTTCGAGGCCTGGAAGAACACGCCGGCGCCCACGCGCGCCACGACGATGCGCAAGGCCGCGGGATTGATCCGCGAGCGCGCCGACACCATTGCCGCGCTGCTGACGCAGGAGCAGGGCAAGCCGCTGGCCGAGGCGCGCGGCGAGGTGCTCGCGGCGGCCGAGATCATCGAATGGTTCGCCGACGAAGGCCGCCGTGTCTACGGCCGCATCGTGCCCTCGCGCAACCTCGCGGTGCAGCAGCTGGTGCTGAAGGAAGCGGTGGGGCCGGTGGCGGCCTTCACGCCGTGGAACTTTCCGGTCAACCAGATCGTTCGCAAGCTCGGCGCGGCGCTCGCGACCGGCTGCTCCTTCCTCGTGAAGGCGCCCGAGGAAACGCCGGCGTCGCCGGCCGCGCTGCTGCAGGCCTTCGTCGATGCGGGCGTGCCGCCCGGCACCGTGGGACTGGTGTTCGGCGACCCGGCCGAGATCTCGAATTACCTGATCGCGCACCCGATCATCCGCAAGGTCACCTTCACCGGCTCGACGCCGGTCGGCAAGCAGCTCGCCGCGCTGGCCGGCGCGCACATGAAGCGCGTCACCATGGAGCTCGGCGGCCACGCGCCGGTGATCATTGCCGAGGACGCCGACGTGGCGCTGGCCGTGAAGGCCGCGGGCGCCGCCAAGTTCCGCAATGCCGGGCAGGTCTGCATCTCGCCGACCCGCTTCCTGGTGCACAACAGCCTGCGCGAGGAGTTCTCGCGCGCGCTGGTCAAGCATGCCGAAGGCCTCAAGCTCGGCGATGGCCTGGCCGAAGGGACGACCCTCGGCCCGCTGGCCAATTCGCGCCGCCTCACGGCCATGGCAAAGGTGATGGACGACGCGCGCGCCAAGGGCGCCAAGATCGCGACCGGCGGCGAGCGGGTCGGCGACGCCGGCAACTTCTTCGCGCCCACCGTGCTGACGGATGTGTCGCTCGATGCCGATGTGTTCAACAACGAGCCCTTCGGCCCGGTCGCCGCGATCCGCGGTTTCGACACGCTGGAAGAGGCGATCACCGAAGCCAACCGCCTGCCTTTCGGCCTGGCGGGCTACGCCTTCACCAAGTCGATCAAGAACGCGCACCTGCTCGGCCAGCGCCTCGAGCTCGGCATGCTGTGGGTCAACCAGCCCGCGATGCCTTCGGCCGAGATGCCTTTCGGCGGCGTGAAGGATTCGGGCTACGGCTCGGAAGGCGGCCCGGAAGCGCTGGAGTCGTACCTCGTGACCAAGGCGGTGTCGATCCTCGGGGTTTGATCCGGCCCTAGATCAGATTGCGCATCGCCTGCGCCGTCTCGCGCAGCACGGGCAGCACGCGGGCGACGGCGTCCTCGCTGCTTTCGTGGCCCATCGGCATCGTGATGTTGAGCGCGCCCACGAGCTCGCCGCGCCGATCGCGCAGCGGCACGGCGATGCCGCGCGAGTTGAGGTCGAGCTGCTGCTCCGACAGCGCCCAGCCCTGGGCGCGGATGCGCGCCAGTTCGAGCTTCATGCGTTCCTTGCTGGCGATGGTGTGCGAGGTGTAGATGGCGAGCTCGCGCGTGGCCAGCCAGCTCGCCAGCGCCTCGTCGCTGCGCATCGCCAGCATCAGCATGCCGGCGGCCGTCACCTGCGCGGGCACGCGGGCGCCCAGCACGTAGCCGGTGCTCATGCTGCGGTTCGGGCCGTTGCGCGCGATGTAGACCACCTCGTCGCCATCCATCACGCTGAGGTAGGCGATCTCGTGCGTGCCCGCCGCCACGCGCTGCAGGAAGGGCTGCACGATGCGCGGCAGCCGCGCCGATTCGAGGTAGGACTGGCCCAGCCGCAGCACCCGCGGCGTCAGCCAGAACAGCTTGCCGTCGCCCGCCACATAGCCCATGTGCTGCAGCGTCAGCAGATAGCGCCGCGCCGCGGTGCGCGTCATGCCGGTGCGCTGGCCGGCTTCGCTCGCGGTCATGCGCGGATGCGCGTCGTCGAAGGCCTCGATGACGGCGACGCCGCGTTCCAGGCCGGCGATCCAGTCGCGCTTGTCGAGCCCGGCGGGGGTGGGGAGGGTGGCTGTTTTCATGTCCGGACCTGGGCGATGCTGAATGAAGCACCTGTCTTTTTATCAAGGGAAAACCCTTGATTCGTTCAATGATCGATCGGAAGAGTTCGACGACCGATCATGTCGCACGGGTTTCGCTTTATCGCCTCCAGCGCGGGATCTAGAGTAGCGCAGCTTCCTTCCGACCTGCGCGATTGCCGAACAACCTTGAAGCGAGACCAGCACCCATGTTTCCCTCCATCGCGGGCAGTACCGCGCTGTACCTGCTTCCCGGCGACCCGGTCACCAATGTCCGCTTGCCGCGCATGTTCAACAGCGTGTTCGAACGTTTCGGCATCGACGCCGTGATGGCGCCGGTGCAGGTCGCCCGGCGCGACCTCGCAGTGTTCGTCAAGGCCGCCTTTCTCGCGAGGAATGTGCGCGGCATGGCGATCGCGCCGCCGCACAAGCCGCTCCTGGTTGATCTGCTCGACGGCTGCGGTCTGTTCGGCCGCGTGGCGGGCTCCGTCAACGTGGTGCGCCGCATCGAGAACGGCGAGCTCGAAGGCGATCTGTTCGACGGCGAAGGGCTGCTCGGCGCGCTCGATCACTACCACATCCCTTACCGCGGCAAGCGGGTGCTGATCCTCGGCGCCGGCGTGAGCGCGGCGGCGATCGGCGTGGCGCTGGCCGAAGGCGGTACGGTGAATGGCGCGGAGCACATCGCCTTTCACGATGTCGAGGCCGGCAAGGCGGCCGGTGTCGCGGCCAAGCTCGATGCCTTCTTCGATGCGTCCAGCGTCGCGGTCGACAGCAGCGATCCGGCTGGCTACGACCTGGTCGTCAATGCCACGCCGCTGGGCCTGGGCGAGGACGATGCGTTGCCGCTCGACGTGGCGCGCATGGAGCCGCATGCGGCGCTGTTCGACATCCTGCTGCGCAACCAGCCGACGCCGCTGGTGCGTGCGGTGCGGTCGCGCGGCCTCAATGCGCAGGCCGGCTTCGAGATGCTGGTGCAGCAGATGGCGCACTACCTCGACTTCTTCGGCCACCGCGATGCGGCGCACGGCGTGCGCGGCGATGCGGATTTTCTGCGCGAGCTGATCTATCCGGCCGCGATGGCGGGCGAGATCCGGCATCCACTGCGCTACCACTCGGCCAGCGTGGCCTGAGCGGCGAAGCTTCACCACGGGGATTCCATGGCCATCGCCATCGACCGCTTCGGCTTCAACACCGTCACCATGGGCGGCGAACTCGGTCACAAGCTCGACTGCATGAAGGCCGCCGGCTTCGCGGGCGTCGAGCTGTGGGCGCGCGACCTCATCAACCATCCGGCCGGCGTCGAGAAGGCCGCCGAGCTGGTGAAGGCCAGCGGCCTCAAGGTCACCGACTTCCAGCCGCTGCGCGACTTCGAGTGCGCACCCGACGCGATGCGGCCGCACCGCCTCGAGATGGCACGCGAGCAGCTGCGCCAGATGGCACTGGTCGGCACCGACCTCTTGCTCGTGTGTTCGACCACCAGCCCGCTCGCCATCGACGATCCCGAACGCGCCGCCGAAGACCTGCGCACGCTGGCCACGCTCGCCACGCCGCTGGGCATCCGCATCTGCTACGAGGCGCTGTCCTGGGGTCGCCACGTCAATCGTTGGCACCAGGCCTGGGACATCGTGCGCCGCTGCAACCGCGAGAACGTCGGCCTCAATCTCGATGCCTTCCACATGTCGGTGCACGGCGACGACACGCCCGAGACGCTGGCGCAGCTGGCCGCGGTGCCGATCGACAAGGTCTTCCTGGTCCAGCTGGCCGACTATTTCTTCGAGTACAGCGATCGCCAGGCCGACATGATCGAACTCGCGCGCCACCAGCGCCTCTTTCCCGGCGAAGGCCTGCACGATGTGCGCGACCTCGTGCAGCTGCTCGAGGACAAGGGCTACCGCGGCCACTACACCTTCGAGGTGTTCAACGACGACTACGTCAATTCCGACCCGATGGTGATCGGCCAGCGCGCCATGAAGAGCGCGCGCTGGATCAGCGAGTCGCACGTGGCCGGCAGCGCCATCGATTGATTGAAGCAGAGGACCCATGATTTCCGGCAAGACCACCCTCATCGCCCATCTCGGCTATCCGACCGAGAGCTTCAAGGCGCCCATGATCTACAACCCCTGGTTCGACAGGCAGGGCATCGACGCCGTCGTGGTGCCGATGGGCTGCAAGCCCGAGGACTATCCCGGCGTGCTCGCGTCGCTGTTCCGGCTCACCAACCTGCGCGGCGCGCTGGTGACCATGCCGCACAAGATCACCACGATGTCGCTGGTCGACGAGGTCACGCCGACGGCAAGGATCGCGGGCGCCTGCAATGCCGTCCTCAAGCGCCCGGACGGCACGCTGCTGGGCGACCAGTTCGACGGCGCCGGCTTCGTGCGCGGCGTGCTGCGCAAGGGCCGCGCGCTGGCAGGCGCGCGGGTGCTGGTCTCCGGCTGCGGCGGCGTGGGCTCGGCCATCGCGGCCTCGCTGGCGGCGGCCGGCGTCGCGCACCTGTCGCTCTTCGACGCCAGCGCCGCATCGGCCGATGCGCTCGCGGGCCGCCTGCGCGTGCACTATCCGGCGCTGACGGTGGGCACCGGGTCGAAGGATCCCGCCGGCCACGACGTGGTCGTCAACGCCACGCCGCTCGGCATGAAGGAGGGCGATCCGCTGCCCTTCGACATCGCGCGCATCGCGCCGGCGACCTTCGTCGGCGAGGTGGTGATGAAGTCCGAGTACACGCCGCTGCTGCGCGCTGCGCGCGACAAGGGCTGCGCGGTGCAGGTCGGCACCGACATGCTGTTCGAGATGATCCCTGCCTACCTCGAATTCTTCGGCTTCGGCACTTCGACGGCCGAGGAACTGCGCGGCGTGGCGCAGATCGCGTACTGACAAGGGGACAGCGGCACCATGAGCATTTTCGAAGGTTTTCTTTCCACGTCCGAAACGCTGGCCGCGTTCAGCGACCGCAATTTCGTCGACGCCATGCTGCGCTTCGAGGCGGCGCTGGCGCGTGCGCAGGCGCAGCTCGGGCTGATCCCCGAGTCGGCCGCGCAGTCGATCATCGGCAGCTGCAAGGTCGAGCTGTTCGACGTCGCCAAGATCGTGCGCGACAGCGGCCGTGCCGGCAGCGTCGCGATACCGCTGGTCAAGAACCTCAAGGATGCGGTGGGCGTGTTCAACGCCGACGCCGTGCCCTTCGTGCATTTCGGCAGCACCAGCCAGGACGTGATCGACAGCGCGATGGCGCTGGTCACGCGCGAGGCGGTGGCGCTGGTCGATGCCGACCTGCACAAGGCCGTGCAGGCGCTGCTGCGGCATGCCGAGCGCTATGCCGCGACGCCGATCCTGGCGCGCACCCTGATGCAGCCGGCCTCGGTGACGAGCTTCGGCTTCAAGTGTGCGGGCTGGGCGGCGCCGCTGGTGCGCAGCCGCGCGCGGCTGGCCGAGGCCGCGCGCCGCGCGCTGCAGCTGCAGCTGGGCGGCGCGGTCGGCACGCTGGCGCAGATGAAGGGGCAGGGCCCGGCGGTGCGCCAACGCATGGCCGAGGAACTGGGCCTGCACGATCCGGGCGCGACCTGGCACACGCAGCGCGACGAATGGGTCGCGCTCGGCTGCGAGCTGGGCCTGATGGTCGGCAGCCTGGGCAAGATCGCCACCGACATCGCGCTGATGGGCCAGTACGAAGTGGCCGAGCTCGCCGAGCCCAGCGAGCCCGGCCGCGGCGGCTCGTCGGCCATGCCGCACAAGCGCAATCCGGTCGCCTCGATGGTCGCGCTGGCGGCTGCGCATCGTGCGCCGCAGCGCGTGGCCGCGCTGCTGGCCGCGATGCCGCAGGAACACGAACGCGCGCTCGGCGCCTGGCAGGCCGAGCTGGCCGAGTGGCCGCAGCTGCTGATGTCCGCGCACGGCAGCGTGCGCGCGCTCGCAGGGGCTTTGCCCGGGCTGCAGGTGGACGCGGCGCGGATGCGCTCCAATATCGATCGCCTGCGCGCCGAGCTGCCGCGCGAGGCCGCCGACGAATGGTTCGATCCCGCGCTGGCGGCGCATGCCGCCGACATCACCGTGGCGCTGGTGAAGGACCTGCAAGCCCAACTCGATCCACGGAACACCGCACGATGACCGCACCCGCCGCACCGCCCGACGACTACCAAGCCGGGCTTCTCAACCGCCGCCGCGTGCTCGGCGACGCCTGGGTCGACAAGTCGCTCGCCAACCGCAATGACTTCAACAGCGAGTTCCAGGAACTCATCACGCGCCATGCGTGGAACGACATCTGGGGCCGGCCCGCGCTGGGCGACAAGACGCGCCGCTTCATGGTGCTGTCGATGATGCTCGGCATCCATGCGTACGAGGAGTTCGCGATGCACGTGCGCGCCGCGCTCGACGGGCCGCCCGAATCGCGGCTCACGCCCGAGGACGTCAAGGAAGTGATCATCATGGCCGCGATCTACTGCGGCGTGCCGGTCGCCAACCATGCCTTCGGCATTGCCACCGGCATCCTGCGCGAAAAGGGCCTGCTGGCGGAATCGCCGAAGTGAGCACGGTGGCCGCGCAGCGCGGCATCCCGCTCGCGCTGCTGCTGCCATTGCTCATGGCCGCGCAGCCGGTGGCCACCGACAGCTACCTGCCGGCGCTGCCGTCCATCGCCCGCGAGCTGGGGTCGGCCAGCGCGAGCCTCACCGTCTTCGTGCTCGCCTTCGGCCTCGGCCAGCTGCCCTGCGGCCCGCTGGCCGATCGCTGGGGGCGCCGGCCCGTGCTGCTCACCGGTCTCGCGTGCTATGCGTTGGCCGCCGCATGCTGCGCGCTCGCGCCGGGCATTCCGATGCTGGTGGCCGGCCGTGCGCTGCAAGGCTTCTCGATGGCCGCGATCCTGGTGTGCGCGCGGGCCGCGGTGCGCGATGTCTATCCGGCGTACGAAGGGCCGCACGTGATGGCGCGCGCGCTCACCGGCCTCGGCGTGGTGGCCCTGATCGCGCCGGTGCTGGGCGCCTATGCGGTGCAGGGCGCGGGCTGGCGCTGGGTGCTCGGCGGCATGGCGGTGTATGCGCTGGTGCTCTGGGGCATGTGCCTGCGCGGCTTCGACGAAACGCGCCCGCCGCACGCCGGTGCCACGGCGCCGCGCGGCAGCCTGCGCGCGGTCTTCGCGAGCCAGGGCTTTCGTGCCTGGTCCTCGGTGTCCGCGGTCACCTACGGCGGACTGTTCTGCTTTCTGCTGTTGTCCCCGATGGTCTACATCAGCTACCTCGGCCTGTCGCCGGGCTGGTACGGATGGATTCCGGCCGGCGGCTCGCTGGTCTATATCTTCAGCACCACGCTGTGCCGTCGGCTGTTGCGGCGCCATGGCGCGGTGCGGGCCGTGCAGCTCGGATCGATGCTCAGCCTGGGCGGCCCGCTGGTGCAGGCGCTGGGCTGCTGGCTCGAGCCGCTGTCGGCATGGCCGCTGCTGCTGGGCCACGGCCTCTACTGCATCGGCCATGGCATCCATCAGCCCTGCGGGCAGGCCGGCGCGGTCGGCGACCTGCCGCATCTCGCCGGCCGCGCGGTGTCGTGGTCGGGCTTCGGCATGATGGCGGTCGCGTTCATCGTCGGCCAGATCGCGGCCAGCTTCGTCGACCCCGCGATGAGCCACGGCGCCTGGCCGATGGTGCTGCCGATGGTGCTGGCCGGCGCTACGCTGGTGCTGATCGCCTTCGGATGGCTGCCGCGTCTGCCACACTCGCATCCAAGAAAGGAAACCCCATGACCCGCTTGAATGTCGTCCGCGAGGGCGAAGGCCCGATCGTCGTGCTCAGCCATGCGCTGGGCTGCGACCTGCGCATGTGGGACGGCGTCGCCGCCATCCTGTCGCGCGCCCACACGGTGCTGCGCTACGACCACCGCAACCACGGCGGCTCCGAGGTGGTTGCCGGTCCGCTCACGGTGCAGGCGCTGGCCGACGATGCGGCCGAGCTGATCGCGCGCGAAGCCGACGGCGAGCCCGTGCACTTCGTCGGCCTCTCGATGGGCGGCATGGCGGCACAGGCGCTGGCGCCGAAGCATGCGGCGCTGCTCAGGAGCGTGGTGATCGCCAATTCCTCGGCCCACTATCCCGATGCGGCGCCGTGGCGCGCACGCGTGCAGACGGTGCGAGCGCAAGGCGTGGCGGCGATCGCGGATGGTGCCGTGTCGCGCTGGCTGACGCCGGAATACGTCGGCACGCCCGAGGGCGCGGAGGCCGCGCGCAGGCTGCACGACACGCTGGTGCACACCGATGCGGCGGCCTATTGCGCGAGCTGCGATGCGGTGGCCGCGATCGACTTCCGCGACAGCAACCACCGCATCGCGGCGCCTACGCTGGTGATCGCCGGCACGCGCGACGAGGCCACACCGCCTTCGATGTCCGAGGCGATCGCAGCGGCCATTCCCCATGCGCGGCTGGCCGCCATCGATGCCGCGCATCTGAGCGCGGTCGAACGTCCTGTGGAGTTCACGCAGCTCTTGATCGACTTCTGGCGCAGCCTCTGACGACTGCGACGGCAGTGGGGTGATCGCCGCGGCCGCGGTTGAAAGACGCGCGGCCGACCCCATCATTCAGGCTTGCTCCTTCCTTCAGAGACCCCCGCCATGACCTCCCGCCTCAAGATCGATTTCGTCTCCGATGTGTCCTGCCCGTGGTGCGCCGTCGGCCTCGGCGCGCTGGAAGCCGCGCTCGAACGCGTGGCGCCCGACGTGACCGCCGAGTTGCACTTCCAGCCCTTCGAACTCAATCCGCAGATGCCGCCCGAAGGCCAGGATGCCTTCGAGCACCTGAACCAGAAATACGGCAGCACGCGCGAGCAGCAGGCGCAGTCGCGCGCCGCCATCCGCGCGCGCGGTGCCGCGGTGGGCTTCGCGTTCCGCGAGGAAGGGCGCTCGCGGGTCTACAACACCTTCGATGCGCACCGGCTTCTTCACTGGGCCGAACTCGAAGGCGCGGACAAGCAGATGGCGCTCAAGAAGGCGCTGCTCAAGGCCTGCCACACCGATGGCGAGAATCCGTCCGACCCCGCGCTGCTGGTGCGCCTGGCCGCCGAATCCGGGCTCGATCCGCAACGTGCGCGCGCCATCCTCGAGAGCGACGAGTACGCGGCCGAGACCCGCGAACGCGAGCGCCTCTACACCGATGCCGGCATCCATTCGGTGCCCGCCATCATCATCGACAACCAGCACCTGATCTCGGGCGGCCAACCGGTCGAGGTGTTCGAGCGCGCGTTGCGGCAGATCGCCGGCGCTGCACCGGCCACCCTGTCCGCAGCCTGACGCACGGCATGTAAAGCCGGTCAACCGCGGGCGCGACCGGGCGATTGATGGCGCATGGCCCCGGCATCGCGGGCCGGGAGCCCCGATGAAGATTCCCCGACTTTCAGCCGCCGCGTCTGTGTTGGCGATGACCGCCATGCTGCTGGCCGCCTGCGCGGCGCGGCCGGACCTCGGCCCGCCGCCGAAGGTCTCGGCCAGCGGCGAGGCCGCGCAATTGCGCTGGCTCGACCGCGTCACCTGGGGCGCCGATGCACGCGACGCGCAGCGGCTCGCGCGCCTGGGTCTGCCTTCCTGGTTGCAGCAGCAGTTGCATCCGGGGCCCGCGGTGCTGCCGGCCGAGGCGCAAGCGCAGATCGACGCGATGACGATCTCCCGCACGCCGGTCGATCAGCTGGCCGTGGCGCTGGAAGCGCAGCGCGTCGCCGCCGACGCGCTGACCGACGACGACCAGAAGAAGGCCGCGCGCCAGGCCTGGCAGCAGGAACTCACGCGCCTGATGCGCGAGGCGCAGCAGCGCTTCGTGCTGCGTGCGCTGTACTCGCCGAACCAGCTGCAGGAGCAGATGACCTGGTTCTGGATGAATCACTTCAACATCGATGCGCGCAAGAACAACCTGCGCGTGCTGGTCGGCGACTACGAG
The DNA here is from genome assembly GCF_901827165.1 of Variovorax sp. SRS16. Classification (NCBI taxonomy): domain Bacteria; kingdom Pseudomonadati; phylum Pseudomonadota; class Betaproteobacteria; order Burkholderiales; family Comamonadaceae; genus Variovorax; species Variovorax sp. SRS16. The sequence continues at coordinate 2,070,528 of NZ_LR594666.1, forward strand.
GAGAACGCCATCCGCCCGCATGCGCTCGGCAGGTTCCGCGACCTGCTCGGCGCGACACTGCACCACCCGGCGATGCTGCGCTACCTCGACAACGCGCAGAACGGCGCCGGCCACATCAACGAGAACTATGCGCGCGAGCTGATGGAGCTGCACACGCTCGGCGTCGGCGGCGGTTATTCGCAGACGGACGTGCAGGAGCTCGCGCGCGTGCTCACCGGCGTCGGGCTCGACCTGCGCGCGCTCGACGCGCCGCCGCCGCGCATGCGCCCGGCGCTGCAGGCCGGCTACGTCCGGCGCGGCGTGTTCGCGTTCAATCCCAATCGCCACGACGATGGACCGAAGACCTTCCTCGGGCAGCCGATCACGCAGCATGGCCTGGCCGAGGTCGACGAGGCGCTCGACCGCTTGGCGCGCGCGCCGGCCACGGCGCATTTCATCGCCAGCCAGCTGGCCGTCTACTTCGTCGCCGATGCGCCGCCGGCGCCGCTGGTCGCGCACATGGCGCAGACCTTCGAGCGGACCGACGGCGACATCGCGGCCACGCTGACGACGATGTTCGAGTCGCCGGAATTCACTGCCTCGCTGGGCGGCAAGTTCCGCGATCCGGTGCACTACGTCATCGCCGGCGTGCGGCTCGCCTACGACGGCCGCGTCGTCGCCAACGTGAACCCGATGCTGGCCTGGATGAACCGCATGGGCGAGCCGCTCTATGCGCACCAGACGCCCGACGGCTATCCGCTCACGCAGGACGCCTGGGCCAGCGCCGGCCAGATGAGCACGCGTTTCGAGGTGGCGCGTGCCATCGGTGCCAGCGGCGCGGTGCTGTTCCGCACCGACGACAAGGCGCCGCTCGAGCGGCCCGCGTTTCCGCAACTCGCCGATTCGCGCACCGTGCGCGCGGCATGGCCGGGCCTGAGCGCCGACACGCGCGACGCGCTGGCGCAGGCGACGTCGCCGCAGGACTGGAACACCTTCCTGCTGGCATCGCCCGAACTCATGCACCGTTGAAAGGAGCCTTCATGCAACGACGCGATCTCGTCAGGCTGCTTGCCGCGGCGCCTCTCGCCGGCGCCGCCGGCCGGCTCATCGCCGCGCCGGCGGCCGGCCATGCGCGGCTGCTGGTGGTCTTCCTGCGCGGCGCCTACGACTGCGCCAGCCTGCTGGTGCCGGTCGCGAGCGACTTCTACCGTGCGTCGCGCCCGAACATCGCGATCGCGCGGCCGGGCGAGCCCGGCGGCGCGCTCCCTATCGACGCTGCATGGGGGCTGCATCCGGTGCTGGCGTCGAGCGTCATGCCGCTCTTCGAAAGCAAGCAGGCCGCGTTCATCGCCTTCGCGGGCACCGACGACCTCACGCGCAGCCACTTCGAGACGCAGGATTCGATCGAACTCGGGCAACCGCTCGACCAGGGCCGCGACTATCGCTCGGGCTTCCTGAACCGGCTGGCCGCCGTGCTCGGCGCCGGCCCGTCGATCGGCGTCGCGCCGATCGCCTTCACCGACGAGCTGCCGATCTCGCTGCGCGGCGATGCCAAGGCGGCCAACATGGCGCTCGCGTCGGTCGGCCGGCCATCGGTCGATGCGCGGCAGAGCCAGGTGATCGAGGCGATGTACCGCCACACCGCACTGGCCCAGCCGGTGGCCGAAGGCTTCCAGGTGCGCGACGAGGTGCAGCGCGCGGTGAAGGACGAGATGGATGCCGCCAGCCGCAATGCGATGACGGCGCGCGGCTTCGAACGCGTCGCCCGCCGCATGGCGCGGCTGATGCGGGAGAACTTCGATCTCGGCTTCGTCGATGTCGGCGGCTGGGACACGCACGTGGGGCAGGGCGCCGCCGCCGGCTACCTCGCGAACCGGCTGGACGAACTGGGCCGCGGCGTCGCCGGCTTCGCCGAGGAGATGGGCCCGGAGGCCTGGCGCGACACGGTGGTCGTCGTCATCAGCGAATTCGGCCGCACCTTCCGCGAGAACGGCAACCGCGGCACCGACCATGGCCATGGCACCGTCTACTGGGTGCTCGGCGGCGGCCTCGCGGCGCAGGCCGGCGGCCGCGTGGTGGGCGAGCAGGTCGAGGTGTCGCAGCCGAACCTGTTCCAGAACCGCGACTATCCGGTGCTCAACGAATACCGGGCCGTGTTCGGCGGCCTGTTCCAGCGCATGTACGGGCTTTCACCGGCGCAGCTGGACCGCGTCTTCGCGCGCGTGACGCCGAAGGATCTGAAGCTGATCTGACCCGGGCGCGCCGCGGCCGCTGCCTGTGTCGCCCAGCCGGACCATCAGCCGGCGCAGCACCTCGGCTTCGCGTTCGGGATCGGCGTCCATCGGCTGCCATGCCTTCGGTCCTCCCGGGAATCGCCGTAAGCCTCGCGCATGCCGCGGTGGCTGACGTAGATTTCGGTGCCTTCGGCCGAGCGCTCCAGCCGCGTGCGGAAGCGATCGAGCTCGGCGGCCGAGCGCGCGGTGTCGACCATCGCGCCGAGCGCGTCGCGCACGCCGGCCTGGTAGGCGGCGGCCGAGATCACGGTGCTCCCGGTCGCGTCGTTGCCGGCGTGCACCAGTTGCGAGATATCGGGCGGCAGCTCGAGCGTGGGCGCCTTGCCTGCGCTGGTCTAGCGCATCCCTGCGCCCCGGGCGCCGAGCAGGCGGTGAGGCTCGCGAGCGATGCGAGGACGGCGAGGCGAAGCAGGGCGTTGCTGGATTTCATGTTCTTTCCACGCGGCGATGCGATGTCATGCGAGCGCAGGGATGCGCAACAGCTGGCCTCGATGGTCACGGCCAAATGCGCAGGCATGTGGGAGGCAGGCCCGGAAGGCCCACCGCGCCCAACAGCCCGACTAAGGCTTGCTCATCATCTCGATCAGCCGCGCCAGCGCCACCGATGGCGTGCCGCGCCACACCAGGTGCGTGTGGTTGGCGCGGATGCGCGCCGGCAGCGCATGCTGGCGCACGTCGGCCGTGGCGCGCAACGCCTTGAGCACCGACACCGGCACGATCGCGAAGCCGGTGCCCGCCGCCACGCAGGCGATCATGGCCTGGTAGGACGCGAACTCCAGCGAGCGCCCGGGCGCGAAGCCGCCCTTGCCCAGCCACTGCTCCAGCAGCCGGCGGTACGAACAGCCGTGGGCGAAGCCGATCAGCGTCGAGCCGGCGAGCTCGGCCGGCCGCACGACCGACGCCACGCTGCGTGCGGTGATCAGCACCAGTTCTTCGTCGAAGACCGACAGCGTGTGCAGGCCGGTCGCCGAAAAGGGCTCCGACACGAAGGCCGCCTCGACCTCGAAGGCATTCACGCGCTTGAGCAGCGCGCCTGTAGTGCCGGTGACCAGTTCGACCACCACGCCGGGATAGAGCTTGTGGAAGCGCGAGAGCACCGGTGCGAGCCGGCTGCCCGCCGTGCTTTCGAGCGAACCCAGCCTGAAGGCGCCGAGCGGGAGGTCGCTGCGCAGTTCGCTCTCGGCCTCGTCGGCCAGGCGCAGCAGGCGCTCTGCGTACGGCAGCAGCTTGTGGCCGGCCGGCGCGAGCGCGAGCGTGCGGCCCTGGCGATGGAACAGCTTGTGGCCCAGGCGCTCCTCGAGCTGCTGGATGCGGGTCGTGACGTTCGACTGCACGCGATGGAGCTTGCCGGCCGCGCGGATCACACCGCCTTCGGCCACCACGGCGCGGAAGATCTCGAGGGAGTCCAGATCGATGGTTCTCATAAGAAGAATGATTGTTCTGGATAATTCATTTGTGCAGAGCTTGGCATTCTGCGTCTAATGAAGGCCCGTGTCGAACGCCGCCGGCCTTTGCGTCGCCGCCTGGCCGGCCTCCCGAACGAACCGGATTCCCTCTCGCGAAAGGACATCAGATGACATCGCTGACCACACGCCTCGGCATCGAGCTGCCGATCATCCAGGCGCCCATGGCCGGGTCGCAGGGCAGCGCGCTGGCGATCGCGGTGAGCAATGCCGGCGGCCTCGGCTCGCTGCCCGCCGCAACCCTCGACGCGAACGCGCTGCGCAAGGAGTTGGCGGCCATCGCCGCACAGACCACGCGGCCCTACAACGTCAATTTCTTCTGCCACACGCCGCCGGTGCCCGACCCGGCGCGCGAGGCGCGTTGGCGCGAAGCGCTCGCGCCGTTCTATGCCGAGTTCGGCATCGACCCCGCCAGCGTGCCCGCCGGCCCGGGACGCCGGCCTTTCGACGCGGAGGCGGCCGATGTGCTGGCCGAGTTCCGCCCGCCCGTGGTGAGTTTCCATTTCGGCCTGCCGTCGGCCGAACTGCTGGCGCGCGTGCGTGGCTGGGGCGCGATCGTCGTCTCGTCCGCCACCACGCTCGACGAGGCGCGCTGGCTCGAACAGCACGGCGCCGACGTGATCGTGGCGCAGGGTCTCGAGGCCGGCGGCCATCGCGGCATGTTCCTCACGCGCGACCTGAGCACGCAGGTCGGCACTTTCGCGCTGCTGCCGCAGATGGTGCGTGCGGTGCGGGTGCCGGTGGTCGCGGCGGGTGGCATCAGCGACGCGGCCGGCGTGGCGGCCGCGCTGGCCCTGGGCGCGAGCGGCGTGCAGGCCGGCACGGCCTATCTGCTGACGCCGGAAGCCACGACCAGCGCGGTGCACCGCAGTGCGCTGCAGGCCGGGGCCACGCACACCGCGCTGACCAATCTGTTCAGCGGCGGCCCGGCGCGCGGCATGGTCAACCGCGTGATGCGCGAGCTCGGTGCCCTCAGCGACGCGGCACCCGACTTTCCGCTGGCCACGCCGGCCATCGCGCCCCTGCGCGCGGCGGCGGAGCGGCAGGGCAGCGGCGATTTCTCCCCCTTGTGGTCGGGACAGAATGCGAGCGGCTGCCGGGCCGTGCCGGCCGCGGAGATCACGCGCGGGCTGGCCGCAGGTCTCTGAGCCAAAGACGCGCGAACGCTTCGCGCAAGCGGGCCGGAGCGGGGCGCCGCGGCATCGTCAGGTTGCTGCCATCTGCCGCAGGCACAATGGCGCCCCGCGCGGACAGGGTCCGTGAACCCGACCCTTTGCCTCCGCTCCATGTTCGACAAACGATTTTTCCCTCGCCAGGCCGTCGCCTCCGGCGGCAACCGATGGGACTGGGCGCTGCTGCCGCTGGTGTTGGCGCTGCTGTTCGCGCTCGCCTGGGGCGGCTCGCAAATGGCGCGGCCCTACCAGCTCGGCGAGTCGCTGCCGATCAGCCTCGACCCGTGGTACCTGCCTTACTACCTTCTGCGCACCACGCTGCGCATGTTCCTCGCGCTGGGCGCGTCGCTGGTCTTCAGCTGCTGCTTCGCGGCGCTGGCGGCGAAGAACCGCACCGCCGAGAAGATCCTGATCCCGGTGCTCGACATCCTGCAGTCGATCCCGATCCTGGGCTTTCTGTCCATCACGGTCACCGGCTTCATCGCGCTGTTCCCGGGCAACCTGCTGGGCGTCGAATGCGCGGCGATCTTCGCCATCTTCACCTCGCAGGCCTGGAACATGGCCTTCAGCCTCTACCAGTCGCTGCGCACCGTGCCGCCCGAACTGCGCGAGGCGGCGTCCGTGTTCCAGCTCTCGGGCTGGCATCGCTTCTGGCGGCTCGAACTGCCCTTCGCCATGCCCGGGCTGCTGTGGAACATGATGATGTCGATGTCGGGCGGCTGGTTCTTCGTGGTCGCGTCCGAGGCGATCTCGGTGTCGAACCAGAACATCAAGCTGCCGGGCGTGGGCTCCTACATCGCGATGGCGATCGAGGCGCGCGACCTCGGCGCGATCGGCTGGGCCATCGGCGGCATGCTGATCGGCATCGTGCTCTACGACCAGCTGTTCTTCCGGCCGCTGATCGCCTGGGCCGACAAGTTCCGCTTCGAGGAAGGCAGCAGCGAGGACATGCCGAACTCCTGGCTGCTCACCTGGCTGCGCCGCACCGACCGGCTCAAGGGCCTGATGGTGCGCGCCGCGCGGCTGCTCGAACGCTCGCTGGTGCTGTTCCGGCGCGACCATGACGGCACCTCGATCAAGGCCCGCCCGCGGCCGCCCAATCCGGCCGTGGCGCGCGTGTGGGACGCCGCGATCGCCGCCGGGGTGCTGCTCGCGGTGGTGTGGCTGGCGCGCTTCATCCATACCGAGGTCGGCTGGTCCGAGGTGGCGCATGTGTTCCTGCTCGGCTTCTACACGCTGCTGCGCGTGCTGGTGCTGATCGCGCTGGCCGCGCTGGTGTGGGTGCCGGTCGGCGTGTGGATCGGCATGAACCCGCGCTGGGCCGGGCGGCTGCAGGCGGTGGCGCAGTTCATGGCAGCCTTCCCGGCCAACCTGATGTTCCCGGTGGCGGTGGTGTTCATCGTGCGCTGGCATCTCAACCCGAACATCTGGCTCGCGCCGCTGATGGTGCTGGGCACGCAGTGGTATCTGCTCTTCAACGTGATCGCCGGCGCGTCGAGCGTGCCGACCGAGCTGCGCTACGCGGCCAGGAACCTCGGCCTGCGCGGCTGGTTGATGTGGCGGCGCTATCTGCTGCCGGCGGTGTTCCCGAGCTTCGTCACCGGTGCCATCACCGCCAGCGGCGGCTCGTGGAACGCCAGCATCGTGGCCGAATACGTGACCTGGGGCGACACCACGCTGCAGGCCGCGGGCCTCGGCAGCTACATCGCCCACATGACGGCCATCGGCGACTTCCCGCGCATCGCGCTCGGCATCGGTGTGATGTGCGTGTTCGTGATGGGCATGAACCATTTCGTCTGGCGCCGGCTCTATGAATTGGCGGAGAACAGGATGCATTTCTGATGAACGCGCGAGGAGGGCCCATGGCCGAAGCCATCGTTGAACTCAAGGGGGTGGGCAAGTCCTTCCGCTCCGCCGACGGCACTGCACGCTCGGTGCTGGAGGGCGTGGACCTGCGCCTGGCCGAAGGCGAGATCGTCGCGCTGCTGGGCCAGTCGGGCTCGGGCAAGTCGACGCTGCTGCGCATCCTGGCCGGACTGATCGGCGTCGATGCGGGCAGCGTGCGCTATCGCGGGCAACCGCTCTATGGACCGGCGCGCGGCATCGCGATGGTGTTCCAGTCCTTCGCGCTTTTTCCCTGGCTCACGGTGCAGCAGAACGTGGAGCTGGGCCTGGAAGCGCGCGGCATCGAGCCGGCCGAGCGCGCACGGCGGGCCGAGGCGGCGATCGAACTCATCGGTCTCGCGGGCTTCGAGGGCGCGCTGCCGCGCGAACTGTCGGGCGGCATGCGACAGCGCGTGGGCATCGCGCGCGCGCTGGTGGTCGAGCCCGAGGTGCTGCTGATGGACGAAGCCTTCTCGGCGCTCGACGTGCTCACCGGCGAGCGCCTGCGCGACGACATCCTGCAGCTCTGGGGTGGTGGCGAGATGCCGACCAAGGCCATGCTCATCGTCTCGCACAACATCGAGGAAGCGGTGCTGATGGCCGACCGCGTGCTGATCTTCGCGACCGACCCGGGCCGCGTGCGCGCCGAGCTGCCGATCCGCCTGCCGCGGCCGCGCGCCGTCGAAAGCCTGGAGGTGAGGGCGCTGATCGACGAGGTCTATGCGCTCATGACAGAGAGCGTGGCCGTCGCCGGCCGCCCGGCCGACGAGGTGGTGCACATGCATCTGAGCGACCGCCTGCCCGACGCCGATGTCGGCCGCATGGAGGCCTTGCTCGAGATGCTGGTGGAGGACGGCCGCGACGGACGCGCCGACCTGCCGCAGCTGGCCGAAGAAGCCGAGCTCACCGACCACGAACTGCTGCCGCTGGCGCAGGCGCTCGCGCTGCTCGGCTTCGCGCAGCTGGCCGATGCCGACCTGCACCTCACCAGCCTGGGCCGCCGCTACGTCGAAGGCGCCCACACGCTGCGCCAGCAGCTGTTCGGCCAGCAGCTGCTGGCCCATGTGCCGCTGGCCGCGCACATCCGCCACAGCCTGGAGCAGGCCCCGTCGGGCGAGCTGCCCGAAGAGCCCTTCCTGGATCTGCTGCGCGAAAGCCTCGACGCGGTCGTGGCCGAACGCGTGCTGCGCACCGCGATCGAGTGGGGGCGCTATGGCGAGGTGTTCGAATACGAATTCAATACCGGCCTGATCCACTTGCCGGCCGGGGAAGAGGCCGAGGCGGTGGAATAAGGCTCACCCCCAGCCTCGCCCACTTCGTGTGGCTCCGCACCCCCTTGCAGGGGGCAACACCGGCGGACCGGCGAAGCCGGATCCGCGGTGTTTCACGAAGGGGCCCGGCTGTGCCGGCCGGGCGCTTGGCATAGACCGGCGCTGTTCGATGCAGGCGGGCTGACGCGAGGACTGAACCAAAAAGACTCCGACGTTACTCACGGCAGGCATGTATCCGTGGAGGTGCGTGCGTCCACCTATCTGCCGGAGGCAACGTCCGTGACCTTTCTTCTCGATCCTGAATACGTCAGCCAGCGCCTGAGCGAAGTGGCGCCGCAATCCGAAGCCATTGCGGCCGTGCGCCAGAACAGCGAAAGCACCTGGGCGCTCGCCTTCGACAACGACGTTGCGATGCTGATCGAGTGGGCCGACGAACCGGCGCGCATCGTCCTCAGCGCCGACATCGGCAAGCCGCCCGCACAACGCACCGCCGAAGTCCACGCGGCCGGGCTTTCCTACAACACCCTATGGCGCGAAACCGGCGGCGCCAGGATCTGCATGGGTGGCGAACCCGGCGATCTGCTGCTGGTCCGCGAACTGGACGCGGACAGCGTGCGGGGCGGCGATTTCATCGGAACCCTCGAACACTTTGCCGAGCTGACGCGGTGGTGGGAGGGCTATGTCACCAGCGAAGACCTCGGCATGAACATGCCTGGAATGGCAGAGCTGACTTCACGTGCCTGAGGAGGGCGAGCATGGTGCAGAACATCCAGCCATCGGAAGCCATGTCGGCGTTCCAATCGATTGTCGGGAAAGTCAATGACCGAGCCCTCCCTGCCTGACCAAGAGGAGCGCACGCCATGCAGAACATTCAAAAGCCCGCGAGACGCGTCGAGAGTCTCGACAGCATCGTTGCCGACCTCCAAAGTGTCGTCAATTCGAACAAGAAGTATCTGACCTCCATCAGGATGGGCTCAGACAATGGGTCCAAGACAGCGACCCGCGGCGGCGCAACGGTCGACCTCGAAGTACGCAGGACCGCCCAGCGTGATGACGCTCTTCACACCGTCGCGTCGCTGGTCGAGCAAGTCAAGCTCAACGCCCGCATGATGGACGCTGGCTACGTCCAGACCGCCATCACGAGCATCGACCAACTGCTGGCGAAAGCCAGCAGTTCCGGTGGGAACGTCCGGCTGGCGAAAATCAAGCCTCATTTGAAGGACATCATCAACGCCCATCGGGCGATGTCCATGGAGCAAGCCATGGACGTTGAAGACCGTAACAAGCACATCCAGGAGCGCATCGACGAGGCCTCGCAGCGGCCCCCCTCCGATGCCGCGTCGTCGTTCGACGGCTTCATGGCCGCCAATGATGTGGCGTTCGTTCACGGCAAGGCATGGAATTTTTTCGACGACACCCTGTCCATGCTCGCGCGTTCCACAAATCCATCAGCTCGGAAAGAAGAACTCGCGAAGTCCACCCTGCGTGATATTCCCGGCAAAGAAAAGCTGATGCAGGATATCCAGAACGCTGCCAGGCTTTCGCAAAAGATCTTCACCCGCAAAGACATCCGCGCTGACGCTCTCGGGGACCTGGACAGGGCAAGCCGGTCGTTCATCCATGGGTTGGCGCCCGCCAACCTTGCGGCCGTTTCGCAAGTGATGAAAAACGGACCGATGAGCAGCATGCTCACAGTGGTCGGCACGACGATGGCGGACATGTCGCTTCGTATCGACGAGTTGTTCAGCGCAGCCGAGGGCGACCCTGCGCAGTTCGCGGCGGCGGTGGCGGAATTGCGCAGAAGCATCACCACCCATGTGAACGACCTGCGGTTTGCCGCGTACGTTTGCACCAACGCGGAGTATCTCGCATCCATACCGGAAGAGTTCCGCGAAACGATGCGCAACTACGGCGAGACACTGCAGGAAATTGTCCTGCAGCTTCTCGATCCTCGGAGCGCACTCATGACCGTCAACAGTCTGACGCAGGCGGCGCAGACATGGCCTGGCGAGATCCAGCAGCGACTTGCGGCGGTCACGGCACCATTGCCAACACCAACACCAACACCAACACCAACACCAACGCCAACACCAACACCAACACCAACGCCAACACCAACACCAACACCAACACCAACACCAACACCAACACCAACACCAACACCAACGCCACCCCCGAACAGGCCACCGCCCGAGACCCCGACGCAGCCTCCGCGGCGGCCACCGCCCGAGACCCCGACGCAGCCTTTGCTTCCGCCTCAACTGGCGCCCCGGGCCAACAGCACGCTGCCTTTGGTTCCGCCACCTCCCTTGCCGACCACGCCCGCGCCTGCGTCTGTTTCGCCGCCCTCGGTTGCGCCACCCCCCTTGCCAACCACGCCTGTGCCTGTGCGCCCCAATGTCGCAGGTCGCGTGCGTCGTGTCGGCCAGCGCCTTGCCAGACAGCTGTCCCCCGCCAGCCGAACCAACGATGCCAGGCAGCCCATCGAGCCGTTGCGCAGAGGCGCCGCCAAAGTCCAGCAGGACGGTATCGATCGGTACGCTGCGGAAATACGCAAGCCCCGCACGCTCGGTACCCGGGCCACGATCGATGCATTCCAGGCCACCAGCGGTCTGCACTTCGTTGGCGAGAAGGCGCAGCACGTCTTCAGCGACATCCGCGACTCGCTCAAGACACCTTCTGGCCTGCCTGCAGGCGCCGGGACCGGCAGTTCATCCGCCGGCTCCGCAAACCCGGAAAAGCTTGAGCTGATGGAAGACATCAAGATCGGCGCATCGCGGGCGGCGAAGATCGGCCCATCAAGCCGCAAGGACTACGAGAAGTTCGCCGCCGTCACTCAGTCGTTCATCGAGCAGATGCCTGCCGGCCCCGAGCCTGCCTCCTACCGCATGGCGGCGGATGCGACGCAGAGCCTTCTCGGGTCGATCGACGATTTCGCGGAGAGATTGCCTACCTGGCTTGACGCTTTCCTGTCCGAAGACGATCCCGTCAAATTCGCCCAGAAAGCAAAGGCTTTGGAGCAAACCATGCTTTCGCAATTGAACCAGCTGCAGTTTGCGTCGCAGCTCTTCACCGACGAGAACTACCTCGCTCGATGGCCGGCAGATCAGCGGATGGCGCTGCGCGAGCTTGGCGAGAGTTTCCAGCAGATCGCGCTGAGGCTTTTCGATCCCGATGGGGCCTTCGCCGCCACCTATGGTCTGGCTCAGGCCGCGATAGCTTCGCCGGCAGAGGTCTTGCAGCAATTGCGATCGGCGATGCCAGCGCCGCCTTCTGACGTGCCGCCTCCGCCGTTCAAGCAGGAGGCTGAGTCGCCATTGCCATTGCCGGGCGATGGCGTGCCCGACAGCGCTCCGCCTTCAGTGAGCTCCTCGGAGTTCGGGGAAGTCCCCCCACCTCTGGATTTCCCTCCGTCTCTTCCTGTGCCATCCATGGCTTTGCCCGCATCGACGCCGACCACGCCCGGGCCTGCGCTTGCGCGTCCCAATGTCGCAGATCGCGTGCGCCGTGTCCGTCGGCGGATCGCCGACGGATTGTTCCCCGCCCGGAACAGCAAGTCACCCACTGCGGCGGCGCCGCGACGTGAGCAGCTTGCTGCTGCCAATCACGACCGCATCAATGTTTTGCGTTCTCAGATGGAGCAACAGCCCAGCACGTCCGATATCCCAGGCACGATCAACGGGTTCATGGCCGCCATTGAGCCGAGCATTGTCGATCGCAACGTGAAGCACCACGTCTTTCGCGATATTGGCCGGTCGATCCAGGCGTCCTCGGCGCCCACATCCGAACTGATGCAGCACGTCAAGACTGGTGAATTGCGCGCACAGCAAATCAGCCAGTCAAGCCAGGCAAAGCTCGAGAGCTTCATCAAGGTCACCGACTCCTTTGTCAAGCAGATGCCCGCCGGCCCTTACCGCATGCCGTCGGCGCAGGCCGCGAGGACCATGCTTTCATCGATCCGCAGGTCCATGGCGGCAATGTCCGTGCCGCTTGAAAATCTCTTGCTCGGAAAAATATTCTTCATCCAAGACGCGCGGGCACTGAAGGATGCCGTGCTCTCTCAATTGAATGCGCTGCAGTTTGCGGCGGCACTGTTCACCGACGAGAACTACATTGCTCAATTGCCAGCCGATCAACAGAAAGATCTGCGCGAGTTTGGCGAGAGTTTCCAGAACATTCTGCTGAACCTTCTCGCCCCCGAAGGCGCTTTCGCCGCCATCTATCGGCTGGTCCAAGCTGCGGAAGCGTCGCCCGACGAGGTCATGCGCCAACTTGCAGTGGCAGTGGAGGCGCGGTCTTCGTCGGCTCCTCCCGAAGATCTGCCTCCGACGCCGACCGGCTTTCCGTTCCAGGGAAACTGATCCGCGGCAGTCGAGGTGATCGCGGCCGCCAGTGCCGCATCAGGCAAAGAACCGATGGCGCAAAGGCCCGGCCCGGGCGGCGCCATGGCAGCCATGCATTCCCGTGCCTCGCGGCCGATCGCGCCGGCTCCCGGCGCTTTCGCTGTGCCTGCGCGTTGCGCAATTTCAAAAATGGAATTATATTCTGATAACAAATTGACAAGGCATCGCTGCAACGATGGAGACGCAAGCACTCGGCCTCGCAGGCCTGTTCGTCATCGCGCCCGATGTGAGCGCCGACGCGAACGGCCGCTACAGCTACTACTACAGCGAGCGCGCGTTCGCCGAGGCCGGCGCGGCATCGCACTACGTGCAGGAGCACGCCTCCTTCTATCCGCAGCGCCATACCGTGCGCGGCCTGCATTTCCAGAAGCCGCCGCACGCGCAGCACAAGGTGGTGCGGGTCGCGCGCGGCCGCATCTGGGATGTGTGCGTCGATGTGCGTCGCGGTTCGCCGACCTATGGCTGGCATGCGGCGGTGGAACTCGCCGCCGGCGACTGGCGGCAGTTGCATGTGCCGCCGGGTTTCGCGCACGGCTTCTGCACGCTCGAGCCTGATTGCGAAATCGCGTTCCGGCTCACTGATTACAACGACCGTGCCTTCGCCGGCGGCCTGCGCTGGAACGACCCCGCGCTCGGCATCGACTGGCCCTGCGGCGATGCGCCGGGCTTCGTCTTCCCGGTGGACCGGGAATGGCCGCTGCTCGACACCCTGGATTCACCCTTCCACGCTGGAGACATGCCGCGATGATCACACGCCGAGCAACCCTTCATGGCCTGGCCGCAGGCGCTGCCGCGATGATCGCCGGACCCGCGCTGGCGCAGGACGACAAGTCACCGGTCACGCTGCTGGTCGGTGCCGCATCGTCGATGGACTTCACTGCGCGGCTCATTGCCGAACAGTTGCGTGAGCCGCTGGGCCGCCCGGTCATCGTGCTGAGCAAGCTCGGCGCGGGCGGTCGCGTGGCGTTGCAGGAGCTCAAGCGCTCGGCACCCGACGGCCGCACGCTGATGTTCTCCACCAGCAGCCCGTTCGCGATCTATCCGAACATCTACACCAAGCTGGACTACGACCCCGTGACCGACTTCACGCCGATTGCAGGCGTCTGCTGGTTCGATGTCGGGATCGCCACCGGGCCGTCGACCGGCGTCACCGACATCCACCAACTCATCGGCTGGGCCAGGACCCGAACCCAGGAAGGCGCCAGCGTCGTCTACGGCGCGGCGCCCGGCGCTGGCTCGTCGTCGCACTTCGCCGGCATCGCCATGGCACTGGCCAGCGGCGTGCCGATGACGCCGGTGCAGTACAAGGACAGCGGCGTCGGCATCGTCGACCTGGCGGCCGGCCGGCTGCCGATCATGATCACCGGCACGAGTCCGCTGGTCGAGATGCACAAGTCCGGCAAGATCCGCCTGCTCGCGGTGTCGGGCGAGCAGCGATCGCCCCTCGTGCCCGAGGTGCCGACGCTGAAGGAGTCCGGCCTCGACATCACCATCCAGAACTCCGCCGGCCTCTATGCGCCCGCGAAGATGCCGCGCGACATGGTGGAGCGTCTCTACGGTGCGGTGATGCCGATGCTGCAGAAGGCCGACATGCGCGACAAGATGATCGGGCAGGGCATGGCGCCGTCGCCGATGAATGGCAGCCAGCTCGCGGCCTCGCTGGCCGGCGAGCGCAAGCGCTACGCGGTCCTGGTGAAGGCCAGCGGCTACGTGCCGGAGGCGCTGTGATGAGCGATGCACGCATGACGACGGCGCAGCGCTTTCTGGACGCGCTGGCCGCGCCGCAGGGCACCGGGGCCGACGCGCTGATGTCCTTGCTCCATCCGGACGTTCGCCTGATGCGCCTGGGCAAGACCGTGGACGGCACGGCCGCGGTGATCGACGAACTGCGGCAGGGCGCGAATGGCGAGCTGTCGCGCCGTCTGCAATGGCAGGCGCCGCAGCCGGTGGTGGACAGCGTGGTGCGTCTTGTCGGCGAGCGGCGCCCCGGCGAGCGCGATCGCGGCCTGGTCGTCACGCTCGGCTTCGACGGCGATGCGATCGCGCTGGTGCAGCAACAGCGCACCCCACCGCCACCGCCCGATGCGCAGCCGCTCGTGCTGCCGGCGTCGCTCAAGCGAATGATCGACCACGCGCTGGTCGAGCGCCATCCGATGCTGGTCGCCTACAGCGATCCCGAAGGCCAGCCGGTGCTGAGCTTTCGCGGCTCGGTGCAGGCTTACGGCGACGACCAGCTCGCGATGTGGATCCGCAGCCCCGACGGCGCCTTCATCCGTGCGATCCGCCACAACCCGAAGCTGGCGCTGGTCTACCGCAACGAGGAGACCAAGGCGACCTACAACTTCCAGGGCCGTGCGCGCGTGAGCGATCTCGGGAGCGATCGCCGGCGCGTCTTCGATGCATCGCCCGAGGCCGAGCGCGGCCACGATTTCGCGATGCTCGGCGTGGTGGTGCTGGTGGACCTGGACCGGGTCGAAGGCTATGCGGGCCTCGGTCCGGCGGGGCAGGTCGACCAGATCCGGCTGGTGCGCGGCACGGTGCCGAACTGATTTTTTCTTTTCTCAACTCACATGGAGCGGATATGAAGGCAGGCAAAGACAGCGAGGAACTGACCCGGGTCGGTCCGGGCACGGTGATGGGCAACTTCATGCGCCAGTACTGGATACCGGCGGCCAAGTCGAGCGAGCTCGGTGTCGACGGCACGCCGATGCGTCTGCTGCTGCTGGGCGAGAAACTGGTTGCGTTCCGCGACAGCAGCGGCCGCGTCGGCGTGATGGACCACCAGTGCCCGCACCGTTGCGCGTCGCTGGTGCTGGGGCGCAACGAGGAAGACGGCATCCGCTGCATCTACCACGGCTGGAAGTTCGATGTCGACGGCAACTGCGTCGACATGCCGAGCGTGCCGCCGAGCCAGGACTTCAAGGAGAAGGTGAAGGCGCGCGCCTACAAGGCGGTCGACCGCAACGGCATCCTCTGGGTCTACATGGGCGAGCACCAGGACGCGCCGCCGCCGATGCCGATGGTCGAGGCCACGCTGCTCGAGGAGCACGAGGTGGATCTGTTCTTCATGCAGCGCGCCTGCAATTGGATGCAGGCGCTGGAAGGCGACATCGACACTTCGCACTTCGGCTTCCTGCACGTCGGCCACCTCGATCCGGACAACGTGCCCGAAGGCCATCCGCTGCAGCACACGGCGAGCGAGCGCGCACCCGAATACCACGTGCAGGACACGCCCTGGGGCACCACCTACGGCGCCTACCGCACCGTGCGGCCCGAGACCATCTACTGGCGCTTCGCCAACTACATGTTCCCGTTCTGGACGCAGACGCCGCAGGGCGAATTCCCGCGCAACATCCAGGCCCGCGCCTGGGTGCCGCTGGACGACGAGCACGTGATGATGATCTTCTGGCGCCAGCGCAGCGACATGCCGGGCAGCGGCGCGCCGCTGAAGGACGGCAAGCCGCTGGGCGGCTCCAAGCCGAAGCCGGACTTCCTGCCGGTCTCCACCGAATGGCTGGGCCGCTACCGCATCAAGGCCAACGAGTCGAACGACTGGCTGATCGACCGCGAAGCGCAGCGCACCGGCCGCATCTATTCGGGCATCGACCACATCGGTTCGCAGGACCAGGCCGTGACCGAGAGCATGGGCGCGATCACCGACCATTCGAAGGAACACCTCGGCCCCGGCGACTTGATGATCGCCCGCACGCGCCGCCGCGCACTGCAGGCCGCGCGCGCCTTCCGCGACGGCGCGCCGGCACCCGGCATCGACACGCCCGAGGTGTTCATGGCCGCGCGCAGCGGCTACTTCGAGATGCACCAGTCGGTCGATTGGCAGAAGGCCTACGCCGACATGATGCGCACCGCGCAGCGCGCGCCCAAGGCGCCCAAGGTGCCGGCCGAATCGGCGATGGCGAAGTAGTCGGCCGTGTCGCACGAAGACCCCGAAAGGCGCGGGCGCCGCGAGGCCTTGCGCGCTTTGGGCGCGGGTGCATTGGCACTCGCGGCCGGCAGCGCGCGCGCCGAGGACGACAAGTCGCCGATCCGCATGCTGTGCGGCATCTCGGCCGGCTCGGGCAACGACTTCACCGCGCGCCTGGTGGCCGACAGCATGCGCGAGGCGCTGGGCCGGCCGGTGGTGGTGGACAACAAGCCGGGCGCCGGCCAGCGCATCGCGCTCGGCGAGCTCAAGCGTGCGGCGCCGGACGGGCGCACGCTCATCCTGTGCACCACCGGGCCTTTCACCATCTATCCGCACATCTACAAGAAGCTCGACTACGACCCGGTCAAGGACTTCACACCGATCGGTGCGGTGGCCTCCTTCGACGTCGGCATCGCGAGCGGACCGCTGACGCATGCGACGACCATCCAGCAGCAACTGGCGATGGCGCGCAGCGACAAGTCGCTCGCGGCCTTCGGCTCGCCGGGCAATGGCTCGCTGTCGCATTTCGTCGGCATCGCCACGGGCATCGCGACCGGGATCCAGTTCACGCATGTGCCCTACAAGGACAGCGGCACCTCGGTGGTGGATCTGGCCAGCGGCCGGCTGCCGATGCTGATCACCGGCGTGAGCCAGCTGGTCGAGATGCACAGGTCGGGCCGCATCCGCATCCTGGCGGTGTCGGGCGCGCAGCGCTCGCCTTCGCTGCCCGACGTGCCCACGCTGAAGGAAAGCGGCATCGACGTCAGCAACACCACGACCTGCGGCGTCTACGGACCCGCGGGCATGGCGCCGGAACTCGTGCAGCGCTTCAATGCGGCCGCGGTGGCTGCGGTGCAGGGCCGGGAGGCGCGCGACAAGCTGCTGAAGTTCCTGTTCGCGCCGGCGCCGTCGAGCGCGCAGGCTTTGTCGGCGCTGATGGCCGGCGAGGACCGCGAATTCGCGCGGCTGGTGACATTGAGCGGCTACCAGCCGGAGTGAAGCGGGGCAGGGCGGCGCACCGCCCGTGCCGCGGGCGAGCTCAGGTTTCCTGCGGCACGTAGCCGCTCGCCTTCACCAGCATCCCGAAATGCTTTCGCTCCGACACCAGCGAGGCCGCGAGCGTCTTGCCGTCGGTGTAGGCCGGCGTCATGCCCTGCTGCCTCATCTTCTCGAGCGTCGCGGGCTTGGTGAACATCGGCGCGAGCGCGTCGTGCAGTTTGGCGACCAGCTTGGGCGACATGCGCGCCGGGCCGAACAGGCCGGTCGTCGTGGAACTGCTCAGGTTGATGCCGGTCTCTTTCAGCGTCGGCACCTCGGGCACCAGCGGCGAGCGCTGCTCGCCCGAGACGGCGAGGATCCTGATCTTGCCGTTCTTGTGCATCTCGACCAGCGGCTGCAAGCCGGTGATCATCATCGGCAGCCGGCCCGCGGCCAGGTCGATGATGCCCACGCCGCTGTCCTTGTAGGGCACGTGCTCCATCGGCGTGTGCGTCGCGAGCGAGATCGAGATGCCGAAGAACTGCGACAGCGAGCCATTGCCGGGCGCGGAGCCGAACACCGCGTCCTTTCCCTTGGCCTTGGCCCAGGCGATCATCTGCTTCATGTCCTGCGCACCGGTGGCCGGGCCGGTCGCGACGGCGACGTCGAAGTTCGAGACACCCGCGATCGGCGTGAAGTCGCGGTCGGGGTCGTAGTCGAGCCGGGTGTAGATGTGCGGATAGATGCAGAACGGGCCGTTGGTCGCGAACAGCAGGGTGCGGCCGTCGGGCGCCGCGTGCCGCGCCTCGGCCAGCGCGATGCGCTGCCCCGCGCCGAGCTTGCTCAGCGTGATGGCGGGGCGGCCGAGCGATTCGGTCAGCTGGTCGGCGATCATGCGGGCCGTGAAGTCCATCGACGAAGCGGCGCCGACCAGCACCGTGATGGCCGCCTTGTCGTCCTGCGCGAGCGCGCGGTCGGCAGCCAGCCAGAATGCGCCGGCCGTGAGGCCCTTGAGCGTGGTGCGGCGCGTCGTCGAGGTGGAGTCACTCACGGCTTGTCTCCTGCTTTTTAGAAATGGAATTTACTTCCGAAAAACAATCGATGTCAAACGGGATTTCACCCAAGCCGAGCGACCCCGCGTCCGTGTCGCTTGGAGTTGAATAACAGAATATAATTCCAAAATCGAAACACCTGGGATGCATGCTCTCATGGCCAAGATCGTCCTCGGCATCGGTTCGTCGCACACGCCGATGCTCAATGCGCCCCTCGCGGACTGGACCCGCTTCATCGAACGCGACCGGGCGCGCGCCCATCTCGACAAGGCCGGCAATCCGGTGAGCTACGACGAGCTCGCGAAGATCGCCGGCGACAGCATCGCGCCTGAGCTGCGTCCCGAGGTGCTGGCCCAGCGCCATGCGGCCGCGGCGGCGCAGGTCGAGAAGCTCGCCGGCGTGCTGCAGCGCGCCGAGCTCGACACGCTGATCATCGTCGGCGACGATCAGAAAGAGCTCTACGACACCGACAACCTGCCCTCGGTGCTGGTCTACCACGGCAAGAGCATCCGCAACGTGCCGCTGCACACCAACCATCCCGGCCCCGACTGGTCGCGTGCCGCGGCCGCGCGCTACTACGAGCGCGAGACGCCGAAGGACTATCCGGTCGACACCGAACTGGCGAACCATCTGATCGGCCAGCTGGTGGAGCGCGAGTTCGACGTCTCGGTGGCCGACACGATCGCCGACGGCTACGGCGAAGGCCATGCCTTCGGCTTCGTGCACAACCGCCTGCTCAACGGCGCGACGGTGCCGGTGGTGCCGATCTTCCTCAATACCTACTACCCGCCGAACCAGCCGACGCCGCGGCGCTGCCATCGGCTCGGCCAGGAACTGCGAAGGGCGGTGGAAAGCCTGCCGCGCGATGCCCGCGTGGGCGTGATCGCTTCCGGCGGCCTGAGCCACTTCACCATCGACGAAGAATTCGATGGCCGCATCGTCCGCGCGCTGCGCGAACGCGATGCGCAGGCGCTCCACGACCTGCCACGCAGACAGCTCAACTCGGGCAACTCCGAAATTCGCAACTGGATCTGCATGGCCGGCGCGGTCGAGCATCTGGCGCTGGATTCGCTCGAATACATTCCGGCCTATCGCACACCGGCCGGTACGGGAACGGGTCTGTGCTTCGCGGTCTGGAACTGAATCCCGGCGCCGAGTCCGGCAGGCGCACGGCCACGGCACAGACCCTGCGCCTGCGCCTCACCGGCATCCGCTACGCGGCGCACGGCATTCATCTCCTCGAGTTCGGCCGGCCCGACGGCGCTGCGCCGCTGCCGGCCTTCACACCCGGCGCACACGTCGACCTGCATCTGGCCAACGGCCTGGTGCGCCCCTATTCGCTGGTGAATCCACCCGAAGACACTGAGCGCTACGTGGTCGCGGTCAAGCGCGACCCCGCGAGCCGCGGCGGCTCGGCCTTCGTGCACGAGGTACTGCGCGTCGGTGCGGAGCTGGAGGTCGGCGTGCCGCGCAACAACTTCGAGCTGCACGCAGGCTCGGCGCAGGCGGTCTTCATCGCCGGCGGCATCGGCATCACGCCGATCGCCTGCATGGTGGACCGGCTGCGCCGCGACGGGCGCTCGTGGGAGCTGCACTACAGCGTGCGCGAGCGCAGGGAAGCGGCCTTCGTCAAGGAACTGGGCGACGATCGCGTGCATCTCCATGTCGATGCCGAAAGCGCTGGCGCGCTGCTCGATATCGCGGCCATCGTTGCCGCCGCGCCTGCGGATGCGCATCTGTACTGCTGCGGTCCGGCACCGATGCTCGATGCCTTCGAGGCCGCGGCCGGCGGCCGGCCGCCGGCCTGCGTGCATGTCGAGCGCTTCGCGCCGGTCGCGCCCGGTGCCACCGGGGGCGGCTACACCGTGCGGCTTGCGGCCTCGAAGCGCAGCATCCCCGTCGCACCGGGCCGGACGATCCTCGAAGCGCTGCGCGAGGCCGGCGTCGAAGTCCAGGCCTCGTGCGAACAGGGCATCTGCGGCACCTGCGAGACGCGCGTGCTCGGCGGCTTGCCGGACCATCGCGACAGCCTGTTGTCCGCCGAAGAAAGAAAGAGCAACCGCGTGATGATGATCTGCTGCTCGGGCAGTCTGGGCGGCGAACTCGTGCTCGACCTCTGAAGGCGCCGCACGATGCCGAGCCTCGACCGCGCGGGCCCCTTGCTAGAATCGGCCGCGCTCGCAGCGCCGTTCAGCCACCGAACAAGGAGAGGGGCCTTGGGTCGTCCCAGTCGAAAAGACAAGATCGTCCAGCCGGACTATTCCGAAGGCATCCAGATCAAGACGGAGGATGAGGATCCGCGCTTCAACAATGCGCTTGCCCGCGGCCTCGCCATCCTTCGCGCATTCCATGTCGACATCAAGCTCCTGGGCAACCTCGAGATCGCGGAGCTGACCGGGCTTCCCAAATCCACCGTCTCGCGCCTGAGCTTCACGCTGACGCAACTGGGCTACCTGCGCTATCGCCCCGAGTTCGGCAAGTACGAACTCGCGGCCGGTGTCGTGGGGCTGGCCTATCCCTATCTGGCGGGGCAGGTGGTGCCGCCGGTCGCGCGGCCGCTGATGGTCGAACTGGCCCTCAAGTCGAAGACCAACGTCGGCCTCGGCGTGCAGGAGGGCATGAGCGTGCTCTATCTCGAATACGCGCTCGGCGAGGCCAATCCCAATCGCCTGCAGCGCGCCGGTTTTCGCGTGCCGCTGGTGCGCACCGGCATGGGCCGCGCCTGCATCGCCGGCATGCGTCCCGAACAGCGCGAGCAGTTCTATGTGGAGCTGCGCGAGCACTACAAGCGTGAGTGGCCGAAGCTCCACGACGAGCTCGAGGACGCGGCCGGCCAGGTGCAGACGCGCGGCTTCTGCATCGCGGCCGGCACCTTCCGGTCGACCACCAACTCGGTGGCCGTGCCCTTCATCCATGGCGACGGCCAGACCATCATGGCGTTCAACTGCCAGGGCCATTCGCAGACCCACACGCCCGACGCCATGCTGCGCAACGGCAAACGCCTGCTGGAGCTGGCGGCCGAAGTCCGTCGCCGGCTGGCCGACGCGCCGCACGGCCACGGGCCTTCGCTCGGACACTGAAGTCCGGGTGCCCGCGTCGGGCATCGACGTCGTTGATGAATGGAATTAAGTTTCAAATGAACGAGCGACAAGACGATCTGATCGTGGCAACCCGTGACGGCACGTTGGCCGGTGCCCGGGTCTCCGGCACGGCCGGCGTGCGGGCCTGGAAGGGCATTCCCTATGCGGCGCCGCCGGTCGGCGCGCTGCGCTGGCGCGCGCCGCAGGCGCCTGCCGCATGGGACGGCGTGCGCCCCGCGCTGGAGTTCGGCCCCGACTTTCCGCAGGCGCCGATGCCGGCCTCGCGTGCGCCTTCGATGGGCGAGGACTGCCTGTACCTCAACGTCTGGTCGCCCGCCGGCGCCGCGCCGGGCTCGCTGCCCGTGATGGTCTGGGTGCACGGCGGCGGCTTCGTCGGCGGCAGCGGTGCCGATGCGCGCTGCGAGGGCACGCAGATGGCGCGCGAGGGCGTCGTGGTGGTGAGCTTCAACTACCGCTCGGGCATGTTCGGCTTCCTCGCACATCCGGCGCTGAGCCGCGAGTCGGGGCAGGGCGTGTCCGGCAACTACGGCTTGCTGGACCAACTGCAGGCGCTGGCCTGGGTGCGCGACAACATCGCGGCCTTCGGCGGCGATCCGCGGCGCGTGACGGTGTTCGGCGTCTCGGCCGGGTCGGCGTCGATCTCGCTGCTGCTGAGTTCACCGATGGCCCAGGGCCTGTTCCAGCAGGCGATCCTGCACAGCCCGGGCGCGGGGCGTCCGCTGGCCACGCAGGCCGATGCCGAACGTGTCGGCCGCAGTCTCGACGAGGACATCGATGCGCTGCGCCGCCTGAGCGCCGCCGAGGTCTTCGCGCTGACCGCGAAATGCTCGCCCAAGGTGCGCGGCCTGACCACGCCGCGCGTGCTGCGGCCGATCTGCGACGGCTGGCTCATTCCCGAGGACGAACGCACGGCCTTCAAGGCCGGCCGCATCCTCGCGATGCCGCTCATCGTCGGCACCAATGCCGACGAGGGCACGCTGCTCACCGCCAGCTGGCCGATCGATACGGTGGACGACTATCGCCGCATGGTCGAGGCCAACTTCGGCGGTGCCGTGCAGGAAGCGCTGGCGCTCTATCCGGCAGGCAGCGACTTCGAAGCCCGCGCGGCGATCGCGCGGATCTTCGCCGACACGCAGTTCAACTACGGCGCGCGCCTGCTGGCGCAGACCATGAGCCGGCGCGAGCCGCGCACCTGGCGCTATGTGTTCACGCGGCGGCGGCCCGGGCAGCTCGACGGTCCCCACCATGGCGACGAGGTCGCGCACGTGTTCGGCCATCTCGCGGCCGGGCGCAGCGCGCAGCCGGAGCCCTTCGACGCGACCGACGTGGCGGTCTCGCAGGCCATGCGCTCGGCCTGGATCGCGTTCGCGCGCAGCGGCGATCCCAATGCGCCGGGCCTGGCCGCATGGCCGGCCTATGCACCGGACGCGGATGCGCACATCGAGTTCGGCGACCACGTCGGCACCGGCCGGGCATGGCATGCCGCGCCGCTCGAATTCCTGGACAGCTACCTCGACCGGCGCTGAAGAAGCCGGCGCGGCGATGAGGCCGCGCGCCCTTCAGCGCGCGTCCGGCACGCGCCGCGTCTTCATGAAATCCTCGAAGCTCTCGCCGCGCATCTTGGCGTAGACCTCGAGGTTGCTCATCTTCACCACGCGCGCGAATTTCTCGAGCACGAAGAAGTTGGTGCCGTAGCGCACCAGGCCCAGCCAGTCGCGCGTGCGCACCAGCGCCTTCTCCTCCTCGCTCAGGCCTTCGCGGCGCATCGCTTCTTCCTCGTCGCGCAGGAACAGTTCGCGATGCTCGGCGCGCGCCAGGTGCCAGAAGAAACGGTTGATGCGCAGCGTGCGCAGGCTCGCCTTCAGATCGAAGGGGTAGGTGCCCGTGATCGACTCGATGCCTTCGAGCTGCGCGTTCATGCGGCGAGCTCCTCGTAGAGCGTGACCGTCATCGCGGTGGTGGTCGCCAGGTAGTAGTTGCGGTGCAGCTGGCGGATGCGCGGCGCGAGCGCGCCGCGCATCGCCAGCCACATGATGACTTCGGCCCCTTCGGCGCCGCCGAGGCGCACGTAGTCCACGTGCCTGAGCTTCGTGAGTGCCTCGGGCTCGTGCTCCAGCAGATCGAGGAAGCGCAGATCCCACTCGGTGTTGTTGAAGCCGGTGCGCTCGCCATGGATCTGGTGCGAGAGACCGCCGGTGCCGACCACCGCGACGCGCAGGTCGCCGGGGTACGACTGCACGGCGCGGCGCACCGCCTGGCCCAGCTTGTAGCAGCGCAGCGCGGTCGGCAGCGGGTACTGGAGCACGTTGATCTGGATCGGGACGATCGCACCCGGCCAGCCCTCGGCATGCGGCCACAGCAGCGGCAACGGCGAATGGCAGCCGTGGTCGAGCGGACGGTCCTGGAACACCGTCATGTCGAACTCGTCGTTGACCAGCGATTCGGCCAGGTGCACCGCGAGATCGGAATGCCCCGGGATCGGCGGCAGCGGCCGCAGCCCGGCGCCTTCGTCGGCCAGCGCGTGCAGTGCGCCGATGCCGATCGCGAAGGTCGGATAGCAATCGAAGAAGAAGCTGTTGGCGTGGTCGTTGTAGAACACGATCAGCACGTCGGGCCGCTGTTCGGCGAGCCACTTCGCCACCGGCTTGTAGCCTTCGAACAGCGGTGCCCAGGCCGGCTCGTTCTGGCGTCCCTTGTCATAGGTCACGCCGATCGTGGGCACATGCGAGGTACCGATGCCGCCGATGATATGTGCCAACGCGCTGCTCCTGGAAATGAGAATGGAATTGTATTCCGCGCATGTGAAGTCACTGGGCGTCACAGGGCGTTACGGCGCGGCGAAACGCAGTGGTATCCAATGGACAATGACCGTTGCCAACCGATGAAAGGAACATGCCCCATGTCCGAACGGGACCCCACGGAATTCAGGCCGGGCCGCGAGTCCTCGCCCTGGACCTTCGTCATCATCGTGCTCGTGCTGATCGCGGCCGGCGCCGGATGGTGGTACTGGTCGCAGCGGCAGGTGGAACCGCCGCCACCGCCGCCGGCCGCATCCGCGCCGCCGTCGGACAACCCGCCTGCGCCCGCACCGGCCGCGGTCGCGTCGGGTCCGCAGAACCCCGTCGACGCGCTGGCCGCGCCCGACGCCGCCTTGCCCGCGCTGGCCGATGCCGATGCACAGGTCGGCGACGCGCTCACCGATCTGCTCGGCAAGAAGTCGGTGGCCTCCTTCCTGCAGCTCGATGGCTTCGTGCGCCGCTTCGTCGCCACCGTGGACAACCTGCCGCGCGCGCAGGCGCCGGCCCGCGTGTGGCCGCTGAACCCGGCGCCGCAGCGCTTCACCGTGCAGGGCGAGGGCGACAACCAGACCATCAGCGCCGACAACGGCAGCCGCTACACGCCCTTCGTGCTGTTCGCCGAGTCGGTCGATACGGCGCGCGCGGTGGCGGTCTATGCGCGGCTCTATCCGCTGTTCCAGCAGGCCTACGAGGAGCTGGGCTATCCGGGGCGCTACTTCAACGACCGGCTGGTGGCGGTGCTCGACCATCTGCTGCAGGCGCCCGAGCCTTCGGGGCCGGTCCGCGTCACGTTGACCGAGGTCAAGGGCGACCAGGCGCCCGATCGGCCCTGGGTGCGCTACGAATTCGCCGATCCGCAGCTGCAGGCGCTGTCGGCCGGGCAGAAGATGATGGTGCGCATGGGGCCGGTCAACGAGCGGCGCATGAAGACGAAGCTGACGGAGCTGCGCCGCCAGATCGCGACCGGCGCGATGGCGAAGAAGTAGGGCGGGCCCTTCAGTCCTGCGCGTCGGCCGCGGCGCCGCCGGCGCAGGCCAGCGCGCGCATCAGCAGCAGCTTGCGCTCGCGCGCATTGCGCGTGAGCGAGGCCGCGCGCTGGAACTCTTCGCAGGCCTCGCCGTGGCGGCCGAGTTTGGCGAGCAGATCGCCGCGCACGCTCGGCAGCAGGTGATAGCCCTGGAGCTGCGGCTCGGACTGCAGCGCATCGACCCGTTCGAGACCGACGGCCGGGCCGAAGGCCATCGACAGCGCGACGGCACGGTTGAGCTCGACGATGGGCGAGGGCATGCGCTGGGCCAGCGCGTCGTAGAGCGCGGCGATGCGGTTCCAGTCGGTCTGTTCGGGCGTGCGGGCGCGCGCATGGCAGGCAGCGATCGCGCCCTGCAGCGCGTACGGCCCGAGCGCGCCGCCGAGCTTCTCGGCCCGCGCCAGTGCGGCGAATCCGCGGCGGATCAGCAGCTGGTCCCAGCGGCTGCGGTTCTGTTCGAGCAGGAGGATCGGCTCGCCGTCCGCATCGACGCGCGCCGATGCGCGCGAGGCCTGGATCTCCATCAGCCCGACCAGCCCATGGACCTCGGGCTCGTCCGGCACGAGCTCGGCCAGGATGCGCCCGAGGCGCAGCGCCTCGTCGCACAGCGCGGGCCGCATCCAGTCGTCGCCGGCGGTGGCCGAGTAGCCTTCGTTGAACACCAGGTAGACAACCTCCAGCACGGACGACAGGCGTGCCGCCAGTTCGTCGGCGCGCGGCGCCTCGAAGGGCACGCGCGCAGCGGCCAGCGTGCGCTTGGCGCGCACGATGCGCTGCGCGATGGTCGGCTCCGGCACGAGGAAGGAGCGCGCGATCTCGTCGGTGCTCAGGCCGCCGAGCAGGCGCAGGGTCAGCGCCACGCGCGCCTCGGGCGACAGCACCGGATGGCAGGCGGTGAACACCAGGCGCAGCAGGTCGTCGCCGACCTCGTCGTCGAGCGCGGCATCGACCGCCTCGGCGAAGTCCGCCGCGGCCATCGCGTGCTGCGCATCGAATTCGCGGCCGAGCTCCTCTTCCTTGCTCGCATGCAGCGTGCGCTTGCGCAGCAGGTCGATCGCGCGGTGCTTGGCGGTGGCCGTGAGCCAGGCCGCGGGATTGTCGGGAACACCGTCGCGCGGCCATTGCTCCAGCGCCGCGACCAGCGCGTCCTGCGCCAGTTCCTCGGCCGTGCCGACATCGCGCAGCATGCGCGCCAGCGCACCGATGATCCGGGCGGATTCGATGCGCCAGACGGCGTTGATGCTGCGGTGGATCTCGGCGTCGGTGGGCACGCGTTGGTCTCAGCGCTTCTTCAGGTCGTCGAAGCCCTCGGCGGCCTTCTGCACGTCGGGCGGGAAGTCGGAGAACTCCTGCACCTGGCGCACCTCGATGGTCTCGTTCTCCGAGCCGGGGCAGCGCGAGGCCCAGGCGATCGCCTCCGCCTTCGAGGCGACGTCGATCATCCAGTAGCCGCCGAGCACTTCCTTGGCCTCGGCGAAGGGGCCGTCGGTCACCTTCGGCTTGCCGCCGGAAAAGCTCACGCGCGCACCCATCGACGGCGGATGCAGGCCGTCGAGCGCGAGCAGCACGCCGGCCTGCTTGAGGGACTCGTTGTATTTCATCATTGCCTCGACGGCCTTGGCATCGGGCATGGTGCCGGGCGTCGCGCTCTCGTAGCCCTTGGGGATCATCAGCATCATGAATCGCATGTCGGTCACTCCTTGCTCGGATTGAAGAGGCTATTGTTCCGTATCAACGGCGCTCGCCCGACGCTTTCGTGGCCGCCATCTGCGCGAGCTGCCGCTCTTCCTGTTCGCGCAGCTCGGGCGTGAACTCGGCGCCGAAGTCCTCGGCCTCGAAGACCTGGCGCAGCTCGATCTCGGTGCCGCCGTCGAAAGGCGCGCGCCTGAGCCATTCGAGCGCTTCCTCCTTCGAGCGCACCTGCCACAGCCAGAAGCCGGCGATCAGCTCCTTGGTCTCGCTGAACGGGCCGTCGGTCACCGTGCGCTGCTTGCCGTCGAAGCGCATGCGCGCGCCCTTCGAGCTCGCATGCAGGCCTTCCATGCCGAGCACGATGCCGGCTTTGACCAGCTCCTCGTTGTACTTGCCCATCTCGGTCAGCATGTCCTGGCTGGGCATCACGCCGGCTTCCGAGTCCTTGTTGGCCTTGACGATCACCATGAATCGCATCGCATCGCTCCTTGAAACGCGAACCCGCCCTTCGGTCGGTGCGACCGGAAACGAGGCTGGGCTCTGAATGAACGTCGTGCGAGCGTCGGCGAGATCGACACGCCGCGACGCGCCGGTGTGTAAATATTTGTTTGCCCGCCGGCTTCAGGCCGCGCAGAGGATCAGGTCGACGTCCGCGGCCTGGTGGCGCAGCGGGATCAGCGCCTGGTAGGCCGGCGAGCGGAACCAGCCCTCGGCCGCCTCGACGCTCGGGAAGCGCAGCACCACGGTGTCGGTGTGGCCGTGCGTGCCGCCGAGCACCTCGCGGCATTGGCCGCGGAACACCAGCTCGGCCTGCCAGTCGGCCAGCGTGCCCGGCACGCTGGCCACGTACTGCGCCCACCTGGCGGCATCCTTGACGGTGATGTGTCCGATCACGCAGGCGGCGGTGGGCGTCATGGCGGGTGCTCCGGGCTTCAGGTTTTCACACCCAGGTATTTTTCGACCAGATCGCGCTCGGTGCGCAGATGCTCGGGCGTGCCGTCGTAGACGATATGGCCATTGTTCACCACATAGCAGCGGTGCGCGAGCGACAGCGCCGCATGCACGTTCTGCTCGACGATGACGATGGTGTGGCCGCGTTCCGCAAGGCCCCTGCAGACCCGCATCAGGTCGCGCACGATCAGCGGCGCCAGGCCCTCGAAAGGCTCGTCCAGCAGGATGATGCGCGGGTCGCGGATCATCGCGCGCGCGATCGCCAGCATCTGCTGCTCGCCGCCCGACAGCTGCTTGCCGCGGTTGCGCCGGCGCTCGTCCAGGCGCGGGAAGGTCTGGTAGACCGCATCGAAGGACAGCGGCTTGTCGGCCGTCATGGCGGCGAGCACGAGGTTCTCGTGCACCGTCAGGCTGCCGAAGATGCGGCGCTCCTCGGGCACCAGCTGGATGCCGGCGCGCGCCAGCTTGTAGGGCGCCGTGCCGGTCACGTCGCGGCCGTCGAGCCGGATGGTGCCGGATTTGGCCTGCACCACGCCCATCAGCGATTTCAGCGTCGTGCTCTTGCCCGCGCCATTGCGCCCGAGCAGCGCGACGACCTCGTTGGCCTCCACCCGCATCGACACATCGAACAGGATGTGCGAGTCGCCGTAGAAGCTGTTGAGCTTGTCGATCTCAAGCAGACTCATGCTCTTCGAGCCCTCCGAGATAGGCGGTCTGCACGGCCGGATCGCGCTGGATCTCGGCGGGCGTGCCTTCCGCGAGCTTGCGGCCTTCGTACAGCACCGTGATGCGTTCGGCCAGCTCGAACAGCGCGTCCATGTCGTGCTCCACGATCACCATCGTGCGACCTTGGCGGATCGACTTGAGCAGCGCGACGATGTGCACGCGCTCTTCCGGGCCGAGGCCGGCGAGCGGTTCGTCGAACAGCAGCACGTTGGCGCCGGTGGCCAGCGCCAGCCCGATCTCGAGGCGTCGCTTCTCGCCATAGGACAGCTCGGACACGCGCGTCGCGGCCGAGCCCGCGAGGCCGACCAGGCCGATCGCCGCCTCGACCTGGTCGCCCAGGCCCTGCACCCTGAACAGCCGGCGCAGCATGTCGAGCCGGAAGCGCCCGCGTGCGCGGGCGAGCACCGCGATCACCATGTTCTCGCGCACGGTGAGCGTCTCGAACAGCTGATTGATCTGGTAGCTCTTGCTCATGCCGCGCTGGCACACCGCGGTCACGCCGATGCCGGTGATCTCGGCGCCGCGCATGAACACCTGGCCGCGGGTCGGCTGCACCTCGCCGGCCAGCATCTTGAAGAAGGTCGACTTGCCGGCGCCGTTCGGCCCGATCACGCCGCGGATCTCGCCTTCGGCCAGCGTGAAGCTCACGTCGCTGACGGCCGTCAGGCCGCCATAGGCCTTGGTGACGCCGCGGGTCTCGAGCACCGGCGTGCCGGCGGCCGCCGCGGCCGGTGCCACGATGGCGAGCGAGGGCGCGTTCGAGGTCGCTGCGGCCTGCGCGGCCTCGGGCGCGAGCATGTTCTCGGCCGTGCCGGTGCGGCGCTTGAGCGCGGCCACGAGGACGCCGCCGACGCCATGGCGGAACAGCGTGATCAGCACCACGAAGACCACGCCCAGCACCAGCTTCCAGTAGGCGCCGATGCTCGGGATGTGCTGCAGGCCTTCGTACAGGTAGAGCCAGATGGTCGCGCCGAGCAGCGGGCCGAGCAGGGTGCCGGCACCACCGATCACCGTCTGGATCACCAGCTGCGCCGAGGTGTCCAGCATGAAGGCGTCGGGCGGCATGAAGCTCTGGAACACGCCGAGCAGGCCGCCGGCCACGCCGCCGTAGAGCGCCGCGATGACGAACACCGCGAGCTTGTAGTGCTGGATCGAGTGGCCGAGCGCGGTGGCGCGCAGCGGGTTGCCGCGGATCGCCGTCAGCACCGCGCCGAAGGGCGAGTGCACGATGCGGCGCGCGATGAGGTAGCCGACGAAGAAGAAGATCGCGAGGAAGGTGTACATCGGCCAGCCGCTCGTGATGTTCAGCGTGAGCGAGCCGATCGACACGGCCGGCGGCGGGATGCCGGCGACGCCGTTCTCACCGCCCGTCCAGGCGCGCAGCGGCCCGTTCTCGATGAAGAAGAACATCTCGGCGAAGGCCAGTGTGCTCATCGCGAAATAGATGCCGGTGCGGCGCAGCGTCAGGTAGCCGATGACCAGGCCCGCGATGCCGGCGGCGACGGTGCCGATCAGCAGCGCCACCAGCATGTGGGGCACGACGTTGTCGGTCAGCAGGTAGGCGGTCACGAAGCCGCCGACGCCGTAGAACGCGGCCTGCCCGAAGGACAGCAGCCCCGCGTAGCCGAACAGCAGGTCGAAGCCGATGCCGAACAGGCCCCAGATCAGGATGCGGCCCATCAGGTCGGCGCCGATGCCGAGATGGGGCAGGATGAAAGGCGCGATGACCAGCCCGATCGCCACTGCGATCTCCGGCCCGAGGCGGCTGCGCAGGGGCGGAGTCGGGATGCCGCGGCTCATTCGCGTCCCTCCTGCCCCATCAGACCTTGCGGCCGGAAGATCAGCACCAGCGCCATCACCGCGAACAGCATCACGTCGGAGTAGGCCGGATCGAACATCGAGGTCAGGCTCTGGATCTCGCCGGCGATGATGCCGCCGATGATCGCGCCAGGAAAGGAGCCGACGCCGCCGATCACGACCACCACGAAGGAATCGACCAGGATGCGCGCGCCCATGTCCGGCGACAGCGAGACGATCGGCGAGTTGATGACGCCGGCATAGCCCGCCGCCATCGCGCCGAGGCCGAACACCATCAGGAAGGAGCGCTGCACGTTGACGCCGAGCATGTTGACCATCAGCGCGTCCTCGATGCCGGCGCGCACGATCAGGCCGAGGCGGGTGCGGTACAGCACGATGTAGAGCGCCACCAGCGTCAGCGCCGAGATGCCGAGGATCTCCATGCGGTAGAGCGGATAGATCAGGAAGCCCATGTTGACGATGCCATGGCCCCAGGCCGGCTCGGGCATCGTGAGGCCGATGCCGCCGAAGATGGAGCGCACGATCTCCACCAGCACGATGCCGATGCCGAAGGTGACCAGCAGCTGGTCTTCCGGCGGCCGTCCGTAGAACAGGCGCACGATGCCGCGCTCGATGACGAGCCCCAGGACCAGCGTGACGGCCGAGCCGACCACGATCGCGAGGATGAACGAGCCGGTGGCGTTGAAGGTCATCAGCCCTGCGTAGGCGCCCACCACGAAGATGGCACCGTGGGCGAAGTTGATGACGCCCAGGGTGCCATAGATGATGGTCAGCCCGGTGCTGATCAATGCCAGCAGCAGGCCCGCAGCCAGGCCATTGAACAGCTGCGATAGGACAAGCGGCATGCTGGGCATCCAGCACTCCCTTCAGGAACGGACGGTTGCGGGAGGGCGGATCAGGTGTACGAACCGAGCTTGCAGCCGAGCAATCCCACCGGCGCCACCACATCGGCGCCGTTCACCACGGTGACGATGTCGAAGAAGTCGTTCTTGTCCTTCATGTCGGCCGGCTTCTTGCCGCGCACGATCGGGAAGTTGACGATGCCCTGGTGATCGTCGCCGCGGAACCAGACCTCGCCCACCGGGCCCTGGCGCTTGACGCCCTTCTCGTAGGCCTTGATCACCTCGGGCGCGTAGAAGGTCTTGGCGCGCTCGACGGCGTCGGCCCACAGCACGGTGTTGAGGTAGGCGATGTAGGCTGAGTCGTGCGGCTTGTCCTTGTACTTGGCCTCGAAGGCCGAGACGAAGTCCTTCGCGATCGGGTACTTGTCCTGCAGCGTCCACCAGAAGCCCATGCAGCCGTAGACGCCCTGCATGATGTCGGCGCCGAGCTCCTCGCCGAGGAAGGGCGCCATGTACGGAATGACCAGCTTCATCTTGTCGAGGATGCCGAACTGCTTGGCCTGCTTGATGGAGTTGACCGCGTCGAGGCCGTAGTCGATCACGACCAGCGTGTCGGCGCCGCTGTTGGCGATGTTGATGAGGTAGGAGCTGTAGTCCTTGGCGCCCAGCGGATGGACCTGCTGGCCGACCTCTTTCCAGCCTTCCTTGGCGGTGAACTCGACCATCGAGTCGTGCGTGGTGTGGCCGTAGGTGTAGTCGGGCACGAGGTACACCGCCTTGCGGTTCTTGCCGAGCGACTGGCCGAGCACCGGCGAGATCGCCTTGGCCGCGGAGTAGGCGTAATGGCAGAGGCGAAAGCCGTAGCGCTGGCAGTCGACGCCGGTGGTTTCGTTGGAGCCGCTGATGGCCGCGAGGTAGATGGTCTTCTCGCGGTCGCACACCTTCTGCAGTGCGATGGCGACGGCGCTGCTGACGCTGCCGCTGATCATCATCGCCTTGTTCTCGTGGATGAAGCGGGTGGCCGCCTGCACCGCGGTGTTGGGCTTGGTCTCGGCATCGGCCACGCCGAGCACGATCTTCTTGCCGAGCACGCCCTTCTTGGTGAGCGGGGAGATCTTGAGCACGTTCGGATGGCCGGCGTTGAGCTGTTCTGCCGCGAGCTCGTAGCCGCGCTGCTCGTCCGCGCCCTCGGCCGAATACGGGCCGGTGAGGTCGACCGGCAGGCCGACGAACACGCTGTCGCCGGCCACGCCTGCGGGGTAGTTGGCCAGTGCCGGATAGTCGTCGGCCATCGCCATGCCGGGAAGCAGCGCACCGGCTGCCGCCGCGGCCCCTGCCTTCAGGATCCCCCTTCGGTGGATACTGCTGGCGCCGTTTGCATCTTCGGACTCGCTCATGAGGACTCTCCTTGTAGACAGTGGCTGAGGCTCGATATATCGTGCTACGACATCTTATTTAATTTACATCGCGTCACGATACAACGTCAATGGACTCGCCTTGAGTGAAAACACCTAATGAGCGAACGAATTTGCATGCGCAGGAACCTGATCGAACCGACAGGAGGTGATTCAAGTGCGTGAAGCGGAGTTGCGCCGGCTGGCCGCTTTCCGGGTGGCGTTGCGGCAGTTCGAGTTTTTCAGCGAGCAGGTGTCGGGCGAGCTCGGCCTGACCTCGCAGCAATACCAGGCGCTGCTCGTCACCCTGGGCGACGAGGGCGCCGTGCCGTTCACGCTGAAGGTGCTCGCGCAGAAGCTGAACATCAAGCACAACAGCGCCGTCGGCCTGGTCGACCGCATCGAGCAGCTGGGCCTGGTCGTGCGACGCTCGTGCGAAGACGATCGCCGCAGCGTGCGGGTGGAACTCACCGAGCGCGGCAAGATGGTGCTCAATCAGTTGGCGATCCAGCATCGCCGCGAGTTGCATCGTGTCGCGCCGGAGTTCGGGCGCTATTTCCGCCATTTCGCGCGCACCGTGGACGAGACAGAATGGCGCGAGCCGCCACGCCGCGGCCGCAAGCCGGCCGCCTAGCGGCAGGCGCATCCGCAATCTTTTTTCCAGGAGCCACCATGGCCGAAACCAGACCCGGCGTCGCCGACAAGCGGCGCACCTTCCGGCAACTGCACGACAGCGGCTGCTTCGTCATCCCCAACCCCTGGGACATCGGCAGCGCGCGCTTCCTGCAGGGCATGGGCTTCAAGGCGCTGGCGACCACCAGCTCGGGCTTCGGCTGGTCGCAGGGGCGCGCCGATGGCGCGGCGCCGCGGGACATGGTGCTCGAGCACCTGCGCACGCTCGTCGCCGCGACCGATCTGCCGATGAACGCCGATTTCGAGAGCGGCTTCGCGCACGATCCGGCCGGCGTCGCGCAGAGCGTGCGGCTGGCGGTGGAGACCGGCGTGGCCGGCCTGTCGATCGAGGACGCGACGGGCGACGCGGCCGCGCCGCTCTACGCCATCGACGAGGCCGTCGCACGGATTCGCGCGGCGCGCGGCGCCATCGACAAGGCCGGCGGCGACACGCTGCTGGTCGGGCGCGCCGAGGGCTTCCTGCACGGCCGGCCCGACCTCGACGAGGCGATCGCGCGGCTGCAGGCCTATGCGCAGGCCGGCGCCGACTGCCTCTATGCGCCTGGCATCCGCACGCGAGAGCAGATCGCCGCCGTCGTCGCCGCGGTCGCGCCCAAGCCCTTCAACCTGCTCGTCGGCTGGAGCAGCGATCTGACGATGAAGGACATCGCCGAACTGGGCGTGCGGCGCGTGAGTGTCGGCGGCGCGCTGGCGCGCGCGGCCTGGGGCGGTTTCATTCGCGCGGCCCGGCTCATCGCCGACGAAGGCCGCTTCGACGGTTTTGCCGATGCCGCGCCCGGCGGCGAACTCAACGCCTTCTTCCGCGACGATCTGGCCCGGCGCGAATAGCGCGCCGAAGCGCGGTTCGCCGCGCGGCCCGGCTTCAGTTCGTCGGGTAGGCGCCGATCGGCACGCAGCTGCAGAACAGGTTGCGGTCGCCGTAGACGTTGTCGACGCGGCCGATCGGCGGCCAGTACTTGCCTGCCTTGAGGCTGGCCAGCGGAAAGGCGCCGAGCTCGCGTGAATAGGGCCGCGTCCATTCGCTGCCCAGCAGGCTGGCCGCGGTGTGCGGCGCGTGCTTGAGCGGGTTGTCGTCCTTCGGCCAGACGCCTTCCTCGATGCGGCGAATCTCGCCGCGGATCGCGATCATCGCGTCGATGAAGCGGTCGAGTTCAGCCAGCGGCTCGCTCTCGGTCGGCTCGACCATCAGCGTGCCCGGCACCGGGAAGCTCAGCGTCGGCGCATGGAAGCCGTAGTCGATCAGCCGCTTGGCCACGTCCTCGGCCGTCACGCCGCTGGTGTCCTTGAGCGGGCGCAGGTCGAGGATGCATTCGTGCGCCACGTGGCCGTTGGGGCTCGCATAGAGCGTGGGGTAGTGCTCCTTGAGGCGCGCGCTGATGTAGTTGGCGCTCAGGATCGCGGTCTCGGTCGCGGCCTGCAGGCCGCTCGCGCCCATCATGCGGCAGTACATCCAGCTGATCGGCAGCACGGCTGCGTTGCCCAGCGGCGCCGCTGAAACGGCACCGACGCCGTGCGACGAGATGCCGCCGGTCGCATGCCCGGGCAGATAAGGCACGAGGTCTTCGACCACGCACACCGGGCCCACGCCCGGCCCGCCGCCGCCGTGCGGAATGCAGAAGGTCTTGTGCAGGTTCAGGTGGCTCACGTCGCCGCCGAACTCGCCGGGCGCGGCCACGCCGACCAGCGCGTTCATGTTGGCGCCGTCCACGTAGACGCGGCCGCCGTGCGCATGCACGAGCTCGCAGAGTTCCTTCACGCGTGTCTCGAACACGCCGTGCGTGCTGGGGTAGGTGATCATCACCGCGGCCAGCCTGTCGGCGTGCTTCTCGCAGGCGCGCTGCAGGTCGTCCATGTCGACGTTGCCTTGCGCGTCGCACGCGGTCACGATCACCTGCATGCCGGCCATCTGCGCGCTGGCCGGGTTGGTGCCGTGGGCGGACGAGGGGATCAGGCAGATGTCGCGATGGCTGTCCCCCTGCGCCGCATGGAAGGCCTTGATCGCCAGCAGGCCGGCGTATTCGCCCTGCGAGCCGGCGTTGGGCTGCAGGCTGATGCCTGCGTAGCCGGTCGCCTCGCAGAGCCAGGCGCGCAGCTGGGCGTCGAGCTGCGCATAGCCCTGCAATTGCTCGGCCGGCGCGAAGGGATGGATGTTGGCGAACTCGGGCCAGGTGATCGGGATCATCTCGCTGGTCGCGTTGAGCTTCATCGTGCAGCTGCCGAGCGGGATCATGCTGCGGTCGAGCGCGAGGTCCTTGTCGCTCAGACTGCGGATGTAGCGCAGCATCGCGGTCTCGCTCTTGTGGGTGTTGAACACCGGATGCACGAGGAAGGCGCTGGTGCGGCGCAGGTCTTCGGGAATGCGCGAGGCGACCGCGCCCGCGAGTTCGTCGAAGCGCGGCATCGGCGTGCCCGTCGGCACGAAGAGCGCCCACAGCGTCTCGATGTCGGCGCGCGTGGTGGTCTCGTCGAGCGAGATGCCCAGGTGGTGCTGCAGCCCCTGGCGCAGGTTGATGCTGGCGGCGTGCGCGCGCTCGAGGATCTTCGGCGCGTCGTCGCCGGTCTTGACGGTGAGGGTGTCGAAGGCGCTGCCGTTGACCAGTTCGCGGCCCATCTGCTCGATGCCGGTCGCCAGCACGGCGGTGAGCGCGGCCACGCGCTGCGCGATGCGGCGCAGCCCATCGGGCCCGTGGTAGACCGCATACATGCTGGCCACCACCGCGGGCAGCACCTGTGCCGTGCAGATGTTGGAGGTGGCCTTCTCGCGCCGGATGTGCTGCTCGCGCGTCTGCAGCGCGAGCCGGTAGGCGGGCTGGCCGTGCGTGTCGACGCTCACGCCCACCAGGCGGCCGGGCAGCGAGCGCTTGAACGCGTCGCGGCAGGCCAGGTAGGCCGCATGCGGGCCGCCGTTGCACATCGGCATGCCGAAGCGCTGCGTGGTGCCGCAGACGATGTCGGCATCCCATTCGCCGGGCGGCGCCAGCAGCGTGAGCGCCAGCAGGTCGGCCGCGACGCAGAAGGCGGCCTCGCACTGGTGCGCATGGCCGGCCAGCGGACGCAGGTCATGCACCTGGCCGGTGGTGGCGGGGTACTGCGCCAGCACGCCGAAGAAGGCGCCGCTGGCCATCAGGTGCGGCAGGGTTTCCGACACCGTGCTGACCCGGACCTCGATGCCGAGCGGCACGGCGCGCGTGCGGATCACCTCGATGGTCTGCGGATGGCAGTCGCCCGACACCAGGAACACGTTGCTCTTGCTCTTGACGCTGCGCCGCGCCAGCGTCATCGCCTCGGCCGCCGCGGTGGCCTCGTCGAGCATCGAGGCGTTGGCGATCGCCATGCCCGTGAGGTCGCAGACCATGGTCTGGAAGTTGAGCAGCGCCTCCATGCGGCCCTGCGAGATCTCGGCCTGGTAGGGCGTGTAGGCGGTGTACCAGGCCGGGTTCTCCAGCACGTTGCGCAGGATCACGCCGGGCGTGTGGGTGCCGTAGTAGCCCTGGCCGATGAAGCTGCGCGCCACCTTGTTCCTGACCGCGATGGCCTTGAGCTCGGCCAGCGCGTCGGCCTCCGTCGCCGGCGCCGGCAGACGCATCGGCGCGCGGCGGCGGATGGCCGGCGGCACGATGCCGTCGATCAGTTCGGCGCGCGACTTCGAGCCGATGGCGGACAGCATGGGTGCCTCGTCGGCGGCTTCGATGCCGATGTGGCGGGCGATGAATTCCTCGGCGTTCTCGAGATAGCGCAGCGAGGGTAGGGAGGTCTGGACGGGCGTCGGCATGGAGGGCAGTCGTGCGGTCGGGCAGGGAAGGGTCGAATCAGGCTTCGTCGGCGAATTTCTGATAGGCCGTGGCGTCGAGCAGCGCGTCGAGCTGCGCCGGCTCGCCGAGGCGCACCTTGAAGAACCAGCCGGCGCCGGTCGGGTCGCTGTTGGCCAGCGAAGGGTCGGCGCGCAGCGCCTCGTTGACTTCGGTGATCTCGCCCGACACGGGCATGAACACGTCGGCCGCGGCCTTGACCGACTCGACCACGCCGGCGATCTCGCCCTGCGCGAAGGTCTTGCCGATCGGGGGCAGGTCGACGAAGACCACGTCGCCGAGCGCATCCTGCGCATGCAGCGTGATGCCGACCGTGGCGGTGTTGCCGTCCCCGGGCTGGACCCATTCGTGGTCCTTGGTGTACTTGATGGTCATGAAGGAATCTCCTGGAAAAAATGGGCCGCTTGAATGGAAGGAATCGGGTCGAGGCTCAGCCTCTGAAGTAGTGGGCGGGCACGAAGGGCATGGTGCTGACTTCCATCGGCACCGCCTTGCCGCGCACCATGGCCTGGATGCGTGTGCCGGGTTCGGCGTAGGCGAGCGCCACATAGGCCATCGCGACCGGCCGGTCGACCGTGGGGCCGAGCAGGCCGCTGGTCACGTGGCCGATCGGCTGGCCTTCGAAGGATTCGAGCAGCGTGCCGTCGCGCACCGGCACGCGCTCCAGCGCCACCAGGCCGACGCGCTTGCGCTTGAGCGTGTGGTGGTCGAGGTGGCCGGCCGTGCCGCTGGCGGCGACGAGTTGTGCCAGCACCTTCGCGGCGCCGGGAAAGCCGCCTTCGCGCGCGCCGCCGGCGCGGCGCACCTTCTGCATCGCCCACCCGAGCGAGGCCTCGACCGGCGTGGTCGTCTCGTCGATGTCGTTGCCGTAGAGGCACAGCCCCGCTTCGAGCCGCAGCGAATTGCGTGCGCCCAGGCCGACGGGCTTGACCTCGGCCTGCGCGAGCAGCAGGCGGGCCAGCGCCTCGGCGTCCTGCGCGGCGACCGAGATCTCGAAGCCGTCCTCGCCGGTGTAGCCGCTGCGCGTGACGAAGGCGGCGATGCCGCCGATCTGCACCGCACCGCCGGTCATGAAGACGAAGCGCTCGATCCCGGGCGACAGCCGCGCCAGCGTCGCCGCAGCCTGTGGCCCCTGCAGCGCCAGCAGGGCGTGGTCGGGCAGGGGTTGCACCTGGCAGCGTGCGCCGATCTTCGCGGTGATGTGGGCGATGTCGGCCTTCTTGCAGGCGCCGTTGACGATCACGAAGAGCGAATCCTTGCCTTCGTTGAAGAACATCAGGTCGTCGAGGATGCCGCCGTCGTCGTTCAGCAGCAGGCCGTAGCGCTGCCGGCCGGCCGCCAGGCCGACGACGTCGACCGGCATCAGGGTTTCGAACGCGGCCGCGGCGTCGGGGCCGACCAGCCGGAGCTGGCCCATGTGCGAGATGTCGAACAGGCCGGCGGCACTGCGCGTGTGCTTGTGCTCGGCCATCAGGCCGGCCGGGTACTGCACCGGCATCGAATAGCCGGCGAAGGGCACCATGCGTGCGCCGAGTTCCACGTGCAGGTCGTACAGCGGTGTCTTCTGAGGATCGTCACCGGATGCGGATGAGGAGGCCAAGGCACTCTCCAAAAGGGGCAGTCTCGTTCCATGGCGCGCGCCATGGGCCACCCCTGCTGTCCGCTTTACCTGAGAGATTCGCCCCACGATCGGGGTTTGCTCCTTCGGTGGACGGCCCTGCGCTTGCGCGGCGGGCCGGCTCTCTCCAGCAAGGAAACGCGCGAAAAAGATCGGCGCTTCGTCAGTCCTTTTGCCTGAGCGTTCGGGCCCGTGGATCGGTGGGACCTGCGCCTTCGGCGGCTCCGCGGGGCGGGGCTCTCTCCTGACCCTGGTGAGTGTAAGGGATCGGTGGCGCCCGGCGCCGCCGATCGGTTCAATGCAGGGGCAGGGCGGGCAGCAGCTTGTCGATGCGCTCGCGGATCGATTCGGCGCGCTCGGCGCCGGCGGCCTGCTCGATCGCCTCGAGCATGGCGTTGGCCGTCGCCAGCATCGATTCGCGGTCGCGCGCTGCGCGCAAGGCCTCGCGGAAGCGTTCGGCCAGCAGCGGGTCGCGCCGCACGAACATGCGCTCGCAGAGGTCGAACAGGAACATCCGCGTGGTGGCGAGCGACCGCTTGCCGTCGAAGACATCGGCGGCGACGGCCGCGGCGGGTTCGGGCTGCGGGGGCGGCTGGCGGTGCTGCAGATAGCCGGTGTCCATCAACTGGGCCGCGACCCGGCTGGCCTGCTCGCGGCCGCCGAAGAGCTCGCCGAAGTCGGTCACCGAGCGATGGCCGTTGGCCATCAGCAGCAGGGCGCGCTCACGCTGGCCGAGGGTCCGGCGGCCGGGCTGGAGTTCTTGATGGGCCTTGTCGGTCTTGATGAGGAACATGGGATGCTGGCTTGCGGGCGAGCCTTGCAGCATCGGGGGTGGGTGTGACGGCTTTGTGAATGGGTGATTCGAAGGGTGCGATTTCTGTTGAGGCTGTCGGCCGGGGCGAATTCCCGGCTCCGGCTTCACGTCACGCGCAACGCACAGTTCAAAGGCCCGGTGCCCCCACCCCAACCCTCCCCCAGAGGAGGAGGGAGAAAGACCCGTCACATGCCGACGTAGTTCGGCCCGCCGCCGCCCTCGGGCGTCACCCACACGATGTTCTGCGTCGGATCCTTGATGTCGCAGGTCTTGCAATGCACGCAGTTCTGCGCATTGATCTGCAGGCGCTCCTTGCCGCCTTCATCCGGCACGAACTCGTACACCCCGGCGGGACAGTAGCGGCTCTCGGGGCCGGCGTAGTCGGGCAGGTTGATCCGGGTCGGCACCGTCGCGTCCTTGAGCGTCAGGTGCGCGGGCTGGTTCTCTTCGTGGTTGGTGTTGCTCACGAAGACCGACGACAGCCGGTCGAAGGTGAGCTTGTTGTCCGGTTTCGGGTAGGCGATCTTCTTGCCGGCCGATGCCCGCTTGAGGCGCTGGTGATCGGCCTCGGTGCGGTGAATCGTCCACGGGATGTGGCCACGCAGCACGAACTGCTCGATGCCGGTCATCACCGTGCCGACCGCCAGGCCCTTCTTGAACCACTGCTTGAAGTTGCGTGCCTTGTTGAGTTCGGTGCGCAGCCAGCTCTTCTCGAAGGCCGCGGGGTAGGCCGTGAGTTCGTCGTGCTGCCGGCCGGCCATCACGGCCTCGTAGGCCGCGTCGGCCACCAGCATGCCGGTCTTGATGGCGGCATGGCTGCCCTTGATGCGGCTCGCGTTCAGGTAGCCGGCCTCGCAGCCGACCAGCGCGCCGCCGGGGAACACCGTCTTGGGCAGCGAGAGCAGGCCGCCGGCGGTGATCGCGCGTGCGCCGTAGCTCAGGCGCTTGGGCGCCTTGAGGCCCTTGTCCTGGCCTTCGAAATACCAGCGGATGTTGGGATGCGTCTTGAAGCGCTGGAACTCCTCGAAGGGGCTCATGTAGGGGTTCTGGTAGTCGAGCCCGACCACGTAGCCGATGATCAGCTGGTTGTTCTCGGCGTGGTAGACGAAGGAGCCGCCATAGGTGTCCGACGGCAGCGGCCAGCCCGCGGTGTGGATGGCCAGGCCCGGCTCGTGGCGCGCGGGATCGATCTCCCACAGCTCCTTGATGCCGATGCCGTAGCTCTGCGGATCCTTGCCCTCGTCCAGCTTGTACTTCGCGATCAGCTGGCGCCCGAGATGGCCGCGCGCGCCCTCGGCGAACACGGTGTACTTGGCATGCAGTTCCATGCCGAGCTGGAGGTTGTCGGTCGGCTCGCCGTCCTTGCCGATGCCCAGATTGCCGGTGGCGACGCCGCGCACCTTGCCGTCGTCGGTGTAGAGCACCTCGGCCGCCGGAAAGCCCGGGAAGATCTCGACGCCGAGCGCCTCGGCCTGCTGCGCCAGCCAGCGCACCACATTGCCGAGGCTGACGATGTAGTTGCCTTCGTTGTGGAAGTTGTGCGGCAGCATGAAGTTGGGCGTGCGCGTCGCGCCCTTCTCGCTGAGCATGAGGAAGGTGTCCCGGGTGACGGGCTGGTTGAGCGGCGCGCCGAGTTCTTCCCAATCGGGCAGCAGTTCGAACAGCGCGCGTGGATCCATGATGGCGCCGGAGAGGATGTGCGCGCCGGGCTCCGAGCCCTTCTCGAGCACGACGACCGAGATCTCCTTGCCGTGGGATGCGGCCAGTTGCTTCAGGTGGATCGCGGTCGAGAGGCCGGCGGGGCCGGCACCGACCACGACCACGTCGTATTCCATGGCTTCCCTCGGGCCGAACTTGGCAAGTATTTCGTCGTGCGTCATCTGGGTCTCGTCGATAATGTTTTTGGGGGTGCGAGGCACCGCGTCGGGCCGAATCATTTTATGCGGCGCTCGCGCGTGTTCCGGGCCGCCCCGCCGGCGACTCCAGCAGGGACATCTTTCATGGCTTACAGCATCGATCTTTCCGGCCGCGTGGCCTTCATCACCGGCGCGTCGAGCGGTCTCGGCGCGCAGTTCGCCAAGACGCTGGCGCGCGCCGGCGCGGCGGTGGTGCTGGCCAGCCGCCGCATCGAGAAACTCAAGGAGCTGCGCGCCCGCATCGAGGGCGAGGGCGGCGACGCGCACGTGGTCGAGCTCGACGTGACGGACCAGGGCAGCATCAAGGCCGCCGTCGCGCGCGCCGAAACCGAGGTCGGCCCGATCGACATCCTGATCAACAACTCGGGCGTGAGCACCACGCAGCGCCTGCAGGACGTGACGCCCGACGACTACGACTTCATCTTCGACGCCAACGTCAAGGGCTCCTTCTTCGTGGCGCAGGAGATCGGCAAGCGAATGCTCGCGCGCGCCAAGGGCGCGGCGCCCGGCACCTACATCGGTGGGCGCATCATCAACATCGCCTCGGTGGCAGCGCTCAAGGTGATGCCGCAGATCGGCGTCTACTGCATGAGCAAGGCCGCGGTCGTGCAGATGACGAAGGCGATGGCGCTCGAGTGGGGCCGCTTCGGCATCAACGTGAACGCGCTGTGCCCGGGCTACATCGCGACCGAGATCAACGAGGAGCACTGGGTCACCGACGGCGGCGTCAAGCTCGTCAACATGCTGCCGCGCAAGCGCGTGGGCAAACCGGATGATCTCGATGGGCTGATCGTGCTGCTGGCCAGCGCGCAAAGTCATTTCGTCAACGGCGCGGTGATCGCGGCCGACGACGGCTTCGCCCTTTGACGCCACGCGCGGCCGGCGGCATCGCGGCCGGCCTGGCTGCGGGCGCGCTGTGGGGCCTGGTGTTCGTGGCACCGCGCATGGTGGGCAACTTCGGCATGGTGGACATCACGGCGGCGCGCTTCGTGGTCTTCGGCGCGGCCGCGGCGCTCGCGCTCGGATCGCGGCCGGCCGGCGTGCGCTGGCCGCGTGTGCGGCAGGGTGTCGCGGCGCTCGGGCTCAGCGTGCTGGGCTTCACGGGCTATTACCTGCTGCTGGCCTTCTCGATCGCGGCCGCGGGCACGGCGGTGCCGAGCCTGATCATCGGCACGATCCCCGTCTGGATGATGCTGCTCGGGCGACCCGCGGGCCTGCGCATGCAGGCCTTGCTGCCGGGGCTGCTGCTCACGGCCGCAGGCATTGCGCTGATGGTCGCCGGTGCGTGGCCAGGAGAGGGCGCCGGCGGCATTCACTTCACATGGGGCCTGGGACTGGCGCTGCTCGCGATGGCGAGCTGGACCGCCTTCGGCCTGCTCAACGCCGCCTGGCTGCAGCGCCATCCCGACGTCCACGCCGCCGACTGGGCCAACTGGCTCGGCATCGC
Source organism: Variovorax sp. SRS16 (assembly GCF_901827165.1). Lineage (NCBI taxonomy): Bacteria > Pseudomonadati > Pseudomonadota > Betaproteobacteria > Burkholderiales > Comamonadaceae > Variovorax > Variovorax sp. SRS16. The sequence continues at coordinate 2,113,592 of NZ_LR594666.1, forward strand.
GACCGGGCTCGGCGCACTGCTGTTGTGGCTGGCGGTCGGATCGGACATCGGCACCCTGCGGGCGCAGCCCGACGTCGCGCTGTTCGCCGTGATCGCACTGGCCGGCGGCATCGGTTCGACCTGGCTCGCGACCGTGCTGTGGAACGTCGCGAGCCAGCGCCTTTCCGCCAGCCTGTGCGGGCAGCTGATCGTGAGCGAGACGCTGTTCGCCTTGCTCTATTCCTTCCTGTGGGACGGGCGCTGGCCGCGCGCGGGCGAGATGGCCGCCGCGCTGCTGTTCGTCCTTGGCATCCTCGCATCCATCCGAGCACACCGATGAGAATCCTGGTCCCCGAAAAAAGAAACTGATCTACGAGATGTCCATTCCCATCCGCTGGGGCGACATGGACGCGATGGGCCATCTCAACAACGCCAGCTATTTCCGCTACCTCGAGACGGCGCGCATCGACTGGATGCAATCGATCGGCTTCGCGCCCGACCCCGGCGGCGAGGGCATGGTGATCATCAATGCCTTCTGCAACTTCTATCAGCAGATCGAATACCCGGGCACGGTGCTGCTGCGCATGTACGCGAGCGACCCGGCCCGCACCACCTTCGAGACCTGGGGCACGCTGGCGCGTGACGACGCGCCCGACGTGATCTGCGCGGAAGGCGGCGCGACCACCATCTGGCTGGACTTTCCGAAGAAGAAGGCGATGCCGCTGCCCGACTGGCTGCGCGCGATGGTCACGCCCTGAGCTTGTCAGGCGCGGGCCAGCACGATGCGGGCTTCGAAACCGCTGGTCGCGCCGGGCGGCGGCGACGACAGCACGAGCTGCGCGCCGTGCTTCTCGACGATGGTCGCGACGATCGACAGGCCGAGTCCGTAGCCGGTGCGGTCGGATCCGTGGCGCGCATGGCGTTGCCTGAGCGTGCCCAGCCGTTGCGCGTCGACGCCGGGGCCGAAGTCGCGCACCGCGAGCGTGCAGGGCGCCATCACCTCGATCACCACGCGGCTGCCGCCGCTGTAGCGCAGGGCGTTCTCGACCAGGTTGCGCAGCGCGATGGCGAGCGCGTCGACGTCGCCGAGCGCGATCGGCGCCTCGGTGTCCGGCACCTTCAACGCGAGCTGCGCACGCGTGCGGGCATGCTGCCAGAACTCCTGCGCCACGGTGCCTGCGAGCTGGACCAGGTCGATCCTCGCGCGCGCGAGCGAGGCGCCGGACTCGGCCCGCGACAGCTGGAGCAGCTTCTCGCTGCGGTGGCTCAGCATCTGCAGCGCGTCGAGCGCGGCCTGGACATCCTCGCGACGCAGCTCGTGCTCGAACGCGGTCTCGAGCCGCAGGCGCGCGGCGGCCAGCGGCGTGCGCAGTTCGTGCGCGGCATTGGCCGCCAGTGCGCGTTCGACGTCGAGCGCCTGCGACAGGCGTTCGAGCAGCCGGTTGACGTGATCGCCGACCGTGCGCAGTTCGCGCGGCAGTCCCGGCAGCCCGATCGGCCGCAGGTCGGTGCCGCTGCGCTTCTCGATCTCCTCGGCCAGCCGCTGCAGCACGCGCAGCTCGGTGCGCGCCACGTTGCGCAGCACGAGCGCGAGCAGCGGCAGCACGGCACCGAGCGGGATGATGAGCCCGAGCAGCGTGCGGTTGAGGGCGCGGCGCCGATCGCGCAGCGGATCGGCGACCTGCAGGAAGAGGTCGAGCGTGGGATGGCGCACCGTGTAGATGCGCCAGGGCGCGGCGTTGGCGAAACCCGGCGCCAGCGGCACGTCGAAGGCTTCCTGCGGCGCCTCGGTGGAGCGCAGCAGCACGCGCTCGTGCGTGTCGACCACCTGGTACATCACCGCGGCGTCCGAGAACAGCTGCGGCGGCGCGATCAGCGTGCCGTGGGTCGTGCCCTGCTCGCGCTGGAGCGTGTGGAGTTCCTGCACCGCCATCTCGAACATGCGATGCGAGACTTCCACCAGCTCGTTGTCGAAGTTGTGGTTGATCTCGCGGTCCACGTACCAGACCACGCCGAGCACGCACAGCATCCAGACGCCGCCGACCCAGACGATCAGCGTGCGCGTCAGGCGGCCGGCGAGCGAATCGCGCCGGTCGGGGTCGGCGCCGGCCGGCGGCAGCCGCTTCATTCGTCCTCGTCCGGGGAGAAGGACAGCCGATAGCCGAGGCCGCGCAGGGTCTGGATGTGGCTGCGCCCGAGCTTGCGCCGCAGTCGACTGACGAACACCTCGAGCGTGTTGCTGTCGGCCTCGTCGCCGAAACCGTAAAGCGCGTCGGCCAGGTTGTCGCGCGTGTGGATGCGCTCCGGGCGCGTGGCCATCACGCGCAGCAGCGCCCATTCCTTCTGGGTCAGCGTGACCGGCACGCCGTCCTTGCGCACCAGGTCGCGCGCCAGGTCGATCTCCAGGGTGCCCAGCTGCAGCACGGGCGAATGGCTGGCGCTGCGGCGGCGCTCGACCGCGCGCAGCCGTGCCAGCAGTTCGGCCGGGTCGTAGGGCTTGATGAGGTAGTCGTCGGCGCCGGCATCGAGTCCGCGGATGCGGTCGGTGACCTGGTCGCGCGCCGTCAGCACGATCACGATCGGGCGGTCGCGCAGGACTCGCACGTGCGGCAGCAGCGACAGGCCGTCGCCGTCGCCCAGGTGCAGGTCGAGCAGCACCGCCGCGTATTGCACGGCCACCAGCGCGGCACGGGCCTGCGCCAGGCCGGGGGCGACGTCGACGACGAAGGCCTTGGCCACGAGATAGCTGCACACGGCATCCGCCAACGCGGTATCGTCTTCGACCAGCAGTATGCGCACGTCGCCATCCTTTCAAAGACAGCAAGTCTAGTGCGGCTTCAGACTTCGTTAAGAATGCGGACGTAGCCTCCGGCCGCTATTCCCTCGGTCCGCCTCGGCCGTTACTCCAACCGGCGCCGCTTGCGGCTTGCCCCATCCATGGCCCGTTCCGCTGCCTACCGACCGCTCGTCCTGACCCTCGTTGCCCTGGCCTTGCTGATCGCCTGGGACTCGACATCCCTCGATCTGGTGCTCGCGCGCCTGTTCGCGACGCCCGCCGGTTTCCCCTGGCGCGACGAATGGTTCCTGGGCAAGGTGATGCACGAGGGCGCCAAGTCGCTGAGCTGGGTGCTGGTCATCGGCCTGTTCGTCTGCATCCGCTGGCCGGTCGGCATCCTGCGGCGGCTCTCGGTGCGCGAACGCGCGCAGCTCGCGGTGACGACCGTGGTTTCGGTGCTGGTGATCTCGCTGATCAAGCACAGCAGCGCCACCAGCTGCCCGTGGGATCTGCAGGCCTTCGGCGGCACGGCGCGGTACGTGTCGCACTGGTCCTGGGGCGTCAAGGACGGCGGCGGCGGCAAGTGCTTCCCGGCCGGCCATGCCTCTGCGGCCTTTGCCTACCTCGGCGGTTATTTCGCGTTCCGGCGCAGCGCGCCCGGTGTGGCGCGCGTGTGGCTGGGCGTGGCGCTGGCGGCCGGGCTGATCCTGGGGCTCAGCCAGCAGCTTCGCGGCGCGCACTACATGAGCCATACACTCTGGACTGCCTGGATATGCTGGGCGGTCGCATTGATCATCGACGCGCTGGTGCGTCGGATGCCGCGCCCGCGCGGCGAAGCGCTGCCGGTCCCGCCGGCGATGCCACCCGCGCGACCGAATCTGAATGGCTCCTGATACCTCATTCAGCGATGGTCCGATGTCCGGTCTGCAAGCTTCCTCCGCGCCTATTTCATCCCTTCCACTCAACCCTTCCGATCCCCCCGGTTCGCCGTGGTCTCGCCTCGACCGGTGGATCGCGCGGCCGCGTTCGGCGCGCACGGTCGTCGTCTGGCTGAGCCTGTATCTCGCGCTGGCCGCGAACTGGCCGCTGTGGAACGAGCTGGCGCGCATCGGCGGTGCGCCCAGCGTCTACATGCCGACGGTCGCACTGATGGCGCTGCTGACGGTGTGCGGCACCGTGGCGATGCTGTCCTTCACCGCGTGGTCGCGCTGGATGAAACCCCTGTGGTTCGCCGTCGTGCTGCTGGCGGCCGTGGTGCAGCACTACATGCTGAGCTACCGGATCGTGATGGATCCCAGCATGGTCGCGAATGCCGTGCAGACCGATCCCGACGAAGTGCGCGACCTGCTGAGCTGGGGGCTGCTGCTCGACGTGCTGCTGGTTGCCGTCGTGCCGGCGTGGGCGCTCTGGCGCGTGCGCATCGCGCCCCAGCACATCGTGTCGCAGGTCTGGCGCAATGCGGTGCTGCTGATCGTCGCGGTCGCGCTGGCGGTCGGCGGCATGCTCGTCATGAACCGCGAACTCGCGCCGCTGATGCGCAACAACGTTCATCTGCGCTACATGATCAATCCGCTGGCCAGCGTCTATTCGGCGGTGGCGGCGGTGGTCAAGCCCATGTTCCGGCACAGTCGCAAGCTGATTCCGGTGACGGCCGGCACCACGCTCGGCGCCAGCTATGCGTCGCAGGCGCGGCCGCCGCTGTTCGTGTTGGTGGTCGGCGAGACGGCGCGCGCCGATCACTTCGCGCTCAACGGCTACGCGCGCGACACCACGCCCGAACTCGCCGCGCGTCACGTGCTGAGCTTTCGCGACGTGCACTCCTGCGGCACCAACACGCAAGCCTCGGTGCCGTGCATGTTCTCGCCGCTCGGCAAGCATGATTTCGAGGCGCGCAAGGACGACTACGAGAACCTGATGGATGTCCTGCAGGCCGCCGGCCTCGCGGTGTTCTGGCTCGACAACCAGCCGGGCGGTTGCAAGGGCGTGTGCGACCGGATCCCGCACGCGTCGGCCTTCAGTCCGCTCGATGCGGCCGTGAAGAAGACGATGTGCGACGGCGACGAATGCCTCGACGACGTGATGCTCAGAGGCCTGGACGAGCGGCTGGCCGCGCTGCCGGCCGAGCGCCGCAGCAAGGGCGTGGTGCTGGTGATGCACCAGATGGGCAGCCATGGCCCGGCCTACTACAAGCGCTCGTCGCCCGACGTGAAGCGCTTCATGCCGGAATGCACGACCAACGCGCTGGCCGAGTGCAGCCACAGTGAACTGATCAATGCCTTCGACAACTCGATCGCCTACACCGACCGCTTCCTCGGCAAGACCATCGACTGGCTGCAGGGCCAGTCGACGCGCTACGACACGGCGCTGCTCTACCTGAGCGACCACGGCGAATCGCTGGGCGAATACGGGCTGTTCCTGCACGGCGCGCCCTACAGCTTCGCGCCCGAGGTGCAGAAGCACATCCCGATGGTGATGTGGTTCGACGCCGGCATGAGCGCGCGGCGCAAGCTGTCGCGGCCCTGCCTGGATGCGGACCTGGATGCGCCGCTGACCCAGGACAATCTCTATCACACCGTGCTCGGCCTGATGGACGTCCACAACAAGACCTACAAGCCCGCGCTCGACGCGCTGGCGTCCTGCCGCGGCTAGCCGCTATTTCTTCTCGCGCGGCAGACGGCCCATCAGGAAGAACTCCGGATTCGGCTGCATGCCGGCGAAGCTGGCCATGCGGTTCGAGAGGCCGAAGAAGGCCGTGATGGCCGCGATGTCCCAGATGTCCTCGTCGCTGAAGCCGTGCGCATGCAGCGGTGGGAAATCGCCGTCGTCGATCTCGTGCGCGCGTTCGCAGACCTTCATCGCGAAGGCGAGCATCGCGTGCTGGCGCGGCGTGATGTCGGCCTTGCGCCAGTTGACGGCGACCTCGTCGGCCACCAGCGCTTTCTTCTCGTAGATGCGCAGCAACGCGCCGTGCGCGACCACGCAGTAGAGGCACTGGTTGGCCGCGCTGGTGGCCGTCACGATCATCTCGCGGTCGCCCTTGGTGAGCGAGCCTTCCTCCTTCAGCATCAGCGCGTCGTGATACGCGAAGAAAGCGCGCCACTCGGCCGGCCGGCGTGCCAGCGCGAGGAAGACGTTGGGCACGAAGCCGGCTTTCTCCTGCACCGCGAGCACGGCGGTGCGGATGTCCTCGGGCAGGTCGGCCATCTCGGCCAGGGGGTATCGCGCGGTCATCGGTGTCTCCTTGTGCAGCGGTGCGATGCGAGTCCCGGATCATAGGCAGACGGCAGAACTGACCGTGCGCGTCAGGTCGATGGCGTCTTCGCCTACAAGCGGCGTTGTTTTTCGACGGCACGATAGGCGCTCGCACAACAAAAGGCGGCCCGACCGCCCACCAACGCGATGAGCGAAGCGTCCCATCCGGACCGGCGTGGTTTTCTGCGCCGCTCCATAGCGATCGTCCCCGCCGCGGCGGCCCTCACGGCCAGCATCGGGTCCGCGCAGAGTCCTCCCGCATCGTCGCCGTCATCGTTTCCGCCGGGCGGATCGTCACAGGGCAGCAGTTCGCCGTCGAACTACTCGCCGGTCTATTTCAACGCCAGCGAATGGGCCTTCGTGAAGGCCGCGGTGGCGCGGCTGATTCCGTCGGACGACACCGGCCCGGGCGCGATCGAGGCGGGCGTGCCGGAGTTCATCGACCGGCAGATGGAAGGTGCGTTCGGCCATGCCTCGACGTGGTACACGCAAGGCCCCTTCCTCGAGGCTTCTCCCTTGCTCGGCTACCAGGGCAAGATGGTCCCGCGCGAGGTCTATCGCGCCGGGATCGCGGCGACCGACGCGCGCTGCCGCAAGCAGTATGCGGACAAGGGTTTCGCGCAACTCAGCGCCGCGCAGCAGGACGAGGTGCTCAAGGGCCTGGAGGCCGGCAGCTTCGCGCTGGAAGGCGTGGGTGCCACGGACTTCTTCGGCTACCTGCTGCAGAACACCAAGGAAGGCTACTTCAGCGATCCGATCCACGGCGGCAACAAGAATGCCGAGGCCTGGAAGATGATCGGGTTTCCGGGTGCGCGCGCCGATTTCGCGGACTGGGTCGACAAGCCCGGTGCGCGCTACAACCTGCCGCCCGTCAGCATCGCCGGGCCGCAGGGCTGAGGGGCGGCGCATGGCCAACATCAAGAAACCCGGCGTCGATGCGGTGCTGGTCGGCTTCGGCTGGACCGGCGCCATCATGGGCATGGAACTCACCGCGGCGGGGCTCAAGGTCCTGGCGCTCGAACGCGGCGAAGCGCGCGACACGCAACCCGACTTCGCCTATCCGCGCATCACCGACGAACTCACTTACGGCATCCGCGGCAAGCTGTTCCAGAACCTCTCGCGCGAGACCGTCACCGTCCGCCACACGCCCGCGGACGTGGCCGTGCCCTATCGGCAGCTGGCGTCGTTCCTGCCCGGCGACGGCGTCGGCGGCGCGGGCGTGCACTGGAACGGCCATCACTGGCGCGCACTGCCCGACGACCTGCGCATCCGCAGCCGCTTCGAAGAGCGCTACGGAAAGAAATTCATCCCCGAGGGCATGACCATCCAGGATTTCGGCGTGAGCTACGAGGAGCTCGAGCCGCACTTCGATCAGTTCGAGAAGATCTGCGGCACCTCCGGCAAGGCCGGCAACCTGCGCGGCCAGATCCAGCCCGGCGGCAATCCCTTCGAGGGCGCGCGCGCCAACGAATTCCCGCTGCCGCCGCTGGCCTCGCCCAACAGCGCCCGCCTGTTCGAGAAGGCGGCGCGCGAACTCGGCTACCACCCATTCCCGCAGGCCGCGGCCAATGCCTCGCGTGCCTACACCAACCCGCATGGCGCGCAGCTCGGGCCGTGCAACTTCTGCGGCTTCTGCGAGCGCTACGGCTGCTACATGTACTCGAAGGCCTCGCCGCAGACCACGCTGCTGCCGACGCTGATGAAGCGCCCCAACTTCGAGCTGCGCACGCGTTCGCAGGTGCTGCGCGTCAACATGGCGCCCGACGGCAAGCATGCCACCGGTGTGACCTACATCGACGCCGAAGGCAACGAGGTCGAGCAGCCGGCCGACCTGGTCGTGCTGTGCGCCTACCAGTTCCACAACGTGCGGCTCCTGCTGCTGTCGAACATCGGCAAGAAGTACGACCCCGCCACCGGCGAAGGCGTGGTCGGGCGCAACTACGCCTACCAGCTCAACGGCGGCGCGACGCTCTTCTTCGACAAGGAGCAGCCGATGAATCCCTTCGTCGGCGCAGGTGCCAGCGGGCATGTGCTCGACGATTTCGACGGCGACAACTTCGACCATGGCCCGCTGGGTTTCGTGGGCGGCGCGAGCATCAACTGCATCAACACCGGCGGGCGGCCGATCCAGCAGATGGCGATTCCGCCGGGCGTGCCGAAATGGGGTGCGGAATGGAAGAAGGCGGTGAAGGAAAACTACCTGTTCCAGGCCAGCGTCGGCAGCCAGGGTTCGGTCATGGCGTACCGGGACAACTACCTGGATCTCGATCCGACCTACAAGGACGTCCACGGCCAGCCGCTGCTGCGCATGACCTTCGACTGGAAGCCCAACGACCTTGCGATGACCGAGTTCATCGGCACCAAGGTCGAACAGATCGCGCGTGCGATGGGGCCGAAGATGATGAGCATGGGCTTCCAGAAGCAGGGCGCTCACTACGACGTGCGCTACTACCAGTCCACCCACAACACCGGCGGTGCGCCGATGGGCACCGATCCGTCGACCAGCGCGGTCAATCGCTTCCTGCAGGTGTGGGACGTGCCCAACGTGTTCGTGATGGGCGCCAGCGCCTTTCCGCAGAACTTCGGCTACAACCCGACCGGCATGGTGGGTGCGCTCGCGTACTGGTCGGCCAAGGCGATCCGGGAGACATATCTGAAGAACCCGGGAGCGTTGGCATGATTGGCCTCAGCCCCAGTCCTCGCGCACTTCAGGGCATGGCGCTGGTGGCGGCGTGCGTCGTGCTGCCGGCGCTCGCGCAGGACAAGCCGGCCGATGGCCTGCTCGAACGCGGCCGCTATCTCGCACAGGCGGGCGATTGCGTCAGCTGCCACACCGTACCCGGTGGCGCGCCCTTTGCCGGCGGCCTGAAAATGAAGACGCCGTTCGGCACCATCGTCTCGACGAACATCACGCCCGATCCGCAGGGTGGCATCGGCGACTACAGCGAGGCCGACTTCGCGCGCGCCGTGCGCGAGGGCGTCGGCAAGGGCGGCTTTCACCTGTACCCCGCCATGCCCTATCCCTCGTTCGCGCGCATCCGCGACGACGACATGCATGCGCTCTACACCTTCTTCCAGAAGGGCGTGAAGCCGGTCGCGGAGAAGGCGCCGCCGACGCATCTGCGCTTTCCCTTCAACATGCGCTTCCTGATGGTGGGCTGGAACTGGCTCTACCTCGACAAGCGCGTCTACGTGGACGACAGCGCACGCAGCGCCGAATGGAACCGCGGCGCCTACCTCGTGCAGGGCCTGGGCCATTGCGGTGACTGCCACACGCCGCGCAGCATCGCCGGCGGCGTGAAGGCGCAGAGCGAGAAGGATGGCGATGCCTATCTCTCGGGCACGATCATCGACGGCTGGTACGCGCAGCCGCTGCGCCACACCGGCCAGCCGAGCGTGTCGCAATGGACGACCGAGCAAATCGTGAACTACCTGCAGAGCGGCCGCACCGGCGAGACCGCGGCCTTCGGCCCGATGGTGCAGGTGGTGGAGAACAGCACGCAGCACATGTCGAAGGAAGATCTGTCGGCCGTCGCAACCTATCTGCAGTCGGTCGGGGCCAGGCCGGATGCGCCGCCCGCGGTGACGCAGGCGAGCGTCCTCGCCGCCGCGGTCAACCATCCCAGCACGAAGGCGCTGCAGGCCGGCGCGATCACCGGCAACAGCGGCGCGATGGTCTACATGAACAACTGCGCGGCCTGCCATCGCGCAAGCGGCATCGGCGCCGAGAAGACCTTTCCCGCGCTGGCCGGCAACAGCGTCGTCAACGTCAAGGATCCGACCTCGCTGATCCGGCTCGTGCTCGGAGGCTCGGCCATGGCAAGCACCGTCCAGGCGCCGTCGGCCATCGCGATGCCGGACTTCGGCTGGCGCCTGACCGACGCCAACGTGGCCGACGTGCTGAACTTCGTGCGCTCGAGCTGGGGCAACCAGGGCGATGCCGTGAGCGCGGCCCAGGTGGCCGCGGTGCGCAAGGCGCTGCCGCAGCCGGTCGCCGCGAAGACGCCCTGAGCCTCAGTCGGGGTGCTGCGCGTCCGGCAGGGACGCGGCATGCGCGTGCGGCGCGCGCAGCGCGAGCTCGCTGTCGTCCTTGAGCGCCACGCCGGTGAGACCGCGCGCCAGCGCCGCCTGCATCAGCCATGCGAGCTTGAACGCCGCGGCAGGGCAGGCCAGGCCTTCGGGCCGCACGTTGGAGATGCAGTTGCGCTCGGCGTCGCTGCGCCCGCGGCGCGGCGAATGCGTGAGGTAGACGCCGAGGCTGTCGGGCGAACTCAGGCCCGGCCGCTCGCCGATCAGCATCACCGACAGCCGCGCGCCGAAGAGCTCGCCCACCTCGTCCGCGAGCGCCACGCGCGCCTGCGATGCGATCACGATCGGCGCCAGCGACAGCGCGGCAGGCAGCTGCGGCCGCAGCGCCGCCAGCAGCGGCATCGCGTGCCGCTCGATCGCGAGCGCGGACAGGCCGTCGCCGATCACGATGCAGACATCGCCGCGCGCAGCCGTGTCGGCACGCAGGCGCTGTGCGTTCTGCGCATCGAGCTGCCGGCCCAGGTCGGGGCGGCGCAGGTAGGTCGCACGATCGGCGGCGCGGCTGTGCACCTGCACCGTGGTCCAGCCTTCGGCGCGCAATGCAGCTTCGAGCGATGCGACATCGAGCGCGGCGTGCACCGCATCGCGTGCCATCGCATGCGCCCAGCCGAAGCGCAGGACTTCGTCGGTCGGCATGCCCGCGCCGGCACGGCCGAGCGCGAGGCGGGCCGGCGTGGCCGCGCGCCATTCGCGCCATGGGCTGGCGGTGACGATGTCGTCGTTCGTGCTCATCGCGCGAGCGCCTTCAGCGCATGCATATCGGCGAGCAGGCGCTGCGACGAGGGCGGCAGGAGCCGGCCCGCGCCATCGGTGATCCGCATGCGCTGCAGCCATGCCTCGAACTCCGGCGCACGCTTCAATCCCATCGTCTCGCGCAGGAACAGCGCGTCGTGGAAGGAGGTGCTCTGGTAGTTGAGCATCACGTCGTCCGCGCCGGGCACGCCCATGATGAAATTGATGCCCGCGGTGCCGAGCAGTACCAGCAGCGTGTCCATGTCGTCCTGGTCGGCCTCGGCATGGTTGGTGTAGCAGACGTCGCAGCCGAGCGGCAGGCCGAGCAGCTTGCCGCAGAAATGGTCCTCCAGCCCGGCGCGGATGATCTGCTTGCCGTCGTAGAGGTACTCGGGTCCGATGAAGCCGACCACCGTGTTGACCAGCAGCGGCCGATAGCGCCGCGCGAGCGCATAGGCGCGTGCCTCGCAGGTTTGTTGATCGACGCCGAAGTTGGCATCGGCCGACAACGCGCTGCCCTGGCCGGTCTCGAAATACATGAGGTTGTCGCCGAGGGTGCCGCGTCCGAGCGACAGCGCGGCGGCCTGCGCTTCGTCGAGCAGCTCGGGCGTCACGCCGAAGGAACGGTTGGTCTTCTCGGTGCCGCCGATGGACTGGAACACGAGGTCGATCGGCGCACCTGTCTCCGCCAGCTTCAGCGTCCGGGTGACGTGCGTCAGCACGCAGCTCTGGGTCGGTATCTCGAAGCGCTGGATCAGCTCGTCGAGCATGCGCAGCAGATCGCCCAGCACCGGCATGCTGTCGGAGGCCGGGTTGAGTCCGATCACCGCATCGCCCGCGCCCATCAGCAGGCCGTCGAGCGTGGAAGCAGCGACGCCGCGCAGGTCGTCGGTCGGATGATTGGGCTGCAGCCGCACCGACAGATGCCCCGGCAGGCCGATGGTGTCGCGAAAGCGCGTGACCACGCTGCACTTGCGCGCGACGGCGACCAGGTCCTGGTTGCGCATCAGCTTCGAGGCCGCGGCCACCATCTCGGGCGTGAGTCCGGGCGCGAGCGCCGTCAGCACGGCGGTGCCGGCGCGCTCCGACAGCAGCCAGTTGCGAAAATCGCCGACCGTCAGGTGCGCCACCGGCGCGAAGGCCTGCGCATCGTGGCCGTCGATGATGAGCCGGGTGATGTTGTCGTCCTCATAGGGAACGAGGGCTTCGCTGAGGAATTGCCTGAGCGGCGTCTCGGCCAGCACATGGCGTGCCGCCATGCGTTGCTGCGCGGTGGCGGCGCCGATCTGCGCGAGCTCGTCGCCCGAGCGCGCCGGGCTCGCCATCGCCATGACCTGCCTGAGGTCGTCGAAGCCGAAGACTTGCGAATCGAGCGTGGTCCGGTAGCGCATGAGCCCGCAATAATGGCTTGTTTTCATTCATCCAGGAAATCTCGTGCGATCCTTCTTCTGTGCGGCCCTCGTGTCCTTCTGCGTCTTGCCTGCGGCCTGGGCCCAGAGCGCGCCCGTCACCACCCCGAGCGGGCTCGTCTACCAGTCGCTGAAAGAGGGCACCGGCGACTCGCCCACCGCCGCCGACACCGTCAAGGTCCACTACCGCGGCACCTTTCCCGACAGCGGCAAGGAATTCGACAGCTCCTACAAGCGTGGCGAGCCGATCGAGTTCCCGCTCAGCGGCGTGATCCCGTGCTGGACCGAAGGCGTGCAGAAGATGAAGCCGGGCGGCAGGGCCAAACTGACCTGCCCGCCTTCGATCGCCTACGGCGCGCGCGGTGCAGGCGGCGTGATTCCGCCCAATGCGACCCTGAATTTCGAGGTCGAGCTGATCTCGGTCAAGGGGCGCTGAGCCGGCCTATTTCAGCGGCAACAGCAGGCTGCCGATCTGCTCGACCTGTTCGGCGCCGACCTGCGCCTTGGCGGCAAAGGAACGCCATGCCCCGATCGCCGAGCGGACCCGGTCGATGACGCGCGGTGCCGTGCCGATGCCGAAGCGCTCGGCTTCCGCCAGCAGGTCGTCCTCGGTGAAGTCCTTGAACTTGCCGTTGACGGCCATGAGGTGCTGGGAGGTCCACTCGCCCCTCGGGTTGTGCGCGAAGTTGAGGTCGTAGGCCGGTGAAAGCGCCCAGGGACGGCCCTGGCGAAGCCGGAACGAGAAGTTCTTCGTATGGTCGTCGCAGTTGCGGCCCATGACATTGAAGACCATGCGCCGGAAGGCTTCCTCCTTGTCCTCGTAGGGGAGGCCGAGCCTGTTCATCGTGTCGAACAGCTGGGCGTAGGAGTTCGTGCCCTTCTTCTTGTAGTCCAGGTGGGCCATCGCGCACAGCGTCTGCATGTGGTGGCGCACGTCCGCATCCTCGCGGTCGAAGCGGCGCGTCATGAAGTGGGCGCGGCCGTTCTCTTGCAGAAGGCGGCACTCGGTCATGTCGATGCCGGCTTCCCGGGCCATGAGGTGGTAGGCGTACTCGATGCGGCCATAGCCCTGGGAGGTGCCGAGTTCGTTGTCCACCCCCATGCCGTCGAACTTGAGCAGCCAGTGCTCGAATCCGGGCGGCGCCTCGAGCTGGCCGGCGCGGATCTCCTCGCTCTCGCGATTCCAGGCGATCACGGCCTTGGCGCGGGCACCGCCGGCGGAGGTGCCGACCTCGATGATGCTGCGCAGGGCAGCGTTGGCATGGTCGTCGTTCTCGAGCGAGCCGGCGACCGCCTTGCGCGCCTCGACGACCAGCCGGCTCAACTGGATCGCCATCGGCTTCTGGGTCGCCGGGCCGCGCGCCGGCTTGAACTGGAGCGCGCCCATCGCGCGGTTGTTCATGTAGGCGAGCCGGTCCAGGGCCGTGATGTCCTGCGGCGAGATGCCGCGGTCGGCCATCCAGCGGTTGATGAGCGCGTTGCCGAAGTCGTCGGGCAGCGCGTCGTTGAGCATGGCCGGCAGGCGCTTGTAGGTTTCCGCGGGCAGGTCCGTGAACAGGAAAGTCCGGTCGGCGGCCAGCGGCATCTGCAGGGGCGAAGGCTCGATGCGGCCGGCCTGGAACTGCGGCGTGTAGCGGAAGGCGTAGAAGCCGTAGCCCGGATCGAGCGCAACGACGCCGACGCGTTCGCCCCACAGGTGGATCTCGACGCTGTCGACGTGCTTGTAGCCGGCGGTCCTCGGCTTGCGGGTGGCCATGGCTCAGGTCGGCGCAGGCTTGCGCGTCGTCGCACGCTGCCGTGGCGCGGCGGCCCGGGTCAGCGTGAGCGGATTGATGGTGGCGACCGGCGCGATGGTCTTGAGCCAGTCCTCACGGCCGAGCGCGCGCAGCACGGAAACCAGCGTCCTGATGCTCGAACCCAGGCCGCCCTCGAGATTCTTGAGCGCGTGCAGGCTGACGCCCGCACGTTCGGCGACAGTCTTCTGGTCGATGTTCTGATCGAGGCGCAGCGCGCGCAGACTGGCGCCAAGGCTCGCTTCGAGGTCGGCTGTCGTTTGATGGCTTGGCACGGGTGCTCCTGATGGATTTGGATCGAATCGGGAGAGAATCCATAAAAGACCTATTTAGGTCTATAAATATGAAATATTGCCAATTATGAACCTATTTAGGGCTCTTGTTGCAAGTGATAAGAGATTCCATAAAAGTCCCAATATGGTCTTTTATAAAGAATCTAGCTTGCGATAGGCCCAATTCGGTATCTTGACGCAAGACGCTTGCGCCCTCCGCGTGACGTTGCGGGTCGAACCGTTCAGAACGGCTGGTATTGGTACAGCCATGTCTCCGTCAGCGGCTGGTCGCCGAGCTTCAGGAACAGGCGCATGTCGACCGGATCGTTGCCCTCGGCCGCGAAGTCGAATTGCGCGCGCCAATGACCCGCCATGCCGTCGGGTACCGCTTCCGAAAAGATGTACGAGAACTTGCCGCGCGATGCGGTCAGCACGAGCTCGGGCTTGACGCCGAAGGGAATGGCTTCGAGCGGCTTGCCGATGAACTCGACCATGAACTTGCGCACGCCCTGCGGCCGCGGCTGGCCGGGCTGGCCACCGCGCCCGAGGCGCGTCGCGACGCAGCGTGCGAGCGGCGAAGGGAAGGGCTCGTCGGCCGCCCAGTGCAGCCGGTACTTGAGGCTGTAGCTGCTGCCCGCCGTGGCCGGCGCCTTGGGCACCCAGCAGGCGAGGATGTTGTCGTGGATCTCGTCATCGGTCGGTATCTCGATGAGCTGCACAGCGCCTTCGCCCCAGTCGCCGATCGGCTCGACCCACAGGCTCGGGCGCTTCTCGTAGCCGACGCCGTCCTGGTAGTGGTCGAAGACGCGGTCGCGCTGCAGCAGGCCGAAGCCGTGCGGACTCTTGTCGGCAAAGGAAGAGGCGCGGGTCTGGGTGGGATTGTTGAGCGGGCGCCAGATGCGTTCGCCGGCACCGTTCCACATCGCCAGGCCATCCGAGTCGTGCACCTCGGGGCGCCAGTCGATGCCGGTGGGCTTGACCGTTTCGGAGTACCAGTACATCGACGTCAGCGGTACCAGTCCGAACCGGCCGACATCGCGCCGCAGGAAGAGGCGCGCGTCGATGTCCATCAGCACCGCGCGGCCGCGCTGCATGACGAACTTGTAGGCACCGGTGATGCTCGGCCCTTCGAGCAGTGCATAGACCGTCATCGCGGACGAATCCGAACCCGGCGGCTCGAAGTAGAAGCGGGTGAAGCTCGGAAACTCCTCCGGCCGATCGGGCATCGCGGCATCGAGCGCGATGCCGCGCGCCGACAGGCCGTACTGGTAGAGCTCGCCGATGGCGCGGAAATACGAGGCGCCGAGGAAGGCGACCCAGTCGTTCGTTTCCCAGGGCAGCTTCTTCTGATCGCCCAGCCGGCTCTCCTGCAGACGAAAGCCGGCAAAGCCGGCGCCGTCGGGCAGCTTGCGCGCGGGGCTGTCGGCCGGCATGCTGAAGTACGAAGCGTCGTAGACGATCTCGCGCGCGAAACCATCGCCGCTCGCCGTCTCGAGCACGTGCATGTGGACCGGCGTCTGGAAATAGCGGCCCAGGTGGAAGAATGTGACCGGAAAGGCGCCCGGCCCCTCGCGGAACAGCGCGTTGTCGGCGTTGAACTTGATCTTGCCGTGCGCGTCGTAGTCGATCTGCTGCAGCACGTCCGCAGGCAAGGAGTTGTCGGCCACGTAGGGCCTGCCGGCCAGCGACTTCGCGCGCGTCACAAGACGTTCGAAGGAAAAGGGCCGGGGCTCGCCGAGCTGGAGTCCGGCCGCTGCGAGCGCATCCAGGGGAATGCCGAGGGCGGCAAGCGCCGCGGAGGCGCCACCGGCGAAAAGAAGTGAGCGACGATCGATCATTGCCCAGAATGGTAGCGAGCCCTTGCAGTGTGTCCCGTAGGCCGATGACTGAATTCGAAAGCAAGACCCGGAGTGCGCCGACGGCACGTCATCCCTAAAGTGACGCCATCGACCCCTTCAAGGATGCAAGATGAACATGAATGGTCTCAATGAAATGCGTGCCCTCGCCACGGTGAGCGATCCACGCTGGGCGGCCGTCGCGGCGCGCGACCCGGCTGCCGACGGCCGCTTCTTCTATTCGGTGCGCACCACCGGCGTGTACTGCCGGCCTTCCTGCGCGGCGCGGCCGGCACGGCCCGAGAACGTGGCCTTCCACGCCACCGCTGCGGAAGCCGAGCGCGCGGGCTTTCGTCCCTGCAAGCGCTGCAAGCCGGACCAGCCCGCACTGGCCGAACAGCATGCGGCCATGGTGGCCGAACTGTGCCGCTTCATCGAAGGTGCCGACCAGCCGCCGACGCTCGATGCGCTGGCAGAGCGCGCGGGCCTCAGCAGCTATCACGTGCACCGGGTCTTCAAAGACATCACGGGCCTCACGCCCAAGGCCTATGCAGCGGCGCACCGTGCCCGGCGCGTGCGCCGTGAGCTCGGGCGCAGCGAGACGGTGACCGGTGCGATCTACGACGCCGGCTACAACTCCAACGGCCGCTTCTACGAAAACTCGAATGAGGTGCTGGGCATGACGCCCACCACCTGGCGCGCGGGCGGCGCGGGCACCGACATCCGCTTCGCCATCGGCGAATGCGCGCTCGGCGCGATCCTGGTCGCGCAAAGCGAACGCGGCGTGTGCGCGATCGCGCTCGGCGACGACCCCGAGGCGCTGGTGCGCGATCTGCAGGACCAGTTTCCGCAGGCCCGGCTCCTCGGCGGCGACGCGCGCTTCGAGCAATTGGTCGCCCGGGTGGTGGGCTTCGTCGAGGCGCCCGGTCTGGGGCTCGATCTGCCGCTCGACGTGCGCGGCACGGCCTTCCAGCAGCGGGTGTGGCAGGCACTGCGCGAGATCCCCGCGGGCAGCACGGCGAGCTATGCCGACGTGGCGCGGCGCATCGGCGCGCCGAAGTCGGTGCGCGCGGTGGCGCAGGCCTGCGGTGCCAATCATCTGGCGGTGGCGATTCCGTGCCATCGCGTGGTGCGCAGCGACGGCCATCTGTCGGGCTACCGCTGGGGCGTGGAGCGCAAGAGCGCGTTGCTGCAGCGGGAGGCCAAGCGGACATGAACGCACGGGACATGAGCATGCCGGTCGCGCGCCATACGACGGCGAACGACGTCGAACAGCGTGTCGATGCGATCGACTGGATGCGCGTCGGCGACGATCTCGATGCGGAGGGCAACGCCGTGATCGACCGCCTGCTGTCGCCGTCCGAATGCGCGTCGCTCGCTGCGCTCTATGCACAAGACGCGCGCTTTCGCAGCCGCGTGCTGATGGCGCGGCACGGCTTCGGCCGGGGCGAGTACAAGTACTTCGCCTATCCCTTGCCTGGCCTCGTGGCCGGACTTCGCGAGGCGATCTACCCGCGGCTGGTGCCGATCGCCAACCGATGGAACGAGCTCATGCGCATCGACGTCCGCTATCCGGAGCGACATGCCGACTTCATCGCGCGCTGCCACGCCGCGGGGCAACTGCGCCCGACACCGCTGCTGCTGCAGTACGAGACCGGCGACTACAACTGCCTGCACCAGGACCTGTATGGCGAGCATGTGTTTCCGTTGCAGCTGGTGATCCTGCTGTCCGAGCCCGGCCGCGATTTCGGCGGCGGTGAGTTCATGCTGACCGAGCAGCGGCCGCGCATGCAATCGCGTCCCATGGTGCTGCCGCTGCGGCAGGGCGATGCGGCGGTGATCGCGGTGCACCACCGGCCGGTGCAGGGTACGCGCGGGGTCTACCGCGTCAATCTGCGGCACGGCGTGAGCCGTGTGCGCTCGGGCCTGCGTCATACCGCCGGCATCATCTTTCACGACGCTGAATGAAACTCGCCCCCAGGCTTGCCCACTTCGTGTGGCCGCCAACCCCCTGCCGGGGGCAACACCAGCGGCCCGGCGGAGCCGGTTCCACGGTGTTTCCCGAAAGGGATGTCGTAGTTCTTTGCGATGAATGCCGTGACACCTGACCTGTTCGAATCGCCTGTCGAGTTCCAGGGCACCGTGCCGATCGAGCCCGGCGCGGTGCTGCTGCGCGGGTTCGCGGGACCGCATGCGACGACCCTGCACGCGGACTTGATGCGGGTCGTCGCCGAGGCGCCGCTGCGTCACCTCGTCACGCCCGGCGGCTTTCGCATGTCGGTGGCGATGAGCAACTGCGGCGCACTGGGCTGGGTGTCGGATCGCAGGGGCTATCGCTACGACGCCATCGACCCCGACAGCGGCCGGCCCTGGCCGCCGCTTCCGGCCTCGTTCATGCAGCTCGCGACCCAGGCTGCCGCCGCGGCCGGCTTCGAAGGCTTCGCGCCCGACGCCTGCCTGATCAACCGCTACGAACCCGGCACGCGGCTGTCCCTGCATCAGGACCGCGACGAGCGCGATCTGCGGCAGCCCATCGTCTCGGTGTCGCTCGGCATTCCCGCGGTGTTCCTGTTCGGCGGCGCGAAGCGGGCCGACACCACGCAGCGCATTCCGCTCGGCCATGGCGATGTCGTGGCGTGGGGCGGGCCGGCGCGGCTGCACCATCACGGCGTGCTGCCGCTGAAGGATGCGTGGCATCCGTTCATGGGCGCGTGCCGCATCAACCTGACCTTCCGCAAGGCGCGCTGACAGGCAGGCAGCCGGTCGCGCGGCTTCAGGCCTTCTCGCGCGGCGCGATCGTCCGCGTTCCGCCGATCGGCAGCACGAAGAAGCTGTCGTCCGGCAAGCCCCGCTCGCTGCGCAGGGCGGCCAGCCGGCGCGGCGGCTCGTCGAGCGATTCATCGGTCAGCTCGAAGGTGCCCCAGTGGATCCCGAGCGAGCGCTTGACGCCGAGGTCCGCATGGATCTGCAGCGCTTCCTCGACGTCCACATGCTGCTCCCGCATGAACCAGCGCGGCGCATAGGCGCCGATGGGAATCAGCGCGATGTCGAAGCCACCGCCTCGGGCCGCGGACTGCCGGTCTTCGAAGTGCCGGCGGATGTCGCCGAAATCGCGCGAATAGCCGGTGTCGCCGGCGAAGAACAGATGGCAGTCGGGCGCGAGCACGGCGAAGCCGCCCCACAGCGTGGCCAGCGCATCGCGCGGGCTGCGCGAGGACCAGTGCTGCGCCGGCACCAGTGTCACTTCGACTTCGCCGTGCGGCGTCGGCACCGGATGCCGATCCCACCAGTCCAGCTCCACCGCATGGGCGATGCCGTGCGCCGCCATCCATGACGCGAGGCCGAGCGGCACGACGAACAGCGGCGGCCCGCCGGCCTGCTGGTTCAATGCCGCGACCGAGCCCGTATCGAGATGGTCGTAGTGGTTGTGCGAGATCAGCACCAGGTCCACGTGCGGCAGATCGGACAGTGCGATGCCCGGCGGCACATGCCGCTTCGGTCCGGCGAACTGCACCGGCGATGCACGTTGCGAGAACATCGGATCGGTCAGCACGGTGAGTCCGCCCACCTGCGCGAGGACCGTGGCATGACCGATCCAGGTCACCGCGGGCGCCATCCGCGTGCCGGCCCTGGCATTGGCATGCAGCCATTCCAGGTCCGGCGTCATCCGCGGCGTCGGCACGAGCGGCGGTCGTGGCAGGCCGGCGCGTGCGGCCTGCCGGCGCCAGCGCAGCAACTCGGACAGGCTCTTGGTCTTGAACTCGGTGTAGTTGTTCTGGAAGCCGCGGGCGCGGTGGTGCGGTTTGGGCAGATCGGCGTCGAAGGTCATTGGCTCATCCCGCAATCAATTTCTGCACCAGTTCGGCCGTCGTCGCGGCCGCATATTTGCGCATCAGGCGCGCACGATGGAGTTCGACGGTGCGATGGCTGATCGCCAGCGCGCGGCCGATCTCCTTGGAGGTCAGGCCCTGCATCACCTGCGCCGCCACTTCGCGTTCGCGCGGCGTGAGTTCGGCCTTGGCGCTGCGGCGCGAGCCGAGGTCCTCGAAGATCCAGATGCCGGCCTCGTGCGGCGCCGCGCGGTTGAGCGCCTGGCCGCTCACATGGCACCAGAAGGTTTCGCCGGCGAAGGCGCCGTGCAGGTTGCCGACGCGCTGCATCATGCGGCTGTCGGCATAGCGGCCGTTGGCATTGAGGATCGGCTCCATGCGCTTGCCGATGCGCTCGAATTCGGCGACGCTCGGGTACAGCACGCGGAACGACTGGCCGATCAGCGC
This sequence comes from Variovorax sp. SRS16, assembly GCF_901827165.1. Taxonomy (NCBI): domain Bacteria; kingdom Pseudomonadati; phylum Pseudomonadota; class Betaproteobacteria; order Burkholderiales; family Comamonadaceae; genus Variovorax; species Variovorax sp. SRS16. Next base: position 2,134,006 of record NZ_LR594666.1, read on the forward strand.
ATCGCGGGCGGCACCGAACATCTCGCACAGGCGCGCGTTGCAATCGACGATGGTGCGATGGCGCGAGACCACCATGCCCACCGGCGCATGCTCGAAGGCAAGCCGGTAGTCGATGAGGGCCGCGCCGGGGTCGGGTGTCGCCATTACGAAATACTACGTATGTTTATACGTAGTATCGTCCTGACTCTGCATCCAACCAACCAACCGAACGAGGAAACATGGCGAACAAGATCTACCCCTCCGCCGACGCGGCGCTCAAGGGCGTCGTGGCCGACGGCCAGACGCTTGCCGTCGGCGGCTTCGGCCTGTGCGGCATTCCCGAGGCGCTGATCGACGCGCTGCACGACTCGGGCGTGAAGAATCTCACCTGCATCTCGAACAACGCGGGCGTCGACGGCTTCGGCCTCGGCAAGCTGCTCGGCACGCGCCAGATCAAGCGGATGATCGCGAGCTACGTCGGCGAGAACAAGGAGTTCGAACGCCAGTTCCTCGCCGGCGAACTCGAGCTCGAATTCACGCCGCAGGGCACGCTGGCCGAGAAGCTGCGCGCCGGCGGTGCCGGCATCCCGGCCTTCTTCACCAAGACCGGCGTCGGCACGCAGGTGGCCGAAGGCAAGGAACTGCGCGAGTTCGACGGCGAGACCTACGTGATGGAACGCTCGCTGGTGCCCGACGTGGCGCTGGTCAAGGCCGACGTGGCCGACAAGTCGGGCAATCTGCGCTTTCGTCTCACGGCGCGCAATTTCAATCCGGCCGCGGCGATGGCGGGCAAGATCTGCATCGTCGAGGTCGAGAAGATCGTCGAGGTCGGCGAACTCGCGCCGGACGACATTCATCTGCCGGGCATCTACGTGCACCGCATCGTGCTCAACAGCACGCCGGAAAAGCGCATCGAGAAACGCACCGTGAGTGCCGCCGCGCCGGTCGATGCCGCGGCCGCCAAGGTCGAGGCACAGGCCGCCATCGCGCAAGCCGCGGTCGGCAGCGAAGTCCCGGTGCCGAAGGTGCCGGTCAACAAAAAAGGAGCCTGACATGCCCTGGACCCAGGACCAGATGGCGGCCCGCGCCGCGCAAGAACTCGAAGACGGTTTCTACGTCAACCTCGGCATCGGTATCCCGACGCTGGTCGCCAACTTCGTCGGCGACAAGGAGGTCTGGCTGCAGAGCGAGAACGGCATGCTCGGCATCGGCCCGTTCCCGACCGAAGACCAGGTCGACGCCGACCTGATCAACGCCGGCAAGCAGACCGTGACCACCATTCCCGGATCGGCGATCTTCGGCAGCCACGACAGCTTCGCGATGATCCGCGGCGGCAAGATCAACCTCTCGATCCTCGGTGCGATGCAGGTCAGCAGCAAGGGCGATCTGGCCAACTGGATGATCCCCGGCAAGATGGTCAAGGGCATGGGCGGCGCGATGGACCTGGTCGCCGGCGTCAAGCGCGTGATCATCCTGATGGAGCACGTCGCGAAGAAGAAGGACGGCACCGAGGACCTCAAGATCCTCGAGCAATGCACGCTGCCGCTGACCGGTGTCGGCGTGGTCGATCGCATCATCACCGACCTCGCGGTGATGGATGTCGTGCCCGCAGGGCTGAAGGTGGTCGAGCTGGCGCCGGGCGTGAGCTTCGAGGCGCTGCAGGCCAAGACCGGGGCCAAGCTGATCCATTGACCGCGAGGCGGCCCTGGCGATGGACGCGATGCAGGCGCTGGACGGGATCTGGCGGCAGGCTGGCTTGCCGCCCGAAGCGCTGGCGCATGCCCGGCTGAGCGGCTCGGAGCCGGTGCTGCCCTCGTCGTTCGCCGTCGGCACGGCCGCGCAGAGCACCATCGCCGCGGCTGCGCTGGCCGCTTGCGAGTTGGGTCACACGCGGGGTGCGCCGCGGCAGGAGGTCGGCGTCGACATGCTACATGCCGCGCTCGAATGCGTGGGCTGGTTCAGCATCGATGGCCAGGCGCCCAATCCGTGGGACGCGTTCTCGGGGCTCTATCGCTGTGCGGATGGCGCGGTGCGCGTCCATGCCAATTTTGCGCACCATCGCGACGGCGCGCTGCGCTTGCTGGGCCTCGACCCGGCCACCGCCCAGCGGGCCGACGCCGAGGCCGCGATGCGCCACTGGCGCGCACTCGACTTCGAGGATGCGGCGGCGGCCGCCGGGATGGTCGCCACCGCGCTGCGCCGCTTCGACCAATGGGATGCCACGGCCCAAGGCCGCGCGGTGGCATCGCTGCCGCTGTTTCGCATCGAGCGCATCGGTGATGCGCCGCCGCAGATCCTGCCTGCGCTCGGGCTGCAGGCACGGCCGTTGTCCGGCGTGCGCGTGCTCGACCTCACCCGCATCCTGGCCGGTCCGGTGGGCGGGCGCGCATTGGCGGCCTACGGTGCGGACGTGATGCTGATCAATTCGCCCCGGCTTCCCAATATCGTGTCGATCGCCGACACCAGCCGCGGCAAGCTGTCGGCGCATGCGGACCTCGAAACCCAGGAGGGCCGCGACGCGCTGGCGGGGCTGCTGCGCGAGGCGCATGTCTTCGTCCAGGGCTATCGGCCGGGTGGCCTCGCGGCGCGCGGCTTCGGTCCCGAGGCGTTGGCGCGGGCACGGCCGGGAATCGTCTGCGTGTCCCTCACGGCCTACGGCACCGAGGGGCCCTGGGCCGGGCGGCGCGGATTCGATTCGCTGGTGCAGACCGCGATGGGTTTCAATCATGCCGAAGGCGAAGCCGCGGGCGACGGCAAGCCCCGTCCCTTGCCCATGCAGATCCTCGACCAGGCGACCGGCTACCTGATCGCGATGGGTGCGTCGGCGGCGTTGTGGCGCCAACTGCGCGAAGGCGGCAGCTGGCACGTGCAGGTCTCCCTTGCACAGACGGGGCACTGGCTGCGCGGCTTGGGCCGGGTGCCGCACGGACTCGCGGCGGCGCGGCCCGACTTCGCGCCCTGGCTCGAGACCTCGACCTCGGGATTCGGTGAATTGCGCGCAATGCGTCACAGCGCCCAGCTGTCGCGCACGCCGGCCGCATGGCCGCGTCCTTCGATGCCGCCGGGAAGTGATCCGCCTGTGTGGCCTTGAGTTGGGGCGCGCGATGCGTCTCAGAGTGAGCCGATGGCGACGATCAGCATCGACAGGCCGAAACTCGTGGCGACCATCAGCAGTCCGATCGAGACGACCCGGGTTCGGCGTGACAGCCTCTGCGGGAGTGCCGTGATGGAAAGGCCCAGCGGGCTGCGCTTCGCGGCTGCGTCCGGCGAGACCAGCTTCGCGGGCGCGGTCGCACGAGGTACCGGTACGAAACCCGAATCCTGGATCGAGATGGCGGCGGCGTGGCTCACGTGATACTCCGTTCGATGGGCACTGGTGCGCATGGATGAAGTATTCGCGGCGGCGGCGAATTGCACATCGCCCAGAGGAGCCAAGCGGCACATCCGCCGTGGGCCAATACGGGGGCACCCCGGTATCGGCGAGCGCCGGGCTCAGCGATCGGGCATGGGCTGCGCGGACGGGGCCAGCGGCGGACTCGCGAAGGCCATCACGTATTCCATCGGTTCGGCGCCGATGTTCACCAGCTGGCATTCGGCACCCGAAGGCAGGATCAGGCTGCAAGGCGCATGGAAGCGTTGCGGGCCGCTCTCCAGGTGGAGATTGCCGTACCCTGCCAGCACCAGCACGACGCGATCGCTGTGTTGCGGCTCCAGGTCCGCGCGTGCGTTGACGTCGAGTGTTTCGATCCAGAGTTCGAAGCCCGAGCCCAGTTGCCGGCTGGCGGCTGCAAACCGCCGGCGGCCGACTTCGTGCAACCGAGGCAGGGTGGCATGATCGATGACGTGCATGAGCGCAGGACGGAACGATATCGGGGGGCGCAGCCGCCGCGCCGGAGTGGGCAGCATGCTTCACCTGGGTGGCAGTGTTCTCCTTTCGAGCCTCGGTGCATAGAGGTTCAGAGAGCCAACGACGGGCCAACGGCGAGCCTCTCTCCGATCGATCACGCCTTGGACGGCGCTGTTTCAGTCGCCTTCGGGCGGCGCTGCCTGGACGCCGATCGCAACGACCTCGCCGACGCCGGCAGCAGCAGCGCGCGCTGTGCCTCCACCGTCTCGCGCAGGAAGTTCCAGGTGGCCTGCATCCGAGCGAGGTGCTTCGTTTCGGCCGGCACCGACATCCAGAAGGTGCGCGTGAAGTTGGCTTCTTCGGGCAGCACGCGGCGCAGCGACTTGTCGCTCTCGGCGATGAAGGCCGGCAGCACCGCGATGCCTGCGCCCGCCGCCGTGGCTCGGTGCTGCGCCAGGATGCTGGTGCTGCGCAGGGCGAACGAATCGGGCCGGTACAGCTCGTCGAGGAATTGCAGCTCCTTGCTGAAGAGCAGGTCGTCCACGTAGCTGATGAAGGTGTGGCCGCGCAGATCCTCGCGCGTGGCGATGCGCGGGTGCGCCGCCAGATAGCGCGCCGACGCATAGAGCCGCAGCGTGTAGTCGGTGAGCTTGGTCACCACCACCGGCCCGCGGGCCGGCCGTTCGAGCGAGATCACGATGTCGGCCTCGCGGCGCGACAGATGCACCAGCCGCGGCATCGCGAGCAGGTCGATCACGAGTTTGGGGTGCGCCTGTGCGAACAGCGCGAGCTGCGGCGCCAGCACCACCGTGCCGAGGCCCTCGGTGGTGCCGATGCGCACCAGCCCCGACAGCCCCTCGTGCGAGGCCGGCGTCGCGCTCTCGACCGTGCGGAAGGCGCTTTCCATGGCCTCCGCCTGCGGCTGCAGCCGGCGGCCGGCTTCGGTCAGCCGATGCCCATCGGCTTCGCGGGAGAAGAGCGGCGTGCCGACCTCCTTTTCGAGCGCCTGGATGCGGCGCGCGACCGTCGTGTGATCGACCGCGAGCCGGCGCGACGCGCTCATCAGGGTGCCCGAGCGCGCGAGCTCGAGGAAGAAGCGCAGGTTGTCCCAGTCCATGCGTTGCAATTATGCAGATCGCGGGTGCGTATTTGTCTATTGCTTGCGCAAAACTGCAAAGCTAGGATCGCCTTCTGCACCCTTTCTTCAGGAGACAAGTTCATGGACGCCACCACCACCCCCGCGACGAAGGTCGCGACCGTCAAATTGCTGATCGGCGGCAAGTTCGTCGAATCCAAAACCAGCGAGTGGCGCGACATCGTCAACCCGGCGACCCAGCAGGTGCTGGCGCGCGTGCCCTTCGCCACGCAGGCCGAGGTCGATGCCGCCGTGGCTTGCGCCAAGGAGGCCTTCAAGACCTGGCGCAAGACGCCGATCGGCGCACGCTCGCGCATCTTCCTCAAGTACCAGCAACTGATCCGCGAGAACATGGCCGAGCTGGCCGCCATCCTCACGGCCGAACAGGGCAAGACCTTGCCCGACGCCGAGGGCGACGTGTTCCGCGGCCTCGAGGTGGTCGAGCATGCCGCCGGCATCGGCAACCTGCAGCTCGGCGAGATGGCCAACAACGTGGCCAACGGTGTCGACACCTACACGCTGCTGCAGCCGCTCGGCGTCTGCGCCGGCATCACGCCCTTCAACTTCCCGGCCATGATCCCGCTGTGGATGTTCCCGATGGCGATCGTCACCGGCAACACCTTCGTGCTCAAGCCCTCCGAGCAGGACCCGATGGTCACCATGCGCCTGTGCGAACTCGCGCTCGAAGCCGGCATCCCGGCCGGCGTGCTCAACGTCGTCCACGGCGGCGAAACCGTGGTCAACGCGATCTGCGACCACAAGGACATCAAGGCGATCTCCTTCGTCGGCTCGACCAAGGTCGGCACGCACGTCTACAACCGTGCGACGCTCACCGGCAAGCGCGTGCAATGCATGATGGGCGCGAAGAACCACGCCATCGTCATGCCCGACGCCAACAAGGAGCAGACGCTCAACGCATTGGCCGGTGCGAGCTTCGGCGCCGCGGGCCAGCGCTGCATGGCGGTGTCGGTCGCGGTGCTGGTCGGCGAGGCGCAGAAATGGGTGCCCGACCTGGTCGCCAAGGCGAAAACGCTGAAGATCGACGCCGGCATCGAGAAGGGCGTCGACGTCGGCCCGCTGGTGTCCTGCGCGGCCTACGACCGCGTCAACGGCCTGATCGAACGCGGCGTGGCCGACGGCGCCACGCTGGCGCTCGACGGCCGCAAGCCCACCGTGCCCGGCTACGAGAAGGGCAACTTCGTCGGACCGACGGTGTTCGCCGACGTCAAGCCCGGCATGACCATCTACGAGCAGGAAATCTTCGGCCCGGTGCTGTGCCTGGCCAACGCCGACAGCATCGACGAGGCGATCGAGCTCATCAACGCCAACCCGAACGGCAATGGCACCGCGATCTTCACGCAGTCGGGCGCTGCGGCGCGCCGCTTCCAGGAAGACATCGATGTCGGCCAGGTCGGCATCAACGTGCCGATCCCGGTGCCGGTGCCGATGTTCTCGTTCACCGGTTCGCGCGCGTCCAAGCTCGGCGACCTGGGGCCGTACGGCAAGCAGGTCGTGCTGTTCTACACGCAGACCAAGACGGTGACCGCGCGCTGGTTCGATGACAGCACCGCGCACGGCCTCAACACGACCATCAGCCTGAAGTAATCTCGGGCGCATGGACTTCGAACTCTCGGAAGAGCAACGGGCCTTTGCGCAGACGGCGCGCGAATTCGCACTGGCCGAATTCGCGCCGCATGCGGCGCGCTGGGATGCGGAGGCGATCTTTCCGAAGGAGGCGATCGCCAAGGCCGGCGAACTCGGCTTCTGCGGCCTCTATGCCCCCGAAAGCATCGAGGGCCTTGCGTTGCCGCGTCTCGATGCCGCGCTGGTGTTCGAGGAGATGGCCGCGGTCGATCCGTCGACCACGGCCTTCATCACGATCCACAACATGGCGACCTGGATGCTCGGCACCTGGGGCGGCCCCGCCGTGCGCGAGCGCTGGGGTGCCGATCTCACGAGCGGCCGCAAGCTGGCGTCGTACTGCCTGACCGAACCGGGCGCGGGCTCGGATGCCGGCTCGCTCAAGACGCGCGCCGAGCTGCAGGGCGGCGACTACGTCATCGACGGCGGCAAGGCCTTCATCTCCGGCGCCGGTTCCACCGACGTGCTGGTGCTGATGGCGCGCACCGGGGCCGGCGGCGCTGGTGGCATCTCGGCCTTCGCGGTGCCGGCCGACGCGCCGGGCATCAGCTACGGGAAGAAGGAACACAAGATGGGCTGGAACAGCCAGCCCACGCGCACCATCAACTTCGACAACGTGCGCGTGCCGGCCGAGAACCTGCTCGGCAGCGAAGGCGAGGGCTTCCGCATCGCGATGAAGGGGCTCGACGGCGGGCGCATCAACATCGCGACCTGCTCGGTCGGCGCGGCGCAGGGCGCGCTCGATGCGGCGCGCCGCTACCTGCACGAGCGTCAGCAGTTCGGCAAGCCGCTCGCGAGCTTCCAGGCGCTGCAGTTCAAGCTGGCCGACATGGCGACCGAACTCGTCGCCGCGCGCCAGATGGTGCGCCTCGCCGCGAGCAAGCTCGACGCCGGCCATGCGGACGCCAGCACCTACTGCGCGATGGCCAAGCGCTTTGCGACCGATGCGGGCTTCAACGTCTGCAACGACGCATTGCAGCTGCATGGCGGCTACGGTTACTTGAGCGAATTCCCGCTGGAGCGGCTGGTGCGCGATGCGCGCGTGCACCAGATCCTCGAAGGCACCAACGAAATCATGCGCATGATCGTCGCGCGCAAATTGCTGGAAAGCGACAGCGACATCCGATGACCGACGCCGTAGTCCTCTTCGACGAAATCAGCACCGCCGGCGGGCAGCGCTTCGGCATTGCCACGCTCAACACGCCGGCCTCGCTCAACGCGCTGTCGGTCGACATGGTGCGCCTGCTGACGCCGCGGCTGCGCGCCTGGGCCAAGGACGCGGGCATCGCCGGCGTCATGCTGCAGGCCGCGGGCGAGAAGGCCTTCTGCGCCGGCGGCGACCTGCGCCAGCTGTATGCGACGCTGGGGCAGTACGGGGCCGAACGCAATCCCTACGCCGAAAGCTTCTTCGGCGAAGAGTACGAGCTCGACTACCTGATCCACACCTACCCCAAGCCCTTTCTGTGCTGGGGCCACGGCATCGTGATGGGCGGCGGCATCGGCCTCATGGCCGGCGCATCGCACCGCGTGGTGACGGAAAAGAGCCGGCTCGCGATGCCCGAGATCAACATCGGTCTCTATCCCGATGTCGCGGGCAGCTGGTTCCTGCGGCGCATGCCGGGGCGCGTGGGCTTGTTCCTCGCCTTCACGGCCGCGCCCTTGAACGCGGCCGATGCGATCTTCTGCGGCCTGGCCGACGTCTGCATCGCACATGAGCACAAGTCGCAGGTGCTCGACGCCATCGCCCGCGTCCACTGGCAGGGCGACGCGCAGGCCGATCGCGCCACGCTTTCGCGCCTGCTCGAACCGCATGCGGCGAGCGCCGAGCCGCAGCGTTCGGTCGTGCGCGCGCATTTCGACACCATCAATGCGCTGATGGCCGGCGACGACCTGCTCGCGATCGCGCAACGGCTGCGCGCGCTGCACAGCGACGATGCGTGGCTGCAGACCGCCGCCGCGACCTTCGTCAAGGGCTCGCCGAGTTCGGCCGCGCTGGCCTTTGCGTTGTGGCAGCGCGTGCACCACATGTCGCTGGCCGAGGTGTTCCGCCTCGAGTACTGGGCTTCGCTGGGCGCCTGCGCGCATGCCGACTTCCGCGAAGGCATCCGCGCGCTGCTGATCGAGAAGGACCGCAACCCGCGCTGGAATCCCGCGACGCTCGAGGAGGTCACGCGCGAATTCATCGACGACCATCTGCGTCCGCGCACCCCTGGACCGCACCCGCTGGCCGCACTCACCTGAACACCATCCACGGAGACACACACATGAAGATCGCATTCATCGGCCTCGGCAACATGGGCGGACCCATGGCGCTGAACCTGCACAAGGCCGGCCACGCGCTGAGCGCCTTCGATCTGTCGGCCGAAGCCTGCAAGAAGCTCGCGGCCGACGGCGTGTCCATCGCCGGCTCGGCGGCCGCCACGCTGGCCGGCGCCGAGGTAGTGATCAGCATGCTGCCCGCGAGCCAGCATGTGGAGGCGCTCTATTTCGGCAACGGCGGCCAGGGCGGGCTGCTCGAGCAGATCGCGCCCGGCACACTCGTGATCGACAGCAGCACCATCGCCGCGGCGACCTCGCGCAAGGTGGCGGAGGCGGGCGCCAAGCGCGGCGTGGCGGTGATCGACGCGCCGGTCTCGGGCGGCACCGGCGGCGCGGTCGCGGGCACGCTGACCTTCATGGTCGGCGGATCCGAAGCGGACCTCGAACGCGCGCGCCCCGTGCTCGAGAAGATGGGCACCAACATCTTCCACGCCGGCACCGCGGGCGCAGGCCAGACGGCGAAGATCTGCAACAACATGCTGCTCGGCATCCTCATGATCGGCACCTCGGAAGCGATCGCGCTCGGCGTCGCCAACGGGCTCGACCCCAAGGTGCTGTCCGAGATCATGCGGCGCAGTTCGGGCGGCAACTGGGCGCTCGAAAAGTACAACCCGCTGCCCGGCGTGATGGAGGCCGCACCGGCCTCCAAGGGCTATGCCGGCGGCTTCGGCACCGACCTGATGCTCAAGGACCTGGGCCTCGCACAGGAGAACGCGGCGGCCGTGCGCGCCGCCACGCCGCTCGGCGGCCTGGCGCGCAATCTCTATGCGGCGCACAGCCTGGCCGGCCATGGCGCGCTCGATTTCTCGAGCGTGATCAAGCTGGTGCAGAAGGCCGGCGGCTGATCGCAGCGCGGGCGCGCGCATTCACAGCAGCGCGATGCCCGGCAGGCTCTTGAAGCAGGACTCGCGCGTGATGCGAACGAAATCCTCCAGCCATGGCTGGGCCGAGGTCGCTGCGGTGCAGGCCATGTGCAGCTCGCCGGTCAGGCCCTTGCGGCCCACGGGCCGGGCCGTGACGTATCCGCGGTCCAGATAGCCCTGCACGGCCCACAGCGGCAAGGTCGCGATGCCGCGGCCGCTGGCCACCAGCTGCAGCATCGCGACGGTGAGTTCGGTGGTGCGGCGACGCGCCGGCTCCACGCCCGCCGGCGCCAGCACCTGGCGCACGATGTCGAGCATGTCGTCGGGCACCGGGTAGGTGATCAGCGTCTGGTCGGCGAAGTGGCGCGCCGTGAGATGCGTGCGCGCCGCGAGGGGATGGTCGTTGGCCAGGAGCGCCATGATCTCGAAGCGGAACAGCGGGTGGTAGTCGACCGACTCGGCCGCGTCCTGCTCGGAGACGATCGCCACCTCGGCGCGCTTTTGCAGCACCAGCGCGATCGGGTCGGGATGAAAGCCCGAGACGATGTCGAGCTCGATCTCCGGCCAGTGGCTGCGAAATGCGTCCATCGCCGGCATCAGCCAGTCGAAGCAGGTATGGCATTCGACCACGATGCGCAGCTGCCCGCTGCCGCGCTGCGCCAACCGCGCCATGTCGCGTTCCGTTTCCTCGACCAGCGACACCGCGGCATCGGCGAGCTGCAGCAGGCGCAGGCCCGCGCTGCTGAACTGCGGCGGCAGCGACTTGCGCTCGAACAGCGCCGCGCCATAGCGATCTTCGAGCAGCTTGACCTGGTGCGACAGCGCCGACTGCGTGAGATTGAGCAGCTGGGCGGCGCGCACCAGGCTGCCCGTGTCGCGCAGGGCGATCAGCGTGCGCAGGTGCCGGATCTCGAGGATGGATTGAGGCATGAATCGGATTCAAGTTGACTGGCAAAAGCTTTCGTTTGAATCATAGAGCCGAAACGCCGACCATTGCCGGATGACACGCATCCACACTCTCGGCTTTCCGCGCATGGGCGCGCAGCGCGAACTCAAGTTCGCCCTCGAACAACACTGGCGCGGCGAGCTCGACCGCGACGCGCTCGAAGCGGTCGGCGCCGGGCTGCGCGCGCGCCACTGGCAGGCCCAGCGCGATGCCGGGCTCGATCGGGTGACGGTGGGCGATTTCGCGTTCTACGACCATGTCGCCAACCACATCCAGCTGCTGGGCTGCGAGCCCGCACGCTTCGACTTCCGCGGCGACGCGCCCGAGCTCTCGCGCTACTTCGCGATGGCGCGCGGTGTGGCGGCCGAGCCGCACGCACATGAACACGAAGGTGATTGCACGCATGCCGGGCATGGCAGTCTCGCGCTCGAGATGACCAAGTGGTTCGACACCAACTACCACTACCTGGTGCCCGAGTTCGGCGCGGCCACGCGCTTTGGCCTGGGGTCGTTCCGGCTGTTCGACGAGGTCGCAGAGGCGCAGCAGGCCGGGCACGCGGTCAAGGCCGTGCTGCTCGGGCCGCTGAGTTTCCTGTGGCTCGGCAAGGAAAAGGAAGCCGGCTTCGACCGCTTCACGCTGCTCGATTCCCTGCTGCCCGTCTACGAGCAGATCCTCGCGCGGCTGAAGGCGCAGGGCGTCGAATGGGTACAGATCGACGAACCGATCCTCGGCCTCGACCTGCCCGATGCGTGGCGCCATGCCTTCGAGCGCAGCTACTGGCAGCTCGCGCGCAGCGCGCCGAAGCTGCTGCTGGCCACCTACTTCTCGCCGCTCGCCGACAACCTTCGGCTGGCCTGCCAGCTGCCGGTGGCGGGCCTGCACGTGGATGCGGTGCGCGCGCCCGATGAACTCGTCGGCGTGGCCGACTGGCTGCCGGCGCACAAGGTGCTGTCCGTCGGCATCGTCGACGGCCGCAACATCTGGCGGACCGAACTCGATGCGGCACTGGCGCGCCTGCGCCCGGTCGCGGCCAAGCACCAGGGCGAACTCTGGCTCGCGCCTTCGTGCTCGCTGCTGCACGTGCCGTTCAGCCTTGCGGGCGAGGACAGGCTCGACCCCGAGGTGAAATCCTGGCTGGCGTTCGCGGCGGAAAAGCTCGACGAGTTGCGCGTGCTGCGCGCCGCGATCGATGGCGGCGAGGCCGGCGTGCAAGCCGAACTCGCGGCCGCACGCGCCGCCGTGGCCGCGCGCCGCGCCAGCCCGCGCGTGCACCGCGCCGACGTGGCGCTGCGCCTGGCGCGCCGCGTGGCCGGCGACGATCGCCGTGCCACGCCCTTCGCCGAACGCCAGGCGGCGCAGCGCGCACGCTTCGCATTTCCGCCGCTGCCGACCACCACCATCGGCTCCTTCCCGCAGACGCCGCAGGTCCGCGCCGCGCGCGCCGCCTTCCGGCGCGGCGCGCTCGATGCCGCCGGCTACCGCGCGAAGATGCGCGCCGAGATCGCGCTCGCGGTGCGCAAGCAGGAAGCGCTCGGCCTCGATGTGCTGGTCCATGGCGAGGCCGAGCGCAACGACATGGTCGAGTACTTCGGCGAGCAGCTCGACGGCTTCGCCTTCACCGCCAACGGCTGGGTTCAGTCCTACGGCTCGCGCTGCGTCAAGCCGCCCATCCTCTACGGCGACGTGGCACGGCCGGCGCCGATGACGGTCGAATGGACCGCCTACGCGCAAAGCCTCACGTCGCGGCCGATGAAGGGCATGCTGACCGGGCCGGTCACCCTCCTGCAGTGGTCCTTCGTTCGCGACGACCAGCCGCGCGCGCGGACCGCCGAACAGATCGCCTGGGCCATCCGCGACGAGGTGGTCGATCTCGAGCAGGCCGGCATCGGCATCGTGCAGATCGACGAACCGGCGATTCGCGAAGGGCTGCCGCTGCGCCGTGCGGGCTGGCCGGCTTACCTGGACGGCGCCACCCGCGCGTTCCGGATCAGCGCCTCGGGCGTGGCCGACCGCACGCAGATCCATACCCACATGTGCTATTCGGAATTCAACGACATCCTGCCCGAGATCGCCGCCATGGATGCCGACGTGATCACCATCGAGACCAGCCGCTCCGACATGGAACTGCTGCGCGGCTTCGGCGCCTTCGCCTATCCGAACGAGATCGGCCCCGGCGTCTACGACATCCATTCGCCGCGCGTGCCGGCCACGCACGAGATGGTGCGGCTGATGCGCAAGGCGGCGGCGGTGGTGCCGCCCGACAGGCTCTGGATCAATCCGGACTGCGGGCTCAAGACGCGCGCCTGGCCCGAGACCGAGGCGGCGCTGGCGAACATGGTGGCGGCCGCCCGACAGCTGCGCGAGGAATTGGCGGCGGCTTGATGCCGGCCGCGCGAGCCGCGGCCCTCAGTAGCCGAGCGTCGGATTGCGCCGCGCCTCGTCGCGCCGGCGCTCCTCACGCACCCGATCGCAGCGCGGATGCCGGCTGTACGCAGGGTTGTCGCAGTGAGAGGCTTCGCAGCGCGCGGCGAAGATGAAGTTCATGTTCTCGCAGCCGCGCCGCGGGTCCATCGGTTCCGCGCGCGCGTGCGGCGCGGCGCGCGGCGGCTGCGCGCGCTCGGGTGCCGGCAGCACCGGCGCCACCGGATCGGGCGCGCCGGGCTCGACCACCATCTCGCCGGCCGACAGCGACGAGACCAGCGGCACCGGGTCCGGCGCCTTGGGCGGTGCCACCGCAGGCATCGGGGCGGTGGGCGCTGTCGCCTGCACCACGGCCGGCGCTGGCGCACGGCGCGTCACGTACGCGGTCCAGCCGACAAAGCAGAGCAGCACGGCGAACGCCAGCAGTCCGACCCGGATCCACACGATGGGCTGTTCGGTCGGCAGCACGATGCGCTCGAGGGCGGGAGGGCGTTCGCTGTCCGGGCCGCCCGCGGGTCCTTTCACGCGCATGGCCGCGAGCGCGGAGGGTCCGGTGGCAGCAAAGGCCGGCAGCCTGCCCGCACAGCCATGACAGAACATGGCGTTGTCGCGATTCTCGGTGTTGCACACGGCACAGACCACGGACATCCAGCAGCTCCCGGTGATTGGGCAATACAGTGCGGCGACTCTGCACACCGGCTGCGCCGGCGTCTGCCGGCCGGCGCCTACTTTGCGTGGCGCCGGGTGCCGGCGGTTCTGGCCGGTGCCACCGCGTAGGGCGTGAACCGGCTCTGATTCTCGTCGACATCGAGCGGGCGGCCGACAAACGGAAAGGCGCGCTGCGGGCAGGCCGCGCGCTCGCACACCTTGCAGCCCATGCCGATGGGCGTCGGCACCTCCGGGTCGCCGAGGTCCAGGCCCTTGGCATAGACGAGCCGCGACGCATGGCTGATGTCGCAGCCCAGGCCGATCGAGAAGGTCTTGCTCGGCGAGCCATAGCCGAGCTGGCCGCGCGAGATGGTGCGCGCGATCCACAGGTAGGCGCGGCCGTCGGGCATGCGCGCGAGCTGCGGCAGGATGCGGCCCGGCTGCGCGAAGGCCTCGTACACGTTCCACAGCGGGCAGGTACCGCCCATCTTGGAGAAATGGAAATGCGTGGCCGACTGCCGCTTCGAAATATTGCCCGCGCGGTCGACCCGGATGAAGAAGAAGGGCACGCCGCGTGCCTCGGGCCGCTGCAGGGTCGACAGCCGATGGCAGATGGTCTCGAAGCCGACGCCGAAGCGCCGCGCGAGCTGGTCGATGTCGTAGCGCAGCGCCTCGGCCGCCGCGAGGAAATCCGCGTAGGGCAGCAGCAGGGCGCCCGCGAAGTAGTTGGCCAGGCCGATGCGCGCCAGCGCGCGCGCCGCGGGGCTGGAGAACTTGGCCGAAGCCACCAGGTCCTGCAGCACCTCATCCATCTCCAGGAACGCGATCTGCGTCGCCAGCTGGAAGGCGGACTGGCCGGGCTCGAGATACGGCGACAGGCGCAGCACCTTGGTGGCGGGGTCGTAGCGGCGCTGGTCGTTCGAGGCTCCATCCTCGGCCGGCACCACGCGCACGCCGTGCTGCGTCAGCAGGCGCTGCGCCAGCCGGTCGCCGGGACTGCCTTCGCGCAGCCGCCATTCGGCCGCGAGCGACTCGGCCGCATCGTCGAGCGCGGCGATGTGGTTCTGCCGCGCGAAGAAGAAGTCGCGCACTTCCTCGAAGGGCATCGGCCGGCCCTGCGCGAGGTCGCCGCGTCCGTCGCCGAGGCCGGCGGCCATGGCCTCGATGCGTTCCATCGCGTCGCGATGGCGCCGGTGCAGCGCGATCAGGCTGTGGCCGACCATCGGCATCTGGGTGGCGATCTCGCGCATCTCGGCGAGCGAGACCGGCTCGCCGCCCGGGTTGTCGGCCAGCGCCTCGCGCAGGCCGGCCACGAGCCGGGCTTCCTCGTCGTCCGAGAAGGATTGCACGTCGATGTCGAAGGCCGCGCTGACCTTGAGCAGCACCGGCACGGTGAGCGGCCGCTGGTTCTGCTCGATCTGGTTGAGGTAGCTCGGCGACAGGCCGAGCCGCTGCGCCAGCGCGACCTGGCTCAGGCCGCGCTCCTCGCGCAGACGGCGCAGGCGCACGCCCATGAAGGTCTTTTTCATATTCGCAATATTCGCAAGAACGGTCGCCGCCATTCGCAATGATTCGCCAATTCAGGCCTTCATTATGAAGCGAATGTTGCGTAAATTGCGAAGACGCTTTCAAGGAATCCGCATGACCGAAACTTCCCAGGCCGGCTTCAAGCCGAAGAAATCCGTCGCGCTCTCGGGCGTGACGGCCGGCGACACCGCGCTGTGCACCGTGGGCCGCACCGGCAACGACCTGCACTACCGCGGCTACGACATCCTCGACATCGCCGAGGTCTGCGAGTTCGAGGAGATCGCGCACCTGCTCGTGCACGGCAAGCTGCCGACGGCGGCCGAGCTGCGCGCCTACAAGAACCGGCTGAAGGCGATGCGTGGCCTGCCCGCCAGCGTGAAAGCGGCGCTGGAGCAACTGCCGGCGAGCACCCATCCGATGGACGTGATGCGCACCGGCGTCTCGGCGCTCGGCTGCGTGCTGCCGGAGAAGGACGATCATGGCGTGGCCGGTGCGCGCGACATCGCCGACCGGCTCATGGCCTCGCTCGGCTCGATGCTGCTCTACTGGTACCACTGGTCGACGCAGGGCCGGCGCATCGAGGTCGAGACCGGCGACGAATCGATCGGCGCGCACTTCCTGCATCTGCTGCATGGAGGGGAGCCGTCGGCGAGCCGCGAGCGCGCGATGCACACCTCGCTCAATCTCTATGCCGAGCACGAATTCAACGCCTCGACCTTCACCGCGCGCGTGGTCGCCGGCACCGGCTCGGACGTGTATTCGGCCATCACCGGCGCCATCGGCGCGCTGCGCGGGCCGAAGCACGGCGGCGCCAACGAGATGGCCTTCGAGATCCAGAAGCGCTACGACTCGCCCGACGAGGCAGAGGCCGACATCCGCCGCCGCGTCGCGGCCAAGGAGGTCGTGATCGGCTTCGGCCACCCGGTCTACACCGTGGCCGATCCGCGCAACGAGGTCATCAAGCGCGTCGCGAGGCAGCTGTCGCAGGAAGAGGGTTCGACCCGGATGTTCGGCATCGCCGAACGCGTCGAGACCGTGATGTGGGACGCCAAGCGGATGTTCCCCAACCTCGACTGGTTCAGCGCCGTGAGCTACCACATGATGGGCGTGCCGACCGCGATGTTCACGCCGCTGTTCGTGATCGCGCGCACCAGCGGCTGGGCGGCGCACATCATCGAGCAGCGCATCGACAACAAGATCATCCGGCCGAGCGCCAATTACACTGGCCCCGAGGATCTGAGCTTCGTGCCGATCGCCGAGCGCCGCTGAATGCAGAGAGAAAGCATGTCCACACACGTCAGCAACATCCGTCCCGAATGGGACCCCGTCATCGTCGACATCGTCGACTACGCGCTCGGCTACGAGGTCCGCTCCGACCTGGCCTACGACACGGCCCGCAACATCCTGATCGACACGCTGGGCTGCGGACTGGAAGCGCTCGAGTACCCGGCAGCCTGCAAGTTGCTGGGGCCGGTCGTCAAGGGCACCACGGTGCCGCAGGGGGCGCGCGTGCCGGGCACGCAGTTCCAGCTCGATCCGGTGCAGGCGGCGTTCAACATCGGCGCGCTGATCCGCTGGCTGGACTTCAACGACACCTGGCTCGCCGCCGAATGGGGTCATCCGAGCGACAACCTTGGCGGCATCCTGGCCGTGGCGGACTGGCTCAGCCGCACGGCCATCGCCGCGGGCAGGAAGCCGCTGGTGATGCGCGACGTGCTGACCGGCATCATCAAGGCGCACGAGATCCAGGGCGTCATCGCGCTGGAGAATTCGTTCAACAAGGTCGGGCTCGATCACGTGCTGCTGGTCAAGGTGGCGTCCACCGCGGTGGTCTCGCAACTGCTGGGCCTCACGCGCGACGAGACGCTGGCCGCGGTCTCGCTGGCCTGGGTGGACGGCCAGAGCCTGCGCACCTACCGCCACGCGCCCAATGCCGGCAGCCGCAAGAGCTGGGCCGCGGGCGATGCCACCAGCCGCGCGGTGCGGCTGGCGCTGATCGCGCAGACCGGCGAGATGGGCTATCCCTCGGCCCTCACGGCGAGGACCTGGGGCTTCTACGACGTGCTCTTCAAGGGCCAGCCCTTCCGCTTCCAGCGGCCCTACGGCAGCTACGTGGCGGAGAACGTGCTGTTCAAGATCAGCTTCCCGGCCGAGTTCCACAGCCAGACGGCGGTCGAGGCCGCGGTCACGCTGCACGGTCAGCTCGCGGCGGCCGGCAGGTCGGTCGAGGACATCCGGCGCATCACCATCCGCACGCACGAGGCCTGCATCCGCATCATCGACAAGCAGGGGCCGCTCAACAACGAGGCCGACCGCGACCATTGCATCCAGTACATGGTCGCCGTGCCATTGATCTTCGGCCGCCTCACCGCCGCCGACTACGAGGCTGGCGTCGCGGCCGACCCGCGCATCGATGTGCTGCGCGCGAAGATCCATTGCGTGGAGGACGCGCGCTACACCGCGGACTACCACGATCCCGACAAGCGCAGCATCGCCAACGCGCTGACGGTGGAATTCAACGACGGCAGCAGCCTGCCCGAGCTCGCGGTCGAATACCCGATCGGCCACAAGCGCCGCCGCCGGGACGGCATCCCGCTGCTCGAGGCCAAGTTCCGCACCAACCTTGCGCGGCGCTTTCCGAAGAAGCAGCAGGACGCGATCCTCGCCGTCTCGCTCGACCAGCGCGCGCTGGAGGCGATGCCGGTGAACGAGTACGTCGATCTCTACGTGATCTGAGCGCGCGGCGGGCGCGGGCGATGGGCGCGGTGGCATCATTGCCGCCTCGACATGAATCGGACACCAGGAGACATTGCATGCATTCATTCCGCCGCCTCTCACTCCTCGTCGGCCTTACCGCCGCCTTCGTCGCGGGCAGCGCGGCCGCGCAGACCTGGCCCACCAAGCCGATCCGGCTGGTCGTGCCGTTCTCGGCCGGCGGCGCCAATGACCTGATGGCGCGCGCCGCGGCCGAGGGGGCGTCGAAGGCGCTGGGCCAGCCGGTGGTGGTCGACAACAAGCCCGGCGCGGGCACGGTGCTCGGCGCCGAGATCGTCGCCAAGAGCGCGCCCGACGGCTACACCTTCCTGGTCAGCGCGGCCGGCGTGGTGTCCAACAGCATGGTCCGCAAGAGCATGCCCTACAAGGACGAGCAACTGGTGCCGGTCGCGATGATCGGCCTCGCGCCTTCCGTCATCGTGGTGCCGGGCGACGCGCCCTACAAGGACCTGAAGGAATTCATCGCCGCCTCGAAGAAGTCATCCACCGGCTTCCATTGGGCCACGGCCGGCACCGCCAGCACGCCGCACTTCGTCGAAGGCCTGCTCACGACCAAGTACGGCGCCAAGCTCGACCTGGTGCCGTACAAGAGCGGTTCGGAGTCGATCACCGCAGTGCTCGGCAGCCAGGTCGAGGCCACCTCCGAGGCCAGCATCGTGGTGCTGCCCTACATCAAGAGCGGCAAACTGAAGGCGCTGGCCGACACCTGGACGCAGCGCATCTCGGCCTACCCCGACCTGTCGACCGCGGTCGAGCAGGGCTTCCCCGACATCCGCATCGCCCACTGGGCCGGCGTGCATGCGCCGCGCGGCACGCCGGATGCGATCCTCGACAAGATGGCGTCCGCGATCGATGCCGCGATGAAGACGCCGGCCACGGTCGAGCACCTCAAGAGCATGGGCATCGAGCCCATCGGCGGCACGCGCGCCTCCTTCGTCAAGTTCGTCGGCGAAGAACGCGCGCGCCTGGGCGGCGTGGTCAAAGCCACCGGCATGAAAGAGGATTAGGCTCGCCCCCCAGGCTTGCCCACTCCGTATGGCCGCCAACCCCCCGGCCGGGGGCAATACCGGCGGACCGGCCGAGCCGGATCCGCGGTATTTCTGGAAGGGGCCGGCACACTCCGCATCTGACATCTGATGAAAATTGAATCCATGACTTCTCGCAAGACCCTTCGTACCCTGGCAGAGGCGCGCCGCGGCGTGCTGGTGCCGGGCGCTTTCAATGCGCTCTCGGCGCGCGTGATCGAAGACCTCGACTTCGAGGCGATCTACGTCACCGGCGCGGGCGTGACCAACATGTGGTTCGGCCTGCCGGACCAGGCCTTCATGGGCCTGCACGAGATCGCCGACCACACGGCCCGCATCCGCGACGCAGTGCAGCTGCCGCTGATCGTCGATGCCGACACCGGCTTCGGCAACGCGCTCAACGTGCGCCACGCGGTGCGCGTGCTGGAGCGCGCCGGCGCCGACTGCATCCAGCTGGAGGACCAGGTGAGTCCCAAGCGCTGCGGCCACTTCTCGGGCAAGGAGGTCATCGACACCGCCGAGATGCTCGGCAAGATCAAGGCCGCGGTCGATGCGCGGCACGATCCCGATCTGCTGATCATGGCGCGCACCGACGCCGCGGCGGTGCACGGCTTCGAGGCCGCGGTGGAGCGCGCGCAGCAGTTCAGCGAGGCCGGCGCCGACATCCTGTTCGTCGAGGCCGTCACCACGGCCGACGAGATCCGCGCGCTGCCCAGGCGCCTGGACCGGCCGCAGCTGATGAACATGGTGATTGGCGGCAAGACGCCGATCTTCAGCGCCGAGGAGCTCGGCGGCCTCGGCTACGGCATCGTGCTCTATGCCAACGCCGCGCTGCAGGGCGCGGTGGCGGGCATGCAGAAGGCACTCACGGTGCTGCGCGACACGCGGCGCATCGACGAGGATCCGGCGCTGGTCGTGTCCTTCGCCGAGCGGCAGCGGCTGGTGGGCAAGCCGGCGCTCGATGCGCTGGAGAAGAAATACGAAGCCTGAAGGCGCCCGGCCGGGGTTCAGATCTCCCGGCCAAGCCCCTGCGCACGCAGAACGGCCTTGAGGCGTCGCACCTCGTGCTCCAGATCGACGATCAGCGCCGCGGCTTCGACCCCGACGCCGAAATCGCGTTCGAGCCGGCGCACGGTGAGCGCGCATTGCAGGTCGGCGCTTTCGAAGCGCCAGTCGTCCGGCCGCTGGGCCGGCGCACGCGATGCGATGACGCCGACCTCGACCAGCTGAACGACCCAGGCGATCTCCGCGCCGCAGGCGTGCGCAAGCTCGTGCGCCGCGAGCGGATGCGAGGCGCCCAGTGCGGTGGTGGTGACGGAAACGGTGGCCATGCTCATCACACTCCCAGATGGCTGCGTGGGTTGAAGGGGGCGGCCTGCGCGAGCTGCTCGTAGGCCTTGCGCGCGGCGTCGGTGTCGGCCGGCGGCAATGCGATCTCCAGCAGCAGGTAGAGATGGCCCGGCGGCTTGCCCGGCAGCCCGCGCTCCTTGAGGCGCAGCTTGAGTCCGTTGCGCGCCTTCGGCGGCACGGTGACCTCGACCACGCCGCCGCCCGGCGTCGGCACCTCGATCTTCGCGCCGAGCGCGCCTTCGGTCGGCGTGATCGGCAAGGTCATGTAGATGTCGCGGTCCTCGATGCGGTAGAGCTTGTGCGGCGCGATGCGTACCTCGAGGTACATGTCGCCCGCCGCTTCGCCGCCGATGCCCGGCATGCCCTGGCCGGCCAGGCGGATGTACTGGCCCGGATGCACGCCGGGCGGGATCTTCACGCTGAGCGTGCGCGTCTTCCACTCGGGCCGACCCTGGGCATCGATCTCCTGCGAGCGCAGCGTGATCTCGCGCTCGGCGCCCTTGAGCGCATCCTCGAGCGCGATCTCGATCGCGGCGTGATGGTCCTCGCCGCGCGCGCGGTGGTGGCGGCGCTCGGCGCTGCGCCGCTCGGCCGCGCCGAACACCGACGAGAAGAACTCGCTGAAGTCCGCATGGTCGGCCGGCCCCTGGCCCGGGCCGCGATGGAATTCGAAGCCCTCGTCCCAGTTCGGCGGCGGCTGGAAGCCGCCGTCGGGGCTGCCGCCGCGTGCGACGTGGTCGGCGAGCTGGTCGTAGGCCGCGCGCTTTTCCTTGTCGCGCAGCACGTCATTGGCTTCGTTGATGTCGCGCATGCGCACTTCGGCGTCGGCTTCCTTGCTGACGTCGGGGTGGTACTTGCGCGCGAGCTTTCGGTAGGCCTTGCGCACCTCGTCTTCCGAGGCGCCGCGCTCGAGGCCGAGGGTCTTGTAGTAGTCCTTGAAATCCATGGTGTTTGGGTATGCAGGTGGCGGCCGGTTCAGGCCAGGGCGGCGCCATCGTCCGCTTGCGCGAGCAGCGCCGCCACGCCCCATGTGGGGCCGCTGCGCGCGAAACGCAATGGCTGCGCGTTGCCGAGCACGCCGAAGTCGATCGGCACGCCGAGCATCGCCGCCAGCACCAGCAGCGATCCGCCGTGCGCCACCACCAGCACCGGCGCGGGAAGCGCGAGCGCCGCGTCGAGCGCGACGCGCTTGCGCTCGACGAAGCGGGCCAACGTCTCGCCGCCCTCGGGTTCGCAGGCCCAGTCGAGCGCGGCGGAAGAAGTGCCGATCAGTGCGCCGAAGTCGCGTTCGCGCAGGCCTTCGAGCACCAGCGGCGCGAGCGCGCGGTTGCGATGGCGGCCCATCACCGTGTGCGCGGTGTCGAAGGCGCGTTTCGCATCGCTGCACGCGACGCTCTGGATCGGCTCGCCGGCCAGCAGCTCGGCGGCGCGCGCCGCCTGCGCGAGGCCGAGGTCGCTCAATGGCTCGTCGACGGGCTGGAAGATGCGCTGCGCATTGCGCGGCGTCTGGCCGTGGCGCAGGAAGTAGAAGTGGTCGCAGGCCGGTGCGAGCGGCACCTGGGCTGCGAGCCGAACGAGTTCATGGAGTCCGTCGTGCATGGTTTCAATAGGCGAGGTGGAGGGGCGCGCCCACGCGCTGGGCGTCGATGTCGGCGCGATGGAAAGGCAGCGGCAGCCATTGTTTGGCCGAGAACAGCGGCAGCTGATCGTAGGCGAGCGGCGAGGCCGGGTCGCTGCTCTGGCCGTAGGTCAGCAGGGCTTGCGCCACCGGGCCGCGGTCGTCGAAGCTCACGGCCTGGATGTAGCTGGTGCCGAAGTTGACCTGGTAGCCGGTGGGCCGGATCAGCGACTGGCCCTGGCTCTCGACCTTGTTGAGCACGCCTTCGAATTCATCGCCGCCGTGGAGCGTGACCTTCTGTCCGCGCACCATCCGCGTCTGCACCTCGGCCAGCGGCACGTCGGCCGCGAAACCCGCGGTGCGCACGATGCCGACCGCATCGCCGAGCGCCTTGAAGACGGCATCGCGCCTGGCCGGCGTGGCCATGTCGAGGCCGGCCGGCGTGACCACCGGACGCGCCGCGTCGAAGGGCACGCGCCACACCTTCGGCACATCCTTGGCCTTGCGCCAGAACTCGCGGAAGAGCGGTGCGCCCTTCGAGGCGCTGTCGCTGGTGCGGTCCCACGCGGCCAGCACGCGGCAACCCAGCGTCTGGTCGGGCGTGAGCGCCGCGGCGTCGGCGCTGCAGGCGGCGGCGAGGTCGTCCATCACCAGCATGCCGGCCAGGTTCTTGTCGCGGAAGATCACGCTGCGCAATTCGGCCGCGCCCATGCGATTGCCCGGCAGGCCGTCGTTGCCGGCGAGCCGGCCTTCGATCTCGAGGATGCCGCTGCGCGTGCGCAGCCGCTGCGGCGTGCCGATGGCGCCCACCAGCGGCGAGATACCGGCCGGCGGCGCGATGTGCGGGTTGCTGAGCCAGAAGCTGTCGTTGCTGTTCTGCACCCAGTCCTGCGTCACGATCACCGGCATGCGCGCGGGCGGTATCGCGCCGGGCATCGCGGCGGCGCTGTCGCGGTGCCAGGCGCAGGCCGAGCGCGAGCCATCGAGCACCGCGAGGCCGGTGTCGAGCAGCGCCGCCGCGGCGGGCGAGGGCGCGCAGGCCTTGAGCATCTCGGCCGACACATCGGGCACCACCGAGAGATCGGCATACATCGCATGGCCGTCGCGGTCGGCGGCGATGGTGTTGACCCACGGCATGCCCTGGTTGTCCATGGCGGCGCGCAGTTCGGCCACGTCGTGCGCCAGCGCCATCCGCATCCAGCTCTGCGCCGAGCGCACGTTGAGCGTGTTGACGTCGCGGATCGCGTAGGCCTTGGCGGCCGTCCAGCCCAGGCCTGCGCGCGGCAGCGAGAGGACCGGGCCCCATTCGGTGCCGTAGAAAGTCTTTTGCGCCGGCGCCGCGCCGCCGGCTGCGGCGGCCGCGGGCAAGCTGATCGTGCGCGCCGTCATCTTGCGCGGCTGGCCGTCGACGATGTAGGTGGTCGGATCGCTCGGGTCGAGCTTCAGCTCGTACAGCGTGAAGCGCTTGCCGGTCGAGACCGTGTGCGTCCAGGCCACGTCCTTGTTGAAGCCGATCACCACCATCGGGCTCCCGCCGATGCCCGCGCCCATCACGTCGAGCTTGCCGGGAATGATCAGGTGCATTTCCCAGAAGCGGTTGGTGCCGGTCCAGGGAAAGTGGGGGTTGCCGAGCAGGACGCCGTGGCCGTCGGGCGTCGCGTTGCGGCCGAAGGCCCAGCCGTTGGAGCCGAGCTCGCCGCCTTCGGGATTGGCGTTGAAGCTGTAGCGGCCGATCTCCGCGACGGCCTGCTGCCGGTCGACCGGTGCCTCGCCGCTTCGGGTGCCCGGCGCCGGCGGTCGGGCCGCGAGCACCGCGCCGGCCAGCGCGCCGAGGCCGCCCTGGATCATCGACAACTCGGTGCCGCGCCACAGATCGGTGGGCACCATCGGCCGCACCCAGGGCTTGCCGCGACAGGCTTCGGGCAGGCCGTTCGGGCCCGTGTCCTGCAGGTACCGGTTGTAGCCGGCGATGTAGCCGCGCGACGAGGCCCGCGCGTCGGGGTCGACGGTGGCCGCGGCGCGCGCGAGCGCGGCGTCGTCCATGTGGGCGCGCACGAACAGATCGATCTGCGCGTTCGGCATGCGGCCCAGGCCGAGCTGGCCGATGCCCTCCGGTCCGAGGAACTGCGAACGCTCGCCGCGTACCGTGAGCAGGTGGTCGGCGATCTGGCAGACGTTGTCCTGCGCGTACGCGTAGCCGACGCCGAAGCCGATGCCTTCGTAGTCCGGTGCCGTGATGTGGGCGATGCCATGGGCCGTGCGTTCGATGGTCACGCCGCGCCCGCCCGCCGCCGGTGCGGTGGCGCAGGCGCTGAGAAGTGCGGCGGCGGCGAGGCAGGTGGCAGACCTCACGAAGTGGGGAAGCCTGAGGGAGGTCATAGTTTTGGAATGCGCAGGGTCTTGCTGATCATCAGCGTGCCCGAGAGCGCGAACAGCAGGCACAGCGGATGCAGCAGCCAGGGGCCGAGCTGCCACGCCCCGCCCCACGGCGTCGCGCCGATGTGTCCCTGAACGGCCGCGACCGCGAGCACGCCCACCAGCACCACGCTGGTCGGGATCGGCGTGCCCTCGAAGTACTTCACCTTGCCGGCACCTTCGGACAAGGCTTCGGCCGTCACGTTGTAGCGCGCCAGGCGGCTCACGCCGCAGCCGACGAAATAGATCAGGATCACGCAGTCCCATCCGCCGTCGAGCCCGGCGGCGAAGGCCAGCGCGGCGGGCGCGACGCCGAAGGAGATCACGTCGGCGAGCGAGTCGAGTTCGCGGCCGAGCGCGGACTGGGTCTGCCGCCAGCGCGCGATGCGGCCGTCGAACACGTCGAAGATGAAGGCCGCGGGCGCGAGCGCCGCAGCCCACAGGAACTGCGCGAGCGACTGGCTCGCCACATAGGCCATCGCCAGGAACACCGCGCCCACGCCGCAGGCTGCGTTGCCGAGCGTGAACACATCGGCCAGGTGAAAGCCGCGGATCATCGAGAAGTGCTTGCGCGCCGGCGCCGGGGAAGGCGGGGAGTTCGACATGGGTGGCTCCGAAGGCAGGTCAGGTGCCATGCACCTTAGCGCAAGTGGCCGCCGGTCGCTGTAGTCGCCGTCCGATGCCTCAGGCGGCGGCGTCGTGTTCTTCGGCGATGTGGGCGAAGCGGCCGAGCAGCTGCGCCGAGGTCGGCGTGCCGGCGACGCGCTCGCGCAAGGCTGCGGCGTCCTGGCCTTCCGCGTGAAGCGGGCCGGCCATCAGGTCGACATAGCCGCGCATCGCCTCGGCATCGAACTCGGGATGGAACTGCACGCCCCAGGCGCAGCGGCCGATGCGAAAGGCCTGGTTCGGCTCGAGCGCGGTGCCGGCCAGCCGGACCGCGCTCGCGGGCAGCCGCAGCGCGCTTTGCCGGTGCGCCATCTGCGCGTCGAAGCGCGCAGGCAGGTCGTGCAGCAGCGCATCGCCGGCGGCTTCATGCGTGAGTTCGATCGCGACGGTGCCGAGCTCCAGGCCGCCCGGGCGATCGCCGGCCTCGCCGCCGAGCGCATCGGCCAGCAGTTGGTGGCCGAAGCAGATGCCGAGCACGGGCGTGTCGTGGGCCACGAGTTGCCGCAGCCACGCGCCGGTCGCTTCGCTCCAGGGCTCGCGGTGCGAGACCATCGCATGCGAGCCGGTGACGACGGCACCGGAAATCGTGTCCGGCGCCGGCAGGGTATCGCCGCGGCGCGGATCGAGCACCACCACCGGCAGCCGCGTCGCGCCGAGTCCGGCGGCGACCCAGTGCTCGAAGTCGCCTTGCCGGTCGCGCAAGGCATCGAAGGTGTCTCCGACCTTGATGATCGCGAGCGGGCGGGGCGGGATGTTTTCCATGTCCGCGATCATGCCGCAGTCGCGGCTGCATCGACGGCCTCGATCGCTGCCGCAACGCGCCCCGCCACCTGGCTCACCAGCGCCTGTCGCTGAGGCGGCTCGCGCCAGCGCAGTCGCAGGCCCGTTTCCCAGTCGGCATGGCTGCGCGCCGGTTGTGCCGCGCGCACGAGATCGGCGAGCGCGCGCGGCGCCGCTGCGCTGCCGGCGGGCGCGGCGATGCGGTCGATGGCCGCATGGCCGCGCTGCTCCAGCGCGCGCAGCAGTTGCAGCTGCCAGCCTGCGAGCACGATCAGCACACGGTCCTCGACGGTGAGCTCGTGCAGGTCGCGCAGCTTGTTGACGAGCTTGCGGCCCAGCGGTCCCCAGCCCTGCGACACCGCGCCGCCGATCGCGCCGCCGAGCGCCGCGCCCGCGCCCAGCGACAGCCCGGCCAGCGCGAGGTCCGCCACCACGCCGACCGCCGCGCCGACGGCCACGCCCTTGCCGAGCAGCAGGCCTGCGTCCTTCAGGGCCTCGGGATGGAAGAAGTCCATGGTCCAGCGGCCTTCGACCAGCGGCAGCGGCGCCTCGTCGGCATCGCCGTCGCGAAAGCCGTAGAGCGCGAGCAGGTCGTCGGCCGAGCGCTGGGCCTTGTCGAACACAGCCTTCTGCAAGGCCGCGATCAGGCGTCGGCGGTGCGCTTCGTCGGCGAATTCGGCGGCCGTCGCGCTGCGGCGCATCGCGGCCGCATCGACCAGCAGTTCCGCGATGCGCAGACTTGCCGCGCGGCGGCGCTCGGCGAACTCGGCTTCGAGAAAGGCGACCACTTCATCGAGCTGCCGCCGCCGGTCGCGCAGCAGCGTGGCGAGATCGCGGTACAGCTCGCGCTCGGCGCCGACGAAAGGCGCCGCCGCATCGAAGCGCACCACCACGTGCAGGCCATAGGCCGACAGCAGGGTCTTCCATTCGGCCTCGCGGCTGGCTGCGCTGCAGACGAAATTGAGCACTGGCAGCACGGGCCGCGCGCAGGCATTGAGCAGCTCGATCTCGGCACGGAACTTGGGCAGCACCGGCTCGCGCGCATCGATCACCAGAAAGGCGGCATCGACCTCGAGCAGCGCGCGCAGCACCTTGGCCTCCTGCTCGAACACGCCGTGCGCCTCGGGGCCTTGCAGGAATCGCCGCACGCGCTCCGGCGGCGTGAGGCTGCGGTCCTCGGCATCGAGGTGTTCGCGCAGGGCAACCGCGTCCTCGAGGCCGGGCGTGTCGAGGAAGCGCACGGCGGCGCGGCCATCGACCTGCAGGTCGATGCTTTCGACATGCCGCGTGGTGCCCGGCCGCTCGGAGACCTCGCCGAAATTCACGCGCCGCGTGAGCGTGCGCAGCAGCGAGGTCTTGCCTGCATTGGTGTGGCCGACGACGGCGATGCGAAGCGCTTCGGTCACGACAACGTCTCCGCGCCTTCGGTGATCAGCAGCCGATCGAGGCCCGCATCGGCCAGCCAGCCGTGCCAGCGACGGCGCGCCGCTTCATCAGCGCCGGGCAGCCGCAGCCGGCATTCGCCGCACAGTGCCATCACTTCGCGCAGAAAGCGCTCGGTGCCACGGTCGGGGCTCGAAGCCGCGTTGCAGGCGACGAAGGCCTGGCGCGGCCGCAGCCGGGCCAGCTCGTCGAGCAGCGCGCGCCGCGCACCGGCACTGCCGTCGATGCGCAGCACCTGCGCGCCGGACGCCCGGGCTTCGGCCGGTGGCCACGGCAACTCGTCGGGCAACTCGAAGCCGATCAGCACCGTGGCGTTGCCGACCTCGCCGTCGCTGAGGCCCGCCGGCATGCGCCGCAGCGCGGGGCCGCTGTCGGCATCGACGATATGGCGCGGCGCCATCGCATCGAAGCGGGCCCGCAATCGGCTGAAATAGGCCTGCGAGCCGTCGGGCCGCAGCGATTTGCGGCGCAGCCTCCACACGGCCGCGCAGAGCAGCGCGAAGACCCCCCGCGGCAGCAGGCCATAGACCACGATGCAGCCGGTGAGCCACAACGCCCAGGCGCGCTGCCCCGAGGCCGCGGCCAGCGGCGACAGCACGGCGTTGGCATCGGGCACCGGAAAGCCGAGCCACGACGGCGCCGCACCCAGCCATTGCACGGCGTGCACGAAGAAGGCCGGTTCGAGGATCGTGGTTTCCCAGTTCAGCGTGTAGTTGCGAAACGCGAGTGCGAACAGCAGCGCCGCGATCACGACCGTGAACGACAGCGACCAGATCGCATGGCTCACGAAACCCAGCGCCCAGGGCAGCAGCCGCGCGCGCGCCATCAGCCGGGTGGCGGCGCGCAGCAGCAGCGGCGTCTGCCCCTGCCGACCGCCGGCCACGCGGGCCGTGAGGGCGAGCCAGATCCAGCCGAAGGAGGCATTGAAGGCGCCGAGCGGAACCACCAGGCCGAACAGCCACAGCAGCAGCGTCAGCAGATGCAGCCCGAGCAGGCTCGCCAGCGCCACGACCACGTTGATGCGGCGCTCGCTGTTGCCGACCACGCTGCCGGCCAGCGTCAGCCCGGCGAGCACGATCAGCGCCACCAGCGCCAGCAGCACCCACGGCGCCCAATGGCGCGCACGGGCCAGTTCGTCCTGCAGTCCGATGCGTTGGCCGAGGATGCGCGCGCGTGCCGCGATGCGCGCCGGGCCGTCCGCGTGTGCGCTGGCCGCTTCGCGCATCGCCTGCGCGTCGTCCAGCGGGCCGGCCTGCTCGATCAGCTGCACGGCTTCGATGATCACCGCGTCCTGAAAGGCAGGGGGGCGCGCAACGGGGTTCAATGGCTTCCTTCAAAGACCGGACAGTGCCGGGGCGCACCGCGGAAGCGCGAAATTATGCCCGGCATGCACGGTCCCGCCGCCATGAAAAACGGGGCCGCGAAGGGCCCCGGAATTCCCACCGATGGAAGGCGGGAATGAAAAATGATGTTCTAGCGCAGACCGAAGAAGGACAGAACGGCGACGACGACCACGACCAGACCGACGATATAGATGATGGAATTCACGGCGGGGACTCCTCTTTGTTGAAGACGGCTTCAGCGTGCGCCGCCGTCCCGGTTCGCGATGTCGGCGATGGACTTCGCGCACTGTAGGACTCGCGACGCAAGCCGGCGCTGCTTTCCGGCGGGTTCACTTCCCATTCATCGTCGTCGTCGCCGTCGCCCAGGAATCCGCCGCTCTGGTGCGCCCAGAGGCGCGCATAGAGGCCGCCCTGCGCAAGCAGCGTGCGGTGGTCGCCTTCCTCGACCACGCGGCCTTCGTCGAGCACGATCAGCCGGTCCATGGCCGCGATGGTCGACAGCCGGTGCGCGATCGCGATCACCGTCTTGCCCTCCATCAGCCGGTAC
The DNA here is from genome assembly GCF_901827165.1 of Variovorax sp. SRS16. Lineage (NCBI taxonomy): Bacteria > Pseudomonadati > Pseudomonadota > Betaproteobacteria > Burkholderiales > Comamonadaceae > Variovorax > Variovorax sp. SRS16. Next base: position 2,163,294 of record NZ_LR594666.1, read on the forward strand.
AGGCTGGCCTGGATCGCGGCCTCGACCTCGGAGTCGAGCGCACTGGTGGCCTCGTCGAGCAGCAGGATCGGCGCGTCCTTGAGCATCACGCGCGCGATCGCGATGCGCTGGCGCTGGCCGCCCGAGAGCTTGACGCCGCGCTCGCCGACGTGGGCCTCGTAGCCGTGCCGGCCGCTCGGGTCGCCCAGGGTCTGGATGAAGGCGTGCGCCTCGGCGCGCTCGGCCGCGGCCTGGATCGCGGCCGGCTTCGCGTCGGGCCGGCCGTAGGCGATGTTGTCGGCCACCGAGCGGTGCAGCAGCGAGGTGTCCTGCGTGACCATGCCGATGTGGGCGCGCAGGCTGTCCTGCGTGACATGGGCGATGTCCTGGCCGTCGATCAGGATGCGGCCGCTTTCGAGGTCATGGAAGCGCAGCAGCAGATTCACCAGCGTCGACTTGCCGGCGCCGGAGCGGCCCACCAGGCCGATCTTCTCGCCGGGCGCGACGCGCAGCGTGAGGTCGTCGATCACGCGCCGGCCCGCGTCGCCATAGCGGAAGCTCGCATGCTCGAAGCGCACCTCGCCGCGCGGCACGTCGAGCGTGCCGGCATCCGGCGCGTCGAGCACCGTGCGCGGGCGCGACAGGGTCTTCATCCCGTCCTGCACGGTGCCGATGTTCTCGAACAGGCTGGTCATCTCCCACATGATCCAGTGCGACATGCCCTGCAGCCGCAAGGCCATCGCGGTGGCCGCCGCGACCGCGCCGACGCCGACCGCGCCCTGCGACCACAGCCACAGCGCGGTGCCGGCCATGCCGGCGGTGAGGCCCATGCTGAGCGTGTGGTTGGCGATCTCGAACGCGCTCACCAGCCGCATCTGGCCGTAGCCGGTGGCCATGAACTCGGCCATCGCGGCGCGCGCGAAGCCGGCCTCGCGCTGCGCGTGCGAGAACAGCTTGACGGTCGAGATGTTGGTGTAGGCATCGGTCACGCGGCCCGTCATCAGCGCGCGTGCATCGGCCTGCGCCTTGCCGATCTTGCCGAGCCGCGGCACGAAGAAGCACAGCGTGCCGATGTAGAGCGCGAGCCAGATCACGAAGGGCATCATCAGCTGCGCATCGAGCACGGCCGCCAGCACGATCATGGTGGCGATGTAGACGCCCATTGCCACCATCACGTCGGCCAGCACGAAGAGGGTGTCGCGCACCGCGAGCGCGGTCTGCATCACCTTGGCCGTGATGCGGCCCGCGAATTCGTCCTGGTAGAAGGCCATGCTCTGGCCCAGCATCAGGCGGTGGAAGTTCCAGCGCATGCGCATCGGCAGATTCACCGCCAGCGTCTGGTGCTTGACGATGGTCTGCAGCGCGACCACGCCGATGCTGGCGACCAGCGCCGCGCCCAGCCATGTGAGCGTGCTGCCGCGCTGTTGCCAGAGCTGCGCCGGCACCTGGCCGCCGAGCCAGTCGACGATGCGGCCGAGGATCGCGAACAGCAGCGCCTCGAAGGCCGACATCGCCGCGGTGAGCAGGGCCATCGCGGCGATCTTGCCGCGCACGCCGTCGGTGCAGGCCCAGAGAAAGGCGAAGAAGCCCCCGGGCGGCAGCGCGGGTTCGGCGGGCGGATAGGGGCGAAGAAGTCTTTCGAAGAAAAGAAACAAGATGCGTGGTCTCCAGACAGGCGCCACTGTAGCGGGCGGCGGCGCCAGCACGCGCTGCATGGGAAATATCTAGACTCGGGGGTCAAGGAGCCTTCATGACCACCACCACCTCGACCCTTCCGACCTATTTCATTTCCCATGGCGGCGGGCCGTGGCCCTGGATGAAAAAGGAAATGGGCACCGCCTACGACCGCCTCGCCGCTGCGCTGGCCGACATGCCGCGCCAGATCGGCCGCACGCCGGCTGCCATCCTGATGATCTCCGCCCACTGGGAGGAGGCCGCCTTCACGGTGATGGGCAACCCGCACCCACCGATGGTCTACGACTACGGCGGTTTTCCCGAGCACACCTACCACGTGCACTACGACGCGCCGGGCGCGCCCGAACTCGCGCGCCGCGTGCAGGCGCTGGTGGAAGCGGCGGGCCTGCCCGCGGGAGTCGATGCCGAACGCGGCTTCGACCACGGCACCTTCTCGCCGATGGCCGCGATGTATCCGAAGGCCGACGTGCCGCTGATCCAGCTGTCGCTGCTGCGCGGCCTCGATCCGGCGCAGCATCTGGCGCTCGGCCGTGCGCTGGCGCCGCTGCGCGACGAGAACGTGCTCATCGTCGGCAGCGGCCTGAGCTATCACAATCTTCGCAACTTCGGACCGCAGGCGCGCGATGTGTCGAAGGCCTTCGACGACTGGCTCGACGATGCGGTGGTCGGCGCGGCGCCGCCGCAGCGTGTCGAGCGCCTGCTCGACTGGGCCTCGGCGCCGGCGGCGCGCATGGCGCATCCGCGCGAGGAGCACCTGATTCCGCTGATGGTCGCGGTCGGTGCCGCCGAGGGCGAGGCCGGCGTGCGGGTGTATCACGAGGAAGCGTTCATGGGCGGCATCGCGGTGTCGAGCTTCCGTTTTGGCGAGGCGGCCGGTGCCTGATTCCTCGATCTTCGACGCCGAAGCGGATGCCGAGGCACGCCGCCTGATCGCGCGCATCGATGCGCTGTCCACTGTCCACGATCCGCAGCACGGCGGGGTGCGCGTGCGCTGGCGCCGCTTCGGCAACGGCAATGGCGACACGCAGCCGCCGCTGGTGCTGCTGCACGGTGGCCACGGCAGCTGGATGCACTGGCTGCGCAACATCGAGGCGCTCTCGGCGACGCGCACGCTGTGGCTGCCCGACATGCCGGGCTTCAACGACTCCGATGCGCCGCAGCGGCCGGCGCTCGATCCCTTGCTCGATGCGCTCGGCGGCACGCTCGACAGCCTGATCGGCGCGCACCGCGAGATCGATCTGGGCGGCTTTTCATTCGGTGGTTTCGTCGCATCGCGCTTCGCGCTGCAGCGCGGCGATGTGCGGCGGCTGGCCTTGCTGGGCAGCGGCGGCCACGGCACGCTGCGCCGCATGACCGTGGAGATGATCAACTGGCGCGCCGCCCGCGACCGCGACGAGGAGCGCGCCGCCTTGCTGCACAACCTGCACGCGCTGATGCTGCACGACGAGGCGGCCATCGATGCGCTGGCCTTCGTGATCCACGACATCTCCTGCCATGGCACGCGCTTTCGCAGCAAGGACGTGTCGCTCGCGGGCGGGCTGCAGGCCGCGCTCGATGCCATTGAGGGGCCGCAGTTGCTGCTGTGGGGCGAGCACGACGTGACGGCCGATTCGCGGCCACTGGTAGCGCAGCTCGTCGCGGGCCATGCGAACCGTCAGGGCGCGGTGATCGGCGGCGTCGGGCACTGGGTGCAGTACGAGCGCGCGGACGAGGTCAACGCGCGGCTCGCGGCCTTCTTCGCCTGACGGCCGTCGCGGCTGCCGTGCCGCGTCTTCTTGCGACGACGCGACTCAGGGCTCGGCGCTGATGCCGGTCTCCGCGACGATCGCCTGGTACTTCTTCATCTCCGCGGCGATGAAATCGTGCAGTGCCGCGCCCTGAAGCGGCGTCGCCGACAGCCCCTGGTCCTCGAGCGAACGCACGAAGGCGGGCTGCGACAGGATGGCCATCACATCGGTGCTGATCTTCTTTTGCATCGACTCGGGAAGTGCCTTCGGCCCGAAGACGCCGAACCAGTTGGTCAGCTGCAGGCGCGGCAGGCCGAGCTCGACCACCGTCGGCACGTCGGGCAGCAGCTTTTCCCTGCGCGGGCCGGCCACCGCGAGCGCATGCAGCTTGCCGGCACGGATGTGCTGGAGCAGCGGCGGCGTGGTCGCGAAGAAGAGATCGATCTGTCCGCCGATCAGGTCGCTGACGGCCAGCGATGTGCCGCGGTAAGGCACATGCGTCAGACGCAGCCCGGTCAGGCGTGCAAGCATTTCGCCGGCCATGTGCTGCTGCCCGCCGATGCCCGGCGATCCGTAGGTCATCGGTTCGGAAGCGTTCTTGCGCGCGAGCAGCGATTTCATGTCCGTGACGGGGAGCTTCGGTCCGCTGACCAGGACCAGCGGCGCCGATGCGACCAGCGTGATCGCCGAGAGATCCGACACCGGGTCGTAGCGCATGTTCTTGAAGACCAGGCTGTTGAGCGAGACCTCGGGCGTGTAGCCCAGCAGCAGGGTGTAGCCGTCGGGTGCTGCCCGCACGGTTTGCTCCGCCGCGATCATCCCGCTGGCGCCGGGCCGGTTCTCGACCACCACTTGCTGGCCCCATCGGGCCGTCAGCGCGGTGGCGATCAGGCGTGCGACCAGATCGGTGGAGCCTCCGGGTGCGTAGCCGACGAGAAGCTTGACCGGTTTGTCCGGGTAGGCCGGCTCGGCCCACGAGAGGAGCGGTGCCGACGCGGCCAGAACGAGGGCGAGCACGGTGGAACGGATCGACATGAGGAACTCCTGCACGAAGGTTGGAATGGAACTCAGAGGCGGACGAGGACGACCTGCAGCGGGCCATCGCCTTCGCCGTCGAGCGCCCGCTGCAAGGTCTTCATCTGCGAGGCCACGCTGCATCGCTCGCCGGTGACGAGGTCGTAGGCGATGCCCGAAGGCGCCAGCGTGCCCAGGCGGTCGAGCACCCGGCTCGTCGTCTGCCGGATCAGCACGTAGTCCTGCGCGTCTGCCTTGAAGGCGAGCGCGAGGCTGGCATCGTGCGTCTGCGCACCGAGCGTGAGGGTCTGCGCGCTCGACAGCAGCGCGTTGAGGGTTGTGAACGCGGTCGCTGCGGGCCGCGGATTGAAGCGCCGGTCGATGAAGGCATGGCGCGGGAAGTAGCCGCGGTCCACGTCCATGAAGGTGTCGTACACGTAGCGGATGCCCGGGCTCGACTTCGACAGGATCATGGCCTCGGCGACGCTCGCCACGTTGGCGCGATCGTCGGCACGCTCGATCGCCAGGCTGGGGCCGCTCAGCTTGAGCGAGGCCAGCACGAGGCAGCCGGTCGCTGCGTGGAATGCCTTCAAGGTCGCGGCCGCGGCGACGAGGGACTGCCCGGCTTCGATGCGGACCGTGACGCCGTCGATCTCGCCGGCGCGGTGTGCCGAGAGGATCATTTCCTCGTGCTCGGCCAGTTCCTCGGGCGTGAATCCGGCCTTGACGAAATGGCTGAAATGCTTGCCGTCGAAATGCGAGTCGTCGAAGGTCAGGATCTTCGCGTAATAGACCTGTGCGCCCGACGACGTGCGCAGTGCGCGCAGCGCACTGCGCTGGCGTGCGAAGCCGTCGAGCGTGGCATTGACCTCGAAAGCCGCGACGCCGCAGGCCTGCAGGTCATGCGCGAGCAGTTCCGCCTTGGGTGCACCGAGCGCCGTCACGATGTAGCGATGGCCCTGGCGCGCCAGCACCTGCATCCGTTGCCTCGATTCGGTTTCGCCGAGGTCCATGTCCGGGACCTTCAGCAGGCGCGCGCCCATTTCCCACAGCGCCAGCAACGGATAGTCGTTGCGCGCCCACTTGCGGCCGAACTCCTGCACGCCGCCGGTCGCGGTGATCTGCATGCTTTCGGCCCATGGATGGCGCAGTTCCACGCCGACGTTGTCGAAGGTCGAGGTCTTCGGGTGTGCGAGCAGCCGTTCGTGTCGCGCAAGGGTCGCATCGCCGGCCTTCGCCTGCGCGCCCATCGTGCGGATCGAATGGGCGACATGGCCGTCGGCATGGACATCGACCACGAAGTAGCCGAGCTTCTCGACGTCGCCGCGGCCGAACTCGACGCTCGGCGCGACCTTGTAGAACTCCGAAAAATCGTGGCGCAGGAAGGCGGTCGAAGGCAGCATGTAGAACTCGGCGTTGCCCACGCGTTCGTACCAGAAGTTGTGGACGTGGCCCGCGAACACGGCCTCGACCTGCGGCCGTTGCATCAGTCCCAGCAGCCAGGACCGGCCCGGCTCGTCGACGTTGTCGTAGTTGCCGCGCTCGCTGCGTGAATGAATGTAGGGCGGGTAGTGCATGAAGAGAAACACGCGCTTGTCGGCGGCGCGTTCGATCTCGTCTTCGAGCCAGAGCTTCTGGCGTTCCTCGTCGGGCAGCCCCGAGTTGAGAAGCAGCGAGTTGATGACGATGAAACGCAGTCCGCCTTCGTCGAAGGCGTGGTAGTCGGCACCGAAGGCCGCGCGGTACGTCTTCAGGAAGGACTCGCAGACCTGGTCGGCCGGCATCCAGTCCACGCGTTTGTCGCCGACGTCGTGGTTGCCCGGCGCGAGATGGACCGGGACCTTGACCGGTGCCGCGATGTCCTTGAAACAACGCACCGCCTCGTCGAAGGTCGGCAGGGACGGCACCGGATGAACGATGTCGCCGAGGTGCACGACGAAGCTCGGGGGTGGATCCATGGCCGCGATGTCCAGGAAGACGCGCCGGGCGCGCGCATTCGCCAGGCGGTTGGTTTCGTAGGGCGAACTGGACACGCCATCGCTTTCGTTGACGTGCGTGTCGGCGACCACCACGAACGAGAACAGGGGACGACCGCGAAGGGCGCTGGGAAAGGTGGGGCCGGTTTCTTCGATCATGGTGATGAGAGATTCGTTATATTGATTTATCGTCAAAATAGTGGAATGAAATTGTCTGAGCGGTTCGATAGAATGTCAATCACCGTTTTGGATGGAGACCTCGTTTGGCCGATCGACCCAGTCCCGACTTCCCGGACGCCGCGGATCTGGTCGCTCATCCCCAATTCGCGTCCACGCTGGCCAATGGCCTGGCGGTGCTCGGCTGCTTCGGCAGCGGCGCGGCGACGCTCGGCAACAAGGAAATCGCGGAGCAACTGGGCATGGCACGGCCCACGGTGTCGAGGCTGACCTTCACCCTGGTGGGCCTGGGCTACCTTCGACGCGATACGCGGACCGGCCGGTACTCCCTCGGGCCCGCCGTTCTCTCGCTCGGCTATCCGCTGCTGTCGCAATTGACCATTCGACAGGTGGCGGGCCCAGCCATGCTCGAACTGGCGCGCTATGCACGCGGTCCCGTGTCGATGGGAACCAGGGATCGGCTGCAGGTCGTTTACCTGGAAACTGTCCAGGGGCAGGACACGAACGACACCAAGCCCGACATCGGCTCGACGCGGCCCTTTTTGCGCACGGCCATCGGTCGGGCGCTGCTGTATGCGCAGGAGGCGCCGGATCGCGCCATCCTCCTCAAGCAGCTCCAGAAAGCCTATCCCGAGGAATGGGACAAGTTCGGTCCGGCGCTGGATCTGGCCTTCGACGAAATCAAGTCGCTCGGCTTTTGCATCGTCTCGACCGACTGGCGGCCGACGCTCGCCGCCGTGGCCGTGCCGATGCGCGGGCGGGTCAACGGCATGTCGCTCGCCTTCAACGCGACAGTGCCCAGCTATTCGACGGACAGGAAGTACCTGGAGACGAACCTCGGGCCGCGTCTGGTCGGGCTGGTGAACAGCATCGAATACAAGCTCGGACTGCAGCAGAGCTGAAGCCGGGGGCCGGACGCCTAAGCGGCCAGTGAGGCGGCGTGCCGCTGCCAGAAGGCCGCGTCGGGCATCGGGCCGGTGCCGGCTGCCGCGTTGTCGGTCATGTGCTCGGGGCTTCCGGTGCCGGGAATCGTGCAGGTCACGGCCGGCGCGCTCAGCACGAACTTCAGCAGCACCTGCGCCCAGCTCGTGCAGCCGATCTCCGCGGCCCAGCCGGGCAATGGCTTGTCGCGCCAGCGGCGCAGCAGGCCGCCGCCGCCGAAGGGCAGGTTGACGATGACCGCGACGCCGCGTTCGGCCGCGAGCGGCAGCAGGCGCTGTCCGGCCTCGCGCGCATCGAGCGAGTAGTTGATCTGCAGGAAGTCGAGCTTCTCGGCACGCAGCACCGCTTCGACTTCGGCATAGGCCGATGACGTGTAGTGCGTGATGCCGATGTAGCGCACGCGGCCCTGGTCCTGCCAGCCGCGCAGGGTCTTGAGGTGGGTGCGCCAGTCGACCAGGTTGTGCACCTGCATCAGGTCGATGCGCTCGGCGCGCAGGCGCTGGAAGGACTGCTCCATCTGCGCGATGCCGGCCTCGCGGCCGCTGGTCCAGACCTTGGTGGCGAGGAAGGCGCGCTCGCGCTGCTTCGATGCGGCCAGCAGATCGCCGGTGATCGCTTCGGCGCGGCCGTACATCGGCGAGCTGTCGATCAGCTTGCCGCCGGCGGCGAACAGCGCGTCGAGCACGCCGGGCAGGCGCTGGTATTCGGCGCTGCCGGGCGCGACGTCGAAGCCGATCCAGGTGCCGCAGCCGATGACGGGCAAAAGCTCGTGGGTGGAGGGGATGGGGCGGGTGTTCATCTTCGTTTCCGTCCGTGGCTGGGAGAAGGCGAGCGGAGGCAGGGCAGTGCAGATCGACAGACCGACGCCGAAGCGCAGAAACCGGGCGCGCGTGACGCCCTCATGGGTTGCGGCTCCCATGTCGCGTCTCAGTCCATCGTCAGTTCGACATGAACGCGACGCCCGATGGCCGTCGCGATGTTGACCAGCGCATCGAGCGAGAAACGCGACACGCGGCCTCGCAACAGGTCGTTCATCCGGGGTTGCGTAATGCCGCAGCGCGTTGCGGCCTGGGTCTGGGTCCAGCCGCTCTCCTTGACGATGGCGGCGATTTTCTGCATCAGTTCCGCGCGCGCCCTGAGATTGGCCGCCTGTTCCGGCGTGTCGGCGATGGCATCCCAGACGCTGGCATGAGTATGAGCAGGGTTCATGTGCACTCCTTGATCATTTGCTGGAAGCGGCGTCGTGCCGTCTCGATGTGCTGCCTCGACGTGGCCTGGGTTGCATCTTGTCGGACATCCGATGGAAAGTCTTTCAGGCATTGAAGGGAGTCGCCGAGCAAGCAGATCGGCTTCATGAATTATATCCAAGTGGATATAAATTGATCACGGCGATTCTGAAAGGCATGTAGGAGGGATAAAGAAAAAGCGCGATGCGAGGCAGAGAATGCTGTATAAAAATACAGTCATCCAATCCATCATGGGCCTCCCTTCCTTCGACTCCTTTTCCCCTGCCGCCCGCCACCACGTCTGGTGCGGCGACGAGCTGGGCCTGTCCGACGCGCAGGTCATCGGCACCGGCCATGCCGCGCTCGATGCGCAGTTGCCCGGCGGCGGCTGGCCGGTCGGCGCGTTGACCGAACTGCTGCAGACCGCGCCCGAGGCGCATGCCTGGCAACTGCTGCTGCCCGCGCTGGCGCAGGCGGTGCAGGGCAGCACCGGGCCGGTGGCGCTGATCGGCGCGCCGCACGAACCCTTCGGTCCGGCACTGGCGGCGCACGGCCTGCCGGTCGAGGCGCTGCTGTGGGTGCGCAGCGAGGCACCCGCTGCGCGGCTCTGGGCCTGCGAGCAGGCGCTTCGCTGTGCCGACATCGCCGCCGTGCTGGCCTGGCTGCCGCAGGCGCGCGTGGGCGAATTGCGGCGGCTGCAGCTCGCGGCGGCGCAGCACGACGCGCTGCTGTTCGTGTTCCGGCCCGAGAGCGCGGCGTATTCGACCTCCCCGGCACGCCTGCGCCTGCAGCTGGCCACCTGCGAGCAGGACCGCACGCAGATCGACATCCGCATCCTCAAGCGCCGCGGCCCGCCGCTGGCCTCGCCGGTGCAGTTGCCTGCGCGCAGCGAGCGCATGGCGGCGCTGCTCGCGGGCAGCCAGTTGCGGCGCAAGCTGCGGCAGCAGCAGGAGGGCGTCGAACCGGCCGCCGGCACGGCCACGGTGGTGCGCATCGAGGCATGGAAAGGAGGAGCGCATGCACTGGATCGCCTTGCGGTGGCTGCCTGAGGGCGATGCCGTCCTGCCGACTCCCGAAGCATTGGGCTGGTGGGCGCTGGGCTTCACGCCGCGCGTCGCCTGGGTCGACGAGGCGCTGCTGCTCGAAGTCTCGGCCTGCGAGCGGCTGTGGGGCGGCCGTCTGGCGCTGATGCGCCTGATTGCGGGCACGAACCCGGCAGCGCCGGTGCGCGTGCAGCAGGCCCAGGGCGCGACCAGCCTGATCGCGCTCGCACGGCTGCGTCTGTTCGCGCGCGGCGAGACGCCGCCTGCCGAGCTGCCCTGCGGCCTGCCGCTCGACACCCTGAGCGCGGCGCACGATCACCTCGACGTGCTGGTGCACCTGGGCTGCCGCACCTGGGGCGAGGTGGCGGCGCTGCCGCGCGCCGGGCTCACGCGCCGCTTCGGCAAGGAATTGCGCGCGGCGCTCGATGCGGCCTATGGCCTGCAGCCCGAAAGCCATCGCTGGCTCACGCTGCCCGATGTCTTCGAGCAGAAGATCGAGCTGCCCGCCCTGGCCGAAGGTGCGCCCGAGCTGATGTGGTCGGCCAACCGCCTGCTGGCCGCGCTGCAGATCTGGCTGCGCGCGCGGCAGCGCGGCGCGGTCGCGGTCGAGCTGCAATGGACGCTGGACCTGAAGCGCCTGGAAGGCGTCGACCTGCCGCCGCACCAGCAGATCATCGTGCGCACGGCCGAGCCCACGCAGGACATGGCGCACCTGCGCCGACTGATGGCCGAGCGGCTCGCGCTCACCTGGCTGGCGGCGCCGGCCAGCTGGCTGCGCCTGCGCTCGCTCGAAACCACGCCGTGGGCCGGCGCGAGCACGAGCTTCCTGCCCGAGGACAACCGCAAGGGCGACAAGCTGCACGAACTGGTCGAGCGGCTCAGCGCGCGGCTCGGCGCAGGGCAGGTGCTGAGCGCGGTCGCACGGGCCGATCACCGGCCGGAGCATCGGCAGGCATGGCAGCCGGCCTTGCATGCGAAGCGAACCGATGCCCCGTCGCCGCCTTCGCGGCCGGAGCCGCCTTACCCTTCATGGCTGTTGCGCGAGCCGCTGCAGTTGGAGATGCAGGGCGAGTACCCCTGCTACCAGGGGGCGTTGCGCAGGCTGGTCGGGCCGCAGCGGCTGGAAGCCGGCTGGTGGGCCGATGGCCGGCCGGCCGTGCGCGACTACTACATCGCCGAAAGCCCGAAAGCCGGCCTCGTGTGGATCTACCGCGAGCGGCCCTCGGCCTGCTTCGCATCGGACGAAGTGCGCTGGTACCTGCAGGGCCTCTATGCCTGAGCTCAGCGACAAGCAACTGCGCGCCCGCATGTCGAAGGTGCATGTGCTGCCGGCGGCCGCGAAGCCGGTGCGCGAACTGCCGGACTATGCCGAACTGCACTGCGTTTCCAACTTCAGCTTCCAGCGCGGCGCATCGGCGCCCGAGGAACTCGTGGCGCTCGCCTACGAGCTGGGCTACGCGGCGCTCGCGATCACCGACGAATGCTCGGTCGCCGGCGTGGTGCGCGCCCACACGGGGCTCAAGGACTACCTCGAACTGCTCGACGAGCAGGACCGCGAAAATCCCGACCTGCCGCCGCATCCGCGCAACCCGGACTTTCGCGTGCTGTACGGCAGCGAGTTCATGTTCGAGCGCTTCCGACTGGTCGCGATCGCACACGACCTCGAAGGCTGGGGCAACCTGTGCGAATTCATCACTGCCGCGCGCACCCGCGCGCCCAAGGGCGACTACCACGTGAGCCTCGAAGACAGCGACATCGCCTCGCTGCGCCACTGCGAGATCCTCCTCGTGCCGCGCCGCGCGTCGTCGGGCGGAATCTTCGACCTGCCGTCGCTGCAGGCCGATGTGGAAACCATTGCCGGCCTGTTCGGGCACACGCCCTGGCTGCTGGTCGAGATGCCCAACGAATGGGACGACGACCTCTGGTTCGCCACGCTGCATGCGCTGGGCGAGCGCACCGGCCTGCCGCTCGTGGCCGCGGGCGACGTGCACATGCATGTGCGTTCGCGCAAGCCGCTGCAGGACGTGATCACCGCCGTGCGCGAGGGCAAGCCGGTCGGCGAATGCGGCTTCGCGCTGCAGCCCAATGCCGAGCGCCATCTGCGTTCACGCAAGCGGCTGGCCGACATCTTCCCGCGCGCGCTGCTCGCCCGCACGCTCGAGGTGATGCGCCGCTGCACCTTCGGGCTCGACGAGATCCGCGCGCATTACCAGTACCCGCTGGAAAACGTCGGCAACGGCGAGACGCCGGCGCAGACGCTGGTGCGCAAGACCTGGGAAGGTGCGCGCGACAAATATCCCGAGGGCATTCCCGAGCAGGTGCGCACGCAGGTGCAGCACGAGCTCGACCTGATCATCGAACTCCACTACGAGATGTTCTTCCTGACGGTCGAGGACATCGTGCGCTTCGCCAGGAGCGAGGACATCCTCTGCCAGGGCCGCGGCTCCTCCGCCAACTCGGCGGTCTGCTTCTGCCTCGGCATCACCGCGATCGACCCCGAAACCGGCCACCTGCTGTTCGAGCGTTTCCTGAGCCGCGAACGCCACGAGCCGCCCGACATCGACGTCGACTTCGAGCACCAGCGGCGCGAGGAAGTCATCCAGTACATCTACAAGAAGTATGGCCGCGAACGCGCAGCCATCGCCGCCGTCGTGATCTGCTATCGCTCGCGCAGCGCCTTGCGCGACGTCGGCAAAGCACTCGGCATCGACGAGCGGCTGATCGACGAATTCGCCAAGGATCACTACTGGTTCGACGAAGCCATCCTCGATCAACGCATGGACGAGGCGATGACACGTGCGGGCGTGCGCGAAGAGCGGCTCAAGCTGCACCAGTGGATCGAGCTCACGCAGCAGCTCAAGGGCTTTCCGCGCCACCTGAGCCAGCATGTCGGCGGCTTCGTGCTCACGCAGAGCAGGCTCACGCGCCTGGTGCCGGTCGAGAACGCATCGATGAAGGATCGCTCCGTCATCCAGTGGGAGAAGGACGACCTCGAGGCCATGGGCATGCTCAAGGTCGACGTGCTCGCGCTCGGCATGCTGAGCGCGATCCGGCGCAGCCTCGATTTCGTCAACAGCTGGCGTGCCAGCACGCTGCAGATGCACGAGATACCGAAGGACGACCAGGCAATGTTCGACATGATCTGCGAGGCCGACACCATCGGCGTGTTCCAGATCGAGAGCCGGGCGCAGATGTCGATGCTGCCGCGCCTCAAGCCGCGCAGCTACCAGGACCTCGTGATCGAGGTGGCGATCGTGCGGCCGGGTCCGATCCAGGGCGGCATGGTGCATCCGTATCTCAAGAACCGCGAGAAGCTGCGCAAGGGCGCCCAGATCGATTACCCCTATCCGGATCTCATCCCTGCACTCGGACGCACGCTCGGCATCCCGATCTTCCAGGAGCAGGTGATGCAGATTGCGATGATCGCGGCCAAGTTCACGCCCGACCAGGCCGATCGCCTGCGCCGCTCGATGGCCGCGTGGAAGCGAAAGGGCGGAGTCGAGAAGTTCTACGAGCCATTGGTCGGTGGCATGAAAAGAAACGGCTATGACCCCGCCTTCGCCGAAGCCATCTTCAAGCAGGTGCAGGGTTTCGGCGAATACGGCTTTCCCGAAAGCCATGCGGCCAGCTTCGCGAAGCTGGTCACGGTGAGCTGCTGGCTCAAGCACTACGAACCTGCGTGCTTCCTGGCCGCAATGCTCGATGCGCAGCCGATGGGTTTCTACAGCCCCTCGCAACTCGTGCAGGACGCGCGGCGCCATGGCGTCGAAGTGCGACCGGTCGACGTCACGTGCAGCCGCTGGGATTGCACCCTAGAGCTCCCGGCTGTTCCTCCTTCCCCCTCTGGGGGAAGGCTGGGATGGGGGCCGCAGCCTCCGCCCCACGCAACGCCCCGCTTCGCCCACCGCCAAGGCAACCCCCACCAACCTGCCGTCCGCCTGGGCCTGCGTCGCATCGGTGGCCTCAGCGAGGCCGGCGCCCAGCGCCTGCTCGACGCCCGCGACGCATCGCCTTTCACCAGCACCGAAGACCTCGCATTGCGCGCCGAGCTCGACGGCAAGGACATGGCCGCGCTCGCCGCCGCCGATGCGCTGATCACGCTCTCGGGCCATCGCCGCCAGCAGGTCTGGGACGCGACCGCGCAGAAGCGCTCGCCGGCGCTGCTCAAGGGCGTGCCCATCCACGAGCGCGCGCTGCAATTGCCCGCCGCGCCCGAAGCGGAGGAGATCACCGGCGACTACGCCTCGCTCGGCCTCACGCTGCGCCGCCATCCGCTGGCGCTGCTGCGCCCGCGCCTCGCGCGCATGCAGCTGCTGAGCGCCGAGCAGCTGCGCGCGCTGCCGCACGGCCAGACCGCGCGCGCCTGCGGCATCGTCATGGGGCGCCAGCGGCCGCAGACCGCCAAGGGCACGATCTTCGTCACGCTCGAGGACGAGACCGGCAACGTCAACGTGATCGTCTGGAACCATGTGGTCGAGGCCTGGCGCGAGCCGCTGCTGCGCTCGCACCTGCTCGCGGTGCAGGGCACGTGGCAGCGCGACGTCGACAGCGGTGGCGAGGTGCGCCACCTGGTGGCCACCGGCTTCAGGGACCTCACGCCGCTGCTCGGCCGGCTGGCAGAGAGCAACAGGAGCCGCGATTTCCACTGAGATCGAGCCCGAGTGCTCAGACAGACCCGTCAGTCACCGTGCCCGCATCGTGATCACCGGACGCAGCGGCATCGGCATCGGTCACGTCTTCGTGTCGCTTGAGCTGTTGCTGCGCAGCACCCGGCCATCGCCCACGAAGGATTCGCCGACCAGCATCCGGAACGCCGCGCCCGGCTGAAAGCGCGCCAGCGCCAGCGCCGGCGCCAGGAACTCGACGTCCAGCGTCTGTGCCACGCCGCGCCGGAAGGTCTCGCCGGGTGCCACGAACCAGCGCGCCGAGAAGCCCTCGTTGTCGATCACCAGCGCGCAGCGATGTTCGCCCGCGAGGATCGGCGTGTCCTCGGAAGGCAGCATCGGCGTGCGCAGCGTGAGCTCGACCAGCGCGTGCGGCTGGAACGGCGCGCCCGCCTCGAAGCTCGCGGCCCCGGGTGCGGCCGGGCGCCGGATCCGCGCCACCAGCCAGCTGATGATGTTGCCGATGACCGGCAGCCACAGCAGCATCATCAGCGTGCCGATGTTGCGCAGCGTGCCGGGTTCGGCGAACTGGCGCACGAGGGCGCCGGCCGCGGCCAGGCACAGCAGGACGATGACGATGATCTTGCGCCGGGACTGGATGGTGGTGCTGGTGGTCATGAGGGGGCCGCTGATGCGGCACGCCCATTCTCGTGCCCTTTGCTCAGTGCGTCCTCGGCGGCACCCCGTCCCGGCGCACGATCACCTGCCCGTTGCGCGCGCCGCTGTGGGTGCCGTGCCGCCAGCTGACGGCGCCGTTGACGATCACGCAGTCGATGCCTTCGGCCGGCAAGGTCGGCGTCCTGTAGTTCGCCGCGTCGCGCACGGTCGCGGCATCGAACACCACGATGTCGGCATGGTGCCCCACCTTCAGCGTGCCGCGCCCGTGCAGGCCGAAGTTGCGCGCGGTGAGCCCGCTCATCTTCCACACCGCGGTCTCCAGCGGGAACAGACCGACATCGCGGCTGTAGTGGCCGAGCACGCGCGGGAAGGTGCCCCACAGGCGTGGATGCGGGCTCTCGCCGACCGGAATGCCGTCCGAGCCGATCATGGTTTCGTCGAAGGCGAGGATGCGCTGCACGTCGTTCTCGTCCATCAGGAAGTAGATCGCGCTGCCGGGCTGCAGGCGGCGCGCGGCCTCGTCCTTCGCGACGCCCCATTCCTTCGCGATGTCGTCGAGGTCGCGTCCTGCGCACTCGGGATGCGGCTGGCTGTCGGCGATCAGCACGCGGCCCTCGAGCATGCCGCGGTCGGTGCGGATCATGGTCGAGCCCGCGGTGTAGGGATAGCAGTCGAGCGAGACGCACTGGTGCTTCATGGTCTCGCGGATGAAGGGCAGGGTGGTCTTCGAGCGGCCGAAGTTGGACGTGTTCTGGACCTTGTGGTGCGACACGACCACCGGAATGTCGAGCTCGCGGCCGATGCGGAAGGTCTCTTCGAGCGCGTCCATCACCTTGTCGGCCTCGTCGCGCATGTGCGTCACGTAGAGCGCCTTGCGGGCGCTGAGTGGCCGGCCGACTTCGATGATCTCCTCGGTCGTCGCCTTCACTGCGGGCGGATAGAAGGTACCGGTGGACATGCCGATCGCGCCGGCCTGCATCGCTTCCTCCACCAGCGCCTGCATGGCCGCGATCTCCTGATCGTTGGCGGGGCGGTCGAGGTCGGACATGGTGACCGCGCGCAAGGTCGAGTGGCCGACCATCGCCGCGACGTTGACCGACGAGGGTGTGGCGCGCAGCGCGTCGAGGTACGCCGCGAAGGTGGTGAAGCGGCCTTCGGGTGGCGAGTCGATCAGACTCAGCGGCATCGGCAGATCCATGTCCGCGCGCAGCGGCGCGGCGCTGATGCCGCAGTTGCCGGCAATCACGGTGGTCACGCCCTGCGAGATCTTGAACGGCATCGCGGCCTGCGACAGAACGGCCTGGTCGTCGTGCGTGTGCGAATCGATGAAGCCGGGGGCGACGATGCGACCGGTGGCGTCGAGCGTCTGCACGGCCGTGCATTGCGAGAGGTCGCCGATGGCAGCGATGCGTCCATCGGTGATGCCGACATCGGCATCGAAGCGCGGGGCTTTGGTGCCGTCGATGACGGTGCCGTTGCGGATCAGGAGATCGAAGTGGGAAGGTGTTTGCGTCATGGGAAGTCCTTTGCGTCTTGCTCCCTCTTCCTTTGGGAGAGGGCGGGGGTGAGGGCGCCGGGCGATGGAAAGGGTCGCGTCGTTGTCGAGGAGCCGCTAGCGGAAATGGCAGGCCACCCATTGGCCGCCGACGGAACCCGAAGGCCGCTCGGTCAACGCCGGCGTCTGCTCCTTGCACACGGCTTGCGCCAACGGGCAGCGCGTATGGAAGCGGCAGCCCGAAGGCGGATTCGCGGGGCTCGGCGGATCGCCTTGCAACAGAATGCGCCGGGCCGGCGTGCGCGGATTCGGCACCGGCACGGCCGACAGCAGGATCTCGGTGTAGGGATGGCGCGGTGCCGAGAACAGCGTGTCGCGGTCCGCCACTTCGACGATGCGGCCGAGGTACATCACGGCCACGCGATGGCTGATGTGGCGCACCACCGCGAGGTCGTGCGCGACAAAGAGGTAGGCGATGCCGAGCTCGGCCTGCAGGTCCATCAGCAGGTTGACCACCTGCGCCTGCACCGACACGTCGAGCGCCGACACCGGCTCGTCGCAGACGATCAGCTTCGGGTTGAGCGCGAGTGCGCGCGCAATGCCCAGCCGCTGCCGCTGGCCGCCCGAGAACTCGTGCGGATACTTCTTCGCCGCCTCGGGCCTGAGGCCCACCTTGGCGAACAGCCACTGCACACGCTCGCGGCGTTCGGCACCCGAGCGCATGCCGAAGTTCTTCAGCGGCTCGGCCACGATGTCGCCCGCCGACAGGCGCGGGTTCAATGACGCATACGGATCCTGGAAGATGATCTGCAGCTCGCGCCGGCGCAGGCGCATCTCGCCGGGCGAAAGTCCCACCAGCTCTTCGCCATCGAGCTTCACCGAGCCCGAAGTCGGCTCGACCAATCTCATCACCGACTTCGCGGTGGTCGTCTTGCCGCAGCCCGATTCGCCGACCAGCGCCAGCGTCTCGCCGCGCGCCACGGTGAAGGAGACATCGTCGACCGCCTGCACCGGCGGCTTGGGCTTCGACAGCCAGCGCTGTGGCGAGACGTAGTGCTTGCGGAGCTGCTCGACCTTCAGCA
The DNA here is from genome assembly GCF_901827165.1 of Variovorax sp. SRS16. Classification (NCBI taxonomy): domain Bacteria; kingdom Pseudomonadati; phylum Pseudomonadota; class Betaproteobacteria; order Burkholderiales; family Comamonadaceae; genus Variovorax; species Variovorax sp. SRS16. The sequence continues at coordinate 2,180,932 of NZ_LR594666.1, forward strand.
GGACGTCGGCATTCATGCGACAGCCTCCTGCGCCCAGTCGACGCGGCCTTCCTCGACCGCGAAGCAGGCCGCCGTGTGATCGCCGCCGCGCGCGACGAGCCGCGGCGTCTCGGCCATGCAGCGCGCATCCGCATGCGGGCAGCGCGCCGCGAAGGCGCAGCCGCGGCCGAGTTCGTGCGGCGCGGGCACGAGGCCCGGAATCTCCGCGAGCCGCGTGCCGGTGCCATTCATCGACGGCATCGAGGCCATCAGCGCGCGCGTGTAGGGATGCAGCGGCCGGTCGAACAGGTCGAGCACGTCGGCCTCCTCGACCTTGCGGCCCGCGTACATCACGATCACGCGGTCGCAGCTCTCGGCCACCACGCCGAGGTCGTGCGTGATCATCACCACGCCCATGCCGAGTTCCTTCTGCAGCCGCTTGATGAGGTCGAGAATCTGCGCCTGAATCGTCACGTCGAGCGCAGTGGTCGGTTCGTCGGCGATCAGCACCTCGGGGTTGCAGGCCAGCGCCAGCGCGATCATCACGCGCTGGCGCATGCCGCCGGAGAGCTGGTGCGGGTATTCGTCGACGCGCCGCTCGGGCTCGGGGATCTGCACCACGCGCAGCATCTCGACGGCGCGCTTCAGCGCCTCGGCGCGGCTCGCCTTCTGGTGCAGCTGCACCGTCTCGGCGATCTGCCGGCCGACGGTCAGCACCGGGTTCAGCGAGGTCATCGGCTCCTGGAAGATCATCGAAATGCGGTTGCCGCGGATCTGCCGCATCGCGCGTTCGCTCAGCTGCAGCAGATCGGTGCCGCGCAGGCGCACCGTGCCGCTCACGCGCGCCGGCGGCGTGGGCACGAGGCGCAGGATCGACAGCGCGGTGACGCTCTTGCCGCAGCCCGATTCGCCGACCACGCCCAGCGTGCGGCCGGCGCACACGGTGAGGGACACGCCATCGACCGAGCGCACCGTGCCCGCGAGCGTGTCGAAGTGCGTGCGCAACTCGCGCACTTCGAGCAGGGGTTCGTCGGGGGCCAGCGCGATGCGCGACAGCGGCTGCGTCATAGCTGCCTCGCGAGCCTGGGGTCCAGCGCATCGCGCAGCCCGTCGCCCAGCAGGTTGATGGCCAGCACCGTCAGCGCCAGCAGGATGCCCGGGTACAGGATGATGTGGAAGGCCACGGCGACGAAGTTGCGGCCCTCGGCCATCATGTTGCCCCAGCTGGGCGTCTGCGCCGGCACGCCGACGCCGAGGAAGGACAGCACGGCCTCGGTCAGCACTGCCGATGCCGCGACGAAGGTCGCCTGCACCACCAGCGGCGCCACGATGTTGGGCAGCACGTGGCGCAGCAGGATCACCGGCAGCCGTGTGCCGACCGCATGCGCGGCCTCGACGTAGAGCTGCTCGCGCAGGGTCAGCGCGAGCGAGCGCACCAGCCGTGCGACGCGCGGCACCTCGGGCACCGTGATGGCGACGATCACGGTCGTCAGGCTGGCCTGCGTGACCGCCATCAGCGCGATCGCGAGCAGCGTGCCGGGGATCGCCATCAGCCCGTCCATCACACGCATGATGAAGCCGTCGGTCCAGCGCACGAAGCCGGCCGTGAGGCCGAGCAGCACGCCGAACACCGTCGCCAGCAGCGCCACCGACAGGCCCACCACCATCGACACGCGCCCGCCCCACACGGCGCGACTGAACACGTCGCGGCCGAGCGCGTCGGTGCCGAACCAGTGCTCGGCCGAGGCCGGCTGCATGCGCGCGAGCGGGTCGATGTCCTGCGGATCATGGGTCGCGATCCACGGCGCGCCGATGGACAGCAGCGCGATCGCGATCAGCAGCAGGGCGCCGATGATCAGCGTCGGGTTCTTGCGCACCCAGCGCCAGCGCGGCGGGACGAAGGGCGTGTCGTCGGCGGCGGAAGCCGCGGCATCGGTCATGGGCAAGGCGGCGGACATGGTCAGTACTGGATGCGGGGATCGAAGAAGCGGTAGCTGAGATCGATGAGCAGATTGATCAGCACATAGACCCCGGCCGAGATCAGCAGCACGCTCTGGATCACCGGATAGTCATGCCGCTGCACCGACTCGATCACCAGCCGGCCGACGCCGGGAATCGCGAACACCGTCTCGGTCACCACCACGCCGCCGATCAAGAGCGCGATGCCGACGCCGACCGTGGTCGCGATCGGTATCGCCGCATTGCGCAGCGCGTGGCCCAGCACCGGCAGCACGCCCAGTCCCTTGGCGCGCGCGGTGCGGATGTAGTCCTCGTGCAGCACCTCGAGCACGGTGGCGCGCGTCATGCGCGTGACCAGCGCGATGTAGACCAGCGCGAGGTTCACGCAGGGCAGCACCAGGCTGCGCAGCCAGCCGCCGGGGCTCTCGGCGAAATGCACGTAGCCCTGCACGGGAAACCATGGCAGCCGGATCGAGAAGGCATAGACCAGCAGATAGCCGACCAGGAACACCGGCACCGAAAACGCCAGCACCGCAAACAGCATCACCAGCCGGTCGACCCAGCTGCCCGCGCGGTGCGCCGCCAGTGTGCCGAGCGGCACCGCGACCACGAGCGTGAGCAGCATGGTCAGCAGCGCGATCGACAGCGTCGGCTCCAGCCGCTGCGCGAGCAGATGCGTCACCGGCACCTGCGTGAAGATCGAGGTGCCGAGGTCGCCGCGCGCGAGCTTGCCGAGCCAGAGCACGAACTGCTGCCAGAGCGGCTGGTCCAGGCCCAGCGCGGTGCGCAGCTTGGCGATGTCGTCGACGGTGGCGAGATCACCCGCGATCAGCGCGGCCGGATCGCCGGGCGAGAGATGGATCAGCAGGAACACCACCACCGCCACCACCGCCATCACGGGGAGCGTCGAGAGCAGGCGTCTGGCGAGATAGCCCATGGATGTGCGATGCAGCCTTGGGCTTCTAGCGGTCGAGCACCCAGACGTTGGGCATGCCGGCCCACAGCTTGTCGATGCCCTTCAGGTCGGCGCGCGCAGCGAAGGCGGCCGAGTACTGGCCGGCGTTGATGTAGGGCACGGCCTCGTAGGCGCGCTTCTGGAAGGCGTCAAGCAGCTCCTTTCGCCTGGCCGGCACGGTCTCCTTGATCCATGCGCTGCGCAGTTCGTCGAGCGGCTTGTCGCAGGGCCAGCCGGGCAGGGTGGTGCCGCAGGCCGCGCTCAGGTAGGCGTTGGTGACCGGCGAGTTGACGTCGAATTCACCGGCCACCGTCACATACATGCTCCAGCCGCCGGCCTCGGGTGCATCGCGCTTGGCGCGGCGCGCGCCGATCGAGGCCCAGTCCATGGTCTGCATGTCGACGTTCATGCCGATGCTGCGCATGGTCTGCGCGGCCATCAGCGCCTCGGCATTGAGGTAGGTGATGTCGCTCGGCACCAGCAGCACCACCTTCTCGCCCTTGTAGCCGGCATCGGCCAGCATCTTCTTCGCCTTCGCGATGTCGGGCTTGCGGTACGGGTCGGCGCCGGCATCGGTCTCGTTCGGTCCGCCGCAGATGAAGTAGGTCGCGCAGTAGGTCACGCGCATGTCGAGCGGGTAGCCCATCGCGGCCGTGAAGCGTTCCTGGCTCACCGCCATCAGCAGTGCCTGCCGTACCTTCGGGTTGTCGAAGGGCGCATGCAACTGGTTGAAGACCAGGAAGCCCTGGTACGCGCCGCCGTTGCCGATCTTCACGTTCGGGTCGGTGCGCAGCGGCGTGATGTAGTCGGGCGGCAGTTGCTCGATGTAGTCGACCTCGCCGCGCTTGAGCGCTGCGACGGCGCTGTTGGCATCGGGCAGATAGAGCCACTCGACGCGGTCGAAGTGGCTCTTCTTGCTGCCCGCGAGGCCGCTCGGCGGCTCGCTGCGCGCCACGTAGTTGGGGTTGCGCACGAACACCGCCTTGTTGCCCGGCACCCACTCATCGCGCTTGAAGATGTAGGGGCCGGAGCCCATCACCTCGGACAGCGGCGAGGTGGCCGGCATCCTGGCGAGTCGCTCGGGAAGGATGAAGGGCGGATAGCCCGAGGGCTTGGCCAGTGCGTCGAGCACCATGCCGAAGGGTTCCTTGAGCGTGAGCGTGAAGCTGTTGGCGTCGACCGCCTTCCATTCGGCGCCGGCCGTGCCCATCGCGCGGCCCAGGCTGTCGCGCGCGCCCCAGCGCTGCAGCGAGGCGATCACGTCGGCCGAAGTCACCGCGCTCCCATCGGAGAACTTGAGGCCGGGCCGCAGCGTGAAGCTCCACTGCTTGCCGTCCTTCGAGCTCGTGTACTTGTCGACCATCTGCGGCTTCGGCGTGCCGCTCGCGTCCTCTGCGAACAGCGTGTCGTAGACCATGTAGCCGAAGTTGCGCGAGATGTAGGCGGTGGTGAAAGTCGGGTCGAGGATCTTCACGTCGGCATGCGCGACGACCTTGAGCGTCTTGGTCTGCGCCAGAGCGGGAAGGCCGGCGCCGGCCAGGAGCAGGGCGCCCAGCGTGGCGAGGGCGGCGAGCGTGCGTCGTTTCATCTTCGGGTCTCCGGTGAGGTGGCGAATGGAACAGGGAACAGCGGATCGGCGATCAGGCCGCGGCATCCAGCGGCCACCTGGGCCGCCGCACCTTGCGATAGGGCAGGGTCGACAGATCGAGCGTGACCGAGCCCGGCGCGCCGGCATAGATCACATGCTTCGCGACCTTGGAGAAGGAGGCGTAGAAGTGCTGCGAGGATTTGACGACGATGATCTTCTTCGCCGCCAGGTCGCAACCCAGCTGCGTGAAGAGGTCGGTGCCCATCGCCTGGCTGCGCAGCGTGGTCAGCACGATCTCGATCCCCTTGGCCTCGACCAGCGCGCAGTCGCCGAGCGCGATCGGCGTGTTCGCCAGGCCGGTCATCACCATCTCGGGACACAGCGCCTTGACGGTGCATTCGAGATCGATCGGATCGCCCGACAGCGGGCTGATCTTGCCGCCGATGCGCAAGGCGAGGCGCGCGCCCGCGCCGGCCTCGAAGGCCATGCGCGCCGCGCCCGGGTCCCACACCGGGCCGAGCGCCGCGTTGCCGATGCCGCGCTCGACCATGCGGCGCAGCATGAAGGTCGAATCCCCGGCCGCGCCGCCGCCCGGGTTGTCGGCGCCGTCGGCCAGCACCACCGGCGCGCCGTCGAAGGCCAGCGCCTGGTCGAGCGCGGCGTCGATGTCGGGATAGCGCACGGTGAGCGCATCGCGCAGTCCGATCAGTTCGTCGGCCAGCCGGCGCGCGAGCGCATCGGCCTCGGCCTGCCGGCCATCGGTGTAGACCAGCACCTTGGTCCCCATCTCGGGCACGTCGCCCCACGGGAAGCCATGCGAAATGGAGATCGAGAGCACGCCGTCCTTGCCTTCGAGCGCCTGGATGCGATCGACGAAGCCGCGCGCCGGCTCGCGCGAGGTGTGCATGATCACCACCATGCCGGTGTCGACCACGGCATGCACAGGCTTGATCTTGCCTTCGACCATTGCAAAGCAAAGATCGACCAGTTCGAGTCCGCGTTCGAGGATGTCGGTGTGCGGATATTCCTTGAACGCGATCAGGAGGTCGGCGCTCGCCGTCATCTCGGCGGTCATATGGTTGTGCGGATCGAGCTCGGCACCGACCACCACCTTCGGCCCGACGATCGCGCGCACGCGCTGCAGCAGGTCGCCCTCGCAGTCGTCATAGCCGTCGGCCACCATCGCGCCGTGCAGGCCGAGCAGCACCATGTCGACCGGCAGCGCGGCGCGCAGGTCGGCCAGCAGTTCGTCGCGCAGCATCTCGTAGGCCTGGCGCGTGGTCGTGCCGCTGGGCTGCGCGCCGGCCACCATGCCCTCGATCAGCGTCCAGCCGCGCTCCTTGCCGCGCAGGCGTGCGGCCCACAGCGGGCCGGAGAACATGGTCATGCGGTCGGGATGCTGACCGGCCGGGTAGTAGCCGCGGTCCTTGAAGGACGCGAGGCCGGTCGGCATCGGGCCGAAGGTGTTGGTTTCGGTGGCGAGGGATCCGCTGAAGACACGCACGGCGAGGACTCCTGATGGATGAAGAAGGAAGGCGGTTCAGTTCGGCGCGGCGGCCCGCGCATCGCCGGCGCGTCGCAGCCGCGCCGGGCCGAGCATCGCGGCCGTGAGGCCGAAAGACGCCGCATGCGCGGGCACCGGCAGTCCGCGCGCGAGCGCGGCGCAGGTCTCGCCCATCGCGGCCGAGGTCTGGATGCCGTAGCCGCCCTGCGCGGCGATCCAGAAGAAGCCGGGCGCCTCGTCGTCGAAGCCGCCGACCAGATCGCCGTCGGCGACGAAGGAACGCAGGCCGGCCCAGGTGCGAATGGGCCGCCGGATCGCGAGCGTGGTCGCGGTCTGGATGCGATCGATGGCGAGCGCGATGTCCATCTCCTCGGGCTGCACGTCCTGCGGCTCGACGAGGTCGGCGTTGGCCGGCGAGCCGAGCAGCATGCCGGCGTCGGGCTTGATGTACCAGTCCTCGGTGGCGCCGAAGGCCATCGGCCAGTGCGTCGTGTCGGTGTCCGCGGGCGGTGCGAAGACGAAGGCCGAGCGCCGGCGGGGTTCGATGCCGATCGGCCGCACGCCGGCCAGCCGAGCGACGGCATCGACCCAGGCGCCGGCGGCATTGAGCACCACCGGCGCTTCATACAGCGCGCTACCGGCCTGCACGCGCCAGCCTTGCGGCGTGCGCTCGATCGCGCGCACCTCGGCATCGCAGACCAGCGTGCCGCCAGCCTTGCGCATGCCCCGCAGGTAGCCCTGGTGGATCGCATGCACGTCCATGTCGAAGGCATCGGGCTCGTGGACCGCGCCCAGCACCTGCTCGCGGCGCAGCACCGGCAGCAGGGCGCGCGCCTCGTCGGCGGACAGGCGCCGTGCGCCCGGCGCCATGGCGCGCAGGATCTCCCAATGCGCCTCGAGTTGCGGCAGCTGGCCGGGGCCCGCGACCATCATCGCGCCGCGCGGCGTCAAGAGTGGCTGTTCGGCGAAACCGGGCGGCGGATGCAGCAGGAAGGCACGGCTGGCCATTGTCAGCGCACGCACCTGGGGTGTGCCGTAGCTCTCCATGAAGAGTGCGGCCGAGCGGCCGGTCGAGTGGTAGCCGGGCTGCGCCTCGCGTTCGAGCACGATCACGCGCGCATGCGGCGCGAGCCAGTGCGCGACCGATGCGCCGGCAATGCCGCCGCCGATCACGAGGTAGTCGGCCGTCGTCGCGGGAGAAGAGAAAGTCATCGTGCGTGGATGAATCGGAATGCGGCGAAGTTTAGTGAGAGATTTGCGGATACGCAAAAGTTTGTGCAGACCCTACGGGTAAATCCCACTCCATTGCATCGTTGGAATTTGCGTTCATGCAATTTGCGGATACGCAACTTCAGAGCCCGCGCCGGCCGATGCTCTGGCAGAATTCCGCCCACAACCCACGAGGACCGCCCGCTTGAAAGCACATCCCGTCGCACGTCGCGATGCCGAGCCCAACACGCTCGACCGCGAGACCTTCGGCAAGCGCCTGCGCACCGCGCGCAAGGAATTCGGCTGGACGCTGGCCCGGCTGGCCGAACTCTCGGGCGTTTCCATCACCACCATCTCGCGCGCCGAGCGCGGCCAGCTCGCGCTCGGCTACGAGAACTTCGCGGCACTGGGCCGTGCGCTGCAGATGGACATGAACGCGATGTTCGCGGGCGCGGGCATCCAGCCGGAGCAGCTCGACGGGCCGGTGGTCACGCGCGCCGGCAAGGGCGTGGTGTACCGCGGCCTGTCCTTTGCCTACGAATTCCTCGGCACCGAGGTCGCCGGCAAGCAGATGAGCCCGGTGGTCGGCACCGTGCATGCGCGGCGCATCCACGGGCCCGAGGACTTTGCGCGTCATGCGGGCGAAGAGTTCGCCTATGTGCTGTCGGGCGAGATCGACGTGCACTTCGACAACGGCGAGGTGGTGCGCCTCGCGCGCGGCGATTCGCTCTACTTCGACAGCCGCATCGGCCACGCCTACGTGAGCGTGAGCCGGCAGCTTGCGAAGATCGTCGGCGTGACCACCAGCGAAAGCAGCTTCATGCAATCGGCGCGGGCCGGCGACAGCGGTGCGGCCCGCGCCGTCGCGCCCGCGAAGACGAAAGCGAAGGCGAAAGCAAAGACCGCCGCGAATGCAGGAAGCAGACGCGCGGCAGCGCCTGCGCCTGCCACCGTGCGCCGGCCGGCGGCATCGCGCGCCCGGGCCGGCGCGGCGCCGCTCGCACGCCGCAAATAGCCGCGCAGCGGGTCGCCATCGGCCCGCCTTTTCGCTAACCTTGCGCGATGACTGCACTTGCCCCGCAGCGCGCCGAGCCCATCGGGCCGCCGCCGCCCGCACCCGACCTGCCCGTGCCGGTGCCGCCGGCCGTGCCGCCTGCGCCGCCGCCCGTCGTCGATCCGCCCGCATCCGACCCGCCGCTCACCGAGCCCGGCGCGCCGGCACCGGTCGCCGATCCGCCGCCCGGCGCGATGGCGCTCGGCCGCCTGCATGCGCGCAGGCTGCGCGAGATCTACCGCTCGGCCGGCTGGCCCTGCGGCGATCCGATCGAGATCGAACTGCTCGCTGCCGGCCTGCTGGCGCGCGTGCGTTCGGCCCATGGCCACGAGACCCTGCGCGTGACCGATGACGGCATCGCGTACATCGCGCGCACGCTGGTCGTCAATCGCGCCGTACTGTCGCGCCACGAGGCGCTGGTCGAGCAGGTCGCACGCGAGATGACGCGCGCCGGCCGCGTGGCCTGGCGCGGCCTCGGCCTGCGCGCGCGGCTGCCGGCCGCGATCGAGGGCGGCAAGCCACGCTGGTGCATCGCGCGGCCCGATGTCTTCTCGATCCGCAACACCAGCGTCGAGGCCTATGCGCAGCCGATCGTTCACGAGGTCAAGGTGAATCGCGCCGATCTGCTGAGCGACCTGCGCAAGCCCGACAAGCGCGCGGCCTATCTCGATCTCGGCGGCGAATGCTGGTACGTGCTGGGCTGCGATGCGAAGGGCCATCCGATCGGCGAGCCCGAGGAGATTCCGTCCGAATGCGGCGTGCTGATCGCGCGCGGCGAGCGTCTCGTGGTCGCGCGCGCGGCCGCGCATCGCGCACTGCCGCGCATGCCGTTCTCCGTCTGGCTCGCACTCGCCAAGGCCCAGCCGGTGCCGGGCTTCGACGACGAGTCGCAGGACTTGCTGGCCGAGTTCGATCCGGGCGTCAGCGGTCCAGCACCAGCTTCGGCGTCTTCGATCCCGAGCAGCAGACCATCATGACGGTGTTGGAGGCCTGCTCGTCCTTGCTCAGCACGAGGTCGCGGTGGTCGGGCACGCCTTCCAGCACGCGCGTCTCGCAGGTCGCGCAGATGCCTTCGAGGCAGGAGTAGGGCACGTCGACGCCGGCCTCGAGCATCGCATCGAGGATGGTCTTGCCCGGCGGCACCTCGAGCACCTTGCCCGAGCGCGCGAGTTCGACCTGGAAGCCGCCGGTGGTGGAGGGCGCGTCCTTGGCCGCGAAGTACTCGACATGCACCTGCGCCGGCGGCAGGCCCGCGGTGGCATCCTCGAACGCAGCCAGCATCGGCAGCGGCCCGCAGCTGTAGAAGTGGCTGCCTTCGCGGGCCGTCGCGACCACCTGTCGCAGGTCGAGCAGCTGGCCCTGCATGCGGTCGTCGAAGTGCAGATGCAGCTGGCCGTGGGGCGAGCCGGCCTTCAGCGCGCGCAGGTCGGACAGGAAGGCGGCGCCCGCATGGCTGCGCGCGCAATAGTGCAGCTCCCAGCTGCGGCTCAGGCTGTCGAGTCGCTGCACCATGCACCACAGCGGCGTGATGCCGATGCCGCCGGCGATCAGCACGCTGTGCGGCGCGTCCTCGGCGAGCGTGAAGTTGTTGCGCGGCGCAGCGACGGTGACCATGTCGCCCGCATGCAGCTGCTGGTGCACGAAGGCGGAACCGCCGCGGCTGGCGCGGTCGCGGTTGACGCCGACCACGTAGCGGTGCGTCTCGGTCTGGGGATTGCACAGCGAATAGCTGCGCACCATGCCGTTGCCCAGGTGCAGGTCGATGTGCGAGCCGGCCGTGAAGGCCGGCAGCGCGGCGCCGTCGGCATGGCGGAATTCGAAGGAAAGAATGCCGTCCGCCTCGTAGCGGATGGCGCGCAGCTGCAAGGGCATCAGGTCCATGGTGTTCAGTTGTGTCCGGTGACGTGGATCAGAGGGCGTCGGGATCGACGGTGAACGCAGCGTTCTGCGGGCTCCCGGCCCCGATTGTCGAACACGACGGCGGCAACCGTCAGCCCGTGCGTCGCCGCGCCGGAGCGCCACGCCTTGGGCATCCGACCGTCATGGTGGCCGCATCTTTTTTCGATGGCCTGTCCATCAAAGGTCTTCAAGACGTAGGCCGGCGACAAGAAATGGGCCATTGGCTGATTGTCAGCTGACCATCGGATCGTTTAAATGGCCCGGTTTCAGAACAGAGGAGACCGCATGGTTCGATCCGCCGCCCCGTCCGCCTTTGCCTGCGCATCGCTGGCCGGCGTCCTGACGAGCTTCACCGGCAGCGCGCTGGCCGCGTGCGACAACACGACACCCGGAACCGGCGTCACCGTCACCTGCAGCGGTGCCAGCGCGACGCCGGTCAACGCGCAGGTCGGCAGCACGGGCGTCACCGTCAACGTCCTCGGCGGCGCGTCGCTCAATGCGGTCAGCGGCGTGGTCGTGCAGGGCGCGAGCCGGGTCGACAACGCGGGCACCATCAATGCATCGAGCGGCAGCGTCGGCATCGCGGCGCGCCTGGACGACAACGTGCTCGTCAACGAAGCCGGCGGCGTGGTGCAGACGGTCAATCCGTCGACGGCCGCGATCGTCGCCAACGGCAATCGCAACCAGCTGCTGAACTTCGGCCTCATCAGCACGCAGAACAGCAATGCCTATGGGCTGTCGATCCTGACCTTTCCGGGCAACACGCTGGTCGACAACGTGCTCACCAACAGCGGGACCATCCGCACCCTCGGCACCGGTGCCCACGCGGTCTTTGCGCAGCAGAACGATCGCGCGACGATCACCAACACCGGCACCATCGAAACGCGCGGCACGAATGCGAGCGGCCTGCGCGCGGTGGGTGGCAGCAATGTCGTGACCAACGCGTCGTCGGTGCAGACCTTCGGCGCCGACTCGAACGCGGTCTACGTCCAGGGCAACAACAACAGCGTCGTCAATCGCGGCCAGATCGGCACCAGCGGCAGCAATGCCGAGGCGGTGTTCTCCAACACGGCGGGCAGCTCGTTCACGGCCACCATCACCAACGAGGCGGGCGCTTCGATCACGAGCGCCCAGTCGCTCGCCATCCGCGGGCTGAATGGCCAGGAGACCGTCATCAACGCCGGCACCATCTCGAGCGGCGCCGGCACGGCGATATCGCTCGGCGGCGGCAACGACATGGTGGTGCTGCGCACCGGCTCGGTGATCAACGGCAGCATCGATGGCGGCGCGGGCACCGATGGCGTGCAGCTCGAAGGCTCGGGCACGAGCGGCAATGCCTTCCTGAATTTCGAGACCCTGCGCATGCAGGGCGATGCCTGGACCTTCGCGGGCAGCGGCACCTTCAACAGCGCGACGCTGACCTCGGGTGTCTTCACCTTGTCCGGCGTGCTCACCGCACCCGTCACCGTGCAACCCGGCGCCACGTTGACGGGGGCAGGGCGGGTGGCGGGCGATCTCGCGGTGCAGGGCGTGGTGCGGCCCGGCGCCACGCCGGGCACGGGCGTTCTCACGGTCGACGGTAATTACACGCAGGCGGCGGGCAGCACGTTGGAGGTCACGCAGACACCAAACTCGGCGGACCGCATCATGGTCGGCGGCAGCGCCACGCTGCAGGGCGGCACGGTGCACGTGCTGTCGCAGCAGGCCGGCAGCTACAACGCGGGCCGGGTGCCGATCGTCACCGCAGCCGGCGGACTGAGCGGCACCTTCGATGCGTTGCAGCTGCCGATGGCGCTGCTGAGCGATACGTCCTTGAGCTATGACGCCGACAACGCCTATCTCACCGTCGTGCGCAAGGCGAGCTTCGCTTCGGCGGCGCCGCCGGCCAGCAACGCCGCGCAGGTCGCAGCGGTGCTGGATGCCGTCGAGCCCGTGGCCACCGGCTCGCTGCAGCAGGCGAGCGCCGAGATCGCGATGCTGCCCACGCAGCCGCAGGTGGTCGCGGCCTTCGACAACCTGGGCGGCAGCGTCTACCCGACGCTGGCGCGCGCCGGCCTGCGCGACAACGAGGACTTTGCGCGCTCGCTCACGCAGCGGCTCGCCGAACGTCGAGGCAGTCCCGCATCGGGCGACACGACCAGCGTCTGCAGCGATGCGCACTGCGGCACGGCCGTCTGGGCGCGTGCTTTCGGCGTGGACGGCCGCCTCACCGGCAGTTCCGGCGTGGCCGGCGTGGACACGCGCACGCGCGGCCTCGCGGTCGGCACCGACCGCGAGATCACGCCGGCCACGCGCGTCGGTGCAGGCCTCGAAGTGTCGAGGCTCGATGCCGACTTTCGCGTCACGCCCGCAGCCAGCGCGCAGGCCGACAGCTACAAGCTCGGCGTCTTCGGCTCGATGCAGCTCGGCGAAGGCTATCTGGCCGGCGTGCTGAGCTATGGCCGCTTCAACGGCGACCTCGACCGGCAGATCCTGATCGGCAGCCTCGCGGCTGTCGCGCATGGCCGCATCCGCGCCGACATCGCGAGCGCGAGCCTGGAGGCCGGGCGCCCGTTCAGCTGGGGCGCGACGACACTGGAGCCGATCGCGACGCTGAGCTATGCGCGCCTGAAGCAGCAGGCGCTGAGCGAGACCGGCGCCGGCGAAGTGGGCCTGCGGGTGGGCGGCCAGAGCCTCGAGAGCACGCAGGCCGGCCTCGGCGTCCGGTTGCGGCGCGCCTTCGAACTCGGCAGCGGCCGCCTCACGCTGGAAGGCCGGGCGCGCTGGGCGCACGAGCTGTCCGGGCGCGATGCGACGGCACGCATGGCCTTCGTCGGCGCGCCGTACCAGGGCTTCGACATCAGTGGCGCGACGGTCGACCGCAACCTCAAGCTGCTGGGCATCGGCGCCAGCTACGAGCTCCCCAGCGGATTCACCACGCAGCTCGTGTACGAGGCGAGCGTGGGCGGGGACGATCGCTATCGCTCGCTGATGCTGCGGGTCCGCAAAGTCTGGTGAGCGGCCTGCCATGCGCGCTCAGCGCGTGTAGTCGCCGCTGGCTTCTGGCTGGTACAGGATCCCGACCACCTCGGCGTCGACCTGTTCGCCGCTCGGCGTTTGCCAGCGTGCGGTCGCGCCGAGCCTGAGGCCGATGAGCGCCATGCCCACCGGCGACAGCACCGAGACCAGGCCCGCGCCCGGCGCGGCGTCGCGGGGATAGCACAGGGTCAGCTGCTGGCGCTGCCCCGAGTGGCGGTCCGTGAGCTGTACCTGCGAGTTCATGGTGACGATGTCGGGTGCGACCTCGCGCGAACGCACCACCTCGGTGGCGTCCAGCAGGTCTTCGAATTCGGGCGGGACCTCGCCGTCCTGCCGCAACTTGCTCAGGCGGACGTGGTCGAGTTCGGTGAGCGTGCGCTCGCCGTGAATGATTGCGGGCATGAAGCACTCCAGTCGATGGCGACCGTGCCGCCGGCGGCGGGGGTGGTCGCGTCAATGCGCGGGTGGCGGGCCCGGCGATCGATGGTGCGCTAAAGAATGAAGGAAGAAGCGGATCGCCGGGCGGAGGAAAGTGCGGCTGGCTGGCGAAGCGCCGGTACGGCCCCGTGGCCGCGCGCATCCGCACGCGCCGCGAGCGTTGCGGCGTTGCGTTGTCGGAGAGCGGGAGCCTGGGAACCCATGGGTCGATTGTAAGTGAGCGTGCCGATGCCCCGGCTGCCGTGGGGGGAACGAGCGCCGGGCATACTTTCGACGAAGCCCGATGCGGCATCCATCTCTGCAAGGAACTCTCATGGATCTCGGTCTCAACGCCAAGCGTGCCCTCGTCACCGGATCCACCGCGGGCATCGGCCTCGCGGTCGCGCGCGCGCTCGCCGCCGAGGGCGCGCACGTGATCGTCAATGGCCGCACGCAGGCGCGCGTGGATGCGGCGCTCGCGGGCATTCGTGCCGCCCAGCGCGATGCCGACATCGAGGGCGTGGCGCTCGACCTGTCCACCGCCGAGGGATGCCGCGCACTGACGGCGCGCATCGCCGAGGTGGACATCCTCGTCAACAACCTGGGCATCTTCGAGCCCAAGCCCTTCGAGCTGATTCCGGACGAAGACTGGCTGCGCTTCTTCGAGACCAACGTGCTCAGCGGCATCCGGCTGTCGCGTCACTTCGTCACCGGCATGCGGCTGCGCGACTGGGGGCGCATCGTGTTCGTCTCGAGCGAATCGGCGCTGCAGATCCCGGCCGAGATGATCCACTACGGCATGACCAAGACGGCGCAGCTCGCCGTCGCGCGCGGGCTGGCCGAGACGCTGGCCGGCACGGGCGTCACCGTGAACAGCGTGCTGCCCGGGCCGACCGCCTCGGAGGGCGTGGGCGGCTTCGTCGCCGACCTCGCGAAGGCGCAGGGCGTCGATGCGGCCACCGTCGAGCGCGAGTTCTTCGCCACCGCGCGGCCGTCGTCGGTGCTGCAGCGCTTCACCACGCCCGACGAGGTGGCCTCGATGATCGTCTACGTGTGCAGCGATCGGGCGTCGGGCACCACCGGCGCGGCGCTGCGGGTCGACGGCGGAGTCATCCGCGCGATTGCTTGACTCGCCCCCAGGCTGCGCGCACTTCGTGTCGCTTCGCCTTCCCCCTGCCGGGGGCAACACCGGCCGACCGGCGGAGCCGGATCCGCGGTGTTTTCCGAATGGGCGTCGCTGCGCTTGCCGGACTGGCTGGCGATGTCGGTCGACGTGCGGTTGGGCGCGTGGCCTACCCGGCGAATGGCGGGCGACCGACGGTGGCGCCGCTTGCCGCTACGCATCTTCACGTCTCCCAACCTACGGAGATGCCAGATGGCCGAATTCAGAGACAACGTGGCGGTCGCCGGTCCGCTCGGGCCGCGCGCGTACGAGCGCGTGGAGAGCATCGCAGCGTCCGCGAGCGGTGTGTCGTGGGGCGCGATCCTCGGCGGCGCGGCCGCCGCGGCGGCGCTTTCGCTGATCCTGCTGCTGCTGGGTTCGGGGCTCGGTCTCTCGGCGGTGTCGCCATGGTCCGGGCAGGGCATCAGCGCGACGACCTGGACCGTGGCGACGGTGCTCTGGATCACCTTCACGCAGATCGCGGCCTCGGGCATGGGCGGCTACCTGGCCGGCCGGCTGCGCACCAAATGGACCGGCGTGCACACGGACGAGGTCTACTTCCGCGACACCGCGCACGGTTTCATGGCCTGGTCCGTGGCCACGCTGGCGACGGCGGCGCTGCTGACTTCGGCGATCGGCGCGATTGCCGGTGCCGGCGTGCAGGCCGGTGCGTCGGTCGTCGGTGGTGGTGTGACAGCGGTCGGTGCGGCAGGTGTGGCCGGCATGGCTGCGTCGGGCCGCGGTGAATCCGGAGCTTCGTCGTCCGGGCCGATGGGCTACTGGGTCGACTCGCTGTTTCGCAAGGATCCTGCTGCTGCCGCTTCAGCGTCCTCCGGTGGGCAGACGGATTCGTCGACGGTCAGCGCCGATCGTTCCGGGGTCGCCAGCCAGCCGGAGGTCGGCCGCATTTTCATCAACGGCATTCGCACCGGCAGCCTGTCTCCCGAAGACACGCACTACGCCGGACAGGTCGTCGCGCAGCGCACCGGCCTGAGCCAGCAGGATGCGGAAAAGCGCGTGGCCGATACCTATGCCCGCGCGCAGGCCGCGCTGAAGCAAGCCGCGGACAAGGCCAAGGCCGCGGCCGACGATGCACGCAAGGCGTCGGCCTACGGCGCGCTGTGGCTCTTCGTCTCGCTGCTGATCGGTGCCTTCGTCGCCAGCCTCGCTGCGACCTATGGTGGCCGCCGCCGCGACCTCTGAACTTCAACCCATCCAACGGAGAGACTCATGCGCTCATTGCTTCTGTGGTTCCTCGGCGTGCCGATCCCCATCATCATCCTGATTGCGTTGTTCATGCATTAGGTCGGCCCGGCCGCGCGACGGAACCTTGTCGTCGTCGGTGCCACTCAGGTGTTATCCCAGCAACCCAGGGCCTCATCGTGTTCGTATCGCATCTGATGGCGCGCCTGTCTCCTGCGCGCACACCTCCCGGTGAACTGCGCGCTGAATCCTTCCCCAACGAACCAGGCGGCGAGGCGGATCGGGAATTCCTGAATTCAGCCCATTGGGAGAGCGCCCTGCATGAGGTGAGGAGCAGATTTCACGAGCAGAGATGCCAGGTCCTGATGGGAAGGCGCCCTCCAGTGTTTTGCGGAGGCCACATCCTCAGTGGCTCAATGGCTCAACAGCCGCTCGCAAGACGAAAAGGGGCAGAAGGCAGACTATGGCGGGCAGCTGGGTCACGCCATTTTCAATGCAGTCATCGACAAGTGCACGATCCCGACATTGAAGGCATGTCTGTCGATGGACCTTCAGTCTGCACCCATCAGGACCTTCACGTGCGCGCCGGCGCTGCGTGCGAGGGCGCTCAGCGCGTAGCCGCCCTCGAGGCAGGAGATGACGCGCCCGCGGCAATGGCGCCGCGCAATCTCCGTGATGCGCTGCGTGACCCACGTGTAGTCCGCCTCGACCAGGCCGAGGTTGCCCATGTCGTCCTCGCGGTGGCCGTCGAAGCCGGCCGAGATGTAGACGATCTCGGGGCCGAAGGCCTCGAGTGCGGGAAGCCATCGGCTCGTGACGGCGGCACGGAACGCGTCGCTTCCCGATCGCGCGGGCAGACCGACGTTGACCATGTTCGGCGCGTCGCCATCTTCTCCCGAGAATGGATAGAGGCCGATTTCGAAGGTCGAGCACATGAGCACGCGTTCGTCGTCGCGCAGGATATCCTCGCTGCCGTTGCCGTGGTGGACGTCGAAGTCGATCAGCGCCACGCGCCGCAGACCGTGAACGTCGAGCGCATGGCGGATGCCGACCGCGACGTTGTTGAAGAAGCAGAAGCCCATCGCCGCGGCACGTTCCGCATGGTGGCCAGGCGGGCGCACGCAGCAGAACGCGGCGTCCGCCTTGCCGCCCAGCACCAGGTCGGTGGCCAGCACCGCGGCGCCGGCCGCGCGCAAGGCGGCCATGAGGGTGTGCGAATTCATGCAGGTGTCAGGATCCACCTGAACATGGCCTTCGATGGGCGTCGCCGCGATCAGGTCATGCACGTAGCGAAGCGAATGGGCACGGCCGAGCTGTTCCTGCGTCGCCAGCGGCGCGTCGTACGCAACCATGTAGTCCAGCAATCCCTTGATCAGCAGATGATCATGGATCGACGCCAAGCGCTCGGGCGCCTCCGGATGGTCGGCACCCATCTCGTGGCGGGCGCAGTCCGCGTGGGTGATGTAGGCGGTCGGCAAGGGTGACTGCTAGCGCAACACCAGCACGGGCAACGCGGAATGCGTGAGCACGTGCTGGGTCTCGCTGCCCAGCAACAGCCGCTTGAGTCCCTTGCGGCCATGCGATGCCATCACGATGAGATCGCTGCGGTGCTTCCCGGCGGCGGCGATGATCGACTCGGCCACCCGGTCGGAGCTGACCATGGCGGTCTTGACCTTGACACCGCCAGCCCTGGCGCGCTCACCGATGGCCGCGAGCGCGGCCTGCGCCCGCTCGGCCCATTGCTTCTCGATGCGGCCGACGTCCTCGGGCGCAAAGGTCATGGCGCCGTCCAGGTAGCTCTGGGGGTACTTCGGCACCACGGTGAAGGCGACCAGCTCGGCGCCATGCTGCGCGGCCAGGGCGATGGCGCTCGCGACGGCTTTCTTTGAAAGAGGGGAGCCGTCGGTGGCGACCAGGATGCGATTGAACATGGTGCGGAGTCTCCGGAGGTTGAAGGCCTCAGCTTAGAGCCGCGTGCACCGGGCGGTTTGACGAGGATCAAGCTTGCGGGCTCCGATGGCCGCTAGCCTTGATCCATGCAAGCGACGCTGCCCCTCGTTCAACCGGCTTTCTCCGCGCCGGCCGAATTGCGCAAGGAACAATGGCTGCTGGACGATCCCGCCGAGTGGCCCGTGTTCGGACGCTGCCTCGAAGGCGAGAACCAGACGGGGCTGTGGGAATCGCAGGTGCTGGTCGAAGGCATGCATTGCGCCGCGTGCGCGTTGGCGGTCGAGGTCGCACTGACACGCGTGCCGGGTGTGCAGGCGGCCGAGGTCAACGCGGCCAGCCGGCGCGCGCGCATCGTGTGGTCGGCGGCAGTCGTCAAGCCATCGCGATGGTTCGATGCAGTCGGCGCCGCTGGCTACGGGCTGGTGCCCGCCGGCGACCTGCTCGCTTGCGCGCGCCGGCGCAAGCTCGCGCGCCAGGCCCTTTGGCGCTGGCTGGTCGCCGGCTTCTGCATGATGCAGGTGATGATGTACGCCTACCCGGCCTACATCGCGCGGCCCGGCGACATGACGCCGGACGTGGCGCAGCTGTTGCGCTGGGCGTCGTGGATGTTGACGCTGCCGGTGCTGCTGTTCTCGTGCGCGCCGTTCTTCCGCAGCGCCTGGCGGGATCTGCGTCTGCGCCGCATCGGGATGGACCTGCCGGTCGCGCTCGGCATCGCGATCACCTTCGCGGTCAGCACCGCCGCCACTTTCGATCCCGGTGGTGTCCTCGGGCACGAGGTGTATTTCGATTCGCTGACGATGTTCGTCTTCTTCCTGCTCACGGGGCGCTGGATGGAGACCCGGCTGCGCGATCGCACGGCGGGCGCGCTCGATGCGCTGATCCATCGCCTGCCGGAGACCATCGAGCGCCTGGATTCCGATGGCCGCTTCGTGCGCGTCGCGTTGCGGCGGCTCGTGCCCGGTGACGTGCTTCGCGTGTTGCCGGGCGAAGCCTTTCCGGCCGACGGCACCGTGCTCGCGGGCGACACGTCGGTCGACGAAGCGCTGCTCACCGGCGAGTCGCGACCCGTGCCGCGTCCGTGCGGGGCGCGCGTGTTGGCGGGCAGCCACAACCTGGGCGCAGCGGTCCAGGTGCGCGTGGAATCGCTGGGCTCGGACACCCGATACGCCGGCATCGTCGCGCTGATGGAGAACGCTGCGCTGCAAAAGCCGCGCCTGGCACGGCTGGCCGATCGTGTGGCCAAGCCCTTTCTCGTCATGGTGGTGGCGTCGGCCGTGGCGGCGGCGGCCATCTGGTGGCATTCCGACCCGGGCAAGGCCGTGATGGTGGCGGTGGCCGTGCTCATCGTGACCTGTCCGTGCGCGCTCTCGCTCGCGACGCCGGCGGCGATGCTGGCGAGCGCCGGCGCCTTGGCCCGCGACGGCGTGCTGGTGCGCAACCTGCAGGGACTGGAAGCGCTGGCCTCGGTGGACACCGTGGTCTTCGACAAGACCGGCACCCTGACGCGCGATACACCCCGCATCGACCGCGCCTACACCCGCCAGGGCGTGCGCCCCGGCGACGCACTCGGCATGGCGGCTGCGCTCGGCGCGCGATCCCTTCACCCGGCGGCGCGCGCGCTGGTGAATGCGTGGAACGCGCAGTTCCGCTTGCCCCCTCCGTGGGATGTGGTTCAGCTGACCGAATACGCGGGCTCTGGCCTTGAGGGCCGGCTGCGCTGGGACGCAGGCGCAGACGACGCGACGCGCCGCGTGCGGATGGGCTCGCCGGCCTTTTGCGGCGTTGCGCCGCTGCAGACCGGAATGACCCAGGTTCACCTCTGCGACGACCAGGGGTGGCTTGCGAGTTTCATGCTCGCGGAGGACTTGCGCGAGGACGCCGCGGCCACGGTCGCGGCGATCGAAGCACAGGGCCTGAGGGTGCGCCTGCTGTCCGGCGATCGGGACGCCGCTGCGAAGGACATCGGCGCCCGCGCAGGCATCGCGATCGCCCAGGGCGGCTGCACTCCGGAAGACAAGCTGCGCCTGCTGAAAGACTTGCAGTCGACGGGTCGGCACGTCGCCATGGTCGGCGACGGCCTCAACGATGGTCCGGTACTCGCGCAGGCTCACGCATCGTTCGCGATGGGGCGGGGCGTGCCGCTGGCGCAGGCAAAGGCCGATTTCATCGTCCTGGGCGACTCGCTGGCCGCCATCCCAAAGGCCGTCGCGCAGGCGCGCCGTACCTTGCGCATCGTGAAGCAGAACCTCTGGTGGGCCGCAGGCTACAACGCGCTGTGCGTGCCCCTGGCGGTGGCGGGCTGGCTGCCGGCATGGCTGGCCGGCCTGGGGATGGCAGCGAGTTCGCTGGTGGTCGTGGCCAATGCCGCACGCTTGGCCAGGGCACCGGCTGGAGACCGCTGACATGGACATCCTCTTTCTTCTCGTTCCCTTCTCGGTGGGGCTGGTCCTGGTCATCGTCGCCGCGCTCTGGTGGGCCGTGGACCGCGGCCAGTTCGAGGACGCCGAACAGGAAGGCGAGCGCATTCTTCACGGCGATTGATCTGCGTCAAGTTCGCGCCCGCGACGTGGAAAGACACTGACGCCGTCCCAGGATCGATCATGCAATCCAACCCTTCTTCCTCACAGATCTACAGCGACACGGTGATCCGGCAGTTCGCGCTCATGGCCGTCGTCTGGGGCGTGGTCGGCATGCTGGTCGGCGTGGTCATCGCGTCGCAGCTCGCCTGGCCCGACCTGATCTCGGGCATCCCCTGGCTCAGCTACGGCCGGCTGCGCCCGCTGCATACCAATGCCGTGATCTTCGCCTTCGGCGGCTGCGCATTGATGGCGACCAGCTTCCACGTCGTGCAGCGCACCTGCCAGGTTCGCCTGTTCGCACCGAAGCTTGCGTCCTTCGTCTTCTGGGGCTGGCAGGCGGTGATCGTGGCGGCCGCCATCACGCTGCCGATGGGATTCACGCGCAGCAAGGAATACGCCGAACTCGAATGGCCGCTCACGATCGCGATCGCCGTCATCTGGGTTGCCTATGCGATCGTGTTCTTCGGCACCATCGCGCGGCGGCGCGTGCGCCACATCTACGTGGCCAACTGGTTCTACGGCGCCTTCATCATCGCGGTGGCGCTGCTGCATATCGTCAACGGCGCCTCGATGCCGGCCGGCTGGATGAAGAGCTACTCCGTCTATGCCGGCGTGCAGGACGCGATGGTGCAGTGGTGGTACGGCCACAATGCGGTCGGCTTCTTCCTGACCGCGGGCTTCCTCGGGATGATGTACTACTACATCCCGAAGCAGGCTGAGCGGCCGGTGTATTCGTACCGGCTGTCGATCGTGCATTTCTGGGCGCTGATCTTCACCTACATGTGGGCCGGCCCGCACCATCTGCACTACACGGCGCTGCCCGACTGGACCCAGTCCCTCGGCATGGTGTTCTCGCTGATCCTGCTGGCGCCCAGCTGGGGCGGAATGATCAATGGCGTGATGACGCTGTCGGGCGCCTGGTACAAGCTGCGCACCGACCCGATCCTGCGCTTCCTGATCGTCGCGCTGTCCTTCTACGGCATGGCCACCTTCGAGGGGCCGATGATGTCGATCAAGACGGTCAACGCCTTGAGCCACTACACCGACTGGGGCATCGCGCACGTGCATTCCGGCGCGCTTGGCTGGGTCGGCTTCATCTCGATGGGCTCGCTCTACTACCTGATCCCGCGGATGTACGGCCGCACCTCGATGTACAGCGTCAAGGCGATCGAGATCCACTTCTGGACCGCGACGATCGGCGTCGTTCTCTACATCGCCGCCATGTGGATCGCCGGCGTGATGCAGGGCCTGATGTGGCGCTCGATCAATCCCGACGGCACGCTGACCTACACCTTCGTCGAAAGCGTCAAGGCCACCTATCCGTTCTACGTGGTGCGCCTGATCGGCGGACTGATGTACCTCGGCGGCATGCTCGTCATGGCGTGGAACGTCTGGATGACGGCCATCAGCGGTGCATCGGCGCGCGCCACCATTCCCCCGTTGCCACTGGCTCGCGCCTGAGGATCGTCCATGTCATCGAATTCCGCACCCGGGACCGGCTTCACCCACGAGAAAGTGGAGACGAACAATTTCCTGATGATCGTGCTCATCCTGCTGGTGGTCGCCATCGGCGGTGCCGTGGAGATCGTTCCGCTGTTCTTCCAGAAATCGACCACCGAGCCGATCGCCGGACTGAAGCCCTACACCGCGCTGCAACTCGCCGGCCGGGACATCTACCAGCGCGAGGGTTGCTACAACTGCCATTCGCAGATGATCCGGCCCTTCCGTTCGGAGACCCTGCGCTATGGCCACTACTCGGTGGCCGGCGAGTTCGCCTACGACCACCCGTTCCAGTGGGGCAGCAAGCGCACCGGCCCCGACCTGCAGCGCGTCGGCGGCAAGTACAGCGACGAGTGGCATCGGATCCACCTGATCAATCCGCGCGACCTGGTGCCCGAATCGAACATGCCGGCCTACGCGTGGCTCGAGAAGTCCAAGGTCGACGCCGAGGTCATGCCGGCGCACATGCGCGCATTGCGGCGCGTCGGCGTCCCCTACACGGACCAGGAGATCGCTTCGGCCTCGAAGGATGTCGCGGGCAAGACCGAGCTGGAGGCGGTGGTCGCCTACCTTCAATCGCTGGGCCTGTCGCTCAAGTAAGGAACAAGCTCATGGATATCACCACCCTGCGCGTCGCGGCCACAGTGGCCTGCTTCGTCGTGTTCATCGGCATCCTGGTCTGGACCTTCTCGCGCCGCAATACGCGGCGCTTCGAGGAAGCGGCACGGCTTCCGTTCGAGCAGGACTAGGCGGAGCGCTTCGATGAACGACTTCATCAACGTCTTCTGGGCCAACTACGTGGCCGGTGCGGCCGTCCTCAGCATCCTGGCGTGCGCCTTGCTGTTGTGGCTCACCGCGCGCAAGAAGGTGGTGGCGAACGACGACAACACGACCGGCCACGTATGGGACGAGGACCTGCGCGAGGCCAACAATCCGCTGCCGATGTGGTGGGTCGGGCTGTTCGTGATCACCATCGTCTTCGGCTTGGCCTATCTGGCCTTCTTTCCCGGCCTGGGCAGCTTCGGCGGCAGACTCGGCTGGAGCGCGGCCGGACAGTACCAGAGCGAGGTCGCCGACGCAGACAAGGCGCTGGCACCGATCTATGCAGCCTTCACGGCCATGCCGGTGGAGCAGATCGCCGGGGACCCGAAAGGCATGGCCATCGGCGAGCGTCTGTTCATGAACAACTGCGCACAGTGTCACGGCTCGGATGCGCGCGGCAGCAAGGGCTTCCCGAACCTGACGGACAAGGACTGGCTGTACGGCGGGACGCCCGACAAGATCATCGAGACCATCACCCATGGTCGGACGGGCAACATGCCGCCGATGGCCGCGGCCGTCGGCTCGCCCGAGGATGTCAAGAATCTTGCCCAGTACGTGCTGAGCCTTTCCGGCAACTCGACCGATTCGGTTCGAGCCGGCCTGGGCAAATCGCATTTCACCGTTTGCGCGGCCTGCCACGGTATTGGCGGCGTGGGCAGCCAGGACATCGGTGCCCCGCGCCTGAACGACAACATCTGGCTGCACGGCTTTGGACAGGAAGCGATCGTCGAGATGATCAACAACGGCAAGCACAACGTCATGCCGGCGCAGGAGGGACGGCTCACCGAGGCGCAGATCAAGGTGGTTGCATCGTATGTGTGGGGCCTGTCGAACACGCCTGCGCCGAAGCCTGCGCTTCCTGGCAACTGATCGGCTCGCCTGCGAATGCCCCGCATGACACGGCCAGCCGCTTCCCCCAAGGTGATTCCCATCGCGCCGGCGGCAGCAGATGCCGGCAGCGGCCGCCTTTACGAGTCGTCCAGGAAGATCTACCCGCGCAACGTGCAGGGGCGGTTCATGCGCTGGCGCTGGGCGATGGTTTTCGCGACGCAGCTGTTCTTCTATCTGATGCCGTGGCTGCAATGGGGCGGCCGGCAGATCCTGTTGTTCGATCTCGCGGCACGCCGCTTCTACATCTTCGGTCTGGTCCTCTATCCGCAGGACCTGATCTATCTGTCGGGGCTGCTGGTGCTGAGCGCGCTTTCGCTGTTCCTGTTCACTGCGGTGGCGGGGCGGCTCTGGTGCGGTTTTGCCTGTCCGCAGACGGTCTACACCGAGATCTTCATGTGGGTGGAGCAGAAGATCGAGGGCAATCGGATCGCGCGCATGCGCCTGGACGGCGAGGCCTTCTCTGCGGAGAAGCTGGTCAAGAAGTGGTTCAAGCATGTGGTCTGGCTGGGCATCGCGATGTGGACCGGCTTTACCTTCGTGGGCTACTTCACGCCGATCCGCGAGCTGGGTCTCGCGTTCCTGCAGACACGCATGGGATCGTGGGAGGTGTTCTGGGTGTTCTTCTACGGTCTTGCGACCTACGGCAACGCCGGCTTCATGCGCGAGCAGGTGTGCAAGTACATGTGCCCCTATGCGCGATTCCAGAGCGCGATGTTCGACTCCGACACCCTGATCGTGAGCTATGACGCCGCTCGCGGCGAGCCGCGCGGCGTGCACGCCAAGGGACAGGATGCACGGGCGCTGGGCCTGGGCGACTGCATCGATTGCGGGCTGTGCGTGCAGGTCTGCCCGGTCGGGATCGACATCCGCCAGGGCCTGCAGTACGAGTGCATCGGCTGCGGACTGTGCGTCGATGCATGCAACACCGTCATGGATCGCATGGCGCAGCCGCGCGGGCTCATCCGCTACGCCACGGAGAACGGCATGAAGAAGGGTTGGACGGCGGCCCAGGTGCTGCGCCGCGTTCTCCGTCCCCGGGTACTGGTCTATGGCTTCGTGCTGCTGGCGCTGGCCATCGGTCTTCTTGCGAGCCTGGTGGTGCGCATGCCCTTGAAGGTCGATGTCGTGCGCGACCGGGGTTCGCTCGCGCGCCTCGTCGAAGGCGGCCGCCTCGAGAACGTCTATCGGCTGCAGATCATGAACGCGACCGAGAGGCCGCAGGTCTACCGGATCGCGGCCGAGGGCGGGCTGCAGGGGCTCGCAGTGGCCTCGGACGACAGCGTCAAGGTCGACGCGGCGCAATCGCGCTGGGTGGCGGTGCGGTTGCAGATCCCCGCGGACCGGGCGCCGGTCGGCTCGCACACGGTCTATTTCGACGTGCGAACGGCCGATGGCAGCGCGCATGTGTCCGAAAAAGCCGTATTTCTGGTTCCACGTTAAGCTCCGGAGGACAGCATGTCATCGATCGAGAAGCCACCCATTCGCCCCCCAGGCTGGTGGAAATATCCGCTGGTATGGCTTGTGATGGGTCTGCCGGCCGCAGTCGTGGTGGCCAGCCTCGCATCGGCTTGGCTGGCGGTGCATACGACAGACTCGGTGGTCGACGAGGACTACTACCAGAAGGGCGTCGACATCAATCGCGCGCTGGCTGCGAGGACGCTGGTTCCCGCCGAGACGGGGCGCAACCATGCCGTGACGCCGGCAGGCGTCCTGCCGGCGCGGAGGCCTTGAAGCGATGAGCCCGCAACGCTGGATGTGTGTGTTGTGGCCGGCCTTCCTGATGGCCTGCGTCTGCGAATTCGCGGTGTTCGCACTGTGGGATCCGGGCGAACTCTACTGGCGCAGCGGGAGTGCCGACTTCACGCGGCAGACGCTCTACGCGGGCGGATTCTTCCTCTTCTGGCTGCTCGGTATCGGATCGAGCGCGCTGACGATCTGGCTCGCGCTGCCGCCGGCCGATTTCAATCGCCAGCGCGATTGAAGACTCGCTGGAGCGCATCGGCATCGACGATGCGCAGATGGCGTTGGCGAACCTGCAGGATGCCGTCGTCCATGAACTTCGACAGGGTGCGGCTCACGGTCTCGAGCTTCAGGCCGAGGTAGCTGCCGATCTCCTCGCGCGTCATGCGAAGCACCAGCTCCGACTCCGAGAATCCGCGCGCGTGCAGCCGCCGCACCAGATTCAGCAGGAAGGCGGCGAGCCGTTCTTCCGCACGCATGCTTCCCAGCAGCAGCATCACGCCGTGCTCGCGCACGATCTCGCGGCTCATGATCTGGTGCACGTGGCGCTGCAGCGCGCTCACTTCGCGCGAAAGCGCCTCGATCCGCTCGAAGGGCATGACGCAGACTTCGGCGTCTTCCAGCGCCACGGCGTCGCAGGTGTGCCGGTCGTTCACGATGCCGTCCAGGCCGATGATCTCGCCGGCCATCTGGAAGCCGGTGACCTGATCCCGCCCGTCCTCGGTCGTGATGCGGGTCTTGAACACGCCCGTGCGGATCGCATAGAGCGACGTGAACTTCTCGCCGGCGCGAAACAATGCCTCGCGGCGCCGCACCTTGCGACGCTTGGCAACGATGTCGTCGATGCGCTGCAGTTCGGCGGGCTCCAGGCCCACCGGCATGCAGAGCGTCCGCAGGTTGCAGTTCGAACAGGCAACCTTGATGTTGTCGGTGCTGGTCATGATGAGGTCCGTTCGTTTGCGCGATTCTGGGTCGCGCAAACGAACGGAGGATTGACGTGCGTCAAGGCCCGCAAGGCGGACCGGCGGCACATTGGCGCATTGCAATCGTCAGGTCGCTTCGCGATGTCCTCGAACCCCGCCCTATTTCGCGCCGCAGCGGTCCGGCCGCTGGTTTCTCCTGCTGTCCTGCAGCGCTTCGACATCGCGGGTCCGCGCTATACCTCCTATCCCACGGCGGATCGCTTCGTGGACGCCTTTGATGCAGCGGACTACGCGCAGGCCCTGCGACAGCGGCGCAGCGCCGGCGCGCACGCGCTGCCGCTCTCCCTGTACGTGCACATCCCCTTTTGCGAGTCTCTCTGCTACTACTGTGCGTGCAACAAGATCGTCACGCGGCATCACGATCGCGCGCGCCAGTACCTGGACGGCTTGACACGCGAGGCGCAGCTGCAGGCCGCTCAGCTCGGTCGCGGGGCCCTCGTCAGCCAGCTGCATCTGGGCGGCGGCACGCCCACCTTCCTGTGCGATGCCGAGCTCGACAGGCTCATGGACGTGTTGCGCAACGCATTCACATTCATGCCGGACCGCGAGCAGTCGATCGAGATCGACCCCCGCACCGTGGATGCCGAACGCCTGGCGCACCTGGCGGAACTTGGCTTCAACCGCTTGAGTTTCGGTGTGCAGGACTTCGATCCGGACGTGCAGCAAGCGGTTCACCGGATGCAGCCCGCGGCTCAGGTCTTCGAGTTGATGGCTGCGGCGCGCGCATTGCACTTCGCATCGATCAACGTCGATCTCATCCTTGGCCTGCCCCTGCAGACAGCCGTCTCGTTCGATCGCACGCTGGAACGGATCCAGGAACTGCGCCCCGACCGCGTCGCGCTGTACGCCTATGCGCATCTGCCGGACCGCTTCAAGCCGCAGCGCCGCATCGACGTGAACGATCTGCCGGCGCCTGCGGTCAGGATGCAGATGCTGTCGCGCGCGATCGACGCACTGACGGCGGCAGGCTATGTCTACATCGGCATGGACCATTTCGCGCTGCCCGACGACACTCTGGCCGTGGCCAGGCGCCAGGGCCGGCTGCATCGCAACTTCCAGGGTTACAGCACGCAGCCCGACTGCGACCTCGTGGCCCTCGGCGTGTCGGCCATCGGGCGCATCGGCGCCACCTACAGCCAGAACGCCAGGACGCTGGCCGAGTACTACGACCATCTGAACCAGGGCCGGCTCCCCGTCGTGCGCGGACTGGCGCTGACGCGCGACGACCTGGTTCGACGCTCGGTCATCCTGGCCCTGATGTGCCAGGGCCGGGTGGACTTCGAGGCGATGAGCATGGCCCACCTGTTCGACTTCCGCGACTACTTCGCGCCGGAGTTCGCGGCGCTCGGGCCGCTGGTGGCGCAGGGGCTCGTCAATCTGACCGATCACGACATCGAGGTCACGCCGACGGGCTGGTACTTCGTGCGTGCCGTTGCGATGGTGTTCGACCGCTACCTTCAGGCGGATCGGAACCGGGGCCGGTTCTCGCGCATCGTCTGAGCATGCCGTCCTCTCTGGCCAGCGCTGCGCTGCTGATGGGATTGGTGGGCGGTCCGCATTGCGTGGCGATGTGCGGCGCGGGATGTGCCGGCGTGATTCGCCTGGTGCGTGCGGGCGCTCCCGCCGCCGTGGCCGACGCCGC
The DNA here is from genome assembly GCF_901827165.1 of Variovorax sp. SRS16. Classification (NCBI taxonomy): domain Bacteria; kingdom Pseudomonadati; phylum Pseudomonadota; class Betaproteobacteria; order Burkholderiales; family Comamonadaceae; genus Variovorax; species Variovorax sp. SRS16. The sequence continues at coordinate 2,208,989 of NZ_LR594666.1, forward strand.
GCCGGCGCGGCGCGGCGCGGTGCGAGCCGCTGCCTTTCACCTGGGCCGGATCGCGAGCTATGCCGTTGCCGGCGCGGCGACGGCAACTGCGACCCAGGGACTGGCGTTTGCAAGCGCGCAGGTGGCCGCCTTGCGGCCGCTGTGGATCATGTTTCATGCCTGCGTGCTGGCATGGGGCGCGCTGCTCATGCTGCACGGGCGGCAACCACTCTGGGCCCATCGCATCGGCCGGACAGTGGGTGGCCGCCTGCAGCCGTTGACCGCTTCGACCGCGGGTGTGCTGGCGACAGGCGCACTGTGGGTCTTGATGCCCTGCGGCCTGCTGTACTCCGCATTGCTGGTCGCCAGCCTCGCCGATACGGCATGGCAAGGAGCCGTCACCATGGCCCTGTTTGCGCTGGGCGGCGCCATCTCGCTGATTGCGGCGCCGTGGCTTTGGCAGCGCTTGCGCTGGCATGTCGGCCGTCTGCGCGTCGACTGGGCGAACCGGCTTGCCGGTCTGGTTCTGTCCATCATCGCGGCGCAAGCATTGCGGATGGACATCACCCAACAGCTGGACATCTATTGCCGTTAGCGCTGTGACGCATGACGCGCCGCAAGGGAAGCTAGCGATTGGTCATCGCGTCGAGCAGCATCGCCTGCAGCACGAAGTGGCGGTTCTCGCAACGCTCCGCCTCTTCGATCGGCCCGGACGGCGCTTCGAAAGCCCAGTGCTCTGCATCGCTGGCATCGATCGTGAATGCCTCGTCGTTGGCCGCATACCGCGCGAACTCGACGAAACGCAGGTCGAAACCCAGCAGCCTGGCAGCCTTGACGAAATCCTCGCCGCGCGGCGTGCGCGGATTGCCGAGGAACGAGATGGCGTTGCCGGCAACGCCGCGCGGACAACGCTCGCTGATGCACAACAGGTCCGCCAGAATCCGAAACGGGTGTTCGTCGCTTTCGAGGCCATGGTAGACCGGAATGCCGGCGTGGCGCTCGATCTCCAGGGCGACGGCGCTTGAGATCGGCCCGCAATCGACGGCGTCGTAGAGCCGGCCAAGCATCTGGCAGATGTCCCTGAGCTTCGGGTCGCCGGATTCGAGGGGATCGCCGAGCCGCACGTGGGAAATGCGAGCGCCGAGTTCTGCCCCCGCGCGGTGCAGTTCGGAGGTTTCGGTTGTTGGCGCCTCGGTTCGCAGCAGCGCCAGGTTCTTGCCCGACAAGGGGCGGAGCGTCCCACCTGCGCGCCACGCCGCCTTCAGCCGCTGCGCCATGTCGACGATCCGGCGCACTTCAGCGCTCGAAGCGCCAGGAGACGGCCAGGTGCTGCGAGCGTTGACGGGATGCAGGGCAATTGGGGGCACGCGGAGAAGGCTACGCCTGGCGTTCAGCCAATTCTTGATCAACATCAACGCCAGCGCATGGACCACAGCACTCACGCAAAAGACACAAGCCATTCACGCACCGTTACGCGAACGCGCACTGCATTGGCGGTCCTGTTGCACGTGCGGCCTAAGCTTCAATCCATCAAATCAGGAGCGAACGATGGAACAAGCGACCCCCGCGGCGAAGACAGGCCAACCCGCACAGAATCGCATTGCCGCAATGCTGCAATTGCTCCAGGACACGATGTCCGTTCAGAAGCGGATCGTCCACGCAGGCGACTCGGTCTACCAGGTGGGTCAGCCGTTCCAGTGCCTGTATGTCGTCAGCACAGGCTTCTTCAAGATGGTCAATCTCTCGGACGACGGGCGCGAACAGGTCGTGGGTCTTCATTTCCGCGGCGACTGGCTGGGTCTGGACGGTATCGCCAACGGCCGGTATGGCTGCGACGCCGTCGCCATGGACACCGGCGAAGTCTGGAGCATCCGCTACGACGCTTTGCTTGAGGCCGGCGCCCGCACGCCGGCATTGTTGACCGCATTCCACGAGACGATGAGCCGTGAGCTTGCGCGGGATCGCGACTCGATGCAGTCGCTGTGCACCTTGCCCGCCGATGCGCGCGTTGCCGGCTTTCTACGCTATTGGGCCGATGCGCTGGCCCAGCGCGGCTTGCGCACCGATCAGATCACGCTGCGCATGACCCGCGCCGAAATCGGCAACTATCTGGGCATGACCCTGGAGACCGTGAGTCGCTCTCTGTCGCGCCTCGCTCGCGTCGACGCGATCCGGTTTTGCGAGAAGGGCAGGCGTGACATCCATATCCCGGAACTCGGAGCCTTGACGGCCTTCATGCAGCGCAGCACCGCATCGCTGGGCGCCGCGGCCGTTCATTGAGCAGGCGACGGCGCCGCGGGCAATCGGCGATGTGCCTGATCGGCGCAAACGCTGACCAACCTGACCGGCACGTTCAGCCTCTGAAGATGTCGAAGGGCTCGATCGTCAACACCCGGCGCACGCCGGACCAGCTTGAGATCGCGGCGATGACCAGGACCATGGCGAAGGCCAGGCTCGGGTTCCAGAACGTCACGATGGCGGCGTAGCTGGACAACTCGGCGCGCGCGATGGTGATCGTCAGCGTCACGAGGCCGGTGCCCGGGCCGAAGCCTGTCAATGCGGTGAAGCTGGCCGTGAAGAGGATCATGCAGACAAGCTCGCGTCGCTTGGCTCCGATCGCCTTGAGCGCGCCGAACTTCTCGAGGTTCTCCAGGATGAAGCTGTAGAAGGTCTGACCCCATATCGACAGCCCTACCGGGAAACTGATGACCGTCATGGAAGTGCAGGTCCGAACCTACTTCGTCCCGTGAGGCGTACAGGACTGGCACGCGGGGGCGGCCACTTCGACCGATTCGGCCATTCCGGCGACCACGAGCACTGCGGTCGCTCCCGCGGTGGCCAGCACGAACGCCAGCACCTGAAGAATCCCCGTCTTGGTGATCGTCATGTCAACTCCTGCGTGATGAACTGGGGCGGGTCGGTCGGTCGGCCGACCCGCCGGGAGGGATGCTTCGACTGTAGTGATCGGCATTCGATGCGACTTGCGCTGGATCAGGGCGCCGGCATTTGTCCGATCGGCCTGGTACAGCGTGGCGCGCATCTGGCATCCGTGCTCTCGAAGATGCTCATTCGTACAGACTGCGGCGCGCTGGCTTGGCGCCGGGCCGTGGAACCCGGCGCACGGTATCGCAATGCGGCTCATCTCCGGTGGGCGTCAGCCATTTGCGGTTCAATGCCCTGAGTCCGCGCGGTGTGATCTCGAAAACCGTGGCGGGATCCTGGCGCAGACAGTCGTCGCAATCGAAGTGGGGCGCGGGAATCAGTGCCTTGACGTGCCCGGCTGCATCGAGCCTTCGGAGTTTTTCGATCTCGTCGCGGCTCGCGATCGGTGATGGAAGTTTCGCGTTCGCAAGCCTGTGCAGCAGTTCCATGGGCATTCGGCACCTCCTTCGATCGCTTTCAGTCCTGCGTGACCCATATCACCAGCGCTCGCAGTCCGAGCCAAAGCAGCGTGAGCGCGGTGGCCAGCGACGCGACGACGATGCGCAGGACGGCGCCGCGGTGCGATCTCCGGAAGGCGATTCGATGATCCGCATTCATGTGATTTTTTCCTTTGATCAATGAATCGTGCGCTGTCCCCGGGTCGCGGGCTTTGACGCGCATCAAGCTTTCATGCACACGGGCGACCTGCGCCGACGCCCCAAGCGATCGAGGCGACGGATGCTCGAGCGGGTCTCCGCAAACGGCTGCCTTGATGGAGGTCAAGGCGCCGCCGCGCGCCGGTGCCACGCTTCATCCGACAAGGAGAACAGCGATGCGCATCCAATTCCTCGGCGCCACCGGTACCGTCACCGGGTCCAAGTATTTGCTGGAGCACGATGGCCGGCGGCTGCTGGTCGACTGCGGACTTTTCCAGGGTCTGAAGCAGCATCGCCTGCGCAATTGGGAGCCGCTCCCCGTCGATGCCGCACGCATCGACGCCGTGCTGCTGACCCATGCCCACATGGACCACAGCGGCTATGTGCCGCGCCTCGTCAAGCTCGGCTTCGAGGGAAGGGTGTACTGCACGTCTGCCACGCGCGACCTGTGCCGGCTGCTGCTGCCTGATTCCAGCCGGCTGCAGGAGGAGGAGGCCGATTTTGCGAACCGTCACGGACACTCGAAGCACAAGCCGGCACTCCCGCTCTATACCGAGGAGGAGGCTCGCATTGCATTGAAGCGCTTCGAGACCGTTCCCTTCGAAAAGGAGATCTCGATCTGGCCCGGTTGGTCATGGCGTCTCGGTCGCGCGGGCCATATTCTCGGCGCCTGCAGTCCCCGCATCGATTGGGGTGGCGGCAGCATTCTTTTCTCGGGGGACCTTGGCGGCAACGACGACTTGATGATGCGCCCGCCGGAAGCGCCCGCACCTGCGGACTACGTGGTGGTGGAGTCCACCTACGGCAACCGGCGGCATCGCGAGGCCGATACGCTCGGCACGCTTGCCGAGATCATCAACCGCACTGCTGCGCGCAATGGCGTGCTGGTGGTGCCGGCGTTCGCCGTCGGACGCGCGCAGACGCTTCTGCATTGCATCCGGCTGCTCAAGCAGGCGCGTCGCATTCCGGAGATGCCGGTCTATCTGAACAGCCCGATGGCCGCCGATGTAACCCGGCTCCTGCGCAGCCACCTCGACGAACATCGCCTGACCGAAGAGCAATGCGCTGCTATGAGTCAGGAAGTCACCATCGTCAACACCATCGAGGAGTCGAAGCGCCTCAACGCGCTGACGGGTCCGTCGATCATCGTGTCCGCCAGCGGCATGGCCACCGGCGGGCGTGTGCTCCATCACCTCAAGGCCTATGCGCCGGATGCCAGGAATACGATCCTGTTCGCGGGCTTCCAGGCCGCCGGCACCCGCGGCGCGGCGATGCTGGACGGCGCCGAAGCGGTCAAGATCCATGGTGCCTATGTGCCCCTTCGCGCCGAGGTGGCCCACCTCGATACGCTGTCGGCGCATGCGGACCGCGAACAGTTGCTGGCCTGGATCGGCGCGCAGCCGGCGCCGCGCCGGGTATTCGTCACGCACGGGGAGCCGGTGGCGGCCGACGCCTTGCGGCTGGCCATCGAGGAACGCCATCCGTGGCCCTGCACGGTGCCGGACTATCGGGATTCGCGCGAACTCTGAGGGTGCCTGCCCATGCCCATGTCGCAATCCTGGCGTCCATGACACATTGCGGTCCATGTGCCAATCGTCGGTGTCGCGCTGATCCCGGTCGTGCTGGGAGGGCCGGTCCTGCTACTGCCGCTTCACGTCGTACTGCTCGAACTCCTGATCGACCCCGCGTGTTCGCTGGTGTTCGAAGCGGAGCCCGCACCGGACGACAGCATGCGCGTGCCGCCGCGGCGAAGCGACGAAAGGCTGTTTTCGCCGGCATCCGCGGCGGTCAGGAGTGGGCCAATCCGGCCTTCATGGTCCTGCTGGCAGGTGTCTGCATCGTCTGGGTGCTGCTGCTGGGCGTGCCCGCCATCGGGTCGGTATTCGGCCTGCCTGCCATGCCGGCTGCATGGGCACTGGCCGCCGCGCTGCCCGCGGGTTGGGCCGTGTGGTGTCTGGCCCGGCGGCGCCGATGGGCGCCGCGCCTGTTCATTGAGCGGTGAGCAATGCCCTTGTCATCGCGCGTTCCAGTTCGTCCCGGGCAAAGGGCTTGCGCAGCAACTCCCAACCGGGCGGCGTTTCGAGCAGTTCGACCGAGAATCCCGACCTCAGCAGCACGGCCAGGCCGGGTCGCCTCTTGCGTGCTTCGTCGGCCAGCTCGGTCCCCTGCATACCGACACCGAGCGCGATATCGGTCAGCAACAGTCCGACACCCGAGCCGGATGCGAGGGCGATGAGCGCCTGTTGGGCATCGCCGCACGGCAGCACCTCGCAGCCCATCGATTCCAGAAAGCTCTGAACGACGCTGCGTACCTCGGTATCGTCTTCCACCAGCAGCACGCGCAGCCCTCGCGGCACGCTGCCGCCGGCAACGTCCTCGTTGCCATGCTGGCCCCCATCGTCCGGCTCGATGCGCGGCAGGTAGAGCGTGACGGTCGTGCCCTCGCCCGGCGCGCTGTCGAGCCGGATGGCACCACGCGATTGCCGTGCGAAGCCGTAGACCGTGGACAGTCCCAACCCGGTGCCGCGTCCGACCTCCTTGGTCGTGAAGAAAGGTTCGAAGGCGCGATCCTTCACCGCCTGCGGCATTCCGCTGCCAGTGTCCGCGATGGAGATCGCCACATAACCGGCGGCCGGAGCCTGCGCCGTCTCGGCGTCAAGCTCCGGCGGCAGCTCGCGCTCGGCATGGCATGCGAAGGCCAGCGTGCCGCCTTGCGGCATGGCATCGCGCGAATTGATGGCGATGTTGAGCAGAGCCGATTCCAGCTGGACCGGATCGGCCAGACAAAGCACCTGGGCCGTGTCGAGCGTGATGGTGATGCGCTGGTCGAGTGTTCGACGCAGCATGTCGGTCAGCGAATGGAGGAGGGCACTGGCGTCGAGCACCACCGGCTGGAGCACCTGCCGCCGCGAGAAGGCAAGCAGCTTGCTCGTGAGTTCTGCGCCACGTCGCGTCGCGCGCGTGGCGGCACTGATCAATTGCAGCGCGAATGTGTCGGCGGCGCAGGCGGGCATCTCTTCGAGTACCTGCAGATTGCCCGAGATCACGGTCAGCAGGTTGTTGAAGTCATGGGCGATGCCGCCCGTGAGCTGGCCGACGCTTTCGAGCCGCTGCGCATGGTTCAGGGCGTCCTCGCTTTGCGCCCGTTGCAGGACAGTGGCCAGCAGGCTCGACAGCGAATCGAGAAAGCGGACCTCGTCCTCGCCGAATCGCCCCGCCGTGCGCGAGCGCACGGCCAGGATGCCGATCACGTGGCCGCGGTCTGCCAGCGGCACGGAGATCTCGCACGTCATCCCTGCCCGCAGGTAGGGAGCCGGAATCCTGAATCGCTGGTCCCGTGAATAGTCGCCTATCAGCACCGGCTTGCCCTGCGCGACGACATAGCTCGAAGGAGTGCCGAGTTCGTTCGGGATTCGATCCCCGACCTTCTCTTCCGGCAACAGGCCGACACCGGATGCAATCCGAAACTCCAGGCCGCTCGGCTCCAGCATGAGCACTTTGGCCGATTCGACCTGGAGCGCGTCCGCCGCGGTCAGCGGGACCTGTTCGAGCAGCCGTTGCGTGTGGGGCGCCTGCACCGCGAGGCGCCCGAACTGCGCCAGGCATTCGGCATAGCGCGCCCGTTGCAGGGCCTGCTTGACCCGGGGATAGGCGCCGACACTGCGAATCGCGGCCACCACGAACGGCAGGCCATGGTCGTTGAGCGGACTGAGCGCGATCTCGACCATCACCTCGCTGCCATCGCGGCGCTTTGCCACCAGGTCCATCTGCATGCCCATCGGACGTGTGCGCGGCTGATCGGCATACGCGTTGCGGTAGGCCGCATGGCGCGGCCGGATGGCATCGGGGACGAGGACGTCGACCGAGAGTCCGAGCAGTTCCCGGGCTTCGTAGCCGAGCAGGTCGAGCGCCGCCGGATTGGCCAGCACGATCACGCCATGGAGATCGACCAGCAGCAGCGCATCGGGGTAGGCGGCGAACAGCGAGCGGAAAACGGTGCCGTCGTCGAAGCCCGGAATGACGGGGCCTTGCGTCATCACGCCGTTTCGACGCCGGGAACGAAGAGATAGCCGGCGCCGCGCACCGACTTGATGATCTGGGGACGCTCCGGATCGGTCTCGAGCTTGCGACGCAATCTTCCGATCTGCACGTCGATGGTCCGGTCGAAGGGCCCGCTTTCGCGTCCGCGCGTGCTTTCGAGCAGGAAGTCGCGCGACAGCACGCGGCCGGGATGGGTGCTCAGGACATGAAGGAGGTCGAACTCGCCCGAAGTCAGCGTCACCTCGGCACCGCCGGGCCTGAGCAGCCGTCTCGCGGCCGTGTCGAGTTCCCAGCCCGCGAACTGCAGCAGCGGGCGCGGCGCAGGACGCGAAACAGGCACGGCCGGTGTCGCCGGCGCGATGCGTCGCAGCACCGCCTTGATGCGTGCAAGCAGTTCGCGCAGGTCGAAGGGCTTGGTCACATAGTCGTCGGCACCGACCTCGAGGCCGACGACCTTGTCGACCGCGTCGCCACGGCCGGTCACGATCACGAGCCCGCAGTGCCAGTGCTCCCGCAGCTGGCGCGCGATCGCGAAACCGTCTTCGCCCGGCAGGCCGAGGTCGAGGAGCACGAGCACCGGCGCGTCCTTGCCCATCAATTCGAGCAGCGACCGCCCCGAGTGCAGCTGGCTGACGCGATAGCCGTGGCTGCCCAGGTAGTTGGCCAGCAGGAGCGTGATGTCGTGCTCGTCGTCCAGGACGGCAATGTGGGTAAGGTCGGTCACCGGGGCATGGTAATCGCCCCTCCGGCTGCCCACAATGCCTGCGGAGCACCGGGACGAAAGCCGTCAGTGCGCCATCAGCACCGGCACCGTCATCGAATCCAGGACGGTGAGCGTCGCGCCTCCGAGCACCAGTTCGCGCATACGGCTGTGCCCATAGCAGCCCATGACGATCAGATCGGCGCCGATCTCCGCCGCCCGCGACAGCAGATCGTCGCCGGCATGGCGATCCCTGATCTGGCGGTGCTCGTGTGGGTGCGAAATGCCGTGCAGGCGAAGCCACTCGGAAACCTGGACGGGTACCGCCTGCGTCTCGTCGCCGCTTCCATCGGCGCACACGAGGTGGACCTGCCGCGCTTGCCGGAGAAAAGGCAGGGCGGCAGTGAGCGCACGGGCTGATTCCCGCGTAGCCTTCCAGGCCACCAGCACCGTCTGCGGCGCGGCCAGGGCCTGACTCGCGAAGGGAATGATGATGGCCGGCCTGCCGCTGTCGACGATGACTGCCTCGGCGAGGTCGCCGGGAACGTCGAAGCCATCTGCATCCGCCGGATCCCGCTGGCCGAGAACCAGCAGATCGGAGCACAGGGCACGGCGCGTGAAGGTCTCGACGACGGGCTCGCCGGACAGTTCCAGCCAGTGGCTTGCGGATGCGCCGGCCTTGTTCTCGATTTCGAACGAGGCGACCGCGCGGGCCCGATGGTCGGGGTTTATTTCCGCAGGCATGGGTACCGACGGCACGCCACCTGCCAGCGGCAGCAGGGGCAGATAGCGTGGCGCGACCGCGAACAGCGCGGTCAACGAGGCCTGATGAATGTCCGCGAGTTGACGGGCAAGACGCATGCGGCCCTGTGCGCGTGCCGTGCCATCGAGATGCACGAGGATGGATTTGATGGAGTCCATGGCGCTCCGCCCTTCCGGGTTGTGGATGCGGCAAGCGTAGGGGCAAGAAGAACTCGCCGGCTTGACCGGGGTCAAGTCTCGGCCTTAGGCGGCATCCGCCGGCCCTTTGCCAGCCGTTCCGGACGTATTCATTGATCTGGATCAGATCCATCGTTCCGCGGGCGCGAGAGTATGCAGAAAGACCGCCGAGTCGATCCATGCAAAAGGAACCCGTATGACACCCAGCTCCGAACCAGATCGTCAGCGCTCGGTGCGCCTCGCGGAACTCGCCACCCATCTGCAACGTGCACGCGAACAGGAGCGCGCGCACTTGGCGCGCGAACTGCATGATGAGCTCGGTGCGATCCTGACCGCCGCCAAACTGGACGTGGCGAGTCTTGGCGCGCGTCTGGGCTCCCTGTCGCCCAACATCGCCCGGCGTCTGAAACATCTCGCCGACACCGCTCAACAGCGGGATCGCACTCAAGAGCAGGATTGTCGAAGGCCTGTGTCCATCCGCCCTCGCGAACCTCAGCCTGGTGGCAGCATTGGACATCCTGGCGCGCGACTTCGGGCTCGGCGCCGGCATCGCAATGACCGTGACGCTGGAGGAAGTCGCCTTCGATGCGCCGACACAGCTTGTCGTGGCAGTAGCTGCAATGCCCGCAGGCATGGCCGAGCCATGGCACGCCCACGTGATCGCCGATGCGATGCCTTGTCACTTGCGCACCGGGCGCATCGACCACGCCGACGATCCCGTGCCCCGGCACGATCGGCAGCGTCGGCAGTGGCAGATCGCCATCGACCACATGCAGATCGGTGCGGCACACGGCGCAGGCCAGTATGCGCAGGCGTACCTCGCTGCCCGCGGGCTCGGGCGATGCCCGTTGTGTCAGGCGCAGTGGCTGGCCTGGCGTCTCCAGGACCATGGCGCGCATGGTGCTATCAGGCCGCGCCGGCCTCGAGCTGTCCGACGCCGCCCGCCGATGCGCTGTCGGAATCGCGCCGGCAAGGCTCGGGCACACCGCGCACGACGAGCTCGTTCACCAGGGTCTTGATGCCCTTCACTCGCCGGACGGCGCATTCAACGGCGCGCTTCAGATCGATGCTGACCAGCTGTCCGGTGAGCGTGACCGCGCCGTCCTCGACGCACACGTCGACGTCCGCGCAGCAAGCCTGCGGGTCCCAGTTCAGCGCGGCAAGCACCTCGTGCCTCAGTTCGATGTCGGGGTTCATTGCAATCCTTTCGCAAGTTCGGGCTCAGGCCATGTATTTCCCGCCGTTGATCGACGCAACGCGCATGCTCAGGCGTCCACCAGCACGTCGTTGACGACGGTTGCAACGCCGGGCGCCGACCAGGCGGCGCTCTGCACCGCATTGAATTCCGCCCAGGAATGGACCTTGCCGCGCAGGGTGACCTTCGATCCATTCACGCTGATCGAGACGGCCTTGGCCTCGCGGTCGGCCTGGCGCTCCAGGGCGTCGCGAATGTTCTTTTCCACCTCGGAGGGCTTGACCTGCGGCGTGACCTTGACGAGGTTGCTGACGCCGGTGACGCCGAGCAGATTGCGCACCGCCGTCTCCGCGGCCCGGCGCTGGTATTCCCATTCGACCTCGCCGTTCAGGGTGATCCAGCCGCCTTCTGCCATGGGCTTGATCTTTCCGTCGGGCACGAGCACGTTCCATTCGAGCGCGCGTTCGGCTGCCAGGGCGATGTCGGCATCGGTGCGTTCATAGGCGGGGGCCAGCTTGACCGACAGCTCGACCGCGAGCGCCTTCACCCCCTTCACGCGCTGCGCGGCGCGCTCCACTGCGTACTTCTCGGCATGGGAGCCGAGGTGGCCGGTCAAGGTGACCACGCCGTCCTTGGCGATCACGCCCACGTTGGTGGCCTTGATCGCAGGATCCCAGGTCAGCTCGGCCTGGACATCGTCTCTGAGTTGTGCATCGGTCTTCATGGAATTCCTTCGACTGAAATGGGGTGGAACGGCAGGCACGCCGTGCCTGCAAGCTCACTGTAGGAACGCCCGGCGCGAATCGTCTTGCGCTGGATCAAGCATCGTGGCGAAGATGCCGGCCTTCGAGCACGTAGGTGCCGGGCGCGGCGAAGGCGGTCGTCTCCGATGTCGCGGTAGGCTGTGCCGCGCCGGCGCCGCAAGCGGCGAGCAGGCCCGCAAAGGCGACGCACCGGATGAGCCGCCGCCTGAACACCGACACGCGATCAGGCATCTGCCGCTTCGTCGCGCACCAGCAGCACCGGCACCCGGCTGCTTCGAACGACCCGATCCGCATCGCTGCCGAGTGCCAGTCGGCTGAAGCCGCGGCGGCCATGCGTTCCCATCACGATCAAGTCGCACGCTGCCGTCTGGGCCTCGTCGACGATGATGTCGGCGACCCGGCCCTGCATGACCTCGCGCAATACCGCGTCGGCCTGTATGCCGGCTTCCAACGCCTTGGCCTTGGCCTCGGCCAGCACGCCTTCGCCGTACTGCCGCAGCTTCTGCATCGACGCTTCGAAGCTGGAGATGGCCGACATCTCCACCAGCATCGGAAAGTCGGTTGTTTTCCTTTCGGGCCGATGCACGGAATGCCCGCCGTCGGTCGCACGGGCGAGCGAATCGATTCTTGGGCCCGTTTGCACCAAGTCGTTTGCACCAAGTCGTTTGCGCCAGGTCAACGCGGCGCCTTGATGCGCGTCAAGACCGTGCGGATTCGCCGGGCGGAAACTGATGCCCATCCATCCACACCTGCACCAGCAGCCATACCGCCATGTATCAACGAATCTTGGTTCCCATCGACGGCAGCACGACTTCTCTTCTCGGTCTGGACGAAGCCGTCCGTCTGGCCAGGCTCACGGGCGCAACGCTCAGGATCGTTCACGTCGTGGACGAACTGAAGTACGTGTCCGGCTTCGAGACCTTCGCCTCTTACAGCTCGGACCTGATTCCGTTGATGGAACAGGCCGGCGAGCAGGTCCTTCAGCAAGGCAGGGAGCGTGCGGCGAAGGCCGGCGTGCAGGCCGAGAGCGTTCTTTTCACCTCGCCGGCAGGTCGCGTTTCGGACTTCGTGGTGGAACAGGCGAAGACCTGGAATGCCGAACTCATCGTGATGGGAACCCACGGCCGCCGCGGCATCGGCCGGGCACTGCTCGGCAGCGACGCGGAACAGATCCTGCGCGTCGCCCCGGTGCCGGTATTGCTGGTCAGGGTCGTCCAGGCCGCTGAGGCGAACGCAGCCCGGGCGGCGGGCGCAGAGCCGGCACCTTCCCATGTCGCCGTTGAAGCTTGAACGCCGAAGCTGTCTCCTGTTTCCTCAAGGCCAACCGGGAGCCGACCATGCCGACAAAGATTGTCGATTTCTTCGCCCGATCCGAGATCGTTCGGGCCGAACCCTTCAACCTCGATCAGGCCGCCTGTGGCGACCAGGCGGCTGCGCGGGTGGCGGTCTGCGTGTTCTGCGATGTCTCCACCGCCGTGCCGAAGGCTTGCAGGCGGGCTGCGCAGCTGCCGTCCTCGACTTCTCGCGCCGTGAAAGCCGTGCTCAGCAGGGGAGAGCGACCCAGCAGCGCACCGATTTCGGCGACCGCGTTCGGGGCGCGCCCTGACCCCCCATGGCGGACACCACGGCAACGCGCGGCAGCTGATCGCGCCGCGACGTCACGACGCTTCGCATCGGCCCTGCGAGCCGATAGGCCCAGAGCCAGTCCTGCTGGCCGCATAGCAACTGCGCCAGGCGGCGGCAGGTGCCCGTATTCGAATAGCTGATCACGAGTACTTGGTTCATCGAAGCCTCCTTGGCGAACGGGATTTCTTCTGCCGTGAAATCCGAATCGGAATGGCTCGGCGCCGCGGTGCGGTCAGTGCATCGAGCGCGGCCCATCACTCCATCGTCAGGGCGGCGCTCGGCAGCTTCACATGGGTGGAGCCGTCAGCGCTTGCTTGCGGCTTGTCCGCGCTTTCGGGTGCGCGCACCAGCAGCACCGGGACGCTCGCAGAGCGCAGGATGTGTTCCGCGCTGCTGCCCATCACCAGCCGTCCGACGCCGCGGCGGCCATGGGTGCCGACGACGATCAGGTCGGCAGGCCAGGTGGCCGCCTCGGCCGTCACGAGTTCATGGACCGAGTTCCTGAACGTGTCGTGCAGCACGGTATCGACCTCGATGCCGGCGGCTGCCACTGTCGCCCTGGCCGCCTCGAGGATGCGGGCACCGCCGGCACGCAGTTCGCCGAGCCAGTCGCCCGCGTAGCCGGCATAGGCATCCATGGCCAAGCTGAACGAGAGCTCGTCGACGACATGCATCAGGCGCAGCTTTCCGTGCGTGAGCTTGGCGAGGCGGATCGCCTCGTCCAGCCCCCGGCGGGAGGTCGGACTGCCGTCGACGGGGACGAGAATTCGCTGGTACATGATGCGCTCCTTGGGCTTGCGGTTGAGGTGCAGGCAGTATGGAAGGCGGTTCGTGCGGTGCTTTGACATCGATCAAGTCATCGTGATTGGATGGCGGTTTTCATGGACATGATGAAAACCACCAGCTGCGGCGTGCTCGTGCTTGATCCGGCAGGCGAGCTGCTCCTTTGCCACGCTACGGGGAGCCGCTACTGGGACATTCCCAAGGGCGGAGTCGCCGGCTCCGAGGCCGGTCCCCAGGCGGCCGTACGCGAAGCGCGCGAGGAGTGCGGCTTGAGGCTGGAGGCCAACGAACTTCTGGATCTCGGACGCTTCGACTATCTGCGCCACAAGGAGCTGCTGCTCTACGCCGTTCTGATGGAGCGGTTCGACACGCGCCAATGCGTGTGCGTGAGTACCTATGTCGATCGCCAGGGCCGCGTACGGCCGGAGATGGATGCGTTTCGGTGGGCGCCTTTCGACGATTTGCAGGCGCGTTGTGCGCCAAGCCTGTCGAGCGTGCTGACTGGGCATCTGTCGCTTTCTTCGCTGCTGGATGATCTGTTGCGCGCCGGCAAGCCGAAGCCTGCGGTTTTCGCGTTCGACGCGACGGGCAAAGCATGAGAAGAGCCGCAGTCCTTGATCTGCGACAAGGCAACGCGCAGCCACAGGGGCGACGCTCGGGGCTTCAACCCGGAGCCTCGCATGACGCACACCACCACTCGAATCATTCGCGACGAGCACGCCGCGCTGGCCGCGATGCTTCGATCCATTCTGCTGTTGCTGGCCCAGCACCGGCGTCGCGGCACGCTGCCCGATTTCGCTGCGCTGCGCGCCATGCTGTTCTACGTCGACGAGTTTCCGGAGAAGCGGCATCACCGCAAGGAGTCGCAGCTGCTGTTCCCGAAGCTTCGCGCACGAACACCGCTGTCGAGGGAACTCCTCGACCGGCTGGACGACGACCATGAACGCGGCGAGCGCAGGATCCGCGACGTCGAGCACGCGCTGCTTGCCTTCGAGATGCTCGGCGAGCCTCGCCGGCAGGATTTCGAAACGGCCGTCGAGCGTTATGTCGATTTCTACCTGGCGCACATGGCGCTGGAGGAAAAGGAGATCCTGCCGCTGGCCGAACGCGCGTTGACCGAGGAGGACTGGGCCGAGCTGGACCGCGCATTCCTTGCCAACCGGGATCCGCTCACGGGTTGCGAGCCCGACGAGCCATACCGGGCGCTCTTCACGCGCATCGTCAGCATCGTCCCGGCACCGATCGGGCTGGGCGCGGAAGCCTGATAGACAGGAAAGGTTCATCATGAAAATACTTCTGGCGGTGGACGGCAGCGAATACACGCAGCGCATGCTCTCCTACCTGGGTTCGCACCGCGACCTGTTCGGCGCAAGTCACGCCTACACGGCCTTCTATGCGGTCCTGCCGGTGCCCCATCGCGCGGCGGCGTTCGCAGGGCCCGCGTTGACCCGCAGCTACTACGAAGACGATGCGAGCGTCGTCCTGAACCCCATCCGCACGCAGATGGGGACGACAGGTATCGATGCGGAATTCGCGTACGAGATCGGACATCCGGCCGACCTCATCGCCGCGCGTGCGGAACAGGGCCGCTTCGATCTCGTGGTCATGGGGTCGCATGGGCACGGTGCCCTCGCGAACCTGGTGCTCGGCTCGGTTGCCACCAAGGTGCTGGCAAAGTGCTCGGTACCGATCCTGCTGGTGCGCTGAGGCGCGTGGAGACCAAGCAAGATGGACTGGTTCAAGCACGCGTTTGTCGCTGTCGTCCTGGGGATAGGTGCCGTGGGACTCGCGGCAGCGGACACGGCCCGGCCGCGTGAATCGACCTGCGCGCAGCGCGCCGAGGCGCCAGGGCGAGCGGGAGATTTCGTCTCCGCCGTGGCGCGGGAATCACTCGCCGTCGTCCGGGTTCTGGCCTCGGGCACGGAGGAATGGAATGTGGGCGCCGCGCCTTCGGAAGATGTGCCGTCGCGTGGCATCCCGGCGCAATGGACCTCGCCACCGGACCGATCGCTGGCCTCCGGCTTCGTCATCGATCAGGAAGGCTACATCCTGACTGCTGCCCACGCGGTTGCGGGCGCGCAGGACATGACGGTCGTCCTTCCGGACGAGCGGCGCTTCCGCCCGGTACTGGTCGGGCTCGATCGCCGCACGGATATCGCGGTGCTGAAGATTGCTGCATCGAGGCTGCCGGCGGCGCTCATCGGCAGCGGATCAGGACCTTGCGCGGGGGAGTGGGTGGCCGCGATGGGCGCGCCGTTCGGATTCGAGAACAGCGTCGCGGCGGGTGTCGTCAGTGCGAACCCGCGCTTTGTTCCTGGCGGCGCTGGCGTGCCCTTCATCCAGACCGATGTGGCGCTGAGCCCCGGCAGCTCCGGCGGCCCGCTGTTCAATCTTCGGGGCGAAGTCGTCGGCGTGAACTCGATGATCTATTCGACCGGCGGCTATGGCGGTGCGTCGTTCAGCTTGCCCATCGACCTTGCCATGCGAGTCGCCGCAGAGCTGCGCTCGACCGGTCGGGTGCATCGCGGACAGATCGGTGCCGCCAGTCAAGCCCTCACGCCCGAACTCGCGCCGGCCTTTGGTCTCGACCGTGCCCTTGGCGCCCTGGTCATCCGCGTCGAACCGCAGGGTGGTGCGGCGTATGCCGGTCTGCGCGGCGGCGATGTCATTCTTGCCATCGACGGCGCCGCGTGGATGTCATATCCCGACATTCAAGAGCGGGTCGCTGCGGCGCGTCCAGGGACCGAGTTGGCGCTGGCGATCTGGCGCAACAAGGCCCTTGTTCAGCTGAAGGTCCGCGTCGCCGAGGCGGTTGAAGACCTGCCTCGGCCTGCCGCCGTGACCCAGAGTGACAACGATGCCCGGCTGGGGCTCGCCCTCGCCGAGCGCGGCACGGGCCAGAGCCTTGGAATGCTTCCCGCCGGGATCTACGTGAGATCGGCCTCCGGATTCGCGCGGCTTGCTGGCCTGCGCTTCGACGACATGATCGTGGGTGTCAATGGGACGGCAGTCGCCAGTTTGAAGGACTTCGACTCCGCCCTCCAGGCCACGCAGGACGACGATGTCGTCGCCTTGCTGGTCAGGCGGGGCAAGCTGACCAACTTCGTGCCGGTCCTGCGCCGCCCGCCCAGGACATAGGGTGCGGGACCAGCCTCCGCACTGCATCGCATCCACTCTCGAGTTCTGAAGGAGAACACCATGCAAACTCCGAAATCGATCCTGCTGCATCTGGACAGCTCGGCGCGAGTCGTCGAGCGGATCAAAGTTGCCCGGCAATTGGCCGAGACCTTCAATGCCGAAGTCACGGGTCTGCCGTGCATGATGTCGTCGCTGATGCGCTATCCCTTCGCCCTCGAAGGCGCCGCGCAGGCCCTGGCAATCATGCAGGACCTCGACAGGCAGTGCCGCGACAAGGCGTATGCGGCATTCACGGCTGTCGGCTCGGGATCACCGCGCTTCAAGTGGGAGGAGCCAATGGGGGACGCGCCCTGGGGATTCGCGCGGCGGGCCTTGTATTGCGACTTGATGATCCTGGGGCAGCGTGACGCCGGCGATCCAGCGGCCGGCGAACTGCCCGGCGACTTCCTGCCGAGCCTGCTGGTCGAGAGCGGGCGGCCGGCCCTGGTGCTGCCCTATGCGGGGCCGATCGCTCCCATCGGTCGCACCGTCCTCGTCGCGTGGAAGGAGACGCGCGAGTCCGCGCGCGCCGTGTCGGCAGCGCTCCCCTGGTTGCGCCGTGCGGCCACCGTGCATGTAGTGAGTTATGGCGAGGACATCGAATCCTCGCTCGAGGCGCTGCAGGCCTACCTGAGGGCACAGGGCGTGACGGCAACTCTTCAACAGGGTGGTCCGCAGGACGACGAAGTCGGCGGAAGGCTGTTGTCTCTGGCAGCGGACCGGAGTGCGGATCTGCTCGTAATGGGCTGCTACGGGCATAGCCGCGCGCGTGAATGGGTGTTGGGCGGCGCGACGAGCTCGATCCTGCAGTCCATGACGCTGCCGGTGCTGATGTCGCATTGAGCGATTGCGGCGATGGGAGGCGTCCGTCGCGGCTGACGGGCGCCGCGGCTAGCGGCCGGTCTTTCTCCGCGGCCGTGTGGATGCCTCATCCCGCTCCTTGGCCTCGACCTTCCTCCCCGGTTCCGTCGAAAGTTTCGCACGCGGTGGCGTCGTGCCCTCATCCAGATTCCGCGGACCGATTCCATAGCCTGCGGAGCTTCTGTGAGCAGCCCGAACTGCCTCGAGCAGCGCAGCGCATGCCTGTCGGAATTGCAAGGAAGGTCGCGCCATGTGGACTCCTGAGTGATGTCCTGAGGCTAGTCGGCACTGGAAGCCCACGGCTTGCGTTGGATCAAGCGATCTTCGTCTGCCTTTCTTGATCTGGCGCAAATCCGGAACGGCATCGCCTGCAAACATGCCAGCATGCCCCAGCACATATCCTCCCGTTCCAGCGCGCGGCTCTTTCAATTCGCGCAAGAGAAAGTCATCGTGTGACGCCGCTTTCCGACGCGGGTGTCGCGCGGTCCAGCGTGGCTTCAATGGAGCTTGGAGAACGCGACACGCGGCGATCCCATCGACGGCTCGGGCCGGGTCTCGGATGGCGCCGCCTCGGCCCGGGCCTGATCACCGGCGCGGCCGACGACGATCCCAGTGGCATCGCCACCTACTCACAAGCGGGTGCGCAGTTCGGGCTCTCGATGCTGTGGACCGTGGTGTTCACGCTGCCGCTGATGGTTGCCATTCAGATCGTCAGCGCGCGCATCGGCTACGTCACCGGCCGCGGCCTCGCAGCCAACATCAAGGCGAGTTTTCCGCGCTGGGTGCTGTATGCGGTGGTCGGCATGCTGGTGGTGGCCAACGTACTCAATGTCGCCGCGGACATTGCCGCGATGGGCGGGGCCCTGCAACTTCTTGTCCGAGGCTCGGCGCGTCTCTATGCAGTGGCTTTCGGCCTGTCGTGCCTTCTGCTGCAGGTCTTCCTGCCTTACAAGAGCTACGTCAAGTGGTTGAAGTGGCTCACGCTCACGCTGCTGGCCTACGCAGGCGTGGCGTTCACGCTGCATATCGATTGGCAGCAGGTCCTGAGTGAAGTGGCCGTGCCGCACTTGCCCGCAGGGTCATCCGCCCACGATGTCGTATTGATGGTGGTCGCAGTCTTCGGCACCACCATCAGCCCCTATCTGTTCTTCTGGCAGGCGGCTCAGGAGATCGAAGACGACAGTCATGGCGCGCTGCACACGGCCAAGGCCGTGCGCCGTCATCTCGGTCGCATCAAGATCGACACCCTCATCGGCATGAGCTTCTCGAACCTGATCGCCTTCTTCATCATCCTGAGCACGGCGGCCACGCTGCACGCTGCAGGGATCACCGACATTCAGACGTCGGCGCAAGCGGCCGAGGCATTGCGTCCGCTCGCCGGCGAATTCACGTTCTTGCTGTTCAGTCTTGGGATCATCGGGACCGGGATGCTGGCGGTACCGGTCCTGGTCGGCTCCGCGGCCTATGCGATCGCCGAAGCCGCCGGCTGGCAGGGTAGCCTCGGTTTGCGTCTGGACAGGAATGAAGGCCGCGGCTTTTACGGCGTCATTGCTGCCGCCACGGTGGGAGGCGTGCTTCTGTGCTTCACTCCGGCCGATCCGGTCAGGGAATTGTTCTGGGCGGCCGTCATCAACGGAGTGATCGCGGTGCCGATCATGGCCGTCATGATGCTCCTGGCGTCGCGCGCACGGACCATGGGCGCACATGTGATCGGGGTCCGGTTGCGTTGGCTCGGGTGGATTGCCACGGCGGCGATGGCGGGCACGGTCGCCGCCATGGTTGGGACGCTCTGAATGGCGCCGGCATGGAGCTGCGACGTATGCCGTGGAGCGCTCTCGACGCCGTGCCGGCAAGAGGGCCCATGCCGGGACCGAATTGATGCACCATCCGGGTTTCGAGGTGTCCTCGGGAGGGTTCAGCGCGTGACCTCGCTGAGCCTGGCGCGGATGCCTGACGAGCGAGTTCGAACGACGCAATGAAAGCCATCATGTCCGCTCCTCTCTCCCCCGATCTCCTGCGCAGGATGGACGCCTACTGGCGCGCGGCCAACTACCTCTCGGTCGGCCAGATCTACCTGCAGGACAACCCGCTGCTCGAAACGCCGCTGAAGCTGGAGCACGTGAAGCCACGCCTGCTCGGACACTGGGGCACGACACCGGGACTCAACCTGCTCTACGTCCATCTCAACCGGCTGATCAAGGAGAACGATCTCGACATGATGTACGTCATCGGCCCGGGCCATGGCGGCCCCGGCATCGTGGCGAACAGCTACCTGGAAGGGTCGTACACCGAACACTATCCTGCGATCGAGCGCGACCGCAACGGGCTGCAGCGGCTTTTCCGGCAGTTCTCATGGCCCTATGGCATTCCCAGCCATGTGTCACCCGAAACGCCCGGCTCCATCCATGAAGGCGGCGAACTGGGCTATTCGCTGGCCCATGCCTACGGCGCGGCCTTCGACAATCCGAACCTGATCGTCGCTTGCGTGGTCGGTGACGGCGAGGCCGAGACCGGCGCGCTGGCGGCGAGCTGGCATTCCAACAAGTTCCTCAATCCCGCGCGCGACGGGGCGGTGCTGCCGATCCTGCATCTCAACGGCTTCAAGATCGCCAATCCGACGCTGCTGGCACGCATCACGCGCGAGGAGCTGACGGCGCTGATGCGCGGCTACGGCCATGAGCCGCATTTCGTCGAGGGGGACGATCCGGCGCTCGTGCATCAATCGCTCGCCGCCGCGCTCGACACGGCGCTCGCGCAGATCCGGCATGTGCAGCACGAAGCCCGCTCGGCCAATGGCGCGAAGAGGCCGCAACGACCGCGTTGGCCGATGATCGTGCTGCGCACGCCCAAGGGCTGGACCGGTCCCAAGTTCGTCGACGGCAAACCGGTCGAAGGCACCTGGCGCGCGCACCAGGTGCCGCTCGCCGATTGCAGCCAGCCCGAACACCTCGAACAGCTCGAGGACTGGATGCAGAGCTACCGGCCGCGCGAGCTGTTCGACGACAACGGAAAATTCCGCGAGGAGTTCGCCTCGCTGGCGCCGACCGGCCATCGCCGCATGGGCTCCAATCCGCATGCCAATGGCGGCGCCTTGCTGCAGCCACTGGCGATGCCGCACTTCCACGACCACGCGGTCGCGGTGACCGAGCCCGGTACCCTGCGCGCAGAGGCGACGCGCGTGCTCGGCAAATTCCTGCGCGACGTGATGAAGCTCAACCTCGACAAGGCCAACTTTCGCCTCTTCGGTCCCGACGAGACGGCGTCCAACCGGCTGGAGGCGGTCTACGAAGTCGCCGGCAAGGCATGGATGGCCGCCGTCGAAGAGGTCGACACCGACCTCGCTGCCGACGGCCGCGTGATGGAAGTGCTGAGCGAACACCTGTGCGAAGGCTGGCTCGAAGGCTATCTGCTCACCGGCCGCCATGGCCTGTTCTCGTGCTACGAGGCCTTCGTCCATATCGTCGACTCGATGCTCAACCAGCATGCCAAGTGGCTCAAGGTGACGCGGCAGATTCCGTGGCGCAAGCCGATCGCGTCGCTGAACTACCTGCTCACCTCGCATGTCTGGCGCCAGGACCACAACGGTTTCTCGCACCAGGATCCGGGCTTCATCGACCATGTCGCCAACAAGAAGGCCGACGTCGTGCGCATCTACCTGCCGCCCGACGCCAACTGCCTGTTGTCGGTGGCGGATCATTGCCTGCGAAGCCGGAACTACATCAACGTGATCGTCGCCGGCAAGCAGCCCGAATGGCAGTGGCTGTCTCTCGATGCGGCGATACGCCACTGCACCGCCGGCGCCGGCATCTGGCACTGGGCCGGCAACGACGATGGTCGAAGCGATCCGGACGTGGTCATGGCCTGTGCCGGCGACGTGCCGACCCTGGAGACATTGGCCGCAGTGACGCTCCTGCGCACCCACGTGCCGGACATCCGCATCCGCGTCGTCAACGTGGTCGACCTGATGGTCCTGCAACCGGCTTCGGAACATCCGCATGGCCTCGAGGACGAAGACTTCGACGAGCTCTTCACCCGCGACCGGCCGGTGATCTTCGCCTTTCACGGCTATCCGGCGCTGATCCACAAGCTGGTCTATCGGCGGCGCAACCATCCCAACATCCACGTGCGCGGCTACAAGGAAGAAGGAACCACCACCACGCCCTTCGACATGGTGGTGCTGAACGATCTCGATCGCTATCACCTCGCGCTCGACGCCATCCGGCGGATCCCGCGGCTTCGCGACCAGGTGGAAGAGGCGACCGCGCGCTACTGGACGACGATGGAGCGCCACAAGCTCCACGTGAGCGAGCATGGCGAGGACATGCCTGAAGTCAGGAATTGGCGCTGGACCGCGTGGGCATGATCGTCCTCGCATTGAACAGCGGCTCCTCGTCGCTCAAGTTCGGTATCTACCGCGCCGGTGCCGCCGCGGTCGACATGCTGGTCGCCGGCGAGGCCGAGATGATCGGCGAGGCGCAAGGCAAGTTCAGCGCGCACGATGCGAAGCGCCGGACGCTGGTCAGCGAGACGGCGGCCATTGCGAGTCAGCAGGCAGCGATCGAGCGCATCGGCCGCCTGCTCGCCGCCATCGACATTCCGGGACCGGAAGCCGTCGGGCACCGCATCGTGCACGGCGGTCCGGCGTTGCGCCGGCACTGCCTGATCGACGCCGCGGTGATGCACCAGCTCGAGGCCGCCGCCGCCTTCGCGCCGCTGCATGTGCCGGCCGCGTTGTCGCTGGTGCGCCATGCCCCGGCGCAGTTTCCGGGCCTGCCGCAGGTGGCCGGCTTCGACACCAGCTTCCATGCCGATCTGCCGGAACTCGCACGCGTGCTGCCGGTCCCGAGCGAACTGCGCGCGCAGGGCATCGAGCGCTACGGCTTCCACGGACTGTCCTGCGAGTCGATCGTGCGTCAACTGGGCGGGGATCTGCCGCAGCGCACGGTGATCGCCCATCTGGGCCATGGCGCGAGCGTGACCGCGGTCAGGGACGGACACTCGGTCGACACCAGCATGGGACTGACGCCGACAAGCGGCGTTGTCATGAGCACGCGCACGGGCGATCTCGATCCGGGCGTGCTGGTTTATCTCATGCGCGAGAAGAATCTCAAAGCCGCGCAAGTGGAAGCGCTGGTCAACGAGCGCGCGGGCCTGCTCGGCATTTCGGGCGTGAGCGGCGACATGCGGCGGCTGCGCGAGGCCGCGGCCTCGAACGCGCAGGCGCGGCTGGCAGTCGAGATGTTCTGCTATTCGGTACGCAAACAGGTGGCCGCGATGGCCGCAGCGATGGAGGGCATTGATCTGCTCGTCTTCACCGGCGGCATCGGCGAGAACGATGCCGAGGCGCGCGCGACCATTTGCGCCGGTCTGTCCTGGGTCGGCGTCGGCCTCGACACCGAACGCAACCGCTCGGTGCGCAATCCGCTTCATGACATCGGCGCGCATTGCGCGGTGCTCGTTCTGCCCGCGCAGGAGAACGAGGAGATCGCCCGCCACACGGTATCGATCGCTTCGGCTGCGGTCAGATTCCCTCGCTGACCCGGAACCATGTTCGTTCGCAAGCAGCTGCCATCAAGGCGATGCGCTCGAATGAGCCTCCCCGGCCTCTGCCCGCGTGCGACGCCACGATCTCCTCAGTGCGATGTGTCTGGCACGCTGAGTGGCCGGGAATTCCCTGCCGGCTTGGACCGCAAGTGGTGCGCGATTGCCGTGCATTGCATGGTTCAGAGCCTGGAGTTGACCGCTGAGCCGTTCTCGTTCTACTTCGTCGCGAATCGATCGGTCTTTGCCCTCCCAACGTTCGAAGACACCGCGCATGTATGCTGACTCAGATTGCGAGGCAGGATTGCCGCGGCCTCGAACTGCATGTAGCGCCGGTTGAGCGACCACTCGTCGTTGTGCTCGAGCATGATGGCGCCGACGAGCCGCATGATCGAGGCGTCGTTGGGGAATGATGCCCACGACGTTCGTGCGTCGCTTGATCTCGGCATTCAGCCGCTCCAGAGGGTTGGTCGAGTAGATCTGCGTCCAGCGCGCTCGCGCAAAGGTCATGAAGGCCAGCACGTCGTTCTCCCCGTCGTCCATCAGCGAGCCGAGCTTGGGGAACTTGTCTCCGAGCTGATCGGCGACCGACCTCCATTGTGCCCGCGCTGCATCGGCCGAGTCCTGTACGAACACCGTGCCGATGGCGGCTGAGACCATGCGCTTCACGCCGCGCAGGCCCCGGCGATTCAGGCTGCGCAGGAACTCGGTCCAGAAGGGCTCGGCTTCCTGAGCCGGCTCGAGCGCGATGCGGTGGCGGCCTCGGTGGCGACGCTGCTTCGTGTCTGCAAGGCGATCGGCATCCGGCCCGGCTCGTTGTTCGACCCGCCCGCGACCAACCTGGTGCGCGCAGCGCAGGGCACGCCGATCAGCCTCGGGGGACAGGGGATGTCGGAGTTTCTGATCTCCGGCGCCGGCAACGAGCACATGATGGCGCTTCTCTCCATCATCGAGCCCAGTGGCGGCTCGGGTTCTGAGCCCTATACGCTCAACGCGGCATCGGACCTCGTGCACGTCGAGCAAGGTGAACTGATCATCGTGGTCGACAGCGTAGGGCCCGCAGTGGCACGTGGCGATGCGGCCGGGCAAGCACAGGCGACTGGACCCGAGGCGCAAGTGGGCGCGGCTGCTCGAGAAGGCCGAGCGGTTGAAGGCGAGCTCGAGGTCGAAATGGCAATCAGATCTCGATGATCTGATTGAGCGCCTCGCACGCCGCTGCGAGCACGGGTGAGGGCACCTGCTTCCATGGATGGACCTTTGCCCGCCGGACTCGCCAGTCGAACGACTTGGGCTGATGCGCAAGAACGTAGCTCTCTATGGCCTTCGGCCCGACAAACCGGATAGCAAATGGATTGGAGGCGTTGTATGCCGCTGTCGTCATGGGCAAACCGATCACGATGCTCGTACGATCGTTGAATGCCTTCGGGGACAGCACCAGCATCGGATGCATGTCCTTCATCTCTCGATCTACCTGTGGATTGAAGTCGATCCAGATGATGTCCCGCCGATCAGGAATCCAAGGCGCGCGCGTCGCCATCAGAACAACTCTGCCCCCAACCGCCCCGCGGCCATGGCCTCGCCGCTGTGCCTGGATGGCTCGAATACCTTGAGCTTTTGTGCCAACGACAGTTTCGGTTCGCCCTGCACGCGCAGGAAAATGCCACCTTCGACAACCTCAACAATGACCGGCATTCCGCGCACCAGGTGGGCCGCGCGCGCTACCGGCGCGGTCAATCGCACGGCCAAGCCGTTTCCCCACTCTTGAACCGTCTGCTCAGCTCTGACTGATATCGCACCCATGATGGATCTCCTTGAACCACGCTTCACTCTAGCCGACAGCGCCCCCGTGTCAACATGTAGAAACATGTCAATGCTACGTCCAGATGCCGTGGCACGAGCAAAATTGGGATGTCGCATTTCTTCCTTCTTGAGGAAGTCCAGGCCGTTTGAACAGCGGACGACGACACGAATTCACTGGGCTTCGTGTCGTTACTGCGACAAAACCAGCCTGCGGCGGGGCTCACCGCGCGTGACTCGCCTTCACGGGACGCTGAGCTCGGGAAGAGGCGCCGCGCGAGTGGTCCCGCGTTCGATGAGGCTGAAGCCAAGATCGACGATGAGGCGTCGACTACGCAATCGTGGGCGCGCAAGGCGGCCTCGAAGCCGGCCTTGCGATCGCTGTGGCGATCGTTGAGCGGCCCTTCCGCGGCGAGCAACACCGGATGGCGCACGCCGGAGCGAATGAGCTGGTCGACGAGCTGGAGCATCGCCCGGTGATTGGAACAACCGATGCAATCACTTGGTGCCCTTCACCGCGACCTGTCGGAGTAGCGGCGCTCATCCGATCTTGGCCACTCGGTGCGGTCGAGTGGCTCGGTTCGCATGACCACGCCGGCGCAGCAGATACCAGGCCGCGGGCACGACGAGCATGCTGAGCAGCGGTGCGGTCACCATGCCGCCGACCATGGGAGCGGCGATGCGCGTCATCACCTCCGAGCCCGTGCCGCTGCCCCACATGATGGGCAGCAGGCCGGCCATCACCACCGCGACCGTCATCGCCTTGGGCCGCACGCGCAGCACGGCGCCTTCGCGGATCGCGGCGAGCAGGGTGTCGTCGTTCATCGGCTCGCCGGCCTCGAGGCGCCGCGCGAGTGCATTCTTCAGGTAGACCAGCATCACCACGCCGAACTCGGCCGCGACGCCCGCCAGCGCGATGAAGCCCACGGCCGTGGCCACCGAGATGGCATGGCCGAGCGCCCAGACCAGCCAGAAGCCGCCGATGAGCGAGAAGGGCACGGCCGCCATCACCAGGGCCGCGTCGCCGAAGGACCTGAAGAGCAGGTACAGCAGCACGAAGATGACGGCCAAGGTGACCGGCACCACCAGCTTCAACCGCTCGGTCGCGCGCTGCAGGTACTCGAACTGGCCTGACCATGACACCGCGTAGCCGGCCGGCATCTTCACGGACTTCGCGACCGCGGCCTGCATGTCGTTGACAGTGGAACGGAGGTCTCGTCCACGCACGTCGACATAGACCCAGCCCGAGAGCCGCGCGTTCTCGCTGCGCAGCATCGGCGGACCGTCCTCGATGTGGATCCTCGCGACATCCTGGAGCAGAAGCTGCGCACCGCTGCGGGTCACGAAGGGCAGTTCTCTCATGCGCTCCAGCGAATCGCGGACCTCTCGCGGGTAGCGCACGTTGATCGGATAGCGCTCCCGGCCCTGGATGACCTCCCCGACGTTGTCGCCGCCGATCGCGGTGGACACCACCGCCTGCACGTCCGCCACCGAGAGGCCGTAGCGCGCCGCTGCCAGCCGGTCGACATCGATGTCGATGTAGCGGCCGCCGGTCAGCCGCTCGGCGAGCGCCGACGACACGCCCGGTACGTTCTTGACCGCGGCCTCGACCTGCGTGGTCAGCGCATCGATGGTGGCGAGATCCGCGCCGGCCACCTTGACGCCCACCGGGCTCTTGATGCCCGTGGCCAGCATGTCGATGCGGTTGCGAATCGGCGGCACCCAGACGTTGGACAAGCCCGGCACCTTCACGGCGCGGTCCAGCGCCGCGACCAGCTTGTCCGGCGTCATGCCGGCGCGCCACTGGTCCTTCGGCTTGAACTGGACGATGGTCTCGAACATCTCCAGCGGTGCAGGGTCGGTCGCCGTGTCGGCGCGGCCGGCCTTGCCGAACACGCGCGCGACTTCCGGCACCGTCCTGATCAGGCGATCGGTCTGCTGCAGCAGCTCGGACGCTTTCGACACGGAGAGCCCGGGAAGGGCAGACGGCATGTAGAGCAAATCGCCTTCGTCCAACGGCGGCATGAACTCGCCGCCGAGGCGCATCAGCGGCACGACGGTCAGCCCCAACAGCAACGCTGCCACGACCAGCGTCGCCTTGGGAAAGCGCAGCACCCCTTCGAGCGCGGGCCGGTAGATGGCCATCAGAAAGCGGTTGACCGGGTTGGCGGCCTCGTGCGGGATGCGGCCCCGGATCAGGTAGCCCATCAGCACCGGGATCAACGTCACCGACAGGCCCGCCGCCGCCGCCATCGCATAGGTCTTGGTGAACGCCAGGGGAGCGAACAGCCGGCCTTCCTGCGCTTCGAGCGAGAACACCGGCACAAAGGACAGCGTGATGACCAGCAGAGAGAAGAACAGGGCCGGCCCGACCTCCACCGAGGCGTCGGCGACCAGCTGCCACCGCTGCACGTTGCTCGGCTGCCGGCCGTGCCGCGTCTCGAAGGCCTCGATGTGCTTGTGCGCGTTCTCCACCATCACGATCGCGCCGTCGACCATGGCGCCGATCGCGATCGCGATGCCGCCCAGGGACATGATGTTGGCGTTGACGCCTTGCCAGTGCATGACGATGAACGCAGCCAGGACCCCGATTGGCAGTGCCACGACGGCCACGAGCGCCGAGCGCAGGTGGAACAGAAAGATGGCGCAGACCACCGCCACCACGATGAACTCCTCGGCCAGCTTGGCGCGCAGGTTGTCGACCGCGCGATCGATGAGAAGCGAGCGGTCGTAGGTCGGAACAATCTCGACGCCGGCGGGCAGGCTCGACTTGAGCGTCGCCAGCTTGGCCTTGACCGCCTCGATGGTGGTGCGCGCGTTCTTGCCGGAGCGCATGACCACCACGCCGCCCGCCACTTCGCCTTCGCCGTCCAGCTCGGCGATGCCACGGCGCATCTCCGGGCCGATCTGGAGGGTCGCCACGTCGCGCAGCAGCACGGGTGTCGCACCGGACACCGAGAGCGGGATCGTGCGGAAGTCGTCGAGCGACTGCAGGTAGCCGCGCGAGCGCACCATGTACTCGGCTTCGGCGAGCTCCACCACGGAGCCGCCGCTGGCCTGGTTGGCCTTTTGCAGCGCTTCCACCACGGCGGCCTGGGTGATGCCCAGCGCACGCATGCGGTCGGGATCGAGCACCACCTGGTACTGGCGCACCATGCCGCCGATGCTCGCCACCTCGGCCACGTCGGGCACTGTCTTCAGCTCGAACTTGAGAAACCAGTCGTTGAGTGCCCGGAGTTGCCCGAGGTCCCGGTGGCCGGTTCGGTCCACCAGCGCGTACTCGTAGACCCAGCCGACGCCCGTGGCGTCAGGGCCCAGCGATGCGTTGGCGCCGGCGGGGAGCTTGCCCTGCACCTGGTTGAGGTACTCGACGACGCGCGAGCGCGCCCAGTAGGGATCGGTCTTGTCGTCGAACAGCACGTAGACGAAGGAGTCGCCGAAGAACGAATAGCCGCGCACGGTCTTTGCGCCTGGGACGCTCAGCATCGTGGTGGTCAGCGGATAGGTGACCAGGTCCTCGACCACCTGCGGCGCTTTGCCCGGGTAGGGCGTGCGGATGATGACTTGCGTATCGGACAGATCCGGCAGCGCATCGAGCGGCGTGCGAGCGGCGGACCACAGCCCGACTGCGACCAGGAACAAGGTCGCGATGAGCACCAGAAAGCGGTTGCCGACCGACCAGCGGATCAGGGCAGCGATCATCGTCTTGCCGCCGGCTGGAGCCGCTGCACGGAGAGCAGCTCGTAGCCGGTCGATCCGCCCTCCTTGAACTCGAAGCGGACTTGATCGCCTGGCTTGATATCGGGGAAGGCGTTCGGTGCCGGCTTGGCAAAGCCCATGGTCATGGCAGGCCACTGCAGGGAGGCCACCGGCCCGTGCGAAATGGTGATGCTGTCCGCATCGACGCTCTCCACCTTGCCTTGCGTGCGGTGCGATGCGATGGCCGGCTTCGGCACCGCAGCCGGTCCTGGCGCCGCCAAGGCGGGCGCTGCCATGTTGCCCAGTACCGATCGCAGCCGGGCTTCCGAGTCGATGAGGAATTGACCGCTTGCCACGACTTGCTCGCCTTCGGTCAAGCCCTGAACGATCTCGATGTCGTCACCGAGGTCCGCACCCAGCGACACATCGCGCGGCTCGAACGCACCCGTGTCCTTGCGCACGATGACGACTGCGCGCTTGCCCGTGCGGATGACGGCCTCGGAGGCCACGATGAGGCGCGTGCTCCGAGTGCCGTCCACTTGCAGTCGCAACAGCATGCCGGGGGTGAGCTGGCCTTGTGCGTTGTCGACCTCGAAGCGGGCCTTCAGGGTACGGGTGGACGTGCTGACCTCCGGCAGGATCTCCTTCAGTTCACCGTCGAAGGACCGTGACGCGTCAGCCTGCAGGACAGCCTTCACCTTCTGCCCAGGTGCAAGGCGTACAGCCTGGACCTCGGGAATCTCGGCCACTGCCCAGACTTTCTCCAGGCCGGCAATGCGAAACAGCGTCACGCCGGGCGTGACCGCGACGCCTTCGCGCACGCCCAGCTCGGCAATGACGCCGCTGGCCGGCGCCGTCAGCACGAAGCGGGCTTGCGCGGTGCCGGCTTTCTCGCTCTGGCGAATGAGTTCGGCCGGAATCGACATGGCCCGCATGCGGTCGCGCGCGGCTGCGATGAGATCAGCGGGAACGCCTGCGCGCTGAAGCGCGATCAGCTCGTTCTGCGGACCCAGCCAGTCCGGCGCGAAGATGGTGGCCAGCGCCTGGCCCTTGCGGACCCGCTCCATCGGTGCGCGCACCGAGAGGCGCTCCACGTAGCCCGCGACGCGGGTCTGCACCGCGACATCGAGCCGCTCGTCGAACTGCACCGCGCCGATCGCGTCGAACGACGAAGAGACCTCGGCGCGCCGCACGGTTGCGTATCGGATGCCGAGGTTCTGCTGTACACCGGGATTGATGCTCACGCCGCCGGCGCCCGCATCGCCTTCGGCGTACACGGGGACCAGTTGCATGTCCATGAAGGGC
This sequence comes from Variovorax sp. SRS16, assembly GCF_901827165.1. Taxonomy (NCBI): domain Bacteria; kingdom Pseudomonadati; phylum Pseudomonadota; class Betaproteobacteria; order Burkholderiales; family Comamonadaceae; genus Variovorax; species Variovorax sp. SRS16. The sequence goes on from NZ_LR594666.1 coordinate 2,238,974, forward strand.
GACTTGCCGGGCTTGTCGAAGCGAGGACCCGGCACCATCGGGTCGTGCCAGTAGAGAACCTTGCGGCCGTCCGTGCCGGCGGCCGGTGTCGACGCAAGCGTCATGGCGGCGTCGGGTGCATGGCCCGTCGTGCGGCCGGCGTAGAAGGCGCCGCCGGCGATCAGCAGGACGGCCGACAGCGACAGTGTCGCGAGCAGGGCGCGTTTCATGGTGCCACCTCGGAAGCAAGCGGCCGGAAGGCCAGTTGCGCCTGGGCCTTGGCCAGGTCGCGTTGAAGCATCAGCAGCTTTCGCTGCGCTTCGACCTCTGCATGCCGCGCCTCGAAGAGCGTCACCAGGCTGGCCCGGTTGGACCGATACGCCGCGGTGGCAGCGGCCGTTCTTTGCTCGGCTGGAGTGACGACGCCCTCGCGATAGCGCCCGATGCGTTGCTGCAGACGCTGGGCGTCGCTGTCGAGAGTCCGGTACTCGGCCGCCGCGGCGCGTGTCGCCTCCGCCAAGTCGGCTTCCGCCCTGTCGACCAAGGCCAGCTTCGCGGCGGTTTCCCGATCCTGGCGCTCGCCCGGTGCGATCGGCAGCGGGATGCTGACACCGAACGACACCATGTCCGAATAGCCCGTGCGCTGGCCGTAGGCGACCTCCCAGGTCCAGTTCGGCTTGCGGTTGGTCGCAGCGACGGCCGCGACCTGTCTCGCCATCTCGAGGTCTTGTTGCATGGCAGCGACCGAGGGGTGTCCAGCCACGTAGGCCTCTTCGGTAGGCAGCGACGCGAACTGTATGGGCGCCAGATCATCGGGCATCACGCCCACCCAGCGCTGGAGCGCGAGCCTGGCGGCACTCTGTTGTTGTCGGACGTCGGCCGATTCGTCTTCCGAACTGCCCTTCGCGCCGGTGAGAGAAAGCACGTCCTGGCTGTTGCCAGCCGCGGAAGACAGCCTGGCGCGGGCGACCTCGAATTCCTCATGCACGTGGTGCTCCATCAAGGTGGTGAGCTTCAGCGTCTCGCCGGCGTAGAAGGCATCGACGTAGGCGAGCGTGGTTTGCAGGCGGGTGTCGGCGATCGCGATCTGGGCCTGTACCGCCTCCCGGGCGATCGATGCCTGCGCAGCGGCCTGGCGCGCCTCGCGCTTTTCCGCCGACAGCCACTCCTGGCTGATGCCGATGCGCTTCATCGTCATCGAGTCACGCGTCGTGCTGAAGCGGTCCGGCCCAGTCGCCGGCAGGTTGTCGACCCCGGCGCGCAGTACCGGGTCTGGCAGCTGGCCGGCGACGTGAGCGATTTCCGTGGCGCTCAAGATGCCGGCGCGGGCGGCGCGAGCGGCTTCGGAGCGCTGGACGGCGAGTTGCAGGGCTGTCTCGAGAGACAGGGGCGCGGCCTTCGCAAGGCAGGGCAGCAGTGCGGCGGCCAATGCGGCCGCGCGCAGGAAAGGGATGAACATGGGATCTCCGCAGGCGAACGAGGGCTTCGCTGGCGAGCGGACGAGCCGCGCCAGCACCGGTCGGTCGACGGAGATTTCAGACCCGGAGTCTGCGGGTCGAGAGAAAGACGGGATCGGGAGGAGGGCGCTGCTCAGGCTCGCTCTGCGGCGGAAGGCCATGGCCTTCCGCGTCCAGCACCAAGGGCACGAGCAGGACTTGCACCACAGCCGGCAGCGATGGCGTGGCCACCTTCGCCTGCTCGAACGACAGCGACGTCCCGGCGGCATGCTGATGGCAGAGGACCGGCTGGGCCGTATCGGTGCCTTCGCAAGGCTCGCCCGCGACCATCATCCCGGTCATCACCGCCGCGTCGGACATCCCTGGGCAGACGTAGCTCGCCAGCGCCAGCTGCGAAAACAGCAGCGACAGCATCACCATCAGGGCGATGGCGCTGCGGGGGAGGGAGCGACGGCGAGACATCTGGGCCGAAGTGTAGCGTCTGGCCCCCAACCTTTTCAGAGACCGGGAGGCTCGTAAAACGAATGGCAAAGAATGCGAAGAACTTCTCAACGCCGATTCAATTGGCGCAATCCAAGCCATCGCGGCAACATGGAGACGAGCACACCGTCCCTGAGAACGAGGTGATGGTAGAGCCCCGCAAGCGCGTGAAGTCCCGCAAGCCACAGGATCGCATCGCCTAGCCATGTGTGTATGTTGGCGATCTTCGCGCCCGCATTGTGCGAGGCACTGAGGGGGGATGGAATCTGCAAGCCGGCGAGGAATGTCAGGGGATGTCCTTCTAGCCAAGCACCGGCGATCGCGGTCAACGGCAGAGCGAAAAGGAGCAGATAGAGCCCTCCTTGCACAGCCTTCGCGGCGATGCCCATCCAGCGCGAGACCTCAGGTGGGTTTGGGTGTGTGTCGACCAAGCGCCAGAGCACCCGCAAAACAGCGAGTACGAGCACGCAAAATCCCAGTGTCTCGTGGAGCCGCCGGCCGGAATCGAAAGCTGGCGAGTACACGCGCTGCTCGGACCCTCCGGGCCCGTAGATGAAGGCAGCGAGAACGAGGATCGCGGTGGCCCAGTGAAACGCCTGGGCAACCGCTCCGTATCGCGCATGTGATCGATGATTCATTCCATCTTCCTTCGTGAGTCTCTGCGTTGGCGAACGCGCTATTCCGAATACCTCACCGGTGCCAGAACGCGCACAGTCGTCCCGCTGGCGCCAGCGGATTCCACTTCGACCGATGCGTCCAGCAGATCCGATAGCCGCTTGACAATCGACAGGCCTATTCCCTCGCCGGGTCCTTGACGAACAGGGCGATCCTCCTTGGACAAATGCGACAACTGGGGGTCGCTGGAAGAATGGACTGAATCCCCGGCGTCGGCCGCATGCGTGAGTTCCGTCGCCTCCTTGAGGGCGCCTGCCACTGGTCTGCCGGGGTCGGCCCGAAAACCCGGGCCCGTGTCTCGCACCGTCAGGGCCCACCGCTTTTTGTCCTCGGTATCACCAAGGCTCCAGGTCACCGTCACGCCTCCCGTCACGGTGTACTTCAGGGCATTCAAGATCAGGTTCTGCGCGAGACGCCGGGTTTTGAGCGCGTCCCCTTCGACCCAGAAGGGAGCTGGACCTTCAACACGCAGATACAGATTGCGCGCGTGGGCGAATGCCTGGAGGCCTTCGCACAGTTCGCTCAGAAGCGATGCCGCATCCATTTCCGCGAGCTGGCGTTTTTCTCCTCCGGCCTGCAATTTCGTGAGGCTGGTGACGTCATCCAGAAGATGTCGCAACGACTTGATGTTGCGCTCCAACATGTGGAGAAACCGTTCCCGATATTCCGCGGGCGCATCCTTGAGCGTGAGGCCGTGCGCGGCGCTGGCGACGACCCCGACATTGCCTCGGAGGTCGTGCGCGATCTGCCGCCAGAGCTCCGCTCGCTGTTGATCCAACTCGCCAATATCCCGCAACGCCTGTTCGAGATCCTGGACATGTCCAGCAGCCTCCAGACGCTGAAGACGGAAAAACTGCGAAGTGCTCTCCTCCACATCCATCGTGCAGGTGGCTGCCCAAGCCCGGCGGGCGGCGGCCATGACGTCGTGCGATGCGTGCTTGGACTGCGCATAGGCGTCCAGCTCGGCCACCATGACCTCATTGAGCAGGCCCAATTCGCGCGTCACTTCTCGCAGGTCATAGCCTTGCTGCCAGCGATGCAAACCGTGGGCAGCAGCCTCGTCGCCCCCCTTGCTCGGTCGAGCACCCTTGGAGATGGCGTCGGGCTCTCGAAGTTGCCTTTCGAATGCGGCCAGAACCTCGGGGATGTGATCATTCAACTGGGCACGCGGAAGTGCGTCGCCCGCGGTCAGGCTGCGATCGCGTCTGATCGTGTTGCGCCAGATCTGCAGGATGGCTGCACGCCGCCATTCCAGATGCCGGGCAAGCCCTGCAAGTTCGGTTTGGATGTCGGCCATCCGGCGGATTCTATTTCTTGCTTTGCGTGCTTTGTCGGCCGTGTGTCGGCATCGGCCCTTCCTGCCAGGCGCGTCACCGCGGGGCGGCTTCGCAGGCGAAGAGAGCTGCAAGTCAAATGTTGGCCGTCCTCTTTCCGACTCGCATGGCAATTCCCGTGAGTGCCAACGCGATGCCGGCCAACACGATGACGAAATCCAGCACCCAGATGCCGGTCGGAATTTGGCGCAGGGTGCTGCCAGCGTCTCTTGTGGTCATGGGGGTGGTGGCGCGAAATTGCCGTCGGAGTCTAGAATCCGTGCCAATGGTCCGGTTCCGCGCAATTCTGCTTTGGCTCGTCATGCTCGCTGTGCCCTTCCAGGGTTATGCGGCGGCGGCCATGGTGTTTTGTGAGACAGGAGCCTTGCCTGAAACATCGTCGGTCGGTGTCTCTCACGACCACGCGAAACACGATCACGCCGCGGCAGACCATGCGACAGCGAATCACGCCAAAGCGGACTCAGGCTCCAGCGTTCATTCGGACCCCACCGCCAGAGCTGAGCAGGTCGACCACGCCGCTGTAGGCGACCTCCCGGATTCATCTCACGCGTGCAGCACCTGCGGCACGTGCAGTGCATGCCACGCCGTGGCACTCACCACGACGCTCTCGGCCGTCGAGAGCAACAGCCTTCCTCAGGCTGACCTCGCAGAACCCTCTGACGTCATGGCGACTGTCTCGCCCAGCGTCCTCGACAAACCTCCTCGCGCCTGATTGCGTTCACGCAGGGCAGCGTTGCTGCTCGCGCCCTTGAACGCCATTCATCGTTCGTCGCCGTCACGCCCTTCGGGGTTCGTTGACGGCACTTCGTTCATGAACATCGCGAGGATTCCATGTTCACTTCGTCGCCGGCCCGTTGGCTGGCTGCTTTGCCCGCCCTCGTGGCCTTGACGGCCGCCGCTCAGGCCAACGCGCCTACGCCTTCTTCTGCATCGGTCGAGCCGGCGCCTTCGCTGTCTTTCCATTCGGCCATGGAGGGCTACAAGCCATTCGCCGAGGAAAAGCCCATCCCCTGGCAACAGGCCAACAAGACCGTCTACCAGCGCGGCGGCTGGCGCGCTTACGCCAAGGAGGCCTCGGAAGGGTCCAAGGACGAGCCTGCCCGGGACACCCCCGCCGAGGGCGTCAATCCGCGCGCTGCCCATTCGATGTCGATGCCGATGACCGAGCCTGCGAAGGAAAAGCCATGAGCCGCGTGCTGCGCCTCACAGCGGGCGCGCTCGCTGCCGCCTTCCTGATGGGGTGCGCGCCGGTCGGCATCGATGACGCCTTGAAGGAAACGAATTCCTCCGCATCCCAATTCACTGGCGGAAAGCTCGAGCTCAGTCGAACGAAGGCACAGCGCGAGGCCCGCGCGGCGCTCGCCGACGACCTGCTGAGCGAGCCGTTATCAGAGGACGGCGCCGTGCGCCTCGCACTCGCGAACAGTCCTTCTGTCCAGGCGCTGATCGCCCAAAGCGGGGCCGCCATCTCCTCAGCCAACCAGACCGGTCGATTGCCCAACCCGGTCTTCACCTTCGAGCGCATGCGCCTGAACAGTGAGCTCGAGCTGGACCGCCTGTTGTCCTTCGGCTTGGTCGATCTCATCTTGTTTCCGCAACGGCTTTCGATTTCGCGCAGCCAGGCAGCCCAGGCCAAGATTCAACTCACGGGCGCGGTGGTCGACCAGGTCACGCAGGTGAAGCAGGCCTGGGTGCGGGCGGTGGCCGCGCAGCAGTCGCTCCAGTACGCGGAGCAGGTCAACCAGTCGGCCGAAGCCAGCGCCGAGCTGGCGCGACGCATGCAGCTCATCGGCAACTTCAGCAAGCTTCAGCGCGCGCGCCAGCAGGTCTTCTATGCCGACGCCACGACGCAGCTTGCCTCAGCGCGCCACGCCGTCACGGCCAGTCGCGAAGCGCTGGTCCGCGGCCTGGGCCTGGACGATTCGCAGGCCGCCAGGCTGCAGCTGCCCGAGCGCCTTCCGGATCTCCCAAAATCGCCACGCGACGCGCGCGAGGTCGCGAGCACTGCCAGCCAGCAGCGCCTCGACGTGCAGCTGGCCCGGGCGCAACTCGATGTAGCAGGGAAGTCACAGGGCATCGATCTGCTGTCGACCTTCGTCGACGTAGACGCCGGCGTGCGGCGCGACACGGTGTTCGACAGCGGGACGCGCAGTACCCGCCGCGGGTTCGAATTCGATATCCGGCTGCCGCTGTTCGACTGGGGTTCTGCCCAGCGCGATGCGATGAATGCGCAGACGCTGGCGGCGGCCAACCGCTATGACGCCACAGTCCGGGGCGCGACCTCCCAATTGCGCGAGGACTATTCGGCCTACCGAACGGCCTATGACATCGCGCGCCATTACCGCGACGAGATCGTGCCCCTGCGCCAGTCCATGGCCGAGGAAAACGTCCTCCGCTACAACGGGATGCTGATCGGCGTCTTCGAGCTGTTGGCCGAAGCACGCGACCAGATCGCGAGCGTGACCCATGCCATCGACGCCCAGCAGCAGTTCTGGCTGGCGGATTCAGCGCTCGCCGCATCGGTGATCGGCAAGCCCATGACCACGGGCGAGTCGATGGCCGGCGCGGCCTCTCAAACCCCTTTCGGCGCCGCGCATTGAGCGGACAGCCATCCATTGAACGACATGAAGAACAGACGCAACTTTCTGAGCGGTGCAGGCGCGATCACGGGCGCGATGGCCGCCGCCTCGGTGAGCCAAGTGGCGATGGCCGCCTTGCCCGAGCCAGTGCTTCAGACCCGGCCCGACACGATGCCACCCCTGACGCCTCCCACCGGTCGACCCTACAACCCCGTGGTCACGCTCAACGGCTGGACGCTGCCCTGGCGCATGAATGGCGGCGTCAAGGAGTTCCACCTGGTCGCTGAGCCGGTGGTGCGCGAGATGGCGCCCGGCTTCAAGGCTCATCTGTGGGGATACAACGGCCAGTCGCCCGGACCCACGATCGAAGTCGTCGAAGGCGACCGCGTGCGCATCTTCGTCACCAACCGGCTGCCCGAGCACACCAGCATCCACTGGCACGGCCAGCGGCTGCCCAATGGCATGGACGGCGTCACGGGCTTGACGCAGCCGCCGATCCAGCCTGGCAAGACCTTCGTCTACGAGTTCGTCGCGCGCCGGCCGGGCACTTTCATGTACCACCCGCATGCGGACGAGATGACGCAGATGGCGATGGGGATGATGGGTTTCTGGGTCACGCATCCCAAGGGAAAGCATCCACTGATCGCCGAGGTCGACCGGGATTTCGTGTTCCTGCTCAATGCCTACGACATCGAGCCCGGCAGCGCGACGCCAAAGATCATGACGATGCTGGACTTCAACCTCTGGTCCTGGAACAGCCGGGTCTTCCCCGGCATCGACTCGCTCAATGTGCGGCAGAACGACAAGGTGAGGGTTCGCATCGGCAACCTGACGATGACCAACCATCCGATGCATCTTCACGGGCACGAGTTCCTCGTGACGGGCACCGACGGTGGCCCTACCCCCCGGAGCGCTCGCTGGTACGAGGTCACCACCGACGTGGCGGTGGGCCAGATGCGCCAGATCGAGTTCTTGGCGGACGAGGAAGGCGATTGGGCGTTCCATTGCCACAAGAGCCACCACACCATGAACGCGATGGGCCACGAGGTGCCGACCATGATCGGCGTCGACCACCGAGACGTCGTCAAGAAGATCGCAAACCTGGTGCCCGACTACATGGTGATGGGCGAGCGCGGCATGGCCGACATGGGCGAGATGGAAATGCCTGTGCCCGACAACACGGCCCGAATGATGACCGGCGAAGGTCCGTTCGGCTCCGTCGAGATGGGCGGCATGTTCAGCGTGGTCAAGGTGCGCAAGGGCCAGAAGCCCGGTGACTACGCCAACCCCGGCTGGTTCAGGCATCCGCCGGGGACCTCGGCCTACGAACTCGACGCACCGCCGCCGGAGCCACCTCGCTCGCGCGGCGCCGGCGCCGCGGCCATGCCAGCGCAGAACATGGCCGCCGAAAGCATCGAGGTCCAGGTGCGCAAGCCCGTCGGGCATTCCGAGCATTGATTTTTCTACCACTCCAAACGAAAGGATTCTCATGAGAACCATCCGCTATGCAGTCTTCGCTGCGTTGACCGCGTTCGCGGCCGCAGGCGCCAGTGCCCACGGTGACAGCCACGATGAAACAGACGCCATCGGCAAGCCGGGCATCGCAACCAAGGCAATTCGAGCCGTCAACATCGAGATGACCGATGCCATGCGCTTTACGCCCGCGAACATCAATGTGAGGCAGGGCGATACGGTCCGTTTCGTCATCACGAACGCCGGAAAGCTCAAGCACGAGCTGATGCTCGGCACCGAGAAAGAGCTCAAGGAGCACTACGAGCTGATGAAAAAGAACCCCGAGATGGAGCACGACGACCCGAACCAGGTGTCGCTCGCCCCTGGAACCAAGGGCGACATCGTCTGGCAGTTCACGAAGGCCGGTGAGGTGGACTTCGCCTGCCTGCAACCGGGTCACTACGACGCCGGCATGAAGGGTATCGTCAACGTGGCCAAAGCCTCCGACAAATATGCGCGCAAGTAGTGCGAACCCACTGACCCGAGCGCCGCACACCACAAAGGTCTGATTGATCGGCGGCCGCTTTTCTCTCATTCAATTCAAAGGATTCTCATGATCAACATTCGCATCGCTCTCGCGGCATCGGTCGCCACACTCTCCCTGTCAGGGGTGTTTCAAGCCCAGGCCGCCACCAACGCCGCAACGCCTGCCGCCGGCGCCACTGCGTCCTCGGCAGCCTCAGAACTCAGCGAGGGTGAAGTCCGCAAGGTGGACAAGGACAACAAGAAGCTCACGCTCAAACATGGGCCTCTCAAGAACCTCGACATGCCGGGCATGACGATGGTTTTCCAAGTGAAGGACGATGCCATGCTGGACAAGGTCCAGGCCGGCGAAAAGGTCCGCTTTCTGGCTGAAAAAGTCGATGGAAAGATCACCGTCATGAAGATCGAAGCTGCGCGCTGAGCCCCGCTCGTCCCGCACGTGCATGCGCCGAGGTCGGGCTGCATTTGGGGGCGGCAGGTTCGTTCATCTGCCCGGTCAAGTTGACACCTCAACCCCTGTAAAGCCTTAGCTGAGGAGCGTACCAACCACAAACAGGAGCGAAGCAAGGCGTGCTTGCAAGGGTGATGCTGCTATGCCGTAATTGCCCGAATGACTCGGTGACGCAATGACTTCAAGGAGCTGATCCGCCGCATGAGGTTTGGCGGCCAACAGAAGGAAGGAGACACATATGACTACCCACAACCCGGTCCAACAACTCCGTGAGATCTTCGAGGGACCGGTCATGCGACCGGTATTGGAGCATTGGCGGCGCAAGCACTTCGTGTCCGAAGAAGGTCTTGCCTCCTGCTACGGCTTGTTCGAAAGCTTCGCGGAAGCACGCGCCTCGTTGCCGCCCAGCCTCGCGTTCGATCACGCTGCACTGGCCGCCGAATATGTTGAGGTCCGCACGAAGCGAATTTTCGCCTACGACTACCCGGTGATGTGGTGGCTCGAGCGTGCGATTCGCCACGGCGCCGCTCGAGTCCTGGACATCGGCGGATCGGTCGGCGTTCACTACTATGCCTATCGACGCTACTTCGAGATGCCCCCGGAACTGACCTGGCGAATTGTCGAGGTGCCCGCCATCGCCTCGATAGGGCGAGAGATGGCGCTGCGAACCGACGCCCGGGCGCTCAGCTTCGTGGAGGACCTGGAGTCCGCGCTTTCCGGCGCCGACATCTGGATTTCCGCAGGCGCCATTCAGTATTTCGAAGACGGCCGCCCGAGTGACTTGCTGAAGCGATGCGCAACAAGGCCGAAACACATCCTCCTCAACAAGCTTCCGCTGTACGCTGGCCAGGACTTCATTACCACGCAGAACCTCGGCGAGGGTTCCTTTTCTCCTTTCCACGTCTATAACCGAGCGGCATTTATTGGGGATATGACGGCGTTGGGCTATACGCTGGGCGACGAGTGGGCTGTCCATGAGCGTTCGCTTTACCTGCCGGGCCACCCTGATCGGTCGTTCCCGACCTTCACGGGCCTCTATTTCACGAACGACATCTGGCGCCCTGCGCAAAGCTCGCGCCGAGCTTGCCGCACCAGCGCCGGATCGTCTCGTAGCTGACGACAACACCGCGCTCAAACAGAAGCTCCTCGATATCGCGCAGGCTCAGTTGAAACCGAAAACACCAGCGTACCGCCTGGCAATGCCCTCAGCATGAGCGGCACAACGCGTTCACGAAGTCGTTCGGCCGCGCGGAAGATTTGCACCAGAACCGAAACTAGAACCCGCCCTCGCGCCAGGCCACCGACACGGCATTGCGCAGGAAGCGCATGGCCGGCACTTCCCATTGCCCGACGATCGCGACGCGTCCGCGCCACGAGGGGCTGGTGGCGGGCAGCGCTTCGTCGGCGTCCAGCACCACGCGGTAGACGGCGTGCTCCGGATAGAGCACGCCATTCTTCTCGCGCACCAGCACGTCGCCACCGAACAAGGACGCCAGTTCCGGCTCGCCGAGCGTGCGGCTGGCGTCGCGGTCGATGCTGGCGACCTTCAGCCGGAGTGCCGGTGCACCCAGGCCGTCGGCGATGAAGAGCGCGCGGTCATCGCGGGCGATGCGGCGCACGGCGTCCTCGTCGACATAGGTCACCACCTGCCACCGCCCCGGAGTGACCACCGAGCCCAGGTATTCTTGGGTCTTGAGCCATTCCCCGGGTCGCAGGTCCGGATCGACATCGACCATCACGCCATCGTGCAGGGCCGCCGGGCGGTAGCGCTGCAGATCGGTGCCGACGGCCGCCTGCTCGGCATTGGCGAAGCCCAGCTGGTCGTTGAGCACGAGCCAGTCCCTGCGGCTCGCGGCGTCGAGGCCCGAGGACGCCGACTGCCACGCCAGCAGATGCTGACGCGTTGCGGCCTCGCTGGCGCGCAGCTCGAGCTCCGGCGAGGACAGGCGCAGCAGCGGCTGACCCGCCTGCACGGCCTGTCCATTGGCCACCGGCAGCGCTTCGAGCATGGCGTTGGCCGGTGCATAGAGGGCCTGCCGGGTCTGCGGCTGCAGCAGGCCTGACGTGCGCACGCGGTCCGGCCAGGGCAGAAAGAAGACCAGCACCAGCAGCACCGCCAGCACCGCGCTGCGCCGGGCTCGCGGACTGCGGCGCAATGCGGGCCCGCGGGCGCGCCATGCCTGAAGTTCGCGCCACAGGGGCAGCGTGACGAACCAGCCCATCTCCACCGCGAACAGGACAATGCCGACGGCCTTGATGAAGAAGTGATAGACCAGCGCCGCAATGCCGAGGAACAGCACCAGCCGGTAGATCCAGACCGCCCAGGCGAACAGGATCAGGCCCGCGTGCAGCCGGCGCGGGAAGGCCTCGGGCACCGGTTCGCCGAGCGCGAACAGGCGTTCGCGCAAGTCCCAGCGTGCCAGGGCGAAGGCGCGGCTGTGCAGGTTGGGCAAGCCGAGGTAGTCCGACAGCATGTAGTAGCCGTCGAAGCGCATGAAGGGACTGGCGTTGATGGCCAGCGTCGTGATCCAGGTGGTGGTCGAGAGCAGGAATGCGATCTGCTTGGCACCGCCTTCGGGCAGCCAGCTCCAGGCCAGCGTCGCCCAGACGGCAATGCACAGCTCGGTGACGATGCCGGCGCTGGCCACCGCCAGGCGCTGCCCGCGGTTCGCCAGCTTCCACACTTCGTTGGTGTCGGTATAGGCCACCGGCCACATCACCAGCAACGCCACGCCCATGGTCGGCACCCGGCAGCCATAGCGCTTGGCCGTGAGTGCATGGCCCATCTCGTGGCAGGTCTTGGCGAACACGATGGTGCAGCCATACAGGACGGCGCCGTTCCAGCTCAGCGTGTCCATCAGCGTCGCGGAGAAGTGGTCCCACTCGCGGTAGACGCCGGCCAGCCCGAACACACCGGCGACAAGGGTCAGCCGACGGAATGCGGGACTGAACAGGAAGGTGAGCTGCGGTTGCAGCCACGTCAGCCAGCGGTCCGGCCGCAACAGCGGAATGCGAAAGAACAAGTAGTTGTGCAACAGCCACTGGTACCAATTGCCGCGCTCTCTGTCGCGCATCGCGGCCAATGCCGCGGCCGATCCGTTGCCCGGCTGCAGCAGTTGCTGGTCGCGCAGGAAGGCCACCAGGCGGTCGAGCGCTTCGCCCTCGAGCTGCAAGGCCGTATCGCGTTGGATCTCTTCCAGCACCGCCTGCGGATCGCGCAAGTCCCAGCGGCTGAGCATTTCGAAGCTGGGCCAGTCGAGCTGGAAGAACAGGTTGCGCACGGGGTCGTGCAGCGTCCAGCTGGGCTGGCCGTCGGCCAGCCGCGGACCGGTGCCGATGGCCAGTTCCTGGCGCAGCATGGGCAGGCTCGGCGGCATGGCGGCCTTACATGGCGAGGAACTGCCGAATGCTGGCCAGCGGGCGCCGCAGCATCCAGTAGATCAGCGGCACGCGCTCGCCGGACAGCTTGGCCGTGCCCTTGAGACCGATGCGCTGGTCGAGCGGGCTGTCGAGCGTGGCCCGCACGCGGTAGGCGTAGCTGCCGTCCGGCCGCGCCGTGGCGCGGTGGCTCATGTAGCGCAGCGTGCCCGACACCGGCGACAGCGGCGAGGCCGCCAGGTACAGGTTCAGCGGCGCCTTGTCGGCCAATGGAATGGCATCGCCGATCGGCACCCAGGCTTCGATCTCGACGTCGGTGGGCGAGGCCACCTGCATGATGCGTTCGCCAGTTTGCACCGGGCGACCGATCCATTCGGACGGATCGTCGAACAGCACGATGCCCGCCTGCGGCGCCAGCACGCGCGAGCGCTGGGCCTGGCCTTCGAGGAAGCCCGACTGCGCCTTCTTCTCCTCGATCTTGCCGAGCAGCGTGGCCAGTTGGGTCTTGGCACGCGGGTCGTTGAGCACCATCTGCGCGGCTTGCCGGTATTCGGCCTCCGCGGTGCCCAGCGCCTCGCGCGCCACGGTCAGTCGGCTGTCGATCGGCGCCTGGTCGAACGAGAACAGCGCTGCGCCGGCCGCTACCACCTGGTTGGGACGGACCGCGAAATCGGCGATCACGCCGTCCAGTGGCGCGCGGACGGTGGTCGGGTTGGCGGGCACCAGTTCGCCGGGCGCCAGCACCGTGAGGCGAACCGGCACGCACGCCGCGGCCAGCAGCAGCAGGCCGGCGCCAACCCCGCGGCGCCACCTCTGACCTCGGGCGCCGCCCTGCCACCAGCCGTGCAGCCGTGCGGGCAGGCCGCCCATGGACGACCATGCGGAACGCCGATGCGTGGCGCGCCAGGCGTGCTGCCAGATGTCCATCCATTCGTCCAGCACGGCCAATTGCTCGGGCGACGAAGGGGCATCGCCCGCCAGCAGCAGCCCTGCCCGTTGTGCGGCGCCGCCGGCCTGCCCCGCCGCGTGCCGGTGCAGGCTGCGCAGCGGCACCCAGGTCGCGAAGGCGGGCAGCCATTCGCTCCAGGCGGCGCCGACGTCGCGCGGCAACTGCGCCGGCTCGACGGCCAGTGCGCCGCCGGTTTCACGCTGTGCGGCCAGCGTGCGGCACAGCTGGTCGATCCACTGCGCATAGGGCGCGTTGGCTTCGACCGACACCACACCGGACAGCGTGTGGACGCCCGCGGTACCGAACCACAGCGCGGCCTGGCGGTACGGGGTCAGCACGCGGGTGTCGTTGACGGCGAGGAAGGCCAGTTCGTTGTCGCTGGCCGCGGCGCGGGCGCGCTGCGCGAGCTCGAGCAGCTTGAGCAGGGGATGGGCTGGCGCGCCGGGATTCATGTCCGTGATCTTGCCTCCGCCGCACCGCGCGACAGGGCGGCCAGGCGCCCGGCAGCGCCGCCGCGCGCGATGCGCAACTGGTCGCTCAGGCTGGCGCGGCCTGCCGGCTCTGCAAGGTCGAGACGCCACTCGGCATGCGCGGCCTTGAGGCTCGCATCCTTGGTCACCGTGATCTTGAACACCTGCACCGCCTCGCGTCCCTGGGCATCGCGCGCCACCACCTTGAAAGTCAGCGTGCCTTCGAAGCCCAGCGGCGGCGTGCCTTCGAAGCGCGCCGTGCGGGCATCGAACTTGAGCCAGCGCGGCAAGGGCGTTCCGTCCGCCGACTGGGCGCTGAGTTCGATCGCTGCGTTCTCGTCGGCATGGGCGAAGGTGTCGACGGGCAGTTGCAGGGAGAAGCGGTCGCCGCCATGCGCGCTGAAGTCGGCCATCGGCCGGTTCGAGATCAGCGATTCGCCGCTGCCGCGCAGTTCGGGCAGCACCACGATCTGGAAGGCACCATCGGCCGCCGGCCGCGTCAGCAGGGGCAGGAAGGCGGCTTGCTCGGGGCGCGCGCCCCGGAAATCGAAGGATGCGGAGAGCACAGTGGAATCGAGTGCGGACAGATCGACGTCGAGGCTGCTGACCCAGGTGCCCGACGGCGACGTTGTCTCGCTGAAGACGGGAAGCACCGCCGGCGCATCGGAGGGCGGCGCGTCGTGCACCGCCGAGGGAAGTGCCTCGACAGGAAGCGACGGCGGTCCGGGTGGCAGTGGCGGCACGGGCAGCGCTTGCAGCGGCGGCTGAGCCGGGGCTGTCGCCGCACTCACGACCAGCGGCGCACTGGCATTGCCCGCGGCATCGAGCACCTGCACCTGCAAGGCGCCCATGCCTGCGTTGGCGATCGACCACGTGGTCCCGTCGGCGCCGATCAGCGCGGGAACCCATGTGGCACCGCCATCGAGCGATGCCGCCACCGATTCGCCTGCAACCAGCGGCGCCGACAGCCCCCCGCTGACGCTGCCGCCGTCACCCCGCGTCGCCGAGGTCGCGGTCGTCGTGGGCGCCGTGGTGTCGAGCGTGTAGAGCCTCGCGAGGGTGGCGCCGTCGTTGCCGGCGGCGTCGGTGATCCTGAGCCTCAGCGTGTTGCTGCCGGCCAGCGTGACGCCGCTCCAGCTCAGGCGGGTGCCCGAGACCTTGCCGGTGATGTCGATCCACGTGGCGCCGCCATCCAGCGAGCCGAGGACGATGTCGTTGGCCGCCAGCGGGGCACCGAGCGTGACCGTGACGGTCTGTGCGGCGGTGCGGGTGATGAAGTCGGAGCTGCTGCTGCCCGTGTCCGCGGACAGCGCCAGGTTGCCGAGGCTCATGGCCGGCGCCGTCGTGTCCAGCACATAGGCCTGCGCACGCGCGGCGCCGTCGTTGCCGACGTTGTCCGTGACGCGCAACAGGAGCGTGTTGCTGCCGGCCAATGCGATGCCGTCCCAGCTCAGCGTGGTGCCGCCGACCTTGGCCGTGATGTCGACCCAGGTGGTGCCGCCGTCGAGCGAGCCGAAGACCGCGTCGCCGGCCGCCAGCGGCGCGCTGAGCGTCGCCGTGAGGGTCTGGGCGGCGATGCGGGTGATGAAGTCGCTGCTGCTCGTGCCGGTATCGGCCGAGAGCGCGAGGTTGGAGAACACGATCGTGGGCGCGGTGGTGTCCAGCACATAGGCCTGCGACAGCACGGCACCGTCGTTGCCCGCGGCGTCGCTCACCTTGACCTGGAGCGTGTTGCTGGCCGTCAGGGTCTGACCGGCCAGCGACCAGGCATTGCTGCCGACCGCGCCGGTCGCGGCGCTCCAGGTGGCGCCGTTGTCGAGCGAGACGTACACGGTTTCGCCGGCGACCAGGTTGGCCGACAGCGTGCCGCTGACGGTCTGCGCCGCCGCGTTGGTGATGAAGTCGCTCGACGAGCTTCCGCTGTCGTTGGAGAAGGCGGCGCTGGCGACGCTGGTGGTGGGCGCCGTGGTGTCGAGCACGTAGGCCTGGCTGGTGGCGGCGCCGTCGTTGCCGGCCGCGTCGGTCACGCGCAGCTTCAGCGTGTCGCTGGCGGCCAGCGTGATGCCGGTCCAGGTCAGCGTGGTGCCGCTGACCTTGCTGGTGATGTCGGTCCAGGTGGCGCCGTTGTCGAGCGAGCCGTAGACGATGTCGCCGGCCGCCGGGGCGCCGCTGAGCGTCGCGCTGAGGGTCTGGGCCGCACTGTTCGTGATGAAGTCCGCATGGCTCGCGCCGGTGTCGGCCGACAGCGCGAGGTTGCCGAAGCCGATCGTCGGCGCGGTGGTGTCGAGCACATAGGCTTGCGCGTAGGCGGCGCCGTTGTTGCCGGCGTCGTCGGTGACGCGCACCCTGAGCGTGCCGCTGCCGCTCAGCGTCTGGCCGGCAAGCGACCAGGTGTTGGCGCCGACAGAGGCGGTGGCCAGGGCCCAGGTCGCACCGTTGTCGAGCGAGACGTAGACCGACTCGCCCGCAGCCAGGTTGGCCGACAGGGTGCCGCTGACGGTCTGCGCGGCGACGCGGGTGATGAAGTCGCTGCCGGAGGTGCCGGTGTCGGCCGAGAAGGATGCGCTGGCCACGGTATTGGTCGGCGCGGCCGTGTCGACGACGATGTCCTTGTTGGCACCGAGCGAGCCGGCCGTACCCGGCGTGGCCAGCGCGACCGAGGCGGCCACGTGGGCGCCGCCGGCATCGACGATGGTGGCACCGTTCAGGGCCAGCGCGCTGGTCCCGCTGTAGTCGAGGTCGGCGCTGTTCTGGCCGGCGCCGACGACGTAGCTGAAGCTCAGCGTGCCGGTGCCTGAGCCGCCGATGTAGGTGGCGCTGCCGCCGCCGTCGAGCGCCAGCGTCGGCGTGCCGCCGGTGGTGTCGACGGTCACCGCATTCGAGAAATCCACGGTGATGGTGATGGTCTGGCCGCTGCCGTAGGCGCCGTCGGCCGTGCTTGCGCCGACGTTGGTGATGCTGGGTTGCGTGCCGTCGACATCGACGGCGGCGGTGCTGCCGACGCTGTTGAGGGTGGTCACGGCGTCGTTGCCGGCGGCATCCTGCATGAGGGCGCCGTTGGACGACAGCGCGCCGACCGTGATGCCGTTGGCATCCAGGTCGCCGGTCGGCACGGTGTAGCGGAACACCAGCGCGCTGGTGCCCGAACCGGACACGTAGTCGGCGTAGCGGGTGGTGGCGCCCACCACGACGGCGATGCGCGGCGTGCCGCCGAAGGTATCGACGATGACGGCCTCGTCGAAGTTGACCGTGAAGTCCAGCGCGTTGCCGCCGTAGTAGGTGCCGTTGGCCGGCACCGCCACCGAGGTGACGGCGGGCGCGGTGGCGTCGATGGTGACGGTCAGTCCTGCGGAAGCAGCCGAGGCGTTGCCGGCGGTGTCGGTCGACACCGCGGTCAGGGTGTGGCTGCCCTCGCCCAGCACGCCGGTGGTGTAGGTCCACCCGCCCGCGCCGGCGGTGACGGTGCCGAGCAGCGTGGCGCCATCGTAGATCGTGACGGTGCTGCCGTTCTCGGCCGTGCCGCTCAGCGTGGGTGTAGTGTCGAGGGTGATGTTGTCGTTGTTGAGCGGGCCGGTGTCGCTGGCCGTGGCCAGATCCGGTGTGCCCGGCGTGGCCGGCGTGCTGGTGTCGAGCACATAGGCCTGGGTCTTGGCGCTGCCCGTGTTGCCGGCGGCGTCGACGATCCGCAGCTGCAGCGTGTCGCTGCCGGCCAGCGTGACGCCGTTCCAGCTCAAGGCCGTGCCGCTGACCTTGCTGGTGATGTCGGTCCAGGTGGCGCCGTTGTCGAGCGAGCCCCAGACGATGTCGCCGCCGGCCGGCGCGGCGCTCAGCGTGGCGCTGATGGTCTGGGCCGCGGTCCGGGTGATGAAGTCGCTGTTGCTCGTGCCGGTGTCGGCCGACAGCGCCAGGCCGCCGAAGGTGGTGGTTGGCGCGGTGGTGTCGTAGACATAGGCCTGCGACAGCACGGCGCCGTCGTTGCCGGCGCGGTCGCTGACCTTGACCTGGAGCGTGCTGCTGGCCGTCAGCGTGTGCCCGGCCAGCGACCAGGTGTTCTGGCCCACGTTGGCCGTGGCGGCGAACCAGCTGGCGCCGTTGTCGAGCGAGACCTGGACGCTTTCGCCGCTGGCCAGGTTGGCCGACAAGGTGCCGCTGATCGTCTGCGCCGCCGCGTTGGTGATGAAGTCGCTCGACGAGCTGCCGCTGTCGTTGGAGAAGGCGGCGCTGGCCACGCTCTTGGCGGGGGCCGTGGTGTCGAGCGTGTAGTTCTGGAAGCTGAGGCTGCTGTCGTTGCCGGCTGCGTCGGTCACCTTGAGCATGATGGAGCTGCTGCCGGCGCCCAGCGTGGCGCCGTTCCAGCTCAGCGTGGTGCCGGAGACCTTGCTGGTGATGTCGGTCCAGCTGCTGCCGCCGTCGGTCGAGCCCCAGACGACATCGGTGCCGGCCGGCGCATTGGTGAGCGTGGCGGTGATGGTCTGGGCCGCCGTCCTGGTGATGAAGTCGGTGCTGCTGGCGCCGGTGTCGGCCGACAGCGAGATGCCGGTGAAGGCGGTGGTCGGCGCCGTGGTGTCCAGCGTGTAGCTGTGCGAGTAGGCGGTGCTGGAGCTGTCGACATTGCTGACGCGGGCGAGAAAGGTGCTGCCGCCGGCCAGCGTGGTGGTGGTGCTCCAGGCGCTGCTGCCGACCGCGTAGCTGGTGGCGTCGCTCCAGCTGTTGCCGTTGTCGTAGGACACTTGGACCTTTTCGCCGCTGCCCAGGTTGGCCGACAGCGTGCCGCTGATGGTCTGCGCGGCGGTGTTGGTGATGAAGTCGCTGCTGCTGGTGCCGGTGTCGTTCGACAGATGGGCGGTGGCGACCGTGGCCGTCGGCGGCAGCAGCTTGACGTTCTCGATGTCGAAGTTCTGGAACAGCGCGTAGTCGTTCGCGGTCAGCACCACCTGCGTGACGTGGTCGGTGGACGCGCTGAAGCTGGACAATGTCTGCCACGTCTCGAGACCCGACTGGGTGATGCTGCGCGTCGAGCCGTCCGCATACGTCAGGTCGAGTGTCAGGCTGCCCGAACTCGCGACCACCTCGAAGGCGGACAGATCGAACATGTAGCCGCTCTGGACCTGGAGAGTCAGCTTGTAGACGTCGTGGCCGCCGCTGCTTCCTTCGTAGGCAAAGATCCCGCTGCTTGCATCACCGGTATCGGCGGTGGAGTACACGCCCAGTCCGCCCGAGCCGCCGCCGCCCGACAGGGTGAAAGTCCTGCCGTCGATGATCCTCGTGATCGACGTTTGATCCCAGCCCGCCAGGTCCGAATCGGTGTTGGGGTCGAAGGTCAGGACAGTGAGGAGGCCCTGGTAGCCGTCGATGTGCAGCGCATCGGTTGCGACCTTGCCGACATGCGTTTCGAGGGTCCAGTCTCCGCCCCTGTCCGCTGCCCCTGTCGCATTCGTCGATGCGGCGATGTCGGCGCCGGTGAGGCTTGCCAGATCATCGACGAAGCGTTGGCCGTCGCTGCCGGCGGCGACATCGCACCCGTAGAGAAGCAGGTCGCCCCCGGCGGTGAGCGCATGGCCGATTTCGGCCAGTTCCGTCTGCACGGTCCCGGATGCCAGCGTGGCATCGCTTAGCACCGTCGTGCCCAGGTCGAGCTTTCCTTCCGAGCCGTGCGAGAGGATGTGGATCGCGTCCAATCCGCTCTGCGTGGCGGCCCATTGCGCGATCTGCGCCAGGCCGTCGCGGCTGCCGTCGAACTCGACGATGCCCACGCCGTCGCGCACGCCCGCTTCCAGGCTCTTGTAGTTGGCCAGCGAGGTGTCGACCACCACCACTTCCTTCTTGCCTTCGTCCTTGGCTGGCTCGATGGCGCGCACCTGCACCGCGGGCGGCACGGGCGGCGGTGCGCTGTCGTGCGCGGCTTGCGCGTGGTGGGCCGCATCGGCGGCCGCACCGTCGAACATGAAGCGCTGTTCCAGCGCGAGCAGTTGCGACGAGGCACGCAGCAGGCGGCGGCCGCGGAAGGCGCCGGCCGGCAGGCGCAGGGGAGAGAGCGACGGATTCATGGCAGATTCCCTGAGGTGGCGCAGCGTGGGCGGTGTGGCTGCTGGACAGGTGAAAGGGACTTCAGCGCTGCGGCGGCGCCATCATGACCTTGCCGCTCATGCCGGCGGCCAGTTCGCTGAAGTGGCCGTCGATGACCGCATTCAGCTTGACCGACTGGCTGACGGGATCGACGCGCGCGCCGATGCGCTGCACCTTGGCCGGATAGGTCTTGCCGGTCTCGTCGATGTTGACTTCGAAGGTGGTGCCGTTGCGCACCCAGGCGAGCCAGCGCGACGGCACGATGAACTCCAGCTCCAACTGGCTGTCGTCGAGGATCTCCAGCAGCGGTTGACCCGGCTGCACGTATTGCTGCTCGCGCGCCTTCTGCTCGGCGATGCGGCCCGGGAAAGGCGCCGCGATCTGGCACTTGCCGATCAGCGCGCGATTGGCCGAGACCTCGGCCTGCGCACGCAGCACGTCCGCCTTCGAGACGTCGAGCTCGACCTTGCCCACCGAATTGAGATCGGCCAGCCGCTGATTGCCGTGCCAGGCGGTGTTGGCTGCCATCAGCATGGCCTCGGCCTTGGCGAGCTGCGCCTGCTGCAGCACGCAGTCGAATTGCACCAGCATCTGCCCTTGCTTGAAGGCGGCGCCCTCGGGCAGTGGCAGGCGGTTGATCTTGGCGCCGATCTCTGCGGCCAGCGTCGTGTAGCGGCGCGGTGCCAGCTGGGCTCTGACCTCGCGCGTCTCGAGCGCGGAAGCTGCGGCCGGCTGCGGCGTGGCAGCGTGGATGCCCGGGGCAAGAAGCGCGAGCGCGCAGGCCAGCAGGCCGCGCACGCGCGCTTCGAGCGAAACCGGCATCACCGGGTTTCCTCGAGCGGCGGCAACTCGCCCTTGTTCCAGGTCTGCAAGGACTGGCTGACGGCCTGGGTCAGCGCGGCGAGCGGCATGCTGGGCGAGGCGTCGACGGAGGGCTCCATGCCCAGCGTGGCCTGCAGCCGCGATGCGGCCGCCTGCGCGTTCGACAGCGCCTGGTAGCGGCGCAGCTGCGACAGCACCGACACGCTCTGCTGCGAGATCCGGTCCAGCACGGACTGCTTCTGCGCTTCGGCCTGGTTCGCGACCTGCTGGGCGAGGCGGCCATCGACCTGGGCGATGGCATCGGAGCGTTCGTACTGGCGCGCGCTGTTCGCGTACTGCAGGCGCGCGATGTGCAGCTGCGTGAGCACGGCCATCTGCATCGCCATGCGGCGCTGGTCCGCCAGCGCGACGCCGGTGTCGGCCAGGCGCATCTGCGCCGGTGCCGACAGCAGGCCCAGCAGGTTGAACGAGATCTGGGCGCCGACCTCGTTCCAGTTCTGGTGGATCAGGAAGTCGTCGTTGCTGTGGTTGTAGCCGTAGTTGAAGGACAGGCCCGGGAACAGCTTGAGCAGGGCGCGATGCGTTTCCTGCTGGGCGATGCGGGCGTTGTAGATGCCTTCGCGCAGGTCGGGATTGCGCAGCAGCGCCACCTCTTCGAGCTTGTCGAGCGGCTGCTGCAGCCAGACTGTGTTCACGTCGTTGGCGGGCTCGACCACGGTGTAGGGTGCGGCCAGCGGCAGGCCGGCCAAGGTCGCGAGCTCGACGCGCGCCGTCGAGAGTTCCTGCTCGATGGTTTCCAGGAGGCGCAGGTTCTCCAGCAACTGGCGCTGGTAGCGCAGCGGCTCCAGCGGCGAGCGGATGCGGTCGTCCTCGGCCTTGCGGGCATCCTTGAGTGCCTTCTCCGAATCGGCGATGGTGGTGCGCAGCAAGGGCTCCAGCTTCTGCGCGGCGACCACGCGCCAGTAGGCGGTGCGCACGTCCAGGATCAGATTGTGCAGCGCCTTGCGGCGGCGCTCGCCGGCGATGAGGACGCGGTCGGCGTTCTGGCGCGCGGCGTAGTAGCTCTGGCCGAAGTCGAGCAGGCTCCACGACAGGCCGATTTCGCTCGAGGCCACCTGGCGGCTCGACGAGATGTACGGATTGGCGAGCGATGGCAGGCCGGTGACCGAATCGATGCTGCGGGTGATCAGGTCGTTGTTTCGATCGCGGTAGCCGGCCGAGGCGATCAGCTTGGGCAGCATGTCGTACTTGCTGACCTCGAAGGTGCCCATGGCCACCGCTTCTTCCATGGCACGGTAGCGGCGCTCGGCGTTGTACTTGATGGCGCGGGCGATGGCACCGTCGAGTGTCAGCGGGCCGCCGAGCGGCTCGACATTGCGCTCCAGCGCGACCTTGTCCTGCTGCAGGGTGGCGCGGATCTCGGGGGTGGAAAGCTGCGCGGTTTCGACGCTGAACGAGGCACAGCCGCTCAGACCCAGCAACGCGGTGACCGCGAGGATCGTTGCCTTGACGGGACCGAAGCGAGCGCGAGAAAGCGTAGGTTCTTGTTGTTGTTCTTGTGGATCGTTGGGCATTGACACGACTTTCGGTACGCGCGGACACGCCTCGGTCGCCGGCGGCAGCGATCGTCGGGGTCCGGGCGCCGAAAGACGCCTTGCGCTGATGGATTCAGCGCAGGACCGTGCAATGACCATTTGAAGCGAAGCATTCCGAGACAGGGAGGAAGACGCTGTCCGGCGCGAACGCAAGCGAGCGGCTCATTTGTTTGCGAGTGTAGATTTTGTAGATTTATTACTTCCATCTACACACGCAACGTTTGCTGACTATACCGAATGCGGCCGGAAGCAAATGCTCGAAAAGCGCCCCAATTCTCCATTTGTTCGCGCTTTGAGCGTGCGGAATGGCATGTTGCGTCGCCGTGCCGACGACGGCCCTGGTCGTGATCGTCGGGATGCGGCGAGTTCTGGGCCTCTTCCGACTTGACCGTGCCTTCTTCGACATGGAGCTCGGCAACGTGCGCTTGCGCTTCGTGGCGCGCCTCGTCGGGCTGCGGCGCAGAGGGTGACCCACGTTGTCGGCCTCATGGCCCATGACAGCGGTAATCAGGGCCTCGCCAAGCGGTGGGTCGACAGCCCGCGGGGCAGTGCCTACGGTTGGCCTCAGCCACGATGTACGCCGAGAGCGCGGGCGTCAGCGGAACGACCTCGCGGGGCTTCCGCTTAGCCTCGGCGGCGGCGAAGGCTTCAGCCGCTTCGGACCAGTGGCGATGCGCCAGAGCGGCGGCGATGCGCTTGTCGTTGGTGCCGAGCGACGTGCGCTGGAGCGGGCGAAGGGAATCGAACCCTCGTATGAAGCTTGGGAAGCTGCCGTTCTGCCATTGAACTACGCCCGCGGCAGGCGCGGATTCTACTCTTTGCTCCGGTGGCTCTGAACCGATCGAAGGACCTTCGTGCGATCCCTGTGTACCGGGATGGAACCAGATCCGCCATCAGTGTCACACAGTGCGTTTCCCACAGCACGAGTTCCATGATTGGATCGCCATTTGCATCGCCGAATTCATCACCGGAGATATCTCCTCGCTCGAGCTTTCCGAGTCCATGTCGAATACCGGTCGGTAGCGAGCAAGATCGCGAAGCCCCGGACCTTGCGGACGAGAGCCACTGGACCGGAGTCTTGAAAGAGGTCGCGAATGATCTTCACGAACAGAAATGCCAGGTGCTTCTGGGCGTCCATGCCATGGTGATCGAGGCGATCGGGATCACGAGGGACTTCCCGTCCGAGCTGAAGATCGAATGCGAAGAGGCGGCCGTCGAGTTGACGAAAGCGATTGCATGTCCCGATGCGGATGCGCGCGGCTTCCAGATGGTCATCTCCAAGGCCGCGCACTGGATCAACAGTCAACCGCAAGACCCCGACGACCCGAACACCTCGTATGGCGGCCTGCTGGGCAACGCCATTTTCCAAAGAGTCACAAGCAGCCACACGATGCCGACAGTGGCAGCCTGCCTGGCCAAGTTCCATGCTGAGACGAAGGATTTGCCGTTCCGCGCGCGGGCGGATGCGGCTTCGGTATTTGTTCGCGTCATGTTCAATGCCGTGGCGCAGGACAGGCAGGCGATGGCCGTGATGTCGGGCACGAACGCTCCCCATCGATTCGGCGCTCGACTTGACGACATGGACACCAGCCTGGACGACCCCGTGCTCAGCTGGCCTGCATGGGCCGGGAAAGTCCGGGGAAAATTCGAATCGATGGTCGAACTCGAATGGAACATGTATTGCTTCCGTAATTCGGATCCGACGTTCTTCGAGTTTCTGGTGAGCAAAGAGAAACCTGGTGGCAATCGAAGGGTTGCGAAATTTTTCAGCGGAAAGGAAAACGCCGCCCTTGGCTACGATCTGATCGGCGGCCGGTCGGGAAAGGGGTGGCTGCAGCCCATATCCGAGTCGAAATGTATTTCGTTCTTCACGTTCAAATGGTCTGCCAGGGCCGATGGGGACATCGACATCTCCCGTCTGCGCTGCATTCATGCGCGCGGCTCGGACGTCGATGCGGAGGAGGTGATCGTGCCCGATGTCCTGTCTGCCCTCGACTGGGACCCCAGCTTCGGAATCGATCACCTCAAGCAGTCGCTGGCGAGGATCCTCTACAAGTCTTCCCACGCCTCCACCTTCGAGAGAGGGCAGGCGTCGATCGTGGAGACGGTCATGAAGTCGATGGCGCTTCATCACAACTACAAGCTGGCGTTCAGTCCGGCGTGGTCGCGACCCAACCCGCAGCCCGATCAGCACGCGCTCAGCGAATTCAACAGCAGGCAATTTGTCGTCGACGCGCTTCCCCATCTCATGCTCACGCCGACATGATGCGTCTTGCGGCCTCGCGGACTTCTTCGCGTCGTGCTCTGCGTCACACCAGCCGATGGCGCCCCAGCACCTCATGCCACACCCGATGCGGAGGCAGCCACGACCGCACGAGCACGAACTCCCGCACCTGCCAGCGGATCGGCGTCATGCGCTGCGCGCCCGCGCCCAGCGCGCGACGGGCGATGGTGATGTGCGGCTCCCACGGAGCAGGCCGTGCCCACGGCAAGATCGCTCGCTCGATCGCATGATGCAGCTTCGTCAGGCCCGGATGCGCCTGCGGACAGACGACAGCCACGCCGTTGCGCGTCCAGACACCGGATCGGTCGAGCACGAGTTCGAAGCTGCCGGCCCGCACGCCGCGCAGGGCCTCGTCGATGCCTTCGAGCTGCGCGTCGCTGCGCGCACCGAGCGGACACAGGGTCAGATGCAGCCGGTGCGGCTTGGGCTGATGGCTGCCCTCGGGCCACCACCACGCGCGACGATGCGCGTCGATGGCGGCCTGCACGGCCGGATCGGGTGCGATCCACACGTAGAGGGCCGGCGCCGGATCGGCCCGGTCGTGCAGGGGATCTCGATGGGTGGCTGCAGCCATGATTTGCCCGTCATTGAACTCCACCTGCGCGCTTGTCGTCCCCGACAGGGTTCCCGTGCAGGAATACCGGTTGGTGCGCCCCATTGCCGAGGCGCGGAGCCTGGATTGTTAACACGCTAAATCGATTCCGGCAAAATGCCTCCGATGAAGAAATCAACGATCGAGGCGAGCCTTCTTCTTGTCGACGACGACCCTGCCATCGTCCAGATGTTGAGCCGAATCCTTTCGGATTACTCGACCGTGCGCTTCGCGACCAGCGGCACCGACGCGCTGAGGCTCAGCCGGGAGGCGCCACCCGACCTGATCCTGCTCGACGCGCAGATGGGCGACATGAGCGGGCTGCAGGTGTGCGAGGCGCTCAAGGCCGATGCCGCACTGGCCGACATCCCCGTCATCTTCGTGAGCAGCCACCAGGAGCCGGAACTGGAGGTCGCGGTGCTCAAGATGGGCGCGGTCGATTTCATCCGCAAGCCCTTCGATCCGGCGCAAGTGACGGCGCGCGTGCAGACCCAGCTCAAGCTCAAGCGGCTGGCGGACGATCTTCGCCGCCTGTCGCGCGTCGATCTCGTCACCGGCGTGGGGAACGAGGCCGCCTATCTCGAGAACCTGATGCGCGAAGGCCAGCGCGCCCGGCGGTCGCGGCATCCGCTCTCGCTCGTGCTGGTCGAGGTCGACTTCTTCGAATCCTTCGAGGCCCTCTACGACCGCAAGGCTGCCGAGGCCAGCCTTGCATCCGTGGCCGAGAGCATACGGCGCAGCGTTCGCCGCGGCAGTGATTTCGTCGCCCGCCTCGAGCGCGACCGGTTCGCGCTGATCCTGCCCGAAACGCCGGCCGAGGGCGCCTTGCATGTGGCCAACGCGGCGCTCGGTGCGGTCGAGGCGCTGGACATTGCTCACCAGGGGTCGCCGGTGTCGCGTCACCTCACGTGCAGCGCCGGCGTCGCCTGCTTCGATGCGTCCTTGCAGGGCGAGGCGGCGCGGCCCGAAGCGATCGACAGCGTCGACGCGCTCGCCGATGCGGCGGCCGCGGCGCTCGATCGCGCGCGGGCCGCCGGTCGCGCCCAGGTCAGCCTGGTGACTGAAAAGGTTGCAATGCCGGGCCCCGAGCCCGAGCCGGACTGATCGTCTTCGTGCGGTCCTGGCGCTTCGCCCGCTCACTGGCCTGGCTCGCGATCGGGTTGTGCATTGCCGTGGTCGCGGCGCTGTGGCAGGTCCACGAGAACAACGAACTCGAGCGATCACGTTTCGACGCGCTGGCCCGCCGTGCGGTCGACCACCTCGCCGTGCGCATGCACACCTACGAATACGGTCTGCGCGGGACGCGCGGC
The DNA here is from genome assembly GCF_901827165.1 of Variovorax sp. SRS16. Lineage (NCBI taxonomy): Bacteria > Pseudomonadati > Pseudomonadota > Betaproteobacteria > Burkholderiales > Comamonadaceae > Variovorax > Variovorax sp. SRS16. The sequence goes on from NZ_LR594666.1 coordinate 2,265,390, forward strand.
GCCATCATCGCGGCCGGCGGCGAGACCGGCATCACACGCCTGCGCTTCGCGCAGTACAGCGCATCGCGCGACATCGAACGCGAGTACCCGGGCGCGCACGGCTTCGGCTTCGCCCGGCGCGTGCCGGTCGCACAGGAAGCGGCCTTCGTCGCCGCGGCACGGCTCGACGGCAAGCCCGACTTCAAGGTGCATCAGCTGGGGCCGAACGAGGGCGAGCGCTATGTGATCCAGTACCTGGAGCCGTCCGATCCTGCCAATCCGGCGTTCGGGCTCGACATCGCCTCGGAGCCCGAGCGGCATGCGGCCGCGGAGCGCGCGATGCTGAGCGGCATGGCCACGCTGACCGCGCCGATCACGCTGATACAGGCCACGCGGAAGCTGCATTCCTTGTTGCTGCTGCTGCCGGTCTACAAGGTCGGCAGCCCGGCTGCCAGGGCGCAGCGCGAAGGCCGCGTGCCGCTTTCGGCGCGGCAGATGCATGAAGAGACGGTGGGCTGGATCTACACGCCGCTCGTGATCGATGACGTGATGAAGGATTTCGATTTCCAGGACGGCGAGTTCGCGCTGACCCTGTCCGACGCCACCCGTCCCGGTCGGCCCGAACCCTTCTTCGCGTCCGCCGGCGCCGCGTCCGCGGACGCGCTGCGGACCGCGCTGCCGCTCGAGCTCTTCGGACGGACCTGGCAGGTCGAGGTCACCGCGTTGCCGCCCTTCGCGACGCAGCTGAACCTGCGCAGTCCCTGGGCGGTGCTGGCACGGGTGTCGACCCTCGTGGTGCTGCTGTCGCTGCTGTCGTACATCCATCAGCTCACGCAGCGCCGCAAGGTACAGGCCGACGAGCAGCGATCGCGGCTCGCCGCCATCGTGACCAGTTCCACCGACGCGATCATCGGGCGCGACCTCGAGGGCCGGATCACCGACTGGAACGGCGCCGCGGCCAAGATCTTCGGCTACACCGCGACCGAGGTGGTGAACCAGTCGCTGGAGACGCTGCTGGTGCCGCCCGAGTTCGAAACGGAAGAAGAGACCCTGATCCGTCATATTGCCCAGGGCCATTCGGTCGCCGCGTTCGAGACCTTCCGGCGGCACCGCGATGGCCGCCTGGTCGCGGTGTCGGTGGCGGCCGCGCCGATCCGCTCGGCCAACGGCCGCGTGATCGGCGCCGCGCAGACCGTGCGCGACATCACCCACGAGAACGCCAGCAAGGCACACATCCTGCAGCTGAACGCGACCCTTGAGCAGCAGGTGAGCGAACGCACCGCCCAGCTCGAGGCGCTGTCGGCGCGCGAACGGGCGATCCTGATCGGCGCGGCCAGCGCCATCATCGCCACCGACGTCAACGGGCTGGTGATGCTGTTCAATCCTGCTGCCGAGGCGCTGCTGGGCTATTCGGCGGCCGAGGTGGTGGACCGGGTCGGCATGAACCGCTTCCACGACACCTTCGAAGTGCACAGCCGCGCCATGGCCCTCACCACCGAGCTGGGACGGCCGCTCGACGTGGGCGAAGTGTTCGCGCCCGCGCCCGGAAGCGGCCCGGCCCACACCCGCGAGTGGACCTACGTGCGCAAGGACGGCAGCCGCGTCCCGGTGCATCTGAACGTGAGCCCGCTGCGCGACACGGACGGCCAGGTGGTCGGCTTCATCACCATCGCGATCGACCTGACCGAGCGCAAGGAGGTCGAGGAGAAGCTGCGCAACAACGAGCGCTTCATGCGCATCGTGACTGACAACATTCCCGGCCTGGTCGCCTACTGGACCACCGACCTGCGCTGCACCTTCGCCAACAGCGCCTACGAGCGATGGCTGGGCGTGTCCGCCGACCGGATGATCGGCATCTCGCAACAGGAACTGCTCGGGCCCGAGCTGTTCAGGAAGAATGAACCGCACATCCGCGCCGCGCTCGGAGGCGAACTGCAGCGCGTCGCGCGCACGCGGATCATTCCGTCCGGCTCGACCGTTCACTACTGGCTGCACTACATCCCCGACCGCGACGACGACGGCGTGGTGCAGGGCCTGATCTCGGTGGCGGTGGACGTTACCGACATGCGGCAGGCCCAGGAGCAGCTGGAAGCCCTGAACCTCGCGCTCAACGAGCGCAGCGCCCAGGCCGAGTCGGCGAACAAGGCCAAGAGCGAGTTCCTGGCCAACATGAGCCACGAGATCCGCTCGCCGCTCAACGCGGTCATCGGCCTGGCCTATCTGCTGCGGCAGACCGCGCTGGACGAACAGCAGCGCTCGTTCCTGCAGAAGATCGACGCCGCCGGCAATTCGCTGCTCGGCGTCATCAACGACATCCTCGACATCTCCAAGATCGAGGCCGGCGGCATGGTGCTGGACGAATCCGGCTTCGTGCTGCGCGGGCTGCTGGACGGCGTGGTGGCGATGATGGCCGTGAATGCCGGCGACAAGGGCATCGCGCTGCTGCTGGAGGCCGGCGACGATCTGCCGGCGCGCGTGCTGGGCGACGTCACGCGCATCCGGCAGATCCTGGTCAACCTTCTGAGCAACGCGATCAAGTTCACCGCGGAAGGCTCGGTCCGGCTGAACGTGCAGGTGCTCGAACGCGTGGAGTCCAAAGTGCGGCTGCGCCTGTGCGTGACCGACACCGGTGTCGGCATCGAGGCTTCGGTGCTCGGCCGCCTGTTCACCCCGTTCATGCAGGCCGATACCTCGACCACGCGACGCTTCGGCGGCACCGGACTGGGCCTGTCGATCGTCAAGCAGCTCGTCGAACTGATGGGCGGCGAGATCGGCGTCCGCAGCACGCCCGGCTCGGGCAGCGAATTCTGGGTCATCCTGCCGCTGATCGTCACCCACGAGAACGTCGCCCAGGCGGCCACCGGCATGCTGCCGGCCAAGGCCAAGCCCGAGGCGGTCGCCGAGGCGAGCCCGCTGCGCCTGGCGCGCGTGCGTGTGCTGGTGGTGGACGACAGCCCGGTCAACCTCGAGGTCTGCCAGCACATCCTCCAACGCCAGGGCGCCCAGGTCAGCCTGGCGAGAGACGGCCGCGAAGCGGTCGAGCGGTTGCGCGCGACGCCCGAGGCCTTCGACGTCGTGCTGATGGACATCCACATGCCCACGCTCGACGGCAATGAGGCGACACGCCTGATCCGCCGCGAACTCGGCCTCGCGCAACTGCCCGTGATCGCGCTGACCGCCAGTGCGCTGGTGGCGGAGCGCGAGCGCGCGCTCGAAGCGGGCATGACGGATTTCATCAGCAAGCCCTTCGATGCGCAGGCGCTGATCCGCAGTGTGCGCCGCTATGCGCAGCGCACGCGCGAAACGCTGCTGCCGGCCGCGCGGCCGGCGACTTCCAGCGTTGTTCGACTGCCCGCGGAATGGCCGCTCGTCGACGGCATCGACGCTGCCGATGCGTTCCACCGGCTGAGCGGCGACACCGACCTGTTGCTGAGCGTGCTGCACCGCCTGCTGGCCGAATTCGGCGACCTGGCGCACGCGGATGCCGCGGCCGTGGAAGGCGCGTCGCCGGCGGCGCAGGCTGCATTGGCGGCGCGGCTGCACAAGCTGCAGGGGAGTGCCGGCATGGTCGGCGCCAAGGCCGTGCTGCAGTTGGCCGCCGAGGGCGAAAGCGCGCTCAGGGCTGGCGACCCGGCACGTGCCGCACGTGCGATGCCGGGGCTCGGCGCGGCGCTGCGCAAGCTGCAGGCCGCGGCGCAACCCTTCTTCGACGTCCAGGCCGGCACCCGCGCCGCTGCGGTGCAGGCCGTTGCGGTGCTGCCCGTCGATTCGGGCGAGCTGGCGCGCCTGATCGACACGCTGCGCCGGCAAAGCCTGCTGGCGATGCCGATGTTCGACGCGCTCGGGCCCGCGCTCAGGGCATCGCTGGGCGGCGAGCGCTTCGCGGCGCTGGACCGTGCGGTGCAGGATCTCCAGTTCCAGCGCGCGGTCGAGATCCTGCAGTCGGGCTGAAGGGCCGAAGGGCTGTCAGGCGAAGGCCCAAACCTATAATCGCGCGTTCAGGAAAACCAAGCAGTCAGGTGGGTTCGATGCAGGGGCTGCCCGCAGCCGGCCGCCTTTGTGCAAAGCCAGACCCAAGATGAGCCAGCCCACTTCCAGCGTCGCCGACATCCGCAAGACCTTTCTCGATTTCTTCGAGAGCAAGGGCCACACCGTGGTGCCTTCGAGTTCGCTGGTACCGGCCAACGACCCGACCCTGATGTTCACCAACTCGGGCATGGTGCAGTTCAAGGACGTGTTCCTCGGCACCGACCGCCGCTCCTATGTGCGCGCGGCCTCGGTGCAGGCCTGCCTGCGCGCCGGCGGCAAGCACAACGACCTCGAGAATGTCGGCTACACCGCGCGCCACCACACCTTCTTCGAGATGCTGGGCAACTGGAGCTTCGGCGACTATTTCAAGCGCGAATCGCTCACCTGGGCCTTCGAGCTGCTGACGAAGGTCTACAAGCTGCCGGCCGAAAAACTCTGGGCCACCGTCTACATCGAGGACGACGAGGCCTACGACATCTGGACCCAGGAAATCGGCCTGCCGCCCGAGCGCGTGGTGCGCATCGGCGACAACAAGGGCGGCCGCTACATGTCCGACAACTTCTGGATGATGGCCGACACCGGCCCGTGCGGCCCCTGCAGCGAGATCTTCTACGACCACGGCCCCGACATCCCCGGCGGCCCGCCCGGCTCGCCGGATGAAGACGGCGACCGCTACATCGAGATCTGGAACAACGTGTTCATGCAGTTCGACATGCAGCCCGACGGCAGCGTCCGGCCGCTGCCCGCGCCCTGCGTCGACACCGGTATGGGGCTGGAGCGCCTGGCCGCGATCCTGCAACACGTCCACAGCAACTACGAGATCGACCTGTTCGATGCGCTGATCAAGGCGGCCTCGCGCGAAACCGGCGAGAAGGATCTCGAGAACAAGAGCCTGCGCGTGATCGCCGACCACATCCGCGCCACCGCGTTCCTGGTGGCCGACGGCGTCATTCCGTCGAACGAGGGCCGCGGCTACGTGCAGCGACGCATCGTGCGGCGCGCGATCCGGCACGGCTACAAGCTCGGGCAGAAGAAGCCCTTCTTCCACAAGCTGGTGCCCGACCTCGTCAAGCTGATGGGCGCGGCCTATCCCAAGCTCGTGGCTGACCAGCAGCGCATCATCGAGACGCTGAAGGCCGAGGAAGAGCGCTTCTTCGAGACCTTGGCCAACGGCATGGAAATCCTCGATGCGGCGCTGGCCGGCGATGCCAAGGTGCTGCCGGGCGACGTGGCCTTCAAGCTGCATGACACCTATGGCTTCCCGCTCGACCTGTCGGCCGATGTGTGCCGCGAGCGCGGCGTCGCGGTCGACGAGGCCGGCTTCAACGCGGCGATGGAAAGGCAGAAGGCTGCCGGCCGCGCCGCCGGCAAGTTCCGCATGGACCGTGCGGTCGACTATGCGGGCGCGGCCAACACCTTCACCGGCTACGAGCATCTCGAGGAGAAGGCGCGGGTCGTGGCGCTCTACGTCGAGGGCGTGGCGGTGCAACAGCTCGACGAGGGCCAGTCCGGCATCGTGGTGCTAGACACCACGCCTTTCTATGCCGAGAGCGGTGGCCAGGTCGGCGACGCCGGCGTGCTGATCGCCGAGGGCGTGCAGTTCGGCGTCGACGACACGCAGAAGATCAAGGCCGACGTGTTCGGCCACCACGGCACGCAGACGCAGGGCGCGCTCAAGCTCGGCGATGCCGTCACCGCGCGCGTCGACACGGCGCGCCGCGCCGCCACCATGCGCAACCACAGCGTCACCCACCTGATGCACAAGGCCTTGCGCGAGGTGCTCGGCGCGCACGTGCAGCAGAAGGGTTCGCTGGTCGATGCCGACAAGACGCGCTTCGACTTCGCGCACAACGCCGGTGTCACGCCGGCGCAGATCCTCGAGATCGAGCAGCGCGTCAATGCCGAGATCCTCGCCAACCAGGCGACGCAGGCGCGCGTGATGGACATGGAGTCGGCCCAGAAGACCGGCGCCGTGATGCTGTTCGGCGAGAAATACGGCGAGACCGTGCGCGTGCTCGACATCGGCTCCAGCCGCGAGCTCTGCGGCGGCACGCACGTGGCGCGCACCGGCGACATCGGTCTCTTCAAGATCGTCAGCGAAGGCGGCGTCGCCGCCGGCGTGCGCCGCATCGAGGCCGTGACCGGTGCCAACGCGCTGGCCTATCTGCAGCAGCTCGAGGCGACGGTGCACAGCGTGGCCGCCACGCTCAAGACGCCGCCCGCCGAACTGCAGGGCCGCCTCGCGCAGGTGCTCGACCAGGTGCGCGCACTGGAGCGCGAAGTGGGCTCGCTCAAGGGCCGGCTCGCATCGTCGCAGGGCGACGAGCTGGTCGCCCAGGCCGTGGACGTCAAGGGCCTCAAGGTGCTCGCCGCCAAGCTCGACGGCGCCGATGCGAAGACGCTGCGCGAGACCATGGACAAGCTGAAAGACAAACTCAAGTCCGCGGCCATCGTGCTGGCTGCGGTCGACGGCGGCAAGGTGCAGATCGCGGCCGGCGTCACGGCCGATGCCATGGGCCGCATCAAGGCCGGCGAACTGGTCAACTTCGTTGCCCAGCAGGTCGGCGGCAAGGGCGGCGGCAAGCCCGACATGGCGATGGCCGGCGGCACCGATGCGGCCGGCCTGCCGGCTGCGCTGAAGTCGGTGCAGGCCTGGGTGGCGCAACGGGCCTGAACACCGGCGCCGCGCAACGTCGATGTCTACGCGGTGTGCATGGATGAATCGGAGGCCGCGCCCATTCGGCGTGCTGCTTGCTTCACTCGCCTCCCTCGTTTTCTGCGGCGCCGTCGCGGCCTACCCTGCGCAAGCCGTGAGCTTCGATGGCCGGGATGGCCTGCGGCTCAGCGGCTGGCTGATGCTGCCGGCAACGCCGCCGCAAGGCACCGTCATCGCATTGCACGGCTGCGGCGGGCTCTACGCCACGGCGGGATCGCGCAAGGGCGAGCTCAATGCGCGCCATCAGGCCATGGGTGACATGCTCGTCGACCAGGGTTATGCAGTGTTGTTTCCCGACAGCTTCACATCACGCGGCGTGCATGAGATCTGCACGCAGCGCTTCGGAGCGCGGGCGCTCGGCCAGACGGAGCGGCGCCGTGACGTGCTGGCATCGCTGGATTGGGTCGCGGCGCAGCCGTGGGCCGATGCGCGCAAGGTGGCATTGCTGGGCTGGTCGCACGGTGGCAGCGCGGTGCTGGCGGCCACCGACGCGACGCGGCGCGACGTGATGGCCGAGCCGCTTCGCTTCGCCACCGCGATCGCTTTCTATCCGGGCTGTTCGGCGGCGCTGAAGTCGGGCTATCGCCCCGACACGCGGCTCACCGTGATGATCGGTGCCGACGACGACTGGACACCGGCCGCTCCCTGCATCGAGCTCGGCAAGGCCGTGGATGCGGAGGTCGTCGTCTATCCGGACAGCTTCCACGATTTCGACAATCCCGTAGGCCAGGTGCGGCTGCGCGCCGACGTGCCCAATGGCGTCCATCCGGGTCAGGGCGTGCACGCCGGTGCCAATCCGGCCGCGCGTGCACAGGCCTACGAGCGCGTGCGCGCGCTGCTGCGACAGGCATTCGATCGGCCCCATGTCTGACGCCGTCCCCGTCGACATCCTCGTGATGGGCGCCGGCACCATCGGCTGCTTCGTCGGCGGCAGCCTGCTGGCGGCGGGCGTGCGCGTCGCTTTCATCGGACGACCCCGCGTGCTGGATGCGCTGGCCGCGCAGGGTCTCACGGTGAGCGATCTCGACGGCGCGCGGCACCACGTCCCGGCCGATCGGCTGCTGCTTGCGGACGGCGTGCCAGCGGGACTGCGGCCGGCCTTGGTGCTGCTGGCCGTCAAGAGCGGCGCGACCGCCGAAGCTGCGGCCGAGCTCGCATCGGTGCTGCCGGCGGGCACGCTGGTCGTGTCGTTGCAGAACGGCATCTCGAACGCGGCGATCGCCGCCGAGGCCGCGCCCGGCCTGCGCGTGCTGCCGGCGATGGTGCCGTACAACGTGGCGGAGATCGGGCCCGGCGCCTTTCATCGCGGCACCGTCGGCCGCCTGGCGGTGCAGGCCGATCCGGCGCTCGCGCCGTGGACCGCGGTGTTCGAGCGCGCCGGCGTTCCGCTCGACCAGCATGCGGACCTGCGGCCGATCCAGTGGGGCAAGCTGCTGCTCAATCTCAACAACCCGGTCAATGCGCTGTCGGGCCTGCCGCTGCGCGACGAGCTGCTGCAGCGCGGCTACCGGCGCTGCCTCGCCGCACTGATGGACGAGGCGCTCGATGCCTTGCGGCGCGCGGGCATCGAGCCGGCACAGCTCGGCGCCGTGCCGGCGCACCGCATGCCGTCCATCCTGCGGCTGCCGACGCCATTGTTCAAGCTGGTCGCCGCGCGCATGCTGCGCATCGATGCCAAGGCGCGCTCCAGCATGGCGGACGACCTCGCACTCGGCCGGCGCACCGAGATCGATGCCTTCTGCGGCGAGGTCGCGCGGCTCGCCGAGGCGCATGGCGGTGCGGCCCCGCGCAATGCGAAGATGGTCGAGTTGCTGGAAGCCTGGCCCGAGCGCGGCGAGCGATGGCCGGCATCGCAACTGCTCTCTGCGATGGGTTTGTAGACGACGGCTTCACGTCGGAGAGGGCGACCATTCGCTGCCTGCCCCTCGCGCATGTCAGGGGCCGGCTTCGCGCAGGCGCTCGGCGGCGATTTGCGCCACGCGGCGCACGTGGTCCTGCGACGCTTCCTGCGCGGCCTGCGGGTCGCGCTTCTGCAGCGCTTCGACGATGCGGCTCATCTCGGCCGACGCTTCCTTCCTGCGTCCGCTGGCGCTGATGGTCAGGGCACGCAGCCGGTTGATCCGCGCGTTGAGCGACTGCACCACTTCCCACGCCATGGCCAGGCCGGCTTCCTTGAAGAGCGCTTCGTAGAACGCCGTGGTGCGCACCATGACTTCATGGAGGTCGCCCTTGCGGAATGCCGCCTGGGTGGCGGCGTTCAGGGTCACCAGCCGCTTGATGGCCGCCGGGCTGCCCTTCTCGGCGCAAGTGCGGGCGGCGTGTCCTTCAAGCAGGGCGCGGATCTCGTAGATCTGTGCGGCCTGGTCTGCCGTCAGGGTGGCCACGACCGGACCCTGCTGCGAGCCGGATTCGACCAGTCCCTCGGTCTCCAGGTGGCGCAGCACTTCCCGCACGATGGAACGACTGACGTCGAGCTGCTCGCACAGCGTGCGCTCGACCAGCCGCTCGCCGGGCTTGAAGCGCCCATTGCAGATGGCGTCCCGCATCTTCTCCAGCGTCAGCTCACGCAGCGTTTTCGCGCTGCGGTCGACTTTCAGAGAATCAGCGGGAGACGCAGCCATGGAGAAAGCCTCGAAAAAGAAGATTGCCGGGCCACGAGTATTTCACGTCCAGAGAGTCATTCAGACGGACTGTGCGGGTCGCTCTTGCATCGATAGCCCGGCTTCATCCGATGCGGGGACGGGCGAGCCAGCGGGCGAAGCTCTGGTTGACCGCATCGGGCGTCGTGACGTTCATCATGTGCCGCGCGCCCGCGATGACCTCGACGGTCGAACAGGGCGCTTCGCCACCCATGGCCAGCGACATCTCGGGCGTGGAGTTCGCGTCGTGCTCGCCGGTCAGGAACAGCGTGGGCATCGACAGGTGTTGCAGCCGGCCGGCATGCGCCTCGTCGGACGACGCGAACAGGCCATAGGTGTGGGCGTAGCCGGCGGGCTGAACGTTCTGCAGGTAGCTGCCGACCTCATGGGCCATCGCCTGCAGCGCGGCTGGGACCGGATCTCCGAACCAGCGGGCCATGGTCGATCCGAGGGTGGCCTGGACACCGGTGTGCTGCAGCATTGCGGCGCGGTCCTGCACCGCCGTGCGCTGCTCGGGCGTGCGCCGGAAGACGGCATTCAGCGCCGCCACGCGCAGGGCGCGCGCGGGGTGGCGCAGCGCGAATTCGAGTACGACCAGGGCGCCCATCGAATGGCCGGCCACGTTGGCCGCGGCGATGCCCAGGTGATCGAGCAGCGCTTCGAGCTGCGCCGCATAGTCGGCCAGCGTCGCGCCTGGCGGCGGCAGGCGGCTGGCGCCGTGGCCGAGCATGTCATACACCACCACCTGGTGCTTGCGTGCCAGGGCGGCGATCTGAGGCGCCCACACGCCGTGCTGCATGCCGACGCCGTGCACGAGAACCAGAGGCTCGCCGCCGCCGGCAACGGCAAAGGCCGTGCCATCCGGTGTGAGAGAAACTTCCGTGCCGCGCTCAGGCGTCATTGCTGCCCAGCTCCTTGAGGTCCTGATAGCGGTCGCCGATGCGATGGTGCGGGCGGCCACCGATCGAGGCACCCAGTGCCACCACGATCTCGTCCGGCGCCGGCGCGTCGTTGATGGCGAACTGCAGCGTCAGGTAGTGGGAGCGCATGCCTTCGTCGTGCTTGTGCATCATGGGGATGGCGATCGAGCAGTTCGGGCCACCGCGGACGTTGGTGAAACTCAGGTAGCTCTTGGCACCCACCGCCTTGCGGTAGAAGTTGCCGAAGCGCAGCGTGTGGATCAGCGCCGAGGCGTGCTCCACCTCTCCGGCCGTGCCGACCACGGCGGCTTTCCCGTAGCCTTCGACCGCTTCTCCGGAGCCAACCCGCTGCAGGATGGTCTCGGTGAGCAATTCGCCGAGCACGGGGGCGATCGTCCGGATCTCCGGCTGAAGGTCTTCCACGAAGCCACGGCCAGCCCACGGATTGGCCAGCACGGCAGCCACACCGAAGAGCGTCAGCGGCCGTTGTGCGGCCTTGCCACCCTCGATGCGGGATTCCTCGGTATAGGTGACGATCTTGCGAATACCTGCGTCCATGCGAACTCCTTGTTGGACTGTGTGTGATGGGATATCGAATTCTTCGGACGGCCGTCGGAAGATCACTCGACGGTGATGTTTGCAGCCTTCACGACGGCACGGTACTTTTCCTGCTCGGTGGCCATGAACTTGCGCAGACTCTCGCCCGACTCGCCGGACACGCTGATGCCTTGATCGGCCAGCTTCTTGCGCAAGCTCGGATCGGCCAGGACCTGCTGGGCTGCCGCCTGGATCTTCTGGGCAATGTCCTTCGGTGTCTTTGCCGGCACGAACAGTCCGAACCAGACGTTGAGGTCGAAGCCCGCCAGGCCCGGCTGCTTGCCCATGGCAGGGATGCCGGGTGCCAGTTCCGAGGGTTCGGCGCCGGTGGTGGCCAGTGCCTTCACGCTGCCCGCCTTGATGTAGGCGTTCGCGGCGCTCAAGGTGGAAATCGCCAGATCGATCTGGCCGCCCAGCAGATCGGTCAGCGCGGGTGCCGCGCCCCGGTAGGGGATGTGGGTCATGGACACGCCGGCACGCATCTTCAACAGTTCACCGGCGACATTCATCGGCGTGCCATTGCCGGCCGAACCGTAGCTGAGCGTGCCGGGCTTGGCGCGCAGGAGTTGCAGCAGTTCCGGCACGGTGCTGGCCTGCAGCGTCGGCTTGCCGAGCAGCACCATCGGGCCGGTGCCAACGAAGATGACGGGTGCGAGATCCTTGGTCGCGTCGTAGGTCAGGCGCGGATTGATCAGCTTGTTGATCAGGATCTCGGATCCCGAGCCGAGCAGTACCGTGTAGCCGTCCGGCGCGGCGCGCACAGCCCGCTGGGTGCCGACAACGCCGCCGGCGCCGCCTACGTTCTCGATCACGACCGGCTGGCCGAGTTTTTCCGACAGCAGCGGAGACATGTTGCGCGCAATGATGTCGGAGCTGCCGCCCGGTGCAAAAGGCACCACGAGCGTGACCGGCTTGTCGGGGTAGGCCGCCTGGGCTGGCAAGGCGATCCCTCCCAGGCACGCCGCGAGAGAGAGCATGGCGACAGGGCGGCGGTTGGGGCGGGCGTGGATAAGGCTTCTCAGCGCCAGAAGCATGTTCATGGTTCTACCTCCGATGTGATTTTGATCATATGGTATACCATCATACAGTCAGAATGCGGCTGTGAGTGATGCGTGACCTCCGGTTACGGACACGTGCCATGCGCTCTAATCTGTACCCTCGATAGGAGAAGGTCGACATGCACGTTCTGATCCTCGGCAGCGGCGTGATCGGCACCACGGTCGCGTACTACCTCGCGCAGGCCGGCCACGAGGTCACGGTGATCGACCGCCAGCCCGCGCCCGCGCTCGAAACCAGCTATGCCAATGCCGGCGAGGTGTCGCCCGGCTACTCCGCGCCATGGGCCGGGCCCGGCGTGCCGCTGAAGGCGATCAAGTGGCTGCTGATGCAACACAGTCCGCTGGTCATCAAGCCGATGCTCGATCCGGCGATGTGGCGCTGGGGACTCTCGATGCTGTGCAACTGCACGCAGGCGCGCTACGAGATCAACAAGGGCCGCATGGTGCGCCTGGCCGAGTACAGCCGCGATTGCCTGAAGCAGCTGCGCGCCGACACCGGCATCCGCTACGACGAGCGCGCGCTGGGCACGCTGCAGCTCTTTCGCACGCAGAAGCAGTTCGAGGGCAGCGCGAAGGACATCCGGATCCTGGAGGCCTATCGCGTGCCTCATCAATTGCTCGACCGCGATGGCTGCATCGAATACGAACCTGCGCTCGCCGCGGTCAGGCACAAGTTCGTCGGCGGCCTGCGCCTGCCGGGCGACGAGACCGGCGACTGCTTCAAGTTCACCCAGGCTTTGGCGCGGCTGGCCGAGGCCGCGGGCGTGCGCTTCCGCTTCGGCATCGCCATCACCGACATCGGACACGACGCGAGCGGCGTGACGGCCGTCCACACCGATGCGGGGCCGGTCCATGCCGACCGCTACGTGGTGGCGCTGGGCAGCTACTCGCCGCAGCTGATGCGGCCGCTGGGCATCCGGCTGCCGGTCTATCCGGTCAAGGGTTTCTCGATCACGCTGCCGATCGGCGATGCGGCGGGCGCGCCCGAATCCACCGTGATGGACGAAACTTTCAAGGTCGCGGTCACGCGCCTGGGCGAGCGCATCCGGGTCGGCGGCACGGCGCAGCTCTCGGGCTACGACCTGGCGCTGGACGATCGCCGGCGCGACACGCTGGAGCACGTGGTCACGGATCTGTTCCCGCAGGGCGGCAGCGTGAAGGGCGCCGAGTTCTGGACCGGCCTGCGCCCGATGACACCCGACGGCACGCCCATCCTCGGCACCACGCCGATCGCCAGGCTGCTGCTGGCCACCGGCCACGGCACGCTGGGCTGGACGATGGCGGCCGGCACCGGCCGCGTGATGGCCGACCTGATCGGCGGCCGGCGCCCCGAGATCGACATGGAAGGCCTGGGCGTCGCGCGCTACGCCTGAAGCGTGCGCGGCGCGCGCCTCAGGCGGCCGGCGCGACGATCGCGCCTTCGATGCGATGGCGCTTCAGCGCATCGGCCACGAAGCCGCTTGCCTTCATCTCCTCGACGAAGGCCGACAGCGCTGCGGCCGCCTCGTCGCCGCGCGAGGCCGGCGTACCCATCGCCTGCTGGATCACCATGAAACGGCCCGGCAGCAGGCGAAGCCCACCGAGGCGCCTGGCATCAGCCTCCAGTTGCTGCTTGACGCCGGCGGCGACGTCGGCGTTCTCGGCGATGAAGGCATCGACCACCGCCGGCGAGGTCGGTGCGCGCAGCAACTGCGCGGCCTTGATCTCGCGCGTCAGGTAGAGGTCGTAGGCGCTGCCCTTGCCGACCATCACACGCCGCCCGGCGCGGTCGACTTCCGCGTTGTCCTGGAGCGGCGAATCCTGGCGCACGAGATAGGCGCCTTCGATCAGCACGTAGGGCGCGGTGAAGCGGATGCCTTCGCCGCGCAGCGGGTCGATCGCGAAGAAGCCGATGTCGGCCTGCTCGGCCTTCACTGCGTCGACCGACTTGCCGGCCGACTCGAACACCACGAACTCGATGCCGACGCCGAGCCGATCGGCGAAGGCGCGTGCCAGATCGATCGACGCGCCGGCCGGCTCGCCGGTGGCCGCGTCCTTGCGCGCCAGGATCGGATTGCCGAGGTTGATGGAGGCGCGCAGCTTGCCGCTGGGCGTGAAGGCGGAGACGACGGGCGGGCGGATCGATGGTTTCATGGCGATGCAGGCGGTGGTCAGGAGTGCTGCGGCGGGCAGCGATGCGAGCAGGCGTCGGCGGGTGAGGCGCTCGCGCATGGTGTCGGCGCTCAATCGCGCCAGGTGCCATGTTCACGCAGCAGGGTCTTCGTGCCACGCGTCATGACCAACCAGCCGTCCTGGCCGACGAAGTAGTTCGCGTCGCCGTCCTGGAATTGCCAGCCCCTCGGATCGCAGGGCGCGTTGCCGCGCGGGCAGGGGCCTTGCCCCGGCTTGCCGACCAGGTTGAGGCGACTGCGATTCCGATTGTGCGTGCCCGCATAGGCGAATTGTTCGCAATCGGTCACGCGCTCGCCGCACATCGGCGTGATCTCGACCGTGTAGGTCCGGGTTTCGAGCGTGGCCGCGTGCAGCGGCGCCATGGCGATCAGCGGCAGAACGGCAGCGGCGAGTCGCTTCATGTCGACCTCCAGGGAAAGCGATGGCCGCCAGTGTATGACGCGACGCGCGCTGCCGGCGGCGTCGGCGAACACGGTGCGTAGCGACCGCCTGGCTGCTGCGCGTGACTAGGGTTATCCCCTATTTTTGGAACAAGGTCGGCCACTTATCCTTCGCTGGCCGTTCCATTAATAAATCATTGTTTTATTAGTGAAACAAACCAACGATGAAACACCCCATGAGCATCGCCCGATCATGACCGACATCAAAGCCATTCCAGATCCCGACAGCCTGCAGGCGCTGCTCGCCGAACTGCCGGCGAATCTGCTGGCCGGCCGCCGCGTGCTGGTGACCGGCGCGGCTCGCGGCCTCGGGCTGGCCTTCGCGAAATGCATTGCGGCGAGCGGCGCGGCCGTGGTATTGGCCGACATCCTCGGCGACCTGGCGCAGACAGAGGCGCAGGCGCTGCGCGATGCAGGCCGGCAAGCGCAGGCACTGACCGTCGATCTGTCCGACCCGTCATCGATCGATGCCTGCGCCGCTGCGGCCCGCCGCGCGCTCGGCGGCCTCGACGGTCTGGTCAACAACGCTGCCATCACCAACTCGGGCGGCCGCGACGCGCATGCACTCGAGATCGACATGTGGGATCGCGTGATGGATGTCAACGTGCGCGGCACCTGGCTCATGAGCCGCGCCTGCCAGCCTGCGCTGGCGCAGGGCGGCCGCGGCGCCATCGTCAACCTCGCGTCCGACACGGCACTGTGGGGCGCGCCCAACCTGCTGGCCTATGCGTCGAGCAAGGGCGCGGTCATCTCGATGACGCGCTCGCTGTCGCGTGAATGGGGCGGCGACGGCATCACGGTCAATGCCGTGGCGCCCGGCCTCACGCTGGTGGAAGCCACCGAATACGTGCCCATGGCGCGGCACCAGAAATACCTCGAAGGCCGCGCCATCCCGCGCGAGCAGCAGGCGGTCGACGTCTGCGGCGCGGTCCTGTTTGCCCTGTCCGGCCTGTCGCGTTTCGTGACCGGCCAGTTGCTCGCCGTCAACGGCGGCTTCGTGATGCACTGATTTTTCGACCAAGGAGAACCCTGATGAGCGATCTGTCCGAACAACAAAACATCGACGAAGCGCCGAGCTGGGCGCGCCCCGAAGGCGCCAGCCTCGACGCGTGGATGAACACCCGCATCGCGCGCTATTCGACGCGCAAGTACGATTGGAACGCGCTCAAGTTCCAGGCCGACCACGACCCCAAGTTCCGCCGCGCGCAGATGCGCTACATGGGCACCGGGGGCACCGGCGTCGCCGCCGACATGAACACCGTCCCGGCCGAGAACTTCACCTTCTCGACCATGGTGATCCCGGCCGGCCACGAAGGACCGCCGCACCTGCACACCGATGTGGAAGAAGTGTTCTTCCTGATCCGCGGCAAGCTCAAGGTCGTCATCGAGAAGGACGGCGAGCGCTTCGAGACCATCATGACCGACCGCGACCTGATCTCGGTCCCGCCGGGCGTGTACCGCGAGGAGATCAACATCGGCGACGAAGATGCTCTGATGTGCGTGATGCTCGGTTCCAAGAAGCCGGTGACGCCGACGTATCCGGCCGACCACCCGCTCGCAAAAATCAAGCGCTGAGCACCGCGATGAGCGACGCCGCCATGATCTCCGCGCTGCCGCCGTCCGAAGTGGCACGCCTCGACGCGCGTTTTCCGGCGCGCCGTGTGCCGGTGCGTGGCGGCGTGGTTTCCGTGCGCGCGTGCGGTGCCGGCCCGGTGATCGTGTGTCTGCACGGCATCGGTTCGGGCGCGGCCTCGTGGCTCGACACGGCGTTGCTGCTCGAGCCGCATGCGCACCTGATCGCATGGGACGCGCCGGGCTACGGCGAATCCACGCCGGTGGTGCCCGAAGTGCCGATGGCGGCGGACTATGCCGAGCGGCTGCATGCCTTGCTCGACGCGATGGACATCGAATCCTGCGTGCTGGTCGGACATTCGCTCGGCGCGCTCACCGCGGCTTTCGCGGCGCGCGCGGGTTCGCCGCTGGCCGCGCGTATCGAGCGGCTGGTGCTCATCAGCCCGGCCGGTGGCTATGGCGCACCCGCCCGTGCGCAGGCCCGCCAGCGCGTCCGCACGGAACGGCTCGACACGCTGGCCAGGCTCGGCGTCGCCGGCATGGCCACGCAACGCTCGGGCCGCCTGGTATCGGACAACGCGAGCGAACTGGCCCGCCAATGGGTGCGCTGGAACATGGCGCGCCTGAACGACCACGGCTACCGCCAGGCCGTCGAACTGCTGTGCGGCGGCGACCTGCAGGCCGACCTGCCGCCCGCCATGCCCGTCCGCGTGGCCTGCGGCGCGCTCGATGTCGTCACGACGCCTGCCGCCTGCGAAGAGGTGGCGATCCGATGCGGCGTCGCGCTCGAACTGCTGGACGGCGCGGGGCATGCCAGCTACGTGGAGCAGCCGGAGACCGTCGCCGCGATGTTGCGCTACGTGCTCGCGTCCTGAACCGAACAACGAACAACAGAAATCAGCAACCTATGACCACCCTTGGCAATGACGTGATGGAAGAAGGCGCGGACCGCTACAACGTTCCGGCGCTCGAGCGCGGCCTGCGCGTGCTGTGCGAGTTCAGCCGCGAGAACCGCACGCTGTCCGCGCCCGAACTCGCGCGCCGCTTCGATCTGCCGCGCTCGACCGTGTTCCGCCTGCTCACGACGCTGGAAAGCATGGGCTTCCTGGAGCGCGCCGAAGGCGGCCGCGACTACCGGCTCGGCCTGGCGGTGCTGCGCCTCGGCTTCGAATACCTGGCCTCGCTGGAGCTCACGCAGCTCGGCACGCCGCTGCTGCAGCGCCTGTGCGAAGAGCTGCGCACGCCGTGCAACCTGGTGGTGCGCGACGGCCGCTCGATCGTCTACGTCGCCAAGGTCGCACCGCCCACGCCATTCGCCAGCTCGGTCACCGTCGGCACGCGGCTGCCCGCACACGCCACGGTGCTCGGCCGCATCCTGCTCGAAGACCTGAGCCTGCCGCAGCTGCGCGCGCTCTATCCCGAAGACAAGCTCGAGACCTTCTCGCCGAGTACGCCGAAGACGGTCAACGAACTGTTCGACATGGTCCAGAGCGACCGCGATCGCGGCTACGTGCTGGGCGAAGGCTTCTTCGAATCGAACATCTCCAGCATCGCCGCGCCGGTGCGCGACCACAGCGGCCACATCGTGGCGGCGCTGGGCGCGACCATCACCTCGGGCCACATCGAGGAAGCCCGCATGGACGAGATGGTGCAGCGTGTGCGCGAGACGGCCGACGCCATCTCGGGCCTGTTGAACTATTCGCCGGCGGCCAAGGTGGTTGCGTTGCGCGGCGGCCATCGCGCCTGAAGGGCCGCGGATCATCATCATGACGGCGCCCACCATTTCCGCTTCCTTCTTTTCGCCCCACGCGTTCGCCGGCCGCGTGGCGGTGGTGACGGGCGGTTCCTCCGGCATCGGCCTGGCAACGGTCGAGCAGCTGCTGGACTGCGGCGCGGCGGTCGCGCTGTGCGGCCGCAATGCCGAGCGGCTCGAAAGCGCCGTGGCCGGTTTGCGCGCATCGCGTCCGCAAGCCAGGCTCTTCGCCCGCACCTGCGACGTGCTCGATGCTGCCGCCGTGCGGAGCTTCGCGGCCGAGAGCGAAGCGGCGCTCGGGCCGGCCTCCATGCTCATCAACAACGCCGGCCAGGGCCGCGTATCGACCTTCGCCGACACCGAGGACAAGGCCTGGACCGATGAGCTGCACCTGAAGTTCTTCTCGGTGATCCATCCCACGCGGGCCTTCCTGCCGCAACTGGCCGCGCAGCGCGTCGTGCTCGGCGACGCTTCGATCGTCTGCGCCAACTCGCTGCTCGCGCGCCAGCCCGAGCCGCACATGGTCGCGACCTCGGCCGCGCGCGCCGGCCTGCTCAACCTCGTGCGCTCCATGGCCACCGAGTTCGCACCGCAGGGCGTGCGCGTCAACGGCATCCTCATCGGCCTCGTCGAATCCGGCCAGTGGCGCCGCCGCTTCGAGGCGCGCGACGACAAATCGCTGGACTGGGCCGCCTGGAGCGGCCAGCTCGCGAAGAGCAAACACATTCCGCTCGGCCGCCTGGGACTTCCGGTCGAAGCCGCGCGCGCCATTCTTTTCCTTGCTTCGCCCCTCGCTTCCTACACGACGGGTGCCCACATCGACATCTCCGGAGGCCATTCCCGCCATGCATAACCCCACCCACACCGTGACCGTCGGCGCCGTCGTCGCGGCCTTTCTCGAACAATGCGGCGTGAAGGCTGCGTTCGGCGTGATCTCCATCCACAACATGCCGATCCTGGATGCCTTCGCGCAGCGTGGCGCGATCCGCTTCATCTCGGCGCGCGGCGAGGCCGGCGCGGGCAACATGGCGGACGCCTATGCGCGCTCCACCGCGAGCCTGGGCGTGTGCGTCACCAGCACCGGCCCGGCCGCCGGCAACATCGCCGGCAGCATGGTCGAGGCCCTGACGGCCGGCGCGCCGCTGCTGCACATCACGGGCCAGATCGAGACGCCCTACATCGACAAGGGCATGTCGTACATCCACGAGGCGCCCGACCAGCTCACGATGCTCAAGGCCATCTCCAAGGCCGCCTTCCGCGTGCGCAGCGTAGAGACCGTGCTCGGCACGCTCAAGCGCGCGGTGCAGATCGCGATGACCGCGCCCACTGGCCCGGTCAGCATCGAGATCCCGATCGACATCCAGTCTGCGCTCACGACGATGCCGGCCGACCTCTCGCCGCTGCCTGTCGAGGCTGCCGTGCCCTCGAAGGCGGCGCTCGACGCGCTGGCCAGGAGTCTTTCGGCCGCCAGGCGCCCGATGCTGTGGGTCGGCGGCGGTGCGCGCCATGCGGGTGCGGCGATCAGGCGCCTGCAGAAGCTCGGCTTCGGCGTCGTCACCACCACGCAGGGCCGCGGCATCGTGCCGGAAGACGATGCCGGCTCGCTGGGCGCCTACAACATCCAGAAGCCCGTCGAAGACCTCTACCAGACCTGCGACGCGATGCTGGTGGTGGGCTCGCGCCTGCGCGGCAACGAAACGCTCAAGTACGAGCTGAAGCTGCCGCGCCCGCTCTACCGCATCGACGCCGACGCTGCCGTCGAAGGCCGCTGCTACGCCAGCGACGCCTTCGTCTGCGGCGACGCCGGCCTCGCGCTTGAAGGCCTGGCCGACCGCCTCGAAGCCATCCAGTACAGGGCCGATCCGAAGCTGCTGGCCGACCTGCGCGCCGCGCACGACCAGGCCGTGGCCACGCTGCGGGACGGACTCGGCCCCTATGCCGAGCTCGTGCGCCAGATCCAGGCCGTGGCCGGCCGCAATTTCAACTGGGTGCGCGACGTCACCGTGTCCAACAGCACCTGGGGCAACCGCGAACTGCGCGTCTTCGAACCCAGCGCCGGCGTGCACGCCACCGGCGGCGGCATCGGGCAGGGCATGCCGATGGCCATCGGTGCCGCCATCGGCGCGGTGGTGACCGGCTCGGGCCGCAAGACCTTCTGCCTGGCCGGTGACGGCGGCTTCATCCTCAACCTGGGCGAGCTGGCCTGCATGGTGCAGGAGCGGGCGCCCATGGTCATCGTGCTGATGAACGACAAGAGCTACGGTGTCATCAAGAACATCCAGGACGCGCAGTACGGCGGCCGCCGTTGCTATGCCGATCTGCACACGCCCGACTACGAGCTGCTGTGCAAGTCGCTCGCGCTGCCGCACGCCTGCGTGAAGAGCCTGGACGAACTGCCGGCGCGGCTTGACGCGGCGATGGCCGCCGACGGCCCCTTCCTGCTGGAAATCGACATGCTGTCGATCGGCGGCTTCAAGAGCGCGTTCGCGGGCCCACCGACCAACAAGATCACGCAGATCCCCTCGCTCAGCGCGGTGGGCAAGTGAACGAGGCCATGCGCATGCCCGTGCTACGCATCGCACTCCTCGGCTGCGGCGCCATCGGCAGCGCCGCGCTCGAACTGCTGCGCGACGACGCGGCCCTGTCGGTCGCGGCCATCGTGGTGCCGGTCGATGCCTTCGAGGCGGCGCGGGCTGTCGCCGAGCGCTTTGCGCCCGGCGCGCAGATCGTGTCGTCCGTGCCCGTCCAGGGCATCGACCTCGTGATCGAAGCCGCCGGCCATGCGGCGATCGAAGCACACGTCCTGCCGGCGCTGCAGCGCGGCATGCCGTGCATCGTGGCTTCGGTGGGCGCACTCTCGGCGCAAGGACTCGCCGAGCAGCTCGAAGCCGCAGCCAAAGCCGGCAATACGCAGGTGCAACTGATCGCCGGCGCGATCGGCGCCATCGACGCGCTGGCCGCGGCCCGCGTCGGCGGACTCGACAGCGTGCGCTACACGGGCCGCAAGCCGCCGCACGCCTGGAAGGGCACGCCGGCAGAGCAGGGCTGCGATCTCGCCGGATTGAAAGGTGAAACGGTGATCTTCGAAGGCAGTGCCCGCAAGGCCGCTTCGCTCTACCCGAAGAACGCCAACGTCGCGGCGACGGTATCGCTGGCCGGCCTCGGCCTCGACCGCACGCACGTGCGCCTGATCGCCGACCCGGCCGTCACCGACAACGTCCACACGGTCGAGGCCGAAGGCGCCTTCGGCAGCTTTGAACTGACCATGCGCAACAAGCCGCTGGCTGCCAATCCCAAGACTTCCGCGCTGACCGTCTACAGCGCCGTGCGCGCGTTGCGCAACCGCGTCGCGGCGCTGTCGATCTGAAGCGAGACACCCCATGATTTCCTCCGAACTGCTCCCCATCAACGTGGCCGGCGAATGGCGCCTCGGCGGCGGCGAGGCCTACGAGAGCCTCTACCCGGCGACCGGCGAACCCGTCGCGCGCCTGCGGGCTGCGAGCCTGGCCGATGTGGAAGAAGCCATCACCCGCGCGCACCATGCGTTCCTCACCAGTGGTTGGGCACAGAAGCTGCCGCACGAGCGCGCCGCCGTGCTGCATCGCGTGGCCCATCTGATCCGTGCCGAGTCCGAGACGCTGGCGCAGAAGCAGCGCCTGGACAACGGCAAGCCCATCAACGAGACGCGCGCGCTGGTCGCAAGCGCCGCCGCCACCTTCCAGTTCTTCGCCGCCGCGCTGGAGACGCTGGAAGAAACCATCACGCCTTCGCGTGGCGCCTTCGTGACGATGAGCGTGCATGAGCCCATGGGCGTGGTCGCCGCGATCACGCCGTGGAACTCGCCCATCGCGAGCGAAGCGCAGAAGCTCGCGCCCGCGCTCGCCGCCGGCAACGCGGTGGTGGTCAAGCCCGCCGAGGTCACGCCGGTGATGGCACTCGAACTCGCCCGCATCTGCGAAGAGGGTGGCGTGCCCAAGGGCATCGTCAGCGTGCTGCCGGGCAAGGGCGCGGTCATCGGTGACGCGATCACCCGGCATCCGCTGGTCAAGCGCGTGTCCTTCACCGGCGGCACCACCACCGGCAAGCACATCGCGCACATCGCAGCGGACAAGATGATGCCGGTGTCGCTCGAACTCGGCGGCAAGTCGCCGACGATGGTGCTCGAAGACGCCGATCTGGACCATGCGGTCAACGGCGTGCTCTACGGCATCTTCAGCTCGTCGGGCGAATCGTGCATCGCGGGCTCGCGGCTGTTCGTCGCGCGTTCGATCTACGACGAATTCCTGACCCGGTTGGCCGAAGGCGCCAACGCGCTGCGCGTGGGCGATCCGGCCTCGGAGCGCACACAGATGGGCCCGCTGATCACTGCACGCCATCGCGAAGGCATCGAGCGCTACGTCGAACTCGGCGTGTCCGAAGGCGGCCGCATCCGCACCGGCGGCGTGCGCCCGCACGGAGATGGCCTCGATCGCGGCTACTTCTACACGCCCACGATCCTCGAGGGGCTGACCAACAACGCGCGCATCAGCCAGGAAGAAATCTTCGGGCCGGTGCTCGTCGCGATGCCTTTCGACAACGAGGAGGAGCTGATCGCGCAGGCCAACGACAGCGTCTACGCGCTGGCAGCCGGCGTGTGGAGCCGCGACTTCAAGCGCGCCTGGCGCCTGGGCCGCGCGGTGCAGGCCGGCACGGTCTGGGTCAACACCTACAAGCAGTTCTCCGTTTCGACGCCTTTCGGCGGCTGGCGCGACAGCGGCCTCGGCCGCGAGAAGGGCCGCGAAGGCATCTTCCAGTACATGGAGCAGAAGAGCATGTACTGGGGCACGAACGAACAACCACTCCCTTGGGCAGAAGCATGAGCACCCCCAGGCTTGCCCACTTCGTGTGGCCGCACACCTCCTCAAGGCGGCAGCACCAGCGGCCCGGCGAAGCCGGTTCCGCGGTATTCCTGGAATGGAGAAATTGAAATGAGTGTTTTGGGTATCGATCAGATCACTTACGGCGCGGACGATCTCGCCAGCTGCCGCACCTTCTTCCAGGACTGGGGCCTGACCCTGAAGTCCGAGGCCGCCGACGAACTCGTCTTCGAGTGCCTGAACGGCTGCCGCGTCAC
The DNA here is from genome assembly GCF_901827165.1 of Variovorax sp. SRS16. Classification (NCBI taxonomy): domain Bacteria; kingdom Pseudomonadati; phylum Pseudomonadota; class Betaproteobacteria; order Burkholderiales; family Comamonadaceae; genus Variovorax; species Variovorax sp. SRS16. The sequence goes on from NZ_LR594666.1 coordinate 2,288,378, forward strand.
CGTCGCTGCGCTGGACAAGCCCGGCCTGCCGCCGGCCATCGAGGAAGGCCCCACGCTGCGCGAAGTGGTGTGGGGCGTCGAGAGCGACGCCGACCTCGACCGCTACGCCGCCGCCATCGCCAAGGACGCCGGCTTCGTCGACGGCATCGTCGAGGGCGCGCGCCGCATCGGCTGCACCGACCCCAACGGGCTGGCCGTGCGCCTGCAGGTCAGCCGCAAGCACGCCGTCGACATCGACTGCGGCGCGATGAACACCTGGAATGCCAAGCCGCGCATCAACCAGGCCGCACCGATCTACGAGCGCGGCACGCCGATCGAAGTCGGCCACGTCGTCTTCTTCGTCAGCGACGTGAACGCCACCAGCGCCTTCTACATCGACCGCTTCGGCTTCGTCGCATCGGACAGCTATCCCAACCGCGGTTCGTTCATGCGCTGCGCGCCAGAGGGCGGCCATCACGACCTGTTCCTGCTGCAACTGCCCTCGGGCAAGCGCGGCATCAATCACGTGGCCTTCACCGTGCGCGACATCCATGAAGTGTTCGGCGGCGGCCTGCACTTCTCGCGCCGCGGCTGGGAAACGCAGCTCGGCCCGGGACGGCATCCGGTGTCGTCGGCGTACTTCTGGTACTTCAAGAATCCGGCCGGCGGCCTGATCGAGTACTACGCCGACGAAGACCAGCTCACCGCCGAATGGCAGCCGCGCGAGTTCGAGCCGGGTCCGACCGTGTTCGCCGAATGGGCGGTCGATGGCGGACTCGACGGCAATACCCGCCGTCAGAAAAACGTCGAAGGCCCCCAGGGCAAATTCCTCACTGAAAAGAAATGAAAAAATTCACTACCCCCAGTCTTCGCGCACTTCGTGTCGCTGCGCCAACCCCCTGGAAGGGGGCCACACCAGCGGCCCGGCAAAGCCGGTTCCGCGGTGTTTTCCGAACGGGCATCGCCGCGCTTGCCGCTGTGCTTTGCTGCGTGCCTGCTTTCGCGCAGATCGACGCGCACAAGCAACTCGCGAGCAATCGCTTCACGATCATCTCGCCGTTCCCGCCCGGCGGCCCAGTCGACACGTTGGCGCGCATCCTGTCGGAGGGCCTCGGCAAGCGCTATGGCCAGGCGGCGGTGGTGGAGAACGATGCAGGTGCGGCCGGCAACATCGGCATGGACAAGGTCAAGCGCGCCAAGGGCGACGGTCACACGCTGCTGGTGATCCCGGCGGGCAACCTCACGATCAACCCGACCCTGATGCCGAACTTCCCGTTCAACATCGAGAAGGACTTCGTGCCGGTCACGATGCTTGCGAAGGCACCGAACGTGCTGGTGGCCTCGACGGCGTCGGGCATCAAGAGCGCGAAGGACCTCGTCGCGATGGCCAAGGCCAAGCCGAACACGCTGTCGTACGCCTCGCCGGGCGTGGGCAGCGGTCTGCATCTGGCGGGCGAGCTGTTCAAGCAACAGGCCGGCGTCGACCTGCTGCACGTGCCGTACAAGGGCACGGGGCCGGCGCTCAACGACGTGCTCGGCGGCGTGGTGCCACTGATGTTCAGCAACCTGCCCGCGACGCTGCCCTTCATCAAGAGCGGCAAGCTGGTCGCGCTCGGCGTGACCGAAGCCAGGCGCACGCCGGTCGCGCCCGAGATCCCGACGCTCGCCGAGCAGGGCATCCAGGGTGTGAACGTGACCTCGTGGTACGGCCTGCTGGCACCGGCAGGCACGCCGCCGGCCGTCGTCGAGCAACTCGCGAAGGACGCGGCCGAGATCCTGGCCAAGCCCGATGTGCGCGAGCGCCTGCAGACGCAGGGCATGACCAGCGCCGCCATGAAGCCGGCCGAGTTCGCCGCCGCCATGCGCGACGAGACGGCGGTGTGGGCCAGGATCATCAAGGCCCGCAACATCGTCGCCGAATAACTCGAAGAACAAGGGGACCTCCATGCCGGCATGCGAATCCACCGCCGGCATCGAGCGCGTCCTCAACGGCGGCCAGTGAGGCCCATACCGAAACCAACCTTTCCCCCCGATGGAGCGAACCATGACTGACCGTTACCTCGAACCGCACCAGGCGCGCACGCGCACCCCCACCACCTACGAGGACCTGCTCGGCGATGCGATCGAGCGGGCCTACGCGACCGGCATCCACGACCTGGCCGGCCTGGTGGAAGCCCTCAACCGCAGCGGCCTGACAAGCCCCAGCGGCCAGCTCTGGACCGAGGCCATCTACCGCGAAGAGATCGCCGCCCTGGGCGTCTGATCCGTCACGACATCACTTTCTTCCCTTCTCGAGAGGAGCCCTCATGACTACCACCCACAGTGACCCGGTCGACCAACTGCTGGAGATCGGCCTCAAGGATCTCTGGTATCCGATCTGCCCGTCCAGCCTCATCAAGGAATCGCCGGTCTCGCTGCGCCGCCTCGGCCGCAAGTTCGCCTTCTGGCGCGACCACGCCGGCAAGCTGCACGCGCTGGAAGACCGATGCCCGCACCGCGGCGCGCCGCTGTCGCAGGGCGTGATCCTCGGCGACCGGCTGTCCTGCCCGTACCACGGCGTCGAAGTGCGCTGCGACGGCGTGGTCACGCGCGTGCCCGGCAGCCCCGGCTGCAAGCTCGAAGGCGCGCAGGCCACGCGCTTCTTCCACGTGGAAGAGAAGGCCGGCGCGGTGTGGCTCTACAACGGCAAGGAATCGGTCGAGACGCCGCCGCCGCTGGTGCTGCCCGAGCAGCTGACCAACGACGAGGAATACTCGTCCTTCCTCTGCTATACGGAATGGAAGGGCGACTATCGCTACGTGCTGGACAACGTGATGGACCCGATGCACGGCACCTTCCTGCACAAGCAGTCGCACTCGATGGCCGAGGGCGATTCGACCGCCAAGTTCGGCGTTCGCCAGACCGACACCGGCTTCGTGTTCGAGAAGGAAGGTCAGCGCAACGTCAACTTCGACTGGACCGAGTGGGCCGACACCGGCCTGCACTGGATGCGGCTGGAGATTCCCTACCCGAAGACCGGCGGCCCCGGCGGCAACTTCATCATCATCGGCAGCTACACGCCGATCTCGCCGACGCTGTCGTGCGCCTTCCACTGGCGCGTGCGCAAGCTGCCGAAGGGCTGGGAGCGCGACACCTGGCGCTTCCTCTACAAGAACCGGCTCGAAGCGCGGCACTGGCGCGTGCTGGAGCAGGACCGCGTGCTGATCGAGAACATGGAGCCGGACGCGAACCAGCACGAGTCGCTCTACCAGCACGACGTAGGCGTGGTGCGCCTGCGGCGCCATCTGCGCGGCCTTGCACAAGCTCAGGTCGGCTGACCTGAAGAGGCATCGAGCCATGTCTTCTCCCACGCTGAACGCGCTGGTGCACACCATGCGCCACGAGGCCGACGGCATCGTCAGCGTCGAGTTCCGTCCGGCTTCGTCCGAGGTGGACTTTCCCGCTTTCGAGGCTGGATCGCACATCGATATTCACCTGCCCAACGGCCTGGTGCGCAGCTATTCGCTGTGCAATCCCTCGACCGATCGCCAGCGCTACGTGGTCGGCGTGCTCAACGACCGCAAGAGCCGCGGCGGCTCGCGCTACATGCATCAGCAGTTGCGCGTGGGCATGACGCTGCCGATCTCGGCGCCGCGCAACAACTTCAAGCTGGAAGAGGGCGCCGAGCGCTCCGTGCTGGTGGCCGGCGGCATCGGCGTGACGCCCATCTGGTGCATGCTGCAGCGCCTGGTGGCGATCGGCAAGCCGGTGGAAATGCTCTACTGCGCGCGCACCCGCAAGGAGGCCGCCTTCTGCGAAGCGATCGCCGCACTGGCTGCCGAAAAAGGCGTGCAGCTGACCTGGCATTTCGACGAAGAGAAGGGCGGTCCGCCCGACCTCGCGGCGCTGCTGGCCGGCAAGGGCGCCGACAGCCACTACTACTGCTGCGGCCCCACGCCGATGCTCGACGGCTTCGAGAAGACCTGCGCGGAGCTCGGCTATGTTCACGTCCACATCGAGCGCTTCGCCGCGGCGCATGCCGAGGTGCCGAGCGCGACGGAGAGCTACGTGGTGGAGTGCGCGAAGAGCGGCAGGACGATCGAGATCCGGCCCGGCAAGTCGATCCTCGACAGCCTGATCGATGCCGGGCTCGACCCCGACCACAGTTGCAAGGAAGGCGTGTGCGGCGCCTGCGAAACCAGGGTGCTGGCCGGCGAGGTCGAACACCACGACGGCATCCTCAGCCCGCTCGAACGTGCGGCCAACAAGACCATGATGATCTGCGTTTCGGGATGCAGGCGCGGTCCGCTGGTGCTCGACATCTAGATCCCAGGCTCCCGAAAGACAACATGAAGAGATCTCTTGTGGCCGTGGCCGCGTGCACGGCCGCGACCTGGGCCTGCGCGCAATCGTCGGTGACGGTGTTCGGTGTCGTCGATGCCGACATCACCCACACCACTGGCGATGGCCCCACTTCGACCAGCAAATGGCAGTTGGGCAACAGCGGCAACAGCTTCAGCCGCCTCGGCTTTCGCGGCACCGAAGACCTGGGCGGCGGCCTGTCGGCCGGCTTCTGGCTCGAGGCCGGGCTGCAGAACGACACCGGCCTCGGCCTGCCGTCGAATTCCAACAACCAGACGAGCGGTGCGGGGACGCCCAACGCCATCAGCTTCAACCGCCGCTCGACGGTCAGCCTGTCCGGCGGCTTCGGCGAGCTGCGCCTCGGGCGCGACTACGTACCCACCTTCTGGAGCACCGCGCTGTTCGATCCCTTCGGCACCGGCGGCGGCATCGGCGCCAACCAGCTCTACTTCTCCGGGTTCGGTGGCCTCGCCGCGCCCACCGGCACGCGGGCATCGAACAGCGTCGGCTACTTCCTGCCGCCCAATCTCGGCGGCTTCTATGGCCAGGCCATGGTCGCAACGGGCGAGAACGCTTCGAACTCGGTGCTGCCCGGGCCGCTGCCGATCCCCAACAGGTCGGACGGCAACTACATCGGCTTGCGCGTGGGCTATCTCAACGGTCCGCTGAACGTGGCGTTCGCCACCGGCCGGACGCGCTATGCCACGGGCGACCTGCACGTCGCGAACCTGGCCGCTTCCTACACCTTCGAGACACTGATGAGTCTCAAGCTGATGGGCGAGTACTACACCGAGTCGCTGGGCGCGGTGGACGGCAAGGGCGCGTTGCTGGGCCTGAACCTGCCGGTCGGCGTCGGCGAGATCAAGGCCTCGTATGCGTTCTACCGGCGCGAACCCGCGGGCCCGGTGCCGAAGCCGACCACCTCCAAGTTCGCGCTCGGTTATGTGCACAACCTGTCCAGGCGCACCGCCCTCTACGCGACCGTGGCGATCATCGCCAACCACAACGGCGCGACGCAGGCGCTGTCGGGATCCACCACCGAACCGAATCGCCGCTCCACCGGCACCGAGTTCGGCATTCGCCACGCGTTCTAGCGCGCGGTCCCATCCATTTCAAGGAGTCGAGCAATGCAAGCCAGAGCGTTTCGTTGGTATGGCGTCATCACCCTGTTCGTGATCGTCGCCATCTCCTATGTCGACCGCATCAACATCGCGGTGCTGATCACCGACCCGGCCTTCCTCGCGCATGCGGGCATTGCGCGGGCCGACCGTGTCAGCCAGGGGCTGCTGGCCACCGCCTTCATGGTCGGCTACGGCGTGTCGGCCTTCGTGTTGACGCCGTTCTGCGCGGCGCTGTTCGGCGTGCGCAGAAGCCTGATCTACGGGCTGGTGCTGTGGGGCGTGGTGACGTTCATGACACCGTGGTTCCAGGGCTATGGCCTGCTGCTGGCCTCGCGCGCGCTGCTCGGCGTGGCCGAAGGCCCGTTGTTCTCGCTGGCCTCCTCGTTCATCAAGGCGCATTTCGAGAGCCGCGAGAACGGCAAGCCGAATTCCTTCGTCAACATGGGGACCGGCCTCGGCCTCGCGCTCGGCTACCCGCTGGTCGGCTACCTGCTCGCGAGCTTTCAATGGGAGGCTTCCTTCCAGGCGCTCGGCGTGCTGAACATCGCGCTCGGCATTCCGCTGGTGTTCGCCTTCGTCCGCATGCCCAAGGGCTATCTGGCCAGCGCCAAGCCGAGTTCCTTCGGTGACGCGATGAAGCGGGTGGCCGACAACGCGAAGGGCGGCCTGCAGACGCGCCACGTGGTGCTGGTGACCGTGCTGACCTCGGCCTTCCTGGCCTATCTGTGGGGCGGCAGCAATTGGCTGCCGGCCTACCTGAAGGAAGCACGCGGCTTCTCGCTCAGGGAGATGGGCTGGCTGGCCTCGCTGCCGCAGTACGCGACCGTGCTGGCCGTGCTGATCGGCGGCGTGATCATCGACCGGATCGACCGGCAGCGGATTCCCTTCATCTTCATGGCCGGGAGCATCGGCGTGGCGCTGTCGGTGTTGCTGGCCATCAATGCCCAGGACCGCTATCTGGCGGCTTACAGCCTGATCGCCGCCAACTTCTTCTGGGGCCTGCAAAGCCCAGCCATTCCGAGCACGGTGCAGAACTGCTCGCGCCCCGAGCACACGGCCAGCGCCTTCGGCGTCGTCAACGGCACGGGCAGCCTTGTCGCGGGATTCATGCCGGCGCTGATGGGCAGCGTGATCAGCATGGTGTCGGCCGGCCCGGGCGCTTCGGGCGGGGCGGCGGCGGGCTTCTTCGCGGGGTTCGCGCTCCTGATCGGCACGCAGCTGGTGGTGTTCGCGTGCGGCGGCGTGCTGTGGCTGCGCGAGCGCAAGGCCGACGGACTCGGCATGACCGCGCATGCCGCCTGAGCCGCAGCGAGCCGCGACCCGGCCCGCGAGCGGCGTCGGTCAGTCCTTGTAGCCCGGGTCCAGCCGGTCCAGCTTGCGGATCAGCGAAGGCCAGACGAAGGCGCCGCCGAGGCCGCCGGTCTGCACCTTCATCGCCAGGCCCACGCCTTCGACGATCTTCGGATTCACCTGCGTCAGTTCGCCGCCGCCGGCCTGCGCCGCGATCTGGATCTGGCAGGTGTTTTCGAAGGTGTACATCGAGAGGAAGGCATCGGCGATGGTCTTGCCGACGGTGAGCAGACCATGGTTGCGCAGCATGAGGAAATTGGCCTCGCCCATGTCGGCCTGCAGGCGCGGCTTCTCGTCGTCGCGGAAGGCCACGCCTTCGTAGTCGTGGTAGGCCAGCGAGGCCAGCACGAAGGTCGACTGCTGGCTGATCGGCAGCACGCCGTTCTTCTGCGCGCTGACAGCGATGCCGGCGCGCGTGTGGGTGTGCAGCACGCATTGCACGTCCTCGCGCGCCGCATGCACCGCGCTGTGGATCACGAAGCCGGCCGGATTGACGGGGTAGGGCGAGTCGATCACCTTGTTGCAATCCTTGTCGACCTTGATCAGGCTCGACGCGGTGATCTCGTCGAACATCAGGCCATAAGGGTTGATCAGGAAGTGATGCTCGGGGCCGGGCACGCGTGCGCTGATGTGGGTGAAGACGAGGTCGCTCCAGCCGTACAGCGCGACCAGCCGGTAGCAGGCGGCGAGGTCGGTGCGCAGCTGCCATTCTTCGGCGCTGACGCGTTGGCGGATTTCGCTGTCGGTGCTGGCGTTCATGGCGCTGGTCTCCGGTGGGTGATGCCCTACTGTAGACCCGCGCGCCGCGGCCCGCTGTCAGGAAGTTGACACGCTCAGCGCAGCACGCGGCCGTCGGCGCTGATGCTGATGAGGTCGATGGTGCGCGCCGGATCGTGCAGGCCGGGCCGCAGGTTCATGCGAAAGCCGCCGACGTCGTAGTCGGTCATGCCGGCCATCACGCGCTGCAGGGTCGCGGGCGTGAAGCCGCGGCCGGCTCGCCGCACGGCTTCGCCGACGGCCTTGGCGGCGATGAAGCCTTCGAGGCCTTCGTAGGAAGCCGTCTGGTCGGAGTTGTCGACGGCGCCGAGGTATTCCTTGACGATCGGGATCGCCGACGACCGCGGCGATGGAACCACCTGCGAGATCACGATGCCGCCGATGTCCTTGCCCAGCGCCGCGTAGAGCGGATCGATGCCGACGATCGAGAAGGCCGTGAAGTTGCCCGCGTAGCCGCTCTTGCGCAGCTTGCGGATCACGTTGGCCGTGGTGCCCGAGAGCGACACCAGGACGATGGCCTGGGGCGACTGCCGCTGCACCGCGGCGAGCGCCGTGTCCAGCTTGTCGCCGGCCGCGGGCACCAGCGCGGTGGCCACCAGCGGACCGAGCTTGAGTTCGGTCATGGCCTGTTCGACCGCGGCGAGGCCGGCGCGCCCCATGGCATCGTCGTCGCCGACCAGCGCGATGCGCGTCTGGCCGACGGTCGCGCACTGGCGCACGATCTTGAGGGCTTCGTCGGCCATGCTGGGACGCACGTGGAAGACGTTGGTGTGGGCCGGCCCGCGCAGGCCGTCCGACGCGGCGAAGGGCGCGAACAGCACGGTGCCCTGGTCCTGCGCGATGGCCGCACCGGCATCGCTGCTCGCGGTGCCGACGAAGCCGAACAGCAGGTCCGCCTTCTGGGCGCCGAGCAGGGTGCGCGCGTTGGCGGCGGCACGCGCGGCGTCGTAGCCGTCGTCGAGCTGCACGAGCTTGAGCTGGATGCCGGGCGCCGCGTTGCTTTCGTTGAACTGGGTCGTGCAGAGGCGGCAGCCGGCCGCGAAGGCCAGCCCGATCTCGCTGGCCGCGCCGGTGAGCGGAACCGATTGCCCGAGGACCACGGTGCGCGCTGCGCCCGCCGCGGCACGGGCCGTCTGCGCGTGGCTGGCGCCAAGGCCGCCGCCCCACAGAAGCGCCGCGCCTGCGGCGCCCAGCCAATGCCGGCGTGATTGATCCATGAAATCCCCTCGCTACATCGATCGAAAAATGTAGCGTCTTCGATGCCAAAGAAGAAGGCAGTAAGTCACGTTGAGCGATGGGGTACAGCCTCGGAACCACGAACTTTTGTATCTTGATTGTGCGATTTGCACGCGGCGAAACGATGCGCTGCTGTCAACATCCCAGCGGACTCCGGAGCCCTTTCCGCGAACGACATGAATTCACAGCCATCCGATACTGCGCTGCTCGAAAGCGCGCTGGCCGCCATCGAACGAGTGCTTGCCCGCGCCGACAGCGCGCTGCACGGCGACCCCTATGTCGGACCCACCCACAGCGTGCCGCTGGAGTTCGCCGGCAGCGCGCCGACGACCGAAGAACAGCGCTTTCGCGCCAGCGCCGCGCAGTCGGCAATCAACATCTGCCTCTGTTCGGCCGCGGCGCTGATCGATGCCAGCGAGGCCCTGATGAACCGCCGCACCGACCGCTCGCCGCAGGAGCTCGAGCGCGAATGGAAGACGCTGGTCAACCACACCAAGACGGCCAGCCGCTCGGCCTACCGGGCCGCGCTCATCATGGCCTCGCACCGGCACGTGCTGGCGGCGCAGGGTGCCGCGCCGGCCGAGCATGCGCGGCGCGTCGCGCACTGAGCGCGCCGGTCAGAGGCGCTCGAACACCACGTCCCACACGCCGTGGCCCAGCTTGAGGCCGCGGTTCTCGAACTTGGTCAGCGGCCGGTAGGCGGGTTTCGGCGCGAAGCCTCCGGCGGCCGTGTTGCGCAGCAGCGTTTCCTGTGAGAGCACTTCGAGCATCTGCTCGGCATAGGGCTGCCAGTCGGTCGCGCAGTGCAGGTAGCCGCCCGGCGCGAGCCGCTCGGCCAGCTTGCGAACGAAGGGCGGCTGGATCAGCCGGCGCTTGTTGTGCCGTTTCTTGTGCCACGGGTCCGGGAAGAACACGTGGATGCCGGCCAGCGTGCCGGGCATCAGCATGTGGTCGATGGCGTCGACCGCATCGTGGGCGCAGATGCGGATGTTCTGCAACTGCTGCTCGCCGATGCGCTTGAGCAGCGCGCCGACGCCGGGCTCGTGCACCTCGCAGCACAGAAAATTCCTCTCCGGCATCAGGGCCGCGATGTGCGCCGTGGCCTCGCCCATGCCGAAGCCGATCTCCAGCACGGTCGGCGCCTGACGGCCGAAGGCGGCATCGATGTCGAGCGGCGCAGGCTGATAGGGCAAGAGGAAGCGTGGCCCGAATTCGTCGTAGGCACGCGCCTGGCCGTCGGTGGTGCGGCCGCCGCGCTTGACGAAGCTCTTCAGGCGGCGGTGCAGCGGGTGCGTCTCGCCGCCGGCGGCATCGGCGGGCGGATCGCGGGGGAGGTCGTTGGCGGGGGGGATGATCACGGCCGCGGATTGTAGAGAGTGCGCCATTCGGGCACCCAACCGGCGAGCGCGTCGGCCGGCGATGAAGCGGCCGTGGGACCGAGTCCGAGCACCCGCGCCGCTGCATCGAGCGCAGCCAGCGCCGCGCCCGGCGAAGCAGTATCCACCGGCGATGCGCCGTTCTGCTTGGACAGCTTGTCGCCGTCGGCCCCGAGCACGAGCGGCGCATGCAGGTAGCTCGGCGTCGGCAAGGCGAGCGCGCGCTGAAGCAGGATCTGGCGCGCGGTGTTGTCGGCCAGGTCGGCGCCGCGCACGATGTCGGTCACGCCCTGGTCGGCATCGTCGACCACGACGGCCAACTGATAGGCCCAGGGTCCGTCGGCGCGCCGCAGCACGAAATCGCCGACCTCGTGCGCCACGTCCTGTTGCTGATCGCCGAGGCGGCGGTCGCGCCAGCGCAGTGCACCGGACGGCTGCGTCGCCTGGAACTTCGTGGCCGCGAAGCGCCAGGCCCGCGCCGGCTTGCCGTGCAGGCCATCGCGGCAGGTGCCGGGATAGACGCGCTCGCCATGCCGGCGGTGCGCCATGCCCTGGCGCACCAGGGCTTCGTCGATGTCCTTGCGTGAACAGCCGCAGGGATAGGCGAGCTGCGCGGCCGCGAGCCGTTCCAGGGCCTTGACGTAAAGGCCGATGCGCTGTGTCTGCCAGACCGGCGGCGCGTCCGGCAGCATGGCGCAGGCGGCCAGCTGGGCGAGGATCGCTTCCCCCATGCCGGGCAGGCAGCGTTCGGTGTCGGCGTCCTCGATGCGCACCAGCCAGCGCGCCTGCGGACCGCGGGCCCGAACGTCGAGCCAGCTGGCCAGCGCCGCGACCATCGAACCGGCATGCAGCGGGCCTGTCGGAGAGGGCGCGAAGCGGCCGGTCCGGATCATCGCCTCGCGAGGTTCAGGCCACCTCGAGCGCCAGCGTGAGGCCCGAGAGGAACGCATCCTCCACGCGATGCCCGATGCACCAGTCGCCGGCCACGCCGAGACGGCGCTTCGCATCCCACAGGTGCGGCGTGCCGACCGGCACCTGGGTTTGGGCCTCGGGCCAGCAGCGCGCCTGCACGTGCGAAGGCTCGGCGCGGATGCCGGTGATCTCGGCGAAGGCGCGCAGCAGCTTGGCGGCGACACGCGCCGCGTCGTCGCGCAGATGCTCCTGCGACCATGCCGCGCTGGCCTGCAGGGTCCAGCGCTCGATGCGGTCGCGGCCGGGCTTGGAGGATTCGCGGGCCAGCCACGCGACCCGATGGTGCGTGCTGCGGGCCGCATTCCATTGCGGGCCCAGATGCGACAGCGTCGGCTGGTTGGCCTGGGGGAAGGCGATCATCAGCGTCCAGCAGGGCGCAATGCGCACGGCTTCGATCTTTTCGCTGAGTGCGGCCGACAGCTTGCCGTCGCCGAGCAAGGCCCGCGCGCGGCCCGGCGGCACGGCCAGCAGCACGGCGTCGAAACCGGAGTACACATGCTGCGAATCGCCGGCACCCGAGGTGCGCAGCTGCCAGCGCCGCGCATCGAGCGTGTCGGCCTCGATGTGAGTGACGCGCGTGTCCGTCACGAGGCTGTCGCCCAGCGGCGCGGCCCATGCGGTGACCAGGGCGTCCATCCCCGGCTGCGCGACCCAGTGGGGCTCGAGCGCAGGCAGTGCCGCCTCGGCCACGCGGCCGTGCGGGTCGAGCACGCGCACCAGGTTCGCGCTCCAGGGCTTGCACAGCTGCGGCGCGAGTTCGAGCGCGCGGGCGAAGCGCGGATCGCGCACGGTGAAGTACTGCGCGCCGCTGTCGAACTTGCCGAAGGCCGTGGATTCGCTCGCCATCCGGCCGCCGGCCGTGGCCTCGCGCTCGAACACGGTGACCCGATGGCCCGCCTGCACCAGCGTGCGCGCGCACGCCACGCCCGCGATGCCGGCGCCGACGACGGCGTAGTGGCGCGATGAAGTGGATCGGTGGCGATCGGCAGCGGGGCGAGTGGTCATGGTGGTCTCTGTATGTCGATGTATCGGTAGGGCGGTTCAGGCGACTCTAACCCCGTTGCATGGGTCATCGGCCGCGATGGCGTTCGAGCAGCGCGCGGCGCGTGCCCTCGTGCTCGAACTGGGCGAGCCACCATTGCAGCGCGCGGCCCGGCTTGCCGGCGGTGCGGGCGCGCCAGGCGCAATGCATGGTGGCGATCGGCGGCTTGCGCTCGGTCAGGCGTTCGACCAGATGGCCGGCCTCGATGTAGGGCCGCGCCATCGGCTCGGGCAGGAAGCCGCCGCCGAGGCCATGCAGCTGGGCCGCGAGCTTGGCCTGCATGGTCGGCACCGTGAGCACGTCCTGGCCGCCGACGAGATTGACCGTCATGCTCGGCCCCGAGCGTGAGGAGTCCGCTGCGGCGACGGCGCGGTGCTGGCGCAGCACGGCGTCGCTGAGCGGCGCATCGAGCCGGGCGAGCGGATGGTGCGGCGCCACCGCATAGACGAAAGCCAGCTCGCCGATCGGCCGGCTGCGGATGCCGGTGGCGGTGAAGGCCAGGCTGGCCGCATCGAGCACCGCGCCCACCGCGAGATCGGCCTCGCCGGTGGTCAGCGCCTCGATGGTGCCGAGCAGCGTCTCGTCGCGCAGCTTGAGCCGCGTCGGCGGCTCGAGCGCATAGAACGCGGTGGCCAGGTCGAGCAGCGGATCGCGCGCGATCACGCTGTCGACCGCGATGGTGAGCATCGATTCCCAGCCCGTCGCGATGCGCTTGACACGGTTGGCCACGGCATCGATCTCGCCCAGCAGGCGCGCGGCTTCGCGCAGCAATTCCTGGCCCGCCTCGGTCACGCGCGCCTGGCGCGCGCTGCGGTCGAACAGCAGCACGTCGAGCGCATCCTCGATCTGCCGCACGCGGTAGCTCAGCGCGCTGGGCACGAGATCGAGCGCACGGGCGGCGGCGGCGAAGCTGCCGGTGCTGGCCACGGTCTGCAGCATCGACAAGGCGTCGGGCGTCAGGACGTCGCGGGCGGTGGGCATGGGAGCCTATCGTTCAAAAGATTTGCATGATGCCATCAAAAGTGAAGGCTCCTTCGCACCGGCACGCACCCTAAAGTCACAGACATCCGCTGCGCACAGGGCGCGGCATTCGAAAGCCCTCGACGAAGAGGGCAGGAGAAAGACGATGTTGCAAGTCCGTAAATCCCAGGAACGCGGTTATGCCGATCACGGCTGGCTGCGCTCCTTCCACAGCTTTTCCTTTGCCGGCTACTACGATCCCGCGCACATGGGTTTCGGCAACCTGCGCGTGATCAACGAAGACCGCGTGGCCGCCGGTGCCGGCTTCGGCACCCACGGCCACAAGGACATGGAGATCATCAGCTACGTGCTCTCGGGCGAACTCGCGCACAAGGACAGCATGGGCAATGTCGAATCGATCCCGCCGGGCGATGTGCAGCGCATGAGCGCGGGCCGCGGCGTGATGCACAGCGAGTTCAACCACAAGGCCGACCAGACCACGCATTTCCTGCAGATCTGGATCGAGCCGAACGTGCGCGGCATCGCGCCCGGCTATGAACAGAAGAACTTCACCGAGGCCGAGAAGCGCGGCCGGCTGCGGCTGGTCGCCTCGCCCGACGGCGCCGACGGCTCGGTGCTGCTGCATGCCGATGCGCACCTGTACGCGGGCCTGCTCGACGGCGACGAGAAGGCGCAACTGGCGCTCGATCCGAAGCGCAAGAGCTACGTGCATCTGGTGCGCGGCGAGCTCGAAGTCAATGGCCAGAAGCTCGGCGGCGGCGATGCCGCGATGCTCGAAGGCGAATCGCAACTCACGCTCGGCGGCGGCAAGGACGCCGAGGTGCTGGTGTTCGACCTCGCGGCCTGAGGCCGCATTTTTTTCTTTCCTTCCTCTCTCTCATCAACTCAGGAGTTATTTCTCATGGCAACCACCACCGCATCGAACTATGCTGCCCCCGCGACGGCCACATCGCCGCAGGACACGCTGGCATTGATCGGCCGCATCCTGATCGCCTACCTGTTCATCCCGGCCGGCATCAACAAGCTGCTGGGCTTTGCCGGCACGGTCGGCTACATCGCGTCGGTGGGCCTGCCGCTGCCGCAGCTCGGTGCCGTGATCGCGATCATTGTCGAACTCGGCTTCGGCATCGCCTTGCTGCTGGGCTACAAGACGCGCTGGACGGCCTTCGTCATGGCGCTGTTCGTGCTGGCCACTGCGCTGTTCTTCCACAATTTCTGGGGCATGCCGGAAGCGAAGTACGCGATGATGAAGCTCAACTTCGACAAGAACATGGCGATCGCCGGCGGTCTGCTGGCCTTCTCCGTGCTGGGCGCCGGCCGCTTCAGCATCGACAAGCGCTGAGCGCAGGCAGCACCGCATGAGCGACATCGTCGTCGTCTTTCATTCCGGCTACGGCCACACCCAGCGCGTGGCGCAGGCCGTGGCCGAGGGTGCCGAGGCGCAGCTGCTCGCGATCGATGCCGACGGCAACCTGCCGGCCGAAGGCTGGGACCTCCTGGCCGCGGCCGACGCGATCATCATGGGCTCGCCCACCTACATGGGCGGCGTGAGCTGGCAGTTCAAGAAGTTCGCGGACGCCTCGTCCAAGGTCTGGTACACGCAGGGCTGGCGCAACAAGCTGTTCGCCGGCTTCACCAACAGCGCCACCATGAACGGCGACAAGGTCGCGACCGTGACCTACCTCTGGCACCTGGCCATGCAGCACGGCGGCCTGTGGGCCGGGCTCGGCATCCTGCCGAGCAACGACAAGGCGGCAACGCGCGACGCGATCAACTACGTCGGCGGCTATGGCGGCCTGCTGACCACCTCGCCTTCCGATGCGAGTCCGGCCGAGATGTCGCGCGGCGATCTGGAAACCGCACGCGTATTTGGCAAACGGGTGGCCGAACTGGTCAAATGACTCGCCCAACGCCGACCATGGAGAGACGATATGACGACCGGACCCCTGCTGCTGCAACCCCATGACAAGGACCTCGGCGGGGGCTTCAAGGTCCGGCGTCTGCTGCCGTCGGCGCAGCGACGCTCGGTTGGCCCTTTCGTATTCTTCGACCATTTCGGACCGGCCAGCGAGCAGCCGGGCATGCAGCACGACGTGCGGCCGCATCCGCACATCGGCCTCGCCACCGTGACCTACCTGTTCGAGGGTGCGATGAAGCATCGCGACAGCCTGGGCTCGGTGCAGGAGGTCCTGCCCGGCGCGATCAACTGGATGACCGCGGGCCGCGGCATCGTGCATTCGGAGCGCAAGCCCGAGCGGTTGCGCGATGCGAGCTACGTGAACCACGGCCTGCAGCTCTGGGCCGCGCTGCCGCTGGCGCACGAGGAGGACGAGCCGGCCTTCTCGCACACGGCGGCGACCGACATCCCTGCGCTCGACGTGCAGGGCGTCGCTGTGCGCGTGCTGGTCGGCGAGGCCTTCGGTGCGCGCTCGCCGGTGGCGACCCTGTCGCACACGGTCTACCTCGACCTCGCGCTGCCGGCCGGCGCGCGCTTCGAGCTGCCGGCGCTGGCGAAGGAGCTGGCCATCTATGCCGTCGACGGCGACGTGTCGCTGGACGGCACGCCCGTGGCCCAGCACGCCATGGCGATGCTGCCCGAAGGCGAGGGCGGGGTGCTGACCGCGCAGGCCGCCGTTCGCGTCGTGGTGATCGGCGGCGAGCCGCTCGACGGGCCGCGCTACATCACCTGGAATTTCGTTTCGAGCCGGCGCGAACGCATCCTCGAGGCCGGCGCCGACTGGGCCGCGCAGCGCATGGGGCAAGTGCCCGGCGAGACCGAATTCATTCCGCTGCCCGGCCATCCGTTCGGCGTGCAAGAGCCCGATACGAAAAGCACGCCGGTCTGAGGCGCGGCCTTCTTCTCAGCGCTTGCGCGCGAGGTCCGGGTCCTCGGACGCGCGGGCGCTCGCATGCTTCGATCGCGCGCTCAGATCGGGCGCCAGCGTCTCGCGGCCATCGAAGACGAAGCACTCGCCGTGGTAATGCGCGCCGCCGACCTGCTCGAAGTACTTGAGGATGCCGCCTTCGAGCTGCAGCACGTCCGCCACGCCTTCTTCGCGCATCAGGATGGCGGCCTTCTCGCAGCGGATGCCGCCGGTGCAGAAGCTCACCACCGTCTTGCCCGCGAGCGCCTCGCGATGCGCGCGCAGCGCCTTGGGAAACTCGGTGAACTTGCCGATGCGCCAGTCGATGGCGCCGTCGAAGCTGCCGTGGTCGACCTCGAAGGCGTTGCGCGTGTCGAGCAGCGCGATCGGCTTGCCGGCGTCGTCATGGCCCTGGTCGAGCCAGCGCTTGAGCGTCGGCGCATCGATGCCGGGCGCGCGGCCGGCCGCGGGCTGGATCGCGGGATGGTCCATGCGGATGATCTCGCGTTTCAGCTTGACCAGCATGCGGCGGAAGGGCTGGGCTTCGGACCAGCTCCGCTTGGCCTCCAAGTCGGCGAAGCGCGCGTCGGCGCGCAGGCCATCGAGAAATGCGTCCACGGCATCGGCCGCGCCGGCCACGAACAGGTTGATGCCCTCGGGCGCGAGCAGCACGGTGCCCTTGAGGCCGAGTGCATGGGTGCTTGCGCGCAGCGTCTCGCGCACTGCCGCGCCGTCGTCGATCGGCACGAACTTGTAGGCGGCGATATTCAAAATCTCTTGCACGGGGCGCGATTCTAGGTCGCCGCCGGGCCGCGGCTTTCTACAATGGACCCATGTTCGTTCACCTGCGCCTGCACACCGAGTTCTCCGTCGTCGACGGCACCAACCGCATCGACGAAGTCGTCAAGGCCGCCGCGGCCGACGGCCAGCCTGCACTGGCCATCACCGACCTCAACAACCTCTTCGGCGCGGTCAAGTTCTACAAGGAGGCGCGCGGCAAGGGCGTGAAGCCCGTGCTGGGTGTCGAGGTCTTCCTCGAAGGGCTGGGCAGCGACATCGCGTCGTTGACGCGCATCGTGCTGCTGGTGCAGAACAACGAGGGCTATCTGCACCTGTCGGAACTGCTCGCACGGGCCTGGACGCAGAACGTCGGCCGGGGTCAAGCCCAGGCGGTGGTCAAGCTGGCCTGGCTCGAAGAACTGCAGGGGGGGCTGATCGCCCTGTCGGGCGCGCAGGCCGGACCGCTGGGCGCGGCATTGCTGCAAGGCCAGGCCGAACGCGCGGCGGAGATCGCGCTGCAACTCGCGGGTCTGTTCCCGCATCGCTTCTACATCGAGCTGCAGCGCGCCGGCCGCCCCGAGGACGAGCCGCATGTGGTCGCGGCCGTGCAGCTGGCCGCGCGGCTCGGCCTGCCGGTGGTCGCCACGCACCCGGTGCAGTTCGCCACCGCCGAGGACTACGAGGCGCACGAGGCGCGCGTCTGCATCTCCGAAGGCGAGATCCTCGGCAACCCGCGCCGCGTGCGCAAGTTCACGCGCGAGCAGTACTTCAAGTCGTCGGCCGAGATGACGCAGCTCTTCGCCGACGTGCCGAGCGCGCTCGCCAACACGGTCGAGATCGCGCGCCGCTGCAACCTCACGCTGACGCTCGGCAAGCCGCAGCTGCCGAACTTTCCGACGCCCGACGGCATGCCGATCGAGGCCTACTTCCGCGTCGCTTCGTTCGAGGGGCTGGAAGAGCGGCTCGCGCATCTCTATCCCGATGCCGCCAAGCGCGATGCCGAGCGGCCTCGCTACGTCGAACGGCTCGAGTTCGAGATCAACACCATCCTCAAGATGGGCTTCCCGGGCTACTTCCTGATCGTCGGCGACTTCATCAACTGGGCCAAGAAGAACCGCTGCCCGGTCGGCCCGGGCCGCGGCTCGGGTGCGGGCTCGCTGGTGGCCTATGCGCTCAAGATCACCGATCTCGATCCGCTCGAATACAAGCTGCTGTTCGAACGCTTCCTGAATCCCGAGCGCGTCTCGATGCCCGACTTCGACATCGACTTCTGCCAGGGCAACCGCGACCGCGTGATCGACTACGTCAAGGACAAGTACGGCCGCGACGCCGTGAGCCAGATCGCGACCTTCGGCACCATGGCCGCGCGCGCCGCGATCCGCGACGTCGGCCGCGTGCTCGACATGAGCTACATGTTCTGTGACGGCATCAGCAAGCTCATTCCGAACAAGCCCGGCCAGCCGGTCACGATCCAGTATCCGCCGTCGCCCAAGCCCGAAGGCGACAAGAACAACTACGCGATCGAGATGGAGCCGCAACTCGCGGCCCGCATCGAGAAGGAAGAGGAAGTGCGCATGCTGGTCGAGCTGGCGCAGAAGCTCGAAGGCATGACGCGCAACATCGGCATGCATGCGGGCGGCGTGCTGATCGCGCCGGGCAAGCTCACCGACTTCTGTCCGCTCTACCAGCAGCCCGGCAGCGACTCGGCCGTGAGCCAGTACGACAAGGACGATGTCGAGGCGGTCGGGCTCGTCAAGTTCGACTTTCTGGGCCTGGCGACGCTGACCATCCTCGAGATCGCGAAGGACTTCATCGTCGCGCGCCACAAGGGCCAGGAGAACTTCGCCTACGAGAACATCCGGCTGGACGATTCGCCCACCTACAAGCTGTTCGCCGAAGGCAAGACCGAGGCGGTGTTCCAGTTCGAATCGCGCGGCATGCAGGGCATGCTCAAGGATGCGCGGCCGACGCGGCTGGAAGACCTGATCGCGCTCAACGCGCTGTACCGCCCGGGCCCGATGGACCTGATCCCGAGCTTCGTCGCGCGCAAGCACGGGCGCGAGCCGGTCGAGTATCCGCATCCGCTGGTGGAGGAGATGCTGTCGGAAACCTACGGCATCATGGTCTACCAGGAACAGGTGATGCAGACGGCGCAGATCCTGGGCGGCTACTCGCTCGGCGGCGCCGACCTGCTGCGCCGCGCGATGGGCAAGAAGAAGGCCGAGGAGATGGCCGAGCACCGCGAGATCTTCCGCGCCGGTGCGGCCAAGAACCACATCGACCAGCCCAAGGCCGACGAGATCTTCGACCTGATGGAGAAGTTCGCGGGCTACGGCTTCAACAAGTCGCACGCGGCCGCTTATTCGCTCCTGGCCTATCACACGGGCTGGCTCAAGGTCCACTACACGGCCGAGTTCTACTGCGCCAACATGACGGTGGAAATGGACGACACCGACAAGCTAAAGGTGTTGTTCGAGGACGCGCAGAAGAATTTCGGCATGACCTTCGAGCCGCCGGATGTCAATCGCGGCCACCATCGCTTCGAGCCGGTCACCGACAAGGTGATCCGCTACGGCCTCGGCGCGGTCAAGGGCACGGGCCAGCTCGCGGTCGAGGCGATCGTCAAGGCGCGGGAAGAGGGCGGTCCGTTCCAGAGCCTGTTCGATTTCTGCGTGCGCGTGGACCGCCAGCGCATCAACAAGCGAACGGTCGAGGCGCTGATCAAGGCCGGCGCCTTCGATTCGCTGCAGCAGAACCGCGCCGCGCTGGTCGCCTCGCTCGACCGCGCTTTCGAGTTCGCCAGCGCGACCGAAGCCAATGCGGCACAGGTCGACATCTTCGGCGACAGCGAGCACGGCAGCGCGACGGCCGAGCCCGACCTGATCGATGCCACGCCCTGGGGCGTGAAGGAACGCCTGACCTACGAGAAGACGGCGATCGGCTTCTACCTGTCGGGGCACCTGTTCGACGAGGTCGCGCACGAGGTGCGGCGCTTCTGCAAGCGCGAGATCGACGAGCTCATGGACAGCCGCGAGCAGCAGGTCATCGCGGGCATCGTGAGCGACTTCCGTGTCATCAACGGCCAGCGCGGCCGGCTCGCGATCTTCAAGCTCGACGACAAGTCGGGCGCGATCGATGCGACGGCCGACGAGGCGCTCTTCAACGCCAACCGCAACGTGCTGAAGGACGACGAACTGGTGATCGTGAGCGGCCGGCTGCAGCCCGGCCGCGGCGGCTTCGAGGCGCGCTTCCAGGTTCAGCAGGTGTGGGACCTGGCGACGGCGCGCTGCCGCTTCGGCAAGTTCCTGCGTGTCGCGGTCAACGGCAAGGCGCCGGACATCGCGCGGCTGGTGAAGGAGTTTCCGCCGCGCAGCGAGCAGAGCGAGCATGGCGAGCTGCTGCAAGGGCTCGGCGTGCGGCTGTCGATGGCGCGTGGCGGCGCGCAGGTCGAACTGCAGCTGGGCGAGCGCGCGAAGTTCTTTCCGACCGATGCGGCGCTGGCGAGCTGGATGGCGCAGGCCGATGCGGGGCGTGCGGCGGTGGTCTACGAGTAGCGGCTGAAGCGCTTCTTCAGCGTTTGGGTCGCAGCGTGACGATCAGCCGTGGCGGCACGGTGCCGTCGATGTCGCGCGGCAGCTTCTCCGTCTTCTCCAGGGCACGCAGCGCGGCTTCGTCCCAGGTGGGCAGGCCACTGGACTTGGTCAGCGTGGGCGTGCCGACGATGGTGCCATCGGGCGCCAGGCGCACATCGAACTCCGCGCCCGGATTGCCGCTCACCAGATCGGCATCGGGGAACACCACGTTGGGCCGCACGGCCGCCGCGACCCGGCCGCCATAGCTGCCCGACGGGCCCGAGGACTTCAGCGCCGTTCCCTTCGAGTTGTCGTCGCCGCTCGCGCCCGCGAGACCCTGCATGCGCTTGAGCGTGGCTGCGCGGTCCGCCGCGAGTTGTGCCGCCTGCTTGGCGTCGGCCTCTTTCTTCTTCGCCGCTTCGGCCTGCTTGGCCGCGGCGTCCTGCTGCTTCTTCAGCTCGGCCTGCTTCTGCTGCTCTTCCTTCTTGCGCTCGGCCTCGTCCTCGGCGCGCTGCCTGGCTTCGGCGTCCTTCTTGTCCTGCGCGGCCTTCTTGGCGGCGTCGAGCTTCTTCTGCTGTTGCGCCTGCTGCTCGAGCTCGCGCTCCTTCTGCTCTTTCTGTTCCTTTTGCTTCTTCTCGCGTTCGAGGGCGATGTCGGGCGCGCGCGGCGCCGGCGTGGGCTCGGGCGGCTTCACGGCCTGCGGTGGAGGTGGGGGCGGTGGAGGCGGCGGTGGCGCGGGCCTCGGGGCCGGCGTGGGCGGCACGGGCGTCGGTGGCGCCGACAGCCGTGGCGCGGCCTGCTGCACGGTCGAAGACCACAGCTCGGCCTCGACCGCCTCGTCCTCTGCCTCGCGCTTCCAGTTCACGCCCCAGGTCAGCGCCGCGATCAGCAGCGCGTGCGCGATCAGCGCAAGCACCACGGCGCGCGGCGTGCCGCGCTGCGGCGGCGGCGCGAACTCGGGGCGGTCGGCGGCGAGCGACATGCCTTACTTGGCGCCCGTGGTCGTGACCGACAGGCCGACGCGCTCGATGCCGCTCTTCTTGAGCGAGTTCATCGCCTTGACCACCGTGTCGTACTTGACCGTCTTGTCGGCGCTGATGACCACCGGGCGCTGGTCATCGCCGCCCTGCGCGGCCTTGGCGGCAGCGCCGATCTGCGTCATCGGGATCGAGCTGCCGCCGCTGCCCATCGACGGATCCTTCTTGATCTGCACTTCGTCGTCGCTCTTGATGACGATCTCGATCGGCTTGTCGGGCTGCTTGTTGGCGCGGTCGACCGTGGGCAGGTTGATCACGCTCGGCGTGATCAGCGGCGCCGTGACCATGAAGATGATCAGCAGCACCAGCATCACGTCGATGAACGGGACCATGTTGATCTCGTTGATCGTGCGGCGGCCTCGGCCGCGGGAGGACATGGCGGGCATGGTGCGGTACTCCGCCTCAGCGCCCGGTGGCCGGCGTGACCGAGGCCGGATTGACGTGCGCCGTCAGGTTGCGCTGCAGGATGTTCGAGAACTCTTCGATGAAGGTCTCGAGCGCGATCGCGATCTTGTCGATCTCGCGTGCGAAGCGGTTGTAGGCCACCACGGCCGGAATGGCCGCGAACAGGCCGATGGCGGTCGCGACCAGGGCCTCGGCGATGCCGGGCGCCACGGTCGAGAGCGTGACCTGCGCGAGCGCCGCCAGGCCGGTGAAGGCATGCATGATCCCCCACACGGTGCCGAACAGGCCCACATAGGGTGAGACCGAGCCGACGGTGGCCAGGAAGGAGAGGTTCTGCTCGATCGCGTCGAGTTCGCGCTGGAAGCTTGCCCGCATCGCGCGGCGCGCGCCGTCGAGCAGGGTGCCGGCATCGCTGACGTGGCGTTCGCGCAGCTTCTGGTATTCGCGCATGCCGGAAGCGAAGATGCGCTCCATCGGGCCGGCGAACTTGGCGTTCTGCGCGGCGGACGCGAAGAGTTCGTTCAGGCTGGTGCCGGACCAGAACTCGCGCTCGAAGTCGTCGTTGAGCGCGCGCGTGCGCTTGAGCGAGAAGAACTTGCGGAAGATGGCAGCCCAGCTGGCAACCGACACGATGAGCAGCAGCGCCACCACAAACTGCACCGGAAGACTGGCATGGACCAGGAGATTGAGGATCGACAGTTCTTGATTCATGGCTGATGAGGTTGAGACATGGAGCCCGCATAGCGCTCGAGGGTTCCCGAAACTTGCCGCGGCATACGCGAAGGTCGGAGCGTGGCGGCATCGACCCAGCCGATCCGGATCGTGCCCTCGCACAGCAGCAAGGGCTCGGGCGAAACGCCTTCGGTCCGGTCTTGCTCTGATTTTGATAGCACGCGTTGACCGATTATCAGGGACGCGGAGCCGATCTCGCGCAGATCGGCTGTAACCAGCAGTTCGTCGTCGAGCCGCGCCGGGCGATGGTACTTGAGCTGCGTCTCGCTGACCACGAAGATGCCACCGCTTTCCTCGCGCAGCCGGCCCTGGGCGATGCCGAGCGAACGAAGCCATTCGGTGCGCGCGCGCTCCATGAATTTCAGGTAGTTGGCATAGAACACGATGCCGCCGGCATCGGTGTCTTCCCAGTAGACGCGGATGGGAAAGACAAAAGTCATCGCTGCACCCTTGACGCTTCGCGCCTTCCCGCCAAGCGGGAGCGAGCTTGCCTGGGGCGGCCCGGCGCTGCGCTCATGCGGCGATGGCCGCACTGGCCCATGCGCGCAGCCGCGCGACCGATTCCTCGAGGTGTGCCATCGAGCTGGCAGTCGAGAAGCGAACGAAGCGGCCGGTCTGGTCGGTGCCGAAGTCGCGGCCGGGCGTGATGGCGACATGCGCCTGCTTCATGGCCTCGAAGGCGAAATCCCAGCTGCCGGAAATGCCGAGCCTCTCGCCGAAGGCCGAGCAATCGGCCCAGGCATAGAAGGCGCCGTCGGGCACCACCGGCACATTGAGGCCCAGCGCATCGAGCTGCGGAATGAACCAGTCGCGCCGGGCCTTGAACTCGGCGCGGCGGCGTTCGTATTCGGTGATGCTGTCGGCCTCGAAGCAGGCCAGTGCCGCATGCTGCGAGACGGTGCTGGCGCAGATGAAGAGGTTCTGCGCCAGCCGCTCGATCGCCGGCACGAGAACGTCGGGCACCACCAGCCAGCCGAGGCGCCAGCCGGTCATGTTGAAGTACTTGCTGAAGCTGTTGATGCTGATGACCTGGTCGTCGATGGCGAGCGCGGTCTGGCCATAGGTGGCGTCGTACGACAGGCCGAGGTAGATCTCGTCGATCAGCGTGATGCCGCCGCGCCGCGTGACGACGTCGTGGATGCGGCGCAGTTCGTCGGGCGCGATCGAGGTGCCGGTCGGGTTGGACGGCGAGGCCAGCAGCACGCCGCGCGTGTGCGGGGTCCAGGCGGCTTCGACTTTCGCGGCGCTGAGCTGGAAGCGTTCGGCCGCGGTGGTCGGGATGAGCACGGCGCGGCCGTCGGCCGCGGTGACGAAATGGCGGTTGCAGGGATAGCTCGGATCGGGCAGCAGCACTTCGTCGCCGGCCTCGATCAGCGCGAGGCAGGCCAGCTGCAGCGCGGCCGATGCGCCGGCCGTGATGACGATGCGACGCGCCGGCACGTCGACGCCGAAGCGCTCGGCATACCAGCCGCTGATGCGCTCTCGCAGGCGGTCGAGTCCCGTGGCCTGTGTGTACTGCGTCGCGCCGGCGCGCACGGCCCGCGCGGCGGCTTCCTGCACCAGCGGCGGCGCGGTGAAATCGGGCTCGCCGATGTTGAGGAAGATCATCGGCCGCTCGGTGTGCGCCACCTCGCGTGCCAGCGTGGCGGCGGCCTTGGCGACCTCCATCACATAGAAAGGCTCGATGCGCTCGGCACGCTTCGAAATCCTCACGGCCGGGCCTTTCCGCTGGCGCGGTCGGCTTCGACCTCGGCCGGCCGCAGCTGCGGCGCGAGCCCGTTGAGCACCGCATTCACGTACTTGTGGCCGTCGGTGCCGCCGAATTCCTTCGCGAGTTCGATGCACTCGTTGAGCACCACGCGCCACGGCACGTCGAGGCAGTGCTGGAATTCGTAGACGCCGATCCACATCACCGCGTGCTCGATCGGCGAGATCTCCTCGAGCTTGCGGTCCAGCAGCGGCACGATGAGCGCGTCGAGCTGATCAGCGCCTTCGATCGATCCGTGCAGCAGCGCGTCATAGTGCGCCGCATCGGCCTTGTGGAAGCCTGCGAGGTCGCGCGTGAACTCGTCGATCGCCGCGGCGTCGTTGCGTCCGACCAGGTGCTGGTAGAGCGCCTGCAGCGCGAACTCGCGCGCGCGGCTGCGGTTCGACTTGGCGGAGGCCTTGCGCGCGCCGGTGCTGGTGAGGCCGGTGCGCGACTGGCGCGGCTTGCCGTTGTTCTCGGCCTTGGTGGATTCGGTCATGAAAAGGTGGCGAGCAGTTGCGCCATCTCGACAGCGACGCGTGCCGCGTCGCGGCCCTTGTCGGTCTGCCGGGCGATCGCCTGTTCGAGGTTCTCGGTGGTGAGGATCGCGTTGGCGATCGGGATGCGATGGTCGAGCGCGACGCGGCTCACGCTGGCGCCCGATTCGTTGGCCACCAGTTCGAAGTGATAGGTTTCTCCGCGGATGATGCAACCCAGCGCGATCAGCGCGTGATAGTGCCCGCGCCGGGCCAGCGCCTGCAAGGTGACCGGCACTTCGAGTGCGCCGGGCACGCTGAAGTGGTCGATGTCGTCATCGGCCACGCCCAGCGCGGCGAGTTCGCTGCGGCAGGCCTTCGCCAGCGCATCGGTGATGTCTTCATTGAAGCGCGCCTGCACGATGCCGATGCGCAGGCCCTTGCCGTCGAGCGGCGCACCGGTGCCCTTGTTCGCGTGTTGCATCAGCGGATCCGCCTTGCGAGTCGCGTCTTCATTTTTCTTCCTTGGTGATATAGCCGGCGATCTCCATGCCGTAGCCGGCCGCCATGCTGGGCATGCGGCGCGGCGTGCCGAGCAGGTTCATGGTGTGGACGCCGCATTCGCGCAGGATCTGCGCGCCGATGCCGTAGCTGCGCAGGTCCATGCGGCCGCGCTCCGGCGCCTGGGCGGGGCGTGCGGTGCCGTCGAATTGCGACAGCAGTTCGGCACCCGTTTCGCCGCAGTTGAGCAGCACGGCGACGCCCTTGCCCTGGGCTGCGATGTGGGCCAGGCTGGCATCGAGGCTCCACGAGTGCAGCGAGCGGTTGACTTCGAGCACGTCGAGCACGGAGAGCGGTTCGTGCACCCGCACGTCCACCGTGTCGCCCACATCCCATTGGCCGCGCACCAGCGCCAGGTGCACGCCCTTGCTCGGCTTGTCGCGGAAGGCATGGGCGGTGAAGTTGCCCCAGGCCGTGTGGATCTCGCGGCAGCCGACCTTCTCGATCAGCGATTCGTTGCGGCTGCGGTGCTCGATGAGCGCGGCGATGGTGCCGACCTTGAGGCCATGCTCGGCCGCGAACACCTGCAGGTCGGGCAGCCGGGCCATGGTGCCGTCCTCGTTCATCACCTCGCAGATCACCGCAGCGGGCGAGCAGCCGGCCATCGAGGCGAGGTCGCAGCCGGCCTCGGTATGGCCCGCGCGCATCAGCACGCCGCCGTCGACCGCCTGCAACGGAAAGATGTGGCCGGGCTGGACCAGATCGGCCGCGACGGCGTCGCGCGCGACCGCGGCCTGCACGGTGCGGGCGCGGTCGGCCGCCGAGATGCCGGTGGTCACGCCCTCGGCGGCTTCGATCGAGACGGTGAACGCGGTGGCGTGCTTGGCGCCGTTGCGCGCCACCATCGGCGGCAGCTGCAGCCGTTCGCACATCTCGCGCGAGAGCGTCAGGCAGATCAGGCCGCGCGCATGGCGGGCCATGAAGTTGATCGCTTCGGGCGTCACGTGGTCCGCGGCGATGACGATGTCGCCTTCGTTCTCGCGGTCTTCCTCGTCGACCAGGATCACCATGCGGCCGGCGCGCATCTCGGCCACGATCTCTTCGACCGGGGAGATCGGCGCGGGCGCCGGGCCGCTGCGGGAGGCCGCGATCGGCGTGACGGATGCGTTCATGGGCTGCTGTCTTTCTGTGCGGAGGGAAGGGCGCCGGCCTGGAGCATGCGCTCCACGTAGCGGGCGACGGTGTCGATCTCGAGGTTGACGCGGCTGCCGGCCGTGAGGCTGCCGAGCGCCGTGTGGTCGACCGTGTGCGGGATCAGGTTGATGCTGATCTCGCTGCCGTCGGCGCGGTCGTTCACGGTATTGACGGTGAGGCTCACGCCATTGATGGTGATGGAGCCCTTGTACGCCAGGAAGCGGGCGAGCTCGGGCGGCGCCAGCACGCGCAATTCCCAGCTCTCGCCCACCGGGGCGAAATGGCTGACGGTGCCGATGCCGTCCACATGGCCGGACACGATGTGGCCGCCGAGCCGGTCGCTGGCGCGCAGCGCCTTTTCGAGGTTGACGCGTGTCGCCTCTTCGGCCAGGCCGGCGGTCTTGGCCAGCGATTCGGCCGAGATGTCGATGGTGAACAGCTGCTGCGCGGGATCGAGCGTGGTGACGGTCATGCAGGCGCCGTTGAGCGCAATGCTGTCGCCGAGGCCGACATCGTCGAGGTAGCCGACAGGCGTCGCGATGCTGAGCCGCTTGCCGTGGGACGAAGAGCTGCCGAGGTCGTGGACGGCGGCGATGCGCCCCACGCCGGTGATGATTCCGGTGAACATCGCCGCATTTTCGCAGAGAAGCGGCAGGGGGTCGGGGCCAACCCTAAAACAGGTCGCGGCCGGCCACGCGGGCGACGATGCGCAGGTCGGGGCCGAGCCTGTCGACCGACCTGAAATCGAGCGGCATGGCCGCCGAGAGTGCGGTCAGCGGGCCCGCCGCATAGGGGTCGCTGGCCATGTCGAGGCCGCTGCCGATCAGCTTCGGTGCCAGATAGACCAGCAATTCGTCGACCAGCCCTTCGCGCAGCAGCGATCCGTTGAGCTTGTGGCCTGCCTCGACGTGCAACTCGTTGACTTCGCGGGCCGCCAGTTCTTTCAGCATGGCGGCGAGGTCCACCTTGCCCCGCGCATCGGGCAGGTAGCGCAGGGTCGCGCCGCGCGCTTCCAGGGCCGCTGCCCTGGCATCGTCTCGCACGGCGGCGTAGATCCAGACCGCGCGGCCCGCCATGAAGATGCGCGCCTCGGGCGGCGTTTGCAGCCGGCTGTCGACGACCACGAGGTGCGGCTGCCGCGGCGTCTCGACCAGGCGGACATCGAGGCGCGGGTCGTCCTCGATCACCGTGCCGACGCCCGTCAGCACCGCGCTGGCGCGCGCGCGCCATGCGTGGCCGTCGGCGCGCGCCGTGTCGGAGGTGATCCATTGGCTCACACCGTTGTGAAGCCCGGTCTTGCCGTCCAGCGAAGCCGCGACCTTGAGCCGCACCCAGGGTGTCTTGCGGACCATGCGGCTGAAGAAGCCGAGATTGAGTTCGCGGGCTTCCTCTGTGCCCGCGTCCAGTTCGACCTCGACGCCTGCGGCACGCAGGCGCTCGAAGCCCTGGCCAGCGACGAGAGGATTCGGATCGGGCATCGACGCGACGACCTTGCGAATGCCGGCGCGGATCAGCGCGTCGCAGCAAGGGCCGGTCCGGCCGTGGTGGGAACAAGGCTCCAGAGTCACGTAGGCCGTGGCTTGCGTTACGTCGCTGCCGCGGCTCGCGGCATCTCGCAGCGCCATGACTTCGGCATGCGGACCGCCCACCGGCTGCGTGCAGCCTTCGCCCAGGATCGCGCCCTTGGGGTCGACCAGCACGCAACCGACGCGCGGATTCGGATCGGTGTCCGCGCCTGCTTGTCGAGCAAGCGCCAATGCACGCGCCATGGGCAGGAAATTTCTATTCATATCTACGCGAATTGAATGACGAATTGGATTGCCGGTATGAGTCTGCAATTTGCGACATTTCGCGATATTTGAACGCCATCTGCCGTTAGTCCGGCAATTTGGCCCGTTGGTCGATTTGCCGATCGCTGCGAGACGTTATCCATAGAATTCGCCGAATTAAATCAGGGAGACAACTCCGCACGCGCTTTGCCGCATGCGGGTCATGCGACATGGAACGACCATTCTGCTCGGCTTTGGCCGGGGCGCGCCGAGGCATCGGGAGATGCCAGGGCTTCACGCTGATCGAAATGCTGGTGGTGTTCGCCATCTCCGCCATTTTGTTGACGCTGGCGGTGCCTTCGATGCGCAGTCTGATCGATCGCAACGGCGTCGCCAACAGCGTGAATGCGCTGATGTCGACGCTGAGTTTCGCGCGCGCCGAAGCCATGAAACGCGGGATGGTGGTCAGCGTATGCCGTAGCGCCGACGTCGATACGGCGGCCATGCCGTCGTGCAGCGCAGGCTCGGACTGGGCATCGGGATGGATCGTGTTCGCCGACCTGAACGCAGACGGCGCGTTCGACGCGAACGGCGGCGACATGCTCCTGCGTTCCCAGGGGACGCTCGCGCGCAGCGGATCCATCACGCAGAACATGAACGTGGACCTCCAGTTTCTGCCGACAGGGCTCATGCGAACCGGCGCTTCCAATTTCCTGTTCCGTCCGGGCACTGGCGGTTCCACTTTCATGCGCCTGATCTGCCTCGGCATCGTCGGCCGCGCGCGCTTGGTCAACGACACCGCCTCCTGCTCGACATGACCGCATTCGCCCCCCGCCGCCCGGTGCGGTCCGCCGCACAGGGCGGCTCGACGCTGCTGGAAGTGCTGATCGCGATGCTCGTCCTGTCGTTCGGGCTCCTGGGCCTGGCCGGACTGACCGCGGCTTCACTGCGCTACGTGAAGATGGCGCAGTTCCAATCGATCGGTGTGCAGCTTGCGGCCGAGTTGGGTGAGCGCATGCGCGGCAATGTCGACGGCTTCGAGGCCGGGAGCTATATCAAGACGGACGCCTATTCGACCGCCGCGGTGACGATTCCGGCCTGCGCCTCCTCGCCGTGCAGCGCGGCCGATCTCGCGGCCATCGACCTTGCACAGTGGGCGCAGGAATTGCGCCGGCGTCTGCCCGGCGGCGACGGGTTCGTGCAGCGCGATGCCGTCAACCCGTTGGCGACCGACATCTGGATCCTGTGGAGCGATCCCGACGCGACGGTGGGCGCGGCCGACGACGCCAAGGCCAGCCTTTCCGTGGCCGGCGCGAACGACTGTCCCGCGGTCGCCGTCGCCGGCCTTGCGGCCGGCACGGTAAAGCCGCGCTGCATGTACTACCGGATCACGTTGTGAATACTGTGCCTCCTGTGCCTCCTGTGCCTCCTGTGCCTCGTCGGCGGCTTCAGCGCCAGGGCGGGCGAACCCTGCTCGAATTGATGATCAGCATCGCCCTTGGGCTCGTCGTGCTCGGCGCGCTGTTCGCGATCTACATCTCGACCCAAGTCAGCAGCCGCCAGGCCACGTCGGTGGCACGGATGGACGAGGACGCGGCGGTCGCGCTCTCGGTTATCGGTTTGCAGTTGCGCATGGCTGGTTTCAGTATTCCGAGGGTCTTCGCCGCACCGGGCGCGGCGACGGTCAATGGTGCTTCGGTGCCGACGCCGGACCGCAACTTCTCCGGCGCCGGCGTGCGCGCGTGCGACCGCGGCTTCGTCGATCCGACGGTGGATTTCGATCTGCTCGCCTGCGCGCCGGGAAGCACCGGCGCCGCGGCCCTCGCCATCCGCTTCGAGGGCGCCGACCCCGATGACATTCCCAGCGTTCAGGCCCTGCTTCCGCCTGCCAGGGACTGCCTGAACCAGGCCGTCGGGGCGAACGCGACGGGAGCGCTCGGCGTCCCCTACACGCTCATCGAATCGAGATACCAGGTGCGCATCGGCGCCAGGACTGGAACGCCCGAGCTGTATTGCGGCGGGAACGGCAGCAAGATTGCCTATCAGTCCCAGGCCATCCTTCAGTACGTGGAGGACATGACGGTCGGCTTCGGCATCGCCGACGACGGGCAAAGCAAGGCGGTCGAGCGATATGTCGACGACGCGGCGAGCGTCGAGGCCCTGCCGGGCTCGGTCGACCAGCGATGGTCGCGCGTCGTGTCGGTCAAGCTGTGCATCGTGCTGCGCAGCGGCGATCCGAGCCCAGACGCCGCGGGCAGCTACCTGGATTGCCGCGGCAAGGTCGCGCCTTCTTCGGACCACCTGATTCGGCGTGCCTACAGCAGCGTGTTCACGCTGCGGAACCGGGGCGGCTTTGCCGCGACGGCGCCATGACCCGCGCAACGACCGACCGAGGCTCGCGCATGCAGCGCGGAGTGGTTCTGATCATGTCCCTGGTCCTGCTCATCATCATCTCGCTGGTCGCCGTGCTGGCGGTCCAGCGTGCCACGTCCGAAGAACAGGTCTCGAAGGCGTTGAGAACCAACACTGTCGCCTTCCAGGCGGCCGAGGCCGCATTGCGCTATTGCGAAGACCAGATGCTCAAGTCCGGCGGCGTGCAGAGTGGCACGACGATCGTGCCGCCCAACCCCGACCCGCTCGATGGCACGAAGCCTTCGCTCTGGGCCGATCGGGCAAATTGGGAGCCGTCGGCCAACAAGGCGATACAGGTCGATGCAGCTCAAATCAATTCCAGCGACGCCGCGGCACGGGCCTTGCCGATGTTGCCCAGATGCATGGTCGAAAGCACCTCGCTGCAAGGGGAGTCGGCCAGACGCCCGGCCTTTCTCATCACGGCCGTCGGCTTCAGCGCGGATTTCCACACGACGGCCGGAAAGCCCGACGCGGGGGGTGAAGTCTGGCTGCAGTCCCTGGTGACGCCGGGCGACAAGTGAGAGCGAAAGGAAGGGAGGAGTGCATGAAGAAAAAACGCATCGCATGGACCGTGGCGGCCGTCCTGGTGACAGTCCGTGCGGAGGCTGCGATCTCGCAACTGCCCTTGGTGACGACGAACGTCACGGTGCCACCGAATCTGATGTTCACGCTGGACGATTCCGGATCGATGGACTTCGAATGCTTTCCGGATTCGATGTGCACCACGCCGGACGGCGTCGTGTACGCAGGCGTCGTTCCATGGGGCTTCGGCATTTTCAAGAACGCGGTCATCACCTATGACGGCAGCAGCCTGCTGGCGCGGCAAGCCCGGTCGACCAGGAACCCGCTCTACTACAACCCGGCCGTGACGTACCGGCCATGGCTCAAGTCCGACGGCACGCGCTTTCCCACTTATCCCGCCAATGCCGCACCCGTGGACCCTCGGGCGCCCGCCACGACGGTCGACCTCACCGGGCTTCCGAAGCTGATGACTGCGCGATGGTGCTCCGACCTGGCGAACTGTGTCGACAGCGAGCGTTCCGCTCCCATCGCGCAGTACTACACCCTCAAGGCCGGCGCAAGCGGCGACCTGCTCAGCGACTACCGCCAGAACTTGATCACCAACCTTCCGGGGTGGCCACAAACCTTTCCCAAGAACCCGAATCGTGTGGATTGCGTGTCCCCGACGTTGTGCACCTACGCCGAGGAAATTCAGAACTTCACGAACTGGTTCGTCTATGCGCGTTCGCGCCTGCGGGTGGCCATCGG
Source organism: Variovorax sp. SRS16 (assembly GCF_901827165.1). Lineage (NCBI taxonomy): Bacteria > Pseudomonadati > Pseudomonadota > Betaproteobacteria > Burkholderiales > Comamonadaceae > Variovorax > Variovorax sp. SRS16. Next base: position 2,320,311 of record NZ_LR594666.1, read on the forward strand.
CGGGACGTCCGAAGCATTCGCCCTGGTGCCTCCGAGCTACCGTGTCGGCTACGGAACGATCAATGAAGTCCCCACGCTTGTCGATGGCGTCAACAACAACGCCGTTCGCATGGGAGTGCGCCCGTTCATCGGCACGCCCAAGGACAACTTCTATGCGCAGCTCCAGAGCGCGGGCACGCAACCGAACGGCACGCCGCTTCGCCGTGCGATGGACGACGTCGGGCAGTACTTTTCGCGAACCGATGCCCAGTCGCCCTGGGCGAGCGATCCATCCGTCGGAGAAAGCCCCGCGAACCATCTGAGTTGCCGGCGCGCCTACCACGTGTTGATGACCGACGGCTTGTGGAACAGCACCGCCGCCCAGACTGCCGGCGCCAACGCCGATGCGGACAACACGGTGGGCCCGCTGATCACGAGTGCCGACGGCAAGACGAGCTACCAATACCATCCGGCGCCGCCTTACGCGGGTCCCGGCGAGTCTTCGCTTGCCGACGTGGCGATGTATTACTGGAATCACGATCTGCGCCCTGACCTGCCGAACGACATGCCGGTGACCGGAAGCGACCCGGCTTTCTGGCAGCACATGGTCAACTACACCATTGCCTTCGGTGTGAACGGCAAGCTGCGCAATCCCGAGGACTTGCCGGCCCTCCAGGCCGGGACCGCGAGCTGGGGCACCGTCGGCGACGACAGTTCGAAGGTGGACGATCTCTGGCACGCCGCCATCAACAGCCGGGGGATTGCCAGGAGCGCGTCCAGCATCACCGACTACACCGCGGCGCTGACTTCGATCATCCAGGACATCCAGACCCGTGACAGCAGCGAGGCCGGCGTGGCCGTATCGAGTCGAAGCTATTCCAGCTCGACGCTTGAATACGTTCCGAGCTACCGTGCGACCGACTGGAACGGCGACGTCCAGGCAGTGAAACTCACCGATGGCAGCAACGTCTGGCTGGCGTCGCAGCAGCTTCCCGCAGCGTCCGCCCGCAATATCTTCACCTTCACGAACACGGCGACCAAGGGCGTGCCCTTCACGCTCTCCGCGCTCGATGCGGCTGGCATGACCTCGCAGCTCGATGCGAGCAATGCGTCGGCGCTGATTCCCTACCTGCGCGGAGATCGCACGGGGGAGGGCACCACGTTCAGAAAGCGCACGGGCGCGATCGGGGACATCGTGAATTCCTCGCCGGCCCTGGTGAAGGATCTCTTCGACGGCCAGTACGACTTCCTTGCCACTTCGACGCCGGGGCAGTCCAGCTATCAGCGCTTTATCAACGCCAAGAAGTTCCGCGAGGCCCAACTGTTCGTCGGCGCCAACGACGGCATGCTCCATGCGTTCGATGCAACCGATGGCATCGAATCCTTCGCGTTCATGCCGCGTGCCGTGCTCGGCACCGTCAAGCAGCTGGCCGATCCTGCCTACGCGCATCGCTTTTTCGTCGATGGGCCGCTGACCGAGACCGACGTCTACGATGGTTCGGCCTCCAAGTGGCGCAACCTCGTTCTCGGCGAAGGGGGAGCCGGCGCCAAGAACCTGTTCGCGATCAACGTGCCGGTTGCGGCCTCTCCCGCGAAAGGCGACCCGGTGCCGTTGACGCGCGCCCAATCCACACCCGGCGGCAGCGACATTCTGTGGGAGATCGATGCCACGAACCCGTCTTTTTCCGAACTCGGCTACGTGTTGCAAGCGCCGGCCACCGGCATCCTGAAGGATGGCCGCTGGGCCGTCGTGACCGGCAATGGCTATGAAAGCGCGAGCGGCCGCGCGCAGCTGTACCTGATCGATGCCATCACCGGATCGCGCCTGGCGGTCCTGGACACGGGCGTCGGCTCGCTCGCGGCGCCCAACGGGCTGGGCGGCGTGACCCTCATTCGCGACGGCACGCAGCGCGTCGTCGCCGCCTATGCCGGCGATCTGGCGGGCAACCTGTGGAAGTTCGACCTGTCATCTCCCACGCCTTCCGAGTGGCGGGTGGCGTTCGGCGGGCTGCCGCTCTTCCAGGCGGCGAACCGCCAGGGCCAGCCCGAGCCGATCACCGCTGCGCCGGCCTTCACGCGCCATCCGCTGGGCGGGGCCATGCTTTTCGTGGGTACTGGCAAACTGCAGGATGCGGGTGACCAGAACATTCTGGCCGAGCGCAGCATCTACGGCGTATGGGACAAGGTCGCCATCGGAATGCCTTCGAGCAACAGCGGCGACAGAATCATTGACAACGCGAGTCTGGTGACTCAGACCCTCTCCAACCTGGCGGTCGGCGGCGCGACGGGGCGCTACTTCGCGATCAGCAATAACCCGGTCGACTATGGCTCCGGCGCCAATGCGCAGAAACGCGGTTGGCAAGTCCATTTGACGATCGCCGCGGGACTGCGGTCGATCTATGCGCCGCAAGTCGATGGCGGCCGCCTGATCATCGACACCATGGTCCCGGGTGCTATGGGGAACGGATGCGCGCCGGCATCTTTCGCGTCCTACACCTTCGTCGTGGATCCGTTCAGCGGGGCTCCGGGCCTCCCTGGACCGACCTTCGACACCAGCGGCGACGGCAAGATCGACGGCGCGGACGACGCGACAGCCGCCGTGACGCTTTTCTCCAGCACCGGCAAGCGAACGATCCTCCACTATTCAGGCTCGCTGATCGGCCTCGAAGGCGCGGGTACGGTTCGCTCCGAGGGCAATGGCTCGAGCAACGCAGGATCTGGCCGCAGCGGCTCGAGCAGCGCCGGGTCTGGCGGCGACGGCTCGAACACGGCCGGTCGCAAGATCGAGGAGCAGAAGACCCAATTGCTCAAATCGCCCACCGGGCGGCAATGGCGACAGATCATCACGCCGCCGTCGTATTGAAGACGAGGCCGCACGATGAAAACGTCTTTCGCGTCCCGGTGCCGCGTGCTCGGTTTCACCCTGATCGAAGTCATGATCGTGGTCGCCATCGTGGCCATCCTCGCATCGATCGCATTGCCGAGCTACCTCGAGTCCGTACGCAAATCGAGGCGTGCGGAAGCTCGGGCGCAGTTGATGGAAGCCGTGCAATACATGCAGCGCTTCTACAGTCAGAACGATAGTTTCAAGAGGGCCGTCGGCACGGGAGCCGACATGGTGCTGCCTGATGCCCTGATGGTCGTCCCCAGGCAAGGCGCGCAGACTTACACGATCGACTTCGTGACAGGCACTTTGCAGCCCGGTTCGTTCACCCTTGCGGCCATTCCCGCCGGCGCGATGAAGGGCGACCGCTGCGGCACCTTGCAAATCGACAGCGCCGGGCGCCGGACCATCGTCGATGCAAGGCCTGGCGTGACGGCCGACGATTGCTGGCGCTGATCAGATATCCCTGAGCAGCTGCCGGAACTCGTCCACGTCCTCGAAGCTGCGATACACGGATGCGAAGCGCACGTAGGCCACCTTGTCCATGCGCTTGAGTTCGCGCATGACCAGTTCGCCGACCTTGGTGGACTCGATTTCGCGCAGGCCGCTCGCCAGCAGCTTCTGTTCGATCCGCAGCAGCGCGATGTCGATCTGCTCGATGGTCACCGGTCGCTTGCGCAGCGCCAGCATCATCGATGCGCGCACCTTGCCCGTGTCGAAATCGGCACGGCTGCCGTCCTTCTTGACCACGACGGGGAAGTTCACGTCGGGCCGCTCATAGGTGGTGAAGCGCTTGTCGCAGGCACCGCACTGCCGCCGGCGCCGCACGAAGTCGCCATCTTCCGAGACGCGGGTCTCGACGACCTGCGTTTCGAGGTGACCGCAAAAAGGACATTTCATGCGGCCGTCGCCAAATCAGAAGTAGACGGGGAAGCGGCTCGTCAATGCGTGGACCTTGTCGCGCACGGCGGCGATGTTGGCTGCATCGCGCGGGTTCTCCAGCACATCGGCGATCAGGTTCGCGGTGGCGCGCGCCTCTTCGTCCTTGAAGCCGCGGGTCGTCATCGCCGGAGTGCCGATGCGCACGCCGCTGGTGACCATCGGCTTCTCAGGATCGTTCGGGATCGCGTTCTTGTTGATCGTCATGTGGGCGCTGCCCAGCACGGCTTCGGCCTCCTTGCCGGTGATGCCCTTGGCGCGCAGGTCGACCAGCATGACGTGGCTCTCGGTGCGGCCACTCACGATGCGCAGGCCGCGTTCGGTGAGCGTCTCGGCGACGATCCGGGCGTTCTTGACCACTTGCTGCTGGTAGGCCTTGAATTCCGGCGAGAGCGCTTCCTTGAAGGCCACAGCCTTGGCCGCGATCACGTGCATCAGAGGGCCGCCTTGCAGGCCGGGGAAGATGGCGCTGTTGATCGCCTTCTCGTGTTGCGACTTCATCAGAATGATGCCCCCGCGCGGACCGCGCAGGCTCTTGTGGGTGGTCGAGGTCACCACGTCCGCATGCGGCACCGGATTGGGATATTCGCCCGCTGCGACCAGGCCCGCGTAGTGCGCGATGTCGACCATGAAGATCGCGCCGACGTCCCGGGCCACCTTGGCGAAGCGTTCGAAATCGATGCGCAGCGAATAGGCCGAGGCGCCCGCGATGATGAGCTTGGGCATGGCGTCACGGGCCTTGCGCTCCATCGCGTCGTAGTCGATCTCTTCCTTGGCGTCGAGGCCATAGCTCACGACGTTGAACCATTTGCCGCTCATGTTGAGCGGCATGCCGTGCGTCAGGTGACCGCCTTCGGCCAGGCTCATGCCCATGATGGTGTCGCCGGGCTTCAGGAAGGCCAGCATCACGGCCTCGTTGGCCGAGGCGCCGCAATGCGCCTGGACGTTGGCGGCCTCGGCACCGAACAGCTGCTTGACGCGGTCGATGGCCAGCTGTTCGGCCACGTCGACGTGCTCGCAGCCGCCGTAGTAGCGCTTGCCCGGATAGCCCTCGGCGTATTTGTTGGTGAGCTGGGAGCCTTGTGCAGCCATCACCGCCGGCGATGCGTAGTTTTCGCTCGCAATCAGCTCGATGTGGTGTTCCTGCCTGGCGTTTTCGGCCTGGATGGCAGCCCAGATTTCGGGGTCGGTCTGTTCGACCAGGATGTTGCGGTTGTACATGGCAGTCCTTTGAGACGATGGTCCTTGTTCTTCAACCAAACAAGGGCTGCCCAGGCGAACGGCGGAACGCCTGCTCGGGATCGCGGGCGGCACGCTTCCCAGTGGTAGTCCACGTCAGCGCAATGCACCTGAAGAGGGTTGCGCCTATCGCCAGTCGCGTGCCGGCCGAGTGTAGCTGACGACAGTGGCCGCCGTCCCGAAAAGGCCTACAGATTCGACAGCAGCGCCACGTTCTGGGTGTTGTTCGTCTCCGGCTTGGCGGGTGCCACCACCGGGAGCGGCTGCGTGCGCATGGCCGGCGGTGTCGGCACCGTCGAAGGCGCGCGGCCGTTGACGACCTGGCGCAGGCGCTCCTGCTCGGCGAGCACTTTGCCCGCATAGCCGCCGTCGTCCGTGAGGTTGGCGGCGCCGACGTAATACTTGAGACCCCCCTCGAGAGAGCCGGCGCGCGCGATGCATTCCTGCAGCACCTTGACACCGACGCGCATGTTGGTGACGGGATCGAAGGCGGTGAGCGTGCCGCCGGCACTTTCGTACTTGTCGCCGTGCACGCGGGTCATGACCTGCATCAGGCCCTGGGCCCCGACCTGGCTCTGTGCGAACGGATTGAAGCTGGATTCGACTGCCATGATGGCGAGGATCACCGTCGGATCGAGCTTCGTGCGCTTGCCGAGATCGAACGCCTCGGCCACCAGCACGCTCAGCGGTTCCACGGCCACCCGGTATTTCTTGCTCAGCCAATAGGCGACTGCTGCTTGCTGCCGTGGCAGGTCCAGCGGGCTGGCTGCCGTGGTCCGTTCGATGGCGGTGGGTTCGAGTTCGAGGGCGCTCGCCTCGGGTGCCGGCTTGCGAGACTGGAGCCAGCCCATCAATTGATCCTCACTCGATTGACGCAGGTCGGGCCGCGCGACGAGCGCCAGGGCAGCGAACACGATCGCCAGGCCGACCAGGGCAAACCCGTTGTGGGTGATTTCAAAAAAGCCGTCAGCCACATCGGACGCAAAGGTCCGGAGCCCGCGGGCCATGGCTGCAAACGCCTGTTTCATCGCTCTTCCTTTCTGTGCGGCACCCAGTCACAAGGCCCGACGGGCGATGCTCAGAGGCGGCGGCGCTTGGATTGGTACGAATCAGGCCCCGCGCGGAAAGAAGGAGGAGATTTGGCGCGGCCGCCTGATCAAGCCGGTGGAATTCGGCAGCGGATTCGGTGAGGCCCGGCTGCGTCGGCAGCTGGGGCAAGGGGCATTCTAGAAGTGGCCAAATACCCGGTCAAGAATAACAAATAGACTTTTTATTCTATTTATGGGTAAGAAAATGTGAGTAATCTCCGCGTGAATCGACCATCGAGGTTTCATTGAAAACGTCATTTGCAATTCGGTCCGTGTCCGCCTACCCTCAAAAGGCCTGAGCTTCAGGCGTTAACCAAGGTCCGGCAGCCCGAGGAGAAATCCAAGGGTTCAGCGGCCGAGGCCCCATGGTGGCAATCTCTTGCTGCCAGCATGGCCGGAACGATTGAACTTCCGGTCGAGCGAAAAGATGGCATGGGCGTTTCACCCGCCATCGAGCCCGGAGACTGGACTTCGCGTCGAGACTCCGGGCTTTCTTGTTTGTGGGAAGCCGGCAGAGTTTGGGGCACACTCGGCGTTGATGAACGTTGCTTCGCTGACAAAGAACAAATGGGTGCGCCGCGGGGTCTTCGCGCTGCTGATACTGCTGGCCTTCTGGGTCCTCGCGTGGCTGGCGGTGCCGCCGATTGCCAAGAGCCAGATCCAGAAGATCGCCAGCGAGAAGCTGGGCCGCCAGGTCACGGTCGGCAAGATCGATTTCAAACCCTGGACGCTCGAGCTGACCCTGAACGACCTGCGTATCGCCAAGGCCGATGCGAGCGGGCCGCAAGTCGCGATCTCGCGCATCTACGTCGACGCCGAGTTGCAATCGATCCTGCGGTTGGCGCCTGTCATCGATGCGGTCACGGTCCAGTCGCCAGCCATCCTGCTGACGCACCTGGCGGACGGCAAATACGACATCGACGACATCCTGGCCAAGCTCTCCTCGACGCCGGATGCGCCCAAGAGCAGCGAACCCGCGCGCTTCGCGATCTACAACATCACCATTGCCGGCGGGTCGGTCGATTTCGACGACCAGACCGTCAAGCGCAAGCATGAATTGCGCGATTTCGTTCTCAATGTGCCGTTCCTCAGCAACCTGCCATCGAAACGCGATATCAAGACCGAGCCCAAGCTCGCCTTCGTTCTCAACGGCAGCAAGTTCGACTCGGCCGCGCTCACGACACCTTTCGCCGACAACCGCAAGACCGATGCCCAGCTGAACTTCAAGGGCCTCGACCTGGTGCCCTACCTCGGTTACATCCCGGGCAGTCTGCCGGTGGCGCTGCAGGCCGGCACGCTGGACGCAGATCTCAAGATCGATTTCGAGCGCGCCGCAACAGGCGGCCTGCGGATCACCGGCATGGTCGAGGCGCACGGCATCAAGCTGGCGGATTCCAGGAAGCGCGATCTGCTCGACTTCGAGTCGCTCAAGATCACGCTGGCCGACGTGCGGCCCCTGGACGGCGTCGTTCACCTGGGTGAGGTGGCGCTGGCTGCGCCGCACCTGGTGGTGGCGCGCGATGCGCAGGGGCAAATGAACCTGCTCGCCACCGATCCGGCCACGGGCGCGACGCAGAAGGTGGCCATGCCCGCGACGCCGGCCAGCGCAGCGGCACCCAAGACGATTCCACAGCCGGGCCTGCACGTGCAGGTCGACAAGGTGGTCTTGAGCCGCGGCGAAATCGGCTGGCGCGATCAAACCACCCAGCCGGCCGCGGCCATCGATGTCAAGCAACTCGATGTCGAAGCCAGCGCGGTGACCTGGCCGATGACCAAGCCCGCGCCATTCAGCGGTTCGACCTCCGTCGGCGGCGCGGCGGTCAAGTTCAGCGGCGAGGCGACCGACAAGGTGGCCAACGTCCAGACAGAGGTCGATGCGTTGCCGTTGTCGCTTGCCGCGCCGTATCTCGCTCAAAGCCTCGAGCCGACCCTCGACGGCAAGCTCAGCGGACAGATCGACATCGCATGGGCCCAGCCCGAGCTCAAGTTCAAGGCGCGCCGCGTCACGGCCGACGGACTGGCGTTGACGCAGGCCAAGACCGCACTGGCGAGCGTCGGGCGATTCGAACTTGTCGATGCCGAAGTCGACATGACCCGGCACACGCTGGCCATCGCATCCTTCACGGCCACCAATCCCAAGGTCCGCGTCGAGCGGGACAACCAGAAGCGCTGGATGTTCGAACGCTGGCTGAAGGCGCCACCCGGCGGCAGCCAGAGTGGCACGGCCGATGCCAAGGTGGCAGTGCCGAAGAATGCCAAGGCGGCCGAAGCTGCAGCGGCCTCGGGCGCCAACACCAAGCCCTGGGCGCTCTCGATCGGCACCGTGGCGGTCGACAACGGCGCGCTCTCCTATTCGGACCAGGCCAGCGCCACGCCGGTGGCCTTCGAGATCAGCGCGCTGAAGCTCCAGGCGCAGAAGATCGCACCCGACAGCAGCGCCGCATCTCCGCTGCAGCTGTCGGGACGCATCGCCGCCGGCCGCGCGGAAGCGGGGCGTTTCGACTACAAGGGCACGGTCGCGCTCAAGCCGATCTCGGCCGAAGGCCGCCTCGAAGCGGTCTCCATTCCGGCCCATGTCTTCAAGGCCTACTACGCGGATGCGCTGAACATCGACGTCCGCCGTGCGTTCGCGAGCTACCGCGGGACCGTGAAGTACGCGGCGGTGCCTGCAGGCATGAACCTGAAGCTGGCGGGTGACACTTCCCTGGAGGATTTCCGCGCCAACAGCGCGACGCTCACCCAGTCGCCCGGTGCCACGCGCAACAACCAGTTGCTGAGCTGGAAGACGCTGAATCTGCGCGGCCTGCAGGTGAGCATGGTGCCGAGCGCCCCATTGAACGTGGACGTGCGCGAAACCACATTGACCGACTTCTTCGCGCGCGTCATCGTCGATCCCACCGGCCGTCTCAATCTGCAGGACTTGACCAAGAAGCCGGGCCAGCCGGCCCTCGCGGCCGCCAGCCCCGCGGCAGGCGAGGCCACCACGCGGCGCAGCCTCGGCGGCACCCGCACGACGGCCGTGGCGCGAGCCGCCCCCAAGACCGGCGGTGCGCCGGTGCCGGCCGAATTGATGGTGGGAGGCGCACCCGAGCCCGCTCCACCAGCTTCGCCGCCCGTGGCCACCGCCGCAGTCACCGACAGCGCGAGCGGCCCCGCGCCGGTCATCCATTTCGGTCCGATGAACCTGGTCAACGGGCGGATCGACTTCACCGACCTGTTCGTCAAGCCCAACTATTCGGCCGATCTCACCGAACTGACCGGCAAGCTGAGTGCGTTTTCGTCCAAGCCGCAGGGCGACAAGCCCGCGCTGGCCGATCTCGAATTGCGGGGCAAGGCGCAGCAGACCGCATCGCTCGAAATCACCGGCAAGCTCAATCCGCTCGCGAAACCGCTGGAACTCGACATCACGGCCAAGATGCGGGACCTCGACCTGCCGCCGCTGTCGCCGTACTCGGTGCGCTATGCGGGCCACGGCATCGAGCGCGGCAAGCTCAGCATGGACGTCAGCTACAAGATCGCACCCGACGGGCAGCTCAGCGCCACCAACAAGCTGGTGCTGAACCAGTTGCAGTTCGGTGACCAGGTCGAGGGCGCGCCGGCCAGCCTGCCCGTGCGGCTCGCAGTGGCGCTGCTGGCCGACCGCAACGGCGTGATCGACGTCGACCTTCCCATCAGCGGCTCGCTCAATGACCCCCAGTTCAGCATCGGGCCGCTGATCTTCAAGGCGATCGTGAATCTGATCGTCAAGGCCGTGACGGCGCCGTTCAGCTTGTTGACGGGAGGCCTCGGCGGCGGTGGGGGCGGCGACTCGAGCATGATCGCCTTCGCCCCCGGCAGTGCCGAACTGTCGCCGGCAGCCAGGGAAAGCCTCGACAAGGTTGCCAAGGCCCTCACCGACCGTCCCGCCCTGCAGATGACGGTGGTCGGAACCGCGAGCCTCGACCAGGAGCGCGAGGCCTATCAGCGGCAGCGCCTGCGCCAGATGGCGCTGGCCGAGAAACGCCGCGCTGCGGTGCGCAACAACAAGGATGCCGCCGAGGTCGCACCGTTGACCGATGCCGAGTACCCCGAATTCCTGGCCGCGGTCTACAAGCGATCCGAAGTCAAGAAGCCGCGCAACATGATCGGGCTGGCCAAGGATCTGCCGACCAAGGAGATGGAAGATCTGCTGCTGCCCACCGTTCCGGTCGACGAAGAAGCCATTCGCCAACTGGCCGTGGAGCGGGGCGCCGCGGTGCGCGACTACCTGCTGGCCCAGAAGCTGCCCAGCGAGCGCTTGTTCCTCGGCGCGGTGCGCACGAAGGCCGGCGATGCCAACTGGAAACCCGGCGCAGAACTGAATCTGGCGACCCGTTGAGCCGGTCGGCCGCAACTCGGTGAAAATGTCGGAGTGCGCCGGCAAATGCCGGCGCCTTCGCTTTTCCTCTTCAGATAACGACCTTCGCGCAGTGACTTCAACTTCCACCAAGCCCCACGACCTCCAGTCCCTCGACACGATGACCGGCGGCGCCTTCACTGCGCCCACCTCGGGCGAGCGCGCGCAGCGCATCCGCGAATGGCTCGCGGGCAATCCGGCGCCCGAGCAGATGCAGGAGGTGTTCAAGGAACTGAGCGGCCGCGACAAGGGTGCCGCGCGGCTGTTGCGCGAAAAGCTCGACGAACTCAAGCGTGCCAAGGGCCAGGAGGCCATCGCCGCCGAGTGGGCGCAGAAGGCCGAGGCACTGCTCGCGCAGCCCAAGCTCAACATCGCCGATGCGCTCGCCTGGCAGCGCGACGCGGCCAAGGCCGGGGCGCCGCTGTCGCGCGAACCGCTGGCTGGCTTCAAGGCCACGCTGGCCGAACGTGTGAAGGGCATCGAGGATCTGCAGCACCGCGCACAGGTTCATCGCGAGGCGGCCGTGTTGCTGGCCCAGCGCTTCGAGGTGCTTTCCACCAAGGGCTGGCGCGATGCGCAGGCGGCCGAGGAAGCGCTGCGCGCCGACGTCGCGCACTGGCAGCAGCAGGCCGCGGACATCACCGCGGATGGCAACTGGAACAGCCTGGATGCCAAGTTCGCGCCGCAGCTCGAATCGTCCAAGGCCCAACTGCTGGTGGTGTCCGATGCTTTCCATGCCGCGCTGGCGCAGACGCTGGCAGCCGCCGCGGATCCGGCCGCACCGCTGCCGCCCGTGCCGGTGTGGGCCGACGAAATTCGCGTGGCGCGCGGCGGTGCGGCCGAGGCAACGCCTGCCGCTGCGCCCAAGCCCGCGGCGCCGAAGGTCGATCCGGAAAAGCGTGCCGCCGCGCAGGACGCGGTGCAAGCCGCTCTGACCAGGCTCGAACAGGAAACCGCCCAAGGTCACGGCAAGGCGAGTGCCGGTGCCGCCGCCGCATTGCGCGCGGTCCTCAAGGAACACGGCAAACTGGTCGAGCCACCGCTCGAGGCTCGTGTGCATGCGGCCCTGGTCGCCGCCGGCGAGCTCGAAGGCTGGCAGCGCTGGAGCGCCGACAAGGTGCGCGAAGACCTCGTCGCCAAGGCCGAAGGCCTGCTCAAGCGTCCCGAGGGCCAGGCACTCGGCGGGCGCAAGATGCAGGAAACGCTGCGCGCCCTGCGTGACCAGTGGAAACAGGTCGACCAGGGCGGCGCGCCGAACCATGCGCTGTGGAAGCGCTTCGACGAAGCCTGCAACGAAGCCCACAAGGTGGTCGAGGCCTGGCTCGAGAAGGTGCGCGCCGACGCGGCCGAGCACCGTGCCCAGCGCCTGGCGCTGATCGAGGAAGTGAAGGCATGGGCCGCCGAGCACGCGGACGCGTCCGACCTGAAGGCGCACAACCGCGCGCTGCATCAGTTCGCCGATCGCTGGCGCGACGCCGGCCATGTCGGCGAAAAGGTATTCGCCGAGTTGCAGCCGCACTGGAACGAGGCCTTCGGCGCCGCGCGCGCGCCATTCGAAGCGGCCCAGAAGGCCAGCGTCGAGCGGCGCCAGGCGATGATCGCCGAGGCGGCCGATCTCGGCGCCGCGCCGATGTTGCGCATCGATGCCGTCAAGGCGCTTCAGCAGCGCTGGCAGGCCGAAGCGCAGACCGTGCCGCTCGATCGTCGGCATGAGCAGAAACTGTGGGACGCCTTCCGCGCGCCCATCGACGAAGCTTTCAACCGCAAGACCGCCGAACGCGAGAAGGTCTCGGCCGCCATGAGCGAGCACGATCGCAACGTGCTCAATGCGTCGAAGGCGCTCGAGGCTGCCAACGGCACCGGCGACGCGCAGAAGATTCGTGCAGCCGTGGCCCAGCTCGAAGCCGCACTGCGCGGCGAGGCGCCGCCGCCCGGCCCGGCTCCCGTGCCGAAGGCGACGACGCCGGCAGCTTCCGATGGGCCTTCCGAAGGTGCGACCGAAGCCGTGGCCCCGGGCCAGGCCGCAGCCGAGTTCAGCGAGAGTGCTGGGCATGCACCCGCGCCGGAAGATGCCGAGGCCTTGCCGGCGGGCGCGCATGCGGATTCACAAGCGGCCCCTGCAGATGGCTTGGTCGCGCCCGCAGACGGTGCCGATCCATCGGCCCGTTCCGATGCCGAAGCGCCCGAGGCGACCGCGCCTGCGGCTGCGCCCAAACCCGCGCCAAAACCTGTGATCGCCGTGCGCGGCGACGACCGTCCGGGCAACAGAAAAGCCGAAGTCGCGCCGCAGGGGCGCGGCGGCAAGTTCGGCGACCGCGATCGACGCGACAGCCGTGGCGCATCCGGTGCCCCGGGCGGTCGGCCCAATGACCGTTCGCCGCGCAGCGGCGACCGCGCCGTGCCGGGTGGCGGCCGCTTCGGCGATCGCCCACCGCGTTTCGAAGACCGCGGGCCGCGTCTGGGCGATGTCGCGTTCCGCGCGCAGCGCGAAGCGCTCGAGCGCGCCGAACTCTCGCTGCGCAAGCTCGCGGCGCAGGCCCATGGCGAAGCGCTGACGCAGCTGCTGGCCGCATGGGAGAAGCGCGATGCGGCGGCGTTGCCGAGCGTCCAGGAACTCGGGCGGGCCGTCTCGCCGGCGGTGCGCAGCAGTTGGTCCCAGTCGCTGGGTGCGTCGCCGCAAGCGGGCGATGTGGCCGAGGCATTGCTGCGGCTCGAGATGGCCGCCGAAGTGCCGACGCCGGCCGAGCAGCTCGATGCACGCCGTGCGCTGCAGCTCAAGCTGCTGACGCGGCGCGGCGATCCCGCGCCCGCACAGACCTGGGGGCAGGATGCGGGCAAGGTGCTGGCTGCGGCGCACGATGCCGCTTCGGCACGCCGACTGCAGAACGCGCTCAAGGCGCTGCTGCGCAAGTAGCCGCCGACCGCCCGCGGGCGCGTGGGCGCCGCAGGGCTCAGCGCCCGTCGGGCCTGAAGAACGCGTCGAACATCGCGACCAGTGCGGCGAAGTCGTTCGCCAGCTGCGCGCGGTTGACGAAGTAGGCTTCGCACGCCACTGCGAAGAATTCGCTCACCGACTGCGCGCCGTACGGGTCGAGCCAGGGCGCTTCGGCGCCGAAGCGCTCGGCCAGGATGGTCTTCTCGCGGAAGGTGTCGAACGCCGGCTGCAGCACGGCAAACCATGCGGCGCGCGCATCGCGCGGCGTCGCCGTCCCCGCGAAGCGCGGCGGCAGGGGCGGGCAGCCGTCGGCCGCGCCGCTGTGCATGTCGATCTTGTGAGCGAACTCGTGGATGACGACGTTGTAGCCGGCATCGTGCGTGACGCTGCTGGCCAGCACGTCCTGCCAGCTCAGCATGACCGGTCCGCGGTCCATCGCCTCGCCGGCCACCACCTCGTCGTACTCATGGACCACGCCGGCGTAGTCGGTGGTGGTGCGGTGTGCCACCGCCTCCGAAGGATGCACCACGATGCCGACGAAATCGGCGTACCAGTTCAGGCCGCCCTTCAGGTGCAGCACGGGCAGCACCGCCTGCGCGGCGATCGAGAGTGCGACCTCGTCGGTGATCACGAAGCCATGTGCGCCATGGAATTCCTTGTCGCGCAGGAACTCGGCGGCGAGGCTTCGCAAGCGCTCCACATCGGCGCCGGAGCGTTCGGCGAGAAAGGGATAGCGCGCCAGTGTGGCCTGCCAGGCGGCATCCGGGATCGGACGCACAGCACGCAGGTTGCGCAACCAGCGGAACATCAGCGCAGATCGACGCGCTGCGCGCCGGCGCTCGACAAGCACAGCAATTGCACGCGCGGCGGATGGGCACTCGCATCCCAGTCGCTCAGCACGATGCGTTCGAGCCCTTCGCCGAGCGCGTGCGTTGCCGGCTTGTGCGTGTGGCCGTGAATCAACGTGGGCGCGTCGGCCTGCCGCAGCCACGTGCGTGCAGCCTCGGCATCGACATCGGCCCAGACTCGGCCAGGGCTGCGCTTGCGGTCTTCGCTCTGGGCGCGGATCGAGCGCGCGAGCGCACGGCGTTCGTCCAGCGGGCGCGCGAGAAACGCATCCTGCCAGGCGGCCGTGCGCACCTGGGCACGGAAGCCGAGGTACTCGGTGTCCTCGAGACACAGGATATCGCCATGGCTCAACAGCCAGCGCCTGCCGTGCAGGACCAGCACGGTCGGATCGTCCAGCAGCGTCAGTCCGCTCTGCGCGGCGAAGGCGGCACCGACCAGGAAGTCGCGGTTGCCGTGCATGAAGAAGATGGGCTGGCGCTCGGCCGCAAGGCGCAGCATCCCGGCGCACTGCGCCTCGAAGCCGGGCAGGGCGGCCGCGTCGTCGCCGACCCAGACCTCGAACAGGTCGCCGAGGATGAAGATCGCGTCGGCCGGCGTGGTCTGCAGGTAGCCCTGCCAGGCCTCGACGGTGGCCGGTTCCGCGGCTTGCAGATGGAGATCGGAAACGAGATCGACCGTGCGCCACGCCGCCGGTGCCACGAGCTCGGCGAAAGCCGTCATGCGCCGGCCTTCGCTTTCACTCCGTCTTGACGACGGCCTTTTCGATCACCAGGTCCACGAGCGGCACGTCGTCGTGGAAGCCCTTGCGGCCGGTCTTCACGGCCTTGAGCTTGTCGACCACTTCCTTGCCGCCGATGACCTTGCCGAACACGGCATAGCCCCAGCCCTGGGCCGACGGCGCCGTGTGGTTCAGGAAGCCGTTGTCGGCCACGTTGATGAAGAACTGCGCGGTGGCCGAATGCGGTGCGCTGGTGCGCGCCATCGCCACTGTGTAGTTGTCGTTCTTGAGGCCGTTGTTGGCTTCGTTCTGGATCTCGGCGCCGGTCGGCTTCTGGGTCATGCCCGGTTCGAAGCCGCCGCCTTGCACCATGAAGCCGGAGATCACGCGGTGGAACACCGTGTTGTCGTAGTGGCCCTTGGTCACGTAGGCGAGAAAATTCTCGACCGTCTTCGGTGCCTTGTCCTGATCGAGTTCGAGCGTGATGACGCCCTGGTCCTTGATGTGCAGTTCGACTTGGGGGTTGCTCATGAGGGTTCCTTTGCTGCTTTACTTCGCCACGGTGGCGGACTGGATGGTGACGGGTTCGAGCGGCACGTCCTGCATGCCGCCCTTGTTGCCGGTGCGCACGGCGCGAATCTTGTCGACGACGTCGGTGCCCGCAACCACCTTGCCGAACACGGTGTAACCGTAGCCGTCGGGATTGGGCGCGTTGAGCATCGCGTTGTCCTTCACGTTGATGAAGAACTGCGAGGTGGCGGAATTCGGATTGCCGGTGCGCGCCATCGCGATCGTGTACTTGTCGTTCTTCAGCCCATTGCCGGCCTCGAGCGGGATCGGCGCGCGCGTGGGCTTTTGCTGCAGGTCGGCCGTGAAGCCGCCGCCCTGGATCATGAAGCCGTCGATGACGCGGTGGAACACCGTGCCGTCGTAGTGCTTGTCCTTGACGTACTGAAGAAAGTTCTCGACGGTCTTGGGCGCCTTGTCGGGCGCGAGTTCGACCACGAAGTCGCCGGCCGAGGTCACGAACCGGACCCGCGGCGCGGCCTGCGCCCAGGCCAGACTCGAAACGGCCGGCGCAGCGGCCAGGACGAGGGCCGAGCGGCGTGGGAAGGCATGCATGCTCAATGAAACTCCCTTCTGGAAACGATAGGGCGAACGCCGGTGTGCGTGCGGGCTACTTGCCGCGCACGGGCTTGCGAATGACGGCGGGCGCCGGCGGCAGTGTGCCGCTGGCCGGCGCATCGAACATCTGGCGGATCAGCACCAGCTTCGGCGGCACCGTGGTATTGCCGGGCTCCAGCTGCTGTGCGCGGCTGTACGACTGCGCCGCCAGCCGGACATAGACATCGCCCAGGTTCTCGTGCGCGGTCGCGTAGCTGGGGTTGAGCTTGATCGCCATCTCGAGCGCGGCACGTGCCTTGTCGAACTCGCTCTGCGCGGCGTACAGCGCGGCGAGGTTGTTGTAGGGCTCGGGCAGTTCGGGGAAGTCCTGCGTGAGCTGGGTGAAGGCCGCGATCGCGTCGGCCTGCTTCTTCTGTTCGGTCAGGATCACGCCGCGCAGGAAGCGCATCTGCGGATCGCGCGGCTTGCCGGCGATGTAGGCATCGGCCTTGGTCAACGCTTCGTCGGACTTGCCCTGGCGCAGGAGGCCGTTGACGTCCGAGTAATCGTCGGCATGCGCGGCTGCCATCGTGAGCGCCAACAGGACGGCCGGGACGACGCGGAGCAAAAAGGACAGGGGACGAGCGGCGTGCTTCATGAAGCCTCGAGAAAAGGAGGGTGGCGCGGGCCTCGAAAACACCTGGGAAATACCCGGCGGCGGCCGTTTATACTGCGGGCGATTGTAGCCGAGGGGGCATGTTCACTCCCTCGCCGCTGCAACGCCTCCACCCCTGAAAAAACCGTTGTCTTTCGCCCGTATCACGCGAGCGCGAACTGGCGCTTTCCGAGCCTCATGAGTCTTCGCATCTACAACACGCTCACGCGTGAACTGGAGGATTTTTCTCCGCTGCAGCCGGGCCGGGTGCGCATGTATGTGTGCGGCATGACGGTGTACGACTACTGCCACCTCGGCCATGCGCGATCGATGATCGCCTTCGATGTGGTGCAGCGCTGGCTCAGGACATCGGGCCTCGCGGTCGACTACGTGCGCAACATCACCGACATCGACGACAAGATCATCCGCCGCGCGGTGGAGAACGGCGAGAGCATCCGAACGCTCACTGACCGCATGATCGATGCATTGCACCAGGATGCCGACGCGCTCGGGGTCGAACGGCCTACACACGAGCCGCGCGCCACGGCGTTCATTCCACAGATGCTGTCGATGATCGCCACGCTGGAGCGCAAGGGTCTGGCCTACCGCTCGCCCAACGGCGACGTCAACTACGCGGTGCGCAAGTTCCCCGGCTACGGCAAGCTGAGCGGCAAGACGCTCGATGAACTGCACGCCGGTGAACGCGTCGCCGTGCTCGATGGCAAGGACGACCCGCTCGATCCCGTGCTCTGGAAGAGCGCCAAGCCCACCGAGCCCGAGGAGGTCAAATGGGCCAGCGAGTTCGGCCCCGGCCGTCCCGGCTGGCACATCGAATGCTCGGCGATGGCCTGCGACCTGCTCGGCGAGACCTTCGACATCCACGGCGGCGGCGCGGACCTCCAGTTCCCGCACCACGAGAACGAGATCGCGCAGAGCGAAGGCGCGACCGGCAAGCCCTTCGCGCGCACCTGGATGCACAACGGCTTCATCAACATCGACGACGAGAAGATGTCCAAGAGCCTGGGCAACTTCTTTCTCATTCGCGATGTGCTGAAGAAGTTCGACGCCGAGACCATCCGTTTCTTCGTCGTGCGGGCCCACTATCGCAGCCCGCTCGGCTACAGCGACGTGCACCTGAACGACGCCCGCGCCTCGCTCAAGCGGCTCTACAACGCGCTGCATCTGGTCGCGCCCGCGCAGGTCGCGATCGACTGGCACGACCCCTACGCGGCCCGCTTCAAGGCCGCGATGGACGAGGACTTCGGCACGCCAGAAGCGGTGGCCGTGCTGTTCGAACTCGCCGGCGAGGTCAATCGCACGCAGTCGGGCGCGATGGCCGGCTTGCTGAAGGCGCTGGGCGGCTGCCTCGGCCTGCTGCAGGACGATCCCGAGCGCTTCCTGCAGGCCGGCACCACGCTCGACGAAGCCTCGATCCAGGCTTTGATCCAGCAGCGCGCCGAGGCCAAGGCGGCCAAGAATTTCGCCGAAGCCGATCGCATCCGCCGCGACCTGCTCGCCCAGGGCATCGAACTCAAGGACTCGCCGACGGGCACCACCTGGGCCGCAGCGAAGTGAACGAACAATAAGAAATGCCAGTCGCCAAGACACCGACCATCGAGGTCTTCACGCCCGACTATTGGGAAGAGGCCTGCAAGCATCTGGCCCGGAAGGACCGCGTGATGAAGCGGCTGATTCCGCGCTTCGGCGACGCCTGCCTCGAATCGCGCGGCGACGCCTTCACCACGCTTGCGCGCAGCATCGTCGGCCAGCAGATCTCGGTGAAGGCGGCGCAATCCGTCTGGGACCGCTTCGCCCAGCTGCCGCGCCGCATGGCGCCGGCCAACGTGCTCAAGCTCAAGGTCGACGACATGCGCGCGGCCGGCCTGTCGGCGCGCAAGATCGAATACCTGGTCGACCTCGCGCTCCATTTCGATTCGGGCGCAGTGCACGTCAACGCCTGGGAAGCCATGGCCGACGAGATGATCATTGCCGAGCTGGTCGCCATCCGCGGCATCGGCCGCTGGACGGCGGAGATGTTCCTCATCTTCCACCTGATGCGGCCCAACGTGCTGCCGCTGGACGACCTCGGCCTGATCAACGGCATCAGCCACAACTATTTCTCGGGCGATCCGGTGAGCCGCAGCGACGCCCGCGAGGTTGCCGTGGCCTGGGCGCCTTACTGCAGTGTGGCGACTTGGTATATTTGGCGATCGCTCGACCCGCTACCGGTCGCATATTGAAAACAGGAGAAGACGTTGGCGAAACGAACCTTCCTCGACTTCGAGCAGCCCGTCGCTGAACTCGAAAGCAAGATCGAAGAACTGCGCTATGTCCAGTCCGAATCGGCGGTCGACATCTCGGAAGAAATCGATCAGCTGGGCAAGAAGAGCCTGCAGCTCACCAAGGACATCTACAGCGACCTGACCCCCTGGCAGATCACCAAGATCGCGCGCCATCCCGAGCGGCCCTACACGCTCGACTACGTGAACGAGATCTTCACCGACTTCGTCGAACTGCACGGCGACCGCCACTTTTCCGACGACCTCTCGATCGTGGGCGGCCTGGCTCGCTTCAACGGAACGCCGTGCATGGTGCTCGGCCACCAGAAGGGCCGCGACACCAAGGAGCGCACCGCGCGCAACTTCGGCATGAGCAAGCCCGAGGGCTACCGCAAGGCGCTCAGGCTCATGAAGACGGCCGAGAAGTTCAAGCTGCCGGTCTTCACCTTCGTCGACACGCCCGGCGCCTATCCGGGCATCGATGCCGAGGAGCGCGGCCAATCGGAAGCCATCGGCCGCAACATCTTCGAGATGGCGCAGCTCGAGGTGCCGATCATCGTCACCATCATCGGCGAGGGCGGCTCCGGCGGCGCGCTGGCGATCTCGGTGGGCGACCAGTTGCTCATGCTGCAGTACTCCATCTATTCCGTGATCAGCCCCGAAGGCTGCGCATCGATCCTCTGGAAGACCAGCGACAAGGCGCAGGAAGCCGCCGATGCGCTCGGCATCACCGCACACCGGCTGAAGGCGCTCGGCCTGGTCGACAAGGTCGTCAACGAGCCCGTCGGCGGCGCGCATCGCGACCACCGGCAGATGGCCGCGTTCCTGAAGCGCGCGCTCAACGACGCCTTCCGGCAGGTCAGCGACCTGCGGCCGAAGGAGCTGCTGGACCGCCGCTACGAGCGCCTGCAGAGCTACGGCCGCTACGCCGACACCAAGGCCGACAGCGGCAAGTAGACGCCCCGCATCACCTGGCGCGGGCCGTTGCAGTCCGCCGCATCCGATGGAGAATCCCGCCGCCCCAGCGCTCGCGTCCTGGGCGGCGCCGTTGCCGCTGGCGATCGCGTACAGCGGTGGCGCCGATTCCACCGCCTTGCTCCATGCTGCGGCGCAGCGTTGGCCGGGGCAGGTCCAGGCCCTGCATGTGCATCACGGTCTGCAGCGTGCGGCCGATGATTTCGAAGCGCATTGCACGGCCACCTGCCGCGCGCTGAACGTGCCGCTGCATGCGGGCCGCATCGATGCCCGCCATGCGCCCGGCGAAAGTCCCGAGGACGCCGCGCGCCGCGCGCGCTACACGACGCTGGCCACGCTGGCCAAGGAACATGGCCTGCAGCATGTGGCGCTGGCCCAGCACGCCGACGACCAGGTCGAGACGATGCTGATCGCGCTCAGCCGCGGCGCGGGACTCGACGGCCTGGCCGGCATGCCGCGGCAGATCGAGCGGCACGGCGTGCACTTTCATCGGCCGCTGCTCGGCGTGCATGCGAGCGTGCTGCGCGAATGGATCGTCGCCAGCGGCACCCCGTCCATCGACGACCCCAGCAACGCCGATCTGCGCTATACGCGCAATCGTATTCGCCAACTGGTGCTGCCTGCGCTCGCCAACGCTTTGCCCCAGTTCCGCGAGACCTTCGCGCGCTCGGCACGCAATGCGGCCAAGGCCTCTGTGCTGCTGGCGGAAACCGCGGCCGCCGACCTGGCCGGTGCCGGCGCGCCGCCGACGCTGGCCGCGCTGCGCGCGCTGCCGCGTGAGCGCCTGGCAAATGCATTGCGCCACTGGCTCAAACGCGATCACGGCGCGGTGCCGAGCGAGGCGCAGCTGGAGCAACTGCTCGGCCAGATCGAGGCCTGCAGCACGCGCGGCCATCGCATCCGGCTCAAGATCGCGGGCGGCCGCGTCGAGCGCGAGGGCGACGTGCTGCATTGGTACAATGCTTCGCCCTTGCCGTAGCCTGCAGCCCTCGCGCTGAGAACGGGATCTGGCCGGGCGCCTGGAGGCCGGCATGCGGCCCGAATCCTTCTCTTTGACTTCACCCATGGCATTGATCGTTCACAAATACGGCGGCACGTCGATGGGCTCGACCGAGCGCATCCGGAATGTCGCCAAGCGCGTTGCCAAGTGGGCACGTGCCGGCCATCAGATGGTCGTCGTCCCGAGCGCGATGAGCGGCGAGACCAACCGCCTGCTCGGCCTCGCCAAGGAACTCGCGCCCAGCCGTCCCGACGACACCCACGGCCGCGAACTCGACATGCTGGCCGCCACCGGCGAGCAGGCGTCGTCGGCCCTGCTGGCGATCGCGCTGCAGGCCGAGGGGCTGCAGGCGGTCAGCTATGCGGGCTGGCAAGTCCAGGTCAAGACCGACAGCGCCTTCACCAAGGCGCGCATCGAAAGCATCGACGACGAGCGCGTGCGCGCCGACCTCGATGCCGGCCGTGTGGTCGTCATCACCGGCTTCCAGGGTGTGGACGACGCGGGCAATATCACCACGTTGGGACGCGGCGGCAGCGACACCTCCGCCGTCGCGATTGCGGCGGCGATGAAGGCCGGCGAATGCCTCATCTACACCGACGTCGACGGCGTCTACACCACCGATCCGCGCGTCGAGCCCGAGGCGCGCCGCCTGGCCACGGTGAGCTTCGAGGAAATGCTCGAGATGGCGAGCCTCGGCTCCAAGGTGCTGCAGATCCGCTCGGTCGAATTCGCTGGCAAGTACAAGGTGCCGCTGCGCGTGCTGTCCAGCTTCACGCCGTGGGACATCGACATCGATGAAGAAGCCGGGTCCGGCACGCTGATCACATTCGAGGAAGACGAAAAAATGGAACAAGCCGTCGTATCCGGCATCGCATTCAACCGCGACGAGGCCAAGATCTCCGTGCTCGGCGTGCCCGACAAGCCGGGCATCGCGTACCACATCCTGGGCGCCATCGCCGACGCCAACATCGAGGTCGACGTCATCATCCAGAATCTGAGCAAGGACGGAAAGACCGACTTCAGCTTCACCGTCCACCGCAACGACTACGCCAAGGCCGTCGATCTGCTCAAGGCCAAGGTGCTGCCCACGCTCGGCGCGGCAGAGATCGTGGGCGACACCAAGATCTGCAAGGTCAGCATCGTCGGCATCGGCATGCGCAGCCACGTCGGCGTCGCCAGCAAGATGTTCCGCGTGCTGAGCGAGGAGGGCATCAACATCCAGATGATTTCCACCAGCGAGATCAAGACCTCGGTGGTGATCGACGAGAAGTACATGGAACTCTCCGTGCGCGCCCTGCACAAGGCCTTCGATCTCGATCAACCGGTCGCGTGAAGCTGGCATAATCCAAGGTTCAGGAACTGTGACCGAGTGGCCGAAGGTGCTCCCCTGCTAAGGGAGTATGGGGTGTAGAGCCTCATCGAGGGTTCGAATCCCTCCGGTTCCGCCAATATTCATATCGTTGAATCTCCCAAAGCCCCGCGCAGCATCTGCGACGGGGCTTTTTCATTATTCGATCGACTGCCGGTAAAACTTGGCAGCCGCTGCCGGTGGGATGGCGCATGCGCCCTAACGATGTGCGACCTTCGTGCTACTCTTTCGCGCTCAACGCAGAGCCGCGACCGCAAGGTCCGAAGAAGGAATATGAAGGCACGGATAGCTGAACTCACCGGTCTACGCTGCCTCGCGGTCATGATGGTTGTTTTCGCGCACGCGTCTGCCACGGTTGCCGGGGGGTACACCGGTTGGCTTCAGCCTTTGAATTTCTTCACCAATGGCGGCCTTGGCGTCCAGATATTCTTCGTGCTGAGCGGGTTCCTGATTACCAACATCCTCAACTCGGAATGGAAGGCAACCCAAAAGATCGATCTGGTTCGGTTCTACCTCCGCCGTACATTGCGGATCTGGCCGGCCTTCTACGTCTTCCTGGTGGTCCTTGCGTTCCTGACGTACCGTCAGGTGATCGACATCGCGTACGAGCAGTTCGCATTCGCCGCGCTGCATGTATGGAACTACTCGGAGGCTCTTGGCCTCGGCCCGATCAATGCGGCCCATGGCGACGGAACGTGGTATCTGGGGCATTTCTGGACGCTTGCACTCGAGGAGCAGTTCTATTGGTTCTGGCCACCTCTACTGATTTTCCTGCTGCGAAGGCGCAGTGAACGACTTCTGGTCTTGCTGATTCTGTCCATCCCCTTGATCAGAATCGCTTCCTATTTCCTGGTCCCGTCCCTGCGTGGACAGTTGCTGATGATGCTCCACACCGGTGTGGATTCCATACTGATCGGTTGCTACACGGCGTTGAATCAGGAGCGCATCAAGACCTTTCTCGAATCGAAAAAATACAGTTCTGCTCTCGTGACGGCAAGTTTCATTGCGCTGATATTTCTCATACCCGAACTGGGGGCAAGGCTCGGCGGCGCATGGTCGGTGACCTATGGTGCGACGGTCACGGCGTCGATCGTCGCTTTGATCATCATGGCCGTGACAACGATGAAACAGTTCTGGCTCTCGAGAATTCTGAGAACGCGCGTCTTCGTTTTCGTCGGGACCATCTCTTACAGTCTCTATCTCTGGCAGCAGCTTTTTCTTTTCAAGCAGTCACCATTGGCGTTCGCTTTTCCGTTCAACATCGTGCAGGCCTTCGCGGCCGCAACGTTGAGCTATTGGCTGATCGAAACGCCGCTTCTGAAAATCAAGGACGGCTTGAAAAAGCGGAATCCCCCGCTTGCGCGGCCCACTGAGTGAGGCCTGTGCGAGTCCGGAGGGGATCGCTCGCCCGAATCCGCTACAAGGACAGCAACTGCGGCCTGATCTCGATGATCTTCCGGTCCGCGAATGAGCCGGCGTCGATGATGCCGAAGGCCTCCTGCAGCAATCCCTCGACGTTCTGCCGGACCATCAGCAAGGGAAAGCTCAACACGCTCGCAAAAGGATCCCAGTCGTAGCAGCCAAAGCTGCATTGGGTCAGTTCATCGTGGGGCAACGTCTTGAGAAAGCGCACCACGCCTTCGAGCGCGATCGTCGAGTTGACGAACAGCGCGCGCGGCAGGCCGCCCAGGCGCCGGTAGAGCGCGGCGGTGGCAGCCTCGGCCAGATCGGATTCGTAGCCGCAGGCATCGATCTGCGCGGGCTCGATGCTGCCGAAGCGTTCGCGCACCACGTCGCTGAAGCCTTCGATGCGCCGCCGCGTCGCGTAGTCGCTGGCCAATCCGCCCAGGAAGAAGGCCTTGTTGCGCTTGCTCGATCGCAGCGCGCGTGACCGATCGATGAGGCCGAGCGCGAGCTGCTGCGCGCCCCAGTAGTTGTCGCTGATCACCGAGGTCGCCTGCGTGCCGGGGAGGTCGACATTGACATGCGCGACGCCGTGGTTGCGGCACACGCGGCTGACGGAGTCGGGGTCGGTCGCGCCGACGACAAGCAGGTATTCGACCCGGTAGGAGATGAGCGTGCTCACGGTTTCGAGTTCGAGCGCCGGGTCGCGCAGCGTGCTGACGACAATCGGGTACCAGTGGCGCTCGCGCGCCAGCTTCTCGAAGGTCTGTGCCATGCCGCTGAAGAAGCGGTTGTCGTGCAGCGGGATGATCATCCCGATCAGGCCCGAACGGCTCTTGCGCAACCCGCTGGCCTGCCGGTTCACGTTGAACTTGTGCTGCTCGGCGATCTGCTGCACGCGCAGGGCCGTGGCTTCGGCGATGCGCCGCTCGCGCCAGTTGCCGGCGAGCACGGCGCTGACGGTGGAGGCCGAGACATCCGCCAGCTTGGCGAGGTCGTAGATGGTGGATTTCTTGAGGCTCATCGGCGAGTCGGCTTGTCCCGTTGCGCACGCATTGTGCTCTGCGGGTAAATGCGGATCGACCGTCATGGCGTTGAATGCAGAATAGCACAATCGATTGTGCAAATCATGCAATGACCAGCCAAGACACCGAAATGACAGCGAAATCCCAGCAAGGCATGCAGGCCGTCGTCTGCCATGGCCCCGAGGACTACCGGCTCGAAAGACCGGCGCGGCCGCAAGCCGGCGCCCGCGAGCTGGTCATCGAGATCAGCGCCTGCGGCATCTGCGCCAGCGACTGCAAGTGCTACTCGGGTGCCGCAATGTTCTGGGGTGGTGGCGGCCAACCCGCATGGGTCAAGGCACCGGTGATTCCCGGCCATGAATTCTTCGGGCGCGTGGTGCAGGCGGGCGCCGGCGCGGCGCAGCACTTCGGCGTCGACGTGGGCGACCGCGTCATCGCCGAACAGATCGTGCCCTGCAACAAGTGCCGCTACTGCACCAGCGGCCAGTACTGGATGTGCGAGGTCCACAACATCTTCGGCTTCCAGCGCGAGGTCGCGGATGGCGGCATGGCCGACTACATGCGCATTCCGCCGACGGCGCGTGTGCACAAGGTGCCCGAGAGCCTGTCGCTCGAGGACGCGGCGATGATCGAGCCGATGTCCTGCGCGATCCACGCGGTCAACCGCGGCGACATCCAGCTCGACGACGTGGTGGTCATCGCCGGCGCCGGGCCGCTGGGGCTCTCGATGGTGCAGGTCGCGAAGCTCAAGACGCCGAAGAAGCTGGTCGTGATCGACCTCGTGCCGCAGCGGCGCGCGCTGGCGCAGGCCTTCGGTGCCGATGTCGTCATCGATCCGGAGCGCGAGGATGCCAAGGCGATCGTCCATGCGCTCACGGGCGGCTATGGCTGCGACGTGTACATCGAAACCACCGGCGCGCCGGTCGGCGTGCGCCAGGGGCTGGAACTGGTGCGCAAGCTCGGGCGCTTCGTCGAGTTCAGCGTGTTCGGCAAAGAGACCAGCGTCGACTGGTCGATCATCGGCGACCGCAAGGAGCTCGACGTGCGCGGTGCGCATCTCGGTCCCTATTGCTATCCGGTGGCCATCGATCTGTTCGAGCGCGGTCTGGTCACCTCGCGCGGCATCGTCACGCATGGCTTCGCGCTGGCGGAATGGGAGGAAGCTTTTCGCCTGGCCAACTCGCTCGACTCCATCAAGGTGCTGCTCAAACCGGGCGCGCCAGCATGAGCCGCGTGACGCGCCACGTCATCGGCGTGGACATCGGCACGCAGAGCACCAAGGCGCTGCTGGTCGACGAGGCCGGCCGCATCCTCGCGCAGGCCTCCGAGGCCTACCAGGTCGACACGCCCGAACCGCTGTGGGCCGAGCAATGGCCGGAGGTCTGGATGACAGCCGTCGTGCGCTGCATCGCGCGCGTGGTGCGCGAGGCGGCGATCGACGCGGCCTCGGTGAAGGCGTTGTGCGTGAGTTCGCTCTACGGCGGCTCGGGGATTCCGGTCGATGCCGAGGGACAGCCCACGCACCCCTGCCTGATCTGGATGGACCGGCGTGCACAGGACGAGGTCGAATGGGTGCGCGGCCACGTCGACCTGGAACGCCTGTACGACATCACCGGCAACGGCGTCGACAGCTACCACGGCTTCACCAAGATGCTCTGGCTGCGCGAGAAGCGGCCGGATGCGTGGCAGCGCACGCGCGCGTTCCTGCCGCCGAACAGCTTCGTCAATGCGCAGCTCACGGGCGAGGTCGCGGTGGACCACAGCTCGGCCGGCAACATCGGAGGCGTCTACGACATGAAGGCGCGGCGCTGGTCGGCGGAAATGCTGGACGCGCTGGGCATTCCGGCGTCGATGATGCCGGCGCGGCTGGTCGAGTCGAGCGAGACGGTCGGCGGGCTCACGGCGCACTGGGCGCAGACGCTCGGGCTGCCCATCGGCCTGCCGGTGATCGCCGGCGGCGTGGATGCTGCCGTCGCGACGCTCGCGGCCGGCGCCAACCGGCCCGGCAGCCACGTGGCGATGATCGGCACCAGCATGTGCTGGGGCACCATCCGCCAGCACGCGGATGCGCGCGACGGCCTGGTCAGCATGCCGCACGTGGTCGGCGGCCTGCGCGATCTCTATGTCTTCGGCGGCGCGATCACCGCCGGGGCCAGCGTGACCTGGTTCCTCGATCTCATGCAGCCGCAACAGGGCAGGGCAACACACACGGCCGATGCGCACGCGCAGCTCGAACAGGCCGCGCGCGAGCTCCCGCCCGGCGCGCAGGGCCTGCTCTTCCTGCCCTACCTGATGGGCGAGCGCAGTCCGATCTGGGATCCCAGGGCCAGTGGCGCTTTCATCGGCCTCGGCCTGCATCACCGGCGCGAGCATCTCTACCGCGCGGTGCTCGAAGGCGTCGCCTGCGCGCTGCGCCACAACATCGAGGCCGGCAGCCGCGAAGGCCAGCCGCTGGACGATGCGCTCGTGGTGGTCGGCGGCGCAAGCCGGTCCGACCTCTGGATGCAGATCATTGCCGACGTCACCGGCCGACCGGTGCGCACGATCCACGAAGAGGTCGAGGCCAGTCTCGGTGCCGCGATGCTGGCCGCGCTCGGCGCCGGCCTGACCGCGGCCGAGACCGTGGGCCAGGGTTGGGTGCATCTGGTGGATCGTGCGCAGCCGTACCCCGACGCCGTCGCGCGCTACGAGGCGCTCTACCGCAACTACCTTGCCGGCTATCCCGCGTTGCGGCCGGTCATGCACGCGCTGCGCGGCTGAGGCCCCGCTTGTCGATGGACACGGAGAGATTCGAATGCAGAAACAGCAAGACGACCCACGCGCTGCCATGACGGGACGCACGGTCCACGAAGCAGCGCCGCATTGGCCGCGCCGGCCGCGCCCCAAGGCCGATGCGCCCAACATCGTCTGGGTCGTGCTCGACGACTGCGGCTTCGCGCAGCTCGGCTGCTACGGCGCATCGACCGAGACCCCGGCGATCGACGCCCTGGCCAGCCGCGGGTTGCGCTACACCAATTTCCACGTCACCGCGATGTGCTCGCCGACGCGCACCTGCCTGCTCACGGGCCGCAACCATCACGCGGCCGGCATGGGCTACCTGGCCGACTTCGACACCGGCTTCGACAATGCACGCGGCGCGATCTCGCCGCGCGCGGCGACGCTCGCCGAGATGCTGCGCGAGGCTGGCTACGGCACCTACGCGCTGGGCAAGTGGCACCTGGTGCCGCCCGCCGAATGCAGCCCGGTCGGCCCGTTCGACAACTGGCCCACGCAGCGCGGCTTCAACCGCTACTACGGCTTCCTGGGCGGCGAGGACGACCAGTGGGCGCCCGAGCTCTGGTACGACCAGCACCATGTGCCGCCACCGCAGCGCGAGGGCTACCACCTGAGCGAAGACCTGGTCGATCGGGCGCAGGAATTCCTGTCGGACCATCTGTCGGCCACGCCGGACAACCCCTTCTTCCTCTACCTCGCGTTCGGTGCCTGCCACGCGCCGCACCAGGCGCCGCAGTCCTTTCTCGACAAGTACCGCGGCCGCTTCGATGCGGGCTGGGATGCGGAGCGCGACAAGGTGCTGGCGCGCCAGAAGCAGATGGGCATCGTGCCGCCGGACACCGCACTCGCGCCGCGCAATCCGGGCGTTCGCGCATGGGACACGCTGAGTGCCGACGAGCGCCGGCTGGTCGCGCGCATGCAGGAGGTCTTTGCCGGCTTCACCGAGCACACCGATGCGCAGATCGGCCGCCTGGTCGAGTTCCTGCAAAAGCGCGACAAGCTGCGCGACACGCTGTTCGTCGTGCTGTCGGACAACGGCGCGAGCGGCGAGGGCGGCGAGTTCGGTTCGGTCAACGAGTACCGCTACTTTCTTGGCCTGCCCGATTCGCTCGAGGAGAACCTGGCCGAGATCGACAAGCTCGGCGGCCCCTGGACCCACAACCACTATCCGGCCGCATGGGCGCAGGCCGGCAACACGCCGCTCAAGTTCTACAAGAAGTACACCTTCGGCGGCGGCGTGCGTGCGCCGCTGATCGTGCACTGGCCGGCAGCGCTCGGCGAAGCGGGACTGCGCACTCAGTTCCACCATGCGATCGACCTTGTGCCCACCATGCTCGATCTGGCCGGCGTGCCGGCGCCTGCGGTCTATCGCGGCGTCGAACAGTTGCCGGTGCACGGGACCTCGATCGCCTATTCGTTCACCGACCCGGAGGCCGCGTCGACCCGCGAGACCCAGTACTTCGAGATGGGCGGCCAGCGCGGCATCTACCACCGCGGCTGGAAGGCCGTCACCCACCATCGCTCCGGCGACGACTACGACGCCGACCGCTGGGAGCTCTACGATCTGCAGAGCGACTACTCGGAGACCGTCGACCGCGCGGCCGACGAGCCCGAACGGCTGCGCGAGATGATCGCGCTCTGGTGGCGCGAAGCGGAGGCCTTCCATGTCATGCCGCTGGACGATCGCGCCCAGGCGCGTGCCTTCGCGCGCGATCCGGCCACCAATGGCCGGCTGCATTTCAGGCTCTATCCCGGCACGCGCCTGCTGACGCCGGTCACGGGTCCGAACTTCGCGCTGCGGCCGTTCCGCATCCGCGCCCGCATCGACCGTGCAGCGACCAGCGAAGAGGGCGTGCTGCTGGCCTATGGTCGCCGCGCCGCCGGCTTCTCGCTGTTCATCCAGCACAACCGGCTGTGCTTCGACTACAACCTCGCGGGCCGGCACACGGTCGTGTCCGCGGATGGGGCACTGCCGACCGGTGCGCACGTGCTCGGCTGCGAGGTGACGATCGAGAAGGACGGCGCTCGCGCAGTGCTGACGCTGGACGACCAGCCGCTCGCATCCGCCGTGTTGCCGATGGCTTTTCCCGCGGGCTTCGGCCTGCTGAGCACGCAGTGCGGCCTCAACAGTCCCTCGCCGGTGTCCGATCGCTACGAAGCGCCTTTCCGTTTCGAAGGCACGCTGGACCGGGTCGACATCGAACTTGGCCAGGCGAACGGCGAGGCGATCGCCGGCCTGTGGGAAGCGGCGGTGCGCAGCCAATGAATGAGTTCAGACGGCCGGCGGCTGCCCTGCAAGGCGAAGCCCGGCTTCACGTTCAGTCAACAAGGAGATAGAAATGAAGATGCCTGCCCTCGGTCTGCGTGCCTTGCGATGCGTCGCCGGCGCTCTGATTGCCACTCTCGCGCTGGGCGAAGCGGCGTTCGCCCAGAACCTGACGACACTGCGCATCGGCGCGGCGTCCAATGTGCTGTTCGGGCCGGTGTTCGTGCTGGCCGACAGCAGCAACGGCATCGCGGCCAGGCACGGCCTCAAGATCGAGTCGCGCATCTTCAACTCCGGCATCGCCACGATGGAGGCCGCGCTGGCCGGCGATCTCGACGTCGCATTCCCGAACACCCGCATCCTGTTGCCGCTGCTCAAGAGCGGCAAGGCCTGCTTCAAGGGCGGCATCGCCTTCGTCGACGTCAACACGGTCAACATGGTCACCAAGGCCGACATCACCCAGCCCAGACAACTCGAAGGGCGAAAGATCGGCACGCGCAAGGGCGGCATCGGCGAGGTCGCGCTGCACATGTGGCTCGCCAAGCAGGGCATCGACCGGGCCAAGGTGCAGACCGTCAACATCGCCGAGGAAGATCTGCCGATCGCACTGGCCAAGGGCAGTGTCGACGGCATCATCTGGCCCGAGCCGACGCCGTCGCTGGCGCTCGAGGTGGGCGGCTCGGCGGTACATCGCTTCGGCGACATCGGTTCCGCGTTCCGGGACGTGTCGGTCGTCAACGTGACCTGCGACTGGGTCAGGAAGAACGGCGACGACGGCATGAAGAAGCTGGTGGCCGCGTGGATCGACGCCGTCGATCTGCTGAAGTCGAATCCCGATGCCGGCGCCAGGATCACCGCCAAGGCGCTGCAGCTCACGCCGGACGACGTCAAGAAGATCTGGAAGGACGGCGGCTGGCCCGGCGGCTGGCCGGCGAATCTCACGGACGGCCAGATCGACATGTACTACACCTACGGCGACTACCTGAAGGCGAACAAGGAACTCGACGGCATGCCCGACATGGGCGCCTGGATCAGCAGCAAATGGCTGAAGGAAGTGGCGCCGGGCCGCGTGCTGTTGTCCAAGTACAAGTACTAGGCCGAGATGATGCCCAGTGCCATTCGCATGCGCGACGTGGAGATGAATTTCTCCGGCGGTCGCGACGGAAGCGCCTACCTGGCGTTGCGCGGCGTGCAGCTCGACGTGCGCGACGGCGAGTTCTTCTGCCTGCTCGGCCCGTCCGGCTGCGGCAAGACCTCACTGCTCAACCTGATCGCGGGCTTCGTCACGCCCACGGCGGGCCGGGTGGACATCCGGGGCCACGCCGTGACGAAGCCGGACAAGGACCGCGGCGTGGTGTTCCAGTCCGACCGCGCCCTGTTCGATTGGCTGACCGTGGAAGAGAACGTTTCCTTCGGCCCGCGCATGCGCGGCCTGGCGGGCACGAACTGGCGCGGCGTCGTGGACGACATGCTCCGGCTGGTCGGCCTGTGGGATCATCGTTCCAAGTTGCCGCGCGAACTGTCGGGCGGCATGAAGCAGCGCGTGCAGATCGCGCGGGTGCTGGCCAACAGTCCCGACATCCTGCTGATGGACGAGCCCTTCGCGGCGCTCGATGCCTACACGCGCGGCGTCATGCAAAAGGAAGTCACGCGAATCTGGGATGCTTCGCGGCGCACCGTGGTCTTCGTGACCCACGACATCGCCGAGGCCATCTGGCTGGCCGACCGGATCGGCATCATGACGCGCGGACCCGGCTCGCGCATCCGCGAGATCTTCGAGGTCGATCTGCCGCGGCCGCGCGAACGCATGACCGCCGGCTTCATCGATCTCTTCAATCGCCTGAGCGAGGCCATCGACGCCGAAGCCGGGCACGCGCAGCACCAGGAGGCCACGCAGTGATGGATGCGATCGAACAGGTTCCCGCGACCGTGGAACTTCCCAAGGCACCACGCGGATGGCGCGTGGGCCGGTACGGCATCACGCTGCTGGCGCTGCTGATGGCACTGGCGCTCTGGACGCTCGTGTCCGCGTTTTCTTCGCCTTTCTTCTTTCCTTCGCCGCTTGCGGTTGGCAAGGCGCTGGTGGAGCTCACGGCCAACGGAACGCTGCCCCATGCCGTCGCCATCAGCTACTTCCGCATCCTGGTGGGCTGGGCGGTTGGTTGCGCCGCGGCCATTCCGCTGGCGCTCGCCGCGGGCCGGATCGGATTCGTTCGCCAACTGGTCGAGCCGTTCTTCAATTTCTTCCGCTTCGTGCCGCCGATCGCGTTCCTCGGTGTCGCCATCCTGTGGTTCGGCATCGGCGAAGGATCGAAGGTTGCGATCATCATCTACACTTCCCTTTTCACCGTGTTCATGAACACCATGGCCGGCGCCGCCGCGGTGGATGAAACGCCGAGCCGCGCCGCTCTGTGCCTCGGCGCGACCCGGCGGCAGGTTCTGTGGCGGGTCGTCCTGCCCGCGACCGTGCCAGCCATCCTGGTGGGCATGCGGGTGGGCATGGGCTTCTCGTTCATGAGCGTGGTCGCGGCCGAGATGATCGCGGCCAACGAAGGCGTGGGATTCATGATCTACAACGCACGCCTGTTCCTGAAGACCGCCAATGCCTTCGCAGGCATCCTGACGCTGGGCCTGATGGGATTGGTGGCCGATCTGGCCTTCCGGCTCATCGCGCGCAAACTGTTTCCGAAGCACGCACTGCCGTTCTAGCCGGTCTGTCGCGCGCAAGGGCCGTCGGCCCTTCTTGCGCTTTCATGCTTTTTTCTTCTGCCGCGGCGTCATCCGATTGACCCTGCGCGCCGTTCAACAGGGGCGTCACTCGACAGACGTAACCTTTTGGTGCCACCGCTTTCAGAAAGAACCCCATGAAGATCAAGCAACTGATTCTCTCCAGCCTCGTCGCCTTCGCCGGCCTCGCCGTCCTGGCACCCACCATCGCTTCCGCTGCGCCGCACCGTCACAAGGTGTGCCACACGGGCCCGCACCACCACCGCGTCTGCCACTGGGTGCGCTGATTCCGGCGCGGCGTCTTCGCCGCAACGGTCAAAAGCCCGTCTTCGAAAGAAGACGGGCTTTTTGCGTCTAGCGGGAGAGCGGCCCGAAATGGGTCGGATCCTTCTGAAACGCCGCCAGGTCACTGGAGATTCGGGTCAGCGCGGCCGAGGCACCGGGTTCCCGGCGGCGCAAGGCTTCGAGCTGCCTCGCATAGGCATCGGTCAGAACTTGCCAGTGATGAAAGGCCGGGCTGATTCCTTCGCTCGCGGGGCGAAGAAGAGGGTGGGGCAGGAGATGAGCGGTCATGGAAGCTGCGTTCTGGAGGTCGGGTTGTCGCGGGTGCTGCACAACCGCTGTCCTTCCTTATCGGCCGCTTGCTGCAAAACTTAAGTTTGCGTGCTCTCAACTTTTTGTTTTTCTTTGATCGACGCGGCTTCAGAAAAGAACAGTGGCCGCCGAAATGGAAGCAGTGCAGATCCATCGAATAGCGAGCAGGCCATGTCCAGACTCATCGTTCTAGCCCGACACAACAGCGTGAAGCAGGTCAATATCCGCGGGCCGCTCACGACCATCGGGCGCGATCCCGCCTGCGGTGTCCACATCGACAGCCGGGGCGTCAGCCGGCACCATGTGGGGGACTGCCAGCTGCGCTTCCTGTACGACACGCAGCTCCTGCCCCGAGAGGAAGCCTTGCGCCTGGCGACCGTGTTCGACGACTTCATGGACACCGATGCGGCGCGCCAGGGAAGCCTGCGTGCGGCATTCTTCAGCCGGGGCAACGCACCCAGGTACGCCTGAGCCGCGCCGCCCGAGTGTTGGCTAAAGGCTGCAAAGCCTGACGGGCGATGACGCCTGAAAGGCGTTTCATCGGGCGTTGAGCGCCCGCTTCGCGCCACAATGTCATCCAGCATGACGCAGTCTCTCCCTCACCCTGACGACCTCACGGACGATGAACTCGCGGAGCACGCCAAGGCATGGCGCCGGCAGGCTCTGCGCGGCGACCGCAGCGCGCGGGCGCCCGCGCATGCCTATGAGACGGCGCTGCGCGAACGTGTCCGTGCATCGGTCGCCGCGGAACTGATGACCAGCGCCGCCGCGCCCGCGCGCGAGCGCAAGCGCCCCTGGTGGCGTGCATGGTGGCCTTCGCAGGGCGACGGCAGCAGCAGCGGCCGCGCCGTCCCGTGATTCCCGCGCTGCATCGCGGCGCGCATCCGTCCGTCCCTCGAGCCCTGGCCGCCATCCTGCTGGCGCTGGCGGCCCTTCATGCACAGGCCGAACGGATCGACGGCCGCGTCGTCACCGTGGCCGATGGCGACACGATCGTGGTGCTCGATGCCTTGAAGGTGCAGCACCGCATCCGACTCGGCGCCATCGACGCGCCCGAATGGAGCCAGCCCTTCGGCCGCCGCTCGCGCGCGAGCCTTGCGCAACTGATCGCCGGCAAGACCGTGCAGGTGCAGGTGGACCGGCTCGACCGCTACGGCCGTTCGGTGGGCGTGGTGCGGCTGGGCGAGATCGACGTGAACCGGATGCAGATCGAGCGCGGCATGGCGTGGTGGTATCGCCAATACGCCGGCGAACAACGCATCCCCGATCGCCTGGCCTACGAGCGCGCCGAACGCGACGCGCACCGGGCCCGGCGCGGGCTCTGGAGCGATGCCCAGCCGGTGCCTCCCTGGACATGGCGGGCCCGGCACCGCTGACCCTTCTTCGGGTCAATCTGGTTGACATATAAACATTTGAAAAGTAATGTACCTGCACGCCGCGCGCCGTCATGCGCGGCGGTCCATCCCTCTCTATCTCGCGGAGTGCCGGTTCATGAAAATTGCCATCCTGGGCGGAGGCCACGGCTGCTATGCCGCCGCCGCCGACCTGTCCGAAGCCGGCCATGAGGTGCGCCTCTGGCGTCGCGATGCGGCGGCGCTCGCTGCTGTCATCGAGGCCGGCTCGATTCGCCTGAAAGACGCCGAGGGCGCGCGCGACGTGAAGATCGCCGCCGCCACCGCGGACATCGGCGACGCCCTGCGCGGCGCCGAGCTGATCGTGATCCCATCGCCCGCGATCGCGCAGGCGGACATCGCGCGTGCGATGGCGCCGCACTTGGCCGACGGCCAGGTCGTCTTCCTGCCGCCGGGCACCTTCGGCAGCTACGTGATGGCGCAGATCGCGCGCGAGGCCGGCAGCCGCGCCGACGTGGCGTGGGCCGAAACCGGCACGCTGCCGTACCTCGCGCGCAAGCACGGCGAGCGCGAGGTCAACGTCACCGTGCGCGCGGTGCGCCTGCCGACCGGCGTCTATCCGGCGCGCAAGGAAAAGGAAGCGATCGCGCGGATCCGCGAGGCCTATCCCAGCGTGCATGGCTGCGGCGATGCGCTGTCGGGCGCGCTGATGAACGCGGGCCCGGTGATCCACCCGCCGCTGATGGTGATGAA
Organism: Variovorax sp. SRS16; assembly: GCF_901827165.1. Lineage (NCBI taxonomy): Bacteria > Pseudomonadati > Pseudomonadota > Betaproteobacteria > Burkholderiales > Comamonadaceae > Variovorax > Variovorax sp. SRS16. Next base: position 2,355,595 of record NZ_LR594666.1, read on the forward strand.
CGCCGCGCCGCTGCAGCACTTCGAGCGCTGGGACATCCACAACGAAGGCACGCAGCGCGCGGTCCGCGCCGTGACCGACCGGCTCGACCTGGAGCGCATCGCGGTGCGCGAGGCCTTCGGCCATGCCGCCCCGCACTACCCGCTGGCCGACCACTACAACAACGACCAGTGGATGTACGGCGACGCCCACAAGCAGCTCGTGAAGTCGGGCGACTGGCGCGAGAACATCGACCTCTATGGCCATCGCTACATCACCGAGGACACCGAGCTCGGCCTCGCCTTCCTCGCCTCGGCCGCGCGCCATGCCGGCGTCGATGCGCCGATCGCGCACGGCCTGCTGGCCATCGTCGGCGGCTTTCTGGGCCGCGACCTGCGCCAGGGCGCGCGCACCTTCGAGGCGCTGGGCCTGAGCGGGCTGAGCCGCGATGCGCTGAAAGAGCGTCTGCATGACGGCGCCTGAGTCCGCGCCGCGCTTCGCGGCCGTCGGTGCCGGCCGCATGGGGCGCGGCATCGCGATCGCCTTCGCCTACGCCGGCCATCGCATCTCGCTCATCGACCTGCGCGTGCGCGACGCCGCCGCATGGCACGCGCTGCGTGACGAGGCGCGCGCCGAGATCGAATCCAGCCTGCACGGCCTGGCCCGGCTCGGCGTGTTCGCCAGCGAGCAGGTGCCTGCGATCGCGGCCCGCGTCGAAATCGTGCGGGCCGACGACGCGCCGCGTGCGCTGGCAGCGGCGGAACTGGTGTTCGAGGGCGTGCCCGAAACGCTGGCCGCCAAGCGCGAGGCCTTCGCGCAGATCAATGCGCATTGCCGCGACGATGCGATCCTCACCTCGACCACCAGCAGCATCCTGGTTACGCAGATCGCCGAGTTCGTGAAGCGGCCCGAGCGCTTCCTCAACATCCATTGGCTGAACCCGGCCTATGTGATCCCGGTGGTCGAGCTGAGCCATCACGCCGGCACCGACCCGGCCGTGCTCGCGCGCGCCAGGGCGCTGATGGAATCGATCGGCAAGCTGCCCGTGGTCTGCGGCCCGACGCCGGGCTACATCGTGCCGCGGCTTCAGGCGCTGGTGATGAACGAAGCGGCGCGCATGATCGAGGAGGGCGCTGCCACCGCCGAGGAGATCGACAAGGCCACGCGCTTCGGCCTCGGCCTGCGCTTCGCGGCGCTCGGCGTGGTCGAGTTCATCGACTTCGGCGGCGCCGACATCCTGCATCACGCGAGCCGCGAGATGTCGGCCTCGATCGATGCCGCGCGCTACCGGGCGCCCGCCATCCTCGACCGCATGATGAGCGAGGGCCGCCTCGGCCTCAAGACCGGCAGCGGCTTCTACGACTACCAGGGCCGCGACGTCGCGGCCTACCGCGGCGACGTGTTGTTGCGCACGCTTGGCATGCTCAGGCACGCGGGCCTGTGGCAGCCGCCCGCCGACAAGACCATCGATTGAGGACCACGCCATGAGCGCACTGCGCATCCGCCGCGCCTTCGCCGACCTGTCGGTCGGGCAGGTCCACCATGCATCCGCCGGCGATCCGGCCGCGCCCGCGGTGCTGTTCCTCCACCAGTCGCCGCGCAGCTGGGCCGAGTACCGCGCGGTGCTGCCCCTCGTCGGCCAGCGCCACCACGCGATCGCGATGGACACGGTGGGCTTCGGCGATTCGGCGCCGCCGCCCTGGCCGCCGAGCATCGAGCGCTGGTCGCAGGTCGCTGCCGAGCTGCTCGATGCGCTCGGCATTCGCCGTGCGCATGTCGTGGGCCATCACACCGGCGGCGTCATCGCCGTCGAGCTGGCCGCGGCCTTTCCCGAGCGCGTCGCCTCGCTGGTGCTCTCGTCCACGCCGTTCACCGACGAGGCTTTCCGCCGCGCGCGCGCCGAGCGGCCGCCGATCGATGCGGTCGAACGCAGCGAAGACGGCGCGCACCTGATGCAGATGTGGCGCAACCGGCAATCCTTCTATCCGAAGGGACGGCCCGATCTGCTGGAGGCTTTCGTGCTCGACGGCCTGAAGGCTTCGGGCGACATCGAAGGCGGACATCGCGCGGTGGCCTCGTACCGCATGGAAGACCGCATCGGCCGCGTCACGCAACCGGTGCTCCTCGTGCGCGCGCCGGACGATCCGTTCGCGTCGCCGCATGCCGCCGAGCTGGCCGCGCACCTGCATGACGCGCGTGTCGTCGACATCGAGGGCGGCATGGTGCCGCTGCCCGACCAGTTGCCCGAGGCCTTCGCGCGCGCGGTGCTCGATTTCCTGGACGGCCTGCGATGAAGGCCGTGCGCATCCATGGCTGGAACCAGCCGCCTTCGATCGAAGAGATCGATCCGCCTGCGCGCAGCGCAGGACGAAGCCTCGTGCGGATGCAGGCGGCGACGGTCGGCCACATCGACCGCACGGTCTGGGGCGGACGCTTTCTGCGGCATCCGCCGCTGCCCTATGTCCCCGGCGTCGAAGCGGCCGGCATCGTGATCGAGAGCGATCGCTTCCAGGCTGGCCAGCGCGTCTGGCTGCGCGGCGCCGGTCTCGGCACGCTGACTGACGGCACCTGGCGCGAATGCATCGCCGCGCCCGACGAAGCGCTCGGCCACTTGGCCGACAACGTCCCGATGCCGCTCGGCGCGGCCTTCTTCTCGCCCTGCACCTCGGCCTGGGTCGCGCTGCATGAGATCGCCAAACTCCAAGCTGGCGAGCGCGTGCTCGTGACGGGGGCCACCGGCGCGGTCGGATCGCTGGTCCTGCAACTGGCGCTCGAACTCGGCGCGAAGGCGAGCGCGGTCGTGAGCGACGCGGCCGCTGCGGCCACGCTGCCGGCTGGTGTGGACGCCGTGGTGTTCGACGGCGCAGGCGACGCGCTGTCCGGGCTCGGTGTCGATGCGCTGATCGACACGGTCGGCGGGCCGGTGCTGGCGGCCGCGCTGCCCGGCGTCGTCGCCGGCGGTCGTGCGGTGCTGATCGGCTACACGGCCGGCAACGAACTCAGGCTGGACCTCGCGAACTTCATGCTGCGCGACGTCAGCCTGCTGCCGCTCAACATGTTCCGGCGCGATGCCGTCGGCCGCTCGATGGCGCCCGCCTTGCTGGCGCGATTGGGCGATGGCCGCCTGCGGCTCGAGGTTCGAAGCTTCGCGCTGTCCGAAGCGGCGAGCGCGCTCGAATGGATCGCGCAGCGCGGGCACCGCGGCCGTGCGGTGCTGGTGCCGGACCCCGCTGTCGCGTGATCGCGTGAGCACGGCGCTCTGCGTCGTGCTATGGCTTCACGAGCGTCGCGATGTCGGCGGCCACCTGGCGTGAATTCATGATGACGGTGTGGAAGGTCGGCAGCAGTTGCAGGGGCATCGATCCCAGCTGCACCTCCTTCACCGAGACGATGCCGTCATTCAGTTCGTTGCCGAACAGCGTCCACCGGCCGCGCGGACCCTTGGTGCCCGCATAGATGCGCAAGGGAATGTCCGGAACCGGCAGGCCTTCCATGAAATCGCGGCGTGCCAGCAACTGGCCCATCTCGCCCGTCAGCAAGCGAAACAGCCACCACTTGGACAGCTTGACCGCGAAGCGGGAGGCCGTGCTCGGCGGCGCGAGGAAGACGCCGAGTTCCGGCGCGCATGCCAGGCCCGGCAGCGCTGCCCTGAGCAGGACACCGCCCAGCGAATGCCCCACGACGATGAAGCGCTCGCCCTGCGTGCGCGCGGCGATGAATCTGCGCAGACGCTCGACACAAGGGCGCCAGCGCTCGAACGCGGCCGAATAGCCGAACAGATGCGTCGTCATGCCGGCCGAGCGCAAACGCCCGGCCAGCAGCAGCATCGATGCGGATGTGCGTCCCAGGCCGTGAACCAGGATGGCATGCATCGACTCAGGTCTCGCGGCGCTCCATGCGATAGGGCCGGACCTTGTCCTGCTCGGCCGGGTCGTTGCGCGACACGATGGCGCGCGCCGGCTCCGAAACACTGAGGTTGACCGCGACGTGCGGCACGTCGGGCGGGATGAACAGGAAGTCGCCGGCCTCGCTGATCACCGATTGCGCCAGCCCATCGCCGTACAGCGTCTCGACGCGCCCCTGCAGCACGTAGATCGCCGTTTCATGGCCCTCGTGAAGATGCGGCTCGGAGCGCGCGCCCGGCGGAATCACCACCAGATGCATCGACAGCCCGAGCGCGCCGGCGCTGTGGCCGGAGATGCCGGTGAAGTAGGGCAGGCCCTGGCTCGTGAGCACCTTGCGGTCGGGGCTGATGGCCGTGACCGAGCGCGTTGAAGCGGATTGCATGGAATTTCTCCTGCCGTACCAAGGAACGGAGATGGTGCCAGATCGGCCCGCTGGCGCTCAAGATGTTTCGTGGCGCGGCGTCACCGTGCGCTGTCTCACTCGTCCTCTTGCGTCTCTTCCGAGGGCGCGTTCTCGTGCAGCTCGATCATCCGCCGCAGCGTGGTCTTCAGCGCCTCGGCGCTGGCCAGGCCGAAGGGCTCCAGCACGCGGTGCTCGTGCTCGCGCGCGAGCTCCATCAGCCGCTTCACCGTGCGCTCGCCGGCTTCGGTGATGCGCACCAGCGTGATGCGGCGGTCACTGTCGTGGGGCAGGCGCTCGACATGGCCGCTGGCGCTCATGCGGTCGAGCATGCGCGTGACCGTCGGCTGCTTCATCACCGCCACCTGCGCCAGCCGGCCGATGCTCATCGCATCGCCGCCGGCCAGTGTCGCCATCACGCGCCACTCCGAGACCGAGAACCCGTGCTCGCGCGCGACCTTGTGGAATTCCGACGAGATCAGGTGGCTGGCCTGCGCCAGCAGCGCCGGCAGGTAATCGTCCACGAAGCGCCGGGGCACGGCCGCTGCGGCCGCCGTGCCGTTGCGCGGCAGCTTGGCGGGCACATTGCTTGCGTGTCTAGGGTTATTCATGATTGTGGATAGATTGACTTCTAAAGAATATACGCACTTCGGTCCAATCGGTCCGAGGGTTTTCAAGGAGCATCATGGCTGAACGGTCCTTTGTCGAGGAAGTGAAGAAACTGCGGCTCGGCGCCGGCGAGGTCTTCAGCGGCGAAGGCATCCTGGCGGTGACCAAGGCGCTGCTGGAGTCCGGCGTCGCCTACGTGGCCGGCTACCAGGGCGCGCCGATCTCGCACCTGATGGACGTGCTGGCCGACGCGCAGGACATCCTCGCGGAGCAGGGCATCCGCTTCGAGAACAGCGCCAGCGAAGCCACCGCCGCCGCGACGCTGGCCGCCTCGGTCAACTACCCGCTGCGCGGCGCGGTCACCTTCAAGGCCACGGTGGGTACCAACGTGGCGTCCGATGCGTTGGCCAACCTTGCCTCGGGCGGCGTGAAGGGTGGCGCGCTGGTGATCGTCGGCGAAGATTACGGCGAAGGCTCGTCGATCATGCAGGAGCGCAGCCATGCCTTCGCGATGAAGTCGCAGATCTGGCTGCTCGATCCGCGGCCCAACCTGCCTTCCATCGTCGAGGCGGTCAAGCAGGGCTTCGAGCTCTCGGAGGCCAGCAGCACGCCGGTGATGCTGCAGCTGCGCATCCGCGCCTGCCACGTGCATGGCCAGTTCGTCGCCTCGGACAACCGCCCCTCCGCATTCACGCTGAAGGAGGCGCTCGAAAGCCCGCAGCGCGACACCAGCCGCATCGTGCTGCCGCCCGCGAGCTTCACGCACGAGCAGGAAAAGGTGCAGGACCGCTGGCCGGCGGCCGTGCGCTTCATCGAGGAGCGCCGGCTCAACGAATTCTTCGCCGAAGATGCCGACGACATCGGCGTCATCGTGCAGGGCGGCAGCTACAACACGCTGGTGCGCGTGCTCGAGCGGCTCGGGCTGGCCGACGTCTACGGCCAATCGAAGGTGCCGCTCTACGTGATGAACGTCGCCTACCCGGTGATCGACAGCGAGGTCGTGCGCTTCTGCAAGAACAAGCGCGCCGTGTTGCTGGTCGAGGAAGGCCAGCCCAATTTCGTCGAGCAGAACCTCGCATCCATCCTGCGCCAGGCCGGCATCGGCGCCGCGCTGCACGGCAAGGACATGCTGCCGGTCGCCGGCGAATACACGGCGGCCGCGGTGCTCAAGGGCGCGCGCGCCTTCTTCGAGCGCTACGAGCGCGTGCCGCCATTGCCCGCGCCGCCACGCAAGATCATCCCGCTGACCGCGGTGGCGCCGATCGGGGTCGATTCGGCGCCGGAGCCCTCGCGCCCGATCGAGGAGACCGTGCATGCGCGCCCGCCGGGCTTCTGCACCGGCTGCCCCGAGCGGCCGATCTTCAGCGCGATGAAGCTGGTCGAGCGCGAACTCGGCCCGCACCACATCAGCGCCGACATCGGCTGCCATCTGTTCTCGATCCTGCCGCCCTTCAACCTCGGCAACACCACCATGGGCTACGGCCTCGGCTCGGCCGGCGCCGCGGCGCTCAACGTGCCGGCCGGCAAGCGCGCGATCTCGATGATGGGCGACGGCGGCTTCTGGCACAACGGCCTGACGAGCGGCGTCGCCAACGCGGTCTTCAACCGCAGCGACAACCTCACGATCGTGGTCGACAACAACTACACCTCGGCCACCGGCGGACAGGACGTGCTGTCGTCCGCCGCGATCAATCCGACGCGCAGCACCGGCCACGCGATCGAGCAGGCGGTGCGCGGTGTCGGCGTCAAGTGGGTGAAGACCTTGCGCCGCACCTACGACATCGAAGGCATGCGCGATGCGTTGCGCGAAGCGCTGACGACAACGGAGAAGGGCCCGAAGGTCCTGATCGCGCAATCCGAATGCATGCTCAACAAGCAGCGCCGCGAAAAACCGCTGGTGCGCAAGGCGATCGCCGACGGCAAGCGCATGGTGCGCGAGAAGTTCGGCGTCGATGCCGACACCTGCACCGGCGACCATTCGTGCATTCGCCTCTCGGGCTGTCCTTCGCTGTCGATCAAGCCCAATCCCGACCCCTTGCGCACCGACCCGATCGCGACCGTGCTCGACAGCTGCGTGGGCTGCGGCGTCTGCGGCGAGGTCTCGCATGCGGCCGTGCTGTGCCCCTCGTTCTACAAGGCGCAGATCGTCAGCAACCCGAACGGCTGGGACCGCTTTCGCGAGCGCGTGCGTGCGGCCGTGATCGGCTGGCTGCAGCGCGGCGATGCGCGGCGGCGCGAACGGATGGCGTTCTGACCATGGCAGCTCAACCTATCAAGATTGCGATCCTTGCCATGGGCGGCGAGGGCGGCGGCGTGCTGGCCGACTGGATCGTCGATCTCGGCGAACACAACGGCTTCATCGCGCAGACCACCTCGGTGCCCGGCGTCGCGCAGCGCACCGGCGCGACCATCTACTACGTCGAGCTCTATCCCGGCGCGCAAGCCGCGGCCGACGGCGGTCAGCCGGTGCTGGCGCTGATGCCGTTGCCCGGCGATGTCGACATCGTGCTGGCCTCCGAGCTGATGGAAGCCGGCCGCGCGGTGCAGCGCGGGCTGGTCACGCGCGATCGCACGACGCTGATCGCCTCGACCCACCGCGTCTACTCGATCGCCGAGAAAAGCGCGATGGGCGACGGCCGCGTCGACAGCGCGCAGCTGCTCGCGCATGCCGACGGCGCCGCCAAGCGCTTCATCCGTTTCGACATGGCCGAGGCCGCCGAACGCGCGGGCAGCGTGATCAGCGCCGTGCTGTTCGGTGCGCTCGCGGGCGCCGGCGTGCTGCCCTTCAGCCGGGCGCAGTTCGAGGCCACGGTGGAGCGCGGCGGCGTCGGCGTGAAGCCCAGCCTCAAAGCCTTCGGCGCTGCCTTCGATCGCGCGCAGAAAGCGCCGGACGCCGACGCATCGGAGACCGCGCCGCCGCCGGCCGCCAAGCCCGCGCCGCAGCCTCGCGATCCCGCCGTGCGCGCGCTGGTGGAGCGCGTGCAGCAGTTTCCGGCCTCGGCGCACGAGATCCTGTTCGAAGGCGTGCGCCGCCTGATCGACTACCAGGACCCGGCCTATGCCGGCACCTACCTCGACCGCATGCAGAAGATCCATGCGCTGCAAGCGAACGACGACGGCCGCCTCGCTGAAACGACCGCACGCCATCTCGCGCTCTGGATGTCCTACGAGGACACGGCCCGCGTCGCCGCGCTGAAGACCCGCGCGACGCGCTTCGAGCGCGTGCGCGGCGAGGCGCGCGTGCAGTCCGGCCAGGTGCTGGCCATCAACGAATACATGCATCCGCGCCTGCAGGAAATCTGCGAAACGCTGCCCGGCGGCATCGGCCGCTGGCTGATGAATTCGAGCGCCCCGCGCCGGCTGGTCGAGCGCTTCACGAAGAAGGGCCGCGTGATCCAGACCAGCTCGCTGCACGGCTTCATGATGCTGCGCTGCGTGGCCGGCATGAAGCGCTGGCGCCGCTCGACGATGCGCTTCGCCGAGGAGAACCGGCTCATCGAGCAATGGCTGGCGCGCATCGCGCAGACGGCCGCCTTCAATCCTGCGCTGGCGGTCGAGATCGCGGAATGCCAGCGCCTCGTCAAGGGCTACAGCGACACCCACGAGCGCGGCCTGCGCAACTACGAGGTCGTGATGGAAGCCGCGCAGCGCGCCGGCACCGCGCTGGCGCCGGCCACGCTGCGCGAACTGCGCGACGCGGCGCTGGCCGACGAACATGGCCACAAGCTGCGCGCCGCGCTGGCGCAGCACGCACTCGCCTGAGAGGAAACCGACGCGATGTCCCACGAACGAGCCGCCACCCTCGACCTGCGTGTCGTCGAAGCGCGCACCTTGAACCCGCTGATCCGCATGTTCCGCCTGCGCGCCGCGGACGGCGCGGCGCTGCCGGGCTACACGGCCGGCGCCCACGTGCGCGTGAAGGTCACGCTGGCCGACGGCAGCCAGGACTGGCGGCACTATTCGTTGATCAACACCGAGCCGCAGCCGGACGCGACCGCTGCGCCGCACGACTACCTGATCGCCGTGCGCCGCGAGGACGATGGCCGCGGTGGCTCGCGCTTCATGCACGAGCGGCTGCAGGAGGGCGACACGCTGACCCTCGAAGTGCCGAAGAATGATTTCCCCTTGCATGAAGGCGGTGCGAAGGCAGTGCTGATCGCCGGCGGCATCGGCGTCACGCCGCTGGTCAGCATGGCCGCGCGCCGCAAGGCCGAGGGCGCGCCGGTGCGCATGCACTATGCGGGCCGCAGCCGCGCGCTGATGGCCTTCCTGCCCGAGTTGCAAGGCCTGCTGTCCGACGACCTCGTGCTGCATGCGGATGCCGAAGCCGGTGCGCCGCTTGACGTCGAGGCGCTGCTCGATGGCTGCGCTGCCGACGACCAGCTCTATGTCTGCGGTCCCAAGGTCATGCTCGACGCCGTGCTGGCCGCGACGCAGAAGCGCGGTTGGATGCACGAACGCGTGCATTTCGAGCTCTTCACCACGCCGATGGTGGAGGAGGGCGACCATCCCTTCGAGGTCGAGCTGGCCCAGTCCGGCCAGCGCTACACCGTGCCGGCCGACCAGAGCATCCTCGACTGCCTGATCGACCATGGCTGCGACCCGATGTTCGACTGCAAGCGCGGAGAATGCGGCGTCTGCGCGACGCCGGTGCTCGAAGGCGAGATCGACCATCGCGACTACGTGCTGACGGCGCGCGAGAAGGCCGAAGGCAACGTGATGCAGATCTGCATCTCGCGCGCCAAGGGCGCGCGCCTGGTGCTGGACATCTAGGAGACCCGACGATGACGTCCTATCGTGGAAACCCCGAGGCCATTCGCGCCCTGGTCGAGCAAGATCGCGTGCACCGCGACCTCTACATCAACCCCGAGCTGTTCGAACTCGAGCAGGAGAACTTCTTCGCCAACACCTGGAACTACGTCGGCCACGACAGCCAGCTGCCGAAGCCGGGCGACTACATCCGCAACGAAATCGCCGGACGGCCGCTGATCGTGGTGCGCCACAGCGATGCATCCGTGCGCGTGCTGATGAACCGCTGCGCCCACAAGGGTTCGCGCCTGGTCAGCGCGCCCTGCGGCAACACCGGCAAGTTCTTCCGCTGCCCTTACCACGCCTGGACCTTCAAGACCGACGGTTCGCTGCTGTCGATTCCGCTGAAGAACGGCTACGAAGGCACGGCGCTGCCCGGGTGCGAATCGTCGAAGGGCCTGACGCCGGTGAAGCACGTGCGCCTGTACCGCGGCTTCATCTTCGTCAAGCTCAACGATGGCGGCCCGGATTTCGAGGACTATTTCGGCGAGTCGCTCTCGTCCATCGACAACATGGCGGACCGTTCGCCCGAAGGCGAGCTGGAAATCGCGGGCGGCTGCCTGCGCTTCGTGCACCAGTGCAACTGGAAGATGTTCGTCGAGAACCTCAACGACACCATGCATCCGATGGTGGTGCATGAATCGTCCGCCGGCACCGCGAAGAAGCTGTGGGCCGGCGAGCCCGCGGACGCGCCCAAGCCGATGGCGGTCGAGCAGTTCGTGCCCTTCGTCTCGGACTACAAGTTCTTCGAGGACATGGGCGTGCGCGTGTTCGACAACGGCCACAGCTTCTCGGGCGTGCACTACAGCATCCACAGCAAGTACTCGGCGATCCCCGAGTACGACGCGGCCATGAAGGCGGCCTACGGCGAGGAGCGCACCGCGCAGATCCTCGGCCTCGCGCGCCACAACACGGTCTACTACCCGAACCTCACGATCAAGGGCGCGATCCAGGCCATCCGCGTGGTCAAGCCGATCGCGGTCGACAAGACGCTGGTCGAGAGCTGGACCTTCCGCCTCAAGGGCGCGCCGCCCGAACTGCTGCACCGGACCACGATGTACAACCGGCTGATCAACTCGCCCTTCTCGGTCGTCGGACACGACGACCTGCAGGCCTACCGCGGCATCCAGGCCGGCCTGCATGCGAGCGGCAACGAATGGGTCAGCCTGCATCGCGACTTCGACCCGGCCGAGGTCGGGCAGAAGGATGTGACGGCCGTGGGCACCAGCGAGATCTCGATGCGCAACCAGTACCGCGCCTGGGAACGCTACATGACCGCGGACATGTGAGGCCATCTGCCATGACCGCCATCACCCGCCAGGACCTGATCGACTTCGTCGTCAACGAATCGCGCCTGCTCGACGACCGGCGCTACGACGAATGGAATGCGCTCTTCACCGACGATGCCTACTACTGGGTGCCGCTGGTGCCCGACCAGCAGGACGGCATCCAGCACACCTCGCACCTGTACGAAGACAAGCTCTTGCGCGACCTGCGCATCGAGCGCCTTAAAAGCCCGCGAGCCTTCTCGCAACAGCCGCCGAGCCGCTGCCACCACCTGCTGCAGATGCCGAGCGTCGAGACCTTCGACGAGGCCGCCAACCGCTTCGTGCTGCGTACCGAATTCCACTACACCGAATCGCAGGGCGACGAACTGCAGTTCTATGTCGGCACCTTCTTCCATCACCTGAGCTTGCAGGACGGCGCGCTGCGCATGACGCTCAAGCGCGTCAACATGCTCAACTGCGATGCCGCACTGCCGGCCATCCAGCTTTTCATCTAGCGCCACGATGCACGCCACCGTCCACGACGTCTTCTCGGCCACGGCCGCGCGCACGCCCGATGCCGAGTTCCTCTTCACCGAATCGGTCACGGCCGCGGCCTATGGGATCGCGGCCGGCCCGATCCGCTGGGGCGAGGCCGTTGCCGAAGTCGAGCGCCTGCGCGTTGCCTATGCGAAGGCCGGCCATGGCCATGGCCATCGCGTCGGCCTGCTGCTGGAGAACCGCCCGGCCTTCCTGTTCCACTGGTTCGCGCTCAATGCGCTCGGTGCGAGCGTGGTGCCGATCAATGCCGAGATGCGTTCGGCCGAACTCGCCTACCTGATCGGCCACAGCGAGATCGGCCTGGCCGTCACGCTGCCCGAGCGCGCGGCCGACCTGCACGCCGCCGCGGCAGAGGCGGGCATCGCCTTCGACACCATGCATGCGGACGGCGACGTGCCGCCCGCGAAGACCGCACCGCCGCGCGCCGGCCAGCCCATCGGCGCCGATACCGAATGCGCGCTGCTCTACACCTCGGGCACCACCGGCCGGCCCAAGGGCTGCATCCTGAGCAACACCTATTTTCTGAATGCGGGCGAATGGTATGCGGCGCTCGACGGCGTCTGCAGCATCCGCCGCGACACCGAGCGCGTGATGACGCCGCTGCCGCTCACGCACATGAACGCCATGGCCTGCTCGACGATGGTGGTGCTGGTGGCCGGCGGCTGCCTGGTGCAGCTCGACCGCTTCCATCCCAGGCAGTGGCTGCAGAGCGCGCGCGAAAGCGGCGCCACCATCGTGCACTACCTCGGCGTGATGCCGGCGATGCTGCTCGCGGCGCCGCCGTCACCGGCCGACCGCGAGCATGCGATTCGCTGGGCCTTCGGTGCCGGCGTCGACCCCAAGAACCACGCGCCCTTCGAGGCCCGTTTCGGCTTTCCGCTGGTCGAGGCCTGGGCCATGACCGAGACCGGCGTCGCGGCCTGCATCATGGCGCACCACGAGCCGCGCCTCGTCGGCCGGAGCTGCTTCGGCCGCCAGGAAGATTTCGTCGAGATCCGCCTCGTCGACGACCAGGGCCGCGATGCCGAGACTGGCGCGCCGGGCGAGCTGTGGGTGCGCTCCGCGGGCCGCGATCCGAAGCGTGCCTTCTTCTCGGGCTACCTGAAGGACGACGAAGCCACGCGCGAGGCCTGGGCCGGCGGCTGGTTCCACACCGGCGACCTCGTGCGGCGCGATGCCGAAGGCAACTTCTTCTTCGTCGACCGCAAGAAGAACGTGATCCGCCGCAGCGGCGAGAACATCTCGGCGGTCGAGGTCGAGAGCGTGCTGAACCAGCATCCGGCGGTCAAGGCCTCGGCCGTGGCCGCGACGCCCGACAGCGTGCGCGGCGACGAGGTGCTGGCCTGCATCGTCACGCGCGAGCCGGTGGCCGAGGCCGACTTCGCCACCGTCGCCGCCGGCATCGTGCAGCATGCACTCGATCAGCTGGCCTACTACAAGGCGCCCGGCTATGTCGCCTTCGTACCCGAGCTGCCGCTGACGCCCTCGCAGAAGATCCAGCGCGGCCAGCTGCGCGAGATGGCGCAGGCGCTGCCGGGCCAATTGCATTGCGTCGACACGCGGTCGATGAAGAAGAGGCAAACCCCATGAGCCGTCGTCTCTCCTACGAGGGCGTCGCAGTGGCCGTGCCGGTCACCGTGCCCTATGTGCGCTACTCGACGCTCGGCGCCCACTGGTTCATCGGCCAGGCGCTCGAGGCGCTGGTCAACGCCAGCGGCGTGCCGAAGGCGCAGATCGACGGCCTGTGCCTCAGCAGTTTCTCGCTCGCGCCCGACACCGCGGTCGGCGTCACGCAGCACATGGGCCTGTCGCCGCGCTGGCTCGACCATGTGCCGACCGGCGGCGCCTCGGGCGTGATGTGCCTGCGGCGAGCGGCGCGCGCGGTGCAGGCCGGCGATGCCGAGGTGGTCGCCTGCGTCGCCGCCGACACCAACCATGTCGACTCGTTCCGCCAGACGCTGGGTGCCTTCAGCAACTTCGCGCGCGATGCGACCTATCCCTACGGCTCGGGCGGCCCGAACTCGATCTTCGCCTTCATCACCGCCCACTACATGCGCACCTACGGCGCCAGGCGCGAGGACTTCGGCCGCATCGCGGTCGCGCAGCGCAGCAATGCGCTCGGCAATCCCAACGCGATGTTCAAGAAGCCGCTGACCCTCGACGAGTACATGGGCGCGCGGCCGATCTCCGACCCGATCCATCTGTTCGACTGCGTGATGCCCTGTGCCGGTGCCGAAGCCTTTCTCGTGATGACGGAAGAACGCGCGCGCGACCTGGGCCTGGCGCACGCCGTGATCCGCGGCGCGATCGAGCGCCACAACGCCTTTGCCGACGATCCGGTGATGGTGCGCGGCGGCTGGCTGGTGGATCGCGACGACCTCTATGCGCAGGCCGGCGTGCAGCCCGCCGCGCTCGATTTCGTGCAGACCTACGACGACTACCCGGTGATCGTGATGATGCAGTTCGAGGACCTCGGCTTCTGCGACAAGGGCGAGGGTGCGGCCTTCGTGCAGGCGAACACGCTGACGCACGACGGCAGCTTTCCCAACAACACCAGCGGTGGCCAGCTCTCGGCTGGGCAGGCCGGTGCAGCGGGCGGCTTTCTCGGCATGACCGAGGCGATCCGCCAGCTCACCAGCGATGCGGGACCGCGCGCCGTGTCCGATGCGCGGCTGGGCCTGGTCGCGGGCTTCGGCATGGTCACGTATGACCGCTGCCTGTGCACCGGCGCCGTGATCCTCGGGAGGTCCGCATGACGATGCCGCTCATGCACCCCAAGCGCAAGAACCCGGTCCTGCGCACGCGGCAGATGAACCTGCCGCCGTGGGCGCGCGGCCGCGTCGCGCTCGGCATCACGGCCGCGGCGGCCGAGGGCCGTTTCGAGCTGCAGGTCTGCGAGGTCTGCGGCACCGTGCAGTACCCGCCGCGCGAAGCCTGCCACAAGTGCCTGTCGGCGCGCCTGCGCTGGCGCGCGCAGTCGGGCGAGGGCGAACTGCTCGCCACCACCACGCTGCACCACAGCAACGACCTGTTCTTCCGCGAGCGGCTGCCTTGGCGCCTGGGACTGATCCGTCTCGATGCGGGCCCGACGCTGATGGTGCACATGCACGGCGAGGTGGGCGAGGCACCGGCGCGCGTGCGCGTCGGCGCGCGCCTGGACCGCGCCGGGCAGGCGGTATTGATTGGATTTCCGAACGAAGGGAGCGCCCATATGGCCGACGACAAGATGCTCAGGGAAATGACCAGCGACCCGAAGTTTCGCAAGGCGCTGGTCACCGATGGCAAGACCGAAGTAGGGCAGGCGATCGTGCGCGCGCTGGTCAAGGCCGGTGCCGACATCGTCTGGGTCGGCCATGCCGAGCCGTGGAAGAAGACGGGCGGCCTCGAGGACATCACGGCGTTGCCGCAAGTCACGCTGGTGCCGCTGGACCTGACCAACGGCCGCTCGGTGAGCGAACTCGCGGGCGAGATCGGCGGCAAGGTCGACATCGTGATCAACAACGCCGAGGTGCATCGCAGCTTCGGCATCGGCGCGCGGCGCGGCACCGATGTCGCGCGCGCCGAGATGGACATCAACTACTTCGGCCTGCTGCGCCTGGCGCAGGAGTTCGGTCCGGCGCTCAAGGGTCGCTCGGCCGATGGCACGACGGGCGCGACCGCGTGGGTCAACCTGCTGTCGATCTATGCGCTCAGCAACTTTCCGCCGCATGGCACCTTCAGCGCGTCGAAGGCGGCGGCGCATTCGCTCGCGCAGTGCCTGCGCGCCGAGATGCGGCCGGCCGGCATCCGCGTGATCAATGTGTTTCCGGGGCCGATCGACGACGAGTGGAGCCAGCACGTGCCGCCGCCGAAGGTGGCGCCGGGCGCGTTGGCGAATGCGATCGTGAAGGCACTGCGCGATGGCGTGGAAGACGTGTATCCGGGCGATGTCGCGCAGGAATGGCTGGAGCGCTGGCGCGACAACCCGAAGATTTTGGAGCGCGAGCTCGCCGCAGGTGGCAGCTGAGCCGAAGGAACAAGACATGACGACAAGCACCTTGATCTCCACCGCCGGCATCCTCGGCAGCCTCGTGAGCGCGATGGCGAGCGGCCGCATCCGCGTGGTCGATCTCACACAGACGCTGACGCCCGAATTCCCGCAGATCGCCTTGCCGCCCGAGATGGGCCAGTGCTGGCCCTTCCGCATCGAGGAGGTGTCGAAGTACGACGAGCGCGGACCGGGCTGGTACTGGAACAACTTCTCGTGCGGCGAGCACACCGGCACCCACTTCGATGCGCCGATCCACTGGATCTCGGGCCGCGACCTGCCGAACAACTCGGTCGACACCATCGTCGTGCAGAACTTCGTCGCCGCAGCCTGCGTGATCGACTGCTCCGCACAGGTCAAGGCCGACCCCGACTACCTGATGACGGTGGCCGACATCGAGCGCTTCGAGGCGGCGCACGGCCGCATCCCGAAGGGCGCCTGGGTGCTGATGCGCACCGACTGGTCGCAGCGCCACGACCCCGAGGCCTACCAGAACTTCGACGAGACCGGCCAGCACACGCCCGGGCCGAGCTCGGAGGCGGTCCAGTTCCTGGTCGAGCAGCGCGACGTGCTGGGCTTCGGCTCCGAGGCCATCGGCACCGATGCAGGGCAGGGCTATCACCTGCGTCCGCCTTATCCGTGCCACTACTACATGCACGGCGCGGGGCGCTATGGCTTGCAGTGCCTGTGCAATCTCGACCTCTTGCCGCCGACCGGCGCGGTGCTGATCTGTCCGCCGCTGAAGATCGAGAAGGGCAGCGGCAGTCCCTTGCGCGTGCTGGCCCTGGTGGAGGGCGGATCGTGAGCGCGCCGAAGGTGGCCGCCGTCACGGGCGGCAGCGCGGGCATCGGCCGCGCGATCTGCCAGGACCTGCTCGACAAGGGCTACGAGGTGATCTCGCTCGCGCGCCGCCCGAGCGACATCGCGCATCCGAAGATGCACAGCATCGAGGTCGACCTGATGGACCGCGCCGCCACCTCCGAGGCGGTGCACAAGCTGGTGCATCGCTTCGACGTGACGACCGTGGTGCACAACGCGGGCGTGATTCGTGCCGCGCTGCTGCCGGATGTCAAGCTCGAGGATCTCGATGCGCTCGTCGAACTGCATCTGGCCTGCGCGATCCAGCTCGTGCAGGCCGCCTTGCCCGCGATGCGCGCGCGCCATTTCGGCCGCGTGGTGCTGCTGTCCTCGCGCGCCGCGGTGGGTCTCGCGACACGCACCAGCTATTCGGCGACCAAGGCCGGCATGCTCGGCATGGCGCGCACCTGGGCGCTGGAGCTCGCGGCCGACGGCATCACGGTCAACGTGGTCGCGCCGGGGCCGATCCGCACCGACATGTTCTACGACGTGGTCGAGCAGGGCAGCGAGAAGGAGCGCGCGCTGGCGGCCTCGATCCCGGTCAGGCGCCTCGGCGAATCGGCCGACGTGGCGCGCGCGGTGGGCTTCTTCGCCGACGCGGCCAACAGCTTCGTCACCGGGCAGGTGCTCTATGTGTGCGGCGGCACCAGCGTCGGCAGCCTGGCCCTGTAGCCGCCATGAACCCGGCACGCGCGCCGTCTTCTTCGCGTTCCTTCTATTGTCAGCGCGGCGGCGTCTCGCTAGTATCGTTGACACCTAAACATTTCATAAATCATGCGGTTGGCGCGAAGCTTGCATCGCGATCCCGCCCCGAGACAGCTCTTCGTTCGCCGTTCACTCGTCTTCACCCTGTCCACTTCCGGAGCACTGCCATGAAAGTCCTGACCCGATTCCGCGCCGCGAGCCTCGCCCTCGGTATCGCCACCCTGGGCGCCGCCGGCGCGCAGGCGGCCGACCTCAAGGTCGGCCTGATCACCTCGCTGTCGGGGCCGGTGTCCTCGCTCGGCATTCCCTACGAGAAGGGCATCCGGGCCGCGCAGGCCTACATGCCGGACCTCAACGGCCACAAGGTGCAGGTGATCGTGCTCGATGACGCCTCCGATCCCTCGACCGCCGCGCGCAATGCGCGCAAGCTGATCGAGGAGGACAAGGTCGACATCGTGATCGGCTCGGCCGGCACGCCGTCGTCGCTGGCCATCGCGGCCGTCGCGCGCGAAACCAAGACGCCGCAGATCTCGATCGCGTACGCCGATCTTCCCAAGGAAGACGGCGCCTGGATGTTCACGCTGCCGCAGCCCGCCTCGCTGATGATGAGCGCGATGCTCGAGAACATGAAGAAGTCGGGCGTCAAGACGGTGGGCTACATCGGCTACTCCGACGCCTGGGGCGATCTGGTCTACGACGCGCTGACCAAGGGCGCGCCCTCGTACGGCATCAAGGTGCTCAACAACGAACGCTTCGCGCGGGCCGACTCCTCGGTGGCCGGCCAGGTGCTCAAGACGGTGGCGCTGCACCCGGATGCGGTGATGACCGGCGCCTCCGGCACGCCGGGCGCGCTGCCTTATCTGTCGCTCGCCGAGCGCGGCTACAAGGGCAAGCTGTATGGCATGCATTCGCTGATCAACCCCGACTTCATCCGCGTCGGCGGCACGGCGGTGGACGGCGTGATCGTGCCGACCGGCCCGGTGGTGGTGGCCGACCAGCTGCCGGCCGACAACCCGATGCGCAAGGTCGCGATGGCGTTCCGCGACGCCTACCAGAAGGCCAACGGCGCAGTGCCCACCGATACCTTCTCGGCCTACAGCTTCGACGCCTGGCTGGTGACCATGGATGCCGCCAAGCGCGCCTCCACCAAGGCCGAGCCCGGCACGCCGCAGTTCCGCGCAGCGCTGCGCGACGCGATCGAGAGCACGCACGAACTGGTCGGCACGCACAGCGTCTACAACTTCAAGCCCGACAGCCGCTTCGGCTCCGACGACCGCTCGCGCGTGGTCGTGAAGCTCGAAAAAGGTCAGTGGAAGCTTGTTCCCTAGC
The DNA here is from genome assembly GCF_901827165.1 of Variovorax sp. SRS16. NCBI lineage: Bacteria > Pseudomonadati > Pseudomonadota > Betaproteobacteria > Burkholderiales > Comamonadaceae > Variovorax > Variovorax sp. SRS16. The sequence goes on from NZ_LR594666.1 coordinate 2,374,040, forward strand.
TCGCCCCCAGGCTTGCCCACCTCGTGTGGCCGCCCACCCCCTGCCGGGGGCAATACCAGCGGACCGGCTGAGCCGGATCCGCGGTATTTCTGGAAGTGACTCGGCGCTTGACGCGCCTCTCTCGAAATTCATATGACTCGTACATTTGCTCGCTGCTTCGCTGTTTCCGCACTCGCCTTTGGCGTTGCTCAGGCCTTCGCGGCCGATCTGAAGATCGGCTTCATCAGTTCGCTGTCGGGGCCGGTCGCGGCGCTCGGGATTCCGTACGAGAAGGGGATTCGCGCGGCGATCGCGGAGCATCCGGTGATCGCGGGTCACAAGGTCGAGCTGATCGTGCTGGACGATGCCTCCGATCCGACCACGGCCGGGCGCAATGCGCGCAAGCTGGTGGTGGACGACAAGGTCGACGTGCTGATCGGCACCTCGGGCGTGCCGGGGGCGATGGCGATCGCGGCGGTGGCGCGCGAGCTCAATACGCCGCTGATCTCGCCCACGCCGGTCACGCTCGCGCCCGCCGACGCGGCATGGACGGTGACGGTGTCGCAACCCTTTCCGCTGATGGTGGCGGCGGTGGTCGACAGCATGAAGAAGGCGGGTGTGAAGACGGTCGGCTACATCGGTTTTTCCGATGCTCTGGGCGACCTGTCCTACGACTCGCTGCTGAAGGCCACCGGGCCTGCGGGCATCAAGGTGGTGGCGAACGAGCGCTACGGGCGCAGCGATTCGTCGGTGGCGGGGCAGATCCTGAAGATCGTCTCTCAGCACCCGGATGCGGTGTTCGCGGGCAACTCGGGCACGCCGGGGGCGCTGCCCTACCTGGCGCTCGCCGAGCGCGGCTACAAGGGCCGGATCTATGGCACGCACGGGCTCATCAACGCCGACTTCGTGCGCGTCGGCGGCGCTTCGATCGAAGGCCTGGAGGTGCCGAGCGGCCCGGTGCTGGTGGCCGACCAGCTGCCCGACAGCAACCCGATCAAGAAGGTGTCGATGGCTTTCCGCGCCGCTTACGCAAAGACCAACAACGGCACGGTGCCGACCGATGCCTTCTCGGCCTACACGTATGACGCCTACCTGCTGCTTGCCGATGCGGCCGCGCGCGCCAAGGGCGAGCCCGGCACGGCGCAGTACCGCACGGCGCTGCGCGATGCGATCGTCAGCACCAAGGAGCTGGTGGGCACGCATGGCGTCTACAACTTCAAGGCAGGCGGCGATGGCTACGGCTCGGACAAACGTGCCGTGGTGATCATCAAGATGGAGAAGGGCCAGTGGAAGCTGGTTCCCTGATCGATCGCTCGAATCCGAGGGACTACGGGATGTACGACATGCTGTGCTGCGAGGAACGGTCCGCGCATCGGGTCGTCCGCCCGGTCACCGGTGGCGCAGGCGCTGCTGCCTTGCCCCCTCTCCCTCCGGGAGAGGGCTGGGGTGAGGGCGCCGGGCGGTGGATCTGGTCGCACCCTCGCCGAGGCCCGCGGCCATGAATACCTACCGCAACCGCCCTGATGCCATTCGCGCATTGGTACAGGAGGACCGCGTCCACCGCGACCTGTACCTGAGCGAAGAGGTGTTCGCGCTCGAGCAGCAACACTTCTTCGCCAACACCTGGAACTACCTGGGCCACGCGAGCGAGGTGCCGAACGCCGGCGACTATCGCGCGCAGGACATCGCCGGCCGCCCGCTGATGATGGTGCGGCAGGCCGATGGCGGCATCCGGGTGTTCTACAACCGCTGCGCGCACAAGGGCACGCAGCTGGTCAGCGATGAACGCGGCAACGCCGGCAAGTTCTTTCGCTGCCCCTACCACGCCTGGACCTACAAGCTCGACGGCACACCGCTCGCGATCCCGATCAAGGGCGGCTATGAAGGCACGCGCCTGCGGGAATGCGAGTCGGGGCAGGGACTGGTGGCGCTGAAGCACGTGGCCGTGTACCGCGACTTCGTCTTCGTGCGCCTGGGCGATGCCGGCCCCGGTTTCGAAGCCTATTTCGGTGAGGTGCTGCAGGCCATCGACAACATGGTCGACCGCTCGCCCGAAGGCCGCCTGACGCTGGCCGGCGGCGCGATGCGCAACGTCATCCATTGCAACTGGAAGATGTACCTGGAGAACATCAACGACACGGTGCATCCGATGTCGACCCACGAATCGGCGACGGCCGCCGCCAATGCGCTGTGGCAGGGCCGCGCGGCCGACGAGCCCAAGCCGATGGCGATGGAGCAGATCCTGCCCTTCGGCTCGGGCTACGACTTCTTCGACAGGATGGGCGGGCGCGTGTTCGCGCACGGGCACAGCGTGCTCGGTGTCAACTTCAGCATCCACTCGAACTACGCGTCGCTGCCCGCGTACGAGCAGGCGATGCGCGAGGCCCATGGCGCCGAGCGCGCGGCCGACATCCTGCAACGCTCGCCGCAGAACTCGGTGTTCTTTCCGAGCCTGTCGGTCAAGGGCTCGCCGCAGGCGATCCGCGTGATCCGGCCGCTGGCCGCGGACCGCACGCTGGTGGAGGCCTGGGCCTTCCGCGCGGCGGGCGCGCCCGAGCTGCTGTTCGAGCGCGCGATGAGCTACAACCGCCTCGTGTTCTCGCCGATGTCGGTGGTCGCGCACGACGACGTGCATCTGTTCGAGAGCATGCAGAAGGGCCTGCGCGGCGAGGGCAACGAATGGGTCAGCCTGCACCGCGACTACAAGGCCGGCGAATTCGATGTGCCGACGCAGACCACCAACGGCACCAACGAGCTGCTGATGCGCAACCAGTTCCGCGCCTGGGCCGAGTTCATGACGCTGGACATGGTGGAGGCTGCCTTATGAGCCTGACGGCGGACACCACCTTCGCGCCGACCGCACTGTGCGACTTCGTCGCCGCCGAAGCCGCACTGATCGACGAAGGCCGCTTCGACGAATGGCTCGCTTTGTTCGCCGAGGATGGCCGCTACTGGGTGCCGCTGCTCGGCGCGCGCCAGGCCGATCCGCTCGCGCACAACTCCATCGCCTGCGAGGACCGGCTGCTGCTGCAGCTGCGCATCGAGCGCTTGAAGAATCCGCGTGCGCATTCGCAGCATCCGCCGAGCCACTGCCAGCACGTGCTGCAGTGCTCGCGCATCGAGCACATCGATGCGGCAGCCGGCACGGCCGCGCTGCGCACGCCCTTCATCTACATCGAGATGCGCGGCGAGCAGCAAGTGCTGCTCACCGGCGTCTGCCACCACGCGCTGGTGCGCGGCGCGGGCGGCCTGTTGATCCGCCAGAAGCGCATCGACCTGCTGCAGCCCGAGCGTGCGCTGGCGGCCATCCAGTTGTTCATCTGAACGCGCTTTCCCACTCGCATCCATCACCCTTCCAGGAGCAAAGACATGAAGAGCCTGACCCAGACCCTGACCCGCGGCGCCATCGCGGCCGCCGCCGTGGCCGCGATGACCGGTTTCGCTTCCGGCGCGCTGGCTGCCGATTACAAGGTCGGGCTGAGCGTCTCGCTCTCGGGACCCAACTCGTCGCTCGGCGTGCCCTACGTGAAGGGCATGCAGGCCGCGCAGGCCTACAAGCCGGAGATCAACGGCCGCAAGGTGCAGCTCATCGTGCTGGACGACGGTTCCGACCCGACCACGGCCGGCCGCAATGCGCGCAAGCTGATCGAGGAAGACAAGGTCGATGTGCTGATGGGCACCTCGGGCGTGCCGGCGGCCATCGCCATGGCGCAGGTGGCGCGCGAGGACAAGACGCCGATGATCGGGCTGACGCCGATCGCGCTCGATCCGAAGGACAACCCCTGGGTCATGACCGTGGCCCAGCCGACGCAGCTCATGATCGACGCGGTGGTGGAGCGCATGAAGCGCAACGGCGTGAAGACGGTCGGCTACATCGGCTTCTCCGACGCCTGGGGCGACCTGGTCTACGACGCGCTGATGAAGGCCGCGCCGGCCGCCGGCATCAAGGTGGTGAGCAATGAGCGCTATGCGCGCGCCGACGCCTCGGTGACCGGGCAGATCCTGAAGATCGTGGCGCTCAAGCCCGACGCGGTGATGACCGGCGGCGCCGGCACGCCCGGCGCCTTGCCTTTCCTCGCGCTGAAGGAGCGTGGCTTCAAGGGCGGCGTGTACGGCCAGCACGGGCTCATCAACCCCGACTTCGTGCGCGTGGTCGGCGCCGCCGGCCAGGACGCGCTGATGCCGACCGGCCCGGTGATCGTGGCCGAGCAGCTGCCCGATGACAACCCGACCAAGAAGATCGGCCTGGCCTTCCGCGAGGTGTTCCAGAAGGTCAACAACGCACCGACCACCGATGCCTTCTCGGCCTATTCCTTCGACGGCTGGCTGGTGTTCGCCGATGCCGCCGCGCGTGTGGGCAACAAGGCGCAGCCCGGCACGCCGGAGTTCCGCACCGCGCTGCGCGATGCGATCTTCAGCACCAAGGAAGTGGTGGGCACGCACGGCGTCTACACCTTCAAGCCGGGCGACCTGTACGGCGTCGACCAGCGTGCGCGCGTGATCGTCAAGCTCGACAACGGCCAGTGGAAGCTCGCGCCCTGAACGCGCGCGTCGAGAAAAAAGGCATGGGGAGGAATTTCCAATGACATGGGACGTGGCGCTCATCCTGATCACCGATGGGCTGGCCAACGGTGCCGTCTATCTGCTGGCCGGGCTCGGGCTGGTGCTGATCTTCTCGGTCACGCGGGTGGTGTTCGTGCCCTTCGGCGACATCGCCGCCTTCGCCGCGCTGACGCTGGCCGCCTTCGAGACCGGCCGCGTGCCGGCCACGATCGGCCTGGTGCTGACGCTGGCGGCGCTGGCGACGCTGACCGAGGTCGCCGGCCTCGCGCGGCGGCGCGAGTTCGCGCGCATTCCGAAGTCGATCGCGCTCTGGGCCTTGGGGCCCGCCGTGCCCTGCGCGCTGGCGTGGCTGGCGGCGCATTTCGGCGCGCCGGCACCGCTCAGGATCGCGGCCGCGGTGCTGCTGGTGGTCCCGATCGCGCCGCTGCTCGCGCGGATCGTGTTCCAGCCGATCGCCGATGCCTCGGTGCTGGTGCTGCTGATCGTGTCGCTGGCGCTGCACTTCCTGCTGTCGGGCCTCGGCCTGCTGTTCTTCGGGCCGGAGGGCTCGCGCACCAATCCGCTGGCGACCGGGGCGCTGTCGATCGGCGACAGCTTCACCGTCAGCGGGCAGGTGATCCTGATGGTGGCCTCGGCCATCGTGCTGAGCGGGCTCTTCTTCCTCGTCTTCGAACGCACCGTGGCCGGCAAGGCGCTGCGCGCGACCGCGGTCAACCGCGTCGGCGCGCGGCTGGTCGGCATCCGGCCGGCGCGCACCGCGATGCTGGCCTACGGCGCTGCCTCGCTGCTGGCCGGGCTGATCGGCGTGCTGATCGCGCCCGTGACCACGATGTACTACGACTCGGGCTTCATCATCGGCCTGAAGGCCTTCGTCGCCGCGATCATCGGCGGGCTGGTGAGTTATCCGATGACGGCGGTCGGCGCGCTCGCGGTCGGCCTGGTCGAGAGCTTCGCCTCGTTCTGGAGCGGCGCACTGAAGGACGTGATCGTGTTCAGCCTGCTGATCCCGGTGCTGATGCTGCAATCCTTCATGAGCCGGCACGTCGAGGAAGAGGAAGAAGAGGTGGACCAATGAACCGCCGCTCGAACGTCCGCCTGCTCGTCGGCGTGATCGTGGTCGCGATTGCGATCGCGCCGCTGCTGATCGGCAGTTTCACCGTCTCGCTGATGAATGACATCGGCGTCGGCGCGCTGGTCGCGCTCGGGCTGGTGCTGCTCACCGGCGTCGGCGGGGCGACCTCTTTCGGACAGGCGGCCTTCGTCGGCATCGCGGCCTATTCGACTGCCTGGCTGACCACCGCGCATGCGGTGTCGCCCTGGATCGGCCTGCTGTTTGCGCTCCTGCTCACCGGGCTGTCGGCGTTGTTCATCGGGATGCTGACGCTGCGCCTGGGCGGGCATTTCCTGCCGCTGTCGACCATCGCGTGGGGGCTGTCGATTGCGATGCTGTTCGGAAACGTCGATGCGCTCGGCCGCCACACCGGGCTGTCGAACATTCCGGCCTTGCGGATCGCGGGCTGGTCGCTGATCGAGCCGCGCGCGATCTACTACCTGATCTGGGCGATCGTCGGGCTGTCGTTCCTGTTCAGCTACAACCTGCTGGGCTCGCGGCCGGGCCGGGCCATCCGCAGCCTGCGCGGCGGCGCCACGCTGCTGGCCAGCGTGGGCGCGGATGCGTACCGCGTGCGGCTGTCGCTGTTCGTCACGGCCGCCTTGTTCGCGGGGCTGGCAGGCTGGCTCTATGCGCACATGAACCGCTTCGTCAGCCCGGCGCCCTTCGACGTGCAGGCCAGCATCGAGTACCTGCTGATGGCGGTGGCCGGCGGCCTGGGGCAACTCGGCGGTGCGCTGCTGGGCTCGGCGCTGGTGCTGATCCTGCGCAACGGCCTGCAGGACGTGCTGCCGCTCTTGACGCAGCGCGCCGGCCAGCTCGAGGCGATCGCGTTCGCGACGCTCTTCATCCTGCTGGTGCACTTCGCGCGCGGCGGCCTGATGGGCTTCGTGCGGCGCATGACGCGCGGGCGCTTCGCGGCGTCGGGCCCGCCGGCGGCCGAGCTTGCGGTGCCGGTCGCGCCGCTGGCGCACCGCAAGCTGCCGGAGCGCGGCACGCGCATCCTGTCGGTCGAAGGTGCGGTCAAGCGCTTCGGCGGGCTGGTGGCGGTGAACGAGGTGAGCTTCGATGTGAACGCGGGCGAGATCATCGGCCTGATCGGTCCCAACGGCGCCGGCAAGTCGACCATGTTCAACCTGCTGACCTGCACCTTGCCGATGACGGCCGGGCGCGTGCGTTTCCTGGACCACGACATCGCCGGCATGCCGCAGCGCGAGGTCGCGCGGCTGGGGCTGGCGCGCACCTTCCAGCACGTCAAGCTGCGGCCGCACATGAACCTGCTGGACAACGTCGCGCTCGGCGCGCATTCGCGCACGCGCGCCGGCCTGCTGCGCGCGGGCCTGCGGCTGGACCGCACCGAGGAGCGCCAGATCCTGCAGGAGGCCCGGCGCCAGCTCGACCGCATCGGCCTCGGCGATCGCGCCCACGAGCTCGCGGGCAGCCTGCCGCTCGGCACGCAGCGCATCCTGGAGATCGCGCGTGCGCTGGCCGCCGACCCGGTGCTGCTGGTGCTGGACGAACCCGCCGCGGGCCTGCGGCGCAAGGAGAAGATGGCGCTCGGCGATCTGCTGCGCAAGCTGCGCGAGGAGGGGGTGACGATCCTGATCGTCGAACATGACATGGACTTCGTGATGAAACTCGTCGATCGGCTGGTGGTGATGAACTTCGGCTCCAAGCTGGTCGAGGGCGTGCCGTCGGCGGTGCGGGCGGACGAGCGGGTGCAGGCTGCGTACCTCGGGAGTGTCGTATGACTGCGATGCTCGAAATCGGCGATCTGCATGTGTCCTACGGGCAAGTCGATGCGGTGCGCGGCGTGTCGCTGTCGCTGGCCAAGGGCCAGATCATCTCGGTGATCGGCCCCAACGGCGCCGGCAAGACCACGCTGCTCGCGGCCGCAATGGGCCTGCTGCCATCGAAGGGCGTGCTGCGCTTCGAGGGCGAGGATCTGCACGCGCTCGATGTCGAATCGCGCGTCGAGCGCGGCCTGTGCCTGGTGCCCGAGAAGCGCGAACTCTTCGGCGAACTCACGGTGCTGGACAACCTTCAGCTCGGTGCCTACACGAAGCGGCTGCGCAGCGATGCGCTGAAGCAGCGGCTGCAATCGGTGTACGACCGCTTCCCGCGGCTGGCCGAGCGCAGGACGCAGCGCGCCAACACGCTCTCGGGCGGCGAGCGGCAGATGCTCGCCGTCGGCCGGGCACTGATGTCGGCGCCGCGCCTCCTGATGCTCGACGAGCCGAGCCTCGGCCTCGCGCCGCTGATCGTGCGCGACATCCTCACCATCGTGCGAAAGCTGCGCGACGACGGCGTGTCGATCCTGCTGGTCGAGCAGAACGCGCGCGCGGCGCTCGAGAGTTCCGACGAAGGCTACGTGCTGGAGACCGGCGAGATCGCGCTGTCGGGCAAGTCGCAGGAACTGGCCAGCGATCCGCGGGTGCAGGCCACCTACCTCGGCGGCGGCACGCACGACGATGACTGAGAACGCCTTCGACGTGCTGCCGCCCGCGGCACGAACGCTGCCGGCGATGCTGCGCAGGCAGGCCGAGGCCTTCGGTGCGCGGCCGCTGCTGTCGATCGCCGGCACGCGCTGGACGCATGCCGACGCGGCCGCCATCGTCGCGCGGCGTGCGGCCGCATTGCAGCGCGCGGGTGTGCAGCGCGGCGAGCGCGTCGCGCTGATGTGCGGCAACCGCGTCGAATGCCTCGAGACCTTTCTGGCCTGCGGCTGGATCGGCGCGGTGGCGGTGCCGATCAACACCGCATCGATGGGGCCGCAGATCCAGTACTTCCTGGCCAACAGCGGTGCGCGGCTGCTGCTGATCGAGGACGCGTTCATCGAGCGGCTGCGCACCGCCGACCTGTCGCAGACCGCGCTCGCGGCGATCTGGACGGTGGGCGAGGGCGACGCGGCGGCGGACCGCTGCGGCGACGTGCCGGTCGAGGCCTTTCCCGCGCCCGGCATTGCCGCGGAGCCGGCCGACGTGCAGCCGGGCGACACGCTCGCGATCCTCTACACCTCGGGCACGACCGGTCCCGCGAAGGGCGTGATCTGTCCGCATGCGCAGTACTACTGGTGGGGCGTGCACACGGCGCACATCCTCGATGTCGGCCGCGACGACGTTCTGTGCACCACGCTGCCGCTCTTTCACATCAACGCGCTCAACACCTTCGCGCAGGCCGCGCTCACGGGCGCCGAGGTGGTCTATGCGCCGCGCTTCTCGGCCTCGGGCTTCTGGTCGGCGATGCGCGATTGCGGCGCCACGGTGGTCTATCTGCTCGGCGCCATGGTGCCGATCCTGCTCGCGCAGCCCGAAGGCGCGCACGAGCGCGCGCACCGCGTGCGCATCGGCCTCGGGCCCGGCGTGCCGGCCTCGGCGAGCGAGGCTTTCGCGCGGCGCACCGGCGTCGGGCTGCTCGAAGGCTATGGCTCGACGGAGACCAACTTCGTCATCGCGACGCGCCCGGATGCGCCGCGTTCGGGCGTGATGGGCTGGCTGCAGCCGGGCTTCGAGGCGCGGGTGGCCGATGCGACGGATGCCGCGCTGCCCGACGGCGAGGCGGGCGAACTGCTGCTGCGCGCCGATGAGCCTTTCGCTTTCGCGACCGGTTATTTCGGCATGCCCGACAAGACGGTCGAGGCCTGGCGCAACCTGTGGTTCCACACCGGCGACCGCGTGCTGCGCGAGGCGGACGGCGCGTTCCGTTTCATCGACCGCCTCAAGGACGCGATCCGGCGGCGCGGCGAGAACATCTCTTCCTACGAGGTCGAGCAGGTGCTGCTCGGCCATCCGTCGGTCGCGGCCGTAGCGGTCTATCCGGTGGGCTCGGAACTTGCCGAGGACGAGGTCATGGCGGCGCTCATCGCACGGCCCGGCGCGGCCGTCGACATGGCCGAACTCGTGCGCTATTGCGAAACGCGGCTGCCGTATTTCGCGGTGCCGCGCTACATCGAGCTCTTCGCGGATCTGCCGCGCACCGAGAACGGCAAGGTGCAGAAGTTCAGGCTGCGCGAGCGCGGCGTCACCGCCGCCACGTGGGACCGCGGACCTGCGTCGCGGCCGCCGCCCAGGGCCTGAGGAGGCCGGCCGATGCACTCGACCGCCGGCCGTTGCGCAGCGCCGAAATGATTTAGAAGTAAACTAATTGCACCGAACCCTGTTGCGTGCGCTGGAGACATCGATGCCCGAATCTGCCTTTCTCGAGAACCGACATGCGCTGGTCACCGGCGCTGCGCGCGGCATCGGCGCCGAGATCGCGCGCACGCTGGCCGCCGCCGGCGCCAGGCTCACGCTGCTGGGCCGCCAGCGCGAGACGCTGCAGCGCCTGGCCGGCGAGCTGCCGGGCAGCGGCCACGGGATCGTGGTCGCCGACGTGGCCGATGAACAGTCGGTGGCCGCCGCGTTCACCGAGGCGCGCACGGCACGCGGGCCGCTGGCGATCCTGATCAACAACGCGGGGCAGGCCGAGAGCGCGCCCTTTCTCAAGACCTCGGCCGAGCTCTGGCAGCGCATGCTGGGCGTCAATCTCACGGGCAGCTTCCTGTGCGCGCAGGCGGCGCTGCCCGACATGCTGCAGGCAGGCTGGGGACGCATCGTCAACATCGCCAGCACGGCGGGGCAGAAGGGCTATCCGTACGTGAGCGCCTATACGGCCGCCAAGCACGGCGTGGTCGGGCTCACGCGCTCGCTCGCGCTCGAGGTGGCGAAGAAGGGCGTGACCGTCAACGCGGTCTGTCCGGGCTACACCGACACCGACATCCTTCGTGCCAGCGTGGCCAACGTGGTCGCCAAGACCGGTCGCAGCGCGCAGGACGCGATGGCCGAGTTCTCCGCCGGCAATCCGCAGCAGCGCATCGTGCAGCCGGCCGAGGTGGCGGACGCGGTGCGCTGGCTGTGCGGCGAAGGCGCGGCATCGATCAACGGGCAGTCGATCTCGGTGTCGGGCGGAGAGGTGACATGAAGAGCCACGATGCCTCGCACGCCGCCTTGAGCGACGCGCGCGAACTCGGCCACGAGGCGCGCGCCGGCAGCGGCGACCACGCGGTGCTCAAGCTGTGGCTGCGCATGCTGGCCAGCACGACGCAGATCGAAAAGGAAATCCGCACGCGCCTGCGCGAACGCTTCGGCATCTCGCTGGCGCGCTTCGACTACATGGCGCAGCTCTACCGCTACCGCGAGGGCCTGACCATGCGCGTGCTGTCGCGCTACCTGATGGTGACCGGCGGCAACGTGACCGGCCTGACCGACGAGCTCGAACGCGAGGGCGCGGTGGTGCGCAAGAGCAGCCCCGACGATCGCCGTTCGTGGATCGTGAGCCTCACCCCCAAGGGCCGGCGCAGCTTCGAGGCCATGGCCAAGGAGCACGAACAGTGGGTCCTCGAAATGTTCTCCTCGCTCGACGTGGGCACGGTGCAGCAGTTGCACACCCACCTGGGCCAGCTGCGCGTGCACCTGGTGCGCAACGACGCATGAATGCGGCGCAGCGGCCAGGCGCCATGCCCTTCGTGCGCGAGCGGCTGATCCGTTTCTCGGATTGCGATCCGGCCGGCATCGTGTTCTATCCGCAGTACTTCGTGATGTTCAACGGGCTGGTCGAGGACTGGGTCGACGAGGCGCTGGGCATCGGCTATCGCGCGCTGGTGATCGAGCGCCGCATCGGCTTGCCGACGGTCCGGCTCGAAGCCGATTTCCGCGCGGTGAGCCGGATGGGCGACCGTGTCGCGCTGTCGCTCGAAGTCGAGCGCCTCGGCGGCCGTTCGCTGACGCTGGCATTGCGCTGTGTCGGCGCCGGCGGCGAACTGCGCATGCAGATGCGGCAGGTGCTGGTGCTGACCTCCCTCGACACCCATCGCGCGATCGACGTGCCGGCCGACCTGAAGGCCGCGATCGAAGGAAGGCCGGGCGCGGCAAAGCAATGAGGCGCGGCGGGCCTTGCGGCGCTGCCTATGATGGTTCCCTTTGAAGAGGATGCCGAGATGAGCCCAACGCTTCCCCGACGCCTGCTGATCGTGTCGCTGCTGCCGATCCTGGCGCTGGCGGCTTGCAGCGCCCGCGACAAGGAGGCCCAGGCGAAAGAGATCGATCGCTGCCGGGCCCAGGTCAAGGACTTTCCGGATCCAACGCAGCAGGACGCGAAGCGGCGCTTCTGCGCCAAGCTCGAATTCGACTATCGCAACAAGTACGAGAGTCAGCCCGACCCGCGCTGAGCGGGCCGCGGCGGTACTCACGACCCGTGGCGGTCGTGCCTGAGCTCGTCGATCACGGTGATCGATTGCTCGATGCGCTGCGTGATCTCGTCGTGCAGGATCTTCGGCGATCGGCTGACCGCGACCATGATCAGGACGCCGGCGCCCACCACCGAAAAGAGCGCCACGAGCAAGTCCATGTATGTGAATGCGTTCATCGAAGTCCTGCCATCGGTGGTTCGAAATCGGTGGTTCGAAACGGGGAAGGCGCGTAGTCTGGCAGCAGTACCGTTACATTTCAATACACCGTTTGGGGGAGAGACAGCGCCGCGCCGGGCGCTCCTTATTTGACGACCAGCCCGTCGAGGGCCGGATCGGACGGCGGCAGCGTGAGTTTCATCTCGCGCAGCGTCTTGACCAGCAGGCGGGCGATCATCAGGTTGCGATGGCGCTTGCTGTTGGCCGGTATCACGTGCCAGGGTGCCCACGCGCTCGAGGTGGCGGCCAGCGCCTTCTCGTAGGCGCGCTGGTAGGCATCCCATTTCGTGCGCACGGCCAGGTCCCCCATGCTGAATTTCCAGCGCTTGCCGACCTCGTCGACGCGCGCCTGCAGCCGCTCGCGCTGCGTGTCCTTGCCGATGTGCAGCATGCACTTGATGACGACGGTGCCGGTCTCGGCGAGCAGCCGTTCGAAGTCGTTGATCTGCGCATAGCGGCGCGCGGTCTCTGCCTTGTCGATCCAGCCTTCGACCACGGGCACCAGCACGTCTTCGTAGTGGCTCCGGTTCCAGACCGCGATCTCGCCCGTGCGGGGCACCACCGCGTGGCAGCGCCACAGGTAGTCGTGCGCGCGTTCCTCGTCGTTCGGCGCCTTGAACGCGGCCACCCGCACGCCCAGCGGCGAGGTGCGCGAGAACACCCAGCGGATGGTGCCGTCCTTGCCGCTCGTGTCCATGCCCTGCAGCACCAGCAGCAGCTTGCGCCGGCCTTCGGCATGCAGCACGTTCTGCAGGTCGTCGAGCTCGACGGCCAGCGTGTCGAGCTGCTCGCGCTGCGCCGACTCGGAGCCGCCGAGGAAGGGCGTGTCGCCCGGGTCGACGTCGGCGAGCTTGAACTTGCGGCCGACGCGGTATTTCTTGAAACTGGCCATGACGGGAGGTCTCCTTGCACAGGGCTGGAAGGGCGCCGGCGTGCGGTGCCCCGGGATGTGTACCAATGAGGTCCCCCGAACAGGCGAGGGCCTTTGATTGAAGCGCGTTCATGCCAATTAGTTCACGTGCATTCCAGCGCAATAGAGTTCAAACTACAGTCTCGGTTTCTCTTAGGGGATTGCTCAAAGCGCAATCATTCGGCTCGCTTCATGCGAGCCGTTTTTTTTGGAAGTGTCTATTCGTCCTCGGCGTCCAGCGAAGCGCTCCAGCGGTTGTCCCACTCGGGGTGCCGCGCCACGCCCTCGAGGCTGCGCCGATCGCGCTTGGTGGGCCGTCCCTGCTCGATGCTGAGCGCCGGCTCGGTGCCCATGCGCCGCTGCTCGCGCGCAGCCGCCTGCGCCGCGAGGCTTTCGGGCGTTTCCTCGTAGAGCTGTTGCGCGACCGGCGCCGGCCCGCGCTGGCCGCTGAGGCCGCGCACCTGTACCACGCGGGTCAGGCTACCGAGCCGGATCGACACGGTGTCACCCGCCTTGACCTCGCGCGAGGCCTTGGCGATGTCGCCATTGACCTGGATGCGGTTCTTGCCGATCTCGTCGGCCGCGAGCGAGCGGGTCTTGAAGAAGCGCGCGGCCCAGAGCCATTTGTCGATGCGTAGACGGTCCATGGTTCAGGGATTGTCGCGGACGCGCGGCAGCCGCGCGACAGCGTCCAGCCCGACCCTGCGTGCGCCGGATTCCCTGTTGTCCAATGCGATGCGGCCGCCCAGCGCCAGCACGATCTCGCGGCAGATGGCCAGGCCCAGCCCGGAGCCGCTGGCGATATCGCCGGCAGCGAAGGGCGCAAAGAGGCGCTGCCGCAGCTCGGCGGAAATGCCGGGGCCTTCGTCCTGTACCGCCAGCACGGCATCGTCGCCCTCGGTCCGCACGCGCACGGCGAGCGCGCCGCCCTGCGGGCTGTGCCGGATGGCGTTGTGCAGCAGATTGCGCGCGAGTTCCTGCAACATCCAGCGGTGTGCGCGCACCAGCGCCGGCGCGGCCGAGAGTTCGAAGTCGAGCGCCTTGTCGGCGATCAGCGGCGAGAGGTCGAGCGCGACCTGGCGCACCATCTCGCCGAGGTCCAGCACCATCGACTCGGGCTGCTGGCGCAACTGCTCGACCTTGGCGAGCGACAGCATCTGGTTGGCCAGCGTGGTCGCGCGCTCCACCGTGTGCGCGATCTCGCCCAGCGCCTGCGCGGCCGGCACGTCGCCGCGCTGCGCCGACTGCACCTGCGCCTTGAGCACGGCCAGCGGCGTGCGCAGCTGGTGCGCGCTGTCGCGCACGAAGCGCTTCTGGTGGTCGAGCAGGCGCTGCAGCCGGCCCATGGCCTGGGTGGTGGCGTCGATCAGCGGCCGCAGTTCGCGCGGCGCGTCCGGTGCGTCGATCGGCGACAGGTCGTCGGCCGCGCGCGCCTCGATCGCGCGGCCCAGCTCGCGCACCGGCCGCGTCGCGCGCTGCACCACCCCCACGGTGACGCCTGCGATCACGCCGAGCAGCGCCAGCTGGCGCCAGAGCGTGGCGACGAGCAGCCGGCGCGCCAGCGTCTCGCGCAATTCCAGCGTTTCCGCCACCTGCACCACGGCCATGCCGCGGCCCCGCGCGCTCGCGACCGGCTGCAGCAGCACCGCCACGCGCACCGGCCGGTCGCGAAACCGGTCGTCGTAGAAATCGACCAGCGCCGCATAGGGTGGACGGTCGGGCAGCTTGCCGCGCCAGAAAGGCAGCTCGGCAAAGCCCGAGATCATCTCGCCGTCCTGCGCCGACACGCGGTAGTACATGCGGCTCTGGTTGTCGGCCTCGAAGGCTTCGAGGGCCGAGTAGGGAACGATCGCGCGCAGCGATGCGGCCTCGTCATAGCCTTCGACGTCCAGCTGCTCGCCGATGGTCTTGGCCGAGGCGAGCAGCGTGCGGTCGTAAGCGGTGGTCGCAGCCGCGAGGCTCTGGCGGTACAGGCTCACGCTGTTGATCACGATGAACAGCGCGATCGGCACCAGGATGCCGAGCAGCAGCCGGGCGCGCAGCGACGAGGCGCGGTTCATGCCTTCTTTTCCTCTTCTTCGCGCAGCAGGTAACCCAGGCCGCGCAGCGTCATCAGCGCGGCGCCGGTGCCGGCCAGCTTCTTGCGCAGCCGGTAGACCACGACCTCGACCGCCTCGTATTGCACCTCCGCCTCGCCGGGAAAGACGAGTTCGAACAGGCGTTCCTTGGCGATCGCATGGCCGGGCTTGACCATCAGGGCCTTGAGCAGCGCGAGTTCGCGCGGCGTGAGCTCGAGCACCTCGGCGCGGTGGTAGATCGCACCGCTGTCGATTTCGTAGCGCAGGCCGCCGACCTCGCGAGGGCCGCCGGAAGGGTCCGGCCCGGCGTTGCCGTGGCGGCGGTTCAGCGCCCGGAGCCGGGCTTCGAGCTCGTCGAGGTCGAAGGGCTTGGGCAGGTAGTCGTCGGCGCCGGCGTTGAGGCCCATGACCCGGTCGCCCACCGTGCCGCGCGCGGTCAGGAGCAGCACCGGCGTGCGCAGCCCGGCCGCGCGCGCCTGGGCCAGCACCTGCAGGCCGTCGACATGGGGCAGGTTGAGGTCGAGCGCCACCACGTCGGGCTCGAGCGCGCGCCACTGGGCCAGCGCCAGGGCGCCGTCGCCGCAGATGCGCACGTCGATCCGGCGGCGGCCCAGGGTGCGCTGCAACGTGGTTTGCATCGACGGATCGTCTTCGATTAGCAGCAGCTTCATGCCCTGGATTTCAGTGTTTACCCCAATGCGCGCGACAGCCAACTGACAGGGCGGCGGCGCATCATAGTGGCGATCAGGTTCTGGTCAGGTTTGATTTTTCGAAGGAGACACGGATGCGCAGAGACACTTTCCTTAAATCGCTGGCCGCGCTCGCGGCCACCGGTTCGTTGCCACTCTCGGCCTGGGCCGCGGCCAACGTCAAGATGATGATCCCGGCCAACCCGGGCGGCGGTTGGGACACCACCGGCCGCGCGCTGGGCAAGGCCCTGACCGACGGCAAGCTGGCCGATACCGTCACCTACGACAACAAGGGCGGCGCCGCCGGCGCGCTGGGGCTGGCGCAGTTCGTGAACGGTTCCAAGGGCGACTCGAATGCGCTGATGGTGATGGGCGCCGTGATGCTCGGCGGCATCATCACCGGCAAGCCGCCGGTGAACCTGTCGCAGGCCACGCCGATCGCGCGCATCACCAGCGAATACAACGTGTTCGTGCTGCCGGCCGCCTCGCCGCTGAAGACCATGAAGGACGTGGTCGAGCAGCTCAAGAAGGATCCGGGCAGCGTGAAGTGGGGCGGCGGTTCGCGCGGCTCCACCGAGCACATCGCGGCGGCGATGATCGCGCAGAAGGTCGGCGTCGACCCGTCCAAGATCAACTACGTCGCCTTCCGCGGCGGCGGCGAGGCGACGGCGGCCATCCTGGGCGGCAACGTCACCGTCGGCGGCAGCGGCTACAGCGAGTTCGCGGAGTACATCCATGCCGGCAAGATGAGGGCCATCGCGGTCACCTCCGGCACGCGGCTGCCCGGCATCGACGTGCCGACGCTCAAGGAGCAGGGCATCGACGTCGAGATCGGCAACTGGCGCGGCGTCTATGGCGCGCCGGGCATCACGGCCGAGCAGCGCAAGGCGTTGACCGACATGGTGCTGGCTGCGCTCAAGACGCCGGCGTGGAACGAGGCGCTGAAGAAGAACGACTGGACGCCGGCCGTCATGTCGGGCGATGCCTTCGCCAGGTTCGTCGATGACGAATTCGCGAGCCTGCGCGCGACGATGGCCAAATCGGGAATGGTCTAAGCCCACCCCCAGTCTTCGCGCACTTCGTGTCGCTTCGCCAACCCCCTTGCAGGGGCAACACCTGCGGCCCGGCAGAGCCGGATCCGCGGTGTTTCTGGAAGGGGACAGGCGGCACCTCGATTGCTTTTTGGAGCACAGAACAAATGACAACAAGCTCGAACCCTCCGGTCGGGGCGTCCGCTGAAACGCCAGCAGCGCTCTGGCCGCAAACCCTGGTCGGGGTCGGCGTTCTGGTCGTGGGCCTGGCGCTCGCGTTCGGCGCGATCGGCATTTCGTCCGAGGCCGGCTACGGCGGCGTCGGGCCCAATTTCCTGCCGTGGCTGGTGGCGGTCGCGCTCACCGTGTGCGGTGCGTGGATCGTCTGGGAGGCCCGCACCGGCGGCTTTCGCGAGATGGATGCGCCTTCGGGCGCGACGCACAGCGACTGGGCCGGCTTCGTCTGGGTGTCGGCGGGGCTGCTGCTCAATGCGGCGCTGATCACGACGCTCGGCTTCGTCCTCAGCTGCACGCTGTGCTACCTGCTCGCGGTGCAGGGCCTGCGCCGGGCCGGCGGGCAGGGCGGCGTGAATGCGCCGCGCACCTGGCTTGTCGACTGCGTGACAGGCCTCCTGATCTCGGCGCCGGTGTTCTGGACGTTCACGAAATTCCTGGCCATCAACCTGCCAGGCCTGAGCGCCACGGGGTGGATCTGAATGGATATCTTCAATGCATTGATGCATGGCTTCGCGCTGGCGATCACGCCGGCGAACCTGCTGTGGTGCCTGGTCGGCTGCGCGCTCGGCACGGCGGTCGGCGTGCTGCCCGGCATCGGGCCGGCGGTGGCAGTGGCGATGCTGCTGCCGATCACCGGCAAGGTCGACGTCACGGCCTCGATGATCTTCTTCTCGGGCATCTATTACGGCGCCATGTATGGCGGCTCGACCACCTCCATCCTGCTGAACACGCCAGGCGAGACGGCCAGCATGGTGACCGCAATGGAGGGCAACAAGATGGCCAAGAGCGGCCGCGCGGGCGCGGCGCTCGCGACCGCGGCCATCGGCTCCTTTGTTGCCGGCACGATCGCGACCGTGATCGTCACGCTGTTCGCGCCCTTCGTGGCCGACTTCGCGGTCAAGCTCGGGCCGCCCGAGTATTTCCTCTTGATGCTGCTGGCCTTCACGACCGTGAGCGCGGTGCTCGGCAAGAGCACGTTGCGTGGCATGACGGCGCTGTTCGTCGGCCTGGCCGCGGGCTGCGTCGGACTCGACCAGATCTCGGGCCAGGGCCGCTACACCGGCGGCGTTCCCGAACTGCTCGACGGCATCGAGATCGTGCTGGTCGCGGTCGGCCTGTTCGCAGTGGCCGAGGTGCTGTATGCGGTGCTCTACGAAGGCAAGGTCGTGGAGGCACAGAACAGGCTGAGCCGCGTGCACATGAGCGCGCGCGACTGGAAGCGCTCGGTGCCGGCCTGGCTGCGCGGCACGGCCATCGGCACGCCCTTCGGCTGCATTCCGGCCGGCGGCACCGAGATCCCGACCTTCCTGAGCTATGCGACCGAGAAGAAGCTGGCCAAGGGCGAGGCCCGGTCCGAGTTCGGCACGGCGGGCGCGATCGAAGGCGTGGCCGGTCCCGAGGCCGCCAACAACGCGACGGTGACGGCGGCGCTGATTCCGCTGCTCACGCTCGGCATCCCGACCTCGAACACCACCGCCATCCTGCTCGGTGCCTTCCAGAATTACGGCATCCAGCCCGGGCCGCAGCTCTTCACCACCTCGGCCGCGCTGGTGTGGGCGCTGATCGCCTCGCTCTACATCGGCAACGTGATGCTGCTGGTGCTCAACCTGCCGATGGTCGGGCTCTGGGTCAAGCTGCTGAAGATTCCGAAGCCGCAGCTCTACGCGGGCATCCTGATCTTCGCGACGGTGGGCGCCTATGGCATGCGCCAGAGTGCGTTCGACCTGTTCCTGCTCTATGCGATCGGCGTGCTCGGCGTGCTGATGCGGCGCTTCGACTTTCCGACCGCGCCGGTGGTGGTGGGCATGATCCTCGGGCCGCTGGCCGAGGCCCAGCTGCGCAACGCGATGTCGATCGGTGAGGGCAGCGCGGTGGTCTTCTTCCAGCGGCCGATGTCGATCGTGCTGATCGTCATCGTGCTGGCCGTCATGATCCTGCCGCGCGTGGCCCGGCGGATGGGCGAGCGCAAGCTGCGGGCGGTGAACGCGGGCTGAGCGCCCGACGCATCAATAGACCGTGAGCGAGGAGAGCGGGCGCGGGCCGTAGGGAAAGCGCTCCGCGTTGCCGGCTTGCTTGCGCGCCGTCTGGAGGATCTTTCGGATGACGACCGTCCAGAGGAAGACCTGCATCAGCAGCAGATCCAACGCCAGGATCATGCCCTGGAAGTGGTGTCTTGCCGGCACAGCGATCAGGGCGCCGTAGAAGAGAAGCGCCAGCACGCAGAAGGGTTTGAACCAGCGCGCCCGGCGCGTGCGTGCAAGCCTGAGCACACTCGGAACGCCGGGGACGCGGCGATGTTCCCGACCCAGTGCTTCCGCTTCCTGCAGGAAGGGGACGAAGACCAGGTTGAAAGCGATCAGCAGCAGTGTGTCCATGATGGCGTTCCGAGTGGCTGAGGGATGCGTGACAGCAAGCAGAGGCAGTGTCGTGCGCGCCACCGTTTTTCGCATCGCTCGCAGGAGCCAATGGCCCGGTCGCGACGGGCCAATCCCGACCGGCCGCCGTGACTTATTTCGCTGGCGGAGCGTCCGCCGGCAGCACGATGGTCGCGCGCCCGTCGCGCGAGGTCGTGGCATCGGAGCCGCTCGATGGCGGCGTCGCACCTGCCGGGCTGACGATGACCGCGCGGCCGTCGGGCGTGGGTGCCACGACATCCGTCGCCGGGCCGCCGCGTGCGCGGTCCAGCGCCTGGCCCGCATTGCGGATGCAGCCTTCGCGTGCGGGCGCGGGCAGGCTGCCGTTGTTGCAGGCCGCGATCTCGCGCTCGTAGCGCTGCTGTGCCTGCGCGAGCCCGGGTGCCGGCTGGGCATGGGCGGCGGCGGCCATCAGCAGCGCAGCGGCGAGGCCCGTGGCCTGAAGACGGAATCGATGCATGGCGCAGCTCCGGTCGGTGGACAGGAAGGCATGTTGCCGCTGCACGGGCGCCCACGGTGTGCGAAGCCGGAGCGTGCCGGGGTAGGTGGGCGGCGCATTGTCCGGTCGCGACTCAGTGCGGCGCCGGCTGCGCCGCCTCCGGCGCTTCGGCCGGCTTGCCGCGCAGGCGCCGCACGGTGCGCCGCAGCCAGTGCTCGATGTCGTCGACGTAGGTGAACACCGCGGGCACCACCAGCAGGCTCAGCACGGTCGAGGTGATCAGGCCGCCGATCACCGCCATCGCCATCGGCGAGCGAAAGCTCGAGTCGGCCGCGCCGAGCCCGATCGCGATCGGCAGCATGCCGGCGCCCATCGCGAGCGTGGTCATGATGATCGGCCGCGCGCGCTTGTGGCAGGCGTCGCGCAGCGCGTCCCAGCGGCTCATGCCATGGTCGCGGCGCGCGACGATCGCGTACTCCACCAGCAGGATCGAGTTCTTGGTCGCGATGCCCATCAGCATGATCAGCCCGATCAGCGAGGGCATCGACAGCGCCTTCTGCCCGATCAGCAGGCCGACGAAGGCGCCGCCCAGCGCCAGCGGCAGCGCGCACAGGATGGTCACCGGATGCAGGAAGTCCTTGAACAGCAGCACCAGCACGATGTAGATGCACAGCACGCCGGTCAGCATCGCGAGGCCGAAGCTCTGGAACAGCTCGGTCATCACCTCGGCGTCGCCGACCTCGGCCACGCGCACGCCGGGCGGCAACTGGCGGATCGAGGGCAGCTTCATCGCCGCCTCCTTCGCATCGCCCAGGCCCACGCCCGAGAGTTCGATCTCGAAGTTGACGTTGCGCGAGCGGTCGTAGCGGTCGATGACGGCCGGGCCGCCCTCGACCGACAGCGCGGCGACCTGGCTCAGCATCACCGGGCCGCGCGCCCCGGGCACGGTGAGCCGGCCGAGCAGTTCGAGATCCTGCCGCGCCGAATCCTCGAGCTTCACAACGATCGGCACCTGGCGCTGCGCCAGGTTGAGCTTGGCCAGCGCCTGGTCGTAGTCGCCGAGCGTCGCGACGCGCAGCGTCTCGGCGATGGCGGAGCTGGTCACGCCGAGGTCGGCCGCGCGCGCGAAGTCCGGCCGCACTGCGATCTCGGGCCGGATCAGGCTGGCGGTGGAGGTGATGTTGCCCAGGCCCGGGATGGTGCGCAGGTCGCGCTCGACCGCGCGCGCGGCGGTGGTCAACGCGTCGGGATCGTCGCCGCTCAGCGCCAGGATGTATTTCTCGCCCGAGCCGCCGAGGCCCACGGTGGTCCGCACGCCGGGCAGCGATTCGAGCGCGGCGCGGATCTGGTTCTCGATCACCTGCTTGCGCGGCCGGTCGCCGCGCGGATCGAGCTGGATGGTGAGCGTGGCGCGGCTCGTCTCGGGCGTGCCGAAGTTGGCGAAGGGGTCGCCGCCCGCGCTGCCGCCGCCGATGGTGGTGTAGACGCTCTTCACGTGCGCCACGCCCATCACGCGGCGCCGCGTCTCCTCGGCCGCGGCCGTGGTCTTCGCCAGCGTCGAGCCGGGCGGCAGCGAGAGGTAGACCTGGGTCTGCGAGTTGTCGTCGGGCGGGATGAAGCCAGTCTTGAGCAGCGGGATCATCGCCACAGAGCCGAAGAAGAACAGCGTCGCCAGCACCATGGTCGCGAAGCGATGCCGCAGGCACCACTCGGCCATGCGCATGTAGGCCTTCAGCCAGCCGGCTTCCTTCTCGGCGCCGACGATCGGCTTGAGGATGTAGGCCGCCATCATCGGCGTCAGCACCCGCGCCACCACCAGCGAGGCGAACACCGCGAGCGAGGCGGTCCAGCCGAACTGCTTGAAGAACTTGCCGGCGATGCCGCTCATGAAGGCGGTGGGCAGGAAGACGGCGATCAGCGTGAAGGTGGTGGCGATCACCGCCAGCCCGATCTCGTCGGCCGCTTCCATCGCCGCCTGGAAGGGCGTCTTGCCCATGCGCAGGTGGCGCACGATGTTCTCGACCTCGACGATCGCGTCGTCCACCAGGATGCCGACCACCAGCGAGAGCGCGAGCAGCGACACCACGTTGATCGAGAAGCCCAGCAGGTACATGCCCGCGAAGGCCGGGATCGCCGACATCGGCAGCGCCACGGCAGAGATGAAGGTCGCGCGCAGGTCGCGCAGGAACAGCCACACCACCAGCACCGCAAGGATCGCGCCTTCGTAGAGCAGATGCAGCGAGCCGTCGTATTCCTCCTGCGCCGGCTGCACGAAGTTGAAGGCTTCGGTGAGCCGGATGTCGGGTCGCTGGGCGCGCATGTCGTCGAGCGCCTTGTGCACCGCGGCGCCGACCTCGATCTCGCTCGCGCCGCGGCTGCGCGCGACCTCGAAGCCGACCACCGGCTTGCCGTCGAGCAGCGCGGCGGCGCGCGGCTCGGCGATGCCGTCGCCGATGCGCGCGACCTGGTCGAGCCGGATGCGCCGGCCATCCGAGAGCGCGATCTGCATGTCCGCGAGCTGGTCGGCCGACTGCACGGTGGCCAGCGTGCGCACCGGTTGCTCGCTGCCCGAGAGGTCGGTGCGGCCGCCGGCGCTCTCGGTCTGCACCTGGCGCAGCTGGCGCGAGATGTCGGCGGCGGTGGCGCCGAGCGCCTGCAGCTTCATCGGATCGAGATCGACATTCACCTGCCGCGTGACGCCGCCGACGCGGTTGATCGCGCCCACGCCGGGCAGCGCGAGCAGCTTCCTGCTGACGTCGTTGTCGACGAACCAGGACAGCGCCTCGTCGTCCATGCGATTGGACGAGATGGTGAAGGCCAGCACCGGCTGCGCCGCGAAGTCGAGCTTGGTGACGACCGGATCGCGCACGTCCGCCGGCAGGTCGGCGCGCACGCGCTGCACCGCGGAGCGCACGTCGTCGACCGCTTCCTGCACCGGCTTCTCGAGGCGGAACTCGACGATCAGCGTGGCCGCGCCGTCCTGCACCTTGGTCGTGATGTGCTTGAGGCCCTGGATGGTGGCGATCGAGTTCTCGAGCTTGCGCGCGACATCGGTCTCCAGCTGCGAGGGCGCCGCGCCCGGCAGCGCGGCCGACACGGTGACGGTCGGCAGGTCGATGTCGGGAAAGTTCTGCACCTTCATCGCGTTGAAGGACAGCAGCCCGGCGAAGCTGAGCAGCACGAACAGCATCACCGCCGGGATCGGGTTGCGGATGGACCAGGCCGAGACGTTCATCGCCGTTCCTACCTGGCCGCTTCGGCGGCGGGCGCATCCACCACCCGCACCAGGTCGCCGTCGTTGAGGAAGCCCGCGCCATCGACCACCACGCGCGCACCGGCCGGCAGCGGCGTGGTGATCTCGACGCGGTCGCCGACGCGGCGTCCGGTCTGCACCTTGAGCGCCGCGACCCGGCTGTCCGGCTGCAGCACCATCAGGTGGTTGAAGCCGTCGCGCGGCACGATCGCCGCCTGCGGCACCGTGAGCGCGCTGCTGCGCCCGAGTAGAAAGTCGCCGCGCGCGAACATGCCGGCCTTGACGGCGCTGTTCTGCCGGATGTCGGGAATGTCGGCATAGACCAGCGCCGCGCGGGTCTGCGGATCGACCGTCGGGGCCACGGCGCGCACCTTGCCGCGCACCTCGGCGCCGCTGGCGCTGACGATCACGACCGGCGTGCCGACCGCGACGCGGCCGAGTTCGGCCGAAGTCACTTCGGCGCGCCATTCGAGCCGGCCCTGGCGGATCAGGCGAAACAGCTCGGTGCCGGCGCTGACCACGCTGCCGACGGTCGCGGTGCGCGCCGAGATCACGCCGTCGTCGGGCGCCAGCACCTGCGTGTTGCGGCCGCGCACCTGCTGCGCGGCCAGCACGGCCTCGGCCGCTTCGACGCGGGCCTTGGCGGTCTGTGCCGAGGTCTGGTACTGGTTGATCTGCTGCTGGCTCAGCGCACCGGTCTGCTGCAGGGTGCGCGCACGCGCTGCGTTGCCTTCTGCGTCGGCCGCGGTGGCGCGGGCCTCGGCCAGCGAGGCGCGCGCCTGGGCGACCTCGGCCTGCACCGTCTCGCCGGAGAAGGTCGCGAGCACCTGGCCCTTCTTGACTGCGTCGCCCACGTTCACGCGCACCTCGGCAAGCTTGAGGCCCGTGGATTCGGATCCGATGCTGGCCTCCTGCCAGGCCGCGATGTTGCCGTTGGCGCTCAGCGTCTCGGCCAGCTCGCTGGTTTCGGGTCGGGCGACGGTCACCGTCAATGTCGGCCGCGGCGCGGCGGCTTCCTTCGGCTTGGCGGCGTGGTCCGGGGACTTGCCGCGCACGACGAAGAAGGCGGTGCCGGCGATCAGCAGCACCGCGACGAGCAGGACGAGAAGGGTGGAACGCTTCATTCTTTTCATGGCGAGGTGGCGGCGGAAGAGCTTGTCGCGGCAACGGCGCCGGGCCGCGACCAGCCGCCGCCCATGGCGCGATAGAGCGACACCCAGGCCTCGGCGCGCTCGCGCTGGAGCGAGACGCGGGAGGTCTGGGCGGCGAACAGCGTGCGCCGCGCGTCCTCGAGTTCGAACAGGCTTGCGAGGCCGCTGTCGTAGCGGGCCTGGGTGGCGTTGAAGGAGGCCTGGTAGTTTTGCACCGCGGCATCGGCATCGCCGCTGCGCGCATCGGTGGCCTGCAGGTTGACCAGCGCTTCCTCGACCTCGCGCACGGCCTGCCGCACGTTGGAACGGTACAGCGCCACGGCTTCGTCGTAGCGCGCCCTGGCGGCATCGGTGTTGGCCGTGCGCGCACCGCCGTCGAGCAGCGGCAGCGTGAGCGAGACCGGGCCCACGCTCCAGCTCTCGAGCGATTCGCTGAAGCCGCCGGTGCGGAACTGCATGCGACCGATCGAGCCGCTCAGCGTGAGCTTGGGATAGCGCTCGGCCTCGGCCGACCCGACATCGGCGCTGGCTGCCGCGACGGCCTGTTCGGCCGCATAGACATCGGGCCGCTGGGTCAGCGCCTCGGCCGGCACGCTGGCGATCGCATGCACCGCCGGCAGCGCGCGCTGCAGCGGCGCCGTGGCAAGCCGGGCCTGCAGCGCCGGCTCGTCGAGGCCGGTCATCGCGACCAGGCCCTTGCGCAGCACCGCGCACTGCGCGCGCTGCTGGGTGAGGCGCGCCGATGCATCGGAAGCGCCGGCGCGGGCCAGCGCGGCATCGGCCGGCGCCGTGAAGCCGGCGCGCGCCGAGAGATCGGTGAGCCGCGCGGTCTCGCTGCGCGAGCGGGTGTCCGACTCGGCCACCGCGAGCTGCTCTTCGCAGGCGCGCTCGCCGAAGTAGGCATTGGCCGTCTCGGCCGCGACCGAGACACGCGCGTCGTGCCACTTGGCCTCGGCGCCGGTCTGCCGCGCGCCCGCTGCATCGCGGTCGGCGCGCAGCCGGCCGAACAGGTCGATCTCCCAGCGCGATTGCAGGCCGGCCTGCACGGTGGTGATCGGCGTGGTCAGCGACGAGGCGCCGAGGGCGCTGCCGGCCGCGCCCGTGGATCCGGTCGTGCCGGTCGGCGTCGCGACCGGGGAGGTGCCGAACGCGGAGTTGCCGCGCGTGGCCGAGAGCGTGCCGTCGAGGCTCGGCAGCAGGGCGGCGCCGGCCGCGACGCGCGTCGCGCGTGCCTCTGCAATGCGCGCGGCGGCACTGGCGATGGTCGGGCTCGCGGCCTGCGCGGCATCGATCAGCTCGACCAGCAGCGGATCATCGAGCTGGCGCCACCATTCGGCCAGCGACGGCAGCGAGGCGCCGTGGACCGGCCCGGCGCCGGGCAAGGGCGCGTTCCATTGCGCCGGCGCGGGCGACGCGACCTGTCCGGGCGGCCGCGACAGCGCGCAGGCCGACAGCAGCAGCGGCGCGGCGAGCCAGAGCGTGGAAAGCCGTGAATTCCTCATGGCAAAAAACCTTGCATGCTAACCAATCCCGGTTCGCGGATGAACGACGATGGCCCCGCGCATCGATGCAGGAGGGCGGCGCGCTACGATCCAGCCATGCCCGCCGCCACCGCCGTCCAACCCGCACTGCCTCTCGACGCCGATGGCATCCTCGCACTTGCCGCGCGCTCGATGTTTCATTTGTTTTCCAGCATCAGCCAGGGCATGTTCCTGGTCGATCGCAGCGGGCGCATCGTGTGGGTCAACGAAGGCTACCGCCGCTTCCTGCCGGCGCTCGGCTTCTCGTCGATCGACCAGTTCCTCGGCCATCTGGTGGAGGACGTGATCCCCAACACGCAGATGCGCCGCGTGCTGGAGACCGGCGAGGCCTTCCTGATCGACCTGCTCACCAACAAGGCCGGCACCTTCGTCGTCAGCCGCATTCCGCTGCGCGAGGAGCGCGAAGGCGCGGTGGGCGAGGTCATCGGCGCCATCGGCATCGTGCTGTTCGACCATCCGGAGACCACGCTGCAGCCGCTCATCAGCAAGTTCGCGCTGCTGCAGCGCGACCTCGACGATGCGCGGCGCGAGCTCGCGAGCCAGCGCAACAACCCGCTCTACCAGCAATCGGCCGACGGGCAGCGGCGTTCCAAGTACACCTTCGCGAGCTTCATCGGCAGCAGTCCGGCGGCGGTCGAGGTCAAGCGCCATGCGCGGCGTGCGGCGCAGTCGTCCAGCCCGGTGCTGCTGCTCGGCGAGACCGGCACCGGCAAGGAGCTGCTGGCGCATGCGATCCATGCGGCCTCGGCACGCGCGAAGAAGCTGTTCGTCAGCGTCAACATCGCCGCCGTGCCGGACACGCTGCTCGAAGCCGAATTCTTCGGCGTCGCGCCCGGCGCCTTCACCGGCGCCGACCGCAAGGCGCGCGAAGGCAAGTTCAAGCTGGCCGACGGCGGCACCCTGTTCCTCGACGAGATCGGCGACATGCCGCTCGGCCTGCAGGCCAAGCTGCTGCGCGCGCTGCAGGAGGGCGAGATCGAACCGCTGGGCTCGAACAAGCTGGTGCCCTTCGATGCGCGCCTGATCGCCGCGACCTCGCGCGACCTCGCGGCACTGGTGCGCGAAGGGCGTTTTCGCGAAGACCTGTACTACCGGCTCAACGTGCTGCCGGTGCGCGTGCCGCCGCTGCGCGAGCGGCGCGCCGACATCCCGGCGCTGGTCGAGGCGCTGGGCGAGGACATGGCCCTGCGCAGCGGCGAGGCGCCGCCCGAACTCACGCCCGATGCGCTGGCGCTGCTCGCCGCGCAGCACTGGCGCGGCAACATCCGCGAGCTGCGCAATGTGCTGGAGCAGGTGACCATGCGCAGCGACTCGCAGCGCATCGACGCGGCGCAGCTCGAGCGCATCCTGCGCGAGGCCGGCCTGGAAAAGATCGCTCCCGCCGAGCCGTCGCCCGCCGACCCCGCGCAGCCATCGACCACGCTGCTGCGCCCCCTCGCACAGCAGATCGCCGAACTCGAACGCAAGGCCATCGCCGCCGCGATGGCCGCCACCAGCGGCAACAAGCTCGCTGCCTCGCGCCTGCTCGGCATCTCCCGCGCAACCCTCTACGAACGTCTGGAAAACCCTGACTGAACAACAGGCAGATGTCTGAAAATGAGGCAATCTGACTGTCTCACCCTCAGCCACGCCAAGCGAAGCAACGCCATTCGTGAAACACCGCGGATCCGGCTCGGCCGGTCCGCTGGTGTTGCCCCCGGTAGGGGATTGGCGTAGCGACACGAAGTGCGCGAAGCCTGGGGGCGAGCTGGTACAGCTTTTGCAGTATTCAGCCATCATCTTCAGGAGACAAAACAAATGCATCGTCGTCACGTCGTCGCCATTGCAGCGATCGCCACCCTCGCCGCGTCCGCCTTCACCGCACCGGCCTGGGCCCAGTCCAACGACATCCGCATCGCCCACATCTACAGCAAGACCGGCCCGCTCGAAGCCTACGGCAAGCAGACGCAGACCGGCCTCATGATGGGCTTCGACTACGCGACCGGCGGCACCATGATGGTCAACGGCCACAAGCTGGTCGTGATCGAGAAGGACGACCAGGGCAAGCCCGATCTCGGCAAGTCGCTGCTCGCGGCGGCCTATGCCGACGACAAGGCCGCGCTCGCGATCGGCCCGACGGCCTCGGGCGTCGCGCTCGCGATGCTGCCGGTGGCCGAGGAGTACAAGAAGATCCTGCTGGTCGAGCCCGCGGTGGCCGACTCGATCACCGGCGACAAGTGGAACAAGTACATCTTCCGCACCGGCCGCAACAGCTCGCAGGATGCGATCTCCAATGCGGTCGCGGTCGACAAGCCCGGCGTGACGATCGCGACGCTGGCGCAGGACAACGCCTTCGGCCGCGACGGTGTCAAGGCCTTCAAGGATGCGATCAAGAAGGCCAAGGTGGTGCACGAGGAATACCTGCCGCCGGCCACCACCGATTTCACTGCGGGCGCGCAGCACCTGATCGACAAGCTCAAGGACCAGCCGGGCCGCAAGATCATCTGGATCGTCTGGGCCGGCGCGGGCAATCCGTTCAAGATCGTCGACCTCGACCTCAAGCGCTACGGCATCGAGATCTCCACCGGCGGCAACATCCTGCCGGCGATGGCGGCCTACAAGAGCCTGCCCGGCATGGAGGGCGCGGCCTACTACTACTTCGGGATTCCGAAGAACCCGGTCAACGATGCGATGGTGTCGATGCACTACAAGGAATTCAAGTCGCCGCCGGACTTCTTCACGGCCGGCGGCTTCTCGGCCGCGATGGCGATCGTGACCGCGCTCAAGAAGACGGGCGGCGACACCGGCACCAACAAGCTGATCTCGACCATGGAAGGCATGAGCTTCGACACGCCCAAGGGCAAGATGACCTTCCGCAAGGAAGACCATCAGGCGATGCAGAGCATGTACCACTTCAAGATCAAGGTGGACCCGGCCTTCGCGTGGGGCGTGCCTGAACTCGTGCACGAGATCAAGCCCGAAGAAATGGACATCCCCATCCGAAACAAGCGCTGAGCCGGCGCATGCTGGAGACGCGCGGACTCACCGTTCGCTTCGGCGGCCACATCGCGGTCAACGATGTCAGTTGCAGTTTTGCACCCGGCACGCTGACGGCGATCGTCGGGCCGAACGGCGCGGGCAAGACCACCTACTTCAATCTGATCTCGGGTCAGTTGAAGGCGAGCGCGGGCACAGTGTCGCTCGACGGCCAACTGCTCTCGGGCCTGCCGGCCTCGGCGCGCACGCGGGCCGGGCTCGGGCGGGCGTTCCAGTTGACCAACCTGTTTCCGCACCTCACGGTGCTGGAGAACGTGCGGCTCGCGGTGCAGGCCACGCGCGGGGGCGCGCACCGGCGCGGGCTCAACCTGTGGAGCATCTGGAGCGATCACCGCGCGCTGACCGAGCGCGCCGATGAACTGCTCGCGCAGATCAACCTCAAGGCCAGGGAGCATGCAGTCGTCGCAAGCCTGCCGCACGGCGACCAGCGCAAGCTGGAAGTGGCGTTGCTGATGGCGCTCGAGCCCAAGGTCTTCATGTTCGACGAACCGACTGCCGGCATGAATGCTGCCGAGGCGCCGGTGATCCTGGACCTGATCCGCCAGCTGAAGCAGGACAAGCGCAAGACCATCCTGCTGGTCGAGCACAAGATGGACGTGGTGCGCGAACTGGCGGACCGCATCATCGTGCTGCACAACGGGCAATTGGTGGCGGATGGCGAGCCTGCAGAGGTGATCGCGTCACCCATCGTGCAGGAGGCTTACCTTGGGGTCGCGAAGGAGGCGGCCCCCATCCCAACCTTCCCCCAGAGGGGGAAGGAGCCAGACACATGAGTGCGAATCTGCTCAGCCTCGAGGGCGTGCACACGCACATCGGGGCGTACCACATCCTGCATGGCGTCGACCTCGCCGTGCCGCGCGGCCAGCTCACGATGCTGCTGGGCCGCAACGGCGCGGGCAAGACCACCACGCTCAGGACCATCATGGGCCTGTGGCATGCATCGCAGGGCCGCGTGCGTTTCGGGGATGCCGACATCACGGCGCTGCACACGCCGCAGATTGCCGGGCTCGGCATCGCCTATGTGCCGGAGAACATGGGCATCTTCTCGGACCTCACGGTCAAGGAGAACATGCTGCTGGCCGCGCGCGGCGCGAGGCATGCCGAGCAGCTGGACGAGGCGCGCCTCGCATGGATCTTCAAGCTCTTCCCGGCGGTGGAGAAGTTCTGGAACCATCCGGCCGGCAAGCTCTCCGGCGGACAGAAGCAGATGCTGGCCGTCTCGCGCGCGATCGTCGAGCCGCGCGAGCTGCTGATCGTCGACGAACCGAGCAAGGGCCTTGCGCCTGCCATCATCAACAACATGATCGACGCCTTCGGCGAACTCAAGCGCAGCGGCGTCACCATCCTGCTGGTCGAGCAGAACATCCACTTCGCCCAGCGTCTGGGCGACACGGTGGCCGTGATGGACAACGGGCGCGTGGTGCACAGCGGCAGCATGGCGGCGTTCTCGGCGGACGCGCAACTGCAGCAGTCGCTCTTGGGGTTGGCGTTATGAAGATCGAGTTCGACTGGAAGCCCTTGCTGCTCGTGCCGGTCATCGCGCTGATCGCGCTGCCGCTCACCGGCTCCGCATCGACCTGGCTCACGCTCACCGTCGCGGGCCTGGCGATGGGCATGATCATCTTCATCATCGCCTCGGGCCTGACGCTGATCTTCGGGCTGATGGACGTGCTCAATTTCGGCCACGGCGTCTTCATCGCGTTCGGCGCCTTCGTCGCCAGCAGCGTGCTCGGTGCGATGGGCGACTGGACGGGCTCGGGCGAACTCTGGCGCAACCTGGTCGCGGTCTTTCCCGCGATGCTGGTCGCGATGGCAGCGGCCGGCGCGGTCGGCCTCGCCTTCGAGCGCTTCATCGTGCGGCCGGTCTATGGCCAGCACCTGAAGCAGATCCTCATCACCATGGGCGGCATGATCATCGGCGAGGAACTGATCAAGGTGATCTGGGGCCCGGCGCAGATTCCGCTGCCGCTGCCCGAGGCGCTGCGCGGTTCGCTGTTCGTCGGCGATGCGGCGATCAGCAAGTACCGCCTGCTGGCGGTGGCCGTCGGCATCGTGGTGTTCGGCCTGCTCGCGTGGACACTGGGCCGCACCAAGATCGGCCTCCTGATCCGCGCCGGCGTGCAGGACCGCGAGATGGTCGAGTCGCTCGGCTACCGCATCGGCCGGCTGTTCGTCGGCGTGTTCGTGGTCGGCAGCGCGCTGGCCGGACTGGGCGGCGTGATGTGGGGCCTGTTCCAGCAGAACCTGGTGCCGCAGATGGGCGCGCAGGTCAATGTGCTGATCTTCATCGTCATCATCATCGGCGGCCTGGGCTCGACCACCGGCGCGCTGATCGGTGCCTTGCTGGTCGGCCTGATGACCAACTACGTCGGCTTCCTGCTGCCCACGGCGACGCAGTTCGCGAGCATCTTCCTGATGGTCGCGGTGCTGCTGTGGCGCCCGCAGGGCGTCTATCCGGTCGCGAACCGATGAAGGGACGGCCATGCTGAAACGTCTCCTGTCCAACGACCTGCCGCGCAGCCGCGTGCTTGCGGTGCTGCTGGTCGCGCTGGTGCTCGGGCTGGCGTTCGCGCCCTTCATCTTTCCGGGCGTGAAGGCGCTCAGCGTCGCGGCCAAGGTGCTGGTGTTCGTCGTGCTGGTCGCGAGCTTCGACCTGCTGCTGGGCTACACCGGCATCGTGAGCTTCGCGCACACCATGTTCTTCGGCATCGGCGCCTACGGCATCGCGATCGCGGCGACGCGGCTGGGCGCGGGGTGGGGCGCGATGGGGGCCGGGCTCGGCGCGGCGCTGGCACTGTCGCTGGTGCTGTCGCTCGCGATCGGTCTCTTCTCGCTCCGGGTGCGCGCGATCTTCTTCGCGATGATCACGCTGGCGGTGGCCTCGGCCTTCCAGACGCTGGCCTCGCAGCTCTCCGCCTTCACCGGTGGCGAGGACGGCCTGACCTTCAAGCTGCCGGAACTGATCTCGCCGAGCTTCGAGTTCCGCGAGGATCCGTTCCTGGGCGTGTCGCTCGATGGCCGGCTGCTGTGCTACTACCTGCTCTTCGTGGTGGCGGTGGTGCTGGTGCTCGCGTTGCTGCGCATCGTCAACTCGCCCTTCGGCCGCGTGCTGCAGGCGATCCGCGAGAACGAGTTCCGCGCCGAGGCGATCGGCTACCGCGTGGTGGTCTATCGCACGACGGCGTCGGTGCTGTCGGCGCTGTTCGCGACGCTGGCCGGCGCGATGCTCGCGATCTGGCTGCGCTACAACGGGCCGGACACCTCGCTGAGCTTCGAGATCATGATCGACGTGCTGCTGATCGTGGTCATCGGCGGCATGGGAACGATGTATGGCGCCGTGGTGGGCGCGGTGCTCTTCGTCGTCGCGCAGAGCTACCTGCAGGATCTGCTGCGTCTGGCGAGCGAATCGGCCAGCGCGCTGCCTTGGCTGGCGGCGCTTCTCTCGCCGGACCGCTGGCTGCTGTGGCTGGGCGTGCTGTTCGTGCTCTCGGTCTATTACTTTCCGACCGGTGTCGTCGGACGACTGAGGGCGAGGAGCTTGCGATGAATAGGCCGACATCGAATTTCGTGCAGATCGCCGGACGCGAGATCCACTGGATGGATTGGGGCGAGCGCGATGCGCCGGTGGTCGTCGCCTGGCACGGCCTGGCGCGCACCGGCCGCGACATGGACGAGCTCGCCGCGCATTTCGTCGCGTGCGGCTATCGCGTGATCTGCCCCGACACCCTCGGACGCGGGCTGAGCCAGTGGAGCCCGGCGCCGGACGACGAGTACCAGCTCTCGTTCTACGCGCGGCTCGCCGCCGGGCTCTGCGATGCGCTGCAGCTCGCGCGCGTGCACTGGGTCGGCACCTCGATGGGCGGCGCGATCGGCATGGTCTGTGCGTCGGGCCTGGCCGAGCCGTCGATGAAGCCGCGCATCGCGAGCCTGGTGCTCAACGACACCGCGCCGCAGATCGCGGCATCGGCCGTCGAGCGGATCCGCGCCTATGCGGGGCAGCCGCCGGCCTTCGACACGGTGATGGAACTCGAGGCCTTCTTCCGCACGGTCTACAAGCCCTACGGCTGGCTCAGCGACGCGCAGTGGCGCCGGTTGACCGAGACCTCGACGCGCCGGCTTCCCGACGGCCGCGTCACGCCGCATTACGACCCGGCGATGGTGCGGCAATTCAGCGCCCATCCGGAGGACTACGCGATCTGGCAGCACTACGACGCCATCGAAGCGCCCGTGCTGCTGCTGCGCGGGGCCGAATCCGACCTGGTGCTGCGCGAGACGGTCGAAGCGATGCATCGCCGCGGGCCGGGCGCGAAGGGGCGCTTAGAGGCCTTCGAGGTGCCGGGTTGCGGCCATGCACCCGCGCTCAACGTACCGGAGCAGCTCGAAAGGGTGTCCGGCTTCGTTCAAGCGAATTCTTGAGCGGCGCGCGACAATCGCGCCCCTTCCATTCCAAAGAGAGATTCCCATGGCGCTGTCGCTGTACGAGGCTTCCATTCCGGTTTTCATTCGCGGGCTCGGGCAGCTCTCGCATGTGCTCGACAAGGCGCTGGCCCATGCGGGCGCGCAGGGCATCGATCCGGCAACCTTCGTCGCCGCGCGCCTGGCGCCCGACATGCTGACGCTGGCCGGCCAGGTGCAGACCGCGAGCGACGCCTCCAAGCTCGGCGCCGCGCGCATCGCGGGCATCACCGGCCCGAGCTTTCCCGATACCGAAACGCGCTACGAAGAACTGCAGGCCCGCGTCGCGAAGACGGTCGAATTCCTGCGCACGGTGGACCGCGCGCTGATCGACGGCCACGAGGACCGCGCCGTCGTCATCAAGGTGCGCGGCACCGAGATCCAGTTCACCGCCGAGCGCTATCTGCTGCAGTTCGCGCTGCCCAATTTCTTCTTCCACGTGACGACCGCCTACGACGTGCTGCGCCACAGCGGCGTGCCGCTCGGCAAGCTCGACTATCTCGGCCGTCTCTAGGAGGAACGCCGTGTGGGCCAGCCGCTCAGGTGGCGTTCCGCGATCGCGGCCAGCGCCGTGATCCAGGCGGGGCTGTCGTTGAGGCAGGGGATGCAGTGGAATTCCTTGCCGCCCGACTGCAGGAAGGCGTCGCGGCCTTCCATCGCGATTTCTTCCAGCGTCTCCAGGCAATCGGCCGGAAAGCCCGGGCATATCACGTCGACGCGTGAGACGCCGGCCGCGCCGAGCGCTCGCAGCGTGGGCTCGGTATAAGGCTCGAGCCACTTCGCGCGCCCGAAGCGCGACTGGAAGCTGACGCGGTACTGCGAGGGCTCGAGCTTCAGTTGCCGGGCCAGCAGGCTCGCCGTGGCGAGGCATTGGCGCTGGTACGGATCGCCCAGGCGGATGTTGCGCTCGGGAATGCCGTGGAAGCTCATCAGCAGCTGGTCGGGCCGGCCGCTCTGTTGCCAGTGGCGGGTCACGCTCTGCGCGAGCGCCTCGATGTAGAGCGGCTCGTCGTGGTAGTGGCTGACGAAGCGGAACTCGGGCAGCCGCCGCACGCGGGCCGACCATGCGTTGACCGCATCGATCACGCTGGCCGTGGTGGTCGCCGAATACTGCGGATAGGCCTGCAGCACCAGCACGCGCGTGACGCCTTCGGCCTTGAGCGCATCGAGCTGCGCCGAGATCGACGGCTGGCCGTAGCGCATGGCGTCGCGCACCGTCACGCGATGGCCGCGCTCGCCCAGCCATCCGGCCAGCAAGGTGGCCTGTTTCCGGGTCCAGACCTTGAGCGGCGAGCCCTCGGCGGTCCAGATGCCCGCGTACTTGGCGGCCGACCTGGCGGGCCGGGTGCGCAGGATGATGCCGTGCAGGATCAGCGCCCACAGCGCGCGCGGAATCTCGACCACGCGCGGGTCGCCGAGGAACTCGGCCAGGTAGGGGCGCACGGCACGCGCCGTTGCTTCGTCGGGTGAGCCGAGGTTGCACCAGAGCACCGCAGTGCGCTCCTGGGGGCTCTCGGGGGCGGGCGGTTCGGCGCGAAAGGGCATGCGATATTCTCGGTCATGGATTCCGCGACCCCTGATCCCCTGGCCCTCGACGTGCGGCGCATCGCAGCGATCTCGCTCGATCTCGA
This sequence comes from Variovorax sp. SRS16, assembly GCF_901827165.1. Lineage (NCBI taxonomy): Bacteria > Pseudomonadati > Pseudomonadota > Betaproteobacteria > Burkholderiales > Comamonadaceae > Variovorax > Variovorax sp. SRS16. The sequence goes on from NZ_LR594666.1 coordinate 2,409,000, forward strand.
CGACACGCTGTGGCCGATCTGGCCGACCATCGAACGCGCCGAGCGCGCGCTGCACGCATGGCTGTCGCGCGAAGCGCCGAAGACGGCCGCGCTGCTGCTCACCCCCGGCATGCTGAGCGAGTTGCGCGAAGCCACTGCCAAGGAGCGCTCCGACCTGGCCCACGATCTGAGCGCGTTGCGCCGCGAATCGATCCGCACGGCGCTGCGACGCGGGGGCGAAGACCCGGCACTGGCCGATCCCGCCTTCGAGATCTTCTTTGCCGAGCGCCAGCGCGTGACGCTCTACGACGACGTTCTGCCGGCGCTCAAGTGGTTGAGCGAGCGCTATCCGCTGGTCGCGATCTCGAACGGCAACGCCGATGTCCATCTCACGGGCGTCGGCCGCTGGTTTCGCGCCGCCTTCAATGCGCGCGCCTTCGGCAGCGGCAAGCCGCATGCGCCGATCTTTCGTGCCGCGGCGGCGTCGGTCGGCCTGTTGCCGAAGGACGTGCTGCACGTCGGCGACGACGCGGCGCTCGACGTGGTCGGTGCGCTCGATGCCGGCATGCAGGCCGCCTGGCTGGTGCGCGACGAGCGGCCGTGGGAACACGGTGCGCGCCCGCAGTTGATCGTGCCGAATCTGCACGCGCTGTGCGTGGCGCTCGACACGGCCTAGACACCGCCGGGGGTTGCCCGTCCACAAGGATCGGTGGCCGGCCTGTCGGGCGTGTCAGGCTGCGGCTGCCTCCTCCTCGATCACCGCAGTCCGTGTCCGGGTGCCGGCCATGTGGCGCGCGGCGATGTAGCCGAAAGTCATGGCCGGGCCGATGCTGCTGCCGCCGCCGGGATAGCGGCCGCGCATCATCGAATTCATGTCGAGGCCGGCCGCATACAGCCCTTCGATCGGATCGCCCTGCGGCGTCAGAACCTGCGCCTGGCCGTTGGTCTCCAGGCCGCCCACCGTGCTGAGATCGCCGGGATGGAGCGCGACGGCGTAGTAGGGGCCGTTGCCGATGGGGGCGATCCCGGGATTGGGCGCATGGGTCTGGTCGCCCCGGAAGCGGGAGTGCGCATCGGCCCCCTTGCCGAACTCGGGGTCCTCGCCGCGGGCGGCGCCCTCGTTGAAGCGCCGTACCGTCGCCTCGAGTTCGGCCGGGTCGATGCCGATCCGGCCGGCGAGCTGCGCGAGCGTCGGGGCTTCCACGAGGTAGCCGGCATCGATGAGCGCGCGCGCACTGAAGGGGGCAGGGCGCGCCAGGCCCAGGCCATAGGTGCGCAGGAAGTCCCGATTGGCGATCAGATGCGCGGTCGTGATGCCGCGCCGGTGCATGGTGCCGACGAAGCTCTGGTAGGACGTGCCTTCGTTGACGAATCGATGCCCATCCGGACCCACCGCGATGCAGCCGGGCATGGCGCGGTCGATGAAGATGTGCGGATACCTGACCATGCTGCCGTCGGGCTTGCGCAGCACCGACACCGGCGTCCAGATGCAATCGCCGGCATGCGCGGGATCGTGCATCCCGCCTGCGCTCCGGCCCAGCCGCACGCCATCGCCCACGTTGCCTTCCGGCTGCAGCGAGTGGTGATGTTCCGCGAAGGGGATGTGCTTCCTGCGCATCTGTTCGCTGGCGCCATAGCCGCCGGTCGCCAGCAGCACGCCGTGGCGTGCGGCGACGCGGATGCGTTGGCCCTCGTGCTCGATTTCCGCGCCGGTCACGCGTCCGTCCTTCAGCGTCAGTTCGAGCGCAGGCGAGTTCTTCCACAAGGTGACGCCGGCCTGGATGGCGGAATGAAACAGGCGCGCAGCCAGCGCGTTGCCATTGACGATGCGGGTGCCGCGGCCGTGCTGGAGCTTGTCCAGCATGAAGCGCCGCATGACGCCCGCGGTGTGCCTGAACCCCGCCCAGGTCTTCAAGGCGTGCCGCATCGGGTGGATGTCGGCGCCTTCGATCTGCATGCTGCCGAACAGCATGAGCTGCGGCAGTGGCATCCGCAGATCAGCGAGGCGATGGCCCAGCAGGCGGCCGTCGAAGGCCTCGGTCAGCAGCGAGCGGCAGCGCGCGGCGCCCGGCAGCTCGGACTCGTAGTCCGGCAGCGGGAACGGCTTGAAGCGCACCTGCGAATTCCGTTCCATGAACTTCAGCATCGCGGGCGCGTTGTCCAGGTAGCTCGCGACGAGGTCGTCCTGGTAGGCATCGCCCAGCACGCCATGGAGATAGGTCTCGGCGGCCTCGCGGGAATCGTCCAGGCCGATCTGTTGCATGACGTGGTTGCACGGGATCCACGGCGCGCCGCCGGAGTAGGCGGTCGTGCCGCCGAAGAGCGCGGTCTTCTCGATCACGAGCGCCTCCAGACCCGATTGACGCGCGGTGATGGCCGCGGTGAGGCCGGCGGCACCGCTGCCGATGATGAGGACGTCGGTTTCGATCATGGTGAAAGTCTCCTGGCGAACGATGGGAAGCGGCTTGGGCCGCTCGACGGCCCGCTGGCGCTCACGCCGGCACGATGCGCATCGGCAACTTGTCGAGCGTGCGCATCTGGTTGATCGGGCGATAGGTGGCCGGCGCGGTCAGTTCCATGCGGGCCACGCGGCGGCTCAGTGCGCCGATCAGTGCTTCGGATTCCTGGCGCGCGAGCATCTGGCCGATGCAGGCATGAATGCCGTGACCCAATGCCACGTGGTTGCCGGCGAGGGCAGGGCGATCGACATCGAAGCGCTCGGCCTCCGGGAATTGCCGCGGGTCGCGGTTCGCGGCACCCATGAAGACGCCGATCTTCGTGTCGGCGTTCAGGCGCACGCCGGAGAGTTCGGTTTCGCCGCGCGTGGTGCGATAGGTCACCTGGAACGGTGTCTCGTGCCGGATGCCTTCCTCGAAGGCCGCCTTGACCTTCGCGGGCTCGCTGCGCACGCGCTCCCACTGGGCCGGGCTCTTCGCCAACTGGTGCAAGGTGAAGCCGATGCCCGCGATGGTCGAGTCGGTGCCGCCGCCCACGAAGCTGCGCACCACGTTCGAGGCAATGCCTTCATCGAGCTCGCCCGCGTCCTCCGCGCGAAACAGGAGCTCGGCGATCGAGCCGGGGATCACGCCCTGGCGCGACACGCTCTCCTCGAACCATGCGAGATAAGGTTGCGCGGCCTCCATCGCGCGCTCGTAGAGCGCGTTGCGCGGGCCGCTCTGGTTGAAACGCATCTCGCCGATGGCCAGCGTCTCGGTGCGCGGCAGGCGCACGCCGACGGCCGCCGGAAAGGCTTCCAGAATAAAACGTTCGGCGCAGTCTTCCACACCGTCGAACTCGCGCCGCGCCAGCAACTCGTCCACCAGCGCCTCGGCCTTGCGGTCGAAGCCTTCCTTCCACTTGCGGATGACCAGCGGCGAGAGCAGGCGCGTCACCACCGATCGGATCTTCGTGTGGTCCGGCGGATCGGCTTCGAGCAGCCGGCTCGGTATGCGGAACTCGCCCGGCCTGCGGATGTCCTGGATGCCGATGCCGCCGGCATTGGTGAAGCGCGCGTGGTCCGACAGCACCGTCTTCGCTTCCGCGTGACGGCCCACGGCGTAGATGCCATGCGGCTGGATGTAGGCCACCGGCCCGGCTTCGCGCAGCGCTTCATGGAACGGATAAGGATCGCGCAGGACCTCGATCGAATAGGGATCGATGTCCAGCACGGGCGCTTCGCGCAACGCGACGGCTTCGGCGTTGGAGGTCATGCACAGGCTCCTGACGTGGGAAATGCGTCGAGTTTGGGGTTTGCCCTAGGCGCCGTCTGTCCCCTTGCCGGGGACGGGACGCGCCTTGAGATTCCGTGGCGGCGTGCGCTGTCACGCGGGATGGGGACAGACGTTCCGTCCGCAGCTTGATTTACTCGCGCCCATCCATCGAACGACTCAGGAGACACAACATGCGCGCTTCCCTCCTTGCCCTCGCGGCCTCCATCGCCCTCGCGTCCGGCGCGGGGGCGTATGCCCAGAAGAACTACGGCCCCGGCGCCAGCGACACCGAGATCAAGCTCGGCCAGACGGTGGCGTACAGCGGTCCCGGTTCGGCCTACGCGATGGTCGGCCGCATGTCGGTGGCCTACTTCAAGATGCTCAACGAAACCAGGGGCGGCATCCACGGACGGAAGATCAATCTGCTGTCCGTGGACGATGCCTACAGTCCGCCCAAGACGGTCGAGGGCACGCGCAAGCTGGTCGAGTCCGATCAGGTGCTGGCGATGGTCAACTCGATGGGGACCGCCGCGCAGACCTCGGTGCAGAAGTACCTCAATGCCAAGCAGGTGCCGCAGGTGTTCTTCTATGCGTCGAGCCCCGGCCTGCACGACGCCAAGGCCACGCCCTGGACGGTGCCGTTTTCCTTCGCCTACGACATCGAAGGGTCGATCTACGGAAAGTATCTGGCCGAATCGAGGCCGCAGGCCAGGATCGGCGTGCTCTACCAGAACGACGATGTCGGCAAGTCGTACATGCGCGGCTTTCGCAAGGCCCTGGGCGACAAGCAGCGCAACATCGTCAAGGAAGTCAGCCAGGAGATGAGCGACCCGACCGTCGATTCGCAGATCCTGCAACTGCAGGCCTCGGGCGCCGACGTGCTGGTGGCGTTCACTTCGAACAAGGCGCAGGCCCAGGCGATCAGGAAGGTGGCCGCGATCGGCTGGAAGCCTTTCTATATCGTGCCCTATGTCTCGAGTTCCATCACCGGCGTGCTTGCGCCGGCCGGCCTCGACAACGCGGTGGGCCTGGTGTCGAGCTACTGGTTCAAGACGCCGTCCGATTCGACCTGGACCCAGGACAAGGCGATGCAGGAGTACCTGGCCTTCTTCAAGAAATACCTCCCCAATGACGATCCGGGCGACACCACCTCGGTCTACACCTACATGGGCGCGCAGCTCACCGCGCTGGTGCTGGAGCGCTGCGGCGACAACCTCACGCGCGAGAACTTCCTCAAGCAGGTGCAGGGCCTCAAGGATGTGGAACTCGGCATGCTGCTGCCGGGCATGAAGATCAACTTCAGTGCCGACGACTACTACCCGATCCGCCAGGCGCGCCTCGCGCAGTTCGACGGCAAGTCGTGGAAGCCGATGACGGAGCTGATCACGATCGAGCGTTGATGGCGGAAAGGATCTCCAGGAGAAAGGCCGCATGCGCGGCCTTTTTCCTTGTGCGAATGTCCGGCCGATTCAGGCCATCGCCTGCGCCTCGCGAAACCCCTCGAGCACCGCATCGTCGACTTCGCGCGGCGCCACGCAATCGCCGATGCGGCGCACGGGCAGGCCGCGCGCGCTCAGCTGGTGGTAGAGCGCATCCTCGCTGGTGCGCTGCATCGACAGCACGACCGTGTCGGCCGCCAGCGCCTCGGCCGCACCGCCGAGCGTGCTGCTCAGAACGGCGTGGCCCGGCGCGATGCTGTCGACCCGGGTCGAGGCGCGCATCGCGACCCCGGCTTCGGTCACGCGCGGCATCAGCCATGGCCAGTCGAGCGTGGCTTCGAGCTTGCGCCCGAGCATCGCATCGGCGGTGACCACCGTGACCTCGCGCCCCGTGGCCGCCAGCAATCGCGCCAGGCCCAGCGGCAGGTAGTCGCCGTTGTCATCCACGATCAGCACGCGCCGGCCGCAGACCGGGAGCTGGTCGAGCGCCGAGAGCACATCCATCACGTGCGGCAATTCCGCGCCGACCATCGTGTCGCGGTCGGTGCGGAACATCGAGCGCCCGCCGGTCTGCCAGCGCGCGCCCGTGGCCACCACGACCTCGTCGGCACCGGCGGCTGCGACCGCCTCGGCCGTGGCCTCCCGGTGCAGGACGATCTCCACGCCCCGTCGCCGCACCGAGGCTTCCAGGTCGTCGACCAGGAAGTTCCACGATGCGTAGTCCGGCAACAGGCCGGCCTTGCGGATCTGGCCGCCGAGCTGGCCGCTGCGCTCCCACAGCGTGACGCGGTGCCCGCGCGCCGCCGCGGTGTCCGCGAACTTGAGGCCGGCGGGGCCGCCGCCGATCACCAGAATCCTTCGCGCGCCGGCGGGCGGCCTGATGACGACTGCCGCGCCGAATTGCAGCTCGCGGCCGGCCACCGGGTTGACGGTGCAGCTCACGTTCTGTCCGAGCCGGCGCCAGCAGCCCTGGTTGGCGCCGACGCAGCGGCGCGTTTCTTCGGCGCGGCCCTGTTGCGCCTTGCGCACGATCTCGGGGTCGGCAATGTGCGCGCGCACCAGGCCGACGAGGTCCGATTGCCCGCGCTGCACGATCTCCGCGGCCTTCTCGATGCTGCGCACCGAGCCCTGGATCAAGAGCGGAATGCGGCCCGCCAACGCCGCGCGCACCGGCGCCGCGCCGGCGGCGAGCGGTGCGGTCTCTCCGCTCGATTGCGGCGGCACGAGTTTGTGGTTCTGGTGGTAGTCGGTGTGCGAGAGGCACACGTAGTCGAAGAGCCGCGCCTGCTCCAGCAACTGCACGACGCGGACGGTCTCGCGCGGTGTGGTGCCGGCCTCGCCGAGGTATTCGTCGAGGCTCAGCTTGATGCCCACGACGAACTCGCTGCCGCAGCGCTGGCGCACCGCCTTGCCGATCTCCAGTGCCAGCCGCGCGCGGCGCTCGGTGTCGCCGCCCCAGGCATCGTCGCGCCGGTTCCAGTAGGGCGACAGGAAGTTGCTGACGAGATAGCCGTGCGAGCCGTGGATCTCCACACCGTCGCCGCCGCCTGCCTGCACGTTGGCGCAGGTGGCCGCAAAGCCGGCGATCACCTCGCGGATGTCTTCTTCCTCCATCGGCTTGGGCATCGCGCGGTGCACGGGCGAGGGCAGCGGCGAGGGCGCCATCACCGCGCCCCAGTGGTCGATGTTGTCGGTGCGCCGCGTGCCGCTGGCGCCCATGTGCGTGACCTGCACGAACACCGGAACGCCGTGCCGCTTGCTGGGCTGGACGAAGGCCTGCACCGCATCGGCCCAGGCCGGTTCCCAGGGCGAGACGCCCGCGCGCGCGCTGGCCGGGTGCACGTGAAAGCCATGCGTCACGATCAGGCCGACGCCGCCGTGCGCGCGTTCGGCCAGGTAGGCGCCATAGGCCGGCGGCGGCAGGCTCACCTGGTGCGCGGGCAGGTAGATCCGGTTGCGTGTCTGCACGGGGCCGATGCGCACCGGCTCCCACAGCGCGTCGAGCGGGTTCATTTCAGGAGAAGCACATGCCGCCGTTGACGTCCAGCACAGCGCCGGTGGTGAAGCTGGCGCCGCGCGAAGCCAGGAAGGCGGCCGGCCAGCCGATCTCTTCCGGCTGGCCCAGGCGCTGCATCGGATACTGGTCGACGGTGAAGGGTTGCTTGGCCGAGAGCAGCAGCGGCGTGAGGATCGGGCCCGGCGCCACGCCGTTCACGACCACGCCCGAGGCCGCAGCCTGCCGGGCGAAGTAGCGCACCAGCGCCGACAGGCCGCCCTTCGATGCCGCATAGGCCGGCTCCACGGCCAGGGTCGATCCGGCATTGCGTGCGGCCATCGAACTGGTCAGCACGATGCGGCCGCTGCCGCGTTTCATCATCCCGGGCAGCGCGGCGCGCAGCAGGTTGACCGGGCCCTTGACGTTGACGGCCATGGTGCGTTCGAACAGCGCTTCCCATTCGTCGCCGCCGTCGAGCCAGTCGCCCTTGACGTAGTAGCCGCTCGTGTCGATCAGCGCGTCGATCTCGCCGATGTCCTTGAGCAATGCGTTGACGTCGTCGCGTTTCGTGTTGTCGAGCGAGGCGGCGCGGGCCTTCAGCTCCCCGGCCAGCGCGGTCGGCGCCGTGAGGTCGGCGATGAACAGTTCGGCGCCCAGCGCCGCGCAGACGCGTGCCGTGGCGCCGCCGATGGCGCCGCCCGCACCGGTCACGAGGATGCGCTCGCCGCGCAGGTCGAAGAGATTTTTCATGGTGTGTGTCCTTCAGGAAAGTGAGGGGGGTGTGCCGTACGCGCCGGCCTCGAGCAGCGCGCGCGAGCCCAGGTCGGCGCCGTTCCAGCGCGTGAAGAAGCCGGCGGCGCTGCCGCCGTCGACGGTCATCACCGAGCCGGTGACGTAGCTGGCCGCATCGGACAGCAGGAAGAGGGCAGGGCCTGCCTGCTCTTCGGGCCGGCACAGGCGTCCGAGCGGGTTGCGGTCCACCATCGCGTACTGCAGGTGGTCCGGCGGAATGTTGGCCTTCAGGAGCGGCGTGTCGACCACGCCCGGCGCGAGCGCGTTGACGCGCACGCCGAAGCGTCCCCATTCGATGGCCAATGCGCGCGTGAGGCCGATCACGCCGTGCTTGGACGCGCTGTAGTGCGCGCGGCCCGCGTGGCCGCCGAGGCCATCGATCGACGCGACCGTGACGATCGCGCCGCGCTGCCGCGCCACCATGCGCCGGCCCACCGGCTGGACCGAGCGGAACATGCCGGTCAGGTTGACGTCCAGACAACGCGTCCAGAGTTCGTCGGGCATCGTGTCGGCGGCGGAAGGTGGCGAGATGCCGGCGCAGGCGACCATGCCGTCGATCTCGCCCATCTGTTCCTCGACGCACACGACGGCGGCCTCGCAGGCGGCCGCGTCGCGCACGTCCAGCGTCTGCGCCATCGCCTGCGCGCCGAGGTCGCGCAGTTCGGCGGCGACGTTCGCGGCGCGTTCGGCCACGGCATCGACCAACGCGACCCTGGCGCCGCCGCGCGCGGCTTCGATGCCGATCGCGCGGCCGATGCCGCTGCCGCCGCCGGTGATGAAGATCAGGCGGCCCTGCAGTCCGTAGTCCATGGCGAACACCTCCACATGGGATTGAGTGCGCCGAATGTGGCAGCGAGCGCGCGGGGCGTCTGTCCCCATGGCAAGGGACAACGCCGCGGCTGTACCACGCGCAGGGGACTGACGGTCCGGCGCGCCGCCCGAATACTGCGGCCATGTCTTCACCCTCCGATGTCCTGCTGCGCGTGAGCCAGCTGTGTGTCCGCTTCGGCGGCATCGTCGCGCTCGACGGCATCTCCTTCGACGTGCGGCGCGGTCAGATCTGCGGGCTGATCGGTCCCAACGGGGCAGGCAAGACCACGCTCTTCAATTGCCTGAGCCGCCTCTACACGCCGGCCTCCGGCGCCATCACTTTCGATGGCATCGATCTGCTGGCCCAGCCGCAGCACGCGATCGCGGCCGCGGGGATCGGCCGCACCTTCCAGAACGTGGCGCTGTTCCCGGCCATGACGGTGCGCGAGAACGTGATGGTCGGGCGCCACTGCCGCACCGGCACCGGCTACCTCGCCAATGCCTTCCGTCTGCCTGCCGTGCGGCGCGAGGAGGCCCAGGTGCGCGAGCGCACCGACGGCGTGATGCGCCTGCTCGACCTTGCCGAAGCGGCCGAGACGCCGGTGAAGAACCTGTCCTTCGGCACGCGCAAGCGCGTCGAGATGGCGCGTGCGCTGGTGGCCGAGCCCCGGCTGCTGCTGCTCGACGAGCCGGCGGCAGGCCTCAATCACGAAGAGGTGGATGGCCTGCGCCAGCTGATCGTGGACGTGCGCGACCGGTTCCGCGTCACCGTGCTGCTGGTGGAGCACCACCTCAACCTCGTGATGCGCGTGTCCGACCAGGTGGTGGCGATGAATTTCGGCCGCAAGATCGCCGACGGGCCGCCGGCCGAGGTGCAGGCCGATCCGGAGGTGGTGCGCGCCTACCTGGGAACGGAGACCGCCTGATGGCCGCGCTGCTGGAAGTGAAGAACCTCGAGGCCTTCTACGGCCCGACCCGCGTGCTCAAGGGCATCGGCTTCGAAGTCGCCGAAGGCGGGATCACCACCCTTCTCGGCGCGAACGGCGCGGGCAAGACCAGCACGCTGCGCGCGCTCAGCGGACTCATCCGCCGCACCGGCGAGATCCGCCTTGCCGGCCAGCGCATCGACGGCCACAGCACCGAGAAGATCGCCGCGCTCGGCATGGCGCACGTGCCCGACGGACGCGGCACGCTGGTGAACATGACAGTGGAAGAGAACCTGCGCGTCGGCGCCTACCTGCGCCGGCGCAAGGCGGAGGTGGACGAAAGCATGGAGCGCATGTTCGGGTACTTTCCCCGGCTGCGCGAGCGGCGTCAGCAACAGGCCGGCACGCTCTCGGGCGGCGAGCAGCAGATGCTGGCCATCAGCCGGGCGCTGATGCAGCGGCCCCGGCTGCTGCTGATGGACGAGCCCTCGTTCGGCCTCGCGCCGCTGATCATCCGCGAGATCTTCGACATCATGCGCGTCGTCAACCGGCAGGAGGGCGTGGGCATCCTGCTGGTCGAGCAGAACGTGGCGCGCGCGCTCGACCTGGCCGACCACGCATGGCTGCTCGAAACCGGCAGCACCGTGATCTCCGGGACCGCGAAGCAGTTGCGCGACGACGCGCAGATCCGCCGTTCCTACCTCGGCTTCTGAGAAGGACCCGTTCCATGTACAGCCTGCTGCAACAGATCGCCTCCGGCATCGCCATGGGCGCGATCTACGCCTGCCTCGGCCTGGCGCTGGTGATGATCTACCAGTCGACCCACCACATCAATTTCGCGCAGGGCGAGATGGCGATGTTCTCGACCTTCATCGCCTTCCTGCTGCTCAAATGGGGGCTGCCGTACTGGGCCGCGGCGATCGCGACCCTGGCCTTCGGCTTCGTTGCCGGCTTCGCCATCGAACGCCTGGTGCTGCGGCCCCTGGGGGACGTTCCGGAGCTGTCGGTCATCGTCGTCTTCATCGGCCTCTTCGTCGGCATCAATTCGCTGGCGGGATGGATCTTCGGCCACCAGCTGGAGCCCTTCCCGAGTCCGTTCCCCGAAAAGGTCTTCGGCGGCAGCACGCTGATCTCGGGCCACGAGTTCGGCACCGTGGTGGTGGTCCTCCTGGTGATGGCGGTGCTGTATGCATTCCTGCGCTTCACCAGGATCGGGCTCGCGATGCGCGCTTCGGCCGAGAACCCGGTGTCCTCGCGGCTCGCCGGCATCCCGGTCTCGTGGATGCTCTCGCTGGGCTGGGGCCTCTCGGCGCTGATCGGCGCGGTGGCGGGGCTGATGGTGGCGCCGGTCGTCTTCCTCGAGCCCAACATGATGGGCGGCGTGCTGATCTACGCCTTTGCGGCGGCGCTGCTCGGCGGCATCGACAACCCCTGGGGCGCGGTGGCCGGCGGGCTGATCGTGGGAGTGATCGAGAACCTGGCCGGGACCTATGTGGTGGGCACCGAGCTCAAGCTCTCGCTGGCCCTGCTGCTGATCGTCGGCGTGCTGCTGGTGCGGCCCTCGGGCATCTTCGGCCGCAAGCTGGTGGCGAGGGTCTGAGCATGTCGGCATTGCCTCTTTCAACCGAGCAGCCCTCCACCGTGGTCCCGCCATCCACCCGCGCCGCGCGAAGCTCGTGGCGAGCGCTCGCCCTGGGCGTGCTGGTTCTCGCGGCGCTGGCCGTGCCCTTCGCACTGTCCGACTACCGCATCTTCCTTGCCACCATGACGCTGATCACCGCGATCGGCGTGCTCGGCCTCAACATGCTGGTGGGCTACAACGGCCAGCTCTCGCTGGGCCACGGCGCGCTGTATGCGCTGGGCGCGTACGTCACGGCGGTGCTGATGGAGCACGCCGGCTTTGCGTGGTGGGCCACGCTGCCGGTGTCGGCAGTGGTGTGCTTCGCATTCGGTTTCCTGTTCGGTTGGCCTGCGCTGCGCCTGAAGGGCCACTACCTCGCGCTGGCCACCTTTGCGCTCGCGCTGGCCACGCCGCAGCTGCTCAAGCACAAGGCGCTGGAGCCCTGGACCGGCGGGGTGCAGGGCATCGCGCTGATGAAGCCCGACGCGCCCTTCGGGCTCAAGCTCTCGTCCGACCAGTGGCTCTACCTCGTGGTGCTGGCCGTGGCGGTGCTGATGTTCCTCTGCGCGTGGAACATGCTGCGGGGCCGGCTCGGCCGGGCCACGATCGCGATACGCGAACAACCGATCGCGGCGTCCGCCATGGGCATCAACGTGCCCTATGTGAAGGCGATGACCTTCGGCATCAGCGCGCTCTACACCGGCGTGGCCGGCTCGCTCGGTGCGATCGCCACGGCCTTCGTCGCGCCCGACAGCTTCGGCATGTTCGTGTCGGTGTTCTTTCTCGTGGGCGTGGTGGTGGGCGGCCTCGGCACGATCTCGGGCGCGCTGGTGGGCGCGGCCTTCATCCAGTTCATTCCCAATGTCGCCGACCAGATCTCGAAGTCCGCGCCGTCGGCCATCTTCGCGGGCTTCCTGATCCTGTGCATGTTCCTGATGCCGCAGGGCTTCGTCGGCCTGGTGAACAGCAGCCTGCGCCGCCTGGCCGCGCGACGTGCCGGCGAACGTCCCCGTCGAGGGGACTGACGCGCGCACGCGCCTGAGAGAAAGTCACACCATGCCCCGTGCCATCTACATCCATCCGAACGGCGAGCGCACCGAGCTCGACGTGGCCAACGGCCAGAGCCTCATGCTGGCCGCCACCACCCACGACGTGCAAGGCATCGTCGGCGACTGCGGCGGCGTCATGAGCTGCGCCACCTGCCACGTGATCGTCGACGACGCCTTCCTCGAGCGGATCCCGCCCGTGGTCGACACCGAAAGCCAGATGCTCGACTACACCGCCGCACCGCGCGAAGCGGGCAGCCGCCTGTCGTGCCAGATCGTCATGAGCGATGCGCTGGACGGCATTGCCGTGCGCATCGCGGACCCGCAACTGTAAGAACCGCATTCAACACGGAGAAACGCTTCATGCAAGTCACCGCATCCCAGGTCAGCGCCAAGCCCCCGACACCGCTGGCACCCAATCCCGGCCTCACGCCGATGATGCTCAACCACGCCGCATGGGTGACGCCCGACGCGGCGGCCACCACCGACTTCTACACCCGCATCATGGGCATGGAGCTGGCCAGCACGGTGCTGGACGACAGCGTGCCGTCGACCGGCGACGCCATTCCCTACTTCCACATTTTCTTCCGCATGGGCGACGGCTCGACCCTGGCCTTCTTCGAGGCGCCGGGCGTTCCGCCGCCGTCGAAGGCCAGCCATCCGGCCTACGACATCTTCAATCACATCGCGCTGCAGGCGAAGGACCGCGCCGAGGTGATGAAGTGGTACGAGTGGCTCACCTCGCAGGGCGTCGAGGTGATCGGGCCGACCGACCACAAGGGTCTGATCCTGTCGATCTACTTCCATGATCCGGCGGGCATCCGGCTGGAGGTCACCACGCCGCTCGACAAGGAGTGGAACCGCCACACCGACAAGGGCTACGCCGACCTCAAGCTGTGGGAAGACTGCAAGCGCCAGGCGAAGGCCGAAGGGCGCGACGTGCCGGAAGCGCTGCTCGAGCTCATCAAGGACGTGCGCAAGCGCTACGACGAGAAGGCATGACCCCGATCGCGCTGCGCCCGCTGTTCACGATCAAGGCGGAGGTCTCTGCGCCGCCGCAACTCGTGGGCGCCGTGCCGCACGGCTACACGCGGCGCGTGATGTGCGTGAGCGGAGGCCGCTTCGACGGCGAGCGCCTGCGCGGGCGCGTGCTGCCCGGCGGCGCCGACGTCGTGCTCGAGCGTGCGGACGGCGGGCTGCACCTGGACGTGCGCCTCGTGCTCGAGACCGACACCGGCGGCCTGGTCTACATGACCTACAGCGGGCGGCGAAACGGGCCCACGCCGGAGATCATGAAGAAGATCGTGAACCGCGAGCCGATTCCACGCGGCGCCGACTATTTCCGCGTCGCCGTCCAGTTCGAAACGGCCGCGCCCGGTCTCGAATGGCTCAACGACCGGATCGCCATCGGCACCGGGACCCGCGAGCCCGACGGGCCGGTGTACGACATCTGGGAAGTGGCATGAAGCGCTTCGAGGGCCGGCCGGCCATCGTCACCGCCGCCGCCTCCGGCATCGGCCGGGCTATTGCGCTGAGGCTGCACGAGGAGGGCGCACGGGTGCTCGCGGTCGACATCAACGCGGCGGCACTGGAAGCGCTGCCGCGCTCGGACACGCTGTGCACCCTGGTGGCCGACGTCACCGCCGAGGGCGCGCCGCAGGCGATCGTCGCGGAATGCCTGCGCGCGTTCGGCGGCATTCGCGTGCTGGTCAACAACGCGGGCCTCGGCAACTGCCCGCCCTTCCACGAAACCACCGACGCCGACTACGAGAAGTACGCCAACATCAACCAGAAGGCGACCTTCATGATCACGCGCGCTGCCTTTCCCGCGCTGATCCGGTCCGGCGGCGTGGTGCTCAACATCGCATCCACGCTGGGCGTGGTCGGATACCGGCGCCAGGCCGTCTACTCGATGGCGAAGGCCGGCGTGATCGGCCTCACGCGCAACCTGGCCGCGGACTATGCCGACCAGGGCATCCGCGTCAACGCCATCGCACCCGGCATCATCGCGACGCCGCAGACCGCGGGGCGCCTCGGCACCGCGCGCTTCCAGGCCACGATCGTCGGCACCACGCCGATGGGCCGGCCCGGCCTGCCCGAAGAGATCGCCGGCGCGGCCGCATTTCTGTGCAGCGACGACGCCGGCTTCGTCACCGGCCAGGTGCTGGCGGTCGACGGCGGCCAGACGACCAGCGCCTACCTCAGCGAGCCCTTGGTGCAGTGCTGGGTCGACGCGCATCCCGACCACTGAATCCCTGGAGTTTTCTCATGCGCATCGCATTGATCACCGGCGCCGCGGGCGGGCTGGGGCTGGCCAGCGCCCGCAGGCTGGCCGAAGAGGGACTGACCATCGCCGTCGCCGACCTGCATGCGGAGGCCGCCCGGCGCGCCGCCGCCACGCTGCCCGGCGCCGGTCACATCGGCCTGGCCTGCAACGTGGCCGACGAGGACAGCGTGCGCGCCGCCTTCGACACGGTGCAGGACAGGCTCGGCCCTGTCGGCGTGCTCGTCTGCTTCGCCGGCATCCTCAGCGCCCAGCCGTCGCCGGGCCGGCTGCCCACGGTCGACATCACGCTGCAGGAATGGGACGCCGTGATGCGCGTCAACGCGCTCGGCACTTTCCTGTGTGTGCGCGAGATGCTGCGCCGTTGCGACGGAAGGGCCGTCGAGCACGGCCGCATCGTCACCGTCGCCTCGCTCGCCGGCCAGATGGGCGGCATGCAGAGCGGATCGGCCTACAGCGCGTCGAAGGGTGCGGTGCTGGCCTTGTCGAAGGTGGTGGCGCGCGAGGCCGCGCCGCTGGGCATCACGGTCAACACCGTCGCGCCCGGACCGATCGACACGCCCATGCTGCACCAGACCGTGCCCGCCGGCGCGGGTGACCGGAAGTACCTCGGCACCGCGGCCGTGCCGCTGGGCCGCATCGGCCTGCCCGAGGAAATCGCTGCCGCCGTGTCGTACCTCGTCTCGCCCGGCGCCGGCTTCGTCACCGGCGCCACCCTCGACGTCAACGGCGGCATGTTGATGCGCTGACCACCCCTGAAGGAGATCCACGATGAACGCGATCGACGCTTGCCCCTTCCATCCCGCCAACAGCGACTTCAAGCCGTACTACAGCCCCGAGCTGCACGCCGCATTCGAACGCCAGCGGCGCGACGAACCGGTCTTCTGGAGCGAAGAGATCGGCTACTGGGTGCTGACCCGGCATGCCGATGTCTACGCGGTGCTGCACGACGGCGCGCGCTTCTCGTCGCAGAACACCACGCGGCCCGTCACGCCCATGCACCCCGACGCGCAGGCCATCCTGAAGGAGGGCGGCTATGCACAGACCGGCAGCCATTCGAGCCTGGACGGCGCCGTGCACAAGCGCATCCGCGGCGTCACCGGCCAGGTGCTGAATCTGCGCGAATTCGTCAAGCTCGAGTCGCACATCCGCCGCCTGGTGAACGAGGTGCTGGACCGCATCGACGGACAGGATCCGGTCGACCTGCTGCGCGACGTCAACTACGAGCTGCCGGCGCAGGTCGTCTTCAAGGTCCTGGGCATTCCCGATTCGGACATTCCCGACGTCAAGCACTGGGCGGGTGCGCGCAGCGTCATCGATTTCAGCCCCGCCACCCACGCGCAGCAGATCGAAGGCGCGCGCAACATGGTCGCGTTCTGGCAGTACTGTACCGAGATGGTCCACGAGCGGCTCAGGCATCCGCAGGACGACTTCACCAGCCGCATGCTCGCCATCCGCAACGGCGACGATGCCGTGATGACCATCCCCGAGATCATCACCCACACCTTCGGCGTCGCCTTCGCCGGCCACGAGACCACGACCAACCAGCTCACCAACACCTTCCGCAGCCTGCTGCAGAACCGCGGCCAGTGGGAAGCGCTGTGCGCCGATCCTGCGCTGGCGGCCAACACGGTGGAAGAGGGCATGCGCTATGCCGGCGCCGTCATCGGCTGGCGCCGCGTCGCCCTCGAAGACGTCGCGTTCCGCGGCGTGCGGATTCCCGAGGGCGCGCCGATCATGCTGTCCTTCGCGTCGGCCAATCGCGACGAGGATGTGTTCGAGGATCCCCACCGCTTCGACATCCGGCGCGCCAATGCGCGCAAGCAGCTCACCTTCGGCAACGGCGTGCACTTCTGCCTCGGCGCGCCGCTCGCGCGGCTGGAGATGAAGATCGTGTTCGAGGAATTCGCCAAGCGTTTTCCGCGCATGCGGCTGGCCGAACCCGACGACACGCGGCACATGCACACCTTCGTCTTTCGCGCACCCAGCGCGCTGCCGGTGACGCTGCAATGACGGCGGCCATGTTCGCGGACAAAGTGGCCGTCGTCACTGGCGGGGCCAGCGGCGTCGGGCTGGCGCTCGTGCGGCAGTTGCTCGACGCCGGTGCCCGCGTCACGGTGGTCGACCGCGACGAAGCCGCATTGCAGCGCGCACTCGAAGCGCTGGACCCTGCAAGATCCATCGGCGTGGCCGCTGACGTGGCGCAGGAAGCGGACGTGCAGCGCTACGTCGACACGGCCATGCGCAAGTTCGGCTGTATCGACCTCTTCCACAACAATGCCGCCATCGTCGGCCCCCAATCGCCGCTGCTCGATGTCCGCATGCAGGACTTCGAGCGGATCTTCGCCGTCAACGTGCGCGGCGTCCTGCTGGGCATGCAGGCCGTGGGCCGCGCGATGCGGGCGCAGGGCGGCGGGACGATGGTCAACACCGCGTCGGTGTCGGGGCAGCGCAGCAGCCGCGCCGAAGCGGGGCTGGGTGTGTACGGCGCTTCGAAGGCGGCCGTGATCCGGATGACGCAGCAGGCGGCGCTGGAGTTCGCGCCGCACGGGATCCGGATCAACGCCATCTGCCCGGGGCCGATCGATACGCCGCTGCTGCGCAGCACCTTCCGGGTGGATGGGCGCACCGAGGCGCAGGCCGAGGCGGCGCTCAAGCAGCACTTCCTGAACCAGCCCTTGAAGCGGGCCGCGACGGCCGAGGAAGTGGCGAACCTGGTGTTCTGGCTCCTCGGACCGCAGGCCAGCTTCGTCACCGGCGGGGTCTACAACGTCGACGGCGGCATGACGGCCTGAGGGGCGTGAGGCATCGCGGGATGCCTCCGCCCGCGTCGTGCGCGAGCCCTACTGCACGGTCACGAAGTTCCCTGCCTTGACCTGCAGCAGCACGCCGCCATAGCTCGGGTTGCGCCCCGCATCGACGCTCCAGGTCCCGTTCCCCAGCACCATCGGCACCTTGTTGAGCCTGGCCAGTTCGTCGCGGATCTTCGTGCGATCGGGACTCGGCCCGGCGTTCCTCACGGCCTGCACGGCCACCTGGCCCAGGGCGTAGCCCATCGCGGCCCAGTTGTCGGGAACGCTCTTGTACTTGGCCTGGTAGGCCTTCACGAAGGCCTGGTTCATCGGCGACGGGTCGTTGGGCGAATAGTCGGAGACGAAGTAGGTGCCTTCCACGGCCTTGCCGCCCGCCTTCACGAAGCCGGCGGAGCCGAGCGTGGAAGGCCCGACGAACTTGACCTTGGGATCGAGGCCGGCCTGCCGGATCTGCAGGATGAGGTTGGCCGCAACCTCGGCCGGCGCGGCGATGAAGATGGCGTCGGTCGGGATGGTGGCGACCTTGGTGGCGAGCGCGAGGAAGTTGGAATCGGCCGAGACGAATTTCTCGTCGGCGGCAATGGTGACGCCGGCCTTGCTCAGGTAGTCGGCCAGGGCGTCCTTCTGGCCGATGTAGCCGTCGTTGCTCTGGTCGTGCAGCAGCACGATGCGCTTGACGCCGAGCCTTTCGACCGCCAGCTTGCCGAGATAGCCCATGATGTCCACGGGCGTGGCCTGGATCTTGAAGGCCCAGGGGCCGGTGGCAAGGATGCCGGGCGAGCTGCCGATGGCGAGGATGGGCACCTTGAGGTCGTTGGCCACGGGCGCCGCGCCCAGGGCGTCGGCGCTCACGGTCGGGCCCAGGATCAGCATCGCGTTGTCGCGCTTGACGAACTGGTTGACCAGGCTGATGGTCTGCCCCTTGTCGCCGGCGGTGTCGGCCTCGATGATCCTGAACTTGTTGCCGCCGGGCAGGCCCTTCGCATTGGCCTCCTCCAGCGCGAGCTTCATGCCGTTCTGGATCGGCACGCCGCCGAAGGCGTAGGTGCCGGTCAGCGAGTTGAAGACGCCGACGGGAATTTCCTTGTCCTGTCCGTGGCTCAGGCCACTGATCGAAAGGGCGATGGCGCCGGCGAGTACGGCTCTGCGATGCAGGGTCATGGGTGTCTCCTTGGTATGGTTGATCGGGAGGTGACGGCCGTCATCCGGCCACCAGCGTGAGCGGCAGCACGTCGAGCGTGCGCAGCGTGTTGACGGGGCGCCAGCGCGCTTCGCCCGCCGGTTCGATGCGCTGCACGCGGCGGATCAGCGCGCCGAGGATGCTCTCGGCCTCGAGCCGCGAGATCATCTGGCCGATGCACACGTGCGCGCCCACGCCGAAGGCGCGATGCACCCCGGCGGTCTGGCGCGTCACGTCATAGCGATCGGGGTCTTCCCACTGGCGCGGGTCGCGGTTGGCAGCGCCCATGTGGTAGCCGACCTTGGTGTCGGCCCGCAGGCGCACGCCGCCGAGTTCGACCTCGCCGGTGGTGGTGCGGAACATGACCTGCGCCGGCGATTCCATGCGCAGTGCTTCCTCGAAGGCGCTCTTCAAAAGCGTGGGATTGGCCTTCACCAGGGCCAGCTGCTCGGGGTGTTCCGACAGCAGCTTCAGCGTGGAGCCGATGCCGGCGATGGTGGTGTCGACACCCGCGCGGAAGAACGAGCGAACGTGCAGCGGCGCGGTGCCCGCGTCGAAATCGCCCGCGTCCTCGGCCTCGTAGATCTTCTCGGCGAAGCCGCCCGGGCGCATGTGATCGCGCTGCAGCACCTGCTGGTACCAGTCCATGATCGGTGCGGCGCGCCGCAGGGTCCGCGCGACGCGTTCGTTGTTGGGGCCGAGCTGGTTGAAGTTGAGCTCGCCGGTCAGCTTGATGCGCTCCGGCGGCACGTCGATGCCGAGCACGGCAGGAAACACCTCGAGCACGAAGGCTTCGGTGATGTCGGCCACGCCGTCGATGC
Organism: Variovorax sp. SRS16; assembly: GCF_901827165.1. Taxonomy (NCBI): domain Bacteria; kingdom Pseudomonadati; phylum Pseudomonadota; class Betaproteobacteria; order Burkholderiales; family Comamonadaceae; genus Variovorax; species Variovorax sp. SRS16. Next base: position 2,428,417 of record NZ_LR594666.1, read on the forward strand.
GGCCGCGGGCCACGGCCTGCTCGGCGATCTCCTCGGCGCGCTGGGCGAACTTGTCCTTCCAGGTCTTGACGACCAGCGGCGAGAGGATCTTCTGCAGTGCCGCGCGCACGCGCGTGTGCTCCGGCGGATCGATCTCCGAGATCGGGCTGCGCGTGCGCCAGGCGCCGGGCTTGCGGATGTCGCTCATGCCGACGCCGCCCTCGACGGTGAAGCGCGTGTGGTCGCTCGCCACGATGCCGGCCTCGGCATGGCGGGTCACGGCGTAGTAGCCGTGCGGCGCGACGAAGACGGCCGGCCCCATCTCGCGCATGCGCTCGAAGAGGGGGTAGGGGTTGGCGATGTTCTCGTCGGAGAACGGGTCCTCGTCGAGGACCGGCGCGTCGGCCATGTCGGTGGTGGCGGCGTGGTTCATGGCCTCACTCCTGGCTGGGCAGAACGCGGACCGTCATGTCGCTGATGCGCCAGCCGATGTCGGTGCGCCGGAAGCGCAGGTCGTACTTGCCGAACATGGCGATCTTGCCGGGGCCGTCGCGCCAATCGGTGATGAGTGCGCGCGCATGGCCCATGGCATCGTCGGCGCCGGCGCCGGGCACGACGTAGAAGTCGGTCATCTGGTGGTGCATGCGCTGCCTGAATTTCTTCCTCATCACTTCATCCATCAGCGCGAGCAGCTTGTCGCGGCCGCGGATGGTTTCCGGCGGAAGACCGCTGCCGCCCTGCGAGGCCGGCGGCGAGTTGGCGCGGGTCCAGCTGGCGTCCTCGGTGAAGAGCTGGACGAAGTCGGGATCGCCGGCGTCGGCCAGATGGCCGTAGCGGGCGAAGACGGAGCGGATCTCGAGTTCGTCTTCGACGGGCAGGTGCGGAAAGCGCATGAGGGTCCCCGGGGGTGGTCGCATGCGGCCAGTGTCGCGATGCGCCGGACCCGCGTCAGTCCCCATCGCAGGGGACGCGCAGGCTGGCCGCATGGGCTGCGGGCCGATCCGTACCACCGCCGGGGGACATACAAGCGGCGGCCGCGTCCCGATGATGCCGGCCATGCTGATGCAACAACTTCTGAATGGCGTGGTCGTGGGCAGCGTCTACGCCCTGTTCGCACTCGGGTTCACCCTGCTGTTCGGCGTGAACCACATCATGAACATGGCCCACGGCTCGGTGTTCATGTGGGGTGCGTTCGCGGGCCTGTACGCGGTCACGATGCTCGACGCGCCGATCTACGTTGCGCTGCTGCTGGGCATGCTCGCGGGGGGACTGGTGTCGGTGGCACTCGATGTGTTCGCCTTCCGTCCGCTGCGGCGTCGCCATGCGCCGGAGTTCTCGGCCATCGTGTCGTCCATCGGTGCCGACCTCGTACTGCTGGCGATTGCGCAGAAGGTGTCGAACACGGCGGTCATGCGCTTTCCGTTCGACGCGTTCCCGGTGGTGGTCTACACCATCGGCGGCATGCGCGTGCAGCTGCTGCAGCTGGTGATCGTGGGGCTGGTGATCGCGATGGTGTTCGGCCTGTTCTGGTACCTCTACCGCACCGGCTTCGGCCAGCGCATCCGCTGCGTCGCCTACTCGGAGCAGACCTCGCGCCTGCTCGGCATCAACCCGGGGCCGGTGAACATGCAGGTGTTCCTGATCTCGGGCGCGCTCGCGGGCATGGCCGGCGTGCTGATCGGGCTGGTCTTCAACTCGGTGCACTTCGCGATGGGCGAGCCGCTGCTGCTGCGCGCCTTCGCGATCATCATCCTCGGCGGGCTGGGCAGCATTCCGGGCGCGCTGATCGCCGGGCTCGCGATCGGCATCGTGCAGACGCTCGCGGTCGCCTACGTGTCGTCGGGCGTGTCCGAGGCGGTGGTGTTCATCGCGCTCTTCGTCGTCATCCTGCTCAGGCCGACAGGGCTCTTCGGCCAGTCCACCGCCGCGATGCGGGTGCAACGCGCATGATGAACTTCTTCTACACCTACCAGTCGCTGCTCGACCATGTGCTGGTCTACGCGCTGCTGGCGATGAGCCAGTACGTCGTGCTGCGTGCCGGCGTGTTCTCGCTTGGCACTGCGGGCTTCGCGGCCCTGGGCGCCTATGCGTGCGCGCTGCTGATCACCAAGGCCGGATGGACGCCGCTCGCGGCCATCGTCGCCGGCACCTTGCTCGGCGCGGTCGCGAGCGGGCTGCTGGCCATGCCGCTGTCGCGGCTGCGCGGCGTGTTCCAGGCGGTGGCCACGCTGGCGATGGTGCAGATCGTGCTGTCGGCCACGCAGAACTGGGTCAGCGTCACCAACGGCGCACTCGGCGTCAACGGCATCCCCAAGGTGGCGGGCACCGGCGAGCTGCTGCTGACCGTGATCGTGGTGGTGGCGGTGCTGGGCGCGATGGGGCGCTACCGCATCGGCCGCGCCATGGACGTGATCCGCGAGGACGAGACGGTGGCGGTGTCGCTGGGCATCCCGGTGCCGCACTACCACCGCATCGCGTTCGTTCTGTCGGGCTTTCTGGCGGGCCTGGGCGGCGCGCTGCAGGCGACCAGCAGCTATGCGATCACGCCCGGCGAGTTCGGCTTCGGCATGCTGGTGACTGTGCTCGCGATGGTGGTGCTCGGCGGCCGCACGTCGGTGTGGGGCGCGCTGGCGGGCGCCGCGATCCTCACCACGCTGCCCGAGCTTTTCCGCGTGTTCGCCGACTACCGCAATGTGGTGGAAGGCATCCTGCTGATGCTGGTGATCGTGTACCTGCCGCGGGGCGTGGCCGACACGCTGATCGCCATGCTGCGCGACCGCCGCCTGCGGCACCGGGCCGGCGGCGCGCGCGCGGGACAGGCATCGGTGCCGGCGATCACGAAGACCGTCACTGTCAACACCTCGATCGAAGGGAGCGTGCGCCCATGACCGCAACCCTGGTGCTCGAAGGCGTGGCCCGGCATTTCGGGGGCGTCCCGGCGGTGGACGGCCTCAGCCTGCAGGTGCCGGCCGGCCGGATCACCGGCCTGATCGGGCCCAACGGCGCCGGCAAGACGACGGTGGTGAACTTGATCACCGGCCTGTTGCATCTCACCGCCGGCAGGGTGCTGCTCGACGGGCGCGACGTCTCGCGCGACGAGGCGCCCGCATTGGCGCGCGCCGGCGTGGCGCGCACTTTCCAGAACATCCGGCTGGTGCCCGACGCGACCGTGGTCGAGAACGTGGTCGCCGGCTTTCATCGGCACGAGAAGTCCGGGCTGCTCGCCAATCTGCTGGGGTTGCCGTCGGCACGCGCCGAGGCGCGCCGGATGAACGAGCGCGCGCGGGAACTGCTCGATGAGTTCGGCATGACGGCGCTGGCCGAGCACCGCGCGGGCAGCCTTTCCTATGGTCACCAGCGTCGCATCGAGATGATGCGCGCGCTGGCCACCAGCCCCAGGCTGCTGCTGCTCGACGAGCCGGTGGCCGGCATGAACGACGCCGAGGCCGAGAGCCTCGCGGGCATCTTTCGCAAGGTGGCGGCGAGCGGCGTGGCCGTGCTGCTGATCGAGCACAACATGCGCTTCGTCATGTCGCTGTGCGCGGAGCTCTACGTGCTCGCCTCGGGCCGGCTGATCGCCGAGGGACTGCCGCAGGCCGTGGGACGCGACCCGAAGGTGATCGAAGCCTATCTGGGAGCCTGACACATGCTGGACATCCGACATCTCGACGTCCATTACCGCGGCATCCAGGCGCTGCGCGGGGTGAACCTGACGGTGAAGAAGGGCGAGATCTTCGCCCTGATCGGCCCCAACGGCGCCGGCAAGTCGAGCCTCGTCAATGCGTTGTCGGGCATCGTGCCCGCCGGCGGCGAGATCCTCTTCGAAGGCCGTCCGCTGGGGCGGCTGCCTGCGCACCTGCGTTCGCGTGCCGGCATCATCCAGGTGCCCGAGGGGCGGCGCGTGATCGCGCCGCTGTCGGTGGCCGAGAACCTCGACCTGGGTCGTCAGGCGGCGGGCGTGCGCGGCAGCGATGCAGAGGACCTCGCCCGCGTGCACGCGCTGTTTCCCGTGCTGAAGGACAAGCGCAACCAGCTGTCGGGATCGCTGTCGGGCGGCCAGCAGCAGATGCTGGCGATCGGCCGCGCGCTGATGGGGCGGCCCAGGGTGCTGATGCTCGACGAGCCGAGCCTCGGGCTGGCGCCGGTGATCATCAAGGAGGTGTTTCGCGCGCTGGTCCAGCTCAACCGCGAGGGCGTGACGATCCTGCTGGTCGAGCAGAACGCGCGCCTCGCGCTGCAGACCGCGCACCGCGCCGCGGTGCTGGAGCAGGGCCGCGTCGTTCACCAGGGCGAGGCCGGCGCGCTGGCGAACGATCCGGTGATCGCCGACCACTACTTCGGCCGTGCGGGCCTGATTGCGTGATCGAACAGAGGCCGATCGGCCGCGACCGGATGCGGCCCGCGGCGGTCGCTACTCGGCCTTGATGTTCCGCTCGCGAACCACGCGGCGCCACTTCTCGGTCTCCGCCTCGATGTAGCGGGTGAACTGTTCCGGCGTGCCGCTGACCGGATCGATGCCGTTCTCGTTGAGCTTCTGTTTCACCTCGGCGGGTGCGATCGCCTTGAGGTACGCGGCGCTCAACGCGCGCACGACCGGCGCGGGCGTGCCGGCGCGCACGGTGAAGCCCTGCCAGCCTTCGACCTCGAAGCCCTTGATGCCTTGCTCGGCGACGGTCGGCAGGTCGGGGTAGGCCGGGATGCGATGGGCGCCGGCGGCGGCGATCGCGCGCAGCCGGCCTGATTCGATGTGCGAGCGTGCCGACGCCCGATCGAGGAACATCATGCCGACCTGTCCGCCGAGCAGGTCTTGCACCGCGGGACCTCCGCCCTTGTAGGTGATGGCCACCACTTTCATGCCGGTCTCGCGGGCAAGCAGCTCGGTCGCCAGGTGGTGCGTGGTGCCCACGCTCGGGGAGGCATAGTTCAGCCCCTGCGGCATGCGCGCCGCCAGCGCCACCAGCTCCGGCACGTTGCTTACCGGCAGCACCGTGGGATTGACCACCAGCAGGAAGTCGAACTTGGCCGTCATGGTCACGGGCGCCAGGTCCTTCAGCGGATCGTAGGCGAGCTTCTCGAACATGCTGGGATTGACGGCATAGGTGGTCATGTCGCCGAGCAGGAAGGTGTAGCCGTCGGCCGGCAAATGCCTGGCCACCGCCGTCGCGCCGATGATGCCGGAGGCGCCCGGCCGGTTCTCCACGATCACGGGATGTCCCAGTGCCTCGCCCATGCCGGGCGCGACCAGCCGCGCGAAGTAGTCGGTGCCGCCGCCGGCCGGGTAGGGAACGATCAGGCGGATCGGCTGGCTGGGCCAGGCCGCCTGCGCAAGGACCGGAAACGCCGCCGGGACCAGCGAACCGGTGGCGAGCAGGGAAAGCAGGGTGCGTCTTTGCATGGTGATGTCTCTTCGTTCGGGTCGCCTCGTCTATGCCGTGAGGTCGCGCTGAAGAATCCTCGAGAAGGCCGCGGCCAGCTGGGACTGCGCCGCGTCGCTGCGGCCCATGGCGCGCCAGGCCACGTGCTGGTCGGGCCGCACCAGGATCGCGCCGTCGGACGACACGCCGCGCAGGCAGCGCCAGGTGCCTTCCACATCGCGCACCGCGGCTTCGTCGTGGATCTCGACCACGTCGAGCGGCACGCCGCCGCGCCGCGCCACGGTGGCCGCCGCATCGGCCCAGGCCGATGCCCCGCGCCCGGTCAGCAGCACGAAGCGGCCCGGCTGCACGAGATCGAGCGTGGAGATCTTCCGGCCATCGCGTTCGAGCCACGCGTGCGGCAGCCGATGCCCGGGCCGGGTGGTCGGCACGTAGGTCTGGCCGAGCGGGTCGCGTTCGGGCGTGGGCGTGCCGTCAGGCATCACCGCGCCGATGTCGTAGTGGTAGCCGAGCTCGATGTCGTGCGCCTGCCATTCCATGCGCTGCACTTCCATGATCTGTGCCAGCCGTGCGCGGCGGGTGCGGCCTTCCGGGTCGTCGGCGAAGAAGCGGCGGAAGTTGGCCTGGCTCAGTTCGGCATTGCCGCGCACCAGGCCGATGCCGGCGTCGGTGAGCTGGTGGTTCTGGAAGGTCATCAGCGCCCACTGGATGTTGGCGGCAGCGACCGGCCGGCGCTCGGCCTCGTAGCTGTCGAGCAGGCTGTCGTGCGCCTGTTCCTTCAGCACCGCGGCGATCTTCCAGGCGAGGTTGTGCGCGTCCTGGATCGCGGAGTTCAGGCCGAGGCCGGTGGTGGGCGGATGGCGATGCGCCGCGTCGCCGGCCAGCAGCACGCGGCCCCAGCGGTAGCGGTCGACCAGCACGCCTTCGACGGTCCAGTGGCCGATGCCGATGATGTCGGGGTCGAGATCGGGGATCTTCAGGAGTTCGCGCATGCGCGGCAGCAGCGAGGCTTCCTCGAAGCGCGAGGGATCGTCGGGCCGGAAGCTGAAGTGGAACATCCACTCTTGCGAATGCCGGCCGAAGCGCGTGGGGCCGAGCTGCCCCAGCACGCCGCTGGCCCACGAACCGCCTTCGGGGTTCACGAACCAGGTCGTCATCGAATCGTCGTCGTCCCAGTACTGCGAGAGGTCCGCGCGGAAGTACACGGTGACCATGTGCGCGAGGTCGGTCGCGCCGGTCATCACCGCGCCCACGGCGGGCCCGATGGTCTTGCCGCCATCGGCGCCGATGAGGTACCTGGCGCGCACGCGGAATTCCTCGCCGCTGGCACGGTCGAGCACCAGCGCGGTGACGCCGCTGTCATCCTGCTCGAACGATTGCAGCTGATGGTTGTAGCGCACCTGCGCAAGGTCTTCGGCCGCGGCCATCTCGCGCAGCAGCGGCTCCATGCGCACCTGGGGATACAGCGTCGACTCGCAGGGGCTGTCCTTGGCGTAGTGCTGCGCGAGCGAACCCCCGCCGAAGGATTCGATGCGGTAGAAGGTGCGGCGGTCGAGCTCGCCGTCGCCGGCGAGCGAGGTGCACCAGCGGATGTGCGAGATGTGCTTGAGCGGCATCGAGCGCTCGTAGACGCGCTGGGCCACGTCGAACTGGCGCAGCAGTTCCATGGTGCGCTGGCTGATGTAGCGCGCCTTGGGCAGGCGCCCGGGCGCGGGATGGCGCTCGATCAGCAGGCTGCGGATTCCCTGGCGGGAGAGGAACAGCGACGCGGCGAGGCCGCAGCCTCCGCCGCCGGCGATCAGAACGGGAATGTCGATGTCTTTCATGGTCATTTCTGAAGGAACGGATGGGCCTTGATGCGCGCGAACAGGGCGCGGTGACCCTGCGTCATCGATGGGTCGGTGTCGTTGCGCTGGTGCGCGAGCGCCTCGGCCAGCTCGCGCCAGTCGGCGGGCGAAAGGTAGTCGGCCGCCACCGGCAGCACGTAGCTTTCCTCGACTTCCATGTGACCGAGGTAGAGCGTGCCGTGGGCGTGCAGCAGCAGCTGGAAGGATTCGCGGTGCACCTCGCCCATCACTTCCCAGGCGGTGAGGGCGTGCGCCAGCTCGCGCACCGCGCAATCGCAGCGCTCGTGTTCGGCCTCGAGCCGATCGAGCACCGGATGGAGCGCGGGGCAGCGCTCGCGGATCTTCGGGAAAAGCAGCTCGCTCTCGCTGGCGTGGTGCATGCGCGCAGGCATCTCGTCGAGGTAGAACAGCATTGCGCGCAGCTCGTCGAAATCCGGCGCCTGGCCCGAGCGGCCGACACGCTCGACGGCGTTGCGCAGCGCCCCGAGCACTGTCGCGAGGGCTTCATGGTCCTCGCGGATCAGCTGGACGGCGAAGGGCTGGAAGGAGGGCATCGGCGGCACATGGGCTTGGCTCCATTGGCGCACAGCCGCGCGCCACGGTCTGTCCCGCTGCAGGGGACGCCGGATGCGCTCAGTGAAGCGCCTTGGAGGCGGCGGTCTGGAAGCGCTCGGCGCTCCAGCGGCCCCAGCGTGCGAGGTACCAGGTCAGCAGCTCGCGTTCGCTGCCGATGACCAGGCGCTGATACGCGCGCTTGCGGTAGGTCTTGACGGTCTCTTCGCTCACCGAGAGATCGAGCGCGATGCCCACCGACGACAGGCCGTAGAGAATGCGCGCGCAGACCTCGGCCTCGCGCCGCGGCAGCGCGCTGGTGGCGACGATGCAGCTCTCGATCTCGTCGAGCGTGGTCAGCGCCTGTGCCACGTTGGGCCGGCTCTGGCAGACGTCCGCGTGCTTGGACAGCATGGCCAGCAGCAACTCCGCCGCCTGGGCCAGCTTCTCGATGCCTTCGTGCGCGAAGGGCGTGTGCGGGTCGGCGCGCAGCACGCTCAGGCCGAAGGCGCCGCTGGCACCGCGGCCGCACAGCAGGATGCGGTCCCGCACGTGGGGGTAGACGCGCGGACGCAGGTCGTCGTACTCGTGGTCGCTGAAGTCGACGTGGATGATGGTGGCGGTGGCACCGTCGACGCGGCGCTGCGCCTCGGTCATGGCCGGGTCATGCTTCCAGAGGCCCTGGTTGACATAGCTCTCGACGCGGTCGCGCGCCGTGCGTTCGGGCTGCACGCAGCAGGCCGCGACTTCGCGCAGCTCGTCGCGTCCGAGGCGAAAGGCCGCGAAGTGATCGGCGCCGCACAGCGAGTGGAGATAGTTCGCGAAGGCCGGGCCGAAACGCTCGTTGCCCATGCAGTCGACGAGCTGAGCAAGAAGCGTCTCGGGGCTGTGGGCGACCGCTGGCCGGTCTTGAATCATCACCGTCATCATGGTTGTCTCCTGGGTGCTGGGATGCGCCCTGGGGCGCCAGCTGCCCGGACTTCTGTGTTCCGGGCAAGTTTCGAACTCCGTAATCAGATTACGCTCTTTGAAATTCCGTGTGTCTCCGGATAAACCCTTCGATGGGCGCCGCGCCGCGGTTCAACCCCAGCCCATGCGCCGTGAAACGTCTTCGGCGCGCGCCGCGAGGGCCTTGGCGACCGGGCCGTCGAAACGGGTGTCGATCCGGCCGGCCGGACCCATCACGGTGATCACGCCCGCCACCGCGCCGGCGTGATCGAAGACCGGCGCCGAGATGCCGTGCAGGCCGGGATTGAGGTCGCCCTCGATGCGCGCGAGCTTGCGCTTGCGCACGGCCTCGAACAGGGCCCGCACGTCGGCCTTGCTCATCGTGCGGGCGATCTTGTTCGGGATGGCGCCCGGGTGCTGCACGCCTGCCAGTTCGCGCTCGATGAACGGTGCCGTCACTGATGCGGGCATGTAGGCACCGAAGAGCTGCCCGGTGGACGAGGTCAGCATCGGCATCACCGAGCCCGGCCGGCCGCTGATGACGAGCGCATCGTTGGTTTCCTCGAAGCGTACGTAGGTCGGACCTGCCGAGCCCCAGACGGCGAGGCCGACGGTGAAGCCGAGCTCGTCGCGCATTTCGCCCAGCGTCGGCGATGCGACCTGAACGACGTTCAGCCGGCGCAGTGCCGCCAGACCGATGCGCACGGCCAGCGGCCCGAGCCGGTAGCCGCCGCTCGCGGAATCGCGTTCGGCGAGGCCGCCGCGGCAGAAGCTCACGAGGTAGCGGTGGGCCTTCGGCGGCTGCATCTCGGCGCGCTCGGCCACCGTCTTGAGCATCAGCGGCGCGCCGGTGTCGATCAGCGCGGAGAGCACGCGCACCGCGGTGTCCACGGCCTGCACGCCGCCGGCATCTTCGTCGCTCGCGCCCCCGCTGCCGTCGCCGTTGCCTGGAGACTTTGCATCGGTCATGGGTGGGGATGGGTCCATCCGCACGAGCCTAGCATGGGCCTTTCGGATCGACTCGCCTCAGCCGCGGGCCGTCGCGAGCAGGGCGGCGAAGCGTGCGACGCGCTGGCCCTGGAAGCGCGCGGCGGCGAGTTTTTCCTCGGGCAATCCCTTGCCGCGGCCGTCGGTGAAGCTCACGCCGTAGGGGTTGCCGCCGGCCGCATACAGCAGCGGGTCGGTGTAGCCGACGGGCACGATGATCGATCCCCAGTGATAGAAGACGTTGTGCATCGCGAGCAGCGTCGATTCCTGGCCGCCATGCAGGTTGCCTGCGCCGGTGAATGCGGCGGCCGCCTTGTCCTGCAGCTTGCCCTGCGCCCACAGCGGGCCGAGCGTGTCGATGAACTGTTTCATCTGCGCCGCTGGCAGGCCGAAGCGCGTGGGCGTGCCGAAGACGAAGCCGTCGGCCCAGTCCAGATCGTCGAGCGTGGCTTCGGGCACGTCCTGCGTGGCCTCGAGGTGCGCCTTCCAGGCCGGCTTGGCCTCGATGGCTTGCGCATCCGCGAGCTCGCGGACCTTGCGCAGGCGTGTCTGCGCGCCGGCAGCGCGCGCACCTTCCTCGATGGAACGCGCGATCTGCCAGGTGTGGCCGGTGCTGCTGTAGTAGACGATGGTGATGTGGGCCATTGCTTGTGGGTTCTTTGTTCTCTGGGGCGTGCGTCAGACGGTGAGCACGATCTTTCCGAAGTGCGCGTTGCTGCTCATGCGCGCGAGCGCCGCGGCGGCGTCGGACAGCGGGAAGCGGCTGTCGATCGGCAGCCTCAGCTGCCGGGCGGCGATGGCCTCGCCGAGGTCGGCGAGCATCCGCGCGTTGAGCGTGCGGATCTCCTCGACCGAGCGTGAGCGGAAGGTGACGCCGACGTAGCTGAGCCGGCGCAGCGCGTGCAGCTGGAAATCGAAGCTGCCGCCGGCACCGCCGAGGCGTCCGAGGTTGACGATGCGTCCACCGGTCGCGGCGGTCTGCATGGTTTGTGCAAACTGCGCGCCCGTCACTTGGTCGACGACCACGTCCACGCCCTTGCCGCCGGTGGCCTCGCGCACGCGCTCGTGCCAGTCGGCTTCGCCGGGATCGAGCGCCAGGTCGGCACCGAATTCGGCCAGCCGTGCGCGCCGCTGCGGATGGGTGGAGGTGCCGATCACCCGGCGCGCGCCGAGCAGCCGCGCGATCTGCAGGCCCATGAGGCCGACGCCGGAACTCGCGCCGTGGATCAGCACGTCCTGCCCGCGACGCAGCTGGCCGTGGGTGACGATGGCGTCGTGCATGGCCTGCAGCGCCAGGGTGAGGACGCTGGCCTCCTCGAAGGGCAGGGTGCTGTCGGGAATCCTGCAGGCACGGCCGCCGTCGGTGACCGCGTACTCGGCATAGGCGCCGGCGCCGGTGCACATCACGCGGTCGCCGGCTTTCCAGGGGCCGGCTTGCGGGCCGGCCTCCACCACTTCGCCCGCCCACTCCATGCCGATCACTTTGCCGTCCTTCGCGGCGAGGCCGGCGAGATCGGCGCGGTTGAGGCTGGCCGCCTTCACGCGCACCAGGATTTCGTGGGATCCGGGTTGCGGCGGCGGCACGTCGGCCGACTGCGCACCCTGCGCTGTGGAGATGATTGCTTTCATCCGGCGAGCATAGGCAGCGGCTTGCGCGTGGTATGCCCCCCTCGGGTGGGACAGACAGCCGCCGCCGGGCCGCTAAGGTGGCGTTCCATGATCTACGAGCTTCGTCTTTACGCCGTCGCGCCGGGGCGCATGGCCGACGTCCACGCGCGCTTCAACGAGCACTTTCCGGCACTGTTCGCCAAGCACGGCGTGGACTGCGTCGCGCGCTGGAATGCCGTGGCCGGTCCCGACGCGCCGCGCTTCGTCTACCTGATGGCCTACCGCGACTACGCGCAACGCGAGGCGGTGTGGGCCAGCTTCTATGCGGACGCCGAGTGGTGGTGCATCCGCGCCGAGACCAATGCGGGGCATGAGATGGTGGAGCGGCACGATCTGTTCTTCCTCAAGCCCAACGCGGCGTGGCCCGCGCCGTCGGCACGCGATGCCGGGACGGCGATCGGCGGATTGCACGAGCTGGTCCAGCAGCAGATCGCGCCAGGCCAGAACGCGCATGCCAACGCCTTTCTTCAGGAGACGTGGCTGCCGCGCGTGCGCAAGGCCGGCGCCCGGGTTCTGGCCGTCTGGGACATGGCCGCGGGTGCCGGCATGCAGAAGATCGTGCTGCTCTATGCATGGCCCGATGCGGCTGCGTGGCACGCGGGGCGCAGGTCGATGGACGGCGACGAGACACTGCAGGCGGCCTTCGCCGCGCAACGCAGGCAATACGGCACGGCACTGTTCGAGCGCAGCGAGGTCAACCTGCTCGACCCGGCGCCCGGGATGATCATTCGCGCGGGCCTTGGACGCGTCGCGGATTGATGCGCTAGGACGTCGGGCGCAGGCGTGTTGCCGCAGCCCGCTGCCGCAGACTGAGCGCCAACGCCGCGCCGATCGCCAGCAGCGCCGCCGCGCAGACCATGAACACCGGACGCGTGCCGATGCGGTCGACCACTGCCGAGGCGCCTGCCACGCCGGCGGCGATGCCCAGGAACATCGTGGAGGCGAACAGGCTCACGGCCGTTCCGCGCAGCGCGGGCACCATCTGCGTGGCCAGCGTCTGCAACGTGCCGTGCAGCATGTAGAAGCCCACGCCCGCGACCAGGCACGCCGGTAGCGCCAGCGCCCAGTGGCGGCCCACGGCGAGCACCAGCCAGCCGATGCCGAGCGCGATGCCGCCGGTGAAGACCATGCCGCTCTCGCCGAGCACGGCCAGCAGGCGGCGCGCCGCGAAGGCGTAGAAGAAGCCGCCGATGCCGTACAGGACGACCACGCCGGCCGCGGCCGACAGGGCCAGCCCGAACTCGCGCACCAGATAGGCCGGCAGGAAGGCGAGGCCGGAGAAGGCGAAGGCGCCTTCTGCCGCCACCACCAGCAGCATCCAGCGTGCCCAGGGCTCGGAGAGCACCCGCACGATGTCGCGCACGTGGCCATGCGGGGAGGGCGCGCGCACGGCCTCCGTGCGCACCTCGCGGTTCAGGCTGATCGCCAGGCCGCCGACGCAGAAGACCCCGGCCAGCAGCGCGAAAACGGCGCGCCAGCCCAGCCATTCGGTGAAGACGGCCGACACCCACTGTCCGGCGATCATTCCGCCCAGCGAGAGCATGAGGAAACGCGCCAGCACCGGCTGCCGCTCGTCGTAGGGCACGGTGTCGCCCACCCAGGCCAGCACCAGCGCGATGATTCCTGCCGCGGCGGCGCCGGCGAGAAAGCGCGCCAGCACCAGCATCTCGAGGCTCGTCGCGAACATCGCGAGCACGTTGCCCAGCACGCAGCCGAGTGCGGCGAAGCCGATGGTGCGACGCTTGCCGTAGCGATCGCCGAAGGGGCCGAACAGCAATTGCAGCAGGCCATAGGCCACCGCGTAGACCGAGACGGTGAGCGCGGCGCGTCCGGCCGTGACGCCGAAGGTCTGTGCCAGCGAGGGCAGCATCGGATCGCAGGCGCGCATCATGGCGCTGCTGCAGAAGTGCACCGTGGCGAGCGCCGCCAGGCCGCCCGGCCGCACACGGTTTACTGGCGTACCTTCGCGCAGCAGCGCTTCGGTATTCGCCTTCGGAACGGCCGGGCGGCTCATGCTTGCGCGTCCTGCTTCTCGAAGCCCGGCCGCGGGATCAGCGACAGCCAGGTGGTGCTGAGGCCGCCGTCGACCAGCACGTCCTGTCCGTTCACGTAGCCCGAGCGCGGGCTGGCCAGGAAGGCGACCACGTCGGCGATGTCCTTGGGTCCGCTGATGCGCCCCGCGGGCACGATGGATTCGCGCCTCGCCAGCACCGCCGGTTGCCGGTAGATGCCTTCGGTGAGCGGCGTGCGCACCATCGCCGGGCTGACGACGTTGCTGCGGATGCGGTGCTCGCCCAGTTCGACCGCCAGCAATTGCGACAGCATCTTCACGCCGGCCTTGCTCACGCTGTACGGACCGCTGTATGGCTGCGGCACGCGCCCCGAGATCGAGGCGACGTGCACCATGCTGCCGCCGCCCGCGGCCATCATCTGCCGGCCGAAGGCCTGCGCACACAGCAGGAAGCCGCTGAGGTTCACGGCCATCAGCTGGTTCCAGCGGTCGAGCTCGATGTCCATCAGCGCCGCGGCGTAGATGGTGGCCGCGTTGTTCACCAGCACGTCGCAGCGGCCCAGGTCGCGCGCCACGGTCGCCGCGGCGCGCTCCACGCTTGTTCTGTCGGTGATGTCGCAGCCGACCGCGATGGCGCGCGCACCCGTCTGCGCGATGCCGGCGGCGGCCTGGGCCGCGCCGGTTTCATCGCGGTCGAGCAACGCGACCCTGGCGCCGACCCGCGCGAGTTCGCGCGCGATCTCGGTGCCGATGCCGCCTGCTGCGCCGGTGACGACGCAGACCTTGTCTTCGAGTTGCAGCCAGGAATCTGTCATGGTGCAACTGTCCGGCGGGGGCATGTCGATGTCAGTCCCCTCGAAGGGGACGGCGTGCCGGCATGTACCGCCGCCGGGGGACTGTGGCGGCCGAAGCCGCGGCGTACATTGACGCCATGAACGCAGCCTTCAACGTCGAGACCGAATGGGTGCATCTCCAATACGAGGAGCGCGCCGCCTTCACCGAAACCTACGGCTTTTCCGGCAACCAGGGGGCGGTGAACCTCGAGGGCATTCGCTTCCGGCCCGCCGGCCATGAATCCGAAACGCTGATGGTGTTCATGCACCCGGCCTCCACGCTGCAACTGCTGCCGGTGCCGCGCGCCATGGCAGCGACCGGCGCGCACGTGCTGTGCGCCGGCAGCCGCTATCAACGCAACGACACCGCGCTGATCATGGAGAAGGTGTTCCTCGATCTGGGTGCCTACATCCGTCACGCCAGGGAGGTCTGGGGCTACCGCAAGGTGGTGCTGGTCGGCTGGTCCGGCGGCGGCGCATTGGCCGTGAGCTACCAGGCCGAGGCGGAGGCGCCCTCCATCACCCATACACCCGCCGGCGACCCGGTCAATGTGAAGGGCGCCGGATTGATCCCGGCCGACGCCGTGGTCTACCAGGCGGCGCATCTTTCACGCGCCCACTTGCTGGCCGAGGCCATCGACCCCTCGGTGACGGATGAGCTGAATCCCGACAGCCGCGACGTCGAACTCGACATCTACGATCCGCGCAACCCCCATCAGCCGCCGTACTCGCCCGCCTACATCGAGCGCTATCGTGCCGCGCAGCTGGCACGCATGCGGCGCATCACGGCCTGGGCGAAGCAGACGCTGGCCGAATTGAAGGCGCGCAACACCGGCGAGATCGAACGCCCCTTCATCGTGCACCGCACCCTTGCCGATCCGCGATTTCTCGACCCCACGCTCGACCCCAACGACCGCAAGCCGCACTGGTGCTACATGGGCAACCCGGAGACGGTGAACACCGGCCCGGTGGGGCTGGCGCGTTTCACCACCCTGCGTTCGTGGCTGTCGCAATGGTCGCTCGACGACTCCTGCGGCAATGGCCTGGAAGGCGCCCGGCGGATCAGCACGCCGCTGCTGGTGATCGAGAACAGCGCCGACGACGCGGCACCCCAGACGCATCCGAAGATGCTGTTCGAGGCAGCAGCCTCGCCCGACAAGACCTTTCGCATCATCCAGGGCGCGACGCACTACTACGCCGGCCAGCCGGAGTTGCTGCAGGAAGCGACGGAACTGATCCGTGGCTGGCTGCAGCAGCGCGGAATGCTGGCGCCATGACACCTTGAACGCCAAGGCGGCCATGGGGCTGGCGCTGATCGTCGTCGTCGTGACCCTGGCCACCGCGATGCAGCCGCTGGGCACCGACCTCTACCTGGCGGCGCTGCCCGCCATCCGCAACGAGTACGCGGCGAAGGTGGGCGTGGTGCAGCTCACGCTGGCCGTGCTGGTGTTCAGCTTCGGCCTCAGCCAGCTGCTGTGGGGGCCTGCCGCCGACCGCTTCGGCCGGCGGCCGGTGCTGCTGACGGGCTTTCTGCTCTACACCGCCGGGGCAGCGCTGGGTGCACTGGCGCCGGGCATCGAGGTGCTGATTGCCGTGCGCGCCATGCAGGGCCTGGGCATCGCCGCCACCATGGTGTGCGGTCGCGCCATCGTGCGCGACCTGTTCGAGCAGCAACGCGGCACGCACGTCATGACCATGGCCATGTCGATGCTGGCCTTTCTGACCATGCTGATCCCCGTGACCGGCGCACTGCTGACCGAGGCGCTGGGCTGGCGCTCCACGCTCTGGTCGATGGCGCTGTGCGGCGTGGGCGGCGCCGTGCTGGTGCTGCTGCGTGTGCCCGAGACGGCACCTGCGCTCAAACCCGATGCGCTGCGCCTGCGGCCGCTGTTCGCGGGCTATGCACGCATCGCCCGCAACCCGGCCTTCCGGTCCTGGACCTTGCTCAATTCCTTCGGCTACGCGGCCAACTTCGGCTTCTTTTCCAGTTCGGCCTATCTCTTCATCGAGACCTTCCGCGTCACGCGCGTGGGCTTCGGGCTCGTGATCGGCGGTGCGTCGATCACGTACCTCATCGGCACCATGCTGTGCCGGCGCTGGATCGCGGCGGACGGCATCGTGGCTTCGGTGCGCCGCGCCGGCTTCCTGTCGCTGGCGGCGGCGGCGCTGCTGATCGTGCCGCAGCTTGCCGATGCGCATTCGCCCGTCACGCTCACGGCGGGGCTCTGGCTGATGCTGCTGGCCTACGGCATCCACCAGCCCTGCGGCCACGTCGGCATGGCCACGCCGTTCCCGCTGCAGGCCGGCGCTGCCTCCGCGCTCGGCGGCTTTGTGTTCGCCGCCGCGGCCTTCCTCTGCGGCACCTGGATGGGGCTGCTCTACAGGAGCGGCAGCGCGGCCGTGCTGTCGCTCACCACCGGCGTGCTGGCAGCATCCACGGGCGTGATTGCCCTGACCCTGGTGCAGCGGCATGGTCGTGTCCAGCCTTGCGGCCCGCCGCATCCTGAATCTTCCATCCTTCATTTCAAGGGACCCTCATGAACAACGCCTACATCGTCGGCTGGGGCCACACGGCCTTCGGCAAACTGGACAACGTCGAACTCGAACAGCTCATTCGCGATGCGGTGCAGCCGGCACTGGACAGCGCCGGCGTGGAAGCTGGCGATATCGACGGCATCTTCGTCGGCCACTTCAACGCTGGCTTCGTCGGACAGGACTTCACCGCCGCGCTGCCTGCCGTGGCGATACCCGCCTTGCGCCACACGCCGGCCGTGCGCGCCGAGAACGCCTGTGCCACCGGCTCGGCAGCGATCTGGGCGGCGCTCGATGCGATGGCTGCAGGCCGCATGAAGCGCACGCTGGTGATCGGCATGGAACGGATGAACGGGCTGCGAACGCCGGAGGTGGCCGCCACGCTCATCAAGTGCGCCTACGTCAAGGAAGAGGGCAGCGACCCGGCCGGCTTCGCCGGCATCTTCGGCGGCATCGCGACGAGCTACTTCGATCGCTTCGGCGACCAGTCGGACGCGCTGGCGGCCATCGCGGCGAAGAATCACGCCAACGGCATGCACAACCCCTACGCGCACATGCGGCGCGACTTCGGCTTCGACTTCTGCCGCACGCCGTCCGAGAAGAACCCCTTCGTGTCAGGGCCGTTGAAGCGGTCCGACTGCTCCCTGGTGTCCGACGGCGCCGCGGCGCTGGTCCTGTCGACCGAGCCGCTGCCGGGCGCCCGGGCGCCGGCGGTGCGCTGGCGCTCGCGCACCCATGTCAATGATTTCCTGCCGATGTCTCGCCGCGACCCGACGAAGTTCGAAGGTGCTGCGATGGCGTGGCAGAAGGGGCTGGCCTCGGCCGATGCGAGCTTGGGCGATCTCTCCTTCGTCGAGACGCACGATTGCTTCACCATCGCCGAATTGCTGGAGTACGAAGCCATGGGCCTCGCGCCGCACGGCCAGGGCGCGCGCGTGATTCTCGACGGCGTGACGCGCAAGGACGGCAGGCTGCCCGTCAATCCCTCGGGCGGGTTGAAGTCGAAGGGTCACCCGATCGGCGCGACCGGCGTGTCGCAGCATGTGATGGCCGCCATGCAGCTCTCCGGCACCGCCGGCGGCATGCAGGTGGATGGCGCGCGCATGGGTGCGGTGTTCAACATGGGCGGCTCGGCCGTGGCCAGCTATCTCAGCATTCTGGAGTCCGCCTCGTGAATGCGGCGCAGGTCATGAACCTCGGGCGCCTGCTCACGCAGACGGCCCAATTGTTCGGGGATCGGCCGGCGCTGATCCAGGAAGGCGGGCCGACCTGGACCTGGGGCGAGATGGAACAGCGCGTGGCCGCGATGGCCGCGGCGCTGCACAAGCTGGGGCTGCGCAAGGGGGACCGCATCCTCGTGCAGTCGCGCAACAACCTGCAGATGTTCGAGAGTTGCTGGGTCGCTTTCCGGCTGGGCTGCATCTGGGTGCCGACCAACTTTCGCCTGACGCCGCCGGAGGTCGCCTACCTGGGTGCGTCCAGCGGGGCAAGCGCCATGATCGTGGAAGACGTGTTCGCGGGCCACACCGATGCCGTGCGCGAAGCATCGCCGGCGCTGAAGCACGTGATCGCGATCGGCCGGCCGCGTGCGGGTGAGCACGCCTACGAGGAACTGGTGCGCGAACATCGCGGCCAGTCCGCAGATCACGAGACCGTCGCCAGCGACGATCCGCTCTGGTTCTTCTATACCTCGGGCACCACCGGACGGCCCAAGGCCGGTGTGCTCACGCATGGGCAGATGGCCTTCGTCGTGACGAACCATCTGGCCGACCTGATCCCGGGAACGACCGAGCACGACCTTTCCATCGCGGTGGCGCCGCTGTCGCACGGCGCGGGCATTCACGCATTGCTGAACGTGGCGCGCGGCGCGGCGACGGTGTTGCCCGCCAGCGAGAAGCTCGACGCCGAGGCGGTCTGGCAGGCGATCGAGAAGCATCGGGTCACGAATCTTTTCACCGTGCCCACGATCGTGAAGCTCCTGGTGGAGCACCCGGCGGTGGACCGCTACGACCACAGTTCGCTGCGCTACATGATCTATGCCGGCGCGCCCATGTACCGCGCCGACCAGAAGCTGGCGCTGCAGAAGCTCGGCAAGGTGCTCGTGCAGTACTTCGGGCTTGGCGAGGTGACCGGCAACATCACCGTGCTGCCGCCCGCCATGCATTCGGATGACGACGCCGACCCGAATGCGAACATCGGATCGTGCGGCCGGGCGCGCACCGGCATGGAAGTGGCGATCCTCGATGCCGCGCTCCAGCGGCTACCGACGGGGGAGGTCGGTGAAATCTGCTGCCGGGGGCCGGCCGTGTTTTCGGGCTACCACGACAACGCGGAGGCCACCGGGAAGGCGCTGCGCGGCGGCTGGTTCCACACCGGCGACCTCGGCCGCATGGACGCGCGCGGGCTGCTCTACATCACGGGCCGTGAATCCGACATGTACATCTCGGGCGGCTCCAACGTCTATCCGCGCGAAGTGGAAGAAGTGCTGCT
Organism: Variovorax sp. SRS16; assembly: GCF_901827165.1. NCBI lineage: Bacteria > Pseudomonadati > Pseudomonadota > Betaproteobacteria > Burkholderiales > Comamonadaceae > Variovorax > Variovorax sp. SRS16. The sequence goes on from NZ_LR594666.1 coordinate 2,447,639, forward strand.
GACGCATCCTGCCGTCGCGGAGGTGGCGGTGCTGGGCGTGCCCGATGCCAGATGGGGCGAGGTCGGCGTGGCCATCGTGGTCCGCCGCGAAGGCGCGCAGGTGGACCGCGATGCGCTCATGGCGCATCTGGACGGCCGCTGCGCGCGCTATCGCTGGCCGCAGCGCGTGTTCTTCTGGGACATGCTGCCGAAGTCCGGCTACGGGAAGATCGCGAAGAAGGACATCCGGCAGCTGCTGCTCGATCGCGGCGAGATCGAGGCCTGATGTTGCCGCGCCGGGGTGGCCGATGGTTCAGTGCAGATCCCGGAGCTGAAAGGCGGGTGCCCTTGCCTGCTCGGCGGTCAGGCGAACGCCCTTTGCCAGCAGCCGGCGTGCGAGCATGTGGTCGCCCGGGCGGTTGATGGTTTCCACAGCCGCCAGCCGCTCGTTGCGAATGCAGAGGACGGTGTGCGCCTGCCCTTGCGGCTCTGGCAGTACCACGTGCTCGTCATCCACCGAGCGCAGGCCGGCAATCTGCAGCTTGATGTCGCCCTGGTCACTCCAGAACCACGGGACCGCGTTGTGCGAGACCGCCTTGCCCATGAGTCGTGCGGCCGCGCTTCGGGCCTGGTCGGACGCGTTCTGAACCGATTCGAGCCGTATCCGCCGACCGGATGCCGCGTCGGGAAAACCGGCCACGTCGCCGATGGCAGAAATCGCCGGATCGGAGGTGAGCAGCTTTTCGTCGACCGAGATGCCGTTGTCGACGGCCAGTCCGGCCTGCGTTGCAAGCTGCGTTCGGGGCTGTGCACCGATGCCGACGACGACGATGTCCGCCGGAAGCGTCTTGCCGTCCGCGGTATGGACGGCGGCGATCTTGCCGTTTCGTCCTTCGAGCGCGGAGACGCCGCAGCCGAACAGCAGGCGCGTACCTTTCTCCGTGTGCGAATCGGCGATGGTGCGCGCGCATTCGGGCGACACGGCGCGGGCCAATGCACGCGCTGCGACGTCGATGACGGTGACGTCGAGCCCGAGCGTGCGGGCGACGGCGGCGAATTCGAGGCCGATGAAGCCCGCGCCGGCCACCACGGCGCGGCGACCGGGTTGGAGACGTGGTCGCAGTCCGTCTGCGTCGCCCAGGGTGTGCAGACCCACGACGCCGTCGAGATCGGCACCCTGCAGGGCCATCTTCCGCGGGCTCGAACCGGTGGCTATCACGAGGTGGTCGTAAGCGATGCGCTGGCCTGATTGCAGCGAGATTCGCTGCGCCGTCCGATCGATGGACTCGACGCGTGTCCGCACGAGCTGCACATGTTGATCCTGGAAGAAGCGTTCGGGACGGAAATGCAGGTCGGAAGCCGATGCCTTGGCGAGAAGGTAAGCCTTGGAGAGCGGCGGTCGCTGGTAGGGAAGGCTCGCTTCATCGCCCACCAGCAGGATCTTGCCGCCGAAGCCTTCCTGGCGCAGGGATGCACAGCACTGGAATCCCGCGTGGCCCGCGCCGATGATGACGATCTGCTGCATGCCGGCCGGGCCGGGGCGGGGTTCGAATTCGTACGGAATCGGCCGGTTCATCTGCGTGTCTCCTGCGCAGGAATGATCGGCGCGAATGCATGCGCCGTATGTCCCTGCGGAAGGGGACGACAGACATCCCCCTGCCGCCGCCCGGACGCTCAGGTCGGCCTAGACCTTGATCATGGCTTCGGCGTCCTGCACCTTGCGGCGCGCCAGCGCCAGGTTGGCGCGGGCCTTGTCGAGCACGATATAGAAGAACAGGCCCGCGTTCGACGCGATGGGGCGGATGATGTGGTACTGCTTGCCCAGCGTGATCAGGATGTCGTCGATGCTGTCGTTCAGCTTGAGCGACTGCATCGTGCGCATCTTGGCGCGCACCACTTCGGTATTGCCGGCAGCCGCCAGCTCGATGTCGACGCCGGAGCCGGCCTGGCCCAGCACCATGCCCGAGTTGCTGTCGACGAGCGCGGCGCACATCGCGCCGTCGATCGACATGGCCTGGCTCAAGGATTGTTCGATGGATGCCATGGTTATCTACTCCCTTTCATTGCAATTGCAGAACGTTAGATCAAAGAAATGGCCTTGCCGATCTCGTCGGCGGCCCACAGGGCGGCACCCAGCAGCATGCCGGGTGCCAGCACCATGCACAGCAGCAGCCCGTCGCCCTTGCCCACCGGGCGTATGAGCAACTTGCCGTTCGGACTCTCCACGATCAGGCCGTCGCAGCCTTCATGGCCCACTTCGCGGCCGGCGGCGCGCGCCACGGCGATCAGCGAACCCGCCATGGCTGCGAATTGGGCCGATCGAGGCTCGCCCTGGTAGTGGACCGCGGCGACCTCGAAGCCATCCGGCGTCGCCAGCACCACGGTCGTCACCTTGGAGTGCGACTCGGTGTGTTGCTTCAGGACGGCGACATACCGGTCTCGCTTGGCGTGATGCACCGAGACGAATGGCTTGCGGTGGCGGGAATTGGTCATGGTGCTGGTCAGTACGCGGGGTCCGGCAGCACGGCGACCAGCAGTTCGAGCGCATCGAGCATCTGCTGCCTGTCCCGTACGTCGACCTGCATCACCGGAACCGCCCAGCCGGCACGGCCGGCGAGTTCTTCGGCAAAGTGCTGGATGAGCGCGGGATCCGCCGGCCGCGCAACCAGCACGACGACGGCCGCTTCGGGCGCGAGTTCGCTTGTCATCGCGATGGCGTGCTGCGCATGGTCGATGGCATCGGCCTCCGCGAGATCGACCAGCACCATCACGCCCATCGCGAAGCCGAGCAGCCAGCGGCGCATGAAATCGAAGCGGCTTTGACCGGGACTGCCGTAGACGTGCAATTCATCGCCGTTGCCCAAGCGCACGATGCCGAAGTCCGCGCCAACGGTGGTCGTGGCCTTCGCGTGGCGTTCGGTGTCCAGATTGGCGACATCGCAATCCACCACCGTGTCGCCGCAGAGCGCGCGCACGGCCGTTGTCTTTCCGATGCCCATCTCGCCGAAAAGCACGATGCGTGGTGCATTCATGAAGTGTGCGGCCCCGTGGGCACCGGCGTCGATCGTGCGCCGGAAAGCCATTGCCTTAGCTTGCCGATGAAGCCGGGCGTGGCCTGGCGATCGCCGATGGTTGTATTGACGAGTGCGGCCGCGGGCGCTTCGGAGATATACAGGGCATCCCTGCGTTGCAGGGCATTCAGCAATGCATCGATCTGGATGGCACTCAATTCGCAATTCTTGACAATCCAGTCCCGTGTCACCGCTTTTCTCGCCATGGCCGCCAATGCTCTCGAATGCGCGGGACTTGCCATTCCCGAATCCAGGCTGACCCAATGCCGGAGTCTGAAAGCGAGTGCGATGTCGCCGCCGAGCGGCATCGGCTGCGACTTGTTGTTGGCATCCCGGAGATTGAGAACACGAACAGCCGCCAGGTCGAGTGCCGCAATGAGCGATGCGACACCGTATGCGGCTTCCAGTCGAACGGCCTGAATCGGGCGTGCCTGCTTCGGCGCATCGCCGATGACAAGGGCAACCGCATCGGCGCGCACTTCAATGGCCCGGTCGACCACCACGACATCCGCGCCGATCGGTGCCACGGACTCCCACTGAACGATGCTGCGCGTCCGGGCGACATTGAACAATGCGTCGAATCGCATGCCCAGAGAAGCCGGCAGAAGCTCGGCACTGATACGAACCGTTTTTTTCATTTCCATTCGACATTCGATGCGGCATCCGGATTCGTCAAGATGAGTGAGTGCGATGAATGATTGATTCAATCCCCACAAAGAATCATCTGTGCGATTGGATGCGAGACAAGTGCGATGGGCAATCGTACCCATTCGCCGAGAGTCATTCGCCGCATTGCGAGGACTCTCTGCATTTCGCCATCATTGTTCAGATTTGCACTCTCGCATTGATTTGATAATTCCAAATCAATGCATGAGAACTTCTATTTGCGCTCAGCAGAGTTCAATGCGCATCGAAGATGCTCGGCGGCCAGTCGATCCGGATGCGGGTCTCGAACATGACGAAGACCGAAGACCGAAGGCCGAAGACCAAGGGCAGCGTCAGAGTGTCTGCACCACCGCGATCGCGCTGCGCACCGCGCCCTCGATGGTGGAAGGATAGGGGCCGTCGACATAGTCGCCGCAGGCCAGCAGGCCTGCCGCGATGCGCGGTCCCGGCCGCACCAGCGCCGGCGTGCAGGCAAAGCTCGCGCGGCGTTCCACCACGGTCTGCACGGCGCACAGATCTGTCAGCCCGAGCTGTTGCCGGGCTTGCGCCAGCACCTGGCCTTGCAGCGCGTCACGCGCCTCGTTGCTCGCACTGACGACGAAGGCGAGCAAGCCTCGAGGCCCGCCGAGCCGGCCACGATCGAAGACGAATTGCGCCGGTGCGCCGATGCCCGAACGCAATGCAAGCAGCGGCACGGGCAGCGAGGCGTTCGCCGCGACATAGACGGTGGCGATGCCTTCGTGCTGCAGTGCCTCGGCCGTCCGCGACCAGGCTGTCGCGTCGGCGTGCTCCGCGCCAGCGGCGAGGCGCGCGGCTTCCCACGGCGAACAGGCGAGAACCGCGCGATCGAAATGCTGGCCATCGATCTCCCAGCCGATCGTGCGACGCACGATGGCGTGGACGCGCGTGCCGGCATGGACCGTCGCGCCCTGCACGCCGAGCCAGCGCGCCGCTGCATCCGGCAGCAGGGCGCCGAGATCGACGCGCGGCAGCAGCAGGTCGGCGCCGCCGCGTTCGGCGAACAGGGCATCGTGCAGCACGCGCAGGAAGACCTGGCCGCTGGCCTGTTCGATGCGCGTGTTGAGCGCCGAGACGCACAGGGGCTCGACGAGTTCGCTCACGACGCGCGGCGTCAGCGATCCGCAGAGCCCGGCCACCGTGGCGCCCGGTTCGCAGCGAAAGCCGCTCGCGCGCCAGCCGATGGCGGTGCGCAGCAGCGCGGTCTTGTCGCGCCAGGACCAGCCGCGCGCACGGACGATGCCGGCCAGCAGGTCGAGCGGTGGCGGCCATCGGGGCACTTGCAGACCGCCGCCATCCGGAAAACGCAAGGTGAGCGGCAAGCGAAGCAGCACCGTCTCGGGATCGACGCCGACCGTCCGCATCAGCGCCAGCGTGGCGGCATAGGCGCCGATCAGGATGTGCTGGCCGTTGTCGAGCATCACCGGCTGACCGTCGGGCATCTGCGCCGGCAATGCGCGTGCGCGTCCCCCGAGCGTGCGCGCGGCCTCGAAAACGCTGACCGAATGTCCGCCGCGCGTGGCTTCGATCGCGCAGGCCAGGCCGGCCCAGCCGGCGCCGACGATCGCGACCTTCATGGACGCGAAGGCCGCCGCCGAGCGGTTGCCGTCATAGCTTGCCGAGCGCCTGCACGCGCCAGGCGAGCCAGAGCTTGCGCACCGGCGTCAGGCTGACACGCTGATGCAGCACCTGGAAGTTGTCGCGCTCGATCTCGCGCAGCAGGGTGCGGTAGATGCTGGCCATCATCAGCCCCGGTTTCTGCGTCCGGCGATCGGCCGGCGGGAGCAGGGCGATCGCCTCGTCGTAGGCCGCCTGCGCGCGCGCCGTCTGGAATTTCATGAGGGCGACGAAGCGTTCGGAGTGCACGCGGTTCAGTATCTCGTGCGCCTTGACGTCGAAACGCTGCAGCTCGTCGACCGGCAGGTAGATGCGTCCGCGCAAGGCGTCCTCGCCGACGTCGCGGATGATGTTGGTCAGCTGCAGCGCCAGGCCCAGCCTGTGGGCATAGGCGGTGGTCTGCGCATCGGTCTGGCCGAAGATGCGCGCCGCGCCTTCGCCGACCACGCCGGCCACCAGGTGGCAGTAGCGCCGCAGCGCGGGAAAGTCGAGGTAGCGCGTCTGCTCGAGGTCCATCTGGCAGCCCGCGATGACCTCGTGCAGCTGGCGTTCCTCGATGCCGTAGGCCGCGGCATGTGGCATCAGCGCCTGCATCACCGGATGGTGCGGCTGGCCGGCGAAGGATTGGGCGACCTCGGTGCGCCACCATGCGAGCTTGGTCGCCGCGACGCCGGGATCGCTGACTTCGTCGACCACGTCGTCGATCTCGCGGCAGAACGCATAGAAAGCGGTGATGGCTGCGCGCCGCGGCTTTGGCAGGAACAGGAAGGCGTAGTAGAAGCTGCTGCCCGAGGCCGCCGCCTTGTCCTGGACGTACTGCTCGGGATTCATCGTGAGGGCCTCATCATGCGGGCGATTGTCTCCGCATCCCGAAGGCTCGCCAGACCATCGGCAGCATGTCGGCCTTGCCGAGGGTCGGGCGCCGCGAGAAGCTATCGCAGCCTTGCGCCTCGATCCGGTCGAGGATGCGCTGGCCGCCCTGCACGACGAAGCGCAGTTCCCAGCCCGCACGCCCTGGCAGCCGGTGCACCAGCGGCGCGCCCTCGCGCATCAGTGCGCGGGCCCAGGCCACTTCGGTCGCCACCAGTGCGATGGCGGCCGGCGGCGGCGCGGCGGGCGCGAGCGGCCTGAAAGTCCTGAAGTCCCGGCCCGCCAGGCCGTGCATCGCGCTGTCGGCGCGCGGCAGATAGAAGCGGCCGCGCGGAAGATCGACGCTGAGGTCCTGCCAGAAGTTGATGAGCTGCAAGGCGCTGCAGATGGCATCGCTCTGCGCCAGCGCGATCGCGTCATCGACGCCGTAGAGATGCAGCAGCAGGCGGCCGACCGGGTTGGCCGAGCGGCGGCAATAGTCCAGCAGTCCACCGCGGTCGGCATAGCCGCTGCCGTCGCGCGTCTTCTCGATGTCCTGCATGAAGGCCGAGAGCAGGTCGGCCAGCAACCGCTCGGGCAGCGCGAACCCGTGCATTGCCTGCGCGAGCGGACCGAACACGCCGGGCCAGCGCGCCGAAGGCGCCTTGCCGCGTGCCACGGCGCCGAGATCGGCGCGGAAGGCATGCAGGTCGTCGAGCCGCTGCGCCGGGTCGGCGTCGCCTTCGTCGGCGATGTCGTCGGCCGTGCGCGCGAAGCCGTAGATGGCGGCGATCGGCGGCCGCAATCGCGGGGGGCACAGCCAGGAGGCGACCGGAAAATTCTCGTAGTGGGTGGATGGCACGCGGCGGATTGTGCGGCACGACCCGGTACGATCGGCCCCGCCAACGGCTCCATTCGATGAACACGACGACGCAGAAACTGAATCCCGCGGATGCTGCGCCTCGTGCGCACGCCGGTCCCGCCCTGATGATCGCCGCGCTGGGCGTGGTCTTCGGGGACATCGGCACTTCGCCGCTCTATGCCTTCAAGGAGACGATGAACCCGGCGCACGGCGTGCCGTTCACGCCGCAGGCGGTGCTGGGGCTGTTGTCGCTGATCTTCTGGGGGCTGATGTTCGTCGTGACGCTGAAGTACGTGGTGTTCGTGCTGCGTGCCGACCACGACGGCGAGGGCGGCATCCTGGCGCTGCAGGCGCTGGCGCGCAACGCGGTCTCCGGGCCGACGACCCGGCCCTGGGTCTGGCACGCGATCGGGCTGCTGGGCCTGGTCGGCGCCGCGATGTTCTATGGCGACAGCCTGATCACGCCCGCCATCTCGGTCCTGTCGGCGGTCGAAGGGCTGGAGGTGGAGGCGCCGGGCCTGCAGCACTTCGTGATCCCGATCACGATGCTGATCCTGATCGGTCTTTTCGCCGTGCAGCGCAAGGGCACCGGGGTGGTGGGCAAGGTGTTCGGCCCGGTGATGCTGCTGTGGTTTCTCGTGATCGCACTGGCGGGCCTGTGGCAGGTGCTGCGGCAGCCGCAGGTGCTGGCCGCGCTGGATCCGCGCTACGCGATCGGCTTCCTCGTGGTTCACCATGCGCAATCGCTCGCGGTGCTGGGCGCGGTCTTCCTGGCCTTCACCGGCGGTGAGGCGCTCTATGCGGACATGGGACATTTCGGCGCGAAGCCGATCCGGCTGGCGTGGCTCTTCATCGCGCTGCCCGGGCTGGTGCTCAACTATTTCGGCCAGGGCGCGCTGGTGCTGGCGAATCCCGCGGCCATCGACAACCCCTTCTTCCGGCTCTTTCCTTCGTGGGCGGTGCTGCCGATGGTGGTGCTGGCCGCGATGGCCACGGTGATCGCGTCGCAGGCGGTCATCTCGGGCGCGTTCTCGCTCACGGCGCAGGCCATGCGCATGGCCTACCTGCCGCGCATGCGCGTGGTGCAGACCTCGGGCGACGCCATCGGACAGATCTACGTGCCCGGCATCAACTGGTTGCTGATGGTGGGCGTGCTGCTGCTGGTGCTGGGCTTTCGCAGTTCGAGCGCGCTGTCGGCGGCCTACGGCATCGCGGTCTCGATCACGATGGTCACCACCACGCTGCTGGCCGGTGTGGTGGCGTTCCGGCTCTGGCGCTGGAACCGCGTGGCGGTCGTGATCGGCGTGCTGCTGTTCGCGGTGGTCGACGTGACCTTCGTGATCGCCAACAGCCTCAAGATCGCCGAAGGCGGCTGGATCACGCTGGCGGTGGCGGTGCTCGTGATGATCGTGTTCACCACCTGGGCCAAGGGCCGCCGCCTGGGGCTGGAGGCGGCGGAGGCGGAGCGCCTGCCGCTGGTGCCCTTCGTTGCGTCGCTGGCGGCCCATATGCCGCACCGGGTCAGGGGCACGGCCGTGTTCCTCAACGCGGATGCCGATTCGGTGCCGCATGCGCTGCTGCACAACCTCAAGCACAACCAGGTGCTGCACGAACAGGTGATCGTGCTGCGCGTGCTGACCTGCGACACGCCGCGCGTCGACGCTCGCCTGCGCATCGAGGCCGAGCCGCTCGGCCATGGCGTGTGGGTCGTCACCGCGCGGCACGGCTACATGGAGCGGCCCGACGTGCCCGAATTCATCCGCATCCTGGCCTACCAGAAGGGCCTGGCCTGCGATTCGATGACCACCTCGTACTTCGTTTCCCGTGCCTCGGTGGGCGACGAGCAGTTGCCGGGCATGAACCCGGTGCGCCGGGCCTTGTTCGGATGGATGCAGCGCAACGCGGGGCGCGCGTCCGACTACTTCGAACTGCCCGGCAACCGGCTGGTCGAAATGGGACAGCGGACTTAGCGACGCCGCGCAGGCTGTCATTGACAGCGATTGGCGTATACCCTAGATTACTAACCGGCTGGTCATTAATGACCCCGTTCGGCTTTTCAAGGGTGTTCCATGACCGCGTCGCTTTTCTCTCCGACTCACCCCCGCGCCTGGCTGTTGCTGGCCGTCCTCGCGCTGGTCGGCTGCTCGCGGCCGCCTGCCGCCGAGGAGCCGGTACGCGCGGTCAAGGTCATGGCCGTCGGTACCAGCGCCTATGGCACCGAGCCGGAGTTTTCCGGGCAGGTGCAGGCGCGCATCGAATCCGGCCTCGGCTTCCGGGTGGCCGGCAAGATCACGCGGCGGCAGGTCGATCTCGGCCAGCACGTGCAGGCGGGTCAGGTGCTGGCGCAGCTCGACCCTCAGGACTTTCGGCTCGCTGCCGAGGCCGCGCGTGCGCAGCAGGCCGCCGCGCTGACCAACCGCGACCTGGCGGCCGCGGACCTCAAGCGCTACCGCCAATTGCTCGAGCAGAAATTCATCAGCGGCGCCGATCTGGAAAAGCGCGAGACCACCTACAAGGCCGCGCAGGCCCAACTGGAGCAGGCGCAGGCGCAGCTGAGCTCGCAGGGCAACCAGGCCGCCTACACGACGTTGGTGGCCGATGTCCCCGGCATCGTGACCGCGGTCCAGGCAGAGCCGGGGCAGGTCGTCTCGGCCGGCATGCCGGTGCTGCGCATCGCTCAGGACGGCGCGCGCGACGTGGTGTTCGCCGTGCCCGAAGACCGCGCGGCGCTCATCAAGCCGGGTTCACCCGTCAGCGTGCGCGGCTGGGCCGGCGGCAGCGCGCTCGAGGGCAAGGTGCGCGAAGTGGCGGCCAGCGCCGATGCCGTCACGCGCACCTATGCGGTCAAGGTGGCGATCGATCCGGTGACAGCGCCGGCGCTGGGTGCGACGGTCTACGCACGGCCGCAGGCGCTGTCGCACGCCGGCGCGCCGGTGCTGAAGCTGCCGACCAGCGCGCTGCGCCAGGAAGGAAAGGGCACGGCGGTCTGGGTGCTCGACAAGGACAGCATGACCGTGCGTTCGCAGCCGGTCCAGGTCGCGACCGCCGACGGCAACGACGCGGTGATCGCCGAAGGCATCGAGCCGGGCATGCTGGTGGTGGTGGCCGGCGTGCATGTGCTGTCGCCGGGGCAGAAGGTGTCGATCTACCGGGAGAAGTCGGCCACAGCGCCGGTGGGCCCGGCGCAGCAGGACGGCAGGATGCCGGCACCCGCGACCGCTGCTGCGGTCGCCCTGCGCTGAGTCCGCGTTCATGAGCTCGCAGATCGCCGAGACCGGCAAGCCCGGCTTCAATCTCTCGAAATGGGCGCTCGACCATGCGCCGCTCACGCGCTACCTGATGGTGGTGCTGATCGTGCTGGGCTTCGCGTCCTACTTCCAGCTCGGGCAGGACGAGGATCCGCCGTTCACCTTCCGTGCGATGGTGATCCGCACCTACTGGCCCGGCGCGACCGCGCAGCAGATGGCCGAGCAGGTGACGGACAAGCTCGAGCGCACGCTGCAGGAAGCACCCTATGCGGACAAGATCCGCAGCTACTCCAAGCCCGGCGAGTCGCAGATCATCTTCGAGATCAAGGATTCGTCGAAGTCGGCCGACGTGCCGAACGTCTGGTACACGGTGCGCAAGGACATCGGCGACATGCGAAGCACCTTGCCGGCGGGCATCCAGGGGCCGTTCTTCAACGACGATTTCGGCGATGTCTACGGCGTGATCTACGCGCTGGAAGGCGACGGCTTCAGCTATGCCGAGCTCAAGACCTTTTCCGACGACGTGCGTCAGCGGCTGCTGCGCGTGAAGGACGTCGCCAAGGTCGATCCGTTCGGCATCCAGGACGAGAAGGTGTACATCGAGGTGTCGCAAAAGCGCGTGGCGCAGCTCGGGCTGGACTTCAATGCGGTACTGGCGCAGATCGGATCGCAGAACGCGGTCGAGAGCGCGGGCACCATCCAGTCGCCGCAGGACGTGGTGCAGGTGCGCGTGGCCGGGCAGTTCACCAGCGTCGAGCAGCTGCGCGCGATGCCGATCCGGGGCAGTTCCGGCAACCAGCTGCGCCTGGGCGACATCGCGGACATCCACCGCGGCTACGTCGATCCGCCGGCGGTCAAGGTGCGGCACCAGGGCAAGGAGGTGATCGCGCTCGGCGTCTCGATGGCCAAGGGCGGCGACATCATCGCGCTCGGCAAGGCGCTGAAGCTCGCCACGGCCGGCATCCAGAAGCAGTTCCCGGTCGGCGTGAACCTCGCGCAGGTGCAGGACCAGCCGGTGTCGGTCGCCGACTCGGTCAACGAATTCGTCGGCGTGCTGATCGAGGCGGTGGCCATCGTGCTGGCCGTGAGCTTCATCGCGCTCGGGCTGCACAAGGGCGGGCGCTTCGGCTGGTACGTCGATATCCGGCCCGGGCTGGTGGTGGCGATCACCATTCCGCTGGTGCTGGCCGTGACCTTCCTGGCCATGAACTACTTCGGCATCGGGCTGCACAAGATATCGCTCGGCTCGCTGATCATCGCGCTCGGCCTCTTGGTCGACGACGCGATCATCGCGGTCGAGATGATGGTGCGCAAGATGGAGGAAGGCTACGACAAGGTGCGCGCCGCCACCTTCGCCTACGACGTGACGGCCAAGCCGATGCTCACGGGCACGCTGATCACGGCGGCCGGCTTCCTGCCGATCGGCCTCGCGAAATCGGTGACGGGCGAATACACCTTCGCGATCTTCGCGGTCACGGTGATCGCGCTGGTGCTGAGCTGGATCGTCTCGGTGTACTTCGTGCCCTACCTCGGCACGCTGCTGCTCAAGGTCAAGCCGCACGATCCCGACGCGCCGCCGCACGAACTCTTCGACACGCCCTTCTACAACACCTTCCGCCGCATGGTGAACTGGTGCGTGGAACACCGCTGGCTCACCATCGGCGCCACGCTGCTGACCTTTGCGCTCGGTATCGCCGGCATGGGCCGCGTGCAGCAGCAGTTCTTTCCCGATTCGAGCCGGCCCGAGATCCTGGTCGAGTTGTGGTTTCCGGAAGGCACCTCCTTCGCGGCCAACGAGCAGGTGGCCAAACGGGTCGAGGCGCGGCTGCTGAAGGAGGAAGGCATCGCCACCGTCACCAGCTGGATCGGATCCGGCGTGCCGCGCTTCTATCTGCCGCTGGACCAGGTTTTCCCGCAGAGCAACGTGTCGCAGATGATCGTGCTGGCCAAGGACTTGAAGGTGCGGGAGGCGCTGCGCATCAAGCTGCCGGCCGTGCTCGCAGAGGAGGCCCCCGAGGCGCGCGGCCGCGTCAAGCTGCTGCCTAACGGGCCGCCGGTGCCGTACCCGGTGCAGTTCCGCGTGATCGGCACCGACCCCGCCCAGCTGCGTGTGCATGCCGACGAGGTGAAGGCGGTGATGCGCGGCAACCCCAACATGCGCGGCGTCAACGACAACTGGAACGAGTCGGTGAAAGTGATCCGCCTGGACGTCGACCAGGCCAAGGCGCGCGCACTCGGCGTGACGAGCCAGGCGATCGCGCAGGCCTCGCGCACCATGTTCAGCGGCACGACGGTCGGCCAGTACCGCGAGAACGATCTGCTGATCGACATCGTGCTGCGGCAGTCGCCCGACGAGCGCGGGGCGATCTCGGACATCGGCAATGCCTACCTGCCGACCAGTTCGGGCGCGTCGATTCCGCTGGCGCAGATCGCCAGGCCGGTCTTCACCTGGGAGCCCGGCGTGATGTGGCGCCAGAACCGCGACTACGCGATCACCGTGCAGGGCGACATCGTCGAAGGGCTTCAGGGTGCGACCGTCACCGGCCAGCTGCTGCCGAAGCTGCGCGAACTCGAAGCCAAATGGCGTGCCGATGGCGACGGCGCCTACCGCATCGAGGTCGCCGGTGCGGTGGAGGAGAGCAGCAAGGGCTCGGCCTCGATCGTGGCCGGCGTGCCGATCATGCTGTTCCTGGTGTTCACGCTGCTGATGCTGCAGCTGCACAGCTTCAGCCGTTCGCTGCTGGTGTTCATCACCGGGCCGCTGGGCATTGCCGGCGTGGCGATGGCGTTGCTGGTGCTGGACCGGCCCTTCGGCTTCGTCGCGCTGCTCGGCGTGATCGCACTGATGGGGATGATCCAGCGCAACGCCGTGATCCTGATCGACCAGATCGAGCACGACCGCGCGGCCGGCGTGCCGACCTGGGACGCCATCGTCGAATCCGCGGTGCGGCGGCTGCGGCCGATCGTGCTGACCGCGGCAGCGGCGGTGCTGGCGATGATCCCGCTGTCGCGCAGCGTGTTCTGGGGGCCGATGGCGGTCGCGATCATGGGCGGGCTGATCGTCGCCACTGTGCTGACGCTGCTGGCATTGCCTGCGATGTATGCCGCCTGGTTCCGGGTCCGGCGCGAGGGTGAGGTGCAGCCGGAAGAGGGTCTGGTTAGCGTTTAAAATGCGCGGTTGCCTGAAATACGGGACCGCGCGGGTGGCGAAATTGGTAGACGCACCAGGTTTAGGTCCTGACGCCAGCAATGGCGTGCCGGTTCGAGTCCGGCCCCGCGCACCAGACACAGACCCTCACAAGGAAGACACAAAATGACCGTGAACGTTGAAACCCTCGAGAAGCTCGAACGCAAGATCACGCTGACCTTGCCCGTCGGCACCATCCAGTCCGAGGTCGATTCGCGCCTCAAGAAGCTGGCCCGCACCGTCAAGATGGACGGCTTTCGTCCCGGCAAGGTGCCGATGAACGTCGTGGCCCAGCGCTACGGCTATTCCGTCCACTACGAGGTCATGAACGACAAGGTCGGCGAGGCCTTCTCGCAGGCGGCCAACGAAGCCAAGCTGCGCGTCGCCGGTCAGCCGCGCATCACCGAGAAGGAAGACTCGCCCGAAGGTGAACTCGCGTTCGACGCCGTCTTCGAGGTCTTCCCCGACGTCAAGATCAGCGACCTGTCCGCAGCCGAAGTCGACAAGCTCAGCGCCGACGTGGGCGACGAGGCGATCGACAAGACGCTCGACATCCTGCGCAAGCAGCGCCGCACCTTCGCGCAGCGCGCGCAGGACGCCGCCGCGCAGAACGACGACCGCGTCACGGTCGATTTCGAAGGCAAGATCGACGGCGAACCCTTCCAGGGCGGCAAGGCCGAGGACTTCCAATTCATCATCGGCGAAGGCCAGATGCTCAAGGAATTCGAGGACGCGGTGCGCGGTCTCAAGGCCGGCGACAGTCGCACCTTCCCGCTCTCGTTCCCGGCCGACTACCACGGCAAGGACGTGGCCGGCAAGCAGGCCGACTTCATGGTCACCGTGAAGAAGATCGAGTCCACCCACCTGCCCGAAGTCAACGAGCAGCTCGCCAAGTCGCTCGGCATCGCCGAAGCCACGGTCGAGGGCTTGCGCGCCGACATCAAGCGCAACCTGGAGCGCGAAGTCAAGTTCCGCTTGCTGGCCCGCAACAAGAACGCGGTGATGGACACGCTGATCGCCAACGCCGAACTCGACCTGCCGAAGTCGAGCGTGCAGGCCGAGGTCGACCGCATGGTCGAGGGCGCGCGCGCCGAACTCAAGCAGCGCGGCATCAAGGATGCCGACAAGGCGCCGATCCCCGACGACGTGTTCCGCCCGCAGGCCGAGCGCCGCGTGCGCCTGGGCCTGGTGGTGGCCGAGCTGGTGCGCGCCAACAACCTGCAGGCCAAGCCGGAGCAGATCAAGGCCCACATCGACGAACTCGCGGCCAGCTATGAGAAGCCGGCCGACGTGGTGCGCTGGTATTTCAGCGACAACCGCCGACTGGCCGAGGTCGAGGCGGTCGTGATCGAGAACAACGTGACGGATTTCGTGCTCGGCAGGGCCAAGGTCAATGCCAAGTCGGTGTCCTTCGACGAGTTGATGGCGCAACAGGGCTGAGCACGCCGGCCCGCCTGCGATCCATGGGGCTTGTGCTTTGCAGCACGAGCCCCATGTCGTCTGGGTACAGTACCAACCCCTCTGGAGAGCAAACATGAGCGCACAGGAAATTCAGGGCCTCGGCATGGTTCCGATGGTCATCGAGCAATCGGGTCGCGGCGAGCGGTCCTATGACATCTATTCGCGCCTGCTCAAGGAGCGTGTGATCTTCCTGGTCGGCGAAGTCAACGACCAGACCGCCAACCTCGTGGTCGCGCAGCTGCTGTTTCTGGAAAGCGAGAACCCCGACAAGGACATCTCGTTCTACATCAACTCCCCCGGCGGCAGCGTGAGCGCCGGCATGGCGATCTACGACACCATGCAGTTCATCAAGCCCGACGTGTCGACGCTGTGCATCGGCTTCGCGGCCAGCATGGGCGCCTTCCTGCTGGCGGCCGGCGAGAAGGGCAAGCGTTTTTCGCTGCCCAATTCGAAGGTCATGATCCACCAGGTGCTCGGCGGCGCCCGCGGGCAGGCCACCGACATCGAGATCCACGCACGCGACATCCTCAAGACGCGCGAGCAGATGAACCGCATCCTGGCCGAGCGCACCGGCCAGTCGCTGGAGAAGATCGCGCGCGACACCGAGCGCGATTACTTCCTGACCGCGGACGAATCCAAGGAATACGGCCTGATCGACCAAGTGATCGCCAAGCGCAGTTGAGTTCCAAGGCGCTGCGGCGTCCCGGCAACAGCGGCGTTTTCCACACGGAGAACGCCGTTTTTGTTTCGCTATCATTGCTACACCCCTGTTACGAGGCATTTGCCCATGGCCGAGAAAAAAGGCTCCTCCAGCGAAAAAACGCTTTACTGCTCGTTCTGCGGGAAGAGTCAGCACGAGGTCAAGAAGCTCATCGCGGGACCTTCGGTCTTCATCTGTGATGAATGCATCGACCTGTGCAACGAGATCATCCGCGACGAGCTTCCCGCCGGTGAAGAGACGCGGGAGGCGCGCAGCGACCTGCCCACGCCGCTCGAGATCAAGTCCAACCTCGACAGCTATGTGATCGGCCAGGAGCCCGCCAAGCGCATGCTGGCGGTCGCGGTCTACAACCATTACAAACGTCTGCGCCACAAGGAAAAGGCCAAGAGCGACGATGTCGAACTCAGCAAGAGCAACATCCTGCTGATCGGACCGACCGGCTCTGGCAAGACGCTGCTCGCCCAGACCTTGGCGCGCATGCTCGACGTGCCCTTCGTGATGGCGGACGCCACCACGCTGACCGAGGCCGGCTACGTCGGCGAGGACGTCGAGAACATCATCCAGAAGCTGCTGCAGAGCTGCAACTACGAAGTCGAGCGCGCGCAGCGCGGCATCGTCTACATCGACGAGATCGACAAGATCTCGCGCAAGTCCGATAACCCGTCGATCACGCGTGACGTGTCGGGCGAGGGCGTGCAGCAGGCCTTGCTCAAGCTGATCGAAGGCACCATGGCCAGCGTGCCGCCGCAGGGCGGGCGCAAGCACCCCAACCAGGACTTCCTGCAGATCGACACCACCAACATCCTGTTCATCTGCGGCGGTGCCTTTGCCGGCCTCGAGAAGGTGATCGAGAACCGCACCGAAGCCTCTGGCATCGGCTTCGGCGCTTCGGTCAAGAGCAAGAAGCAGCGCAGCGTCACCGAAGTGTTCAAGGAAGTCGAGCCGGAAGACCTGATCAAGTTCGGCCTGATCCCCGAACTCGTCGGCCGGATGCCGGTCGTGGCTTCGCTGGCTGAGCTGAGCGAGGACGCGCTGGTGCAGATCCTGACCGAGCCGAAGAACGCAGTGGTCAAGCAGTTCACCAAGCTGCTGCTCATGGAAGGCGTCGACCTCGAGATCCGTCCCGCGGCGCTCAAGGCGATCGCGCGCAAGGCGCTGGCCCGCAAGACGGGCGCACGCGGACTGCGCTCGATCCTCGAGCAATCGCTGATCGACACCATGTTCGAACTGCCGAATGCCACCAACGTCGACAAGGTCGTGGTCGAAGAATCCACAATCGACGAAAACAAGCCGCCGCTGCTCGTGTACCGCGAGGCGGCCAAGAAGGCCTGAGTGAACTTCGGGCCGGCCGCTTCCCTCCGGGCGTCCGGCGTCTTCGGCGAATACCGTGCCCGCGGGCTTGAAAAGCGCGCGCGGCCGACCATCTTTCCATGATCAAGTAAAGGATTTCCATGTCCGGTCATACCCCCCTGCCTGCCGACGAACTCGATCTGCCGCTGCTTCCGCTGCGCGATGTGGTCGTGTTCCCCCACATGGTCATTCCGCTGTTCGTGGGCCGCCCAAAGAGCATCAAGGCGCTCGAACTCGCGATGGAAGCGGAGCGCCGCATCATGCTGGTGGCACAAAAGGCCGCTGCCAAGGATGAGCCCTCGGTCGAGGACATGTTCGAGGTCGGCTGCATCTCCACGATCCTGCAGATGCTGAAGCTGCCCGACGGCACCGTGAAGGTGCTGGTCGAAGGCCAGCAGCGCGCGCGCGTCAACCGCATCGACGACGGCGAGACCCATTTCTCGGCCAACGTGACGCCGGTCGAGATCGTCGACGCCGCAGCCCAGAAGGGCACCGAGATCGAAGCCCTGCGCCGTGCCGTGATGCAGCAGTTCGACCAGTACGTCAAGCTCAACAAGAAGATCCCGCCCGAGATCCTGACCTCGATCTCCAGCATCGACGATCCGGGCCGGCTCGCGGACACCATCGCGGCGCACCTGCCGCTCAAGCTCGACAACAAGCAGGCGGTGCTCGACCTGGACGACATCAAGGCACGCCTGGAGAACCTGTTCGGCCAGCTCGAACGCGAGGTCGACATCCTCAACGTCGACAAGAAGATCCGCGGCCGCGTGAAGCGCCAGATGGAGAAGAACCAGCGCGACTTCTACCTCAACGAGCAGGTCAAGGCGATCCAGAAGGAACTCGGCGAAGGCGAGGAGGGCGCGGACATCGAGGAGATCGAGAAAAAGATCAAGCTCGCCAAGATGCCCAAGGAAGCGCTCAAGAAGGCCGAGGGCGAACTCAAGAAGCTCAAGCTGATGTCGCCGATGTCGGCCGAGGCCACGGTGGTGCGCAACTACCTCGACGTGCTCATCGGCCTGCCGTGGAGCAAGAAGACCAAGATCAAGCACGACCTCGCGAATGCCGAGGCAGTGCTCAACGAGGACCACTATGGCCTCGAGAAGGTCAAGGACCGGATCCTCGAATACCTCGCGGTTCAGCAACGCGTCGACAAGGTGAAGGCGCCGATCCTGTGCCTGGTCGGGCCTCCGGGTGTCGGCAAGACCTCGCTCGGGCAGTCGATCGCCAAGGCGACCGGCCGCAAGTACACGCGCATGGCGCTGGGCGGCATGCGTGACGAGGCCGAGATCCGCGGCCACCGCCGCACCTACATCGGCGCGCTGCCGGGCAAGGTGCTGCAGAGCCTCAACAAGGTCGGCACGCGCAATCCGCTGTTCCTGCTCGACGAGATCGACAAGCTGGGCACCGATTTCCGCGGCGACCCGTCTAGCGCGCTGCTCGAAGTGCTCGATCCGGAACAGAACCACACCTTCGGCGACCATTACGTCGAGGTCGACTTCGACCTCAGCGACGTGATGTTCGTCGCCACCTCGAACTCGATGAACATCCCGCCGGCGCTGCTCGACCGGATGGAAGTCATCCGTCTCGCGGGCTACACCGAGGACGAGAAGACCCACATCGCGCTGAAGTACCTGCTGCCCAAGCAGATGAAGAACAACGGCGTGAAGGAAGAAGAGCTGCTCATCACCGAAGCGGCGGTGCGCGACATCGTGCGCTACTACACGCGCGAAGCCGGCGTGCGCTCGCTCGAGCGCGAGCTGTCCAAGATCTGCCGCAAGGTGGTCAAGGGCCTGCTGCTCAAGAAGATGGAACCCAAGGTGACCGTCGATGGTGCCAACCTCAACGACTTCCTCGGCGTGCGCAAGTACAGCTTCGGCCTGGCCGAAAAGCAGAACCAGGTGGGCCAGGTGGTCGGCCTCGCATGGACCGAAGTCGGTGGCGACCTGCTGACCATCGAAGCCGTGACGATGCCCGGCAAGGGCGTGATCAGCCGCACCGGTTCGCTCGGCGACGTGATGAAGGAATCGGTCGAGGCCGCACGCACGGTGGTGCGCAGCCGCGCACGGCGCCTGGGCATCAAGGACGAGGTGTTCGAGAAGCGCGACATCCACATTCACGTGCCCGACGGCGCGACGCCCAAGGACGGCCCGAGCGCGGGCGCCGCGATGACGACGGCCTTCGTGTCGGCGCTCACCGGCATCCCGGTGCGCAGCGACGTGGCGATGACCGGCGAGATCACCTTGCGCGGCGAAGTCACGGCGATCGGCGGCCTGAAGGAGAAGCTGCTGGCTGCATTGCGCGGCGGCATCAAGACCGTGCTGATCCCCGAAGAGAATGCCAAGGACCTGCAGGACATTCCCGAGAACGTGAAGAACGGCCTCGAGATCGTCCCCGTGAAGTGGATCGACAAGGTGCTCGAGATCGCGCTCGAGAAAATGCCCACGCCGCTGTCCGACGAAGAGGTGGCCGCATCCGCGGCTGCGGTCGCGGAGCTGGCCAAGCAGCGCGCGCCGCAACCCGCCGAAGGACCGGTCAAACATTGAGCATCGAGAGTTGCGGGAGCCCGAAAAACTGCTATATAATTCGAGGCTCGAAACGCGGGAATAGCTCAGTTGGTAGAGCGCAACCTTGCCAAGGTTGAGGTCGAGAGTTCGAGACTCTTTTCCCGCTCCAGTTTTGAAAAAGGGAAGCTCAGGCTTCCCTTTTTTTCGCGAGTTCAAAGCAGCGTGGCGCGATAGCAAAGCGGTTATGCAACGGATTGCAAATCCGTCTAGCCCGGTTCGACTCCGGGTCGCGCCTCCACCCTACATGACCCTCATCGAACAGCTCCGCCAACCTTCGTTGTCGGAGCTGCTTTTGTTTGGGGTATCGTCGATATCCGACCCGACGCCCGGATGGTGAAATTGGTAGACACATCGGACTTAAAATCCGCCGCTTCCTGCATAAGGGGCGTACCGGTTCGACCCCGGTTCCGGGCACCACCACATCACAAGGGAGCAAGACATGCCTCGCTACAACGCTCCGTTTGAAATTCACGTGCATGGCGACGTGCCGCTGCGTTCCGACGTGAGCTTCGACCAGATCCAGGAGGCGCTCGGGCCGCTCTGGAAATATGCCGGCGCCAAGTCGCTGGCCGACGGCGCGACCAGCGTCTACGAAGAAGAGCCCGGCATCCGCTTCGAGCAGAAGGAGCACATGCTCCAGATCTGCTGGACGGTTGCCGGCGACGACGATTTCCGTCAGGCGCTCGACGAGATGTGCATGGCACTCAACGAACTCTCGGAGCAGGGTGCGGCCCTCGAGGTCACCTTCTACGACACCGACTTCGACGAGGAAGAGGGCGACCCCGACGAAGAATCGCGCGACGATTTCCTGATGCTGTTCGTCGGCCCCAATCCGGCCGCGATCATGCAGGTGCAGCGCGACCTCCTGGTCGAGGATGTCGTCAGCCTCATGGAGCGCCATTTCGACGGCGCCGAGCTCGGTGGCGTGGTCGCCGAGATCGACAAGCTGTTCGGAGACCGCTTCGACGCGCTGGTGAATTCGCTCGAGATCGGCAAGCGCCCGCGCGGCGGCACCGGCGGTGCGGGCAGCGGCGGCCATGGCGGCGGTCGTCGTCCCCGGCATCTTCACTAAGCCTCCCGGCTTTTCACTTCGCTTCGCTGCGTGTAATTCGCCACCTCCCGAGGAGGGGACCCCGCTTGCGGCCTGGCATAGCCAGTTCCGCGGCGCGTGGCTGGAATGTCGCGGGGTCGACTTCGTGCTCCGCTATGCTCGCGGCGGTTCTTGTCTGGAGACGTCGCGTGGCCCTGTTCCCCCAATCCGCTTTGCAGCCGGGCGTGCGCAAGCGCGAGGTCTTCGGCTGGGCCATGTACGACTTCGCCAACTCGGGCTACACCACGGTGGTCATCACGGCGGTGTTCGCTGCCTATTTCGTCGGCGGCATTGCGAAGGGTGCGCCCTGGGGGCCTTTCGCGTGGACGGTGGCGCTCAGCATTTCGTACGCGATCGTGATGTTCACGATGCCGGCCATCGGGGCCTGGGCCGATCTGCATGCGGCCAAGAAGCGCGTGCTGGCGATGGCGACGACGGGTTGCGTCGCGGGTACCGCGGCGCTCGCACTCACGTCCGATATCGGCGGCATGTCTGCGGTCGCACTGGCGATGGCGCTGGTCATCGTCTCCAACACCTTCTACTCCTACGGCGAATCGCTGACGGGCGCCTTCCTGCCCGAACTCGCGACGGCCGAAGGCATGGGCAAGGTCAGCGGCTGGGGATGGGCGTTCGGCTATCTCGGCGGCATGCTGGCGCTCGGCCTCTGCCTGGCTTACGTGCTCTGGGCGCAGGCCCGCGGTCTGCCGGCTGCGCATTTCGTGCCGGTCACTATGCTGATCACCGCGGCGATCTACGGTGTCGCGGCTTGTGCCACCTTTGCGCTGCTGCCCGAGCGCGCGGTGCCGCAGGCTGCTGCCGGGCGGCAAGGCGCGTGGCAGCAGCTCGGTGCCACTTTTCGCGAAGCGCGCGCCTACCGCGACTTCATGTGGCTGCTGGCCTGCACGGTCTGCTACCAGGGCGGCGTGGCGGTGGCAATCACGCTGGCCGCGATCTATGCCGAGCAGGTGATCGGCTTCGTCGCCAGCGAGACCATGACGCTGATCTTCGTTCTCAACATCGCGGCAGCGCTGGGCGCCTTCGGCTTCGGCTACCTGCAGGACCGGCTCGGCCACAAGCCCTCGCTGGCGGGCACGCTGGTGGCCTGGATCGTCGTGTGCGTGATTGCTGCATCGGTCAGCACCAAGGGCGGCTTCTGGTGGGCTGCGACGATCGCCGGGCTGGCCATGGGCTCGAGCCAGTCGGCGGGTCGAGCGATGACGGGCGTTCTGGCGCCGCCGCGGCAGCTCGCCGAGTTCTTCGGGCTCTGGACCTTCGCCACCCGGCTGGCCAGCATCGTCGGGCCGCTGAGCTACGGCGCGATCACTTGGGCGACGGGCGGCAACCAGCGCATCGCGATCCTCGCGACCAGCGTGCTGTTTGTCGGCGGTCTCGCATTGCTGCTGCCGATCAACCTGCAGCGAGGCCGCGCCGCGGCATTGCGCCGCGAGAATGCCTGAGCCGAAGGGCGCGCCGCCGACCGCTCAATCCGCGGCGACGTTCCCGGAAGCGCGGTAGCTCTTGCCGTTGTAGCGCAGCATCGTCGACTTGAATTTCGCCGGCCTGTCCTGCGTCACGCATTCCTCGCCCTGCAGGATGGAGCGGCTCTCCGAGCGCGTCTCGCGCACGTTCAGGTCGGCCAGGCCGTTGCTCGTGCTGCGCGCGAGCGCAAGGCTGCTGTGGACGGTCTCGAAATTGCCTTCGCAGCTGGTGTCCCATGCGCCCAGCTCCATGACGGTCTCGAACTTGTCCAGGACCTTGACGAGCCGCTGCCCCTGCGGCAGATACAGCGTGAGCGTCTCGTTCGAATAGGGATGGTCGCGCGACGAGCCCTGGTGGAGGATGCGCAGCCCGAAAGCCCGCGCATCCGGCGCCAGCACGTAGCGCGCGGTGTCGACCTTGATCGCGCTGATGCGCACGGCGTCTTCGGTCAGTGCCGCTTCCTCGAAGAGCCGGCTGACGATCTTCGCCCGGTCGGTGTTGCCATTGTCGGCCTGCTGAACGACCAGCACGTCGAGATCGAATTCGTTCGCGTCGGGGCGCGATGACGGCCGCGGCAAGGGCAGCACCACGATGAACCGGCCCGGCAAGCCGCGCCAGGGCTCGCACACGGCGCGTTCGTGGTCGAGCTGTCGCTGGGGGTGGAGCTTGGCATGCATGCGCTCTGCAAGGCCGGTGTCGCAGGCTGCATGGCCGGCGATGCAGAAGGTGGCGAGAAGACCGGCGACGAAAAGGCGGCGGCGCATGCGATGGATCACGCGGAAGTCGGAACGAGGGCGGATGCCCGCGTGGCGCAGCGGAACGGCCGGTCGAGCCAGCGCGCGCCGGCGGCGTCGAGCGATTCCGGCGCGCCGCTGCAGACCAGCGTCACGCTGCCGTCCGATCCTTCATCGTTCAGGCGATGGCCCGCGGCGAGCAGCCGCCGCGTCTGCTGCGCGACCGGCGCGCCGGTGTCGATGAAGCGCACCGTGTCGCCGGTGCAGCGACGCAGCGCGTCGGCAATGAAAGGGTAGTGCGTGCAGCCCAGCACCAGCGTGTCGATCTGCCCCGGCTCGGTGCCGAAGCGGCCTGCCGCGCCGAGATACCGTTCGCACAGCGCCGCGATCTGCGCTGCGTCGGAACGCTCGATCGCACCCGCGAGGCCATCGCAGGGCACGATGCTGAAGTGCGCCTGGCCGGCCAGCGATGCGTGCAGCGCCTCGAACTTGCGGCTCTCCAGCGTCACGCGCGTCGCGATGACGGCGATGCGCCCGGTCCGGCTGATCGCCACTGCCGGCTTGAGCGCGGGTTCGACTCCGATCAGCGGCAAACTCGGGTGATCGGCGCGCAGCCGATGGATCGCGGCGGCCGTCGCCGTGTTGCAGGCGACCACCAGCGCCTTGATGCGATGCGCTTCGAGCAGGTAGCGCGTGACCTCGAGGCTGCGCTGCGTGACGTAGGCATCGCTGCGCTCACCGTAGGGCGCATGATCCGTGTCGGCGAAGTACACGAAGTGCTCGCACGGCAGTTCGCTCCGCAGCGCGTTGAGCACGCTCAGGCCGCCCACGCCACTGTCGAACACGCCGATCGGCCGATCGGCGTTCGTCGGACCGCCGATCGGCACGATGCTCAAGCCGGTTCCAGCGTGATGGTCTTGAATTCGCCGCTCGCGATGCGCTTTTGCCACTCGGCCGGCCCGGTGATGTGCGCGCTGGTGCCGCCGGCATCGACCGCGACCGTGACCGGCATGTCGACCACGTCGAACTCGTAGATCGCCTCCATGCCAAGGTCCGCGAAGCCGACCACGCGGGCCGTCTTGATCGCCTTGCTCACGAGGTAGGCCGCGCCGCCGACCGCCATCAGGTAGGCGCTCTTGTGCGTCTTGATCGCTTCGATCGCCACCGGGCCGCGCTCGGCCTTGCCGATCATCGCGATCAGGCCGGTCTGCGCGAGCATCATCTCGGTGAAGCCGTCCATGCGCGTGGCGGTGGTCGGGCCGGCCGGGCCCACGGCCTCGTCCCTGACCGGGTCGACCGGGCCGACGTAGTAGATCACGCGGTGGGTGAAGTCCACCGGCAGCTTCTCGCCCTTGGCGAGCATGTCGGCGATGCGCTTGTGCGCGGCGTCGCGGCCGGTGAGCATCTTGCCGTTGAGCAGCAGCGTGTCGCCCGGCTTCCAGCTTGCGACCTCGGCCGGGGTGAGCTTGTCGAGGTCGACGCGCTTGCTCTTGTCGTAGTCGGGCGCCCAGTCGATCTTGGGCCAGAGGTCGAGCGACGGCGCCTCGAGGTACACCGGCCCCGAGCCGTCGAGCACGAAGTGCGCATGCCGGGTGGCGGCGCAGTTCGGGATCATCGCCACCGGCTTGCTGGCGGCATGCGTCGGGTACATCTTGATCTTGACGTCGAGCACGGTCGAGAGTCCGCCCAGCCCCTGCGCGCCGATGCCGAGCGCGTTGACCTTCTCGTAGAGCTCGATGCGCAGGGCCTCGACCTTCGTCAGCTCGCCGCCCGATGCCTTCTTAGCCTGCAGCTCGTGCATGTCCAGGTCGTCCATCAGGCTTTCCTTGGCGAGCAGCGCGGCCTTCTCGGCCGTGCCGCCGATGCCGATGCCCAGCATGCCCGGCGGGCACCAGCCGGCGCCCATGGTGGGCACGGTCTTGAGCACCCAGTCGACCACGCTGTCGCCCGGGTTCAGCATCACCAGCTTGCTCTTGTTCTCGCTGCCGCCGCCCTTGGCTGCGACCGTCACCTCGACGGTGTTGCCGGGCACGATCTCGGTGAAGATCACGGCCGGCGTATTGTCCTTGGTGTTCTTGCGGTCGAACTGCGGATCGGCCACGACCGACGCGCGCAGCGTGTTGTCCGGATGGTTGTAGCCGCGGCGCACGCCTTCGTTGATGGCGTCGTCCAGGCTGCCGGTGAAGCCGGCCCAGCGCACGTCCATGCCGACCTTCAGGAACACGTTGACGATGCCGGTGTCCTGGCAGATCGGGCGGTGCCCGGTCGCGCTCATCTTGCTGTTGGTGAGGATCTGCGCCATCGCGTCCTTGGCCGCGGGACTCTGCTCGCGTTCATAGGCTTTGGCCAGGTGAGCGATGTAGTCGGTCGGGTGGTAGTAGCTGATGTACTGCAGCGCAGCTGCGACCGACTCGATCAGGTCGGCCTGTTGAATGGTGGTCATGGGCGTGGAGCGGTTGTTTTGCCGCTCCAATTATCGTCTGCGCCCGGCTTCGGGCGCCGCCGTCAGTAGGAGCCGGGCGGCGGCGGCAACGCGCTGCGGCCGCGCAACGGGGCCAGCACGGTCTTGGCCATCTGGCGCGAAACGCCGATCAACTGACCCAGCGGCGCCTTCAGCGCATCGATCGGGCGCGACATCCCGGGATAGGTGGGCGCCATGCCCAGACGCCTGCGCAACAGACGGTTCACCTGGTGCACGCGCGCGGTGCGGCGCGTCGCATCCGTGTAGAAATTGACGCCGAAGGACACCGAGACGCCGTCGCCCGGCCGCACCCAGTCGCGCTCCGAGCGCGTGGTGTGCGGGGAGGTACTCGGAAAATACACGCCATCGCCCGGCCCGACGTCGAACTCGTGGCTGCGCGCTCGCAGCTCTTCCTTGAACTTCACCTTCGAGGCGTTGTGGGCCACGATGTAGTCCTCGACGACGTCGGCCGCCACGGTGTCTCGGTCGGTGTGGGGCCACACGTTCATGGTCTTGCGCCCGTGCAGCTGCAGCCAGAAATTGTTCTCGCGATCGATGTGGAAGGGGGTCACCGAGGGCGGTGCCGAAATGAAGATGAACCCGGTCTCCAGGAAGGTGCTGCCCTGATCGCGCCGGATCATGGGGCGGACCGTGTCGAGGATCTCGGTGAGCAGTGCCTGGTAGCGCGGAATCGATTCGACGTTGTAGAGCGCGACCCAGGAGCCCGCTTCCTGGATGCGGCGAAACACCTCGTCGATGCCGAGCCCGTCGGGATGCGTGGGGTCATGGTGGAAGTCCGATGCCTGGGTGATGCCTGGCTTGACGAAGCGGCATTGGCGCAACGGCACGAGATCATGGGCGAGCCGCTCGAGCTCGTCGAGCTGCAGCAGCGGATGTTCGTGGAAGTTGTGGTGAAGGCGACCGATCGCCAGGGTGGTGAACGCCTCGGCATCGTCGGCCCAGACACGGTAGGTGGGGCGCGCCTGTGCCATCGCCACCGTGGCGTTTTCGTCCAATTTCATCGCTCGCTCCGGTCGCCGGGTCTTCTGCCCAGCCTTGTCTGCGATGATAAATAAGATGACCCATAAAGAGAGTACTAAATGTCACGTTTTTGATCTATGTCGAAAGGCACAGGATCAGGGAAAACGCTGAGTCGCGAGAGGTGTTTTCCGCTGCGGCGATACTGGCCCACCACCTGGTGCGAGCGTCGCATCCCTTTTGTTTGTTGCCAGCGGAGCATTTCCATGACCCCATCCCAGAACAGCCGCGTCGAGCGCGATACCTTCGGCCCGATCGAGGTGCCGGCCGACAAACTGTGGGGCGCGCAGACGCAACGCTCGCTGCAAAACTTCGACATCTCGGGCGAACAGCAACCGCGCGAGATCATCCGGGCGCTGGCACAGGTCAAGCGGGCATCGGCCGTGGTGAATCACGCACTCGGGCTTCAGGACGACAAGAAGACGAAGGCCATCGTCGCGGCCGCCGACGAGGTCATCGCCGGCCAGCATTCCGGCGAGTTCCCGCTGGTGGTCTGGCAGACCGGCTCGGGCACGCAGACCAACATGAACGTCAACGAGGTGCTGGCCAACCGCGCGAGCGAGCTGCTGGGCGGCGAGCGCGGCGAAGCGCGGCGGGTGCATCCCAACGACGACGTGAACCGCAGCCAGTCGTCGAACGACGTCTTCCCGACCGCGATGCACGTGGCCGCGGTCGATGCGATCACCCACCGGCTGCTGCCGGCGATCGCGAAGTTGCGCGCCACGCTCGAGAAGAAATCGAAAGACTTCGCGGACATCGTCAAGATCGGCCGCACGCACCTGCAGGATGCAACGCCCCTCACGCTCGGCCAGGAATTCTCGGGCTATGCGGCGCAGCTGACGCATGGCGAGGCGCACGTGCGCGCCGCGCTGCCGCACCTGTGCGAGCTCGCGCTCGGCGGCACGGCGGTGGGCACCGGCCTCAACGCGCCCAAGGGCTATGCCGAGCAGGTCGCGGCCGAGCTGGCCCGGCTCACCGGCCTGCCTTTCGTCACCGCGCCCAACAAGTTCGAGGCCATGGCTTCGGTCGATGCGCTGGTGCATGCGCATGGCGCGCTCAAGACACTGGCCGCCAGCATGAACAAGATCGCCAACGACGTGCGCTGGCTGGCCAGCGGCCCACGCAGCGGCATCGGCGAGCTCAGCATCCCGGAGAACGAGCCGGGTTCCTCGATCATGCCGGGCAAGGTCAATCCGACCCAGAGCGAGGCCGTCACGATGCTGGCGGCGCAGGTGTTCGGCAACGACGTCGCGATCAACATCGGCGGCGCTTCCGGCAACTTCGAGCTCAATGTGTTCCGCCCGATGGTGGCGCACAACTTCCTGCAGAGCGTGCGCCTGCTGGCCGACGGCATGACGAGCTTCAACGACCACTGCGCGGTCGGCATCGAGCCGAACCGCGAGCGCATCGCAGAGCTGGTGCAGCGCTCGCTGATGCTGGTGACCGCGCTCAACACGCACATCGGCTACGACAAGGCGGCCTTCATTGCCAAGAAGGCGCACAAGGAAGGCACCAGCCTGCGCGAGGCCGCGATCGCCTCGGGGCACCTCACGGCGGAACAGTTCGACGCCTGGGTGGTGCCGGAGGCGATGACCGGACGCTGAGCCCGCGGTGCATCTTCAGTGGGCGTCGGGCGGCCTCGCCATCAGCCGGTCCGTGACCGCAATGGCCATGGCCGACAGCAGGAAGGCGATGTGGATCGCGGTCTGCGCGATCAGCACGCGATCGGTGTAGTTGTCTGCGTTGATGAAGGTCTTCAGCAGGTGGATCGAGCTGATGCCGATGATGGCCGTCGCCAGCTTGACCTTGAGCACCGAGGCGTTCACGTGGCTCAGCCATTCGGGCTGGTCGCGGTGGCCTTCGAGGTCCATGCGGCTCACGAAGGTCTCGTAGCCGCCGACGATCACCATGATCAGCAGGTTGGAGATCATCACCACGTCGATCAGCGCCAGCACCACCAGCATGATCACCGTCTCGTTGAGCGTGGTGATCGGTGCCGTGGTCTTGTAGCCGATGCTGGTGATCAGCGCTTCGAGCGCCCCCTTGCTGCCGAACGCTGCCTGTACCAGGTGGGCCAGCTCGACCAGGAAGTGCACCACGTACACGGCCTGCGCGACGATCAGGCCGAGGTACAGCGGCAGCTGCAGCCAGCGGCTGGCGAAGATCAGGTTCGGCAGCGGCCGCAGCGGCTGGGTCCTGCCGCTGATCACGGCGAATGGATCGGGATTCGACATTGGGAAGTGGGTTGGGCAGGCGAGGGGAAGCGCGCGATTCTAGGATGCCCGCGCCGCCGTCCACAGCACAGCCCTGCCGTTAACATGTTCGCGTCAGTGACGCGTAAGTGCGCCCGCCGACATTAGCGCCCGTCATACCGTTGGCATAGGAGACAGAGAGAATGAGCAGCGCATCCAAGAACATCGAATCCATCCTGGTGGAGACCCGTGTGTTTCCGCCGGACGCGCGCGCCATGAAGGGCGCGCGCATCGCCGGCATGGCCGCCTACGAGGCCCTGTGCAAGGAAGCTGCCGACGACTTCGAAGGCTTCTGGGCGCGGCTGGCGCGCGACAACGTCGTGTGGACCCGGCCCTTCACCAAGACCCTGGACGAATCCAGGGCCCCGTTCTACCAATGGTTCGACGACGGCGAACTCAACGCCTCGGCCAACTGCCTGGACAAGCACATCGGCACCCCGGTGGAGAACCGCACCGCCATCATCTTCGAAGCCGACGACGGCGCCGTCACCCGCTTCACCTACAAGGAACTGCTCGCGCGCGTCTCGCAGTTCGCCAACGCACTCAAGGCCCAGGGCATCAAAAAGGGCGACCGCGTCGTCATCTACATGCCCATGACCGTCGAAGGCGTCATCGCCATGCAGGCCTGCGCGCGCATCGGCGCCACCCACAGCGTCGTCTTCGGCGGCTTCTCCGCCAAGGCCCTGCAAGAGCGCATCATCGACGCTGGCGCCGTGGCCGTCATCACCGCCAACTACCAGTTGCGCGGCGGCAAGGAACTGCCCCTCAAGGCGGTGGTCGACGACGGCATCGCGCTGGGCGGCTGCGAGTCGATCAAGTCGGTGCTCGTCTACCAGCGCACTCAGACGCCGTGCCACATGGTCGCCGGCCGCGACAAGACCTTCGACCAGGCGCTGCAGGGCCAGAGCACCGAATGCGCCCCCGTGCCCGTCGGTGCCGAGCACCCCCTCTTCATCCTCTACACCTCCGGCTCCACCGGCAAGCCCAAGGGCGTGCAGCATTCCACCGGCGGCTACCTCCTGTGGGCCAAGCTCACCATGGACTGGACCTTCGACATCCGTGCCGAGGACGTGTTCTGGTGCACCGCCGACATCGGCTGGGTCACCGGCCACACCTACGTTGCCTACGGCCCGCTGGCCGCCGGCGCCACGCAGCTCATGTTCGAAGGCATCCCCACCTTCCCGCATGCCGGGCGCTTCTGGCAGATGATCGAGAAACACAAAGTCTCCGTCTTCTACACCGCGCCCACGGCCATCCGCTCGCTCATCAAGGCGGCCGAAACCGACGAGAAAGTCCACCCCAAGAACTGGGACCTGTCCAGCCTGCGCATCCTCGGCTCCGTGGGCGAGCCCATCAACCCCGAAGCCTGGATGTGGTACCACCGGAACGTCGGGCGCGAGCAATGCCCCATCGTCGACACCTTCTGGCAGACCGAGACCGGCGGCCACGTCATCACGCCGCTGCCCGGCGCCACGCCGCTGGTGCCCGGCTCCTGCACGCTGCCGCTGCCCGGCATCATGGCCGCGATCGTCGACGAGACCGGCCGCGACATCCCCAACGGCGCCGGCGGCATGCTGGTCATCAAGCGGCCCTGGCCGGCGATGATCCGCACCATCTGGAACGACCCGGAGCGCTTCAGGAAGAGCTACTTCCCCGAAGAGATGGGCGGCACCATTTACCTGGCGGGCGACGGCGCGGTGCGCAGCGCCGAGCGCGGCTACTTCCGCATCACGGGGCGCATCGACGACGTGCTGAACGTCTCGGGCCATCGTCTGGGCACGATGGAGATCGAATCGGCGCTGGTGTCCAAGACCGATCTGGTGGCCGAGGCCGCGGTGGTGGGGCGCCCGGACGACGTGACGGGCGAGGCGGTGTGTGCGTTCGTGGTGTTGAAGCGCGGACGGCCAGATGGCGAGGAGGCCCGGCAGATCGCGGCCGACCTGCGCGCCTGGGTGGCCAAGGAGATCGGCCCGATCGCCAAGCCCCGCGACATCCGCTTCGGCGAGAACCTGCCCAAGACGCGCAGCGGCAAGATCATGCGCCGGCTGCTGCGCAGCATCGCCAAGGGCGAGGCCATCACGCAGGACACTTCGACGCTGGAGAATCCGGCCATCCTCGAACAACTGGGCCAAGCATATTGAGCACACCCCCAGGCTTGCTCACTTCGTGTAGCCGCCAACCCCCTTGCAGGGGGCAACACCTGCGGCCCGGCTGAGCCGGATCCGCGGTGTTTCTGGAATGGGCTCCTTCGTCTGACAGGCTGGGTGGCGCGGATGGGTTACAAAGGCCCATCGATGCTCGAGGAGAGACCATGGGATTGAGAACCGGTGTGCTGGCAGTCGTCGTGCTGCTGATCGCGGCGCTGGCCGCGTTGAACTGGAGCGTGCTCGCGGCGCCCACGGTGATGTCCTTGGGCTTCATGCAGGTGACCGCGCCGCTGGGTCTGATCATGCTCGGGCTGACGGTGCTGCTGGCGATCTTTTTCGCGGCCTACGTCGTCTACCTGCACAGCACGGTGTTCTTCGAGTCGCGCCGCCACACGAAGGAATTGCAGGCCCAGCGCGATCTGGCCGATCGGGCCGAAGCCTCGCGCTTCACCGAACTGCGCAACTTTCTCGAGAGTCAGGAGAACGCCCACATGGCGCGCAATGCCGAACGCCATGCCGCCCTGCTGGCGCGCGTGGAACAGCTCGAGAGCGCGATCCGCCTGCGTGCCGACCAGACCGACAACACGGTCGCTGCCCACCTCGGGCAGCTGGAAGACCGCTTCGAGCGCAGGCCGGCGAGCTCCGCGGCCGTGATGCCGCCGGCGGTCTGAGCGCCGCTATTTGGTCGACAGCACCCAGGCCGCGAGCTTCTTCGCCTCGGCTTCGTTGACCTGGTTGTTGGCCGGCATCGGCACCGGCCCCCAGACGCCGGAGCCGCCCTTCATGATCTTGGCGGCGAGCAGGTCGACGGCGCCCTTGTTGTCCTTGTATTTCGCCGCCACGTCCTTGAAGGAAGGCCCGAGCACCTTGCGATCGACCGCATGACAGCTCATGCAGTTCTTCGAACTGGCGAGGGCGAGGTCGGCGAACGCCGGGACGGCGATGCCGAGGCCCAGCGCGGCGAGGATGAGCGCTTTTTTCATGGGGTTGCGTGGCGTGGGTGCGTTAAAGTCGATCCAACGCGATTGTAGGCAGCGCTGTGCGCGGCCGCCTCGACGCGTCCCTGAAGAAAAAGGAGGGATCCGCGATGTGGTTTCTGCTGCTGGGCGTGCTGGGGATGGTGCTCAAATATTTCGAGGTCGGCTTTGTCGGCAGGCTCAGCTGGTGGGTCGTGCTGATTCCCTTCGGGCTCGCGATGGTGTGGTGGGCCTACGCGGACATGTCGGGCTACACCAAACGCAAGGTCATCGAAAAGGAAAACGCGCGCAAGCAGGAGCGCATCGATCGCCAGCGCAGCGCGCTCGGCATGCTGAACGGCCGCTCCAACCGCCGCCGTGGCGGCCGCTGAGCGGCTCTCGGCAGCGGCTCAGTACTTGTCGAGCACTGCGCCCGAGCTCGCGCTCGATGCGTTGAACGCGAACTTGGCCTGCACGCCGCGCGTGTAGCGCGGGGCCGGTGCCTTCCAGGCCGCGCGGCGCTTCGCGATCTCGGCTTCCGGCACGTTGAGTTCCAGTTTGAGTTCGTGCGCGTCGATGGTGATGGAATCGCCCTCGTGCACGAAAGCGATGGTGCCGCCGGCCGCCGCTTCGGGCGCCACGTGGCCGACCACCATGCCCCAGGTGCCGCCCGAGAAGCGGCCGTCGGTGATCAGGCCCACGCTTTCGCCGAGGCCGGCGCCGATCAGCGCGCCGGTGGGCGCCAGCATCTCGGGCATGCCGGGGCCACCCTTGGGGCCGAGGTAGCGCAGCACCATCACGTCGCCGGCCACGATCTTGCCGTCGAGGATCGCCTTGAGCGCCGATTGCTCGTCGTCGAACACGCGCGCCGGGCCGGTGATGACCGGGTTCTTGAGTCCGGTGATCTTGGCGACCGCGCCTTCGGGCGAGAGGTTGCCCTTGAGGATTGCCAGATGGCCTTCGGCGTACATCGGCTTGCCGATCGGACGGATCACGTCCTGGTCGGCGCGCGGCGCGTCGGGCACGTCCTTCAGCACTTCGGCGATGGTCTGGCCGGTGATGGTGATGCAGTCGCCGTGCAGCAGGCCGGCATTCAGCAGCACCTTCATGACCTGCGGAATGCCGCCGGCCTGGTGCAGGTCGACCGCGAGGTACTTGCCGCTGGGCTTCAGGTCGCACAGCACCGGCACCTTCTTGCGCATGCGCTCGAAATCGTCGATCGACCATTCCACCTCCGCCGCATGTGCGATGGCCAGGAAATGCAGCACCGCGTTGGTCGAGCCGCCGGTGGCCATGATCACGGCCACGGCGTTCTCGATCGCCTTCTTCGTCACGATGTCGCGCGGCTTGAGGTCCTTCTTGATCGCCTCGATCAGCACCTTGGCCGACTCCTTGGCCGAGTTGGCCTTCTCGTCGTGCGGATTGGCCATGGTCGACGAATAGGGCAGCGAGATGCCGAGCGCCTCGAAGGCCGAGCTCATGGTGTTGGCCGTGTACATGCCGCCGCAGGAGCCGGTGCCCGGGATCGCGCGCATCTCGATCTCGCGCAGCTCCTCGTCGCTCATCTTGCCGGCGGCGTTCTGGCCGACCGCCTCGAACACGCTGACGATGTTCAGGTCCTGGCCCTTGTACCTGCCCGGCAGGATGGTGCCGCCGTAGACGTAGATGGCCGGCACGTTGGCGCGCAGCATGCCCATCAGGCCGCCGGGCATGTTCTTGTCGCAGCCGCCGACCACCAGCACGCCGTCCATCCACTGGCCGCCGACGCAGGTCTCGATGCAGTCGGAGATCACCTCGCGGCTGACCAGCGAGTACTTCATGCCCTCGGTGCCCATCGCCATGCCGTCCGAGATGGTGGGCGTGCCGAACACCTGCGCGTTGCCGCCGGCTTCCTCGATCCCGGCGATCGCCGCGTCGGCCAGCTTCTGCAGGCCCGAGTTGCAGGGCGTGATGGTGCTGTGGCCGTTGGCCACGCCGACCATCGGCTTCTTGAAGTCGCCTTCCTGGTAGCCCATCGCGTAGAACATCGAGCGGTTGGGCGCGCGGCTCTTGCCTTCGACGATGTTGGCGCTGCGGCGGTTGATCTGGATCGGTGAAGTGGCCATGGTGTCTCTTGTCGGGGGGAATCGGGGGAAGCCAAGTATCCGACGATTGACTGATTGCTTCCAATCCGATTTGGACGGCCGATTGATATGCTGTGCATATGAAGGAAAACCCCATCGACCTGCGTGCCTGGCGCCAGTTCGTCGCCGTGGCCGAGGAACTGCACTTCGGCCGCGCCGCCGCCCGCCTGCACCTGACCCAGCCACCCGTGACGCAGGCCATCGCGCAGATGGAAAGAACGCTGGGCGTGATGCTGTTCGACCGCACGCGCCGCCGCGTCGCGCTGACGCCGGCCGGCGAGGCGCTGTTGCCCGAAGTGCGCGAACTGCTCGCCCGCGCGCAGGCGCTGCCGGCCCGGGCGCGGGCCGCCGCGGCGGGCGAGGTCGGCCGCGTGCGCCTGGCCTTCGTCTCGACCATCGGCTTCGAGCGCCTGCCGGCGTGGGTGCGCGAGTTCCGCCTGCATTGCCCGCAGGTCGCGCTCGAACTGGTCGAGGCCACCGGCGACGTGCAGCTCGAAGCCTTCTCGCGCGGCGAGATCGATGCCGGCCTGATGCTGCATTCGCCCGGCTTCGCACCGCCCGGCCTCGAGCGCCTCGCCGTGGCGCAGGAGCGGTTGGTGCTGGCGCTGCCGGCAAGGCATCCGCTGGCGCGGATCGAGAGGGTGCCGCTGGCCGCCGCGCTGGGCGAGCCGCTGGTGATCTTCCCGCGGCGCATCGTGCCCTCGCTGCACGATGCGATCTTCGGCCTCTACCACGCGGCCGGCCGTGCGCCCGTGATCGCGCAGGAGGCGATCCAGATGCAGACCATCGTCAACCTGGTCTGGGGCGGCCTCGGCATTGCCTGGGTGCCGGAAAGCGTCATGCAATTCCGCCGCGCCGGCGTGGTCTATCGTGCGGCCGGCGAATTCGCGCCGGCCGGGCGCCGCCGCATCGCCGCGCCGCTGCCGGGCTGCGAGACCAGCCTGGTCTGGCCGAGCCGTGCGGACAACGCGGCGCTTGCGCGCTTCGTCCGATTCGTCGAGGACCAAGGGCTCTCGCATCCGTTGGCACAATAGCTCTCTATGCTCATGTATCCCCAGATCAATCCGGTTGCCTTGCAACTGGGTCCGATCGCCGTCCACTGGTATGGCCTGACCTATCTGGTCGGCTTCGCACTCTTCTACTTCCTCGGCACGCGCCGGCTGCGGCACGAGCCGTTCCGCTCTCTGGCCGGGCCGCAGGCCTGGAGCCGCAAGGACGTGGAGGACATTCTCTTTCTCGGCGTGATGGGCACGATCATCGGCGGCCGGCTCGGCTACTGCCTGTTCTACAAGCCGGGCTTCTACCTCACGCATCCGCTGGAGATCTTCTTCGTCTGGCAGGGCGGCATGAGCTTCCACGGCGGGCTGCTCGGCGTGATCGGATCGATGGTGTATTT
Organism: Variovorax sp. SRS16; assembly: GCF_901827165.1. Lineage (NCBI taxonomy): Bacteria > Pseudomonadati > Pseudomonadota > Betaproteobacteria > Burkholderiales > Comamonadaceae > Variovorax > Variovorax sp. SRS16. The sequence goes on from NZ_LR594666.1 coordinate 2,482,908, forward strand.
CGCCCACTCGCGTTCGCGGCGCTTCTGGCAGGTGATGGACTTCGTCGCGCCCTGCGTGCCGACCGGCCTGGCGGCGGGCCGGGTCGGCAACTTCATCAACGGCGAACTCTGGGGTCGCTTCTGCAGCCCGGACCTGCCCTGGGGCATGGTGTTCCCGCAGAGCGGATCGATGCAGCCGCGCCATCCGTCGCAGATCTACCAGTTCCTGCTCGAAGGGCTGTTGCTGTTCACCATCCTTTGGCTCTATGCGCGCAAGGATCGGCGCGAGCGCCGCGTGTCGGCGGTGTTCCTGATCGGCTACGGGCTGATGCGCTTCATCGCCGAGTATTTCCGCGAGCCGGACGACTTCCTCGGCCTGCTCGCGCTCAACATGAGCATGGGCCAGTGGCTCTGCGTGCCGATGATCGTGTTCGGTGTCTGGCTCTATGCCAGCGCGCGGCCGGCGCGTGCCGCTATGCCGGCGCGCGGCTGATCGTCATGGCCGCCGGCGACTGGATCACGCGCGGTGTCTCGCGCCTCAAGACGGTCGGCGACGCGGCCGTCAAGTCGACGGCCGTGGCCGGCATCAAGAAGGCGGGTGACGCCAAGACCGCACTCTTCGGGGATGCGCGTCCGCTCGCCGAGCGGCTCGAGGCCACATTGCGCCGCCCCGGCGAGGCGATGGCGCCGCGCACGTTGCGGCGCGCGCTGGCCGAACTGCAGGCGGTGCTCGATCCGAGCGTGAGCGATGTCGAGGCCGGACGGCGCGCGCACGCGGTCGTGCAGTGGTATGCCGGGCGCGATCCGGGCGAGCGGCACGATGTGTGGCTCTTGATGAGCGAGCGCTTCGCGCCCGATGCGCGCAAGCTCAGCAGCGCGCGCGACAAGCACGAAGCCGCGGCCGGCACGCCCGACGAAGGCCAGGCCGAGGTGCACCTGCGCCGCGCGCTGGCCGCGCCGCGTGCGCGCCTCTTGCAGCGCTTCGCGATCGATCCCGACGGCATGCGCTTCCTGGTCGACCTGCGCGCCGAACTGCTGCCGCATCTCAAGAACGACCGCCGCCTGCTGCCGCTCGATGCCGAGCTCGAACACCTGTTCTCGACCTGGTTCGACGTCGCCTTCCTCGATCTGCGCCGCATCAGCTGGGACTCGCCGGCCTCGCTGATCGAAAAGCTCATCCAGTACGAGGCGGTGCACGACATCAAGAGCTGGGCCGACGTCAAGAACCGGCTCGACAGCGACCGCCGCTGCTACGGCTTCTTCCATCCGCGCCTGCTCGACACGCCGCTGATCTTCGTCGAGGTGGCGCTGGTCAATCGCATCAGCGAGGGCATCGAGCCGCTGCTCGATGAAGCGGCGGCCTTGGTGCAGCCCGACAAGGCCAGCACCGCGATCTTCTATTCGATCAGCAACACACAGACCGGCCTGCGTGGCGTGAGCTTCGGCGATTCGCTGATCAAGCGCGTGGTCGAGACCTTGCAGGGCGAGCTGCCGCGTCTGAAAGTTTTCGCGACGCTGTCGCCGATCCCGGGTTTCCGCGGCTGGCTGGCCAAGCATGCGGGCATGATGCTCGCGAAGCTCGACGAGAAGCGCGCCGCCGAACTGGGCCGCGTCCTCGGCTCGCTGCCGCCGACGGCGGAGCGCTTCCTGTCGGCGGCCGAAGAGGCCAGGACGCTCGATGCCAAGTCGCCGGTGCGGCAGCTGCTGCTGCAGTCGGCGGCCGAATACCTCGGCCGTGCCACTGCCGACGGCAAGCCGGTCGATCCGGTGGCGCGCTTCCATCTCGGCAACGGCGCGCGCGTCGAGAAGCTCGACTGGGCCGGCGACCTGTCGACCAAGGGGCTGAAGCAATCCTACGGCCTGATGGTCAACTATCTCTACGATCTGAAGCGGCTCGACAAGCACCGCGCGCTGCTGGCGCAGGGCAAGGTGGCGGTGTCGGGCGACATCGACGATCTCTTTTTCTAGGCTTTCGCTTCCAGGACACTCCATGAACGCAAAGACCCACGCCAACCTCTTTGCCGCGCTGCGCGCGGGCTTTCCGGCCGACCTGGACCGCATCGCGGTCGAAACCGACACCGGCCTTTGCTATTCGTGGCGCGACCTCGACCGCGCCAGCGCGATGATCGCCAATCTGCTGAAGGCGCTGGATCTCGAGGAGGGCGCGCGCATCGCGGTGCAGGTCGAGAAATCGGTCGAGGCCATGATCCTGTACCTCGCGACGCTGCGCGCGGGCTACGTGTTCCTGCCGCTCAACACCGCCTATCGCAGCGCCGAGATGAGCTACTTCATCGGTAACGCAGAGCCCGCGGTGGTGGTCTGCAGCAGCGCCAACGCGCCCTGGCTCGCGCCGATCGCGACCGCGGCCGGCACGCCGCACGTCTTCACGCTCGACGGCGACCGCACCGGCACGCTGCTCGAAGTCGCTTCGCGCTGCAGCGATCGCCACGAAATCGCGCACAAGAACGACGACGACCTCGCCGCCATCATCTACACCAGCGGCACCACCGGCCGCAGCAAGGGCGCGATGCTCACGCACCGCAACCTGCTGTCGAACGCCGAAGTGCTGAAGGACTACTGGGGCTGGCGCAGCGAGGCCGAGGGCGGTGACGTGCTGATCCACGCGTTGCCGATCTTCCATGTGCACGGCCTGTTCGTCGCGATCCACGGCGCGCTGCTCAACGGCAGCCGGATGATCTGGCTCGACAGGTTCGATCCGAAGCGCGTGGTGGACCGGCTGCCCGAGGCGTCCGTCTTCATGGGCGTGCCCACGCTCTACGGCCGCATGCTGGCCGAGCCCGGGCTCACGCGCAAGGCCTGCGCGAACATGCGGCTCTTCATCTCGGGCTCTGCGCCGCTGCTGATCGAGACCTTCAACGAATGGCGCGAGCGCACCGGCCACACGATCCTCGAGCGCTACGGCATGAGCGAGACCGCGATGCTCACCTCGAACCCCTACAACCCGGTGCAGGGCGAGCGCCGCGGCGGCACGGTCGGCTTTCCGCTGCCGGGCGTGCAGCTGCGCGTGCGCAGCGATGCGGGCGAGGACTGTACGACGGACGAGATCGGCCACATCGAGGTCGACGGACCGAACGTGTTCGCCGGTTACTGGCGCATGCCCGAGAAGACGAAGGAAGAATTCACCGCGGACGGCTACTTCCGGACCGGTGACGTCGGCAAGATCGATGGCCTCGGCTACGTCACCATCGTCGGGCGCAGCAAGGACCTGATCATCAGCGGCGGCTACAACGTCTACCCGGCCGAGATCGAGGGCTACATCAACGAGATGGCCGGCGTGGCCGAAAGCGCGATCGTCGGCGTGCCGCATGCGGACTTCGGCGAGGTCGGCGTGGCCATCGTGATCGCGAAGGCGGGCGCCACGCTGGACGCCGAGGCGATCCTGGTCGAGCTCAAGGCGAAGCTGGCCAACTTCAAGATTCCCAAGCGCTGCTTCGTCGTCGCCGAGCTGCCGCGCAATGCCATGGGCAAGGTGCAGAAGGCGCTGCTGCGCGAGCAGCACCAGGCGCTGTTCGCCAACCCGTAGCCCGCAAGCGTTCAGGCCGCGAGCTGCCGCGCGACCATGTAGGCACCCAGCAGGATCAGCCCGACGAAGAAGCATCGGCGAAAGGTCGCGAGCGACAGGCGCGAGCGGATCCATTGGCCGGCCGCCATCCCGGTGAGCGCCGGCACCAGCATGGCCAGCGATTCGCCGATCAGCGAGCCCGAATAGCTGCCGTGTCCTGCGAGGGCGATGCCCAGCGCCACCGTCGAGGTGGTGAAGGACAGGCCCATGGCCTGGATCAGCTCGTCGCGCGTCATGTTCAGCGCCTGCAGGTAGGCGACGGCCGGCACCACGAAGACGCCGGTGAACGCGGTCACCACGCCCGTCAACGCGCCCGCCGCCGGGCCGAGCCATCGTTCGCGGCCGGCCGACACATGGAGCGGCCGCGCCGCCAGACCCCAGGCCGCGTAGCCGATCAGCGCGATGCCCAGCGCGACCATGGCCCAGGCACCGGCCGGCGCGCCGAACAGCAGCGCACCGCCCAGCGTGCCCGCGAAGATGCCGGCCTGCATGGCGCCGACACGGCGCCACACCGGGCCGAGCGCCGGCCACGGCCGCAACTGCCAGACGTTGGTCACGAGCGAAGGCACGATCAGCAGCGCCGCCGCTTCGGCCGGCGGCATCCACAGCGCGAGCAGCGCCATCGACAGCGTCGGCAGTCCGAGGCCGACGACGCCCTTGACGATGCCCGCCGCCAGGAAGACGGCCGCCACCGCCAGCCAGGCGATGGCGGCCGCGGAGATCGGATGGATGAAGGGCAGCGCGTCCATGCCACGCAGTCTGCCGGCGACGCGGCCGCTCGAAAATGCGGAAATCGCAGACCCGTCCTCAGTGGCAGGCTGAGGCTGTCGTGATACCTTGGGCGCATGCGATTCGACCTCATCGATCTGCGCCTGTTCCTGAACATCGTCGATGCCGGCACCATCACCGCCGGCGCGCAGCGCACGCACATGACGCTGGCTTCGGCCAGCCAGCGCGTGCTGGGCATGGAGGACGTGCTGGCGACGCCGCTCCTGGTGCGCGAGAAACAGGGCGTGCGCGCCACCGACGCGGGCAGAACGCTGGCGCATCATGCGCGGCTCGTGCTCGCGCAGATGGAGCAGATGCGCGCCGAGCTCGGCGCGTACGGCGCCGGGCTGAAGGGGCAGGTCCGTCTTCTGTGCAACACCTCCGCGATGACCGAGCATCTGCCCGAGGTCTTGAGCGGCTTCCTGGCGGCACATCCGCACGTCTCGGTCGACCTCGAAGAGCAGGCGAGCCAGAACATCGCCGATGCCGTGCGCGCCGGCCTGTGCGACATCGGCATCGTTTCGGATGCGGTCGATGCGGGCGGGCTGCAGCGCTTCGTGTTCCGCAGCGACCACCTCATGCTCGTCGTCGCGCGCGGGCACGATCTTGCGCGGCGGCGGCGCATCGCCTTTGCCGAGATCGTCGAGCACGAGTTCGTCGGTCTGGCGCCGGGCAGTCCGCTGCAGGAGCACCTCGCGCAGCATGCGAAGCGGCTCGGCAAGCGCCTGGTCTATCGCGTGCGGGTGCGCGGCTTCGAGGCCGTGTGCCGGATGGTCGAGCAGCGCATCGGCATCGGCATCGTTCCGCAGGCCGCGGCCGTGCGCTGTGCGAAGTCGATGCGCCTGGTCTGCGTGCCGCTCACCGATGCATGGGCCCAGCGCAAGCTGATGGCCTGCGTGCGCCAGCACGACGAGTTGCCGCTGAACGCGCAGCGCATGCTGCAGCATCTGCTGGCCGGCGTAGCACCAATGAACTGAGCGCCAAGACAGATAAAAGTCGTTTCATTGGTCCAAGACGAAAAACCCAAGGCCATCGCCGTCCGGACCTCCAAAAGCAACGGCCCCGCGAGGAGGCCGTTGTCGTCGAAAAAAGGTGTCTGCGAGTGAGGCCGGACTCGCATCCTGAACCAGGGTTCAGGTGGGCGAGGGCAGCAAGGCTTCGGGTTCATCTGACGCGAGATGATCACACCCGCCAAGCGATATACCAAGCCCTGCTCCGGAGAGCATTGGTACAAGGAAATATTAAGCCCGACAGTCACCGCAGACGGTGCCGATTTTACGCCTGCAAAGGCGTGTGCATGTCGTCCTTCAGAGTAAAAGACCGTCGCCTGCGAGGGCATGGTCCAGGCGCTGGATCAGTTGCGAGGCCTGGGTTTCGCTGGCGGCGTCATCGACCGCACCGGCTTCGCTCGCGGGCGCCGGCGCAGCAGCGGGTACGGGTGCAGATGCGGACGCCGCGAGCGCGGCCTCGCGCTGGCCCAGGTCGAAGGCGAGATTGAGCGAGGCCAGCACCGCGATGCGGTCGCGCGCCTTCACCTTGCCGGCATCGCGGATCTTGCACATCGCGGCATCCACGCGTTCGACTGCGTCGCGCAGCTGCTGCTCGCCGCCTTCGGGACAGCCGAGCAGGTAGCTCTGACCCATGATCTGGACTTCGATTTGTTTCATCAGGAGGAGGTCGAATCTTGTGAGGGATCTGCCGGCAACTGCTCGAGCAGGGCGTCGAGCCGCGTGCGCGCCGCAGCAAGCCGTGACCTGAGCGCATCGCGTTCGCGCGTGAGCGCGTCCACCTGCTCCTGCAGCAACGCATTGGTGCGCTGCACTTCTTCGTGGCGTACGAGCAAACGTTCGACGCGCTCGGCGATCTGGTCCATACGACTCGGTGCGGGCATGGAAGCATTGTATGTACCCCAGGCTTCGCGCATTTCGTGTCGCTTCGCCAACCCCCTTGCAGGGGCGCCGCCTGCGACCCGGTGAAGGTGGTTCCGCGGCGGCTCACGAACGGGCGAGCTTAAAATGCCTTTGTTGGTGCTCGCGCCGCGGTTCACGCGGCGCAGTTCAACGGGAAGCAGGAGTCGAAGCCCCACACCGGGCCGAGCCAGCCTGCGCTGCCCCCGCAACGGTCAAGCAGCCGGCATCCCGATCAAGGATGCCACCCTCGTCAATCAGCCACTGGGTGCCCTGAAACAGGCACCTGGGAAGGCGGCGAGGGCGGTGCTGTCAGCCCGGATACCGGCCAACGAGGCGGCTGCCGCATGCGCGAGCTTGCAGGCAGCCATGACGTCCAAGCACTGGCGGGGAAGCCGGTGGCGGGCTTTGATCTTTTGTCGTTCCCATGAAAACCTGTGTTTCCTCCTCGCGCCTCTCGCGCGCATCCGCGCCTGCGCGCCTTCGGCTCGCCTGCCTTCCGCTCGCGCTCGTCTCGACCTTCGGCGGCAACGCCTTTTCGCAGGCGGTGCCATCGCTCGGCGAAACCGTCGTCACCGCGAACCGCGTCGCGCAGCCCGTGTCCGACCTCGTCAGCGACGTCTCGATCGTCGACCGCGAGACCATCGAGCGCAGCGGCGCGGTCGGCGTGGCCGACGTGCTGGCGCGCCTGCCCGGTGTCGAGATCACGCGCAACGGCGGCCCCGGCAACACCAGCAGCGTGTTCCTGCGCGGCGCCGAGACGCGCTTCACCGCGGTCTACATCGATGGCGCGCGGGTCGACTCGCAATCCACCGGCGGCGCCACCTGGGAAAGCATTCCGCTCGCGCAGATCGACCGCATCGAGGTGCTGCGCGGCCCGGCCGCCGCGGTCTACGGCTCGGATGCGATCGGCGGCGTGATCCAGCTCTTCACGAAGAAGGGCGAGGCCGGCGTGGCGCCTTACGCGGGTGTCGGCTTCGGCAGCTACGGCCTGCGCCACCTCGAGGCCGGTGTCAGCGGCGCGAGCGGCGCCTTCGACTACTCGCTCGGCGTCGCGCACGACGAGAACACCGGCTTCAACGTGCAGCCGGTCAGCAAGCGGGACATCTCGAAGGTCGGCATCACCGACCCCGACAAGGACGGCTACAACAGCACCTCGGGCAACCTGAGGCTCGGCTTCCAGATCAATCCCTCGCAGCGCATCGAGACCTCGCTGCTCTACAACGACATGGCCGCGCGCTACGACAATTCCGGCGTCAAGAAGCCGATCCTGTTCTTCCCGGACGACATCGGCTACAACCGGCTGCGCACCGCCAGCGTGGCCTGGCTCGCGAAGTGGAGCGACGTCTACAGCACGCGCGTGCAGGTGACCGATTCCGACAGCCTCTACAAGACCGAGCCTTCGTTCTACCAGACCGAGACGCATCTGCGCAGCTACCTGTTCCAGAACGAATTCCGCTTCGGCCCGCACCTGTTCACCGCGGCGCTGGAACGCCGCGAGGACGCGCTCGACAACGCCGCCACCTCGGCCAGCAGCCCCGAGCTGTCGCGCGACCGGGCTCAGAACGCACTCTCGCTCGGCTACAGCTACGTGCAGGGTCCGCATTCGCTGCAGCTGCATGTGCGCCACGACGAGGACAGCGAGTTCGGCGGCAAGACCACCGGCAGCGCGGCCTACGGCTTCGCGATCACGCCGCAATGGCGCGCCACCGTGTCGGCCGGCAGCGCCTTCCGCGTGCCGACGCTGTTCCAGCGCTTCAGCCAGTACGGCTCGGCGAGTCTCAAGCCCGAAGAGAGCCGCAACGTCGAGGCCGGCCTGCAGTACACGCAGGGCGCGACGCACGCGGGCTTCGTGATCTACCGCAACCGCGTGACCAACCTGATCAACTTCGACGGCGGCGCCACGGCCTGCGGTTCGGGCTTCGGCTGCTATGCCAACACCGGGCGCGCCGAGTACGAAGGCATCACGCTCACGGCCGACCATCGCATCGGCGACGTCACGCTGCGCGGCTCGCTCGATTTCCAGGATCCGCACGACCGCAGCAACGACCACCTGCTGGCCCGCCGCGCGCGCCGTCATGCGAGCTTCGGCGCCGACTGGCGCGTCGGCGGCTGGCTGCTGGGCGCCGAGGTGCAGGCCTCGAGCAAGCGCTTCGACGATTCGGCCAACACCATCACGCTCGGCGGCTACACGCTGCTGAACCTGGTGGCGAGCACGCAGCTCACGCCCGACCTGAGCCTGGTGGCGCGCATCGACAACGTCGGCAACAAGGACTACATGCTGGCCAACACCTACGCCATGGCGGGACGTTCGGCCTACGTCGGCCTCAAGTGGACGCCGCACTGAACGCGCACGCCGGCGACCCGGCGGCCCCTGCCGCCTGCGCCGCGCTGCTCGTGGCCGCGCCGGCCTCCGGGCAGGGCAAGACCACGGTGGCCGCGGCGCTCGCGCGGCTGCATGCGCGCCAGGGCCGCCGCGTGCGGGCCTTCAAGTGCGGGCCCGATTTTCTCGATCCGCACTGGCTCGCGCTGGCGAGCGGCGCGCCCGTGCATTCGCTCGACCTCTGGATGACCGGCGAGGCCGATTGCCGCGCGCGCCTGCATGCGGCGGCGAGCGCGGCCGAGCTGGTGATCGTCGAAGGCGTGATGGGCCTGTTCGACGGGTCGCCCAGCGCGGCCGATCTGGCCGAGCGCTTCGGTCTGCCGGTGATGGCCGTGATCGATGCGCAGGCCATGGCCGGCACCTTCGGCGCGCTGGCCTACGGGCTGCAGAACTTCCGGCCCGGCCTGCCATGGGCCGGCGTGCTGGCCAACCGCGTGGCCGGCGAACGCCATGCCGGCATGCTGAAGGATGCGCTGCGCGAGCCGGACCAGTGGCTCGGCGCCTTGCCGCGCGGCACGGACTTCGCGCTGCCCGAACGCCATCTCGGCCTGGTCGCGACCGGCGAGCTCGGCGATGCGATGGCCCGGCTCGATGCCGCCGCCGATGCGCTGGCCGCGACGCCGCTGGGCCGGCTGCCGGTCGAAGGGCTGCCGCGCGTTCGCTTCGATGCGGTCGCGCCGGCGCAGCCCGCGCCGAGCGCGCCGCTGCTGGCCGGCCGCACCCTCGCGATCGCGCGCGACGCGGCCTTCTCATTCATCTATCCGGCCAATCTCGATGTGCTGAGCGCGCTCGGTGCGCAGCTCTCGTTCTTTTCGCCGCTGGCCGGCGAGGTGCTGCCGCCCTGCGATGCGGTCTGGCTGCCGGGCGGCTATCCTGAGCTGCATGCGGGTGCGCTCGCCGTCCACGTTGCCTTGCGCGAGTCGCTGGCGCGCCATGTCGCGCAGGGCAAGCCGGTCTGGGCCGAATGCGGCGGCATGATGGCGTTGTTCGACACGCTGACCACGGCCGACGGACAGGCGCATCGCATGTGGGGCCTGTTGCCGGGCCATGTGCGGATGCACAAGCGGCTCGCGGGTCTCGGGCCGCAGCAACTGACACTCGGAGACGCAACTTTGCGCGGGCATACCTTCCATTACTCGAGTTGCGAGACACCGCTGGCGCCCTCGGCCCATACGGTGCGGCCCGGTGGCGGCCGCACGGCGAGCGCAGGCGAAGCGCTCTATGTGCAGGGGCCGGTGCGCGCGAGTTATTTCCACGCGTGGTTCGCTTCCAGTTTCGCGGCCACCGCGCGGCTCTTCCTGCCGGCGCCGATCGGGTTCGATCATGGCTGAGCGCGAATTCATCCTGGGCGGCCAGAAGAGCGGCAAGTCGCGGCGCGCCGAACAGCGCGCGGCCGACTGGCTCGCCGCGTCGCCGGGCCGCCATGCGGTGCTGATCGCGACCGCCATGCCGCACGACGACGAGATGCGCGAGCGCATCGCGCGCCATCGGGCCGATCGCGCCCAGCGCGTGCCCGGGCTCGTCACGGTCGAGGAACCTGTCGCGCTGGCGCAGGCGATCGATGCACACAGCGCGCCCGAAACGCTGGTGGGGGTCGACTGCCTCACCCTGTGGCTCACCAACCTGCTGATGCCGCTCGATGCCGCGCTGAGCCCCGCGCCGCCGCAGATCGTGACCGCCCAAGCCTTGCTGTTGAAGGCGCTGGCCGATGCGCGCGGTCCCATCGTGCTGGTCGGCAACGAGATCGGCCTCGGCGTGATCCCGCTCGGCCGCGAGGTGCGTGCCTTCGTCGATGCGCTGGGCCGTCTCAACCAGGAGGTCGCTGCCGCCTGCGACCGCGTCACGCTGATGGCGGCCGGCTTGCCGCTCGCCTTGAAGGAACCCCGATGAACCGTCTTCTGCGCCTGGCATCCGCCGTGCTGCTGTGCGCGCTGGCCTTCGCGGCACAAGCGGTGGCCGTGACCGACGAGCGCGGCGTCAGCGTCGATCTGCCGCGGCCGCCGCAGCGCATCGTGTCGCTGCTGCCTTCGCTGACCGAATCGGTCTGCACGCTCGGCGCCTGCGCCCGGCTGGTCGGCGTCGACCGTTACTCCAACTGGCCCGATCCGGTGCGTGCGCTGCCGCAGGTCGGCGGCGGGCTCGATCCGAATGTCGAGGCGATCGTCGCGCTCCAACCCGATCTGGTGCTGCTGGCCAAGTCCTCGCGCGTGACGCAGCGGCTCGAGGCCCTCGGCCTCAAGGTGCTGGTGCTCGAACCGAAGAACCATGCCGACGTGCGGCGCGTGCTCGATGCGCTGGGCCGTGCGCTCGGCGTCGACGATGCGCAGCAGGTGTGGCGCACCATCGATGCCAGCGTCTCGGCCGCGGCGCAATCGCTGCCCGCGGAAGTGATGAAGCGCACGCGCGTGTACTTCGAAGTCAACAGCGCGCCCTATGCGGCCGGCGAAGTTTCGTTCATCGGCGAGACGCTCGCGCGGCTCGGCGCGAGGAACATCGTGCCGGCTTCGCTCGGGCCTTTCCCCAAGCTCAATCCCGAGTACGTGGTGCGCGCCAATCCCGACCTGATCATGGTCGGCGCGCGCAGTGCGCAAGGTCTGGAACAGCGGCCGGGCTGGGGTGCGATCCGCGCCGTGCGCGAAGGCCGCATCTGCCGCTTCACCGCCGCCGAATCCGACGTGCTGGTGCGGCCCGGCCCGCGCATGGGCGAGGCCGCGCGGCTGATGGCGCAATGCCTGCTCGACAAGACGCGCGGAGAGCGCGGATGAAGAGCCAGCACCGCCGCGCGCTCGCGCTCGGCCTGGCGCTGCTGCTGCTGAGCGCCGCGCTGCTCGTGCTCGGCGCCGGCATCGGCAGCACCGGCTTCGAGCGCGTGCTGGCGGTGCGCGACGATCCGGTGGCGATGCAGATCGTGTGGGACATCCGCTTGCCGCGCACGCTGGGCGCCTGGCTGGCCGGCGCATTGCTCGGGCTGGCGGGCGCGGTGGCGCAGGGGCTGTTTCGCAATCCGCTGGCCGATCCCTATCTGCTCGGCAGCGCATCGGGCGCCTCGCTCGGCGTGGCGCTGGCCTTGTGGATGTTCGGCGTGTCGCCGACCAGCACGCAATGGGTGGTGCGCCTGGGCCTGACCGGCGCGGCCTTCTTCGGCGCGGTGCTGGCCGTGCTGCTCACGCTGCTGCTGGCGCGCGGCGTGCAGCAGACGCTGCGGCTGTTGCTCGCGGGCGTGATCGTCGGCGTGGTGCTCGGTGCGGTCAAGGACCTGGTCACCATCGCATCGGCCGACATCCTGCAGGCCATCCAGGGCTTCATGCTGGGCAGCACCGGCCTGGTGGGATGGGGCGCGTGTGCGGTGATGGGCGGGCTGGGCGCGCTCTGCCTGCTGTGCGGCTGGGCGCTGGCGCCGGTGCTCGACGGGCTGGCGCTCGGCGAGGCGACTGCCAGCAGCCTGGGCCTGCCGCTGGGCGCGATGCGCGCGGCGCTGGTCGCGGTGCTGGCGCTGGCCACGGGCACGGCCGTGGCGCAGACCGGGCTCATCGCCTTCGTCGGGCTTGCAGCGCCGCACCTGGTGCGCTCGGCCGTCAAGACCACGCATGCGCGGCTGGTGGTGCTGTCGGCCGCGATGGGCGGCCTGCTGCTGATGGCGGCCGATCTGCTGGCGCGCTGGCTGATCGCGCCGCAGGAACTGCCGGTCGGCGTGCTGACCGCGGTGCTGGGCGGCAGCTACCTGCTGTGGCTGATGCACCGGCGCAGCGCGCGCGGAGGCTTCTGATGGCCACGCCCGTCGCGCAGCAGATCGCGCTCGAGGCCCGGCAGGTCCGCGCCACGCTGGGCGTCACCGAGGTGCTGCACGGCATCGATCTGTCGCTGGCGTCCGGCCGCTGGACCAGCATCGTCGGGCCGAACGGCGCCGGCAAGTCGACACTGCTGAAGGTGCTCGCGGGCCTGCTCGCGCACACGGGCGGCGTGCATCTGTTCGGCGAGCCGCTGGCTGCGCTGTCCGGACGCGCGCGCGCGCAGCGGCTGTCCTGGCTCGGGCAGGGCGGCGCGGGCGAGGGCAGCGCCGACGACCTGATGGTCTACGACGTCGCGATGCTCGGCCGCCTGCCGCACCAGCGCTGGCTCGCGGCACCGAGCGCGCTCGATCGCGCCGCCGTCGAACGCGCGCTGCGCAGCACGCAGGCCTGGGAATGGCGCGGCCGGCCGCTCGGCCAGCTGTCGGGCGGCGAGCGGCAGCGCGTGCTGCTGGCGCGCGCGCTGGCGGTCGAAGCCGGGCTGCTGCTGATGGACGAGCCGCTGGCCAACCTCGATCCGCCGCATCAGGCCGACTGGATGCAGACCGCGCGCGCACTGACCGCCGAAGGACGCACGGTCGTCAGCGTGCTGCACGAACTCAACGCCGCGCTCGCCGCCGATGCGATGGTGGTGATGGCCGAGGGGCGCGTGCTGCACCACGGCGCCTGCGACGACCCCGCGACGCACGAAGCGCTCGAAGCGGTCTTCGGCGGGCGCGTGACGGTTCACCGCGTGGCCGGCCATTGGATGGCGATACCGCATTGACGAAAGAAAGAAGGACACCCATGCAGATCGAAACTCCGCCCAGCGAAAAACCCTACGAGAAGCCCGAAGGCGAGCGCCGCGGCATCGTGATCGTCAACACCGGCGACGGCAAGGGCAAGAGCACCGCCGCTTTCGGCCTCGCGCTGCGCGCGCACGGCCGCGGCAAGGCGGTGAAGATCTACCAGTTCATGAAGGTGCCGAGCGCGCGTTTCGGCGAGCACCGCATGTTCGAGCAGATCGGCGTCCCCATCGAAGGCCTGGGCGACGGCTTCAGCTGGAAGAGCCAGGACCTGGAACGCTCGGCGCAGCTCGCGCGCGATGGCTGGGAGAAGGCGAGGGCGGCGATCCTCTCGGGTGAGCATTTCATGGTGGTGCTCGACGAGGTCACCTACCCGCTGATCTACGGCTGGCTGCCGCTGCAAGGCGTGCTCGACACGCTGCGCGCACGGCCGAAGGAAGTGCACGTCGTGCTGACCGGCCGACGCTGCCCGCCCGAGATCATCGAACTGGCGGATACGGTGACCGAGATGCAGATGGTCAAGCACGCGTTCAAGGCTGGCATCCCCGCCCAGCGCGGAATTGAAGACTGAGATGTTCGCGCCGGCGGTCTGGCTCCCTCCCCCTTTGGGGGAGGGCTGGGGTGGGGGCACGACAGTGCTGATCGGTGTCGCGGCCTTGTTGCTCGCCATGGCCATCGACCACTGGCTCGGCGAACCTCCCGCTCGTTGGCATCCCGTCGTCTGGATCGGCCGCTACCTCGGATGGATCGGGCGACGCATCGCGCCGCGTGCAGAGATGGCGTCACGCGCGCGCGATCTTCCACGCCTCGTCGCCGGCGCGGCTGCCTGGTGGGGCGGTGCCGCGATGGTCTTCTGCGCCGCGTGGATCGTCGCTGCCATCGCCGAACGCCTCCCACCCTGGGCCGCTGCCGTGCTCATCGGCCTTGCGCTGAAGCCCTTGCTCGCCTGGCGCATGCTGCGCGACGAAGTGCTCGCGGTCGAGGCCGCCCTCGGCCGCTCGCTCGAAGAGGGTCGCGCGCAGCTTGCGCGGCTGGTGAGCCGCGATGCGAAGAGCCTGAGCGAGTGCGAAGTGCGCGAAAGCGCGATCGAATCGCTGGCCGAGAACCTCAACGATTCGCTGGTCGCGCCGCTGTTCTGGTTCGTGCTCGGCGGGCTGCCCGGCGCCGCGATCTACCGCTTCGCCAACACGGCCGATGCGATGTGGGGCTATCGCGGCGAGCGCGCTGGCCGTGTCTGGGAATGGGCCGGCAAGTGGGCCGCGCGCGCGGACGACCTGCTCTCGTGGCTGCCCGCGCGTCTCACCGCGTTGGTGCTCTTGCTTTGCTCCCTCGCCCTCCGGGGGAGGGCCGGGTTGGGTGCGATCCGCCGCGAAGCCGATCAAACCCCGTCCCCCAACAGCGGCTGGCCCATGGCCGCAATGGCACTGCTGCTCGATGTGCGCCTCGCCAAGCCCGGCGTCTACACGCTCCATGCGGCCGGACGGGCAGCGACATCGGCCGACATCTCGCGCGCCGTGGACCTGGCCTCGCGCACAGTGATCGCATGCGCCGTCTGCGCCGTGATTGCCATCGCGGGCCTGTCGGCGATCGGATGGCCATGAGCGAATTCGATGAGGCCGGCCTTGTCCACGGCGGCCCCGACGCCCGAGGCGCGGCGCCGCACGATTTCTCCACCAACGGCAATGCCTGCGGGCCGTGCCCCGATGCGCTGGATGCGCTGCAAGCCGCCGACGCCGCCCGCTACCCGGACCCGCACTACACCGCGCTGCGCGCCCGGCTCGCCGCGTTCCACGGTGTCGAGGACGAACGCATCCTGATCGCGGCCAGCGCGAGCGAATTCATCGCACGCATCAGCGCGGCCGTCGCGCAGCAGGGCGGACGCCGAGCGTGGCTGCCGTCCTACAGCTATGGCGACTGCCTGCGCGCCGCCCGGGCCTGGGGCCTGTCGGCGCAGTGCGCGCCGTCACCGTCGGCCGATGCGGACCTGGTCTGGTGCTGCGATCCGTCGAGTCCGCTCGGCCAGGCCCAGGACGGCCTGCAGGGCGTGATCGACGCACTGCCTGCGCAGGCCGTCTGCGTCCTCGATCTGGCCTACGAACCCTTGCGCCTGGAAGGACGCCTGGGGCTCGGCGCGGCGCAGAAGGCGCGCGTCTGGCAGCTCTGGACGCCGAACAAGGCGCTGGGCCTGACGGGCGTGCGCGCGGCCTACGCGATCGCGCCGGCCGGCGAAGAGGGAATGCGTGCGCGCCTCGATCGGCTGGCGCCTTCCTGGCCCCTCGGTGCGCATGGCGTGGCGCTGCTCGCGGCCTGGACCGAAGAGGACACTCAGGCCTGGTTGCGGCACAGTCTGGCGCAGCTTCGTCACTGGAAAGCCGAGCAGCAGGCGATGTGCACGGCGCTCGGCTGGACCTGCCTGCCCAGCGTCGCCAATTTCTTCTGCGCGCGCCCGGACACGTCCCATGCCGCGCGGGCCGCGGCGCTGCGCGATGCCGGCGTCCAGTTGCGCGACACCGCATCCTTCGGCCTGCCGGACCATGTGCGCCTCGGTGTGTTGCCGCCCGCGAGCCAGCGAGCGCTGCGGCACGCATGGACGGCCGAGCGTCGCGGCTCAGCGCCCGGCACGCCGTGAAGCCGGCGGCGCCGCCCGGAGCCGTTCCAGGAACAGGCGCAGGTAGGCGCTCTCGTGCGCCGTGCGATAGGCCAGGTGCAGCGTGGACACCGCCTCCTTGTCGAGCAGGCGCCGATAGACCACGCCCGCCAGCTGGATGCATTGGGTGTCGCTGGGCACCAGTGCGATGCCGCCCCCCGCGGCCACGAGACCGATGATGGTGGACGCATCGCGCGCCTCCTGCACCATCCGCGGCCGAAAGCCGGCCTTGGCGCACAGCTCCTGCACTTTCCAGTAGAGGCCGATGCCCGCGTTGCGCGGATACATGATGAGCGGCTGGTCGCGCAGGCCATCGTCGAAGCCGTGCCCGGTCGCGTGATCTGGGGCAGCGACTGGCCGCATATTCCCGAAGGCGGGCGCGACACCGGCGAACTGCTTGAGCTCCTGGCCGATTGGGTGCCCGATGCCGCGGCGCGAGAAAAAATCCTGCGCGACAACCCGGCGCGGCTGTTCGGCTTCTAGGCTGGCCGCATCCACTTCTCTCGGACGCCTCCATGCATTGCATTCAGGAACTCGACACCGCCGGCGCGCGCGCGGTGGAGACCTTCGTCCATGGCGCGACGCGCTATCTGGTGGTGCCGCAGCTGGCCCGCGATGTCGCGGGCCAGCCGGCGCGGATGACGCTGGGCGACAGCGATGTCGATGCCCTGATCTATCGCTGGCAGGACGGCCGCTTCGTCGAGCATGCGCGCATCGCGGTGCCCGGCGGCGAGGACGCGGCGGCCATCGCACTGGCGGACCGTGTGAAGCCCCGTGCAGCGGACGCCTGAGCGCCCGACAGGTCCGGCCGGTGCTCAGCTGCGCTGCAGCCTCGGATGCTTGGCGAACAACTCTGCCGCCCAATCCACGAAGGCCCGCACCTTGGCGCTCAGGTGGCGGTTGGGCGGATAGACCACGTGCACCGGCAGGGGCGGCCGGATCCAGTCGTGCAGGATCTCGACCAGCTCGCCGCTGGCGATGTAGGGCTCGGCCATGTAGGTGATGACCTGCGAGATGCCGAAGCCGCCGAGCACCGCCGTCATATGCGCATTGCTGTCGTTGACCGACACCCGGTACGGTCCCGCGAGCTCGATGTGCTCGTCGCCCTTGACGAACTCGTGGGGAAAGATGCGCCGCGTGCTGCCCGAGAAGAAGCTCACCACCAAGTGCCGCTTCTCGATGTCGGCCGGATGCTGCGGCGTGCCGTAGCGCTTGAGGTAGGCCGGCGAGGCCACCGTCATCCAGGGCAGGGTGCCGATGCGGCGCGCGACCAGCGATTGATCGGTCAGATCGCCGCCGCGGATCACGCAGTCGACGTTGTCCGTGATCAGGTCCACCGTGCGGTCGCTGACGCCAAGGTCGACCTGGATGTCGGGGTAGCGGTCGCAGAAGGTCGACAGCGCCGGCAGGATCACCAGCCGCGCCATCGCCGAGCCGACATCCAGCCGCAGGCGCCCGGTCGGGTTGGCCTGCGCATTGGTCATGCTGGCCTCGATCTCGTCGAAGTCGTTCAGCAGGCGCGCGGTGCGCTCGAAATACGCCGCGCCGTCCGGCGTGACCGTCACGCGCCGGGTGGTGCGGTTGAGCAGCTTCACGCGCAGGCGCGACTCCAGCGCCTGGATCTGCTTGGTCACGGTGCCCTTGGGCAGCCCGAGCGAGTCGGCGGCGCGCGTGAAAGTGCCCGCCTCGACGACGCGGACAAAGATCCGCATGCCCTGGATCTGGTCCATTCGATATTTCTCCATGGGGCCGGCGAGCGCCGGCGGAGCGGGATTCTCACATGTTGCCCCGAAGCGATTGTTGATTGATTGGAAACAGAGTGGGGTTCGATGGCCCGTTGCGGTGGTCAATGCGCGGCTTATATTCAAGCCATCGTTCACCCACTGAGGTTGTCCATGTCATCCCGTCCGACTCCGCACCCTGCCGCCGCCCCCGTGGCGGCACCGGGCGCCGAAACCGACATCCGCATCGAGCTGCCCGACCGCGAGCCGGTCGCGGCGCGCCTGTACGGCCAGCGGGCGCGGGGTGCGACGGTGCCGCTGGTGCTGCATTTCCACGGCGGCACCTTCGTCTGCGGCGATCTGGACAACGGCCGCAACGTGGCACGCCTGCTGGCGGGGGCCGGCGCGGTGGTGGTGTCGCTCGACTATCCCCTGGCGCCCAAGGCGCCGTTCCCCGAGCCGATCGAGGTCGGCTATGCGGCGCTCGAATGGCTCTACAAGCAGCGTGTGAAGATGGCCGGCAAGGGCGCCCGCATGTTCCTGGCCGGCGAGGAAGCCGGCGGCAACCTGGCCGCCGCGGTGGCGCTGATGGCGCGCGACCGGGCACATCCGCCGCTGGCCGGCCAGATCCTGCTGTCGCCGATGCTGGACCCCTGCGCGGGCACGGCCTCGCTGCGCAAGGCGAGCGGCGATACGCCGAATTGCCGATGGGCTTCGGGCTGGCAGGAGTACCTGGCCTGCCCGATGAACACCACGCATCCCTATGCGGTGCCCGGCGCCTCGCTGCGGCTGGCCCAGCTGGCGCCGACGCTGGTGCTGGTCGGGCAGGACGACGCGATGCGCGACGAAGGCATGAACTTCGCGCGCCGGCTGAGCGAGGCCGGCATTCCGGTGACCCGGCATGTGCTGCCGGGTGCCGACAACTGGCCCGATGCGCTGTACGAGCCTGGAAGCTCGGGCTGCGCGGCCTGCGAGGCGACGGTGCAGCAGCACTTCCGCGAGTTCTTCAGCGCGGCACCGCCACCGCACTAGGCGGGCCGCGGCGCCAGGGCCCTGAAGGCCCCTGTCGCACGAACCGCCCCTGACGGGCGAGGTCATGGTTTCTCTGTCGATGCGGTGGCACAACCACCGTTTGGGGAGAGTGCTTTTCCCGAGCGACGGCGGCCTTCCCGATGCCGGGACGCCGCGCCCACCGATCGATCCGTTTTCAGGCTTCCCCGCGCCATCCGCGCAGGGCGGCCCTTTGCATCCCCAGAGTCACCCAAAAGGACGTTTCATCATGACGAAGCAACAGCTCTCCTCCCTGGCCCGCCGCGGCGTCTGGCCCACCGTGACCGGCCTGACCGCGGCGATCGCGATCGCCTGCGCGGTGCTCGGCCTGCACAGCTTCAATGCCGAGGCGAACGACGCCAAGGCGGTCGCGGCGCCGCGCGCGACGCCGGTGTCGGTGGCCACCGTCACCGCCTCCGACGTCAATACCTGGGACGAGTTCTCGGGCCGGCTCGAAGCGGTCGAACGGGTCGACGTGCGCTCGCGTGTGGCCGGTGCGGTGCAGGCGGTGCACTTTCGCGAAGGCTCGCTGGTCAAGCAGGGCGAGCTGCTGATCACCATCGACCCCGCGCCCTATGCGGCCGAGGTCGAGCGGGCCGAGGCGCAGGTCGCCTCGGCGCAGGCGCGCCTGTCCTTCAGCCGCAGCGAGCAGGAACGCGCGCGCCGGCTGTGGGACGAGCAGGCCATCGCGCAGCGTGAACTCGACGAGCGCGTCAATGCCGGGCGCGAAGCCGAAGCCAACCTGCATGCTGCGCAGGCCTCGCTGCAGAGCGCGCGCCTGAACCTCGGCTACACGCAGGTGCGTGCGCCGGTGTCCGGCCGCATCGGCAAGCTCGAAGTGACCGTGGGCAACCTCGTCGCCGCCGGCCCCGGCGCGCCGGTGCTCACGACGCTGGTGTCGGTAAGCCCGATCTATGCGAGCTTCGATGTCGACGAGCAAGTGGTCGTGCGGGCGCTGAAAGACCTGCCCGGCGGTGCCAGCGCGCGCAGCAGCATCGGCGGCATCCCGGTCCAGATGGGCACCGCCGGCCTCGACGGCACGCCCTACGAAGGCCGCCTGCAACTGATCGACAACCAGGTCGACGCCCGAAGCGGCACGGTGCGCGTGCGCGCCGCCTTCGACAACAAGGACGGCGCGCTGATCCCCGGCCAGTTCGCGCGCATCCGCATGGGGCAGGCGCGCAGCGACAGCGCGCTGCTGGTCAGCGAACGCGCGATCGGCACCGACCAGAACAAGAAGTACGTGATGGTCGTCGGTGACGACAACAAGGCCGAGTACCGCGAGGTCACGCTCGGCGCGCCGGTGAACGGTCTGCGCGTGGTGAGCAAGGGCCTGAAGGCCGGCGAGCGCATCGTCGTCAACGGCCTGCAGCACATCCGTCCCGGCGCGCTGGTCGCGCCGCAGAACGTGACCATGGACGCCCGCGCCGAGCCGCCGCAGGCGCAGGCCGTGGTCGCCGCGAAATCCTGATCCGGGCTCCCGGAGGAATCCCAAAATGAATCTGTCCAAGTTCTTCATCGACCGGCCGATCTTCGCCGGCGTGCTCTCGCTGCTGATGCTGATCGCCGGCCTGATCGCGCTGCGCAGCCTGCCGATCTCCGAATACCCCGAGGTGTCGCCGCCTTCGGTGGTGGTGCGCGCGCAGTATCCCGGCGCGAACCCGAAGGTGATCGCCGAGACGGTGGCGACGCCGATCGAGGAGCAGATCAACGGCGTCGAAGGCATGCTCTACATGGGCAGCCAGGCGACCACCGACGGCGTGATGACGCTGACCGTGACCTTCCAGCTCGGCACCGATCCCGACAAGGCGCAGCAGCTGGTGCAGAACCGCGTCTCGCAGGCCGAGCCGCGGCTGCCCGAGGAAGTGCGTCGCCTGGGCATCACGACCGTCAAGAGCGCGCCCGACCTGACGATGGTGGTGCACCTCGTGTCGCCGAACAACCGCTACGACATGAACTACCTGCGCAACTACGCGGTGCTCAACGTCAAGGACCCGCTGTCGCGCATCCAGGGCGTCGGCCAGGTGCAGATCTTCGGCGGCGGCGAGTACTCGATGCGCGTCTGGCTCGACCCGCAGAAGGTCGCGCAGCGCGGCCTGTCGGCCGACGACGTGGTGGCCGCGATCCGTGGCCAGAACGTGCAGGCCGCGGCCGGCGTGGTCGGCCAGTCGCCGGGCGCGCAGGGCGCGGACATGCAGCTGTCGATCAACGCCCAGGGCCGGCTCCAGAACGAGGACGAGTTCGGCGACATCATCGTCAAGACCGGCAGCGACGGTGCCGTCACGCGGCTGCGCGACATCGCGCGCCTGGAGCTCGGCGCGGCCGACTATTCGCTGCGCTCGCTGCTCAACAACGACCCGGCGGTCGGCATGGGCGTGTTCCAGGCGCCGGGCTCGAACGCGCTCGACATCTCGGCCAACGTGCGCAAGACCATGGACGAGCTGCAGAAGAACATGCCCGAGGGCGTGGAATACCGCATCGCCTACGACCCGACGCAGTTCGTGCGCGCCTCGATCGAATCGGTGATCCACACGCTGCTCGAAGCCATCATGCTGGTGGTGCTGGTGGTGATCCTGTTCCTGCAGACCTGGCGCGCCTCGATCATTCCGCTCCTGGCGGTGCCCATCTCGGTGATCGGCACCTTCGCCGTGCTGCACGTGCTGGGCTTCTCGATCAATGCGCTGAGCCTGTTCGGACTGGTGCTGGCGATCGGCATCGTGGTCGACGATGCCATCGTGGTGGTGGAGAACGTGGAGCGCAACATCGAGGCCGGGCTGACGCCGCGCGAGGCCACCTACCGCGCGATGCGCGAGGTGTCGGGGCCGATCATCGCGATCGCGCTGGTGCTGGTCGCGGTGTTCGTGCCGCTGGCCTTCATCAGCGGGCTCACCGGCCAGTTCTACCGGCAGTTCGCGGTGACCATCGCGATCTCGACCGTGATCTCGGCGATCAATTCGCTCACGCTGTCGCCGGCGCTCGCCGCCTTGCTGCTGCGCGGCCATGACGCGCCCAAGGATGCGCTGACGCGCGGCATGGACCGCGTCTTCGGCTGGCTGTTCCGCGGCTTCAACCGGCTGTTCCGGCGCGGTGCCCAGGCGTACAGCGGCGGCGTCAAGGGCGTGATCTCGCGCAAGACGCTGATGCTGGTGGTCTACCTGGCACTCATCGGCGTCACCTTCGGCCTCTTCAAGGCCGTGCCGAGCGGCTTCGTGCCGGCGCAGGACAAGCAGTACCTGATCGGCTTCGCGCAGCTGCCGGACGGCGCCACGCTGGACCGCACCGACGAGGTGATCCAGCGCATGGGCGACATCATGAAGAAGAACCCGAACGTGCAGGATGCGATCGCGTTCCCGGGCCTGTCGATCAACGGCTTCACCAACAGCTCCAACTCGGGCATCGTGTTCGCCACGCTCAAGCCCTTTGCCGAGCGCCAGCGCGCCGACCAGAGCGGCGGCGCGATCGCGGGCCAGCTCAACCAGCAGTTCGCGGGCATCCAGGACGCCTTCATCGTGATGTTCCCGCCGCCGCCGGTGGCGGGACTCGGCACCACGGGCGGCTTCAAGCTGCAGCTGGAAGACCGCGCCTCGGTCGGCTACGAGCAGATGGACGCGGCGGTCAAGGCCTTCATGGCCAAGGCCCAGCAGGCGCCCGAGCTGGCCGGCATGTTCACCAGCTGGCAGGTCAACGTGCCGCAGCTCTATGCCGACATCGACCGCACGCGCGCACGCCAGCTCGGCGTGCCGGTGACGGACATCTTCGACACCATGCAGATCTACCTCGGCAGCCTCTACGTCAACGACTTCAACAAGTTCGGCCGTACCTACAGCGTGCGCGTGCAGGCCGACGCGCCGTTCCGCGCGCGTGCGGAGGACGTCGGCCTCCTGAAGGTGCGCTCGACCAGCGGCGAGATGGTGCCGCTGTCGGCCCTGATGAAGGTCAACTCGAGCTTCGGCCCGGAACGCGCGATGCGCTACAACGGCTACCTCGCGGCCGACATCAACGGCGGCCCGGCACCCGGCTATTCGTCGGGCCAGGCACAGGACGCGGTGATGCGCATTGCCGCGCAGACCCTGCCCAAGGGCGTGAGCTACGAATGGACCGAGCTGACCTACCAGGAGATCCTGGCCGGCAATTCCGCGGTGCTGGTGTTCCCGCTCGCGATCCTGCTGGTGTTCCTGGTGCTGGCGGCGCAGTACGAGAGCCTGACCTTGCCGATCGCGATCATCCTGATCGTGCCCATGGGCCTCCTGGCCGCGATGACCGGCGTCTGGCTCTCGGGCGGCGACAACAACGTGTTCACGCAGATCGGGCTGATCGTGCTGGTGGGGCTGAGCGCGAAGAACGCGATCCTGATCGTCGAGTTCGCGCGCGAGCTGGAGTTCGCCGGCCGAACGCCGATCCAGGCCGCGATCGAGGCCAGCCGCCTGCGGCTGCGCCCGATCCTGATGACCTCGCTGGCTTTCGTGATGGGCGTGCTGCCGCTGGTGCTGTCCACCGGTGCGGGCTCCGAGATGCGCAAGGCCATGGGCGTCGCGGTGTTCGCCGGCATGCTCGGCGTGACGGCTTTCGGCCTGTTCCTGACGCCCGTGTTCTACGTGCTGCTGCGCCGGCTGACCGGCAACAGGCCGCTCAAGCTGCACGGCGAGGTGCCGCATATCGATGCCTTCGTGTCGGGCGACCAGCCGGCCGCTGCACCGTCGGCTGCGGCCGGTGGCGGCGGGCTGCGGCCGATGCCCGCATCACCCCGCAAGGCGCATGACTGATGACACGGACCGCGGCCTCGGGGCCGCTCGAAAAGGACAACGCACCATGACACGCGATCTTCAAACTCTGAGCCGGCGCTGGAACGCCGCACTGGTCCCGCTGCTGGCGGCGCTCGTGCTGGCCGGCTGCGCGACCGCGCCGGCCGAACTGCCGCCCGTCAACGCGCCGGCGCAATTCAAGGAGCAGGGCGCAGCCGTCGCGCCGAAGGAAGGCACGTGGACACGCGCCCAGCCAGCCGAAGCGCAGCCGCGCGGCGAATGGTGGCGCGCCTTCAATGACCCGGTGCTCGATGCGCTGGTCGAACGCGCCGACGCCAACAACACCACGCTGCAGGGCGCGGCCGCGCGCCTGGCCGAGGCACGTGCGCTGGCACGCAGCACCGATGCCGACCGTGCGCCGCAGATCGGCGTCGGCGCAGGCGCGAACCGGGCGGCAGGGTTGGACCGGGTCCAGAGTCCCAATGCCCAGACCTTGCTCACGGCCGGCGCCAACATCTCCTACGAAGTCGATCTGTTCGGCCGCCTGTCGCAGGCCAGCGATGCGGCGCGGCTCGATGCCGATGCGCGCGCCGGCCTGCTGCAGAGCACGAAGCTGCTGGTCGAGGCCGAGACCGCGCAGACCTATCTGTCGCTGCGCGCACTCGATGCCGAGCGCGCGCTGGTGCGCGAATCCGTCGATGCCTACCGCGACACGCTGCGCCTCACGCAGCGCCGCTACCAGGCGGGCGACCTGGCCGAACTCGACGTCGCGCGCGTCGAGACCGAAGTGGCCGCCACCGAATCCGATGCGCTGACGCTCGACCGTCAGCGCGCGGAAACCGAACACGCGCTCGCCGTGCTGGTGGGCGATGCGGCATCGAACTTCGGTCTCCGGACCGACGCATGGTCGGCCGCCTTGCCGGTGATTCCGGCCGGCATTCCCGGCACCGTGCTGGCGCGGCGGCCCGATATTTCGGCGGCGCAGAAATCGGTGCTGGCGGCGCAGGCGCGCGTGGGCGTTGCGCAGGCCGCGTGGTTCCCGGACATCTCGCTCACGGGCGGCGCGGGCTATGCATCGTCGACTGCCGGCGATCTGTTCAAGTGGTCGGCGCGCTCCTGGGGCATTGGCGCGCTGCTGTCGCTGCCGCTCTTCGACGGCGGCCGCCGCGAGGCCGGCGTGCAGAGCGCATCGGCGCAACTCGACGGCGCGCTGGCGAGCTACCGCACGCAGGTGCTGACGGCCGTCAAGGAGGTCGAGGACCAGCTGTCGGCACTGCGCATCCTGGACGCGCAGTCGGAGGTGCAGGCCAAGGCAGTCGCCTCGGCAACCCGCGCGACCGCGCTGTCCGATTCGCGCTACCGCAATGGCTATGTCAGCCAGCTCGACCTGCTCGACGCCCGGCGCAGCGAACTGCGCAACCGGCGGCAGGCGGTGCAGGTGCGTTCGGCGCAGTACCAGGCGACCGTGGGGCTGATTCGGGCGCTGGGGGGTGGATGGGAGACGGCGGTGGCCGAAGCTGCGCCGGCCGGCGTGAGCCCCAAGGTCGCGGTGCGCTGAGCGGCGGGCGCGCGCCATTCGAGGATCAGTCCTCCCCCTCGGATGAGCGCGCAGCTTGCGCATCGACCAGCCTGCGCAGCGCCGCGACGCCGAGCACCAGTGCGCTCGAATAGCTCGACTGAGGCGCCGAGGCGCAATGGAGCGGCCGGTAGTGGATGGCATCCGGCGAGTCACTGTCCGCTGCTTCGATCAGGACCCAGAAGAATTGATTCGTGGCGCGCTCTTCCACCGTGAGCGCGATATCGCGTAAGGGCATGGACCGTGGCTCTCTCACCTCGTTGATTCAGGGCGAGTACGGCCAAGGCGCGTCGATGGATTCGCCCGTAACGGCTTGCCTTGCCGAAGCGTGATGGATGTCACGGCCGGCCGGCGTCCGCCGGGTGGTAAAGGACAATGCGCCGATGAATCCAAACAAGGGACCTGGCCAGGCCCGCTGCGTGATGGTGCTCGGCACCACCAGCGGCGCCGGCAAGAGCTGGCTGGCCACCGCGCTGTGTCGCTGGTATGCGCGGCAGGGCCGCAAGGTGGCGCCGTTCAAGGCGCAGAACATGAGCAACAACGCGCGGGTCGTGGCCGGCGGCGAGATCGGCAGCGCGCAGTATTTCCAGGCGCTCGCGGCCCGCGCCGAGCCCGACGTGCGCATGAACCCGCTGCTGCTCAAGCCCGAGCGCGACACGCACAGTCAGGTGGTCCTGATGGGGCAGGTGGATGATGCGCTCTCGGCGCTGCCGTGGCGCGGCCGCAGCGAGCGTGTCTGGCCACGGATCGCGCAGGCGCTGGACGCATTGCGCGCCGACCACGAGGTCGTGGTGATCGAGGGCGCCGGTTCGCCGGCCGAGATCAACCTGATGGCCAGCGACATCGTCAACCTGCGCGTCGCGCGGCATGCCGATGCGCGCTGCCTGCTCGTGACCGACATCGACCGCGGCGGCGCCTTCGCGCACCTCTACGGCACCTGGGCGCTGATGCCCGAGGACGACCGTGCGCGGCTCGCCGGCTTCGTGCTCAACAAGTTCCGCGGCGATGCGGCGCTGCTCGCGCCCGCGCCGCAGCAATTGCAGGAACTCACCGGCGTTCCGACCGTCGCGACGCTGCCGATGTGGTGGCAGCACGGCCTGCCCGAAGAGGACGGCGTGTTCGACGACCGCAGCGTGTCGGCGGGCGAGGTCACCCGCACCATCGCCGTGATCGCCTATCCGCGCATCAGCAATCTCGACGAATTCCAGCCGCTGAAGAACATCGCCGGCGTGCGCCTGCGCTGGGCGCGCAGCCCGGCCGATGTGGCGGGCGCGGACTGGATCATCCTGCCCGGCTCCAAGCACACCAGCAGCGATCTCGCATGGCTTCGTTCACAGGGCCTCGACCGCGCGGTCGCCGCCCATGCGGCGCGCGGCGGCGCGGTGCTGGGCGTCTGCGGCGGCTTGCAGATGCTGGGCGAGGCGCTGATCGATCCACATGGCGTGGACGGCAATGGTCCCGGCCTCGGGCTGCTGCCGCTGGTCACGGTCTTCGCGCCGGACAAGACGGTGCGGCATCGCGAAGCCGCGTTCGGCGCGTTGACCGGGCCGTGGGCCGCGCTGTCCGGCCTGGCCGTGCGCGGCTACGAGATCCATCATGGCCGCACGGCCGAGCATGCCGCGATGGCGGCTGCCGGCGAGCGCGCCATCGCCGTGATGCCGGACGAGCTGGCTTGGCAGAATGGCGCGGGCAATGTGCTCGGCCTCTATCTGCATGGGCTGTTCGAGGATGCGGGCGTGTTGCGGGCGCTGTTCGGCGTTGCCGCGCGCTCGCTCGACACCGTGTTCGACGGCCTGGCCGACCATATCGATTCCCACTTTGACGCGGGCGTGCTGCGCTCCCTGATCCAATGACACTCGAACTTCCTCCCATCGACGACCTGAACGATGCCGCGCTCGCCGCGCGGCTGCAGCATCTGCTGGACAACAAGACCAAGCCGGTCGGCGCACTCGGCCGGCTGGAGACGCTGGGCTTGTGGCTGGGGTCGATCCTCGGCAGCGAGTCGCCCGCGCTGGTCGCGCCGCAGATGCTGGTCTGCGCCGGCGACCACGGCCTTGCGGCGCGTGGTGTGTCGGCCTATCCGAGCGACGTGACCTGGCAGATGGTCGAGAACTTCCTGGCCGGCGGCGCGGCCGTGAGCGTGCTGGCGCGCCAGCATGGGCTGGCGCTGACCGTGGTGGACTGCGGGGTGCGGCACGACTTCGCCGCGCGCGAAGGATTGCTGATCCGCAAGATCGCGCCGGGCACCGCCGACGCATCGCTCGGCCCCGCCATGACCGAGGCGCAATGCGAAGAGGCCATCGCCAACGGCATGGCGATCGTTCGCGCGCTGCCCGGCAATGCCGTGCTGCTGGGCGAGATGGGCATCGGCAATTCGTCCGCGGCCTCGATGCTGCTGTCGCGGCTCACCGGCCAGGACATCGATGGCTGCACCGGTGCCGGCACCGGCCTCGACGCGGCCGGACGCGCGCACAAGCGCAAGGTGCTGCGCGGCGTGCTGGAACTGCATGCCGATGCGAACGCGCCGCTCGCCGCGCTCGCGGCCTTCGGCGGTTTCGAGATCGCGACGCTGGTCGGCGTGGTGCTGCGGGCGGCCGAGGAGCGGCGCGTGATCGTGGTGGACGGCTTCATTGCCAGCGCGGCCGTGCTCGTGGCCCATGCGCTGCGCCCGCAGATCCTGCAGCGCTGCGTGGCGGCGCATGAATCGGCCGAGCCGGGCCATCGGCTGCTGCTGAGCTATCTGGGGCTGACGCCTCTGCTGCAACTCGACCTGCGGCTTGGCGAAGGCTCGGGCGCGGCGCTCGCGTGGCCGCTGCTCGAATCGGCCTGCCGCATCCTGCGCGAGATGGCGAGCTTCGAATCGGCCGGCGTCTCCAAGCAGGACACGCCGTGAATGGCGTGCGCCACTTCCTGCTGGCGCTGCAGTTCTTCACCCGCGTGCCGGTGACCGGGCCGCTGGCCGGCTGGGTCGGCTTCAGCCCGGCGATGCTGCGCGCGAGCGCGGCGCATTTTCCGGGTATCGGCTGGCTGGTCGGCGCGGTGGGCGCGGGTGTTTTCGTCGGCGCGCAGGCCGGGCTGCCGGGCCTCGGCGGTGCAGTGGCTGCGGCCGTGCTGTCGACTGCGGCCACCGTGTGGATGACGGGCGCCTTCCACGAAGACGGACTGGCCGACGTGGCCGATGGACTCGGCGGCTCGGCCGACCGCGCACGGGCGCTCGAGATCATGAAGGACTCGCGCATCGGCGCCTTCGGCGCCATCGCGCTGTTGCTTGCGCTGGGCCTGAAGGTCGCATTGCTGGCCGTGCTCGCGGGGCAGGGCCCGGCGTGCGTGGCCGCCGCGCTCGTCGGCGCGCATGTGCTCTCGCGCCTCGCGCCGTTGTTCCTGATCCGGTGGCTGCCCTATGTCGGCGATCAGGGCGCAGCGAGCAAGGCCAAACCGCTGGCCGATGCGATCGGCGGCGGCGCCTTGCTGGTGGGCATCGCCTGGTCGGTGCCGGCGGCCGCGCTCCTGCTGCGGGTGATGGGCGCGCTGCATGGAGGGATGGCCTTGCTGCTGGGCGCGCTCGCCACGGTGTGCGTGGCGCGGCTGCTGCAGCGCCGGCTGCAGGGCTTCACCGGCGACGGCCTGGGCGCGACGCAGCAGGTCTGCGAACTCGCGCTCTACCTTGCGCTCGCGTGGCGCGCATGAAGCTGCGCCTGGTGCGCCATGCACAGACCTCGGCAGCGGCCGGCCTGTGCTACGGCCGGACCGACGTGCCGGTGCCGTCCGAGGCGACGCAGGCGGTGGCCGAGCGCATCGCGCCGGACTTGCCGGCCGGCATCGCCGTGGTGTGCTCGCCCTTGCAGCGCTGCGCCGGCCTCGCGCAGGCGCTCTCGGCACTGCGGCCCGATCTGCATCCGCGCGCCGACCCGCGGCTGGCCGAGATGGATTTCGGGACCTGGGAGAAGTCGCGGTGGTCCGCGATCGACCGTGCCGAGTTCGATGCCTGGATGCGCGACTTCGCCGACCTGCGTGCCGGCGGCAGCGGCGAGAGCACGCGCCAGTTCATGCAGCGCGTCGGCGAGGCCTTCGATGCATGGCGCGCAACCGGTCGCGATGCGGTGTGGGTCACGCATGCGGGCGTGATCCGCGCCGCGTGGCTGCTGCATGAAGGCGTGCGTTGCGTGGCCCGTGCGGACCAGTGGCCGTCGCAGCCGATCGCCTTCGGCGAGTGCGTGACGATCGAGGCCTGAAGCGCAAGCGCGCTCAGGCCTTGGGCGCCGGCGTCTTCGGCTTGTAGTCGCACCAGGGCGCCACCGCGCAGTCCCAGCAGCGCGGCTTGCGCGCGATGCAGACGTAGCGGCCATGCAGGATCAGCCAGTGGTGCGCATGAAGACGGTATTCGGGCGGCACGCGCTTCTCGAGCTTGAGCTCGACCTCGAGCGGTGTCTTTCCGGGCGCCAGGCCGGTGCGGTTGGCGACGCGGAAGATGTGGGTATCGACCGCCATGGTCGGCTCGCCGAACGCGACGTTGAGCACCACGTTGGCGGTCTTGCGTCCCACGCCGGGCAGGGCTTCGAGCTCTGCGCGTGTCCTTGGCACTTCGCCCCCGTGTTGTTCGACGAGCATGCGGCAGGCCTCGATCAGGTGCCTGGCCTTGCTGCGGTAGAGGCCGATGGTCTTGATGTAGCCCTCGAGCCCTTCGACGCCGAGGTCGAGGATGGCCTGCGGCGTGTTCGCGACCGGATAGAGCTTGCGCGTCGCCTTGTTCACGCCGACATCGGTGGCCTGCGCCGACAGCAGCACGGCGGCCAGCAGCTCGAAGGGGGTCGTGTATTCGAGCTCGGTTTCCGGCGTCGGGTTGGCGGCCTGCAGGGTGGCGAAGAAGAGGCTGATCTCAGATTTTTTCATCGTGACGCGCAGTCTATGGCTTGTGCGGGCGGACTTGCGACAATGGCGCCCTGCAACTCCCGAACAGAAGGTTCTCCATGCAATTCGCATCCCGCCTCGACAACGTCGAAACCTCCGCCATCCGCGAACTTTTCAAGCTGCTCGGCACGCCCGGCATCATCAGCTTCGCGGGCGGCTTTCCCGACAGCGCGATGTTCGATGTCGAAGGGTTGAAGGAGGCGAGCGCGAAAGCCCTGTCCGAGGAACCCGGCGGCGCCTTGCAGTACGGCGCGACCGAGGGCTACGAGCCGCTGCGCACGCAGCTGTCCGCCTTCATGAAGAGCAAGGGCGTCGATGTCGCGCCCTCCGGCCTGATCGTCACCACCGGCAGCCAGCAGGCGCTCGATCTGCTGGGCAAGACGCTGATCTCGCCCGGCGACAAGGTGATCGTCGAAGGGCCGACCTTCCTGGCGACCATCCAGTGCTTCCGCCTCTACGGCGCCCACCTGATCAGCGCGCCGATCGACGCCGACGGCGTGCGCACCGACGAGCTCGAAAAGCTCATCGCCGAACACAAGCCCAAGTTCGTCTACCTGATCCCGACCTTCGGCAATCCGAGCGGCGCGATGCTGAGCCTGGAGCGGCGCAGGAAGGTGCTCGAGATGGCGGTCAAGCACCAGACGCTGATCGTCGAGGACGACCCGTACGGCGATCTCTATTTCGGCAAGGCGCCGCCGCCCTCGATCATGTCGCTGACCCAGGACGTGCCGGGCAGCCGCGAGTTGGTCGCGCATTGCGGCTCGATGAGCAAGGTGCTGAGCCCGGGCCTGCGCATCGGCTGGATGATCGCGCCGGCGGAACTGCTCGCCAAGGCGACCATGTGCAAGCAGTTCAGCGATGCGCACACCAGCACCTTCGCGCAGGCGACGGCCGCGCAGTACCTCAAAAGCGGCCGCATGCCCGACACGCTCGCCAACGTGCGCAAGGTCTACGGCCAGCGCGCGCTGGCCATGGGCGCGGCGCTGAAGCGCGAGCTGGGCGACGCCATCCGCTTCGAGCAGCCGGGCGGCGGCCTGTTCTTCTGGGCGCGCCTCACCGGTGCCAACGGCAAGATCGCCGATGCCAACGTGTTCGCCAAGCGCGCGATCGAGAAGCTCGTGGCTTTCGTGCCGGGCGCACCCTTCTTCGCCGAGAAGCCCGATGTGGCGACGCTGCGGCTGAGCTTCGCGACGGCCAACGTCGAGAAGATCGAGGAAGGCATCGCACGCCTCGGTGCGGCGCTGTAGGCTTCCCCATGAGAAAAACTTTTCAGCTGCGACCCGAAGGCAAGAACCCCGACCGGGTCCTGGATGCCGTCAAGCACGAGATCCGCAAGTACCTCAAGCGCGAGCGCGCGCACGCCTTGCCCGAGGGCGCGGACTTCTGGGATTTCGATTGCCGCTTCGGCCTTTCGGCCGAGACCGCCGAGGCCGTCCATCTTTCCGCGCTCATCGGGCGGGTGGATGGCGTCGCGAAAGAGGGCGGTGCGCAGGCCTATGTCGAGATCCTGGCCCGGCCCGGCCAGCGAACGGCGCGGCCGGTCGAGCCCGCGGCCGAGTAGGTCGTCAGCGCAGCGCCTGGTCGAAGTCCTCGATCAGTTCGTCCGCCGCTTCCAGGCCCACCGAGACGCGCACCAGTCCGTCGGCGATGCCCATCTCGGCGCGCACGGCGGGGCCGGCCTCCCAGAAGATCGTCGGCGCGACCGGAATGATCAGCGTGCGGTTGTCGCCCAGGCCGGTCGCCTTGATCGGCAACTGCAGGCGGTTCAGCACTGCCGGCATGCGCGCGCTGTCGCGCAGCTCGAAGCCGAGGAGCCACGACCCGGCCTTGAAAAGGCGCTTGGCCATCGCATGCTGCGGATGGCTTTCCAGCATCGGATAGTGCACGGCCGCGATGGCCTCGTGCGCCTGCAGGTGGCGCGCCAGCGAGAGCGCGGTGGCGCTGGTCTGCGCGACGCGCAGTGCGAGCGTCTCGGCGCCGAGGCTGATGCGGTGCGCCTGCTCGGGCGAGAGCGATGCGCCCATGTCGCGCAGCCCCTTCTTGCGGATCTGCATCAGCCCCCACTGGCGCGCGTCCGACTTGCGGTAGCTCGGTGAGATGTTGGGATAGTCCTGCCAGTTGAATTCGCCCGTGTCGGTGACCGCGCCGCCGAGCGCGGCGCCATGGCCGGCGATGGTCTTGGTCAGCGAGTTCACGACCAGCCCGGCGCCGACGCGCTTCGGCCTGAAGAGCGCGGGCGAGGTGATGGTGTTGTCGACCACGTAGAGCAGGCCGCGCTCGCGGCACAGCGCGCCGATGGCGTCGAGGTCGGGGATCTGCGTGCCGGGGTTGGCGATGGTCTCGACGAACACCATGCGCGTGTTCGGGCGCAGCGCGGCGCGCACGTTCTCCACCGAACAGGCATCGACCTTGCTGACCGCGACGCCCAGATCCTGCAGCGTGCCGAACAGGCTGTTGGTATTGCCGAAGACGAAGGCGCTGGAGACCATGTGGTCGCCCGCGCGCAGCAGCGTGAGAAAGACCGCGGACAGCGCGGCCATGCCGGTCGAGAAACACAGCGTGCCCAGGCCCTGTTCGAGCTGCGTGATCTTCGCTTCCAGCGCCGCCGTCGTCGGCGTGCCCTGGCGGGCGTAGTTGAAGCTGTTCTTCAGGGTGCCCTGGAACACGCCGATCAGGTCCTCGACCCGATCGAAGCCGTACTGGACCGAGGTGTGGATCGGCTTGTGGATGGCGCCGTGCTCGACGCCGAAGCGGCGATCGCCATGCACCGTGGCCGACGCGGCGGGCGCGGCCTCGTCCCGTGCGTTGTCCTTGCTGTCCTTGCTCATGGCTTCTCCGTGAAGATGTCCAGCAGGCGGTCGAGGCCGCCTTCGTTGATCGCGACCATCGCCTGTTCGCGCACCCTGGGCTTGGCGTGGTAGGCCACCGAGAGCCCCGCCTCGGCCATCATCGGCAAATCGTTGGCGCCATCGCCGACCGCAATGACCTCGGCCGGCGAGATGCCCAGCAACGACGCGACTTCCAGCAGGGTGCGGCGTTTTTCCGCGCCGTCGCAGATATCGCCCCAGCTCTGCGGCGCGACGCGGCCGGTGAGCAGGCCATCGGCTTCGTCGAGCAGGTTGGAGCGTGCGAAGTCGATGCCCAGGCGTTCCTTCACGCGGTTCGCGAAGAAGGTGAAGCCGCCCGACACCAGCAGCACCTTGAGGCCGGTCGCCTTGCAGGCCGCGACCAGTTCGGCCGCGCCGGGGTTGAGCCGCAGCCGCTCGTCGTAGACCCGTTGCAAGGCATCGACCGGCACGCCCTGCAGCAGCGCGACGCGGCGGCGCAGGCTTTCCTTGAAGTCCTTGATCTCGCCGCGCATCGTGGCCTCGGTGATGGCGGCGACCTCGGCCTTCTTGCCGGCCGCGTCGGCGATCTCGTCGATGCATTCGATGTTGATCAGCGTCGAGTCCATGTCGAAGCAGATCAGCTTGAAATCGGCCAGCGTGAGCGGTGGCGTGAAATGCCGGACGATCAGGCCGGGCGGTATGTCGTGGGCGGTCATGCGGCGGTCGCCTCCTGTACGTTGGGCTGGCCGAGGCTGCGCAGCACGTCGCGCACCATCTGCGCGCGGTCCTTCGGTTCCTTGAGCTCGCGCTCGATGCGCAGCTTCTCGTTGCCGGCCAGCTTGATGTGCTTGTTCTTCTGGATCAGGCTGATGATGTGCATCGAATCGATCGGCGGATCCTTTCGGAAGGTGATGTGGATCACGCCCGGCGCTGCATCGACCTTGAGCACGCCGTAGGGCCGCGCGAGCACGCGCAGCCGGTGCATGTCGATCAGCGTCTGCGCCTGCGGCGGCAGCTTGCCGAAGCGGTCGACGATTTCCTCCAGCAGGGTGTCGATCTGGTCGGGCGTCTTCGCGGTGGCGAGCTTCTTGTAGAAGGACAGGCGCAGGTGCACGTCGCCGCAGTAGTCGTCGGGCAAGAGGGCGGGCGCATGCAGGTTGATCTCGGTCGTCACGTTGAGCGGCGACAGCAGGTCGGGCTCGCGGCCTTCCTTGAGCGAGCGCACGGCCTCGGCCAGCATCTCGTTGTAGAGCTGGAAGCCGATCTCCATCATGTTGCCGCTCTGGTTCTCGCCCAGCACCTCGCCGGCGCCGCGGATCTCGAGGTCGTGCATCGCGAGGTAGAAGCCCGAGCCCAGTTCCTCCATCGCCTGGATGGCATCCAGCCGCTGCGCCGCCTGCTTGGTCAGGCCGTCGATGTCGGGCACCATCAGGTAGGCATAGGCCTGGTGATGACTGCGGCCGACGCGACCGCGCAGCTGGTGCAGCTGGGCCAGGCCGAACTTGTCGGCGCGGCTCATGACGATGGTGTTGGCGGTCGGCACGTCGATGCCGGTCTCGATGATGGTCGAGCACAGCAGCAGGTTGTAGCGCTGGGCGACGAAGTCGCGCATCACGCGCTCCAGCTCGCGCTCGGGCATCTGGCCGTGGGCGACGGCGATGCGCGCCTCGGGCAGGATCTCCTCGAGCTTCTGCCGCCGGTTCTGGATCGTCTCGACCTCGTTGTGCAGGAAGTAGACCTGGCCGCCGCGCTTGAGCTCGCGCAGCACGGCCTCGCGGATCACGCCGGTGCCTTCCGTGCGAACGAAGGTCTTGATGGCGAGCCGCCGCTGCGGCGCGGTGGCGATCACGCTCAGGTCGCGCAGGCCTTCGAGCGCCATGCCCAGCGTGCGCGGGATCGGCGTGGCGGTGAGCGTGAGCACGTCGACCTCGGCGCGCATCGCCTTCATCGCCTCCTTGTGGCGCACGCCGAAGCGATGCTCCTCGTCGATGATGAGCAGGCCCAGGTTCTTGAACTTGACCGACTGCGACAGCAGCTTGTGCGTGCCCACCACGATGTCGATGGTGCCGTCGGCCAGGCCCTTGGCGGCGGTGGTGATTTCCTTGGCCGAGCGGAATCGGCTCATCTCGGCGACCTTGACCGGCCACTTGGCGAAGCGGTCGACCAGTGTCTGGTGGTGCTGCTCGGCCAGCAGCGTGGTCGGCGCCAGGAATGCGACCTGCTTGCCGCCCGTCACCGCGACGAAGGCGGCGCGCAGCGCGACCTCGGTCTTGCCGAAGCCGACGTCGCCGCAGACCAGCCGGTCCATCGGCTGCGGCGAGATCATGTCGTGGATGACGGCATGGATCGCGGCCTTCTGGTCGGCGGTCTCGTCGAAGCCGAAATCGTTGGCGAAGACCTCGTAGTCGGCGGCCGAGAAGCGGAAGGCATGGCCTTCGCGCGCCGCGCGCCGTGCGTAGATGTTCAGCAGCTCGGCCGCGGAGTCGCGCACCTGCTCGGCCGCGCGGCGCTTGGCTTTTTCCCACTGGCCGGAGCCGAGCTTGTGCAGCGGCGCCTCGTCGGCGCTGACGCCGGTGTAGCGGCTGATCAGGTGCAGCTGCGACACCGGCACGTAGAGCGTGGCCTTGTCGGCGTATTCGAGGTGCAGCATTTCCTGCAGCAACGGCTTGCCGTCGGCATCGACACCCTGGCCGAGGTCCATGTTGACCAGGCCGCGGTAGCGCCCGATGCCGTGCGCGGAATGCACGACCGGATCGCCGATCGCGAGTTCGCTCAAGTCCTTGATCAGCGCCTCGACGTCGCTGACCTGCTCCTGCTTCTTGTTGCGGCGCCGGGTCGCCGGCGCGGTCGCGAAGAGCTCGGTCTCGGTGACGAAATCGATGCCCTGTTCGCGCCACGCGAAGCCGGCGACCAGCGCGGCGGTTGCGATGCCGGTCTTCTCGTCGGGCGAGGCCTCGAACTCGGCCAGCGAATCGAAGGCCGGCGGATGGATGCCGCTGGCACGCAGGAAATCGAGCAGGCTTTCGCGCCGGCCGTCGCTTTCGGCGATCAGCAGTACGCGGTGCGGCGTGGCGGCGATGTGGGCCTTGAGCTTGACCAGCGGATCGTCGGCGCCGCGCACGACGGCAAAGGCGGGGAGCGGCTCGAACTCGGCGTAGGGCGTGGCCGAGTCGTCCGGCCCCGAGCGGATCGCCAACTGCGCGTGCGGCTTGGCGCGCTGATAGAACTGCTCGGCGTTGAGGAACAGCGCCTCCGGCGGCAATGCCGGCCGCTCGGGGTCGCCGCGCACCAGCCGGTAGCGCTCGTGGGTGTCCTGCCAGAAATGCTGGAACGCGGGCTCGAGCTCGCCGTGCAGCACCACGGTGGTGTTGGCGCCGAGGTAATCGAAGACGCTCGCGGTCTCCTCGAAGAAGAGCGGCAGGTAGTACTCGATGCCGGCGGTCGCGACGCCGTTGCCCATGTCCTTGTAGATACGGCTGCGCGTCGGGTCGCCTTCGAGGAGTTCGCGCCAGCGGCTGCGAAAACGCGCGCGCGCATCGTCGTCCATCGGGAATTCGCGGCCGGGCAGGAGGCGCACTTCGGGCACCGGGTAAAGGCTGCGCTGGGTGTCGGGGTCGAAGGTACGGATCGAGTCGATCTCGTCGTCGAACAGGTCGACGCGGAATGGCACCTGCGAGCCCATCGGGAACAGGTCGATGAGGCCGCCACGCACGGCGTACTCGCCGGGGCTCACGACCTGCGTCACGTGGCTGTAGCCGGCCAGCGTGAGCTGCGCCTTGAGCTTCGATTCCTGCAGCTTCTGCCGGGTCTTGAAGTGGAAGGTGTAGCCAGCCAGGAAGGCCGGCGGTGCCAGCCGATAGAGGGCGGTGGTGGCCGGCACGAACACCACATCGACCTCTTTCTGGCTGATGCGCCAAAGGGTGGCAAGGCGTTCGCTGATCAGGTCCTGGTGCGGCGAGAAGCTGTCGTAGGGCAGCGTCTCCCAGTCGGGGAACAGGGCGCAGCGAAGCTCGGGCGCGAAGAACGCGATCTCGTCGATCAGCCGTTGCGCGTCGTTGGCGTCGGCGGTGAACACGGCGGTCGCGCGGCCCGCTTTCTTTTCGCGCTCGGCCAGTTGCGCGAGCAGCAGGGTGTCGGCCGACAACGGGGGCCGCGGGAGCGTAAAGCGCTTGCCGGCTGAGAGAGGGGGGAGGTCCATGAAGTGCCTGGGAAATGCAGAACACCCCGCGCCGTGCGGCGAGGGGTGTGACCAGCGATTCTAGAATGGCTGCCCCATCGCCGCTGGCCCGTGCCAAAGCTCCATGTCCCTCTCGCGCCTTTATGTGTTGATCCCCTGTGCCGGCGCGGGCAGCCGCGCGGGCGGCACGCTCGCCAAGCAATACCAGCGGCTCGCGGGGCAGCCCATGGTGGCGCACACGATCGAGGCCTTTCGCGCATTGACGGGTGTCTTCGCGGGCATCGCGCTGGTGGTGTCGCCCGACGACAAGGAGGTGGGCACCGCACTGCCGAATTTCCCGGCCGAGGGCGAACACCTGCTGCGGGTGGGCGGCACCACACGGGCCATCACCGTGCGGCAAGGTCTGCGCGCCCTGCGCGATGTCGGCGCCGGTCCGCAC
This sequence comes from Variovorax sp. SRS16, assembly GCF_901827165.1. Lineage (NCBI taxonomy): Bacteria > Pseudomonadati > Pseudomonadota > Betaproteobacteria > Burkholderiales > Comamonadaceae > Variovorax > Variovorax sp. SRS16. The sequence goes on from NZ_LR594666.1 coordinate 2,520,189, forward strand.
GACTGGGTATTGGTCCACGATGCCGCGCGCTGCCTCGTGACGCCGACGCAGATCGAAGCGCTGATCGCCGCCTGCGAGCACGACGCCGTCGGCGGCCTGCTGGCCCATCGCCTGGCCGACACGCTCAAGTCCGCGACGCCCGAAGGCCGGGTTGCCGGCACGCTGATGCGGGCCGACAAATGGCTCGCACAGACGCCGCAGATGTTCCGTATCGGCATGCTGCTCGATGCGCTGGAGCGCGCCGGCGATGCGGTCACGGACGAGGCGGGCGCGATCGAGGCGGTCGGGCTCGCGCCGCTGCTGGTGCCGGGCAGCGCGCAGAACCTGAAGCTGACCTATGCGGAGGACTTCGCGCTGGCGGAGGCGGTGCTGCACAGCCGGAGCGCGATGCCATGACGGCCTTCCAGATGCGTGTCGGTGAAGGCTGGGACATCCACCAGCTGGTGGCGGGCCGCAAGCTGATCCTGGGCGGCGTCGAGGTGCCGCACCCCACGGGCCTGCTCGGACATTCGGATGCCGACGTGCTGCTGCATGCGATCACCGATGCGCTGCTTGGCGCGGCCGGCCTCGGCGACATCGGCCGGCATTTCCCCGACACCGATGCACAATTCCGCGGCGCTGATTCCGCCGTGCTGCTGGCCGAAGCCGCGCGCCGCGTGCGCGCCGCGGGCTGGCAGATCGGCAACATCGACAGCACCGTGATCGCGCAGGCACCCAAGCTCGCGCCGCACATTCCGGCGATGTGCGCGCGCATCGCGGCGGTGCTCGGGCTGGCGGTCGACGAAGTCAACGTCAAGGCCAAGACGGCCGAAAAACTGGGTGCGGTGGGCGAAGGAAAAGCGATGGAGGCGCGCGCCATCGCAATGATTTTTCGCTAACCCCCAGGCTGCGCGCACTTCGTGTCGCTTCGCCACCCTTGCTGGGGGCAACACCAGCGGACCAGCGAAGCCGGATCCGCGGTGTTCCCCGAATGAAAGGGGCCTCTATTTGGTCGTGACGGGCTTGCTGGCGGGAGGCTCGGCTTTTGCCGATGCCGCACGCGGCATGCGGATGTGCGCCGCCAGGCCGCGGCCCGGCGTGCTGGTGAGCGCGAAGGTGCCGCCCATGCGTTCGATGTTCTTGGTCACGATCGACAGGCCGAGGCCAGCGCCGGCCGCCGAGGTGCGGGCCACGTCGCCGCGGAAGAAGGGCTTGGTCAATTGCGACAGCAGCGCGGGCGCGACGCCGGCGCCGTGGTCGCGCACCTTAATCAGCACGGCGTCGTTGTGCGCCTGCGCCTGGATCGTGATGTCGGCGACGCCGGTGGCGGCTGACTTGCCGTAGCGCCGCGCGTTCTCGATCAGGTTGGAGATCACGCGCTGAAGCTCGACCTCGTCGGCCATCACCCGCAGGTCGGCCGGCATGTCGACGGTGATCTTGATGTCCTCGTGGTCCTGGACCGCGTAGGCGCAGGCATCGATCACGTCGCGCAGCAGCACCGGCTTGAACTCGACGTGGTCGGGCCGCGCGTAGTCGAGGAACTTGTCGATGATGGCGTCGAGCTGCGCGATGTCGGCCGCCATGTGGTCGCGCGCATCCTCGTCGGCCACGCTCATTTCGGTTTCGAGCCGCAGCCGCGCGAGCGGTGTGCGCAGGTCGTGCGAGATGCCGGCCAGCATCACGGCGCGGTCCTGCTCGATCTTGGCGAGCTGATCGGCCATGCGGTTGAAGCCGACGTTCACCGCGCGGATCTCGTTGGTGCGCGCCCGTTCGTCGAGCCGGTGCGCCTCGTACTCGCCCTCGCGCACCTGCAGCGTGGCCTGCGAGAGCTGCTTGAGGGGCCGGTTGATCAGCCGCGTGATCAAGGCCGCACCGGCCAGCGACAGCACCATCGTCGTCGCCAGCCAGACCAGCCAGGTGCGCTGGTCGAGCCGGCTGAAGCGCGTGGGGTCGAGCAGCAGCCAGTAGGCATCGCTCTCGATCGTGAAGCCGATCCAGAGCCCGGGCTCGTCGTTGACGCGGCTGGCGATGGTGGTGCCTTCGCCGAGGCGGTCGATCAGCTCTTCGGTGACGCGCTGGTCGAGGGTGCCGCTGGTGTAGGGCAGGAAGCGGTCGACCGGCTCGCGCGGCAGGATGCGCACGCCTTCCTGGTCGGCCAGGGTCTTGATCAGCGACACGCGCGTGATGGCGTCGGAATACACCAGCGCGGCGCGCGTGAGGTTCACCAGCGAGGCGATCTGGTGCGCGGTCTGGATGGCGCGCGGCTCGTACTCGAGCGCGCGGAAGGTCTGCAGCCAGGCGACCGTGCAGCCGATCAGCAGCAGCACCAGCAGGAAGAATGTGCGCCAGAAAAGACTCAGGCCGAGCTGCAGTCGTGCGCGGCGCCTCGGCGGGCCGAGGTTCTCCAGCGGACTTGGCAGCGTGACCTGCGGGCCGTCGTCCGCCAAGGGGCTGGGCGAGGTTGTCCTGGGGCCGAGGGCGGCCACGTCGGTCAGCTTCTCAGGTCGTGCCGTCCGGCACGAACACGTAGCCGACGCCCCACACCGTCTGGATGTAGCGCGGCGCGGCGGCGTCGGATTCGACCAGCTTGCGCAGGCGCGAGATCTGCACGTCCAGGCTGCGGTCGAAGGGTTCGAACTCGCGGCCGCGCGCCAGCTGGGCGAGCTTCTCGCGCGACAGCGGCTGCCGCGGATGGCGCACCAGCGCCTTGAGCATCGCGAACTCGCCGGTGGTCAGCGAGAGTTCCTCGCCGTCCTTCCTGAGGGTGCGCGAACCGAGGTCGAAGCTGAAGGGGCCGAAGTTCACGGTTTCGTTGTCGGTCGACGGCGCGCCCGGCGCCTCGAGCGGCGGCCGGCGGCGCAGCACGGCATGCACGCGTGCCAGCAGTTCGCGCGGATTGAAGGGCTTGCCGAGGTAGTCGTCGGCGCCGACTTCGAGGCCGACGATGCGGTCCACGTCCTCGCCCTTGGCGGTGAGCATGATGATCGGCGTGCGGTCGTTGGCGGCACGCAGGCGGCGGCAGACGGACAGGCCGTCCTCGCCGGGCATCATGAGGTCGAGCACGATCAGGTCGACGGTGTCGCGCAGCAGGATGCGGTTCAGGGCCTTGCCGTCTTCCGCCACGATGACCTCGAATCCTTCCTGGGTCAGGTAGCGGCGCAGCAGGTCGCGGATGCGCGCGTCGTCGTCGACGATCACGATCTTGTCTGTGCGGGCGGGAGCTTGATTCATTTCTACAACGCTGAATTTGTAACAGCACCAATTCTGAGGGTGTTGAGGTGCCATTGAGCGCCTTTTACCTACTCCTTGACACTAAGTTACAAAACTTGCGGGCGCTAGCCGTCCAGACGTTTGCGCGTAGCTCGGAGATGGCACAGTGACTCCACATGCCTGATCGATCCTCCATGAAGCCGACTCTTCTCACCTTGCCCTTTGTGCTCGCGAGCCTGTGCCTTTCGGCCTGGGCCGACTCGGTGGAGGTACTGCCTGCGAACGGACCCCGCCGCAGCGAGCTGCGGGACGCGGTGGATGCGCACCGGGCCGCCAATCGCGATGAGGTGCGGCGCGAGGAGGCGGCGGCCGGCCGCCATCTGACGCCTGCCGAACTGGCCGAACTGCGCGAGCAGGTGCGCCGCCAATGGATGCCGCGCTCGCAGGTGGTTCAATCGGCGGAATCGCAGCCGGCCGAGCGCATGGTGCCCAATCCTATGATGGGCGGCGGCACGTTGCCGGGCCAGCGTCCTTGAGCGTCGCGCCCTGCGGGGCGAGCCGCGCTTTCTCTCATTCACTTCGGGATTTCCTGCCTTGAACCATTTCAGACGGATTGCGGCTTGCGCCGTATTGATGTGCGCGGGTGCCGCGTGGGCGCAGGGCGCGCCATGGACACCACCGCAGAACGTGTTGCAGCTCTCGGCCAGCGGGACGGTCGAGGCGCAGCAGGATCTGCTGAGCATCACGCTCGCCACCACGCGCGACGCGGCCGACGCGGCAACGGTGCAGACACAGCTCAAGACGGCGCTCGATGCCGCGCTGGCGGAGGCGCGCAAGAACGTGCAGCCGGGCGAGCTCGACGTTCGCACGGGCAACTTCAGCCTGTCGCCGCGCTACACGCGCGAGGGCAAGATCAACGGCTGGCAGGGCTCCGCCGAACTGGTGCTCGAGGGCAAGGACTTCCCGCGCATCACGCAGACCGCAGGCCGGATCTCCACGCTGTCGATCGGCAACATCGGCTTCGGCCTGAGCCGCGAACAGCGAGCCAAGGTCGAGACCGAGGCGCAGACCCTGGCGATCGACAACTTCAAGCACAAGGCGGACGAACTGGCCAAGGGCTTCGGCTTCGGCGGCTATACCCTGCGCGAAGTGGCGGTCAATGCGAACCAGGGCGGCCCCATGCAGCCGCGGATGATGGCGATGTCGGCCTCGGCCAAGATGGCATCGGACGCGCCGGTGCCGGTCGAGCCCGGCAAGACCAGCGTGGTCGTCAACGTCTCCGGATCGGTGCAGTTGAAATAGCGGCGGCTGCCGCTTCCGAACCCCGCGGCAAGTACGGGTTTGGGGCCGAGCGCATGGGGTGTCTCCGAATGAATTAGGATGCACCGAGACATTCATTTTCTTCGCGATTTTTCCCGTCCCATGACCGAGCCTGCATCCCCTCCCATCGCCTATGGGTCTTGCGGGCCGGCCCGATGGAGGGCGCCGTGAAACGCGAGCAATCCCTGCAAGTGACTGGCGCACCGGATCCCATGGTGGTCGACTACCCGCTGTCCGCGGCGACCGCCGAGCGCAACCCGGTGATGGAGAACATGCTGGCGCGCGCCCGCGCCTTTGCGGAGCCGCTGATCGCGGACGAGACGCTCGACACCGGAGAGAACACGCTCTCGCATGCCGATGCGGTGGCGACGATCGTCGCGCGCATGGGCGGCTCCGAGGCCATGCAGGCCGCGAGCTACCTCGTCTACTCGTGCCAGCACCTGAACCGGCCGCAGGAAGTGATCGCCAAGGTGTTCGGCAACAACTTCGCCGCGCTCGCGGTCGAGACCACCAAGCTCGTGCACGTGCAGAAGCAGGCGCGCTCGGCCACTGCGAGCGCGCATCTGGCCGACGGCGCCGGCTCGCAGACCGAGAACGTGCGCAAGATGCTGCTGGCCTTCTCGCGCGATCTGCGCGTGGTGATGCTGCGGCTGGCGTCGCGCCTGCAGACCCTGCGCCATGCGGCGGCCAGCAAGAAGCCGGTGCCCGAGGGTGTCGCGCGCGAATCGCTGCAGGTGTTCGCGCCGCTGGCGAACCGGCTGGGCATCTGGCAGGTCAAGTGGGAGATCGAAGACCTCTCGTTCCGCTTCCTGGAACCCGAGACCTACAAGCTCATCGCACGGCTGCTCGACGAGAAGCGCATCGAGCGAGAGGGCTATGTCGAGCAGTTGCGCGCGCGGCTCGAGCGCGCGCTGGCGGGCGAGGGCATCAAGGCCACGGTGCAGGGCCGGCCGAAGAACATCTACAGCATCGTCAAGAAGATGCGCGGCAAGTCGCTCGACTTCGGGCAGGTGTTCGACATCATGGCGCTGCGTGTCGTGGTCGCCGACGTCAAGGACTGCTACGGCGCGCTGGCCTGGGTGCATTCGCATTTCCAGCCCATCGACGAGGAGTTCGACGACTACATCGCGCGGCCCAAGCCCAACGGCTACCAGTCGCTGCACACGGTGGTGCGCGAGGTGGTCGACGGGCACGCGGGCAAGCCGATCGAGATCCAGATCCGCACCGAGGAAATGCACGACCATGCCGAGCATGGCGTGGCGGCGCACTGGGCCTACAAGGAAGCCGGCCACAAGGGCTATGCGGGCGTCTGGGCGAGCGGCGAGTACGACGCCAAGATCGCGGTGCTGCGCCAACTGCTGGCGTGGGAGCGCGACCTGTCGGGCGGTTCGCAGGGACAGGGCCTGTTCGACGACCGCATCTACGTGCTGACGCCCGATGCGGCCATCGTCGAATTGCCGCAGGGCGCCACCGCGGTCGACTTCGCCTACACGGTCCACACCAGCCTGGGCCATCGCTGCCGCGGCGCGCGCGTCGACGGCGCGATGGTGCCGCTCAACACGCCGCTGCAGAACGGGCAGACGGTCGAGATCATCGCCGCCAAGGAAGGCGGTCCCTCGCGCGACTGGCTCAATGCGGAGCTGGGCTATCTCGCGAGCCATCGCGCCCGCGCGAAGGTCCGGGCCTGGTTCAACGCGCAGATCACGCACGAGACCGTGGCGCGCGGCCGCGAAGCGGTCGAGAAGGTCCTGCAGCGCGAAGGCAAGACGGCGCTGAAGCTCGACGATCTCGCATCGCAGCTCGGCTTCAAGGCCGCGGACGATCTGTTCGAAGTGGTAGGCAAGGACGAGTTCTCGCTGCGCAACATCGAGATGCTGCTGCGGCCGCCCGAGCCCGCGCCCGGGCCCGACGACGGCGTGATCATCAAGAAGGCGCGCGCCGGCGGCAACGCGGGCAAGGGCGGCGTGCTGGTGGTCGGTGTCTCGTCGCTGATGACGCAACTCGCCAAGTGCTGCAAGCCCGCGCCGCCCGATGCGATCCGCGGCTTCGTGACGCGCGGCCACGGCGTCAGCATCCATCGCGCGGACTGCAGCAACTTTCGCATGATGGCCACGCGCGACCGCGAGCGCGTGATCGACGTGGAGTGGGGCGCGCAGAAGCCGGATGCGGGCTCGGTCTATGCGGTCGACGTCGCCGTCGAGGCGGCCGACCGGCAAGGCCTGCTGCGCGACATCTCCGACGTGTTCGCGCGCGAGAAGATGAACGTGATCGGCGTGCAGACGCAGTCCGTCAAGGGCACGGCGTGGATGACCTTCACCATCGAGATCGCCGACGCCGCGCGGCTTGTGCAGGTGCTGCACGTGGTCGCTTCGGTGGCCGGCGTGCGTTCTGCGCGGCGACGCTGAAAAAGCGCTCTCGCGGCCTGCTACAATTCGACCTCTCGGACACATCCTTAGGCGCGTAGCTCAGCTGGTTAGAGCACCACCTTGACATGGTGGGGGTCGTTGGTTCGAGTCCAATCGCGCCTACCAATTTTCTCCCCTGAAGACTCAGCATCTTCACCCCCTCGGGGAGATTCGCTTCTTCTTCTGCCTCGACTCGGCTGCCTATCCGTGCGGCGTGCGTGGGCCCGCAATTTCAGCCAACATCCTGATGTACTGCTCGACGAGCGGCCCTGGTGCGAATTCCAGAGCCCGCTCTTTGGCGCGCGCCGATTGCACAGCCTGCAGTGCGGGATCGTCGAGGAGCTGGAGCATGCGCCGGGCCAGCGCCTCGTCGTCACCGTTGGCGAACACCAGGCCCGCGTCTCCCATGCATTCGGCGAGTCCGCCTCGTTCGGACACGATCAGATTGCGGCCGGCGGCCATCATTTCGACGACCACGCCACCCATCGGTTCGCACCAGACGGAAGGGACGACGGCGATGCGGCCCTTGGACACCCAGTCGACGAGCGCCGCGCCATGCTGGTTGCCGGCAAACACGATCGAGGAAGCGACGTCGAGCCGCTCGGCCAGGGCTTCGAGCTCGGCTCGGCGTTCGCCATCGCCAATGATCACCAGCCGCGGTGGCGCATTCAGGCGCTGCGACACCACGGTCGCAAACGCCTTGACGAGCGTGTCGACTCCTTTCTCGGAAACCAGCCGGCCCAGATAGAGAAAGTCGAACTCGGGTGCCTGCGTGGCGCCCGATGCCGCCTCGAAGCGTTCGGTCGGAAATGGGTTGTAGATGCGGACCTGCCGCGGAAGCGGGTTCGCCTGCTGCATCCAGTCGGTGATGGCGACATGTTTCGTCACCAGCCACGTGGCGACAAATCGGCGCAGACCGAGCTTGAGTGCATCGCGCACGACATGCTTCCAGCCGCGCAGGGCCGCGTGGTGGCGTACCGAAGCGAGCGGCGTGAGCGGTGCGCGAGCGCCGTCGTACCACCCGGCGCCGTCGATGCACGCGGCCTGATAAGCGGTGTGCACCCAGACAAAGGGCTTGCGATACAGCAGCACCCAGGGGGTGAGCGAGAGCGTGGCTCCATTGAACAGAACCACGTCGGCCCAGCGAACGAGTTCCCGCGAGCGCTTGCCGTCCGGGTTGTCGATCACTTCGAAGGGGAAAGCCCGGCCGGGTTCTCGTGGCGTCCTCGTCAGCACCTTGCATTCGATGCCGCTGCGCGCGAAGCCTTGGGCCAGTTCTATCGAAACGGTTTCTACCCCGCCGGTCGAGGGATGAAAGACATGGGAATAGAGGAGGATCTTCATGATGGTGCATCGCCCGATGGGATTGGGCGAGCGCTCTTGGGCCGCGAGGATGCCAGCTTGCAGGGCAGTCGGCCGGCCGGGAAGTATGCCAAGTGTAGAAGTCCTATGGCCTTCGTCGACTGGCGATTTCGCCGCCAGTTGTGGTAACTTGCTCATCACCGTTCCACAGCATGAATCACACGCCCCGATGACCACGCCCGCGGCCGAGACCGACCCGGCACTCGAAGAGCTCCGCCTCGCCACACTGGTGCGGCAGGCGCCGCTCGAGTTCGCCCGCGTGGTCTACGGACTCAACGACCGCGCCAATGGCCGCGCCGGCACGATGGCGGCCGAGGACGTCGCCCGCACCGTGCGCCAGGGCGCGCCGGTCACGCGCGAGCGCGCCGAACAGCGCGCCCGTGGCTACCTGCCGGTGGCGGGTCAGGAGCATTGCCCGCGCTGCTGGGTCTTCAACGGCATCAAGAGCCCGTTGCACTACCGCGAGACCACCGAGGAGCGTCCGGAGTCGGCATCCTGCAAGGTGTGCGGCGCCGAATACGCCACCTCGCTGGACTGACGTCCGAAGCGCCGCCGGTCAGGGTAAACCTTGGCGCGGTGCAGCAAAGCGGCTTTCTAGAATCGATCGATTGCGCGCCATGGCGTCACACTGAAGGAGTCCGTAGTGCAGAGCAAGAAGTCCGGTGCCAAGCCGGTCCAGCGGGTGATCAAGAAATATCCCAACCGAAGGCTCTACGACACGGAAACTTCCAGCTACATCACGCTCGCCGAGGTCAAGCAGCTGGTGATGAACAAATCGGCGTTCGTGGTGCGCGACGCCAAGAGCGGCGACGACCTTACGCGCAGCATCCTGCTGCAGATCATCCTCGAGGAAGAAGCCGGCGGCGCGCCGATGTTCACCGAGCAGGTGCTGGCCAGCATCATCCGTTTCTATGGCCAGACGATGCAGGGCTACATGGGCGTCTACCTGGAGAAGAACATCCAGGCCATGGCCGAGGTGCAGGCGCAGCTGGCCGAAAAGGCCGAAGGCCTGACGCCCGAGATGTGGTCGAAATTCATGACCATGCAGTCGCCGATGCTGCAGGGCATGATGGGCAATTACGTGGAGCAATCGAAGACCGTGTTCCTGCAGATGCAAGAGCAGATGCAGAAGAACACCGAGCAGGTTCTGGGCGCCTTTGGCATCAAGCGGCCCTAGACCGGGCGCCACGGCCGATAGCTGGGACAATAGGGGGATATGAGCGAAGTTGCCTCCCCTGAACGAATTGCCGCGCCGGCCGTGCCCAAAGTCGGCTTTGTGAGCCTGGGCTGTCCCAAGGCCTTGACCGATTCCGAACTGATCCTGACCCGGCTGAGCGCCGAGGGCTATCAGACCTCCAAGACCTTCGAAGGCGCCGACCTGGTGATCGTCAACACCTGCGGTTTCATCGACGACGCCGTCAAGGAAAGCCTGGACACCATCGGCGAGGCGCTGGCCGAGAACGGCCGCGTGATCGTGACGGGTTGCCTCGGCGCCAAGACCGGCGAGCAGGGCGGCAATCTGGTGCGGCAGATGCATCCGAGCGTGCTGGCGGTCACCGGGCCGCATGCGACGCAGGAAGTGATGGACGCAGTCCACGCCAACCTGCCCAAGCCGCACGATCCCTTCGTCGACCTCGTGCCGGGGGCTTTCGGCATCGCGGGTCTGAAGCTCACGCCGCGGCACTATGCGTACCTGAAGATCAGCGAGGGCTGCAACCATCGGTGCACCTTCTGCATCATTCCGTCGATGCGCGGCGATCTGGTGTCGCGGCCGATCGGCGACGTGCTCGCGGAAGCCAAGGCGCTGTTCGAGGGCGGCGTGCGCGAATTGCTGGTGATCAGCCAGGACACCTCGGCCTACGGGGTCGACGTCAAGTACCGCACCGGCTTCTGGGACGGCAAGCCGGTGAAGACGCGCATGCTCGAACTGGTGCGCACGCTCGGCGAGATCGCGCAGCCTTACGGCGCGTGGGTGCGGCTGCACTACGTGTATCCGTATCCGAGTGTCGACGAGATCATCCCGCTGATGGCAAGCGGGCAGGTCTTGCCCTACCTCGACGTGCCGCTGCAGCACAGCCATCCCGATGTGCTGCGGCGCATGAAGCGGCCGGCGAGCGGCGAGAAGAACCTGGAGCGCATCGCGCGCTGGCGCGAGGTGTGCCCGGAGCTCGTGATCCGCAGCACCTTCATCGCCGGCTTCCCCGGCGAGACGCAAGAAGAGTTCGAGCACCTGCTCGACTTCATCCGCGAAGCGCAGATCGATCGCGCCGGCTGCTTTGCCTACAGCCCGGTCGAAGGTGCCGTGGCCAACGACATTCCGGGCATGCTGCCGGCGGCCGAGCGCGAGGCGCGGCGCGCACGCTTCATGGAAGTGGCCGAAGCGGTGTCGATCGCCAAGTTGCAAAGGCGCGTCGGAGCCACGATGCAGGTGCTGGTGGATTCGGCGCCTGGCCTGGGCCGCAAGGGCGGCGTCGGCCGCTCGTATGCCGATGCGCCCGAGATCGATGGCATCGTGCGGCTGCTGCCGCCGGAGAAGATCAGCAAGACGCTGAAGGTCGGTGAATTCACGCGCGCCCGCATCGTCGGCGCCGAAGGCCACGACCTGATCGCGCTGCCTGTTTGATCGATGCCGCGAGCAGACAACAAAAAAGCCACCGGAGACCGGTGGCTTGAATGGAGAAACCCGACAAGGGTCTATATAAACTTGGTGCCCAGAAGAGGACTCGAACCTCCACGATGTTACTCGCTAGTACCTGAAACTAGTGCGTCTACCAATTCCGCCATCTGGGCCCACATGCTGCTTGGAACAAGTCCCCGCAGCGCGTTTTGAATTTCAGGAAAGAGAGAGATCATATCAAAAATAACGGCCATCCCAGCGGCTTGCTGGATGAAGTGGAAGGCACGGTGCAAGGACATCGCGACGGGCACGGTTTCGTGCAGCGCGACGACGGCGAAGCCGACATCTATCTGCCCCCCAATGAGATGCGTGCGGTGCTGCACAAGGACCGCGTCAAGGCGCGCGTCGTGCGCCAGGACCGGCGCGGACGGCCCGAGGGCCGCGTGGTCGAGATCATCGAGCGCCCCGAGCAGCCGATCATCGGCCGCCTGCTGCACGAAGGCGGCATCTGGCTCGTCGCACCCGAGGACAAGCGCTACGGACAGGACGTCCTGATCCCCAAGGGTGCGACCGGCACGGCGAAGGTCGGGCAGGTCGTCGTGGTGCAGCTGACCGAACCACCGGCGCTGTTCGGTCAGCCGGTCGGCCGCGTGCGCGAAGTACTCGGCGAAATCGACGACCCCGGCATGGAGATCGAGATCGCGGTGCGCAAGTACGGCGTGCCGCACGAGTTTTCCGAAGCCTGTCTGGCCGAGGCCAAGGCGCTGCCCGACAAGGTGCGGCCGGCCGACAAGAAGGGCCGCATCGACCTGACCGACGTGCCGCTGGTCACCATCGACGGCGAGGACGCGCGCGACTTCGACGACGCGGTGTACTGCGAGCCCGCCAAGGTCGGCCGCGGCAAGGGCTGGCGTCTCCTGGTCGCGATCGCCGACGTCAGCGCCTATGTGCAGACCGGATCGGGCATCGACATCGATGCCTACGACCGCGCGACCAGCGTCTACTTCCCGCGCCGCGTGATACCGATGCTGCCCGAGAAGCTGTCCAACGGCCTGTGCTCGCTCAACCCCGAGGTCGAGCGCCTGTGCATGGTCTGCGACATGCTGGTGGCGGCCGACGGCGAGATCTACGCCTACCAGTTCTACCCGGCCGTGATGTGGAGCCATGCGCGCTTCACCTACACCGAAGTCGCGGCCATCCTCGGCAACACGCGCGGCCCAGAAGCCGCGAAGCGCAAGGACCGCGTCAAGGACCTGCTGAACCTCGCCGACGTCTATCGCGCATTGCTCAAGCAGCGCAGCAAGCGCGGTGCGGTCGACTTCGAGACCACCGAGACGCAGATCATCTGCGACGACGCCGGCCGCATCGAGAAGATCGTCCCGCGCACGCGCAACGAGGCCCACCGGCTGATCGAGGAAGCGATGCTGGCGGCCAACGTCTGCAGCGCCGATTTCATCGCCGAGGGCAAGCACCCGGGCCTCTACCGCGTGCACGAAGGCCCGACGCCCGAGAAGAAGGAAATCCTTCGCGGCTACCTCAAGGCGATGGGTGTCGGCCTGTCGATCACCGACGACCCGAAGCCGGGCGAGTTCCAGGCCATCGCCGAAGCGACCAAGGAGCGGCCGGACGCGCAGCAGATCCACACCATGCTGCTGCGCTCGATGCAGCAGGCGATCTACACGCCCATCAACAGCGGCCACTTCGGTCTGGCCTACGAGGCCTACACGCACTTCACGAGCCCGATCCGCCGCTATCCCGACCTGCTGGTGCATCGCGTGATCAAGGCCATCCTCGGCAAGACCCGGTACCAACTGCCGATGCTGCCGACGCCCGGCGAGGCGCATGCCAAGCTGGCCAAGCGACTCGCATCCCGCGTCAAGGCGCCGAGCACCAAGCCGCAGAAGGCGACGATCGCGCCGACCAAGGAAGTGCTGGCCTGGGAGGCCGCAGGCCTGCATTGCAGCGCCAACGAGCGGCGCGCCGACGAGGCCAGCCGCGATGTGGAAGCCTGGCTCAAGTGCAAGTACATGCGCGAGCATCTCGGCGAGGAATACGGCGGCACGGTCACTGCCGCGACCACCTTCGGCATCTTCGTCACGCTCGATGCGATGTACGTCGAAGGACTGGTGCACATCACCGAGCTCGGCGGCGAGTATTTCAAGTTCGACGAGCAGCGCCAGGAGCTGCGCGGCGAGCGCACCGGCATCCGCTATGCCATCGGCACGCGCGTGCGCGTGCAGGTCAGCCGCGTCGACCTCGACGGCCGCAAGATCGACTTCCGCCTGGTGCGCGAGGGCGAGGAGCTGAGCGCGCGCGCCATGAAGGACAAGGGCGCTGCGACCGGCGGCGTTCCGGCCAAGGCCTCGGCCAAGCGCAGCGCGCGCAGCAAGGCCGCGCCGGTCGCCGAACGCAGCGAACGCGGCGAGCGATCTGCCGCCGCCGTCGCGCCGCAATCGGCGATGCAGGCATTCCGATCGGCCGTGAAGAAGGCCGCCAACAAGATGAAGGGGCGCAAGCCGCGCCGTTGAAGGAGAAGCGAATGAGCAGCAACGAGAAGCAGAGCCGCATCGCGGTCGTCACGGGCGCCGGCAGCGGCATCGGCCGCGCGGCCGCACTGGCCTTGCTGGCCGATGGCTGGCGCGTGGTGCTGGCGGGTCGCCGGCTCGAGCCGCTGGCGCAGGTGGCGGCCGAGTCGGGCGCGGCCGACCGCGCGCTGCCGGTCTCTGCCGACGTCGCCGATCCCGCATCGGTACAGGCGCTGTTCGCCGCCGCGGTCGAGCGCTTCGGCCGCGTCGATCTGCTGTTCAACAATGCCGGCGTCGGCAACCCGCCCGGCCCGTTCGAGGAATGGACGCCCGAGCAATGGCGCGGCGTGGTCGACATCAACCTGAGCGGGATGTTCTATTGCATCCAGCAGGCCTTCCGCACGATGAAGGCGCAGACGCCGCGTGGCGGCCGCATCATCAACAACGGTTCGATCTCGGCGACCACGCCGCGGCCCAATTCGATCGCCTACACCGCGACCAAGCATGCAGTGAAGGGCTTGACCAAGACGGCCTCGCTCGATGGCCGCAAGTACGACATCGCAGTCGGCCAGGTCGATGTCGGCAACGCGATGACCGAGCTCGCCGCACGCATGAGCAAGGGCGTGCCGCAGGCCAGCGGCGAGATCGCGATCGAGCCGATGATCGACGTTGCCATCGTCGGCCAGTCGGTGCTCTACATGGCCAATCTGCCGCTGGAAGCCAACGTGCTGTTCCACACGATCATGGCGACCAAGATGCCCTTCGTCGGGCGCGGATAGGCCGGCCTCAGCTGCGCGCCTGCGGCAGGCCGCGCGCCAGTGCGCCGGCCGTGAGCGGGACTTCGGCCGGCCACCGGTCGGCCAGGTCGCCGTGGCGCCAGACGGCCCCGCAGGCCGCTGCCATCGCGGGGCGGCCGGCGGCCAGTGCGGCCCCGACCATGCCGGCCAGCACATCGCCGGTGCCCGCGGTCGCCAGCCGCGCATTGCCGCTGGCATTGATCATCGGTGTTTCCCCCGCGCTCGCGATCACGGTGCCCGAGCCCTTCAGCACGACCACGGCGCCGAAGCGTTCGGCCAGTCGGCGCGCGGCATGCAGCCGATCGCCTTGAATGTCTGCCGCGCTGGTGTTCAGCAGGCGTGCCGCTTCCAGCGGATGCGGCGTGAGCACCGTGGCGGTGCGGCGCCGGGCACGCGCCTCGAGCAGCCCTTGCAAGGCGCCGTCGGCCGCGACCGCATTGAGCGCATCCGCATCCAGCACCAGCGCGCGGGCGGTCTGCAGAACCTGCGGCAACAGCTCGCGCACGGCCGAGCCGCCGCCGCAGCCGCAGACGACCGTCATGGCCGCGAGGTCGAGCGTGTCGGGACGACGGAACATCAGTTCCGGCTGCAGCGGATCGAGCGCCATCATGGCGGTGTCGAGCGCAGCGACGAAGACGCGCCCGGCGCCGGCACTCGCCGCGGCGGAGGCGGCGAGCAGGACCGCGCCCGCCATGCCCGGCGCGCCGCCGATCACGGCCACGTCGCCATAGCTGCCCTTGTGCGATGCATGCGATCGCGGCGGTGTCGCCGGCGTGCCGGCCAATCGCGCCGAGGGCGGCTCGGCGCCGGTGCCGACGCCGAGGTCATCGAACCAGACGTCGCCCGCGGCATCGCGCCCCTGCGCGGTGAAGAGGCCGGGCTTGAGCGTCAGCAGGCTCAGGCAGACGCGCGGTCCGCCGTGCGCGGGCAATTCGAGCGACAGCGTGCCGGTGTCCGTGTTCAGGCCCGAGGGCGTGTCCACGCCGAGGACCGGCGCCGGGCCGCCATACATGCGCTGCATCCAGTCGGCCATCGCGCCGGTGGGCGGGCGCAGATTCCCGATCCCGAGCAAGGCATCGATCGCGAGGTCGAAGTACTGCGGCGGCGCATCGGCCAGCGTCACGCCGGCCGCGCGCGCGCGCTGCAGCGAGGCCAGCGCATCGGCCGGCAGGCGGCCTTCGTCGCCGATCCGGGTGAGCACCGTCATGAAGCCGCGGCGCTGAAGCCGGGCGGCGGCCTCGAACCCATCCCCGCCGTTGTTGCCCGGGCCGCAGGCAATCCAGACCGTGCGTGCATGCGGCGCGACCGCCATCGCGAGACGCGCGACCGCGAGGCCGGCGCGCTGCATCAGCGCATGCGGCGGCAGCTTCGCCGCAGCAGCCTGCTCGATCCGTCGCGAAGCGGCGATGTCGAACAGATCGGCGGCAGTGGCGGAGGTGATGCAATGCATGAGCGTCGGCGCGGCGGCCGCATCAGTATTGCAGCAAACGCTCGATGCCGAGTCCTTCGAGATCGACGCCCGCATCGCGGCCACCGACCAGGTCGGCCAGCACGCGCGCGCTGCCGCACGACAGCGCCCAGCCGCTCGAGCCGTGGCCCAGGTTCAGCCACACGCCGGGCACGCCGCTCGCGCCGATGATCGGCGGTCCGTCGGGCAGCATCGGGCGCGCGCCTTTCCACTGCTGCACGCCGGCCTGCAGCGTGGCCGCACCGGGGAACCAGTCGTGCAGGACCTTGTAGAGCGTTTGCAGCGAGGCCGGGTTCATCGTGTCGAGCGAGCCGCCGAGCTCGGCGCTGCCGGCCACCCGCACACGCATGCCGAGACGGGAGATCGCGACCTTGTAGCGCTCGTCCATCACCGCGCTGTGCGGTGCGTTGAGCGGCTCGCGGATGTTGGCGCTGATCGAATGGCCGTAGACCGGCGCCAGCGGAATGCGCAGGCCCAGCGGCGCCAGCAGCTGCGACGACGCGACGCCGGCGCACATCACCACCGCGTCGAAGCGATGGCCTTCGGAGCCGCTCGCGAGCGAGACTTCGGTGGGTGCCGAGCGCTTCAGCGGCGCCAGATCGCAGTTGAAGTGGAACTGCGCGCCCAGCGCCTCGGCCTCCCACTTGAGCAGCAAGGCGAACTGGCGGCAGTTGCCGACCTCGTCGTCCGGCAGATGGATCGCGCCTGCGAGCGCGGTGTCGGTGCTGAGCGCGGGTTCGATCCGGCGCGCCTCGTCGGCATCGATCTCGCGGAAATTGCTGCCCGCCGTGCGCAGCACCTCGAGCCCGGCCTGCATCAGCTTCCTCTCGCGCTTCGAACGCAGCAGCACGAGATAGCCATCGCTGCGCTCGTAGCTGAGCTCCTGTGCCTCGGTGATCTCGTGCAGGCGCGTGCGGCTGTAGAAGGCCAGGCGCTGCATGCGCGCGCGGTTGGCCAGGTAGGTTTCGAGCTTGCAGGCCCGTTGCCAGCGCGACATCCAGCCGATATCGCGCGCCGACAGCGGCCAGCGCAGCTTGATCGCGCCATGGGTGGACAAGAGCGATCGCAGCACCTTGACGCGCATGCCCGGCGCCGCCCACGGCGTCACGTAACCCGGCGCAACCACGCCGGCGTTGGCGAAGCTGGATTCCTCGGCCGCAGCACCGCGACGCTCGAAGACGACGACCTCGTGGCCGTCGCAGGCCAGCTCCCAGGCGGTGGTGACGCCGATGATGCCGGCGCCCACGATCGCGATTTTCATTCGGTTCTTTGCGGTGAGAGATGCATCGGCGCCACGCCGACCTTGTCCCGATTATTGTTGTTGTTGTGGCGCGAGCGCGCTTTCGACCTGCAGCGCGATCGCCAGCACCGCATCGTCGCGCAGGGCCGCATGCCAGAGCATGAGCCCCACGGGCAGTTCGTCCGGTGCCTGGCAGGGCAGGGAGATGGCGCAGCCGTCGAGCATGTTGACGACCGACGGGTTGCGCAGCAGCAGCGCGTTGACGCGAAAGAACTCGTCATCGCGCGGCACACCGGGCGCGACGGCGGCGATGGGCGGCGCGGTGATCGGCACGGTCGGCGACAGCATCGCATCGAACGGCGCCATGGCGCGCTCCATGCGGGCGATCCAGCCGCGGCGTGCATGGACGAGGTCGATGTACTCGTGCGCCTTCATGGTGGCACCCTTGAGGATGCGCTGCGCCACGCGCGGGTCGTAGCCGGCGCCGCTGCGCTCCAGCAGCAGCCGGTGCCAGGCATAGGATTCGGCGGCGGAAAAGCCGCCGGTGGCATTGATCGACGCCAGGTCGGCCAGTTCGGGCAGGGCGATTTCCTCGATCCGCGCACCGGCGTCGCGCAAGGTGCGCAAGGTGCGTTCGAAGGCGCGTGTCACGGTGGCATCGAGCCCGTCCTGGAACAACTCCTTGACCACCGCCAGCCGATAGGCGGCCAGCGGTGCCGCGCCGGCCGTCACGCGGCGTGCCGCGAGGATCTCGTGCGCCGTGATCGCGTCGCGCACGGAACGCGTCATGGCGCAGGCGGTATCGAGCGTGGTCGACAGCGGCAGGGCGCCGTCGGTCGGCACCAGCCGCGCGGTGCTCTTGAAACCGACGATGCCGTTCAGCGCCGCGGGGATGCGGATCGAGCCGCCGGTGTCGGAGCCCAGCCCGATGAAGGCGGCACCGGCCGCCACCGAGACCGCCGCGCCGGACGACGAGCCGCCCGGGATGCGCGCGATGGCGGCATCGGCCGCGTTGGCCGGCGTCCCGTGGTGCGGGTTGACGCCCACGCCCGAGAAGGCGAACTCGCTCATGTTGGAGCGGCCGATCGGAACACCGCCCGCTGCCCGCAGTCGTGCGACGGCCGGGGCATCCGCCTTGGCGGCCGGCACATGGGACAGCACGACGGAGCCGGCCGGCGTCGGCTGACCGGCGATGTCGAAGAGGTCCTTGACCGAGAACGCGAGGCCGGCGAGGCGCTGCTGCGGTGCGGCGGCCGCTGCCGCCGCGCGTGCCTCGTCGAACATCGTGCGCACGAAGACGTGCCGGCAGGCCGGCGATTCGGCCGCCTCGATCGCCCGCTCCATCTCGGCGCCCGCATGGGTGGAACCCGCCAGCAGGGCAAGGCGGGTGGCGTGCAGGTCAGGGAGCATGGTCGGGTGTCTGTACGGGGGGAAGAAGAGCGGGCGCGTGCTATACTCGTTGGGTTTCGCTCAGGGTATTTACCTAGTGCGAAACACATCCGCAAACCAGCCCTTTCAAGGTGTTGTGCGCCTTCTTCGCAAGAGCACAAAACGGGCTGGATTTTAGACCCAACCTTTGGAGTTACTTCTATGTCGACCACCATGCGCGAAATGCTGGAAGCCGGTGTCCATTTCGGTCACCAAACCCGCTTCTGGAACCCCAAGATGGCCCCGTTCATCTTCGGCCATCGCAACAAGATTCACATCATCAACCTGGAAAAATCGCTGCCGATGTTCCAGGACGCGATGAAGTACGCCAAGCAGCTCACCGCCAACCGCGGCACCATCCTGATGGTCGGCACCAAGCGCCAGGCCCGCGAGATCGTGGCAGCCGAAGCGCGCCGCGCCGGCGTGCCCTTCGTCGACACCCGCTGGCTCGGCGGCATGCTGACCAACTTCAAGACCGTCAAGACCTCGATCAAGCGCCTGAAGGACATGAAGGCCCAGCAGGAAGCCGGCCTCGACGCCCTGAGCAAGAAAGAGCAGCTCACCTTCACTCGCGAGATCGAGAAGCTCGAGAAGGACATCGGCGGCATCCAGGACATGACCGCGCTGCCCGACGCCATCTTCGTGATCGACGTGGGCTTCCACAAGATCGCCGTGGCCGAAGCCAAGAAGCTCGGCATTCCGCTGATCGGCGTGGTCGACTCCAACCACTCGCCCGAAGGCATCGACTACGTGATCCCGGGCAACGACGACTCCTCCAAGGCCGTCACGCTGTATGCCCGCGGCATCGCCGACGCGATCATCGAAGGCCGCTCCAGCGCCACCAGCGACGTGGTCAAGGCCGTGGCCGAAGGCAGTGGCGACGAGTTCGTCGAAGTGGAAGAGGGCGCTTCCGCCTGATCTGTGCCCTGGCCAGCCTGAAGAAGGGGCTTCGTTGCCCCTTTTTTTTAATCTGAATTTCGCGGTACCCCGAGGGTGCCGCAACGAAAAACCGAACGGAGAACACACATGGCAACAATCACCGCAAGCATGGTCGGCGAACTGCGCGCAAAGACCGACGCACCGATGATGGAATGCAAGAAGGCCCTGACCGAAGCCGACGGCAACATGGACAAGGCCGAAGAGCTGCTGCGCATCAAGCTGGGCAACAAGGCCGGCAAGGCCTCGGGCCGCATCACGGCCGAAGGCGTGGTCACTGCCTTCGTCGACGGCGATGCCGGCGCGATGGTCGAGATCAACTGCGAAACCGACTTCGTCACCAAGAACGACAGCTTCCTCGCGATGGCCAATGCCGCCGCGATGCTGATCGCCAAGAACAATCCGGCCGACCTGGCTGCGCTCGGTGCGCTGCCCTACGCGCAGGACGGCTTCGGCCCCACGCTCGAGGACGTGCGCAAGGGCCTGATCGGCAAGATCGGCGAGAACATGAGCTTCCGCCGCTTCAAGCGCTTCGCCGGCAATGGCAAGCTGGCCTCGTACCTGCACGGCACGCGCATCGGCGTGATGGTGGAGTTCGAAGGCGACGACACCTCGGCCAAGGACGTTGCGATGCACATTGCCGCCATGAAGCCGGTCGCGATCTCCAGCGCCGACGTGCCGGCCGACCTGATCGAGAAGGAACGTGCGGTCGCTGCCGGCAAGGCCGAGGAAGACCGCAAGGTCGCCGAAGCCGCCGGCAAGCAGCCGCAGCCGGCCGAGATCGTGGCCAAGCGCATCGAGGGCGGCGTGCAGAAGTACCTCAAGGAGGTCTCGCTGCACAACCAGGCTTTCGTGAAGAACGACAAGCAGACCGTCGAGCAGATGCTCAAGGCCGCCAACACCACCATCAAGGGCTTCACGCTCTATGTGGTCGGCGAAGGCATCGAAAAGAAGGTCGACGACTTCGCGGCCGAAGTGGCGGCGCAGGTCGCGGCCGCCAAGGCTGCGTCCTAAGTCACGCCCGAGGCCGGCGGCGTCCGTCGCCGCCGGCCGCCTTCCCGCAGCCACGTTTTACACTCGCCCCGCCAACCTCAAAGGAAACCATCCATGTCCGACGACCGCCCGGCCCACAAGCGAATCTTGTTGAAGCTGTCGGGCGAGGCATTGATGGGTGACGATGCCTTCGGCATCAACCGCGCCACCATCGTCCGCATGGTGGGCGAGGTGGCCGAGGTCGTGAACATGGGCGTCGAGGTGGCCGTCGTGATCGGCGGCGGCAACATCTTCCGCGGCGTTGCCGGCGGCTCGGTCGGCATGGACCGCGCCACCGCCGACTACATGGGCATGCTGGCCACCGTCATGAACGCGCTGGCACTGGCCGACGCGATGAACAAGCAGGGCCTGATCGCCCGCGTCATGTCGGCGATCGCGATCGAGCAGGTCGTGGAGCCCTATGTGCGTCCGAAGGCGCTGCAGTACCTCGAGGAGGGCAAGGTGGTGATCTTCGCCGCCGGCACCGGCAATCCCTTCTTCACGACGGACACGGCGGCGGCGCTGCGCGGCGCGGAGATCGGCGCCGAGCTGGTCCTCAAGGCCACCAAGGTCGATGGCGTCTACAGCGCCGACCCCAAGAAGGACCCGAGCGCCACGCGCTACGCGTCGCTCACCTTCGACCAAGCCATCGCACAGAATCTCGGCATCATGGACGCCACGGCCTTCGCGCTGTGCCGCGATCAGAACCTGCCGATCAAGGTGTTCTCGATCTTCAAGAATGGCGCGCTCCGGCGCGTCGTCATGGGCGAGGACGAAGGTACCCTGGTCCACGCCTGAGGAGAAAGAAGAAATGACCATTGCAGAGATCCGCAGCGCGACCGACGCCAAGATGAACCAGTCGCTCGCCGCCTTCCAGAACAACCTCACCAAGATCCGCACCGGCCGCGCCAATCCGGCATTGCTGGATTCGATCCACGTCGACTACTACGGCTCCTCAGTGCCGCTGTCGCAGGTGGCGAACGTATCGCTGCTCGACTCGCGCACCATCAGCGTCCAGCCGTGGGAAAAGGGCATGGGCGCGAAGATCGAAAAGGCGATCCGCGAGAGCGACCTCGGTCTGAATCCGGCGTCGATGGGTGACCTGATCCGCGTGCCGCTGCCGCCGATGAGCGAGGAGCGCCGCCGCGAGATGACCAAGCTGGTGCGCAACGAAGGCGAGTCCGCGAAGATCGCGACCCGCAACCTGCGCCGCGATGCCAACGACGCGATCAAGAAACTGGTCAAGGACAAGCTGGCATCGGAAGACGACCAGAAGCGCGCCGAGGCCGAGATCCAGAAAGTGACCGACCGCCACATCGGCGAGATCGATCGGCTGATAGCGGCCAAAGAGGCGGAGATCATGGCCGTCTGACATGACGACCGCTGCCGCCATCCCTCATCACATTGCCATCGTCATGGATGGCAACGGGCGTTGGGCCACGCGCCGCTTTCTGCCGCGCATCGCGGGGCACAAGCAGGGGGTCGAGTCGCTGCGCCGCTGCGTCAAGGCCTGCACGGACCGCGGCGTCCGGGTCCTCACGGTGTTCGCCTTCTCGTCCGAGAACTGGAATCGGCCGATCGAAGAGGTCTCGGGCCTGATGGACCTGATGGTCGTCGCGCTCGGCCGTGAAGTTCCGAAGCTGATCAAGGACGGCGTGCGCCTGCATTTCATCGGCGAGCGCGGCGGCCTGTCCGAGAGGATCGCAGCCGGCCTGGTCCAGGCGGAGGCGGCGACAGCGCACAATACCCGCCTCGTGCTCAACGTTTGCTTCAACTATGGTGGCCGCTGGGACATCGCGCGCGCAGCGGCGCAACTCGTTGCGCGTGGCGAAGCGCTCACCGAGGCCAACCTCGATGCGGCGATGGCGCTCGCACATGTTCCGGATCCCGATCTCTTCATCCGCACCGGCGGCGAGCAGCGGCTGTCCAACTTCCTCCTCTGGCAGAGCGCCTACGCCGAGCTGTTCTTCAGCGATCGGCTGTGGCCCGAGTTCGATGAAGCCGCGCTCGACGAGGCGATCGCAGCGTTCCAGCGCCGCGAGCGCCGGTACGGCAAGACGTCCGCGCAGATCGCGGGCAACGCGCAGCGCGATCAGCAGACCGCCTGAGCGCATGCTCAAACAACGCATCATCACTGCGGTCGTTCTGCTGGCGATCCTGCTGCCGGCGCTTTTCTATCCGTCCTACGTCCCCTTTGCCTGCGTGATGCTGGTCCTGGTCGCCGCCGGCGGCTGGGAATGGGGCCGGCTCAACGGCTACGGTTCGAACCTGTCCGTGTTGCTGGGGGTGGAGATGATCGCGCTCTGCGCCTTGTCGTGGTGGCTGGGCATGCTCGACGTATCGCTGCTGCCGGTCTGGATCGTTACCAGTGCCGCCTGGGTGCTGGGCGGCGCGTGGCTGCTGCGTGGCGCGGTGCCGGGCTGGCCGCGAGTGCCCAGGGCCTTGCGCCTGGTCGGCGGACTGCTGGCGCTGTGGGTTGCCTGGCTGGCGGCGGTGCAGGCGCGCAGGGTCGGCATCAATTTCCTGTTGTCGGTCCTGGTGCTCGTGTGGGTGGCCGACGTGTTCGCCTATTTCGCGGGCCGCGCCTTCGGTCTGCGGTTCACGCGCAACAAGTTGGCCCCCGCGATCAGTCCCGGCAAGAGCTGGGAAGGGGTCTGGGGCGGCATGGCCGGCGTGATCGTGCTGGCCCTGGCGTGGGTCTGGGCCGATGCGGCCGCGCAGGCCTCGGTCGCCAGTCTCTACACGCGGCTGGCGCAGCGCGGCTGGTGGCTGCTCTTGATCGGCGTGGTGTTCCTGGCAGCGATGAGCGTGGTGGGCGATCTGGTCGAGTCGCTGATCAAGCGAAGTGCCGGCGCGAAGGACAGCAGCAACCTGCTGCCGGGGCATGGCGGCGTGCTCGACCGCGTCGACGCGCTGCTGCCGGCGCTGCCCATTGCGATGATGTTGGCTTTCCTGTGAACATGCAAAGACAACGCATCACGGTCCTCGGCTCGACGGGTTCGGTCGGCGTCAGCACGCTCGACGTGATCGCACGGCATCCGGAGCGCTTCGAGGTCTTCGCGCTGTCGGCGGCGACGAAGGTCGACGAGCTGCTGGCCCAGTGCGCGCGCTTCTCGCCGAAGTACGCGGCGATGGCCAGTCCGCAGCACGCCCGCCTGCTGGCCGAGAAGCTGGCGCAGAACGGCCTGCCGACGCGCGTGCTCGGCGGCGAGGACGCCATCGAGACGATCGCATCGCACGATGAGACCGATGCCGTGATGGCAGCCATCGTCGGCGCCGCCGGGCTCGCGCCGTGTCTCGCGGCCGCCCGTGCCGGCAAGCGCCTGCTGCTGGCCAACAAGGAAGCGCTGGTGGTCGGCGGCGAGCTCTTCATGGCCACGGTGCGAGAGGGCGCGGCGACGCTGCTGCCCATCGACAGCGAGCATTCGGCGATCTTCCAGTCGCTGCCCGAGGATCCATCCACCTGGGCACGGCGCGTCGACAAGATCATCCTCACCGCGTCCGGCGGCCCCTTCCTCACGCGCTCGCCGGATACGCTCGGCACCGTGACCCCGGAGCAAGCCTGTGCGCATCCCAACTGGGTGATGGGCCGCAAGATCTCGGTGGACTCCGCCACCATGATGA
The DNA here is from genome assembly GCF_901827165.1 of Variovorax sp. SRS16. Taxonomy (NCBI): domain Bacteria; kingdom Pseudomonadati; phylum Pseudomonadota; class Betaproteobacteria; order Burkholderiales; family Comamonadaceae; genus Variovorax; species Variovorax sp. SRS16. The sequence continues at coordinate 2,544,132 of NZ_LR594666.1, forward strand.
ACAAGGCGCTCGAGGTGATCGAGGCGCGCCATCTGTTCGGCGTCGCGCCCGAGCAGATCGAGGTGGTGATCCATCCGCAGAGCGTCGTGCATTCGATGGTTCAGTTCACCGATGCGTCGGTGATCGCGCAGCTCGGCACGCCCGACATGCGCGTGCCGATCGCCGTCGGCCTGGCCTGGCCCGAGCGCATCGAGAGCGGCGCGGCGCCGCTCGATTTCCGGCAACTGGCGGCGCTCACCTTCGCCACGCCCGATGCGGCGGTTTTCCCCGGTCTGCAGCTTGCCTGGCATGCGCTGCGCGCCGCACCCGGAACGACCGCGGTGCTGAACGCCGCCAACGAGGTCGCGGTCGATGCATTCCTCCATCGGCGGCTGCGCTTCGATCGCATCCATGCCGTCAACACGGAAACTTTGGAGGCGGTCCTGCCCTCCAAGCCCGCATCGCTCGCGGACCTGCTGGCGCTGGACGCCAGCGCGCGGGCCGCGGCCCATGCAGCAGCGCTGCGCTATGCGGCCTGACGCCTCCAACTTCCGGAGATCCTGATGCTCACAGTCATCGCCTTCATCGTGGCACTCGGCGTGCTGATCGCCGTGCACGAGTACGGCCACTACCGCGTGGCCGTGGCCTGCGGCGTCAAGGTGCTGCGCTTTTCGATCGGCTTCGGCAAGACCCTGTATCGCTGGCAACCCCGGCGCCAGCATGCGGGGCAAAGCACCGAGTTCGTGATCGGCGCCTTTCCGTTCGGCGGCTACGTGAAGATGCTCGACGAGCGCGAAGGCCCGGTCGCGCCCGAGGAGCGCCATCTCGCCTTCAACACGCAGCCCTTGCGCTCGCGCGCCGCGATCGTGGCCGCTGGCCCGATCGCCAACCTGCTGCTCGCAGTGCTGCTTTACACACTGGTCAACTGGATCGGTGTGCAGGAACCCGTTGCCGCGCTCGCGCGGCCGGTCGCGGCCTCGCTGGCCGAGCAGGCGGGTCTGCATGGCGGCGAGCGCATCACACGCGCCGGTTTCGACGGCGACCTGGAACCGGTGCAGTCCTTCGAGGACCTGCGCTGGCGCATGACGCGCGGCGCGCTCGACGGCCGCGACCTGACGCTCGAGATCGCCGGCGACGGCGGCCGGCCGGCGCGCCAGCTGGTGTTGCCCTTGAGCCGCATCGAAGCCAAGGATGCCGATGCGCAGATGTTCCGCAAGATCGGCATCATCGCGCCGCTGAGCCGTCCCGAGATCGGCGAAGTGATGCCCGGCGGCGCGGCGGCGCGCGCGGGCCTTCGCAGCGGCGACCTCGTGCAGTCGGTCGGCGCCACGGACATCGTCGATGGACAGCAGCTGCGCGAGGTGATCCGCAGTTCCGTCGAAGGCGGCCAAGCGCACAGGCAGACGTGGCAGGTCGAGCGCGCGGGCCGCATCATCCCCATCGAGGTCGCGCCCGATGTGCGCGTGGAAGGAACGGCCAAGGTCGGCCGCATCGGTGCCTATGTCGGCGCATTGCCCGAGACCGTCACCGTGCGGCAGGGCCCGATCGACGGCGTCTGGCGCGGCACGGTCCGCACCTGGGAGGTCTCGGCCCTCACCGTGCGGATGATGGGCAGGATGGTCGTCGGCGAAGCCTCGCTCAGGAACCTGAGCGGGCCACTGACCATCGCCGACTACGCCGGCAAGTCCGCGAGCATGGGCTTCACGCAATACCTGTTGTTCCTGGCACTCATCAGCGTGAGCCTCGGGGTGCTGAATCTCATGCCGCTGCCGGTCCTCGATGGAGGTCACCTGATGTATTATCTTTGGGAGGGCCTGACCGGCAAAAGCGTCTCCGACGCATGGATGGAACGGCTTCAGCGCGGCGGGGTGGCGCTGCTGCTTGTCATGATGTCGATTGCACTCTTCAACGACGTGACGCGGCTCTTTGGTTAACTTTCCGCCGGCCCTTTGCGCGCTGGCTCAATTCACAGATGAACACATCATTCAGTCGCTTTCGCCTGCGTAGCGTCGCCGCGGTGATCGCCGGTGCACTGGCTGCCACGGCAGCCTGGGCCGTCGAGCCCTTCACGATTCGCGACATCCGGGTCGAAGGCCTGCAGCGCGTGGAGCCCGGCACGATCTTCGCCTCGCTGCCCGTGCGCGTCGGCGACACCTACAACGACGAGCGCGGCTCGGCGGCGATCCGTGCGCTGTTCGACCTGGGGCTCTTCAAGGATGTGCGCATCGACGTCAGCGGCAACGTGCTGGTGGTGATCGTCGAAGAGCGGCCGACCATCGCCGATGTCGACTTCGTCGGCACGAAGGAATTCGACAAGGCCGCGCTGCAAAAGGCGCTGCGCGAGGTCGGGCTGACCGATGGCCGCCCCTACGACAAGGCGCTGACCGACCGCGCGGAGCAGGAGCTCAAGCGCCAGTACGTCAGCCACAGCCTTTACAACGCCCAGGTCGTCACCACGGTCACGCCGATCGAGCGCAACCGCGTCAACCTCACCTTCACCGTGACCGAGGGCGAGGCTGCGCGCATCCGCGAAGTGCACGTCGTCGGCAACAAGGCCTTCAGCGAATCCACGCTGCTCGACCTGTTCGACCAGGACGCCGGCGGCTGGCTGAGCTGGTACACCAAGTCCAACCAGTACTCGCGCGCCAAGCTCAACGCCGACCTCGAGACGCTGCGCTCCTACTATCTCACCCGCGGCTACCTTGAGTTCCGCATCGACTCGACGCAGGTCGCCCTCTCGCCCGACCGCAAGGACCTGTCGGTCACCGTGAACATCACCGAAGGCGAGAAGTTCGTCGTGGCCGGCGTCAAGCTCGCCGGCAACTACCTCGGGCGCGACGACGAGTTCAAGTCGCTGGTGACCATCAAGCCCGGCGAGCCCTACAACGGCGAGGACGTGACGGCGACCACCAAGGCCTTCACCGACTACTTCGGCACCTTCGGCTATGCGTTCGCACGCGTCCAGGCCGAGCCCGAGATCGACCGCGTCAACAACCGCGTCTCGCTGACCCTGCAGGGTGAACCTGCACGCCGTGTCTACGTGCGACGCGTGATCGTGAGCGGCAACAACCGCACGCGCGACGAAGTGATCCGGCGCGAATTCCGCCAGTACGAGGCGTCCTGGTACGACGGCGACAAGATCAAGCTGTCGCGCGACCGCGTCGACCGGCTGGGCTTCTTCACCGAGGTCAACGTCGACACGCAGGAAGTCCCGGGCTCGCCCGACCAGGTCGATCTGACCATCAGCGTGACCGAGAAGCCGACCGGCACCTTGCAACTGGGCGCCGGCTTCTCCAGTGCCGACAAGGTGTCGCTCACCTTCGGCATCTCGCAGGAGAACGTGTTCGGCTCGGGCAACTTCCTGGGCGTGCAGGTCAATACCAGCCACTATGCCCGCACGCTCTCGGTGACGGCCACCGACCCGTACTTCACCAAGGACGGCATCTCGCGCAGCTTCAGCCTCTACCACACGACCACACGACCCTACTACAGTGCCGACGGCGACTATCAGCTGGTCAACGACGGCGCGAGCATCCGTTTCGGCGTGCCGTTCAGCGAAGTCGATACCGTCTTCTTCGGCGCCGGCATCGAGCGCTACCACTTCAACCCCGGCACCAACTTCACGTTCCTCGTGCCCAACGCCTACCAGACCTATTTCGGCTGCACGGCGAATGCGTTCGACATCATCACGTCCTGCTCGAAGGACAACATCTGGGGCATTCCCCTGACCGTCGGCTGGTCGCGCGACGATCGCGACAGCGCGCTCGTGCCGACGAAGGGACGCCTGCAGCGCGCCAACCTCGAGGTCGGTGTGGGGGGTGACATGCGGTACTTCAAGTCCAGCTACCAGTATCAGCAATTCTTCCCGATCAACAAGCAATACACCGCCTCGATCAACGGCGAGGTGGGCTACGGCAAGGCGATCGGCAACAAGGCGTTCCCGATCTTCAAGAACTTCTATGCGGGCGGCCTCGGTTCGATCCGCGGCTTCGAGCAGAACTCGCTCGGCCCCAAGGACGTTCCGCTGCTGGGCCAGACGGACGGCGCCGCACTCGGCGGCACCAAGAAGGCCATCTTCAACGCCGAACTCAGCACGCCGTTCCCCGGCGCGGGCAACGACCGCACGCTGCGCCTCTACGGCTTCTTCGACGCCGGCAACGTGTTCGGCGACCGTCAGCCGTACGTCACCGATGCCCAATGGAAAGCCCAGCAGAAGATCCGCGCCTCCATCGGCCTGGGTGTCAGCTGGATCTCGCCGCTCGGGCCCCTGCGGCTGGCCTACGCGATCCCGATCCGCTACCAGAAGGAGGACGACTCCGACCTGCTGCACCCGATCGCGAAGGATAGAATTCAACGCGTGCAATTCCAGATCGGAACCTCTTTCTAATGAACCTCTTGCTTCGCGCCGCCGGTGCACTGCTGATTCCCGCCTGCGCGCTCATTGCGGCGCCTGTTCACGCGCAGTCGCAGCCGCAGGAAACCTTTCGCATCGGCTTCGTGAATCCCGATCGTGTGCTGCGCGAGGCCCAGCCGGCCAAGGCGGCGCAGGCCAAGCTCGAGGCCGAATTCCTGAAGCGCGAAAAGGATCTCACCGCGCAAGGCGACGCGCTCAAGGCGGCCTCCGAGAAGTTCGACCGCGAGGCGCCCACGCTGTCCGATAGCCAGCGTGCTGCACGCCAGCGCACCCTGATCGACCAGGACCGCGACTTCCAGCGCCGCCGCCGCGAGTTTCAGGAAGATCTGAATGCGCGCAAGAACGAAGAGCTGCAGCAGGTCTATGAGCGCGCGAACCGGGTGGTGAAGCAGGTGGCCGAGGCCGAGAAGTACGACGCGATCCTGCAGGAAGCGATCTACATCAATCCCAAGCACGACATCACCGACAAGGTGATCAAGGCGCTGAACGCTTCTTCCGCCACGCCTCCTTCATCCCCTGCCAGCGGCAAGTAACGCCGCGAACCGGCGTGGCACTGCGGCTCGGCGCGATCATCGAAGCCCTCGGGGGCGAACTGCAGGGCGACCCTGCGCTGTCCATCGAGCGGCTCGCGCCGCTCCAGACGGCTGAGGCCGATGCCCTCAGTTTCCTGAGTCATCCCAGGTACCGCAGGGAGCTCGCGGCCTCGCGAGCCGGGTGCGTGATCGTCTCGCCTGCGATGCGGGAGGCCGCGGCCGCGCGCGGCGCGTTCATCGCGACGGCCGATCCGTACCTGTATTTCGCCCGCCTCACGCAGCTCTGGAAGAAGACCCATGCGGTGGCCGAGACACAGCGCATCCATCCCAGCGCAGTGATCGATTCCCAGGCGCACGTCGCTTCCGACGCCCGCATCGGCGCGCTGTGCGTCGTCGAGCGGGGCGCGCGCATCGGTGCCGGGACCGTGCTGAAGTCCAGGGTGACGGTCAGCGAGGACTGCGTCATCGGCGCGCGCTGCCTCCTGCATCCGGGCGTGGTGATCGGTGCCGACGGTTTCGGGCTGGCGCCGCACGAAGGCGCGTGGGTCAAGATCGAGCAGCTCGGCGCGGTGCGCATCGGTGACGATGTGGAGATCGGCGCCAACACCTGCATCGATCGCGGCGCGCTCGAGGACACGGTGATCGAGGATGGCGTCAAGCTCGACAACCTGATCCAGATCGGCCACAACGTGCGCGTCGGCAAGCACACGGCGATGGCCGGCTGCGTCGGCGTGGCGGGCAGCGCCGTCATCGGTGCCCATTGCACCATCGGCGGCGGCGCCATCGTGCTCGGGCACCTGGCCCTGGCGGACGGCGTGCACATCTCGGCGGCGACCGTGGTCACGCGATCGATCCACAAGCCGGGCCAGTACACAGGCATGTTTCCCATCGACGACAATGCGGCCTGGGAGAAAAACGCCGCCACGCTCAAGCAATTGCATGGGTTGAGGGAGCGTTTGAAGGCACTCGAAAAAGCGACGAAACAGGATCCGCAACCATGAAGCTCGACATCCATCAAATTCTCAAACTGCTGCCGCACCGCTACCCGTTCCTGCTGGTGGACCGCGTGCTCGAGATGGAAAAGGGCAAGCGGATCACGGCGCTCAAGAACGTGACGATGAACGAGCCCTTCTTCAACGGCCATTTCCCGCACCGCCCGGTAATGCCTGGCGTGTTGATGCTCGAAGCGATGGCGCAGGCCGCAGCGCTGCTGTCCTTTCATTCGCTCGACATCGTTCCGGACGACAACACGGTGTATTACTTCGCCGCCATCGACGGTGCGCGCTTCAAGCGGCCGGTGGAGCCGGGCGACCAGCTCACGCTCGAGGTCGAGATCGAGCGCATGAAGGCCGGCATTTCCAAGTTCAAGGGGCGTGCGATGGTCGGCAGCGAGCTGGCGTGCGAAGCCACCCTGATGTGCGCCATGCGCCAGATCAGCTGATGCTCCGGCCGGCATGACCCAGGTTCATTCGACGGCTATCGTCGATCCGAAGGCGCAGCTCGACACCTCGGTCACAGTAGGCCCCTACACCGTGATCGGCCCCGACGTGAGGATCGGTGCGGGCACCACCGTCGGCGCGCACTGCGTGATCGAAGGCCGCACCACCATCGGGCGCGACAGCCGTATCTTTCAGTTCTCGTCGCTCGGCGCCGTGCCGCAGGACAAGAAGTACGCGGGCGAGCCGACCCAGCTCGAGATCGGCGACCGCAACACCATCCGCGAGTTCTGCACCTTCAACATCGGCGTGCCCGGGGCCGGCGGCGTCACGCGCGTAGGCCATGACAACTGGATCATGGCGTACACCCACATCGCACACGACTGCCAGGTCGGCAATCACACCACGCTCGCCAACAACACGACACTCGCCGGCCACGTGCATCTGGGCGACTGGGTGACGATCGGCGGCTTGACGGGCATCCACCAGTTCGTGTCGATCGGCGCGCACGCGATGGTCGGCTTCGCCAGCGCGGTCTCGCAGGACGTGCCGCCCTTCATGCTGGTCGACGGCAATCCGCTCGCCGTGCGCGGCTTCAATGTGGTCGGTCTGCGGCGTCGTGATTTCTCCGCGGCACGGATCGCGGCAGTGAAGCAGATGCATCGGCTGCTCTATCGCCAGGGCAAGACGCTCGAGGAAGCCCGCGCCGCGATCGACGCCCTCGCAACCGAAGTGCCGGAGTCGGCCGGCGATGTCGCGCTGATGAGCGGCTTTCTGATCCACGCCACGCGCGGCATTGCGCGTTGAACGAGCGATGACCGCTGCGGCACGCCAGTTCGCGCTGGTCGCGGGCGAGCCTTCGGGCGACCTGCTGGCCGGCCTGCTGCTCGACGGGCTGCGGGCGCGTTGGCCCGACATGCAGGCGGCCGGGATCGGCGGCCCGCAGATGCTTGCGCGCGGCTTCGAAAGCTGGTGGCCGCAGGACAAGCTCGCCGTGCGCGGCTACGTCGAGGTGCTGCGCCACTATGCGGAGATCGCCGGCATCCGGCGTCAATTGCGGGCGCGCCTCCTGCGCGAGTGGCCGCAGCTCTTCATCGGCGTCGATGCGCCGGATTTCAACCTGGACCTCGAAGCCGCGCTGCGCAGCCGTGGCATGAAGACGGTCCATTTCGTCTGCCCGTCGATCTGGGCCTGGCGGCCGGAGCGCGCCGAGAAGCTGCGCGCGGCGGCCAGCCATGTGCTGTGTATCTTTCCCTTCGAGCCCGCATTGCTCGCGGCGCAGGGCATCGCGGCCAGCTATGTCGGCCATCCGCTGGCCGACGTGGTTCCAATGACGCCGGACCAGGCCGGTGCCCGTGCGGCGCTCGGTCTCGGTGCGCACGAGCAGGTCGTCGCGCTGCTGCCCGGCAGCCGGCGCTCCGAAGTGCGCTATCTCACCGCGCGCTTCTTCGCGGCCGCAGCGCTGATGCACAAGGCGCAGCCCGCGCTCAGGTTCATCGCGCCCATCCTGCCCGGCCTGCGGGCCGAGGTCGAGCAGCTGCTGCAGGCCAGCGGCATGACGGGCCGCGTCACGCTGCTCGACGGCCAGTCGCATGCCGCGCTGGCCGCCTGCGACGTCACCCTGATCGCCAGCGGCACCGCGACGCTGGAGGCGGCGCTGTTCAAGCGGCCGATGGTGATCGCCTACAACATGAACCGGCTGTCGTGGCGGCTGATGCACCGCCAGCAGTTGCAGCCATGGGTCGGCCTGCCGAACATCCTGTGCGGCGACTTCGTGGTGCCGGAACTGCTGCAGGAGGCGGCTACGCCCGAGGCGCTGTGCGAGGCCACGTTGGCCTGGCTGGCTTCGCCGGACAAGGTTCACGCCTTGCAACAACGTTTTTGCGCGCTGCATGCCGAATTGCAGCGCGATACGCCGACACTGTGCGCCGATGCGATCCAGAAAGTTCTTGAAGGCTGAGCAGGCCCAACTGATGTGGGATGCCCCCGGGCTCCTGGCCGGCGTGGACGAGGCCGGCCGCGGCCCGCTGGCGGGCCCGGTCGTGGCCGCGGCCGTGATCCTCGACGACCAGCGGCCGATCCGCGGCCTGGCCGATTCCAAGACCCTGACCGCGCTGCAGCGCGAGCGTCTCAATGAGCAGATCCTGGCCCGCGCGCTGTGCTGTTCGGTTGCACAGGCCAGCGTCGAGGAGATCGACACCCACAACATCCTCCAGGCCACGATGCTGGCGATGCGGCGCGCCGTCGAGGGCCTGCGGCTGAAGCCGGCCAAGGTGCTGGTCGACGGCAATCGCTTGCCGACGCTGGATGTGCTGGCCGAAGCCATCGTGCAAGGCGACGCGCGGGTCCAGGCGATCTCGGCTGCGTCGATCCTGGCCAAGGTATATCGCGACAAGTTGTGTGCAGAGCTGCACGCCGAATTTCCCCATTACGGCTTTGCCGCGCACAAGGGCTATGGCACGCCCGAGCATCTCGAAGCGCTGCTGCGTCATGGCGCCTGCGTGCATCACCGTCGATCGTTCAGTCCCGTTGCCGCGGCCCTCGCCAGGACGGCGGCCCAGGCCGGCATGTCGGTGGCGGCGAGCATCGAGGTGCGGGTCGAAACCCGCGTCGACGTCCGGACCGCACCATGAGCGCCGCCCGGCCGCCCGAAGGCGCTCGCACCGCAGCCCGCAGCCCGCAGGGCGGAGGTCGTCTTGTGAGCCTCGGCGCGGTTGACCACGTCAGTTCCCGCGACAACTCGCTGCTGAAGGAATTGCGCAAGCTGGCGCAGGACCCGGGCGGCTATCGCAAGGCCGGCCGCATCTGGCTCGAGGGCGACCATCTGTGCCGGGCCGCGCGCGAACGCGGGCTGCGGCCGGCGGTCGCGGTGTTCGCCGAGTCCGTCTGGGCGTCCGCACGGGTGGAGTGGGCGGATGTCGCCGACAGGACGGTCGTGATCGCCGACGCATTGCTCGCCGGCGTGAGTGGCTTGGGCTCGCCCGCGCCGATGGGCTTCGTCCTCGACGTCCCGGCACGGCCTTCGATCGCACCCGACGCGCCCACCGTGGTGCTCGACCGGCTGCAGGATGCCGGCAATGTCGGCTCCCTCCTGCGCAGCGCGGCGGCCTTCGGCTTCACCCAGATCGTCGCGCTCAAGGGCACCGCGGCACTGTGGGCGCCCAAGGTGCTGCGCGCCGGCATGGGTGCGCATTTCGGCCTGCGGCTGATCGAAGGCGTCGAGATCGATGCGCTCGATGCGCTGGCCGTGCCCTGCATCGCCACCAGCTCGCACCGCGGTGAATGGCTTCACGAGGCCCGGTTGCCGTTTCCATGCGCCTGGCTGATGGGCCATGAAGGGCAGGGCGTCGGCGCCGCGCTCGAGGCCCGTGCCGCCCGCCACGTGCGCATCGCCCAGCCGGGCGGCGAGGAGTCGCTCAACGTCGCCGCGGCCGCGGCAATTTGCCTGCATGCGAGCGCCACCGCGGCGGGTTCTTGAGGCGCCGCCGGCTATAATCAAGGGCTTTCCCGCTCACACCCCGCCCACAGCGCACGCAAGCCAACTCCTCGACGAAAGTCGCGCCGCCCGAGTCATCTCTTGGGTTCGCTTTGGGCGTCATCCATCCGGAGATCCCAGTGCTTTTGTCTCTCAAGGGAAATTTCCCGCCCGCCATCCTGGCGCTTGCAGACGGCACGGTCTTTCTCGGCAACTCGATCGGTGCCACCGGCGCCACGACCGGCGAAGTGGTGTTCAACACCGCCATGACCGGTTACCAGGAAATCCTGACCGACCCGAGCTATTGCCAGCAGATCGTCACGCTCACGTATCCGCACATCGGCAACTATGGCGTCAACGAGGAAGACATCGAATCCGGCAGGATCCAGGCCGCGGGCCTGGTCATCAAGGACCTGCCGCTGCTCGCATCGAACTTCCGCTCCGGCGCCACGCTGAACGAGTACCTGGTGCGCGGCAACACCGTCGCCATCGCCAACATCGACACGCGCCGGCTCACGCGGCATCTGCGCACGCAGGGCGCGCAGAACGGCAGCATCCGCGGACTGGCGCAGGGCGAAGCCGTGACGCAGGCGCTGATCGACCAGACCATCGCCGCCGCCAAGGCCGCGCCCAGCATGTCCGGACTCGACCTCGCCAAGGTGGTGTCGGTCGCGGAAACCTATGAGTGGACGCAGACCGAATGGAAGCTCGGCGCGGGCTACGGCGTGCAGATCACGCCCAAGTTCCACGTCGTCGCCTACGACTACGGCGTCAAGAAGAACATCCTGCGCATGATTGCCCAGCGCGGCGCGCGCATCACGGTCGTGCCGGCGCAAACGCCCGCGGCCGACGTGCTCAAGCTGCGGCCCGACGGCATCTTCCTGGCCAACGGCCCGGGCGACCCGGAACCCTGCGACTACGCGATCGAGTCCACCCGCGAACTGATCGACACCGGCATCCCGGTCTTCGGCATCTGCCTCGGCCACCAGATCATGGCGCTGGCCTCCGGCGCGAAGACTTTCAAGATGAAGTTCGGCCACCACGGGGCGAACCATCCGGTGAAGGACCTGGACAACGGCCGCGTGAGCATCACCAGCCAGAACCACGGCTTCGCGGTCGACGAGAAGACCTTGCCGGCCAACCTGCGGCCCACCCACATCAGCCTGTTCGACAACACCTTGCAGGGCCTGGCGCGCACCGACCGGCCGGCCTTCTGTTTCCAGGGCCATCCCGAGGCCTCGCCGGGTCCGCACGACATCGGCTATCTCTTCGACCGCTTCACGGCACTCATGCAAAGTCACAAGGAAGGCCAGAAGAATGCCTAAGCGCAGCGACCTCCAGAGCATCCTCATCATCGGCGCCGGCCCGATCATCATCGGCCAGGCCTGCGAGTTCGACTACTCCGGCGTGCAGGCCTGCAAGGCCTTGCGCGAAGAGGGCTACAAGGTCATCCTGATCAACAGCAATCCGGCCACGATCATGACCGACCCGGCCACCGCCGATGTCATCTACATCGAGCCGATCACCTGGCAGACGGTCGAGAAGATCATCGCCAAGGAACGCCCCGACGCCATCCTGCCGACCATGGGCGGACAGACCGCGCTCAACTGCGCGCTCGACCTCTGGCGCAACGGTGTGCTCGACAAGTACGAGGTCGAGCTGATCGGCGCCACGCCCGAAGCCATCGACAAGGCCGAGGACCGCCTGAAGTTCAAGGACGCGATGACCAAGATCGGCCTGGGCTCGGCGCGCTCGGGCATCGCGCATTCGCTGGAGGATGCCTGGGCGGTGCAGAAGACGGTCGGCTTCCCGGTCGTGATCCGGCCCAGCTTCACGCTCGGCGGCACCGGCGGCGGCATCGCCTACAACCCCGAAGAGTTCGAGACCATCTGCAAGCGCGGCCTGGAAGCCTCGCCCACCAACGAGCTGTTGATCGAGGAATCGCTGCTCGGCTGGAAAGAGTTCGAGATGGAGGTGGTGCGCGACAAGGCCGACAACTGCATCATCGTCTGCTCGATCGAGAACCTCGACCCGATGGGCGTGCACACGGGCGACTCGATCACCGTGGCGCCTGCGCAGACGCTGTCGGACAAGGAATACCAGATCCTGCGCAACGCCTCGCTGGCGGTGCTGCGCGAGATCGGCGTCGACACCGGCGGCTCGAACGTGCAGTTCTCGATCAATCCGAAGGACGGCCGGATGGTCGTGATCGAGATGAATCCGCGCGTGTCGCGTTCGTCCGCGCTGGCTTCCAAGGCCACGGGCTTTCCGATCGCCAAGGTGGCGGCCAAGCTGGCCGTGGGCTACACGCTCGACGAGCTGCGCAACGAGATCACCGGCGGCGCGACGCCGGCGAGCTTCGAGCCCAGCATCGACTACGTGGTCACCAAGATCCCGCGCTTCGCGTTCGAGAAATTCCCGCAGGCCGATTCGCGCCTGACGACGCAGATGAAGTCGGTCGGCGAAGTGATGGCGATGGGCCGCACTTTCCAGGAGTCCTTCCAGAAGGCCTTGCGCGGACTCGAGGTCGGCGTCGACGGCCTCAACGAGAAGACGCAGGATCGCGAAGTGCTCGAGAAGGAACTGGGCGAACCCGGCCCGGACCGCATCTGGTACGTCGGCGATGCCTTCGCGATGGGCTTGAGCGTGGACGAGGTGTTCGCGCTGACCAAGATCGACCCGTGGTTCCTGGTGCAGATCGAGGAGATCGTGAAGATCGAGCTGGAGCTTGAGACGAAGTCGCTTGATGACATCGATCGCGACACCTTGCTCGCGCTCAAGAAAAAGGGCTTCTCCGACCGCCGGCTCGCGCGCCAGTTGAAGACCACCGACGCCGCGGTCCGCGACAAGCGCCGTGCGCTCGGTGTGCGTCCGGTCTACAAGCGCGTGGACACCTGCGCGGCCGAGTTCGCGACCAACACCGCCTACATGTACTCGACCTACGAAGACGAGTGCGAGGCCGCGCCCACGGACAAGAAGAAGATCATGGTGCTCGGCGGCGGACCCAACCGCATCGGCCAGGGCATCGAGTTCGACTATTGCTGCGTGCATGCGGCACTCGCGATGCGCGAGGACGGCTACGAGACCATCATGGTCAACTGCAATCCCGAGACCGTCTCGACCGACTACGACACCAGCGACCGGCTGTACTTCGAGCCGCTCACGCTCGAGGACGTGCTGGAGATCGTCGACAAGGAAAAGCCGACCGGCGTGATCGTGCAGTACGGCGGCCAGACGCCGCTCAAGCTGGCGCTCGACCTCGAGGCCAATGGCGTGCCGATCATCGGCACCAGCCCCGACATGATCGACGCGGCCGAAGACCGCGAGCGCTTCCAGCAATTGCTGCATGAACTCGGACTGCGCCAGCCGCCCAACGCCACCGCGCGCACCGAGCCCGAGGCGCTCGAAAAGGCGGCCGCGCTGGGCTATCCGCTGGTGGTGCGTCCGAGCTACGTGCTCGGCGGCCGCGCGATGGAAATCGTGCACGAGCAGCGCGACCTCGAGCGCTACATGCGTGAGGCGGTCAAGGTCAGCAACGACTCGCCGGTGCTGCTGGACCGCTTCCTCAACGACGCGGTCGAATGCGACGTCGACTGCCTGCGCGATGCCGATGGCGCCACCCTGATCGGTGGCGTGATGGAGCACATCGAGCAGGCCGGCGTGCACTCGGGCGACTCGGCCTGTTCGCTGCCGCCCTACAGCCTCAAGGCCGAGACGATCGCCGAGCTGAAGCGCCAGAGCGCGGCGATGGCCAAGGCGCTCAACGTCGTCGGCCTGATGAACGTGCAGTTCGCGATCCAGGAAAAGGACGGGCAGGACGTCATCTACGTGCTCGAAGTGAACCCGCGCGCATCGCGCACCGTGCCTTTCGTGAGCAAGGCCACCGGCATCCAGCTTGCCAAGGTCGCGGCGCGCTGCATGGCGGGCCAGTCGCTGGCCTCGCAAGGCATCACGCGCGAGGTCACGCCGCCGTACTTCAGCGTCAAGGAGGCGGTGTTCCCCTTCGTCAAGTTCCCCGGTGTCGACACCATCCTCGGGCCGGAAATGAAATCGACCGGCGAGGTGATGGGCGTGGGCAAGACTTTCGGCGAGGCCTTCGTGAAGTCGCAGCTCGGCGCCGGCACGCACCTGCCGAAGTCGGGCAAGGTCTTCGTCTCGGTCAAGAACAACGACAAGCCGCGTGCGGTGGAGGTGGCGCGCGGGCTGGCCGCGCTGGGTTTCGAGCTCATCGCGACCAAGGGCACGGCGGCGGCGATCAACGCGGCGGGCATCGCCTGCGCGGTGGTCAACAAGGTCACCGAGGGCCGGCCGCACATCGTCGACATGATCAAGAACAAGGAGATCGCGCTGGTCATCAACACGGTGGAAGAGCGCCGCAACGCGATCACCGATTCGCGCCAGATCCGTACCTCGGCGCTGCTGGCCCGCGTGACCACCTTCACCACCATCTTCGGTGCCGAAGCGGCTGTCGAAGGCATGCGGCACATGGACGAACTGGGCGTGATCTCCATCCAGGAGATGCACGAACAGCTCGCCCAGCTCGTGCTGGCGTAGGCATTCGCCGATGGCAACCCAGCTCGTCGAACTCGACCTGGCCGACTGGGGTGCCGCGGCGCCGAACGAGGCCTGGATCGCCGCGCTCGAAGCCGGCAAGGTACTCTATTTCCCGCGCCTGGGCTTCGAGCTGCTGCCTGCCGAGCGTGCGCTGCTGGCGCCTTCGGTGCTGTCGCCCGAGGTCCGCAACATCAGCCTCGATGCGAACGGGCGGCTCAAGGGCGTGGCCGGTGACGAGGCGATGCAGCGCGCGGTCGCGGCGATGGTCGGGCGCTTCCGGGCGCAGGCGCAGCAGCTGATCCACGGACTGCTGCCGCACTACACGCCGGCGCTGCGCCTGGCGCCGACCAGCTACCGGCCCGCACAGGTCGAGACGCGCGTGCAGTCGTGGCGCGCCGACGATCGCCGCCTGCACGTCGACTCGTTCCCGTCGCGGCCCAACTACGGCGAGCGCATCCTGCGCGTGTTCACCAACGTCAACCCCGAAGGCGCGCCGCGCGTGTGGCGCGTCGGCGAGCCCTTCGAGACAGTGGCGCGGCGCTTCCTGCCGCGCGCCAAGCCTTACTCGCGCATCCAGGCCCGGCTGCTGCGCGCGCTGCGCGTGACCAAGTCGCTGCGCAGCGAGTACGACCATCTGATGCTCCAGCTGCACGATGGCATGAAGTCGGACCTCGACTACCAGAAGAGCGCCGAGCAGGAGACCGTGCCCTTTCCCGCGGGCTCGGTGTGGGTGTGTTTCTCGGACCAGACCTCGCACGCCGTGATGTCCGGGCAGTACATGCTCGAGCAGACGCTGCACCTGCCCGCCGCAAGGCAATACAATCCGGATTCGAGCCCGCTCGCCATCCTGAGCCGGCTGACCGGACGCTCGCTCGTCTGATCTTCTCTCCCTTCGACCGCCGAACGGCATCGTTCGGCGGTTTCGCTTTATGGAGCAAACAACGTGGCAACCATTCCCATCACCAAGCGCGGCGCAGAGAAGCTGCGCGAAGAACTTCACCGGCTCAAGACCGTCGATCGGCCGTGGGTGATCAACTCGATCGCTGAAGCCCGGGCCCAGGGCGACCTCAGCGAGAACGCCGAGTACGAGGTCGCCAAGGACCGTCAGGGCTTCATCGAAGGCCGCATCCAGGACATCGAGGGCAAGCTGTCGGCCGCTCAGATCATCGATCCGTCCGGGCTCGATGCGGGCGGCAAGGTCGTTTTCGGTTCCACGGTCGAGCTCGAGGAAGAGAAGACCGGCGAAGCGGTCAAATACCAGATCGTGGGCGAGGACGAGGCCGACCTGAAGCTCGGGCTCATCAACGTGTCCAGCCCGATCGCGCGCGCGCTGATCGGCAAGGAGGAGGGCGACACCGCCGAGGTGCAGGCGCCCGGCGGCGTGAAGCACTACGAGATCGTCAAGGTCAGCTACCTCTGACGGAGAGCGCATGAAGGCTCGGATCGCGCTGATGCTGGCCGCCTTCTGGTGGGGCAGCCTGACGACGATTGGCTTTCTGGTGGTGCCGATGCTGTTCGCGCGCCTTGGCAACCCGGCCGTCGCGGGTAATTTCGCTGGCGAGCTGTTCGCCGCGCAGACCTGGATCGCACTCGGCTGCGGGCTGGTGCTGCTGGTCCACGCCCGGGCCGGCGCCGGCGCGTCCATCGATGGCCCTGCGCGCACCACGATTTCCCTGACCGTGATCGCGCTGCTGCTGGCCCTGCTGCAGCAGTATGCGGTGGCACCTCACATCCTCGCGCGCGAGAACCTCAGGCTCTGGCATGGCCTCGGCAGCGGCATGTACCTGGGCCAATGGGTCTGCGCGGGCATTCTCTTGTGGCGGATGGGCCGCCGGACCGCCTGATCAGGCCTTCCAGAACTGCGTGATCCAGCGCGCCGGGCGGATGAACCGGAAGCGCCGGTTGCGCCGGCCCGCCAGCGCGTCCGGCGGATTGCATTCCCCGTGAAAGACCACGATGCGCGCATCCGGCGGCACGAAGGGTTCGCGCCAGTAGTTGGTGGGCCAGGTCGGGATGCCGTGGTACTTGAAGCTCGGACACCACGCTTCGGGCCAGTAGGCGAGCTGGCCCTTGCGGTACATGAAGTCCGACAGGTAGGTCTGCTCGTTGCGGTACTGCGCCTGCACCGCGTCCATGTTCGCGCGGAAATGCGCCAGCACGTCGGGATGCGCGCCCAGCTCGAAGCGATAGACCGAGGAGTTCCCCGTGATGCGGCGGCGGCGCCAGGGCCGTTCGTAGTCGTGGATGATCAGGAATTCGCCGGGCTGCTCGAAGAAGGCGTCGAGGCTGCCGACCACGACCACGTCGAGGTCGACGAAGAGCGCCGTGCCGCGCAGGCCGTGCAGGTCGTGCTCGAAGGTGGTGAGCTTCTTCCATGCGCGGTCCACCTGTCCCGGCGCGAGTTCCAGGTCGAGCGGCGGAATCGGAAAACAGCGGACCTCGCTGCGGATGCCTTCGCTGTCGTCGGTCAGGCAGACGAAGCTGAATTCGCCGCTCAGATGGCGCCGCACCATCGCATAGAGGCGATTGACGTAGTCGGGGCCGTACTTGGTGCCCCACTTCATGCACAGCACGTGCCGGGTCACCGGCGCAACACCAGGCTTCGTCTCCACTGCCGTCACTGTCAGTCGGCCTGTCGGCGCTTCTTGACCGACAGCGGCCTCTTGGCTTTGGCGCGCTTGACGGTGCCGCCCGGCGTGAGCCGCTGGTTGCCGAGCACGCGCAGGGTCTTGATCTCGGGGCGCTGGCCGCCGCGCTTGCTGTATTTGAGCACCTTGACGTCGCGCGGGCCGGGCATGCGGTCCTCGTCGACGGCGCGTTCCTTGTCGGGCACCGGCCGCCAGAGGACCAGCAGCTTGCCGATGTGCTGGATCGGCGCGGCGTCCAGTTCGTCGGCGAGCCTCTGCAGCATGGCTTCGCGTGCCGTCCGGTCGTCGGAAAAGACGCGCACCTTGATCAGGCCGTGGGCCTTGAGGGCGGCGTCGGTCTCCTTCTTGACGGCCGGCGTCAGTCCGTCGCCGCCGATCATGACGATCGGATCCAGATGGTGCGCTTCGGAGCGGTGCACCTTGCGCTGCGCGGGGGTCAGTTGAATGGCGGGCATCCCCGTATTATCGAGTGTCAATGAACCCCAAACCGAAAAGCAAGAAGGTCAACAAGGCATGGCTGCATGACCACATCAACGACCCGTATGTGAAACTGGCCACGCGGGAGGGTTATCGGGCGCGCGCCGCCTACAAGCTCAAGGAGATCGATGAGACGCTGGGCCTGATCAAGCCCGGGCAGCTGGTGATCGATCTGGGCTCGACGCCGGGCGCCTGGAGCCAGTACGTGCGGCGCAGGCTGTCGCCGACGGGTGCGGCGGTCGGCGAACTCGCGGGCACGATCATCGCGCTGGACATGCTGCCGATGGAGCCGATCGAGGGCGTGCTTTTTCTTCAGGGCGATTTCCGCGAGGCCGAGGTGCTGGAGCGGCTCGAGCGCGCCATGGGTGGCCGGCTCGCCGATGTGGTGGTTTCCGACATGGCGCCCAACCTCTCGGGCATCGAATCGGCCGACGCGGCACGCATCGCGCACCTGGTGGAGCTTGCGATCGACTTTGCGCAGCGCCACATGAAGCCTGAAGGCGCACTGGTCGCCAAGCTGTTCCATGGCAGCGGCTACAGCGAGCTGACGAAGCTTTTCAAGGACAACTTCCGCGTCGTCAAGCCGATGAAACCCAAGGCCTCGCGCGACAAATCGTCCGAGACCTTCATGGTGGGCATGGGAATCAAAAGGGCGGATACGAATTGATACGCCGGCGCGATTTCGCCAATTCGGCCTAAAACCGCTCGGCCCCTATGGCCGCTCACGGAAAATTGCCACGTTTCGCAGGTTGAAAAGCCTAAAATGGGTGCCAATTGCGTGCCCTCAGCGCGTTTTCTTTTTCGATGCAACGCGCCTTCGACTGGAGCTTCGTTTGAACAATCAGTGGTTTTCCAAGGTTGCCGTCTGGCTCGTCATTGCGATGGTGTTGTTCACTGTGTTCAAGCAGTTCGACACCCGCGGGACGGCCGGTGCAGGCAATATCGGCTACTCCGACTTCCTCGAGGAAGTCCGCGGCAACCGCATCAAGAGCGCCACGATCCAGGAAGGTCAGAGCGGCAGCGAGATCGTCGCCATCACCACCGACGACCGCAAGATCCGCACGACCGCCACCTACCTCGATCGCGGCCTGATCGGCGACCTGATCGCCAACAACGTCAAGTTCGACGTCAAGCCGCGCGAAGAAGGTTCGCTGCTCATGACGCTGCTGGTGAGCTGGGGGCCGATGCTGCTGTTGATCGGCGTCTGGGTCTATTTCATGCGACAGATGCAGGGGGGCGGCAAGGGAGGCGCCTTCAGTTTCGGCAAGAGCAAGGCACGCATGCTCGACGAGAACAACAACCAGGTCACTTTCGCCGACGTCGCGGGCTGCGACGAGGCCAAGGAAGAAGTCAAGGAGGTCGTCGACTTCCTGAAGGACCCGGCCAAGTTCCAGAAGCTCGGTGGCCGCATCCCGCGCGGCCTGCTGCTGGTCGGGCCGCCCGGTACCGGCAAGACCCTGCTGGCCAAGGGCATTGCCGGTGAAGCCAAAGTCCCGTTCTTCTCGATCTCGGGCTCGGACTTCGTCGAGATGTTCGTCGGCGTCGGCGCGGCACGCGTGCGCGACATGTTCGAGAACGCCAAGAAGAACGCGCCCTGCATCATCTTCATCGACGAAATCGATGCCGTCGGCCGCCAGCGCGGTGCCGGCCTCGGCGGCGGCAACGACGAGCGCGAGCAGACCCTCAACCAGATGCTGGTCGAGATGGACGGCTTCGAGACCAACCTCGGCGTGATCGTGGTCGCCGCGACCAACCGGCCCGACATCCTCGACGCCGCGCTGCTGCGCCCGGGCCGCTTCGACCGCCAGGTCTACGTGACGCTCCCCGACATCCGCGGCCGCGAGCAGATCCTCAACGTGCACATGCGCAAGGTGCCGCTCGGCCAGGACGTCAACCCGAGCATCATCGCGCGCGGCACGCCCGGCATGTCGGGCGCCGACCTGGCCAACCTGTGCAACGAGGCCGCACTGATGGCCGCCCGCCGCAATGCGCGCGTGGTCGAGATGCAGGACTTCGAGAAGGCCAAGGATAAGATCTTCATGGGCCCCGAGCGCAAGAGCATGGTCATGCCCGAGGAAGAGCGCCGCAACACGGCCTACCACGAGTCCGGCCATGCGCTGATCGGCAAGCTCCTGCCCAAGTGCGACCCGGTCCACAAGGTCACGATCATCCCGCGCGGCCGCGCACTGGGCGTGACGATGAGCCTGCCCGCGCAGGACCGCTACAGCTACGACCGCGAATACATGCTCAACCAGATCAGCATGTTGTTCGGCGGCCGCATCGCCGAGGAAGTGTTCATGCACCAGATGACCACCGGTGCCAGCAACGACTTCGAGCGCGCCACGCAGATCGCGCGCGACATGGTGATGCGCTATGGCATGACCGAATCGCTGGGCCCGATGGTCTACGCCGAGAACGAGGGCGAAGTGTTCCTCGGCCGCTCGGTCACCAAGACCACCAACATGAGCGAATCGACCATGCAGAAGGTCGATGCCGAGGTGCGCCGCATCATCGACGAGCAGTACGCCCTGGCGCGCCGCCTGATCGAGGAGAACAGCGACAAGATGCACGCGATGGCGAAGGCGCTGCTCGAATGGGAAACCATCGATTCCGAGCAACTTGACGACATCATGGCCGGCCGCGCGCCGCGCCCGCCCAAGGACTGGGCACCGCGCATCCCGCCGTCGGGCAGTGGCGGTGGCAGCGGCGGCACGCCGGCGGTGAACCCGGATCCTGCACCCACCGCAGCCTGACCGAGCATGTTGCGCTGGCGATCGACGGGGCCTCGGGCCCCGTTTTTTCATGGGGCCGCTTCGGCATGACGGCGGTCTGGCGCACCACGCGCTTCGCGATCGACCTCGCGCAGCCGCGCGTGATGGGCATCGTCAACGTCACGCCGGATTCCTTCTCCGATGGCGGCGCGCATGCCTCGACCGAGGCGGCCGTGCGGCATTGCGTGCGGCTGGTGGAGGAGGGCGCCGACATTCTCGACATCGGCGGCGAGTCGACCCGACCGGGCAGTCCGGCCGTTCCGCTGGAACAGGAGCTGGCGCGCGTGCTGCCGGTGTTGCGCGAGGCGCTCAAACTCGGGGTCCCGGTCTCGGTCGATACCTCTAAGCCCGAAGTGATACGCGCCGTGCTCGAGCTCGGCGCCGACATCGTCAACGACATCTGGGCTTTGCGCAGGCAGGGCGCGCGCGAAGCGGTGGCACAGCACCCGTCGTGCGGTATCTGCCTGATGCACATGCACCGCGACCCCCAGACCATGCAGGCGGCGCCGATGGAGGGCGACGCAGTGCCCGCGGTACGCTCGTTCCTGGCGCAGCACGCGCAGGCGCTGGTGGCGCTCGGCGTCGACGCGGCGCGCATCGTGGTCGATCCCGGCATCGGTTTCGGCAAGACCACCGCACAGAATTTCGCGCTGCTCGCACGCCAGCATGAGCTGGTCGCCGCCGGCTGGCCGGTGCTCGCCGGCTGGTCGCGCAAGTCCTCGCTCGGCGCCGTGGCCGGCATCGAGGCCGCGGCCGGGCGCATGGTGCCGAGCGTGGCAGCGGCCGTGCTGGCCGTCGAGCACGGCGCGTCGGTCGTGCGCGTGCATGATGTGCGCGAGACCGTCGCGGCGCTGGCCGTGTGGCAAGCGATGAAACAGCAAGGACAAGAAGAGGGGCAAGACCCATGACAAGACAATACTTCGGCACCGATGGCATTCGCGGCACGGTCGGCAAGCCGCCGATCACGCCCGACTTCGTGCTGCGACTCGCGCATGCCGTGGGCCGCGTGCTCCGAAAGACCGAGACGCGCCCGACGGTGCTGATCGGCAAGGACACGCGGATCTCGGGCTACATGCTCGAATCGGCGCTCGAATCGGGTTTCAATTCCGCGGGCGTCGATGTCGTGCTGCTCGGCCCCTTGCCGACGCCGGGCGTGGCCTACCTCACGCGCGCGCAGCGTGCCAGCCTGGGCGTGGTGATCAGTGCCAGCCACAACGCCTACCCCGACAACGGCATCAAGTTCTTCAGCGCGCAGGGCACCAAGCTCAGCGATGAATGGGAGCTGGCGGTCGAAGCGGCGCTCGAGGAGCCGCCGGTCTGGGCCGATTCGGCACAGATCGGCAAGGCGCGCCGGCTCAACGATGCATCGGGCCGCTACATCGAGTTCTGCAAGAGCACCTTCGCCTACGACCTCACGCTGCGCGGGCTGAAGCTGGTGGTCGACGGCGCGCACGGCGCGGCCTACCAGGTCGCGCCGCAGGTGTTCCACGAGCTCGGCGCGGATGTGGTCAGCATCGGTTGCGCGCCCGACGGGCTGAACATCAACAAGGGCTTCGGGGCCACGCATCCTCAGGCGCTGATCGAGGCGGTGCGCGCGCAAAGCGCCAGCTACGGCATCGCGCTCGACGGCGACGCGGACCGGCTGCAGCTGGTGGATGCGAGCGGGCGGCTCTTCAACGGCGACGAGCTGCTCTACCTGATGGTGATGGAGCGCATCGTGCGCGGCGAGAAGCCCTCCGGCGTGGTCGGCACGCTGATGACCAACAAGGCCGTCGAGATGGCGCTGCGCGTGCAGGGCGTCGAATTCGTGCGTGCCCGCGTGGGCGACCGCTATGTGCTGGAGGAACTCGAGAAGCGCCGCTGGCTGCTCGGCGGCGAGGGCTCGGGCCATCTGCTCGCGCTGGACCGCCACACGACTGGTGACGGCATCGTGAGCGCGCTGCAGGTGCTGCAGGCCTGCGTGCGCAGCGGCAAGCGGGTGGACGAGCTGCTGGCCGGCATGACGCTGTTTCCGCAGACCCTCGTCAACGTCCGCCTGGCCGAAGGCCAGGACTGGAAGGGCAATGCCGCGCTCGCCGACGAGATCCTCCGCACTGAAGCGGAGCTGGGCGAAGCGGGCCGTGTCCTGATCCGCGCGAGCGGCACCGAGCCGCTGGTGCGTGTGATGGTCGAGGCGCGCGACGCGGCGCAGGCCGAGGCTTGCGCACGCCGCCTCGCCGCCACCCTGGGCTGACGCGCAATGCGCGCCTGAAGAAGGAATCCGCGTGATCGAACTCGTGATGGCCGACTATCGAAATCCCGCGCATGCCGAAGCGGTGGTCACGCTGCTCGACGCCTATGCGTGCGACCCGGCCGGCGGCGGGACGCCGCTGGCACCTGAGGTGCGTGCCGCACTGCCCGGCGCGCTGGCGGCCCGGCCGCAGGCCTTCAGCGTGCTGGCCTATGACGGCGGGCAGCCCGTCGGTCTCGTGAATTGCATCGAGGGCTTCTCGACCTTCGCGTGCAAACCGCTGGTCAACGTGCACGATGTCGTCGTGCTGGCGAGCCATCGCGGCCGGCGTGTGGCCCAGCGTATGCTGGGCCGGGTGGAAGCCGAGGCGCGCTCACGCGGAGCTTGCAAGCTCACGCTCGAAGTGCTGTCGGGCAACGCGAGCGCACTGCGCGCCTACGAACGCGAAGGCTTCGCCGGCTTCCAGCTCGATCCGGCCTTCGGCTCGGCGATGTTCCTGCAGAAGAAGCTTTGATCAGAACCGGGTGACGGGCATCTCGTTGTCGGTCTTGCCGGTACCGTACTTGCCCAGTTCCCACTTCGCGATCGCGTTACGGTGCACTTCGTCCGGACCGTCGGCGAAGCGCAGCGTGCGCGCGCCGGCATAGGCATAGGCGAGCGGGAAGTCGTCGCACATGCCGCCGCCGCCATGCACCTGCATGGCCCAGTCGATCACCTGGCAGGCCATGCTCGGCGCGACCACCTTGATCATTGCGATCTCGGTCTTGGCGACCTTGTTGCCGGCCACGTCCATCAACCAGGCCGCCTTGAGCGTGAGCAAGCGCGCCATGTCGATCTTGCAGCGCGCTTCGGCGATGCGTTCCTGCGTCACGGTCTGCGACGCGACGGTCTTGCCGAAGGCCACGCGCGAGGACGCGCGCCGGCACATCAGCTCGAGCGCGCGCTCGGCCAGGCCGATGAGGCGCATGCAGTGGTGGATGCGGCCCGGGCCGAGGCGGCCTTGCGCGATCTCGAAGCCGCGGCCCTCGCCCAGCAGGATGTTGCCCACCGGCACGCGCACGTTCTCGAAATACATCTCGACGTGGCCGTGCGGTGCATCGTCGTAGCCCATCACGTTGAGCGGCCGCACGATGCGGATGCCCTTGGCATCGGCCGGCACGATCACCATGCTCTGCTGCGAATGCCGCGGCGCGTCGGGGTCGCTCTTGCCCATGGTGATGAAGACGCCGCAGCGCGGATCGGCAGCGCCCGAGATCCACCACTTGTGGCCGTTGATCACGTACTCGTCGCCCTGCCGCTCGATGCGGGTGGCGATGTTGGTGGCGTCGCTGGAGGCCACGTCGGGCTCGGTCATCGCGAAGGCCGAGCGGATCTGGCCTTCGAGCAGCGGCTTGAGCCAGCGCGCCTTGATTTCCTCGGAGCCGTAGCGCGCGATGGTTTCCATGTTGCCGGTGTCGGGCGCCGAGCAGTTGAAGACTTCGCTGGCCCATGGCACGCGGCCCATGATCTCGGCCAGCGGTGCGTATTCCTGGTTGGTCAGGCCGGCGCCTTCGTAGCCGGAGGCGGCGGCACTGTCGACCGGCAGGAACAGGTTCCAGAGGTCCTGGGCCTTGGCCTTGTCCTTGAGCTTCTCGACGGTCTTCAGCGCGGTCCAGCGCTTGCCCGCCGCGGTGTTGGCCGCCAGCTCGGCGCTGTACTCGGCTTCGGCCGGGTAGATGTGGTTGTCCATGAAGGCGGCGACGCGCTTCTGGAGGTCCTTGGTCTTGGCCGAATAATCGAAATCCATGCTGTCTCCTGTGAATGGGGTAAGGCCTCAGGCCCGCTGTGCGAATTGCCAGGCCATCTCGGCCATCGGACGTGCGCCGCGGCCGGAGGCCACCGCCTGCTCGCTCGATGCGGTGCCGGCTTCGACCCGCTTGGCAATGCCTTGCAGGATCGCGGCCATGCGAAAGAGGTTGTAGGCCTGGTAGAAATTCCAGTCCGGCGCGAGCGCCTCGGGCGTGGTGATGCCGGTGCGCTCGCAGTACTTGCGGATGTAGTCGCTTTCGGTCGGAATGCCCAGGCTCTCGAGGTCGAGCCCGCCGATGCCGCGGAACGATCCCGGCGCGATGTGCCACGACATGCAGTGGTAGCTGAAGTCGGCCAGCGGATGGCCCAGCGTCGAGAGCTCCCAGTCGAGCACGGCGATGGCGCGCGGCTCGGTGGGGTGGAACATCAGGTTGTCCAGGCGAAAGTCGCCGTGCACGATCGAGCTCATCTGCGCGTCGCGCGCGCTGGCCGGCATGTGGGCCGGCAGCCATTCCATCAGCCGGTCCATCTCGGGGATCGGCTGCGTGACCGAGGCGAGGTACTGCTTGCTCCAGCGCCCGATCTGGCGCTCGAAGTAGTTGCCCGGCCGGCCGTAGTCGGCCAGGCCGCGCGCGGCGAAGTCCACCGTGTGCAGCGCGGCAATGACACGGTTCATCTCGTCGTAGATGGCGCTGCGCTCCGCATTGCTCATGCCCGGCAGCGACTGGTCCCAGAGGACGCGGCCGGCCATGAACTCCATCACGTAGAAGGCGCGGCCGATCACCGATTCGTCCTCGCACAGGCCATACATCCGCGGCACCGGCACGTCGGTGCCGGCAAGACCGCGCATGACCTTGAACTCGCGCTCCACCGCATGGGCCGAGGGCAGCAGCTTGGCGACCGGCCCTGGCTTGGCGCGCATCACGTAGCTTTGCGACGGCGTGACGAGCTTGTAGGTCGGGTTGGACTGGCCGCCCTTGAACATCTCGACCGCCAGCGGTCCCTTGAAGCCGTCGAGGTTCTTTTCGAGCCAGGCCGTCAGTGCATCGACGTCGAAGAGATGTTGCTTGGAGACGGCACGGGTGCCGACGAAGTTGTCGAAGTCCTGGGTCATGTCTCTGAGGTCGCTATTGGTCGTCGGCTTCGGAGATGCGCATCAGCGCGGCGCGGTCCAGCACGACCAGGCCGGCCGGTTCGATGCGGATCGCATCCTCGCGCTCCATGGCCTTGAGTTCCTGGTTCACGCGCTGGCGCGATGCGCCGAGCAGCTGCGCCAATTCCTCCTGCGCGAGTTGCAGGCCGATGCGCATCTGGCTGCCGTCCGCGAGGTTCGGCACGCCGTAGCTGCGAACCAGATGGATCAGTTGCTTGGCGAGTCGGGCGCGCAAGGGCAGGGTGTTGAGGTCCTCGACCAGCCCGAACAGGGTGCGGATGCGGCGCGCCTGCAGGCGCATCAGCGCTTCGTAGAGCTCGACGTGATTCGACAGGATCTTGCGGAAATCGGCGCGCGCCACGCACAGGATGGTGGAGTCGCCATGCGCATACGCATCGTGGGTGCGCCGGTCGCCGTCGAACATCGCCACATCGCCGAACCAGATGCCCGGCTCCACATAGGTCAGCGTGACCTGCTTGCCCGACACCGCCGTCGAACTCACGCGCACCGCGCCCTTGGCGCACGCGATCCACTGCTCGGGCGGATCGCCGCGCGCGGCGATCAGCTCGCCGTCCTTGAAGCGTTTGACGAAAGCACATCGGAGGATGTCGTGGCGAAGGGATGGGGAAAGGGAAGAGAACCAGCGACCGCTGTTGATCGCCTCGCGTTCTTCGATGGTAAGAATGGGATCGTCCATGGGCTGTCCTGTCGGTGACTGGTGGGCGAAGGGTTGTCGCGCGAGAGACGCGCGGCGTCATTCGTAGCGCGGCGTCTGCTTGGCGAGAAAGGCGGCGATCCCGATGCCGGCGTTGGCGTGGTGCAGGTTGCGAACGAAATGATCCCGCTCCTGGCCCAGCTGCGAGACCAGCGTCGCGCCGCGCGCGTCGCTGAGCAGCTCCTTGATGCTGGCCAGCGCATTGGGCGCGCGCGCATTGAGCCGGCCTGCCAGCGCGAGGGCCGTCGCCAACGCCTGGCCGCTTTCCGTGAGTTCGTTGACGAGGCCGAGCGCATGCAGGCGCGGTGCCTGGATGCGCTCGCCCTGCATCAGCCATTCGCTGGCCAATTGGCGCGGCAGGGACTGCGCGAGATGCCAGCTCAGGCCGCCGTCCGGCGACAGCGCGACGTTGCTGTACGAGGCCGCGAACACCGCATCGCGCGCCGCGACGACGAAATCGCAGGCCAGCGCAAGAGAGAAGCCGGCGCCGGCCGCTGCACCCTCCACCGCCGCGATGACGGGCTTGGGAAAGGTGCGGATCGAATCGATCCAGGTGTGCAATGCCTCGATGCTCTCGGCCTGCACCGAGGGCTCGCGTTCGCGGTTGGCAGTCAGCCGCTGCAGCGAGCCTCCGGCGCAGAACCATGCGCCTTCGCCCACGATGACCACGCTCCGGACCTCGTCGCTGTTCTCGGCGCCGTTGAGCGCCTCGATGCCCGCCGCGTACATCTCGGGGCCCAGGGCATTGCGCTGCGCGGGATTGGAGAGCGTGAGCACCATGGTGCTTCCTTCGCTCGTGCTTTTCAGTTCTGCGGTCATCCGTTTCTCTCTACTCTTCTTCGTGGGCGAGGCTCAGGCCAAGCGCGCCGCGTCGGCGCAGCCACGGGCTCGGGCGATAGCGCGGATCGCCGTACACGGTCTGCAGGTTGAACAGGACTTCGAGCACGTTGGTCGGGCCATACAGATCGCCCATCGCCAACGGACCCTGCGGATAGCCGAGGCCCAGCCGGACTGCGACGTCGAGGTCGGCCGGCGAGCAGACCTGCTGCTGGCACATGTCGGCCGCGATGTTGACGATGGTGCCGATCACGCGCTGCGTGACGAAGCCGCCGCTGTCGCGGATCACGCTCACCGCCTTGCCGTCGCGCGCGAACAGCGCGTGGGCCGCGTTGCGCATGTCGCGGCGCGTGGCCGGATTGGTCGCCAGCACGCGGCGCTTGGTCGCCGCATCGTCCACCATCAGGTCGATGCCCAGCGTGCGGGTCGCATCGAGTCGCTCGACGGCGGCCACGGTCGTCACGTCGAAGCCCAGCGGGGCGACCAGGATCAGTGCGGCGGAAGAGGGTGTTGCGCCGCTTTCGAGCTGCGCGCCGAGCTCATGCACCAGTCGCAGCAACTCGGGCCGCCGGGCCGCGCGCGGCGACACCCACACCGCAGGCGTCGTGTCGACCACCGGCACGGGCGGTTCGGGCGTCTGTTGCATCACGCCATCGACATAGCGGTAGAAGCCTTCACCCGTCTTGCGCCCGAGGGCGCCGGCCGTCAGGCGCTGGGCGGTGATGACGCTGGGCCGGTAGCGCGGCTCCTCGTAGTACTGGCGGTAGATCGATTCCATCACCGGATGCGAGACATCGAGCGCCGTGAGGTCGAGCAGTTCGAACGGGCCGAGGCGGAATCCGGCCTGGTCCTTGAGGATGCGATCGATGGTGGCGAAATCCGCGACACCTTCGCCGACGATGCGCAGGGCCTCGGTGCCGTAGCCGCGTCCCGCGTGGTTGACGATGAAGCCGGGCGTGTCCTTCGCCTGGACCGCGGTGTGGCCCATCTGCGCAGCGTAGCCGGCGAGTTGCCGGCAGACCTCCGGGTCGGTCTTGAAGCCGGCCACGACTTCGACCACCTTCATCAGCGGGACCGGGTTGAAGAAGTGGAACCCGGCCATGCGCCCGGGATGCGCCAGCGCCGCCGCGATCGCGGTGACCGACAGCGACGAGGTGTTGGTCACCAGCGTGGCCGTGGGCGCCACCACGCTTTCGAGCTCGAGGAACAGCTTGCGTTTGACCTCCAGATCCTCGATGACGGCCTCGATCACCAGATCGCAGCCGGCGAGGGCCTGCAGCGATTCGACGGCGTGCACCCGCGCGGACAAGGCCTCGCGCTGTGCCGCATCGAGCTTGCCCTTGTCGGCCATTTTTTGCCATTGCGCGAGGAGAGCGTCGCGTCCACGCGACGCTGCACCTGCAAAGCTGTCGAGCAGGAAAACCTGGCTTCCGGCCTGTGCTGCAATCTGGGCAATACCGCGCCCCATGGCGCCAGCGCCGATAACACCTATGTTGGAAAAGTTCACAGTCATTTGATAATTGTCCCTCGGTGAATGAATAGACCTGACCCTCGTGTCAGAATGTGTCAACTTTTGATTGCCTTTCGCACCCCCGCTTATTTTGCAATTCCCACGCCTTGCGACGGTCCTGGTCCTCCTGGGATTCGCCATTGAATCATCCGCCTTGACGATCGGTCGGCCCCAGGGGTCTACCTGGATCGGCAAGCCGCTTGACATGGCGATCCCGCTTTCGCTCGATGCCGCCGACTCGGGGGATTCCCTGTGTCTGGGTGCCGATGTCGTGCAGGGCGATACGCCCATGGCCGATGGACGTGTGACTGTAGCGCTTGAACCAGGCTCAGGTCCGAGCAACCCGCGCATGCGCATCCGTTCCCGAGCGCCGGTTGAAGAGCCCGTGGTCACGGTGACGGTGCGTGCGGGCTGCGACATGAAGTCCACCCGTGTCTTCGTGCTGCTCGCCGACGTGCCAGCGGATGTCGCCTTGCCGGGTGTTTCTTCGTCGGGTCCGCAGGCATCGTCCGATAGGTCGCAGGAGGCCGCGCGTGGGTCATCGTTCGGCGAGGAGAACGGGACGTCGTCGAACCTGCCTCGGGGACGGCGCAGCAGCTCGTCCGCGGCCGTTGCGCGAGCGCGTGATCCCAACGCGCTGCCGCCGCGCCGCCGTCCTGCACCGGTGCCGCATCGGGTCGTGGTCGCGCAAGCACCGGCCGCGCCACGTGCCGCTGCGCCGACGCCGCAATCGGCCGCCGAGCCGAAGCACGAGGTGGTGACTGGCGCACCCCGTCTTCAGCTGGAGCCGATGGAGCCCGTTCCCGCCGTGGAGGCGGGCCTCAAGACTTCTTCGCAACTTGCGGCGGGGCCGGCCGCCGAAGATCCGGCCCGGCGCGCCGAGGCAGCGAGCCAATGGCGTGCCATGACGGGCAGCGGATCCGAAACCGCCGAGCGCGACGCGCAACGCATGCAGACGCTGGAGGCCACCCTGGCGACCTTGCGTCAACAGACTGCCCAGAACCAGCGTACCCTGCTCGCAGTGCAAAGCGAACTTGCCGAGGCGCGCGAGAGCCGCTATCGCAATCCGCTCGTCTATGCGCTGATCTTTCTCTTGCTGCTCGCTCTGCTGGCCATCTTTATGTTGTGGCGCCTGGCACGACGGGCTGCGGCACCTGCCTGGTGGGGCGAAGCGTCACTGCGCAAAGAGGAGCCGCCGACTCGGTCGAATCCGCGCAGCGTTTCGTTCGACGACGAACTCGATTCGGATGCCGACCAGGATCCGGCGTCTGCACGTCGCAGCGCCAATTCCACCACCTTCGGTGCCGCGCCTTTCGCTGCGCTGGAGCCCGACGAGGACAGCGGCTTCGACGAACCGATACCGCATCCGGCGCGTACGCCCGATGGCGCGCCGGTGCGGCCTGTCAACACCGAAGAGCTGTTCGACGTGCAGCAGCAGTCGGACTTCTTTCTCTCGCTGGGCCAGCATGACCAGGCGATCGCGGTGCTGCGCGAGCACATCGCCGCCAATCCCGGCACGAGCGCCTTGGCATACCTCGACCTCCTGCGGATCTTCCACTCGCTGGGACGCCAGGAAGACTATGCGCGGCTGGCCGAGGAATTCGAACGTGCGTTCAATGCCGACGTGCCCGTGTTCGAGAAGTTCACCGACACGGGCAGAGGGCTCGAGCACTACCGCAGTGCCCTGGCGCGCATCGAGTCGCAGTGGCCGGCGCCAGGCACCCTGGCCCTTATCGAGGAACTGGTGTTCCGCAAGCCCGGTTCGCACGAAGAAGACGCCTTCGACCTTGCCGCCTACCAGGAGCTGCTGCTGCTGTATTCGGTGGCCAAGGAAGTGATCGATCCGGACAGTGCGCCGCCCGCACCGGTCACGCCGCATTCGTTCCTCGATACCTATGCGCACGACCAGCAACCGACGGCCTCGGCGCCTGTCGAGCCCGAGAGTCCGCCCGAGCCCGTGACGGATGGGCCGACGCTGCCGGCATCGATCTATGGCGCGATCGACCACGGCCTGCAGCACGATACGGTCCTGGTTCCGGATGCGCCGGTGGCGGCGCCGGGCCCGGTTCATGGCGCGTCGCACAGTGCAGCTGTCGGCGAGATGGATCTTGCGGAATTCGACAGGACGGCTTACGAGACCATTGCGGCGCCGATGGAAACGCCCAAGCCGGTACCGCCGATCGACCCGAATGTGATCGACTTCGAACTGTTCGATCCGACCACCGAAGCGGAAATCGCACCGCGGCCCGTCAAACGCTGAGCGCTGCACCGCGCGCCAGCTGTGCGCGGTCCACCGCCACGCTGAGCGCCAGCGCCAACAGCATCGTCACGAGGCCGACCCAGCTCATCCAGCTGGCGGCCTCATGGGCCAGCAGCCAGCCGCCCGCGGCGGCGCCGACGGCCTGCCCCACGTAGATGCCGGAACTGTTCAGCGCGACCGAGCCCGGCGCCAGGACCGGCGCGAGCGAAACCAGTCGCGCCTGCTGCGCCGAATTGGCCGCGAAGCAGCCCAAGCCCCAGGGCACCAGGATCAACGCCAGCCATCCGAGCGTGATTCCGAGCGGCCACAGAAGCAGGCTCACGCCGATCAGCACCGTGGTGATCAACACCATGCGCGACGCGCCGATGCGGTCGATGTAACGGCTCACCAGCACGTTGCCCGCGAGACCGCAGATGCCGAACCAGCCCCAGACGAGGCCCAGTTCGCTTGCGTTCGCGCCCAGGGTCTGCCGGAGAACGGGCGCGAAATAGCTGAACAGGACAAATTGCCCTGCACCTTGCAGGGCAGTGACGGACACGACGCCCATCAGCAAGGGATTCCTGAGCACGCGTCCCCAGGCCTCGCGCGACAACGCGGCGGGGCGGATGCCGGCCGGAAGCCGGGACCAGATCCCGTATGCGCTCAGCACGGAAAGAAACGCGATCGCCGCGAAGGCCGTCCGCCACCCGAAGTGGCCGCCGATGACCGCGCCGATCGGCAAGCCCAGCACCGAGGCCACGGACCAACCCAGAAAGACGAAGGTGACGGCACGGCCTCGCTGTTCGGCGGGCACCAGCATGCCGATACACGCGGCCGCTTGCGCGGTGAAGATGGCAGGCGCGACGACCGTGAGCATGCGCACCGCCAGCAGGCCGCCGAAGTTGGGCATCAGCATGGCGAGTAAATGCCCTGCGGCATACCACAGCATCGTGCAGCTCAGCAGGATGCGGCGGTCCCACCCCGCGACCACGGCAGCCAGCAGGGGTGCGCCCAGGCACATCACGATCGCTGCT
The DNA here is from genome assembly GCF_901827165.1 of Variovorax sp. SRS16. Taxonomy (NCBI): domain Bacteria; kingdom Pseudomonadati; phylum Pseudomonadota; class Betaproteobacteria; order Burkholderiales; family Comamonadaceae; genus Variovorax; species Variovorax sp. SRS16. The sequence goes on from NZ_LR594666.1 coordinate 2,575,925, forward strand.
GCGGTGATCAGCTGGCCGGCGGTCGCGGGGCTGACCTCCAGCGAGGTGCTGAGTTCATTGAGCGTGCCGGGCACCACCATCACGCCCGTGCCGATCACGAAGTTACCCGCCAGCAGCGCCCACGATGCAGCCGGCAATGCGGGCTGCTTCAACGACGGACCTGCAGCGCGCCGGGATTGACGATGTTGGTGGGGTTGCCCTTGATGAAGCTGACGACGTTGTCGAAGGCCTGGCCGAAGTACATCTCGTAGCTGTCCTGCTCGACGTAGCCGATGTGCGGCGTGCAGATGCAGTTCTCCAGCCGCAGCAGCGCGTGGCCTTGCAGCGGCGGTTCGCTCTCGAACACATCGATCGCCGCCAGTCCGGGCCGGCCGCGATTGAGCGCGGCGAGCAGGGCATCCTGTTCGACCAGTTCCGCCCGCGAGGTGTTGACGAAGAGTGCGGTCGGCTTCATGCGCGACAGATCTTCCAGCGTCACCAGCCCGCGCGTGTCGTCCGTCAGGCGCAGATGGATCGACAGCACGTCGGCAGCCATGAAGAAGGCGTCCCGGTTGGGGGCCACCTGCAGGCCGTCGGACCTCGCCTTGGCGCAGCTTTCTTCGCGGCCCCAAATCACCACCTGCATCCCGAAGGCCTGTCCGTAGCGGGCGACCAATTGGCCGATGCGGCCGTAGCCCCAGATGCAGAGGGTCTTGCCCTTCAGCACCGAGCCGAGCCCGAAGTTGGGCGGCATCGAGGCCGACTTGAGGCCCGACTGCTGCCACGCGCCGTGCTTGAGGTTGCTGATGTACTGCGGCAGGCGGCGCATCGCGGCCATGATGAGCGCCCAGGTGAGCTCTGCAGGTGCCAACGGCGAACCCGTGCCTTCGGCCACCGCAATGCCTTGCTCGGTGCAGGCGTGCACATCGATGTGTGCGCCGACGCGCCCTGTCTGCGAGATCAGCTTGAGCTTGGGCAGCTTCTCGATCAGCTGACGGGACACCTGGGTGCGTTCGCGGTTCAGCACGATCACGTCGGCGTCCTTGAGCCGGATCGAGAGCTGTCCGATGCCCTTGACCGTATTGGTATAGACCTTGGCTGCGTACGCATCGAGCTTGGCGGCGCAGCGCAACTTGCGCACCGCGTCCTGATAGTCGTCGAGGATCACAATGTTCATGGCGTGCCATTGTGCCTCGCGTTGCCAACGCGCCGTGTCGGCGCGTGGCTGGACACGGTTCGGCCGGATGCGCGTGCGGCTAGGTCATCGCCTCGGCGAACGCCCGCGGCGCGGGTCTGGAACCTGCGCCGGCGACAGGCCGCTCCGTGTCAATGCAGTCCGGCTGCTCGTGGTGTTGCGTCCGCGGCCTCCAGGGCGGCCAGCCGATCGAGCTCGGCGCAGACGTCGACCATGCGGCCGGAAATCAACACGCGACTGGCACGCCGGCCGGATTGCTGGGCGTCGACCGTGCGCACGACGCGCAAGGGACGCATCGGCGCTGGCACTTCGGCCTGCGCGGCTGCGCCGGGGTGCACCGCGCAGCTGGGCCGAACACTCACGTACCGCAGGCCAGCCGAAGCGGTGCGGCGCGATCGACGAGCCGGCATCCAGCGGCTCGCCAGCGATTGCAGTGGCGTGAAAAAATCAGCAATGCTGAGAAGAGCGATTCCCATGTGAACTCCAGAAAATCAGAGGTTGAACACAGGCAGGATTGCTTTCATCGGCTTCGACAGGGTGATGGCCTTCGCCATACGCCCGCCACCTGTCGCGGCCGGGATCTTCATGCATGCGGCTGCATGCGATGACTGCCGCAGCTACATCAGCATCGTGTTGCGGATCAGGCCGACTGCAAGGCCTTCAATTTCGAAGGGCTCGCCGGGCTGAACCACGATGGTGGGGTAATCGGGATTTTCCGCATGCAGTTCGATGACCTGCTTATTGCGCTTGAGGCGCTTGACCGTCACCTCATCGCCCAGCCGTGCCACCACGATCTGCCCGTTGCGGGCTTCCTTGGTGGCCTGGACGGCAAGCAGATCGCCGTCCATGATGCCGGCGTCGCGCATGGACATGCCGCGCACCTTGAGGAGGTAGTCGGGCTGGCGCTGGAACAGCGTGTTTTCCACGTAATAGGTTTGATCGACGTGTTCTTGCGCAAGGATGGGCGAGCCTGCGGCCACACGGCCGATCAGCGGCAGCGCCAACTGGGCCATGCCGGGGAGGGACAGGGAGAACTGGTTGTTGCGGGATTCGTTGAGGGAGCGCAGCGCATCGCCCTTGAGGCGGATGCCGCGCGAAGTGCCACTCACGAGTTCGATGACACCCTTGCGGGCCAGCGCTTGAAGATGCTCTTCGGCTGCATTGGCCGACTTGAAGCCGAGCTCGGCGGCAATCTCGGCGCGAGTGGGCGGAGCGCCGGTGCGCGCGATGGCACTCTGGATGAGGTCGAGGATCTGCTGCTGACGGGCGGTAAGCTTGACGGCAAACTGCATGAATGACTCCTTGCGGCACTGGCTGAATATCCAGTACCTGTATTTTTAACCAGTTTCAGAAAGTTGGCAAGCCATGGCCCAGGACATTCGAGACGGCCGGCGCCGCGTGATCGTGTTGGGGACGGGCGGCACCATCGCCGGAAGGGCGGCGGCGCCCGGTGACAACATCGGCTATGCCGCCGGCCAGGTGGGCGTGTCGGATCTGCTGAGCGGCATCGAGGCGCCGGACGGAATTTCATTGTTGGCGGAGCAGGTCGCGCAGATCGACAGCAAGGACATGACGTCGGTGGTCTGGCGCGAGCTCGCCCTGCGCTGCGCTCACTGGCTCGCCGCGCCCGACGTGGCGGGCATCGTCATCACGCATGGCACCGACACGCTGGAAGAGACGGCGTTCTTCCTGCAATCGGTGCTATTGCCGCACAAGCCCGTGGTTCTGACCTGCGCGATGCGGCCGGCCACCGCCCTGGCACCCGACGGACCGCAGAACATGCGCGATGCCCTCGTGGTCGCTGCGATGCCAGGTGCACACGGCGTCGTGGCCGTGTGTGCAGGGACCGTGCACAGCGCGTTCGATGTGCGCAAGGTCCACACCTATCGGCTCGATGCATTCGATTCCGGTGACGCGGGCCCGTTGGGCTATGTCGAGGAAGGCCTTGTGCGGCTCCACAGAAGCTGGCCCGGCGCGGCCGCCGATGTCGCCTCAGGCCTGTTCGAACGGATGATCGAAGCGCGGACATGGCCTCGGGTCGAGATCCTGGTGAGCCACGCAGAGGCGCGCGGGAGCATCGTCGATTCACTGCTCCAGGAGCGTCGGCTCGGTGCGGCAGAGCCGGTACAAGGCCTGGTGTTCGCGGCCACCGGCAACGGCACGCTTCACCATGCGCTCGAAGAGGCAGCGCTTCGGGCGCAATCCGCCGGTGTGGCCGTGGTGCGTGCGACGCGATGCGCGCAGGGGCGCATCCTGCCGAAAGCCGGCGAAGCGGAATCGATACCCAGCGCCGGCGCCTTGACGCCGGTGAAGGCGCGCATCGCCCTCATGCTGGAACTCCTGGGCAGCCCATCGACCGCCTGAGAGAACCGGAATGTTCGCGCGAAGGGGCCGATCAGCTGCTCAACGCCGTGAGCGCGCGCTGAGTGATCTCATCGACCGTGCCCACACCGCTGATGGCGCGGTACTTCGGCGCCGCAGCCGGCTCGGCCTTGGCCCATGCCGCGTAATAGTCGACCAGGGGACGCGTCTGCTGGCTATAGACCTCGAGGCGCTTGCGCACGGTGGCTTCCTTGTCGTCCTCGCGCTGGACCAGGTCATCGCCCGTCAGGTCGTCCTTGCCCTCGGTCTTCGGCGGGTTGAACTTGACGTGGTAGATGCGTCCCGAGGCCGGATGCGAGCGGCGACCGCTCATGCGCTCGACGATGTCTGCGAAAGGCACGTCGATCTCGAGCACATAGTCGAGGTTGACCTGCGCCGCGCGCATGGCTTCGGCCTGCGGAATGGTGCGAGGAAAGCCGTCGAAGAGAAAACCGTTCGCGCAATCCGGCAGTGCGAGACGTTCCTTGACGAGGTTGATGATCAGATCGTCGCTCACAAGTGCGCCGGATGCCATGACGGCCTGCGCCTGCAGGCCGAGCGCGGTGCCCGCCTTGACCGCGGCTCGCAGCATGTCCCCGGTGGAGATCTGGGGGATGCCATATTTCTGGCAAATGAAGGCGGCCTGCGTGCCTTTGCCTGCCCCGGGGGCGCCCAACAAAATCAGTCTCATGGTGTCCTCGGACGGTTCTTTGAATTCTGTCGCGCCATGCACACTCGCCACGTGAGCGGCGCAGGGCGGAGTTGGATCGAGGATAGCATGCGTCCCGCGGCCGAATCGCGGACCAGGGCGAGGCTGGCTACGCGGCCGACAGCAGGGCGCGCACGCGGGCCAGGTCTTCCGGCGTATCGATGCCCGGCCCTGGCGCATGGTCGCTGACATGCACCGCGATGCGGTGCCCGTGCCACAGTGCGCGCAGCTGTTCCAGCGCTTCGGTGCCCTCGATCGGTGCCGGCGGCAGATCCGGAAACCGGCGCACGAACCCGGCGCGGTAGCCATAGATGCCGATATGACGCAGCGCTTGCGGTGCACGCGGCAATGTGGTCGGGCCTTTCCCAGCAAAGCCGTCGCGCCACCATGGGATCGGCGCGCGACTGAAGTAAAGCGCGTTGCCCTGCGCATCGAGCACGGTTTTCACGACATTCGGATTCACGAAATCGTCGACCGAGTCGATCACGTGTGCTGCCGTGCTCATCGCCGCATCGGGATGCGAGTCCAGAGTGTGGGCGACGGCATCGATGAGCGCCGGATCAATCAGTGGCTCGTCGCCCTGCACGTTGACGACGATCGCATCGTCCGCGAGGCCGAGCAGGGTGCAGGCCTCGGCGAGGCGATCGCTGCCGCTGGGATGGTCGGTGCGGGTGAGCAGGGCTTGCACGCCATGGGCCTCGCAAGCGGCAACGATGCGCGCATCGTCCGCGGCCACCACGACGCTGCGTGCGGCAGACTGATGCGCGCGTTGCGCAACGCGAACCACCATCGGCAGGCCGGCAATGTCGGCCAGCGGCTTGTCCGGCAAGCGCGTCGACGCCAGCCTGGCAGGGATGAGAACGGTGAACGAAACCACGCTTTGCCGCGGCCCGGCTCAAAGGCCCAATTCTTCGTCGGAAAGGGTGCGTGCTTCCGTCTCGAGCAGCACGGGGATGCCGTCGCGCACCGGATAAGCGAGGCGTGCGCTGCGCGAGGCAAGCTCCTGCTTCTCTGCATTCCAGGTCAGCGGGCCCTTGGTCACGGGGCAGACGAGCAGTTCAAGCAGCTTGGTGTCCATCGAGGGATGATAGCTTCGCATCGAGCGCGGCGAAAAAGGCCGGCGCGGGTTCGAACACCAGAGGGATGGTCAAGGCTGCAGGGGCCGTTCGCCACAGTTTCACGGCGTCCTTTTCCGTGCAGATCAGCGTGTGGCTGCCGTCGTTGGGCGGGGGCGTCCAGTCATGAAAATCGTCGTGATCGGGCAATGCGATGCATTGCGCCAGGCTCAGACCGGCCTCGCGAAGCATCTGGAAGAACGCGTCGGGCTTTGCGATCGCGGCGACGGCGATCAGGTGCCGTCCGCTCAACGAGGACAGCGCAATGGCCGTGCCGTCGCTTTGCAGCGCATGGTCGGCCAGCATGCGGCGGGCGCCGAATCCGGCAAATGCCGGGTGGCGCCCGGTATGAAGGATCAGGTCGCAGGGGCGCGGCCAGCGCTCGCGCAAGGGGCCGGCCGGAAGCAGCCAGCCATTGCCGGTGCCGCGATCGTCGAAGACGCAGATCTCGACGTCGCGCGCCAGCGCCCAATGCTGCAGGCCGTCGTCGCTCACGATGACCTGGATCGCAGGATGGCGCGCAAGCAGGGCGCGGGCTGCTGCCGCACGCTGCCGGGCGACGAAAACCGGCGCATGGGTCGAGCGGCGGATCAGCGCGGGTTCGTCGCCGACCTCGTCAGGATCGCTGTCGTCGAACACCTCGCGGCAGTCGTCGGTCGACCGGCCGTAGCCGCGCGACACCACACCGGCCGTGATGCCGCGTGCATTCAGGTGCCGCAAGATCGCCATCACCACCGGCGTCTTGCCCGAGCCGCCCGCGACGACGTTGCCGACCACGATCACCGGCACGCCGATCCGTTCGACGGGCCGTATCCCGAAGCGATAGAGCGCCCGCCGGCAGCCGGCCAGCGCGCCGTAGAGGAGGGACAACGGCCAGAGCAGCCGCGCGATCAAGCCGCGTTGCAGCCAGGCTTGCTGCAGCCAGGCCAAGGCTAGCGTCCCGCTTGCGCGGCTGTCTGCGTGGCGAAGGTGATGCGCATGAGGCCCGCGCGGCGCGCGCCTTCCATCACCGTGATCACCGACTGGTGCGAAGCGCTGGCATCGGCGCTGATGATCACGACGTTGTCCTTGGCTTCGTCCGCTGCGGCACCGAGCGCTGACGCCACGGTTTCGATGCTGCGGTCCGGCAGGATCGTCTTGTTGACCGAATAGCGCCCGTCGGCCGAGACCGCGACGATCACTTCCTTCGGGTAGTCGTGCTGCGCCTCGGCATCGGCCACCGGCAGGCGAATCTGCATCTCCGTGAACTTGCTGTAGGTGGTCGACAGCATCAGGAAGATCAGGATGACCAGCAGCACGTCGATGAACGGGATCAGGTTGATCTCGGGTTCATCGCGCGAGCCATGGCGAAAATGCATTCTCATCGGCGCAGGGCGTTCAGGTGCCGCGCGAAGCGCTCGCCGGCGAGTTCCAGGTTCAGCAGGTACTCGTCGACGCGGCTGCGGAAATAGCGCCAGAAGATCAGCGACGGGATCGCGATGATCAATCCGAAGGCCGTGTTGTAGAGCGCGACGGAAATGCCGTGTGCCAGCTGCGCCGGATTGCCGGAGCTCACCGCGCCGTTGGCCGGTGACTGGGAGCCGAAGATCTCAATCATTCCGATCACTGTGCCCAGCAAGCCGAGCAGAGGTGCGGCCGATGCGATGGTTGCCAATGCCGGCAGGTAGCGCTCGAGCCGGTGCGCGACCATGCGCCCGGCGGCCTCCATCGCCGCACGCAGGTCGTCCTCGGTCGAGAGCGGATTGGCGTTCATGGCGCGAAAGCCGGCGGCCAGCACTTCGCCGAGCCCCGAGTTCCGTTCGAGCTTGGTCACGACGTCGGGACCTGGAATGGCGGCGCGCGATACCGTGATGGCTTCATCGAGCAATTTCGGAGGCAGGACTTTGGAGGTTTTCAGGTTTGTGAATCTCTCGATGACCAGCGCCAGGGCGATCACCGAACAGGCGAGCAGCGGCCAGATGGGCCAACCCGCAGCAACTATGATGGAAAACAAAAAAATCCTCCGTCCTGGTGGACTGCAAATGCGCGGCGATTATCCACCGAGCCGGTCCAGCCTTCGCCCTGTATTCGCTGTAGGCGTTGCCGCACAGTTTCTGTGGATAACTTTGTGGCTAACAAGCCGAGCAACTCATTTAGACCCGCATGCCCTGGGCCTTCCATTGAATCGATCGAATTTTGAGCACCGCTTTTCCCAATGAAATCAATGTTTTGCACGGAAAGCCGTGCATGTGGTGCCGGTTCGGTCCGTGCCGAGGACGAGCGCTCGTCGGCTGTGGACGACTGCTGATCTGTAACAGGGCTGCCCATGGGTGAACGCGAGCCCTATCCGGCATCGACGGCCCGGGTATGGGCGGTTGGCGCCCTGTGCCGCGCCGTTGCGGATGCGCTCGATGCGCGCTTCAATCCGGTGGCGGTAAGGGGTGAGATCTCGGGCTTTTCCCGTGCGGCCAGCGGGCATTGCTATTTCTCGCTGAAGGATGCGTCCGGTCAGCTGCGGTGCGCCATGTTCCGGCGCGCTGCCGGCTTGCTCGATTTCTCGCCGCGCGACGGTGACCAGGTCGAGGTCCGCGGCCGGTTGGCGGTCTACGAGCCGCGCGGCGATCTGCAACTGGTGGTCGAGAGCCTGCGCCGCGCGGGGCAGGGCGCGCTGTTCGAGCAATTCCTGCAGCGCAAGGCCAAGCTGGAATCCGAAGGGTTGTTCGATACGGCGCGCAAACGACCGCTGCCTGCCATGCCGGGCGCGATCGGCGTCGTCACGTCCCTGGGGGCGGCCGCGCTGCACGACGTCGTGACCGCATTGCGCCGCCGCGTGCCGCATATTCCGGTGGTGATCGCGCCGGCGGCCGTCCAGGGTGCGAACGCGCCGGCGGAACTCGTTCGGTCGCTGCAGTCGCTGTATGACCTGCAGCCGGCCGTCGAGGTGATCCTCCTGGTGCGCGGCGGGGGATCGATCGAGGATCTCTGGGCCTTCAATGACGAGATGCTGGCCCGCGCGATCGTCCAGAGTCCGGTGCCCGTGATCAGCGGCGTCGGCCATGAGACGGACTTCACCATTGCCGATTTCTGCGCCGACCTGCGTGCCCCGACGCCCACGGCCGCCGCCGAACTCGTCGCGGCCCCGCGCGAGCTCTGGCTGGGTGCGCTGGAATTGCTCGAAGAGCGCCTGACCGAAGCGCTGTCCGCTCGGGTGGACGCGCTGAACCAGCGCCTCGACCTGGCGGCCAGCCGGCTCGGCCGTCCTTCGGCATTGGCGGCGCGGCAGCAGCTGCGCCTGGCGCATCAGGCGCAGCGATTGCACTACGCGGTTCTGTCCAGAGTGCAGCGCCTGGCGCAGTCCCGGCAGTCGCTGGAGGCCGAGTTGCCACGCAGGGTCGGGGACGTCCTGACCCGGCATCACGAGCGGCTCGATCGGGCGGCACTTCGACTGCAGCTGCTGGATCCTGCATTGGTCTTGCAGCGCGGCTACGCGTGGCTGACGGACGCGGCGGGTCACGCGATCACGAGCGTGGCTCGGCTTGCGCCCGGCGACGAGGTCAGCGCGCGTCTGGCCGACGGTGCTGTCGATCTGACGGTGCTGAGAACAGGGACAACGGGAAAGCATCCGACGCCAGCCGCCTAATTCCTTTCTAGAATCCTTCATCCCACAACCAACCCGAGAGATACAACATGGAACACGTTCTTCCTCCTCTGCCCTATCCGATGGACGCGCTGGCGCCCGAGTATTCGAAGGAAACCCTGGAGTACCACTACGGGAAGCACCACAACGCCTATGTCGTGAACCTGAACAACCTGCAGAAGGGCACGGAGTTCGAGAAGATGACACTCGAAGAGATCGTCAAGAAGTCCAGCGGCGGCATCTACAACAACGCGGCCCAGATCTGGAATCACACTTTCTTCTGGAATTGCATGAAGCCTGCGGGCGGCGGCGAACCCACCGGCGCGCTGGCCAAGGCCATCGACGCCAAGTGGGGCAGCTATGCGGCCTTCAAGGAGGCGTTCGTCAAATCCGCGGTGGGCAACTTCGGCTCGGGCTGGACCTGGCTGGTCAAGAAGGGTGACGGGACGGTGGACATCGTCAACACCGGCGCGGCCGGTACGCCGCTGACCACGGCCGACAAGGCGCTGCTGACGGTGGACGTCTGGGAACACGCCTACTACATCGACTACCGCAACCTGCGTCCCAAGTTCGTCGAGACTTTCCTTGCCAAGCTGGTGAACTGGGATTTCGTGGCGAAGAACTTCGGCTGATCCGATTCAGCCCGAAAGAAAGCCGACTCGTGGGTCGGCTTTTTTCATGGGGCGTGGCGTTCAGTGCCTGTTCGCGAACAACACGCCGCCGAGCTTCGCGCCCTTCTTGATGTTCTTGTGGGCGAACCAACCCTGGTTCATCTCGAGGACGAAACGCACCGGCTCCTCGGAGCAGTGCGAGTTTTCGGTCATCGGCTGCATGTCGGCCAGGTTCACGATGCGACCGTCGTCGGCCACGAAGGCCGCAGTCAGCGGGAGGATCGTGTTCCGCATCCAGAAACACTGCGTGGCCGGTTGCTCGAACACGAAGATCATGCCTTCGAACTGCGGCATTTCCTTGCGGAACATCAGACCGATCTCGCGTTGTTCGGGCGTCTGCGCGACCTGTGCGTCGATCTGGTACATGCCGACCGACAACTTCGTGCGCTGAAGGTCCATCTGCGGTTCCTGGGCATGCGCAAATGCCGTCGACAGGACCGAGAACACAAGGAGGCTAAGAATTCGTCGCAGCATGGTGGACTTTCTGGCGGACACCGTAAACAACAATGCCCGCTGTTGCGGGCACGACCAAATTTGCGTGTGAAGCTTACCTTGTCTTCGACGCCGGCGTCATGCGAAGGCCTGGGCCGCGTAGGCGAAAAAAAAGCGTTCCGCAGAACGCTTTTTCGTCAGCAGCGTGGGGCGCTTACTGGGGCGTGCCACCTTGCGTGCTGCGGCGCTTGAGGCTGCCGTCCTTGTTGCGGCGGCGGGTATCGCGCGTCGATGCGCGCTTTTCGCCGGCAACGGCAGCCTTGTCGGCACCGACGGCACCGCCTTCGGGCGTCTTGACTTCGTCGCCGCCTTGCGCCTTGACGCCGGGGGCCTTCGATTCCACCTTGGCCTGGGCCTTCACTTGCGGCTTGGTGTTCAACTGGGGCTGGGCTTCTTGCGAGGTGCTGCCTTGGGCATATGCGCCAGCCGCGAACAGGCCGGCGATCATGACTGCGAGAACTTTGCTCATTACGGATTCCTCTGTGGAGATGGATTGAAAACGCCTCCCGGCCAGCAGAAGGTCAGCCAACAACGAGACCAGGATGGGCTCGGTTGACAGAATCTTCGGGCTCCTCCGGTTGCGTCTAAAATTCTAAAGCTATTCAGCCATCTGAAAACAAAGTGCTTTTCGGCCCTTAAATCCACCCAGAGTTCCGTTCTCATGCCCAGCTATCAGCACATCAAGGTTCCGACCGAAGGCCAGAAGATCACGGTCAATGCCGACAATTCACTCAATGTGCCTGACCAGCCAATCATTCCGTTCATCGAGGGCGATGGCACCGGCCTGGATATCACGCCGGTCATGCTCAAGGTGGTCGACGCGGCGGTCTCCAAGGCCTACGGCGGCAAGAAGAAGATCCACTGGATGGAGGTCTTTGCCGGCGAAAAGTCGACCAAGGTCTATGGTCCCGATGTCTGGCTGCCCGAAGAGACGCTGCACGCGGTGCGCGACTATGTGGTGTCGATCAAGGGGCCCTTGACCACCCCGGTCGGTGGCGGCATCCGTTCGCTGAACGTGGCGCTGCGCCAGGAACTCGACTTGTATGTCTGCCTGCGCCCGATCCAGTATTTCGAGGGTGTGCCCAGCCCGGTCAAGGAACCGCACAAGACCAACATGGTGATCTTCCGCGAGAACTCGGAAGACATCTATGCCGGCATCGAGTTCGAGGCCGAGAGCGACAAGGCCAAGAAGCTCATCAAGATCCTGCAGGACGAATTCGGCGTCAAGAAGATTCGCTTCCCGAACACCTCGGGCATCGGCATCAAGCCGGTGTCGCGCGAAGGCACCGAGCGCCTCGTGCGCAAGGCGATCCAGTACGCGATCGACAACGACAAGCCCAGCGTGACGATCGTGCACAAGGGCAACATCATGAAGTTCACCGAGGGCGGCTTCCGCGACTGGGCCTATGGCCTGGCGGCCAAGGAATTCGGTGCCGAACTGGTCGACGGTGGTCCCTGGATGAAGTTCAAGAACCCCAGGACGGGCAAGGAAATCACCATCAAGGACTCAATCGCCGACGCGTTCCTGCAACAGATCCTGCTGCGGCCTGCCGAATACTCGGTCGTCGCCACGCTCAACCTCAACGGCGACTACATTTCCGACGCGCTGGCCGCGCAGGTCGGTGGCATCGGCATCGCGCCCGGGGCGAACCTCAGCGACACCGTCGCGATGTTCGAGGCCACGCACGGCACGGCGCCCAAGTACGCCGGCAAGGACTACGTCAACCCCGGCTCCGAAATCCTCTCGGCCGAGATGATGCTGCGTCACATGGGCTGGAAGGAAGCGGCCGACCTGGTTATCAGCTCGATCGAGAAATCCATCGCCAGCAAGAAGGTCACCTACGACTTCGCGCGCCTGATGGAGGGCGCCACGCAGGTCAGCTGCTCGGGTTTTGGCCAGGTCATGATCGACAACATGTGAGGCCCGTCCGGCGCCCACCGGATGCCCCGCGTCAGCCCCAGTGCCTTGCAGGCGCTGGGGTTTTTTGTTTTCGTGCGACATTGACTTCGGCGCCGAGAGAACTGGCTCGGCGCCACCGCAGCCGGCCCGGCCGCCGCGAAGGTTTTGCGCCAGCGCGGCAGAGTTCACGCTGCGGTCACTTGATTGTCGCCAGGACGCCACCATTTTTCGAGGGTCCGGCACCGCGCCCGCACGCTCTATAGAATCATTTTTATGGCAACCAGAATCCCTTCGACCCCACCCACGCCGCCGGCCCAGAAGCCAGCGCGGGACGACGGTGACTCGGTCGTGCTCGAACGGCGACCGCAGAAGACGGCCCCGCCCCAGATGTACCAGGTGGTGATGCTGAACGACGACTACACGCCGATGGAGTTCGTGATCGTCGTCATCCAGGAGTTCTTCAACAAGGACCGGGAAACAGCCACCCAGATCATGCTCAAGATCCATTTGGACGGCCGCGGCGTTTGCGGGGTCTATTCCCGCGACATGGCGGCCACCAAGGTCAATCAGGTGATGGAGGCGGCGCACCAGGCCGGGCATCCGTTGCAGTGCGTCAGTGAACCGGTTGAATAAAGCGCGCTCCAACCCATCTGAGAAATTATTTACAGCAAGGCAAAAGGAAATCACATGATTGCCCAGGAACTGGAAGTCAGCTTGCACATGGCTTTTGTCGAAGCCAGGCAGCAGCGCCACGAGTTCATCACCGTCGAGCACCTGCTGCTCGCTTTGCTGGACAACCCGAGTGCCGCGGAGGTTCTGCGCGCCTGCTCGGCCAATGTCGACGACCTGCGGGCGTCGCTCACCAACTTCATCAAGGACAACACGCCGCAGGTGGCAGGCACCGACGATGTGGACACCCAGCCCACGCTGGGATTCCAGCGCGTGATCCAGCGCGCCATCATGCACGTGCAGTCCACCGGCAACGGCAAGAAGGAAGTCACCGGCGCCAACGTGCTGGTCGCGATCTTCGGTGAAAAGGACTCGCACGCGGTCTACTACCTGCATCAGCAGGGCGTCACGCGCCTCGACGTGGTGAACTTCATCGCCCACGGCATCAAGAAGAGCGATCCGCCCGAAGCAGCCAAGGGCAGCAGCGAATCGTCGTCGGGCGAGGGCGAGGAGGGCGGCGGCGAGAAGAACGAGAAGTCGTCTCCGCTCGAGCAGTTCACGCAGAACCTCAACCAGCTCGCCAAGGAAGGCAAGATCGACCCGCTGATCGGCCGCGAGTACGAGGTCGAGCGCGTGATCCAGATCCTGTGCCGCCGGCGCAAGAACAACCCGCTGCTGGTGGGCGAAGCCGGCGTCGGCAAGACCGCGATCGCCGAGGGCCTGGCCTGGCGCATCACGCAGAACGACGTGCCCGAGATCCTTGCCGAATCGCACGTGTACTCGCTCGACATGGGCGCATTGCTGGCGGGCACCAAGTACCGCGGCGATTTCGAGCAGCGGCTCAAGGGCGTGCTCAAGTCGCTCAAGGACAAGCCCAACGCGATCCTGTTCATCGACGAGATCCACACCCTGATCGGTGCCGGTGCGGCTTCGGGCGGCACGCTCGACGCGTCCAACCTGCTCAAGCCGGCGCTGTCCAGCGGCCAGCTCAAGTGCATCGGCGCGACCACCTTCACCGAATACCGCGGCATCTTCGAAAAGGATGCGGCCCTGTCGCGTCGCTTCCAGAAGGTCGACGTGGTCGAGCCTACCGTCCAGGAGACGGTCGACATCCTCAAGGGCCTGAAGTCGCGCTTCGAGGAACACCATGGCGTCAAGTACGGCGTGGCGGCCCTGCAGGCCGCGGCCGAGCTGAGCGCCAAGTACATCAATGACCGTCATCTGCCCGACAAGGCGATCGACGTCATCGATGAGGCGGGCGCCGCCCAGCGCATCCTGCCGGCCAACAAGCGCAAGAAGACCATCAGCAAGACCGAAGTCGAGGAAATCGTCGCCAAGATCGCGCGCATTCCCCCGGCCAACGTGTCCAACGACGACCGCGGCAAGCTGCAGAACATCGAGCGCGACCTCAAGAGCGTGGTGTTCGGCCAGGACAAGGCGCTCGAAGTGCTGGCCTCGGCCGTCAAGATGGCGCGCTCGGGCCTCGGCCGCGAGGACAAGCCGATCGGCTCCTTCCTGTTCAGCGGCCCGACGGGCGTCGGCAAGACCGAAGCGGCCAAGCAACTCGCCTACATCATGGGCATCGAGCTGATCCGCTTCGACATGTCCGAATACATGGAGCGCCATGCGGTGAGCCGGCTGATCGGCGCGCCTCCCGGCTACGTCGGTTTCGACCAGGGCGGCCTCTTGACCGAGGCGATCACCAAGAAGCCGCACGCGGTGCTCCTGCTCGACGAAATCGAGAAGGCGCACCCGGACATCTTCAACGTGCTGCTGCAGGTCATGGACCATGGCACCCTGACGGACAACAACGGACGCAAGGCCGACTTCCGCAACGTCATCATCGTGATGACGACCAACGCGGGTGCGGAGACCATGAACAAGGCGACCATCGGCTTCACCAACCCGCGCCAGGCGGGCGACGAGATGGCCGACATCAAGCGCCTGTTCACGCCTGAGTTCCGCAACCGGCTGGACGCGACCGTGAGCTTCAAGTCGCTCGACGAGCAGATCATCCTGCGCGTGGTGGACAAGTTCCTGCTGCAGCTCGAAACGCAGCTCGCCGAGAAGAAGGTCGATGTCACCTTCACCGATACGTTGCGCAAGCACCTGGCCAAGAAGGGCTTCGATCCGCTGATGGGTGCACGACCGATGCAGCGCCTGATCCAGGACACGATCCGGCGCGCGCTGGCTGACGAGCTGCTGTTTGGAAGGCTGCAGGAGGGGGGCCGGTTGACGGTCGACCTCGACGACAAGGAAGAAGTGCAGCTCGACATCCAGCCGCTCTCGAAGAAGGAAGGGCGGGCCAAGCCCGAGGCCGAGGAGGCCGAGGCACGGTAGCTTGCTCGCCCCCAGGCTCGCGCACTTCGTGTCGCTCTCCACCCCCTACCGGGGGCAACACCGGCGGACCGGCTGAGCCGGATCCGCGGTGTTCCTGGCAAGGGCAGAAAGGCCGGTAGCATTCGCTGCCGGCTTTTTTTTGGCCGCCTCACGGTCGTTCTGCCTTGATCCTCCCTGTCCTCAGTCCCGAATGGAAAACTGGCCTCTCCCTGGCCTGGAGCGGCTATATCGCTGTGCTCTCGGTCTGGATCGTGATGCAGAAGCGGGCGCCGGTGTCGACGATGAGCTGGATCCTGTCGCTGGCGCTGCTGCCGCTGGCCGGCTTCGTCATCTACTATTTTCTCGGCCCCCAGCGGCTGAAGAAGCAGCGGCTCAAGCGGCTGCGCAGTCGTGCCAATGCGCAGGCGCCGGCCGATGTGGCGATGTTGCGGGAGGCGGGAGAGCGGGCGCCCGCGGCGCTGCGCCACCTGGCAGCGCTCGGCGTCGCGGCCTGCGGGCTGCCCGTTTCGAGCGCGACGAAGGCCGAGCTGCTTTCGGGCGGTGCGCGCACCTTCGACGCGATCTTCGAGGCCGTTCGCGCCGCACGCGATCACGTGCATCTCGAGTACTACATCTTCGAGCCGGACAAGATCGGCACCGCCTTGCGCGACCTGCTGATCGAGCGCGCGGGGCAGGGCGTCACGGTGCGCCTGCTGCTCGACGCGCTCGGCTCCAAGCGGATCGGTCGCAAGTTCATGGCGCCGATGCGCGCGGCCGGCATCCACGTCGGGCTCTTTCACGACACGCGCATCGGCCGGCGCCTGCGGCCGGTGACCAACTACCGCACCCACCGCAAGATCGTCGTCTGCGACGGCCGCGTCGGCTTCACCGGCGGCGTCAACGTCACCGACGAGGAAGACGCGCGGACCTGCGCGGACGCCTACCACGACGTCCACCTGCGCATCGAGGGCAGTGCGGTGCGATGGCTGCAGACCACCTTTCTCGAGGACTGGACCTATGCGACCGGCGAGGCGCCGGGGCAGATGAACACCAGCATCGAGCAGTTGATGCCGCGCTTGCCGGCCGAGGAAAGCGCGGGTGACATCCCGGTGCAGATCGTCACCAGCGGGCCGGACAGCTCGCTCGAAGCCATCCACCGCATGCACGTGGCGGCCATCCATTCGGCATCCGAGCGCGCGTGGCTCACGACGCCGTACTTCGTGCCGGGCGAGCCGGCGCTGATGGCGCTCACCAGCGCCGCGCTGCGCGGCGTCGACGTGCGGGTGCTGGTCCCGCGACGCAGCGATTCGCTGATCGTGAGCGCCGCGGCCCGCTCCTATTACGATGAACTCATCGGTGTCGGTGCCAAGGTCTACGAATACAAGGCGCGCATGCTGCATTCCAAGACGCTGGTGGTCGACGACAACTGCGCGATGATCGGCACGGCCAATTTCGACAACCGCAGCTTCCGGCTCAACTTCGAGGTCTCGGCCGTGATCTACGGCCCGGCCCTCGCCAGGCCGCTGGCCGCGCAGTTCGAGACCGACCTCCACAGCGCGGCGCCGGTGCGCAGCCACCGGCCGCAGCGCTTCGTGCGCCAGCTCGGCGATGCGATGGCCCGATTGTTTTCTCCTCTGCTCTGACATGCCCGCTCAAACCTTCCTCTGGCACGACTACGAAACCTTCGGCGCCGTGCCGCGCCGGGACCGGCCCGCCCAGTTCGCCGCCATCCGCACCGACGCGCAGCTCAACGAGATCGGCGAACCGCTGATGGTCTATTGCCGGCCCGCGCCCGACTACCTGCCGAGCCCGGAGGCCTGCCTGATCACCGGCATCACACCGCAGCTGTGCCTCGAACGCGGGATTGCCGAGCATGCGTTCGCAGCGCAGATCGAACAGGCCTTCTCTCAGCCCGGCACCATCGGCGTCGGCTACAACACGATCCGCTTCGACGACGAGGTCACGCGCTTCCTGTTCTGGCGCAACCTCATCGACCCCTATGCGCGCGAATGGCAGAACGAATGCGGGCGCTGGGATCTGCTCGACGTCGTGCGGCTCACCTACGCGCTGCGCCCCGACGGCATCGAATGGCCGAAGAAGGCCGACGGCAGCCAGAGCTTCAAGCTCGAAGACCTGGCGCGCGCCAACGGGCTCCTGCACGAATCGGCCCACGATGCGTTGTCGGACGTTCGCGCCACCATCGCGCTGGCGCGGCTGATCCGCGACCGGCAGCCGAAGCTGTTCGACTTTGCCTTCTCGCTGCATCGCAAGGATCGCGTCGCCACGGAACTCGGCCTGCCGGCGACACGGGAAACGGCGCGGCCCTTTCTTCACGTCTCCGGCATGTTTCCCGCCGAACGCGGCTGCCTCGGGGTGATGTGGCCGCTCGCGAGCCATCCCACCAACAAGAACGAGCTGCTGGCCTGGGACCTCGCGCACGATCCCAACGAGCTGCGCGACCTCGACGTGGCGACGCTGCGCCTGCGCCTGTTCACGCGCAATGCCGACCTGCCCGAAGGCGTCGTGCGGCTGCCCGTCAAGGGCGTGCACCTCAACAAGTCGCCGATGGTGGTGGGCAATCTCAAGACCCTCGCGCCCGCGATGGCCGAGCGCTGGGGCATCGACCTGGAGGCCGCCATGCGCCACGCCGCCGCCGCCGCGAACCTGCCCGACATGAGCGCGATCTGGCCGCAGGTGTACGAGCGGCCGCGCGAGGCGGCGCCGGATGTCGACGAGGACCTCTATGGCGGCTTCATCGGCAATGCCGACCGGCGGCGGCTCGTGCAGCTGCGCGGTCTCTCGCCCGCGCAACTCGCGCAGGCGCGCACCGGCTTCGACGATGCCCGCCTCGAGGAGCTGCTGTTCCGCTACCGCGCGCGCAACTTCGCCGAGACGCTGAATGCCGACGAGGCCGAGCGCTGGGACGCCCATCGCGCCGCGCGGCTGCTCGAAGGCGAGGGCGGCGCGCGCAATGTCGATGCGTTGTTCGCCGAGATCGATGTACTGGCCGAGACCGCAGACGAACGCGGCGAGGAAATCCTCGGCGCGCTGTACGAATATGCCGAGGCGATCGCGCCCGCGGTCTGATCATTCCTCCAGGAGGTCCCGATGACGAAGCATGCAACAGGCACTTTCGAAGTCCAGATGAAAGCGCAATCGCAGGACGAGCAGGCGGGCGGCGCAACGCTCGCCAGGATGTCGCTCGACAAGCAGTTCAGCGGCGACCTCGATGGCACCGGCAAGGGCGAGATGCTCAGCGCGCGCACGCCCACGCAAGGTTCCGCCGGCTATGTCGCGATCGAACGCGTGACCGCCACACTCCACGGCCGCGCGGGCAGCTTCGCGCTTCAGCACAGCGGCACAATGACGCGCGGTGAGCCGCAGCTGTCCATCACCGTGGTGCCGGATTCGGGCAGCGGCCAGCTCGCCGGCCTGAGCGGCGCGCTGGCCATCCGGATCGCCGACGGCAAGCATTTCTACGATTTCGCGTACACCTTGCCCGAAGGGACGTGAGCCGATCTTTTCAACCGAGGCCGACAGGAGGTGTCCATGATTCTGGTGACTGGCAGCATCCTTGCCCGGGCCGACAGCGTCGATGAAGCCCTGGCCCTGAGCCTCGAGCACGTGCGCCGCTCGCGCACCGAGCCGGGCTGCATCTCGCACGCCGTGCACCGCGACGCGGAAGACCCGTTGCGGCTGGTCTTCGTCGAGCAATGGGCCGACCACGCGGCGCTGTTGGCGCACTTCGCCGTACCGTCCTCGCGTGCCTTCGCCAGGGCCGCCGGCGCGCTCGCGGCCGAGCCGCCGACGCTGCAGATCTACGACGCCCAGGCGGTGGCGTTGTGACGCCATGACCATTCGCCGCCTCGCCCCTGCGGATGCACCGGCCTACCGGGCCCTGATGCTCGAGGCCTACGAGCGGCATCCCGATGCGTTCACGTCCAGCGCCAGTGAACGCGCGGTGCTGCCGCTGTCATGGTGGGAAGCGCGGCTCGATCCTTCGCCCGGCGCAGCGCAGATCGTCCTCGGCGCGTTCCATGCCGCCCGGCTCGCGGGCGCTGCAGGCCTGTCCTTCGAATCGCGCGAGAAGTCGCGCCACAAGGCGAACCTGTTCGGCATGTACGTGGCGCCGGCAGCCCGGCAGAGCGGCCTCGGGCGACGGCTGGTGCAGGCCGTGCTCGACCATGCCGCCGCGCGCGAAGGCGTCCGGCTGGTCCAGCTCACCGTGACGGAGGGCAACGCTGCGGCACAGGCGCTCTACGAGCAATGCGGCTTCAGCATCTTCGGCGTCGAGCCCTGTGCCATGGCGCTCGACGGCGTTTTCCTGGCGAAAGTCCACATGTGGCGCGCGCTGACCGCCGGGGCGTGAAATATGTGACGCACCGCACACCCGGGCCGCGGCGCTGACAGCAATGTCATCTGACCGACAGGTTGTTGTCCTCGCGCGCGCTCTAGAGTGACCAGCATGCCCGGATTGCATCGTCCTGAATTCTTGTCGCGCCTGCTGTGCCTTGCACTGGCCGCGTCGCTCACGGCCTGCGCGGTGGGGCCGGACTATCAACGCCCCGCGCCACCCGAAGGCGCAGCCGCCCCGAGCTACAACGAAGGCGGCAACTGGAAGGCGGCCACCCCCTCCAGCGTGGACCCGACCCAGCCTTGGTGGACGGCTTTCGGCGATCCGCGGCTCGATGCCCTGGTCGCCGAAGCCAATGCCGCCAATCAGGACATTCGCATCGCCGAAGCCCAGTACCGCGAAGCCCAGGCGCTGGTGCAGAACGCGCAGGCGGCCTGGTACCCGACGGTCGGCGTGAATGTCGCGGGCAGCCGCGCGCGCAGCCGCAGCGCGCCCGGTCCCACCACGCTCGGCAACGGCCATGCGTGGTCGCTGAACGCCGCCTGGGAGCCCGATCTCTGGGGCCGTGTGCGGCGCGCGGTCGAGGGCGCGAGCGACACGGCCCAGGCCAGCGAAGCGGACCTCGCTGCGGCACATCTCACGGTGCAAGCCGCGGTGGTCAACGATTACATCCAGCTGCGCGTCGCCGATGCCCAGCAGAAGCTCTACGAACGCACGCTGGAGGCTTACCGCAAGTCGCTGCAGATCACGCAAAGCCAGTATCGCGCCGGCATCGTGACCCGCGGTGACGTGGCCCTGGCCAACACCACACTGCAGGACGCGCAGGCGCAGGCCATCGACACCGACCTCACGCGGCGGCAGCTCGAGCATGCGATCGCGGTGCTGCTCGGCAAGACGCCCTCGCAGTTCTCGCTGCCGCCGGATGCGCTGGCGCTGCGGCTGCCGCAGGTGCCGGTTGGCGTGCCGTCGGAGCTGCTGGAACGCCGGCCGGACATCGCCGGCGCCGAGCGCCGCGCCGCCTCGGCCAATGCCGGCATCGGCTTCGCGCAATCGGCCTCCTATCCGACGCTCGCGCTGACCGCCAGCGGCGGCTTCAGCGGTGCCGGGCTCGTCAGCTGGGCCGCCGCGCCCGACAAGGTCTGGGCCCTGGGTGCCGCCGTCGCCGGCACGCTGTTCGACGGCGGCCAGCGCAGCGCCCAGGTGGCGCAGGCGCGCGCCGCCTTCGACGCCTCGGCCGCCCAGTACCGCAAGACCGTGCTGGCCGGCTTCCAGGAAGTCGAGGACAACCTGGCGGCGCTCGACCTCCTGGCACGGGAGCGCGAAGCCCAGGATCAGGCCGTGAGCTCGGCGCGCGATGCCGAACGCGTGTCGCTCAGCCAGTACCGCGCCGGCACGACCACGTACCTGAGCGTGGTCACCGCCCAGGCGCTCGCATTGACCAATGAACGCTCGTCCCTCGAGCTGCAGGGGCGGCAGTTTGCCGCCAGCGTCGCCCTGGTCAAGGCGGTGGGCGGCGGCTGGAACGCCGACCAGCTGCAGACGCGCGACGCCGCCAGCCCGCAGGCAACCGACAAGACGGCTTCGGCCGGGAAGTGAAGAGCATGGAGTCCCCCGCATCGTCCCCCCGCCAGCGCTCGCGCCGGCTTTCCACCGTCGTCATGTTGATCGCGGTGATCCTGATCGCGTTCGGCGCCTGGCGCTGGTTTTCGAAGCCGGCCCCGCGGCCCTCCGCCGGTCCGCCGCCGGTGCCGGTCAGTACCGCGCTCGTGAAGAGCGAGACCGTGCCGATCGCCGCCACCGGCGTGGGCTCGGTGATGACCGTGGCATCCGTCACCGTGCGCCCACGCATCGACGGTCAGCTCGACAGCGTCGACTTCCGCGAAGGGCAGGACGTGAAGGCCGGCCAGGTATTGGCGCGCATCGACCCGCGCACCTACCAGGCCCAGCTCGAACAGGTGGTCGCGCAGAAGGCCAAGGACGAAGCGACGCTCGCCAACGCGCGCGCCGACCTCAAGCGCTACAGCGACCTCATCAAGGAAGACGCCACCAGCCAGCAGACGCTCGACACCCAGCGCGCGCTGGTCAACCAGCTGCAGGCGGCCCTCAAGAGCGATGACGCGCAGATCCACTTCGCCAAGGTACAGCTCGACTTCACCACCATCTCGGCACCGATCGGCGGCCGCATCGGCGCGCGCCTGGTCGATCCCGGCAACATCGTGCATGCGGCCGATGCCAACGGGCTGCTGGTGATCAACCAGATCGACCCGATCGCGGTCCAGTTCACCTTGCCGGAAGACAGCTTCCAGGCCGTCAACAATGCGCTGCGCAGCAGCAAGGAGCCGCTGCAGGTGCAGGCGATCGACCGCTCCACCCGCGAGGTGCTGGCCAGCGGCAAGCTGGTGCTGCTGAACAACCAGATCGACACCACCACCGGCACCATCGCCTTGAAGGGGCAGTTCCCCAACGCCGAGCACAAGCTGTGGCCCGGGCAGTCGGTCGATGCCCGCATCGTGCTCGGCGAGCGCGTCAATGCGCTGACCGTGCCATCGGCGGTCGTGCAGCGCAGCGAGGAGGGCTATTTCGCCTACGTGGTGGGTGCGGATGACAAGGTCCGCGTGCAGCCGATCAAGGTGACCGACACCACCGACGGCAAGTCCACGATCGCCAGTGGCCTGGCCGCGGGCGAGCGCGTCGTGGTCGACGGTCAGTACCGCCTCACGCCCGGCGCGCGCGTCACCGAGACGCGCCCTGCGGCCGCGCAGGCCGTCGCATCGGGAGCGAAGCCTTGAGCATTTCCGCCGCCTTCATCAAGCGCCCGATCGGCACCTCGCTGCTGGCGCTGGCGGTGCTGCTGGTCGGCCTGGTCGCGTGGCCGCTGCTGCCCGTCGCACCGCTGCCGCAGGTCGACTTCCCGACCATCCAGGTAACCGGCCGATTGCCGGGCGCCAGTCCGGAGACCATGGCGGCCAACGTGGCGCAGCCGCTGGAGCGGCAGTTCTCGCTGATCCCGGGGCTGACCCAGATGACCTCGACCAGCTCGCTGGGCCTGTCGCAGATCACGCTCCAGTTCGAACTCGACCGCAACATCGACGGCGCCGCGCTCGACGTGCAGACGGCCATCAACGCGGCCACCGGCCAGTTGCCGAAAAACCTGCCGAGCCCGCCGAGCTTTCGCAAGATCAACCCGGCCGACTCGGCGGTGCTGATCCTTGGCGTGCAGTCCAAGGTGCTGCCGCTGATCCAGGTCAACGACTACGCCGACAACGTGCTGGCGCAGCAGATCTCGCGCATCGACGGCGTCGGGCTGGTCAACATCTTCGGCTCGCAGAAGCCCGCGGTGCGCATCCAGGCCGACCCGGCCAAGCTCAAGGCGCTGGGCCTGAGCCTGGAAGACGTTCGCGGCGTGATCGCCAACACCACCGTGAGCGCACCCACCGGCACGGTCGACGGCGACACCCAGGCCTTCAACGTCTACACCAACGACCAGCTGCTCAAGGCCGCGCCGTGGAACGACATGGTGCTGGCCTGGCGCAACGGCGCACCAGTGCGCGTGCGCGACATCGGCATCGCGCTCGACGGGCCCGAGAACGCCAAGATCGCGGCCTGGGGCTTCGCCGGCGCCGCCGCGCCCGCCGACAATAACATCACCGATGGCCGCTCCATCATGCTGGCGATCACCAAGATGCCGGGCGCCAACGTGATCGAGACGGTGGACCGCATCAACGCCGCGCTGCCCAAGCTCGAGGCCTCGATTCCGCCGAGCGTGACGGTCAACCAGCTGATCGACCGCACGCAGACCATCCGCGCCTCGGTCAAGGACGTCGAGTTCACGCTCCTGCTGTCGATCGCGCTGGTGGTCGGGGTGATCTTCGTCTTCCTGCGCAACGCCACGGTCACCGCCATTCCGAGCGTGACCGTTCCGCTCGCACTGCTGGGCACCGCGGCCGTGATGTATGTCGTGGGCTACAGCCTGGACAACCTCTCGCTGATGGCGCTGACCATCGCGGTCGGCTTCGTGGTGGACGATGCGATCGTGATGCTCGAGAACATCTACCGCCACGTCGAAGCAGGGATGAAACCGCTGGACGCGGCGCTGCAGGGCGCGTCCGAGATCGGCTTCACCATCATCTCGATCTCGGTGTCGCTGATCGCGGTGTTCATTCCGCTCCTGCTCATGGGCGGCATCGTCGGGCGGCTGTTCCGCGAGTTCGCCGTGACCGTGACGCTGACCATCGTGGTGTCGGTGCTGATCTCGCTGACGCTGACGCCGATGCTGTGCGCGAAATTCCTCAAGCTGCATGCGGGCGGCAAGGACGGCGAGCAGCACGGCAAGCTGTTCCAGCTGTTCGAGCGCGGCTTCGATGCCATGCTGAGCGGCTACAAGCGCGGGCTCACGGTCGTGCTGCGCCATCCCTTCATCACGCTCATGACCTTCCTGGCGACGGTGACGGCCACGGTGGTGCTCTTCGTCATCATTCCCAAGGGCTTCTTCCCGCAGCAGGACACCGGCTTCATCTTCGGTTCGGCCGCCGCCGCGCAGGATTCGTCCTCGGAGGTGATGCACGGCCGCATGCTGAAGCTGGCCGACATCATCCGCAAGGACCCGGACGTCAGCACCTTCGGCATGCAGGCCGGCGCCAGCACCTTCAATTCCGGCAACTTCTTCATCGGCCTCAAGCCGCTCGACGCAGGCCGCAAGTCGACGGCCGACGAGGTGATCACGCGGCTGCGCCCGCAGCTGACCAAGGTGGCTGGCATCACCCTGTACATGCAGGCCGGGCAGGACATCAACGTCGGCGGACGGCTGTCGCGCACCCAGTACCAGTACACGGTCACCGACTCCGACCTCGATGAACTCAACGACTGGGCGCCTCGGCTCGAGCAGCGCTTCCGCACGCTGAACGAGCTCACCGACGTCACGTCCGACCAGCAGAACGCCGCGCCCACCGCCAAGGTGACGATCGACCGCGAGCGCGCCTCCAGTTACGGCATCACGCCGGCGCTGATCGACGCGACGATCTACGATGCGATCGGCCAGCGCCAGGTGGCGCAGTACTTCACGCAGCTCAACAGCTACAACGTGGTGCTCGAGATCACGCCCGCGCTGCAGAAGGATCCCAAGCTGTTCGACAAGCTCTATCTCACTTCGCCGATCAACGGCCAGCAGATCCCGCTGTCGACCTTCGTCAAGATCGACACCAGCAAGATGGGCTACCTGGCGATCAACCACCAGGGCCAGTTCCCGGGCATCACGATCTCGTTCAACCTCAAGCCCGGCTTCTCGCTCGGCCAGGCGGTGAACGCGATCACCGCGGCGCAGAACGAGATGGGCGTTCCGCCCACGCTGAGCGGCACCTTCCAGGGCACGGCGCAGGCCTTCGGCGATTCGCTGCGCACGCAGCCCTACCTGATCGCCGCCGCGCTGGTCTCGGTCTACATCGTGCTGGGCCTGCTCTACGAGAGCTACATCCATCCGCTCACCATCCTGTCCACGCTGCCGTCGGCCGGCGTGGGTGCGCTGCTGATCCTGATGGCGGGCGGGTACGATCTGACCGTGATCGCGCTGATCGGGATCATCCTATTGATCGGGATCGTCAAGAAGAACGGGATCATGATGGTCGACTTCGCGCTCCATGCCGAGCGCGACAAGGGCATGTCGCCGCGTGACGCCATCTTCGAAGCCTGCCTGCTGCGTTTCCGACCGATCATGATGACCACCATGTGTGCACTGCTGAGCGGCCTGCCGCTGATGCTCGGCCACGGCGCCGGCTCCGAGCTGCGGCGACCGCTGGGCTATGCGATGGTGGGCGGGCTGATCCTGTCGCAGATGCTGACCCTCTTCACCACGCCGGTGATCTACCTCTACCTCGACCGCGCGCACCACTGGTACGTGCGGCGCAAGGCGGCGCGGCAGCAGCAGCAACACAGGCCGCCGGAAGCGGCGGTGGGAGTGCCCGCCGAATGAAGGTGCTGATCGTCGAAGACGAACGCAAGACGGCCGACTACCTCTACCAGGGCCTGACGGAGCAGGGCTGCGCGGTCGATCTCGCCTTCGACGGCATCGACGGCCAGCACATGGCGTTGCACTTCGACTTCGACGTCATCGTGCTCGACGTGATGCTGCCGGGCCTCGACGGTTTCTCGGTGCTCAAGTCGCTGCGCAGCGTCAAGAACACGCCGGTCATCATGCTGACCGCGCGCGACGGCGTGGAAGACCGCGTGCGCGGCCTGCAGGACGGCGCCGACGACTACCTCGTCAAGCCCTTTTCCTTCCTCGAGCTGCTGGCGCGGCTGCAGGCGCTGACGCGGCGTGGCCGCAGCCACGAGTCGACGCTGCTGCGCGTCGGCGGCCTGCGCATCGACCTGCTCGGGCGCAAGGCGATACGCGAAGGCCAGCGCATCGATCTGACGGCCAAGGAGTTCGCGCTGCTGGCGGTGCTGGCGCGCCGCCAGGGGGAGATCCTCTCCAAGACGGTGATCGCCGAGCTGGTGTGGGACATGAACTTTGACAGCAACACCAACGTGGTCGAAGTGGCCATCAAGCGCCTGCGCGCCAAGATCGACGCACCATTCAGTCAGAACCTGCTGCACACCATCCGCGGCATGGGCTATGTGCTGGAGGACCGCAGCGCCGAAGACAAGCCATGAAGAACTCGATCGCGATCCGGCTGGCTCTGATGTTCGCGGCCGCGGCGCTGATGGGCTTCGCGCTGGTCGGCGGCGCGCTGCACCATGTGCTGTCGCGCGAACTGGCGCGCCATCAGCAGGAGCAGATCGACGCGCGCCTGGAGGACATGTCGTACATGCTGCAGCATGGGCGTGCCACGAACCTCGGCGAGCGCATCCAGGAAAAGCTCGAGACCCTGAGCGCCGCGGACACGCGCACCCGCTCCTGGATGTGGAGCGCGGACCCTGCGTACCGCTATGGCGACGACATGCCGCAGGTTGCGGACACCGGCAAGCAGGGCAGCATGGAAGTCCCGGTCGGCGCGCCGCCGCATCGCGTGCGCATGCGCGTGCGTGCCGAGACGATGCCTGCCACCGAGTTGCGTCCGGAGGTGCGCTTCATGGCCGGCGTCGACCTCGAGCCCTTCAGCAACACCGTGCGCACCTTCGAGACGGCGCTCGCGCTGCTGACGCTCGCCGGCACCGCGCTGGCGGCCGGCCTGGGCTACTGGATCGCGCGCATCGGGCTGCAGCCGGTCCAGCGCCTGTCGGCCGACGCCCAGCGCGTCGGTCCCGACAACCGCGCGCAGCGCCTGCAGCTGCCAGCCCTGCCGCACGAGCTGGCCGATCTCGGCGGCTCCTTCAATGCGGCGCTCGACCGGCTCGACGCGGCCTATCGGCAACTCGAAACCTTCAACGACGACGTCGCGCATGAGTTGCGCACGCCGCTGGCCAACCTGATCGGCCAGACCCAGGTGGCGCTCGCGCGCCAGCGCAACGCGGCCGAGCTGCAGGAAGTCCTGCAGTCGAACCTGGAGGAGCTGGAGCGCTTGCGCGCCATCGTCGCCGACATGCTGTTCCTGGCCCGCGCGGAACAGGGCGTGCGGGCCCACGGGCTGGTGGCTTCGTCGATCGCGCAGGAAGTCGGCAAGACCGTCGAGTTCCTGGACCTGCTGCTCGACGAGGCCGGCATGACGGTGCAGGTCGAGGGCGACGCGGTGGCGCCGATCGAGACCTCGCTGTTCCGCCGCGCGCTGACCAACCTGCTGCAGAACGCGATCCAGCATTCGCGGCCCGGCGCCAGCGTGCTGGTGCGCATCGGCGCGCACGACCGCGCGGCCGAGGTGAGCTTTTCCAACCCCAGCGCGCCGATCAGCCATGAGCAGTTGCCGCGCCTGTTCGACCGCTTCTACCGCGTCGACACCTCGCGCCGCAACAGCGGCGAGAACCACGGCCTCGGCCTGTCGATCGTCAAGGCCGTGGCGGTGATGCACCACGGCAACGTGTTCGCGCGCTCGAAGGACGGCATGACGACCGTCGGCTTCAGCGTGGCCATGGACGCCTGACAGGTCTTCCGGGCTCGCGAGCGGCGCTTGCGCGGCACGCCGCGTATGCTTGCCTGCATGGACCCACGTTCCGCGCTCGCCGACTTCGCGGCACGCCACCGCCGGCTCTTCGTGCTGACGGGTGCCGGCTGCAGCACCGACTCCGGCATCCCCGACTACCGCGATCGCAACGGCGACTGGAAGCGCCCTTCGCCGGTCACCTACCAGGCCTTCATGGGCGAAGCGGCCACGCGCCGCCGCTACTGGGCGCGCAGCCTGCTCGGCTGGCCGACCATGGGCCGTGCGCGGCCCGGCGAAGCGCATCGCGCGCTGGCACGGCTGGAGGCGGCGGGGCGCATCGGCCGGCTGCTGACGCAGAACGTCGATGGCCTGCACCGCGCTGCCGGCAGCCGGGACGTGATCGATCTGCATGGCCGCATCGACACCGTGCGCTGCATGGGCTGCGAGACCCGCAGCCCGCGCGCGGCGCTCCAGGCCGAGCTGCTGCGCCGCAACCCCGACTGGGCCGCGCTGCAGGCGCGTGCCGCGCCCGATGGCGATGCCGATCTCGACGGCCGCGACTTCTCGTGCTTCGACGTGCCGGCCTGTCCGCGCTGCGGCGGCGTGCTCAAGCCCGACGTCGTGTTCTTCGGCGAAAGCGTGCCGAGGGACCGCGTCGCGGCGGCCCACGCGGGCCTGGCCGCGGCCGACGCGGTGCTGGTGGCCGGCTCGTCGCTGATGGTGTATTCGGGCTTCCGTTTCGTCCAGGCCGCGGTGGCGACGGGCAAGCCGGTCGCCGCGGTGAACCTGGGCCGCACGCGGGCCGACGCGTTGCTGACGCTCAAGATCGAACGTCCGGTCGGCGAGGCGCTGACCGAGCTGTCGGCGCAGCTCGAAGCTGCGCCGGTCGAAGCCGGGGTCAGCGTTCGTCAGCCTTGAGAACGGTCTCGCCTTCGAGCGCGCCCATGTCGCGGATGTTGTTCAGGCCTGCTCGAACACCACGTACCCTGCCATCTTCATGAGCGCGTCGCGCTTGTCCGGCGGCGACAAGAGCCACGACAGCCTGATCCAGCTGCGCAGCAGCAGCGGCAGCGGCCGGTTCAGACGCCGTGCCTCGATCGGGATGTAGCGGGTCTGCTGCGGCTTCCGGCCGCGCGCCGCGAAGAAACGGTCGTAGTCCTCGGGCCGGAAGCGCCATGGCGCGTTCTGCATGCCGCGCCGGATCGCGGGCCGATCGCGAAAGCGCATCACCTGCGGCGAAAAGTAATCGACGATCCAGTGGCGGAAGACGGGCCGCGCGCAGGTCGTCGGCCAGCGTCGCGGCTTCCTCCACCGACAGATAGGGCACCACGCCCTCGGTCAGCACCAGCACGCGGCGTGCGCGCGATGCGGTCCGGCGGAATCAGCGGGTCGGACAAGGCGCGACTCCTCGGCAAGTGACAAAGGACGCGGCATCTGCCCCGCCGGTGCGATGGCCGGCGGGGCAGGGCCGCGCATTTTTGCACGCGCCGACGGCCAAGCTGCGACACTCCACGCGATGCGAGTGAACTTTCCATGGGCCAGGGCCGGTGGGTGCGCCTCCCGACGCGCCGATGCGCCGTGGGGCGCGGTGGCCAAGTGCTTTCACTGGCTCGTCGCGGCGCTGATCTTCGTGCAGTTCGCACTGGGCTGGCTGGCGGCGAGCTGGCGGCTCTCGCCCACCAAACTCGATCTCTTCATCTGGCACAAGTCGACGGGCATGCTGATCCTGGCCTTGGTCGTGCTGCGCCTGCTGTGGCGGCTGGTCACGCCGACACCCGCACTGCCCGCCGACACCCCGGCCTGGGAGCGCGCCGCGGCGCGCGCGAGCCACGTGCTGCTGTACCTGCTGATGATCGCCATGCCGTTGAGCGGCTGGGTCATCAACGCCGCGGCCGGCGTGCCCTTTCGCATCTTCCGGCTCATCCCGTTGCCCGCGATCGCGGCGCCGGACAAGCAGACCGCGGACCTCGCGGCCGTCGTGCACTTCTCGCTGTTCGTCGCGCTGGCCGGGTTGCTCGTGCTGCACATCGGCGCTGCGCTGCGCCATCACTTCGTCAAGCATGACGACGTGCTGCGCCGGATGCTGCCGGCAAGAGGTGTTTCGAGATGAAGAAGTTCGCCGCGCTGGCGCTCGTGCCGGCCCTTGTCTTCGTGAATGCAGCGTGCGCCGCCGACTGGAAGATGGATCCGTCCGGCAGCAAGCTCGAGTTCACCGCCAGCTTCGAGAAGACGCCGGCGCCGGGCGTCTTCAAGGACTTCGACGTGCGCCTGGGCTTCGATCCGGACAAGCCTGCCGGCGGCCATCTGGACGTCACGATCCGGGTGGCGAGCGCGGACATGGCGAGCGCCGACATCAACAAGGCGATCGCCGGCGCCGAGTGGTTCGACTTCGCGCGCCATCAGCAGGCCGAGTTTCATGCGACCGACATCCGGCGTGCGCAGACGGGCGGGCCCACCGATCGCTATGTCGCGCGCGGCACGCTGGCACTGAAGGGCGTGCAGCAGACGGTCGAGGTGCCGTTCAGCTTCCATGCCGCAGCCGATGGCGCGACGATGGACGGTGAGTTCAGCGTGAAGCGCGGGCCCTTCGGCATCGGCACCGGCGAGTGGACGGCGACCGATGTGATCGGTGCCGACGTGGCCGTCAAATTCCACGTGCGGCTGAAAAGATGAAGCTCACCCTCGGCCTCGCCCACTTCGTGTGGCTCTGCACCCCCTTGCAGGGGGCAACACCGGTGGACCGGCAGAGCCGGATCCGCAGTGTTGCCCGCATGGGTTTGCGGCGCGTGCAGCTTGCAGTGGCTTTCGCTGCGCTCATTGCCGGGTGCGCGCAGCCGGCGCGCGAGACAGCGCCTGTCGCGGCGCCCGCGGCGCAGCAGGTGCCGAAGGATTTTCCCGCCGATACCTACGCGCGGGCCGCGGCGCAGGGCCAACCCGTCTACCGCGTCGACCCTGCGGCCTCGCTGGTGTCGATCACGGTGCGGCGCAGCGGTTCGCTCGCGCGACTCGGGCACGACCACATCGTTGCCAGTCATGACGCGCAGGGCTATGTGGCGCAAGAAGCAGGGCGTGCGGACCTGTACGTTCCGTTGGACACGCTCGCGGTCGACGAGCCCGCGCTGCGCGCCGAGGCCGGCCTGGACACGCAGCCCACCGAGACCGACATCGCCGGCACGCGCGCCAACATGCTCGACAAAGTGCTCCAGACGCAGCAGTTCCCGTTCGCTCAGATCCATGTGAGCGGACTCGCACGGGCGTCGACGGGCGTGCGGCTGAACGTCGCGATCACGCTGCATGGCGTGACCCGCAGCTTCGAGATTCCGGCGCAGATGACGACCGGCCGCGACGCGCTGAGCGTGGCCGGTGCGCTCGAATTCAACCAGTCCGATTTCGGCATCCAGCCTTTCTCGATCCTCGGCGGCGCGATCCAGGTACAGGACCGCCTGAGCCTGCGCTTCAGCATTCGCGCACGCAGCGTCGACAGCCAGGCCTTGGTGGTGCCCGGGAAGCTGTCGTGAGCGCACGCGCGGGCATGGCGGCGCTGATCCTGGCGTGCGCGCTCTGTGCCCATGTGGCCGCGCTGGCGCAGCAGCTCAACATCGAGACCTCCGGCCGCGACGGTGCGATCACCGTGACGGCCTCCGCCGACATGCAGGTCGACACGCGCACCGCGTGGGGCGTCATTTCCGACTACGACCATCTGGCCGAATTCGTCCCCGACATGCACAGCTCGCGCGTGGTCCAGCGCGACGGCGACAAGCTGGTCGTCGAGCAGACGGGCGAATTCGGCTTCCTCTTCTTCCAGCAACCCGTCGAGGTCCGGCTGGCGGTGATCGAGTCGCCGCGAGAGCGCATCGTCGCGCGCGCGGTCGGCGGCAACCTGCGGGAGATGGAGGGCCGCTACACGCTGCAGGACCTGCCGAGCGGCGAAGTGCGGCTGTCCTATTCAGGCCGCCTGGTCCCCGACTTCGCCGTGCCGCCGGTGATCGGCAAGATGGTGGTGCGCCGCGAGCTGGGCAGGCAGTTCGCGGCGGTGGTGAAGGAGATCATGCGCCGGGATGCGCTGGAGAGGGGGGCGGCGCAGAAGCGTTAGGGAAACGCTGATCAATAGTTCGCGGCGGGCACGGCCCGTGCCTGTACATCGAGATGAATCAACGCAGTTTTGCCAGTGTCGAGTACGCGATGAAGAAGAAGCGCACGCGGCGCGGAAGTTCTTGGCCGACATGGAGCGCTCGTGCCGTGGGCGCGCTTGATCGGCGTGATCGAGCAGCTATACCCCACGAGCGGTCGCGTCGGCCGTTGGCCGATCGGCGTGCCAAAGATGCTGCGAATGTATTGTTTGCAGCAGTGGTACGGCGTGGCCGACGAGGCCCTGGAGGACGCTCTATACGACAGCCAGGCGCTGCGCGACTTCGTGGGCATCGACCATCATCGCCGCGCCGAGTTCGACCAAGAATGAGGGCAACGCGCGCGACCCCGAGATGCATCAGACCAAGAAGGGCAACGCCTGGCACTTTGGCATGAAGGCGCACATCGGGGTGGATGCCCAGTCGGGCCTGGTGCATTCGGTGGTCGCGACGGCGGCCAACGTCAACGACGTGACGCAAGCCGGCGCGCTACTGCACGGCGAGGAGACCGTGGCCTTCGGAGATGCGGGTTATCGGGGTGTCGACAAACGCGCAGAGGCGCAGGGCCCGAAGTGGCATGTCGCGATGCAGCCGGGCAAGCGCCGGCAACTGGACCCGGCGCGCAAGTGGGCGCGGCTGCTCGAGAAGGCCGAACAGTTGAAGGCGAGCATCCGGACCAAGGTCGAGCACCCGTTCCACGTGATCAAGAACCTGTTCCGTCACCGCAAGACCCGCTACAAGGGACTGGCCAAGAACGAGGCGCAACTATTCAGCCTATTCGGTCTGGCCAATCTCATCACCGCCAAGAGGTCGCTGTTGGCCGCCCATACCCGAGGTGCGACTTGGTCGCGCAAAGTGACCTCGACAGAGGCGCCAAGCGCCCTGCACAGCGGCTGTGCAGACCGCACAACGCCGGCTTCGCGATGCCATCGTGTCGCGTTCGAATCAATCCGGGCCGTGGTGCTCATTGAGCAGCGAATCTCTAGCGCTTGTTGTCAACAAAGAGACCGACAAAGCGCGCGCTGCCGGTCGCCAGACTCATCACACCACTCGGTCTAAGGCTTCGGCAGTCGTCGCGCTGTACGCGTATCCCGCCGCTGTTGGCTAGAGCAGGGTGATTGCTCAGATCGACTGACCAACACAGACTTCCTGAATCATCGCCGATGGGTCGGTGATGGTGGGCCTGTCACTGCGGCCGTCTGCCAGGGAGTGCAGGATGCGCGGCCATACCGAGCCGGTGACGGGCGAGGTCGGAGCTTCTCGAGCAGCGCCTCCTTGACTTCATCGAGTTGCTGCGCAAAGACGTCATAGGTATCGCTGCTTGTTCCGAGCCGCTCCGCGGCGGCCCGAAGGATGCGGCCGAAGATCTCTTCGATGGCTGCGCACTCCGGGTCATGGAAATGCGCCGTGGCTGTGACGCCGTCGTAGCTGATCCGCATCTGCACGCCGCTCAGCCGGTTCTCGCTTGCGCGCCGCCGCAGGTTGTCGTTGGCCGAGATGTCGACGTCGGCCAGTCGGTGGACGATCACGCTTCTTTCATCCACTCTCTGCACCAGATAGCAGCCGCTCGAGATCACAGGCCCCGTGTAGCTGCCGTTCTCGCGCGGCGTGTTGAGCTCGATGCCGGCACCCCAGTGCGCCTGGGCGTCCTGTCGCAGGGTGTACGGCAGCTGACTGACCTCATGCAGACGGCGTCTGAGGCCGTTCTGCGTGCGCGCCTCATGCACGCGCGACGCGTCCTTCTTTGAGTCCACTTCATCCTCCCTTTTTATTGCCAATAAGTAGCAATAAGAATGCCGTACATAGATATCTCGGACGCCATGATATAGCAATTGGTGCGACATCCACAAGCTATTTGAGCGTTCACTACGTCAGTCAAATTGAAGCCATATATGACCTGAATTTTGCTATTTAGAAAAATAATTACTTATGATTTGCAACGATACAGAGTGCAAGCAGATGTCAAAATTCAGGAAGCCAGTCTCGGGCAGAAAAACAGCCAGTACTTCATGCGCGACCGCGGCTTCATCAATTGGCTTTGACGAATACACATATGACGAAGATCCGAGTTTTGATTGCAGACGATCACCCCTTGATCATTGAAGGTCTGACCACCGTCCTGTCGCGCCACGACATTGATGTAATAGCCACGGCAACATCTGCGGAGGAAGTTGCGGAAAGCTACGCGGCCACTTCACCGGATGTGGCAGTGCTCGATGTGCGCTTCGGCGGAAAAATATCCGGCCTCGATGTCGCAAGAGAAATTCTGGATTCAGCACCTCAAGCGCGTGTACTGCTCTACAGCCAGTTCGACCAAGTGGAACTTCTCAGAGAGGCCTACCGAATTGGCACCTTGGGCTTCGTGACCAAAAGCACCGCGCCGAATGTCTTAGCCGACGCAATTCGACAAGTCCAAGCAGGCAAGACCTTTTTCCTGCCCGAGATCGCGGAGCGTCTTGCCTTGGCCGGTGTCCGCGGCGACGAATCGCCCGCGAACAAGCTGGATGCCCGCGAGTTCGAAGTCTTCCGTCGGATGGCTACAGGTCAAACCAATGCAGAGATTGCCGAAGCAATGGCGCTCTCATCAAAGACCATCAGCACGACCAGCCAGTCCATCAAAGACAAATTGGATGTCTCGCGCCCGGCCGACATCACCTTGCTCGCGGTCAGGCACCAACTGATCCATCCGTGAGATGCTCGCGCCTCATCTTTTATTGGCGTTGGCCATCGCGGCCGTGTGGCTGCCACCAGTTCCTCTTCTCGGGCGTGCTCGCATCCCGCCCTGGGTAGCGCTGTTTCTGGCTGCGCTTTCGCTTGCCGCCTGCGACGGCATCGTCACCACGACTGCATGGCTTGCCGTCGGCCTCCTGATTGCTCTGCTGACCGGCGCTTCCGCAGCGTCGAGAACGGACCACCCCGTCATCAAGGCCGTTTTCGAGACTGCATCCATCGTGATGCTGTTCGGCTTTGCGATACAACTCTTCCCCGGCTTCGTCGGAACGACCGTGATCAGTACTGTCCGGCTCAGCGCTGATGCAGTGCCGATGCGATTGATCGCTCGCTTCGACGTCGGCATGGCAGCGCTCCTTCTGTTGGTGCTCTACTGCACGCGGATCACTTCACTGATCGAGCTGCGCGTCGTTGCTTTGCCGACCTCGGTCGTTGCCGTCCTCACGACCGTTGCTGTCGTCAGCGCGGCACTGATTGCCGGATATATACGCTTCGAACCGAAGTGGCCATCGTTTGCACTCGCGTATCTTGGCAAGACCTTGCTCCTCACCGCGGTCGTGGAGGAGGCCTTTTTCTGCGGTGTCCTGCAAGAACGGTTGGCGCGGTCATCGTTCTTCAACGCCAGTCGCTTCCGAAGCGCAATGCCTGTTGTCATTTCAGCGGCGCTTTTTGGCCTCGCACACCTGCCAGGAGGCTGGACACTGGCGGCATTGGCGTCGCTCGCCGGGTTTGGCTATGCGTTGGCCTACGCCCTGACGGAAAGGATCGAAGCACCTATCGCCGTCCACTTTCTAGTCAACGCAACACACTTCATCGCCTTCACGTACCCCCAACTTGCTGTCACACAATGAAGAGTCATGTCCTTGCCTTGGTGAGCGCCTTGCTCGCGAGCGCGGCCCACAGTTCCGAAATCGCTGCCACGGACATTGAAGCGCCTGGCGACAATGTGACCGCCATCATCACGCCGACACGCTTGAAGCAACCGCTGCAGGATGTGCCGGCAAGCGTTACCGTCATCTCTGCCGAGATGTTGCGCCGCTACGCGATCACCAATGTGCCAGATGCCCTGCGCCTCGTGCCGGGAATGGCGGTCACCCGGAATACCGGGAGTAGCTACACCATCAACTACCACGGAACGAACTCTCGCAGCGGGCGGCGGATGAACGTGTTGATCGATGGAATCTCCGTGTACCAACCGGGCCTCTCGGAAATCGACTGGGCGCAACTGCCCATCGCCATCGAGGACATTGAACGCATCGAGGTCACGCGCTCCCCCAACTCGGCCACCTATGGACCGAATTCGATGCTGGCGACAATCAACATCATCACGAAGGATTCCAGCGACACCCCCACGGGCCAAGCCAGTATGGGGTCAGGATCGAATCGCCAGCGGCATGTCTATGGCCGGGTTTCCGGAACATTCGGAGACACAACGGCCTACCTGTCGATGAGCAGGGATAGCGACACAGGCTACAGCACCATAAGCAACGCCCCAGGGCCGCACGACAGCACAGCCGTGAGCCGGCTTCTGCTTCGATCGAAAACCGCGATCGATGCGGCCACGACGCTGACCCTGCAGGCCGCCTATTCAGCAGGAACGAGCGAGGTGCCGTTGACAAGCACCTACGAGGAATTCCCCGACAAGGATCTGCGCAACTACAGTCTCGGGGCGACATTGACGAAACGACTTTCGGACAGGCATGAGTTGCAGGTACGTGCTTCGTATGCGCAGTTCAGCACCACACAGGAGTGGGCGACCTGCTTTCCCAAGGCGACCTACCTGCCGCAGCTCTTCGACCTGTACACGCTCAACCCCAGCTACGCCAACACGCTGCTCACCGGCCGCATTCCCAGCGGCGGGACGCCGCTGGACAACGCGCAGGCCCTGCAGGCAGCACAATCCATACGTGCACTCGGCTCGACCGCGCTCCAACCCTTCTGCGGCGTGACGAATGCGAATGTCCGGCAGTCGCGAAGCGAATTCGAACTCCAGGACACCTACGTCGCCTCGGGCCAGCTGCGGATCATCGCCGGTGGCGGCGGGAGAGTGCAGAAGGCTGACAGCCAGACCTATCTCGGCGGCTCCGTGTCCGACACGCTCTTCTACGGCTTCGCCACAGCCGAGTACAAGCCGTCGGTCGATTGGACCATCAACCTCGGGGGCTACGTTGAAGACGATCGACTATCGGCAACAACCTTCGCACCGCGTGCTGCGCTGAACTACCACGTCAGCCCAAATCAAACGCTGCGCTTCGTTGTCTCGAAAGGCATCAGAACGCCCGACATCATGGAGCAGCGCGGAGACATCTCCTACACACTGAAGCCCTACGTCGTTTCGCCCGGGCTGTCGAGTACGCCTCGCTTCTATCAGAACTCTCAATCCGTTGGCAGCTTGGAGGCCGAGAGAATCGTGTCGCGAGAAATTGGCTACATGCTCAATCTTCCTGAACGCGGATTGATGCTGGATGTGAAGGCATTCAGCGATCAGTTGCGTGACCTCATTTCACAACCCGTCACTGTCACGAGTTTCCGGCCGAACAATGACAACTCAGTCAACATTTCTGGCATTGAGGCGAAGCTCAACTACAAGTTTTCGCCTGATCTATCGGGCTTTGCTAACTACGCCTATTTGCGCAACCAGGGAGCAACTGACCCCATCGAAGCGGGGCAGTATTCACGCAACAGCGGCGCCATCGGACTCTCTCGCGACCTCGCCGGTGGACTTCAGTTGACCAGCGCCTACTACGGAGCGTCAGGGAACAGCTTGGGCCTCAACGAATACGGCCGGCTGGACCTCATTCTCACGAAGACCTTCTTTGCCGCGCAGCACAAGATCGAGGGCAGGATCCGTCTCAGCCGATTGAACAATCCCACGACGAGCTACTACCGCGGGACTGGTTTTTCTTTGGGTAGCAGCTCCTACGGCGACAGGCTACAGGCGTACGCCGACATCCGATTGTTCTTCTGACGCGATGACCGAGGGCTCTCTTCGAATCTCGCGGCGTGCAGCCCTATCGCTTGTCGGGGGAACGTTTCTCGCTCTTTCGATACCAGCTTCGCGAGCAGAGGTTCGGGCGATCGTGGAGTCGGCGTCCAATGCCACCTCACCAATTCTTGACGCGCTCAAGCAGCGGTTTCCAGGCATTCCGGCCGGTCCGGGAGCTTCCCTGCCCGCATCACGTCCATCGAATGCCATATACCTTGCGATCGGTCCGGCAGCGTTGCGGGCTGCGCTGGTGGCTCGCGTCACGGAACCACTTCTTGCTCTATTCGCGTCGCGGCAGTCTTTCGAAGCTGTGCTGAAGGAAGCGCAGAAATATTCAGGCATGAAGGTATCGGCTATCTACGCCGAGGCATCGCCTGACGCCCAATTCGAACTCATCGCAGCGATCTATCAGCGCCGCGTGTCAGTCGGCGTCATGTTGAGCGAGTTCGGTGCGTCCCTTGCGTCCACACTTGAGCGAGCGGCAGAAAAATCCAGGCTCGATTTGCTCTTGTATCGCGTTGAACGCTCAGGCAATGTTGTTCGGGCGCTTGCAGCACTCTCGGACGCGGCGGCGGTCCTTGCAATTCCTGATCCCGCCATCTTTTCTTCGGACAACCTGCGAGGGATCCTTGAATCCACGTATCGACGCGGCCAGGCTGTCATCGGTTTTACTCCTGCTCTCGTCAACGCCGGCATCCTTGCAACGGCCTACGCCACGGTCGAGGACGTGCTTGACCAGTTGCCGCAGATCCTTTCGGAATTCGAACAGGGGCGAATCCCGGAGCCTCGGTATCCGTCCTACTGGCGTGTCTCCATCAATGAGTCCGTGGCGAGAAGCCTCAATCTCGTACTTTCCGACGAGGTCAAAGCTCTCGCCCGAAAGAAAGGCCGGTCATGAAGCCGATCCGACGCTTGGACCGCGGCTTGAGCATGGCCACGGTCTTGCTCGTGGTCGCAATCGCTCCGACCGTCGTGATGCTCACTGCCATCAGCTTGGCCCTCTACGTCTCGCGTTCGAACGAGATCCGTTCCGATCTTGCAGAACGTGGGGCACTGACAACTGCTGCGCTTGCTGAGACCAGCACTTATGGCGTGGTCTCAGGCAACGTCGAGGCTTTGCGCGGCATCATGCAAGGCCTTCTCACGGCGGATCGCAGCATTGCTCGCGCGGAAGTGCTGGATGACCAGCGCCGCCCGTTGGCCACGGCCGAATCGTCTAACCCGCGCTCCACTGCTCCGATTTCCTTCGAGCGTCCGATCCGAGCGCACACGATGGCGGTCGACGTGTTCGCCGACCTGAACAACCCTCACTTGTCGCTGCCTGCAGCGCCAAGCGCTGCAGGCAGCGAGGGCCGCATCTTGGGCTACGCCAGGATTTCCATGTCGCTGGAGTCACTTGTCGAGGCCAAGTGGCGATACCTTCGCCTCACTTCGCTCGTGCTGCTTGTGGCCGCTGTCGTCGGCCTGCTTTTTGCCTTGACCTTGATTCATCGCCTCCACAAGCCGCTCGCATCGGTTGTCGATGCGCTTCGACACATCCGCAATGGGAAATACGAGATATCCGTTGGGCTTTCGGCCAAGGGTGAAATGGGAGAGCTTCAAGACACCGTCGTGGAGGTTGCGCAGGCGCTGCGTGCAACAACTTCCGGCCTCGAGGCGACGGTCGCGCAACGAACCATTCAATTGCGTGAAGCCGTCGATCTGGCAAACCGCTCGAATAAAGAGAAGCGCGAATTGATCGTTGAAAGCAATCGTCGTCTCGAGGAGGAGCGTCGCCGAATCGCTCTTGAGATTCATGACAGCATGAATTCCGCGTTGATCGTGGTACGCCTCAAGGCTCAGCATATCGAGCACCTCGCGGCCATCGGCGTTCTGAGCGAAGGTGCGAAAGACATCCGCCAGTGTGCGAAGGATATCGCCGGCAGCGTGGAAGTGCTGTATGCCTCAGCGCGAGCTATCGCCAAGCAGCTGCGCCCCGAGGTCATTGACATGCTCGGCTTGCTCGGAGCGCTGGCCGAGCTGATCCGCAGCTATGACGAAATCCATCCCGATTGCCGATTCGTGCTCGCCGCGCCGCGCGCGCTCCCAGAGCTGCACGGCGACGATGCAATCACCGCTTACCGGCTGGTGCAGGAATCTCTGTCGAATGTCGTCAAACATTCAAATGCGACCTCGGTGCATGTCGACGTGAAGTGGCAAGCTCATCGTTCGGCTATCGTCATGAAGATCATCGACAACGGTGTTGGATTCGACCCAGACGCATCGCCCGAAGGAGGACTTGGGTTGATCGGTATGCGTGAACGCGTGCTGGGCGTCGGCGGCACCATGGATCTTCAGGCGGCCAAAGGCAGCGGCACGAGCGTCACGTTCGTTGTACCGACTCGGATGGTCTTTATGAAGTTGCGCCACCGCGCCTCGGCATGAAGGCAGTCTCGCCCGGGCGCCCATCGAGATGCAGCGCCGCCGTTGCGCCGGGCGTTTCCGACACCAACCGGCCACGGCGAAACACCTTGAGCCGCGTCGCCCGCAGCCGGATCGCCTCGACCGGGTCGCGCGCCTGCAGCAGCACGAAGCTCGCGTTGCAGCCGGCTTCGAGCCCATAGCCTTCGAGGTGCATCAGCTTCGCGGCGTTGGTGGTGACGGCATCGAAGCACTGGCGGATGCCGTCCTGGCTGGTCATCTGCGCGACGTGCAGGCCCATGTGCGCGACCTCCAGCATGTCGGCCGAGCCCATGCCGTACCACGGGTCCATCACGCAATCGTGGCCGAAGGCGACGTTGACGCCGTGCGCCATCAGCTCGGGCACGCGCGTCATGCCGCGGCGCTTGGGGTAGCTGTCGTGCCGGCCTTGCAGCGTGATGTTGATCAGGGGATTGGCGATCACGCTCACGCCGCTTTCGGCGATCAAGGGCATAAGCTTGCTCGCGTAGTAGTTGTCCATCGAATGCATCGAGGTGCAGTGCGAACCCGTGACGCGGCCCTGCAGGCCGAGTCGCTGCGCCTCGAAGGCCAGTGTCTCGATGTGGCGAGACAGCGGATCGTCCGATTCGTCGCAGTGCATGTCGACCGGCAGGCCGCGTTCGGCCGCGAGCTCGCACAGCAGTTTCACGCTGGCGGCGCCGTCGGCCATCGTGCGTTCGAAATGCGGAATGCCGCCGACCACGTCCACGCCCTTGTCGAGCGCGCGCTTCAGGTTGTCGACGCCGCCGGGCGTTCGCAGCACGCCGTCCTGCGGGAACGCGACCAGCTGCAAGTCGAGGTAGGGCGCCACGCGGCGGCGGACTTCGAGCAGCGCATCGACCGCGAGCAGGCTGGGGTCGCTGGTGTCGACGTGGCTGCGGATCGCCAGCAGGCCGCGGGCCACGGCCCAGTCGCAGTAGGCCAGTGCGCGCTCGATCAGCGCCTCGGCCGTGAGCAGCGGCTTGAGCTCGCCCCACAGCGCGATGCCTTCGAGCAGCGTGCCGCTCCGGTTGACGCGGGGCATGCCGTGGCTGAGCGTGGCATCCATGTGGAAGTGCGGGTCGACGAAATGCGGCGCGACGAGCAGGCCCTGCGCATCGAGCTTCTCGTGCGCTGGCGCGTCCAGCCCGGGCGTGACTTCGGCGATGCGGCCGTCCTGCACCGCGATCGAGATGCCGGTGCGGCCATCGGGCAGGCTGGCGTGGGTGACGAGAAGATCGAGCATGAAAGCGATTCTGCCGCCGTCGCTGGGTTCGGGCTCAGACCGCCGCGGCGGCGGCCTCGACCTGCTTGAGGCGGCGGGCCATGCGGCCGATGAAGTTCTGCGTCACCGCGGGCAGGTCGCGATGGGCGGGCACCACGATGCCGACCTTGAGGTCGCGCAGCGCGGGCAGCTCGAAAGGCCGCCACACCAGCTCGCCGCGGCCGAGTTCGCCAATGAAGGCGGTCTTCGAGAAGAAGGAGATGCCGAGCCGGGCCATGAGCAGCCGCTTGACCGTCGGCGTCCAGTTGCAGGTGGCGGTGAATTCGAGCTGATCCCAGAAGTCGCCGAACTCCGGGCACATCGAGCTGCTGATCGGCGGCTGGCCGAGCGAGCGCAGGAAGGGCTGGCCCACGCATTCGGCCAGGCTGATGGATTCGCGCGTGGCCAGCGGATGGCCGGGCGGCATCATCACGCCCAGCGGCAGGTTCACCGTCGCGGCGGTCTTGACGCCGGGCGGCAGGCGGCTGACGAAAGTCACGGCGGCATCGGCCTGGCCCGACAGCACCATCGCGGGCGCATCCATCGGCGCGACCGAGGTGAGGGTGTAGGTGACGGCGGGGAAGAGCTCGGCGAACTCCTCGACCGCCGCGGGCAGCACGTCCTCGAACATCGAATCCATCGCCACGATCTTGATGTGGCCGGTGTGCTCGCCCTTGAGCGCATGCAGGTCGGCGCGCGTGACCTGGAAGTCGTGCAGCGTCTCCTGCACATGCTTGAGCAGGCGTTCGCCGGCGGTGTTGAGGCGCATGCCGCCGGGCAGGCGATCGAACAGTTCGAGGCCGAGTTCCTCCTCGAGCTTGAGGATCTGCCGGTTGACCGCGCTGGAGGCGACGAACAGGTTCTCCGAGGCCTTGCGGACCGAGCCGCAACGGGCCACTTCCAGGAAATACTTCAGAACGCTGGCGTGCATGGCGCGGAGTCTCCGGTGAGCCGCTGCACGTGATCAAGGCGGTGTTCGAGCGACCGGCCAGGCAACGACCACCGGATGATCGCAGACCCGCTTCGCCGCGTCGCAGGCGCCGCCCGGCGCGCCGAGGCCGGACACCTGCGGCTCGAAGAATTCCTTGTTGATCGCGAGGAAGTTCGCCTGGTCGGACGGCAGCCGGCGGTCCTCGTAAATCGCCTGCACCGGACAGGCCGATATGCAGACGCCGCAGTCGATGCATTCGTCCGGATGGATGTAGAGCGTGCGTTCGCCCTCGTAGATGCAGTCGACCGGGCAGCACAGCACGCAGGCGCCGTCCTTGACGTCGATGCAGGCGGAGCCGATGACGTGGGTCATGGGAGCAACCGGGCCCGTGGCGCGCGGTGGGATGGCTTGGGCTTGTTCCCTCTCCCTCTGGGAGAGGGCAGGGTGAGGGGATGGGTCTTAGCATCGTTGCGACCCGGTCCATCGCCCGGTGCCCTCACCCCAGCCCTCTCCCAGAGGGAGAGGGAGCAAGTCATCGGCAGCGCATGCATGGGTCGACTACCGTCCCAGCCACTGCGGCTTGCGCTTCTGCTGGAACGCCAGTACGCCTTCGTCGGCGTCCTGCGATTGCAGTGCCGCCATGACGGCCGGCAGCCGCACGGCCTGCGCGTCGGTGGGCGAGAGCGTCGAGGTGCGGCGCACCACCTGCTTGATGGCGCGCAGCGACAGGGGCGCGCAGGCCAGGATCTGATCGACCCAGCGCTGAACGGCCGCGTCGAGCTCGGCGCGCGGGACCACTTCGTTGACGAGACCGAGTTCGAGCGCACGCCGCGCGCTCACGCGCTGGCCCGTGAACAGAATCCCCATGGCTTGGCGAAACGGGATCTGCCGCTGCAACAGCGTCATGCCGCCGTCCAGCGGCATCCGGCCTACCAGCGGCTCCGGCAGGCCGAAGCTCGCCTCTTCGCAGGCCACGACGATGTCGCAGCCCAGCACCATCTCGAAGCCGCCGCCGAGCGCGAGGCCGTTGACGCGCGCGATCACCGGCACGTCCAGCGTCTCGCGCAGCGCGATGCCACCGAAGCCACCTTCGCGCGCGGCCGCCCAGTACTCGACGCCCTTGACCGAGGGGTTCTTGAGGTCGGCACCGGCGCAGAAGGCGCGCTCGCCTTCGCCGCTCAGCACCACCACGCGCACGTCGTCGCGCTGCTCGATGTCCTTCCAGATGCGCTGCAGTTCGGCCTCGGTCGCGAGGTCCACCGCATTCATCACCGCGGGCCGGTCGATGGTGACGCGGGCGACGTGCGCCTCGACGGCGTAGCGCACCGTCATGCCGCAGCTCCCGCCAGCAGCGCCCGCGCCTGCGCGAGCACCTCCTGCGTGTGCTCGCCGAGCCGGGGCGGCTCGCGGTGGATGCCGGTGGCTGCGCCCGACATCCGGATCGGGCTGGCGACAAAGCGCAGGGCACGCCCGTCGGCCGCTGCGCCCTCGAGGATCATCTCGTTGTGCAACGTCTGCGGATCGACCAGCGCCTCGCGCATGTCGCGCACCGGCGCCGACAGCAGGTCCTGCGCTTCGAGCCGCGCCAGCCAGTGGTCGCGCGTGTCGCTGGCGAAGCGGCTGCGAAGGATGCCGTGCAGCTCCGCCTTGTGAGCGAACTGCTGTTCGAGGTTGGAGAAGCGCGCTTCCTGCGACAGGTCGGGCAGGTCGAGTGCCGCGCAGATGTCGCGCAGCGGATTGGCCTTGAAGGCGCCGACCAGCACCAGCGGCCCGGTGGTGGTCTGGAACACGCCCGACAGCGGCATCGCGGCCCAGTTCACTTCCGAGTCGGCCATCATGATCATGGCCGCTTCCTGCATCTGCATCGCCAGCATGGAGTTGTAGAGCGACACCGCGATCTTCTGGCCTTCGCCCGTGCGCTCGCGCTGCAGCAGCGCGAACAGGATGCCCTGCACCAGGTGCATGCCCGCGGTGTAGTCGGCCAGCGCGGTCGGGTAGATCGACACCGGGATGTCGTCGTCGGCGCGGCGCGCCATCACGCCCGTCATGGCCTGGGCCA
Source organism: Variovorax sp. SRS16 (assembly GCF_901827165.1). Taxonomy (NCBI): domain Bacteria; kingdom Pseudomonadati; phylum Pseudomonadota; class Betaproteobacteria; order Burkholderiales; family Comamonadaceae; genus Variovorax; species Variovorax sp. SRS16. Next base: position 2,619,853 of record NZ_LR594666.1, read on the forward strand.
GCACGTCCTGGCCGCCCTTGTGCGCATAGGGGCCGGTCTCGCCGAAGCCGGTGCCGATCGCGTAGACGATGCGCGGGTTCAACTGCCGGCATTCCTCGTAGCTCAGGCCGAGTCGCTCCATGACACCCGCGCGGAAGTTGCTCACCACCACGTCGGCGTCGGCGATCAGCGCCTTCACGAGGTCCATCTGCGCCGCGTCGCGCAGGTCGATCTCGACGCTGCGCTTGTTGCGGTTCAGGCTGCAGAAGATCGGGTTGTCGTGCCCGGCCACCGGCGCGAAGGTCGAGCGGCTGAGGTCGCCCGCGCCCTTGCGCTCGATCTTGATCACGTCGGCGCCGTGGTCGGCCAGCATCTGCGTGCAGACCGGGCCCATCATCACCTGCGTGAAGTCGATCACGCGGACGCCGGCGAGCGGCAGCTTCGTGGTGTCATGGGTGTTCATGCCGTGACCTCGCGTTGCGCGGCCAATGCCAGCGGCGGCACATCCGCGTTGGGTCCGCCCTGGTCGCCCGGATCGGCGCCCTGCGCACGCAGCGTGCGCTGCAACGCGGCGACGTCGACATCGCGCACCGCGACACCGGCATCGAGCGCCAGCGCGGCGGCCACGCCCGCGGCCTCGCCCATCGCCATGCAGGGTGGGATCTCGCGCGAGATCTTCTGCGCCGCCGACGTGGCGGAATAGTGGCGGCCGGCGACCAGCAGGTTGTCGACGCTGCGCGGCACCAGCGTGCGGTAGGGGTAGTAGTAGTCGCGGCCGCGCGCGATGCTGTCGGCGAAGCGCGCGCGATGCATCACGTCGTCCTTGGTCATCACGTACTCGCCTTCGAGCAGTCGTGTCTGGCGCACGCCGGTCTGCGGCGCGAGGTCGACCACGAAGCAGTTGCGAAAGCCCGGCAGCCTGGCGCGGATCACGCTCACCGCCTCGTGGATCGCCTTGCGGCCGTTGACCTCGGCGCGCGTGAGATCGTCGACCTTGAGCCCGTCCAGCCCCGGCATGTGCGGGCAGTTGCACCAGACCACGCCAGGCAGCGGCGTCTTCAGCCACCACTGCGCCCAGCTGCCGCCGAGCAGGCGCTTGATCTCGCGGTCGATCTCCTCGAAGGCGGCGGGCTCTTCGCGTTCGAAGCGCTCGGCCTCGTCGGTGTCGACGCCGCCGAGGCGGAACACGGTGGTCATGATGTAGCTGCCGCCGACGTGCGGCGCGCCGGCCGAGGCGGCCACGTCGAGGTCGCCGGTGGTGTCGATCACCACGCCGCCGAGGATCGCCTCGCGTCCCTGTTTGGTGTCGCAGATCACGCCCTTCACCTTGCCGTCCTCCACCAGCGTGCGCGAGAACCACGAATGCAGCCGCAGCTCGATGCCGAGCTCCTTGACCTTCTCCATCGAGACCCGCTTCCACGCGTCGGGATCGAAGGCGGCGGCGAAGCAGATCGGGTGCGGCTTCTCCTTGCTGTGGAAATCGAAGGTGCCCCAGCGCAGCCACTTGTCGATGCTGGCCGGTGCGCTGCCCCATTCATGGCTCTTCGGAAAGGCCGCGAGGCCGAGCGCCGCCATGCGGTCGATCATCTCCATGCAGGTGCCGCGCACCGAGATCTCGCGCAGGTGGCTGTCCCACATGTCGTCGAGCACCAGCACCATGCCGCCCGAGGCCAGGCCGCCGAGATGGTTGTAGCGCTCCAGCAGCGTGACGCGGGCACCGTTGCGTGCGGCGCCGTAGGCCGCCGCAAGGCCGGCCGGGCCGCCGCCCACCACCACCACGTCGGCTTCGGCCGCCACGCGCACGTCGTGCGCGGGCTCCTGAATCCAGTCTCCGATTCGGCTCATGACCAACTCCTTTGCATCTCTCGTTCGCGATTGCTGGACCCCAGCGGCCTCAATGCGCGTCTTCCGGTTGCCAGCGGATGATCCAGCGCTCCGCCAGGACGACGAGCAGGAAGAAGAATCCCGAGAGGCTGGCGCTCATCAGGATCGCTGCATAGAGCAGCGCCGAATCGAAATTGAAGGTGGCCTGGATGATCATGGCGCCGACGCCGACATTGGCACCGACCCATTCGCCGACCACCGCGCCGATCACCGCCATCGAGGCCGCGATGCGCAGCGCCGAGAACAGGAAGGGCAGGGCGTTGAACAGGCGCAGGCGAAAGAAGATCTCGGTCTTGCTGGCCGACAGCACGCGCATCAATTCCATCGCCTGCGGATTGACCGATTCCAGCCCGCGCACCGTGTTCACCAGCGTCGGGAAGAAGCACACCAGCGCCGCGATCGTGATCTTGGGCTCCATGTCGTTGCCCATGATCAGCACCAGGATCGGCGCCTTGGCGACCACCGGGATCGCGTTGAACATCAGCACCACCGGAAAGAAGATCTCCTGCAGCGTCTTGTTGTGCACGAAGACGGTCGCGATCAGGATCGCCGCGAGGTTGCCGAGCAGGAAGCCGCCGCCCGCTTCGATGGCGGTCGGGATCAGGTTGCTCAGCAGCACGTCGCGCTTGGTCCAGAGCGTGTCCACCACCACCCAGGGCGAGGGCGCGACGAAGGGCTTGACGCCGAACCAGACGACGATGGCCCACCAGCCGAGGATCAGGCCGACGATGCCCAGCGCCGGCAGGATGCGGCTGCGCCACAGGCGGCGACGCCGCTGCACCGCCCAGGCGGCGTATTCCGGATCGGCGGCCGGCGCGGTCGATGGAACCGGATGAAGGGCTGTGGCGCTCATGGTCGATTCCTCTCAGCAGGTTTCCAGCAGCCGGCGCAGCCGCGCGGTCAGTTGCACGAAGGCCGGCGTGTCGCGCATGTCGAGCGTGCGCTCGTCGGGCAGCTCGACCGGCACGATCTCGCGCACGCGGCCCGGATTGGCCGCCATCATCAGCACGCGCTGGCCGAGGAAGGCTGCCTCATGAATGCTGTGGGTGACGAACAGGATCGTGACGCCGGTTTCTTTCCACACGCGCAGCAGTTCCTCGTTGAGCCGGTCGCGCGTGATCTCGTCGAGCGCGCCGAAGGGCTCGTCCATCAGCAGGATCTTCGGGTCGCAGACCAGCGCGCGCGCGATCGACACGCGCTGGCGCTGGCCGCCCGACATCTCGTGCGGATAGGCGTTGGCGCGGTCCTTCAGGCCGACCAGCTCCAGCAGCTCCTGCGGCGTGCGCCGGCCCTTGCGTGCGGCGCCGCCGCCGACCTGCAGCGGCAGTTGGACGTTCTCGAGCGCAGTGCGCCACGGCAGCAGCGCGGCATCCTGGAACACGAAGCCGATGTCGCGATGGCCGCGTGCCACCTCGGGCGCGACCGACAGCACACTGAGCTTGCCGCGGCTCGCCGGCTGCAGGTCCGCCACCACGCGCAGGAAGGTCGACTTGCCGCAGCCCGACGGGCCCAGCAGCGTGAGGAATTCGCCGTGCCTCACCTCGAGGTCGAGGGACTGCAGGGCGACCACGTCGCGGCGCTCGGTGAAGAAGCGCACGCCGATGTCGCGCGCCGCGATCGCGGGCGCATCGGTGTTCAGCACGGCGGCCATCGCGCGTCAGGCCTTCGCCGTACGGGCAGCGGCGGTGGTCTTGAGGATGTCCATCGTCATGACGTCCTCCAGCTTCGGCGTCTTGGCGGTGAACTGCTTGAGCTGCGAATACAGCGAGATCTGGTCCTGCCAGATCGCCGGATCCATGGTGCCCCATCCTTGCGTCCTGGTGGTGTCGGTGAAGGCGTAGGCGAGCATCACGTCCAGCGCCTCGCGTTCGTCGGCGCGCACCAGGTTCGGGTATTCCTTGATCAGCAGATCGACCGACTGGTCGCGGTTGGCCTGCGCGTAGTGCCAGCCCTTGGCCGTGGCGCGCACGAAGCCGGCGATCGCCTTGCCGTTCTTCTTCAGCGTGTCGGGCGTGGCGTAGTAGGGCAGGGCATAGAGCTTGACGCCCGAATCCCACAGGCTCAGATCGACGCGATCCTTGCCGAGCACCTTGAGCGCGGTGGTGTTGGTGAGCCAGCCGGTCACCACGTCGACCTGGCCGTTCAGGAGCGGCGACATGTCGGCGCCGATGGGGATGATGTTGACGTCCTTCTCGGGGATGTCGTTCTTGGCCAGCAGCGCGCGCAGCAGCACCACGCCGGTGGACTGGATGCCGACCTTCTTGCCCACGAAGTCGGCCGGCTTGCGCACCGGTTTCTTCTCGAGCGAGAAGAAGCAGTAGGGATGGCGCTGGGCGCCGATCGCAAAGCACTGGATCGGCAAGCCCTGCGACACGGCGAGCATGATCGAGGGGCTGGACGACACCTGCCCGACTTCCTGCCGGCCCGCCGCCACGACCGCCACGCCATCGACGTTCGGACCGCCGGGAATGATGCTGAAGTCGACACCCTCCTGCTCGTAGTAGCCCAGGCGCTTGGCCACCACCTCGCCGATCTGGTTGCCGCCGGCGATCCAGCCGAGCTGCATCTTGATCTCGGCCTTGTCGGCCGCCAGCGCATCCACGGAGATCAGGCCGCCGAGCGCCAGTCCACCGGTGGCCAGCGAGGCCTTGAGCAGCTGCCGGCGATGCATGTTCGATGAAGCTTCCATGGAGACTCCTCTTTGAAGATTGCGAAAAAGACCGTGCGGCTGAGCAACGCGGAACGCAAAGAGGCGCGCATGTCAGGGCTGTGACGGATGCTAGGCATCTGGTCCTGCTGCACAAAGAATCTTTTTTCGCGATGGCCGCTGCCGAAATTCGCTCGGGCAGGACGAGCGTGCCGCCGCGAGCCTGGCGCGCAGGGCACCGCAACGGCGGCGGGCTTCGTGAGGGATGTCACGCCGCGGGCATCGAAGCGCGCGCGCGTCATGCGGCCGACGCGCGACCTTCCTATGCTGCCGGAGGATTTCCAGAATGCATCACCCCACCATGAACCCCGCAGACGCGGCCGTCGCTGCCCCGCGCCGGCCACGCCCGAGCGCCGACGGCCCCTTGCAACGCCTGATGGACGGCGGCGGCCTGTACCCGGTCTTCCAGCCGCTGCTGGACCTGCGCAAGGGTTCCGTGTATGGCCATGAAGCACTGATCCGCGGCCCGGCCGACGGGCCCTTCCACATGCCGGCCGAACTGCTGCAGCTGGCGGCGCGCGAATCGATGTCCAGGGAGTTCGAACTGCGCTGCGTCGACGTCACGCTGCACGCCTGGGGTCGCCTGGGCCAGCCCGGGCTGCTGTTCGTGAACCTGAGCGCCGACGGCCTCGTGCATGCCATGACCGGCACGCCCTCGTGCCTGCTGGAGCGCATGCTGGCGACCTCGCAGGTCTCGGCGCGCACGTTGGTGATCGAGCTCACCGAACGCGAACGCAGCAGCGACATCCGCGTGCTGCAGCAGGCGGTGAAAGGCCTGCATGCGATCGGCGCGCTGCTGGCGCTGGATGATTTCGGCGACGGCCATTCCAGCCTGCGCCTGTGGGCCGAACTGAAGCCCGACTTCGTCAAGATCGACAAGTTCTTCACCCACGCCATTGCCAGCCACACCGAGAACTTCGAGATGGTGCGCGCCATCCGCGGCATCAGCGAGGCCTTCGGCACCCGGCTCGTGGCCGAAGGCATCGAGACCGCGGACGACCTGCGCGTGCTGCGCGACCTCGACGTCGCCTACGGCCAGGGCTACCTGCTGGGCCGCCCGCAGAAGGCGCCGGTGACGGCCGCACCGGACGTGGTGATGGGCGTCGTCAAGGACAAGCGCATCGCCGTGATGCCGGGCGTGAGGCAGCTGGCCCGGGTCGGCGTGCTGCGCGGCCTGCCGATCATCCGGGCGCCCGACATCGGCCCGCAGACCACCAACGACGCGGTGTCGGCGCTGTTCCAGCGGCGCACCGACCTGCATGCGGTGGCCGTGGTCGACCAGGGCAAGCCGGTGGCGCTGATCAACCGGCAGAGTTTCATGGACCACTACGCGCGGCTCTATTTCCGCGAGGTGCACGGACGCCGGCCTGCCGTGGACTATGCCAACCGCACGCCGCGGGTGGTCGAGCTCGACGACGATGTCGAGGAGCTGATCGGCATCCTGACCTCGCAGGACCAGCGCTACCTGAGCGACGGCTTCATCATTGCCGAGAACGGCCGCTACCTGGGCCTGGGAACCGGCGACCAGCTGGTGCGTGCGGTCACCGAGACACGCATCGAGTCGGCGCGGCACGCCAATCCGCTGACCTTCCTGCCGGGCAACGTGCCGATCAGCATGCACATCGAGCGCCTGCTGGCCAGCGGCGCCGACTTCGTGGCGTGCTATGCGGACCTGGACAACTTCAAGCCCTTCAACGACCACTACGGCTACTGGCTCGGCGACGAGATGCTGCGCGCGGTGGCGCGGCTCCTGAGCGCGCGCTGCGACGAGCGCCGCGATTTCGTCGGCCATGTCGGCGGCGACGATTTCATCGTCCTGTTCCAGAGCCGCGACTGGGAGCAGCGCTGCCGCCTGATCATCGAGGACTTCGCGCGCGAGGCGGCGGACTTCTACGACGAGCCGGCGCGCGCGGCCGGCGGCATCGAGGCCGAGGACCGCCACGGCACCGCGCGGCTGTTCTCCTTCGCCGCCCTCTCCATCGGCGCGGTGCGCGTCACGCCGGGTCTGTGCCGGCGGGTCGAGGAAGTGGCGAACGAAGCGGCGATCGCCAAGCACGAGGCCAAGCTCGCGCCTTCGGGCCTCGCGGTGCGCACCGCGACGGCGGCCGCCTGACGGCTACTTGGTGCCGAAGATGCGGTCGCCGGCGTCGCCGAGGCCGGGCAGGATGTAGCCGTGGCTGTCGAGTTCGCGGTCGATCGCGGCGGTGTAGATCGGCACGTCGGGATGCGCGGCCTGCAAGGTCCTGATGCCTTCGGGGCAGGTCAGCAGGCACACGAACTTGATCGACTTCGGATTGAGTTCCTTCAGTCGTTCGACCGCCGCCACCGCCGAGTTGCCGGTGGCCAGCATCGGGTCGACCACGACGGCATCGCGCTCTTCCATGCCGCCCGGCATCTTGAAGTAGTACTCGACTGCGGTCAGCGTCTTGGGATCGCGGTACAGGCCGATGTGACCCACGCGCGCGCCGGGCACCACGCTGAGCATGCCGTCGAGGATGCCGGTGCCGGCGCGCAGGATCGACACCAGCACCAGCTTCTTGCCGTCGATCACCTTGGCGGTCATGGTCTCGAGCGGTGTCTCGACCTCGAGGTCTTGCATCGGCATGTCGCGCGTGACCTCGTAGGCCATCAGCATGCTGATCTCGTTGAGCAGGCGGCGGAAGCTGTTGGTGCTGGCTTCCTTGCGGCGCATCAGCGTGAGCTTGTGCTGGACCAGCGGATGGTCGATGAGGTGGACGTTGTTCATGGGTGGAGTCTAAAAGACGGTGCCGTCGCTCTCGATGCGCAGCGGCGGCGCGCCGTTGCGCAGGCGCTGTGCGAGCGTGCGGCCCGCGGCCCAGGTGCCGCCTTCCAGCACGCGGGCCAGCGGCAGTTCCTCGTCGCTGCGGCCGAGCACCTTGCGCACCCGCGGCGCGAGTTCGTCGAGCAGGGCGACGGTGAGGGCGCGCCATTCGACGATGAATTCGTCGCTCACCTTCCAGGTCCGCTCCAGCAAGGCCGCATTCTTCGGCACGATCATGCCGCTGTCGATCAGCAGGCCGCCGTTGCGGTATTCGGGCAGGGCGGTCAGCGCGTCGACGTGGCGGACCTTGACGCCGGCCCATTCGAAGGGCTCGAGCAGCGAATAGGCGAGCCACTGCGACAGCTTGTGGAAGGGCATCCAGCCGTTGGTCAGTCCGGGCCCTGTGACGGCGCTGTGGCGCCAGCAGTCGCCGAGCGCGAGCGCGGGATCGCCCGAGCCGATCGCGCCGGCCGTGTCGCTGCCGTCGGCCGCGATGCTGTCGATCGCATTGGCCATCGGCCAGATGCGCGAGAGCGATTCGAGCAGCAGCGACAGGATCTCGTGCGCGGAGATCTCGGCGGTCGGCGGCGCGGCGGGGCCATAGGGGCCGACCAGCGCATCGAACAGGCCGCCGGGACGGCCATCGTCGCCGAAGGTCTCGGGCTGCTCGTGCATCGCTTCGCCGAGGCGGCGCAGCAGGGTGGCACGGCCCGCAAGCCCGACCAGCGGATTGGCGGTGCTGGCCTGGAAGGCATCGCCCAGCCGGTCGGTTACCAGCGCACGCAGGCCGGCCGCATCGGCCTGCAGCGGCTGGTCGGGGTCGGACGAGAACAGGCCGTTCGTGAAGGCATGGAAGCTCGCGACGCCCAGGCCTTCGGAGCGCGTGAAGCGCTGGCCGGTGGACGCTTCGACATAGAGCCAGTCGGGCCCGGCGCCGGCATCGAGCAGCACGCTCACCAGCACCAGGTCGATGTGGGTGCGGGCGCGCTGGCGCAGGTCGGCGCGGCCCAGCAGCTTGTCGAGTTCCGCGAGGCGGTTCACGCCGCCGGCCTCGAAATGGCGCCAGCGGCTGTGATACGGGATCGGGTTCCAGGGATAGCGGTCGCGCGTCACCTCGGACACGGTGCGGGCCGTGTCCTCCATCGCGTTGTCGTCGCCGATGGTGAACCACTGCGATTCGCCGCGGCGCGCGCGCGCCAGCAGGGCCGCCGCGCGCTCGCGGATCGCGACGGTGGTGCGCAGCACGGCCGCGGCGCCCGCGGGTTGGCGGGTGTCGTCGCGCAGCTCGACCAGCGGGTCGACGTGGCCGTGCGCATCGGCGCTGCGCACGGCCGCATTGGCGGTCGGCCGGTCGGGGTCCAGTCCGTAGTTGTCCTTGCTCATTCGCTCAGTCCTCGGCCCTTGGCCTTCTTCAGTTCCTCGGCGTCCGGCACCGCGCCGGGCGTGAAATAGCCGGCCGCCATCTTGGCGTCCATCTCGACGCGCGCGTCGGCCGGGATCAGTTCGTCGGGGATGTTGACGCGCGTGCCGATCTCGATGCCCGAGCCCGTGATGGCGTCGAACTTCATGTTGCTCATCGACACCAGCCGGTGGATCTTGCGGATGCCGAGCCAGTGGAACACGTCGGGCATCAGCTCCTGGAAGCGCATGTCCTGCACGCCGGCCACGCACTCGGTGCGCGCGAAATACTGGTCGGCGGTGTCGCCGCCGATCTGGCGCTTGCGTGCGTTGTAGACCAGGAACTTGGTGACCTCGCCGAGCGCGCGGCCTTCCTTGCGCGAATAGGCGATCAGGCCGACGCCGCCGCGCTGCGCGCCCTGGATGCATTCCTCGATCGCGTGGGTGAGATAGGGCCGGCAGGTGCAGATGTCGGAGCCGAAGACGTCCGAGCCATTGCATTCGTCATGGATGCGGGCCGTGAGCTCGACCTCCGGGTTGGCGAGGTCGCGCGGGTTGCCGAAGATGTAGAGCGTCTGGCCACCGATCGGTGGAAGAAACACCTCGAGGTCGGAGCGCGTGACGAGCTCGGGGTACATGCCGCCGGTTTCCTCGAACAGCACGCGGCGCAGGTCGGTTTCGGAGCAGCCGAAGCGCTTGGCAACCGCGGGCAGGAACCACACCGGCTCGATCGCCGCCTTGGTGACCATCGCCGCGCCGCCGGCGGTGAGGAACTTGCCGTCGGCCTTGAGGCGGCCGCTTTGCAGCGCCTCGATCACCTCGGGCAGGATCACGTGCGCCTTGGTGATGGCGATCGTGGGCCGGATGTCGTAGCCGGCCGCGAGCTCGGCCGAGAACACGTCGGCCACCAAGGCGCCCCAGGGATCGAGCGACACGATGCGGCCGGGCTCGCTCCATTGCGGATAGGGGCCGATCACGTCGGTCGGCGAGGTGTTGGTGAGGTCGGCCTTGTGCTTCGGATCGAGCGCGCCCGAAGCCACGGCCAGGGCGCGGTACACGCTGTAGGAGCCGCTGTGCGTGCCGATCACGTTGCGGTGCGCGCGCTTGGTGGTGGTGCCGACGACCGGTCCGCGCTCGGTCGCGGTGGCCGCGCCCCAGTGGATCGGCAGGGCGCCGAAGCCGCCTGCGTGCGAGGTCAGGCGAATGTGGCGCGGCGACGCGGCGGACCCCGGTGGAGGATTGAGCGACGGGGCATCGACGGATGGCATGGCGTTCTCCAAAAACACACTTTAGAGCATGACGACGATCGTCGTCACGGCTCGCGTCGCGAAGCGGAGATGCGCACACCGATCCGGCGACCCGGCCTGTATCGGTTCTGAAGCTAGCGTCGCGTCTTGGCGCCGAAGATCCCGCCCAGCACGCCACGCAGGATCTCGCGGCCGACGGTGGTGCCCATGGTGCGCACGGCGGACTTCGCCATCGTCTGCGCAAGCCCGTCGTGCTTGCCGCCACGCGGACCGGTCGAGCCGAACAGGATCTCGTTGAGGCTGCCCATCACGCCGCCGCCCGAGGCTTGCGTGGCCGGCGCACCCGCAGGGCCTGCAGCCACGGGCGCATCGGGCGCGGAATCGGCGCGGCCCTTCAGTTTTTCGTAGGCCGACTCGCGGTCCACCGTCTTTTCGTACACACCGGCCACCAGCGAGTTCGCCATCAGCGCCTGCCGCTGCTCGGGCGTGATCGGGCCGATGCGGCTGCCGGGCGGCAGCACATAGACGCGCTCGGTCACGGTCGGCCGGCCCTTGTCGTCCAGGAAGCTCGCCAGTGCCTCGCCGACGGCCAGCTCGGTGATCGCGGCCTCGATGTCCAGGCCCGGCTTCTGCCGCATGGTGGTCGCCGTGGCCTTCACCGCCTTCTGGTCGCGCGGCGTGAAGGCGCGCAGCGCGTGCTGCACGCGGTTGCCCAGCTGGGCCAGCACCGAGTCGGGAATGTCGAGCGGGTTCTGTGTGACGAAGAACACGCCCACGCCCTTGGAGCGCACCAGCCGCACCACGAGCTCGATGCGCTCGACCAGCGCCTTGGGCGCCTCGTTGAACAGCAGGTGGGCCTCGTCGAAGAAGAACACCAGCTTGGGCTGCTCGGGGTCGCCGATCTCGGGCAGTTGCTCGAACAGCTCGGACAGCAGCCACAAGAGGAAGGTCGCGTAGAGGCGCGGCGAGCTCATCAGCTTGTCGGCCGCCAGGATGTTCACGACGCCCTTGCCGCCGACGGTCTGCATGAAGTCGGCGATGTTGAGCATCGGCTCGCCGAAGAACTTGTCGCCGCCCTGGCTCTCGATCTGCAGCAGGCCGCGCTGGATCGCGCCCACGCTGGCGGCGCTGACGTTGCCGTACTGGGTGGTGAACTGGCCGGCGTTCTCGCCGACGTGCTGCAGCATCGCGCGCAGGTCCTTGAGATCGAGCAGCAGCAGGCCGTTGTCGTCGGCGATCTTGAAGACGATGTTCAGCACGCCGGCCTGGGTGTCGTTGAGGTTGAGCATGCGGCCCAGCAGCAGCGGGCCCATGTCCGAGATCGTGGCCCGCACCGGATGGCCCTGTTCGCCGAACACGTCCCACAGCGTGACCGGGCAGGCGAGGGCGGCGGGTTGCTCGAGCCCGCGTTCCTTCAGCGTGGCGGCCATCCTGTCGCCGATGCTGCCCTGCTGGCTGATGCCGGTCAGGTCGCCCTTGACGTCGGCCATGAACACGGGCACGCCGATGCCGGAGAGCTTCTCGGCGATGGTCTGAAGGGTGACGGTCTTGCCCGTGCCGGTCGCACCGGTGATCAGGCCGTGCCGGTTGGCAAGGCCCGGCAGCAGGCTGCATTCGGTGGTGTCGTGGCGGGCGATCAGCAAGGGCTCGGCCATTGGGGGCTTCCGTTCGTTGGTACGAAGAGCAGTCTATCGAAGCCGGCCTCCTATAATTCCGGACCGTGCGATAGTTCCCGAAAAAGTTCCCGGAGTTTGCCTTGTCATCGAGTGCCCAGTCCCCCCTTTCCGCCGTTGGCGACGCGTCCGAACAATCCCCTCTCGAGAACGAGCTGGCCGTGCTGCTGGTCGAGTCGCTCAATCTCGAGGTCGCACCTTCGGACATCGTGCCCACGGCGCCGCTCTATGGCGAAGGGCTCGGGCTCGACTCGATCGACATCCTCGAAGTCGCACTCGAGGTGTCGCGCAAATACGGCTTCCAGCTGCGCTCCGACGATGAGCGCAATCAGCAAATCTTCGAGTCGCTGCGCAGTCTTGCGACGCACGTCGCGCAGAATCGCGGCGCTTCCTGATCCATGTCTCGATGGCGCATGGCGCTCCTGCTGATCGCGGGGGTGAGCTATGCCGGCGTTTCCCAATGGATGATGCTCTACCACCCGGCCGCACCCTGGGCCGTGGTGGTGCTGCTCGGGCCGCTGTGGCTCACCGCATGGGGCATCGTCGCCAGCCGCTTCGGTGCCTGGGGCATGGGGCTGGGCGCTGTGGCCGGACTGGTTGCGTTCGCCTTCGTGCTGCACGGCGGCATCGGTGATCCCAACCTGCTCTACATGCTGCAGCACGTGAGCATCAATGTGCTGTTGTGCGGCTGGTTCGGCGCGTCGCTGCGCGGCGACGGCCTGTCCCTCATCGGCCAGTTCGCCGCGCGCGTGCATCCGATGTCGCCGGCCATGTGCACCTACACCGGCAACGTGACGCGTGTCTGGACGCTGTACTTCGCGCTGATGGCCGTGGCCTCGGTCGCGGTCTATGCGAGCCTGTCCTTCGCTGCCTGGTCGGTGCTGGCCAACCTGCTGACGCCGCTGTGCATCGTCGGTCTTTTCGTGGGCGAGCATCTGCTGCGCTATCGCCTGCATCCCGAATTCGAGCGCACGCGCATGATCGATGCCGTGCGCGCCTTCTATGGCGAGCCGGCCGATCCCGCCGCGCGCCGTTGAACGACGAGCTTCCGACGTTGAGCCAATCTTCTCTCTTGCCGCTGCTCGCGAGCCGCGATCTCGACCAGCCGCTGGCCTGGCGCCATGGCGTGCCGGTGAGTGCGCGCGAGTTCCTCGCCGACGTGGCGCGCTTCGCACCCACGCTGCCTGCGGGCGGTCCGGCCGTCAATCTCTGCGGCGATCGCTATGCCTTCGCCGTCAGTCTGGGCGCCGCGCTGGTGCGCGGACTGACCAGCCTGCTGCCGCCCGATGCGCGCCCCGACACGCTGGCCCGCCTGTGCGACGCCGGCGGCCGGACTTTTGCCATTGCCGACGCCGCCAACACCGAGACGCCCGGCATGCCGCGCGTGCTGTTCGAGGCGCAGCCCGCTGCCGTGGCTTCACCCGATCAGCCCGTGCCTGCGATCGACGCCGGCCTGCATGCGGTGAGCCTGCTGACCTCGGGCTCGACCGGCACGCCGCAGCCGCATGCCAAGACCTGGCAGACGCTGGTCGGCGACGTGGCTGCCGCGGTCGATCGCCTGTCCGGCATGCTCGGGCGATCTTCGCTGGCCGGGCTGACGCTGGTCGCGACGGTGCCGGTGCAGCACAGCTACGGACTCGAGTCCTCGGCCTTGCTGGCCATGCTGGGCGGCGCCGCATTCGACAGCGGTCGGCCCTTCTTTCCGGCCGACGTGGCGCGCACGCTCGCCTCGGTGCCGCAGCCGCGCGCGCTGGTGACCACGCCCTTCCACCTGAAGACGCTGCTGCTGGCCGGCATCGCGCTGCCGCCGGTGGACCTGATCCTGTCGGCCACGGCGCCGCTCTCGCCGCAACTCGCGGCGCAGGCGGAGCAGGCGATGGGCGGTGCGCTGATCGAGATCTACGGCAGCACCGAGTCCGGCCAGGTCGCGACGCGGCGGCCGACCCAGAGCGAAATCTGGGAAACCTTCGGCGAGATCCGCGTGCATGCCGAGCGCGACGACAAGGGCGCCGAGCGCTTCGTCTTCGAGGGCGACTTCATTCCCGAACCGACGCCGATGGCCGACGTGCTGGAGCTGCTCGATGCGCGCCGCTTCCGCTTGTTCGGCCGTGCCAACGACCTGATCCACGTCGCCGGGCGGCGCAGTTCGCTGGGCTACCTCAACCACCATCTCAACAGCATTCCCGGCGTCGTCGACGGGGCGTTCTGGCTGCCCGACGATGTGACCGACGGCGTGGTGCGACCGGTCGCCTTCGTGGTGGCGCCGACGCTCGATGCGCACGCGATCATCGCGGCGCTGCGCGAGCGCCTGGAGGCGGTGTTCGTGCCGCGCCGCGTGGTGCAGGTCGCGGCGTTTCCGCGCGAGGGCACGGGCAAGCTCACGGCGCGCTCGCTGCGCGAGTTCGCACTGGCCCAACTGGCCTCGGACGGCACGCCGGTGCAGATCACGCGCGACGTGCCGCAGGACCATCCGGCTTTCGCCGGCCACTTTCCGGGCCAGCCGCTCCTGCCTGGCGCGCTGCTGCTGTCCGAGGTGCTGGAGGCGATCCGCGGCGTTCCCGCGCTGGCGGCCCGCATCGGCGCGCAGCCGACGCTGGCCGCGGCCAAGTTCCTCGCGCCCGTGCGCCCGGGCAGCGCGCTCGTGATCGATCTCGTCCCGGAAACGGGCGCCTCGCGCGGGCTGCGCTTCGAGGTCCGCTGCGACGGCGTGGTCGCTGCCAGCGGGCGCTGGACGCCGGCGGCGAGCGCGCCGGCATGAGCGGACCGCCACCCGAGGCCGGCGGCACCAAGTCGCGCCAGGCCGAATGGTCGCGCACGCCCGAGCGCAGCAACATGCTGGCGCTGCGCGTGATCTGCTGGATCGCCATCCAGTGCGGTCGCCCGCTCGCGCGGGGGGTGCTGCACCTGATCAGCGTGTACTTCCTGCTGTTCTCGCCGACGCCGCGCCGTCACATCAAGCGCTACCTGTTTCGTGCGATCGGGCCGAATGCGGGATGGAGCGACGGCTACAAGCTGCTTCACGCCTTCGCATCGACGGTGCTGGACCGCATCTATTTCCTGCGCGGCCGCATGGACCTGTTCGACGTCAAGGTCCAGGGCAACGTGCCGGTCGAGGCCGAAGCGCAGGCGGGCCGGGGCGCCTTCCTGCTCGGTGCGCACGTCGGCAGCTTCGAGGCGCTCGGCGCCTGCAAGCACCAGAGCGGCTGTCCCGAGGATCTTCGGCTCGCGATGCTGATGTACCCGGACAACGCGCAGCAGATCAACGCGGTGCTCAATGCGATCGCGCTGCCCGAACTGCGGCCGCACGTGATCGCGCTGGGCCGGCCGCATTCGATGCTGGCGCTGCGCGACTGGCTCGATACCGGCGGCCTCGCAGGCCTGCTGGCGGACCGCACGTTGTCCGGCCCCGAGGAAGCGGGCCAGCAACGCGGCAGCAGCATCGCGCTGCCTTTTCTCGGCGCGCCGGCGCTCTTCAACGATGGCCCGTTCCGGCTCGCCGCGCTGCTGCGGCGCAAGGTCTTCTTCATGGCCGGGCTCTATGCCGGCGGCGCCCGTTACGATGTGCTCTTCGAGCCGCTGGCCGATTTCAGCGAGCGCATCACCAACCCCGAGGAACGGGAGCGGCGCATCCGCGCCGCGCTCGAAAGCTACGTGACGCGGCTCGAGGCGCTGTGCCGTGCCTACCCCTACAACTGGTTCAACTTCCATGATTTCTGGCTCGAAGATTCGGTTTGACCGCTGGTGCCGAGGCCTGCTGATCGTGCTGGCGTTCTCCGCCTCGTCGGCCTGGGCCTTCGATCTGCCCGAGCTGATGGGCCTGCTGGCACAGCAGAAGAAGGGCGAGGCGCGCTTCACCGAACAGCGCTTCGTGCACGGCCTCGAAGGCCCGCTCGATGCCAGCGGCGTGTTGAGCTTCACCGCGCCCGACAAGCTGACCCGGCGCACGCTGACGCCGCGGCCTGAAACGATGAGCGTCGACGGCAACACGCTGACGCTGTCGCGTGGTGGCCGCACCCGCACGCTCACGCTCGACAGCATGCCCGAACTGCTCGGCCTGGTGGAAGCCATGCGCGGCACGCTGAGCGGCAACACGCAGAGCCTGCAGCGCTATTTCCGCAGCACGGTCGCGGGTTCCAGCGACCATTGGACGCTCTCGCTGACGCCGATCGACGAGCGGCTGGCCGCCCAGGTGCGCATGCTGGTTCTCAGCGGACGCGGCGGCGAGGTGCTCGGGGTCGAGATGGTGTTCATCGGCGGCGACCGCTCGGTGATGACCATCACGCCCGAACGCAGCGCCGGCACGCCGGCCACGGCGCCTTCGCGTTCGCCGCCGTGATGACGCGCGGCGCTGCACCCAGCCGGCGGCATGTCGCGCTGGCGCTCGGCATCTGGCTCCTGATGCTGCTGGTCGGCATCACGCTGATCGCGCGCACCCATTTCAGCGCCGACCTGTCGGCCTTCCTGCCCGAGAGCCCCGACGCGCGGCAGCGCGTGCTGATCGAGCAACTGCAAAGCGGCATCGCGTCGCGCACGATCTTCATCGGCATCGAAGGCGGCAAGGATGCGGCGCAGCGCGCGGTGGTGTCCCGTGCGGTGGCGGCATCGATGCGCGAGAGCCGGCTTTTCGACCAGGTCCAGAACGGCGACACCAGCGAATGGAAGTCGGCCGGCACCTGGGTCTTCGACCACCGGTTCCGCCTCTCGTCGGACGTCACGCCCGAACGCTTCACCGCCGCGGGATTGCGCGATGGCATCGTCGATGCGCTGTCGATGCTCGGCACGCCGGCCGGCAACGCGCTCAAGCCGCTGCTGGAGCGCGACCCCATCGGCGAGACGCAGCGCATCGCCGAGGCGCTGATCCCGGCGAGCTCGCCGCGCAGCGAGGAGGGCGTGTGGGTGTCGCGCAGTGCGCCGCGCGCGCTGATCCTGGCGACCACACGCGCCGCCGGCAGCGACCTCGATGCGGTCGCGGCGGCGATCGCGCGCATTCAGGGCGCCTTCGATGCCGCGACGCACGACATGGCCGGCACGGGACCGCGGCTGGAACTCAGCGGCGCACCGGTGTTCTCGGTCCAGAGCCGCGACCAGATCAAGAGCGAGGCGATCCACCTGGCCATCGTCGGCGGCATCGTGATGGGTGCCTTGCTGCTGCTGGCCTTCGCATCGCCGCGCGCCTTGGTGATCGCGCTGCTGCCGGTGGCCACCGGCGTGGTCGCGGGCACGGCCACCGTCAGCGTGGTGTTCGGCGGCGTGCACGGCCTCACCATGGGCTTCGGCAGCACGCTGATCGGCGAGACCGTCGACTACGCGATCTACTACCTGATCCAGGCGCGCGGCGCGGCGGTGCCGGGCACCGGGTGGCAACGCTGGCGCGACATCCATTGGCCGACGGTGCGGCTCGGCCTGCTGACCTCGGTGTGTGGTTTTGCCGCGCTCGTTTTCTCGGGCTTTCCGGGACTCGCGCAACTGGGGGTGTTCTCGCTCGCCGGGCTGATCGCCGCCGCGCTGGTGGCGCGCTACGTGCTGCCCGTGCTTGCGCCCGATGGCGCGACCGGCATGGGCATGCGCGGGCAGATGGCGCGGGTCGCCGGCGTGCTGGTGCGCAACCTGCCGCGATTGCGTTGGGTGTTCGTCGGCCTTGGCGTCGCGGCGCTCGCGCTGGTGCTCTGGCAGGGCGGGGATCTGTGGCGCGCCAATCTCGGCGCGATGAGCCCGGTGCCCAAGGCCGCGCAGGAACTCGATGCCGAGCTGCGCGGCGACATCGGCGCCAGCGACGGCGGCACGCTGATCGTGATCCACGGCGCGGACGTGCAATCGACCCTGCGCAGCACCGAGGCCGCCGGTGCGCGCCTCGAAGCGCTGGTCGACAAGGGCGACCTCGCCGGCTACGAAACCGTCTCGCGCCTCTTGCCGAGCGAGGCGGCGCAGGCCGCGCGCATCGCGAGCCTGCCGGATGCCGCGACCTTGCGCACGCGCTTGGCCGAAGCGACGCAGGGCCTGCCGTTGCCGGCCTCTCGCCTCGAACCCTTCATTGCCGATGTCGAGGCCGCCAAGGCCCAGCCCATGATCGAGCGCGCCGACCTGCAGGACAGCCCGCTCGAGGCCGTGATCAACGCGCTGATGTTCGAGCGCCAGGCCGGCGGCTGGTCGACGCTGATCGCGCTGCACCCCGGCACCAGCTTCGATGCGGCGCGCCTCGCGGCGGCACTCGACGGCATGGCCGATGTGCAGGTGGTGAATGTCGGCGACGAGCTCGCGAGCCTCTACAAGCGCTACCTGCACGAGGCTTTCGTGCAGGTCATGCTGGGCGCGCTCGCCGTGGTCGTGTTGCTGGGCCTCTACCTGCGTTCCGGGCGCCGGCTGCTGGCGGTGTGCCAGCCGCTGGTGGTCGCGGTGGTGCTGACGCTCGGCGGCATGGCGGCGCTGCAGGTGCCGCTCGGGATCCTGCACCTGGTGGGCCTGCTGCTGATCGTCGCCGTCGGCTCCAACTACGCGCTCTTCTTCGACCAGCTGCGCGAGACCGGCCGCGCCGACGAAGACACGCTGGCGTCATTGATGCTGGCCAATCTCACGACCGTGGTGTCCTTTGGCCTGATCGCGATATCGAACATTCCGGCACTGTCGTCGATCGGACGCGTGGTCGCGCCCGGCGCGTTGCTGGCGCTGCTGCTGTCGGCCGCCTTTGCGCGCGCACCGGCCCCGCCACGGCGCTGATGGGAAAATCCGCCGTCATGTCGTCCATCGCTTCCGCCCCCGAATCCTGGCCCTGGCCGCCGATCGTGCGCGCCAGTGTGGGCTGGCATCTGCTGGCCGTCGGCGCAGCGGTGTTCGTGCCGGGCGCGGCGCCGTGGGCCATCGGCGCGATCGTGCTCAACCATGTGCTGATCACCGCGGCCGGCCTCACGCCGCGCAGCAGCCTGCTGGGGCCGAACGTCACGCGCTTGCCGAAGGCCGCGGCCGACCGGCGCGAGATCGCGCTGACGATCGACGACGGCCCCGACCCCGAGGTCACGCCGCAGGTGCTGGACCTGCTCGATGCGCACGGCCAGCGCGCCACCTTCTTCTGCATCGCCGACTGCGTGCTCGCGCACCCGGCGCTGGCGCGCGAGATCGTCGCGCGCGGCCACAGCATCCAGAACCACACGGCACAGCATCGCCACAATTTTTCCTTCCTCGGGCCGCGCGGCTTCGCGGCCGAGATCTCGCGCGCGCAGCAGGTGCTCGAAGAGACCACCGGTCAGCGTCCGGACTGCTTTCGCGCGCCTGCGGGCCTGCGCAATCCTTTTCTCGCGCCGGTGCTGCATCGGCTGGGGCTCTCGCTGGTGAGCTGGACGCGCCGCGGCTTCGACACGCGCGAGCGCGATGCGGCCACCGTGCTGGCCCGCCTCACGCGCGGCCTCGCGGCCGGCGACATCCTGCTGCTGCACGACGGCCATGCGGCGCGCACCGCGGCCGGGAGGCCCGTGGTGCTCGAAGTGCTGCCGCCGCTGCTGGCGCGCATCCGTGCCGATGGGCTGCGTGCCGTCACCTTGCCGGAAGCGCTGGCCGCATGAACGCACGAGTGTCGACCGACGCCGCGTGGCGTCAATTGCACGAGGCCGCCACTGCGCCGTACAAGAAGGCCGGCAAGTTCGCGTGGCATTTCGCGCGCGGCAAGCTCGGTCGCGATCCGGTGTTCCGCGGACTGGTCGAGCGCGGGCTGATCGGCGAAGGCCGCAGCCGGGTGGTGGACATCGGCTGCGGCCAGGGCCTGTTCGCCAGCCTTCTGTCGGCCATGGGTGCGATGCAGTCGCAGCCGGGCCGCTGGCCGGCCTCCTGGTGCGTCACGGCGACGCCGGCCGACTACACCGGCATCGAACTGATGCCGAAGGACGTGGCGCGTGCCGAGGCCTCGGTGGGGCATCTGCAACCGGCGCCGCGCTTTCTCTGTGCCGACATGTGCACCGCTGCCTTGCCCGCGACCGATCTGGTGGTGATCCTCGATGTGCTGCACTACGTCGACCTCGAGGCGCAGGAAGGCGTGCTGCGCCGCGTGCGCGACGCGCTGCAGCCCGGCGGCCGCCTGCTGCTGCGCATCGGCGATGCGGCCGACCGGCGTGCCTTCGCGATCAGCCAGTACGTCGACCGCACCGTGACGCGCGTGCGCGGCCATCGGGTCTCGCCGACCTGGGGCCGGCCGCTGAAGGACTGGATGGCGCTGCTGCAGCGCCTTGGCTTTTCCGTGCAGAGCCTGCCGA
Organism: Variovorax sp. SRS16; assembly: GCF_901827165.1. Taxonomy (NCBI): domain Bacteria; kingdom Pseudomonadati; phylum Pseudomonadota; class Betaproteobacteria; order Burkholderiales; family Comamonadaceae; genus Variovorax; species Variovorax sp. SRS16. The sequence continues at coordinate 2,639,760 of NZ_LR594666.1, forward strand.
TGAGCGAAGGCACGCCCTTCGCCAACGTGCTGCTTGTGGCCGATCTCAAGGAATTTTCATGACCGTCCCCCAGACGCTCGATCGGGCCGGCATCGCACAACGCATTCCCCACAGCGGCACCATGTGCCTGCTCGAACGACTCGAGTCGTGGGATGCGCAGGCCATTCACTGCACCACCACCACCCATGCGCATGCCGAGAATCCCTTGCGCACCGCCGGCGGTCTGCTCGCGCCGAACGCGATCGAGTACGCGGCGCAGGCGATGGCGCTGCATGGCGGCCTGCTGGCGGCGGAGGGCAGCGAGCCTTCGGCCGGCTTTCTCGCCAGCGCGCGCAACGTGCGGCTGGCGGTCGAGCGCCTCGACGACGTGGCCGGCGCGCTGCATGTGCATGCGCTGCGCATGTCCGGCGACGTCAACCAGATCCTCTATGAATTCGCAGTGAGGGACGCGCAAGGCCGGGCGCTGGCCGAAGGCCGTGCGGTGGTCGTCCTCAACACGCCGCTGGCCGGCAAGGAAAACCCATGAGCGCCGCCCGGCCGCCCGAAGGCGCTCGCACCGCAGCCCGCAGGGCGGAGGTTCTCTCATGACTCTCACAGGAAAACGCGCCCTCGTCACCGGCGCCAGCGGCGCGCTCGGCTCGGCCATCGCCCAACGTCTGGCGCGCGACGGCGCCACCGTGCTGCTGCATGCCAACTCGCGGCCCGAAGCGGTCGGGCAACTGGCCGCCGCCATCGTCGCCGCCGGCGGCAAGGCCGAATGCGTGGTGTTCGATCTGCGCAGCGACGATGCGGCGCGCGCCGCCTGCGAGCGCATGCTCGAGGGCGGGCCGGTGCAGGTCATCGTCAACAACGCGGGCGTGCACGACGACGCGGTGCTGCCGGGCATGAAGCCCGAGCAGTGGCACAAGGTGATCGACGTCTCGCTCAACGGCTTCTTCCGCGTCACGCAGCCCTTGCTGCTGCCGATGCTGCGCACGCGCTGGGGGCGCATCCTCAACATCTCGTCGGTGGCGGCACTGGCCGGCAACCGCGGGCAGGTCAACTATGCGGCCGCCAAGGGCGCGCTCAACAGCGCGACCAAGGCGCTGTCGCTCGAAGTGGCGGCGCGCGGCGTGACGGTCAACGCGATCGCGCCGGGCATCATCGCCTCGCCGATGGCCGACGGCGCTTTCGACGCCGCGATGATCAATCAACTGGTGCCGGTCAAACGCGCAGGCACGCCCGAGGAAGTGGCGTCGCTGGCCAGCTTCCTGGCCAGCGACGAAGCGGCCTACATCACGGGCCAGATCATCTCGATCAACGGCGGAATGATCTGAGCCTGCTCAGGGCTGGAAGGGCGGCCGTCGACGCAGCCTGCGGCGCACGAGCGAAGGCAGCCGCACGATGAACTCCAGAAAGAGCCTGCCGTGCATCCAGCTCAGCAGCAGGTTGTCGCGCACGTAGCGGAAGTGCGAGACGCCGCCCTCGGCGGCCGTGAGGTACTTGACCGGCGCATCGATGTTGACCGGCTTCACGCCGCGCCAGGCGAGGCGGACCACGGCCTCGGTGTCGAAGTCGAAGCGCCGCATCCAGGGTTCCCGCGCCATGATGGCGATCAACGCCGCGACCGGGTACACGCGAAAGCCGTAGAGCGAATCGCCGATGCCCGCGAACAGCGTCTCGACCTGGGTCCAGCCGTTGGAGACGCGCCGGCCGCGCACACGCAGCAGCGGTGCGCTGGCATCGAACACGGGACGGCCGAGGACCATGGTGTCGGGCCGGGCCTGCGAGGCCTGCATGAAGGTCGGAATCAGATCGGCCGGATGCTGGCCGTCGGAATCCATCGTCAGGGCGTGCGTGAAGCCGGCCTCTGCAGCCGCGCGCAGGCCGTGCAGTACCGCAGCGCCCTTGCCCTGGTTGGTCGGCAGCAGCCACGCGCGCAGGCCGGGGTCGGAGGCCGCCATCTGCTGCAGGCGCTCGCCGGTGCCGTCGGTGCTGCCGTCGACCACCACCCACACGGGATTCCACTGCGCACGCGCCGCACGGACCGTGGAGAACAACTGCTCACCCGTGTTGTAGCTGGGAATCAGGACAAGGTGGGTGCGCGAGGCGTCTGGCATGCGGGCTGCGCCTCGGGGGCGCGCTGTTCCGAGGGATGGCGGAAGTACTGTTCGATCTGGCGCAGCAGCAGGTCGCTGTCGTGCGAAGGCGCGAAGCGCTGGCCGAGCCGCAGCGTGAAGACGATCGGCAGCGGCGGCACGCGCCACAGCGGCCAGCCCTTGGCGAGGTAGGGCGATTCGGTATCGATGAAGACGGTCTGGATCGGCGCCTGCGCCAGCTTGGCGATCAGCGTGACGCCGGGGCGAAACGCATTGAGCGGCGGCGTGACGGTGCGCGTGCCCTCGGGGAAGATCACGAGCTGGCCGCCGTTCTTGAGGTCGGCCACGGCGAGCCGCACCATGGTGCGCGCCGAGTCGTTGCAGATGTACCGCGCCAGCCGCGCGCCGGCACCGAGGAAGACGTTGCGCATCAGGTCGGCCTTCATGATGCAGGCACTGCGCGGCAGGCGCGCCACCAGCAGCAGCGCATCGAGCATCGTCGGGTGGTTGGCCACCAGGATCAGGCCCTGTTCGTCGCGCAGGGCGTCCAGGCAGCCGGCGTCGATGCGCATCATGCCGGTGACCGAGGCGGCGGCCCAGAAGAAACGGTAGGCACGCGCGATGACGCTGCGGCCGAGCGCACGGCCAGTGGCCGCCGGCAGCACCGGATAGAGCAGCATCGCGATCAGGTTCCAGACCAGCGAGATGCTGCCCAGGCCCAGCAGCAGGGCATAGAGCGGCAGGGCCAGCGGAACCGAGAGCGCCCAGCGAAGCTGCGGATTCATCGCGTGCCGGCGCATTCAGGGGCGCAACGCGCCGTCGGTGACCGCGTGGGCCTCGATCTCCACCAGCAGGTCCTGGCGGCAGATGTCGGCCTCCAGATAGACGGCGTGGCTCACGGTGTGAGACGCCGTGCCCAGCGTTTCCTCGAGCACCTGGCGCACCATCGGCGCCTGGTCGACATGGCGCACGTACACCACGCAGTCCAGGCGCGAAAGATCGAAGCGGGTGGTGGCGCGCGCATTCGCCGCCTCGATCACCGCGGCCAGGTTGCGCAGTGTTTCCTGGGTCTGGGTGCGGACATCGCCGATGTGCACCGTCTCGTGCCCGACGATGCTCGCCGTGCCCGAGATGAAGAGCGCCACGTCGCCGCCGCCGATCTCCGCCAGTGCGGCGCGCGAGAAGGTCGGCGAACGCGGGCCGTAGGTCGGCGGATAGCGGTAGGCCGAGACCTGCCGCGGATTCTCGACCGGCAGCGGCGCGACGCGCCCGGCCAGGAAGCGGATGCACAGCGCGCCCTGCCGGATGCCGAGCGCACAGGCGGCAGGCGCGCCTTCGAACGCGGCCTGGCCGGCGTCGATGAAGGCCTGCTGCCGGCCCAGGTTGAACTGCCGGTAGCGTTCCATGCCGCCGCCGTCGCCGTTGATCTGCGGCAGGTAGTTCCACACACGCAGCAGGTGCGCGCAACCGGTCTGCGCCAGAGCCTCGAACAGGTCGTGGTAGGCGCGCTGCGCCAGCACGGCCAGGCCTTCCTTCTCGACCGCTTCGTCCAGGTCGATGGCGCCGAGCATCCAGTGGCCGTCGCAGCGCCAGCGCACGACGCCGGTGGTGCCCGACTCGATGTGCTCGCTGGCATGCCAGACATCGGCCATCGCGCCCGCCTGCGACAGCACGCGCGCGTTGACGGTAGGCATCCATGCGAGATCGTCGGGCGTTCCGTAGCCGAGCGCGCCGAAGGGCGAACGGCCGTCCGCGGCCAGGGCCAGACTGTCGGGCAGCGACAGCCGCTCGACGCGCAGGGGAGGGGCCCCGAGGGGATCGCGCGCGGTCACTGGGCCTCGACGATGTTTTCGCCGGCGAGCGGCCCGAGGTCGCGGATGTTGCGACGGCGTCTTTGCCAGGCATCCCAGCTTCGTCTCGCATTGCCCGCGGAGACGGCGAAGTAGATCAGCTTGAGAATGCGCAGCGAGCGCCAGATCGGCGTCTTGCCGTGGATGTCGCCGGCCAGCAGCGACATGAGTGCCTCGCCGACGCGAAACGGATTGGATGGGGTCATGAAGAACTCTCGCATGGTCGGATTGGTGACGCGGACGATGAACCACGTGAACTCGCGCGGGCCCTTGCGCATGTAGCGCTCGAAGCGGCGCCGCACGGCCGCGGCCTGGCGCGGCCGGTCGAGTGCGGCACCGACCACCTCCACGCCTTCGAAGGCGTTGTGCATTGCCAGATAGACGCCGGAAGAAAAAACGGGATCGACGAAGGTGAAGGCGTCGCCCAGCATCAGGTAGCGCTCGCCGCTGCAATGGCTGCTGGTGTAGGAGTAGTTGCCGGTGGCGTAGGCGGCATCGTCGACCAGCGTGGCGTTCTTCAGTCGCTCGGCCAGCGGCGCGCACATCGCGATGGTGTCGGCAAAGAAATCCTTCAGCGGCTTGCTGCGCGACTTGAGGTAGTAGGGCCAGCACACGGCGCCGATGCTGGTGGTTCCGTCGGCCAGCGGGATGTACCAGAACCAGCCATGGTCGAACCAGAAGATGGTGATGTTGCCTTCGAGCTTGCCCGGTGCCCGCTCGGCGTTGGTGAAGTGGCCGAAGAGGGCGGAGCTGTTGTGCTTGCGGTTCTTCTCCTTGGCCTTGAACTTGTTGGCGAGGAAGGTGTCGCGGCCCGAAGCGTCGATGACGAAGCCGGCGCGCCAGCTGCGCTTGGCGCCGTCGTCCAGCACCGTCTGGATGGTGGCGCCGTCGGCATCGAAACTGACGTCGCGAACGCGGCAGCCTTCGATCGTGTGCGCGCCCTGTGCTGCCGCGTTGCGAAAGAGGATCTCGTCCATCTCGGAGCGCCGGACCTGCCATGCGTAGGGCATGGTCTTGTCCCAGGCCTCGGAGAATTCGAGCCGGGTGATGAAGTCGTGATCGGGCGAGACGAACTCGACGCCCCATTTGGGCATGCCGATGCGTTCGAGCTGGTCGCGCACGCCGAGCTTGTCGAACAGCGCGACGTTGGCGGGAAGCAGCGATTCGCCGATGTGAAAGCGCGGGTGGTGCGCCTTCTCGACCATCACGACCTTGCGGCCCTGGCGGGCGAGCAGCGCGGCCGCCGTCGAGCCGCCCGGGCCGCCGCCGATCACGAACACGTCGCAGGTGTCCTGCGCGATCGCTGCGGCTTCGTTCGTCGTTGTGGTGTTCATGCGCGAGGGCTTCAAAGGGTTCCGGATAGATGCCCCGTCCGGGCCATGGTGCATCAGCGTGGACGATTATCCCCAAAAGGCATCGACGGCCCTGTAGGCATGCGCCGGGCGTTGTACGTGGCGGACAGTAAACTCGCTTCCTGCTTCGAAAACACAAGATAGCGAGATAGAAAGCCATGGCCGGACACAGCAAATGGGCGAACATTCAGCACCGGAAAGGCCGGCAGGACGAGAAGCGCGGCAAGCTCTGGACCCGCGCCATCCGTGAAATCATGGTGGCCGCGCGCACCGGCGGCGGCGACCTGAGCGCCAATCCGCGCCTGCGGCTGGCGGTCGAGAAGGCCAAGGCGGTCAATCTGCCGGCCGACACCGTCAAGCGCAACATCGACAAGGCCACCGGCAACCTCGAAGGCGTCAACTACGAGGAAATCCGCTATGAAGGCTACGGCATCGGCGGCGCCGCCATCATCGTCGACACCATGACCGACAACCGCGTGCGCACCGTCGCCGAGGTGCGCCATGCCTTTTCCAAGCACGGCGGCAACATGGGCACCGAAGGCTCGGTCGCCTTCCAGTTCAAGCATTGCGGCCAGTTCGTGTTCGCGCCCGGCACGAGCGAAGACAAGGTGATGGAAGTCGCGCTCGAGGCCGGCGCCGAGGATGTCGTCACCGACGACGAAGGCGCGATCGAGGTGCTGACGGCCGTCGGCGACTTCGAGGCGGTCAAGAACGCGCTCGAGGCCGCGGGCCTGAAGCCCGAGCTGGCCGAGGTCACGATGCGGGCCGAGAACACCATCGACCTGGCCGGCGACGAAGCCGCCAGGATGCAGAAGCTGCTCGACGTGCTGGAAGACCTGGACGACGTCCAGGAGATCTACCACAACGCCGCGCTGTCCGAATGACACAACCCATGAAAGCCTGCGCATGAAGGTACTGGTGATCGGGGGCGGTGGCCGCGAGCACGCGCTGGCGTGGCGGCTGGCGCAGGCCGAACGGGTCAGCAAGGTCTACGTGGCGCCCGGCAACGGCGGCACGCGCACCGATTCGCGCTACGAATGCATCGACCTGGCCGAGCCCGCCGCCCTGCGGGCCTGGGCCGCGAAGGAAAAGATCGCGCTGACCGTGGTCGGCCCCGAGGCGCCGCTGGCCGCCGGCGTGGTCGACGAGTTCCGCGCCAACGGGCTGCGCATCTTCGGGCCGACCAAGGCGGCGGCGCAGCTCGAAAGCTCCAAGGCCTTCTCGAAGGCCTTCATGAAGCGCCATCGCATTCCGACGGCCGAGTACGAGGCCTTCACCGATGCCGCGGCCGCGCACGCCTACGTCGACGCCCGGGGCGCTCCGATCGTCGTCAAGGCCGACGGCCTGGCGGCGGGCAAGGGCGTGGTGGTCGCCATGACGGTCCAGGAGGCGCACGAGGCGATCGACTTCATGCTGGTCGACAACAAGTTCGGCGTCTCGCACAACGAGGGCGAGGACGGCAAGGCGTCGCCGCGCGTCGTCATCGAGGAGTTCCTTGCGGGCGAAGAGGCCAGCTTCATCGTGCTGTGCGACGGCCGCAACGTGACCGCGCTGGCCACCAGCCAGGACCACAAGCGCCTGCAGGACGACGACCAGGGGCCGAACACCGGCGGCATGGGTGCCTATTCGCCGGCGCCGGTGGTGACCGCGGAGGTCCATGCGCGCGCCATGCGCGAGATCATCCTGCCGACGATCCGCGGCATGGAGAAGGACGGCATTCCCTACACGGGCTTCCTCTACGCCGGCCTGATGATCGATGCCGCCGGCCACCCGAAGACGCTCGAATTCAACTGCCGCATGGGCGATCCCGAGACGCAGCCGATCATGATGCGGCTGAAGTCCGATCTGTTCGAGGTGTTCTGGCATGCGACCGACGGCACGCTGGACCAGGTCGAACTCGACTGGGACCGCCGCGTCGCGCTCGGCGTGGTGATGGCGGCGCACGGCTATCCGCTCGCGCCGCGCAAGGGCGATCGCATCGGCGGCATTCCGCCCGAAGCGCCCGATGCCGTGGTGTTCCATGCGGGGACCACGATCGACGGCAAGGAGCTGCGCACCAGCGGCGGCCGCGTGCTCTGCGTGACCGTGCTGGCCGACAGCGTCAAGCAGGCGCAGCAGCGCGCCTATGCGGTGGCGGCGCGCATCCAGTTCGACGGCGCGCAATACCGCAAGGACATCGGGCACCGCGCCGTCCACGCGCGCGGCGCGCACAGCTGATGCCCTCGCAGCCGGAAGCGGTCGGCGACTACCTGCGCGGGCTGCAGCAGCGCATCGTGGCGGCGCTCGAGGCGGCGGACGGCACGACCTGCGTGCGCGATGCCTGGCACAAGGAACCGGGCGAGCCCTTGCAGGGCAGCGGCCTGACCTGCATCCTCGAGGATGGCCCGCTGTTCGAACGCGCGGGCTGCGGCTTCTCGCAGGTGCGCGGGCCGAAGCTGCCGCCCTCGGCGACGCAGCACCGGCCCGAGCTCGCCGGCGCGCCCTTCGAGGCGATGGGTGTCTCGCTGGTGTTCCATCCGCGCAATCCCTATGTGCCGACCGTGCACATGAACGTGCGCATGATTGCCGCGCTGCCGGTCGACGCGCCGCCGGTGTGCTGGTTCGGCGGCGGCATGGACCTCACGCCGTACTACGGCTTCGAGGACGACGCGGTGCATTTCCATCGCAGCTGCCGCGATGCGCTCGCGCCCTTTGGCGACGACAAATATCCGCGCTTCAAGAAGTGGTGCGACGAGTATTTCTTCCTGAAGCATCGCAACGAGCAGCGCGGCATCGGCGGCATCTTCTTCGACGATTTCGCCGAGCTGGAATTCGCTCGGAGTTTTGCCATGCTGCGCTCGGTCGGCGACGCCTTGCTGCCGGCCTATCTGCCGATCATGGAGCGGCGCCGCGACACGCCCTACGGCGAGCGCGAGCGGGCCTTCCAGCTTTATCGTCGCGGGCGCTATGTCGAGTTCAATCTGGTGTGGGACCGCGGCACCCATTTCGGCCTGCAGTCGGGTGGTCGCACCGAATCGATCCTGTTGTCGATGCCGCCGCTCGCGAGCTGGGCCTATCGCCAACAGCCCGCGCCGGGCAGTGCGGAGGCCGCCCTCTACGAGCACTTCATCGTGCGGCGCGAATGGCTGTGACGGGCGCGCCCCCCGCCGATGCGCGGCAGGCGCTGCGCATCGGGGTGTTCGGCGGCGCCTTCGATCCGCCGCACGACGCGCACCGGGCCCTGGCCGAGGCGGCGCTGGCGCAGTTGGCACTGGCCGAACTGCGCATCTTTCCGACCGGCCAGGCCTGGCACAAGCAGCATGCATTGAGCGCTGCCGAGCATCGGCTCGCAATGACGCAGCTGGCCTTTGCCGGCCTCGCGAACACGGTGATCGATGCCCGCGAGATCCGGCGCGCGGGGCCGTCCTACACCCTCGACACCCTGCGCGAACTGCGGCAGGAACAGCCGGCGGCGCAACTGGTGCTGATCATGGGCGCCGACCAGGCGACGGCCCTTCCCAGCTGGCATGGCTGGCGGGACATCTTGTCGATCGCTATCGTTTCTGTAGCGTATCGCGCAACAGCCGCGGGCTTTGCCGATCGATTTGACCCTAGAATCCTGCCTGACCCGCCAGCCACCGCGCGCTTCGAGCCCCTCGAGCTTCCCGCGATGGACGTCAGCGCGACCGAGATCCGGACACGCGTTGCGCACGGCGAAGATATTTCCAGCTTGGTTCCTGCGGCGGTTGCACGCTATATTGACCGACATCACCTCTACCACTCCGCCTGATGACCACTGAAGCCGCCGCCAAGAAAGACACCCAGAAACTCCAGAGAGCCATCGTCGATGGGCTGGAAGACGTCAAGGCGCAGGACATCCAGGTTTTCGATACCGAGCATCTCTCGCCGCTCTTCGAGCGCGTGATCGTCGCCTCCGGCACATCCAACCGTCAGACCAAGGCGCTCGCCGCCAGCGTTCGCGATGCGGTGCGCGACGCCGGCTTCGGCAAGCCCCGCGTCGAGGGAGAGGCCAATGGCGAATGGATCATCGTGGACTGCGGCGCGGCGGTCGCGCACATCATGCAGCCGGCGATCCGGCAGTACTACCACCTCGAGGAAATCTGGGGCGACAAGCCGGTGCGTTCCAAGCTCGGTGCCTCCAAGCCCGCAGCGCCTCCGGTCCTGAAGCTGGTCGAGAACAAGCCGGCGTCGGCAAAGACCACCTCCCTGCGCCGCACCAGCGCAGCCAAGACGGCGATCCGCGCCGCGGAGCAGGCGGCCAAGCCGAAAGTCGTGGCGAAGAAGCCCGCGACCAAACCGGTGCTGAAGAAAGTCATCGTGAACAAGGCGCCCGCGAAAAAGGCCGCAACGGCCGTCGCCTCGAGGAAGGCCGCTCCCACGGCCAGGAAAGCCACGCGCAAGACCCCCTCGCCGAAGTCATGAAGCTGCTGGTGGTCGCAGTCGGGCAGCGCATGCCCGACTGGGCACAGACTGCCTGGGACGACTACGCCAAGCGCTTCCCACCCGAACTCAAGCTCGAACTGCGCGCGGTCAAGACCGAGCCGCGCGGCTCCAAGACGATCGAGACGCTGCATGCCGCCGAGCGCGCTCGCATCGAAGCGTCGATCGCCAAGGGCATGCGCGTCGTGGCGCTGGACGAGCGCGGCACCGCACTCACCACCAAGGCGCTCGCGGCCCGTCTGCAGGCATGGCAAGGCGGGGGCGATGACGTCGCACTCGTGATCGGCGGCCCCGATGGGCTCGATCCCGCCTTCAAGGCCGCGGCGCACGAGCGCATCCGGCTGTCCGATCTGACGCTGCCGCATGCGATGGCGCGGGTGTTGCTGGTCGAGCAGTTGTACCGGGCGTGGTCGGTCAATGCGGGCCATCCGTACCACCGCGAATGAAGGTCGGCTTCATCTACCTGGCGTCGCAGAGTCCGCGCCGTGCACAGTTGCTGACGCAGCTGGGGGTTCGCCACGAACTGCTGCTGGCCGCGCCCGACGAAGACGCGGAAGCGCTGGAGGCGGTGATGAAGAGCGAAGCGCCCACGACCTATGTGCAGCGTGTCACGGCCCTCAAGCTCGATGCGGCGGTGGCGCGGCATCGGCGCCTGGGCCTGCCCCCGGCGCCCATTCTCTGCGCCGACACCACCGTCGCGCTGGGCCGTACGATTCTCGGCAAGCCCGAGCACGCGCGCGATGCGCAGCGCATGCTGGCGTTGCTCGCCGGTCGCACGCACCGCGTGCTGACTGCGGTCGCAGTGCAGCACGGCCAGCGCAGGCACGCCGCGCTCAGCGTGTCGCGTGTGCATTTCGCCGCCGTCGGTGCAGCGCGCATCGCCGACTACGTGGCAAGCGGCGAACCGTTGGGCAAGGCCGGTGCCTATGCGATCCAGGGACGCGCCGCGGCCTTCGTCGAGCACATCAGCGGCTCGCATTCGGGCATCATGGGCCTGCCGATGTTCGAGACAGCGCAATTGCTGCGCAAAGTCGGCTTCACTCTCTGAGACCATGACAAGCGCCTTGCCACCACTCCATGCCAAGGCCTCCGCGGGTCCGGCTCCGCCGGCCCGCCGGTGGCGACCCCCGGTAGGGGGGTGGGCGAAGCGACACGAAGTCCGCGCAGCCTGGGGGGCGAGCCAATGACTCAAGACATCCTGATCAACTGGTCGCCGCAGGAGACTCGCGTCGCGCTGGTCGAGCAAGGGGCCGTCCAGGAGTTGCACGTAGAGCGCACGCTCGAGCGCGGCCTGGTCGGCAACGTCTATCTCGGCAAGGTCTCGCGCGTGCTGCCGGGCATGCAGTCGGCCTTCATCGACATCGGACTGGACCGCACCGCCTTCCTGCACGTGGCCGACATCGTGACGCCCTTCACGCCAGGCTCGCGGCCGAGCAGCGTGCAGCCCGAACGCGATCACCGCAACGCGAGCGCCATGGTGCCGATCGAGAAGCAGGTGTTCGAAGGTCAGTCGCTGCTGGTGCAGGTGATCAAGGATCCGATCGGCACCAAGGGCGCGCGGCTGTCGACCCAGATCAGCATCGCCGGACGGTTGCTGGTGTTCCTGCCGCAGGACAACCATGTCGGCGTCTCGCAGAAGATCCCGCCCGACCTGCGCGATGCGCTGCGCGCGCGGATGCAGACGCTGATCGAGGCCGCTGCCGTTGCCGAGAGCGGCGGTGTGCTGCCGGTCAGCACGGGCGGCTTCATCCTGCGCACCAATGGCGAGGATTCGAGCGACGCCGAACTGACCGAGGACATCGCCTACCTGCGCAAGACCTGGTCGCGCATCCGCGAGCTGTCGATGCGCATGCCGGCGATGTCGCTGCTGCACCAGGACCTGAGCCTGCTGCAGCGCGTGCTGCGCGACATGACGAGCGAAGACACGCAGACCATCCGCATCGACTCGCGCGAGCAGTTCGATGCGCTGCTCAAGTTCGGCCTCGAGTTCATGCCGCAGGCGGCCGGCAAGCTGCAGCTCTACAAGGGCGAGCGGCCGATCTTTGACCTCTATGCGATCGACGAGGAGATCGCGAAGGCGCTCGGCCGGCGGGTCGATCTGAAGTCGGGCGGCTACCTGGTCGTCGACCAGACGGAAGCGCTGACCACGGTCGACGTGAACACCGGCGGCTTCGTGGGCGCGCGCAATTTCGACGACACGATCTTCAAGACCAACCTCGAGGCGGCCCAGGCCATCGCGCGCCAGCTGCGGCTGCGCAACCTGGGCGGGATCATCATCGTCGACTTCATCGACATGGCGCGCGACGACCATCGCGAGCAGGTGCTGGCCGAGTTCCGCAAGCAGCTCGCGCGCGACCGGGTCAAGACCACGGCGGGCGGCTTCTCGCAGCTGGGCCTGGTCGAGATGACGCGCAAGCGCACGCGCGAATCGCTGGCTCACATGCTGTGCGAGCCCTGCGCCGCCTGCAAGGGCCAGGGCATCGTGAAGACCGCGCGCAGCGTGGCCTACGACGTGCTGCGCGAGATCCTGCGCGAGGCGCGGCAGTTCACGCCGCGCGAGTTCCGCATCGTGTCCTCGCCGCAGGTGATCGAGCTGTTTCTCGACGAGGAGAGCCAGCATCTTGCGGGCCTGAGCGATTTCATCGGCAAGCCCATTTCGCTGCAGGCGGAGCCTGCGATGGGCCAGGGCCAATACGACATCGTGCTTCTCTAGCTCGCCCCCAGGCTGCGCGCACTTCGTGTCGCTTCGCCAACCCCCTGCCGGGGGCAACACCTGCGGCCCGGCAAAGCCGGTTCCGCGGTGTTTCGCGAAGGGGCAGGGCGCCAGCGTGTTTCAGAGCGTGGCTGTCTGGCCCGCGGGAGTCTTCTTGATCGCATTGGTCTGCAGCCGCGCATAGAGCCCGTCCAGCGCCATCAGCTGCGCATGGCTGCCTTGCTCGGCGATGCGGCCGTGTTCCATCACGACGATGCGGTCGGCATGCTGGATGGTCGACAGCCGATGCGCGACGATCAGCGTGGTGCGGCCTTGCATCAGCCGCTGGAGGGCGTCCTGCACGAGCCGCTCGGATTCGGTGTCGAGCGCCGACGTGGCCTCGTCGAGCAGCAGGATCGGCGCGTCCTTGTAGAGCGCCCGCGCGATCGCGAGCCGCTGGCGCTGGCCGCCCGAGAGCTGGGTGGCGTTGTGGCCCAGCACGGTGTCCATGCCCTGCGGCAGGCTGTCGACATGCCCGGTCAGGTTGGCCGCTGCGATGCATTCCAGCACGCGTTGCCGCTCGATCGATGCGCCGAGCGCGACGTTGGCGGCCAGCGTGTCGTTGAGCATCACCACGTCCTGGCTGACCATCGCGAATTGCGCGCGCAGGCTTCGCAGCTGCCATTCGGCGGTCTCGTGGCCGTCCAGCAGCACCTGGCCGGCGCTCGGCAGCACGAAGCGCGGCAGCAGGTTGACCAGCGTGGTCTTGCCCGAGCCGGAAGGTCCGACGAAGGCCACCACCTCGCCGGGCTCGATGGCGAGGCTGACGCCGTCGAGCGCGCGTGCCTCGTCGTCGCCGCGGTAGTTGACCCGCACGTCGCGCAGCTCGATGTGACCCTCGGCGCGAGGCAGCTCGAAGCGGCCTTGCGGCTCCGAGGCGACGCTGTCGATCAAGGCGAGCCCGCGCTCGAGCGCCGCCAGGCCGCGCGTGATCGGATTGGCCATGTCGGCGAGCCGGCGGATCGGCGCGATCAGCATCAGCATCGCGGTGATGTAGGCGACGAAGCCGCCCACCGTCAGGCCCTGCTCGCCGCTTTGCCAGAGCGCGATCATCACCACCACCGACAGCGCGACCGCGGCCAGCAGTTGCGTGAGCGGCGTCATCGCGGCCGATGCGATGGTCGACTTCACCGCGAGCCGATTCAGACTGTGGCTCAGGCGCTCGAAGCGGGCGGTCTGGCCGGCTTCGGCGTTGTGCAGACGCACCATGCGATGGGCCAGCACATTCTCCTCGACCACATAGGCGAGCTCGTCGGTGGCCTGCTGGCCGAGGCGGGTGAGGTGGTAGAGGCGTTTGGACAGCACCTTCATGATCCAGGCCACGCCGGGCACGAGCACGCCGACGATCAGCGTGAGCTTCCAGTTCAGATAGAGCAGGTAGGCGAGCAGCGCGATCAGCGTGAAGCCATCGCGCGAAACGCCCAGCAGCGCCTGCACCAGCAGCATCGCGCCGGTCTGGACTTCGTAGACCACGGTGTTCGACAGCGCGCTGGCCGATTGCCGCGAGAACAGCGCGAGTTCGGCCGCCAGCAGGCGCTCGAAGAGCACGCGGCGCAGCCGCTGCATGCCTTCGTTGGCGATGCGCGCCAGCGCGTACTGCGAGACGAACTGCGCGAGACCGCGCACCGCGAACAGCAGGATGATGGCTGCCGGCACGGTCCAGAGCGCAAGCTGTCCGCGCGAGAAGCCACGGTCCAGCAGTGGCTTCAGCAGCGCGGGCATCAGGGGTTCGGTCAGCGCGGCCAGCATCGCGGAGACGATGCCGATCACCCACCAGCGACGCGAGCCGCCGAACCAGGACATGAGTCGCGCGAGTCGGCGCTTCAGAGGGGGGCGCGCGATCTCGGCGGCGGGGGAAGGCTGCATGGCGGCGGATTCTACGGTCGCGCCTGTAGGACCAAGCCGGTTTCCTCTACGTCTTGTGACGCTGCATCCATTGCAATGTGTACCATGGAGCCCCGTCCGGCTTTGGAAACTTAATCGCCGGAAACTTCTCCGAACTGCATGAACAAGCCGTTGCAAGACATCTCCCCAACCCCTTCTTCATCGTTCCTGGCCCGTCGCACCCTGATTGCGGCTCTTGTTGCCTCTCCCGCGTTTCCGGTCCTTGCCCAGTTCCGGGTGGAGGTTTCCGGCGTGGGGCTGACGCAGTTGCCGATCGCGCTGGTTCCGTTCAAGGGGCAGGATGCGTCGCCGCAAAAGATCTCCGCCATCATCCAGGCCGACCTCGAACGCAGCGGGCAGTTTCGCGGCGTCGATGCGTCCGGGCAGGATCTGGACGAGGCCTCCCATCCCGATCTGAGCCTGTGGCGCCAGCGCACGGCCGACTCGCTGGTCGTGGGCAGCGTCAAGCGATTGGCCGATGGCCGCTACGAGGTGCTCTTCCGGCTGTGGGACGTGGTCCGCGGGCAGGACCTCGGTGGCCAGAGCTACACCGTGCCGCAAGGGGACCTGCGCCTGGCCTCGCATCGCATCGCGGACTACGTGTACGAAAAGCTGACCGGAGAAAAGGGCATCTTCTCGACCCGCATCGCCTACGTCACGAAGAACGGCGCGCGCTACAACCTCTGGGTCGCCGACGCCGACGGCGAGAACGCGCAGGCCGCGCTGGCCAGTCCGGAGCCGATCATCTCGCCGCGCTGGTCTTCCAACGGCACGCAGCTGGCCTATGTGTCCTTCGAGTCGCGCAAGCCGGTGGTGTACGTGCACAACGTCTCCAGCGGCCAGCGTCGCCTGGTGGCCAACTTCCGCGGCTCCAACAGCGCGCCGGCCTGGGCACCGGACGGCAGCACGCTGGCGGTCACGCTGAGCCGCGACGGCGGGTCGCAGCTCTACACGATCTCCTCGAACGGTGGCGAACCGCGCCGGCTCACGCAGAGCAACAGCATCGACACCGAGCCGTTCTATTCGGCCGACGGCGGCACGATCTACTTCGTGAGCGACCGCGGCGGCGCACCGCAGATCTACAAGATGGGCGCCGGCGGCGGCAATCCGACGCGCGTGACCTTTTCCGGCACCTACAACATTTCTCCTGCGATCAGCGGCGACGGCCGGTGGTTGGCCTACATCTCTCGCATTGGCGGTGCCTTCAAACTCCAGGTGATGGAACTGGCGACCGGAAATGTCCAATCGATCACCGACACCTCGGCCGACGAGCGGCCGAGTTTTGCCCCCAACAGCAAGCTGATCGTCTATGCCACGCGCCTGCAAGGCCGCGAGGCATTGATGACCACCACGCTCGACGGAAAAATAAAAGCTCGACTGGCAGGACAGGCGGGAGACATCCGGGAACCGGACTGGGGTCCGTTTCTAAAGCAATGATTCACATGAGGAGTTCGAAATGTTAAGACGTACGATTTATTCGCTGGCCATCGTGGCGCTGATTGCCGGTTGCTCGTCCGGCACCAAGCTGAACGACACGCCGGTGGTCGACCGCAATGGCGGCATGGGCGGTGCGGGCGGCGCAGCCAGCGGTGTGGCGCCGGTGACCATCGACCCGAACGCCGGCACGGCGCAAGGTCCGGTCGGCGTCGCGCGGATCATCTATTTCGACTTCGACAGCTACACCATCAAGCCCGAGTTCCAGCAGCTCATCGATGCGCATGCACGCTTCCTGAAGGCCAACCCGCAGCGCCATGTGTCCATCGAAGGGCACACCGACGAGCGCGGCGGCCGCGAATACAACCTGGCGCTCGGCCAGAAGCGTTCCGAAGCGGTGCGTCGGGCCTTGGACCTGCTCGGCGTCTCCGACAACCAGGTCGAGGCCGTGAGCTTCGGCAAGGAAAAACCGGCAGTGCAAGGTACGGGTGAAGAAGTGTGGGCGCAGAACCGCCGCGCCGAGATCTCCTACCGGCAATGACGCAGCGCGCCTCCTTGCGAGGCGCGGCCGTTGCCGCTGCCTTGCTTTGCGCTTCGCTGGGCGCGCACGCCGCGCTTTTCGAGGACGACGAGGCTCGCAAGGCGATCCTCGATCTGCGCCAGCGCGTCGAAGCCATGCGCCAGCAGAGCGAGCAACGCCAGACCGACGACAACGCGCAGTTGCGGCGCAGCCTGCTCGATCTGCAGAACCAGATCGAGCAGATGCGCGGCGACATGCAGCGCATGACCGGGCAGAACGAGCAGCTCACGCGCAGCATCACCGAGCTGCAGCAGAACCAGACCGCGATCGGCGACAAGCTCAAGCAGAACGAGCCGACCAAGGTGTCGGTGGACGGCCGCGAATTCACCGCCGATCCCAAGGAAAAAGCCGACTTCGATGCGGCGCTCGGCGTGTTTCGCGGCGGCCAGTTCGCGCAGGCGCAGACCGCGTTCGCCGACTTCGTGAAGCGCTATCCGCAAAGCGGCTACAACGCCTCGGCCCTGTTCTGGCTCGGCAATGCGCAATACGCCACCCGCAACTACAACGAGGCGATCGCCAATTTCAGGTCGATGCTGTCCCTCGCGCCCGACCATGCGAAGGCGCCAGAGGCCGTGCTGTCGATCGCGAATTGCCAGATCGAGCTGAAGGACACGCGCGCGGCGCGGCGCACGCTGGAAGATCTGGTCAAGGCCTATCCCCAGTCGGAAGCCGCGCAGGCCGGGCGAGAGCGCCTCTCCCGACTCCGGTAGCGCCGGGCGCGCAGCGTGTCGAGCACCCTGTCTCCCATCGTCCAGGCGGACGATGCCGATCTGGCCCGTCGCTTCGGCGGGCTGGAGCGCCTTTACGGCGTGGCAGGAGCGGCCCGTCTGCGCAATGCCCACGTGCTTGTCGCCGGCATCGGCGGTGTCGGCTCATGGGCGGTCGAGGCGCTCGCACGCAGCGCGGTCGGCAGCTTGACGCTGATCGATCTCGACCACATTGCCGAATCCAACATCAATCGCCAGATCCACGCGCTCGACACCACCGTGGGCCAGGCCAAGGTCGAAGTGATGCGCGAGCGCATTGCCCATATCAATCCGGCGTGCAAGGTTCTTGCGATCGACGAATTCGTCGAGCCCGGCAACTGGGCGGCGCTGCTGGCAAACGCAGAGGCAGCCCACGGACCGGTGAGCGCCGTCATCGATGCCTGCGACCAGGTGCGCGCCAAGCTCGCGATGGCCGCATGGGCACGTGAATCGGGCACGGCTTTCGTCACGGCCGGCGCGGCCGGCGGAAAGCGGCTGGCGCACAAGGTCGACATCGATGACCTCGCGCTGGTCACCCACGATCCGCTGCTGGCGCAACTGCGCCAGCGCCTGCGCAAGATGCACGGTGCGCCGCGCGAGGGACGCAAGATCGGCGTGAGCTGCGTCTTCAGCCGCGAGAGCGTCGCACCCCCGGATGCCTCGTGTGCCATGGAAGGCGATGGTTCGCTCAATTGCCATGGCTATGGTTCGGTGGTGAGCGTCACGGCCACCTTCGGCCAGTGCGCTGCCGGCTGGGTCATGGACCGGCTGGCTCGCGGCACCACGCTATAATTTCAGGCTTTGCCGGATTCGTCCGCTCAAGGCAGAGTCGATGAAATCGAGAGTGGGACGTTAGCTCAGTTGGTAGAGCAGCGGACTTTTAATCCGTTGGTCACAAGTTCGAATCTTGTACGTCCTACCATCCGCTAAGCCGCATGGTTATTGAAGATCCTGCTATCAGTTTGGTAGCGGGATTTTTTATTTCCATCCTCGATTTTGCGGCCATGTAGCCATCATGTAGCCATCAGCACATGGTTTCGTACCTTGAGCTGGTTTGCTTGTTTCCCGTTCGACTTAGACAATCCAAGGGGTCAACAAACGGAGAGAGCATGCTGAACGGTCTTGGTCGCCTCAGTGCGGCAATCTGGGGTTTCGTGGGCCTGTGGGTGTTCTGGTTGCTCGCCAGTGTCTGCTTTAGCGCCAAGCAAGCAGCAGGCGAGAACTTGAAGGGCGCGCTTGTCCTCGTTTCGGCGATGGCGATCGTCTACGGATTGCACCGAGTTACTTGCTGGGTCATGGGCGGCTTCGCACAGCCCAAGGGCGCCGCCGTTCAGCACGGCCGTTGATCAACTCGAAAGGGAGTTTTTCAGGTTCAGAGCGGAGCAGGTGAAGCCAGGAAAAGACCATGCGGAGCGTTCCGCGCGCGCGAGGTCGTGCCGCGCCTAGGTCGCCGCATGCGGGTTACCGGCGTCCGAAGAGACCGCTTAACAGCCCGTACCAGAACATGCGAAGCGCACTGGGCGCCTTCGGCTTGGCTGGGTCAGCGTGACGATGAACGGTGACGTATGACAGCCCATTGCCGGGCAAACTGGTTGTGACGCGCGTCTTGCCACGACCAATGTTCACCGTGGCTCCCTTGCCGCCGATAGACGTGCTTATCCCGCTCTTGCTCAGGTTCAACCGAACGCCAGGCAGGATCTTGATGCGCCTGTTAAGTCTGAAACCCATGTCTTTCAAGCGCGAATGTATCCAGCAGCGCCGGAACTACGTGCGAGGGTCATTGACAGATGTTTCGCCATTCATATTCACCCGTCTGTGGATTCTGAACCTGCATCTGTTGGCAGTTGGTCGTTCCTAGTGGTGGGAGGCTGAGTGACGGCAATGGTTGGAGCGCCAATGGTGCCATCGGGCAAATTTGCGCTGAACAGATCGGAGCGATGTCAAGTGAGCTTGAGCAAAGAGCGACAGATTGACCATTGACGCATTGGCAGGCGCAAGCGGCATTGGCACCTCCACCAATCAGCAAGCCAACTGCCGCGATCCATGCGCTGCGTATCACTTCGTACCCGCTTTCCCGGTGTATGGATTGACGTTGCCTCGCGTCGAGTAGTTGTCGCTCTTGGTGCTGTTCGGGTTTGTCGCACGGGCCGGCGCAACATACGTACCGTTGCTCTTCGTATATCCGTGGATCGAGTGACTAGAACTGCTCGATCCGGTCCCGTAGCTCGCGCTATGCGAGCCGCCGCCTCTAGCGAATGCGCCCGCAGCAATCAAGCAAAAGCATGCACCGATGACAATCGTCTTCTTCATTTGTAAGTCTCCTCGCCCACAATCGGGCCGCCGTAGTTTGCGCTCTTGCAGCCTCATCCGGAGTGCCGTCGTTTGAGTGACTGCCAACTAGTTGGCAGATCAGGCACGCGCAGGCGTCCAAAATCTGAAAGAGGGGCACTATGGAGCCGACAAAACCGACAAAAGCCACTCAAATCTAGAAAAGGGCCGGGATAGGCACTGACAAAAGGGGCCAAAAGGGTATCCACAGGGCTTCAAACACGCTCAGGCGCTTTAACAACGACGGGTTGAGGGGGCGGTAGCTTCGGTCGTTCTGCGGGCTTGTTGCCCGACATTGGCGGCCGAGGTGGAGCGCGCCGGGAGATTGCAGTCATGCGAAGAACGCTTGCCCGCACACTTGCCGGTAGGTCTGCCCCATAGCCTTGAGTTGGGCTTCGGTGAGGGCCAACGGTGGACCATCGTTCTCCATCTCGTCGGCCAGACACAAAAGCGGGATCTTCTTCGGCGTGGGAACCTGCTGCATCAGCAAAGCGCAGCACGTCACCAACGCCGAGACCTTGGCCTCTAGCTCCTCAAGGCGCTGCTCCGAGGTCTGCTGCATGCTCAGCGCGGCTTCTTCTTGGTGTCCTTTTTTGGCGGCACGCTTGCCATTTTCTTCTGTGCATTGCGAAGCATGATCGCAAGCAAGCCGGGCGTCGCCGGGGTGTTGCGCTGCGCGGGTCTATACATTTCTCAACTCCTTGGTAAATCGAAGGGATCAGCCCTTCACTGTGAGAAAGCCTCAACGGCTTCTCTTTGCTCCCGTAACGCTCCATTGGCCGCCTTGACCAATTCGCGGACGATCTTCCAATGCGCACCGGAGTAGGCATTACGAGACACCTTGAACTTTCCTTGCGCGCTTCGAGGGCCGGTGGACTTCTCCCACGGTTGCCAGCTCCGGATCAGCTCGGCCTGTCGGGCGCGTCGCTCCGGTGTCCATCCATTCGCCATTTCTATTCTCCAAAAGTTTGTTTTGATCACTTTCTTTTTCCCCCGCCTGCGCGGGAACGCCGTTGTTGATCTGCTGCTGGCCGCTGTTGATGTTGCTGACATTCTTGGCATAGACAACCTGACGCGGAAACTTCAGATCGACCAGGGCTTGAATCGTCGAGCGGCTTTGCGCCTGCGCCTTGAACGACAGGCCAAGGAACGCCTCGAAGTGACGTTGTAGGCTCTGCTCCCTTGCGCGGTGGGCCAAGTTGGTCGAGAGCGTTTGCAGCGCGATAGCCTGACCGACGAGCATCCCTTCGAGGTCCGACAGGTCGCCACCCTTCACCGCTTGCGTGATGCGCCTTACCTCAGTGATGGTCGAATTGATGTCGCTATCGCTTCGGATGTGCCCTTGATACTGCTGCAAGGCCATCGCAGCATTCAATGCGGGATCGACCATCGAGCGGCCTACCGTCTGCCCTTCGGTTTCAGGTTTCCCCTCAGCTCCGATCCGTTGGTCGAGACGGAGGACTAGTTCGGCCGGTTTCGTCATTTGTCACCTTTCGGCGGTCTACGCCCTTCGTGCGCTACACCGCAGTTCGGAATCTCTCTAAGATCCCTCACCATGGAAATCTTTGGCATCACATTCACGGCATACATGTTCTGGAAGCTCGTCGCTCTGGCTGTGTTGGCTGGCGTGGTGAATTTCATCTATTCGTTCAGGACGGGCCGCAACCTCAGTGACGACCTGGAGCAGCTACAGCAACAGGAGCGGAGCGCAAAAGCCCAAGCGATGCGGGAGAGAGCAGGCCCATAGGCTGCTGCTGCATCCGGACGAGGTATTCGCTCAGCGCCTTGTCCATCTCGCCAGGGTCGGCCAACAGGCTTCCCATCAGGCTTACCTTGCCTTTGAGTGCCGTTGCTCGCAGCGTGTCGAGCATGGGACCAGTGAGACGGCCGACGACCGGCAGACGGTGCGCGAAGGCCTTCATCGCTGGATGATCGAGCATCCCGAGACCTAGAGCGCTCTGCACGTTCTGAGCGGTGTTCGAGCCATTCGCCATTCCCAGGCTTGCCGCGCTGTCTGCCCGTGCGAGATCGCTTCCAACGCCGTAGATCTGTGCCCGTTCGGCATCCGACATCAGGCCGTCCAGGGCACCGGTTCGAGCAGCAACCCAGTTCGCATACTTGGCGTTCGTGAGATTGCCGAATCGGTTGGTCTGGTTCGCAGCATCCGTGATCGCGTAGTTCTTGAGCGCCGCTTCGGTCTGCGGGTCGGCGATCTTGCGAAATGCCGCGATGTCGGCCGACTGTGATCCGCGAGGGTTGAAGAACTTCGGCGCCAACTCGGCACCTTGCGCAGCCGGGAGACCATCCCCACCGCGTTGGAAGATCGAGGTCTGCGGGCCGGTGTGGAAGCGGTCCATCTTGTCCGCATGGAGCTTCACCGCGTCTTGCCAGGCCTGCACGATGTCAGTGGGGAAGTATTCGCCTTGTGCCCCCTTGCCGGCTGCGACTTGACGTGTGCGCTCATCCAGGGCCGCAATCATCTGACGCAGCGCAGCAGCTTCCTTGTTCGACCCTTTGGCGGATGCTTGGTCCGCGGCCTCCCCGAGAGACGAACGCATGTTCTGCATCTCGCGGAAGGCAACCGGCTTCGGGATCACGGTAGCTCCAGGAGCTTCACCCATCGAAGCCTCGGCACCGGCCCGCGTGCTGCGCGTGAGGTCTGCCGTGTTCGAGATGACCTTTTCGCCGGCTGCATGGTCCCGCAGAGCATTGAGCAGAGTAACGGGATCATCCTCAGGGATGAAACCTTGGGCATGCATCGCCGATGCCAAGGTATCGAGCGACTGACCCCGCCCGTTCTGCATGACGCGACCAAGACCGGATTGGCGAAGGTCGGCCAGCTCACCGGCCATCCCGCGAGAGGAAACCGTACCGGTGTTGATACCGCCCAGGTTCTGAAGCGCCTGAACGATATTTTGCGGCTGCGATCGAGCACCAGGCGCGACAGTGGCCGTGATCGGGGGGAGGGTCTCCGTCCCGATCCTGTTCGCCTCTGCAAGAGCCGCGTCTACCTTTCCCCCGGTGCCGAACGTGCCATCACCAAGGAACTTGTTCTTGGCCGCCTGCATCTGATCGATCGGGAGATTGAAGCGCGTTTCGTTGAAGGGGTCTACAGCGTCAAACGCAGCGTTGACTTGCTTGGAAGCCTGAGCTTCTGCCGGTCGCACAGCGGAGGTAAGGCCATTGCCAAAGTTTTCTGCTGCTTGCTGCACGGTTCCACTGACCGGGGACACCCGATCGAGCGTTGCGAGGCGTGCCGCATCTTGTGCCGTCTCGCGGTTGAGAATGGCGGTATCGCCGCTGTTGCGAAGCGTCCGCTGAAGTTGGCTGATCCCAGGGTTTTGCAGGATCTGCGGGACGGTTGGCCCCTCTCCAACGATGTTCGGCCCTTGCTGTGCGATCGCAGCCTTTACCGCAGCAATCTCTTCCGGGGTCTTGTAACCGCCAGCATTCAAGATGGCTTGAGCCGCTCGAACCTCATCGGGCGTCATCATGCTTCGAGCGACATTCCCGGCCGCCCCCAGAACCTTGCCGGCACCAGCCACAACCGGGCCAGTCGCAGCCCCGACGACACCGCCAGCATTCGCCGCTGCTGGATCGACCACGCCGGCACTTGTGTAGCCGTTGATCCCACCGCCGAGCGAGCGCAGGCCGAGATTTCCAGCTTGACCAAACAACGTCGAAGGCGTCAGGCCGGTCCTAAATCCACCGGTAGTGATTGAATCGCCCAGGGCGTTGAGAACAGGCGCAGCCCGAGACAGCATCGGCAGCGTAGACAGCCCTTTGACGCCAGCACCGAGAACACCGCCAAGCGGTGCGGTCGCTGCGATGTTTCCACCCACACGGCCAACAGCGAATGGGAGGGAATCGTTTTCCTTATCGTATGCGTCGAGGCCAGCCTTGCGCTGGGCGTTCTGCAATTCCGATGGACTTTGCGGAGCCTGACCCGTCACGAGGCTGGAAAGGTTCGCGGGCGGTCGAATACCGGGATTGCCAGTAAAAACGCCAAGCGGATCGCCGTTCGCCGCCAGGCCGGTCATCAAGTCACTGCCTAGCTTTGTCCCCCGGTTGATGATCGTATTCCCGACATCTGCGAATCCGCTTGCCAAGCCCTTGACCGCATCCCGGGCCATGCCAGGATTCACTGCCGCATTGACCAAGAAGCCGACAGGCGTTGCGTTCGAGAGCGCACCTACTGCCGTGCCGAGCATCGAGCCTTGATCCTGCACGGGCTGACGTGCAGCGGCCGAAGCAGGGGCGGCAGCGGGCGCGGGCGCTTGCCTGAACTGCGCTACCAGGGCATCCATCGGATCTGCTGATTGGGTCGCTTGCTGGGCCTGTTGTGGCTGCTGCTTGTACTGGCTCACCAAGTCAGAAAGCTCCGGGGAGAGATCGCTTTGCATGTTGGTCCTGTTGCTGACGGTCCCCGCATTGGCGGACGGGAAAAGGGAACTTGCCGCGTTGCCGACGGCGTTCATCACCGGACCAGGTGCTGAACCAACCATGCGCGTTGCTTGGACGATCTTGTCCGCATAGCGCGGATCCTCTGCGTAACCTTTGAGGCCGGCAGCGAAGGCAGCAGGATCCGTTCCTGCACCCAGCGCGCCGGGATACTTGCGAGCGATCAGGCTTGCATAGTCATCAGCGAACGCGCTTGGAGTGGGATAGGTGCGGTACTTTTCTCGGCTCCCCGTCATGTTGTCGGTCGCTACCGTTCCACCACCAGAGAAGTCTTTGATGTTGCCAAGGTTGTTGGTCCCTGGAATGATCGACTTGCCCCAGCCGGTTTCTAGGCCGAGCTGACCAAGGATGATTTTCGGATCGACACCGAGCTTTCCGCCGATCTGTTCCGCGATGGGGGAATAGGTGGAAATGAAATCTGCCGGTGCATTGACGCGCGGGACGCTGGCCGGGATACCGGCAGAGCTGCCGAGCGAATCTAGGACGCTCATCAGCTCCATGTCAGTTTCCCTTCTTCCACTGCTGGAGCACCGGGTCATTCCAGACGGAATACCCAACTTGCCGCCACGCGCGATCGACGGCGGTTAGGTCGCCCTTCTTCTGAGCCAGGGGCAGGGCGCTTTCATAGAACTTCGCTTTGGCAAGATCGGCATTCGTCTTAGCCTGCGCGAAGTCGAGAATGAACTGATTGGCTTCGGGCGTGTTCTTGAGCGATGCGAAGGTTTGCCCGGCGCGCTGTGCATCCCCTTCGGTCTGCGTGCCTTTCTGGGCGATCAGCGAAGTTTGCAGCCGGTCCATTGCGATCGACTGGAATTTCTGCGCATTGGCCGCGTAGAGCTGGGCACTTGCAGGAGCCATGCCCAAGCCAGTAAGAACATTCGCAGCCGCCGCCTTTTGTTCCGTACCCCAGCCGGTGGACATGTCGGTATTGCGAATGGCCTGAATGCTGTTCTGAAGATCGAGCGCACTCTTGCCGGACTCCTGCACCGGGTTGAGCATGTTCTTTACCCAGTTGTCATTGAGAGCGATCGAAGACTGCTGCGTGATGGGATTCCGAGACGCCATGTAGCCACCGGGCGAAGCACCCGCGACGCCGCCAGCGCCGACGCCAGGACCTAGGCCGCCCATCGCTCCGGCATAGCCAGAAGCCACCCCAGCACCCCCGAGCGCGATCTGAGCGCGCGGCGTGTAGTAGGTATTTCCGTCGGCGCCGACGGTTGGTTGCGTGTCCAGTTGAGCCTGAGTAAGTTGGCGCGAGCGATCGGTGGCAATGTCGAATGGCATCTTTGCTTGAGCGACGGCACCGGCTTCTGTGCCCTTGATGTTGGCATTCGCGCGCGCGTAGCCGTTCAACGGCGTAACGTTGCCGCTTCCATCGAAACCCATCCCCACGTCTACCTTTGGCATGTAGCGAACAGCGCCGGTCGTCGGATCGCGGTAGTAGTTGCCGGCTTCCTGCTTCACGCCGTCGTTCTGATATTTGTACATGTTGAACAAGTCAGTAGCGTTCTTCTGTCCGAGAACGCTAAGCCCGGCCAGGTCGTTCAACGAAAAAGGAAAGCCACCCGATGCGCTCGGCCCGGCAGTACCCGGCCCTTGCATTGGGATCTGTCCTTGCCCAGAAGGACTACCCTGCGCGGGCTGGCTGGTCATCAAAAATGGATTGACGCCAAGAGACAACTGAGACGCCCCGGCGCCGACAGGCGTGCTCATCGAGCCGCCGATAGAGGGGGATGCTCCAGAGGTTGGACTACCGAAGCCAGAGCCGTTGCCGCCAAGTCGAGAGAGCACGAAATTATTTAGCGCGGTGTCGCGCTGCATTTGCAGTTGCCGAGCCTGCGACTGTGAAGTCGCATCGCCAATCTGCGCCTGCAAGTATTTGCGCTTTAGGTCGTCGGTGGCCTGACTATCGACGCTTTGCATTGCTCCGGCGATACGCTGACCGAAACCGCTCTTGTTTGGATCAGTCGTCGGTCCACCGGCAGCAAGCAGGCCGATCCCAAGCTGTGCATCAGGTTGTTGCAGAAAGTCAAGAATCCCCATAGCGGTCTTTCATTGTGCGGATTGGCGAGACTCGGCCCGCCAGGGTTGTCGGGACGATCGGGAATCTCAATGAACGAGATGGCGGGCGTCCTAGGAATCGCATCCCTGCACGATAGGAAATTCTTGGCGCTAGATCGATGACGCAATATGTCGTTCGATGCCGCTTTGATGCCGGCAAGATCTCGGCATCAAAGTTCGCGTCGTTCTTCGACCCACATCGCCAAGTCCATAAGTCGATAACTCACGCGCGATCCATTGACAGGACGATGGTAGAAAACCGGGCCTTGACCAGCTTGACGTAGGTTCTTGAGGGAGTTTGCGTTGGTGTACCCAATCAAAGAAGCCGCGTCTCTCTCGCTCACCCGCATATCCGCACTCATGATGATCTGACGTTCAGTCGCAGCTTCACGAATCATCGCCATGGTGCTTTCGATAAGCCTTTGGCGTTCTTCAGTGGATCGTTCGTGGTACTGCCTCATGTCGCCACCTCAAAGGCTGGGCACCGTTGCAGAAGCCTCACCAGGGGCGCCACAGCCCTTCCAGCGCCTGCCGCTGCCGGCACCGAGCAGACCATGCCACGTTGCAGCTTGGAGCACTCCAGGCAGATGCGGCGGTCATCTCCTTCGCGGTCGCGCAGCACCAGCTTGTCGGCCAGGGCCTCGGCATCGTCATGGCGGAAGCCGCGCCGATCAAAGATCGCAATCCGCGTCTGCATGCGGTCGATCTCGGCGCCGGTCATAGCGTCGGAATGCGGCCAGCACCAGCGGTCGGGGTCAAACTCAGGATCGTTCACCGAAGCCTCGAAATTCGCCACGGGCGCCACTTCGGCACTGACAAAAGGGGCCAAAAGGACTATTGTCGGTTTTGTCGGTTCGATGCTGGGGCTCATCTCAGTTTTTCTGAGCCGATCGAGCCATTTCATGACGCGCTCCAGAGACGCGGATTCACCTCGAATCGCTCGCTGGGTCGGCCGCCCGTTTGAACGACATCCAGCCGCAACCATTCGTAGTCAGCGAGCAGCTCCGCAGCCTTGCGCACGGCCTCAGTCGATCCCAGGCCAGCCCAGCACTTACGCACCACCTCGCGCGGCGTGAAGGACTCGCCAAGGGCCTTGCTGCGGATTTTGGTCAGGAGAGCCTTCGCCGCACCCGTCTCAGGCATCACGGCTGCGCTATAGAGCCGCTCTGCGTGCGTGCGGAGATAGTCGCTCCAAGCCAGCGACCGCAGGAGATGCGTGGCAGCAATCACACCAGCTGTCGGCGAATCGATCATGGCGAATACCAGCGCGAGAGCCGGGATCAGCTTGCGGTACTTAGACAAGTGAGCGACGAGGGCAGGGTGCAACGTCCCCCCGCGCACTTCCGGCTCAAACTGTTCTCGCCATTCGTTGAAGATGGCTTGCGCCTCATCGTCGAAGCGCCACACCGTAGGCTCGTCGGGTGTCTCGATGGCTGCCAGGCGGTCGAACACATCCCCAGCCTTCTGCTTAGCCGGCGTGTCGGGCCACTGGTCCACGTTCTTGAAATTCCCATCCGTGTCGGGCCAGACCGTCAGGCCGAAACGCTGGAGTAAACCGTCATCCCCAGCACCACCGGAAACGGCATCCCGAACATAGCTTTGGATGCGACCAGGTTGGATGCCGCCGAGCATCGCGAGACACACGCGCTCGATGCGCACAGTACCCCGCCCGATGCGATCGAAGGTGTACGACTGGTTCCCGTCATACCCTTGCAGGTAGAACGCGCGCGCTCCTTCCTGTCCTTCGCGATCCATGCTCTTGAGCAAACCGTGGATCTCATCCCGATAGGCCATGAAGCCCCACGGGTTGACGCTCATAAACTCGCCCAGCTTTTCTACCGTGGCATCGTTGACGATAAAGCGACGCTCAGCAGGAGATGCGGGCAGATCCATGGGCTTGAGCAGCTCGCGCGCCTTGGCAGGATCCTTTACCGCAATCCCCTTTGCCTCCCTGCTGTTCGCTTCGTTCTGTAGCTCCGCTACCTTGACATCCAGATCCCACGATTCCCGCTCAGCCTCAAACGCTTCTCGAGCTTTTGCCTCCAGCCGGTTCAGCGGTCGCAGTGTTTCGCTCAGTGCCGGCGACTTCATCACACCAGGGTTGCCGATGATCAGGCCCCAAAGGTTCGGGACGACTTGCCAATCATCCTTGGCCTTCGGCTGCACTACAGCGCGAGCACCGATCAGGCTTGAGATGGCCGTGACTGCACCAACTGCCGGGAAGTCGATCGGGCATTGCATCCGGTGAGCGATGTCCACCACCCAGGCGCGGATTTCTTCCGGCAACAGTTCAGGATCGAACGCCATCACGGGCGGCAGCGTGTCGGGCAGTTCGGCGGGAATGCCCCAGCCTTCAAGAGAGGGCTTCGCCGCGTCGATCGAGGTACGCACGATAGACGCCAGATCGGGAGACATGGACGTATTCATGCTGCACCGCCAATCTTCACCTTGCCGGCGAGCCGAACAAGATCGTTGTAGTCGGAATCACGCGGGCCACGGGGTAGACCCGTGAAGTCGGGAAGGGCAACGCTTCCGCCGACCGCGGCAGCAGCCACGCGAGCAGCAGCCAGCCCAGGATTGCCCGGCGTTTGATGATCGTCATCAGCGGCGACGATGATGGACAAGCAGGGATACTTCGCGCGCAGAGCACGGGCTACAGGGTCGAGGTTGCCGCTGTTGAACGCGACAGCTACGCCGTCGCCGGTTGCTTCGTGCACAGTGGCGCAGGTTGCGTAGCCCTCCCCAATGATCAAGCGCCCGCTGGGCCGTCCTATCGAGTGATAGCAGGCCTTGACCTTGCCACCAGCGAGAAAGAGCTTCTCGCCGTCGATCGTGATGCCTTGCAGACTCCAGAGCTTGCCCGTGGTGTCGCGCATCGGCACGTAAAGCACGTTCTGAAGCGTGAGGAGCTCGCCTGTGTCGTGGTCCCACTTCTGCCACTGGCCGACGCGCAGACCATGCGCCTTTACTGCCTTGGCCTTGAGGTAAGGATGCCCAACAGCAGGGATACCGGCAGCCCAAATGCCGTTGGCCTTCACCGATGCACCGGCATTGCGCTTGGCCGTCTCTGCATCCCGCATACGCTGGGCCGCCCGAACACGTTCCCGCATGGCTTCGCGCTCGGCTGGCGTCAGTTCGTCGTCGGACTTGACCGACCATGTGCAATCGATGCCCATATCCCACGAGCCGAAGCGCCCGGACGGGTTGCCGTCGCTGAAGAACACAAGCCAACTGTTCTTCGTGCCGCCGCGCTTGCCGGTGCCGTTGAATCGGTAGATGACGCCTTCCGGGATGTCACCAGCCGATGGCGGATTGATGCCCGCCGCAGCGATGGCGGCGCAGAATGATTCTCTTGAATCTGTCATTTCGTTCCCTGAATGTGGTTGAGCAGCTGGCGGGCGTCGTCGAGGTCATGGATGGGCTTCATCCAGCCCCAGCGGATCGCGAAGTAGGGCGCCTGCGTCTCACCAGGCTTTGCGCGGATGAGCGCATGGCCGGCCAGCGCGTACTCGGCGGCGATGGTTGCGAATCGCTTGTCTTCGTCGTTCATCGCTCCCCCTTGCAGACGTTGGCAAAGCACGGCGATGCGAAGAACGCGGTGGCTACATCGACCCAGGGGCGAGGCGCATAGAAAACGCTCGGGGCGGCGTGCGCGACAAGTCGAGAGCCGCTCATGCGCGGGCCGGCCGCGCTCGGAGCACCGCAACCATCACAGACGCGCACGAAAGGTCGCAGCGGGCTATAGCAGCCGTCGCAGCGGGTATCCGGTAGAGGTACATCGTCTTGATGGCGCGACGCCGAGCCAGCCGCAGTAAATGCGGCAACACGGATCCAGGACATCAGACGCTCCCTGCAACTGGAGGTTGAGTGATCCCAATGACGCGCGCCGATTCCCAGGAGCGCAGCAGGTTGAGCGCTTGGGCCGCCTTTTCTGGATGCCTCATGCAATCGACGCCCGTCCACGGCGTATATGTCACCGCAGCCTCGGCCTTTTTGCGCGGCTTACGCTTGAGGAGCGGAATCGGAGTCCAGTCACTGGCAGGTTGTGCGAGGCTGTACAGCGCTTGACGGCGAAGCCGCCCGTCCGCACTGACCGCTGTCACCATCGTTGTCTTGATGTCTAGCCCCATCGCGCGCAGTTCGAATACGCGGCTATTTGCCATCCAACAACCACGGTCGCGCAGTTCGGTCGTGAGCTTTGGACTGACGCAAAGCGCCTTGACGATGACATCGTGTTGCTCCTTGCGTGTGAGCTGGAGCAATGGCGACTTCGCGTCTTGAGAAGTAGAATCGAGGCCTTCCGAGCCCGTTCCTAAATCCCCTTGTGTCTGAAAAGATGCTTGGGGATTTTTCATTGCTGAATCCCCTTAGCCTTGTCGATCAGGCGGGCCAACTCGAAGAAATCGACCACCGTGTGGTGGTAATGCTCGCCGAACGCTTGCCGGCGCTCGATGGTGGTCAGCTTGAAACCTTTTGCCAAAGCCTGCGCTCGCTGGGCACGGCGTTGCGCTTCGTCCCAGGGAATCGAGGTTTCGCCCCAGGTCACCATATGGTCGCCCCACTTGGGGGCTAGGGTCAGAACTTGGGCGCTCATGCTGCACCCCCGTTCATAAGCCTTCTAATGTCCTCTGTTTTCCACCCTAATCTGCCGTGCAACCGCACAGGGGTAATAGGACCATTTCCGAGGCACGCCCAGCCCCGGAGCGTTTGCGGGCGGCGCAGCAACAGGTGTGCGGCTACGTCG
This sequence comes from Variovorax sp. SRS16, assembly GCF_901827165.1. Lineage (NCBI taxonomy): Bacteria > Pseudomonadati > Pseudomonadota > Betaproteobacteria > Burkholderiales > Comamonadaceae > Variovorax > Variovorax sp. SRS16. The sequence goes on from NZ_LR594666.1 coordinate 2,670,470, forward strand.
GTCGGCACCAATGTACGGTGTTCTTCCTCCAACGTGGGGAATGGAATCTTAGATTGCATCTCTGCATCTCCGGCGCCTCTCGGCGTTAGGTTTAAAGGCCATCACGTTATTGCGATGGTTTGTCGGTCAGGGTTGATTTGGTTTCTGACCGATGGAGCGAAGATTAATCTCGTAGAGGATGCCGCCAAATATCCAAGGTGACCCCTGCGCTTTTTTGTGCTTTTTTCTTCGGCGCCTGTTTTGACATCTCGTTTGTGAGCGCTCGAACCGCTTTGGGATCAGGATTGCGGTCCCCCTCGCGGCGAAGGAGCTGCACAGCCGCTGCAATTTTCGAAATTGGTCGGCCTAGGCTTGCCGAATCTGCTTGAATCGTGAGCGCCAGCGCAGCCCGCGTGCGGTTCCGACCGCTGCCCTTGGGGCGGCCCCGTTGGCGCGGTCCAGAGGCCAACAGCGATTCAAACAACCCCGCCGCAATCTCGTCTCGTCCCTGACCCTCCGGTTTCCGCGAGAGCTTTTCTCGGAATCGATCGATTTCCTTGCGCGCATTCTCGATTTCGGTAACTAGGTCGTGCCCGAGCAGTTCCAGATCAGTCGCGTAGTCGCGCCAATTCTCCAGCGACCACTCGCTGCGCGGGGCATGCATCCAATCTGGTGCGAGCAAGCCGGGGGTCGGCGGCCAAACCGGCAGGTCAGGCCCAAAGCCTAGATTAGCTTTGAAGTAGATCATCGCACTCCCTAAAGTGCAGCCCTCGAATAGAAAAAGGTCGGCGCGGGTCGGTCGAGGGAAACCGATTTTCAACAGCAACGTCTAGCGCCTTCCAAAACAGAGCATATGGGGAAAACTTCTATTCGCCTCCTATCGCCAAGCGCAGCGCGCGAGCCAGCATAGTGACGAAACCGAAGGCTCCGAGCACGGACCAAAAAAAGGGCAGGCCGCAGGCAAGACTGCCGCCGTCCTTGGGCGCAACAACCGAGAAAGCTGCCAGCAAGGCCAAAAGGGCTATCGCGACCCAGGCGAGCGCGGAACGACCTTTTCGCGGGTAGTGGTAGCGAGCATGCGGCCTATTCACGCCACTCTCCCAGTTCCTTGGCAACCTCTACCAGAACGGCCCGGCCAGTGTCTTTGTCCTCTATGAAGACGCCGCCAGCCCTCCACCTGTACTTCTTGCCATCTGTGGGTGTGGTGACAAGTACCATGCCGGTAATTTCCCCCTCTTGGATTTGTTGCCAGAGGTCCATTACCGCTTTCGCCATACTGTTTTGCCATTTCCTCAGCGCTTCGCCACGATCGTAGTTGTAGCGCTTGGTCCCGGTGAACTTGAGCACATTGCCAGAGACACGCGTACGCCCCCGGCGTCGGCCCGTCGTCAATGCAACCCTCGGGAATGACAGGACGTTAGATGGTGCGATGTCCTTCGCAACGGCGGGCTTAGCCATGCTGCACCGCCTCGCCCTGATCGATCAGGGCCGGCTGCTGGAGTGCTGCGAGCATCCCAACGAATTTGGGATCACCCCGTGCTATGTCGGCTTGCCACTTAGTGGCGATGGTCGCGTGAAGTTTTGCGTTGAAACAAGTCGTGCCGGTTTCCAGAATCTGGATCATCTCGTCGGCCAATTCCGCCAGCTGTGCTTTTGCATCGTCGCAATAGCTGAAGCCGTGCCATTTGCTCCGGCCCGCGCCGTCTCTCACCAGATTCAACAATACCTTGCTGGTTTGCACTACGTCTGCCCGATATGCGGCGTGCGTGGTTACCATCTCAGACAGCGCTTTACGCGAATATCTTGCTTGGACGGCAAGCTGTTCCTTCTGCTGCCGCTCGGCATTCATCGCAGCGATGTCAGCCCTGAGCCACTCTTCGCGACGGCTCGCTTCGTCTTCGGAAAGTCCGAGCACCACGCGAGCACGCCCACGGCCATAAAGCGATATGGCGAAATAATGAAGGTCGCGGGGAACCGCCTTCATGCCTCGGGTGCGCCGTTCGCCGTCGTAGTAGGTCGCCGACTTCGGTGGGTTGCCCGCTTGTCCAGGGCATTGGGCCAATGTCATGACGCCTGCAGCGATCAAATCCTCAATCGCTCCGATATGAACATCCTCACGATATTGCTGCTGCGTATTGATGCGGGCGCGGGCCGCATTCTGTTCCGCTTTTGTGTAGTCTTTCGCACTACTCCGGATGTTGGATTGTGCAGCGCCGCAAACGGGCGCGATAATTTGGGTAGCCATGATGCGAAGTCCTTTGTACGGTGTCGCGTTTTGGTTAGCTGGCCTCGGTGTTCCACCACCTTGGCCGGCGCCTTGAGTGCCTCAGATCCGAATCGCTGCATGCGACTCGACGCCCTGAGGCGCGGCGTTATCCCTTCGGTTCCTTGGCCTTGTCGATCTTCTCGCGCACCCAAGGGGCGCCGCCCAAGCGCTGCAGTTTGTCGCGCTGACGGCCGCTCAGCCTCATGTTCACCGTCACCGACTCCTGGCCGGCCTCGATCGGCTTCCGCCCTTGGCCTCGGCCAGCACCGCCGTGTGTGGTTTTTCCTGCTTTCATTGTTGATATTGTGGCATTAAATCAAATGCTATGAAGGGTAGAAACCCTAGTCGCGCCCGAATGGCAAGTTTGGCGCCTGCTGCAGTACAACCGCGCGCGCCCGCACGCTCGAATGCCACTGGCGGAGTGCATCGAACATACGGAAATCCGCTCGTGTCGCTGGCGATGACGCGCCGGAATACTTGGTGCCCATGAGCGCATCAGGAATTAACACCGGGCAGCAGGCCCGAGGAAAAAGAATCTTGAGACGGATCAGGCACGGCAACGGCTGTTGCTTCTGGTCGCCGCAGGAAGACGCGACATTGCGCGATCTATATCCGTGGATGACCAATCGACACTTGGGTATTTTATTTGGGCTACCAATGCAGACGGTGCTATCGCGAGCCACGCAACTTAAGTTGGCCGGCAGAAAAGTGATAGACGAAAACATGGGTCGATTGCACCCGCTGTGGCAAGAGCATGAGAAGAAATTCATTCGCGACTGTTACAACGCGCTGCCGCTTGCTGATTTGGCAGAAATCATGCATCCGCGTACGGAACGGGCAATTAGCAATAAGGCTCATGAATTAGGAGTGGCGAACGGGGGCGCCGACTATCCCGAAGAAATCATCGAAGCGCAAGCGTTGCAATACAAAATTGTCAGGAAAATGTATGAACGAACCAACCACATCAATCGGCTTGTCCCTCAACGGCGCCAGCGACTTGATCGAAATGATGCGAAGGCAGTACGAAGGAATCTGCGACACGACGAAGCCGCTGGACCTGCCGCGTGAGCGCCTGAAGGTCGAAATCCAGCGCAACGTCATCTCGGTCGTGAAGCTGCAAGTCGAATATGCGGCCATCATGAAGGGCGCGGTCGAGGCACCATTCATCGAAGCCAACGAAAAGCCGAACGACCCGGCACGCAAGGACCCGCTGTTGAGCGGCCCAAGCGCGGATCACCCGTGGCGTGCGCAGGTGCATCGCCTGAAGGGTTGACGTGCCAGAGGTGCCGCAGATGCCAAGCCTGAGCCTGCCAATCCCATCGCAGACGTACTCGGAGCGTGCACGCTTGAAGTTCAAGAACTGGCAGGAGCAGCTGACGGCCACGCCAGCGATGTCCAAACCCTAGAAGTGGCTTGGCCGAAGTGACCTGCATAGGAAACGCCTTGTTCCTATGCATGATTTCTTGGCGTGCATAGAGGTTGTAGCTCGTGAGCCCTGCTTCCATGAACGACAACGTGTCTGTGGTTCACCGGCCTAACTCAAAACCCCCGAATTCGGGGGAATTGAAGATGGCGAACCGTACCGAGGATATGGAACTGAAGCAGCCCTCTGGATACCAAAGGGCTGTAAACGTGCTTTTTTGACGCGTACCAACAACACGCCGCTTCCCACCTACAGACGAGGGATTCTCCGGTAGCGCAAAATTGCCATACCTCGGAAAGTTTCTACCAGTTACAACCAAGGATCAAAAATGCCTGCCGTACACGAAGCCAGAGAGATCGTGGTCAACGTCTACTACAGCCAGGAGGCACGCGGCTTTTGGGCCGAAAGTCCTGATCTGAACGGCTTGGCGGCTTCAGGCGATACCAGGGCCGAGGTTGAGCAGGAAGCCCGGTGGGCGGCCGAGACAATCTACGAGTACCAAGGGCGGGGCGAGCCTCCTAATCTGGTGTTCAGGGACGCGAAGATCTCGGAGGAATGAACTACCGCCGGCAGGTGATCGATCTGTTGGAGACGCATCACTTTAAGAAGCTGCCCGACCGCGGCAAAGGCTCACACGAGGCATGGGTCAAGGGCGCCTATGTGCAAATCGTGCCGCGCAAAGTGGATGATCGGCACTTTGCAAACAGAATTTTGAAGCAGGCTGGGATCGAACACCGTTTTAAGTAGCCGCTGCCCTACCTCATGCGGCGCGCGTTCGGCTTCATAAGGCGACCGGTCTGCACAGCCAAACCTGCCGGTGCTCGCAAAGCTCTTGCCCCTCGGAATGCAGCTCAGTGCCGGCGATCAGCCAGCCGTCGCCCTTGTAGGGCAGCAGCACCGGGTCGAATAACGTCGCCAAGCCACGCATGCGACTCTCGCCGTAGCTATCCCAGAGGTTTGCTACCAGCAGGTTGCGCTTGAAGTTGTTCGTGGCCCGGTCCGCCTCGGTGATCCGCAGGGTGCCACGCAACGGCGCTACCAGTTCCCCACGGCCCAGGCGCCGACTCCGATTGCGCAGCATGACAACTTCGTAAAACACTGGTTAAGCATACAGTAGTCTGCCGACGCCGGCTTCAGATTCGCTTCAGGGTCGTAAGAGGCGCGCACGCCTACAGGGCAGCTAGTTATCCGGGCAAGAAAATCTCCGCTCCGACCCAGGGAGACCCATGCCAGCACACGAACTTGAAAGCATCGACGGGATGATTCGCAAAGCGACACAGATGCGCCAACTTGCGCAAGCCCGGATCGTCGCGGCTTTTCGTGAGCAGTTGGAGGGAAAGAGCTCCGGGCCCACTGACGAGGATTTGCACGCCTTCGCCCGACTGGCGCATGTGGAGGAAGCGCTGCACAGGTCGAGGAGTAGTTTGCCGCTCGGCGCCGACGCGGTGGCGTGGCTCGACGAGCTGGCTCGGCCGCCGTTCTGAGTAGGCCCGTCGGAAGCTACCGCCGGCGCGGCCAGAGGGCAAGGATGGCCGTCAAGGCACCAACAACAGCCGCGGCAACGAGCAGGATCTGGCTGCGTCGCTGCCGAGCAACGCGCGCCCGCACCCGCTCCTCGATGAGGTCGAGAGCTGTGCTGATGGCAGCCTCATCCTCGTCCAAGTGCGCCTGGCGCTCTTCAACAGCCAGCTGCTGCAGGCGTGCGATCTGGGCGGCTCTTTCCTTCGTCTCCATGGCGGGCATTCTGCGCCGCTGGCATCCGTCCTGCATGTGACAGAAGCCGCGTCTGACCTAAAACTGGATGGGAGCCCAGTCTCATGACCTTCCACCAGCAGGAGAAGACCATGCCAGACGATCTCTCGAACCGCGGCGGCCAAGACCGCTCACGCATCAACGTCAACGAGGAGCACGAGGTCCGCTACTGGACTGAGGCTCTCGGCGTTGATGAGGAAACCTTGCGTAAGGCAGTGGCCGAGGCCGGCACCTCGGCCGAGGCGGTCCGCACTTTCCTCGGCAAGCAGTAGGCGCCCGTGGCTGCGGGGGAGCTGCGCCGGATCGCGGTCTATGTCGATGAGCCAGATAAGGGGTGGTTCGCCTGGGTACTGATCGAGCAGTAGGGATTGGGCCACTGGCTGGAGCTCAACGGGGCAGAAGAGTGGGTCGGGAGCTACCAGGAGGCCATGGCGGCCGGGCTGGTCGCGCTGCAGACGCTGGTCGAAGACCTGGCGAAGGGTCCAAGGCAGCAGCGCGCGCCGCCACCACCCCCCAAGCCGCCGGGCGGGTCCGTTCGGTTTCGGGTCGCTGCTGCCATAGCTAGCCTGGCAATCCGTCCAGAGTTTCCAAGGTGGAGCGGAGATCCTGCAGGGCTTGCACCGCGCGCGCGAACTCGGAATGGCTGACGCCCTCGTCTTCAAGGCTCTCAAGCACGAAGGCTTCGAACCGTTCGCCGAGCCGGCCTTCAAGAGCCTCGTGGGACTCAAGCAGCACATTGCCTATCAGGAGTAGCTCGGCCAGGGCACGAGCGGGCTTGCGGTGCTCTTGCTCGAAGGTTCGTCGAAGTGCGGCGACTTCTTGCGGTGTTGCAGGCATGACGGGCTCCGAGTTTCAGAGGCCTAAGTTTCGCTTAAGCGCCACCTCGCACGATCGCGTCACAGTCCCGGCGCTGGTAGAGGATGCTTCGGCAGCCAGCCCTTCGCGGGTAGGTTCCTCGATGCCGGCGACTGTCCTATCCTGGCCTTTCCCGCCAAAAAAGGGCACCATCCGCATCCCGCCTGTTGGGAGTGCGAGATGGCCGCCTCACACAAACCCCCGCTCGACCCGGCAAGGGTTGTTCGAGCTGCCGAGTACGTCCGTATGTCCACGGACCATCAGAAGTACTCGATCCTGAACCAGTCTGCGCTCATCCATGTGTTCGCAGAGACGAACCACATGGAAATCGTCGCAACCTATTCCGACCCGGGCAAGAGCGGCCTCACGCTGCGCAGTCGCCCGGGGCTATCGCGCCTGCTCTCAGACATAGTTGGCGGCAAGGTCGATTTCGAGGTCGTGCTTGTCTACGACGTGAGCCGCTGGGGCCGATTTCAAGACGCCGACGAAAGCGCGCACTACGAATTCCTCTGCCGGAGGGCTGGGATACGGGTGATCTACTGCGCGGAGCAGTTCGGTTCAGATGAACAGCCGCTATCCAGTGTGCTGAAGGCGCTCAAGCGGGCCATGGCGGGCGAGTTCAGCCGGGAGCTGTCCACGAAGACGGCGCTGGGCAAAGCGCGCGTGGCCAGCATGGGATTTCGCACCGGTGGCATTCCCGGCTATGGGCTTCGCCGGAAAGTGGTGTTCGGCAGCGGCAAGCAGGGCGTTTTCCTATCCGACGGCGAACTCAAGAACCTTCAGTCCGATCGTGTCACGCTGGTGCCCGGCCCCGCGGAAGAGATTGCCGTCGTTCACAGGATCTATCGAGACTACGTCTATCTGCGAAAGAGCGAGCGGCAGATTGCCGCCAACCTCAATCAGGAGGGCCTGAGGTTCTCCGGGAGGAATTGGACCCGGTGGTTGGTTGAGAGCATTCTCACGAACGAGAAATACATCGGCGTCAGCGTCAGTGGAAAGACCATCCGACGGCTCACCTCACCCGCCATCTACCTCCCATCGGAAAAGTGGGTCAGGTGCGAAGGCGCGTTCGAGCCATTGGTCAGCCGTGAGCTTTTCGAGGCTGTCGCGTGCGTGAGGCAATTCAACCGGAGAAAGCTGCTCTGCGACGAAGATCTGCTCGAAGGTCTTCGCGGCATCCTCAGGCGAAAAGGGACGCTCTCGATCTCGCTCATTCGACAGGAGCCAGCGATGCCGGCAGTCAGCACGTTTGCGAACCACTTCGGCTCGATCTCCGGCGCCTACGAACGCCTGGGCTTCACCATGCCGACAAGGCGCCGCTTTCACGATCTGGACCGGGCGCTGGTTCAGACGAAGACCGACCACATCGAGCAGTTGCTCCGGTCGTTAAATGAGAGGGGCGTGCGGTGTTCCCTGCATCGCAACGTGATCAGATTCAAAAGCCAACTTGCCATCGAGGTCCTCATGTGCAGGCATCAGGAGCCCATGGCCTACGGCTGCTCGGGTTGGAGAATCGCGCACAGGCGAAACTCCGGAAGCTCCCATGTGCTGGCTCTGCGGATGGCGCTCGGGAATCAGTCCATGCAGGACTTCGTACTCTTGCCCAGATCTGAGATCTCGAACTTGCCCCCGTTCCTTCGAGCCAATCGAGATGAGCACGTAGCTGCATTCAGGCATGCCGACCTCGCGCAGGTTTACGCGGCAATCGTGGAGATTGCGCAGGGCTTCTGAGCGAGCGCAAAAAGCCATTCCCTCATGCAGCATTTAAATGGCTAGGTTCCGCAGGTGCGGCCATAGCTTCAGCGAGCGCCTAGGACAGCAGGTGATGCACGAGCATGCGCCCGACTTGCGCCCTATCTTGGCGGTTACCTGCGGCCCTAGCGGGTGACCGCAAGAGATGCAATCAGGGCGGCAACGCTCACAGCCTACCATTTCAAGAACTGGAGTTTGCCTCAGCTTCATGAGTGGAGGTTTTCGCCCAGGTGCTTGCGGGCGGCTCCCGCCGAATTGCCCACCGCAGTCGCGGCTTTGCGCAACTCTTCCTCGGTACAGCCGAGTGATTCCGTCCAGCTGCGGACTTCTCCGGTGCGAATGGCTCGCTCTCGGCGTCGCTGCTCAGATTCAGGCCTCCGCCAGCGCTCTGTCTCGCGCCGATTGGGCCTCTCTCAGCTCATTCCGTCCTTTCGCCGTTATCGCGAGGACTTGAGCGGCGTGTTTGCCACCGGATAAGGTCACGGGGTCTGCAGGTGCGGGGATGAGTGCGACAACTAATCCAGCCTGCCGAAGGATCCTAACCGCGTCGATGTCTTCAGTCGCGGTGTACGAGACAGGCAGGCGCACTGATGCAATTTTCTTGAGCAAGTCCATCGACATGACAAATCTCCTCTTGCCTTGGAATGACGATTGGCTTCTGAGAACCAACATACCGTCGCTTCGAAAGGCTTCAAGGCTCGGTGGGTTTAAAGATTTTTATCGATGCGACAGGGGCCGATAGCGTCGTCGTCCGCAACGGCACAACCATGGAATCCCCCCTCCACCGAGGCGCTTCTTCGCTCTTGAAATGCCCGCGACGGCTCCTATTTCGCTTGACGGAAGCGCTGGAGACGCTCCGGCGCTCCGTTCAACCTGAAAGGAGGTTTTCGCCATGTACCGATCCCTGTTCCCACGCGACATGTTCGCCGAGATGGATCGCCTGCAACGCGAGATGCAGCAGGCCTTCGATCTGTCCCCCACCATCCGAGGCTTCGGCCGCAACGGATTTCCCGCGCTCAATGTCGGCGGCACGCCGCAGACCGTGGAGATCTACGCGTTCGCGCCGGGCATCGATCCCTCGACGGTGGAGGTGAACCTCGATCGTGGCCTGCTGACCATTGCCGGCGAGCGCAAGAGTCCATTGCCCCAGGCCGACGCCAACGCAGCCATCCACATCAACGAGCGCTTCGAGGGCGCCTTCCGCCGGATGCTCACGCTACCGGAGGATGCGGATCCGGAAGCGGTCGAGGCCAAGTACCGCGATGGCGTGTTGCACATCACAGTCCAGCGCCGCGCCTCCGCTCAGCCGCGGCGCATCACCATCCAGTAATGAGAAGGGAGATCTAACATGACCCAGCATCAATCACCCGCCGTCGCCGCCTCTAAAGAAATTGGCGAACAGCAAGTTTCGCGCTACAGCGAGGCCGCGCTGACGCCGCCCGTGGACGTGGTCGAAGACAGCGGGGGCATCACGCTGTATGCCGACCTTCCCGGGGTGTCACGCGAGAAGCTCGGCCTGCACGTCACGGGCGACACCCTGAAGATCGAAGCTGAGGCAGATATACCGGTGCCGCAGGGACTGCAGTCCAGCCACACGGAAGTGGGCTTGGCGCGTTTCCACCGCGTCTTCACGCTGAGCAAGGAACTTGACACCGGGGAGATCTCGGCGGAGCTGGCCCAGGGCGTGCTGAAGCTACGCATTCCAAAGGCGGAGCACGCGCAGCCGAGGCGCATCAGCGTACAAGCTGCGTGACGCTGCATCGGGGCGTGGCTGGGCCGAACTGCATGGCGCTGCGCAGTTGCGTCGGACAGCGGCCCGGCCACGCCGTTCAAAAACTAAGGTCAAGAAACGCCATGAGTGGAACCGAATGCCTGGCGCGTTTGCGCCGGGAAGCTGAAGCGTTGAGCCCGCGCGCGGCGCGCATTGCACTTGCGCTCTTGCCGGCCGTCGAGCACTTGCCGGACGCGTGGCAAGCGGCGCTACGCAAGAGCTTGACTCGGCGTGCCGAGAGCGTCGCGCCCTTGTCCCCGACTGAGTTCGATGCGATTCGAGTGACTGCAGCGAGTTTGCCGCATTCTTATCCCGAATGGGTCATGACGGATCCGGAGCACCCCGCGGCACGAGCGCTTATCGTAGATGCTTGGCTGGCCGGCAAGCGCTTGCATGCAAGGCAATGACCAGATCAAGGCGGGGAGGCCAGTCCTTGGATGGTGATCTGTTCTGCACGCGCCCGAGACCTTGAAGTGCTCGGCGTCGAGGCTGTCGAAGGCGCCGTTCTGGCAGCGTGGGCGGGTTGTTGAACCACCCGATGGCGACTTCGACCGGCCACGGTCGGCGGTTGCATCGTAGGCGTATCCCTCGATGATCGCCATCGTCTTGCCGTCCGTCTTGCTGTCGCCCAGATCCGCGTACTTGACGCCGAAGGCTTTCACCAACGGGCTTTAGTGCGGGAGCGGAATCTCCCAGCCTTCCTGGGTCAGGGGTCAGAGCTTGGCTTCTACCGTCATTGCGCGATCCTTGACCTTCCAACGATCGCTCCGAAGCTCCAGGCTGGCGGTTCGGCGGCGCGCGTGACCCTTGAGAATCTGCACTGCAGCAGCCGTTTTCTTCGCATTTGTCGAGGGGCAGAGCTTTCCCTAGGCGATACGGAATTTCTTTGCCGGCTTCATGGGCTCGCCGCCAAGCGATCGTTCGGCTTTGCGGCGGCCACCGCTTTACGGCGGCACCGAGTTGCTGAAATCGATCTGCGACTCCTCTTCAGCGCGCGCGCGCCTCGATCTCTTGTCGTGCACTGGACTTCTCGCCGCACCGTGCACCTGATAGCCCGGCAGCGGCTGTGCATAAGAAGTTGGGCGCCTGTAAAGTACAAAGGAGACGATGCCCGCCGCAAGAGCACTGCAGATAGCCGCCCAGTTCGCGTACCCTGGGTAACCAAGAACGAGCATTGCCAACGTCGAAACCAACGCAGCGGCCCCGGCGACAACGAGCGACTTAGCTAGCGGCAGTAAAGATGTGTGGGTAATCATGATAGACATGGATCAGCATGGCGCTGCCAATCGCCAGGCAGGTGAGGCGATTCGACCAGCGACTAAGCACGTCAGTGTTGGGATGCTGCCCGTCAACGTTGTGGATCGTGTTGAAGATTGCGAAGACCAGTGTAGCGACGAGAGCGAAGACAACCTGTAATCCGAAGAGAAGTGATACCTTCATATCGGGTATGAGCGTCTCGGTCATCGACGCCGCGGTGATCGCGGCGGCGTAGAAGCACAGTTGTCCATCAGCGGCAGCCTCAGCCCAAACTTTGGCAATGGGTGGTCTAGGTTGACCATTTGGCGAGGCTGCAATTTTGAAACCGACCATGAAGAAGATCGGAATCATTGGGAAAACAATATTCAGCCCTATCCACCAACTTTGTTGGTTAAGCTCATCCAGCATTGCGCAAACCCTCATTTTTTGCGGGATTCTGCCCTCATTCGTAGAGCATTCAGGATGGCAGAAACCACTAAAGCACGGGTTTCACCCCAGGATCTTTTTGACTGCTTGGCCTTTTGTCGGTTTTGTCAGTGCCCAAGGTGGGCTCTTTTGCTTTTTCAGCCGGCGCTGGAGCGACTGCATCAGGACGTTTGAATGGCACCTTGGCCTGTTCCAACATCCATGCCTCTATGCGCTCGTGGTGGATACGAATGAGATCGAGGGGGCGCACGGTGTAGTGCTTTTCCGCCGTCGCGCTGGGCTTGTGGCCCATGATCTGAGCCACCACACCGGCAGGAATCTCCAACCACTCAGTCAGGCTCTTGAATGATCGGCGCAGCCCGTGCAGCGTCAGCCCCTGAACACCCGCGGTGATGCAAACCGTCTCCATCGCGCTGTTCGGATCGCTCAGGGCCTGATCTTTTTTGCGCGTGCTGGCGAAGACGAATTGATTGATGCGGGGGAGGGCATCCAGCAGGCTCCAGACATACGGAGTAAGCGGGATCTGTCGATCGCCCTCTACCTTGTCGCGGATGGTCATGCCGTTCCACTTCGTATCGGTGTCGGTCCACTTCAGTTCGAGCAGCTCACCACGGCGGGAACCGATCAGCAGCAGCGTTTGCAGGTAGGCTGCGACGGTGGCATTCGGCAGCCCGCGCACCGCTGCAAACCACGCCGGCAATTGCTCTTTCAGGAGCACATCCTTTTTCTGTCCTGCCTTGCCGAAGGCATCGCGGGATTTGCGCGTTTTTGCCGCTCCGGCATCAACGAGAGACTTGTATTCCCGATCCTCTGCGCACCAAGCTAAGAACGCCTTCAGGCACCGCCAGGCGAGCCGGCCATAGGTAGGGCGCTCCTTGCCTTGCTCAACCGCCCAGGCCTCGATAATCGGCGGCGTCAGTTCATCCAGCCTCATGGCAAGCAAGGCGTAGATTGGACCGGGCTTCGTCTTGCCGGTGCCGCGCGTGCCTCTCTTGGCCGGTGTGCCGCCTTCCTTGGCGAGCCGCTTATGGTCTTCGTAGTGCCGAGTACCCCAATGTTCTTTCCGGGCCGCCAGGTAGGCTATCCAGGCCTCTCCAACGGTTGTCTTGGATCTTTCAGCCTCGATGTTGCGCTCGATCTTCGCAGCAGTTTGAATCTTGTCGTGCTCGCGCGGATCTTCGCCGTTGTCGATCAGGACGCGAAAGCGATTCGCCTCCACACGCGCCTGATCGATCTTCCATGCCCGAACATCGCCGATAGTCCTGCGGATGGTCTGTCGATCTAGCTTGGCCTCGAAGACGAACGACTTTGCGCCGTTGGCTGTGACCCGTACACGCAGCCCAGGCGCTTTCAGATCGCGGAGGAATGCCTGAGGCTTACCCAACGGGCACACCAGGCGCTCTATGGACCCGGTAGTGATGTCGATCGCCTTCGTCAGGTCCGGAGCTTGATTTTTCGGCGGTCTTGCCATCACAGGCGCTCCGTGTAGCCACCATGTAGCCAGATTGAGGGAATTTGGAGGAATCTGAATCAACGTTTGACTGTCGATTCATCCAGTGAATCCAATCTAAGGCGTTGATTTTGTTGAATTGTATCAACACTGCCGAATACTCAGGAATGTATTTCTTGTCGGACTTTTAATCCGTTGGTCACAAGTTCGAATCTTGTACGTCCTACCAGAATCTTCAGGTGAATCAAGGAGTTCCATTGATTCATCCGTTGGTTCTTCCTCTCTCGGGACTGTGGTGAGGGGACTTTTGTGGGTGGCCCCATGAATGCGCTCCAGCATATACCAAGCCTCAGCGTGCAGCGCATCGTCCGCGAGGTGCGCATAGCGGGCCGTCATCGCAATCGACGAGTGGCCCAATAGCTTCGAGACCTTGGCAAGCGAGACGCCCGATTGCAGAAGCCGCGAGGCGAACGTGTGGCGCAGCGCGTGAGGTGTCGCACGGTCCCCGCTCAGGTGGTTTGGGTGTCTTTGAATCGCGGCGGTGGCATGGCCCCGGCTCACGTCCTCGCCGTCCCATGTGCGGCCCTGCAGCTTCGGAAAAATCACGGTGTATCCAAGGTCTTCCATGAGTGCCCTGCGGTCCCGAAGCATGCCCAGGGAAAGAGGGCGACGGCGATTTCGATGAGTCGAAGCTTGGCTGGATGAATGAAAGACTGGATCTGGCGAACAAGAGTTTGGCTGAGGGCTGTGGCATCTAGTTTTGTCGCCACGCCGATTGCCGGCACTTCCACGTCACGAAGAAGGCCCCGAAGAGCCTGTGATCATCATCATGCGCTTTTCTTCTCAGCCTTGCGCCCCGCGTGCGCTTGGGCTTCTTGATCGGCTTGCGCGGCTCACCTTCCCTTGAGCTGCTATGACGCGAATCGTGCGGACTACAACATCTTCACGGGCTGGCCGGAAGAGTCATAGATAAAGAGAGGGCGGCGTCGATCACCGGCCCGGCCGAATGCGACCCGGATTCGAAATTGGGCATCGGCGGGTTGCGTCGAATGCGAGGCGTCCCCGGCAGACGACCCGCATCCCTGCGCTTCAGCGCCCTGCGACATCCTTCACGCCGATCCGCGTCTGCAGGAAATCCAGCAGTGCCCGCAAGGCGGCGCTGTTGTGGCGTCGCTGCAGGTAGGCGGCGGAAAGCCACATGTCGTTGCGAACATGGTCCTGCAGCACAGGCACCAGATCGCCATGGTCGATGTGCGATTGCACCATGAGGGCCGGCATATAGACCACGCCGAAGCCCTGCAGCGCCACCTGGACCAATGCGGCGTTCTCGGTCGCATCCATCCGGCTTTTGACAGCCACGTCGAGCGGATGGCCATCGACTTCGAAGCGCCACTGCGGATGCGGGCCGGAACGCGAATGGGTGAGCGCCTCGTGGTCGGACAGCTCGGCAGGATGCAGCGGCGTGCCGTGCTTCTTCCAGTAGGCCGGCGATGCGCAGACGGCCAGCTTGACGAGCGCCAGCTTGCGCACGATCAGGTTGTCGTCCTCGATCGGGCCGAAGCGCAGCGCCAGGTCGATGGCTTCTTCGGCCATGTCGATCGTGCGGCTGCTGAATTGCACGCTGAGGCTGACTTCAGGGTAGTGCCCCATGAATTGCCCGAGCAGCTTGGGCAGATCGCCCTGTCCCATACCGTGCGGTGCCGCGATGCGCAGGCGGCCGGTGGGCCGGCTCGCATGCTCCTGGAGTTCGGCCTGGGTGAGCTCCACCATTTCGAGAACGGGCTTGCTTCGCTCGAGCAGCAGCACGCCGGCATCGGTCAGGCTCACGGAACGTGTCGAGCGATTGAGCAGCCGCACGCCGAAGCGGGTTTCCAGCTCGGCCACGTACTTGCTCACGGAAGCCTTCGACATGTCGAGCTTCTTGGCGGCGCGCGAGAAGCTGCCGTGCGCGGCAACTTCGCAGAAGGTCTTGATCAGGTCGAGGCTGTCCACTGCGGTCGACTCTAGCGCACCGTGTTCGCCAGCGCACCGGCCGGTGCGGGACGAGCCCAATCAGCGTTGCAAGGACTGCTTGCAGGCTTCGGCAGCGGTGTCAGGGGGTTTCGTCGTCCAGGGCGGAAGCGCCGGCGGTGGTGATGGCAGACACCATGCCGACTGCGCTGGCGCGCAGCAGTTCCTGCCTCAGCGCTGCTTCGAGCAGGTGGCGCGCGGTATCCGGCCGATCGTGGTCGTACTCTTCGTCCAATTCGCAGTGCAGGTAGTAGTCGACTCGGGCCATGAGCCTTTCTATCGCTGCTGCAAGGTCTGTCTCATTCATCTTCCGCTCCTCCGATTTCGCCGTGCGGAACGACGTCACCTTGATCTGTCTCGTGTCGTCTTTGCCGGTCGTCTCCGCATCCGTACCCGGAGTTTGGTGATTATGACCCTCTTGGCCAATTGTCCAGGATCGCGTGTCGTGGTAGGCCAACAGCCTGTGGGGGCAAATGGCCTGCGATGGTCGGCCTCATCGCAGCCGCAGGCGATCCCATGTTCGAGTGAGGCGCGAAGGGGTTCGCGGCCTGTCCGGCTCTCCTGCCTCGGGGGGCGGAGGCGAGGGAAGTCTGCGCCCGACGGATTGCGCGACCTTGACGCAATCCCGGATGTGCAGCTCGCCCAGCGTGCGCAGCGCGGCGTAGCCCAGCGAGGCAGACACCACCTGGCCCGCGACCGGGACGTATTTGGCTGCCTGCTGGGCCGTCAGCCGGATCCCGGCATGGCGCGCCAGCCTGAGCAGCAGCTCGCGCGTCACGAATTTGCCGACCAGCAAGGCGCCGACCGCCGATGCCGCTTTCTGGATCCGGTCGCGCTCGTGCGGCGCCAGGCGTTCGATCTGGGTCACCGAGAGGCCGAATTCGGCGCTGATCTGCGGAACCAGCCGCGTGAGCAGGGCAGCGTCGGCGGCCCAGTCGACACCCGGCAGCGGGACCGCGCTCGCCGCGGCAGCGATGAGCGCCTTGCGCCCGAGCAGGCGCCGGCTGCGCCGGATCGCGGCAATGAGCTGGGGATCCCCCTGGGCGAGTTCGATGGCCGAAGGCATGCTGGGTGCAGCCTATCACGCCTATTCGTTATGCGGCGAGCGCCTCCAGCTGATCCGACAGGGCCAGCCAGCGCTCCTCGAGTTCGCCGATCTCGTCGTTCAGGGCCTTGAGCCGCTTGCCGGCCTCGGCAATCTCCGCCGCTGCAAGCGGCGCGGCCAGCCGGGCTTCCAGCGAGGCCTTCTCGGCGCCGGCGCTGGCGAGTCGCTGATCGATCTGCGCGAGCTCGCGCTTGAGCGGCTTGGCCTGGTCGCTGCGCAACTGGCGGTCCTGCGCGTCGGCCTTGCGCTGAGTCCTGCCGGACGCCGCCTCGGGGGCCGTGGGCGCCGGCGTCTTCGCTGCCTGGACGGCAGGCGGCGGCGCTTCGGCCACGGCGACAGCGGCGATCGCGTCGCGTGTGGCCGCCTTGGCCTCTTCGCGCTGGCGCTTGGCCTCGTCCAGCAGGTAGCGCTGGTAATCGTCGAGATCGCCATCGAAGTCGGCGACGACGCCACGTCCGACCAGCCAGAATTCGTCGCAGACCGAGCGCAGCAGCGCCCGATCATGGCTCACCAGCATCAGCGTGCCTTCGAACTCGTTGAGCGCGACGGCCAGGGCCTCGCGCGTCGCCAGGTCCAGGTGGTTGGTCGGCTCGTCGAGCAGCAGCAGGTTGGGGCGCTGCCAGACCATCATGGCCAGCACCAGGCGCGCCTTCTCGCCGCCGCTCATCGTGCCGACCGGCTGCTTGACCATGTCGCCGCTGAAATTGAAGCTGCCGAGGAAGCCGCGCAGGTCCTGCTCGCCGGTGCGCTCCTTGACGCTCGCGCCGAGCTCGCGCGCCATGCGCACCATGTGCTCGAGCGGCGTGTCCTGCGGGCGCAGCACGTCGAGTTCCTGCTGCGCGAAATAGCCGATGTTGAGGCCCTTGCCCTCGGTCACCGTGCCGGCCAGCGCGCCCATTTCGCGCGCGATGGTCTTGACCAGCGTCGACTTGCCCTGTCCGTTCGCGCCCAGGATGCCGATGCGCTGGCCGGCCAGCATCGAGCGGCTCACGCCGCGCAGGATGGTCTTCGGCGGCTCGCCCTCGGCCCGGTAGCCGAAGCTCGCATCGCTGATCGAGAGCATCGGGTTCGGGATGTTGCCCGGCTCCTTGAATTCGAAGGTGAAGTCGGCTTCGGCCAAGAGCGGCGCCACCTTTTCCATCCGCTCCAGCGCCTTGACCCGGCTCTGCGCCTGCTTGGCCTTGCTGGCCTTGGCCTTGAAGCGGTCGATGAATTTCTGCAGGTGCGCGATCTTGTCCTGCTGCTTGGCGAAGGCGGACTGCTGCAACTCCATCTGCTGCGCGCGCAGCGTTTCGAAGGCGCTGTAGTTGCCGCCATAGCGCGTGAGCTTGGCATGCTCGATGTGCAGCGTGACGTCGGTCACGGCGTCGAGGAATTCGCGGTCGTGGCTGATCACGATCATGGTCCCGGCGTATTTCTGCAGCCAGGACTCGAGCCAGACCAGGGCATCCAGGTCCAGGTGATTGGTGGGTTCGTCGAGCAGCAGCAGGTCGCTCGGGCACATCAGCGCGCGCGCCAGTTGCAGACGCATGCGCCAGCCGCCCGAGAAGCTGTTGACCGGCTGGTCGAGCTCGTGCACCTTGAAGCCGAGGCCGAGCACCAGCGCCTGGGCGCGCGGCAGCGCATCGTGCTCGCCCGCATCGGCGAGGTCGGTGTAGGCATGGGCCAGGGCCATGCCCATGTCGTGATCGTCGGGGTCGGTCTCGTGCGCCGCTTCGGCCGCGGCCAGGGCCTGGCGCAGTTCCACCAGCCGCGTGTCGCCGCCGACCACGAAATCGCTGGCGCCTTCCTCGGTTTCGGGCATGTCCTGCGCGACCTGGGCCATGCGCCACTGGCGTGGCAGCGAGAAGTCGCCGCCGTCCTCGTGCAGCGTGCCGTTGAAGAGCGCGAACAAGGTGGACTTGCCGGCGCCGTTGCGTCCCACCAGCCCGACCTTCTCGCCGGGGTTGATGGTGACGCTCGCGCCGTCGAGCAGCACTTTGGCGCTGCGGCGCAGGATGACGTTCTTCAGGGTGATCATGGACTCGGCGAAATCAGGCCTATGGCTTCGACCGCGGCCAGCACGGCGGCGGTCTGGGTGTCGTGGGCAAATACGAAGGAATCACCGTAGATCGTTTCGTCCGGAAACTCGGTGATCAGGGTCAGGGCGGGTCCGGGGCGGTCGACCTCGCTGAGGGAGCAGGCCGTGCCGCGGATGACTTCGAAGGGAAGCGCGCCAGCATGCGTATTGTAGGTGGCGAGCTGGGCCGCGTTGAAGGCCATGAGTTCGGGCCGCTCTGCCAGCCGGCCGCAGACATGCTTGGCGAGCCGCCGCGCCGTGTCCGCCCATCCCTTGCGGTAGCGCAGGACCAGGAAGAAGCCCTTGGGCATCGTCCACAGCGCGAAGCCGCGCGGAATGTAGCCGGTCAGCGGACGCGTCCACTCGTGCGCGGCGTAGCCGTGCAGGTTGATGTGCAATGCGGCGCCCGACAGGCGCAGCGCTTCGTGCCGCGCCTCGCGCTCGTGGAAGGGCGCATGTTCGCGGTATTCGACGTCGTCGCCCAGCGCCGTGTAGCGCGCCGCATGATGCATGTGCTGTGGCGAGTGCGCGCAGAGCTCGCGGTGCAATGCGTAGCCGTCGGGGTTCTCGAGCGCGATCAGCGCGAAGTGCGCGTCCGGCTGCGCGGCCAGATGCCGCGCCGCGCGCAGCGCGCCCACGACGCCCGAGGTCTCGTTGGCATGCTGGCCGCCGCTGACGATCACCGCCGGGCCGGCGCCTGGATGGTAGATGCCGACCACGGCCCGGCCTTGCCGGCTCGTGGCTTCGAAGCGCTCGCCCGGAATCGCTGCAAGTTCCTCCGCGATGCGCGCAAAGCCGAGCGGGGCCGCGATCCTGTCGAGCGGGATGTCGTTCGCGGCCCCCTCATCGGCGATCGGTGCCGGGTATTCGCGCAAGCCGATGCGCAAGCCCACTTTGCCTTCACTCACGCGCACGTCCGGCACGATCTGGCCCGGCTGCAAACGGCGATCGCCGGGCGGCCGTCCGCTGCGCTGCTGGAACAGCTCCAGCAGCGAGAAGTACAGATCCTCGTGCAGCGCCTCGTGAAGATCGACCCAGGGTGCGCCGCTCTCCGCCGTGGCCGCGACGCCCGGCAGATCGACGCGGATGTCGAGCCGTTCGAAATAAGGTTCCGTGACCGGCCAGGGATGCTGGTGCAGCGTGTCCATCGCGAGCCGGAACAGCGCTTCGTAGTCGGAGGGTCGCGCGCCGTCCGTCACCGGCGCTTCGCCTTGCGTGATCTTCATCCAGGCGCAGGGCGACAGCAGGGTGTTGCCGAGCACATCCTGGTGCACCCGGTTGGGTGCGAAGACCGCGTCGGTGCGCTGCCTGCCGTCATGCCAGCGCAGTTCGATTTCGTGGCGCGGCGTGGCCTCGGACGGTGGCTGCGGCACGAGCTGCAGTTCGATGCCCGTAAGCATCTCCGCGAGCGGATAGGCCTCCAGCGCGAAGCGGCGCGCCGATGCCATCGGATGCACCGGGCAGTGAACCGTCACGCTGGCCAGCCCGGCAAGGTCGACCTCTTCCTGGAAGTGATGGACCAATGGCTTGTAGGCGCTGCGAAAGCGTGCCGCGATGCCGGCCTCCGCGAGGCGTTGTTCGGCGGCACGTCGTGCGGCCAGCCCTTCGAACAGCCACGCATCGATGCGAAGGCCGGGGCGGCCGTCGGCCAGCATCGACTGCACCCAGGCGTCGAGCGTGCGCGGCAATCGGGTGTCGAGAAGGACGTTCATTCTTTGCGTCTGCAGGTCGGCGCGAGCACGGTCATGCCGCGCGCCCGTTCAGCCGGCCAGGGTCGCCAGCGCGTCGCGGGTCAGCAGCAGCACCTGGTCTTCGCCGGCCGAGGTTTCGAGCCACACGGCCTCGACCGCGGGGAACGCGGCCTCGAAGTGGGCGCGCTCGTTGCCGATCTCCAGCACCAGCACCGCCGCCTGCGTCATGCATCGGGGTGCATCGTGCAACAGCTGGCGCACGAAGTCCATGCCGTCGGCACCGCCGGCCAGTGCCAGCGCGGGCTCGGCACGGTATTCGGCGGGTAGCGCGGCCATGCTTCGTGTATTGACGTAGGGCGGGTTGCAGAGGATCAGGTCGTAGGGACCGCGCACGCCGGCGAGCCCGTCGGACGCGAGCAGCGTGATGCGCGCATCGAGCTGATGGCGCGTCACGTTGATGGCCGCCACTTCGAGCGCCTCGGCCGACAGATCGGCGGCGTCGACCGCGATCTCCGGATAGGTCAGTGCCGCCAGCACCGCGAGGCTGCCGTTGCCGGTGCACAGGTCGAGCACGCGCCGCGTGTGCTCGCCGAGCCACGGATCGATGCCGCCGTCCGCCAGCAGCTCCGCGATGAAGCTGCGCGGCACGATGGCGCGCTCGTCGATGTAGAAGGGCACCCCCTGAAGCCACGCTTCTTTCGTGAGGTAGGCCGCCGGCTTGCGCGAAGCGATGCGGGCCGCGAGCAGTTCGGCGACGCGCACCGCATCGGCCGGCGAGACCGGGCGATCGGCCACCGCGTCGAGTTCGTGCAGCGGCAGCTGCAGCCGCCACAGCACCAGCCAGGCTGCTTCGTCGAACGCGTTGTCGGTGCCGTGGCCGAAGGCGACGCCGGCGTCGCTCAGCTGCCTTGCGCCGGCTTCGATCAGCTCGATCACGCTGCTCATGTCGGCAGCAGCGCGTCGAGCCGTTCCAGCGTGCGCCGGTAGATGTTCTTCAGCGGTTCGATCTCGGCGACCGCGATGTGCTCGTCGATCTTGTGGATGCTTGCGTTGACCGGGCCCATCTCGATCACCTGCCTGCAGATCCTGGCGATGAAACGCGCGTCGCTGGTGCCGCCGCTGGTCGACAGCTCGGTCTCGATGCCGGTCTCGTCGCGGATCGCCTGCTGCACCGCTTCGACCAGTTCGCCAGGCGTCGTGAGGAAGGGCAGGCCGCCGAGCGTCCATGCGAGCGTGTGGTCGAGCCCATGGCTGTCGAGCACCGCCTGCACGCGCTGTTGCAGCGACTCGGGGGTCGATTCGGTCGAGAAACGGAAATTGAAGTCGACCACCGCCGAGCCCGGAATCACGTTGCTGGCGCCGGTCCCCGCATGGATGTTGCTCACCTGCCAGCTGGTCGGCTGGAAGAACGCGTTGCCGGCATCCCAGCCGCCGGCCTCGTTGATGGCGACCAGCTCGGCCAGCGCCGGCGCCAGCGCGTGCACAGGATTTTTCGCCAGGTGCGGATAGGCGATGTGGCCTTGCACGCCCTTCACGGTCAGCTTGCCGCTCAGCGTGCCGCGCCGGCCGTTCTTGATCATGTCGCCGCAGCGCTCGACCGAGGTCGGTTCGCCGACGATGCAGTAGTCGATGCGTTCGCCGCGCGCGGCCAGCGCGTCGCAGACCACCACCGTGCCGTCGCGCGCGGGGCCTTCCTCGTCGCTGGTGAGCAGCAAGGCGAGCGTGAGGCGCGGGTCGGGCTTGGCGGCGAGGAACTCCTCGATAGCAACGACGAAGGCCGCCAGCGAGGTCTTCATGTCGCAGGCACCGCGGCCGTAGAGCCGGCCGTCGCGATGGGTGGGCGTGAACGGATGGCTGCGCCACTGCTCGATGGGGCCGGTGGGCACCACGTCGGTGTGGCCGGCGAAGGCCGCGGTCCGCGCCGACGTCGCGTCGGCGGTGCCCGGGCGCACGGCCCAGAGATTGGTCACGCGGAAGTCGGCCGGCCCGCCCTCGATGGTTTCGAGCCGGAAGCCGAGGGCCGCCAGGCGCTCGCCGAGGATCTGCTGACAGCCCGCATCCTCGGGCGTGACAGAAGGGCGGGAGATCAGTTGTTCGGCAAGCTGCAGCGTTCGCGACATCGGGGGTTCAGTTCTACAACCGGACGTCGAGCGTGATGTCCGTGAAGGTCGGCTCTTCGACCTGGTCGAGCAGGGCGCGGTCCTCGTTGCGCGCGGGCGGCGCCGTGCGGTTCTGCAGACGCCACATGAGGTTGGTCGGCGAGTCGGCCTGCGACAAGCCTTCCTCACGCGTGACCACGTTGCCCACGACCAGGCGCGCGATGTCCTCCTCGAAGGTCTGCGAGCCTTCGGCCATCGACTGCTCCATGGCCTCCTTCACGGCCGAGAAGTCGCCCTGGCCGATCAGGTCGGCCACCAGGGCCGTGTTCAGCAGCACTTCGAGCGCCGGTACGCGCGTGTTCGCGGGCGTGCGCAGCAGGCGCTGCGCGACGATCGCACGCAGTGCGCCGCCGAGATCGCCCAACAGCGTGGCACGCACCTCGACCGGATAGAAGCTCAGGATGCGGTTCAGCGCGCGGTAGCTGTTGTTGGCATGCAGCGTGGCCACGCACAGATGGCCCGACTGCGCATAGGCGATCGCGGCCGTCATGGTCTCGCGGTCGCGGATCTCGCCGATCTGGATCACGTCGGGCGCCTGTCGCAGGGCGTTCTTGAGCGCGATCTGCAGCGACTGCGTGTCGCTGCCCACGTCGCGCTGGTTCACCATCGACTTCTTGTTGGTGAAGGTGAATTCGATCGGCTCTTCGACCGTCAGGATGTGGCCGGTGGCGTTCTCGTTGCGGTAGTCGAGCATCGACGCCAGCGTGGTGCTCTTGCCGGCGCCGGTGGAACCCACCATCAGGATCAGGCCGCGCTTTTCCATGATGAGCGTCTTGAGGATCTCCGGCAGATTCAGCTCGTCGAAGGACGGAATGATCGATGCGATGTGCCGCACCACGACCGCGTAGCTGCCGCGCTGGCGCATGGCGCTGATGCGGAAATTGCCGGCGCCGGGCAGCGCGATCGCCATGTTCAGTTCGCCGCTGCGTTCGAGTTCGGCGATGCGGCTTTCGTGCACCACCTCGGCCAGCAGGTTGAGCGGCGCCTCGGGCGGCAGCACCTGTGCATTGACCGGCAGGCAGTTGCCGTTGATCCGGATCAGCGCCGGCGAGTTGGCCGAAAGGTAGATGTCGGAGGCCTTGCGCTCGGCCATCAGGCGAAGAATTCGCTCCATCGTGTTCATCGGTCCACTCCTCGGCGTCAGGGTTGAGATCAGTCTCGCAGCAGGTCGTTCAGCGAGGTCTTGGCGCGGGTCTGGGCGTCCACACGCTTCACGATGATCGCCGCGTAAAGGCTGTAGCGTCCATTGTCCTTGGGCAGCGTGCCGCTGATCACCACCGAGCCCGCAGGCACGCGGCCGTAGCTGACTTCGCCGGTCGCGCGGTCGTAGATCGGCGTGCTCTGGCCGATGTACACGCCCATCGACAGCACGGAGTTCTCTTCGACCACCACGCCTTCGACCACTTCGGAGCGCGCGCCGATGAAGCAGTTGTCCTCGATGATGGTCGGGCCGGCCTGCAGCGGCTCCAGCACGCCGCCGATGCCGACGCCGCCCGAGAGATGCACATTGGCGCCGATCTGGGCGCAGGAGCCGACCGTGGCCCAGGTATCGACCATCGTGCCTTCGCCGACGTAGGCGCCGATGTTGACGTAGGAAGGCATCAGGATCGCACCCTTGGCGATGAAGCTGCCGCGGCGTGCCACGGCGGGCGGCACGATGCGCACGCCGGCTTCCTGGAGTTCGTTGGCCGACAGGTGCGAGAACTTGGTCTGCACCTTGTCGTAGAAGCCCAGCGCGCCGGCCTGGATCTGTTCGTTGTCCTTGAGGCGGAACGACAGCAGCACGGCCTTCTTGATCCACTGGTGCACGGTCCACTGGCCTACGCTCTCGCGCGTGGCGACCCGCAGCTTGCCGTTGTTGAGTTCGACGATCACGTGCTCGACGGCATCGCGGATTTCCTTCGGCGCGCTGCTGGGGGAAATGCTGGCGCGGTCTTCCCACGCGGCGTCGATGATCTGCTGAAGTTGTTGGGTCATGAGAAAGCTCGGTTCTGGATGAAGTTCACGATGCGCTGCGCAGCCTCGGTGCATTCGGCGGTATCCGCCACCAGCGCCATGCGGATGCGTCCGCGGCCAGGGTTGATGCCGCCGACCTCGCGGGCGAGATAGCTGCCGGGCAGCACGGTCACATTGTAGTGAGCGTGGAGCGCGCGGGCGAAGGCCTGATCGTCGCCCTGCCATGAAGCCGGGATGCCGGCCCAGAGGTAGAAGCTGGCGTCGGGCAGCCGAACGTCGAGCACCGGTTCGAGCAGCGGCGTCACGGCGGCGAACTTGGCACGGTACTGCGCGCGGTTGTCGACCACGTGCACCTCGTCGTTCCAGGCCGCGATGCTGGCCGCGGCGACCGCGCCGCTCATCGCGCTGCCGTGGTAGGTGCGGTACAGCAGGAAGGACTTGATGATGGCGGCATCGCCCGCCACGAAGCCGCTGCGCAGGCCCGGCACGTTGCTGCGCTTGGACAGCGAGGTGAGGGCGATCAGGTTGCGGAAGTCGTGGCGGCCCAGCTTGGCCGCAGCCTCGAGCCCGCCGAGCGGCGGCTCGTCGCGGAAATAGATCTCGCTGTAGCACTCGTCGGCGGCGATCACGAAGCCATGCCGGTCGGACAGCGCGAACAGCTTGCGCCATTCGTCGAGCGGCATCACGGCGCCGGTCGGGTTGCCGGGCGAGCAGACGAACACCAGCTGCGTGCGGCGCCACACGTCCTCGGGCACGCTGTCCCAGTCGACGGCGAAATTGCGCCCGGGCACGCTCGGCACGTAGTGCGGCTCGGCGCCCGCGAGCAGGGCCGCGCCTTCGTAGATCTGATAGAAGGGATTGGGCGACAGCACCACCGGCGCCGGCACCTTCGTCGCGTCCACCACCGTCTGCGCCAGCGCGAACAACGCCTCGCGCGAGCCGTTCACCGGCAGCACCTGCGTGGCCGGGTCGAGCTGCAGGTCGTAGCGCCGCTTCAGCCAGCCGGTGAAGGCCTCGCGCAGCCTGAGTTCGCCGGCCGTGGCCGGGTACGCGGCCAATGCGCCGAGGCTGGCACACAGGGTGTCCTTGATGAATTGCGGCGTCGCGTGCTTGGGCTCGCCGATGCCGAGGCTGATCGGCTTGAAATCGGCATTGGGCGTCACGCCCGCAAAGAGTTGTCGCAGCCGCTCGAAGGGGTAGGGCTGCAGTTTGGCGAGCAGGGGGTTCATGGCCTGGATTGTCGTGTGTGCGTCAGGGCTACAGCCGCTTGACCAGCACCTGGCTCTTGCGGTCCCAGTTGTACTTGCGCTTGCGCGCTTCGGGCAGCCAGTCGGGGTTGACCTGCTGGAAGCCGCGCTTCAGGAACCAGTGCATGGTGCGCGTGGTCAGCACGAAGATGCTTTCGATGCCCAGCGCCCTGGCGCGCTGTTCGATGCGCTTGAGGATGCGCTCGCCGTCGCCCTGCGACTGCGATTGCGGCGACACGGTCAGCGCCGCCATCTCGGCGGTCTTCGCCTCCGGATAGGGGTACAGCGCGGCGCAGCCGAAGATCACGCCGTCGTGCTCGATCACCGTGTACTGGCCGATGTCGCGTTCGATCTCGGTGCGGCTGCGCTTGACCAGCGTGCCGTCGCGCTCGAAGGGCTCGATCAGCTGCAGGATGCCGCCGATGTCGTCGGCCGTGGCCTCGCGCAGCGATTCGAGCTTCTCGTCGATCACCATCGTGCCGATGCCGTCGTGCACGTAGACCTCGAGCAGCAGCGAGCCGTCGACGGAGAAGGGCAGGATGTGGTTGCGCTCCACGCCCGCCTCGCAGGCCTTGACGCAGTGCTGCAGATAGAACGCGGTGTCGGTCGGCCGCTGCGCCGGCGCGAGCGAGGCCAGCAGCTTCTTCGCGGTGTCGAGCGGCAACTCGGTGTCGATCGGGTTGTCCTCGCCGACGGGCCGGCTGGTGTCGAGGGGGATGCCGGGGATCTCGGTCAGGAAGATCAGCTTGTCGGCCTGGATCGAGATCGCCACGCTGGTCGCGACCTCTTCCATCGTGAGGTTGAAGGCCTCGCCGGTCGGCGAGAAGCCGAAGGGCGACATCAGCACCATGGCGCCGAAATCCAGCCCACGGCGGATGCCCACCGCATCGACCTTGCGCACCAGGCCCGAATGCTGGAAGTCGACGCCGTCGACCACCCCCACGGGCCGCGCCGTGATGAAGTTGCCCGAGATCATGCGCACGGTGGAGCCGGCCATCGGCGTGTTCGGCAGGCCCTGGCTGAATGCGGCCTCGATCTCGTAGCGCAGCTGGCCGGCGGCCTCCTGGGCGCAATCGAGCGCGACCTCGTCGGTGATGCGCATGCCATGCGAGTAGCGCGCCGCATGGCCCTTGGCGCGCAGCTGCTCGTTGACCTGCGGGCGAAAGCCGTGCACCAGCACGACCTTGACGCCCATGCTCTGGATCAGCGCCAGGTCCTGCGCGATGTTCGGCAGCTTGCCCGCCGCGATGGCTTCGCCCGCGATCGCAACCACGAAGGTTTTGCCGCGGTGCATGTGGATGTAGGGCGCCACCGAGCGGAACCAGGGGACGAAGGTGAAGTTGAAAACGGTGGACATGGGGAGGGTGGGAGCGGCGGAAAGGCCGGCGCAAGATAATCGGCGATTTTCCCCGAACTGCCCGCCTTGTCTTCGTCTCCTCTTCGAATCGAGTTTCCCGAGTCCTTGCCGGTGTCGGCCCGGCGCGACGAAATCATGGCCGCCATCGCCGCGAACCAGGTGGTGATCGTCTGCGGCGAGACCGGTTCGGGCAAGACCACGCAGCTGCCCAAGATCGCGCTGGCGCTTGGGCGCGGCAAGCTCAACGCGCCGCCTGGCAAGGGGCGGCTCATCGGCCACACGCAGCCGCGGCGCATCGCGGCGTCCTCTGTCGCCAAGCGCATCGCGGAGGAACTGAAGACGCCGCTGGGCGAAGTGGTCGGGTTCAAGGTGCGCTTCCAGGACCGGCTGTCGCGCGACGCTTCCGTCAAGCTGATGACCGACGGCATCCTGCTGGCCGAGACGCAGACCGATCCGCTGCTCAAGGCCTACGACACGCTGATCATCGACGAGGCGCACGAGCGCTCGCTCAACATCGACTTCCTGCTCGGCTACCTGCGCGAGATATTGCCGCGACGGCCCGATCTGAAGGTGATCGTGACCTCGGCCACGATCGACGCCGATCGCTTCGCGCAGCACTTTGCTTCTGCCAAGGGACCGGCGCCGACGATCATGGTGTCGGGGCGCATGTTCCCGGTCGAGCAGCGCTATCGGCCGTTCGAGGAGTCGCGCGACCACGACCTGAACGATGCCATCGCCGAAGGCGTCGATGAGCTCTGGCGCGATCCGCACCACGCGGGCGACATCCTGGTCTTTCTCCCCGGCGAGCGCGAAATCCGCGAGGCCGCCGATCACCTTCGGCGGCACCTGAGCCATCAGCCGCTGATGCGCAGCGCCGAGGTGCTGCCGCTGTTCGCGCGCCTGTCGCAGGCCGAGCAGGACCGCATCTTCGACGGCCACACCGGCCGCCGCATCGTGCTGGCCACCAACGTCGCCGAAACCTCGCTCACCGTGCCGGGCATCCGCTACGTGATCGACACCGGCACCGCGCGCGTCAAGCGCTACAGCTTCCGCAGCAAGGTCGAGCAGCTGCTGGTCGAGCCGATCAGCCAGGCCGCGGCCAACCAGCGGGCCGGGCGCTGCGGCCGGGTGGCGGACGGGATCTGCATCCGGCTCTACGACGAGAAGGATTTCGAAGGCCGCCCGCGCTTCACCGACCCCGAGATCCTGCGCTCCTCGCTCGCGGGCGTGATCCTGCGCATGAAGTCGCTGCACCTGGGCGACGTGGAGCGATTTCCCTTTCTTGAAGCACCGCAGCGGCGCGCGATTGCCGACGGCTACCAACTGCTCAATGAACTGGGCGCGGTGGACGATGCGAATGAACTCACGCCGACTGGCGTCGAGCTGGCCCGGCTGCCGCTCGATCCGCGCGTCGGCCGCATGATCCTCGAAGCGCGCACGCGCGGCGCGCTCGAGGAAGTGCTGGTGATCGCCAGCGCGCTCAGCGTGCAGGACGTGCGCGACCGGCCGATGGAAGCGCAACAGCAGGCCGACCAGGCGCATTCGCAGTTCGACGACGAGAAGAGCGAGTTCAGCGGCTACCTGCGATTGTGGAAATGGATCCACGATGCGCGCGGCTATTCACCCTCCACCGCTCGGCGGGGAAGGGCGGGGGAGGGGATGCCTCATGCGTCACCCGTGGGTGAGGCCGAAGGCCACATCCACAAGCTCAGCAACCGCCAGTATGAGCAGTTGCTGCGCCAGAACTTCATCAACATCCGCCGCGTGCGCGAATGGCGCGACATCCACTCGCAATTGTTGACCGTCGTCACCGAGCACAAGTGGCGCATCAACGCCGAGCCGGCGGGCTACGAACCATTGCATCTGTCGATGCTGGCCGGTCTGCTCGGCAACATCGGCTGGAAGCCCGAGGATGACGAGGCCTACCTCGGCGCGCGCGGCATCAAGTTCTATCGCCATCCCGGCGCGCATCTGAAGAAGAAGCCGGGCCGCTGGATCGTCGCGGCCGAACTGGTGGAGACCACGCGGCTCTTCGGCCGCGGCATCGCCAACATCGAGCCGCAATGGCTGGAGCAGGTCGGTGGCCATCTGCTGAAGAAGCAGCTGCTCGATCCGCACTGGGAAAAGAAGAGCGCCCAGGTCACGGCGCTGGAACGTGCGACGCTCTACGGGCTGGTGGTGTACAGCGGACGGCGCGTCGACTTCACCAAGGTCGATCCGGTCGCTGCGCGGGACATCTTCATTCGCGAAGCGCTGGTCGGCGGGCAGTGGGAAAGCAGGCTGCCGTTTCTGGCTGCCAACCGCAAGCTGGTGCGCGAGGTCGAGGGGCTCGAACACAAGTCTCGCCGGCAGGACGTGCTGGTCGACGACGAGCTGATCTATGCGTTCTACGATGCCCAGCTGCCGGCCGACGCGGCCAGCGGTGTCATGTTCGAGAACTGGTACCGGCGCTTGTCGAAGGAACAGCCGCGGCTGTTGTATCTCACACGCGACGAATTGATGCGGCACCAGGCGGCCGGCATCACGACCCAGTCCTTCCCGGCGACCGTGCGCCTCGGCGGCGTCGATTGCGCGGCAAGTTATCTGCACGAGCCCGGCGATGCGCGCGACGGGCTCACCGTCACGGTGCCGCTCTTCGTGCTGAACCAGGTCAGCGAGGAGCGTTGCGAGTGGCTGGTCACCGGCATGCTGAAGGACAAGATCCAGGCGCTGCAGAAGAGCCTGCCGCAGAAGCCGCGCGCGCGGCTGGTGCCGTTGCCTGAATCCGCGGCGCGCTACGCCGAACAGCTGTCGGCGCCCGAGGTCTTCGGTGCCGGCTCGTTGACCGATGCCGTGCTCAAGCGCGTGCGCGACGAGACCAGCCTCGACGTGAAGCGCGCCGACTTCAAGCTCGACATGCTGCCGCCGCATCTCTTCATGAACCTGCGCGTGGTCGACGAGCATGGCCGGCAACTCGGCATGGGGCGCAATCTGGGGGCGCTGAAGGCGGAGCTCGGCGCGCAGGCGCGCGGCGCATTCCAGGCACTGGCCGTCCTGAATGTCAGGGCTTCGGTGCCGCCCGCAGGTGCCGGAGGGCCGGAAAGATCGGTCGCCGATGCCGGCGTTGCCCGGTCCGCGGAACCGGCCGCAGCCGCGCCGCCCGCGGGACAGCGCTATACCGCCTGGACCTTCGGCGAACTGCCTGAACTCATGGAAGTCCGGCGCGGCGCGCAATCGCTGATCGGCTTTCCGGCGCTGATCGACGGCGGCGACGCGGTCACGATCGAAGTCTTCGACGAGCCGGCCGTCGCGGCAGCGAAGCATCGCGCGGGCCTGCGGCGGCTTTTCGCGCTGCAGCTCAGGGACGCGCTGAAATACCTCGAGAAGAACATCCCCGATCTGCAGAAGATGGCGGTGCTCTACATGCCGCTCGGCACGCTCGAGGACCTGCGCGCGCAGATCATCGATGTCGCGCTGGAGCGTGCGTTCCTGCAGGATCCCTTGCCGGCCGACGAAGCCGCATTCAAGCGCCGCGTCGAGGAAGGTCGCGGCCGCCTCACGCTGATTGCCAACGAGGTCGCGCGGCTGGCCGGCGTGATCCTCGTCGAGTACGGCACGGCGCTGCGCAAGATCAGGGATTCGAAGGCCTCGCCCGATACCGCGGCGGATGCGTCGCAGCAGCTGCAGCGCCTGATCGGCCGAGACTTCATCATCGGAACGCCGTGGCCGCAGCTGCAGCACTTCGTGCGCTACCTCAAGGCCATCACGTTGCGGCTGGACAAGCTGCGCGCCGATCCCGCGCGCGATACGCAGCGGATGACCGAGCTGCGGCCGCAGGAGCAGCGCTACTGGCGCCTGGTGGCCGAGCGCAAGGGCAAGGTCGACGAGCGCATGAGCGAACTGCGATGGCTGCTGGAGGAGTTGAGGGTCAGCCTGTTCGCCCAGGAGCTGCGCACGCCGCAGCCGGTGAGCGTCAAGCGGCTGGACAAGCTCTGGGCACAGCTATCGATGTAAATATGCCGTTTGGGCGAGAAAATATTCGCATACAAAAGTATGCATTGCGTTACGATTAGGATCCAGCCCGCCTCGCCGTGTGGGGTCGATGAAATTGGGCCCCCCGTCAGCCTAGGAACACGTGATGCAACTGCCGCAGTTCGAGAAATGGAGCCTGTTGGCCGCGCTCAGGTTTCTGCTCGCCTCCATCGTTGCCTTCGACCACCTGCGCGAATACGTTCCCATCGGCGCCTGGAGCCTGATCCCGAAGTTCGGTGCCTTCGAAGCGGTGCTGGGCTTTCTGCTGATCAGTGGCTACTCCATCGGTGCTTCCTTCATCAAGGTGCCGGACGGTTTTCTGATTCGCAGGGTCAAGCGCATCTACCCGGTCTACCTGGCGAGCATCGTCCTTGCGTACGTCGTGTTCGTGATGGAGCACGGATCGCATCCCCCCGTGCTGGCGCTGCTGGCCAACGTGCTGTTCCTCAATCAGATCGTGACCGCGACCTCCTTCGTCGGGCCTGCATGGAGCCTCGCGCTCGAGTTCTGGCTCTACAGCCTCACGCCCCTGTTCTTCACGCTGAAGGACTCGACCTTGCGAAAGCTCGTGTTCGTGTCATTCGGCTGCTACGTGGCGTACACCTGCGGACGCACGTTGTTCCATCTGGACTACTATGCCGGCCTCGGATACGGCGCCAATTTGTTGCTGCTGGCGTTCATCTGGCTGGCCGGGCTGCGGCTGGCGAGGAATTTGCAGAACCCAGTGCCGGTCCTGAAAGACATCGCACTCATCTTCACGGTGCATATCCTGCTCGCGGCGGCCATTCAGTTCGGCTGGCGCTGGAAGCACGGCGGGGTGCCCGATTTCTTCACGCACGACGTCTTCGACAACCTTCTGCAAGCCTGCACCCTCGCGCTGGTGCTCTGGGCCTTCGTGCGCCTGGCGCGCAGGCCGATCCAGAACGCGCGCGCATCCGCAGTCCTGCGTTTGCTGGGTGATATTTCCTACCCGCTCTACCTGGTTCACATGTCGGTCTACTTCCTGCTCAAGCAGACGGGTCTGCGCTCGCCAATTCTTTTCTATGCCTCGGCGGTCGCTGTGTCGTTCGTCATCTATTGGGTGCTGGACTTCTATTCGCAGCGCCGCCATCTGCGGCCCGCCGCGACTGCAGGAGGCAGCCGTCTGGCGACCGGCGTGCCGCGCGGCGAGAGCTGAGCGGGCATCATCGAACCGAGCAGGCAAAGAAAAACCCGCTGAAGCGGGTCTTTCTGCAGGGGTATCGAACGACGCCTGGGGGCTCTATATGCGGCCCATCACGAGCAACACGATCACGATGACCAGCACCAGACCGAGGCCGCCGCTCGGACCATAACCCCAACTGCGGCTGTAGCCCCAGCTCGGCAGCGCGCCGACCAGAAGCAGGATCACGATGATCAGCAGGATCAACGACAGGGACATGGAGTTCTCCTAGGGCGGAATGTTTGGAAGAGCCGATGCTCGACGCCTTCCTTCGGCACCCTCGACGGAAGGCGCGCCTTCCCGCGGTCAGGACTCTCCTACCGCGGATGTCAGAGCCGCGCCAGTCGGTCGATGGCCGCCTGCAGCGTTTCGTCCTTCTTGGCAAAGCAGAAGCGAACCACGCGCTGGTCGAATCCATCGCCGTAGAAGGCCGACAGCGGGATGGCCGCGACGCCGATCTCGCTCGTCAGCCACTGACAGAAGTCGGCTTCGCCCAGGTCGCTGACTTCGCTGATGTCGACGCACTGGAAGTAGGTTCCCGCGCTGGGCAGCAGCTTCAGCCGCGTGCTGGCGAGGCCGGCCGCGAACAGATCGCGCTTGTGCTGGTAGAAGGCCGGGAGTTCGAGGTACGGCGCCGGATCGGCCATGTAGCTCGCCAGCGCATGCTGCATCGGCGTGTTGACCGTGAACACGTTGAACTGGTGCACCTTGCGGAATTCCGCCGACAGCGGCGCCGGCGCGGCCACATAGCCGACTTTCCAGCCCGTCACGTGATAGGTCTTGCCGAAGCTGCTCACGATGAAGCTGCGTGCGGCCAGGTCCGGGAATCGGCTCGCGCTTTCGTGGCGGGCGCCGGCATAAACCATGTGCTCGTACACCTCGTCGCAGATCACCAGCACATCGGTGGGTGCGAGCAGCGACTCGAGCGCGCGCATCTCGGCTTCGGTCCACACCGTGGCGCTCGGGTTGTGCGGCGTGTTGACGATGATCGCGCGCGTGCGCGGCGTGAGGGCGGCCGCGATCTTGTCGAAGTCCGGGCGGAAGGTGCCCGGCGTCAGGGGCACGCGCACCACGCTGCCGCCGGCCAGTTCGATGTTGGGCACGTAGCTGTCGTAGCAGGGTTCCAGCACGATCACTTCGTCGCCCGGCCGCACCACGGCCAGGATGGCGGTGATGATCGCCTGCGTGGCGCCGGCGGTGATGGTGATCTCGGTCTGCGGGTCGTAGCCGTGGCCGTAGAGGGTCTCGATCTTCGAGGCGATCGCCTGGCGCAGCGCCGGGATGCCGGGCATCGGCGGGTACTGGTTGTGGCCGGCCGCCATCGCGCGCGTGACGGCTTCGAGCAGCCTCGGATCGCAATCGAAATCCGGGAAACCCTGGCCGAGATTCACCGCATTCTTCTCGGCGGCCAGTGCCGACATCACGGTGAAGATGGTGGTGCCGACCGCAGGCAGCTTGGTCGTGACGGCGGGCGTGCGGGCAAGGGCGGAGCTCACAGTTCGTAGTCCTGGTTGTGACCGGCCAAGGCCTTGGCGATCAGGTTGCGGTCGAGCCGGTCCGACAGCAACTCGGCGAATTTGAAGACGAAGTTGCGCAGGTAGGCGCTGCGCTTGAACGCGACACGCGCGATGTTGACGCCGAACACGTGGCCCATCGGACGCACGACGAGATCGGCATTGGAATCGTCGCGCACCGCCATCTCAGCCACGATGCCGACGCCGAGGCCGAGCCGCACATAGGTCTTGATCACGTCGGAATCGATGGCTTCGAGCGCGATGCGCGGCGTGAGCTTCTTCTGTGCGAACGCATGGTCGATGCGCGTGCGGCCGGTGAAGGACGGGTGGTAGGTGATGATCGGCTCGTTCGCCAGGTCGTCGAGCGAGATGCGTTCCTTGTCCGCCAGCGGATGGGTCTTGGGCAGCACCAGCACGTGCTGCCACTCGTAGCACGGCATGGTCACGAGCTCGGCGTAGTCGGCCAGCGATTCGGTGGCGATGCCGATCTCCGCGATCTCGTCGATCACCATGCGCGCGACCTGATCGGGCGAGCCTTGGTGCAGGCTCACGTTGACTTTCGGATAGGCCTCGCGCAGCCTGGCCACCGGCACAGGCAGCACGTAGCGCGCCTGCGTGTGCGTGGTGGCGATCGACAGGGTGCCGCTGTCCTGCGCGCTGAACTGCTCGCCGATGCGCTTGAGGTTGCCGACCTCGCGCATGATGAGTTCGATGCTCGCGAGCACGTGCTGGCCCGGCTCGGTCACGCGTTTGAGGCGCTTGCCGTGGCGCGCGAAGATCTCGACACCCAGTTCCTCCTCGAGCTCGATGATGGCCTTGGACACGCCGGGCTGCGAGGTGTGCAGCGCCTTGGCCGCCTCGGTCAGATTGAGGTTGCGCCGCACCGCTTCCTGCACAAACTTGAACTGGTGAAGATTCATAACAAATTCCGTCTTAATTCGGTTTTTATTATGCCTTCGGAGTCTATGTCGGATCGGCGTCCGGTCATCGGCCCAAGGCCTTCAACGCCAGCAGTTCGATCACGTCCGGCTCCTCGCCGACGGCCCTGGCCAGCGAGAACGCCACATTGGGATAAAGGCTGCGCATCTCGTCGACCAGATGTGGCAGGTCTTCGCGCGCGTGCCTTCCCATGCCGAGAAAAAGCGGCACGATGCGAATGGCGGTGGCGCCGCCGGCAGTCAGGCTGGCGGTGGCTTCGCGCAGATCGGGCGCGACCAGTTCGAGGTAGGCGCAGGCCACGCGGACGGACGGGTCCAGCGCCTGAACGCGTCGGGCCACGGCCTCCACCGGCAGGCGCCAGCGCTCGTCGCGCGAACCGTGCGCGAACAGCACGATGCCGGCGATTGCAGCCATCGTCGCTAGCGCCTCAATACCAGCCAGGTGAATGCGGCCAGCGACATCACCGAATAGATCATTCCCGGCGCCGCCGCCGTGAACCACGGCACCCAGTTGCCCAGGTTGCCCAGGTACCCGAACACGTTGTTCAGCAGGAAGAAACTGATGCCGATCATCACGCCGCCGAACACGTAGCTCGCCAGGCCCGCCTGGCGGAAGTGCAGGTAGGCGAAGGGCAGGGCGAGCACGACCATCACGAGGCACGACAGCGGATAGAACACCTTGCGCCAGAACTCGATCTCGTAGCGCTGCGCCGTCTGGCCGTTGGCATCGAGGTGGCGGATGTATTCGAACAGGTCGAGCGTGCGCATGCGGTCCGGGCGCAGCAAGGCGACCGACACCATTTCGCTGGACAGGGAGCTCGGCCAGACGAGGGTCGGCAGCGTGCTCGTGACGACACGCGCCTTGTCACCGGTTCCGCTCGTTTCGTACTGCTGGCGCTCGACGCCGAAGAGCCGCCATTGGCCGTTCTCGATGCGCGCGAGCGATGCCGAGGTCTGTGCGGCGAGAAAGCCCTTGGCATCGAATTCGAAGATGCGCGAGTCCTTGAGGGTGCCGTCGCGGCCCATCGAGATCACGTTGACCGCATAGGACTTGTCGCCTTGCTTCTCCTTCAGCCAGGCGCCGGTATTGCCGGCCAGCGCATAGACGTTCTGATAGCGCGATTTGAGCAGCTGGGCCGTGCGATCCGAAATCGGCGAGACATAGTCGCCCACGGCGAAGGTCAGCACCACGAAGCCGAGACCCAGCAGCAGAAGCGCCCGCAACGCCCGCCAGGGTCCGAGGCCGCTGGTGCGCAGGATCGTGTATTCGGAACTCTGGGCGAACCTCGCCATCACGAAGATGGTGCCGATCAGCACCGTGATCGGCAGCAGCTCGTACAGGTGGCTGGGGATCAGCAGGGTGACGTAGATCAGCGCCTGGCCGGCCCCGTAGCCCAGGCTCGTGGGCTTGCCGATCGATTGCAGCTCGTCGACGAAATCGAAGAAGAAGAACAGGCTCAGGAAGCCGAGCGTGACGAAGGCCACCGCCTTGATCACCTCGACGTAGATCAGTCGACGGATGGTTTTCACGCGTGGGATTCGTTCGCGGGTGACCTGCTGGCGCGACGTGGCAGCAGGCTCCAGTTGTAGTGTCGCTTGGCAAGCCAGGCCAGGCCGATCAGCAGGGTCCCGCCATGCAGCGCAAGCAGGAAGCCGCCCATGCCGTAGCGGCCGGTCGACACCCAGCTCTGGCCGAGGTTGATCATGTTGTAGTAGATGACGAACGCGAACAGCGCGAAGAGCAGGTTGCCGCTGCGGCCGACCCGGGGATTCACGCTGGACAGCGCAAGCGCCAGCAGCACGAAATTGGCCCCCGCCAGCACCATGCCGAAGCGCCATGCCAGCTCGCCGAGGTTCATCAGGGTCGGCTTCCGCAGCAGCGAGAGCGTGGTGAGCGAGCGGGCCGGCTCGGCGTCGCCCGAATTGCCCGAGTCGCCGCCGGTCCTGGCACCGTAGGTCTGGAATTCGCTGATCTTCAGCTCCGTGCTGGACAACGGCCGCTCGACGCGCTGGCCGTTGCTCAGCAGCAGGTAGCGCGCATCGCCGATGGTCTCGACATGGCCGCTGCGGGCCGAGGTGGTGATCTGCAGGTTGCGCTCGACCGAGGAGATGAAGACGTTCGATGCCGTGGCGCCATCGGGCGTGTCCTTGTCGATGAAGAACACGCGGTTGCGTCCGGCCGACTCGCGGAATTCGCCCGGCGCCACGCGCTCGATGTCGCTGCGGTGCTCGTACTGATTGCGCATGCCCTGGGTCTGCGAATTGGCCCACGGCCAGCCGATCAGCGCGAACATCGCGATCAGCACCAGCACCGGCCATGCGAAGCGGAACACCGGTTCGACGAAATCGGCCAGGCCGCGCCCGCTGGAGAACCAGATCACCATTTCGCTGTCGCTGTACATGCGCGACAGCGTGCCGACGATGGCGATGAACAGGCTGAGGCTGAGGATGGTGGGCATGTAGCCGAGCACCGTGTAGGTCATCACCAGGAAGACCTCGGAGGGATTGACGCTGCCCTTGGACGCCAGGCCCAGCGTGCGGATCAGCATCATCGTCATGACGATGGTGACCAGCACCACGAGCGTGGCGCCGAAGCTGCGCGACAGCTCCTTGCGTAGAGAGGAATGGAATAACATCGTCGAGGGAAAAAAAGGATTATGGACTTTCAACTCAAGACCCTCTCCATCGCTCAGGCCGCGGCCGAGAAAACCGACGCGCTGATCGTCCTCGTGGCGTCCCAGGCCGGCACCTCCAAGGATGCGCTCTCGGCGTTGATCGCCGAAGCCCGCAAGGCCGGCGACCTGCCCGACAAGGCCGGCAAGCTGCTTTCGCTCTACCGCCCGCCAGGGATCGCTGCGCCGCGCGTGCTGCTGGTCGCGGCGGGCGACGGCAAGCCCACGTCGGTGCGAAGCGCAGTGACGGCGGCCGTCAACGCAGCCAAGGCCGCCAACCCCAAGCGCCTCGCGATCGTGTTCGCCAGCGCCATGGACGCTGCCTGTCTGCGCAGCGCTGTGGTGGCGGCGGCCGATGCGAGCTATGTCTACACCACGACCAAGTCGAAGGCCGAGCCCCGCACGATCCGGCAGCTGGTCTTCGGCGTGGCCGATTCGGCCGCGCAGCGCGGCGCCTTCGACCAGGCCGCCGCCACGGTGGCAGGTGTGGAGCTGGCCAAGGAATGGGGCAATCGTCCGGCCAACTACTGCACGCCTTCGCTGTTGGCCGATGCCGCCGGCAAGCTGGCCGCGCTGCCGCGCGTGAAGTGCGAGGTGCTGGGCCCGAAGGAGGTCGCGAAGCTCGGCATGGGCGCTTTCGCTGGCGTGGCCCAGGGGTCCGCCGAGCCGCTGCGCTTCATCGTGCTGCGCTACCAGGGCGCGCCCAAGGACCAGGCCCCCGTGGTGCTGGTCGGCAAGGGCATCACCTTCGACACCGGCGGCGTCTCGCTCAAGCCGGCGGCCGAGATGGACGAGATGAAGTTCGACATGTGCGGCGCAGCCAGCGTGCTGGGCGTGTTCCGCGCGCTCGGCGACATCCAGCCCGCGATCAACGTGATCGGCCTGATCCCGAGCTGCGAGAACATGAACGACGGCCGAGCGCTCAAGCCGGGCGATGTGGTGACGAGCATGAGCGGGCAGACCATCGAGGTGCTCAACACCGACGCCGAAGGCCGCCTGATCCTGTGCGACGCGCTCAACTACGCCAAGCGCTTCGAGCCGGCCGCGGTGATCGACATCGCGACGCTGACCGGTGCCTGCGTGATCGCACTGGGCGGTGTGCGCAGCGGTCTTTTCGCGACCGACGAAGCGCTGGCGAGCGCGTTGCAGGCCGCGGGCGAGGAGTCGCTGGACCGCTGCTGGCGCATGCCGCTCGACGAAGACTATGCGGAGGGCCTCAAGAGCAACTTCGCCGACGTGGCCAACATCGCCGGCCGCGCAGGCGGTGCGATCACCGCGGCCAAGTTCCTGCAACGCTTCACCGCCGACTTCCCCTGGGCGCATCTCGACATCGCGGGCGTGGCGTGGAAGAGCGGGCAGGCCAAGGGATCGACCGGTCGGCCAGTCGGACTGCTGCTGGCCTACCTGCTGGGCCGGGCTTCCTCGGACAACGCGAAGACTGCGTCGCCCAAGGCGCGCAAGGCTCGCAAGACTGCGTCGGCGAAGTGACGGAGATCGACTTCCACTTCAACATGCCGGACAAGCTGGGCTATGCCTGCCGGCTATTGCGCAAGGCGGTCGGCGGCCGCAATGCGCGCGTGGTGG
The DNA here is from genome assembly GCF_901827165.1 of Variovorax sp. SRS16. Lineage (NCBI taxonomy): Bacteria > Pseudomonadati > Pseudomonadota > Betaproteobacteria > Burkholderiales > Comamonadaceae > Variovorax > Variovorax sp. SRS16. Next base: position 2,708,905 of record NZ_LR594666.1, read on the forward strand.
TGGTCGCCGACGGCGCGACGCTGGATGCGCTCGACCAGATGCTGTGGACCTTCTCGCCGCCGGAATTCATCGCCCATTGCCGCAGCACCGCCGAGCCGCAGACCGTGTCGCGCTCGCCGGTCGTTCTGGCGGACAGCGCCGATGCGCCATCGCCCCACCGCCAGGTGCTGCTGAATCTCGGCGCCGAACTGCCCGCAGGCTTCGAGCGCTTCGAACGCTTGATCGACACGGTCAGCGGCGACGACGACGCCGATCGCTCCGCAGCCCGCAAGCGCTGGCGGCACTACGCGGATCGCGGCTATGCCATCCAGCGCCACGACTTTGCAGGAAGCTCCAGCTGATGGCCGGCACGCAGCGCACACCGCCTCGCTTCGTTCCCACCTTGACGACGGTTCTCGAGCTGCCGCCGGAGGCCGCGCCTGTCGCCGAGGCGACCTTGCCTGCGGATGTGCCGCCGCCAGCGGTGAGCGAGCCGTCGCGCGCCATCGCGCTGGACCCACAGGCGCAGCGGTCCGAAGCCGAGATCTTCCGGCTCGAGGAGCAGTTGCTGCATCGCGTGCTGCAGCGCGTCGACCTGTCCCTGGAGGAGCATCTGAGCGACGCGGTGTCAGCTGCCGTTCAGCAGCAACTCGATGCCCTGATCCCCAGATTGCGCAATGAAATCGAGACTGTTTTGCGTGCGTTGGTGAGTGAAGCGCTGGCCCACGAGCTTTCGGACAACACAGGGTCTACGCCAGCGCTGCGCGCGCAAACCTTGGGCTAAACTGCGCGCCGGGTCGAAAGCGCGAGGGCGCTGTGCATCCTCGGCGCGGTACTTGCTCGGCGGCTGTGCCCGGATCGAAAGACCGGTTTTCAACTCTATTCATCAATGTTCTGGAGGTTCCCATGCAATTGAAATGGACTGCGGTCGCACTGGCTGCTGCTATCACCCTCGCGGCCTGCGGCAAGAAGGAAGAAGCTGCTGCGCCCGCGGCGGCTCCCGCACCCACTGCAGCGGCACCTGCGGCTGCGCCTCCCGCCGATGCACTGGTCGTCAAGATCGGACACGTCGCGCCGACCAGCGGCCCCATCGCCCACCTCGGCAAGGACAATGAATTGGGTGCACGCATGGCCATCGAGGATCTGAATGCCTCGGGCGTCAAGATCGGCGACAAGGTTGCCAAGTTCGAGCTGCTGGCCGAAGACGATGCAGCCGATCCGAAGCAGGGCACGGCTGTCGCTCAGAAGCTGGTCGACAGCAAGGTCAACGGCGTGGTGGGTCACCTGAACTCGGGCACCACGATCCCTGCTTCCAAGATCTACAGCGATGCCGGCATTCCGCAGATCTCGCCCTCGGCGACCAACCCCAAGTACACACGCCAGGGCTTCAAGACGACCTTCCGCGTGGTGGCTGACGACACGCAGCTCGGCGGCACGCTGGGCAAGTACGCGGTCGAAACGCTCAAGGGCAAGAACATCGCCGTGATCGACGACCGTACCGCCTACGGCCAGGGTGTCGCAGAAGAATTCGAGAAGTCGGCCAAGGCCGCTGGCGCCACCATCGTCGGCCACGAATTCACGACCGCCAATTCGACCGACTTCAATGCCATCCTGACCAAGCTCAAGGGCGCCAAGCCTGACGTGCTGTTCTTCGGCGGCATGGACGCCGTCGGCGGCCCGATGCTCAAGCAGGTCAAGCAGCTCGGCATGGATGTGAAGTTCATGGGCGGCGACGGCCTGTGCACGGCCGAGCTGGCCAAGCTGGCCGGCGATGCGATCGGCGAAGACAAGGTTGTCTGCGCCGAAGCCGGTGGCGTCGAAGGCGACTTCAAGGCGCCGCTGGAAGCCTGGAAGCAGAAGTTCAAGGAAAAGAACGGCGTCGAAGTCCAGATCTATGCACCGTACGTGTACGACTCCGTGCAAGTCCTGGCCGCCGCGATGGTGAAGGCCGGCTCGGCCGATCCCGAGAAGTACCTGCCTGAAGTCGGCAAGATCCAATACAAGGGCCTGACCGGTCCGATCGCATTCGACGAAAAGGGCGACATCAAGAACGGTGCGCTGACGCTCTACACCTACAAGGGTGGCCAGCGCGTGCAGATCGCCGTCGTGCGCTGAGCACATCGCGCCAAAAGACGAGGGGCCTTCGGGCCCCTTTTTCGTTAGGTGCTGCCGGTCCGCGCGGCGTCGCTGTTGCAATAGTCGAAGAAGGCTTCGAGATCCCTCGACTTGTCGAACACGGCGTCGGCACCCAGTGCCTTGCAGCGCGAACGAATGTCGGCATTGACGTAGTTGCTGAGCACCACCGCGCGCTGTTGCGGTGCGCGCCTGGCACAGCTCCTGAGAACGCCCAGGCCGGAGCCTTCCTTGAGGAAGAGGTCCACGATCAGGAGTTGCCATTCGTCGGCATGGGCGGCGAGCCACTCGGTGGCGGCGGCCTCCGTTTCGGCGCAACCGACGACTTGCACGCCTGCCAGATCTTCCAGTGCGGGGATCAGGTTTTCTCGGATGGTCCTGTTGTCTTCGACAAGGAACGTGAAGAGGGCCATGCGTCTGGATGCCTACGAAACTAGCTGCGCAGCTTAGTCTTTGTGTCCGGGCAGTGCCCAGGAGCCGGCAGCGCGCTATCGCGTAGGAGAAAGCAGACGGCCGTGCGTCAATCCTCGGTCAATGCGCCGCGGGACGATCGGGCTTTGGTATTCAGCTTGTCGATCATGGCCTGGTTTTCGTCGCGCTCGGCCGTGACCTCGACGCGCCGCTCGATCTCCTGGGTCAGGGCGGCATTGACTTCGGCCAGCGTTTCCGCCGACTGCGCCAGCTTCTTTTCGAGCTGCCCGGTATGTTCGATGGCCTGAGCCACCTCGCCCACCTGGATGTCGTCGGGCAACTCCTGCTCCAGCACGGTATTGATGACCGCGAGGTTGTCGGATGCGCGTTGCACATCGGCTGCGACCGCTTCCGTCTTGTCGAGGGTTTGATCGAGCGATGCCGGCGCTCGATCGCGGGATGTGTGAGGTCGGGCCATCCAGGCTCCTGGAAAGATTGAAGAACGACAGGGGGAGGATGGTAAGCCCGGCTGACCTCACTGCGATAGTCCCGCATGAAAAGTCCCTGCGAGAGTCTCCGGCAGCTTCCGGCTCTGGCCGGGGCAGGCCGAAGGCGATCGCTGAGGTTTTTCAGTCCTTGAGCGCTGCGAAGGCAATCGCTGCAGGATACGCAAGCGCATGGATTGAGATTTTCGTGAATCCAGCCTGCATGACATAGGTCCACGCATCCGCACCGAACTCGGTCTGGACCGCATAGTCGTCGGCGGCCGTGGCCGGGCTGCCGTGAAAACTCTTCGACAGGCCGCTGCGATCGCGGCTCATGCGGCCCACGATGATCGGCACCGTGAAGCACAGCGCGCCGCCGCGTTTCAGAACGCGCCGACATTCCGCGAGCGCGTGAACCGGATGGGGAACGTGTTCCAGCGTGTCCGAGTGCACCACGACGTCGAAGGTCTCGTCGGCGAATGGAATCGAGTGCATGTCGACCTCTGGATAGGCGCCGAATGCGTAACCGCCAAACGCGCGGAGGACCGGGCTCAGGTTGCCGGCCTCGTTCAATTCCAGCAGGCGCAGCGCCTGGGCCGCCGCCACTTGGGTTGCTTGGCGCAAGGTGCCGCCGAAGCCGAGGTAGGACAGCAGGGCATCGGACAACGAGATGGAGCGCAGGTTCGAACCGCATCCGTTGCACGTCTCTCCCTGTTGGCGGTCGATGTAGGCAGCTTCGACATCGGAGAGCTGCCACTCATTGATCAGGGCCGGCCAAAGCACTGGGTGCGCGGTGAAAGACTGCCCGCCACAGACACTGCATCGCATGGGGTTCTCGTGGATCTTTTGCAAAGCCGAGAGCGTACTGCATGCAGGGTCGAACGAACGCGCTAGTTGCTGCCGGCACCCTCGCGCTCCCGCGGGAAAGTGCCGGCAGTGATCTCCACCATGCGCTCCACCCGGAGATACTTCCTGAGCACGGCATTCACTGTGTCGGCCGGACATGTGTTCTCCTCTCGGCGCGCAATTTGCACCGGAGGACTGGACCGGCCCGGGTCGCGCATCAAGAGGGTGGACATCCTGTCACGGAAGCCGCACGCGAAAAAGCCCCGACTGGCGGGGCTTTCAAGAGGTTTTTGGATTGACCTGACGCGATCTGAAGCGTCCATCTGGCGGAGCAGGCGGGATTCGAACCCGCGGAGGGCTGTTAACCCTCACACGCTTTCCAGGCGTGCGACTTAAACCGCTCATCCACCGCTCCGAAGCTCGCGATTGTAGCAGCGGGCGCTTCGTCCTCAGCTCGTCGCAGCCGGCTTGCCGGCCTGCACCATCCGCATCGCCGACGCGATGAGCGCGGCAGTCTCGGTCATGTTGCTCGGCACGATCAGCGTGGTCTTGGCATCGGCCGCGACCTTGCCGTAGGCATCGACCGCACGTTCCGCCACCTTGAGCTGGACGGCCTGTTCGCCGCCCGGCTGCCGGATCGCGGCCGCGACGAGTTCGATCGCGCCCGCAGTCGCCTGCGCCACCGCGGTGATCGCGGCGGCCTCGCCCTGGGCGTTGTTGATCTGCGCCTGCTTCTCGCCCTCGGAACGGGCGATGAAGGCTTCGCGCTCGCCGGTGGCAATGTTGATCTGCTCCTGGCGCCGGCCTTCCGACGCGGCGATCAACGCGCGCTTTTCGCGCTCCGCAGTGATCTGGCGCTGCATGGCCTGCAGGATCTCCTTGGGCGGCGTCAGGTCCTTGATCTCGTAGCGCAGCACCTTCACGCCCCAGTTGAGCGCGGCCTCGTCGATCGCGGCCACCACCTGGGCGTTGATGATGTCGCGTTCCTCGAAGGTCTTGTCGAGCTCGAGCTTGCCGATCACGCTGCGCAGCGAGGTCTGCGCGAGCTGCGTGACGGCGACGATGTAGTTGGACGAGCCGTAGCTCGCGCGCATCGGATCGGTCACCTGGAAGTAGAGGATGCCGTCGACCTGCAGCTGCGTGTTGTCGCGCGTGATGCAGATCTGGCTCGGCACGTCGAGCGGAATTTCCTTCAGGCTGTGCTTGTAGGCCACGCGGTCGACGAAGGGGATCAGGAAATTGGCGCCCGGCGTCATGGTCCCGTTGTACTTGCCCAGGCGTTCCCTGACCCAGGCGTGCTGCTGCGGCACGATCTTGATGGTGAGCCAGACGAAGATGACGGCGATGACGAGGATGGCGACTGCGATTTCCATGGAGATCCCTTGTTTCCTGAATGACGGGGTCAGATCTTGTCGACCACCAGGCGGCTGCCGACGACCTCGACCACACGGTAGGCGCCGCGCACCGGCGCGCCGCCCGGACGCTGCAAGACCGTCCATTGCGCGCCACGATACCGCACGCTGGCCGTGCCGTCCGGGTTCCACAGGTCGACGTAGACGGTTTCGCCGATATCGAGGTTGACGTCGCGGTTGGCGCCGGCTTTCGGCTCGGCCGGGCGCCGGCGACGGATCGCATACCAGACCAGCATCGCGCCGACGCCGACGACGGCGGCGACGACAAGCTGCAGCGTGAGGCCGGCACCCGCCGACGCCGCGAGCGCCGCAGCCGCGAAGCCCGCACCCAGCAGCAGCAAATAGACCGTGCCGGACAACAGTTCCAGCACCACGGCAGCCGCCGCGATCAGCCACCAGACGGTGGAATCCGCCATGACGTTTCCTCTCCAAGTTGAAGCCTCGACATTCTGAGTCAAAAGCTGACCGGATCCTTCATCTGAATTCCGTACACTTCGCGCCTATTTGCCCGTCCGGAGCCCTGCTCATGAAATTTCGCTTTCCCATCGTCATCATCGACGAGGATTTCCGCGCCGAGAACACGTCGGGCCTCGGCATCCGCGCGCTGGCGCAGGCCTTCGAGAGCGAGGGCTTCGAGGTGCTCGGCGTCACCAGCTATGGCGACCTGAGCCAGTTCGCGCAGCAGCAAAGCCGCGCCAGCGCCTTCATCCTGTCGATCGACGACGAGGAATTCACCGTCGGGCCCGACCTCGATCCGGCCGTGCTGAACCTGCGCAACTTCATCGGCGAGGTGCGCCGCAAGAATGCCGACGTGCCGATCTACATCTACGGCGAGACCCGCACCTCGCGCCACATCCCGAACGACATCCTGCGCGAGCTGCACGGCTTCATCCACATGTTCGAGGACACGCCGGAATTCGTGGCGCGCCACATCATCCGCGAAGCCAAGAGCTACCTCGAAGGCGTGCAGCCGCCGTTCTTCAAGGCGCTGATCGACTACGCGGAAGACGGTTCGTACTCGTGGCACTGCCCGGGCCACTCGGGCGGCGTCGCCTTCCTCAAGAGCCCGGTCGGCCAGATGTTCCACCAGTTCTTCGGCGAGAACATGCTGCGCGCCGACGTCTGCAACGCGGTCGAGGAACTCGGGCAGCTGCTCGACCACACCGGGCCGGTGGCGGCCAGCGAACGCAACGCGGCGCGCATCTTCAATGCCGACCACTGCTTCTTCGTGACCAACGGCACCAGTACCAGCAACAAGATGGTGTGGCATCACACGGTGGCGCCGGACGACGTCGTGGTGGTCGACCGCAATTGCCACAAGTCGATCCTGCACGCGATCGTGATGACGGGCGCCATTCCGGTCTTCATGAAGCCGACGCGCAATCACTTCGGCATCATCGGCCCGATCCCGAAGAGCGAGTTCGAGCCGGCCGCGATCCGGGCCAAGATCCGCGCCAATCCGCTGCTCTCGCACGTGGACGCCGACAAGGTCAAGCCGCGCGTGATGACGCTCACGCAATCGACCTACGACGGTGTGATCTACAACACCGAGACGATCAAGGGCATGCTGGACGGCTACGTCGACACGCTGCATTTCGACGAGGCCTGGCTGCCGCACGCTGCCTTCCATCCGTTCTACGGCGCCTACCACGCGATGGGCAAGCGCCGCGTGCGGCCCAAGGAATCGCTGGTGTTCGCGACGCAGTCCACCCACAAGCTGCTGGCCGGCATCAGCCAGGCCAGCCACGTGCTGGTGCAGGACTCGCAGAACCGCGCGCTCGATCGCGACCTGTTCAACGAGGCCTACCTGATGCACTCGTCGACCAGCCCGCAGTACGCGATCATCGCCAGCTGCGACGTGGCGGCCGCGATGATGGAGCCGCCCGGCGGCACCGCGCTGGTGGAAGAGAGCATTCTCGAGGCGCTCGACTTCCGTCGTGCGATGCGCAAGGTCGAGGAGGAGTTCGGCAAGGACGAGTGGTGGTTCAAGGTCTGGGGCCCCGAGAAGCTGGTCGACGAGGGCATCGGCCGCGCCGACGACTGGATCATGAAGGGCGAGGGCAGCACCGAGCGCAAGACCAAGCACTCGGCGCGCAACTGGCACGGCTTCGGCAAGCTGGCCGACGGCTTCAACATGCTCGACCCGATCAAGTCGACCATCGTGACGCCCGGCCTCGACCTCAACGGCAAGTTCGCGCCGACGGGTATTCCCGCCAGCATCGTTACCAAGTTCCTGGCCGAGCACGGCGTGATCGTGGAGAAGACCGGCCTCTACAGCTTCTTCATCATGTTCACCATCGGCATCACCAAGGGCCGATGGAACACGCTGCTCACGGCGCTGCAGCAGTTCAAGGACGACTACGCGCGCAACCAGCCGATGTGGCGCATCCTGCCCGAGTTCTGCCAGCAGCATCCGGGCTACGAGCGCCTCGGGCTGCGCGATCTGTGTCAGCACATCCACCAGCTCTATGCCCGCTTCGATGTCGCGCGGCTCACGACCGAGATGTACCTGAGCGACCTGACGCCGGCGATGAAGCCCAGCGATGCCTTCGCCCACATCGCCCACCGCAAGACCGAGCGCGTGGAGATCGACGAGCTCGAGGGCCGCGTCACCACCAGCCTGATCACGCCGTATCCGCCCGGCATCCCGCTGCTGATCCCGGGCGAGGTCTTCAACAAGAAGATCGTCGACTACCTGAAGTTCGCGCGGGAATTCAACACCGAGTGCCCGGGCTTCGAGACCGACATCCACGGGCTGGTCGGACGCGTCGACGAGACCGGCAAGAAGCGCTACTACGCGGACTGCGTGCGCTGAAGCGCGCAGCGGCTCAGGACTCGACGTCGTCGCGCACGCGCATGAAGCGCGCGAACCTCGGCACGCCACCGGGGTTCGTTCCGTTGTAGCGATAGGTGACCCAGCTGCCGATCGCGGGTGGGTCATCACGCTCGGCATCGCTGAAGCCGCTGCCGATCTTGAAGCGCTTGCCGTCCGGCATCTCGAGCAGGAGCGCGCCCAGCCGACCGGCGTACTTGCCCCGGCCGGCGACGTGCGCGACCACGCGCGCCTCGGCATCGTCGTAGGGCTTGAACTTGAGCAGGTCGGCCGTGCGTTCGCCGCGGTAGGGCGAAGCGCCGCGGTGCAGCACCAGGCCTTCGCCACCCATCCGGACCGTCTTGTCGAGCAGCGCCTGCAGCGCTTCGGGCGTGGTCGCGCGTTGCTGCGGAACAAGCACCAGCCAGGGCGCTGCCGTGATCGGCAGCACTTTTCGCAGCACGTCGAGGCGTGTCGTGAAGTCACCGGGTTCGGTGGGCAGATCGAACACCATGAAATGCATCTCGCGCCAGGCCGCATCGACCGGCGTCTCGCTGCGCACCGCGGAGACTGCGTGCGAGAAACGGCCGCGGCCTGCCCAGAGTTCGCCGTCCATCGGCATTGCCGGCAACGCGGCGGTGAACCACGCGGGCGGCGTGACGCGCTCGCCGCCGCGCGTCCACAGTTGCTTGCCGTCCCAGTAGCCGCGCACGCCGTCGTATTTTTCGCTCACCCATTGGTCGTTCAGCGCGAGGCCGGGGCGGTAGACCTCGGGCCGCATGAGAGCAGGGGCCGTGGCGGCATTGCGGGCCTGGGCCTCGGGCAGGGCCGACAGGGTGCAGGCGGCGCCGATGGCGGTGAAGAGAAGGGCCCGGCGAGACACGGGCCGGCTGGCCCCGGGCGAACGGATGCTTGAACTCATGGTCGACTCCCCGACATTTTTTGATATGCCGGAGATTATGAAAGATCGGCGACCGGGTCCGGCCCGCCGCCGCGCGCTTCGCCTCAGGCCGCCGGTTCGGCCATCCCGCCGACGACCTGGCTGAAGCCGCCATCGACATAGGTGATGCCCGCCGTCACGCCGCTGGCGAGGTCGCTCAGCAGGAAGGCGGCCACGTTGCCGACTTCCTCGATGGTCACGTTGCGGCGGATCGGCGACACCTCGGCCACGGCCGCAAGCATCTTGCCGAAGCCCTTGATGCCGCTGGCTGCCAGCGTCTTGATCGGGCCGGCGCTGATCCCGTTGACGCGCATGCCGCGGGGGCCGAGCGACTCGGCCATGTAGCGCACCGACGCTTCGAGCGAGGCCTTGGCCAGGCCCATCGTGTTGTAGTTGGGCAGCGCGCGCAGGGCGCCCAGGTAGGTGAGCGTCAGCAGCGCCGACTTGTCGTTGAGGTAGGGCAGTGCAGCCCGGGCCATGGCGGGGAAGCTGTAGGCGCTGATGTCATGCGCGATCTTGAAGCCTTCGCGCGACAGGCCCTCGAGGAAGTCGCCGGCAATGGCCTCGCGCGGCGCGAAGCCGATGCTGTGGACGAAGCCGTCGAACTTGGGCCAGGTCTGCGCGAGATCGGCGAAGAGCTTGTCGATCTGCGCGTCGTCGCCGACGTCGCAGTCGAAGACCAGCTTCGAATCGAAGTCCGCCGCGAACTCGGTGATGCGGTCCTTGAAGCGCTCGCCGACATAGCTGAAGGCCAGCTCTGCGCCCTGCGCGTGGCAGGCCCTGGCGATGCCGTAGGCGATGGAGCGGTTGCTCAGCACACCCGTGATCAGAAGTTTTTTGCCGGAAAGAAAGCCCATAAGACGACCTCGTGAAAATCTTGTGCAGAATTCTCGCATGCGGGTTCTCTGGGTCTGTTGGCTGATGTGGTGTGCGATGCCCGCCTGGGCCGCGCATGGCTACGCGCTCTGGGACGACCTCAAGTACCCGCCGGGCTTCACCGCCTTCGACTACGTCAATCCCGAGGCGCCCAAGGGTGGTGAACTGCGCCTGGTCAGCAATGAGCGCTATTCGACCTTCGACAAGTACAACCCCTTCACCATCAAGGGCGCGCCGCCGGCCTACCTGGCGACGCTGATGTTCGATACCTTGCTCGCCACATCCATGGACGAGACCGCGTCGGCCTACGGCCTGCTCGCCGAGGACGTGGCCGTCGCGCCCGATCGCCTGAGCGCGACCTTCAGGCTGCGGCCGCAGGCGCGCTTCCACGATGGCACGCCGGTCGAGGCGGGCGACGTCAAGCACAGCTTCGACACGCTGGTCGGTCCCTTTGTCTCGCCGTCGTACAGGACGACGCTCGAGGACGTGAGCGGCGCCGAGGTCATCGATGCCCGGACCATCCGCTTCACCTTCAAGAAGCCGAATCGCGAACTGCCGCTGCTGGTCGGCGCGCTGCCCATCTTCAGCCGCCGATGGGGCATGGAGAACGGCAAGGCCAAGCCTTTCGACCAGGTGGTGATGGACATCCCGATCGGCAGCGGGCCCTACAAGATCGGCCCGGTGCGCTTCGGCAAGGACATCACCTATGTGCGCGATCCGAACTACTGGGCACGCGATCTGGGCGTCAAGCGCGGCAGCGCCAACTTCGATCGGATCACGGTCAAGATCTACCAGGACAACACGGCCCGCCTCGAAGCGCTCAAGGCCGGTGAGTTCGACATGATGAGTTTCTATTCGGCCGGCGATTGGGCGCGGCGCGTGAAAGGCAAGCGCTTCGACACCGGTGAGCTCGTCAAGCACGAGTTCGCCCACAAGCTGCCGTCGGGCTTCCAGAGCTACGTGCTGAACAGCCGCCGTCCCAAGCTGCAGGACCCGCGCGTGCGCGAGGCGCTGGGCCTGGCGCTGGACTACGAGTGGATGAACCGCCAGATGTTCTACGGCGGCTATCCGCGCGTTTCGGACCTGTTCGGCAACACCGATTGCGAGACCCACGGCCTGCCGTCGCCCGAAGAGCTCTCGCTGCTGGCGCCGTGGCGCGGCAAGATCCCCGATGCGACATTCGGTCCGATGTACGTGCCACCGACCACCGAGGGCCCGGGCCAATCCCTGCGCAACAACCTGCGCCGCGCGCGCGATCTGCTGAAGCAGGCCGGCTGGGAATACCGCGACGGCGCATTGCGCAACGCCCAGGGCGAAGCGATGGTGCTCGAATACCTCGACAGCAAGGAAGGCGGCGTGCGCACGGTGTCGCCCTGGCTGCGCAACCTCGACAAGCTCGGCATCCGGCTCAACTTCGCCACGGTCGACTTCGCGCTGTACCAGCAACGCCTGGACAAGTTCGAGTTCGACATCACGAGCATCAATTTTCCGGGCACCAACGATCCGGGGCAGCAGCTGGCGGACATCTTCGGCAGCAAGGCGGCGAAGACGGAAGGCTCCGGCAACTACATGGGCGTGAGCAGTCCGGCGGTCGACGCACTGCTGACCGATATCGCGGGCGCCCACAGCAAGTCCGAACTGCTGCCGGCCTGCCATGCGCTGGACCGCGTGATCATGCACAGCCACTACATCATTCCGCAGTGGACGCTGACGGTGCACCGTGTCGTCTACGACGCGTGGCGCCTCGCCTTCAAGGCGCCGATGCCGCCTTACACCCAGGCCGAGGACTGGGTCATGTCGACCTGGTGGGCCAGATAGGAACGTCCGATGCTGGCCTACATCGTCAAGCGCCTGCTGCTGTTCATCCCGACGCTGCTCGGCGTGCTGCTGGTGACCTTCGTCGTCATCCAGTTCGTGCCGGGCGGCCCGGTGGAGCAGTACCTCGCCGAGGCGAAGAGCGGTGGCCGCGGCGGCTTCGAATCCGGTGGCGCGAACTACCGCGGCAACCAGGGTGTCGATCCGAAGCGCCTGGCCGAGATCAAGGCGCTCTACGGCTTCGACAAGCCGGCGCCCGAGCGGCTGTGGCTGATGCTGCGCCAGTTCGCGCACTTCGACCTGGGCCGCAGCTTCTTCCAGAACAAGGACGTGTGGACGCTGATCCTCGAGAAGCTGCCGGTGTCGATCAGCCTCGGCCTGTGGACCTTCTTCATCAGCTACGGCGTGGCCATTCCGCTCGGCGTGGCCAAGGCGGTGCGCGCCGGCACGCGCTTCGACCTGGTGAGCACGCTGCTGATCCTGGTCGGCTACGCGATTCCGGGCTTCGTGCTCGGCGTGGCGCTGTTGGTGATCTTCGGCGGCCAGCTGCAGTGGTTCCCGCTGCGCGGCCTGACCTCGGCGAACTGGGACGACATGGGCTGGGGTGCGCGCATCGTCGACTACCTCTGGCACATCACGCTGCCGGTGACGGCCATGGTGCTCGGCAGTTTCGCGGTGACGGCCATGCTCACCAAGAACGCCTTCCTCGAGGAGATCCGCAAGCAGTACGTGCTGACCGCGCGGGCCAAGGGGCTGGGCGAGCGGCAGGTGCTGTGGAAGCACGTGTTCCGCAACGCGCTGATCCCGATCATCACCGGCCTGCCGTCGGCTTTCATCGGCGCCTTCTTCACCGGCGCGCTGCTGATCGAGACGCTGTTCTCGCTCGACGGCATGGGCCTCCTGGGCTACGAGAGCGTGATCCGGCGCGACTATCCGGTGGTGCTCGGTACGCTCTACCTCTTCACGCTGATCGGCCTGGTGACCAAGCTGATCTCGGACCTTTGCTATGTCTGGGTCGATCCGAGGGTGAAGTTTGACTAGCGCGCTGCCTGCCGCCCCGATGTCGCTGAGCCCCGGCCGCCGCGCGTGGCTGCGTTTCAAGCGCAACCGGCTGGGTTACTGGAGCCTGGTGCTGTTCGTGCTGATGGTCGTCACGAGCCTGTTTGCCGAAGTGCTGTCGACCGACCGCCCGCTGGTCATGCGCTACGAAGGCAAGCTGTATTTTCCGGTGCTGCACGACTATTCGGAGAAGACCTTCGGTGGCGACTTCGAGACGCCGGCCGACTACCTCGATCCCTTCATACGCGAGCGCATCACCCGGGGCGGCAACTGGGCGGTCTATGCGCCCAATCCCTACGGCCCGACGACGCTGAACTACTTCGCCAAGTCGCCGAGCCCGGCCGCACCCACGCGCGACAACTGGCTGGGCACCGACGACCGCGGCCGCGATCTGCTGGCCCAACTGCTCTACGGCTTTCGGGTCAGCGTGCTGTTCGGGCTGGCGCTCACGGCGATCGGCACGGTGCTCGGCATCGCAGCCGGCGCGGTGCAGGGCTATTTCGCCGGCAAGACCGACCTCGCATTCCAGCGCTTCATCGAGATCTGGGGCTCGATGCCGGAGCTGTACCTGTTGATCATCTTCAGCGCGATCTTCGCGCCCAGCGTCGCGCTGCTGCTGGTCCTGCTGAGCCTGTTCGGCTGGATGGGCCTCGCGGACTATGTGCGCGCGGAGTTCCTGCGCAACCGCCAGATGGACTACGTGCGCGCGGCACGGGCGCTCGGCGTCGGCAACCTGCAGATCATGTGGCGCCACATCCTGCCCAACAGCATGGTGCCGGTCGTGACCTTCCTGCCGTTTCGCATGAGCGCGGCGATCCTCGCGCTGACCTCGCTCGATTTTCTCGGCCTCGGCGTGCCGCCGGGCACGCCCTCGCTCGGCGAGCTGCTGAGCCAGGGCAAGGTCAACATCGATGCCTGGTGGATCTCGCTGTCGACCTTCGGCGTGCTGGTGATCACGCTGATGCTGCTGACCTTCATGGGTGATGCGCTGCGTGACGCGCTCGATCCGCGGAAGGCCGAGCTATGAGCGGCGTGCTGCTGGCCGTCGAGGGACTGCGCGTCGCATTCGGTGGCAAGGAAGTGGTGCACGGCATCGATTTCGCGATTCGCGAGGGCGAAAAGCTGGCGCTGGTCGGCGAGTCGGGCTCGGGCAAGACCGTGACCGCGCTGAGCCTGCTGCGGCTGGTGCAGAACGCCGAGCTCTCGGGGCGCGCGACCTTCGCCGGCGCGCAGGGTACGGGTGCACGCGACCTGCTCGCGATGCCCGAGCGCGCGCTGCGCGGCATCCGCGGCAAGGAGATCGCGATGATCTTCCAGGAGCCGATGACGGCGCTCAACGCGCTCTACACGGTCGGCGACCAGATCGCCGAGGTGCTCGAACTGCACCAGGGCCTGCCGGCGCGCGCGGCGCACGAAGCCGCCGTGCAGCTGCTGGCCGACACCGGCATTCCGGAGCCGGCGCGGCGGGCGAGGGCGTTTCCGCATCAGCTGTCGGGCGGCCAGCGCCAGCGCGCGATGATCGCGATGGCGCTCGCCTGCAGGCCGCGGCTGCTCCTGGCCGACGAGCCGACGACGGCGCTCGATGTGACGGTGCGGGCGCAGATCCTCGATCTGCTCGCCGATCTGCAGCGCAGGTACGGCATGGCCGTGCTGCTGATCACGCACGACCTCAACCTCGTGCGCCGCTTCGCCGACCGCGTGGCCGTGATGGAGAACGGCGACATCGTGGAACACGGCGAGGTCGCGCGCGTGTTCGAGGCGCCGCGGCATGCCTACACGCGCAAGCTGATCGATAGCCGCCCGGCGCGCGACGTGGCGCCGGCCGCGGTCGAGCCGAGTGCGGCGCCGGTGCTCGAGGCCAAGGGCCTGCGCGTGAGCTATCCGATGGCGCGGCCCGGCATGGCCGGCTGGTTCCGCAAGGGCGAGTTCGTGGCGGTGCAGGGCGCCGATTTCCGCATCGCGCCGCGCGAGACCCTGGGCGTGGTCGGCGAGTCGGGCTCGGGCAAATCGACCCTCGCGCTCGCGGCGCTCGGCCTGTTGCCGCACCGGGGCCTGCTGGATGTCACCGGCCGTCAATGGGGTGGCGCGCGCGGTGGCGACCGCGCGTTGCGCCGCGTGATGCAGGTCGTGTTCCAGGATCCGTTTTCCTCGCTCTCGCCGCGCATGACGGTCGAGCAGATCGTGGGCGAAGGCCTCACGGTGCACGCGCCCGAACTCGACACGGCCGCGCGCCGCATGCGCGTGCTCGCGGCGCTGGCCGACGTCGGCCTGGCCGAGGCGCAATTCCCGTCGCTGCTCCAGCGCTATCCGCACGAGTTCTCGGGCGGCCAGCGCCAGCGGCTGGCGATCGCACGGGCATTGATCGTCGATCCGCAGCTGCTGGTGCTCGACGAGCCCACCAGCGCGCTCGACGTCACCATCCAGAAGCAGGTGCTCGGCCTGCTGCAGCGCCTGCAGCGCGAGCGCGGCCTGAGCTATCTGTTGATCACCCATGATGTCGAGGTGATCCGTGCGATGGCGCGCCAGGTCATCGTGATGAAGGACGGCGCCATCCTCGAGTCGGGCCCCGTCGAGCGCGTGCTCGACGCACCCGAGCACCCCTACACGCAAAAGCTGGTGGCCGCAGCGCTGGCCGATTAGAAAAACGTGGAGAGACGAATGTCGCAGATCGGATACGACCCGCGTGGCGCCTGGCGCGCCGCGCTGGCCTGCATGGTGGCCCTGGCCGTCGCGATGGGCCTGGGGCGCTTTGCCTTCACGCCGATGCTGCCGATCATGCTGCACGAGGGCAAGCTGGACCTGCAGGGCGGCGGCGTGCTGGCATCGCTCAACTACCTCGGCTACTTCGTCGGTGCGCTCGTCTGCGCGGCGATCCACATGAAGGCGGCCAGCATGGTGCGCTGCGGCCTGATCGCCACGGCCGCGCTGCTGATCGGCATGGGGCTGGTGCAGGACTTCACGCTGTGGGGCATCCTGCGCACGGCCGCCGGGGTGGTGAGCGCCTGGACTTTCGTCTTCGCTTCCGGATGGGGCCTGCGGCGGCTGGCGGAAACCGGAGCGCCCGCCTTGGGCGGCGTGATCTACGCGGGTCCGGGCATCGGCATCGTGGCGACCGGCGTGCTGGGTGGCGCCGTCGGACGCTGGGGATCGGAGGCGGGCTGGATCGGGTTCGGATTGCTGTCGCTGGTGCTGATCGCGGTGATCTGGCGCATCTTCGGCGACCGCGAACCGGCCGGTGCCGCGAACATCGGGCAAAGCGCGCCGCCGACGGCCGCCGAAGCGGCCGCGGCGCGCAGCGATGCGGGCTGGCTCGTCGCGCTCTACGGATTGGCGGGTTTCGGCTACATCATCACCGCCACCTTCCTGCCCGTGATCGCGCGGCAGGCGCTGCCGGGCTCGCCCTGGCCCGACCTGTTCTGGCCCCTGCTCGGGATCGCGGTCGTGGTGGGCGCGCTGATCGGCGCCCGTGCGCCCGTCGAGTGGGACAACCGCTTGCTGCTGGCCTGCGCCTACATGCTGCAGGCATCCGGCATCCTGCTCTCGATCGTGTGGCCGACGATCGCCGGCTTCGCGCTGGGCAGCCTGCTGGTCGGCCTCCCATTCACCACCATCACCCTGTTCGCCATGCGGGATGCGCGCCGCCTGAGGGGAAATGCATCGGCCGGGCTGATCGGCTATGCGACCGCATCCTATGGGGTCGGGCAGATTCTCGGACCGCTGTTCGCCGCGCCGCTGGCCCAGCGCACCGGTTCGTTCACCGTGCCTTTGCTGGTTGCGGCGGCGACCCTGGGGCTCGGGGCGGCACTGTTCGTGCATGTCTGGAGCCGCTCCAGGCTTGCGCAAGGCCGATTGCCCACGTAGAAACCCCTGCCGGGTAACGCGTTTGGCATATAATTCGAGGCTCACGACCAAACGGGCGGGTACCAACCGCCCGTTTTTTATTGGTCGAAGCATTCTTGGGTATTCTTGATTTCGCAGGCGAATTCAGGCGGGTGGATTCGGGCGGGGCGGAATGCAGCGAGCAGTTCAGGCGGCGGCTGGGCAACATCAAGGGCGCATACAGACACGTGGCATTGCAGCAGACAGTGGAACAAACCGTGGCCGGACTCGGCTACGACCTGATCGAGGTCGAACGCTCGGCCGGGGGACTGCTGCGCGTGACGATTGATTTGCCATGGAATGGCCCCAATTCGGAAGCTGCGGCCGCCGGCGCACCGGAGCCCTTCGTCACTGTCGAAGACTGCGAGAAGGTGACCCGGCAGCTGCAGTTCGCGCTCGAAGTGGACGGCGCCGATTACAAGCGGCTCGAAGTGTCGTCGCCAGGTATTGACCGGCCGTTGCGCAGTGAGCAGGATTTCGAACGTTTTGCGGGCGAGGTGATCGACATCACGCTCAAGGCACCGATGGGTGCGGCGGCCGGCGGCCAGGTGTCCGCCAGCCGCAAGAAGTTTCGCGGCACGCTGGAGCGGGTCGCCGGGGCCGACGGCTCGCAGGGCTGGCAGATCGTCTGGACCGACGAACCGCAGCCGAAGCCGGGTCAGAAGATCAGCAAGAAGCGCGCGCCTGCAACCCTGCAGGCGCTGGGTTTTGCGCTGGACGAGCTGCGCGAAGCGCGGCTGGCCCCGATAGTGGATTTCAAGGGGCGCAGGCCCAAACCTGGCACGGTGGTGTCGGACTGAACGAGGAGCGTAGTGGCATGAATCGCGAAATGTTGATGTTGGTGGATGCGATCTCGCGCGAGAAGAACGTCGAACGCGACGTCGTCTTCGGCGCGGTCGAGTCCGCCCTGGCGCAAGCCACCAAGAAGCTCTATCAGGGCGACGTGGACATCCGCGTCGCGGTCGATCGTGACAGCGGCGACTACGAAACCTTCCGCCGCTGGCACGTGGTGCCCGACGAAGCCGGCCTGCAGCTGCCCGACCAGGAAATCCTCCTGTTCGAAGCCAAGGAAGAAATGCCCGACATCGAGCTCGACGAGTACATCGAGGAATCGGTGGAATCGGTGCCGATCGGCCGCATCGGCGCGATGGCGGCCAAGCAGGTGATCCTGCAGAAGATCCGCGATGCCGAGCGCGAGATGCTGCTCAACGACTTCATGTCGCGCGGCGAGAAGATCTTCACCGGCACCGTCAAGCGCCTGGACAAGGGCGACATCATCGTCGAGGCCGGCCGCGTCGAAGGGCGCCTGCGTCGCAGCGAGATGATCGCCAAGGAAAACCTGCGCAACGGCGACCGCGTGCGGGCCATGATCATGGAGGTCGACCTCACGCTGCGCGGCGCGCCGATCATCCTGTCGCGCTCCGCGCCCGAGTTCATGATCGAGCTGTTCCGCCAGGAAGTGCCCGAGATCGAGCAGGGCCTGCTCGAGATCAAGAGCTGCGCCCGCGACCCTGGCTCGCGTGCCAAGATCGCCGTGCTCTCGCACGACAAGCGCGTCGACCCCATCGGCACCTGCGTCGGCGTGCGCGGCACCCGTGTCAACGCCGTGACCAACGAGCTCGCTGGCGAGCGCGTCGACATCGTGCTGTGGAGCGAAGACCCGGCGCAGTTCGTGATCGGCGCGCTGGCGCCGGCCAACGTGTCGTCGATCGTGGTCGACGAGGAAAAGCATGCGATGGACGTGGTGGTCGACGAGGAAAACCTCGCGATCGCCATCGGCCGCGGCGGCCAGAACGTGCGGCTCGCTTCCGACCTGACCGGCTGGAAGATCAACATCATGGACGCCAACGAGTCGGCCCAGAAGCAGGCGACCGAGACCGATGCCAGCCGCAAGCTGTTCATGGAGAGGCTCGATGTCGACGAGGAGATCGCCGACATCCTGATCTCCGAAGGCTTCACCAGCCTGGAAGAAGTGGCCTACGTGCCGATTTCCGAACTGCTCGAGATCGAGAGCTTCGACGAAGACACGATCAACGAGCTGCGCTCGCGCGCCAAGGATGCGCTGCTGACCATGGAGATCGCCAAGGAAGAGAATGCCGAAGGCGTCTCTCAGAACCTGCGCGACCTCGAAGGGCTCGACCCGGCGCTGATTCCCAAATTGGCCGAGGCGGGTGTCCACACCCGTGACGACCTGGCCGACCTTGCGGTCGATGAACTCACCGAGATCACCGGCCACAGCGCCGATGACGCCAAGAACCTCATCTTGAAAGCCCGCGAACACTGGTTCGCCGGCCAAGAGTGACGGTCATGGAGGCACGAAACCAATATGTCCAGTACCACTGTCGCCGAGTTCGCGAACGAGCTCAAGAAGACTCCCGAAATCCTGCTTGACCAGCTCAAGAGCGCAGGCGTGGCCAAGGCCGCGCCGTCCGATGCGCTCACCGAGGCCGACAAGCAGCGCCTGCTCGGCTTCCTCAAGGCCAGCCACGGCACGATCGAGCCCGAGCGCAAGAAGATCACGCTGACCAAGAAGTCGACCAGCGAGATCAAGCAGGCCGATGCCACCGGCCGCGCGCGCACGATCCAGGTCGAGGTGCGCAAGAAGCGCACCTTCATCCAGCGCGACGAAGGCCATCCCGCCACGCCCGAGCTGGCACCGCAGGCCGAGGCGCCTGCGGCCGCGCCGGCCGCGCCCCGCATCGACGAAGCCGAGCTCGCACGCCGCGAGGAAGAAGCGCGACGCCAGGCCGAGCTGATCCGCCGCCAGGAAGAAGAGCTGGTGGAAAGGCGCCGCGTGCGCGAAGAAACCGAAGCCCGCGAACGCGAACAGGCCGAGCGCGCCGAGAAGGCCGAACAGGAAGCCAGGGCGGCCCGCAAGCAGGCGGCCGAAGCGCCTGCCGTCGTGACCGAAGGCGCGCCGGAGCCCGTCGCCGAAGCGCCGGCCGTGGCCGATCGCAAGGCGGCCGCCGAAGCTGCCGCCACGCAGGCCAAGGACGATGCCAAGGCGGATGCCAAGGCCAAGGCTGCTGCCGAATCGAAGGCCCGTGCCGACGAGGAAGCCGCGCGCGCCAAGGATCTCGACGAGCGCCGCCGCAAGGCACTCGCCGAGGCGGAAGCCATCCGCGCCATGATGAATGCGCCTGCGCGCGTTCTGGTGCCCCACAAGGCGCCGGAAAAGCCGGCACCTGAAGCCAAGGCGGCCGTCAAGGGCACGCTGCACAAGCCGGCCGCGCCCGCGGCCCGCACCGCGGCGCCCGCCGCGCCCGGCAGTACGGCGCCCGGCGCCGGCAAGGAAGTCAAGTCGGCCAAGCTCTCGTCGAGCTGGGCCGGCGACACCGCCAAGAAAAAGGAAATCAAGACCCGTGGCGACGCCAGCGGTGGCGTCGGCCGGGGCAACTGGCGCGGCGGTCCGCGCGGGCGTCGCGGCAACGACCGCGGTGGCCAGGAAGAGCGCGTGCAGGCCGCACCGGTCGAGGCGCGCGTGCTCGAAGTGCACGTGCCCGAAACCATCACGGTCTCGGAGCTCGCGCACAAGATGGCCGTCAAGGCGTCCGAGGTCATCAAGCAACTGATGAAGCTCGGCCAGATGGCGACCATCAACCAGTCGCTAGACCAGGACACCGCGATGATCATCGTGGAGGACATGGGCCATACCGCGGTGGTCGCCGCGTTGGACGATCCGGAAGCCTTCACCGACGAGGACGTGTCGGCGCAGGAAGCCGAGGCGCTGCCGCGCGCACCGGTGGTCACCGTCATGGGTCACGTCGACCATGGCAAGACCTCGCTGCTCGACTACATCCGCCGCGCCAAGGTCGCAGCGGGCGAGGCCGGCGGCATCACGCAGCACATCGGCGCTTACCACGTCGAGACGGCGCGCGGCATGGTGTCCTTCCTCGATACCCCGGGCCACGAGGCGTTCACCGCCATGCGTGCCCGCGGTGCCCAGGCCACCGACATCGTGATCCTGGTGGTCGCGGCGGACGACGGCGTCATGCCGCAGACCAAGGAAGCCATCAAGCACGCGAAGGCGGCCGGCGTGCCGATCGTGGTCGCGATCAACAAGATCGACAAGCCCGATGCCAACCTCGACCGCGTGAAGCAGGAGCTGGTGGCCGAGGAAGTCGTGCCCGAGGAATACGGCGGCGACGTGCCTTTCGTGCCGGTCTCCGCAAAGACCGGAGAGGGCGTGGACAACCTGCTCGAACAGGTGCTGCTGCAAGCCGAAGTGCTGGAGCTCAAGGCGCCGGTGGATGCCGCTGCCAAGGGCCTGGTCATCGAGGCGCAGCTCGACAAGGGCCGCGGCCCGGTTGCCACCGTGCTGGTGCAATCCGGCACGCTCAAGACCGGCGACGTGGTGCTGGCCGGCTCGACCTATGGCCGCGTGCGCGCCATGCTGGACGAGGACGGCAAGACCATCAAGACCGCGGGTCCGTCGATTCCGGTCGAGATCCAGGGCCTGACCGAGGTGCCGCAGGCCGGCGACGAGTTCATGGTGATGGGCGACGAGCGCCGCGCGCGCGAGATCGCGACCTACCGTGCCGGCAAGTTCCGCAACACCAAGCTGGCGAAGGCCCAGGCCGCGAACCTGCAGAACATGTTCACCGACCTGTCGGCGGGCGAAGTGCAGACGCTGCGCATCATCATCAAGGCCGATGTCCAGGGCTCGCAGGAAGCGCTGGCCCAGTCGCTGCTCAAGCTGGCGACGGAGGAGGTCAAGGTGCAGATGGTGTACGCCGGCGTGGGCGGCATCAGCGAAAGCGACATCAACCTCGCCATCGCTTCGAAGGCGATCGTGATCGGCTTCAACGTGCGGGCTGATGCCGGTGCGCGCAAGCTGGCCGAAGGCAACGGCGTGCAGCTGCACTACTACAGCATCATCTACGACGCGGTCGACGAGATCAAGGTCGCGATGTCCGGCATGCTGGCACCCGAGCGGCGCGAAGAGGTCATCGGTTCGGCCGAGATCCGCACCGTGTTCGTGGCCTCCAAGATCGGCACGGTCGCGGGTTGCATGGTCACCGCGGGTTCGGTCAACCGCAGCGCGCATTTCCGCCTGCTGCGCGACAACGTGGTGATCTACACCGGCGAGATCGATTCGATCAAGCGCCTCAAGGATGATGTGCGCGAAGTGCGCGAAGGCTTCGAGTGCGGTATCAAGCTCAAGAACTACAACGACATCAAGGAAGGTGATCAGCTGGAGTTCTTCGAGATCAAGGAAATCGCCAGAACGCTCTGAGCGTCTGCTGAGTCTTTGACATGCCCAAACGCAAAGCCGCCACCCCCAACCGCGCCTTCAAGGTCGCCGATCAGATCCAGCGCGATCTGACGGAGCTGATCGCGCGCGAGTTGAAGGATCCGCGGGTGGGCATGGTCACCATCCAGGCGGTGGAGGTGACGCCGGACTACGCACATGCGAAGGTCTTCTTCAGCCTGATGGTGGGCGATCCAGTGGAAACCACCGAGGCGCTCAACCAGGCTGCAGGCTTCCTGCGCAACGGCCTGTTCAAGCGCCTGCACATCCACACGGTGCCCACGCTGCATTTCCAGTTCGACCGCACGACCGAGCGCGCCGCCGACATGAATGCGCTCATCGCGCAGGCCGTCGCCTCGCGTTCCAAAGACGACTGACGATGAATGCGCCACGCACACGGGTGCAGCGGCGCCCTGTGCACGGGGTGTTGTTGCTCGACAAGCCGCTGGGTCTTTCCAGCAACCAGGCCTTGCAGAAGGCCAAGTGGCTGCTGCGCGCCGAGAAGGCGGGCCATACCGGCACGCTCGATCCGCTCGCGAGCGGCGTGCTGCCGCTGTGCTTCGGCGCGGCCACCAAGTTCAGCCAGCTGCATCTCGATGCCGACAAGACCTACGAAGCCACGGCGCGGCTCGGCGTGAAGACCTCAACCGGCGATGCCGAAGGCGAGGTGATCGACGAGCGGCCGGTCGCGTTCACGCCAAGTGATCTCGCGCGCGTCGCGGCGAAGTTCACCGGGCCGATCCGCCAGGTGCCACCGATGCACAGCGCGCTCAAGAAGGACGGCAAGGCGCTCTACGAATACGCCCGCGAAGGCGTCGAGATCGAGCGCGCGGCGCGCGATGTGGTGATTCACAGGCTCGCGCTCTCGGCCTTGTCAGCGTGCGACATCCGCATCGATGCGACGGTGAGCAAAGGCACCTACATACGCACCCTCGGCGAGGACATCGGCGAAGCGCTCGGCTGCGGCGCCCACCTCACCGGATTGCGGCGCACCGCCACGGGCATGTTCGACATCGCGCAATGCGTGACGCTGGAAGCGCTCGAAGCCATGGACGAAGAGCAGCGCCTCGCGCAACTGCTGCCGACCGAGAGCCTGGTCGCCGGCCACACGAGCGTCACGCTCGACACCGAAGATGCGGCACGCTTTCTTTCGGGTCTGCGCCGCCGCGGCGGCTGGCCCGATACGGCGCAGGTCGCCGTGTTCGGCCGCGAGCCGCACGCCTTTCTCGGCACGGCGCACGTCAGGGCCGGCGAACTGATTCCGGGGCGCTTGCTGAACCCCATCGAAATCCAGCAGACACTTTTGACCGAAGCGACACCATGAGCAACACACAGATCCGCAACATCGCCATCATTGCCCACGTGGACCACGGCAAGACCACGATGGTCGACCAACTGCTGCGGCAGTCCGGCACCTTCGCCGAACACGAGAAGGTGGTCGACACCGTGATGGACAACAACGCGATCGAGAAAGAGCGCGGCATCACGATCCTGGCCAAGAACTGCGCGGTGACCTGGCAAGGCACGCATATCAACATCGTCGACACCCCCGGCCACGCCGACTTCGGCGGCGAAGTGGAGCGCGCCCTCAGCATGGTGGACGGCGTGGTGCTGCTGATCGATGCGCAGGAAGGCCCGATGCCGCAGACCCGCTTCGTGACCAAGAAGGCGCTGGCGCTGGGCCTGAAGCCCATCCTGGTGGTGAACAAGGTCGACAAGCCCGGCGCGCGGCCGGACTACGTGGTCAACGCCGCGTTCGACCTGTTCGACAAGCTTGGCGCCACCGACGAACAGCTGGACTTCCCGGTCGTCTATGCCTCGGGCATCAACGGCTGGTCGTCGCTCGAAGAAGGCGAGCACGGCGAGCAATGGGGTCCCGACATGTCGGCCCTGTTCGACACCATCCTCAAGCACGTGCCGGCCCACGCAGGAGACGCCGACGCGCCGCTGCAGCTGCAGATTTCCGCGCTCGATTTCTCGAGCTTCGTGGGCCGCATCGGCGTCGGCCGTATCAACGCCGGCACCATCCGACCCATGATGGACGTCGTGGTGATGGAAGGGCCGGACGGCAACGCCGTCAAGGGCCGCGTCAATCAGGTGCTGACCTTCCAGGGACTCGAGCGCGTGCAGGCCACCGAGGCCGGCCCGGGCGAGATCGTGCTGATCAACGGCATTGCCGACATCGGCATCGGCGTCACCGTCACCGACCCGGCCAATCCGGCGCCGCTGCCGATGCTCAAGATCGACGAGCCGACGCTGACCATGAACTTCTGCGTCAACACCAGCCCGCTGGCTGGCCGCGAAGGCAAGTTCGTCACCAGCCGCCAGATCTGGGACCGTCTGCAAAAGGAGCTGCAGCACAACGTGGCCTTGCGCGTCAAGGAAACCAGTGAAGAGGGCATCTTCGAAGTCATGGGCCGCGGCGAACTGCACCTGACCATCCTGCTGGAGAACATGCGCCGCGAAGGCTATGAACTCGCGGTGTCCAAGCCGCGCGTGGTGTTCCGCGAGGTCGACGGCGAGCGGCACGAGCCGATCGAGCTGGTGACTGCCGACATCGAGGACCAGCACCAGGGCGGCGTGATGCAGGCCCTGGGCGAGCGCAAGGGCGAACTGGTCAACATGGAGCCGGACGGCCGCGGCCGTGTGCGCCTCGAGTACCGCATTCCGGCGCGCGGCCTGATCGGCTTCACCAACGAATTCCTGAACCTGACGCGCGGCTCGGGCCTGATCTCCAACATCTTCGACAGCTACGAGCCCTACAAGGGCGAGATCGGCAGCCGCAAGAATGGCGTGCTGATCTCGATGGACGACGGCGAGATCTTCACCTACGCGCTGGGCAAGCTGGACGATCGCGGCCGCATGTTCGTGCGCGCGAACGACCCGGTGTACGAAGGCATGATCGTCGGCATCCACAGCCGCGACAACGACCTGGTGGTCAACGCCACGCGCACCAAGCAGCTGACCAACTTCCGCGTCTCGGGCAAGGAAGACGCGATCAAAATCACGCCGCCGATCGAGCTCACGCTGGAGTACGGCGTCGAGTTCATCGAGGACGACGAACTGGTCGAGATCACGCCCAAGAGCGTGCGCCTGCGCAAGCGCCACCTGAAGGAACATGAGCGCAAGCGCGCGAACCGCGAGACCGCCTGAGCCTGCGCTGACCCACGGCCGCGCGGCCTGGCTGATGGTCGTCGTGACCCTGATGTGGGCCACGGCCGGCGTCGTGACGCGCCAGCTCGAGCAGGCGAACAGCTTCGAAGTGACCTTCTGGCGCAGCTTCTTCACCTCGCTGTCGCTGCTCGTGATCCTGCCGCTGTGGCAGGGCCGCGCCGTGTTCTCGAAGATCCGCCGCGGCGGGTGCGAGCTCTGGATCTCCGGCCTGTGTTGGAGCGTGATGTTCACCGCCTTCATGGTCGCGCTCACGCTGACGCGCGTGGCCGACGTGCTGGTCACGATGGCGGTGAGCCCGCTGCTGACGGCGCTGGCCGCGCGGATCGCCATCGGCCACAAGCTGGCACCGCGCACCTGGTTCGCCATCGTGCTGGCCGGGCTGGGCATCGGCTGGATGTACGGCAGCCAGCTGGGCGAGGGTGTCCTGCTGGGCACGCTGGTCGCCCTGTGCGTGCCGCTGGCCAGCGCCGCCAACTGGACCGTCGCCCAGCATGCGCACGCGAAAGGCCGCGAGAT
The DNA here is from genome assembly GCF_901827165.1 of Variovorax sp. SRS16. NCBI lineage: Bacteria > Pseudomonadati > Pseudomonadota > Betaproteobacteria > Burkholderiales > Comamonadaceae > Variovorax > Variovorax sp. SRS16. Next base: position 2,734,493 of record NZ_LR594666.1, read on the forward strand.
CGACCTGGTGCCCGCGGTGCTCATCGGCGCCATGCTCTCCGCGGCGGTCGCACTGCCGCTGGCATGGCCCTTTCAGACGAATGCACACGATCTGGGACTGCTGGCCTTCCTCGGCCTGTTCCAGCTCGCGATCCCGTGCGTGCTCGCCATGGTGTGCGCGCGCGTGCTGAAGGCACCGGAGGTGGCCCTGCTGGCGCTGCTCGAAGTCATCTTCGGCATTGCGCTGGCCTGGGTCGGTGCGGGCGAAGCGCCGACCGCCAGCGTGCTGGCCGGCGGCACGCTCGTCATCGGGGCGCTGGTGCTCAACGCACTGCTCGGTCTGCGCCCATGAAAAAGGCCGGCGCGAGGCCGGCCTTGTCGTGTCGAGGCCCGTCGCATGACGAGCCTTCGCGGGTTCAGGGCCGCGCGAGCTTCCAGATCTTGTTGAAGCCGTCGCCCGTCTTGTCGCCGGCCTTGGCGTCCTTCGAGTAGTAGTAGAGCGGCCAGCCCTTGTAGGCCCACTGCTTCTTGCCGTCGTCGCGCATGAGGATGGTGTAGCCGCCCATCGGCTTGGCGGTGTCGGTGGCCGTGAGCGGTGGCCAGGCCATGGCGCAGGGCCCGTTGCAGGCCGACTTGCCGCTGCCCGCCGCATCGCGGTCGAAGGTGTAGAGCGTCATGCCCGAGGGCCCGATCAGCACGCCGTCGGCGGTGCGGGTCGGGGTGTCCGGAGCCGAAGACATGGACATGCTTCCGCAGCCGGCGAGCAGGGCAGCAGCGAGGATCGAGGCACTGATCAGTTTCATGGTGAAGTTTCTCCTTCGGGTTAAAAAACAGGAACGCGGACGCGGCAGTCTATCCTTCGGCCTTCTCGAGCTGGCGGTACACCGCGGTCGCGAGGCTCATCAATTGATCTCGCGGCAGGGCGCCTGCGAGCGCATAGCCGAAGCCGTGGTCGACCCAGTAGAAGCTCGGCACCGGACCGTCGGACGAGAAGCGGAACGCGGTCTCGCCGGCGCGTGCCGGATCGGCCGCGGCGCCCAGGCTGCCGATGTAGAGCGTGACCCGATCGCCGCCCGCCCGCTCGAACATGAACTGTGCCCGTGCGCCTTCGCTGCCCGGCAGCAGACGACCACCGACCAGCGCGTAGCCCTGCGCCGACAGATCGGGCACCTTGAGCGCCTTGTCGAGCCGTTTCGACAGCCATTGGGCCAGGTGCTGCTGTTCGGCCGCGGCCACCTCGACCGGATGCCGCTTCTCGGGCGCATAGACCACGTGCGCGACCTCCGCCGCATGCACGAATTCGCGCGTGGCCGGCGCGCGCGCCAGCAGCGTGCCGCTTGCCGTCGACCATTGGCCATTGGCCAGCCAGCCGGCGCCGAAGGCGATCGCCACGCTGGCCGCCATGCCGCCCCAGCGCATCCAGCGCGCCTGCCGGGCGTGATGTTCCGCCGCCAGGCCCGCGGCAGCCAGCAGGGCCGGTGGAATCGCTTCGTCGAGGACTTCGCTATGCAGCTGGCGCAAGGCGTCGCGCTGGGCCCGCCAGGCGGGCAGGTCGGTGTCGATGGGCGGCGTGGGATGGTTCATGGCGGCTCGGGTCGGTTACTTGAGGCGGCGCAGGCCGGACTTGCTGGTCATCGACGGCGGCGCGCCTTCCATCAGATCCTGCAGGCGAACGCGCGCGCGGGAAAGGCGCGACATCACGGTGCCCACCGGAATCGCCAGCACCTTCGCGACCTGTGCGTACGAGAGGTCTTCGAGCGCCACCAGCAGCAGCACCGCGCGCTGGTCCTCGGGCAGCAGCAGCAGGCAGCGCTGCAGATCGATGGCCTGGTCGTGATGCCCTTCGACGCTGCGCAGCTCATGCGCGACCTCGTCGACATCGACCGTGCTGCGCGGCCGTGCGCGCCGGAGCTGGCTGGCGAACAGGTTGTGCATGAGGGTGAAGAGCCAGGCCCGCAGGTCGGTGCCCACGATCCACAGGCGCCACTTGCTGCAGGCGCGTTCCAGCGTGTCCTGCACCAGGTCGTCGGCCGACCAGGCGTCGCCCGTCAGCGCGCGGGCATAGCGCCGCAGCGAGGGGATGTGGTCGACGAGCGAGCGGACGTCCATGCCGGATGTGCGCTCAGCGCTGGGGCGCCCTGCAGATCGGCGCCGCGGCCGCGGGATCGCAAATGGCCAGATAGCCGCTCACGAAGGTGAGATAGGCGACCAGCAGGGCGGTGGGCAGATGGACGGACGACATGGAGAAACTCCTCAGGGCTCGTCGCCCTTCATGGGCAACTGCCTGCACAAACGCCGGCGCCCGGGTGTTTATTCCATCCGCGCCCAAAAAAAAGATTCAGGGCCGGTCGCCGGCGGCGCTGCCCGACTCGGCGCGCAGCACGCGCGCCTTGAGCCGCTGGGCCGGATTGCCGCTGTAGACCGTCCACGGATCGAGCGACCGGAATGCGACGCCGCGCGCGCCCAGCACTGCGCCTTCCCCGACCGTCACGCCCGGCCCGACGAAGGCTTCGGCCGCGATCCAGGCCCCGGCGCCGATGGTGATCGGCTGCGCGGTCAGCTGGAAGGCGGCGGACGTGATGTCGTGGCTGCCGGCACACAGGTGGGCGCCCTGCGACACCAGCGCCGCGCGGCCGAGCGTGATCGGCGCCATGTTGTAGCAGATCACGCGTTCGGCCAGCAGCGCGCGATCCTCGAGGTGCAGGTGCGGCGGATACCAGACGCGCGCGCTGCCGCGCACGTCGCTCGACACGCCCAGGCGTGCGCCGAAGAGCTTGAGCAGGAAGCGGCGCCACGCACGCATCTGCGGTGGCGTCCACGAGGCCAGCAGCGCCCAGCTCAGGTTCCATGCCGCACGGTGCAGCCGGTTCGCGAGCGTGAAGCTCGGGCCGCCTTCGAGCGGATTGACACGGGTCGCGTCCAGCGGTTGAAGCGCCATGGTTCTTTCCTTCAGCGACTGCGGCTCTTCATGGCCCGCTCGACTTCGCGTTTGCCTTCGCGATCCTTGATGGTGTCGCGCTTGTCATGCTCGGCCTTGCCCTTGGCCAGCGCGATCTCGCACTTGACCTTGCCGGCCTTCCAGTGCAGGTTGAGCGGGACCAGGGTGTAGCCCTTCTGCTCGACCTTGCCGATCAGCCGCCGGATCTGCTCCTTGTGCAGCAGCAGCTTCTTGGTGCGCACCGAATCGGGCGTGATGTGGGTCGAGGCCGAACGCAGCGGATTGATCTGGCAGCCGATGACGAAGAGCTCGCCGTCGCGGATCACCACGTAGCCGTCGGTCAGTTGCACCTTGCCCTCGCGCAGCGATTTGACTTCCCAGCCCTCCAGCACCATGCCGGCCTCGAAGCGTTCCTCGAAGAAATAGTTGTAGGCGGCCTTCTTGTTGTCGGCGATGCGGGTCGAAGGGTCTTGTTTTTTCGTGGCCATGGTGAATCAGGTGAGGCTGCATGGCTTCAATACAATCCGTCGCGCACGCTGTGTCCATTCTATGAAAACAGTCCACAAGTCCGTCCTGATCTGGTACAGCGCCGAAGAGATGTACGCGCTCGTCACGGATGTGGCGAAGTATCCCGAGTTTCTGCCCTGGTGCGACAAGTCCCGCGTGATCGAGCAGGACGAGGCCGGCATGACGGCCGAAGTCGGCCTCGCATTCAGCGGCTTCCACCAGAGCTTCACCACACGCAACACCCATGTGCCCGGGCGCGAGGTGCACCTGAAGCTGGTCGATGGACCGTTCTCCAACCTCGACGGGGTCTGGAAATTCACCCCCGTCGGCGAGCCCGGCGAACGCGCCTGCCGCGTCGGCCTCGATCTCAGCTACGGCTTCAGCAACTTCGCGCTGCAGGCGCTCGTCGGCCCCGTGTTCGACAAGATCGCCTCCAACCTGGTCGAGGCCTTCGTCAAGCGCGCCGAGCACGTCTACGGCAAGGTCTGATGCTGCGCGTGACGGTGGCGTATTCGCCGGCTCCGCGCGAAGTGTTCGAGGAGACGCTGAGCCTCGCGGCGGGCTCGACGGTGCAGGACGCCGTGGCATCCAGCACCCTGGCGCAGACCTTTGCGCAACTCGACTGGCAGGCACTGACGCCGGGCATCTGGGGCAGGGCGGTCGCATGGGACGAGGTGCTAGCCGATCTGGATCGGGTCGAGCTGTGCCGGCCGCTCGCCGTCGACCCCAAGGTCGCGCGCCGCGAGCGATTCCGCCAACAGGGCGCCAGAGGCACAGGCCTGTTTGCCAACCGCCGCAAGGGCGGTAAAGCCGGTTATTGAGAGCATGCCCCCAAAAGGCGCCGGGGGACCCCCTTCGCGAAACACCGCGGATCCGGCTCAGCCGGTCCGCCAGTGTTGCCCCCGGCAGGGGGTAGGCGCAGCGACACGAAGTGCGCGAAGCCTGGGGGCGAGCCCTATTTACAGTCGGAGTCGATGACCGACTGCAGGCGCTGCTGCTCCGCCGCGCGTGCGCTGTCGTCCATGATCTCGCGTTCGCCCTGCGCATTGAGGCGGGCCACGCGCATGCCGCTGTCGAAGGTGGCCTTGCCCTGGCGTGCGCGGGTGCAGTTCTCGGCCTTGGCCTGCGCGACCTTCTGCGCTTCGGCCGCCTTTTGGGCCTTTTCCGCTTCCTCGGCCTTGCGCGCTCTTTCCGCGAGGTCCTTGTCCACGCCGCTGGGCTTGGCAGGGCTGGCCGCGCTGGCCGCCGACGCGGCGGCATCGGGCGCCGCTGGTGCGGTGCTGAAGCGCACGCGCGGCGTCAATCCGGTGGGCCGGCGCAGGATGTTCTTGTCGGGCACCTCGGGCGGCGGCGCCTGGTCGCTGAAGACTTTCTTGTTGTCCTTGTCGAGCCACTGCCATTGGGCGCTTGCGGCCAATGGCAAGCAGCAGGCCACTCCCAGGACGAGCAGGTGCGCGATTTTCATGGCGGAAGTTTAGCCTGCCCTTACGTTTTGCAACCCGGCGCGGGCACATTTGCGACGCCCGAGCGTGATCCGGAACACATTTCGCCGCGAATGCGCAACGCGATTTCCCTGCGTCCGGGTAAGTACCGAGCCGTCGTTACAATCCGTCTTTTGGAGCTTCACCCATGCGCCTTCTCGGCAAAGCGCTCACCTTCGACGACGTGTTGTTGGTGCCAGCGTTCTCCCAGGTCCTGCCCAAGGACACCTCCCTTGCCACCCGACTCTCGCGCAACATCACGCTGAACCTGCCCCTGGTTTCGGCCGCGATGGACACCGTGACGGAAGCGCGTCTTGCGATCGCCATGGCGCAGGAAGGCGGCATCGGCATCGTGCACAAGAACTTCACCGCGGCCGAGCAGGCGGCGCAGGTCGCCAAGGTGAAGCGCTACGAATCCGGCGTGCTGCGCGATCCCGTGGTCATCACGCCGACCCACACGGTGCGGCAGGTGATGGCACTGTCGGACCAGCTGGGCATCTCGGGCTTTCCGGTCTGCGATGCGGGCAAGGTCGTCGGCATCGTGACCGGACGCGACCTGCGTTTCGAGAACCGCTACGACGTGCCGGTGAGCGAGATCATGACGCCGCGCGAGAAGCTCATCACCGTGCCTGACGGCACCACGCTGGCCGACGCCAAGGCGCTGCTCAACAAGTACAAGCTCGAACGCCTGCTCGTGATCAACGGCGCCTGGGAGCTCAAGGGCCTGATCACCGTCAAGGACATCACCAAGCAGACCAGCTTTCCGAACGCCGCGCGCGATGCCAGCGGCCGCCTGCGCGTGGGCGCCGCAGTGGGCGTGGGCGAGGGCACCGAGGAGCGCGTCGAGGCGCTGGTGAAGGCCGGTGTCGACGCCATCGTCGTCGATACCGCGCATGGCCACAGCGCCGGCGTGATCGAGCGCGTGCGCTGGGTCAAGAAGAACTACCCGCAGGTCGACGTGATCGGCGGCAACATCGCCACCGGCGACGCCGCGCGCGCGCTGGCCGATGTCGGCGCCGACGCGGTCAAGGTCGGCATCGGCCCCGGCTCGATCTGCACCACGCGCATCGTCGCCGGTGTCGGCGTGCCGCAGATCATGGCCGTGGACAGCGTCGCGACCGCGTTGCAGGGCACCGGCATTCCGCTCATCGCCGACGGCGGCATCCGCTATTCCGGCGACATCGCCAAGGCCATCGCGGCGGGCGCCAGCAGCGTGATGATGGGCGGCATGTTCGCCGGCACCGAAGAGGCGCCGGGCGAGATCGTGCTGTTCCAGGGCCGCAGCTACAAGAGCTACCGCGGCATGGGCTCGATCGGCGCCATGCAGCAGGGCAGCGCCGACCGCTACTTTCAGGAATCGACCACCGGCAATCCCAACGCCGACAAGCTGGTGCCCGAGGGCATCGAAGGCCGCGTGCCGTACAAGGGCTCGATGGTGTCGATCGTCTACCAGATGTCGGGCGGCTTGCGTGCCAGCATGGGCTACTGCGGTTGCGCCACCATCGAGGACATGAAGAACAAGGCCGAGTTCGTCGAGATCACCACGGCCGGCATCCGCGAGAGCCATGTGCACGACGTGCAGATCACCAAGGAAGCCCCGAACTATCGGGCGGAGTGATTGGCGTCGATGTCACATCAAAAAATCCTCATCCTCGATTTCGGCTCCCAGGTCACGCAGCTGATCGCGCGTCGCGTGCGCGAGGCGCATGTGCTGTCCGAAGTCCATCCGTGCGACGTTAGCGACGAATGGGTGCGCGAGTACGCCAAGGACGGCACGCTCAAGGGCGTGATCCTGTCGGGCAGCCATGCGAGCGTCTATGAAGACACGACCGACAAGGCGCCGCAGGCCGTGTTCGAACTCGGCGTGCCGGTGCTCGGCATCTGCTATGGCATGCAGACCATGGCGCACCAGCTCGGCGGCAAGGTCGAGGGCGGGCACAAGCGCGAATTCGGATTCGCCGCCGTGCGCGCGCGCGGCCACACCGCACTGCTGAAGGACATCGCCGACTTCACGACCGAGGACGGCCACGGCATGCTCAACGTCTGGATGAGCCACGGCGACAAGGTCACCGAGCTGCCACCGGGCTTCAAGCTGATGGCCTCGACCGACAGCTGTCCGATCGCCGGCATGGCCGATGAAGACCGGCATTTCTACGCCGTGCAGTTCCATCCCGAAGTCACGCACACGCAGCAGGGCAAGGCGATCCTCGAACGCTTCGTGCTCGGCATCTGCGGCGCGAAGCCCGACTGGGTGATGCGCGACCACGTCGCCGAAGCCGTCGCGAAGATCCGCGAGCAGGTCGGCGACGAAGAGGTCATCCTCGGTCTGTCGGGCGGCGTCGATTCGTCGGTTGCCGCGGCGCTGATCCACCGCGCGATCGGCGACCAACTCACCTGCGTCTTCGTCGACCACGGCCTGCTGCGTCTCAACGAAGGCGACATGGTGATGGACATGTTCGTCGGCCAGTTGCACGCCAAGGTGATCCGTGTCGATGCGAGCGAACTGTTCCTCGGCAAGCTCGCCGGCGTGAGCGACCCCGAGGCCAAGCGCAAGATCATCGGCGGCGAGTTCGTGACCGTGTTCAAGCAGGAGGCGGCCAGGCTGACCAGCGCCGGTGCCAAGGGCGCGAAGTGGCTGGCCCAGGGCACCATCTACCCCGACGTCATCGAGTCGGGCGGCGCCAAGAGCAAGAAGGCCGTCACGATCAAGAGCCATCACAACGTCGGCGGCCTGCCCGAGCAACTGGGCCTGAAGCTGCTCGAGCCCTTGCGCGATCTGTTCAAGGACGAGGTGCGCGAACTCGGCGTGGCGCTCGGTTTGCCGCCCGAGATGGTGTATCGGCATCCGTTTCCCGGCCCGGGCCTGGGCGTGCGTATCCTCGGCGAGGTGAAGAAGGACTACGCCGACCTGCTGCGCCGCGCGGACGCGATCTTCATCGAGGAACTGCGCAATTTCAAGGACGAGGCCAGCGGCAAGAGCTGGTACGACCTCACGAGCCAGGCCTTCGCCGTGTTCCTGCCGGTCAAGAGCGTCGGCGTGATGGGCGATGGGCGCACCTACGACTATGTCGTTGCGCTGCGTGCGGTGCAGACCAGCGACTTCATGACGGCGGATTGGGCCGAGTTGCCTTATGCGCTGCTCAAGAAGGTGTCGGGACGGATCATCAACGAGGTGCGCGGGATCAACCGTGTGACCTATGACGTGAGCAGCAAGCCGCCGGCGACGATTGAGTGGGAGTGAGGTGAGGGGTCCTTGGGGGCCTTCAGCATTTCTCATGCTTGCTCTGGCGTGCTCGGAAGGGCCGTGCAGTGTCTCGGTTGCGCGATCAGCCGCGCCAGTTGCAAGCCACCCTTGAACAACACGTACCACTGAGTGGGTCGCGTCCCATTCCGTGGTGTAGGTTCACAGCCCGGAGAAGGCTGAGATACACGGTACTCAGCGAGCCACTGCGGACAGCCGAGTGGGCGCAGTATCGCTCAGGGTCTGCAAGCCCTCCAACTGCATGTAGCGCCGATTGAGCGACCACTCGTCGTTCTGCTCGAGCATCATCGCGCCGACGAGCCGCGTGATCGAGGCGTCGTTGGGGAAGATGCCCACCACGTTCGTGCGTCGCTTGATCTCGGCGTTCAGGCGCTCCAGAGGGTTCGTGCTGTAGATCTGCGTCCAATGCGCTCGTGGGAATGTCATGAAGGCCAGCACGTCGTTCTCCGCGTCGTCCATCAGGGCGCCAAGCTTGGGGAACTTGTCTCTGAGCTGATCGGCGACCGAGCGCCATTGCGCTCGCGCTGCATCGGCCGAGTCCTGCACGAACACCGTGCCGATGGCGGCCGAGACCATGCGCCGTTGCGTCTTGCCGGCGTGCGCCAGGGCGTTGCGCATGAAGTGGACCCGGCAACGCTGCCAGGTGGCCTTCAGCACCTTCGCAGCCGCCGCCTTGATGCCCTCGTGGCTGTCGCTGATCACGAGCTTCACGCCGCGCAAACCCCGGCGGTTCAGGCTGCGCAGGAAGTCGGTCCAGAAGGGCTCGGCCTCGGAGGCTCCGACCTTCAGGCCCAGCACCTCGCGCTGGCCGTCGGTGTTCACCCCCACGGCCACTATGACCGCCACGCTCACGATGCGCCCAGCCTCGCGGGTCTTCACGTAGGTGGCGTCGATCCACAGGTAGGGCCAGTCGCCCTCGATCTGGCGGCCCAGGAACGCGTTGACGCGCTCGTCGAGCTCGCCGCACAGGCGGCTGACCTGGCTCTTGGAGACGCCGCTCATGCCCAGCGACTTGACCAGGTCGTCCACCGAGCGGGTGGAGATGCCTTGCACGTAGGCTTCCTGGATGACGGCGGTGAGCGCCTTCTCGGCGGTGCGCCGGGGCTCCAGGAACTCGGGGAAGTAGCTGCCCTGGCGCAGCTTGGGGATCTTCAGCTCGACGCTGCCGGCACGAGTGTCCCAGGTCCGTTCGCGGTAGCCGTTGCGGCTGTTGAGACGTTCGGCGGGATTCTTCTCGTCGTAGGCGGCGCCGCAGCGGCCCTCGACATCGAGCTCCATGAGGCGCTGGGCCATGAACTGCACCATCTGGCGCAGGACGTCGACGTCGGCTCCCTTTTCGGCGAGCTCGGCCAATGCCATAGTGGCGGTGGTCATTGTGATTTCCTTTGTGGACAGGTTTGGTGGGTCGCACCTCAAACTTATCCGGACTTCACGATGACCACCCCCGAAGAGAGCGGCCGTTGCACGGCAAGCCGCTTCGGGCTACGCCCTACGCGCCTTGCCGTGCAACGAGTGAAAGAAGACTTACACCACTTCCTGGGACATCACCACTGAGTGATGGCCGAGAGCTCTCCTCGGCAGCGGCAGCGGCGACCGATGGCACCGGCGCCGAGGGTATCGGGATCAGCGGCGGATGCCAGGCGGGAGCGATCTCGCCCTCGCCGAAAATCAGAACTCTTACTGTTCAATCTCTGCCGCCCGTCCCGGGAACGTGCTATCCGGTTGCCCGTCAGGAGCGACTTCCATGGTGACCTTGTGGATTTCGCCGGTGAAAGTAAACGGTGATTCGTACTCGGCACTGACCGGTAGACCCGAATCCCGGCCGCATGTCAATCCAGTTTGAACGGCGCGATGAGGCCAGGTACGTTCAACGGAAACGGTGCCGACTATCGCACCGTCAATCGAAAGGCGGCCCACGCCTCGATTGGGTCCTCGCCTCGAAAATTCGTAGCGAATGACACGGCGCCCCGGCTGGATTGCGACTGCCGATGTCGCGACGTACTTTTCGTTCTCGGAGAACACATATTCATGTACCACGTGCTCGTTCTTCAGGTACAGCGTATAGCCTGCAAGAGCAGTGCCGAAGGCCACCAGTACTCCTTCTGCCCCCCGGGGCGGGATATTGACTTCGGCGGTGATCGAATATGAGCGATCGCTCAGATCAGGTGCACTCAGCCGATCGATCCGGCCTTGGCCTGCGTGGTAACGATAAACCTGGGTTACGGTGCGCGGCGCTTCTGTGGGCAGCCGACCCCATTTCCGATCGTCGAGCGGACACACATCGAAGGCGCGCGCTTCGGACCACCAGAGGTCGATCATCTCCTGCAGCTTTTCCGGCTGTCGCGCTGCCAAGTCGTGGCACTCGGAAAAATCGTTGTCCAGGTTGTAGAGCTCCCAACGATCTTCATCGAAATCCGTGCCCTGTTGGTGAAGCGTGACCGCTTTCCAACCGCGGTGCCAGATGGCGCGATCTCCATTGAGCTCGAAATGCTGCGTCACCTTGACAGTCGGCGCGTTCGGCATTGCGAATGTGTATTTGAGGCTTGTGCCTTGAACGGGAACCTGTTCGATACCCTGGTGGACAGCGAGCGGCTCCACACCGAGAACATCAAGTACCGTCGGAAAGAGATCGATGACATGGTGAAACTGCTTGCGCAATCCCGGTGCGTCGATGCCCTTCGGCCAGTGCATGAGAAGCGGCGCCCGTACGCCGCCGCCGTACGAATTCATCTTGTACCACTTGAGCGGCGTATTGCTGACCTGAGCCCAGCCTGCGGCGTAGTGAGGATAGGTGTTTGCGCCGCCCAGCGTGTCGAGCGAAGCTTGTCGCTGCTCCGCCGTCTCGGGTCCATGGTAGATCGCCTTGCGCATGTTGAGCGACACGGATCCGAGGGGGCCGCCTTCCGGGCTGGCGCCGTTGTCGGAAATCAGCACGATCAGCGTGTTGGCGAGCCGGCCCTCGCGGTCGAGGTAGTCGATCAGGCGTCCAATCTCCTGGTCCGTGTGCTCGAGGAATGCGGCGTAGACTTCCTGGGAACGCTCCAGAAATTGCTTGTCCTGATCATCGATCTCGGCCCATGGCCGAACTCCCGGATTGCGCTCGGGCAGCGTCGTGTCCGGCGGAACGACACCCAACGCTTTCTGCCGCGCCAGCCGCTCTTCGCGCACGGCGTCCCAACCTTTTGCATACCGGCCCTTGTACTTGGCGACGATGTCGGCGGGGACGTGGTGAGGAAAATGGCACGCGCCGAATGCCAGATACATGAAATAGGGGCGGGTGTCGCTGGCGACGCGATGGTCGCGCACCATGGCGATGGATTCATCCACGAGGTCGCACGTGAGGTGATAGTCCGGACTCGGCGTCAGATCGACAGGATGGTTGTCGCGAAACAACTCGGGATTCCATTGATCCGTCATTGCACCCTGGAATCCGTACCAATGGTCGAAGCCCCTGCCGAGCGGCCATTGAGTGAAAGGGCCGGCTGCGGAAATTTCCTGCATCGGCGTCAGATGCCACTTGCCGACCGCGAGCGTGCTGTACGCATGTTCGCGAAGATTCTCCGCCAGCGTGGCGGCACGCTTGCTGATGTTGCCCCGATAGGATGGATAGCCGCCAGACCACTCTGCGATAGCCCCCATGCCGATGGAGTGCGCGTTGCGCCCTGTCAGCATGCACGCGCGGGTCGGAGAGCACATCGAAGTCACATGGAAGTTGGTGTACTGGGCGCCGTCGCGTGCCAGCCGATCCATGTTCGGGGTCGTGATCTCCGAGCCGTAACATCCAAGGTCGGAGAAGCCGACATCGTCCAAAACGATGAAGATCACGTCAGGCGCATTGTGCGGCGCGGCTGCGGCCGGTGGCGTCCATGGCGTGGAATCTTTGTAGGTGCGGCCAATCGTGCCGGCAAAATGGGTGTCGTAGTTCATGGTTGGCTGGTGTTTGAAGGAGAACCGGCTTCATTGGAGGCCCGGCTGCCAGATCAGATTTACGCAATGGAGACAATCCAAGGGTGATTACCGATGCCAGCCTTCGTCGTCCCGCAGCAGATGCATTTGCGACAGCAATGGCCCGGTTGCCGGCCTCTACTGCCAACGCGATTCGATCGCTCGGTCAGCTATGCCGCTTTCGTGAGGGCGACTCGATGTTGCGCGGCGGGGTCGCTGTGGGGTCTGTGTTTCTTCTGTTGAACGGGCGTGCACGGCTCGCCGGCATCACGCAGGACGGCGAAGAAGTGCTGCTGCGCTGGTTCTTGCCCTGCGAGTTCGTCGGGCTTGCCTCATTGCTTGGACAGCTTCCTTTTTCCGTCGAAGCGACGGCGTTCGGGGACGTCGAGGCCGTTCAGATCGATGCTCTGGCGCTACGTCATCATCTGGAGACCGATCCTCAGGGAGCGCTGTTCTTTGCGGGCATCGTCAGTGCCTTCGCGTCGGAGTTCGTGGAGCTTTTCATTCACTTTGCAACCGGCCGGCTGGAAACCAGAATCCTGCTGGTGCTCAGGCGCCTGGCGGCGCACGAGTCACCGACGCTCGAATCCGATGGCGTCCGCCTCCAGGTTTCGCAGCAGGAAATTGCCCACGCAGTCGGCGCGTCGCGTCAGCGCGTGAGCGTCGAACTCGGAAAGCTTGAGGCGGAGGGCTTCATTCGTCTTGGCTACCGCCATCTCGTGGTGCTCAAGGCGAATCCGGGCATTGATGGCTCGTCAGCGTGATTGCCGCTGCATGCACGTCTGATGGGGCATACCCGTAGTTTGTCGCAATTGTGGCAAGCGCGAAGGGGCTTTCAAACTTCAATTCGGGTCCCTGCGGATCGGAGCTTGAATGACAACGAAATATCGGTACTCTGGCGCGCGTTCACGCACGCTCGCAACGGCTCTTCGAGCCTTCCATGCGCTGTGGATAGGCGCCAGTCTTGGAGCCGTTTCACCGAGCTTTGCTCAAGGGGCACCGTACCCCGACAAGCCGGTGCGGATCGTCCTGTCCTCCACTGCCGGAGGAACCTTGGATACGTTGGGCCGCACCATCGCCGAACACATGACAAAAGACTGGAAGCAGCCGGTCGTCGTCGAGTCAAAACCTGGAGCGGCCGGCATGCTGGCGGCCACCGCAGTCGCCAAGGCGCCGGCAGACGGCTACACCGTGCTCTTCAGCCTGGCGTCGGTCCTGCAAAACACGGTCCTGCGGCGGACACCACCGTACCGAATGGCGGAATTGAGTCCCGTGTCCTTGGTTGCGACAATGCCGGTCGTGCTGGCGGTCAAGGCCGATAGCCCGGTCAAGAACCTGGCGGATCTGATCCGGCTGTCGAAGTCATCCAAACGCGGCGTCAGCATTGCATCCTGGGGCAACGGCTCGACGGGCCACATCATCAGCGAAGCGATCAATCAGGCTTCCTCCGCCGGATTTGTTCATGTGGCCTACAAAGGCGAAGCGGAGCCGTATTCCGATCTGGTCGGTGGACGCGTGATGGCCGCAACCGGTTCACCGGGCTTCTATCTCAACCACCTGAAAGATGTCCGGATCATCGCCGTCGGTGCGCCGCAGCGCCTTGGCAGAATTCCGGACGTGCCGACGTTCTCGGAAGCAGGCTTTCCACTGGCGAATCTCTCTGGCTGGGGCGGATTTTTCGTTCCCGCGTCTACACCGGCAGCGATCACGGCCAAATTGTCGAGCGAGATACAGCGCATCGTTGCTTTGCCGGATGTCATCGAGCGCATCCGCTCGATGGAATACGAACCGGTCGGCAGCAACAGCGCAGACTTCGCGCGTTTCATCGAAAAGGATTCAGCGCTATGGACGAACGTGGTTACAAAAGGAGGGCTTTCGCTCGAATGATTTCCTCCTTTGCCGACTGACGACGCGACAAGCTGGCGCGCTGGACAGGGTCGACCCGTTTCAACTCAAGCCGCGGCATCCGAGATGTCTTTCTGACCGCATGCGAACTGGAAAGCGTCAGCGCGGCGGCCTTCGAAAGCGGCCCTGCAGGCGCAACAGCGCCGCATCCAGGACTTGCCGGACATGCCGTTCGTCGGTATTGCCAGCGACGGCGCAGTGAACAGGGTGCGAATGGTCCTGGCGCAGATGCAGGAGGCCGAACAGCCTTCAGCCACGACGGCGTAACGCGCCCGCAAAACCAACAGGAAGCATGATGAAGGCTGAAGACAGCATCGACCTCACACGCGTGGGCCCCGGCACAGTGATGGGCGAATACATGCGGCAGCACTGGTTGCCGGCCGCCTTGTCGTCGGAGGTCGCCACAGACGGCGACCCGATGCGGTTGCTGATACTCGGCGAGAAGTTGCTGGCGTTCCGCGACAGCGAGGGGAGGGTGGGCATCCTGGACCACCGGTGCCCGCATCGCTGCGCATCGCTGTTTCTCGGCCGCAATGAAGAGAGCGGCATTCGCTGCGTCTATCACGGCTGGAAATTCGACGTGAACGGCAAGTGCTTGGACATGCCCAACATGCCAGAACAGCGCGACTTCAAGGAGAAGGTACGCGCCAAGGCCTACCAGACCGCGGAGCGCAACGGCTTGATCTGGGTCTACATGGGCGCCGATCAGAAATCACCACCGGCATTGCCCCACATCGAGGCCAACCTCATTGCCGACAGCGAGATCTGGTGCCTGCAGCGCGAGTGCAATTGGCTGCAGGCACTTGAAGGCGACATCGACACGTCCCACGTCGGCTTCCTGCACGTGGGCTCTCTCAAAGCCGAAGACCTGCCCGACGACCATCCCATGCGCCCGACCGTCCTGCACCGCGCGCCGGAGTACGAAGTGCGCGCGACCGATTGGGGCGCGATGTACGGCGGCTACCGCCCCAACGACGACGGGCAGACTTCATGGCGCGTGGCACATTTCATGTTCCCCGTCTGGACCCAGACACCCAACACCAAGTTCGCCAGTCGCGCCATCGCGCGTGCGTGGGTTCCCATGGACGACAACCACAGCATGCTGTTCGATATCTCGGGCGGTACCGACGAAGGAAACCCGGCCTACATCGCCACGCGAAGGACAGGTGAGCCGCTGTTCGAGAAGTTCGAATACGCGCCGCGCACGACAGACTGGTACGGTCGTTGGAAGTGCCGCGACGACGCGCACAACGACTGGGGCATCGACCGCGATTCGCAGCGCAACCATGTCCAGTTCACCGGCATCGCGAACATCACGATCCAGGACCAGGCGGTCACGGAGAGCATGGGGCCCATCACCGACCACGCGCACGAACACCTCTCGCCCAGCGATCAGATGATCGCCCGCACGCGGCGCCTTCTACTCAGCGCCGCCCGCGCATGGCGACAGAACGGCGAGCAGCCGCCCGGATCGAAACGGCCGGAGGTCTATATGGGCGCGCGCTCGGGCTCGTTCCTGGAAGACCGGTCGATCAAGCTCGAGGACGCCTACGACGTGCAACTGAAGAAGGCCACGCGATGGACAGGCGCATGAGCACGGCACTCCCAGCCATCGGGTTCAGGTTCGATGGAAAGACCTGCCTCGTCACCGGTGCCGGGCGTGGCGTGGGCGAGGTGATCGCGCGAGAGTTCCACGCGGCCGGTGCGCGCGTCGCCCTGAGCGACATCGACCCTGACAGCGTGAAACGCGTGGCCGATTCGCTGGGCACGTCGGGCCAGAGCGCCATGGCGCTCGTGCTCGACGTGCGGCGCAAGGAACATTTCGAATCGGCGCGCGACCGCATGACTGCGGCGTGGGGCCGCGTGGACATCGCCATCAACAACGCCGGCCACGCCAAGCGCACGCCGACACAGGACATTTCGCCGGAAGAATTCGACGACATCGTGGCGGTCAACATGCGCAGCGTGTTTCTCAGTTGCCAGATCTTCGGCGAACACATGCGCGCCAACGGCTACGGTCGCATCGTCAACGTGACCTCGCTCGCAGGGCAGAACGGGGGCACGGTGGCCAGCGCGCACTACGCGGCGTCGAAGGCCGGCGCCATCATGCTGAGCAAGTATTTCGCGCTCCAGCTGGCGGGCAGCGGTGTCGTGGTGAACGCCGTTTCGCCAGGGCCGATCTCGACGGCCAAGGGGCGGCTCTCGGCCGAACAGATCGCGAGAGTGGAGTCGCTGGTGCCCGTCAAACGCTTCGCGGAGGCGTCCGAGATCGCGGCCGCTGTTGCGCTACTCGCGTCCGACCAGGGCGGCTTCATCGTCGGCGCGACGCTCGACATGAACGGCGGTCTGCACATGCGATGAGCGAACGTTTAAGGGTTTATATGGACCAACCAAAGTGGTCCTACCAATAATAATGTTGAACGATCAACAAAGAAGAAGATGCGCCTCGCGCACCCCACATGAAAGCATTCGACTACATCATTGTTGGCGGCGGTTCGGCCGGCTGCGTGTTGGCGAATCGTCTGTCGGCCGATCCCGCGATCCGGGTTGCGCTCATTGAAGCGGGCCCGTCCGACCTGACATTCCCGACGAGCGTGAAAGCGGCGTTGCCCATCGGCAATATCTTCTTGCTTCCGCACGCCAAGTACAACTGGCAGTACGAGTTCTCCGGCAATTCCGGCGTCGACGAGCGCATGATTCCTTGTCCACGGGGAAAGATGCTCGGCGGCTGCAGTTCGGTCAACGGCTCGGTCTACATACGCGGCCATCGAAAGGACTACGACGACTGGCGTGCATTGGGCAACGAGGGCTGGTCTTACGACGACGTGCTGCCTGTGTTCAAGCGACACGAGCGGCGCGTGGAAGGCAATGCGGCCTATCACGGGCGCGACGGCGAACTCGATGTCTCGGTCCCTCGCACCACCAACGCGTTGACGCGAGCCTTCGTCGATGCCGCCGTGACGGTCGGCCACGACGCCACTGACGACTTCAACGGCGAACGGCAGGACGGTTTCGGCGTGTGGGATGTCAATCAGCGAAACGGCGTGCGGCTGTCGAGTTCGCGCGCGTTTCTCCATCCCGTCATGTCGCGGCCGAACCTCACGGTTCTTACCGACACCTTCGTGGAGCGCATCGATATTGCATCGGGCGTGGCCAAGGGTGTCACCGTCGTGCGCCAAGGCCGGCGCGCATCCTTGCAGGCCGCGACCGAAGTCGTGCTCAGCGGCGGCGCCATCAATTCGCCGCACCTGTTGATGCTGTCCGGCATCGGCCCGGCCAGCACGCTGGAAAGCCACGGCATCCGGACGCTCGTCGATCTTCACGGGGTGGGTGCCAACCTGCAGGACCACGCGTCGGTGCCCATCGCCATGCCCGATCCCAGTTCGACGGCGTACGCCTTGTCGTGGCGTTCGATGCATCGCGTGATGGCCAGCCCGTTCGAATACCTGCTGTCGCGCCGGGGCATGCTGGCGTCGAACGCGGCGGAAGGCGGCGGCTTCATCCGCACGCGCGCCGACCTCGACCGCCCGGATGTTCAACTGACGCTGTTGGCGGGCCTCAAGGGCACCGCGCGCGCCATTCCGCGCGAGCACGGCATCATGATTCTCGTGTCGCTGTTGAGGCCGGCCAGCCGCGGCTGGCTGACGCTGCGCTCCGGCCGCGCCGACGACAAGCCCGTGCTTCATCCCGAGTTCCTCGCTTCGCGTGCGGACTTGGCGCCGCTGATGGAAGGCGTGCGAGAAACACGGCGCATCCTCGCGGCCTCGCCGATCGGCGAACTACTGGGCCGCGAGCGACTGCCCGGTGCGGATGTTCAATCCGACGCCGAGCTCGAAAAGGCGATCCGCGCGACGCTGACGACCGTCTATCACCCGGTCGGCACTTGCAGGATGGGCCTCCCCAGCGATCACGACGCGGTGGTCGACGCATCGCTTCGCGTGCACGGCGTTGCCCGCCTTCGCGTTGCCGACGCCTCGGTCATGCCGAACATCGTCGGCGGCAACACCAGCGCGCCCGCAATGATGATCGGCGAGCGGGCCTCGGAATTCATCCTCCGGCCGCAACCAGCGCGCACGCAGGCCACGACTCCGGAATTTGCGGTGGCCTAGGTTTCGCCGGCCATTGCCTCCAGCCCCTCCACCATATTTCGGACAACCATGAGCAAACTCGCGCTTCCCGCTTTCCTTCACAACCGCACCAAGGGCCTCTTCATCAACGGCCGCGAAGTGCCGGCCGCTTCGCGCCGCACGTTCAAGACCATCAATCCTGCCACCGGCGAAGTGATCGCCGAAGTCTCCGCGGCGGATGCGGAAGACGTCGACCGTGCCGTGCAGGCGGCGCGCAAGGCCTTCGAGGGCCCGTGGTCGAAGATGAAGCCGTTCGAGCGGCAACAGCTCATGCTGAAACTGGCCACGCTGGTGGACGCCAATTTCGACGAACTCGCGGCCCTCGACACGCTGGACTTGGGCGCGCCGATCGGGCGCACAGTGCTCGGCCGTCGCCGTGCCGTGGGTTTGCTGAGCTTCTACGCCGGTCTTGCGACCAGCGACCATGGCCTCACGATTCCCAACTCAACGCCCGGCGAAGTCTTCACCTACACGCTGCGTGAACCCGTCGGCGTGGTGGCCGCGATCAACCCGTGGAACGGCCCGATCGGCATGGCGATCTGGAAGCTCTGCCCCGTGCTCGCCAGCGGCTGCACACTCGTTCTGAAGCCTGCAGAGGAGACGCCGTTGTCCTCGCTGCGGCTTGCCCAGTTGTGCGTGGAAGCGGGCGTGCCGGAGGGCGTCGTCAACGTAGTGACGGGCGATGGCGCCGTCGGCGCTGCGCTGTCCGCCCATCGCGGCGTCGACAAAGTTTCCTTCACCGGCTCGACCGACGTGGGCCAGAAGATCATCCAGGCCTCGGCGACCAACATCAAGCGTGTCTCGCTCGAACTGGGGGGCAAGTCCGCCAACATCGTGTTCGCGGACGCGGATCTCGACAAGGCGGTGCCAGGCTCTGCGATGGGCGTGTTCCAGAACTCCGGACAGATCTGCAGCGCGGGAACCCGGCTGTTCGTGGAGCGCCGCATCCATGACGAATTCGTGGAGCGTCTTGCGGCCTTCGCGCGTGGCCTGCGCGTGGGCGACCCGGCCGACGAGGAAACGCAACTCGGCCCGGTGGTCTCGCGCAAGCAGATGGACCGGATCCTGGGTTATTTCTCGGCAGGACGGGAGGAGGGCGCGTCGCCGGCTTGCGGTGCGGAACGCCTCGAAGCCGGCGCGCTCAAGAACGGCTATTTCCTCGCGCCCACCGTCTTCACCAACGTGACGGACGACATGCGCATCGCGCGGGAGGAGATCTTCGGCCCCGTCATCTCCGTGCTCCCGTTCGACGATGTCGACGAAGTCGTCCGCCGAGCCAACCAATCCGAGTACGGGCTGGCGGGCGGTGTGTGGACGCGCGACGTGGGCACGGTGCATCGCGTGGCGCACGGACTGCGCACCGGCACGGTGTGGGCCAATTGCTACCAGGTGATGGACCCCGCCGTGCCTTTCGGTGGCTTCAAGATGAGCGGCTACGGCCGCGAGTCGGGCGTGGAACACATGAACGAGTACATGCAGACGAAAGCGGTCTGGATCAATACCCACTGAGCCCGATCTCAAGAAGACGAGGAGGCAAGGAGACGCCCGCTGCAGAGATCCGCGTCAATGACCATCTGCTTGCCGAGCACCTGGGAGTGTGAACCTGCTGCGTGTAGGATGCCGGATACAGCCAATGCCGCGTCGCCAGCGTGAGGTGATTCGCAACCTCTGGGCAGTCCGCGGTACGCTGCGCAAGGACTGAATGAGGACCGAATCCGACACCGCCGAAGTCCGCGAAACCGGCTCTTCCGCCGTCATCGCCGGCATCATCGACTATCTGAAGGAGCGCCGTCTCCAACCCGGCGACCGGCTGCCTTCGGAGCGCGATCTGGCCGAGCGCCTGGGCACCGGCCGCAATGCCGTGCGCGAAGCGCTGGCAACGCTCGTCACGTTGCGCATGATCGAGTCGCGGCCCAACTCCGGCATCTATCTTCGCCATGTCGAGCGCGAAAGCAGTTTCGAGGCCATGGTGATGCTCGCCGACATGGGCGCCACGCCCACGCCGACGGAAGTGGCGGAGACCATGGAAGTCCGCGCGAACCTGGAGGCGCTGGCTGTCCGCCTCGCGTGCGAGCGGCGCGCCGATGAAGATCTTGCGCGCCTCGAAGTGATCCTCCAGCGCACCGATGACGTCCTTGCCGCCAACGGCAACATCGCCAAGGTCGACACCGAGTTTCATATCGCGCTCGTCGATGCAACGCACAACTCGGTGCTTGTGCGGGTGTTGAATGCCTTCTACCGGTTCACCGCCAGGCGGCGCGAGGTGCTGTTCTCGGACCGGGGGCACGGCATGGCCTCCGCGCGCGACCATCGCATGCTCGTGAAGCACATTCGCAACCGCGACGCCGAAAAGGCTGAAGCGCTGATCCTGCGCCACATGAAGCGCGCGCGAAATTACTGGTCGTCGGTGCTTGGCGAAAAAGACAAGGCGCTCAAGTCGCGATAACCGGACTGGGCGTCGTCATCCAACCGTTCGAGGCACACGTCGCTCCAGCGGTTGTAGACGCGAGCTTCCGGCGCCGCAGCGATTCTCGCGGATCGGGGCACCCCTCAGCCGGGACGGCCACCCCGTCGCCGTCGCGCCGGCGCATCCTCGGACATGCCCAGCGCCTGGCGTTCCTGTTTGATGAAGTCTGCCGACGCCGTCTCCACCGCCGGCAGGCTGGCATGGATGCGGCGCAGCAGGTTGCGAAAGAGGTCGACCTCCGCGTCTGAAAGGGCCGAAAGCGCAACGGTCTCGCGCAGCAGCGCGAGCCGGATGATCCGGTCATGCAGCGACCGGCCCTCATCGGTGAACACCACGTAGCGCAGATGCCGGCATGACCATCACGCGCCACGTTTCGATGCCGACCGCGTACAGCGAAAGATAGGCCGCCGACGCGCCGCCGGAGAGGTTGCTGGCGATCAGCGTCAGCCAGGGTGGGTCTTCTGTTTGTGGCGGGGCCAATTCATGATTTTTAAGTTGATATATCAACAATGAAAGTGCGCTCTCATGGGTTAACCACTAGGAAGAGCCCAAAGCAGGCGGTTGCCAAGCATGAAACAGGTCTTCTAAAATTGGTCCCTCCACTTTGGTTATCCACTTCCAGAAATCATGACTTCCCACGACGACAACGAAACTCTGGTGCGAGTCGGCCCCGGCACTGCCATGGGCCAGCTGATGCGGCTGTACTGGATCCCTTTCCTCACTTCGTCCGACGTCGAGCGCGACGGCCAGCCGTACCGGGTGCGCCTGCTCGGTGAAGACTTGGTTGCGTTCCGCGACAGCAGCGGCAAGGTCGGCCTGGTCGACCACGCGTGCCCGCATCGCGGTGCGCCGATGGCCTTCGCCCGCAACGAAGAGGGCGGCATCCGTTGCATCTATCACGGCTGGAAATTCAGCACCGACGGTCAATGTCAGGAAATGCCCGCAGAGCCGCCCAACAGCCCGATGTGCAGCCGCATGGCGATCAAGTCGTATCCGGTGCAGGAGCGCAACGGCGTGCTGTGGGCCTACATGGGCGTCGAACGCGACGCGCCGCCGCTGCCGCAACTCGAGTGGAACATGGTGTCGGAGGAGAACTGCGTGGTGACGCTGCGCGTCCAGGAATGCAACTGGCTGCAGGCGCTGGAAGGCGAGGTCGATTCCGCGCACGCCGCGATCCTGCACGGACGCCGCGATGGCAGCACGATCACGCAATGGCGCCAAGGCCAGGACCTGACGCCCACGTTCGAAATCCAGCAACACGACGCCGGGATCAGCGTGGCGGCGCGGCGCAAGGACGGCACCGAACGCAACTATGTGCGCGTCAACCAGTTCCTCATGCCGTTCTGGACGCTGGTGCCCCCGCAGACGCAATACCCGGAACTCAGCGGCCATGCCTGGGTTCCGATCGACGACCATCACACGCTGGCGGTCATGTTTTCCTATACGCCCGATCAGCCCTTCTACGAGAAGTCGCGCAAGCTTTTCAAGGAAGGCTACAAGGGGCGTGAAACGGGCCACCATTCGGCCGTGGCCTATGAAAAGACGCGGCCCATGACCGATCCGTACCCGACGTACTGGAGCCGCTTCAACCGCGGCAATTCATATGAATACGACTACAAGTCGGGCATGCCGGGTCTCTGGCTCGAGGATGCTGCCTGCCAGTCCGGCGTGGCAGCCATCTACGACCGCACTCAGGAGCATCTGGGAACGACCGATGCCGGCATTGCACGCGTTCGCCGCATGCTGCTGGAGAACACCCGCAAGTTGGCGCAGGGCGCCGCGCCGGTGTCGGCCACGTCGCCTTCGTCGTTCATGAAGCGTGCAATTTCGATCACGATCCCGGCCGGCGCGGACTGGTCCGACATCGGGCGCGACTACCTGACGGCCGAATTGGGCAAAGGCTTCGGATACAAGCCGTGACTGTCGCTCCGATCGAGTTGAGGCTTCGCCAGATCCGGCTGGAAGCCGAGAACATCTGTTCCTTCGAGTTCGTCCCGTCAGGCGGCGGGCGCCTTCCTTCATTCAAGGCTGGCGCACACCTCGAGCTTCATCTGCCGGGTGCGCTCGTCAGAAGCTACTCGCTGGCCAACGCCCCCGGTGATCACGAGCGGTATCTGGTGGCCGTGCAGCGGGAGTCGGATGGCCGCGGCGGCTCGGCGTGGATGCACGACAGCCTGCGTGTGGGCCAGGTCGTGCCGGCCGGCATGCCCGTCAACGACTTCGAGCTCGACGAGTCGGCGGAGCATTCCGTTTTCATTGCGGGCGGCATCGGCATCACGCCGGTTCTCTCGATGGTCGCGCGCCTTGATTCATTGAATCGCTCGTGGCGGCTTCACTATGCAAGTCGCTCACCGGATGTCACCGCGTTCAGGGAGACGCTGTCGGCGCTGGACAGAGGGCGCGGGTGGGTGACGCATCGATTCAATTCCGATGAATCGGAGCGCCTGAACATCGACCGCCTTGTCGGTGGCGCCGACGCGCATACGCACCTCTATTGCTGCGGTCCGACGCGGATGATCGATGCATTCGTCGACGCAGGTCGCACGCGTCCCAAGGGCACGGTGCACTACGAGCGTTTTGCGGCGGCCGAAGCGCCGGCCGTGGAGGGCGGCTACACCGTGGTTCTGCATCGCAGCGACAGGCGTGTCGCAGTCGAAGCCGGCAAGACGCTGCTCGACGCGCTGCTCGACGAAAACGTTTCTGTGCCCTATGCGTGCTCGAACGGCATCTGCGGCACATGCATGACGCGCGTGATCTCGGGCGTTCCCGATCATCGCGACGAGTTCCTCAGCGAAGAAGAAAAGAAGGCGGGCAACTGCATGCTCGTTTGCTGTTCCGGGTCGAAGTCGCCCGAGTTGGTCCTGGATCTTTGACATCGGATAAGAAATGCTTGAAAACTTCGAAACTGAATTTCCGGAACACACGCCTCGCACCGACGGCGCGCCGCATCCGCTGGACGGCACGCTGGTGGTTGATTTCTCCCACTTCATCGCCGGCCCGCTGGCCACGATGATCCTGGCCGATATGGGTGCGCAGGTCGTGAAGGTGGAAGCTCCGGCGCGCGGCGACGACCTGCGGCGCTACCCGCCCATGCATCCGCAACTGGACCAGGGCGCACCGTTCCTCTGGAGCAACCGCAACAAGCAAAGCGTTGCCCTCGATCTCAAATCGCCCGAAGGCATCGAACTCGTGCGCCAGTTGATCCGCAAGGCCGACGTGCTGGTCGAGAACTTTTCATCGGGCGTGATGGGGCGCCTCGGGCTCGACTACGAGACATGCCGGGCCCTGAACCCGCGACTCGTCTATTGCTCGGTTGCTGCCTACAGCCGCGAAGGAAAGTTCGCCGACCGGCTGGGTTTCGATCCCATTGCGCAGGCGGAAAGCGGCTTCGTCTCGATGAACGGCTACGCCGATCGTGACGGTGTGCGCGCACTGTCCCCGGTGATGGACATCAGCACCGCGATGATGGTGAGCAACGCGGTGCTTGGCGCGCTTCTGGCGCGCGAGCGCCTGGGTACGGGCCAACGTGTCGAGGTCTCGCTGTTCGACACCGCCGTGCTGATGACGGGCTACGCGAGCATGCAATCGCTGTTCACGGGCAGCGACCCCAAGCGCAGCGGGAATACGAGTCCGGACACCTGCCCCTCGGGCGCGTTCCACGCCAAGGACCGCACCTTCTACATCAACAGCGGCAACGACAACATCTTCCAGCGCCTCATGATCCAGGTGCTCGAACGCCCGGACCTTGCCGCACACGCCGACTACGCGAGTGGCCCGCTGCGGTCGAAGCACAGGGAGCGCCTGTTCGGCGTGTTGAACGACGCGTTCGGCAAGGAAGAGTGGTCGCTCTGGCAGGGGCGGATGCGCGCTGCGGGTGTTCCTTGCGGGCTGGTGCGAACGGTCGGCGAAGCCATCCGCTCGCCCGAAGCGCGCGACCACGAGCTGGTGACGCGAATTCCGCATCCCGTGCTGGGCTCGGTGCCGAATGTGCGCCTGCCGATCCGCTATGCGACCACGCCCCTGGCCGATCCGGTCGCAGCGCCGTGCGTCGGTCAGCACACGCGCGAAGTACTCAAGACAGTGCTCGGAATGAATGAAAACGTGATCGATGCTGCTGCCAAAGCCGGCGCGTTCGGGCTCGCGCCCACGAACTGATTTTCCCCCGGCGCAGGCCCACGACGAACGGCACGCCTTAACAACAGGAGACGCAGATGAAATCTCTCACACGACGACGCGCCTTGCAGATCTTCGCCGCCGGCGGTGCAGCCGCCACGGTCGCACGCATGCCCGTACTCGCACAGTCCGGCGACGCCTTTCCATCCAAGCTCATCCGGATCATCGTCCCGTACCCGGCAGGCGGCACCACCGATCAGCTGGCGCGCGCCATTGCGCAACCGATGCGCGATATCCTGGGCCAGGCCGTCATCATCGAGAACAAACCCGGTGCCGGCGGCACGCTCGGCGCGGACTACGTCGCTCACCAGCACGGCGACGGCTACACGCTGCTGTTCGGCAACAGCGGGCCGAGCGCGACCGCGTCGATGATGCGCACGCTCCCCTACGACATCCACAAGGACTTCAGGCCACTGTCGGGTGTGGTGAAGGTGCCGCTCATTCTTGCGGTGGCTGCCGACTCACCCCACAAGACCGTGAAGGACTTCGTCGCGTGGGCGCGGCCGCAAGGCACGGCGCTGAACTACGGTTCGACCGGCGTCGGCGGCAGTTCCCATCTGGCCAGCGAGTACTTCAACGAACTTGCGGGCACGAAGCTGCAGCACATCCCCTATTCGGGCGGCGCTCCCCTCGTGACCGCATTCGCCGGCGGCCAGGTCCAGGCGGCCTTCGTGACGGGGATGGACGGCGCGGCCATGGTGCAGGCAGGACGCATCAGATACCTCGCGGTGGCATCGCCCAAGCGCACCGAGGTCTTGCCTGGCCTACCTGCCATCGCCGAAGACGTGCCCGGCTTCAACGCAGTCGTCTGGTTCGGCCTGCTGGCCCCGAAGAACGTGCCCGATGCCATCGCCGACAAACTGAACGCGGCCATCGTGGCGGCGGTGAGGAAACCCGAAGTGCGCAAGTTCTTCATCGACCGCAACGTCGAGCCCTGGGGCAGCACGCCGCAGGAACTCGCAAGCACCATCGATGCCGAAGTCGCGCAGTGGGGGCCGATCATCAAGAAAGCCAACATCACGATGTGATGCGGAGTCCTTCATTGAACGCCGGAACAACACCATGAGCGCACGAACGCTGAAGGGCCGCGTGGCCATCGTCGGCATTGGCGAGACAACGTACTACAAGCACGGACAGTCTCCGGACTCAGAATTCAAGCTCGCCCTGCAAGCGATCCTGAACGCGTGCGGCGATGCCGGAATGGATCCCCGCAAGATCGACGGCTTCGCGTCCTATGGCGACGATCGCAGCGAGGCCACGCGCCTGGCTGCCGCCCTCGGCCTGCCGCGACTTCGCTCCGCCACCATGCAGTGGGGCGGCGGCGGCGGCGGGTGCTGTGCCGCAGTGGCCAATGGTGCCGCGGCGATTGCGACAGGGCAGGCCGATTGCGTCGTGGTGTTCCGCGCGCTCGCGCAGGGCCAGCACGGTCGCTTCGGCCAGAGCACGGCGGCCGGGACCATCTCCGGCGAACGCGCCTATCTGGTGCCCTACGGCGTGATTTCGCCGCCGCAGCGCTTTGCGATGCGTGCTCAGCGCTACATGCACGAACACGGCGTGCGCCAGGAGGCACTGCGAGCCGTTGCGCTCGCCTCGTCATACCATGCGCAGGCCAATCCGCGAGCCGTCATGTACGGCAAGCCGCTGGATGCCGACACGTACGACGCATCGCGCTGGATTGCGGAGCCGTTCCATCTTTTCGACTGCTGCATGGAGAACGACGGCGCGGCGGCGATCGTCATGGTGGACGCCGCACGCGCCGCCGAATTCTCGAAAAAGCCGGTCTATCTGCTGGGAGCGGCCTCGGGGTCGAGCTACCGCTTCGCGACCCACGCGCACAACTCGCCGGCCTACGCGTCTGCCAACTTCCAGACCGTCGCCGAAGACCTGTATCGCATGGCAGGGCTCACGCCAGCAGACGTCGGCGTCGTGCAGAGCTACGAGAACTTCACCGGTGGCGTGGTCATGGCGCTCGCCGAACACGGCTTCTTCCGGCCAGAAGAAGCGAACGATTTCCTCACGCTCGACAACCTCATCGCGCCCACGGGCCGGCTGCCGCTCAACACGAGCGGCGGCAATCTGGCGGAGTGCTACATGCACGGGTTCGAACTGGTGCTGGAAGCCGTGCGCCAGGTACGGGGCGTCTCCACGTCGCAGGCGACACGCAACGACGTGGCATTGGTGATCGGCGGCCCCATGGTGGCCCCGGCAAGCGATTTGCTGCTGGGTTCCGAGGCCGCACTGGGAGCGCGAACATGACAAGCGAGAACGCATCGTACTTGCCACCCGGCCTGCCGACGGCGGTGGCCGAGCCCGACGGTGTGTCGGCACCGTACTGGAGCGGCCTGCGCGAAGGCGTGCTTCGCGTCCAGCGCTGCAGGCATTGCCGGACATGGCAGTTCGGCCCTGAATGGATCTGCCATTCCTGCCTGCAGTTCGATCCCGCCTGGGTGGACGTGGAACCCACCGGGCGCATCTACAGCTGGGAGCGCGTGTGGCATCCGGTGCATCCGGCGCTCAAGGGACACGGCCCTTACATCGCCGTG
The DNA here is from genome assembly GCF_901827165.1 of Variovorax sp. SRS16. Classification (NCBI taxonomy): domain Bacteria; kingdom Pseudomonadati; phylum Pseudomonadota; class Betaproteobacteria; order Burkholderiales; family Comamonadaceae; genus Variovorax; species Variovorax sp. SRS16. The sequence goes on from NZ_LR594666.1 coordinate 2,761,820, forward strand.
CTGGTCGAACTGGAACACGCCGGAAACGTGCGCATGGTGGGGAACTTGTTGGGCGATCCGATGCAGGATGTGCGCATTGGCGCGCAAGTGCAGGGCGTGTTCGAGCACCATCCGCAGTCGCCGCACCCCCATTCGCTTCTGCAGTGGCGCTATCGATGAGGCCAACGCGCGACGCCGATGGGCGCAGCGAGACTTTCGATCTGGTCGTCGTCGGTGGCGGCGCGGGCGGCATGACGGCGGCGCTCGTGGCCGCGCTGGAAGGACTGCGCGTCGTGCTGTGCGAGGGATCGGAACAACTCGGCGGCACGACCGCGACATCGGCGGGCACGCTGTGGATTCCCGGCAACCGCCAAGGGCGAGACGCCGGGCATGCCGATTCGATCGAAGCTGCGCAACGCTATCTCGAAAACCTGGCTGGCCCCGACGACGAACGCGGATGCCGGCGCGCGTTCCTCGAGACCGGCGACGCCGCCATTGCCTACCTTGAAGCGCGAACCGACGTTGCGTTCGTCAGTGCCGGCCTGCATCCCGATTACCTCGTGCGACCCGGCGCAGCCACGACGGGGCGGGCACTGGCGCCCAGGCCCTTTGATGGCCGCCTGCTGGGAGAGCGGTTCGACCGCGTGCGCCCGCCAATCCCCGAGTTCCTCCTGCTCGGCGGGATGATGGTGGGCAAGGCGGACATTCAGGCGCTGCTGCAACGCTGGCGCTCGTGGCCTCATTTTCTGCAGAGCGCGCGCCTCGTTGCGCGCTACGCGTTCGACCGCCTTCGTTACCGACGCGGCACACGGCTCGTGATGGGCAATGCGCTGGTGGCGCGCCTCTACACGAGCCTCATCAAGGCAGGCGTCGACGTGCGCTTCGGCTGGGCATTGAAGGAGGTCGACACCCATGGCGGAAGGGTCGTGGGCGCAAGCTTTGGCGTGACCGGAGGAGTCGCGCGTCTCGCCTGCACGCGTGGCGTCGTTCTTGCCACGGGCGGCATCGGCCACAGCGAATCACTGCGCAGGGAATTTGCACCGCAAGGCCCGGCATTCGCGACGCTTGCGTGCGCAAGCGTCGCGGGCGATGGCATTGCGGCAGCGCGTCGCGCAGGCGCGGGCATCGAGCGTCACGCAGCAGGAGATTTCTTCTGGCAGCCCGTGTCCCGCGTGCCACGCAAAGGCGCAGGAGAGGGCCTGTTCCCGCATCTGTTTCTCGACCGCGCAAAACCAGGGCTGGCGGCCGTCGATGCGCGCGGCGAGCGCTTCGTGAATGAGGCAAGTTCGTACCACCACTTTGTCGCCGGCCTTCGGCAGCGCGAAATCCTCATCGGTCAGCGCGGTGCCTGGCTGGTCTGCGACGCTGCATTTGTTCGCCGCTACGGGCTGGGCGTGATCGCGCCGGGGACGAAGAATCTCCGCGCATGGGACCGGCGTGGCTACGTGATGGTGGCCGACTCGCTGCTGGCGCTGGCGACTCGCGCCGGTATCGATCCCGAAGGGTTGTCGCGGACTGTCGAGCGACACAACGCTGACGCCGTGGCCGGCAACGACGCCGAATTCGGCAAGGGCATCGCGCCGCTCGACCGCTTCAACGGGGACTCTTCGCACCGCCCAAACCCCTGCCTCGGCCCCATCAGCAAGCCGCCATTCATCGCCCTGCGAATCGACGCCGCAGACGCCGCGTCCAGCGCAGGCCTGGCGACCGACCGCGACGGGCGCGTCATGAGCCAGGACGGAGACATCGTCCAAGGCCTCTACGCATGCGGCAACGACGCCGCTTCGGTCATGCGCGGCACTTACCCCGGGCCCGGAACGACGCTCGGCCCGGCGGTCGTTTTCGGGTATCGCGTGGCGATGCACGCACGCTCTCAACTCACCTCGCAGGCAGGCTGACGTGAATAGCACGCTCATTTTTCAAGAACCCACTCAGGCAGTCGTCCTCGGCTATGCGCCGATGGACGACGTCCATGCCGAGTTTGCCGACGTCATCGCGCGGGCCGCCGCATGCAATGACGCGGATTTCATGTCCTGTCTCGATGAAGTCATCAGGCACTTGCGTTCTCATTTCGAAGCGGAGGACGCCTGGATGCGGGCGAGTGACTTTCCGCCCAAGGATTGCCACATGCAGGAGCACGCCGCGGTGTTGCGTTCTGCGGATGAAGTCTGCGCATTGCCCGCCGAGCGCCAAGTCGATGTCGGGCGTGCCTTCGTTCGTGAGTTGGCCGACTGGTTTCCCGGCCATGCCGACTATCTCGATTCGGCGCTGGCCGCCTGGATGTGCAAGCGCGCGCACGGCGGCAAGCCGATCGTCTTGCACCGGCGGGAGAAGTCCGAATGAACGAAACGACGAAGAATCAACCAGGCCGCCGCGGTCCGCTGAAAGACCTGCGTGTGGTCGAGTTCGCCGGCATTGGCCCAGGACCGTTCGCCTGCATGCTGCTGTCCGACATGGGCGCCGACGTCGTCACGGTCGATCGGCCCGGTGCGCGCATGGCCGACGCGCGCCAGGTCGTCCAGCGTGGACGGACGGTCGTTCATGCCGACCTGAAGGATGCCGCCGACATCGAACGGGTGCTGACCCTGCTGGAGAACGCAGACGTGCTGGTCGAGGGCTTTCGCCCTGGCGTCATGGAAAGACTCGGGCTGGGGCCGGACGTCGTTGCGCGGCGGAATCCCCGGCTCGTTTACGCCCGGATGACGGGATGGGGGCAGACGGGACCGCTGGCCCTAGCGGCCGGTCACGACATCAACTACATCGCCATCACCGGCGCGCTTCACGCCATCGGCACTGCGGAGCGCCCTGTGCCCCCGCTGAACCTGCTGGGTGACTACGGGGGTGGCAGTCTCTATCTGGTCGTGGGCGTACTCGCGGCCGTGCATGAGGCGCGGCTGTCGGGGCGGGGGCAGGTGGTCGACGCGGCGATCAGCGATGGCGTCGTCAGCCTGATGGCCCAATTCATCAGCCAGGGCCAGCGAGGCACGTTCAAGGAGTCGCGCGAGAGCAATCTGCTCGATGGCGGGACGCCCTGGTACGGCGTATATGAAACGGCGGATGCAGGTCACGTGAGCATCGGGGCACTGGAGCCCCAGTTCTTCGCGCGCTTCTGCGAAGTCGCTGGCGTTGCGCCGGAGTGGCATGCGGTGCAGAAAGAGGAGGGCCGGTGGCCCGCGTTCCGGGACTATCTGTCGGGGCATTTTCGCCAGCGGACGTTGGCGGATTGGCAGTCGATCCTGGAGGGCAGCGACAGCTGTTTCGCTCCCGTTCTGCCACTGAGCGAGGCCATGCGGCATCCTCACATCAAAGCGCGGGAAGCATTTGTTAGCGTCGAAGGCGTCGTGCATCCCGCGCCGGCTCCCAGATTTTCCAGAACACCAAGTGCTGTTCAGTCGCCCCCAGCCTCGACAAAAGCGAACCTCGGGAGCGTCGTTACAAGCTGGCTTCCAACTGATTGAAGGTTGCGGCCGTCGTCGGTGGTGGCTTTATGTTCAGGTCACTGCGTGCCACATCGAGTTGAAGAATCGCCCGGCGCCTACACCCCACTGAACCAGTTGTACCCCTGGTCTTCCCAGTACCCGCCGGGATACTCATTCGTCACGAAGACCGCCGCAATGTGCTTCGGATTCTTGAACCCCAGCTTGGTCGGCACGCGCAGTTTCAACGGAAAGCCCAAGGGCGTCGGCAGCGGCTCGCTCCCGAAGTCCAGCGCGAGCAGCGTCTGCGGATGCAGCGCCGTTGCCATGTCCAGGCTGGAGTAGTAGCGGTCGGCGCATTTGAAGCCGACGTATTTCGCCGTCAGATCGGCACCGATGCGCTCGAGAAAAGTCCGCAACGGCACGCCGCGCCAATTGCCGATCGCGCTCCAGCCTTCGATGCAGATATGGCGCGTGATCTGACCCTGCTGTGGCAGGGCACGCAGTTGCTCGACGGTCCACGGGCTCTTGTTGCGTACGAGTCCCGACACCTCCAGCCGCCAGGTCGAGACATCGATCTCGGGCGCGTCGAACTCGGCATAGAAGGCGTTGAAAGGGAAGGGCTGGGTGATCCGACTGGCCGCATAGGTCGGCGCCAGTTTCGTGCGGCTGAACAGGCGCGCCTGCACGCGATCGTTCCAGCGCGACACGGCCCACAGGACCTTGTCGACCGCATCGTTGTCCTGCAGGTTGCAACCCGACAGCATCGCCAGCGCGCCGAGCGAAAGCGAGGAGCGCAGCAGCAGCCGGCGTTCGAGCTTGACCAGGCCGCTGCGATGGTCGGCCAGCCGGATCGCCGGCTTCTTTTCGCGTGCGCTCATGGCGAGGCGCGCTCGCTGCGCATGGCGCGGCCCGTGAACATCGGCAGCAAGGTCTTCGGCACGATGATCACGAGCAGCAGGTGCACGACGATGAAGGCCACGATCCCGGCCATTGCGAAGAAGTGCACGCGGCGCGCGAAGTCGTAGCCGCCGAACACATCGACCAGCCCATCGAATTGCACCGGCTTCCAGATCGACAGCCCCGACGCCACCACCAACACGCCGAGTGCTAGCACGCCGAGGTACGAGACCCGCTGGACCGCGTTGTACGAACCCATCTTGTGCGGCAGCTTCAACCTCGCCGCGAGCTTCAGGTCATGCGCCACCGCGGCCGGATGCACGGGCAGCAGATGCCGCCGGAAATGCCCGCTGGCCAAGCCATAGGCTATGTATACCAGCCCATTCACCGCCAGCAGCCACATCGCCGCGAAGTGCCATGCGATCGAGCCGCCGAGCCATCCGCCCACCGTGGCCCAGGCCGGGAATCTGAATCCGAACAGCGGCGAGGCGTTGTAGATCGCCCAGCCGCTCATCAGCATGCAGCTCATCGCGAACACGTTGATCCAGTGCGTGGCGCGCACCGCCGGCGGATGAATCACCGCACGCTTCATGCTCACATCGGTGGCGTCACGCCGTTCTTGCCGGCGGAGATGAAGCCTGCGGACAAGCTCGAGTCGGCCTCCTTCTTCGCGAACAACACGACCTTGGTCCCGACGGCAAGCAGCGAGCGATCACCGGGCTCGAGATTGACGATCGGCACGTCGTCCGGCACGACGACCTTCTGCTCGCCGCCCTTGTACTTGAGGGTCAGGGTGCGGCCGTTGGCCATCACCAGGTCGCCCACGGTGCCGTTGGTCATCGAACTCTTGGGGCCGAGATCCCAGGCACGGTGGCCGTCGCCGGTGCCTGCCATCGCGGGCGGGAACACGTGCACTTCCAGCGCCTTCAGCGAGCCGTCGGGCAGCGTGATCGCCGCGGTTCCGATGTAGCTGCCGGGCTTGATGTCGGTGACCTTGGCCAGCGTGACCGCGCGCACCTGGGTGTCCTTGTTGATCTTGATGCTCAGGTCCTCGCCGCGGTTGGTGTGGACCTTGATCGCGTCATCGCTGACCGCGGTGATCGCGCCGCGCACGCCGACCGGCGGTGTCTGCGCCAGCGCGCCGTGGCTGAGACCGAGCAGGCCGACGGCCATCGCGGCAGGGGCGGCGAGGGACCTGAGGAGTTTTCCGAATCCGATGTTCATGCGCATGTGCCAGAGAATGAAGACAAGTCCACTCTAGGCACCGCGCCAGCTCGCAGGCATGACATTCGAATGACAAAAGCGTCATGAAGCGGCACTGCGCTGCGCCACGCGAGAAAATGGTCGCCACATTCCCATGAGCATCCTCGTTATCGAAGACGACCCGAAGACGGGCGACTACCTCAAGAAGGGCCTGAAGGAAAGCGGCTACGCGGTCGACCTCGCGCGCACCGGCACCGACGGCCTTCACATGGCGCTGGAGAACGCGTACGACCTCGTCGTGCTCGACGTGATGCTGCCCGGCATCGATGGCTGGCAGATCATGCAGGCCTTGCGCGACAAGCGCGATCTGCCGGTGCTCTTCCTCACGGCACGCGACGGGCTGGACGATCGCATCCGGGGACTCGAACTCGGCGCCGACGACTATCTGGTCAAGCCGTTTTCCTTCACCGAACTCGTGCTGCGGATCCGCACGCTGCTGCGGCGCGGCATCGTGCGCGAAGCCGAGTTCTACGAGTTCGCCGATCTCAAGCTCGACGTGCTGCGCCGCAAGGTCACGCGCGAGGGCATCGAGATCGTGCTGACGAACAAGGAATTCCTGCTCCTGCAGTTGCTGGTCAAGCGCGAGGGCGAACCGCTCTCGCGCACGCTGATCGCCTCCGAGGTGTGGGACATGAATTTCGACAGCGACACCAACGTCGTCGATGTCGCGATCAAGCGGCTGCGCGTGAAGGTCGACCAGCCCTTCGACAAGAAGCTGATCCACACGGTGCGCAGCATCGGCTATGCGTTCGGGGATGCGCCATGAAATGGCTGCCGCGCTCGCTGGCGGTGCGTGCGACGCTGCTGCTCGGGCTGATCGCGTGCGCGGTCACCGGCGTGCTCGGCGCCTATTTCTTCTACACCGCGCGCACGGCGGTGATGGAACACCTCGACACGCAACTGATCGGCCGCGTCGAGCACTTCCGGCGCCTGGTCGGCAATGTGCAGACCATTGCCGACCTGCACGACCGGCCGCTGCTGTTCGAGACCATGCTTGGCGCCGAGAACGATGTCCTGCTGCTGCGCCGGCCCGGCGAGGCGCCGTTCATCGACGTCAACCCCGCACATTTTCCGGTGCCCGGCGCGCTCGCCGCGGCGGCGCCCGAACGCGAACTGACGGTGGGCGACGTGCTGCGCGTTCCGCCCACCGCAGACATGCCGATGCACTGGGTCGCTGCGCTCGCGCGCTCGGGCCGCGACGGCGACATGGTCGAGGTGGTGGCCGGCCATCCGCTGACCAACGAAGTGAGGATGATCCGCGCCAACCGGGACCGCGTGGTGCTCGGCGCCATCGTCGCGATGCTGGCCTCCACGCTGCTGGCGTACCTGGTGCTGCGGCACGGGCTTCGGCCGCTGCGACGGGTGGCTGCGAAGGCGGCGCTGATCAACCCGATCAACCTCGCCATGCGGCTGCCCGAGCACGATGCACCGCGCGAGGTGCAGCACATGGTCGTCGCCTTCAACGCGATGCTCGATCGCATCGCGACGGGCTACGAGCGCCTGTCGCAATTCTCGGCCGACCTCGCGCACGAGATCCGCACGCCCATCGGTGCGCTGATCGGGCAGACGCAGGTGGCATTGCATCGCGCACGCAGCGTCGACGAATACCAGCACCTGCTCGAGTCGAACCTCGAGGAACTCAACCGATTGCGGCTCATCGCAGAGAACATCCTGTTCCTGGCGCAGGCCGATCATGCGGCGCTGACGATCGAACGCGCGCCGCTCGGGCTGGGCGACGAATTGCAGAAGATTGCCGACTACTTCGAAGGCCCGGCCGAGGAACGCGGCATTCGGTTCGACGTGCAAGCGAGCGGCACTGCGTTCGTCAATGCGACGCTGTGCCGGCGCGCGGTCAACAACCTCGTCGTCAATGCGGTGCGCTACGGTGCAGAGGGAACGAAGGTGCGGCTGATCGGCGTCCAGGATGGCGACACGGCGACCATCGCGGTCGAGAACGAGGGATCTCCCGTGCCGACCGAACAGCTCGCGCGCCTTTTCGATCGCTTCTACCGCGGCGACGCGGCGCGCAGCCGCGATACCGAATCCAACGGCCTGGGCCTCGCGATCGTCAAGGCCATCATGGCGCTGCATGGCGGCGAAGCGTGCGCCACGAGCCCGACGCCGGGCTCGATCCGATTCGAGCTGCGCTTTCCCGCGCCCGCACGCGCGTAGCGCTGCTGCCTGCACGCGATCCCGATTTTCCAGGAGCGGCGAAGCGCACGCAGTCAATCCGGCGCAGGATCGGCCTGCGGATTTCGCAGACGCCGAAGTTCGTCGGCCAGCGCCTGCACGGTCAACGGCGCCGAGCCCTCGGCCTTGTTGTTGACCGTCACGTAGGCATGCTGTCCGGCGCCCGTGGTGCCGGCGATCACGCGGGCCAGCGCGGCGCGCGTCTCCAAGTCCGGATCGACCAGCTTGTCGAAGGGTTCGTAGAGGGTCTTGGCTTCTTCGTAGCCGTAGGCGCCATGCCGGCGGTTCAGGTTCCAGCGGCAAACCAGCGGTCCGGGCCAGAGCGCGCGCAGCAGCGGCAGTTGCTCGGCGATCGGCGGCATCTTCGGATGCAGGCCCAGGCAGTAGGTCGCGCCGGCCTCGCGCAGGACGTCGACAAAGGCGGGGATCAGGAATTCGGGGTTGCGTGTCTCGACCGCGATCACGCCCTCCGGTGCGATGGGACGCAAGGCGGGCAGGGCGCGCAGCATGGCGCCGAGGCGCCGAAGGATGTCGGGCAACTGCGCCAGCATCGGCCCGGGCAGCGGACTGAGCTGGAACACCAGTGCGCCGATCTTGTGCCCGAGGCCGTCGAGCGCGGGCTGCACGAATTCGGCGGCCGCCAGCAGCGGATCGAGGAAGGCCGGGTTGGGCTCCATGGCGCGGCCGTTCTCGCCGCGGACCATCGCATCGGCCACGAGGCTGGGCGCTTTCACGACGAAGCGGAAGTCGTCCGGAACCTGTGCCGCGTACACAGCGAACTGGCTGGCGGACAGCGGCTTGTAGAAACTGCGGTCCACGCTCACGGTGCGAAGGAGCGGATGCTGTGCATAGGCAGCGAGGCCGTGTTTCGAAAGTGCCGAGGATTCGTAGTCGCCGTCCCAGACCATGCCGGCCCAGCCGGGGAAATGCCAGGACGAAGTTCCGAGGTGCAGGGTCCGTGGCAGCGTGTCGGCCAGCGCGTGCTGCGCCGCGCCGGGCTGCGCCGGCTGGACCTTGGCCACGCGCGCGGCCGCGCGCTTGGCTGGCACGGGAGCGCGGGCCGGCGCGGGGCCGTCCGGCTCGTGCGGGTCGTCGAAGAGAGATTCCTGCATGGCGTGTGCGTGCGGGTCCTTGTGAGAGGCGGATCGGCGAGCGCGATCCTATTCCGGCGCGAGGACGAAGCTGGTCTTCAGGCCCTGGGTCGCCGACGGCCCGACCCACAGATCGAAGCGGCCCGATTCGACGGTGGGCTTCATGTCCTGCCCGATGAACATCAGGTCGGTGCGCGAGAGCGTGAAGTCGACGTCGACCGTCTGCCCCGCGCCGATGCGGACCTTCCGGAAAGCCTTGAGTTCGCGCACCGGCCGGGTGACGCTGGCGGCGCGGTTGCCGATGTAGAGCTGTGCCACTTCCTCGGCTTCGCGTTGTCCGGTGTTGCTGATGCGGGTGTGGACCTTGATCGTGCCATCCCATGCCATGCGTGCCGGCGTCGTCTCGAGCGCGTCGTAGTGGATGTGCGCATAACTAAGGCCATAGCCGAAGGGGTAGAGCGCTTCGTTCGTCGCATCCAGATAGCGCGTCTTGTAGGCAAGGTTCGGATTGCCTGCGAGCTCGGGCCGGCCGGTGCGCTTGTGGCTGTAGTAGTAGGGCACCTGGCCCGGCGTCTGCGGGAAACTCACCGGCAAGCGGCCGGACGGATTGACGTCGCCGAACAGCACGTCGGCGATCGCCGGGCCGGTCTCGGAGCCCAGGAACCAAGTGACGAGCAGTGCGCGCGCCTGCCGCACGCCGCCCTTGAGCGCGAGCGCGCGGCCGTTGCGCAGCAGCACGACGACCGACTTGCCCGTGGCGACGACGGCATCCGCAAGCTCCTGTTGCGCGCGGGGAATCTCGATGTCGGAGCGCGATCGGGCTTCGCCGGACATCTGTTCGTTCTCGCCGATCGACAGCACCGCCACATCGGCTGCCCGTGCCGCGGCGACGGCGGCGGCGATGCCGCCGGGGATCGCCGCATCGACGTCCGAACCGCGCACCACCGCGAGCGCATCCGGCGAGGCCAGCGCGTTGCGAAGCGCCTGCTCGATGCCCACGGGCGGCGCCTGATCGGGAAAGATGCGCCATGGTCCGAACAGATCGGAGGTGCCCGCGAACGGGCCGATCAGCGCGATGCGGGTGCCCGACTTCGGCAGCGGCAGCAGGTCGCCGTCGTTCCTGAGCATCACGATGGAGCGGTCGGCCGCCTCGCGCGCCAGCGACTCGTGCGCGGCCAGGTCGAAGCCTGGACCTTCTCTCTTGTCGTCCAGGCCGCTGAAGGGGTGGTCGAACAGGCCGAGCCGCTGCTTGACCCGCAGCACGCGCCGGACGGCATCGTCGAGCCGCGACATCGGCACCTCGCCCGACGCCACGAGCTCCGGCAGGTGGCGCATGTAGAGGCCGCTCTGCATGCTCACATCGGTGCCGGCGAGGAAGGCGCGCTGGGCGGCCTGGCGCTCGTCGGCGGCGAAGCCGTGCGCGATGAGTTCCTCGTCGGCCGTGTAGTCGGAGACGACGAAGCCCTGGAAGCCCCATTCGCCGCGCAGGATGTCCGTCAGCAGTGCGTGGTTGGCGTTCGACGGGATGCCGCCGATCTCGTTGAAGGCGCTCATGATCGACAGCGCGCCGGCATCGATCGCCGCGCGAAAGGGCGGCAGGTAGACTTCGCGCAACGTGCGTTCGGAGAGGTCGACCGTGTTGTAGTCGAGCCCGCCTTCCGCGGCGCCATAGCCGGCGAAGTGCTTGGGCGTGGCCAGCATCGCGTCGGGCCGCGACAGATCGCTGCCCTGGAAGCCGCGCACGCGGGCAGCGGCGAACTGCCGCCCGAGGTAGACGTCCTCGCCAGCGCCTTCGACGCCACGGCCCCAGCGTGCATCGCGTGCGATGTCCACCATCGGCGCGAAGGTCCAGCGAAAGCCGTCGGCGCTGGCCTCTTCGGCCGCGGCGCGCGCAGTGCGCTCGGCCAGCTGCGGCTCCCAGCTGGCCGCCTCGGCGAGCGGCACCGGGAACACGGTGCGAAAGCCGTGGATGATGTCTGCGCCGAAGATCAGCGGAATGCCCAGGCGCGATTCGTTGACCGCCGCCTGCTGCGCGCGGCGCTTGCCTTCGCGACCCTCGTTGTTGAAGAGGCCGGTCACGCGGCCTGCGCGGATGTCGGCCAGCTGTTGCGCCTGGCTCTGGCGCGCGGCCTGCGGATTGGCCACGATGTCGATGCCGGCAGGGGCGTAGAGGCTCAGCTGGCCGACCTTCTCTTCGATCGTCATGCGCCCGATGAGCGACTCGATGCGCGCGGCGGCCACCGGATCGAAGCTGCCCGGTCCGCGACCGGCGACGCAGCCCGCCAGGCCGACGAGGAGCGGAAGGACGAGACCGGGAAGGAACAATCTTCGAGCGCGCATGGGCTGCGATTCTGGCGCGGGACTCAAGGCTCGGGGACAATCGGGCAATCCCTTTGCAGGAAGCACCCATGTACATGCCGCCGCAATTCGACGCCAAGGACCGCACGCTCGCTGCGGAGCTGATGCGTTCGCACCCGTTCGCCAACCTGATCTCGAACGACGACGAGGGCCTGCCTTTCGTGACGCACCTGCCGCTGGTGCTGGAAGAGCGCGGCGAGGGCGCGTTGGCCTTGCTCGGCCATTGCGCCAAGCCCAACCCCCACTGGCGCTATCTGCGAGCGCGGCCCACCGCGGTCGTGAGCTTTCTGGGGCCGCATGCGTATCTGTCGCCGTCGGTCTACCCGGACCTTGCGCGAGTGCCGACGTGGAACTATCTCGCGGTGGACTGCACCGTGCAGGCTCGGCTGATCGAGGAGCCGGCCGAGAAGGACGCGCTGCTCAAGCGGCTGATCGCGCAGCACGAACCGTCCTATGCGCAGCAATGGCGCGAACTCGGTGAGGAGTTTCAGCTCAGGATGCTCCAGGGCATCGTCGGTTTCGAGCTGGAGGTGACGGCGCTGCAATGCAAGCTCAAGCTGAACCAGCATCGCCGCGAGGCGCACGTCGCGATGTACGCGGCCTACAGCCAGGGTACGCCCGACGAGCAGGCACTGGCAGGCTGGATGCAGCGGCTCGGCATGGCCACCACCGACGCCGCGCGCGTGGAAGGAGCCTGAGATGCGCATGGGGGCGCTGATCGGGCTTGTGCTGGCACTGGTCATCGTCGGGCTGCTGGCGAAGCGGCAACTGAGCACGATCGCCGCGCCCGTCGCACCTGCCGGCCAGGCGGCGGCGGGTGCGCAGCCCGGCGACGTTCGCGCGCAGAGCCAGCAGATCCAGCAGCAGTTCAAGAAGTCGCTCGACGCCGCGATGCAGCAGTCGCAACGGGTGCCGGATGATCAGTGAGGCGCGGCGCGGGCCGGGATGACGAGCGACGAGCACTGGATGCAGCTGGCGCTGGCGCAGGCGCGACAGGCGTCCGAAGCGGGCGAGGTGCCGGTCGGCGCGGTGCTGGTGAAGGATGGCGTGCTGATCGCTTCGGGGCGCAATGCACCGATCGGCCAGCGCGATCCCAGCGCCCATGCCGAGATCAATGCGTTGCGCGCCGGCGCGGCAGCACTCGGCAACTACCGTCTCGATGGCTGTGAACTGTTCGTGACGCTCGAACCTTGTGCGATGTGTGCGGGCGCGATGCTCCATGCGCGCCTGGACCGCGTGGTGTTCGGCGCGGCAGACCCGAAGACGGGCGCCGCCGGATCGGTGCTCGATCTGTTTGCGCAAACGCAGCTCAATCACCATACCCGGGTTGTCGCAGGTGTGTCGGCGCAGGCGTGTCAGGATCTGCTCCAGGCATTCTTCCAGCAGCGCCGCAGCGCCGCGCGAGACGTGGCCGAGCCGCTGCGCGACGATGCGTTGCGCACGCCCATCGAGCGCTTCGGCATGCTGGCCGACTATGCGTTCGCACCGCACTGGATGAGTGATCTCCCGAGCCTGAATGGCTGGCGCATGCACTACCTGGATGAAGGCCCGCCAGATGCCGCAGCGGCCTGCCTGTGCCTGCACGGGCCGGGCGAGTGGAGCTACTTCTTTCGCCATCTCGTCGGCGCGAAAGGCATGCGCGTGCTGGCGCCGGACCTGATCGGTTTCGGTCTCAGCGACAAGCCGAAGCGCGAGGCGGTGCACCGGCTCGACTGGCATCGCGACGTGCTGCTCGAATGGCTGGATCGGCTGCAGCCGGGGCCGCTCGTGCTCGTGCACAGCGCGGCCGCTCGGGCGATCGCTTCGCTGCTCGAGGATTCGGCGCCACGTCGATTCGTGGCCGTGCTCGCCGCGCCCGATGGCGGGCAGGATGCGAACGCCGCCTGGCGAGCGCCGTTTCCCGATCGCGGGCATGAAGCCGCGTTGCGGGCCCTGGGGTCGATCCCGAAGGGCGTTTCCGGTCCGACCGCGGCGCAGGCCGCGCAATTGGTCCGGGAGGCAATGGGATACTTCGCTTCGTGACAAAGCACATCTACATCTACTCGCCTTCCAGCGCCGTGCGCGACAAGGCGGCGTTCCGCCGCGGTGTGGCGCGGCTGCGGTCGCTCGGCCACGAGGTCGAAATCGACGAAGCAGCGCTCACCAGCCATCAGCGCTTTGCCGGCGACGATGCCACTCGACTGGCGGCTATCACCCGCGCCGCAGGCAGCGGTGCCGACGTGGCGCTGATTTCGCGCGGTGGCTATGGCTTCACGCGCATCCTCGATGCCGTTCCCTACAAGGCCGTGGCCAAGGCCATCGACCGAGGCACCGATTTCATCGGACTGAGTGACTTCACTGCCTTGCAATGCGCCTTGCTGGCGAAGACGGGCGCAACCACCTGGGCCGGGCCTGCGGTCGGCGAAGACTTCGGCGCTGAATCGGGGGCGGATGACATCATGGAAGCCTGCTTCGACGATCTGCTGAGTGGGCAGGGCGAGGGCACCGGATGGCGCATGCCTGCGCAACGCGGCGCGGCCGTGCCGGCGCTTCGGAGCATCCATGGGGCAACGCTCTGGGGCGGCAATCTTTGCGTGCTGGTGAGCCTGCTAGGTACACCTTACTTTCCTGCGATCGACAAGGGCGTGCTCTTCCTCGAGGACGTGAACGAGCATCCTTATCGCGTCGAGCGGATGCTTGAGCAGTTGCGTCACGCCGGGGTGCTGGCGCGCCAGAAGGCGGTCGTCCTCGGACACTTCACGGGGATCAGGAAAGTACCGCATGACCGCGGCTTCGGCATGCAGACCGTGGTGGCACGGCTGCGCGAGCTGATCAAGGTTCCGGTGCTGACCGGCCTACCGTTCGGTCATGTTCCGACCAAGGTACTGCTGCCTGTCGGCGCGCAAGTCGAACTGGCCGCGGATGGCCGCGATGTCTTCATGGTCTGGGGACATCGGCACGCGCATTGAGCATGCCGCAGACCTGGGACCGATGCAATGGACGCGCCGCGCTCAGGTCGTGATGCGATGATGGTGGCGCGGGCCCATCGCGCCTGGCAGACCGCCTTTGAACAGGCGATTGATCTGCTGCATCTGCTCACGGGCAGCGACTTCGCCATCGACGGCGCTGAGCGCGGTCAGGACGTCCTGGCGCAGGTACCAGAGTGCTTCGAGGTCGCCCGCAAAGCGCACGCGCTGGGCAACCCGCTGAACTGCATGGCCGCCGTGAACCTGCAGCAGCGACAGCATGGCAGCGCGGATCTGGCCCATCTGACGGTCCGACGACCGGCGAAAGCCGCGCATCGAGGAAGACAGAAAGCGAAAGAAACTGCTGGTGGACGCCATGGAGAAAAGCGATTGCCGGAAGCCTGGGTGCCGCTACGTTAAGACGGGGGGTGAGGCGACACAAGCCCGGAAACAAGATTTCATGTTCAAAAACAACATTCTTCACGAAATTCTTCAAGCGCCAAACGAACATTGATACCTTAGTGGTACTTGCTCTGTCTCACTGTGGAGACGCGATGTGTCTGAATGAAAAAGCAACAGCTTTTGTTGTCAGTGAGCCGATTTGAACCCCTTGCGCGGCGCTCTTCTGCCGCTTTGCCATAATCCACGCGAGAGAGCTACCAAAAACTTCACAACATGGCCGCGCAATCCACTGTCGTATTTGCTGATTTGACGGGGAGTACCAGGGTCTTCGAGGCCATGGGCAACGCGCGTGCGACGGAAACCGTCACCCGGCTGATCCAGTGGATCGGCGGCGTGTGCGAGTCACACGGCGGCCGCGTCGTGAAATCGCTGGGCGATGGCGTCTTTGCGATATTCGAGAATGGCACCACGGCGACGCGTGCCGTCCTCGAAATGCAGCGCAATCACCAGAAACGATTGCAAACCTGGCCGGCGCCGCTGCGAATGGAATTGCAGATCGGTGTGGCGAGCGGGGAAGTCGTCGAAGTCGATGGGGACTGCTATGGCGACGCCGTCAACCTGGCTTCCCGCCTGAGCGATCTCGCCGGCCCCAGCCAGATATGGGCCACGGAATCGGTGATCGATCAATTGCACGGCGGCGAGGTTCGCCACCGAAGCCTCGGTCCGATCAACATCCGCGGCAAGAACGAGATGCCGACTGTCCATCGAATCGATTGGCAGGACGAAGTCTCGGAATTTCTCACGATGCCGGCATCGCTCGTCCCAGCGGCTCGAAACGCCGCCGATTCATCGTTCGGGCAGATCGAACTCGCGTGGCTCGATGTCCGGTCGATGTTCCGCGCCGAAGAACTGCCGATCCATCTGGGCCGCGTCGATGAGGCGCAGTTCGTCGTCAACGATCCGAGGGTATCGCGCTTGCACGCGAGGATCGAGGCGCGCCAAGGCAGTTGCGTGCTCGTCGATGTCAGCACCTACGGCACATGGGTGCGCTTTCATGGTACCGCGGGCGCAAGCGGCGAGATTGCGCTGCGGCGCGACGAATGCGTGCTGCACGGCAGCGGCGAGATCGGCCTCGGCGCGCCGCTGAGCGATTTCAGCGCGCCGACGATCTCGTTCAACACCACCGGCGGCAACGTGCTGCTGGCGCGTCGGGACATCCGCTAGAAAGATCGACTCGCGGCCGCACGCGCGACGCGTCAGTCGGCGCCGACCGTCACGCTGGAAGCCTTGATCACCGCGTAGGCCTGCGCACCTTCAGCGAGCTTGAGCGACTCTGCGGAGTGACTGGTGATGGTCGAGACGATCTGCACACCGGGTGCGATCTCCAGGGTGACCTCGGTGGCCACGGGGCCGCGAAAGATCGAGATGATCTTGCCATTGAGGGCATTGCGAGCGCTGATTTTCCTGGGGACCCCCGTCAAAGACCGCAGTCTATCCGGGCCGCCCGCCAGCAACGAAAGCCAGGGCTCCCGAGCGCGTGCCTCAGCCGTGTCTCAGACAGATCGGCGGGGCAGGGCGCTCTCCGCCGCCGTCGCCCTCGGTGGCGAAGGCCGACAGCGCCGCTGCGAAGCATCCCGCGCCGGCATTGCGCAGCGGAAGGTAGGCGATGCGATGCCGTCGACGGGTCCGCTGCGTGCGGGTACCGGGAAGCACAGCGTGTTCTGCGCGAACAGCGCCATGACGCTGGCCCGACCTTCATCGACGAGCTTGCGCGCATGGCCCACGTCTGCCGAAGTGAAGACATCGACTCTCTCACCGGCCTCGATCCGCTCGCGCATGCGTCCCGAGGCGCCGAACTTCGTTGCGCTCGGACCGCGGCAATTCAGAGACTCCCGCGACATCGAGGACGTCGACCAGACGCGTCCCCGCGTAGCTCTCCACCTGCGCGACATGGCGCCCGGTGAAGCAGAGGATCTGTGTCGGCCCGAGCGCCTGCCTCGGCAAGTGTTTGAGAGCCTGCAGACTGAAGCTGCAGGCCATGGGCATGTTGCCTGCCACCTCGAGTGCGACCGTTGCCGGGTGGCGCGGGGCAGGTGGTGGCATGGCCAAAGTCAGGCCTGAATCAGGCTCAAGCACATAGCGAGGCGCGCCACTTCATTGCGGATCGCGTATGGGCACCATCCGGCGGGATTCATGTCTCGCACCTTGTCGGCGCCAGCCCTGCACAAGGCCATTTGAACGGCTCATACTACGCACGAGAGAGTGGTCTTGGCGAGATCAAAAAAGGGCGAGACATGACGACACCTGCAGCCACCCACACGACCGGCGCGACCGCCGGCCACGCATCGCCGCACCGGACGGCCCTGCCAGGGCTGGCGCTGGCCGCCATCGGCGTGGTCTTCGGCGACATCGGAACCAGCCCGCTCTACACCATGAAAACGGTGTTCGATCCGGCGAACGGCCTGTCTCTCAATGCCGCCAATCTGGTCGGAGTGATCTCGCTGATCTTCTGGTCGCTCATGATCGTCGTCTCGCTCAAGTACGTGACGCTGATCATGCGGGCCAACAACCACGGCGAGGGCGGCATCATGGCGCTGCTGGCGCTGGCCTCGTCATCGGTGGCCCACCGGCCGCAGTTGCGCCAGGTCCTGCTGCTGCTCGGCGTGTTCGGCGCCGCGCTGTTCTATGGCGACGGCGTCATCACGCCGGCGATCTCCGTGCTGAGCGCGGTGGAAGGGCTCGAGATCGCCGCTCCCAAGCTCACGCCGTACGTCGTGCCGATCACCCTTGCCGTGCTCGTCGGCTTGTTCGTTGCGCAGAAGTGGGGCACGGCGGGCATCGGCGCGGTGTTCGGCCCGGTCATGGTGGCGTGGTTCGGCGTGCTTGCGGTCGTGGGCTTGATCCACCTGCTGCAGACACCCGCCATCCTGGCCGCGCTCAATCCTTTCGAAGGGCTGGGCTTCTGCATGCGCCACGGCTGGCTTGCCTTCATCGCGCTCGGTTCGGTGGTGCTGGCGCTCACCGGTGCCGAAGCGCTCTACGCGGACATGGGTCATTTCGGCGCGGCGCCGATCCGCCTGTCGTGGTTCATGCTCGTCTTTCCGGCGCTGGCGCTGAACTATCTGGGGCAGGGCGCCTTGCTGCTGCGCGATCCCCCGGCGCTGGATAACCCGTTCTTCCACATGTTCCCGGCATGGGCCCTGGTGCCGATGGTGGTGCTGGCGACGGTGGCCACCGTGATCGCATCGCAGGCCGTCATCTCGGGCGCCTATTCGATGACCAAGCAGGCGATCCAGCTCGGCTTCCTGCCACGCATGAGCGTGACACACACGTCCGACCGGCAGATCGGGCAGATCTACGTGCCCGCCATCAACTGGATGCTGCTGGCCGCCGTGCTGGCGGCGGTGATCGGCTTCGGGTCGTCGACCAATCTGGGCGCGGCCTACGGCATCGCGGTGACCGGGACCATGCTGATCACCACTTGCCTCACCTTCTACGTCATACGCTACGCCTGGCACTACAACTGGCTGCTGTGCGTGCTGGCGACCGGCTTCTTCTTCGTGATCGACCTGACCTTTTTCTCCGCGAATCTTCTGAAGATCGTGCAGGGCGGCTGGTTCCCGCTGCTCATCGGGATGCTGATCTTCACCGTCATGGCGACCTGGGGCCGTGGGCGCCAGATGATGCTGGACGAGGCGCGCGTGCGCGCCGGCACGACACCGCTCAAACCCTTCCTCGAATCCCTGCTCGCGCGCTCGCCGGTGCGCGTCGTCGGCACGGCCATCTTCATGTCGATCGAGGCCGATGCGGTGCCGCACGCGCTGCTGAACAATCTCGAACACAATGCGGTGCTGCACAACCGGGTGCTGTTCGTCACCGTCATGAACCGGGAAATCCCGCGCGTGCCGGTGTCCGATCGGGTGAGCGTGAGGGAGGTGGCGCCCGACTGCTACCAGGTCACGATTACCTACGGATTCAAGGACGAGGTCGACGTGCCGCTGGCGCTCGAGGGCTGCGGCGCGCACGGGATCATGCTCGAGCCGGCACGCAGCTCCTACTTCCTGAGTCGCGCAACGGTGGTGCCCACGCTGGGCGAGGGCATGCCGATATGGCGCGAGAAACTGTTCGCAGCCATGGCCCACAACATCGGCAATGTCGCCGATTACCTCAAGCTGCCCGCCAACCGGGTGATCGAGCTGGGGACGCGGGTCGAGATCTAATCCACCTTGGCGCCCGAGGCCTTGATGATGGGCGGCCACTTGGCGAGGTCATCGTGGATTAACGCCGCGAGACTCGATGGCGGCTGCAGCGGCGCCAGGTCGAAGCCTTGCGCGGCCAGCTTCTCGCGCACGGTCGGTTCGGCGAGGATCTTGCCGATCTGGTCGTGCAGACGGGTAATCACCTCCGGCGGGGTGCCGGCCGGCGCGACGAAGCCGAACCAGGTGTTGACCTCGTAGCCCTTGATCCCGCTGGCATCCAGCGTTGGCAGCTCCGGAAGCAGCGCCGAGCGCTCGAGACTGGTCACGGCCAGTGCCTTCAACTTGTGGTCGCGGATCTGGCTGATCACGGTGGGCGTGTTGTAGAAGCCCATGTCGACTTCGCCGCTCATCACGGCCAGGATGCCCTGCGGCGCGCCTTTATAGGGCACATGAAGCACCTGGGTGCCGGTGAGCTGGCTGAACAGCACGCCCGACAGGTGATGGCTGGTGCCGCTGCCGCCCGAAGAGAAGGTGAGCTTGCCCGGATTTGCCTTGGCTGCCGCGACCACGTCCATCGCGCTCTTCGCGCTGCTGCCGGGTGGCACCACCATGACGTTGGACACGCCGCCCACCAGCACGATGGGCGCGAAATCCTTCTGCGAGTCGTAGCCCGGCTTGGCATAGAGGGAGAGGTTGAACACCAGCGTGCCCTGCGAGGCGAATGCGATGGTGTAGCCGTCCGGTGCCGCGCGCGCAAGCTCGGCCATGGCGATGGTGCCGCCTGCGCCGGCCTTGTTCTCCACCACGACGGCCTGCCCCCAATTCTTGGAGAGCTCGTTGCCGATGGTGCGCGACAGGATATCCGCCGTGCTGCCCGCAGCCAGCGGAACCAGCAGTCGGATCGAGCGCGATGGATAGGTTTCGGCATGAGCGAGGGCGGGCGCTGCGGTCGCCAGGGTGAGGGCGAGCGCGGACAGGAGGCGGGTGCAGCAGGTGTTCAAGCGGACCTCTCGGGGGGTGGGAAATGGGTGCCCGCGCTCAGCGCAGGAGATAAGTCGGGCTGGACCAGATCCGATGGCCGTCCTCCAGCGTGATGCAGACGTAGAGCGCGTCTTCGGCTTCACTGCGCCGGATGCGCCGCGAGAACTGCGCGCTGTGCTGGTCGTTGCGATCGGGAAGCCGGAACACGCGCATCTGTCGCTGGATCCCGCCGCCCGTGGAGAGCACTCGGTCCTGCAACCCGATGTCGCCGATCGCCAACTCGGCCTGCACCAGCGGTGTGTCCAGACGCAGTGTTCCCGCGTTGGCATCGGCCAGCATCAGGTCGGCGCCACCGAAGCCACCGGTGGTCAGGGCCGACCACGCAAGCCGGTCCGGCCGCGGCAGCTGCAGCGGTTTGTCGATGTTCCAAAGATTGATCGGCTTGAACGACTCGAAGCGGTTGCCTTCGAGCGTGGCCGATCCGTCCCATACGCTCTGGCGGCCGCGGCCGCGGTATTCGGAACCTTCCCAGATGATCCGGATGCGGTGGCCCAGGGCATCCTGCGTCCAGGGCCGCCAGGTTTCGAGCACAGTGCTGCGATTACGGATCTCGATGCGCTCGATCGGTGCGCCCGCGGACACGTCGATGTCCAGGGTCACGCTGTCATCCGCACTGCGCAGGATGTCGCCCATGCGAGCCTCGCGCACCCGGCCCGTGATCCGGCCGCCCATGGCGGGATCGTCGCCATAGAGTTCGGCCGGCTGATCGAAGCGCACGCGCGCATCCAGGTGGGCGCGGCAGCCCGTGGTCGCGTAGTGGTGACGCCTGCGCAGCGCGTCGAACAGGCCGTCGCGCGTGAGTTCCGTCGCCAGCAGGCAGGACAGGCCGCCATAAGCGCCGAACAGCGATGCGCCTGGATGGCTGGCACCATGCCGCCCCTTGTGCCCGTCGGAGTTGGCCAACACGCCGACGCGGTAGCCCTGCGCGAAGGCCTCGTCCAGCAGCCACTCGAAGGTGCCCCAGTCGGAGTGGATCTCAACCGAGCGCTCGATGCGTCCGTCGTGTGCCGCCGTGATGTCCGCGTACCGACCGCCGATATGGGCGAACACCACGCAGTTCTCACCGGCCAGCGCCTCGAACAGGTCACGCGCGCTGTGGGCATCGGTCGCCACGTCGCTCAGGTCTTCCACGAGTGCGTGATGCGAACGATGGATCTGCCGGCCCTCGTCGCGGAACATCACGTTGCGGTCGCCGCCCAGACCGGTGTTGCCCGACCACTCGTAGCCCGGAAAGATCACGAACTCGCCGTCGCGGTTGTATTCGGCCGTGAGACGGTTCAGCTCTTGCCAGAACGGCGTGGTGATCTGGAAATCGTTGCCCTGGTGGCTCATGGCGTCGAGAAACGCTCGGTCGCGCGCGAACTCGATCAGCTCACGTGCCGAGTTGGTGCCGATCGTTTCTTCCGACTGGCCGTGCAGGTCGGCCCAGTAGGGCGAGAGTTCGAGCGTCGATACCACGCGCAACGGATTGCTCGCGCACAGCACGCGGCCCGCTTCGTCGCGCACGGTGATGCGCAGCTCGCCTGGCTCGGCCACGCTCAGACCGGACAGCGTCGTGGCCAATGCGCCTTGCTTCAGGTCCAGATGCGTGGGAAGGCCATCGACCGGCATCGACGGTTCGAGCGTGAAACGGCCCTCGACGCGATGACTCGGATTGCCCCATCGATCCTCGCCCTTGAAGCCGAGCGCGAACACCTCGCCGACGCGGCGCTGGGTCGGCAGGATCGCCTTGTAGAGCACCGGTGGACCGGCGACCACCGGGATCGTCGGCTGGATCGGCAGCTCGACGAAGTTGTATGTCGCGAAGGCGTCGACCAGCACCTTGAATTCGAAGGTAGGCTCGGTGAAGGTCTGAATGCGGATGCCGGGCGAGCCCTGGCGGGTATCGCCGATGCGCACTACGATCCGGTCGCCCTCGCGCAGGAAGCCGCGCTGCACGCGGATCGACAGTGTCTTGTCCCAGGGGCGGATGTTGCCCTTCTGGTCATAGCGCAGCTCGAGCACGGCGTTGTTGCTGGCCTCGGCCGTGACGTAATTCGGTGCCGCGGGATCGGTGAACTGCATCTTTCCCATGTCGCTCGCGAAGCGGTGGACGATCTTGAGTCCGCCCGTGTCGTCGATGCCGAAATAGCCGGCCGTATAGGTCAGCGTGAGCGCCGCGAAGGCGCCCGCTTCGAAGGGCGTGACCGGCGTGATCGAGGCATGGCCGGCGCGGTCGTTGAGATAGGTCGAGTGGAAGGCGTTGTTGCGCATGGAGCAATGGATCAGGCAGGAGGGGTTTCGGGCAGCGGCGGGTTGAAGTCCAGCTTCAGCGCGTAGCTCGTCGGCGGCACGCTCATGCGCTGGAAGCTGATCGGCGTCCTGCCGAAGCTGCGGCAGGTGATGTGGACTTGCAGGCCCCAGGTGCCGGGCGCGATGCCGATCAGCATGGCGTCCTCGTGGCTGAGCCGGCCCAGCTGCGCCAGGCCTTCCGAATGCAGTGTGGGGGCCGAGAACTCGCTCGCCAGCACGGCCTTGAGGTTGGTATCGGCGAGCCTTTTTTCTGCCATGCGCACCAGGCGTCCGAAGCGGCTGGCCGGCAGGTAGAGCTGGCTGGCGCAATTGAACTTGCCGCCGATGTCCAGCCTGCGCCGCACCATCACATAACCCTTGGGATCCGGGCCGAGGGCTGCGGACCAGGGACCATCCTGCAGCTCGAGGCGGCGCTCGATGATGGTGGCGAAAACCGGCAGCTCGGGCCCGCCATCTACGGCGGCGAATCGGAAATGCCAGGAACCGGCGATGGGCTGGCGCACGCTCCCGACAAAGGTGCCGTGGCCTTGGCGGCGTACCAGGAAGCCTTCGTCCATTAGGCGGCCCAGCGCCTTCTGCGTGGTGCCCAGGCTCAGCCCAAGTGCTTCGCTGAGTTCGCGCTCGCCGGCCAGCTTGGTACCGGCCGGAAGTTCCCCGGCCTCGATGGCCTCGATGACCGCATGCCGAAGACGGGCGTGCTTGGGCATGGTCGCCGCCGCAGCCTGGAAGCGGATGACGACCGGGGAGGGAGCTGCTCGCATCAGCGCAGTCTAAGGAGCCGGATTTGCACGGTCAATGGCATTAGAGCTATAGAGCTTTACGAATGCTGTCGGCCGTCCGGCCCGTTCATCCGGCGCTCGCTTCGATGGGCAGCAGCAGCGTGCTCAGCTTCTTGGCCATTCGCCGCACATGTAATTTTACATAATATACAGACTGGAACTGTATGAATTTACAGTGCCCAGTGTGCCAGCCTGCGCGCCGTCAGGGGAGGGCGCTAGCGAAATCATAGCAACGCCGATTGTCATCATGACAACGGCGACGGCATGCCGAAGCTGGCTCGCCATGCGCATCCAAAGCGCCCGAACCTCGGGCGTCTTAGCGCGCTCGGCATGCAGCTCGGCAATGACGGAAGAGGGGTCTTGGCCGGCCAGCTCGGCCAGCCGGGCGGCTACAGCGTCGTCGGGGTGCGAGCGGCCGGCGCGGTAGTTCGTCACTGCCGAGTTCACGACACCGAGCACCTGCGCGAGGCGGTAGTCGCTCTCGATGCCCTGGGCCTTTTTGGCTCGATCCAGTAGCTGCTTCGTGGTCTGCATGATCACTCCTTGGGGATGGTGAATTCGAGGGCATGGCCGCTCTGGCGGCGGTACTGGACGCCATCGGGGCGGGTGGCGGTGACGCGTATACACGGCTCTCCGTCAAACATACACCGATCAGGGCCGAAAGAAACGGAGTGGGAGACCCGGTTGTACGGGGTAACGATCACGTCGGCGCCGCCAGCGCCGGTCTGCTTGAAATCGACGATACAGCCGCCGTCATAGATGCGCTCTGCGTCAGCGCTCCATGCTGTGCACATGGCGACCCATCGGGGCGGCAGATCGGCGGCGGCTACGCCTGTCACGTACAGCGCGGCGGCGGCGAGAAAAAGGGCAGTTCTTGAGCGCATTCCCGTAACGTACGGCAAAACCCTTGATGCAACAAGCGTTAGGAGGCTTGCAGCATGCATGGGTCTTGCAGTACATTGCGCCTGCCGGTGCAGGGTTTCAACCTCTTTCCCTCCCACCTCGCTCTGCGCCGGCCTTCGATTGAGGGGCGGGGAGGGTAGAGGTGGGCTCTATGAAAAGTTCGGTAAAGGCTCAGCCCAGCGCGGCGGAGCGAGAGGCCAAAGAGGCCGTACAGCAGGCGATCTACGCTCTCCGACTCGCGAAGAAAGCGGGCGAAAAGGCGGGCTACGGCGATCAGTTCATGGCGGCGCCCACTGAGGCGCAGGCGGCAACGATCCACGTCCTCTCGGCGTACCTCCGATGAAAACGACCGTCAAGCTCGACAACATGCGCGCGCTCGTGATAGAGCCGCAGGGCAAGGGGGTTTCCCTCTCCATCCGCGTCGGCTCCGTCACGGTCGGGACCATGGTCCTCGATCAGGACAAATGCGGCGCCGTCCTCTTCGGCATCGAACAGGCGGCGGAACAGGCCGAAGCGACGGGCAGGAGCCCGCTGCTGTGAACCTCGCCGAGCTGCTGCCGGTGTTCTCGATGTGGTGGGCCTGCGCCTGCGTCGTCGTCTGGCGCGTATCGGAGTCGCGCCGTGGCTGACGCGCTTTTGGCGTTGTTCGCGCGCATCGTCGGCGATCTGCATCCGTGGCCGTGCGACTGATGCGGCAGGCCATCGTCGCTCCGCACCTGGGCGTCTGGTCGGCGCTTCCGCCGTCCACGGACAACCCGGCCGCGCGCCGGCCACCATGCCCGCAGCACCTGCGCGCGCACCTTGCCGTGCTGCGCGCAGAGGCGCATGCGCGCTATGCAGAAGCGGTGCGCCGCGCGCCGCACGTGTGGCACTGGGGCCGATGATGCGCGCCGGCCACGTCAGCCGCTACGCGGCAAAGAATCCGGGCGCGTTCGATCTCTACGAGCGCATCAAGCTCAATTCGGTTGTTGACCGTTTCCCGCTGTCGTGGCGAGAGCGCATGGTGCGCGCCCTCGGCAAGCTCAAGCGCGAGACATTCGACGTGTGGCGCGAGCGCGTTTCGCAGCTGGTGGATGCGGAGCGGGGAGGGCTGCGGCCTGATGCCGGCGATGCGGACATATGCACGGCTGCGGACCTCGCGGCGCGCGACATGGGCGCGCGGCTGAAAGACCTTGAAGCGGTCTGGATCGGGCGCCAGCGTGCGGAAGCGCACGGCCCTGACTACATCGAGGCCATGCAGGCGCTGATGTGCAAGGCGCTGCTGGATGAACGCGGCATGCTCGACCTGTGGCCGGTCGGCGCCAGCGTCACGCGCTCGGGCGCGATCAAGCGGCTGTGCGATGCGCGCTGGTGGCGCCGTACGTTGCGAAAGCTCCACGCCCGTACGGTTGAAGCCTGCGCCATCGGCATCGGCTTGGTCAGCCGGGCGGCGGGCCTGTATGCCAGCAATGAGGCCGTCAAGCGCAGGGCAGGGCAGAACGCGCGCAACGCGGCGGCGCTCGAATCCGTCACGGCGGTCAATGACCTGATGCAGGCGCAGACGCTCGCCGAGCTGGCGGCGAAGGGCACGGCGAACAAGGCAATCCGGCGCATGGAGCTGCTGACGCGCATCGCCGGTTTCGAGCTGATCGCGAAAGACCTCGGGCACATCGGCTTCATGGTCACGATGACGTGCCCGAGCCGCTTCCACAAGATGACTACTCGGGCCGATGGCCGGGTGGTCCCGAATCCTCGATATGACGGGAGCACGCCGCATGACGCGCAAAAGTACCTCTCGGGCCAGTGGGCTAAGTGCCGGGCCGCAGCGGCCCGCGATGGCCTCGGCTGGTACGGGTTCCGGATCGCCGAGCCGCAGCATGACGGAACCCCGCATTGGCACAGTCTTCTCTTCGTGTCCGAAGGCGGGGCGCTGTCCAATGTGGGGCCGGTGTCCTGTGCCTGGGAGCTTCGTAAGCTGGTGCGGCGGTATTTCCTCGACGCCGACAGTCCCGACGAACCCGGCGCACAAAAGCACCGCGTAGATTTCGAGCGCATCGACTGGGCGAAGGGCTCTGCGGTCGGCTACGTCATCAAGTACGTCTCGAAGAACATCGACGGCCACGGCGTGGGCCTCGACCTGTTCGGCAATGACGCGATCACATCGAGCCAGCGCGTGGAAGCCTGGGCCTCGACGTGGCGCATTCGCCAGTTTCAACAGATCGGCGGCGCACCGGTCGGCGTGTGGCGCGAGCTGCGCCGGATCAACGTGGACAACATCGGCGCGCATGTGCCAGAGGCGCTGCGCGTGGCCGTGTCGGCCGTCAACGCGAAGGGCGAGCCGGGCGTCCAGTCCATCGCCTGGAAGCGCTACACCGCTGCGCAAGGCGGCATCGGCACAAAGCGCAAAGACATGGCGTTGAAGCTGATGACAGAGGACCGTGGCGACTTCGCGCAGTCGGGCCGCTACGGCGAGCCGCTCGCGCCCAAGCTGCTCGGCGTGGACGCTGCCGGCGTGCAGCTCTTTCGCAATCACATCCATGTGATGAACCCGGCCGCGCCGGACTTCAAGCGCCCGTCCTTCGCGTCCGTCGAATCGGAGCGCTGCGCCTGGGTCGTCACGCACGGATCGCGCGACGAAGCGGAGCGAGCTGCGCGTGTGGTGTTTGAGCGC
Organism: Variovorax sp. SRS16; assembly: GCF_901827165.1. Classification (NCBI taxonomy): domain Bacteria; kingdom Pseudomonadati; phylum Pseudomonadota; class Betaproteobacteria; order Burkholderiales; family Comamonadaceae; genus Variovorax; species Variovorax sp. SRS16. Next base: position 2,788,228 of record NZ_LR594666.1, read on the forward strand.
AGCGGCGAAGCCGCGAGCACTCGGATTCATGTCAATAACTGTACGGGCCGGGATCTATCGCGAGTCAGCGAATGGGCTCCCGTTCGCACGTACGCACCGAGATTGCGGCGCTTTGTCGCAAGACCGAAGCCACCGGAACCCGTGGCGCCCCTGGAACCTTTATATGGACTCGACGAATACCCCCCTTACTGACGCGCAGTTGGCCGAATCGCATCCGGCCGTGCTCGTGCTCGTCTCGAAGCTCGACGACATCGCGCGCCGCGAGCCGGGCGGCGTCGCGGCCCTCGCCCAAGCGATGGCCGAGTACTTCCGCACTCCGGACTGATGGCGGCGGAAAAGCTCGGCGACGGCCGCTGTCCGCTTTGCGCGGGCAGCGCGCGTGTGTCGCTCTCCAAGAATGGCCTCGCGGTCATGACGTGCAACGCCTGCAACATGCAGCTATTCACACGGTCAGGCCGCTCCGATGAGCTGGTGCGCTCGCGTATCAAGCTCTCAGACGGCCCGGCGCCTGTTGTCGCACCGGAACCCTCAACCGTGCCCGTTGCGCCCGCTGTTGCGGCGCCAGTGCCTGCGCCTGCGCCGAAGCGCGGCTTTGGAATGATGAAATGGTGAAAACTGTTGATGCGCCGGCCGCTGATGCGCCGGCCTCGGGCGCCGCTGCGCCCGAAAGCCTCGCATCGCTCGCGGCCGAAGCGACCCTGCTCGATACCTCGCCGGAACGCGAGGCGCAGGCCGGCCAGATGGCCCAAGCGGCAGAGCTGGTGCAATCGAACGAAGCGGAGCTCTACGGCACGCTGCAAGCCATTCGCGCCATGGCGTTCCCGATGCTCTCGATGGTGGTTGATGCGCAGCGCATGGCGCAGCTCGGCGCCGTGTGGAATGACGGCGTGCTGCAATCGACGGCGAGTGCTGGCGCGGCCGTGCTGGAACGTCACGGGATCACGATGGGGCAGGTGATGGGCCAGTTCGGGCCGTACATCATGCTCGTGGCGGCGGTCGCGCCTCCGGTGATGCTCACGAAAAAGATTCTCTCGGCGCCGAAGGACAAAGCGCCAGGTCAAGCGCCAGAAAAGCTCGCCGATGGACAACAGCAATAAGCCGAATCTCAGGCTGTATTGCGGGGCCACCGGAAGCGGGAAGGGCGTCAGCCTGCGCGAGTACTTGAGCGGGCTGAAGCCGTCGCGCCTGCTGGTGTGGGATCCGCTCGGCGAGTACGGCGATCTTGTGTCGGGTGCGACCTCTCGGCTTGCGGACGTGGCGAAGCTCGCGGCCGGAAAGTCGTTTCGCGTGGCTTTCTATCCGGGGCCGGACGTTGGCACCTACAAAGAGAAATTCGCGATGTTCTGCCGCATCGCGTTCGCGGCCGGAAACCTCGTGATGCTGGTCGAAGAGCTGGCCGATGTGACGTCGCCAACGTATGCGCCGATGGCCTGGAAACAGTGCACGAAAAAGGGCCGGCATGCGGGCTTGCAGATCATCGCGGCGACGCAGCGGCCCGCCGACATCGACAAACATTTTCTCGGCGGCTGCACCTATATCCGATGCTTCACGCAGCGCTTCCCGGCTGACGCGAAGGCCATGGCCGGCGCGATGAAGTTGCCATTCGACACCATCAATGCATTGGAGACGCGCGAAGAGGGCAGCGTCACGGTATTGAGCTGGATCGAGAAAGACTTTCGCACCGGAAAAACAACGCCCGGCAGCAAAAGGATGCAAGGAAAGTGAGCCGGCTACATAGCACCTACGTACGGCCGCAAAGCCTATGCACGTAACGGCGCCGGGGGTGGAATGCAGGCTCTTTCCCTTCCATCATTCACCTCGGAGCAACCATGCAATCCAAGATCAAAGACGCGCTCATCTCGACCGCCGCTGTCCTCGCCACCATCTACGTGTTGAACCAAGTTTCGATCACGCGCGGTCTGGTGCAAAAGGCGCTGGCCGGCTGATCGCTGACCCTTTCGCAACTACAAGGAATCGACCGTGACTCGTAAAGTCCAGCTCAACCAAATTCAAAACGTTGGCCCGAATCAACGTGCCACGGTGCGCCTTCCCCTCGGCGTCACGTACAACAAAATCACGCTCCAGATGGCGGGCAACATCACGGCGGCGCTGCTGTCGGGCATCGTGCTCAAGGTCAACGGCTCGGAGCGCATGCGCTGGAAGACGCAGGCCCACATGCAGGCCCGCAACAGCTACAACCTCGGCGCCTCGGATGCGAACTTCTTGGAGTTCGATTTCCTAGAGCGCAACGGCAAGGACGAAGCGTCGATGACGCTCGGCACCTACGCGGCGACCGCGGAAGCCGGCGTGCAGGACATGACGCTCGAGTTCGACATCGCGAACTACACCATCACGGCAGGCAGCGTCATCAAGGCGATTGCCGAAGTCGATGTGCCGTCGAAAAACCGCCTGATCGTGCGCAACCGCTACTTTCAAAAGACGCTCGCGGGCGCCGTGGAAGAACAGATCATCATCCCGTTCGGCATGAACGGCGAACAGCTCAAGCGCCTGTATGTGTTCGGCACCTTGGCGAGCATCGATTCGATCCGCATCCGCCGTGAGGGCGCCGACGAATACGAAGCGCTGTCGCAGCTGCAAAACGAGTTCTTCCAGAAGACCTACGGCAAGGTGCCGCAAGCGGGCCTGTGGGTGGTCGACTTCACCGAGCACAACCTGATGGGGCATCTGCTGAACACCGCGCAGATCATCGGCGGCGACGGAAAGCCGGTGCCGATCCAAAACCTCGACATCCGCTTGAAGACCAATGCGGCCGGCACCTTCGATGTCTACACCGAATCGATCACGCTGAACGACCGTCCCTGATCGTCGGCACCAACACAAGGAGCCGCTATGGCATGGGGTGATGGCATCACTGGAAATGTTTTCGATGCGGGGGGCGTCATGAGTTTGGGCACTGGCTACAGCGATGGGTTCGGCGGAAACGGCGTGTCGCTCGCGGAGGCGCAAGACCTCTCGAACGGCTCGTACGACTACGCCGGCACGCCGGGCGGAATCGTCAATTGGCAAAACGATGCGCAGGAACAGGGGCGCCTGGGCGCCTTCTATCCGAACACGTCCACCACGCCGTGGTGGGACAGTGCGGCGACTGTTGGCGTCACGCGCGCCATCGACAGCCTCGCGCGCTCCTATGCGACCGTGAAGGGCGCGCAGGCCGCAACCTATGCGGGGCAGAACGGACTCACGTTCACGAACGGGCGGCAAATGCTCGGTGTCGGCGGCAACATGCTGCCGCTGCTGCTGATCGGCGGCGCTCTGCTGCTGCTCATGAAGTAGGCCGGCGATGGCTGGTGAACTGTCAGGCGCAGCGCAAGGCGCGGCCATCGGGACGACGATCATGCCGGGGTGGGGGACAGCCATCGGCGCGGTTGCCGGCGCCTTGATGGGCGGGTCCAGCGTGGCCGGGAGCGCCTCGGGCGGTGGCGCGGCGGCGAACCCTGCGGCCACGCAAGCGGCCGTGTTCGGCTCGGGCCTCGACGGCTCGGGATGGCAAGTCAATTTCGGCGCGGGCGCCACGCAGACGCTCAACAACGCGCAGGACAAGACGATTCGCAGCGAAGGGCCGATCGCATCGGCGAACCCTTCGGCGGGCGCGCAAAGCCCGTACAGCGGATATCTCGCCACGGGCGCGGATCCATTGGGCATGTCCTCTCTTGGCCTGGGCGGCGTGCCGCCCGTGGTCTGGTTGATCCTCTTCGGGGCGGTCGCGTGGAAGCTCTCGAAGTCAAAGAAATAACGGCCGTCGATGCGGCGGCAACGATGCGCGCAGCGGGCCTGCGCGCGCCGCTCGCGTGCGACACGCCGGAAGACATCGCGGCCTATGGGCAGTGCTTCCAGCTGCGCACCGGGACGGGCGTCGGCGTGTTCGTGCTGCGAAAGCAGGGCGGTGTGATGTGGATCGACGGGGCCGGCGCCAGGGTGCGCGGCTCGGGCCTGACGGAATCCGGCTTGGCCCTTTTCGATCACATCGCGCGCCAAGCGGGGTGCACCGAGATTGCCTTTGAAACGAACCGGCCTGGGCTGGTCAGGAAATCGAAACTCGCCGGCTACGTGGTGGCCGGCTACATCATGAAAAAGGCGGTGACTCCGTGAACCTGTTGCGAGAGAAACTTCGCGCCCGTGGCATCCATTGCCCGCACAAGGGCGGCGGTGCGCCGAGCACGAGCGCCACGCTTCAGACGACGACTGTCAATGCCGACAGTCGCGCGGTGCTGCAAGACGCGGTGCAGGTGGGCGCCGGCTCATCGTCCAGCGTCACGATGAACAGCTACACCGAGCAAGCCGATGCGGCCGTGATGCAGGCGCTTGCCTCGAACATCCCCGATGCCATGGTGGCGCTCGGGCAAGCCGGCGCAACCGTCATCAAGGATGCAGGCGGCTCGGTGATCGACTTGAACCGCGACAGCATCGCGGCCAACTCGAAGGCATGGGACGCCACGCTGCAAGCCGGCGCGGCAATCGTTGACAAGGCAATCGATTCGATCAGCGCGGGCTACGGGCTGGCCGGCAAGGCCATCGACAAATTTCAACCAACGGACAACGCGAATGCCGACATCGGCAAATACGCGATGCTCGCGGCGGCTGCGGTCGCGGCGGCGGTCCTGCTCTCGAAGGGCTCGAAATGATCGAAATCATCGGCGGCGCATGGGCCGCAGGCGAGACGAAAACGTTCGTCATCAATGGCGAGTATCTGGAAATTCTCGAAGCGCAGTACCCGTGCGACGTGATGCTGATGGATAAATCGGGCGCGCAGCTCTCGATCATGCGCAGCTCCGAAGCCTCGTTCTTTTCGCGGCCGAAGGAGGGCTTTCAAACCATCCAGATCACGAGCGCGACCGCGCAATCCATCCGCGTCTTCATCGGCTCGGGCGACGCCGGCACGCGGCGCATTTCCTCGACGGTGCAAGTGGTCAACGGGGAGCGCGCGCGTTCGGTGGCGGGCGGCGCCTACGCATGGCGCCCGAATGTGTCGGCGGTGGCGGGGCAAGTGGACATTGCGCAGCTCTGGAATCCGGCCGGATCGGGAAAGCGGCTGATCGTTGACGCGATGCTGCTCTCGACCAGCATCGCGACCGGCCTCGCCTTTTGGCTGAACGCTCTCCCGCTCACCACCGTCGCGACGGGACAACCGCAGAACATGCTGAGCGGTGGCCCTGCCATCGTCGGCACGCAAGCCCGGTATGAGAACGACCCGGCATTGCCGGTGGTGGCGTTTCACGGCGGCTATACGTCGCAAGCGAACGTCGCGTTCGCTGTGCCGATGGTGCGGCCGTTCGTCGTCCTGCCGGGCTGTGGGCTGCTGATCGCAACGGAGCAACAAAATTGCGTGCTCGCGGGGCTCGTGCAGTTCTTTGAAGAGGCGCTCTGATGCTCGGTCGCGCCGTCGCCATCGTCGCAGTCCTGGGCCTGGGCTACTACGCCTGGACTCAGTACGCGAGTGCCGACGAAGCGCCTGCGCCCGTGGTGGGCGCCGACATCACGGACCCGACAACCTGGGGCGCCTACACCGATGACATCGCCGATGCCGTGTACGACCTGGGCCAGGAAGTCGGCCTCACTCAAGCCGATCAATCAACCTTGCAGAACCTCGACATGAACACCAATGTCCGCGCGCTTCTCGAAACGATCAAGCTCTGCGAGGGCACGAAAAACGCCGGCGAGTACTCCTGCCTGTATGGCTCGACGCCGGGCAACCCGCGCACCTTCGCCGGCTTCGCGGACCATCCGCGCATCGCGTCGCGAATCAGTGCGAACGATCAGCGTTGGACCTCGGCGGCGGGCGCATATCAGATGATGGCGGTGAGCCAGATACCGGGCGGTGGCTCGACGCGGGTCAACACCTGGGACACGCTCAAGGCGCGGCTCGGCCTGCCCGACTTCTCGCCGGCATCGCAGGACGCGGCGGCTGTCGAGCTGCTGCGCGAGTGCGGCGCGCTCGGGCGCTTGCAAGTTGGCGACCTCGCCGGGGCAGTTTCTCGAGCCCGCGGAATTTGGGCCAGTCTGCCGGGGGCGAACTACGCAGGGCAGGGCATGCGCTCCATGGATCAAGTGGCGCAGTGGTTCGCTGCGAACGGGGGGGTTACGGCATGAAAAAGTCCACCCATGCCGACATCCGACTGATGGTGGCGCTCGTCGTCGCGGGCGGCGCGGCGCTCTACCTGCTCAAGCAAAACCTGTCGTTCAGCATGCCGAGCCTGGGTGATTACGTGCCGTCGCCTGACACGGTGCGAACCGGCATCGGCGACCTCGGCGGCTATGTCGGCGCGGCCGGTGTCGGCGCCGTGGAAGGCATCGGCCTTGCTGTCGGAATTCCGCGCACGAGCGCATCGCAGTGCGCGGCCGACAAGGCGGCGGGGCGCTGGTGGGATGCGTCTTTCTCGTGCCCGGCCGGCGACTTCATTTCAAGCGGCACCAGCGCTGCATACAACGGCGTCTTCGGCTCGACAACCACCAGCCAGGCGCAACAGGCAGACGTGCGGCGCGTAGACAACGCGCTGGACTTCGCAGCAACCGGGTATGACTCCCGATATCTCATCTGAAAGGAAACAACATGAATGCACTTTTCTCTCGGCTCCGTGAGCCCTCCACGTGGGCCGGCTTCTCGGCGCTGGCCGTCCTGTTCGGCCTGCCGGTGGCGCCTACCACCATCGGCCTCGTGCAACAGGTTGTCGTCGGCGTGGCCGGCCTTGCTGCGGTGTTCGTTCCCGAAAAGCCGGCGTCGTGAACATGTCCCCGGAGCTGCTCCTTGCGATTGGAAGCGTCATCGTGAATGGTGCGGTCACCTGGGGCGTTCTCTCAACCAAGCTCGACTTCCTGCGGCGTGACGTGGACCATGCGCATAAGCGCCTGGACAGCTTGAGCGACCGTATGCACCTCAGGCAACACCAATGAAATCAATCATCCCTTCATGGGGCGAAATCGGCCGTGAGACGGTGATCATCATGGCCGGGGCGCTGCTCGCGGCCGTGATCCTCTCGCGCCTGCCGGCCGTGCGTGACTTCATCCAATCGAACACCGCATTCGGCGGCTGCAACTGCGACGGCACTACGCCACATTGAAGACCGGGGAGTTTGCGGACTCCCATCCCTCGGCGCTTTCCAGCTTGGCGATCACGCCGCGCAGGCGCTCGCATTCCCGTTCCATGGTTGCCACCCACGAGCGCGCGTGCTGAGCCTCGTTGATGGCGTCCGTGTGCAGATGGGCGATGCCCCATTCGCTTTCCCAGTACAGCGCCAGCATGACGGGGCGCGGAGCCTGCTCATCGGCCCGCCAGCGCGCCAACGTCCGTTCGCTGATGCCCAGGTAGCGGGCAATGCTTTGCGGCGTGTTGGCGGAGCTGCGGATGCTCGACAGCAGGTATTCAAGGGGCGGCAGGGAACGCGGGGCACGGAACATGACGGCCGCGATTCTCGCGAATGGTCAGGGTCCGGTCAGGCCGGGACTGAGTACATTCGTTTTCATCGTCGGCAGGGCGCAAGCGCTGCCAGGAACGAAGAAGCCAAGACCGTGCATTACGTCCAATCGAGCGAAGACGCCTGCGTGCTCGATTTAACATAATATACATTGTATTATTTTCAAGCCCAGCCAAGCTCGTGCAAATGATCCCGTCGACCCTCACCATTTCCCATCCGCAGGCGGCTTCTTGCCACGCATGGCAGCGGTCAGCAGTTCGACCGCATCCGGACGCTGCCCCCGTTGCGCGAAATCGAGCGCCGTCATGCCTTGCTCGTTCTTCATTTGCGTGTCGGCGCCTTCGTCCAGCAACAACTTCACGGCCTCGGCCGAGCCGTACATGGCGGCCATCATCAACGGCGTGGTGCCGTTGGGCGACTGCGCGTCGATGAATGCATAGTGGTCGAGCAATTGCTTCATGATGGTCAACTGCCCGGAGGTCGCCGCGTAGTGAAGCGGCGTCCAGCCGGGCTTGTTGACGGCGGCATCGCGCTCCAGCAGCCGCGTGACGACAGCCTGCTCGCCCTTGATCGCTGCCAGCATCAACGGGCTCTCGTCCTTGGAATTCCCCGCATCGACGTCGGTCTGCGGCGATTCCAGAAGCACCTGAATGACCTTGGGCGACGGCTCGCGCAAAGCGATCAACAAGCCCGTCTGGCCCTGCGCATCCCGCGTGTTGGGGTCGAATCCACGATTCAGCAACGTCCTGATGCCGCTGGCGTTGTCGCTGCGAACGGCCCGGAAGAAATCATCGAAAGAACCTGCATGTACTGCAAAAGAGCAAATAAAAACAGAAAGGTAGATGATTTTCTTCAAGTGATTTCTCATATTTTCGCCCCGGTAAAGAGGGCTTCGAAGTTGGTGCTGGTGGCCTCGGCGATCGCTTCGACCGGCAGCTGGCGCACTTGGGCGATCTGTTGCGCGACAAAAGGCACATAGGACGGGTTGTTGGTTTTGCCCCGGTACGGGACAGGCGCGAGATAGGGACTGTCGGTTTCGATCAGCATCCGGTCCAGCGGAACGAACCCGGCCACGTCACGCAGATCCTGTGCCTTCTTGAAAGTCAGAATGCCGGAGAAGGAGATGTAGAACCCGAGATCGAGGGCCGCACGCGCCACCTCCGCGGTTTCGGTGAAGCAATGGAAGACGCCGCCGGCCGCGCGGCCCGCGCCGTCCTCGCCCTCCTCCTTGAGGAGCGCCAGCGTGTCGCCCGAAGCGTCCCGCGTGTGAATCACGAGCGGCTTGCGCGTCTCTTGCGCAGCGCGAATGTGCACCCGGAACCGGTCGCGTTGCCATTCCATGTCCGCGATGCTTCGGCCGCCCTTTCGCTCCTCCATCTGGTAGTAGTCCAGCCCGGTTTCGCCGATCGCGATCACCTTGGGCAGCGCCGCGCGCCGGACCAGATCGGCCACGGTCGGCTCGGCGATGTCTTCGTTGTCTGGATGCACGCCGACGCTGGCCCAGAAGTTGTCATAGCGCGCCGCCAACGATTGCACGTCGCCGAATTCCTCGAGCGTCGTGCAGATGCACAGCGCCCGATCGACTTGCGCCGCCGCCATTGCGGCACGGATCTGCGGCATCTGATCCGCAAACTCGGGAAAAGTAAGGTGACAGTGGGAATCGGTAAACATCGTGGTTTAGTGCCCGCACCCCAGTGCAGAGATACCGCGGATCCGGCTCAGCCGGTCCGCCGGTGTCGCCCCCGCAGGGGGTTGGCAGCCACACGAAGTGGGCAAGCCTGGAGGCGAGTCAAATAGTTTGTGTTGGGCGGTCGGACGCCATCGTGCCGCCCAGCGCCTCTTCGATCCGGGCCTTGAGCTGGCGTGACTTCTCGTCGGCCGGGAAACGGATGCCGACACCCGGTGCACGATTGCCAGCGGCGCGCGCCGGCGTGATCCAGGCGACCTTGCCGGCCACCGGATAACGCTGTGGATCTTCAGGCAGAGTGAGCAGCACGTAGACATCGTCGCCGAGGCGGTATTCGCGCGAGGTCGGGATGAAGATCCCACCCTCGGCGAACAGCGGGATGTACGCTGCATAGAGAGCCCCTTTTTCCTTGATGGCCAGCTGAATGACGCTGGGCCGGGCGGGTGCGGGGGGCGTAGGTGGTGCAGGTGTGTTCATGGGCGACGACCCGCCGAGTTTAGGGTGGTTCGCGCTTCGCTCACAAGCGCCTCGAGCATCAGCCCTGCATTGAACGGATGTTCTGCGGTTTTTGCCGCGTTTGCGAGCGACTTCGACCAGCGGGCCAGCGCAACCCGCGAAGGGGCTGGCGGCAGATCCGCGGCTTCGAAGAAGCGCGGCGCGGCGCCATTGCCCGCCGCCATCAGGTCATGGCACAGCTTCTGCAGCACACCGATGGCCTGCGATGGCGCATGGTCCGCCAGGGCGCTCGCATCGCCGCGCGACATGGCCTTGGGCAGCAAGGCCCAGGCCTTGGGCGATTGTCCCTGGCCCGCCAATCGCAGCGCATCGCTGGGCCGGCCGCCGGCACTGCGCAGCAAGCCGAGCGCATCCGCTGGCGGCACGCCTTGTGCCACCAGCCAGTCCCGCGCTTCCGCGCTCGCAGGCCACGGCAAGGTGAACCCCAGACAACGGCTGCGAATCGTCGGCAGCAGTTGCCACGCGGCCTCCGTGGCGAGCACGAAACGCACATCGCCGACCGGCTCTTCGAGCGTCTTCAGCAGCGTGTTCGCGGTGATGGTGTTCATGCGCTCGGCCGGATAGACCAGCACGACCTTCCCTCGCCCTCGCCCGCTGGTGCGCTGTGCGAAGCCGACCGCATCGCGCATCGCTTCGACACGGATCTCTCGGCTGGGCTTGCGCTTCTTGTCGTCGATGTCGGCCTGGGCCTTTTCGTCGAGCGGCCAGCCCAGTTCCTGCATGGCCACCTCGGGCATGAGCATGCAGAGATCGGCGTGCGTGCGCACCTGGATCGCATGGCAGCTGGGACAGTGGCCGCAGGCGCCCTCGCCCGTTTCCTCGTCCCGTTGCTCGCACAGCCAGGCCGCTGCGAGCGCCAGGCCGAGTTCGTATTGCCCCAGGCCGGAAGGGCCTTGCAGCAGCCAGGCATGGCCGCGCTGACGCAGCAGTTCGACCAGCGGCTCGCGCAACCACGGCGACAGGGCGGACGCGTTCATGATGCCCTCCCGATCCGCGACGCGACCAAGCCGCGCCCGGCCAGGGCAGCCTCGACCTGTTGCCAGACCTGATCGCGCGACTGGCTCGCATCGATCCGAAGGAAACGCGATGTCCCTGCGGCCCGTTGGGCATAGCCGGCCGCGACCTGCCGGAAGAATTCGACAGGCTGCGACTCGAACTTGTCCGGCAGCCGCGCACCGGCCAGCCGCTCGGCCGCCAGCTCCGGCGCCAGATCGAACCAGAGCGTGACGTCGGGCTGCAGCAAGGCCTCGGGTCCGGCGCTGCGCCCTCCTCCCTGCACCCATTGTTCGAGCATCGACAACACGGCCGGGTCGAAGCCTCGGCCCGCGCCCTGGTAGGCGAAGGTGGCATCGGTGAAGCGGTCGCACAGCACGACGTCGCCGCGCGCCAGCGCGGGTTCGATGACCCGCACCACGTGATCGCGACGGGCCGCGAAGACGAGCAGCGATTCGGTCAGCGGGTCCATCGGCTGCTCCAGAATCATCGTGCGCAGGATCTCGGCGATCGGCGTGCCGCCCGGCTCGCGCGTGCGCGTGACCTGCCGGCCCTCGGCCTTGAACAGCGCTTCGAGCGCATCGATGTGACTCGACTTGCCGGCGCCGTCGATGCCCTCGAGCGTCAGGAACAATCCCTTCATTGGCCGCTCCGCTGACTGGGGTCGCCGCCCCGCTGATAACGATTCACCGCGCGGTTGTGCTCGTCGAGCGAGTTGCTGAACTGGCTCGAACCGTCACCGCGCGACACGAAATAGAGCGAGTTGCTCTGCGCCGGCTGCACCGCCGCCAGCAGCGCCGCCTTGCCGGGCATCGAGATCGGCGTCGGCGGCAGGCCGCCGCGCAGATAGGTGTTCCACGGCGTGTCGGTCTGGAGATCCTTCTTGTGCAGGTTGCCGTCGAAGCGCGTGCCGAGGCCATAGATCACCGACGGATCGGTCTGCAAAGGCATCCCCGCACGCAGGCGATTGACGAAGACCGCTGCGATCTCGGCACGGTCATTGGCCTTGCCTGTCTCCTTTTCGACAATGCTGGCCAAGATCAGCGCCTCATCGGGCGTCTTGAGCGGCAGGCTGGACGCTCTCGCAGCCCAGGCGGCATCCAGCTTCTTGTCCATCGCGCGCATGGCACGCTGCAGCAGCGCCACGTCCGTCGAACCCTTGGAATAGGTATAGGTGTCCGGGAAGAAGCGGCCTTCGGGGTGCAGGCCCGGCTTGCCGAGCAGGGCCATCACCTCCTCGTCCGTCCGGCCGACGGTCTCGGGCTTCAATTGATCGGCCTTGGCCAGGGCGGCGCGCACCTGGCGGAAGTTCCACCCTTCGACCAGCACTACGCTGCGCGTGGCTTCCTCGCCGCGCACCAGCATGTTCAGCAGCAGGCGCGGCGTGACGCCGCGCTCCAATTCGTAGCTGCCGGCCCGGATCTGCCGCGCCTGCCCCGAGAAGCGGAACCATCCATAGAGCAATGGCGCGGGCGCACCCACGCCGGCGTCCGATATGGCCTGTGCGATGCCGCGCGGCGTGGTGCCGGGTTCGACGGACAGATCGACGGCCGGCGCAGGCAGCTTCAGCGGCTGGTTCACCCACCACAGACCTGCCGCGCCGGCGCCGAGCACAAGCACGGCAGCCAGGAGAAAGAGCTTGAGAAAGAAGCGGCGCACGGATTCCGATGGAGAGAGGCGGACACAGAAAACAGGTAGCCCTGCGGGTCGAACGGAACGAAGCCGACCATGATAATTCAGCGATGACCTCTGTCGTTCTGAATGGCGTCACCGCCCTCCCTCACCTCGGTGTGATTCGCGCCGAAGGCCCCGATGCCGCCGACTTCCTGCATGGCCAGCTGACCCAGGACTTCGTCCTGCTCGGCGCCTCCGAGGCGCGCCTGGCCGCACTGTGCACGGCCAAGGGCCGCGTGATCGCGAGTTTCATCGGTATCCGGCCGCAACCCGATCGGATCCTGCTGGTGTGCAGCCGCGACATCCTTCCCGCCACGCTGAAGCGGCTGTCGATGTTCGTGCTGCGCGCCAAGGTGAAGCTGAGCGATGCCAGCGAGGAGTTCGCGCTCCATGGCCTGGCAGGGACTGCGCTGGCCGCCAATGGCATCGATGCCGGCTCGGCGCCGGGCCGGTGCAGCGTGGCCGGCCAGGCGCAGGTGGTCGCGCTCTATCCCTCCGACGGCGTGCCGCGCGCGCTATGGATCGCACCGGCCGGCAGCGCGGCGCCCCAGGGTGCCGACCTCGATCTCGCGCTGTGGCAATGGAGCGAGGTGCGCAGCGGCATCGTCACGCTGACCCAGCCGGTGGTCGAGGCCTTCGTGCCGCAGATGCTCAACTACGAATCGGTCGGCGGCGTGAACTTCAAGAAGGGTTGCTACCCGGGCCAGGAGGTGGTGGCGCGCAGCCAGTTCCGCGGCACGCTCAAGCGCCGCACCTACCTCGTGAAGGCGGATGCCGCCTTGACCGCGGGCCAGGAAGTCTTTGCCGCCCACAACGCCGAACAGCCCGTCGGTACCGTGGCCCAGGCCGCCGCGGCACCGGGCGGCGGATGGGCCGCGCTGATCTCGATCCAGATCGCGGCCCTGGAAACCGGCGGCCTGCACGCCGGCGCGGTCGATGGTGCTGCACTCACCATCGAGCCGCTGCCCTACGCGCTGCTCGAGGACATCTGAGGGCTTAGAGCGCGTCCTGGAGCGGCCGCCGCATCTCGATGTGCGCGATGTCCGCTTCCTCGAAGGGCTCGCCGTGCGGCGCATAGCCGAGCCGCGCGTAGAAGGGCTGCGCGCTGCGCTGGGCATGCAGCGTGACTTCGCGATCGCCGCGTGCCCTCGCCGCTTCTTCGAGCGCGCGCATCACCGCGGCACCATGGCCACCGCTGCGCAGTGCGCGGTGAACCGCCACGCGGCCGATGCGGCCGATGCCCGAACCGTCCGCGATCAGCCGCCCGGTGGCGATCACCTGGCCCAGCCGGTTGCGTGCGACGCAGTGCAAACCGATGGCATCGTGCGCGTCCCATTCGAGTTCGTCCGGGATCCTCTGCTCCTCGATGAACACCGCGCGCCGCAGCGCAGCCGCGCCCTCACCGAGCGAGGCCCACGTCCCTGTGACGATCTCGCGCATGGAGCCTCCCGCTTCGTAGTCTTCGAAGATCGCGCGCAGCACCTGCGGCACCGGCCTGGAGGTCTGCGTGGCCGGATCGGCAAAGACATAGACCAGCTCGCAGCTCACCAGCAGATCGTCGCCGCGGAACAGCCCGCCGTGAAAGACGATCGACGAGTTGCCCACGCGCACGCACTTCATGCCGACGTCGAGCAGATCGTCCACGCGGGCCGAGGCGTTGAATTCGATGGTCGCCTTGCGCACATAGAGGTCGCCCGCCAGCGACTGCATCGCCTCTTCATACGGCAGCGCCAGCGCGCGCCAGTAATCCGAGATGGCGGTGTCGAAGTACATCAGGTAGTGCGCGTTGAAGACGATCTTCTGCATGTCCACCTCGGCCCAGCGCACGCGCAGGCGATGGAAGAATCGGAAGTCGGATTTCTGCTGGCTGTCGGTCATGGTTGCAAGGCTTCTTTCAGTGCACGGGCCGCATCGGCGTGCGCCTGCAGCGCCTCGGGGATCGCGCGGCCCATCTTGACGAATTCGTGGATCACGCCGCGGTAGATCTCCAGGTCGACCGCAACACCTGCAGCGCGCAGCTTGTCGGCATAGGCGATGCCTTCGTCGACGACCGGATCGCATTCGGCCAGGCCGAGCCAGGCCGGTGCGACACCGTCCACGTCCTGGGCATTCAGCGGCGCGAAGCGCCAGTCGTCGCGCTCGGCACGATTGTGGACGTACTGGGCGAAGAACCACGTGATCAGCGGCTCGCCGAGCAAGGGCCCGGCGGCGAAGCGGCGGTGCGAGGGCGTGTCCTGATGCGCCGTCATGCCCGGGTAGAAGAGCAATTGCAGCGCCAGCCGCAGCCCGGCGTCGCGCGCCAGGATCGCGCAGACCGCAGCCAGCGTGCCGCCCGCGCTGTCGCCGCCGACCGCGATGCGCGTGCCGTCGAGGCCCCATTGCGCGGCGTTCTTCGCCAGCGCGGCCAGTGCGTCCCAGGCATCGTTCGGGGCGATCGGAAACTTGTGCTCGGGCGCGAGGCGATAGTCGAGCGAGACCACCGCGCAGCCGCTCTGGCGGCTCAGCACGCGGCACAGCGTGTCGTGCGTCGCGATGCTCCCGACCGTGAAGCCGCCGCCATGAAAGTACAGCAGGAACGGCAGCACTTCATGCGAAGGCGCATAGAGCCGCGCCGGCAAGGCATGGCCATCGCGCGCGGGCAGCGTGAAGTCTTCGACGCGCTCGAGCGCGGGCTTCGGCACCTCGAGCACGCCGGCGCCTTTCTCGTAGGCGGCCTTGGCCTCTGCGGGTGTCAGCGTGTAGAGCGGCGGATTGCGCGCGCGTGCCATGCGATCGACCACGCCGGCCATCGTGGGCGTGAGCGGCGGCATGCCTGCGTGATGGGCCGCGACTGCGGCAAGGGTGGGGTTCATGTCCGAGACGGCACGGGTTGGATTCGAAGCTCCGGATCGTACAGTCGGCGTCACGCCGGCCGGCCCTTCGGGGCGCCGATGGCGGCGGTCTGCTCCAGCAACCATTGGCGAAAGGCCTGCATCGCCTGGCTCTGCGGCCTGGACCGCAGGCGGGTGAGCCAATAGCTCCCGGTCATCACTTCGATCTCGAGCGGCCGCACCAGCCGTCCATCGTCCAGTTCCTGCGCGAACATCGAGGCCGGCGCGAGCGCCGCGCCGGCGCCCTGCATTGCGGCCTCGACCATGAGCCGCGAGGAATCGAAGACCGGCCCGCGAATCGCCGGGCATGCCATGCCGGCCGCAGCGAACCAGCCCGGCCAGTCGTCCGGGCGGTACGAACGCAGCAACGTCTCGTGGGCGAGGGCCAGCGGCCGCGCGATGCGTGCCGCGACGGCGGGTGCGCACAGGACCGTCAGCGGTGCATCCATCAGATGCTCGGCCTGCATCCCCTGCCAGCTCCCGTCGCCGAACCGGATCGCGAAGTCCAGACCCTCGGCGGCGAGGTCGACGACATTGTTGTGCGTCATCAGCCGCAGGTCGATGAAGGGGCAGCTTTCCTGGAACAGCCGCAGGCGCGGCATCAGCCATCCGACCGCGAAGGTGCCCACCACGCCGACCGTGAGGACTTCGAAGAAATGGCCGTTGTCGAATTGCTGGATCACTGCTTCCATGCGGCCGAAGGCATCGACCAGCACCGGCAGCAGTGCATGCCCTTCGTCGCTGAGCGCGAGGCCGCGCGGCAACCTGCGAAAGAGCGCAACGCCCAGTCGCGCCTCCAGCCCGCGGACCTGCTGGCTCACCGCGGCCTGGGTCACGTTCAGCTCCGACGCCGCCAGCGTGAAGCTCAGATGGCGTGCGGAGGATTCGAAGGCGCGCAAGGCATTGAGCGGAAGGTGCGGGCGCGTCATCGTCGAGCTGGTAGTTTTTCTGGGGCGAGGCAACAAATACTATCGTTTGTGCCGTCGATGCGGATCGCCGAAAGTCATTCGCTTTTCAGGACCCTTCCATGATTCATCGACGTCAGTTCTCCGCCGCACTGTTCGCATCCCTGGGCATGTCATCGCTCGCTCGCGCCGAATCGCCGGCCGATCTGCCGGCGCAGCTGGCAGAGATCGAGCGCGGCAGCGGCGGCCGGCTCGGCGTCGGCGTGCTCGACACCGCCACCGGACAGCGCGCCGGCCATCGCGAGGACGAGCGCTTCCCGATGTGCAGCACCTTCAAGCTGCTCGCTTCTGCGCTCGTGCTCGCGCGCGTCGACCGGCATGAAGAACGGCTGGAGCGCCGCGTGCTCTTCGGTGCGCGCGATCTGGTCGATGGTTCGCCGATCACCGGCCAGCACGTCGGCGGCAACGGCATGACGATGGCCGAACTCTGCGAAGCCGCCATCACGCGCAGCGACAACACGGCCGGTAACATGCTGCTCGCCAGCTTCGGCGGACCGAAGGCGTTCACGACCTATGCGCGCTCGCTGGGCGACACGCTCACGCGGCTCGACCGGAACGAGACCTCGCTCAACGAGGCCCGCCCGGGCGACCCGCGCGACACCACCACGCCCGCCGCCATGCTCGGCAACCTGCAAAAGATCCTCGTCGGCGATGCGCTGTCGCCCTCTTCGCGCGCGCAGCTGCTGCGCTGGCTCGACGCCAACAAGACCGGCGATGAACGGATGCGTGCGCGCCTGCCCGCGGGCTGGAAGGTCGGCGACAAGACCGGCTCCGGAGAACGCGGCGCGACCAACGACATCGGCATCCTGCGGCCGCCGGGTCGCGCGCCGATCCTGGTCACCATCTATCTCACGGAAACGGAGGCGCCGGCCAATGCGCGCAATGCCACGATCGCATCGGCCGGAGCGGCCATCGCAGGCTGGGTCTGACGTCGCGCCGGACTCAGCCCTTCTTGCCGCCGAACACCAGCAGCGCGCCGCCCACGACGATCGCCGCCACCCCGGCCCAGACCGGGAAGTCGACCTCCTGCTTTTCCTGCAGCGAGAGCTCGATCGGCCCGATCTTGGCCTGATGCGTTTCCTTGGTGAAGCTGAAGCCGCCCATGCCGAGGGCTGCAATGCCGGCCACGATCAGCACGAGGCCGACGATTCGAGTTGCATTCATGAAGATCCTCCGTTGATGCACGCCCGACTGTAGCCGCGGCGCGCCCTCACAAGGGCAGCACGTCGCGCGCGCTGCCCGCATGCAGCCATTGCGCGAACTCGTCGGCCAGCCGGCGCGATGCGTCGGCTGCCGTACGCCAGGCCTTCATGCGCGCGGGCGCATCGTTGCCGTAGCGCAAGAAGTCGTTGCGGTCCGGGAGCTTGCCGTTAGGCAGGCTCCTCACCCATGCGGGGTCGGGGGCCAGCAGCACCATGCGATCGAGAAAGCGGGTCGCGCCGTGGCGCCACTTGAGGCTCTTGTCGAGCCAACCCGGCACCACGGCTTTCTGGAAATGGGGATAGAGCACGATGCCGTCGGCGTCGCCGTAGTCCAGGTGCAGGTGGTAGTCGGTGATGCCGCCGTCCCAGTACGCGCCACGGGGCGCGCCGGGGATGTCGTGCACGGCCTCGAGCATGAAGGGGATCGAGCACGAGGCCTGCAGCGCGAGCTCGAAATTCAGGGGCATCAGTTCGACCTGCCGCGTGCGGAAGTCCCGTGTGCCGAAAGGCAGCGCCGCACCCGGGCTGGAGAACACCACGCGTTCGAGCCATGCGCCCAGGCTGCGGCGATGCACGCTGTTGGAGAGAAAGGCGCCCAGGTAGCCGACCGGCGTGCGCGCCCTGCCCTCGCGCCCGAGGATGTGCCGCCCGCGCGAGGTGATCACATGCAGCCGATAGCGCGGATGACGCAACACCTCGTCGACGCGGCCGCCGTAGAAGCTGCGCAGCCCTTCGCCGAACTGCGCGCTGACCTCTTTCGCGCTCAGGCGCTTCTGGCCCGGCGGCACTTCGAAGTGCTGGTGGATATAGCCGTGCTCGAACTGCTCGAAGGCCGTCTTCGGATCGTCGAGGCAGGCATTGGCCAGCCGCCAGGCGCCGATCGATGCGCCGACCAGATCGATGGGCTGTGCCGATTGCGGCAGCCATTCGGAAAAAAGAAAGCGATCGATCGGCCCGAGGATCAGGCCCTTGGGTCCACCCGCCGCACCCGGAACGATGCGCACATCCTCCGGTCGCAGCCCACGGGCCTCGATGTGCGCGCGCGCCGCGGGGCCGGCGTAGATGCGCAGCGCCTTCATGCGCCCACTTTACTTGCGCAGGCCCTGCAGCTTGGCAAAGGCAGAAGCCATCTGCCCCGCGGGCTGCGGGCTGTTGTCGCGGCGCGGTCCCTGCTGCCCGCGCCCTGCCCCTTCGAAGCGGTTCTCGCGCGGACCATCGCGCCGCGATGGCGCGGCATCGAGCTTCATCGACAGCCCGATGCGCTTGCGCGCGACGTCGACCTCCATCACCTTGACCTTGACGATGTCGCCCGTCTTGACGACCTCGCGCGCGTCATTGACGAACTTGTGCGAGAGCTGGCTCACGTGAACCAGCCCGTCCTGGTGCACGCCGAGGTCGATGAAGGCGCCGAACTGGGCCACGTTGCTCACCGTGCCTTCGAGCACCATGCCTTCGACCAGGTCCTTGATGTCGTCGACACCGTCGTTGAAGCGCGCCACCTTGAAGTCGGGGCGCGGGTCGCGGCCCGGCTTCTCGAGCTCGCCGAGGATGTCCTTGACGGTGATGACGCCGAATTTCTCGTTGGCGAACAGCTCGGGCCGCAGCGTCTTGAGCATCTCGGCGCGGCCCATCAGCTCGGCGATCGGCTTGCCGGTCTTCTCGATCATCTTTTCTACCACCGGGTAGGTTTCCGGATGCACGCCGGTCACGTCGAGCGGATTGGCGCCGCCGCGGATGCGCAGGAAGCCCGCGCTCTGTTCGAAGGTCTTGGCACCGAAGCCGCTCACGTCCAGCAATTGCTGCCGGCTCGCGAACGCACCGTTGGCCTCGCGCCAGCGCACCACCGCCTTGGCCACGCTGGCCGACAGGCCCGAGACGCGCGACAGCAGCGGCACGCTCGCGGTGTTGAGGTCGACGCCGACCGAGTTCACGCAGTCCTCGACCACCGCATGCAGCGTGCGCGCGAGCTCGCTCTGGTTCACGTCGTGCTGGTACTGGCCGACGCCGATCGACTTGGGATCGATCTTCACCAGCTCGGCCAGCGGATCCTGCAGCCGGCGTGCGATGCTCGCGGCACCGCGCAGGCTGACATCGACGTCGGGCATTTCCTGCGACGCGAATTCGCTCGCCGAATAGACCGAGGCGCCGGCCTCGCTGACCACCACCTTCTCGACGTTCACCGCCGGCGCGCCGGCCTGCTGCGTCATCTTTGCGAGCAGCTTGATCAGGTCGGCCGCCAGCTTGTCGGTCTCGCGGCTGGCGGTGCCGTTGCCGATCGCGATCAGGTTCACGCCGTGCTTGGCGCACAGTTTGCCGAGCGTGTGCAGCGAGCCTTCCCAATCCTTGCGCGGCTCGTGCGGGAACACGGTGGCGGTCTCGACCAGCTTGCCGGTCGCATCGACCACCGCCACCTTGACGCCGGTACGGATGCCCGGGTCCAGCCCCATCACGACGCGCGGGCCGGCGGGCGCCGCCAGCAGCAGGTCGCGCAGGTTGTCGGCGAAGACCTTGATCGCGACCTTCTCTGCCTCTTCGCGCAGCCGCGTGAAGAGGTCGCGCTCGGTCGACAGCGCGAGCTTGACGCGCCAGGTCCAGGCCACGCACTTGCGGATCAGGTCGTCGGCCGGCCGGCCCGCATGGCTCCATCCGAGGTGCAGTGCGATCTTGCCTTCGGCGATCGACGGCTTGCCCGGCTCGGGCTCGACCGGCAGCACCAGCTTGGCATCGAGGATGTCCTGCGCGCGGCCGCGGAACACGGCCAGCGCACGGTGCGAAGGCACGCGGCCGATCGGCTCGTCGTAGTCGAAGTAGTCGCGGAACTTGGAGACGTCGGCGTTGTTCTCGTCCTTGCCGCTCATCAGGCTGGACTTGAGAAGGCCCTCGGCCCACAGCCATTCGCGCAGGCGCTGCACCAGCGGCGCATCTTCGGCCCAGCGCTCGGAAAGGATGTCGCGCACGCCGTCGAGCACCAGCGCGACGGTCGAGAAATCGAGGCCGTCTGCGGCCGGCTTGACGAAGGCAGCGGCTTCTTCCGCGGGGTTCAGCGTCGGCTCGGCGAAGAGCCTGTCGGCCAGCGGCTCGATGCCGGCCTCGCGCGCCATCTGGCCCTTGGTGCGGCGCCTCGGCTTGTAGGGCAGGTACAGGTCTTCGAGCTCCTGCTTGGTCGGCGCGGCCTCGACCGCGGCGCGCAACTCGGGCGTGAGCTTGCCCTGCTCCTCGATGCTTTTCAGCACGGCGGCGCGACGGTCTTCGAGTTCGCGCAGATAGGACAGGCGCGCTTCGAGTTCGCGCAGCTGGATGTCGTCGAGGCCGTCGGTCGCCTCCTTGCGATAGCGTGCGATGAAGGGCACGGTGGCACCTCCGTCGAGCAGATCGACGGCGGCCTTCACCTGGTGCTCGCCGACCTTGATCTCGGCCGCGAGCTGGCGAATGTTTTTCTGCATGTCTGGAGGAGCGTTCCTGGAGCGCGCCGCCGACGGGCCGGCGACGCAGGGCGGGTAAAGCGCGGAAGTTTGCCATAGGGCCCGCGGCGACAATGGCCCGGCATGCGCATGCTCAAGAAACTCCTGGCCGCACTCGCCGCCGTCCTCCTCGTTCCGATCCTGCTGTTCGAGGAATGGGGTTGGGAACCGCTGGCCCGTGTCGTGGCGCAACTGACCCGCCTGCCCTTGTGGGCGCGCTTCGAACGCTGGCTCAAGTCCCTGCCGCCATGGGCTGCGCTGCTGGCGTTTTTCGTGCCGATGGGGGTGTTGTTCCCGATCAAGCTGCTCGGGCTGTTCCTGCTCGGCGAAGGCCACGGACTGAGCGCGCTGTTGCTGCTGTTGGCGGCCAAGGTGATCGGCACCGCGATCGTGGCGCGGCTGTTCCAGCTGCTGGAGCCGACGCTGATGCGCATTCCGCTGTTCGCGCGCTGGTATCCGCGCTGGAAGACCTGGAAGGACCGCATGCTCTCGATCGTGCGCGCGAGCGCGACCCGGCGTGTGGTGCGCCGCCTGAAGGACGGCGCACGCCGCCGGTGGCGCCAATGGCGCGGCACCGCCTGATCCGCTGAATTTTCACCCGGGTAGATTGCCAAGGAGTTTTTGTCCGGGTATTATTCGCGCCCATGTCATCCCCCGCACCCGAATCCACCCTCACCGCTTTCGCGGGATTCCGGCGCATCGCGTCCGGCCCGCGCGCCGAAGTGATCGCCAAGCTGCGCAAGCTACGCCGCCATGCCGAGGACGCGGCACCCTTCGTGTTCGACGACGCCACGGGCGACCGTCTCGACCTCGATCTGCGCCACGGCCCTGCGCCCGCAGCGGCCGCCACGCCATCCGAAGAACAAACGGCGCGCAGCGTCGGCCGCCCACGCCTGGGCGTGGTGGCGCGCGAGGTCACGCTGTTGCCGCGCCATTGGGAATGGCTCGGCCGTCAGCCCGGCGGCGCCTCGGTGGCGTTGCGGCGCCTGGTCGACGAGGCCCGCCGAGTGCATGCCGGCCGCGACGCCGAACGCGGCGCGCGCGAAGCCACCTACCGCTTCATGACCGCGATCGCGGGCGACCTGCCGGGTTTCGAGGAAGCGACCCGCGCGCTCTTCGCCGGCGATCGTTCGCGTTTCGATGGACTCGTCGCGCCCTGGCCCCAGGATCTGCGCACTCACCTTCACAAGCTAGCCGCCGCGGCCTGGAGCGCTGCGTCATGAAAGGACCCACCCTGACCCCCGACGCCGCCCTCGACCCCGAAGACATCCAGCACGCCGGCGAGATCGCCGCACCGCCCGCGACGGTGGCCGACCCCGTGCCGCCGCCGATCGCGCCGCAAGCCAACGCCAACCGGCGCGCCGCAGCGATGGCGTCCAACAAGCCGCTATGGCAGACCTTCCTGCTGTTCCTCGCGCCCATGCTGCTGAGCAACATCCTTCAATCGCTGTCGGGCACGCTCAACAACGTCTACCTCGGTCAGATGATCGGCGTCGGCGCGATGGCGGCGGTGTCGAGCTTCTTTCCGATGATGTTCTTCTTCATCGCCTTCACCATCGGTCTCGGCGCCGGTGCGTCGGTGCTGATCGGCCAGGCCTGGGGCGCGCGCGAACTCGACAAGGCGCGCGCGGTCGCCGGCACCACGCTCACGGTGGGCGTGCTGTTCGGCCTGTGCGTGGCGGTGTTCGGCGGCGCCTTCACGCAGCCGATGCTGGCCGCGCTGGGCACGCCGGCCGATATCCTGCCGGACGCCACGCGCTATGCACGCATCATCCTGATCGCGATGCCGGGCCTGTTCGTGTTCCTGCTTTCGACCGCGATGCTGCGCGGCGTCGGCGACACGGTGGCGCCGCTCTACACGCTCTTGATCTCGACCGGGCTCGGCGTCGTCATCACGCCGGCGCTGATCCGCGGCTGGTTCGGCCTGCCGCAGCTCGGCGTGGCCAGCGGTGCCAGCGCGACCGTGGTCGCGTTCGTGGTGGCGACCACCTGGCTGGCCTTCCATCTGCGGCGCAAGAAGAGCCCGCTCGCGCCCGATGCCGATTTCGTTCGGCACCTGCGCGTGCGGCCGAAGCTGCTGCTGGCGGTGCTCAAGGTCGGCGTGCCCACCGGCGTGCAGATGATCGTGGTGTCGCTGGCCGAACTCGTGCTGCTGTCCTTCGTCAACAGCTACGGCTCGAATGCCACGGCAGCCTATGGTGCGGTGAACCAGGTGGTGGCCTACGTGCAGTTCCCGGCGATCTCGATCGCGATCACGGCCTCGATCCTCGGTGCGCAGGCCATCGGCGCCGGACAGGTGCAGCGCCTGGGCGCCATCACGCGCACGGCGCTGCTGATGAACCTGGTGCTCACCGGTGCGCTGGTGCTGCTGGGCTACCTGTTCTCACGTTCGCTGATGGGCTTCTTCATCACCAGCGATCCGGTGATCGAGGTCGCGCAGACGCTGCTGCACATCATGCTGTGGAGCACGGTGATCTTCGGCATGGGCTCGGCGTTGTCGGGGATCATGCGCGCCAGCGGTTCGGTGCTGGTGCCGACCTCGATCTCGATCTTCTGCATCGCGCTGATCGAGGTGCCGGTGGCGTGGTGGTTCAGCCATCGCATCGGCCTCAACGGCATCTGGATCGCCTACCCGGCGGCCTTCATCTCGATGCTGACGCTGCAGGCCTGCTACTACCGCTTCGTGTGGCGCAAGAAGGCGATCCGCAGGCTGATCTGAGGAGCGCTCAGTACGCGACGTAGGGCCCGGTCCCGCCGGCGGTCGAGGCGCCTTCCAGCGCCGTGAACACGTTGCGTCCGAAGAAGAAGGACAGGCCCCAGTCGAAGCCGTCGATCCCCGGGATGTTGCCGCCGATGTTGTCGAATGCCGTCGCGGTGGGGTTGCCGGCGAGCAGCGCCTGGGCGTTGCCGATGCTGAAGTTCACCGTGCCGTTGGTGCCGTTGGTGCCCTGGTTGAGCGCGCTCAGCGACTGCGCGGCAGTCGGGCAATAAAGACCCGCTTCGCCCGCGTTGGTACACCCCGGCAGCGTGCTCGAATCGAAGAAGAAGAAATTCGAGCCGCTGTCGATGAAGCTCTGCGCGTAGGCGTGCCCGTTGAAGGTGGTGCTGAAATTGCCGAAGCGGTCCAGGCCGTAGATCTGCGCGTTGCCCAGTGCGTTGTTGCTGCGCGTGCCGATGCCGAGCACCAGGGAGCCGGCCACGGCCTTGGCACCGGCGGCGGCGATCGCCGGAAGCTGGATCAGCACGCCGTTGTTGTCGGACGCAAGCAGCGCCACCGGATTGGCGACCTGCCGCGCGAGCGTGATGGTCGACGAAGTGCATGACCCTGCGGATGGGCACACGTAGTAGGTGCCGGGGATGGCATTGCCGACGCAGGCGCTGCCGCAGTCCTGCCGGAACACGCTCACACCCAGCAAGCCGTTGCCGCCGAAGCTCGCGACCGTGTCGGCCTGCGCGCCGCTGGTCGAGCAGGACGACGGCACCACGCCGAAGTCGGGGTCGCCGATGATCTGCACCGGCACCGAGGGCGCTGTCTCGCCCGCCAGACTGACGTCGGCCAGCCTGACCGAGCCCCAGGCATAGCTGCTGACGAACTGCACGCATTCCCCGTAGGGCGCGCTCGAGCCGTCGATCTGCGGCGTCAGCCCGGTGCGGATGTTCAGGGCCGAGGCCAGGAGGCGCAGTCCGCTCGACCCGGTGTCCAGGATGACGTGGTCGATGGTCTGACAGACGGTGGTGCTGCCGGGCGCGCACACCCTGACGCTGACAAAGGGGAAGTTGACCGTGCTGGCCGTGCCGGCCGGGCCGACGTCCACGCTGATGGCGGCCACGTTGGAGCCCGACGTGCTCGCCGTCGTGCTGCCGGACGTGGTGGTGCCGGCCGCCGTGGTCGTGCCCGTGATGGCGGGAAGGACCGGCAGCGCACCGCCGCCGCCACCGCCCCCACCGCCGCATCCCGTGGCAAGAACGCAAAGGCCGGCCGCGAGCGCGGCCCGCAGACGTCGGAGGCCGATGCGGTCAGCGAATGTCTTCAACGTGAACTCCCGCCGGCAACTGGCCGGGCAGATAGGCCTTGCCGAAAAACGCGCGCATGTGTCCGCCCGAATGCACCACCAGTCCGGGCCGGTTGACCAGCACATTGCTGCGCCGAAGCCCGGCGCTGCCCGCGGCCTGGACGAAAGTATCGAACTGATCGCCCAGGACTTGCTTCAGGTCGGGCATGAAGGGCCCGTGCCATGCCACCGCAAACACTTGCCCGGTGGCGGACGACACGAACTCACGGACCGCGGTTCCCGAGGGCAGCGTGATCTCGTGCACGGTGTAGGCCCCTGCGGCCGTCACCTTGCGCGCGGCATGCATGTGGATCTGGTCGGCTTCGACGGACGAGACGAGGCCGCCCAGCGCGGCATTGGCTTGCAGCGGCGCCAGTGCCGCGAGCAGAAGAACGAGCACGATTCGGCAATCGGCCGGCATGGTGGCCCTCCCGGTGTGACGGTGCCGATCCACGGCACCCCTCGCGCTTGTAACCCGCCGACCTTGACCTCCAACTGACCACGTTCATTGCGGCTTGGGGGCTGTGTAGGGTTCGACCGTGGCCTCGGCCATCCGGTAGCCGCTGACACCCATCTCGGAATTGGAGCGGACGCTCTGCATCGTTCCGCTGACCCAGACGGTGTCCATGGCATGAAGTCCTTCTTCAGGCTTGGCAGTGATCACGTGGACGATCTGGTTGGCCGGCGGCGGTGGCGTGTGGATGCAGGCGCCGAAGTACGGCACCAGCAGGAATTCCTTCAGCTTGCCGTCGACTTCCTCCAGCGGAACCACGTAGCCGGGCAACTTGACCGCCGCGCCTTCCAGGGCGCTGACCGTCGGCGCGCTGTCCCAGACCGCCCGCAGGTCCGCGAGCAGTTTCTTCGCCTTGGGATCCGAGTCGCTCAACGCATTCAGGTCGGCATTCTGGAAGCGCTTCTGGGGATCCCAGTCCTTGGGCACCAGCGCATCCCATTCGATCTTCCTGAAGTTGGCCGGCGCGGCGGCCGGAGCCGGGGCCGCCGCAACGACCGGGGCCGCCGGCGCGGCTTGCGGGGCAGCGTCTGCGACCGGTGCGGCCGAAGATCCGGGGCTCATGACCACCGATGCAATTTCCGCGCCGATCACGGCCGCTCCGCAATAAGCCACCACGGCCATGGCAATCCAGCGCTTTTTCATTCGATGTACCTCTCGCGGCTTCGACAGGGGTCCGCTGCCGAGGTTCCATCTATTCGAACACTTCGTCGCCCGTCGGCTCGTAGTGCGGTACCGCATTCATCGAATGCCGCAGCTTCGACAGCTCCCAGTACATGCGCTTGCGCGCCCGGCTCTGGTTGCCGAGCGGCCGGTGTTCGGCGATGGTGTGCCACGGGTTGTACGACAGCCGCTTGGCGAAGTCCATCTGCAGCGGTGAATCGAAGGTCTGACGCGGCAGGCGCAGCGTGGCCACCGTGACGCGCGGCGACAGCTTCTCGGGCCACAGCACCCCGGCGTTCTCGATCGGCATGAGGTGCGGATGGGTCTGCATCTGCAGACGGATGTCGAACTCGACATCCCCTTCGGCCAGCGAGGCGACCATCGCCTGGCGCAGGTAGTCGTCCGGCGGGCGCAAGGGCAGCCGCGGTATCGGCGTGCGCTTCGTCGACCTCGGCCACACCGAGTACTGCATCGCCTGGCCCTCCCCCATCAGGTAAGGCACGCAGCTGAAGTAAGGCGCTTCGAAGGGACTGCTCTGCGTCTTGATGAAGAGCGACTGCATGACCAGGTCGAGCACGTGCGAATCGTGCAGGTTGACGAAGTAGAAGATCTGCGCGTTCTTCACGCTTTCGATCTGCAGCGCCGCATTCGCCCTGGCATCGGGCGTCACGAAGGTCGGCGTGGAGACGCCGAACATGTCCAGCGTGTGCTGCTCGTCGTCCATCAGCTTCGGCCCCGGCACGCCCATCAGCTTGATGCTGATGCTCATGAAGCCGACGTCGTCGATGTCGGGCGTGATGTAGGGACCGGGGCCCGAGAAGCGCACCCAGGCGCGAAAGGTCTGCGGCTGCGCATAGATGCCGCGGCGCATCGGTTCGGGGATGCCGTCGTGCACGATGAACTCGCCGCGCACGATGCCCTGCGTCTTGGTGTTGCCGCCGCGCTCGAAGCCGCCGGGCTTCCAGAGGTCGCTCATCTGGCGCGTGAAGCTCTGCACGATCGAGTCGGTGAAGCTCTCCTCGTCGGGCATCAGCCTTTCCTCGGCGATGCCGAGGCCTTCGTCCTTTCGCTTGCTGTTGATGAGCGCCGTCGTGAAGCGCGCCAGGGGATCGCGCAGCAGCGCGTCGAAGGCCGGCCGCACGAAGGGATCGAAGCGCCGCTCCAGGCGCAGCAGCGCCATGCCCGAGTCGCTGATGACGTTGCGCAGCACCGAGCCTGTGTTGGCCCTCGGCGCGGGACGGCTGACATTGGAATTCGTCATGGCTGGACCTTCGACAGATAGCGCAGCGCACGCAGGCCGGGCAGGAAGAAATAGGCGCCGCCCCGCACGGTGACGAACTGGGGCAGGCCCGCGATCCGCTCGTCGGGTCCCGAGGCCATGGGCATCGAGAAGGCGTCGGTGCGCGTGCCGTCGGGCCGCGGCAGATGGGTGGCGATCAATGGATCGCTCTCGTCGCGTGCGCCGTCGAAGCGGATGCCGGCGAGCCATGCGCCCTGCACGAATTCGAACTGGCGCGCGATGTTGGCACCCAGGCAGATGAAGTGCAGTCCGGTGTCTTCGCCCTCCGCCGCGCCGCCCAGCGCCTCGCTCATCGACATCGCCTTGCCGTATTCGCGTCCGCGGCGCAGCACGCGGTGGAAACGTGTCGAAGCGATCAGGTCACGGGCGAGCGCATCGGCGTCGAATCCCAGCGTGCGCCGGGCCCACGAGATGAAGCCCTCATCGCCCGGCGGCAGGTCGGCATTGCGCGGGTTGCTGCGGCGGATGTGGGCGCCGAACGGACAGCGCAATCCCGACGGATCCTTGTCGTAGGTGAAGGTGTTGCGCAGTTCGTCTTCGCCGTCGATGCGCTTGTCGGCGAAGTCGACGAGCGGCGCGCCGTCCATCGTGCGGCCGACCATCGCCTGGGCCAGCTGCACGCGCCGCGCTGCATCGCCGCCGGCCTGTGCGTCGAGAAAGCGCCAGAAGCGGCCGACATCCTGGCGCAGCGTGCGCACGATCAGGTAGCTGCCGTTGCGCCCGAGGTCGGCCTTGCCGGCGTCGTCCTCGGCGCGCGCGAGCATCGCCTGCGGATCGCGTTCGGCATCGAGCAGCGGACGATCGGTGTACTCGCCGTATTCGTTCGGGTAGCCGAGCAGGAATTCGCCGAGGCAAGACAGGTTGGTGTAGGTCGGCAGCTCCTGGTCACGCGCCTCGCGCGTGCGCTTCCAGTCGAGCATGGGTTCCGAAATGCCGTCGGCAAAACCGAAGGGCTCGAAGCCTTTCATGTCGGAGGTCGCGAGGCAGCCGATCCGGTCGAAGCCTGCGGCAAGCGCAGCGCACACGTCGTCCTGCCACGGCTGCAGCCTGTGCGGCATCGCATAGAGCATCACCAGCACATGCGGCAGGCGCTGCGGCGCACCACCCCATGCCCATTCGGCAGGCGCATTCGGGCCGAGGTCGCCGAGCCGGCGTGCGCGGCTCGGGTCACCGTTCATGCCGGCAATGAATTCCGGCGAGAAGCCTTGCACGATGTCCTCGGCTACGCCGAGCGCACGCAGGCCTTCGCTGGTGAAGGCGATCTGCATCGCGGTTTCGGGCGCGCGTTCGCAAGCGGCCGCATTGGCAACCGGCGCGCCCGCAAGCCAGGCGCGCGCAGCCGCTGGGTCCTTGATGCGCAGCAGCAGGAAGCAGGCTTCGGTGAGCTTGCCGTAGCCGAAGCGCATCAGGCCCTGGATGTCCTCGTACTCGACCGATCGCATCGTGCTCGCGCTCATAGCAACCCCAGCCATTCGAGCGCTTCGGCATCGTTCATCGCAGCCCGCTCCAGCCCGTCGCGAATGCGCCGGTTGCGGTCGAGATCGGTCAGCGTCAACCCGGGGTAGGCCTTGTACCAGACCTGGGTCGGCACCTGGTGCCGCCGCTGGTAGTGCTTGAAGCGCAGCTCGTGCCGGGCACCCTGCTTGATCAGCCATGCGGTGCGCGGCCAGCCGAAGCCGTTGCTGAAGACCAGGTTGAGACCCCAGCCCGCCTTGTTGATGAAGTCATCCATATAGCTCTCGTGGCTGCCGTCGTAGCTGCTCGCGAACACCATCCGGGTCTTGTCGTCGAGAAAGACCCAGCGTGCGAAATGGATGGTCTGCACGCGCGCGAGATGGCCGCGTGCGAAGAGATGGCGCGCGGCATAGTCGATCAGCACCAGGACGAGTTGCACCAGCGCGCGCCGAAAGCGGCCGGGCTTGACGGCGCCCACGGCCGTGAAGCTGTTGCTGAGGTCATGGTCCTCGAGCTGCTGCATCGCGAGCACGGCGGCCGCGTCGGGACGCGGGCAGTATTCCGGATCGCTTCGCTCGTGGCGGCGAAGCGTCACGGCAGCCCATACCGCCAGCACGATCGCCAGCGGCAGCAGCGCGATCGCGAGCACGGCCAGCACGAGCCCGATCGCCGGGATGCCGATCAGGTGCAGCAGGTTGCGCAGTTGCCATCCCGGCGGCGTCGGCTCGGGTGGCGTGAGCGCGAGGCGGCCGGCGGCCTGTTCGGCGCGCACGAAGGCGACCAGCGCATCGCGCGTGGCTTGCGGATCGGCCTGCGCGCCACCCGTCGCAGGCCGTGGCACCCGCAAAGACAGTGCGCGCTGCAGCGCGGCCTCCTCGTGCACCTGCCGCACCGTGCGGCCGATCCAGTTGACATAGCGGGTCGCCACGGGCAGGTCGTGCGCCACGAGCCAGCCGAGCAGATCACCTGCCGCATCGAAGCCTTCGCAGTGGGAGAAGATCCGGCGCAGCCCTTCGCCCGCACGCTGCACCAGCTCGGCCAGCTGCGCGCGTGCCGGGCCATCGCAATCGCCCATGAACGACAGGTACTGCGGCAGCACGGGACGCGGCAGGCCGAACACTTCGAGGTCGCCCATGGTCATGTCGTCGAGGATGACGAAGCGCGCGAAGTGCAGCCGCTCGAAGGCAGCGAAAGGCAGCAGCGCATTCGCGGCGTCGACCACGCCGGGTTCGGTGTTCATCGTGTCGAGCATCGCCCTGAGGCCGGGTTCGCGGCCCGGAGCGATCGGCGCGACCACCGTGAAGTGGGATGGAGGCGTCACCGCATCAGAACTGGAGGCAGAAGTCGATCAGCCGCTCCTTGCCCCAGTAGACCTTGCCCAGGTAGAAGTTCGGGGAGATGAGGCGGATCTCGTCCCGGATCCAGTGCGCGACCAGCGAGGTCTCCGAATAGTCGAGCACGATGCACTCCTTGCCGTCGAGCCAGCTGTCGCCCTTGTAGACCTTGGCCACGATAGCCTTGACGCCGAAGGGCGTGACCTTGTTCTTCAGCACGCCGTTCTCCGCATCGAACACTTTGCCCTGCCAGCCGAAGTAGCTGATCGTCTTCGCGATCGACAACGTGTAGCGCGTGCCGGGCGCGATGATGGCGGTGCCGTCGGCCTCGCCGGAGGGGACGTCGCCCGGCGGGCTGGTGCGGAACAGGTCGTCGAGTTGCTGCTGCGACATGTCGAGCAGTTGTTGTACGTCGTAGGCCATGCACGTTCTCCTCTGGTGAAACCTCGTTGCCGGCAAAGTGTCTGCCCCTGGCAAGGGGGCGTCAATTTGCCGAAAGTGGTGTCTGCGACGCTGTGTGCAGCAAGGCATCGGCGGCCTTCTCGGCCACCATGTAGATCGCACCGGCGACGAAGAATCCGGGAATGCGCGGAAATACCGAGGCATCGACGACGCGCAGCCGCGGCACGCCGTGCACGGTGAAGACGCTGTCGAGCACGCCGCCCTGCCCTGGCGGCCCGATCGGGCACGAGCACGAGGCGTGATGCCCCCAGGCCGTGTGGCGTACATAGTCGGCCAGCGCCTCGTCGCTCTGCACCTCGGCACCCGGCGCGAGTTCCTCGGCGATCCAGCCGCCGGCGATCAGCGGCGCCGTCATGACGCGCACCTGGCGGATTGCCTGCACCACGGCGCGCAGGTCCTCGCCGGCCTGGTCGTCGCCCTCCTCGAAGTAGTGGAAGTCGACCCGCGGCATGTCGCGCGGATCGGCCGAGCGCAGGCGCACGGTGCCGGCGCGGTTGCGCGTGTGGGCCTTCAGCACGGCCCAGGTCATCTGGTCGGCCTGGTCGCGGATGCGCGCCGAGAAGCCGGGGAAATAGCCTTCGAAGCGCGCCAGCAGCGCCATGCAGAAGAGGTCCGGATCGTGCCCCTGCTGCTGCGCGCCGTCGGAGCGGCTGACCACGCCGAGCGCGGCGCCGTTCGATGCGTACATGCCCTCGCGCTCCAGCTGCCATCGGCGCCAGAGCGTGTCGTCGCGATCGAAGCGGGCGCCCTTCAGCACCCGCCAGGGCTCGCGCATGCGGTGCGTCACGGCGACCTCGTAGCGGTCCTGCAGGTTGCGGCCGACACCCGGCAGGTCGGCGCGCAATGCGATGCCATGCGCCTGCAATTCCGCGGCCGCACCGATGCCGGACAGCATCAGCAACTGCGGCGTGTTGAACGCGCCGCCGCACAGCACGACCTCGCGCCGCGCGCGTGCCGTGCACCGATCGCCCGGCTTCTCGCTGGGCACGGCATGGGCCTTGTAGAGGTGCGCGCCTTTCAGGTATTCGACACCGCAGGCCGCGCCGTCGGCATCGAAGAGCACGCGCGTCGCCAACGCATTGAGTTCGATCTGCAGCCGGCCCGGATGCGCCGCGGCCACTGCCAGCAGGCGCTCCCGCACGCCGGTGCGCTGGTGCGAGGACGTGGCGAGCGGCGTGTAGCACAGGCCCTCGAAGCTGCCGGGCCGAAAGTGCCGCGCATTGGGATCGCCGAGCCCGCCGCGCACCCAGCGCAAGGCGCTGCGCAGCGGCGCGGGCAGGCCGCGCGTGAAGGCGCCGGCACTGTCGATCAGCAGACGCAGCAGGCCCTCGTCGCCCAGCACGGACAGCGGCATGGCCTTCTCGGTGCGCAGCCAGCCGTTCCAGCCGTGACCGGTGGGATCGAGTCCGACATGGCGCAGCAGACGCCACAGCGGCCGATGCCGGCAGTCCTCGACGCGATGCGCATAGCGGCGCAGCTGCGAAGCCGCCCACGAACGGTCGCCGGTGAGCTGCGCGATGTGGTCCCAATCGCTGTCGTGCGGCAGCATGAAGATCATCGCGTTGTGCGAGGTGCAGCCGCCCAGCGTCGCGGCCCGCGGGTACAGCACGCCCTGCCCCGCCTGGTATTTCCAATCCTTGGACTGCTGCGCCTCGTCGGCGTAGTGGCGGACATGGAAGTCCCAGCGCATCGCCGCGTCCTCGCAGGCGAAGGGATGAAAGGCCGGCACGTCGTAGTCGTCGGGCAGGCGCCCGCCGCCGGCGCGCGGATCGCCGCCGGCCTCGAGCAGCAGCACCCGCATGCCCGATTCGACCAGCCGCGCCGCCAGCGTGCCGCCGCCCGCGCCCGAGCCGACGATCACGTAGTCCCACCGGGGCGCGTCGGCGCCGGCCATCGGTGCGTCGGAGGTCGAGGTCAAAAGGTCTTGAGGAAGGCGATCAGCGCGCGCTTGTCGTCGTCGCTCAGCTCCGGCTCGCGGCCGAAGGCCTTTTCGTCGGCGCTCAGATCCTCCTGCCGGTTGAACTGCGCGGTGCCGAAGTAGTGCCCGCGGTTGACCACCAGGTCGGGGCACTTGCTGAGCTTCAGCATCGGCTCCTTGAGCGACGCGAAATGCTGGCGCAGCTCGGCGTCGGTGGCATTGGCCGGCGCGCTGGCGAGCGCGAGCTTGAGCTTGAGCAGCAGGTCGCCCGCGTCGCGCACCTGCTGGGCCTTGTCGCCGAGATCGTCGCTTTCGGCGCGCAGCTTGAGATTGGCGAGCAGGCCGATCGGCACGCCCTGCGGAATCGGGCCGAGCGTGACATCGTCGCCGCGGCCGACCAGCCATGGCAACCAGCGATGCAGCGCGCCCTGCAGCGGCTGCAGCGGTTCGGGCAGGAAGCCGGGCGCGATGATGATCGCGCTGCGCTCGGTCGTGCGGTCAATGGTGCCGCCGACCTTGTCGCCCAGCACCGCGTCCTGCTCGCGCTTCTCGGGCCACAGCATCTGCGTGATCGCATCGTCGAACACCTTCATGCGGGATTCGACCGAGGGATTGCCGTCGAACTTGCCGACCGTGTTGTTGAGCAGGAAAGGCGCGGTCGACCACAGGCTGATGAGCGAAGGCACGCGCGTGTAGCCGCGCCCGCCGGCCGGCATGACGTAGGACCGCGGCGCACCGGTGAACGGATCGCTCAGCGTGACGGTGCCGACCGACGGCAGGCTCTTGTAGGTGTCGGATGAGAAGTTGTCCCAGATGTTGCCGGCCAGCGCATTGGTCGCGAGCGGGCTGCAGATGTTGGTGCGCAGCAGCGTCACGGGGATGCGTGCGTCGCTCGACAGGTAGTTGCCTTGCAGGAAGTCCGGCGCCTGCACGATCTTGCGCATCTGGGCCTTGAATTCATCGGTCTGCGTCCAGCCCCAGTAGCGCTTGAAACAGTCGACGTAGCCGGGACCGGCGCACTTCTCGGGACGCAGGTCGAGCGCCTGCGGCGGCGGCGGGCCCTTGCTCGAATGACAGCGTGCGCAGGTGTCGGCGAAGACCACCTTGCCGCGGTCGAGCGCGGCCGAGTCCGCATTCAGGTACTTGCTGCCGCCGGGCGCATCCTTCAATCGATCGGGCTGGGCGGCCTTCAGGAAGAACAGCGCGGTGTCGGGCGTGCCGGCTTCGGTCGCCTGCCAGTAGACCGAGTTTTTCTGCGCCGACGCGATCTTGATCGGCGTGATGGTCTTGCCCCCGATCACCGGATTGAAATGCAGCAGCCACTCCTCGCTGAAGAGGCCGATGTTCAGGTAGACGCGGTTGAGCGCGCCCAGCAGGCCGACCGAATCGGCGCCGTCCTTCAGCACATGGGGCGTGTGGACTGTGCCGTCGGCCTTGGAGAAGAATTCGAGCAGCGGCCCGCTGGTGAGATAGTCGTTGAACTGCTTGTTGTCGAGCTCGCCGCCGCCCAGTTTCTCCTGGCCGATCCGCTTGGCCATGCCCATGCGGCCGACGAACTCGTAGACCGCGTTCATGGTGCGCGGATTGTTGATGCTGTCGGTGGAGACCAGCGAGGTGTCCATGGTGCCCGGCCGGTAGGTGTGGGCGAGCTGGTACATGTAGTTCCGGCGGCCTTCGGGCTTGTTCGAATTGAAGATGAAGAGCCGGTCGACCCACATGTATTGCGCGCCCACCGACGAGCTGAGGTTGGCGAACTTCGGGTTCGCGGGATCGGCCGGCGGATTCACCGGACTCGGCCCCAGGTGGCAGAAGCCGCAGGACATGCCGACGCGGTAGGGACGCACCAGGTCCTTGCGGTTGTAGTAGCTGGGGTCGGTGTAGTACCTGTCGGCGTCCCAGGCCTTGGCCGCCTTCGCGTCGAAGTCCGGATTGGGAAAGAGGCGCAGGCCGGCAATGCCCGTGCCCCAGCCGTAGAAGGATCCGATGGGCTGCGTGGTGCCGTCGCCCAGGGGCTTGCCGCGCGAGCCGATTGCGACGCCGGGGTACTTGCCTTCGTTCTCGAAGGGATCGGCCGGGCAGTTCTTGCTGCGCACGTCCAGCCAGAGGCCACGGCGCGCCTTGTCGGGGCCGGTCGACTTCTCGAAGCAAGGCTCGTTCACGAGGCCGAAATAGTCCCAGCGGTTGGTCCTCGAATAGCCGAGGCTCGGGTGCGAGCTGATGATCTTCAGCAGGTCGAAGGCGCCGAAGGTGTAGTCGGTCATCTGGTTCCAGAAGCGGTCGTTGCCGCCGCTCCAGACCAGCCACATGTTGCGGCCCCTGATCTCTTCCTGCGTGAGTGCCACGCCGCCATCCATGTCGTGGAAGTAGTCCTCCGAGGCCTGCGTGAACGACGCCGCGTCGCGGCCGGCCAGCTTGGCCTCGTCGAGCACTTCGCCGGGCTGCTGCGCGCTGGAACCCACCGCGAAGATCATGCATGCGAGAAGCGGCAACAGCCTTGCCGCGCGCCAGCCACCTTGGGTCATTGCCATTCCTCCGGGATCGACCGCCCGGGTGAACGGTCCATCGACGCGCAGTGTGGATGGCGGCCGGCACTTTTGGCTATCGGCCATGCGCGCTAACGCGAAGGGCGTAGGCCAATCCCGCAGACGCCGCGAAACAGCGCCTCGTCGACCTGCAGCGAGCCGACGGCGAGCGGGTCGACCCGCGTCTGGGCAAGGACGAACAGCATCAACGCGATGCCGCAGATCCCGAGGGCCATCCTCCGCGACGAATGCCCGATGGCTGCGATCATCGGCGCGGCGACGCAGGCGAAGAACAGCAGCTTCAATGCGGTCTGCATGGCGCGTGCGCTGTGGAGAGATCGTCGGCCGCGCGTGCCGCGGCATCGAAGTCCGGCAGCGTGGACAGTGCCTGGTCGAGGTCCGCCAGCAGGTCGTCCTGGTGCTCCAGGCCAACCGACAGGCGCACCAGCCCACTGGTGATGCCGCAGAGCTGGCGTTCTTCGGGGGTGAGCCTGCCATGCGTGGTCGTGGCCGGATGCGTCACCATGCTGCGCGTATCGCCCATGTTGGTTGCGATCGACACCAGCCGCAGCGCATCGATCAGCTGCCATGCAGCTTCGCGGCCACCGGCGATCTCGAAGCCCAGCACCCCGCCGCAACCCGTCTGCTGACGTTGCACGAGGGCGCGTTGCGCATGGCCCGGCAGGCCCGTGTAGTGCACCTTGGCGACCTTCGGATGGGTTGCCAGCCAGCAGGCCAGCCGACCGGCCGTCTGGTTGATCGCATGCACGCGCAGTGCGAGCGTCTCGATGCTCTTGAGCAGCAACCACGCGTTCATCGGGCCGAGGCTGGATCCGAGCGTGCGCAGCACGCCGCGCAGTTCGCCCATCAGCCGCTCGCTGCCCAGCGCCGCGCCGCCGATCGACCGCCCCTGCCCGTCGATGTACTTGCCGGCGGAGTGAACGACGATATCGGCACCGAAGCGCAGCGGCTTCTGGCAGACCGGGGTCAGCATCGTGTTGTCTACGAC
This sequence comes from Variovorax sp. SRS16, assembly GCF_901827165.1. Taxonomy (NCBI): domain Bacteria; kingdom Pseudomonadati; phylum Pseudomonadota; class Betaproteobacteria; order Burkholderiales; family Comamonadaceae; genus Variovorax; species Variovorax sp. SRS16. The sequence continues at coordinate 2,824,252 of NZ_LR594666.1, forward strand.
GACCCATGCGCCGGCCGCATGCGCGATGGCGGCGATCGCGCCGATGTCGGCGACCTGCTGCAACGGGTTGGAGGGCGTTTCGAGAAACACGAGCCGCGTGCGCTCGTCGATGGCGGAATGCCAGCTGTGCAACTGCGTCAGGCCGACGGCACGCAGCTCGATGCCGAGCTTGCCGAAGTAGCGGCGAAAGGCGGTCAGCGTGGTGCCGAACACGTCGCGCGAACAGACCACGTTGCTGCCCGCCGCCAGGCAGGCATGCGCGATGGCCACGATGGCCGCCATGCCAGACGCGAAGGCGGCGCAGTCTTCGGCCTCCTCCAGCGAGGCGAGCCGTTGCTCGAAAGCGCGGACCGTGGGATTCGTGAAGCGCGAATACACGTTGCCAGGCACCGCGCCGCTGAACTTGCCCGCAGCATCGGCGGCGGACGCGAACACGTAGGAGGAAGTGAGTGCAATGGGTTCGCAATGGGCATCGGACAGATCCTGATGCTGTCCGACGTGAACGGCGCGGGTTGCGTCGCGGGCCTGCATCAGCGGCTGCCCCTGCGCATCAAGCACTTGCAACGAGCGCCGTGTCGCGCCCCAGGTCTCGCGACGGATGGCGCAGGCCGATCCAGCTGGCGATCGCGGCGAGGACGGTCAGGCTCGCCAACAGCATGATGGAGAGCCGGTAGCTGCCGGTGAGGTCATAGCACCAGGCACCGAATTGCACCGACGCGAATGCGCCGAGCTGATGCACCAGGAACAGCACCCCGAACACCCGGCCCTTGACCTGCGGGCCGTAGCGCTCGAAGCAATACATGGAGGTCAGCACCACCGTGCCGAGATAGCTCGCGCCGAAGACGGCGGCGAAACCCACGGTGTGGACAACGGGCACGCCACTCAGAAGCATGAGCATCGCCAGCGAACGCAAGGCATAGAAGGCGCCGAGCAGCATGCGTTTGCTGCAGCGCATCGCCAGCCAGCCGGTGGCAAGACCACTGGCGAGCTCGAGCACGCCCAGCAGGCTCATGCTCAATCCCATCTGCGCGCGCGGCGTGCCGGCGTCCTGCCAGTAAGGCACGAGGTGCACGTCGATGAAGGCCATCGTGGCACCACAACCCAGGAACCCCAGGGCCAGCGCATAGAAGCCCGGATCCGAGCAGACTTGCCGCCATGCGCCCGACTCCGAGGTGGAACGGCGCTCCGGCTCCGCCAGACCCGATGCCGCGGCAGCTTTCGACGCCCACGCCACGAGCGCAGCGACCGGGCCCGCAAGCACGAGCCCTGTCACCAGGAAGGCTGTCGTCCAGTCGACTTTCGGCTGCAGCCAGATCCAGAACGGCGACAGCACGATGAAGCCGACCGCGGTCCCGTTGGTGACGATGGCATAGGCCAATCCCTTCTTCCTTTGTTCGAACAGACGATCGACCAGCATGCCCATCGGGACGTAGGTCATCGCCGCGAGCGCGAAGGCCGCCCCGATGCCATAGATCAGCACGAATGCCGTCAGCGATTGCGGCGCCAAGGCCATGCCGACGAGCGCGGCGCCACCGGCCAAGGCGCCGGCGAGCAATGTGCGCAGCGGTCCGGCACGATCGCAGAGCGCACCGCAGAGCGGCGACATCAGGCCCGTGACAAGCATGAACAACGAACCGGACCAGGCCAAATCGGCTCGCCCCGTGCCGAAGTGCACGGCGAGCTGGCTGAAGTAGACCTGGTAGACGCTCTTGATGCTGGTCGAAAGGAACATCACCAGAAAGCCGAGCGCCACCAGCCGGTAGACCATCGCGCGTTGAAGGGTCGGGGACTGCATGGTCAGACCGTCATCGCGCGCGCCGCAGGGCGGCAGAATTCGACGTGCATGTTCTCGTACATCGCATGGAAGAGCCGGCAGGTGTGGTCGACTGCATCGCGTGCCTCGTCCTGCATGGCGCGCGTCGTGCACAGCTCGGCCACCAGACTCAGTCCCTGCTCGACGTGCCCGACATCTTCCTGCTGATGCACGGAAAAGAACTGCAGGTCGAACGGGCTCAATCCGTAGGCCTTGGCAAGCAGCTCGTGACGCGGCTCGCCGGCACGCGTCTCGAGGTTCTGTCCCTCGCTCGCGATCATCACCGCGGCAGCGCCGACGTGATAGCGGCCCGGGTCCCTGACCGCAGCCAGCCGATATTCGATGAGTTCGCGGGTCGCCGGCAGTGGCTGCGCCGCCTCGCGCGCAGCATCGGAAACGCCGAGTGCGGCAATGAAGTTCTGCATCAGCGCAACGTGATTGCCCGTCCGGGAGAGGCGCCCGGTCTCTTCCTCGTAGACATTGATCAGAAGCGCGCGCTTGAACCTCGGCAGCGGGCAATGGAAGTACAGGTGTTCGACATAGCTCAAGAAGTGCTTGGTCAGCTGGTATCCCTGCAACGCCACCTTGCGCAACAACTCCAGGTTCGGTCGCCTGGGATCGAACAGCTCCAGGAAGATGGGATGCGAAAGCGTCAGGTGGGTTTGAAGCAGGTGCTTCAGTTCGCTCTTGAATGCCGTTCTTTCAAGCATGGAGGTTCTCCGTTTCATTGATCCAATGGGTGTGTTTGTCCAAGCCGAGGCGTGTGCGCAGGGATCCGACCGCCTGGACCATGAAATGGCCGCGATAGGTACGCCCATCGATGCGCGCATAGTCGTGCAGCACGCCGTAAGTAGAGAAGCCGAATCGCTTCCACAGCGCATGCGCGCGGCTGCCTTCCCGGACATCGAGAATCAGCTGCTCGATGCCGAGCGACTCGGCGCGCTTCACGAGTTGCTTCAGCGCCATCTCGACGAGTCGACGGCCCCGAAACGACGGATGCACGATCCCCTTGCAGATCTCGGCGCGATGGCGGCAGTTGTGCATTCCGTTCAATGCAAGCACCGCCATCATGGCGGGAACGCCACAGACGCGGCCCAGCAGGACATGCGCCTCGCCGGCTTCCACGCGGCGGCGCAGGTTGGCGACGAAGCTTGCCGCTTCGTCGGGTGTCAACGGCTCCGAATAGCCGAGTGTGCCGCCATCGTCGACCGCGCAATCGACCAGTGAAACGAGCGCCGCGGCGACCTCGTCATCGAACAGCGTGACCCAATGGGCAGTGACGTCGAGCTCGATCATGAAGCGACCGCGGCGCGGCCTGAGATGTGTGACATGCCCTGGAATTTAACGATTTGCGCCCATCGTTTCGAGCAAATAAGCGGATCAAAATAGCAAATATTCAGACATCCCGTTACCTCACTGCCTTTTCTCTTTCTATACTGGAAAAAAAGGGAGCGAACAAATGTTAGGCAAGAAACACGTCACAGGTACTTATGCGTTCTCATCCGATTTTGGAGGTCCGGGAACGTTGAGGAGAGTCTTCTTCCTCGTCGTTGCCAATGCGCACCTGCTCGATCTGGCAGGCCCGCTGCAGATCATTACGACACTGAAGGAACTCGGCATTGCGAGGGTGCCCGTGGAATGCGTCGGCCCGCGAACGACGCTGCGCACTTTCCAGAAAGTCATGCTGTCGGACATCGGCGCGCTGCCGCCGCGGCTCGCCGATGGCGACGTGCTGTTCGTGATCGGAAGCAAGCTCGACGAGACGCTGATGCAGTCGGCCCCGTGGGCCGAGGCCGTGGCCTGGTTGCGCAGCGTGAGGACCAGCGGGTCCCCGGCGCTGCAATTGTGCGGCGTGTGCACCGGCACCTTTCTGCTCGCGCAGGCCGGACTGCTCAGCGGCCGTGTCTGCACGACACACCATCGATTCGTGCGCAAGCTGCGCCATTGGTGTCCCGACGCGCATGTCGTCGACAACCGGGTGCTCGTTCGCGACCGCGACGTGTGGACCTCGGCCGGCGTGGCATCGGGCGTGGACCTGGCCCTGCACGTGGTCGCCCATGCCTACGGCGACGACGCTGCCGTCCAGGTGGCGCGCGAGAACGTGGTTCACTTCCGCCGTTTCGGCAGCGACCCCGAACTCAACGTGCCCTTTCGCTACCGGTCTCATGGCAACCAGCTCGTGCATTCGGTCCAGGATGCCATCGGCAAGGGTCTCGCATCGAACGACGGCTGCGAGATCCTGGCGCAGCGCTTCGGCTTGAGCGTGCGGCATCTCTCGCGCCTGTTCTCTGCCGAGACGGGCATCAGCATCAAGCGCTACCAGATCGAGATGCGCATGGAACTCGCGCGCCGCCTGCTGCTCGATTCCGGATTGACGCTGGAGAACGTGGTGGAGCGCTGCGGCTTCAGCAGCGTGCAGGCGTTCCGCGCGAACTGGAACAAGCGCGAGAAGCTTTCTCCTTCCCGGCTGCGGCAGGAGCCCGACAGCCATCTGCTGCGTTGATCGCCGCGCGCAGGGCCGGCGCTCAGCGAGATTCCGGCAAGCCCTGCTCGCCCTGCCCCGCCGCCGGCCGTTTCTCGATCAGCATCCACGCGCTCAGCGCGCTCAGAAGCGCCAGGCCGGCACCGAGCAGCATCACCCAGCGAAAACCGGCGACAAAGGACTCGGCGACGATCTTGCGCAACGCGGCCGCTGCCGCCGCATCGAGTCCCGCCGGCAATTCGGCACCCGCGAGCCTGCTTCGCTGGCCTTCCAGAAAGGCGCTGGCCTCGGTTGATGCGCCTGCCGCGTGCAGGCCATCGGCCAGCGCTGCGTCGAAGGCCCAGGCCATCACGACACCGAAGACCGCGATGGCCAGTACTGAGGCCGTGCGCGACACCGCGTTGTTGACGCCCGACGCAATGCCCGCGCGATCGGGCCCGACCGCATTCATCACCGTCGTCGTGAGCGGCGCGACCGTCACCGCCATGCCGAGGCCGAGCACCACCACCGCCGGAAAGAACGCCGTCCAGTAGCTGGCGCCGACACCCGGCACCGCGAACAGCGCGAAACCCGCCGCCGCGATGGCCGGCCCGATCACCAGCGGCAGGCGCGGCCCGAAGCGGTCGACCAGTTGCCCGGCCCAGCCCGACAGCGCGAACAGGATCAGGATGAAAGGCAGCAGCGCAGCGCCGGCCACGGTGGCCGAGTAGCCCTGCACCTGGATCAGGTTCAGAGGGAAGAAGTACAGGCTGCCGCCGAGCGCCGCATACAGCAGCAGCGTCAGCAGGTTGGCACCACCGAAATTGCCGATGCGCAACAGCGCCAGAGGCAACATCGGGGAACGCACGCGCAATTCGACCGCGACGAACGCCACGCTGCCCGCCACGCCTGCGATCAGCGCCGCAAGCACGGCCGGCGAGGTCCATCCTTGCGTGGGTGCCTCGATGAACGCGTAGACGATGCCTCCCAATGCGAGCGTCGCGAGGACCGCGCCCCAGAGGTCCAGCGCACCAGAGGCCGCCGGGCCGCCGCGGCTCTCGGGCACGTGGCGCCACGTGATCGCCAGCACCGCGATCGCCATCGGCACATTGATCAGGAATGCCCAGGCCCAGGAATAGTGATCGACCAGGTAGCCGCCGAGCACCGGCCCGATCGCCGCGGTGATGCCGCTGAATCCCGACCAGGTGCCGATCGCGCGCCCGCGCTCCTTTTCGGGGAACGAAGCGCTGATCAGCGCCAGGCTGCCCGGCACCAGCAAGGCGCCGCCGACGCCCTGCACTGCGCGCGCCGCGATCAGCTGCTGCACCGAGGCCGCGAGCGCGCAGCCGACGGAAGCCAGCGCGAAGATGCCGATGCCGAGGGCGAAGATCCGGCGCCGCCCGAAATGATCTCCCAGCGAACCGCCGACCAGGAGCAGCGCGGCGAGGAAGAGCGCATAGGACTCCACCACCCACTGCGCCTGGAAGGCCGTGGCATGCAGCGCATGCTGGATGGCGGGCAGCGCCACGTTGACCACCGTGCCGTCGATGAAGGCCATGCTCGATCCGAGAATGGCCGCGGTCAGCACCCAGGGCCTGGAGGCCGGCGGACAGGTGACGGCTTCGCAGCCGTGGCGGATCAGCGCGTCGTCTCCCGGTGGTTTGCCGATCTGGCTCATCGCCCCAGTATGGACGCCAACCCGCATCGCCCGCAACGCCTGTCGGCACAGCGGCCGAGCACGGTTCAGGCGTGCCGTGCGGCCGGCGCGCGCGTACGCAGCGTGCTGAACACTGCGGCCACGGCCGCACAGCAGGCAGCCAGCCCGAGCGCCACCACCGGCCCCTTGCCTTCGCTGGGATGCCAGAAGCTGAAGATGCAGGCGATCATCACCGCGCCGAGCGTCTGCCCCGTGAGTCGCGCGGTACCGAGCATGCCGCTCGCCGCGCCGCTGCGATGCGGCGGCGGCGAGCTCACGATGGTGTGGTTGTTGGGCGACTGGAACAGGCCGAAGCCCAGGCCGCACAACACCATGCGCCAGACGATGTCGAGGTCGCTCGGATGCGCCGGCAGCGCCGCGAGCAGCGTCAGGCCGGTGGCCAGCATCGCCAGCCCGACGCCGCCCAGCAGGCCGTCGGGATAGCGCCCGATCAGGCGGCCCGCGATCGGCGCCATCACCACGATCGCCAGCGGCCATGCGGTGATCAGCAGGCCGGCCGCGAAGTGCGAGCGCCCGTAGGTCTCGAGCAGCAGGAAAGGCAACGCGATGAAAGACAGCATCTGCGCACAGAACGCGCCGACCGAGGTGCCCATCGAGAGCGCGAACACCGGGATGCGCAGCAGGTCGACCGGAAACAGCGGCAATGCGAGCCGGCTCTGGCGCCGCAGGTAGAAGAAGCCGACCGCCACGCCCGCGAGCAGCAGCGCCCACGCCAGCGCATCGCCGCCACTCTGGGCCGACGCGCTGTGCACGCCCAGCCGGTCGGCGCCGACGAAGATCAGCGAGAACATCAGCATGTTGAGCACCACGTCGGTGACCGAGAAACGCGAGCCCGCCGCGGCGGCCACGCGATTGACGGGCAGCGAACGCCAGCCCAGCACCATCACCAGCGCGCCCAGCGGCACATTGACCGCGAACAGCCACGGCCACGAGGCCACCGACAGGATCGAGGCCGCCACCGACGGCCCGGCCACCGAGGCCGTCGCCACCACCATCGAATTGATCGCCATGCCGCGCCCGAGCTGCGAGGACGGATAGATCAGCCGCACCATCGCCGCGTTGACGCTCATGATGCCGGCCGCGCCCAGGCCCTGGATCGCGCGCGCCGCGATCAGCGTGCCGAGCGAATCCGCCAGCGTGGCGCCGAGCGACGACAGCGTGAAGAGCGCCATGCCCACCAGGTACACGCGCCGATAGCCCATCAGGTCGCCGAGCGAGGCCAGCGGCAGCAGCATGACCAGCGTGGCGATCTGGTAGGCGTTGACGACCCAGATCGAGTGCGAGGCGTCCGCATGGAGCTCGTGCGCGATGCCAGGCAGCGCGAGGTTGACGATGGTGCCGTCGAGCACCGCGATCGCGATACCCAGGATGATCACCAGCATCGCGTGCCAGCGCTGCGGCAGCGGCAAGCCGTCGGTCGGCGGGCCCAATGCCGGCTTCACCGGCTTCACCGGCTCGCCTCCGCGGCCCGGCGTGCGGCCGTTCGCGGACCACCCAGCGTGAGCCAGACCAGGAGCACCGAGATCAGCGCACCGGCCGTCATGCCCGCCACCATCGGCAGCGGGCGGCCATCGGTGAAGAGGCCGACCACCGCCATCACCAGCGCGCCCGTCAGCATCTGCAGCGTGCCGAGCAGCGCCGACGCCGTGCCCGCGATGGCACCGTGCTGTTCCAGGGCCAGCACCGACGTGGTCGGAATGACGAAGCCCATGAACGCGCTGGCGATGAAGTACAGCACGATCAGCACCTCCAGCTGGTCGCCGCCGCTGGCGAAATAGCCGAACATCGCCAGCATCACCAGGCCGCAGGCGCCGACGCTGAACTTGACCAGCCGCACCAGGCCGAAGCGCTCGCCCAAGGCGCCGTTGAACTGCGAGGCACCGATGAAGGCCGCGGCGTTGACGCCGAAGGCCACGCTGTAGAGCGTCGGCGACAGGCCGTAGTGGTCGATCATCACGAAGGACGAATTCGCCAGGTAGGTGAAGAAGCCGGCCATCGCGAAGGCGCCGATGAACACCAGGCCGAGGTAGTGCCCATCGCGCAGCAGCAGGCCGTAGGCCCTGGCCGCGCTGCCGAGGCTGCTTTCGACCCGCTCCTGCGCCGGCCGCGTCTCCTTCAGGAAGGCGCCGGTCGCCAGCAGGCCCGCGCCTGCGGCCAGGGTCACCGCCCAGAACACGCCGCGCCATCCGGTGAAGGCGATCACCGCGCTGCCGACCAGCGGCGCCAGGATCGGCGAGACGCTGAACACCAGCATCAGCAGCGACATCAGCCGCGCCGCGTCGTTGCCGGTGTGGAGGTCGCGCACCACCGCGCGCGGGATCGCCATGCCGGCGGCCGCGCCCAGGCCCTGCACGAAGCGCAGCGCGATCAGCATGTGGATGTCGGTCGCCAGCGCGCAGCCGACGCTGGCCAGCGCGAACAGCCCGAGCCCGAAATACAGCGGCGGCTTGCGCCCCACCATGTCCGACACCGGACCGTAGAGCAGCTGGCCCACGCCGAGCGAGAGGAAGAAGGCCGTCAGGCTCATCTGCACCGGACCGATCGCCGCACCGAGGCTGCTGCCGATCTCCGGCAGCGCCGGCAGATACATGTCGATCGCGAACGGCCCGACGGCCGACAACAGGCCCAGCACGAGCGCGATCCTGAAGAAACGCGAGGAAGTCATGCCCCGATTGTCGCCAACGAGGCAATGGACGTTGCGCAGCGCAGGACGGGTCGCTGTGCTAGGCGGATCCACGCGCCGGCTACAGTTCGTCCCATGCCGATGCATTTTGATCTGGTCGACCTGCAGCTGATCGTCCACATTGCCGAAACCGGCAGCCTCACGAAGGGCGCCCAGGCCCTGCACATCTCCGTTCCAGCCGCCAGCACGCGGATCAAGAACCTGGAGGAGAGCTTCGGCGTCAAGCTGTTCTACCGCACCAGCCAGGGCGTGACGCTCACGCCGCCCGGCGATGCGCTGGTGCACCACGCCAGGCTGCTGCGCGGCCAGGTCGACCATCTGCGCGGCGACATGCTGGAGTATGCAAAGGGCGTGAAAGGGCACCTGCGGGTCTTCGCCAACACCACCGCCATGGAGTTCCTGCCGGCGGTGCTGCGCACCTACCTGCACACCCATCCCGACATCAACATCGACCTCAAGGAACACCTGAGCCACGACGTGGTCAAGGCGGTGGGCGAAGGCCAGACCGACATCGGCATCGTCGCCGGCGACGTGCGCACGGAAAAGCTGCATGTGATCCCCTTTCGCATCGACCGGCTCGTGCTGGTCGTGCCGGCCGGCCATGCGCTGGCGGATTCGCAGGGCGTGTACTTCGAGGAGACGCTGGAGCTGCAGCACATCGGCCTGCACGAGGGCGCGGCCATCCACGGCTTCCTGCGGCGGATCTGCGAAGCGCTCAACCGCCCTTTTCCGCTGCGCATCCAGGTCGGCAACTTCGAATCGGCCTGCCGGATGATCGAGGCGGCCACCGGCGTCGGCGTGATGCCGCACGCGGTGGCGATGCGCCATGCCCAGCGGCTCGACATCCGCACGGTGCCGCTGCGGGACGAATGGGCGCTGCGCGAACTGAAGATCTGCGTGCGCAGCCTCGCCTCGCTGCCCGCCTTCGCGCGCGACCTGATGGACCTGCTGGCGGCTGACGCCGCGACCGCGCGCGACGACGGCGAAGCGCCTCCACTCCGGCGTTGAGCGCGGCCGCGATCGCGCCATTTCCTGCCAGCGCGAGACAGCGGCTCGCCAGATCCGGACAACTCTTTGCGGCGCGGCGGCCTAGATTCGCCACAGCCGGCGGCCCCTTGGAATCGACCCGACTGGCTCAACGCGATTCACAGGAGACCACAGATGACGAATTCCACGATCAGGCCCATGCTGGACGCTGTCCTCGCCCAGACCACCCAGCGCCACGGTGGCGCCCCTGGCGTGGTGGCCATGGTCAGCGACCGCAACGCCAACTTCTACGAAGGCGCCGTCGGCACCCGCGAGCTCGGCCAGGACCGGCCGATGACCACCGACTCGGTGTTCGCGATCTTCTCGACCACGAAGGCATTGACGGGCACCTGCGTGATGCAGTTGGTCGAGGAAGGGCGCATCCGGCTGGACGAGCCCGCTGGCAAATACGTCCCCGAGATCGACCAGCTCCAGGTGCTGATCTGAAGTACCGCACTGCCAAGGGCATCCCGACCGTGGTGGCCTGCAACTTCGACTCGATCCGCACGGTGCTGCTGCACGACCCCGGCGCGGCCTGGACCTATGGCGTGAACATCGACTGGCTCGGGCGCATCGTCGAACAGCATCGCGGCCAGCGCCTGGGCGCCGTCATGGCCGAACGCATCTTCGGCCCCCTTTACACTCACCGTTGAGCCGCTCCCCACCGGGGCATTCGCGCATCACGAGGAGGCCGTCGAGATGGAAGCGATCCGCAACGTCCTGGTCACCGATGCCACGGGTGCACCGAGCACGCGCCACCGCCTGGTGGTGTCGACCGACTGGGACGAGGTGCAGCACTGGTGCCGACAGGTCTACATGCCCTGCAACGCCGCGCCGGTGGGGTCGTATAGGACACCCGACTCCGTGCTCGACGCGATCCGGCACTGGTCCAGCGGGCGGGAACACAGCGACACCGGCGTCGGCGAGGCCTTTCTCGTCGACAACTCGCGCACGCACTACTGGCTGGACGCCGACCGGGATCACCTGCAGGTGAACCTGACGTTCCAGCACGACGCGATGGCTGCGCTGCACGAGCGCTGGTTCGGCCAGCCGGCCGACGAACGCATGTGGACGCACAAGTTCCGCTTCGGTGGTGCGCAATCGAGCTGGATCAGCCTGCTGTCCTACGTGTGCCGTTGCATCACCGAGATGCCCGACGCGGTCGAGCACGGACCGCTGGGCCGACATCTCGAGGAGTCGATCGGCCTGCATCTGCTGACGCTTTGGCGGCAGCAGATGCACACTGCTCGTGGCGTCGGCGGGCACCACGGTGCGCGATGTGGCCGAAGCCTGGAGCTACGTCAACCTCGGCATGTTCGCGGCCGCCTATCGCCAACGGTTCGGAGAGTCGCCCTCTGCCACGCTGGCAGGGCGCTAGTTCTGCGCAGCGACCGATCACGCCACCCGGAGGGTGACGCTCGCGTTCATCCGTGCGCTGCCAGAAAGTGCTGCACCGACGCCGCATGCGCGATCGACCAGATGCGCTCGGTCACCTGCCGCATTTCCTCGGCGCTCGCGGCCTTGCCGTAGAGCGCGAGCCGCAGCGCCTTCTGTTCGATCTCGTCGCGCGACAGCGTGTTGCCCGGGTCGCCCTTCGGCTCGTCGACGCGGCCTTCGAGGCGGCCGCCTTCGCGGGTCTCGACCACCACCTTGCCGATCCAGCGCGCGGGATAGGCGCCGTCCACCTCCGCGTCCAGCGCCATGTCGACCCGATCGCGGAAGGCGGTCACCGCCGGATCGCGGTAGTGCGCATCGAACGCATCCAGATCCGCCCGTCCGTGCACGGCCACCAGGCCGAGCACCGTGCCCATCGAGAACTTTGCCTGGTGCACCGTCTGCGGATCCGTCACCGGGCCGAGCACGTCGATGGCGCCCTGGTGCACGAGCGTGGTCACGCGCCGCACGTCGCCGGCGGCGAGCGAATGCCGCCGCATCACCTGCTGCAACGCGTCGGCGGCCGGATGCGTGTGCCGGCACGAGGCATGGAACTTGAACGAGGTCTCGGCAAGGCACCAGCGCGTGCCGAGGCCGTCGACCAATCGGGCCGGATCGGCATCGCTCGACATGCCAGCGGCGATGCCCTGCATGCCGTCGAGGATGCGCCGCGCGCCGGTGAAGCCATCGCGCGCCAGGTAGGCCGCCGTGAGGCCTGCGCCCGCCGCGTGCGCGGTATGCAGTTGCTTGGAATCGGCCGCATCGCGCAGGAATTCCCAGAGACCCGCCGACTGGGTGCCCGCGGAGCCGAGGGCGTGCAGCATCTGCCCGGGTGTCAGCCCGAGCAGCGAGCCGACGGCCGCCGCGGCCGCGAAGGTGCCGGCAGTGCCCGTGGTGTGGAAGGTGCGGTAGTGCGAGCGCCCGAGGAATTCGCCGACGCGGATGCCCACCTCGTAGCCGGCGACCACGGCCACCAGCAGTTCGGCACCGCTGGCACCGACGGCCTGCGCCACCGCCAGCGCCGGCGGGAACACCACCGCCGCGGGATGGAACACCGAGCCGTTGTGCACGTCGTCCTGTTCCGCGAAATGCGAGGAGGCCGCGTTGGCGATCGCGGCGACCAGCGGGCTCGTGCGCCTGCGGCTGGTCAGCACCTCGCTGGGTCCATCGGCCGGCCCCATGCTCTCGATGAAGCGCACGATGGATTCGACCGGCCGCGCATTCCTGCCAGCGAGCGCGGAGCCGAACCAGTCGAGCATCAGGTCCTCGGCGCGCCGCAGCACCGGCTGCGGAATGGCGTCGATGCGCAGGGTCGCGGCGAAGTGCGCCAGGCTTTCGCCGGGATTCGATGAGGTCACGAGAGTCTCCATGTCAGATCGCCTTGTGGGCACGCAGGCCTTCGATGTCGCTGCCCGTGTAGCCGAGCTCCATCAGCAGGGCCTCGCTGTGCTGGCCCAGCGCCGGCACGGCGTCCATGCGCACCTGGTCCGCATCGCGCATGCCGGGCGGAAGCAGCGCCGGCACGGCGCCTGCCGGCGTCTGCACCTCGACCCAGCGCCCGCGCGCCTGCAGCTGCGGATGCGCCCACACGTCGGCCATCTGGTTGACGTTCGCATTGGCGATCGAGGCGTCGTCCAGCCGCGCCACGACCTCTGCGGCCGTCATGCCGGCGAAGGCGTCGGCGATGATCGCGCGCAGCGCCTCGCGCGCCGCGGTGCGCCTTGCGTTGGACGAGAAGCGTTCGTCCGCGGCGAGTTCGGGCCGGCACAGCACCCGGTCGCAGAAGGCCTGCCACTCGCGCTCGTTCTGCAGGCCCAGCATGACCGTCTTGCCGTCGCCGGTGGGGAACGGTCCGTAGGGATAGATGGTGGCGTGCGCCGCGCCCGCGCGCGGCGGCGGCGCGGCGCCCTCGAAGGCGTAGTACATCGGGTAGCCCATCCACTCGACCATGCTCTCGAGCATCGATACGTCGACGTGCTTGCCGACGCCGGTGCGGCCGCGCTCGATCAAGGCCGCCAGCACGTTCGAATAGGCGTACATGCCGGCTGCGATGTCCGCGATCGAACAGCCGGCCTTGGCCGGCTCGTCGGCCGATCCGGTGGTCGAGACGAAACCGGATTCGCTCTGGATCAGCAGGTCGTAGGCCTTCTTGTCGCGGTACGGGCCGTCGTCGCCGTAGCCCGAGATGTCGCAGACGATCAGGCGCGGGTATTTTTCGTGCAGCGCCTCGAAGGACAAGCCCATGCGCGCCGCGGCGCCCGGCGCGAGGTTCTGCACCAGCACGTCCGCCTTCGCCAGCAGGCGAGCTAGAACTTCCGGCGCCCGCGCGTGCTTGAGATCGAGCGCGAGACTTTCCTTGGAGCGGTTGGTCCACACGAAGTGCGAGGCCAGGCCGCGCACGCGCTGGTCATAGGCGCGCGCGAAGTCGCCGACCCCGGGCCGCTCGACCTTGATGACCCGCGCGCCCAGGTCGGCCAGCTGCCGCGTGCAGAACGGCGCGGCGATCGCGTGTTCAAGCGCGACGACGGTAATGCCTTCAAGTGCCTTCATTGCATTTCATCCAAAACTCCTTGGCATGCCGAGGATGTGTTCGCCAACGTAGGCAAGGATCAGGTTGGTCGAGATCGGCGCCACCTGGTAGAGCCGCGTCTCGCGGAACTTGCGCTCGATGTCGTATTCGTGCGCGAAGCCGAAGCCGCCGTGGAATTGCAGGCAGGCGTTGGCGGCCTCCCACGAGGCCTTGGCCGCCAGGTACTTCGCCATGTTGGCCTCGGCGCCGCAGGGCTGGTGCGCATCGAAGAGCTCGCAGGCCTTCCAGCGCATCAGGTTCGCCGCCTCGACCTCGATGTAGGCCTCGGCGATCGGAAACTGCACCCCCTGGTTCTGGCCGATCGGCCGGCCGAAGACGATGCGCTCGTTGACATACTTGGTCACGCGGTCGATGAACCAGTAGCCGTCGCCGATGCATTCCGCCGCGATCAGCGTGCGCTCGGCATTGAGGCCGTCGAGGATGTACTTGAAGCCCTGCCCTTCCTCGCCGATCAGGTTCTCGGCCGGGATCTCGAGGTTCTCGAAGAACAGCTCGTTGGTCTCATGGTTGACCATGTTGGCGATCGGCCGCACCGTCAGGCCGTTGCCGATCGCCTGGTGCAGGTCGACCAGGAAGATCGACATGCCCTCGGACTTCTTCTTCACCTCGGCCAGCGGCGTGGTGCGCGCCAGCAGGATCATCAGGTCGGAATGCTGGATGCGCGAGATCCAGACCTTCTGGCCGTTGACCACGTAGCGGTCGCCCTTCTTCACGGCGGTGGTCTTGATCTTCGTGGTGTCGGTGCCGGTGCTCGGCTCGGTCACGCCCATCGATTGCAGGCGCAGCGCGCCGCTCGCGATCTTCGGCAGGTACTGCCGCTTCTGCGCTTCCGAGCCGTGGCGCAGCAGCGTGCCCATGTTGTACATCTGCCCGTGACACGCGCCGGAATTGCCGCCGCTGCGGTTGATCTCCTCCATGATCACCGAGGCCTCGGTCAGGCCCAGGCCCGAGCCGCCGTAGGCCTGCGGGATCAGCGCCGCCAGCCAGCCCGCCCGGGTGAGCGCATCGACGAAGGCTTCGGGATAGGCCCGCTCGGCATCGACCTTGCGGTGGTATTCGTCGGGGAATTGGGCGCACAGGGCGCGCACCGCATCGCGGATTTCGGCGTGGCGGTCGGGAGCGTGGGAGGGCATGCGTGTCTTCGTGGTCGGGTCAGAGGAGTTCGGCTTCGGCCTGCATGGCGAGGTAGCCCTGGTGGTCGCGCGCCCACAGCGCCAGGCGGCCTTCGCCGTCGGGGCGTCCGCAGACGGTGAAGGGATGGATGTCGAACAGCGGCCGCACCGCCTTGAACTTGAAGCGGTGCACGCGCGCATCCGGCCGCTCGCGGTCGACCAGGTCGAGCAGCAGCGTGGCGATCAGCGGGCCATGGACGACCAGGCCCGGATAGCCCTCGACGCGCGTCACGTAGTCGCGGTCGTAGTGGATGCGGTGGCCATTGAAGGTCAGCGCGGAATAGCGGAACAGCATCACCGGGTCGGGCCGGATCTCGCGCGAGAAGGCCTCGTCGGCGGGCGCCGCAAGGGGCGCGGGTTCGGGCGCGCCGGGCACCGGTGCGCTGCGATAGACGATGTCGTGCTCTTCCGTCACCGCGGTGCCCTCGGCATTGGCGATGCGGTGCAGCACCTTGACGAAGACCAGTTCGCCCGAACGTCCTTTCCGGGCATCGATCGAGACGATGCGCGACGCGCGCGTGATCTCGTCGTCGACCCGCAGCGGATGGTCGAACTGCAGGCTGCCGCCCGCCCACATGCGGCGCGGCAACGGCACCGGCGGCAGGAAGCCGCCGCGCTTCTCGTGTCCGTCATCGCCGATCTCGCTCTGCCGCGCCCGGGGCGTGAAGTACAGCCAGTGGCGCAGCGGCGGCAGCGCGCTGCCCGGCAGCAGCCCCGGGTCTTCGCGGTCGAGTGTCGCTGCCAGCGCCGCGGCCGACGCGGCGCTGGCCATGTCGGTGCGCTGCTCGGTGCGGCCTACCCAGTCCTTCCAGGCGTCGGTCGATGGCGCCGATTCGGCGCGGGAGGATGGCATGGCGTGATGTGGTGTAGTGTGGCGTGATGCCGATATGAAAAGTATGCAGCCGCATGCGCCGATTGGCCATTCGCGATCGATGAAGGTCGCCTTAGCCGCCCGTTAAGCGACGCGCTTCGCGGGTTTTGGCAAGATGCACGCTGCAGTCACAGCCAAAGCTCACCTTTGACCTGAAAGCCGACGCCATGGACATCGACCCGAGCCGACTCGTGCAGCCCGACCGCGTGCACAAGCGCGTCTACACCGACCCCGCGATCTACGAGCTGGAGATGGACCGCCTCTTCGGCCGGGCCTGGCTCTATGTGGGCCACGAGAGCCAGGTGCCGAAGCCCGGTGACTACTTCACCACGCGCCTGGGCCGCGAGCCGATGGTGATGCTGCGCCACACCGACGGCTCGGTGCAGGTGCTCTACAACCGCTGCGCACACAAGGGCGCGCGGATCGTGCCCGAAGGCAGCGGCAGCGTCGGCAAGTTCATGCGCTGCCTCTACCACGGCTGGGCCTACCACTGCGACGGCACCCTGCTGTCGGTGCCGCTGCGCAGCGGCTACGAGGACACCGCGCTCGACCTCCAGGCCCCGCAGTTCTCGGTGCGCAAGGCCGCGCGCGTGGCGAGCTATCGCGGCTTCGTGTTCGCCAGTCTCGCGGCCGACGGCCCGGACCTGGAGACCTTCCTCGGCGGCGTCGCCACCTCGCTGGACAACTTCTGCGACCGCGCGCCCGACGGCGAGGTCGAAGTGGCCGGCGGCGTGCAGCGCGTGATCCAGCGCAACAACTGGAAGATCTTCTTCGAGAACCTGCACGACACCCTGCATGCCGTCGCCACGCACGAATCCTCCTGGCGCGCGGCCAAGGAAGAGTACGAATCCATGCCACCCGGCACGCCCAAGCCCTTCGAGATCGTGATCGTCGACGGCAACGGCGAGCCGCTGGAGTTCTGGGAGAAGCTCGAACTCAAGGGCTACGACCGCGGCCATGGCTACATGGAAGGCATCTTCACGCCGCCGACCGACCCGGTCAGCCTGGCTTATGTCGCGGCGCTCAAGGACAAGCAGGGCGAGGCGCGTGCCGATCAGATCCTGCGCGTGAACCGCCACAACACCATCGTCTACCCGAGCTGCTCGCCGCACACCTCCTTCCAGCAGATCCGCGTGATCCGCCCGCTGGCGGTGGACCGCACGCTGGTCGAGATCTTCACCTTCCGGCTCAAGGGCGCGCCCGACGCGACCTTCCAGCGCGCGCTCAAGTACACCAACGTGGTCAACTCGCCCTCCTCCAACGTGATGCCGGACGACCTCGAGGCCTACAACCGCGTGCAGGAAGGCCTGGGCTCCGACGGCGGCGACTGGGTCAGCCTGCACCGCGCCGCCGGCCGCGAGCAGCCGATCGAAGGCGGCCGCGCCTCCAACGGCAACAGCGAGATGCCGATGCGCAACATGTTCCAGGCCTGGGCCGGCTACATGCGCGATGCAGGAGAAGCGTCATGAACTTCGCGAGCTGGCAGGAGCAGCAGCAGATCACGCAGTTCCTGCACCACGAGGCGCGCCTGCTCGACGAGCACCGCTGGGCCGAGTGGCAGGACCTGTTCACGCCCGACGGGCTCTACTGGGTGCCGCTGGTCAAGGGCCAGACCGACCATGTCAACCATGCCTCGCTGTTCTGCGAGGACCGCATGCAGCGCTCGGTGCGCGCACGCCGGCTCGAACAGGCGCGCGCCTATTCGCAGCAGCCCGCCACGCGCACGGCCCACGTGATCGGCAACATCGCACTCGAATCGCAGGAGGATGCGGCGCTGGTGGTGTATTCGACCTTCCATCTGCTCGAATGGCGCAAGTTCGAGCAGCGCATGTTCGGCGGCACGGTGCTGCACACGCTGCAGCGCGAGGGCGACGACTTTCGCATCCGCATGAAGCGCGTCGACCTCATCAACTGCGATGCGCCGCACGAGGCGCTGCAGGTGTTCCTGTGAAAGCCGCGCTGCTGGCCATGCATTACCAGAACGACGTGCTGCATCCCGAGGGCAAGGTGCGGGTCGGCATCGCGGCCGACGATCCGAAGCGCAGCGAGCTCATCGACGCGGCGCTGCGGCTGATGCAGGGTGCGCGCGAGCACGGCGTGCCGGTGATCTCGGTGCGCATCGCCTTCGCGCCCGACTATTCGGATTGCCTCGTCAACTGCGAGCTGTTCCGCCGCACGGCGCAAGGCGGCGCGGTGCAGGAAGGCCACTGGGGCTCGGCCTTCTTCGATGCGCTCGCGCCGCTGCCCGGCGAGGCCGTGGTCACGCACAAGCGCGACAACCCGTTCTGGGCCACCGATCTCGACGAGGTGGTGCGGCGCACCGGCGCCACGCGGCTCTATGTCGCCGGCATCGCGACCAACTACGTGGTCGAGCACGGCGCGCGCCATGCGAGCGACCTCGGCTATGACGTCGCGGTGGTGGCCGACGCGTGCAGCACCGCCAAACGGCATCTGCACGAGGCCAGCCTCGAAACCCTTTCGATGCTGGCGAGCATCGTGAGCGTCGATGAGGCCCTGAAGCAGATGGCGGCGCACGCATGAGGCTGGACGGCAAGCTCGCCATCGTGACCGGCGCCGCCGCCATGCTCGGCAGTGCGATCGCGCGCACCCTGGTCGAGGCCGGCGCGCAGGTGATCGCCGCCGACATCGACGTCGATCGCGGCCGCGCGCTGCACGCATCGCTCGGGCCGCGCTGCCGCTTCGTCGCTTGCGACATCGCGTCCGATGCGGCGCTGGATGCGCTGATCGCCGAGGCGCTGCACGTCGGCGGCCGCATCGACTTCGTGGTCAACAACGCGGTGCTGTACGGCGACCGCGGCATGCAAGCCACGCGCGCCGAGTGGCTGCGCGCGCTCGATGTCAACCTCGTCTCCGGTGCGATGCTGGTGCAGAAGGCGGCCGATGAATTGGCGCGGCAGGCCGGCGCGGTGGTCAACTTCGGCAGCGTCGGCGGCAAGTTCGGCACGGTCGGCCGTGCGCTCTACCCGGCCGCCAAGGCCGCGATCCTGCAACTGACGCGCAACCAGGCCGCAAGCCTCGCGCCGCGGCGCGTGCGCGTGAACTCGGTGTCGCCCGGCTGGACCTGGTCGGATGCGCTCTCGCGCATGGCGGGCGGCGATCGCGCGCACGCGGACGCCGTCGCGGCGCGTTTTCATCCGCTGGGGCGGGCCGGCGATGCGCAGGACGTGGCGAAGGTCGTGCTGTTCCTGTGCTCCGACGCCGCGCGTTTCGTCACCGGTGCGGACATTCCGGTCGATGGCGGGTTCTCGATGCTGGGGCCGGACCAGGGGCGCTCGGCGGGTGACTGGTTCTCGGATTAGGTGCGGGTCGGCCAGGTGGTCACGGTTTGTGACCACCCCTAGAACAACGACCCGCTCTCGCTGTCCCGCCGCGCTCCCTCGATCGCCAGCATCCTGATCTTCGACGCCGCACCGCCATGGGCCGAGAAGCCGCCGAACTTGCTGCCGGCCGCCAGCACGCGATGGCAGGGCACGACCGCCGCGAAAGGATTGAGCCCGAGTGCCTGGCCGACCGCGCGCGACAGGCCCTTGTCGCCGAGTTCGAGCGCGATCTCACCATAGGTGCGGACCTGGCCGGGCGGGATGCGGCGCGCGATCGCGTAGACCTGCCGGTGGAATTCGCTGACGTGCTCGACGTCGAGCACGATCTCCATCAGGTCGCGCGGCTCGCCGTCGAGCAGCGCGCGGATCGCGGCCATCGCCTGCTGCACCTCTGCCGGCGGCGGCAGTTCGGGCAGCAAGGGAAAGCGCCCCTTCATGCGGCGCCGCGTGGCGGCTTCGTCGGCCTCGGGCAGCTGCACGCCGACCAACCCGCGCGCGCCCCATGCGATGCCGCATGGCCCGATGGCCGTGTCGAACAGCGCGAAGCCGATGCCGTTCACGGCACCCGGTTCGTTGATCAGGCGGGACATGCCACCGCCGGCTGCGAAGACATCGCCGACACGCTGCGCGCAATGGCATCGGCCAGCTTCGCCGTCACGCGCTGCGCGCCCGCCGCCAGCGCATCGAGGCCGCGATCGACCGGCTCGGACAGCGACAGCTGGCAGGTGGTCGACGGACCCTCGTCCGCACGGCGCACGGTCCAGCTGAAGCCGGCATCGACGCGGCTGTTCTCGACCGCGTCGAACTGGCGCAGCTGCACCGCGATGCGGACCACCGGCCGGCCGCGCGCCAGCCCAGACCTGGTGGCATCGACCGCGCCGAGCCGCCCGGCGATGCCGCTGGCCAGCGCATCGCGCAGCTCGTTCTCGAACGAGGACGACCAGCGATGTTCCTCGAGGATGTCGACCTGCGGGCTGTCCGCCGCGCCCTTCTGCCGCACCACCATCTGCGGGCGCGCAAGGCGTTCCGGCATCGCCACCGGCGCGAGTTCGATGAAGAGCGGCGCAGCGCCGGCTGCGGCCGGGGCGGATGCGGGCCGCAGCGTGTCGTCGGCCAGGCTGTAGTACTGCGGCGGCGGGCTGGCGCAGCCCGCCGCCAGGACCAGCACGGCGATCAGCGCCGCGGCGCGAGAGAGCATGGCTTTCATTTCTGCTTGTCCTCCGGCTTGCCGCGCAGCAGCGATTCGGGATGCCGTTCCAGGTAGTCGGTGAGCACGCGCAGCGAGCCGGCCGCGCGCGTGAGTTCCTGCAGCGTCTGGCGCAGGTCCTGCTGCAGCGGCGCGTCCTCGGCGACCGCCCTGCCCGCCGAGTCCAGCGTCTTCTGGGCCGAGTCGAGCGTCTTGCGCACGTCCTTCATCGCGGCGGTCATCTCCGGCGCGACGTCGTTGTTGAGGCTCTTCGTCAGCTGCTCGGCGCTGACCAGCGTGGTGTTGAGCGTGCCCAGCGCACGGCGCAGGTCGGCGCTGATCTGCTCGAAGGGCACCTTGTTGATCTTGGTCGCGATCTCGGCCACCTGCGACTGGATCTCGTCCAGTCCGTTGTTGGGCTCGGTCGGCAGTTCGATCGGGTTCTGCGCGATGTCCACCTTGGCCGGCTTGGCCTTCGGAAAGAAGTCCAGCGCGACATAGACCTGGCCGGTCAGCAGGTTGCCGGTGCGCAGCTGCGCGCGCAGGCCCTTGCCGACCAGGAACTGCAAGCGTTCCGCCGCCGTGAATTTCAGGTCGGCCGGCATGTTGTGCGCCTGGCGCCGCAGGCGGTCCGGGTAGACCTGCACCAGCACCGGCATCTTGAACTCGCGCTCGCTGCGATCGAACTCGACGCCGATCGACTTGACCTCGCCCAGCACCACGCCGCGGAAGTCGACCGCCGCGCCCGGCGACAGGCCGCGCAGCGACTGGTTGAAGTACAGCAGCAGGTTCTGCGCGGGCCCGTCGGGCTCCTTCATCGCGGTGGTCTCGTCATCGGCCAGCGCGAAGGCGGTGTTCTCGGGCGCGACCGGCCCCATCTCGTCGTCGGGCGACTGGAAGGCGATGCCGCCCAGCAGGATGCTCACGAGCGACTGGGTGCGCAGCCTGAGGCCGCCCGCGTTCAGCTCGACGTCCACGCCGCTCGCATGCCAGAAGCGCGTGTTGGCGCCGATGAACTTGTCGTAGGGCGCGTTGATGAACACGCGCAGCGTCACGCCGCGGCCGTCGCCGTCGAGCTCGTAGGCTGCGAGCTGGCCGACCTTGACGCGCCGGAAATACACCGGCGAGCCGATGTCGAGCGAGCCGACGTCGCGCGCACGCAAAAGGAACTGCCGCCCCGACGCATCGCGCGTCACGATCGGCGGCACCTCGAGTCCCTGGAACTCGTCGGCGGTCTCGTCGGAGCTGCCGGCGTCGGCACCGATGTAGGCGCCCGACAGCAGCGTGTTGAGGCCGGAGATGCCCGAGGTGTCGAGCCGAGGCCGCACCACCCAGTAGCGCGTGTCCCGCGCCGTGAAGCTCTTCGCCTCCTTCTTGAGCTGCACCTGCACGTGCACCTCGGAGCGATCGTCGGCCAGCCGGATCGACTGCACCGTGCCGATCTGCACGTCCTTGTACTTGACCGCCGTCTTGCCGGCTTCGAGGCCTTCGGCGGTCTTGAAACTCAGCTGAATCTCGGGCCCGCGGTCGATCAGGATGCGCGCGATCAGCGACACGCCGACGATGGCCGCCACGATGGGAATCAGCCAGATCAGCGAGGGCACCCAGTCGCGCCGCCGCGCGATGACCGGCCCGAGCAGCGGCGGCTCGGCCTGTGTCGTCTTGTCTTCGTCGCTCATGCGGTTCTTTCGGTTTCGTTGATTCCGGCCGCGTTCATGGCGTCCTGCGCCACGGGCGCGCTGTCCCAGCTGAGCCGCGGATCGAAGCTCAGCGAGGCCAGCATGGTCAGCACCACCACCGCGCCGAAGGCCGCGATGCCGACGCCCGCCGTGACCTCGGCGAAGCCCTGGATGCGCACCAGCCCCGCCAGCAGCGACACCACGAACACGTCGAGCATCGACCAGCGGCCGATCACCTCGAGGATGCGGTAGAGGGTCGCGCGCTCCTGCTGGCGCCAGTCGCTTCGCCGCTGGGCCATGAGGGTCATCAGCGTCAGCGCGCTCAGCTTGAACAGCGGCACCAGGAAGCTCGCGACGAAGACGATGGCGGCCAGCCCGTAGGCACCCGAGACCCAGAAGTAGATCACGCCGCTCAGGATGGTGTCGTACTGCGCGCCGAACAGGCTGCGGGTGATCATCACCGGCAGCAGGTTGGCCGGCAGGTACATGACGGCGGCCGCGATCAGCAATGCCCAGGTGAACTGGATGCTGTGCGGCTTGCGGATGTGCAGGCGCGTGCCGCAGCGCCCGCAGGCTGCGCCTTCGGCGGCGCCCTGCCACACGGTGCCGCAGTGGCGGCAGCTCATCAGCCCGAGCTGCGCCGCCGTCGTGACATGCGTGGGGCCATCGCTCATTCGCGCCGCTCCGTCTTCGGCCCGAAGGCCATTTCCCAGAACGTGCGCGGATCGAAGGACAGGATCGCCGTCAGCAGCACCGTGAGGCCCATGAAGGCCCAGAGCGCCGGACCCGGCAGGACTTTGGCCATGCTGCCCAGCTTGACGATTGCCACCAGCACGCCGAGCAGGAAGACCTCGATCATTCCCCACGGACGCAGGGCCTGCAGCCCCCTCACCAGCAGGCCGAAGCCGGCCGGCCGGCGTTCCCGCGCCAGCGGCACCAGCAGGTAGAACAGGATGCACAGCTGCAGCAGCGGAAAGAGGATGGTGGTGGCCAGCACCAGCAGCGCCACCAGCGACATGCCTTCGCTGCCCAGTGCCATCACGGCGCCGAGCAGCGTGGTCTGGCTGCTCAGGCCCTGCAGTTCGATCTCGACGATCGGGAACAGGTTGGCGATGGCGAACAGGATCAGGCTGGCGACCGTGAGCGGCAGCACGCGCGTGCTCTGGTCGCCCGGATGGCGGTCGAGTTCGGTGCCGCAGCGCGCGCAGTGCGAGACCTCGCGCGGACGCAGCGGCGTGCGGCGCCAGACGGCGTCGCAACCCTGGCACACGATGGCCTCTGGAACTTCCTTCATAAACCTCCATGTCGATGGCCGGCGAGCTGCGTGACCGGAAAATCCAGCGGCGTACGCACCCGGGCCGGCAGGCGTCCCGCGTCGATGTCGACCTGGCTATGGTAGAGGGTAGAGCGACAGCCGGCCCGACACCGGCCATCGTCAGGGGCGGAGCACGACGTCGAGCCCGGCCAGCACTTCGGCCACGGCGACGGAACGCATCAGGGCTTGTCCGTTCGGCGCGCCAGGCAGCGTTGTGCGGCGCCGAGGCACCGTCGACCTACTTCTCCGGCATGGCCGATGAATGGTGGCTGGTGATCAGCCATTGGTTGCCATCCCAATGGTAGGTGTACGTGTACCGCGCCTCGACGACAGCGCCGGTCTTGGCGAATTTGAAGGTATACAGGCCGGCATCTACGGCCGTGTTGCACCCTATCTCGATGGTCCTGAAATCAATGCGGCCGAACGGCTTGTTTTCAAGAAAGTGTTCGAAATAGTCCAGCTTCTGCGCCGCATTGAGACGCGGCGTGTTGGAAACGGTGGGAAGCAGGATGGATTTTTCCGCGTAGTTCGCGACCACCTTGTGGGCGTCGCCAGTCTGCAAGGACTGGTTCCAGCGGTCGAACAGCGCGGCAACTTCCGGCTCGCTGGTTGCCTTGCAGACCTCGGTTCGCGCCGATGTGGAACCCGGTGGACCTGAGGCGCATCCCGCAAGCAAAGCGCCCGCAGCCAAAAGCGAACATGCGACAGCTTGCTTCACGGCAACTCCTTTTTGGTCTGGGAGTCCGACTGTAGATGAACAGGAGGGAACGTGGTGACTCTTCAGTCCCAGTATTTGACGGGAAGCCGATCGCCGTCCGAAGCCTAGAGCGTGACCAGCGGGTTGAAGCCGCCCCAGAACATGCGCTTGCCGTCGAAGGGCATCTTCGTCAGGTCCATCATGTCGGCCAGCCGCGGATCGCTCATCACCTTGGCATTCACGTCGTCGCGCTGCTCGCGCGATTCGTAGAGGATGTAGGTGAACACCACGATCTCGTCGTCCTTCAGCTGCACGCTCTGCGGGAACGAGGTGAGCTTGCCGGAGGGGACATCGTCGGCGATCCATTCGCGGTATTCGAGCGCGCCGTGCTCGCGCCAGACGGTGCCGGCGCGGATCGCCAACTCGCGATAGGCCTCCACCTTGTCTTTCGGGACGGGAATGACGAATCCATCGACGTAGGCCATGCGACGATCTCCTTCGGGCGGATTGCAGATGCGGATGCCGACGCCTCAATATAGGCAGCGCCTCGTTCGCCTGCAAGCCCGCACGGCGGCGGGGCCGGGTCAGCCGGCGCGCAGTTGCGCGCGCAGGGTCGCGCCGATCTCGGGCCGCTCCAGGAACGGATCGGCCGGGTTCGTCAGCGACACGATGTTCTCCATGCGGCTCCGCACGTTGCCGAGCGCCTTCGGATGGCTGAAGACGTAGAACTGGTTCGCGCTGATGGCCTCGAACACCTTGTGCGCGACCTCGGCCGCGGTCACCTTGCCGCTGCTGACGGCCTTGTTGGTCATCGCCTGGCCGATCAGCTGGCTCTTCGTCAGCTCGCCGGCCGCAAGCGCGCCGGGCCGGTTGCGCTCGCTGCTCGTGATGCCGGTCGGCACGAAGTACGGACACAGCAGGCTGGCGCCGACCTGGTCGGTGATCAGGTTCAGGTCCTGGTAGAGCGTCTCGGTCAGGCTCACCACCGCGGCCTTGGCAGCGTTGTAGATGCCCATGTTGGGCGGTGTGAGCAGGCCCGCCATGCTGGCCGTGTTGACGATGTGGCCGCGCCAGGCGGGATCCTTGGCGGCAGCTTCGAGCATCATCGGCGTGAACAGGCGCACGCCGTGGATCACGCCCCAGAGGTCGACGCCCAGCACCCATTCCCAGTCGGCGACCGTGTTCTCCCAGACCATCCCGCCTGCGCCTACGCCGGCATTGTTGAAGACGAAATGCGGCGCGCCGAAGCGCTGCTGCACGGCCCGGGCGAGTGCCTCCATCTGTGCGGCGTCCGACACGTCGACCTTGCGCGCCAGCACCTGGGCGCCCGCGGCCTCCATCTCGGCCTGCGCGCGGTCGAGCGCATCCTGCTGCACGTCCACCAGCACCAGGTTCATGCCGCGCGCCGCGCCGATGCGCGCGCATTCGAGGCCGAAGCCGGAGCCGGCGCCGGTGAGAACGGCCGTGGTGCCCTTGAAATCCTGAATCATTTGCGCGTGTCCTTGGGTCTCGTTGCAGGAGACGCCATTGAAATACGAAAAACTCGCCGACGCAGTCGCAAAGGTGCTCGCGCGACCTTCAGCCCTCGACC
Source organism: Variovorax sp. SRS16 (assembly GCF_901827165.1). Classification (NCBI taxonomy): domain Bacteria; kingdom Pseudomonadati; phylum Pseudomonadota; class Betaproteobacteria; order Burkholderiales; family Comamonadaceae; genus Variovorax; species Variovorax sp. SRS16. The sequence continues at coordinate 2,849,828 of NZ_LR594666.1, forward strand.
TTGCGCAGCGTGAAACCGATGCGCGGGAAGTGCACGTGGACGGTGCCGGCTCGCTCGTCCGTGCGGCGCAGCGTGTAGTGGGTGCGCGTGGCGGCCATCAGTTCGCCCTCGGTCGGCTCGGGGCCGAAGCTCTCGGCCGCGACCGTGACGCGCGCGCCGAGCGGAATGCCGTGCTCGTCCTGGAAGGTGCTGTCGGACAGCAGCGTGTGCGGCGTCGACGCCTTCGCGACGGCGATGGCCTGCGCGGCATCGAAGCTTTCCATCGTGCCGTGGCCGATCGCCGACATGCGGTCCATCCAGTCCTGCACGGCCGGCGTGAGCTGCAGGATGCCGGCCATCGACGGCGTGCGCTTGCGCGTGAACCACAGCGGGTGGTAGCAGGCGAAGTCGGCCACCGTCGGATACGCACCCATGAGGAAGTCGCCATCGTCCAGCATGTCCGACATGCGGCGCAGATAGGACTTGTAGGCCGCCGCGGCATCGGCCGGGCGATGCCGCACCATGTTGACGCTCATCGCGCGGCGGTCGTCGGCAAAGGCCTTGGCCGCCTCGGGCGGCGCATTGGCGAACATGTCGGCCGCGCCCTTGGGGCTGAAGCTGTAGCCCATCGCGGCCCAGAACAGGCTGCTGTCGGCCCATTGCGCGATCACGCGCGCGAGGCCCTTGCCCGGTTCGGGATAGAGCGAGGGCACCGGCGCGAGATGCTCGAGCACGTCGCAGATCAGCGCCGTGTCGCAATAGATGTCGGCGCCGATCTGCAGCACCGGCGTCCGGCGGTAGCCGCCGGTGAGCGCGATCACGTCGGCCTTGGGCATGATCGCCGGGATGATCACCGACTTCCAGGCCAGCTTCTTGTAGCCGAGGATGAGGCGCAGCTTCTCCGAGAAGGGGGAGGTCGCGTAGTGGTGGAGGATCAGGTCTGCCATCGTGTTTCCTTGCGGGTGTTGCGGCTCAGTGCGGCCGGGCGCGCGTGATGATCGCATCGACATCGGTGCCGGCGCCGAGCGTGCCGAAAGCCTGGCCCCAGTCGCCGCCGAGGCGGGAGGCGCAGAACGCGCCGGCGACGGCGGCCGGCGCGGTCTGCACCAGCAGTGCGGCCTGCACCGCGAGCGCGACATCCTGGGCGAGGCGGCGTGCCTCGATCTCGGTGGCCATGGCCTCGACGCGTGCGGGCAGCGCATCGGCCAGCCGGTCGAGTGCCTGGTCGACACCGCGCGCCGGGGCCAGTTCATGCGCCAGCGCAGCGACCGCATCGCCCTTGCGCAGCCCGCGCAACAGGTCGAGCGCCATGATGTTGCCGGCGCCTTCCCAGATCGAGTTGAGCGGCATCTCGCGGTAGATGCGCGCCATCACGCCTTCGCCGCCCTCTTCCACATAGCCGTTGCCGCCGAGGCATTCCATCGCCTCCTGCGCGAAGTGGCTGCCGCGCTTGCAGATCCAGAACTTGGCGACCGGCGTCAGGAGGCGCGCCATCAGGCGTTCATGCTCGTCGTCCGGGTGATCGAAGGTGCGCGCGAGCCGGATCGCGAGCGCGGTCGCGGCCTCGCTTTCGAGCGCGAGATCCGCCAGCACGTTCTTCATCAAGGGCTGCTCGATCAGCGGCTTGCCGAAGGCCTGGCGCTCGGCGGTGTGGTGCAGCGCGAGGCTCAGGGCCTGGCGCATCAGGCCGCTGGTGCCGAGCGCGCAGTCCAGGCGTGTCATCGTGCCCATCTCGAGGATCTGCGGAATGCCGCGGCCCTCGTCACCGACCAGCCATGCGCTCGCGCCCTGGAACTCGACCTCGGAACTGGCATTGGCCTTGTTGCCGAGCTTGTCCTTCAGGCGCTGGATGCGGATCGCGTTGCGACTGCCGTCGGGCAGCACGCGTGGCATGAAGAAGCACGAGAGCCCGGCGGGCGCCTGTGCGAGCACCAGGAAGGCATCGCACATCGGCGCCGAGAAGAACCACTTGTGGCCGGTGATCTCGTAGCGCTCGCCCCAGGCGTCGCTGTCGGCGCGCACGGCACGCGTCGTGTTGGCGCGCACGTCGGAGCCGCCCTGCTTCTCGGTCATGCCCATGCCCATGGTCACGCCGGGCTTGTCGCGCCAGGGCTTGAGCGCCGGGTCGTACCAGCGGCTCGCGAGCTTCGGTCCCCAGTCGGCATGGATCGCCGCGTTGCCGCGCAGCGCGGGCGTGACGGCGTAGCTCATCGAGATCGGGCACAGGATCGAGGGCTCGAGCTCGGTGAAGAGCATGAAGCCGGCGGCGCGCTGGACGTGGGGCGAAGGCATGGCCCCCTCTCCCTCCGGGAGAGGGTTGGGGTGAGGGCTCCCCCACGGCGTCCCATGCAACCCAGCTCCAACAGCTTCCGTCATCAGCGCGTGATAGCTCGGATGAAACTCCACCTCGTCGATGCGCCGCCCGAAGCGGTCGTGCGTATGCAGCACCGGCGTGTTCGTGTTTGCGAGCCGCGCATGCATCTGCATCTCGGCCGTGCCCGCCAGCGCGCCCAGGTGCTCGAGCGGCGCCGGTTGCAGTGCCGGCGCGTTGAACTTCAGCGCGTCGCGCAACGGCCGGTTGGTTTCGAACAGGTTGTAGCCGACCAGCGGCGTTGGCTGGTTGAAGACCTCGTGCGTCGTGTCGTTCATCGCCGGTCTCCTGGGTCGGCCTCAGATCAATTTGACGAGCTGCTTGCCGAAGTTTCTGCCCTTGAGCAGCCCGAGAAAGGCCTCGGGCGCCGACTCGATACCCTGCGCGACCGACTCGCGCGGCCGCAGCTTGCCGCTGCCCACGAGCTGGCCCAGTTCGGCCAATGCCTCGGGCCACACTTCCATGTGCTCGCTGACGATGAAGCCTTCGATCTTCATGCGGTTGATCAGGATCAGCGCGGGATTCGCGAGCGGCAGCGGCTGCCCGTCGTAGCCCGCGATCATGCCGCACAACGCGACGCGCGCGAAGGCATTGGCACGCAGCAGCACCGCGTCGAAGATGTAGCCGCCGACGTTCTCGAAATAGCCGTCGATGCCCTGCGGGCAGGCTTCCTTGAGTGCCGCGCTCATGCTCTTCACGTCAGGATGCTGCCGGTAGTCGATGCAGGCATCGAAGCCGAGTTCGTCGGTCACGTACTTGGATTTGTCCGGACCGCCCGCGATGCCGACCACGCGGCAGCCGCGCGCCCTTGCCAATGCACCGAAGGCACTGCCGACCGCGCCGCTGGCGGCGGTGACGACGACCGTCTCGCCGGCCTTCGGCGCGATGATCTTCACCAGCCCGTACCAGGCCGTCACGCCCGGCATGCCGACCGCGCCCAGGTAGTGCGACAGCGGCACGTGCGTGGTGTCGACCTTCTTGAGCGCGCCGGGCTGCGAGGCATCGACCACGCTGTATTCCTGCCAGCCGCCGAAGCCGACGACCTTGTCGCCCACCGCGTACTTGGGATGCCTGCTCTCGACCACCTCGCCGGCCGTGCCGCCCTGCATCACCTGGCCGAGCGGCTGCGGCTGTGCGTAGCTCTTGGCATCGTTCATGCGGCCGCGCATGTACGGGTCCAGGCTCATGTAGTGGTGGCGCACCAGCACCTGGTTGTCCTTGAGCGCAGGCGTCTGGACGCTCACGAGCCTGAAATTGCCGGCGACGGCTTCGCCCTCCGGCCGGTTGTCGAGCAGCTGCTGGCGATTGGTGGGCATGGTTGTGTCTCCTCGATGGAATCGGGTCAGTCGGTGGATGGCGGACGCATCGCGTTGGCGCTGCCCGGACCCGTGGGCAGGCGGCGCTTCACGTACTTGAAGGTGCCGGTCGCATGGGCGCAGGCGCGCTCCTGCGCGTCGTAGATCGTGGCCTCGGTGAAGGCCAGCGTGGCGGTGCGGTGCATGAGGCGGCCGCGCGCATGCAGCGGACCCACGGAAGGCTGCATGAAGGTGGTCTTCATCTCGATCGTGACCACGCCGGTCTCGGGCGTCTGGCTGCGCGCTGCCGCGGCCATGGTGATGTCCAGCAGCGTCATGCAGGCGCCGCCGTGCGTGACGTCGAAGGTGTTGAGATGCTCGGGCTTCGCGGTGTAGCGGATCTCCGATTCGCCGCCTTCGAACTTCACGAGCTCGAAGCCCAGGTGCACCGCGAACGGGATCTGGCTGGTGTAGGAACGGACGTTGATGTCGTCCACGTCAGGCGCCCAGCACGACGCTCACGCCGCCGTCGACGGCCAGCCATTGCCCGGTGATGTGCTTGCCGGCGTCGCTCGCGTAGAGCAGCGCGATGCCCTTCAGGTCCTCGTCGTCGCCCAGCCGGCCGAGCGGCGCATGCGAGGCCATCTTCTCCTCGCCCATCGACTTGATCAGCCCAGCCGCCAGCTTGGTCATGAAGAAGCCCGGGCAGATCGCATTGACGTTGATGTTGTACTTGCCCCATTCGGCCGCCAGCGTGTGGGTGAAGCCGATCACCGCGCTCTTGGAGGTGTTGTAGGCCAGGGTCTGCATCTCGGGCGGGTTGCCGTTGAGGCCGGCGATGGACGCGATGTTGATGATGCGCCCAGACTTCTTCGGGATCATGCAGCGCTTGGCGATCTGCTGCGACAGGATGAAATAGCCGCGCACGTTGAGGTTCATCACCTTGTCCCAGGCTTCGACCGGATGGTCCTCGGCCGGCGCACCCCAGCTGGCGCCGGCGTTGTTGACCAGGATGTCGACGCTGCCCATGCGTTCCAGCGTCTCGTCGGCCAGGCGGCGCGTGTCCTCTTCCCTGGAACAGTCGGCCGCGATCCAGCGCGTGTCGATGCCGGCCGCCTGCAGCTCGGCCGCGGCCTCTTCGAGATCGGCGGCCTTGCGCGAGCTCAGCATGATCTTCGCGCCGGCCTCGCCGAGCGCATGGGCCATCTGCAGGCCGAGGCCGCGCGAGCCGCCGGTGATCAGCGCGGTCTTGCCGCCGAGGTCGAACAGTTTCTGGATGCTTCTTGCGGTCATGGTTGTTTCTCTTTCAGGCGGGAACGGACATAGATCAGCACGACGCCGACCGCGGCCAGCGCCACGCCCGGCACGGCCATGGACCAACCCAGACCCGGGCTCGTGCGGCCGGTCGCGATGCCGAGGATGAGCATGAAGAGGCCACCATAGATCAGCACCCAGATCCATGCCTCCAGCGTGGCGTGTGCGCGGGGCGCGGCCATCAGAAAGCCTCCTCGGGCAGCGCGGCGCAGGTCGGGTCGCGGCGTTCGACCACGTTCAGCCAGGCGCCGATGCGGGGCAGTTCGTAATGGAAGAAATAGTCGGCCGCGCCGAGGCGGCCCACGGTGGCCGGCAACGCCTTGGCGGCATCGCGTTCGAGCGCGCGCTGCGCGACATCGAGCCAGATCCATGCGAGCACCATGTGGCCGAAGGCCTGCATGTACGGCACCGCATTGGCCAGCGCCTCCTGCGGATGGCCGGTCGCCCAGGCCTCGCGGGTCGCAGCGCCGACGCGCTCCAGCGCCTCGCCGAGCGACTTCGCATGCGCCGCCAGTGCGGGCACGGCCGCCGCGCGCCGCATCGTCTCGGCGATGCGCGCGGCCAGCAGCGTGAGGCCGCGGCCCTCCTCCATCAGCACCTTGCGGCCGAGCAGGTCGGCCGCCTGGATGCCGTGCGTGCCTTCATGGATCATGTTGAGGCGGTTGTCGCGCCAGTACTGTTCCACCGGGAAGTCGCGCGTGTAGCCATAGCCGCCATGGATCTGGATGGCGAGCGAATTGGCTTCCAGGCACCATTCGCTCGGCCAGCTCTTGGCGATCGGCGTCAGCACTTCGAGCAGCAGCCGCGCGTCGTCCGCGGCCTCGGCATCGCCGGTCTTCTGTTCGTCGACCAGGCGTGCGCAATAGAGCTCCAGCGCCAGCGCGCCCTCGCAATACGACTTCTGCGCCAGCAGCATGCGGCGCACGTCCGCGTGTTCGATGATGCGCACCTGCGGGCTGGCGGCGTCCTTGCCGGCCGGCCCCTGAGGCCGGCCCTGCGGCCGGCTCTTCGCGTAGTCGAGCGAGGCGTAATAGCCGGCCATGCCGAGCATGGTGGCCGCGGTGCCGACGCCGATGCGCGCCTCGTTCATCATGTGGAACATGCAGTGCAGGCCCTTGCCGGGCTGCCCCACGAGGTAGCCGACGGCACCCGCCTTGCCGTCCACCGGAAACCGGCCTTCGCCGAAGTTGAGCAGCGTGTTGGTGGTGCCGCGCCAGCCGAGCTTGTGGTTGAGGCCGGCCAGGGCGACGTCGTTCCTGCTGCCCAGCGTGACTGTCACGCTGCCGACCTCCCCCTCTCCCGCTCGCGGGAGAGGGCCGGGGTGAGGGCTCTCCACCTTCACCAGCCACTTCGGCACGATGAACAGCGAGATGCCGCGCGTGCCCGGCACCAGCTTGCCGTGCGCGTCGGGAATCTTGGCCAGCACGATGTGAACGATGTTCTCGGTCAGCTCGTGGTCGCCGGCCGAGATCCACATCTTGTGGCCCGTGAGCCGATAGCGCGGGCCGAGCGGATCGTCCTGGAAGCCGTCGCCGTCGGGCACCGCGCGTGTCGCGACGTCGCTCAGGCTGGAGCCGGCCTGCGGCTCCGACAGGCACATGGTGCCCGCCCAGCGGCCGGAGAATTCGTTCTTCGCGAAGACCGCCTGCTGCATCGGCGTGCCGTGCACCATCAGCAAGTTGGCGTTGCCGCTGGTCAGCATGTTGGCGCCGATGCTCACCGAGGCCATCGCGAAGAAGCTACCGGCGGCGGCCTGCACCGTGTAGGGCAGCTGCATGCCGCCGATCTCGTAGTCCTGCGCGGCACTCAGCATGCCGGACTCGGCGAAGGCCTTGTGCGCATCGTGCGTGGCCTGCGGCAGGATCACGCGCTCGCCGTCGAACTGCGGCTCCTGCGTGTCGACGGTGCGGTTGTGCGGCGCGTACTTCTCGCGCGCGATGCGCTCGCAGGTATCGAGCACCGCATCGAAGGTCTCGCGCGAGTGGTCGGCAAAGCGCGCACGCGCATTGAGCGACTCGGCGTGCAGCCAGTCGTAGAGCAGGAAGTCGAGGGTCGGGCGAAGGCTCATGGGTTGCTGATGCGAAGCCTGTCCGTCACAGGACTTCAAAGACGCCGGCAGCGCCCATCCCGCCGCCGATGCACATCGTGACCACGACCTTCTTCGCGCCGCGCCGCTTGCCCTCGATCAGCGCGTGGCCCGTCAGCCGCTGCCCGCTCACGCCGTAAGGATGACCGACCGCGATCGCGCCGCCATCGACGTTGAGCAGCTCGCCCGGGATGCCGAGCTTGTCGCGGCAGTAGATCACCTGCACAGCGAAGGCCTCGTTGAGTTCCCACAGGTCGATGTCGCTGATCTTGAGGCCGAGGCGCTTGAGCACCTTGGGGATCGCGAACACCGGGCCGATGCCCATTTCGTCGGGCTCGCAGCCCGCGACCGCGAAGCCGAGGAAGCGGCCGAGGGGCTTCAGGCCCTTCTGCTCGGCATACTTTTCCTCGACCACCACGCAGGCGCCGCCGCCGTCGGAGAACTGGCTGGCGTTGCCGGCCGAGATCAGGCCGCCAGGCACGGCGGAGCGAATGCCGCTGATGCCTTCCTTGGTGGTGCCGGCGCGGATGCCTTCGTCGTTCTCGACGGTGACTTCCCTGGTGCGCAGGCCCATCACCGCATCGGCCACGCCGGCCGTCACGGTGATCGGCGCGATCTCTTCCTTGAAGCGGCCGGCCTCGAGCGCGGCAGTGGCCTTCTGCTGGCTGGCGGCGCCGTATTCGTCCATCGCATCGCGGCCGATGTTGTAGCGCTTGGCAACCTGCTCGGCCGTCTGCAGCATGTTCCAGTAGATCTCGGGCTTGTGCTTGACCAGCCAGGGATCGGCCAGCATGTGCTTGTTCATCTCGTTCTGCACGCACGAGATGCTTTCGACGCCGCCGGCCACATAGACCTCGCCCTCGCCCGCGACGATGCGCTGCGCCGCGGTGGCGATGGTCTGCAGGCCCGAGGAGCAGAAGCGGTTGATGGTCATGCCCGAGGTGGTGATCGGCAGGCCGGCGCGCAGCGCGATCTGGCGCGCGATGTTGGCGCCGGTCGCACCTTCGGGATTGGCGCAGCCCATGATCACGTCGTCGACGGTCGCGGGATCGATGCCCGCGCGCGCGACCGCATGCTGCACCGCATGGCCGCCGAGCGTGGCGCCGTGCGTCATGTTGAAGGCGCCCTTCCAGCTCTTGGCGAGCGGCGTGCGGGCGGTGGAGACGATGACGGCGCTGGTCATGATGGAGTCCTTTGGAGAGAAGAATGAAGGAGGTTACTGGGGCTGTGCCGTGTTGCGCAGCAGCTGGTGATAGAACTGGATCATCTCGACGTAGTTGGCGATCGAGACGCGCTCGTTGGTGCCGTGGAAGCGCCCCAGATCCTCGGGCCGCGCACGCACCGGCTCGAAGCGGTAGACGCTGTCGGCGATATCGACGAAATGGCGCGAGTCCGAAGCGGCGATGTACAGGCCCGGCACCACGATTGCATCGGGGAAGGTCTGCTGCACCGTCGTCTGAAGCATTCGGTAGCTGTCGCTCGTCGACGATGCCACCGGCGTCGGCTCCGCGTTGCCGGGATAGGCCTTGATCGTGATCGCCGGGTCGTCGACGGTCTTGCGGATGTGTTCCTGCACCGAGGCCAGCGTATCGCCCGGCAGGATGCGGAAATTGACCGCGGCCTCGGCCCGGCCCGGCAGCACGTTGTCCTTGTTGCCGGCGCGCACGATGGTCAGCGCCGTGGTCGTGCGCAGCACCGCGCTGGTACTCGCGGACTTCTCGAGCTCGTGGCGCACCAGCGGGCCGAACAGCCAGAGGTTCGACATGAAGACCCGGTTGGCGCCATGCATCTCGGGTGCCAGCGCGTTGAACATGTCGGCCGCGACGCCGCCGATCGACGCCGGCATCGGGTTCGCTTCGAGCTTCGCGAGTCCCGCGCTGAGGATGCCGATGGCGCTGCGGCTCGGCGGCATCGAGGCGTGGCCGGGTTGCGTGTCGACCGTGAGGAAGAAGGTGCCGTAGCCCTTCTCGGCCATGCCGATCAGCGCGGCCGGCTTGTCCAGGCCTGCAAGCACGCCTTCGGTGACCAGCAGGCCTTCGTCGAGCACCCAGTCGAGCCGCACGCCGCGCGACTTCAGGAGCTGCGCGATCGGCAGCGCGCCGCGCAACCCATTGACTTCCTCGTCGTCGCCGGAGATCAGGTAGACCGTCTGCCGCGGCTGGAAGCCGCTGGTGACCAGCATCTCGATCGCCTCCATCTGCGCCAGCAGGTTGCCCTTGTCGTCCCAGGTGCCGCGACCCCAGACGAAGCCGTCCTTGATCGCGCCGCTGAAGGGATCGGCGGACCAGGCCTTCTCGGTGCCGGGCGCGATCGGGACCACGTCCTGGTGCGCCATCAGCGCGACCGGCCTGGCCGACGGATCGCTGCCGGTCCAGGTGTAGAGCAAGGCGTTGTCGCCGATGACTTCCTTCTTGAGCGTCGCATGCAGCCGGGGAAACTGCTCGGCCAGGTAGGCCTGCAGCTTCCTGAACTCCTGGCCGTTGCGCTCCATGCCGTCGAAGCTCGACACCGTGCGGAACGGGATCGCGCCCGAGAGGCGGCGGGCCGCGGCGTCCGGGTCGACCGCGATCTTCTCGATCGCATCCACGCGCAGCTGCCGCGAGGGCATGCGCCAGGTGTTGACCGCGACCACCGCTGCCAGCGCGAGCAGCGCCAGCAGGACGACGAGCAGGACCCGTTTGATCACCGTCGGCACCGCCGTGTGCTCAGCTGAACTGCTTGCCTTCGGCCACCAGTGTCTGGATCAGCGGTGCCGGCTGCCAGAAGCTCGCGTCGTCGCGCGGGTTCTTCGCGAAGCGCTTCATCGCCTCGGCCACGTTGTAGAGGCCGACCTGGTTGGCATAGTGCATCGGGCCGCCGCGCCAGAGCGGAAAGCCGTAGCCCGTGAGGTAGACCATGTCGATGTCGCCGGACTTGCTGGCGATGCCGTCCTCGAGGATGTGGGCGCCTTCGTTGACCAGCGAATAGACCAGGCGCTGCACGATTTCCTCGTCGGAGATCTTGCGCGGCGTGATGCCCTCGTCCTTGCGGTGCTTCTCGATCAGTTCGGCCACCACCGGGCTCGGGATCGCGTCGCGCTTGCCGGGCAGGTAGTCGTACCACCCTGCCCCGGTCTTCTGGCCGAAGCGGCCCAGTTCGCAGAGCTTGTCGGCGGTCTTGCTGTACTTCATGTCGGCGCGCTCGGTCGCGCGGCGCTTGCGGATCGCCCAGCCGATGTCGTTGCCCGCGAGGTCGCCCATGCGGAACGGACCCATCGCGAAGCCGAACTTCTCGACGGCGCGGTCGACCTGCTGCGGCGTCGCGCCTTCGTCGAGCAGGAAGCCGGCCTGGCGCGAGTACTGCTCGATCATGCGGTTGCCGATGAAGCCGTCGCAGACGCCGGAGACCACGGCCGTCTTCTTGATCTTCTTGGCCACCGCCATCACGGTGGCCAGCACGTCCTTGCCGGTCTGCTTGCCGCGCACCACTTCGAGCAGCTTCATCACGTTGGCCGGGCTGAAGAAATGCATGCCGACCACGTCCTGCGGGCGCTTCGTGAAGGCCGCGATCTTGTCGACGTCGAGCGTCGAGGTGTTGGACGCCAGAATGGCGCCGGGCTTGGCGATGCGGTCGAGTTCCTTGAACACTTTCTCCTTGACGCCGAGCTCCTCGAACACGGCCTCGATGATCAGGTCGGCGTCCTTCAGCTCGTCGTAGTTCAGCGTGGTGCTGAGCAGCGCCATGCGCTCGTCGTACTTGGCCTGCTTGAGCTTGCCCTTCTTGACCTGGGCCTCGTAGTTCTTCCGGATGGTGGCGACGCCGCGGTCGAGCGCTTCCTGCTTCATCTCGAGGATCTTCACCGGGATGCCGGCGTTCAGGAAGTTCATCGAGATGCCGCCGCCCATGGTGCCGGCGCCGATCACGCCGACCGACTGGATCGTGCGCTTGGGCGTGTCCTCGGGCACGTCGGGGATGCGGGATGCGGCGCGCTCGGCCACGAACAGGTGGCGCAGCGCGATCGACTCGGGCGTGAACATCAGCGCCATGAAGGTCTTGCGCTCTTCGGCCATGCCGTCCTCGAACTTCATCTTCGTCGCCGCCTCGACCGCGTCCACGCACTTGAGCGGCGCCGGGTAGTTCTTCGACATGCCCGCGACCATGTTGCGCGCAAACTGGAAGTAGGCATCGCCCTGCGGATGCTTGCACGGCAGGTTGCGCACCAGCGGCAGCGCGTCGCCGGTCTTGCCCATGACGGACTTGGCGAACGCGAGCGCGTCGTCGAACAGGGATTCGGGCGAGGTGGCCAGCTTGTCGAACAGCTTCTGGCCCGGCAGCGAGGCCAGCAGTTCGCTCTTGACGGCTTCGCCGCTGACGATCATGTTGAGCGCGGTTTCCACGCCCAGCAGACGCGGCAGGCGCTGGGTGCCGCCGGCACCGGGCAGGAGGCCCAGCTTGACCTCGGGCAGCGCGACGCTGGTGCCGGGCGCGGCCACGCGGTAGTGGCAGCCCATGGCGAGTTCGAGCCCGCCGCCCATGCAGACCGAATGGATCGCGGCGACGATCGGCTTGTCAGAGGCTTCGAGCGCGCGGATCACGCTCAGCAGGTTGGGCTCCTGGATCGCCTTGGGCGTGCCGAATTCCTTGATGTCGGCGCCGCCCGAGAAGGCCTTGCCGGCGCCGGTGAGGACGATGGCCTTGACGGCCGGATCGGCCGCGGCCTTGGACAGTCCGTCGGTGATGCCGACGCGCGTCGCGTAACCGAGACCGTTGACCGGGGGATTGGTCAGGGTGATCACGGCGACATCGCCGATCACTTTGTATTCAGCCGTCATGCTGCGTTCCTTTGGAATGGGAGGGGATCGGAAAAATCCAGCTTCGCGCCAAAAAGCACGAGTGTTCTTTTTTATTGAATTCTAGGCGTTTCGCATGACCCCGCAACGACCTCGCAGTCGCTGCCGAGACAAACGGCCCGAAGCGTTCAGACTTCGAGCCACTCCTTGCGGGTGGCCGCATCGGCGCGCAGGCTGTCCGGCGTGCCGTCGAACACGATGCTCCCATGGCCCATCACCAGGGCGCGGTCGGAGATCTGCATCGCGATCGTCAGCTTCTGCTCGATCAGCAGCACCGAGATGCCCTTGTCCTTGAGCGTACGCAGATATTCGCCGACCAGTTCGACGATCTTGGGCGCGAGGCCTTCGGTCGGCTCGTCGATGATGATCAGGTCGGGGTCGCCCATCAGCGTGCGGCACAAGGTCAGCATCTGCTGCTCGCCGCCGGAGAGCACACCGGCCTCGGTGTGCTGGCGTTCCTTCAGGCGCGGGAACATGCCGTACATGTCCTCGAACTGCCAGCGGCTGCCGGTGCCCTTGCCCTTCTGCCCGAGCAGCAGGTTCTGATGCACCGTGAGCTTGGGGAAGATGTCGCGGTTCTCGGGCACATAGCCGATGCCCAGGTGCGCGATCTCGTAGGCCTTGCGGCGCAGGATGTCCTGCTCCTTCCAGCGCAGCGTGCCTTCGGCATGCACCAGGCCCATGATGGCCTTGGCGGTGGTCGAGCGGCCGGAGCCGTTGCGGCCCAGCAGCGCGACGATCTCGCCCGGACCGACGTCGAAGGAAACGCCATGCAGCACATGGCTCTTGCCATAGTAGGCGTGGATGTCTTGCAGCTTGAGCATGTCGTCAGTGTCCCTGCCCTTGCGCATCGGCCACAGAGGAGCCGAGGTAGGCCTCCTGCACGCGCGCATTCGCGCGCACTGCGGCCGGCGTGTCGAAGGCGATCACCTCGCCGTAGACCACCACCGCGATCTTGTCGGCCAGGCCGAACACCACGCCCATGTCGTGTTCCACCGTCAGCAGCGTCTTGCCGACGGTGACCTGCTTGATCAGCGCGATGAAGTGCGCGGTCTCGGTCTTGCTCATGCCGGCGGTCGGCTCGTCGAGCAGGATCACGCTGGCGCCGCCGGCGATGGTGACGCCGATCTCCAGCGCGCGCTGCTCGGCATAGGTGAGGTTCACCGCCAGCACGTCGCGCTTCTTCTCCAGGCCGACTTGGCGGATCAGCGCCTCGGTGCGCTCGTTGGCATCGTCCAGGCGCGACAGGAAGCGCAGGAAGGTGTAGCGGTAGCCCAGGCTCCACAGCACGCCGCAGCGCAGGTTCTCGAACACGCTGAGCTTGGGGAAGATGTTGGTGATCTGGAAGCTGCGCGACAGGCCGAGCCGGTTGATCTCGAAGGGCTGCTTGCCATTGATGCGCTGGCCGTTGAGCAGCACCTCGCCGCTGGTGGGCGCGAGCCGGCCGCTGATCAGGTTGAAGAGCGTGGACTTGCCGGCGCCGTTGGGTCCGATGATCGCGATGCGGTCGCCGGCCTCGACGGCGAGGTCGACGCCGCGGATGATCTCGGTCTTGCCGAAGGTCTTGCGCAGGCTCTTGAGTTCAAGGGCAAGGGTCATGCCACCTCCCTGCGCTTGAGTTCCAGCTCGATCTCTTCCTGCGCATGCCCCCAGGTCCGCACGAAACGCCGACGCACGATCTCCAGGAGGATCAGCCCGACCACCAGCATGGCGGTGCAAACCGACCAGCTCGTGGGCGCGGAGGTATCGAGCGTGATGCCGGCGAAGGCGAGTTCCGGCCCGAGGGCGGCATCGAGTTGCATGTGATAGATCATCTCGACGATGGCCGCAGCGCCCGCGATGACGAGCGCGCCGGTCGCGATCAGGCCCGCGTAGAGCACCCAGAAGCGCTTGAACTTGCCGAATTTCGCGACCCGCAGATTCATCATGATCAGGCTCGCGACGCCGCCGGGCGCGAACATGACCATGAAGAGAAACACCAGGCCGACGTACAGCAGCCAGGCCTTGCTGAGTTCCGACAGCAGCACCAGCGCGAACACCAGGAGCGCCGCGCCGATGATCGGCCCGAAGAAGAAGGTCGCGCCGCCCAGGAAGGTGAACAGCAGGTAGCTGCCCGAGCGCAACCCGTTCAGGCTGTCCGATGCGTTGACGATCTCGAAGTTGATGGCGTTGAGCCCGCCGCCGATGCCGGCGAAGAAGCCCGCGATGATGAAGGCGAAGTAGCGCACGCGCTGGGTGTTGTAGCCGATGAAGGCCACGCGCTCGGGGTTGTCGCGCACCGCGTTCAGGATGCGGCCGAGCGGCGTGCCCGTGAAGGCGTACATCAGCGCCGTGCAGACAAAGCAATACACGGCGATCAGGTAGTAGACCTGGATCTGCGGGCCGAAAGTCAGGCCCAGGAAGGGCGTGCCGTAGACCCGGTTGGTCGTGATGCCGCCCTCGCCGCCGAAGAAGCTCGGGAACATCAGCGCCATCGAAGCCACGAGCTCGCCGATGCCGAGCGTGATCATCGCGAAGGTGGTGCCGGATTTCTTGGTCGTCACGAAGCCGAACAGCACCGCGAAGAACATGCCGCCGATCCCGCCGGCCAGCGGGATCAGCACCAGCGGCACCGGGAGGTGGCCGGCGGTGGCCAGGTTCATGGTGTGGATGGCGATGAAGGAGCCCAGCCCGACGTAGACGGCATGGCCGAAGCTCAGCATGCCGCCCTGCCCCAGCAGCATGTTGTAGCTCAGGCAGATGATGATGAGGTAGCCGATCTGCGACAGCATGGTCAGCGCGAGGCTGCTCCTGAACAGCAGCGGCGCGACGATCAGCGCGATCGCGAACAGCGACCAGATCGCGATGCGCCCGATGTTCCAGGGCTTGAAGCGGTAGTACTGCGTGGCCATGCGTCAGTCTTCCCGCGTACCGAGCAGGCCCTTGGGCCTGAAGATCAGGATCAGCACCAGGAACAGGTAGGGCAGGATCGGCGCCACCTGCGAGATGGTGAGCTTGAGCAGCTCGTAGCCCGGCGTCTGCTCCGTCACGGCGACGCCGAGCGCCTGCAGCCCGGTCGCCAGCGACTGGTCCATCGCCACCGCGAAGGTCTGGATGATGCCGATCAGCAGCGAGGCCAGGAAGGCGCCCGCCAGCGAGCCCATGCCGCCGACCACGACGACGACGAAGATGATCGAGCCGACCGAGTTGGCCATGGCCGGCTCGGTGATATAGGTGTTGCCGCCGATCACGCCGGCCAGTCCCGCCAGCGCGGCGCCGCCGCCGAACACCAGCATGAAGACGCGCGGCACGTTGTGGCCGAGCGCCTCGGCCATCTCCGGATGCGTGAGCGCAGCCTGGATCACCAGCCCGACGCGGGTGCGCGTGAGCAGCAGCCAGACCGAGATCAGCATCAGCACGGCGACCAGCATGATGAAGGAGCGCGATTTCGGGAACTGGGTGCCGAACAGCGTGAAGAGCGGCCCCTGCAATTGCGTCGGCAAGCCGTAGGGCACGGTCGAGCGGCCCCAGATCAGCTGCACCAGTTCGAGGATCAGGTAGGACAGCCCGAAGGTCACGAGCAGCTCGGGCACGTGGCCGAACTTGTGCACACGCCGCAGGCTGTAGCGCTCGAAGGCCGCGCCGAGCGCGAACACGATCAGCGGCGCCAGCACCAGCGCCGGCCAGAAGCCGACGACGCCCGAGATCGTGTACGCCAGGTAGGCGCCGAGCATGTAGAAGCTGGTGTGGGCGAAGTTCAGCACGCCCATCATGCTGAAGATCAGCGTGAGGCCGGAACTCAGCATGAACAGCAGCAGCCCGTAGCTCACGCCGTTGAGCAACGAGATGACGAAGAATTCGACGTTCATCGGTCCTCGGGATCGGATGGAAAAGAAAAAGGCCCGAGTGTTGAAGTCGGGCCTCGACCGGTCAAGCTGCCATCAGGGGCTGGGCCGCTTCATCTGGCACGAGGTGGGCGTGCTGGCCACGTAGGCGTCGTAGTACTTCACCGGCACCAGCGTGTAGCCGGTGTTCTCGGGGCTGTACGGGTACTTGGCGCTGGCCTTCTCCCAGCGGGCGATGTACAGGCCCTGCTGCATCTGGTGATCGCTCTTGCGCAGTTCGACGTCGCCGTTGAAGCTCTTGAACTTCATGCCTTCCATGGCAGCGGCGACCTTGACCGGATCGGTCGACTTGGCCTTGACGAAGCCGTCCACCAGGGCCTGGAACACGGTGTAGACGTCGGAGGTGTAGAGGTCGTCGTTGAACTTCTTCTTGAACTCGTTGGCGTAGCGCTGCATGTCGCCACCCATGTTGTAGTGGGCATAGCCGACCTGGTAGACCTTGCCGTCGGACGCCGCACCCATGGCGGTCGGCGTGCCGGTGGTCACGGCGTAGTAGGTATAGAACTTGACGTTGAGGCCGGCGTCGTTGGCCGCCTTGATCAGCAGCGCCAGGTCGGAGCCCCAGTTGCCGGTGATCACGGTGTCGGCGCCCGAGGCCTTGATCTTGGCGATGTAGGGCGAGAAGTCGCGCACCTGCGCCAGCGGATGCAGGTCGTCGCCGACGATCTGGATGTCCGGCCGCTTGGCCTTCAGGTCTTCCTTGGCGAACTTCGACACCTGCTGCCCGTGCGAGTAGTTCTGGCCGATGATGTAGACCTTCTTGATGTCCGGCTGCTCCTTCATGTAGGTGGTCAGCGCTTCCATCTTCATGGAGGTGTCGGCGTCGAAGCGGTATTGCCAGTAGCTGCACTTGCTGTTGGTCAGATCGGGGTCGACGGCCGCGTAGTTCAGGTAGAGCGCCTCCTTGCCCGGGTTGCGCGCGTTGTTCTTTTCGAGCGCGTCGATGATCGCGAGCGCCGCACCCGAGCCATTGCCCTGCGCGACGTAGCGTGCGCCCTGGTCCATGGCCGAGCGCAAGGCGCTGGTGGTTTCCTGCGGGCTGAGCTTGTTGTCGATGCCGATGATCTCGAACTTCACGCCGGCCGCGTTCTTCTTGCTGAATTCCTCGGCGAAGAACTGGAAGGTCTTGAGCTGGTTGGTGCCGACCGAAGCCATCAGGCCCGACAGCGGATCGATCCAGGCGATCTTCACGGTTTCGCCCTTCTGTGCAAAGGCGCCGGTGGCGCTGGCGGCCAGAACGGCGGCGGTTACGAGTCTCAGGTGAAAGTTCACGATGTATGTCTCCTGGTCTGCTGTCAAGGCGGGATGAGGTTACAAGCCTTTGGCACCTCGCCCGTCAGGGAATGCCCGTAAGCGCCCTGCCGCCGGAGCGGTTCCTATCACCCATGCGACAGCGCCACCCGCGCCGTTCTACCGGGCGGTAGGACGAGCCATCGCGGCCGATGCCATGGGCGCGCCGGCGCGCTCCCACCTCGTTTGGCGTATTGACGAAGCCCGACCGCCGGCGCTACATCGCGGCACGAGGAGGGAACGCCATGCCACCCGAGACACGGCCCGCAGAGATGAACGCGTTCGACCTGCTGATCCGCAGCCACCTGGACGAGATCGCCACCGTGCAGCAGGGTGCCCGCGGCGCCGGCGCGGGCGACGGCTTCGACCCGGACCAGTACGCTGCGGCCGACGTGCTGAGCGTCCATTTCTCGGACGGCTCGGTGCTGCACACCTCGCCCGCCGAATTCGCGGCGCGCCATGCGTCCGCAGCATCCCTCGCCGCGGTGGTGGAAGCGCGCGGACGAGGCGCCGACGGGCCGGCGCCGGCGCGTGCCGAGCACCGGCCCCGCGTGGTCCTTCCGTTCGAACTCCGGCGCCCGGCCGAGGCGACCCGCAGCGGCGGCGCCGGCCCGGCAGCGACGCCCGTCGAGATGTACAGGATCGCCCGGCTGACGCCGCCGACGCTGCTCGACCGTCTCTACGACACCGGCGCGATCGCGACCGATGTCATCGACCGCTGGCTCGGTGCCAGGCCGATGCACGCCGGCGCATGGGTCGCGGCCGGGCTCTGCGCGACCTACGAGGACGCGGTGCTCGACGCCGGCGTGGGCCGCGCCGGCGGCTGCCTGCTCGAATGGTCGTCGACCGAATGCGACTGGAGGCCGCGCGAGCTGTCGCAGGCGGCGCCGCGCGGCAGGATCCTGCTGTTCCTCCACGGCACCGCGTCGAGCACGCGCGGCAGCTTCAGCCGACTCTGGATGCCGGATGCCAAGGCGGACAGCGCGGAGCGAAAGACGGCCGCGCCGGATTTCCTGGCGCTCTGCAGCCGCTACGACAGCCTGCTCGCCTGGGAGCACCGCAGCCTCACCCGCAGCCCGATCGACAACGCCATCGAACTGCTCGAGGCGCTCGATGCCATGCCCGAGGCGGGCACCATCGATCTGGTGTCGCATTCCCGCGGCGGCATGATCGGCGAACTGCTGTGCCTCGCCGGTGCCGGCAGCATCACGACGACGCAATGGACGCAGCTCGAGGCGCTGTTCAAAAGGGCTTACGAAGGCGGCCACCCGGACGGCACGCCGGCCGACGGATCCCGGGTGGAGCGCCTCTTCGCGCTGCTCGCCAAAGGCGCGCGCTTCAGGATCGGCACCTTCGTGCGGGTCGCCTGCCCGGCGCGCGGCACCTTGCTGGCCGACCGCCGCACCGACCTGTACCTGTCGCTGATGCTGCGCGCCATCGGGCTGGCCTTCGGCACCAACGGCGTGCCGATGTACGAGCGCTTCAACGGCTTCGTGCGTTCGCTGGTGGCGGCGCGCGGCGATGCGCGCAGCATCCCCGGGCTGGAAGCGATGATCCCGGGCTCGCCGCTGACCCTGGCGCTGAACGGCTGCACGCTGGTGCTGCCCGAACGCCTGCGCGTGATCGCCGGCGACAGCGACGGCCTCGGCTGGGGCGGCCTCACGACGATGTTGGGCGACCTCTTCTACGGCCTGCACGATCACGACTTCGTCGTGCACACCCATTCCATGTTCGGCGGCTTCGAGCGCGCCGATGCCAGAAGCCTGCGCGTGGCCGACAAGTCGGTCACCCACTTCGGCTATTTCAAGGCCGACGCCCTGTCGCGGCGGCCCTTGATGGGCGTGCTGGCCGGGCAGGACGACGGCTGGCTGTCGCTGGCCGAGGACGAGCGGCGCACGCGCGGCCTGCTGCAGGCGCTGACCGCCGATCCGCGTTCGCGCTGGCCGCGGCAGCGCTGGCTCGCAGCGATCGGCCAGATGCCGGCGCGGCCCGTGCTGGTGGTGCTGCCGGGCATCATGGGCAGCGAGCTGAGCCTGGACGGCCAGCCCGGGGAACTCGTCTGGCTGTCTCCCTCGGCCGCGCTGAAGGGCGAACTCGCGAAGCTCGAGTGGCTGACGCAACCCGCGCAGGCGCTGGGCGCCTCCGGCCTGGTGGCGATCGCCTATGAGCGCCTGCTGGAGCGCGCGAGCGCGCAGTTCAACGTCGTGACCTTCCCCTACGACTGGCGCGCGCCGATCATGGACAGCGGCCGCGCGCTGGCCGGGCTGCTGCGCGACATCCGGCAGCTCGCGCCCGCGAGCCCCATCCACCTGATCGCGCATTCCATGGGCGGGCTGGTCGCACGCGCCGCGCTGTTCCAGGATTCGCCCGCGCTCTGGAGCGAGCTCAAGCAGCGCGGCAGCCGCCTCCTGATGCTCGGCACGCCCAATGCGGGCGCCTATGCGCCGGTCATGCTGCTGATGCAGCAGCATCGGCTCGGCCAGTGGCTGGCCATGGCGGCCCGCAAGGTCACGCCGGAGGACCTGGCCGGCTGGGGCGGCCGCTTCGAAGGCCTGATGGACATGCTGCCGCACGAGGCCGATCCCACCTTCGGCGACTGGTTCGTCCCCGCGACCTGGGACCGGCTGCTGCGCGAGGACCGCCGCGCGCACGCGCCCGACCCGGACACGCTGGAGCGCGCCGGCCGGTTCCGAGCGGCCATGCAGGGGAGCTTTGCCGACCTGAAGAAAGATCCGAACGTCCTCTACGTCGCCGGCCAGGGCGACACCCCGGTGGCGCTGGTGAAGGTCGAGCCGCAAGCCTGGGCAGGCTTCGGCGAGATCGCACAGACCGACACCGCCGGCATCGCCTTCGGCTACCGGCGCGAAGGCGACGGCACCGTCGGCTGGAACTCGACGCTCGACGGCCAGCGCACCTGGTACGCCGCGTGCGGGCATGGCGACCTGGCCGACCATGTCTCGGCCTTCGAGGCGTACTTCGAGCTGCTCCACACCGGCCGCACCGCGGCGCTGCCGCAGCAGCGGCCGGTGTCGCGCGCAGCGCCCGATGCGGCCTCCGATGCGCCGCCGGCGCCGATGCTTCGCCCCGCCGAGGAAACGCTGCCGAGCCTGCCCGCCGATCCGATGGCCTTCCTGCTCGGCATGCGCTCGCAGGCGCCGGCTGCCACGGCGCCGCAGCCGATCGAGGTCCGGGTGGTGCACGGCAGCCTCGACTACGCACGCTTCCCGCTGATCGTCGGCCACTACCTGAACGAGCGGCTGATCGGCGCCGGCAAGCGCGTCGACGAGAAGCTCGGCGGGATGCTGCAGCGGATGCTCGACCTGCACCTGTTCGAGGGCGCCTCGCGCACCGGCATCTACCTGCGTCCGAGGACCGAGGACGGCAAACCGCCCTCCTATCCCGGCACCCTGGTGCTCGGCCTCGGCACGGTGGGCGAACTCACGCCGGCTTCGCTGGCCGACACCGTCACGCGCGGCCTGCTGCGCTTCGCCTTCGAGCATGTGCATGTCGATCCCTTCGTCGACCGGCACGACCCGGTGCAGCTGCGCCTGTCGACGCTGCTGATCGGCACCCACGTGCATGCGATCTCGGCGCGCGACAGCCTGACCGGCGTGCTGAACGGCATCTGGCGCGCCGCCCAGCTGCTGGCGCGCGACGCGCCGATCGGGCGGCCCGTGTGCCTGGCCGAAGTCGAGATCGTCGAGATCATCGAATCGGTCGCGCTCGATGCGGCCTACGAACTGCGCGACCTGCTGCGCCGCCCCGAATGGCGCCAGCGGCTGACCTGGCGCAAGCAGGTGCTCGAGATCCGCGACGGCGGGCTCAGCGGCTACCGCCCGCGCTACTCGAACACTGTGTGGCAGCGGCTGGTCGTGCAGAAGCAGGAAGGGCTGGCCGGGCTGCACTACTCGCTGATCGCCGAGCGCGCACGGGTCGAATCGACGCGCACCTTCTCCGACATCGGCAGCCTCGCGCCGTACATCGCGCGCGTCAGCAACGAAGAGGCCCTGCGCAGCGCCAGCGAAGGCAGCGGCACCGACCTGGGCCGCGTGCTGTTCCAGCTGCTGCTGCCGCAGGATCTGAAGAGCCGCATCGCCAACTTCGAGAACACGATCCTGGTGCTCGACGACGAGGCGGCCAGCCTGCCCTGGGAACTGCTCAGGCCGCCCGCGCGCGATGCCGGCCGGGTCGAGGAAGCCTTTCCGCTGGGCGTGCAGGCCGGCCTGATCCGGCAGCGCAGCACCGAGGATTTCCGCCGCCTGCCCAACATTTCCGACGGCTGGGATGCGCTGGTCGTCGGCGCGACGAGCACCGAGGGCTGGAAGAACGCGCAGGGCCAGCCGCTCGCCTATGCGCCGCTGGCGGGCGCGCTGCGCGAAGCCGAACTCGTGGTCGACGCGCTGACCGGTGACGATCGGCCCTGGCGCATCAAGCCGCTGATCGGCCCGCTCGTGACCTTCGAGCAGGTGCGCACCGAATTGCTGGCGCGGCCTTGCCGCCTGCTCCATCTGTGCGGCCATGGCGTGGTCGACCAGTGGGTGGCGAACGAGACCGTCCGGGGCGGAGAGCGCCGTCCGGTGACGAAGACCGGCATGGTGCTGAGCCACCAGCAGATCCTGACCGCGGCCGACGTGGACCAGATGGACCCGGCACCCGAGTTCGTCTTCATCAACTGCTGCTACTCGGCGCGCGATTCGGCGGCCGATGCGGCATCGGCCGAAGGCCGGCGCAACTACCCCGTGCTGGCCGCCAGCCTGGCGCTGCAGTTCATCCGCATGGGCTCCAAGGCGGTGGTCGCCGCGGGCTGGCAGATCGAGGACGACGCCGGACAGGCCTTCGCCACCTCGCTCTATCAGAGCCTGCTCGACGGCAGCACCTTCGGCGAAGCGGTCCATCGCGCGCGCAGCCATGTGTGGGACAGCAGTTCGCAGCGCGGCAACACCTGGGGTGCGTACCAATGCTATGGCGACGCCGAATGGCAGCTGGCCAAGAGCGAGGCGCGCGCCGGCGCCGCCGTCCGGCGCGAAGGAAGCTCGCGGCTGCGCGGCATCGAAAGCTGCATGAGTCCGCGCGAGCTGGCCCAGCGCGTGATGCAGGCGGTCGCGCTGGCCGGAGACAAGCCGCAGGCGGAGCTGAAATGGCAGCTGTCGGAGCTGGAGCGCAGCCTGGCCGACGATCCGGACCGCAAGGGCTGGCTCAATGCCTCGGTGGTCCACACGGCTTTCGGCGAGGCCTATCGCGAGCTCGGCGCGCACCGCGATGCGCTGCGCTGGTTCCAGAGCGCTGCCCGCATCGCCTACTCGAAGCTCCAATTGCGCCAGATTGAGCTGATGGCGAATTCACTGTCCCGCATCGAGCAGGGCGATGGCGCGCCCGATCCGCACAACACCTCGGCGGCGCTGCTGAAATGGCTCGACGGCCTGGCCGACGAGAGCACGCGATGGCCGCTGCCGGCCGACGTTCCCGACGAGCAGGCGGTGAACGAGAGCGCCGCCTCCGAACATCTGTGCCTGCTCGGCGGCGACAAGCTGCGCCAGGCTGCGAAGGACGGTGCGCAGCGCACCGCGCTGCTGGACCAGGCTGCGGATTGCTTCCGGCGCGGCTACGAGAACAAGTGCGGCAAGCCGCGCGACAGTGCCGACCGGCGTGCCTTCGCGCTGTCCAATGCCTTGCTGGCGGGCGCGCTCGCCGATCTGTCGCGCGGCGATACGGCACCGGATGCGCAGCTGCATCGAGCGCTGCAGGAGGCGGTGTCCGATCTCATCGCGGAGATCGACGCCGAAAGCCTGTCGACGCGCTTCTGGCACTACACCAACACGCTCGAACTGCTGACGGCCAGCAACCTGCGCACGGCGGTCGACGGCGGTGCGACGAAGACCGATGAACTGGACCGCGCGCGCCGGCTGCTGCAAGGCGCGATGGAGCGCTGGCCTTCTCCCGCCGAGCGCGAAAGCCTGGAGCATCGCTTCCAGCTCATGAAGCAGGTCCTGGCAGCGGCCGAGCGCAGCGCCAGGGAACCCGAACTCGCGAAGCTCGCGCGCTGGGCCGACGATGCCCTGGCGTGCATTGCCAAGCCGCGGGCCGAGCGCCTCTGACGCGCGCCGCCGCTGTTCTCAGACGCCCGGCAGCTTGTAGTCGCGCAACTGCTCGCGCAGCCGGGTCTTGAGGATCTTGCCGGTCGCGCCGAGCGGGATCGATTCGACGAACACCACGTCGTCCGGGATCTGCCACTTGGCGGTCTTGCCCTGGTAGAAAGCCAGCAGTTCGTCGCGCGTGACTTGCGCGCCGGGCTTCTTCACCACGACGACGATCGGGCGCTCGTCCCACTTCGGATGCGCCACGCCGATGCACGCCGCCATCGCGACCGCCGGATGGGCGACGGCGATGTTCTCGATGTCGATCGAGCTGATCCATTCGCCGCCGGACTTGATCACGTCCTTGCTGCGGTCGGTGATCTGCAGGTAGCCGTCGGCATCGATGGTGGCGACGTCGCCGGTGGGGAACCAGCCTCGGCCCTGGTCGTCGGGGATCAGCGGATCGCCGCCTTCGCCCTTGAAGTATTCCTTGACGATCCACGGGCCCTTGACCAGCAGGTCGCCGTAGGCCTTGCCGTCCCAGGGCAGCTCCTCGCCCTCGCCGTCGACGATCTTCATGTCGACACCGAAGATCGCCCGGCCCTGCTTCATGCGGATCGCGGTCTGCTGCGCCTGCGGCAGGCCGAGGTGCTTGTTCTTGAGCGTGCACAGCGTGCCGAGCGGGGACATCTCGGTCATGCCCCAGGCATGCAGCACCTCGACGCCATAAACCTGCTGGAAGGTGTTGATCATGGCCGGCGGACAGGCCGAGCCGCCGATCACCGTGCGCTTCAAGGTCGAGAACTTCAGCTCGTTGGCCTGCATGTGGCCGAGCATCATCTGCCAGACCGTCGGCACGCCGGCGGCAAAGGTGACCTTCTCGGACTCGATCAGGTCGAACACCGATTTGCCGTCGAGCGCCGGACCCGGAAACACGAGCTTGGCGCCGACCAGCGCGGCCGAGTACGGAATGCCCCAGGCGTTGACGTGGAACATCGGCACCACCGGCAGCACCGAATCGCGCGCCGACAGGCACATCACGTCGGGCAGGGCGGCGGCATAGGCATGCAGCAGCGTCGAGCGATGGCTGTAGAGCGCGGCCTTGGGATTGCCGGTGGTGCCGCTCGTGTAGCACATGCTGGAGGCGGAATTCTCGTCGAAGCTCGGCCAGGCGTAGGTGGTGGAACGCTGGCCCATCCAGGCCTCGTAACTGACCAGATTGGGCACGCCGCTGTCGGCCGGCAGCTTGTCGGCATCGCACAGCGCGATCCACTTGCGGATGGTGGTGCACTTGGCATGCATGGCCTGGACGATCGGCAGGAAGCTCAGGTCGAAGCAGAGGATCTGGTCTTCGGCATGGTTGGCGATCCAGGCGATCTGGTCGG
Organism: Variovorax sp. SRS16; assembly: GCF_901827165.1. Classification (NCBI taxonomy): domain Bacteria; kingdom Pseudomonadati; phylum Pseudomonadota; class Betaproteobacteria; order Burkholderiales; family Comamonadaceae; genus Variovorax; species Variovorax sp. SRS16. Next base: position 2,874,335 of record NZ_LR594666.1, read on the forward strand.
GATGCAGGCGCGGGTTGATGGTGTGCAGCACGCGGCCGGTGCCGCTCACGCCGTAGTAGATCTCGACGTGGCGGTAGCCGTTCCACGCCAGTGTCGCGACCCGGTCGCTGAACAGCAGCTGCTCGTCGTCCAGGGCGTTGGCGACCTGCCGCGAGCGCGCGGCGATCTGGCGCCAGGTGGTACGGTGAATGTCTCCTTCGACACGCCGCGAGACGATCTCGGCATCGCCATGATGGCGCTCCGCGAACTCGATCAGCGACGAGATCAAGAGCGGTTGGTCCTGCATCAAACCCAGCATCGCGAAAACTCCTCGAATTGGTAAAAAAGCGTTGCCATCAGTATTGCGCAGCGCAGCAAGCGGGCGATGGGGGAATGCCCGCGGTGCGGCCTTTCGAAGTGCCGGACAATCGGGGGCATGACCCTGATTTCAGAGGCTGCGCTGGCGGCCGACACCGGCCTTCAGTGGAACCACCGCTTCGCGACCCTGGGTCCGGCGTTCTACACGCGGCTGCAGCCGACGCCATTGCCGGAGCCCTACTGGGTCGGCCGCAGCGAAGGCCTGGCGCGCGAGCTCGGTCTGGATGCCGGATGGTTCGCCTCGGCCGAGGCGCTCGAAGTCTTCACCGGCAACGAACTCCCGCCCGGCAGCGATCCGCTGGCCAGCGTCTACAGCGGGCACCAGTTCGGTGTCTGGGCCGGGCAGCTGGGCGACGGCCGTGCCATCCTGCTGGGCGAGATGCGCAGCGGCTGGGAGCTGCAGTTGAAGGGCGCGGGCCTGACGCCCTATTCGCGCATGGGCGACGGCCGCGCGGTGCTGCGCTCCAGCATCCGCGAGTTCCTGTGCAGCGAGGCCATGCATGCGCTCGGCATCCCGACCACGCGCGCGCTGTGCGTGACGGGTTCGGATGCGCGCGTGCGGCGCGAGGAGATCGAGACCGCGGCCGTCGTCACGCGCGCCGCGCCCAGCTTCATCCGCTTCGGCCACTTCGAGCATTTCGCGGCCAACGGGCGCGACGCCGAATTGCGGACCCTGGCCGATCACGTCATCGACCACTTCTATCCGGCCTGCCGCACCACGTCCCGCTTCGACGGCAACGCCTATGCCGCGCTGCTCGAAGCGGTGAGCGAGCGCACCGCCGCCCTGCTCGCGCAATGGCAGGCGATCGGCTTCTGCCATGGCGTGATGAACACCGACAACATGAGCATCCTCGGCCTCACCATCGACTACGGGCCGTTCCAGTTCCTCGACGGCTTCGATCCGCGCCACATCTGCAACCACAGCGACACCGCCGGCCGCTATGCCTTCAACCAGCAGCCCAACGTGGCCTACTGGAACCTGCATTGCCTGGCCCAGGCGCTGCTGCCGCTGATCGGCGACCAGGAGATCGCGCTCGCTGCGCTGGCGTCGTACCGGACCGTGTTCCCGGACGCCTTCGAGGCCCGCATGCGGGCCAAGCTCGGGCTCGCGGATTCGGCCCCTGCTGACCGCGTGCTGATCGAGGACGCGCTCAAGCTGCTGGCCAAGGAAAAGGTCGACTACACGATCTTCTGGCGCAGGCTGTCGGCCTCCGTGGCGGACGGCAATCCGGAGCCGGTGCGCGACCTGTTCCTCGACCGGGCCGGGCTCGACGCCTGGCTGCTATCCTTTTCAGAGCGGCGAGCCCAGACGCCATCGGAGCTGGCCGCCGAGCTCATGCGCCGGACCAATCCGAAGTTCGTGCTGCGGAACCACCTGGGCCAGCAGGCGATCGAATCGGCGCTGCAAAAAGACTTCTCGGGCGTCGCCACCTTGCTCAGGCTGCTCGAATCCCCATTTGAAGAACATGCCGGCCACGAGGCTTTCGCCGGCTTCCCGCCCGACTGGGCTTCCACCATCGAGATCAGCTGCTCATCATGACCGCACCCCTGCCCCGAACCGATGCCGAATGGAAGGCGCTGCTGGCCGAGAAAGGCGCCGAGCGCGGCGCCTTCGAGGTCACGCGCCACGCGGCCACCGAACGTCCCTTCACCGGCAAGTACGAAGCCCACTGGGAAGACGGCACCTACCACTGCATCTGCTGCGGCGCCAAGCTGTTCGAGTCGGCCACCAAGTTCGATGCCGGCTGCGGCTGGCCCAGCTTCTCGCAGGAGGCCGTGCCCGGCGCGATCAGGAACATCGTCGACCGTTCGCTCGGCATGACGCGCACCGAGAACGTCTGCGCCAACTGCGGCGCCCATCTGGGCCACGTGTTTCCCGACGGCCCGACCGAGACCGGCCTGCGCTACTGCATGAACTCGGCCTCGCTCGATTTCCAGAAGAAAAGCGGTTCGGACGGCACATGAAACTGATCCTCGACTTCTTTCCGATCCTGCTGTTCTTCGGCGCGTTCAAGCTCTACGACATCTACATGGCGACCGGCGTGCTGATGGCCGCGACGGTCGTGCAGATGGCGATCATCTGGTTCATGCACCGGCGACTGGAGCCGATGCAGAAGGCGACGCTGGTGCTGATCCTGCTCTTCGGCGCGCTCACGCTGGCGCTGCACGACGACCGCTTCATCAAGTGGAAGCCGACGGTGCTGTACGGCGCGATGGCCGTGGCACTGGCGGTCGCGCTGTGGGGATTCAGGAAGAATTTCCTCAAGATGCTGCTGGGCGCGCAACTCGAATTGCCAGCGCAGATCTGGGGTCGGCTCAACGTCGCCTGGATCGGGTATTGCCTCTTCATGGCCGTCGTCAACGGCTATGTGGCGGCGTATTTCAGCACCGAGGCCTGGGTCAATTTCAAGCTCTGGGGCTATGCGTTCCCGATCGTCTTCCTGGTCGCGCAGGGCCTCTACATCTCGCCCCACCTCAAGTCGGACGAGCCGGCCGCATGATGCCGCCCACCGCCACCCAACTCGAGGGGCGCCTGCGCGATGCGCTTGCACCCACGCTGCTCGAAGTGATCGACGAAAGCGCCGCACACGCCGGCCATGCGGGCGCCGGCCCGCAAGGCTGGGGCACCCATTTCCGGGTCCGCGTCGCCTCGCCGCTGTTCGCCGGAAAGGCCCGCGTGGCGCGGCATCGGCTTGTGTATGATGCGCTGCAAGTTTTCATCGCACAGGGCCTTCACGCGATTGCCATCGAGACGCTTTGAAGCGCTTCCTTTGACTCACCGCCGCCATTGCGGGCGGCGCATCCACTCCCCTCTTTTTCATTCCAGCGCTTTTCCACGGCGCGCATCCCCCGGAGTCTTCTCATGAAAAAACAACTCTTGCAAGGCATTGCCGCAGCCGTTTTCTTCGGCGCGCTGCCGGTCGCTGCGCTGGCGCAGAACGTCGCCGTCGTCAACGGCAAGCCGGTGCCCAAGGCGCGCATGGACGTGCTGGCCCAGCAGCTGGCCAGCGCCGGCCGGCCGGTCACGCCCGAGATGCAGCCGCAGCTGAAGGAAGAAGTCATCGCGCGTGAAGTCTTCATGCAGGAAGCGCAAAAGCAAGGCCTCGATGCCACCGACGACTACAAGAACCAGCTCGAGCTGGCACGCCAGGCCATCCTGATCCGCACGCTGTTCGACAACTACCGCAAGCAGAACCCGATCTCGGACGCCGACGTGAAGGCCGAGTACGACAAGTTCGCCGCCGCCAACAGCGGCAAGGAATACAAGGCACGCCACATCCTGGTCGAGACCGAGGACCAGGCCAAGAAGATCCTGGCCGACCTCAAGAAGGGCGCGAAGTTCGAGGACATCGCCAAGAAGCAGAGCAAGGACCCGGGTTCGGGCGCCAACGGCGGCGACCTCGACTGGGCCGCACCGGGCAGCTTCGTGCCCGAGTTCTCGGAAGCGATGATCAAGCTCAAGAAGGGCGAGACCACGACCGTGCCGGTCAAGTCGCAGTTCGGCTACCACATCATCCGCGTCGACGACATCCGCCAGGCGCAGATGCCCAAGCTCGAGGAAGTCAAGCCGCAGATCGTGCAGCAGTTGCAGCAGCAGCAGTTGCAGAAATACCAGGAAGAGCTGCGCGCCAAAGCAAAAGTAGAGTAACCCCCAGGCTTGCCCACTTCGTGTGGCCGCCTTCCCCCTGCTGGGGGCAACACCGGCGGACCGGCGGAGCCGGATCCGCGGTGTTTCTGGAACAAGAAAGCGGCCCATGGGCCGCTTTCTCATTGGCGTCGGAGCTGCAGTTCTCAGCCCACCCACTTTCTTGCGTTGCGCCAGATCCGCATCCACGGGCTGAACTCGCTCTTGTCGCCCGAAGTCCAGCTCATCTGGACATTGCGGAACACGCGTTCGGGATGCGGCATGGTCGCGGTGAAGCGGCCGTCGGACGTGGTCACCGCAGTGAGGCCGCCGGCGCTGCCGTTCGGGTTGAAGGGATAGGCCTCGGTCGGCTGGCCGTGGTTGTCGACGAAGCGCATCGCGGCAATGGCCCGGGCCGGATCGCCGCGACGCCGGAAGTCGGCATAACCCTCGCCATGCGCCACCGCGATCGGCAGGCGGCTGCCGGCCATGCCGGCGAAGAAGAGGCTTGGTGAGTCGAGCACCTCGACCATCGCCAGCCGCGCCTCGAAACGCTCGCTCTGGTTGGTAGTGAAGCGCGGCCAGGCCTCGGCGCCCGGGATGATGTCGGCCAGTTCGGCAAACATCTGGCAGCCGTTGCAGACGCCGAGCCCGAAGGTGTCGCCGCGGCCGAAGAAGCGCGCGAACTGATCGGCCAGCCTCGGATTGAAGGTGATGCTGCGCGCCCAGCCGATGCCGGCGCCCAGCGTGTCGCCGTAGCTGAAGCCGCCGCAGGCGACCACGCCCTTGAAGTCGGCCAGGTCCGCCCTGCCCGTCTGCAGGTCGGTCATGTGAACGTCGAAGGATTCGAAGCCCGCCTCGGCAAACGCATAGGCCATCTCGACATGCGAGTTGACGCCCTGCTCGCGCAGGATCGCGACCCTGGGCCGGGCCAGGTTCAGGAAGGGCGCGGCGACGTCGTCGGTGGCGCCCGGCGCCAGCAGCACGTGCGCGCCGGGATCGACCGGATCGCCGGCGGCCGCGTGCTCGGCATCGGCGCAGGCGGGGTTGTCGCGCTCGCGGCAGATCTTCCAGCTCACCGCGTCCCACACTTGGTGCAGGTCGTGCAGGCTGGCGCTGAAGACCGCCTTGGCATCGCGCCAGACCTCGAGCTTGCCCTTGCCCGCATCCATCGCGGAACTGGCCGGCCGGGTCTTGCCGACGAAATGGCTGTGGGTGCTCAGGCCGTGCGCGCGCAAGGTCTGCATGACCTCGTTGCGCTCGGCGGTGCGCACCTGCAGCAACATGCCCAATTCTTCGTTGAAAAGCGCCTTGAGCGTGAGTTCCTCGCGCCGCGCGCTGACTTGCCCGGCCCAGTTCTTGGCGTCGCCGTATTCGGCGCGGCTGTCGCTGATGCCGTCGCCTTCGGTCACGAGCATGTCGACGTTGAGGGCCACGCCCACGTGGCCGGCAAAGGCCATCTCGCAGGCGGCGGCGAACAGGCCACCGTCGCTGCGGTCGTGCAGCGCGAGGAGCTTGCCCTCGGCGCGCAGCGCGTTCACCGCGGCCACGAGATTCACCAGGTCTTCGGGATGGTCGAGGTCGGGCACCACGTCGCCGCTCTGGCCCAGGGTCTGCGCCAGGATGCTGGCCGCCATGCGCTGCCGGCCGCGGCCGAGGTCGACCAGCACCAGCGTGGTGTCGGGCTCGACGGCATCGAGCTGCGGCGTGAGCGTGCCCCGCACGTCGGCCAGCGTGGCGAAGGCACTCACGATCAGGCTCACGGGCGAGGTGACTTTCTTCTGCACGCCATCGTCCTGCCACTGAGTGCGCATCGACAACGAGTCCTTGCCGACCGGGATCGACACGCCGAGCGCCGGGCACAGTTCGAGGCCGACGGCCTTGACGGTTTCGTAGAGCGCCGCGTCCTCGCCCGGTTCGCCGCAGGCGGCCATCCAGTTGGCCGAAAGCTTGACGCGCGAGAGTTCGATCGGCGCTGCCAGCAGATTGGTGATGGCCTCGCCCACCGCCATGCGGCCCGAGGCCGGCGCGTCGATGGCGGCCAGCGGCGTGCGTTCCCCCATGCTCATCGCCTCGCCGGCGAAGCCCGCGTAGTCGGCCAGGGTCACCGCACAGTCCGCCACCGGCACCTGCCACGGGCCGACCATCTGGTCGCGGTGACTGAGGCCGCCGACCGTGCGGTCGCCGATGGTGATGAGGAAGCGCTTGGAAGCGACCGTGGGATGAGACAGCACGTCGATCGCAGCCTTCTGCAAGTCGACGCCGGTCAGGTCCAGCGGCTTGAAGCGGCGCGCGAGGGTCGTGACGTCGCGCAGCATCTTCGGGGGTTTGCCGAGGAGAACGTCCATGGGCATGTCGACGGCCGGCTTGCCCTCACCCCAACCCTCTCCCGGAGGGAGAGGGGGAAGGTCCGTCTGGCTCCCTCTCCCCTCCGGGGAGAGGGTTGGGGTGAGGGGCACGCCCTCCGCCACGACCAACTGCCGCGCTTCGGTCGCAACGCCGACGACCGCGAACGGGCAGCGCTCGCGCTCGCAGAACGCGCGGAACTGCGCGAGCGAATCCGGCGCGATCGCCAGCACGTAGCGCTCCTGGCTCTCGTTGCACCAGACCTCCTTGGGCGCCATGCCCGACTCCTCGAGCGGCACCGCGCGCAGGTCGAAACGTGCGCCGCGGCCGGCGTCGTTGGTGAGTTCGGGGAATGCATTCGACAGGCCGCCCGCGCCGACGTCGTGGATCGCCAGGATCGGGTTCGCGTCGCCCTGCTGCCAGCAGTGGTTGATGACCTCCTGCGCACGCCGCTCGATCTCCGGGTTGCCGCGCTGCACCGAATCGAAATCGAGTTCGGCCGCATTGGCGCCCGTGGCCATCGAGCTGGCGGCGCTGCCGCCCATGCCGATGCGCATGCCAGGGCCGCCGAGCTGGATCAGCAAGGCGCCGGCCGGAAAGCGGATCTTCTTTGTCTGCGTCGCATCGATGCTGCCCAGGCCGCCGGCGATCATGATGGGCTTGTGATAGCCGCGCTGCAAGGTATCGACGTCGCTCACGATCGACTGCTCGTACTCGCGGAAATAGCCCAGCAGGTTCGGCCGGCCGAATTCGTTGTTGAAGGCGGCGCCGCCGAGCGGCCCCTCGGTCATGATCTGCAGCGGGCTCGCGATGTGCGCGGGCTTGCCGAAGCCGTTCTCGGCGGGCCACAGCGTCGACACGGTGAAGCCGGTCAGGCCGGCCTTGGGTTTCGAGCCGCGGCCGGTCGCGCCCTCGTCGCGGATCTCGCCGCCGGCGCCGGTCGAGGCGCCCGGAAAGGGCGAGATGGCGGTCGGATGGTTGTGGGTCTCGACCTTCATCAGCACGTGGCTGTGGGCCTGCGCCTTGCCATAGCGGCCCGATCCGGAGGCAGCGACGAAGCGCTCGATCTGCGTGCCCTCCATGACGGAGGCGTTGTCGGAATAAGCGATCACCGTGTGCTGCGGGTTCTGGCGCTCGGTGTGGCGGATCATCGAGAACAGGCTCTGCGGCTGCGCCACGCCGTCGACGATGAAATCGGCGTTGAAGATCTTGTGCCGGCAGTGTTCGCTGTTGGCCTGCGCGAACATCATCAGCTCGACGTCGCTCGGATTGCGGCCGATGCGGGTGAAGGCGTCGACCAGGTAGTCGATCTCGTCCTCGGCCAGCGCCAGGCCGAAGGTGGTGTTGGCCGCCACCAGCGCCGCGCGGCCGCCGCCCTGCACGTCGACCTGCGCCATCGGCTGCGCCGGCAGCTCGGCGAACAGGCTGGCGGCCTGGTCGAGCGTGGCCAGCACGGACTCGGTCATGCGGTCGTGCAGCAGCGCTGCGACGGCGGCCAGTTGGTCTCCTTCGAGCGTCGGCGACTTGCCGAAGGCCTTGTCCAGCAGGGGCGCCTTGAGCACCAGGTGGTACTGCGTCACACGTTCGACACGGCGCAGCGCGAGGCCGCAGTTGTGGGCGATGTCGGTCGCCTTCGAGGCCCAGGGCGACACCGTGCCCAGGCGCGGGGTGACCACGACCGTCGGACCGGCCTTTCCGGGCGCGGCTAAGGGTTCGCCGTAGCTCAGCAGCGCCTCGAAGCGCGCGCGGTCCGCATCCGCGAGCGCCGCGTCGGTCACCACCAGGTGGACGTGGCGGGCGCCGATGCCTTCGATGCGCGGCTCGATGGCCGAAAGGCGCGGCAGCAGCTGGCGCGCCCGGAAATCGCTGAGTGCGCTGCCGCCCTCGAAGAAGGTCACCACGGGGACGACGGGATGGGCAGACGGGTTCACGGGCAACGTCACGTTCGGATCGGCCGGCAGGCCGCGTTGGGAGTCAAGCAATGAGGCGGCGGCCGCTGACTGGGGCCATCCGCGATAACCCTGAAGTTTAACGGGCTCGATGGGATAATTCGGGGCATGAGCATTACCTACAAAGACGCCGAAGGCGTGGCCGGCATGCGCGTCGCGTGCCGCCTCGCGTCCGAGGTGCTGGACTACCTGACCCCGCACATCCAGCCCGGCGTGACCACCAACCAGATCGACAAGCTCGCGCACGAGTACATCACGCAGGTCCAGGGCGCGATCCCGGCGCCGCTCAACTACATGGGCGCCAGCAGCACGCCCTACCCCAAGTCGATCTGCACCTCCGTCAACCACGTGGTGTGCCACGGCATCCCGAACGACAAGCCGCTCAAGAAGGGCGACATCGTCAACTGCGACATCACCGTCATCAAGGACGGCTGGCACGGCGACACCAGCCGCATGTTCGTGGTCGGCGACGCCTCGATCGCAGCCAAGCGCCTGTGCGCCTTCACCTACGAAGCCATGTGGCACGGCATCGTCAAGGTCAGGCCCGGCATCCACCTGGGCGACATCGGCTTCGCGATCCAGCGCTTTGCCGAGAGCAACGGCTTCTCGGTGGTGCGCGAGTTCTGCGGCCACGGCATCGGCCGCGGCTTCCACGAGGAGCCGCAGGTGCTGCACTACGGCAAGCCCGGCACGCTGGAAGAACTCAAGCCCGGCATGACCTTCACCATCGAGCCGATGATCAACGCCGGCAAGCGCGACATCAAGGAAGACGCCAAGGGCGGCCAGTACGACGGCTGGACCATCGTCACGCGCGACCATTCGCTGTCGGCGCAATGGGAGCACACGGTCCTGGTCACCGAGACCGGCTACGAGGTGCTCACGCTGTCCGCCGGCAGCCCTCCGCCGCCCGCTTTCGTCAGCGCCGCGGCCTGACGCCGTATCGGCCGCCCGTGGCTGCCATCATGGTCGACATCCCGTCGCTGCGTGACGCCTATCGCGCGCGCAAGCTCGCGCTGTTCGACCAGTTGCGCAGCGCGCGCGCGCCGACGCGCAGCGTCCACACCGCATTGCGGCAGCTGTCGGCGCTGGCCGATGAAACGCTGGGCGCACTGTGGGCCGAGGCCGGATTCGCGCACGCGTTCGCGCTGGTCGCGGTCGGCGGCTTCGGGCGCGGCGAGCTGTTCCCCTATTCGGATGTCGACGTGCTGCTGCTGCTGCCCGACGATCATGCGGCCGACATCGCGCCCGAGCGGCTCGAAGCCTTCATCGGCCAGTGCTGGGATGCGGGCCTCGAGATCGGCTCCAGCGTGCGCACGGTCGATGAATGCCTGGCCGAGGCCTCGAAGGACGTCACGGTCCAGACCTCGCTGCTCGAATCGCGGCTCGTGGTCGGAGACAAGCGGCTCTATGCGGGATTTCGCAAGCGCTTCCTCGCTGCCATCGACCCGCAAGCCTTCTACGCCGCCAAGTCGCAGGAGATGCGGCACCGCCACCAGAAGTTCGACAGCACGCCCTATGCGCTCGAACCCAACTGCAAGGAATCGCCCGGCGGCCTGCGCGACCTGCAGACCATCCTGTGGATGAGCAAGGCCGCGGGCTTCGGCAACCGCTGGGACGACCTCGCGAAGTCCGGCCTGGCCACGCCCTTCGAGGTGCAGCAGATCAAGCGCAACGAGGCGCTGCTGAGCCTGATCCGAGCGCGCCTGCACGTGATCGCCAACCGCCGCGAGGACCGGCTGGTGTTCGACCTGCAGACCGCCGTCGCCGCCAGCTTCGGCTATGCCGGCGAGTCCCAGCGCAGGGCGAGCGAAGCGCTGATGCGCCGCTACTACTGGGCCGCCAAGGCGGTGTCGCAGCTCACGCAGATCCTGCTGCTCAACATCGCCGAACGCCTGCAGCCGCAGGCCGAGGAAGCGACGCGCATCAACGACCGCTTCTTCGAGAAGGCCGGGCTGATCGAGGTGGCGAGCGACGATCTCTACCTGAAGGATCCGCACGCGATCCTCGAGACCTTCCTGCTCTACCAGAAGACGATCGGCGTCAACGGCCTCGCGCCGCGCACGCTGCGCGCGCTCTACAACGCGCGCCACGTGATGGACAGCAAGTTCCGCAACGACCGCGTGAACCACATGACCTTCATGCGCATGCTGCTGGAGCCGCGCGGCATCACGCATGCGCTCAGGCTCATGAACCAGACCTCGGTGCTGGGGCGCTACCTGCGCGTGTTCCGCAGCATCGTCGGGCAGATGCAGCACGACCTGTTCCACGTCTACACGGTCGACCAGCACATCCTGATGGTGCTGCGCAATGTGCGGCGCTTCTTCATCGCCGAGCATGCGCACGAGTATCCGTTCTGCTCGCAGCTCGCCGCGGGCTGGGACAAGCCGTGGATCCTGTACGTCGCCGCGTTGTTCCACGACATCGCCAAGGGCCGTGGCGGCGACCACTCCGAGCTCGGTGCGCGCGACGTGCGGCGCTTCTGCCGCCAGCACGAGATCGAGCGCGAGGACAGCCGGCTGATCGAGTGCCTGGTGGCCGAGCACCTGGTGATGAGCCAGGTCGCGCAGAAGCAGGACCTGAGCGACCCGGAGGTGATCGGCGCCTTCGCCAAACGCGTGGGCAACGAGCGCTACCTGACGGCGCTGTACCTGCTGACCATCGCCGACATCCGGGGCACCTCGCCGCGCGTGTGGAATGCCTGGAAGGGCAAGCTGCTCGAAGACCTCTACCGATCGACGCTGCGCGCGCTGGGCGGACGCATGCCGGATCCCGGCGCCGAGGTCGAGGCGCGCAAGCGCGACGCGCTGATCCAGCTGGCGCTGTATGCGCAACCCTTCGAGGCGCACAAGGCGCTGTGGGAGACGCTCGACGTCGGCTACTTCATGCGGCACGATGCGTCGGAGATCGCGTGGCACACCAAGCAGCTGTCGCGCCACGTGCCGCCGCGCGGCATACCGGTCGATCCGCATGCGCCGGCCCTGGTGCGCGCCCGGCTGTCGCCGGTGGGCGAAGGCCTGCAGGTGGTCGTGTACACGCCCGATCAGCCCGACTTGTTCGCACGCATCTGCGGCTACTTCGACCAGGCCTCGTTCAGCATCCTGGATGCCAAGGTCCACACCGCGAGCAACGGCTATGCGCTGGACACCTTCCAGGTCGTCGCGACCTTCATCCCCGAGCATTATCGCGACCTGATCAGCATGGTCGAGACCGGGCTGGCGAAAACGCTCGGCGAAGCCGGCCCGCTGCCGCCGCCGAGCAAGGGCCGCGTCTCGCGCCGGGTGCGGAGTTTTCCGATCAAGCCGCGCATCAGCCTCCTGCCCGACGAGAAGGCGCAGCGCTGGCTGCTCAACATCTCGGCCAGCGATCGCACCGGCCTCTTGTATTCGGTCGCACGCGTGCTGGCGCGGCATCATCTGAATCTTCAGCTCGCGAAGGTGACGACGCTCGGCGAACGGGTCGAGGACACCTTCCTGATCAGCGGACCGGAATTGCAGGGGCAGCGCGCGCAGCTGGCGATCGAGACCGAACTGCTCGAGGCGCTGGCGGCCTGAGCGTCGCTAGTCCCTGCCGGCAGCGAGTCGCCGCTCCAGCCACCCGGCGTACCTCGCCAACCCGAAGCACATCACCCAATACACCAGCGCCAGGAACAGGTAGCCCTCGAGGTAGAACGGCCGCCATGTCGGATCGCCGCCGAGGGCCAGCCCCAGCGCGCCGGTCAGTTCGAAGAGGCCGACCACGGTCACCAGCGAGGTGTCCTTCAGGGTTCCGACGACGGTGTTGGTAATTGCCGGAACGACCAGTCGCAGCGCCTGCGGCAGCACGATGTCGCGCTGCACCGCCCAGCGGCCGAAGCCGAGTGCCATCGCGGCATCGATCTGGCCGCGCGGCACGGCCTGCAGGCCGCCGCGGATGATCTCCGCCAGGTAGGCCGCGACGAACAGCGCAAGGCCGGCCAGCACGCGCACCAGCACGTCCGGCTGCCAGCTCGCGGGCCACAGCAGCGGCAGCAGGAACGAGGCCATGAACAGCACCGAGATCAGCGGCACGCCCCGCACCAGCTCGATGTAGGTGGCGCTGAGCGTGCGCGCCACCGGCCATTGCGAACGCCGGCCCAGCGCCAGCAGCAGCGACAGCGGAAACGCGAGCGCCAGCCCGACCACCGCGAGCCCGATCGTAAGCGGCAGGCCACCCCAGCGGCTGGTCGGCACCATGGCCAGGCCGAGCACGCCGCCGCGCATCAGCACCACGAACAGCGCGAGCACGACGACCCACAGCGGCAGCAGCCAGACGCGCCAGCTGCGCGGCCAGGCACTCAGCATGGTGGTCGCCGACAGCACGCCGACCGCGATCGCCGGGCGCCATTGGTCTTCATAGGGATAGCGGCCGAACAGGAAGGGTCGCCACTTCTCCGCGATCACACCCCAGCAGGCGCCATGCCGCAACGCGCGGCAGGCTTCGGCATCGGGGCGGAACACGGCGTGCACCACGCCCCAGTCGAGCGCGTGCAGGGCCACCCATACGATGAGCAGTGCCAGCACCAGCGTCGCGAGCGCCCGCAGCGGCGAACCCCAGAGGTCCCTGCGCCACTCGATGGCCGGCCGCACCGTGCGGTTCATTGCCACCCTCGCAGCGCGACACGCGCGTTGTAGCGGTTCATCGCCCCAGAAATCAGCAACGACATCAGCAGGTACACCGCCATGATCACCGCGATGCATTCGAAGGCACGGCCGGTCGAGTTGAGCGAGGTGTTGGCGATGGAGACCAGCTCGGGGTAGCCCACCGCGACCGCGAGCGAGGAATTCTTGGTCAGGCTCAGCAACTGGTTGGTCAGTGCCGGCACGATCACGCGCAGGGCCTGCGGCATCACCACGATGCGCAGCTGCTGGCGCGGCGAAAGCCCGAGCGCCTGCGCTGCCAGTTTCTGGCCTTGCGAGACCGACGCGATGCCGGCGCGCACGATCTCAGCCACGAAAGCGGCCGTGTAGAGCGCGAGCGCGATCACCACGGCCAGGTATTCCGGGCTCAGCGCCGCACCGCCGCTGACGTTGAAACTGCCACGTTCGGGCCAGTCGAAATGCGTGGGCCAGAAGCCGCCTTCGCCGGCCACGGGCCAGGGCATCGACAGGCCGCCCTTGCTCAGCCAGAAGCTGGGCGCGAGTTCGAGCGGTTCGGTCGAATCGGGCAGCAGCTGCGTGAGTGCGAAGTACAGCATCAGCAGTTGCACCAGCAACGGCACGTTGCGCACCGTCTCCACGTAGGCCGCGCAGATGCCGCGCACCAGCACGTGCGGCGCCAGCCGGCCGATGCCCAGCAACGTGCCGAACACGACGGCGATCACCGCCGCGGGAATGGAGGCGCGAATGGTGTTGATCAGCCCGGCGAGGAATGCGCGCCAGAAAGGCTGGCTGGCGTCGAAGTCGAGCCAGCCTTCGGAGATCTCGAAGCCGGCCGACTGCAGCAGAAAGTCGAAGCCCGAGCGCACGCCGCGTGCGCGCAGCACCTCCAGCGCATGGTGGCCCAGCCAGAGCACGCCGCCCAGCACGGCCGCCAGCAACAGGGCCTGCACCGCCCAGGCGAGCCAGACGGCACGACGCCCGCCCGGCGCCGGCCGACTCATCTGACGGGCAATCCGTACATCAGGCCGCCCTTGCTCCAGAGATTGTTCGCGCCGCGCGGCAGCTTGAGCACCGACTTCGGACCGACGTTGCGCTCGAAGATCTCGCCGTAGTTGCCCACCGCCTTGATCGCGCGGTACGACCAGTCCTTGTCCAGTCCGAGCAGCTTGCCCAGATCGTCGCCGCTGCCGACCAGGCGCTGCTGCGCCGGGTCCTTGCTGTTGGCCTTGAGGTCGTCGATGTTGGCCTGCGTGATGCCGGCCTCTTCGGCCTCGATCAGCGCGTTGGGCACCCACTTGACGATGGCGAACCACTCATCGTCGCCGCGGCGCACCAGCGGCGCGAGCGGCTCCTTGGAGATCAGCTCGGGCAGGATCACGTAGTCATCCGGATTCGGCGCTTCCTTGTTGCGCAGGCCTGCGAGCGCCGAGGAGTCGGTCGTGAAGGCCTGGCAGCGGCCCGCGAAGAAGGCCTTGAACGAGGCCTCGAAGCTTTCGAACACCACCGTCTTGACTGGGATGTTCTGCGCCTTGAAGTAGTCGGCGACGTTCTTCTCGTTGGTGGTGCCGGACTGCGTGCAGATGGTGGCGTTCTTGAGCTGTTTGGCGCTGGTCACCTTGAGCTTCTTCGGCACCAGGAAGCCCTGGCCGTCGTAGTAGGTGATGGTGGTGAAGTTGAAGCCGAGCGAGGCATCGCGCGTCAGGTTCCAGGTGGTGTTGCGCGCGAGGATGTCGACCTCGCCGGCCTGCAGGGCCGAGAAGCGCTGCTGCGAATTGAGCGGCACGAAATCGACCTTCTTCGCATCACCCAGCACCGCGGCCGCGACGGCACGGCAGGTGTCGACGTCCAGACCCGACCAGTTGCCCTGCGTGTCAGGCGCCGAGAAACCGGCGACGCCGTTGGTCACGCCGCACTTGACGGTGCCGCGCTGCTTGACCGCGTCGAGCGTCTTGCCGGCGAAGGCGGGGGCGGCGACGAAGGCCAGGGCGGCGGCTGCGGCGGCCAGTGCGGGTCGGATGCGTTGGTTGTTCATTCTCGGGTTCCTCTGGGAATTGACGGCAGCGGGCAGTTTACGGTGGCGCCCCGGACTCTGCCAAAGAACCAGCAGTTGGAAGCTCATTCCGGCAAACGCCGCCGGCTTCGACCACAATCGCGCCTTCAAACAAGAAAGGCGATTCGACATGATCCGTTCCGACGACACAGGCAAACTCGTTCTGCGCGTCACGCTGGGCGTCCTGCTTCTGCTGCACGGCATTGCCAAGCTCCATACCGGCGTCGCCGGCATCTCCGGCATGCTGGCCGGCCAGGGCCTTCCGGGTGCCGTCGCCTATCTTGTCTATGTGGGCGAGATCGTCGCGCCGGTGCTGCTGATCATCGGCCTCTACACGCGGCCGGCGGCGTGGATCGTCGTGATCAACATGCTGTTCACCTTCTGGCTCGTCCATGGCAACAACCTGTGGTCGCTCGGCAAGAGCGGCGGCTGGGTGCTGGAACTGGAAGGCCTCTACCTGTTCGCCGCCTTGGCAATCACCTTCCTCGGCGCGGGCCGCTTCAGCATCGGCGGCGGCAGCGGAAGACTGAACTAACCCCCAGGCTTGCCCACTTCGTGTGGCCGCCCACCCCCTTGCAGGGGCAACACCTGCGGACCGGCAGAGCCGGACCCGCGGTGTTTCCCGAAGGGGCCCGGCTGCGCCGGCCAATTGCTCTCAATCGTCCTCGCTCGCATCGAGGCCCGGAAACAGGATCTCGGTGTAGCCGAAGCGTGAGAAATCGCGCACCCGCATCGGGTAGAGCTTGCCCAGCAGATGATCGACCTCGTGCTGCACCACGCGGGCATGGAAGCCCTCGACGGTGCGGTCGACGGGATCGCCATAAGGATCGAAGCCGGTGTAGCGGATGTGCGCGAAGCGCGGCACGACGCCGCGCAGGCCGGGCACCGACAGGCAGCCTTCCCAGCCCTCTTCCTCCTCGTCGCCCAGCGGCGTGATGACGGGATTGAGCAGCACGGTGCGCGGCACCAGTGGCGCATCCGGATAGCGCGGATTGACGGCGTCGGTGCCGAAGATCACGAGCTGCTGGTCGACGCCGATCTGCGGCGCCGCGAGCCCCGCGCCGTGGACGGCCTGCATGGTCTCGAACATGTCGCGCACCAGCAGATGAAGCTCGTCAGTGTCGAAGGCGGCGACGGGCTGCGCGATGCGCAGCAAGCGCGGGTCGCCCATCTTGAGAATTTCGCGAATGGCCATGGCGGGATTATCGCGATGGCCCCATCACGCGGTCGGCCGTGGGGTCAGGGTCCGTCGCCGTGCTGACCGCCGCCACGCGGCATGCCCGTGGGTGGCAACCGCAGGCCGCCCGCGCCTGCACCGGGTGCTACACCGCCACGCGGGAAGCCCGGCCTCGGCCCCACGCCCGGACGTGGCCCGACGCCCGGGCGCGGCACGAAGCCGGGATGGGGGCCGTAGTAACCCGGCCTGCCGTAATAGCCCGGGCGCCCGTAGTAGCCGGGCCGTCCGTAATAGCCGCCGCCTTCGATGTACACCGAGGGCGGCGACACCACGACGGGCGCCGGGTCGTAGTAGGGTTCCGAATACACGGGTCCACCCGAATAGACCGCCCCGCCGTAAGCCGGCCCCGCGGGGACCGCGACGCAGCCGCTCAGGACGGCGACGCCGCCGAGCGCAATGCAAGTACCGAGTAGACGAATTCTGTTCATGATGGACTCCTGGTTCTTTCAACGGACGGTTGTAGGCGCTGTTGACCGCGCACGTGTGAAGCCTGCGTAACGTCCGGTAAAGACAGGTGCGACGCTCAGAGTCCGCTCCGAAGAATCTCCAGCATGCGCGCCTCGTCGATCACGGCCACGCCAAGATCGCGCGCCTTGTCGAGCTTGCTGCCGGCGTCCTCTCCCGCCACCACATAGTCGGTCTTCTTGCTCACCGAGCCCGCCACCTTGGCGCCGGCCGATTCCAGTTTGTCCTTCGCTTCGTCGCGGCTGAGCGTAGGAAGAGTACCGGTGATGACGAAGGTCTTGCCCGCCAGCGGCTTCGGGATGCGCGCGGCCGGCTCGCCCTCTTCCCAGTGCACGCCGCAGGCGCGCAGCTGCTCGACCACCTCGCGGTTGTGCGGCTGATCGAAGAAGGTGCGCAGGCTCTTCGCTACCACCGGCCCGACGTCGTTGACCTCCAGCAGATGCTCCTCGCTGGCATCCATGATCGCGTCCAGCGTGCCGAAGTGCTTGGCCAGGTCTTTCGCGGTGCTCTCGCCGACATGGCGGATGCCGAGGCCGAACAGGAAGCGCGGCAACGTGGTCTTCTTCGACGCCTCGAGCGCATCGACGATGTTCTTGGCCGACTTGTCGGCCATGCGGTCCAGGCCTGCCAGCGTGGTGAAGCCGAGCTTGTAGAGATCGGGCAAGGTCCGGATCAGGTCGGCATCGACCAGCTGCTCGACCAGCTTGTCGCCGAGGCCTTCGATGTCGAGTGCACGCCGCGCGGCGAAATGAAGGATGGCTTCCTTGCGCTGGGCCGCGCAGAAGAGGCCGCCCGTGCAACGGTGATTGACTTCGCCCCGCTCGCGCACGACGTCGCTTTCGCAGATCGGACAGTGACGCGGCATGCGAAAGTTCGGAACATAGGACTGACGCGAATCGCCCACGATGCCCACCACTTCGGGAATGACGTCGCCCGCTCGCCGCACGATGACCATGTCACCCACGCGCACCTTCTTGCGCCGGATGTCGAACAGGTTGTGAAGCGTCACGTTAGCCACCGTGGTGCCGCCCACGAATACCGGGTCCAGCCGCGCGACCGGCGTCAGCTTGCCGGTCCGCCCGACCTGCACGTCGATGCCCAGCACGCGCGTCATCGCCTCCTGCGCCGGGTATTTGTGCGCGACGGCCCATCGCGGCTCGCGCGAGACGAAGCCGAGTTGCCGCTGCAGCTCGAGGCTGTCGACCTTGTAGACGACTCCATCGATGTCATAGGGCAAGGTATCGCGCTCACGTCCCATCGTCTCGTGGAACTCGATCAGCTCGCTCGCGCCACGGGCGCGCGTTCTCTTCGTCGAAACCGGAAAGCCCCAGATATCGAACTGGGTCAGCCAGTCGAATTGCGTCGCGCAGTCCGGCCCGCCCTGCTCCGGCGGCGTGACCTCGCCGAGGCCGTAGGCGAAGAAGCTCAGGGGCCGGTCGGCCGCGATCGCCGGATCCAGCTGGCGCACAGCGCCGGCCGCGGCATTGCGCGGGTTCACGAAGACCTTCTCGTTCTTCTGGCCGGCAGCGATCTTCTCGCGCTGCCGCTCGTTGAGCTTCTCGAAGTCGTCGCGCCGCATGTAGACCTCGCCGCGCACCTCGACCACCGGCGGCAGCGCCGAAGCCTCGCCATGCAGGCGCAGGGGGATCTGCTGCATCGTGCGAATGTTCTGTGTCACCTCTTCGCCGATCTCGCCGTCGCCGCGCGTCGCGGCCTGGACCAGCACGCCGTGCTCGTAGCGCAGATTGATGGCCAGGCCGTCGAACTTGAGCTCGCACACGTACTCGACCTGCGGCGCGTCCTCCGCCAGGCCGAGCTCCTTGCGCACCCGCGCATCGAAGGCGCTCGCGCCCGCGGGCGTGATGTCGGTCTCGGTGCGGATCGACAGCATCGGCACCTTGTGGCGCACCTTGACGAAGCCGTCGAGCGGCTTGCCGCCGACGCGCTGCGTGGGTGAATCGGGCGTGCGCAGCTCGGGGTATTCCGCTTCGATGGCTTGCAGGCGCTGGAACAGCTTGTCGTACTCGGCATCGGGCAATTCGGGCGCATCGAGCACGTAGTAGAGATGCGCGTGGTGGTGCAGCTGTTCAGCCAATGCAGCCGCCTCGCGAGCCGCCTTCTCTCGCGTTGTCATGAAAGTCTCCTGAACAAGCCGGACAGCTTAGCTGAACAAGCGCCGCGCCAGCGGTGAGCCGGCCGAGAGATCGCGCGTATCCAGCGTGTCATAAAGCTGCTCGAGATCCGCACCGATCACGTCCATCGTGTCGTCGCGCAGCAGCTGGCCATCGCTGTCGGTCACGACGCCGTCCATCTCGCGCGCCAGCGTGGCCGCGGCCTCGCGCATGCGCTCGAAGGGCCGCTCGCCGCGATCGACCTGCGGCACGTCGAGGCTCAGCGCGAGTTCGCGGATCGCCGACTGCGCCGGATCGTCGGCCAGCGCGGCCTGCGTGTCGAAGGACAGGCCCAGGATCGGCGGCAGGCCGATCTCGCCCGCGGGCAGCACCATGCGGCCCGGAATGATGCCCGCCACGAAGCCCAGGCGCGCTGCGTTCTGCTGCACGTAGCCGGGACTCCATGCCGCATGCAGCGCGCGCAGCACGAAACTCAGCTGCGCATCGTGCGAACTCGCGAACTGATCGAGCTCGCGGGCGCGCGCCACCTCGTCCAGCATCTCGGGAAACTCGGGCGCGCCGTTGAGCGCATCGGCAAAGGCCTGGGCCTTGACGACGAATTCGGAGTACTCGATCTCGTTGAGCGCGCCGGTGCGATTGGCCAGTTGCACGCCGACCTGGAAGGCACCGTAGCGCTGACCCGGCGCCGGCAGTTCCCATTCGCCTGTGTGTTCGTTGAGGCCCTCGATCGCAACCGGCTTGCTGCCGGCGCGCCGCGTGGCCGGCATGGCCGCAATGGCCGCATCGCCCGAGGCGAGGCCATCGAGCGACACCGGCGCGATCACGTCGATCAACGGATCGAGCCCGCCGCGCCGCTCGGCCGTCGGCATGGGCAACGCGCTGGGCGCCGGCAGGTCGGGGTCGAACAGCGGCTCGTGCCGCTCGGTGCCGTGCATCAATTGCGGCTCGACATGCAGCACCGGTTCCTGGTCCTGCGTCGACTCCGCCCGAACAGTGTCGGGCGCTTCGCTGTCTCGCACATCGGGCTGGCGCGGCTCGTTGCGACGCGACATCCACGTGTTGAAGCCGACGACTGCGGCCAGCACGAGGCCGCCGAGGATCGCCAGCGCGACGGTGAGGCTGCTCATGCGCGGTCCATGTCCCTGTTCAAGCGGCTTCGACCATGGACACCGCAGCTTCCATGTCGACCGCCACGATGCGTGACACACCCTGTTCCTGCATGGTCACGCCGATCAGCTGTTCGGCCATCTCCATCGCGATCTTGTTGTGGCTGATGAAGAGGAACTGGGTTTCGCGGCTCATGGCGGTCACGAGTTTGGCATAGCGCTCGGTGTTGGCATCGTCCAGCGGCGCATCCACCTCGTCCAACAGGCAGAAAGGTGCCGGATTGAGCTGGAAGATCGCGAACACGAGCGCGATGGCCGTCAGCGCCTTCTCGCCGCCCGAGAGCAGATGGATGGTCTGGTTCTTCTTGCCCGGCGGCTGCGCCATGACCTGCACGCCCGAATCGAGGATCTCGTCGCCGGTCATCATGAGCCGCGCATTGCCGCCGCCGAAGAGCTCGGGGAACATGCGGCTGAAGTGCTCGTTGACGATCTTGAAGGTGCCGCCCAGCAGGTCGCGGGTTTCGGCGTCGATCTTGCGGATCGCGTCCTCGAGCGTGGTGATCGCCTCGTTCAGGTCGGCCGACTGGGCGTCGAGGAAGGTCTTGCGCTCGCTGGCCACGGCGAGTTCGTCGAGCGCGGCGAGGTTGACCGCACCGAGCGAAGCGACCTCGCGGTTCAGGCGGTCGATCTCGCTTTGTAGGCCGCCGAGCCGCACCTTGTCGGTCTCGATCGACAGCGCGACCGCTTCGAGATCGGCCTGCGCATCGGCCAGCAATTGCTGGTACTGCTCGAAGCCCAGGCGCGCAGCCTGTTCCTTGAGCTGGAAATCGGTGATGCGCTGGCGCAGCGGATCGAGTTCGCGCTCGAGCTGCAGGCGCCGTTCGTCGCTGGCGCGCAGCTTGAGCGTGAGATCGTCGTACTGGCTGCGCGAGCCGCCGAGCGCAGTTTCGCGTTCGAGCTTGAGCGCCAGCGCATCCTGGAGGCCGGCCTGTGCGGCTGCGTCGGACAGGCGGCCCAGTTCGGCACGCGCGCGTTCGTCCTCTTCGGTGAGCGAGGTGGTCTGCTGCACGGCGGTCTCGATGGCGCGGCCGAGTTCGCCGCGCCGCGCTTCGAGCGTGCGCTGGGCGAAGGTGGCCTCCTGGGCCTGGCGCTCGAGGCTGCGATGCTGATCGCGGCTGGCGGCCAGCAGGCGGGCGGCCTCGATCACGCGCTCGTCGAGCTGCGCATGGCGCTCCTGGCTGTCGGCCAGCTGCATGTCGAGTTCTTCGAAGCGGCTTTCGGCGGCGACGCGCTTTTCCTGCAGCTCTTCGAGCTGGGCGTCGACTTCACCGAGGTCAGAGGACAGCTGCTCGCTGCGCGCGCGGGTCTGCTCGGCCAATTGAGACAGGCGCAGCGTCTCGACCTGGAGCTCATGCGCACGCGACTGTGTCTCGGCCGCTTCGCGGCGCGCCGTGACGAGCCGCTGAGCCGCATCGCCGTACGCGGCCTCGGCGCGCGCCAGCGCGGTGCGCGACTCTTCGCTGATCAGCGTCTGGGCGCGCAGCTGGCGCTCGAGGTTCTCCATTTCCTGCTGGCGCGCCAGGAGGCCGGCCTGCTCGGAATCCTGCGCGTAGAAGCTCACGCTGTGCGCGGTGACGGCATGGCCGCTCTGGACGTAGATCACCTCGCCGGGCTGCAGCTTGTCGCGCTGGGCCAGCGCCTCTTCGAGCGTCGCGGCGGTGTGGCAGCCATGCAGCCATTCGGCCAGCAAGGCCTGTTGTCCGGCATCGCCGAGGCGCAGCAGATCCGACAGGCGCGGCAAGGCGCTGGGCGCTTGCGGCAGGCCCGCCACTGGCGGCGTGTAGAAGGCCAGCTTGGCCGGCGGTGCATCGCCGCCGAAGGCACGGACCATGTCGAGCCGGCTGACCTCGAGCGCGCCCAGGCGCTCGCGCAATGCGGATTCGAGTGCGTTCTCCCAGCCCTGCTCGATGTGGATGCGGCTCCACAGGCCTTGCAGGCTTTCGAGGCCGTGCTTGGCCAGCCAGGGCGCGAGCTTGCCGTCGGTCTTGACCTTTTCCTGCAGCGCGCGCAGCGCTTCCAGTCGTGCCGAGAGTTCGGCATGGCGCGCGCCTTCGGTGTTGACGGCCTGCTGGCGGTTGCGGCGGTCGTCGTCGAGCTGCGGCACGGCTTCCTGGAGCTCGTGCAGGCGGGCATCGGCTTCGATGGAGGCTTCCTGCGCCGCGGCCAGTTGCGCCTGCAGATCGCGCAGGCGGGTTTCGTCGGGGGCGGCAAGCGCGCTCTGGTCGCTGCGCAGGCGTTCGGCGCGCAGCGTGAGCTGCCGGCTCTGGTCTTCGATGTTGCGTTGATCGGCGGCCAGCACCTGGATCTGCTGCTGCACTTGGGCGACCGTGGCGCGCTGCGCATTGGCCTCGTCCTGCGCGCGCTGCTGCGCCTCTTCGAGCTCGGGCATGCGGGCGTCGTGCTCTTCGAGCTGCGCGGCCAGCAGCTCGGCCTGCTCTTCGGCATTGACGCCCTGGCCGGCCAGGGTTTCGATCTCGGCCTCGGCATCCTCGCGGCGCGTGCTCCATTGCGCGATCTGCTCGCGCAGCTGGCCGAGGCGCTGCTCGACGCGCTGGCGGCCCTCGACCACGAAGCGGATCTCGCCCTCGAGCCGCCCGACCTCGGCACTGGCCTCGTAGAGCTTGCCCTGCGCCTGGTTGACCTGGTCGCCGGCGGCGTAGTGTGCCTGGCGCACGGTTTCGAGTTCGGCTTCGATGTGGCGCAGGTCGGCGGTGCGCGATTCGAGGTCGTTGATCGCCTTCTCGGCGTCGGCCTTGATCTTGCCCTGGTCGGCTTCGCTTTCGCTGCGCTTCAGGAACCAGAGCTGGTGCTGCTTGCGCGTGGCATCGCCCTGCAGCGTGTTGTAGCGCGCGGCGACCTCGGCCTGCTTCTCGAGCTTCTCGAGGTTGCTGTTGAGCTCGCGCAGGATGTCCTCGACGCGCGTGAGGTTCTCGCGCGTGTCGCCCAGGCGGTTCTCGGTCTCGCGGCGGCGCTCCTTGTACTTCGACACGCCGGCGGCTTCTTCGAGGAAGAGGCGCAGCTCCTCGGGCTTGGATTCGATGATCCGGCTGATCGTGCCCTGGCCGATGATCGCGTAGGCGCGCGGGCCGAGGCCGGTGCCGAGGAACACGTCCTGCACGTCGCGCCGGCGCACCGGCTGGTTGTTGATGTAGTAGCTCGAATTGCCGTCGCGCGTGAGCACGCGCCGGACCGCGATCTCGGCGAACTGCGACCACTGGCCGCCGGCCCGGTGGTCGGCGTTGTCGAACACCAGCTCGACGCTCGAACGGCTGGCCTGCTTGCGCGTGGTCGTGCCGTTGAAGATGACGTCCTGCATCGACTCGCCGCGCAGCTCCGAGGCGCGCGATTCGCCGAGCACCCAGCGCACCGCATCCATGATGTTCGACTTGCCGCAACCGTTGGGCCCGACGACGCCGACGAGTTGACCGGGCAGCAGGAAGTTGGTGGGTTCGGCGAAGGACTTGAAGCCGGAGAGCTTGATGGAATTGAGACGCACGACGGGTCGGCCTTGAGCCTGGCTTTTGCCAAGGTGTTGATTTGTAAGAAAAATTCAGCGGCCCGTAGCCCGAAGACCGGCCGACACCCGAGGCGACGATGATAACGTGCGGCCCATGAGCGATTTCCCCGTTTCTCCTCGCGTGTGGCATCGCGCGCTGCTGTTCGGCGCGGCCGCGATGCTGTTGGGCCTTGCAGCCTGCACGACGACGGAGCGCGCGCAACCCTACGCCGGCAACGAATGGATCCAGACCAGCGCCAACCGCATCGCCAACCTCGCGCTGCGTGACAACCTGCAATCGATCCGCCGGGTGCAGCTGTCGCTCTATCGCCGCAACCCGCGCGAATGGCACAAATGGGCCGCGAGCGCGGAAGATGCCATTCAACGCACCTGGGCCGCCATCTCGCAACAGAGCTCCCTGCCCGACCTGCAGGGTGCGACCGGCATCGACGCGATCCGCATGGCTTTCGAGACCCAGCCGAAGCCCTATGCGGGCGACCGCGTCGCGGCGCTGGTGGTCGGCTGGGCGTCACTGCTCAAGCAGGCCAACGGCGGCACCTGGGAGCAGAGCATGCTCGACGGCGTGAATGCCGAGAACAGCTACCGGGCCGCGCGCAATGTCGAGATCTCGCTCTGGCTCATCGGCTCCAAGACCGGCCCGGACGGCCAGCCCTTGCTGCTGGCCACGGAGATCAGCGAGCGCGGCCGCAACCTGGTGGTCGACCGCGAGCTCTCCAAGGTGGTGGCGCGCCTCGATCTGCTGGCCGCGCAGGCCGACGAGAAGTACCGCCGTGCGGCGCTCGATTTCGGCCAGAACTGGTTTCTCGGCAGCCTCGGACCTTTCTTCTCGATGGTGCCGAGGTAGGCCGTGCGCGGCGCCGCACCTAGAATGCTTCGCACTTTTCCATCCCACTCTCTCCGAGGAATTCCATGAGTTCGATCAATTTCATCGGCGGCGAAAAGGGCGGTGTCGGCAAGTCGGTCACGGCACGGGTTCTGGCGCAGTACTTCATCGACCACAGCCGGCCCTTCGTCGGCTTCGACACCGACCGCTCGCACAACTCGTTCACCCGCTTCTACGAAGGCTTCGCCTCGCAGGTGGTGGTCGACAGTTTCGAGGGCCTCGACACGGTGGTGAACGGCTTCGAGGCCAATCCCCATCAAAGCGTGATCGTCGACCTCGCGGCGCAGACGCTGGCACCGCTGTCGCGATGGATCAAGGAGTCGGACCTGTTCGACGTGTTCGCCGAACTCGGCGTGGCGGTCAACTTCTGGCACGTGCTCGACGACGGCAAGGATTCGAGCGACCTGCTCGGCACGCTGGTCGACACCTTCGGCAACCGGCCCAACTACATCGTGGTGCAGAACTACGGCCGCGGCAACGACTTCGCGCTGCTGCTCGGCTCGCAGTCGCTCAGCAAGGCGATCACGAACGGCGCCCGCGTCATTGCACTGCCGCGCCTGCACGACGCCAGCATGCGC
Organism: Variovorax sp. SRS16; assembly: GCF_901827165.1. Taxonomy (NCBI): domain Bacteria; kingdom Pseudomonadati; phylum Pseudomonadota; class Betaproteobacteria; order Burkholderiales; family Comamonadaceae; genus Variovorax; species Variovorax sp. SRS16. The sequence continues at coordinate 2,899,256 of NZ_LR594666.1, forward strand.
AAGATCGACGGGCGCAACACCAGCTTCTGGAAGGCGGTGAACGACCGCGAAGGCCCGCACGCGCTCGGGCTGCTGGAGCGCCAGCGCGTGAAGGGCTGGCTGGCGACGGCCTATGCCGCCTTCGACACCTTGCCGCTCTGACCTGCGCGGCGCAGCAGCAGCACGAGGAGCAGCAGGCCCAGCACCGTGAAGGCAATGAAGGACCAGTTCGCGATCGACAGGCCGAACAGGGTCCAGTCGATCTTGGAGCAGTCTCCGCTGCCGCGGAAGATCATCGGCAAGGCGCGCTGCAACGGAAAGGTCTCGATCATTCCGTAGATGTCGCGGCCGCAGCTCACCACTTCCGGCGGATGCCATTGCAGCCAGCTCTGGCGCGCAGCGGTGTAGGCGCCGCCGACGGCCATGACCAGTGCAAGCAAGGCGCCCGTCCACTGCAAGCCGCGACGGCGGCTCGTGGACGCCAGCCCGGCGAAAACCGCCAGCAGCACCAGCGCATAACGCTGCACGACGCACATCGGGCACGGCTCCAGGCCCACCACATGTTGCAGATACAGCCCGAAGGCGAGCATCGCCACGCAGGCGGCGCAGATCAGCGCCAACGCGCGCCGCGGCGCACCGAAATACCAGTCGATCAAGCTATGGTCCCTCCACGAACACACGGGCCCGGCGCGGCGTGGCGACCACTGTTTCGCCTTCCCGCAAGCCGAGATCCCGGAACTGTTGCGCAGGAAGTTGCGCCTCGATGATGGTTCCGGACCCCGGATTATCAGGATTCGATTCGACCGGTTCGAGTTCCAGCCTTGCGATCGGACCGACCACGATGGCACGGCTCAGCGTCGCGACGATGCCCTGGGTCCGTGCGGAGCCGTTCGCTGTCGTGGCCGGCACATAGCGCGCGATGTCGAGGTCGTGCGGCCGCACATAGGCCAGCGCCTTGCCGTCACGCAGCCCGCGGCTTTCCGGCGTATCGATGCGAATGCCTTCCACATGCACCTCGCCCTCGTGCGCACGGCCATGGAACAGGTTGACGTCGCCGAGAAAGCCATAGACGAAGGGGCTGGCCGGCCGGTCCCACACGTCCTGCGGCGAGCCGACCTGCTCGACGCGCCCGCTGTTCATCAGCACCACGCGGTCGGCCACTTCGAGCGCTTCCTCCTGGTCATGGGTGACGAAGATGCTGGTCACGTGCAGCTCGTCGTGCAGGCGGCGCAGCCAGCGGCGCAGTTCCTTGCGCACCTTGGCGTCGAGCGCGCCGAAGGGTTCGTCGAGCAGCAGCACCTTGGGCTCCACCGCGAGCGCACGGGCCAGCGCGATGCGCTGGCGCTGGCCGCCCGACAGCTGTGCCGGATAGCGGTCGGCCAGCCAGTCGAGCTGCACCAGCTTGAGCAGGTCGTGCACCTTGGTCTTGATCTGCGCCTCGCTCGGACGCACGCCGCGCGGCTTCACGCGCAGGCCGAAGGCGACGTTCTCGAACACCGTCATGTGCCGGAACAGCGCGTAGTGCTGGAACACGAAGCCGACCTGGCGCTCGCGCACGTGGACGTCGGTCGTGTCCTCGCCGGCGAACAGGATGCTGCCGGTGTCGGCGGTCTCCAGCCCCGCGATGATGCGCAGCAGCGTGGTCTTGCCGCAGCCCGAGGGGCCGAGCAGCGCGACGAGCTCGCCCGACGCCACGTCGAGGCTGACATCGCGCAGCGCGTGGAACTCGCCGAAGCGCTTGCTGACGTTGCGGATCTCGATGCTCATGATGTTCCTCCCAGGGCCGCGACGGCGGGTTGCGGCCGCTCCGGCGGCAGTTCTGCGATGGCCTTCATCTCGCGCTCGTGCCGCCACTCGATGAAGGACTTGATCACCAGCGTGACCAGTGCCAGGATGGCCAGCAGCGAGGCCACCGCGAACGCGGCCACCGACTGGTACTCGTTGTAGAGCACCTCGACATGCAGCGGCATGGTGTTGGTCTGGCCGCGGATGTGGCCCGACACGACCGACACCGCGCCGAACTCGCCCATGGCGCGCGCATTGCACAGAATGACGCCGTACAGCAGCCCCCATTTGATGTTCGGCAGGGTCACGTGCCAGAAGGTCTGCCAGCCCGTGGCGCCGAGCACGATGGCGGCCTGCTCCTCCTCGGTGCCCTGCGCCTGCATCAGCGGCACCAGTTCGCGCGCGATGAAGGGAAAGGTCACGAACACCGTGGCCAGCACGATGCCGGGCACAGCGAAGATGATCTTGATGTCGTGTGCGGCCAGCCAGGGACCGAACCAGCCCTGCGCGCCGAACACCAGCACGTAGATCAGCCCCGCGACCACCGGCGACACGGCGAAGGGCAGATCGACCAGCGTCGTGAGAAAAGCCTTGCCCCGGAATTCGAACTTGGCGATCGCCCAGGCCGCTGCCACGCCGAAGACCAGGTTGGCCGGCACGGCGATCGCGGCCGTGAGCAGGGTCAGGCGGATCGCACTCCAGGCATCGGGCTCCTCGAGCGCCTGGAAGTAGGCGCCGAATCCCTTGCGCAGCGCTTCGGCCGCGACAGCGGCCAGCGGCAGCACGAGGAACAGCAGCATGAAGGCCAACGCAATGCCGATCAATGTCCAGCGCACCCAGGCCGATTCGGTGGTGCCGGCCGCGGCGCGCCGGACCACGCTGGCTGGCGCGCTCATGACGAAGCCCCCGAGCGGCGCCGCTGCCAGGCCTGCAGGCCGTTGATGACCAGCAGCAGCACGAAGGACAGCACCAGCATCACCAAGGCCACCGCGGTGGCGCCCGCATAGTCGTACTGCTCGAGCTTGCCGATGATGATCAGCGGCGTGATCTCCGAGATCATCGGCATGTTGCCGGCGATGAAGATCACCGAGCCGTACTCACCGATCGCGCGCGCGAAGGCCATCGCGAAGCCGGTCAGCAGCGCCGGCATGATCGAGGGCAGGATCACCCGCGTGAAGGTCTGCAGCCGGGTCGCACCCAGGCTGGTCGCGGCCTCCTCGAGTTCCTTCTCGGTGTCTTCGAGCACCGGCTGCACCGTGCGCACCACGAACGGCAGGCCAATGAAGATCAGCGCGATCACGATACCCGCCGGCGTGAAGGCCAGCTTGATGCCGAGCGGTTCGAGGTACTGGCCGATCCAGCCGTTGCCCGCCAGGAGCGCGGTCAGCGAGATGCCGGCGACCGCGGTGGGCAGCGCGAACGGCAGGTCGACCAGCGCATCGACGATGCGCTTGCCCGGGAACTTGTAGCGCACCAGCACCCAGGCCACGAGCAGGCCGAAGACGAGGTTGACCAGCGCGGCGATCAGCGACGCGCCGAAGGTCAGGCGGTAGGACGCCATCACGCGCGGCGCGGTCACCGCGACCCAGAACTGGTCCCAACTCATCGTGAAGGTCTTGAAGACCAGCGCGGACAGCGGGATCAGGACGATCAGGCACAGGTACAGCAGCGAGAAGCCGAGCGTGATGTGAAAGCCGGGCAGCACGCGCCGCGACACGCCGGTATTGCCCGCACGCGCAAGCGGCGCCGCCGTGGCGGACGGCAGCGCCGACGAGACAACCCCAGCCATTTACTTGGCGCCAGGTGTGTACAGCTTGTCGAACTGGCCGCCATCGTTGAAGTGCACCTTCTGCGCTTCGCTGAGGCTGCCGAACAGTTCCTGCACGGTGAAGAGTTGCAGCGGCTTGAAGGTCGCGGCGTATTTCTTGAGCACTGCTTCCGAGCGCGGGCGCAGCGCGTGCTTGGCCGCGATCTCCTGCGCCTCGTCCGAATAGAGGTAGTCGAGGTAGGCCTTCGCGAGTTCGCCGGTGCCCTTCTTCGCCACCGTGCGTTCGACCACCGCGACCGGGTTCTCGGCCAGGATGCTGATCGACGGATACACCGCATCGACCTTGCCGGCGCCGAACTCGCGGTCGATCGACACGACCTCCGATTCGAAGGTGATCAGCACGTCGCCGATGTTGCGCTGCAGGAAGGCGGTCGTCGCATCGCGGCCACCGCGCGCGAGCACCGGCACGTTCTTGAACAGCTTGCCGACGAACTCGGCGGCCTGGGCGTCGGTGCCGCCCTTCTTCTTGACGTAGCCCCACGCAGCCAAGTAGGCGTAGCGGCCGTTGCCGCCGGTCTTGGGATTGACGACCACGACCTGCACGCCGGGCTTGATCAGGTCGTCCCAGTCCTTGATGCCCTTGGGGTTGCCCTTGCGCGTGAGGAACAGCATGGTCGAGGTGGTCGGCGCCGCGTTGTTCGGGAAGCGCTTGGCCCAGTCCTTGGCCACCACGCCGGCGTTGGCGAGGAACTCGATGTCGGTGGTGGTGTTCATGGTCACCACATCGGCATCGAGGCCGTCGGCCACCGCGCGCGCCTGCGCGCTGGAGCCGGCATGCGACTGGTCGATCTTGACGTCCTTGCCGGTGGTCGCTTTGTAATGCGCGACGAAGGCGGTGTTGTAGTCCTTGTAGAACTCGCGCGCCACGTCGTAGGAGACATTGAGCAAGGTGGTCTGGGCGGATGCGGCGCCGCTTGCGGCGAGCACGAGGGCGCCGAGGATCGTCTTGATTCTGGAAGTCATAGGGTTGCCAAAGGTTCGATATTGCTGCGGCCGGCCAGGAGGTTCGCGGGCTCGTCCGTCAGGGATTGGAGCAATGCGAGACCGAGGGGCCAGTCACCATGCCCCGATTCGAGGTTGATGTGGCCGGCATTTTGCATGCGAACGAATTCGCTGCCCCAGGCACGGGCATAGGCGCCGGCCAGCCGGACCGGGCAATAGGGGTCGTTGCCGCTCGCCACCACGATGCTGCGGTACGGCAGCTTCGCATGGGGAACGGGCGCGAAATCCGACAGCACCGCGCGGCGCTCGGGGTCGGCCGGCGCCACCAGCAGCGCGCCGCTGATGCGTGCGGCAGCGGCCTCGGGCAGATGCGCGGTCGCGATGCAGCCGAGACTGTGCGCGACGATCACCACCGGACCGGGGCATTCAAGCACGCGGGTCTCGAGCATGGATACCCACGCCGCGCGGCCCGGCGCGAGCCAGTCGTCCTGCACCACGCGCACCGCGCCCTGCATGCGCTCCGCCCACAGGCTCTGCCAGTGTCCCGGCCCGGAATCGCGCCAGCCCGGCACGATGACGATGGTCGGTTTCGTCACGCGGGCTTATTTATTGGGCTGCGGTGTCAATCGCAGATAGGGCCGGATGGCCTTGAAGCCCTTCGGGAAGCGTTGCGCGAGCTCCGCCGGGTCCTGGATGCTCGGGCTGATCACGACATCGTCGCCGTCCTGCCAATTCACCGGCGTCGCGACCTTGTGGCTGTCGGTCAGCTGCAGCGAATCGATCACGCGCAGGATCTCGTCGAAGTTGCGGCCCGTGCTCGCGGGATAGGTGATGGTGGCGCGGATCGCCTTCTTCGGATCGATGATGAACACGCTGCGCACGGTCGCCGTGGTCGAAGCGTTCGGATGGATCAGGTCGTAGAGGTCGGCCACCTTGCGGTCGGCGTCGGCCAGGATCGGAAAATCGACGGTGGTGCTCTGCGTGTCGTTGATGTCGCCGATCCATTCCTTGTGCTTGTCCGCCGGATCGACACTGATTGCGATCGGCTTGACGCCGCGCCTGGCGAACTCGCCCGACAGCGCGGCGGTCTTGCCCAGTTCCGTGGTGCACACGGGCGTGAAATCGGCGGGATGGGAGAACAGCACCACCCAGGCATCCCCGGCCCACCTGTAGAAATCGATCGGACCCTCGTTGGAGTCTTGGGTGAAATCGGGGGCGATGTCGCCGAGTCGCAGGGTGGCCATGGTTGCTCCGGAGAAGGTGAGTTGAGGATTGTCGGAATCCGCTCTTCATCCGTAAACGAATATCTACTTGTTTGAATATGGCGTTTTGCGCATAACGAGCTCAGCCGGCCAGCGCGTGAGGTTCGTCGCCGTTCAGGTTTTCGGCCAGGAAATCGATCAGACGCCGAATGGCGGGCACGAGCGCCCGGCGCGCCGGGAACATGGCGTGCGTAATACCCGGCGCCGGCCCCCATCCCGGCAAGACCTCCACCAGTTGGCCGGCCTTCAGTTCGCCGCGGCACATGTAGTCCGGCAGCACCGACGCGCCGGTCCCCTGCACCACGGCGAACTTGAGCGTCAACAGATCGTCGGCCACATAGCGAGGCGTGTGCGAATGCGTCTCCACGGCGCCGTCGGGCCCTTCGAGGCGCCAGTGAGTGCGTCCCTCGCCGCTCGACATCGAGACGGTGTCGAGCTTCGACAGATCGGCCGGCGTGCGCACGGGCCCCTGCTTTCGGAGCTGCTCCGGGTTAGCGACCAGGATGCCGCGGCTGACGCCGAAGGTCTTGGCCACGAGCGTGGCGCTGTCCTCGATCTGCGGCCGCACGCGCAGCGCCAGATCCACGCCCTCCTCGACCGGATCGACCGGCCGGTTCAGCACCCGCATCTCGATCCGCACGGCCGGATAGCGCTGCATGAAGATCGGCAGCAGCGGACCCAGCGCGCTCTGCGCCAGCGTCACCGGACAGCTCAGGCGCACGGTGCCGCGCGGCTCGGTCTGCACCTGCGCGACCGCTTCGGCGGCCGCCTGCGCCGCGTCGCGCATGGCCGCGCAATGGCGCAGGTAGAGCTCGCCAGCCGGCGTGAGCGACAGGCGCCGGGTGCTGCGCTGCATCAGCTGCACGCCCAGTTGCGCCTCCAGGTCGGCCACGCGCCTGGACAGCCGCGACTTGGGAATGCCGAGCGCGCGGCTCGCGGCAGCAAAGCCGCCGTGTTCCGCGACCTCGGCAAAGAAAACCATGTCATTCAGGTCTTGCATCGATCGATTGTCCTGTTATTGGGACGATATGACCTAATTTTACCGACTTATCAAGCAATCACATCAAAAATAGAATTCACCCATGCCGACCGATTTCCGTGCCGGCCCTTTCAAGGAAAGCATTGATCATGAAGCTGCTCCACGTCGATTCCAGCATCCTGGGCACCAACTCGGTATCCCGCCAACTCACCGCCGAAGTGGTGGCCGACTGGCGTCGGGCCCATCCCCACACGACGGTCGACTACCTCGATCTCGCGGTCGAGACCCCGAACCATTTCAGCGCCGACGCGCTCGGCATCAAGGTCGGCATCCAGGCCGAACCCACCGACGCCCAGCGCCGCGAGAACGAAGTGTCGGAAAAGCTGGTGAGCCAGTTTCTCGCCGCCGACGTGATCGTGATCGGCGCGCCGCTCTACAACTTCACCGTGCCGACCCAGCTCAAGGCATGGATCGACCGGCTCGCGCAGGCAGGCCGCACCTTCAAGTACACCGACAAGGGCGCGGTCGGCCTCGCCACCGGCAAGACCGTGATCGTCGCACTGGCGCGCGGCGGCATCTACTCGACCAGCGAAGGCGGCCAGGCGATGGAGCATCAGGAAAGCTACCTGAAAGTCATCTTCGGCTTCTTCGGCATCACCGACGTGCGCTTCGTGCGCGCCGAGGGCGTGGCGATGGGCGAAGCGGCGAAGGCAGCCGCACTCAGCGTCGCGCGGGCCGACATCGCGACCGCGACCGGCCACGCAGCCAATCAGGACGTCGCCTCGCTGGCGGCCTGAACGCCCGCCCGCTTCGCGGGTTATGCAGCGCTTCCCTCTGCAATCGGCGGTGCGAAGCGCAGGGCCACGGCGATCCGGTTCCATTGGTTGATGGTGCCGATCGCTACGGTGAGGTTCATTGCCTCCGATTCACTGAAGTGAAGCCGCAGCGCCTGCCAGGCCGCGTCGTCGGTGTGGCGCTGCGCCATCAACGTCAGCGTCTCGGTCCATTCGAGCGCGGCGGCTTGGCGCGCCGAGAACACGCCGGCGTCGCGCCAGGCCGCGACCAGATCGAGCCTCGGCGCCTCCACGCCCAGCTTGCGCAGCACATTGAGATGGAATTGCAGGCAGAAGGCACAGCCGTTGATCTGCGATGCACGCAGCTTGATCAGCTCGGTCAGCGACTTTTCCAGCCCGGAATCGTCGACGGCCTTGCTCATTGCGCGCAGTGCCGAATGCACGGCGGGCGCTTGCCTGGCGAAGTCCGGATAGTCGATCCGGGGCGGCAACGTGCTCATGGAATGCGAGTCCTTCATGGTTAAATATCAGAGTACGAACATGTTATTCGAGCCCTGACATCATGCGCAAGACCACGATTCCGGATGGGCCTTCGATCCCGAAGATCGGCGAAGGCAAACGCGGTCCCGAAGGCTATCTGGGCTATCTGCTGCGGCAGGCCGGTGCGGCGCACGCACGGCGCATGGAGCGCGCCCTGTCCGACCTCGGCGTGACGCCGCCGCAGTTCGTGGTGCTGACGATGCTGGTGGCCTATCCGGGCATCTCGAATGCCGAGATCGCCCGCCTGGCCATGCTGACACCGCAAACCGTGAGCGTGATCGTCTCGAACCTCGAGCGCTCGGGCGCGCTCGAGCGGCGCGCCCATGCGGTGCACGGACGCATCCAGCATCTCGATGTCACGGCCGAAGGCGAACGGCTGCTGGGCGCATCCCGCCAGCGCGTGCGTGCACTGGAGCGGCAACTGGCCGCCTCGCTCACACCCGACGAAGAGCAGATCGTTCGCCGATGGCTCGTGGCCGTCGCGCTCTAGGCGCGATCGGGATCAGCTCAGACCGAGTGGGCCTTGACCCAGGCCACGTACTTGTCGATCCATGCCTGCAGAAACTGCTTGCTGGCTTCCGCGATATGCCCCTTGTCGTCGAACAGCCCTTCCTTGTTCTGCAGGAAGACTTCGGGCTGGCCCATGGTCGGCACGTCGAGGTAGGCCAGGATGTTGCGCAGATGCTGCTGCGCGAGCGCGGTGCCGATGGCGCCGACCGACACGCCAATGACACCCGCCGGCTTGCCCGCCCATGCGCTCTGCCCGTAAGGCCGCGAGGCGTTGTCGATCGCGTTCTTGAGCACGCCGGGGATCGAGCGGTTGTATTCCGGCGTCACGAACAGCAGCCCCTGCGCCGCGGCGATCTCCGACTTGAGCCGCTTGACGGCCGACGCCTGGTTGCCGTCATCGTCCTGGTTGTAGGCCGGCAGGTCGTCGATGCGCACGTGCTCGAACGTGAAGTCCGCGGGCGCGAGATGCGCAATGGCAAGTGCCAGCTTGCGATTGAACGAATCCTTGCGCAGGCTGCCGACGATGACGGCGATTTTGGTCTGGCTCATGAAAGCTCCTTGGAACGGGTGGACGGGAAGCAAGATGGATTATGCGGAGCCGCCGAGGCTTTTTTCTGACTTCTGAAAGCTTCGCTCAGGCCGCCCTGTGCTGCGGCGCGTTCTGCAGGCTCGCCTGCGTCACGCTGGCGCCCGGCGGCACGTCGTCGGTGATCCACACGTTGCCGCCGATGGTCGCGCCCTTGCCCAGCGTCACGCGGCCAAGGATCGTCGCACCGGCATAGATCACCACGTCGTCCTCCACCACCGGATGGCGCGGCAGGCCCTTTTGCAGCTTGCCTTCGCCGTCGGTCGGAAAACGCTTGGCGCCCAGCGTCACGGCCTGGTAGATGCGAACGCGCTTGCCGATCACCGCGGTCTCGCCGATCACGACGCCCGTCCCATGGTCGATGAAGAAGCCGGCATCGATCTTCGCGCCCGGATGGATGTCGATGCCGGTCTGCCCGTGCGCGATCTCGGCCACGATGCGCGCGAGCAACGGCAGCCCGAGGCCGTAGAGCTGGTGCGCGAGCCGATGGTGAACCATCGCGAGGATGCCCGGATAGCACAGCAGCACCTCGTCGACGCTGCGCGCCGCCGGATCGCCCTGGAAGGCCGCGAGCACATCGCCGTCCAGCAAGCGCCGGATGCCCGGCAGCGCCGCGGCGAATGCGCGCACGGCGGCGGCGCCTTCGGCATCGATGGCCTCTGCATCGCGCGGGTTGTGGCGCGCGTTGTAGCGCAGCTCCAGCCTCGACTGCACCAGCAGGGACTGCAGCGCGGAATGCAGCGTGTGGCCGACGTAGAAATCCTCGCTCTCGTGCCGCAGATCGGGCGGCCCGAGACGCATCGGGAACAGCGCACCCTTGAGCGATTCGACGATGCCGGCCAGCGCATCGCGCGACGGGAACTCCCGGCTGCCGGGTTCGCGCGAGCGCCTTTGCGAATCGCGCCATTCGTCGCGCGCCTGGTGCAGCGCGAGCACGATGTCGTTGACATCGAAAAGGGACATGGGTTTTCTCCGGTGGTGCGGGGGTCCGACCTTGCACCATCGCACAAAACCCCGCCCCGGCGGGGTTTCTGCCAGCCTAGAGCTTCGCGATCGACACCTCGGTCGATTTCACCAGCGCCACGACATCGGAGCCGACCCTGAGCTGCAGCTCGTCGACCGAGCGCGTGGTGATGACCGAGGTCACGATGCCCCACGGCGTCTCGACATCGATCTCGGAGACGACGTCGCCGCGCACGATCTCGCGGACCTTGCCCTTGAATTGATTGCGGACGTTGATGGCTTGAATGGGCATGAAGAACTCCTGAAAGAAAACGAAAAAAAGATCGGACAGCCCAGTACGGCGCATGGGCCGGAGCGCCGTGCCAGCGGTCGTCAGACGCTACATCGCACGCGCGAGAACGCCACCGCCTCGAAGCCCGCGGCGGCCGGCAGCCGGAGCCCTTCGCTCGCCAGCGTGTCGACCGCATCGTCGAGCCGCTGCGCGAGTTCGGCCTGCAGCTGGTAGGCGCCCTCGAGCTGCAGCGTGACCTGGCCGTCGGTCGCGTACACGCCCGGCAGGATGTGCCGCGCGGCCAGCGATTGCAGCACCGGCCTGAGCGCATAGTCCAGCGCCAGCATGTGATGCGGGCTGCCGCCGGTGGCCAGCGGCAGCACCGTCTTGCCCTTGAGCGCGGACTGCGGCAGCAGATCGAGGAACACCTTGAGCACGCCGCTGTAGGCCGCCTTGTAGACCGGCGTCGCGATCACGATCGCATCGGCACGCCGCACCTGCTCGGCCGCGTGCTGCACCGAAGGATGCGAGGCCTCGCCGAGCAGGAGGGCATGCGCCGCAAGCTCGCGGATCGCAAGCCGTTCGACCCGCACCTCGCGCAGCGACAGACGCGCGGCCACGGCATCGAGAAGAACGGCGGAGCGTGAAGGCGCAGAGGGGCTGCCGGCAATGAGAAGAACGGACACGAGTTATTTATTCACGTAGATCTGGTCGAAGGAGCCGCCATCTGCAAAGTGCACCTTGTCAGCCTGGGTCCAGCCGCCGAAGGCCTGGTCGATGGTGAACAGCGTGAGCTTGGGAAACTGCTTCTCGTACTTCGCCTTGGCCTTGTCCGAGGTCGGCCGGTAGTAGTTGCGGCCGGCGATGTCCTGGCCTTCATCGGAATACAGGTACTTCAGATACTCCTCGGCCACGGCGCGCGTGCCCTTCTTGTCGACCACCTTATCGACCACCGCGACCGTGGGCTCGGCCAGGATGCTGATCGACGGCACCACGATCTCGAACTTCTCGGGGCCGAATTCCTTCAGCGCCAGGAAGGCCTCGTTCTCCCATGCGAGCAACACGTCGCCGACGCCGCGCTGCACGAAGGTGATGGTCGAGCCGCGCGCGCCGGTGTCGAGCACGGGCACGTTCTTGTAGAGGTTGGCGACGAATTCCTTGGCCTTCGCATCGCCGCCGTACTTGCGCTTGGCGAACTCCCAGGCTGCGAGGTAGTTCCAGCGCGCCCCGCCCGAGGTCTTTGGGTTGGGCGTGATCACCTGCACGCCCGGCTTCACCAGGTCGTCCCAGTCTTTGAGACCCTTGGGATTGCCCTTCTTCACGAGGAAGACGATGGTCGAGGTGTAGGGCGCCGAGTTGTGCGGCAGACGCTTCTGCCAGTCGGGCTTGACGAGGCCGCCGTGCGTCGCGAGCGCGTCGGTGTCGCCGGCCAGCGCGAGTGTGGCGACGTCGGCATCGAGGCCGTCGATGATCGAGCGCGCCTGCTTGCCCGAGCCGCCGTGCGATTGCTTGATCGTCACGTCCTGCCCGGTCTTGGCTTTCCAGTACTTGACGAAGGCCTGGTTGTAGTCGACGTAGAGTTCGCGCGTCGGGTCGTATGACACGTTGAGCAAGGTCACGCCCTGGGCAAACGACGGCAATGCCGTCAGGGCGATGCCGGCTGCAGCGGCGGTACCGAGGGAAAGCTTGATAAAGTCGCGGCGAAGGCTCATGGTCTTGTGCTGCTCGATGGCATGACGTTGAAGCCGCGTATTCTGGATATCGCATATGGAAACGCGAACGACCGAGTTCTCAGTTTCTAATAGCCAAATCAACTAAGACACCCAAAGGCAACCCAAATGGCTCGCATGGTTCAGTGCATCAAGCTCGGCAAAGAGGCCGAAGGGCTCGACTTCCCGCCCTACCCTGGCGAACTCGGCAAGCGTCTGTGGGAAAACGTCAGCAAGGAAGCCTGGGCCGCCTGGCTCAAGCAGCAGACGATGCTGGTCAACGAGAACCGCTTGAACCTCGCCGATGCGCGGGCAAGGCAATACCTCGCGCGCCAGATGGAGAACCACTTCTTCGGCGGCGGCGCCGACGTCGCGCAGGGCTACGTGCCGCCTTCCGCATCCTGAGTTCCCGAGGCCCGCATGGCCGAGCCCGTCGACTGGCGTGCCGACGGCGTCCCGCGCAGCGCGCGCTTCGACGACATCTACCACACCGAAAGCGGCGCGCCCGCGCAGGCGCGGCATGTCTTCCTGGCGGGCTGCGGCCTGCCCGCGGCATGGGCCGGTCGCCCGCAATGGCTGATTCTCGAAACCGGCTTCGGCCTCGGCCTCAACTTTCTGACAACCTGGCAGGCCTGGCGCGCGGATCCGCAGCGTCCGCAGCGCTTGCACTTCGTTTCCATCGAAGCGTTCCCGGTTTCGCGCGATGACCTCGCGCGCGCAGCGGCGGCCTGTCCCGAACTTGCGGCGCTCGCCGGCGAGCTGGGCGCGCAATGGTGGGGCCTCCTGCCCGGCTTCCATCGGCTGGCCTTCGACCAGGGCCGCGTGCTGCTCACCCTTTGCATCGGCGACGTGCAGCCGATGCTGCGCGCGCAGCACTTCGAGGCCGACAGCATCTTTCTGGATGGCTTCAGCCCGGCGCGCAATCCGCAGATGTGGTCCCCGGACACGCTCAAGGGCGTGTCGCGCTTCACGCGGCGCGGCACGCGCATCGCGACCTGGAGCATCGCGCGGCCGGTGCGCGACGCACTGACGCAATGCGGCTTCCGGATCCACAAGGCACCGGGCCTGCCGCCGAAACGCGACTGCCTGCAAGGCGTGTTCGAACCGGCCTGGCAGGTGCGGCGGCGCGGTGTTCCGATCATCGACGAGCGCGCGCCGGCAGCCGGGCATTGCGCGGTCATCGGCGCCGGGCTGGCAGGCGCTGCGGTGGCATCCAGCCTCGCGCGTCGCGGCTGGCGTGTCACGGTCTTCGACGCCGCAGATCAACCCGCAGCCGGCGCTTCCGGATTGCCGGCGGGTGTGCTCTCGCCCCATGTGTCGCCCGACGACGCGCTGCTCTCGCGCCTCACGCGCACAGGCATTCGCATCATCTGGCAACAGCTCGAAGCGCTGCTGGAAGAAGGCATCGACTGGTGCGCGAGCGGCGTGCTCGAGCGGCGCGAGACCGGCAATGCCCGCCTGCCGCCCGGCTGGTCGGCCGACGGACCCAACGAGTCATGGCGCGCATCGCCGACGCAGCTGGACGCAGCAGGACTGCCAGCCGACACCACTGCGCTGTGGCACCGGCGCGGCGGCTGGGTGCGCCCGTCGCGGCTGATCGCGGCCTGGCTCGCGCAGCCCGGGATCCGCTTCGAACCCAACCGGCGCATCGCCCGCCTGAGCGCGCGCGGCACGGGCTGGACGCTCTTCGACACGCAACACGCCGCCATCGCCGACGCCGACCGCGTGGTGATCGCGGCCGGCCACGAGAGCCGCGCATTCGCCGCCTCGATGCCTTTGCAACCGGTGCGCGGCCAGCTCGAGACCGGGCGCATGCACGGCGGCCTGATGCTGCCCGCGGCGCCCCTCAATGGCGACGGCCACCTGATCGCACACGTGCCCGATGCCGGCGGTGCGCTGTGGCTGGCGGGCGCCACCTTCGACCGCGACAGCGAAGCGCTCGCGCCGAATGCCGTCGACACCGAAGTCAATCGTGCCCGCTTGGAGCGGCTTCACCCGACGGCCGCCGCGGCGCTCGCGCCGGCCTTCGAACGCGGCGCCACCGAGCCCTGGGTCGGCGTGCGCTGCGCCTCCGGCGACCGCCGGCCGCTGGTCGGGCCGCTCGATGCCGAAGGCATGCCGGGCGTCTGGCTCTGCACGGCGATGGGTTCGCGCGGCCTGAGCTTCGCGGCCCTGTGCGCCGAGCTGCTGGCCGCGCGCTGGCACGGCGAGCCGCTGGCGCTGCCGGCAACGCTGGCGCGTGCCCTCGACACGCGGCGCGTGCAAGGGCGTTGATGCGAATGCGGTCCGGCGGCCGTCGACGGCGCCACAATCGCGCATGGCCACCCAGTACGACATCGTCCACACCACCGTCTACCGCTACAACGAGCCGGTGAGCTTCGGCCTGCACCGCGTGATGTTCAGGCCGCGCGACAGCAATGACCTGCGCGTGCTGGCGACCGACCTGCAGGTCAGCCCCCAGGCCTACGTGCGGATGATCCAGGATCCGCATTCCAACTCGGTGGCGCTGGTGCAGCCGATGGGCGAGGCGACCGAGCTGCGCATCGTTTGTTCCTTCTCGATCCAGCAGGTGAGCGCGCCGCATCACACGCTCGAACTCGAGCCGGCGGCCGAGTTCCTGCCCTTCGCCTACTCGGTGCAGGAGCGGCTGGACCTGGAGCACTACCTGCGTCCGCACCATGACGATCCCGAGGGCGTGTTGATCCGCTGGGCGCATCAGTTCCTGCACAGCGATAAGCCCAACAGCACGCGCGAAGTGCTCGCGCGCATGAATGCCCACATCGGCCAGAGCCTCACCTATGCGGCGCGCGACGAGGAAGGCACGCAGACACCGCTCGCGACGCTGGCGCTGGGCACCGGCAGTTGCCGCGACTACACGCTGCTGATGATGGAAGCCGCGCGCCGCCTCGGCGTCGCCACGCGCTTCGTCTCGGGCTATCTCTACGACGCCGCGCTCGACAGCGGCAGCGCCGCGCCCGGCGACACGGTGACCGGTGCCGGCGCCACGCATGCCTGGCTGCATGCCTATCTGCCGGGCGCCGGCTGGGTGGCCTACGACCCGACCAACAACCTGGCCGGCAGCGGCCAGCTGATCCGCGTCGGCGTCGCGCGCGATCCCTCGCAGGCCGCGCCGATCAGCGGGAGCTGGTACGGCCCGGCCGAAGCCTACGAAGGGCTCGAGGCCACGGTGCAGGTGAGGCGCATCGAGTCATAGGCACCGCAGCCAGGGCGTAGCGCGAACGCCCAGACCCGATGGTGGATGCGCGCCGCCGCCGATCGGCGTCTGATGTCATGACGCTGCCGCATTGCGGCGGCCCACTCGACATCCTCACCGACATCCTCACGATCGCGATCCTTCATGTACCCCGGCGAACGCTTCAACGGATACAGCCACCTGCTCGGGCTGATGCTGGCCACGGCAGGCTCCGCCCTGCTGCTCGCGCGCACCGTGCCCGGCGGCGACCCGGCGAGGACGGCGAGCGCGCTCGTCTTCGCGCTGTCGATGGTGACGCTCTACGCCGCGTCGACGCTCTTTCACAGCACGCGCGGCCGCACGCGCCTGTTCTGGCAGCGCGTCGACCACTGTGCGATCTACCTGCTGATCGCCGGGAGCTATACGCCGTTCGCCCTGGTCACGCTGCAAGGCGCGTGGGGCTGGGCGCTCCTGGTCGCGACCTGGGGCGCCGCGCTGTTCGGCATCGGCCGCGAGCTGCGGCCGGGCGAGCCGCCCAGGCCCTCGCTGCTGCTCTATGTGGGCATGGGCTGGATCGGCGTGCTGGCCGCCGCGCCGATCGTCGAGCGGCTCGACGGTGCCGGCCTCGCGTGGCTGCTGGCCGGCGCCGCGCTGTATTCGATCGGCACGGTGTTCTATCGCAATCGCCGCGGCTGGCGCCATGCGCATGGCACCTGGCATCTGTTCGTGCTGGCCGGCACGGTGAGCCACTACGTCACGGTGACGCGCTTCGTGCTGTAGCGGGCTGCGTTCGCCAGTCCAGGATGTCGCGATGCAGGCGAAGGGTTTCGCCCAGCACCTCGTTCAACGCTGCGCCGCCGGTCTGGTCGACGTGCTCCAGGAAGGCCCGCCGCATGCGGGGATCCCAGAACTTGCGAATGTGCAGCGCGATGTCCTTCAATGCCTGAGGCCGATCGGGCATCGCCTCGAAGAAGCTGCCGATCTGGTTGGCCATGCGGATCAGGTTGTCGACTTGCATCGGGCTATTCGTTAGAGGGGTTCGAGCGAGAGTCGCTCCGGATGGGCGTAGGCGACCAGATCGTCGCCGCGCGCGAAGCCGGCCAGCGTCAGGCGCGCGGCCGCGGCCGTGCGGATCGCGAGCGAGGTGGGTGCCGAGACGGCGGCCAGCAGCGGCACGCCCGCGATCACGCTCTTCTGCACCATCTCGAAGCTGGCGCGGCTGGTGACCACGATGAAGCCGGTGTCGGGCCCGGGATGCCGCGCAGCGACGAGCCCGCCGATCAGCTTGTCGAGCGCGTTGTGGCGACCCACGTCCTCGCGCAAAAGATGGATCTCGCCGTGCGCCGAGCACCAGGCCGCGGCGTGCACCGCGCCGGTCGCGCGTTGCAGGGTCTGCAGGCCGCCCAGTTCGGCCATCGCGCGCGCGACGGCCTGCCGCTCGAATCGGGGGCCGTCGGGCAGCACGGGCAACTCGCGCGCCACATGGGCCAGGCTTTCGGTGCCGCAGAGGCCGCAGCCGGTGCGTCCGGCCAGCGACCGGCGCCGGTCCTTGAGGCGCGCGAAGGCGGCAGCGGCGATGCGCAGCCGCATCGTGATGCCGAGCGCGTCCTCGTGCTGTTCGACGTCGTAGAGCTCGTCGCGGCTCGCCAGCACGCCTTCGCTCAGCGCAAAGCCGAGCGCGAAGTCTTCCAGGTCCAGCGGCGTGGCCAGCATCACGGCATGCGATACGCCGTTGAACTCGAGCGCCACCGGCACCTCGTCGGCCACCCAGTCGCGGCCCGCGAGTTCGCGCCCCTTGCGAACCCCGCGCACCGCATGCTGCGTGGCGCCGCCGCGCAGGAACATGGCGTCATCCGGCTTCACGCGGCACCCGCCTCATCATTTCGCCGCGACGGCATGGCCGGCCTCCTCGCGTTCCTTCAGCAGCGCCTCCTGGATGCGGTTGAAGCGGCTGTATTCCTGCTGCCATTTCGACGGCTGCATCACGCGCGTCACCTGCACCGCGGTCACCTTGTACTCGGGGCAGTTGGTCGCCCAGTCGGAGTTGTCGGTGGTGATCACGTTGGCGCCCGATTCGGGGAAATGGAAGGTGGTGTAGACCACGCCCGGCCGCACGCGCTCGGTGACGTCGGCATGCAGCACGGTGTCGCCGACCCGGCTCTGGATGCCGACCCAGTCGCCGTGCCGGATGCCGCGCTCCTCGGCGTCGTGCGGATGGATCTCCAGCACGTCCTCGGCATGCCACTGGTTGTTCTCGGTGCGCCGGGTCTGCGCGCCGACGTTGTACTGCGACAGGATGCGCCCGGTGGTCAAGAGCAGCGGGAACTTGCGCGTGACCTTCTCGTCCGAGGCCACGTACTGGGTGACGAGGAAGCGGCCCTTGCCGCGCACGAAGCGGCCGACGTGCATCGTCGGCGTGCCGTCGGGCGATGATTCGTTGCAGGGCCACTGCACGCTGCCGCCCATGCGGTCGATCTTGTCGAAGCTCACGCCGCTGAAGGTGGGCGTGAGCGCGGCGATCTCGTCCATGATCTCGCTCGGGTGCGTGTAGTTCATCGGATAGCCGAGCGCGTTGGACAGCTTCATCGTCACCTCCCAGTCGCCCCAGCCGCCGAGCGGCGGGACGATCTTGCGCACGCGCGAGATGCGGCGCTCGGCGTTGGTGAAGGTGCCGTCCTTCTCCAGGAAGGAGGAGCCGGGCAGCAGCACGTGCGCGTACTTGGCGGTCTCGTTGAGGAAGATGTCCTGCACCACGATGCACTCCATCGCCATCATCGCCGCGGCGACGTGCTGGGTGTCCGGGTCCGACTGCACGATGTCCTCGCCCTGGCAATACAGGCCCATGAAGGTGCCGGCCAGCGCGGCATCGAACATGTTCGGAATGCGCAGGCCCGGCTCGGGGTTGATGTCCACGCCCCAGGCCTCCTCGAAGGAGGCGCGCACGGTGCTGTCCGAGACGTGGCGATAGCCGGTCAGCTCGTGCGGGAAGGAGCCCATGTCGCACGAACCCTGGACGTTGTTCTGGCCGCGCAGCGGATTGAGGCCGACGCCTTCGCGGCCGACGTTGCCGGTCGCCATCGCGAGGTTGGCGATCGCGATCACCGCGGTCGATCCCTGGCTGTGCTCGGTGACGCCGAGGCCGTAGTAGATCGCCGCGTTGCCGGCCGTGGCATAGAGGCGCGCGGCGGCGCGCAGCTCGGCGGCGGGCACGCCGGTCTCGGCCTCGGTCGCCTCGGGCGAGTTCTCGGGTCGCGCGACGAAGGCCCGCCACTCGTTGAACGACTTCTGCTCGCAGCGCTCGGCAACGTAGGCCTGGTCGACCAGCCCTTCGCCGACGATGACGTGCGCGAGCGCGGTGACGACCGCCACGTTGGTGCCCGGCCGCAGCTGCAGATGGTGCGCCGCGCGCACGTGCGGCGACCTGACGAGATCGATGCGCCGCGGATCCACCACGATCAGCTGCGCGCCCTCGCGCAATCGCTTCTTCATGCGTGACCCGAACACCGGATGCGCATCGGTCGGGTTGGCGCCGATGACCAGGATCACGTCGGCCTGCTCCACCGACTTGAAGGTCTGCGTGCCGGCCGAGGTGCCCAGCGTCACGCCGAGCCCGTAGCCCGTGGGCGAGTGGCACACGCGCGCGCAGGTGTCGACGTTGTTGTTGCCGAAGGCCGCGCGCACCAGCTTCTGCACCAGGTAGGCTTCTTCGTTGGTGCAGCGCGACGAGGTCAGGCCGCCGATGGCATCGCGGCCGTACTTGGCCTGGATGCGCTTGAACTCGCTGGCCGCATGGCCGATGGCCTCGTCCCAGCTCACCTCGCGCCACGGGTCGGTGATCTTCTCGCGGATCATCGGCCTGGTGATGCGGTCCTTGTGCGAGGCATAGCCCCAGGCGAAGCGGCCCTTCACGCAGGCGTGGCCCTCGTTGGCCTTGCCGTCCTTCCACGGCACCATGCGCACCACCTCGTCGCCCTTGATCTCGGCCTTGAAGCCGCAGCCGACGCCGCAGTAGCCGCAGGTGGTGACGACGCTGCGCTCGGGCTGGCCGATGGCGATCAGCGTCTTCTCCTTCAGCGCGTCGGTCGGACAGGCCGCGACGCAGGCGCCGCAGCTCACGCATTCGGAGTCCATGAACGATTCGTTCTGCCCCGCCGACACGCGCGACGCGAAGCCGCGGCCGCTGATGGTCAGCGCGAAGGTGCCCTGCGTCTCCTCGCAGGCCCGCACGCAGCGGTTGCAGACGATGCACTGCGCCGGGTCGTAGGTGAAGTACGGATTGGATTCGTCCTTCGCGTCGCTCGCATGGCTCGCGCCGCCGAAGCCGTAGCGCACGCCCTCCACGCCTGTCGCGGCCACCATGTGCTGCAGTTCGTTGCTCGGCGCCTGCGCGCCGGCGGCATCGGGCGGCAGGTCCGACAGGTAGAGCTCCATCACGCCCTTGCGCAGTGCCAGCAGCTTCGGCGTCTGCGTGCGCACCTGCATGCCGGCCTCGGCCGGCGTGGTGCAGGATGCGGGATAGCCCTTGCGGCCTTCGATCTCGACCAGGCACAGGCGGCACGAGCCGAAGGGCTCGAGGCTGTCGGTGGCGCAGAGCTTGGGCACCTGCACGCCGGCCTGCGCGGCGGCGCGCATCAGCGACGTGCCTTCGGGCACGGTGACCGCGGTGCCGTCGATGTCGAGCGTGACCTCGCGCGCCGCCGTGCGTTGGGGCGTGCCGTAGTCGATCTCGTTCAGGGAATCGTGCATCTTCTTCATCTCCTCGTGTCGGCCGGCGCGACCGCGTCGTGGGCCGCGGCGCCGTCGAAATCCTGCGGAAAGTGATCGAGTGCCGAGAGCACCGGGTACGGCGTCATGCTGCCCATCGCGCACAGCGAGCCGTGCACCATCGTGTCGCAGAGGTCGCGCAGGAGGCGGATCTGGCGCGGCGCATCGGTGCCGGCACGGATGCGATCGATCACCTCGACGCCGCGCGTCGAGCCGATGCGGCAGGGCGTGCACTTGCCGCACGATTCGACGACGCAGAATTCCATCGCGTAGCGCGCGAGCGCGGCCATGTCGGCCGTGTCGTCATGCACCACCAGGCCGCCGTGCCCGACCACGGCACCGACCGCGGCATAGGCTTCGTAGTCGAGCGGGATGTCCCATTGCGAAGACGGCAGGTAGGTGCCGAGCGGCCCGCCCACCTGCACCGCCTTGATCGGCCGGCCCGAGGCCGAGCCGCCGCCGAAGTCGTAGAGCAGTTCGCGCAGGGTGACGCCGAAAGCCTTCTCGACCAGCCCGCCCTGCCGGATGTTGCCGGCCAGCTGGAACGGCAGCGTGCCGCGCGAGCGGCCCTGCCCGAAGTCGCGGTAGAACTCGGCGCCGCGCGCCAGGATCAGCGGCACGGTGGCCAGGGTGATCACGTTGTTGACCACGGTGGGCCGGCCGAACAGCCCGACGATGGCCGGCAGCGGCGGCTTGGCGCGCACCACGCCGCGCTTGCCCTCGAGGCTTTCGAGCAGCGCGGTCTCTTCGCCGCACACGTAGGCGCCGGCGGCCTTGCGCACTTCGAGCACGAAGCGATGGCCGGAGCCCAGCACGTCGGCGCCGAGAAAGCCCGCGGCCTCGGCGAGGCGGATGGCTTCGTTCAGGGTCGCGATGGCATGCGGGTATTCGGAGCGCACGTAGATGTAGCCCATCGTCGCGCCGGTGGCGATGCCGGCGATGGCCATGCCCTCGATCAGCATGAACGGATCGCCTTCCATCGTCATGCGATCGGAGTAGGTGCCGGAGTCGCCCTCGTCCGCATTGCAGACCACGTACTTCTGCGGCGCCGGCGTGGCCAGCACCGTCTTCCACTTGATGCCGGCCGGGAATGCCGCGCCGCCGCGGCCGCGCAGGCCGGCGTCGAGCACCTGCTGCACGATGTCCGCCGGCGCCATCGCGAGCGCGCGGCGCAGACCGGCGAAGCCTTCGTGGGCCTCGTAGTCGGCCAGCGACAGCGGATCGGTGATGCCCATGCGGGCGAAGGTCAGGCGCTCCTGCTTCTTCAGGAAGGCGATCTCGTCGGTCAGGCCGAGACCGAGCGCGTGCGCGCCGCCGTCGAGAAAGCCGGCGTCGAACAGCCCCGCCACATCGCGGGGCGTGACGGGCCCGTAGGCCATGCGCCCTGCGGGCGTCGCGACCTCCACCAGCGGTTCGAGCCAGAACAGGCCTCTCGAGCCATTGCGCACCAGCGTCACTGCGACGCCGCGCGCCGCGGCCTCCTCGGCGATGCGGCGCGCCACGCGTTCGGCGCCGGCGGCCAGCGCGGCCGAGTCACGCGGCACATAGACGGTGACGGTCATTCGTGCCCCCACGCTCGGCACTTCGTGTCCTCGCTGCCCCCCAAGGGGGCGCGAGCCTGCTTGGGGCGGCCCGGCGCGGCGCTCATGCGTAGGCCCCGGCTTCCTGCAGCAACGCGTCGAAGACCTGCGGCGTGACGCGCGCGTGCGGTTCATCGCCCAGCATCATGGCCGGCGACGAAGCGCACAGACCGAGGCAATAGACCGGCTCCAGCGAGAACTCGCCGTCCTTCGTGGTGCCGTGCAGCCCGCAGCCTAGCCGGTGCTGCGCGTGCGCCAGCAGCGCCTCGGCGCCCATGGCCTGGCACGATTCGGCGCGGCAGATCTGCACCACCCGCCGGCCCGCCGGTTGCGAGCGGAAGTGGTGGTAGTAGCTCACCACGCCATGCACCTCGGCACGCGAGAGATTGAGCGCACCGGCGATCTCGGGCACCAGCTCGGCCGGGATATGGCCGAGCGCATCCTGCACGTCGTGCAGGATCGGCAGCAGCGCACCCGGCATCGCAGCGCGCCGTTCGAGTACCTCGCGCACGATGGCCAGTGCTGTGGCGGAAGGGGGTTGGTCAGTCATCAATGGAAAGTCTCGAAGGCTCGGGGTCTCGATGCGAATTCAATGGAACAGCGCCAGCGCGCTGAGGAAGCTGCGGCGTGGATTGGATGGCAGGAGTATTCGCAGCGCAATATGCGACGTTCCATCGAAGCCATATGCGCTCGAGTGCCTATGACCCATCCGCGGACCCATGCCGCCGTTGGAGGGCATTCATAATCGGAGCGCGCCGCCAGCGAAAACACACGTACGTATGCATGAAGTCACGATCAAGCCCGAATGGATCATTCGCCGTCCGGGTGGCGTCGCGTTGCCGCGGCGGGTGGTCGACCTGCTGGTCAAGGTGCATGAGCACGGCAGCCTGGCCAGCGCCTGCAAGGCGTCCGGCATGTCCTATCGCCATGCCTGGGACCTGCTGCACGAAGGCGAGCTCCTGTTCGGCGAGACGCTGGTGCTCATGGAGCGCGGCAAGGGCTCGAGCCTGACCTTGCTCGGCGAGAAGCTGGTGTGGGCCGATCGCCGCATCGTCGCGCGCCTGTCGCCGATGCTCGATTCGCTCGCCTCCGAGTTGGGCGCGGAGATCGAGAAGGTGCTCTCGGCCGCGCCCGCGCTGCTGCGCATCCACGCGAGCCATGGCTTCTCGGTGCAGATGCTGCACAACTTCCTCGGCGCGGCCCACGTGCCGAACGAGCTCAAGTACCGCAACAGCCTCGAGGCTGTCGTGTCGCTGCACAACGGCGATTGCGACGTGGCCGGCTTCCACGTGCCGCTGGGCGAATTCGAGGCGCCGGTGCTCGAGCACTACGGCGACTGGCTCACGCTCGGCACGCAGAAGATCATCAACATCGTGACGCGGCGGCAGGGGCTGATGGTGGCGCCCGGCAATCCGAAGGAGATCTACCAGATCAGGGACCTCGCCCGGCCCGACGTGCATTTCATCAACCGCCAGGCCGACTCCGGCACGCGCCTGCTGTTCGACCTGCTGCTGCGCAGGGAAGGCATCGAGCCGGCGCAGATCAAGGGCTACGAGCAGTGCGAATACACGCATGCCGCGGTCGCCGCCTTCGTCGCCAGCGGGATGGCCGATGCGGGCTACGGCGTGGAGACGCCGGCGCGCCAGTTCAAGCTCGACTTCATCCCGAGCCAGACCGAGCGCTACTGCCTGATGTGCAACGAGAAGGCGCTGGCCACGCCCGCGGTCCAGAAGATGCTCGAGATCCTGCGCAGCGAGGAATACCGGACGGCCGTCAACCAGTTGCCGGGCTACCAGACCCACGAATCGGGGACCGTGATCGAGTTGGACGAGGCCTTCAAGTCGCTGGCGGCCGGCTAACATCCCCGCCAACGTGAAACCCCAGAACTTCAACTTCCACCATCCCCTCGCCTTCTGGATCGGCTGCATCGCCATCATCGGCGGCGTGCTCGCGCATGTGCCGATGTTCCTGATGGGCCGCTACACCGGCTACCAGATGGTCGGCATGGAGATGGACACCACCATGCTGACCGGCATGGCGATGATCCCGCTCGGCGTGCTGCTGTCGGCCTACGGGCTGATGCCGCGCATTGCGCAGATGCAGAAGAGCCTGCACGGCGACAGCCACCTGCAGTTCCATCTGGCCGACGGCGTGCCGCTCAACGGCGAGCACTGGAAGCTGGTGGGCGTGCTGGTCGTCGCGCTGGCCGTCGATGTGCTCAAGCCGGCCACGCTGGGCTTCGTGATGCCGGGCATGACGCACGAGTACGCGATCAGCAAGGAAACGGCAGGCGTGCTCGCGCTGGTCGCGCTCATCGGCACCACGGTGGGTTCCGTCGTGTGGGGGCGGCTGGCCGACATCTTCGGCCGGCGTTCGGCGATCCTGCTGTCGGCGCTGATGTTCATCGGCACCGCGATCTGCGGCGCGATGCCGGCCTTCGGCTGGAACCTCGCGATGTGCTTCCTGATGGGGGCGTCGGCCGGCGGGCTGCTGCCGATCACCTTCACGCTGATGGCGGAGACGGTCCCCGCAGCGCACCGCGGCTGGATGCTGGTGGCGCTCGGCGGCGTCGGCACCTCGGCCGGCTACCTGCTGGCGGCCTGGTCGGCAGCCTTGCTGGTGCCCGAGTTCAGCTGGCGCGCGCTGTGGCTGCTCGGGCTGCCGACGGGCCTGCTGATCGTCTTTCTCGGCCGCTACATCCCGGAGTCGCCGCGCTTCCTCTCGAACGCCGGGCTGGCCAACGAAGCCCGCGCCGTGCTCGCGCGCTTTGCCGGCGGCCAGGCGGCCGGTGCGGGCGCGGCCGGCCCCGCGCCGGTCGTGGTCGAACCGGAAGAACCGTCGGGCGGCCTGATGCAACTGCTGCGCGGCAGCCATGGCCGCATCACCTGGGGCCTGGTGGTCTGCGGCGTGGCCTGGGGCCTAGTGAACTTCGGCTTCGTGCTGTGGCTGCCGACCAACCTGGGCAGCATGGGCATGGACCCGACCGCGGCCAGCGCCCTGCTCGCGCGCTCCGCGCTGCTGGCGCTGCCGGGCATCGGCGTGGTGATCTGGCTCTACCACCGCTGGAGCAGCATCAAGGCGCTGGTGCTGTTCATCGTGCTCACCGCGGCGACGCTCCTGGTGTTCTTCGGGCTCGGCCTGGCGCAGGTGCAGTCCAGCCTCGCGATGGTGCTGACGACCGCCCTGCTGCTCGTGAGTTCGAGCGGCGTGATCGCGATGCTGATCCCCTACGCGGCCGAGATCTATCCGGTGCACCTGCGCGGCACGGGGTCGGGCGTGATCGCGGCCAGCTCCAAGTTCGGCGGCATCCTGGGCGCGGGCTTCGGCGTGCTCGGCGTGTTCGGGCATTTCGCCATGTCGGCCCTGCTGATCGCGGTGCCGATGGCCGCTGCGGCGGTGATGCTGGTGCGCAGCGGCATCGAGACCCGCGGGCGAGGCCTGGAAGATATCCAGGAAGATATCCAGGACACCTTCGCCGCGCCGCGCGGCAGCCTTTAGGGCCGCCGGCCGCCTGCGCGCTCAGGCCGCGCCGCGCGGCATGGAAGCCCGACGTGCGGCCTTATCCGAAAAAGGCCCTCCATCGCCCCGCAACCCGCATGGATGCTGGCGAATAAGCTTATCCGCATAAAGCGCGAACCAAAAAATAGTTTGGTTCCATAAGGCTCGCACCTACAGTCCTGCCTCACGTTGACGGGCCATGGACGCATGGTCTTCCAGCCAGACTGAACACATGTACCAATACACAGATTTCGACCGCCAGTTCGTGCGCCTGCGGGCCGCGCAGTTCCGTGACCAACTTGAGCGCTGGCAGAGCGGCAAGCTCGCCGAAGAACAGTTCCGGCCGCTGCGCCTGCAGAACGGCTGGTACGTCCAGCGCTACGCGCCGATGCTGCGCGTGGCCGTGCCCTACGGCGAACTCTCCAGCGCGCGCCTGCGGGTGCTGGCGAAGATCGCCCGCGAGTACGACGCGCCCGAAGCCGAGCTCTACCGCAACGCGAACGAGATCCAGGGCAAGCTGGGCAGCGTGAAGCTGCCGACGCACTATGCGCACTTCACCACGCGCACCAACGTGCAATACAACTGGATCCCGCTCGCCAAGTCGGCCGACGTGATGGATCTGCTGGCCACCGTCGACATGCACGGCATCCAGACCAGCGGCAACTGCATCCGCAACATCACCAGCGACGAGCTCGCCGGCATCGCCGTCGACGAGATCGCCGACCCGCGTCCCTTCGCCGAGATCATGCGGCAGTGGAGCACGCTGCACCCCGAATTCGCCTTCCTGCCGCGCAAGTTCAAGATCGCCGTCACCGGCGCCGTGGAAGACCGCGTTGCCACCGGCTGGTATGACGTCGGCCTGCAGCTCTACAGGAACGAGGCCGGCGAGCTCGGCTTCCGCGTCAAGGTCGGCGGCGGCATGGGCCGCACACCGATCATCGGCACCGTGGTGCGCGAGTTCCTGCCCTGGGACCAGCTCATGAACTACCTGGAAGCCGTGATCCGGGTCTACAACCGCTACGGCCGGCGCGACAACGTCTGGAAGGCGCGCATCAAGATCCTCGTCAAGGCCGAAGGCCAGCGCTACATCGACGACGTCGAGGCCGAGTACAAGCAGGTGATCGAGCGCGACGGCGCGCCGCACACCATCACGCAGGCCGAACTCGACCGCGTGAGCGCGAGCTTCGTGACGCCGACGCTCGCCGCGCGCGTGTTCCGCAGCGCCGAGGAAACCCATGCTGCGCTGCGCGCCCAGGCCGATGAAGACCCGCAGTTCGCGCGCTGGCTGCATCGCAATGTGGCGCCGCACAAGAACCCGGCGCTGCGCGCCGTCACGCTGTCGTTCAAGCGCCTCGGCCAGGCGCCGGGCGACGCATCGGCCAGCCAGCTCGAGGCCGCGGCCCAGCTCGCCGACCGCTTCAGCGCCGGCGAGGCCCGCGTCACGCACGAACAGAACCTGCTGCTGGCGTGGGTCCATGCCGAAGACCTGCACGCATTGTGGCTCGCCGCCCGCGAGGCCGGCTTCGCCAGCCCCAACATCCATCTGCTGACCGACATGATCTCCTGCCCGGGCGGCGACTTCTGCTCGCTGGCCAATGCGCGCTCGATCCCGATCGCGGCCGCCATCACCGAGCGCTACCAGGACCTCGACGAACTCGACGACCTGGGCGAGATCGACCTGCACATCAGCGGCTGCATCAACTCCTGCGGCCACCATCACAGCGGCCACATCGGCATCCTCGGCGTCGACAAGGACGGCAAGGAGTGGTACCAGGTCACGCTCGGCGGCTCCGATGGCGCCGCGCGCAATGGTCCGGCCCTGCCCGGCAAGGTGGTCGGCCCGTCGTTCTCGGCGGCCGAGGTGCCGGACGTGGTGGAAGCCGTGCTCAACACCTAC
This sequence comes from Variovorax sp. SRS16, assembly GCF_901827165.1. Lineage (NCBI taxonomy): Bacteria > Pseudomonadati > Pseudomonadota > Betaproteobacteria > Burkholderiales > Comamonadaceae > Variovorax > Variovorax sp. SRS16. The sequence continues at coordinate 2,926,336 of NZ_LR594666.1, forward strand.
CGCGACACGCGCAACGCGGGCGAGAGCTTCATCGACACTTTGCGCCGCGTCGGCATGGACCCCTTCAAGGCGGCCGCCAACGGCGCGCGCTTCAAGGTCGAGGAGGCCGCATGAACAGGACGCTTCAACTGATCGCGGCCGAGGACCACGTGGACGACGGCGACCCGAGCGTGCTGCAGATCGCCAACGATGCCGACCCGCTGGCCATCGAGGTGTGCCTGAACGACGTGCAGCGCATCGACCTGAACTTCCCGAAGTTCACCGATGGCCGCGCCTTCAGCCAGGCCTACCTGCTGCGCCGCCGGCTCGGCTTCAAGGGCGACATCCGCGCCACCGGCGACGTGCTGATCGACCAGCTGGTGCAGATGCAGCGCAGCGGCTTCTCGAGCGCGGTGCTCAAGGAAGGCGTGGACGCCTCCGATGCCCAGCGCCAGTTCGACCGCTTCGGTGACTTCTACCAGGGCGACGTGGCCTCCACGCCGCTGTTCCGCCATCGCGATGAAGCGGGAGCCGCCGCTTGAGCCTGCCTTCGATGAACGCCATCTCGCTCTACGCGAAGGCCTCTGCCGATTTCGATGCCAGGCTCGCCGAAAGCGTCGCGTTGCTGCGCCGCGCAGCGGACGAGTTCGCACCGATCACGCAAGCCTCCAGCCTCGGCGCCGAGGACATGGTGGTGACCGACCTGTTGCAGCACCACGGCATCGCGTCCGGCATCTTCGTGCTGGAGACCGGCAAGCTGCACGCAGAGACGCTGGGCCTGCTCGACACGCTGCAGACGCACTACGGCCGCCAGGTCGACATCTATCGCCCGGTCGAGGCGGCCGCGGCCGCCTTCGTCGCGGCCAACGGCGAGGAAGCCATGTACCGCAGCCTCGACCTGCGCAAGGCCTGCTGCCACATCCGCAAGATGGAGCCGCTGGAGCGCGCCCTCGCGGGCCGGCGCGGCTGGATCACGGGCCTGCGCCGGGAGCAATCGGGCGCGCGCGCCGAGGTCGAGTTCATCGAGCAGCAGCCCGAGCGCGTCAAGGTCAACCCGCTGGCGCGTTGGACCTGGGGCGACGTGTGGCACTACATCGCGTTGCACGAGGTGCCCTACAACCCGCTGCACGACCAGTTCTATCCGAGCATCGGCTGCGCGCCCTGCACGCGCGCCGTGACCCTCGGCGAGGACTTCCGCTCGGGCCGCTGGTGGTGGGAACAGGAAAGCGCCAAGGAATGCGGCCTGCATGTCGCCGCCGACGGCAGCCACGAAGGCGAGGAGCCGGCCGCGTTCGAATCCCAGTCTGCCGTTTCTGCCGTCTCGCCGCTGCCGAACCGTGCCATTCCCATCCGTGCCATCCCGAACTGACCACCGCTTTTTCATGAACGCCCGCACCGAACACGACCTGCTGCTGCAAACGACGCCTTCGCTGGCGCGCCTGTCCAACACGCAACTCGACGCGCTCGAGGAAGAGACGATCTTCATCCTGCGCGAAGTCGCGGCGTCGTTCGAGCGGCCGACCCTGCTCTTCTCGGGCGGCAAGGATTCGCTGGTGCTGCTCAAGTGCGCCGAGAAGGCCTTCGGCACCGGCCGCATTCCGTACCCGCTGCTGATGATCGACACCGGCCACAACTTCCCCGAAGTGACGGCCTTTCGCGATGCGCGCGCGGTGGAGCTGGATGCGAAGCTGATCGTTCGCAGCGTGGAGGACTCGATGCGGCGCGGCACCGTGCGGCTCGCGCATCCGGGCGAATCGCGCAACGTGCACCAGTCGGTCACGCTGCTCGAAGCCATCGAGGAATTTCATTTCGATGCGCTGATCGGCGGCGCGCGCCGCGATGAAGAGAAGGCACGCGCCAAGGAGCGCATCTTTTCGCACCGCGACAGTTTTGGCCAATGGCAGCCCAAGGATCAGCGCCCCGAACTGTGGACACTGTTCAACACGCGCCTGGCGCCGGGTGAGCATTTCCGCGTGTTCCCGATCTCGAACTGGACCGAGCTGGATGTGTGGCAGTACATCGAGCGCGAACATATCGCGCTGCCCTCGATCTACTACACCCATCAGCGCCAGGTGGTCGAGCGCCGCGGGCTCCTGGTGCCGGTCACCGAGCTCACGCCGCCGCGCGACGGCGAGAAGGTCGAACTGCGCGACGTGCGCTTTCGCACCGTGGGCGACATTACTTGCACCTGCCCCGTTGAGAGCCTGGCGTCCGATGCGGCCGAGGTGGTGATCGAAACGCTGGCGGCCGACGTGAGCGAGCGCGGCGCGACGCGCATGGATGACAAGACGTCGGACGCCTCCATGGAAAAGCGCAAGAAAGACGGGTACTTCTAGCTCGCCCCCAGGCTTGCCCACTTCGTGTGGCCGCCCACCCCCTACCGGGGGCAACACCAGCGGCCCGGCGGAGCCGGTTCCGCGGTGTTTCACGAACTGAAGAGCGCAGCATTGCGCAGAGTGGATATGAACTTGACTACTTCTCCGACCCACACGCCCATTCAGGTCCCGGCCGACACGGGGGCGGCGCTGCGCTTCATCACCTGCGGCAGCGTGGACGATGGCAAGAGCACGTTGATCGGGCGGCTCCTCGTCGATAGCAAGGCCGTTCTGCAGGACCAGCTGGCCGGTGTGCAGCGCAGCGGCGAGACGGATCTGGCGCTGCTGACGGACGGGTTGTCGGCGGAGCGCGAACAAGGCATCACGATCGACGTGGCGTACCGGTATTTCTCGACCGCAAAGCGCAAGTTCGTGATCGGCGATGCACCGGGCCATGAGCAGTACACGCGCAACATGGTCACGGCCGCGTCGAGTGCCGATGCCGCCGTGGTGCTGGTCGACGCGACCAAGCTGGCCTGGGCCGCGGAGGTCGAGGACGGCGAGGTGGTGAAGCGCGAGTTGCTGCCGCAGACGCGCCGCCACACGCTGCTGTGCCATCTGCTGCGCGTGCAGTCGATCGTCTTCGCGGTCAACAAGCTCGACGCGATCGACAATGCCGAACTCGCGTTCGAACGCATCGGTGCCGCGCTGGCCGCCTTTGCCGATGCCGCGGGCGTGCAGGTCGCCGCCACGGTGCCGATCTCCGCGCTCAAGGGCTGGAACGTGGCCACGCGCCATGCGGACTGGTGCGGCTACGAAGGGCCGAGCCTGCTCGAACTGCTCGAGCAGCTGCCCGTCACCGCGCAGGACGAAGCGGTGCCTTTCGCCTTCCCGGTGCAATGGGTCGAGAAGTTCTCGTCGTCGGCTGACACCTCGCAAGGCCGGCGCGTGTTCTGGGGCCGCGTGGCCAGCGGCCATGTCGAGCCGGGCCAGCGCATCACCGTGCTGCCGAGCCGGCAGACCGCGACCGTCGCGCAGGTGCTGAGCCACACGCGCAAGCCGAAGACCGTGCATGCGGGCCACAGCGCCGGCATCGTGCTCGATCGCGAGGTCGACGTGTCGCGCGGCGACTGGCTGCTGGCGCCCGATGCGTTCGAGGCGACGCGCGAGATCACCGCCACCATCGCCTGGCTGGACGACGAGCCGCTGACCGCAGGCCGCGTCTACTGGGCGCTGCAGGGCCACCGCTGGGTCAAGGCCAAGGTGGCGCGCATCGTCGATCGCGTGAACATCACGACGCTCGAATCCGAAGCGGCGACCCAGCTCGAAGCCAATGCGATCGGCGATGTCGTGCTGTCGCTGCAGCAGCCGCTCGCGGTGCTGCCCTTCACCCAATCGCGCGCGCTCGGTTCGCTGGTGCTGGTCGACACCGCGTCGCACAAGACCTCGGCGGCGGTGCTGGTAAGGCCCGCCGCCGCAAACGCCTAAAATCGCGGGCTTCCCGCCTCTTCTCTCTCGCTTGCCAAGACCATGACCCACGTCGTCTCCGAATCCTGCATCCGCTGCAAATACACCGACTGCGTCGACGTGTGCCCCGTGGATTGCTTCCGCGAGGGGCCGAACATGCTGGTGATCGATCCCGACGAATGCATCGATTGCGCGGTCTGCATCCCCGAGTGCCCCGTCAACGCGATCTACGCCGAGGAAGACCTGCCGGCCAACCAGATGGCCTTCATCAAGATCAACGCCGAGCTCGCGCTGGCCGACGGCTGGAAGAGCATCACCAAGCGCAAGCCCGCGCTGCCCGACGCCGACGAGTGGAAAGACAAGACCGACAAGATCGGGGAGTTGGTGCGCTGAAGCCCGCCTCCGCGCCGATCGAGACCGACGCGCTCATCATCGGCGCCGGTCCGGTCGGCCTGTTCCAGGCCTTCCAGCTCGGCCTGCTCGAAATCGCCTGCCACATCGTCGATGCGCTGCCCCGCGCGGGCGGCCAGTGCGTCGAGCTCTATGGCGACAAGCCGATCTACGACATCCCCGGCACGCCCGTCACCACGGGCCGCGGCCTCGCGGAATCGCTGCTGCAGCAGATCGCGCCCTTCAAGCCCGGCTTCCATTTCGGCGAACAGGTCGCGACGCTCGAGCGCCAGGGTGACGAGCGCCTGCTGCTGAGCACTTCGGCGGGCAGCACCTTCCTCGCCAGGACCGTCTTCATCGCCGCCGGCGTCGGCGCCTTCGTGCCCAAGCGCATCGCCCTCGAAGGCATCGAGCGCTTCGAGGGCTCGCGGCTTTTCTACCATCCCGAGGCGCTCGATCGCTTCGCGGGACAGGCGGTGGTGGTCCAGGGCGGCGACGACGTGGCGCTCGACACCGCACTGGCGCTCGCGGGCCTCGCTGCAGAGGTCACGCTGCTGCATCGGCGCGATGCCTTCCAGGCCGACGAGGCGACCGTGGCGGCGCTGCGCGCGCGCATCGCGGCCGGCGCGATCCGGCTCGTGGTCGGCCAGCCTTCGGCCTTCGACGGCGGTGCGCTGCAGGTCACGACGCCCGACGCGCAGACCGTGACGCTGGCGCTCGATGCGCTGATCGGCTGCCTCGGCATCTCGCCGCGCCTCGGCCCGATCGCGAACTGGGGCCTCGAACTCGAACGCAAGCAGGTGCCGGTGGACACGCAGCAGTTCCAGACGCGCGAGCGCGGCGTCTTCGCGGTCGGCGACATCAACACCTACCCGGGCAAGAAGAAGCTCATCGTCTGCGGCTTCCACGAGGCCACGCTGGCGGCCTGGGGCGCCACCGAGATCGTGTTCCCCGGCCGTTCCGTGCCGCTGCAATACACCACCACCAGCACACGGCTGCACACGCTGCTCGGCGTGAGTCACTAGGCGACTGCGCCCGACGCGCGGCAAGGCGCGCACGCACCTGAACGCGCGGTGAACCCCGCATTCATGTTGCCGACATGCGGCGTTCCTTATGATCGGCCGATGTCCAGCCGTCGTCGCAACGCCCCGTTTCCGTCTTTCCGCGGGGCCTTGTGGAGCCGCTGAACCTCGCGCTCTTCGAATGGATCGGCGCCGGCCATGCGCCCGACCCGTGGGCGCTGTGGTTCGCGTCGGCGGTGGCCCGCCATGCTGCATGGCTCTGCGTTGCCCTCATGGGATGGGCCGCCTGGCGCCGCCCGACGCAGCGCGCCTACGTGATGGCGATCCTGGTGGCTGCCGTCTTGGCCGCGATGCTGGCCCACGCGCTGGCCGATGCGATCGACATGCCGCGCCCCTTCGTCCTCGGCCTGAGTCCCAGGTACATCGCGCACGGCGCACGCGGCTCGCTGCCGAGCGCGCATGCGTGCGTGATGTTCACCGTCGCGCTGGCCTTCCTGATGCGGCCGGCCCTGCGCGACCTCGGCCTGGCGATCACGGCGATCGCCGTGCTCACGGGCTGGGCCCGCATCTACGTGGGCGTGCATTTCCCGCTCGACATCATCGCCGGGCTGGCGCTGGCCGGCGTGATGACGGCAGCGATCTGGGCGCTCGGGCGGCTGGCCCGACGCTTCGGCGTGCCGATCGTCGCGCGGGACGACCTGCAGACAGGGTCATCGACGAGCCCTCGCTGAAGCCGGGTCGGCGCATCGTTCTACAATCTATCCTGCTTCGCCCGTCGAAGCAACGCTAGGGGTGCCGGCGCGCGCATCGAAACGCGGGCCGGCTGAGAGAGTCCCTTTGAACCTGACTGAGGTAATCCTCGCGCAGGGAAGCCGGCCCGGCGGCTGTCACGTTGTCTCGCGTGGCAGTCCCACCGCCATGGCCTCGCCCACCTGCCAACTCTTTGCAATGGAGCAAACGGATGGCACACACACCCGACCCGACACCCGCCGGCGCGAACGAAGCGCTGACGCCGCTCGGCGAAACGAGCCGCGTCTTCCGCTGGCACGACCACATGGCGCTGTGGTTCAGCCTCGGCGTCGGCCTGCTCGTGATGCAGATCGGCGCCTACCTGGTGCCGGCGGTCGGCACGCGCGATGCGATGCTCGCGATCGTGCTGGGCTCGTGCATCGGTGCGGGCCTTCTGGCCTGGACGGCGCGCATCGGCTGCGAGAGCGGCCTCGCGAGCGCCGGCCTGATGCATGCGACCTACGGCAGCGCCTTCGCGCGCCTGCCGGTGGTGCTGAACATCGTGCAGCTGATCGGCTGGACCACCTTCGAGATCGTGATCATGCGTGAGGGCACGCAAGCCATCGGCAAGCAGGCCTTCGGCTGGCTGTCGCTCGGCGGCACGCTCGGGACGCTGCTCACCACGCTGCTGTGGGGTGCGGTGCTGCTGGCGCTCCTGGCCGGCTCGATGGTGAAGCTGGTGCGCCGTTTCGTGAGCCGCTTCGGCCTGCCGCTGGTGGTGCTGTCGCTGCTGTGGCTGAGCTGGCAGTTCGCGGTCCGGCTGCATGCCAAGGGCCTCGATGCGTTCTGGTCGCGGCCCGGCGACGGCAGCATGGGCATGTTCAGCGCGCTCGACCTGGTGATCGCGATGCCGGCGTCCTGGCTGCCGCTGGTGGCCGACTATGCGCGGCACGGCCAGCGCGGCACGGGCGGGCTCGGCGGCGCGTTCGGCGGCACCTGGGTCGGTTACGTGGTGGCCAATATCTGGTGTTATGCGCTCGGCGTGATGGTGGTCAGCGTGGCCGAGCCCGGCACCGATCTCGTGGCCGCGCTGCTGCTGGCGCAGGGCGGCCTGATGGCGCTGGGCCTGATCCTGGTCGACGAACTCGACAACGCCTATGGCGATGTCTATTCGGGCTCGGTGTCGGCGCACAGCCTGCAGCCGCGCTGGAGTGTGCGGCGCTGGGGACTGGTGCTGGCGGTGGCCTGCATCGCCTTCGCGCTGGTGCTGCCGATGCATTCGCTCGAACCCTTCCTGCTGCTGCTGAGCTCGGTGTTCGTGCCGCTCTATGGCGTGATCCTCGGACGGCTCGGCATGGGCAGCGCCGTCGTGTCGACGGGTACGCGGCGTGTCGATGTCACGGCCGCCGCGATCTGGATCGTCGGCATCGCGGTGTACCACGCCTCGGCGGCGTGGGCGCCTCAGTGGGGCTCGGCGCTGCCGACGCTCGCGATCACCTTCGTGCTGGCGTGGATCACGCGCCCGACGCCGGCAGGCGGACCGTCGGCACTGGCGCAAAGCCGTGGTTGAGCGGGCCGTGGCCGGCACCGGTCTTCACGTCCGCGCCGGCCGCCATGGCCGCGACCACGTAGCCTCGCGCGCGTTCGACCGCCTCGGGCAAGGCATGGCCGAGCGCCAGGTGCGCCGCGATGGCCGAGGACAGCGTGCATCCGGTGCCATGCAGATTGCGGCTCACGATGCGTTCGGACGCGAAGCGGAAGCGCTCGCCATCGGCCTGCGCCAGCAGATCGACCACGTCGTTGCCCGGCAGATGGCCACCCTTGAGCAGCACCGCGTGCGCGCCGAGTGCCAGCAATTCGCTGGCCGCATCGTCGAGCGCATCGACGCCGTCGATGCCATGACCGATCAGCAGCGCCGCCTCGTCCAGGTTGGGCGTGACGACCGCCGCCCGCGGGAACAGCTCGCGCACCAGCACCTGCACCGTCTCGGCGGCGATCAGCCGGTCGCCGCTGGTGGCGACCATCACCGGGTCGAGCACGACGTTGGGCAGCTGGTAGTGGTCGATGGCCCAGGCCACCACCTCGACGATCTCGGGCGCGTGCAGCATGCCGAGCTTGACGGCATCGACGCCGATGTCCTCGACCACCGCCTGGATCTGCGCCTTGAGAAAAGCCGGCGGCACGCCGTGAATGCCCGTCACGCCGAGCGTGTTCTGTGCGGTGAGCGCGGTGATCGCCGTCATGCCGTAGCAGCCGAGCGCCGCGAAGGTCTTCAGGTCGGCCTGGATGCCGGCGCCGCCGCCGCTGTCGGAGCCGGCGATCGAGAGCACGCGGGCGTAGCGTGAAAATGCAGAAGTCATATGGATAGCGTACACCCCGGGGCCACGCCCACCTTCCCCTTCGACTCGGCCGCGATCCTCGGCGCGGGCCTGATGGGCCGGCTGCTCGCGGTCACGCTCGCACAGGCCGGTTGCAAGATCGATCTGTTCGAGGCCGGTGGTCCCGATGCCGAGGGGGCGGCCGCGCGCGTGGCCGCCGCGATGCTGGCGCCGCTGGCCGAATCCGCCATCGCGCCGCCCTCGGTCGTGCGCATGGGACACCACGCACTGCAACGCTGGCCGGCGCTGCTCGCACCCTTGGCCGCGCCGGTGTTCTTCCAGCGCGAAGGCACGCTGGTGCTGTGGCATCGGCAGGACGCCGCCGAGGCCGCGCGCCTCGCGCGCTTGCTCGCGCACACGACCGAGATCGTGCCCGAGCTGCCCGCCATGCAGACGCTCGACGCGGCCGGCATCGCCGCGCTGGAGCCGTCGATCGGCCGGCGCTTCGCGCAAGGGCTGCTGCTGCCGGACGAAGGCCAGCTCGACAACCGCGGCCTGCTCGCCGCCCTGCTCGCAACGCTGCAGGCCTCGCCGCGGGTGCGCCTGTATTGGCACTCACCACGCGCCATCGCCGACTTCGAACCCGGTGCCGCGGGCCAGCCCGAGCGCGTGATCGACTGCCGCGGCCTCGGCGCGCGCCCGCAATGGAGCGCGGTGCGCGGCGTGCGCGGCGAGGTCATCCGCGTGCACGCACCCGAGGTCGGCCTCGTTCGGCCGACGCGCCTCGTGCATCCGCGCTATCCGCTCTACATCGCGCCCAAACCCGACAAGGTGTTCGTGATCGGCGCCACCGAGATCGAGTCGGAGGACATGTCGCCGGCCAGCGTGCGCTCGACGCTCGAGCTGCTGAGCGCGGCCTATGCGGTGCACAGCGGCTTCGCCGAGGCGCGCATTCTCGAGATCGCGACCCAATGCCGGCCCACGCTGCCTGACAACCTGCCGGCCTTCCGCCAGCCGCGCCCCGGCGTGCTGCAGATCAACGGCCTGTACCGGCACGGCTTCATGATCGCGCCGGCGATGCTCGATGTCGCGATGGAGCTGCTGGCCACCGGCCATTCGCAGCTGGCGAGCAATTTCGATCTGCCCTCCGAACTCGCGACCGCTTCACCATGAACGTCCTGATCAACGACACGCCCCACACGCTGCCGCCCGGCGCGATGCTGGCCGACGCGCTGGCCCTCATCGAGGCCAAGCCGCCCTTCGCGGCCGCGGTGAATCGCCAGTTCGTGCCGCGCTCGAACTACGCAGCGCATGCCCTGCAACCCGATGACCGCATCGAAGTGATCCGCCCCGTCACGGGCGGCTGAGAGAGGAAGCGCCATGACCTCCACCCACACCACCGCCAACGACCCGCTGGTCCTCTACGGCCACAGCTTCCAGAGCCGCCTGCTGCTCGGCACCGCGCGCTATCCCTCGCCCGACGTGCTCGAAGCCGCGGTGCGCCGCGCGAAGCCCGCGATGCTGACCGCGTCCTTGCGCCGGCAGATGGCCACGCCCGGCGCGGCCGGCGGCGACAACGGCTTCTGGGATCTGCTGCGCCGGCTCGACGTGCCGGTGCTGCCCAATACCGCCGGCTGCCACAGCGTGCAGGAAGTGATCGCCACCGCGCAGATGGCGCGCGAGCTGTTCGACACGCCATGGATCAAGCTCGAACTGATCGGCGACGACTACACGCTGCAGCCCGACACGCTGAACCTGGTCGATGCGGCCTCGCAGCTGATCCGCGACGGCTTCCAGGTGCTGCCCTATTGCACCGAGGATCTCGTGCTGTGCCAGCGGCTGGTCGATGTCGGCTGCCAGGCCGTGATGCCCTGGGCCGCGCCGATCGGCACCGGCCGCGGTCCGGTCAATCCCTATGCCTTGCAGGTGCTGCGCGAACGGCTCGATGTGCCGCTGCTGGTCGATGCCGGCCTCGGCCTGCCCTCGCATGCGTGCCAGGTGATGGAGTGGGGCTATGACGGTGTGCTGCTCAACAGCGCGGTCGCGCTGGCGCAAGATCCCGTCGCGATGGCGGGCGCCTTCGCCGATGCGGTGCAGGCCGGCCGCGATGCGCACCGCGCGGGCGCCATGGCCGCACAGGAGTCGGCGCAGCCGAGCACACCGGTGCTGGGCACGCCGTTCTGGCATCACGCCGCATCGCAATGAGCCACGAGCCACGAACATGACCAACGACCCTCAAGTTCTCGCGCAGGCCATCGTGGCCGCGCACGCATCGCGCTTCGGCGAGACCGCGCCCGCATCCGCCGCGCCCGTGTTCTCATCGGACGATGCTGTCTATCGCGGCGCGAAGCAAGGCTGCGCACGGCTCGGCTTCATCGAAGTCGATGCCGAGTGCCTCGCGCAAGCCTGGCATGCACAGACGCAGCGCACCGGCCACTTCGACGCCCGCGCATGGCCCGAATCACCGGTCGACTTCGGCCTGCGCGCCTTCCCGCCCGCGTCGCGCGACGATGCCTTCCCGCCCTGCCCGCCAAGGCTCGGCCTCTATGCCGTGCTGCCCGATGCGGCATGGGTCGGCCGCATGGCACGCGCCGGCGTGCCCACCGTGCAATTGCGATTCAAGTCGAGCGATGCGCAAGCCGTGTCGCGCGAGGTGCGTGCCGCCGTCGACGCCGTGCGCGGCACCGACGCGCTGCTCTTCATCAACGACCACTGGCGCGCCGCCATCGAGGCCGGCGCCTACGGCCTGCACCTCGGGCAGGAAGATCTCGACGCGCTGGCGCCCGGCGATTTGCAAGCGCTTCGTGCCTCGGGCCTGCGCCTGGGGCTCAGCACGCACGGCTATGCGGAGATGGTGCGCGCCGATGCGGTCGGCCCGAGCTACATCGCGATGGGTGCGGTCTATCCGACCACGCTCAAGCAGATGGCGACCGCGCCGCAGGGCGTGGCGCGGCTCGCGGCCTATGCACGGCTGCTGCGCGGCTATCCGCAAGTGGGCATCGGCGGCATCGACGCCGCGCGCCTGCCCGAAGTGCTTGCCACCGGCGTCGGCTCGGTCGCCGTGGTGCGCGCGCTGGTCGCCGACCCGGACCCCGAAGCCGCCGCGGCGCGCCTGATCGCCGCCGTCGAGGCCGGCACGCTCGCGTAGCCGCAAAGGATGGCGCCCCCTCCCCACCTGGTCCATCCCAAGTACCGCGCCGACATCGACGGCCTGCGCGCGATCGCCGTGCTGTCGGTGGTCGGCGTGCATGCCTTTCCGGACTGGCTGCGCGGCGGCTTCATCGGCGTCGACATCTTCTTCGTCATCTCCGGCTTCCTGATCAGCACGATCATCATCGGCAGCCTGGAAGGCGAAGGCTTCAGCTACCGCGCGTTCTATGCGCGGCGCATCAAGCGGATCTTCCCGGCGCTGGTGCTGGTGCTGGCGGCGAGCCTGGCCTTCGGCTGGTTCGTGCTGCTGGCGGACGAATGGGAACAGCTCGGCAAGCACGTGGCAGCGGGCGCGGCCTTTGTCTCCAACTTCGCGTTCTGGAGCGAGGCCGGCTACTTCGACAACGCGGCCGAGACCAAGCCGCTCCTGCACCTGTGGTCGCTCGCGGTCGAAGAACAGTTCTACATCCTGTGGCCGCTGCTGCTGGGCCTGGCTTGGCTGCGCAAGTGGAATCCACCGGCGGTGATCCTCGCGGTGGCGGCGCTGTCCTTCGGCATCAACGTCCTCACCATCCACAGCCATCCGACCGCGGCCTTCTACCTGCCGGCCTCGCGCTTCTGGGAGCTGATGGTCGGCGGCATGCTCGCGTACATCGTGCTGCACCGGCCGCAGTGGCTGTCGCGGGGCCGCGGGCTGCAATCGATCCTGGGCCTGTTGCTCATCGCATCGGGGCTGGTGCTGATCCGCAGCGGCAGCGCATTCCCCGGCTGGTGGGCGCTGCTGCCGACGCTGGGCGCGTTCTTCTGCATCGCGGCCGGTCCATCGGCATGGCTGAATCGCAGCCTGCTCTCCTCGCGCGTGCTGGTGGGGTTCGGCCTGATCAGCTATCCGCTCTATCTGTGGCATTGGCCGCTGCTGGTGTATGCGCGCATCCTCGAGGACGGCACGCCCAATCGCAGGGTCCGCTTGCTGGCGGTGCTGGCGAGCATCGCGCTGGCGTGGTTGAGCTATCGCTTCGTCGAACGCGCCGCGCGCCGCAGCGCGCGCGCGGCCGTGCTGCGGGTGCTGGTGATCGCGATGGTCGTCATCGCGGCGCTCGGCGCGCTGGCTGCCACGCAGCGGCTCGCGGCGCGGCATGGCGATCCGTACATCGGCCAGGTGATGGCTGCCGTCAAGGACTGGACCTACCCCGAAGGCCTCGCGCCGGCCGAGGTCGATGGCGAGAAGGTCTACCGCATCGGCCACGGCGCGCGCACGGTGCTGCTGTTCGGCGACAGCCACCTGGAACAGTACGGACCGCGGGCCGTCGAGCTCGCACGCACGGCGCCCGACGCACTGGCCACCACCTACTTCGCGACCTGGGGCGGCTGCGCGCCGATGCCCGGCGTGTTCGAGGACAAGAACGTCGACTGCGACAAGCGACGCAGCGCGATGATCCGCTTGGCGCTCGACAGCCGCGTCGACGCGGTCGTGATCGGCGCCTGCTGGAACTGCTACTTCGTCAAGCAGACGCTGCCCAGTGCCACGCTGGCCGACAACGAGGGCTACTACTTCTTCGATGGCCGCAAGCGCCACGGCTTTCGCAATGGCGGCGACGGTGCCGAGCTGGCCTTCGCCTCGCTGGAATCGCTGCTGAAGGAACTCGCGGCGCGCAAGACGGTGTACCTGATGCTCGACAACCCGATCGGCGACGAGTTCGATCCGAAGCGGCTCCTGCTCGGCGGCAGCCGGCTGGGCCGCATGGACGTCACCCGTTCTACGCCGACGACGCCCTGGCCGCCGGCGCAGAAGCAGCTCTACCTGCGCCTGCGCGAGCTTGCGCAGAAGACCGGCGCGATCGTCATCGATCCGGTGCCGGCGCTGTGCAAGGACGACCAGTGCATCCGGACCACGCCCGACGGCACGCCGATCTACAAGGACGGCGACCACCTGCGCTCGGACTACACGCGGCGCTTCGGGACCGAGATCGATGTCGCGCTGAAGAATTCCAGATAAGCGGGGAACCTATTGCGCGCTGGCCGACCCGTAACAAGGGTGAAGCACATCATGTTGCAAAACAACCAATAAGCCAGGAGACATCCACCCATGCGCATCCATCGTTCGCCCCTCCTTCCTGCACTTCTGACGGTCGCCATGACCACCCTGCCCGCAGCCGCGGCGTTCGCGCAGGAGGTCGTGCTCGGCGCATCGGTCCAGCTCACCGGGCCGGTCGCCAACACCGGCCGCTACTACCGCGACGCCTACCAGCTCGCGATCGACAAGATCAATGCGGCCGGCGGCGTGAAGATCGGCGGCACGGCGCACAAGCTGGCGCTGAAGCTCTACGACAACCAGTCCGACGTGAACCTGAGCGTGCGCCAATACACGCAGCTGGTCTCGCAGGACAAGGTCAACCTGCTGCTCGGGCCCTTCGCGAGCAACTTCGCGCTCGCCGATTCGGCCGTGTCGGAAAAATACAAGGTGCCGATGGTGCAAGGCGGCGGCGCATCGGACCAGATCTTCTCGCGCAAGTTCAAGTACATCTTCGGCACGCTGGCACCGGCCAGCAACTATTTCGGCAGCACGATCGACATGCTCAAGTCGCTCAAGCCGGTGCCCAGGAGCGTGGCACTGCTGTATGCCGATGATGCCTTCGACGTCTCGGTCGCCGAAGGCACGCGGCCGATGCTCAAGAAGGCCGGCTTCGACACCGTGATGGACGAGCGCTACAGCACCAACGCGACCGACTTCAATTCGCTGCTCTCGCAGGTCAAGAGCAAGAACGTGGACGTCGTGCTGGTGGCCGGCCACGAGACCGAGATCCTGAACTTCGTGCGCCAGGCCAAGAGCCTCGCGGTCGCGCCGAAGCTCTATTCGTTCACCGTCGGCGTGCCGAGCGAGGACTTCCGCAAGGCGCTCGGCAAGGACGCCGACTATGCCTTCGGCATGACCGCCTGGCTGCCCAGCACGACGCTCAAGGACCGCTGGTTCGGCGACGCGCAGAAGTTCGCCGACGAATACAAGGCCAAGTTCGGCTACGACCCCGACTACCACGCAGCCTCGGGTGCCGCGGATGTCGAGGCCATCGTGCAGGCGATCGAAACGGCCGGCAGCATCGATCCGGCGAAGGTGCGCGACGCGCTGGCCAAGAGCAAGTTCGACAGTCTCTACGGCCCGATCGCCTTCAGCCCCGAGGGTCAGATCGACCTGCCTCAGGTCGTGATCCAGGTGCAGGGCGACAAGCTGGTCGAGATCTACGGCGCCAAGGGAGGCGTCAACGCACCCAAGTACCCGATGCCGGCCTGGAACGCGCGCTGAGCGGCCGCGTTCCGGACAGCAGGTCATGGATCTCTTCGCGCAGATCGTCGTCAACGGCATTCTGCAAGGCGGCCTCTATGCGGTGATGGCGCTCGGGCTGGCGCTGGTGTGGGGCGTGCTCAACATCGTCAACCTGGCGCACGGTGCCTTCATCATGCTGGGCGGGTACCTGTCGTGGTATCTCTACACCGACGCCCACATCGATCCCTTCGTGGGGCTGCCGATCACTGCGGTCGCGATGTTCGGCCTGGGCTATCTGATGCAGCGCGGCGTGCTCAACCTGGTGGTGCGCGCGCCGATGTTCAACACGCTGCTGATCACCTTCGGCCTCGAGGTCGTGCTGACCTACCTCGCGCAGCTCGCCTTCTCGGCCGACTTCCGCACCATCAATCCGCCCTATGCGGGCAACAGCGTGGCCTGGTTCGGCATCGTGCTGCCGGTGGTGCGGCTGATCGCCTTCGCGATCGCGATCGTGCTGACCGTCGGGATGTGGCTGTTCCTGCTGCACACGCGCCTCGGCCGCGCGATCCGCGCAACGGCGCAGAACCTGGTCGCGGCGCGGCTCTACGGCGTCGAACCGCGGCATCTCTACGCGGTGACCTTCGGCCTCGGCATCGCGCTGGCCGGCGCGGCCGGCGGCCTCTATGGCACGGTGTCGCAGGTCAATCCCTACATCGGCGCCTCGCTGACCGCCAAGTCCTTCGCGATCTCGATCATCGGCGGGCTCGACAATCCGCTCGGCGTGATCGTCGGCGGCCTCTTCCTCGGCCTCATCGAGGCGCTCGCGACGCTCTACATCGGGCCGACCTTCGCCGATGTCGCGAGCTTCGGCGTGCTGCTGCTGGTGCTGATCGTCAGGCCGAGCGGCCTCCTGGGGAAGACGGCATGAAGACGTTGCGCATCGCGCTCATCCTCGCCGCGCTGGTCGCGCTGGCGGGCGTGCCCTGGTACGGCTCCGACGTGGTGATCCAGTTCGGCATCAGCACGCTGCTGCTGGCCGTGCTGGCGCAGGGCTGGAACATCATCGGCGGCTATACCGGCTATGCGTCCTTCGGCAACTCGGTCTTCTACGGGCTGGGCAGCTACGGCGTCGCCATCGCGATGGTGCAGTGGAACCTGCCTTTCGGCGTCGGGCTGGCCTTCGGCGCGCTGCTGGCGGTGGTGTTCGCGTTCGCGCTCGGACTGCCGGTGCTGCGGCTCAAGGGCCACTACTTCGCGATCGCGACGCTGGCGCTGGCGCAGGTGATGACGGCGATCGTCTCCAACATCCCGCTCGCCGGCCAGAACGTCGGGCTGGTGCTGCCGCCGCTCAACAACGACGCCCTCTTCTACGAATCCGCGCTGGCCCTGCTGGTGGCGGCGACGCTGACCATCTTCTGGATCACGCGCAGCCGCTTCGGCTTCGGCCTGATCGCGATCCGCGAGAACGAGGAGGGTGCCGCGGTGATGGGCGTCAACACGACCCTCTACAAGGTGCTCGCCTTCGCGCTCTCGGGCCTGTTCAGCGCGCTGGCCGGCGGCATCCATGCCTACTGGATCACCTTCCTCGATCCGGCGAGCGCCTTCGACATCACGCTCAACGTGCAGATGATCATCATGGCCGTCTTCGGCGGACCGGGCACCGTGTTCGGACCGATCGTCGGCGCCTTCTCGCTGTCTGCCATCTCGGAGATCCTGTCGAGCAAGGTGACCAGCATCGCGGGCCTCTTCTTCGGCGTGGTCATCGTCGCGGCGGTGGTGCTGATGCCGCGCGGCCTGGCCGACATGCTGCGGCGCGCCAAGGTCAGCGGCTGGCGCTATTTCATCGAGAACATCAGGGCCCATCGGTTATGACCGCGCAACTCGAAGTCCGCCACACGACGCGGCGCTTTGCGGGGCTGGTGGCCGTCAACGACGTCAGCTTCTCGCTGCAGCCGGGCGAGATCCTCGGCCTGATCGGCCCGAACGGCGCCGGCAAGACCACGCTCATCAGCCTGATCAGCGGCACGCTGGACATGGGCGACGGCGAGATCCTGTTCCAGGGCGAACGCATCGACGCCATGCCGGCCTTCCGCCGCGCGCGCCTGGGCATCGGCCGCACCTTCCAGATCATGCGGCCGTTCCCGGGCCTGTCGGTGCTCGACAACGTGGCCGTCGGCGCGCTGTTCGGACGAGGCGGCGGACAGTCCAGGCTGGCGCTGGCGCGCGAACAGGCGCGTGCCTGCCTCGATTTCGTCGGCATGGGAAAGGCCGTGGACCAGCGCGCCGAGGAACTCGGCGGCCCTGGCCGCAAGCGCCTCGAACTGGCGAAGGCGCTGGCCATGCAGCCCAAGGTGCTGCTGTGCGACGAGGTGATGGCCGGGCTCAACAATGTCGAGATCGACGAGGTGATCGACATCATCCGCAAGGTGCGCGCGCAGGGGATCAGCGTGCTCGTGATCGAGCATGTGATCCGCGCGATCAAGACCCTGTCCGACCGCCTGCTGGTGCTGCACCATGGCGAGAAGATCGCCGACGGCGCGCCCGACGACGTGCTGGCCGATCCTGCGGTGGTGCAGGCCTATCTCGGAAAGAAGCGCACATGAACGCCATTGCCACAGCCGCGCCGCTGCTGCAGGTCAAGGGCCTGAGCGCGGGCTATGGCGAGATGCTCGCGCTGCACAAGGTCGACCTCGAAATCCACGCGGCCGAGATCGTTGCCCTGGTCGGCAGCAACGGCGCCGGCAAGACGACGCTGCTGCGCGCCCTGTCGCGGGTGCTGCCCGCGGCCGGCGGCAGCATCGTGCTCAAGGGCGAGGAGCTGACCGGATTGACGCCCGACCAGGCCTTCGCGCACGGCCTGGTGCAGGTGCCCGAGGGCCGGCAGCTGTTCGACCGCATGACGGTGCAGGACAACCTGCTGATGGGCGCCTACCTGCGTCGCGACAAGGCGGCTGTCACACGCGATCTCGACCGGATGTACGCGCTCTTTCCGCGCCTTTCGGAACGCCGCCGCCAATTGGCGGGCAGCATGTCGGGCGGCGAGCAGCAGATGTGCGCGATGGCGCGCGCACTGATGGCCGCACCGATGCTGATGATGGTCGACGAGATGAGCCTCGGCCTTGCGCCGGTCGTCGTGCAGCAGCTGATGGAGGTGCTGGCATCGATCCGCGCCGAGGGCGTGACGGTGCTGCTGGTGGAGCAGGACATCCATCTTGCGCTGTCGGGCGCCGACCGCGGCTACGTGCTCGAGACCGGGCGCATCGTGCGCAGCGGGCCGGCCAGGGAATTGATCGACGACCCGGCGGTGCGCAACGCCTACCTGGGCCTTTGACCCGGATCTCACCCGGGCCGGCGCGCCCTCTATTCTTCAGGCCTCGGCCAACGCTTGCGGCGCGGGGCCGCCAGCGGCCTCGTTGTCGTGCTGGTGCTGGGCCGCCAGCGCCAGGTACATCGCGGGCACCACGAACAGCGTGAACAGCGTGCCGATCGACAGGCCGCTGAAAATCACGATGCCCATCGCCTGCCGCCCGGCCGCGCCGGCACCCGAGGCGATGACCAGCGGCAGCACGCCGAACACCATCGCCGCCGTGGTCATCAGGATCGGACGCAGCCGCGTGCCGGCGGCTTCGATCACCGCATCGAGCTTGCTCTTGCCGGTGCGCTGCAGCCGGTTGGCGACCTCCACGATCAGGATCCCGTGCTTGCTGATCAGCCCCATCAGCGTGACCAGCCCGACCTCGGTGTAGATGTTCATCGACGCGAAGCCGAGGAAGATGAAGATCATCGCGCCGAACAATGCCAGCGGCACCGACACCAGGATCACGATCGGATCGCGGAAGCTCTCGAACTGCGCGGCCAGCGCCAGGAAGACGATGATCAGCGCGAACGCGAAGGTCACGGCGAAGTTGCCCGACTCCTGCTGGAACTGGCGCGACTGGCCCGAGTAGTCGACCGTGTAGCCGGTCGGCGCGATCTGCTTCACCAGGCCCCGCAGGTACTCCAGCGTCTCGCCCTGCGCACCGCTGGGCACGCCCGAGATGGTCACCGAGTTGAGCTGCTGGAAGTGGTTCACCGACTCCGGCTGCACCGTGTATTGCAGGCTCGCGACCGTGCTGGCCGGCACCACGCCGTTCGGCGTCTTGATGTAGAAGTTCAGCGTGTCGGAGGGGTTGAGCCGGTCGACCTGCAGCACCTGCGGGATCACCTTGTACGAGCGGCCCGCGATCGAGAAGTAGTTGACGAAGCCGCCGCCCAGCGCAGCGCCGAGCGCATTGCCCACGTCCTGCTGCGTGATGCCGAGCGAGGCGGTCTTGTCGCGGTCGACGACCACGGTGGCCTGCGGCTTGTCGAGCTTCAGGTCGGCATCGATGTAGTAGAACTTCTTGTCGGCGCGCGCGCGGTCCATCACCTGTTGCGCGATCGTGTTGAGGTTCTCGAAAGGCTCGGTGGTGTTGATCACGAACTGCACCGGTAGCCCGGAGGCGCCCGGCAGCGCCGGGAACTGGAAGGCCGCCACGCGCGCGCCGGCGATGCCGTTCCAGCGCTGCTGCAGTTCGGACTGGATGTCGTGCGCGCTGCGCGAGCGCTGGTCCCAGGGCTTGAGCAGCACGCCGGCGATGCCGGTGTTGGTGCTGGGCACGCCGGTCAGCTGGAACATCTGCGCGTACTCGGGAATGGCCTTCGCGATCTTGAAGATCTGGTCGGCGTAGGTCTGCATCTGATCGATGGTCGCGGTCGGCGGGCCCTGGATCTGCGACAGCACGATGCCCTGGTCTTCTTCCGGCGCAAGCTCGAACTTCGACATCTTGAACATCAGGCCGAGGCACAGGATGAGGATCACGCCCATCACGATCAGCACCGGCCAGGTCCGCAGCAGGCTGCGCAACACGGACTGGTAGCCGTGGTGCACGCGCTCGAAGGTGCGCTCGATCGCCATCGCGAACTTGCCGCTGTCCTGCTCGGGCTTGAAGAAGCGCGAGCACATCATCGGCGACAGCGTCAGCGCGATCACACCCGACACCGCCACTGCGCCGGCCAGCGTGAAAGCGAACTCGGTGAACAGCGCACCCGTGAGGCCGCCCTGGAAGCCGATCGGCACGTACACCGCGACCAGCACCACCGTCATCGCCAGGATCGGCCCGCTGAGTTCGCGTGCCGCGATGAAGGCCGCCTCCATCGCCGACTTTCCCTCCCGCATGTGGCGGTCGACGTTCTCGACCACGATGATGGCGTCGTCCACCACCAGGCCGATGGCCAGCACCAGCGCGAGCAGCGTCAACAGGTTGATCGAGTAGCCCAGCATCAGCATGACGAAGAAGGTGCCGATGAGCGACAGCGGCATCGCGATCACCGGCACCAGCACCGCCCGGAAACTGCCGAGGAACAGGAAGATCACCACCGTCACGATCAGCAGCGCCTCGACCAGCGTCTTCACGACCTCGGTGATCGAGGTGTTGATGAAGTCGGTCGAGTCGTAGACGATCTCGCCGGTCAGGCCGCTGGGCAGTTGGCTCTGCACGTCGGGGAATACCTTGCGCACGCGCTCGGCCACGTCGAGGATGTTGGCCTCGGGCGCGACCTTGATGCCGACGAACACCGAACGCACGCCGTTGAAGGCCACGTTGAAGTCGTAGTTCTCGGAGCCCAGCGTGACCGTGGCCACGTCCTGCAGTCGCACGATCGCGCTGCCGCTGCTCTTGATGGCGAGCTGCTTGAACTCGTCGACCGAGTGCAGCGAGGTGCCCGCGGTCAGCGGCACGGTGACGGCCTGCCCCTTGCTCGAGCCGACCGCCGCCAGGAAGTTGTTGGCCGCGAGTGCGGCGCTCACGTCGGCCGCGGTCACCCCGTAGGCCGCCATGCGCGAGGCATCGAGCCAGGCGCGCAGCGCGAAGGTGCGGGCGCCGAGGATTTCCGCCGTCTGCACGCCATCGATGGCATTGAGCTTGGGCTGCACCACGCGCACCAGGTAGTCGGTGACGTTGTTGTTGGCCAGCGTGTCGCTGTAGAAGCCGATGTACATGGCATCGGTGGTCTGGCCGGTCTGCACCGTCAGCACCGGCTGCTGGGCCTGCGGCGGCAGCTGGTTCTTGACCGAGGCGACCTGCGTGTTGATCTCGGTCAGCGCGCGGTTGGCGTCGTAGTTCAGGCGCAGCGTCGCGGTGATGGTCGACACGCCGCTGATGCTCGACGACGACAGGTAGTCGATGCCCTGCGCCTGCGAGACCGCGGCCTCGAGCGGCTGCGTGATGAAGCCGGCCACGGTCGCGGCATCGGCGCCGTAGTAGGCGGTGGTGATGGTGACCACCGCGTTCTGCGTGCGCGGGTACTGGTTGATCGGCAGGCCGAACAGCGCACGCAGCCCGAGCACGACGATCAGCAGGCTGACCACCGTCGCCAGCACCGGCCGGCGGATGAAGATGTCGGTGAAGTTCATGCGATGGCCTTCTTCACTTTTCCTGCGGCGTCGGGTTCGGGCTGTTGGCGGGCTGCACGCTGTTGTCGATGACCACCGGCGTGTCGTTCTTCAGCTTGATCTGGCCGCTGGTCACGATCCGCTGGCCGGCCTCCAGGCCCTTGGTGATCGCGACCTGATCGCCGCGGGTCGGCCCGGCTTCGACGAAGACCTGGTGCACGACCAGCTGGTCGCCGCCGGCACCGGCCGGTGCGCTTGCCGCACCGGCTGCACTGGGCGCACTCGCTGCGCTCGCCGGCTGGCCCGGCCTGGCGGCTCCCGCCTTGCTGACGATGAACGCGGTGGAGCCGTAGGGGTTGTAGGTGATGGCGGTCTGCGGCACCGTGAGCCACTGCTGCGTGTCGCCGACGTCGATCTTCACGTTCGCGAACATGCCCGCCAACAGCTCGCGCTTGGGATTGGCGAGCGTTGCTTCGACCTGCACGTTGCGCGTGGCCGGATCGACCTTCGGATTGATCGCGTTGATCTTGCCGCTGTAGGTCTGGCCGGGGAAGGTGTCGACGCTGACGTTGACGACCTGCCCGACCGCGAGTCCGGCCAGTTGCTGCTGGGGCAGCGAGAAGTCGACGTAGATCGGATCCAGCGTCTGCAGGGTGACCAGCTTGTCGCCGGCGTTCACGTACTGTCCCGGGTTCAGCGTGGTGATGCCGAGCCGGCCGGCGAAGGGCGCGCGGATGGCCTTCTTGTCGACCGTGGCCGCCTGCTGGGCAACCTGTGCGCGCTTGGCCTTCAGGTCGTTGAGGTCGGCATCGATCTGCGCCTGGCTGACGGCCTGCACCGCAAGCTGGGCCTGGTCGCGCTTGAGCACGATGGCGGCCTGCGCGGCGGCGGCTTCCAGCGCATGCAGCTGCGCGATGTCGGAATCGGCATTGAGCTGGACCAGCAGCGCGCCGGCCTGGATGTCCTGTCCCGACTTGAAGTGCACGCTGCGCACCAGGCCCGCGACTTCGGTGCTGAGGTCGGCGCCGCGCACCGGGGTGAGCGTGCCGACGGCGGCCAGCTGCGGACGCCATTGCTGACTCTTCACCTCGATGACCGTCACGGTCTGTGGGCTCGGCTTGGGGGCCGACGCGATGAGCTGCCTGATCTGCAGGAACTTGCCGAATGCCAGCACGGCAATCAGCAGCAACACGCAGCCGATCATGATGATCATGCGCTTCGTCATGAGGGGGTTCTCCTGGGGGTCGGGGTCGTCAATTCTTGGGGGCAGCCGAGGCGTCGGCGAGCTCGCTGCGGTTCCACCAGCCGCCGCCCAGCGCCTGGAACAGCGCGGCCGTGTCGGCGTAGCGCGCAGCCTGCGCCTGCACCAGTGCCGTGTGGGTCTGCAGGTAGGCCTGCTGCGCGGTCAACAGCTGCACATAGCTCACTGCGCCGGCGCGGAATTGCTGCGTCGTCAGGTCGAGCGACTGCTTCGCGATGGCTTCGGCGTCGGACTGCGACTTGAGCGTGGCGGCATCGAACTCGAGCGCGCGCAGCGCATCGGCGACGTTCTGGAATGCCGTCAGCACGGTGCCCTGGTATTGCGCCGCGGCGGAATCGAAGGCGGCGATCGCGGCGCGGCGCTGCGCATTGAGCGCGCCGCCGTGGAAGATGGGCTGCGTCAGGCCGCCGGCCAGGCTCCAGAAGTCCCAGCCGCTGCCGAACAGGTTGCGCGCCCGGGTCGCCGTGCTGCCGTAGCTCGCGGTGAGCTGGAGCTGTGGATAGAGGTTGGCGGTGGCCACGCCGATCTGCGCGCTGGCCTCGTGCAGCAGCGCCTCGCTGGCGCGCACGTCCGGCCGCTGGCGTGCCAGCTCGGAGGGCAGCGAGAGCGGCAGCGTGGCCGGCAGGTTCAGGCTGGCGAGATCGAATTCGGGCAGCCCGGCCTCGCTGGGCAGGCGTCCTGCATAGACGGCGAGCTGATGGCGGGTCTGGGCGAGACTCTTCTCGATCGCCGGCAGCGTTGCCAGGGTCTGCGCGACCTGCGTGCGCTGCGCCAGCACGATCGACTTGGGCGTCGCGCCGGTGGCGAACTGCTTTTCGATCACATCCAGTTGCTGCTGTTGCGCCGCCAACACCTCGCGCGTGGCCTGCAATTGGGCGCGCAGCGACGCGTCCTTGATCGCCGTCGTGACCAGGTTGCCGGTGAGCGTGAGATACACCGCCTCGACCTGGTAGCGCTGCGCATCCACCGCGGCCTGCGCGCCTTCCAGTTGGCGGCGCACGCCGCCGAACACGTCGACGGTGTACGAGACATTGACCGAGGCGTTGTACAGCGTCAGCAGCTGGCCGCCCGGCACCTGCGTCTGGATGGCGGAGGCGCGTTCGCGCTCGACGCCGAGCTGTGCATCGACGGACGGCAGACTCAGCTTGCCCGATTGCGCGTTGTAGTTTTCCTGTGCCTGGCGCAGCGCGGCCTGGGCCGACGCAAGCGTCGGGCTGTGCTCGAGTGCGCTGCGGATCAGCTGGTCCAGCGGCTCGGAGTGAAACACCGTCCACCATTGCGCCGGAATGTCCATGCCTTTGGCCCATTCCTGCGCCGGGCCTGCGCTGCCGGGCGCTTCGGCCGTCCTGGCCGGCAGCGGACCGGGGGTGTAGTCAGGCCCCTGGGCCGCCGGTGGAAGCTCGGGCGTCTTGAAATCGGGCCCGACCGCGCAGCCGGCCAGGACCAGCGCCGCAGCCAATGCCGTGACTCTTTGCGAATGCCGCCACCTTGCGGGCGCCGTGTTTGCGTTGCTCATGACCTTCTCCGTATGGGAGCGATGGCGCGACTGTGCTGCCCTGTGCACCCCGTGGCGAGCGCAATGCGACGAAATGCGTCCAGCGAACGCAAGATGCCGCCTCGACCGATGGCTGGCTGATGCGGGGCACCGATTGCCTGCACCGGAACATCGCATTGACTTGATAAACCGGCAATCGGCCCCCTCGGGGCAGCGATATTCTGCCCAGAATATACTGCGCAACTGCGTATTATCATGACAAGCTCAAAGGGTTCTCCCGACAGCGTGGCGGACGTTCGGCGCGGAGTTTTCCGCCTGGCACGCCGCTTGCGCGCCGAACTCGCGGCAGACGCCCTGAGCGCCAACAAGATCGGCATGATGAGCTATCTGCAGCGGCATGGGCCCAAGACGCTCAGCGAACTTGCTGCCGCGGAATGCCAGCAGCCTCAGTCGCTGACGCGCGCACTGGCGGAATTGCGCGAGGCCGGCATGATCGTGCGCAAGCGAAGCCAGGACGATCGACGCCGCTTCTTCATCTCGATCACCGAGGCCGGGCGCGCGACGCTCGACCAGGACATGGTTCGATGCGACAGCTGGCTGTCCGCGGCCCTCAAGCAATTGAACGAGACCGAGCGCAAGGTGCTCGGCATGGCGAGCTCGCTGATGGAGCGACTCGCGGACATTGCCCCGGCCGATCACGTCGTGCCGCCGCATGCGGCAAAAGGCCGGCGCGGTCGCGATTGAGGCATTCGCCGGTCTCTCCGCGCCAACCGCCGCTCGGCGATGTGTTCGAGATACCGAACATCCCGTACGGACAAACCCGCAGCCGCACGCAAATGGCGTGGTTGTTCGAAATCGCGAACATTATTTCGCATGAGCGAATAAATTATCCGGCACTCCACACGAGGACCTGTGCATGAAATCCCCACTCCGGCGCTCGATCACGCTGGCGGCCCTGTCCGCCGGCGCATTGGCGGCGCTGCCCATTGCCCACGCGCAGACCGATTGGCCTGCGCGGCCCGTCACCTTCCTCGAACCCTACGGCCCGGGCACGACGCTCGACGCCATTACCCGCGTCCTCGCCGAACGGCTCGGCACGCAATGGAAGGTGCCGGTGATTGTCGATCACAAGGCAGGTGCCAATGGCGTCATCGGCACCGACTACGTGGCCCGCGCGGCAGCGGACGGCTATACGGTCCTGTTCACCGGGCCCGGCCACTACACCAACGAGGTGCTGATGAGCAAGGTACCCTACGACGTGGGCCGCGACTTCAAGCCAGTCGCCCGCCTGGCCAGCGTGATGCTGGTGCTGGTCGTGCCGACCAACTCGCCCTTTCATTCGGTGAAGGAGCTGGTCGACCATGCGAAGAAGAACCCGGGCAAGCTCACCTACTCGAGCGGCGGCAGCGGCAGTTCGCAGCATCTCGCCGCGGCCTCGTTCCAGCAGGTGGCGGGCGTCGAGCTGATGCACGTGCCCTACAAGACGCAGAGCGCCGCGGTCATCGACATCATCAGCGGCGAGGTCAACTTCGGCTTCGCCGCGCTCACCACGGCCGCGGCGCAGCTCAAGGGCGGCAAGCTGCGGGCACTGGCGGTCACCGGCCCGCGCCGCTCGCAGGCGCTGCCCGATCTGCCGACCGTGGCCGAGCTCGGCTATCCGGGCTGGGAATACTTCTCCTTCAACGCCGTCTTCGTGCCGACGGCAACGCCCGACGAGGTCGTGCGCAGGATTTCCGACGGGCTGTCCGCGCAGATGCGCTCGCCGGCCATGGCCGACCTGGCACGTGCGCAGGGCTTCGAGAACGACTTCGCGGACGTCACGGCATGGAGCGCCGCGCAGGCCAGCGAGCGCAAGAAATGGCAGGACCTGATCCGCGTCAGCGGGGCGAAGCTGGAATGACGGCCTTTCCCGACCGGCTCGACTTTGATGCGCGCACCGCCGATCTCCACCAGGTCCTCGCGGCCAAAGCGCGGACATGGGGCGACAAGACCTTCATGACCTGGCTGCCCACGGGCGCCGCCACCAGCTATGCGCAGATCGACGAAAGGACCTCTCGCATCGGCGGCGGCCTGGCGGCGCATGGCATCGCAGCCCGCAGCCACGTCGCGGTGCTCATGGAGAACTGCCCCGAGCAACTCCTCGCCATCTGGGGCCCCTGCCGCTCGGGCTACGTGACCGTGCCGGTGAATGCTGCGGCCAAGGGACAACTGCTCGCCTACTTCCTGAACCACTCGGACAGCGCTGCGCTGATCGTCGAGGAGCGGCTGCTGCAGCGCTTCATCGACATCTGCGAGACCGTGCCCGGCGTGAAGCAGGTGTTCGTGGTGCGCGTGGACCGGCCGGACAGCGATGCCCCTGTCCCCGCCTGGACGCCCGGCAGCACGCTCGCGTCCGGCGCCGCCGTGCATGACTTCGCGCACTTGCTGGCCGCCGAGCCCGAGGTGGCGCAGCCGCCGCGCTTCAGCGATCTCGCGATGCTGATGTTCACCTCCGGCACGACCGGGCCCTCGAAGGCCATCATGTTCAGCCACGCCCAGCTCATCTACTGGGGGACCGACGTCGCCTTCCATCACGAGTACACGCCGCAGGACATCGCCTACGTGTTCCTGCCGCTGTTCCATGGCAATGCGCTGCTGGGCAGCACCATGGGCTCGCTCATGGCCGGCTCGGCGATCGCATTGGCGCCGCGCTTTTCGGTCAGCAGGTTCTGGCAGCACATCCGCGAGAGCGGCGCGACCGTCTTCAACGGTGTCGGTGCGGTGACCAACTTCCTGTGGAAGCATCCGCCCTCGCCGCAGGACCGCAGCCACACGGTGCGGCGCTGCCATCTGGCGCCCGTGCCCGGCTTCGCCAAGGGCTTCGAAGAACGCTTCGGCATGCAGATCATGAGCGCCTTCGGCCTCACCGACTACTGCCTGGGATCGGCCTACAACACGCGAAGCCGGCGCGACAAGCTCGGCTCCTGCGGCCTGCCGCGCGCGGGCGTCGAGGTGCGCATCGTCGACGCCGACGACTTCGACGTGCCGCCCGGAACGCCGGGCGAGATCCTCCTGCGCAACAACAATCCGTGGGGCGCCTCGCTCGGCTACTACAAGCAGCCCGAGGCCACCATCGCCAGCCGGCGCAACCTGTGGTTCCACACGGGCGACCGCGGCCTGCGCGACGCCGACGGCTACGTCTGGTACACCGACCGCATCAAGGACGCGATCCGGCGGCGCGGCGAGAACATCTCGGCCTTCGAGGTGGAAGAAGTAATCCGCACCCATCCCGCCGTCGCCGACGTGGCCGTGTATCCGGTGCGCGCGGAGTCGAGCGAGGACGAGGTCGCCGCCACCATCACGCTGCGCGCCGGCATGGAAGGCGACTTCAGCCACGAGTCCCTGCTCATGCATTGCAACCGCAACCTCGCGTACTTCATGGTGCCGCGCTACATCGAGGTGGCCGAGGACATGCCCGCCACGCTGAGCCAGAAGATCGAGAAGTACAAGCTGCGCCAGAAGGCCGAAGCCAACCTCGGCGCATTCTGGGACCGCGAACGCGCCGGCATCCAGGTGACGCGCTGAACATCCCGAAAGGATCCTCTTGAGAACCAAAGCCAAGCCGAGCACCGCGATCGCGCGCTCGGATGCCCAGAGCATCTTCGTGCGCGAAGTCAATCTCGTGGAAGACATCATCGGCGAGATGAGCTTCACCGAGATGTTCCTGCTGCAGCTGATCGGCACGCGACCGACACCAGCGCAGGTGCGCATCCTCGACACCGTGCTGGTCACCCTGATGGAACACGGCATCACGCCGAGCGTCATCGCCACGCGGCTGATCTACCACTCGGCGCCCGATGCGCTGCAGGCGGCGGTCGCGGCCGGCCTGCTCGGCGTGGGCACGACCTTCATCGGCACCATGGAAGGATGCGCCGCGCTGCTGGAAGAAATCCTCGCCGCGCCCGAAGGCATGGAAGCCCGCGCGCGCGCCATCGCCGAGCGCCAGCATGCGGCACGCACGCCGGTGCACGGATTCGGCCATCCGCATCACAAGCCCGACGATCCGCGCTCGCCCAAGATGCTGGCCGTGGCCGAACGCGAAGGCGTGCCCGGGCGCCACATCGCCGCATTGCGCATGCTCTCGGTGCAGGTCGACGCGGTCTACGGCAGGCACCTGACGATCAACGCCACCGGCGCCACCGCGGCCCTGCTGGGCGAGATCGGCATTCCGCAGAAGGTCATGCGCGGCGTGGCCGTGGTGAGCCGCTCCGCCGGCCTGGTCGGCCACATCCTGGAAGAAAGCCGCAACCCGTCGGGCGCGTACATCTGGGAGACGGTGGACGAGTCGATTCCCTATGCGCCCGATGCGTCGACGCAAGACACGAAGAAGGCCTGAGCGTGCAAATCAGAAAAATCGCGGGCGCCCTCGGCGCAGAACTCTCGGGCATCGACCTGCGGCAAGGCATGGACGCCACGCGGGCCGCCGAGGTGCGCCAGGCCCTGCTCGACCACCAGGTGATCTTCATGCGCAACCAGGACCTGACGCCGCAGCAGTTCCTGGATTTCGCCAGGTCCATGGGCGAGCCGATCGAGTACCCGTTCGTGAAGGGTGTGGAAGGTTTTCCCTTCATCATCGAAGTGAAGAAGCTCAAGTACGAGACATCGAATTTCGGCGGCATCTGGCATTCGGACACGACGTACCTGGACGAACCGCCGATGGGCTCGATGCTGCTGTCGCGCGAAGTGCCACCCTATGGCGGCGACACGCTGTTCGCCAACCAGTACCTTGCCTACGACACGCTGTCGGCGGAGATGAAGCGCGTCATCGATCCGATGATCGGCATCAGCACATCGAGCAAGGCAGACATCTCGCGCACCCGCGAAGACCGCATCAGGTCCGACGGCAAGACCGAGAACCTGCGCGAATACCGTGCGGAGCATCCGGTGGTGCGCACGCATCCCGAGACGGGCCGCAGGGCGCTGTACGTGAACACCGCGCACACCGCGGGCATCAAGGGCATGACCGACGAAGAAAGCGCGCCGCTGCTGCGCTTCCTGTTCGAACACCAGGTCAGGCCCGAGTTCACCTGCCGCTGGGCCTGGGAGCCCAACGCCATCGCGTTCTGGGACAACCGCTGCGCGCAACACAACCCGGTGAACGATTACCACGGGTTCCAGCGGGTGATGCAACGGATCACGCTGAAGGGGACGAAGCCGGTCTGAAGGTTCCGACGCGCAATTCGAGGGGCTACAACTCGTCCTGCGGAATGAACGGCCCCAGCCAGCCTGCAGCAGGTCATGGATATGGGGCCAGTAGCCGACGTAGACCCAGGGCTCGTCGGTCGATGCGAGGGAGTTCGTGAGCAGCGCGACCTTGATGCCCGCGGCCCGCGCCTGCGCCAGGCTCGCCACGGCCGCATCGAAGGGCACGAAGTACGGCGACACCATCTTGATGTTCGACTGCGCGGTCCTGAACCAGCGGATCACGCCTTCCGTCACGGTGCCCTTGATCGAGTTCTCGCGTTCGAGGCGCCACAGTGCGGGCCAGCGGATGGTGCCCCTTCGATCTCGAGGCGACGCCTCGGCCGCGCATGTCATCACCATGTCATCCACCTTGCAGCTCGGTCGCCGGGCCGTCCCGCCCGGGATCGCGCGTGCCGTGCCGCCCGACCTTGGAGACTCCGGGAAAGTATGCCGCGGACACCGGCTGTGCGTGGCGCACCTCAGGCCATCCCCTGCATCCCGCGTCGCCTGTGCACGCTGAGTTTCAAGAATGGCCTGGCGCGAGGCGCTGCCTGGCCGAAGCGTAGTCGCGGCGCAGTTCCGTCACCACATCGGCCGCGGGCAGCACTTCCCGAATGCGTCCCACGCCCTGGCCCGCGGACCAGATGTCGCGCCACACCTTGCTCGTGGCCATGCTCTCGGAGCCGAAGTTCTCCGCGTGCTCGCCCTTGGCAGGCAGCTTGTCGGGGTCGTAGCCGGCCGCCGCGATGCTGCTGCGCAGGTAGTTCGCATGGACGCCCGAGAACAGGTCGGAATAGACGATGCCCTCGGCCGACGCGGCGAGCACGGCCTCCTTGTAGGCGGCCTGCACCTGCGCCTCGGGCGTTGCGAGGAAGCGCGTGCCCATGTAGGCCAGGTCGGCACCCAGTGCCTGGGCCGCGAGAACATGATCACCGGTGGTGATGGCACCACCGAGCAGGATCAGGCCCTGGAACCAGTCGCGCACCTCGCCGACCAGTGCGAAGGGCGAGAGCCGGCCCGCATGGCCGCCGGCACCGGCGCAGACCAGGATCAGCCCGTCCACGCCGGCCTGTGCGGCCTTGCGTGCATGGCGCTGGTGGATGACGTCGTGGAACACGAGCCCGCCATAGCCGTGCACCGCATCGACCACGGCGGCCGGGTTGCCCACCGAGGTGATGACGATCGGCACCTTGCGGCGCACGCAGGTCGCGAGGTCGCTCTCGAGCCGATCGTTGGTCTTGTGCAGGATCAGGTTCACCGCATGGGGCGCTGCAGGGGCCTGCGGATGTTCGCTGTCGTGCTGCGCCAGCGCTTCTTCGATGCGGCCGATCCAGCGGTCGAGCTGGTCGGCCGGGCGCGCATTGAGCGCCGGGAACGAGCCGACAATGCCCGCCTTGCACTGCGCGACGACGAGATCGATGCCGCTCGCGATGAACATCGGGGAAGCGACGACGGGCAGGCGCAGTCGCCGCAACAGGGCGGTCTTGTCCATGAGAAGCCTTTCATGCGGCGAACCGCGCAAGCATGGCGCGAGCCACGCGCTCGCATGCCGCCAGTAGAGCAGGACAAGCGCGCGCCGGCCCCACCCCTGAGGAGTAGGTGCCCTGCCGCACAATGGCGCCCGTGCGAGACGACATCCGAAAGCAGACCGACATGAAAGACCCGTGCGCGAAGCCTCGGCAAAGCGTGGCGGCAGAACGCAAGCCGCGCCCCGCGCGCGCGGACGCGGCCGCCATCGCGCGACCGCGCCTCGTCGAGCAATTGAGGCAGGCCCGGCATCGCCGCTGCGTCGTGTTGCAGGGGCCGGCCGGCAGCGGCAAGACCACGGCACTCGATGCCTGGCGGCGCGAACTGCTGGCGATCGGCGTCGAGGTGGCCTGGATCGCGCTCGGCGAAGGCGACGACGATCTGGCGCCCTTCGTCGACGCCCTCCTCGCCACGCTGTCGCACATCGATCCGTCGATGACGGCCGAAGCCTCTGCGCTGGCGGGCCATGGCCACGGCGAGGACGCCATCGAGGCCCTGGTGATCGCGCTGGTCCGCGGCATCGCGGCGCAGCGGCGCGACGTCGCGCTGATCCTCGACGACGCGCACCACCTGCGCGACCCGCGCATCGTGAACGCGCTGCAGCTGCTGCTCGACTACGGGCCTGCGAACCTGTTGTGCGTGTTCGCCTCGCGCAACGCCCTGCCGCTGTCGCTGGGCCGGCTGCGCGCGCAGGGTGAATTGCTCGAGATCGGATTCGACGCCCTGCGCTTCACGCCGCAGGAGTCGGCGCACCTGGTGGCGAGCCTGCTGGGCAAGGCCGACGAATCGCAGGCGCGGGTGCTGCACGAGTTGACCGACGGCTGGGCGGCCGGTCTCAAGATGCTGTGCCTCGACCTTCGGCGCAAGCGTGGCGGCACCGCCCTGCAAACCGGCGAGCGCGTGCGCGACGCACAGACCTTTGCGCGCTACTTCGACAGCGAAGTGCTGTCGCGGCTGTCGGCGCCCGAGCTGCGCTTCTTCGTGCTGTGTGCGCTGCCCGAGCACTTCAACCTCGGGCTGTGCGACGCGCTGCTCGGCGAGGTGCCGGCCGCGCCGGCGGCCGCCGAGCTGCTCGGCCGGCTCGAGGGCCAGGGACTCTTCCTGGTCGCGGCCGGTCCGCGCTACCCCGAAGGCTGGTGGCGGCTCCATCCCCTGCTTCGCGACGTGCTGCTCACGCGCCTCGAGGCGCTGTCCGAGAGCGAGCGGCGGGGACTGCACACGAAGGCCTGGCACTGGTTCGCTGCCGGCGGCATGGCGCACGACGCGGTGCGCCATGCGCTGCTGGCCGGCGACGCCGCCGCGGCCGCGGATCTGGTCGAGCGCTGTGCGGACGAGCTGTTCGTCGCCGGCGAGCTGCGCCGTCTCGTCGGCCTGGTGCGCCAGTTGCCGGAGGCTCTGGTTCGCGAACGCACCGGCCTGCGGCTGTGGATGGCCTGGGTGGAAGTCTACGAACGCCGGCTGCAGGACTGCGCGCTCAGCATCGCGCAGCTGCACAACGAGATGGCGGCGGCAACACCCGCCGAGCGCTACCGCCTCACGCTGCTGCGTGGCCTCCATGCGGTGCAGTGCGACGACTCCGCCGCGGCCATGGCCATCCTGCCCGAGCTGCTCGACGCGCCGGCCGATGCCGACGCGATCGCGCTGACCGGCCGCCGCAATCTGCTGACCTGGATCCATCTCTACCACGGCGACTACGAGCAGGCCCGGCGCGTTCAGATCGGCGACGCGCCGCCGCTCCTGCGAGGCCAGGTGCTGCAGGGAACGCCCTTCGGCGTGCTGGCCGGGCGGTGCCTGGCCGGCCTGACCCATGCGGTCGAAGGCCAGGTGATCCAGGCCGAGCGCATCTATCGCGACGTGCTGTTCGAAGCCGATCGCCGCGGCGCGAGCTGCATCGATGCCAGCTGCCTGGCGGCCGGCCTGCTCGCCGAGATCCTCTACGAGCTCAACGATGCGCCGGGCGCGATGCGCCTGCTGGAAGAACGGCTCGAAGTGCTCGAACGGGTCTCGATCCCCGACACCGTGGTCCGCGTGATGCTCGTGATGGTCCGCTCGCGCTGGCGCGAGGGACGGCCCCTCGATGCGCTCGCCTACGCGGAGCAGATCGAGGACTATGCCGAACGCATGGGCCTCGATCGCCTGCGCGCCTACAGCCTGCTGGAACAAGTGAAGATCCAGCTGCGGCGCGGCATGCCCGATCTCGCGCGCAGCCTGATGGTCGCGCTCGACGCGCTCGATGCGCGCCATGCGCAGGCCGCGGCCGGCACGCTCAGCGAAATCCGTGTCGTGGCCGAGCGCGCGCGGATCCAGCTCGCGATGCATGGGGGCGACCTGCGACAAGCGCTCGCGCAGCTCGATGCGCTGTCGGCCTTGTGCCGGCAACGCGGCCGGGTGCGGCGCATTCCCTATCTGCACATGCAGTCGGCGGCCATCGAGCGGATGCTCGGCAATGCCGGCAAGGCGCGCGCGCATGTGCGCGAGGCCTTGCAGCTCGGGCACCGGCTCGGGCTGGTGCGCACGCTGCTGGATGCGCACGAGGACGTCATCCCGTTGATACGCGACGCCGGCGACGAAGTGCGCCGCGATCCGGTGCTGGGCTTCTACGCCGAGCGGCTGGAAGCCGCAGCGCGCGAGCAACCGCATGCGACGAAGCCGGAGCCGGCCCGCGAAGGCCGGGCCGCGCAGGAAAAGGCGCTCGCCGTGCTGAGCCCGCGCGAGGCCGAGATCGTGCAACTGCTGCTGCAGGCGATGCCGAACAAGAAGATCGCGCGCGTGCTCGATGTGTCGCTCGACACGGTGAAGTGGCATCTCAAGAACTGCTACGGCAAGCTGGGCGTGAGCGGGCGCGACGAGGTGGTCGAGCGCATGCGCGACCTCGGCAGGACATAAGCCGCCGCAGCGCCGATTCGCCGCGATCGGGTTTACCCACCCCTCCTCATCTAGGGTGGGGCGCGCACACGCGCGAATGCAGATGATCCGTCTCATCGCACACCGGCCGCAGCCCGCAGGCAAGGCAGCGGTCCACCAGGAGACGACATCGTGCAAGTTCGATCCAACCCGGCTCTCGCCCGACTGAGTTCCATTCTGAGAGCCGCCGGACTGGCGCTGACCGCGTGCGCATTCGCGCTGGCCGCGCACGCAGCCTATCCCGAGCGCACGGTCCGGCTCGTGGTCGGCGTGCAGGCCGGCGCCAGCACCGACACGCTGGCGCGCGTGATCGCGCAGAAGCTCCATGAGCGGCTCGGCGCGCACTTCATCGTCGACAACAAGCCGGGTGCGGCGACGCGCATCGGCATGGAGATGGTGATCAAGGCGCCGGCGGACGGCTACACGCTCGGCGTGGCCAACGCGGTGACGACGAGTTTCCCGCTGATGTTCGATGACTTTGCCTTTGTGCCGGGCAAGGATTTCGTGCCGGTGGCGATGCTGGCGCGCGCGCCCTCGTACCTCGCGGTGCGCGCCAGCCTGCCTGTCAAGAACGCTCAGGAGTTCGTCGCCTACGCCAAGGCGCACAGCGGCAAGCTGAGTTTCGGACAGGGCGGCAACGGCAGCAATCCGCATCTGGCCGCATTGAAGCTCGTGCAGTCGATGGGCGTCGAGGCGGTCGGTGTGCCATACAAGGGCAACGCGCCCACGGCCGTCGCGCTGGCCGGCGGCGAGGTGGACTTCGCGATCCTGGACTACCAGTCCGTCCGGCCGCTGGTCGAGCACGGCAACATCCGGCTGCTCGCGGTGACCGAGGCACATCGCTCGTCGATGACGCCCGACGTGCCCACCAGCGGCGAGCAGGGCCTGACGCGCGAGATCGACGGCATGTCGCCGTGGTTCATGCTCGTGGCGCCGCCCGGCACGCCGGCCGCCGTGGTCGCGCTGCTGAACCGCCAGGTCGAAGAAGTGCTGAAGCTGCCCGACGTGCGCAAGACCCTGCTCACGGCCGGCATCGAGCCCGAGACCGGAACCAGCGCCGAGGCGCTGAGCTATTTCCAGCAGCAGCGCGAGAAGATCGCCCGCCTCGCGCGCGAGATGAACGTGTCGTTCAAGAACTGAAGAAGGCAGGACGGACCATGACCCCACAAACGATCGAACTGGGCGAATCCGTGCTTCGCATCGACGAAGGCGTTGCCGAGTTTTCCCATCAGCGGCCCGCTGCGCGCAACGCGATGTCGATGGCCCTGCGCAAGGACTACGAGGCGATGCTCGCCCGCGTGACGGCCGAGCGCGACATCCGCGTGCTGATCATCACCGGCTCCGGCGGCAGCTTCTGTGCCGGCGGCGACGTGAAGGGCATGAACGAGCGGCTGCACAACCCCGACCCCGAATTCAATTCGCCCGACGCCACGCGCCGCAGGCTGCAGGATTCGCATCGCTGGCTCACGCCGCTGCGCGAGCTCGACGTGCCGGTGATCGCGGCCGTCGACGGCGCGGCCTACGGCGCGGGCTTCGGCCTCGCGCTGCAGGCCGACTTCGTGCTCGCTTCCACGCGCGCGGCATTCTGCATGTCCTTCGCGCGCATGGGCGCGGTACCCGACTACGGGGCGCTCTACACGCTGCCGCGGATCATCGGGCTCGCCGCGGCCAAGGACGTGATGTTCACCGCCCGGCGGATCGATGCGGCCGAAGCCCGCGCGCTCGGCTTCGTGCACGCGGTGCACGAACCCGACGCGCTGCTGCGCGAGGCGCATGCCTTCGCGCGCCGCCTGTGCGACGGGCCGCGCGAGGCCACCGCCATGACCAAGGACTTGCTCAACAAGAGCTTCGAGACCGACTACGCCACGATGTGTTCGCTGGAGGCCTGTGCGCAGGGCATCGCGATGCACACCCCCTACCACGCCGAGGCGGCAGCGCGCTTCTCGCGGGGCGAGCCGAGTCTCTACGACTGGGATCGTCCGGCCGCCGCGCGCTGACGCGCATTCACCCTCACCGCCTTCACCATGTCGCATTCATCTTCCTTTGCCGATCTCGAAGCCTTCCGTGCCGAGGTGCGCGCTTTCCTGCAGCAGGCCGTGCCCGACGACATCCGCGCCGCCGTGCGCGCGCACACCCTCGTGACGCGCGAGCAGGCCTCGCGCTGGCAGCGCATCCTGCATGCACGCGGCTGGGCCGCGCCCGGCTGGCCGGTCGAACACGGCGGCACCGGCTGGTCGCTCACGCAGCAGGCCGTGTTCCGCGAGGAGATCGCTGCCTGCGATGCGCCGCGCTACGAGAACCTCGGCATCGACACCATCGGACCGACGATCATCCGGCACGGCACGCCGGTGCAGTGCGCACGCTTCCTGCCGCGCATGCTGTCCTTCGAGGACTACTGGGCCCAGGGCTATTCCGAACCCGACGCCGGCTCGGACCTGGCCTCGCTGCGGACCGTGGCGCGGCGCGACGGCGAGCATTTCGTCGTCAGCGGCACCAAGATCTGGCAGAGCTACGGCCACTGGGCCGACTGGGCCCTGGTGCTGGTGCGCAGCGATCCGTCTGCCGCGCGCAAGCAGGACGGCATCTCCGTGCTTCTGATCGACCTGAAGTCGCCGGGCGTGACGATCCGGCCGATCCGCTTCATGAACGGCGCGACCTTCCACGTGCAGATGTTCTTCGACGAAGTGCGCGTGCCGGCCGAGAACCTCGTCGGTGCCCGGGACGGCGGCTGGTCGGTGGCCAAGGGACTGCTGGTGATCGAGCGCCTGTTCGTGGCCCGCGTCGCGGAATGCAAGGCCGAGCTTGCGCACGCGGCGCAACTCGCTGCCGGGCGCGGCGCGGGCGGCGCTTCGCTGCTGGACGAGGACGTCCATGCGCGCCGCCATGCCGAACTCGACATCCGCGCGCGCGCGCTGGAGGCCGCCTGGTGGCCGGCCATCCACGCGGTGCAGCAAGGCCGCGAACCGGCCCTGGAGGCTTCGCTGCTGAAGCTGCAGGGCAACGAGCTGCTGCAGGACCTGCATCAGTTGCAGCTCGACCTGGTGGGACTCGACCAGCTGCCCTTCGATCCGCAGGCGATCGCGGGCATCCCGGCAGACGCGCCGCTGTCGGCGGGGCACGTCAACAACCTGCCGCTGCACGTCTGGCGCTACCGCGGCATCACGCTCGGCGGCGGGACGTCGGAAGTGCAGCGCGGCATCGTCGCGAAGGCCGTCTTCGGCGGCCAGACCGAACTCGATGCGCCGCTCGCGGCCGGACTCGACGAGCAGCAAGCCATGCTCGACACCACGTTGCGCCGCCTGCTCGCGGACCGCTACGACTTCGACACGCGCCGCACGATCATCAACGACAAGCTCAGCTTCGATGACGGCTTCTGGCGAGCACTGGCAAAACTGGGCCTGACCGGCCTGCTGGTGTCCGAACGCGATGGCGGCTTCGGCGGCACGCTCGCCGACCTGATGCCGGCCATGGAAGCGCTCGGCGAATCGCTGGTGGTCGAGCCCGTGCTCTGGAATGCCGTGCTGCCGACCCAGCTGCTGCTGGATGCAACCGGGTTCGCAGGCCGCGATCGCGCGCTGCAGGCGCTGATGAGCGAAGGCGCACGCGTGGCCTTCGTTCACGGCACCGGCTTCTCGGAGGGTGCCGTCGGCGCGGCTGGCGTCACGGCGCACCGCGACGCCGACGGCTGGCGCCTCGAAGGCCAGGCCCGCCTCGTGATGGGCGGCGACAGTGCCGGGCGGCTGATCGTCGGTGCCCGGCTCGGCGACGGTGGCATGGCCTTGTTCGAATGTGCGTCGGAGACGGCGGGCATCGAACGGCATGCCTATCGGCTGCACGATGGACGCGGCGCGGCGGACCTGCGCTTCTGCAGCGTGCGGCTGTCCGCCGAGGCTCGCCTGGCCGGCCCCGAGCGCGCCGGCGCCATCGTCGAGGAAGCCCTGGCACTCGCCACCGTCGCGCTGTGCGCGGAAAGCGTGGGCGCGATGCGCCGCGCGCTGGCGCTCACGGTCGAGTACATGCGCACGCGCAAGCAATTCGGCCGCATGCTCTCGGACTACCAGGCGCTGCAGCACCGCGTGGTCGAGCACTACCGCCGCTGGGTGAATGCCCGCGCGCTGGTGCGCGAGGCCGCGGCCGGCTGGCTCTGCGCATCGCCGGTCGAACGCAGCCAGCGCATCAGCGCGGCCAAATGGTTGACCGGGCGCGCAGGCCGCGAACTGGCGCTCGATGCGCTGCAACTGCATGGCGCCGTCGGCCTGCAGGACGAGACCGCCATCAGCCATTACGCCAAGCGGCTTGCGGCCAACGACGTGCTGCTCGGCGATACGACCCATCAGCTGGCGCGCTTCATCGCGGCCGGCCGGCAGGCGTCCTGATGCGGCAGGAGACCCATCCCTTGACCTCGACCCCTTCACCCGAACCAGCCAAGCGCCAGGGACCGCTCTCGGGCCTGCGCGTCCTCGACATCGCCACCGTCGTGGCGGCGCCTTCGGCCGCCGCGCTCCTGGCCGACTACGGCGCCGAGGTGCTCAAGATCGAGCTGCCCGGCGCCGGCGACGGCTGCCGCAATTTTCCGCCGTTCAAGGACGGCAAGCCGCTGTGGTGGAAGGTCACCAACCGCAACAAGAAGCTGATCTCGCTGGACCTGCGCAAGCCGCAGGGCATGGCCTTGTTCAAGCAGCTGCTGCCGCGCTTCGACGTGCTGATCGAGAACTTCCGTCCGGGCACGCTGGACCGCTGGGGCCTGGACCGCGACACGCTGTGGGCGCTGCAGCCGCGGCTGGTGATCCTGCGCGCCACCGCCTTCGGCCAGACCGGGCCCTATCGCGACCGCGCGGGCTTCACCCGCATCTTCGAGGCGATGGGCGGGTTGACCTACATCACCGGCGAAGCCGATGGCGAGCCCATGCATGCGGGCTACCCGATCGGCGATTCGATCGGCGGCCTCTTCGGCGCACTCGGCGTGATGACCGCGCTCTGGAAGCGCGCGCGCGATCCGCAGGCGCCGGGCGAAGAGATCGACCTGTCGCTGACCGAGGCGATGCTCAAGCTCATGGAGTTCCTGCCCATCAAGCAGGCGCTGCTCGGAGAGTCGCACGGACGCTCGGGCAACACCAGCCAGTATTCGGCGCCGACCGGCGTCTACCCCACCCGCGACGGACAGTGGGTCTCGCTGTCGGGCAGCACCGATGCCCTGTTTGCCGCCAACTGCCGCGCGATCGGCCGCGAGGATCTGATCGGCGACCCGCGCTATGCAGGCAATCGCGAACGCTGCGCCCGCACGGTCGAGCTCAACGCGCTCTATCGGCAGTGGTTCGCCGAGCACGATCTGGCCGACGTGCTCGAACGCTTCGAGCGCCACGAGGGGACGCTCGCACCGATCTATTCGGCGCGTCAGATCGTCGAGGATGCGCAGGTCAAGGCGCGCGGCTTCCTGCGCGACGTGCCGGACCGCGACTTCGGCACGGTGCCGATCCAGGACGTGGTGCCGCGCTTTCACCACGACCCGGGCGCCGTCTACAGCAGCGGCGGCGCCGTCGGCGAACACAACGACGAGATCTATGGCGAATGGCTGGGCCTGACGCCGGAGGACCGAGCCGCATTGCGCACGCAAGGGGTGATCTGATGCCTGTGCTGACCTTGCGTGCATCGCGCCTGTCGGTCGACGGCGACGGCATCGCGCTGTTCGAGCATCTGCACGGCGAGGCGCGCAATCCGCTGTCGATGGACTTGCGCGCCGACTACGCCGAGATGCTCGACCACGTGGAGGCTGACCCGGCGGTGCGCGCCCTCGTGATCGCGGGCAGCGGCGGCAGCTTCTGCGCCGGCGGCGATGTCAAGGACATGCGCGAACGGCTCGAGCACGGACAGCAAACCGCGCCCGCAGCGGCGCGGCGGCGCATCCTGGACCTGCACCGCTGGCTGCAGCGGCTGCGCGACCTGGAACTGCCGGTCATCGCGGCGGTCGATGGCGCGGCCTGGGGCGGCGGTTTCGCGATCGCACTGTGTGCCGACTTCGTGCTCGCCACGCCACGGGCCTCGTTCTGCATGGCTTTCCTGCGCATCGGCGCCCTGCCCGACATGGGCGCGATTCATCTGCTGCCGCGCGCCATCGGCCTGCCCAGGGCCAAGGACTTGTTGATGACGGGCCGCCGCGTGGATGCCCGCGAAGCGATTCAGCTCGGGCTCGTGCATTCGCTGCACGAACCCGAGGCACTGCAGCGCGAGGCATTGGCGCTGTCGCGTCGCTTCCTGGCAGCACCGCGGGTGGCGCTGGGCCTGACCAAGCGCATGGCGAACCGGGCCTACGAGCTCGACGCCGCGACCATGTCCGAACTGGAGGCCTGCGCACAGGCGACCTGCCTCGCGGAGCCGGACCATGCCGAAGCGGTGCGCCGGTTCGTGCGCAAGGAACCCTTTCGCTTCGACTGGGATCGCGACGCGACCGATTCCGCCAAGGCCGCGCAAACCACGACATGGACACAGAGATGAAGCTTTTCCCGCACCTGCGCCGGCTGGCGCACTTCGCCGCGGCCGGACTGGCCGCGCTGGCCGTGATGGGCGCGCATGCAGAAGACATCGCCGCGTGGCCGACCAGGCCCATCACGCTGATCGTTCCCTTTCCCGCAGGCGGCCCGACCGACACGGTGGCCCGCACCGTGGCGCTGCAGCTCGGCAAGTCGCTCGGCCAGCCGGTGGTCGTGGAAAACAAACAGGGTGCCGGCGGCAACATCGGCGCGAGCTGGGTCGCTCACGCGGCACCCGACGGCTACACCTTGCTGCTCGGAACGGCCACGCTCGCGACGAGCAAATACCTCTTCAAGCAACTCAGCTACGACCCGCTCAAGGACCTGACGCCGGCGGCGCTGCTGGCCACCACGCCGGTGTTCATCTGGGTCGGCAGCG
Organism: Variovorax sp. SRS16; assembly: GCF_901827165.1. Taxonomy (NCBI): domain Bacteria; kingdom Pseudomonadati; phylum Pseudomonadota; class Betaproteobacteria; order Burkholderiales; family Comamonadaceae; genus Variovorax; species Variovorax sp. SRS16. The sequence goes on from NZ_LR594666.1 coordinate 2,966,693, forward strand.
GCTTTCCGGCACAGAAGCTCGCGGACATGCTTGCCCTGGTGAAGGCGAAGCCGGGGCAGTACAACTATTCGTCCTCGGCCCCGGCGACGCTGGCGCACCTCGGCAGCCTGGTGTTCTTCGAACGCGCAGGCGCCCAGCTGGTGCATCTGGGCTACAAGGGCTCGGCGCAGGCGATGAACGACTTCCTTGCGGGCGTATTCCCGATCTACTTCGAAGTCGCGCAGCCCGTGGCGCCGCAGCTCAAGGCCGGCAAGGTCCGCGCGCTGGCGGTGGTGGCGGGCCGCCGCAGCCCGCTGATGCCGGACGTCCCCAGCGTCGCGGAACTCGGCTATCCGTCGATCGATGCGGTACCGTTCATGACCCTGATGGCGCCGGCCGCGACGCCCAAGGCCATCGTCGCGCGCCTCAACGACAATGCCCGGCGCGCACTGCAGTCGCCCGAGGTGCGTGCCAGACTGGCAAGCTTGTACTTCGAAGTGGCTGATGGCGGCGATCCGGCTGCAGTGGCCGCATGGTTGCGCACGGAGTCGGACAAATGGGGCGAGGTGATACGGCGCCACGATCTGAAGCTGGATTGAATCCATCGCAACGCACGGAGAAAGGGACACTCATGAATCCGCAATCGCTTGCACTGTGGCACGTCGAAGACAGCGTCGGCCACATCGTTCTCAACCGACCGGAGGCCGCCAATGCGTTGAACTCGGCGTATGGCGACGCGCTCTGCGAGGCCATCGCGCAGGCGGCGCGCGCCGACGTGGGCGCCATCCTGCTCTCGGCCAACGGCAAGCAGTTCTGCGCCGGCGGCGACATCCATGAATTCGCCGAGCGGCGCGACGACATCGATGCGCTCATCAAGACCATGCTCGATGCGCTGCACCCCGCCATCCACACGCTGGCAACCCTGCCGGTGCCCGTGATCAGCGCGGTCCAGGGACCGGTCGGCGGGGCCGGCATCTCGGTGGCCTTGTGTGCCGACCTGGTGCTGGCTTCGCCGGCCATGAAGCTTCGCGGCGGGTATTCGGCGATCGGCCTGAGCCCGGACCTGGGCGCGTCCTACTACCTGGTGCGTCGCGCCGGGGCTGCCCGGGCCAAGAACATCCTCATGACCAATCGGCCGCTTTCGGCCGAGCAATGCCTGGCCTGGGGCCTCGTCGACGAGATCCATGCGCAGGACAGCCTGCTGCCCGCGGCGCGCGCGCTCGCGCAACAGCTGGCGCGCGGCGCCACCGCGTCGCTCGGCGGCATCAAGCGCCTGTGCGACGGCGCGCACGAACACGACCTGCGCACGCACCTTCAACTCGAACGCGAGGCGCTGTTGCGCTGCGCGCTGTCGGCGGACGGCCGCGAGGGTGTGAAAGCCTTCGTCGAAAAAAGAGCACCGGAATTCTCGGACCCGCGACTCGATTGATCAGGAGCTGAATGTGAGCCATCTGCCATTGCAAGGCGTGCGCGTTGTCGAGTTCGAGGGCATCGGGCCGGGTCCCGTGGCCGGACGCATGCTCGCCGCCATGGGTGCCGAAGTGACCGTGCTGGCGCGCCCGCGGGAGCGGCTGGCGCTCAACCTCGGCGCCGACCAGGACAATCCGCTGCGCGAGGGCAAGCAGGTCGTCACGCTCGATCTCAAGACGCCCGAGGGCGTGACACGCGCGCTGGACTGCGTGGCCGGCGCCGACGTGCTGATCGAAGGCAATCGACCCGGCGTGATGGAGCGCCTGGGGCTGGGGCCGGAAGTCTGCATGGCACGCAATCCGCGGCTGATCTACGGCCGCATGACCGGATGGGGACAGGACGGCCCGCTGGCGCAGGCAGCCGGCCACGATCTGAACTACGTCGCCCTGACCGGGCTTCTGTCGCTTTCGGCGCGCAAGGGCGAGGCGCCCATTGTTCCGCCCACGGTGGTCGGCGATGCCGGCGGTGCGCTGGGCCTGGCCTTCGGCATCGCCTGCGCCCTGGTCGACGTGCGAGCCACCGGTCGCGGGCGGGTCATCGACGCCGCCATCGTCGATGTGGTGTCCATGCTCGGCACGCTCGCGCAGTGGGTACGCGCCAGGGGCAACATCGACGGCGCACAGCCAAGCCCTTTTCACGATTCGCCCTACTACGACACCTACCTCTGTGCGGACGGCAAGTTCATCACGATTGCCGCCATGGAACCGCAGTTCTATGCCCTTCTGCTGGACAAGTTGGGCATGCACGACGTCGATCCCGGCAAGCAGGACGACCGTGCGGGATGGCCGGCGCTGAAGACGCGCTTCGCCGACTGCTTCCGCAGCCGGACCCGCGAACAATGGTGCGAATTGCTCGAAGGCACCGATGTGTGCTTTGCGCCCGTGCTGACGATCGAGGAAGCTGCCGCGCATCCGCACAATGCGGCGCGCGGGATCTTTCGCGTGCTGTCACCGGTCGACATCCGACCCGCCGTGGCGCCGCGCTTCGTTTGAATCTTGCGATGAGCCATCTTCGGCGGGATGGCTGGGGATAAACCGCCCGTTGGGCGGTCGGTAGGGCGCGCCTGCTCGAAGCGACGCGGGCCTGCGTTCTGGCTGCACGGTCACAGCCCAAAAAAATGGCCCATCCGGTGAGGGATGGGCCAAGTGCTTGTCTTCTACAACAAGAATCCATGGCTCCTCGACCTGGGCTCGAACCAGGGACCTACGGATTAACAGTCCGGCGCTCTACCGACTGAGCTATCGAGGAACAAGCCTCAAATTATAGCGTGCTTTTTTGCGGCTCCCGACTGGCACGAAAGAGCGGTGCACCCTTGTTGGATGCGGCACGGCCGATCATGGTGACCGTGCCCGCGATGTTGATCTGCCTGACGCTGCTGTTCTTGGCCGGGATGATGAGTCTCGGCATGCCCTGCTCCTTTGGCTATTTGACTGAGGAATAGCTCAAGCGCGCAGATTCAGCCTCCAAAGCACAAACAGAAGGGGCTTCTTTCAGGCTTGTTCGCAGAAGTCCGAGAGCAGCCTCGATGGCGCCCGGCTTCGTTCCTACAGCGAGGACCGATCCGTGGTGAACAGACATGAATCCTCATCCTCCGGCGGTGCCGGCGCCCGCAGCGCGGCGACAGGCCCCGTCAAGGTCGTCTCTCCCAGGCCGACCGGTGCTTTCGGCCTGCCGAACGGCGCCAGGCCCTGCAGCACGCGCAACGCAGAAGCACCCTGGATGAGCGCCTCCGAATAGTCGGGCAAGCCTTGCGTCGACGAGTCGATGGGCCTATAGCCCAGGCACTCCTCGGAATCCGCCTGCACTGCTTCCATCAGAACCCAATGGAATTCGTTGGGCTCGAGTTCGAGAACAGTCAAAGCAACATCGCGCAGCGCCATAGGGAAACCTCTCATTCAATCACTTGAAAGATTGTTGCCCGCAGTTAATCTTCCACAAAGGTACTTTTGCACGATGGACTCTTCGTGTCGGCGCGAAGCGGCACTAATGCCTGAGTTGCCGTGTCGCTTGCGCGCCGGTGATCAGCCGATACGCACCGGCACGAAGATCTTGTCCCCGTCGCGCTGGATGAGCAACGCGACCGACTTGTCGGCCTTGGCAACCACCTCGCGAATCTGCTCGACGCTCTTCGCCGGGGTGCCGTTGATGGCCAGCAGCACGTCACCCGCCTGCACGCCGGCCAGCGCTGCCGGTCCGCCGGCATCCTCGATCAGCAGGCCGCCATCGACCTGGGCCTCGCGCTTTTCCTGCGGCTGCAGTGGCCGCAATGCGAGACCCAGCTTGCCGCCGGGGCCGCCACTGTCGTCGTTGCTGGCCACGGTGGTGGTCTTGTCGTTGGCATTGCCGAGCTTGGCCGTGATCTCCTGCCGCGCGCCCTGGCGCCAGATCTCCATCGTGACCTTGGTGCCGGGCTTCTGCTGGCCGATCACGGCTGGCAGATCGCCCGACGAGACGATCGGCTGGCCATCGACCTTGCGGATCACGTCGCCGGTGCGCAGGCCGGCCTGATCGGCCGGGCCGCCCTTCTCGACGTTCGACACCAGCGCGCCTTCCGGCTTGTCGAGCTTGAAGGAATCGGCGAAAGCCTGATTGACTTCCTGCACCGCCACGCCGAGCCGCGCATGGCTGGCCTTGCCGGTGGCGACGATCTGATCCTTCACCTGCACCGCCACATCGATCGGAATCGCGAAGGACACGCCCTGGTAGCCGCCGCTGCGGGTATAGATCTGCGAATTGATGCCGACCACTTCGCCACGCGTGTTGATCAGCGGACCGCCCGAGTTGCCGGGGTTCACCGCCACGTCGGTCTGGATGAAGGGCACGTAGCTGTCGTCCGGCAGCGAGCGGCCCTTGGCGCTCACCACGCCGGCCGTCACGGTGTTCTCGAAGCCGAAGGGCGAACCGATCGCGAGCACCCATTCGCCGACCTTCAGGTTCTTGACGCTGCCCAGCGCCACCGTCGGCAGGTTCCTGGCGTCGATCTTGAGCACGGCGATATCGGTCTTGGCGTCGGAGCCCAGCACCTTGGCGCGGAACTCGCGGCGGTCGGTCAGCTTGACCGTGACTTCCTTCGCATCCTTCACGACGTGGGCGTTGGTCATGATGATGCCGTCGGGGCTGACGATGAAGCCCGAGCCCTCGCCGCGCGTCGGCGTCTCGCGCTGCTGGCCGCGCGGACCCATCTGGCCTCGGAACTGGCGGAAGAACTGGAACATCGGGTCATCGGGGTCCATGCCCGGAATGCCCTCCATCGATGTCTTCATGGTGCCGGTGACGGTGATGTTGACCACCGCAGGGCCTTCCCGCTCCGTGATGGTCGAGAAGTCGGGCATGGTGACGAGGGGCCCGGTCGTCGCGGCAGCGACTGCCGGTGTGGGCGAAGCCAGCGCATGGGCACTCGTATAGGCGCCGGCGCCGACGGCACCGATCACACCGGCGGCCGCCATGGCAATGACGAGGGTGCGGGGCGAGGTCAAACGGGTATTCATTTGAAGTCCTTTCGATGCATGAAACAGTCATGCGATGAAAGGAATGTCGATCCGCTGACTTAAGCCCGCCTTAAGCAGCAGGAGGCCCGCGCCGGGCTCAGGCGGAGGTTGGAAAACGCACCGTGACCCGCAGCCCGCCCAGGCGCTCGGACCGGTCGAGCGACACGGTCGCGCCATGCAGGTCGGCGATCGATTTCACGATGGCCAGGCCGAGGCCGCTGCCCGACGCCTGCGGCTCGCCCGAGCGATAGAAGCGGTCGAGCACGCGCTCGCGTTCGCCCTCGGGAAGTCCCGGCCCGCTGTCTTCCACGACGAGGCCCGCGCCGGCATCCGCCTGGATGATGCCCACATCGACCCGGCCACCCGCCGGCACGTACTTGACCGCGTTGTCGAGCAGGTTACGCAGCAGCATGCGCAGCGCCTCCGCGTGGCCACCCACCGACACGGCATCGTCCCGCGCGATACCGATGTCGATGTCCTGGGCTTGCGCCGCGGCGATGGCATCGGAGATCGCAAGCCGTGCGACCTCCGACAGGCTCACGGGCTCGGGCCTTGCGCCGGCTGCGGCGCTGGCTTCGTGGCGCGCCAGCGCCAGCATCTGTTCGACCAGCCGTGTCGCGCGATCGATGCCCGCGGCCAATCGGTTGACGGCGAGTTCGCGCGCGTCGGGATCCGTGGCGCGCTTCAGGCCCTGCACCTGGAGCTTGAGCGCCGCGAGGGGCGATCGCAGCTCATGCGCGGCATCGGCCACGAAGTGCTTCTGCGCGTCGAAGGCGCGACGCACGCGATCGAAAAGAAGGTTGAGTTCATGCACCAGCGGGCGAACCTCCTCCGGCAGTTCGGCTTCGCTGACCGGCGAGAGATCGTCGGCCTGGCGCGCAGCGACCTGGCGCCTCACGCGCGCGACCGGCGCGAGCGATCGGCTCACGACCCACCACACGACGAGCATCAGCAGCGGCGCGGCGAGCGCGATCGGCCCCACGGTTCGCAATGCGAGTGCACCCGCCATGTGGCGCCGCGCGGCCATGTCCTGCGCCACCTGGATCACCAGCGCGCCTGTCTGAAGCGAGAACACGCGGTAGGTCGTGCGGTGGGCCTGCACGTTCGAAAAGCCCAGCACCGCGCGTTGCGGCAGCGCAGCCTGCGGTGCCGACTCGAAGATGCGCGAGCCGTCGGCCGTCCACACCTGGACGATGAATTCGAAGTTCTCGTCGTCCCCGCCCAGTCCGCCGACCGTCGAGCTCGCCGGCAGCCCAGCGCGCAGCGAGAGTGCCATCTGCTGCATGTGATAGTCGAAGATGTCGTCGGCTTCCTTGAGCACGGTGCGATAGGCGACGAAGGCTTGAGTGCCCGCGGCCAGCACGATGGCCGCCAGCAGGAACCACAAGAGGCGTGCGCGCAGGGACTTCATGGTCGCCGCACCCGGCGCAGCGCGCCGTTCGTCATTCCTTGGGCACCATGTAGCCCACGCCGCGCACGTTGCGGATCAGGTCGGCGCCCAGTTTCTTGCGCAGGCCGTGGACGTAGACCTCGACGGCATTGCTGCTGATCTCGTCCTTCCAGCTGTAGAGCTTTTCCTCGAGCTGCGCACGCGACAGCACCATGCCGGGCCGCGCGAGCAAGGGCTCGAGCACGGCCCATTCGCGCGCGGACAGCACCACCGGCTGGCCGGCCACCGTGACCTCGCGCGTCAGCGGATTGACGCTCACGCCCATGTGCTCATAGACCGGCTCCGCCCGCCCGGAAGCGCGGCGCAGCAAGGCGCGGATGCGCGCGAGCAGCTCGTCGAGGTCGTAGGGTTTGAGCACATAGTCGTCGGCGCCGGCATCCAGCCCCTCGATGCGTTGCTGCACCGAATCGCGCGCGGTCGCGATCAGCACCGGCATGCGCTGCTTGCGGGTGCGCAGCGCGCGCAGCACGTCGAGCCCGTCGCGGCGCGGCACGCCGAGGTCCAGCAGCACGAGGTCGTAGTGCTGCGTGCGCAGCGCGGTGTCGGCGGTCTCGCCGTCCTTGACCCAGTCGACCGCATACTGCTCGGCGCGCAGCAGATCGAGCACGGCTTCACCGATCATCAGATCGTCTTCGAGCAGCAGCAATCGCATCGTTCATTCACTCGCATGGGACGGTTCGAGATCGTAACGGCGGCGAAGTTCATCCGCCTCACAGGAGCGCCCTGACCTCGCGCGCTGCTTCGAACAGGAGCGGGAGCATCTCGTGGCGCAGCGTGTCTTCCTGATGGCGCGTGCCGGAGAACACCACGTTGAGCGCCGCCACCGTATGCCCCTGCATGTCGCGCAGCGGTACGGCGAGCGCCTGCACGCCGAGTTCATGTTCCTCGCTGGCAAAGCAGAAATCGTCCTTGCGCACCCGCGCGACGAGCTGGCGCAGCACACGCGCCTGCGTGACGGTCTGCGGCGTGAGACGCGGCAGGCTGCGGCCCTTCAACCAGTGCGCGAACTGCGCAGTGCTCATCGCCGCGAGCAGCACGCGGCCGGTCGACGTCGCGTGCGCCGGCAGGCGCGCGCCCAGATGGAGGCCATAGGCCAGCACCCGCGTCGGCGCACCATAGCTGCCGCTGCGCGCGATGATGACGACCTCCTCGCCATCGAGTACCACCGCGGAAAAGGATTCCTGCGTCTGCGCGGCGAGGCGGTTCAGCGTGGGCTGCAGCGCGCGCGGCAGGCGCGACGACGCGAGATAGCTGCCGGAAAAGCGCAGCACCTTCGGCGCCATCCAGAAATAGCTGCCGTCCGTTTCGAGGTAGCCGAGGTGCGCCAGCGTCAGCAGATGGCGCCGCGCCGCGGCCCGCGTCAGGCCGGCGCGTTCGGCCGCGAGCGTCGCATTGAGGCGCTGGCGCTCGGTATCGAAGCTCTCGAGCACGGCCATGCCCTTGGCGATGCCTTCGATGAAGTCGGGCTTGGCGATGGTCATGGAATGAAGTGTTGCGCGATCATCGCGCAGACCGTCTCATGATCGCACAGAGGATGGGATCGCGCCATGCCGAATCGGCCGCAGCGGCCTACGCTTGCCCGAATCACGAGATCGAGAGACAACGCATGCGCACACAAGTCGCCATCATCGGCGCCGGCCCGGCCGGCCTTCTGCTCGGCCAGCTGCTGTACAAGGCCGGCATCGACAACATCATCGTGGAGCGGCAAACCGGCGACTACGTGCTGGGCCGCATCCGCGCCGGCGTGCTGGAACAGATCACGATGGACCTGCTCGAACGCGCCGGCGTCGACGCGCGCGCCAAGGCCGAGGGCCTGCCGCATGGAGGCATCGAATTGCTGTTCAAGGGCGCGCGGCATCGCATCGACATGCATGGCCTTACCGACGGCAAGCAGGTCACGGTGTATGGCCAGACCGAGGTCACGCGCGACCTGATGGCAGCGCGCGCGGCAGAGGGCCTGACGACCCTCTACAGCGCGTCATCGGTGAGCCTGCACGACTTCGACACGGGCAGGCCGCGCGTGCGCTACCAGAAGGACGGCACCACCCACGAGATCGAGTGCGACTTCATCGCCGGTTGCGACGGCTACCACGGCGTCAGCCGCGCCAGCGTGCCGACGCAATCGCTCCATACCTACGAGAAGGTCTACCCCTTCGGCTGGCTCGGCGTGCTGGCCGATGTGCCGCCCGTGTCGCACGAACTCATCTATGCCAACACCCCGCGCGGCTTCGCGCTGTGCAGCATGCGCAGTGCCGCGCGCAGCCGCTACTACGTGCAGGTGCCCACCGACGAACGCGTCGAGAACTGGAGCGACGAAGCCTTCTGGAACGAATTGCGCCTGCGGCTCGATCCGGAAGCGCGGGAACACCTCGTGACCGGTCCTTCGCTGGAAAAAAGCATCGCGCCGCTGCGCAGCTTCGTCGCCGAGCCGATGCGCTTCGGCAGCCTGTTCCTGGCCGGCGACGCCGCGCACATCGTGCCGCCGACCGGCGCCAAGGGATTGAACCTGGCGACTGCGGACGTCGGCTTCCTGTCGCGCGCCTTCGAAATCTTCTACACCGGGAAATCGGCGTCAGCGCTCGACCGCTACTCCGACCTCTGCCTGCGCCGGGTCTGGAAGGCCGAGCGCTTCTCGTGGTGGTTCACCTCGCTGATGCACCGCTTTCCCGAGACCGGCGAGTTCGGCCAGAAGATCCAGGAGGCCGAGCTCGACTACCTGGTGCACTCGCGCGCCGCATCGACCTCCCTCGCGGAAAACTACGTGGGATTGCCGCTCGAGGATTTCTGAGGCCCGCGCTCGCCCGGCTGGCTCAGTTCGCAGCCTGCATGAGCTGCCACAGGCGCGCGGAACTCAGCGGCATGTCCAGATGGGGTGCGCGGTCGGCCAGATGGTTGCGGGCCAGCGCATCCGCCACCGCGTTGACGACCGCCGGCGTGGCGCCGATGGTGCCGAGTTCGCCGACGCCCTTCACGCCCAGGGGATTGTTGAGACAAGGCGTGCTCTCGTCCATTTCCATTCGGAACATCGACGCGATGATGTCCGCGCGCGGTGCGGCGTAGTCCATCAGGCTGCCGGTCAGCGGCTGACCGGTTTCGGTGTCGTACACCACGCGCTCGCACAAGGCCTGCCCGATGCCCTGAACGGCACCGCCTTCGAGCTGGCCGCGCACGATCAACGGGTTGACGACGCGGCCCACGTCATTGACCGAGGCATAGGCAACCACGCTCGCGTCGCCGGTCGGCGGATCGATCTCGACCTCGGTGATGTGGCAGCCGTTGGGCCAGGTGGGGCCCGAGACGGCGCTGGTGGAGTCGACGAAGATCTCGCGCTCCGGCTGCTTGCCCGCCAGCGCGAAAAGGTCCAGTTCCAGGTCGGTGCCGGCAACCGTGAAGGCGCCGGCCGCGTAGCGCACGTCTTCGGCCGCGACTTCGAACTCTGCCGCCGCCAGCTGCTTCGCCTTGTCGATGGTCCGCTCCGCGCCCACACGCACGGCGGAGCCACCCGTGAAGAGCGAACGCGACCCGGCACTGCCGAAGCCGTCGCCGCGGTCGGTGTCGCCCAGCACGATGCGGACTTTCTCGATCGGCACGCCGAAGGTGTCGACCGCCAGTTGGGCCAGGCTGGTCGCGATGCCCTGCCCCATCGCGTTGACGGCCGAGAACACTTCGATGATGCCGTCGGCCTGGACCGAGACGGTCACGCGCTCCTCGAAGACGTTGCCGCCGGTCCATTCCAGGAAGGTGGCGATGCCGAGGCCGCGCATCTTGCCCCGGCGCTTCGACTCGGCCGCGCGGGCCTCGAAGCCCTGCCAGTCCGCGAGCGCGAGCGCCTGGTCCATGACGGATTCGAACTGGCCCGTGTCGTAGGTCTGCTTCATCGGGTTGGTGTAGGGCATCTGCGAAGGCTGGATGAAGTTTCGCCGCCGCAGTTCGATGCGGTCGATGCCGGTCTGGCGCGCCGCTTCGTCCATCAGGCGCTCGATGGTGTAGATGGCCTCGGGCCGCCCTGCGCCGCGGTAGGCGCCGGTGGGCGCGGTGTTGGTCAGTACCGCCTTGAAGTGGAAATCGATGGTCTGGATGTCGTAGACGCTGGTCTGGACCCAGGGCCCGATGAGCAGCTGGATCGCGACGCCGGTGCCGGTCGCGTAGGCGCCGACATTGGCGAGCGTCTTGATGCGAAGCGCCAGGATCCTGCCTTGCGCGTCGAGTGCGAGCTCGGCCTTGGCTTCGACGTCGCGGCCGTGTGCGCTCGAGACGAATTCCTCGCTGCGGTCGGCCACCCATTTCACCGGCCGCCGTACCGCACGCGCAGCGAAGACGACGACGATGTCCTCCGGGTAGGCACCCGTCTTCATGCCGAAGCCGCCACCGACGTCGCCCACCACCACGCGCAGCTTGTCCTTGGGCAGGCCGATCGCGTCGCACACCGAATCGCGCACGCCGGACGGCATCTGGGTGCTCATGCGCAGCGTCACGCGCTCCGATGCCGGGTCGAAATCGGCGAGCACCGAGCGCGGCTCGATCGTCAAGGCCACGACGCGCTGGTTGACGATATCGAGCGCGATCACGTGGCTGGCCCGGGCGAAGGCAGCGGCCGTCGCATCGCTGCTTCCATGGCGCATTTCGGCCGCGACGTTGCCGGTGGCCGTGTCGCAGACGAGCGGCGCGCCTTCGGCGGTCGCGCCGGCGAGATCGACGACCATCGGCAGCTCTTCGTAGTCGGCCACCACCGCCTCGGCGGCATCGCGCGCCTCGCGCGCCGTCTCGGCGATCACGGCAGCGACCGGCTCGCCGACGAAGCGCACCCTGTCGCGGGCCAGCGCATGCCGTGGCGGCGTGGCGCAATCGGCACCGTCCGCGCGCTTGAACCCCGCGGCGCCCGGCATGGGCTTGACACCCGCCTCGGCCAGATCCGCACCGGTCAGGACGCGCAGCACACCAGGCATGGCGACGGCTGCCGCGGTGTCGACGGACACCAGCCGGGCATGCGGATAGGGAGAACGGACGAAGCACAGAAAGGTCTGGCCCGGCAGCGTGACGTCGTCGGTGTAGCGTCCGGCGCCGGCCAGCAGGTTTTCGTCTTCGACGCGCCGAACGGCCTGGCCGCTGCCGAAGCGCATGGGATTAGTTTCGGATGTCACCGTGGTCCTTTGGATCTTGCGAGCAGCTGAAATTACGAGAGGAACTATATGGGCATCGGGCACATCTTGCTTTCGAAGCGCTCGTGTCGCCGAAGCCGTGTATACCTTCAATCATGCAACTGCCCTGGCTCGTTCCTGGTGAACCCCTGCCCTGCGCCGCATCGGCCTGGGGCGCAGCCGACCCTGTTCCCGGTCTTCTGGCAGCCGGCGGAGGGCTCGACGTCGCGACCCTGCTGCAGGCCTACGGCAACGGGATCTTTCCGTGGTTCAGCGAAGGCCAGCCCATCCTGTGGTGGAGCCCCGATCCGCGGATGGTCCTGGAAGCCGCCCGGTTCAGCCTCCATCGCTCGCTGCGCAAGACGCTGGCGCGCTTCGCATCCACCGAAGGCTGCGAGATTCGCATCGACCACGATTTCGAGACCGTGATCGAAGCCTGCTCGCAGGCGCCGCGAGCCGGCCAGACCGGCACCTGGATCCTGCCCGAGATGGTGGATGCGTACACCGCATTGCATCGCGCGGGGCACGCGCACAGCATCGAAACCTGGATCGACGGAGAGCTCGCCGGCGGGCTGTATTGCGTGGCGATCGGGCGCGCGGTGTTCGGCGAGTCGATGTTCGCGCACCGGGCCGACGCCTCCAAGATCGCGCTCGCGGCGCTGGTGTGCCTGTGCCGCCGGTACGGCATTCCGATGATCGATTGCCAGCAGAACACGGCCCATCTTGCCGGGCTCGGCGCGCGCGAGGTGCCGCGAGCCGACTTCCTGTCGCACGTGGCCGACAGCCGCCAGCAGACAGGCCCCGACTGGCGATTCGACCCCGTATACTGGACAGAACTCCTGTCCGCGCGACCCTCCTTCACGACGTGACGCACCTCAAGGATCTTCCGCTCCATACGCTGCAGTTCTACGCGACGGCACCCTATCCGTGCAGCTACCTGCCGGACCGGCAGGCGCGCTCGCAAGTTGCCACGCCCAGCCACCTGATCCATAACGACGCCTACTCGGACCTGGTGCTGAGCGGTTTCCGACGCAGCGGGATGTTCACCTACCGGCCGTATTGCGACGGTTGCAGCGCCTGCGTCCCGCTGCGCGTGCTGGCCAAGGAATTTCAGCCCAATCGAAGCCAGCGCCGCGCCCAGAAGCGCCATGCGAACCTGCAAGCCCGCGTGCTGAAGCTCTGCTTCGTGCCCGAGCACTACCAGCTGTATCTGCGCTACCAGAATGGACGACATGCGGGCGGCGGCATGGATCACGACAGCATCGACCAATACACCCAGTTCCTGCTCCAAAGCCGTGTCAACTCACGGCTGGTGGAGTTCCGCGAAACAGGGCCGGACGGCAGCGTGGGCGACCTGAAGATGGTCTCCATCCTCGATGTGCTGAACGACGGGCTCTCCGCCGTCTACACCTTCTATGAGCCCGATGCAGGTGCGGGCTACGGCACCTACAGCGTTCTCTGGCAGATCGAACAGGCGCGCAAGCTCGATCTCGCGCACGTCTACCTCGGCTACTGGATCGAGGGCAGCGCCAAGATGAACTACAAGGCGCGGTTCGGCCCGCACGAAGTGCTGATCGACAACCGCTGGCAGGCATCCGAGCATTTCACGAAGTAAAATCGCGACCGGTCCACCCGCGTTGCCCATGAGAAAACCACAATCCGACGTTCCAGCCGTGCCCGTCATCCAGGTGATCGAGCGCATGTTCTCGCTGATCGACGTGCTGGCGTCGCGTGAAGAGGCCATCTCGCTGAAGGAAATCAGCGAAAAGACCGGACTTCACCCCTCCACCACCCACCGCATCCTGAACGATCTTGCGATCGGTCGTTTTGTCGACCGTCCCGAAGCGGGCAGCTATCGGCTGGGCATGCGCCTGCTGGAACTCGGCAACCTGGTCAAGGGGCGGCTCAATGTGCGCGATGCCGCCATGACGCCGATGCGCGAACTCCACAAGCTGACCCAGCAGCCCGTCAATCTCAGCATGCGGCAAGGCGATGAGATCATCTACGTCGAGCGCGCCTACAGCGAACGCTCCGGCATGCAGGTGGTTCGCGCCATCGGCGGTCGGGCACCGCTGCATCTCACGTCCACCGGCAAGCTGTTTCTCGCGCTCGACGACCCGCAGCGCGTGCGCAGCTACGCCACACGAACCGGCCTAGCGGGCCACACACGCAACAGCATCACGCAATTGCCGGCGCTGGAGCGGGAGCTGTCCAAGGCGCGCCAGTACGGCATTGCACGGGACAACGAGGAGCTCGAACTCGGCGTGCGCTGCATGGCGGCAGGCATCTACGACGACCAGGGCAAGCTGATTGCAGGCCTGTCGATTTCGGCGCCGGCGGATCGGCTGGACGATGGCTGGCTGCCCAAACTGCAGGCCACGGCCAACGAAATCTCGAGTGCGCTGGGCTACAAGGTGAACACGCCGGCAGCGGCCTGACCCGCCCTCGCGCTTTGCGCCTGGAAGCGCAAGCGCAAGCGCAGGAGGGCCTCAACCCGCAATGTGCGCTGCGATGTTCTGCTGCGCGGCCGACGTGCCCATCGTGTGATTGGCTTCGACCCAGCGCCGAACGCGCTCGGCGTCGGCAATGCGGCTCAGCTTGCCGGCAGAGTCGAGGAATACCATGATCAGCTTGCGACCGGCGATCCGAGCCTGCATCACGAGGCATTGTCCTGCCTCGTTGATGAAGCCGGTCTTCTGGACACCGATGTCCCAGTCCGGGTTCTTGACGAGACGGTTCGTCGTGTTGAACTGGAGCACGCGATTGCCGACTTCCACCTGGTATTCCGGCGACGTGGTCAGCTCACGCACGGTGGCATCGGCGTAGGCTGCGTTGACCAGCAACGCCAGATCCTGGGCGCTCGACTGGTTGCGGCTCGACAACCCGGTCGGCTCGACGTAGCGGGTGTCTTTCATGCCGAGCATCCTGGCCTTGGCGTTCATGACGCTCACGAAAGTGGCCAGCCCACCCGGATAGGTGCGCCCGAGTGCATGCGCCGCACGGTTTTCGCTCGACATCAGTGCAAGGTGCAGGAGTTCACCGCGCGGCAGGGTCGTGCCGACGGTCAGCCGCGAGCTGCTTCGCTTTTCCGTATCAACATCGTCCTGCGTAATGGTGATCAGTTCATCGGAGGGCAGGCGCGCCTCGCTCACGATCAGGCCGGTCATGAGCTTGGTCAGCGAAGCGATCGGCAGCACGGCATGGTCATTCTTGCTGAAGAGCACTTCGCGCGTGTCCTGGTCGATCACCAGTGCCGCGCTGGATTTCAGATCGAGGGCGTCCTCCGTGCTGTGCAGGCCGGCCAGTTGGCCATAGGACAGATGAGGCGCCTCCGGCACCCGAACCACCGACCGCCGCTGCACCGCGACTACGGTCTTGCCGCCCCTCTTGCGAATGGTGGCCACCACGTTGCGGCCACCGCTCACGACCCGCTCCCGCGCGGCGCGCTCGCTGCCGCCCTTGCGCCTGGAAGCGACGGTATGCGGGACCGCAGCGGCCGTGCGCACCTTTCGCTTGCTGTCCACGCTGATCTGGACTTTCTTGGCAGCCGGCGCCTTCTTGGCGGCATTGGCGGCAGGCAGAAAAAACGCCGTGGCGCAAAGCGCGACGGCGACGAGGCGAAGAGCAGGCAGAAACCGCTGGCTGGAAACTCGATGGAAGCGGGCTTCAGGCATTAAAAACTCTCCAGCGGCGACGAAAGAAAACCGCAGTGTATCGAAATCGAAAAAGACACGCAATATCAGTTACTTGCATCCTCTTCCTCATTCGAAAGCAAGGATCACGCAAAAACCTAACCTTGTGCCGCTACTCTCTCAGCTTGGCTCTGTAACTTATTGAGTGCACTCAAGTAAGCCTTGGCCGACGCCACCACGATGTCAGGATCGGCGCCCACCCCATTGACCACCCGTCCGGCATTCTGCAATCGCACGGTGACCTCGCCCTGACTCTCCGTCGACCCGCTGATCGCATTCACCGAATAGAGCACCATCTCGGCACCGCTCTTGACGTGCGCCTCGATGGCCTTCAATGACGCGTCGACCGGACCGTTGCCATCCGACTCGCCCGTGACTTCCTTGCCTCGCACGGTGAAGACAACGCGAGCCTGAGGCCGCTCGCCGGTTTCACTGTGTTGCGACAGAGACACAAAACCGAACTGCTCAGCAACGTGCGACAACTCCTCGTCGCTGACGAGCGCGAGGATGTCTTCGTCAAATATTTCACTTTTCCGGTCGGCGAGTTCCTTGAAGCGCGCGAACGCCGCATTGATGTCACCCTCGCTCTCCATTGTCACGCCGAGTTCGAGCAGGCGCTGCTTGAACGCGTTGCGCCCACTGAGCTTGCCCAGCACGATCTTGTTGGCGCTCCAGCCTACATCTTCGGCGCGCATGATTTCGTAGGTGTCGCGGGCCTTGAGCACGCCATCCTGGTGGATCCCCGAGGCATGCGCGAAGGCGTTGGCCCCCACCACGGCCTTGTTGGGCTGGACCACGAAGCCGGTCGTCTGGCTGACCATGCGGCTCGCCGCCACGATGTGCCGGGTATCGATGGCCAGGTCCAGGCCGAAGTAGTCCTTGCGGGTCTTCACCGCCATCACGATCTCCTCGAGCGAGCAGTTGCCCGCGCGCTCGCCGAGCCCGTTGATCGTGCATTCGACCTGCCGCGCGCCGCCGATCTTCACGCCCGCCAGCGAGTTCGCGACGGCCATGCCCAGGTCGTTGTGACAATGCACCGACCAGACCGCCTTGTCGCTGTTCGGAATGCGCTCGCGCAGGTCTCGAATGAAGTTGCCGTAGAGCTCCGGGATGGCGTAGCCCACCGTGTCGGGGACATTGATGGTCGTCGCACCTTCCTGGATGACGGCCTCGAGGACGCGACACAGGAAGTCCGGGTCGCTGCGATAGCCGTCCTCGGGACTGAACTCGACATCCGCGATCAGGTTGCGCGCGAAGCGCACCGAGAGCCGTGCTTGCTCGAACACCTCGTCCGGCGTCATTCGCAGCTTCTTTTCCATGTGCAGCGGCGAGGTCGCGATGAAGGTATGGATGCGGCCGTTGGCTGCGCCCTTGAGCGCCGCTGCCGCGCGCGAGATGTCGCGATCGTTGGCGCGCGAAAGACCGCACACAGTCGAATCCTTGATGGCGTTGGCAATCGCCACCACAGCGTCGAAATCGCCGTTCGAGCTGGCAGGAAAGCCCGCCTCGATGACGTCGACCCGCAGGCGCTCCAGCAAGCGCGCGATGCGCAGCTTCTCATCCTTGGTCATGGAGGCGCCCGGGGACTGCTCGCCATCGCGCAAGGTGGTGTCGAAAATGATGAGTTTGTCGGCCATCGTGGATCTCCAGAATCTTATGCGGGCTCAGCCAAGGATTGTGCGCTGCGCGCACCCTGCGCCCGCGCCCGCTGCAATCCCGAGACGATGGCCTTGAGCGACGCTGAAATGATGTTGGCGTCCATGCCGACGCCGAACAGCGTCGTCCTCTCGTCCACGCGCAGTTCGAGGTAGGCGACAGCCTGCGCGTCCGCGCCCGCGCCAATCGCGTGCTGGTGATAGTCGATCACGCGAATCGAATGCCCGGTGGCGCTGGCGAGGGCGTGAATGAAGGCATCGATCGGTCCGTTGCCGCGACCTTCGATCCGTCTGATTTCGCCCTCCCACGCCAGGTCCGCATGCAACACGACCGACGCAGAAGCGCCCTCGCCCTGCTCTTCGAGCACGCGGTGTTGCGGTCCGGGTTCGTCCTTGACCCGGTATTCGCGCTCGAACAATTGCCACAGGTCCGCCGCGGTGAGTTCCTTGCCGGCGACATCCATCACGCGCTGAACCGTCTGGCTGAACTCCATCTGCAGGCGCCGCGGCAGCTCGAGCCCGTATTCGCTCTCGAGCAGATAGGCGATGCCGCCTTTACCGGACTGGCTGTTGACGCGGATCACGGCCTCGTAGCTGCGGCCCAGGTCCTTCGGGTCGACGGGGAGGTAGGGCATGTCCCAGATGTCGCCCTCCTTGCGTGCGGCGAAGGCCTTCTTGATCGCATCCTGGTGCGAGCCGGAGAAGGACGTGTAGACCAGATCGCCCACATAGGGATGCCGCGGATGCACTGGCAACTGATTGCAATGCTCGACAGCGGTGCGGATCTCGTCGATGTTCGAGAAGTCGAGTTCGGGCGACACGCCTTGCGTGTAGAGATTGAGCGCGACATTCACCAGATCGAGGTTGCCAGTGCGCTCGCCGTTGCCGAACAGGCAGCCCTCGATGCGCTCGGCGCCCGCCATCAGTGCGAATTCGCCGGCCGCCGTGCCCGTGCCGCGATCGTTGTGCGGATGGACCGACAGCACGATCGCATCGCGGCGTGCGAGATGACGATGCATCCACTCGATCATGTCGGCGAAGATGTTGGGCGTCGAGTGCTCGACCGTCGAAGGCAGATTGACGATGCACTTGCGCTCCGGCGTCGGCGCCCAGACCGCGGTGACCGCATCGACCACGCGCTTGGAAAAGCCGAGGTCGGTGCCCGAGAACATCTCGGGCGAATACTGGAACGTCCATCGGGTTGCGGACTGCTTGGCGGCGAGTTCGTTGAACATGCGCGCATGGTTGGCCGCGAGTTCGACGATCTCGTCTTCATCCATCCCGAGGACAACGCGGCGCATCACCGGTGCCACGGCGTTGTACAGATGCACGATCGCACGCGGCACGCCTTGCAGCGCCTCGAAGGTGCGCTCGATCAGATGGTCGCGCGCCTGCGTGAGCACCTGGATCGTCACGTCGTCCGGGATGCGGTCTTCCTCGATCAGCTTGCGGATGAAGTCGAACTCGACCTGCGAAGCCGAGGGAAAGCCGACCTCGATTTCCTTGAAGCCGATCGCGACCAGCATCTCGAACATGCGCATCTTGCGTGCGATGTCCATGGGCTCCACCAGCGCCTGATTGCCATCGCGCAGATCGGTCGACAGCCAGATGGGGGCCCGGGTCAGCACGGTGTCGGGCCAGGTGCGATCCTTGAGACCGATGGGCGCGGTAGCGCGGTACTTGCGGTTGGGTTGCTTCAACATCTGGTATTTCTCGCTGTGGTGGGTCAACCAGCAACCCCAAACAAAACGGCCCGTTGCTGGTGCATACGGGCCGTGAGGAGGGAATTGCGCGTGCGCTACCGTCTTCGCCCGTGAGGGACGATTAGTAGGGCCAGCGAAATCTTGGTCATGAGGGTTGGGAATGTAGCACAGACCGCTGGCCGCTCGCGGCAACCCTAGTTGTGCAGCCCGCGTTCGTCCGGTTCATCGGTCGACACGCTGATGACGCTCACGGGTTGCCCTTTCGACTTGCGCCACCCGTAGACCACATAGCCACTGAGGCCGTAGGCGACGAACAGGCCGAACAGGACGGTCGGCGGATTGATGTTGATGACGGCGATGCCCAAGGCGATCAGCACGATCACGGCGAATGGCACGCTCCGCTTCATCTGGATGTCCTTGAAGCTGTAGAACGGCACGTTGGTCACCATCGTCAGACCCGCATACAGCGTGAAGCCGAAGGTGATCCAGGTGATCTGGTTCCAGGAAAGATAGAGGACTTCACCGCCGCGCTTGCCCCACTCCGTCACGAGCCAGATGAAGCCCGCCACCAGCGCCGCAGCCGCCGGGGAAGGCAGCCCCTGAAACCAGCGCTTGTCGACCACGCCGGTGTTGACGTTGAAACGCGCAAGGCGCAATGCCGCGCAGGCGCAATAGACGAAAGCCGCAATCCAGCCCCAGCGCCCCAGGCCCTTGAGCGACCATTCGTAGGCGATGAGCGCGGGCGCCGCACCGAAGGACACCATGTCGGACAGGGAATCCATCTGCTCGCCGAACGCACTTTGCGTGTTGGTCATGCGCGCGACACGGCCGTCCAGGCTATCGAGCACCATCGCTGCAAAGACGCCGAGCGCGGCCAGGTCGAAGCGTGCGTTCATGGCCATCACGACCGAATAGAAGCCCCCGAACAGTGCTGCCAGCGTGAACAGATTCGGCAGGATGTAGATGCCCTTGCGCCGCTTGCGAAGCAACACGCCTTCGGGAACGTTGTCGTCATGCACGGGAAGCATCTCCCGCGCCCATGGCTGCTCGGCGGGCAGCTACCGGATTTACAACAACAAGAGGGTGAGTAGATCGCATCGAGGGGCAGTGTAGTTCAGGCATCGGCTTGCCTGGAAAGAAAAGGGCCACCGCGCAGGGTGGCCCTTTTCGCGTCGGAAATTGTCCGATCAGTTGCGGGTCTGGTCGACCAGCTTGTTCTTCTTGATCCAGGGCATCATCGCGCGCAGCTTCTCGCCGACCACTTCGATCTGATGCTCGGCATTAAGGCGCCGGCGGCTGATCAGCGTCGGAGCACCGCCTGCGTTTTCCAGCACGAAGCTCTTGGCGTATTCGCCGGTCTGGATGTCCTTCAGGACCTGCTTCATGACCTTCTTGGTGTCTTCCGTCACGATGCGCGGCCCGGTCACGTACTCGCCGTACTCGGCGTTGTTCGAGATCGAGTAGTTCATGTTGGCGATACCGCCTTCATAGATCAGATCGACGATGAGCTTCAGCTCGTGCAGGCATTCGAAATACGCCATTTCAGGAGCGTAGCCCGCCTCGACCAGCGTTTCGAAGCCGGCCTTGATCAATTCGACGGTGCCACCGCACAGCACAGCCTGTTCGCCGAACAGATCGGTCTCGGTCTCTTCGCGGAAATTGGTTTCGATGATGCCGGCCTTGCCGCCGCCGTTGGCTGTGGCGTACGAGAGGGCGAGGTCGCGCGCCTTGCCGCTCTTGTCGGCATGCACGGCGATCAGGTGCGGCACACCGCCGCCTTGGGTGTAAGTACTGCGCACCGTGTGGCCCGGCGCCTTGGGCGCGACCATCCAGACGTCGAGATCCGCGCGCGGCTGCACGAAGCCGTAGTGGACATTGAAGCCATGCGCGAACACCAGCGACGCGCCTTCCTTGATATGCGGCGCCACGTCGTTCTTGTAGACGCTGGCGATCTGCTCGTCGGGCAGCAGGATCATCACGACGTCGGCCGACTTCACCGCGTCGGCAACCTCGGCGACCTTCAGGCCGGCCTTCTCGACCTTCGGCCAGGAAGCGCCGCCCTTGCGCAGCCCAACCACGACCTTCACGCCACTGTCGTTCAGATTCTGAGCATGCGCATGGCCCTGGCTGCCATAGCCGATGATTGCAACCGTCTTGCCCTTGATGAGGCTGAGATCAGCGTCCTTGTCGTAGTAGACCTTCATGATTTCTCCTTCGTAGATTCGGTGGATATGGATGGGTTGCTCAGACGCGCAGGATGCGCTCGCCGCGGCCAATGCCGCTGGCGCCGGTGCGGACGGTTTCGAGAATCGCGCCGCGATCGATGGCTTCCAGGAACGCATCGTTCTTGCCGTGGTCGCCGGTGAGTTCGATCGTGTAGCTCTTGTCGGTCACGTCGATGATGCGGCCGCGAAAGATCTCGGCCATGCGCATCATCTCCTCGCGCTCCTTGCCGACGGCACGCACCTTCACCATCATGAGCTCACGCTCGGTATAGGCGCCTTCGGTGAGGTCCACGACCTTCACGACCTCGATCAGGCGGTTGAGATGCTTCGTGATCTGCTCGATCACATCGTCGGAGCCCGCCGTGACGATCGTCATGCGGGACAGGCTCGGGTCCTCGGTGGGAGCGACGGTCAGCGATTCGATGTTGTAGCCACGGGCCGAAAACAGGCCCACGACGCGCGAGAGTGCACCGGGCTCGTTCTCGAGCAGCACGGCAATGATGTGTTTCATGAGCGAAGACTTCCTCTTTTCGCCGCCCTCCCCCACGCACGGTAATGCGCGGGCTCGGCGGACAATAGATTCGTCGAAAAGGATTGGACGAAAAACCCGGTCCTGGCGAACCGGGGACTTCAGGTTTCTCTAGAGGTCCTCGGACCCCAGCAGCATTTCGGTGATGCCCATCCCGGCCTTGACCATCGGGAAGACGTTCTCGGTCGGATCAGTGCGGAAATCCATGAACACGGTGCGGTCCTTGAGCTTGCGCGCCTCGCGCAACGCCGGTTCGACGTCCTGCGGTCTTTCGATCAGCATGCCGACATGGCCGTAGGCCTCAGCCAACTTCACGAAATTGGGCAGCGCATCCATGTAACTGTGGCTGTAGCGTCCCGAGTACTCGATCTCCTGCCACTGCCGGACCATGCCGAGATAGCGGTTATTGAGCGAGCAGATCTTGATGGGCGTGTTGTACTGCAGGCAGGTCGACAGTTCCTGGATGCACATCTGAACCGACCCCTCGCCCGTGATGCAGAACACCTCGGACTCCGGCTTGGCCAGCTTAATGCCCATTGCGTAGGGAATGCCCACGCCCATCGTTCCCAGGCCGCCGGAATTGATCCAGCGGCGCGGTTCGTCGAAGCGGTAGTACTGAGCCGCCCACATCTGGTGCTGGCCGACGTCGGACGTGATGTAGGTATCGGCGTCCTTGGTCATGTTCCAGAGCGTCTCGACCACGTACTGCGGTTTGATGACGTCCTTGTTGCCGCGGTCGTACTTGAGGCAATCCTTGCTGCGCCAGCCTTCAATGGTGTCCCACCAACCGGCGAGCGCGCCGGCATCGGGCTTCGTGCTGCTCTCCTTGATCATCGAAATGAGTTCGGTCAGCACGTCCTTCACGTCGCCCACGATCGGGATATCCACCCGCACCCGCTTCGAGATGCTGGAAGGATCGATGTCGATATGAATGATCTTGCGTTCGTTCTGCGCGAAGTGCTTCGGGTTGCCGATCACGCGATCATCGAAACGAGCGCCTACCGCGAGCAGCACGTCGCAGTTCTGCATTGCGTTGTTGGCCTCGATGGTGCCATGCATCCCCAGCATGCCAAGGAACTTGCGATCGCTGGCCGGATAGGCACCCAGACCCATCAAGGTGTTGGTGACCGGATAGCCGAGCATGTCGACGAGAGTGCGCAATTCGTTCGTCGCATTGCCGAGCAACACCCCGCCACCCGTGTAGATGTACGGACGCTTGGCGGCCAGCAACAGCTGAAGTGCCTTGCGGATCTGCCCGCCATGCCCCTTGCGCACCGGGTTGTACGAGCGCATTTCCACCTTCTCCGGATAGCCGGTGAACGGGGTTTTCTTGAAGGAAACGTCCTTCGGCACATCCACCACCACAGGACCGGGACGGCCAGTGCGTGCGATGTGGAAGGCCTTCTTCATCGTCATGGCCAGATCCTTGGCATCCTTGACGAGGAAGTTGTGCTTGACGACCGGCCGCGTGATGCCGACGGTGTCGCATTCCTGGAACGCATCGAGCCCGATCGCCGCGGTCGGCACCTGGCCCGAGATGATCACCATCGGGATGCTGTCCATGTAGGCCGTCGCGATGCCGGTCACCGCATTGGTCAGACCCGGCCCCGAGGTCACCAGGGCCACACCGACCTCCCCGGTTGCGCGCGCATAGCCGTCCGCAGCATGGACCGCCGCCTGCTCGTGACGCACCAGCACGTGCTGGATGGTGTCCTGCTTGTAGAAAGCGTCGTAGATGTAGAGAACCGCGCCGCCTGGGTAGCCCCAGACATACTTCACGCCTTCGGCTTGCAGTGCCTTGACCAGCACCTCGGCGCCCATGAGTTCCTGCGTTTGACTGCCTGTCGCGGCAGCTGCGGAAGCGAGTTCCGCCTTCGAAATTTCCATGATGAACCTTTGTGTTTTTTCGGGAACGAAAAACCTTGGGTGCTCCTTCATCAGCTCTTTTGAAGCCGCGTCGGAACTTGAGGCCAAAGCCATGGGCGGACTTGTCGCACCGCCGGACCGTGACCCGTTTGCCGTTTGTCTTGGAATGCGGATTATGCCATTCGCCTTGAGTGCTCCCGCGGCAAGGCAGGCGACGGGCGCGGATGCATAATCCGCGGCTGCAAAAACGCAACCGTCCCCGAGACAACATCCCATACGGCGCTTTCCCGCGCCGGAGCTCGCTTGGCCACCGAACAAGAACTTTCCGATTTCCTGAAAAGCGTTGAGCGCCGCGCTTTCAAGCGTTCGGTCTACCACGTGCGGGACGAGGAGGCCGCACTCGACATCGTGCAGGACAGCATGATGAAGCTGGCCGAGCATTACGGCGACAAGCCGGCCAACGAGTTGCCGCTGCTGTTCCAGCGCATCCTTTCCAATTGCACGCTCGATTGGTTTCGTCGTCAGAAGACCCGGCGGGCGTTGTTTTCCAACCTCAGCGACTTCGAATCTCTGGACGACGACGGTGATTTCGATCTTCTAGAGCACGTCGTCTCGCCCACCGATGCACGGGAAACCGAGAGCGCCGAGGACACCACGAGGCGCGCCCAGGTCTTTCACGAAATCGAGGAACAAATTGCCGCTTTGCCGGGTCGTCAACGCGAGGCCTTTCTAATGCGTTACTGGGAAGAAATGGACGTCGCCGAAACGGCCGCCGCCATGGGCTGTTCCGAAGGCAGCGTCAAGACTCATTGTTCGCGCGCCGTGCATGCTCTGAGCAAAGCACTCAAAGCCAAGGGAATTTCGTTATGAACACCACGCTTTCGCCCTCTTCGGTCGTGACCGAGGACCAGTTTGGCCATCGGCTTGCAGCTCGACTTTCAGCCGGCAACCTCGAACTGTCACACGAGGTCGGCGAGCGCCTGCGGGTCGCGCGCGCTCAGGCTGTCGCGCGCCGCAAGGTCGTACGGCAGCTTGGGATGACGCCGGTGGCCGTGTCGGGTGGGCGCGCGGCGACGCTGGGCGCGGGCTGGTGGACGCGCATCGGTTCGGTCATTCCGTTGGTGGCGCTTGCGGCAGGGCTCGTTGCGATCAGCGTCATGCAAGACGACAGTCGCACGAACGAGCTGGCGGAAATCGACTCGGCGTTGCTGACAGACGATCTGCCGCCGGCGGCTTACACCGACCCCGGTTTTGCTCAATTCCTGAAGGCTACCGACGCTATGTCCGAGTCGTCGGAGCACTGAGCGTCCGTTGCCGAATGCCACCACGTCTCTTCTCACGCGCGAAGACATCCGCTGCGCTGAGCCCGTTTGAGTCGGGCGCGCTCGGCAGGCTGGGGCTCGGCCTATTGCTTGCCTGCTCCTTGGGGCTGGCAGCAATTTCGGCCTTGGCCCAAGCAAAAGAAACAAAAGAAACAACGCCGCCGCACGCACCGGCATCGGCGCCCGTGGGCAAATCGACCTTGTCCAAGCCACTGTGGCGCGAACTCAGCGCCCGCCAGCAGCGGGCCTTGCAACCGTTGGCCCCCCTCTGGGACGGCCTGAGTGCACCACATAAGCGCAGGTGGCTCGCGATATCGCGGAATTACGCCCGTTTATCCACTGAAGACCAAGAGATTCTGCATAGTCGAATGACCGAGTGGGCTGCGCTCACCAATCAACAGCGCATCCAGGCCAGATTCAACTTTGCAGAAGTCAAGCAGCTTCCCACTGAGGAGCGCAAGGCCAAGTGGGAGGCCTATCAGGCGCTCAGCGAAAAGGAAAAGGAAAAGCTGGCTGCACGCGCAACCCCTCGGGCGCCCGGCGCCGCAGTGACAATCAGGCCCGTGCCTATTCAAAAGCTCGCGCCGATTCCCGCGATCGCCCCGGACGGCCAGCGCACCCCTCGCATCCAGCTGGCCCCTCCAGTTCCAGTACCATCGCCCACTCGGCTTCGCGCGACGAATGTCACAACGCCTCCCGTACCGGCCGAATTGCAGGTGCCCGACCCTTCGTCGGTTCCGAGCGGGGAAGTTCCGGCAAGCCCGAAAGTTCCGCCGGTGCGAGTCACCGAGCAGCCGTCGTCTGCTTCCTGATCAAGATAGTGATGGCATCCAGTTCCCCCGAAATTTCCACCTCCGACGACGCTTCTTCACCTGATGCTCAGGCGCTTGCTGCAGCCGTGTTGACCGCACCCGGACTCTGGCGCCGGATGGCCTGCTGGATCTATGAAGGGATGCTGCTCTTCGCAGTAGTGTTCGTCGCTGGATGGCTGTTCAGCACGCTCGGCCAGATGCGGGACGCCATGGATTCGCGCAGGCATTTGCTCCAGGCGTTCCTGTTCGTGGTTTTCGGCGTCTATTTCGTCTGGTTCTGGATACACGGCCAGACCTTGGCCATGAAGACCTGGGGCCTGCGCATTGTCGACCGGTTCGGCCGTCCGCTGACCCAGGGCCGCGCGTTGTTGCGCTACTTGCTGAGCTGGGTGTGGTTCCTACCATCGCTCGCGGCGATTGCGCCCTTCAAGCTGGGGGGCGGCGAATCGACGGTGCTGATCTTCGGCTGGGTCGCAGTCTGGGCGATGTTGTCCCGGTTCCATCCCGAGCACCAGTTCTGGCACGACGCCTGGGCCGGAACCCGCCTCATTCCGTCCGCACCGCTCAGCCGACGATGAGCCCCGACACCCCGGCCAATCCGCAAAAGTCACGCCGCGGTCTGATCCGAATCTGGCACGCGGTGCTCATCTCGCTGGACGGCTTCTGCGCCGGCTGGAAAGAGCCTGCCTTCCGACAGGAAGTGCTGTTTGCGGTCTTCATGCTGCCGGCGGCGTTCTGGGTCGGCAGCAACTGGGTGGAAACTGCGTTGCTCGCCGCCACCATCGTGCTGGTGCTGATCGTCGAGTTGCTCAACAGCGGCATCGAAGCCGCGGTCGACCGGATCGGTCCGGAGTGGCATTCGTTCTCCAAGAGTGCCAAGGACATGGGCAGCGCCGCAGTGCTTTTGTCCATCCTCCTGTGCGGCGGTGTCTGGCTGGCAGCATTGTGGCAACGCTTTGCCACTTAGGTTCCATCAGAGCGCGGCATGATCGGGGGATGACTCCAGCCTTTTCGATTTGCGTGTATTGCGGTTCGCGTGCCGGCGAACGCCCCGAGTTCACCGGCATCGCCGAAGCGGTTGGCCGTTGGATCGGCGAACATCGGGGCCAGCTGGTCTACGGCGGCGGTCGTACCGGCCTGATGGGTGCATTAGCGAACGCTACCCGCACATCCGGCGGGCGCGTGGTCGGCATCATTCCCCAGGCCCTGGTGGACAAGGAACTCGCGAACCGCCTCAGCGACGAGCTGCACGTCGTCGACACGATGCACGAGCGCAAGGCCATGATGGGCGAACGCGCTGATGCCTTCCTTGCGATGCCGGGCGGCATCGGAACCTTCGAGGAGTTGTTCGAAATCTGGACCTGGCGCCAGCTCGGCTACCACGACAAGCCAATCGGGATCCTGAATGCGGCCGGCTACTACGACGCGCTGTTCGCGTTCCTCGCACACAGCGTGCGCGAAGGCTTCATGGGTGAATGGCAGATGGGATTGGTGCGCACCGGCAACGAAGCCCCGGCCTTGCTCGAAGCGCTGGTCGAAGAGGCTCGCCGCCACCCCCGCGGCGACAAGCTCGCCGAAGTCCTCTAACGGCGCTCAGAACCGGGTTTTTTCGGGAGGGCCGCCGCGCCCGGCCGCCCGAAGCGGCCGGCCCGCCCCCGGCAGGGGGTTGGCGAAGCGACACGAAGTGCGCGCAGCCTGGGGGCGAGCAACCTACACCGCTGCTTCGTCTTCCTCGCCGGTGCGGATGCGCACCACGCGCTCGACGTTCGTGACGAAGATCTTGCCGTCGCCGATCTTTCCGGTCCGGGCGGCACCCACGATCGCATCGACGCAGCGATCGACGTCGGCCTCGTTGACCACGACCTCAACTTTCATCTTCGGCAGAAAGTCCACCACATATTCCGCGCCGCGATAGAGCTCGGTGTGGCCTTTCTGGCGGCCAAAGCCCTTGACTTCGGTCACGGTGAGCCCGGTGACGCCGACCTCGGCCAAGGCCTCGCGCACGTCGTCGAGCTTGAACGGTTTGACGATGGCGGTGATCTGCTTCATGCGGTCTTTCTTCCGGCGGTTTCGTTGAATTTGCTGGTGATAGGGTATCGCCAATCCTTGCCGAAGCTTCGGTGGCTAACCCGGATGCCCACAGGCGCCTGGCGCCTTTTGTATTCGTTGATCTTGATCAGTCGCGCCACCCGCTCCACCACCGCACGGTCGTAGCCGGCGGCGATGATCTCGTCGATGCCTTCGTCGTCTTCCATGTAGCGCGACAGGATGCCATCGAGTATGTCGTAAGGCGGCAAACTGTCCTGATCGGTCTGGTCGGGTCGAAGCTCCGCGCTCGGCGGCCGCGTGATGATGCGCTCGGGGATCGGCTCGAAGCCGGTGCCATACGGATCGTGCGCATTGCGCCAGCGCGCCAGCGCGAACACGGTCGTCTTCAGCAGGTCCTTGATGACCGCAAAGCCGCCCGCCATGTCCCCGTACAGCGTGCAGTAGCCGGTCGCCATTTCGCTCTTGTTGCCGGTGGTCAGGACGATCGAGCCGAACTTGTTGGACAAGGCCATCAGCAGGGTGCCGCGAATGCGGGCCTGCAGGTTCTCCTCGGCCGTGTCCTCGGCCAGACCCTTGAACTCCTCGGCCAGCGCGCCCCGGAACGACTCGAACGTGTGCTTGATCGAGATCTCGTCGTAGCGCACGCCGAGCCGCTCGGCCATCGCCCGGGCGTCGATCCAGCTGATGTCGGCGGTATAGGGCGAGGGCATCATCACGGCCCGCACCTTGTCCTTGCCCAGGGCGTCGACTGCGATGGCAAGCACCAGCGCCGAATCGATGCCGCCCGACAAGCCGAGGATCGCGCCCGGAAAACCGTTCTTGCCGATGTAGTCGCGAACCCCCATGACCAGCGCATCCCAGAGCTGGGCTTCGGCGTCACGCGGCGCCACCACCGCGGCCTCGTTGCTCGCGAACTCGACGCCGCCGGCGCCGCGCTCCGCTTCTGCAAAGACCAGCTGTTCCTTGAAGCTTTCCGCCTGCAGCGCGATGCTGCCATCCGCCTGCAGCGCGAAAGAGGCGCCGTCGAACACCACCTCGTCCTGGCCACCCACCAGATGCGCATAGACCAGCGGCAGATTCACCGCCTTCGCGCGTTCCGCCATTCGCGCGACCCGCTCGCCTTCCTTGCCGACATGGAAGGGCGACGCATTGATCACGGCCAGAATTTCGGCGCCAGCCTGCTTCGCGAGTTGCGCGGGTGCTTC
Organism: Variovorax sp. SRS16; assembly: GCF_901827165.1. Taxonomy (NCBI): domain Bacteria; kingdom Pseudomonadati; phylum Pseudomonadota; class Betaproteobacteria; order Burkholderiales; family Comamonadaceae; genus Variovorax; species Variovorax sp. SRS16. The sequence continues at coordinate 2,995,276 of NZ_LR594666.1, forward strand.
GAACCAGGCGTCCTCGCAGATCAGCAGCCCGACCGCCACGCCGCCCGCCTCGAACACGCACACGCCCTGGCCCGGTGTGAAGTAGCGGCGCTCGTCGAACACCTGGTAGTTCGGCAGTTCGCGCTTGGCATAGGTTTCGAGAACGCGGCCTTCGCTCAGGACGCTGGCCGCGTTGGAGCGCAGCTGCACGGCGACAGACCTGCTGCGCAGGCTGCTGCCGGTGGGATGCCCGACGACCACCACCATGCCGGCCAAGTCTGCGAGTTCGCGGGCGACCGTTCTGACGGCATCATCGCAGGCGGAGATGAAGGCCGGACGCAGGAAAAGATCCTCGGCCGCGTAGCCGCAGATCGAGAGCTCGGGCGTCAGCAGCAGCCGCGCGCCTCGTTCGTAGGCAGCACGCGCCGCGCCGATGATCTTCTGCGCGTTGCCGGGGAGGTCGCCCACCACGAAATTGAGCTGCGCGATGGCGAGTTTCAGTGTCATACAGAGCAAGCAAAGGGCTTGATCGATTATGTCATTCGCCCCCGGAGACCCTGGCCCCGGTGTGCATTGCACCTTCGGCCGCTTCGGCTGTTACCCTCGACGGGTGACCAGGCCGACAAGACTCCATTGACCGATCCGATCATTCGCATTCACCGCTCGCCGTGCGAGATCGATGCAGCAGCCTGGGATGGATTGCTTGCACAACAGGCCGCGCCCTCCCCGTTCATGCGCCATGCCTACCTGGCGGCGCTGCACGAAAGCGGCAGCGCATCCCCCGCAAGCGGCTGGACGCCGCGCTTCGTCACGTTGTGGCGTGGCAAGCAGTTGCTCGCCGGCTGTCCGCTCTATGTCAAGGGCCACTCCTATGGCGAATACGTCTTCGACTGGGCCTGGGCCAACGCCTATGAGCAGCATGGGCTCGCCTACTATCCCAAGGCCGTCGTCGCTGTGCCGTTCACGCCGGTGTCGGGCGCGCGCTTGCTCGCACGCGACGCGCAAAGCCGGGCGCTGCTTGTGCAGGCACTGATTGCGTGGTGCAAGGAAGAAGCGCTTTCGTCCCTGCACCTGCTGTTCGGCGACGATCCGGACATCGCCGCCTGCGCGGATGCAGGCCTGATGCTGCGACATACCGTCCAATTCCATTGGGAGAATCAGCCCGCGGCGGCCAGCGGCGACACATCGGGCTGGACCAGCTTCGATGTCTTCCTCGCCAGCCTGTCGCACGACAAGCGCAAGAAGATCCGCCAGGAACGCCGCAAGGTCCACGATGCCGGCGTGAGCTTTCGCTGGTCGCTCGGTGCCGACATCGACGAGGCCGACTGGGATTTCTTCTACCGCTGCTATGCCCGCACCTACCGCGAGCACGGCAATCCGCCCTACCTGAGCCGCGACTTCTTCCAGCGCATGGCCGTGACCATGCCGGAGGCCTGGCTCCTCTTCGTCGCCGAGCGCCACGGCAAGCCGATCGCGACGAGCCTCATCGCGTTGTCCGCAGCTTCGACAGGCGCTGGTGCCTCGGCAGATCCGATCGTTGCCTACGGACGCTACTGGGGTGCGCTGGAGCGCGTGGACTGCCTGCACTTCGAGGCCTGCTACTACCAGCCGCTTCAGTGGTGCATCGAGCACGGCGTGCATCGCTTCGAAGGCGGTGCGCAAGGCGAGCACAAGATGGCGCGCGCACTGATGCCCGTGAAAACCACCAGCGCGCATTGGCTTGCGCACCCGGCGTTCGCCGACGCGGTGGAACGCTTTCTCGAACGCGAAGGCGCGGGCATCGACAACTACATGGACCACCTCGGCGAACGCAGCCCGTTCAGGTCGGTGGGCCAGCGACCGAACGACCATGACCCGCAATGACTGCCTCCGCGCCGCAGCCGCCTATTTCGATGAGGGCGGATTCTTCACGGACCTCCAGCGACGCATCGCCTTCAGGACCGAGGGCGACACCGGCACGGTCCCACCCTCGCTCGATGCCTACCTGCGCTCGGAAATCACTCCGACGCTAGAGCAAATCGGCTTCGTCTGCGAACTGATCGCCAATCCGGCGCCGAACGGCGGCCCGTTTCTGATCGCGCGCCGCATCGAAGATGCCGACCTGCCAACGGTGCTGACCTATGGCCATGGCGACGTGGTCAGCGGCCAGGACGCACAGTGGCGCGAAGGCCTGCAGCCCTGGGCCCTCACGATCGAGGGCGAGCGCTGGTACGGCCGCGGCACCGCAGACAACAAGGGCCAGCACACCATCAACCTCGGTGCGCTCGCGCAGGTCCTGCATGCACGCGGCGGCCAGCTCGGCTACAACCTGACGCTGCTGCTCGAGATGGGCGAGGAAGCCGCCTCGCCCGGACTGCACGAAGTCTGCAGGCAAGAGGCCGATCGGCTTCGCGCCGACCTGCTGATCGCCTGCGACGGACCGCGGGTCAGCGCCCAACGGCCAACCCTGTTCCTCGGCTCGCGAGGGGCCGTCAACTTCAGCCTTCGCCTGCGCGCCCGTCAGCGCGCCCACCACTCGGGCAACTGGGGCGGCGTGCTCGCCAATCCGGCGACGCAGCTGAGCCATGCCGTGGCGACGCTGGCGGATGCGAACGGCCGGATCCTGGTCGATGCGCTGCGGCCGCGCGACATTCCTGCCTCGGTGCGCGAGGCGCTCGCAACCATCGAGATCGGCGACGGCCCCGACGATCCCGCCATCGACGACGACTGGGGCGAACCCGGCCTGAGCCCGGCCGAGCGGCTGATGGCGTGGAACACGATCGAGGTCCTCGCGCTCGGCGCCGGTTCACCGCAGAGGCCGGTCAACGCGATTCCGGCCGAGGCGGTGGCACATTGCCAGCTGCGCTTCGTGGTCGGCACGCCCTGGCAGGATCTGGCCTCCATCGTCCGCGCCCATCTCGATGCGCGCGGGTTCGAGCAGGTCGAAGTGCAGGTCACGCTGGAAGGTGCCGCCACCCGGCTCGATGTCGACAACCCCTGGGTCGTCTGGGCGCAACGCTCCATCGAGGAGAGCACGGGCCAGCGTCCCGACGTGCTGCCGAACCTGGCAGGGTCGCTTCCGAACGATGTGTTTGCCGATCTGCTGGGCCTGCCCACCCTGTGGGTGCCGCATTCCTATCCGGCTTGCGCGCAGCACGCGCCCAACGAGCACCTGCTGGCGCCACTGGCCCGCGAAGGCCTGCAGATCATGGCCGGCCTCTACTGGGACCTGGGCGATGCCGCCTCGAACGCCCCCTGGCATACCGGGGCGCCGTGCCCTACTTCTTGAAGTTGGCGATGCCGTCCAGGATTTCCTTCTTGGCGGCATCGATGCCTTCCCAGCCCAGCACCTTGACCCACTTGCCCGCTTCCAGGTCCTTGTAGTGCTCGAAGAAATGGGTGATGGCCTTCAGGCGCATCGGATTGACGTCCTCCACCTTCTTCCAGTGGCTGTAGATCGGCAGCACCTTGTCGGTCGGCACGGCGAGCACCTTGCCGTCGACGCCGGCTTCGTCTTCCATCATCAGGATGCCGATCGGTCGGCACGGCACCACCACGCCCGGCACCAGCGCCCAGGGCGTGATGACCAGCACGTCGACCGGATCGCCGTCGCCCGACAACGTCTGCGGCACGTAGCCGTAGTTGGTCGGATAGTGCATCGCGGTGGTCATGAAGCGGTCGACGAAGATCGCGCCCGACTCCTTGTCGACTTCGTACTTGATCGGGTCGGCGTTCATCGGGATTTCGATGACGACGTTGAAAGCTTCAGGAGCGTCTTTGCCGGGGGAGACTTGACCGAGGGACATGTTCGTCTTCGAGTAGTTGAAAGTTGTAGTGGGATGCGGACAAACCCGAAGTTTACTTTCCGTGTCACGGGCCCGTCGCACGAAAAAGCGGTTTTCCCTGTAAATTGCGCCCGTTGGCCAATCGGCCTCGGTGTTCGAAAGCACCGGGGCTTCGAGGAAGCAACGCGGCGGAAGCACTGACCCGTACGCGTTGCGCGCAGGGGCCTGTGCTTTCGTCTCCACAGAGTCACAACGAACTACTGGAGAAGCAAGGCATGACTGGCAACATCCCACTCGTCCTCGCCATGGTCTGCGGCCTCGTGGCCGTAGCCTATGGTTTCTGGGCGCGCAGCTGGATTCTTTCGAAGGACGCGGGCAACGCCCGCATGCAGGAAATCGCCGCGGCGATCCAGACCGGCGCGGCGGCTTATCTCGCGAAGCAATACCGCACCATCGCCATCGTCGGCATCGTGCTGGCGATCCTGATCGGGATCTTTCTCGATGCGACGACCGCGGTCGGCTTCGTGATCGGCGCCGTGCTCTCGGGCGCCTGCGGCTTCATCGGCATGAACGTGTCTGTCCGGGCCAACGTGCGCACCGCACAGGCCGCGACCAAGGGCATCGGCCCGGCGCTCGATGTCGCGTTCCGCGGCGGCGCCATCACAGGCATGCTGGTCGTTGGCCTCGGCCTGCTGGGTGTCTCGGGCTTCTACTGGTTCCTCGCGAGCAACGGCAGCGCCCCCTCGGACGCAAGCCACCTTGCGACCGTGCTCAACCCGCTGATCGGCTTCGCCTTCGGCTCCTCGCTGATCTCGATCTTCGCGCGGCTCGGCGGCGGCATCTTCACCAAGGGCGCCGACGTCGGCGCCGACCTGGTGGGCAAGGTCGAAGCCGGCATTCCGGAAGACGATCCGCGCAATCCGGCCGTGATCGCCGACAACGTGGGCGACAACGTCGGCGACTGTGCCGGCATGGCCGCCGACCTGTTCGAGACCTACGCCGTGACGCTGATCGCAACCATGGTGCTGGGCTCGTTGATGGTCGCTGCGGCGCCTGTCAACGCGGTGCTGTACCCGCTGGCGCTGGGCGGCGTGTCGATCATCGCTTCGATCATCGGCTGCTTCTTCGTCAAGGCCTCGCCGGGCATGACCAACGTGATGCCCGCGCTCTACAAGGGCCTGGCGGTCGCGGGCTTCCTGTCGCTGATCGCCTTCTGGTTCGTCACGAGTTGGCTGATTCCCGACAACGCGATCGCCCCCACGGGCAGCCAGTTCAAGCTGTTCGGCGCCTGCTTCGTCGGCCTGGCGCTGACGGCGGCGCTGGTGTGGATCACCGAGTTCTATACCGGCACGCAGTATTCGCCGGTGCAGCACATCGCGCAGGCCTCCACCACCGGCCATGGCACCAACATCATCGCGGGCCTCGGTGTGTCGATGCGCTCCACTGCCTGGCCGGTGATCTTCGTCTGCATCGCGATCCTGTGCTCGTACACGCTTGCCGGTCTCTACGGCATCGCGGTGGCCGCGACAGCCATGCTCAGCATGGCCGGCATCGTGGTGGCACTCGATGCCTACGGCCCCATCACCGACAACGCTGGCGGCATCGCCGAGATGTCGGATCTGCCGGCCAGCGTGCGCGCCGTCACCGATCCGCTGGACGCGGTAGGCAACACCACCAAGGCCGTCACCAAGGGCTACGCCATCGGCTCGGCCGGGCTGGCTTCGCTGGTCCTCTTCGCCGACTACACGCACAAGCTCGAAAGCTTCGGGCAGGCCATCAGCTTCAACCTGAGCGACCCGCTGGTGATCGTGGGCCTCTTCATCGGTGGCCTCATCCCCTACCTGTTCGGCGCCATGGCGATGGAGGCCGTGGGCCGCGCGGCCGGCGCAGTGGTCGAGGAAGTGCGCCGTCAGTTTCGCGACATCCCGGGCATCATGGAAGGCACCGGCAAGCCCGAGTACGGCAAGGCCGTGAGCATGCTGACCGGCGCGGCGATCAAGGAAATGATGATCCCCAGCCTGCTGCCCGTGGTGGTTCCGATCCTGGTCGGACTGCTGCTCGGCCCGAAGGCGCTCGGCGGCCTGCTGATGGGCACCATCGTCACCGGCCTGTTCGTCGCAATCTCGATGTGCACCGGCGGCGGCGCGTGGGACAACGCCAAGAAGTACATCGAGGACGGCCATCACGGCGGCAAAGGCTCCGAAGCGCACAAGGCCGCCGTCACCGGCGATACCGTGGGCGATCCCTACAAGGACACGGCCGGCCCGGCGGTGAATCCGCTGATCAAGATCATCAACATCGTCGCGCTGCTGATCGTGCCGCTGGTGGTCAAGTTCCACGGCGGCGAGGCCGCCGCCATGGCGCCCCCGCCCGCGGCGCCGGTGCCTGCCGTCGCACCCGCTGCGGCTGTTGCGCCGGCCGCCGATGCGGGCGGCTCGATCAAGACCGAGAACGGCGTGGTCAAGTTCTATTTCGCCAGCGGCAGCGCCGAAGTGCCCACGGGCTCCGCCGAAGCATTGGCCGACATCGCGAAGGCCGCGCAAGGCGGCACACGCGTGCTGGTCAGCGGCTATCACGACGCCAGCGGCGATCCGGAGAAAAACGCCGAACTTGCCAAGCAGCGCGCGGTAGCAGTGAGCACCGCGCTCAAGACGGCCGGGGCGCCGGAAGACAAGATCGAACTCGCCAAGCCGGCACAGGCACAGGCCGACGGGTCGCCCACCGAGGCACGCCGAGTCGAGGTGAAACTCCAGTAAGGCCAATCGCCTTTCGCTGCGGGCGCGGCGGACAATCGAGCGGTTTACGTCCATGACCCATCTCGTTGTCCGCCGCCTGTTGATCGACCTGCAGCCGCCCTTTGCGCACGACTGGTGCGGCGATGATGCTTTCGCGACCGCATTCTTCAATGCACTGTCGATGAGCTTTCCATTCGGCGAGCAGTTCTTCATCGACGCCGTGCGTCGCGCGCTCGGCAGTTCCCCGGAGGCATTGCAACAGGCGCACCATGCCGAGATGCAGGCCTTCATCGGACAAGAGGCCGCGCACCGGCGCGTTCACGCGCTCTTCAACGCGCACCTGGAAGCGCAAGGACTTCGCGACGGCTGGACACCGCGAGCCAGCAAGCGCCTGCAGCCGCTCGCCGATGCCGATCCGCGCCACGCACTGGCCATCACTGCGGCGACGGAGCATTTCACCGCGATGTTCGCCGGCTGGCTGCTCGCCCATCCGCAACTGCTCGACGGCGCCGAGACAAGGCTGCGCACGATGTGGCTTTGGCACTCGGCCGAAGAACTCGAGCATCGCAGCACGGCCTTCGATCTCTATCGAGCCGTCGACGGTTCACACGAGTGGCGGGTGCGCTGGTTCCGCCGGATCACGACGATCTTCCTTTGCGACCTGCTGCGGCAAACGGCCTCCAATCTGCGTCGTGAAGGCCAGTTCTGGAAGTTCTCCACCTGGCGCAGCGGCATGCGCCTGCTGTGGGGTCGCGAAGGACTGCTGCGACAAAGCTGGAACGGCTGGTGGTGCTACCTGCGCAGGGATTTCCATCCCTCCCAACAGGACGACGCGCTGTCGCAGCGCTGGCTGGCCGACAACAATGCCCGGTTCGTGCCTGTGAAGACACCTGCGCCGGAGCCCGAGGCGACGCTCAGTTCAGGCTGAGGCCGTGCGCCGTGGGCAGCGTGCCCTGGTCTGTTCGCAGCGGAACACCCTGGAGCGTGTCGAAATCGGACGGCCCTTCCGGCACACGCATCACCTCCAGTTCATGCAGCGATGCAACCCAGCGGCCGGCGGGGGAATCCGCCGGTTCGTCGTTGGTGAAGATGCCATCGCGGATATAGAAGGTCTCGCCCTGGGGTCGTTCCACGTGCAGCTCGATCAGGCGCGCGATGGGGAAGGTGTAGGTGACCAGCTTTTCCTTGGTCTTCCTGTCCTTGCCGCCGCAATTGAAGAAACCTTCAGCGGCGATCACGATGCAGGAGCCGTCCACGCTGCTGTCGACGTCGCCACCGCATCGCCAGACTGCGGTGGGCAAGCGAACGCGGACCTTGTCGATGACAAGATCACGCTGCTTGTTGAGGCTGTTGAGTGGCGGCACGAGCGAACGCAATTGCCGCAGGCGCTCCGCGAAGTTGTCGTCCATGCAGAACTCCACATGATGCGTCGCGCCACCTGAGCGCTTGACGACCTGCATGATGACGTGGCGAATGGAACTCATTGGACCCGATCCTTTCCGCGTGACGGACGCATCCCCGGATCAGGCAAGTCGATGGCTTTGGACGGGCTCATTGGCATCGATCACTGGTTAGAACTTTCGCATTGATGCAATGATTTGCATCAATTGTTTCTAACTGTAGATCGAAATTGGCCGGTTTGATAGAAGCCTGAAGTAGTAATCGGGCTTCGCAAATGTCAAGAATCGACGATCTCGTCCAGCGCCTTGCACGAAGGCGCGCAGACCGTCTGCGACTTGCCAAGCAGCTGGCGGGTTTTCATCTGGGAGCGCACGCGATGCTTGCCGCACATGAAGCAGGACATCGTCGCGCCGCTGAACGACGCCGACGCCCGAAAGGGCGAACCCGAGGCCTTCGCCTTGTAGCGCAGGCCGTCGGCCACCACGGTCGTCTTGACTTCGGCCTTGCTCATGAAGCGGCGCTGTCCGTATCGGGGCGGCGCATGGCACGGGCAATCGCCTCGCGGGCGCCGAGTTCTGCGGCCAGAGAGCTGTCCAGCGCGGAGCGGCACAGCCCCGCGTGCTGGTAGTTGAGATTTTCATACACCTCGGCGGCAGCCGGATAGGCGTCCAGCAGTTCGCCGAGCCGGGTGCCGGGCTCCACGTCGCGGAACTCGTCCACCAGGTGCATCACGACCGAACGGTATTGCTCGGGGCCCACTGGCACGGCGCTGTGATCGAGCCGCTCGAGGAGCTGCGCAAGCACATGCGTCACCGCCAGATCGGTCTTGGGCACCGGGGTGTTGATAGCGTTCATGCCCAGCATGTGGGGAGGCGGAGGCCGAATACAAGGGGCACCCCGGTTGCGAAAGGTTTGCGTCACCCCCCGAGGCTACAGCAACATCTCCGGCACGATCGGCGCAATCAGCGAGTTGTAGAAACGCTGGAAAAAGCTCGACTCCGGCTCGGAGGTCAGGATCATCTCCTTCTCGCCATCGTTCGTCAGCCACTGGAGCGTGCCCGAATCCTTGGCCAGCCGCAGGCGGTACGAGTTCTGCAGCTTGCTGATGTTGATCACGCGCAGCATCTCGCGTGCCAGTTGCGGGCTGTCGACCACCACGCCCATCTCGGTGTTCTGCGTCGCCGAGCGCGGATCGAGGTTCATCGAGCCGACGAAGATGCGCCGCCGGTCGATAGCCGCCGTCTTGGCATGCAGCCGGCCGAGCGAATGGCCGAACATGCCGAAACGCTTGCTGGCCGTGGTGCGCTCCGGACTCAGCTCGTAGAGATCGGCACCGCCGGCGAGCAGCCGCTGCCGGTAGCGCGCGTAGCCGGTGTGCACCAGCGGCTCGTCGTTGGCCGCCAGCGAGTTGGTCAGCAGCGTCAGCTTGACGTGGCGCCTGGAAAGATCGTCGAACGCCGCCATGCCCTTCTCGCCCGGCACCAGGTAGGGCGAGGTCAGGTCCACCTCGGTCTTCGCATCGAGCAGCAGGCCCCAGACTTTCATGGTCACGCTGGTGGCGAGTGCCTCGTCGTCGGTCATGTACGTGGGCTTGTTCGGCGGGTCCGCGATAGCGCGCGCCTCGCCCCACAGCAGGCCCATGCGGCCGGCATCCAGCTCTTCCGCGATCGGGCCGTAGCCGAGGACGTCGGCTGGCGGCAGTTCGATCTTCGGCGGCGGCGCGGCCATGCCTATCCAGTTGTCGAAGTCTTCCATCGTCGGCTGGCGGCCGCCCTCCCCGTGCACGATCTCGCCGATCGGCCAGACCTGCTCGGCGTTCCAGTAGGTGTCGAAGATCATCTCGAGCTGCGGCACGACCTTGCCCACCACCAGCGCATCCATGTCGATGAAGTTCTGCGCCTGGCTGAGGACGAAATATTCGTCGGCGATGTTGCGCCCGCCGACGACCGCCATCACGCCGTCGGCGATGAAGAGCTTGTTGTGCATGCGGTGGTTGAGCCGCGAGATCTCCTGCGGCGAAGCAATGAAGCGCGATAGGAAACCGTCCCGACCGCAGCAGAAAGGATTGAACAGGCGCACCTGCACGTTCGGCACCTGCGACAGCGCCAGCAGCGGCTGCTGGCTCTTCGTGGTGTACAGGTCGTCCACCAGCACCCGCACCTTCACGCCGCGCCCGGCCGCCTCGCGCAGCGCGCGCATCAGCAGCCGACCGGTGGCATCGTTCTCGAATTGGTAGTACTGGACGACCAGCGACTGCTGCGCCCGCTGCGCGAGCTGCACGCGCGCATCCAGCGAGTACACGCCCAGCGGCATCAGGCGAAAGCCGGAATGCTCGCCCGGCGGCGTCGAGTCGGCGGCGATCTTCGCCAGCCGGGTCGAAGGGTCGGGTTGGGCCGCGGTCTGGGCAGCGCGCTCGTGCGCAGGTGGCAGCGACCCGCACGCGACCAGGGCTGCCGTCCCTGCGCACAGCAGGACCATCCGAAACAGGCGAGTCAGTGCGGACGTCATATGGATTCCTCTCCTATTGATTGCTCAGAATACGCCACGGATCGCGCGCCGGTTTCAGGCTGTCGCAACATATCCTGCAGTCCTAGAATTCGCTTTCCCTCACCCGGGAGTTACACCATGATCCCCCAGATTCTTGCGCGCTTCGCCTTGTTTGCCTTCGCCGCCGCGGCCGTCCCTTCGGCCTTCGCCGCGCTGGACATCGGCGACCCCGTGCCCAAGTTCACCGCCAACGCGGCGCTCGGCGGCAAGACCTTCCGCTACTCGCTGGCCGATGCGCTGGCCAAGGGACCGGTGGTGGTGTACTTCTTCCCGGCAGCGGACACCAACGACTGCTCGATCGAGGCGCACGCTTTTGCCGAAGCGATCGATCAGTTCGCCGCGCTCGGCGCCACCGTGATCGGCGTCTCGGCCGACGACATCGACACGCTGCAGAAGTTCTCGGTGCGCTCCTGCCAGAGCCGCTTTCCGGTCGCCTCGGATCAATCGAAGACCGTGATAGAAGGCTTCGACGCGCTGATGCAGACACGGCCCGATTTCGCCAACCGGCTCTCCTACGTGGTCACGCCCAATGGCAAGGTCGCCTACTACTACCAGAACCTGAATCCGGACAAGCACGTCGAGCGCATGCTCAACGCGATCAAAGCCCTGCCGAAGACCACCGCATCCCGCTGAAAGACCCGCTGCGCGCGACTGCCGGCTGGTTTCGCGCACAATTTCGGCCATGCAACTCCACTACATCGGCAACGAAAGCGTTGCTTCCGCGTCCGGCCGCACGCTGCCCGTGATCGATCCTTCCGATGGGCAGGTCTTCGACCAGCTCCAGCGCGGCGACGCCGCCGACATCGATGCCGCCGTGCGCGCCGCGCGCGACTGCTTCGAGACCACATGGCACAAGGTCAGCGCGGCCGACCGCGGGCGGCTGCTCCACAAGCTGTCGCAGAAGATCGCCGAGCACGTCGACGAGCTCGCATTGATCGAGCAACGCGACTGTGGCAAACCGGTCAAGCAGGCGCGCGCGGATGCACTGGCCCTGGTGCGCTACTTCGAGTTCTACGCCGGCGCATGCGACAAGCTGCATGGCGAAACGATCCCCTACCAGGAAGGCTACAGCGTCTTCACCTGGCGCGAGCCGCACGGCGTCACGGGCCACATCATTCCGTGGAACTACCCGATGCAGATCTTCGGCCGCAGCGTGGGCGGCGCGCTGGCGGCCGGCAACGTGTGCGTGGTCAAGCCTTCCGAAGATGCCTGCCTGTCGCTGATCCGGGTCGCGCAGCTGGCGGCCGAGGTCGGCTTTCCGCCCGGCGCGCTCAACATCGTGACCGGCTACGGCCATGAAGTCGGCGATGCGCTGGCGCGGCACGAGGGCATCGACCACATCAGCTTCACCGGCAGCCCGAAGGTGGGCACGCTGATCCAGCAGGTCGCGGCGGAACGCCATTGCCCGGTCACGCTCGAACTCGGCGGCAAGAGCCCGCAGATCGTCTTTGCCGATGCCGACCTCGGCGCGGCCATTCCGGTGCTGATCAACGCGATCGTGCAGAACGCCGGCCAGACCTGCTCGGCCGGCTCGCGCGTGCTGGTCCAGCGCGACATCTACGAGGCCCTGCTCGACCGCCTCGGGCGCGCCTTCGAGGCATTGCGGGTCGGGCCGGCCGCGATGGACCTCGACGTCGGTCCGCTGATCCGCCAGACGCAGCAACAGCGCGTGTGGGACTTCCTCTCCGATGCGCAGCATGCCGGCATTCCGATGGTGGCGCAGGGCCGCGTGGTCGACGAGGCGCCCGAGACCGGCTTCTACCAGGCGCCCACGCTGCTGCGCGACGTGCCGGTGAACCATCGCCTGGCGCAAGAGGAAGTCTTCGGCCCGGTGCTCGCCGCGATGGCCTTCCGCGACGAGGACGAGGCCGTGGCGCTGGCCAACGCAACGCAGTTCGGCCTGGTCGCCGGCATCTGGACGAACGACGGCGCACGCCAGTTCCGCATGGCCAAGCGGGTGAAGAGCGGCCAGGTCTTCATCAACAACTACGGCGCGGGCGGCGGCGTCGAGCTGCCCTTCGGCGGCGTGAAATCCTCGGGATATGGGCGCGAGAAGGGCTTCGAGGCGCTGTACGGCTTCACGACGCTGAAGACGGTGGCCGTGCGCCACGGCTAGTCATTGCTGCAGCCGGGTGCCGACGCCGGTTGCACCGGCCCGCTCATACAGCCAGCGCGCCGCGGCGACGTCTTCCAGCGCCATGCCCAGGGACTTGAAGAGCGTCACCTCGTCGCCTCCGGTGCGCCCCGGATGCCGTCCGATGACCAGCTCGCCGATCTCCGCCAGCAGACTCGCGGGCGACACCAGGCCGCCGCGAAAGGCATTCAGGTAGTCACCCGATTCATTGAGCGTCGATTCACGCCGGTCGACGAACAGCGAGGCGCGCCCCATCAACGCCGGCTCGATCTCGCAATGCGAAGGCGTGCTGGAGCCGACGGCGTTGATGTGCGTGCCCGGTGCGATCCAATCACGCCGCAGGATGGGCTCGGAGGCGTTCGTGACGGTGATCACGATGTCTGCATCGCGCACCGCCGCATCGACGGATTCGGCGGCCTCCATCGCGAAGCCGTAGTTCGGCTGCTCCGCCGCCACGAACGCGCGGGCACTCGCCAGCGTACGCGCTGCCACCCTCACCGACGCCAGCGGTCGAACCGCCGCCGCGGCCTGCAGCTGCCAGTGCGCCTGATGCCCGCTTCCGATCAGCGCGAGCCGCGAGGCCTCGGGCCTCGCCAGCAGGCGCGTCGCCAGGCCCGTCATCGCGGCGGTCCGGATGCCGGTGATTTCGGAGGCCGACATCACGGCCATCAGCGCGCCGGTCTCGCCGCTGAACAGCAGCACGCAGCCTTGATGCGGATCCAGCCCGAGCGCGCTGTTGCCCGGAAAGAACCCGGCCGTCTTGGCGCCGTAGACCGGCTGTGCGCCGCCGATGTACGCAGGCATCAGGCCCAGCAGTCCCTTGGCATCGGGCGGACGCACGATCTGCCGCAGCGGCTGGTGCACCTCGCCACGCGCCAGCGCCGCCATGGCATCGGACATCACGTCGATGCAAGCCGCGACGCTCAGCAGCCGCGCTACATCCTCTTGCCCGAGAAAGAGAACAGGAGCGGGCCCGCCTGCACTCATGGCAGTGCGCGCGCAGCGTCCAGATGCTTCGTGAGCGTGCCCAGGTCGGTGTTGGTACCGCACAGCAGTACACCCACGCGCTGGCCTTTCAACTCTTCGCGCAAGGGTCCGAGCAAGCCCGCCGTCGCAGCCGCGCAGGCCGGTTCGGGCGAGAGCTTGAGCTCCTCGAACAGATTCACCATCGCGCGGCGGATCTGGTCGTCCGAGACTGTCACCAGCTGGTCGACATTCCTGCGGCACAGCGTGTAGCTGTAGGCCTCGGTGTGCGGCGCCATCAGGCTGTCGGCAATGCCCTGCATCGGGCCCATCTTGATCGGGCCGCCGGTCTCGAAGCTCTGCGCCATGGCGTCCGCGCCCTCGGGTTCCACGCCATAGACCTTGCATGCAGGCTGCACCAGCTTGAACGCAGTGGCAACGCCCGCCATGAGCCCGCCGCCGCCGATCGGCACGATCACCGCATCGAGCTTCGGCGCCTGCATCGCCCACTCGTAACCGAGCGTGGCCGTGCCCAGCACCGTGCGGTAAGTGCTGAAGGGATGCACGAAGAAGCGCCCTTCTTCCTTCTCGATCTGATGCACGCGCTCGAACGCCGCCGCGCCGTTGTCGGCCATCACGACCTCGGCGCCGTATTGATGGCACAGGCCGACGCGGAACGGGCTCGCGGTCTTGATCATCACCACCTTGGCGCTGATGCCCAGCTTCATCGCCGCATAGGCAACCGCGACCGCATGATTGCCCGCGCTCACGCAGGTCACGCCTGCCTTGCGCTGTTCGGGGCTGAGCGCCAGCAGGTTGGAGAAGGCCCCGCGCGCCTTGAAGGTGCCGCTGGCCTGCAGCAGCTCGAACTTGAAGTTGATGCGGGCGTCGGGCAGCGTGGAGAGCGCGTCCTTGTCCAGCGTCGGCGTCGCGTACACATAGGGCTTCAGCGCATTCGCCAGTTCGCGGATGGCGTCCAGCGTCGGCATCGGTTGGCCGTCTATGAGATCGGGAGTCTGGGTCATTGATGAATGTCGAATGCGTTGAATGTTCTTGCTACTTGAAGCCGAGCCGGCTGCGCGTGAACAACAGCGCGACGATGCTGACGATGGCGGCGAAGATCAGGTAATAGCTGGGCGACAACTTGTCGTGGGTCACGCTGATCAGCCAGGTCAGGATGAAGGGCGCGAAGCCGCCGAAGATCGTCACGGCCGTGTTGTAGCTCAAGGACAGCCCGGTCGTGCGGGTCTGGGTCGGAAACAGTTCGGACAAGAGGGCCGGCACCGGCGCGAAGTACGCGGTCATCAGGAAGCCGAAGACGATCTCCACCAGCAGCAGCGTGCCGAAGCTGGGCCGCGCGACCAGGAGCGCGAACATCGGATAGATCAGCACCAGCAGCAAGACCGCGGCGGTCAGCATGATGCGCACGCGGCCCACGGTGTCCGAGAGGTGGCCGATGAAGGGCGCGAGCAGCATCTGGATCAAGCCGACCATCAGGGTGGCGGTGAACACCACCGAAGCCGGCACACCGAGCTGCTTGACGCCGTAGGTCGGCATGAAGAGCACCAGGTAAGTGGCCACCGTGCCCAGGATCACGATGCCGATCGCCAGCAGCAGGCGCTCCTTCTGATCGCGGAAGGTGTCGCGCAGCGGCGTGGTCGTCGCTTGGATCTGCGCGAACTCGGGACTCTCATCGACGTTGCGGCGGATGTAGTAGGCGACCGGTCCGATCACGAGGCCGAAGATGAAGGGAATGCGCCAGCCCCACGCGGCCATCTGCTCGGCCGAGAGCGTGCTGGTCAGCACCGCGCCGAAACCCGCGGCCAGCAAGGTGGTCAGGCCCTGGCTGGCGACCTGCCAACTCGAGAAGAAACCGCGCCGGTGCGGTGCGTGCTCCGCCAGGAAGGCAGTGGCGCTGCCGAACTCGCCGCCGGCGGACAGGCCCTGGATCATCCGCGCCACCACCAGCACGGCCGGCGCGAGCAGGCCGATGCTGCCGTAGGTCGGCACGATGGCGATCAACAGCGTGCCGGTGAACATCAGCACGATCGACAGCGTCAGCGCCGCCTTGCGGCCGGAGCGGTCGGCATAGGCGCCGATCAGTACCGCGCCCAGCGGCCGCATGAAGAAGGACACGCCGAAGGTGCCGAGGGTCAGCAGCAGCGAGACCGTGTCGTCGCCGGTGGGAAAGAACAGCTTCGAGATCGTCGCCGCGAAGAAGCCGTAGACCACGAGGTCGAACCACTCGAGCGCATTGCCGATGGATGCCGAGACGACGGCCCGCCAGGGCGGCGTCACGGCCAAGGGAGAAAGGCTCTGGAAGCCGGATGGAGCGTGCACGTGGGCCATGGTCTTGTCTCTCTTGTCTCTCTTGTCGCTGTTGGAATAGTTCTTCGATGCCCGTGCGTTCAGGCCGCGACGGACATGCTGCGGATCAGCTTGCGCAGAAAGGATTCGCACTGCCCGAGCTGTGCCAGCGTGACGTATTCGTTGGCCTTGTGGGCCTGTTCGATGTTGCCCGGCCCGCAGATCACGGACGGCACGCCCATCTGCGCGAACAGGCCGGCCTCGGTGCCGTAGGCCACCTTGCGCACGCCGCGGTCCTGGGTCAACGCGCGCACCAGCTGCGTGATGGCGGCCTGCTCGGAGGCGTCCAGCGTGGGCGCGATGGCGAGCAGCTCGAACTCGATGGCGGCGGCCGGATGCTCGCCCTTCATCCGCGGCAGCAGCGTGTTCGCCGCGTAGTCCTTGATGCGTTCGATGATGGCGCCATGGTCCACGCCCGGAAGATTGCGGTATTCGAAGCTGAACTCGCAATCCGCCGGAATGGTGTTGAGCGCGATGCCGCCCTGGATCAGGCCGGTCTGCAGCGTGGTGAAGGGCACGTCGAAGGCATCGTCGAAAGGGCCGCTCCGGCGGAACGCGTCCGCTTGGTCGCGGATGAAGCAGATCAGCCGGGCGGCGTACTCGATCGCATTGAGGCCTTGCGGCGTCAGCGATGAATGCGCCGCATGGCCATGCACGCGGCAGCGGTAGGCATTGATGCCCTTGTGCGCCACGATGACGCGCATGTCGGTCGGCTCGCCCACGATGCAGCCATTGGCCCGGATGCCGCGCGCCTTCAGGTCCGCCAGCATGTAGGGCGCGCCGGTGCAGCCCAGTTCCTCGTCGCAGGAGAACGCGAAGTGGATCGGCTCCCGAAGCCGCGCCGCCTTCATCTCGGGCAGCATGGAAAGCGCCACGCCGACGAAGCCCTTCATGTCGCAGGCGCCGCGGCCGAACAGCTTGCCGTCGCGCACCACGGGTTCGAAGGGGCCGCTGTCCCAGGCCTGGCCGGTGACCGGCACCGTGTCGGTATGGCCCGAGAGCACGATGCCGCCCTGGGTCGAACCGTCCGCTGCCGGCAGCGTGGCGAAGAGGTTCGCCTTCTTGCCCGTCGCCTCGTGGCTGAGCATCGACGTGAGGCCCTGTTGTCCCAGGTAGTCTCGGACGGTCTCGATAAGGCCGAGGTTAGACTCGAAACTGGTGGTGTCGAACTGAATCAGCTTCTCGATCCAGGGGAGCGAAATCGGCGTTGAGGGAGAGGCGTTGCGGGCGTCCACGGATTCATCTTATACAAAATTTTTCAGATAAGAAAATTTCATGCGAGCAGCCACGCCCTCTTCGCCCCCGCCTCCTGCCCCCTCCGCGCCGGGCCACAGCATCGTGCTGGACAAGACCGAACTCGGCGCGCGCCTGCGCAACGCCCGCCAGGCGCAGCGGCTGACCCTGGCCGAGCTGGCGCAGAAATCACAGGTGTCGGTGGCCTCCATTTCCAAGGCCGAGCGCGGCCTGCTCGCGCTCAGCTACGAGAAATTCGCCGCCCTGGCAGGCGCCCTGCAACTGGACCTGTCGACCCTGTTCGGCAGCCAGCCGGCCGGCTTCATCCCCGGCAGCGTGGTGGTGACGCGCAGCGAGGACGTCGTCGAATACCACTCCGAGCGCTACCTCTACGGCATGCTGGCGACGAAGGTGAGCGCGAAGAAGATGACGCCGATGCTCGGCCGCGTCGAGGCCCATTCGCTGCTGCGCCCCGGCCAGTTCAGCAAGCATCCGGGCGAGGAATTCATCTTCGTGCTCGACGGCATGCTGGAGATGCATTTCGCCGACGGACGCGTCGAGCAGTTGGGCAAGCACGACAGCATCTACTTCGACAGCGGCCTCGGCCACCTGTACGTGAACGGCGGCGACGAAGGCGCGCAAATCCTCGTGGTCTGCTGCAACCAACCCGGCGGTGCACTGCTGGACGGCCCGGCCTGAACGAAAACGCCGCGCGGTCGCGGGCGATACACTGCCCCGCTGCATTTTTCCAGGAGACACAACGTGCGCGTCAAGGACAAATCCATCATCGTCACCGGTGCCGGCGGCGGCATCGGCGAAGGCATCGCCAAGCGGCTCGCGGCCGAAGGTGCGCAAGTCATCGTCAACGACATCAACCCCGCGCTGGGCGAACAGGTGGTCGAGGCCATCCTGCGCACAGGCGGCCGCGCTTCTTTCTTCGCGGCCGACGTCACGAAGTCGGCCGAAGTCAGGGCGCTGGTCGAGGCCGCGGTCCAGCGCCACGGCAAGCTCGACGTCATGGTCAACAACGCCGGCTGGACGCACCGCAACCGTCCGGCGCTGGAGGTGAGCGAGGACGAGTTCGACCGCTGCTACGCCGTCAACGTCAAAAGCATCTACCTCTCGACGGTGCATGCCGTGCCGGCCTTCCGCGCCAACGGCGGCGGCTCCTTCATCAACATCGCCTCCACGGCCGGCGTGCGCCCGCGCCCCGGCCTCACCTGGTACAACGGCTCCAAGGGCGCGGTCATCACCACCAGCAAGTCGCTCGCCGCCGAGCTCGGCCCGGACAACATCCGCGTCAATTGCCTGAACCCGGTGTTCAACCCCGACACCGGCCTCGCGACCGAATTCGCCGGCGGCCCGCTCACCGAAGAACGCAAGGCCAAGTTCCGCGCCACCATCCCGCTCGGGCGCTTCTCCACCGCGCTCGACGTCGCCAACGCGGCGCTCTACCTGGCGAGCGACGAGGCGTCCTTCATCAGCGGCGTCTGCATCGAGGTCGATGGCGCGCGCTGCGTCTAAATAAGTACCCTTGGAGGCCGCGCGGCGCAGGCGATGCGTTAAATTGGCCTCTCCCATGAGCCAGCACGTCGTCCCCGTCTCCGAGATCGGCCGCCCCCGCCGCGTTGCGGCGTTGCCGGAGCGCGCGGTGCCGGCCACCGGCGTGCTGCTCGACCGGCTGGCCCGGCCGCTGACCGATTTGCGCATCAGCGTGACCGACCGCTGCAACTTCCGCTGCAGCTACTGCATGCCGAAAGAAGTGTTCGACAAGGACTACCGCTACCTTCCGCACAGCGCGCTGCTGAGCTTCGAGGAAATCACCCGGCTCGCGCGCATCTTCGCGACGCACGGCGTGCGCAAGATCCGGCTCACCGGCGGCGAGCCGCTGTTGCGCAAGAACCTGGAGCGCCTGGTCGAGCAACTGGCCGCGCTGCGCACGCCCGACGGCCAGGCGCTGGACCTCACGCTGACCACCAATGGCTCGCTGCTCGCGCGCAAGGCCGTGGCGCTGAAGGCCGCAGGTCTCCAGCGCGTGACCGTGAGCCTCGACGGCCTCGACGACGCCGTGTTCCGCAGCATGAACGACGTCGACTTTCCGGTGGCCGAAGTCCTCGCAGGCATCGATGCGGCCCAGGCCGCGGGGCTCGGACCGGTCAAGGTCAACATGGTCGTCAAGCGCGGCACCAACGAGCAGGAAGTGCTGCCGATGGCGCGGCACTTCCGCGGCACGGGCGTGGTGCTGCGCTTCATCGAGTACATGGACGTCGGCGCCACCAACGGCTGGCGCATGGACGAGGTGCTGCCTTCGGCCGAGGTGGTGCGCCGCATCGCCGAGGAATTTCCGCTCGCGCCGCTCGAGGCCAGCGCGCCGGGCGAGACCGCGCAGCGCTGGGCCTACCGCGATGGCGGCGGCGAGATCGGCGTGATCAGCAGCGTGACGCAGGCCTTCTGCCACGATTGCAGCCGGGCACGCCTGTCGACCGAGGGCAGGCTCTACCTGTGCCTGTTCGCCAGTGCCGGCCACGACCTGCGCCCGCTGTTGCGCGGCGATGCCGACGACACGCAGATCGCGTCAGCCGTCGGCCGCATCTGGCAGGGCCGCACCGACCGCTACTCCGAACTGCGGGCGCTGCGCGGCCCCGACGACGGCGACGCGTCCGCGCCGCGCCGCGTCGAGATGAGCTACATCGGCGGATGAGCATGGCAGGCGCCGTCGCTGCCGCCGAGATCACCGGGCTCGTGCTCGCCGGCGGCCGTGGCTCGCGCATGGGCGGCATCGACAAGGGCCTGCAGAACTTCAACGGCGTGCCGCTCGCCATGAATGCGGTCACGCGGCTCGGCCAGCAGGTCGGCCGGATCATGGTCAATGCCAACCGCAATCTCCCGACCTACGCATCCTTCGGCGCCCCGGTGTGGCCGGATGGACTGGCCGACTATGCCGGCCCGCTCGCCGGCTTCCTGATCGGGTTGGAGCACTGCGAAACGCCCTACCTGCTCACGGTGCCCTGCGACACGCCGCTGTTCCCGCTCGATCTGGCGAGCCGGCTGGCCGGCGCGCTGGCGGCCGCCGATGCCGAGATCGCGATGGTCGATGCGCCCGAAGCCATCGCCGCAACGGGTGCCGCGCCGGTGCTGCGGCCGCAGCCCGTGTTCTGCCTGCTGCGCAAGACCCTGCTCGACAGCCTGGTGCGCTTCACGCAGAACGGCGGCCGCAAGATCGACGCCTGGACGGCGCAGCACCGCACGGTGCTCGTTCCCTTCGGTCGCACCGGCGATGCGCCCGACGCCTTCTTCAACGCCAACACGCTCGCGGAACTGCACGCGCTGGAAGCTTCGAGATGACGAGCGTCGCGGAGATCGCCGGCGCCCTGGCCGGCTACGACCCCCAGGCCCTCGGCGTCGATGACGTGCGCGCGTTCCTGGCCCGGCTGGCGGCGTCCGCGGTCGTGACGCAGAGCGAGCGCATTGCACTGCGCGACGCGCTCGGCCGCGTGCTGGCCGAGGCCATCGTGTCGCCGGTCAGCGTGCCGCCGCACGACAACTCGGCGATGGACGGCTTCGCGTTCGACGGCGCCCTCCTCGAAGGCGACGCGTCCATCGACACCTCGGTGAGTCTGCGCGTGGTCGGCACCGCGCTGGCCGGCGCGGCATGGCGCGGCACGGTCGGCACAGGCGAGGCGGTGAAGATCATGACCGGCGCGATGATGCCCGCCGGCCTCGACACCGTGATCCCGCAGGAGTTCTGCAACATCGAAGGCGATGCGGTCCGCTTCCCCGCCAAGGTCCTGCGACGCGGCGACAACCGCCGCTTCGCCGGCGAGGACCTGATGCAGGGCCAGCCCGCGCTGCAGCGCGGCGAGCGCCTCTCGCCGGCCGCGCTCGGCATGGTCGCCAGCCTCGGGCTGCCGATGGTGCCGGTGCTGCGCCGGCTGCGCGTCGCCTATTTCTCCACCGGCGACGAGATCCTGAGCCTGGGCGAGGTGCCGCGCGAGGGCGCCGTCTACGACAGCAACCGCTACACCGTGTTCGGCCTGCTCACGCGGCTCGGCTGCGAGGTGATCGACCTCGGCCTGGTGCGCGACGATCCGGCCTCGCTCGAATCCGCGCTGCGCCGCGCCGCCATGGAGGCCGACGCGATCATCACCAGCGGCGGCGTCAGCGTCGGCGAAGCGGACCATACGCGTGCCGTGATGCAGCAGCTCGGCGACATGGCCTTCTGGCGCGTCGCCATGCGGCCCGGCCGGCCGATGGCGGTCGGGCGGATCCCGCGGCGCGGCGACGGCGAAGGCGCTGCCGTGCTGTTCGGCCTGCCCGGCAACCCGGTCGCGGTGATGGTGACCTTCCTGGCCTTCGTGCGGCCGGCGCTGTTGCAGATGATGGGCTGCAACGAGGCCTGCGCCGCGCCGCCGCCGCTGCTGCGCGCAACCAGCGTCGGCGCAATCCGCAAGAAGCCCGGCCGCACCGAGTACCAGCGCGGCTGGGTGGAGACGGTGCCCGGCGCGCTGCCCGAGGTGCGCATTGCCGGCAACCAGGGCTCGGGCGTGCTGAGCTCCATGGTCGAAGCCAATGGCTTGGTCGTGCTGCACCATGACCAGGGCAGCGTGGCGGCGGGCGAGCCGGTCGACGTGATGATGTTCGACGGCATGGTGTAGTCCCCGCAGGAAACACCCATGCTCGCGGCGCGGATCGAGATGATGCAGCAGATGCCGATCTTCGGCGCCATCGGTGCGGACGCGATCGAATTCCTGCTGGCGCCGGCGCCGCTGGTCACGGTCCGGGGCGGCGACTTCTTCTTCCGCGAAGGCGATCCGGCGGCCAGCATGTTCGTCCTCGAAACAGGGCACGTGACGGTGTCGAAGAGCTGGCAGGGCCACGAGCTTCTGCTGCGGCGCTTCGCGCCCGGCGATTGCTTCGGCGAGATGGCGCTGCTGGACTTGTTTCCGCGCAGCGCGTCAGTGCGCGCGGACGAGGACTGCGACGCGATCGAGCTCACGCCCGAGAACCTCTACCGCCTCTTCGAGCGCGATGCCGAGCAGTTCGCGCTGATCCAGATGAACATCGGGCGCGAGATGAGCCGCCGCCTGCGCGCGACCGACGAGCTGCTGTTTCGCGCACGCATGGGCGAGACGCTGGAGGCGCCGCAGCGCATCGAGCCGGCGTCCTAGGCAATCGGCCGGGACGCGCCCCTCAGAGCCGCCCCAGCGCCCGCTGCACGCCCTTGTTGGCCAGTGCATCGGCACGTTCGTTGCCGGGGTCGCCGGAGTGCCCCTTGACCCAGCGCCATTCGATCTGATGTCCGCCTTCGGCCACCAGTTTGTCGAGTTCCTGCCAGAGCTCGACATTCTTGACCGGCTGCTTGGTGGAAGTTCGCCAGCCCTTGGCCTTCCAGCCGCGAATCCATTCGGTGATGCCCATGCGCACGTACTGGCTGTCCAGATACAGGACGACCTTGCACGGCCGCTTGAGCGCACCCAGGCCCTCGATCACCGCCTTGAGTTCCATGCGGTTGTTGGTCGTGTTGAGCTCCCCGCCGAACAGGTCCTTCTCCGTCTCGCCCGACTTGAGCCATGCGCCCCAGCCGCCCGGGCCGGGATTGCCCTTGCAGGCGCCGTCGGTGTAGATCTGCACTTCGTTCAAAACCCGTTTCCTTCCTGTTGTCGTTGTCGATGGCTGTGGTCGTGGTGCAGCTTGCCCGCGATCGGCACCGGTGCACTGGCGCGCGAGGCCGCGCGGCGCCAGTCGGTGCTCAGAAGCCGCATGCCGCGCACCCGCTTGACCGCCACCAGAAAATAGACCGCGCCGAAGATCGGCCACCAGCGCTCGCCCGCGGTGTCGAACCAGCGGCAGCGTTCCAGCCAGGCGTCGCTGCGCACCGCCGGCCGGTAGATGCCGAAACGCCCCGACTCGACCTCGAAGCTCAGGAGCCGCAGCCAGTCGCGCATGCGCCGGTAGCCGATGAAGTCGCCGGCATCGGGCAAAAAGAGCTCGCCGAAGCCGAGCTGCCGATAGAGCTGCGCGCGCTGCTGGCGCAGGCCCCACAGGCTGGCAGGATTGAAGCCGCAGATCACGACCCGACCCTCCGGCACCAGCACGCGCTCGACCTCGCGCAGCGTCGCATGCGGATCGGGACTGAGTTCGAGCGTGTGCGGCAGCACGACCAGGTCGAGGCTGTTGGCGCCGAAAGGCAGCGCCGCGAAATCGGTGACCAGCGCGCTGCGCGCCGCCAGGGCCGGATCGGAAAGCGCCAGCCAGCGATACGGCATGCGGTTGGCGCGCAGCCCTTCGACCTCGCCCAGCCCGAGCTGCAGCGCATGGTAGCCGAACACGTCCGCCACGGCCTGGTCGTACTGGGCCTGTTCCCACGCCAGCAGGTAGCGACCCGGGGGGGTCGCTAACCATTCATGCAAACCTATAATTTGACCGCTCATGACCCTCGTTCCGCCGCCCACCTTTGCCGACAACGGCCTTCAGCAACTGGGCGCGATTCTAGTCACGCACCCCCACATCTCCCTTCGCAGCCGCGAAGCCTCCGTCCTTCGCGCAGCCCGCGTCCACGCCAACGTGTTCGCGGCCCCGCGCCAATGGAAAAACGACTTTCGATGAAATTTATCCTTGCTGCCTGCCTCGCAGGCTCGCTGTTCCTGGCGGGCTGCGCAAGCACCACCGGCACGGGCTCCTCTTCTTCCGGCACCTCGGCCACCGGCGCGCCCGCCTATGCCGGCGGCGCGCTCAAGCCCATCACCACCAGCGAGACGAAATCGCGCACCATCGTCACGCTGGCGCCGCCTGCCGACATGTGGGACCGCATCCGCCGCGGCTTCAAGATGCCCGATCTCGACAACGACCTCGTGCACGAGCGCGAGCAGTGGTATGCGAGCCGGCCCGACTACATGCAGCGCATGACGGAGCGCTCGAGCCGCTACATCTTCCACATCGTCGAGGAACTCGAACGCCGCGACATGCCGACCGAACTCGCGCTGCTGCCCTACATCGAGAGCGCCTTCAACCCGCAGGCCGTGTCCAGCGCGCGAGCGGCCGGCATGTGGCAGTTCATGCCCGCCACCGGCACCGACTTCGCCCTCAAGCAGAACATCTTCCGCGACGACCGGCGCGACGTGATCGCGTCCACCCGCGCCGCGCTCGACTATCTGCAGAGGCTCTATGCCCAGTTCGGCGACTGGCAGCTCGCGCTGGCCGCCTACAACTGGGGTGAAGGCAACGTGGCACGCGCGGTCGCCAAGAACCAGCGCGCAGGCCTTCCGGCCGGTTACGAAGACATCAGCATGCCGGCCGAGACGCGCCTCTACGTGCCGAAGCTGCAGGCGGTGAAGAACATCGTGGCCAACCCCGAGCGCTTCAACACCGAGCTGCCGCTGATCGCCAACCACCCCTACTTCCAGACCGTCACGCTCAAGCGCGACCTCGACGTCTCGCTGGCCGCGAAGCTGGCCGACGTCAACATCGAGGACTTCCGCGCGCTCAATCCTTCCGCGCACAAGCCGGTGCTGCTCGCGGCCGGCACGCCCGAGATCCTGCTGCCGTGGGACAACGCCGCGCTGTTCCAGCGCAACTTCGAGGCCTATTCGCAAGGGCAATACGCCAGCTGGACCGCGTGGACGGTCCCGGCCACCATGACCGTGGCCGATGCGGCCCAGCGTTCCGGCATGAGCGAGGCCGATCTGCGCAGTATCAACAACGTGCCGCCGCGGATGCTGATCAAGGCCGGATCGACGCTGATCGTGCCGCGCGGTGCACGCGTGCAGGAAGACGTCGCCGCGGTGATCGCCGACACCGGCCACCTGAACTTCGAGCCCGAGATCGTGACGCGGCGCACCGTCATCCGCGCCGGCCGCAAGGACAGCGTGGCCAGCATCGCGCAGCGCCTGCGCCTGAGCCCGGCCCGCGTCGCCGAATGGAACGACGTCAAGCCCAATCACGTGTTCCAGCGTGGCTTCGAAGTGGTGGTGTACCTGCCCGTTCGTGCCGCGCGCACCGCCAGCGTGGGCACCGGCACGCCGCACGGCCACGTGGGCGCCAGCATCCTCCAGCGCACCAGTGCATCGAAGATGGCAGCTTCTTCGTCGAAGGCAGAAGTGCACGCCAAGGTCTCCGCCGCATCCGGGAAGGGTGCGTCGCGTGTCAAGGCGCAGGCACCGGTCTCCGCCAAGGCCGCCGTGACCAAGACGCCCCGATCGAGCAGCAAAGAGGTGGTGCGCGAAAAGCGCGGCGGCACGCCGTCGAAGAAGAAGCGCTGAACCAGCGCCGCGTTCAGAGCTTCTCGGTCTCGCCGCTGCGCGGCTGCCATTTCATCAGCCGCTTCTCGATCACGCTCACGAAGCCGTCGAGCGCGAGCGCGAAGGCCGTCAGCACCACGATGCCGGCGAACACCGTGTTGACATCGAAGGTGCCTTCGGCCTGCAGGATCAGGTAGCCGACGCCGCGCGCCGAGCCCAGGTACTCGCCCACCACCGCGCCGACGAAGGCCAGGCCCACGGAGGTATGCAGGCTCGAGAACACCCAGCTCGTCGCACTCGGCAGATACACCGTACGCAGCAGCTGACGCTGGTTGGCGCCCAGCATGCGCGCATTCGCCAGCACCACCGGACTCACTTCGCGCACGCCCTGGAAGACGTTGAAGAAGACGATGAAGAACACCAGCGTGATCGCCAGCGCCACCTTGCTCCAGATGCCCAGGCCGAACCAGAGCGCGAAGATCGGCGCCAGGATCACGCGCGGCATCGAGTTCGCGGCCTTGATGTAGGGCTCCAGGATCAGGCTCGCGGTCGGCGCCAGCGCCAGCCAGAGTCCGCAGGCGAGGCCCAGCAGCGTGCCGATGCCGAAGGCCAGCACGGTCTCGATCAGCGTGGTGCCCAGGTGCAGGTAGATGTCGGCATGGCCCGGCAGCCCTTCCGGAAACAGCGCATTCGGCGCCACGTCGAAGGGCAGGAACCAGCTCCAGATCCGTCCCGCGACCTCGATCGGCTCGCCGAGGAAGAAGGCGAACTGCTGGTTGCGCGACGCCAGATGCCAGGCAACCAGCAGCACGACGAGCAGCCCGACCTGCCAATAGCGCGCATTGCTTTCATGAGGAGCCAGGCGCATGTCAGGCCACCTTCTTCAGTTGCTGCGCATAGCCCTTGAGCACCTCGTCGCGCAGCACGTTCCAGATCTGCGTGTGCAGTTCGACGAAGCGCGGATGGGTGCGCACCTCGGCCACGTCGCGCGGACGGTCGAGGTCGATGGCGAACTCGCCGATCGGATGCGTCGCCGGTCCGGCCGACAGCACCACCACGCGGTCGCTCATCGCGATCGCCTCGTCGAGGTCATGCGTGATGAACAACACCGCTTTCTTCTTCGCGGCCCAGAGTTCGAGCACTTCGTTCTCCATCAGCTGCCGGGTCTGGATGTCGAGCGCGCTGAAGGGCTCGTCCATCAGGATGATGTCCGGGTCCAGCGCCAGCACCTGCGCGAGCGCGGTGCGTTTGCGCATGCCGCCCGAGAGCTGGTGCGGGTAGCGGTCGCCGAAGCCCGTGAGCCCGACCCGCGAGAGCCACTGCTGCGCATGCGCCCTCGCTTCGGCATCGGGAACGCCGCGGTACTGCAGGCCGACCATCACGTTGTCCAGCGTGCTGCGCCAGGGCATCAGCGCTTCGCTCTGGAACATGTAGCCGGCGCGTGCGTTGACGCCGGCGAGCGGCTGGCCGAAGACTTTGATCGTGCCCGACGAGGGCTCCAGCAGGCCGGCACCGACATTGAGCAGGGTCGACTTGCCGCAGCCCGTGGGTCCGACCACCGAGACGAACTCGCCCTCGCGAATGCGCAGCGTGGTGTCGGCGACGGCGGTGTAGCGCTGGCTGTGATCGTCCTTCGAGCGAAAGGTGCAGCTGATGTCGAGGAGTTCGAGTGCGTAGTCGGACATGGGGTGGCAAGAAAAAACCCGGCCGAAGCCGGGTTGCAGACGTTCCGGTCAGGCTTTGAACCTGTCCTTGGCGCGCCGCGCAAAATCGTTGGTGTAGATCTTCGAGAGGTCGATCTTGTCAGCCTTCACCGTGGGGTCGAAGCTCGCGATCGCGTTGAGCGCGGTCTGCGGGCCTTCGGACGGGACCAGCCCGTCGATGGCGATGGCTTCGCGCACCTTGTCGAAGGAGGCCAGATACAAGGCGCGGTCGCCGAGCAGATAGGTTTCCGGCACGGTCTTGATGATGTCGCCGGGGCCCGCGCTCTGCAGCCACTTGAGGCCGTGCACGATGGCATTCGCCAGGGCCTGGCAGGTGTTGGGATTCTTCTGGATGAACTCGGCCGACGCATACAGGCAGGCGGCCGGCATCGGGCCGCCGAACACCTCCTGCGTGCCCTTGAGCGTGCGGGTGTCGCTGATGATCTTCACGTCGCCCTTCTGCTCGAGCATGGTCATCACCGGATCGGTGTTGCTGATGGCGTCGATCTGGCCCGAACGCAGCGCCGTCAGCGCGCCGGCAGCGACGCCCACACCGATGTAGCTCACGTCGTTGGCCTTCAGGCCCGCGCGCGACAGCACGAGGTTGGACACCATGTTGGTCGACGAACCCGGTGCCGAGACGCCGATCTTCTTGCCCCTGAGATCGGCAATGCTCTTGTAGCCAGGCATGTTCTTGGTCGAGACGCCGATCGCGATCTGCGGCGCACGGCCTTGCAGCACGAAGCACTGGAAGAACTGGTTCTTGGCCTGCAGATTGATCGTGTGCTCGAAGGCACCCGAGCAGACGTCGGCCGAGCCGCCGACCACCGCCTGCAGCGCGCGCGAGCCGCCGGCGAAGTCGGAGATCTCGACGTCGAGCCCTTCGGCCTTGAAGTAGCCGAGCTGCTCGGAGATGGTGAGCGGGAGGTAGTAGAACGCGGCTTTGCCACCGACCGAAATGGCGATCTTGGTCTTCTCGAGCCTGGCTTGCGCATGGACCAGCGGCACCGCGACGGAAGCGGCACCGAGCGCTGCGGCGGCAGTGAAAGTACGGCGATTGAGCATGTAGTTTTTGCCTTGAGGGCTTTGGATTTCCTGAGTTCGAATCGAGCTTAGGGGCGGCCCACCATGCCTGCATCGGGAACATCCCGTGCGGGTTTCCACGTAAGCATGAAGACCGCTAGCGGCCGACGAAAAGGATCGCGATATTGACCGCGAATGCAAGCGCCCAGACCGCGCTGCGCGCCGCGCCCGCGCCCTTCACGTAGAGCGCGATGTAGACGATGCGCAGCAGCACGTAGGCCGCGGCCAGCATGTCCAGCCGTGACTGCGCAGCGCCAAGCTGGTGGGCGATGATCACCGCGCCGATGAAGAACGCCAGCCCTTCGAAGCTGTTGGCCTGCGCACCGTTGGCCCGCGCACGCCAGCCGCTCTGGCGCGCACCCCATTCGCGCGGCGCCTGGTTGTCGCGCGGCCCGAAATTGCCCGCCTTCGCGATGTAGGCCGATGCGTAGGGCAGCAACGCAGCGGCCAGAACGCACCAGTAAGCCAGCGGCAGCGAAAAGCTCATGCTCGTCTCCAGGAATGCAATCAGCGGCGATCGACCAGCGCATGGGCGATGGTGCCGAGGTCGACGTATTCGAGTTCGCTGCCGGCCGGCACGCCACGCGCGAGCCGCGTCACCGTGAGGCCGCGCTGCTTCAACGCCTCGCCGATGACGTGCGCCGTCGCTTCGCCCTCGGCAGTGAAATTGGTGGCGAGGATCACTTCGCTCACCGTGCCGTCGAGCGCGCGCTCGAACAACCGCGCCAGGCCGATGTCCTTCGGCCCGATGCCGTCGAGCGGACTGAGCTTGCCCATCAGCACGAAGTAATAGCCGCGAAACACGCCCGTTCGCTCGAGCGCCGCCTGGTCGGCCGGCGTCTCGACCACGCACAGCTTGGTGGCATCGCGGCGCGGGTCGAGGCACACGCTGCACACCGGTGCCTCGGTAAAGGTGTTGCAGCGCTCGCAATGCCGCACCTGCGTGGCCGCCTGCTGCAAGGCGCGCGCAAGCAACTGCGCGCCCTGGCGGTCATGCTGCAGCAGATGGAAGGCCATGCGCGAAGCTGACTTGACGCCGACGCCGGGCAGCCGCCGCAGCGCGTCGACCAGCGCGTCGAGCGAGCTCGAATCGGCCGCCATCAGAGGGCGGGCATCAGAACGGCAGCTTCATGCCGGGAGGCAGGCCCGGCATGCCGGCGGTGAGCTTGCCCATCTTCTGCTCGCTGGTCTCCTCGGCCTTGCGCACCGCGGCGTTGAAGGCTGCAGCCACGAGGTCTTCCAGCATGTCCTTGTCGTCGGCCAAGAGGCTCGGGTCGATGGTGATGCGCTTGACGTCGTGCTTGCACGTCATCACCACCTTCACCAGGCCGGCACCGGATTCGCCCTCGACCTCGATGGTGGCCAGCTCTTCCTGCGCCTTCTTGAGGTTGTCCTGCATCGCCTGCGCCTGCTTCATGAGGCCGGCCAGTTGTCCTTTGTTGAACATCGTTGATCCTGTGTCGTTGATTGGAAGAAAAGAAAAAAACTCAAGCGGGCCGCAGCGTACCCGGGACGATCTTCGCATCCCAGTCGCGCATCATCGACTGCACCTCGGGATCGCTGCGTATCGCTTCCTCGGCCACGCGCTGGCGCTCCTCGGCCGCCTGCCTGTTGCGGCGCGCCGGGCTGTCGGCGACGCTGCCGATCTCGATCGCGATCCGGATCTCGTGCCCCAGCGCCGCGAGCGCGGCCTGCAGCTTCTCGCGGCTGGCCGTCTGGTTGAGCGATTCGCGCTCCACGCGCAACAGCCACTGGTCGACATCGCGCGCCACCAGCTGCGACTGCAGCGCGAGTTCGCGCGCCAGCGCCGTGACGGCCTCGGCCGCGACCATGCGCGTGACGATCGCATGCCAGAAGTCGCCCTCCTCGGTGGGGACGATGGGTGCCGAGACGGCGCCCGGCATGCTCTCGCGCGGCGCCTCGCGCGCGCCGGGCGGCGGCTGCACGCGCACCTGCATCGCCATGACCTTCGCGGCCGCGGGGCCGGCATCCGCAGCCGGTCTCGGGGGTGCCGAGGCAGCGAGTGCGGGCGCGTTGAGGACAGGCAAGCGCTGGCCGGGCGGCGCAGTCGATGCAGCGGGCGCCGTCGTGCGTGCTGGTGCCGGTTCCGAGGATGCCGGTGTTGCTGCTGGTGAAGGCGCATCGCTGCGCTGACGCACCGCATCGACGGCCTCGGCGCTCACTGCGCCGGCAGTCGGCGCGGGCACCACGGCGCGCGGCGCTTCATTCAGAGTTTTTTTTTCCGCGCTGGCCGTGTCGGCCGGCTTGAAGGCCAGCAGCCGCAGCAGCACCATCGTGAGCGCCGCGTACTCGTCGGGCGCCAGGCCCAGTTCGCCGCGGCCATGCAGGCAGAGACTGTAGAGCAATTGCGTTTCGTCGGCCGGCATCAGGGCGGCGAGACGCGCGGTCTCTGCCGCATCCGGGTCGGTCGCATTGTCGGTCTCGGCACGCGACGGCACGGCCTGCAACACCGCCATGCCCTGCAGCACGGCGGTCATCTCCTCGAGCATGGAAGCGGCGGAAAAGCCATCGCGGCGCAAGGCCTCGGAGGTCTCGACCACCGTCTTGCCGTCGCCCTGCGCCAGCGCCTCGATCAGATGGAACACATGGCCGCGGTCGACGCTGCCGAGCATCTGGCGCACACCGGCTTCGAGTAGCTCGCCGTTGCCGAACGCGATCGCCTGATCGGTGAGCGACAGCGCATCGCGCATCGAGCCGCGCGCGGCCCGCGCGATCAGGCGCAGCGCATGCGGCTCGGCCGGGACCGCTTCGGTCTGCAACACTTGCGTGAGATGTTCGAGCACGGTTTCGGGCGCCATCGGCCGCAGGTTGAACTGCAGGCAGCGCGACAGCACGGTGACCGGCACCTTCTGCGGATCGGTCGTGGCGAGCACGAACTTGAGGTACTCGGGCGGCTCTTCGAGCGTCTTCAGCATCGCGTTGAAGGCATGGCCGGTGAGCATGTGCACTTCGTCGATCATGAAGACCTTGAAGCGGCCCTGCACCGGCTTGTAGACCGCCTGCTCCAGCAGCGCCTGCACCTCGTCGACGCCGCGGTTCGAGGCGGCATCGAGTTCGGTATAGTCGACGAAGCGGCCGCTGTCGATGTCCTTGCAGGCCTGGCAAACGCCGCAGGGCGTGGCGGTGATGCCGCCCTGCCCGTCCGGCCCCTGGCAGTTGAGCGACTTGGCCAGGATGCGCGACACCGTGGTCTTGCCGACGCCGCGCGTGCCGGTAAAAAGATAGGCGTGATGCAGGCGCTGCGAGGTCAGCGCGTTCTCGAGCGCCTGGACCACATGCTCCTGGCCCACCATCTCGCTGAAGGTCTTCGGACGGTGTTTGCGAGCGAGCACGAGATAAGCCATTGGCGCATTTTAGGTCGCGCGCCGGGCGAACATTCCTGCGCGCCCGCACGCGGCCGACGATTCCTTGCGCGCCGCAAACCCCGCTGGCACCTCGGTGAATCCGCTCGCCTACAATGCAGGCTGACGGGCCTCCCCGCATGGTGAAGTGGCCAACCGGGTCAGGTGGGGAACCAAGCAGCCCTAACTGCGTAGTCAGTGCCGGGGGTAAGGCTCGTCAACCTCATTCCAAAAAGCCGTGAGTTCTCAAGAACTTACGCGCTATCAAGGGGTTACGAGCCCCTGACTGTAGAACCTAACTGTAGAACCTCGCACAGCCATGACCTTGGAGAAAGACATGGCAAGCACCCTCACGGGTTTGAATCGACGGGGCTCCCGGTGGTATCTCAACATCGTCGTTCCGCCCGACCTTCGCGAGGTCTTCGGCAAGCGTGCGATGAACATTGCGCTTGGCACCAGCGACCGCCGAGAGGCCACCTTACTGGGCACCGTGAAGCGGGCCGAGTTGCTGGCCGACTTTGAGGCCAAACGCAGCGAACTCAACCCCTCGCCGGTAGACGCGATAACGCCTGACATGGCCGCGCTGCTTGCCGCACGCATCCGCGCCGTTGTGCTCGGTCGCGATGACCTTCTTCGCTCCGATCTTCCGATGCTCGCTGAGATGGCCCGTGTGCGGCGCAACCGCGTGCGCTTGAGCATTCCACAGGCCACCCCTACCGAGCGCCGTGTCGATGACCTGAGCGGCGCCACGGAGGAGGAGCGTGAGGAACTGGCCGACCTAAACGCGCACCTCGATGGCAAGGCCGCTATGTCACTTGCAAGCCAGAACCTCGCTCGGGTGTTGCCGCATGTGCAAGCGGAGGCTGCGAAGCTCGGGGTCTCGTTTGATGTGAAGACGCCGGGCGCTCGTGATGCCCTTCTCGCGTGCCTGAAGGCATACCGCACGGCGCACAAGGAGGTGAGCCTAAGGGATGCTGGGGAAGTTATCGATACGCCCATGATCCTTGCTACGCCGAAGGCGCTGAAGCCCGCAAAGGCACGCACTCTGCGCGATGTGTTCGGCAAGTGGAAAACCTCAGGTGACTCCCCTCGCTCCGCCGACTCCATCGCGGCCTATGATCGTGCCCTGAAGCAGTTCGAGGGACAACAGGAGGGCCTCGCGCTGGACGCCATCACGCGAGAGATCGGCGACACGTACCGGACGTGGCTTCGCGAGAACTGCGCTACGCCGAAGACCGCACGAGACCGCCTCACCGCGATCAAGTCGCTTCTGAAGTTCGCGCACGAAACCCTTGAGTGGCTGCATCGGCAACCGTGGCGGGGCCTGGACATAAAGGCGCCGACGACCAACAAGCGGAGGCCGTGGACCGCGGACGAACTGAAAATCATGTTCACCTCGCCGTTGCACACCGCGCATGCACTTCCTGATGCCCGCTATGGCGGCCGTGAGGCGGCGTATTGGATTCCCCTTCTCGGCTTGTTCACGGGCACCCGCTTGGGCGAACTCTGCCAACTGCGAACCGCTGATGTGCAGAAGGTCGAGGGCATCAACGTCCTGGTACTGACGAACGAGGGCGAGGGCCAGAGCATCAAGAGCGATGCCGGTCATCGCAGTGTCCCAATTCACAGCGAACTCATCAGGCTCGGCTTCCTCAAGCACGTGGAGACCGTCAGGAAGGCCCGTAGCGACACCCTATGGCCTGCCCTGCCGCTGCGCGAGGGGAAACCAAGCGATTTCTTCGGGCGCTGGTTCAAGGACCACCGCAACGCCTTGGGCCTCACTGGCACACGGCCCGACTTCCATTGCTTCCGCCACACGGTGCGCGCACCTATGCGACGTGCGGGATTCAGCGAGGCCACCCAAGACAAGGTGACGGGCCACAAGATCAAGGGAAGCATCGGCACGGTGGTCTACGATCATTGGACGCTGAAGGAGGTTCAAGAGGCCGTCGAGGCGATCCAGTACCCTGCCCTCAGGTTGCCCGTTGTGAGGCCGTATGGGGGCGTTTAGGGCGCATCCATGAGCCTGACCGCGAACGATTCACTTGTCGGAGCCATAGATGTCTTATGTGTTTACAGGAGTCGTCCTCCCTGAGCGTGCTGTCCTAACCTTGCCGAAGTTCACGATCAAGTTTTCGCATTTGCTATCCGGGGCGCCGGGCACTGCGACCGTGAGCATTCTCGTCAATCAGATTTCGGTCCAGATCGACAGCGGGTATGAGTGGGGAGTCCTTGACCTCCGAAATGTAGTGAAGGGCATCCTTCAACTTCAACTGGCGATCATCGGCTTTCTCAAGGGCTACGCGTACGACTTCGCTGTCACGCGTGTCATAAATCACAGGCGCGAGATTGACTATGTGTTCGGCATTGATGTGCCGTGCATTTCCAAGCCCCGCGAAACGACCAATTTGGAAGTCGCTTTGACCGAACTGCGTGGGAAGGTTCTCGGCCAGCACGGAGTGTTCGTACAGCGATGCCTTAGTGATCTGCTCTCGGCGCTAAAGAACGCCGATGACACGGGTTTTTATTGCTATCGCGCCATCGAGTCACTCAGGCATCATTGCGCCGCGGTGCACGGAGTCGCGCATGCAGGAAAAGCGGTGCAATGGGTAAAGTTCCAGGAAGTCTCCGGGGCGACAGAGGAAGTCCTTCGCGCCATCAAGGCCGAAGCGGACCCGTTGCGACATGGCGACGTGTTTGGAATCAGCGAGGACAATTCTGTGAAGCTCCTGACGAGCACCTGGGAAGTGGTCGAAGGCTATTTCAAGTCAGTTATCAACGAATCCCGCGACTCCTCAGCGGCAGCAGGACCATCGAGGTGCCCCACTTCTTGAACGCCTTGGCTTCTGGCTTGCGGGACTTCAGGATCAGGGAGTACAGGCCCGACTCGTTGATGATCTTGACGTGCGGGTTACCCCGCCGAATACCGGAAGAATCTCGGACGGTATTCACCTCGTCTGCATCGAGGCCGGCGAGGTACTTGCCTATGCCGGTCTTGTCGGTGTCGAAGCCGAGGGCCTCACACACGTCCTTCGCCACGAACCACGGCTCGCCGCCCCGGAGGATTGCGCGAATGGTCAGGTTAGGGGCGCGGTCGTCAAGCGCCTTCGCTGTCGAGCACGTCGAGATAGCCATCCAGCAACTTCTTGCCGAACGTCCTGGCCTCTGCCAGTTCGGCTTCAGTCGCATCCCGCAGGGAGCCCGCGTTCTCACCGCGATGTCGCCCCTGTCGTAGCGGCTCCACGTTGCAAAGCAAGCCAAACCGGCTCCATTCTTTGGCGGTCAGCCCAAGCGCGGCTCTTGCTTCGCCGTCTTTGCCGAAGCGGGTCGCGAGGGCGTCGCGAAGCTCATAGAGGTGAATGAGTTCGTTGTCAGGGTCTCGAACTGCGGCCTGGAAGCTGCGCAGCAATACGCCAAGTAGCGGGTCCGTCGAATGCCCGGCAACCCGATTCTCAAAAGCTCGCGCCTTCTCACGGCTGGCTTGCTCCGAGTCGTACACCACATTGCCCGCAGGATCATGAATGCGAACGCTGGGCCTGTGGCCGATGATCTTGATGGCGCCCGCTTGAAGCACCATGGAGATGACACGGGTCCCATCCGCGCGGAACTTTGTGACGTTGGGGCCGGAGAGCCTGAATGGCTGGTGCCGCAGTACTTGCGCAGCCCGGAACCTGCTTTCAAGTTCATGGTGAATTTGTTCCCGTATTCCTTCATCGGCCGCATATCGCATACCGTCGATTCGCGCCTCAGCTTTCCCATCCGTGAGAGACCACGTGTACCCTTCCCGGGTTGCCGTGACGGGCTCCCCAAAGAAGTCTGCCGGTGTGAAGTGCCATTCGAGGATGACGTGCGAATGGATGATGTCGTCGGCCATGCGCTCAGTATGCAACCGGGCGCGGGGGTGGCTTTCTCCGTGGCGGACAGATACTCTCAGGGACGCTATCATTTTGATAGCAAACCCTGCCGAAACTCGCCAGAGCCCCGCCAAGGCTTCATCAAGAGCCCCCGCACCCAACCCCCTCGCCGCCGCCGATACGACGCACCAAGGGGGCACAGAGCGGCTACCCGAGGCTTACCTTCCTGAGGGGGGCTACCGCCCGTTCGCCAGCACAGACATGCCAGCATCGATACCGTGCGACCCGGCCGCAAGGACCACATCCAACGGCAAGCCCATCTCGCGAGCCACCTTCTCGGCCGACAGGCGGACCCAATCGCGCTGCTTAGCGAGGCTTCGCCAGTGGGTATGTTCTGTGTCTTTGTCGTACCGCCGAAGGGCTTCCCTCAACACACCTCGAATGTTCGCGTAGAGGGCGTCTTGCGCTGCGGGGCTGAGCTTGCCGGCGCCCTGGACATACGCACCCTGCTTGCGGATGGTGGGCAAGACATCGCGCATGACCCACCGTTTGAAAGCCTTCGCTTCCGGCTTCTTGCTGCCACTGATGAGCGAGTACAGGCCCGGCTCGCTGATGATGTTCACGGCACCGAGGCCGCGTTGACCTAACGAAACGTTAGACCAATCCTCTG
Organism: Variovorax sp. SRS16; assembly: GCF_901827165.1. Classification (NCBI taxonomy): domain Bacteria; kingdom Pseudomonadati; phylum Pseudomonadota; class Betaproteobacteria; order Burkholderiales; family Comamonadaceae; genus Variovorax; species Variovorax sp. SRS16. The sequence goes on from NZ_LR594666.1 coordinate 3,031,308, forward strand.
GCTCCACGTGGTCGGCAAGTGCTTTCGAGGCGTTGGCATAGCCGAGGGCACCACAAACGTCTTTGGCAATGAACCACGGAGCGCCGTCGCGCATGATCGCCCGCAGGGACAAACTCAGGATGTCGGTGACGTTGAAGGTGAAGGTGTCCATAAAGGGTGCTGGCAGGCTCGCCGGTGCGCTCATGCTGCCCCCTCCTTGTTGTCGATGGTGCGCAGCGCCAGGGCTCCGGTGGGCCGCGCCAGGGTCATCATCTCGTGCGCCGCTCGGCGGTTGATCGAGTACGCCAGTTGCGCCCGGAGCAGGCAGTCCACAGCGGCGGCATTGGTGAGGCGCTCGCCGGTCTTGTGCTCGTGCTCGCGAATGAAGGTCTTGAGGCCCCCGAAGGTGCTGTTCCTGAAGGTGATGGACCGAACGATGAGGACTTCCTCGCTGACGTTCGGGGTAGCCGGTGGAATATGTTCTTGCATTGGAAGTTGAATGGATTGGAGAAAAGAAAAAGCCCCGCAGGACGCCATAGAGACGCCGAGCGGGGCTTCGTGTGGGATGGTCTGCTTACGGTTGCCGCTGGCCCGGACGTGCATTCGGGTTCGGGTTCGTAATGCCGTTCATGTCGATGAGCGGCTGTGGCCGGAACGGCTCCTCCGGTGCGGCAGGCTTTGCGGCCCCCTTCGGGATGCCCTTGCCGAACTCCGTCTTGGCCCACTCGCTGATGCGTGCGCCGCCCGCTCGGGTGTCCTTGATGGCCTGCACCTTCGCGGCACCCTTGGCCGTTGCCTCAGCCACATCGCCATCAAGCTGCTTCGCGTACCAAGCCGAGATGTCCCCCTTCGTGGAAACCATCAGGGTGCCATCAGGGTTCGAGAGCGGAACCCCGAGGATGAACGCACGGTACGCCTTGATGGTCGGATCGAACTCAAGCCGCACCTCGCTATCGCCGTGCCCGAGTTCCCGAGCGCGAGCCTTCGGTACGGCATCGAGGTAGCGCGAGAACCACTCGTCGGGAGTGCGCGTATCTGGCGCCTTGGGAAGCTCGGAACGCAGGTACAGCGTGCCATTGATCTTCGCCGACACCTGAGGTCGAGCGAGGTAATCAAAAGCCTCTGAGACGGCCGCCTCCGCATCCCCATACTGGCCGCTATGGGCAAGCAAGGTGGAGTACCTCCGGAGCGCTCCGGTGACTTGAGCGGTATTCGCCGTGGTGTTGTCGCCCATGATGCGAGTGACCCAGTTCGGTTTGTACCAAGGGCTATCGGTGAGCTTGTTCACCTCCGCGTGAATCTTCTTCGTGAGCTTCTCTACGTCGCTGCCGACTACTGCCCCTGATGCGGCGCCTGCTGCGACCCCCGCGGCATCGTCTGCGGAACGCCCGAGGTGCATCAGGAAGCCGATATCGGAGAACCGTTGATAGGTCTTCTCGCCCACAAGCTGGCGGGCATAGTCGGGGTTGGTGCCGTCGATCTGCTTGAACAGTTCGATGCTCCGCTTGCCGGCCTCGTTCAGGGTCCCCTTAGGCTTCCCTTGGGAGTCCACGCCGATGCTCGCGAGATTGAGGAAGCCTGCATTGATCTCGTTGCGCCAATTCGGATTGTCGAGACCATTCATGGCCCATGCTGACACTTGCTGATTGAACGGCATCGCTTTGGTCATCTGGCCGAGTGACTGTTCCGCGTAGCCCTTCACGTCGAAGTCTTTCACCTCGCCGGTCTTGGTCAGCACCTTCGGGGTGCGGGTGCCCTGCACTTCCCAAAGCCGCCCCGCGGATGCGGCGGCATCGACCCTCCGCTGTGCCTCGTACTCGGATGCCTGCATGGCCCCCACGATCTGCGCCTGCTGGAGTTCCCGCTGTTGCCGCTCGATGGCCGCAGCGTTCGCCCGCGTGAGGCTGTGAACAGTGGCCGAGGAAACGAACTTTGCATTCTCGGGAGATGCGGCCCACGCTTCGAGCTTCGAGACGTTGAGCGAGCCCGCATCGGCCTGCTTGTACCAAGGCAACATCTCGCCGTCGATGCGCTCCCGCTGCCCTTGGTCATACGCAGCGGCTGCTTGATGAGTGAGCGTCGCGGCGCGGGTCTCCCCGAGGAAGCCCCGGACTGAGCCGATGCTGTCCATCTCGGAATTGAGGAAAGCGGCGAGGAGGTCCGGCTTGCCAGCGCTCGCCATGCGCGTGACTATCTCCCCGAGGGCACCCTTCGCGGCATCGTCAGGCAGGGTCTTCGTGTGGCGCATCAGTTGGTACTGCGACATGAGCGCCGAAGCGGCTTCCTGAGGGGTCCCCTTAAAGTCCGGCCCGGAGACCTCGTTCAGGGAGTTCGCCAGGAAGTCCGAGGCTTGCACCTTCGCGTTATCGACCCACGCAGCATCGTTGATCTTGGCGACATGATCCATCACCTTGTCGCGGGTCTGCGCATACGCCTTGTCGAAGCCGGCCTTCGCGTAGTCGCTCTGCCCTGCCAGCGTGGTGTTGCGCCACTCCGTCAGGTAGTTGTCCGCCTCCCCTGGGGAGTTGAACTTCAATTCGCCGGTCGTGAGCTTCGAGGTGAGGTCCCGCATGCCAGCTTCGTGGGAGTTCACGCCCCAAATGTGCTGCACCGTGCCTACGAAAGCGGGGCTCTGCGAAGGCAACATGCTGCCGTTTGAAATGGCCTTGCCGAGTTCCCCTACGCTCATCGACTGAGCCCACCGCTTGGCCGCTGCGGCGTCATCTATCTGCGCCTGCTTCGCCACCGTATCGGCCAGCCCTGCGCCCTGCGCGAAGACATCCGCAAGGCCCTTCCACCGGGTCTCCTGTTCGGGAGCCGCAGCTTGCACCGTAGCGGCCACCGGGCGGGCGTGCGTTTGGAGTTGCTGGCCTCCGTACTGATCGCTGACCTGGACGCGGCTCATCGCTGCACCTCGGTAGGTTTGACCGCCTTCAGGTCGCCTTGGTAGAGGGCGACGGCAAAGTCTGCCGACTGCATACCAGCTTGCCCCGCTGCCACGGAGAACAGGACGTGCTGCTGCACGAGATTCGCGAGGGCTCGGCTGTTGTCGATCCAATGGGCGTCGCCCTCGCGGGCGGGCGTGCCGGCTTCGAGATCGGCGGCAAGTTGGAGATTCCGCTGGAAAACCTTGAGGTGGTCGAACAGGGGAACGGGAAGGGAGTAGGCGCGGATTACACGCGGGGGATGTTGTGCCATTACAAGCTCATGTGAAGTGGAAAAGGAAAAGCCCCAACACCGCAGGGGCGTAGGGGCTCAGGACAAGGACGCGAAGGGCGACCTATCGGCAGCAGATTGGAGTCACGGAGGGATGGCCGGAGCGGGCATCAATCTGCTGGCGATCGAACACCTGAGGTCCATCGGTAGTGAGGTGAGACCACGGATGCATCCCATGCTCAGGAACGCGATGAAGGCATGCTGTTGTTTCCCGTAGCGATGACCTCAGAGGGCATCAACAGAGACACCTTCATGGGCATCTCTGAGGGGCATCAGGGGGAGGATGTTCTTCCTTGGTCTCCTCATGCCGAAGGCATCTCAGAGATGCACGATCAGGAAACCTAAAGGGCGGCTTCGCCTCTGCCCCCTTACCCCCATGAAATCCTTCCAAAGCCCTGAGGCTGAGGTCTTATCCCGCGGGGCGAACGCATGTCCGGGGAAGTTGGATGGGGTGCCGGCGCAGCGATGTGCGTCGGCAGTAAGGTGGCTATGTGGTGGCCGGAAGTGTCTCCGGCTGGTGGTCGAGCGGTGCTCTACCTAATGAACGTATTTATTGGCCGCTGGCTCAAGGCTCTACACAATCGGTGGGCGATCGACGCGGGGCGAGCTTCCGAAGCTCTACCTAATCAAGGGGGTAATCGGCAGTCAGAAATCGGCGGTCCTCAGGCTGGCGCCACGCCATCTCGGATGCGCATGATGGTCTGCCGGCTGGTGTTGTGGGCACGGGCAATAGCAGCGACCGCCTCACCCTTCTGGAGGCGCTCCCTCACGTCATCGATTACCCGACCCTGCAAAGCCGGCGGGCGCCCGAGAGTCTTACCCTCCGACTTCGCCCGAGCGAGCCCCGCCTGGGTGCGCTCGATCAAAAGGTCCCGCTCAAACTCGGCCACCGCGGCAATCACGCCCATGGTCATCTTGCCGGCCGGACTCGTGAGGTCCACGCCTCCGAGGGCGAGGCAGTGAACCCGGACGCCGAGCCCCGTGAGCGCCTCCACGGTAGCCCTCACGTCCATCGCGTTGCGCCCGAGGCGGTCCAACTTCGTGACCACCAGTACATCGCCCGCCTCCAACTTGTCCAGGAGCTTCCCGAAGCCGGGCCGCTCCGATGCCGCTACGGACCCCGAGACGGTTTCCGTGATGGTGCGCTGAGGGGTCACGCTGAAGCCGGCCGCAGCGATCTCCTGCACTTGGTTGTCGGTGGTCTGATCGGTGGTGCTGACGCGGCAGTAGGCAAAGACTCGGGACATGGGGCTCCTTGGTGTACGAAAACGAAGTCCGAATCATGAGTCATGTCCAAAATGCCGTCAATCTATTTTATGGACAGTGTTGCCGAGGAAGTACGGAACCGGTCGAATTCGTACAGCCCGTCCGCATTCTGATTTCCGGTCGGCCGGTTACGCTGCGCACCTTGCTCAAACTGTTGGAGATCTCGAATGTCTTGGATCTGTCCTCACTGCGGGACCACCGCAACGCTCCAGAACGTAGATGTGGATCGCGGCTCTGGCACCGCAATGATTGACGCGGCGCCGGATGACCAGATGATCTGCATCGGCTGGCAGGCAACGCGATGCCCCGCAAAGGCATGCGGCAAGTTCGTGCTCGAAGTGGGAGCAACCTACGGTAAGGCCTCCCGGAACCCACACAACCGTCGAAGTGGCGAGGTAATTCAAGACTCAGGCCGCCCTGTAGGCATCGGCAACGTCCGGTTTGAACCTCGCGTCGGCGCCCCCCTGTCGAGCCACGTTCCGAGGGCTGTCGTCTGTGATTATCAGGAGGCTTACCTTATCAAGGACCTGAGCCCCAAGGCGGCGGCAACACTTTGCAGGCGAGCACTTCAGGGGATGGTGCGAGACCGTTGGGGCGTATCCAAGGGGACTCTGGCGGCGGAGCTTGAGGCGATCAAGGATAAGTGTGAGGAGCAACTCTTCGGCGCGATTATGGGCCTCAAGGGTGTGGGGAACATTGGTGCTCACCCGGAGCGCGACATCAACCTCATTGTTGACGTTGAGGAGGGCGAAGTTGATTCGCTGCTCGAACTTCTGCGCATTTTGGACAGTGAATGGTACGTCGCACGAGCGGCTCGCAATGCACGCCTTGCCACGGTGATCGCACTTGGGGCCAGCAAAACCTCGGCGAAGTTAGCCGTCCCGCCGTTGTCGAGGCCTTAAGCGGTGCTCGTCAAAGATTTCAATCGCGCTGACGCGCTCATTGAGGCGTTCTGCCCCCGCTGCGGCACCTTAGGGCTCATCGAGTCGGACGACACGGCGCACCATGCCGCACCCGAACGAGACCGTCATGTGCCCCGCTTCCACATCAATCCCTCGGTGTACTGTCGGTGCCCTGCGTGTGGCCTGGAGGCAGAGTACCCGGCGTGTCTCCCCGACTGACGGGTATCAATGCACACGGGAGCGATGGACCTATGTTGCGCCAGCGGGTTCGCGTGCGGTCCACGGGCGTTGACGTGCCGGTACGCGGGCGGGCGCCTGCGAGGGGTGGCAGGGGGGATTCGCCGCCCGGATTTCTTCGAGGGGGCTTTCAAGTTTTTATGACCGAACCAAAATCAGAGACGCAACCCCTTCCACGTCACTTGCGGAGGCCCCACTCGCCTTCGATACGGTCGATCTCCTTTTTGAGTGTTTGACACGCCCTTGAAAGATGCTCACCGACTACCCACACTCGGGGCTCTATGTAGGCCGCGTTACGGAACCGTTCATCAAGATGCGGCTCCAGCGAAAGGTAGTCGGCGTGGGTTTGAAGCAGAGCGGACACGTCCGAGCTGCCTACGGCTTGTTTGTCCACTTCCAGAATCATGCGACGCCACGACGCGATCTGCGCCCGCTTCCGCTCCGTCTCTGCATTCCTCTCCTCACGTACCTTTTGGATTAAGTTAAACACGGGGCTGACGAGGCCCCCCACAACTCCAGCAACGGCTCCGACGATGGCGGTAGCGATGGTTGAATCGGACATGCCGGAAAGCATGCCACAAGGGCGCCGTCTACCTCGGCTCTTAAGCTGCCCCCGGGGTCGTGCCTATGGACCTCCCGAGGGCCTTCATACAGGCCTCGTGACTTGGCGCAGAGCCGTCCGCCCTACTCGGCGGCTCCGATCCCCGCCCTTCTTGTGGGCTCGCAAAGAGACGCCGGAACGAGCCTCCCGCGTGCAGTGAGGCGAACCACTCGACGCCTGCCGCTCTCAGGGTCCCGACGCTGGACGAGGAGTCCGGCCTTCACCAGCTTGGCGACATGTCGGGATGTGGCTTGTCTTGTGAACCCGGTGGCCTTGCTGATCTCGATCTGTGAGCATCGGCCATTGCGCAAGACCACGATGAACGTTTGAATTTGATCTGCGGTGATTCCCGGCAGGGCCTTACGCATCTCCGTGGTCACGCGCTCATAGCTCACCAGACCAATGTTCAACGCGGGCGTGCAGGTTGCGGCATCAGGCGCGGGAAGATCGGCCATGCGCGTATCGCGCATACCTCAGTAGCGCACCGCTTCACGCACGAGCAACAGGAAGGTCGCAGCCGTTTCGGAATCGGTGGGCTCCTCGTTGTCGTAAAACGGTTCAACCTCACGGAACACTTCATCGCTCGGCATGGCGCCGTGGTCCTCCCATTCCGAGATGTCGTTAGCGATGCAGGCGGCAGCACCCGCGAGGAGAGAGCCACTCAGGTAGTTTGCTTCGATGGCGACGAAGTCGATTGCGTCGTAGAACGGGGCGTAGTTTTGAGGATCGAATGCCATTGGTGTCCTTGGTCAGATATCGCGCTCGAATCGGTGCGATGGGCGAATCATCGATCTGATTTTTCGAGGTGACCATGCGAGGAATTACGCCTGGAAATGCGGTGTGGTATCGTTCAATTTGATTGCTCGCAATATAATTGTCTCGATTTGTTGATGGTCTTGACGGGTTGATCTTCTCGTTGTCGAGATAAGGGGCCTATCGCCGAACCCCGGGGAGGCACACGGATGGAATTTCGACGCCTAACCGCAAAAGCTCATCTCGGCATTCGTACTGCCTGCGCATCAGGGCTGGCATATCCGGATCAGCCCAAAGTCGGCGGCCGGTCAGTAGACATGCCATCTCACAAATCTTGATAGCTTGCACCGTAAGCGCGAGGCTGTTCCTGGCCTCGATGATCTCCGGGCTTTCGTGTAGCAGCTTTCGACGGGGGATCGGTGTTGTCATAGCCCGGGCCTTACTGCACAAAATACGCGCAGCGCGGTGATGCTACGATGGCGCCGGCTGTGCAACCAAACCGTAGAACCTTAAGATCGCGCAGCGTCTTTAAGTTATTGATTTAATTGACTTTTTAGAGACGCATGGCAGCGGTAAGGCTCGTCAACCTCACATCACGCAGAAGCCGCGCTCACGCGCCGGCCTTCTGCGCACATTCAGGCCGCCGACTCTTCCGCAGACGGATTCATGGCCAGCTTGGCCAACAGCGTCTCGGCCAACGCCAGCGTCCGATGCTCCATGCTGGCCACGTGGTAGTGACCGAGCAAACGACCTTCATAGCTGATGGCCGCGATCTTGAAGTGGTGGCCGAGCGCGGTGGCGGCATCGTGCAGGCATTCGGCGATCGAGCGCAGGCCTTGTCCGGCGTAACGCTCGTCCGCATTGCCGATGCTCACGCCGTAGTTGAAGTACCGCTCGCGGACTTTCTTGATGTCGACTTGGGGATGCATGCATGTTTTTCTTGTTGGCTGCCCTCGACGGGCTGCGCATTGTCCCCAACTCCGTGAACAAATGCACGTTAGCCAGAAGTATGCAATGTCCTATTTCCAATGCGATAGGACGCCTCGCGCCGCCGCCGCGCCGCTGGCCATCGACGCCGTCAGCAGGTAGCCGCCGGTCGGCGCTTCCCAATCGAGCATTTCGCCCGCGCAGAAGAGGCCGGGCTGCGCGGTGGTCATCAGGCGGCCGTCGAGCGCATCGAAGCGCACGCCGCCCGCGGTGCTGATCGCTTCGTCGATCGGCCGCGGCGCGACGAGCTTGAGGGGGAGCGACTTGATCGCTTCGGCCAGGCGCTCCGGCGCATGCATCTCCTCGCGCGAGAGCACTTCGTGCAGCACGCCGGTCTTGATGCCTTCGAGCCCGAGGCGACTCTTCAGATGGCTGGCCAGCGAGCGCGAGCCGCGCGGATGCAGCACGGCCGCGCGCACCTGCTCGGCGCTGCGATCGGGCAGCAGGTCGAGCCTCAGCGTGGCGCGTCCGTTCGCGGCGATCTCGTCGCGCAGCAAGGCCGAGGCGGCATAGACCAGGCTGCCCTCGATGCCGCTGGCGGTCGCGATGAATTCGCCCTTGCGCGCAAAGCGGCGGCCACGGGCATCGCTGAACGAGATCGCCACCGACTTGAACGGCAGGCCCGCGAAGCGTTCGGCGAAATGCGCGCTCCAGCCGATGTCGAAGCCGCAATTGGCAGGCGCCAGCGCGGCGACCGCGATGCCGCGCCCGGCCATCCACGGTGCCCAGGCGCCATCGGAGCCGAGCCGCGACCAGCTCGCGCCACCGAGCGCGAGCACGACGGCATCGGCCTGCACCACGGCCTCGCCGGCCGGCGTCGCGAATCGCAAGACCGTCGCGGGCGCGGCTGCATCGGGCCAGCCCAGCCAGCGATGGCGCATGTGGAAGCGCACGCCGGCCTGCCGCAGCCGGTGCAGCCAGGCACGCAACAGCGGCGCGGCCTTCATGTCCTTCGGGAACACGCGGCCCGAGGTGCCGACGAAGGTCTCGATGCCGAGCCCCTGCGCCCATTCGCGCAACGCCTCGGGGCCGAATGCGCGCAGCAACGGTTCGAGCGCCTCGCGGCGCTCGCTGAAACGGCCCATGAAGATGTCGAAGGGTTCGGAGTGCGTGAGGTTGAGGCCGCCGCGCCCGGCCAGCAGGAACTTGCGTCCGACCGAGGGCATGGCGTCGTACAGGTTCACACGCACGCCCTGCGCGCTCAGCACTTCGGCCGCCATCAGTCCGGCCGGCCCGCCGCCGACGATGGCGACCTTCTTGTCGTTGTTCATTCCAGTGTCACCAGTTCGCCCTGTCCCGTGAGAAATGCGGCGCGCACGGTCTCGCCCGGGTAGGCGCCTTGCACCGCGTCGCGGTAGCGCTGAAGCTGAGCGATCAGTTCCGCATCGCGCTCCGGACGGCCGGCGGATTTGTAGTCGAGCACCCACCAGGCGGCGCTTTCGCGATGGCGCACGAGGCGGTCGATGCGCAGCGTCTGTCCCTCATGGACCAGCGTGACCTCGTTGCCATGCCAGTCGAGCGCATCGGGGTTCCAGGCCCATGCGGCTTCGCCCGAACGGATGCGTTGCGCCATCAGAGCGGCGGCGCGCGCAGCGCCCATGTCGAGCGCGAATTCGCGCGCCGCGGCGCGCACGTGGACCGCGGGCAGCGGCGCGCCGGGCTGTGCCCATTCGAGCAGCCGGTGCATGGCCTGGCCCAGTGCCGAAGCGCGCGTGCCTGCCGGCGACACCGTGCGCTCCCCGGTTTGGGCGGCCACAGCCGGCGGCGCCGCGGGCAGGGTCAGCATCTCGAACGCGGCAACTTCAGACGCGACGGCACCGGGCGCAGCATCCGGCACATCGTCCACTGGTTCGCACCGGGGTGACAGGCGCGCCCACCAGCTCTGCGCATTGGGCCGCGCGGCGCTGACGCCCGACACGACCAGTTCGGCCCGGGCACGCGTGGTCGCCACGTAGAGCGCATTGATTTCCTCGCGATGCCGCGCGGCCTGTTCCTGCGCGAGGTCATCGACCGTGCAGGCCGGAGGGTTCTTCTCGCTCGCCATGAAGACGAAGCGCTCCGGCGCCACCGCTTCGCCGGGCCACTTCACGAGCACGCCCATGGTCTGGGCGCGCTGCGCCGAGGCATCGGTGTCGAGCAGCAGCACCAGGTCGGCTTCGAGCCCCTTGGCGCCGTGGACCGTGAGCAGCTGCACCGCGTCGGCGGCCGCAATCGACGGCGCGCGGACACCGCCGGCGCGCAGCGTACGCACCAGCGAATACGGCGTTGCGAAGCGCGCGCCATCGATCTCCAGCGAAGCGGCCATCAAGCCGCGCAGATTGGCCAGCACACCGGCACGCAGCGCCGCGGGCGCGGCAGCGGCGAATTTCCCGAGCACGTCGGCATCGTGGTAGATGGCGCTCAGCGCATCGTGCGGCGGCAGCGCGGCCAGCCACTGCTGCCACAGCCGAAGGCGCGGACCGATGCCGGCCAGCGGCGCGGGCAGATCCTCGGCCTGCAGCAGATCGAACCAGCTCGCAGAGTGTGCACGGCGGCGCAAGGCGAGTTGCACCAACGCATCGTCATCGAGATTCCACAGCGGCGAGCGCAGCGCGCGCGCGAGCGACAGATCGTGATCGGGCGACACCAGCGCATCGAGCAACGCCACCAGGTCCTGCACTTCGGGCGCGTCGTTGAGCTCGTTCTTCTCGGGCTGCTGGACCGCGATGTGCAGCTTGCGCAGTTCGTCCTGCAGCACCGTCAGCCGGCTGCGGCGGCGCGCCAGCACCATGATCCGGCTCGGCGCGAGGCCGCCCGCGATGCGCTGCGCGATCCAGCGCGCGGCCTGTTCGCATTCCTTCTGCAGCAGCCGTTCCTCGGGCAGCACGCGCGGCATCGTGAGGCTGTCGCGCCACCGGAGCGCACCTTGGTCATCATCGGCATCGTCGCCATCCGCATCGGCGGACGCGATCGCGTCGCGCGCGATCAAGGGCAGCTTGCGCACCCTGCCCGCGGCGCGGGATTCGGTCGTGTGCACGCGAAAGCCGCTGAACTCGCCGGCTTGCTGGGCCTCCTGCATCGCCTCGTTGACCAACGCCATCACGGCCGGCGCATTGCGGTGCGTGTGGTCGCAATGAAGGATATCGCCCTCGAGCCCCTGCTGCACGAAGGCCTGCGCCGCAAGAAAGACCTGCGGCTCGGCGCGGCGGAAACGGTAGATGCTCTGTTTCGGGTCGCCGACGATGAACACGCCGGGCCTGCGCCCAACCGCGCCCGCATAGCTGCCGAGCCAGCCGTGCAGCGCCTGCCACTGCAGCGGATTGGTGTCCTGGAATTCGTCGATCAGCAGATGCCGCACGCGCACGTCCAGCCGCTCCTGCACCCAGCCCCACAGTTCCGCGTTGCCGAGCAGCAGATGCGCGGCCTGCTCGACGTCGTTCATGTCGACCCAGCCGTGCAAGACCTTGACCTCGGCGAAGCAGGCGAGCAGAAGCCGCGTGAGGCGGGCCATGCGCTGCTGGTGCAGCCAGGCTTCGTGCTGTGCGCGTGCCGCACAGTACAGCCGCGCGCACTCCTGCGCGGCACGCACGTCGGCCAGACCGGCGAGTTTCTCGCTGAACTTGCGCGGCTCGCCCTTCTGCGTGAGCAGTGCATCGAGCACGCCGGCCGCGCGGCCTTCGGTCAGCGCCTGCTCGAGTTCGACGCCCTTCTGCGAGAAGGTCGGCGCGCTCGCGCGTCCCAGCGCACGCGCGGCCGCCAGCAGCGCGGCGCGCGATGCAGGCTCATCGAGCAGCACATCGTCCGGCGACGCCGCGCCGGCATATGCGGGGTATATCAGGCCCATCGGCGTCACGGCCTCGTCGACCGCATCGTGCGCATCGGCGAGCGCGAATTCGACGCGCCGCGTGAGCGCATCGTCGAGCGCCTTCGCGGTCTGCGACCGGCCGTGCGCCGCGACCAGCGCGTGGTAGTCGGCCGATGCCTCGGGATGGCGGGCGACGGCCGCCAGGAAAGGCCGCCAGACGCGCGCGCGCGCCTCGGCATCGTCTTCGAGCAGTTGGTAGTTGGCCGGCAGGCGCAGCCGTTCGAGCACCGCGACCGGCGCGCTTCGCAACAGGCCCGCGAACCAGGCGTGGAAGGTACGGAACTGCACCGGCCGGCCGCCGGCGAGCAAGGTCCGATAGAGCCCCTGCAGCCGCGGTGCCCTGGCCTCGGCCTGCGCGCGGTCCATGCCGCGCATCACGAGTTCCGGCACCAGTTCCTGCACCGGGTGCTGCGCGAAGGCCTCGAGCCATTGGTCGAGGCGCTCGCGCATCTCGCCGGCTGCCTTCTTGGTGAAGGTGATCGCGAGGATCTCGTGTGGCGCACAGGCGCCCTCGCCTTCCTCGAGCAGCGCACGGAGGATGCGCGACACCAGCATCCAGGTCTTGCCGGCGCCGGCGCAGGCCTCGACCGCCACCGAGCGCCGCGGGTCGCAGGCGATCGCGTAGAAGCGCTCACGCGAGACGTGCGCGCCGTTGTGTTCGTAGGCTGCGTCGGTCATTCGCCCAGTTCCCAGAAGTCCTTGCGGCACAGGCCGCGGGCCGTGCAGTGCTCGCAGACCGAGCCTTCGCCGAGCGCCGGCAGGGCTGCACCGTCGGCGATGCGTGCCAGGTCGTCCATCACGCCGGCCACCAGCGCGTCGCGCGCGGCCACGACGTCGGGCTGTTCGACCGTGCGCGTGCCCGATGCCTTTTCCCCGACGTTGACATAGGCTGCGCGCAGGCTGTCGTCGGGGAACAGGGCCGCGTAGAAAGCCAACTGCGTGTCCTCGGTCGGGTCCTTGACGCGCTCGCGCGTCTTGTCGGCCGACTCGGTCTTGTAGTCGATCACGAAGGCCCGGCCGTCGGGCGTCGCGTCGACGCGGTCGAGGCGCCCGACCAGCTTCACACGGCCCAGCGCCACCTCTTTCCACGGCTCGGATTCGACGAACACCGCGCCTTCGCCGGCCTCGTGCCCGGCGAGCCAGTCGAGATAGCCGTCGCGCACCGCGGGCCAGGCCGCCGCGAAGGGAAGGAACTCGGCCTCCGACAGGCCGAATTCGCGGGTCGCGCGCTCCTGTGCGTCGGCCATCATCGCGCGTCGCGCGTGCAGGTCGGTGGTCGGCGCTTCCTTCAAGGCCTCATGGAAATGGCCGAGCACGGCATGCAGCCAATTGCCGAAGTCGCGCTTGTCGACCTCAGCATCGAGCTCGTCGCTGCTGCGCAGGCCAAGTTGCCGCAGGGCGAAGAAGCGATACGGACAGCGGCGCAAATCCTCGTAGGCGGTCGACGAGAGCGTGGCCGGCACGAGCGCATTGCCGCGCGGCTGCGGCCGTGGCGTGGGCCGCGCAGCGATCTGCACGGGCAGGCGCGGATCGATGGCCTCGGCCGCCGCATGGTCGAGATGCAGCAATTGCACCAGCGGGCTGGGCCGCACCGGCTCGCCACTGGCATCGGCCTCGCGCCACAGCACATCGCAGCATGGTGCCTGCAGGGCGATGGCCCATGCAGCGCGCTGCGCCGCTTCCAGCGCCTCGCGCGAAGGCAGCGACAGCGCGGCGCGCTGCGCCGGGTTCCACTCGCCGGGCGGCTCGGGCGAAGCCGGCAGACGCTGGTCGTCGCAGCCCGGCATCACGACCGCGGCGAAGGCGCGGCCCAGCAGTTGGTGCAGCGGCAGAACGACGACCTGCGCGGCCTCGTCGGGGCCCGGCGCCAGCACGAAGCTCGCGGCCTCGAGCACATCGCGCGCCCAGGCGGTGAACTCGGCCAGGGTGCAGCGCGTGCCCCGCAGCTCGCCATCCTCGGCATCCAGATAAAGCGCGGCGATGACCTCGATGCCGACCGCGTCGCCGGCCAGCGCGGCCCATTGGCCACCGGCCTCGAGCAGTGCGCGCGTTGCCTGCAGCCAGTCGCCGAGGGGGCGCGCACGCAGCAGGGTCGCACGCAGCGTCTCGACGTCGTTGGTGAAAGGCATGACATCCAGGTCCTGCTGCTTGCCGCTGGCGGCAACGAACGCGCACCAGCCGTGCCAGTCGCGCATGCCGCGGTCGCGCAGGCGCGCCTCGAGCATCCGGATGGCAAGGCCATCGAGCGCGCTCGCGCTCTTGAGCCAGTCGAGCACCTGATCGCTGCTGGCGTCATGCGCGCAGGCGCGCAACGCGCTCATCAGCGTCGCGGCGGCGCGGGTGGTGGAAAGCTTCCAGCCGGTCTCGTCATGCAGCGACACGCCTTGTGCCACCAGTTGTGCGCTGATACGACGCGTCAGCGCGCGGTCCGTCGCCACCAGCGCCACCGGCGCGCGGCCCTCGGCCAGATGCCGCAGCACGCAGGCCGCGGCGCGCTCGGCCTCGTCCTCGGGGTCGGCCGCGGGATGCAGGGCCACGGTGCAGCCCGGGGCTTGCAGCGTCGCGAGCTGCAAATGGACGACGCGATCGTCGAGCAACGCGCAGAGCTTGCGGGTCAGCGGATCGCTCTGCAGGCCATCGAGCACGATCAGCTGGTCGACTTGCGCCAGCACGGGGTCGGTGAGCAGCACGTCCGTCGCGTAGCCCGAGTTGGCGGCCCATGCGAGCGCGATGCCGTTCAGCGCGCTCTCGATGTCGAACCATTCCGAGCCCTTGCCCGCTTCGATGACGCCGCGCGCCTGCAAGGCCCAATCCGCACGTTCGTGTGGGCGTTCGGCCGCGGCCAGTGGCGCGAGCTGCAGGGCGATCTCGACCAGCCGGCCCGCCAATGCGATGCGCGAGGCTGCGAAACCCGCGCGGCCCAGCAGCGACTGTGCAGTGAGCAGATCGCGCGCGGTGTCGAAGGCGATGTCGTCGGCGCCCGGCGCGAAGCCGCCCGCACTGCGCGCCCAGTTGCGCGTGGTCTCGAAGCGCGGCGCGAACCCCGGCGCGCCGTGCGCGGCCCACAGCGCCCTTGCCGTCTGTATCAACTGACCGTAGGGCACGAGCACCACGGTGCGTGCCGCATGCAGCCGGCGCTCGGCCAGGAGCCGCGAAATCCGCGCGACGAGACCCTCGGCCGGATCGCACCACAGCGCGTGCGCGGGATGGCGCTCAGAAGGATTCATCGGGTGTTCTCGCAGGGCTTTGGCTATCGCGGCGATAGCGTCCGCGCCGACCACGCCGGCACTTGGTTTCTGTCACAATGACCTGCACTTTAGCTGCACCACCACTCAGCGCAGAAGGATTCATCCAATGGCCAGCGAACTCATCAAACACATCTCCGATTCCTCTTTCGAAGCCGACGTGCTCAAGTCGGGCAAGCCTGTGCTCGTGGACTACTGGGCCGAATGGTGCGGCCCCTGCAAGATGATCGCGCCGATCCTCGACGAGGTCTCGAACACGTATGAAGGCAAGCTGCAGATCGCGAAGATGAACGTGGATGAAAACCGCGACATCCCCGCCAAGTTCGGCATCCGCGGCATCCCGACGCTGATGCTGTTCAAAGACGGTCAACTGGCGGCCACCAAGGTCGGTGCCATGAGCAAGGCCCAGCTCACCGCCTTCATCGATCAGCAACTCGCCTGAGGCCACAACGCCTGCTGCCGGCGCGCAACGCGCCGGCAGCATTCTCTTTTTTCCTGTCATAATCCTGCGCAGATCACCGGCTCTTTCTGGGACCCGGTTCGAGTTCCCCGGTTTGTGAGGCATTTCTCGCCTCATTCCAAGCCTCCCCCTCCTGGTTTTCTAGATTTCCCCGCACGGGGTCATTCCATGCACTTAAACGAACTCAAGGCACTGCACGTGTCTGAAGTCTTCAAACAGGCTGAAGCACTCGAGATCGAAAACACCGGCCGCATGCGCAAGCAAGAGCTGATGTTCGCGATCATCAAGAAGCGCGCCAAGGCCGGCGAGCAGGTCTTCGCCGACGGTGTGCTGGAGATCCTGCCCGACGGCTTCGGCTTCCTGCGCAGCCCCGACACCAGCTTCACGGCCAGCACCGACGACATCTACATCAGCCCCAGCCAGGTGCGCCGCTTCAACCTGCACACCGGCGACATGATCGAGGGCGAGGTGCGCATCCCGAAGGACGGCGAACGCTACTTCGCGCTGACCAAGCTCGACAAGGTCAACGACGGCCTGCCCGAGAACAACAAGCACAAGGTGATGTTCGAGAACCTCACGCCGCTGTTCCCGAAGGAGCAGATGAAGCTCGAGCGCGACGGCTTCAAGGGCGAAGAGAACATCACCGGCCGGATCATCGACATCATCGCGCCGATCGGCAGAGGCCAGCGCGCGCTGCTCGTGGCGCCGCCCAAGAGCGGCAAGACGGTCATGATGCAGCACATCGCGCATGCGATCAGCGCCAACTATCCCGAGGTGCACATGATGGTGCTGCTGGTGGACGAGCGGCCCGAGGAAGTGACCGAGATGCAGCGCACCGTGAAGGGCGAGGTCATTGCCTCGACCTTCGACGAACCCGCCGCGCGCCACGTGCATGTGGCCGAGATGGTGATCGAGCGCGCCAAGCGCCTGGTCGAACTCAAGAAGGACGTGGTGATCCTGCTCGACTCGATCACCCGCCTCGCCCGCGCCTACAACAACGTCGTGCCCTCGTCGGGCAAGGTCCTCACCGGCGGCGTGGATTCCAATGCGCTGCAGCGGCCCAAGCGTTTTCTGGGTGCCGCGCGCAACGTCGAGGAAGGCGGCTCGCTCACCATCATCGGCACCGCGCTGATCGACACCGGCAGCCGCATGGACGAAGTGATCTTCGAAGAGTTCAAGGGCACCGGCAACTCCGAAATCCACCTCGACCGCCGCCTCTACGAAAAGCGCGTGTTCCCCTCGATCCAGCTCAACCGCAGCGGCACGCGCCGCGAAGAACTGCTGCTCGCGCCCGAGATCCTGCAGAAGACCCGCATCCTGCGCCAGCTCATGTACAACATGGACGAGATCGAGTCGATGGAACTCATGCTCAAGAACATGAAGGCGACCAAGACCAATGTCGAGTTCTTCGACATGATGAGACGAGGAGGCTGACCCCCAGGCTTGCCCACTTCGTGTGGCCGCCCACCCCCTTTCAGGGGCAACGCCGGCGGACCGGCAGAGCCGGATCCGCGGCGTTTCACGAACGGGCTTCGCTGCACTTGCCTTGCGCGTTGCTCAGCGCGCGGCCAGGGCTCTGCCTTCGGCGGCGCTTTGGCGGCCGAGGTCTAGCAGTTCCATGAGTTCGACGGCCTGCTCCGGGGGTACGGGGTTCGGGGCCTTGCCGAGAATGGCGTCGCGCACCGCGGCGTAGTAGCTCGCGTAGTTGCCGGGGCGCGTCGGCAGCGCCCGTTGCTGCGCACTGCCGTCGTCCGCGTGCAGGGTGAGTTCACCGTCGAGGCCATCGACGCCCCATCCCTCGCCACCGGGCCGTCCTCCGGCGCGTAACGCGTCTTCCTGCGGATCGACACCGTGCTTGACATAGCTGCCGCGCGTGCCGTGCAGGATGTAGCGCGGGGCCGCGTGCGCAGCCAGCGTGGTCGAATGCAGCACGACGCGCAGCGGCGCGTGCGGGCCGACCTCGTAGCGCAAGACCGCGTGGAAGTAGTCGTCGACCAGCGCCCCGTCGCGCAGCACGGCGGTGTCGAGCTGCAAGGTGTCGGGCCGGCCGAACAGCTGGATGGCCTGATCGACCAGGTGCGCACCCAGGTCGACCCACAGTCCCGCGCCCGGCACGGCCTGCTCCCGCCAACGGTCGCGCACCTGCGGCCGGAAGCGATCGAAATGCGACTCGAGATACACCGGACGCCCGAGCTCGCCCCCCGCGAGCACGTCGCGCAGCGTCAGAAAGTCCGCGTCGAAGCGGCGGTTCTGGTAGACCGACAGCAGGCGATCGTGGCGCAGCGCCAGCGCCGCCAGTTCGCGCGCCTGCGCCGCATCGAGCGTGAAGGGCTTGTCGACCACCACATGCTTGCCGGCGGCCAGCGCCTCGCGGGCCAGCGGGTGATGCTGGGCATTGGGCACCGCGATCACGACCAGGTCGATGTCGGCCCGGCGCAGCAAGGCCGCGGCATCCGGGACCACGTCGACGCCGGGCCAGTCGGCATGGACCTTGTGCGGCTGGGAGCTGGCCACGGCACCCAGCACGAGGCCGGGCACGGCCGAAAGCACGGGCGCATGGAAGGTCTGGCCCGCAAAACCATAGCCGACAAGGCCTGCGCGCAGGGGGGAGAAGGTCATCGGAGGGGTGGCTCTGGTTTGGGAAACGGCCAGTATGCGATAATCTTCGGCTCAGCGAAAAGTGCAGCGCGGCGCCGTGCCGTGTCGCTCCTCCAGGATTTCTTTGATCAAGGAGGCCTGTGGCTCTCGCATCGACCAAAGGAAAGACCATGAAAGAAGGCATTCACCCGAACTACCGCGAAGTTCTGTTCGTCGATCTGTCGAACGGCTTCAAGTTCGTGACCCGTTCGTGCGCGAACACCAAGGAAATGGGCAAGACCGACGACGGTCGTGAACTGCCTCTCTTCAAGCTCGACACGTCGAGCGAATCGCACCCCTTCTATACCGGCACGCAAAAGTCGGTCGACAACATGGGCGGCCGCGTCGAGAAGTTCCGCAACCGCTTCGGCAAGACCACCGGCGCCGCTTCCAAGTAAGGAAGGCGCTTCCACGTCGAGGGCAGCCCGGTTTACCGCGCTGCCCTTTTTCTTTACCCGCGTTTCACCCAGCCTCCACCGTTGAATCAGCCGACGCCAGCGATCGTTGCCCAAAGCGCCGTGCGCCGCCTGCCGCGCATCGCGCTGCTGTTGCTGTGCGCCGCCTACCTGATGCCGGGCCTGCTGGGGCGCGGACCGTGGAAGAGCGCCGATATCGTCGCCTTCGGCTACATGTCCGAACTCGCGCACACCACCGAAGGCCTCGCGCGCTGGTTCGACCCGATGCTGCTCGGCATGCGGCCCGAAAGCCCCGCCCTGCTCCCCTACTGGATCGGTGCCTGGGCAATCAAGGCAGCGCCCGCGTGGCTCAACCCCGACCTGGCGGTTCGCATCGTCTTCGCCCTGCTGCTGTGGGGCGCCTTCACGGCCACCTGGTACGCGGTGTACTACCTCGCCCGCACGCCCCGCGCGCAACCGGTGGCGTTCGCCTTCGGCGGCGAGGCCCGGCCGACCGACTATGCGCGCGCGATGGCGGACGGCGCACTGCTGGCGATGATCGCGTGCCTCGGGCTCGCGCAGCTGGGACACGAAACCACCCCCGCGCTGGCGCAGCTTTTCTTTGCCTCCCACCTGTTCTATGGCGTCGCTGCACTGCCGTACCGGCGTGTCGGGGCTTTCATTGCCCTGGCGATCGGGGCCGTCGGCATGACGCTGAGCGGCGGCCCGACCGTCGGGCTGGCATTGGGCATCGGCTGCGTGCTGGTGCTGATCGCCGAACGCCGCCGCGGCGTCGATACCACCGAGGAACCCAGCTACTCCACCGGCGCGGTCATCGCGGTGCTGGGTGCCACGGTGCTGGCAGGCGTGCTGGCCGCTTCGCTCGGCCTTTTCGACTGGAAGATCGAGCTTCCCGGCAGCCGTGCGGCGAGCATCGCCGTCGATGTCAGGAATCAGGCCAAGCTGCTGCTGTGGTTCACCTGGCCCGCGTGGCCGCTTGCCGTGTGGACCCTGTGGCGCTGGCGCCGCCAGCTCATGGCCCGCCACGTCGCGTTGCCGCTGTGGTTCGCACTGGTGCCCCTGGCCGCGACCTGGACCACCAACTATTCCGAACGCTCGCTGCTGCTCGCCCTGCCTGCCTTCGCGACGCTGGCGGCCTTCGCCCTGCCGACCTTCCGGCGCAGCGTGTCGGCGTTGATCGATTGGTTCACGCTGCTCTTCTTCAGCGGTTCGGCGATCATCATCTGGGTCATCTGGATCGCGATGCAGACCGGCGTGCCGGCCAAGCCGGCCGCCAATGTCGCGAGACTGGCACCCGGCTTCGTTCCGCACTTCTCGGGCGTCGCCTTCGCCTTCGCACTGGCGGCAACGCTCGCCTGGGCCTGGCTCGTGCGATGGCGCACCGGCCGCCACCGCGCGGCGCTCTGGAAGACCCTGGTGCTGCCGGCCGGCGGCGCGGCGCTGTGCTGGATGCTGCTGATGACGCTGTGGCTGCCGCTGCTCGACTACGCGCGCAGCTACATCCCGCAGGTGCGGGCGGTCTCCGAACGCGTGGGCCAGCCTGCATGCATTTCCGAACTCTCGCTCGACCGCCCGCATATCGCAGCGTTGCGCTTTCATGGCCAGCTGAAGCTGCAACCGCTGACCACTGCGCAGAACTGCCCCTGGCTGCTGGTGGCGCCGGAAGCGATCGTGCGGCTGCACGAAATCGTGAACCTCGATGGTTGGCGCTTCACCGGCACGCTGCGCCGTCCGACCAGCGCGGGCGACGATCTGCTGCTCTACCAACGGATCACCCCGGCCGGTGACTAGCGAACGGCGCGTGATCGTGCGCCACGCCGCGACGGTGCTGGCCGGACAGATGGCAGTGATGGCCTTCGGCGTGACCGACACGATCGTGGCCGGCCGCTATGCCGAGGGCGCCCTGGCCGCACTGTCGGTCGGCTCGGCCATCTTCGTCAGCGTCTACGTCTCGTTGATGGGCGGCCTGCAGGCGTTGCTGCCGGTGTGGGCCGAACTGCACGGCGCGCGGCGCACCGGGGAAGTCGGCGCGTCGGTGCGGCAGTCGCTCTATCTGTGCGGCATCGCGATCGTGCTCGGGATGAGCGTGCTGCTGTTCCCGGCCCCGATGCTGCGCTGGACCGAAGTGCCGCGGGCCATGCGCGCGGACGTCGAGGCCTATCTGCAGGTGCTCGCCTTCGCGCTCGCGCCGGCCCTGCTGTTCCGGCTTTTCAGCACCCTGAACCAGAGCCTGGGCAAGCCGCAGCTGGTGACCTGGCTGCAGCTGGCTTCGCTCGCCATGAAGCTGCCCCTGTCCATCTGGCTCACCTTCGGCGGTGCGGGCCTGCCCGCGATGGGCTTGGTGGGCTGCGGCGTCGCGACGCTGATCGTGAACTGGACCATGTTGGTGCTCGCCGTGCTGTTGCTGCGCAGGCAGGCCTTCTACCGCGAGTACCGCTTCTGGCAGCGTATCGAGAAACCCGACTGGGCGCAGCTCGGCCAGTTCGCGCGGTTGGGCGTGCCGGCCGGGCTCTCGGTGCTGGTGGAGGTGACCTCGTTCACGCTGATGGCGCTTTTCATCGCGCGCCTGGGCACCGCCGCTTCGGCAGCCCATCAGATCGCGTCGAACCTCACCGCGGTCGCCTACATGATGCCGCTGTCGCTGGCCATCGCGACCAGCGCGCGCGTGAGCTTCTGGCTCGGCGCGGGCGAGGCGGCCCTGGCGCGCCGCGCCTGCCGCAAAGGCTTCGAGCTGGCGCTGTTCTTCGCCCTGCTGATCGCGGGATCGATGCTGCTGTTCCGATGGCAGCTGCCGCGCATCTATTCCGCCAATCCCGAGGTCGTGGCACTCGGCGCGACACTGCTGCTGGCGACCTGCATCTACCACCTCGCGGACGCCGTGCAGACCTTGTGCGTGTTCGTGCTGCGCTGCTATCGGGTCACCGTGATGCCGCTGATCCTCTATTGCACGCTGCTCTGGGGCGTGGGCCTCGGCGGCAGCTACCTGCTGGCCTACCGCGGCGTCGGTCCGTGGCCGGCGATGGAGTCGCCGCTGGCGTTCTGGATCATGGGCGCGCTGGCGCTCGCGCTCACCGCAACGCTCTTCCTCGCCCTGCTGCTGGTGACCGTCAGGCAGCGACGCTGACCGGCGCAGCCGGCCGCAGCCGCGTGACCGGGAACAGCAGCGCGAAACGCGAGCCCTTGCCGACCGTGCTTTCGATGCGCAGCTCGGCGCCATGGCGTTGCGCGACGTGCTTCACGATCGCCAGTCCGAGCCCGGTGCCGCCGGTCTCGCGCGAGCGGCTGCGATCGATGCGATAGAAGCGCTCGGTCAGCCGCGGAATATGCTCGGCCGCGATGCCGGGTCCGCTATCGCGCACCGCATACTCGCCGCGACCGTCGGGCAGGAGGCGCCAGCTCACCGCCACCTGGCCGCCGCCCGGCGTGTATCGGATGGCGTTGCTCAGCAGGTTCGACATGGCGCTCTGCAGTTCGGTCGGCGCGCCGGCCAGCTCGGTGTCGGCCTCCATGTCGAACGAGAGCCGATGACCCTGCGACGCCAGCCGGCTCGACAAGCCGCGCCCCTCGTCTTCGCATTGCGCCAGCAGCGCCCGCACGCGGGTCCAGCGATTGGCCGGCGGTGCCGCACTGCCCTCGAGCCGCGACAGCGTCAGCAGGTCGTTGACCAGCGTTTCCATGCGATGCGACTGCTGCCCCATGAGTGCGAGGTAGCGCGCGCGCTCCTCGGCATCGAGCGGCAGGTTCTGCAGCGTCTCGACGAAGCCTGCGAGCACCGTCAGCGGCGTGCGGATCTCGTGCGAAACGTTGGCGACGAAATCGCGCCGCATCGCTTCGGCCTGTTCGACCGCGGTGATGTCGCGCGTGAGCAGCATGCGGCGATTGCCCGCGTAGGGATGGACCTGTACCGACAGCCGCATCGGCTGACCACGGTGCGCATGCACCTGCGAGGACGCGTCGATCACCACGTCGCGGCTGTAGTTCCACGATGCGAGGTAGGCCACGAAGGCCGGATCGCGCACCAGGTTCGCGAGGTGCTGCAGCAGGTCGCGCTCGGCATCGATGCCGAACTGCGAGGCCGCCGTCTGGTTGCACCATTCGATGCGCCCCTGCTCGTCGAGCAGCACCACGCCATTGGGCGAAGCCTGGATGGCAGCGAGGAATTCCTGCAGCCGATCCTCGGCCTGACGGGTCTGCTGTTCGCGCACGCGCAGCAGCTTGCGAATGCGTTCGGACAGTTCGCCCCACACGCCGGGACCGCGCAAAGGCAGGCCCGAGGCATCGTTGCGCAAGACCTTCAGCAGGCGCTGCGCACGCCATGCATCGAGCGCCAGCCAGAGTAGCGCGCCCAGCCAGGCGCCGGCCCCCGCGAAACGCCAGCCGATGAGGGCTGCCGCACAGGCGGCGCCCGCGAGCGAAGCGATCAGGAAAGTTGCGATACGGAAGGGCATGCCGAAACGATTATCCCGCCCGTGGGCCGTGCACCGCCGCGCGGCGGCCCGGCGTCGGCATCAGACGGTGGCCTGCGCCGTGAGCCGGTAACCCGCGCCGCGCACGGTCTCGACCATCGGCGCGGCCGCGCCGAGCGATTCGCGCAGGCGCTTGACGTGCACGTCGACCGTGCGCTCCTCGATGTAGACGTGGTCGCCCCACACCTTGTCCAGCAGCTGGGCACGGCTGTGCACGCGCTCGGCATGCTGCATGAGATAGCCCAGCAGCTTGAACTCGGTCGGCCCTACCTTGAGCGGCGCGCCCTGCCAGGTCACGCGGTGCGTCGCGGTGTCGAGCGCGAGCTCGCCGATCTCGACGCGCTCGGTCACGACCTCGGGCGCCCGGCGGCGCAGCACGGCCCGGATGCGGGCCAGCATCTCCTGCGTCGAGAACGGCTTGGTGATGTAGTCGTCGGCGCCGGCATCGAGCCCGGCCACCTTGTCGGGCTCGTCGCCGCGCGCAGTGAGCATGAGGATCGGAATCGCCTTGGTGCGCGAGTCCTTGCGCCAGTGGCGCGCGAGTTGCAGGCCGCTCTGGCCCGGCAGCATCCAGTCGAGCAGCACCAGGTCGGGCAGGAAGGCATCGATCTCGCGCTGCGCCGCATCGCCGTCCTCGGCCCAGATCGGCTCGAAGCCGTTGTGGCGCAGGTTGACGGCGATCAGCTCGGCGATCGAGGACTCGTCTTCGACGATCAGGATGCGTGGTTTCTTCATAGACAACAGAAGTCCAAGTGTGCCAGCAACTCAGCGCGGGAAACACCGCGGATCCGGCTTTGCCGGTCCGCCGGTGTTGCCCCCGGCAGGGGGTTGGCGAAGCGACACGAAGTGCGCGCAGCCTGGGGGCGAGTCATTGAAGCGCAGCTTCAATCTCATTCATCGAAGTGTGCCGCACATCGGCGCCCTTGACGATGTAGATGATGAACTCGGCGATGTTCTTCGCATGGTCGCCGATGCGCTCGATGGCCTTGGCCAGGAACAGCAGATCGAGGCTGGCCGAGATGGTGCGGGGATCTTCCATCATGTAAGTCACCAGCTTGCGCACGAAGCCGTCGAATTCCTTGTCGATCAGGTCGTCGTCTTTCAGGATCGAGAGCGCGGCGGCGGTGTCCAGCCGCGCGAAGGCATCGAGCGCCTTGCGCAGCAGGCCCGAGGCCAGGTCGGCGGCGACACGCAGCTCGATCGAGGGCAGCGCGCGCGCCGACCCGCTCTCGATGATCTTCTTGACCATGCGCGCGATCTTGTTGGCCTCGTCGCCGACGCGTTCGAGGTTGGCGGTGGTCTTCGAGATCGCGATCAGGAGGCGCAGATCGCGCGCCGTCGGCTGGCGCCGCGCGATGATCGACGACAGCTCGCGGTCGATCTCGATCTCCATCGCGTTGACGCGATTCTCGGTCTCCATCACGCGGTCCGCGGCTTCCGAATCGAACTCGGACAGCGCATACACCGCCTGGTAGATCTGCGACTCGACCATGCCGCCGAGCTCCATCACGCGGGACGAGACGGTGTTGAGTTCGCTGTCGAACTGGCTGGAGAGGTGTTTCTCGGTCATGCGGTCTCCTTAGCCGAAACGGCCTGTGATGTAGTCCTCGGTCTCCTTGCGCTTCGGCTTGAAGAACAGCTCTTCCGTGGCACCGAATTCGATCAGGTCGCCGAGGTACATGTAGGCGGTGTAATCGCTGCAGCGCGCGGCCTGCTGCATGTTGTGGGTCACGATGACGACGGTGTACTCGCTCTTGAGCTCGGCGATCAACTCCTCGATCTTCGCCGTCGAGATCGGGTCCAGCGCCGAGCACGGCTCGTCGAGCAGCAGGACCTCGGGCTTGATCGCGATGCCGCGCGCGATGCACAGCCGCTGCTGCTGCCCGCCCGACAGGCCGGAGCCGCTCTGCTGCAGCTTGTCGCGCACCTCGGTCCAGAGCGCGGCCTTCTTGAGCGCCCATTCGACGCGATCGTCCATCTCGGCGGCGCTCAGGCTCTCGAACAGCTTCACGCCGAAAGCGATGTTGTCGTAGATCGACATCGGGAACGGCGTCGGCTTCTGGAACACCATGCCGACCTTGGCGCGGATCAGTGCGACATCCTGCTTGGAGGTCAGCAGGTTCTCGCCGTCCAGCGCGATGGTGCCCTCGGCGCGCTGCTCGGGATAGAGCTCGAACATCCGGTTGAAGGTGCGCAGCAGCGTCGACTTGCCGCAACCCGACGGGCCGATGAAGGCCGTCACCTTGTTCTCGGGGATCTCGAGGTTGATGCCCTTGAGCGCGTGGAACTTGCCGTAGTAGAAGTTCAGGTCCTTGACCGAGATCTTCGAGCGCGAGGGCTGTGCGAGTGTGGTTGGCATTGGGGGTCAGAGTTTGGTGCGGGTCAGGACCCGCGCGAGGATATTGAGGCCCAGCACCGCGACGGTGATCAGGAACACGCCGGCCCATGCCAGGTGTTGCCAGTTCTCATACGGGCTCATCGCGAACTTGAAGATGGTCACCGGCAGGCTGGCCATCGGCTGGCGCAGGTCGGAGGTCCAGAACTGGTTGCTGAGCGCGGTGAAGAGCAGCGGCGCGGTCTCGCCGGCGATGCGCGCCACGGCCAGCAGCACGCCGGTGACGACGCCCGCGCGCGCGGCGCGCAGCGTGATGCTCAGGATCACCTTCCACTTCGGCGTGCCCAGCGCATAGGCCGCTTCGCGCAAGCCGGGCGGCACCAGCTGGAGCATGTTCTCGGTCGTGCGGATCACGACCGGGATCACGATCAGCGCCAGCGACAGCGCACCGGCCAGGCCCGAGAAGGTCTTGAAATAGGCCACCACCACCGCGTAGACGAACAGGCCGATCACGATCGACGGCGCCGACAGCAGGATGTCGTTGACGAAGCGGATCACGTTCGACAACCAGCTCTTCGGGTTGTACTCGGCCAGATAGATGCCGGCCATGATGCCGATCGGCGTTCCGATGAAGGTGGCCATCGCCACCATCATGAAGGAGCCGTAGATCGCGTTGGCGATGCCGCCCGCCTCGTTCGGCGGCGGCGTCATCTCGGTGAAGGTGGCCAGTGCGAGGCCGCCCACGCCGAGGCGCAGCGTTTCCCACAGGATCCAGACCAGCCAGAAAACGCCGAAAGCCATCGCGGCGAGCGACAGGCTCAGCGCGATGATGTTGACGCGCTTGCGGCTGGCAAAGCGCGCAGCGCGTGTTTCCTCGAGCGCCTTGGCGGTCAGCAGACGTTCTGCGGTGGTCATGCTCGCGTCCCTTCGCTCTTCTTCATCCGCTGCAACAGCAGCTTGGACAGCGACAGCACCACGAAGGTGATGAAGAACAGCACCAGCCCGAGGTACATCAGCGAGGCCTGGTGCAGGCCTTCGCCGGCTTCGGCGAATTCGTTGGCCAGCACCGAGGTGATGCTGTTGGCCGCCTCGAACACAGACAGCGAACTGAGCTGGTTGGTATTGCCGATCACGAAGGTGACGGCCATCGTCTCGCCGAGCGCGCGGCCCAGGCCGAGCATGATGCCGCCGACGACGCCGGCCTTGGTGTACGGCAGCACGACCTTGGAGACGACCTCCCAGGTGGTCGAACCCAGGCCGTAGGCCGATTCCTTGAGCAGCGGCGGCGTCACCTCGAACACATCGCGCATCACCGAGGCGATGAACGGAATGATCATGATCGCGAGGATGATGCCGGCCGACAGGATGCCGATGCCCACGGGCGGCCCGGTCACCAGCGCGCCGAGGTAAGGCACCCCGGCGAAAAGCTTCTGCAGCGGCTGCTGCACATAGGTCGCCAGGATCGGCCCGAACACCAGCAGGCCCCACATGCCGTAGACGATCGAAGGCACCGCAGCAAGCAGCTCGATGGCCGTGCCCAGCGGGCGCTTGAGCCACGAGGGCGACATCTCGGTGAGGAACAGCGCGATGCCGAAACTCACCGGCACCGCGATCAGCAGCGCGATCAGCGAGGTGGCGAGCGTGCCGTAGATCATCACGAGACCGCCGTATTCGTCCTTGACCGGATCCCACACGCTGCTGGTGAAGAAGCCGAAGCCGAACTTGGCGATCGCCGGCCAGGCGCCGACCAGAAGCGACAGCAGGATGCCGATCAGCATCGCGAGCGTCAGCAGCGCGGCCCCCATGGCGGCCCAGCCGAACAGACGATCGGTGAGCGGCCCCGTGCGCGGCCGCTTGGCCGGCGGCGGGCTGGTCGCGGCACGCGCGTCCTCGGTGGCGAGGTCGAGCGCGCGGGCGTTTGCGGGAAAGGTGGATGACACAGGTCGCTCCGAAAGCGGCGCGCGATCGAGCTCCATGCTCATGCGCGCCGTCGTTTCTTATTGCTGGACGGTGATGGTCTTGCCCGACGCGTCCTTGATCTCACCCCAGGCGGACGCGATGGCACCCTTGACCTTGTCGGGCATCGGCACGTAGTCGAGATCGGCAGCGGTCTTGTCGCCGTTCTTGTAGGCCCAGTCGAAGAACTTGAGCGTGGTCGCCGCCTGCGCCGGCTTGTCCTGCGCCTTGTGCATCAGGATGAAGGTCGCGCCGGTGATCGGCCATGCGTCCTTGCCCGGCTGGTTGGTCAGCACCTGATAGAAAGTCTTGGACCAGTCGGCGCCGGCGGCCGCGGCCTTGAACGCGGTGTCGTCGGGCGAGACGAAGGCACCGGTCGAATTCTCCATCTGCGTGTACGTCATCTTGTTCTGCTTGACGTAAGCGTATTCGACGTAGCCGATCGAATTGGGCAGCTTGTTCACGAAGGCCGCGACACCCTCGTTGCCCTTGCCGCCCGCGCCGGTGGGCCAGTTGACGGCCGTGCCGTCGCCGACCTTGCTCTTCCAGTCGGCGTTGACCTTGCTCAGGTAGTTCGTGAACAGGAAGGTCGTGCCCGAACCGTCGGCGCGGCGCACGGGTGCGATGGCCGCATCGGGCAGCGCGACCGAAGCGTTGAGCGCCTTGATCGCCGGATCGTTCCACTTGGTGATCTTGCCGAGATAGATGTCGCCGAGCACCTGGCCGCTGAGCTTGAGCGCACCGGGCTTGATGCCCTGGATATTGACCACGGGGATCACGCCGCCGATCACGGTGGGGAATTGCATCAGGCCCTTGGCCTTGAGCTCTTCGTCGGCCAGCGGCATGTCGGACGCGCCGAAGTCCACCGTCTTGGCATCGATCTGCTTGATGCCGGCGCCGGAACCGACCGACTGGTAGTTGATCTTGACGCCGGTGGCCTTGTTGTAGTCGGAGGCCCACTTGGAATAAAGCGGCGCCGGGAAGCTCGCGCCGGCGCCGGTGGCTTCCTGTGCGAAGGCGGGAACTTGGGCGAAGGCCGCGGCGACGAGGCCGGCGGCAGCGAATTTGAACGTCGTTTTCATATTGGAACTTCCTTTGAAGTGAAGGACCCCGCAAGGGGCTTGGAACGGACTCTAGGGAGCTCATGTGACATCGGTGTGACACCCCTCCACAGAGGGAAAACGACCCTTTCGGCGATCCGGCCCACATGACGGTGTCATGCAACCGTCATACGGCCGATCTAGCCTTGCGCTCGCCTGCGTGCTCGTCGGCGCTACGATCAGGCCCCGGCCTCTCCACTTCAATATGCAAAACGGAACCCGCCTCGCTGCGGTCGATCTCGGCTCCAACAGCTTTCGCCTCGAAATCGGTCAGGTCGACCATGGCCAGATCCATCGCACCGAATACCTGAAAGAGACCGTACGCCAGGGCAACGGCCTGGACAGCGCGCGCAACCTCACGCCCGAGGCCATGCAGCGCGGATGGGACACGCTCGCGCGCTTCGGCGAACGATTGGCGGGCTTCAAGCGCTCGCAGGTGCGTGCGGTCGCCACGCAGACGCTGCGCGAAGCCCGCAACCGCGACGAATTCCTGCTGCGCGCGCGCACCGTGCTCGGCTTCGGCATCGACGTCATCACCGGCCGCGAGGAAGCGCGTCTGATCTACCAGGGCGTCGCCCACGCGCTGCCCCATACCGATGCCAGCGACCGCGAACGCCGGCTGGTGGTGGACATCGGCGGACGCTCCACCGAGATGATCATCGGCCGGGCGCTCGAAGCCGAGGTGATGGAGTCCTACCGTGTCGGCAGCGTCGCCTGGTCGATGAAGCATTTCGCCGAGGGCCAGTTCACGGCCGCGGCCTTCCGGGCGGCCGAGATCGCGGCCAAGGCGGTGCTCGACGACGCGCTCGGCAGCTACGTGCCCGACCGCTGGGACGTTGCCTACGGTGCCTCGGGCACGATCGGAGCGGTCGGCGACGTGCTGGCGGCTGCCGGCGGCGAGCCGGGCCTGATCACGCGCGAGGGACTCGACTGGCTGCTCGACCGGCTGCTCAAGGCCGGCAGCGCCGACCGGCTGCGCATCGAAGGCATGCGCGAGGACCGCAAGGCCGTGATCGGCGGCGGCGTGAGCGTGCTGCGCGCCGTGTTCGACCTGCTCGAGATCGAGGAGATGCGGGTCGCCCAGGGCGCGCTGCGCCATGGCGTGCTCTATGAATTGCTGGAGCGCGACGACAGCGTCGCCGACCTGCGCGCTTCCACGGTGGCCCGGCTCGCCGGCCGCTTCGCCGTCGATGCGATGCAGGCCCGGCGCGTCGGCGAGACCGCCGCGGCGCTGTTCCTGCAGATCGATCCGGCCGCGCGCGGCGCCAGCACCACGAGCCGCGCCGGCCGCGCGCTGCGCAAGCTCGGCTGGGCGGCGCAGCTGCACGAGATCGGCGTGCAGATCTCCCACAGCGAGTACCACAAGCACGGTGCCTACATCCTCGACAACGCGGACGCACCAGGCTTCGCGGTGAACGAGATGCACTGGCTCGGCCAGCTGGTGCTCGGCCACCGCGGCAAGCTGCGCAAGCTCGAACCGGTGCTGGAGGACGAAGGCTTCGCCGCGCAACTGCTGTCCTTGCGGCTGGCGGTGATCCTCTGCCATGCACGGCGCGATCCCGATCTGCAGGGGCTGCGCTTCACTCACGCGGGCGGACGGGTGTTCTCGGTCGCATGCCGCAGCGGCTGGGCGGAAGCCTATCCGCAGTCGGCGCATCTGCTGCGCGAAGAGGTGCTGGCCTGGCAGAAGACCAGCTGGCGCGTCGAGCTCGCCGGCTGAAGGCGCCTGGCGCTACTACAGCAGTTCGGGCGACTGCACCGCAACCACGATCGTCTGCACGTCGTGGTCGCGCTCGCGCGAGCGGATCCACCAGGCCGCGCCCTTGCGCACCGGGCAGCTGTCCTGCTGCAGCCCGAGCAGCAGCGAGATCGACTGGCCGAGCGAAGGCTGATGCCCGATCAGCAGCACCACCGACTTGCCGTTGGGCCAGCCGGCCGCGCCCAGCAGCGCATCGGGCGTGGTGTCGGGCGCGAGTTCGGCGCGCAGCTTGTATTTGCGCCCGAGCGCCAGCGCCGTCTGCTCGCAGCGCCGCGCCGGACTGCAGACGACGCGCGTGCCTTCCGGCAGCTGGCGGTCGAGCCAGGCGCCCATGCGCTTGGCCTGCTTCTCGCCGCGCGGCGTGAGCGAGCGCTGCAGGTCGTCGCAGCCCTCGGTCCAGTCCTCGGCCTCGGCATGGCGCCAGAAAATAAGGTCCATGGTGTTGTCAATCCCTTGAAGCGGCGCGGCTGAGGCCGCGCGATGCGTAGCGGTCCATCAGGGCCTTCTGCGCGCCGTGGGCCTCGACCGCGCGCGAGGCACCGCCCTCGCCCACGTGCGTGTCGCGATGCACGTGGTGGTAGGCGCCGTCGGCGCCGAGGTCCCAGGCGTCGCGGCCGTCGTGCAGGTAGGCGACCAGGCATTCGTCGATGAGCCGCTGGCGCAGCACCGGATCGGTCACCGGCCAGGCCAGCTCGATGCGCCGCAGCATGTTGCGATTCATCCAGTCGGCGCTGGACAGGTAGAGCGCCTCGTCGTCGCGCTGGCGGAAATAGAAGACGCGCGAATGTTCGAGAAAGCGCCCGATCACCGAGCGCACGCGGATGTTGTCGGTCAGGCCCGGCGCCTGCGCCGGCAGCGTGCAGGCGCCGCGCACGATCAGGTCGATCTTCACGCCCTTCTGCCCGGCCTTGACCAGCGCGGCGATCAGGTCCTCGTCGGTCAGCGCGTTCATCTTGGCGACGATGCGTGTCGGCTCGCCCAGTGCCGCGGCAACACCGAGCGCGTCGATGCGCGCGAGCAGGTTGCGGTGGAGGTCGAAAGGCGCGAGCCACATGCGGTTGAGCTTCGGCAGCCGGCTCTGGCTGGCCAGGTGCACGAACACCGCTTCCATGTCGGCGGTCAGCAGCGGGTCGGCGGTCAGATGGCTGATGTCGGTGTAGAGCGCCGCCGTGCGCGGGTTGTAGTTGCCGGTCGACAGATGACCGTAGCGCCGCATCTGCTTGCCCTCGCGGCGAGTCACCAGCAGCATCTTGGCGTGGGTCTTCAGGCCGACCACGCCATACACCACCTGCGCGCCGATCGATTCGAGCATCTCGGCCCAGTTGATGTTGGCTTCCTCGTCGAAGCGTGCCTTGAGCTCCACCACCACCGTCACTTCCTTGCCGTTGCGGACGGCCTCGCGCAGCAGGTCCATCAACTCGGAGTCGGTGCCGGTGCGGTAGATGGTCTGCTTGATGGCGAGCACCTGCGGATCTTTCACCGCCTCGCGCAGGAATGCGAGCACGCCCTCGAAGCTTTCGAAAGGCTGGTGGATCAGCGCATCGCCGCGCTGCAGCCGGTCGAAGAAGGACTGGCCGGGCGACAGCGTGATCGGGTAGGACGCCTGGTAGGGCGGAAAGCGCAGCTGCGGTTCCTCGAGCAGGTCGATCAGCTGCGTCAGGCGCGCCAGATTGACCGGCCCATGCACACGGTAGAGCGCCTGCGCGGGCAGATTGAACTGCGCAAGCAGAAAGCTCGCCAGCGATTCGGCGCAGCTGGCCGACACCTCGAGCCGCACGGCCTGTCCGTAGTGCCGATGCTGCAGGCCCTGGCGCAGCGCGGTGCGCAGGTTCTTGACGTCTTCCTCGTCGACCGCGAGGTCGGAATGGCGCGTCACCCGGAACTGCGAGAACTCGCCCACCTCGCGCCCCGGAAACATGCTCGACAGGTGGGCGCGCACGATGCTCGACAGCGCGATGAACAGCGTCTTGCCGCCCGACACCTTGGACGGCATGCGGATCAGCCGCGGCAGCACGCGCGGCACCTTGACGATGGCGATCGGGTTCTCGCGGCCGAAGGCATCCTTGCCACTCAGCCGCACGATGAAGTTGAGCGACTTGTTGGCCACCTGCGGAAACGGATGGGCCGGATCCAGCCCGACCGGGATCAGCAGCGGTCGGACCTCGCGCTCGTAATAGTCATGCACCCATTTGCGCTGCACCGGATTGCGCTCGCCGTGGGAGATGATCTGGATCCCCTGGGCCGCGAAGGTAGGAATCAGCTCGTCGTTGTAGAGCGCGTACTGACCTGCGACCAGCGCGTGCGCCGCCTCGGCCAGCCGCTCGAAGGATTCCACGGTGTACGTGCCCTTGTGGTCCCCGGCCACGCCGGCGCCCAGGTGCGGCGCCGCGCGGACCTCGAAGAACTCGTCGAGATTGGACGACACGATGCAGAGATAGCGCAGCCGCTCGATCAGCGGCACCTCGGGACGTCGCGCCCAATCGAGCACCCGCTCATTGAAGGCGAGGATGCTGTGGTCGCGATCGAGCAGCACCAGGGCGGGCTGGACGGGAGCGGCCGCGGCGTCTGCTTTGGCGGGCGACATGGACACTGATTCTGGGACAAGCGGCACGGAAATGCTCGTAGGCGTAAACATGACAGTGTCGACAGCCGTCGTGACAGTTCCATGACAAGCATGTGACGCCATCCCCGAATCGGCTCAATGGCCCAGGAAGTGCTTCCGGTAGCGCGACGGCAGGTCGTCGATGCGCATCAGCATCGGCAGGTCGGCGGTATTGAAGTCCGGATCCCAGGCCGGCGGCCCCAGCACCTTGGCGCCCAGGCGCAGATAGCCGCGGATCAGCGCCGGCGCCTCGACCTCCAGCGCGTCGTCGAGCCGGTGCACCGGCAGCGGCAGGCGCGGCTGGACCTGGTACTGGATCGGCGCCATGTGCGTGGCCGAGAGCTGGCGCCAGATGCTGGCCGCCGCATCGCCGCTGGTGACGCCGTTGTGCCACATCGGAATGCTGGCGCAGCCGATCATCGTGTCGAGCCGGTTCCGGTTCATGAAGCCGGCCAGTGCGCTCCAGAGCGCCAGGATCACGCCGCCCTGGCGATGGTCGGCATGCACGCAGCTGCGGCCGAGCTCGACCATGCGTTCGCGCAGGTCGCGCAGCCGGGTCAGATCGAATTCCGTGTCGCTGTAGGTGCTGCCGACGCGGCGTGCCTGGGCCGGCGTCAGCACGCGGTAGGTGCCGATCACCTGTTGCGTCGCGACATCCCGCACCAGCAGGTGTTCACAGAAATCGTCGAAGATGTCGATGTCGTGGCCGTCCAGCGGCGTCGTGAGGCGGGCGCCCATCTCGCCCGCGAAGACCTGGTAGCGCAGCCGCTGCGCCGCGCGCACGTCGTCCTGGTGGCGCGCCCAGGTGACGCTGATGCCCGACGCCGGCTCGGCGGGTACCGGGTCCGCACGCGGCAGCGGCGCCGGGACAGACACGGCAGTGCGGGTCGCGGGGCTTGGCGCGGGCCAGAGCGCCGCGCGCAGTCCCAGTTGCGAGAACGGAAACGTCGGAGTGGGCAGTTCTTTCATGCGAGACCCTTTCTGCCGCTGGAGTCTGGGCATCCGCAGTGAAACAAGCATGTCAGCGCCATGGCAATTGCATGACGCGCATGACCCGTGCGATCCTGCGTCGTCGTCAAACGCCTCATATTCGTCCCTGGAGTCCTGTTCATGGCCGCCGATACACCGATCCAAGTCGAGACCCGTCGCCACCAGATGTTTCCCGTGCTGAGCGCCGCCGACATCGCGCGCATCCGCCGATTCGGCGAGCTTCGCCGCTATGCGCGCGGCGACTGCCTGTTCCGCGCCGGCGAACCCGGCCCCGGCATGTTCGTCGTGCTCGAGGGCGTGGTGGCGATCAGCCAGCGCGACGGGCTCGGCCATGTGGTGCCCATCGAACGCCAGGGGCCCGGGCAGTTCCTGGCCGAGGTCGCGCAGCTCTCGGGCCGCCCTGCCCTGGTCGACGGCCATGCCGAGGAAGACGTCCAGACCCTGCTGGTGCCGCCCGAACGGCTGCGCGCGCTGATCATTGCCGAAGCCGATCTCGGCGAGCGGCTGGTGCGCGCGATGATCCTGCGCCGCGTGGCCCTGATCGAATCGGGCGCGAGCGGCCCGGTGCTGATCGGCCCGCCGCAATCGGCCGCCGTGATGCGGCTGCAGAACTTCCTGCGCCGCAACGGCCATCCCCATCACGTGGTCGATGCCACGCAGGACAGCGACGCGGCCGCGCTGCTCGAACAGTACGGCGAGGCTGAACTGCTGGTGGTCTGCCCCGATGGCTCCGTGATGGCGAACCCGACCGACAACGCGCTCGCGCGCTGCCTCGGCATGGTCGACACCCTCGAGCATGCCGACCTGTTCGACGTGCTGGTGGTCGGCGCCGGCCCGGCCGGGCTCGCGACCGCGGTGTATGCCGCATCCGAAGGGCTGCGCGTGATCGTGCTCGACTGCCGCTCCTTCGGCGGCCAGGCCGGCGCCAGTGCGCGCATCGAGAACTACCTCGGCTTTCCGACCGGCATCTCGGGCGGCGCACTGGCCGGGCGTGCCTATGTGCAGGCGCAGAAGTTCGGCGTCGAGATGCTGATTCCCGCCGAGGTCGCCTCGCTGGACTGCAGCGCCGCCGATCACGGCGGCGAGCTCGCGGTCCGGTTGACCGATGGCCGGCGCCTGCGCTCGCGCACGGTGGTGATCGCGAGCGGCGCGCACTACCGCCGGCCCGAGGTGCCGCGTCTCGCGGAATTCGAAGGCCGCGGCATCTGGTACTGGGCCTCGGCGATCGAGGCCAAGCTGTGCGCACAACAGGAAGTCGCGCTGGTCGGCGGCGGCAACTCGGCCGGTCAGGCCGCGGTGTTCCTGTCGCAGCAGGCGGCCAAGGTCAACGTGCTGGTGCGCGGCCCTTCGCTGGCCGCCACCATGTCACGCTACCTGATCGACCGCATCGAGGCCACGTCCAACATCGCGCTGCATCCGCACACCGAACTCGTGCACCTGAACGGCGAGCCCGCGACCGGGCTGAACGGCGCGACCTGGCGCAACCGCCTGAACGGCACGCTGGAGGATTGCCCGGCGCGCAACATCTTCCTGTTCATCGGCGCCGTGCCCGAGACGGCCTGGCTCGAGGGCTGCGGTGTCGCGGTCGACAAGCACGGCTTCGTGCTGACCGGCGAGGCCGCGCGCGGCGGATTCCCGGCCCGGCCGGCCGCTGCGCTGGAGACCAGCGTCGCCGGCGTGTTCGCGGTCGGCGACGTGCGCTCGGGCTCGGTCAAGCGCGTCGGCGGCGCGATCGGCGAAGGGGCGGCGGTGGTCGCGCTGATCCACCGGCATCTCGCGCCGACGGCCGCCGCGGCCGCCTGAGCCGCAGCCTGCAGGAAAAGCCGGCCGCCGCTATGCTGGCCGGCCCCTTTCATCACCCATGGAATCCAGCCACATGCCGCAAGCACCCATCGACGCCTATTCCTGGCCCACGCCCAATGGTCACAAGGTCCACATCATGCTCGAGGAGTGCGGCCTGCCCTACCGCGCGCACCCGGTCAACATCGGCAAGGGCGATCAGTTCGAGCCCGGCTTCCTCGCCATCAGCCCCAACAACAAGATCCCCGCGATCACCGATCCGCAAGGACCGGACGGCAAGCCGATTTCGCTCTTCGAGTCCGGCGCGATCCTGGTCTACCTCGCGGGCAAGACCGGCAAGTTCCTGCCCGAGGGCGATCGGGCGCGCTACGAGGTGCTGCAGTGGCTCATGTTCCAGATGGGCAGCGTCGGCCCCATGCTCGGCCAGGCCCATCACTTTCGCATCTACGCGCCGGAGAAGCTCGCCTATGCGATCGACCGCTACAGCAACGAGGCCAAGCGCCTCTACGGCGTGATCGACAAGCAGCTCTCGCGCAACAAGTTCATCGCCGGCAGGACCTATTCGATCGCCGACATCGCGATCTTCCCGTGGCTGCGCAGCTGGGAGAACCAGGGCATCGTGCTGACCGACTACCCGCACCTGAAGGAATGGTTCGACGGCATCGCCGCCCGCCCGGCCGTGCAGCGCGGCGTGCAGGTGCTGGCCGAGCACCGCAAGCCCATTCGCGACGAAAAGGAGCGCGAGATCCTGTTCGGCAAGACGCAATACCAACGCCGCTGAACGAATGGGGCGGGAGATCCCCCGCGCTCAGGCTAGAATCGAAGGCTCGTCGGGGCGTAGCGCAGCCTGGTAGCGCATCTGGTTTGGGACCAGAGGGTCGAAGGTTCGAATCCTTTCGCCCCGACCATCAATTCTTGCTTCTTCTCTTCAGCTCACAGGCAACTGCTCCGGCAGCGGTTCGGCCGGCGGGCTCGGCGGAACCTTCTCCGCTTTGTCGCTGTTCTCCGGCTTGTCCTTGCCGAGGCTGTCGATCATGGCCTCACCCACGGGATCCTTGCCGTCGGAGGGAATCGATTCCTCGAATCCGATCTCGGGCTCCTCGTTCGTGCTGTGCTTTGGCGGCGATGCGGCGGGGGTCTGGTCTGTCATGTCGAGCTCCTTGGCAACCAACATGCGCCGAGGCATGCAACGCCACATCCGGGCAAAGCCACCACCCTTTGTCAGCCGGGACCGACGCGCCAGCGGCTCAACGTAAAATCGCGCCTCCCTGCACTGCCCGTAGCTCAGTTGGATAGAGCACCTGCCTTCTAAGCAGGTTGTCGGGGGTTCGATCCCCTCCGGGCAGGCCATCTCAATCACGAACCCAGCGCACCGAGCAGCAGCCGCTGCGCCGGTTCGAGCCGCGCCGCCAGCTCTTCGCTGACGCCGAACTGCCGAAGCATCGCCCCGACCGGACGGAACGCAACCCGCGTGCGCCCCTCTTCGTCCTGCCGCACCAGCACGCGCAGCGGCAGGTCCAGCGCCGCCTGCGGACAGGCCTGCATGATCGGCGTGCCGCCACGCGCGTGGCCATAGACCAGCACCACGGCCGGCAGCATGTCCATGCCGATCGCGCGCGCGCCTGCCGCGTGGTCGATGCGCGCGAAGATCTGCAGCCCGGCGCCTTCGATGGCCGCGGTCAGCCGTTCGAGCGTGGATGCGAAGTCCGAGGCGCCGATTTGCTCGACCAGTCCGGCTTCGTTCGATGGATTCGTGATGATGTGCTCCTGCGCGCCGGCGGATGTCTCCGGTGCAGACCGCATTATTCAGCCACCACCGCGATGCCGCGGAACTGGCCGGCGGCCGGTGTGCCGGCCACCGGCTTGGGATAGCGCTCCGGGTCCAGCCGATGCAGCAGCTCCGCCTCGCGCGCCCGCGTCAGCGCGAGGTTCGCGAGCTTGACGTGGCCATAGCCGCGGATGTCGAGCGGCAGTGCCGCGATCTGCGCCGCTCGCGCCTGACCACTCGCGCTGAGGCCGGCCATCAGCGCCTCCAGGCGTTGCTCGAACTGCGTGATCAGCGCGCGTTCCAGCCGGCGCTCCTGCGTGTGTCCGAACACATCGAACACCGTGCCGCGCAGGACTTTGCCGCGTGCCAGCCATCCCATCGCCGGCAGCATCCAGCCGCCGAGGCGGATCTTGACGGGTGGCTGGCCATTCTTCGGGCGCGCGATGAAGGGCGGGGCCATGTGGAATTCGAGCCGGACGTCGCCCTCGAACTGCTCGGCCAGCTTGCGGCGGAACTCGCCGTTCGTGTAGAGGCGCGCGACTTCGTACTCGTCCTTGTAGCTCATCAGCTTCTGCAGGCTGCGCGCCGCATTGCGCGTCACGGGCAGCGTGGGGTCGCCGCCCGGCAGCGCGGCCTCGCGCTCGCGCAGCGCGCGGACATGGGCTTCGAAGCGGCGTGCCCAGGCCGCGTTCTGGTAGCCCGTCAGATGGGCCACGCCGCGTGCAATCAGCGCATCGATCGAATCGTCCTGCGCAGCAGTGGCCGGTGTCGCGCGCAGGCGCTCCAGCGCATCCGCGTCCGCCGCAGCGACGCGGCCGAGCGCGAACGCGAGCAGGTTCTCCGGCACGGCGACGCCATTGAGTTCGATCGCGCGCGTCAGCGCCGCGAGACCGAGCGGCAGCAGGCCGCGCTGCCACGCATAGCCCATCGCGAGGATGTTGGCGGCCAGCGTGCCGCCGAGGAATTCTTCCGCCAGGCCTTGTGCATCGAAGGTCTCGACCCGCTCGTCGCCGGCCGCGAAGCGCAGCTTGTCGAGCAGCAGGTCGACATGCAGTTCGGCATCCGGATTGCGCAGCGACTCGGCCACCGGGATCTCGTGCGTGTTCGCGAGGATGCGCGTGCGGCCATGGCGCACCGTCTGCAGCGCATCGGGCGATGCACCGACCACGATATCGCAGGCCAGGATCGCATCGGCCTGCTGGGTGTCGATGCGGACCTGGTTGAGGCGCTCGGGCACGTCGGCCAGGCGCACGAAGCTCAGCACCGCGCCGCCCTTCTGCGCGAAGCCCATGAAGTCGAGCACGCTGGCCGACTTGCCTTCGAGGTGCGCGGCCATCGCGATCACGCTGCCGACCGTGACCACGCCGGTGCCGCCGACACCCGTGACCAGCAGGTCGTAAGGCGCCGTCCAGGTGTGCGCAGCGGGTGTAGTCAAGGCCGCGGCCTGGCGGAAGAAGGCATCGAGATCGCGCGCCAACGCGCCGCTCTTCTTGCGCAGCGCGCCGCCCGTCACGCCGACAAAGCTCGGGCAGAAGCCCTTGGCGCACGAGTAGTCCTTGTTGCAGCTGGTCTGGTCGATCTTGCGCTTGCGCCCGAGTGGCGTCTCGCTCGGCAGCACCGCGACGCAATTGCTCTGCACGCCGCAGTCGCCGCAGCCTTCGCAGACGGCCTCGTTGATGAAGAGGCGTTTCGGAGGATCGAGCAGCTCACCCTTCTTCCGGCGGCGCCGCTTCTCGGCCGCGCAGGTCTGCTCGTAGATCAGCACGGTGACGCCGGCGATCTCGCGCAGGCGGCGCTGCACTGCGTCCAGCTCGGCACGGTCGTGGAACTCGGTGCCGGCCGGGAAGCGTGATTGGATGGCGTCGTACTTGCAGATGTTGTCGCTGACGACCACGACCTGCTTCACGCCTTCGGACTCGACCTGGCGCGCGATCGCATCGACGCTGATCACGCCGTCGACCGGCTGGCCGCCGGTCATCGCGACCGCGTCGTTGAACAGGATCTTGTAGGTGATCGTGGCATTGGCCGCGACTGCCTGCCGGATCGCGAGGTAGCCCGAGTGGTAGTAGGTGCCGTCGCCCAGGTTCTGGAACACGTGCGGCGTGCGCGTGAAGAGCGAATGCGAGACCCAGTCGACACCCTCGCCGCCCATCTGGATCAGCCCGGCCGTGCTGCGGTCCATCCAGTTGGCCATGAAGTGGCAGCCGATGCCGGCACGCGCGGTCGAGCCTTCGGGCACCTTCGTGCTGGTGTTGTGCGGACAGCCGGCGCAGAAGTAAGGCAGGCGCTTGACGCTGTCGCTCGGGTTGGCGAGCAATTCGGGCGGCGTGAAGTCGCGCACGTGCTGCAGGTGGTCGCCGAGGTCCTGGTTGGCCGGAAAATGCGCCGACAGCCAGTGCGCGACCAGCTCGATCAGCCGCGAAGGCCGCAGCTCGCCGAGCGCCGAGACCAGCGGCCGTCCCTCGCGGTCGCGCTTGCCGACCAGCACGGGCCGCGCATCGGCCGGCAGGTTGTAGAACAGTTCGCGCATCTGCGTCTCGACGACGGCGCCCTTCTCTTCGACGATCAGGATCTCGTCGAGTCCGGCCGCGAAGGCCTTGATGCGGCTCTGCTCGATCGGAAAACTCAGGCCCACCTTGTAGAGCCGCACGCCGACGCGCGCCAGTGCCTCGGGCGTGATCTCCAGGCGCCGCAGCACTTCCATCAGGTCGTAGTGGGCCTTGCCGCAGGTGACGATGCCGACCTTCGCATCCGGGCTCTCGATCACGTGGCGGTCGATGCTGTTGACGCGCGCGAAGGCGGCCACCGCGTCGAGCTTGTCGGCCAGGCGCGATTCGATGCGCAGCGAAGGCAGGTCCGGCCAGCGGTAATGCAGGCCGTCGACGGGTTCTCGGTGGCCGGTCGCGGCGCGCACCGCGTCGGCATCGGCCCATGCGGCGACGCGTGCGAGCACGAGGTCGAGGTCGACCGTGCTCGCGCTCTCCACCACCTCCGACAACGCGGCCATGCCGACCCAGGCGCCCGCATAGCGCGACAGCGCATAGCCGTACAGCCCGAACTCCAGGTACTCGGCGACGCATGCCGGCTGCAGCACCGGCATGCTCCATGCGGCCAGCGCCTGGTCGCTCTGGTGCGGCATCGACGAGGAGACGCAGCCATGGTCGTCGCCGGCCACCACCAGCACGCCGCCATGCGGCGACGATCCATAGGCGTTGCCGTGCTTGAGCGCATCGCCGGCGCGATCGACGCCGGGCCCCTTGCCGTACCACATCGCGAACACGCCATCGACGGTGCGCTCCGGGTCCGATTCGACGCGCTGCGTGCCCAGCACCTGCGTCGCCGCAAGCTCCTCGTTGATCGCCGGCACGAAGCGGATACCGGCCTCGCCGAAGCGCGGGCCCGCCTTCCAGATCGCCTGGTCGACCATGCCGAGCGGCGAGCCGCGGTAGCCGCTCACGAAGCCCTGCGTCTTCAGGCCGAGGGCTGCGTCATGCTGGCGCTGCATCAGCATCAGCCGTACCAGCGCCTGCGTGCCGGTGAGGAAGATGGCGCCCGAAGAGGCCCAGAGGTTGTCGGAGAGCTGGTAGTCGGAACGATGCAATTCGTTCGGGCGCGCGGGCGCCTCGGCGAGGGAGTTCATACGCAGGATTCTTGGCCCGCACCCTGAGTAAAAGCT
The DNA here is from genome assembly GCF_901827165.1 of Variovorax sp. SRS16. NCBI lineage: Bacteria > Pseudomonadati > Pseudomonadota > Betaproteobacteria > Burkholderiales > Comamonadaceae > Variovorax > Variovorax sp. SRS16. Next base: position 3,072,303 of record NZ_LR594666.1, read on the forward strand.
TCTTCAATACACTGGCAACAACCCCTTCTTCGAGAATCAAATTCTCCGATCGCACGATGAAAGACGAATCCATCCTTCTCGACTCGTACTCGCTGAAGATTCTTTTCGAATTGCAGCGCGACGCCCGCCAGACGGTGCAGCAGATCTCGGAGGCGGTCGGGCTGTCGGCGACGCCGTGCTGGCGCCGCATCAAGGACATGGAGGCCGCGGGCGTGATCCGCGGCTACACGGTGGTGATCGATCCGGAGAAGGTCGGGCTCAACCTGTCGGCCGTGACCGAGGTCAACATCGACCGGCACGGCGAGACGCAGGTGCGCGCGTTCGAGGAAGCGGTGGCCGCCAGCCCGCAGATCGTGCGCTGCGTCTCGGCCACCGGCCCGGCGGACTACATCCTCACCGTGCTGGTGCCGGACATCAAGCACTACGAGCAGTTCCTGCACACGACGCTGTTCCAGCTGTCGGGTGTCACGCACGTGCGCTCGGCGATCGTGCTGCGCGAGGTGAAGGCAGGCGCGAGCCTGCCGATTCCCGGAGGGCCCGCGGCCTAGTGCGGCGTGCCGCCGGTGATGCCGGCCATGCCGGTCGACTGGCCGATGGCCTCGGTGCCGGCCGGATGTGCAGCCGCCACTGCGCCTGCGTAGACGTCCGCCCTCGACACCATCGAGGTCGCCATCGGCGCGGCGGTCGATTGGCCGATGGCCTCGGTGCCGGCCGGATGCGCAGCCGCGGCAGCGCCCTGGCTCACCTCGTCGCTCGAGATCGTCGAATTCATCATCGGCGCGCCGGTCGACTGGCCGATCGCTTCGGTGCCGCTCGGATGGGCGGCCGAGACGGCACCCTTGTAGACCTCGTCGCTGTACGACGACGATTGCGCGCTGGCAGTGATGGAGCCGAATGCGGCCAGGGCGACACAGCCGCCGAAGGCCAGGGCTTTGAGTGAAGTGTGCATAAGGATCTCCTTGAGAATCTCGGTTCTGCCCCGCACGGCACGAACGCCGTACGGAGGACCTGCTGGCACTCTAGGCAGCCAGAATGAGCCGGGAATGAGGGGAGACTTAGCCCAGAATGAGCGCCGCGGTCCGGACGGTCGTGCGGGAAAATCCTAGCGTGCTTGATGAAGACCGCCTACGGCCTTCGAGGACGCCGCAGCTATCCTGTCGGCAGCGGCTGCGCAGATGACGAGGTATCTTCAATGGCACTGGAACTGACCGAGCGGGAAACTTTCGCAGGCGTTCTCGCGACGCTCGTGCAGGATCGCTGCGCCACCAGCGGCGCGGCCAGGACCTCGCGCACGGGCCTGCAGGCCACGGTGCCGGTGGACGAACGGCCCTCCATACGCCGCGGCCTCGACGCGCTGATCGAGCATGGCGTGCTGGTCATGAGCGGCGAGGACATCGGCTTCACCGCGCAGGGCAAGGCCTTCGCGGCCTACGTCCAGAACGCCCAGGGCGAGCGCAACCCGAGGAACGCCGCTACCCTGGCCTCGACGCTGTCGGCGATCGACAAGGACGAGCGCTTCGCGCCGCACCGGCCGATCGAGGACATCCGCACGCTCCCCGCGCGCCTGGAGGCCTACCGCGCCGTCACCCAGCCGCGGCTGTCGAAGGGCTGGGTCGTGCTGGGCGCGCTGGCCACGGCGGTGGCGGCCTTCGCCCTGCTGCGTTGACGCCATGGTCGGCGACGACATCCCGAACCCGGTACCTCCGCGCGGCGAAGCCGCGATCAACATCGTCGCGCTCCTTCTGCTGCTCATGGGCCTGGGCGTGGCCGGCGGCGGCATCTGGCTCGCGGTGCTGCAGGGCAGCGGCTACTACGTGGCGGCAGGCGCCGGACTGCTGGCCACGGGCTGGCTGCTGATGCGGCGCCAGCCGGCAGCGCTGTGGGTCTATGCGCTGCTCTTCGGCGCCTCGCTGGTGTGGTCCGTGTGGGAGGCGGGCCTCGACTGGTGGCCGCTGGCCGCACGGCTCGACGTGCTGTTCGTGTTCGGCCTGCTGCTGCTGACGCCGTGGGTGACGCAGCGGCTGGTCCACGACGTGCCGGGGCAGGCCGATCCGGCGCCGGTCTCGCTGCGCCGCGACGGCGGCCTCGCGCTCGCCATGGCGCTGGTGCTGTTCGTGGTCGTGGCGGTGCTGTCCTGGACGCGCGATCCGCACGAGATCATCGGGCAGCTGCCCGGCGCGGCGGGCAACGCCACGCCCGCGCTCGGCGGCCCCGAGGATGTGGTGCCGCCCGGCGAATGGCATGCCTATGGCCGCACCGGTTATGGCCAACGCTATTCGCCGCTCGGCGAGATCACGCCGGCCAATGTGGACCAGCTGCAGGTCGCCTGGCAGATCCAGACCGGCGACCTGCGCGGCCGCAGCGGCGACCCCGAAGAGACGACCGACGAGGTGACGCCGCTCAAGGTGGGCGAGCGGCTGTTCCTGTGCACGCCGCACCAGTCGGTGATCGCGCTCGACGCCACCACGGGCGCGCAGCTGTGGCGCTACGACCCGAAGATCCAGGGCAAGCTGGCGCTGCAGCACCTGACCTGCCGCGGCCTGTCGTACCAGCCGCCGCGCAGCGAGGCAACGCCGACGGTGCAGGCCGCGGCGACGGCACCGGCCGAGCCGGCATCCGCGCCGGCGCCCGCTGCCGAACCGGCATCCGCGTCCGCGCCCGCATCCGAACCTGCCCCCTCGCCACCCGCACCGCCCGAGCTCGCCACGTCCGGCCAGGCCGCGCAGCCGGTGGCCGCGGACAGCGGCCATGCGATCGACCACTGCCCGGCCCGGCTCTTCATGCCGACCGCGGACGGCCGCCTCATTGCACTCGATCCCGACACGGGCGCCGTCTGCAAGGACTTCGGCGGCGGCAAGGGCCAGATCGACCTGTGGGCGCACATGCCCAATCTCGACCCGGGCTCCTACTATTCGACCTCGCCGGTGGTGGTCACGCGCAAGCTGCTGATCGTCGGCGGCACCGTGCTCGACAACCTGTCGACGCATGAACAGTCCGGCGTGATCCGCGCCTTCGACATCGACACCGGCGCGCTGGTGTGGAACTGGGATTCCGGCAACCCTGACAGCACCGAGCCGATCGCGCCGGGGCAGACCTACACCGTCAACTCGCCCAACAGCTGGTCGATCGCGAGCGTCGACGAAGCGCTGGGCATGGTCTACCTGCCGATGGGCAACCAGCCGCCCGATCAATGGGGCGGCCGGCGCAGCCCTGCGGTCGAAAACTATTCGTCGTCGGTGGTCGCGCTCGACCTCGCGAACGGCAAGGTGCGCTGGCGCTTCCAGACCGTGCACCACGACCTGTGGGACTACGACGTGCCGGCACAGCCGACGCTGTTCGACCTCACGGTCAACGGCGCCACCGTGCCGGCGCTGGTACAGCCGACCAAGCAGGGCGAACTCTTCGTGCTCGACCGCCGCACCGGCACGCCGCTGCTGCCGGTCACCGAGACGCCGGCACCGCAGGGCGCGGCACAGGGCGACCATTCGGCGCCGACGCAGCCGCGCTCGGCGCTGTCCTTCGATCCACCCCCGCTCAGCGGCCGCCAGATGTGGGGCGTCACGATGTTCGACCAGCTCGCCTGCCGCATCGCCTTCCAGCGGCTGCGCTACGAGGGCCGCTTCACGCCGCCCTCGGTGCAGGGCTCGCTGATCTACCCGGGCAACTTCGGCACCTTCAACTGGGGCGGCATCGCGGTCGATCCGACGCGCCAGGCTGCCTTCACCACGCCCACCTACCTGGCCTTCGTGTCGAAGCTGGTGCCGCGGCCGGACGACAAGGCGCTGATGGTCCAGGACAAGGGGCCGCCGCAAGGCAGCCTGCCGGCGCTCAACGAGAACTTCGGCGCACCCTTCGCGGTGAAGCTCAGTCCCTTCGTCTCGCCGATCGGCATCCCGTGCCAGGCGCCGCCGTGGGGCTATGTCGCAGGCGTCGACCTGCGCACCGGCCGCATCGCATGGAAGCACCGCAACGGCACGGTGCGCGACCTGTCGCCCGTGCCGCTGCCGTTTCGCATGGGCGTGCCGAACCTGGGCGGCCCGGTGATGACGGCCGGCGGCGTGGCCTTTCTCTCGGGCACGCTCGACAACTACGTGCGCGGCTACGAGATCGCGAGCGGACGCGAGCTGTGGCGCAGCCGCCTGCCCGCGGGCGGCCAGGCCACGCCGATGACCTACACCGGCGCCGATGGCCGCCAGTACCTGCTGGTGGTCGCCGGCGGGCACGGCTCGACGGGCACCAAGGCGGGTGACTCGGTGATCGCGTACGCGTTGCCGAAGCGCTAGCACCACACGCCACGCGCCGTGCGAGACTGTGCCCCTCGCATGCCGGACGACAGCCCATGAACGCGCTCCCGTTGATCGACATCGCCGCACTGGTCGCCGCCACCCCGGCGCGCGCCGCGGTGGCCGCCGAGATCGGCGCCGCCTGCCGCGCGCACGGCTTCTTCTATGCCATCGGCCACGGCGTGGATCCGGCGCTGACGCATCGGCTCGAAACACTGAGCCGCCGCTTCTTCGCGCTCGACGAGGCGACCAAGATGCGCTGGCGCATGGCGCTCGGCGGCCGGGCCTGGCGCGGCTACTTTCCGCTCGGCGGCGAACTCACCTCGGGCCGGCCCGACTGGAAGGAAGGCCTCTACCTCGGTACCGAGCTTGCGGACGACCATCCCCTCGTGCGGGCCCGCACGCCCGTGCATGGCCGCAACCTCATTCCCGACATCGAGGGCTTCGGGCAGACCCTGCTCGACTACATGGATGCCGTCACGCAACTGGGCCATCGCCTGATGGAAGGCATCGCGCTGAGCCTCGGGCTCGAGGCCGGCTATTTCCACGACCGCTACACGGCCGAGCCGCTGATCCTCTTTCGCCTCTTCAACTATCCGACGCAGCCGGTACCGGCCGGACTCGATGTGGCATGGGGCGTCGGCGAGCACACCGACTACGGCCTGCTCACCCTCCTGCATCAGGACGACATCGGTGGCCTGCAGGTGCGCACCGCCGCGAGCTGGGTCGATGCCACGCCGGTGCCGGGCGCCTTCGTCATCAACATCGGCGACATGCTCGACCGCATGACCGGCGGCCTGTACCGCTCGACGCCGCACCGCGTGGTGCGCAACACCTCGGGCCGCGACCGGCTGTCCTTTCCGCTCTTCTTCGATCCGAACTTCGAGGCCCGCGTGGCCCGCATCGAAGGGCTGCCCGGCGGCCATGCCGAGGACGACAGTGCGCTGCGCTGGGATCGCGCCAACGTGCATGCATTCAACGGCCGCTACGGGGACTATCTGCTGGACAAGGTATCGAAGGTGTTTCCGCAGCTGGTGCGCGAAGTCCTGTGAAGCATGGCTGCGCGGGATCCTTCCGGCAAGCGGCGAGCGGCCGGCCTCGAACCTACCTGACGCGCTGAAGCATCGGCTGCCGGTGCACCGCGACGATGGAAATGGTCCTCGCCGCCGGATCGATGCGGATGCGGTCGCCCGTCCCGATCAGCGTCAACGCGTCCGACGACCAGCCTTCGGTGATCGCCATGCCGGCCAGCACGGCGCCCTGCACCATCACCGGGTTGAGCCGGCCGAACACCAATGCCTTCGGCGCGATGCCCTTGTGCAGCATGTCGAGAAAGGCCCATCCGCCGGCCACCCCGCCCTTCACGGTCGGGATGACGAGGATCCGATCGATCACGGACTCTCCTTCCGCGCTGTGACCGATGCGGGAGATGACGCCCGTCGTGCGGTCCAGGTCGTAGCGCGGGCTGAAGCCTTCCCGCATCACCAGCGCCTCGCCCTCGACCACCGGACCCCAGGCCCTCCTGACTTCGATGCGCGCGTTCACTTGAGTTCTCCCGTGCATGCGATGTCCACGCAGTCGGCGGTGCGGCGCAGCACGGTGTTGAACCGGTGCGCCGTGATGGTGTTGACCAGCTTGCCCGAGTTGGAGATCAGGTTCGTCCAGTCGTTCTCCTGCCGGATGCTGGACAGCCGCTGCAGGATGTAGAAACACACGCCCTGGAGCAGCCTGACCCCCGCCGCCTCGAGCGTGTCGACGTAGCCCAGTCGCTTGGCATCGCTGTACACCGCATGGTTGGTGGTGACGAATGCGTGCATGCCCGGCGCAACCTTGCGGCCGCTGAACAGCTGCGCCATCGTCTGCATCTCGAAGATCGACAGCTGCGGCGCCGAGAACACCACGATGTTGTGCGCGCCGTCGACGTATCTGTAGGCCTGGTACACGGCATCCAGATCGGCCTGCGTGACCGTGATCTCGGAGGTCGGCAGCTTGCCGCCGAAGGCCGCCTCGGCGCTCGGCGCTTCGGGCGTGACGCCGACCATGTGGAACATCGCCATCGAGCCATAGCTGGCCAGCGATGCACCCAGGTGCTTGAGCGCATCCGACGAGGGCGTTTCCTTGACGCCCTGGATCACCGGCACGGCGAAATAGTCCTGGTTCGGATGCCCGATGATCTTGCCCAGCGCGCCCCAGTCGGCCAGGTCCGTCATCTTCGCCTGCAGGTCGACCGAGAGCGTTCCGCGGCGAGCCTCGTCGAGGTGGAATCCATAGGCCGGCGTGCGCCCGGTCACGGCCGCCGCGAAGCTGGCGTTGCCCGCCTCGTAGTTGGTGCGGGCGCCGAACACCGAATTCGCGTAGATCACCGTCCCCGTATCGCCCCAGGCCACGTGCTCGCCGATCTTGGGCTGGTAGACGGTCTGGTAGTTGATGCAGGTGTCGGTGGTGGCGACGCGCATGTCGCGCAGGCGCACGATGATCTCGCGCTCCTTCACCATGTCGGCCGGGTCCTGGCGCAGCTCGTCGACAGTGTCGAAGTGCATGCAGCGCGCGTTGCTCGAAGTCGGCACGGCGCACTGCGCGTGGTGCTCGGACATCTCGCGCAGGTGCGCGAGGCCGCCTTCGCCCATCACCTCGATGTCGCCCATGACGTGCGCGTTGGTGATGGGAACGAAGTGCCGCGCGCCGAAGAAGTTGCCGACCTCGATCTGGAACTGGATGGCCTTCTGCACGGCCTTGCCGCGCTCGCCGCGCAGCATGGCGAGTTCGTCGGCGTTCAACTTCATGGACCCGGTGTCCGGTGTTTCGGTGTTCATAGCGATGGTGAGGCGATGGCGTTGAGGTTTACTTGCAGTCCTTGTCGAGGTATTCGCGGATGTACCTGTCATCGACCGCCTCGGCGATCGTGGCGCGCGAGATCGGCTGCGTGATCGCCTTCGCCTCGCGCAGCGCTTCGCCCGCGACGAACAGCTTCTCGGTCAGGCCGGCCGACTTGTTGGACAAGGTCCACGGCGAATCGGGCTTGAGCTGCGATTCGATGGACGGGATCAGCAGCGTCTCGTAGGTTTCCTTGGCCGTCTTGTAGGGAATGTTGAAGGCTTCCTGCATGGTTCGGATCGCATGCTCCGGATCCTTGCGCGCCGCCTCCATCGCCAGCGCCTGCACCTTCACCAGCTTGCAGCCCACCGACGGATTCGTCTTCAGGAAATCAGGGCGGATCGCCACCGTCGTGGCGCACACGCCGCCGTCCTTCATGAAGTCCTTGTCCCAGTTGACGATCTTGTAGCCGGCATCGCGCCACAGCAGGTTCCACGGGCCCCACATGAAGGCGGAGTCGATCTGGCCGTTCTGCAGCGCCGTCTGCATCAGGTTCGGCGCCAGGTTCGAGGCGTGCAGCGCCGAGCGCTGCGTGCCGGCCGCACGCGCCGCGAGAACCATCGACACCTCCGAGCAGGTGGCGGTCGACGCGCCGATGTTCTTGCTCTTGGCGATGTCCTTGTAGCTCTCGATGCCGCTCGCGGGATTGACCACGTAGGCCATCTGGCTCGACGAATCCAGCGGCACCAGCACGAACTTCAGCGGGATGCCCTGCCCCAGCATGAACAGCGTCGCGAGGCCGGTCCAGGCGACGTCGAGGCTGCCGCTCTTCATGCCCGCGATCAGCGGTGCGCCGGACTGGAACATGAAGAACTTGGGTGCGAGCCCGACCTTCTCGAACAGCTTGAGGTCACGCGCGATGTAGGCGGGCCAGTAGTTGGAGATCGGCAAGCCGATGTTCACCGGCGTGAGTGCGCCGTCCGGCGGCGCGGCGGCAGGCTGAGCCTGGACCTGTGGCATCACCGACGCGGCGGCCAGCGCCGTGACGGCCATCAATTGGCGAACGAATCTGCTGAACATGGTTGTCTCCTTCTTTGTGTATGCCTCTGGCGGCGTTTGCATGAATGGGGCTAGGACTTCCGGGCGTGCACGTCGTCGAGCGCGACGCTCAGCTGATAGACGTCGGGTCGCAGGAAGTGGGTCGTCATCTCGACCGGGTTGCCGTCGGTGTCGCGCGTGATGCGCTCCAGCACCAGCAGGAAGGTGCTTTGCGACAGCTCCAGCTTCTGGCTCAGCTCCGGCGTGGGCTGGCGGCAACTGACCAGGAACTCCGCGCGCGACAGCGAGATGCGCAGCTTCTTGGACAGCACGTTGTAGAGCGGCTGCGCCTCGACATCCGACTGGCTGAGCTTGCGGCCGAGGTGATGCGGCAGATCGATGCGGGTGACCGCGTGCGGAATGCCGCCCGACACATACAGCCGCTGATAGGACAGCACCGGCTTGTCCCAGGCCTGGAGCGCATCCGGAAGGCTGGGCGCATCGACCCAGCCGAAATGAATGAGCTCGGTGTGAAGGTCTTCCCCGGCGTTGCGGAAGGTCTCCATGAAAGGCGCGAGCCGGTCGATCGAATGGACGATCTTCGGCGTCGGCCGTGCCATGAAGGTGCCCTTGCCCTGCCGGCGCGTGAGCACGCCTTCGTCCACGAGTTGCTGGACCGCCTTGCGCACCGTGGAGCGGCTGACGGAGAACACCTCGACCAGTTCGGCCTCGGTGGGCAGTTGCTGGCCCACCGCCATGTTCGCCACCAGGTGGCCGCGCAGCCGGTCGGTGACTTGCTCATAGAGAGAGCGGTCGCTTTCGCGTTCGAGGTTTTCGAGCAGGGCATTCATCTGTCTGTCTTTCTCAAATCTGCTTGCATTGCCGAATATGTTTGCTATGATGTGCATACAATAGCAGACAACTTAGAAGTTCGCAAGCCCAAACCCTCTGAACGGAGCAATGAAGATGGAGACAGTCGAGACCCTTGCCCGCGCCCCGGACGGCCGCCCGCCTTCGGGCGGTTCCAGCATTTCCTTTCGCGGCGTGACCAAGCGCTATCCCGGCGCCAAAGGCAGCACCGGCGCCACGCTGGCGCTGGATGACTTCAACCTGGAGATCGCCAGTTCCGAGATCTTCTCCATCGTCGGTCCCACCGGCTGCGGCAAGTCGACCGCATTGAATCTGGTGGCCGGCTTCGAAGCCGTCAGCGCCGGCGGCGTCTACGCAGGCAACCACGCCGTCAGCGAGCCGGGCATGGACCGCGCGGTGGTGTTCCAGCACCCTTCCCTGTTTCCGTGGCTTAGCGTGATGGACAACGTGACGCTGGGCCTGAAGTGCCGCGGCGTCTGCGCCGCCGAACGCGAAGCCCGCGCCACGCACCTGCTGCGCGAGGTCGGCCTCAGCGGCTTCGAGCGCCACTATCCCTACCAGCTGTCCGGCGGCATGCAGCAGCGCGTGCAGATCGCGCGTGCGCTCATCAGCGAACCCAGGGTCCTCCTGATGGACGAGCCCTTCGGCGCACTGGACTACCAGACGCGGCTGATGATGCAGCGCCTGCTGCTCGATCTGTGGAAGGTGTTCCGGCCGACCATCTTCTTCATCACGCACGACGTGGCCGAGGCGATCTACATCTCCGATCACGTCGTGGTCATGACGGGCCGGCCCGGCAAGGTGAAGGTCAAGATCGAAGTCACCGAGCCCAAGCCGCGCAGCTACCAGTTCCTCAGCTCCCCGGAGTTCGTGGCCTTGCAGGCCAAGCTGCTCGAGGCCGTGCAGCAGGCCGCGGACGCCGTGCACGGCGGCGCCCGCAGCGCCGATCGCCGCATGGAGGTGCACTGATCATGAGAAACACGTCCTCCGCCGTCGCGCCCGGGGCTTTGCTGCAGGCAACCGACGCGGCGCAACCTCCATCGAAGGCCTCCATGAAGCTACCTTTCGTGCCGTCCCTCACCATCTCCACGCTGGCGGTCATCGTGCTGGCGCTCGCGTGGCAGATCGTCAGCACGTCCGGCTGGATACCGCAGGGCTATCTGCCGAGTCCCGCGGAGCTGTTCCGCGAGACGGTGGTGCTGGTCAGGGAAGGCTACAAGGACGCCTCGCTGTGGCAGCACATCGAGATCAGCCTCTACCGGACGCTGGCCGGCTTCGCTCTGGGCGTGCTGTTCGGCGTGCCGCTCGGACTGCTGACGGGCTTCAGCCGCGTCGGCGGCGCGATCGCGTCGCCGATCATGGCCTTCGTGCGCCCGATCCCGCCGATCGCGTTCATTCCGATGGTGGTCCTCTACTTCGGCCTGGGCGAGGTCGGCAAGGTGATCCTGATCTTCTGGACCTCCTTCAACTACGTGCACGTCAACGCGCATGCCGGCGCGGCCAACGTGCCCATCGCCTACCTGCGGGCCGCCAAGTCGCTCGGCCTGACGCGGTTCCAGCTGTTCACGCGCATCGTCTTCCCGGCCTCCATCCCGCAGATCTTCACCGGCCTGAAGGTGGCCATGGCGCTGAGCTGGGCGGTCGTCGTGGCGGCCGAACTGACCGGTGCCCAGTCGGGCCTGGGCTACATGATCGCCGACGCCGCGCTGACCTTCCGCATCCCCGTCGTGTTCATCGGCATCGCGCTGATCGGCGCGATCGGCCTGCTGCTGAACCTGTTCCTCAACCTGCTCGAGTCGCGCCTGGTGCACTGGCGCGGACGCTGAGCCTGGAGACTCCATTGATCGACAAACTCAAAGACTCGGCGGCCGCCGCCGTCGCGGCCGTGCGAAGCGGCAGCGTCATCCTCGTCGGCGGCTTCGGCGACATCGGCGTGCCGCTCGAACTGGTCGATGCGCTGGCCAGCCGCGACGTCCATGACCTGACGCTGGTGTCCAACAATGCCGGCACCGGCGAGCGCGGCCTCTCGCTGCTCTTCAAGCACCGGCGCGTCAGCCGCCTGATCGCCTCCTTCCCTTCGCAGCAGGGCGCCGACCATTTCTTCGCCGCCCATGCGGAAGGCGGCGTCGAGGTCGAGCTGGTTCCGCAGGGCACGCTGGCCGAACGCCTGCGTGCCGGCGGCTCCGGCCTCGCCGGCTTCTTCACGCCCACCGGCTACGGCACCGAGCTGACGGCAGGCAAGGAAACGCGCGTGATCGACGACCGCGGCTATGTGTACGAGAAGGCCATCGTCGGCGACTTCGCGCTGGTGGCCGCGCACCGTGCCGACCGCTCCGGCAACCTGCGCTATCGGCTGGCCAGCCGCAACTTCAATCCGCTGATGGCGATGGCCGCGCGCCACACCATCGCGCAGGTCCGGGAGCTCGTGCCGCTGGGCGACATCGACCCGGACGACGTGCACACACCCGGCGTGTTCGTCAACCAGATCGTGGAGACGCTGCAATGAGCAGGGGCTGGAGCGACACCGAGCTCGCTCGCCGCGTGGCGGCCGAGCTGCCGGACGGCGCCTGCGTCAACCTGGGCATCGGCCTGCCGACGGCGGTCGCGGGCCACCTACCGGCCGGGGTGGACGTGCTGCTGCACAGCGAGAACGGCATCATCGGCATGGGCCCCGACCCGCTGCCGGGCCAGGCCGACCCCGACATCGTGAATGCGGGCAAGAAGCCGGTGACGCTGGTGCGCGGCGCGGCCATCGTCCATCAGGCCGATTCCTTCTCGCTGATCCGCGGCGGCCGGCTCGACTACTCGATCCTCGGCGCGCTGCAGGTCTCGGCCGGCGGCGACCTCGCCAACTGGCGCGTGCCCGGCGCCAAGGGCGTGGGCGGTGTCGGCGGCGCGATGGACCTTGCCGTCGGTGCAAAGAAGGTGCTGGTGATGATGCGCCAGACCGGCAAGGACGGGCAGCCCAAGCTGGTGTCCGAATGCTCCTTCCCGCTGACCGCGCCGCGCTGCGTCAGCACCGTGTTCACCGACCTCGGCGTCATCGACTGCACGCACGAGGGCTTCGTGGTGCGCGAACTGGCGCCCGGCGTCACCGAATCCGACATGCGGGCGGCCGTGAGCGGCCCGGTCCAGATCAGGCTCCAGTAGCGCAGCGCGCGACGGATCCATTCCCTTCATCAGACCCACAAGGAGATATCCAGTGTCAAGGTTCAACAAGAAGATCGTCGCCATCACGGGCGGCGGCGGCGGCATGGGCGTGGAGCTCTGCGGACTCTTCCAGTCCGAGGGCGCGAGCGTCGTCGTCATGGACGCCAGCGAGGCCGCCGTGCAGGCCGGCGTGCGCGCGGTCGAGGGCCAGGCGCTCGGCGTGGTCGTCGACGTGGCCAGCGAGGCCAGCGTGGAGCAGGCATTCGCCCGCGTCGTCGAGCAGTACGGCCGCATCGACGTGCTGGTCTGCGCGGCCGGCGTGCGGCCCATGGCGCAGCTGCTCGACCAGGCCACCGCCGAATGGGAGCGCTGCCTGCAGATCAACCTCACCGGTGTCTTCCTGTGCAACCGCGTCGCGGCGCGCCACATGGTGGCGCAGGGCGGCGGCTCGATCATCAACATCGCCTCGATCAACGGCGTGCGCGCCTGCACCGGCATGGGCGCGTACAACGTGTCCAAGGCCGGCGTGATCGCGCTGACCCAGACCCTGGCCTGCGAGGTGGCGCCGCAGAAGGTGCGCGTCAACGCCATCCTGCCGGCGCAGATCGAGACGCCGATGATCAAGGAGCAGGTCGGCGAGGAACGCCGCCGGCGCGAGGAGCGCATTCCGATGGGCCGCTACGGCAAGCCGCACGAGATCGCCAGCGCGGTGGCCTTCCTGGCCTCCGACGATGCGTCCTTCATGACCGGCCATGCGATGGCGGTCGACGGCGGCTATCTCGCGTTCGGCTTCAGGCCGGCGGTCTACGCCTGAAAGGAGACGACATGAATCTCACGTTCAAGGAAGTCGACCAGATTCTTCGCATCATCGAGGAATTCCCCGCCGCCGAAGTCCGCTTCGAATACGGCGACCTCAAGCTGCACGTGCGCCGCGAGACCGCGCGCGAAGCGGGCAGCGCCGCGCCTGCGGGCATGGCATCGGCCGCCGCTGCGCTCGCACCCGCTGCGGCGCCGGCTGCGGCCGCACCGGCGCAGCCGAAGCCCGCCACTGCGGCGCCGGCCAGGGCCAAACAACTGTCGGCGCCCGAACAGCGCGAGGGCCTGGTGCCCGTGACCGCGCCGATGATGGGCGTCTACTACGCCGCGCCCTCGCCGGACGCCGCGCCCTTCGCCACCGTGGGCCAGAAGGTGTCGGAGAGCTCGGACCTCTGCATCATCGAAGTGATGAAGGTCATGAACACGATCAAGGCGCCGTGCGCCGGCACCGTGGTCGAGATCGTCGCCGCCAACGCCGCGATGGTGGAGCAAGGCAGCGCGATGCTGTGGATCCGCCCCGACGCGGCCCGGAGCTGAGCATGGCCGTTGTCAATAACAAGCCCTGCGCCATCGCGGGCGTCGCCGAGTCCGACCTGGGCACGGTGCCGGACCGCACGGCCACCGACCTCGCGGTCCAGGCCTCGCTCGCGGCGCTCGACGATGCCGGATTGAAAGTCTCGCAGGTGGACGCCGTATTCACCTGCAACCTGTCGCGCTTCTCGGCCATCCAGCTGTCGGAACATCTGGGCATCCAGCCGCGCTACCTCGACAGCACGCTGGTCGGCGGCGCGTCGTTCGAGATGCATCTGGCCCACGCCTGCGCCGCCATCCAGGCCGGACTGTGCGAGGTCGCGCTGATCGCCTATGGCAGCGTGCAGCGTTCGAAGCGGGCGCGCAAGCTCGAAGGCTTCGTCGAGTCGGGCACCTCGGCCGCGCAATACGAGACCGTGTACGCGCCGCTCTACCCGCTGTCTTTCTATGCCATGGTGGCCCAGCGCTACATGCACGACTACGGCGCCACGCCGGAGCAGCTGGCGAACGTCGCCGTGTCCGCGCGCCAGTGGGCCGTGCTCAATCCGAAGGCCTTCAAGCGCGAGCCGCTGACGGTCGCGGAAGTGCTCGCCTCGCCGATGGTCAGCTCGCCGCTGCACGCACTGGACTGCTGCCTCGTCACGGATGGCGGCGGCGCGGTCATCGTCACCTCGCTGGAGCGCGCGAAGACGCTGGCCAGGCGGCCGGTGCAGGTGCTCGGCTACGCGGAGACCACCACCCACGACGCGATGTCGCAGGTGCCCGATCTGCTGCACCACGGCTCCGCCGTCACCGGCGCGCGCGCGCTCGGCATGGCGGGCGTCACGACGAAGGAGATCGACGTCATCCAGATCTACGACGCGTTCACCATCAACGTGCTGGTCGGCCTGGAGAACCTCGGCTTCTGCCAGCCCGGCGAGGCCGCCGCGCTGGTGGCCGACGGACGCATCGGCCCCGGCGGCTCGCTGCCGGTCAACACGCAGGGCGGCGGCCTGTCGTACTGCCATCCGGGCATGTTCGGCATCTTCCTGCTCATCGAGGCCGTGCGCCAGCTGCGCGGCGAGTGCGGCGAGCGCCAGGTGCCGAAAGCCGAGACAGCGCTCTGCCACGCGACGGGTGGCATTTTCAGCGCGCATGCAAGCGTCGTATTGGGAGTACGTTGATGGGCCTGCAAAGATCACTGCCGGAAACCGACGGCTACGCCGGCGCCTACTGGAAGGCCGCCTCCGAGGGCAAGCTGCTGATCCAGCGCTGCGCCGCCTGCGGAAAGCACCAGCACTACGCGAGGCCGTTCTGCCTGGCCTGCGGCGAACGCGATCCGGCCTGGGTGCCGGCATCCGGCAAGGGCACCGTGTGGTCCTTCACGACGGTGCATCGCGGTCCTTACGAGGACCTGCCGACGCCCTACGTCGTGGCGCTGGTGCGGCTGGAAGAAGGCGTGGTGCTGCTCTCGCACATCGTCGACGCGAAGCCCGACAAGGTGCAGTGCGACCTGCCGGTCGAGCTGCTGTTCCAGGACTTCCGCGAAGGCGTGCGGCTGCCGGTCTTCCGTCTTCGGGAGCGCGGGCAATGAGGCGCGTGCTGATCGCCAACCGCGGCGAGATCGCGCTGCGCATCGTGCGCGCCTGCAAGGAGCTCGGCCTCGAGACCGTGGCCGTGTATTCGGATGCCGACAGCGAATCGCGCCATGTCCAGCTCTGCGACATGTCGCTGCGCCTCGGTCCGCCCGCGGCCAAGCACAGCTACCTCGACAAGACGCTCGTCATCCAGGCCGCCAAGGCCACCGGCGCGGATGCCATCCACCCGGGCTACGGCTTCCTGTCCGAGGATGCGGATTTCGCCGAGCGCTGCGCCGCCGAAGGGCTGGTGTTCGTCGGCCCGGCGCCGGATGCGATTCGCCAGATGGGCGACAAGATCGCGGCCAAGAAACTGGCCGAGTCGATCGGCGTTCCGCTCGTGCCGGGCGGCAACATCGAGCCCGGCGCGGACCTCGACAAGCTCGCGCGCACGCTGCCCTACCCCGTGCTGCTCAAGGCAGCGGCCGGCGGCGGCGGACGCGGCATGCGCGTGGTCGAGCAGGCCGCCGATTTCGCGGCGTCCCTCATGCAGGCCAGCAACGAGGCGCAGGAGGCCTTCGGCGACGGCACCGTGTACTGGGAAACCTACATCGGCAACGCGCGGCACATCGAGGTGCAGGTCCTCAGCGATGCGCACGGCAACCACGTGCACCTGGGCGAACGCGACTGCTCGCTGCAGCGCCGGCACCAGAAGCTGCTCGAGGAAAGCCCGAGCCCGATGCTGACCAGCGACCTGCGCAACGATCTCTGCGGCGCGGCGGTGCGCATCGTGCGCACGCTCGACTACCGCGGCGCCGGCACCATCGAGTTCCTCTACGACGCCGACCGCCGCAGTTTCCACTTCATCGAGATGAACACGCGCATCCAGGTGGAGCATCCGGTGACGGAGGCGGTGCACGGGATCGACCTGGTGCGCGAGCAGCTGCGCATCGCGATGGGCCTGCCGATCGACGAGCGCGTGCGCCATGCCAAGACCGCTGGCTGGTCCATCGAATGCCGCATCAACGCCGAAGACCCGGACCATGGCTTCATGCCCTCGCCGGGCCGCATCACGCGCCTGGTGCTGCCGGGCGGCCCGGGCGTGCGCGTCGACACGCACTGCGAGGCCGGCAGCCTGGTGTCGCCCTACTACGACTCGATGATCGCCAAGCTGATCGTCTGGGACGTCGACCGCGAGCATGCGCGCCGCCGGATGCTGCGCGCGCTCGAGGAGTTCGTGATCGAGGGACTGACCACCACGATCCCCTTCCACATCCGCCTGCTCAGGTCGGATGCCTTCGCCAAGTCCGCCTACAACACGCGCTGGATCGAAAAGGCCGCGCAACAGGAGCTCGCAGCATGAAGCAGATGAAATTCATGGACATCACGCTGCGCGACGCGCAGCAGTGCCTCTGGGCCACGCGCATGACGACCAGCGAGATGACGCCGATCGCCGAAACGATGGACAACGCCGGCTTCTCGGTCATCGACCTGACCGGCGGCGCGGCCATCGACTCCGCGATGATGTACCTCGCCGAAGATCCGTTCGAGCGCATCCGCGTGCTGTCGGGCCTGATCACGAAGACGCCGCTCAACTTCAACACGCGCGGCCAGAGCATCTTCCGCTGGATGCAGTACGCCGACGACGTGACCGAGTTCACGCTCGAGGTGATGCGGCGCAACGGCATCCGTTCGGTGATGGTGTTCGACGCGCTCAACGACATGCGCAACCTCGAATACTCGGTGAAGGTCGCCAAGCGGCTGGACATGCACATCATCGGCGCCGTCACCTACACGGTCAGCCCGGTGCATACCGACGCGCATTTCGTGCAGCGCACCAAGGACCTGGTGGCCCTCGGCGTGCATGCGCTGGAGATCAAGGACCCGAGCGGGCTGCTCACGCCGGAGCGGGTCGCGCACCTGATCCCGGCCCTGCGCAAGGTCACGCCGGGCCTCGAGTTGCAACTGCGTTCGCACTGCACGCTGGGCCACGGCCTGGACACCTACCTCGAAACGCTGAAGCTCGGCGAAAACGGCGTCGATCTCATGCACACGGCCAGCCGGCCGCTGGCCTACGGCTACTCGCTGCCGAGCCACGATGCGATCCTGGATGCGCTGCCCGCGCACGGCTACGGCACGCCGGTCGATCGCGCCGCCATCGACGAGATGCAGAGCTACTTCTCCATGCTCACGCGCCGCAGCGGCCGGCCCGAGGGCAAGGTGCTGCCGGTGCAATCGGTCGACGAAGGCCATCAGGTGCCGGGCGGCATGATGAGCAACCTGGTGCAGCAGCTCACCGACCAGGGCCAGGCGCACCGGCTGCCCGAAGTGCTCGACGAGATCGTGCGTGTGCGCGAGGACCTCGGCTACCCGATCCTGGTGAGCCCGATGGCGCAGTACGTCGGCACCCAGGGCGTGCTCAACGTGCTGAGCGGCAAGCGCTACCAGATGGTGCCGCAGGAAATCAAGCAGTACGTGCTGGGCTACTACGGCAAGGTCGTCGGCACCATCGACCCGCAGGTGCGCGAGCTGATCGCCGGCGACGAGAAGGAAATCGACGTGCCGCCGGGCCAGACCATCGAGCCGGCGATGGCGCGCTACCGGCGCGAACTCGGTCCCTGCGCGTCCGACGAGGAGCTCGCGCTCAAGATCTTCTATTCGGCCAAGACGGTGGAGGACAACCGCGTCGCGCGGCTCAACGTCGGCAAGTGGACGCATGCGACCAACGCCGCCGCGCTCCTGGCCAAGGAGCTGCTGGGCAAGAAGAACATCGAGGTCTGCGAGGTCCGCAAGAAGGACTTCTATTTCTCCGCCAACCACAACGACAGCGCGGCCGCCACGGTCGCTTGAAGAAAGAACACACCATGGTCCAGATCGAAATCATCCTGTTCCGCAACCACATGACGCTGGAGGAGCAGCACCGCTGGTGGCTCGAAGACCACGCGCCGATCGCGCGCCGCATGCCGGGCCTGCGCGGCTACACCATCAACCTGGCCGATCGCGGCGAAGGCAACGAGGAGCCCGACATCTGCGGCACCGACACCCTGAGCTTCGACGACTGGGAGGCCGCGATGGTCGCCTACAAGTCGCTGGAATGGAGCGCGGCCCGGGCGCACACCGAGGCCTCCGGCGCCAAGGTGCTGCGCACCTGGATCAAGCCCCAGGTGAAGATCGTCTAGCGGGACGCGGGCCATGACCGTCGAAGCCTCTCGGGGCGGCGCCGCCGATGCGGCCTATGAAACCGCTCTCAGCCGGATGGCCGATGCTGCGGTTAAAGTCCATCGAGATCCCGTCGGCTTCCAGGCGGGGCATTGACCCGGCAAACGCACGACGATGAACAGCCCCCGGCCCCTGGCCGACGACTCCCGGCCGGACCTGGCGCGCCGCAGCGTCGCCGCCATCTGGCACCCCTGCACGCAGATGCAGCGCGCGGCCACGGTGCCGCCGCTGGCGATGGTGCGCGGCGACGGCCCCTGGCTCTTCGACGAGGCGGGACGACGCTACTTCGACGCCACCAGTTCCTGGTGGGTCAACCTGTTCGGCCATGCCGATGCGCGCATCAACGCCGCCGTGAAGGCGCAGCTCGACACGCTGCCGCACATCATGCTGGCCGGCTGCACGCATGCGCCGGCGGTCGAGCTGGCCGAGCGCCTCTCGGCGCTCACCGACGGCGTGCTCGGCCATTGCTTCTTCGCCAGCGACGGCGCCTCGGCGGTCGAGATCGCGCTCAAGATGAGCTTTCATCACTGGCGCAACCGCGGGCGCGAGACCAAGCGCGAATTCGCCTGCCTGCGCCACGGCTACCACGGCGAGACGCTCGGCGCCCTGGCGGTCACCGACGTGCAGGTGTTCCGCGATGCCTACGATCCCTTGCTGATGCGCGCGCACCAGGTGATGTCGCCCGATGCGCGCCAGGCGGCGGACGGCGAATCCGCGGCCGATGTCGCGCGGCGCGCGGCGGCCGAACTCGAAGCGCTGTTCGAAGCCCGGCACGCGCACATCGCCGCCTTCATCCTCGAGCCGCTGGTGCAGGGCGCGGCCGGCATGGCGATGCACGACCCGTCGTACCTGCGTGCGGTGCGAGCCCTCTGCGACCGCTACGAGGTGCACCTGATCGCCGACGAGATCGCCGTCGGCTGCGGACGCACCGGCAGCTTCTTCGCGTTCGAGCAGGCCGTGCCGGCGGGCGAGCCGCGCATCTGGCCCGACCTGGTCTGCCTGTCCAAGGGCATCAGCGGCGGCTACCTGCCGCTGTCGCTGGTGCTCTCGCGCGATGCCATCTACGAGGCCTTCCTCGACGACGACGTGGCGCGCGGCTTCCTGCACTCGCATTCGTACTCCGGCAATGCGCTGGCCTGCCGCGCGGCGCTGGCGGTGCTCGACCGCTTCGCCGAGGACGGCGTGCTGCGGCGCAACCGCGAGCAGGCTGCGGTCCTCACTGAAGCGCTCGCGCCGCTGGCGAGCGATCCGCGCATCGAGCACCTGCGCCAGCGCGGCATGATCTGGGCCTTCGACGTGCGCGAAGCGCATGCCGGCGCGCGCTTCGCCGAACGCTTCCATCTCGCGGGCCGGGCCAACGAGTTGCTGATCCGTCCGATCGGCCGCACCGTCTATCTGCTGCCGCCCTATGTGCTGGACAGCACCTTGTCGTCGTGGCTTGCCGAGCGCGTGCTCGCGACCCTGGACGACACCCTGAACTTCAACCCCATAGATGCTGATCGACCACCTGAACCGGCAACTGCGTGAGCGCGAAGCGCAGGGCCTGCGCCGGCAGCGCCGCACGGCCGAATCGCCCTGCGCGCCGCAACAGCGTGCCACCCTGCCCGGCCAGGCGGCGCGCGACCTGCTCGCGTTCTGCAGCAACGACTACCTGGGCCTGGCCAATCACCCGACGCTGATCGAAGCACTGGCCGAAGGCGCACGCCGCCACGGCGCGGGCAGCGGCGCCTCGCACCTGATCAGCGGCCACTCCGAAGCGCATGCCGCGCTCGAAGAAGACCTGGCCGCATGGATGGCACCCTGCATCCCCGATGCACAAGCCCTGACCTTCTGCACCGGCTACATGGCCAACCTGGCGCTGCTCACCGCACTGGGCGATGCCAGCGCCACCGTCTTCGCCGACAAGCTCAACCATGCCTCGCTGATCGACGGCGCGCTGCTTGCCAAGGCGCCGATGCAGCGCTACGCGCACCGCAACCTGCGCGTGCTGGCGGAGCAGCTCGCGCGCTGCACGACGCCGGTCAAGCTGATCGTGACCGATGCGGTCTTCAGCATGGACGGCGACCTGGCCGACCTGCCCGAACTGCTCGCGCTGGCCGAGCGCTTCGATGCCTGGCTGATCGTCGACGATGCGCATGGCTTCGGCGTGCTCGGTGCACAGGGCCGCGGCAGTCTCTCGCACTTCGGGCTTTGCAGCGAACGGCTGATCTGCATGGGCACGCTGGGCAAGGCCGCGGGCCTGGGCGGCGCCTTCGTGGCCGCGCATCCGAGCGTGATCGACTGGCTGGTGCAGACCGCGCGTCCCTACATCTACACCACGGCCACGCCGCCGGCCCTGGCGCATGCCTTGCGCGCGAGCCTGCGGCTCATCGGCGGCGACGAAGGCGAACGGCGGCGCACGCAATTGCGGGAATCGATCCGCCTGCTGCGCACGCAGCTCGCGGCACTGATCACATCGCGGCCTGGCCTCGGCTGGCAACTGGCCGCCTCGGACACCGCGATCCAGCCGCTGATCGTCGGCGACAACGCCACCGCGCTGGCGCTCGCGGCGGCGCTCGATGCGCGCGGGCTGTGGGTGCCGGCGATCCGGCCGCCCACCGTGCCGGTCGGCACCGCGCGGCTGCGCATCACGCTCAGCGCCGCGCACACGCCGCAGGATGTGCAGCGCCTGGTCGACGGCCTGACGCACGCGGCCGATGCCTTGTTGTCGGAGGCCACGGCATGAAGCCAGCCCATGCGCTGCACGGCTGCTTCGTCACCGGCACCGACACCGAGATCGGCAAGACCCGCATCAGCGCGGCGCTGCTGCATGTGTTCGCAGAGGCGGGCCGGCGCTCGGCCGGCCTCAAGCCGGTGGCCGCCGGCATCGACCTGATCGACGGCCAGCGCGTCAACGAGGACGTGCGCGCGCTGCGCGATGCCGGCTCGCTGCCGCTGACCGATGCCGAGGTCGGCCCGATGCAGTTCGAGGCCGCCTGCGCACCGCACATCGCGGCCGCGCTCGAAGGCCGCGCCATCGACCGCCGCGCCCTGCTGGATGCGGCCTGTGCCCTGGCCGCGCGTGCCGACGTGCTGGTGGTCGAAGGCGTCGGCGGCTTCTGCGTGCCGCTCGGTGCCGACTGGGACACCGCCGATCTCGCCGCCGACCTGGGCCTGCCCGTGGTGCTGGTCGTCGGCCTGCGGCTGGGCTGCATCAGCCATGCGCTGCTCACCGCCGAAGCCATTCGTTCGCGCGGCCTCAGGCTGGCCGGCTGGGTCGGCAACCGCGTCGTGCGCGACATGCCCTGGGCCGACGACAACGTGGCCGCGCTGCGCCATGAATTCGAACGCCGGCATGGCGCGCCCTGCCTGGGCGTCGTGCCCTGGCTGGCCGATCCGTCGCCGGCGGCCGTGGCCGCTCATCTGGATATCGCCGCACTGCACGGCGTCCTTGCTTCAAGCTCTTCCGTTTTCTCTTCCTGAAGGAACCCATGACCACGCTCGCCTCCATCCCCGTCGACACGCTGCGCAAGTCCATCCCCCGAGCCGCCGTGGCGCCGTCGGCGCCCCCGCGCTGGTCGGTCGCCGATGTCGAAGCGCTCTACGCGCTGCCCTTCATGGACCTGATGTTCCGCGCCCAGCAGGTGCACCGCGCGCACTTCGACGCCAACGAAGTGCAGCTGTCGACCCTGCTGTCCATCAAGACCGGCGGCTGCGCCGAGGACTGCGGCTACTGCCCCCAGTCCTCCCATTTCGATACCGGCGTCGAAGCCAGCAAGCTCATGCCCGTGGCCGAAGTGCTCGAAGCCGCCCAGGCCGCCAAGGCCCAGGGCGCCACGCGCTTTTGCATGGGCGCGGCCTGGCGCAGCCCGAAGGAGCGCGACATGGAGAAGGTCACCGAGATGGTCCGCGAAGTGCGCGCCCTCGGCCTCGAGACCTGCATGACGCTGGGCATGCTCGAAGCCGAACAGGCGCAGGCCCTGAAGGATGCGGGCCTGGACTATTACAACCACAACCTCGACAGCGCCCCCGACTTCTACGGCGACATCATCAGCACCCGCACCTACCAGGACCGGCTCGATACGCTGGGCCATGTGCGCGAGGCCGGCATCAACGTCTGCTGCGGCGGCATCGTCGGCATGGGCGAGAGCCGGGTGCAGCGCGCCGGCCTGATCGCGCAGCTGGCCAACCTCGATCCCTATCCGGAATCGGTGCCCATCAACAACCTGGTGGCCGTGCCGGGCACGCCGCTGGCGGACACGCCGGCGCTCGATCCCTTCGAATTCGTGCGCACGATTGCGGTGGCGCGCATCACCATGCCGGGCACCATGGTGCGCCTGTCGGCCGGGCGCGAGCAGATGGACGAAGCCTTGCAGGCGCTGTGCTTCGCGGCCGGCGCCAACTCGATCTTCTATGGCGACAAGCTGCTGACCACCAGCAACCCGCAGGCCGAGCGCGACCGGGCGCTGTTCGAGCGGCTGGGCCTGAAGGTGCAGGGCGAGCGGCCGGCCGAGCGCAGCGCCCAGGCTTCATGAGCGCAGTCCTCGATGCGCCGCTCGCGGCGTTGAGGCACCCGATCGTCGACGCCGCCTTCCTGGCCGACCCCTATCCCGCCTACCGCGCGCTGCGCGAGGCCGGGCCGGTCCACTGGAGCGAGGAGTTCTTCGGCGGCGCCTGGCTGCTCACGCGCCATGCGGACGTGGAGAAGGTGCTGCGCGATGCGCGCTTCTCGGCGCAGCGCACGGGCGGCTGGGTCCGCAACGCCGAGGCGGTGCCGGGTGAGCTGTCGCGCTTCCAGCAGGTCTTCGCGCGCGCGATGCTCTTCGTCGATGCGCCCGATCACACGCGGCTGCGCAAGCTGATGAACGCGGGCTTCCGGCCCGAGCTGCTGCAGCGGCTGGCACCGTTCATGGAACAGGCCATCGACGATCTGCTGGATGCCGTCGAGGGCGCAGCCAGCTTCGACTTCATGCAGGCCGTGGCACGGCCACTGCCGATGCGCGTGATGACCCGGCTGATGGGCATCGAGGCGGCGACGCACGAGGCTTTCGCGGCCTGGTCCGACGATCTGTCGGCCTTCATCGGCGCACCTGCACCGACGCGCGAACTCGCACGGCGCGCGCAGACGAGCCTGCTGGCGATGACGCGCTACTTCGAAGAAGAGTTGCCGCACAAGCGGCGCCATCCCGGCGACGATCTGCTGAGCCTGCTGGCGCAGGCCGAGGCGGCGGGCGGGATCGAGGGCGGCGCCGAGCTGCTGGCGCAGTGCGCGATGCTGCTGTTCGCAGGCCATGAGACCACGCGCAATCTGCTGGGCAACGGGTTGAAGGCCTTGCTGGACCATCCGGCGCAGTGGCAGCGCCTGCAGCGCGAGCCGGCCTTGCTGCCTGGCGCGGTGCGCGAGCTGCTGCGCTATGACAGCCCGGTGCAGTACACGGGCCGGCGGGTGGCGACCGATCTGGTGCTGCACGGGCAGCTGCTGCGGCGCGGGGATCTGGTGGTGGCGCTGATCGGTGCGGCCAATCGGGATCCGGCGCGCCATGCGCAGCCGGATGCGCTCGATGTCGCGCGCGAGGACGTGGGCTCGCTGTCCTTCGGCTCGGGGCCGCATGCGTGCATCGGCGCGGCGCTCACGCGCATGGAGGCGCAGGCGGTGTTCGGTGCGCTGCTGCAGCGCTGGCCGGGCTTGCGATCGGCCGATGGCGTCGCGCAGTGGAATGGCAACCCGGTCTATCGCGGGTTGAACGCGCTGAACGTGCAGGCCTGAGCCGTCCCCGGCGCTACCTGGCCAGCGCAGCCTTCGCCGCGGACTTCTTCGCCGGCACCGACTTGCGCGCGGCCGCCCGGTCGCGCGGCTCGAGAAACTCCAGCACCACGTCGCAGATGTGCGCGCGCCATTTGGCACGCCGCGGCCGCGTCATCAGGTCGGCACCGATCCAGCGCGAACAGGTGTACTGGTTGGAAACGTAGAAGAAGCCGAGCGACATGATCGTCATCAGCACATGCTCCGATGACACGTCGGTGCGGAACACGCCTTTCGCCTGACCGCTGGCCAGCAGCGCCGACACCGTCTCCACCAATGGGAACGAGGTCCGCTCGACCTGCGCCGAGGCCTGGATGTGCTTGCCGCGCAGCAGGTTCTCGTTCATCAAGAGGCGCACGAGATCGGGATGCGTGACGTAGTGGTCCCACGAATGCTCGACCAGCTGGCGCATGCCCTCGACGGGATCGCTGGGCATCACGAAGTCGCGCTGCGCGCCGATCATGTCGGCGTAGATCTTTTCGAGCACCGCCTGGTAGAGCCGCTCCTTGTTGCCGTAGTAGTAGTACAGCATGCGGTCCACGGTCTTCGCGCGCTGGCTGATGCGCTCGATGCGCGCGCCCGCGAAGCCATGCTCCGAGAACTCGAACACCGCCGCGTCGAGGATGCGCGCCTCGAGCTGCTCGGAGCGCGGCTGCGGTGCGCCGCGCCGCGTCGGGCCGCCCCCTTCGGTGCCCCCCGCCGCGGCGGCCTTGGCCGGTGCGCCGGGTTCGATGCTGGGGTCCAACGATTTTTTTCTGGGCATTGCCGCTTCTCTTCTTGTCCTGGCTTCGTATTCTGGCCTATGCCCGCACGCGCCCGTCCACGCCCGGATCCGGACGCGGCGCGGCATCGCCGGCCGGCTTCGACGCCGCGCCGCCGATGCGCAGGCGCTTCGGCGGCGCCAATGCCAGCATGCGTCCGAACACGCCGACCGGAAAGAACACCACCACCACCACGAACACGCCGCCGAGCAAGAGCAGCCAGTAGTTGCCGAAGCGCTCGGACAGCGCCGACTCGACGCTGCGCACCAGGATCGCGCCGAGGAAGGCGCCCATCAGCACGCCGCGGCCGCCGACCGCGACCCAGATCAGCACCTCGGTCGACAGCGAGAAGCCGATCAGCGTCGGCGACACGAAGCCGAAGAACTTGGCGAACATCGCGCCGGCCAGTGCCGACACCATGGCCGAGAGCACGAAGGCGATGGTCTTGTGCAGTGCGACGTTGTAGCCGAGGAAGGTGGCGCGGCGGTCGTTGTCGCGCACCGCCGCGAGCACGGTGCCGAAGGGCGTGCGCGTCAGCCAGCGCAGCAGCGCATAGACGCCGAGCGCGACCGCGAAGGCCAGCAGGTACTGGGCCGTCGAGTCCGGCACGCGGTCGGCGATGAAGGCCGGCAGGTCGAGCGGCGCGATGCCGAACAGGCCGTTGTTGCCGCCCACGAAATCCCAGCGGCCGGTGGCCGTTTCGACGATCACGGCGGCGCACAGCGTGACGACGCCGAAGTAGGCGCCGGCGAGGCCGCGGCCATAGAACAGCATCGAGCCGAGCACCGCCGCCGCCAGCCCGCTGACGGCAAAGGCCAGCATGAGGCCGTTGAAGGTGCTGGGCGCGATGCCCGGCAGCATGCCGAGCGAAGTCAGACCCATCGCATAGGCGCCGAGCCCGAAGAAGATCGCCTGCCCGAAGGACAGCACGCCGACGTGGCCCCACAGGAAGCCGAGGCCGAGCGCGAAGATGCCGTAGGTCATGAACTGCGCGAGCTGCGACTGCGCCCATTCGCCGAGCACCAGCGGCACCAGGCCGAGCGCGAGCCAGATGACGGGCGTCGCCCATCCGCGCGAGAGAGCGAAGCGCTTCATGGCCGGCGCCTTCCGAACAGGCCGCTCGGGAACAGCCGGATGATCACGATGGCCAGCGAGAACACCACGATCTGCGCGAACACCGGATCGCGCAGCGCCGCGAGGCCGGTGCTGCCGCCGGAGATCAACGCCGCGCCGACCACCACGCCGACGAAGCTGCTGGCGCCGCCGACCAGGATCGAGAGGAAGGATGGAATCAGGAAGCCGGCGCCCATCTGCGGATCCACGCTCATCAGCGGCGCCATCGCGGCGCCCGCGAAGCCGGCCAGCGCCGCGCCCGCCATGAAGGTGCCGACGTCGAGCCGGCGTGTGTTGACGCCCAGCGAGGCGGCCATCGCGCGGTTGGCGATGACGCCGCGGATGGTCAGGCCCACGTGGGTGCGGTAGAGCAGCACGAAGGTCAGCGCCGTGAGCACCACCGAGGCGCCCATCACGAACAGCCGGTAGCCCGGATAGGCCATGCCCAGCACGCTCACCGTGACGCCCAGCGGATCGGGCACGCTCTGCGAAGTCGGGCCGAAGATCACCACGATCAGTTGCTTGAGCATCAGCGACAGGCCCCAGGTCGCGAGGATCGAATCGATGAAGCGGTGGTAGACGAAGCGCACCACCGTCTGCTCGACGATCCATCCGACTGCGGCCAGCACCAGCGGCGCGAGCAGCAGCGACCACCAGAAAGGCCAGCCGGCGCGCGTCGCGGCCACGGCGGTGTAGGCGCCGAGCAGAAAGAACTCCCCGTGCGCCATGTTGATCACGTTCATCAGCCCGAAGATGATCACCAGCCCGAGCGCCACCAGCAGCAGCACGAGGAAGAAGCTGGTGCTGTCGAGCACCAGGGCCAGGAAGTTCGCGGTCGTCATCGGATCTGGTTCCGTTCAGGCGGACAGGTAGCGGCGCACCAGCGGCGCGTCGGCATGCAGCGCGTCGACCTCGGCCGCATCGGCGATCGCGCCGCTCTCGATGAAGAGGCAGCGCCCGGCCATCGCGCGCACCAGGTCGAGGTTCTGTTCGACCAGCAGCACCGCCAGGCCCTGCTCGGCCGCGATGCGCCGGATGGTGGCGCCGATCTCCATCACGATCGAAGGCTGGATGCCTTCGGAGGGCTCGTCGAGCAGCAGCAGCTGCGGCCGGCCGACCAGCGCACGCATGATCGCCAGCTGCTGCTGCTGGCCGCCGGACATGGTGCCGGCGCGCTGGCGCCGCCGCTCGGCCAGCACCGGAAAAGTGGTCCAGGCCCACTCGGGCAAGGTGCGCGACAGGCCGGGCTTGCCGAGCACGCCCATCATCAGGTTCTCCTCGACCGAGAAGTCGGCAAAGATGTCGCGCCCCTGCGGCACGTAGCCGACGCCGAGCTGCGCCACCTGGAAGGCCGCGCGCTTCGTCAGCTCCTGGTCGTTCAATCTCATCGAGCCGCTGAGGTGCGGCAGATGGCCGGTGATGGCGCGCATCAGGGTCGTCTTGCCCATGCCGTTGCGTCCCATCAGCGCGGTCACGCTGCCCCGCTCGAGCGCGAGCGAGATGCCGCGCAGCACCTGGCTGCCCTTGAGGTAGCCGCCGCTGAGCTCAGTGGCCTGGAACATGGCTGGCCGCTCCCAGGTAGGCTTCGCGCACTTCGGGGTCGTTGCTGACCTCGGCATAGCTGCCGCGCCGCAGCACCTTGCCGCGCAGCAGCGCGATGACCTCGCATTCGAGGCCGGCGACGAAATGCATGTCGTGCTCGATCGCGAGGATGGTTCGCTTGTGTTCGGTGGCGATGCGCTTGATCAGCGCCACGGTCTGCTGCGTCTCGCGGATCGTCATGCCCGCGGTCGGCTCATCCAGCAGCAGCACCTGGCTGTCGCCGGCCAGCAGCATGCCGATCTCCAGCCATTGCTTCTCGCCATGCGCGAGTTCTTCCGCGATCAGGTCGGCCCGGTGGCGCAGGCCGATCACCTCGAGCAGTTCCGCGAGGCGCTGCAGATGCGCGCGCGTGCCGAGCCGGCGCCAGGGCGCGACGCGCACCATCAGCGCGGCCTCGAGGTTCTCGGCCACGCTGAGCGTCGGGCAGATGCTCGGCGCCTGGAACTTGCGCAGCACGCCCAGGCGCGCGATGCGCTGCGGCGCCAGGCCGGTGATGTCGCGGCCGTCGAACCAGACCGTGCCGGCCGTCGGCGCGAGGTCGCCGCTGATGACCGCCAGGAGCGTCGACTTGCCGCAGCCGTTGGGCCCGACGATGCAGTAGATCTGCCCGGCCGCCAGCGCGAGGTCGACGCCTTCGAGCGCACGCACGCCGCCGAAGTGCTTCTGCACGCCCCGCACTTCGAGCAGCGTCGTCATGCTCAGGCCTTGGTGCACTGCGAGGGCGCGACCACGCGCCCAACGTCCTGCAGCAGGTCGAGGCTGCCGGCCTTGGCTACCGAGATCACGGTGTTCAGGTCGACATGGCGGTCGCTGGCGCGCAGATAGACGTCGCCGTTGCCGGTCGGGATCGTCTGGTCCAGCATCGCATCGCTGACCTTCTCCTTGTCGGCACTCTTGGCGCGCTGCACGCCGCCGAAGTACAGGCGCATCAGGTTGTAGTGCGCGTAGAGGTTGTTCGACACGATGGTCTGCGGGCCGAAATGGTCGCGCACCTTCTTCACGAAGGCGACCGCCTCGGGCTTCTTCAGCGTCGAGGTGAAGCTGGAGACGGTCACGATGTCGTCGGACTCCTGCGTCGACAGGCCGGCGAGGTAGTTCTCGCTGAAGCCGAAGAACAGCACGCGCAGCTTCTTCTTGAGGCCGGCGCCGGTGAACTGCTTGATCAGCGTCACCGCATCCGCGCCGACGACGCTCACCACCAGCGTGTCGGCGCCCGAGGCCTCGATCTTGCGCAGCGTGCTGGCGTAGTCCTTGATGCCGAAGGGCACGTATTCCTCGCCCAGCACCGTGGCGCCGTTCTTCTGCGCCGAGGCGCGCACCGCCTCGTTCATGCGCTTGGGCCAGATGTAGTCGCTGCCGATCAGGTAGAGCTTCTTGCCGACGTTCTTGCTCGCGTAGCCGATCAGCGGATCGACCCAGGCGGCGGGCAGCGCCGAGAAGCAGGTGATGTAGCGGCTGCAGGTGCCGCCTTCGTAGTCGGTGGCGTAGAGCAGCGGCACCTTGGCGCGCTCGATGGTCGGGCGCACGGCATCGCGCTCGGCGCTGGTGAGCGGGCCGAGGATCGCATCGACGCCGTCGCGGCGGATCAGCTCCTGCGTGCGCTCGACCGCGGTCTTGGGGTCGGTGCGGGTGTCCGAGCGCACGAACTCGACCTTGTGGCCGAGCAGGCCGCCGGCATCGTTGATCTCGTCGATGGCCAGCTTGCCGCCCTGGAAGCCCTGCTCGCCCAGCGCCTCGAGGCCGCCCGAGAAGGGCTGCAGGATGCCGATCTTCACCGGCCCGCCGGCTGCGGCGCGCACCAGGCCGGGCAAGCCCAGCGTGGTCGTCGCCAGGGCCGCCGTGCCGGCGCGAAGAATGATGCGCCGTTGCGGCGAAACGATGCGTGGAGCCGACATGAGAAACCTCCAGGGTGTTCGAGAGCGAAGGGAACGGGGATGGGCAAGGGGAAAGGCGGGCAGCCGCTTCAGGCGAATTCGAAGCGGTTGCGGATCGGCCCCTGGCCGGCATAGGCGCGCGCGACCTCGGCCGAATCGCTGACCCAGCCGAAGCTGGTGGCGATGTCGAACAGCGACGAGGCCTGCTCGCGCGCCGACGGCGCGGCCACGCAGTCCTCGGGCACGAAGACGCGGTAGCCGAGGAAGAAGGCATCGTGCACCGTCGAGCGCACGCAGATGTTGGTGACCACGCCCATCACGACCACGCTGTCGACCTCGAGGTCCTTCAGCGTCATGTCCAGGTCGGTGCCGAAGAAGCCCGAATAGCGCCGCTTGATGACGTAGTGGTCGTCGGGCCGGGCCTTCAGCGCATCGACCACGCGCGAACCCCAGGTGCCTTCGATGCAGTGGCGCGCGCGCTTGAGGAATTCGCGGTCGCGGTGCACGCCGGGACGGTGCGCGTCGGTGATGAACACCACCGGCGCGCCGGCCGCGCGCGCGGCGTCGATCACCGCGAGCTGCGGGCCGATCAGCTTCTCGTAGCCGGGCAGCACCATGGCGCCGCCTTCGACGCAGAAATCGTTCTCCATGTCCACCACCAGCACCGCGGTGCTGCGGGCCTCGATCATGGCCGGCTCCGAGATGCCCTTGGCCGAGAACTCATCCACCGATGCGCTTGCCTGGTTCATGATTCCGATCTCCATCGTGAATGTAGTACTTACTGTATTTCCAGTGACGATTATTCGTCGACATCCTGCCGCGCCGCTAGGTGTTTTTACCGACCCGGGAACGCCGTTGCAGCCCTTGTCGATTTTGTGTAGCATTCACTTCACTTTGATGTAGCAATCGCTACATGAAATGCCAGGACACCAAGGAAAGAACCATGACCCACGTCGTCTCGGACAGCTGCATCCACTGCAAATACACCGACTGCGTCGACGTCTGTCCGGTCGACTGCTTTCACGAAGGTCCCGATTTCCTGATCATCGATCCCGACGAATGCATCGACTGCGCGGTCTGCATTCCGGAGTGCCCGGTCAACGCGATCTACGCTGAAGAAGATCTGCCGGCCGACCAGCAGCACTTCACCGCGCTGAATGCGAAGTTCGTGAAGATCTGGCCCGTGCTCGTGAAGAAGCACGAGCCGCTCCCGGAGGCCGAGGCGTGGAAGGACAAGAAGGACAAGCTCGACACGCTCACCCTTCCGCAGGAAGCCTGACGGTGCGCGTCAGAGCATGCCGGCCGCGTCCAGCGCCACGGCCTCGTCCCATGCGCTGCGGATGAAGCGCGCCGCCGCGACGTTCTGCTCGAACAGGTCGTAGCGAGCGTTCAGTCCGTAGTCGGGCAGGTTGATCATCTCGGTGGTGAGGTACTTCAGCGGGCTGGCCGGGTTGCGCACGTGGTGCCTCAACACCTTGCGGATCGCCTCCTTCGAGGGTTCGAGCAGATAAGCGCTCCACGCGGAGTGCCATTGCCCGGGCGCCGGCTTGACGAAGGGGTACTGGATGCCGCGGCCGAATGCACCCTCTTCGTCCTTCCACCAGAGGTTCAGCGGCTGGTTCGGCGCGGCCGAGCGCAGCTGGGCCCAGACCACGATGTCGCGATCCAGCCAGCGCTCGCACAGCGAATGCCTCTCGAACGGATCGAGCACGAGCGCGCCCGATTCGACCTGCGCGCGCACGCCCGAGCGCTCCAGTTCCTCCGGATTGCCGATCTTGAAATTCACGTGGCTGTAGTCGAGCGTGAAGTTGAAGGGCACGCCGCGCCGCTGCACGGCATCGGCGATCTCTTCGACGCGCAGGAACTCCTCGGTCCACATGTTGACGTGCAGCTCGAAGGCCGGCGCGACACCGAGCTTCATGCCCGCGTCGTAGACATCGAGGTAGTGCGCCACGATCTCTTCATCGCCGAGCCGATGGCCGTCCGCGTGGTGCGTGAAGGTCATGATGTTGTGGCATGCGGCGCCGACCTCCTTGCAGATCGCGAGGTTGTCGCGCAGCAGCGCATCGTCCGCGCCGAGCCGGTAGAACCAGCTGCCGGTGTGCACGGGCAGGTCGAACTCGCGCATGGCGGCGAGGTAGTCGTCGAGGTTGCTGCGCAGCGGCAGGCGGTCGAAGTAATCGAAGACGCCGGATTCGGCGACCAGCCTGAACTGCTCGCGGATCGGAAGTTCCTCCAGCCCCACCGGCCGGTCCAGGCCGGAGCGCTGCGCGCCGCGGCCGTTGCATCCGATCAGGGGCCGTCGGTGTTCGTTGTTCGACATGCGCGTTCCTTTCATCGAGAAGACAACGCGGGCTACGGCACGTGCCGCAGCTTGCGCACCGTCTCGTCCGGGGGTTGCAGCTTCGCGCCGTCGATGTACGTGCCAGCCGGCATCGCGCCCTTGCCGTCCTTGATCGCGGTGCGGCCGACGAAGATGCCCAGGGTCGACTGGTTGTCCTGCGCGCGGAACCTGACCGGCCCGAAAGGCGACATGAAGCCGAGGTCCTTGAACGCGGCAACCAGCTTTTCGGAATCGGTCGAACCCGCCTTCTGAATCCCGGCCGCCAGCGCCTTGACGGTCGCATAGGCCACCACCGAATTCAGGCGCGGATAGTCGTTGTAGCGCTTCTGGTAGGCCTGCAGGAAGCTGCGGTGCTCGGGCGTGTCGATCGCGGTATACGGATAGCCGGTCACGATCCAGTTCGCGGGCGCATCGTCCTTCAGCGGATCGAGGTATTCGGGCTCGCCGGTCAAGAGGCTCACCACTTCCCTGCCCTCGAACAGGCCGCGGGTCTTGCCTTCGCGCGCGAACTTCGTGAGGTCGGTGCCGAACAGCACGTTGAAGATGGCGTCGGGCTTGGCATCGGCAATGGCCTGCACCAGGCTGCCCGCATCGATCTTGCCGAAGGGCGGCGCCTGTTCGGTCACGAACTCGACATCCGGCTGCGCCTTCTTCAGTTCGTCCTTGAAGGCCGCGGCCGCGGCCTGGCCGTATTCGTAGTTGGGGTAGACGAGCGCCCACCGCTTCTTCTTCAGCTTCGCGGCCTCGCCCACCACCGACGCGGCCAGCGCGTAGGTGCCGGCACGCAGACGCCAGGTGTAGCGATTGCCGTTGTCCCAGACCACCTTGTCGCTCAGCGGACCGGAGGCCAGGAAGAAGATCTTGCGCTGCTTCGCGAAGTCGGTGATCGCCAGGCCGACGTGCGACAGCGTGGTGCCCGCGATCAGGTCCACCTTCTCGCGCGCGACCAGTTCTTCCGCGACGCGGACCGCATCGCCCGCATTGGCGTTGTCGTCGCGAAAGACCGTCTCCAGCTTTTTGCCGAGCACGCCGCCCGCGCTGTTGATCTCGTCCTGCGCCAGCAGCCAGCCCTGCCTGTAGGGGCCCATGAGCTGGGGCAGTGCCTTGTAGCTGTTGATCTCGCCGATCTTGATGGTGTCCTGGGCCGCGGCGCATCCGCAACCGAGGACCAGGGCCATCAGGACAGCACAGCGCAGGCGAGAACTGTTCTTCATCGTGGCACCTCGTGGAATGGATTCGTGGATGGAGGGATGGCGCGGCGGCCGTTCAGTCGGCCGCCATCTCCTGGACGATGCGGCGCATCTTGATGGACGAGGAATCGATGCCCAGGCGGATGGTGCGCCGGCCCTGGAGCTTGTCCTCGTTGCGCTGGATGGCTTCGAGGATGCGCTTGTCCTCGTCGAAGGTCATGCGCAGGTCGCTCATGAGGCGTGCATCGATCGCGGGATCGGCCGGCGAGTTCTTCAGGCAGAGCCAATGCTGCGTGCAGCTGCGCTCGTCGATCGGCGTGATGAAGTGGCAGGCGAACATCTGGATGCAGTCGCCCAGATCGCCTTCGGGCGCGCCGGTGCCGGTCTTCGCCGAGCCGAAGTCGATCACCGCGATGCTGGGCGCGTGGTAGTGGTAGTAGTGCCAGCGGTCCACGTTGCCGCCGAAGTCCTTGAGCCCGTTGAAGACCGGGATCAGCGGCCCGTCGATCACCCAGCGCCAGGTCACGACCTTGTTGCCTTCGCGCTTGTCCTGCACGGGCGTCTCGATGCGCCCTTCGCTGGCGAGCGTCGAACGGTGCACGTAGGTGACGTGCGAAGGGTCGCAGAGGTTGTCGGCCAGGCTCAGGTAGCTGGCGTCGACATGCAGCGCATCGCCTTCGACCACGCTGAACTTCGGGTCGTCGTACTGGGGCAGGTGGAACACCGCGCTGCGATCGGCGA
Source organism: Variovorax sp. SRS16 (assembly GCF_901827165.1). Taxonomy (NCBI): domain Bacteria; kingdom Pseudomonadati; phylum Pseudomonadota; class Betaproteobacteria; order Burkholderiales; family Comamonadaceae; genus Variovorax; species Variovorax sp. SRS16. The sequence goes on from NZ_LR594666.1 coordinate 3,105,987, forward strand.
GTTCCGGCTTGCCCATCCAGATCCAGACCATGCCCATGCTCTCGGTCGTGGGATAGGCGCGCACCTGGATGCTCGCGGGCACGGTGTCCTGGCCGGGCACGCGCACGCAGCGTCCGCTGCAGTCGAAGGTCAGGCCGTGGTAGCCGCACTCGACGGCGTTGCCTCGCAGCGTGCCCAGCGACAGCGGCGCCAGCCGGTGCGGGCAGGCATCCTCCAGCGCGGCGACGCGGCCATCCTCGCCGCGGAAGACGACGATGTCCTCCTCCAGCACGCGCCGCTTCGTGAGTTCATGGCGCACATCGCGCGCCCAGGCCAGCGGATACCAGGTGTTGTAGACGTATTGCTTCATGGAAGTTCTCTCGAAGGGTGTTGCTGCAGCTGTGCTCATGACCAGTCCTGGGCGAGGGTCACGCGCAGCCCGTCGGGCACGCTCGCCAGCGGGATCTGGCAGGACAGGCGCGAGCTGATGCCCGGCTCGCAGGCGCCCTCGAGCGTGAAGGACTCCTCTTCCGACATCGGCGGCAACGCATCGGTCCAGGCCTCGTCGACGCGCACGTGGCAGGTCGCGCAGACGCAGCAGCCGCCGCATTCGGCACGGATCGACATCCCGGCATCCCGGATGAGGCTCATCAGGGTTCCGTTGCCGTCGGCGCGCAGGCTGCGTTCGACGCCCTGCTGATCGGTCACATGGATGTTCATCGCGATCGTCCGGCTGGCATCTTTGCGGTTTGGTAAGTAAATACTCCATTCATGTGGAGAGAATACTTAACTTCAGCGTCTTGGGTAGCGGGTTTGCACGGATGCGCGGCGTGCCACGCATCCGGCAGCAGCCGGCCACTTCGGACTTCGCGCATGATCGGCCACTGGCTTGAGGAGAACCGATGGCGATCCAGCACATCCCGCCGATCCAGTGTCTGCTGACTTTCGAGGCGCTCGCGCGGCTGCGCCATGCCGGCCGTGCCGCGGACGAGCTGTGCGTCACGCCCAGCGCGGTGAGCCACCGCATCCGGCAGCTCGAATCGCACCTGGGCGTCGAACTCTTCGGCCGCAGCGACTTCACACTGACCGCGGACGGCGCGGCCTATCTCGCCAACGTGCGCACCGGGCTGGCGGCCTTGCGGCAGGTGCCATTGCGCGGCGTGGCACAGGGCGCGACACGGCTGCGCGTGGCGATCACGCCGACCTTCTGCCGGCAGTTCGTGATGCCGCGGCTGGAGTTGTTCCGCAACATGTACCCGGACATCGAGCTGATCCTGCAGGTGTCGATCCCGCTGCTCGACGTCACTGCCGAGAAGGCCGACCTCGAAGTGCGTTTCGGCACCGGCGGCTACACCGACCTCGAGCACCGGTTGATCCTTGCCGAGGACGCGACGCCGGCATGCAGCCCGAGCTACCTGAACGAGTTCGGCCCCTACAACGGCTTCGACAGCGAGGCCGAGATCGCGCAGGCGCGCCTGATCCGCAGTCCGCTGGAACCGTGGAGCAGTTGGTTCTCGAGTTGCGGCATCACCCAGCCCGAGCCCCATCTGGGCGCGCAGTTCAACGACCTGGGCCTGGTCTACGACGCAGCGGCCAGTGGCTTCGGCGTCGCGCTGGTGCGGCTGCAGATGGGCGCGGCCTGGCTGGAAAGCGGACGGCTGGTGCGGCTCTCGCCGCGCGCGGTGCCCTCCCCGCATGGCCACTACATCTGCTGGCAGCCCGGCGCACTCGAACGCTGGGAATGCGCGGCCTTTGCGGACTGGCTGACGCAAGCGCTGGCCTGAACCGCGAAGTTTTCTCAACGGCGGCGCGAAGAATCGTCAACGCGCCGGGCTGCGGTTTTCACTAGAGTTGGACTTCGACTCGCGATCGGGTCCGAGATCACTTTCCGATGGATGCCGAATGAACCCCGTGCCAGCCGATTCCGCCCCCCCGGCCTCCGAGCGCAGCGCGCTGCAAGCCAAGGTCGTGCGCGCCCTGATCTCCGTGCTCCCGCCCCACGCCGTGCTCTCCACCACCGAGGACGTGACCCCCTACGAATGCGACGGCCTGACCGCCTACCGCCAGCGCCCGCTGGCCGTCGCCCTGCCCGAAACCGAGGCCCAGGTGCAGGCCGTGCTCCAGGCCTGCCATGCGATGGCCGTGCCCGTGGTCGCGCGCGGCGCGGGCACCGGTCTGTCCGGCGGCGCCATGCCCCATGCGGGCGGCGTCACGCTCTCGCTGGCCAGGTTCAACCAGATCGTGCACCTCGACCCCGTCGGGCGCACCGCGCGCGTGCAGTGCGGCGTGCGCAACCTCGCCATCAGCGAGGCCGCCGCGCCCTACAACCTCTACTACGCGCCCGATCCTTCCAGCCAGATCGCCTGCACCATCGGCGGCAACGTGGCCGAGAACTCCGGCGGCGTGCATTGCCTGAAATACGGCCTGACCTTGCACAACGTGCTGCGCGTGCGCGGCTTCACCGCCGAGGGCGAGGCGATCGAGTTCGGCAGCGAGGCGCTCGACTGCGCCGGGCTCGATCTGCTGGCGCTGGTGATCGGCAGCGAAGGCATGCTGGCCGTGACCACCGAGGTCACGGTGCGGCTGATCCCGAAGCCGCGCCTGGCGCGCTGCATCATGGCCAGCTTCGACGACGTGCGAAAGGCCGGCGACGCGGTGGCCGCGGTGATTGCCGCGGGCATCATCCCCGCGGGCCTGGAGATGATGGACAAGCCCATGACCGCGGCGGTGGAAGACTTCGTGCACGCGGGCTACGACCTCGATGCCCAAGCGATCCTGCTGTGCGAATCCGATGGCACGCCCGAGGAGGTGGAGGAAGAGATCGCACGCATGACGGCGGTGCTGCGCGAGTGCGGCGCGACGGCCATCGCCTGCAGCGAGAACGAGGCCGAGCGGCTGCGCTTCTGGAGCGGGCGCAAGAACGCGTTCCCGGCCTCGGGACGCATCAGCCCCGATTACATGTGCCTGGATTCGACCATTCCGCGCAAGCGGCTGGCCGATATCCTGCTGGCGATCCAGCAGATGGAGAAGAAGTACGGCTTGCGCTGCTGCAACGTGTTCCACGCGGGCGACGGCAACCTGCATCCGCTGGTGCTGTTCGATGCCAACGATGCGGACGAGCTGCACCGCTGCGAGCTGTTCGGCGCCGACATTCTGGAGACCAGCGTGGCGATGGGCGGCACGGTGTCGGGCGAGCACGGGGTGGGGGTGGAGAAGCTCAACAGCATGTGCGTGCAGTTCACGGCCGAGGAGAACGCGCAGATGGCAGGGGTCAAGCGCGCCTTCGATGCGACGGGGCTGCTCAATCCGGGCAAGGTGATCCCGACGCTGCAGCGCTGCGCGGAGTATGGCAAGCAGGTGGTGCGCGGCGGGCAGGCGCAGCGCTTCGCGGAGTTGCCGCGGTTCTGAATCCACGAGTTCGATGATGGACCCTGCCCTCGCCCCGCTCACCGATCGCATCCGCGCCGCCGCCGCCGATGGACATCGGCTTCGCATCCGCGGCGCCGGCACCAAGGACTTCTACGGCGAATCCCCGCAAGGCGAGCTCCTTGCCACCGGCGCCCTCACCGGCATCACCAGCTACGAGCCCAGCGAACTCGTCGTCACCGCGCGCGCCGGCACGCCCCTGGCCGAACTCGAAGCCGCCCTCGCTGCCTGTGGCCAGTGCCTGCCCTTCGAGCCCCCGCGCTTCGGCCCTCGGGCACCGGCACCGTCGGCGGCATGATCGCCGCCGGCCTCTGCGGCCCCGCGCGCGCCAGCGCGGGCGCCGTGCGCGACTACGTGCTGGGCGCCACCCTCGTCAACGGCCGCGGCGAAGTGCTCGCCTTCGGCGGCCAGGTCATGAAGAACGTCGCCGGCTACGACATCTCGCGCCTGCTCGCCGGCTCCCTGGGCACGCTCGGCCTCATCGCCGAAGTCAGCCTCAAGGTCCTGCCCATCGCCCCCGCCGAGGCCACCCTGCGCTTCGAATGCACCCAGTCCGATGCCCTGCGCCTGCTCAACGGCTGGGGCGCCCAGCCGCTGCCCCTCAACGCCAGCCGCTGGAGCGAACAGGACGCCACCGGCAGCCTCTGGCTGCGCCTGCGCGGCGCCGTGGCCGCGGTCGATGCCGCCTGCAGGCACCTGGGCGGCGAGCGTCAGCCCGATGCACAGGCCCAGGCCGACTGGCAGGCCGCACGCGACCAGCGCCTGCCCTGGTTCGGCATCCCCGGCGCGCACAGCCTCTGGCGCCTCTCGGTGCCCCAGACCGCGCCCGCCATCGACTTCGAGACTGCGCCCCTCCTCGAATGGCACGGCGCCCAGCGCTGGTACCTCGCCTCGGCCAACCAGGGCGCGCGCCTGCGCGCCGCCGCGCGCACCGCCGGCGGCCATGCCACCCTGTTTCGCATCGCCGACGACGCCAGCCAGGCCGCGCGCTCCGTGCCGCGCTTCGACGCGCTCAGCGCCCCCCTCGCGCGCATCCACCGCGCGCTCCTGCGCGAGTTCGACCCGCACGCCGTCTTCGACCACGCACGGCTGCTCGGCGCCGACTGATCCACCCGTCCTCCTTCATGCAAACCGAACTCGCGCCCGAATACAAGAACACGCCCGAAGGCCTGCAAGCCGAAGCCATCCTGCGCAAATGCGTGCACTGCGGCTTCTGCACCGCCACCTGTCCCACCTACCAGCTGCTGGGCGACGAGCTCGACGGCCCGCGCGGGCGCATCTACCTGATCAAGCAGGTGCTCGAAGGCCACGCGCCCACGCGCAGCACCCAGCTGCACCTGGACCGGTGCCTGACCTGCCGCAACTGCGAGACCACCTGCCCGAGTGGCGTGCAATACGGCCACCTGGTCGACATCGGGCGCAAGATCGTCGACGACAAGGTCCCGCGCCCGGCCCTCGAATCGGCCACCCGCTGGCTGCTCAAGGAAGGCCTGACTTCGCCGCTCTTCGGCCCCGCGATGAAGCTGGGCCAGTCCGTGCGCGGCCTGCTGCCCGACGCCCTGAAGGCCAAGGTGCCCGCGCCGCAGCCCTCGGGCCACTGGCCCGCGCGCATCCATGCGCGCAGGATGCTGCTCTTGGCCGGCTGCGTGCAGCCCTCGATGGCCCCCAACATCAACAAGGCCACCGCGCGCGTGCTCGACGCGGCCGGCATCCAGAGCGTGATCGCGCCCAAGGCCGCCTGCTGCGGTGCGGTGAAGTTCCACCTCGACGACCACGAAGGCGCCCGCATGCAGATGCGCGCCAACATCGACGCCTGGTGGCCGCACATCGAGGGGGACGGCGGCCACGCGGTGGAGGCGATCGTGATGAACGCCTCGGGCTGCGGCGTGACCGTGCGCGAGTACGGCCACCTGCTCAAGGACGATGCGGCCTATGCGGCCAAGGCACAGCGTGTCAGTGCGCTCACCAAGGACCTGAGCGAGCTGCTGCCCGAGCTGGCCGCGGCGCTGAAAGACCGGGTGAAGGCGCCCCCGGGCGTGATCGCCTACCACCCGCCGTGCACGCTGCAGCACGGCCAGCAGCTGCGCGGCGGGGTGGAGGCGAGCCTGCGCGCGCTGGGCTTCGACGTGCAGCTGGCCCGCAACGAGTCGCACCTGTGCTGCGGCTCGGCGGGCACGTACTCGGTGCTGCAGCCGGCGCTGGCCTATGCCCTGCGCGACCGCAAGCTGGGGCACCTGGCCCAGCTGCAGCCCACCACCATCGTGTCGGCCAACATCGGCTGCATCACGCACCTGCAAAGCGCAGGCCACACGCCCGTGCGCCATTGGGTGGAGTTGCTGGACGAGGCCATGGCGGCACCGGCACACCAGAACGCCGGCGCGCTCCGCTGAGCGGCTAGTCCTCGAAGCGGATGCCGCGTTCCCTGGCGATGGACTGGTAGCGTTGCCGCTCGTCCGCGAGAAAGGCCGTGAACTCGCTGCCATGCAGGCCCGAGGGCTCGACGCCGGCACCGAGAAGACGCTGGCGGGTCGCGGGTTCCTGCACGATCTTCGCGATCTGCGCGCCGATCTGGTCCACCACGGCCTGCGGCGTCTTCGCCGGCGCGAACACGCCCATCCAGTTCGAGAACCGGTAGCCCTTCATGCCCGGCATCTCGGACACCGAAGGCACGTCGGGCATGGCAGAGGACCGCTTCTGCGTCGTCACCGCCAGCACCTTCAGTTTTCCCGAGGCCACGTGCGGCATGACCGGCGGCATGCCGACGATGATCATCGGCACCTGGTTGCCGAGCACGTCGTTGACCGCCGGCGCCGCACCGCGGTAGGGAATGTGCACGCTGGCCATGCCGCCCAGCTTGTTGAGCGACTCGCCGGCGAAATGCATCGAGCTGCCGGTGCCCGGCGTGCCGTAGCTCAGCGTTCCGGGATGGCCTTTCGCATACGCGATCAGCTCCGGCAGATTCTTCGCCGGTACCAGGGGATTGACGGCCAGCACGAGCGGCGTCTCGCCCGCCAGCGCGATCGGCGCGAGATCCGCGACCGGATCGTAGGGCGTCTTCTGCCCGGCCGCAGGCCCGACGATCACTTCCGCCGGCGATGCCAGCAGCAGTGTGTAGCCGTCCGGCCTGGACTTGGCCACCGTGTCGGCACCCAGCGCGCCGCTGGCGCCCGGACGGTTTTCCACCACCACGGGCTGCTTGAGCGCTTCCCCGAGGCGCTGGGCCAGCGTGCGGGCGACGAAGTCGAGGCCGCCTCCTGCCGGGTAGGCGACGATCAGCCGCAAGGGCTTGTTCGGGAACGGGTCGGCGGCACTGGCCTGTTGCGTCAGCGCGAGCGCCATCAGCACGACAGGAAGACGAAGGAGCAGCATGGTTTTCATCGGAGGGTGTTCTCGTGGAGGCGGCGGCTTCTTCAATCGAAGCCGATCACGGCACCGGGTGCCGGCGTGAAGCCGAGGTCGCCGCGGGCGATCACGGCCTCGCGGCCGCCATGGTCCTCGAGCTGTACGGCCTGCCGCGCCTTGGCCTGGCGATCCACCGCGTCCGGATCGCACATCGCGTACAGCCGCTGGCGGCATTCGCCGAGCGCGGCCTCGTGCTCAGGCCTGGCCGCCAGATCCGTGAGTTCCTCGGGGTCCGCATCGAGGTCGAACAATTGCGCCGGATAGCCGATGTAGTGGATGTACTTGTAGCGGCCGTGGCGGATCATGAAGGCGCCGGTGGTCGACCCCATGCCGTGGTACTCGACCATCACGTTGCGGTCCGGCTGCGCGCCCTTCGCCAGCTCGAACAGCGAGGTGCCCGGAAAGCCTTCGCGCGCCTGCGCTTGCTGCTCGCCCACCGCATCGAGGATGAAGGGATACACGTCGACGTGGCTGACCGGCGTGTCGATCACCTTGCCGGCCGGGATGTCGCTGCCGGCGATGATCAGCGGCACGCCCGCGGTCTCCTCGAACATCGTCGACTTGCCCCACAGGCCGCGCGTGCCCATGTTGTCGCCGTGGTCCGCGGTGTAGACGATGCGGGTGCTGTCGCCCAACCCCGCATCGTCGAGCGCGGCCAGCACCTTGCCGACGTTCTCGTCGAGGAAGGAGCACAGGCCGTAGTAGCCGGCGATGGCTTTCTTCACTGTCGCCCGGTCGAAGTAGTCGTCGTAGTTGAAGCTGCTGGCGTAGTCGACGAGGTAGGGATGCGTGGGCCGCTCCGGCTTCTCGTACAGCTTGGGCATCGGCAGGTCCTGGTTGTAGTAGCGGTAGTAGTGCTCGGGCGGTGCCGTCAGCGGGAAGTGCGGGCAGACGAAGGAGACGAACAGCACCCACGGCCGGTCGCTCTTGCGCTGCGCCGCTTCGCGCAGCCAGATCTGCGCGCGCGAGGCGATCTCGCGGTCGTAGAAGGTGTACTGGCTTTCGCCGGGGCCGGCGAAGCCCGCCATCTTGTAGGCACCCTTGCGTACCGGCAACTCGCTGCGCACCAGGCCCATCAGGTCGCCCTTGCCTTCGACGATGTGCATCGGGATGATCTCCTGGCTGAAGCCGTGGTCCTCGTCCGGCAGGCGGAAGTGCAGCTTGCCGATCGAGACCACGTCGTGCTTGCCTTCGCGCAGCACGTGGTGCCAGCTTGGCACGCGACCGTCGTAGGCGTCGGCGTTGTCCCAGTAGCCGATCTGGTGGATGTACTTGCCGGTCGCGAACGATGCCCGCGCGGGAATGCATACCGGGCTCGTGCAGTAGGCATGCGAGAAGCGCGTGCCGCGCGCGGCCAGCGCATCGAGGTGGGGCGTCTGGACGATGCCGTGGCCGTAGCAGCCCAGGGCTTTGGGCGAATGCTCGTCCGACATGATGATGACGAGGTTCTGGGGCTGTGTTTTCATTTCTGGACTCCTGTGTGTGCGATGGCGTGCGCCGGGAAGATCAGGCGCGCTGCGATGCGGGTGTGTGCTCCGGCAGCACGAGCACGCGCTGGTTCGGAGCGATGAAGAATTGCTGGTAGTACACGCACAGGTCCCGGCCCGCGCGCGCGACGGCCTGCATGTACAGCCCCGTGGTGTCGTGCGCGACGGCGATCCGTTCGCAGGACTCGGCATCGAAGGGCGCGATGCTCACCAGGTGCGTGATGTCGGTGATCGGCAGCTGGCACTGCCTGGCGATCATCTTCTTGAAGTTCGCGCCGTGCAGCTTGTCCATCGGCGTTTCCCACAGACGGTTGAGCAGGGTCCGATCGGCAAAGAAGCGGCTGAAGATCTTGAACTCGCCGTTGATGTCGATGATGCGGTCCAGGCGCATCACGTCCTGGCGGCCGAGGTAGGGTGTCCATGGTCCGTCGCCGCGGATGGTGGCGCGCTGCACCGCCTGCGAGAAGATCGGCAGCACCGTCACACCGTCATCGCCGAGGAAGCGGCAGTGCCACGGATCCTGAAGCTGGCGCGGCTTCTCGGCCACGAAGCTGCCGAGGCCATGCTGCCGGATCACCAGGCCCTGGTCGGCCAGATCGCGCAAGGCGCGCTGCACCGTGCCGAGGCTGAAAGGCGTCATCTGCGCCAGCTCTTCCTCGGCCGGCAGGCGGTCGCCCGGCCGCCAGAGGCCGCGCCGGATCGCGTCGAGCAGCGTGTTCGCGAGCCGCTGGTATTTGGGCAGTCCGGTGCGGTCGGGCTGCTTGAGGATATCGAACAACTCGAGACGCTGTGCATTGGCATTCATTGCAGTTCCCTTCTGTCTTCCTTCATCATGTCGGCCGCCTTCTCGCCGATGACCATGGCGCCCGCATTCGTGTTGCCCGACAGCAGCAGCGGCATGATCGACGCGTCCACCACGCGCAGGCCGCTCACGCCGCGCACGCGCAGCCGCGTGTCGACCACCGAAGCCGTGTCCTCGCCCATGCGGCAGGTGCCGACCGGATGGAAGATGGTGGTCGCGTAGTCGCGGATGAAGGCCAGCGTCTCCGCGTCCGAACCCACGCCGGGCCCGGGCCGGTATTCCTCGGCGACGTACGGTGCCATCGAGCGCGATGCGGCAATGCTGCGGGCCAGCCGGAAGCCGGCCAGCATGGTGTTCTCGTCTTCCTGGGTGGCCAGGTAGTTGAAGAGCGCCGCCGGCGCGACGCGCGCGTCGGACGATACGGCCTTGACTTCGCCGCGGCTCGTCGGGCGCAGGTTGCACACCGACACCGTGAAGCCCGAGAAATCATGCGGTTTGCCTGCGGTCATGTCGGCGCTGATGGTGCCGAAGTGGAACTGCACATCGGGCGTCTTCGCCTGTGGGCCGGTGCGCGCGAACATGCCGCCGAGCTGGATGCCCGCCGCCACCGGGCCTTCCTTGCGGAAGATCCAGCGCATGCCGATGCGCGCCTGTCCCCAGAGCGTGCGCAGCTGGTCGTTGGTGGTGATCGGCTTGGTGCACTTGTAGATGAGGCGCGACTGCAGATGATCCTGCAGGTTCTTGCCGACCTGCGGCGCGTCGTGAAGCGGCCGGATGCCCAGCGTGCGCAGGTAGTCGGCATCGCCGATGCCCGAAACCTGCAGCAGCTGGGGCGACTGGAAGGCGCCCGCGCTCACGACGACTTCGCAGTTCGCCCGTGCCTCCTGCGGCTGGCCATTGCGCATATAGCGCACGCCCACGGCCCGCTTGCCCTCGAAGATCACGCCGGTGGCGTGCGCATCGGTCTCGACGACCAGGTTGCCGCGCGCGCGCGGTGCGGGCAGATAGGCCTTGGCCGCCGAGCAGCGCAGGCCGTTGCGGGTGGTGAGCTGGAAGTAGCCCGCACCCTCCTGGCGCGCGCCGTTGAAGTCGTCGGTGCGCGGAATGCCGAGCTCGCCGGCACCGCCGATGAAGGCTTCGACCAGCTCGTTGCGGCCGCGGATGTCGGACACGGTCAGCGGTCCCTTGCCGCCGTGATATTCGCTCTCGCCGCGCTCGTTCGATTCCGAGCGCTTGAAGTACGGAAGGATGTCGGACCAGCCCCAGCCGTTGTTGCCCAGTGCTTCCCAGGCGTCGAAGTCCTCGGCCTGGCCGCGGATATAGACCAGCCCGTTGATCGAGCTCGAGCCGCCGAGCGTGCGGCCGCGCGGCTGGTAGATCTTGCGGCCGTTCAGGTAGGGCTCGGGCTCGGAATAGAACCGCCAGTTGTTCTTCGGATCGAACATGGTCTTGCCATAGCCGATCGGAATATGGATCCAGATGTTGCGATCGGTGGGCCCTGCTTCCAGCAGCAGCACGCTGGTGCGGCCATCTTCGGCCAGGCGGCCCGCGACGGCGCAGCCGGCCGATCCGGCGCCGACGACGATGTAATCAAACTGACGCATGACGATTTCCGTTCTTTCTAGAGGTCCAGGACCAGCGGTCCCTGCGCGACCCGCGCGCAGCAGATGAGGACGAACTCGCGCCGCTCCTCATCGCTCAGCACATAGTCGTTGTGTTCCGGCGTGCCGCCGACATAGCGCACGCGGCAGGTGCCGCACATGCCGGCCTCGCACGAAGACTCGCATTCGATGCCGGCATCGCGCACCGCCTGCAGGATCGACTGCGAGGGATCGACGCGCAGGGTCCGGTTCGAGCGCTCCAGCACCACCTCGGCACCCTCGGGCCCGCCGGTGGTCGTCGCCGCGGCGGAGGGACTCGGGTCGGCACCGAAATATTCGAAGTGCACCGTGCCCTGCGGCCAGTGCTCGGCGGCCGCGCGCACCGCCGACATGAAGCCGCCGGGCCCGCAGAAGTAGAGATGCGTTCCCGCGCCCGGACTGGCCAGCACGCTGGCGATGTCCAGGCCTCGGCGAGGGTCGCCGCCGTCGTGGTGCAGCCGCGCCCTGCCCGCCTCGATCTCGCTCGCGAAGCGGCGCGTGAAGGCGGTGCGCTCCGGGGTCTGCGCGCAGTAGTGCAGCTCGAAGCTCTGGCCGGCACGGCGCATCTGCGCGACCATGGCCATGATCGGCGTGATGCCGATGCCGCCTGCCAGCAGGATGGCGTGGCGCGCGTCCGGTGCGACCGGAAAGAAGTTGTGCGGCTCCGACACCTCGATCAGGTCGCCCGCATGCACGCGCTCGTGCATCGCGCGCGACCCGCCGCGGCCGTGCGGCACGTCGAGCACCGCGATGCGGTAGTGATCGCGCTCCCACGGGGGATCGCACAGCGAGTAGCGGCGCGTCAATCCGCCCGGCACGTGGACATCGATGTGCGCGCCCGCGTCGAATGCCGGCAGTTCTGCGCCACGGGGGTCCACGAGTTCGAAGGACAGGATGCCTTCGGCCTCGTAGGTGATGGAACGAACGCGCAGTGTCAGCATGTCGGACTCCCTGGCCTCAGGTGGTGGCGCGCTCGGCCTGCTGCGCGGCCGCGGGCGCCGCGGCGCTGCGCTCGATCAGGTCGAGCTGCCGGCGCACATGGGCATCGCGCTCGTCGGCAGGCAGCGGGTCGGCCGAACGCATGGCCTCGAACACGCGCTTGCCCAGGCTCAGGATCAGCTTGCGGTCTTCCGCCGAGGGCAATTCCGGCACGTCGAGCACCGAATCCTGCGAGTACAGCGGCAGGGGTTCGCCGGCGGCGCTCAGCTGCGCGTGCAGCGTGTCGGCCGGCGTCTTGCCGCGCACCATGTCGCGCAGCAGCTTGCGCAGCATGTACACGCCGACGTCGGACGAGCCGGGATGCTCGAGCGCGTGGACCGCGATCGGCCGCTGGCTCACCAGCGCTTCCCAGTCGCCGGGCGCGCGCTGGCCTTCGTCGTAGCTGCGGTTGCCGGTCTGGCCGACCAGGAAGTCGATCTTGTCGACGCCGCAGTCGGCTTCGCAGCCGATGCCGTCCGGATCCACTTCGCTGTTGAAGTGGCGAAAGCCGAAGATGATCATGTGCGTGTCGTCGACCGGCACGCTCCAGCGCGTGCAGGAGGACGTCGAGTGGCGTTCGCGCGCCGCGGTCGGCACCAGCGAGCCGATCTGCAGGTAGTTCGGGAAGATCATCTCGGTCATGCGCACCCAGACCTTGTTGTCGGGCAGGCGGCGGCCGGCGATGAAGACCATGCCGTTGTTGTTGCGCGTGGCTTCCCACTGCATGACCGGCATGTCGCCGAAGCCCTCGAGCGAGACGCCGTCGGCGGTCGCCTGGTCGACGCCCTCCACCGTCATGTGGTTGTGCAGCACGGCCGTGTGCATGTGGTCCATGATGTTCTCGTACACCTGCAGCCAGTTGCACGGATAGACGTTCGAGAACGGCACCATCTTCGTGTCGGCGGGCCGGGTGTACGTGTCGTACTCGGGGAATGGCGGCTTCCTGTCGGGCGGCCCCATGTAGGCGAAGACCAGGCCGTCGCGCTCGAACGCAGGATAGGCGCCGTGGCACACCGTCTGCTTCAGCCGCGTGGCGTCGGCCTCGCAGGGCGCGTCCAGCAGGCTGCCGTCGACGGCGTAGTGCCAGCCGTGGTAGCAGCAGCGGATGCCGTGCTCGGCGATCACGCCGTATTCGAGCGAGGCGCCGCGGTGCGAGCAATGGCGGTGCAGCACGCCGACGTCGCCGCTCTTGTCGCGGAACGCGACCAGGTCCTCGCCCATGATGCGGATGGCCTTGGGCACATCGGCGAGTTCCGACGACAGGCACACGGGCTGCCAGTACAGGCGCATCTGCTCGCCCATCGGCGTGCCGGCATCGGTGCTGGTGAGTTCGGCGTCGTGGGCCGGCACGTCGCGCTTGAGATAGCCGTTGAATCGGATGGGCTTGGCCACGACGTTATGGGTTGAAGTGCTCATGGTTCTCCTTTGCTTGGAATGTTCGGGTTGATCAGACGACGACGCTCGACTGGCTGACGAAGCGGGTGTGGAAATAGGCGTCGAGCCCTTCCGGACCGCCTTCGTAGCCGAGTCCGCTGTCCTTGGCGCCGCCGATCGGCGCGTCCGCCAGCGACGGGGTGAAGTTGTTGATGCCGATCCATCCGGCCTCGATGCGCTCGGCGAATTCGGCCGCACGTTCGAGCTGGTTGGTGAAGGCGTACGCGGCGAGGCCGACATCGACGCCGTTGGCGCGTGCGATCACCTCGTCGAAGGACTCGAAGCTCATGATCGGCGCCACCGGGCAGAACGGCTCTTCGCTCAGGATGCGCGAGGACTCGGCCACGTCGGTGAGCACCGTCGGCGGGAAGAACCAGCCCTGGTGGCCGATGCGTTCGCCGCCGGCGGCGATGCGGGCGCCGCGCTCGCGGGCGTCCTCGACCAGGCTCTCGGCCGCGCGCAGGCGGCGCTCGTTGTTCAGCGGACCCATCTGCGTGCCAGGCGCCATGCCGTCGCCGACGCGCAGCGCCTTCGCCAGCGCGACGAAGCGCTCGGTGAAGGCCGGCGCCACGCGCGCATGCACGTAGAAGCGACTGGGCGACAGGCAGACCTGGCCGGCATTGCGGAACTTGAAGGCGACGCAGGCCTGCGCAACGCGGTCGACGTCGACATCGTCGAACACCACCACCGGCGCGTGGCCGCCCAGCTCCATCGTCGCGGGCTTCAGCTGCTGCGACGCCATCGTGGCGAGCAGCCGGCCGACGGGCACCGAGCCGGTGAAGGAGATCTTGCGGATCACCGGCGAGGCGATCAGCTTCTCGGAGATCTGCGCCGGCACGCCGAACAGCAGGTTGAGCGCGCCGCCGGGCACACCGGCGTCGATGAAGGCGCGAACCAGCTCGATGCAGATGGCGGGCGTCTCTTCCGCCGGCTTGAGCACGACGGTGCAGCCGGCGGCCAGCGCGGCGGCGATCTTGCGGGCGGCCAGGAAGGCGGGAAAGTTCCAGGGCACGAAGGCCGCCACCGGCCCGACCGGACGCTTCAGCGTCGATTGCGACAGCAGGCGCAAGCGCGGCGGCAGGATGCGGCCGTAGGCACGCTTGCCCTCCTCCGCGCAATACAGGATGGCTTCGACGACGCGGTCCAGTTCGCCGTTCGAATCGGCGAGCGGCTTGCCGTTCTCGAGCGTGAGGATCTCGGCCAGCGTGGCGCGGCGTTCCTCGATCAGCGCCGCGGCGCGCCGCAGCACCGTCTCGCGCTGCCAGGCGCTGGTTTGCGACCAGGCCGGGAAGGCTTCGTGTGCCGCGCGCAGCGCGTCGTCGATATCGCGCTCGGTCGCCATCGGCAGCTGGCCGATCGGCCGGCCGGTGGCCGGGTTGACGACCGCAGCGACGTCGCGGCCTTCGGTACCGCGCCATTCGCCGGCGATGCACAGGGCGAGTTGGGTCGGGTAGGCGGTGTTGCTCATGGAATCCTCGGTTTATTTCGCCAGCGCGGCACCGGCGGGACGGACCCGTGGCGTCGCAGGCAGGGCCCGGGCGGCGAAGCGGCGCTTGCTCGCTTCCGGATTGATGATGAGAAAGCCGATCACGCTCACGGCGATGGCCAGGATGGCTGCGACGAGAAAGCCGGTGTCGTAGCCCGCGGCCGGCGTGGCGGCGCTCTGGATGAAACGCCCCATCAGGGCCGGCGCGATCAGGCCGCCGGTGGTGGCGAGGGCACTGTTGACGGACATCATCCCCGAGCGCTGGGCGTCCGGAATGATCTCGGCCACGATGGTCGAACTCAGCACGAAGGTGAGCTGCGGCAGGTTGCAGCCGATCGCCAGCAGGATCACCTTCAGCAAGGGCTGCTGGACGGCAAACAGCGACAGGCAGATGAACAGCCCGCCGACCAGCACGAAGATGCAGCTCAGCCCTGCACGCGCACGCACCGAAGCCACGCCGCGCTTGAGCAGGAACTGCGACAGCCAGGAACCGCCGAGCACGATCGGCACGTTGATGCCGGTGAAGAGCATGAACATCCAGCCGGTCTCGGTGGGGCTGTAGTTCAGCACCGTGCTGAGGTACGAGGGGATCCACGTGAACATCAGCGCGAAGATCCAGTAGGTGGTCCAGTACAGCGCCATGTTGCCGAGGAAGGTCTTGTCGGTCAGCAGCGTGCGGTACGACACATGCGCGGTGTGCGACAGATGGACGCGGGTCTCGCTGTCGCTGGTCACCCGGCCCTCGGCGCCGAGGATGAACCACACCACCATCCAGACGAGGCTCGCGACGGCCAGCGTCATGAAGGCCGCATGCCAGCTGTAGCGGACCAGGATGAAGGTCAGGATCGGGCCGGAGATCAGCAGGCCGAGGGTCACGCCCTGGTAGATGACCGCCGACGGCAGGTTGCGCCGGTCGTTCGGAAACCACTTGTAGCAGGCATGCAGCGCCAGCGGATACGCCGGGCCTTCACCCACGCCGAGCAGGATGCGCGAGAAGAACAGCAGCGGCACCGAGGCGGCGAAGGCCAGCGGAAACTGCGAGAGGCCCCAGATCGCCGCCAGGATCAGCAGCACCATCTTGGACGACATGCGGTTGGCGATGAAACCGAAGCAGATCGCCGAAATCGAGAACAGCAGGAAGAAGCTGCTGGCGATCAGGCCGAACTCGGCCGGCTGGATGTGCAGCTCCGCCATCAGCGGCTTGGCGACGATGCCGAGGATCGCCTTGTCCATGAAGTTGATCACCATGAACAGTGCCAGCATGATGGTCACGATCCAGCCCCGCAGCGGGGAGTTCTCAACGCGGGACATGGCGGCCTCCTGCGCGATTCGGGACGGTCAGCGAAGGCCGGCGGGCCTCGGATGGAAGGCGCTCAGTGGGGGCGTTCATGCATTCTCCTGTCGTTCGCGTTGCGGTTTCGGGTGGATGCATGAACTGTAGTCCTCTATAGGACCAAGCTTCAATGGTGTCCTATACAGGACTTTCCCCTGGTCCTATAGGTCGATCGCCCGTTTCGACTGCAGGAGTGCGCGGCCTGCGCGTCGTAGACTCGTCGCCGCGGATCGGCACGCGGTCCGGAATGCCAAACTGAATCGAACAACATGAAAGAGGAGATCCTGTGATGCGTGAACCACGATGGCGCCAGGAGGGCGCAGAACCGGACTACAGGTTCTCGCTGGCCAACGAGCGCACCTTCCTCGCGTGGATCCGCACCGCGCTCGCCCTGCTGGCCGGCGGGGTGCTGCTCGACCAGTTCTCCACCAGGCTCGCGTCGCACCTCGTCGTCGAGCTGCTCGCCATCGCGCTCAGCGCGATCGCCGCCCTGCTCTGCGCCATGGCGTACGCGCGCTGGCGCGCCAACGAGATCGCGATGCGCCATGCGCGCCGGCTGCCGGGCACGATGGCCATCCCGGTGATCGCCGCGTCCATCCTCGGGGTCGCCGCGGTCATCGCCTTCCTGCTGCTGCGGAAATGACAGCCGCTCCTGCGGACGCCGCGGCGCCGCGCGCCCGCGATGCAGGCCTGCAGGCCGAGCGCACCGCGCTGTCGTGGAACCGCACCGCGCTGTCGATCTTCGTCAATGCCTTGCTCGCGCTGCGCTCGGGCTGGGTCGACCGGGAGACGCCGATCACTGCGTTGGCCTTCGCACTGCTGATGGCTTCGGTGGCCGCCATGCTCTACGGCGTCTGGCGCCGGCGGCGCCTGCTGGACGGCCGCGGCCCGACCGCGCCATCGGCCAATGCGGTCGCGGCGGTCGCAGTCGTCACGCTGATCGCGTGCGCCACCGGCATGGCCGCCATCGTCGCGGGTTGAGCCCGTGCCGGCGACGATGGACACACCCGCGAGCAGGCCGGACAACGCCGGCGCCTTTCCCTCGTCGCCTTCCCGTTTCGTCCAGGCCGCCGCCTTCCTGTGGGGCTGCGTGGTCTTCATGCCCGTCGGCCTCAACTACCTCGGGCTCGGACTGACGATCGTCGCGCTGCTTTGCGCGCGTTCGCGCTGGCGCGCGCGTGCGATGCGGCTGCGCGCGGATCCGCTGCGCTGGCCGCTGCTGGCCTGGGTGGCCTGGACGCTGGTGGTGCTGGCGCTGCGGCCGCACCATCCCGAGACGGCGCTGAGCCTCTGGCACGACCTGCGCATCGCAGCCACGCTGGCGATCCCGGTGCTGCTGGCGGTCGAAGAAGCCGTCTGGGCGTTGCGCGGGTTCCTGCTCGCTGCGCTGTTCGCGCTGATCGCGATCGTGCTGGCGCACACCACGGGTCTGCCCGATCTGCCGCTCTGGCACAACGTGACGGTGATGAAGGGCAACAAGTCCATCAACGACGCGCTGCTGTTCGCGCTGCTCGGCGCGTCGGCGGCGGTCGTCGGCCTGGCGCATCTGAACGACACCCGCGATCGCTGGCACTGGGCCGTTCCGGCCTTCGCGGTGACGGTCGCGGCCGGTGCGATCGCGACCTTCACGCTGCCGTCGCGCACCTCGCTGCTGGGCCTGCTGCTGGCACTCTTCGCGGCCTGCGTGCACCAATGGCGCGGCCGTCTGCGCGTGCTGGCCGTCGCGCTCTGCGTCGGCGCCGTGGTGGCCGGCACGCTGGTCTGGAATGCGCCTTCGATGCAGGACAAGCTCAGGCTCGGCGTGCAGGAGCTCGAGGCCGCCGAAGCCGGCGCCGTGTCCGAAGGCAGCTGGGTGGTGCGCTTCTACATGTACCGCGAGACCACGCGCATGATGCTCGACCATCCGCTGGCCGGCGGCGGCCTCGGCAGCTGGACGCCCGAATGGCATCGGCGCGGCCCGAAGCTGCTCTACGACTACAGCATGCCGCACAACGACTTCCTGTGGATGGGCGCGGAGACCGGCGTGCCTGGCCTGCTGATCCTGGCGGCGATCATGGCGACGGGCCTGGTGGTCGCGTGGCGACGGCGCGACCTCACCGGCCGGCTGGCCTTCGTCGCGCTGCTGATCCTGTGCGTCGCCACCAGCGTCAATTCGGCGCTGCGCGATGCCGCGATCGGACTCAGCCTGCCGTGGATCGCCTTCGTCTACCTGCGCCTGGCGCACGCGTCCGGCAACCCGTGGCGGGGCGTGTTCGCTCAGTCCGCGCGCTGAACGGCCAGCAGGCCGGACCGGCCCGGCACCGTGCCGAGCGCGATGCGCTCGCGCGGCAGAACCGTGCCGCGCAGCGCATCGTGCAGCGCGCCCACCGACACCAGCGCATGCCCCTGCGCGCGCCAGCCGGCGACGAGGCGCTCCAACACCGGCAGCAGCTTCATGCCCTCCAGCTCCGCATGCAGCGTGTAGACCTGGTCTTGCACCGTGCGCTCGGTCCGTGCGAGCAGCGGCTCGTGCACGTTGTCCGCCGTGATGCCGTCGACGCCGATCAGCTCGTCGAGCGTCGGCAGCGTGGTCGGGTACTGCGGCGGCCCGATGACGCTGCCGTCCCCCGCGACCGGCACGAAGGGATGGGTGCCGCGCGCGTCGGATGCGAATGCGATGCCGAGCAAGGCCTCGGCCCGCGCCGCGCCTTCGTTGAATTGCCAGCCCGCCGCGCCATGCACCCGCGGCGGCGAACCGAAGACCTCGGCATGGCGCTCGGTCGCGCGGCGCATTTCGCGCAGGGCCCAGGCCTCGTCGTGCCGCAGCAGGTGGTCCTGCCAGCGCACATGGTCCCAGCAGTGCACGCCGACCTCGAAGCCGGCATCGCGCACGCTGCGCAAGGTCGCGGCCTCGCGCCGGCCGATGTCCGGGCCCGGCAGCAGGCTGCCATAGAGCAGCGTGCGCAGGCCATAGTGCTCGACCACCGAGGTGCGCGACACCTTCTGCAGGAAGCCGGGGCGCAGCACGCGCAGGATCGCGCGGCCCGTGTGGTCCGGCCCGAGGCTGAAGAGAAAGCTCGCGCCGGCCTGGGCCGCGCTCAGCAGCCTCACCAGCGCCGGCACGCCTTCGCGGGTGCCGCGCCAGGTGTCGACGTCGACCTTCAGTGCGATGCGCGCCATCGCGCTCAGGGCACCAGGTCGACGGCGGCGGCGGCTTCGTCGCGGTAGTACGCGAAGAGCTCGGCCAATGCTTCCTGCATGCCGACCCTGGGCGCCCAGGCGAGATCGGCGATGGTGTTGCGGATGTCGGGCACGCGCTGCAGCACGTCCTGGTAGCCGCTGCCGTAGTAGTCCTCGGACGCGATGTCGATCAGCTCGACGCGCTCGGCGGCCTCGCGGTATTCGGGCAGCGTCTTCGCGAGGTCCAGCATCATCCCGGCGAGCGCGCGGATCGAGTGGTTGTTGCCGGGATTGCCGATGTTGTAGATCTTGCGGTCGGCGATGCCGCCCTCGTTGGCGATGATCTTCACCAACGCCGCGATGCCGTCACCGATCGCGGTGAAGGCGCGCTGCTGGCTGCCGCCGTCGACCAGCCGGATCGGCTCGCCGCGCACGATGTGGCCGAGGAACTGGGTGATCACGCGGCTCGATCCCTCTTTCGGCGCGTGCAGGCTGTCGAGGCCGGGGCCGATCCAGTTGAAGGGCCGGAACAGCGTGTAGCGCAGGCCTTGCTCCTGGCCGTAGGCATGGATCACGCGATCCATCAGTTGCTTGGCGCAGGCATAGATCCAGCGCGGCTTGTTGATCGGGCCGTAGACCAGGTTCGAGGCTTCGGGATCGAAGGCTTCGTCGGCGCACATGCCGTAGACCTCGCTGGTCGAAGGGAACACCACGCGCTTGCCGTAGCGCAGGCACTGCCGCACGATCGGCAGGTTGGCCTCGAAGTCGAGTTCGAACACGCGCAGCGGTTCGCGCACGTAGGTCGCCGGCGTCGCGATCGCGACCAGCGGCAGCACCACGTCGCACTTCTTGACGTGGTATTCGATCCACTCCTTGTTGATCGTGATGTCGCCCTCGAAGAAGTGGAAGCGCGGATGCCCGAGCCAGGGCGCGACGCGGTCCGACTGCATGTCCATGCCGTGGACCTGCCAGTCGGTGTTCTCCATGATGTGGCGCGTGAGATGGTGGCCGATGAAACCGTTGACGCCGAGGATCAGGACTTTGAGCATGGAAGGCAATCGTTCAGGAAAACAGAAAAGGGAAATCCCTCAGGCGTCGACCGCGATGCAGCGGGCGCCGAAGCGGGATTCGAAGTCGTGCGCGGCGAGCGCCTGTGCGTCGCCGTCGCAGCGCGCCGCCAGCACGCGCAAGGCGCTGCCGTCGGCCGCGACGAGCCACAGCGAAGTGCCGTCGCTCGCCAGCCGCAGGCCCTTGCCCGGCACCTCGGGCGAAGCCGGTGCGCGCAGGGTGCGCTCGATGAAGACGCGCTTCTTTGCGATCTGCACGAAGGCCGCCGGATAGGGCGGCGCGAGCGCGCGCACGAGGTTGTGGATCTGCGCCGCATCGGCGTCGTAGGGAATGCGCCCGTCCTCGGGCCGGCGGCCGCCGAAGTAGCGCCCGAGCGACAGGCGCTGCGGATGCTCCATCGAGGTGCCGTCGATCAGGCCCGGCAGGCTGCGCGCCATGACGATCTCGGCCGCGACCGTGACCTTGGCGAACACCTCGCGCGCGGTGTCGTTGGCAAGGATCGGCACGGCACACTGGTCGACGATCGCGCCGTTGTCGGGCTTCTCGTTCATGCGGTGCAGCGTGGCGCCGGTCTCGCTCTCGCCGTGGATGACGGCCCAGTTGACCGGCGCGCGGCCACGGTAGCGCGGCAGCAGCGAGCCGTGCATGTTGAAGGCGCCGCGCCGCGGCAGCGTCAGCCATTCGGGCCGAAGCATCTGCCGGTAGTAGAACGAGAACACAAAGTCGGGCCGGATCGCGAGCGCCTTTTCGATCAGCTCCGGCGCATGCGGATCGGCGGGCGTGACGCAAGGCACGCCGTACTCGGCGGCGACCGCGGCGACGCTGCCGAACCAGATCGTCTCGCCGGGCGCATCTTCATGGGTGATGACCAGCGGCACCTCGACGCCGGCGTCGAGCAGCACGCGCAGGCAGCGCACGCCGACGTCGTGGTATGCGAACACGATGGCAAGTGCGGGTCGGCGGAGATCGGTCATGGCTTGCGCTCCAGGATGGCATTGATCACATAGCGCGGGCGTGCCCGCACCTCCTGGTAGATGCGCCCGATGTACTCGCCCAGGAGGCCGATGCCGAACAGCGCGAGGCCGACCAAGAGGAACAGCAGCGCGAACAGCGTGAACACGCCGCCCTCCTCCGGCCCCAGCACCAGCCGCCGGCCGGCCAGCACCAGGAACAGCAGTCCCGACAACAGCGAGACCACGATGCCGAGCATCGAGAAGGCCTGCAGCGGCACCAGCGAGAAGCCGGTGACCAGATCGAAGTTGAGCCGGATCAGGCTGTACAGCGAATACTTGGACTCGCCCGCATGGCGCGCCTCGTGGCCCACCACCACCTCGACCGGGTTCCTGGCGAACTGGTAGGCCAGCGCCGGGATGAAGGTGTTCATCTCGTTGCACTGGTTGATGAGCTGCACCACGTTGCGGCTGTAGGCGCGCATCATCGAGCCGTGGTCGGTCATCGCGATGCGCGTGAGGCGATGGCGCAGATGGTTCATCGCGCGCGAAGCCCAGCGACGCCATGCGGAGTCCTGCCGGTCCTGGCGGATCGAGCCGACATAGTCGTAGCCCTGGTCCATCGCCTCGAGCAGGAGCCGGATGTCCTCGGGCGGATTCTGCAGGTCGGCATCGAGCGTGACGACACGCTCGCCGCGGCAATGCTCGAAGCCCGCGAGGATCGCGCGATGCTGGCCGAAGTTGCCGTTGAGCAGGATCACGCGCGTGACATCGGGGCGACTCTCGAACTGCGCGGCCAGCAGCGCTGGAGAACGGTCGCGGCTGCCGTCGTCGATGAAGACGATCTCATAGCCGATGCCCAGCGCATCGAGCGCCGGATAGAGCCGCGCGAACAGCGCCGCCAGGCCGGCCTCCTCGTTGTAGACCGGGATCACGACGCTCAGCGTCGCCCGCATGGCGGTGTCGGTGAGTTGCGCGCTCTCGAGCTGGACCGCATCGTGCATTGTCATCGTCGGCCTCGGCTTCAGCGCAGTGCGGCGACCGCCGCCGTCACGGCCGCGCAGACGCGGTCCACGTCGGCATCGGCCATCGCGGGGAACAGGGGCAGCGTCACGGTGCGCGCGCCGATGTCCTCGGCCACGGGGAAATCGCCCGCTGCATGACCGCGTGCGCGGAACAGCGAGAAAAGATGCATGGCGGGATAGTGCACGCCGACGCCGATGCCCTGGGCCTTCATCGCCGCGATGAAGTCGCCGCGGCGCGCCGCGAGGCTGCGCGGCAGCAGCGGCTGGAACATGTGCCAGTTGCCGTGGTTCTCCGGGTCGACGGGCGGCAGCTCGAAACCGAGCGATGCGTCCCAGCGCGCGAAGTAGCGGCGCGCCAGCACGCGCCGGCGCGCGGAGAAATCGTCGACCTGCCGCAACTGGCCCAGGCCGATGGCCGCCGCCACGTCGGTGAGGTTGGCCTTCGCGCCCCAGGCCTCGACCTCGAGGCCGCCGTCGGGCAGCCGGGTCACGCCCTGGAGCCGCAGCTTCTCGAAGGCGCGCGCCTCCTCGTCGTTGTTGAGCACGAGGCAGCCGCCTTCGGCCGAGGTGAAGTTCTTGTTGGCATGGAAGCTGAACGAGACCAGGTCGCCGAAGCTGCCGATCTCGCGGCCGTGCCAGTGGGCGCCGAAGGATTGCGCCGCATCCTCGACCACCCGCAGCGAGTGCCGGCGGGCGAGCGCGTAGAGCCGGTCGCGATCGACCGGCAGGCCGGCCAGGTCGACCGGGATCAGCGCCCGCGTGCGCGGCGTCAGCGCAGCCTCGATGCGCTCGAGGTCGATGTTGCGCGTGGCCGCATCCGCATCGACGAACACGGGCGTCGCGCCGACGGCCAGCACCACGTTGGCCGTGGCGACCCAGCTGAGCGGCGTGGTGATGACCTCGTCGCCGGGCCCGATGCCGCACAGCCGCAAGGCCAGTTCGAGCGATGCGGTGCCCGAGTTGACGAGCCGCACCGGCCGGCCGCCGAGGCGCTCGGACAGCGCGGCTTCCAGCGCCTGGCATTTCGGGCCGGTGGTGATCCAGCCCGAGCGCAGCACGTCGCCGACTTCGGCGATCGTGCGCTCGTCGATCGAGGGCCGGGTGAAGGGAAGAAAGGGCAATGCGTTCATGGAAGCATTCTCGAAACTCATGTGTGGCTCCCGCTGCGCGCCACCAGCACCACGCCAACGATGATCACGCCGATGCCGAGCCAGCGCTGCGCATTGAGGTCCTCGCCGAACAGCCACCAGGCGAGCACGGCATTGAGGACATAGCCGATCGACAGCATGGGATAGGCGATGCTGACCTCGACGCGTGACAGCGCGATGATCCACACGACCACGCTCACTGCGTAGCAGGTCAGGCCGCCGAGGATCGCGGGATGCTGCGCCAGCCCGAGCGCGGTGCGCCAGAGCGCGGGCGCGCCGGACGCGAGCGTGATCTCTCCCGCGCTCGCGGCGCCCGCCTTGAGCAGCAGCTGCGCCACCGCGTTGAGCAGCACGCCGCTGAGGATCCAGACGAAATCGAACACCTTCATGGCTTGACCACCACCAGCCGCCTCAGATCCTGGAACACGACGCGCATGGGCAGGCCGCGCTCGTGCAGTTCGACCCACGTCAGCGGGCTCATGTAGGCCGCCGCGTGAGGCAGGGCTCGCCATCGGGCCATGAAGTCGTCGAGCGTGGCGATCGTGCGGCCGGGCTCGCGCTGCTCGCCGAGGGCGAACTCGTCCACGTAGTCGACCAGCACCACGTTGCGCTGGAGGTAGAAAGGCAAGGTCTGGTCATAGGTTCGAACGGCGAAGACAGGGGTGTCGGCATCGAGCAGCGGCCGCACCACGGCGGCCAGCGACGCAGCGCTCTTGAGCTGGCCGAAGTCATTGTGGGCCTGCAGCACCACCGTGGTAGCAGCGAAATGCCCCAGCGCCAGGCTGAGCACCGCGGCCGTGATGCGGCCATTGCCGAGGAACCGCCATGCAACAGCGGCGCCGACGAGAAACAGCGCGCCGCCCACGCGCGCCGCCGAGGCCAGCGGCGCCAGCACTTCGGCCGGCGTCGCGGGCGATGCGAAACGCGCGCTCTGCGTGGACGCCACGAGCACGATGACCCAGGCCAGCGCCGGCACCAGCAGATGCCAGCGCAGCACGGCCGCAGGCACGTCGCGCAGCCGGAACGCCAGCAGCAGCGCCAGCGCCGGGAACATCGGCAGGATGTACGAGGGCAGCTTGGAGCCCGACGCGCTGAAGAACGCGAGCACGAACACCGACCACACGATCAGCACATGGCGCGGTGTGACCCGGCGCGCGCTGCGATCGGCCGCGGACCGGCCGTCCTGCAGCAGCCACGGCAACGCACCGGTCCAAGGCAGCATGCCGGCGAGAAGCAACGGCAGGTAGTACCACCACGCGCCTTCGCGCTGATGCTCCTCGGTCAGGTAGCGCGTGAAATGCTCGTGGATGAAGAAGAACTGCGCGAAGCCCGGATTGCGCAGCGAGACCAGCACGAACCAGGGCGCCGTCAGCACGAAGAAGATCAGCAGGCCCGACAGCCAGTGCATGCGGCGCCAGAGGCTGAAGTCGCGCCGCCACAGGCTGACGAAAACCAGCACCGCGCCAGGAATCACGATGCCGACCAGGCCCTTGCTCAGCACCGCACCGGCCATCGCGGCCCACGCGAGCCAGATCCATCGGCGGCGCGTGCGCGCATCCGCACCTGCGTGGTCGGCCAGCAGCACGGCGCACAGCGCCAGCGTGAGAAACAACGTGAGGCCGGCGTCGAGCGTGAGGTAATGGCTGTTGACGACGATCCAGGTGGTCGATGCGGCGATGGCCAGCGCGCGGATGCCGGCCTCGCGGCCCCACAGGCGGCCGGCGGTGAAGCCGACCGCGAGCACCGTGAGGAAGCCTGCAATCCCCGGCCAGAGGCGCGCGGCGAATTCGTTGACGCCGAAGGTGAGGAAACTCAACGCGCCGATCCAGTACTGCAGCGCGGGCTTCTCGAAATACAGCAGTCCGTTGAGCCGCGGCGTCACCCAGTCGCCGCCGCGCGCCATCTCGAGCGCCAGGGAGGCATAGCGGCCCTCGTCCGGATGGACCAGCGAGCGGGTGCCGAGGCTGGCGAACCAGACCAGCGCCAGGAGCCCCAGCCAGACAAGGAGCCAGCGCGATGCGGTCGCGGTGTTGCGCGCCGCCGGTGCCGCAGGCCTCCCGGCCGAGGCGCGGGTCGAGGTCGCGGTGATCGGATCTTCAGTCATGAATTGTTTGCGGGCGCGTTCGCTGGTCGCGCCGTGGCTTGGAACGGAGGCCGATCCTTCTGAATCAAGGCGCCGAGCATATATCGTCGGGACGACGACATCCCCTCCCAGGCCACCCCGTCGAAAACCGTCGATGCTCGCAGAGCTTGCTTAACAAGGACTTAAGGGAGCCTGACTTGCACAGTCAGCAAGCCAGGCGCTCAGGCGAAGAACGCATCGAAGCCGCCTTGCGGTTCGTAGCGCTTGCCGCGCACCAGCAGCCGCAACGGGCCGGGCATGGCGCGCCGCCGGACCGGATGTTCCTGGTCGCCGGGATAGCACATCGCGAGCGTGTCGCCTTCGCCCAGAACACACGGCGCCACCAGCGCGGGCAGGCGCGACCTTGCATCGGCGAGCGCGGCATCGACCGCGTCGTGGCGCGCGAGATGCGCGAGCGTCATGATCTGCGGCGGCGCCAGCGCCATCCCGCCGTCCCAGTAGGTCTCGAGCGCGGCGCGCGGACGCAGCCACGCCGCTTCGGTGGTTTCGTGCCCATCGTGGCGCACGATGCCCTGCGCGGGCGTCCTGGCGACGAAGAAGCGGGTGTCGAAGCGCTGCTTGTTGACGGAACGCACCGGCGTGATCCAGCGCGACCACGGCGCCAAAGCATCGACCTGCAGGCGCAGGCCCAGTTCGGCCACCAGGGCATTGAACGCGACGCCGCTTCCGAGACGCGCACGGGCCTCGGTGCAAGCTTCGGGCGACAGCCCCTCGGCCAGCAGCAGGCCCGCTTCCTCGAAGGCCTCGCGCAGCGCGGCGACATAGAAGCCGGCCGCGGTGGCGGCATCGATCTCCGGTTCGCCGAGCCGCGCATGCAGCGTCTGCACGCTGGCGTCGAGATGCCGCGCGGCGTCGAGCCGCACGTCGTCGCCATCGACCTTGCCGCCGGGAAACACGAAGGTGTCACCCAGCACCGCCGACTGGCCGTGGCGCTTGAGCATCAGCACTTCCAGGCCCTGTGACGCATCGCGCAGCAGGATCAGCGTGGACGAAGGCCGCAGGCTCGGGGCCGGGGCTGCGGACGGGACGGCGCTCAAGAGAAACCCGCCACATCGTGCGGCACGTAGGGCGCCTCGAGCGCTGCGACTTCCTCCGCGCTCAACTGCAGCGACAGCGCGGCCACCGCGTCCGTCAGGTGCGAGGCCTTGGAGGCGCCGATGATCGGCGCGGTCACCGGCGGCTTGTGCGCGACCCAGGCCAGCGCCACCTGCGCGCGCGGCACACCGCGTGCCGCCGCCACCGCCGCGACCGCATCGACGACGCGCCGGTCGGCATCGCCCAGATGCTTGTGCAGGCCCTGGCCGAACTTGTCGGTCTGCGTGCGGAAGGTCGTGGCATCGAAGTCGCGCGTGAGGCGGCCGCGCGCCAGCGGGCTCCATGGAATGACGCCGATGCCCTCCTCCGTGCACAGACGCATCATCTCGCGCTCTTCCTCGCGGTACATCAGGTTGTAGTGGTTCTGCATCGAGACGAAACGCGTCCAGCCGTGCCGCTCGGCCAGCTGCAGCGCCTTGCAGAACTGGTAGGCGTACATGGAGGAAGCGCCTATGTAGCGCGCCTTGCCGGCCTTCACCACGTCGTGCAGCGCTTCCAGCGTTTCCTCGATCGGCGTCGTGTAGTCGAAGCGGTGGATCTGGTAGAGATCGACATAGTCCGTGCCCAGGCGCTTCAGGCTCAGGTCGATCTCGGTCATCACCGCCTTGCGCGACAGGCCTCGCGCGTTGGGATCCTTGCGCATCGCGCCATGGAGCTTGGTGGCGATCACCACTTCCTCGCGGCGCGCGAAATCGCACAGTGCGCGGCCCAGGATCTCCTCGCTGGTGCCGTCCGAATAGACGTTGGCGGTGTCGAAGAAATTGATGCCGGCCTCGATCGCCTGGCGGATCAGCGGGCGGCTCGCGTCCTCGGGCAATGTCCATTCGTGCGCGCCGCGCTGCGGCTCGCCGTAGGTCATGCAGCCGAGGCAGAGCCTGGAGACCTTGAGGCCGGTGCGGCCGAGGCGTATGTATTCCATGAGGGTCGGGACTTCGGTTGAAGCCTTGCATTCTGGCGCCGAAGTCTGTTTCGCGCTGAGCGGCCCGTGCGCGGCAACGTTCGATAGCCGCACGCCGATCGGTCCGCCGAAGGCCACGGCGGCACAATGGGCGCTTCATGCGCCACCTTCTTCCCGTCGCGATCCTGCTCATGCTCGGCCTGCCGTGCAGCGCCGAGGTGATCCGCTGTGCCGATGCGGCCGGCAACGTGAGCTACACGGACGGCGCGTGTCCGGCGGGTGCACGGCAGGTGGGACGCGTAGCGACGCCGCCGGCCGTCCAGACGCCTGACGAATCCGGGCAGGGCCAAGCCGCAGGAAGCGTCGACGGCCCCTACGCGGATGCGCCGCGGCGAGAGCAGGCGCCGGTCGTCGCACCGCCAATGCCGCCGCCACCGCAGCAAGCGCCCGCAGGCCCGGTCGTCATCGATTCACGCGGCGACGACCCCGGGGCGGGCGACGGCGATGGCTACCCCGGAGCCTACCGCCGGCCTCTGCCGCCGCGCGACATGCGGCCACGGCTGCGCGACTGCGACAGGACGGGTTGCCGGGACACCCAGGGCAACCACTACAACCGCGCCGGACAGCTGGACCGCTACCAGGGTCCCGGCGGCAAGACCTGCCAGCCGGTGGGCACCACGGTGATCTGCCACTGAGGCGGCGCGTGGCGGCGCGCGCTACCCGCCCAGCGTGCGCCGCAGGAACCCGGCCATCGCCCGCTCCACGGTGGTCGCGCCATGCGCGTCATGGACCGCGACCGCATCGGCCTGGTAGAAATGCCCGGCGCCCGGGACGTCCAGAAGCTCGCAGTGCAGCCCGGCAGCGCGCAACTGGGCGACCAGGCCGGGCGTCGCCTCGGCGATGTAGTCGAGGTCGTTCTCGGCGCTCACCAGCAGCACCGCCGGCCCGCCATCGAATCCGCTCAGATGCCGCTGCAGGTCCGCGCGATCCATGAAGCCCGAGAGCGCCACGACGGCCGACACCGGCACCTTCTCGCCGAACGCGACATTCAGCGCCGTGCGTGCGCCGGCGGAGAAGCCGCCGAGCGCGACCCGCGCCGGATCCACGTGCCATTCGGCCGCCCGGCTGCGAACGAAGCGCACCGCCTCGGCCATGTCGTCGCTCGCCGCTTCGATGCCGCGCCACAGCATGTCGGACGTGGCGGGCGGCAGATTCATGATGCGGCGCACGACGTCCGTGCGCGAGGTCGGAATGCGCTCGGGTGCCGACACCACCGGGGTCGTGCCCGGCTCCGGATCTTCGGTCACCAGCCGGTAGTCGATGGCGCATGCCACGTAGCCGCGCCGGGCGAAGCGAAGGCAGTAGTCGGCCACGGAGGTGTTGCCGCCTTCGGCTTCGAACGCATCGTTCTCCTTGGAGCCGCGATGGAAGGCGCCGCCGAAGGCCATGATCAACGCAGGCCGCGGCGCGGCGTGCGCGTGCCGCGCCGGCAGATAGAGATCCAGCTTCAACGCACGCGGCACCGGTCCGCCGGGCCGGGCGCGGTGCACCAGGCCGTGTCCATAGACCACGTCGCGGACGATCTCGGCGGAGGCATTCGTCATGGCTGCCGCATCGAGCGATGCAGGAGAACCGTTCACGGACGGCCTCGCGCTCACTCGACCGAGGCGCCGGACGCGCGCGCCACCTCGCCCCAGACCTGCACGTTGTCCTTGAAGGCCGCGGCCCATTGCGCGGCCGTCGGCGCCGGATCGACCGACAGCGAACCGCTCGCCAATAGCAGGCTGCGCATGTCGGGCCGGGCCATGACCTTGTTGACGGCACCGTTGAGCCGCGCGGTGATCGCCGGATCCATGCCCGCGGGTCCGAACATCGCATACCAGCCGACGGTATCGAACGGGATTCCGGCCTGCGTCAATGTCGGCACGTCCGGCAGAACCGGCGTGCGTTGCGGGCCGGTGATGGCGAGCGCGCGAAGCCGGCCGGACTTGATCAGCGGCGTCATCGACACCACGTCGAGGATGCCCACGGCGACCTGCCCGGACAGCAGATCCGGCAGCGCGGCCTGGCTGCCCTTGTACGGCACGTGCGTCATGCCGATGCCTGCGAGCGCCTTCATGCGCTCGCCCACCAGGTGCGGAGGGGAGCCGTTGCCGAAGCTCGCATAGCTGATCGCATTGCCGTCCTTCTTCGCGGCCGCGACCAGGTCGGCGATGCTCTTGAGCGGCGAATCCGCACGGGTCACGACGAGCAGCGGCACCGAGGCCACCTCGGCGACCGGCGTGAAGTCCTTGACCGGATCGAAGCCGAGCGACTTGAACAGCGCCGGCGCGATCGCGAACGGCGCGGCGGTCAGCATCAGCGTGTAGCCGTCCGGCGCCGAGCGCGCGACGCTCTCCGCGCCGATATTGCCGCTCGCGCCGGACTTGTTGTCGATGATGAAGACCTGCCCCAGCTCCTCGTGCAGATGCTGCGCCATCCTGCGCGCGACGATGTCGGTGCCGCCGCCGGCCGGAAAGGGCACCACCAGCCGAACCGGCCGGCTCGGGTAGGTCTGCGCGTGGCCGGCGCACACGGCCAGCGCGAGCGCCAGGGCCGGAAGGATCCGTTTCGCAAGATTCATGGCTGCAGGCTCCGCAAGGTGAGTGGTTCGAACGGGCGGATCATGGCCGGCTTCGACATAATGATCTACCGGCCATTTCATCTGGATCCATGGCTATTGCTTATGCCTGAATCAAGCCTTCGATTGGCATTGAACCTGCAGCGGCTGCGCCTGCGGCATCTCGAGATCCTGCTGGCCGTCGACCGGCACGGCAGTCTCACGGGCACGGCCGACGCCCTCGGCGTCAGCCAGCCCGCGGTGTCGCAATGGCTGGCGGAGATCGAGGCCGCGCTGGGCGTGCCGCTTTTCGTGCGGGGGCGGCAGATCCAGCCGAGCCCGCATCTTCCGGTGGCGTTGCGCCATGCCCGGCGCATGGTTGCGGACTCGCAGCAATTGCAGCGCGAACTGGCATCGGTGTCGGCCGGAATGCAGGGGATCGTGCGGATCGGCGCCATGCCGGTCGCCACCGCCGGCCTGCTGCCGCACGCTCTGCGCGAGGTCAAGGCACAGTCCGAACCCTTGCAGATCGAGGTGGTGGAGGACATCGCCGCCGGACTGTGGGCGCGCTTCGAGCGGCACGAGCTCGACGTGATCGTCGGACGTCTCGACGAGCGCGCGTTCGGCCCGCAGGTGCGCTGCGAACCGCTCTTCAAGGATCCGCACTGCGTGGTCGTGGGACGTACGCATCCGCTGCTGCGCGTCGCCAGGGTCTCGTGGACCCGGGCGGCGCGCCATCCGTGGATCCTGCCGCCGCAGGACACCGCTCTGCGCCGCGCCATCGATGCGACCTTCCTCGACCACGGGCTCGCGCCGCCGTTGCCCTGGCTCGTGTCCACCTCCGGCATGCTCAACCAGCAGCTCATGCGCGAGACCGACTGCATCGGCGTGATGTCCGGCGCCGCGGCCCATCACCCGGCAAGCCTGAAGACGCTGTCGATCCTGCCGCTGCGCCTCAAGTCCGACGTCGGGCCGGTGGGCATGGTCTGGGATCTGAAGGAGCCGAGCCCGGCGCTCGACCGGGTCTTGCAGGCTTTACGCGATTCGGCGCAAAAAGTAACAAATTAGTTCTAACAAATAATCCAGACTCTCCATCACCCTCCAGGGTGACGAGGCCCTCAATCGTCAAGGATTTAACAAGACCCGGACTTTTCCGGGCGCGCAGCCCTACAGATTCCCGACACCTGACCGACACTCGGACTTCTCCCATGAATGGGGTACACAGGTTAACCATGGAAATCCCGGATCTGAACACGGTGGTGAAAGCCCGCAGGGCGATCGAAGAGGTAATCGCGGGGCGGCGCCTCGGCACTGCCGCCGTGCCCTATTTCGCACCGACCGACCTCGGCGGCCTGCCTGCATCCATCCAGGAAGCCGAACTGCGGATCAAGGAAGACAACGACCACGGCAATCGCGTACGTGCCGCCATCCACATGAGCCTCACTGCGGCAGCGGCCGCGCTGAAGGTGAGCGAGGATCTGATGGAGGGCTTCGCGGAACTGCCCTCGTCCGAGCGCCAGCTCGAGCTGGCGCGCTGCTCGACCAACGCGCGTGCCGCCAGCGATGCCGCTGGCCATGCCGCCGCGGTGCTGGCCGGCGAGGAATCGCCCAAGTCGGACTCGATGATGGAGATCAAGCGCCTGGGCTCGGCCATCTTCCAGCGCTTCGGCAACCTGCCCAAACCCTAGATGGTCTTCATGCCACACTGAGTTCGAGAATTCCCTTCACCAAGACTCCATGAATCTCGAACTCACCGGCAAGCACGTGCTTGTCACCGGCGGCAGCCGCGGCATCGGCCTCGCCTGCGCCCGGGCCTTCCTGCGCGAAGGCGCGCGCGTCAGCCTGGCCGGACGCACGCAGGCCCATCTCGACGCCGCCGCGGCGCAGCTGCGCGCCGAAGGCCATGCAGTCGGTGGCTACAGCGCGGACCTGTGCGACGCCGGTGCGGCGCTGGCAATGACCGACGCGGCACAGGCGGCGCTGGGGCCGATCGACATCCTGGTCAATTCGGCCGGCGCCGCGCGGCGCACGCCCTTCGGCGAACTCCGGCCGCAGACATGGCAGGACGCCATGCAAGCCAAGTTCTTCACCTACATCAACGTCATCGATCCGGTGATCAAGGGCATGGGCCAGCGAGGCGCGGGCGCGATCGTGAACATCGTCGGCATGGGCGGCAAGGTCGCGGCCCCGACGCATCTCGCGGGTGGCGCTGCCAATGCCGCGCTGATGCTCGCCACGGCGGGACTCGCTGCCGCCTACGGCCCGCACGGCGTGCGCGTCAACGCCGTCAACCCTGCGCTGACGCTGACCGATCGCATGGCCGAGGGCCTCGCCGCCGAAGCCCGGCTGCAGCAGCGCAGCGCGGAGGACGTGCTGCGCGATGCCCAGGCCCGCATGCCGCTCGGACGGATCGCCAAGCCGGAAGACATCGCCGATGCGGTCGTCTTCCTCAGCTCGGCACGTGCCGGCTACATCTCCGGCGCGATCATCTCGATGGACGGCGCGGCCGTGCCGCTGGTGGTGTGAGCGCCGCGCGGCGCTTCGGCACACGTCACTGCGTTTCCCAGGCCTCGCAGCGCACGGCCCCGACGTCGCCGGCGCGCAGGGCGCGCCAGAGCGCGAGCGCGTGCGAGAACGAGATGCGGCCCAGGCGCGCCGGCGGTGCGAGTTCCCTCGCGTAGTGCGCGTCGGCCCATTGGTCGAAGGTCACCGTGCCCCCGGGATACACCTCGAGCACCAGCGTGACGCCGGGCCGCTGCTCGTAGCGCAACCATGTGCTGGGAAGCGCGGCCGGCTCGGCCGCATCGTCGGACGGCGCGGGCACCTGGAACACTTCGTCCAATGCGCGGCGGAGATCTTCGTCGATCGGATTGCGGATGGCCCGCCCCGCAGCCGTGGTGAGAACGAAAAGAGATCCGGACATGCACCGGTTTTACGGCGACGCAGCCCGCAAGCAAAGGCAGTTGTTTGCGGGATCGACAACCAATGTGCATGAGAGCCGAATCCGCTGCGGCGATGCGTGAAATATGCCGCCGTTTGCCCAGGCCGGACGGGTTTTCCGATTACCATCAAATCCAGCGTGTGAGCATTCGATCGACGATGCAAAGCCCATACGACACCTCGTATGACGGGTCGCCAATGCAACCCTACATTACCGCCACCCAACAAGGCGTCGGCGTACGAGGCGCACGATGACCGAAACCGAGGGGGATAGAGTGCATGCCGAAGCTGATTGTGATGACGGACATGGCCACCACCAGACAGGTGGCCCTGCGTGAACCGGAGACGACAGTCGGCCGCGCCTCGACCAACGACATCGTCATCGACCATGAGCAGGTCAGCCGCTTTCATGCCGTCCTGATCACGGAGGGCACGCGGGTCACCATCAAGGATCTGAACAGCCGCAACGGCGTGCAGGTCAACGGCGTCAAGGTGGCGTCGCAGGCGCTTTCCCATGGCGACACGCTGTCGATCGGAAGCTCCCAGATGCGTTTCCTCGGCGGCGACCAGGAAATCACGGCCGTCGAGGCGCTGCGACTCATGACGACCCCGGGACTGCTGGTCGACCTCGACCGGCGCGCCGAAGCGCCCGACACCGTGCCCCTCGCACGCTGAAGGCAAGCCGCCGGGGCTCCGGCGCATCGCCAGGCCTCAGGCGCCAATGTTCAGCCTGCCGTCAGTGACACCTGCACACAATTGCGGCTCCCCTTGGCGCGAGTCCTCATGCAGCTACCGATCATTTCCACCAAGGCCGCGTTCGCCCAGTTTTCGGAAACGCTCCAGGCCGAGGGCGTGCGCGAAGCATTGGCCTACCTGTTGAGGCTGACCGACTATCGCTTCATCGGTGTCTTCCGCTTCGAAAACGGCGTGATCGACGCGGTGGTGCACTACGACCGCGAAAACCCGACCGCAACCAAGGCCCGAAGAACAGCGGACGCCGAAACCTATTGCAGCCATGTGCGCGACAGCAAGCAGACCTTCGCCACCGCCGATGCGCTGACGGATTCACGCCTGCAGCATCGTCCCGAGCGTGAATCCCTGGTCGCCTATTGCGGTGTGCCGGTGATGGACGCGAATGGCGCCATGCTCGGCACCCTGTGCCACTACGACTTCGTGCCGCGCGATCCGGGCCAGATCGACATCGCATTGATGCAGGACGTGGCCGGCGTGCTGGCCGCGGGTGAAACCCTGCGGACACACGGCCGCGGCGCCGATCCGGTGCGAGTGCCCCGCCGGCAAGAGGAAAGCTCGCCCTGATCGACGCCTGCGCTGTATAGGCATAGGGCGTATCCGTTTTTAAAGGCCGGTGGTCTTTTTGATCATATCGGCAACGACGGAAACGCCTATCTTCGTGGCCACATCGGCAACCCAACTCCCGGATTTTCGCAAATAATCAACTGCGCTTTTCCAATTTCCTTCTTTTGCCGCATCCTGCGCCAGTGCCACCTGTCCGACGGCAACCTCGTGCTCCGGGGTGCACGCCATTTTACTCAAAGTGGCGCGGAGCATCTCCAGTTCGTTGAGAAGAGTTTTTGTTTCTGCTCCAGAGTTTCCTATTTGAAATCCTGATGCAACGGCGTTTTCTCCGATCATGCCAATGGACTGAGCCGTGGTGTTGTAAACATTGTTCGGCATAGGTTTTCCTGATTTAAAATCGAGGCGCATGTCCGTCTATGATGTCTCTGATCAATATCAATTGGCCAAGGTATCTGTATTCATTTGCCGCATTTGAAATGAGATCGGATTCCTTCAAATTTTCGGCCACATTATCCAGCTCACCGCGCTTGGCCGCACGCTGCGCCTTTTTTATCCGTTCGATAGCAATCAATGCCTCCGATGAGTTCTTGAAAAGGTATCCAACTCTGAACTTAAGGTCATTGAGTTCTGCTTCGAGCGCAGCCCCATATGCCTGCCTCTCGTCGCTTACGGGAACCCATCCAAGAGAAAAATCATTGGCAACGGCATTTTCGCCGACCACTCCTACGGCATTGGCATGGGTTTCATAGTGATTTCCATAATAAATGACTGTGGGAGTTTCTTTTTTCGACCCTTTGTAGTGCTCCCCATATCGATACCCCGCCGGACCGGAAAATTTCTGGTTTGTCCCATGGCCGAAACAGGACGCGCCCATGAGCGTATCAATATTTCGTTCTATCTCGGCAGGAGCCAGCCATTCACTTCGCCGCGGCTGTGCGAATAATTTCTTCACAGTCGTGACGTCGTCCCCCAGTTCAGCACTCCCTCCAATTCGAGCATCAAAGAACTTCGACACCGCGACTTCATCTACGGTGGTACTCGCTGTCATGAGAACGAGCTTTGTCGGAAGTCTTAGGCGGTGAACATATTCTGCAAAACGAATACCGCAATAGTTTTGCAAGGTAAAACGCGCAGCGATCAGATCGTAAGGCTTCTTTAAGATTGAGAATACCTCGGCCAGGGTTTCGATTTCTTCGACACGGTCGACCTCGAATCCTTCGCGCTCAAATAAAAACGCCCACAACCTGGCATCCTTGTTGACAACGACCATTTTCGGCACAGCTGCCTCCTTCGCGCCAAAGGTAATCGCGCCGAGCAAGTTTGCCATTTTTTAGCGCGATCGAACATCCCAATAATTCGACGCGCGCCCGTGGTCCGAGCCGCGGAGAAAGCCAACTTTCCATCGCCGAAGAGAGGCACCGGGCGCATGGGGCGAGGCGGCACGGGTGACCGGTCCCGGCCATTCTGAGCGGTCGCCCCAAGCGCAGCGGCTCTTCGGGTTCGTCGCTAACATATGGATGTTTATCCAGTAGCTTGCTCGGCGGGAGCCAAGCGGATACCCCATCCATTCATGCAGCCCATGGCCGCTGTTCCTGCGCCCTCCGACCCCGAATCGACCAGGACCGCCTGCACCCACACGGTCTCGGTCAAGGCGCTCTGCGCCTTCTGCGCGAAGGCCGGCGATCTCGACCTGCGCTTCGTGCCCTCGCCGAGCGCACAGGAAGGCGCTGCCGGCCATCGGCTGGTGCAGGGCCGCCGGGGCGCGGGATACGAGAGCGAACTCGCGCTCTCCTCTTCCTTCCGCGGCCTGCGCGTCAGAGGCCGTGCGGACGGCCACGACCCGCGCCGCAACCGGCTGGAAGAAATCAAGACCTTCCGCGGCGACTTCGACGCCATCAAGCTCAACCATCGCGCACTGCATTGGGCACAGGCCAGGACCTATGCGTGGATGCTGTGCGAGCGGCATTCGCTCGAGCACATCGATATCGCCCTCGTCTACCTCGACCTGGCAGCCGACAAGGAAATCGTCCTCGAAGAGACATGCACCCGCGAAGCGCTGCGCACGCACTTCGAGACGCTGTGCGGCCGCTTCCTGACCTGGGCCGCGCAGGAGGCCGCACACCGCGCCGAACTCGACACGGCCCTGCAGGCCCTCGCATTTCCGCACGAAGGCTTCCGCCCGGGACAGCGCGAGCTGGCGCAGGCCGTCTATCGCGCGGCGGCCTCGCAGCGCTGTCTGTTGACGCAGGCGCCGACCGGCATCGGCAAGACCGTCGCCACGCTGTTCCCGCTGCTCAAGGCGCGGCAGGCGCAGAAGATCGACCGGATCTTCTTCCTCACCGCCAAGACCTCCGGTCGGGCCGTGGCGCTGCGCGCGCTTCGGCTCCTCGACCGCGAAGGAACCGCGCTGCGCGTGCTCGAACTGGCTGCGCGCGAGAAGGTCTGCGAATACCCCGGGCACGCCTGCCACGGCGATGCCTGCCCGCTGGCGCGCGGCTTCTACGACCGCCTGGCGCCTGCGCGCAGCGAAGCCGTGCGCGCAGGCTGGCTCGATCGCGCGGCACTGCGCCGCATCGCCCTCGCCCACCGCATCTGCCCCTACTTCCTCGCGCAGGAAATGGTGCGCTGGAGCGACGTGGTCGTCGGCGACTACAACTACTACTTCGACGCCAGCGCCATGCTGCATGCGCTCGCGAAGGACGAGGAATGGCGCGTCGCGCTGCTGGTCGACGAGGCCCACAACCTGCTCGAACGCGCCCGCGCGATGTACAGCGCCGAGCTCGATGCCGGCGTCCTCGATGCGGTGCGCCGGGCGGCACCGCGCGCCATCGGCCCGTCGCTGCGCCGCCTCGGCAACGAGTGGCAGCGCCTGCAGGACGAACAGGGCGCCGACTACGAAGCCCGCGACGCCATCCCGTCGAAGTTTCTGCGCGCGCTGCAGGAAGCGGTCTCCGCGATCGCCGATCACTTCGCCGTCGAGCCCGCGGATTCCAAGGGCCTGCTGCAACGCTTCTTCTTCGACGCGCTGCACTTCACCCGGTTGTCGGAATCCTTCGGCGCGCACTCCGTCTTCGAGTCGACCCGTGCCGAGGGCGGGCGCACGCTCTGCATCCGCAACCTGGTGCCTGCGCCCTTTCTGCAGCCGCGCTTCGCGGGCGCGGTGGCCAGCGTGTGCTTCTCCGGCACGCTCGCGCCCTTTTCCTTCTATCGCGACACGCTCGGCCTGCCCGAGGACACGGCGACGCTGGACATCGGATCGCCGTTCCGCAGCGAGCAGCTGACGGTGCGCGTGGCCATGGATGTCTCGACGCGGTGGCGCGACCGCACGCGTTCGCTCGGCGCGCTGACCGACATCGTCGCAGCGCAGTTCGCCGAACGGCCGGGCAACTACCTCGCCTTCTTCGGCAGCTTCGAGTACCTGGCCGCGGCCTCGCAGGCCTTCGCGCTGCGCCATCCGCGGATTCCGATCTGGGTCCAGTCGCGCGGCATGAGCGAGGCCGAGCGCGAGGCCTTCCTCGCGCGCTTCGCGCCGGGCGGCGCGGGCGTCGGCTTCGCGGTGCTCGGCGGCGCCTTCGGCGAAGGGATCGACCTGCCGGGCGATCGGCTGGTCGGCGCCTTCGTCGCCAGCCTGGGCCTGCCGCAGCACAATGCGCCGAACGAGGTCATGCGCGAGCGCATGCAGTCGCTGTTCGGCGATGGCTACGAATACGCCTACGTCTATCCGGGGCTGCAGAAGGTGGTGCAGGCCGCCGGCCGCGTGATCCGCACCGAGCAGGATGCGGGCGTGCTGTACCTGCTCGACGACCGCTTCGCGCAGCCGTCCATCCGCGAGCTGCTGCCGAACTGGTGGCGGATGCAGCCGATGTTCTGGCGCGGCGGCGCGCGAGCGGCAAGGCATGCGGCATCGTCCGACTTCGTGTCGGCACGGCCGCCCGCGCCGCCCGGCTGAACGGGCGGCAAACCTCATCCGCATCACCTGATCGAAAAGGAGCATGTGATGCCTGATCAACCCAAGACCCCGGCCGGCGAGACCGCAGGCCCGCTCGGCGAGGCAGAGGCCCGGCTCGGCGACCGCGGCGATGCCTCCGGCCGCAACATCCGGCAGAACCGGGCCGTCGGCCAGCACGATCCGATGGAAGGCAGCCGCCAGGGCCGCGACGCCATCGGCAAGACCGACTATCCCGGCACCCCCGACATCGGCACCGACGCCGCCCAGACCGAGGAAGCCGAGCGCATGCGGCGCGGCAAGCGCTGAGCCGGCCGTGCGCTGGAACGCCCGGCCATGGACGGCAACCCGAACCCCGCCGCAGGCAGCGTGGTCGCGCTGACGGCAGACCATCGCGCCTTCGACAGCGAACACGAGCACCGCACGCGCGCCGAAGCCGCGCGCCGGCTGGCCGGCCTCAAGCGCCATGCCTATTGCGGCGAATACGACCGCACGCGGGCCTATGCGCCGCCCATGTACTTCGTGCCCAGCGACACGCTCGCGGGTAGCGACACCGCGGGCGCGCTCGGCATCCGCGACCTGCACGACCTGTTCGGCGGCGTGGTGCCGCATCCCTTCGTCGCGACCAAGGTCATCACCCATTCCCTGGTCGATGCCGATGCCGCGCGGCCACCGGGCTGGGCATCGGGCTTCGGCGAGCGCGTCAGCGGCACGGTGTTGAAGGGCTTCTCGGCCTTCGCGCGCGACGACGCGCGCCGCGCCGGCCTGCAACTGCTCGTGCACGGGCCCGTGCGCATCAAGCCGGCGCGCGCCACGGGCGGCCGCGGCCAGACCGTGGTCGAGAATGCCGACGCGCTGACGCGCTGCCTGGATGCGATGGAGACGGACGAGGTGCGCGCCCATGGGCTGGTGCTCGAGGAGAACCTCGCTGCGCCGCTCACCTTCAGCGTCGGCCAGGTGATCGTCGACCGCACCGTCGCGAGCTACCACGGCAGGCAGCGAGAGACCCGCGACAACCGCGGCGCCACGGCCTATGGCGGCTCCGACCTGCACTTCGTGCGCGGCGGTTTCGATGCGCTGCTGGCGCAGCCGCTCACGCCCGCGGTGCGGCTCGCGGTCCGGCAGGCCCAGCGCTACCACGACGCCGTGGCCGACTGCTTCGCGGGCTTCTTCGCGTCGCGCATCAACTACGACATCGCGCAGGGGCGCGCGGCCGACGGCGAAGCGCGCTCCGGCGTGCTCGGGCAATCGTGGCACATCGGCGGCGCGACCGGCGCGGAGATCGCCGCGCTCGAGACCTTCCGCGACCGGCCGGAGTGCAGCACCGTGCGCGCCTCGTCGTTCGAGGCCTACGGGACCGGCGCGCCGCCGCCCGGCGCGACCTGCTACTTCCACGGCGTCGACGCGCAGGCCGGCCCGCTGGCCAAATACGCGGTGGTCGCAGCCGATGCCGACACGCACTGAGCCGATCGACATCGCGGTCGACGACCAGCACATCGCCGGCACGCTGGTGGCGCCGTCCGCGGTCATTCCCGGCGTGCTGCTGGTGCACGGCTGGGACGGCAGCCAGGCGCAGTACCTCGCGCGCGCCCACGAGATCGCGGCGCTGGGCTGCATCTGCCTGACCATCGACCTGCGCGGCCACGCACGGCACAAGGCGCAGCGCAGCGCCGTCACGCGCGAGGACAACCTGCACGACGTGCTCGCGGCCTACGACCGGCTGGTGCGCCATCCGGCGGTCGACCCGGCTTCCATCGCGATCGTCGGCAGCAGCTACGGCGGCTACCTCGCCGCGCTGGCCAGCGCGCAGCGGCCGGTGCGCTGGCTCGCGCTGCGCGCGCCAGCGCTCTATCGCGACGAGAACTGGGACACGCCCAAGGGCCTGCTGAGCCGCGAGGACCTCGCGGCCTATCGGCAGCTGGCCATCCCGGCTCAGGACAACCGCGCGCTGGCCGCCTGCGAGGCCTTCCAGGGCGACGTGCTGATCGCCGAGTCCGCGGACGACAGGACGGTGCCGCACCCGGTCATCAAGAATTACGTCAATGCCTTTCGCCACGTGCGCTCGGCCACCTACCGCGTGCTCTCGGGCGCGGACCACGCGCTGTCGACCGACGAGATGCGGCAGGCCTACGGCATGCTGCTGGTCAACTGGATGACCGAAATGGTGCTCGGCGCCAAGGCAGCTTCCGGAAGGGTGCGGCCGGTGCCGAAAAGCCCTGCCTGAGCCGTCGGAGGCGCTTGAGCCGCCGTCCGACAGGGCAGGCATGCTTTGAGGCGTACGCTTCGGTGATCGCGGCCCTGCAAAGGGGTTGCTTATCATCACCCCGGAGCCCGCACTGCCGTGACCCCTCCCTCCCGTTTCGGCGACACCGACGCCTACCTCTTTCGCGAGGGCACGCATGCGCGCCTCTATCAACAGCTGGGCGCTCATCCGCAAGCCGGCGCCGGTGGCGTCCACTTCGCGGTGTGGGCCCCCAACGCCGCCTCGGTCTCGGTGATCGGCGACTGGAACGGCTGGAACGCCGATGCCGATCCGCTCGCGGGACGGCGCGACGCCACCGGCGTGTGGGAAGGCCGCAGCGCCGGCGCGAAACGCGGCGATGCCTACAAGTACCGCATCGTCGCGCGCGACGGCCGCGTGCTCGAGAAGGCCGATCCGCTCGCGCTCTTCGCCGAGGCGCCGCCGGCCACCGCCTCGCGCATCTGGTCGCTCGAATACGACTGGGGCGATGCCGACTGGATGGCGCAGCGCGGGCCGCGCAATGCGCTCGATGCGCCGGTCGCGATCTACGAAGTGCACCTGGGCTCGTGGCGCCGCAAGGACGGTCAGCCGATGAACTACCGCGAAGCCGCGCATGCGCTGGCCGACTACGTGGTGCACATGGGCTTCACCCACGTCGAGCTGATGCCGATCACCGAGCACCCGTTCTACGGCTCCTGGGGCTACCAGACCACCGGCTACTTCGCGCCGACGGCGCGCTACGGCACGCCGCAGGACCTGATGTACTTCATCGACCACCTGCACCAGTGCGGCATCGGCGTGCTGCTGGACTGGGTGCCTTCGCACTTCCCGTGCGACCTGCACGGGCTGGCCGAGTTCGACGGCACGCACCTCTACGAGCATGCCGATCCGCGCCAGGGCTTCCATCCGGAATGGAACTCGGCCATCTTCAACTACGGCCGCGACGAAGTGCGCAGCTTCCTGATTTCGTCGGGCCTGTTCTGGCTCGGCCAGTACCACATCGACGGCCTGCGCGTCGACGCGGTGGCCTCGATGCTCTACCTCGACTACGCGCGCAACGAGGGCGAATGGATTCCCAACAAGTGGGGCGGGCGCGAGAACCTCGAGGCGATCGATTTCCTGCAGGACCTCAACCGCGCCGTCTACCGCGAGCAGCCCGATGCCTTCACCGTGGCCGAGGAATCGACCGCCTGGCCCAAGGTCTCGCGCCCGACCGAGATGGGCGGCCTGGGCTTCGGCATGAAATGGAACATGGGCTGGATGCACGATGCGCTGGCCTACATGAAGGAAGACCCGATCAACCGGCGCTACCACCACCATCGCCTGACCTTCTCGCTGGTCTATGCCTTCAGCGAGAACTTCGTGCTGCCGCTGTCGCACGACGAAGTGGTGTACGGCAAGGGCTCGCTGGTCAACAAGATGCCCGGCGACGAATGGCAGCAGTTCGCCAACCTGCGCGCGCTGTTCGCCTTCATGTGGGCAC
The DNA here is from genome assembly GCF_901827165.1 of Variovorax sp. SRS16. Classification (NCBI taxonomy): domain Bacteria; kingdom Pseudomonadati; phylum Pseudomonadota; class Betaproteobacteria; order Burkholderiales; family Comamonadaceae; genus Variovorax; species Variovorax sp. SRS16. The sequence continues at coordinate 3,147,967 of NZ_LR594666.1, forward strand.
ATCCGGGCAAGAAGCTGCTCTTCATGGGCGGCGAGTTCGCGCAGCGCCGCGAGTGGACGCACGAGGGCGAACTCGAATGGTGGGTGGCCGGGCTGCCGGGCCACCACGGCGTGCAGCAATTGGTGCGCGAACTCAACCGCGTCTATCGCGGCGAGCCGGCGCTCTACCAGCGCGACTTCAGCCCCGACGGCTTCGAATGGATCGAGGCCGACGACCATGCGCAGAGCGTGTTCGCCTTCCTGCGCAAGGATGCCGACGGCCAGCCGCTGCTGGTGGTCTGCAACCTGACGCCGGTGCCGCGGCAGAACTACGTGCTCGGCGTGCCGCGCGGCGGCACCTGGCACGAGATCCTCAACAGCGATGCCCGTGCGTTCGGCGGCGCGGGCTGGGGCAACCTTGGCACGGTCGATGCTGCGCCGGTGCGTTCGCATGGCCGCAAGCACAGCCTCACGCTCACCCTGCCTCCGCTTTCAACCCTCTTCTTCAAGGCCAGCGCCGATGCCTAAGACCGAGAGCCCTGCACCCGCCACCACCACTTTCGCCCAGGCCACCGCAGCGAGCGCGCCCGCACCCACGCCGATCCAGGTCGCCGATGGCCGCGCGCGCGCTGTCATCGACGCGGTCCTGCCGATCGTCGACGGCGGCCGCTTCGCGATCAAACGGGTCGCCGGCGACAGCGTGCGCATCACCGCGCACTGCTTCACCGACGGCCACGATGCGTTGCGCGTGATGCTGCAGTGGTGGCGCGACGGCGATGCCGCGCGCCACGAGTTGCCGATGAAGCTCAAGTGGAACGACGAGTGGCATACGGAATTCATACCGCCCGCGCCGGGCCGCTATGCCTACACCGTGGTCGCCTGGGTCGATGCCTTCGATTCGTGGCGCAACGAGCTGTTGCGGCGCGTCGATCCCGAAGACATCCGCGTCGCCGCACGCGTCGGCGCACTCGAGATCGCCGCCGCTGCCGAGCGCGCCGCGGGCGAGGACCGGCAGGCGCTGGCCCAGTGGGCACGCGCACTCGAACAGGGCGCGGCCGATGCCGGCATGGAAGCGCTGGCCCTGAAGGCACTCGCGCTCGACGAAGTGCTGGCCGCCACCGCCGAGCGCCATCCCGATCGCCGCCTCGAAACCCGCTTCGGCGCCGAGCTGCCGCTCGTCGCCGACCGCGAACGCGCGCGCTTCAGCACCTGGTACGAACTGTTTCCGCGCTCGGCCGGTACGACGCCCGGCGTGCACGGCAGCTTTGCCGATGTCGAGGCGCGCCTGCCGACCATCGCGGCGATGGGCTTCGACGTGCTTTACTTTCCGCCGATCCATCCAGTCGGCCGTGAGCAGCGCAAGGGAAAGAACAACGCCCTCGTCACCGAGCCCGGCGATGTCGGCAGCCCGTGGGCCATCGGCGCGGCCGAGGGCGGCCACAAGGCGATCCTCGCCGAACTCGGCACGCCAGAGGACTTCCGCCATCTCGTCGAGGCCGCACGCAGGCAAGGCCTGGAGATCGCGCTCGACATCGCCTTCCAGTGCGCGCCCGATCATCCCTACGTGAAGGCGCATCCCTCGTGGTTCCGCTGGCGTCCCGACGGCAGCGTGCAGTACGCCGAGAACCCGCCCAAGAAATACCAGGACATCTACCCCTTCAACTTCGAGAGCGAGGACTGGCCCGCGCTGTGGAGCGAACTCAAGAGCGTGCTCGACCACTGGATCGCCGAAGGCGTGGCCGTGTTCCGCGTCGACAACCCGCACACCAAGGCCTTCGCGTTCTGGGAATGGGCGATCACCGAAGTCAAGCGCGCGCACCCTGACATCATCTTCCTGGCCGAGGCCTTCACGCGGCCCAAGGTGATGCACCGCCTCGCCAAGCTCGGCTTCACGCAGTCGTACACCTACTTCACCTGGCGCAACACCAAGGAAGAACTCACCGAGTACTTCACCGAGCTGTCGCAGGGGCTGGGCCACGACTACTTCAGGCCCAACGCCTGGCCCAACACGCCCGACATCCTGCACGAGGCGCTGCAGACCGGCGAGGAATCGGTCTTCAAGTCGCGCCTCGTGCTGGCCGCGACGCTGGCCGCCAGCTACGGCATGTACGGCCCGGCCTACGAACTGCTCGAACACAAGCCACGCGGTCCGGCCAGCGAGGAATACCTCGACTCCGAGAAGTACCAGCTGCGCCACTGGGACTGGGATGCCGGCGCGGGCCTGCGCCCCTTCATCGCGCGCGTGAACGCGATCCGCCATGCCAACCCGGCGCTGCAGGCCGACCACAGCCTGCGCTTCCTCCCCATCGACAACGACCGCCTGATCGCCTACATGAAGCAGTCGCCCGATGGCGCCAACGTGGTGGTCACGGTCGTCAACCTCGACCCCTACACCACGCAGTCCGGCTGGCTCGCGCTCGACGCCGAGGCCGTCGGCGTGCCGCGCGACCATCCGTTCCAGATGCACGACCTGCTGACCGACCAGCGCTTCGTCTGGCAGGGCACGCGCCATTTCATCCAGCTCGATCCCCGGCGCGTGCCGGCGCACGTGTTCGCGGTGCGCCGGCGCCTGCGCGACGAGCGCGACTTCGACTACTACGCCTGAGGCCGCCGTCACCATGAACGCTCCCCTGCCCAACCTCGCCCTCGAAACGGTCGAGATCGACACCTCGGACGATCCCACCTGGTACCGCGACGCGGTGATCTACCAGCTCAACGTCAAGGCCTTCTTCGACTCCAACAACGACGGCGTCGGCGACTTCAAGGGCGTGGCCGAGAAGCTCGACTACGTGAAGGAGCTCGGCGTCAACACGATCTGGCTGATGCCCTTCTATCCCTCGCCGCTGCGCGACGACGGCTACGACATCTCCGAGTACGAGGACATCCATCCGCAGTTCGGCTCGCTCGACGACTTCCGCGAGATGCTGAAAGAGGCGCACCGCCGCGAGCTGCGCGTGATCATCGAGCTGGTCATCAACCACACCTCGTCCGAGCATCCGTGGTTCCAGGCCGCGCGCCAGGCCGCGCCCGGCTCGCCCGAGCGCGACTTCTACGTGTGGAGCGACACCGACCAGCTCTACCAGGGCACGCGCATCATCTTCACCGATACCGAGAAGTCCAACTGGACCTGGGACCCGGTGGCCAAGGCCTTCTACTGGCACCGCTTCTTCAGCCACCAGCCGGACCTGAATTTCGACAACCCGGCCGTGCTCGAAGCCGTCTTCAAGACCATGCGCTTCTGGCTCGACATGGGCGTGGACGGCTTCCGCCTCGACGCCATTCCCTACCTGATCGAGCGCGACGGCACCAGCAACGAGAACCTGCCCGAGACGCACGTGGTGATCAAGAAGCTGCGCGCCGCCATCGACGCCGAGTACAAGAACCGCTTCCTGCTGGCCGAAGCCAACATGTGGCCCGAGGACGTGCGCGAGTATTTCGGCGACGGCGACGAGTGCCACATGGCCTACCACTTCCCGCTGATGCCGCGCATGTACATGGCGATCGCCCAGGAGGACCGCGACCCGATCGTCGAGATCCTGCAGCAGACGCCCGACATTCCCGAAGGCTGCCAGTGGGCGATCTTCCTGCGCAACCACGACGAGCTCACGCTCGAGATGGTGACCAGCCGCGAGCGCGACTACATGTACACCACCTACGCGGCCGACGTGCAGGCGCGCATCAACCTCGGCATCCGGCGGCGCCTCGCGCCGCTGATGGACAACGACAAGGACCGCATCAAGCTCATGAACGGCATGCTGCTGTCGATGCCCGGCTCGCCGATCATCTATTACGGCGACGAACTCGGCATGGGCGACAACGTGTTCGTCGGCGACCGCAACGGCGTGCGCACGCCGATGCAGTGGAGCCCCGACCGCAACGCCGGTTTCTCGCGCGCCGATCCGCAACGCCTCTACCTGCAGCCGATCATGGACCCGATGTACGGCTACGAGTCCGTCAACGTCGAGACCCAGCTGCGCGACAAGAGCTCGCTCCTGCACTGGACCCGGCGCATGCTGGCCGTGCGCAAGACCAGCCGCGCCTTCGGCCGCGGTGCGCGCACCTTCCTCAAGCCCGGCAACCGCAAGATCCTCGCCTGCATCAGCGAGCACGACGACGACGTGATCCTGTCGGTGTTCAACCTCTCGCGCGCGGCGCAGCCGGTCGAGCTCGACCTGTCGGCCTTCAAGGGCCGCGTGCCGGTGGAGATGCTGGGCCGCACCTCCTTTCCGCCGATCGGCGAGCTGCCCTATCTGCTGACGCTCGCGTCCTACGGCTTCTACTGGTTCAAGCTCACCAACGAGGTCGACATGCCCAGCTGGCACCAGGAAGCGGTGGGACTGCAGGACCGGCCGGTGCTGGTGCTCTTCGACGGCTGGACCAGCCTGTTCAAGGAGCGCGTGATGCCATGGCGCATCGGCTTCGCCGACCGGCTGCGCCTGCAGTTCGAGAGCGACACGCTGCCGCGCCACATCGAGGCGCAGCGCTGGTATGCGTCCAAGGGCTCGGCCATCGCGCGCGCCGAGGTCGCCGACTACGCCATCTGGGAAAGCGAGGGCCAGAGCTGGATGCTGCCGCTGCTCGACCTGCAGGGACCGCCGGAGCAATCCACCTACTTCATGCCGCTCGCGCTCGCGTGGGAAGACCGCGACGAGGAACGCATGAAGAGCCTCACGCCAGCCGCGATCGCCAAGATCCGCCAGCAGGCCAACGTCGGCCTGATGGGCGACGCCTTCTTCGACGAGGCCTTCGCGCGCGCCGTGGTGCGCGCCATCGTCGGCGACACCACGGTGGCCAGCGTCAAGGGCCGCATGCATTTCCGCCCGACCACCATCGGCCGCCAGCTGATCCTCGACGAACTGCCCGAGCTGCCCGTCAGCCGGCCGAGCGCGATGAGCAGCAACACCGTGGTCACGATCGGCGACGAGCTCTTCCTCAAGGGCTATCGCCGCTTGCGCCCCGGCATCAATCCCGAGCTGGAGATCGGCCGCTTCCTCACCGAGGTGGTCGACTTCCCGAACTGCGTGCCGGTCGCCGGCGCGCTCGAATACACGGCCGAGGACGGCACGGTGATGACGCTCGGCCTGCTGCAGGCCTACGTGCCCAACCAGGGCGACGGCTGGGACTACACGCTGGCCTACCTCGAACGCTTCCTGGCCGAGCTGCGCGACCTCGACGGCGGCATGTCGGCCGATCCGCACGGCGCATTCCTCGCGCTGATCCGCATCCTCGGGCAGCGCACCGCCGAGCTGCATGCCGCGCTGGCGCGGCACACCGGCGATCCGGCCTTCGATCCGGAAACCTTCACGGCCGAGGACCTGGTCGCCGTGCGCGACCATGCGCGGAGCGAGGCCGAAGGCACGCTCGCGACGCTGGAGAAAAGCATCGACGGCCTGCCCGCCGCCTCGCAGGACGATGCGCGGCGCCTGCTGGACCGCGCGGCCGACATCCGCGGCCGCATCGACGCGCTGCGCGTCGACCGCGCCGGCAGCATGAAGTCGCGCTTCCACGGCGACTACCACCTCGGCCAGGTGCTGGTGGCGCGCAACGACTTCGTGATCATCGACTTCGAAGGCGAGCCGGCGCGCTCGATGGAAGAACGGCGCGCCAAGCGCTCGCCGCTGCGCGACGTCGCGGGCATGCTGCGCTCCTTCAACTACGCACGCTGGACCGCGCTGCGCCGCGCGGCGCAGAACGCCGACGAGCTGGCCCGCTTCGATCCCGCCGTGCGCGCCTGGGAGCAAGAGACGCGCACCGCCTTCCTCGCCGGCTACACCGCCAGCCTGCCACCGGCAGCCGGCGCCATCGACCCCGACATGCTCGAGCTGTTCGAGCTCGAGAAGGCCTTCTACGAACTGCGCTACGAACTCGGCAACCGCATCGAATGGGTGCCGGTGCCGCTGCAGGGCATCCTCGCGCTGCTCGACCGGCCCGCGCCGGCCGACGCCGCGCCGCGCTGAATGAACGACGCCATCCACGAATCCGAATCCCCCGGGAGAGAGCCATGAACGAATTCACGATGTACCTGGAGCCGGTACGCGCCTTCCTGATCCAGATCGGCGCCTTCATCCCGCGCCTGCTGTTCGCCGCGGCCGTGGTGGTCGCCGGCTGGCTGATCGCCAAGGTGGTGCGCTTCGCGGTGGTGCGCATGCTGCGCGCCATCAACTTCCACGTGCTCACCGAGCGCGCCGGCATCGACAACTTCCTGCGCCAGGGCGGCATGCGCAGCGACACCACCGGCCTGTTCGGCGTGCTGGCCTACTGGTTCGTGATCCTGGCGGCGCTGCTGGTCGCCTTCAACGGGCTCGGCCTCACCTACGTCACCGACCTGCTCGGGCGCGTCGTGTGGTTCGTGCCCAATCTCTTCGTCGCGCTGCTGATCCTGGCCTTCGGCGCCTATTTCGCGCGCTTCGTCGGCGATGCCGTGACCACCTACGGTCGCAATGCCAACATGCAGGACGGCTTCGTGCTGGGCAAGCTCGCGCAGTACGCGATCCTGGTGTTCGTGGTGCTGATCGCGCTCGACCAGGTCAAGGTCGGCGGCGACATCGTGCGCCTGAGCTTCCTGGTGATCCTGGCCGGCGTGGTGTTCGCGCTGGCGCTGGCCTTCGGGCTCGCGGGCAAGGACTGGGCAGCCGAGCGCATCGACCACTGGTGGCCGCGCAACCGGCCCGAGCCCGGGCTGCGCGCCGAGGCGACGCCGCCCGACACGGCCAATCCTGCCGACCTGCCCGTGGTCACACCCATCGTCCCGACCGCCGCCGTGCCCGGCGCACGGCGGCGCTCGATGTGGCCGACACGCGCCGGCGACCGCAGCGCCGACAACGAGCCGACCAGCCAGCGCCGATGAGAAACCACGCCGCACTGACCGCCGTCTGGCCGGGCCGTCCCTATCCGCTGGGCGCCACCTGGGACGGCCAGGGCGTGAACTTCGCGCTGTTCTCCAAGCACGCCGACAAGGTCGAGCTCTGCCTGTTCGACGACAAGGGCCGCCACGAGCGCCAGCGCATCACGCTGCGCGAGCGCACCAACGACGTCTGGCATTGCTACCTGCCCCAGGCGCGACCCGGCATGGCCTACGGCTACCGCGTGCACGGCCGCTACAAGCCGGAGGAAGGCCATCGCTTCAATCCGAACAAGCTGCTGGTCGACCCCTACGCCAAGGACCTGATCGGCGCGCTGCGCTGGAGCGATGCGGTCTATGGCTACACGGTCGGCAGCAAGCGGGAGGACCTTTCGTTCGACCGCCGCGACAGCGCGGCCTTCATGCCCAAGGGCCGCGTGCTCGAAACCGCCTTCACCTGGGGTGACGACCGCCGCCCCGAGGTGCCGTGGCAGGACATGGTGATCTACGAGATGCACGTGCGCGGCTTCACCAGGACGCATCCCGACATTCCCGAGGATCTGCGCGGCACCTATGCGGCGCTCGCCTGCGCGCCGGTGGTCGAGTACCTCCAGCGCCTCGGCGTGACCACCGTCGAGCTGCTGCCCGTGCATGCCTTCCTCAACGATCGCCACCTGGCCGAGCAGGGCCTGCAGAACTACTGGGGCTACAACTCGCTGGCCTACTTCGCGCCCGAGATGCGCTATGCCGCCTCGGGCAAGGTCAAGGAATTCAAGACGATGGTCAAGACCCTGCACTCGGCAGGCATCGAAGTGATCCTCGACGTGGTCTACAACCACACCTGCGAAGGCAACCAGCTCGGCCCGACGCTGTCGATGCGCGGCGTCGACAACGCGTCCTACTACATCGTCAATGCCGACAACCGGCGCTACTACGACGACTTCACCGGCTGCGGCAACACCGTCAACCTCGAGCATCCGCGCGCGCTGCAACTGGTGATGGACTCGCTGCGCTACTGGGCCGACGAGATGCACGTCGACGGCTTCCGCTTCGACCTCGCCTCGGCGCTGGCGCGCGAGGCCGGCAAGGTCGAGAACCTCGGCGGCTTCTTCGATGCGATCCGGCAGGACCCGACGCTCAACCGCGTCAAGCTGATCGCCGAACCCTGGGACCTGGGCCACGGCGGCTACCAGGTCGGCAACTTCCCGCCCGGCTGGGCCGAATGGAACGACCGCTACCGCGACGGCATGCGCAGCTGGTGGAAGGGCGATGCCGGCATGGTCGGCGATGTCGCCGACCGCTTCGCGGGCTCGCAGGACCTCTACGGCTGGTCGGGCAAGGGGCCGCACGCCAGCATCAACTTCATCACCGCGCACGACGGCTTCACGCTGCACGACCTGGTTTCCTACAACGACAAGCACAACGAGGCCAACGGCGAGGAGAACCGCGACGGCAACAGCAACAACCTGTCGTGGAACTGCGGCGCCGAGGGACCGAGCGACCGGCCCGAAGTCAACGCGCTGCGCGAACAGCAGAAGCGCAACTACCTCGCCACGCTGCTGCTGTCGCAGGGCGTGCCGATGCTGCTGGCGGGCGACGAGAGCGGCCACACGCAGAAGGGCAACAACAACGTCTACTGCCAGGACAACGAACTCGGCTGGCTCGACTGGACCTCGTCGCCCGAGCGCGAATCGCTGCGCGCCTTCGTGGCCCGGCTGATCCGCATCCGGCGGCGCCATCCCTCGTTCCGCCGGCGCAGCTTCTTTCGCGGCCAGCCGATCGGCGAAGGCCTGCCGAAGGACGTGGTCTGGCTCAAGCCCGGCGGCGAGGAGATGACGCCGGCCGACTGGCAGGACGAGCACGTGCGCTGCCTCGGTGCGCTGATTTCCGGCCGCGGCATCACCGACATCGGCGCGCGCGGCGAGGCGCAGCGCGACGACGATTTCCTGCTGCTGCTCAACGCCTACCACGAGCCCCTGCCCTTCACGGTGCCGGCCTCCCAAGGCCATCGCTGGTGCCGGCTGCTCGACACCGCGCAGGAGGACATGCACGAGGCGCCGCTCGAAGACCCGGTCTATGCGCTGCGGGGCCGTTCGCTGGTGTTGTTGAGCCGCACGATCGCGAAGCCATGAAGCACGCGCACCGGATGCCCTTCGGCGCCGAGCTCCTCGACGGCGGCGGCGTCCGCTTCCGGCTGTGGGCACCCGCGGCGGCGCAGGTCGCGCTCGAATGGGCGCGCAAAGGCGCATGGCGCACGGCGCCGATGGCGCGCGACGACGCAGGCTGGCACGAAGCCACGCTGGCCGAAGCCGCTGCCGGCGACCGCTACCGTTACTTGCTGCCCGATGGCTTGCACGTGCCCGACCCGGCCTCGCGCCGCAATCCCGAGGACGTGCACGGGCCGAGCGAAGTGATCGATCCGAACGCGCATGCGTGGACCGACACGCACTGGACCGGCCGCCCCTGGCGCGAGGCCGTGGTCTCCGAGATCCACGTCGGCACCTTCACGTCCGAAGGCAGCTTCGCGGCCGCGACGGCGCGTTTGCCCGAGCTCGCCGACGCCGGCATCACCGCCGTCGAGCTGATGCCGCTGGCCGACTTTCCGGGGCGGCGCAACTGGGGCTATGACGGCGTGCTGCCCTTCGCACCCGACGCCACCTACGGCACGCCCGAAGAACTCAAGGCCTTCGTCGAGGCCGCGCACGACCTCGGCCTGATGGTGCTGATCGACGTCGTCTACAACCACTTCGGGCCGGAGGGCAACTACCTGCATGCCTACTGCCCCCAGTTCTTCAACGCCGCGCACCAGACGCCGTGGGGCGCCGCGATCAACTTCGACGGTCCAGAGGCGCGCACGGTGCGCGATTTCTTCGTGCACAACGCGCTCTACTGGGTCGAGGAATATCGCTTCGACGGCCTGCGCATGGATGCCGTCCACGCGATCCGCGACGACTCGATGCCGCCGATCGTCGAGGAGATCTGCGCGGCCCTGCGCAACGGCCCGGGACGCGAGCGCCACATCCATGTGGTGCTGGAGAACGACCTCAACCAGGCGAGCCGCCTGCGGCGCGATGCAGAGGGCCGGCCGATCGCGGGCAGCGCGCAATGGAACGACGATCTGCACCACGCCGCCCACGTGCTGCTGACCGGCGAGCACGACGGCTACTACGCGGACTATGCAAAGGACCCGGCCGCGCAGTTCGCGCTGGCCTTGGCCGAGGGCTTCGTCTTCACCGGACAAGCCTCCGGGTTTCGCGGCGGCGAGACGCGCGGCGAGCCTTCCAAAGGCCTGCCGCCGCAAGCCTTCGTCTCCTTCCTGCAGACGCACGACCAGGTCGGCAACCGCGCTTTCGGCGAGCGCATCGATGCGCTCGCCGACGCGGCGCGCGTGCAGGCCGCGCGCGCCTGCGTGCTGCTGTCGCCGCACACGCCGATGCTGTTCATGGGCGAGGAGTTCGCGGCTTCGTCGCCCTTCCTGTATTTCTGCGACCTCGGTCCCGAGCTGGCGGCAGCCGTGGCGGCCGGACGCCGCGCCGAATTCGGCCGCTTCGCCGCTTTTGCCGACGAAGCTGCGCGCGCACGCATTCCCGATCCCAACAGCGACGAGGCCTTTCTTGCATCCAAGCTGCGCTGGGACGAACACGATGCGCCCGCGCACGCGCTGGCGCTGCGCCACACGCGCGAGCTGCTCGCCGTGCGCCGTGCCGAACTCGTGCCGCGTCTGGGCCACCGCTGCCGCGCCGATCGCCGGACCTGCGACGCCGACCTGCTGTATGTCGTCTGGCGACTCGATGCGCACAACGATGCGAAGACCCCGGCACGCTGGCACCTGATCGCGAACTTCGACCGCATCGAACGCCGCATCGCCGGACTGCCGGGTCGCATCGTCTATGCGCTGCACGGCACGGCGGGCGACGGCTTCACGCTCGCACCCGGCGGTGTCTGCGCGCTGCTGGAGGAAGCCTTCGATGCATGACGCGAGCCCGGGCCTGAGCGACGCCCTGCGGCGGCTCTGCGGCCGCCATGGCATCGCCACCGACTACCACGATGTCTGGGGCAAGCTGCATGCGGTCGCGCCGGCCTCGCTGGTGGCGCTGCTGCGCGAAGCCGGCGTGGCGCTGCCCGAGGAAGACGCGGCCGATCCGCGCCGCGTGCACGAGGATGCCGACGCCGAGGCCGAGCGCGCCATATGGCGCCGCGCCCTGCCCGCGGTGCTTGCGTTCGAGGCCGGCAGTGCCTCCTTCGCGGTGTCGGTGCGGCTGCCGGCCGATGTCGCGCGGCTCGAATGGCATCTGGTCGAAGAAGGCAGCGCAGTCCACGAAGGCAGCGCGCGGACCGCATCGCTGCACGTCGATGAACGCGCCGACGTAGACGGCGTGCCGCATGCGATGTACCGCCTGGGGATCGCGCTCGCGCTGCCCGCCGGCTACCACCGCCTGCGCCTTGCCGGCCAGCCTGGCGAGACGCTGCTCGTGTGCGCGCCCGCGCGCTGCCACCAGCCGCCGGCGCTGGACAACGGCGGCCGCCTCTGGGGCATGACCGTGCAGCTCTACGGCCTGCGCTCGCGGCGCAACTGGGGCATGGGCGACTTCACCGACCTCGCGGCCTTCGCGGCGCGCGCCGCAAGCGAAGGCGCGGCCGTGATCGGGCTCAATCCGCTGCATGCGCTGTTCCCGCACGATCCGCAGCGCTGCAGTCCCTACAGCCCGTCGTCGCGCGCGCAGCTCAACGTGCTGTACCTCGATGTCGAGGCCATCCCCGATTTCCGCGACGATGCCGCGGCGCGCGAGTGCGTGCATTCGCCGGCCTTCCAGGCCCGCCTGGCCGCGCTGCGCGATGCGCCGCTGGTCGATCATGCGGGCGTGGCGGCGGCCAAGCAGGAAGTGCTCGAAATGCTGTATCGGCATTTCTGCGCGCGCCGCGCCGCGAAGGCCGACGACCCGGAGGTCCAGGCCTTCGATGCCTACCGCGCGCGCGAGGGCGAAGCCCTGCGCCGGCATGCGCTGTTCGAAGCGCTGCAGGAACATTTCCATCGCGCGAACCCCGATGCCTGGGGTTGGCCCGCATGGCCCGAGGACCATCGCGATCCGGATGGTGCAGCGGTCGCGGCCTTCGCGCATTCGCAGGCCGAGCGCGTCGGCTTCTACGCGTACCTTCAATGGCAGGCGGCACGGCAGCTTGCCTCGGTCGACCGCCAATGCCGCGACGCCGGCATGCCGCTCGGGCTGTACCTGGATCTCGCGGTCTCGGTCGATCGCGGCGGCTCCGACACCTGGCGCCATCGCGCCTGCTTCGCGCCCGGCGCGCGCGTCGGCGCGCCGCCGGACGAATTCAATCCGAACGGCCAGGACTGGGGCCTGCCGCCGCTGCGGCCCGATCGCCTGCGCGAGGACCACTACCGCATCTTCATCGAGGCCCTGCGCGCCAACATGCGCAGCGCGGGTGCGGTGCGCATCGACCATGTGATGGCGTTGATGCGGCTGTTCTGGATCCCGGCCGGTGGCACGGCGCACGATGGCGCCTACGTGCACTACCCGGTCGACGAGCTGCTCGCCATCGTCGCGCTGGAGAGCCAGCGCCAGCGCTGCATGGTGATCGGCGAAGACCTCGGCACCGTGCCCGACAGCCTGCGCACCGCGCTCGATGCGCGCGGCGTGCTGTCGTACCGGCTGCTGTATTTCGAGCAGCGCGACGGCGGCTTTCGCCCACCCTCGGACTATCCGCGCCACGCGGTGGTCGCGGTCAGCACGCACGACCTCGCGACGCTGGCGGGCTGGTGGTCGGTGCACGACCTGCGCACGCGGCTCGAACTCGGTCTCTATCCGGGCGTGCCGGTGTTCGAGCAGCAAGTGCGCGACCGCGCACGCGAACGCGTGCAGCTGCTGCTCGCGGTGCAGCAGGCGACCGGGCAGCCTTCGTCCCCGATGCTCGCGACCGATGTCGGCCGCGACACGCTCGATCCGGAAAGCGTCGAAGCCGTGCATGCCTTCCTCGCCGAGACGCGGTCCAGCCTGATGGTGGTGCAGCTCGAGGACGCGCTCGGCGAACGCGAACAGGCCAACATGCCCGGCACCACCGGCGAGCATCCCAACTGGCGCCGCAAGTACGCGCTGCCGGCGGAAGAACTCTGGAGCGCGCCGCTCATGCAGCGCCTGTGCCGCCGGCTCGCACGCAGCCGTCCGCCGGCGACGGAACTCGGCGAGCACTTCCCGCGCCGCCACGCGACGCGCGTGCCCGACGCCACCTACCGCCTGCAGTTCCACAGCGGCTTCACTTTCGACGATGCGGTGCGCATCCTTCCCTACCTCGCGCGGCTCGGCATCAGCCACGTGTACTGCTCGCCGATCCAGCGCGCGATGCCGGGCAGCATGCACGGCTACGACGTGGTGGCGCACGACGAGATCAATCCCGAGCTGGGCGGCATGCCGGCCTTCGAGCGCTTCACCGCCGCGCTCAAGCAGCAGGGCATGGGCCAGTTGCTCGACCTCGTGCCCAACCACATGGGCATCACCGGTGCCGACAACGCCTGGTGGATGGACGTGCTCGAGAACGGCACCGCCTCGCTCTATGCCCGGCACTTCGACATCGATTGGCAGCCGCTCGATCCGCGCCTCGCCGGCAAGGTGCTGCTGCCGGTGCTCGGCGAATCCTATGGCGCGATCCTGGAGCGCGGCGAGCTGCAACTGCAGTGGTATGGCGAGCGCGGCGCGTTCGCGATCCACTACCACGCGCACCGCTTCCCGCTCGCACCGCAGAGCTTCGCGCCGGTGCTCGACCGCGCGGGCCTGCACCTGGGCGAGCCCGAGGCCGCCGCGGCGCTCGCGAGCATCGCGACCGCGCTGCGCAACCTGCCGGCCGGACGCGGACTCACGCCGCAGGCAATGGCCGAGCGTGCGCGCGACAAGGAATTGCTCAAGGCGCGGCTCGCGGCACTGGCCGTGGAACGGCGGCCGGTCGCACAGGCGATCGCCTTCGCGGTCGACGAATACCGCCGGCCGGACCAGCGCGAGGCGCTGCATCAGCTCCTCGAAGCGCAGGCCTATCGGCTCGCGTGGTGGCAGGTGGCCGCCGACGAGATCAACTACCGGCGCTTCTTCGACATCAACGGCCTGGCCGCGCTGCGCATCGAGCGCGCGCAGGTGTTCGAGGCCACCCATGCGCTGGCGCTCGACATGGCCGCGCGCGGCTGGGTCGATGGCCTGCGCATCGACCATCCCGATGGGCTGCACGATCCGGCGCAGTACTTCGAACGGCTGCAGGACGGCTTCGCGCGCCGCGCGGGCACCGGCCTGCGCGTGCCCGATGCGCACGGCCGTCCGGCACGCCCGCTCTACGTGGTGGCCGAGAAGATCGCCGCCGCGCACGAAGAAGTGCCGGAATCATGGGCCGTGCATGGCACCACCGGCTACCGCTTCGCGAACGTGGCCAACGCGGTGCTGGTGGACGAGCGCTCGGCCGAACGGCTGCGGCGCATCTGGCGCGGCTTCACCGGCGTGAACGAAAGCTTCGACGAGGTGGTGTGGAAGGCGCGCCGCGACGTCGCGCGCGGCGCGCTGGCGGCCGACCTCGAGCTGCTCGCGCATGCGCTGCTGCGCATCGCCAAGGACAACCGCCACACGCGCGACCACACGCTCAACACGCTGCGCGCCGTGCTCGCGGCCGTGGTGGCGAGCATGGCGGTCTACCGCACCTACAACACCACCGATGCGCCGGACCCGCAGGACGTGCACTACGTCGAACTCGCCGTGCGCGAAGCCGGCCGGCGCCTGCAGCTGCCCGACGCGACGGTGTTCGCCTTCGTGCGCGATGCGCTGCTGGGCCGCGCGCCCGAAGACAGCGGCGACGGCGCGCGCAGGCGCGTGCTGCGCTTCGCGAGCCGCTTCCAGCAGTTCAGCGCGCCGGTCGCGGCCAAGGGCGTGGAGGACACCGCGTTCTACCGCTACTTCCCGCTGGCCGCGGCCAACGAGGTCGGCGGCGAGCCCGACCAGCTCGGCATGTCGGTCGCCGCTTTCCATGAGGCCGGCGCCGACCGGCAGCGGCGCTGGCCGCACACCATGCTGGCCACTTCGACGCACGACAACAAGCGCGCCGAGGACGTGCGGCTGCGCATCGACGTGCTGTCCGAAATGCCGGCGCGCTGGCGCCTGGGCCTCAGGCGCTGGCAGGCGATGAATGCGTCGCTGCGCGCCGCGCCGCAGGCGCCCTCGGCCGCGCACGAATACCTTTTCTACCAGACGCTGCTCGGCACGCTGGAGCCCGAGCCCGATGCCGCCGCGCATGGGGCCTACGTCGAGCGCATCGTGCTCTACATGCGCAAGGCCGCGCGCGAGGGCAAGACCGGCACCAGCTGGACGCAGCCCGATGCCGAGTACGAACAGGCGCTCGAAAGCTTCGTGCGCGCCGCGCTGGCGCTGCGCGAGCACAACCGCTTCCTGGCCGACCTGCGCACGCTGGCGGTCGCGCTCAACTGGTACGGCGCGCTCAACGGCCTGAGCCTGATGCTGATCAAATACGGCTCGCCCGGCGTGCCCGATCTCTACCAGGGCTGCGAGCTGATCGACCACAGCCTGGTGGATCCGGACAACCGCCGTCCGGTCGACTACGAGGCCCGTTCGGCGCGGCTCGCGGCCTTCGAGGCGCTGCCGTCCGGCCGCGAAGCGCGCGCGCCGGCGCTCGCGCGCATGGCCGCGGCGCCGGAGAGCGGCGAGGCCAAGCTGTGGTTCATCTGGCGGCTGCTGGGCCTGCGGCGCGAGCTGCCGCGCCTTTTCCGGCTCGGCAGCTACGAGCCGCTCGAAGTGCGTGGCGCGCGTGCGGCCCACGTGGTGGCCTTCCTGCGCCGCCACGAGGGGCGCACGCTCATCGTGCTCGCCGCACGCCTGCACGCGACCATGGACCGCGAGGACCACGGCGATGCCGAAGGCGGCGAGCCTGCGCGGCGCCTGCGGCTCGGCGCGGCGGGCTGGGGCGACACGCGGGTGCTGCTGCCGGCCTGGGCCGAAGGCCGCTGCTTCGAGGACCGCCTGAGCGGTGCGCGCCATACCGTGCGCCTCGATGGGCTGGCGCTGGCGCAGGTGTTCCAGATCTTCCCCGGCGCGGCGCTGATCGACGTGCCCGCCGACGCATAGGCGCTCTGCGCGCTGCGCTTGCGTTTCAGCGCCGGGGGAAACGCCGCAGCATGCTCTGCCCCAGCGAGGTGATGGCCGTGACGGTCGCCGGCGGCTGCGCGTAGCCGTCCAGTGTGCGCATCGGTCCGGGGATGGTCGCCTTCACGTGGCCGGCCAGGGCCAGCACGCGCACGGCGTCGATGTCGGCACCGCGGGAGACGGCGATCGGCAGCTGCTGCTCTGCCAGGCGATGAAGAAAGCTGATGGTCACGGCGCCGAGTATGCCGTGCCGCCGGCCAGGATTCAGCCCGGATCCGCACGCGGGCGCTCTGTCGGCCCCAGCACGCCCGAAAGACCGGCCGCGGCATCCTTCAGCAGCGTCGACCACTTGCCGCCGTGGGCCAGCAGGCGCGCCGTCGGCGCGGCGATGACCAGGCTCATGCGGATGCGCCCTTCCTGATCGAACACCGGCGCGGCCAGTGCGCCGCCGCCTTCCAGCATCTCGTCGGCCGAGCGCGCGAAGCCGTTGGCGCGCACCTCGGCCAGCTCCGCGCGCAGCGCGCGCTTGCTCGTCAGCGTCCGGTCGGTGAAGCGCGAGAGCCTGACCGACTGCAGGTAGGTCGCAAGCGTTTCATCGCCGGCGAAGGCGAGCAGCACCTTGCCCATCGCCGTGCAGTACAGCGGCCGGCCGATGTTCAGGTCCGGCGTGAAGCGCACCGCCTGCGGGCTCGGCAGCCGGTCGATGTAGATGCCGGAGAGCCGGTCGGGGGCAAACTGCCCGATCAGGACCGTCTCGCGGGTCTGCTGCAAAAGCCCGTGCAGCACCTGCTGCGAGGAATGCGCGAAGCCGTTGGTGGCATCGATCATCGCGGCCAGCCGGTAGCTGCCGACGCCGAGCTGGAAGCCGGCCGGCACGCGCTGTACATAGCGCGCGGCCTCGAGCGCGCGCATCAGATGCAGCAGGCTGGTCTTGGGCAGCGCCAGCGCGGCGCTCAGCGCCGCCAGCGACAGGCCGTCCCTGGACCGGGCCAGCGCCTCCACCACCTGCATGGCGCGCGCGGGTGCGCGAGGCGGTGTCCGGACTTCGACGGCGGCGGTGCCGCGGTCGATGCGATGCACGACGGTGGGTGTTCTCATTTGCGAATGATAGGTTCAAATGAGACTTCCTCCTAGACTTTGCGCCACTTCAAGATCCGAGACACCCGATGAGCGCACTCAACGAAGAGACCGTCCTGAGCGTGAGGCACTGGACCGATCGCCTGTTCACCTTCACCACGACACGCGAGTCTTCGCTGCGCTTTTGCAACGGCCACTTCACCATGATCGGCCTCAGGGTCGGCGACAAGCCGCTGCTGCGCGCCTACAGCATCGCCAGCGCCAACTACGAGGACCACCTCGAGTTCCTGAGCATCAAGGTGCCCGGCGGTCCGCTCACCTCGCGCCTGCAGCATCTGCAGCCGGGCGATCCGGTGATCGTCGGCCGCAAGCCGACCGGCACGCTGGTCACCGGCTATCTGCTGCCGGGCCGGCGGCTCTTCCTGTTCGCCACCGGCACCGGGCTCGCGCCCTTCATGAGCATCGTGCGCGACCCCGACACCTACGAGCGCTACGAGCAGGTGGTGCTGATCCACGGCGTGCGCACGGCCAACGAGCTGGCCTACCACGACCTGCTGGCCGAGCATCTGCCGCGCGACGCGGTGCTGGGCGACCTGGTGGCGGGCCGGCTGCACTACTACCCGACGGTGACGCGCGAGCCCTTCCGCAACACGGGCCGCATCACCACGCTGCTCGAAAGCGGGAAGCTGCTGCAGGATCTGGCACTGCCGCCGCTCGATGCCGCATCCGACCGCATCATGATCTGCGGCAGCCCCGGCATGCTGCGCGACCTGCGGCACATCCTGGAACAGCGCGGCTTCGAGGAAGGCAACACCTCGATCCCCGGCCACTTCGTGGTCGAGCGCGCCTTCGCCGAGCAGTGAGGCGCGAGGAGTCCGCCATGGCCACCCACACCGCGCCCAGCATGTGCCGCAACTGCCTTGCGTATTGCCCGATTCTCGTCACGGTCGAGGACGGCCGCGCGATCAAGGTGACCGGCGATCCGGAGGCACCGGCCTTCGACGGCTATACCTGCCCCAAGGGCCGCGCCCTGCCGGCGCAGCACAACGATCCGCAGCGGCTGCTCCAGTGCCTGAAGCGCGGCGATGGCGATGCCTTCGACGTCGTCGATTCGGCCGCGGCCATGGACCAGGTCGCGGCCACGGTGCGGCGCATCCTGGCCGCCCACGGCCCGCGCTCGATCGCGATGTACAGCGGCACCGGCCCGGTCTCGCATCCGGCCGGCGCGCCGATCGCGCGCGCCTTCTTCCGCGCGATCCAGTCGCGCATGACCTTCTCCGCCGCCAGCATCGACAAGCCGGCCGAATACACCTCGGTCGCGATGCACGGCAACTGGCATGCGGGCCTTCAGACCTTCGAGACCTCCGACACCTGGATGATCGTGGGCGCCAACCCGGTCATCGCCAAGTCGAACGGCGCACCGCTGAACAACCCGGGCGTGCGCCTGAAACAGGCGACCGAGCGCGGCATGAAGATGATCGTGATCGATCCGCGCCGCACCGAGACCGCGAAACGCGCGCACGTGCACCTGCAGCCGCGGCCCGGCCAGGACCCGGTGCTGCTGGCCGGGATCATCCACATCCTCATCGACGAGGGCCTGTACGACGCCGGGTTCGTGCGCGCCAATGCCGAGGGCTTCGAGGCGCTGAAGGCGAGCGTCGCCGGCTGCACGCCGGCCTTCGTCGCGCAGCGCGCGGACGTGCCGCAGGACCGGTTGCTGGAAGCCGCGCGCACCTTCGGCCGCGGCCGGCGCGGCGGCGTGGTGTGTTCGACCGGGCCGAGCTTTTCCACCCACAGCAACCTCAGCTACTACCTCGCGCTGTGCCTCAACACGCTGTGCGGCCGCTGGGCGCGCGAGGGCGAGCCGGCGCCCTTCCCCAACGTGCTGCTGCCGGCCTTCACGCCGCGCGCGCAGCCCTATGCGCCCTACCCGGTGGCGAGCGATCGGCCGATGCGCGTGCATGGCCTCATGGAGAACGCGAGCGGCGTGCCGACCGCCGCGCTGGCCGACGAAATCCTGCTCGACGGCGAAGGCCAGGTGAAGGTGCTGTTCTGCCTCGGCGGCAACCCGGTGCTGTCCTGGCCCGATCAGGCGAAGACGGAAGCCGCGCTGCGCAAGCTGGAACTGCTGGTCGTGTTCGACTACAAGATGACCGCGACCGCGCAGTTCGCGCACTACGTGATCCCGCCGCCGCTGTCGCTCGAAGTGCCGGGCACTTCGCAGAAGGTCGAATCGCTCAAGTACAGCGGCGTCTCGCGCGGCTATGCCATCCCGTGGGCGCAGTACACGCCGGCGGTGGTGCCGGTGCCGCCGGGCTCGGACCTGATCGACGACGGCGCCTTCATCTTCGGCCTGGCGCAGCGAATGGGCCTGCAGCTCGATTGGGTCAATGCGCGCGGCCAGGGCCCGAACACCGAGGGGCCGGCACGCACGATGCCGCTCGACATGTCGCGCACGCCGGACAACGACGAACTGATCGCGCTCGCCTGCACGGATTCGCGCATCGCACTGGAGGAGGTCAAGGCGCATCCGCACGGCCATGTGTACGACATCGACGTGCGCGTGCAGCCGCGCGAGCCCGGCCACACGGCCATGCTGCAGCTCGGCAATCCGATGATGATGGACGAGCTGGCCGCATTGCAGGCCGACGGCGCCGAACCCGCGGCCGACCCGGCGTTGCCCTTTCAGCTCGTGTGCCGGCGCGCCAACAACACCATGAACTCGGTCGGCCAGACGCTGCCCGCGCTCGGCGGCGGCAAGGTGCATGCACCGGCCTGCATGCACTCGCGCGACCTCGCGGCGCTGGGACTGAAGGACGGCGACCTGGTCACGGTGCGCTCGCGCTGCGGCCACATGCTGGCGCGCATCGAAGCGGACGACAACCTGCGCCAGGGCGTGGTCTCGGTGGTGCATGGCTTCGGCGCACCGATCTCCATCGGCACGGCGGACCCCGAGCGCAGCCTCGGCTCGGTCACGCGGCTGCTCGACATGGACGAGCGCGACCCGATCAGCGGCATTCCGCGCATGAGTGCGGTCCCGGTGTCGGTGCAGGCGGCGGCGCACGCCGCGTGAGACCGCAGGAGGGAGCCTCTTCGAGGCCGCTTAATCTCATATGAGAATACTGTGCCCTTTTGAGAACGATACCTAGAATCGTCGTCACGGTGGCGCCCTGGCCATCGACAGGAAAGATCCTCATGCACAAGCTCAGCCGCGTTCTCGCGGGCGCGATGGCGGCACTGGCACTGGCCGGTGGCGCCTGCGCCCAGACCGCATGGCCTTCACGGCCGATCCGCATCGTTGTTCCCTTCGGCGCCGGCTCGGGCCTCGACGTCATGGCCCGCGGCTTCGCGCAGCGGCTCGGCGAGCAGACGAAGGTGGCCGTCGTCGTCGAGAACAAGGAAGGCGCGGGCGGCACGATCGGCGCCGTCGCCGCGATGCGCGCGCCGGCCGACGGCTACACGCTCCTGTTCACCGCCAACGGCCCCTTCGCCGTTGCGCCCTACATGCAGGAAGCCGCGACCTACGACCCGGCCAGCGACTTCACGCCGATCGCCAAGGTGGCGCTCATTCCGATGGTGCTGATCACCGGCCGGAACAGCCGCTTCCAGCGCTTCGAGGATGTGGTGACCGAGGCCAGGGCCCATCCGGGCAAGCTCGACTACGCCTCGTCGGGCGTCGGCACGCCGAGCAACATGAACGTGGAGGTCATCAAGCGCAAGCTGGGCCTGGACATCGTCGCCGTGCCGTACAAGAGCACCGGCCAGGCGATGACGGACCTGATCAGCGGGCAGACCGCGCTCTACATGCCGTCCTTTCCCGCGGCCCTGACGCAGCTGAAGGCGGGCCAGGCGAGAGGCCTGGCGATCGGCTCGGCCAGGCGCTCCAGGCTGATGCCCGACATCCCGACCGTGGCCGAAGTGGTCAAGGAGCCGGGCCTGGAAGCCAGCGTCTGGTACGGCTTCCTCGCACCGAAGGACCTGCCGCCCGAACTCGCCGAGCGCATCCATGCCGAGATCGCCAAGGCTGCCGCGTCACCGCAGATCGTGGCCTTGACGGCGACGCTCGGCGCCGAGCCCGTGCTCGTCGGGCCGCGCGAGTTCCGGGAGCAGGTGCGCCATGACGCCGAGGAATCGCGCAAGCTGCTGCAGGCGCTCGGCGTGAAGCGCGAGCGATAGACCGCAACCTCCAAGACAACCAGGAAGACCGATGGAACTCAAGGTGACGACCTATGGCGTCGATGACGACGGCGTGGCCACGGTGCGCTTCAACCGCCCGGGCCGCGGCAACTCATGGACCTCGCGCATGAACCAGGAATACCGCTGGATCATGAGCGAGGCCGACCGCGATCCGGCCGTGAAGGTGGTGCTGCTGACCGGCGCGGGCAGGCAGTTCTGCGTCGGCGCCGACTTCAAGGCGCTCGACTACTACGCCGAGGGCGACAAGGACTACGTGGCCACCGTGCGGCCCGATCAGTACGCGCAGCCGGGCCACGGCGTGCGCCAGGAATACGACCACGAACTGGTCTGGCACTGGGGCCTGAAGAAGCCCGTCATCGCGGCGATCAACGGCGCCTGCGCCGGCATCGCCGTGGCCATCGCCGGCTTCTGCGATCTGCGCTACGGCGTCGCCGGCGCCAAGCTCACGACGGCCGCCGCGCGCCTGGGCCTGCCGGCCGAATACGGCCTGGCCTGGCTGCTGCCGCGGCTCATGGGCGTGACGCATGCGGCCGACGTGCTGATCACGGGCCGCATCTTCAGCGCCGAGGAAGCGAAGGACATGGGCTTCCTCAACGCGGTGTTCGCGCCCGACGAATTCGAGGGCCGCGTCGCCGAAATCGCACGTTCCATCGCGCGCACCGTCTCGCCGCAAGCGGCGCTGACGACCAAGCGCCAGCTCTATGCGGAACTGATGGAACTCGATGTCGGCGCCTGCGTCGAGGACTCCAAGCGCCTGATCGCCGAGCTGATGCGCGGCGACGACTACAAGGAAGGCGTCGCCGCACTGCAGGAACGACGTCCTGCACGCTTCAAGGGCCTGCAATGAGCGCCGCCCGGCCGCCCGAAGGCGCTCGCACCGCAGCCCGCAGGGCGGAGGTTATCTTGTGAGCGCTGTCCTCGACGGCATCCGGGTGCTCGACCTGACGCAGATGGTCGCAGGGCCGCTGTGCACCATGCTGCTGGGCGATCTCGGCGCGGAAGTGATCAAGGTCGAGCCGCCCACCGGCGACACCAGCCGCGACATCGGCGTCAACCGGCCGGGCGGCGAGAGCGACTATTTCCTGAGCCTGAACCGCAACAAGCGCAGCATCGTGCTCGACCTCAAGACGGCCAACGGCATCGCCATGCTCAAGGCGCTGGCGTTGCAGTGCGACATCGTGGTGGAGAACTTCCGGCCCGGCACGCTGGACAAGCTCGGCATCGGCTACGAGACATTGCGCGAAGGCAATCCCGGCCTGATCTACTGCGCCCTGTCCGGCTTCGGGCAGGACGGCCCGTACCGCGACAGGCCGGCGCTCGACCCGGTCATCCAGGCCATGTCGGGACTCATGCAGCTCAACGGCACGGCATCCAGCGGGCCGCTGAAGACCGGCGTTCTCATCTCGGATTTCGTGCCGCCGCTGTTCGGGACCATCGGCATTCTCTCCGCGCTGTACACGCGCAAGACCAGCGGCGAAGGGCAGCGCGTCGATGTCTCGATGCTCGACGCGACCGTGTTCTCGATGGTGCCGCGCGAAGGCTACTACTTCTCCACCGGCAGGACGCCCGAGCGGCTGGGCAATGCCCACTACCAGATCGCGCCGTGGAACACCTACGAGACGAGCGACCATCGCCATGTCATGGTGGTCGCCCACACGGCCAAGTACTGGAAGGCGCTGCTGGCCGCGACAGGCCGCGATGCCTTGAGCGATGACCCGCGCTTCCGGACCAATGCAGACCGGTTGCAGAACCGCGCGCTGCTCGATGCCGAACTCGCGGCCGCCTTCGCCACCGGCACGCTGGCCGCGTGGACCGAACGCCTCGGCGCATCGGACGCGCTGTTCTCGCCGGTGCGCGATTTCGAGGAGGTCTTCGCCGACCCGGCGGTGCGCGATGCGATGGTGCAGACCGTCACCCATCCCACCGCGGGCGAGGTGCCGATCCTGCGCAATCCCATTCGCCTGTCGGCCAACCCCAGCACCATCCGCCGCGCGCCGCCGCTGCTCGGACAGCACACCGACGAAGTGCTGCGCGAACTCGACCTGCCGCGCGTCTGACGTTGCCTCGCCGCAGCGCGCGCGATTGACTTCCTTCAATGGGTCACCCATAATTCGGCCATGGCGTCGCGCATGGATCGTCGCCCTCGATGGAGACCCTCAAGTGAAAAAATCCGTTCAACTGTTCGTCGCCGCGGCTGCCGCGGCCTTCGCCCTGTGCGCCGGCGCCCAGGACGCCTACCCGACCAAGCGCATCCAGCTGGTGGTGCCCTTCGCCTCGGGCAACGGCATCGACCAGCTGGCCCGCGAGTACGCGGAAGTGCTGCGCACCGAGCTGAAGCAGCCGGTCGTGGTGGAGAACCGCGAAGGCGCGGGCGGCATCATCGGCGGCACGGTCGTCATGCGGGCCGCGCCGGACGGCTACACCGCCATGGTCGCCGCGCATCCGCCTTTCGCCATCGCGACGCTGCTGCAGAAGACGCCGGCCTTCGACGCCTCGTCCAGCTTCGAGCCGGTGGCGCGGGTCGGCGCGGTGCCGCTGGTGGCGGTCACCGCCAGCTCGATGCCGTTCAAGACCTGGCAGGAGATGGCGGCCTACTTCCGCGCCCATCCGGACAAGGCCAACTACGCCGCGTCCGGCGTCGGCTCGCCGGGCCAGCTCTTCACGCAGCTGATCAAGGCGAAGACCGGCCTGCCGCTGCAGGAGATCTCGTACAAGAGCACCGCGCAGGCCCTGACCGACGTGCTGGCCGGGCAGGTGCAGGTGAGCCTGGTCTCCGTCCCCGCCGCGGCGGAACACATCAGGACCGGCGCGCTGCGGCTGCTGGCCGTTGGTTCCAGCAAGCGGCTGGCGGCCTATCCCGACACGCCGACGATCGCCGAGCTGATCGGCCAGCCCGGCTTCGAGGCCAGCGTGTGGTACGGCTTCCTGATGCCGGCCGGCACGCCGGCTGCGCGCGTCAACAAGTTCTACGACGAGATCGCGAAGGCCAGCGCCGCGCCGCGCATCGTGGAGTTCATGGCGCGCGCCTCCATCGTGCCCGGCCTGCAGAACCCGCAGCAGTTCGCCAAGTCGATCCACGACGACGTGGAGACAGCCAGGAAGATGATTCAGGTCGCCAAGCTGCGCCCCGAATAACCCGCTCGCCCGAAAGAAGCCTTGCCGATGCGCCGCGAAGTCCGTCTCTCCGAATCCTTCTGGGCCGCCGATGCTTCGCAGCAGGTCTGGGAGCTCAGCCTCGGCGGCCTGCTGCGCCAGCTCGCGCGCGAGGTGCCCGAGCGCACGGCGCTGGTCGAAGGCACACCCGAGCCGGCCGCGCGCCGCCGCTGGACCTACCGGCAGCTGCTCGATTCCGCCGAGACGGTGGCACGCGCGCTGCTGCGCCGGTTCGAGCCGGGCGAGCGCGTCGCGGTCTGGTCCGCGAATTCGGCCGAATGGGTGCTGCTGCAGCACGGCGCGGCGATGGCCGGCCTGGTGCTCGTCACCATCAACCCGGCCTACCTGGCATCGGAACTCCGGCATGTGCTCGCGACCTCGCGCGCGGCCGGCATCTTCCACAGCGGCCGCTACCGCGGCAACGACATGGGCGCCATGCTGGCCGGCCTGCGCGCGGAACTGCCCGAGCTGCGCGAGGTGTTCTGCTTCTCCGAGTGGCCCGCGTTCGTGGCGAGCAGCGATCCGGCGATCGAACTGCCCGTGGTGGATCCCGCCTCGATGATCCAGATCCAGTTCACCTCCGGCACCACCGGCAAGCCCAAGGGCGCCTGCCTGCACCACCGGGGCGTGGTGAACGCTTCGCGCTTCGGCGCCATGCGCGTGGGTTTTCCGGAAGGCGGCGTGTGGGTGAGCGCGATGCCGCTGTTCCACGTCGGCGGCTGCGCGGGCAGCGAGCTCGGCGCCTTCTCGCAACGCGGCACCTTCGTCATGCAGCCCGCCTTCGATGCCGCGGTGATGCTGGCACTGATCGAGAGCGAGCGCGGCAACCACGTGCATGCCGTGCCGACGATGCTGGTCGCGCTGCTCGACCATCCCGAGCGGCCGAAGCGCGACCTGCGATCGCTCGGGACCTTCATGAGCGGCGGCTCGACGGTGCCGGCGAACCTGGTGCGCCACGTCTGCGAGACCTTCGATGCGAAGCTCACCATCACCTTCGGCCAGACCGAACTCAACGGCGTGATCTGCCAGACCTTTCCCGACGATCCGCCGCAGCAGCAGGCGAGCACCATCGGCCAGCCGGCGCCGTGCATGGAGGTGAAGATCGCCGACCCCGCCACCGGCCGGGTGCTGCCGCTCGACACGCAGGGCGAGATCTGGGCGCGCGGCTACCAGACCATGCTCGGCTACTTCGACATGCCGGAAGGCGCCGACGGCGCGCTCACCGCCGATGGCTGGCTGAAGACCGGCGACCAGGCGACGATGGATGCCGAGGGCTACCTGCGCATCACCGGCCGCCTCAAGGACGCGATCATCCGCGGCGGCGAGAACATCTATCCGCGTGAAATCGAAGAGGTGCTCTGCGCCCATCCCGCCATCTCGCAGGCCAGCGTGATCGGCCTGCCCGACGAGAAATGGGGCGAGGTGGTGGCCGCCGTGCTGAGGCTGCAGCCCGACGCGTCGCCGGTGCCGGCGACCGAGGAACTGCATGCGTGGTGCCGCGCGCGCCTGGCTGCCTACAAGACGCCGGTGCGCTGGTTCTATGTCGATGCGTTTCCGCTCACGGCCTCGGGCAAGATCCAGAAGTTCGCGCTGCGCGACATGATCGGCGATGCGCGCCTGGTGGCCGAGCCCTTCGTGAAGCCGGAGACCGGCCGCGCGCCGCGGCCCCGCGCGGATCAGCCCGCGATCTGAGCCAGGTAGATCTTCTGCAGCCGCAACAGGTGGTTGCGCATCTTCTGCGCCGCCGCGTCGGCTTCGCGCGCGCGCAGATGGCCCAGCAGCTGCCGGCGCAGCGGCATCACCGAGCGGTTCGAGGTCGGACCCACCTCGTTGACGAACTTCGCCGTGATCGCCGTCACCGCATCGGTCAGCGTGATGAGCAGCGGATTGCGCGTCATCCGCGCGAGCATGCGATGGAACTCGAGGTTGATGGCGGTGCGCCGCGCGAAGTCGTTCTCTTTCGCGGCCTGCTCGGCCAGCACGACGTTCCGCTCGATCGCATCCACCTCCTCCGGCGTGCAGCGCTGGCACGCGAGCCGCACCACCTCGACGCCGATCAACAGGCGCACTTCGGTCAGATGCTCCGGCTGGATGGTGCCGAGCGAATAGAGATCGGAGATCCCCGCGAGCACCGCGTCGCCGCCGCCATCGCGGATGAAGGCGCCGCCGGCCGCGCCCTTCTTCATCTCCAGCAGGCCGCTGTCGACGAGCGAACGCAGGGCCTGGCGGACCGAGTTGCGGCTGACGCTAAACTGCTCCGACAGATCGCGCTCGGAAGGCAGCCGGTCGCCGGCCTTCAGCCGATGGCTGGCGAGCAAGGCGCGTATCTGGGCCTGGATCTCATCGGCGGGCCGGGTGCCCATCACCGGCTTGAATCGCAGCGCCGCCCGGGTCCGGGACTGTTGTGTCTGTGGCATTCGTAGCGTTTCGTCCAATGTTGCTCTCCCTATGCTAACCACTGCCGTCGCACACGCATGAAAGAAGATCGCACCGCCACGGCATCGCCGGCGGAATCCGCCGCAGCGCCGCGCATCGGCCCGGGCAGCGCGCGCTCGGTGCTGCTCACCCTGCTCGGCGAATTCGTGCACCCGTCGCACGCGCCCACCTGGACCTCGACGCTGCTGTACGCCTTCGCCGGGGTCGGCATCGCGGAGAAGGCGGCGCGCCAGGCGATCGCGCGCGCTGCCGCGGCCGGATGGATCGAGAACGACCGCGACGGCCGCCGCGCGGCCTGGCGGATGACCGAGCGCGCCACGCAGCTGATCAGCGAAGGCTCGCAGCGCGTGCGCTCGATCCGCACTGCCACGGCCGCCTGGAAAGGCGAATGGGTCGTGCTGCACATCACCTTGCCGGAATCGCGGCGAGCGGATCGCCTGCGCCTGTACCGGGCGCTGAGCTGGCTCGGCTTCGGCAGCCCCAGACCGGGCCTGTGGATCGGCCCGCACGCGGATCGCGCCGAGGCGGCGCGCGCGGCGGTGGAAGAACTCGACCTTGCCGGCAACACGGTTGCCTTCAACGCGCAGTCGCTCGGCTTCGGCGTTGCCGAGCGCGAGCTGGTCGCGCAGGCCTGGGACCTCGACGCGCTCTCGCTGCACTACGAGGTGCTGGTGCAGCATTTCCGGGAGCTGCGGCCGCGCGACGAGGAGGACGTCTTCTTCGCCCACATCGAACTCGTGAACGCGCTGCAGCGCCTGCCGTCGATCGACCCGGGACTTCCGGCCGCCCTGCTGCCGGCCGACTGGCAAGGCACGCGCGCCGGAGAGCGGCTGGACGAACTGCGCGCGAAGTGGCGCGCTGCCGCGCATGCGCACTGGCGCAAGGTGCAGGGCCAGAGCGGCTAGTCACCCGCCCACTGCCTGGGCAGATCGCGCTTGAAGATCTTGCCCGTGGCATTGGTGGGCAGCGCCTCGCTGCGCAGCCACCAGCGCGAGGGCACTTCGAATTTTCCGAGATGCGCCGCCGCATGGCGGCGCAGGTCTTCCACATTCGCGGATGCGCCTTCGCGCAGCACGACGACCGCCGCGACCTCCTCGCCCAGGTCCGCATGCGGCAGCCCGACCACGGCGACCTCGACGACATCGGGGTGCGTCTGCAGGCCATGCTCCACGTGCGCGCAGGCGATGTTCTCGCCGCCGCGGATGACGATGTCCTTCGATCGGCCGACCACATAGAGATGGCCGTCCTCGACGCGGCCGAGGTCGCCGGTCTTGACCCAGCCATCGGCGTCGGCGATCGGCACCGGGTCGCCCCAGTAGCCGAGGGTGACCGTGGGCGTGCGCGCGAAGATCTCGCCCGCGCCGCTCGCATCGGCATCGGCGATGCGCAGCTCCACCACCGGCAAGGGCTTGCCGACGCAGCCGGGCCGGCCTTTCACGTCGTCGCCCGAACCGGCCGCGAGCACGCCGCCGGCCTCGGTCAGGCCGTAGAGGCTGCCCACGCTTTTCTTCGTCGCCGGGAAGGCCCGCTGCACTTTCTCGCGCAGTTCGACCGAGATCGCAGCGCCGCCCATCGGGATCGAGCGCAGGCTCGAGGTGTCGAACTCGGCGAAGCGCTCGTGTTCGACGACGCGCGACACCATGGTCGGAATGCTGCCCCAGACGCGCACCTTCTCGCGCTGGATCAAATTCAGGATTGCCAGCGGATCGAAGCGCCCCTCGAGGAACACCAGCGAACCGCCCGACAGCAAGGTCGAGAGGCTGATCTGGATGCCGGCCAGGTGGAACAGCGGCACGGTCAGCAGGCTGACGGTGCCCGGCTTGTCCATCGGCAGTTCGTTGGGCAGGCGGCCGGTGAGCGCCAGCAGGTTCTGGATGTTCGCGATCACGCCGCGGTGGGACATCATCACGCCCTTGGCAACGCCGGTGGTGCCGGAGCTGAACATGATGATGGCGAGATCGTCTTCCGAAAGTCGCGTCGGCGGCAGCGCAGCCACGGACTCGGATGCATCGATCACCGAGCGCAGTGCGCGCAGATCCATTGGACGGAAGGATGGGTCCAGCGCGCGCGCGCCCTCGCGATCGGTCAGCACCGCAACCGGATCGACGGTCGCGAGCGCCTCGCGCGTTTCGTCATCGCCCCACCAGGCGTTCGCCAGCACCGTCACCGCGCCGAGCGACTGCAAGGCCCAGAAGGCCACCAGCCATTCGAGCGAGTTGTAGGCCAGCAGCACCACGCGATCGCCCTGCGCGATGCCGCGCGCGCGCAATGCCGAGGCCACGCGCTGCACCGCCGCTTCGAATGCCAAAAAGTCGAGCCTGCGTTCGCCTTCGATGACGAAAGGCCGATGGCCCCAGCGGCGCGCATCGCGCAGCAATTCGGGGATCGAGCGCGGCCGGTGTGCGTAGGCGCGGCAGGGGTGACCGGCTACCGTGACGGTTTCGACCGTGCGCCCCCAGCGCTGCGATGCATCGGGCGTGTCGATATCGGCAGGCGCGGCCACGGGCGGTGAAGCTTGCTGCAGCGTGCTCATTGCGCACCGCCCATCCGGCCCGCGAGGCCGTCGATCTCGGCGGCGCCGTAGCCGAGTTCTTCCAGCACGGCGCGGGTGTGTTCGCCGGACTCCGGCGGCGGCGGCACCTGTCCGCGGTGAATGCCGTCGAAGCGCAGCGGCGCATCGACCGACCGGGCCTCGCCCACCTGCACCCAGGCGCCGATGGCCTCGGCCTGCGTATCGTCCATGACCTCGGCCGGCGTCTGGATCGGCGCCCACCAGACTTCGTGTTCGTCGAACTTCGCGCGCCAGTAGGCCAGCGGCTGCGCATTGAAGGCCTCGTCGAACAACGCAATCAGTTCGCGGCTGTTCGTGCCGATGCCGCGCGCATCGCGAAAGCGCTCGTCGTCCACGAGCTCGCCGCGGCCGATGGCGCGCAGCACCGGCCCGAGATGGCGCCGCGCCTCGACGCCGACGAGGAAGAACCAGTGGTCGTCCGAGCTGCGGTAGGAGTTGTACATCGGTGTCCGCGATTCGTCGCGCGGGCGCGGCGGCTTGGGCTTGCCGCCGAGCGCCTGCTGTCCGAGTTCGCCGGCCAGGGCCCACATGCCGGTGCGCATGAGCGAGGCTTCGACGAAGCGGCCGTGGCCGGTCTGCCCGCGCTCCATCAGCGCGGCCATCACGCCCGATGCGGCGGCCAGTGCCGTGAACGCATCGCCGATGCCCTGCAGCAGCGCGGCCGGCGGCGTGCCGGCGGTGGTGATCTCGTGCGCGATGCCGGTGCGGCCGTAGAAGGCGGCGATGTCGTAGCCCGGCCGGTCCTGGTCGGGGCCGCCCCAGCCATAGGCGCTGACCGTGCAATAGACCAGGCGCGGATAGCGCTCGCGCACCGCGTCGGCGCCGAGGCCCAGGCGCTGGAGCGCATCGGGACGCAGGTTGGTGAGCAGCACGTCGGCGCCTTCGAGCAGACGGTCCAGCACTTCGCGGCCGGCTTCGGTCTTGACCTCGAGTTCGATCGAGCGCTTGCCCCGGTTGGCCGCGATGAAGGCACCGTTGGGCGTGCCGCTGCGCGCGCCCATCGAGGCAAAGATGGTGCGCATCGGTTCGCCGCCGGGCGGCTCGACCTTGATGACGTCGGCGCCCCAGTCCGCGAGCAGGCCGCCGGCCAGCGGTCCGGCCATCCAGTGCGCGAGTTCGACGATCCGCACGCCGCGCAGGGGTCGGGCCTCGCCGCGATCGGACGGGGCGGGGGCGGAAGGAGCGGTCGATGTGTTCATGTTTGTCATGCTACATAACATTGACGATACAGTCAATATGTGTATCATATCGACAGCCCGCCGCACCCAACCTGGAGCATCGAATGCAAGACGCCGTCATCACCGAGAAGCAGGGTTCCGTCGCCCGCCTCATCCTCAACCGGCCCGACAAGCACAACGCGCTGCGCTTCGCGGATCTCGACCTGCTCGTCGCCGCCTTGCACGAGGCGGAGGAAGACGACGACGTCAAGGTCATCGTCCTCAAGGGCAACGGCCCCTCGTTCTGCGCGGGCCACGACTACAACGACGCCATCCGTTCCTATGGCCTCGAAGACGACGGCAGCGGCGCGAAGCCGCGCCGTCCGAGCCAGCGCTCGCGGCTGTTGCGCGACCGCAGGCTGGGCATGAACTACATGGCCTTCCAGAATTCGCTCAAACCGGTGATCGCACAGGTGCACGGGCATTGCACGGGCGTGGGCATGTACCTGGTGGAACTGGTCGATCTGGCCATCGCCGCCGACGACGCCACGTTCAGCCATGCCGAACAGCGCCTCGGCCTGGCGGGCAACACCTGGCACCTGAACAGCCAGATCCTGATGTACGGCGCCAAGAAGGCGCGCGAGCTGATGCTGCTGGGTGACGCGTTCGACGGGCGCGAAGCCGAACGCGTGGGGCTGGTGAACCGCGCCGTCGCGCCCGGCGAGCTCGAATCGACCGTCGAGGCGTGGGCGCAGAAGATCAGCAAGCACGCGCGCGACGCGCTCGTCACCGGCAAGGCCATGCACCAGATGGCACTCGACAGCCTGGGCGGCAGCCAGCAGTTCGCCCGCGGCTATGTGGGACACACGCTCGGCACCAACCTGCGCTTCGAGAGCGACGAGTTCAACTTCCTGCGCGAACGCCGGCAGGAGGGAACCACCACCACCTTCAAGAACCGCGACAAGCGCTTCGCCGACTGACCTTCCGCCGGGAGCAAGCACCATGGATCTGCACGTCACTGAACTGCGCATCGAGAACCACGTCGGCATCGTGCGTCTCGCCCGTCCGGATCGCGGCAACTCGTGGACGAATCGCATGAATGCCGAGTACCGATGGTTGATGCAATCGCTCGAGGACAACCCGGACGTGCGCGTCATCGTGGTCACGGGCGCCGGCCGGCAGTTCTGCGTCGGCGCGGACTTCAAGGCGCTAGACCACCATCGGGAATCGGACAAGGACTATGTGGAGAGTTCGCGGCACGAGGACATGGCGCGGCCCGGCCATGGCGTGCGCCCGGAGTTCGATCACGAACTGGTCTGGCACTGGGGCCTGTCGAAGCCCGTGATCGCGGCGGTCAATGGCGCCTGCGCCGGCATCGCGCTGGCGCTGACGGCCTTCTGCGACCTGCGCTATGCGGCCGCGGGCGCGAAGTTCACGAGCTCCACGCCGCGCCTCGGACTGCCGTCCGAATACGGACTCTCGTGGGTGCTGCCGCGCATCGTCGGCCTCACGCGCGCGGCCGAAGTGCTGCTGACCGGGCGCGTCTTCGTGGCCGAGGAGATGCTGGCGATGGGCTTCCTCAACGCGGTGTTTCCCGCCGAGGCCTTCGAGGCGCGCGTGCTGGCTGTCGCGACGGAGATGGCCCATGGCGTCTCACCCATCGCAGTGAAGGCCGCCAAGCGGCAGCTCTACGCCGAGCAGTTGGACCATGACCCCGGGCACGCGGTGGAGAACGCGAAGGCCCTTACCGGCAAATTCCTGAAGCACCCCGATTTCAGGGAGGGCGTGGCTGCGGCACAGGAAAAGCGGGCGCCCTTCTTCGCGGCGCTGTCCGACCTCGGGCCTTGAGCCGAGGCCGAGCGGAGCGCGGCAAGCGCTGCTCGGTGCTGGCGCATCGGCTCGCTGCTTTCCCCATTGACTGGATCCGAATCTTTGTAGATCATTCATTGGGTGACCCAAATTTCGGAACTTGGATCATCCATTTCTCAACCTACCTGCGAACAGAGGTGACTGCCGTGTCCATCGTGCTGAGAACAATCCTCGTGGCCCTTGCCGGCACTCTGCTGTCCGCACAGGCGAACAGCCAGGCAGAAAACTTTCCCTCGCGCAACCTGCGCATGCTCGTGCCCTATAGCGCCGGCAGCGGCGTGGATCTGCTCGCGCGCAGCTTCGCCCATGGCATGGAAGGCCCGCTGAAGCGTCCGGTGGTGGTGGAGAACCGCGAAGGAGCGACCGGCATCATCGGCACGCAGGCTGCTGCACGCGCGCCGGCGGACGGCTACACGCTCATGGCCAATGCCAATCCGCCGTTCATGGTCGCGCCGCTGAGCCAGAAGCCGCCGCCCTACGACGTGCTGACGGCCTTCGCTCCCGTGGCGCGGGTGGGCAGCGTTCCGCTCGTCATGATCATCGCGGCGGATTCGCCGGTGAAGAGCTTCGTGCAGCTGCGCGAATACATCAAGGCCCACCCTGACAAGGCGACCTACGCCTCGACGGGGAATGGATCGCCCGGACAGCTGTACACGGAAACCGTGAAGTCCGCGACCGGACTCCGATTGACCGAGGTGCCATACAAGTCGTCGACCCAGGCCCTCACGGACGTGATTGGCGGCCAGATCCTGACCAGCCTCGTGTCGCTTCCCGCGGCCGATCAACTGATCCAGCACGGACTCCTGCGTGTTCTGGCGGTCGGATCCCGAGAGCGGCTCAAGCGCTTTCCCGATGCGCCCACCCTGACCGAAGTCCTCGGCTCGCCTCAGGAAGCGAGCGTGTGGTATGGATTCCTCGTGCCCGCCGGCGTCGCCCCCGAGAAGATCGCCGCTCTCTATGCCACCGTGGCCAAGGTGTTCGACACGGAAGAAGCCCAGAAGAGCATGCAGACGCTGGGCATCATCCCCGAGCTGCAATCGCCGGCGCAATTCACGGCCTCTCTGCGCCAGAACGCCGAAGCCGCGCGCAGGATGCTCTCCCTCGTGGAACAGAGCAAGTCCTCTCCCTGACCCGCAGCGGGTTGCCCCCATGGACGTCGCCTCATGATTCAAGCCTCCGATACCGAGTTCCATCCGCGTGACCCTGCCGACCGGATCTGGACCGAAACCACCTACCTCGCATTCAACGTTCCCGAGGCGGCGCTGCACGGCACATGCTATGTGCTCGCGCGCCCGAACCTGGGGGTGGCGATGTCGTCCGTCGTCGTCGCGCGTGGCATGCGCCGCCGGCCGCACGAGGTGGACTTCTGCGATCCGCAGATCCATCTCCCCTGCCCGTCGTCCTATGCGAGCTTCTCGTTGGCCAACGGGTTGGCGGTGGAGGCCAGATCGCTGACCGACTGGCACTTCCGCTACGAGCACAAGCTCGGCGCCTGCAGCTTCGACCTGCATCTGCAAGGGCTGCACCATCCCTTCGATCCGACCGACCCACGGGAGAATCCGATGGTCGAACAGCAGGCCGCGCATGCCGCGGACCCGCGCATCGGCGATGCATGGTCGCACGGCCATTTCGATCTCAAGGGCCGCATCACCGGCACCCTGACGCTGCGCGGGCGCCAGTATCAAGTCGATTGCTACGAAGGCATGGACCGCAGCTGGGGCCCGCGCAACGAGACACCGAACCGCGCCACCTCGTACATCTCCGTGAACTGCGGCGACGCCATGGCCATGTGGCTGACCATGACCCTCGACGTGACTCCCTCCGGCCATGTGCGCTACGAGCGGCTGAACTCCGGATTTCTCGTCGAACACGGCGTCGTGACGCCCATCGTGGCGGCGCAGGTCGAAGCCACGACGGTCGACATGCTCGCGATCAGCGACCGCATCGTCGTCACGGACGCGCGCGGGCGCACCCATGAGTTCTTCGGCGCGACGATCGGCACCCGACCGATGGGATCGCTCAACCCTTCGATCGCCGCTTTCGTGTCGCTGATGCGCTACCAATACGGCAAGCTCATCGGCCATGGCGGTCACGGCAAGCTCTTCGGTCTGAGCTATCTGGCGGAACGACTGGCAGGGGTCGACGCATGATCACCACAAATCACGGTGCAGCGACCGCTGCGAGCCTGGATATCCGCGACGACCCCAGCGAAGCGTTCATCGCCGACATGCGCCAGCGCTTCCCGACCGAGCCCGAGACCGACACGCTGTTGACGCGCAAGATGCGGCGGCGCAGTGGCCCTCCGTATCAGCAGGTCAGCCTGGCGCAGATGACGAAGTGGCTTCACGCCATGCTCTCGGATCGGATCCAGGGCAGCTTCACGGTGCGCGATCCGAAATGGCTGACGGGTGGCGCCTCCAAGGTGCAGGTCTCGTTCATGCTGGATTGGGAGGCCCCGGGACGAGGCGCCTGCAGCGACCATCTCGTCATCCGGATGGATCCCTCCGAAGCCTCCAACACCACCAGCCGTGTGCGCGAAGCGGAGTTGCTGGACGCGTTCCAGGACCGGTTGGCCGTGCCGAAGGTGTTCTGGATCGATCGCGAGGCACAGTGGTTTCCGGAACCGGCCATCATCTACACCTTCGTCTCCGGCGTGGCGAAGCCCAGGAGCACGAGCGCCGGCCAGGTCGTGGGCCTCGGAACCAACTTCGGCCCGCGCCTGCGCGAGTTGCTCGCGCCGCAGTTCCTGCGCGACCTGGCGATCATCCACACCGCCGACCTGGGCAGCATGCATTTCGAAAGCATGGAACAGCCATCGGTCGGTTCCGAGGAAGCAGCCCGCTGGCAGTTGAACCGCGCACGGCGCGTCTGGGAAGAAGACCGCGGGGAGGACTATCCCCTGATGGACGTCGCGGCCAACTGGCTCGAACGCAACCTGCCGGTGCTCGACCGCACGAGCGTCGTGCACGGCGACTTTCGCAGCGGCAACTTCCTGTTCGACGAGGCGCGCGGCAACATCACGGCATGGCTGGACTGGGAGCGAGGCCATCTCGGAGATCGCCACCGCGATCTCGCGTGGATGACGCAGCGCGAAAAGGGCCACCTCGCGGAAGACGGCAAGACCTACCTGGTCTGCGGCCTGATTCCACTGGAGGCGTTCTATGAACGCTACGAGAAGGCGTCCGGCCTCAGCGTGGATCCACGGCGCCTGCGCTGGTACCGGGTGCTCAACTGCTTCCAGGTGATCACGACCACCATGGCCACCATGTACCGGGTCGCAAAGCTGGGCAAATCCCACCAGGACATCCTGCTCGCGCGCCTGAAGGCCATCGCGCCGATCGGCGCCCATGAGCTTTGCGAACTGCTGGAAGGAAACCTCTGATGGATCACACCCATGTCGGCTTGCGCGCGGCCGTGCGGGCGCTCGCCGATGTCGTCGCACCCGCTGTCGATCCAACGCACGCCCAGGCGCGCGACCAGCTGCGGCTCACGATCGACTATCTCGAGTTCGTGCTTCAACGGCTGGATCACTTGCATGAGCGGGAGCTGTTCGAATTGCGTCATCACATGGACTTGGCCAGGCAGGTGCTGGCGGTCACCTCTGCGTGCGCCGTGCCATGCTCCGCGGCGCTCGGCACTGCACTGGAACGCGGCGAGAAGACCTTGGCGGAAGGCAACGCGCCGCCGCCGACACTTCGCAACGCCACGGTTGCCCTGGCCGCGGCCGTGGCGCAAGCAGTGCGGGCAGCGCCGCAAATGGCTGCGTCGGCGCGCCAGGACATCGAAGCCCGCGTGCTCCACGCGAGCAAGACGCGCATCGCGTTCGAACGCGCCTGGTACCTGCCGCTCGGCCTGGACGCGGATTCTCACGAGGTCTTGCCGCTTTCCGAGACTCTCGGATAGAGTCGTTCGAATTCTTCGACAACGACTCCGAGGGGACGCGTAGCGGCTACTCCGATTGCAGCAGCGTCGCGAGCGTGGCCCCGTTCAGCCGGGCCAGATAGTCGTCATGGCCGCCCGCGTGGACGTGGCACTGCAGATAACGCTCAAAGTCCTGCGCGCTGGCGCTGGCTTTGACGTATTCACGCAGATGCGCTTCGTCCGCCTGGTACAGGCCATGTGAAGCGGTCGGATGTGCGCCGAACGGCACGTGCACGACCGCATCGACCAACACCGACGGCAGCTTGGTCAGGTGATTCGCGCGACGCACTGTCTCGGTGGACACGATGCGGTCCACGGTCACCACCACGCGCCGCGAGGCCTGGGCCAGCATGACGTCGAAGAAAGGTGAGCCGAGGAACTGAACGTTGCCAAGTTCGTCCGACTGCTGGGCATGCAGAAAGCACACGTCGGGACGGATCGCCATCGTGGCAAGCAGGCGTCGCTCGCCCGGCCCGGTGGGAAGCGGGCGATATTGCTGGGGCGCGTGTCGCGGCAGATCGGTGCCCAGATCCGGAATCGGCATCCAGGGAAGATCGCCCATGCTGGCGCGAAGCCCGCCGGCGAATCCCGGACCGTCGATATCGATGACTTCCAGCTCGCCGGCTTCGGCCGCCTTGCGGAACTGCGGTGCAAGACCATGTTGCTCGAAGCTGATGAAGACGCAAAAGGTGCTTCGCACCGCACCTGCGCCGATCAGCAGATCCGGTGCGATCGAACCTGGCGCGGGCACCAGCATCAGATCGCCCGTTCCTCGTCGCACGAGGGCACGAACCAGTGGCATGGGTTGGCTGTTGAAGATCCATCCGCCCAGGCCGAGGCTGCTGCCGGGCGTCACGAAGGCCACGGCTTCTTCCAGTGAAATGAGTTTGCTTTGCATGTCTTCCTCCTCAACGCTGCCCATTGCGCAGCAGCCCGCTGCGATCCACCTTCAGCCGCAGCACCGACAGTTCATCCGGCGACGGGGCCTCGGTCGTGGCCGGCGAACCCTCGCACAGGATTTCGAAGCCGGTGTTGCGTTGCACCTGCTCGAGCGAAACCCCTTGATGCAGCGAACGCACGCGCATGGCCTTGCTCACCGGTTCGAAGTCGAATATGCCGAGCGGCGACACGACCAGGCGCGGGCCGCCCGGCGGCAGCCCTGCCTGACGGCGTGATTCGCCGCCGTCCAGATAGCCTGCCCCGCAGATGAAGTCCACTTTCGGCACGAAGGTATGGCGATCGTGCCGTTGCGTGACGACGTAGAAACGACGCGAGAGTCCGCACAGCGCACTGATGCCCACCGTGCCCGGGCCGCGCAGGCGCGGCCGGTTCTGTGCACCGACAACTGCCGTGTTGATGTTGCCGTGGCGATCGACCTGCAGCACGCTGAGGATGGCGAAGTCGAAGAAATGCACCTTCCAGTCGATGAAGTCGATCATGTCGGGCAGATCGAACAACGCCTCGGCCGCCTGGATGTTCGCGTAGCCGGCAGTCGGCAGCAGCCGGTCGTGCACCGGATTGACCATGCCGCCAGGGCCGGAGACCCACCACAGGGACGGCGCGTGTCGCGCGCGAGCCAGATTGCAGGCCGCTACCTGGATGTCCGAATTGGTACCGATGATGGCTTTTTCACCATCGGCGAGATCACGCGCGAGCACGATCGCCGAGAGTTCGGCACTGCTGAATGTCGGTTGTTCGTTCATGGGACGCTCTGTTCAACGGGATTTCTGCATGCGTGCATGCGCCTTGAGATAAAGCACTTCCTGGCGCTGGAGGTGGCGCCGCATCTCGTCGGTCGCGGCGGCCGCGTCGCGCGCTCGAAGCTGACGCAACAGCCGGCGCCGAAACGGCATCACATAGCGGTTCGGCGTGCGTTCAATGGCGCTGACGAATTGGCCCGTGATGCCGACCACGGCGTCGGCCACGGCCACCAGCAATGCGTTGCCGGTCATGCGCGCCAACAGCTTGTGGAACTCCAGGTTCAATTCGGTACGCCGCGCGAGATCGTTCTCGCGCACGGCTTCTTCGGCAGCCGCCACGTTGGCTTCGAGGCGATCGAACTCGGCCTCGCTGGCCCGCGCGCAAGCCAGCCTCACGACCTCCGTGCCGACCAGCACCCGCATCTCGGTCAGGTCCTGCGGCCGGATGGTGCCGAGTGCGAAGAGATCCGAGAGCACTGTCGCGACCGAGCCGGCCCCATGGTCGCGGATGACGGCTCCGCCGCTCGGCCCCTTGCGGATCTCGAGCAGGCCCTGTTCCTGCATCGAGCGCAGCGCCTGCCGCACCGAATTGCGACTGACGCCGAACTGCGCCGACAACTCGCGCTCGGTCGGCAAGCGATCGCCGGCCCTGAGTTCCTGCAACCGAAGTCTCGATCGAACCTGCTCGATGATTTCGGTTGCCGGTTGACTGCCGGCAACCGGGCTGAAGCCAGCCTTCACGCGCGACGCCAGGAAGCGCGGTGGCGCGACTTCGGCCGTCGACGATATCGACAGGGGTGAACGAGTGAGCATCGTTGACTTCGTTTGAATGGGTCACTCATAATACATCTATGGATGACCCATTAACTTCTATTTCGCAATCTCCACTTCCGGTCGCGGCGCAGGACCCACAAGTTGCCGGGCCCCTGGCCGGCATTCGCGTGGTCGACCTCAGCAGCTACATGACCGGTCCGCTGACGGCGACGACCCTGGCCGATCTCGGCGCCGCGGTGATCAAGGTGGAGCCTCCCGGCGGCGACGGGTTTCGCGGCTTCGGGCACAAGGTCAACGGCTGGAGCGCCCTCTGGTCCAGTTGCAATCGCGGCAAGCGCAGCATCGTCCTCGATCTCAAGCAGCAGGCTGGACTGGAAACGCTGAAGTGCCTGCTGGCAGACGCCGACGTGCTGGTCGAGAACTGGCGCCCGCACGTGGCCGCATCGCTCGGTATCGGAAACGCGGTGCTCGATACCGTGAATCCGAGGCTCGTGCACTTGTCGATCACCGGCTTCGGCGACAGCGGTCCGCTGGCGCACGCACCCGCCTATGACTCGCTGATCCAGGGCTACACCGGCATGGCCCACCTGCAGGGCACCGAGGGAGCGCCAGCCGTGGCCGCGTACTGGGTCGTCGACAAGGTGGTGGCGGCTTTCGGCGCGCAATCTGTGCTGGCGGCGCTGGTGCAGCGGCAGCGCACAGGTCGCGGCAGCCATGTCTCGCTGCCCATGCTGGACGTGGCGGCCTACTTCAACTTCAGCGACATGGCGCAGCACCGCACCTTCGTCGGCGACGAGACGCCCTGGAAAACGCCGTTCAATCCAGTGGTGCGCACGGCCGACGGCCATCTGATCGTCACGCCAGTCAACGGCGGGCAACTCTCGAGAACGCTCAAGGCGCTCGGGCGCGCCGACCTCAAGGACCGCATGCTCGCCATGAAAGATCACGGCGAGATGATCGATTTCTTCTACCGCAACCTCAACGAGATTCTCTCGACGCGTCCGACGGCGCATTGGATCGCGTTCTTCGCACCGCACGATGTTCCGGTCGCGCCCGTGATGTCGCTCGAGCAGCATCTGGTCGATCCGCAGGTCCTGCACAACCGCATCTACCACGAAGTGCCCTCACCGGCCGGAGCGCCGCTTCGAACGCCGCGCTATCCGGCCCGCTTCGACGGCACGCTGCTGGCTCCGGCCGCGGCGCCGCCGGTCGTCGACGCGGATGCCGCGCGGGTGCGCGCCGAACTCTCTTCCACTTCGTCGAATCGACAACCATGACACTCACAGATCAAGATGCCGAAGTAGCACGATCCGTTCTCTACGAGAAGAAGGACGGCAGGGCGTACATCACATTCAATCGTCCCGAGAAGCGCAACGCGCTGACCTATGCCGCTTTCGACCGGCTGATGGATTGCCTCGGTGATGCGCAGCGCGACGATGACGTCCGCGTGATCGTCATCCGCAGCGCCGGAGATCATTTCTGTGCCGGGCACGATCTCGCCGAGATCGGCAGCGAGTACGGCTTCGACCCGAGCGGCAAGGGTCGCCGGCCCAGTCAAAGGGCCAGGCTGAACTTCGACCGGCGCCATCTCGACCAATTCCGCGAACTGCTCTATTGCAGCAAGCCGACGCTGGCGCTGGTGCGCGGATACTGCGTCGGCGCGGGCCTGCACATCGTGGAAGCCTGCGACCTGGCGATCGCCAGCGATGCGGCTCGCATGGGCCATCCCGAACAAAAGGCGGGCCTGGCGGGCGCCGCCTACATGACCGCCTGGAACATCATGGCCGCCGGTCCGAAGAAGGCGCGCGAGTTGCTCCTGATCGCGGACGTGCTGCCGCCGCAGGAACTGGTGCAGATGGGGCTGGTCAACAAGGTCGTGCCGGACGACCAGCTCGAGGCGGCGGGCGAGGAATGGGCAGACCGGATCACCCGCCTGCCGCGCGACGCCATCGCGATCGGCAAGGCCGCCACGCACGTGGCGCTGGATTCACTGGGGATGACAAGCCAGTTCACCCACGGCTACGTGCTGCACGCCTTGTCCACCAACATCCGTTACGAGCAGGACGAATACAACTTCATGAAGCAACGCCGCGAGAACGGCGTGCGTGCCGCCTCCCACGGGCGAGAGTCGCGCTTTCGAGAGAGTGGCGACGGCTCGGGCTCCGATGCGGGCGGTGAAGCGTGATGCATGGCGGCGGTGCCGCGCGGGCACTGGCGGATGTTCGCGTGGTCGACTTCTCCGCGATGATCGCGGGGCCCTACTGCACGCGTTGGTTGTCCGACCTCGGGGCGGACGTCATCAAGGTGGAACCACCGGAAGGCGACCACATGCGCCATCGGCCCCCGCTGCGCGAGGGGCACAGCACTTTCTTCGGCCACCTCAATGCCGGCAAGCGCTTCATGGCGCTCGATCTGAAGCAGACCGAAGCACGCGAACTGGCCGAGCGCATGATCGCCCGCGCCGACGTGGTGGTGGAGGCCTTCAGGCCGGGCGTGATGCAGCGGCTCGGTTTGGGTTCGGCCGAGATGCGAGCCAAATATCCCAGGCTGATCTATTGCTCGATCTCCGGTTTCGGCCAGTCCTCGGGCTGGTCCGACCGGCCCGCCTATGGGCCCGTGGTGCACGCTGCCAGCGGCTTCGACTTTGCGCTGGGCTCCGATCCGTCCGGGCAGCCCAGGAGCGCGACCATGCCCCTGGCCGACATGTTGACCGCGATGTTCGCGGCGATGTCGATCCAGACCGCGCTGATCTATCGGCGCGCGACGGGCCTGGGCACCGAGATCGACGTGAACCTGATGGACAGCGTGCTGAACGTCATGCCCTACGAATTTCAGAATGCGCAGCAACCGATACGGCAGCCTCGACCGGTCTACCGGCCCATGCGCGCTCGTGACGGTTGGATCCTGGTGACCCCGATCAACCAGCGCAATTTCGTGAATCTCTGCGGTGTATTGGGGCATCCGGAATGGCGCGCGGACCCCGAACTGGCCACCGAAGCCGCCCGCTTTGCCCACTGGGGCGCTTTCATGGATCGCATCGAAGCCTGGACCCTGCAGCATGACGCCGCCGAGTGCGAGCGAGTCTTGACCGCTGGCGGCGTCCCATGCGCACGCTACCGCGACTTGAGGGAGGTGCTCACGGATCCACAGTTCGCAGAGCGGGACAGCTTCGGGACCATCCACGATCCAGCCGGCGACTTCCTGGCAACTCGCCTTCCCTTCGCATTCGAGAACGTGCGGCCGCCGACCGGCGAGACCGTCTCGTCCCTCGGCGCCGACACAGCCGGTGTCTTGCGCCACGACCTGGGAGTTGGCGAGGCGCAACTCGACGAGCTCGTGGGCAAAGGCGCCGCGATTTGCAGTTCAGAACATTAGGAGAGACCACCATGCTTTCACGACGCCAAGCGATCGCCACCTGCCTCGCCGCCCTTCTGACTTCGGGACAAGTCACATGGGCCCAGACTTCGACGGACGGCCCCATCCGCATCATCGTGCCGACCACCCCCGGATCGACGCCGGACCTGCTCGCCCGACTGATCAGCCCCAAACTGTCGGAGCGCCTTGGCCGAACAGTGATCGTCGAAAACCGGACCGGTGCTTCCGGCAACATCGGCACCGAGGCCGTGGTCAGAGCGGCGCCCAACGGCAACACCCTGCTGGTGGCCGCCAGCACCTTGGCCACAGGCGCCACGCTGCAAAGGTCGATCCCGTTCAATGCGGCGAAGGACCTCGCGCCCATCACGCTCATGGGCTGGAACCGGCTCGTGTTGGTGACGCATCCTCAGACCGGACTCAAGAGTGCTGACGACTTCGTGCAAGCGGCGCGCAGGAATCCCGGCAAATTGAGCTACGGCAGTCCCGGAGACGGAACGCCCAACCACTTGGCGGCGGAACTGTTCAAGGCGCGCACGCAGATCTATGTCATGCACATCCCGTATCGGGGCTCGGCGCAACAGCTGACCGATCTGCTCGCGGGGCAGATTGACATGGCCCCCCTGACTGCGATCGTCGCTGCGCCCTACGTTCGATCCGGCAAGCTCGTTGCGCTCGCGGTGACGGGCAGCAAACGCTCCCCCCTGCTGCCCGGCGTGCCCGCTCTTTCCGAGGTCGGCATCAAGGATGTCGACGGCAATATCTGGTATGGCATGTTTGCGCCACGCGGCACCCCCGATGAAGTGATCGCTCGTTTGAATGGCGCCGTCAAAGGCATCCTGCGCGAAATGGAACCTTCGTTGGCTCAACAAGGATTCGAGGTGGAGGTTTCGACGCCCGAGGAACTCCAGCGACTGCTCGTGAAGGACACCGCCCGCTGGGCGGAACTGGTCAAGCTGCAAGGCATCAAGGCCGATTGAGGCGCTCAAGAAACTCGGATGGATTTGACATGATATTCACGGAAGAACAACAGGCTTTCCGCGACAGCGTGCGAAGGGTCGTGGAGCGGCACGTGGCACCGATTGCAGCGGAGATCGACGAGACCGACCGTTTCCCCACCGAACTGGTAAAGCTCTTCGGAGAAATGGGATGGGTGCAACTTCTGGTCCCCGAGCAGTATGGTGGCCCGGGCGGTGACCTCACGATGATGTGCATCGCGCGCGAGGAGATCGCACGGGTCTCCCCGGCCTGCGCAACCTTGGCGGGACTCAACACCATGCTGGCCATGCCGCTGCTCCATTTCGGCACCGAGGCGCAGCGACAGAGAATCCTGCCCCTGCTGGCTCGGGAAGGAACTGTCACCGCGACCGCCATTTCCGAACCCCAGGCCGGGTCCGACGTCGGTGCGATTGCCGCGCGGGCGGTCCGCAAGGGAGATCACTATGTACTGAACGGGCGCAAGCAATGGTGCAGCTATGGTTGCGAGGCCGAGTTCATCATGCTCTATGCGCGAACCAGCGATGAGGCCGGGGCGGCTGGCATCAGCGCCTTCCTGCTGGAACCCAAGCGCATGAACGGCATCACCTTTGGCCGACACGAACGCAAGATGGGTTTTCGCGGCGCGCCGAACACGCCGATCTTCCTCGACGACGTGGAGGTGCCGCTTGAAAACCTGGTAGGAGACGAGGGCAGGGGATTTCGTGCCTCGATGCGAGCGCTCGACATGAACCGGCCCACCATCGGCGCCCAGTGCGTGGGTCTGGGACAGGGAGCGCTCGATGCCGCCATCGCCTATGCGCGCGAGCGGCGGCAGTTCAAGCGCAGCATCTCTGATTTCCAGGGGATCCAGTTCATGCTCGCGGACATGGCGATTCAGGTCGAAGCGGCGCGCGGCCTGGTGTACCAATGTGCCGGTGCCGCAGATGGCGGTGACTGGAAGCGACTGAACTATCTTGCCAGCGTGGCCAAGTGTTTCGCCAGCGATATGGCCATGAAGGTGACCACGGATGCGGTGCAGGTGTTTGGCGGCTATGGCTATACGCGCGACTATCCTGTGGAACGCTGGATGCGCGACGCCAAACTGACGCAGATTTTTGAAGGGACGAATCAGATTCAGAGGATCGTCATCGCCCGCGAGTTGTTGAGCGGTTGAACAGCACGAAGCAAGGGCTACGCGAAGCGCGGCGCACGCCGTTCGATGTTGGCGCGCACCGCCTCGGTCTGATTCGGGCTGCCGATCAGCGCCTTCTGCTCGACCGATTCGGCCAGCAGCAGCTCAGCCGCGCTGTGCCCTGTCGCCGCGTTGAGCAGGCGCTTGGCGGCACGGATCGCGTCCGGGCTTTTCTGTGCGATCTCGTGCGCCATGCGCAGGGCATCGGCCAGCGGATCGGCCGCGAGCCGCGTGGCGAAACCGAGCGTCACGGCCTCCTCGCCCGAGAAGATGCGGCCGGTGAAGGTGAGCTCGCGCACGACATCGGTCCGCGCCAGCTCGCGCATCAGCACCATGCCGCCCATGTCGGGCACCAGGCCCCATTTGATCTCCATCACCGACAGCTTCGTGTCGGGCGCGACCAGCCGGACGTCCGCGCCGAGCGCGACCTGCAGGCCGCCGCCGAAGGCCACGCCGTGCACCGCGGCGATCACCGGCACCGGCACT
The DNA here is from genome assembly GCF_901827165.1 of Variovorax sp. SRS16. NCBI lineage: Bacteria > Pseudomonadati > Pseudomonadota > Betaproteobacteria > Burkholderiales > Comamonadaceae > Variovorax > Variovorax sp. SRS16. The sequence goes on from NZ_LR594666.1 coordinate 3,192,813, forward strand.
TCGCGCCAGACCAGCGCGACCTGCTGTGCCGCATTGGCGATGCCGTGCGTGCGCGCGAGGATGTCCGCGGCCGCGCCCGAACCCAGCACCTCGCCAGCACCGCCCTGCCCCATGCGCTGGAAGGATTGCATGTCGAGCCCGGCGCAGAAGGCCTTGCCGCGGCCCGCGAGCACCACCGCGCGCACTACAGCGTCATCGCGAAGGCGGCTGCCGGCGTCGATCAGCGCCTCGAACATCGCCGGGTCGAGCGCATTCATCTTGTCGGCGCGGGCCAGATGCAGTTCGACCACGCCGTCGGCATGGCGGATGGATTCGATGCGGTCGTTCATGGCGGGTCTCCTGGCAGTGAGGCGCCGAGTATCGGCCTTCGGCGATGACCGCGCTGTCGCCCAGCCAACAGGCGGCGCCATGCCACGCAGCACCGCGATGGCGGTATCGTCGGGGCCTGGCAACCCGCATCGAAGGAACGACACCATGGCCATTCGCATCGTCCGTCTCGGCACCGCGCGCGCACCCGGCGAGGGCCTGCGCATCGGCACCGTGCGCCGCCCGCCGCGCGGCGTGCCGAAGTCCGAGTTCGCCTCGCAGGACTGGTACGACGTCTGGTATCCCAACCTCGCGCCCTCGGTCGAGACCATGAAGATGGCGCAGGCCGCCGAGACGCCCGCGCAATGGGCTGCGTTCGGCCGCAAGTTCAGGCACGAGATGGCCGAGCCCGATGCGAGCCGCAGCCTGGACCTGCTGGCCGCGCTGTCGCACCACAGCGCCTTCGCGATCGGCTGCTATTGCGAGGACGAGGCGCATTGCCACCGGGGCTTTCTGCGCGCGCTCCTGGCGGAGCGCGGGGCGGAGATCGACGCGAATTAGCGCTGGGCTTTGTCCTTCTGGTTCTGCGCCTCGATGCGCTCGCGCGCTTCGAGCCAGTCGGCATCGCTCCACTTGCGCAGCTCGTAGAAGTTGCCGCCGGTCGCCTGCGCGTTGCCGCCGTCCATCATGATGCTCTGGCCGGTGAGCCAGTCGCACTGGCCGCGCGCCATCAGGAAGGCCGCGAGGTTCTGCAGTTCGCTCATGTCGCCGGTGCGGCCCATCGGGTTGTGTTCCTTGCTGCGCGCGCCGGGCTCTTCGCCCGGATTCAGGCGCTTGCTCATGCCCTCGGTCGGGATCTCGCCGGGACCGACCGCGTTCAGCCGGATCCCGTAGCGCGCCCACTCGAGCGCGAGCGACTTGGTCATCACCTCGACGCCGGCCTTGCTCATCGCCGACGGCACGACGTAGGGACCGCCGTTGTCGACCCAGGTCACGATGATGCTCATCACGCTGCGGTACGGATCGCCGGCCTTCCACTGGCCGGCCTTGGCCTCGGCGACCCAGCGCTTGCCCACTGCCTGGGTGACATAGAAGCTGCCGTGGAAGACGATGTTCGCGATCGCGTCGAAGGCGCGCGAGGACAGGCTCTCGGTCGGCGCGACGAAGTTGCCCGCCGCGTTGTTGACGAGGCCGGTGAGGCCGCCCGATTGCCAGAGGCTGTCGACCATCTCGTCCACCGCCTGCGCGACACGGATGTCGACGCCGAAGGTGTCGATGCGGCGGCCCGGAAACTGCGTGCGCCATTCGGCCGCGGTGGCCTCGCACACGCTCTGGCGCCGGCCGCAGATCGCGATGTCGGCGCCGAGGCCGAGAAAGCGCTCGGCCATCGCGCGGCCGAGGCCGGTACCGCCGCCGGTCACGAGGATGCGCTGGCCGGCCATGAGATCGGTCTGGAACATGAGGCTCTCCTTCTTTGTCGCGATGGAACGCGGGTTGAGAAGCGCATCGTAGAGCCGACGGCGGCTGCCGGTAAGCTCGAAGGTGACACCCATCGCAAGAATTCCGGCCGATGCCCTCCTCCTCTGCGCTCGATGGCAGCGATGTGTCGCTGCTCACGCGGGCGGACTGAGCACCGGCGTGCGCCGCAGCGCATCGAGCAGCTCGCGTTCGCGCTCGCGCACAGGTTCGAGGCTCCGGGCGCGCACGTGGCCGTAGCCGCGGATCTGCTCCGGCAGCGACGCGAGCGCCACGGCCGCGTCGTGCTGCGATGCATCCCTGCTGCGTTCGAGAGCCAAGAGGATCGCGTCGATGCTGTCCTCGTAGCGCCGGATCAGCGAGCGCTCCATGCGCCGCTCCGCGGTGTAGCCGAACACATCGAAGGCGGTGCCGCGCAGGAAGCGAAGCTTCGCGAGGATGCGGAACACGGGGATGACCCACGGGCCGAATTCCCTCTTCTTCAACTCGCCCTTCGCGTCGCGCCTGGAAAGCAGAGGCGGTGCAAGATGGAAGACGAGCCTGTAGCTGCCCTCGAACTGCCGTGACACGCGGTCGAGGAAGCCGCTCTGCACGTGCAGGCGCGCCACCTCGTACTCGTCCTTGATCGCCAGCAGCTTGAAGTAGCAGCGTGCGGCGGCCTCGGTGAGCGTGCTGCGTCCCGCAAAGGCGCGCGCCTCGACCGCGCGCACCCGTTCGACCAGATCGACGTAGCGCTGCGCGTAGGCCTCGTCCTGGTAGCCGACGAGGAATGCCCTGCGCGAGGCGATGGCCTCGTCCAGGCTCTTCACCGGCAGCGGCGAGACGGCATCGCCGGCCGATGTGCGCGCCGATGCCAGCAGTCGCTCGACGGCCTCCGGATCCAGGGCCGCGCGGCGTCCCCACAGAAAGGCGTCCTGGTTCATCTGCTCGGCCGCTCCGTTGAGCGCGATCGCCGCCTCGATGGACGCGACGGCGAGCGGAATCAGTCCGCGCTGGCAGGCGAAGCCCAGCATGAACATGTTGGCCGCGATGCTGTCGCCCATCAGCGCCGTGGCGATGCGGCCCGCATCCACGAACTCGGCGCCCTCGTCGCCGACCGCGGCGCGCACGTTGCCGCGCAATCCCCCGCGGGGGTAGCGCATGTCGGCATCGCGCGCGAAGTCGCCCGGCATCGTCTCCTGGGTGTTGACGAGCATCCGCGTGCGTCCGCGCCGCGCCGCGGCCAGGGTCTTCGAATGGCCGGCGACGATCATGTCGCAGCCCAGGATCAGGTCCGCGCCACCCGCCGCGATGCGGATCGTCTTGATCGAATCGGGCGTCGGGCCGAAGCGCAGATGGCTCCAGACCGAGCCGCCCTTCTGCGCCAGGCCGGCCATGTCCAGCAGCCCGCAGCCGCGGCCTTCCAGATGCGCCGCCATGCCGAGGATCGCGCCGATCGTGACGACGCCGGTGCCGCCCATGCCGGCCACCAGGATGCTGTAGACGCGCTGGTCGATCGGCGGCCGCGCGGGCTCCGGCAGCGCGGCGAAGGCGGCCGCGTCCGTCACGCGTTGCGGTTTGCGCAGGCTGCCGCCAAGCACGCTCACGAAGCTCGGGCAGAAGCCCTTGACGCACGAGTAGTCCTTGTTGCACGAGGACTGGTCGATGCTTCGCTTGCGTCCGAACTCGGTCTCCAGCGGCTGCACCGACACGCAGTTGGACTGGACGCCGCAATCGCCGCAGCCTTCGCAGACCAGATCGTTGATGACCACGCGCCGGGCCGGATCGGGAAAGGCACCCCGCTTGCGGCGACGGCGCTTCTCGGCCGCGCAGGTCTGGTCGTAGATCAGGGCGCTGGCGCCTTCGATCTCGCGCAGCTCGCGCTGGACTTCGTCGATCGCATCGCGGTGGTGGATCGTCAGGCCCGCCGGCCAGGCGGTGGCCGCCGGATACTTGTGCGGCTCGTCGCTGACGACGGCGATGCGCCTCACGCCTTCCGCGCGAACCTGGTGCGCGATGGCCGGCACGTCGAGCGGGCCGTCATGGCGCTGCCCGCCCGTCATCGCGACCGCGTCGTTGAACAGGATCTTGTAGGTGATGTTCGTGCCGGCGGCGACCGCCGCGCGGATCGCCAGCAGCCCCGAATGGAAGTAGGTGCCGTCGCCGATGTTCTGGAACATGTGGCGCCGGCGCGAGAACGGCGCCTCGCCGACCCACGACATCCCCTCGGCGCCCATCTGCGTGTAGCCGGTGGTGGCGCGGTCCATCGCCTGTGCCATCCAGCTGCAGCCGATGCCGGCGTAGGCCTTGCTGCCTTCGGGCACGACAGTCGAGCTGCTGTGCGGGCAGCCGCTGCAGAAATAGAAGCTGCGCGACACGATGTCGATGACGCCCCGCGGTGTGCGGCGAGCGCGGATCTCGTCCACGCGCCGGCGCAGCGCCTCGTTGTCGCCGAGCGCCAGCAGGCGCTCGGCGATGGCGATCGCGACCTGGTTGGAATCGAGCGCCATCTCGGGCTGGAAGAGCGCGCGGCCGTTCTCGTCCTGCTTGCCGACGATGGCGGGCGCGTCGCGCCGGCCGTACAGTTGTTCCTTGAGCTGGAACTCGATCAGGCTGCGTTTCTCCTCGACGACGAGGATCTTCTGCAGCCCGGCGGCGAAATCCGCCGCGCCTTCCGGCTCCAACGGCCAGGGCATGCCGACCTTGTAGAGGCGCAGCCCGAGCGCTGCAGCCGCGGGCTGCGAAAGATGAAGGTCGTCGAGTGCCTGCAGCACGTCGAGATAGCTCTTGCCATGGGTGATCACGCCGAGCTTCGCGGCCGGCCCGTCGATGAGGGTGCGATCGATCCGGTTGGCGCGCGCGAAGGCCCGCACCGCGCCGAGCTTGTGGCGGTGCAGCCGCGCCTCCTGCGCGTGCGGCGTGTCGGGCTGGCGGATATGGAGGCCGTCGGCCGGCAAGTCCATGCCTTCGGGGATCGCGATGCGGACGCGATGGACATCGACGTCGATCGAGCCGGTGGCCTCGACCGTGTCCTTGACGCATTTCATCGCAACCCAGCAGCCGCTGTAGCGCGACAGGGCCCATCCGATCACGCCGAAATCCAGGATCTCCTGCACGCCCGCCGGGCTCAGCACCGGAATCATCGCGTCGACCATCGCGAACTCGCTCTGGTGGCAGGTGGTGGACGACTCGCAGGTGTGATCGTCGCCCAGCAGCACGAGCACGCCGCCCAGCTTCGACGAACCGGCCAGGTTGCCGTGGCGGAACGCATCGCCGCTGCGGTCCACGCCGGGTCCCTTGCCGTACCAGAGGGCGAACACGCCGTCGTATTTGCCCTCGCCGCCGATCTCGGCCTGCTGCGAACCCCAGACCGCGGTGGCGGCGAGCTCCTCGTTGACACCGGGCACGAAGACGAGCGGGTGAGCGGCCAGATGCTTCCTTGCCTTGCCCAGCTGATCGTCGAGCCCGCCCAGCGGCGAGCCGCGATAGCCGCTGATGTAGCCGGCGGTGTCGTGTCCGCGGCTGCGATCGCGCAGCCGCTGCGTCATCGGCAGACGCACCAGCGCCTGGGTTCCGGTGATGAAGACCCGCCCTTCGGCGAGGGTGTACTTGTCGTCGAGCGCCAGGGTTCGCAAGGTCATGAAATATTCATCTTGTATCTGTTTAGATATTGTATTGTGGATACGTAGAAATGTACACTGAGGCTGTGCACCGTTCTTTCCGACGGCACGCTCGTTCGCACTCAACAGGAGACTTCATGCGACAACCCATCAGCAAGGCACTCGTCAACGGCTTCATGGCCGTTTCAACTTCCAACGTGAGCGACGCGCTCGATCGTCTGGGCCTCCAGTGCGCGCCGACGCAGATCGGCGCGCTGTGGGAAGGCTGCAGGAAGATCGTGGGCCCGGCCATGACCCTGAAGCTCGCGCCCGTCGAGTCGTCGCACAAGGAGATCACGACCGTGATCGGCACGCTCCAGGCCATCATGGAAGCGCACACGGGCGACGTGCTCGTCATCGACATCGGCGGCCGCATGGACCTGAACACCTTCGGCGGCGTGGCCGGCGCGACCAGCAAGCACTACGGCCTCGCGGGGGTGGTGTGCGATGGCGTGTCGCGCGACATCGACGAATTCAAGACGCTCGACCTGCCGGTGTTCGGCAAGGGCTTCATCCATCAGTCGGTGCGCGGCCGCGTCGGCTACGTGGGGCACGACATCGACGTGAAGCTCGGGACCAACGTCGTGCGCCCGGGCGACCTGATCGTGGGCGACGAGAACGGCGTCGTGGTCGTGCCGCACGAACGGATGGCCGAGGTCCTGAAGATCGCGCGCTTCGTGAAGGAGACCGAGGACCGCGTGATCGCCGCCATCCGCAACGGCGAGCATCCGATCGAGGCGCATCAGAAGGTCAAGTACGACGACATGCTGAAGGCGGCGTCATGAGCGGCGCGACCGCACTGCGCACGCGCGCGAGCGATCGCCTGGCCGAGCCAGCGGCGCCATCGCCGGACGACGATGCGATCCGCAAGGCGCTCTCGCTGATCCCGACCACCGCGGCGCTCGACCTGCTCAAGGAACAGGCGCCCGCCGAGCTGGTCCTGGCGCGCGTCAAGGCGCTGTTCCCGCTGAAGGGCTCCGTGGCCGGACGCGCGCGCACGCTGCGCTGCCTGCCGACCCGCATCGACCACCGGCAGGCACCGGGCGGGCCCGCCAACTTCCGGCTGCTCGACGCGACCCGGCCCGGCGACTTCCTGATCTTCGATGCACAGGGCTGGCCGGGCGGCTCGGTATTGGGCGACATGCTGGCGCTGCGGGCGAAGCTCGCCGGCGCGGTCGGCGTGGCCACGGACGGCGTGATGCGCGACCTCGCCGGCCTGGAGGAAGTCGGCCTGCCCGTCTTTGCAGCGGGCACGTTTCCGGTGCCTTCGGCGCCGACGCTGGTGGCCTGGGAGGTCGATGTGCCGGTGCAGTGCGGCGGCGCGCTGGTGCTGCCCGACGACTGGATCCTGGCCGACCGCGATGCCGTCATCGTCGTGCCGCAGCGCTGGGTGCTGGACGTGATCGACGGCTTCGACCGCTTCACCCGCGAAGAGCAGTTCTGCCGATCGCTGCTGCTGGCCGGCCTCGCGCTGCGCCAGGCCTATCCGATGCCGGCTGCGCTTCGGCCGCTCTTCGAGCGCTATCTGGCGGACGGCGAGCTGCCCTCGTCCGCGGAAGTCCAGCGGACGCTCGAAGACCATTGAAGCCCTGCCCCCGAAGGAGACAAGAATGGACAAAAGACTGTTTATCCAGCTGGCGGCCGGCATGGTCTGCGGCGCCTGGAACATCGCGGCCCATGCGGATGGGTGGCCGGCCAGGGAAGTGACCCTGGTCGTGCCATGGCCCGCGGGCGGAGGCACCGACCTGATCGCGCGCGCCGTCGCCAACAAGCTGCAGGAACGGCTGGGCCGGCCGATGGTCATCGACAACCGGCCGGGCGCATCCGGCATCATCGGCACCGAGCTGGTCGCCCGCGCGCCGGCCGACGGCTACACGCTGGTGCTCGGCGTGACGAACACGCATGCCATCAACGCGACCTTCTTCAGGAACCTGCGCTACGACCCGATCAAGGACTTCCAGCCCGTGGCGCTGCTGGCGACCGGCCCGCATGTGGTGCTGATCAACAGCAGCACGCCGGCCAGGAACCTCGCGGAGTTCGTGGACTACGCGCGCAAGACCAGGACGCCGCTGAGTTATGCGTCCTACGGAACCGGAAGCACCTCGCACCTGATCTCCGAGCTCTTCCGCGCACGGAACAAGCTGGACATGGTGCATGTGCCCTACAAGGGCATTCCACCCGCCATCACGGACCTGCTGGGCAACCAGGTCTCGATGCTCGTGTCGACCACCGGCGCCGCGCTGCCGCAGATCAAATCCGGACGGCTGCGTGCGATCGCCGTGATCGACGACCATCGGCTGGCCCAGCTGCCCGACGTTCCCACGATGTCCGAGCAAGGCTACGAGAACGCCGACTACACGCACTGGTACGGCATCTTCGCGCCGGCCAGGACGCCGCGTCCGATCGTCGACAGGCTGGCGAGCGAGATTCAGGTCGTGCTCACACGCGCCGATGTGCAGAAGATCTTTTCGGATGCCGGCGTCAATGCGAACTTCAAGGGCCCGGATGCATTCCGCACCTTCGTCGCCGCGGAGAAGGAACGCTGGGGCAAGCTGGTCGAGCTGTCCGGCGCGAAGGGCGATTGAGCCGACGGCCCGCGGGCCGTCGGCGGCGCTTCACAGCTGGTGGATGTTCAGGCGCTCGAGCAACTGACCCATGGTGTCCGTCCAGTGGGTCCGCTGCCCTGCGTGCACCGCCCGGGCCAGATCGGGGCGGCCCTTGCGGATGGCATCCACGAGGGCCGCGTGATTCTTGACGGATGACATCGGCTTGTCGCGCAGCCGCAAGGTGAAGAGCCGCACGCGGTGCGACTGGGCGAACAGCAGGTGCGCGACTTTCGCGAGCCGGCGATTGCCGCACAGATCGACCAGGCGCGCATGGAAGGTCTCGTCGGCCTCGGCCCAGGCATCGAGGTCGTCGGCCTTCAGGGCCGCGGCCATGCGGTCGACCGCCTCCTGCAGCGCCTTGACCTCCACCGTGTTGGGCTTCTTCTCGGCGAGCAGTTCCGCGGCCACCGTCTCCAGCGGCGACAGCACCTGGTAGATGTCCCGCATGTCGTCCATCGTGATCGGCAGGACCCGATAGCCGTGGCGAGGGACCGCCTCGATCAAGCCTTCCGCCTCGAGCCGCGCCAATGCCTCGCGGATCGGCGTGCGGCTGACGCCGAGGTCGGCCGAGACCGCGTCTTCCAGCAGTTGGCTTCCACCGGACAGCTTGTTGCGCAGGATCCGCTGCTTCAAGGTGTCGTAGACGGTATCGACCGCGCGCTGCGGCAGTTCCTTGCGGTGGGGCACGTGGGGCATCCTCGACTTCAGGTGATACGCAAAAATATACACGCGATGATACGGACTCGATCTCGATGTCGCTTCTGAATCACGATGCGGCGTCTCGACACGAAGAGGGCGGGACCTTATAGTCAATTCGATGAGCCTTGATTCAAACAATTCACCGCGCACGGTGGGCGGAACGGTTGGCGCACTGGTCCTGCCGCGCCGGCGCGGCCGCCGCAAGATCGAGGGACTGGTCGAAGCCCGCCGCCAGCAGATCCTCACCGCGGCGCTCGACCTGTTCGGCACCAAGGGCTTCCACCGCACCACGACGCAGGACCTCGCCGAGCGCGCGGACGTGAGCGTCGGCCTCATCTACCAATACTTCAAGGACAAGGAAGACCTGCTCGCGGCCGCCATCGGCCAGATCTTCGATGCCTATCTCAGCGAGATCCCGCTGGCGGTCCGTGCCGCGCGCGATCCGCTGTCGCGCTTTCGCGCGGCGGTGCACGCCTACTGCCGGGTGATCGACGAGCACCGCGAGGCCGCGCTGCTCGGCTACCGCGAGACGCGTTCGCTGTCGAAGGCGCTGACCAAGGGCCTGATGGCCAAGGAAACCAAGTCGACCGAGCTCATCGGCGAGCGCGTGACCGAGTGCATCGAGGCCGGCGTCTTCCGCCGGGTCGACGTCGCGATGATGACCTACCACATCGTGGTCTTCGTCCATTCGTGGGCGCTCAATGCGTGGCGGCTCAAGGGCCAGTTCGAGCGCGAGGCCTACGTCGACGCCGGGCTGGACATGCTGCTGGGCCCGATCCTGCAGGCCGCCCCTCCGGCGAAGCGGTCCGGGCCGGTCAAGCCCGCCAAGACGGCCGCGCCCTCCACCCGCCGCAGCACGCGCCGCGCCGCCTGACGCGCGGGCACGGGTCCCTACCCTTGACAGGGCGGAGGCGGCGCGCAAAAATAAATTTGAATGAAGCCTCATTCAAATAAGAGATAGCCGAGAAGAGACAACTTTGGCCTCCGGCACGGCAAGGCGCCGCGGCCGGCCCGGAACACCGATCAAGAAGGAGACAAGCGCATGACCATTCCTCGTTTCGCGTCCGCCTTTCGCAGCCGCCGCGCGGCCCTTGCAACCGGTGCGGCGGCAGCCCTCGGCATCCTGATGTCGGCCATGCCCGCGGCCGCGCAGGACAAGCCGATCAAGGTCGGCATGACCACCGACCTCACCGGCATCGCGGCGGCCTATGCGCGCTCGCAGGTCAACGGCGTGCAGCTGGCCATCGACCAGCTCAATGCGAGCGGCGGCCTGCTCGGGCGCAAGCTCGAGCTACTGGTGCGCGATTCGCAGCTCAAGCCCGACCTCGGCACCTCGCACACGCGCGACCTCATCACGCGCGAGAACGTCGACTTCCTGATCGGCCCCGACGGCAGCGCGGTGGGCATGACGGTGTCCGCGGTCGCCAAGCAATACAAGAAGGTGGTCATGATGACCATCCCGAACACGCCGCGGCTGACCACCGAAACCTTCCATCCCTATGTCTTCACGGTGGTTCCCTCCGGCCTCATGGAGGCCCGCGCGATGGCCGAGGCCATCGGTCCCGGCAACAAGCGCATCGCCTTCATCGGCGGCGACTACGAGGCCGCACACCAGGGCCTGAAGTACTTCAAGGACTGGCTCGCGAAGGTCAATCCCTCGGCCCAGGTGGTCGGCGAAGCGTGGCCCAAGCTCGGCGAGCCCGACTACAGCAGCTACATCACGAGCCTGATGTCGTCCAAGCCCGACGTGATCTTCTCGTACCTGTGGGGTGCCGACCTGATCGGCTTCGTCAAGCAGGGCAAGCCGTACGGCGTGTTCGACAAGACCAAGGTCGCCAGCCTGGTGTTCCTCGACGACATGAAGGCGCTCGGCAGCGAGATGCCCGACGGCCTGATCGCTCAGATGCGCGCGCCCTTCTTCGCGATCGAGGGCGACCGCATGACCAAGTTCGTCGAGCAGTACCGCGCCAAGTACAACGACTATCCGGCGGACTGGGCCATCATGGGCTACGAGGGCCTGCAGATCCTCGCGCAATCGATCAAGCAGGCCAACTCGCTGGAATCGGACGCGATCGTCAAGGCCGTCGAGCAGGTGAAGTACGACGGCCTGCGCGGCCCGATCAGCTTCCGCGCCATCGACCACCAGGGCACCGTCGGCTCCTACATCGGCACCGTCACGAAGAGCGACAAGTACCCGTTCAAGACGCTGACGCACGTCAAGTACGTGCCGGCCGAGAAGATCTGGCCGACGCCGGCCGAGATCGAGCAGGCCCGCGCCGCGGTCAAGTAGACCCGGACCCCGAAAGGCAGCACGGCGCATGTTCGAGAGCATCCTGGTCCAGGCCCTGAGCGGCGTCAGCAGCGGCATGGTGCTGTTCCTGGTCGCCTCGGGCATGACGCTGATCTTCGGCACGCTGCGCGTCGCCAACTTCGCGCACGGCTCGTTCTACATGATCGCCGCCTACCTGAGCTTCACGCTGACGCGCTGGGTCGGCGGCGGCACGACGGGCTTCGTCGTCTCGCTGCTGGTGGCGCCGCTGGGCGTCGCGCTGCTGGGCGCGGGGGTCGAGCGCTTCCTGCTGCGCCGCATCGTCACGCGCGCGCATCAATACCAGCTGATCCTGACCTATGCGCTGACGCTGATCTTCGCCGACGGCGTGAAGCTGATCTGGGGCCGTGACAACCACGTGGTGGCGCGCCCGAGCGGCCTGGACGGCGCCTTCGATCTCTTCGGCACGCCCTTCCCGAGCTACTACGCGCTCCTGATCGCGGTCGGCGCAGTGATCGCGATCGCGCTGCACCTGCTGCTCACGCGCACGCGCTTCGGCAAGGTGCTGCGGGCCTCGGTCGCCGACGGCGCGATGGTGGGCGCGCTCGGCATCGACGTGCCGCGCCTGTACACCGGCGTGTTCGCGCTCGGCGCCTGGCTGGCCGGCCTGGGCGGCGCATTGGCTGCGCCGGTCGGCTCGATCTCGCTGGGCATCGACAGCTCGATCATCATCGAGTGCTTCGCCGTCGTCATCATCGGCGGCGTCGGCAGCGTGGGCGGCGCGCTGCTGGGCGCGCTGATCATCGGCGTGACCAAGTCGGTCGGCATCCTGTTCGCGCCGAAGCTGGCCATCGCCTTCATCTTCATCGCGCTGTGCGCCGTGCTGGTGCTGCGGCCGCAGGGGCTGCTCGGCCGCAGCACGGCCTGACCCGCAACCCGTCCTTCGAGCATGAGCGCCGCCCTGCCCACTTCGCACACATCCGCGCCGCGCGGGTCGCGCGCCGCGATCGGCTGGTGCGCTGCCGCGCTCGTGTTCGCGCTGCTGCCGCTGGTGCTCGGCGAAAGCTATGTCTTCCTCACGGTCGACTTCTTCATCATGTCGCTGTTCGCGATGAGCTACAACCTGCTGCTCGGCCAGGGCGGCATGCTGTCCTTCGGGCACGCGACCTACTATGGGCTGGGCGCCTACGCGGTCGCGATCCTGCAGAACAAGTACGGCGTGCCGCCGTGGCTCGGCCTCGCGGCGGCGCCGGTCGTGGCCGCGCTCGGCGCTTTCGCGATCGGCTGGCTCTCGGTGCGGGTCACCGGCATGTACTTCGCGATGCTCACGCTGGCCTTCGGGCAGCTGGTGTTCACGCTGGTGCTCGGCTGGTACAGCTTCACCGGCGGCGACGACGGGCTGCCGGTGGCGCTGCCGGACTGGATGCTGTCGGCGCGCAACTACTACTACTTCAGCCTCGTCGTGGTGGCGCTGTGCATCTGGCTGATCCACCGCATCACGCATTCGCCCTTCGGCATCGCGCTCGGCGCGATCCGCGACAACCGGCAGCGTGCGGCCTACATCGGACTCGACGTGCGGCGGCTGGAACTGCGCGTGTTCGTGGTGGCCGGCGCCTTTGCCGGCATCGCCGGCGGCCTGCGCGCGCCGCTGCAGCAGATGGCCTTTCCGTCGCTGCTCGGCTGGAGCCAGTCGGCCGACCCGGTGCTGATGGCGCTGGCCGGCGGCATCCACAACTTCGTCGGGCCGATCGTCGGCGCGGCGCTTTTCGTGTTCACCAATTTCGCCGTCACCAGCCGCTTCGAATACCCGCTCCTGGTGTTCGGCACGCTGGTGCTCTTGATCGTGCTGTTCCTGCCGAACGGCATCGTCGGCAGCCTCGCGCGCAAGCGCCGGGCCGTGACGGAACATCGCCCATGAGCCGCAGCACGATCCTGTCCATCGAGGACATCGGCAAGAACTTCGCCGGCTTCCATGCGCTCAGCGGCGTCAACCTGCAGGTCGGCGAGAACAGCGTGCACGCGCTGATCGGGCCCAACGGCGCCGGCAAGAGCACGCTGCTCAACGTGGTGTCGGGCCATCTCGCGCCGAGCGCGGGCCGCGTGATGTTCCAGGGCCGCTCGATCTGCGGACGTCCGCCGCACGAGACCGCGCGCCGCGGCGTGGCGCGCTCGTTCCAGATCACCAGCATCTTCGCCGGCTTCAGCGTGTTCGAGAACGTGCAGATGGCGCTGCTGGCGCAGCACGGCCTGTGCACGCGCATGTTCCGCCCTGCCGCACCGATGCTGCGCGACGAGGCCCTGGCACTGCTGCAGCTGGTGCGGCTCGACGGCCAGGCCGAGCGCATCGCGGGCGAGCTGGCCGCGGGCGACCGCAAGCGGCTCGAGTTCGCGATCGCGATGGCCGGCCGGCCGAAGGTGATGCTGCTCGACGAGCCGACCGCCGGCATGAGCCCGGACGAGCGCGCGATCGTGATCCATCTGATTCGCTCGATCAACCGCGAGCGCGGCGTGGCGGTGCTGTTCACCGAGCACGACATCGAGATGGTGTTCGCGATCGCCGACCGCATCACGGTGCTGCATCAGGGCAGCTGCATCGCCGACGGTGCGCCCGCCGCGGTGCGCGCCGACCGGCGTGTGCAGGAGGTCTACCTGGGCGAGGACGACGACGAAGATGCTGCGCTGCACTGAGCTCAACACCTGGTACGGCCCGGCGCACGTGCTCTTCGACGTCGAGCTGGACGTGGCCGAAGGGCGCGTGCTGTCGCTGCTCGGGCGCAACGGCGTCGGCAAGTCGACGCTGCTCAAAAGCATCATCGGCCTGGTGCCGCCGGGCTCCGGCGAGATCGTGTTCGATGGCATGAGCCTGCGCGGACTGCCGCCGCACCGGATCGCACAGGCCGGCATCGGCTACGTGCCCGAGGAACGGCGCGTGTTCGCCGACCTGACGGTGGAAGAGAACCTCGAGATCGCCGAGCTGCGCCGCGGTGCGTGGTCGCGGCGCGAAGCCTTCCGCGCCTTTCCCGCGCTGGAGGAATTCCGCCAGCGCCGCGCCGGCCTGCTAAGCGGCGGCCAGCAGCAGATGCTGACCATCGCGCGCGCGCTGATGGGCAATCCGCGCCTGCTCCTGGTCGACGAGCCGACCGAGGGCCTGTCGCCGATCATGGTGAAGACGCTGGCCGGCACCATCCACGACCTCAAGCGCGCCGGCCAGACCATGGTGGTGGCGGCGCAGGACCTGCGCTTCGCGCTCTCGATCGCCGACGAGCTTGCCGTGCTCGACCGCGGCCGCGTGGTGTACCGCAAGGACGGGGACGCGGCGCGCGCCGACGTCGAGCACATCAAGGCCCTGCTGGCCTTGTGAGCACCCGAAGCATGGACGCCACCGTCAACCCTTCCGCTCGCACCGTCGAGACCGACGTGCTGGTCGTCGGTGGCGGCGGCTCCGGCCTGGCCGCGGCCATCGAAGCCGCGCGCGCCGGCCGCCAGGTGGTGCTGATCGAGAAGAACCCGCAGACCGGCGGCAGCACCGGCTGGTCGGTCGGCTCGATCACCGCGACGCGCACGCCCGACCAGCAACGCAAAGGTATCGTCGACGATCCGCAGCATCACTTCGAGGACATGGCCAAGCTGGCCGGTGCGCTGCTGCCGCGCGACAACCTCGCACTGCGGCACACGCTGGTGCACAACGTGACCGACACGGTGGCCTGGCTGCGCAGCCTGGGCGTGGAGTTCTTCGGCCCCGGCGCGGAGCCGCCGCACCGCCTGCCGCGCATGCACAACGTGCTGCCGACCTCGGGCTCCTATGTCTGGCACCTCACACGCGCCGCGCGCCGCGCCGGCGTCGACATCCACCTGTCGACGCGCGCCTCGCGCATCGTGCTCGACGGCGACACGGTGTGCGGCATCGAGGCGCGCGATGCACACGACCAGCCGGTGCTCTACACCGCGCGCCATGGCGTGGTGCTGGCGGGCGGCGACTACAGCGGCAGCGTCGACTTCAAGACCCGTTACGGCTCGGCGGCGCTGGCGCGCGTGCCGGCGGTCAACGCGACCAACACCGGCGACTGCCAGCGCATGGTGCTCGAGATCGGCGGCGAGGTGCTCAACGGCGACCTGATCCTCGGCCCGGTGATGCGCTTCGCGCCGCCGCCGCGCAAGGGCCTGGCGCAGCGCGTTCCGCCCTGGGCGCCGATCACGCGCACCATGGCCTGGCTGCTGCATCACCTGCCGAGCACGATCGTGCATCCGCTGGTGATGCGCTTCATGACCACCGTGCTCGGGCCCGAGGCCGCGCTGTTCGCCGACGGCGTGCTGCTGGTCGACCGCAACGGCCAGCGCATCCAGCCGATCGAAGGCAGCCTCGGCAAGGCGGTGGCTGCGGCGCCCGAGCGCAGCGCCTGGCTGATCTTCGACGACCGGCAGGCCGAACGCTACAGCGCGCCGCCGCATGCGGTGTCGACCGCGCCGGGCATCGCCTGGGCCTACTTCGGCGACTACGTCCGCACGCGGCCCGACCTGTACACGAAGGCCGGCGACGCAACGGCGCTGGCCAAGCAGCTGGACATGCCGCCGGCCGCGCTGCTGGCCTCGCTGAACAACAGCCGCGAACCGCGGATGGGACCTTTCCATGCGCTCGGCCCGATCCACAGCTACGTCGTGCTGACCGACGGCGGCGTCAGGGTCACGCCCGAACTGCAGGTCGTGGTGCGCGGCTCGATACCGGTGCGCGGCCTCTATGCCGCGGGCTCGACCGGCCAGGGTGGCCTGCTGCTCGAAGGGCACGGCCATCATCTGGGCTGGGCCTTCACCTCGGGCCGCATCGCCGGCCGGCATGCCGCCGCGGCGACCACCACCATCCTGTCCTCCACCACGTTGCCATGACGGAATCCTGGTCCCTGCCCGACGTGCTCGAAGCACGCACCCGCGCTGCGCCCGACCGCGCCTTCTTCTCGATGATGGGCGAGCCCGCGCTGTCGGTGGGCGAGATGGCGCTGCGCTCGCTTCGCATCGCCAACGGCCTGCGCGAACTCGGCGTCGGCTTCGGCGACCGGGTGCTGGTGATGCTGCCGAACTGCACCGAATTCATCGAGGCCTGGTTCGCGATCAACCGGCTGGGCGCGGTGCTGGTCACGGTCAACACGGCCTACCGCGGCAGCTTCCTCGAGCACTTGGCGAACAACTCGGGCGCGCGCGTGATGATCGCGGCGGGCGCCTTCGTGCCGGTGGTGCTGGCCTCGGAAGACGCGATGCCTGGCCTCGAACGCCTCGTGGTGGTCAAGCCCGACGCCGCGCAGCCCGCGCGCCCGCAACGCCTGCCAACGATCGACTTCGAATCGCTGCGCGCAGCACCCGAGCGCGGGCTCGACGTGCGCGTGACGCCGCGCGATCTCGCCGCCATCGTCTACACCTCGGGCACCACGGGCAAGTCCAAGGGCGTGATGATTCCGCATGCGCAGATGGTCCTCAATCCGCACGTGTACATCGACCAGCTGGGCATCGGCCGTGACGACGTTTTCTATTCGGCCCTGCCGCTGTTCCACACCAACGCGCTGGCGCTGCAGGTGTACGGCGCGCTGATCGCCGGCTGCCGCGTGCACCTGGCACCGCAGTTCAGCGCCAGCGGCTGGCTGCCCGACGTGCGTGCCAGCGGTGCCACGGTGACCAACCTGCTGGGCGTGATGACCGACTTCGTGTTCCGCCAGCCGGCCACGCCCGAGGACGCCGACAACGCGCTGCGCATCGCCAGCGCGGTGCCGATGCCGGCCTTCGCGCCGGTCTTCGAGCAGCGCTTCGGCGTCCAGCTGGCCGAGTTGTACGGCTCGACCGAGGCCAACTGCCCGCTCTACCAGCCGCGCGACGAAGCGCGCCGCGACGGCGCCTGCGGCAAGGTGGTCGAGCGCTGGTTCGAATGCCGCATCGCCGATCCGGACACCGACCACGAGCTGCCGCACGGCGAGGTCGGCGAGCTGCAGGTGCGGCCGAAGGTCGCCGATGGCTTCATGGCCGGCTACAACGCGATGCCCGAGGAGACCGTCAAGGCCTGGCGCAACCTGTGGTTCCACACCGGCGATGCGATGCGCCGCGATGCCGATGGCTACTACTACTTCGTCGACCGCATGAAGGACTGCATCCGCCGGCGCGCAGAGAACATTTCCTCCTTCGAGGTCGAGCAGGTCGTGATGCAGCACGAAGGCATCGAGGAAGCCGCCGCCATCGGCATCCGCTCGCCCGACGAGGACAACGAGCAGGAAGTGAAGATCTGCGTGGTCGCCAAGCCCGGCGCAGCGGCCGACGCGGCCGCGCTGCATGCCTTCTGTGCGGCGCGCATGCCGGCCTTCGCGGTGCCGCGCTTCATCGAATTCTGCGACGCGCTGCCGAAGACGCCGACGCAGAAAGTCCGCAAACAGGAACTGCGCGAACGCGGCGTCACACCCGAGACCTGGGTGGCGCCGGCGCCCGCACCGCGTGTCCGCACGCCCTCTTCTTCCGGAAACAAATCCTCATGAACTTCAACAGCGCCGCATCGATCGCCGGCATCGGCTGGACCGACTACACGCGCAACTCGGGCAAGACGGTCGAGGCCCTTGCACTCGAGGCTTGCCGCAATGCGATCGAGGACGCCGGCCTCGTGCCGGCCGATGTCGACGGTATCGTGAGCTTCGGCCTCGGCGACACCGCGACCACCAGCGTCGTCGCCACCGGCCTCGGCCTGCCGGTGGTGAACCACTATGCCGACTACGGCGCCGGCGGCAACATGGCCTGCGGCGTGGTGCTGCATGCGGCGATGGCGGTGGCCACCGGGCAGGCCGACCACGTGCTGGTCTATCGCGCACTGAACGGTGCCTCGGGCGTGCGCTACGGCGGCGCGAAGTTTTCCGAGCTGCTGGCCGAGAGCAGCATCCATTCGGACGCCGAGCCGCAGTTCCTCGATACCTGCGGCATCACCATGCCGGCGCAGCACTTCGCGATGCTGTGCCGTCGGCACATGATCAAGTACGGCACGACCGACGAAGACCTGGCCGCGGTCGCGATGAACGGCCGTGCCCATGCCGCCGACAACGCACGCGCGATGAAGCGCGCGCCGATGTCGCTCGACGACTACCGCGCCTCGCCCTGGATCGCGGAACCCTTTCGCATGTACGACTGCTGCCTGCAGAGCGACGGCGCCTGCGCGCTGCTGATCACATCCACCGAACGCGCGCGCGACCTGCGCCACAAGCCGGTGACGGTGCGCGCCGGCATCACCGGCAGCGGTCCGGCCAACCGCGGCCTGATGTGGGGCAACTACTGGGGCGACCATTCCGAGTGCTATGCGCGCTTCATCGCCGACCGCCTGTTCGGCATGGCGGGCATCGAACGCGGCGACCTCGACTTCGCGCAGGTCTACGACTGCTTCACCTACAGCGTGATCGGCCAGTTCGAGGATTTCGGCCTGTGCGAGAAGGGCGGCGCCGGTGCCTTCTTCCGCGAAGGGCATGCGCGCATCGGCGGCAAGCTGCCGGTCAACACGGCCGGCGGCCTCTTGTCGGAGGCCTACATCCACGGACTCAACAACGCGGTCGAGGCCGTGAGCCAGCTGCGCGGCGACGCCGGCACGCGCCAGGTCCGGGGCGCAGAACTCGGGCTGGTGACCGCCGGCGGCGCGACCTCCACCGGCAGCGCGCTGATCCTCGGAGTCGACGCATGAACACATCTTTGCTCGATCTTCCGCTGCCGCGTCCGACGCTGCTGACGCAGCCCTTCTGGGACGCGGCCCGCGCGCATCGGCTGATCATCCAGCGCTGCGATCGCTGCGGCAGGCTGCGCTTCTATCCGAGCGAGGGCTGCACGCATTGCGCATCGCCGGACTTCACCTGGATCGACGTCTCGGGGCGCGGCCATGTGTACAGCTGGATCGTGGTGCGGCGTTCGGTCGACCCGGCCTGGCAGCGGCGCGCGCCTTTCGTGAGCGCGATCATCGAGCTGGATGAGCAACGCGGCGTGCTCGTGCCGGGTCTGCTGACCGATATCGCGCCGGAGCAGGTGCGGGCCGACCTGCCGGTGCAGGTGTGGTTCGAGCAGGTGTCGCCGGAGATCTCGATGCCACGCTGGCGCCCGGCCGGCACGGAGGCGTAGATGCAAGCCGCGTCGCAGCGGGCGCCGAGCCGGCTGGCCATCGTGAGCGGCGCGAGCAGCGGCATCGGCAAGGCCACGGCGCTGCAGCTCGCGGCGCAGGGCTGGCGCGTGCTGGCGCTCGGCCGCCGCGCTGCCGCGCCCGCCGAATTCGCCGCACTCGATGCCATCCGCTACGGCTCGGGCGACCTGGCGCAGGAGGACGCGGCACAGCTGCTGCAGCGCGTGGCGCCGGACGCACTGGATGCGGTCGAGGCGCTGGTCCATTGCGCCGGCCATGACCTCGGCGGCGGCAAGCCCTTCGACCAGCACGCGCCCGGCGAGTGGCTCGCCGGCCTGCGCCTCAATGTCGAAGCCGCGATGCGGCTGACGCAGCTGTGCCTGCCTGCGATGCTGGCGCGCGAGGCCGGTGACATCGTTCTCATCGGCTCCATCACGGCGCGCCGCCCTGCTGCCGGCCTGGCCGCCTACAGCACCGGCAAGCACGCGCTGCGCGGCTTCGCGCAGGCCTTGCGCGCGGACTATCCGGATTCCGGCGTGCGCATCACGGAGATCGCGCCCGGCGTGGTGCGCACCGGCTTCGCCGGCAGCCGCCTGCATGGCGACACCGCAGGCGCCGATGCGTTCTACCAAGGCTTCGCACAGCTCCTCGAACCCGAGGATGTCGCGCGCGCCGTGTGCTATGCACTCGCGCAGCCGCCGCATGTCTCGATCGCGGAGATGGTGCTGCTGCCGACGCGAGAGCGGCGATGAGCGACGTCCTGGCTGCACCGCGGCGCTGCGCATTGGTCGCGGGTGCGCTGGGCCTGGTCGGCTCGCGCCTGCTCGCGGCGCTGCACGATGGCGGCTGGCGAACCATCGGCATCGCGCGTGCCGCGGATCCGCAGCCCGCATCCGCAGAGAACCATCTGCATCTCCCGCTCGACTTGTCCGACCCGGCCGCGTGCCGGCGCCAGCTCGGGCCGCTCGCCGGCGAGGTCACGCACGTCTTCTTCGCCGCGCGCGCCAGCGACCTCGATCCGGATCGCGAGACGCGCGCCAACCTCGCGATGCTGGTGAACCTGCTCGATGGCCTCGACGACCCGCCGGGCGCGCTGTCGCATGTGTGCCTGGTGCATGGCACCAAGTGGTACGGCAGCCATCTCGGCCCTTATGCGACGCCGGCGCAGGAGGACGATCCGCGCTGCGACGCGCCGGTCTTCTACTACGCGCAGCACGACGAGATGCGGCGCCGCGCGCGACTGCGCGGCTGGACCTGGTCGACCGTGCGGCCCCACATCGTGCTCGGCGTGGGCACACAGTACCCGCACAACTGCGTCACGCTGCTCGGCGCCTACGGCTCGCTGTGCAAGGCGATGGACCTGCCGTTTTATTTTCCCGGTTCGGACGCCGCCTTCGATGCCCTCTCGCAATGCACCGACGCCGATCTGCTGGCGCGGGCCATGATCTGGTCGGCCACCGAGGCGCGCGCCGCGAACCAGGACTACAACGTGATCAACGGCGATTACTTCCGCTGGCGCCGCCTGTGGCCGCGGCTGGCCGAATTCTTCGGGCTGCCGAGCGCGCAGGCGCGCCCGATGTCGCTGGTGCAAAGCTTCGGCGGCGCCGAGGCGCAGTGGCAGCGCATCGTCGCCGCGCACGGGCTGCAGCCGCTCGCGCTGAACCAGCTGGCCAACTGGCGCTTCGGTGACTTCCTCTTTGCCGCGACCTGGGACGACATGTCGTCCACCATCAAGCTGCGCGAGCACGGCTTCCACGACACGGTGTCGACCGAGGCTTCGCTGCTCGGCCACCTGGCGCGGATGCGCGCGGCGCGCCTGATCCCCTGACCTACCGACAAGGAACGCCGCATGCCGCTCTCCGACCCCGCGCCGCGCCGCGCCGTGCACCGGCGCCTGGTGGAAACACAGGCCTATCGCCGCGACGACGGCCTGTGGGACGTGGAGGCCCATCTGCGCGACACCAAGGCCTTCGACATGCAGGACTTCCGCCGCGGCACGATCCCGGCCGGCGGCCCGATCCACGACATGTGGGTGCGCGTGACCATCGACACCGGCCTGGTGGTGCGCGCGGTCGAATCGTCGAGCGATGCCGCGCCCTTCGTGCCCTGCGCCGCGCGCAGCGACGAGTTCGCCGCGCTGATCGGCATGCCGATGGCCAGCGGCTGGCGCCGGCGCGTGCACGAGATCTTCGGCGGGCGCAACAGCTGCACGCACCTGGTCTCGCTGTTCGAGCCGATCGCGACCACGGCCTACCAGGCGCTGTGCGGCGGCGACGATCCCCTGGGCGAAGATCCGCTCGCGGCCAGCGTGCATCAGGTGCAAAAGCCTTTCTTCGTCGACGGCTGCCGCGTCTGGCGCGAGGACGGCGAGACGGTGGCGATGGTGTTCCCCGATGCGGCGTGGCGCGCGAAGGCGTCGGCATGAGCGATGCGATGTTCAACCTGGCCGGGCGGACCGTGCTGGTGTCCGGTGCATCGAGCGGCATCGGGCTGCATGTGGCGCGGACCTTCGCGGCGGCCGGCGCGGCGGTGGCGCTCGCGGCGCGCCGCGGCGATCGCACCGAGGCCGCAGCCGCGGCATTGAACGCAGCCGGCCACCGCGCCGCATCGGTGTACCTCGACGTCACCGACCTGCGCAGCATCGCGCCGGCTTTCGATGCGGCCGAGCAGCGGCTCGGTGCGCCGGTCGACGTGCTCGTCAACAACGCCGGCGTGCTGCATGCCGAGACCTTCGTCGGTCATGCCGATGCCGACCTGGATCGCGTCATCGACACCAACCTCAAGGGCGCGTTCCGCGTCGCGCAGGAGGCGGCGCGCCGCATGCTGGCGCTGCGGCGCGGCGCGATCGTCAACGTCGCCTCGACGGCGGCCTTGCGCGCCGGCAGCTTCATGGCGAGCTATGCGGCCTCGAAGGCCGGGCTCATCCAGTTCAGCCAGGTGATGGCGCTCGAGCTGGCGGGCAAGAACATCCGCGTCAACGTGCTGTGCCCCGGCAACATCGAGACCGACATGCAGGCCACGCTGACCGACCGGGGCTTTCACGACGCGATGCTCAAGCGCACGCCGATGCGCCGCTTCGGCGTTCCCGAGGATCTCGATGGCGCCTTTCTGCTGCTCGCGTCCGATGCGGGGCGCTACATCACGGGTGCCGTGCTCACGGTCGACGGCGGTCAGACGCTCAGCTGGATGTGAGGCGCCGGTGCGCGCTCAGCGTGCGGCGGCCTCGCGTTCGCGGTCGGCACGCTTCAACGCCAGGTAGGTCGCGAGATCGGTTTCATCCAGCTGCTCCGGATACTGCGCGATGGCGCCGAACCACTGGCGCAGCCGCGCCTCGAAGCGCTGCGGCGCCGGCACGGCGACGCCGTCCAAATAGGCATCGAGCGTGAGGAAATAGCGCATCGCGTTGCGCTCCACCAGGCCGCGCAGGCCATGGATGTATGCGGGCCGGCCTCGGGCATCGGCGCCCACCACCGTGAAGCCGACCTTGTGGCTGCCGAAGGTCGCGAGATAGGCCATGGTGGCGAGCCGAGCCATCATGTTGTGGTCGTAGGCATAGCCGAAATGCAGGAAGGTCTGGTGCGGGTTCAGCGCGACGGCTTCGAGCGCCACACGGTAGTTGCGCGTGCCCAGCGGGCCGGCCGCGGCATGCAGGTCGATCGCGAGGTAGTCGCGCGCGTTGCTCGCATTGCGCCAGTCGAACGCGATCTCGATCGCCTGCTCGACCGGCTTGTCGTAGCGGCGCACCACGCTCAGCGTGAGCGTGTCGCCTTCGGGCCGCCGCGTCACGCGGCAGCGCCGGTTGTCGATGTGGAGCATCAGCATCTCGCACCAGGGCGCCGCATCACCGAGTGTGTCGCGCAGCTCGTCCAGCGGGTGGTCGACGATGGCGTAGACATCGCCCTGCACACCGTCCGGCGTCTCGGACGAATCGAGGTGGACCGAACGGTTCAGGCTGCTGTGCGCGAGCGCGTCGGCCAGCTGGTACTGCATGTCGCGCAAGGCCTGCGCCGACCCGGCCTCCGGCGCCGCCCGCGATGCAAGCGCCAGCGCGCCGAGCGCGAGCCCCAGACCGACGCGAAGAAGGCAGCGGCACGCGATGACCCGCAGGCGATTCATGCCCGACACCATACAACGGCGTGGGCCGCGTGCAAACGCGCGCAGCGAGGCGCCGGCTCAGCGGCCCTTGCGGATCGCCTTGGTGCCGGCAGGCCTCGCGCGGCCCGCGCCGTTGTCGCGCGGCGGCAGGCCGGTGTGCTGCGTGAGGATGCGGCCCTTGGGCGGCTGGACCGGCGCCATGGCCTCGACCGCGGTCGAGTTCTTGCGCCGCGCGCTCTGGTAGCTGCCGTCGGTGAGCGGCTGCCAGGTCGGGATCAGGTGCTGCTTGCCGTTGCCGATCAGGTCGGCGCGACCCATGGCCTTGAGCGCCTCGCGCAAGAGCGGCCAGTTGTTGGCATCGTGGTAGCGCAGGAAGGCCTTGTGCAGGCGGCGGCGCTTGTCGCCGCGCACGATGTCCACGGTCTCGCTGGTGCGCGTGATCTTGCGCAGCGGATTGCGGTCGGTGTGGTACATCGTCGTCGCAGTGGCCATCGGCGACGGATAGAAGGTCTGCACCTGGTCGGCGCGAAAGCCGTTCTTCTTGAGCCAGATCGCGAGGTTCATCATGTCCTCGTCGCTGGTGCCCGGATGGGCCGCGATGAAGTACGGGATCAGGTACTGCTTCTTGCCCGCCTCGGCGCTGAACCTGTCGAACATCTGCTTGAACTTGTCGTAGCTGCCGATGCCGGGCTTCATCATCTTGGTGAGCGGGCCCTGCTCGGTGTGCTCGGGCGCGATCTTGAGGTAGCCGCCGACGTGGTGCTGCACCAGTTCCTTCACGTACTCGGGTGACTGCACGGCCAGGTCGTAGCGCAGGCCGGAGCCGATCAGGATCTTCTTGATGCCCTTGAGCGCACGCGCGCGGCGATAGATCTTGATCAGCGGATCGTGGCTGGTGTTGAGGTTCGGGCAGATGCCCGGGTAGACGCAGCTCGGCTTGCGGCAGGCCGATTCGATCGCGGGCGACTTGCAGCCGATGCGGTACATGTTGGCGGTCGGCCCGCCCAGGTCGGAGATGGTGCCGGTGAAGCCCTTCACCGAATCGCGGATCGCCTCGACCTCCTTGATGATCGAGTCCTCGGAACGGCTCTGGATGATGCGGCCTTCGTGCTCGGTGATCGAGCAGAAGGTGCAGCCGCCGAAGCAGCCGCGCATGATGTTGACGCTGAAGCGGATCATTTCCCAGGCCGGGATCTTGGTCGCGCCGTCGTGGCTGCCGTTCTCGTCGGCGTAGCGCGGATGCGGGCTGCGCGCATAGGGCAGATCGAACACGTGGTCCATCTCGGCCGTGGTGAGCGGGATCGGCGGCGGGTTGATCCAGACGTCGCGCGCGGTCGCGCCTTCGCCATGGGCCTGCACCAGCGCGCGTGCGTTGCCGGGGTTGGTCTCGAGGTGCAGCACGCGGTTGGCGTGGGCGTAGAGGATGGGGTCGGCGCGCACCTGCTCGAACGAGGGCAGGCGGATCACGGAGCGGTCGCGCGGCGGGACTTTGAGCCTGCGGTCCGGTTGGGCTCCCTCTCCCTCCGGGAGAGGGTTGGGGTGAGGGTTCCCCGTTTTCTTGCGCAGGCTCGGGTTGGGGACGAAGTGGAGCGGCTTCGCCGCGCCCTCACCCCTGCCCTCTCCCGGAGGGAGAGGGAGCAAGACAGGGCCTCGCGCCTCCGCCGCGGCGGCCACCGCCTGCGCCTCGTCCTCCTTCGCACAGCTCGCCCCATTCGCCTTCGCCTGCTCCGACACCATCAGGTACGGATTGACGTGCGCCTCGACGCGCCCGGGCTCGTCGACGCTGGTCGAATCGATCTCGAACCAGCCCTCCGGCGTCTCGCGCCGCACGAAGGCGGTGCCGCGCACATCGGTGATCTGCTGCACCGGTTCGCGCGCGGCGAGGCGGTGCGCGATCTCGACGATCGCGCGTTCGGCATTGCCGTAGAGCAGCAGGTCGCACTTGGCATCGACCACGATCGAACGCCGCACCTTGTCCTGCCAGTAGTCGTAGTGGGCGATGCGGCGCAGCGACCCCTCGATGCCGCCGAGCACGATCGGCACATCGCTCCAGGCTTCCTTGCAACGCTGCGAGTAGACGATGGCCGCGCGATCGGGCCGCTGGCCGCCGACGTCGCCGGGCGTGTAGGCGTCGTCGCTGCGGATCTTGCGGTCCGCGGTGTAGCGGTTGATCATCGAATCCATGTTGCCGGCCGTGACGCCGAAGAACAGGTTCGGCTTGCCCAGCACCTTGAACGGGTCGGCGCTCTGCCAGTCGGGCTGCGCGATGATGCCGACGCGAAAGCCCTGCGCTTCCAGCATGCGGCCGATCACCGCCATGCCGA
Source organism: Variovorax sp. SRS16 (assembly GCF_901827165.1). NCBI lineage: Bacteria > Pseudomonadati > Pseudomonadota > Betaproteobacteria > Burkholderiales > Comamonadaceae > Variovorax > Variovorax sp. SRS16. The sequence continues at coordinate 3,218,339 of NZ_LR594666.1, forward strand.
AGCTCGGATGGTCGACGTAGGCATCGCCGGTGACGACGACGATGTCGCAGCTGTCCCAGCCGAGGGCTTCCATCTCGGCCCGCGTGGTCGGCAGGAACTTCGCCGTGCCGAAACGCGCCGCCCAGTACTTGCGGTAGCTGGTCAGCGGCTTGGCGGCGCGCGTGAAGAAGGAGACGTCGACGGGGGCGTTCATCGGGAAGGAGGACGGCAGGACATGCCGCAGGGGCCCGTTTCGGGCAACCCTTGATTTTACGAGCTTGTGCGTGCGCTGTCGCCCGAAAGGCCATACGTCATGACGGGAGGCGCTCCGTCAATTACTTGCTTTTGTCAATCATTCATTTGACAATGGCAATCATGCCTGCCTCAACTGCCCCACCCTCCGACGCCGCCGCCGTCAAGGCGATCCGCCAGTTCAACCGCTTCTACACGCGCCGGATCGGCGCCCTCGACCCCTATCTGGGCAGCGACATGTCGCTCACGGACGTGCGCGTGCTGTACGAGCTGGCGCACCGCGAGACGCCGGTCGCGAGCGAGATCGGCCGCGACCTGAGCCTCGATGGCGGCTACCTCAGCCGCATCCTGCGCCGCTTCGAGGACCAGGGCTGGCTCACGCGCGAAACGCATGCACGCGATGCGCGCCAGAGCGTGCTGCGCCTGACCGAGGCCGGCCACCAGGCCTTCGCGCCGCTGCAGCAGAAGTCGCGCGACGAAGCCGGCGCCCTGCTCGCACCGCTGTCTGCCGCACAGCGCGCGCAGCTGATCGGCGCCATGGGCACGCTGCAATCGCTGCTCGACCCGGCCTCCGCCGCGCCGGGCAAGCCGCGGGCCGCCGTGCTGCGCGATCCCGCGCCCGGCGACATCGGCTGGGTGGTGCAGCAGCATGGCGAAATCTATGCCCGCGAATACGGATGGAACAGCGAGTTCGAAGCGCTCGTGGCCGACATCGCGGCCCGCTTCCTGCGCAAGTTCCAGCCCGCCTGGGAACGCTGCTGGATCGCCGAGCTCGACGGCGAGCGCGTCGGCTGCGTGTTCGTGGCGCGCAAGTCGGCGACCGTCGCCCAGCTGCGGCTGCTGATCCTCACGCCGCAGGCCCGCGGCCTCGGCCTCGGCGCGCGGCTCACCGACGAATGCATCGCCTTCGCGCGCAGCAAGGGCTACAGGAAGATGGTGCTCTGGACCAACAGCTGCCTGAGCGCCGCGCGCGGCATCTACGCTGCGCGCGGCTTCAGGCGCACGAAATCCGAGCCCTATGAGGGCTTCGGCCAGCAGCTGGTCGGAGAGACCTGGGAACTGAGGCTATAGAGGGTGCGCGTGGCTTGGGGACGAGCCACCGTTATTGCATGAACCAGCCGTGGCTCACCACCAAGGACTGGCCCGTGAGCGCATTCGTAGGAAAGGCCGCGAACAGCAGCGCGACGCGTGCCACGTCGTCGGTGGTGGTGAATTCGCCATCGACCGTGTCCTTGAGCATCACGTTCTTCACCACCTGGTCCTCGGTGATGCCCAGCGTCCTGGCCTGCTCCGGAATCTGCTTCTCGACCAGCGGCGTGCGCACGAAGCCCGGGCAGATCACGTTGGCACGCACGTTGTGTTTCGCGCCCTCCTTGGCGACGGTCTTGGCCAGGCCGATCAGGCCATGCTTGGCGGTGACATACGGCGCCTTGAGCAGCGATGCCTCCTTGGAATGCACCGAGCCCATGTAGATCACGCTGCCGCCGCGGCCCTGCGCGTACATGTGCTTGAGGCAGGCCTTGGTGGTGAGAAAGGCGCCGTCGAGATGGATGGCCAGCATCTTCTTCCAGTCGGCAAAACTGAACTCCTCCACCGGATGCACGATCTGGATGCCGGCGTTGCTGATCAGGATGTCGATGCCGCCGAAGGCCGCCACGGCCTCTTCGACGCCGGCATTCACCTGGTCTTCCACCGTGACGTCCATCGCGACGCCGATGGCCTGCGCGCCGGTGGCCTTGAGTTCGGCGGCCGTGGCATCGGCGGCTTCCTTGTTGAGGTCGGCGATCACGACCTTCGCGCCTTCCTGCGCAAACACGATGGCGATCTCGCGGCCGATGCCGCTGGCCGAGCCGGTGATGAAGGCGACCTTGTCCTTGAGTTGCATGAGCGTTTTCTCCGTGGTGGATGGTGGGTTTGAAAGAATCAGGCCGCGAGATAGTCGTGTTCGACCGTCCCCAGCGCGAGGGTCATGTCGGCAATGTAATGGACGGCCGAGACAATCTCGCGCACGGGCAGCTCCGCCACGGGAGCGAGTGCGTGGGGATGCAGCTCCAGCGATGCCGGGCCGGTCCATGCGCCCTTGAGATTCACGTCGATCATGTGGTAGCGCACCAGCTCGCAGATGCGCGGCGTGCCGTCGACATGCGGGATGATCTTGAGCAGGAAGTTGGGCTGCGCGATGCCCGCGAGCACCGGTGCCGGATCGAGCGCGCGGTGCTTGAAGCCCATGGTCGCCGTGGCGACGCGCACCTTGCCGTAATCGAGCGTGCCGACGATGGTGTCGGTCTCGTAGTCGAGCATCGGCGCGGCCAGCTTCTTCGGAAAGCCCCAGAGCTCGCGGCCGCCGGCGATCGGCGGATGGTCGTTGAGGTACATCGCATGCACGTACGCGCCCTGCTCCACGCCCTTGGCGGTGCGCAGCTGCACCGGGATGACCTGCCCCGATTCGGTGTAGTCGCCGAAGCCGGTGGAGTCGGGCATGCGGATGATTTCGTACTTGACCAGCGGCTCGACGATCTCGAGCGGCTCGGGCACCACCGCGCGCAGCGCATCGGGGTCGGTGCGGTAGGTCACGATCAGGAATTCCCGCTGCATGAAGCGGTAGGGTCCGGGCGGAAACGCCGGACTGGTGAGCGGCATCGCGAAGGCGTTGCGGCGGATGTCGTCGATCTTCATAGAACTCCCTTGGAACGAAGCTTCAATTCCACCTTGTCGGTCAGCGCATGGCTTTCGCCGCCCCGGGCCGGCCGCCTCGACGACGGCCCCATCGGCCGCCTGACGCGCGGCAGGCCCGGCTCACACAGGTCGAAGGTGGTCACACCGTCGGACTGCACATCGCTGCGCAGTGCCTCGGGATGGGCGAGCGTGAGGCGCATGTCGCGCATGCCGGCCTCCCAGTGCGCCTCGACCGTCGCGCGCGAGAACTCGTAGTCCTTCGAATCGAGCTCGTAGGGCTTGTCGCGGTAGATCAGGTGGAAGATGTCGATCGGCTGGCGCGTGAGCTGCGCCTGCACGGCCGCTACCGACGGATCGCTGCGCAGATGGGCCGGCAGCTTGTCGATGAGGTCGGCGATGGCCTGCTGCAGGTTCATGTTGGACGCCAGCGCGTCGGTGTTCATGCGGGTGCGGCTGGAGTAGGTGATGTCCTTCTGGCGCTCCATCACCTGCGAGAGGGTCTTGGGCATCAGGCCGTGCGCGCTGAACAGGTCCACCTGCAGCACCACCAGCGGCTCGGTGCCGGGATGGGTGTCGAGCACGTACTGGATCGGCGTGTTGGACACGAGGCCGCCATCCCAGTAATCGTCGCCACCGATGTGCACCGGCGGAAAGCCCGGCGGCAGCGCGCCGCTGGCCATGATGTGCTCGGGTCCGATGCGCTGCACGGTGTTGTCGAAGTAGATCGAATTGCCGGTGCGCACGTTGACGGCACCGACGCTGAAGCGGGTGTCGCCCTCGTTGATGCGGTCGAAATCGACCAGCCGCTCGAGCGTCTGCCTGAGCGGTGCCGTGTCGTAGTAGCTCAGGAGCGGCGCGGCGCCGCCCAGCAGCAGTTCCGGCGACAGCCGGGGCAAGAAAAAGCCGGGAATCCCGGCCACCACCGCCATCGTCGCGCTCCACTGTTTCAGGGAGGCCTGTTCGCCCAGCCAGGCCGGCCATCGCTGTGCAAGCGCGGACGAGACGAGCTCCCAGAATGCGCGCAGCCGTTCCACGCGCTTGTCGGGCGGGTTGCCGGCGATCAGCGCCGCATTGATGGCGCCGATCGACACGCCGGCGATCCAGCCGGGCTGGTAGTCGGTGCCGCAGAGAGCCTCGTACACGCCGGCCTGATAGGCGCCGAGCGCACCGCCACCCTGCAGCACCAGGGCCTTGGGCGCAGCACGCATGTCGGCGCGCCGGTGACCCGGAAATTCGATGGCGGAGCGGCTCGTTTTCTTCATGCCCCCATTGGACACGAAGCGAGCGACTCCGGCCTGACTTACATCTTCGGCAGCATCTGGCCGCGGATCTCGCCGCCCGCGTTGGCCGCCGTGTGCACGTTGGCATACCAGCGGCCGGACATCAGATCGGCCGCCTGGGCCGGCGTGAGTGTCGCCTCGCCTTCGATCGGGCTGACCGGCTTGGCGAACGGCAGCACGACCGGCGCATTGGCGCCCGCTGCGGCCGGACCGTGGAAATGCGCCGCCGTGGCCGGACCGCTCAGGCCTTCGAAGGTGATCTTGTACTTGAGGACGTTGGTGTCCTTGTTCAGCCAGGCTTCGGCCATGCCGCTGCCGCGCGTCATGTTGGGCGGCACTTCGCTGGCCGCGTTCATCGCGCCGCTGAAGCTCGCGATATGGGACTTCGACATCATCCCGCAGCCCGCGAGGGCCACGGTCGCGACGCCGGTGACGAGAGCCATGCGCAAAAGGGTGCCGTATCGGTTCATGTGCGTTCTCCAGCAACAGTTTCAGGAGCGGCCAGCATAGGGCAAGCGCGGGTCCCTTCCATGTCGGCCACAAGCCCGTCTTTAAGCTTCGGCTGGCATCATCCGCGGCATGGACACCCTGCCCTCTGCCCGCGACGTCGCGGCCTTCTGGCGCGAAGCCGGCCCCAAGCGATGGTTCGCAAAGAACGCAGCCTTCGACGCCGAGTTCAAGTCGCGTTTCGAGGCCGCGCACCATGCCGCCGCGACCGGCGCACTCGACGGCTGGGCCGCCGGTGCCGAAGGCGCGTTGGCGCTGCTAGTCCTGCTCGACCAGTTCCCGCGCAATGCCTGGCGCGGCAGCGGCCACATGTTCGCCACCGATGGCCTGGCCGTGCGCATCGCGCGCGCAGCGATCGAAGCCGGCCTGGACCAGCAGATCGACGTGGCGCTCCGTCCCTTCTTCTACCTCCCCTTCATGCATTCGGAGGCGCTGGCCGACCAGGAACGCTCGGTCGAGCTCAACGGCCGGCTCGATGCGGACACGCGCCGCTACGCCGTGCTTCACCGCGACATCGTCGCCCGCTTTGGCCGCTTTCCGCATCGCAATCGGGCCCTCGGGCGCTGCACGACCGAAGAAGAGCAGCGATTCCTGGATGAAGGCGGTTTCTCCGGATGAATCATTGGACTTGCAAGGTATAGGACCATCTAATACATTTGATGCTTTCCAACGATCGAAGGCAGTCCGATGGATCTCACGCCCGACCCGAAAGCGCCGACACGCCGCGACTTCCTGTCTCTGGCCGGTGGCGGTGCTGCCGCTGCGTTCGCATCAGGCCTGCTGGGCACAGGGTCCGCGCTGGCCGAAAGTGCCTTCCCGGACCACGCGCTGCGCCTGGTCGTTCCCTTTCCCGCCGGCGGCCCGACCGACATCGTCGCGCGGCCGCTGGCCTTCCTGCTGGCCGATCCGCTGAAGCAGCAGATCGTGGTCGACAACCGCGGCGGCGCCGGCGGCGCGATCGGGGCCGAGCTGGTCGCCAAGTCCCCGCCCGACGGCTACACGCTGCTGCTCGGCACGGTCGGCACGCAGGCCATCAACGCCTCGCTCTACAAGAAGCTGCCCTACGATCCGGCCCACGACTTCACCGCGCTCGGGCTGGTCGCGAGCGGTCCGGTCGCGCTGGTCGCCAACACCGCGGCCCCGTTCTCGAACGTGGCCCAATTCATCGCCGCCGCCAAGGCCCAGCCGGGAATGATCACCTTCGGCTCGGCCGGCAACGGCACGCCGGGCCACCTGACCGGCGTGCTGTTCTCGAAGGCCGCCGGCATCCAATTGCGGCATGTGCCCTACCGCGGCAGCGCGCCGGCCGTCACCGACCTGCTCGGCAACCAGATCACCGTCATGTTCGACCCGCTGCAGTCGGTGCTGACGCAGGTGCAGGCCGGCAAGCTGCGCCCGCTGGCGGTCAGCGGCACCGCGCGCTCGCCGGTGCTGCCGAACGTGCCCACGATGGCCGAGGCGGGGCTCCAGGGCTTTTCCGCCGAGGCCTGGTGGGGCGTCTACGGGCCCGCCAACCTGCCGGCCGCCGTGACTCAGACCTTGCGCACGGAGATCGAACGGGTGGTCCGCTCCGATGCCTTTCGCGACAAGCTCGCGAGCCTGGGCGTGCTGCCCACCCCCATGACCGGCGAAGCCTTCGCGGAATTCAATCGCAGCGAGCTCGCCAAGTGGGGCAAGGCGGTGCGCGATTCCGGCGCCTCGCTGGACTGATGTCCCTCCACCACCACGACACCGAGATGTCATGAAACTGAACGAACAAGAGCAAGCCATCCTGGCGGGCGAAGCAGGGCCGGTCCCGCGCTGGGCCCTTCAGCACCAGATCGCCGTCGGCGATTTCTTCGGCGCCGGGGATTTCGTGCCGGTGACGCAGGCGCACATCATGGCCGACACCGAAAGCCTGGGCCAGGCCGGCGTGATGTGGCTCGAGAAGCTGGCCGCGACGCGCGAAGGCCAGCGCACCGTGCGCATTCCGACCATCACCGATCCGCGCGGCACCGACTTCGCCAAGTCCGAGGTGCTCGGCCAGAGCGAGTGGATGCTCGAGCTGGAGCAGCGCGCCATCGATGCCTTCGTGCAGCTCGGCGTCTCGATGACCGACACCTGCATCAACTACCAGACCATCCAGGCGCCCACGCGCGGCGAGCACCTGGCCTTCGGCGACACGGGCGTGGTGATCTATTCGAATTCGGTCTGCGGCGCGCGCTCGAATTTCGAGGGTGGCCCTTCCGCGCTGTCGGCCGGACTGACCGGGCGCACGCCGCGCTACGGTTTCCACCTCGACGCGCAGCGCCAGGCCACGGTGCGCTTTCGCGTCGACCACACGCCGCAGAGCCTCAACGAATGGGGCGCGCTGGGCGGCGTGATCGGCCGGCTTGCGGGCAACTACTGGTCGGTGCCGGTGGTCGAAGGCCTCGAAGGCGCGCCCGGCTCCGATGCGCTCAAGCACTTCGGCGCCGCGATGGCCAGCTTCGGCTCGATCGCCCTCTTCCACCTGGTCGGCATCACGCCCGAGGCGGTGCGCATCGAGGATGTCGGCGGCGAGCGGCTGCCGGTGGCGCACCGCATCGGCGAGGCCGACATCCGCACGCTGCAATCGCAGTACGCGGCAAGCGACGAAATCGACGTGGTGGTCTTCTCCGCGCCGCAGCTCAGTCTCTACGAACTGCGCGAGCTGTCCGCGCTCTGCGAAGGGCGCCGCTTCCAGCGGCCGCTGCTCGCGATCACCAGTCCGCAGGTCAAGCCGGACTGCGACCGCATGGGCTTCACCGCAAGGATCGAGGAAGCCGGCGGCCATGTGATGTCGGGCATGTGCTTCTACCAGTCCTATGCGCGCGAGATGGCGGATGCGAAGGGCTGGAAGCGGCTGGCGACCAACAGCGCCAAGCTGGTGAACATTCTCGGCGGCTACGGCTACGTGCCGATGCTGGCATCGATGGAGCGCTGCGTGCAGGCGGCCGAAACAGGGAGGCTGGCATGAGCGGCAGCAACAGCAGCGAATGGCTGGCACGGCACGCGATCGGCCAGCGCGTGCGCGGCGAAGCGCTGGTGGCGCACGATGGCTTCTCGGCGCGCTACGACCTCGACCGCAACCGCGGCATCTTCTCGCGGCCTGCGCACCAGCTCGCCGGCCAGTCCTATGCCGGCAAGATCCTGGTGCTCGACACCGCCAAGGGCGGCGTGGCGAGCGCCTGGATGCTGCACGAGATGGCTTCGCGGCGGATGGTGCCGCTCGCGATCGTGTTCAACACCGTCAACCCGATCCTGGTGCAGGGCGCGGCGTTCGGCGGCATCACGATGCTCGCGGGCTTCGACGAGGACATCACGGCGAAGGTGCCGCACGGCGCCACGGTCGAGATCGATCCCGTGCGCAAGTCCTTGCGCGTGCTGACCTGAGCCGGCGCCACATGGCGATGCCGCGTTCGAGCGCAATGACGGTCGATCGGGCGACCGCCGTCTCGCTCTACCAGCAGATCGCCGACCGGCTCAAGGCGGAGATCGCCGGCGGCGCCTTCGCCACCGATGGGCGGCTGCCGGCCGAGCGCGAGTTCATGACGCGCTTCGGCGTCAGCCGCGTGACGGTGCGGCAGGCGATGGCGCAGCTGCTGCGCGACGGGCAGGTGGTGCGCAAGCAGGGCAAGGGCACTTTTGTCGCCGGCCAGAAGCTGCAGCACGAGCTGCATTCGATGCGCGGCTTCTACGATTCGCTGCTGCAGCAGGGCGTGCATCCGAAGACGCGGCTGCTGGCGTTCTCGGCCGTCGGGCGCGATGCGGGTGCGGGCAAGGAGCACGGCTTTGAGCTGCGCCGTCTCTACACGGTCGACGACGAACCGATCGCGCTGGTCTGCGCATGGCTGCCGCCGGAGGCCGCGGCCGTGTCGTGGCAGCAGGCGAGCGAGCATCCGATCTACGGCATCCTCGAAAAACTGCTGAAGCTGAAGGTCGCCCGCGCGAGCGTGCACATCCGGGTGCAGCCGGCCGATGCGGACGTCGGCAAGGCGCTGCGACTGGCGAAGAAATCCTCCGTGCTGGTAATGGCGCGCGAGTCCTTTTCCGCGGATGAACGATCGCTCGAACGCAGCACCTTCTTCATCCGGCCCGAGCGCTATGAGTTCGTGCTCGATACCTTTGGGCCGTTGCCGATCAGTTCTTCGATTCGGGATGCCGAGAAGGGGGTGTAGTTGCTCCCTCTCCCTCTGGGAGAGGGTTGGGGTGAGGGCGCTGGGCCTTTGATTTGTGCGTTGCGTCTGATCAAAGGCCGGAGCCGGGAATTCGCCCCGGCGGGCGACTCACTTCTTTTGTCTCGCCAAAAGAAGTAAGCAAGAAAAGGCGACCCCACTGTGCGCGTCCCTCCGCTTCGCTGCGGGCAACCTGCGGTGCTCGCTTCAGGCGGGGTCTCGCTCAAACTCGCTTCGCTCAAACAGTCGCGAGCCCTTATCCGCCTGAAGCTGCGCTCCTCGGCACGCACAGAGGGGATGAGGATCAACGCGCCGTGGCGCGTCCTTGTGTGAGGCGGTGCGGTGCGACGATTGCGTGGATGGTCCAGTGGATGTGCTCATAGACCGTAAACCACCGAGGGCCCGCAAGCGACAAGTGCATTGGCAATTAGCAATTAGCAATTAGCAATCAGCAGCGGGACCCCGTCGCCGTTGGCTGTTCCAAGGCCGAGCGAAGCAATGGCCCGAGAAACACATATACGCGCCATGGCGCGTTGACCCCAAGCCCCTCTGTGCGCGCCGAGGAGCGCAGCTTTTCGCGGATCAGGGCTCGCGACTGTCTGAGCGAAGCGAGTTTGAGCGAGACCCCGCGAAAAGCGAGCACCGCAGGTTGCCCCGTAGCGAAGCGCAGGGGTCGCGCACAGTGGGGTCGCCTTTCTTTGGTTACTTTCTTTGGCGAGACAAAGAAAGTGACTCGCCCGCCGGGGCGAATTCCCGGCCAACAGCCTCACCAACGCTGACAACAATTCAAAGGCCCGGACGCCCTCACCCCAACCCTCTCCCAGAGGGAGAGGGAGCAAGAGTTCAGTGCGTAGGCACCAAGAAATCCTGGCTGATCCGCCACCCCAGCTCATTGACGCGATCGAGAAACTGCGTCAGATAGGCATGCAACCCGGTCGCAAGGATCTCGTCGACCCGTCCATACTGCAAGTCGGCCAGCAGCTTGCCCGCACGCCGCTGCGTTTCGGCGCTCTGCTCGTTCTTGACCTTGTCGAGATTGCTCACCACTTCGTGCAGACTCGCATGCAGTGAGCGCGGCATGTCGACGCGCAGCATCAGCAGCTCGGCCACGCGCTCGGGCTTGATCACGTCGCGGTACACCTTGCGGTACACCTCGAAGGCCGAGACGCTGCGCAGGATCGCGCTCCAATGGTAGAAGTCGTACTCCTGATCCTCCTCGGTCGCGGCGCCGAAAAACTCGCTGTTGAGCGCATGGAACTTGACGTCGACCAGCCGCGCCGTGTTGTCCGCGCGTTCGAGAAAAGTGCCGAGGCGCGAGAAATAAAAGGCCTCGTCCTGCAGCATGGTGCCCAGCGTCACGCCGCGCGACAGGTGCGAGCGGAACTTGACCCACTCGAAGAACTGCCCCGGGTCGCGCTCGAAATCGCCGGCGCGCAGCATGCGGTTGACCTCGAGCCAGGTCGTGTTCTGCGTCTCCCAGGCCTCGGTGGTGAGCGCGCCGCGCACCGCGCGCGCGTTCTCGCGCGCCGCCCGCAGGCACGACAGGATCGACGAGGGATTGGATTCATCCCGGACCATGAACTCCATCACCTCGCGCGGCGCGATGTGCGCATGCTTCTCATTGAAGAGCGGCAGCAGTTCGCTGATCGACAGCAGCCCCTGCCAGCCGTACTTGGCGACCTCGGCCGACTGCGGCAGCAGCGAAGTCTGGTAGTTGACGTCGAGCATGCGCGCGGTGTTCTCCGCGCGCTCGGTGTAGCGCGACATCCAGTAGAGGTGATCGGCGGTGCGTGACAACATGGTGCGATCTCCTCTTGCGGTCAGGTCGACGGGGTCTGCGTTTGCGACTGCGACTGCGCGCGCGGCCTGGCGCCGCGATCGGCCTCGAGGATCCAGGTGTCCTTGGTGCCGCCGCCCTGCGACGAATTGACCACCAGCGAGCCTTCCTTGAGCGCGACCCGCGTCAGTCCGCCGGGCACCATCTGCACTTCCTTGCCCGACAGCACGAAAGGCCGCAGGTCGATGTGGCGCGGCGCGATGCCGGCCTCGACGAAGGTCGGCGAGGTCGACAGTGCGAGCGTCGGCTGCGCGATGTAGCCGTCCGGTTTGGCCAGCACGGCCTTCTTGAAATCCTCGATCTCGGCCTGCGTCGCGGCCGGTCCGATCAGCATGCCGTAGCCGCCGGCGCCGTGCACTTCCTTGACCACGAGGTCCTTCATGTTGGCCATCGTGTAGTCGAGCTCGTCCTTGTTGCGGCACATGTAGGTCGGCACGTTCTTGAGGATCGGCTTCTCGTTCAGGTAGAACTCGATCATCTTCGGCACATAGGGGTAGATGGACTTGTCGTCCGCCACGCCGGTGCCGACCGCATTGCAGATCACGACGTTGCCTTCGCGGTAGGCGCGCATCAGGCCCGCGGTGCCCAGCGTCGAGGTCGGGCGGAACACCTCGGGGTCGAGAAAATCGTCGTCCACGCGCCGGTAGATCACGTCCACCCGCTTCGGCCCGCGCGTGGTGCGCATGTAGACGAAGTCGTCCTTGACGAAGAGGTCCTGCCCCTCGACCAGCTCGATGCCCATCTGCTGCGCGAGGAAGGCATGCTCGAAGTAGGCGCTGTTGTACATGCCGGGCGTGAGCACCACCACCGTCGGCTCGGCGGTCGCGGGCGGTGCGGAGGCGCGCAAGGTTTCGAGCAGCAGGTCGGGATAGTGGGCGACCGGCGCAACGCGGTTCTGGCTGAACAGGTCGGGGAAGAGCCGCATCATCATCTTGCGGTTCTCCAGCATGTAGCTCACGCCGCTGGGCACGCGCAGGTTGTCCTCCAGCACGTAGTACTCGCCCTTGCCGTCGGCGTCGGGCGCGCGCACGATGTCGATGCCGGAGATGTGCGAGTAGATGTCGTTGGGCACCTTCACGCCGGCCATCTCGGGCCGGTACTGCGCGTTGTTCAGGATCTGCTCGGCCGGCACGACGCCGGCCTTGATGATTTCCTGCTCGTGGTAGACGTCGTGGATGAAGCGGTTGAGCGCGGTCACGCGCTGGACCAGGCCTTTTTCCATGCTCTCCCACTCGTGCGCCGGGATGATGCGCGGCAGCAGGTCGAAGGGGATCAGGCGCTCGGTGCCGGAGCCGTCCTCGTCCTTCGCGCCGTAGACCGCGAAGGTGATGCCGACGCGGCGGAAGATCATTTCGGCCTCTTCGCGCCGCGATCGCATCACCTCGCCAGGCTGCTGCGCGAGCCATTGGTCGTAGCGCTTGTAGTGATTTCGCACCGCTGCGCCGTGGTAGGGCAGCTGCTCGTACATCTCGTCGAATTTGTGCATGGGACGACCAATCTCCTTGGCCGTAGCTTAGCAAGTTCGAGGCCAAAGTCCGTCGGATTTCGCGCCCCTGCGAGGCGCCCGCCATCGAATTCGGCTCAGGGCACGAGGTGATGCCAGTAGCGCCGGGCCTCCTGCCGCTCGCATTTCACGGTGCCCGGAACCACGCTTGACCACGTGGCCGCGCCGCAGTGCGGCGAGTCGACGACGGCGATGCCGCGCTCGCGGTAACGCGCGATCACCTCCGGCGCCGGATGGCCGAAGCGGTTGCGCCAGCCGGCCTGGACCAGCGTGATGCGCGGCTGCACGGCATCGAGCAGGAAGGGGCTCGACGAGGTCTTGCTGCCGTGGTGCGGCGCCAGCAGCACGTCGGCATGCAGGGCCGTCGACCGGCCCGCCAGCGCCATCTCCTGCAGCCGCTCGATGTCGCCGGCCAGCAGCGCCGACGCATGGCCGTTGTCGATGCGCAGCACGCAGGAGACGGCATTGGGCTTGACCGATGGCGTGTAGTCGTCCGCGAGCGGATGGACGATCTCGAACCCGACGCCGTCCCAGGTCCAGTGCTGGCCAGCCACGCAGCGCTGCGCCGCCCGCAGGGCCTGCAGCGGATGCCCGGCCTCGATCGAGCTCAGCAGGCGCACCTGCGGCTGCATCGCGAGCACCGCGGGCGCGCCGCCGGTGTGGTCGCTGTCGCGGTGGCTCAGCACGAGCAGATCGAGCCGCTCGCCGAAGGCGCGCAAGAGCGGCACCAGCACGCGGTGGCCGGCATCGCTTTCGAGGCTGTAGCGCGGGCCGGTGTCGTAGAGCAGGCTGTGCGTGGCGGTGCGCACCAGCACCGCATTGCCCTGGCCGATGTCCGCGGCCAGCAATTCGAACTCGCCCGCGGCCGGGCGTGGCGCCTGCCACAGCAGCACCAGCAGCAGCAGCGGCAACCCGAGCGCGCGCATCGACCACGGCAGCTGCATCGCGAGCAGCACGCCGCCGGCCACGCCCGCCATGGCCGCCCACACGGGAGGCGCGGCCATCGACGCGGTCGCGAAGGGCAGACTGGCCAGCCATTGGAGGAGCCAGGCCAGCACCTGCACCGACCGGGCAGCCACGTCCCACAGCGGCGCCCATGCGACGCCGAGCATTGCGAGCGGCGTGACCACGAGCGTGACCCAGGGGATCGCGACCGCGTTGGCCAGGAGGCCGACGACGGAGATCTGCTGGAACAGCAGCAGGCCGAGTGGCGTCAGCGCCAGCGTCACGACCCATTGCTCGTGCCACAGCCGCGCCGCCCGGCCCATCCAGCCGGGCCGGCCTTCGCCCTGCGATCCGGGATCGGCAGCAAACAGCACGCCGACGGCCACGAAGCTCAGCCAGAAGCCCGCCTGCATCAACGCCCAGGGATCGACCCCCACAACGACCGCACAGGCGCACAGCCAGACGAAAGGCCAGGGCCAGCGTCGCCCGGCGAGACGCAGCAGACCGACCGTGACCAGCATCAGCACGGTGCGCTGCGACGGCACGCCCCAGCCGCTGAAGACCGAATAGAGCGTCGCCAGCAGCACGCCGCCGACCAGACCGGCCTGCTGCGCCGGCCACCACAGCATCAGCCGGCCGCTGCGGCGCCAGAGCGCGCCGACTGCCAGTGCGGCAAGCCAGGCAAACATGGTGATGTGCAAACCTGAGATCGACATCAGGTGCGCCACGCCGGTGGCGCGGAACACATCCCAATCGGCGCGCTCGATCGCATTCTGGTCGCCGGTGACGAGCGCGGCGATCACGCCGGCCATGCGCCGGTCGGCGACGCGCTCGAAGACCGCATCGCGCACGGCCTCGCGCGCGCGCTCGACCGGATGGCGCCAGGTGTCGCCGATGCGCTCGGGGCGCGCGTCGCGGGCACCGGTGCGCACATAGCCGGTGGCCTGTTCGCCCTGCTCCCACAGCCGCAATTCCTCGTCGAAGCCATGCGGATTGAGGCTGCCATGCGGCGCCTTGAGCCGCACCGTCATGCGCCAGCGCTCGCCGGCATGCACGGGCGCGGGCAGGCCGCTCGCCGCTCTTTGCAGCGAGGCTTCGTCGGACGCGCGGCCCCAGAGGCCGGTGTTGTCCGCATACCAGCCGAGCGCGATGCGCGGCGGCACGCGCGGCGGGCGGCCCTCCTTCGTCGCACCCTCGGCCCAGCGTGCCGACTCGACTTCGAGCGGGAAGCGCGCGGCAGCCTCGCTGCGTTGCGGCATCTGCGCGACCACGCCCACCACGTCCACGTCGCGACCTTCCAGCGCCGGCGCGAGCGCGTCGTCCTCATACCACGCCGATCGCCAGCCTGCGGCGCCGACACCGGCCAGCACGCCCAGCAGCAGCGCCGCGGCGAGCACGCCGAGGCCGCGCGGCAAGCGGCGGCCCGCACGCAGCAACCCCATCCCCGCTACCGCGGCTGCCAGCATCGCCGCATAGATCCACCAGCGCCACAGCGCCGCTTGCTGCAATTGCAGCGCCGCGCCCGGCACCGAACCCGCCATCACGGCAAAGGCGCCGAGGCCGCGCGTTTCCGGGCCCGGCGTCAAACGAAAACTCCCGACGACATCTTGCAATCCATCCCTTGCGCTTGTTCTGTGGCGCGCTAATTGCTATCTGCGTGGGCTAGTATGCGTCTCACCCGAGGCCCGCTCGACGTCACGAGAAAAAATGTCCATCCACGCCGCTCTCCACCACGTCACGCACTACCGATACGACCGCCCGGTGCAGCTCGGGCCGCAGGTGATCCGGCTGCGGCCGGCGCCGCATTGCCGCAGCCAGGTGATCTCGTACTCGCTGCGGGTCGAGCCCGAGCAGCACTTCATCAACTGGCAGCAGGATCCGTTCGCGAACTACCAGGCGCGCCTGGTGTTCCCCGAGAAGACGCGGGACTTCAAGGTCACGGTCGACCTCGTGGTCGAGATGGCGGTCTACAACCCCTTCGACTTCTTCCTCGAGCCGCAGGCCGAGAACTTCCCCTTCACCTACACCGAATCGCAGTCGCAGGAACTCGCGCCCTACCTCGTGGCCGACCCGGCCACGCCCCTGGTGCAGGCCTATCTCGACAAGATCGACCGCAAGCCGCAGCGCACCATCGACTTCCTGGTCGGCCTCAACCAGCAGGTGCAGAAGGACGTCGACTACCTGATCCGCATGGAGCCCGGCGTGCAGACGCCCGAACAGACGCTCGCCAACGGCTCCGGATCGTGCCGCGACTCGGGCTGGCTGCTGGTGCAGCTGCTGCGGCATGTCGGCCTCGCGGCGCGCTTCGTCTCGGGCTACCTGATCCAGCTCACGCCCGACGTCAAGGCGCTCGATGGCCCGAGCGGCACCACGGTCGACTTCACCGACCTGCATGCATGGTGCGAGGTCTACCTGCCCGGCGCGGGCTGGATCGGCCTCGATGCCACCTCGGGCCTGATGGCCGGCGAAGGCCATATCCCGCTCGCCTGCACGCCGACGCCGTCGAGCGCGGCGCCGATCGAAGGCGGGGTCGACCATGCCGAGGTCGAGTTCGGCCACGAGATGACCGTCACGCGCATCCACGAATCGCCGCGCGTGACCAAGCCCTACACCGAAGCGCAATGGGCCGAGGTGCTGGCGCTCGGCGACGCCGTCGATGCGCGCCTCGCGGCCGGCGACGTGCGCCTCACGATGGGCGGCGAGCCGACCTTCGTGGCGACCAGCGACCGCGATGCCGCCGAGTGGAACACCGACGCGCTCGGCCCCACCAAGCGCGGCTACGCAACCGAACTCGTGCACAAGCTGCGCGCCGAATACGGCCAGGGCGGCTTCCTGCATTTCGGCCAGGGCAAGTGGTACCCGGGCGAACAGCTGCCGCGCTGGGCGCTGTCGATCTTCTGGCGCGCCGACGGCCAGGCGCTGTGGCACGACCCCGCGCTGTTCGCGGACGAGCGCCATCCCACGCACTACACCAGCGAGCATGCGCGCCGCTTCACGAGCACGCTGGCGGGCAAGCTCGGCCTGACCGACCGTTTCGTGCAGGCCGGCTACGAGGACACCTACTACTACCTCTGGCGCGAGCGCCGCCTGCCGGTCAATGTCGATCCCTTCGATTCGAAGCTCGACGACGAACTCGAACGCGTGCGCCTGCGCCGCGTGTTCACGCAGAAGCTCGATGCCGTGATCGGCTACATGCTGCCGATCGAGGCCGCGAATGCCGACATCGATGCGCCCGCGCTCGCCGGCCCGGGATGGAAGACCGGTCCCTGGTTCCTGCGCGACGACCGCATGTACCTGATCCCCGGCGATTCGCCGATGGGCTATCGGCTGCCGCTCGATTCGCAGCCCTGGGCGAGCAAGAGCGACTATCCCTACCTGATCGAGCGCGATCCGACCGCGCCGCGCGCCGTGTTGCCGAGTGCCGAAACACTGCGTGCGCGCCATGCGACCGGTGCGGGTGCGCAGGCGGCCGACATCGGCACCGTGCCCTATGCCTTCGGCACGCCGCAGCAATCGTCGGTTGCGCTGCGGCTGCAGGCCGCGCGCAGCCGCACGGCCGCGATGGGCGATGCCGGCACCGAGGCGAACGCGATGGCCGGCGTCGATGCAGCCGCGACGCGCCAGCCGCAGCGCGGCGAATCGGCCGGCTGGGTCACGCGCACCGCACTGTGCGTCGAGGTGCGCGACCCGCGCCGCGCCAATGGCCCGGCGGCAGAAAAGGTAGGCAGCGCCTCGGGCGTGCTCTACGTCTTCATGCCGCCGCTGGCGCGGCTGGAGGACTACCTCGATCTCGTCGCCGCAGTCGAGGCCACCGCGCGCGAACTCGGCGTGCGCATCGTGATGGAAGGCTATCCGCCACCGCGCGATCCGCGCCTGAAGATGCTGCAGGTCACGCCCGACCCCGGCGTGATCGAGGTCAACATCCATCCCGCGCACAACTGGCGCGAGCTGGTCGACCACACCGAGTTCCTCTACAACGCCGCGTTCGAGACGCGCCTGTCGGCCGAGAAGTTCATGACCGACGGTCGCCATACCGGCACCGGCGGCGGCAACCATTTCGTGCTCGGCGGCGCGACACCGGCCGACAGCCCCTTCCTGCGCCGGCCCGAACTGCTCGCCAGCCTGCTGCTCTACTGGCACAACCATCCGTCGCTCAGCTACCTGTTCTCGGGCCTGTTCATCGGACCGACCAGCCAGGCGCCGCGCGTCGACGAGGCGCGCAACGACCAGCTCTACGAACTCGAGATCGCGCTCAAGCAGATCGCACGCAACCGCGAGATCCACGGCCAGAACATGCCGCCCTGGCTCGTGGACCGCACGCTGCGCAACATCCTGGTCGACGTCACCGGCAACACGCACCGCAGCGAGTTCTGCATCGACAAGCTCTACTCGCCCGATTCGAGCACCGGCCGCCTCGGCCTGCTCGAACTGCGCGCCTTCGAGATGCCGCCGCATGCGCGCATGAGCATCGCGCAGCAGCTCTTGCTGCGCGCCTTCGTCGCCCGCTTCTGGGATGCGCCCTACCAGGCGCCCGCGACGCGCTGGGGCACCGAGCTGCACGACCGCTTCCTGCTGCCGACCTTCGTGAAGATGGACTTCGCGGACGTCATCGCCGAGATGCGCCAGGCCGGCTTCGGCTTCGATGCCGACTGGTTCGCACCGCATCTCGAATTCCGCTTCCCGCTCGTCGGGCAGGTGCAGGCGATGGGCATCGAGCTGTCGCTGCGCAACGCGCTCGAACCGTGGCACGTGATGGGCGAGGAAGGCTCGGCCGGCGGCACCGTGCGCTATGTCGATTCGTCGCTGGAGCGCATCGAGGTGCGCGTGACCGGCCTCAACGAAAGCCGCCACGTGATCACCGTCAACGGCCGCGTGCTGCCGCTGCAGCCCACCGGCACCGTCGGCGAATTCGTGGCCGGCGTGCGCTACAAGGCCTGGAACCCGCCCTCGGCGCTGCACCCGGGCATCGGCGCCCATGCACCGCTCACCTTCGACATCGTCGACACCTGGATGAAGCGCTCGCTCGGCGGCTGCCAGTACTTCGTCGCGCATCCGGGCGGCCGCAACTACGACACCTTCCCGGTCAATGCCTACGAGGCCGAGAGCCGTCGCCATTCGCGCTTCTCGCGCATGGGCCATACGCCGGGGCCGATGAGCACGCCGCCGGCGACCATCGAGCTGGCGGGCAGCCGCGAATTCCCGTTCACGCTGGATCTGCGGCGCTGACAGGGGTGATGTGACAATCCACGGATCGTGGACTCACTGAACGAATCTCTCTTCGACACACCGGCTTCGGAAGCACCGGCCGTACTCGCGTCGGCGCTTGCGCCCGCTGCAGCGCCCGGCCACTTCGACGAATTGCGCGGCGTGCCGACGCCGCCGGAGCCTTCATCTACCGGCGTCGCCTCGCAGCCGGCGCCACTGCACGATGCATCCTCCACCCCGCCCGTGGTATCGGCCGC
Source organism: Variovorax sp. SRS16 (assembly GCF_901827165.1). NCBI lineage: Bacteria > Pseudomonadati > Pseudomonadota > Betaproteobacteria > Burkholderiales > Comamonadaceae > Variovorax > Variovorax sp. SRS16. The sequence goes on from NZ_LR594666.1 coordinate 3,236,956, forward strand.
CGACGACAACCCGAGCGCCGAAGAACGCCCGCCGCTCGCGCCCGCCTGGTCCGCATTCTTCGAGCATCTCGGCGCCGGCGGCTTCGGCGACCTGCCGCGGCGCTCGATCAACCTCGAGCGGCAGATCCGCGACAACGGCGTCACCTACAACGTCTATGCCGATGCCGACGGTCCGCAGCGGCCCTGGTCGCTCGATCTCTTCCCGCTGATCGTCTCGCCCGACAGCTGGGCGCAGATCGAGGCCGGCGTGCTGCAGCGCGTGCGCGTGCTCGACCGCGTGATGGCCGACGTCTACGGCGCGCAGCAACTGCTGGCCGAAGGCCTGCTGCCGCCGGCGCTGGTGCAGGGCCATCCGGGCTACCTGCGCGCGATGCACGGCGTCGCGCCGCCCGGCGACACCTGGCTGCACATCGCCGCCTTCGACCTGGCGCGCGGACCCGACGGCAACTGGTGGGTCGTCTCGCAGCGCACGCAGGCGCCCTCAGGCCTCGGCTATCTGATCGAGAACCGGCTCGCGATCTCGCGCCAATTCCCGCAGGCCTTCGAGGCGCTGCACGTGCAGCGCATGGCCGCGACCTACAGCGCGATGATGGAAGGCCTGCAGCGCATGTGCCCGGCCGGCGCGCCGCCGCACGTCGTGCTGCTGACGCCGGGGCCGTACAGCGAAACCTACTTCGAGCATGCCTACCTCGCGCGCTACCTCGGCATCACGCTGGTCGAAGGCAGCGACCTCACGGTGCGCGACCAGCGCTTGTATTTGAAGACGCTACAGGGCCTGCGCCCGGTGCACGGACTCATCAAGCGCCTGGACGACGAGTTCCTCGACCCGCTCGAGCTCAGGCCCGATTCCACGCTCGGCGTGCCGGGTCTGCTGCAGGCGATCCGCGCCGGCAACGTGCTGGTGGCCAACATGCCCGGCTCGGCCTTTCTCGAATCGCCGGCGCTGCTCGGCTTCCTGCCCGCGCTGGCGCGCCGCCTGATCGGCGAGAAGCTGCAACTGCCGGCGCTGCCGACCTGGTGGTGCGGCGAACGCGCCGCCATGGAAGCGGTGCTGCCGCAGCTGCGCGATTGCGCGATCAAATCCACCTACGCCGGCTACGACACGCACACCAATTTCGACGCCGTGCTCGGCAGCCGCATGAGCCGGCGCGAACTCGACGAATGGGCCGGCCGCATCGTGCGCCAGGGCGACGAGCACACGGTGCAGAGCTACCTGCCGATGTCGCAGATGCCCACCTGGTCGCAGCGCGTCGGGCCCGGCCGGATCGCGCCGCGCTCGGTGCTGCTGCGCGTGTTCGCGGTGAGCGACGGCGCGCAGTCCTGGCGCGTGCTGCCCGGCGGCCTCGCGCGGCTGCTGGACGCCTCGGCGCAGATCGCATCGATGCAGCGCGGCGGCAGCAGCGCCGACGTCTGGGTGCAGATGCAGACGCGCGGCGAGGTCGACCGCAGCACGCGGCTGCAGCCGCACGCAACGCCGGCCTCGCTCGCGCGGCATCGCGCGCCGGTGACCAGCCGCGCCGCCGAGAACATGTTCTGGCTCGGCCGCTACACCGAGCGCGCCGAGAACGCGGTGCGCCTCGCACGGCTCACGCTCGACCTGCTGGGCGGCGAGGATCTTTCTTCGCCCGCCCTGCTGACCTGGCTGCACGGCATGGCGGTGCGCAATGCGCTGGTGCCGCGCGAAGTGCCGAGCCCGCCGCGATCGCGGCGCGTGTTCGAGCGCGCGCTGATCGCGGAGCTGGGCGATGTCGAACGCGGCGGCAGCGTCGGCTACAGCCTGCGCTGCATCCGGCAGGCGGCTGCCGCGGTGCGCGAGCGGCTGTCGCAGGACCACTGGAACCAGATCGTGCGCGCCGAGAACGAATTCCTGCGCCGCAGCGCCGAGCTGGCCGGCGAGGCCGGCGACGGCGGCTATGCGAGCGGCGCTGCGCTGCGCGACCTCGAGTCGGCGAGCGGCGCGCTGGCCGCCATCACCGGCGCACAGACCGACCGCATGACGCGCGACGATGCCTGGCGGCTGCTGTCGATCGGCCGCCATATCGAGCGGCTCGGCTTCCTGTCGAGCGCGCTGCAGGCCGGCTTCGAGACGGCATCGGTGCACGAGGTCAGCGGCTTCGAGGCCATGATCGCGCTCTTCGACAGCACCATCACCTTCCATGCGCGCTACCAGCAGCGGCGCGACGTCGCCACCATGATCGACCTGCTGGTGCTCGACGGTGACAACCCGCGCTCGCTGGCCTGGGTCACGCAGACGCTGCGCGGGCGCATCGCGCGGCTGGCCGGCAGCGCGCCGGGCAAGCTGAGCGCGCTGTCGCACGAGCTGCCCGACCCGGCCGGCTGGACGCTCGAGCGGCTCTGCGAAGCCGGGCCAGAGGCCCGCTATCCGGCGCTGGAGCAGCTGCTGGAAGCCTGCGAGACCGCGGCCTACCATGTGTCGGATGCGATCGGCATCCGTTACTTCACCTTGACTTCCGACCCGGTACGCTCCGTCGGCGCCTGACCCTCATGCTGCTCCACGTCACGCACGAAACCCGCTATGCCTATGCACCGGCCGTCGAGACGGCCCAGCATCTGGCGCACCTGAAGCCGATCGCCTGCGCTTCGCAGCGCCTGGTGAACCACGCGCTCACGATCGAGCCCGCGCCCGCGCAGCGCAGCGAGTCGCCCGATGTCTACGGCAATGCGCGCGCCTTCTTCGCACTCGATTCCACGCATGACGAACTGGTGGTCACCGCCGAGAGCGTGGTCGAGACCGCGGTGCCGCAGCTCTCGCCGGCGGCCGACCGCGCGCTGCCCTGGGAAGCGGTGCGCGAGCGTTTCCGCTATGCCAAAGGCGCAGCCTTCGACCCGGCCTGCGAATTCGTCTTTCCGTCGACCTACGTGCCGCGGCACGAGGACTTCGCGGCCTATGCGCGGCCCAGCTTCGTGCCCGGCCGGCCGCTGTTCGACGCGGCCATGGACCTGACGCTGCGCATGCATCGCGACTTCGTCTACGACGCCGAGAGCACCGAGATCAACACGCCGGCCATCGAGGCACTGGCGCAGCGCAAGGGCGTGTGCCAGGACTTCGCCCACATCATGATCGCGTGCCTGCGCACCATGGGATTGCCGGCGCGCTATGTCAGCGGCTATCTGCTGACGCAGCCGCCGCCGGGCGAGCCGCGCCTGGTCGGCGCCGACGCCTCGCATGCCTGGGTGTCGGTCTACCTGCCGGGCACCGAGGGGCCCGGCGACTGGAGCGGCTTCGATCCGACCAACGGCCGCCAGCCCGGCGCGGATTACGTCATGCTCGCCATCGGCCGCGACTACGCCGATGTCTCGCCGATGCGCGGCGTGCTGCACGGCGGCGCACGGCATACGCTCGATGTGCGGGTCACCGTGCAGCCGCTCGAAGAGCTGCGCGAGGAAGCGGCACGAGCCGCGCAATCGCAATCGCAATCGCAATCGCAATCGCAAAATCAAACCCCGAACCACCGGGACAAGGAACCCTCATGAGCATCTACGACAAACTCACCAGCCTCGGCATCACGCTGCCGCCCGTCGCCACGCCGGCCGCGGCCTATGTGCCTTTCGTTCAGACCGGCAACCTGGTCTTCCTCTCCGGCCATCTCGCCAGGAAGGACGGCAAGCCCTGGGTCGGCCAGCTCGGCGCCGGCATCGAGACGGCCGAGGGCCGACAGGCCGCGCGCGCGATCGCGATCGACCTGCTCGGCACGCTGCATGCGGCCATCGGCGATCTGAACAAGGTCCGGCGCATCGTCAAGCTGATGAGCCTGGTCAATTCGACCGCGAGCTTCACCGAGCAGCACCTGGTCACCAACGGTGCGAGCGAACTGATGGCCGAGGTCTTCGGCGACAAGGGCGCGCACGCGCGCAGCGCCTTCGGTGTCGCGCAGATTCCGATGGGCGCTTGCGTCGAGATCGAGCTCATCGCTGAAATCGAATGACCCTCTGGGCATGCCGGAGCGCTGATTGGACGACACCGACCGCCACCTGCTGAGCCTGCTGCGGGCCAACGCGCGCGAGTCGGCGGCGCTGCTCGCGCGCAAGCTCGAGCTGGCGCGCACGACGGTGGTGGCACGCATCGCGCGCCTGGAGCGCGATGGCGTGATCGCCGGCTACGGCGTGCGGCTCGGGCAGCAGCTCGAACAGGCCGCGGTACGGGCCTACTGCGGCCTGAGCGTGGCGCCCAGGATGGGCGCCGGCGTTGTGCGCGCGCTCGAACGGCTGCCCGAGGTCGAGGAGGTCTCGGCCGTCAGCGGCCAGTACGACTACATGGTGCTCCTGCACTGCGAGACCAACGAGCAGCTCGACGCCCTGCTCGATCGCATCGGACTGATCGAGGGTATCCGCCAGACCCACACGTCGGTGGTGCTCAGCCGCAAGGTGGACCGCCGCAGCGCGGTCGCGCCGCCCGAACGCTGAGACAAGGCCGCGCACGTCTCGATCGAGGCGCCCGATCAGCCTTTGGGCATGCGGCCCATGTCCATGTGCAGCAGGTTCCAGCGATGCCCGTCGAGGTCGGCGAAGCCGCTGCCGTACATCCAGCCCTGCACCTCGGCGGGCTCGCCGAACACGGTGGCGCCTGCGGCCTTGGCCTTGCGCGTGAGGGTGTCGACTTCCTCGCGCGAATTCGCGCCGAGGGACAGCATGACCTCGGCCGCCTTCGCGGCATCGGAGACGCCGGCGCCCGCCATGGCCGCGAAGGCCGATTCGGGGAACAGGTTGACGATCACGCCGGGGTCGCCGACCACCAGGCTCACCATGTGGCTCTGACCATGCCGGTCGTTGATGGCGAAGCCGAGCGCCTCGAAGAATGCGCGTGATCGGGCGAGGTCCTTGACGGGCAGGTTGAGCCAGAGATTCTGTGCCATGGGGATCCTTGAACGGAGGGTTTCGAATGCGGTGAACCCAACCTTAGCACGCAAAATGGACATCGTCCACATTGCATCGGATGTGCCCCGCTTTCGAGGGGCGCGCCACCGCTCAGGCGCGCAGCGGCAGCGCCAGTCCGATCGCCATGAACACGCCGCCGCAGGCCTGGTTGAAGCGCCGGCCCACGCGCCGCAGCCAGGGGCTGATGCGATGCGCCATGCTGGCGATGAGCAGCTCGATCGCGATCTCGATGACGGCGAAGGTCCCGGCCATGATGACGAACTGGCCGAAGAGACTGCGCGCCGGATCGATGAACTGCGGCAGGAAGGCCGTGAAGAAAAGCAGGCCCTTGGGATTGGTGAGCGCCGAGAGCGCGCCCTGCCGGAACAGCGAGAAGCCCGTGCGGGGCTGCGCCGAAGCCTCGACGTCGATGCCGATCGGCGGCGAGCGCCAGACCTGGATGCCGAGCCAGACGAGGTAGGCGCCGCCGACCCACTTCATCACGGTCAACCCCACCAGCGAGGCCTTGAGCAGCGCGCCGATGCCGAACATCGAGAGGGCCACGACCGCGATGAAGCCGAGCGCGCCGCCGAAGATGGTGTAGAGCGTCTTGCGCCGGCCGTGCAATGCGCCGTGCGTCAGCGCCAGCAGGCCGTTGGGGCCGGGCGACAGCGAAAGCCCGAGGGCCGCCAGCAGGTAGATGAGCCAGGTTGCGAGGTTCATGGACATGCATGCTGCGGGGTGCGGGCGCGGCGGTCAAGCGGGTTCGCGCCGGCCGCCGGGTACAGTGCGGGAATGTCGAATCTCATCGTGCACGGCGGCGCGCCGCTTCGCGGCCGCGTGACCCCCTCCGCCAACAAGAATGCCGTGCTGCCGGTGCTGTGCGCGACGCTGCTGAGCCTCGAGCCGCTGCGCCTGCACGGCGTCCCCGACATCACCGACGTGCGCAAGATCCTCGAGATCTTCCGCACCCTGGGCAGCGAGGTGCAGATGGACCACGCGACCGGCACGCTGGCACTGCATCACCGCGACACCGCCTTCGACGCCGCGCGCCACCGGCTGCCGGAGGAAATGCGCTCGTCCATCATGCTGGTGCCGCCGCTGCTCGCGCGCTTCGGCGTCGCGCGGCTGGAGGACAACGTCAAGGGCTGCACGCTGGGCGTGCGCGAGATCGATCCGCACGTCGATGTGTTTCGCCGCTTCGGCGGCGAGGTCGAGCGTGTCGATGGTTCCCTGCTGGTGCGCAGCGGCGGCCGGCTCAGGCCGACGGACCACTGGCTCGACTACGCCTCGGTCACCACCACCGAGAACTTCGTGCTGTGCGCCGCGGCCGCGGATGGCACATCGGTGCTGACCAACGCGGCGTCGGAGCCGCACGTGCAGGAGTTCTGCCGCTTCATGGCGATGATCGGCGTGCGCATCGAAGGCATCGGCACCTCGCGCCTGACCGTGCACGGCGGCCAGGCGCTGGGCGGCGGCGAGTTCCGATTCGACGAGGACTTCCACGAGATCACGACCTTCCTGGCGCTCGGCGCGATCACCGGCGGCGACGTGAGCGTGCGCAACAGCGCGCCCGGGAACTTCCCGCTGATCGACCGCACCTTCGCCAAGTTCGGCGTGCGGATCGTGCACGAGGACGGCTGGTCGCGCGCCATCCGCAGCGGCCCGCTGAAGGTGCAGACGCCCTTCACCAGCAACGTGCTGACCAAGGTCGAGGCAGCGCCGTGGCCCTACTTTCCGGTCGACCTGCTGCCCATCTTCATCGCGCTGGGCGTGCGTGCGCAGGGCAACGCGATGTTCTGGAACAAGGTCTACGACGGCGCGCTGGGCTGGACGGGCGAGCTGTCGAAGTTCGGCGCCCACGTGTTCTCGTCCGATCCGCACCGGCTCATCACCTTCGGCGGCAATCCGCTGGTGCCGGCGGTGGTGGAGAGCCCCTACATCATCCGCGTCGCGATCGCGCTCTTCATGGTGGCGGCCAGCATCGAGGGGCGCTCCGAGATCCGCAATGCCACGCCGATCCGCCGCGCGCATCCCGGCTTCGTCGAGAACCTGCGCGGCCTCGGCGTGCAGGTGGAGTGGACGAGCGAGGAATGAGGTCAGCCGGCGGCTGCGCGCCCCGCCGCTTCGCCGCCTTTCACTTTCGGAGGACCGGGCCTGCGAGCGCGCGTTCGAGCGCGTCCGGGCCCACATCGCGCGCGGCGCCGAAGCCGGCGATGTGCCGGCCATGCGCCAGGCGGATGGCGACGAAACGGAAGTCGTCGAGCTGCGTCATCGGCTCGGCCTCGGGAAACCTTTCCAGGTAGGCGGCCCGGCATGCGTGCCACGCGGGGCTGTCGGGGACCGGCATCGTGGCCTCGCCCGCCAGGGTCACGCGCGGCAAGGCATGGACGGGCTCGCCGGCCACCTCGGGCTGCATGACGAGCAGCGACACGCCGGGCCGTCGCAGCAGATGACCGGTGTGGGCCGCCAGACCGCTGACATGGAGCGCCAGGCATCCCAACGAAGGCACCACCGCGAACGGCACCATCGACACGAAGGGTGCGCCGTCATCGTCGAGCGTCCCGAGTGCCGCGACGCGCTGCGAGTGCAGCAGCGCGCGCAAGGCGCCGGCCAATCCGCCTTCGGCGGTCAAGCGCTCGCCTTGCGCTCCGGGTAGCGCACCTGGTACCCGTTGCGGTAGATGCCGACCACGAGGCCGTGCACGACATCCGCTGGCCGCGCGGTCACGAAAGAGTGGTCATCGGTCCGGTAGACGACGATGGTGCAGGCCGAGCTCTTGCTCAGCGTGCGGGCCACGCCGTTGGCCTGGCTGGCTGTCGGATAGGTGTTCATTCTGGTTTCCAAGAATGCCATGGACCCAGGGCTTGACGAGCCGCAGCCCTGCACGCATGCGTCAGCCGCGTGAATTTTTCGTGACCTTCTGCACGTTCCATCGCGTGGCTGGCGAGGCGGCTATGTTCGCATCTTCTTCGTGAGGGCGGCTTTCACGCCGGGCCATTCGGCATCGATGATGCTGAAGCGCACCGAGTTGCGCTTGCGGCCGTCGGGCATGATGCGCTCGTTGCGAACGATGCCCTCCTGCTTCGCGCCGAGGCGCAGGATCGCCGCTCGCGACCGCTCGTTCAGCTCGTCGGTGGTGAACTGGACGCGCACCGAATCCAGGGCCTCGAAGGCGTGCGTCAGAAGAAGAAGCTTCGCCTCGGTGTTGACGCCCGTGCGCTGCATCGACGCGCTCAGCCAGGTGCTGCCGATCTCGAGTTTTCGATGCACGGCATCGATCTTCCAGAAGCGGGTGGAGCCGACGACCCGGCCGTTGCGCCGCAGGACGATGGCAAAGGGCATCACCGTGCCGGCCTCGCGCCCGGCCAATGCGGCGTCGATGTAGGCGTCGACGGTGCCGGGCCCGGGGATGACGGTCAGCTTCGAGTTCCACAGCTCGCCATCGGCCGCCGCCGCGAGCAGCGCCTGCCGGTCCTCGGCACGAAGCGGCCGGAGCTCGACGGTGTCTCCGGTCAGGGTGGGTTGAATGCGTGGCGGGGATCGCTGGGACATGGGACTTCGGGGAACGGGCGAACAGCGAGAGATTGTCGGCCATCGACGCCTGGAACCTGCTCGACCTGAGCCTGCGCCATCCGATGCCGCAGAAGGTCGTCACTCGAAGCGGATCCCCTGCGCCAGCGGCAGCCGGCTCGAGAAGTTGAGGGTGTTGGTGCTGCGCCGCATGTACTGCTTCCAGGCGTCGGAGCCGCTCTCGCGATCGCCGCCGGTGTCCTTCTCGCCGCCGAAGGCACCGCCGATCTCGGCACCGCTCGGACCGATGTTGACGTTGGCCATGCCGCAATCGGAACCTGCCGCCGAGAGAAAGCGTTCGACCTCGCGCAGGTCGTTCGAGAAGATGCACGACGACAGCCCCTGGGGCACGTCGTTGTGCAGCGCGATGGCCTCGTCGAAGGCGTCGTAGGCCAGCACGTAGAGCAGCGGCGCGAAGGTTTCGCGGCGCACCACCGCGGTCTGCGCCGGCATCTCGACGATCGCGGGCCGCACGTAGAACGCGTGCGCGAAGCGTTCGGCAAGGATGCGCTCGCCGCCGGTGACGACACGGCCGCCCTGCGCCATGGCGTCTTCGAGCGCGCGCTGCATCGCCTCCCAGGCCGCCCGGTCGATCAGTGGTCCGACGAGCGTGCCGGGCTCCAGCGGATGGCCGATGCGCAGGCTCTCGTAGGCCGCCACCAGCTTCGACAGCAGCCGCTCCCTGACGGTGCGATGGACGATGAGCCGGCGCAGCGAGGTGCAGCGCTGGCCTGCGGTGCCGACCGCGCTGAACAGGATCGCGCGCAGCGCCAGGTCGAGGTCGGCCTCGGGCGTCACGATCATCGCGTTGTTGCCGCCGAGCTCGAGGATGCGGCGGCCGAAGCGCGCCGCGACCCGCGGACCGACCGCGCGTCCCATGCGCGTGGAGCCGGTTGCCGAGACCAGCGGAATGTCGGTGCTGTCGACCAGCGCCTCGGCCTGCGCGGCACCGCCGATCACGATCTGGGCCAGGCCCGCGGGCGCCCGGTCGCCGAAGCGCGCGATGGCCCGCTCCAGCGCCCTGAAGGTCGCCAGGCCCGACAGCGGCGCCTTCTCCGACGGCTTGAAGAGCACCGGATCGCCGCACACCAGCGCGAGGGCCGCATTCCATGCGAACACCGCGCTCGGGAAATTGAAGGCCGTGATGACGGCGACGGGCCCGAGCGGGTGGTACTGCTCCATGATCCGGTGCCCGGGCCGTTCCGACACGATGGTCCGGCCGTAGAGCTGGCGCGACAGGCCGAGCGCGAAGTCGCAGATGTCCACGCCTTCCTGCACTTCGCCGAGGCCCTCCTCGGCGATCTTGCCGACCTCGATCGAGACGACCCGGCCGATGTCGGCCTTGGCGCTGCGCAGTTCATCGCCCCAGAGGCGGACCAGTTCGCCGCGCACGGGCGCCGGCACGTCGCGCCATGGCGCGAACGCGGCCTTCGCGCGGCCGATCAGTGCCGGCATCGCGGCCAGCGGGGTCTCGCGCAGGCGCGCGAGTTCGGCGCCGTCGATGGGCGAGCGCACGGGCAGCGTGCCGCCGGCCCGTTCCGCCGCGCCGATGCCGCAGCGTTCGAAGAGGGAGAGCGGATCGTTCATGGCTGTGGCTCCTTGCGGGTCCTGCGTCGCAGCGACGGCGGCCAGGTGTGCGCGGGCGCCGGGCCGCGATGCAGCTCGGCCGGCCATGCCGCAGCCGCAGGCGTGTCGCCGAGTGCCGCATAGCAGCTGCCGACGCGGGTGGCGAGGAAGGCGTCCAGCGCCACCTGCTCCTGGCCCACGAAACCGCGCGCCGGCAGGTGGCCGTTGCGCAGCAGCTCGACCACACCGACCACGCCCGCCGCCGTCGCCAGTTCGATCGCCGTGCGCTCGATGCCGCGCAAGCGGCCGCCGGCGATGCGGGCCACACGGCTCTCCTGCTCGAAGCGGCCGGCGCGCAGGCCGCACGCCGATGCGAACACGATGACCCTGTCCTCGCGGCTGTGCGGCACCGCATGCTCCAGCACCTGCCGCAGCAGATCGCGCCGTTCGACCAGGCGCAGGTCATGCAGGAGAAAGTCCATCGCATCGCGGTGGCCCGGATAGCGGATCGTCTTGTAGTCGAGGTTGCGCACGCGGCCCGCCAGCGTCTCGCACAGCGTGCCCAGGCCGCCCGAGGTATTGAAGGCTTCGAAGGTCTCGCCGTCGAGCACGAAGCTCTCGTGACCCTCCAGCGGCTGCACCGACACCTGCCGGCCCTGCACGATGGCCGCGCACGGATGGCAGTACTCGTTGATGACGCCGTCGATGCTCCAGGTGAAGTTGTAGCGCAGCCGACCGGTCGCATGGCGCGACAGCGCGCCGACGCGCAGCCGCAGGTCGTGCAAGGTGTCGAAGCGGTCGGCCAGGTGGGCGCCCAGCATCCCGATCACGCCCGGCGCCAGCCCGCTCTGCGGCATCATCACGCTGCGCGCGCCCTCGGCCAGAAGACGGATCGCGGCGGTGGCCGCCACGTCTTCCGTCAGATCGAAGTAATGCACGTTGCATGCGCGCGCCGCGGCGGCGACGCGCGCCGCAAGATGGAACGGCAGCGCGTTGATCACCACGTCGTGGCCGGCCAGCGCGGCGGCCAGCGCCGCGTCGTCGCCGACGTCGAGAACGATGCGCTCGACCAGACGGTCGTCCGGCACCGGCACCGGATGCGCGCGATCGGCGAGCGTGACCGCAAGCCGGTGGTATTCCGCCACCATGTCGGCCACCGTGCTGCCCACCTTGCCGGCACCCAGCACGAGGACTTTGCGAAGGGGGATCGGGCTCATGACGGACTCCTGTTCAACCAGAAGGAACTGTAGGAGCGAGGGCTGGCAGCGGGAAGCCGCCATTGCGTCGCAAGGGCCGGCGATTCGGCCGTAACGACGGCGCGAACGATCGAATCGTCAGGACTTCGGTCCACAATGGACCGCATGGAGACACGTATGACGAAGATCCACGAGACTGCATCCGGCGAGAACCCCGGCGGGCCCTCCGACCCGCTGGTACGGACCGTGCGCGATGCGCGCGGCGTCGTCACGCTGACGCTCAACCGCCCGCGCACCTTCAATGCGCTGTCCGCCGCGATGCTGGACGCGCTGCAGGCCGAGCTGGACGCCGTCGCGCACGACGACACGGTGCGCGTGCTGATCCTGGCCGCCGAGGGCCGCGCCTTCTGCGCCGGCCACGACCTGAAGGAGATGCGCGCGCAACCCGCGCTCGACCGCTACCAGGCCCTGTTCGCGCAATGCACGCGCGTGATGCTCGCGCTCCAGCAGTTGCCGGTGCCGGTGATCGCACGCGTGCAGGGCATCGCCACCGCGGCCGGCTGCCAGCTGGTCGCGATGTGCGACCTGGCCGTCGCGGCATCGGACGCGCGCTTCGCGGTCAGCGGCGTGACGCTCGGCCTCTTCTGTTCGACGCCCGGCGTCGCGCTGTCGCGCAACCTCTCGCGCAAGGCCGCATTCGAGATGCTCGTGACGGGCGAGTTCATCGATGCCGCGCGCGCCATGGAACAAGGCCTGGTCAATCGCGTCGCCGAGCCCGCGCAGCTGGATGCCGAGGTCGAGCGCCTCGCGGCGAGCATCGTGGCCAAGCCGCGCGTCGCGGTGGCGATGGGCAAAGCGCTGTTCTACCGGCAGATCGAGAAGAACATCGCCGCCGCCTACGAGGACGCCGGCCGCACGATGGCCTGCAACATGATGGACGAGGCGGCGCTCGAAGGCGTGCAGGCCTTCATCGACAAGCGGCCACCGGACTGGGCCGCGCGCTGAGCTGCGTGCGCGGCGCTAGGCCGCAGGCGCGCGCGACGAGCCGCGAATCACCAGCTCACCCGGCAGCAGCAACTGCCGCGGCGCCGTCTCCAGCCCCTTGAGCCGCTCGATCAGGCAGACCGCCGCGGTGCGGCCGATCGCATCGGTGGGCTGCGAGATGACGCTCAGGCCGGGCCCGATCAGCGATGTCCATTCGGGATCGTCGAAGCCGACGAAACCCAGCTCCTCGCCGAAGCGCCAGCCGAGCTTCGCCATCGCCGCCGCGACGCGCAACGTGACGACCGCGTTGCCGGCGATCACCGCCGCACGCCGCCCGCGCTTCGCGCGCTGGCGCAGGGCACGCAGCGCCGCGTCGAGCGCATCGGCGTCGCCGTCCGTGCTTTCGAACACCTGCCCTGCCACGCGCGGCGCGTCCGACGCATGCGCCTCCATGCAGCCGCCGAAGGCCGCGGTGCGTTCGCGCCGCGAGCTCACGCCCTTCTGCGGCTCGGTGATGTACAGCAGCTCGCACCATCCGCCTTCGACGAGGTGGCTGCATGCGGTCTTCATCGCGGCCGCATTGTCGAGCGACACGAAATCGGTGTGCATGCCGGCATGGCGCCGATCCACCAGCACCGCGGGTCGCCCATGCAGCGCATCGGCATCGACCAGGCCGGCGCCGCGGCCCAGCGTGTTGAGGATGAAGCCGTCGACCTGGTAGCCCGCCAGCGCATCGATCGCCTCGCGCTCGCGGTCGATGTCGTTGCCGAGGTTGAACAGCATCACGAGGTAGCCCGCATCCTGGCAGGCCTTCTCGGCGCCGCGCAGCACCGCAACCGAGTAGGGATTGGTGATGTCGGCCACGACGAGGCCGATCAGCCGCGAGCGGCCATGGCTCAGCGCCTGCGCCATCAGGCTCGGCGTGTAGGCGAGCTGGGTGACGGCGGCTTCGACGCGCGCCGCGATGTCGGGGCTCAGCAGGCGCTCGCGGTGATTCAGGAATCGGGAAACGGTGGCCTTGGACACCCCTGCCGCTTTCGCGACATCCGCGATCGTTGCTCGTGGCGGCCTCGCCTTCACGCCGCAGCCGTATCGAAAACCGCCGCCGGCCGTTCGCCCGCCAGCGCCTGCAACAGGCAGGTGGTCGCCAGCTCGGCCATCGCGTGGCGCGTCTCGTGCGTGGCCGAGCCGATGTGCGGCAGCGGCGTCACGCGCGGGTGGGTGCGCAGCGGCGAGGCCTTGGGCAAGGGCTCGGCGGCGAACACGTCGAGCCCCGCGGCGCGCAGCGTGCCGTGGTCGAGCGCGGCGAGCAGCGCGTCTTCCTGCACGGTCGCGCCGCGCCCGCCGTTGATGAAGATCGCGCCCGGCTTCATCGCGCCGAACACGCGCGCATCGATCATGCCGCGCGTGCTGTCCGACAGCGGCAGCATCGCGACCACGATGTCGGCGCGCGCCAGCAGATCGTCCAGCGGCGTATGGATGGCACGGCCCTGCAGCTCGGGCGCCTGCGCCGCCAGGTCGACCGGATGGCGCGCGTGGTAGAGCACCGGCATGCCGAAGCCGAGCGCGGCGCGGCGCGCGATCGCCTGACCGATGCGGCCGAAGCCCAGCAGGCCGAGCGTCTTGCCGTGCACGTCGAAGCCGAACAGTTCGTCGCCGATGTTCTTGTCCCAGCGGCCTTCACGCACCAGGTTCGACAGCTCGACCACGCGGCGGCAGGTCGCCATCAGGATCGCGAACACCGTGTCGGCCACTGTCTCGTCGAGCACGCCGGGCGTGTGGCACAACAGGATGCCGCGCGCATGCAGCTCGGACAGCGCGTAGTTGTCGACGCCGACCGAGACGCTGGCGATCGCCTCGAGCTTCGGCGCCCGGTCGAGCAGCGCGGCATCGACCGGATAGGCCGAACCGATCATGCCCTGCGCCGTCGGCAGCGCGGCCTCGAAGGCCTCGCGCTGCGCGGCGATGCGCGGATTGGCCACCGTGACCTCGTGCACCGCCTGCAGGCGCGCCAGTTGGTCATCGGGCAGTTCGCGGAACACCAGCACCTTCTTTTTTTGCATCACAAGTTCGCCTCATTGAGTTGGGCCCGCGTCGGCAGGCCTTCGGTATCGCCGAGCACCTGCACGGCGCGCGCGCCGATCCAGGCGCCGCGCCGCACCGCATCGGGCACCGGCCGGCCTTCGAGCAGCGCGCTGATCACGCCGGCCGCGAAGCCGTCGCCGGCGCCGACCGTGTCGATCACCTCTTTCACGGGGAAGCCGTCGACGCGCCCCGTGCCGGCCACGTCGCTGTCGTAGTAGGCGCCGTCGGCGCCGAGCTTGACCACCACCAGCTTCGCGCCGAGCGCGCGATAGAAATGCGCGATGCCTTCGGGTGTCGTCTCGCCGGTGAGGAACAAGCCTTCTTCCATGCCCGGCAGCACCCAGTCGGCGCGCGCGGCGAGGCCGTTGATCTCCTGCCGCATGCGCTCGGGCGAGGACCAGAGCGTGGGCCGCAGGTTGGGATCGAAGGAGATCGTGCGGCCGGCCGCGCGCATCACCGCCATGCTGCGGATCGCGGCCTGCAGGCTGGTGTCGGAGATGGCCGGGAACACGCCGGTCGCATGCAGGTGCCGTGCCGAGCACAGCCAGGCTTCGTCGACATCGGCCGGGCCCATGTGGCTGGCGGCCGAACCCTTGCGGTGGTATTCGACCGGCGGATCGCTGCCGTCGGTCACGCGGCCCTTGAACTGGAAGCCCGTGCGCTGCGTCGCGTCGCTGACCACGTGCGAGCAGTCGATGCCCTCGGCCCGCATCGCGGCCAGCAGTGCGCGGCCCATCGAGTCGGTGCCGAGGCGGCTGGCCCAGCCGACCCGGAGCCCGAGGCGCGCCAGGCCGATGGCGACATTGGTCTCGGCGCCGGCGGTGCGCTTGTGGAAGGCGGTCGCGTTCTCGATCGGTCCGGGGCGGTCGGCCACCAGCAGCAGCATGGCTTCGCCGAACAGCGCGACATCGAAGGCAGGCTTCGTCATGACACAGCGCGCAGCGCGCGGATGTGCGCGACCTGGTCGCGCGTGACGGCGAGCAGGTCGTCGCCGATCAGCGGGTATTCGATCGCATGCGGCACGTCGGCCGGCAATGCGCGCAGCACCGCGCGCCACGGCGCGACCGAGTCGGCCAGCGGCACCGCCACCCATTTCGCGGGCAGGCGCTGCACGCCCTTGCAATGCACGTAGCGCACGCGCGAGGCCAGTGCCGAGGCGGCCTGCAGCGGGCATTCGCCGAGCCAGTGCCAGTTGCCCATGTCGAAGGTCATGCCGAGGTCGAGCCCCGCGTGGTCGGCCGCCTTGAAGAAGGCCTGCAATGCAGGCAGCGAGCCGGCCGACACGGTCTGGTCGTTCTCGATCATGAGTTCGATGCGGGTCTCGTCGAGCTGCGCTTTCAGGCCCGCCAACGCGCCGTGCGAGGACACGCGGAAATCGCCGATCGCCATCTTGAGCCGGCGCGCGCCGAGCGCGGTCGCGGCGGCGAGGCCGCGCGCGAGCGCGGCGCCGTCGAGCAAGCCCCCTTCGGCCCACAGACCTTCGGGACTCGAATAGACCGAAGCCAGTCCGGCCAGCGCCGGCAGCTCCGACGACGGATTGCGCAGCAGCTCGCCGCGCACCTCGACGCCGTCGGCGCCGGCCGCCTTCGCGAGCTGCGCGCACCACAGCTGGCCGTGCTGGCCGACTTCGGCTGCGCCGTAGGATGACAGCGAGATCAGTACTTGGAACACGTCAATGCGCTTGGTGAGAGGAGAGGATTTGCCCGAGGAACTGCTTGGTCTTCTCGTTCTTCGGATGAGCGAAGAACTCTTCCGGCGGCGCCTCTTCGACGATCCTTCCTTCGGCCATGAAGATCACGCGGTCGGCCACGCTGCGTGCGAAACCCATCTCGTGCGTGACGCACAGCATCGTCATGCCGTCCTCGGCCAGGCCGATCATGGTGTCGAGCACTTCCTTGACCATTTCGGGATCGAGCGCCGACGTAGGCTCGTCGAACAGCATGATCTTGGGCGTCATGCACAGCGCGCGCGCGATCGCCACGCGCTGCTGCTGGCCGCCCGACAGCTGGCTCGGGTACTTGTTCGCCTGCTCGGGAATGCGCACGCGCGTCAGGTACTTCATGGCGATCGCTTCGGCCTCGGCCTTGTTCAGGCCGCGCGAACGCATCGGCGCCAGCGTGCAGTTCTGCAGGATGGTGAGGTGCGGGAACAGGTTGAACTGCTGGAACACCATGCCGACCTCGGCGCGCACGGCGTCGATGTTCCTGCCGCCGGCCGTGAGCTCGATGCCGTCGACCACGATGCGGCCCTTCTGCACCGTCTCGAGCCGGTTGATGCAGCGGATCAGCGTCGACTTGCCCGAACCGGACGGCCCGCAGATCACGATGCGTTCGCCGCTCTTCACCGACAGGTCGATGCCGGTCAGCACCTGGAAGGTGCCGTACCACTTGTTCACCGCCTCCATCCGGATGATGGTGTCGGCGCCCGCCTGGGTCGTGACTGCGTCCGTCATGGCTTTTCGCGTCTTACTGCAGCTTGGGCAGGTCAGCGCCGAGCCACTTGTTGTAGAGCTTGTTGAGCTCGCCGTTGGCGGTGTTCTTCTGCACGAAGTCGTTCACGTTCTTGAGCAGGTCGTCCTGGCCCGGACGCATCGCGATCGCCATGGCCTGCTGCACCAGCGTGAACTTGTTTTCGAAGGTGTTGGCCGGCACGCGCTTGGCGATCTGCGCCGCCACGGTGACCGAGCAGCCGATCGCATCGACCTGGCCCGACATCAGCGCCTGCATGGCCGAGGCGTCGTCGTCGAAGCGGCGGATCTCGGTGCCTTCGGGCGCGGCCTTGGTCACGGCCACATCCTGCGTGCTGGCACGGGCCACGCCGACGCGCACGCCCTTCAGGTCGGCCGCGCTCTTGATCGTGCTGCCCTTCTTGCCGTAGAGAACGATGGTCGCGGCCGCATAGGGCGTCGAGAACTGCACCTGCTTGGCACGCTCGGGCGTGATGGCCAGCGAAGCCACCAGCAGATCGACCTTGTTGGTCAAGAGGAAGGGAATGCGGTTCGGCCCGGTGACCGGCACGATGTTGGCCTTGACGCCCCAGTCCTTGGCCAGCAGCTTGGCGACATCGGCGTCGTAGCCGTCGGGCTGGTTCTTGGCGTCGGTGGTGCCGTAGGGCGGGAAGTCGACCAGCATGCCGATGGTGATCTCGCCTTTCTTCTTGATGTCGGCCACGCTCTGCGCCGAGGCGAAGGGTGCGAACGCCGTGAGCGCGGCGCCCAAGGCGATGGCTGCGAGGGCCGTGCGGCGGGCGATGGAATGGTTCATGTCGGAGTCTCCTTGATTTGAAGTCGGATGAGAAAAGAAAACGCAGTGCTCAGCGCGCCAGGGCACGCGCGCGGCGACGCTCCATGTGCGCAGCCAGCAGCGACAGCGGCCAGCAGATCACGAAATAGATCGCCGCCACCGTCGTGAAGACATACAGCGGCTGGAAGGTCGCGTTGTTGATGATCTGCCCGGCGCGCGTGATCTCGGTGAAGCCGATGATGGCCGCCAGCGAAGTGCCCTTGATGATCTGCACCACGTAGCCCACGGTCGGCGCGAGCGCGATCTTGAAGGCCTGCGGCAGCACCACGTCGCGCATGCGTGCGCTGTAGTTGAGGCTCAGCGCCTCGGCCGCTTCCCACTGGCCGCGCGGCACGGCCTCGATGCAGCCGCGCCAGATCTCGCCGAGGAAGGCCGCGCTGTTGAGCACCAGCGCGACGCCGGCGGCAATCCACGGATTGATGTCGAAGCCGAGCACCGGCGCGCCGAAGAAGATCAGGAACAGCTGCAGCAGCAGCGGCGTGCCCTGGAAGATCTGGATGAAGCCGGTCGACAGCGTGCGCGCGGTCTTGCTGTCCGACGTGCGCGCCAGCGCGACCACGAGGCCCAGGATCGCGCCGCCGACGAAGGCGATCAGCGACAGCGCCAGCGTCCACTTGGCCGCTTCGAGGATGAACAGGAATTCGGGAGTGCCGAAGGTACGCATGGTGTTCAGCGCCGGTCCGGATAGTTGAGCGTGCGCTGGTAGATCAGCTTGAACAGCGCCGAGAAGGCCAGCGCCAGCGCGAGGTAGATCGCGGCGACCACGATGTAGATCTCGAAGCTGCGGAAGGTCTGCGATTGCAGGTTGGCCGCGACCGAGGTGAGGTCATCGGCCGAGATCACCGACACCACGGCCGAGCTCAGCATCAGCAGGATGAACTGGCTGGTGAGCGCCGGGTAGATGGCCTTCAGCGCCGGCTTGATGATGACGAAGCGGAAGATCTCCCACGGCTTGAGGTTGAGCGCCCTGCCCGCCTCGATCTGGCCCTTGGGGATCGACTCGATGCCGGCGCGGATGATCTCGGTCGCGTAGGCGCCGAGGTTCACCACCATCGCGGTCAGCGCCGCGGTGTAGGGCGACCAGCGCAAGCCGATGGCCGGCAATGCAAAGAAAAAGAAGAACAGCTGCACCAGGAAGGGCGTGTTGCGAATGACCTCGATGTACGCATTGACGATGAAGCGCAGCCAGCCCGGCCCCGAGGTCTTGCCCCAGGCGCAGAAGATGGCGACCACCAGGCCCAGCAGCGTGGCGACGAGCGAGAGCTGGATGGTGATCCACGTGCCCTTGAGCAACAGCGGCCAGGCGGCGAAGACGGCTTCGAACTGGAATTGGTAGTGCACGGCGGCAAGTATATTGAAACCGGTTTCAGACGCGCACCCGGGATTTCCCTAGGCACCGTGCCCACCTACCGCCTGCCTACACTGACGCGATGCTGATCACCGAGACATCGGATGCTGCCGCAGCGATCGACCCCGCAGCCGCCACGCCGGTCGTGCGTCATCTGCGCCAGACCCTGCTGTGGCCGCTGCGGCTGATGCCGACCGCGCAGCCGCGCCATGCGCATCGCGGCCCATGGCAGGTGCTGCGCGAACTCGGCGACGCGTCGCCCTGGCACGAGGAGATCGACGAATACAACGGCAGCAGCGAGCATTTCCACGAACGGCACTACAACGAGTTCGTGAGCTTCCTGCCCTATGTGCAGCGCTTTCTCTATGGCGACGGCCGCCGCGGGCGCGAGGCCGGAACGGACATCGGCAGCGAATCGCCGATGCGCGTGTTCCGCCGCCGCGATGTCGCCGCCGTGCGCGTGCTGCCGAAGCCCGGCGATGCGCCGGTCACGCTGCAGGTGGTGCATGTCGACCTGTATTTCTTCTTCGACGTCGACGTGGTGCTGCTCAACGTCGAGGTCGGCGCCGACGACCTCGGGCTGCCGCAGGCGCAGGAGTTGCTCTACCGCTTCGGCCGCGCCTACCCCGGCGGCTGGGACGCGCAGGGCCAGGCCTTGCATTGCATGAACAGCGTCGAATGGCTGGCCGCGGACGGCCGCGTGCTCGCGCGCTCCGATGCGCAGCAGCGCGAGGCCTTTCTCTCGCACGTGGCCGAGCACCGCGCGCCGCGCCTCGCGGCCCACTGGGCCTGGCTGATGCAGCCATTGGTGAGCGACCATTCCGACGAGCCCGGCGCATTGCGTTTTCGCCAGCTCGAGTACTACCGCATGCCGGTGATGGCCTACCTCTCGCTCGACGATCCGCGGCGCCTGTCGCGCAGCGACTTCATCCGGCTCGCGATGGTCACGGGCGCCGCGGAACCCGCGGTCGGCGGCGCCGGACCGCTGCCCTATGCCGAGGCGCAGGTGGCCGACTTCGAGCAGCGCTACTGCTACGACCGCTTCTGGGTCGATGCCGGCGCCGCGCCCAACACGCGCTACCTGTGCAACGGCCGCGCGTTGATCGTGGTCGGGGATGCGCGCTCCGAATTCTTCGGCTGCCGCGATCGCGGCGTGCTCGCGCAGTTCAGGCACCAGCACTTCCTGCTGTTCCTGATCGCGCATTTCCAGAAGGCGGCGCTGCTGATGTTCTCCGACCGGCTGGTGGAGGCACTGCGCAATCTCGACGTGCACGATGTCGCGAGCGTCAAGCGTTTCAAGCGCGCGATCCGCATGAGCTTCGAGGGCTTCCTGCGCTTCACGCACCGCTACTGGTTCCACGAGATCTCGGAGCAGGCGCAGGTGCGCGCGCTGTTCCGTCTGTGCACCACGCACCTGGGGCTCGATCCGCTGTACGACGAAGTCAAGGTGCGCATCGCCGACATGAACACCTACCTCGATGCCGACAGCCTGCGGCGCCAGGCCAACACGGTGGTGCGGCTCACGGTGGTGACGCTGTTCGGCCTGATCGGCACCATCACCACCGGCTTCCTCGGCATGAACCTGCTGGCCGAGGCCGATGCGCCGTGGTGGCGCAAGGCAGCCTGGCTGTTCGGCATCGGCATCTTCACGACCTGGCTCACGGTCTACACGATGATCAAGTCCAAGCGGCTGTCGGACTTCATCGATGCGCTGTCGGACGAGCGCCATACCTTTCGCACCAAGCTGGCGGTGCTGGCGCGGGTCTGGCGGGCGGGGGCGGATTAGGGGCCGCGGCCTTGCTCAGTTCCCGTAGGTATCCCGGGTGCGCGGCAGCCAGACCTCGATCGCATCGGCCGCGCCCTTGAGCGAGCGCGGCAACAGCTTGATGGTCCACGGCTGGCCGGTCGGCGATGCGGCGGTCTGCACCAGCGCCTGGGCGCAGGCGCGCTGCGACTCGTCGCGGATGATCACGCTCGGCTGCGGATGGCCGGTGGGCGGCGAGCGCCCGGCCTGGCGCGAGGTGCGCAGCACGTCCTCGACCGGCGGCACCGAGGCACCGAGCGCGTGCCAGGGCTCGCGCAACGCGCGCGCCGCGTCGCGCAGCGCCGGTCCGTAGAGCTGGATGTAAACCACGACGCCACGGCACACGTCGGCTGCGGGCATCGGTGCGCCCCCGGCCTCGGGCGGCGTCGCACCGGCCTCTCCGGACGCTGCGCCGACCTGTCCCGGTTCGATGCCACGCATGGCCGAAGGCGCAGGGGCCTCCGCCGGCGGCGGCGGTGCGGCCGCGACCTGGACGGCGGGGCCGCCGGTCACCACGTCGCGCAACCACACCACCGCGGGCCAGGGCGCCGGTGCCGTGCCGCTGCAGTTTTCCTTCGATGCCGTCAGGCCGCTGTAGTCGCGCGCCCAGTAGCGCGGCGCACAGGCCGGCGCCTGCGTCGGCTGCAGGCAGTCGATGCCGTTGCCCGCGTCGAGCAGGCGCGCACAGGCCGGCGTGCGCTGTTGCGGCGCTTCCTTGGCGCACGCGCGCTTGGCATCGTCGACGATCTGCACCGAGAGACGGAACTTGGCCATGAAGTTGTCGCTGCCCTCGCGGCACAGCAGGTCGCCGGTGCGCAGCAATTCAGCCGCCAGCAGCGAGGGCGCCTCGCTCGCCGAGGTGCCGGCCGGCAGGTGCGCCCAGACATTGCTCAGGTCCTTGAAGGCGGTGTTCTCGGACTGCTCGGTCGCAGCCTGCTGCGAGCGCCAGTTGTCGATGCCCTGCCAGGCCGCGACGCCGAAGGTGGCGGCGGTGCCCAGCCCGACCGATGCCGTCACCGCACCGGCCTTGATCACGCGCGCCTGCAGGCGGCTCATCTTGCCGACGGCCGCGGCCGCAGCGCCGTCGCTGCGCTCGCCGGCCGTGCGCGGCGCATCGGCATCGTCCACCGGCAGCGACTGGCCATCGTCGGGCACGAAAAGCCCCTGCGCACCCGCCGCGACCTGGTCGAGCAGTTCGCCCTTGAGCCGGTGGCCGATCTCGGCGCCGAGCTGGAAGTAGCTTTCCCACTGCGCCTCGTCGAAGAACTGGTCGGTGGTCGGCTGTTGCGGAAAGAGCGGATTGGCGGCCTTGAAGTTCACCAGGTCGACCGGCAGCGCGGCCGAGACATTGGGCTTGACCAGCACGATCTGCCCCGTGGCGCCGCTGGCGTAGCGCACGTTCGCCATCGCAAGACAGGCCTGGCTGCTGGGCGAAGCGAGGTCGTTGAGCGAACCGAAGGCCTCCCGGTGCGACCACTCGGCGTCCGGTTGCGGTTTCATGAAGGTGATCTCGGCATTGAGGTCGATGCGCGCGCGGCGGATCAGGATCTCGAGGTCGCAGAAGCGGTAGTCCGGATCCGCGCCGCAGTCCGCGATCACGATCAGCGCGGCCTGCTGACGCAGCAGCGCATAGGCGCCGGTGTTCTCGAAATGGCCGCCGTCGCTCAGGTACCAGTTGGCCGAGCTGCTGCCCGGGAAGGCGCCGAAGCATTCGAGCAGCAGGAAGCGCGTCTTCATCAGGAGCGTGCTGCCGCGCGCGGCGGCGCCGCGCTGCACCATGCCGGCATCGGCGCTGTCCCACCAGTAGCCGAGCCGGAGGCCCGCGAACACCGACAGCGCGGAGATGCCGCGCTTGGTCACGCGGCCCAGGCCCGGCGCGATCGCGGCGCCCGAGATCGCGGTCCAGGCACCGAGCGTGAGCGCGGCCTTGGCACGGGCCTGCAGCCACGCGCCGCCGCCGGCCTGCATCCAGCCGAGCGGACCGATGGTCAGCGGCAGGCCCTTGCGATCGCGATTGAACAGCCGCTCCTTGGAGTCGTGCGTCTGGTTGATGCAGACGTTCACCAGATGCACCGGCCCGCCGTGCAGATGCGGCGCATAGTGCAGCTGCGCGATGTCGTCGTGCGCATCGACCTCGCCCACCGGCACCTGCGGCGGTTCGAGCCCCGAGATCTCGTCGGTCGGGCTGGCGCCGAGCCGCCGCGCATTGGCTGCACCGAGGTAGCCGCGCACGATGCGCGCGCGGTAGAACATGTGCAGCGACGAGATGTTGAGAAACGCGAAGTTGCGCCCCGTGACCAGTGCATAGGAGCCCACGATCACGCCGATGGTCCCGAGCCAGACCCAGCCGCGCGAGAAGTCGAGCCCTTCGGGCGTGAAGACCTGCAGCAACACGGCTGCGTACACCACGCCGATCCACCAGGCCGCAAGGCAGAAGGCCAGCACCAGCCCGAGCAGGCTGGCCAGCGTCAGCAGCACCGTCTTGCCGATGCCGGGCGCCTGGCCCTTCTGCGACAGCAGCGTCGGCAGCACGCCGCGCAGCGCCGCCGCCGCGACCAGCAGCACGGCGCCGTAGGAGATGCGCTGCTGCTGATTGTCGGCCGCCAGCCACCAGGCGCTGCGGTCGAGCAGGCCGAGCAGGCCGATCAGCAGCGCGGTGTTGAGCACCGAGGCCAGCGCATCGGTCAGCTCGTTGCGCAGCTGGCTGGCGTTGCGCTGCCGGCCGCGCCAGAGCACCCACAGCAAGGCGACGATCCAGCACAGCGCGAAGCCGACGAAGGCCGGCGCGAGCCATTGCGGGCCGCTGTAGTGATGGACCAGTTGAGGACCCACCCAACACGCGCCGGCGCCGAGCGCGCACCACATGCCGACCTGCAGGAACATCGAGGAGGGAGATGGCTTGTCGCGCACCGACCAGTAGGCGCACGCGAGCACCAGCGACGCGATGAAGGGTCCGATCCAGGTGAACCACAGCGTCGGCACCTGCGTGGCCCATTGCACGATCGCAAGCAGCGCCTGCGTGCTGGTGAGCTCGGCACCGGCGAGCGCCACGTCGGCCTGCGCGCCATCGAGGTCCACCGCGCGGAACACCGCATCCCACAGCAGCAGGTTGGTGGCGGCGAGCACCATGCCGATCAGGCTCGCGGCGATCGCGATCTCGACGTGCGTGCCCAGCAGGTTGCGCAGGTAGAGCGCGGTCGCGAACAGCGTGTCGCGCATGCCGCCCGGAATCAGGTAGCGGCCGTTGGCGCGCAGCCACCAGCCGAAGCGCGAGCGGTCGACATCGCCGAGCGTGCGCTCGATCTCGCGCACCGCGTCGGCCGAGTCGGCGTTGGTGCACAGCCGTCCCAGCGCGGCGCCGATGTAGCCGCCGCCGGAGACGGTGGAGATCAGGTCGAAGCGCAGCAACTGCCGCCGCGACGCCAGCGCCTTGAGCAGGCCGAGGCAGAAGGTCGCGCTGCGGATGCCACCGCCCGAGAGCGCCAGCCCCCAGGGCCGTCCGCCGTCGTCGCTGCCGTTGAGCGCCATGCGACGGGCGTTCACCAGCTTCTGGATGGTGTCGTCCATGCGGCTCCTCGTGGTTCGGCGTGGAATATTTCACCTTTGGCAGGCGCGATCAATGGGACGAATGGTCTATGCCGGATTCAGTAAGCTCGGCGCGGCGCCTTTGCCCGCTCGACGAATTCGCACGCCATGTCCATGCTGCCCTCCTTCGCCTTCGCACACCGGTGCCTGCGGCCATGCCGGCTGCATGCGGCGCTCGCCATCGCGGCCTGTGCCCTGCTCGCGGCCTGCGCCGGCCATGGTCCTTGCGACGCATCGCCCTATGCGTCGTCGCCGCAGTTCAAGGGCTGCGGTTTCCGCAACCCGCCGAACCCGCAGGCCCTGCCCTCGGCGAGCCCATGGAAGATCTGGCCGAGGTTCCTGTTCGAGACCAAGACCGGCACCATGCCGATCGACCCGATCCCGGTGCACGCGCTCGGCGCCGCACAGCTCGATGCACTCGATCCGCAAGCCAACCACGTGGCGCGCATCGGGCATTCGTCGAGCCTGCTCAAGCTGCGCGGCAGCTACTGGCTGATCGATCCGATGTTCAGCGAGCGCGCGTCGCCCTTCCAGTGGATCGGGCCCAAGCGCTTCGAGGAATCGCCGATCGCACTCGCGCAGCTGCCGGCGATCGAGGGCGTCATCATTTCGCACGACCACTACGACCATCTCGATGCCGCGACCATCGGCTACCTGGCGCAGCGCGCGCAACGCTTCTTCGTGCCGCTTGGGGTCGGCCGACGCTTGATCGCGCTCGGCGTGCCGGCCGATCGCATCACCGAGCTCGACTGGTGGCAGTCGGCGACGCAGGGCGAGGTGCAGGTCACGGCCGTGCCGGCGCAGCATTTCTCGGGCCGCAGCCTGGACGATCGCGACGACACGCTGTGGGCCGGCTGGGTGATGCAAAGCGGCACGCAGCGCATCTACTACAGCGGCGACAGCGGCTATTCGCCGAACTTCAGGCAGATCGGCGAACGCTTCGGCGGCTTCGACCTGGCGCTGATCGAGAACGGTGCCTACGACAGCCACTGGCCCTCGGTCCACATGACGCCGGAGCAAAGCGTGCAGGCTTTCGAGGAGGTGCACGCCCAGGTGCTGCTGCCCGTGCACAACAGCACCTTCGACCTCGCCTTTCATCCGTGGCAGGAGCCGATGGCGCGCATCGCGAAGCTGGCCGAGGACAAGCACATCGAGCTCGCGACGCCGGAGCTTGGCGAGGTGGTGACCATCGGCGTGCCGCGTGCGAATGTGCGGTGGTGGGAAGGGGTGCGCTAGCTTTTTTCCGGCCCTGATGACTTGCTCCCTCCCCCTCTGGGGGAGGGTTGGGGTGAGGGCTTGCGGGCCTTTGATTTGGCGTTGTGTTTGATGTGAGGCCGGAGCCGGGAATTCGCCCCGGCGGGCGACTCACTTTCTTTTGCTTCGCCAAAAGAAAGTAAGCAAAGAAAAGGCGACCCCACTGCGCGTGTCCCTCCGCTTCGCTACGGGCAACCTGCGGTGCTCGCTTCAGGCGGGGTCCGCGCAAACTCGCTTCGCTCAAACACGCGCGGCCCTGATCCGCCTGAAGATGCGCTCCTCGGCACGCGCAGAGGGGATGAGGGTCAACGCGCCTTGGCGCGTCCTTGTGTGGAGCAGCGCCGCGCGACGATTGCGTGGATAGATTCGATGGCGTCGGCCATCGGCTGTCGATGCAGATCAATCGCGAATGAGAAGTTCAATCAGCAATTGGCAGCGTTACTCGATGCCATTGGCTGCTGCGCAGCCGAGCGAAGCGATGGCCCGAGAAACACATATACGCGCCATGGCGCGTTGACCCTCATCCCCTCTGTGCGCGCCGAGGAGCGCAGCTTTTCGCGGATCAGGGCTCGCGACTGTCTGAGCGAAGCGAGTTTGAGCGAGACCCCGCGAAAAGCGAGCACCGCAGGTTGCCCGTAGCGAAGCGAAGGGTCGCGCACAGTGGGGTCGCCTTTTCTTTGCTTACTTTCTTTTGGCGAAGCAAAAGAAAGTAAGTCGCCCCCGGGGCGAATTCCCGGCCAACAGCCCAACCAACGAAGACAACAGTTCAAAGGCCCGGACGCCCTCACCCCAACCCTCTCCCAGAGGGAGAGGGAGCAAGACCTCGACAGAGGACCTACGCCGCCCGCTGTATGGCCGCCAAGCGCCATCCGAGTCACAGTCGTCGTCCCGCCGCAGCCCGGCGCCGACAGGACACGCCATGAGCAGCAACCGCTATCCGATCATCTACGTGCGCGGCTACGCGATGACCGCGTCGGAGCGCGACGAGACGGCGGCCGATCCGTTCTGCGGCTTCAATGTCGGCTCGACGGTGTACCGCGCCACGGTCGACAAGAACGCGGCGGCGCAGAAGTTCGTCTTCGAGTCGCCGGTGGTGCGGCTGCTGTCGGAATACGGCTACCAGAACGTCTACCAGAACGGCCTCGACATCCTCGATCCGGACTGGAAGACTCCGCCGGACGACACCGGCCGCGACGTGGACGGCATCGCATCCACCTCGATCGTCATCTATCGCTACTACGACGCCGGGTCCGCGCTCCTGGGCGACGGCCAGGCGCGCGACGTCAAGACCTACGCGACAGGACTCGGCCAGTTGATCCTGCGCGTGCGCGACCTGGTCTCGCAGCACCCCGGCGCCGGCTTGACGAAGGACGAATTCCGCTGCTACCTCGTCGCGCATTCGATGGGCGGCCTGGTGGTGCGCGCGTTCCTGCAGAACCATGCGCTCGGCACGCCCGAAGCGCGTGCCAGCGTCGACAAGGTGTTCACCTTCGCGACGCCGCACAACGGCATCGACGTTGCCGGCATCAACGTGCCGACCTGGCTCTCGGCCAGCGAGATGAATACCTTCAACCGCGACAAGATGGCCGACTACCTCGACACGCCGGCCGCGGCCGACGGGCGCGTCGATTGCCTGCCCGCCGGCATCCAGCCGTCGCCGGAGCGCTTCTTCTGCATGATCGGCAGCAACCGCGGCGACTACGAAGTGGCGCAAGGCCTGTCGCGCATGTTTGCCGGCCAGGGCAGCGACGGCCTGGTGCGCATCGACAATGCCGCGCTCTGGTACAAGGACGACGCCGGCAAGCTCAAGCCGACGGCGCGCGCGTTCACCTACCGTTCGCACTCCGGCTTCTTCGGCATCGTCAATTCCGAGGAGGCCTACCAGAATCTGGTGCGCTTCCTGTTCGGCGACGTGCGGGTCGACCTGTGGTTCGACGTCGACCAGGTCGCCTTGCCGCCCGACATCCCGAAGGACGCGGACGTCGATGCGCTCTACCAGGTCGAGCTGCTGGCCGCGCCGCGCGGCAAGCGCTGGTACCTGAGCCGGCGCGTCGCCGAGGAGGACTCGCCGGCCTGCCGCACCCACAAGGAACTGACCGACGCCGCCAACCCCGGTAACAAGTCGATCTACCTGTCGACCGTGTTCCTCGCCAACCGCGCGAAGGTCGATCCGAACCGGCGCACGCTGGCCTACGCAATGACGCTGGGCGTGCGGGTGCCCGACTACCAGGTCAACAAGAAGTTCTGGCTCGACGGCCACTACGAAGGCAGCTCGCTCTACCGCGACACGCTGATCATCGAGATGGAACCGCCGCCCGAAGGCAGCACCAGCCACCAGTGGAACGTGAAATACGGCTGGCAGACCGACACCGCCGGGCAGGCCTCGCTGCCGATCAGCTATCAGCAGGTGATCGACGGCAAGCTCGAGTTCGTGGTGCCGCTCTCGCAGCAGGGCGCGGCGCTCAGCACGCCGGGCATCACGGGCCGCGTGCGGCTGCAGGTCGGCGCCTGGAGTTGAGCCGGATGCGCGCGTGCTTCAGCGGTGCTTGCGCCGTTCGCGCGCGCGCCGCACCTGGCGGCTCTGGCTGGCCGCGGTCGCGGCGCGTTCGCGCTCGGTCTTCTTCTGCTGGCTGCGGCGCGACCACCAGCGCGTCAGCAGGAAGCTGACGAGGCCGAAGCCGAAGGCGACGATGAGGCTGATGAGGGTGGCGTCCACTTGTTCTCCAGAGCGGCCTACTGTACGCGCACGATGCTCGCCGGCTTGAAGCCGAGGTCGGCCGCCTTGCCCTTGCGCGCGCGGGCGGCGCGCGCATTGTTGAGCGTGCGGATCTCCAGCGTCTCCTCGCGTTCCTTGCCGCCCCGGCCGATGCCTTCGATGCGCACGCTGCGCGTGTAGGCCGCGGCGCCTGCGAGCGTGTCCTTGGGATCGAGGTCGATCAGCGTGAGCCCGCGGCCGCCCTTGGGCAGCGCCTTCAACTCGCCGATCTCGAAGGTCAGGATGCGCCCGCCGGTCGATGCGCAGGCCACGTGCGTCGCCACCGGCAGCGGCTCGGCGCCGCCCGCGCCGCCGACCAGCGAGGGCCGGCACAGTTGCTCGCCCTCGCCGACGTCGATGAAGGCCTTGCCGCCGCGCTGGCGCGAGACCATGTTCTCGACCGCCGCGATGAAGCCGTAGCCGCCCGTGTTCGACAGCAGCAGATTGGCGCCGAGCGGGCCCGCGAAGTAGTGCGCGACATGCGTGCCGCTGTCGAGATCGATCAGCGTCGTCACCGGCTGGCCGTCGCCGCGGCCGCCCGGCAGCGAGGCCACCGCGACGCTGTAGACACGCACGCCCTTCTCCTTGGCGGTGCCGAACACCAGCAGCGTGTCGACCGAGCGGCATTCGAAGGCGCCGTACAGCGCATCGCCGGACTTGAAGCTGTATTCGGGTGCCGCCGCGCCGGCGGCACGCTCGCTGGCCCAGCCCTTCTGCGTGCGGACCCAGCCCTTCTGCGAGACGATCACCGTGACCGGCTCGTCGACCACGCGCACTTCGGCGACGGCGCGCTTCTCGGCCTGGATCAGCGTGCGGCGCGGATCCTCGAAGCTCTTGGCATCGGTCTCGATCTCCTTCACCAGCAGGCGGCGCAACGCGGCCGGGCTGCCGAGGATGTCCTCGAGCTTCTTCTGCTCCTCGCGCAGGCCCTTGAGCTCCTGTTCGATCTTGATGGCTTCGAGCCGCGCCAGCTGGCGCAACCGGATTTCTAGGATGTCCTCGGCCTGGCGATCGCTGAGATGAAAGCGCGCGATCAGCGCCGCCTTCGGATCGTCGGCCGCGCGGATGATCGCGATCACCTCGTCGATGTTGAGCAGCACCAGCTGCCGCCCTTCGAGGATGTGGATGCGGTCCTGCACCTTGCCCAGCCGATGGCGCGAGCGCTTCTCGACCGTGATCTCGCGGAAGGCGATCCACTCGTTGAGCATCTGCCGCAGCGACTTCTGCGTCGGCTTGCCGTCGATGCCGACCATGGTGAGGTTGATCGACGAGGAGGTCTCGAGCGAGGTCTGCGACAGCAGCGTGGTGATGAGCTCGTCCTGGCTGATGCGCGAAGTCTTGGGCTCGAACACCAGCCGCACGGCCGCGTCCTTGCTCGATTCGTCGCGCACCACGTCGAGCACCGAGAGCACGGCCGCCTTCAGCTGCGTCTGCTCGGCCGAAAGCGCCTTCTTGCCGGTGCGGACCTTGGGGTTGGTGAGTTCCTCGATTTCCTCCAGCACCTTCTGCGTGCTGACGCCGGGCGGCAGTTCGTTGACCACCAGTTGCCACTGGCCGCGCGCGAGGTCTTCGATCTTCCAGCGCGCGCGCACCTTGAGCGAGCCGCGGCCGGTGCGGTAGGCCTCGGCGATGTCGGCAGCGCTGCTGATGATCTGCGCGCCGCCGGGATAGTCGGGGCCGGGCACGAGCGTGAGCAGTTCTTCTTCGCTGAGCTTGCCGTTGGACTTGATGAGCGCCACGCAGGCATCGGCGATCTCGCGCAGGTTGTGGCTCGGGATCTCGGTGGCCAGCCCGACCGCGATGCCGCTCGCGCCGTTGAGCAGCGTGAAGGGCAAGCGCGCCGGCAAGAGGCGCGGCTCTTCGGTCGAGCCGTCGTAGTTGGGAATGAAGTCGACCGTGCCTTCGTCGATCTCGTCGAGCAGGAGGCTGGTGATGCGCGCGAGCCGCGCCTCGGTGTAGCGCATGGCCGCGGCGCCGTCGCCGTCACGGCTGCCGAAGTTGCCCTGGCCGTCGACCAGCGGATAGCGCTGCGAGAAGTCCTGCGCCATGCGCACCAGCGCGTCGTAGGCGGCCTGGTCGCTGTGCGGATGGAAGCGGCCGAGCACGTCGCCGACCACGCGCGCGCTCTTGACCGGCTTGGCGCCCACGGTGCCATTGGCGCCGCCGAAGCCGAGGCCCATGCGCGACATCGAGTAGAGGATGCGCCGCTGCACCGGCTTCTGGCCGTCGCTGACATCGGGCAGCGCGCGGCCCTTGACGACGCTGAGCGCGTATTCGAGGTAGGCGGTCTGCGCGTAGTCGGCGAGCGTGAGCGCGCCGTCTTCTTCGGGGCTCTGGAGATCGAGAGGCGGTTGGGAGTCCATGTCTTGGCTGCTTCTTCTTCGGTGTGGGTTCGGTGTCTATTCGGTGATCGGTGCCGAGCGGCCGGGCACGCGCGGCATATAGGGCGAGATCCGCAGCTCCGGCATCGCCGGCATGTCCTGCGGCTCCACGGGTGGCATGTTGCCGCGCCCGATCGCGCCGCCGATCTGCATGCGGATGCGGCCGGGCGTGCGGCCGCCGCCCAGGGCGACCGAGGGCTTGAGGTAGGCGTAGAGCTGCAGCACGGTCTTCACGTAGTCCTGCGTCTCGCGGTAGTTGGGGATCTTGTTGCCGGCGCGCTGGACTGCGCCCTCGCCCGCGTTGTAGGCGGCGAGCGCGAGCTCGATCTCGCCGGGAAACATCGCGATCAGGTCGTGCAGGTAGCGCGTGCCGGTGGCGATGTTGATGCGCGGATCGAAGAGCTTCTTCTCGATCGTGTTTCGCTTGTCGGCCGACACGCCGTAGCGCTGCGCGGTCGCCGGCAGCACCTGCATGAGCCCGAGCGCGCCCTTGGGCGAGACCGCCTGGGCATCGAAGCCCGACTCGGTGGCGACCAGCGCCTGCAGCAGCTCGTAGTCGATCGCATGCTTGCGCGAGGCGTCTCGCAGCGCGGCCTTGGCCACCTTGTAGCTGGGCGATGCCTCGAACAGCGACATCAGGGTCTGCGAGGCCTTCGGCACCTTGCCGCCGATCACGCCCCGGCGCGCGAGCGGCCCGATGCCATCGGCCGTGTCGAAACTCTGGCCGCCGCGAAAGAAGATCTGGTAGCGCGCGTCGAGCTTCTCGGAGGCGAAATGAGCCACGCCCTTGTCATCGATGTAGCCGTAGATGTCGGCCGCATGGACACCCATCGAGCAGGCCACCAGCAGCCACGCCACGATCCACCGGATGTACCGCCTCAGGCTGCCGGACAACGAGTTCTTCATGCGCTTCGAGCCATGGACAGGATCAGGAACCCGACCGTCGGCGATCGAACTCGTCGATGAAAAGGCGCAGGCCCGTGTCGACGTAGGACATCTTGAGCGCGTCGAGCACGAGCAGATCGCGCTGCAGATGCGCGGGCCAGAGCGGATCCGGCAACGCGCTGAAATCGCAGGCCACGGTATTCCAGTCCTCGACACACAGGAGGAAGCTCGCAATCCGCTCCTGGAGGAATGCCTTGAACTGGTAGATGTTGGCCGCAGGGTTGTGAGCGGTGAAGGTCACGAGATGACGCGCCAGCGGGTGGTCCGGATCCTCTGCGATGCGAAACAGGGCCTCGCCGACCTCGAACCACCGCCGCCAGAAACGAGGCGTGGCCACGAAGTAATTGCAGAACACGGTGGTGCGCGTGCTCATGACGAGCTGCCGCAGATCGACGCGCCATCCAGCGGCATCGAAAAAGGCCTGCGACACCGGCAGCAAGCCGGGATGAAAGCGCTCGCCCTGCTCGAAGACATTGCGGAAATAGCAGGCCGCGCCCCACACCGGAGAAAACAGGTAGACGTCCGCGCGGGAAGCCGTACCGTCCCCGACGAACTGCCGCACCGCCTCGGCACTCAACCCTGTCTTGGTCCTGAACTTCGGCGAAAAGAAACCGTAGAGATCGTTCTCGTTCAGGACGGTGCCCAGAAAGAAGCGCCGGATGCTCCAGTACTCGAACCAGTCGGGCCGGGCGTTCGCCAGATTGTCCATCGGGACGAAGCCGGGATCGAGCGCGGCCCGGGTCGCTTCGTCGTAGAAAATCTGATGAAGGTGAATCTGCCGGAGGGGGGGCGCAAGCGCTTTCACAGCGAGGTCTCTTCTTCAGTACACGCCGAGCACGTTCACGCGCTGATAGTGCTCATGGAACGCCGCCTGAAGGCGCCGAGCCTGCGCCTGGGTCTGCTCGTCGACCTGCAGCCCGACACCGAAGAAGTACAGGTCGTGCGCGCTCAGGTCCTGGAAGAAGGCCCAGACCGAGAACCAGGCATCATGGTTGACGATGCCGGCGAAGTCCGCGGCTGCAAGGTTGCAGTAGTAGTTTTGCCCCTGACCGTGCGTCAGCGGCGAATCGAAAGGCAGGAACTCGGCGGTGCCGTGCTGGCGGCGCCCATGGGTGGCGCAGGTCATGATGACGAGCCCGTCGCCCTTCACCATCCGCAGCATGTTGAGCCAGGTCTTCTTCCAGCCGGGGTTGTGCTCCATGGCCTCGCAGGAGATCAGCACGTCGGCGCAGTTGGCCGCCCCGCCGTAGTCTTCGCCACGGCAGACCAGGTCGACGTCGTTGCCCTCGCCGACATCGAGCCCCACGTAGTTGCAGCCCGAGAAGAACTCGCGCACCGAGCCGTTGATGTTCAGGCTGCCAACCTCGATCACGCTCTTGCCCTGGAAGAAGCCGGGCAAGTGCTGGCTCACGCTGTTGACGAAAAACCGCTGCTGCTGATGTGACACGATCCTCTCCCCTTCCTTCCATGGTTGTCCGGCCCCCGCGCGCCTCGTCCGTCGACGCGGAGCGGGGGCCGCCGCGCCGTTCACCGGACGCCGCTCTGAATGGGTCTTGCCTTCAGACGTCGATCTCGACGTCGTCGGCCCTGAGCTCCATCAGCTCGCGCCGCGCCGCCGCTTCGCCCTTGCCCATCAGCTTGGTGATCTCGCCCTGGGTGCCGGTGACATCGAAGCGGCCCAGCCGGACCTGCAGCAGGCGCCGCGTGTCCGGGTTGAGCGTAGTTTCCCACAGCTGTTCGGCGCTCATTTCGCCCAGGCCCTTGAAGCGACTGATGCTCCAGGCGCCTTCGCGCACGCCGTCCTTGCGCAGCTTGTCGAGGATGGCGGTGAGTTCGCCTTCGTCGAGCGCATAGACCTTGGCCGCCGGCTTCTTGCCACGTGCCGGCGCATCGACACGGAACAATGGCGGCTTTGCGACATACACGTGGCCGGCGTCTATCAATTTCGGAAAGTGGCGAAAGAAGAGCGTGAGCAGCAGCACCTGGATGTGCGAGCCGTCGACGTCGGCATCGCTCAGGATGCAGACCTTGCCGTAGCGCAGGCCGGACATGTCGGGCGTGTCGTCGGGGCCGTGCGGATCGACGCCGATGGCCACCGAGATGTCGTGGATCTCGGTGTTGGCGAACAGGCGGTCGCGCTCGACCTCCCAGGTGTTGAGCACCTTGCCGCGCAGCGGCAGGATGGCCTGGCTTTCCTTGTCGCGGCCCATCTTGGCGCTGCCGCCGGCCGAGTCGCCCTCGACCAGGAAGACCTCGTTGTGCGCGATGTCCTTGCTCTCGCAATCGGTCAGCTTGCCGGGCAGCACGGCGACGCCGGAGCCCTTGCGCTTCTCGACCTTCTGCCCGGCCTTCTGCCGCGTCTGCGCGGCCTTGATGGCCAGCTCGGCGAGCTTGCGGCCGTAGTCGACATGCTGGTTGAGCCACAGCTCGAGCGCCGGCCGCACGAAGCTGGACACCAGCCGCACCGCGTCGCGCGAATTCAGGCGCTCCTTGATCTGGCCCTGGAACTGCGGATCGAGCACCTTGGCCGAGAGCACGTACGAGGCGCGCGCGAACACGTCCTCGGGCAGCAGCTTGACGCCCTTGGGCAGGAGCGAATGCAGCTCGATGAAGCTCTTCACGGCATTGAACAGGCCATCGCGCAGCCCGCTCTCGTGCGTGCCGCCGGCGCTGGTCGGGATCAGGTTGACGTAGCTCTCGCGCACCGGCTGGCCGTCTTCGGTGAAGGCCACGCACCACTCGGCGCCCTCGCCCTCGGCAAAGTTGTCGGCATTGCGGTCGGCATGGCCGGCGCCTTCGAACAGCGGGATCACCGGATCGCCGTTGAGCGTCTGCATCAGGTAGTCACGCAGGCCGCCCTTGTAGAGCCAGGTCTGGGTTTCCTTGGTCTTCTCGATCACCAGCGTCACGGTGACACCCGGCATCAGCACCGCCTTGCTGCGCAGCAGGTGCGTGAGTTCGTGGATCGGCAGCACCGGCGACTCGAAGTATTTCGGATCGGGCCACGCGCGCACCGTGGTGCCCTGCCTGCGGTCGCGCGGACCATCGCCGTTGTTCGCGCTCGCGCTTTCCTGCGGGCGGATCTTGAGCTTCTCGATCACGTCGCCGCCCGAGAATGCGAGCTGCGCCACCGAGCCTTCGCGGTACGTGATCACCTCGAGCCGCTTGGACAGCGCATTGGTCACCGAAACACCAACGCCGTGCAGCCCGCCCGAGAAGCTGTAGGCACCGCCCGAGCCCTTGTCGAACTTGCCGCCCGCATGCAGCCGCGTGTAGACCAGCTCGATCACCGGCGCCTTCTCTTCCGGATGCAGGCCGAAGGGAATGCCGCGGCCGTCGTCCTCGATGCCGACCGAGCCGTCGGCGTGCATCGTGACCTTGATCTTCTTGCCGTAGCCGGCGAGCGCTTCGTCGGCCGCGTTGTCGATCACTTCCTGGATGAGGTGCAGCGGGTTTTCGGTGCGGGTGTACATGCCCGGACGCTGCTTGACGGGCTCGAGGCCCTTGAGGACGCGGATGGAGCCTTCCGAATAGGCCGGGGGAATCGTGCTGGGGGTCGCCATGGGGGCGGATTGTATGCGTGCGAAGCGCCAAAGCCTGTATGAACATACAGAAGACGGCGATGCGGCCGCGGCATCAACCCGGGCTGCAAATATCAACAATGCCTGCGGCCCGCGCGGCCACGCTTTTTGGATACATTGCCCGGATGCCTTCCACGTCCGCGCCCCTGTCGCTCAAGCAAGTCCTCTTCTGCGGCGCCATGGTCGTCACGCTGTCGATGGGCATCCGCCATGGCTTCGGACTCTGGTTGCAGCCGATCACGCAGGAGCAGGGCTGGTCGCGGCAGACCTTCTCGTTCGCGATCGCGATCCAGAACCTGGCCTGGGGCGTGATCGGCGTGTTCGCGGGCATGCTGGCAGACAAGCTGGGCGCGTTCCGGGTGCTGCTGATCGGCGCCGTGTGCTATGCGCTCGGGCTGGCCGGCATGGCGCTGTCGCCGACGCCGCTGCTGTTCACGCTGACGGCCGGCGTGCTGATCGGCGCGGCGCAGGCGGGCACCACCTACGCCGTCGTCTATGGCGTGATCGGGCGGCAGATTGCGCCCGAGCGCCGCTCCTGGGCCATGGGCGTGGCGGCGTCGGCCGGCTCCTTCGGGCAGTTCCTCATGGTGCCGATCGAGGGCCAACTGATCTCGCGGCTCGGCTGGCACACGGCGCTGATCGTGCTCGCGATGATGGTGCTGGTGATCGTGCCGCTGGCCTTCGGCCTGCGCGAGCCGCGCAGCTCGGCCGCGGCCACCGTGCCACGCGAGCAGACGGTCGTGCGCGCGGTGGCCGAAGCCTTCCGCTACCCAAGCTTCGGCTTCCTGATGGCCGGCTATTTCGTCTGCGGCTTCCAGTTGGCGTTCATCGGCGTGCACATGCCGAGCTACCTGCGCGACAAGGGCCTCGGGCCCGAGGTCGCGAGCTATGCGCTGGCGCTGGTCGGGCTGTTCAATGTCTTCGGCTCCTACCTCGCGGGCATGCTGGGCCAGCGCTTCGCCAAGCGCAAGATCCTGGCCGTGATCTACCTGGGCCGCGCGATCGCGATCGCGCTCTTCATCGGGTTGCCGGTCTCGCCGCTCTCGACCTATGTGTTCGCGGCGGTGCTCGGCTTCCTCTGGCTGTCGACGGTGCCGACCACCAACGCGCTGGTGGCGCAGATCTTCGGCGTGGCGCACCTGTCGATGCTGAGCGGCTTCGTGTTCCTGAGCCACCAGGTCGGCTCGTTCCTCGGCATCTGGCTCGGCGGCTATCTCTACGACAGCACCGGCAGCTACGACATCCTGTGGTACATCGCCATCGCGCTCGGCGTGTTCGCCGCGCTGATCAATCTGCCGGTGCGGGAAAGCGCGATCGCACGGCCGATCGCGCAACCCGCCTGAGCCTGCACGACCATGAACACGAAGCCGACGCTGCACCAACGCCTGCGCCATGCCGGGTGGCTGGCCGCAGCGGCGATCGTGCTGGCCGGCGTGTTCGCGCTCTACACCCGGCCGGCGTTCATGGTGACGCTGATCGACCAGTTCTGGGCCTGCTTTTGAACCACGCGACGCTCACGCCCTCGCCCTGGATCGTGCGCTGGTCGCACCTGCCCGCAGCCGATGCCACGGTGCTCGACGTCGCCTGCGGCGCGGGCCGGCACATGCAGTGGTTCGCGCAACGCGGCCATGCGGTGACCGGCGTGGACCGCTCGCCGGAGGCCGTCGATGCGGCCGGCCGCTTCGGACGCGCCGTGCTGGCCGACATCGAGGCCGGGCCATGGCCGTTCGCCGGCCAGCGCTTCGGCGCCGTGGTCGTGACCAACTACCTCTGGCGGCCGCGCCTGCCCGACATCGTCGCGGCGGTCGCGCCCGGCGGCGTGCTGCTGTACGAAACGTTCGCAATGGGCAATGAGACCGTCGGCAAGCCGTCGCGACCGGACTTCCTGCTCGCGCCCGGCGAGTTGCTGGCCGCCTGTGCGCCCTTGCGGGTGGTGGCCTACGAGGACGGCTTCCTGAGCGCGCCGGAGCGCTTCGTCCAGCGCATCGCGGCCGTGCGCCCGTCCGGCGCCGCGCCTGCGCGCCACCCCCTCTAGGGAAAGCCCGCACGGGCCTTCGCCGCCGGACCGTTCCGGCCTGCGCCGGGGCCGTCCGGCGGATCAGTAGAATGTGTACCTTTCGTGCAACCGACAAAGAGATTCCCTTGGAGCAACTGACAGGCAGCATCGTCGCGCTCGTCACGCCGATGCATGACGACGGCAGTGTCGACTATCCCGCCTTGCGCCGGCTCATCGACTGGCACATCGACGAAGGCACCGATTGCCTCGGCGTGGTCGGTACCACGGGCGAGTCGCCGACGGTCGATGTCGAAGAGCACTGCGAGATCATCCGCGTCTCGGTCGAGCAGGCCCGCGGGCGCGTGCCCATCATGGCCGGCTGCGGCGCGAATTCCACCAAGGAAGCGATCGAGCTCGCCAGGTTCGCCAAGGGCGTCGGCGCCGACTCGCAATTGCAGGTCGTGCCCTACTACAACAAGCCGACGCAGGAAGGCCAGTACCGGCATTTCAAGGCGATCGCCGAAGCGGTGGGCGACCTGCCGACCGTGCTCTACAACGTACCGGGCCGCACCGTCGCCGATATGGCGCACGACACCGTGCTGCGCCTCGCGCAGGTGCCCGGGATCATCGGCATCAAGGAAGCGACCGGCAACATCGAGCGTGCGCAGTGGCTGATCCGCGACCTGCCGAAGAATTTCGCCGTCTACTCGGGCGACGATCCGACCGCCGTGGCGCTGATGCTGTGCGGCGGCCAGGGCAACATCAGCGTCACCGCCAATGTCGCGCCGCGCAAGATGCATGAGCTCTGCATGGCGGCGATCGCCGGCGATGCGAAGCGCGCGATGCAGATCCAGTTCGAACTGATGCCCCTGCACCGCCACCTGTTCGTCGAGCCCAACCCCATTCCCGTCAAGTGGGCCATGGCTCGCCTGGGCCTGTGCGGCGGCGCGCTGCGGTTGCCGCTCACCGAGCTCGGCGAAGCGAGCCGCCCAGTGGTCGAATCCGCGCTGCGCGCGAGCGGCCTGCTCAAGGACTGAGCCATCTTTACTCGCCGTACGCGAACGCCGGCAACCTTTTGCGCGGCCTGCGCTCTGAAAGACGGGCGCTGCGGCCCATCGATAGATCGAACCATCCTCCAAGGAAGACGACGTTGAACACCATTTCGCGATTTGCACTGCTGGCACTGGTCACCAGCCTCGCTGCCTGCTCGGCCCTCGAAGGCGACAAGATCGACTACAAGAGCGCCGGCAAGGCACCCACGCTCGAAGTGCCGCCCGATCTCACGCAGCTGTCGCGCGAAAACCGCTATGCCGTGCCCGGTGGCACCGTCAGCGCCAATTCGTACCAGGCCGGCATCGCCAATGCGCCGGGCGTGCCGACCGCGGTCAGTTCCGTCGGCGACGTGCGCATGGAGCGTTCGGGGTCCGAGCGCTGGATCGTCGTCGGCCGCACACCCGAGCAGCTCTGGGAACCGGTGCGCGACTTCTGGCAGGAGAACGGCTTCCTGCTCACCACCGACCAGCGCAACCTCGGGATCATGGAAACCGACTGGGCCGAGAACCGCGCCAAGCTGCCGCAGGACATCATCCGCAGCACGCTCGGCAAGATCGTCGACCCGATCTATTCGACCGGCGAACTCGACCGTTTCCGCACCCGCATGGAACGCACGCCCAACGGCACCGAGATCTTCGTCAGCCATCGCGGCATGCAGGAGGTCTACAGCACGTCGCGCCAGGACCAGACGGTGTGGCAGCCCCGGCCGAGCGACCCCGAACTCGAAGCCGAATTCCTGCGCCGCCTGATGGTCAAGCTCGGCGTCTCGCAGGAGCAATCGAAGATCCTGGCCGCGACCGCCGCGACGCCGCAGACATCGCGCGTCGCCAACGTCGGCGGCCAGCCGGTGGTGCAGATCAGCGAAGGCTTCGAGCGCGCATGGCGCCGTGTCGGCCTGGCACTCGATCGCACCGGCTTCACGGTGGAGGATCGCGACCGCAGCGCCGGCATCTACTTCGTGCGCTACGTGACGCCGGATCCGAACAAGAAGGAGCCCAGCTTCTTCGGCAAGATCTTCAGCAGCAGTTCTTCCAAGAACGAAGCGCCGCTCAAGTTCCGCATCCTGGTCAAGAGCCAGGGCGAAGCGAGCACGGTCTCGGTGTTGAACGGGGCGGGTGTGCCCGAGTCTTCGGCCAATGCACAACGAATCGTTCAAGTCATCGCCGATGACCTGAAGTAGCGGCAACAAGTCCCATGCTGCGTTTTCGCAGTCTCGGGAGCGGTAGCACCGGCAACGCCACGGTGGTCGAAGCGGTCAGCGATGGCCGCACGTCGAGACTGCTGATCGACTGCGGCTTCGCGCTGCGGCATCTCGATGCACGGCTGGCGCGTGCCGGACTCGCGGCAGGCGACATCGATGCGATCTTCGTCACGCATGAACACGGCGATCACATCGGCTGCGCGCATGCGCTGTCGCGCCGCGATCGCATCCCGGTCTGGATGAGCGAAGGCACCTGGCTGGCGACCGGCGGGCGCGACTTCGAGGGGCGGCTGAAGCTCGCGCGCGACGGCGCCGACATCCATGTCGGCGACCTCGTGGTGCAGCCGTTCACCGTGCCGCACGATGCGCGCGAACCGCTGCAATTGCGCTGCACCGACGGCGCGCGCAGCCTCGGCGTGCTGACCGACCTGGGCCACGCGACACCGCACGTGCTTGCGCAGTTGACGCGACTCGATGCCTTGCTGCTCGAGTTCAACCACGACAGCGAGATGCTGGCCGCTTCGGCCTACCCGCCGTTCCTCAAGCTGCGCGTCGGCGGCAACTACGGCCACTTGTCGAATGCCGCCGCCGCGGCCATTGCACACGCGGTGCATCACGACGGCCTGCGGCATGTGCTGGCGGCGCATCTGAGCGAACAGAACAACCGTCCCGACATCGTTCGACGCATGCTGGCCGATGCGCTGGGTGCGCATGAGGACGAGATGCTCGCCGCGAGCGCCGCGGACGGATCACCCTGGCTCGATCTTTGAGGCCATGAAAAAGGCCGCCCGAAGGCGGCCTGCGTCGAGACGCTGATGCGCATGAAGCGACTCAGGGCTTCTTCGCTGCGTCGGTGGCCGCATTCGCTGCGTCGAGCGCGGAAGACGCACTGGACGAAGGCGCCATGGCCGAATCGGAAGCCGTGGGTGCCGGCATTGCGGAAGAATCGGATGCAGCAGGTGCCATGGGCGCAGCCGGTGCCGCGGGTGGCGTGACCTCGGCGGGCGGTGGCGTGCTGACGGCAGGTGCGGTCTCTTCCTTCTTGCCGCATGCGGTCAATGCAGCAGCGACGATCAAAGAGGCAAGCAGGACGGACTTCTTCATTAGTGGGCTCCTTAGGGTGAAGATCTGGAATGGAAAATTCTAGACCTCCACCCTCGCCGGACTATGTCTGGGCCGACGATTCGCGGCATTGGCTTACAAGCCGAGCGTCGTTGCCGGAAATCCCGGTTTCGCATGGCGAAGGCACTCGTCGAGCCGCTCGCGAAGCGCCCGGCGGCCTTCGGGCTCGCGGCCGCAAACGCCTCGGCCGTGCTCGATGTCGATGCGGTTCAGGAACCAGGACGGCGTCCAGATCGCGCTCGGCACCTGCGGCAAGCCGGGCCCTTCGCAGGCACGGCATTCGATGATGTGGCTCCACATGCGGCGCCAATGGACAAAGCGCGCATGTTCGCGATCGAAGACATCGAAGCGCTGCGCCAGCAGAACGAGGCGGCGACCCGCCGACGCCCAGGCCTGCAGCGCATCGACGATGGCACGCTCACCGAGCGGCCAGTCGTCGAAGGCCGGATCGCTCAGCACGATCTCGCGCCAGTTCTGATTTGCAGCCGCGGCCAGCGCGGCGTGCACATGCGCGTGGAATGCATGGCGGCCATCGACCGGACCTTCCGGCAGATCGATATTCGGAATTTCATTCTCATTCGGCATGCAGCCACCCCGCTTCGCACCAGTCGCCCAACAAGGCCAACGCGTCGTCGCTGGCGCCCTTCAGATCGCGCGCGCCGAGGGCGCGCTCGTCCGCCAGCCGACGCATGAGTTTCGCATCGCGCCCCGAGGCGCGAAAGCTTTCGCCGTTGATGTAGAGATGCCGCGCGTCATACAGCATGCGCGTGCGGCGGTCGAGCGCCACGGCATTGAATTCGGAAGGGAGTTCGCCCTGCTCGAACCAGACGCTGGCCTTGGGCTCCGTCATCGATTCACCCAGCGCGCGGTCGATGGCGTCAGCCTCCCGCAAGGCAGCCATCACCGCGTCACGCGCAAAGGCCTGCAGCGCGGGTGGCATCGCGGCGGGCGCATCGAGCGCAGGTTGCGCGGGGTCGCGGTAGTGGACGGCAGTCCGCACGGTCTCTTCCAGCGCGTCGGCCTGTGCCTCCGCGATGCGCGCGAGCAGATCCGCACCGAGCGGCGCAGCGGCCGGCGAGCGCAATCCGATCGAACAGGTCATGCAATCGCCACCGACCGCGACGCCATCGTGCGCATAGCGCGGCGGCAGGTACAGCATGTCGCCGGGTTCGAGCACGAAGCTCTGCTCGGGCTCGAACTGCGCAAGGATCTTGAGCGGAACGTCCGGCTGCAGCCCAAGGTCGCGCTGCCTGCCGATCGACCAGCGGCGGCGCCCCTGGACCTGCAGCAGAAACACGTCGTAACTGTCGAAGTGCGGGCCGACGCCGCCCTCGTCGCTCGCATAGCTGATCATCAGATCGTCCAGGCGCGCATCAGGCACGAAACGGAACTGTTGCAACAGTTCGTAGGCGCGTTGGTGATGCAGATCGACGCCTTGCACCAGCAGCGTCCAGCCCGGCTGTCCCGGCGAAGGCAGGGCCCGGCGTGCGAAGGGGCCGTGACGCAGCGTCCAGCCGCTCTTGCCGTGGCGAATCAGCCGCGACTCGACGCCCTCCTGCCCGGCCAGCGCGA
The DNA here is from genome assembly GCF_901827165.1 of Variovorax sp. SRS16. Classification (NCBI taxonomy): domain Bacteria; kingdom Pseudomonadati; phylum Pseudomonadota; class Betaproteobacteria; order Burkholderiales; family Comamonadaceae; genus Variovorax; species Variovorax sp. SRS16. The sequence goes on from NZ_LR594666.1 coordinate 3,279,134, forward strand.
ACAACGCCGCGCGCTCGATCGGCGGCGCCATGGCAGGCATCGCCTGGCGCACCAGCAACGGCTTCTTCTGCCAGTGACGGCGCATGAACAGGCTTGCACTGAGGCCGCCGAGCAAAGACAAGGGTTGGTGAATCTCCATGGGAGAATTCTCCCCCATGGAAATCTCAGAACAATGCGTGGTCGGCCTGACCTGGGCCTTGAAGGACACCCTGGGCGAAGTCCTGGACGTGCTCGACGATCCGGTCGAATTCCTGGTCGGCGGCGACGACCTCTTCGATGCGATCGAAGCCGCGCTGCTCGGCCATGAGCCGGGTGCGAGGGTCCAGCTCCAACTCGAACCCGAACAGGCCTTCGGCGACTTCAACGACCAGTTGCTGTTCCTCGAGCCGCGCATGCTGTTCCCCGAAGGCACCGAGGAAGGCATGACCTTCGACGGCGCCGCGCTGCCGCAGGGCGTGAACCCCGACATGCCCAAGGACGTGATCTACACCGTGAGCGAAATCTATCCCGAGCATCTGGTGCTCGACGGCAACCATCCCCTCGCCGGCATCGCGATCCGCCTCGACATCATGGTGAGATCGGTGCGCGAAGCGACAGAGGAAGAGATCGGCAAAGGCACCGCCGGCACAGGCTTTTTCAAAGTCCCGCCCACAGCCCCGGGCAACGACCTGCTGCATTGAACCGAACTAAGCAACGCGCAAAGAAAAGGCGCCGCTCAAAAGCGGCGCCTTTCGTGAAACACCGCGGAACCGGCTCAGCCGGGCCGCAGGTGTTGCCCCCGGCAGGGGGTGGGCGGCCACACGAAGTGGGCAAGCCTGGGGGCGAGCCTAGAGCCTCGAGATCTGGCCGTTGTCGATCCGCACGCGATCGCCGATGCGCAGATCGCCCGGCGTCGGAACATCGAAGGCCCGGTAGGCGCCGTTGTCGGTCTGCACCGACACGCGATAGCTCTGATAGGTGCGCGGGCCGTTCTGGTTGGCCTCGATGTTGTTGCCGAGCAGCGCGCCGCCAACGACGCCGAGTGCGGTGGCCGCCGCACGGCCGCTGCCGCGTCCGATCTGGTTGCCGAGCACGCCGCCGATCACGCCGCCTGCCACCGCACCGCCACCGGAGGTGCCGGTGCCCGCGGTCTGGCTCTGGAGCACTTCGATGTTGGCCACGCGGCCATATTCGACATAAGCGCCCTGGGCCTGGGGATACGCGGGCTGGTAGGGATAGCGCGTGGTCTGATAGACCGGTGCCGGCGCGACGCAGGCTGTCAGCGTGGAGAGCGCAAGCACCGACGCGGTGATGGCAACAAGGCGAAACGAGATCTTCATGATGGGTACTCCTCGAAAAGGGCGCGATCGGGGTCTCGAAAGAAAACCCCCGCACATGGGCTTTAACGCGTCCGGCGCCTTCGGGATGACGACCGGAACATGTTGAAACCTTCGACGATCCGCGCCATGGCCGGTTCCGCTCTTTACCTGTGGGTTACGTGCGCGCGCACGTGAAGGAGACCGCCTGCAGCGGGCTTCAGGCGATCTTGCGCGCGTGCGCCCGCATCGCGTCATCGTCGACGGCCGGGCGCCGCGCATAGCGCTGCGCGATCACCGCGCAGGCCATCAGCTGGATCTGATGGAACAGCATCAGCGGCAGCACGATCGCGCCGACCGCCTGCGAGGCGAACAGCACCTTCGCCATCGGAATGCCGCTCGCCAGGCTCTTCTTGGAGCCGCAGAAGACGATGGTGATCTCGTCGGCCTTGCTGAAGCCCAGGCGCCGGGCGACGAAAGTCGTGAAGCCGAGTGCAAGCGCCAGCAGCACCACGCACACCACCAGCAGCCCGGCCAGCGCAGACAGCGGAACCTGCTTCCACAGGCCTTCGATCACGGCCGCGCTGAATGCGGTGTAGACCACCAGCAGGATCGAGCCGCGATCGACCACGGTCAGGATCGCGGCACGCCGCTTCACGAAGCCGCCGATCCATGGCCGCAGCAGATGGCCGGCGATGAAAGGAACCATCAGCTGCAGCAGGATGTGCCAGATCGCATCGAGCGACGAGCCTGCCGCGCCATTCGGCACGACGACCAGATTGACCAGCACGGGCGTCACGAAGACGCCGAGCAGCGTCGACGCGGAAGCACTGCAGACGGCGGCCGGGATGTTGCCGCGCGCCATCGAGGTGAAGGCGATCGCCGACTGCACGGTGGCCGGCAGCACGCACAGGTACAGCACGCCGGTATAGAGCTCGGGCGTGACGAGCGGCGTGAGCACCGGCCGCAGCAGCAGGCCCAGCACCGGGAACATCACGAAGGTGCTGATGAATACCAGCAGGTGCAGCCGCCAGTGCGTGATGCCGCCAAGGATGGCCTCGCGCGACAGCTTGGCGCCATGCAGGAAGAACAACAGACCGATCGCGACGGTCGTGAGGTGCTCGAAGAACCGGCCTGTCGCGCCGCCGGCCGGCCACAGGCTGGCGAGAACGACGACGGCAACGAGGGCAATGGTGAAGTTGTCGGGAAGAAAGCGTGAACGGGCCATGGCGCAGATTGGACCGCGGTCCGATTGAAAAGTGAAATGGATTTATCTGATAGATATATGATTCTTGCGCATGAACGTGACCTTGCGCCAGCTTCGCGTCTTCCGGGCCGTGGCCGCGGGCCGCAACTTCAGCCGCGCGGGCGATCAGGTGGGCCTCACGCAGCCGGCGGTCAGCCGCTCGATCTCCGAACTCGAGGCGCAACTCGGCCTGAAACTGCTCGACCGCACCACGCGCGAGGTCGCATTGACCGAAGCCGGCCAATCGCTCGCCGCGCGGCTCGACCGGGTGCTCGACGAACTCGAACAGGCCTTGGCCGACACCCACGACATGGCGAGCGCGCGGCGCGGCAAGGTGCGGGTGGCCAGCAGCCCGACACTGTCCGCCAATCTGATGCCGGGCTGCATCGCCGAGTGCGCGCGGCGCCACCCCGAGATCGAATTCGTGCTGCTCGACCGCATCCAGAAAGACGTGCTCGACAGCGTGCGTGCCGGCGAGGTCGACTTCGGCGTCGTGGTCGAGCCGCCCGCCGCCGATGACCTGTACGGCGAAACCATTCTCGAAGACCCGTTCTGCCTGATCCTGCATCCCTCCCATCGCCTCGCCACACGCAGCAGCGTGCGCTGGTCGGCGCTCGATGGCGAGTCGCTGGTGCTGCTCGACCACGCCTCCGGCAGCCGGCGCCTGATCGACGACGCGCTTGCCGGACATGGCGCGCACTGCGAAGTGCGGCAGCAGGTCGGCCATGCGACCACCGCCTTTCGCATGGTCGAGGCCGGCATCGGGATCAGCGTGATGCCTGCGCTGGCCGTGCCACCGGCCGGCCTGCAGGCGCTGGCCGTGCGCCCGCTCGTGCCGCGGATGCAGCGCGCGATCATGCTGGTGCATCGGCGCAACCGCGCGCCCTCCCCGCTGGCGCAGCGGGTGTGGCGGCTGGTCCGAGAGACCGTCGCCCTCAGCCCGTCGAGCCGAAGCCCCCCGCACCCCGTTCGCTCGACGCCGAGAACGAAGTGACGACGGTGAAGCGCGGGCGCAGGATGGGCACGAACATCATCTGCGCGATGCGCTCGCCGGGCTCGATGCGGATCGGCTCGCTGCCGGCCGGATTGCGGTTCCACACGCTGACCATCACCGTGCCGGTGTAGTCCGCGTCGATGACGCCGACGGAGTTGCCGAGCACGAGGCCACGCTTGTGACCCATCCCCGAACGCGGCGCGATCAGGGCCGCGATGCCAGGATCGGCGATGTGCATCGCGAAGCCCGCCGAGATCAGGATCGCCGGGCTGCCGGGCGCGATCGAGAGGCTCTGATCGGCGCACGCATGCAGGTCGATGGCCGCGGCCATCGGCGACTGGTATTCGGGCAGGCCCCATTCCTCGAGCCTCGGGTCGAGGATCAGGAACTCTATGTCGGGACGCGAAGGGGTCAGCTGCATGTCAGTCGTCGGATTCGTTGAGGTTCGGCGCTATTGTCTCCGCACCGCATCCGCCGCCACGAAACCTCACTTGCCGGACGTCTTCTTCTGCTGCTGCTTGCGCGCCTCTTCCGCCAGCCATTCGCGCCAGTTCGCCATCCCGGGCGGCAGCGCCCAGCGCCGCAGCCGATGGGCCAGCCAGAGCCCGCCCACGAGAACCAGCACGACGATCGAGAACGACACCTTGAGCGTCAGCAGCGCGAGCAAGGCGAAGACCCAGCCGATCGCCAGCGCCTTGGCGAGGTTGTGCGCGCCCTGGCCGCCGCTCTCGCCGCGCGGCACTTCGCCGTTCGATTGCGCGCTGCGCCGCGCTGCGGCGACCGCGCTGTCCGTCGCGCCGTGCGGCGCCGAGGACGGCGTCATGCCGACATCGAGCCCATGCTCGCCTTCCTGCGGCGGACGCTGCGGCAGCGCCGCCTGGGCCGAGAGGCGCTCGACGTAGCGCGCGAAATCGCCGTCGGGCGGCGTGTTCCAGTCCGGGTTCATCGCTGCCGTCCGGACGGCAACCGTGCCGCGATCTCGGCCACCAGCTCGCGTGCCAGCATGAGCTTGGGCGCGCGCGGCAGCTCGCGCACGCCGTCGGCATCGACCAGCAGCAGGCTGTTGTGGTCCTGTCCGAAAGTCAGCGGACCGATGTTGCCGACCAGGAGCGGAATGCCCTTGCGCGCGCGCTTGGCCTTCGCATGCTCGACGAGGTTCTCGCTTTCGGCCGCGAAGCCGACGCAGAACAGTTCGCCGGCCTTGGCGCGCGCGCCCTGGGCCACGGTCAGCAGGATGTCGTCGTTCTCGACGAAGTGCAGCACCGGCGGCTGGCCGCTGCCATCCTTCTTGATCTTGTGTTCGCTGTGCGAAGCCGGCCGCCAGTCGGCCACCGCGGCCGTGGCGACGAAGACGCTCGCGTGCTGCGTGGCGCCGAGCGTGGCTTCGAGCATCTGCCGCGCCGAGGTCACGTCGACACGCTGCACGCCGCGCGGCGTCGGCAGATGCACCGGCCCGGCGATCAGCGTGACCTCCGCACCCGCCTCGCGGGCCGCGCGCGCGATCGCGAAGCCCATCTTGCCCGACGAATGGTTGGTGATGCCGCGGATCGGATCGAGCGCCTCGAAGGTCGGGCCGGCGGTGACGACCACGTGCTCGCCGGCCAGCACCTTGGGCTGGAACTCGGCCACGATCTCTTCGAACAACTGGGCGGGTTCGAGCATCCGGCCGTCGCCGGTCTCGCCGCAGGCCTGCCAGCCGTTGCCGACGCCCAGCACGCGCGCACCGTCGGCATCGACCTGCCGCAGGTTGCGCTGGGTGGCCGGATGCACCCACATCTCGCGGTTCATCGCCGGCGCGATCAGGAGCGGCACGCGCTCGGCCGGGCGCGCCAGGCACAGCAGGCTCAGCAGCTCGTCGGAGCGGCCCTGCACCAGGCGCGCGATGAAGTCGGCGCTGGCCGGCGCCAGCACGATCGCATCGGCCTCGCGGCTCAGGTTGATGTGCGGCATGTTGTTGGGCTCGCGCACGTCCCACTGCGAGCCGTAGACGGGCCGCCCGGACAGGGCCTGCATCGTCACCGGCGTGATGAACTGCGTGGCCGCCTCGGTCATCACGACCTGGACCGTGGCGCCGGCCTTCACGAGCAGCCGGCACAGCTCGGCCGACTTGTAGCAGGCGATGCCACCCGTGAGACCCAGAACGATATGTTTGCCATCCAACTCTTGCATGGCCGGCAGTGTAAAGGGGTATGGCCCGACCTCTATAATCGCAATTTCCCACTGCCCGGACCTGCACGTTCGGAACTGGCATGACCAAATTCGTCTTCGTCACTGGTGGTGTGGTGTCTTCCCTCGGCAAAGGGATCGCCTCCGCCTCGCTCGCCGCGATCCTCGAATCGCGCGGCCTCCAAGTCACCCTCATCAAGCTGGACCCCTACATCAACGTCGACCCCGGCACGATGTCGCCGTTCCAGCACGGCGAGGTGTTCGTCACCGACGACGGCGCCGAAACCGACCTCGATCTCGGCCACTACGAGCGCTTCATCACGACGCGCATGCGCCGTGCCAACAACTTCACCACCGGCCAGATCTACAAGACCGTGCTCGAGAAAGAGCGCCGCGGCGACTACCTCGGCAAGACGGTGCAGGTGATCCCGCACATCACCAACGAGATCCAGGAATACATCAAGCGCGGCGCCGGCCTCGGCACGGCGCACGAGGTCGATGTCGCGATCGTCGAGATCGGCGGCACCGTCGGCGACATCGAGTCCCTGCCCTTCCTCGAAGCCGTGCGCCAGATGAGCCTGCGCATGGGCCCCAACAACTCGGCCTTCGTGCATCTGAGCTACGTGCCGTGGATCGCCGCGGCCGGCGAGCTCAAGACCAAGCCCACGCAGCACACGGCCAAGGAACTGCGCGCCATCGGCATCCAGGCCGACGCCCTGCTGTGCCGCGCCGACCGGCCGATTCCCGACGACGAGCGCGCCAAGATCTCGCTCTTCTCCAACGTACCCGAATGGGGCGTGATCTCGATGTGGGACGTCGACACCATCTACAAGGTGCCGCGCATGCTGCACGAGCAGGGCCTGGACGGCCTGATCTGCGACAAGCTCAGGCTCAACACGCCGCCGGCCAAGCTCCAGCGCTGGGATGACCTGGTCTACGAGGTCGAGCATCCGCAAAAGGAAGTGGCCATCGCGATGGTGGGCAAGTACGTCGACCTGTCCGACAGCTACAAGTCGCTCAACGAGGCGCTGCGCCACGCCGGCCTGAAGAACCACGCCCGCGTGAAGGTCGACTATGTCGACTCCGAAACCATCACGCCGCAGGACGTGGCCCGCCTGGCCAAGTACGACGCGATCCTGGTGCCCGGCGGCTTCGGCCAGCGCGGCGTCGAGGGCAAGATCGCCGCCGCCCGCTTCGCGCGCGAGACCCGCGTGCCCTACCTGGGCATCTGCCTGGGCATGCAGGTCGCGACCATCGAGTACGCGCGCAACGTGGCCGGCCTCAAGAACGCCAACAGCACCGAGTTCGACCCCGAAACGCCCTGCCCCGTGATCGCGCTGATCACCGAGTGGAAGGACAACGATGGCACGGTCAAGACCCGCGACGAGAAGTCCGACCTCGGCGGCACCATGCGCCTGGGCGCGCAGAGCTCCGACGTGACACCGGGCACGCTGGCCCACAGCATCTACGGCGACGTGGTGACCGAGCGCCATCGCCATCGCTACGAAGCCAACGTCAACTACCTCGACGACCTGCGGCGTGCGGGCCTGGTGATCTCGGCCCTCACGCAGCGCGAGCACCTGACCGAGATCGTCGAGCTGCCGCGCGAGGTCCATCCCTGGTTCATGGGCGTGCAGTTCCACCCCGAATTCAAGTCCACGCCGTGGAGCGGCCATCCGTTGTTCAACGCATTCATCAAGGCCGCGCTCGAACACCAGGTCGCGGACAAGAAGGCATTGAAGGTCGTGGCATGAAGCTTTGCGGGTTCGAGATCGGGCTGAACAGGCCCTTCTTCCTGATCGCCGGCCCCTGCGTGGTCGAGTCCGAGCAATTGCAGATGGACACCGCCGGCACGCTGAAGGAAATCACTTCCTCGCTCGGCATTCCCTTCATCTTCAAGAGCAGCTTCGACAAGGCCAACCGTTCCTCGGGCACCAGCTTTCGCGGACCGGGGCGCGACAAGGGCCTGGAGATCCTCGCCAAGGTCAAGCGCGATCTCGGCCTGCCGGTGCTCACCGACGTTCACACCGACGAAGACATCACCGCCGCCGCCCAGGTGGTCGACGTGCTGCAGACGCCCGCCTTCCTGTGCCGGCAGACCGACTTCATCCGCGCGGTGGCGCAGTCGGGCAAGCCGGTGAACATCAAGAAGGGCCAGTTCCTCGCGCCGCACGACATGAAGAACGTGATCGACAAGGCGCGCGCGGCCGCCCGCGAAAAGGGCTTGCCCGAAGACAGCTTCATGGCCTGCGAGCGCGGCGCCAGCTTCGGCTACAACAACCTGGTGTCGGACATGCGTTCGCTCGCGATCATGCGCGAGACCGGCGCCCCCGTGGTGTTCGACGCCACCCACTCGGTGCAGTTGCCCGGCGGCCAGGGCACGACGTCCGGAGGCCAGCGCGAGATGGTGCCGGTGCTCGCGCGCGCGGCGATCGCCGTCGGCGTCGCGGGGGTCTTCATGGAAACCCATCCCGATCCGGCCAAGGCGCTGAGCGACGGCCCCAACGCCGTGCCGCTCAAGCACATGAAGGCGCTGCTCGAGACGCTGCTGGCACTCGACAGCGTCACCAAGAAAAATACCTTCCTCGAGGATGCGTTTCAACCATGAGCAGCGCCTACATCATCGCCCACGTCGACGTCACCGATCCCGCGCAATACGAGGAGTACAAGAAGCTGTCCTCCGAGGCCATGAAGGCCCATGGCGCCGAAGTCTGCGTGCGCGGCGGCAAGGTCGAGGTGCTCGAAGGCGACTGGAATCCGCAGCGCATCGTGATCCTCAAGTTCCCCAGCGTCGAGGCCGCGAAGAAATTCAACGGCTCGCCCGAATATGCCAAGGCGCGTGCATCGCGCCAGGGCGCGGCCATCATGCGAATGATCGTGGTCGAAGGTCTGTAATCCCCGTCAATCCGAAAGAGAAAAGATGAGTGCAATCGTTGACATCGTCGGCCGCGAGATCCTCGACAGCCGCGGCAATCCCACCGTCGAGTGCGACGTGCTTCTCGAGTCGGGCACCATGGGCCGCGCGGCCGTGCCCTCGGGCGCATCGACCGGTTCGCGCGAAGCCATCGAGCTGCGCGACGGCGACAAGAGCCGCTACGGCGGCAAGGGCGTGCTCAAGGCGGTCGAGAACATCAACACCGAGATCTCCGAAGCCGTGCTCGGCCTCGACGCGAGCGAGCAGGCCTTCCTCGACCGCACGCTGAACGACCTCGACGGCACCGACAACAAGGCCCGCCTGGGCGCCAACGCGACGCTGGCCGTCTCGATGGCCGTGGCCCGCGCGGCCGCCGAGGAATCGGGTCTGCCGCTGTACCGCTACTTCGGCGGCATGGGCGGCATGCAATTGCCGGTGCCGATGATGAACGTCATCAACGGCGGCGCGCACGCCAACAACAGCCTCGACCTGCAGGAGTTCATGATCATCCCCGTGGGCGCCAAGAGCTTTCGCGAGGCCGTGCGCTACGGCGCCGAAGTGTTCCATGCGCTCAAGAAGATCCTGGGCGACCGCGGCATCAGCACCGCGGTCGGCGACGAAGGCGGCTTCGCGCCCAGCGTCGAGAACCACGAGGCCGCGATCCAGCTGATCCTCGAAGCCATCGACAAGGCCGGCTACACCGCGGGCGAGCAGATCGCGCTCGGCCTGGACTGCGCCGCCAGCGAGTTCTACAAGGATGGGAACTACGTGCTCTCGGGCGAGAACCTCACGCTGTCGGCCGGCAACTGGATCGACATGCTCTCGACCTGGGTCGACAAGTACCCGATCATCAGCATCGAGGACGGCATGCACGAAGGCGACTGGGACGGCTGGAAGCAGCTCACCGAGCGCCTGGGCAAGCGCGTGCAGCTGGTGGGCGACGATCTGTTCGTGACCAACACCAGGATCCTGCAGGAAGGCATCGACAAGGGCATCGCCAACTCGATCCTGATCAAGATCAACCAGATCGGCACGCTGACCGAGACCTTCGCCGCCATCGAGATGGCCAAGCGCGCCGGCTACACGGCCGTGATCAGCCACCGCTCGGGCGAGACCGAGGACAGCACCATCGCCGACATCGCGGTCGGCACCAACGCCGGCCAGATCAAGACCGGCTCGCTGTCGCGTTCGGACCGCATCGCCAAGTACAACCAGCTGCTGCGCATCGAGGAAGACCTCGGCGACGTCGCGAGCTACCCGGGCCGCGCCGCGTTTTATAACCTCCGCTAGCGATCCTGGGCTCGCCGCGCCATGCGCTCGCGCATCGTCCCGATCATCCTGGTCCTGCTGCTGCTGATCCTCCAGTGGCAGCTGTGGACCGGGCGCGGCAGCGTGCGCGACGTGGCGCAGATGGAGCAGAAGATGGCCGAGCTGAAAGAGGCCAACACCAAGGCTGCGCAGAACAACGAGCGCCTGGCTTCCGAGGTCAACGACCTCAAGGAAGGCCTCGAGATGGTCGAGGAGCGGGCGCGCCAGGAGCTCGGCATGGTCAAGCCCAACGAAGTGTTCGTGCAGATCACGCACTGAATGGGCAGTACCCGTCTGGCGCCATGACGCCCGTGCTGCCGGCCGGCTGTGTGATCGCGGTGCTCGGTGCGCCCGGCACCGGCAAAACCTGGCTCGCGAACGCGCTCGCGCAACGCCTCGCGCAACGCGGCGTGGTGGACACCGACGCGAGCGGACTCACGACCACCGTCTGCAACGATCTCGCGCACGCCGACGCATTGCTCTACGTACCGGCACTGGCCGCGCAGCGCGGGCACGTCATCACGCTGCTGATGGCGCTCGACCTTCCGCGAGCCGCCGGTGTGAGCCCGCAGGAACAGGCAGGGTGGGATGCGCGCATCCGGACCGCTCTCGCCGACGCGCAGACCCCCTACGCGGTGATCCATGGCCGCGGGACCGAACGGCTCGCCAGCGCCTGGAACGCGATACTTTCGGCGGCCGAGGCCGGCACCGCGGGCCGTTCGAACGGCAACGAGGCGCGCGGCTGGTTCTGGCCCTGCGAGAAATGCTCGGACCCCGCCTGCGAGCATCGCCTGTTCAGCGAACTCATCGGCCAGAAGCGCTGATGCCATGATCCGCCTCATGCTTTTCCTCAGACACCGCGCCGCCCTCTTCTGCCTCTTGCTGGCGGCCTTCGCGTCCACGATGGTTTGGGCCGCGCCGCTCCAGGCCACGGTCGAGAACCAGACCCGGCCGACCACCTGCGCGGAGGAAGACAACGTCTCGATGGACCTGCACGGCGACGGCATCCGCCGCTTCCGGGTCGAGGCGCTGCCGCCCGTCTACCTCGCATCGATCGCCAAGGACCGCACGGCGCCGGATTTCTCCGGCTGCAATTTCGACGGCGGCACGCACCCGACCGATCCGCGCTACACCTTCACGCCGCGGCGCGAAGTGCTGCACGACGGCAAACGGTGGCTGATCGTCGGCATGGTGCTGCCGAGTTTCTGGCGGCCGAACCAGGTGCCGGTCACGCTGGATGGGCGCACGGTCACGGGCTTCCACCTGCTCCAGATCTTTGCGAAGAAGCCCGGCCGCAAACCGCTCGAGGCGCTGGTGCTCTATCCGGCCGACGGCTATTGGCGGCTCAAGCCGCTGCCCGCGCCGCGCTTCGGCGACGGGGTCTACGGCTCGTCCTTCGTGCTGGGCCCGGTCGAGCAGGATGGACGGCCGGTGGTGAACATCGCATCGATCGCGATCGACAGCAAGCCGCTGCGGATCCGCCTCGCCTTCGCGCAGGGCGGCAGCGCCATCGCGAAGGTGACCGAGATCAGCCAGGCGCGCACCGCGCTCGACGTCACGTTGACGCAACCGACGCACGGCGATCAGCGCTTCGCGGTGCTGCGTTCGATGTATGTCGCCGCCGACAATGCCGACATGAGCGAAGTGCGGTGGCAAGCCACCCCGCGGTCCGCGCTGAAGGCCACGCCGCTGCCCGAGGTATCGACGCTGCGGACGGTTCAGGTGCGCTTCGGCCGCAGCATCGTGTCGCGCCACAACACGAGCGCGCCGGACATCCGCTTCAGCCGCTTCGACGGCTATTGAATCGTGGGGTTGGCGGGCAGCTGATCGCCCTGCGCGAGAAAGAGCTGGGCCACATCCACCGCATCGAAGCGGTATTGCCTGCCGCAGAAATCGCAGCCGACTTCGACGTCGCCGCGCTCCGCCAGGATGCTCCGGGCCTCGGGCTGCCCGAGCCCGCGGATCATTCCTGCAACCCGCTCGCGCGCGCAAGTGCAGGCGAAATGCGGACCGCCGTGCCCGGTCTGCGGCTCGAAGCGCAGCAACTTTTCTTCCCAGAAAAGGCGCCGCAGGATGGTGTCGACATCGAGCGTGAGAAGCTCGCCGCGCGTCAGGCTCGAGGCCAGGATCGAGATCCGGTTGTAGTCCTCGTTGCGGCCGATCTGGTCCTCGTTGGCCTGGTCGCGATCGCTCGGCGACCTGCCTTCGAGATTGGCCTCGCCCTTCACCGGCAGGCGCTGGATCAGGAGGCCCGCGGCCACCTTGTCGTCGGCGGCCAGCACCAGCGTGGTGTCGAGCTGTTCGCTCTGCAGCATGTAGTGCTGCAGCACATCACTCAGACGTTCGAGCTTCTCGCCCTGGTCACCGAAGAGCGGCACCACGCCTTGGTAGGCCTGCTGGCCCGGCAGCTTGTCCTTGGGATCGAGCGTGATCGCACAGCGGCCCTTGTTGCCCACGTTGACCATGTCCGGCAAGTGCGCATCGGCCGCGACCATGCCCATCACCTTGGCCGTGGCGCGCAGGCTCAGGTCGTGCCGCACTTCGGCCACCGCGATCTTCACCGGCCCGTCGCCGAAGATCTGCAGATTCAGTGCGCCGTTGAATTTGATGTTCGCCTGCATCAACGTGGCCGCGGCCGTCATCTCGCCGAGCAGTTCGGCCACCGGCGGCGGATAGGCGCCGGTGGCGGTGTTGGACGCGCGCCGCGCGAGGATCTCTGTCCAGGAATCGGTCAGGCGCACGATCATGCCGCGCACCGGCAGGCCGTCGAACAGGAACTTGTGCAACTCGGACATGCCTTACACCCCCATGCGCCTGCGGCGCTCCCCCTCAAGGGGGCGCGCCCCGCGGCCCGGCAGCGCCGGTTCCACGGGTGCCCTGGTCTCCTCATGGATGAGGGAGGAGTCGGTGAACTTCATGTCATGCGATCTTCTTGAGGCCCTTCGCAAAGCGATGGGCGTTTTCCACATAGTGCTCGGCACTCTGCCGCAGCTTCGTGGCGGCCGCATCGTCGAGCGTGCGCACCACCTTGGCGGGCGCGCCGATGATGAGCGAGTTGTCCGGAAACTCCTTGCCCTCGGTCACCACACTGCCGGCGCCAACGATCGAGTTGCGGCCGATCTTCGCGTTATTCAAGACCACCGCCTGGATGCCGATCAGCGAGTTGTCGCCCACCGTGCAGCCGTGCAGCATGACCTGGTGGCCGACGGTCACGTTGTCGCCGATCGTCAGCGGGCAGCCGTGGTCGGTGTGCAGCACCGAGAGGTCCTGGATGTTGCTGTTGCGTCCGATGCGTATCGGCTCGTTGTCGCCGCGCAGCACGGCGCCGAACCAGATGTTGGCGTTGTCTGCCAGCACCACGTTGCCAATGACCTGCGCGCTGTCGGCGACCCAGGCGCCGTCGCCGAGTTGCGGCGCCACGCCGTCGAGTTCATACAGAGCCATTCGGTGCCCCCGGGATCAAAACCTAGAATTGTAGGGATGCATCCCCGTCTCGGCGCCCTGGCCGCATTGCGCCTCACCGATCCCGACCGCAAGGTGCTGGCGACGCGCGCCGTGGCCGCCGGCATGGGCGAGCAGCCTGTGCCCCTCGACACCGTGCGCGCGCCCGGCGACGAAGCCGGCGTGCCCGGACGCCCCGAACGCCCGCTGCGCGTGGCCGCCACGGCGGTGGAAAAGCGTTCGCCCTTCACGACCGAGGGCCGCGCGGCGCTGATCCATTCGATCTGCCACATCGAGTTCAATGCGATCAATCTCGCGCTCGATGCCGCCTGGCGCTTCGACGGCATGCCCGAGGCCTACTACCGCGACTGGCTGCGCGTGGCCGACGAAGAGGCGCAGCACTTCACCCTGCTGCACGCGCATCTGCAAACGATGGGCTGGCGCTACGGCGACTTCACCGGCCATGATGGCCTCTGGGCCATGTGCGAAAAAACGAAGGACGACGTGCTGGCGCGCATGGCGCTGGTGCCGCGCACGCTCGAGGCCCGCGGGCTCGACGCCACGCCGCTGATCCAGGCCCGCCTGCGGCGCGTCGACACGCCGGATGCGCTGGCCGCCTGCGCCATCCTCGACATCATCCTGCGCGACGAGGTCGGGCATGTGGCGATCGGCAATCGCTGGTATCGATGGCTGTGCGAACGCGAAGGGCACGATCCGATCACGCACTACCGCGTGCTGTACCGCCGGCACGAGGCACCGCGGCTGCGGGCGCCCTTCAACCTCGAGGCGCGAGCACGCGCCGGCTTCACCGACGAAGAACTGCGCGCGCTGGCCGACAGCTGAGCGCGCTCAGGCAGCCGGCCGGCGCGACACCACCATCTTCGGCGTGAAGCGCTGCACCACCTCGCCGTGCTGGTTCAGCGTCTCGCAGCGCATCGTCACCATGCCGCGCTCGGGCCGCGAGCGCGAGGGCACGACCTCGATCACCTCGGACTCGACATGCAGCACGTCGCCCGGCCGCGTCGGCTTGGGCCAATGGAGCTCGCCGCCCGAGCCGATGATGCCGTCGGCCAGCGGCAGGCCGCTGGTGACCAGCAGCCGCATCGTGATCGCCGCGGTATGCCAGCCGCTCGCCGCAAGGCCCTGGAAGATGGTGCGCTGGGCGGCCTCGGCATCGAGGTGGAAGGGCTGCGGATCGAAGCGCGTCGCGAACTCGATGATCTGCTTGGCATCGAGCGCATGTTCGCCGCTCGTGAAGCGATCGCCGGGCGACAGGTCCTCGAGGTAGAGCTGCTGCTGCTTCGCCGCGCCGGCGCCGGGGGTCTCGTCCATGCGGGTCTCCTCAATCTGCCTTGATGCCTGCCGTCCGCACGATGCGGGCGTTGCTTTCGTACTCCGCCGCGATCTCGTCGGCGAAGGCCTCCGCGCTGCCGCCGGTCGGCACGTTGTCCGCCGCCATCAGCTTGGCACGCAGATCGGGCGAGTCCAGCGCCCTGTTGATCTCGGCGTTGTACTTCTCGATCAGGATCGACGGCATCGCGGCCGGCGCGAACACGCCGAACAGCGAGGTCAGGTTGGCCGCGGGAAAGCCCAGCTCGGCCAGCGTCGGCACCTTCGGCAGGTTGTCGAGCCGCTTCGGTGCGCCGACGGCGAGCGGCCGCAGCCTGCCGGCCTTGATCTGCGGCGTGAGGCTCGGGCCGGCGTTGATCGACAGGATCTCGAACTGGCCGCCGAGCGCGTCGTTCATCTGCTGCGCGCCGCCCTTGTAGGGCACATGCGTGATGTTCACGTTCGCCGCCGCACGCAGTTGTTCGAGCACGATGTGGCCGAGCGAAGCCTGGCCCGAGGTGGCCCAGCGCACCGCGCCGGGCCGCGCCCGCGCGTCCTCGAGCAGCGAAGCGAAGTCGCGCGTGCCGGTGGCGGATGTCGCCAGCAGCAGCACGGGCGAATACATGACGCTGGCGACCGGTGCGATGTCCTTCAGCGGATCGAAGGGCGACTTCGCGAGGTGCGGGTTCAGCACCAGCGGGCTGACCGCGGAGAAGCCGAGCGTGCCGCCGTCCGGCGGCGCCTTGGCGACGGCGTCCATGCCGATGGTGCCGCTCGCACCCCCCCGGTTCTCGACCACCACCGCGGTACCGAGCTGCGCGCCGAGCTTGTCGGCCAGCGCGCGCGCCACCACGTCGGCGACGCCGCCGGCCGGATAGCCGACGATGAGATGAATGGTCTTCGGGATGACCTGCGCCTGCGCCGCGGGCAGCAGGCTGCACAGTGCGAGACCGAGCGCCGCCGCGAGCGCGCGACGGCAGGAATTCAAGGGCATCGAGAGTTCTCCACGGACAGGCTGGAACGCTGGTTCATTCGATTCTCCCGCAATGACGATGACCTCAGCCACGCGGGTGATGCTTGGCATGCATCTGCTTGAGCCGCTCGCGCGCGACATGGGTGTAGATCGTGGTGGTCGAGATGTCGGCATGCCCGAGCAGCAATTGCACCGCGCGCAGGTCGGCGCCATGGTTGAGCAGGTGCGTGGCGAAGGCATGGCGCAGCGTGTGCGGCGACAGTGGCACCTCGATGCCCGCGGCCCGCGCCTGCTTCTTGACGATGACCCAGAACATCACGCGCGTCATGCCCGCGCCGCGCGCGGTGACGAACAGGTCGGCGGTCTGCTGGCCACCGAGGATGGCCGGCCGCGCGTCGTGCATGTAGCGCTCGATCCAGCGGCGCGCCTCGCCGCCGAAGGGCACGAGGCGCTCCTTGCTGCCCTTGCCGAGCACGCGCAGCACGCCGTCGTTCAGGCTCATCTCGAAGACCTTGAGCGCCACCAGTTCGCTCACGCGCAGGCCACTTGCATACATCAGCTCGAGCATCGCGCGATCGCGCAGGCCCAGCGGCGTGTCGACATCGGGCGCGGCCAGCAGGTCGTCGACGTGCTGCTCCGACAGCGTCTTGATGGCGCGCGGCATCTGCCGCGCCGGCGCGAGACGCAGGCTGGGATCGGCCGCGATCCGGTGCTCGCGCAAGGCCCAGCGGAAATAGCGCTTGAAGACCGTAAGCCGCCGGTTGGCCGAGGTCGCCTTGCCCTTGTCCGACAGCCGCTGGCCCATGTAGGCCTGCAGGTCGCTCTCCAGCGCAGCGTTCAGCGCGCGGCCGCGCTCGGCCTGCATCCAGCGCGCGAACAGGGCCAGGTCGCGCCGGTAGGCGGCCAGCGTGTTCTTCGACAGGCCGTCCTCGAGCCAGAGCGCATCGATGAAATCGTCGATCTCGGGGGCGGTGTCGGGCGTGGCGGTGTCCGCGGTCATGCGCTGCAAGATAACAAAAAGAAAAGCCGCCCGTCGACGGGGCGGCCTGCATCGGACGCGGCGCGCCTCAGTCGATCGTGAGCTTCTGCTTGACGACCACCTGCTTGTAGATCGCGAACTCGGCCTTGATCTGCGCGGCGAATTCCTCCGGCGTGTTGGCCACCACGAGCGAGCCGGTGTCCTCGATGCGCTTGCGCACCGCGGGATCCTCGACCGATTTCTTGACGCCGGCGTAGATCTTGTCCACCACTTCCTTCGGCAGGCCCTTGGGGCCGAGGATGCCGTAGTAGGCCATGCGGTTGACCGGCTCCAGGCCGACTTCCTTGAAGGTCGGCACGTTGGGCAGCGCGGCCAGGCGCTGCGGCGCCGCCACCACGATCGGTATCAGCTGGCCGCTCTTGATGAAGGGCAGGGTCGACGGAATGTTGTCGAACATGATCGGCACCTGGCCGCCGACGACGTCGTTCAGCGCCGGGCCGGCGCCGCGGTAGGGAATGTGCAGCACGTAGGTGTTGGTGAGGCTCTTGTAGAGCTCCATCAGAAGATGGCCGATGCCGCCGGTGCCCGACGATGCGTACGAATACTTGCCCGGGTTCTTCTTGAGCTCGGCAACGAACTCGGCATAGTTCTTGGCCGGAAAGTGCGGATTGACCGCGATGATGTTGGGCGTGGCCGCGATGTTGGTGATCGGCGTGAAGTCGGTGATCGGGTTGTACGGCGTCTTCGGATTGATGGCCGGATTGGCCGCCGTGCTCGACACCGTGGCGATGCCGAGCTTGTAGCCGTCAGGCGCGGCGCGCGCGGTCTCGGCCGCACCCACGATGCCGCCGCCGCCGGCGCGGTTGACGACGATCACGCTCTGGCCCAGCACCTTGGCGAGCGGCTCCGAGATCACGCGCGCCACGATGTCGGTGGTGCCGCCGGGGGCGAAGGGCACCTGCAGCTCGATCGGCTTGGTGGGATAGCCTTGCGCCCAACTCGGTCCCGCGACGGCGGCCAGTGCGGTCATACAGGCGAAAGCATTCCATTGGCGACGTCGCATCGAGAGGCTCCTTGAACGAACAAAAGCCTCGGATGCTACCGGCTCTGCCCTCCATCCAACCTCGTGGATAACCCACGGTCGGTGCCGCAGCTATCCTCGACCGGTGAACTATGCGCAGTTGCTCTTTCCCGATTTTTCGCTGATCGCCTGCGGCTGGCTGCTGTGCCGCTACACCGCGCTCGACCGCCGGGTATGGGACCAGGTCGAGAGCCTGGTCTACTATTTTCTTTTTCCGGTGCTGCTGTTCCAGTCGATCGTTCGCAGCCCGTTCGACTTCGGCGCCGCCTCGCACCTGCTGGGCGCGGGCCTGGGGGTCGGGCTCTCGGGCATCGCGCTCGCCTACGCGCTGCCGTTCGTTCCGCTGCTCGGCGCCTACATCGACCGCCGCGACCACGCCTCCAGCGCGCAGGTCGCCTTTCGCTTTAACTCCTTCATCTGCCTGGCACTGTCAGAGCGGCTGGCCGGAGCCGACGGTCTGCTGTCGATCGCGGTGCTGATCGGCGTCTGCGTGCCGCTGTTCAACGTCGCCGCGGTCTGGCCCATGGTGCGGCATGCGCGCAGCGGATTGCTGCGCCAGCTGGTGCGCAATCCGCTGATCATCGCCACGGTGAGCGGGCTGATCGCCAATCTGCTGGGCCTGCGCGTGCCGTTCTGGCTCGAACCGACGCTCACGCGCATCGGCGCCGCATCGCTCGCGCTCGGCCTGATGGCCGCCGGCGCCGGCATGCAGTTCGCGACGCTGGCGCGCGGCAAGGTGCTGGCGGTGTCGGTGCTCGCCATCCGGCATCTCGCGTTGCCGCTGATCGGCTGGGGCCTCTCGCGCGCGCTGGCGCTGGGCCCCGCGCAATCGGCGGTGCTGATGGTCTTTTCGGCCGTGCCGACCGCTTCCAGCGCCTACGTGCTGGCAGCGCGCATGGGCTACAACGGGCCGTTCGTGGCGGGGCTGGTGACGCTGTCGACGGCACTCGGCGTGGCCAGCCTGCCCTTCGCCCTGGCGCTTTCACGCTAGACGACCCTCGTCGAGCCGCTACCATCGAGTCGATGCGCTACCTACCGGCCCTCGTCGTCGCAGCGTTGTTCGGGGCGACCGCCCAGGCGCAGGACTACACGCGCTACCAGGGAGCCTGGAAAGGCCCTTTCCTGTTTTCCGTCGTGCAGCCCGACATCGGTGTGCAAGGCGCGCCCGCGGTGCATCCCGGCGCGATCCAGATCGATCCCGACGGCACGGTGCGCGGCAGCGTGCCCGAGGCCGCCTGCACGATGGCCGGCTCCAGCACCGACTTCGTCTCGCCCGCGAATGCCTCGCTCGACCTCACGCTCAGCGGCTGCAGCGACACGCGCTTCAACGGCCACTTCAGCGGCCGGCTGATCAACAACCCGATCCTCAAGTACGGTTCGCTGCGGCTGAGCTCGATGCACTCGCTCGATGCGGGCACGGCGCAGCTGTCGGCGATCATTCACCACTGAGCGCCCATTCGACGTGCTCGCGCACCAGCGCGCTCGGGTCTTCCGTGCGCGCGGCCAGCGCCGCACGTGCGCCCTCGTCCCCCGCGCGCAATGCATTGCCCAATGCGACCGCCACGTTGCGCAGCCAGCGCTCGTGGCCGATGCGGCGGATCGGGCTGCCTTCGGTGTAGCGCAGGAAATCGTCCTCGCGCCATGCGAACAGCTCGCCCAATTGCCGGCCGGTGAGGCCCTCGCGCGCATCGAAGTCCGGCAGCGCGCTTTTCTTCGCGAACTTGTTCCATGGGCAGATGAGCTGGCAATCATCGCAGCCGTAGATGCGGTTTCCGATCAACCGCCGCAGTTCGAGCGGGATCGCGCCGGCGTGCTCGATGGTGAGGTACGAGATGCAGCGTCGCGCATCGAGCCGCATCGGCGCGATGATCGCCTGCGTGGGGCAGATGTCGATGCAGGCGCTGCAGCTGCCGCAATGCGGCGAGACCGGCTCGCTCGGCGGCAGCGCCATGTCGACGTAGATCTCGCCGAGGAAGAACATCGAACCCGCATCGCGGTCCAGCACCAGCGTGTGCTTGCCGCGCCAGCCCTGGCCGCTGCGCGATGCGAGCTCGGCCTCGAGCACCGGCGCCGAATCGGTGAAGGCGCGGTGGCCGAAGGGCCCCACCTCCGCGGCGATGCGATCGGCCAGCTTCGACAACCGCGACCGCAGCACCTTGTGGTAGTCGCGGCCGCGCGCATAGAGCGACACGATGCCCTCGCCCGGCCGCGCGAGCCGCTCGAATTCGATCGCCTGCCAATCGTCGGGCGTGGTGCGCGGCAGGTAGTCCATGCGCGCCGTGATGACCGACACGGTGCCGGGCACCAGTTCGGCCGGCCGCGCGCGGCGCGCGCCATGCGCGGCCATGTAGTGCATGTCGCCATGGAAGCCCTGGGCCAGCCACTGCATGAGGCCGTCCTCCGCGCTCGACAGATCGACGCCGGCAACGCCGATTTGGGAGAATCCGAGCTCCCGGGCCAAGGCCTGAATCCGGATCACGAGTTGATGGCTGCCGATCACCCGCCGATTGTAGAAACGCAAGGCGTCACCCGACGCTGGCGCACCGAAGAAGACACCGACACACTCGCACGAGCGCTCGCGCGTTCGAGTGCGCTGCGCGATGCCTTCGTCTCGCTGGAAGGCGAGCTCGGCGCCGGCAAGACCACCTTCGTTCGCCACCTGCTGCGCGCGCTCGGCATCGGCGGGCGCGTCAAGAGCCCGACCTACGCGGTGGTGGAACCGCACGAGGCGCCGGACGGCCTCGCCATCTACCATTTCGACTTCTATCGCTTCAGCGATCCGCGCGAATGGGAAGACGCGGGCTTTCGCGACATCTTCGCCGGCCCGGGCCTCAAGCTCGCCGAGTGGCCGCAGAACGTCGCCGGACACCTTCCGCTCGCGGACCTTGCTATTAAAATAGAAGCAATGACAGACGACACCCGCACCGTGACCCTGCAGGCGCACACAGCGCGCGGCAGCCGGTTGCTCGCCGACGCTGCATGAAGGCCCGTGGCCTGAAACGACGCACGCTGCTGCAGGGCGGCAGCATCGCCCTGCTGCTCGGGCTGCACGAGATCGCGCACGGCGCCACCATCATCGCGGTGCGCGTCTGGCCGGCGGCCGACTACACCCGCGTCACCATCGAATCCGACGGCCGGCTCAAGTCGACGCAGCGCGTGGTCGGCAGCCCGCCGCGGCTGGCGGTCGACATCGAAGGCATCGACCTCAACCCCGCGCTGCGCGAGCTGGTCGGCAAGATCAAGCCCGGCGATCCCTACATCAACGGCCTGCGCGTCGGACAGTTCGCGCCGAATGTGGTGCGCATCGTGTTCGACCTCAAGCAGTCGGTGGCACCGCAGGTGTTCTCGCTCGCGCCGGTGGCCGCCTACCGCGACCGGCTGGTGCTGGACCTGTATCCGGAGCAGGCCATCGATCCGCTCGAGGCGCTGATCGGCGAACGCCTGCGCGACGCGCCCAGGCCGCAGGAGCGCGAAGGCACGGTGGCCGGCATCGCACCGCGCAACGGCGCAGGGCCGGGCGAAACGCAGGCGCCCTTGCGCGCCGCACCCGACGCGGTGGATCCGCTGGGCGAGCTGATGGCGCAGCAGTCGATGCGCACGACGCCGCCACCCGCTGCCACACTGGGCAACCGCAACGCCGGGCCGGCGCTCACCGCCCCGCCCTCGCTGCCGCCCGTCGTGGGCTCGCTGCCCCTGACGCCGGTGCCGCCGGCTGCCAGCGCGCGCGGCAACGGCGCGACACCGAGCCGCACCGACCGCATCATCATCGTCGCGATCGACCCCGGCCATGGCGGCGAGGATCCCGGCGCCACCGGCTCGGCCGGCACGCACGAGAAGGACGTGGTGCTGCAGATCGCGCACCGGCTGCGCGAGCGCATCAACGCCAGCAGCGTCAACGGCAACCCGATGCGCGCCTTCCTCACCCGCGATTCCGACTTCTTCGTGCCGCTCGGTATGCGCGTGCAGAAGGCGCGCCGCGTGCAGGCCGACCTGTTCATCAGCATTCATGCGGATGCCTTCACCACGCCGGCCGCCAGCGGCGCGAGCGTGTTCGCACTGAGCCGCAGCGGCGCTTCGAGCAGCGCCGCGCGCTGGCTGGCCAACAAGGAAAACCAGGCCGACAAGGTCGGCGGCATCAACGTCGGCGCGCACGAGGTGCAGGTGCAGCAGGCGCTGCTCGACATGAGCACCACGGCCCAGATCAACGACAGCCTCAAGCTCGGCGGCGCCATGATCGGCGAGATCCGCAACATCGGCGCGCGCCTGCACAAGGGCGAGGTCGAGCAGGCGGGCTTCGCAGTCCTGAAGGCGCCCGACATCCCGAGCGTGCTGGTCGAGACGGCCTTCATCAGCAACCCCGGCGAAGAAGCCAAGCTGCGCACCGCGGCCTACCAGGAAGAACTGGCGGATGCGTTGATGCGAGGCATCCTGCGCTACTTCGCGCAGAACCCGCCGATGGCGCGCAGCCGCCAGCTGTAGCGCGGGCCGCGGCGCAAAGGGTGGGACACCGCCCGCGATCACATTACGGCGAAACCTGCAGCCAACCCGTCGGGCAGAACTGGATCTCGGGGAAAAATCCCATCGGGTTCTGGCAGTACAGATAGAGGGGCACCTCGCCCACGAAACCCACCGCATTCACGGCGACGGGAAAAGGCACGCCGACGAACACGGCACTGTGCCGGACGAAAAATGGATGCCGCGCGGGAAAGCCGGCGAATCCATGGAATGGGTGGAATCCGGGGCCTCCATGGAAGCCTCCGGCGTGTCCCTGGAAGCCTCCGCCGTGAGCGCCTCCCTGCGCTCCGTTGAAGGCAAAGCTGGCGGTAGGGCCGCCGGCCGCTGCGGCGATCAAGAAGACCAAGGCCAGTAGTTTCTTCATGCAGAACTCCAGCAGTTGGGAAGGGGTCTGTTGGACTTCGGGTTCCCCAGCGAAGTTCGCCATTCGGAACGCCGGCAGGCGTGCTCGCGTCAATCGTCGTTGCGAAATGTGTCGGCCGCGATGCGCAGCGCGCGCACGCTGCCCGGCCCTGTGTGGGCCATCGGGTCCGTCAACTGCGCGCAGCTGAACAGCGGCGCCGGGAGCTGCCAGCGGAAAACTAGACGGTGCGTGCCGGGATGATCACCAGCGTCACGGTGATCGCGCCGCCGATGCGGGTCGCGATCTGCGCGAAGCGTGATGGAGAACCCTGCGATGCGCCAAGGGATATCCGGCACGACGATGGCCAGACCCTTTGTCGTGCAAGCGCCGATCGTGCTTTCGCTCAAGCCGCCGGGGTCGGCTCCTACAGCCGTGCACGGTGGATTGCAGAGAATGGTTTCACCAATCACTGAAAAGGTGGACACCATGAAGACACGTCTCTGGATCTCGGCCCTCGCCTCGACTTTCGTCCTGACCCTGGCCGGCTGTGCCGCAGGACCCAACCAGCAGCTCGGCGCGGCGGGCGGTGCCGTCGGCGGCGCCATCATCGGCAATGCGATCGGCAAGAACACCGCAGCCACCGTGGGCGGCGCGGCCATCGGCGGCCTGATCGGCAACGAGGTGGGCCGCAATGCCGACCAGCGCAACTACTACAACAACAACGGCTATTCGCCCAACAATAGTTACTATCCGAACAACGGCCCGCGCTACTGAACGCGCCGCCGGCAGATTCTCCAAGCTGGGCGCGCTTTCGAGCGCGCCTTTTTTTGCGCCTCAGATGCCGCAGGCGATCATTCGGCGCGAGCGAATTCCTGCGGGAGCGCTCAGGCGCGTGGCGGCTTCAACGCGCCGACGAGGGCGCGCCGCGCGCGCGCCATGCGCCGAAGATCGCGATCAGCCCCGGAATGAAGATCAACGCCCAGATGATCTTGTCCAGGTGCTCGCGCACCAGCGGCAGGTTGCCGAAGAAATAGCCCGCGATGCAGATGCCCACCACCCACAACAGCCCGCCAGCGATGTTGAACAGGCTGAACTTCGAGCGGCTCATGTCGGCCACGCCCGCGACAAAGGGCGCGAAGGTGCGGATGAAGGGCATGAAGCGCGCCAGCACGATGGTGATGCCGCCATAGCGCTCGTAGAACGCATGCGCCTGGTCGAAGGCGCGGCGGTTGAAAAAGCGCGAACTCTCCCACTGGAAGACCTTGGGCCCGAAGTAGCGGCCGATGCTGAAGTTGCACTGGTCGCCGGCGATCGCGGCCACGATGAGGATCGGCACCGCGATGCCGAAACTCATCAGCCCGGCGCCGCACAGCGCGCCGACGATGAACAGCAGCGAGTCGCCCGGCAGGAAGGGCATCACCACCAGCCCGGTCTCGACGAAGACGATCAGGAACAGCAGCGCGTAGACCCAGACGCCATAGGCAATGACGAAGGCTTCGAGGTGTTTGTCGACATGCAGGATGAAGTCGACGAGAAAGTGGATGATGTCCATGGCAGGGATTATCCCTGCCGCGCCTGACTCATCCCGGCAGGTACTTGGCCATCTCGCGTTCGATGCCCTTCGGATCCTGCGCCATCGCGGCATTGATCCAGGCCGCCATGTCACCCAGGTAGATCTCCTCGTCGCCGCGCTCCAGCCCCGCGAGCACCGCCTTCGCGACCTCTGCCGGCGAGGACTTGGGGCCGGCGAAATCGCGGCTCATGTCGGTATCGACCGGACCCGTCATCACGGCCACCACCAGCGTGCCGCGCGCGGCGAGCTCGGCGCGCACGCCCTCGGTCAGGCGCAGGCCCGCGGCCTTGGACGCGCACAGCGAGCCCATGGCCGGCAGCGTCACCTTGGCCAGGATCGACAGCACGTTGACGATCGCGCCCTTGCCCGTGAGCTGCGGCGCGAAGGCGCGACACATCGCGAGCGTGCCGAGGTAGTTGGTGGCGACCTCGGCCTGTGCGTGCTCGAGCGAATCGGCCGCGAGCAGCCCCTTGCTGCGGTTGATGCCGGCGTTGTTGACCAGCAGATTGACGTCGGTGCAGCGCGCCTTGGCGGCCGCGATCTGGTCGGCGCGCGTGATGTCGAGCGTGAGCGTCTCGACCCGGCCCGGATGGGCCTTGGCGAGATCGGCGAGCGCGCCGACCTCACGCGCCGACGCATACACCTTGGGCGCGCCGGCGGCCAGCAGCTGCTGCACGAGTTCGCGGCCGAGGCCGCGGTTGGCGCCGGTGACAAGGGCGATGGCGTTCTGGATCTTCATGGTGTCTTCGTGCGATGCATGTCTGTCGAATTCCGCGTGGATCGACGGGCCGTGGCAAGCGGCTTCCACGTCCTCGAAAACTACTTTACGCTTTAACCATCCGAGCGCAAAGTTCTGGCAGCCCGGTGCGCAGGCGATCATCCAACCCATCTCCGGAGATACCCCCATGGCAGGTCAATACATCGACATGAAGGCCGGCGACGGCAGTGGCACTTTTCGCGGCTACCTCGCCTTGCCGAGCGCAGGCAGCGGACCGGGCCTGGTGCTGGCGCAAGAGATCTTCGGCATCAACAAGACCATGCGCGACGTGGCCGACTACTACGCCGAGGAAGGCTACGTGGTGCTGGTGCCCGACATCTTCTGGCGCCAGGAGCCCAACGTCGAACTCGGCTACAGCGAAGCCGATTGGCAGCGCGCCTTCGGCTTCTTCCAGGGCTTCGACGAGGCCAAGGGCATGGAGGACATCCAGACCGCGATCACCACGCTGCGCGGCCGCACCGAGGTCAACGGCAAGGTCGGCGTGCTCGGCTTCTGCCTCGGCGGCAAGCTGGCCTATCTCGCGGCCTGCCGCACCGATGCCGATGTCTCGGTGGGCTACTACGGCGTAGGCATCGATGCCGCGCTCGGCGAAGCCGACAAGATCACGAAGCCGCTGGTGCTGCACATCGCCGAGCTCGACAAGTTCTGCCCGCCCGAGGCACGCGACAAGATCGTGAAGACGCTGCAGGGCCACGCCCACGTCACGCTCCACGTCTACCCCGGCATGGATCACGCCTTCGCGCGCGTCGGCGGCGAGCACTATCACAAGCCCTCGGCGCTGATGGCGCACGAGCGCAGCATCGGTGCGCTCAAGGCCGCAATGGGTCCGCACTACGACCTCTCGGCGCTGTGGGACAAGCACTGCGAGTACGAGTTCGGCACCCGCAACGTCGACGACACCATGAGCACCATGGTCGCCGAGCCCTACGTGAACCACATCCCGACCATGACCGGCGGCGTCGGCTACAAGGCGCTGCATCGCTTCTACACGAACCACTTCGTCAACAGCAATCCGCCCGACACCGCGCTGACGCCGATCTCGCGCACCGTCGGCGCCACGCAGGTGGTCGACGAGATGCTGTTCAGCTTCACCCACACCACGGAGATCCCGTGGATGCTGCCGGGTGTCAAGCCGACCGGCAAGAAGGTCGAGGTGCCCTTGCTGGCCGTCATCAAGTTCCGCGGCGACAAGCTCTACCACGAGCACATCTACTGGGATCAGGCCAGCGTGCTGGTGCAGGTGGGCTTGCTCGATGCGAAGCTTCTGCCAGTGGCTGGGGTGGAGCAGGGGTGCAAGTTGCTGGACGAGACGCTGCCGTCGAATGGCTTGATGCCGGAGTGGGCGGCGTCGGCGAAGGGATGAACCCTTTCTCGCTCGCTCCTAGAATGCCCCGGTGAGCGCCCTTCCCTCCCTTTCATCCGCGGCCGACCGCCGCCCCATCCGCGACCTGCCCGACGAACTGATCAGCCAGATCGCCGCCGGCGAGGTCGTCGAGCGGCCCGCGTCGGTGGTGCGCGAACTGCTCGACAACGCACTCGATGCCGGCGCGCGCCAGATCACGGTGCGCCTGTCGGCCGGCGGCGTGCGGCTGATCTCGGTGGAAGACGACGGCGCCGGCTTGCCGCGCGACGAATTGCCGCTCGCGCTGCGCCGCCATGCGACCAGCAAGATCGCGAGCCTCGGCGATCTCGAGACCGTCGGCACGATGGGCTTTCGCGGCGAGGCGCTGGCTGCCATCAATGCCATCGCCGAGCTCAGCCTGCTGTCGCGCTTCGAGGGCGCCGATTCGGCCTTCGCGCTCGACGGCCGCACCGGCGAGTTGCGGCCAGTGGCACGCGCGATCGGCACCACGGTCGAGGTGCGCGAGCTCTTCTTCGCGACACCCGCACGGCGCAAGTTCCTGAAGACCGATGCCACCGAACTCGCGCATTGCATCGAGGCTGTGCGCCGCCATGCACTCGCACGGCCCGATGTCGGCTTCGCGATCTGGCACGAAGGCCGGCTCGTCGAGCAATGGCGCGCGGCCGGTGAGCGCGACCGGCGCCTGGCCGATGCGCTGGGCGACGACTTCGTGGCGCAGAGCGTCGCGGTCGACCACGACAGCGGCCCGGTGCGCGTGAGCGGCCGTGCCGGCATTCCCGATGCGGCACGCGCGCGCGGCGACCAGCAGTTCTTCTACGTCAACGGCCGTTTCGTGCGCGACAAGGTGCTGGCCCATGCCGTGCGCAGCGCCTACGAGGACGTGCTGCACGGCCAGCGCCAGCCGGTCTATGCGCTGTACCTGCAGATCGATCCGGCGCGGGTCGATGTCAACGTGCATCCGACCAAGATCGAGGTGCGCTTTCGCGATGGGCGCGAGGTGCACCAGGCGGTGCGCCATGCGATCGAGAATGCACTGGCCGCGCCGCGTGCCGGCGACGCCGCCACCACGCCGCCCGCGCCGTTCTTCAAGCCGCGAGAGCCCGCGTCGATGCCGGCATGGACGCAGCCTTCGATGCATTTCGCGGCCGAACGCGGCCTGGGCGATGCCGCGGCGATGTGGCCCGTCGACCGCCGCGAGACACCCGTGGCACCGGCGCCGGTCACGCCTGCGACCACTGGCACGGTCACGCACGTGCAAGCGTCCGGCAACGCGCTCGCGACACCCGCATCGCATGCGACTGACGAAGCCGACGCATGGCCGCTCGGCCGCGCACTGGCCCAGCTGCAAGGCATCTACATCCTGGCCGAGAACAGCCAGGGCATGGTGATCGTCGACATGCATGCCGCGCACGAGCGCATCGTCTATGAGCGTCTGAAGACACAGCTCGACGGCGCCGCGATCGGCAGCCAGCCGCTCCTGATCCCGGCCACCTTCGCCGCCACGCCGCAGGAAGTCGCGACGGCCGAAGCCTGCGCCGCGGTGCTGCCTTCGCTCGGCCTGGAGATCACGCCCTTCTCGCCGCGCACGCTGGCGGTGCGCGCCGTGCCCAGCACGCTGGCCGATGGCGATCCGGTCGAGCTCGCGCGCAGCGTGCTGGCCGAGCTCGCGAACCACGATGCGAGCACGGTGGTGCAGCGCGCCCAGAACGAACTGCTGTCGACCATGGCCTGCCACGGCGCGGTGCGCGCCAACCGCAAGCTGACCATCGACGAGATGAACGCGCTGCTGCGCCAGATGGAAGCCACCGAGCGCTCGGATCAATGCAACCATGGCCGGCCGACCTGGCGCCAGGTGTCGCTGCGCGAGCTCGACGCACTGTTCATGCGCGGCCGCTGAGGCGCGGGGCGCGCGCCAGGGCCCGCCAAATTCCGCACGCTCGGGCCGTCCGCCGCGAAAAGCGAGGGTTTTCAGGGGTCATCGACCGTCCGGGCATGCACGTTGCATGTCGTCACGAGTTGAACTTTTGGATAGCCTCCCTGTCTCTCAGCGATCGTCATGAAGTCCTGGTCCCTCTTCGCCTCTGCCATCACGCTGGTCACCCTGCTGGCCGGCGGTTGCGCGAGCCTCGACGAGCACCAGCGCGAGTGGATCTTCCAGCCCAGCGACCGCAGCTGGGGCAATTCGAAGGCCATGGCCGAAGGCATGCAGGACGAGTGGATCGATTTCAAGTCCTCTCTCACCGGCGAGCCCGTGCGCCTGCATGGCCTCTGGCTCGGCGACAAGCCCGAATCCGCGGACACGCCGGTGCTGCTGTTCCTGCACGGCGCCAAATACAACGTGGCCGGCTCCGCGCCGCGCATGCGCCGCATGCATGAGCTCGGTTTCTCGGTGCTGGCCATCGACTACCGCGGCTTCGGCAAGAGCACCAAGACCCTGCCTTCGGAAGATTCGGCGCGCGAGGATGCGCTCGCCGCCTGGACCTGGCTGGCGGCGCGCCATCCGCAACAGCGGCGTTACATCTTCGGCCATTCGCTCGGCGGCGCCATCGGCATCGACCTCGCCTCGCGCGTCAACGACGAAAGCGGCACCATCGTCGAGAGCACCTTCACCTCGATCGCCGACGTGGTGAGCAGCTTCAAGTGGGGCTGGCTGCCCTTCCGCCCCTTCATCACGCAGCGTTTCGACGCCATCGACAAGGTGAAGGACATCGGCGCGCCGCTGCTGGTGGTGCATGGCACTGCCGACGCCCTCATCAATCCCACGCTCGGGCGCAAGCTCTACGACGCGGCCACGGTGCCCAAGATGTTCGTGCTGGTGCAGGGCGGCTCGCACTACGACGCCAACTCGATCGGCCAGGCGCAGTACCGCGCGGCGCTGTCGCAGCTGTTCCGCATGAAGGAGCCGCCCGACGCGACGGCCGCCAGCGAACCGCCTGCCGCGTCCTCGCTGCCCGCGCCCAGCCGCACCGCGGCCCGACCGTCCGCGCCGCAACCCATCTGAGCAACGACGGAGCGGAACGCGCCACGGGCTTTGTTACCCTTGGGCGCATGCCGCCTCATCGTCCCATCGGCCCTCGCGCCGAACACGGCACCCCCCTTCGCTACGTGGCGCTGGCCGGCCCCACTGCCTCCGGCAAGACCGCGGCCGCCCTGGCGATCGCGCGCACGCGGCCGGTCGAGATCGTCAGCGTCGATTCGGCGCTGGTCTATCGCGGCATGGACATCGGCACTGCCAAGCCGACTCCGGCCGAGCGCGCCGAAGTGCCGCACCACCTGATCGACATCCGCGATCCGCGCGATGCCTACAGCGCGGCCGCGTTCGTGCAGGACGCGACGCGCCTGATCCGCGAGATCAACGCGCGCGGCAAGCTGCCGCTGCTGGTCGGCGGCACGATGCTCTACTTCAAGGTGCTGGCCGACGGCATCGACGCCATGCCGGCGGCCGATCCCGCCGTGCGCCGGCAGCTCGAGGCCGAAGCCGCGGCGCTCGGCTGGCCGGCGATGCATGCGCGGCTCGCGCAGGTCGATGCGGCCAGCGCCGCACGGCTGGCGCCCAACGACAGCCAGCGCATCCAGCGTGCGCTCGAGGTCTGGCATGCAAGCGGCCGGCCGCTGTCGAGTTTTCATGCGGACACCGGCGCGACCGGCACGCCCGCCGCGGCGCTTCTGTCGCTCGAGCCGACCGAGCGCGCATGGCTGCACGCGCGCATCGAGGCGCGTTTCGACACCATGCTCGCGGACGGCCTGGTGGCCGAGGTCCAGCGCCTGCGCGCGCGCGGCGACCTGTCGCCGGACCTGCCCTCGATGCGCTGCGTCGGCTATCGGCAGACCTGGGAAGCGCTCGATGGCGCATGGCCCATCGCCGAACTGCGCGAGCGCGGCATGGCCGCCACACGTCAGTTGGCCAAGCGGCAGATCACCTGGCTGCGCAACATGCCGCAACGGCGCGTGATCGCCGCCGAGGCACCGGACGCGATCGCGCGCGCCGTGCAGCAGGTGGGCGAGATCACATGAGCGCGGCACGGGGCCTTCGATGAGCCTGCGCATCGCCGACCTCGCCAAGCACTACGGCGACGTGCCCGTGTTCGAGCACGTGTCGATCGAGGTCGCCGCGGGCGAGTTCATCGCCATCGTCGGCGAATCTGGCGTCGGCAAGTCGACGCTGCTCAACTGCATGGCCGGCCTCGACAGCTGGGATGCGGGCCATGTCGTGCACGACGGCACCGACATCGGCGCGCTCGATGCCGAGGCGCGTGCGCTGTGGCGACGCAGGCATGTGGGCTTCGTGTTCCAGGCCTTCCACGTGCTGCCGCATCTGGACGTGGCGCAGAACGTCGCGCTGCCGCTGATGCTGCTCGGGCAGAGCGGCGCGGCCTGCGATGCCCGCGTCGCGCAGATGCTCGAAGCGACCGGACTCGGCGGCCTCGGCACGCGGCTGCCGCAGCAGTTGAGCGGCGGCCAGTTGCAGCGGGTCGCGATCGCGCGTGCGCTGGCGCACCGGCCCGCGCTGCTGCTGGCCGACGAGCCGACCGGCAACCTCGATCCGGGTACCGCGGCGCGCGTGATGGACGTGCTGCTGGCGCAGACGCGCGAACACGGCGCCTCGCTGGTGCTGGTCACCCATTCGGAGGCAGCGGCCGCGCGCGCGGACCGCGTGCTGCACCTGAGCGCCGAGGGCATCCGCGCCTGACTGCATTCAATCGACGGCCGCTCCCGTGAATTGCGGCGCCTGCAGTACGGCCAGTTCCTCGGCCGCGAGCGAAAGAAAATTCTGGCCCAGCTGCGACAACGGCCGGTTGACGTTGCTGACGCTGTAGATCGCGAAGCTCGGCGCGCCCGGCACCTCCATCAGGGCCAGTTCCTCCGACCGATGGGCGCGCGCCGACAGGTCATCGACGAACGCGATCCCGGCACCTGTCGCTGCCATCGCGCAGGCCGCATAGCCCGAGCGCACTTCGACGCCGACCTGGGGCGCGATGCCGTGCTGATCCAGCCAGTGGTCGATGAGGCGGCTCTGCGGCGCCTCCGGGCTGTAGACCACCAGCCGCTGCCGCAGCGCCGCGGCCAGATCAAGGGGCTGTGACGCCGCCAGCGGATGCTGCTTCGGCATTGCGCACAGCACGCGCCAGCGGCCGATCTCGCGCACGTCGAGCACCGGATGGTCCAGTGGTGCGCTGGAGATGGCCACGTCGGCCTCCTCGGCCACCAGCAACTTGACGATCTCGCGCGTCGGCAAGGTTTCGAAGAAGACCTTCGATTGTGCGAAGCGTTCGAGCAGCCGGGCCGTGGTGCGCGGCACCAGCTGCAGCGCGGCATTCGCGCTGGCCAGCACGCGCAGCGTGGCATGGTCGCCAAAGCGCAGATGCGCCGCGACGTCCTGCACGTGGTGCATGCCGCGGTAGACCTTCTCGACCTCGGCATGCAGCGTATGCGCCTCGGGCGTGGCGACCAGACGACCGTTGCGCCGCTCGAACAGCGCCACGCCGAGCTGAAGTTCGAAATGCCGGATGAGCCGGCTCACGCCGGGCTGCGAGACATGCAGCAGGCGGGCCGCGTTGGTGGTCGAGCCGGTGGTCATCACTGCGCGGAAGACCTCGATCTGGCGCAGGTTCATGGCGGTGTCTCCAAAGCAGGAAGGCCAGGGATAACCCGAGGCAAGAACATCATGTTATTCGCACGGGCGCGATTGGTATTGGATGGATGGCTTGCATCTTCCTAGCATCCGGGACCATGAGACACATCGCACACCGACTGATCCGCGGACTCGTCGCCGCCACCGCCCTGCTCGCCTTTGCCGCGGCGCAGGCGCAGACCTATCCGGCCAAGCCCGTGTCGCTGGTCGTCGGCTTCGCGCCCGGCGGCTCCGGCGACATCCTCGCGCGGCTGGTCGCGCAGAAGCTCGCGGTCGCGCTCGACCAGCCGGTGATCGTCGACAACCGGCCCGGTGCCGGCGCCACCATCGCGACCTCGCTGGTCGCTGCCGCGCCCGCGGACGGCTACACGCTGCTGTTCGTGACCAGCGGCTTCCCCGGCAGCACGGCGCTCTATCCGAAGCTGCGCTACGACACGGTGAAGAGCTTCGCGCCGGTGGCCAAGGTCGGCGCTTCGCCGGTCGTCGTGGTGGTGCCCGCGGCCTCGCCGTTTCGCAGCCTGGGCGACGTGATCGACGCGGCCCGCAAGGCGCCCGGCAAGCTCAACTACGCAGCGGGCGGCGGCGGTGCGACCACCACCAGCCTGGCCGCCGAGTTCCTGAAGAGCGACGCGAAGATCGACATGCAGATGGTCCCTTACAAGGGCTCCGGTCCCGCGTTGACGGCACTGCTGGGCGGCGAGGTCGACCTCGGCTTCGACATTCCGTCGAGCGCGCTGCCGCAGATCGAGTCGGGCAAGCTGCGTGCGCTCGCCGTGACGACGAAGAAGCGATCGCCGGTGCTGCCTGCCGTACCGACTGTGGCGGAACTCGCGGTGCCGGACTTCGAGGTGACCGGATGGTTCGGCATCCTCGCGCCGGCGGGCACGCCCGCATCGGTCGTCGCGCGATTGAACAAGGACGTGAATGCGGTGCTCGCCCAGCCCGAGGTCAGGGAACGGCTCGCCAGGCTCGGCGTCGAGCCGGGCGGCGGCAGTCCGGCCGATTTCGGCCGGCTGATCGACAGCGAGACGAAGCGCTATGGCGATGCGATCCGGCGCCTTGGCCTGAAGCCGGAATAAGGGCCACTGCGTGACAGCGCATGGCTCCGCCATGGCCGCAGAGCTGGCGGCCGACATGGTCGTGATCGGCGGCGGCCTCGGCGGCGTCTCCGCCACGCTGGCGGCTGCGCGGCTGGGCCGCACGGTGATCCTGGTCGAAGCGCTCGACTGGCTCGGCGGCCAGCTCACCGCGCAGGCCGTGCCGCCCGACGAGTACCCGTGGATCGAATCCGTGAGTGCGTCGCAAAGCTATGCCGACTTGCGGCGCGGCATCCGCGATCACTACCGCAGGCATCTTCCGCTCACCGAATCGGCGCGTGCCAATCCGCGCCTGAACCCCGGCCAAGGCAACGTGAGCACGCTGTGCCATGAGCCCTGGGTCGCGGTGAAGGTGATCGACGAACTGCTCGCGCCGCACGTGGCTGCGGGCCGCGTCACCGTGCTGCGCGCGCATCGTCTGCTCGACGCACAAGCGGACGGCGACCGGCTGCGCGCCGTGCGCGTGCATGACCTGGAATCGGACCGCATGCGCGTGCTCAGCGCACCGATGTTCATCGACGCGACCGAGATCGGCGACCTGCTCGAGATGGCGAAGGTCGAACACGTCTTCGGCGCCGAATCGCAGGCCCAGACGCAGGAGCTGCATGCGCTGGCCGAGGCCGATCCCTTCGACCAGCAGGCGATCACCTGGTGCCTGGCCTGCGACTACCTGCCCGGCGAAGACCACACGATCGACAAGCCTGCCGACTACGAACGCTTGCGCACGCTGCAGCTCGCCTGCTGGCCCGGCCCGCAGTTCAGCTGGACGCTGAGCGACTTCGTCACGCACCAGCCGCGCGAGCGGCCGCTGTTCGTCGGCGACACCGATGCCGAATCGCTCTACGATCTCTGGCACGCGCGGCGCATTGCGTGGCGCAAGAACTTCGAGCCCGGCCGCTATGCCAGCGACATCACGCTGGCCAACTGGCCGCAGATGGACTATTGGGAGAAGCCGGTCGTCGGCGTTCCGCCCGCGGCGCAGGCCGAGGCGCTCGAACAGGCGCGGCAGTTCAGCCTGGCCTTCTTCCACTGGATGCAGACCGAGGCGCCGCGCCACGATGGCGGCCAGGGCTACCCAGGCTTGCGCCTGCGCGGCGACGTGCTCGGCACGGGCGATGGCCTCGCCAAGCAGGCCTACTACCGCGAAGGCCGCCGCATCCAGGCCGAGTTCACCGTGCTGGAGCAGCACATCGGCGTGAAGGCCCGCCCGAACCGTGACGGCGCCGAGCGCTTCTTCGACAGCGTGGGCATCGGCGCCTATCGCATCGACCTGCATCCGAGCACGCGCGGGCGCAACACGGTCGACATCGATGCGTTCCCGTTCCAGATCCCGCTCGGCGCGCTGCTGCCGGTGCGCGTCGACAACCTGCTGCCTGCCTGCAAGAACCTGGGCACGACGCGCATCACGAACGGTGCCTATCGCGAGCATGCAACGGAGTGGAGCATCGGAGAAGCCAGCGGCAGTCTGGCGGCGTTCGCGCTGGCACGCGGGCAGCCGCCGCGCGCCGTGCGTGCCGACGCCGCATTGCTCGCGGACTTCCAGCGCGTGCTGGAAAAACAGGGCGTGCTGCTGGCCTGGCCGCACTTCGGCGCGCTGACGCCGACGCAGCGCGTGGGCTACCGGCACGCGATCGGCGATCGCCGTTAGAAGATCGCCGGCGCCGGGCTTCGTCGCCCACCGCCGGATTGCCGCTGCACGGCCCGGCCGATATACTGGCCCGCATCGGAGATGGCATTCCTCCGTGAACCGCCCACTCGGGCTGATGATGCCTACCCAGGTCCGGGCGGACCGGCGTAGGCATTGCTGCAGCGCACATCGCGCGCCTTTGCCACACCGGTCGTTCCGGCCCCTCGACAAAGGAACGACATGAGCGGCTTTTCCATGATCGCGGTCTTCGGCGGCGCCGGCCTGGGCGCATTGCTGCGCTGGTGGCTCGGCGGATGGCTCAACCCGATCTTTCCGACCATTCCGCTGGGCACGCTGGCCGCCAACCTGATCGGTGGTCTGCTCGTCGGCATCGCCAGCGCCTTCTTCACGCACAACGCCGGCCTCGCGCCCGAATGGCGGCTCCTGATCATCACGGGCTTCATGGGTGGACTGACGACCTTCTCCACCTTCTCGGTCGAGGTCGTCACACTGATCGGACGCCAGGAGCACTGGTGGGCATTGGGTGCGGCGAGCGTGCATCTCTTCGGCTCGCTGATCCTCACCGGCATCGGCATCCTGATCGCCAATGCGCTCTTCGTCAGGACCTGATCCCATCGAATCGACCGCGCCGAAGGAGGCCGCCATGCAAGGCATCTATCTCAAGTTCTACGTCCAGGAAAGCCGCCGCCACCACGGCATCCTCGCCTATGAATGGCTGCTCGAGGAAGCCAGGAAGTTCGGCATCCATGGCGGTTCGGCCTTTCGCGCCATCGCCGGCTACGGCCGCCATGGCAGGCTGCACGAGGAGCATTTCTTCGAGCTCGCGGGCGATCTGTCGGTGGAGGTCGGTTTCGCGCTGAGCGAGCAGGAGGCGCAAGCCTTTCTCGCCCATCTGGACAGCGAGAAGCTCAAGCTCTTCTACATCAGGGTGCCGCTGGAGATGGGGGTCGTCGGCGGCGAGCCAAGCTGATCGATCAGGGGCAATATTCATACTTGGTCGTGGATGCCATCGGAGGCGCAGTGGCGCGGTGGTGCGTGCCGAAAGCCTGCGAGAAAAACTGGAAAGGAGTCGCGCCATGTTCAACCATATTCTTCTGGCGTACGACGCAACCGAGGCCTCGGATCTGGCCTTCGAGCGCGCATTGGCGCTGGCACAGGAAGCCCACGCGCCTCTGCACGTCGTGGCAGTCGCATGGTCTGCGGAGGTGGAGACACACGCTTCGCTCGACCTGGCCCGCGCGCGATGCTGGGAGTCCCTGCAGCTGCTGCGCCGCAGGGGTGCCGACGCGCAGGTTCCTGTCGATGTGGAGGTCCTCGAGGGCGACTGCTCCACACAGATCGTCGCGGCCGCGGACCGGCTCGGCGCCGACTTGCTCGTCATCGGCCACCGCAGACGCTCTCTGCTGAGCCGGCTGGCCGAGGCGTCGGTCGCCAAGCGCGTGATCGATCACGCGCATTGCAGCGTGATGGTCGCGTGCTGAAGCGCGCACGGCACGGCGCGCGATTCCCATCGGCAAGCTGCCCCGGGTTGCGCTGACGCCATGAAAAACGGGCCCCAAGGGCCCGTTCGTTTCTGCTGCCGAGGCTTGCTTACAGCGCAGCCTGACGCGTCAGCGAAACCTTCGGCTTGTAGTAGGCCGCCGGCACCTGGTCGCGGTAGAACGCGCGGCGGTCGAGGCTTTGCAGCGGGTTGTGCGCGGTCGCCACGGCCTGGGCACGCACCGTCGCGCGGTCGGCGCTCGAAGCGACGGCCACGACGCCCGAGTTGGCGCCTTCGGCATAGGGATTGGCGCTGTGCGCTGCAACGACCGCTTCGGCCGCGACATCGGCACGATTGGCCGACGAGGTCAGCGCATGCACGCCCTCATAGGTTTCTGCATGAGCACCGGCAACGGCCAGCACGGAGAACGCAGCAGCGGCGAGGATCTTCGAGGTCTTCATTTCAGTTCCTTCACAAGGGTTGATCGGTGAGATGAAGTGTGAGCCGAAATACCCCGGGAAAACCCTTGAAAAAAGAACCGCAGCGTTCGCACCCCGGAAACAATGGGGGGTTGCCGATGCGCCGATCAGCCTCCCGCGCCGGCACGCCGAAGCCGCTGCAACGCAGCCTCGGCATGGCCCGCGAACCGGCGCGCCAGCAGCGAGCCCGCGAAGCTTTCGTTGGTGACCGCGAACACGTCGAACGAAGGCGCCTTCGCGATCGGCCGGAAGCCGAGCCGGTCGGTCATGCAGCCGCGCGCCGTCAGGTCGTCGACGATGGCGACGCCGGCACCGCAAGCCGCCATCGCGCACGCGGCCTGGCCGGCGCGGACCTCGATCGGCGCATCGGGTTCGCAGCGATGCCGTGCGCACCAGTCGGCAATGATGCGGCCCTGCGGCGTGTCAGCGCTGAAGGCGATCAGGCGCTCCTGGAGGATGTCGCGCGGACTCAGCGAACGACGTTGTTCGAAGGGATGGCCCTTGGGGAACACGCAGGCCAGTGTCCAGCGGCCGATCGGCTTCGACGTCAGGAGCGCATCGTCGATCGGCAGCGTCGAGATCGCCACGTCGGCCTCGTGCGCGACGAGGCGCTTGACCATCTCGCGCGCCGCCAGGATCTCCAGGTAGATGCGCGCCGCGGGAAACTGCTGCGTCAGTGCCGCGATCGCGCGCGGCACCATCTCCAGGCCGGTGCTCGGACTGGCGAGCACGCGCAGCGTCAGGAGCTTGCCCGACTTCAGCGCCAGCGCGCATTCGTCGATGCGCGCGACGCCGCGGTAGACCTGTTCGACTTCGGCGAACAGCGCCTGCGCCTCGGGCGTGGCGAGCAGCTTGCCCTTGCGGCGCTCGAAGAGCCTGAGGCCGAGCTGCAATTCCACATGGGCCAGCATGCGGCTGATGCCGGGCTGCGACACGTGCAGCAGCCGCGCCGCGTCGGTCACCGAGCCGGCCAGCATGACCGCGCGGAACACTTCGATCTGCCGCAGATTCATGCGCGTTCTCCTTCGGGCCCGCGTAGGGCCGGATAACGCGATGTTATGGGATGCGGCATCCTTGGTATTGGAGGGTGTGGCCCGCGCTGTCTACCATCGGCTGCAGCAATCACAAAGGCAGACAAGCAAGATGACCCTTCCTTCGACCTCCAGCCGGCGGCCCGTGCCGGGCGTC
The DNA here is from genome assembly GCF_901827165.1 of Variovorax sp. SRS16. Classification (NCBI taxonomy): domain Bacteria; kingdom Pseudomonadati; phylum Pseudomonadota; class Betaproteobacteria; order Burkholderiales; family Comamonadaceae; genus Variovorax; species Variovorax sp. SRS16. The sequence goes on from NZ_LR594666.1 coordinate 3,316,956, forward strand.
ACGCGGCGCACCGCGCTGTCCGCATTCGCGCTCGCGATCACCGCCGGCGCGAGCAGTGGCGCGCTGGCTGCCGACGCGTGGCCCAGCCACACGCTGCGCATCATCGTTCCCTTCGCGCCGGGCGGTGGTGCCGACGGCTCGGCCCGCGTGCTGGCCGAAGTGCTGGGGCCGCAGCTCGGCCAGTCGGTCATCGTCGAGAACCGACCGGGCGCCGGCAGCGCGATCGGTGTCATGGCCGCCGCGCAGAGCAAGGACGGCCACACGCTGCTCATGGGCAGCAACAGCATGGTGATCAATCCCGAGCTGAATCCGAAGATCACCTACGACGTCGCGCGCGACTTCGACGCCATCGGCATGGTGTCGGCGCAGCCGCTGGTGCTGGTGGTGCCGGCCGGCTCGGACATCCGCTCGGTCGCCGACCTGGTCGCCAAGGCCAAGGCGAATCCGGGCAAGCTGAGCGCCGGCAACAGCGGCACCGGCACGCTCGCGCACCTGACCTCCGAGCTGTTCTCGATCCAGACCGGCACCTCGCTGGTCGCGGTGCCCTACAAGGGAGAGAGCGCGCTGATGCCGGACCTGATCTCGGGCCTGGTGTCGCTGGGTTTTCTCAACCTGCCGAGCGTGCTCGTGCACATCCGCTCCGGGCGGCTGCGCGCACTGGCCGTGTCGTCCGCGCAGCCGGTGCCGGAACTGCCGAACGTGCCGACCTTTCGCAGCCTCAAGCTCGAAAGCCTCGAGGTCGAGGGCTGGGCCGCGCTGCTGGCGCCCAAGGGCACGATCCCGCCCGAAGGCCTGATGAAGCTGGACAAGCTGCTCCAGGCCGCGCTCGCCTCCGACATCGTGAAGAAGCGATTCACCGGCTTGGGCGTGGCGCCCTTCGTGAAGGACCGCGAGGCCACGGCACAGTACCTCAAGGCCGAAGGCGAACGCTGGCGCCAGGTGATCAAGACGCGCGGCATCCAGCCGGAGAACTGATGGACGCGAGCATGTTCGGCGCCGACGTGGTGGTCTGCGGCGGCGGCGTCGCCGGCACCATGGCCGCGGTGGCGGCCGCGCGCCAGGGCGCCTCGGTGATCCTGGTGGAACGCTATGGCTTCCTGGGCGGCAACGCGACCGCCGGCGCGGTCGCGCAATTCAACAGCTGGCAGACCGCCAACGGGCGCAAGGTGGTGGCCGGCCTGGCCGACGAAGTGGTGCGGCGCCTCACGGCCTATGGCGGCGCGCGGCCGCACGACAGCTTCGTGATGTCGACCGGCCATCGCATGGACCGCGTCGAATACTCGCCCGAGCTGCTGAAGCTCGCGCTCGACGACATGGTCGCCGAAGCCGGCGTGCGGCCGCTGCTGCATGCGAACCTGCTCGACGTCGAGACCGACGGCCGGCGCATCGCCGCGCTGCGCGTGCTGACCAAGGGCGGCGTGCTGACGCTGCGCCCGCGCGTGCTGATCGACGGCTCGGGCGACATCGATGCGCTGAAGCGCGCGGGCGCGCGCTTTCTCGAACTCGACGACGGCGCGGCGCTGCAGCCGGCCACGCTGATGTTCCGCTTCGGGCCGATCGACTTCGCGCGCTTCGAGGCACTGTCGGGCGCGGAGATCGGCGCCCTCGCCCAGCGTGGCTTTGCCGAAGGCCGACTGGCGCGCGCCGCGCTGCATGCGAGCCGCGATCCGTATTCGACCGATGCCTGGTTCAACATCGGCCGGCTGGGCATCGATGCCACCGACCCGATGGCGCTCGGCGCCGCGGAGATCGAAGGCCGCCGCCAGGCCTGGAAGGCCGCGCGCTTCCTGCACGACGCGGTGCCGGGCTGCGAGGACGGCCAGCTGCGTGCCTTCGCGGCCCAGGTCGGCGTGCGCGAGACGCGCCGTGTCGAAGGCGATCACGTGCTGACCGCGCAGGAGCTGGCGCAGCCGGTGCAGTTCGCCGATGCCATCGCGGCAGGCGCCTACCCGATCGACATCCACCCGGCCCAGGGCGGCGCGCTGCACTACGTGCCGATGGGCGACGACCATGCCTACCAGATCCCCTACCGCAGCCTGATCCCCACCGCTTTCGACAACGCGCTGGTGGTCGGCCGCGGCATCTCGGCCACGCACGAGGCGCTCGCGGCGATCCGCGTGATGACGATCTCGATGGCGGTCGGCCAGGCCGCGGGCACGGCCGCGGCGATGGCGGCGATGAGCACCACGTCGCGCAGCGCCGGCGCCGACGTGCGTGCGGTCGATGTGCAGGCGCTGCGCGCCGCGCTGTTGGAGCGCGACGCGTTGTTGTCCTGACCGCGGGGATTCGACTACGATGCAGAGCTTCACCTCACCCCCGCTTGCGCACAGTGATCAGGAGTCGCCATGTCACGCGTTCGCCCCGAGAAGTTCGTTCACGTGGTCTATCGCACGCGCCGGTTCGACGCGATGCTGCGCTGGTACGCCACCGTCTTCGATGCCCGCGTCCAGCATCAGGACCCGGTTCTGGCTTTTCTGACCTACGACGACGAACACCATCGCTTCGCCTTCATCAACATGGCGGCCCTGGACCCCGCGGGCGATCAGATCGACCGCACCGGCGTGATCGGTGTCGACCACGTCGCGTACACCTACGCGACGCTGCGCGACCTTTGCGAGAACTATGCGCAGCTCAAGGAACTGGGCATCACGCCCTACTGGTGCATCCATCACGGCGTGACGGTGTCGATGTACTACGCCGACCCCGACGGCAATCAGATGGAGTTCCAGGTCGACAGCTACGCCTCCAACGACGAGGCGAACGCCTTCATGGGAGGCCAGGACTTCGCAGAAAACCCGATCGGCGTCGAGTACGACCCCGACGAATTGCTGGCGCGTCTGCGCGGCGGCGAGGATGCCTCGACCTTCCTGCTGCGCAAGATTCATCAGCCTGTATCGCCAGTACGTGGAACGGCGTCGCGCTCGTGACAGAACCGAGTTCGCCGCGGACGAACGTCCCGGCTGCCGCATCGCCATGAAGCGCATCACCGTCATCGGCCCCGGTGCCATCGGAGGCGTGATCGCCTCGCAGTTGCAGCGCAGCGGCACCGAAGTCAACCTGCTCGCCACGCCGCGCAGCGCGCGGGCGATTCGCGAGCATGGCCTGCGCCTCGTCGACAACGGCGTGCTGCATGTCGATCATCCGCGCGTCACCGACGATGCGCGCGCGCTGGGCGTGCAGGACCTGGTCCTGGTGTGCGCCAAGGGGCATTCGCTGCTCACCGCTGCCGAGAGCTTCGCGCCGCTGATCGGCCCCGAAACCGTCATCGTGCCGGCGCTCAACGGCATCCCCTGGTGGTTCTTCGAAGGCTTCGGCGGCGCGCTGCAGGGCCGGCGCCTGCGCACGGTGGATCCGACGGGCGACATCGAGCGCTTCCTGCCATCGCGCCAATGCCTGGGCTGCGTGGTGTACATCGCCTCCTGGGTCGATGCCGAAGGCGTGATCCGCCCCGGCGCGAGGCGCCGCCTGGTGATCGGCGACACGGCGGCCGGCGCGGCGCCCGACAGGCTGGAGCGCGTGGCCTCGCTGCTGGAACGCGCCGGCTTCGACATCCATCGTTCGGCGGACATCCGGCGCGAGGTCTGGCTCAAGCTCTGGGGCAACCTGACGATGAATCCGCTCAGCGCGCTGACGGGCGCCGCCATCGACCGGCTGGTGGGCGACCCGGCAACGCGCCAGCTCGCGGCCCGCATGATGGAAGAAGCGCGCATCCTCGCCGAAGGCCTCGGCATCGCGTTGCCGATGAGCACCGAAGAGCGCCTCGCCGAACTCGACGTGCTGGGCCCGGTCAAGACCTCGATGCTGCAGGATCTCGAAGCCGGCCGCGCGCCCGAGATCGACGCCATCGTCGGCGCTGTCGCGGAGATCGGCGACCTGCTCGGCATCGACACACCCTTCATCGATGCGGTGCTGGGCCTGGTGCGTCAGCTCGCGGTGACGCGCGTGCCGCCCGCGGCCTGAGCTCGCCTCAGTTGCCGCCCACCAGCGCGGCGAAGCGGGCCAGGTCGACATTGCCGCCGCTCACGAGGATGCCGACGCGCGCCCCGCGGATCGCTTCGCCGGCCGCGCAGGCGGCCGCGAAAGCGAGGCAGCCGGTGGGCTCGACGACCATCTTCATGCGCTCGGCGAAGAAGCGCATGGCCTCGACCAGTTGCGCGTCGCTCACCGTGAGGATGTCGTCCACGTCGCGCCGGATGATGCCGAAGGTGTAGTCGCCCAGATGCTGCGTCTGCGCGCCGTCGGCGATGGTCTTGGGCGTGTCGATGTGCACGATGCGGCCCGCGCGCAGCGATTGCTGGCCGTCGTTGCCCGCTTCGGGCTCGACGCCGTAGACCTTGCAACCGGGTGCCAGCGCACGCGCCGACAGCGCCGAGCCGCTGGTCAGGCCGCCGCCGCCGAGGCAGATGTAGAGCGCATCGAGCGGACCCGCGTCCTCGATCAGTTCCTTGGCCGCCGTGCCCTGCCCCGCGATCACGTCGGGATGGTCGTAGGGCGGGATCAGCGTCATGCCGCGCTCGGCCGCGAGCCGGCGCGCGAGCGCCTCCCGGTCGTCGGTGAAGCGGTCGTACATCACGACCTCGGCGCCGTAGCCGCGCGTGGCGGCCAGCTTGGCGGCCGGCGCGTCGGTCGGCATCACGATCACGGCCGGCATGCCGAGCAGGCTGGCCGACAGCGCCACCGCCTGCGCATGGTTGCCCGACGAGAACGCGATCGCGCCGCCCTTGCGCTGCGCCGCGTCGAAGCGCGACAGCGCATTGAACGCACCGCGGAACTTGAAGGCGCCCATGCGCTGGAAGTTCTCGCACTTGAAGAAGAATTGCGCCCCCCATCGCGCGTCCGCGGTGCGCGAGCGCAACACCGGCGTGCGATGGGCATGGCCTTCGATCCGCGCGGCCGCGGCGATCACGTCGTCGTAGGTGGGAAGAGAATTCATGCCCCACAGCTTAGCGCCTGTCGAAATCATGGCTTGCCAGCCGTCATTGGAATGAGCGATCCTGCTCTGCGTCCCTTTTCATGATCGAGGTGTCCCATGGAATACATGCTGATGTTCTACCAACCCCCCTCCGACTTCGCACAGCGCGGCAAGGCCGAAGCCGAGGCCTACATGGCCGGCTGGATGTCGTACGTCACCGCGGTCCGGCAATCCGGCATCTCGAAGACCGGCTACGGCCTGCAGCCGCCGATGACCGGCACCACGCTGCGCGTGCGCGGCGACAAGCGCCAGGTGCAGGACGGCCCCTTCGCCGACACCAAGGAACAGCTGGGCGGCTACTTCGTGATCGACGTGCCCGATCTCGACACCGCGCTCGAATGGGCTGCGCGCGCCCCCTGCGCCACCACCGGCGGCGTGGAGGTGCGGCCGGTGTTCATGACGCCCAACGGCGCGTGAGCATGGCGCCGGCGGCCGACGCGCACGCGGCGGCCGAGCGCGCCGCGCGCCAGTCCTATGGCCGGCTGGTCGCGATCCTGTCGGCGCGCACGCGCGACATCGCGGCCTCGGAAGATGCCCTGGCCGACGCCTTCGCGCGCGCGCTCGAGCGCTGGCCGGTGGACGGCGTGCCCGACCAGCCCGAGGCCTGGCTGCTGAGCGTGGCGCGCAACCGCACGCTCGACGCCTGGCGCCACAGCCGCGTGCAGGACGACGCGGCGCAGACCCTGCTGCTGCTGGCCGACGAGATCGGCGCCGATGCACCGGATGGACAGGCCGTGCCGGACGAACGCCTGCGCCTTCTCTTCGTGTGCGCGCACCCGGCCATCGATGCGGCGGCGCGCGCGCCGCTGATGCTGCAGACCGTGCTCGGGCTCGACGCCGCGCGCATGGCCGGCGCCTTCCTGATCGCGCCGGCCACGCTCGGGCAGCGCCTGGTGCGGGCCAAGGCGCGCATCCGCGCCGCCGGCATTCCCTTCGAATACCCGCGGGCGCGCGATCTGGCGCAGCGCCTGCAGGACGTGCTCGACGGCATCTACGCCGCCTACGGCACCGGCTGGGAGGACGTCGACGGCGCCGACACCGCGCAGCGCGGCCTGACCGCCGAAGCGATCGATCTGTGCCGCATCCTGTGCGGGCTGATGCCGCGCGAGCCCGAGCCGCAGGGCCTGCTGGCGCTGATGCTGTTCTGCGAAAGCCGCGCCGCAGCACGGCGCAGCGCCGATGGCGGCTACGTGCCGCTCGACGTGCAGGACACCGCGCGCTGGAACCACGCGCTGCGCGAACAGGCCGAGCAGTTGCTGCGGCACGCGGCCGGCCTCGATGCGCTCGGCGCCTATCAGATGGAGGCGGCCATCCAGTCCGCGCATTGCGCCAGGCGGCTCGGCGCGCAGGTGCCGGCCGATGCGCTGGTCGCGCTCTATGACGGCCTCATCGCGCTGCGCCCGAGCATCGGCGCGCGCGTGAGCCGCGCCTGCGCAGTGGCGACCGCCGAGGGACCGGCCGCGGGACTCCAGGCACTCGATGCGATCGCGGCTGCGGAGGTCGCCAGCTACCAGCCCTACTGGGCCGCGCGCGCCCATTTTCTCGGCGCCACCGGCGCGCCGGCGATCGCGCGCGAAGCCTATGCGCGCGCGGCCGGCCTGAGCAGCAGCCCGGCCGTCCGCGCCTATCTCGCAGCCGCAGCAGCGCGGCTCTGAGCCCGCGCCAAGCGCGCAGAATCGACGGCCATGCGCGCATTGCTCACGACCTTCTCCTGGCAGGAACTGCGCCACCATCCCTGGCGCAACGCGGCCGCCGTCATCGCCGTGATGCTGGGCGTCGCGCTGGCCTTCTCGGTGCAGCTCATCAATGCCTCGGCGCTCGATGAGTTCTCCAGCGCCGTGCGCTCGGTCAACGGCCAGCCCGACCTCGAATTGCGCGCGGCACAGGGCCGCTTCGACGAAGCCGTGTTCGCGCAGGTGGCGCGGCAGCCGCAGGTGACGCTGGCCAGCCCGGTGCTCGAGGTGCAGAGCGTCGCGCTGATCGGCGAGCGCCGCGTGCCGGTGCGCGTGGTCGGCGTCGATGCGCTGGTGCTGTCCTCGATCGCGCCTGCATTGATGCCGCAGCCGGCTACCGGCGGCGCACGCTTCGACGTCTTCGCGCCGGACACCGTGTTCCTCAATGCCGCCGCACGCAGCGCACTGGGCGACGCCGCCACGCGCATGCAGTTGCGCGTCGACACGCAATGGCACACGCTGCGCGTGGCCGGCCAGGTGGGGGCCGGCGGCGCCGCGCTCGCGGTGATGGACATCGGCGCGGCACAGGATCTGTTCCGGCAAGGCGGGCAACTCACGCGCATCGACCTGCGGCTCGCGCCTGGCACCGACCGCGCGGCCTTCGTGCGCTCGCTGAAGGCATTGCCGGGCTGGCCGCCGGGCATCGAAGTCGCGGAGCCCGGCGACGCGGCGCAACGCGTGAGCAACCTCTCGCGCGCCTACCGTGTGAACCTCACGGTGCTGGCGCTGGTGGCCCTTTTCACCGGCGCCTTCCTCGTGTTCTCGGTGCTGGCACTCAGCGTCGCCAAGCGCGCGCAGCAGTTCGCGCTGCTCGGCGTGCTGGGTCTCACGCCGCGCGAACGGCTCCAGCTGGTGCTGGCCGAGTCGCTGGTGCTCGGCATCATCGGCAGTGCGGCGGGTATCGCGCTCGGTGCGGCGCTGGCCGAGTTCGCGCTGCAGGTGCTCGGCGGCGACCTGGGCGGCGGCTACTTCGAGGGCGTGGCGCCGACGCTGCGCTGGAGTTCGGGTGCAGCGCTGCTCTATGGCGGACTCGGCGTGCTGGCGGCGTTGGTCGGCGGCTGGTGGCCGGCGCGGGCCGCGCAGGCGCTGCCCGAAGCACAGACGCTCAAGGGCCTGGGCGCGGCGCCCGCGCAAGGCGGCGCGCACCAGCTGGCGCTGCTGCTGATGGCCGCCGGCGCGGCGCTGGCCACGGCCCCTGCGGTGTTCGGCATTCCGATCGCGGCCTACCTCTCGGTCGGTTTCCTCCTGGTCGGCGGGATCGCGGCGCTGCCATGGCTGATCGCGCTGTTCTACGACCGGCTGGCGCCGCGCCTCGCGCACCGGCTGCTGCCGCTGCTGGCCATCGAGCGCGCGCGGCGCATGCGCGGCACGGCCGCCGTCGCCGTGAGCGGCGTGGTCGCGAGCCTGAGCCTTGCCGTCGCGCTGACGGTGATGGTGGCGAGCTTTCGCGATTCGGTCACGCGCTGGCTCGACGTGGTGCTGCCGGCCGATCTGTATGTGCGCAGCGCGACCGCGTCGAGCGCCGGTGGCACGGGCGGCAGCAGCGGCGACCGGGCCGCGTTCACGCCGGCCTTCGTGCAGGCGCTGGCGCACGTGCCTGGCGTGGCGCGCACCGGCACGCTGCGCACGCGCGCGCTGCTGCTCGATCCGTCGCGGCCGGCAGTGACGCTGATCTCGCGCAGCCTGGATGAGGATGCGGCGCGCTCGCTGCCGCTGGTGGGCGCGGCCGTGCCGGTGCCGGCGGGGCGGATCGGCATCTATGTGAGCGAGGCGATGGTCGAGCTCTACGGCGCGAAGCCCGGCAGCGACTTCGTGCCGCTGTCGAAGGCCTTCGCCGGTGGCGCGACGGCACCGGTCTTCTTCGTCGCCGGCGTCTGGCGCGACTATGTGCGCCAGTTCGGCGCGATCACGATGAACGCACACGACTTCGAGCGCCTGACGGGCGACCGCAGCGTGAGCGACATCGCCCTGTGGCTCGCGCCCGGCACGCCCGAAGGCCCGGTGCAGCAGGCCGTGCGCGCGCTGGCAGTGGACGAACCGATCGAGATCGCCTCGGTCGGCCAGATCCGCGCGACCTCGCTGCGCGTCTTCGACCGCAGCTTCGCGGTCACCTACTGGCTGCAGGCCGTGGCGATCGCGATCGGCCTGTTCGGCATCGCCGCGAGCTTCAGCGCGCAGGTGCTGGCGCGGCGCAAGGAGTTCGGGCTGCTGGCGCACCTGGGCTTCACGCGTGCCCAGGTGCTCGCGGTGGTGGCCGGCGAAGGTGCGGCCTGGACCGCGATCGGCGCCATCGCGGGCCTGGCGCTCGGCCTGGCGGTGTCGGTGGTGCTGGTGCACGTGGTGAATCCGCAGAGCTTCCACTGGACCATGGACCTGCTGGTGCCGTGGTGGCGGCTCGCCGCGCTGTGCGCGGCCGTGGTCGCGGCAGGCACCGCAACGGCATGGCTCGCCGGCCGCGCCGCCGCCGGATCCGATGCCGTGCTGGCAGTCAAGGAAGATTGGTGAGAATGCAAGCATGACCTCCTTCGACTCCCGCGGCAACAGCACCAGCAAATGGCTCGGCGACGCGATTCGGCGCATCGAGGCCGACTACCTGCGCAGCGCCGACACCCACCTCATCCCGCTGCAGCTGCCGGCCTTCGCGGCGGCCGGCATCGATCTTTACCTGAAGGACGAATCGACGCATCCGACCGGCAGCCTCAAGCACCGGCTGGCGCGCTCGCTCTTCCTGTACGCGCTGTGCAACGGCTGGATCGGCGAAGGCACGACCATTGTCGAGGCTTCGAGCGGCTCGACCGCGGTGAGCGAAGCCTACTTCGCACGCCTGCTCGGCCTGCCCTTCATCGCCGTGATGCCGCGCAGCACCTCGCCCGAGAAAGTGGCGCAGATCGCCTTCCACGGCGGCAGCTGCCACTTCGTCGAACAGGCGGGCCAGGTCTACGAGGCGGCGCGCGCACTGGCCGAACACAGCGGCGGCCACTACATGGACCAGTTCACCTACGCCGAGCGCGCCACCGACTGGCGCGGCAACAACAACATCGCCGAGAGCATGTTCCAGCAGATGGCGCGCGAACGGCATCCGGTGCCGAAGTGGATCGTGGTCGGCGCGGGCACCGGCGGCACCAGCGCGACCATCGGCCGCTATGTGCGCTTTCGGTGCCACGACACGCGCGTGTGCGTGGTCGATCCCGAGGGCTCGGTGTTCGCGGCCTACCACGCGAGCGGCGACGCGGCGCTGACCGCGCCGGGCTCGCGCATCGAGGGCATCGGCCGGCCGCGCGTGGAACCGAGCTTCGTGCGCACGCTGGTCGACCGCATGATCGAGGTGCCGAACCTCGATTCGATCGCCGCGATGCGCGCGCTGTCGGCGCTGCTCGGCCGCAAGGTGGGCCCGTCGACCGGCACCAACTTCATCGGCATGCTGCGGATCGCGCACGAGATGCGGCAGGCCGGCGAGCAGGGCTCGATCCTCTCGCTGCTGTGCGATGCGGGCGAGCGCTACCTGCCGAGCTACCACGATGCCGCGTGGGTCGCGCAGGCCTTCGGCGACGTGGGCGAAGCGCAGCGGCGCGTCGACGCCGCGCTCGCGGCCTGATGAGCATGATGGCGCTGGGATGGTCCCGGCGCGCCGTGCTGCTCGCGGCGCTCGCGGCGCCCGCCGCGTGGGCGATCCCGCAGCGCGCGCTGCGCTTCCCGCGCGATTTCGGCAGTCATCCCGATCTGCGCACCGAGTGGTGGTACATCACGGGCCATGCGGCTGCAGGTACGCGCGAGTTCGGCTTTCAACTCACCTTCTTTCGCTCGCGCGTCGATGCCACGCAAGGCATGCGCTCCGCGTTCGCGGCCCGGCAGCTGATCTTTGCGCACGCGGCGATCACGGACCTCGAAGGCCGCAAGCTCTGGCATGACCAGCGCATCGCGCGTGCGGGCTTCGGCGTCGCGTCGGCCGCCGAAGACGATACCGATGTGCGGCTGCGCGACTGGACATTGAAGCGCGACGGCCAGGGTTACGCGGCGCGCCTGCCGGCCGAGGGCTTCGCGCTCGACCTGCGTTTTGCGTCGACGCAGCCGGTGCTGCTGCAGGGCGACGCCGGCCTCTCGCGCAAGGGACCGGGCAGCGAGGATGCCAGCTGCTACTACAGCGAACCCCAACTGGCGACGCAGGGACGCCTGAGCCTGCAGGGCCGCGGCTTCGACGTGCAGGGCACCGCATGGCTGGACCACGAGTGGAGCGAGGCCTATCTGAACGCCGAGGCGGTCGGCTGGGACTGGATCGGCATGAACCTCTTCGATGGCAGCGCGCTGATGGCCTTCCAGATGCGGCGACGCGATGGCTCGGTCCTGTGGGCGGGCGGATCGATGCGCAGCGCGGACGGGCGGCTGCGCGTGTTCGGTCCGGACGATCTGCACTTCGAGGCGCAAGACCGATGGACCAGTCCGCGCACGCGGGCGGCCTATCCGATCCGATGGCGCGTGCGTACGCCGGGCGGCAGCTTCGTCGTGCGCGCCTTGCTGGATGATCAGGAGCTCGACAGCCGCGGCTCGACGGATGCGGTCTATTGGGAAGGGCTGAGCGAATTGCGGGATGCAGATGACAAGGTCGTGGGGCGCGGCTATCTCGAGCTGACGGGCTACGCGCAGCCGCTGCGGCTTTGAGGTCTCTGCTCCCTCCCCCTCTGGGGAGGGTTGGGGTGGGGGCTTCCGGGCCTTTGAACTGTTGTCAGCGTTGGTTAGGCCGTTGGCCGGGAATTCGCCCCGGCGGGCGACTCACTTCTTTTGTCTCGCCAAAAGTAGTAAGCAAGAAAAGGCGACCCCACTGTGCGTGTCCCTCCGCTTCGCTGCGGGCAACCTGCGGTGCTCGCTTCAGGCGGGGTCTCGCTCAAACTCGCTTCGCTCAGACAGTCGCGAGCCCTTATCCGCCTGAAGCTGCGCTCCTCGGCACGCACAGAGGGGATTGGGGTCAACGCGCCTTGGCGCGTCCTTGTGTGGGGCGGTGCGGTGCGACGATCGCGTGAATGGGCCCGGTGGATGTGCTCATAGGCCGTTGAATACCGATGAACTTCAATTAGCAATTAGCAATTAGCAATTAGCAATCAGCAGCGGGACCCCGTCGCCGTTGGCTGTTCCAAGGCCGAGCGAAGCAATGGCCCGAGAAACACATATACGCGCCATGGCGCGTTGACCCCAAGCCCCTCTGTGCGCGCCGAGGAGCGCAGCTTTTCGCGGATCAGGGCTCGCGACTGTCTGAGCGAAGCGAGTTTGAGCGAGACCCCGCGAAAAGCGAGCACCGCAGGTTGCCCCGTAGCGAAGCGCAGGGGTCGCGCACAGTGGGGTCGCCTTTCTTTGGTTACTTTCTTTGGCGAGACAAAGAAAGTGACTCGCCCGCCGGGGCGAATTCCCGGCCAACAGCCTCACCAACGCTGACAACAATTCAAAGGCCCGGACGCCCTCACCCCAACCCTCTCCCAGAGGGAGAGGGAGCAAGTCAGTCAGTGAGCCTTGCCCCCACGCCTGTCGAAATAAGCAATGACCTCGCCCATGATCCCGCGCCGGAACGCCAGCACGCACACCACGAAGATCAGCCCCGTCACCATGGTCACCGACTCTCCGAGCGTGTTGAACCAATCCACGCTCGTGATGCGTGCGAGCAGTTGCCCGAACTCTCCGACCTTGCTCTCCAGCAGCCCCACCACCGCCGAGCCGACCAGCGGACCCGAGAGTGTGCCGAGGCCGCCCACCAGCGTCATCAGGATGACCTCGCCCGAGGTGCTCCAGTGCACGTCGGACAGCGTGGCGAAGCCCAGCACCAGCGTCTTGAGCGAGCCCGCCAGGCCCGACAGCGCCGCCGAGATCACGAAGGCCAGCAGCTTGAAGCGGCTCACGTCGTAGCCCAGCGAGAGCGCGCGCGGCTCGTTCTCCTTGATGCCCTTGAGCACCTGGCCGAAGGGCGAATGGATGGTGCGCACGATCAGCAGGAAGGCTGCGACCACGATCACCAGTGCCACGTAGTACATGGTGAGGTCGTTCTGCAGGTCGATGAGGCCGAACAGCTTGCCGCGCGGCACGCCCTGCAGCCCATCCTCGCCATGGGTGAACGGCAGTTGCAGCGCGGCGAAGAACACCATCTGCGCCAGCGCCAGCGTGATCATCGCGAAGTAGATGCCCTGGCGGCGGATCGCCAGCATGCCGAACAGCCAGCCGAGCAGCGCGCCCGTGAGCGTGCCGGCGACGAGGCCGAGTTCGGGCGTCAGGCCCCAGGCCTTCATCGCATAACCCGCCACATAGGCCGAGCCGCCGAGGAAGGCCGCATGGCCGAAGGACAGCAGGCCGGTGTAGCCCAGCAGCAGGTTGAAGGCCGAGGCGAACAGCGCGAAGCACATGAGCTTCATCACGAACACCGGATAGGCGCCGAGGAAGGGCGCCAGGATGAGCGCGAGCAGCAGCAGGCCGTAGAGGACGGTGGCGTTCTTCTTGATCATGCGGGCCGGCTCATTTTTCTTTTCCGAACAGGCCCGCGGGACGGATGAGCAGCACGATGACCATGATCACGAACACCACGGTCGACGAGCCCTCGGGATAGAACACCCGCGTGAAGCCCTCGATCACGCCGAGCCCGAGCCCGGTGAGGATGGCACCCATGATCGAGCCCATGCCGCCGATCACGACCACCGCGAACACCACGATGATGAGGTTCTGCCCCATCAGCGGCGAGACCTGGATCACGGGTGCGGCTAGCACGCCGGCGAAGGCGGCCAATGCGGCGCCGAAGGCGTAGGTCAGCGTGATCATGAGGGGCACGTTGACGCCGAAGGCCTCGACCAGCCGCGGGTTCTCGGTGCCCGCGCGCAGGTAGGCGCCCAGGCGGGTCTTCTCGATCACGAACCAGGTCGCGAAGCACACGGTGAGCGAGGCCAGCACGACCCAGGCCCGGTAGTTGGGCAGGATCATGAAGCCGAGATTGGTCGCGCTGGCGAGCGCGTCGGGCGGATCGTAGGCCAGGCCCGAGACGCCGTAGACGGAGCGGAACACGCCTTCGATCAGCAGCGTCAGGCCGAGCGTGAGCAGGAGGCCGTAGAGATGGTCGAGCTTGTAGATCCAGCGCAGCAGCAGCCGCTCGACCACGACGCCGAACAGCCCGACGATGATCGGCGCGACCGCCAGCATCACCCAGTAGTCGATGTTGAAGTAGTTCATCGCCATCCAGCTCAGCACCGCGCCGAGCATGAACAGCGCGCCGTGCGCGAAATTGATGACGTTGAGCAGCCCGAAGATCACCGCCAGCCCGAGGCTCAGGATCGCATAGAACGATCCGTTGACCAGCCCCAGCAGGAGCTGGCTCAGCAATCCGGAGACGGTGATGTTCATAGGCGAATCAAGCGGGCCTTGGTTTTCTCAAGGCCAGGGGGCCGCCGCGCCCGGCCGCCCGAAGCGGCCGGCCCGCCCCCTGAAAGGGGGTTGGCGAAGCGACACGAAGTGCGCGCAGACTGGGGGTTATTTCCACAATGCGCATTTGCTTTCGGCCTTGGTCGTGAAGACCTGATCCCCCGGCAGCGTCGCGATCACCTTGAGATAGTCCCAGGGCTTTTTCGATTCGGAGGGCGCCTTGGCTTCGACCAGGTACATGTCGTGGATGAAGCTGCCGTCGGCGCGGATCTGGCCCTTGCCGTAGAAGTCGTCGATCTTCATCTTCTTGAGCTCGGCCATCACCTTGTCCGAATCGGTGGTCTTGGCGGCCTGCACGGCCTTCAGGTAGGCCATGGTGGCGGAGTAGTCGGCCGCCTGGACGTCGGTCGGCATGCTCTTGGTCTTCTCGAAGTAGCGGGCCGACCACTTGCGCGTGGCATCGTTCAGGTCCCAGTACCAGCTGGTCGTCATCAGCAGGCCTTCGGTGTTCTTCAGGCCCAGGCTGTGGATGTCGGTGAGGAACACCAGCAGGCCGGCGATCTTCATCGTCTTGTTGATGCCGAATTCCTTGGCCGCCTTGATGCTGTTGATGGTGTCGCCGCCCGCATTGGCCAGGCCCAGCACCTGCGCCTTGGAGTTCTGCGCCTGCAGCAGGAAGGACGAGAAGTCGGAGGCATTGAGCGGGTGCTTGACCGAACCGACCACCGTGCCGCCCTTCTCCTTCACGATCTTGGCGGTGTCGTCCTGCAGCGCCTGGCCGAAGGCATAGTCGGCCGTCAGGAAGAACCAGCTCTTGCCGCCCTTGGCCACCACAGCGGCGCCCGTGCCCTTGGCCAGCGCGACCGTGTCGTACGCATAGTGGACGGTGTAGGGGCTGCAGGCTTCGTTGGTGAGCGCGGAGCTGCCGGCGCCGTTGTTGATGTAGACGCGTTTCTTCTCCTGCGCCACCTTCGCGGTGGCGAGCGCGGTGCCCGAATTGGTGCCGCCGAAGATCATCGTCGCGCCCTGCGTGTCGATCCATTCGCGTGCCTTGGAGGCGGCGATGTCGGCCTTGTTCTGGTGGTCGGCCGTCATCAGTTCGATCGGCTGGCCGAGCACCTTGCCGCCGAAGTCGTCGATCGCCATCTGGATCGCGACGGCGCCGTTCTTGCCTTCGATGTCCGCATAGAGACTCGACATGTCGGTGATGAAACCGATCTTGACTTTCTCCTGCGCCTGCGCGGCATGCGTGGCGAGGCCCGCAACGCCGAGCATGAGGGCAACGATCTTCAGTTTCGCTTTCATGGTGTCTCCTGAGGTGGTGAAGAGGAAGAAAATGGTGGCGTGCGTTCAGACGCCCAGCAGTTCGTTGAGCACCGGCATCTTGGCCTCGAGTTCGGAGGCTCCGAATCTTTCGACGATGCGGCCGTGTTCCATCACGTAGAAGCGGTCGGCCAGCGGCGCCGCGAAGTGGAAGTTCTGCTCGACCATCACGACCGTGTAGCCCTTGGCACGCAGCATCTGGATCATGCGCGCCAGCGCCTGCACGATCACCGGCGCCAGGCCTTCGGAGATCTCGTCGAGCAAAAGCAGCCTGGCACCCGTGCGCAGGATACGAGCCACGGCCAGCATCTGCTGCTCTCCGCCCGACAGTCGCGTGCCCTGGCTGTGGCGGCGCTCGGCGAGGTTGGGAAACATGGTGTAGATCTCGTCGACCGACATGCCCTGCCCCGCGCCCTTGAGCACGGGTGGCAGCAGCAGGTTCTCCTCGCACGAAAGGCTCGCGAAGATGCCGCGCTCCTCCGGGCAGTAGCCGATGCCGCAGTGCGCGATGCGGTGCGTGGGCATGCCGATGGTCTCGGTGCCGTTGACCTTGATGCTGCCCTTGCGCGCGCCGGTGAGGCCCAGCACGGCACGCATCGTGGTGGTGCGCCCTGCCCCGTTGCGGCCCAGCAGCGTGACCACCTCGCCGGGTTGCACCACCATGTCAACGCCATGCAGCACGTGCGATTCGCCGTACCAGGCCTGAAGACCAGCGATTTCGAGCGCGGCGGTCATTTGCACGCTCTTTCACGGAGGGCCGCCGCGCACGGCCGCCCGAAGCGGCCGGCCCGCCCCCGGCAGGGGGTTGGCGGACCGACACGAAGTGCGGGGAGACTGGGGGGGAGCAACATCAATGCGCGCCCTGCAGTTGGCCGTCCGTCGTACCCATGTAGGCTTCCATCACCTGCGGGTTCTTCGAGACTTCGGCATACGGGCCTTCGGCCAGCACGGCGCCGCGCTGCAGCACCGTGATGGTGTCGGCGATGGTCGAGACCACGCTCATGTTGTGCTCGACCATCAGGATGGTGCGACCGGCCGATACGCGCTGAATGAGCTCGGCCACGCGGTGCACGTCCTCGTGGCCCATGCCCTGCGTGGGTTCGTCGAGCAGCATCAGCTCGGGCTCCATCGCCAGCGTGGTGGCGATCTCGAGCGCGCGCTTGCGGCCGTAGGGCAGGTTCACCGTCATTTCGTCGGCCAGGTCTGCAAGTCCGACCTCGCCCAGCAATTCGCGCGCGCGCGCATCGAGCGGCTCGAGAGACCGTTCGCTCTTCCAGAAGTGGAATGACGTTCCCAACGCACGTTGCAGACCCAGACGCACGTTCTCGAGCAGGGTCAGATGCGGGAACACCGCGGAGATCTGGAACGAACGGATGATGCCGCGCCGCGCGATCTGCGCCGGGCGCTCGTTCGTGATGTCCTGGCCGTTGAACAGGATGGTGCCCGAGGTCGGCTCGAGGAACTTGGTCAGCAGGTTGAAGCAGGTCGTCTTGCCGGCGCCGTTGGGGCCGATCAGGGCGTGGATCGTGCCGCGCACGACCGACAGATCGACCTTGCTGACCGCAGTGAAGCCCTTGAATTCCTTGGTGAGCTGGCGCGTCTCGAGAATGATGTCGCTCATCTCGCGCGGTCGCCCGGGTGCTGGCAGGAAAGGTCGTTCATGCGGTCCATGTGTGCACACCATCATGGTTGTGCGGACCGCATTGTTTGCAGCGCCGGCGAGGATTGCCTACTGGGGCAAATGCCTACATGTCGCTCGCCCCCAGGCTGCGCGCATTTCGTGTCGCTTCGCCAACCCCCCTGCCGGAGGCGGCGCACCCCTGGCAAGAGACCTAATGCGCGCCTGCAGCCGCATCGGCACCACCGCCGCCGCGCGATGGCTTGGCGAGCCAGACCAGCGGGATCAGCACCAGGAACAGCACCGCCGAACCATAGAACAGGTCGTTCGCGGCCAGCATGAAGGACTGCTGGTCGACCAGCCGATTGATCTGGCCCAGCACCTGCTCGGCGCTGAAGCCGCCGCTGGCGAGCCCGGCCATCGCGCTGTTCGCTGCCGCGCTGCCCTGGTTGACCGACTCGACCAACTGGGCGTGGTGCAGCGCGGCCCGGTTCTCCCACACGGTGGTGGCGATCGACGTGCCGACGGCACCCGCGGTGATGCGCAGGAAATTCGACAGGCCCGACGCCGCCGCGATGCGATCGGGTTCGAGGCCCGAGAGCGTGATCGTCACCAACGGGATGAAGAAGAAGGCCATCGCGACGCCCTGGATGATGGTCGGGATCATGATGGTCCCGAAGTCGGCCGAGGTGTTGAAGTTGGAGCGCATCCACAACACCAGCGCGAAGACCAGGAACGAAAAGGTCGCGTAGCGCCGCGGATCGATCTTGCCCACCGTGAGCCCGACGATCGGCGAGAAGAAGATCGCCAGCAGCCCGACGGGCGCCATGATCATCCCGGCCTGGGTCGCGGTGTAGCCCATCCACTGCTGCAGCCACAGCGGCAGGATCACGACGTTGCCGAAGAACAGGCCGTAGGCCACCGCCGTCGCGAACGCACCCGACCAGAAATTGCGCCGCTTGAACAGCGAAAGATCGACCACCGGATGCTTGTCGGTCAGCTCCCAGATCAGGAAGAAGCAGAAGCCGACGACGGCGACGATCGCCAGCGTCAGGATGACGGACGAGTGGAACCAGTCGAGCTCCTTGCCCTTGTCCAGCATCAGCTGCGTGCAGCCGACCCAGATCACGAGCAGCGCCAGGCCGACGCCGTCGATCGGCACCTTGCGCGTCGCGCCTTCGCGCTTGCGGTAGATGCCATAGGTGATGGCTGCGGACAGCAGGCCGACCGGAATGTTGATGTAGAAGATCCACGGCCACGAGATGTTGTCCGTGATCCAGCCGCCCAGCAGCGGCCCCATGACCGGCGCCACCAGCGTGGTGATCGACCACATGGCCATCGCGAGGCCCGCCTTGGCGCGCGGATAGCTCGACAGCAGCAGCGTCTGCGACAGCGGGATCATCGGCCCGGCGACGAAGCCCTGCAGTGCGCGGAACGCGATCAGCATCGTCATGTTGGGCGCGAGGCCGCAAAGCCAGGAGCTGATGATGAACAGCAGCACGCTGGTCAGGAACAGGCGCACCGGACCGAAGCGCTGCGTCAGCCAGCCGGTGAGCGGCACCGCAATGGCGTTCGACACCGCGAAGCTCGTGATGACCCAGGTGCCCTGCGTCGAGCTGACGCCGAGGTCGCCGGCGATCGCCGGCAGCGAGACGTTGGCGATCGACGTGTCGAGCACGTTCATGAAGGTCGCGGCCGACAGCGCGATCGTGCCCCAGATGCGGGCCGAGCCCTCGAGCGGGGGCAGCGGTTCGGCGGCGGGCGAAGCGGTGGCCATCTCGCGCGCGGACCGTGTCAGCTCGGGCTGGCCTGCGAGGCGACGGCGCTCGCCGGCACGGCAGCCTTCGGCCTGGCGGCGCTCGCCACCGGCGGCGCATCACGACCGATGTTGGCGGCGACGATGCGCTGGACCTCGGCGTCGGCGCCGTGATCGAGCTGACTGTAGACCTGCGTCTGGCTGGCCGGCGTGGTGCGCGGCGCATCGGCCAGCATCTTGCCGTCCTGCTGCCGGACATCGATCTCGGCATCCATCGAGAGGCCGACGCGCAGCGGATTGGCCTTGATCTGCTCGGCGTCGAGCGCGATCCGCACGGGCACGCGCTGCACCACCTTGATCCAGTTGCCGGTGGCGTTCTGCGCCGGCAGCAGCGCGAAGGCCGCACCGGTGCCGACGCCGAGGCCGGCCACGCGGCCGTCGTACTCGACCTTCTTGCCGTACAGGTCGGCCGTGAGCTTCACGGGCTGATCGATGCGGATGTTGCGCAGCTGCACTTCCTTGAAGTTGGCATCGACCCAGACCTGGTTGAGCGGCACGATCGACATCATCGGCGTGCCCGCGGCCACGCGCTGGCCGAGCTGCACGGTGCGCTTGGCGACGTAGCCGTCGACCGGCGCCGGCATCGCGACGCGCTGCGTGGCGAGGTAGGCCTCGCGCACCTTGGCCGCGGCGGCCAGCACGCTGGGGTGCTCGGCGACGCTCGTGCCTTCGGTCAGCGACTGGTTGCTGGCGAGCTGTTCGCGCGCGGAGACCACGCCGGCCTGCGCCGCTGCCAGCGCGCTCTTCGCATTGGCCAGCGCGGTCTCGGAATGGTCGAGTTCTTCCTTGGACACCGCACCGTTGCCGGAGAGCGCCTGGCGGCGCTTCAGGTCGTCCTGCGCGCGCGCGATGTCGCTCTGCGCTTTGACGATGTCCGACTGGCGCAGCGTGACCTGCGCGGCCAGCGAGCCGTTGTTGGCATACAAGGTGCGGACCTGGCGCACGGCCTGCGCGAGCGCGGCTTCGGCCTGGTCGAGCGCGACCCTGGCGTCGGCCGGATCGAGCTGCACCAGCGGCTGGCCGGCCTTCACGAGGTCGGTGTCGTCGGCCATGACGGCCGTCACCGTGCCGCTGATCTGCGGCGTGATCTGGATCACGTTGCCCTGCACGTAGGCGTTGTCGGTCGATTCGTAATGGCTCGCGACCAGCCATTCGTACAGGCCCCAGCCGGCACCGGCCAGGACCACGACCACGGCGAGGCCGGTCAATGCGCGGCGGCGCTTGCTGTTGGGGGCGGGCGTGCCGGCGGCTGATTCGACCGGGACGTCGGGGTTGGTGCTGGTATTGTCCATGAGTGTCTTTCGGGATTCGCTCGGTATTCAGGGGTGCGTGCTGGCAGAGGACAGCGCGGCGGTCTCGACGGAAGGCTGGTAGCCGCCACCGAGCGCGCGCGCCAGGGCGACCTGCGTGTCGAGCGCGCGCGCGGCCAGATCGACGGCCTGGGCGCGCTGCGCCAGAACGGTGGTCTCCGCCGTCAGCACGTTCAGGTAGTTGCCGAGACCCGCGCGGTAGCGCTGCACGGCGATGTCGTAGGCAGACTCGGCGGCCGCCTGGGCGTCGCGCTGCTCGACCTGCTGCCGGCCGATCGATTGTGCGCTGGCGACCTGGTCGGCCACGTCGCGCACGGCATCGAGCACCGTCGCGTTGTAGCTTTCGATCGCGGCATCGAGATCGGCGGCCTTGCCGCGCAGATTGGCCCGCAGCTTGCCGGCCTCGAAGATCGGCAGACGGATGGCCGGGCCCACGCCCCACTGCTGGCTGTCCGACTTCATCAGGTTGCTGAAGCCGATGCTCTGGAAGCCTGCGAAGGCCACCAGGTTGATGTTGGGATAGAACTGCGTCCTCGCATTGGCGACGTCGCGCGTCGCGGCTTCGACGCGCCAGCGCGCCGCGGCGATGTCGGCCCGGCGGCCGAGCAGGTCGGCCGGGATGGTGGGCTGCAGCGCGATGGGCTTGATGTCGGCGAGCGCGGGCGCCGTCAGCGACTGCGTCGCGTTCGGATGCGCGACCAATGCTTCGAGCGCGTGGCGCGTGATCTCGACCTGCTCGTTCAGTGCCTCGATCTGCTGGCGCGCCTGCGGCAGGCCGCCTTCGCTCTGGCGCAGTTCGAGGCGGGTATCGAGGCCGGCGGAGACGCGGTCGCGCACCAGCGCGAGCGTTTCCTGGCGCTGGGCCAGCGTGCGCTGCGCCACCGCGAGCTGGCCCGACAGCCGCGCCCACTGGAAGTAGCTGCGTGCGACGTTGCTGGCCAGCAGCACGCGGGCGGCCTCCTGGTCGGCCGCAGCGGCGTTGGCGGCACCGATGGCGGTGTCCAGCGCGGAGCGGTTCTTGCCGAAGAAATCGAGTTCCCAGCTGCCGTTGAGCTGCAGCGTGCCGGTCTCCTGGACCGACCCGCCGAGCGGCGCCGGATAGATGTAGGTATCGCTGAACTTCTGGCGGGTGAGATCGAGCGATCCGTTGAGCTGCGGCTTCAGGGCGGATTCGGCGATCATGGCCGAGGCCTGCGCGCGCGCGAGCCGGGCGCGCGCCACCTGCAGATTGGGGTTGCCCTCGATCGCCTGGTTCACCAGCGCATCGAGTTGCGCATCGCCGAACGCGAGCCACCATTGGCTCTCGACTGCGGGGATGGCGGGCATCGCAGCCGCCGCGGCGGGCTGCGCCTGCGAAAGACCGAGCGAATCGGCGTCACGCAGCTTGGCATGCGAATCGATGCCGGCCATGTCGGCGCAGCCGGCGAGTGCGAGCGCCATGGCGGCCGCGGCGACGGCCGTGACCTTGCGCAGGGCCGACTCAGGAAGAAGTTGAATCATCTTTTTCTCCACGGGCCGAAAGGGCCTGGGCGTTGTCGAGAATGCGGCGCAGATAGCTCTTGAGCTGTTCCCACTCTTCGCGGGAAAAACCGGCGAGGTGCTCGTTCTGCACGCGGCTGAGCACGTGCGGCACCTCCTCCGCGGCCGCGCGGCCTTCGTCGGTGAGTTCGATATTGACCACCCGGCGATCGGCGACGGAACGCACGCGGCGGCACAGGCCCTTGGCTTCGAGACGGTCGAGCAGGCGGGTCATCGCGCCGGTGTCGAGCTGGCACTCGCGCGCCAGTTCGGCCACCGTGGTGGCCTGCCCCATGTGCAGCTTGTGCAGCGGCACCCATTGCGGGTAGGTCGGACTGCCGGGCTCGCACATCTGGTGCTCGACCGATTGCCCGACCGCCGTCATGATGCGGCGCATGAGGTAGCCGATGCTTTCCTCGGCCCGGTAGGTCTCGGCCTTGTAGAAAGGCTGGACGGCCGATACCTGGTCGGGGCACGCCGACGGGACAGCTTTTCGACTGGGAGTCCTGGCTTCGGGCATACCCTGATAATAGCTGCCATGACAGTTACTGTCAAGGCGACCTTTGAGCTGGCAAGCGTTGGCTAGAATCACGACATGGCCTCCTCCGCTGCTTCTTCCCCGCTTGCCAAAGGCTCACCCAAGTCGCTGTCGGGACTGGCGCCGTTTCTGCGGCCCTACCGCGTCCAGATCGCGCTCGCCGGCCTGTTCCTGGTGCTCGCCGCCGCGACGACGCTGGTGTTTCCGCTGGCGCTGCGCAGCCTGATCGACGGCGGCCTGGTATCGAGCGACAAGGGGGCGCAGACGATGGCGCTGCGCGACCACTTCGTCGCCCTGTTCGGGGTGGCCGTGGCGCTCGGGCTGTTCTCCGCGGCGCGCTTCTACACCGTGAGCTGGCTCGGCGAACGGGTGACGGCGAATCTGCGCAATGCCGTCTACGCCCACGTACTGCACCAGAGCCCGGCCTTCTTCGAGACCACGCAGACCGGCGAAGTGCTGTCGCGCCTGACGGCCGACACGACCCTGGTGCAGACGGTGGTCGGCTCCTCGCTCAGCATGGGCCTGCGCAATGCCGTGATGGGCATCGGCGCGCTCGGCATCCTGGTGTGGACCAATCCCTACGTGATGGTCCAGGTGCTCGGCATCCTCGTGCTGGTGGTGCTGCCGAGCATGTGGTTCGGCCGTCGCGTGCGCAAGCTCTCGCGGGCCAGCCAGGACCGCGTGGCCGATTCGAGCGCGATCGCGGCCGAGGTGCTGAACGCGATTCCCGTGGTGCAGAGCTACACCGCCGAGACGCGGGAATCGGCCCGCTTCGACGCCTCCACCGACAACGCCTTCCGCACCGCCGTGCGCCGCGCCAAGGCGCGCTCGGTGCTGGTGGCCTTCATCATCATCGCGACCTCGGCGGCGCTGCTCTGGGGCCTGTACCAGGGCACGCAGGCGGTGCTGCACGGCGAGATCACGGCCGGCCATCTGGGACAGACCGTGGTCTACGTGATCATCCTGGCGAGCTCGGCGGCCGTGCTGGGCGAGGTCTACGGCGACCTGCTGCGCGCCGCCGGCGCGACCGAACGCCTGATGGAGCTGCTGCATGCCGAGCCCGCCATCGTGTCGCCGGCGCAACCGGCCAGGGCGGCCGTCCCCACCGCCGGCAGCAACCTGCGTCTCGAAGGCGTGCGCTTCCACTATCCCTCGCGGCCGGGCGTGCCTGCCCTGCGCGACTTCAGCCTGTCGGTGGCGCCCGGCGAAACCGTGGCGCTGGTCGGCTCCAGCGGGGCCGGCAAGAGCACCGTGTTCCAGCTGCTGCTGCGCTACTACGACCCGCAGTCGGGCCGCATCGAACTCGATGGCACGCCGCTCGCGGCGATGTCGCTCGGCGAACTGCGCACGCGCATCGGCCTGGTGCCGCAGGACGCCGTGATCTTCTCGACCAGCGCGCTCGAGAACATCCGCTACGGCCGGCCCGATGCCAGCGTCGAGGAAGTCCACGAAGCCGCCAGGGCGGCCTTCGCCGACGGCTTCCTGCGCGCCCTGCCCGAGGGCTACGACACCTTCCTCGGCGAGCGCGGCGTGCGGCTTTCAGGCGGGCAGCGCCAGCGCATCGCCATCGCGCGCGCCATGCTCAAGAACCCGCCGCTGCTGCTGCTCGACGAAGCCACCAGCGCGCTCGATGCCGAGAGCGAGCGCATGGTGCAGGCCGCGCTCGAATCGGCGATGGTGGGACGCACGACGCTGGTCATCGCGCACCGCCTCGCGACCGTGCAGAAGGCCGACCGCATCGTGGTGCTCGACCATGGCGGCATCGTGGAACAGGGCACGCACGCGACACTGGTCGCGGAGGGCGGCGTCTACGCGCGGCTGGCCGCGCTGCAGTTCACGTCCTGAGCCCGCGAGGGCGCGTCTACTGCAGCGTTTCCTTGAGTGCGGGGGGAACCGGCAGGGAGAACACCGGGATGCCTTCGTCGCGCAAGGACTGTGCCTGCTCGCGCGAGGCCTGGCCGCGGATGCCGCGCTCCTCGATCTCGCCGTAGTGCATCCGGCGCGCCTCGTCGGCGAAACGCTCGCCCACGTCTTCGGTCTGGGCCAGCACCTCGCGCACAGCACGCAGCAGTCGCGCCTCGGGCGTGTCGTTCGCAGGCGCGGCCGGCGCGGTCTCGGCGGGCGGCTTCGGATTGCCGAGATTCAGGCGCGGCGCGGTCAGCAGCTTGGTGATGACGGTGTCGCCGCAGATCGGGCATTCCACGAGCCCACTCGCAAGCTGGGTATCGAACGCTTCATTGGACGCGAACCAGCCCTCGAAGCCGTGGCCGTGGGCGCATTGGAGGTTGAGGACCTTCATGCGCCGATTATCGGCCGGCGCCGCCCGGAACGTGCGCGTCCCACTGAAGCGTCCATGCGCCCGACAGGACGTTCTGCAGCCAGAGCGCGCAGGTCTGCGTCTTGGCATCCGTCACCGTGCCGTCGCGGCACCAGCCGAACAGCTCTTGCGGTGTGGCGCTGATCACGTCGAGGAATTCGCCGTGATCGAGCTGGCGATCCCCGAGCGACAGGCCGCGCGCGAAATAGATGTGGATGATCTCGGTCGAGTAGGCGACCGCGAGATGCATCGCACCCGCATGCGCCCACTCGCGCGCCGTATAGCCGGTTTCCTCGAGCAGCTCGCGCTGGCCGCAGACGAGTGGATCTTCACCGGCATCGAGCTTGCCGGCCGGGAATTCGGTCATCACGCGCCCGATCGGATAGCGGTATTGCCGCTCCAGCACCAGGCGGCCGTCGTCGAGCAGCGGCACGATCACCACGGCACCCGGATGGACCACGTACTCGCGCGTCGCCGTGTGACCATCGGGCAGGCGCACGGTGTCGCGCATCGCGCGCAGAAAATTGCCCTGCAGCAGCAGCTCGCTGGCCGTGCCTTCTTCCTTCAGGTGTGCATCATCCATGGGCTGCGTGGCTCCGGTGTTTGAGCAGGTAACGCCAGGTGAAGCCCGGGAACGCGAGCACCACGAACAGCGCGGCGGTGACGGCGTAGAACTCCCATCCCTGCGGCGCGATCTGGCCCGCGCGGCTTTCGAACAGCAAGCCGATGCCGCCGGACACGAAATAGAGAACGACGAGCTCGCCCACGCGCACCGCCAGCAGCTTGACGCCGCCCGGCAGCGGCATCAGCCCGAACAGCCGCTCGTTGAGGAACGGCAGGTTGGCGGCTGCCAGCGCGACCAGCAGCACCACCCAGACCGAGGCGTTCTGCGACACGTGGGCGATCAGGTGGCCAGCGTGGCCACGATCGCCTTGGCACACAGCGTCATGAGGCCACCCGGCAGGATGCCGAGGATCAGGATCAGCGCGCCGTTGAGCGTCAGCACGGTTCGCACGTCGCGCGGCGCCGACACCGTGCTCGCCGTGACCGGCGCGTCGAAGTACATGACCTTGACCACGCGCAGGTAGTAGAACGCGCCGATCAGCGACATCAAGACCGCGAACACCGCCAGCCCGATATAGATCGCCTGGCCCGAAGCGATCAGCGCCTGCAGCACCGCCAGCTTGGCGTAGAAGCCGACCAGCGGCGGCACGCCCGCGAGCGAGAACATCGCCACCGCCATCACGCCCGCATAGAGCGGGCTGCGCTGGTTGAGGCCGGCGAGGTCGGTGATCTCCTCGCTCTCGAAACCCTCGCGCGCCAACAGCAGGATGATGCCGAAGCTCGCCAGCGTGGTCAGCACGTAGGTCACGATGTAGAACATCGAGGCGCTGTACGCGAACTGCGCGTTGTAGGTGTTGCCGTTGACCACGCCCGCCACCAGGCCGAGCAGCATGAAGCCCATCTGCCCGATGGTCGAATAGGCCAGCATGCGCTTGAGGTTGGTTTGCGCGATGGCCGCAAGGTTGCCGACCAGGAGCGATGCGATCGCGAGCAGGGCAAGCATCTGCTGCCAGTCGAAGGCCAGCGGCAGCAGCCCTTCCACCAGCAGCCGGATGATGATCGCGAAGGCCGCCAGCTCGGGCGCCGCGCCGATCAGCAGCGTGACCGCGGTTGGCGCGCCGTGGTAGACGTCGGGCACCCACATGTGGAACGGCGCCGCGCCCACCTTGAAGGCGAGCCCCGCGACGATGAACACCAGGCCGAACACCAGCACCTGGTGATTGACCTTGCGGCTCGCGATGGCCTTGAAGACCTCGTTGATGTCGAGCGAGCCGGTCGCGCCGTACATCATGGATAGACCATAGAGCAGGAAGCCGCTGGCCAGCGCGCCAAGAACGAAATACTTCATGGCGGCCTCGCTGGCCACCGCGTTGTCGCGCCTGAGCGCGACCAGCGCGTAGCTCGACAGCGTGAGCAGTTCGAGCCCGAGGTAGATCACCAGGAAATTGCTGCCCGAGATCATCACGAACATGCCGACCAGCGCGAACATGCTGAGGGTGAAGATCTCGCCGCCGGCGAGCATGCCGCGATCGCCCGCATACGGGCGGCCGTAGACCAGCGTGACCATCAGCGCGACGCTGGCGAAGCACTTGAGCCAGTTGCCCATCGGGTCGCTCACAACCATGCCGCCGAAGCCGTAGAGGGTCTGGCCGTCGGCCGCACTGAGCCCGGTCAGGACCGCAATGACCGCGAGCGTAAGCAGTGTCGCCACATAGGTGCCGGTGCGGCGTGCGCTGGTCGTCGACAGGTCGACCAGTGCGATGATGCAGGCCATGGCCAGCAGCAGCGTCTCGGGGTAGATCGTCATCCAGCTGAGTTTGTCAATCATCTCGTTCTCTTGTTCAGCGCGGACTCAGGGACTGGGGATCTTGGAGATCGCCACATGGTGCAGCAGCTCGGTCACCGAGGCGTTCATCGCGTCGGTGAAAGGCTTCGGATAGAGCCCCATCCACAGCACGGCGATCGCGAGCAGCGCCAGCATGAGGAATTCGCGCGCATCGATGTCGCTCAGTTCCTTGACGTGGTCGTTGCCCACCGGGCCGAGGTAGACGCGCTTGTACATCCACAGCGTGTAGGCCGCGCCCCAGATCAGCGCCGAGGCGGCGGCCAGGCCGATCCAGAAATTGGCCTTGACCGCGCCGAGGATCACCATCCATTCGCCGACGAAACCGGCAGTGCCCGGCAAGCCGCAATTGGCCATCGCGAACAGCAGCACGAAGGCCGCGAACTTGGGCATGGTGTTGACCACGCCGCCGTAGTCGGCGATCTGGCGCGAATGCACGCGGTCGTACAGCACGCCGATGCACAGGAACATCGCGCCCGACACGAAGCCGTGCGCGATCATCTGCACGATGCCGCCTGCCACGCCGAGTTCGCTGAAGATGAAGAAGCCGAGCGTGACGAAGCCCATGTGGGCCACCGACGAATAGGCCACCAGCTTCTTCATGTCCTGCTGCACCAGCGCGACCAGGCCGACGTAGATCACCGCGATCAGCGACAGCGCGATCATGAGCCAGGCCCACTCGTGCGAGGCATCCGGCGCGATCGGCATCGAGAAGCGCAGGAAACCGTAGGCGCCCAGCTTCAGCATGATCGCGGCCAGCACGGCGGAGCCACCGGTCGGTGCCTCGACGTGCACGTCCGGCAGCCACGTGTGGACCGGCCACATCGGCACCTTGACCGCGAAGGCCGCGAAGAAGGCGAAGAACAGGAAGGTCTGCGCACTCGCGGCCAGCGGCAGCTTGTGCCAGGTCAGGATGTCGAAGCTGCCGCCCGACTTGTTGTACAGGTAGATCAGCGCGACCAGCATCAGGAGCGAGCCGAGCAGCGTGTAGATGAAGAACTTGAAGGCCGCGTAGATCTTGTTCGGGCCGCCCCAGATGCCGATGATCAGGTACATCGGGATCAGCGTAGCTTCGAAGAACACGTAGAACAGGATGCCGTCGAGCGCCGAGAAGGTGCCGATCATCAGGCCCGAGAGGATCAGGAACGCGCCCATGTACTGGTTCACGCGCTCGGTGATGACTTCCCATGCCGAGATCACCACGATGACCGTGATGAAGGCGGTGAGCAGCACCAGCCACAGCGAGATGCCATCCAGGCCGACGTGGTAGTTGATGTTGAAGCGCTCGATCCAGCCCGTCTTCTCGACGAACTGCATCGCGGCCGTCCCGTTCTGGAAGCCGAGGAAGAGCGGCACGGTGACCAGGAAGCTCGCGATCGAACCGACGAGCGCGATCCAGCGCACGCCGTTCGCATGCTCGTCGCGCCCGAAGGCCAGCAGCACGACGCCGAACGCGATCGGCATCCAGATGGCAAGGCTCAGCAAACCCATTTTTGTTTTTCTCCAGCGAGAGCCGCTTACCGTTTGAACCAGACGAAGTACGTCATGAGGACGAAGATGCCCAGCAGCATCGCGAACGCGTAGTGGTAGATGTAGCCCGACTGCATCCAGCGCACGACACCGGCCACGCGGCCGACCAGCTTCCACGAGCCGTTGACGATGGCGCCGTCGATCACGCCCTGGTCACCGCCCTTCCACAGGCCCATGCCCAGCGCGCGGGTGCCGCGGGCGATCACGTTCTCGTTGAACCAGTCCATGTAGTACTTGTTGTCGAGCAGGCGATAGACCGGGCCGAAGCCGCGCTTGATCGCGGCCGGCAGCGCCGGATTGATGATGTACATGTACCAGGACAGCACCACGCCCGCGAGCGCGAGCCAGAACGGCGCGCCGGCCAGGCCGTGCAGCGCCATCGCCACCGGACCGTGGAAGGCCTCGGCCAGTTCCTTCATCGCCGGATGCGCGCCCTCGTTGACGGCGATCGCGCCCTTGAAGAAGTCGCCGAAGAGCATCGGCTCGATCGTCATGAAACCGATCACGGCGGACGGAATGGCGAGCAGCACCAGCGGCACCCAGATCACCCAGGGCGATTCATGCGGCTTCGCATGAGCATCGTGATGGCCGTGGCCATGGTCCGGTTCCTCGTCCGAAGGGTGGGCATGGTGCGCATCGGGATTCTGGTCGTAGCGCTCCTCGCCGTGGAACACGAGGAAGTACATGCGGAACGAGTAGAAGGCGGTCACGAACACGCCGGCCAGCACCGAGAAGTAGGCGAAATCGGAGCCCCACAGGTGGCTCTCGTGCACCGCCTCGATGATGCTGTCCTTGGAGTAGAAGCCGGCGAAGAAAGGCGTGCCGATCAGCGCCAGCGAACCCACCAGCGAGGTGATCCAGGTGATCGGCATGTACTTGCGCAGCCCGCCCATCCAGCGGATGTCCTGGTTGTGGTGCACGCCGATGATCACCGAGCCGGCGCCGAGGAACAGCAGCGCCTTGAAGAAGGCGTGCGTCATCAGGTGGAACACCGCGACCGAATAGGCCGAGGCGCCGAGCGCCACCGTCATGTAGCCGAGCTGCGAGAGCGTCGAATACGCGACCACGCGCTTGATGTCGTTCTGGATGATGCCGAGGAAACCCATGAACAGCGCGGTGATGGCGCCGATCACGAGCACGAAGCTCAAGGCCGTGTCGCTCAGTTCGAACAGCGGCGACATGCGCGCCACCATGAAGATGCCCGCCGTGACCATGGTCGCGGCGTGGATCAGCGCCGAGATCGGCGTCGGGCCTTCCATCGAATCGGGCAGCCACACGTGCAGCGGGAACTGCGCGCTCTTGCCCATCGCACCGATGAAGAGGCAGATGCAGACCACGGTGATCAGCATCCAGCCGGTGCCCGGGAAGCCGATCTGCGCCAGCCCGTCGGCCTTGGCGAAGACCTCGCCGTAGTTCAGCGTGCCGGCATAGGCTGCGATCAGGCCGATGCCGAGGATGAAGCCGAAGTCGCCCACGCGGTTGACCAGGAAGGCCTTCAGGTTCGCGAAGATCGCACTCGGCTTGTTGAACCAGAAGCCGATCAGCAGATAGGACACCAGGCCCACCGCCTCCCAGCCGAAGAACAGCTGGAGCATGTTGTTGCTCATCACGAGCATCAGCATCGAGAAGGTGAACAGCGAGATGTACGAGAAGAAGCGGTTGTAGCCCTCGTCCTCTTCCATATAGCCGATGGTGTAGATGTGCACCATCAGCGACACGAAGGTCACCACGCACATCATCATCGCGGTGAGGCCGTCGACCAGGAAGCCGATCTCCATCTTGATGCCGCCGACCGTCATCCATTCGTAGATGGTCGCGTTGAAGTGCGCGCCGTCGTAGACCACGCTCTTGAGCGTCATCGCCGAGATCACGAAGGCGATGAACACGCCGAGGATGGTCAGCGAATGCGTGAAACGCCGGCCGATGTGGTCGCCGCCGAACTTGGTGGCGAACAGCCCGGGCACGATGGCGCCGACCAGGGGCGCCAGCGGAACGGCCAGCAGCGTGGATGCGGAAAGTGTTGCGCTCATGGGATTCTTCTTTTCAATGATCGCAAGGCATCACGGCTCTCACCCATTCGGGAGCTGCCGCGGAACCGGCTTGGCCGGGCCGCTGGCTGCGCCCCCTGAAGGGGGTTGGCGAAGCGACACGAAGTGCGCGAAGACTGGGGGTCATCCTTTTAATGCGTTGAGCTCGTCGATGTTGATGTTCGACTTGTTGCGGAACAGCAAGACCAGCAGGGCCAGTCCGATCGCCGACTCCGCGGCGGCCACGGTCAGGATGAAGAACACGAAGATCTGCCCGTGCATGTCGCCCAGGTAGTACGAGAAGGCGACGAAGTTGATGTTGACTGCGAGCAGCATCAGCTCGATGCACATCAGCAGCACGATCAGGTTCTTGCGGTTGAGGAAGATCCCGATGACCGACAGCGCGAAAAGCATCGCGCCGAGCGAGAGAAAGTGTCCGAGCGTGAGCGTCATGCCTTGGTCTCCGCGGAAGCCGTGGGTTGCTCGGCGACAGGTTGCGCCGCACGCGTGACCGGCATCTGCACGATGCGCACGCGGTCGCGCGCCTTCACGCGGACCTGGTCGGACGGGTTCTGGTATTTGCTGTCCTTGCGCGCGCGCAGCGTGAGCGCGATGGCCGCAACGATGGCCACGAGCAGGATGACGGCCGCGATCTCCAACGGATAGAGATAGCCGGTGTACAGCAGCTTGCCGAGCTCGAGCGTGTTCGAGCTGTCCGGGCCGCCGACCATCGCGCTCCTCGGCGCGGCCAGGCGGAAGCCGCCCATCAGCACGCCGGCCATCTCGAGCGCGATCAGCGCGCCGACCCCGGCCGCGAGCGGAAAGTGCTTCCAGAACCCCTGTCGCAACCCATCGACGTTGATGTCGAGCATCATCACGACGAACAGGAACAGCACCATCACCGCGCCCACGTAGACAAGCACCAGCACGATCGCGAGGAACTCGGCGCGCAGCAGCAGCCAGATGGCCGCGGCCTGGAAGAAGGCGAGCACCAGGTAGAGCGCCGCATACACGGGGTTGCGCGCGGTGATGACGCGGAAGGCCGCGAACAGCAGCACCGCGGCAAACAGATAGAACAGACCGGTCTTGACGTCCATGGATCGACTTGGTTTTCTTAGCGGTACTTGGCGTCCGCTGCCTTGTTGGCGGCGATCTCTTTTTCGTAGCGGTCACCGACGGCCAGCAGCATGTCCTTGGTGAAGTAGAGGTCGCCGCGCTTCTCGCCGTGGTATTCGAAGATGTGGGTCTCGACGATCGAGTCGACCGGGCAGCTTTCCTCGCAGAAGCCGCAGAAGATGCACTTGGTCAGGTCGATGTCGTAGCGCGTGGTGCGGCGCGAGCCGTCGTCGCGCACGTCGGATTCGATGGTGATCGCCAGCGCCGGGCACACGGCTTCGCACAGCTTGCAGGCGATGCAGCGCTCCTCGCCGTTCTCGTAGCGGCGCAGCGCGTGCAGGCCGCGAAAGCGCGGCGACAGCGGCGTCTTTTCCTCCGGGAACTGCACGGTGATCTTGCGGCTGAACGCGTACTTGCCGGTGAGGGCCAGGCCCTTGAACAACTCGAACAGCATGAAGCTGGACAGAAAGTCCTTGAGCGAGAACGAGGGCGCGCTCGACGTGGCGGTGTGCGCAGACATGGCGATTCCAGTCAATTCCAGATGTTGAACGGGGTCTGCATCCAGGCGCCGACCACCACCAGCCACACGAGCGTGACCGGAATGAAGATCTTCCAGCCCAGCCGCATGATCTGGTCATAGCGAAAGCGCGGGAAGGTCGAGCGGACCCAGAGGAACATGGTGACCACGCAGAAGGTCTTGATGCCCAGCCAGATCCAGCCCGGAATGAAGCTGAGGAATTCGAAGGGCGGCAGCCAGCCGCCGAGGAACAGGATGACGGTCAGGATCGAGACCAGCCACATGTTGGCGTACTCGGCCAGGAAGAACATGGCGAAGCTCATGCCCGAGTACTCGATCATGTGGCCCGCGACGATTTCCGATTCGCCTTCCACCACGTCGAAGGGGTGGCGGTTGGTCTCGGCCAGGCCGGAGATGAAGTAGACGAAGAAGATCGGCAGCAGCGACAGCCAGTTCCACGACAGGAAGCCGACGCCCATGGCCGCGAAGTGGCCCCTGCCCTGCCCCGCCACGATGTCGCTCATGTTGAGGCTGGCCGACACCATCAGCACGACGACGAAGCAGAAGCCCATTGCGATCTCGTAGCTGACCATCTGCGCCGAGGCGCGCAGCGCGCCGAGGAAGGCGTACTTGGAGTTGGAGGCCCAGCCCGCGATGATCACGCCGTAGACCTCGAGCGAGGTGATGGCCATGACGAACAGCAGCCCGGCATTGATGTTGGCCAGTGCGACGTCGGGCCCGAACGGAATGACCACCCACGCGGCCAGCGCCGGCATGATGGTCATGATCGGCCCGAGCAGGAACAGCCCCTTGTTGGCGACCGTCGGCAGGATGATTTCCTTGGTCAGCAGCTTGAGTGCATCGGCGATGGGCTGCAGCAGGCCCAGCGGCCCGATGCGGTTGGGGCCGATGCGGATCTGCGTGAAGCCGATCGCCTTGCGCTCCCATAGCGTCAGGTAGGCCACGGCCAACATCAGCGGGATCACCACGACCACGATCTTGATCAGCGTCCAGATGATCGGCCACCAGAAGCCGGTCCACCAGCCGGCATGGGCCAGCCCGAGGCCGAAGCCGTAGATCGCGTCGATCATGCCGACACCTCCTGCCTGGCGGCATGCGCGTGGCGCGCATCGGCCGTCAGCTGCAGCGAGGTGGCGCGACGGACGATCGAATCGAGCTGGTAGATGCTGGCGACCGCAGGCGCCGCATGCGAAGCGCCGCCGCCGGCGATCGCGGCCGTCGTGGCATTGTTCAGCCGATCGGCCGGCACCGGCCCCGGCGCGGCGAAGCCGGCATCGGCCAGCACATCGGCCGTCGATTCGAAGGAGAAGCCGGAAAGACCCAGCAGATTGGCCAGCACGCGCAGCACCTTCCACGCCGGACGCGCTTCGCCCAGCGGCTTGACGACGGCATGGAAACTCTGCGCGCGGCCTTCGGCATTGACGAAGGTGCCGGGCGTCTCGGTGAACGGCGCGATCGGCAGCAGCACGTCGCTGAATTCGAGGTTGGCCTTGAAGGGGCTCAGCGTCACGACCATCTGGGCATGCGTGAGCGCATCGACCGCGGAGACGCCCGCGGCCGAGTCGAACACCGGCTCGTTGTTGAGCAGCAGCACCGCCTTGAGCGCGCCGCCGAGCATGGCGCCGGCGTGCAGGCCGCCCTCCTTCGGCAGTGCACCGACGAGCTGCGCACCGACCGTGTTCGCGGCTTCGGTGAGATAGCCGACGCTGGCGCCGGTCTGCCCGCCGATCCACTGGGCCAGCGCGAGCAGGCTGCCGGCCTCGGCATGGTGCGCGGCCGCGTTGCCGAGCAGGATCGCCTTGCGTTCGCCGCCGAGCAGCGAAGCGGCCAGCGCCTTCGCGGCGTCGCCGGCGGCGGCCGTGCGGCTCACCGGCGCCGCGGCGCCCGTGCTTTCGGCGATCGCGCCGGCGATCTCGGCCAGCGCATCGAACCAGTCATGCGCCGGCACGCGCACGGCGTTCGCCACGGGCATCGCCCAGGCGTCGGCATCGGCGAACAGTTCGGGCGAGGTCACGGCGCTCAGCACGCCGCCCCTGCGCACCGCCTGGCGGATGCGCTGCGCGAACAGCGGATGGTCCTTGCGCAGGTTGCTGCCGACCACGAGCACGCGTTGCAGCTGCGACAGCGAAGCGATCGAGGTGCCGAGCCAGCGCACGCCCTCGGACGCGGAAAAATCGGCGTTGCGCAGGCGGTGGTCGATGTTGCCGCTGCCGAGGCCGTGCATCAGCAGCTTGGCCAGGTGCAGCTCTTCGAGCGTGCTGTGCGGGCTCGCCAGCGTGCCGATGCTTTGCGCACCGTGGTCGGCCTTGATCTGCTTCAAGCCATTGGCCACGTATTCGAGCGCGGTCTGCCAGTCGACCTGTTGCCACTGGCCGCCCTGCTTGAGCATCGGCTGCGTCAGGCGCTCGGGGCTGTTCAACGCTTCGTACGAGAAGCGGTCGCGGTCGGCGATCCAGCATTCGTTCACATCCTCGTTCTCGAGCGGAACGACGCGCATGACCTTGTTGTTCTTGACCTGGACGATCAGGTTGGCACCGGTCGAATCGTGCGGGCTGATCGACTTGCGGCGCGACAGCTCCCAGGTGCGGGCGCTGTAGCGGAAGGGCTTGCTGGTGAGCGCGCCGACCGGGCAGATGTCGATCATGTTGCCGGAGAGTTCGGAGTCGACCGAATCGCCGAGGAAGGTCTCGATCTCGGAATGCTCGCCACGGTGCGACATGCCGAGCTCCATCACGCCGGCCACTTCCTGGCCGAAGCGCACGCAGCGCGTGCAATGGATGCAGCGGCTCATCTCTTCCATGCTGATGAGCGGGCCGACGTCCTTGTGGAACACGACGCGCTTTTCTTCCTCGTAGCGCGAGGACGAACCGCCGTAGCCCACCGCCAGATCCTGCAGCTGGCATTCGCCGCCCTGGTCGCAGATCGGGCAATCGAGCGGATGGTTGATCAGCAGGAACTCCATGACCGACTGCTGGGCCTTGATGGCCTTGTCGCTCTTGGTGCGAACGATCATGCCCTGCGTCACCGGCGTGGCGCAGGCCGGCATCGGCTTGGGCGCCTTCTCGACATCGACCAGGCACATGCGGCAATTGGCCGCGATGCTGAGCTTCTTGTGGTAGCAGAAGTGCGGAATGTAGGTGCCCGCCTTGTCGGCCGCATGCATGATCATGCTGCCTTCGACGATGTCGACCTTCTTGCCGTCGAGTTCGATTTCAACCATATGTGTGTCTTGCTCAGGCCTTGGCCGTCGTCTTGGGGACGTAGCCTGGAATCAGCGCCTCGAACTCGTGGCGGAAGTGCTTGATCATGGCCCGCACCGGCATTGCGGCGGCATCGCCGAGCGCGCAGATCGTGCGGCCCTGGATGTTGTCGGCCACCGAGTTGAGCAGGTCCATGTCGGAGGCCTTGCCCTGCCCGTTGTGGATGCGGTCCACCACGCGCCAGAGCCAGCCCGTGCCTTCGCGGCAGGGCGTGCACTGGCCGCAGGACTCGTGCATGTAGAAATACGAGAGCCGCTTGAGCGACTCGACCATCGAGCGGCTGTCGTCCATCACGATCACCGCGCCCGAGCCGAGCATCGAGCCGGCCTTGGCGATGGCGTCGTAGTCCATCGTGCAGTCCATCATGATCGATGCCGGCAGCACCGGCGCCGAGGAGCCGCCGGGAATCACGGCCTTGAGCTGGCGCCCCTTGCGCACGCCGCCCGCGAGTTCGAGCAGCTTGGAGAACGGCGTGCCCATCGGGATCTCGTAGTTGCCGGGCAGCTCGACGTCGCCGCTGACCGAGAAGATCTTGGTGCCGCCGTTGTTCGGCTTGCCGCATTCGAGGTACGCAGCGCCGCCGTTGACGATGATCCACGGCACGGCCGCGAAGGTCTCGGTGTTGTTGATGGTCGTCGGCTTGCCGTAGAGGCCGAAGCTGGCCGGGAACGGCGGCTTGAAGCGCGGCTGGCCCTTCTTGCCTTCGAGCGATTCGAGCAGCGCGGTTTCCTCGCCGCAGATATAGGCGCCGAAGCCGTGCGCGGCATGCAACTGGAAGTTGTAGCTGCTGCCGAGGATGCCGTCGCCCAGATAGCCGGCAGCACGGGCTTCCTCGAGCGCTTCCTCGAAGCGCTCGTAGGTCGTGAAGATCTCGCCGTGGATGTAGTTGTAGCCGACGCTGATGCCCATCGCATAGGCGGCGATGGCCATGCCCTCGATCACGATGTGCGGGTTGTACTGCAGCAGGTCGCGGTCCTTGCAGGTGCCGGGCTCGCCCTCGTCCGAATTGCAGACCAGGTACTTCTGGCCCGGAAACTGGCGCGGCATGAAGCTCCACTTGAGGCCGGTCGGGAAGCCCGCGCCGCCGCGGCCGCGCAGGCCCGAAGCCTTGACCTCGGCGATCACCTGGTCGGGCGTCAGCCCTTCGGCGAGGATCTTGCGCAGCGCCTGGTAGCCGCCGCGCGCCTCGTAGTCGGCCAGGCGCCAGTTGGTGCCGTTCAGGCCGGCATAGATCTGCGGCGTGATGTGGCGGTCGTGGAAGCAG
This sequence comes from Variovorax sp. SRS16, assembly GCF_901827165.1. Classification (NCBI taxonomy): domain Bacteria; kingdom Pseudomonadati; phylum Pseudomonadota; class Betaproteobacteria; order Burkholderiales; family Comamonadaceae; genus Variovorax; species Variovorax sp. SRS16. Next base: position 3,353,626 of record NZ_LR594666.1, read on the forward strand.
GTCTGGACGCCGGTGGCCTGGAACTGCGAGAGCACTTGCTCGGGGGTCGTCATGGCGCGCCCTCCGTCGCCGCGTTGCGCAGGCCGTCGATCATCTGGTCGATCTTCTCGTTGCTCATGAAGCTGCACATGGTGCGGTCGTTGACCAGCATCACCGGCGAATCGGCGCAGGCGCCCAGGCATTCGCTCTGCTGCAGCGTGAACATGCCGTCGGGCGTGGTCTCGCCCATGCGGATGCCGAGCTTCTTCTCGCAATGCACGAGCGCCACCGCGCCGTCGCGCAACTGGCACGGCAGGTTGGTGCAGACGTTGAGCTTGTACTTGCCCACCGGCCGCTGGTTGTACATGTTGTAGAAGGTCGTGACCTCGTGCACGGCGATCGGCGCGATGCCGAGGTAGGCGGCGATCTCGCGCTCGCGCTGCATGCTCACGAAGCCTTCGTCCTTCTGGACGATGGTCAGGCAGGCCATCACGGCCGACTGCTTGCCTGCTGGCGGGTACTTGGCGACTTCGCGCGCGAAGAGATCGAGCGTCGCCGCCGACAGCGGCGCCGAGGCGCCGGTGGGTGTGTCGTGGGAAGTGGCAGAGGTCATTGGCGCGTTCACCTGTCGATTTCGCCGAACACGATGTCCATGGTGCCGATCACCGCGACGGCGTCGGCGATCATGTGGCCGCGCGACATCTCGTCGAGCGCGGCGAGGTGCGGAAAGCCCGGCGCACGGATCTTCAGCCGGTAGGGCTTGTTGGCGCCGTCGCTCACGAGGTAGATGCCGAACTCGCCCTTGGGATGCTCGACCGCGGCGTAGGCCTCGCCTTCGGGCACGTGGAAGCCTTCGGTGAAGAGCTTGAAATGGTGGATCAGCTCCTCCATGTTGGCCTTCATCGACTCGCGCGCCGGTGCCGCGACCTTGTGGTTGTCAGTGATCACCGGGCCCGCATTCTTGCGCAGCCAGGCCGAGCACTGCTGGATGATCCGGTTGGCCTGGCGCATCTCTTCGACGCGCACGAGGTAGCGGTCGTAGCAGTCACCGGTCTTGCCGACGGCGATGTCGAAGTCCATGCGGTCGTAGACGTCGTAGGGCTGCTTCTTGCGCAGGTCCCACTCGATGCCCGAGCCGCGCAGCATCGGGCCGGTGAAGCCGAGGTTGAGCGCGCGCTCCGGCGTGACGACGCCGATGCCGACCGTGCGCTGCTTCCAGATGCGGTTGTCGGTGAGCAGCGTCTCGTACTCGTCGACCATCTTCGGAAAGCGCCGGCAGAAGTCGTCGATGAAATCGAGCAGCGAGCCCTGGCGGTTCTGGTTGAGGCGCTCGATCGCCTTCGCGTTCTTGATCTTGCTGACCTTGTACTGCGGCATCGCGTCCGGCAGGTCGCGGTAGACGCCGCCCGGACGGAAATAGGCCGCATGCATGCGCGCGCCGGACACGGCCTCGTACATGTCGAACAGGTCCTCGCGCTCGCGAAAGCAGTAGATGAGCATGTTCATCGCACCGCAGTCCAGGCCGTGCGCACCGAGCCACAGCAGGTGGTTCAGCAAGCGCGTGATCTCGGCGAACATGACGCGGATGTACTGCGCACGCTCCGGCACCTCGAGGCCCATCAGGCGCTCGATGGCGAGGCAGTACGCGTGCTCGTTGCTCATCATCGAGACGTAATCGAGCCGGTCCATGTAGGGCAGCGACTGGATGTACGTGCGCGTTTCGGCGAGCTTTTCGGTCGCGCGATGCAAGAGGCCGATGTGCGGGTCGGCGCGCTGGATCACTTCGCCGTCGAGCTCGAGCACCAGGCGCAGCACGCCGTGCGCTGCCGGATGCTGGGGACCGAAGTTGAGCGTGTAGTTCTTGATTTCCGCCATGTCAATGCAATCCGCCGTAGTTGTCTTCGCGGATTACGCGCGGCGTGATCTCGCGCGGCTCGATCGACACCGGCTGGTAGATCACGCGCTTCTGGTCCGCGTCGTAGCGCATCTCGACATGCCCGGAAACGGGGAAGTCCTTGCGGAACGGATGGCCGATGAAGCCGTAATCCGTGAGGATGCGGCGCAGATCGTCATGGCCCTCGAACACGATGCCGTAGAGATCGAAGGCTTCGCGCTCGAACCAGCCTGCGGCGTTCCAGATGCCGGTCAGCGAATCGATCACCGGCAGGTCTTCGTTGGGCACGAACACCTTGAGGCGCACGCGCTGGTTGAGGCTGACCGACAGCAGGTGCGTGACGACGCAGAAGCGCTCGCCTTCCCAGGTGCCTTCGCGGTAGTCGGAATAGTCGAGGCCGCAGAGATCGATCAGCTGCTCGAAGCGGCAGCCCGGCGCATCGCGCAGCAGAGTCGCGGCCTCGATGTAGTCGGCCGCGCCGACCACCACCGTCACCTCGCCGAGACGCAGGGTGACGCTCCTGGCTTTGGCGCCGAGCGTTTCGGTGATCTGGGTCTTCAGTGCCTCGGGAGCAATGGCAAAGTCGGTCATCGTCTCTCGCTTGGTTCAGGCACGCGCGATCGTGTTGGTGCGTCGGATCTTCTGCTGCAGCTGGATGATTCCGTACAGCAGCGCCTCGGCGGTCGGCGGGCAGCCCGGCACGTAGACGTCGACCGGCACGATGCGGTCGCAGCCGCGCACGACCGAATAGCTGTAGTGGTAATAGCCGCCGCCGTTGGCGCACGAGCCCATCGACAGCACCCAGCGCGGCTCGGGCATCTGGTCGTAGACCTTGCGCAGCGCGGGCGCCATCTTGTTGCACAGCGTGCCCGCCACGATCATCAGATCGGACTGGCGCGGACTCGGGCGGAACAGCATGCCGAAGCGGTCGATGTCGTAGCGCGCGGCGCCGGCGTGCATCATCTCCACGGCACAGCATGCGAGGCCGAAGGTCATCGGCCACAGTGATCCGGTCTTGGCCCAGTTCACCACCGAGTCGTAGGTGGTGGTGACGAAGCCTTCCTTCATGACGCCTTCAATGGCCATTTCGCGGATTCCTTGTCATTCCCAGTCGAGGGCGCCTTTTTTCCACTCGTAGACGAAGCCCACGACGAGGATGGCGAGAAAGATCATCATGGCCCAGAAGCCGACGGCGCCGATCTGCTTGAGCGCGATCGCCCACGGAAAGAGAAAGGCGATCTCGAGATCGAAAAGAATGAAGAGGATGGCGACCAGGTAGTAGCGCACATCGAACTTCATGCGCGCATCCTCGAAGGCTTCGAAGCCGCATTCGTAGGGCGCGTTTTTCTGGGCGTCGGGGCGGTTGGGCCCGAGGATGTAACCGAGAACCTGAGGCGCGACGCCTACACCGACACCGACCAGGATGAACAGCAGGACGGGGAGGTAGGAATCGAGGTTCATCGGGAGGTTCTATCACCGCTTGCCACCGGCAGGAAGCGTTCATTCCTGCCGGTGAGATTTGGTGCGGTCGGCGAGACTCGAACTCGCACAGCTTTCGCCACTACCCCCTCAAGATAGCGTGTCTACCAATTTCACCACGACCGCGGTTTTTTGCTGTCCGAATGGCATGAGGAACCCGTTGAGGTTTTGGCTTTCCGGACAGCTTTAGAGTTTACCCTGAAATGCGGTCGTTTTCACTCGACGGCCGCATCGATCACGCGCGGATCACTTGCTCGGGATCTGGCCAGCGCCCGAAGCAGGTGCAGCCGGCGCCGACGCCGTGGCGCTCGCGGCCTGCGCGGCAGGTTCGCTGCCCGCAGGGATCTGCCCTGCCGCGTTCGAGGCCGCGGGTGCCGGCGGCGGTGCGGCGATGGCCGCGCGTTCGAGCAGGCTGCCGCCGCCCGAAGGCTGCGCATGACCGAAGTAGGCCAGCATCAGCGTGCAGGCGAAGAAGACCGCAGCGAGCACCGCCGTCGTGCGCGAAAGAAAGTTCGCGCTGCCGCTGGCACCGAAGAGACTGCCCGCACTGCCGCTGCCGAAGGCCGCGCCCATGTCGGCGCCCTTGCCGTGCTGGATCAGGATCAGGCCGATCATCGCGAGCGCGGTGAGCATCTGCACGCCCACCAGGATATTGAGGACCACGTTCATTCGTTCTAACTCCTAATTGATTGGCCGTCGCGCCCGCATCAGCGCGCCGCGGCAATGATCTGCAGAAAATCGGGCGCCTTCAGCGAGGCGCCGCCGATCAGGCCGCCGTCGATATCGGCCTGCGCCAGCAGCTCGGCCGCATTGGCGGCGTTCATGCTGCCGCCATAGAGAATCCGGATGCCGGCGGCGTGTTCGCTCGCGGCATGGTGCAGCTGTGCGCGCAGCAAGGCATGCACCGCCTGCGCCTCGTCGGGTGTCGCGGTCTTGCCGGTGCCGATGGCCCACACGGGCTCGTAGGCGACGACGACTTCGCTGATGCAATGGCCGTTGACATGGATCACCGCCGCGAGCTGTCGCTTGACGACGTCCTCGGTCTGCCCCGCTTCGCGCTGTGCCAGCGTTTCGCCGACGCAGACGATCGGCGTGATGCCGTTGGCAAGCGCAGCGGCGGTCTTGGCAGCCACCGTCTCGTCCGTCTCGCCGTGGTACTGGCGGCGCTCCGAATGACCGACGATCGCATAGCGCACGCCGAAGTCCTTCAGCATCGCAGCCGATTGCTCGCCCGTGAACGCGCCTTGCACCTGGGCCGACAGGTCCTGCGCGCCGAGCGCGATCGGCGAGCGCGCGACCAGCGCCTGCACCTGCGCCAGGTACGGCGCCGGAACGCACACCGCGACCTCGCAGGCGGGCGTGCCGATGCCCTGCAGCAGGGCCTTCAACAGCGCCTCGTTGGTGCCGAGGCTGCCGTTCATCTTCCAGTTGCCGGCGATCAGCTTCTTCTTCGTCATGGCCGTCTCTTCACCAGGTCAGCACGATCTTGCCGATGTGCTGATTCGATTCCATCAACGCGTGCGCCTGCGCGGCGCCGCTCGGCTCGCCGCCGGCAGCGAAGCTGCTGTGGACCACGGGCTTGACCGCGCCGCTTTCGAGCAGCGGCCAGACCTTCTCGCGCAAGGCCTTGGCGATCGCGCCCTTGAAGGCGATCGGCCGCGGACGCAAGGTCGAGCCGGTGACCGTGAGCCGCTTGCGCAGCACCATGCCAGCGTTGAACTCGCTCTTGACGCCGCCCTGCACCGCGATGATCACGAGGCGGCCGTCTTCGCCCAGGCATTCGATCTCGCGCGCGACATAGCTGCCGGCGACCATGTCGAGCACGACGTCCACACCCTTGCCGCCGGTGAGGCGCTTGGCCTCCGCGACGAAATCCGCGGTCTTGTAGTTGATCGCATGGTCGGCACCGAGCTTGCGGCAGGCTTCGCACTTGTCGTCGCTGCCCGCGGTGACGATCACGGTGGCGCCGAGCGCCTTGCCGAGCTGGATCGCCGTCACGCCGATGCCGCTCGAGCCGCCCTGGATCAGCAGCGTCTCGCCCTTCTGCAGGCGGCCGCGTTCGAACACGTTGCTCCAGACGGTGAAGAAGGTCTCGGGCAGCGTGGCCGCATCGGCATCGCTCCATCCCTTGGGCACGGGCAGGCATTGCGCGACGGGCGCCGCGCACAGCTCGGCATAGCCGCCGCCGGCGACCAGCGCGCACACGTGGTCGCCGATCTTGAATCCCGCATCAGCCATTGCCTTCGCGTCGCCCGACACGATCTCGCCGGCCACCTCGAGGCCCGGCAGGTCGGAAGCGCCCGGCGGCACCGGATAGTTGCCGGTGCGCTGCAGCACGTCGGGCCGGTTCACGCCGCTCGCGGCCACGCGGATCAGCAATTCGCCCGCGCCCGCGACCGGCGCAGGACGTTCCACCACGCGCAGCACCTCGGGGGCACCGAACGATGTGATTTCAATGGCTTTCATGGTTTTTCCTGGCAGCGCCCGGCGGGCGGAAATCGCTGGTTCCACGACGCGCGGCGGCGTTGCAGCCGCCGCGCGCACCTCATCAGGATTGATGCTCGCCGCGATGGGCGTCCTGCGGCAACGGCTGTTGCTCGACCACCTGCTCGGCCTGTTCGCCGCCACGCTCGTTGTTGTTGTTCTCGAAGCGCGGTGCGCGCTCGGGACGCGGCGGACGATCGCCACGGTCGCCGCCGCGATCACCACGGTCGGAACGCTCGCGGCGCTCGCGGTCTTCGCGCGGCGGACGGTCGTTGAACTCCATGCCGGCCGGACGCTCGGTCAATGCCTTCATCGACAGCTTGACACGGCCCTTCTCGTCGGTCTCGAGCACCTTGACCTTGACGATCTGGCCTTCGCTCAGGTAGTCGGTCACCTTCTCGACACGTTCGTGCGCGATCTGGCTGATGTGCAGCAGACCGTCCTTGCCGGGCAGCAGGTTGATCAGGGCGCCGAAGTCGAGGATCTTGGTGACCGGGCCTTCGTAGACCTTGCCGATCTCGACTTCCGCCGTGATCTGCTCGATGCGCTTCTTGGCCATCTCGGCCTTCTCGGGATCGGTCGAGGCGATGGTGATGGTGCCGTCCTCGTCGATGTTGATCTGCGTGCCGGTTTCCTCGGTCAGCGCGCGGATCACCGAGCCGCCCTTGCCGATCACGTCGCGGATCTTCTCGGGGTTGATCTTCATCGTGAACAGGCGCGGCGCGAAGCTCGAGACCTCGGCCTTCGCCTCGCCCATCGCTTCCTGCATCTTGCCGAGGATGTGCATGCGCGCCTCCTTGGCCTGCGCCAGCGCGACCTGCATGATTTCCTTGGTGATGCCCTGGATCTTGATGTCCATCTGCAGCGCGGTGATACCGTTGGTCGTGCCGGCCACCTTGAAGTCCATGTCGCCCAGATGATCTTCGTCGCCCAGGATGTCGGTCAGCACCGCGAAGCGGTTGTCTTCCTTGATCAGACCCATCGCGATGCCGGCCACGTGCGCCTTCATCGGCACGCCGGCGTCCATCATCGAGAGACAGCCGCCGCAGACCGAGGCCATCGACGAGGAACCGTTCGACTCGGTGATCTCGGACACGACGCGGATGGTGTAGGGAAACTCGTCCTTGCTCGGCAGGCAGGCCACGAGCGCGCGCTTGGCCAGGCGGCCATGGCCGACTTCGCGGCGCTTGGTCGAGCCCATGCGGCCCACTTCGCCGGTGGCGAAGGGAGGCATGTTGTAGTGGAACAGGAAGCGGTCTTCGTATTCGCCCATCAGCGCGTCGATGCGCTGCGCGTCGCGTTCGGTGCCGAGCGTGGTCACGACCAGCGCCTGGGTTTCGCCGCGTGTGAAGAGCGCAGAGCCGTGGGTGCGCGGCAGCACGCTGTTGCGGATCTCGATCGGACGCACGGTGCGCGTGTCGCGGCCGTCGATGCGCGGCTCGCCGGCCAGGATCTGGCCGCGGACGATCTTCGACTCGATCGCGAACAGCAGGTCGTTGACCTTGCCGGCGTCGAAGGGCTCGCCGCTTTCCTTGAGCGCGGCCATCACGCCGGCGTTGGCTTCGCGCAGCGCTTGCGTGCGGGCCTGCTTGCTGCGGATCTGGTAGACCGCGCGCAGTTTCTCTTCGGCCAGGCCCTTGACCTTGGCGACGAAGGCTTCGTCTTCGGCCGGCGCCTTCCAGTCCCACACCGGCTTGCCGGCATCGCGCACGAGTTCGTGGATCGCATTGATCGCGATGTTGGCCTGCTCATGGCCGAACACCACGCCGCCGAGCATGATTTCTTCGCTCAGTTGCAGGGCTTCGGACTCGACCATCAGCACGGCGGCTTCGGTGCCGGCGACCACGAGATCCATCTGCGAATCCTTGCGCGCGGTCTGGCCGGGGTTGAGCACGTACTGGCCGTTGATGTAGCCCACGCGCGCGGCGCCGATCGGGCCGCTGAAGGGAATGCCGGAGACCGACAGCGCGGCGCTCACGCCGATCATGGCGGCGATGTCGGCATCGACCTCGGGGTTGAGCGACAGCGTGTGGATGACCACGTGCACTTCGTTCAGGAAGCCTTCGGGAAAGAGCGGGCGGATCGGGCGGTCGATCAAGCGCGAGGTCAGGGTCTCGTGCTCGCTGGGCTTGGCTTCGCGCTTGAAGAAGCTGCCGGGGATCTTGCCCGCGGCATAGGTCTTCTCGATGTAGTCGACGGTCAGCGGAAAGAAATCCTGGCCGGGCTTGGCGGTCTTGGAGGCGACCACGGTGGCCAGCACCACGGTTCCTTCGATGTCCACGACCACGGCGCCACTGGCCTGGCGGGCGATCTCGCCGGTTTCCAGCACGACGGTCTTGTCGCCCCATTGGAACGACTTGGTGACTTTGTTGAAGAGGCTCATGTTTAGCTCCTGTTTTGGATGGCGGCCAACCTGTGCGGATCACAGGCCCCGCGGGGGCTGGAGCGCTTTCCAGAACACGATGCCATTCCAGAGAAGCTCGGTTCGAACTTCGATGGAATGACACAGCTTCGCTCTGTCTGGCACTCCGGAAACGATTCGCGAAGTAAAAAACGCCTGAGCTAGCGGACTAACCCAGGCGTTCTTGCATGCGATTCGGCTTACTTGCGCAGACCCAGCTTGGCGATCAGCGCGGTGTAGCGGTCGGCGTCCTTGGACTTCAGGTAGTCCAGCAGCTTGCGACGGCGGCTCACCATGCGCAGCAGGCCGCGACGACCGTGGTGGTCCTTGGCGTGCGTCTTGAAATGCGGGGTGAGTTCGTTGATGCGGGCGGTCAGCAGCGCGACTTGCACTTCGGGACTGCCGGTATCGTTGGCGGCACGGGCGTTGTCCTTGACAACTTCGGCCTTGATGGAGGCTGCGATCATTGGTTTTTTCCTTGTTCCGGGATGTTTGACTTGCGGTGTGCGCTGGAACTGCACGCACCGTGCGCATTTGCGGATGCAAAGCTTTGGGATTATAGCCCGCCTCGGCTTCGCACACTGCGCTATGGCGCGGCCAGCCAGGTCCGGAGGCGTTCGAAGCCCTGCACGAGACGCTGCGGATCCTTGGACGCGAAGCACCAGCGCAGCCAGCCCTGGGCTTCGGGCGCGAAGGCGTTGCCGGGGGCGAGGCCGAGACCGGCCTCGGCGACCAGGCGCTTGGCAACGGCCAGCGAATCGCCGAAGCCTTCGAGTTCGAAGAACGCGTACATGCCGCCACGGGGCGGCTGCACGCGGATACGGGGCATGTCGGCCAGCAGCGGCACCAGAGTGTCGCGGCAGGCCTTGAGGTGCGCGACGACGCGCGGCGTGATGTCCTCGCTGTGGGCGAGCGCGGCGACGCCGGCGCGCTGGGTGAACACGCTTGCGCACGAGGTGTTGTATTCGATCAGCTTGCCCATGGCGTCGACCAGCGCCTGCGGCAGCACCAGCCAGCCGAGCCGCCAGCCGGTCATCAGGAAGCTCTTGGAGAAGCTGTGCGCGACGACGAGCCGGTCGTCGGCTGCGGCGACATCGAGGAAGCTCGGCGCGCATCCGTTGGCGGTCGACTCGAAGTACAACCGCTCGTAGACCTCGTCGGCCAGGATCCACGTGCCCGTGCGGCGGCAGTGCGCGAGGATCGCCTGCTGCTCGTCGCGCGTGAGCGTCCAGCCGGTCGGGTTGTTGGGCGCATTGACGATCAGCACCTTCGTCGCAGGGCCGATCGCGGAAAGCAGGGCCTCGAGATCGAGCATCCAGCGCCCCTCCCTCGGCACCAGCGGCACGCAGCGCACGCGCGCACCGAGGATCGCGGGCTGCGCGATCAGGTTCGGCCATACGGGCGTGACCGCCACCACCTCGTCGCCGGCGTCGATCAGCGCCTGCGCGGCGAGCATCAACGCGCTGACGCCCCCCGAGGTGACCGCGATGCGCGATGCATCGACCACCGGGTGATGCGCGCTCATGTACGTCGCGATCGCCTCGCGCAGTTCGGGCAGGCCGAGGTTGTGGGCATAGAAAGTCTCGCCGCGCTGCAGCGAATCGATTGCCGCCTGACGAATCACTTCGGGTGTCACTTCGTCGCTCTCGCCGAACCAGAAGGCCAGCACGTCGCTGCGCCCCAGGCCGGCATTGGCGACCTCGCGGATCTTGGAGGCTTCGAGGTTGTGAATCGCTTCACGCATCGGATCGGTTCCTTCCGGCCATCAAGGTCTTTGCATCTTGCAGGTGGTCGGCATCTCGGCCTGCCCGGCGGTGAGCGTCTTCACGACGCGAAAGCCGTACCCGGACCCTTCGACGTCGAACTTCACGCCGGGCGCGCCCTGCCTGTCCATCACGCCGACCACCAGCGGCTGCTGGAACTGATGGTCCACGGCCCGCATGCGGCCACGCTGTCCCGCGACGGTGACGTCGGCCTGTTCGAGCGCGCGCGCCACGGCCACGGTGTCGACGCTGCCCGCGCGCTCCATCGCCTGCACCAGCGCCTCGACCATCAGTCGCATGCGCATGTGGACATAGTCGTCGGCGGGCTTCGGGAAGCGTTCTCGGAACGCGCGATAGAACGCTTCGGATTCGGGTGTCGGCACGTTGGGCAACCAGTCGGCGACGGCCAGCACGCGGCCGATGCCGGCGTCGCCGATCGCCGCCGGCGCGCCGAGCGCATTGCCGTAGAAGGTATAGAAGGTGCCGTTGAAGCCGGCCTCGCGCGCCGCCTTGACGAGCAGCGTGAGGTCGTTGCCCCAGTTGCCAGTGATCACCGCCTGCGCGCCGCTCGCGAGGATCTTGCTCGCGTAGGGCGCGAAGTCCTTCACGCGGCCCATCGGATGCAGTTCGTCGCCGACGATCTGCACGTCGGGGCGCAGCACGCCGAGTTCGCGCCGCGCCTCGCGCAGCACGGCCTGGCCGAAGCTGTAGTCCTGGCCGATCAGGTAGACGCGCTTGAGCGCCGCATCGCCCTTCACCACGTCCATCAGCGCAGCCATGCGCATGTCGGCATGCGCGTCGAAGCGAAAGTGCCAGAAGCTGCAGCGCTCGTTGGTGAGTATCGGATCGACCGCCGCATAGTTGAGGAACAGCACGCGCCGCGACAGGTCGCGCTCGTTGTTCTTGTCGATGGCATCGAGCAGCGCGGCGGCGGTGGCCGACGAGTTGCCCTGCAGCACGACGCGCGCGCCGTCGTCCATCGCGGCGCGCAAGGCCGAGAGCGCTTCCTCGTTCTGCCCCTTGCTGTCGTAACGGTCCAGTTGCAGCGGCCGGGCGCCGCCGGGCAGCTTGACGCCGCCGCGCGCATTCACGCGTTCGACAGCCCACAGGATGTTGCGGAAGACGGCCTCCCCGGTGTTGGCGAAGGGCCCGCTCATGCTCTCGATCAGCGCCAGCCGGATGGGCGCCGCGGACTGGGCATGCACCTGCGCGATCGCCGGTGCGCATAGCGCCAGGGCGCCGATTTTCAAGGCCCTTCGGCGCCAAATAAAGCTGGAGTTCATTGTCTTGAAACGCGCGCCGCCATGCCTAGATGAAGTGGCAAGCGGCACTCAGGTTGAAACGCCGCGCAGTGTACGGGACACACATTCCTTGTCCCTCTCGTTGTGTTCATTCAGGAGTCTTCACCATGTTTTTCGCACCCGCCATTCGCACCTCCCGCTTCGTTCCGCGCACCTACGACCGCAGCTTCGAGCGCTTCGTGAACGATGCCTTCTCCACCGCCACCGCACGCCAGGCGCTCAATGTCGAGCAGGATGAAAAGACCTGGACCCTCACGCTCGACGTGCCGGGCCTCTCGCGCGAAGACCTGACGGTCGGCATCGAAGGCGCCGTCGTGCGCATCGAGAGCAAGGCCGACGCCAAGCGCCAGTTCAAGGCCGCCTACGAGTTGCCGCAGGACATCGACGTCGCCGCCAGCGAGGCCAAGCTCGAGAACGGCGTGCTGACGCTGAAACTGGGCAAACGGGTGCCGGTCAGCAACGCGGCGCAACTTGCGATCAACTGATCCGTCTGCGCCTTCAAATCAAAAAAACCACAATATCCGGGCCGGTAACTTTTTGTTGCCGGCCCGACTTCATTTGATCTGACAATAAGTGCGGATAACGTCACGTTTTGTGGCGGTTTTTTCAATGCTGTACTCAAAATCTGCGTTCGCTTACCAGGCCCCGAAAGCCGCGGGTGAGGAGCACAAGACGAAGCGCCATGAAAACGCACTTGAAATTCGCAAACGACGGTTCGCGCTCGGAAACCCTCCTGGTGTTCCTGCCGGGTGCATTCCTGAAGCCTGAAGAGTTCGAGCGCGAAGGATTCGTCAACGCCGTGCGGGAACGCGACCTGGCCGCCGACGCGCTGCTGGTCGACGCCGACGTGTCGTACTACTACGACCAGACCTTCATCGAGCGCCTGCAGCAGGACGTCATCCAGCCCCAGCGGGCGCTGGGCTACAAGGCGATCTGGCTGGTGGGCATTTCCATCGGCGGCTTCGGCGCATTGATCCATGAGCTCGCCAAGCCGGGCACCGTCGACGGCATCGTCGCGCTGGCGCCCTACCTGGGCCGGCGCCCGATCGGCGCCGAGATCCAGAAGGCCGGCGGCCTGCGCAGTTGGAAGGCGCCCGAGGGCCCGCCGCCGGACGAGGAAGTCGACCGCAAGCTCTGGCCGTGGCTGCAGCAATATGCCTCCCCCAAGCCCGCCAAGGGCCTGCCGCCGCTTTACCTGGGCTTCGGCCTGAGCGATCGCTTCGCGGCCAACCATCGCCTGCTGGCGGACGCATTGCCGGCCGGCCGCGTGTTCACCACCGAAGGCGGCCACGATTGGCCGCAGTGGTCGCGGCTCTGGCGCAAGATGCTGGACGTGCTGCCGTTGCCCGCGCACGGCAAGGACATCGCGCCGCAGCCTAGGCGGCCAGCGCTGGAGCGGCCAGCGACGCCAGCGGCCATCGCGGCTTGACGTCGAAGGCATAGCGCTCGGCTGCCGCCTCCACACCGGACTGCAGGCGCATGGCCGCGGCCATGGCGATCATGGCGCCGTTGTCGGTGCACAGGTGCAGCTCGGGGTAGTGCACACGCACGCCACGCGCCGCGCAGGCGCTGTTCAATTGCTCCCGCAGCGCGCGATTCGCACCCACGCCGCCGGCCACCACCAGCCGTCCCAGGCCGGTCTCTTCGAGCGCGGCCAGCGACTTCTTCAGTAACACCTCCACGATGGCGGCCTGCGTCGATGCGGCGAGATCGGCCTTGCGGGCTTCGAGCTCGCTGCCGAGCTTCTTCGCCTGCGTGAGCACGGCCGTCTTCAGGCCGGCGAAGGAAAAGTCGAGGTCGCCGCTGTGCAGCAGCGGCCGTGGCAGCTTGAACGCCGTGGCGTCGCCCTGCTCCGCCAGCTTGGCCAGCCACGGGCCGCCGGGATAAGGCAGGCCCATCAGCTTCGCGCTCTTGTCGAAGGCTTCGCCGGCCGCGTCGTCGATGCTTTCGCCGAGCAGCATGTAGCGGCCCACGCCATCGACGCGCATCAGTTGCGTGTGCCCGCCCGACACCAGCAGTGCGACGAAGGGAAATTCGGGCGGATCCGCGCTCAGGAACGGCGACAGCAGATGCCCTTCGAGGTGATGCACGCCGAGCACCGGCCGGCCCAGTGCAGCACCCAGCGCGCAGGCCACGCCGGCGCCCACCAGCAGCGCGCCCGCCAGGCCCGGCCCGCGCGTGTACGCGACCACGTCGACCTCGGCCAGCGTTCGGCCGGCTTCGTCGAACACCGCCTGCGCGAGCGGCAGCACGCGGCGGATGTGGTCGCGGCTGGCCAGTTCAGGCACCACGCCGCCATAGGCCTGGTGCATGGCGATCTGGCTGTGCAGCGCGTGCGCGGCCAGACGCGGCAGGCCGCTGGCACCGGCTTCCACCAGGGCCACGCCGGTTTCGTCGCACGACGATTCGATTCCCAGAACGAGCATGCGGCGAGTGTAGGGGGCGCCCGTTTTCGGGGCACGAATGTTGCTCCATGCCCCTATGCCCTCCTCCCGGACCCGCGATCCGCGCCCCTGCAGCGCCCGACGATGAAATCCGGCCCGAATTTCCTGATGGCCGCGCTGCGCTGCGAGATCGACGCGCTGGAGCAGCTCGCACGCACCAGCGAACTGGTCGGCGCCATCGGCCGGCTGGTCCATGCGCTGCAACGCGAGCGCGGGCTGTCGAACCTGCTGCTGGGTTCGCGCGGCCAGGGCTTCGCGGTCCAACGCAGTGCGCAAGTCGTCGAATGCGTGCGGATGGAGCGGGCGGTGCGCACCGGTTTCGATCGGCTCGAAACGGACGCCGGCCGCATCGGCAACGGCGCCCGCCTCTTCAGCCGCATCGCCTGGGTGCTGCCCGGCTTGGACGCCCTGCCCGCGCTGCGCGGCCGCATCGGTGCGACGGAGATCGATGCCGCGCAGGCCACCGCGGCTTTCGTCAAGCTGATCGCCGGGCTGCTCGCGGTCGTGTTCGAGGCGGCCGACGGCGCGACCTCGCCGGAGATCTCGCGCCTGCTGGTCGCGATGTTCAACTTCATGCAGGGCAAGGAATTCGCGGGCCAGGAACGCGCCTGCGGCGCCGCGGCCTTCGCCTCGGGCCACAACGACAGCGCGCGGCAGCAGCACTGGCTGCACCTGATCGAGTCGCAGGAACGCTGCTTCCAGGTTTTCGCCGAGTTCACGGCTTCGCACCCGGGCGAACTCCGGCCCACCGACCGGCCTGCCCTGCAGTTCGCCGAGCTGGAGCGCTTTCGCCGCATCGCCTGCGCGGCGCCCGCGGGCGTGGCGCTCGACACGGGCCTGAGCCAGGCCTGGTTCGACTGCTCGACGCACCGCATCGATGCGATGAAGGATGTCGAAGACCGCCTGGCCGCCGACCTGCGGCAGCTGTGCGCGCAGAAGACCGCGCAGGCGCGCGCGGACCTGCAGGTGCACGAGGCGCTGCTGGCCCGGCTGGTGGGCGACGCGGATGCGCCGGCCGACCTGTTCTTCGGCGATGCGGCCGCGTCGCCGCCGTCGGCGGGCACGACCGTCTACGGGCGGCAGCTCGAACGCTCGATCCTCGAGATCGTGCAGGAGCAATCGCATCGGCTGCAGGCGATGAGCGACGAGCTCGACACCGTGCGCGCCGCCCTCAACGAGCGCAAGCTGGTCGAGCGCGCCAAGGGACTGCTGATGGCGCACCGCCGCCTGAGCGAGGAAGAGGCGCACAAGATGCTGCGCCGGACCGCGATGAACCAGGGCCGTCGGCTGGTCGAAGTGGCGGAGTCCGTACTTTCAATGGCCGAATACCTGGAATGACTGAAATGGTGCACGAACGTGCGCTTCGGCTGGCACGCAGCTTGCAATCCCGAGAGCCATAGACCGACGAAGGTCTTCAGACAGGCGGCATCCAACGACGGGTGCGGCCCATCGACCGGACAAAGGCGTCCCCATCCCGCAAGGGCTCGTCATCGAGCGAGCCCCGGCGTGATGAGGACGCCTTTTCGTTTTGCGCTTTCGTGATGTGTCCCTTTCCTTTTCGGAGTTCGTCCCATGACCGATTCGTTGAAACCCGCACTGAGCCGCCGCCGCATCCTGCAAGCTGCGGCCGCGGGCGTCGCCGGCCTCGACCCCGCGCTGCGCGCAGCCGTCTGGGCCCAGGGCTCGGACAAGCCCGAGAAGGAAGAGGTGAAGATCGGCTTCATCCCGCTGACCGACTGCGCCAGCGTCGTGATGGCCTCCGTGCTGGGCTTCGACAGGAAGTACGGCGTCAAGATCGTGCCCAGCAAGGAAGCCAGCTGGGCCGGCGTGCGCGACAAGCTGGTCAATGGCGAGCTCGACATGTCGCATGTGCTCTACGGCCTCGTCTACGGCGTGCACGTGGGCGTGGGCGGGCCGAAGAAGGACATGGCCGTGCTGATGGGCCTGAACCGCAACGGCCAGGCGATCACGCTCTCGAAGGCGCTGGCCGACAAGGGCGCGGTCGATGCGCCGTCGCTGGCCAGGGTGATGGCGAAGGACAAGCGCGAATACACCTTCGCCGGCACCTTCCCGACCAGCACCCACACGATGTGGCTCAACTACTGGCTGGCCACGGCCGACATCAGCCCGGTGAAGGACGCCAAGGTGATCGTCGTGCCGCCGCCGCAGATGGTGGCCAACATGCGCGTCGGCAACATGGACGGCTTCTGCGTCGGCGAGCCCTGGGGCCAGCGCGCCATCATGGACAGGATCGGCGTCACCGCGATCACCACGCAGGACATCTGGAAGGACCATCCCGAGAAGGTGCTCGGCACGCGCGCCGAGTTCGTCAAGGCCAACCCGAACACCTGCCGAGCCGTGATGATGGCCGTGCTCGAAGCCGGCAGGTGGATCGACGCCAACCTGCAGAACAAGAACAGGATGGCCGACGTGGTGGCCGAGAAGTCGTACATCAACACCAGCGTCGATGCGATCAACCAGCGCATCCTCGGGCGCTACGACAACGGCATGGGCAAGACCTGGGACGACCCCAACCACATGAAGTTCTTCGACGACGGCGCGGTCAACTTTCCGTACCTGTCCGACGGCATGTGGTTCCTGACCCAGCACAAGCGCTGGGGCCTCCTGAAGGAGCACCCGGACTACCTCGCGGTGGCCAGGCAGATCAACCAGATCGACCTCTACAAGGAGGTCGCCGGCGCGATGAAGGTCGGCGTGCCGAAGGATCCGCTGCGCACCAGCAAGCTGTTCGACGGCGTGGTGTGGGACGGCAAGGATCCGAAGAAGTACGCCGATTCATTCAAGGTCCATGCCTGAGGAGCCCGCCATGGTCAGTGCCGTCTTCCATGCCCCGCCCCTCGATGCCGGCCAGCCCAGGCCGGTCGCGGCCAAGAGCGCCGTGCCGGTGCGCCCGATGATGTCCGCCGCGCCGCAGCAGGCCGCGAACGAAACCGTGGCGCGCACACCGCGCGACTTCAACCTGCTGTGGCAGCGCGTGCTGCCGCCGCTGCTCGGCTTCGCGCTGCTGGTCCTGGTCTGGGAACTGGTGGCGATGAAGAGCAGCAACGGCTTCCCGTCGCCGCTGCAGACCTGGAAGGAAGCGCTGGTCGTGTTCAGCGATCCGTTCTACAGCAACGGACCCAACGACCAGGGCGTGGGCTGGAACGTGCTCTCGTCATTGCGGCGTGTGGCGCTCGGCTTCGGCCTGGCGGCGGCGGTCGGCATCCCGGCCGGCTTCGCGATCGGGCGCTTCGACTTTCTCGGGCGCATGTTCAATCCGCTCATCAGCCTGCTGCGGCCGGTCTCGCCGCTGGCCTGGCTGCCGATCGGCCTGCTGGTCTTCAAGGGCGCGAATCCCGCGGCCATCTGGACCCTCTTCATCTGCTCGATCTGGCCGATGATCATCAACACGGCCGTCGGCGTGCAGCGCGTGCCCGGCGACTACATGAACGTCGCCCGCGTGCTGAATCTTTCCGAATGGAAGATCCTCACGCGCATCCTGTTTCCCGCCGTGCTGCCCTACATGCTGACCGGCGTGCGGCTGGCCGTCGGCACCGCGTGGCTGGTGATCGTCGCGGCCGAGATGCTGACCGGCGGCGTCGGCATCGGCTTCTGGGTCTGGGACGAGTGGAACAACCTCAACGTCGCCCACATCATCATCGCGATCTTCGTCATCGGCATCGTCGGGCTGGTGCTCGAGTTCGCGCTGATCAAGGTCGCCACCGCATTCACGTTCGAGGAGGTGAAGGCATGAACGACGACGGCAAGTACATCGCGATCCAGGGCGTCGAGCAGCGCTTCAGGACGCCCAAGGGCAGCTTCCTCGCGTTGCGCGACATCGACCTCGATGTCGCCAAGGGCGAGTTCGTCACGCTGATCGGCCACTCGGGTTGCGGCAAGTCGACGCTGCTGAACCTGATCGCCGGCCTCGGCACGCCGACCCGAGGCGTGCTGCTGTGCGCCAACCGGGAGATCAAGGGCCCCGGCCCCGAGCGCGCCGTGGTGTTCCAGAACCATTCGCTCTTGCCCTGGCTCAGCTGTTTCGAGAACGTGTACCTCGCGGTCGAGCGCGTGTTCGCGGCGACCGAGAGCAAGGCGCAGCTGCGCGCGCGCACCGACGCCGCGCTGGCGCTGGTCGGCCTCGCGCCGGCCGCGCAGAAACGCCCCGGCGAAATCTCCGGCGGCATGAAGCAACGCGTCGGCATCGCGCGCGCGCTGTCGATGGAGCCCCGGGTGCTGCTGATGGACGAGCCCTTCGGCGCCCTCGACGCGCTGACCCGCGCCCGGCTGCAGGACGAGCTGCTCGCGATCGTGCACAAGACGCGCAGCACGGTGGTGATGGTCACGCACGACGTCGACGAAGCGGTGCTGCTGTCGGACCGCATCGTGATGCTGACCAACGGCCCGGCGGCCACCATCGGCGAGGTGCTGAGCGTCGACCTTGCGCGCCCGCGCGATCGCGTCGAACTGGCCGAGGATGCAGCCTACCTTCGCGCCCGCAAGGCCGTGATCGATTTTCTCTACACGCGCCAGGCGCACGTGGAGCAGGCCGCGGCCTGAACGCCCGCACGCGCACCGCCCGACGCCGCGCGCACGACGGAGTCAGGACATGATGACCTGCAGGCTGTGCTCGTACGAAGCCGTGAGCTGCTCGAAGGTGGCGACCAGCGCATCGCTGGCGCGCACCAGCGCGGCGCGCCCTTCGGCGCTGTCGGCGCCGTGCACGCCGCGCACCAGCCGCAGCCATTCGTCGCGCGCCGCCGCCAGCTCGGCGCGGATCTCGGGCGAACTCAGCGGCGCGCGCTCGAGTTCGAGCAGCGCCGCCTCGAACGCATCCATGGTCGCCACGAGCCGATCGCGCGCGCCATGCGCGGGCGCCATCGATGCCAGCAGCGCATCCTTGGCCAGCCGTTGCACGCGCATGCGCTGGCGGCCGCAGATGTTGACGATGCGCAGCGCGCGCCGCCCGCCGGAGGCCTCCAGCACATCGGTCAAGGCCTCGGCAGCTGTCAGCAAGGCTTCGGCGCATGCGTCGATCCCGGCCAGCGCGGACGGCGCCATGCGGGCCGCGAGCGCCGTCGCCAGGGCTTGCCAGGCCTGCTGCGCATCGGCCAGCGCGCGTGTGCCGACCGCGTCGAGCGCGAGCGTTCCGAGATGATCGAGGTTGGCCTGCACCCGCTCGGCCGATTCGGTGCGCAGCGCCCTGCTGCGCCGCGCATCGATGCCGGCCATCGATTGCGCGGCCAGCCGCGCCAGGCGCTGCGAGAGCATGCGCAACTGGCCGGCGCGGTTGACCGCATCGGCCCATTGCGTCGCCTCGACCACCGAGCGCGAGACTTCGCCCAGGCGCAGATTGGCATGCATCGCGGCGCCGCGCAGCAAGCCGAAGGCCTCGTCCTCGCCGATGCCGCGCGCAGCCATCAGCAGACCTTTGGCGCGATCGATCCACTTGCGCTCGTCCAGACGGGTGCGCATCGCGCCGAGTTCGGTGCGCAGCGCGGCCTCGCGCTGCCACCGCGCCGCTGCCCGCGCGAGCAGCGCACGCAGCGCACCGGCATCGAGGGTGTCGATCGCTGTCCAGGCCTGCACGCCGAGTGTCACCAATGCCTCATGCAGCGCGCCATCGAGCGGCGCGCTGGCCAGGCTCAGCGCGCACGGCGGTGTACCGGACCAGGCCTGCAGTGCCTCGATCAGCGCGGGCATCGGCGCGGACCAATGGATCAGTACATGCTGCGGCGCCAACGCGCGGACCTGGCGCCCCATGTCGCCATGGCCGACGCAGCCGATCAGCACGAGCCCGGCCTGTGCAAGGATCGCGCGCAAGCCCTCGGGCAGTTGCGGGTCGACAGCTTCGTCCGGCAGGACAACAAGAAGGGAATTCATCGCGGGGCGTTGGACAGACACACGAGCATAGGACACGGGGGCCGGCGCAGGCAGGCATGCGTCTTGCGTGATGGGGACTGCGGTGTAACGAAGCACCGCTTTGGTGAAGACGCGGTCCCGCGTCCCTTCCGGCCGCACGCGCGCCGGACACCCTTCACGCCGACAGCGTCAGCAGCCGCCGGCACACCGCCCAACCCCGTCCGACGACACGGCCCGCCAACGGCCGCGCCGCGGCATTTCGCATCGAATGCCATGTCCAGATTCAAGACCTTCCTGCATGCCGGCCACGGGCCGACGCTGTTCTCGGCCTTCCTGTACTTCACGTTCTCGTGCTGCATCTGGGTGCTCAACGGCGCCATGGCGCCGTTCATCGGCGAGAGCTTCCATCTCTCGCCGGCGCAGAAGGGGCTGATGCTGTCGGTGCCGATCATCGCCGGCGCACTGATGCGCTTTCCGCTCGGCATCCTGTCGCAGTACATCGGCCGCAAGAACGCGACGCTGGTCGAGATGGGGATGATCGCCATCGCGATGCTGTACGGCTTCTTCATGGTGCACAGCTTCAACGACCTGCTCGCGATGGGCGTGCTGCTGGGCATCGCGGGCGCGAGTTTCGGCGTCGCGATGTCGCTCGGCTCGGGCTGGTTCCCCGCGCAGCACAAGGGCCTTGCGATGGGACTGGTGGGCGCGGGCAATGTCGGCACCGCGGTGTCGGTGCTGGTGGCGCCGCCGCTGGCGCAATGGCTGGGCTGGCAGAGCGTGTACGGCATCGCCGCGGCCGCGATCCTGATCCCGATGGTCGTCATGGTCGTGTTCGCCAAGGAGCCGCCCGATGTCGACAGCCACGCCAGCCTGCGCGCGCATGTGGCCTGCCTGTTCGAGAAGGACGGCTGGGCCTTCAGCCTGATCTACGGCATCACCTTCGGCGGCTTCATCGGCCTCACCACCTTCCTGCCTTCCTACTACTACGACCAGTTCGGCGTGAGCAAGGTGCAGGCCGGCGAGTTGACCATGCTGGCCGCGTTCATGGGCGCTGCGGTGCGGGTGGCCGGCGGATGGATTTCCGACCGCTGGGGCGGCGTCAACACGCTGACGCTGGTGCTGGTCGTCGTGGCCGCGGGCTTGGCGCTGGTCGGCGCCTCCTCGGCCTCGCTGGCGCTCACCACGCTGCTGCTGATCGTGTGCTTCGCGGCGCTCGGCGCGGGCAATGGTGCGCTGTTCCAACTGGTGCCGCTGCGCTGGCCCGCGAGCACCGCGGTGGCCGGCTCGATGATCGGCGAGATCGGCGCGCTGGGCGGCGGCCTGGTGCCCAACGCGATGGGTCTGTCGAAGCAGTACATGGGCAGCTACCTCTGGGGCTTCGCTTTCTTCGCCGCGCTGGCGCTGGTGATGCTGGGCGTCATGCGCGTGATGCAGGCGCGCTGGACCCGCACCTGGGCCGGCAAGGGCGGCCTGGCCCGGGTCGACGTGCATGCGGCACCGGCGCGCCATCGCAACGCCGGCGCATCGCTCAGTCCCGATCTCCGTCTGCTCGATTCCATGAAAGGTCCCACGCCATGAAGAAACTGAAACTCGTGATGGTCGGCAACGGCATGGCCGGCGTGCGCACGCTCGAAGAGCTGCTGAAGATCGAGCCCGATCTCTACGACATCACCGTCTTCGGCGCCGAGCCGCATCCCAACTACAACCGCATCCTGCTGTCGCCGGTGCTGGCCGGCGAGCAGACGGTCGACGAGATCGTGCTCAATACGCGCGAGTGGTATGCCGACCACCGCATCACGCTGCACACCGGCAAGAAGGTGGTCGAGGTCGACCGCGTGCGGCGCATCGTGCGCGCCGAGGACGGCACCGAGGCCGCCTACGACCGCCTCTTGCTGTGCACCGGCTCCAATCCCTTCATGCTGCCGGTGCCGGGCAAGGACTTGAAGGGCGTGATCGCCTACCGCGACATCGCCGACACTGACTACATGATCGAGACCGCGCGCACCCACAAGAACGCGGTGGTGATCGGCGGCGGCCTGCTGGGCCTGGAGGCGGCCAACGGCCTGATGCTGCGCGGCATGAAGGTGACGGTGGTGCACGTCATGCCCTGGCTGATGGAGCGCCAGCTCGACGACGTCGCCGGCAAGCTGCTGCAGAAGTCGCTGGAGGACCGTGGCCTGAACTTCCTGATCGGCGCACAGACGCAGGAACTGGTCGGCAACGAGGCCGGCCGCGTCACCGCCATCCGCTTCAAGGACGGCACCGAGGTCGCGGCCGACCTGGTGGTGATGGCCGTCGGCATCCGACCCAACACCGAGCTGGCCGAGAAGATGCGCCTGCACGTCAACCGCGGCATCGTCGTCACGGACACCATGCAGACGGTGACCGACGCGCGCATCTACTCGGTCGGCGAATGCGCGGCGCACCGCGGCATCGCCTATGGCCTGGTCGCGCCACTGTTCGAGCAGGCCAAGGTGGCGGCCAACCACCTGGCGCAGTTCGGCATCGGCCGCTACCTCGGCTCGCTGACCTCGACCAAACTCAAGGTCACCGGCATCGACCTGTTCTCGGCCGGCGAATTCATGGGCGGCGAAGGCACCGAGGAAATCGTCATGAGCGACCCGGTCGGCGGCGTCTACAAGAAGCTGGTGATCAAGGACGACAAGCTGGTCGGCGCCTGCCTCTACGGCGACACCGTCGACGGCAGCTGGTACTTCAAGCTGCTGCGCGACGGCCGCAGCGTGCAGGACATCCGCGACAAGCTGATGTTCGGCGAATCCAACATCGGCGACACCGGCCACGAGGGCCACAGCAAGGCCGCGTCGATGGCCGACGAGGCCGAGGTCTGCGGCTGCAACGGCGTGACCAAAGGCACCATCTGCAAGGCGATCAAGGACCGCGGCCTGTTCACGCTCGACGAGGTCAGGAAGCACACCAAGGCCAGCGCATCGTGCGGCTCGTGCACCGGGCTGGTCGAGCAGATCCTGATGTTCACCGCCGGTGGCGACTACTCGGCGACGCCGAAGAAGAAGGCCGTCTGCGCCTGCACCGACTTCAGCCACCAGGACGTGCGCGACGCGATCCGCAAGGCGCATTACCTCACGCACGAGGCGCTCTACCGCGGCCTCGGCTGGCGCACGCCCAACGGCTGCGCGACCTGCCGCCCGGCCGTCAACTACTACCTGATCAGCACCTGGCCGAAGGAGGCGAAGGACGATCCGCAGAGCCGCTTCGTCAACGAGCGCAGCCACGCCAACATCCAGAAAGACGGCACCTATTCGGTGATCCCGCGCATGTGGGGCGGCCATACCACGCCCGACGAGCTGCGACGCATCGCGGACGCGGCCGACAAGTACAAGATCCCGACCGTCAAGATCACCGGCGGCCAGCGCATCGACTTGCTGGGCGTGAAGAAGGAAGACCTGGAGAACGTCTGGAAGGACATCGGCATGCCCTCGGGCTTCGCCTACGCCAAGTCGCTGCGCACCGTGAAGACCTGCGTCGGCAGCGAGTGGTGCCGCTTCGGTACGCAGGACTCGACGCAGATGGGCAAGGACCTCGAACGCGCGCTGTGGGCGATGTACTCGCCGCACAAGGTCAAGCTCGCGGTCTCCGGCTGCCCGCGCAACTGCGCCGAGGCCGGCATCAAGGACGTCGGCGTGATCGGCGTCGACTCGGGCTGGGAGATCTATGTCGGCGGCAACGGCGGCATCAAGACCGAGGTCGCGCAGTTCCTGGTCAAGGTGAAGACTTCCGAGGAAGTGATGCAGTACGCGGGCGCCTTCCTGCAGCTCTACCGCGAAGAAGGCTGGTACCTCGAGCGCACGGTGCACTACATCGGCCGTGTCGGACTGGACTACGTGAAGAAGAAGATCCTCGAGGACGCCGAAGGCCGCCAGGCGCTGTGGGAGCGGCTGCAGTTCGCGCTCGACGGCGAGCCCGATCCGTGGTTCGCGTCGAGCCAGGCCTCGGTCGACGTGCGGCAGTTCACGCCCGTTGCCGTGGTGCCGGCCGCCGAACGCACCGCACAGCCGGCCTGAAAGGAAGACATCCATGAGCGAATGGAAAATGATCTGCCGCGTCGACGACATCCCGGTACTCGGCGCGCGGCGCGTGGCACGGCCCGTGGGCGTGGACGTGGCGGTGTTCCGCAATGCCGAGAACGAAGTGTTCGCGCTGCTCGACCGCTGCCCGCACAAGGGCGGCCCGCTGAGCCAGGGCATCGTGTTCGGCACCAGCGTGGCCTGCCCGCTGCACAACTGGGCCATCGGGCTCGACGACGGCTGCGCGAAGTCGCCGGACGAAGGCTGTACGCCGCGCTTCGCGGTGAAGGTGGTCGAGGGCGTGGTGCATCTCGACGCGGACGAGATCGCCACGCATGCGACCGATCTCGAACGCCCCGCGGCCGGACCGAAGCGCGTCCTGTCACCTCTCCCTCTGGGAGAGGGCTAGGGTGAGGGCAGCGATGTTCCCAGTGGCGACGCCGTCTGCCCTCACCCCGACCCTCTCCCAGGGGGAGAGGGAGAAGCATGAAACGCGTTCGACCTGTCCCTACTGCGGCGTGGGTTGCGGCGTGATCATCGAGGCCGAGGGGGCGCAGATCACCGGCGTGCGCGGCGACCCCGACCATCCGGCCAACTTCGGCCGCCTCTGCACCAAGGGGTCGACGCTGCACCTCACGGCGAGCGCGGCGATCACGCGCCAGACGCGGCTGCTGCAGCCCCTGCGCCGCAGCGCGCGCCGCGCCGCGCCCGAAGCCATCGGCTGGGACGCTGCGCTCGACCTCGCCGCCGACAAATTCACCCAGGTGATCCGCGACCATGGCCCCGGCGCGGTGGGCTTCTATGTCTCGGGCCAACTGCTCACCGAGGACTACTACGTCTTCAACAAACTGGCCAAGGGCCTGGTCGGCACCAACAACATCGACACCAACTCGCGCCTGTGCATGAGCAGCGCGGTGGCCGGCTACAAGAAGACGCTGGGCGCCGATGCACCGCCGGCCTGCTACGACGACCTGAAGCATGCCGAGTGCCTGTTCATCGTCGGCAGCAACACGGCCTGGGCACACCCGATCCTGTACCGGCGCATCGAGGACGCGAAGGCCGCCGACCCGGCCTTGAAGATCATCGTCGCCGACCCGCGCCGCACCGACACCTGCGAGATCGCCGACCTGCACCTCGCGCTGCAGCCGGGCACCGACGTGATGCTGTTCAACGGCATGCTGCACCTGATGCTGTGGGAAGGCTGGACCGACGCGCGCTACATCGCGGCGCACACCAGCGGCTTCGATGCGCTCAAGGCCACCGTGCGCGACTGCACGCCCGACCGCGTGGCCCAGGTCTGCGGCATCGCCAAGGAAGATCTGCTGCAGGCCGCGCGCCTGTTCGCCACCTCGGCCGCGACGCTGAGCCTCTATTGCCAGGGCCTGAATCAATCGTCCTCGGGCACGGCCAAGAATGCCGCGTTGATCAACCTGCACCTGGCCACCGCGCAGATCGGCAAGCCCGGCGCCGGCCCCTTCTCGCTGACCGGCCAGCCCAATGCGATGGGCGGGCGCGAAGTGGGCGGACTGGCCAACCTGCTGTCGGCGCACCGCGATCTCGCGAACCCGCAGCACCGCGCCGAGGTCGCGGCGCTGTGGGGTGTGCCCGAGGTGCCCTTCAAGCCCGGCAAGACCGCGGTCGAGATGTTCCAGGCCGCCGCCGACGGCGAGATCCGCGCGCTCTGGATCGCCTGCACCAACCCGGCGCAATCGATGCCCGACCAGGGCACCGTGCGGCGTGCACTCGAGCGCTGCGAGTTCGTCGTCGTGCAGGAAGCCTTCTCGACCACCGCCACCTGCGACTTCGCCGACCTGCTGCTGCCGGCCAGCACCTGGGGCGAAAAGCAAGGCACCGTCACCAACAGCGAGCGCCGCATCTCGCGCGTGCGTCCCGCAGTGCCGGCGCCGGGCGAAGCGCGCGACGACTGGGCGATCGGCGTGGCTTTCGCGCGCCGCCTCGAAAGCCGGCTCGGGCGCACGGCCACGCTGTTCCCGTATGCCAGCGCCGAATCGGTCTGGAACGAGCACCGCGAGTCGACGCGCGGGCGCGACCTCGACATCACCGGCATGAGCTACGCGATGCTCGAAGCCGCGCCGCAGCAATGGCCGCTGCGCGAAGGCGAAGCCACAGGCCGCGCGCGCCTCTACGAAGACGGCGTGTTCTCGACGCCCGATGGCCGCGCCCGCTTCGCCGACACGCCCTACGCACCGGTCGCGGAAGCCCGCGAGGCGCGCTATCCCTTCTCGCTCAACACCGGACGATTGCGCGACCAGTGGCACGGCATGAGCCGCACCGGCACGCTCGGCCGGCTGTTCGGCCATGCAGCCGAGCCGACGGTGCAGCTGCATCCGCAGGACATGGCGCGCCGCCAGCTGGCCGAAGGCGATCTGGTGCACGTGACCTCGCGCCGTGGCTCGATCGTGCTGCCCGTCGCGGCCAGCACCGAGCTCGGACTGAGCCAGGCCTTCATCGCGATGCACTGGGGCGGCGAGTACCTGAGCGGCTGCTCCAGCACCGGCGAGCGCCTCGCGGGCGTGAACGCGCTCACCACCTCGCGCTTCTGCCCCGATTCGAAACAGCCCGAGCTCAAGCATGCGGCCGTGAAGGTGCTCAAGGCCGAACTGCCCTGGTCGCTGCTTGCCGCGGCCTGGCTGCCGCAGGAGGCGTCGCTCGACGTCGCCGCCGCGCTGCGTGCGCTGATGCCCTCCTTTCCCTTCGCCAGCTGCGTGCCCTTCGGCGCCGGCGGCTCGCTGGCGGGCGGCGGGCCGGAGCGTGCGGGCATCCTCTTTCGCGCGGCGGCGTACGAGGTACCGCCGGACGCGGTCATGACGCAGATCGAGCGCCTGCTCGCGCTCGGCGGTCCCGACGCGCTGCGCTATGTCGATGCCCGGCGCGGGCAACGGCGCACGGTGCGGCTGGTGCGCGAGGGCGCGGAAGCGCGGCTCGACGGCTTCCTGCTCGGCGGCGACACCAGTGCCGAGGCCTGGATCAAGACGCTGCTGCAGGACCGCCTGCCCGCACAGGCCTATGGCCGCCAACTGCTGCGGCCCGGCGCCGCAGCGCCCGCCGGCGTGGCGACCCGCGGCAAGATCGTCTGCGGCTGCTTCGGCGTCACGCAGACCGCGATCACCGGCAAGCTCGCGGCCGTCGCGGGCTCGGCTGACGATCGCCTCGCCGCGCTGCAGGGTGCGCTGAAGTGCGGCACCAACTGCGGCTCCTGCCTGCCCGAACTCAAGCGCATGGTGCGCGCGGGGGCCGCGCCGGCACTCGCGCCAGTGTCATGACGACACGCGCCATGCGCTCCCTGCCGACAGCCCTTGCCGCGCGCAGGGGCATAAGGCGCCCCTCTTTGCGGCATAAGCCATGCAGGACAATTCGCGAACCCATGGGAATCAGCCAGTACATCAAGGAAATCGGCCGCGGCGCGCGCGGCGCCAGGCCGCTCGACCGCGCGCAGGCGGCCGACCTGTTCGGCCAGGTGCTCGACGGCACGGTGACCGATCTCGAGATCGGCGCCTTCTGCCTGGCGATGCGCATCAAGGGCGAGACGCCCGAGGAGCTGGCCGGCTTCCTGGATGCGACGCATGCGCGGCTCGCCCTCTTTCCCGCCACGGGCCAGCCGCTGGTCGTGCTGCCCAGCTACAACGGCGCGCGCAGGCTGCCGGTGCTCACGCCGCTGCTGGCGCTGCTGCTGGCGCGCGAAGGCCTGCCGGTGCTGGTGCACGGCGCGGCCACCGAATCGACCCGCGTGCTGGCCTCCGGCGTGCTGGCCGCGCTCGACCTGCCGCCGTTGACCGCCATTCGCGCCATTGCCGACGGCGAGGCCGTGTTCGCGCCGACCGAGCTGCTCAGCCCGGGGCTCAAGCGCCTGCTCGACGTGCGCCGCGTGGTCGGCCTGCGCAACCCGGGCCACAGCGTGGTCAAGCTGATGCAGCCGAGCCAGGGCCCCTGTGTGGTGATCGGCAGCTACACGCACCCCGAGTACGCGCAATCGATGGCCGCGACCTTCGAGCTGCTGGGCATGAACGCCCTGCTCTCGCGCGGTCTCGAAGGCGAGAGCGTGGCCGACCCGCGCCGCACCGCGCAGGTCGATGGTTTCGTGCGCGGACGGCGCATCGCGCTGCAGGCGCAACAACCCGGCACGCTGGCCGAGGTGCCCGGCCTTCCGATTGACATCGACATCCGGACCACGGCCGGCTACACACGGCGCGTGCTGGCCGGCGAAGCGGCCGTGCCGCAGGCGATCGCGCAGCAGGTGGCGCAGATCGTGCAACTGGCGCAGCTTGCGCAACAGGTGGAGCCTTCATGAACCTTCTTTCCCATCGCGGCAGCTGCACCCTCGTCGGCGCCGGACCCGGCGATCCGGAACTGCTCACGGTCAAGGCCGTCAAGGCCATCCAGGCGGCGACGGTGCTGCTGGTCGACGACCTCGTCGGCGACGGCGTCCTGGCCTATGCGCGCCCCGGCGCGCGCATCGTCCACGTCGGCAAGCGCGGCGGCTGCAAGAGCACGCCGCAGGCCTTCATCGAGCGGCTCATGATCACCGCGGTGCAGGAGGGCGAGACGGTCGTGCGCCTCAAGGGCGGCGACCCTTTCATCTTCGGCCGCGGCGGCGAGGAGGTCGAGCATCTGCGCGAGGCCGGCATCGACGTGCAGGTCGTCAACGGCATCACGGCCGGGCTGGCCGCCATCACCTCGCTGGGCGTGCCGCTCACGCACCGCGACCATGCGCAGGGCGTGGTGTTCGTCACCGGCCATGCCAAGACCGGCCATGCGGCCGCCGAGCATCCGACCGACTGGCGCCAGCTGGCCGCGACGGCGCGCGATGCACGGCTCACGCTGGTGATCTACATGGGCGTCTCGGGCGCGGCCCACATCCAGGACGAACTGCTGCACGGGCTGCCGGGCGAGACGCCGGTGGCGGTGATCCAGCATGCGAGCCTGCCGCAGCAGCGGCACATCGCGACCACGCTCGACCGGCTGCGCGAGGACATCGCCGCGGCCGGGCTGGCGAGCCCGGCCGTGATCGTGGTCGGCGACGTGCTGCGCGGTCTCGCCGCAGCCGGCCTTCCCGCCACGCGCTTCGGCACCTGAATCGGCCGTTCGGCCTGTCGGCGGATTCCGGCCGCCATCCTAGAATCGCCGAGCCCACGAACAACGGGCGGAGGACGGGATGCTGGAACTCGACAAACTCAACGAATTCACCGAAAGCCACGGCGAACTGCAGCGCGGCCGCGGCCTGGTCACAGGCACCATCGCGCTCGCGCTGGGCATCCTGTGCTTTCTGGGCGTGCTGGCCTTCCACTTCCCGCAGTACCTGACCACGCCCGAGCTGCGGCGCAGCTACAACGTCGACGTGATGCGCTATCTGCTGCTGGCCGCGATGGTGACCTCGGGCGGCCTGGCGCTGGTCAACATCGTCTTCGACCGTTCGCGCTGGCTGTCGTCCTTCGCCTTCCTGCTGGTGGCACTGTCGGCGCTGCTCGGCGGCCACAAGGTGCCGGTCAACGACTTCGCGGACAACACGCCCTACATCGGCCTGGACTGGTTCATCCTCGACCTGCTGGGCTCGTCGCTGATCTTCATCTTCATCGAGAAGCTGTTCGCGCACCGCAAGGACCAGCCGGTGTTCCGTGCCGAGTGGCAGACCGATTTCCATCACTTCGTCGTCAACCACATGATCGTCGGCTTCGTGCTGCTGGCGACCAACCTGCTGGTGCACAAGCTCTTCGGCTGGGCCGCCAACGACGGCATCCGCGGCTGGGTGGCGGGCCTGCCCTTCTGGGCCGGCGTGCTCTTGATCATCCTGGTGGCCGACTTCGTGCAGTACTGGACACACCGCGCCTACCACGAGGTGCCGCTGCTGTGGCGGCTGCATGCGGTGCACCACAGCGTGAAGAGCATGGACTGGATGGCCGGCTCGCGCCAGCACATCCTCGAGCTGCTGATCACGCGCACGCTGGTGCTGGCGCCGATCTACGTGCTGGGCTTCAGCAAGGAAGTGATCGATGCCTACATCGTGGTGGTCGGCTTCCAGGCGGTGTTCAACCACTGCAACGTGAGCGTGCGCCTCGGCCCGCTGCGCTACCTGATCGTGACGCCGAATTTCCACCACTGGCACCACAGCCAGGACGACGAGGCGATCGACCGCAACTACGCCGCGCACTATGCGTTTCTCGACTATCTCTTCGGCACCGCCGTCAAGAGCACGCGCCTGTGGCCCGAGCACTACGGCGTGGTCGGCGACTATGTGCCGAACGGCTTCTTCAAGCAGCTGAAGTTCCCGTTCGTGTGGAAGGGATGACGGCGCGGCGCATGCACATGGGCGAGCGGCGTTGAGTTCGTTCGATGCCGTCGTCGTCGGCGCGGGCGCCGCAGGCCTGTTCTGCGCCGCCGTGGCCGGCCAGCGCGGCCTGAAGGTGCTGCTGCTCGACCACGGCGAGCGTATCGCCGAGAAGATCCGCATCTCCGGCGGCGGCCGTGCCAACTTCACCAACCGCGACCTCGACGTGCGCGCGCCGCAGCGCCATTTCATCGGCGACAACCCGAACTTCTGCCGCTCGGCGCTGTCGCGCTACACGCCGCAGCAGTTCATCGCGCTGGTCGAGCGCCACGGCATCGCCTTCCACGAAAAGCACAAGGGCCAGCTGTTCTGCGACGGCCCTTCGCAGCAGATCATCGACATGCTGCTGGCCGAGTGCGCCGGCGGCAGCGTCACGCACTGGCAGCCCTGCGGCGTGCGCGACATCGCCTTCTCGGACGAAGGCGGCTACCGGATCGACACCGACCGTGGTGAAGTCCGTACGCCCAAGCTGGTGATCGCCACCGGCGGGCTGTCGATCCCGCAGATCGGCGCCAGCGATTTCGGCTACCGCATCGCGGCGCAATTCGGGCTGCGCGTGGTCGCGCCGCGCCCGGCCCTCGTGCCGCTGACCTTCGGCGGCGAAGGCTGGGTGCCCTACGCAGGCCTGGCCGGCCTCGCGCTGCCGGTGCAGATCGAGACCGGCAGCCGGAAGGAGCGCATGGCCTTCGTCGAAGACCTGCTCTTCACCCATCGCGGCCTGTCGGGCCCCGCGGTGCTGCAGATCTCGAGCTACTGGCGGCCGGGCATGCCGCTCACGATCGACTTCGCGCCCGGCGTGGAGGTCGCGTCCGCGCTGGCCGAGGCCAAGCGGCTGTCGCGCAAGCGCATTGCCAACGAGCTCGCCGCGCTGGTGCCGTCGCGGCTCGCCGACGCCTGGGTCGGCCAGGATGCCGCGCTCCAGCGCCCCATCAACGAGGCCGCCGACCGTGCCCTCCACGCGCTGGCCGAGCGCATCGCGCGCTGGCAGATCACGCCCAGCGGCACCGAGGGCTACCGCAAGGCCGAGGTCACGGCCGGCGGCGTCGATACCCGCGAGCTCTCGTCGCAGACCATGGAATCGAAGCAACCCGGCCTCTGCTTCATCGGCGAGGTGGTCGATGTCACCGGCTGGCTCGGCGGTTACAACTTCCAATGGGCCTGGGCCAGCGCGCATGCGTGCGCCTCCGCCCTTTGAAAGCCTCCAACTCCACCGTCTCCAAGACCTCTTTTCCAGGGATACCGCGGATCCGGCTCCGCCGGTCCGCCGGTATCGCCCCCTCGAAGGGGGTGGGCGGCTACGCGTAGCGAGCAAGCCTGGGGGTGGTATATAATTTTTGGCTAACTTTGGCCTCCCCTCAACGGCCACACATGCTTTCAGTTGAGGAACCCGGCCCGGGGCCCGATCTTCCCCAGGCCAAATTCAACCCAACGATTTTTAAATGACCACCATCCGCGTTAAAGAAAACGAGCCTTTCGACGTCGCACTGCGCCGCTTCAAGCGCACCATCGAAAAGCTCGGCCTGCTGACCGACCTGCGCGCCCGCGAGTTCTACGAAAAGCCGACCGCCGAGCGCAAGCGCAAGAAGGCCGCAGCCGTCAAGCGCCATTACAAGCGCGTGCGCAGCATGCAGCTTCCCAAGAAGCTGTACTGAGCATCCGCTGCGCTGGCCCGAGGCCAGCGCCCGGTTCGCAAGCCGCGCCAGGGACACCTGTCGCGGCTTTTCTCTTTTGTCGACCGAAGGAAATCCACCATGAGCCTCAAGGACCAGATCACCGAAGACATGAAGACCGCGATGCGCGCCAAGGACGCCGAGCGCCTGGGCACCATCCGCCTGCTGCTCGCGGCCCTCAAGCAGAAGGAAGTCGACGAGCGCATCGTGCTCGACGACGCGATGGTGGTGGTCATCGTCGACAAGCTGGTCAAGCAGCGCAAGGATTCGGTCGCCGCATTCACCCAGGGCGGCCGCATCGACCTGGCCGACAAGGAAGCCGCCGAGATCAAGGTGCTGGAGGTCTACCTGCCCCAACGCATGGGCGCCGACGAGATCGCTACCGAGGTCAAGGCGATCGTGGCCGAGCTCGGCGCCAAGGGCCCGGGCGACATGGGCAAGGTGATGGGCGCGGTCAAGACGCGCCTGGCCGGCAAGGCCGACATGGGCCTGGTCAGCAGCGCCGTGAAGGCCGCTCTTTCGGGCGGCTGACCATGACGACACGCATCGTCCACAAGGCCTGTGCCTGCCTGGTGGACGGGCGCGGCCGGCTGCTGGTGTTCCATCACCCGGACGACAGGAACATCCAGTTGCCCAAGGGCACGGTCGAGCCCGGCGAGGCGCCCGAGGACGCCGTGCGGCGCGAACTGCTGGAAGAGTCCGGCATCCGCTACGCCGGCCCGTTGCAATCCCTCGGCACGCTCGACCGCGACTGCGAAGCCGGCGTGGAGGGCAGCAAGCGCCGGCATCCGCAGCTCTGGCACCTGTACCTGATGCGCGCCGAAGGCCCGCTGCCCGAACGCTTCGACCACATCGCCACGGGCAGCCCCGACGAAGAGGGCCTGGTCTTCAGTTTCAGCTGGCTGGCGTCGGATGCGTCGCTCGACGGCTTCGCGACGCCCTACGCGAATGCGATCGCCAAAGTCCGTGCAGCACTGTCCGCGACTTAGCTACCGGCAATCTTCATGCGGTTGATGAGCAGCGACCCGGTGGTCTTGGCACCGTAGTTGTACGCATCGGCACCGACCGCCTCGATGCCGAGCAGCATGTCCTTGAGGTTGCCGGCGATCGTGATCTCCTGTACCGGGAACGCGATGCGCCCCTTCTCGACCCAGAAGCCGCTCGCGCCGCGCGAATAGTCGCCGGTCACGTAGTTGACGCCCTGCCCCATCAGCTCGATCACGAAGAGGCCGGTGCCCAGCTTGGCAAGCATCGCATCCAGGTCGTCGCCTGCCTTCGTCAATCGCGAGGTCAGCGTGAGGTTGTGCGAGCCGCCCGCATTGCCGGTGGTCTTCATGCCGAGCTTGCGTGCCGAATAGGTGCTGAGGAAATAGCCTTCGAGCCGCCCCGCATCGACCACCTTGCGCCGCCGGGTGATCACGCCTTCGTCGTCGAAGGGCGAGCTGCCCTTGCCGCGCAGGATGTGCGGGTCCTCGGCCACATCCAGGTGCTTGGGCAACACCTGCTTGCCCAGCGAATCGAGCAGGAAGGTGCTCTTGCGGTAGAGCGCACCGCCGCTGACGGCCTGCACCAGCCCGCCGAGCAGGCCCGCGGCCAGCGGCGATTCGAACAACACGGGGCACTGCGTCGTCTTGATCTTGCGGGACTTGAGCCGGCTCAGCGCGCGCTCGGCCGCATAGCGGCCCACCGCCTGCGGGCTTGCAAGCTCGTCGGCCGATCGCATCGAGCTGTACCAGGCGTCGCGCTGCATGCCGTCGCCCTTGCCGGCGATCGGTGCCACCGAGATCGAATGGCGCGAGCTCGCATAGCCGCCGCGAAAGCCGTGCGTATGGGCGCTGAAGAAGTGGCTCTGCTGCGCCGAGACACCGGCCCCTTCGCTGTTGGTGATGCGCTTGTCGGTCGAGAGCGCCGCGGCCTCGCATTCGAGCGCCAACGCAGCCGCCTGCTCGCTCGTCACGTCCCAGGGATGGAACAGATCGAGATCGGGCTGCTCGCGTGCGATGTCGTCCGCGTCGGGCAGGCCGCTGACCGGGTCTTCGGCCGTGAAGCGCGCGATGTCGTAGGCCGCCTGGACGGTCTGCGCGACCGCCGCGTCGGAAAAGTCCGAGGTGCTGGCATTGCCGCGCCGCTTGCCCACATAGACCGTGATGCCCAGCGACTTGTCGCGGTTGCGCTCGACATTCTCGAGTTCACCCTTGCGCACCGAGACGCTCAGGCCGCAGCCCTCGGACGCCTCGGCGCCGGCGTCGGTGGCGCCCAGCCTTTTGGCGTGCGCCAGCGCCGAATCGACCAGGTTTTCGAAGAAGGAACGGCTGTAGGCGAAGCCGGAGTCGGCGCGCGAGGAAGATGTGCTCATGTGTTGGCTATGATACTTGCGCCCCTGTCCCCGACGGGGAGTCAACGATTTCCCCACATGTCCCGCAAACCCAAAAAAGGCTATTTCGTCCGCGGCCAGTTCGTGGCGGAAGGCAGTGAGCTCGATCTGGAGCTCAAGCGCGAGCTCAAGGGCACCGATGCCGCCAGCAAGACCGATCTCAAGCGCGAGAGCACGGAGCTGCAGGCGCTGGGCGAAGCCCTGCTCGGGCTGCGCGCCGGCCTGTTCGACAAGCTCGACCTCGGCGAGAAGCTGCGCGACGCCATCGAAGAGGCCCGGCGCATCACCAATTTCGAAGGCAAACGCCGCCAGATGCAGTTCGTCGGCAAGCTGATGCGCGGGCTCGACGCGGCCACGCTCGATGCGGTGCGCGCTGCGCTCGACGAGCAGAACCGCGGCCCGGCCCAGGAAACCGCCGCGCTGCACGATGCCGAGCGCTGGCGCGACCGCATCATCGCCGACGACGACGCGCTCGGCGGCTGGATCGAAACCCATCCCGACACCGACGCCCAGCAGCTGCGCGCGCTGGTGCGCCAGGCGCGCAAGGACATCAAGGCCGGCCCGCCCGGCGAGGCGCCGCGGCAGGCCAAGGCCTACCGCGAGGTGTTCCGGATCGTGCGCGCGCAGCTAAGCGTGCACGGCACGGATGACCATGCCGCAGAAGCCGCCGAGCAATCGCGCGAGGAGGACGCATGATCAAGCTCACCCCCAGGCTTGCCCACTTCGTGTGGCCGCCAACCCCCGCTGGGGGCAACACCAGCGGCCTGGCGAAGCCAGTTCCGCGGTGTTCCTGGTCTTGGCCGCGCCAGTCTTGTCCGCAGCGCACCGGGAGTCTCTGACATGGACCCCGTGCATATCGGCATCGTCTCGGTCAGCGACCGCGCATCGAGCGGCGTCTACGAGGACAAGGGCCTGCCCGCCCTGCAGGAATGGCTGCAGCGCGCACTGCGCAATCCGATCACCTTCGCGTCGCGGCTGATTCCCGACGACCAGGCCGCCATCAGCGTCGCGCTGATCGAGCTGGTCGACGCCGGCTGCGCGCTGGTGCTGACCACCGGCGGCACCGGGCCGGCACTGCGCGACGTAACGCCCGAGGCCACGCTGGCCGTCGCGCACAAGACCATGCCCGGCTTCGGCGAGCAGATGCGCCAGATCAGCCTGCACTTCGTGCCGACCGCGATCCTGTCGCGCCAGGTCGCGGTGATCCGCGACAAGAGCCTGATCATCAACCTGCCCGGCCAGCCGAAATCCATCGCCGAGACGCTCGAAGGCCTGAAGAACGCCGACGGCTCGCAAGCCGTGCCCGGCATCTTCGCCGCCGTGCCCTACTGCATCGACCTGATCGGCGGCCCCTACCTCGAGACCGACGACACGGTGTGCAAGGCCTTCCGGCCCAAGTCGGCGATCAGGGCAGCAGCTCGAACTTGAGGTCCGCAAGCGGCATGACCTTCTCTTCGCGCACCATCTTGTATTCGGTGTTCGGGCCGAGCCACTTCGCCCACAGCCGGTCGAGCTCGCCCGACTTCTCCAGCGCGTAGAGCGCCGCATTGACCTTGGCGAGCAGCACCGGCTCGTCCTTCTTCATGCCGATGCCGATCGGCTGCAGCACCATCGGATCCTTGATCAT
Source organism: Variovorax sp. SRS16 (assembly GCF_901827165.1). NCBI lineage: Bacteria > Pseudomonadati > Pseudomonadota > Betaproteobacteria > Burkholderiales > Comamonadaceae > Variovorax > Variovorax sp. SRS16. Next base: position 3,389,290 of record NZ_LR594666.1, read on the forward strand.
CTTCAGCGGCACGCCGTCGGTCTTCGACTGATTGACCAGCTTGGTGATGGTCATGGTGTTGGCGACCATGCCGACCGACTTGTTCTGCTGCACCGCCATGAAGGCCGAGCCCGTGTCCTGGAAGGTCACCGGCTCCGAGCCGTTCATCTTGATCGACAGCTCCGAGGTCGAGCCCTTGGTCGAGCTCAGCCGCTTGCCCTTGTAGTCGGCCTTGGTGGTGCCCGGGTCGGAGGCCTTCACCGCGAGCATTTCCTTGGCGACGTAGTACGGATCGCTGAACTGGATCTGCTCGCCGCGGCTCTTGGTGTAGGCCAGGTTGGCGATGGTCACGTCGACGCGGCCGAGCTTGACCTCGGGCACGCGCGCTTCCACCGAGAGCGGCGTGACCTTGGCAGTGACGCCGAGCTGCTTGGCCAGCGCATTGCAAAGATCGACGTCGTGGCCGACCATCTCGCGCGTCTTCGGATCCGGCGCGGCGAAGGGCGGCACGTCGGCGAAGGTGCCGCATCGCAGCTCCTTGCGCTGGCTGATCTCGTCCCACTGGTCGGCATGGGCCAGCAAGGACAGCACGGAAAGGCTGCAACCGATGGCGGCGAGACGAAAGACGGTCTTCATGGTGATGGACTCCTGGTTGAAGATGAAACGAGAAACGGGAAACACCGCGGATCCGGCTTCGCCGGTCCGCCGGTGTTGCCCCCTGCAAGGGGGTTGGCGAAGCGACACGAAGTGCGCGAAGACTGGGGGTGTGCCATCAATGCGCTCGCAGATCGGACAAGAAGCGCTTGGCACGCGGATGCTGAGGGCTGTTGAAGAAGGTCTCCGGATCCGCCTCTTCAAGAATCCGCCCCGCGTCCATGAACCACACGCGATCGGCCACGTCGCGCGCGAAATTCATCTCGTGCGTGACGCACATCATGGTCATGCCTTCGTCGGCGAGGCTGCGCATCACCGAGAGCACCTCGCCCACCATCTCGGGGTCGAGCGCGCTCGTGGGTTCGTCGAACAGCATCGCCGGCGGCTCCATCGCGAGCGCACGCGCGATCGCCACGCGCTGCTGCTGGCCGCCCGAAAGCTGCGCCGGATAGGCGCCCGCCTTGTTCGAGAGGCCGACACGCTCCAGCAGCTGCGCGGCCTTGGCCTTGGCATCCGCGCGCTTCACGCCGAGCACGCGCATCGGCGACAGCATGATGTTCTCCAGCACCGACAGATGCGGGAACAGGTTGAAGCTCTGGAACACGAAGCCGATGCGGCTGCGCAGCCGGTTGAGCGCAGCGCTTCGCATCGGCGCGTGAATGTCGTGGCCGTCGAACAGCAGTTGCCCCTTGCCGATCTCTTCCAGCCGGTTGACGGTGCGGATCAAGGTCGACTTGCCCGAGCCCGAAGGCCCGCACACGACCACCACCTCGCCCTTCTTCACCTCGGCGTTGATGTCGGCCAGCGCCTGGTAGTCGCCGTACCACTTGTCGATGTGGGAGAACAGGATCATGGCATCGGTACCGGAAGCGGAAGTCATGCAAAGTCTCCTCAGGGATTCGCGACGATGGGCGGCGGCAGGGACACGTCGCCGCCGGGCAGCGCCGCCGTCTTCGCGCCGAGCCGCTTGTGGGCGATGCGCCGCTCCACCCACTGCGCGAGTTGCGTGAGGCTGAAGCAGACGACGTAGTAGGTCATCGCCAGGATGAAGAAGACCTGGAACGGCTTGGTCAGCAGCTGGTTGTTGATCTGGTTGGCCGCGAAGGTGAGTTCCTGCACGTTGATCACGTAGCCCAGCGTGGTTTCCTTGATGGTCGAGATGAACTGGCTCAGCATGCTCGGCAGCATGTTGTAGAGCGCCTGCGGCAGGATCACCGACCACATCGTGCCGAGATGGCTGTGGCCGAGCGCGCGCGCGGCTTCGGTCTGGCCCTTGGGCAGCGCCAGGATGCCGGCGCGCACCACCTCGGACAGGTAGGCGCCCTCGTAGATCACCAGCGTGCACAGCATGGTGGTGAAGCCCGAGACCTCGCGCCCGACCAGGATCGGCACCAGGAAGTAGACCCACAGGATCACCATCAGGAGCGGCACGCCGCGCACCACGTACACCAGCACCGCCGCGGGCCAGCGCAGCGCGCGCCAGGGCGACAGCCGCGCCAGCGCCAGCAGCACCGACAGCGGGAAGGCCAGCACGATGCCCAGCACCGACAGGATCAGCGTGGCGACGATGCCGCCGAGCGGGCCGCTCGGATACTGCCCGACCAGCAGCAGCAGCCAGTTGTCGCGAAGGATTTCGTAGACGCTGTACATCGCTCACCTCGCTCCGACGATGCGATAGCGCCGGGCCAGCCACGCGCCGCCGGCCATGATCAGCAGCGAGAAGAACAGGTAGAGGAGGGTCGCCACGCTGTAGGCCTCGAAGGCGCGGAAGCTCTGGCTCTCGATTTCCTTCACCGCATGCGTCAACTCGGCGACGCCGATCGCCATCGCGAGGCTGCTGTTCTTGAACAGCGACACGCTGTGATTGACCAGCGCCGGCACCGCGTTGCGGATCGCCTGCGGCAGCAGCACATGGCGCATCGCGCCGATGTAGCCGTGGCCCAGCGCACGCGCCGCCTCGGACTGCCCGGGCGGAATGGAACGCAGACCGGAGCGCATGTCCTCGCTGAAGTACGCGGCCTGGCAGAGGCCGAGCGCGACGATCGACAGCAGCAGCTCGGCGTTGTGCGCCGAAAGCCAGCCTTGCAGCGCATCGGGCAGCAGGCTGAAGATGCCGAAGTACCAGAACATCAGCTGCACCAGCGTCGGCACGTTGCGGTGGTAGGAGACATAGGCCGCGACCACGCGCTCGGCCACCGGATTGGTGGTCAGCCGCACCACCAGCAGCACCAGCGCGATGGCCATCGCGAGCAGCCACGAGCCGGCTGCGATCTCCAGCGTTGCCTCCACGCCGTGCAGCAGCATGGCGCCGAATTCCGGCTTCATCAAGACGGCGATCAGGTCGAAGTCCTTCATGCGCGTTCCCGGTTGCGTGGTGGTTGCGGGAGGACCGTGCCGCTCAGGCCTGCGGCGCCTCGGGCCGCGCGGTGGACAGGCCGCCCGGCACCTGCAGCGTGGGCGTGATTTCCATGTGGCCGACGTTGACCGCGATCGGCGCCGCGATCGCGAAGGCGATCGCATCGGCGATGTCCGCGGCCTGCGGCAGCTCGAAGCCGTCGATGAAGCGCGCGCGGATCTCGTCCGAATCGCCATGCACGTGCGCGAAGATGTCGGTGGCCACGCGGCCCGGGCAGATCTCGGTCACGCGCACGCGCTTGCCGTAGGCATCGATGCGCAATTGGCGCGACAGCATGCTGACCGCGGCCTTGGTTGCGTGGTAGGTGCTGTTGCCGCCGAAGTTGTAGGCCGCCGCGATGGAGCTGATGTTGACCACGTGGCCGCGGTCGCGCGCCACCATGCCCGGCAGCACCAGCCGGCACAGGTGCAGCACGGCGCGCAGGTTGACGTCGATCAGCAGGTCGATGCCCTCGGCATCCGCCTTCAGGATCGAGCCCGGCCGGTCGACGCCGGCGCTGTTGACCAGCACGTCGAACTCGACCTTCTTCGTCAGCGCGGTGATGCCCGCGAGATCGCTGACGTCGATGGCCTGCGGGATGCAGCCGGTGCGTTCGGCCAGCTCGGCCAGCTTGCCGGCACTGCGCGCCAGCGCGTGGACCGTGAGGCCTTCCTTGCACAGGCGCTCGACCACCGCGGCCCCGATGCCCGAGGAGGCGCCGGTCACCAGTGCGGTCTTGTAATCGGAAAAAGGCATCTTCGGTTCCTTGTCTGTCTGTGCTGTTGAATTCACTGTATCGAGCGGCTTCGCGACACGCCAAGACGGATTGGCTGTGGAGCAATAAGACACCCTTATGTCATGCAAGCTGGCGCGAGATCGGCACGATGCGCCCGGCCTGTTCGACCACCTCGCGCACCGCGCGCGCGAGTGCCACCGCGCCCGGCGTATCGCCATGCAGCAGGATCGAGTTCGCCTTCATCGGAATCGTCTGGCCGTCGTAGGCGGTGACGGTGCCCTGGGCCAGCAGCTGGCGCACGCGGGCCAGCACGATGTCGCGGTCATGGATCACCGAATCGGGCAGCTTGCGCGGCACCAGGAGACCGTCGGCATGGCAGGCGCGGTCGGCCAGGAAGGTGATCGCGACGCGCAGGCCGCAATCGCGCGCCGCATCCTCGATCGCGCGGCTGGCCGAGGTGCTGACGATCAGCGCGGGGTCGAAGTCCGCGACCGCGCGCACCAGCGGCCCGGCCAGCGCGGCGTCGGCCGCGGCCATGTTGCCGAGCGCGCCGTGGAAGCTCATGTGCGTCATGCGGTGTCCCGCGGTGCGCGCCATGCCGGCCAGCGCACCGAGCTGGTAGAGCACGTAGCTCGCGAGCTCCTTCACGTCGATCTGCATCGGCCGCCGCCCGAATCCGAGCAGGTCGGGAAAACCCACATGCGCGCCGACATCGACGTCGCGCGCCTTCGCCATGCGCACCGTGCGCTCCATGATGACCGGATCGCCGGCATGGAAGCCGCAGGCCACGTTGGCGGAGGAGACGATCTCCAGCAGCGACTCGTCCTCCCCCATGCGCCAGGGGCCGAAACCCTCGCCGAGATCGGCGTTCAGATCGATGTCCATGGTGTAGCTGTCCTTCGTTGGTGCTTCAGGGCGCTTGCAGTTCGACCAGTGCCGTGCCGTAGCCGACCAGCGTGCCATCAGCCGCGCGCATGGCCGCGACCACGCCGTCGCGCGGCGCGGCGACCGGCAGCAGCAGCGGGCCGATGCGCAGCAGGCCCACGGGCTGTCCTGCACGCACGCATTCGCCCGCGCGCACGAGGGGCCCTTCGGCGAGCGGATGGCCGTGCAGGAACACGCCGACCGAGGGCGCGGCGATCGCCGTGCCCGGCGCCGTCGCGCGCGCGGCGGGGCGCGGGTTGTCCAGCCGCACCGTGCCGCCCGGCATGCGCAGCTCCAGCAGGCCGATGTCGGTCTGCGCGAGCCAGGCCGTGAGCTGTTCCAGCTCGGCGGGCGTCTTCATGATGCGACCGCCGGCGATCCGCGATGCAGGCCGACCATCCGGCCCACCTTGCACAGCCAGGCCTCGGTTTCTTCCAGCGCGGCGACGGCCTCGTCCCAGTTCGTCTCGACGAAACGGATCCGGCTGCCGATCGGCGCCTGGCCGAGGCGCCACAGATCGGCCTCGATCACCGTGCCGAACTTCGGATAGCCGCCCGAAGGCTGCGCGTCGCGCATCTGGATGATCGGCTGCCCGCTGTGCGGCACCTGGATCACGCCCGGCACGATGCCGTGCGAGCGCATCTCCATCGGCGCCACCGGCCGCAGCGCCTCGCCTTCGAGGCGATAGCCGTAGCGGTCGCTCTGCGCGGTGATCTTCCATGGCTTCGACCAGAACGCGGCGCGCGAGGCCTCCTCGAAGCGCAGGTATTCGGCCGCCGGCAGCACGCGCACCGCGGGCACGCCATCGACATCGAGCGGCAGCGCCAGCGCCGGCGGGACCAGCCCGAAGCCGGTGACGCCATCCGCGCCGGCGCGCGCGGCGCGCAGCACGTCGCCGCGGCGCAGCGCGCGGCCCTCGTGGCCGCCGAAGGCGCCGCGCAATTGCGTGCTGCGCGAGCCGAGCACCTCGGGCACGTCGATGCCGCCGGCCACGCACACCATCGCGCGGCTGCCGCGCCGCGCGCCGCCCTGCGGCAGCCCCAGCGTGAGCACCTGGCCGGCCCGTGCGCGATGCGCCCACCAGGGCAGCAAGGCCTCGTCGTCGAGCCGCGCGGCGCAGTCGGCGCCGGTCAGCGCGAAGGCGCAGTCTTCATCGAAGCGCAGCTTGAACGGGAACACCGGCACCTCGATGCCGGCCGCGTTCGCGTCGTTGCCGAGCATCAGGTTGCCGGCCGCGAGCGCAAGCTTGTCCATGGCGCCGGAGCTGCCGACGCCCCATCGCAGGCTGCCGTTGCGGCCCAGGTCCTGCACGGTGGCGAGCGCGGTGGCGGAAAGGATCTCGATCATCGAAGCACCTTCTGCACGCGAAAGCGGATCATGTCGCCGGGCTGCAGCATCGCGGGCGGGTCCTGCGCGGGATCGAAGAAGCACATCGAGGTGCTGCCGATGGTGTTCCAGCCGCTCGGCCCGGCCGAGGCCGACACGCCGGTCTGCGCGCCGCCGATCGACACCGCGCCACCCGGGATGCTCAGCACCGGCACCTTGCGCCGCGGCGTGGCGATGCGTGCGTCCATGCCGCCCAGATAGCAGTAGCCCGGGTGGCTGCCGAGCGCATACACCGGGTACAGCGGCGCGCTGTGCAGCTCGACGATCTCGTCCACGCCGAGTCCAGTGTGCGCGACCACGTCCGCCATGTGCGGGCCGCCTTCGCCGCCATAGACCACCGGCAGCTCGACCACGCGGCCTTCGCGCGACAGCGCGTGCACCGCGTCCCATGCCGCGATCAGTCGCGCCTCGAGTGCCGCCACGTCGCGCGGCGGCCGCACGAAGCTGAGCATCAGGTTGTTCATGCCGGGCACCGCTTCACGCACCTCGGGCCAGCCCTCGGCCTCGTGCGCCAGCGCCCAGATGCGTTGCTGCGAATTCAATGTGAGTTCGCCCGGCGCCTCGAACAGCATCGCGCTGGTGCCAAGCAGACTGGTGGCCGCATGCGATGCATTCATGCGGCACTCCCCGCGGCGAGCCAGCGTTCGAGATGATGGATGTCGACGCCGCCGGCATCGAAGCCCGCGTCGCGCAGGATGCGCCGATGCAGCGGCACGTTGGTCGCGATGCCCTCGACGCGCATCTCCGACAGCGCGAGGCGCATGCGGTCCAGCGCATCGGCGCGCGTCGTGCCCTGCACGATCAGCTTGGCGATCATCGAGTCGTAGTACGGCGGCACGCGGTAGCCGGCGTTGGCATGCGAATCGACGCGCACGCCGAAGCCGCCGGGCATCTGCCAGCCGGTGATGCGGCCGGGCGAGGGCGCGAAGGTGTCGGGGTCTTCGGCATTGATGCGGCATTCGATCGCATGGCCGTGGCAGCGCACGTCGGCCTGCGTGAAGCCGAGCAGCTCGCCGCGCGCCATGCGCAGCTGCTGCTGCACGATGTCGATGCCGCTGGTCATCTCGGTCACCGGATGCTCGACCTGCAGCCGCGTGTTCATCTCGATGAAATAGAAGGCGCCCTTCTCGTAGAGGAATTCGAAGGTGCCGACGCCGGCATAGCCGAGCTGCCGGCAGGCCGCCGCGCAGCGCTCGCCGACCTCGGCGATCAGCGCCTCGTCGATGCCGGGCGCGGGTGCCTCCTCGATCACCTTCTGGTGGCGCCGCTGCAGCGAACAGTCGCGGCTGCCGAGCCACACCGCGTGCCCGTGCTTGTCGGCCAGCACCTGGATCTCGACATGGCGCGGATGCACCAGAAACTTCTCGATGTACACCTCGGGATTGCCGAAGGCGCGCCGTGCTTCTTCGCGCGTCAGCGCCAGCGCGTCGAGCAGCCCTGCCTCGTCGTGCACCACGCGCATGCCACGTCCGCCGCCGCCGCCGGCGGCCTTCACGATCACCGGGTAGCCGACCTCGCGCGCCAGCGTCTTGATGGCGGTGGGATCTTCAGGCAGGCCTTCGTCCGGCCCGGGCACGCAAGGCACGCCCGCACGCCGCATCGCACGCTTGGCCGCGACCTTGTCGCCCAGCGTGCGGATGCAGGCCGCACTCGGCCCGACGAACACCAGGCCCGCTTGCTCGATGCGCTCGGCAAAGCCCGCGTTCTCCGACAGGAAGCCGTAGCCCGGATGGATCGCCTGCGCACCGCTGACCTCGGCCGCGAACAGGATCGCGCTCTGGTTCAGATAGCTTTGCCCCGGCGCCGCCGGCCCGATGCACAGCGCCTCGTCGGCCTGCGCGACATAGTCCGCCTCGCGATCGGCCTGCGAATACGCGACCACGGTGCGCAAGCCGAGCCCGCGGCAGGCGCGCAGGATGCGCAAGGCGATCTCGCCGCGGTTGGCAATCAGGACGGTGTCGAACATGGCATCCATTCCTCAGGCGAAGCGGAACAGCGGCTGGCCGGCCTCGACCTCGTCGCCCGAGGCCACCAGCACCGACTGCAGCACGCCGTCGCGCTCGGCGCGGACTTCGTTGAACACCTTCATCGCCTCGATCACGCACAGCGTCTGGCCGGCCGCGACCGCCTGCCCGGCTTCGACAAAGGGCGGATCGCCGGGCGTGCCCTGCAGATGCACCACGCCGTACAGCGGCGCCAGGCATTCGGCGGACGTTGCAGCCCGCAGCGCGGACGCCGGCGCGTCGATGCCCGGCGCGATCGCAGCCGGCGCCGCATGCTTCGCAAGCCGCAGCGTCCAGCCGTTCTCGCTGAATTCCAGCTCCGACAGCGCCGACGCGGCGAGCGCATCGATGAAGGTCTTGATCTGTTCCTGGTTCATGCCGGACCCGTCGCTGCGACGGAAGCTCCTTGGTGGCCGACGCATTCCGCGAACGCGTGACGGCAGGCATGAAAGGTAGCCCGTCTGGCGCCCGAGGCCAAAGACGGATTGGCTGTGCCGGGATAAGGGTGCCTTATGACAAGGCGCTGAGGGCCGGTTCGGGCGCCGAGGGCACGGTGGCGGCAAGGTCGGTGACCAGCTCGAGCAGGATGTCCTTCACCGCCTGCGCCGGCTCCGACAGCGGCAGGTGGTCCGACTGGCACAGCGCGAGCGGCGCCTCGATCACCGGATCGACGATGCGGAACTGCCAGGCGCCGCAGGCCGCCACCACCTCGCGCGCCATCGAGGCCGGCAGGATGGTGGCGCCGAGCCCGTCGGCAATGGCCGCGGTGAGCGTGAAGGCCGACTCGATCTCGGCCACCACGCGCGGCGCCATGCCGAGGCGCCCGAAGGCCTCGCTCACCAGCTTGCGCACCACGTTGTAGGGCCGCGGCAGGAACAGCTCGATCTCGCCGAGGTCGGCCAGCCTCACCGGCTGCGCCGGCACCGGCATGGAGGCCGGGCCGACCAGGAACAGCGGCTCTTTCAGCAGCGGCAGGAAGGACAGCCCATGGATCGCCTTGTCGCCGTAGAGCACGGCCAGGTCCATGCGGCCATTCATGATCAGCTCGCTCAGCGTGGTGCCGTAGTTCTCGTTGAGGTAGAGCAGGATGCCGGGATGGCGCGCGCGCACCGTGCGCAGCAGGGGCAGCGACAGCGCCGAGGCCGCCGTGCCCGGCGCCAGGCCCACCGACACCTGCCCCGACACGCCCTGCCCGGCCGCTTCCATGTCGACGCTGGCCTGCTCGCACTGGCGCAGGATGATCTGCGCATGGCGGTACAGCACCTTGCCGGCCTCGGTCGGCGTGACACCGCGCTTGGTGCGCACCAGCAGTTGCTGGCGCACCTCGCCCTCGAGCGTGGCCAGCTGCTGGCTCAGCGCAGGCTGGGCAATGTAAAGAACCTCGGCCGCCTGCGTCAGGCTGCCGATGTCCACGATCTTCACGAAGTATTTGAGGCGCCGCAGGTTCACGCCGTGTCCCCATGCAAAAGCCGAGCCTAGCACCGGCCCGCGGGGGCGCCTACCCGGGCTCACCATAAGCACTGCCTATAGAACCAGAGCGATCTTGTCTTGGCCTTGGACGCGCGATGACCGTACCGTGGAGCCTGTCCACCCCGCCGCATCCCAAGGAAGACCATGACCGCCTTACGCATCGCTGCCCGCGTGCGCCGCATCAAGCCCTCGCCCAGCACCTCCGCCGCCGACCGCGCCAACGAGCTGCGCCGCCAGGGCCAATCGATCGTCAACCTCGTCGTCGGCGAGCCCGATTTCGACACGCCGCCCCACATCCGCCAGGCCGCCGCAGCCGCGATCGAGAAAGGCGCGACGCGCTACACGCTGATGGCGGGCACGGTCGAACTGCGCCAGGCCATCGCCGCCAAGCTCGAACGCGAGAACGGCCTCGCCTACGCGCTGAACGAGATCATCGCCACCAGCGGCGCCAAGAGCGCGATCTACAGCGCCTTCGCGATCACGCTGGAGCCGGGCGACGAGGTCATCATCCCCGCCCCCTACTGGGTGTCGTACCCCGACATGGTGCTGGCCTGCGACGGCACGCCGGTCACCATCGCCTGCCCCGAGTCGCAGGGCTTCAAGCTCGCGCCGGCGCAGCTCGAAGCGGCCATCACGCCGCGCACGCGCTGGCTCCTGATCAACTCGCCGAGCAATCCCACCGGTGCCAGCTACACGGCCGACGAATACCGCGCGCTGGCCGAGGTGCTGGCGCGGCATCCGCACGTGATGGTGATGACCGACGACATCTACGAGCACATCCGCTTCGACGGCCGGTCGACGCCGCACATCCTCGCGGTCGCGCCCGTGCTGCGCGATCGCACGCTGGTGGTCAACGGCGTCTCCAAGACCTATGCGATGACGGGTTGGCGCATCGGCTATGCGGCCGGGCCGGCCGTGCTGATCCAGGCGCTGGACACGCTGCTGTCGCAATCGACCGGCAACTGCTGCTCGGTGAGCCAGGCCGCCGCAGCCGCCGCGCTGAACGGCGACCAGGGCTTCGTGGCCGAGAGCGTCGCGATCTACAAGCAGCGCCGCGACCGCACGCTGTCCTTGATCAATGCGATCCCCGGCCTGAGCTGCGCGACGCCGCCCGGCGCCTTCTACCTCTACGTCCGCTGCAGCGGCCTGATCGGCAAGACCACGCCGCAAGGCAAGGTGCTGAACGAGGACGGCGACGTCGTGATGTACCTGCTCGAAAGCCAGGGCGTGGCCACGGTCGCCGGCACGGCCTACGGCCTGTCTCCTTACTTCCGGTTGTCGATCGCAACCTCCATCGAGATCCTCGAGGAAGGCTGCGCGCGCATCGCCCGCGCCGTCGCCGAGCTGCGCTGAGCGCCCGCACCCCACGCTTGACCAAGGACACCCCATGCAATTCAAAGGCATCCGCAAGAACCCGTCGGCCCCGCAGGTCGACGCCAAGATCATCGCCGCGCTGCGCGACATTCCCGTCGCCGCCTTGAGCGACAACATGCACCGCAACATCGGCAGCGTCGGCCTGCAGCCCTACCACCGTCCCGGGCCGGCAACGATGGCCGGCACGGCAGTGACGCTGAAATCGCGCGGCGGCGACAACCTCACGCTGCTGCGCGCCTTCGAGTTCTGCCGGCCCGGCGACGTGATCGTGATCGATGCCGACGGCGACGTGACCAATGCGGTGATCGGCGGCATCCTGTCCTTCTATGCCGCGACGATCGGCACCGTCGGCGTGGTGCTCGACGGCGCGATCCGCGACCTGGCCGAGATCCGCGAGCGCGACTTCCCGGTCTATGCGCGCGGCGTCAACCACCGCGGCCCGTACAAGGACGGACCCGGCGAGATCAACGTGCCCGTGTCGGTCGGCGGCATGCTGGTGCGTCCCGGCGACATCGTGGTCGGCGACCAGGACGGCCTGATGGCCTTCGCGCCCGAAGAGGCCGAGCTGCTGATCGAGAAGGCGCGCGCGCATCTCAAGGCCGAAGCGGAAACCATGCGCGCGATGAAAGAAGGCCGCTGGGACCGCTCCTTCATCGACGCGCTCGAAGCGCGCTGCGCCAACTAGGACGAGCGCCGCACGCAGCTTCAGTGCAGCGCGTGCAGGCCGGCCTCGCGTTCGAGCCGGTCCACGAGTTCCAGCAGAATGGCCTTGACCGCCTGCGCCGGCTCCGACAGCGGCAGGTGGTCGGACGCGCACAGCGACAGCGGCACCTCGATCGTCGGCGACACGATGCGGCGCAGCTCGACCGCCGCCATGGCGGCCACGCCGCGCGCCATCGAGACCGGCAGAATCGTCGCGCCCACGCCCGAGGCGATGGCCGCGGCCAGCGTGTTCGACGACTCCATCTCCGCCACCACGTGCGGCACGATGCGCGCCGACGCGAAGGCCTGGTCGACGTGCTTGCGCAGCTGGTTGCTCGAACGCGGCAGCAGCAGGTCGACGTCGCGCAGTTCGGCCAGCGCCACCTCGTCCTCTTGGCCCAGCATGCCTTCGGGCGCCACGACGAACAGGTCTTCGGTCAGCAGCGCGTCGAAGGACAGGCCCTGCATGACGCGCTCGCCGCCGTACAGCACGGCCATGTCCATGCGGCCGTCGCGCACCACGTCGCACAGCGTGGTGCCGAAGTTCTCGTTGATGTGCAGCACGATCTGCGGGTAGCGGCCCTGCACCGTCTGCAGCAGCGGCAGCGCGAGCGCCGACGCCGCCGTGCCCGGCGCCAGTCCGACCGAGACCTGGCCCGACAGCGCGCGCCCGGCGTGGAGCACGTCGGACTGCGCCTGCTCGAACTGGCGCAGGATGATCTGGGCATGGCGGTAGAGCGCACGGCCGGCCTCGGTCGGGACCACGCCCTTCTGCGTGCGCAGCAGCAGCTGCTGCCTGAACTCGCCTTCGAGCGTCGCGAGCTGCTGGCTGAGCGCCGGCTGCGCGACGTGCAGCACCTCGGAGGCCTGCGTCAGGCTGCCGACATCGACGATCTTCACGAAATACTTCAGACGCCTGAGATTCAAAGCGAGGCCTCGTGCTTGCTTCTTGGGGTGTGTTTCAAGCAAGCATCGAGCCATCGCTCGGAGGCGTCAACCGGGGTTACGATCAGCGCGATGACGGTGAATTTCAAGACCTTGAAGAGCTTCGTCACCGCCGTGGATGCAAGAAGCCTTTCTGCCGCGGCGCATCAGTTGGGCGTGGCGCAGTCTGCATTGAGCCAGCACATCGCATCGCTCGAGGACCACTTCAGGCACAAGCTGCTGAACCGCTCGAATGCGGGCGTCACGCCGACGCGCGCGGGCAGCGAACTGTATCGGCATGCGCAGCTGATCCTGAGCCATCTCGAGCAGGCGGAGCGCGACCTTGCCGAGCGCAGCGATGCGAGCTTCATCGCGGGCGCGGTCTCGGTGGGCCTGGCAACCTACAGCACGGCCTCGATCCTGTCGATGCCGCTGCTGCAGGCGGTGCGGCGCGAATATCCGCAGGTCAACCTGTTCATCAACGACAACTTCGGCCTGGTGCTGAGCGAGATGGTGATGACGGGTCGCATGGACATGGCGATCATCTATGCGGGCAGCCCGATCAAGGGGGTGACGCTGCAGCCGCTGCTGACCGAGGAGCTGTTCCTGATCGCGCCGGCGGGCATGCCATTGCCCGCGTCCGACGACCAGACGATCCCTCTGCGCGCGCTGGCCGGCATCGACATGCTGCTGCCGAGCCGCATGCATTTCCTGCGGCGGCTGCTGGACGACGAGTTCGCGCGCATCGGCATCGCGCCGCGCATCATTGCCGAGATCGAGTCGGCCTCCACGCTGCACCAGGCGATCGATGCGGGGCTCGGCGCGACGGTGCTGCCTTCTGCCTTGGCCGATATGTCATCGGGCAACAGGCAGCCGGTGATCCGGCGCATCGTCGAGCCGGACCTGCAGGCGACGATCTCGCTGTGCGTGACCGATCATCTGCCGATGTCGGATCAGGCGGATGCGGTGTTGCGTATCTTGCGCAAGCAGATCGACGATCTGTTCGTCGAGGGGCGGTTTATCGGGATACGGGCTGCTGACTAGTTTTGCGGTTCTTGCCCTGTGGAAGGAGCGCCCGGTCAGCGGCGCGGGCTTCGTTGGTGTGCGAGCGCTGCTGCGCCTTCGGCGCCGGGGTCTTGCTCCCTCTCCCTCCGGGAGAGGGCTGGGGTGAGGGCACCGGGCGATGGATGGGGTCGCACCGTTTCCAAGGCCCGCGCCCTCACCCTAACCCTCTCCCGAAGGGAGAGGGGACAAGAAAGAGGAAAGCAAGCTGCGACGGTATTCAACGCGGCGCGGAAAGCCCCCGCATCGCCGCCACACCCTCGACCACGAACGGATCCGCATGGTAGTAAAGCAGCTGCGCCCCCATCGACACCAGATGCTCCACATCGTGCCGAACAACGAGCGTGCCCGCGACCTTGCCCGCCGCACGAATACGCCGCAGCGTCTCGTCGACCAGGTCCAGCGCCGGCTGCGGACGCCGCTTGCCGGCCGCGACCGAAGGCGAATAGCCCATCGACTGCGACAGATCCCCAGGCCCGACGAAGAACACGTCGATGCCCTCCACCGCCAGAATCTCGTCGAGGTTGCCCACCGCCTCCACCGTCTCGACCATCGCGATCAGCAGCTTGCTCGCATGGTCGTCCGGCACCGCATAGCGGAAGGTGTGCACCACCTGGCGCGCGATCTCGGCCGTGTGGATCAGCGGCACCATCACGCCGTCGGCGCCCGCGTTGAGGCAGCGCGTGAGGGTCGAGCGCTCCTGGTTCTGCGGCCGCACGATTCCGAAGCCGCCCGCATAGCGCGCGGCCTTGGCCATGTGGTGGATATCCTCGAAGCTCGCGAGGCCGTGCTCGCAGTCGATGAAGACCGAGTCCGCGCCCGAGCGCACCAGCTTCTCGCACAGCGTCGGCGAGATGTGGTTGGGGTTGACCATCAGCACGCTGTCGCCGCGCGCCAGCCGCTCGTGAAGTGATTTGCCGTTCATCGTGTCGTCTCTCATTCGTTCAGGGTTTGCCGGCCGTGCCTTCGGGCGCGCCGAGCCAGCGGCTGATCTCGATGTCGGGCCCCTGGTCGCGCGCCAGCGTCGGGCTGATCACCAGTTGCTCGATCGTCGTGCCCTGCGGCAGCGTGCAGGCCAGCAGGATCGCACGCGCCACATCGTCGGGCGCGACCATCGCGGCGCGCTCCGATGCCGTCGGCGGGCGCACGCGCGTGTCCATGATCGGCGTGTCGACTTCGCCCGGCAGGATCGTCGTCGAGCGGATGTTGTGGTTGCGGAAGGTGCCGTGCATGAAGCCCATCAGGTTGAGCACCGCCGCCTTGGCCGCGCCATACGGTGCGCCGCCCAGCAGGTTGGGCCGCACCGCGGCCAGCGACGAGACGGTGACGATCGTCCCCGCGCCCGCGGCCAGCATGCCGGGCAACACCGCCTGCATCAGCACGTAGACGGCCGTGAGGTTGACCGAGATGGCCGACTCCCAATCGTCCGGCTCGATCCAGCGGATGTTGCGCACGCGGCTGGTCAGGCCCGCGTTGTTGACGAGGATGCCGACGGCGCCGATCTCGGCCTCGATCCATCGGACCAGATCCTGGAGTTGCTCGCGCTGCTGCAGGTCCGCCTGCCGCGCCCAGGCCTGGCCGCCGGCGGCGTGGATCTCGGCCACCACCGCGTCGAGCGGTTCCTTGCGCCGGCCCATCACCACCACGCGCGCGCCCTCGGCCGCGAGCCTCCGCGCGGTCGAGCGGCCGATGCCGGAGCCGCCGCCGGTGACCAGCGCGACCTGGCCCTTCAGTGCCGTGCCGGCGCTCATGCCGCCACCTTGACAGGCTTCGCGGGCACGGCCGCTTCGTAGCCGTAGTCGGCCAGCGCGCCTGCCGTGCTGATCAGGCCCTGCCGCAGATCGTCTTCGATCTGCAAGCGCGAACGCTGCCCCGCATCGCCCCAGCCGCCGCCGCCCGGCAGCTCGATCGTGAGGCGCTCGCCGGGGGCGAGCACCAGCCGGCCTTTCGCAAACACCGGCTGGCCGTCATGCATCACGGCGCCGTTGCGGCCCGCCTGTCCGCCGAGCACGCCGAGGCACGGGTACTTCACGTGCTCGGTGCTCAGGTAGATGTTCATCTCGCGGTCCGACAGGTTGCGGATCACGCCGCGCTGGCCGAGCCCACCGCGGAATTTGCCGGGGCCGCCCGAGTCGGGAATCAGCTCCTTGCATTCGGTCAGCACCGGCACCGCGAGCTCGTACATCTCGATCGGCGTCACGCGACAGTTGGACGGAAAGCTCAGCGTGTCGAGCCCGTCCATCGACGACCGGCCGCCCTGCCCGCCATGGAAATTCTGCGCGCTGCCGTAGGCCGTCCCATCCGAGCGCTGGCCCTGGCAGTTGATGCCCCAGATCGGCGCGCCGCCGCTGTCGCCCATCGCGCCATCGGGCACCACGTCCTGCAGCGCCTTGAAGATCAGGCTCGGGATGCAATGGCCCACCAGGTTGCGCGCCGCGCCGGCCGCATGCGGGCGCGGGTTGAGGATCGAGCCCGCAGGCGCCGAGTCGGTGAGCGCGACCATGCAGCCCTCGTTGTTGGGCGTGTCCGGATCGAGCAGACACTTGAGCGCATACACGCTGTGCGCGACGCGGTAGTGCGGCACGACGTTGATGCCGCGCGCGACCTCGGGCGAAGTGCCGGTGTAGTCGACGTGGATCGAGTCGTCGCGCACCTCCACGCTGACGCACAGCTTGACCTCGGTCTCGAAGCCGTCGATCGTCATGTCGGCCTTGTAGCTGCCGTTGGGCCAGGCCGCGATCGCCTTGCGCATGTGGCGCTCGGAGCGGCTGAAGATGGCCTCGCCGAGTTCGTCGCAGTCGTCGAGGCCGTATTCGTCCATGAAGCGGGTCAGCTCGCGGCACATCACCTCGTTGGCCGCCACCATGCTCTGGATGTCGCCGCGCACCTCGTGCGGCAGCCGCACGCTGGCCTCGATGACCGAGAACACGTCGGTGTTGGGCTGGCCGGCCTTGAACAGCTTCAGCATCGGGATGCGGATGCCTTCCTCGAACATGTCGGTCGAATCGGGCGACTGCGGCCGGCCGCCGATGTCGGGCAGGTGGGCGATGCTGCCCGCGTAGGCGACGATCTTGCCGTGGCGGAAGATCGGCGTGAGCATGACCATGTCCGGCAGGTGGCCGGTGCCGATCACCGGGTCGTTGGTGGCGAGCACGTCGCCGGGCTCCAGCGACTCGGGTGGAAAGGCCGGCAGGAAATAGTTCTGCGCCGCCATCGGCAGCGTGGTGATGAACACCGGGATCGACCAGGTGCACTGCGCCAGCGCGCGGCCCTTGGCATCGAGCAGCACGTTCACGTAGTCGTGGTTCTCGCGCACGATGGGCGAGAAGGCGGTGCGGCCGAGTGCGCTGTCGGCCTGGTCGGCGATGAAGACCAGGCGGTCCCACATCACCTGCAGCGTGATCGGATCGTTGAAGTCGGGTCGGAGGATGGGCATGGCATGGGCCTTCAGGACAGAAGCATGATCAGGTTGTGCTGGGCATCGAGCGAGGCGCTGGCGTTCGGGCCCATCACCACGGTCGACTCGCGCTGCTCGATGATGGCCGGCCCTTCGACCGGCACGCCGGGCACCAGCGCGTAGTGGTCGTAGACCGGCACATCGACGAACTTGCCGAGCTCGGAGAAGAACACCGGCCGCGTGCCCTTGCGCGGATCACGCACGGCACCGGCCTCGCCGCGCAGGCCGGCGAGGGACACCTCGCCCTTGGGGCCGCTGGCGCGGATGCGCCAGGTGATGATCTCGGCATCGGTGCCGGTGACGGCGCGCCCGTACAACGCGACGTAGTTGGCATGGAAGCGCGCCGTGAGCTCGGCGAGGAAGGCCGGATCGGCCGGATCGAGATCGGGCAATGCGACCGAGATCTCGTAGCCCTGCCCCACATGGCGCATGTCCACCGTGTAGCTGAAGCCGATGCGGTCGGCCGGCACCTTGCTCGCCAGCACCACCTCGCGGCCCTGCGCCGCGAGGCTGGCCTTGACCACGTTCACCGCGCTCGGGTTCCAGGCCGACAGCCGCATCGGCAGGCTGGTCGACAGGTCGGCCGCGACCGGCGCGCCGAGCAGGCCGATGGCCGAGGTCACGCCCGCGCCCAGCGGGCAGATCACCTTGCGGATGCCGAGCTTGCGCGCCACGCCATAGGCATGCACCGGGCCGGCGCCGCCGAAGGCGATCAGCGGCAATGCGCGCGGATCGACGCCGCTGTCGGTGGCCTGCATCGAGGCCGCCTCGGCCATGCTCTCGTTGACCATGTCGTGGATGCCCCAGGCGCAGCGCTCGGTGCTGATGCCGAGGTCATCGGCCAGCCGCGCCATCGCAGCCTTGGCCGCCGGCCGGTCGAGCGCGAAATCGCCGCCGAGGAAGGATTTCTCGTCGAGGTAGCCGAGCAGCAGGTCGGCATCGGTGACGGTAGGCTCGGTGCCGCCGCGGCCATAGCAGGCCGGGCCCGGCGCCGCCGCGGCACTGCGCGGGCCGACGCCCAGGAGCCCCAGCTTGTTGCGCGCCGCGATGCTGCCGCCGCCGGCGCCGATCTCGATCATGTGGATCGACTGGATCTTGAGCGGGAAGCCGCTGCCCTTGCGGAAGCGCTCGTGCCGCGCCACCTCGAGGTCGTTGGCCACCATCGGCTGGCCGTTCGGGATCAGGCACAGCTTGGCGGTGGTGCCGCCCATGTCGAAGGACAGCACGCTCTGCTCGCCGGCCTGGCGCGCATAGTCGGCCGCGGCCACGGCGCCGGCGGCCGGGCCGGATTCGATGAGGCGCACCGGCGTGCGCGAGGCCGAGGAGCTCGGCACCACGCCGCCGCTGGAGGTCATCCACAGCAGTTGGCCTTCGACGCCGCGCTGCGACAGCTCGCGCTCGAGGTGGTTCACGTGGCCCACCATCATCGGCCGCGTGTAGGCATTGACCACGGTGGTCGAGGCGCGGTCGTACTCGCGCACCTCGGGGCACACGGTCGACGACAGCGACACCGAGATGCCGGGCGCCACCTCGGCCAGCAGCTCGGCGACGCGGCGCTCGTGCTGCGCGTACTTGTAGGCATGCAAGAGGCACACGGCGACCGACTCGACATTCTTCTCGAGCAGCGTGCGGCCGATGGCGCGCACGCCCTCCTCGTCCAGCGCCTTGATCACCGTGCCGTCGGCCGCGATGCGTTCGTCGACGCCGAAGCACAGCTCGCGCGACACCAGCGGCTCGGGGTACTGGATGCGCAGGTCGTAGAGGTCGTAGCGGCCTTCGGTGCGGATGCGCAGCATGTCCTGGAAGCCGTCGGTGGTGATGAAGGCGGTGTGCACGCCGCGGCGTTCGAGCACCGCGTTGGTCACCACCGTGGTCGCGCCGAGGATCTGCAGCGTGCCGGCGCCGGCCGCCTTGCCGGCGTGCCTGGCGCGCACCTTGGCGAGCAGCTCGTCCACGCCCTGCAGCACGGCGCGCGCCGGCGCATCGGGCGTGCTCAGCACCTTGTGCAGCAGGATGCTGCCGTCGTCCTCGGTCATCGCGAAGTCGGTGAACGTGCCACCCGTGTCGAATGCCAGTTTCATGCCTTTCAGCTCCTTCAGTGTTCGGTTGGATTGCGTCGGTGTCAGGCCGTGGCCGCGTCGGCTGCGCGCCGGCCCGTCATGAAGAGTTCGCCCAGGTCGGTGCTGCTGAGTTCGCGGGTGGGGCTGTCCCAGATCACCTTGCCCAGGCGCAGCACCACGGCGCGCTCGGCCGCCTCCATCGCCTTGCGGGTGTTCTGCTCGACCAGCAGGATCGTGCGGCCGCCCTGGTGCAGGCGCTTGAGTTCGTTGAAGACCAGCGTGATCGCCTGCGGCGACAGGCCGACCGAGGGCTCGTCCACCAGCAGGATCTCGGGCCGGCGCAGCACCGCCATCGCCATCTCGAGCAGCTGCTGTTCGCCGCCGGACATGTTGCCGGCGAACTCGTTGCGGCGCGTGCGCAGGATCGGGAACAGGTCGTAGACGTACTCGCGCTCGCCCTTCAGGTCGCCGTCCTTCAGCGTGTAGGCGGCCATCTCGAGGTTCTCGTCGATGGTCATCAGCTGGAAGTTGCAGCGGCCCTGCGGCACGTAGGCGATGCCGTGCGCCAGCATCGATTGCGGGCGCAGGCCGGCGATGTCCTTGCCCTTCCAGCGGATCGAGCCGCCCTTGTGGGTGGTCATGCCGAACAGCGATTTCAGGAGCGTCGACTTGCCGGCCCCGTTGGGACCGAGCAGCGTGACGAACTCGCCGTGGCGGATCTTCAGGTCCACGCCGTGCAGGATGTCGAGGTGGCCGTAGCCGGCGCGCAGGTTGTCGATTTCGAGTTCCACGATTTCAGTTCTCCAGATCAAGAAGGGCCAAACTCCAGGAACACCGCGGAACCGGCTTTGCCGGGCCGCTGGTGTTGCCCCCTGCAAGGGGGTGGGCGGCCACACGAAGTGGGCAAGCCTGGGGGTGTTTCATATTTCAACCGCCGAGGTAGGCTTCGATCACTTCGGGGTTCTTCACGACCGCTTCCGGCGTGTCGTCCGCCAGCTTGCTGCCCTGGTGCAGCACCACCACGCGATGGCTCAGGTTCATCAGCACGTCGGTGTTGTGCTCGATGACGACGAAGGTCACACCCAGTTCGCGGTTCGCGTGCTCGATGCTCTGGATCACCTTCTCGATCAGCACCGGATTGATGCCGGCCAGCGGCTCGTCGAGCAGGATCAGCTCGGGCTCGGGCATCAGCATCGAGGCGAACTGCAGCAGCTTCTGCTGGCCGCCCGACATGTGGCCGGCCGGCAGGTGCGCGACGCGCGCGAGGCCCGCGATCTCGATCAGCTCGCGCGCCCGCTCGCGCAGCGCCTTCACGCGCCGCCTTGCGGCCGGGCCGATCCAGAAGGTGGACAGCACGTTCGGAAAGCGCGACATCTGGCCCGCGAGCACCAGGTTCTCTTCGCAGTCGAGCGTCGGGAAGACCACCGTCTTCTGGAAGCTGCGCAGGAACCGGCCTTCGCGCGCGATGCGGTTCATCGGCCAGCCGGTGATGTCGATGCCCTTGAGCAGCACGCGCCCGGCATCGCTCTTCTGCAGCCCGGTGCAGCAGTCGAACAGCGTCGACTTGCCCGAGCCGTTGGGCCCGATCAGGCCCATCACCTCGCCGCGCCGGACCTCGATGTCGACGCCCTGCAGCGCGGCGACCGCGCCGTAGTTCTTGCGCAGGCCTTCGATGCGCAGCATGGAGCTTTCAGCGGCCATCGTGCTTCTCCGCCCGGCCGATGCCGGCGATGCGTTCGGCGAAGCGCTCGAACAGCGGCGCCAGCCCCTTCGGGAACAGGAACACCAGGCCGAGCAGCACGAAGCCGTAGATCACCATGCGCAGCTCGGGCGTGATGCGCAGCGCCTCCGACACGGCGACGAAGACGAAGCTGCCGATGATCGCGCCCGGCACCCGGCCGACGCCACCGCCCAGCACGATGATCAGGATGGTGTTGGAGTAGTAGGACTGGAACACCAGCGGGCTCACCACCGTCGAGAAGTGCGCGTAGAGGCTGCCGCCGAGCCCGGCGAAGACTGCGCTCAGCATGAAGACGATGAGCTTGTAGGTCCAGGTCGGCACGCCGAGCGACTCGGCCAGCATCTCGTTGTCGCGGATCGCCACCATGCAGCGGCCGGCCGGCGAGCGGATCAGCGCGACGAAGGCCGCCACCGCGATCGCCGCCAGCACCAGCACGAGGTAGAAGTAGTCGGGCGCCTTGATCACGGTGAAGGCCATGTCGCCGAAGCCCAGCCGCGGACGCGGCACGCCCGACAGGCCCATGTCGCCGCGGGTGAGATCGATCCAGTTCTTCGACACCATCTGCGCGATCACCACCAGCCCCAGTGTGCACATGACGAAGGAGGTGTCGCGCAGCCGCAGCGCCGGGATGCCGAGCGGCAGCGCGATCAGCCCCGCGACCGCGCCGGCGATCAGGAAGTTGAGGAAGAAGGGCGTGCCGAAGTGCAGCGACATCAGCGCCGACGCATAGGCGCCGATGCCGAAGAAGACGCCCTGCGCG
This sequence comes from Variovorax sp. SRS16, assembly GCF_901827165.1. Lineage (NCBI taxonomy): Bacteria > Pseudomonadati > Pseudomonadota > Betaproteobacteria > Burkholderiales > Comamonadaceae > Variovorax > Variovorax sp. SRS16. The sequence continues at coordinate 3,410,917 of NZ_LR594666.1, forward strand.
AGCGAGAGCATGCCGGTGTAGCCGAGGATCAGGTTCAGCCCCAGCGCGGGCAAGAGGAAGATCATCGCCAGCACCATGGCGTGCAGGTAGTAGTCGCCGAGGAAGAGCGGCGCCGCCAGCAGCGCGGCCAGGGCGAGCGCGCAGGCGCTCCAGTTCACCGTGGCCAGCCGTGCGGCCGGCAGGCGGGGGGTGTCCAGCGTGGTGGTTGTCATGAGGGCCCGTTGCATGGAGGGGGTTTCAGAACCGGGCCTTGCTGCTGAACAGGCCGTGCGGCCGGAACATCAGCATCAGCAGGAGCGCGATGAAGCCGACCGAGTCGCGGTACTGCAGGCCGATGTAGCCGGCGACCAGGCTCTCGACGATGCCCAGCAGGCAGCCGGCGATCAGCGTGCCGCGCACGTTGCCCATGCCGCCCATCACGATCACGGCGAAGGTCTTGAGCGTGATCGACTCGCCCATGCCGCCGTAGATGCTGACGTTGATCGGCCCGGTCAGGATGCCGGAGAGCGCCGCGATGGCGACGCCGATCAGGAAGGTGCGCCGCACCACCTGCTCGACGTCGATGCCGTTGACCTGGCAGCACTCGATGTTCTGCGACACCGCGCGGATCGAGCGGCCCAGCCGCGTGCTGCGCACCATCCATTCGAGCCCGGCGAACACCGCGATGGTGACCACGACGAGGATCACGCGCTGCTGCGACATGCCGAAGTCGCCGAGCTCGATCGGCTCGATCCAGCCTCCGTTGAACACCTTGTAGCCGCCGCCGAAGGCGAGGATGACGACGTTCTGCAGGATCAGCGACAGCCCCAGCGTGGCCAGCACGCCGGCCTGGAAGGGCTGGCCGATCAGGCGCTGCATCACGAAGCGGCCGATCAGCACCGCGATCACGCAGACGATCGCGACGCCGCCGATGATCGCGAAGCTGTAGTCGGCCGCCAGCTGCGTCATGACCCACCAGGCGGCGAAGGTGCCGAGCATGTAGTACTCGCCATGCGCGAAGTTGATGGCGCGCAGCACGCCGAAGATCATCGTCATGCCGGCGGCGACCAGCGCGTACATCGATCCGGTGATGATGCCGTTGACGATCTGCTCGAAGATGAAGGAGCTCACGGGATGTTCCTGCGCCCTACTTCGCGGCCGTCCCGTAGTCGACCTTGGTGGTGATCGTGCCCTTGATCACGGGCTTGCCGTCGACGATCTCCAAGAGCACCATCGGCTGCACCGCCTGGTTGTGGTCGTCGAAGGTGACCACGCCCATCGGGCTGTCGTACTTGATCACGGCGAGCGCATTGCGCACGTCCTCGCCCTTGGCGCTCTTGGCGTTGCGGATCGCCTGCGCGACCAGCTGCAGCGTGTCGTAGTGGGTGTAGGCGTGGTTGTTGGGCATCTCGCCGCCGTAGGCCTTCTTGTAGTCCTCGACGAACTTCAGGCTGCGCGGCGCCGGCACCTCGGGCAGCCAGGCGGCGGCCTCGACGGCGCCGTTCATGACCTTGGGCGCGGCGGCGATGGTTTCCTTGGTGTTGAACTCGCCGTTGCCGACCAGCGCCACCTTGCCGGCCAGGCCCAGCTCCAGCATCTGGCGCGCGATGATCGGCGTGGTGTCGGCCTGGCCGTAGAGGATGATGGCCTGCGCGCCCGAACGGCGGATCTTGCTCAGCACCGAGCGGAAATCGGTCTCGGAGTCCTTGTAGTAGTCCTCGCTGAGGATCTCGGCGCCCTCGTACTTCGGCAGGTAGCGCTTGGTGAACTTGATGGCGCCGCGGCCGTAGTCGCTGTCGACCGAGAGCACCGCGAACTTCTTGAAGCCCTTGGTCTTGACCGCGTACTCGAGCACGGTGGCCGCGCGGACTTCGTCGGTCGGGTAGTTGCGGAAGGTCCACTTGAAGCCGCCGACGCCGGCCTTGTAGGTGATGTCGGGGTTCGACGAGGCCGCATTGACCAGCAGCACCTTCGATTCCTCCACCAGCGGCTCCATCGCCAGCGTGACGGAGCTGCAGACGTCGCCGATGATGATCGGGGTCTTGTCGAGGCTGATCATGCGCTGCGTCGCGGCCACGCCCTCGGCCGGCACGCACTGGCTGTCGCCGCTCACCAGCTCGAGCTTGCGCCCGAGCAGCCCGCCGGCGTCGTTGATCTCCTTGGCCGCCAGCGCGGCGCCCTTGTTGGCGAAGGCGCCGTAGCGCGCATTCGGCCCGCTCATCGGCGCGATGATGCCGATCTTGATCGGCTCGGCGGCCTCGGCCGCGGCCAGCGTGAAGGCGCCCGCGCCGGCCATCGCCACGAGGACGCATCGTGCAGCGGCACGGAGGGAAGGAATCCCGGGAAAACAGCTCATCGCATCTCTCCAATGATGGGGGTGAAGTGAATGGTAGGAAGCATGGGGCGGCACGGCGTGCTCATGCCAGCAGCGCGACGGCCCGCGCGATGCGCGCGCAGCCTTCCTCGATCTGCGCGAGGCTGGTCGCGGTCGACATGCGGAAGTACGGCGACACGCCATAGGGCGTGCCGGCCAGCACCATCACGCCGGCGGCTTCGAGGAAGAAGAGCACCACGTCGTTGTCGGTCTCCAGCGTCTTGCCTTCGGGCGTGCGCTTGCCGATCAGGCCGCCGCAATGCGGATAGAGGTAGAAGGCGCCGCCCGGCGTCCGCGCGCGGATGCCGGGGATCGCATTGAGCAGCCGCGTGGCCGCGTCGCGCCGCTCGCGGTAGGTCGCGACCCATTGCGGCAGGAAGTCCGGCGGCGTGTTCAGCGCGACCACGGCCGCGGCCTGGCTGATCGAGCAGACGCCGCTGGTCGACTGCGACTGCAGCATGTCCAGCGCGGCGATGATGTCGGCGGGCCCGGCCGCATAGCCGATGCGCCAGCCCGTCATCGCATAGGTCTTCGACACGCCGTTGACCAGCAGCGTGCGTTCGCGCAGCGCGGGCTCGATGGCCAGCAGATGCGCGCGCGCCGCGTCGTCGTCGAAGCGGATGTGCTCGTAGATGTCGTCGGTCAGCACCATCACCTGGGGATGGCGCAGCAGCACGTCGGCCAGCGCGCGCAGTTGAGCCGTCGTGTAAGTGGTGCCGGTCGGATTGGTCGGCGAATTGAAGACCAGCCAGCGCGTGGACGGCGTGATCGCCGCTTCGAGCGCCTCGGGCGTGAGGCGGAAGTCGTCCTCCTCGCGGCAGGCGACGATGACCGGCCTGCCGTCGCAGGCCAGCACCATGTCGGGATAGGACACCCAGAACGGCGCCGGGATGATGACCTCGTGGCCCTCTTCCACCGTGACCGCGAGCGCATTGAAGAGCGCATGCTTGGCGCCGCAGGTGACGATGATGTCGCGCGGCGCGTAGTCCAGCCCGTTCTCGCGCTGCAGCTTGGCCGCGATCGCCTGGCGCAGCGCCAGGGTGCCGGCGACCGGCGTGTAGCGCGTCTCGCCGCGCTCGATCGCCGCGCAGCCGGCCTCGCGGATGTGCGGCGGCGTGTCGAAGTCGGGCTCGCCGATCGCGAGGTTGACGATGTCCTTGCCCTGCCGGCGCAGCTCGGCGAAGCGTTCTGCGGCGGCGGCGCTGGCCGAGGGCTTGATGCGGCGGATGCGTGACGAGATCCGGGAGGGGCTCACTGGGGTTCCTGTGGCGTTGGCGACAGGACGAACGGTAGGCCTTCCGGGCCGGGCACGCCAAGACGGCTTCGTTCTGCGGCGATCGCATACCCAGATGGCCGCCGGGCCGGCATAAGCGTTCCGGATGGGACCAGAGCGAACTTGTCTTGGCGCCCGGGCGCGGATTGCGTAACGTGGCGTCCTCGCACCGCGAGCATCGAACCACCCGGAGACACCGTGCGCCCATCCGTCCTGGCGACCCGCGCCACCTTTGCCGACATCGCCGACCGCCTGCGCGAGCATTTCGATGTCGAGGACAACCCGTCCGACACCGTCTGGAGCCCGGAAGAACTGCGGCGCCGCCTGCAGGGCAAGCAGGGCGTGATGAGCACCGGCACCGAGCGCATCGACGCCGCGCTGCTGGACGCCTGCCCCTCGCTCAAGGCCGTGTGCAACGTCGGCGTGGGCTACAACAACGTCGACGTCGCGGCCTGCACCGCGCGCGGCGTGCTGGTCACCAACACGCCCGACGTGCTGACCGAGACCACGGCCGACTATGGTTTCGCGCTGATGATGGCAACGGCCCGCCGCATCGCCGAATCCGAGCACTTCCTGCGCGCCGGCGGCTGGACCAAGCCCGGCATCTTCGACATGTTCGCCGGCGCCGACGTGCATGGCGCCACGCTGGCCATCCTGGGCATGGGCCGCATCGGGCGCGCCATCGCACGCCGCGGCGCGGCGGGCTTCGGCATGCGCGTGATCTATCACAACCGCTCGCGGCTGGCGCCCGACGTCGAGGCCGAGAGCGGCGCGCGCTACGTCGACAAGGCGACGCTGCTGAAGGAGGCCGATCACCTGGTGCTCGTGGTGCCCTACTCGCCCGCCTCGCACCATGCGATCGGCGCCGCCGAGCTGGCGCAGATGAAGCCCGGCGCCACGCTGACCAACATCGCGCGCGGCGGCATCGTCGACGACGCGGCACTCGCCGAGGCGCTGCGCAAGGGAACGATCGCGGCCGCCGGCCTCGATGTGTTCGAGGGCGAGCCCACGGTGCATCCGGCGCTGCTGAAGCTGCCCAATGTCGTGCTGACGCCGCACATCGGCAGCGCCTCGGTCAAGACGCGGCGCGCGATGGCGGCGTTGACCATCGACAACCTGATTGCGGCGCTCGGCTTCGGGCCATCGGCCGGCCATCCGCCGACGCCGGTCAATCCCGAGGTGCTGGCACACTGAGCACATGCCTTTCAAACTGCTCGTCATGGGGGTCTCGGGCTGCGGCAAGTCCACCGTGGCCGCCGGGCTCGCGGGTGCGCTGGGCGTGGCGCTGATCGAGGGCGACGACCACCATCTGCCGCAGAGCCAGGACAAGATGCGCCGCGGCATCGCGCTCACCGATGCCGACCGCGAGCCCTGGCTCGACCAGCTGGGCGTGCTGCTCGCGGACGCGCAGGGCGGCGTGGTGCTGACCTGCTCGGCGCTCAGGCGGCGCTACCGCGACCGCTTGCGCGCGGCCGAACCGGCACTGCAGATCGTCTTCATCGAGATCAGCCCCGAGGAGGCGCGCGCACGCGTGGCGGCGCGCGCTTCGCATTTCTTTCCCGCCAGCCTGGTGGCCAACCAGTTCGATGCGCTGGAATCGCCGCTCGGCGAGCCCGGCGTGCTGCCCGTCGACGCGACCTGGACGATCGAGGCGCAATGCGACGCGGTGCTGCGCTGGCTCGCTCCCGCACCATCCCATTCCTGAGGAGAACTCCATCTTGAACAACGTCCTGAAAAGCTTCGACCTCACGGGCCGCACGGCGCTCGTCACCGGCTCCAGTGCCGGCATCGGCTTCGCGCTGGCGCGCGGGCTGGCCGGTGCGGGTGCGCGCGTGGTCCTCAACGCGCGCAGCGCCGGCAAGCTCGAACAGGCCGCCGCGCAATTGCGCAGCGAGGGCGCGACCGTCTTCACTGCGGCCTTCGACGTCACCTCGGGCGATGCGGTGAGCGCGGCGATCGCGAAGATCGAGGCCGAGATCGGCGCCATCGATATCCTCGTCAACAACGCCGGCATGCAGCGCCGCGGGCCGCTCGACGAATTCGAGGAAGCGCAGTGGCACGAGCTCATGAAGACCAACGTCGACAGCGTGTTCCTGGTCGGCAAGGCGGTCGCGCGCCACATGATCCCGCGCCGGCGCGGCAAGATCATCAACGTCTGCTCGGTGCAGAGCGAGCTCGGCCGCCCGGGTATCGCGCCCTACACCGCGAGCAAGGGCGCGGTGAAGATGCTGACCAAGGGCATGGCGATCGACTGGGGCCAGCACGGCATCCAGGTCAACGGCCTCGGGCCGGGCTACTTCAAGACCGAGCTGACCGATGCGCTGGTGAAGAACGCGGAGTTCACGCAGTGGCTGGTCGGGCGCACGCCATCGCGGCGCTGGGGCGATGTGGAGGATCTGGTCGGCGCGGCCGTGTTCCTGGCGAGCGATGCGTCCAACTTCGTCAACGGCCACATCCTTTATGTCGACGGCGGCGTGACGGCCACGCTCTGACGGACATCACACGAAAGAACATCCCATGGAAGCCCTCGTCATCCACGCCCCCGGCGACCTGCGCGTCGAAGACGTGCCCACGCCCGAACTCGGCCCCGGCCAGCTGCAGGTGCGCGTGCGCTGCGGCGGCATCTGCGGCTCCGACCTGCACTACTACCAGCACGGCGGCTTCGGCACCGTGCGCATCCAGGAGCCGATGGTGCTCGGCCATGAAGTCGCGGGCGTGATCGAAGCGGTCGGCGCGGGCGCGCCGTTCAAGGCCGGCGAGCGCGTCGCGATCAGCCCGAGCCGCCCCTGCGGCGTCTGCCGCTACTGCCAGCAAGGCCTGCAGAACCATTGCCTGGACATGCGCTACTACGGCAGCGCGATGCGCAATCCGCACGTGCAGGGCGCGTTCCGCCAGCAGATCGTGGTGGAGCAGTGGCAGGCGCACCGGCTGGCCGACAGCGTGAGCGACGGCGAAGGCTCGATGGCCGAGCCGCTGTCGGTCGCGCTGCATGCGGTGCGGCGCGCGGGCTCGCTCCTGGGCAAGAGCGTGCTGGTCACCGGCTGCGGGCCGATCGGCGCGCTGGCGATCATCGCGGCGCGGCGCGCGGGCGCCATGCACATCGTCGCCACCGACGTCGGCGCGCACACGCTGGGCAAGGCGCTCAAGGTCGGTGCCGACGAGGTGGTCAACGTCGCGGAAGAACCCGACGGCCTCGCGCGCTTCGGTGCCGACAAGGGCCGCTTCGACGTGCTGTTCGAGGCCAGCGGCAACGAGCGCGCGCTGCGCGGCGCCTTCGACGCGCTGCGCCCGCGCGGCATCATCGTGCAGCTGGGCCTGGGCGGCGAGATGACGCTGCCGATCAACACCATCGTCGCCAAGGAGTTCGACCTGCGCGGCGCCTTCCGCTTCCACGAGGAGTTCGCGGTCGCGGTGGAATTGCTCAACAAGGGGTTGGTCGACGTGAAGCCGCTGATCTCGGCGACGCTGTCGTATCGCGACTCGGCGCGTGCGTTTGCGCTGGCGGCGGATCGCTCGCAGGCGATGAAGGTGCTGCTGAACTTCGACTGAGCGATCCGCTCACTTGCCGATCAACTGCGTCAGCCGCTCCGCCTCGAAGCACTCGGAGCGCGCCGCATCGCCGGGCACGCAGTCCTTCTTGCCCGGCTGCGCGGACAGCGACTCGATCGCCTGCCACAGCAACGCGATCTGGTGGTCCTGGCCGGACGCGGTATCGATCAAACCCTTCATGGCCTGCGACAGCGGATCGTCCTCGAGCGTGATGCCGTAGGCCGAGAATTTCTTCTCGCCGGTCGTCACGTCGGCGCTGGCGCCGGCCTTCGACGGAATGATGCGCGCCGGAATGCCCACCGCGGTCGCGCCCGCAGGCACCGGCTTGATCACCACCGCATTGCTGCCGATCTTGGCGCCGTCGCCGACCACGAAGCCGCCGAGCACCTTGGCGCCCGCGCTGACCACCACGTCGCGCCCCAGCGTCGGATGCCGCTTGGCGCCCTTGTAGAGCGAGGTGCCGCCGAGCGTCACGCCCTGGTAGATGGTGCAGCCGTCGCCGATCTCGGCGGTCTCGCCGACCACCACGCCCATCGCGTGGTCGAAGAACACGCGCTCGCCGACGATGGCGCCGGGATGGATCTCGATGCCGGTGAACCAGCGCGAGCACTGCGAGATCCAGCGGCCGGTCCACTTCAGCCCGTGGCACCAGCACCAGTGCGCGAGGCGGTGCAGCACCACGGCATGCAGGCCGGGGTAGAGGGTCAGCACTTCCCAGCGCGTGCGCGCGGCCGGATCGCGGTCGAGGATGCACTGGATGTCGGAACGCAGGCGCGAGAACATGCGGGTTGTGGTTCTATCGATAGGGCCTGCGCAGTCTAAGGCCCCGGTTCTTCGCTTGCGGCAGGTGGGGTCTTGGGCCTGCCTTGCGCAGTCTCGGTCATCGCCTTCGCGATGCCGCGCAGGATATGGATCTCCTCCTGCGTCGGCTGCGCGCGGTTGAACAGCTGCGTCAGCCGCGGCATCAGCTTCTTGGGCGCCTGCGGATCGAGAAAGCCGATGCCGACCAGCGCGCGTTCCCAGTGCCCGAGCATGCCGGCCAGCGCCTGCGCGTCGGCCGCGGCCACGGGCGGCGTGGCGTCGCGCACGCCGTAGCCGCCGAGCGCGAGCCGCCATTCGTAGGCGATCACCTGGATCGCGGCGCCCAGGTTCAGCGAGCCGAAGGCCGGATCGGTCGGGATGCTGAGCGCGACGTGGCAGCGGTAGACGTCCTCGTTGCGCATGCCGAAGCGCTCGGAGCCGAACAGGAAGGCGACGTGCTGCTCGCCCGCCTGCGCCAGCGGTTCCAGATGCTCGCGCGGCGTGCGCGTGGGCGGGCCGAAGTCGCGCGGCACCATCGCGGTCGCGCACAGGTGGGTGATGCCGTCGAGCGCCTCGTCCAGCGTCTCGACGATGCGCGCGTTGGCCAGCACGTCGAGCGCGCCGCTGGCACGCTGGATGGTCTCCTCGCGCCGCAGCACGTTGGCCCAGCGCGGCGCGACCAGCACGAGGTCGCCGAAGCCCATGGTCTTCATGGCGCGCGCGGCGGCGCCGACGTTGCCGGCATGGCTGGTCTGGATCAGGACGAATCGGGTACGCATGTAAAATGCCCCGATTCTCGCCGCCCGCATCGCCGGGCCGCATTCCAAGGCGCGTTTCGCACGCGGCCCTTCCCGTTCTTCCCACAATCCAATGCCGTCCCCCAACCTGCACCCCATGCTCAACGTGGCCGTCAAGGCCGCCCGCGCCGCCGGCGCCATCATCAACCGCGCCGCGCTCGATGTCGAAGCGGTGCGCATTTCGCAGAAGCAGGTCAACGACTTCGTGACCGAAGTCGACCACGCGAGCGAGCGAGCGATCATCGAGACGCTGCTCACCGCCTACCCGGGGCACGGCATCCTGGCCGAGGAATCGGGCACCGAGCATGGCGCCAGGGATTCGGACTACGTCTGGATCATCGATCCGCTCGACGGCACCACCAATTTCATCCACGGCTTCCCGGTCTATTGCGTGTCGATCGCGCTCGCGATCAAGGGCAAGATCGACCAGGCCGTGATCTACGACCCGACCCGCAACGACCTCTTCACCGCCACCCGGGGCCGCGGCGCCTACATGAACGACCGCCGCCTGCGCGTGAGCAAGCGCACGCGGCTCGCCGAGTGCCTGATCTCGACCGGCTTCCCGTTCAGGAGCGGCGACAACTTCAAGCAGTACCTGGCCATCATGGCCGACCTGATGCCGCGCGCAGCCGGCCTGCGCCGCCCCGGCGCGGCCGCGCTCGACCTGGCCTATGTCGCGGCCGGCTTCTCCGACGGCTTCTTCGAAACCGGCCTGAGCATCTGGGACGTGGCGGCAGGCTCGCTGCTGGTGACCGAGGCGGGCGGCCTGGTCGGCAACTTCACCGGCGAGCCCGACTTCCTCGAACAGCGCGAGATTCTCGCGGGCGCGCCGCGCATCTACGGACAGCTGGTGCCGCTGCTGGCCAAGTACTCGAAGTTCGCGGGCGTCGACGACAAGCTGCGTGCCGGCGAACGCGTGCGCGCGGTCGACCCCGCCGCCGCGCCCGGTCATGCCTATGCGCGCAGCAGCATCGATGCGATGTCGCCGCCCGCCGAGGCCGAGGGTGCGGCCGAAGCCGCACCTGCCGCGCCCGTGCAGCGCAAGCTCACGCGCATCCGCCGCGAAGCTCCCGTCGCCCCCGTCGAAGGCGACCCGCGCGCCAAGTGATGCAGGCGCTCCGCGCCAGCGCGCGCAGCCGCGCGGCCCTGCGTGTCGCGCTGAGCCACTACGTCGCGAACGGGCTGTCGGTCGCGTTCGGCCTGCTGCTGATCTCGGGCGGCGTGCATGTGTTCATGGGTCCGCTGGCCGCGGCCGCCGCGGCCACGGGCGTGATCGTCGCCTCGCCGCCCGACCTGGCCGCGCCGCGCCGCGGCAAGTTCCTGCAGATGCTGCCGGCGCCGCTGATCGGGCTGCCGCTCTTCTTCGGGGTGCAGCTGGTGCATGCCGATCCGCTGCGCCTCGGGCTGGTGCTGGTGCCGGCGACCTTCCTCGCCTTCCTCGGCATGGCCTGGGGCAAGCGCGGCATCCCGATCGCGATCGCGGTCACCTTCTCGATGATCTTCTCGATGGCCACGCACGCGCCCACGGGCATCGACGAGGCGGTCGAGCGCACGCTGAATTTCGGGCTCGGCGCCGCGCTCTATGTGGTCTATGCGACGCTGGCGAACCTCGCGCTCAACGCGCGCTACCGCGTGCAGGTGATGGCCGACATCGTGTTCTCGCTGGCCGCGCTGATGCGCCTGGAGGCGCGCCAGTTCATGCCGCGCGATGAAGCGGACGACGTGCGCAAGACGCCGGCCTCGATGCTCGGCCAGCTGCTGCGGCAGCAGGCGGCGCTGGCCGACCAGTTGCAGGGCGCGCGCGACATCGTGCTCGAATCGCCGCGCACGCCGCGGCGCCAGAAGCTGGCCGGCATGCTGATTGCCGTGATCGAGATGCGCGACCAGCTGCTGGCCAGCGAGCTCGACCTCGACGCGCTGCGCGCGCATCCGGGCCATGGGAAGGCGCTGGCCGAGATGCGCGGCGTGCTCGAGACACTGGCCGACGAGATGACCGCGCTCGGCGATGCGCTGCTGCTCGGCCGCCAGCCCGCGGCGATGCTGGACCGCCGGCCGCAGTTGGCCGCCATCGCGCTGCAGGACGACGGCCAGCGCAAGGGCCACGCCGGGCCGACCACCGCCGTGCTCGGGCGCGGCCTGGCGAGCCGCATCGGCCACATCAACGACGAGGTGCTGCACCTGGTCGCACTGGCCCGCGGCGACGCGCAGCCCGACCTCGCACTCGTGCGCGCGAACTGGCAGATGTTCGTGAGCCCCACTGCATGGTCGCTCAGCCCCTTCTTCACGCTGTGGCGCTGGGACGCGCCGCCGTTGCGCCATGCGATCCGCGCGACGCTCGCGATCGCGACCGGCTACGTCATCGCGGTGTTTCTGCCCTGGGGCTCGCACGACTACTGGATCCTGCTGACCATCATCGTGGTGCTGCGCGGCAGCCTGTCGCAGACGCTGGAGCGGCGCAACAGCCGCGTGGGCGGCACGCTGGTGGGCTGCGTGTTCGCGGTCGGCCTGCTGTCGACGCATCCCTCGCCGGTCACCCTGCTGATCACGGTCACCGTGGCGCAGGCCGTCGCCCATGGCTTCGCGATCCGGCGCTACATCATCACGGCCGTGTCGGCCACCGTGCTCGGGCTGGTGCAGGCGCACATGCTCTACGTTGGCGTCGGACCGACCTTCGCGCTGTTCGAGCGGATCGCCGATACGCTGATCGGGGCGGCCATCGCCTGGGCCTTCTGCTACGTGCTGCCGTCGTGGGAGCGCAGCCAGATCCCGGCGCTGGTGGCACGCACGCTGACCGCGCAGGCACGCCATGCGCGGCTCGCGCTCGGGCTCGGCCAGCTGCGCGCGGTCGACAGCAGCCCCGAACTCGAATGGCGGCTCGCGCGGCGCGAGGCCTTCGACAGTCTGTCGGCGCTGGTGCAGGCGACGCAGCGCTCGCTCTCCGAACCGCGTGCCGTGCGGCCGCCGATCGAGGCGCTCGAGCATCTGCAGGCGCACAGCTACCAACTGCTCGCCCAGCTGAGCGCCGTCAAGTCGATGCTGGTGCTGCGGCGCGACCGGCTGACGCCGGCCGAGGTCGAAGGCCCGCTCGCGCGCACCGCGGAACGCATCGAGGCGCTGATCGGCGCCACACCCACCACCGGGCCGTCGATGCCGGAAAGCGGATCCGCCACCGCGCTCACCGGGCCGATCCCGCTGCCCGACCCCTTCGACAACGACATCAGCCCCTGGCTGCTGCGCCGGCTCGACCTGGCGACCGGCATCGCCGCGCAGTTGCGCGAGGATGCGGCGCGCATCCTGCAATCCCTCGACGACGAAAGACTCCGCCCCGCCTGATGACCAAGGACATGCTGCTCACCCATCCGTGGTTCGGCCCTGCCGTGGCCGCCCTGATCGCCGTGCCGCTGGCGCTGCTCGTGCACCGCGTCGGCGGGCTCGTGCTGCGCCGCCTGGCGCGCGGCACGCCGACGCTGCACGCGATGCTGGTCAACATGCAGCCGGCCGGCCGGCTGGTGCTGCCGCTGGTGGCCCTGCAGATGGTGTGGCAGGCCGCGCCGGACGATCTGCGCTTCCTCGCCCAGGTGCAGCACCTGAATGGCCTGCTGCTGATCGCCGCCGTGACCTGGCTCGCGGTGCGGGCGGTCAACGGCTTCGCCGACGGCGTGCTCGCGCAGCATCCCTACGACGTGGCGGACAACCTGCAAGCGCGCCGCGTGCTCACGCAGACCCGCGTGCTGGCCCGCACCGCGAGCAGCATGCTGCTGGTGGCCGGTGGCGCGCTGATGCTGATGACTTTTCCCGGCGCGCGCCAGGTCGGCGCCAGCCTGCTGGCCTCGGCAGGCGTGATCGGCATCGTCGCCGGTCTGGCCGCCAAGCCGGTGTTCAGCAACCTGATCGCGGGCCTGCAGATCGCGCTGGCGCAGCCGATCCGCATGGACGACGTGCTGGTGGTCGAAGGCGAATGGGGACGGGTCGAGGAGATCACCGGCACCTTCGTCGTGCTGCGGATCTGGGACGACCGGCGGCTCATCCTGCCGCTGTCGTATTTCATCGAGAAGCCGTTCCAGAACTGGACCCGCAGCAGCTCGCAGCTGCTCGGCGCGGTCTTCGTCCATGCCGACTACGGCATGCCGCTCGCACCGCTGCGCGCGGAAGTCGAGCGGCTGGTGAAGGCGGCGCCCGAATGGGACGGCCGCTTCTTCAACCTGCAGGTGACCGATGCCACCGAGCGCACCATGCAGTTGCGCGTGCTGTGCACGGCGGCCTCGTCCTCGCTCGCCTTCGACCTGCGCTGCAAGGTGCGCGAAGGCGTGATCGGCTTCATGCAGCGCGAGTACCCGCAGTTCCTGCCGCGCATGCGCATCGAGGATGGCGCGGGCGCGGACATGGCTGCGGCAGCCGTGCAGCACGCCATGACGACGGCCTGATCGGCTACAGCCGGCGCACCGGCATGCACAGGGTGCAGGAGAAGGCGCCGGTCTTCTCGTCCATCTCGAAGTCCGTGCCGTAGATCTCGATGGGTGCGCCGTCGTCGGCTTGCCAGCCGCTGTCGGGCAGCCAATCGCACAGCGCCATCCAGGCCTGGTGGATGACCGCCGACGTGCCGGTGAAGCGGGTACAGGCAAAGCGGCCGCCGCGCAAGGTCTGCACGCCGATCTCGCCTTCGGGCTTGAAATCGCCGTCGACCTCGATGCAGGCGTCGTAGCGGCATTTCCCGGGCGGCGTGACGTCGGGGTTGTCGTGGCTGATGCCGAACATCGGCCGGCGCGGCTGCATCAGCCCGTGCTCGCCGCACCAGGCGGCAAAGCGCTGCCAGGTCCGGGCGATGCCCGAATCGCCATAGGGGCCGACATGCCGCATGTAGGCGACACGGACCTCCGGCAGGGTCTTGATCTCGATCGTCATCTGCGTCTCTCCGAGTTGAGGAACACGGCCCGTGGGCCAGGAACTCTCATCCTGCAGAAAAGCCTCGACGGCCGCTTGATGCGCGTTGCGGTCGGCTTGATGAATCTTGCGCAATTGAACGCGGTGACGCTCGGCCCATGACCTGAAGGCACCGCGCCGCCACGCGGTCGGCGTCACGCCGAAGTGCGCGCTGAAGGCCCGCGTGAACACCGCCGCCGAACCGAAGCCGACATCGAGCGCAATGGACAGCACCGGCTCGAGCGGCAGAAACAGCAGCCGGCCGGCCGCCACCTCCAGCCGGCGCCTCCGCACGCGCTCGGCCAGTGTCTCGCCGGTCATGGTCTGGAACACGCGATGGAAATGCCAGGACGAGAAGTGCGCGACCTCGGCCAGGGTCGCGAGGTCGAGCGGCCCCGACAGATGCTTGTCGATGTGGTCGATCACGCGGTTGATGCGCGCGACATAGGCATGGCGCGAGGTCATCGCGGACCGCCCCACGGTGCGCAGGGGCATTTCGTTGGTTTGACTTCGACACTATTTAGATATATCTTTATCAAATCCGATACCCACAACGAGGTGCATTTCCATGCGAGATTTCAAACGCTTTTTACACGGCACACGGCGCGGCGAACACGGCGACGGGCTGGGCGGCAGCCGGACCGACGGCGGCGAACACCATGGCGAACACCACGGCGGTTCGCGCGGTGGCCGCGGCGGCGGCGGACGCGTCTTCGGCCACGGCGGCCTGCGCTTCGTGCTGCTGCGGCTCATCGCCGACAAGCCGGGTCACGGCTACGAACTGATCAAGGCCATCGAGGAGCGCCTCGGCGGCCGCTACAGCCCAAGCCCCGGCACCGTCTACCCGACGCTCACCATGCTGGAAGAGCTCGGCTACGTGCGCGTCGACGCCGCCGACGACGGCGGCCGCAAGCGCTACACCGTCACCGACGCCGGCCGCGAATTCCTCGCCGCCAACCAGGTGATGACCGACGAGATGATGGCCCGCATGAATGGCGGCGTCGACGGCGCGGGACCGCGCTCAGGCCGGCCGCCGCAGGTGGTGCGCGCCATCGAGAACCTCAAGCTTGCGATGCGCATGCGCCTCTCGCGCGAACCTCTCACCGAACAACAGGCCCACGAATTCGCCGCAGTGCTCGACAGCGCCGCCCAGCAACTCGAACGCATCTGACATGCCCATGACCGATTTCTCCACCACCCCCTCCTCCGCGCCCGAGCGCCTGCCGCGCCGCCTGCGCCACGAACTGCGCTTTCGCCAGCTCCAGGTGCGCACGGTGCAGCGCCTCACGCCGCACCTGATCCGCATCACGCTCGGCGGCGAAGCGCTCGACGGCTTCACCAGCCCCGGCTTCGACGACCACGCCAAGCTTTTCTTCCCCGACCCGCAGACCGGCGCACTCACCCTGCCCACGGCCGGACCCGGCGGACCGGTCTGGCCCGAAGGGGCGAAGCCCACCATGCGCGACTACACGCCGCGCCGCCACGACGCGGCCGCCGGCACGCTGGAGATCGACTTCGCGCTGCACGATGCCGGCCCGGCCACGCAATGGGCCGAACGCGCCCGGCCCGGCGACGTGCTCGGCGTCGGCGGCCCGCGCGGCTCCTTCATCGTTCCGACGGAGTTCGACTGGCACCTGCTGATCGGCGACGACACCGCGCTGCCCGCGATCTGGCGCCGCCTGGCCGAACTGCCCGCCGGCGCGCGTGCGGTGGTGATCGCCGAGGTCGATGGCGAAGCCGACGAGCTCGCGTTCGAATCCGCCGCCGGTATCGACCTGCAATGGGTCCACCGGCGCGGTGCCGAACCGGGCACCGGCACCCTGCTGCTCGACGCCCTGCGAAAAAAGACGCTGCCCGAAGGCGATTTCCACGCCTGGGTGGCCTGCGAATCGGCCGCGGCCAAGGCGCTGCGCGCCCACCTCGTCGGCGAGCGCGGCGCCCATCCGAAGTGGGTCCGGGCGTCGGGCTACTGGCGGCGCGGCGCGGTCGCGACACACGACACGCACGAAGACTGAACCCCTGTCCACCCCCCGAAAGCAGTAGGCCGCGCCGGCGTTTGACACACCGCAGCACAGGGTCGAGAATTTCCCCGCTCTGAGTACTTAAGGACTATTACTTTCGGGAGCTGAGAAATGAACATCGGACTTGCGCAATGGCATTTCTTCGCGGTGCTTTCGACGGGTGGACTGATCCTGCTCGCGCTGATGTGGTTCGCATGGCACCGGGTGATCGGCCGCCGCGAAGCCGAACGCCGCATCGCCGCGGCCCGGGTCCGTTCGGGACACGTGCCGCTAGAAATCCCCACCGTGCGCGGCCGTCTGGATGACCTGGGCGAGACGCCGCCCGACACGCTGCCCGAGTGGTTCATCCAGGGCAAGGGCGAGCATGCGATCGTCGACGAGCAGCCGCGCATCCGGATCCGCTATCTCGACCCCCACGGCAAGAAGGCCGAATGCACGATACAGGTCGACCACCTGGACGTGCAGAAGAAGATCATCACGGGCCATTCCGAATTGCCCGGCGACATCCACCGCCTGCCGCTGCACGCGATCACCGGCGCGCGCATCGCGGACTCCGGCCAGCGCTTCAACGTCGACCTCTGGGTGGATGCGGTGCGCGTGGCGCGCCGGCGGCGCGGACAGGCCTGAGCCGCGCAGGCGCACCCCTCCTCAGCGAACCGGTATCTTCGCGCTGGCGATGACCTCGCCCCAGCGCCTGATCTCCGATGCAAGAAGTTGCGACAGCTGCTCGCGCGTGCCGGCCTGCGCGCGGACACCGAGCGACAGCAGCCGCTGCCGCACGTCGGGCGTTTCCACGGCTTGCCGCACGGCTGCGTTGAGGCGGTCCAGCACCGCGGGCTGCGTGCGCGCGGGCGCGGCCAGCGCGTTCCACGAGGCCACGTCGTAGCCGGCGAGACCGGACTCCTGGACCGTCGGCACCTCGGGCAGCCCGGCGAAGCGCCGGCCCGAGGTGACGGCGAGCGCGCGCAGTCCGTCGGGCTTCAGCTGGGACAGCATCGGCCCCAGCACCTCGAAGCCGACATCGAGCTGGCCGGCCAGCAGCGCGGTCTGCAGTGCCGGCGTGCCGTTGTAGGGCACGATCAACGCGTCGATGCCTGCCATGGTCCTGAACATCTCGGCGGCGAGGTTCTGCGTGCTGCCGGCAGCGATGGTGCCGATCGTCAGCTTGCCGGGACTGGCTTTCGCGTCGGCCAGCAGATCGCGCAGGTTCGCGAAGCGCGAAGCATGGGGAACGAACAGCGCCAGATCGAAGAAGCCGAGCGTGCCGACCGGTGCGAAGTCCTTCACCACGTCATAGGGCAGCCTGGCGAACAGGCTGCTGCTGATCGCGTTGCCGTTGCTCAGCAGCAGCAGCGTGTAGCCGTCGGGCGCCGAGCGCGCCACCATGGCCGAGCCGACGATGTTGCCCGCGCTCGGCCGGTTGTCGATGATCACCGGCTGGCCGAGCGACTTCGCCATCGCCTGCCCCACGATGCGCGCCGTGATGTCGGCGACGCCACCGACGCCGAAGGGCACGATGATCGTGACCGCGCGGCCGGGGAAATTTACCGGCGATGCCGCGAACGCCGGTGCGGCAGCGAAGCCGAGCAACGCAGCGATCGATGCGCGCCGGGTCGGGTTCATGACCAGTACAGCCGCATCGGGTTGTCGACCAGCAGTTGGCGCTGAAGCGCCGCGCTCGGAGCGATGCGCGGAATCATGTCGACCAGCGTGCCGTCGTCGGGCATGTGCGATTTCAGGTTCGGATGCGGCCAGTCGGTGCCCCACAGCACGCGGTCCGGAAAACGCTCGACCAGACGGCGTGCGAACGGCACCACGTCGTCGTAGGTCGGCGGACCGGAGACCGACAGGCGCTCCGGGCAGCTCACCTTCGACCACACGTTCGGATGCTCCTGCATCAAGCGCACGAAGCGCTCGAACTGCGGCCCGTCGATCGGCTGGCCGACATCGGGCCGGCCCATGTGATCGACCACCACCGTGGTCGGCAGGCGGGTGAAGAAGTCCCACAGCCCGGGCAGGTCCTGCGCCTCGAAATAGACGACCACGTGCCAGCCCAGCGGTGCGACGCGCTCCGCGATGTTCGACAGCACTTCGCGCGGCGTGAAGTCGGCCAGCCGCCGCAGGAAATTGAAGCGCACGCCGCGCACGCCGGCCGCGTGCAGCATGCGCAGCTGGTCGTCGCTCACGTCGCGTGCCACCGAGGCGACGCCGCGCGCCCGGCCGCCCGAATGCGCCAGTGCATCCACCAGCGCGCGGTTGTCGTTGCCGTGGCAGGTCGCCTGCACGATCACGTTGCGCTCGAAGCCCAGGTGATCGCGCAGCGCGAACAACTGTTCCTTCGAGGCATCGCAGGGCGTGTACTTGCGCTCGGGCGCGAACGGAAACTTCGCGGCAGGTCCGAACACGTGGCAGTGCGCATCGACCGCGCCGGGCGGCGGCGTGAAGCGCGGCGTCGAGGGGGCGGGATGGAAGCAGAGCCAGTCCGGGTCCATCGCCCGCTCAGTCGACATAGCGCAGGCCGGCCTTCGCCAGCGCGTCGCGCATCTTGTACATGTCCAGTCCGAGCTCGCCGGCGGCAAGCCGCTCGCGCTTGGCGGTTTCGTTGGCCTCGCGTGCTTCGGCCGCATCGGCCGTCTGCTGTGCGAAGGCGGCCGGCACGACGACGACGCCGTCGCCATCCGCCACCACCACGTCGCCCGGATGGACCAGCGCGCCGGCACAGACCACCGGCACGTTGACCGAACCCAGCGTGGCCTTGACGGTGCCGCGGGCACTGATGGCACGCGAGAACACCGGGAACTGCATCTCGGCCAGCGTCTCGACGTCGCGCGCACCGGCATCGATCACCAACCCTTTCGCGCCGCGGGCACGGAAGGAGGTGGCGAGCAGGTCGCCGAACATGCCATCCTCGTTGTCGGTGGTGCAGGCCACGACCACGACGTCGCCTTCCCGGATCTGCTCGGCGGCGACGTGCAGCATCCAGTTGTCGCCGGGCTGGGCCAGCACGGTCACGGCCGTGCCGCACAGGCGCGCGCCCGCGTAGACGGGACGCATGCAGGGCTTCATGAGGCCGACACGGCCCATGGCTTCATGAATGGTCGCGACGCCGAGCTTGCCCAGGCGTTCCACCGCATCGGGTGCGGCGCGAACGATGTTGCGTTGGACGATGCCGAGCGTGTTCATCATTTGCCTGCCTTCTTCAATGCGGCATCGAGCCGGGGATAGACGCGACGGGCATTGCCCTCGTAGACCTTGTAGCGGTCCTCGGCGCTGAGCGCAGACGCCTCGATGTAGCGGCGCGTGTCGTCGTAGGGATGGCCGGTCTCGGGATCGATGCCGCGCACCGCGCCGATCATCTCGCTGGCGAACAGCACGTTGTCGACCGGGATCACCTTCGTCAGCAGGTCGATGCCCGGCTGGTGGTACACGCAGGTATCGAAGAAGATGTTGTGGAGCAAATGGTCCTTCAGCAATGGCTTCTTGAGTTCCTGCGCCAGGCCGCGAAAACGCCCCCAGTGGTAGGGCACCGCGCCGCCGCCGTGCGGAATGATGAAGCGCAGCGTCGGGAAGTCCTTGAACAGGTCCGAGGTCAGGCACTGCATGAAGGCCGTGGTGTCGGCGTTCAGGTAGTGGGCACCGGTCGTGTGGAACGCCGGGTTGCAGCTCGTGCTCACATGGACCATGGCCGGAATGTCCAGCTCGACCATCTTCTCGTAGATCGGATACCAGTGGCGGTCCGACAGCGGCGGCGAAGTCCAATGGCCGCCGGAGGGATCGGGGTTGAGGTTGATGGCGACGAAGCCGTAGTCCTTGATGCAGCGTTCGAGTTCCGGCAGGCAGCTGCGCGGGTCCACGCCCGGCGATTGCGGCAGCATCGCGGCGCCGATGAAATGCGCGGGAAACAGCGATGCGACGCGCGCGCAGAGTTCGTTGCAGATCGCCGCCCAGGTCGACGACACCGCGAAATCGCCGATGTGATGCGCCATGAAGCTCGCGCGCGGCGAGAAGATCGTGAGGTCGCTGCCGCGCTCGCGCATCTTCGCCAGCTGGTTGGACTCGATCGATTCGCGCAGCTCGTCGTCGGAGATCCTGAGCTCCGACGGGCTCGGCGCCGTGCCGGGATTCGCGAGGCTGTCGATCTGGCGCTTGCGCCAGTCCTCCAGCGCCTTCGGTGCCGTCGTGTAGTGGCCGTGGATGTCGATGATCATTCTTGCTCCTTGTTCCAGACTGCGGCAGGCACCATGGCCTCGCCGCGCATGATGAGCCGTGCCGTGCGAAGCAGCGCGGCCCGGGTGACGTTCTGCGGGTCGGCCGCGTCGACCTCGATCTCGACGCTGAATTCGCCGGTCGGATGCTCGACCGAGATCTGCTTCACGCGGCCCTCGGGCACCCGCGCGAGGCCTTGCGTCACCGAGCCTTCGAGCACGCAGGCGGTCGCGACCGTCACCGCCGCGAGCACGCCGATCGCGTCGTGGCACACGTGCGGAATGAAGCAGCGCGTGTTGAGGGCGCCGTCCGCCGTCGGTGCGGCCACCAGGCACATCTTCGGGTAGTTCTTCTTCGTCACGTCGCCCAGGCCCATCGCGTGGCCCGCGGCCAGCCGAAGCTGTTCGAGACGGCCCTTGAGTTCGACGTCGCCGTTGAGCGCGGCCACGCTCTCGTCACCGGTACGCCCGACGTCGGCGGCGCGGAACAGCACCATCGGCATGCCGTTGTCGATGCAGGTCACCTCGATGCCGTCGATGGTGTCGCGTGCATGGCCCGTGGGCAGCAGGCTCGCGCAGACCGAGCCGGCCGTGTCGAGGAAATTGATGGTGATGGCGGCCGATGTGCCCGGCACACCGTCGATGCGCGCGTCGCCGTCATAGCGCACGCGGCCGCCGGGCGTCTGCACGGTGATGTCGCACTGCATGTCGGTGTTGAGCGTCAGCACGCGCAGCGTGGTCGTCTCGCCCTGCGCCGCGGCCAGTCCGGTCTCCAGTGCGAAGGGCACCACGGCCGCCAGCATGTTGCCGCAGTTGGGCGTGGTGTCGACCGTGTCGCTGTCGGGCTGCAACTGCGCGAACAGGAAGTCGAGGTCGACGCCCTCGGTCCGGCTGCGGCGCACGATGCCGACCTTGCTCGTGAGCGGATGCGCACCGCCCAGGCCATCGATCTGGCGCGGGTCGGGCGACCCCATCACCGCCAGCAGCACGCGGTCGCGCCGTGCGATGTCTTGCGGCAGATCCGCGGCGTTGAAGAACGGACCGCGCGATGTGCCGCCGCGCATGAAGAGGCAGGGAATGGCTGTTTGCATGGTGTGGATCTTGCGCAAATTCCGCGCAATGAGCGAGGCCGAAAATGCGCTAGCAGCTAGCGCGTTTCGGCATGACTGCGCTGGCGCATGAGCTCGGCCACCAGCGCGGCGGTCTGCTTGGCCAGCGGCGTCGGCTTCTTGTGCGCCGGCAGCGCGAGGCACAGCACGCTGACCAGCCGCGGCTGGACGATCGGTCGCACCGACAGCTCCGGCGCGCGCGCCGACGCCTTCACCCCGCTCGCGGTGAGCACGGCATGGCCGTAGCCGGCGCGCACGAGGTCGATGATCGCGGGAACGCTCGACACCTCCCACGCGATGTCGAGCTTGAAGCCGGCCAGCGAGGCGTGGGATTCGAGCAGCTTGCGGATCACGTGGCCGCGCTCGGGAATCACGAGCGGAAATGCCGCCAGCTCGGCCAGTGGCAGCGGCGCCGGCGGGGCGCGCTTTCGCTTGGCCACGGGTGACACGAGGCACAGGTTCTCCTCGCGCAGCGGCGTCACCTCGATCGCGGCCTGCGGCTCGGGGTTGAACACCACGCCGAAGTCGATGCGTCCCGACGTGATCCATTCGGCGATGTGGGTCGACAGCCCCTCGACGACCGCCAGCTTCGCTTTCGGCCACTTGGCCCGGAACCGGTCGATCAGCGGCAGCGTGAACTGAAGCCCGACGCTCGGCGGCAGCCCGACCACCACGCGGCCCAGGGGCTCGTCGCGGCCCGCGGCCAGGTCTTCGCGCGCGCGCTCGACCTGCTCGAGGATGCCCACGCTGTGGTCGAACAGCCGCCGGCCGGCATCGGTCAGGCGCACGCCGCGGCCGTTGCGCAGCAGCAGCGTCTGATGGAGTTCGACCTCGAGCATGCGGACCTGGCGGCTGAGTGCGGGCTGCGCGACGCCGAGCACGACCGACGCCTTGCTGAAGCTGCCGAGCTCGGCCACTCGGACCAGCGTCTCCAGGTGCTTGAAGTTCATCTCGCCCGAGGATACTGGAGACGGCGGCGCGCGGAAGGCAGGAGGCCGGGCGCCGGAGGCCTCCGCGCCGGGAGGCCTCGGGCGCTCAGGCCGCCATCCGGCCGAAGCGGCCGCTGTTGAAGTCGGCCATGGCCTGGCGGATCTCGGCCTCGTTGTTCATCACGAACGGACCGTAGCCCACCACGGGCTCGTCGATCGGCTCACCGGACAGCCACAGCACGGTCGCATCGCTGTTGGCTTCGATCTCCACGCCGGTGCCGGTGCGCTCGAGATGCACCAGCTGTCCTTCGCGCGCAACGGTGTTGCCGTTGATCAGCACCGTGCCGTGCAGCACGACCAGCGCCAGCGTGTGGCCTTCCTTCGCGTCGAACCGGCCGACGCCGCCCTGGCCGATGCGAACGTCCCACACATCCATCGGCGTGAAGGTCCGCGCCGGCCCGCGATGCCCGTCGAACTCGCCGGCGATCACCCGCACCCGGCCGGCCCCCCCGGACAAATCCACGGACGGAATCTGCGCATCCAGCAGGGTCTGGTAGCCCGCCTCGGTCATCTTGTCCCTGGCGGGCAGATTGACCCAGAGCTGCACCATCTCGATCGTGCCGCCACGTTCGGTGAAGGCCCGCGAGTGGAACTCCTCGTGCAGGATGCCGCCGCCGGCGGTCATCCACTGCACGTCGCCCGGGCCGATCAGGCCGCCCGCGCCGGTGGAGTCCCTGTGCTCCAGTTCGCCCTGATAGACGATCGTCACGGTCTCGAAGCCGCGGTGCGGGTGCTGGCCGACGCCGCGCGGGCGTGCGGCCGGTCCGAAGGGCGTCGGCGCTGCGTGGTCGAGCAGCAGGAACGGGCTCAGGTGCTGGCCCAGGCCGTCGTAGCCGAACAGCGAACGCACCGGAAAGCCATCGCCCACCCAATGCGGACGGGGGGCGCTGTAGACACCGAGGATCTTCTTCATGTTCATCTCCATGTGTCGCCGAGACAAAGGTCTTGGCCGATGGATAGAGAATAGGAACCGAACGATGATTCCGGTAGTCGGCAATACTTGCCATCAGCGTTCTATCTTGTGAACGATGAAGGCGATGGCCGATGAAAGACCTGAACGAGCTCTACTACTACGTGCAGGTGGTGGACCACGGTGGTTTCGCGCCCGCCGGCCGCGCGCTGGGCATGCCGAAGTCCAGGCTGAGCCGGCGCATCGCGCTGCTGGAGGAACGTCTGGCCACGCGCCTGATCCAGCGCTCGACAAGGCGCTTCGCCGTCACCGAGTCGGGCCAGACCTACTATGGCCACTGCAAGGCGATGCTGGTCGAGGCCGAGGCCGCCGATGAGGCCATTGCGCTGACCCATGCCGAGCCGCGAGGCATCGTCCGCATGACCTGTCCGGTGGCGCTGCTCGATGCGCGCATCGCCGACATGGTGTCGGCCTTCATGGTGGCGTATCCGCGTGTGGAGATTCACCTGGAAGAAACCAACCGCCGCGTGGACGTGGTGGGCGAAGGCATCGACGTGGCCATCCGCGTGCGTCCGCCACCGATCGAGGACAGCGATCTGGTGATGCGTGTGCTCGCCGAGCGGGGGCAATGCCTGGTGGCCTGCCCGCGCCTGCTGTCGAACGGGATTCCCAGAGTGCCTGCCGATCTGGCAGGCCTGCCGAGCATGGACCTGGGGCTGCCGCAGCATGAGCACGTGTGGAGCCTGATCGGCCCCGAGGGTGCGCAGGCGGCCATCCGCCACCAGCCGCGCCTGATCACGCGCGGCATGCTGGCACTGCGGGCAGCCGCCATGGCCGGCGTGGGCGTCGTTCAGTTGCCCTCGATGATGGTGCGAGAGCAGATCGAGCGCGGCGAACTGGTCCACGTCATCCCGGGATGGGCTCCGCGGCGCGAGATCATCCACGCAGTGTTCGCTTCGCGCCGCGGGCTGCTGCCGGCGGTCAGGGCGCTGGTGGATTTCCTGGCGGATCGGTTCCAGGCGCTGGACGAGGACTGATGAGGCCGGATGAAAAAGCGCCCCGCCGACGACACCCTGGAAAATAGCGGCATGATTCTCAGGTAGTTGACTTTTTTGATGAACAAAGCAGACATCTCTTCGCACACCCCCATGATGAGCCAGTACCTCGGGCTCAAGGCGGACCATCCGGACACCCTGCTGTTCTACCGGATGGGCGATTTCTACGAACTGTTCTACGCCGATGCCGAAAAGGCCTCGCGTCTGCTCGACATCACGCTCACGCAGCGCGGCCAGTCGGCCGGTCAGCCGGTGGTCATGTGCGGCGTGCCCTTCCATGCGGTCGACACCTATCTCGCGCGGCTGATCAAGCTCGGCGAATCGGTCGCCATCTGCGAGCAGGTCGGCGAAGTCGGCGCCGCCAAGGGACCGGTCGAGCGCAAGGTGGTGCGCGTGGTCACGCCCGGCACGCTGACCGATGCTGAGCTGCTCAACGACAAGAGCGATTCGCTGCTGCTCGCGGTGCATGCGGGCGCGCGCAATTTCTGCGGGCTCGCGTGGCTCAGCGTGACCGGCGCCGAGCTGCGCCTGGCCGAATGCCCGGCCGATGCGCTGGAAGCCTGGATCGCGCGCATCGCGCCGAGCGAATTGCTCTACAGCGCCGAGGTGACGGCCGCCTTCGAACAGCGCCTGAAAGCCGCACGCAGCGCCACGCCCTTCACGCTGTCGGTGCGGCCGGCCTGGCAGTTCGATGGCGGCCTCGGCGAGCGCAAGCTGTGCGAGCAGATGGGCAGCGCCAACCTCGCCGCCTGGGGCGCCGAATCGTTGACCCAGGCGCATGCGGCAGCGGCCGCGCTGCTGGGCTTTGCCGAGCACACGCAGGGCCGCGCACTGTCCCACGTGCAGCGGCTCGCGGTCGAGCGCGACGGCGAGCTGATCGAACTGCCGCCCACCACGCGGCGCAACCTCGAGCTGGTGCAGACCCTGCGCGGCGAGGATTCGCCGACGCTGTTCTCGCTGCTCGACACCTGCATGACCGGCATGGGCAGCCGGCGGCTCAAGCGCTGGCTGCTCGCGCCGCGGCGCGACCGCAGCGACGCGCAGGCGCGGCTGGAAGCCATCGATGCGCTGCAGGCCACGGCCTTCGGCGGCACGGCCGCGCCATGGCGCACGCTGCGCGAGCAACTGAAGAACACCAGCGATGTCGAACGCATCGCGGCGCGCATCGCGCTGCGGCAGGTGCGCCCGCGCGAACTGGTCGCGCTGCGGATGGCGCTCGCCAAGGCCGAGCGGCTCGCGCCGCTGCTGCCGGCAACTGCTTCGCTGCTGGGCCAGGTCGCGGAACATCTCGCGCCGCCACCCGGCTGCGTCGACCTGCTCGTGGCCGCGGTCCATCCGGAGCCGGCCGCGCTGGTGCGCGATGGCGGCGTGATCGCCACCGGCCACGATGCCGAACTGGACGAACTGCGCGCCATCAGCGAGAACTGCGACGACTTCCTGCTGAAGCTCGAAGCCAGCGAACGCGAACGCACCGGCATCACCAACCTGCGCGTGCAGTTCAATCGCGTGCATGGCTTCTACATCGAAGTCACGCAAAGCGCGCTGTCCCGCGTGCCCGACAACTACCGCCGCCGCCAGACGCTGAAGAATGCCGAGCGCTTCATCACGCCCGAACTCAAGGCCTTCGAGGACAAGGCGCTGTCGGCGCAGGACCGCGCACTGGCGCGCGAGAAGTGGCTCTACGAGCAGCTGCTCGATGCGCTGCAGCCCTCTGTCGCGGCCCTGACGCACCTGGCCGGCGCATTGGCCGCGCTCGATGCGCTGTGCGCACTGGCCGAACGCTCGCACACGCTGCACTGGCATGCGCCGAGCTTCGCCGCGCATCCGTGCATCGAGATCGATCAGGGCCGCCACCCGGTGGTGGAAGCGCGCCTGGCCGAGAAATCCTCGGGCGCCTTCATCGCCAACGACACCCGGCTCGGCCCGCAGCAGCGCCTGCAGGTGATCACCGGCCCCAACATGGGCGGCAAGTCGACCTACATGCGGCAGGTCGCGATCATCGTGCTGCTGGCCTCGATCGGCTCGCACGTGCCGGCCGCCGCCTGCCGGCTCGGGCCGATCGATGCCATCCACACGCGCATCGGTGCGGCCGACGACCTGGCCAACGCGCAGTCGACCTTCATGCTGGAGATGACCGAGGCGGCGCAGATCCTGCACAGCGCCACCGCGCACTCGCTGGTGCTGATGGACGAGATCGGCCGCGGCACCAGCACCTTCGACGGCCTGGCGCTGGCCGCGGGCATCGCGGCGCAGCTGCACGACCGCACGCGTGCCTTCACGCTGTTCGCGACGCACTACTTCGAGCTCACGGAATTTCCCGCGACGCACCACGGCGCGGTCAACATGCACGTGAGCGCCACCGAGGCCGGCCGCGACATCGTGTTCCTGCACGAGATGCAGCCCGGCCCGGCGAGCAAGAGCTACGGCATCCAGGTCGCGCGGCTGGCCGGCATGCCGGCTGCCGTGGTCAACCATGCGCGCCAGGCGCTCGAGGCGCTGGAGGCGCAGCAGACGCAGACGCGCGCCCAGGTCGACCTGTTCGCGCCGCCGCCGGCCGCCGAGGCGCCGGCGATCAGCGCCGTAGAATCCGCGCTGGTCGCCTTCGATCCCGACGCGATGAGCCCGCGCGAGGCGCTCGAAGCGCTCTACACACTCAAGAAACTCCAGGCGCGCGAAGCCGGTTGATGGCCCGGTTCGTGCAAGACCCTCTCATGACCTACTGCGTCGGCATCAAACTCAACGCCGGACTGGTGTTCCTCTCCGACTCGCGCACCAACGCGGGCGTGGACCACATCAGCACCTTCCGCAAGATGATCGTCTACGAGCAACCCGGCGACCGCTTCATGGTGCTGTTGTCGGCCGGCAACCTGAGCATCTCGCAATCGGTGCGCGAGATCCTGCAGATCGAGGAACTGCGCGAGACCGAAGACGGGCCGCCGATCACGATCTGGAATGCGAAGAGCATGTTCGACGCCGCGCGCGTGCTCGGCTCGGCGGTGCGCCATGTGTACGACCGCGATGCCGAAGCGCTCAAGCATGCGGGGGTGGATTTCAACGTCTCCTTCGTCTTCGGCGGCCAGGTCAAGGGCGAGAGCATGCGGCTCTTCCTGGTCTACGCGGCCGGCAACTTCATCGAGGCGACCACCGAGACGCCCTACTTCCAGGTCGGCGAATCGAAGTACGGCAAGCCGGTGCTCGACCGCGTGCTCACGCCCGAGACGCCGCTCGACGAAGCCGCCAAGTGCGCGCTGGTGTCGATGGACTCGACGATGAAGTCCAACCTCTCGGTCGGCCTGCCGCTCGACCTCGTGGTGTACGAAGCCAACCGGCTGCAGACCGACAAGGTGGTCTGCATCGATGCCGACAATCCGTACTACCGCATGATGCACAACAGCTGGGGCCAGAAGCTGCGCGAGGTGTTCGACAGCATCGAGGACCCGGTCTGGGACGACGGCTTCACCGAGCATCCGCTCAAGATGCCGGCCACGCGCCACGGCGCGCTGCGCAAGATCTCGACGCCGGAAGAAAAACTGATTTGAGCGCGTCCAGGGGCATGCCGCCCGTCATCTTCTCGCACGGCAACAGCTTTCCCGCGAGCACCTACCGCGTGATGCTCGACAGCCTGCGCCAGCGCGGCTTCGAGATCGACGCGATCGAGAAATTCGGCCACGACCCGAAATACCCCGTGACCGACAACTGGCCACACCTCGTGCAGCAGCTGGCCGACTTCGCACAGATGCACGTCGACAGGACCGGCGGCCCGGTCTTTCTGGTCGGCCATTCGCTGGGCGGCTTCCTGAGCCTCATGTGTGCCGCGCTGCACCCCGGCCTCGCCCGGGGCGTGGTGCTGCTCGATTCGCCGCTCATCGGCGGCTGGCGCGCCGGCACGATCCATCTCATGAAGCGCACGCCCTGGATGAAGAGCGTGTCGCCCGGCACGGTGAGCCGCAAGCGCCGCAACAGCTGGGAGCACAGCGAGGCGGTGTTCGCGCACTTCCGCGAGAAGAAGGCCTTCGCACGCTGGGACGAGCGCGTGCTGCGCGACTACATCGAACACGGCACCTTCGATGCCGAGGATTCGCGCACGCTGAGCTTCGACCGCGACATCGAGACCGCCATCTACGACACCATCCCGCACAACCTCGGCGCCCTGCTGCGCGCGCATCCGCTCAAGTGCCCGGCCGCCTTCGTGGCCGGCCGCCAGTCGGTCGAGATGCGGCGCGTCGGCATGGCGATGACGCAGCGCGTCACCAGGGGACGCATCACGGTGCTCGACGGCACGCACCTGTTCCCGATGGAAAAGCCGATCGCGACCGCGGCCGCGGTCGAGGCGTCGCTGCGCAATCTGATCGACTGAAGGCCGGGCGCGCGCGCCGGCGCTACAGCAGGTCTTCCGGCACCAGCGGTGCGAAGGTCTGGTTGTAGACGCGCTGGAACCAGGTCGACTCGGGCTCGCTGTGGAGGATGACCTCCTTCTCGTTGTCGATGGTGAGCCATTCGATCCGGTCGCCGGGTTCGGCCAGGCGCAGCCGGTAGGCGCTTTCGAGCTTGCTGATGTTGATGATGCGCAGCATCTCGCGCGCCAGCTGCGGGCTGTCGACCACGATGCCGAGCTCGGTGTTCTCGGTGGCCGAACGCGGATCGAGGTTGGCCGAGCCGATGAACATCTCGCGCCGGTCGACCACGGCCGTCTTGGCATGCAGCCGGCCGACCGACTTGCCGAACATCCCCAGCCGCTCGCTGCGCGCAGTGCGCGCCGGACTCAGCTCGTAGAGGTCGATGCCGGCCTTGAGCAGCCGCACCCGGTAGCGGACGTAGCCGCCGTGCACCAGCGGCTCGTCGTTGGCCGCGAGCGAGTTGGTCAGGAGCGTCACCTTCACATTGCGCCGGCGCAGGTCTTCAAGCGACGCGATGCCGCTCTCGCCCGGCACCAGGTAGGGCGTGGTGAGGAAGATGTCGTGCTCGGCCTCCATCAGCCGCGCCCACAGGCGCTTGGTCACACTGGCGTCATAGGCCAGGTCGGGCCGCATGAAGCGCAGCTTGGCTGGCGGATCGGCGATCGCATGGGCCTCGCCCCACAGCAGGCCCATGCGGCCGGCATCGAGCTCCTCGCCGATCGGGCCATAGCCCAGCGTGTCGGTCGAGGGCAGCGGGATCCTGCGCTCGGGGCCGGCCATGCCGACCGAGACGTCGAAGGCCTGGTCCCGCACCGGGACCTGGCGGCCGGGCCGCACGATCTGGGCGATCGGATAGACCTCTTCGCTGTTCCAGTAGTCGTCGAAGATGTTGCCCAGCTGCGCGACCACCTTGCCGACCACCAGCGCGTCCATGTCGACGAAGTTCTGCGCGATGTTCAGCGTGAAGTATTCGTCGGCGATGTTGCGTCCGCCCGCGACCGCCATCACGCCGTCGGCGATGAAGAGCTTGTTGTGCATGCGGTGGTTGAGCCGCGGCAGGTCGAAGGCCGAGGCGATGAAACGGCTGGCCAGGTGGCCGCGCGCACAGCAGAAGGGATTGAACAGGCGCACCTCGACGTTGGGCGTGTCCTGCAGCGCCAGCAGCATCTGCTCGGTGCTCGCGGTGTAGAGGTCGTCGACCAGGAGCCGCACGCGCACGCCGCGCAAGGCCGCTTCCTTCAGCGAGCGCAGCAGCAGGCGGCCGGCGCCGTCGTCTGCGATCAGGTAGTACTGCAGGTCGAGCGTGTGCTGCGCGCGCGCCGCGAGCTCGATCCGGGCATCCAGCGAATAGACGCCGAGCGGCATCAGCCGAAAGCCCGAATGCTCGCCGGGCGGCGTCGACGCGGCGACGACCTTCGCGAGCGGTGTCGACGCATCGACCGGCAGCGTCAGGGTCGGCGCCATCTGCTTGAACGGCGGCAGGCTGCCGCAGGCGCCGAGAAGCACGCACAGCAGCAGCACCATGGCACGCCATGCCATGCGGACTGCGAAAGGCTGGAATAACATGCGGGCCGGAACCTGACGGGATGAAGACATGAAAAAGCTGCTGCCTGGAACTGCGACCGCCATTGTGCAGATGATGCTCGTTCTTGGCTTTGCCGGGCCCGCACGGGCCGCGCTCGACGTCGGCCGCGCCGCACCGATGTTCAGCACCCAGGCCGCGCTCGGCGGCAAGCCCTTCAAGTACGCGCTGGCCGATGCGCTGGCGAAGGGACCGGTGGTCGTCTACTTCTTCCCCGCGGCCTTCTCCAAGGGCTGCTCGATCGAGGCCCATGCCTTCGCCGAGGCGATGGATCGCTTCGCGGCGGCCGGCGCCACGGTGATCGGCGTGTCGACCGACGACATCCAGACGCTCGCGAAATTCTCCAGCGAGGTCTGCCAGGGCCGCTTTCCGGTGGCGTCGGACGAGAGCAAGTCGATCAGCCAGTCCTTCGATGCGATGATGGAAACGCGGCCCGACTACGCAACCCGCGTGTCCTATGCGCTCTCGCGCGACGGCAAGGTGGCTGCCGTCTACCAGAGCCTCGACCCCGATCAGCATGTCGAGAAGATGCTCGAGGCCGTGAAGAGCCTGTCGCCAGGCCGCGCCGGCAAGTAGGCGGTGCGGGTCGGATGAGCTATTCGTTCAACGACATCGCCTATTTCCTCGAGGTCGTGCGCCAGGGCCACCTGGGCCGGGCGGCCGAGTCCATCGGTGTGACGCAGCCGACGATCTCCAAGGCATTGCGGCGCCTCGAGGAAGCCGTGGGCATGCCGCTGCTCGAGCGCAGCAGCCACGGCACGCGGCTCACCGGCAACGGCGAGCTCTTCGTCGAATCGGCGCGGCGCTTTCATGCCCAGCATGTCGAGATGGCGCGCGTCGCGACGGAGATACGGGCGCAGCACCAAGGACTGC
This sequence comes from Variovorax sp. SRS16, assembly GCF_901827165.1. Lineage (NCBI taxonomy): Bacteria > Pseudomonadati > Pseudomonadota > Betaproteobacteria > Burkholderiales > Comamonadaceae > Variovorax > Variovorax sp. SRS16. Next base: position 3,441,751 of record NZ_LR594666.1, read on the forward strand.
TGCGCATTGGCCTGACCAATTCGGCGGGCGACACCGACGCCGTCCGTGCGCTCGCCGACATGGTCTGCAGCCGGCCGGGGCTGCGGATCCGCCTGACGATCGGCAAGTCGGACGCGCTCAACGACGAGGTGGAGCAAGGTGCGCTCGATCTCGCCGTGGTCCCGTCCTACCCGGGCGCGAACTTCAGCTGCACCCATGCGCGCATCGGCGAGGACAAGGTCCAGGTCGCGGCGCGAACGCGGCATCCGCTCTTTCAGCGGGCCACGGTGACGCTGGCCGATCTGTCGGCCTACCCGTGGATCCTGGCCAGCCGCGCGAGCGCGGCGCGGCGCCTGGTCACCGAGATCTTCGAGCGCGAGGGCGTGCCGCCGCCGCAGGTCGCGCTCGAGGCCGACTACACCTCCGGCACCGCGATGGGCCTCTTGGCCAGCACCGACCTGCTCGCGCTCGTGCCCGGCTCCATGCTGCGGGGCTGGGCGGCGCAGGTGGCGCCGCTGCCCGTGCCCCAGCTCGCGTTCCAGCGCACGCTGGTGCTGCTGGCGCAGCCGCGCGCAAGCTGGTCGCCGCTGATGACGACGTTCCGGGATCTGCTGCTGGCCGGACGTTCCTAACCCGCGAGGGCATTCCGGATCGTCATCCGAAAACGCGCTCACCGGAATGGCCCACGGGGCCGGACTGGCTAGATTGAAGGGCTCGACTTCGACCGGGCCCGACACGTGCATCAACCCAACATCGTCCTCATCGTTGCAGACAACCTCGGCTGGGGAGAACTCGGCTGCTACGGCGGTGGCGCGCTGCGCGGCGCGCCGACACCGCGCATCGACGCGCTGGCCCGGCAGGGCCTGCTCCTGCAGAACTTCAATGTCGAAAGCGATTGCGTGCCGACGCGCTCGGCGCTCATGACGGGCCGTCATCCGATCCGCACCGGCTGCCTGCAATCGGTGCCGGCGGGCCTGCCGCAGGGACTGGCGCGGTCGGAGGTCACGCTGGCCCAGGTCCTTTCCGACAGCGGCTACGCGACGGCGCACTATGGCAAATGGCACCTGGGCGACATCCCGGGCCGCTACCCTTCCGACCGCGGCTTCGACACCTGGTACGGCATTCCGCGCACCACCGACGAAAGCCAGTTCACCTCGACCCCGGGCTTCGACCCGTCGGTGGCCGAGTTGCCGCACATCATGCGAGGCACGCGCGGAGCGGCGTCGGAGAAGGTCAAGGTCTACGACCTCGAGAGCCGGCGCCGCATCGACGAGGAACTGGTCGACCTGTCGCTGGCCTTCATCCAGCGCAACCACGCGGCGCGCAAGCCCTTCTTCCTCTACCTGCCGATGGTGCACCTGCACTTTCCGACGCTGCCGCATCGCGACTTCGCGGGCCGCACCGGCGCGGGCGACTTCGCGGACTCGATGGTGGAGATGGACCATCGCGTGGGCCAGGTGGTCGACGAGATCGACCGCCTGGGGCTGGCCGACGACACGCTCTTCATCTTCTGCAGCGACAACGGCCCCGAGTTCCGCCCGCCCTACCGCGGCACCGCGGGGCCGTGGCGCGGCACGTACCACACGGCCATGGAAGGCAGCCTGCGCGTGCCCTTCATCGCGCGCTGGCCGCAGAAGATCGCCGCCGGCCAGGTCAGCAACGAGATCGTGCACGTCACCGATCTGTTCACCACGCTGGCCGCGCTGGGCGGCGCGCGCATTCCGGACGACCGGCCGATCGACGGCATCGACCAGCGCGACTTCCTCCTCGGGCGCACGGCGCGTTCGACGCGCGAAGGCTTTCTCTTCTACATCAAGAACGACCTGCGCGCGGTGAAGTGGCGCGACTGGAAGCTGCACTTCTTCTGGGAGCCGGAAGTCAACGAGGGCAAGGGCAAGCTCGAGTCGCCCTATCTCTTCAACCTGACGCGCGACCCCAAGGAAGAGAGCGACGTGCTGGCCTTCAACACGTGGGTGCTGCAGCCGGTGCTGCGCATGGTCCAGGCCTTCAACGACAGCTGCAAGACATTTCCCAACACGGTTCCGGGCGCACGCGACTAAAACCTCTCTCCATGGATTCGACATCGTGAAAGCTTCCTCTTCGCTTCCGCGCCGCGCCATCGCACTGGCGGCGCTCGCATGCATGCTCCCGCTGCACGGCCTCGCAGCGGCCGCCGACTGGCCGCACGAAAAGCCGATCACCTGGATCGTCGGCTTCGCGCCGGGCGGCAGCCTCGATGTTCTCACCCGGCTCGCGGCGCGGCGGCTGAGCGAGAAGACCGGCCAGCCGGTGGTGGTCGACAACCGTCCGGGCGCATCGGGCGTCATCGCGCTGCAGGCAGCGGCCAAGGCGACGCCGGACGGCTACACGCTGATCTCGATCCCCGGCCCCATCCTGTTCAACCAGCGGCCGCCGGAACTGGGCAAGGAGCTGGTCGCGGTGGCCAGGATCGCCGAGGGACCGATGGTTCTGGTCGGTCCGGCGGCGGCACCGACATCGACCGTCGCGGAGTTGCTCGCGGCAATGCGCGCCACGCCGAAGGCCTGGAGCTACGCGAGTTCCGGCAACGGCACCTCGCAGCATCTGGCCGGCGAACTGTTCAACATCACGGCCGGCACGGCGATGACGCACATCCCATACAAGGGCGGCGGCCAGGCGGTGACGGACGTGGTCGGCGGCCAGGTGCCGCTGGCGATCCTGGGCGTCACGCCGGTGCTGCCGCAGATCAAGGCCGGCAAGCTCAAGGCCTATGCCGTGACCTCCTCCTACCGCATCGAGAGCCTGCCCGAGGTGCCGACGATGCAGGAGGCCGGCCTCAAGGGCTACGAGGCCACGCAGTGGTACGTGGTCGGTGCGCCGGCCGGCACGCCCGCCGCCCGGGTGACGCAATTGAACGCCTGGATCAACGAGATCATGGCTTCCAGCGAACTCAGGCCGGCGCTGGTTTCCAGCGGATCGATCGCGGGCAAGGGCAGCGCGCGGGACACGCAGGCCTTCGTCGCCGCCGAGACGAACAAGTGGAAGGACATCGCGCACAAGTCCGGACTCGCCCTGGACTGAGCGGCTGCCACGCGGCGCGCGCTACTCCGCCCAGACCACCGCGCCGCTCCACGCGGTGGCGAGCACCACGATCCCGAACGCGATCCGGTACCACGCGAAGGGCACGAAGCTGTGGCTCGCGATGTAGCGCAGCAGCCAGCGCACGCACAACCAGGCGCTGACGAACGAGAACACCAGACCGACGAGGAACAGCGGGATGTCGGCCAGCGACAGCAGCGCGCGCTCCTTGTAGAGGCTGTAGACACCGGCGCCGATCAGCGTCGGAATCGCGAGGAAGAAGGAGAACTCGGTCGCCGCCTGGCGCGACAGGCCCAGCAGCATGCCGCCGATGATGGTCGAGCCGCTGCGGCTGGTGCCCGGGATCATCGCGAAGCACTGGACCACACCGACCTTCAGCGCGTCCCACGGCGTCATGTCGTCGACATGCTCGACGCGCACCGCGCCGGGCGGGCGCTTCTCGGCCCACAGGATGATGAAGCCGCCGATGATGAAGGTGCTGGCCACCACGATCGCAGTGAACAGGTGCGCCTTGATCGCCTTGCCGAACAGCAGGCCCAGCACCACCGCGGGCAGGAAGCCGACCAGCACGTTGAGCGCCAGGCGCCGCGCCTTGGGCTGGCGCGGCAGCGCGACGACGGTCGAGCGGATCTTCTCCCAGTAGACCCCGATCACCGCGAAGATCGCGCCGGTCTGGATCGCGATGTCGAACACCTTGGCCTTGTCGTCGTCGAAGCCGAGCAGCGAACCCGCGAGGATCAGGTGCCCGGTCGACGAGATGGGGAGAAACTCGGTCAGGCCCTCGACGATGCCCATGACGGCGGCCTTCACCAGCAAAACGATATCCACGCGCGCTCCTTGTAAGAGTGCCGATTATCGCGAGGACATCGCTCAGCCTCCGTTCATTGCGCTCGAGCGCTCGGAAGATCGAGGTGCAGGCGATGCGTTGAATGATGTTAAAAATCGACGTCAGCTCGCCAACAGGCTCGCGACGGCAAGCCGGATCCGAGCGGGACCTCTTTGCTGCGCGCCGAGTCGCGCGGCGCTATCCAGGAACGAAAGAAAAAGCATGGACGCCCTCCCCGACCCCGTTTCTCGCGAGCCCGCGCACATCCGTGCCATCACGACCCGCAGCTTTCTGCGCGTCGATGGGCTCTGGGACCTCGAGGCCGAACTGGTCGATACCAAGGCCTATGCGACGACGACCAACGGCGACCGCTCGCGTGCCGCGGGCGAGCCGGTCCACCACATGCACATCCGTCTGACGATCGACGACGCGCTGATCGTGCACGCAGCAGTGGCGGCCATGCCCAGCACGCCCTTCGATGAATGCGCGCCCGCAGCCGACCCCTTCGGCGGCCTGGTCGGCGCAAGGATCGGTCCGGGTTGGCGCAAGCAGGTCGATGCGGCCATGGGCGGCGTGCGCGGCTGCACCCACCTGCGCGAGTTGCTGGGTGTGATGGCGACGGTCGCCTTTCAAACCGTTCCGGGCTACCGGCGCCACCAGCGGCTACAGCGTGGAGAGGCCCCCCTCGTCGCCACCGAGCCCGACCATCAGATGGGCAAATGCCTGAGCTGGGATTTCGATGGCCCTGTCATCGCGCGCATCGCGCCGCAATTCATCGGCTACCGCCCGAAGGCACCGTCGCGCTGAGACGCCGTGTGATGCGGCAAGGTCCTCTCAAAAGCCGACAGCAGAAGAACCTTTCAGCTGGAGAATCTCCCGCGCCTCATCCGCCGTGGCGATCTCCAGCCCCAAGCCTTCGAGGATGGCGCGCACTTGATGCACCTGCTCGGCATTCGATTTCGCCAGGCGGCCCTTGCCGATCCATAGGCTGTCTTCCAGGCCCACCCGCACGTTCCCGCCCATGGACGCTGCCATCGCTGCCACTTTCATCTGACTGGCACCGGCACCCAGCACCGACCAGCGGTAGTTGTCGCCGAACAGCCGATCGGCCGTGCGTTTCATGTGCATCACATCGTCGGGATGCGTGCCGATGCCGCCGAGGATGCCGAACACGGTCTGGATGAAAAACGGAGCCTTCACCAGGCCACGCTCGACGAAGTGCGCCAGGTTGTACAGGTGCGAGGTGTCGTAGCACTCGAATTCGTAGCGCGTGTCGTTCGCCGAGAGCTCGGTCAGCACGGTTTCCAAATCGCCGTAGGTGTTGCGAAAGATCAGGTCCTTGCTTCCTTCGAGGTAAGGGCGTTCCCAATCATGCTGGAACTCCTTGAAGCGCTTGAGCATGGGGAACAGGCCGAAGTTCATGGTGCCCATGTTCATCGATGCAACCTCGGGTCGAAGCACCTTCGCTGGCAGCATGCGCTCCTGCACGGTCATGTAGGGCGAGCCGCCGGTCGTCAGATTGACGACCGCCTTGCTCCGGGCCTTGATCTGCTCCAGGAATGGCTTGAATGCCTCCGGGCGCTGATCCGGCTTGCCGGTGACGGGATCGCGGGCATGCAGGTGAATGATTGCCGCGCCCGCTTCGCAAGCCGCGATGGACGCCTCTGCGATTTCGTCGGCCGTGACCGGCAGGTGCGGAGACATCGATGGCGTGTGGATCGCGCCGGTCACTGCGCAGCTGATGATGACCTTCTTTTGCTGGAACATGGAAACTCCGGAGGCTCTCAGTAAGACTTGGGAAGGTTCAGCACCTTCTCCGCAATGAAAGACAGGATCAGTTGGATGGACACGGGTGCCAGCCTGGGAAGCATCGCCTCTCTCAGGTAGCGCTCGACGTGGTACTCCTTCGCGTAGCCCATGCCGCCATGCGTCAGCACGGCCGTCTCGCAGGAACGGAAGCCCGCCTCGGCGCAGAAGAACTTGGCGGCGTTGGCCTCTGCGCCGCAGGGCCGGCCCTGGTCGTAGAGCCATGCGCCGCGCCGGTACAGCAGTTCCGCCGCTTCCAGTTCCACCCAACGCTCCGCCAGCGGATGCTGCACGCCCTGGTTCTTGCCGATCGGGCGGTCGAAGACCACCCTTTCGTTGGCATAGCTCGCCGCCCGGCGCAGCGCCGCGCGGCCGAGACCGGTGGCTTCGGCCGCGAGCAGCAGGCGCTCGGGATTCATGCCATCGAGGATGTACGAGAACCCCTTGCCTTCTTCTCCGATCCGGTCTTCCACCGGAATCTCGAGCCCGTCGATGAACAGCTGATTGGAATCGACGCACTTGCGGCCGAGCTTCTCGATCTCGCGAACCTCGACGTGGCTGCGGTCCAGGTCGGTGTAGAAGAGACTGAGCCCTTGCGAGGGCGACTTGACCTGTTCGATCGGCGTGGTCCGCGCCAGCAGCAGGATCTTGTGAGCGACCTGGGCGGTGGAGATCCAGATCTTCTGCCCGTTCACGATGTACCGGTCGCCCTTGCGCACCGCCATCGTCTTGAGCTTGAGCGTGTTGAGCCCGGTGTTCGGCTCGGTGACGCCGAAGCAGGCTTTCGCCTCGCCCTTGATGATCGACGGAAGCCAGCGGCGCTTCTGTCGTTCCGTGCCATGCACGGCGACAGGATGCAATCCGAACACGTTCATGTGAATGGCGGAAGCGCCGGACAGGCCTGCGCCGGAGCCCGCGACGGCTTCCATCATGAGGGTGGCTTCGAGGATGCCCAGGCCCGCGCCGCCGTGCTCCTGCGGCATGGCGATGCCGAGCCAGCCAGCGTTGGCCATGGCGCGGTAGAAGTCCTCGGGAAAGCCGCCTTCGCGATCCCTGAGCAGCCAATAGTCGTCGCCGAAATCGCGGCAGATGCCGGCCACGGCTTCCTGGATCGCACGTTGTTCATCACTCAGATCGAAGTTCATCGCGCTTCCCCTTTCGACGTGAGGCGGACGATCTCCGCCTCGCTGTAGCCGAGCTCGGCCAGCACTTCACGCGTGTGCTCGCCGTGCATCGGCGCGGCCCGGCGGACCTCGGTGCGTTCGCCATCGAATCGCAGCGGCTGCGCCACGGTGGCGAGCGTGCCGAGCGCAGGATGCTCGTACTCGAACACCATGCCGCTGGCGCGCGTGTGCGGATGCGCCGAGAGTTCGCCGAGAGTATGCAGCGGCGAGCAGGGGATGCCGGCTGCGTCCAGCGTCTGCAACCAGTCGGCCCGCCCGCGTGTCCGCATGGCGGCGCTGACCAGTGACAGCGTCTGGGCTCGATGCTCGACGCGCGCCGCGTTGGTGGCGAAGCGCGGGTCGTCGCGCACGGACTCCAGCCCGGCCAGGGCGCAGAAGCGCTGCCAAAGCGCGTCGTTGGCGACGCCGAGAATGAGCGGCTTGTCGGCGGTCTCGAACACCTGGTAGGGACACAGCGACTCGTGGCCGCTGCCCGGCCGAACGGGTTCGGTGCCGCGTTCCCAGAAGTTCTGCAGGAAGTAGGCGAGGAAGCCGGTCGCGGTGTCGAAGAGCGAGGCTTCCACCGTGCCGCCGACACCGCTTCGTTCCCGCTCGTACAGCGCCGCCAGGATGCCGGCGAGCGCATGCAGGCCCGTGCCCTGGTCCACGGGGGAGAAGGGACTGCGCACCGGCGGCCCGTCTGCTTCGCCGGTGATGGAGAGCATGCCGCAGAACGCCTGCAGTATCACGTCGTAGCCCTTGCCCTGGGACATCGGCCCCACGCTGCCGAAACCCGAGATGTCGCAGAACACCAGCCGGGGGTTCAACGCGCGAAGCGATGCGCTGTCGACGCCGAGCTTCGTGGCCACGCCCGGTCCGAAGCTCGTGATCGCGACGTCCGCTCGCCGCGCGAGCCGATGCACGATCTCGCGGCCGTCGTCGGTGGCGAGGTCGACCGCGATCGAGCGCTTGTTGCGATTGGTGCTGATGAAGATCGCGCCGGTTCGCGCTCCCCCGCCCTCGCGCAGCGGAGGCCAGCCACGGGTTTCGTCGCCGCCGCCCCGCGGCGACTCGATCTTGATCACGTCGGCACCCATGTCGCCCAGGTACTGGGCGCACAGGGGGCCGGCAAGAACCTTGGACAGGTCCAGCACGCGCAGGCCGCGCAGAGGCTGTTTGCTCATGAACGATCCGATCCGCCTTCCGCCGTGCTTGCGGCGAAGCGCTGCGCGAGCGCGAGCAGGCGCTGCGCCTGCTTCAGGTGCGGCATGTCCAGCATCTTGCCGTCGAGGCCGACCGTGCCCAGTCCCGGGTTGCTCTCGAAGATCTCGACCACGCGTCTGGCGTGTGCAAGCTCCTCGTCGCTCGGCGTGAACGCAGCGTTGATCGTGTCCACCTGGCCGGGGTGGATCGCGATCTTTCCGGTGAAGCCGCGCTGGCGCGCACGCTGTGCATCGCGACGCAGGCCTGGATCGTCCTTGAAGTCGGCCCAGATCGTGTCGATGGGCTGCACGCCCGCGGCATGCGCACCCGCGAGGCAGAGGGAGCACGCGAGTTGATAGATGGTGTCGTACTCGCCGTCCTGTGCGCGGTTCGTGCTGGCGCCCAGTGCGGCCGCGATGTCCTCGGCGCCCCAGGTGAGAGCGGCCAGCCGTGACGAGCAACCCTCGTAGCTGCCCAGGGTGAACAGCGCCTGGGGCGTCTCGGTGGCGACCGGCATGATCCGGATGCTCCCCTTGGCAATGCCGTCGCGGACTTCGATCGCTTCCAGGTAGTGAGAGAGCCTGACCACGTCGGCGGCCCCGCGCACCTTCGGCAAGACGATGCCATCGGGCGCGCCCTGCGCCGTCACGAGGTCCTGCAAGGCCGATTCCGTCTCCAGCGGGTTGATGCGAACCCAGAGTTGCTGGCGGCTGCGATCCGGCCGGCTGCGCAGATAGTCGAGCGCCATGCCGCGAGCGATCTGCGTGCGACTCGGAGCGACTGAATCCTCCAGGTCGAGGATCAGGGCGTCGGCCGCGCTGTCGGCGCCCTTGGCCATCTTGCGCTCGCTGTCGGCGGGCACGAACAGAAAGGACCGGACGGGTCGGATGGGGTCGGGTAATTGGTTCATGTTCGGAATCGGATAGGCATGGCGCGCGAGCGCCGGGTGGTGTCGAATCAGTTCGCCTTCAGGCCGGCCGCAGTGATCAGGCGGCCCCACTTTTCCTTCTCGGATGCGGCGAACGCCTTGAGTTCCTCGGCGGACTTCTTCTGCGGTTCGATGCCGAACTGCAGAAGCTTGTCCTGCACGTCGCTGCGTGCCAGCACCTTGTCGAGGGCAGCGGAAAGCGTGTGCGAGACCTCGGCCGGCACGCCCTTGGGCGTGTACAGCACGGTCCATCCCACCAGCTCATAGCCCTTCACGCCCTGCTCGGCCAGCGACTTGACGCCGGGCAGCAGCTTGCTCTGGGTGGCGGAGGTCACGCCGAGGGCCTTCACCTGATTCGACGTGATCGCGGCGCGCAGCGAGGTGATCGTGTCGACCATGAATTCGACCTGTCCGCCGATGACGGCCGTCAGGGCCTGGCCACTGCCCTTGAAGTCGACCGGGAACATCGGTGCCTGGGCGAGCGACTTGAAGAGCTCGTGCGCGGTCCGGCACGTCGTGGTCGAGACCGCCGTATTCAGGGCGTTGGGCTTCGCCCGGGCCGCACGGATCAGGTCCTGGATGTCGTTGACGGAACTGGCGTTGTTGGCGACGTAGACCAGCGGCAGGATGCCGATCATCCCGATGGCCTCGAAGTCCTCGGCCTCGTAGCCGGGGTTCGCGTAGATGAATGCGTTCGCCGCATTGGTTGCGTTCGTGCCCACCATCAGCGTGTAGCCGTCGGCAGGCGCATGGGCGGCGAACTGCGCACCCACATTGCCGTTGGCGCCGGGCTTGTTCTCGATATAGACCGCTTGCTTGAGTTCCTTGCCGAGCGCATCGGCAACGAAGCGGGCCACGATGTCCGTGCCCTGCCCGACCGCGTACGGCACGATCACCTTGATCGCCTTCGATGGATAGGCGTCGGCGAACGCGCTGAGTGTGCCGGCTGCCAGCAGCAGGCCGGCGATGAAGTGGTGCAGCTTTCGCATGGATGCTTCCTTGGTGTGAGTTCGACGCGGATCAGTCCGGCTGGCGCAGCATCAGGGCCTGCCGCGTGCAGGTGCAGACTTCTTCGTCGCGCTGATTGAAGCCCTGGTGCAGGAAGGTGATGATTCCGGCGTTCGGGCGCGAGTGGCTTTCGCGGCTCGCGGTGACGGTGGTCCTCGATCGGATCGTGTCGCCGGCGAACACCGGCTTCGGGAAACGCGTATCGGTCATGCCGAGGTTCGCGATGGTGGTGCCCAGCGTCGTGTCCTGGACCGACAGCCCGATGACGAGTCCCAGCGTGAAGATGCTATTGACCAGCGGTCTGCCGAACTCCGTTCCCTTGCAGTATTCCGCGTCGATGTGGATGGCCGCGGGATTGCATGTGGCATTGCTGAACCACATGTTGTCGGCCTCCGTCACGGTGCGCCGGATCTCGTGTTCGAACACCTGCCCGACGCTGAATTGCTGAAACCACAAACCTGCCATGTCGCCTCCTGTGTCCTGTGTGGGCGTGATTGGAAGTCACTCGCCCTTGATGCCCGCGCCCTGGATCACCGGCCTCCACTTGTTCGTCTCGGCGACGATGAATGCGGCGGCGCCTTCCGGCGTCATCGGCTCCAGGCGATCGAGGCCAAGGTCGTCGAAGGTCTTCTGCAATTGCGAACTGCCGACGGCGGCCGTGATCTCGCGATTCAGCCGCTCGATCACGGCGCGCGGCGTGCCCTTGGGCACCAGCACCGCATTCCATCCATAGGCGGAAAAGCCGGGGATGGCAGCCTCCGCCAAGGTCGGCATATCCGGCAGGGAGGCCAGGCGCTTCGGCGTCGTGACGCCCAGGCCGATCAGCTTGCCGCTCTTGACGTACTGCACCGCCGAGGACGCCTGGCCGACCATGAAGGCGACCTGCCCGCTGAGCAGGTCGTTCATCGCCGGCGCCTCGCCCTTGTACGGGATGTGCTGGGCCTTGACGCCGGCACTTCGCAGAAAATGTTCCGCCGCGATGTGCAGGGTCGTGCCCACGCCGGAGGACGCATAGCTGAATCGGCCGGGCTGCGTCTTGAGCAGTTCGATGAAGGCGCGCGCGTCTCGCGCCGGCACCGACGGGTTCACGGTCAGCATCAGCGGCGTGCTGTTCACGACCGCGACCGCGGTGAGATCTTCCGGCCGGTAGGGAAGATTGCCGTAGACCGCCGGCGCGAAGCTGTAGGCCGCGGAGGCGAAAAGCAGCGTGTAGCCGTCCGCCGGCGAGCGCGCCACGGCCTCGGTCCCGATGGTCGAGCCCGCCCCGGCGCGGTTGTCGATCACCACGGGCTGCTTCAGCCGCTCCGACAGGGTTCTCGCCAGGGCGCGCGCGACGACATCGGTTCCACCGCCGGCGGAAAAGGGCACGACCATCCTGAGAGGCCGGGCGGGATAGTTGTCTTCTGCGAACACCGACAGCGGTGAAACTGCTGCGGCTCCCAAAAAGAATGCAGCCAGCGCGTCGCGCCGGTTGAAGCCTTCCATGTTGTCTCCTTTGTTGTGTCCGACGCCAAAAAAACTCTGTCGCGGGATTGCGTCGAGTTGGTCGAACCATTGACAGATCGGATCGTACAAAGATACGATTGATCTGTAAACACCAAAATCAAGCCGTGAACGACGTCAAACTTTCTCCCATCCGTGCGCCGAAGAACTCGGACCTGCTGGCGCGCGAACTGCGCCGGCGCATCCTCGACGGCGCACTCGAGCCGGGCATGCCGCTTCCCGCCGAACGCGAGCTCATGGCCCAGACCGGCCTGAGCAGGGGATCGGTTCGCGAAGCCCTGCGCATCCTCGAAACCGAAAGCCTCGTCCGGACTCGCCCGGGCCGGCTCGGCGGCACGGTCGCCAGCCGACCGGACGATCAGTCGATGCACCGATCGGTGTCACTCTTCGTGGGCGGCCGCGGCATCAGCCTGCTGTCGCTGCTGCAGACGCGGGAAGCGGTGGAGCCCTCGCTCGCCGCGCTGGCGGCGCAGAACCGCACGGCGGCGGAGCTGCAAAACCTGGTCGACGTCACGCGGCGCGTCGAGGAGGCGTTCGCTGACGTGCCGCAGTTCCTGCGCGAGAACGTCAATTGGCATTGCGCCATCGCCGACGCGAGCCACAACGAATTGCTGCGGGCGTTCATGCTGTCGATCGCCAACCTCGTCTACAAAGCCTCGGCCATCGAGAACTTCGCGACGGAAGACGTGCGCCATACCGTGATCAGAGCCCACCGCCGGATCCTCGCCGCGATCACCGAGAAGGACGCGGAGGCGGCCAACCGTCGCATGGCGCGGCACCTGGCGGCCTTGAGCGCTGCCTGCAAGAAGTTTCCCAACGCACCCCTGGTGATCGAAGTCTGATCAACGGCGGCCCAATCCTTCATTCCGGAGACAAGAACGGATGTCCATCGATTTCACATTGGCTCGGCATGTCGCCACCCTCACGATCAACCGTCCCGAGCGCATGAATGCGATGGATGCGGCGCATTACAAAGCCCTGTCCGATGCGTGGCTCAGAGTGCGCGACGATCCGGAAATCCGGGTCGCGATCGTGACCGGTGCCGGAGAGAAGTCCTTCTCGGCCGGCGCCGACCTGAAATCCTTCGTCAATGCGCAGCCGGCACTCTCCGAGACGCTTCTGACGCAGAAGGATCAACTGCTCAACCGCGGCCTCGAGGTCTGGAAGCCGGTCATTTCGGCGATCAACGGCTATTGCGTCGGGGGCGGCATGACCTTGATGCTGGCATCGGACCTGCGCATCGCGGCCGAGCATGCGACCTTCTCGGTCGCCGAGGTCAAGCGCGGCATTTTTCCCGGCAACGGCGGCACGCAGCGCATCGCCCAGCAACTGCCGCATGCCATTGCGATGGAACTGCTGCTCCTGGGAGACAGCATCGACGCCCAGACCGCTCTGCGCTGGGGTCTGGTGAATCGCGTCGTCCAGCCATCGGCGCTGATGGAAACAGCCTTGGCTTTCGCGCACCGGCTGGCGCGCAATGCGCCACTCGCCGTGCAGGCCGCGAAAGAACTCGCGATCCGCAGCCGCGACGTCGATCTCGCGACCGGCCTGCGGCTGGAACAGATCATGCTGCGCCTGCTTCAGGGAACGGAGGACGTCGTGGAAGGCACCCGTGCTTTCGCGGAAAAGCGCCAGCCGGAATTCACCGGTCGCTGAGATCAGGAAGCCGAACCATGAACACACGATTCGTTGTGGAAGACGCCGTGGCGCGGATCACGCTGGACCGTCCGGAAAAGATGAACGCGCTCACCGTCGAGATGCGCGAGGCGCTCGGCACGGCCTTCGAGGCCGCCGGGCGGGATCCGACGGTGCGGGCCGTGCTGCTGGACGCCGCCGGGCCGGCGTTCTGCGCGAGCGGCGATGTGGGCAGGATGGGCGACTTCACGCCGGAGAGCGGCAGGGCCTTGCTGAAGCTGGCACAACGCATGGTTCGCAATCTGGCGAACATCGAGAAGCCGGTGGTCTGTGCGGTCCGCGGCGCGGTGGCCGGCATCGGATGGAGCATGGCGCTGGCGTGCGATGTGGTGATCGCATCCGAAAGCGCGCGCTTCTCCCAGGTATTCCGCCACGTCGGGCTGGTGCCCGACGGAGGTGCCGTGTATTTCCTGACCCAGCATCTCGGCGTCCAACGCGCGAAGGAACTGGTGTATTCGGGTCGCCGCATCGACGCCCGGGAAGCACTGGCACTCGGACTGGTCTCCCAGGTCGTGCCGGATGGCGAACTGGAAGAAGCCGCATGGGCTCAAGTGCAGAGCCTCGCGAACGGACCCACCTTTGCGCTGGGTGTGGCCAAGAAGATGTTCAAGCTGATGTACCAGCCGGATCTCGAAGCCCTCCTGGATGCCGAGGCCTGGGCGCAGGGCCTGGCGCTTTTGACCGAGGATCACAAGGAAGGCGTGCGGGCCTTCTTCGAAAAACGCAAGCCGAAATTCCAGGGACGTTGATGCCGCATTGTCCGGACTCGCATTGTCTGGACTCGATCTGTCGTCCGGACACCATTGTGCGTCGCACGGCAATGCGCTTAAAGTCGCAACTCCACACGCACCTGGGACTTTCATTCAATGACTCAAAGCTACAAGCAGATTCAACGGCAAATCGAGGCACTCCAGCAACAGGCGGAAAAATTGAAGAAGAAGGAAGTGGGAGGCGTCATTGGCCGCATCAAGGAGGCGATTGCGCACTATGGGTTGACTGCAGACCAGCTCTTTGGAGGCAAGTCCGGCGGCAGCAAGTCGAAGGCGGCCAAGGCCGTCGCTGTCGCGCCTCAGTCGGCCAAGTACGCTGACGGCCAAGGCAACGCGTGGTCGGGTCGAGGCCCGCGTCCGCATTGGCTGCGCGATGCATTGAAGGCTGGAAGAGCACTCGATGAGTTCGCAACCGCAGGTTCTTCGCCCGCCAAGACGACGCGCAGCGCAGCGAAGGCTTCGAAAGCGAAGAAGCCCAAAGCGAAGTATCGCGACCAGGCCGGCAACAGCTGGAGCGGCATGGGTCCGCGCCCGAGGTGGCTCAAGGAAGCGATGGCGGCCGGAAAGTCACTGGAAGAACTCACTGCGTAGAGTGCCGCTGCATTCCGGCGGGTGCGCCGGATGCAGAGGGTCTCAAGCGTCCTGCAGACTGCCCGACATCCATCAGCCGGACCTGCCGCGAGCCGTCTTCCGATGGCTTTCGGCACGCGGGGCATGGGTGCCTGACAGGCCACGGCCCGCATCTGCCTGATCGAGCCAATGCAACACGTCGACATAGGACATGAACCGGTTCAGGTATTCCGGCGACAGGTCACGCATCAGTATGAGAGATCGATGCACGAGCTGATGCGAATTGAGAGGGCCGGCATTCTCCGGCACCTTCGCAAGTGACTGCAACAGGCGCCGCTCGGCACTGAGCCGCGACCAGGTGCTCCTGAAATATCGGAGCGTCTTCAGTTCGGGATGGGAAGCGAGACTCGGCGTGCCATCGCTTGCTGTTGCGCCGCTCTCACGGGCAGAGGCACGCCGATCGATGTCGTCGACAAGCTCGGCCAGCGCCCCGCGATCGAGTCGGCCCTCCTGCTTCGCATCCGCCGCCGGCGGTGCCGATGGGCCATCCGCGCGACGGGCCTTTGCGAGATCCTCGCCATACACCGCCAGCAGCTTGACGACCTTGTCGTCCAGGATGCGTCGCGCTTCGCCGTGGTGGACGGATGCCCGTGCGGCCAGCGCTTCGATGAAGTGAAAGCGCACAGGATCGAACCGATGATCGCCACGCTCGCGCCGCGCGCGGACCATCCCGGCGGGGTCCGCGGCCTCCATGCCCGTCGTGCAGGGCTTGCCGCTACTCACGGGACTTGAGACTTCCGTCGGATCGCCTGGGCGTGGGCGCTATTTCCACACGCCGGTTGCGGGCGCGTCCGTCGGCGTCGGCATTCGATGCCACCGCTTGCTCGGACCCGAAGGCAGCGGCGAACAGCGAGGCCGACGGCATGCCTTCCTCGATCAGCGTCCGTGTCACCGTCAAGGCGCGCTGCGCCGACAGTTCCCAGTTGTCGGCGAACTGGCGATTGCCGCCGCGAACCTGCCGGTCGTCGGTGAAGCCGCTGACCATCAGAATCTCGTCGCGGGCCTGCAGGTAAGCGGCCAATGGTGCGGTCAAGCTCCTCAGCAACTGCCGGCCTTCGGGCTGCAATTCAGCGGAGTTGAAGGCGAACAGCACGCTGCCATTGATGCCGATGCGCCCGTTGCTGAGCGTCACGCGGCCCGTCGCCAAGGGCCCTGCCAGGGCTTGCTCAAGGGCCATTCGGCGCTGCGCTTCCACCTGCCGCTGCTTGACTTCGGCTTCCAGCTTTGTCGCGAGCTCGAACTGCATGCCGAGCACGCACACCAGGATCAGCACGAAGGCGCCCAGCATCCCCGCCATGAGGTCGCCGAAGACGGCCCATACCGGCACGGTCGGCTCCAGGCCGGCATCCATCTCCTCCCTCATCGCGCGTCGGCGTCCACGAGGGCCTGCTTGCTGCCTAGGCGCTGCAGATCGTCGACGATCTGCTTCTGCGACATGATGCTCAGGTCGATGACCTCCCTCGCCTGCGCGACGTAGTACGCCAGCTGCTCGTCGCTGCGCGCGATGGACTTGCCCAGCGTTCCTTCGATGCGCTGCAGATGCGCGCCGAGCTTGTCGTTCGATTCGCTGAACAGCTGAACGGCAAAGCCGAATGCGTCGCCCAGGCTCGCCACTTCGACGGCACTGCCGGTGATCTGCGCGGCGACGGCGGCCATCTTGCCGGTCTGCGCATCGACCGTGTCCGTGAAGCGGCTGCCGACCCGGTCCAGCATTTCCGCCGACGAGGTGACCAACGCGTCGATGGCCGTTCGCTGCTCGCCGGACGCATGGTTCACCGCGTCGAGCAGTGTCTCGAGCACGCTCAGCATGCGGCTGCGTTCCTCCAGCATCGCGTTGTCGCGCGCCATGCTGTCGGAAAGCTTCTGGCGCAGCTCGGCCACCACCTCGGCTGCGGCACGAGGCGCCTCGGCGGCGGCTTGCAGCAACCGGGCGATCTCGGCGACCGTGGTCTCTGCGTGTGCGCCCGTCTGTGCGGACATGTCGCGGGCGGTCTGCGCCAGCGTTTCGCAGAGCTGCTGCTGCGCACCGAGGGTCTGCGCGCCCGTTTGCTGCCACTCCTGCTGCAGCGAGGCGGCCATGGCCGACAGCGCATGCGTCCAGGCCGACAGCCGCTGCTCATCGCGCAATGCCGTTTCCGCCTGCAGGTCGGCATGCGCCTGGCCCACGTTGCGCAGCAGCGAGTCCGCGTGCTGCCCGAAGCTCGCCGCCACCGTGGCCAAGGCCTGGTGCGCATCCCCTGACTGCTTCTCGCTGACCCGCTGATGCTGCGCAAGAACGCTGTCCCAGGTGTTCGACACACGGGCCATCGTGCTTTCCAGATGGCCGCCGACCTCCTGCACCAGAGAGGCCGAACGCTGTTCGAAGCTTTCGGCGAAGTGGTCGTGCGCATGGCGCAGCGCCTCGGACAGCGCTTCGCTCGTGTGCCGGTGCTCGGCGAGCGCGGTCTTCCAGGTCTGCGCCACGCTGGTGTGGGTGGCTTCGAAGCGGATCGACAGACCGTCGAGTTGCTGCTGCACGGTGTGCGCGACGGTCTCGTGCAACCCGGCGGTCTCGCGCGCGATCCCTGCCATCGTGGCTTCGACGACCGGCTGGATCGTCGCGCCGGCGATGCGGGCGCTTTCGCTCAGGCTCTGGTTCAAGGATTGCCCGACGGAAGAGGCCAGACTGGCGTATGCGGCCTCGGTCTTGCGGTGGAAGCTGTCCTGGCCGGCGGCCAGGCGCTCGTTCAGCGCTTCGCTCTGCCGTTCCATCGTCGCCATCATGCGTTGCAGCCGATCGACCAGCTCGGGCATCGCCTGGTCCTGCCGCTGCAGCAGCTTGAAGGATTCCTCGCGCTGATGGGCCAGGGAGAAGCCCCGCAAGGTGGTCGCGATCCGCTGGTCGAGCCTTTGTCCCGCCTGCAGCCGCTCGCGCCGGCACAGCGCCGAGGCGAGGCCCAGCATCGCGGAAGCCGCCACGCCCGCGACCGATGTGCCGAAGGCCAATCCCAAGCCCTTCACGGGGGCAGACAGCGAGGCGCGGATGGCCTGCAGGTCGGTCGCGCTCTCCAGCGCGATGCCGGTGCCCTTCAGCGTGACGACCATTCCCAGGAAGGTGCCCAACATGCCCAGCAACACCAACAGCCCGGCCAGGTACGGCGTCAGCGCCGGGCCGGGCAAGCCAACGCGCTCACCTTCGATCCGCAGGCGCACCGCGTTGCGCAGGGAAGGATCCAGCTGCTCGAGCCAGGGGCCGAGGCTCGTCGGGGGATCGCGCAGGTCCGCCGTGGCGCGAGTCAAGGTGGACGTGGCCTGGCGGAAGCGCTGCAATTCCAGCGCGCCCATCAGGTAGAACGCGGCGACGAGCACCGTGATGGCCAACGCCAACGGGCTCGAACCGACGTAGCCGGCAGCGGCCCAGCACACGGCGGCCAGGCCGGCGACAAGGACGGCGTGATGAAGAAATCTATTCATGGCAGTCTGGTGGCCTCATGCGAAGGGCTTCGAGCAGCCCTTCGATCGGTTGCATTCGAAAATCAAGTTCGGCGAGGAGCAGGTCCTGCATGTCCTTGCAGAACAGATCCAGCCACTCGCCGGGTGGCGTCGTGTCGCCGGGATCGATCGACGCCTGTGCTGCCTGGCGCAGGCGCTCGAAATGCCTTGCGAGCCCTGCGGAAGCCGCCGTCAGCAAGCTGCGCTCGCGCGCACCCAGCACCTGTTCCATCACGACGTCCACGGCAGCAAGCCGGGCCATGGCAGGCGATCGGGCCGCCAGCGCCGCCCGCAGCCGGCTGCGCAACGGGGCGATGCTCGACTCCATGGCCTGCTGCTGGGCAAGGTAGCGCTGACGGTAGGGCTTGAAGGCGGCTGTCGTGGCCGCGGTGTCTCCGGGCGTCGACGCACGCAGGCGCCGGCCTTCTTTGTCGGTCGTGGAGAGGCCATCCTCGGCGATCGCATTCTTCAATGCGGTTCGCACGCGGGCGTATTCGCCTTCCTCGGCGCTGCTGGAGGCCCGGGCGCCGGCGGGCGCAGGCGCCAGGCCACCATTCAGTGCCGCGGACAGCGAGATGGCATCCGTCCAACCGAACCATTGGCTCAGTCGATCCGCAGTGGCCTGTCCGGATTCGCGGACTTCGGTGCCGGTCAGCCGAGAGAGCACGCACACCAGCGCCGAGCCGTTGAAACCTGTGCGCTGTGAAACGTGCGCCATACCGCCTGAACGAAAAACCGTGCAGTCTACCTTGATCGAATCGGCAAGGCCGCCCTGCCCCATTCGGCCGGCGGAGGCGAGACGAGTCTCCGCTTCCTGTCGAGCGATGAGGATGTCTAGCCCGACAACCGTGTACGCAGCGCCCGCACCGCGCTGTCGACGGTGGTCAGCACCGGCAGCCTCGATGCCAGTTCGCAGGCCTGCCGCGCACGGGCCATGCTGAACTGGGCCAATGCGATGCGCGTGCAGCCGCGCGCACGCAGCAGTTCGGCCTGTGCGGCGATGAGCCGGTCGTGCGTCTCCCCGTCGCCGCGATTCAACGCGTCCATCGCGCCGTCGGCCAGCGCGGGTTCGAGTGCCATGCCGGCCGGAAACTCGGGCGGCATCGACCTCAGCGTCGGTGCGAAGGTGGCGATGAGCCCGAGCTTGCCGGCACCCGCCGCCGCATCCGCCACCATCGCCTCGTTGGGCTTGAGCACGGGCAGGCCGGCATGCCGCTGCGCGACGGCCTCGATGCAGGGCCCGAAAGCCGAGCAGGTGAAGAGGATGCCCTGCGCGCCGGCGTCGACCGCATACTGCGCCAGCCGCTGGAAGCGCTCGTGCATCGCGGCGTCGAGCCCTCGGCCGCTGCGTGCGAGATCGGTCGAGAGGCTGTCGTCGAGCAGGTTCATCCGCGACGCCTGCGGCCAGTCGCGTTCGAAGGCGGCGTTGATCGGAGCGACCGAATGGCTCAGCGCGTGGATGAGGGCGATGCGTGTCACGGGCATCGCTCAGCCGCCTTTCGACGATGGCTTGGCCGAAGCCCCCTCGCCTTCCCATCCGGCCTGCCAGCCGCCGCCCAGCGCCTGGATCAGCGCGACGGCCGCGTTCTGGCGGCTGACCTGCAGCTGGATCAGCGTGCGCCGTGCGCTCAGCGCCGAAGCCTGTGCGGTCACCACGTCGGTGTAGCTGACCTGCCCTTGCCGATAGCGGTTGAGCAATTGCTGCTCGGTGCGGTCCGCCGCCTCCGAGGCCTCGCGGCGCAGGCCGTCCTGCTGCGCCAGCCGGCTGCCGGCGGTGAGCTGGTCCTCGACGTTCTGGAATGCGGTCAGCGCGGTCTGGCGGTAGCGCGCGACGGCCGCATCGCGCGTGGCGGTGGCGGCATCGACGCGCGCACCGATCGCGCCCGCATCGAACACCGTCTGCGCCACCGAGAGACCGAGCGACCACAGCGTGTTCGAGGCGCCGAACAGGTCGCCCACGCGGCTCGCGGTGCTGCCGACCGAGGCGCTGAGCGACAGGTTCGGGTAGTAGGCCGAGCGCGCGATGCCGATCTGCGCATTGGCCGAGGCCACGTCGCGTTCCGCGGCGGCGATGTCGGGCCGGCGCTGCAGCAGCGTCGAGGGCACGGCAAGCGGAATGCCCGGCACGGTCGGCGTCCAGTCGGCGGCCGGCAGGCTGAACTCGGCCGGCGCGGCACCGATCAGCACCGCGATCGCATGCTCCAGCGTGTCGCGCGTGCGCTGCAGCGCGACGCGGTCGGCGCGCGTGTTGACCAGCAGCGTCTGCGCCTGCAGCACGTCGGTCTGCGCGGCGATGGCGGCGTTGTAGCGGTTGCGCGTGATCTCATAACTGCGCTCGTAGCCTTCGATGGTCTCGGCCAGCAGCTTGAGTTCGGCATCGGCCTCGCGCAGCGAGAAGTAGTTGGTCGCCAGATCGCCGAGCGCCGAAAGGCGGGCCGCGGCCAGGTCGGCCTCGCTCGCCTGCGCGCTGGCCTGAGCGCCCGTCACGGCCAGACGCAGGCGGCCCCAGACGTCGGGCGCCCAGTCGGCGCCGAGCGAGGCATTGAACGAATTGCTGGGCGTGGTGTTGCGCGCGCCCGAACGGGTGGCGCCGCCGCCGAGCGAGACCGACGGAAAGAGCGCCGCACGCTGCTCGCGCACCAGCGCCTGGGCCTGCGCATAGTTGGCGACGGCGGCGGCGATGTTCTGGTTCGATACCTGCACGCGCTGCGCCAGCTCGTCGAGCTTCGCATCGCCGAAGAGCTTCCACCATTCGCCGCGGTCCAGCGCATCGGCCGGCGCCGCGGGCAGCCAGCCCTGGGCCGTGGGCGCTTCTTTCCAGGCCGCCGGCAAGGCGGTCGTGGGACGCTCGTAGGCCGGCCCGACGGCGCAGGCGCTCAGGGCCGCCGCCAGGGCCAGCGCCAGGGACGTTCGTGCGAGGCGGCGGCTCGGGCGGCCGCGGAGGGATGGGCGGTTCGGTGCGGTCATGGGTTCAGGCGGCGATCATGCTGGAGCGCCGGGATCGGCGGCCCGGGCCAGGTGTTTTTCGTTGGCCGGGCGCCGGCGCAGCTTGTCGAGCAGCACGTAGACGACCGGCGTGGTCAGCAGCGTGAGCAGCTGGCTCGCGATCAGTCCGCCGATGATGGCGACGCCCAGCGGCTGGCGCAACTCGGCGCCGAGGCCGAAGCCGATCGCGAGCGGCAGCGCGCCGAGTGCGGCGGCCAGCGTGGTCATCAGGATCGGGCGGAAGCGCAGCATGCAGGCCTCGCGCACCGCTTCGGTCGCGGTCAGCCCGCGCGCTCGCTCGGCCTCGAGCGCGAAGTCGATGATCAGGATGGCGTTCTTCTTGACGATGCCGATCAGGAGGAAGACGCCGATCAGCGCGATGATGGAGAACTCCATGCGGAACAGCAGCAGCGCCAGCACCGCGCCCACGCCGGCCGAAGGCAGCGTGGTCAGCACGGTGATCGGATGGATCAGGCTTTCGTAGAGCACGCCGAGCACGATGTAGATCACCACCAGCGCGGCCAGGATGAGCAGCAGCTGCTGCCCCTGCGACTGCTGCGCGGCAAGCGCCGTGCCCTGGAAGCTGCCGCGCACGTTGATCGGCATCGCGATGTCGGCCTCGGCCTCGGCGACGATGGCCTTCGCGTCGCCCAGGCTCACGCCGTCGGCGAGATTGAACGAGACGGTGCTCGAGAGCTCGGTGTCCTGGTGGTCGATCGAGGTCGGCACCGCGCGCTCGCGGAGCGTGGAGAAGGCCGCCAGCGGCACCATCGGCGTGACGGCGGTCGCGACCTGCTGGCCGGCGGACGAGGTGCGCGAGGCGGGGTTGGCCGAGGTGACCGTCGAGGTCCCGCTGCTGGCGTCGGTGTTGAGCTGCAGCGAACTCGTGATCGTGTTGCCGCTCGCGGTCGTGACCGAGTTCAGCGTCGACGGCACGTAGACGTCCTTGAGCACGATCGGCGAGCGCTGGAAGCGCGGCGCCCATTCCATGATGACCGAATACTGATTGAGTTCGTCGTAGATGGTCGCCACCGAACGCTGGCCGAACGCGTTGTAGAGCGCGTTGTCGACCGCGCTCGAGGTCACGCCCAGGCGCGCGGCGGCGTCGAGGTCGACGTCGACGTAGGTCTCGACGCCGTTGTCCGCATCGTCGCTGTCGACGTCGGTCAGCTTGGTTTCCTGGCGCAGGCGATCGGCCAGCTTGGTGGACCAGGTGCGCAGGTCGGCGAGGTTGTCGCTCTTGAGCGTGTACTGGTAGGTCGAGTTGCTCGCGCGCCCGCCCATGCGCAGGTCCTGCACCGGGCTCAGGAACACGCGCAGGCCGGTCAGCTGATTGAGCTGCGGACGCAGGCGGTCGATCACCGCGTTGGTCTTCTCGCTGCGCTCGGAGATGGGCTTCAGGTTGACGAACATGAAGCCGCCGCCCGCGCGGCTGCCGCCCGCGAAGCCGACCACCGTGTCGACCGCCGGATCCTTGTGGATGATGTCCACGGCTGCCTTCAGCTTGTCGGCGATCGCCACCGACGAGATGCTCTGGTCGGCCCGCAGGCCGGCATTGAGCTGGCCGACGTCCTGCTGCGGAAAGTAGCCCTTCGGGATGGCACTGAACAGGTAGATGTTGAGCCCGATCACCGCCAGCAGCACCAGCATCACCACGCCCTTGCTCGCCAGCGCCCAGTCCAGGCTTTGGGCGTAGGTGCCCAGGGTCCATTCCCAGGCGCGTTCGGCCTTGCTGCCGAGCCAGGCACGCACGCGGCCCGGCGGCTTGCCCTTTTCCCCGGCCTCGCTGCGCAGCAGCATGGCGCACAGCATCGGCGTGGTGGTGAGGGAGATCACGAGCGAGATCAGCACCGAGGCCGACAGCGTGACCGCGAACTCGCGGAACAGCCGCCCGACCTGCCCGCCCATGAACAGCAGCGGGATGAACACCGCCACCAGCGACAGGCTGATCGACAGCACCGTGAAGCCGACCTCGCGCGCGCCGCGCAGCGCGGCCTCCATGCGGTTCATGCCGGCCTCCACGTGGCGCATGGTGTTCTCGAGCACCACGATGGCGTCGTCCACCACGAAGCCGGTCGCGACCGTGAGCGCCATCAGGCTCAGGTTGTTGAGGCTGTAGCCCAGCAGGTGCATCACGCCGAAGGTGCCGAGCAGCGACACCACGGTGGCGACCGCGGGAATGATGGTGGCGCGCGCCTTGCGCAGGAACAGGCCGACCACCAGCACCACCAGCACGATGGAAATCATCAGCGTGCCCTCGATCTCGCGCAGCGAGGCGCGGATGGAGTTGGTGCGGTCCGACGCGACCTGGATGTCGATGTCCTGCGGCAGCTGCGCGCGCAGCTCGGGCATCAGCTTGCGCACGCCGTCCACCGTGTCGATGATGTTGGCGCCCGGCGACTGCGTGACCAGCACGATCACCGCGGGCTCGCCGTTGAACAGGCCCAGCGTGCGCGTGTTCTCCACGCTGTCGATCACACGCGCCACGTCGCCCAGCCGCACCGCGGCGTTGTTGCGCCAGGCGATCACCATGTCGCGGTAGGCGTCGGCGCGCAGGCCGGGCGCGGGCGTGTAGATCTGCATGCGGCGGTCGGCGGTCTCGATCGCGCCCTTGGGCCGGTTGGCGTTGTTGGCCTGGATCGCGGCGCGCACGTCCTCGCTGCTGATGCCCAGGCGATTCAGCGCGAAGGGCTCGAGTTCGACCCGCACCGCCGGCAGCGAACCGCCGCCGATCTCGACCTCGCCCACGCCTTCGACCTGCGACAGCCGCTGGCTGACGATGTTCGAGACCGCGTCGTAGATCTGGCCCGGCGTGCGCGTCTTGGAGGTCAGCGCGATGATCATGATCGGCGCTGCGGTCGGGTTGCGCTTGCGGTAGGTCGGGTTGCTGCGCAGCGTGGCGGGCAAGTCGACGCGCGACGCGTTGATGGCGGCCTGCACCTCGCGCGCGGCGCTGTCGATGTTGCGGCTGAGGTCGAACTGCAGCGTGATGCGGGCAGCCCCGGTCGAACTCGTCGAAGTGAGTTCGTTGACGCCGGGGATGATGCCCAGGCGGCGCTCCAGCGGCGTGGCCACGCTCGAGGCCATGGTGCTCGGGCTCGCGCCCGCCAGGCTGGCCTGGACCGAGATGGTCGGGAAGTCGACCTGCGGCAAGGGCGAGACCGGCAGCACGAAGAAAGCGACGATGCCGGCCAATGCGATGCCGATGGTCAGCAGCACCGTGGCGATCGGTCGCTCGACGAAGGGCTTGGAAAGGTTCATGCCCAAAGCCCCTCGGTATTGCTCCCTCTCCCTCTGGGAGAGGGCTGGGGTGAGGGCACTGGGCCTTTGAACGGTTGTCTTCGTTGGTCAGGCCGTTGGCCGGGAATCAAACGCAACGCACAAAGCAAAGGCCCGGCGCCCTCACCCCAGCCCTCTCCCAGAGGGAGAGGGGGCAAGACTGAAAGTCCACGGCGCATCATGTCGACGCCGCCCCGTCGGGGGGCTGACGCCTGAACCGGCGCCCCAACCGGTCGAAGCCCAGGTAGATGACCGGCGTCGTGAACAGCGTCAGCACCTGGCTCACCACCAGCCCGCCGAAGATCGCGAGGCCCAGCGGGCGCCGCAGTTCGGCGCCCTCGCCCCATCCGAACATCAGCGGCAAGGCAGCGAAGAGCGCGGCCAGCGTGGTCATCAGGATGGGCCGGAAGCGCAGCAGCGCGGCCTGGTGGATCGCCTCGCCGGGCGACTTGCCCTGGTTGCGCTCGGCATCGATCGCGAAGTCGATCATCATGATCGCGTTCTTCTTCACGATGCCGATCAAGAGGATGATGCCGATGATCCCGATCACGCCGAGGTCGTTGCCGGTCACCATCAGCGCCAGCAAGGCACCCACGCCGGCCGAAGGCAGCGTCGAGAGGATGGTCAGCGGATGGATGTAGCTCTCGTACAGCACGCCGAGCACGATGTACACGCACACCACCGCCGCAAGAATCAGCCACAGCTGGTTGGTCAGCGAGCTCTCGTAGGCGCCGGCGGCACCAAGGAAGGTCATGGTAATGCTGGCCGGGACGCCGATCTCCTTGGCCGCGGCGCGAATGGCCGCGACCGACTTGCCGAGCGCGACATCGGGCGCGGTGTCGAAGCCCACCGTCGCCGCCGGGTACTGCGCCACGCGCGTGACCTGCAGCGGCGCGAGCTGCTCGCGCACCGTCGCCAGCGCCGACAGCGGCGTGGCGGTGCCCGCGCCGGTGCGCAGCTGCAGGTTGCCCAGCCCCTGGGTCGACGACAGCGCCTCGCGCTGCGCCTCGAGGATCACGCGGTACTGGTTGGTCTCGGTGAAGATGGTCGAGACGATGCGCTGGCCGAAGGCACTGTAGAGCGCATCGTCGACCGAGCTGGCCGTGACCGACAGGCGCGATGCGGTGTTGCGGTCGATGTCCACATAGGCTGCGAGCCCCTGCGCGCCCGCATCGGTGGTGGCATTGCGCACCTCCGGCGTCTGCGCCAGGCGCGCGACCAGCTTCTTCGCCCAGTTGTTCACCGTGGTCGTGTCGACGCCTTCCAGCGAGACGCGGAACTCGGTCGGCCCGGTCTCGGCGTCGATCGTCAGGTCCTGCGTCGGCTGCAGGTAGAGCGTCACGCCGGCGACGCTGTTGCGCACGCGGTCGCGCAGCCGCTGCATCACGGTCGCCTGCGCGTCGTGGCCGCCGCGCAGGTTGACCAGCATGCTGCCGGTGTTGAGCGAGGTGTTGTTCGCCGCGTCGACGCCCACCACCGAACTCAGGCTCTGCACGTCGGGATCGGCCAGGATGGCATTGGCCGCCGACTGCTGCAGCTCGGCCATGCGCACGTACGACACCTCTTGCGCGGCTTCGACGCTCACTTGCAGCTGCCCCGTGTCCTGGGTCGGGAACAGACCCTTGGGAATGACCACGTAGAGCAGCACCGTCAGCCCGAGCGTGAGCAGCGCGACCAGCAGCGTGAGGGACTGATGGCGGAACACCCATTGCAGCCAGATGTCGTAGCGGCCGATCACGCGCTCGAAGAAGCGCTGCACGGCCGCGCCGAAGCGGCCGCCCTCCTCGGCCTGCGGCTTGAGCCAGCGCGCCGACATCATGGGCACCAGCGTCAGCGAAACCACGGCCGAGATCAGGATGGTGATCGCCAGCGTGACCGCGAACTCGCGGAACAGCCGCCCCACCACGTCGCCCATGAAGAGCAGCGGGATCAGCACTGCGATCAGCGACACCGTCAGGGAGATGATGGTGAAGCCGATCTGCGTCGCGCCCTTGAGTGCGGCCTGGAACGGCGGCTCGCCCTCCTCGAGGTAGCGCGCGATGTTCTCGATCATGACGATCGCGTCGTCGACCACGAAGCCGGTCGCGATGGTCAGCGCCATCAGGCTCAGGTTGTTGAGGCTGTAGCCCAGCAGGTACATCAGGCCGAAGGTGCCGATGAGCGAGATCGGCACCGCGATGCTGGCGATGATGGTCGCACGCAGGCTGTGCAGGAAGAAGAAGATCACCAGCACCACCAGCAGCACGGCCAGGCCGAGTTCCATCTGCACGTGGCGCACCGAGGCGCGGATGCCGGTGGTGCGATCGCTCAGCACCTCGACCTTGAGCGAGCCGGGCAGCGAGGCCTGCAGATCGGGCAGCTGCTTCTTGATGGCGTCGACCGTGCCGATCACGTTGGCGCCGGGCTGGCGCTGGACGTTGAGGATGATGGCCGGATACAGCGCCGCGTCCTGACCGCCCGCACGCAATGCGGCCCAGGCGCCCAGCTGCGTGTTCTCGGCGCCGTCGATCACGCGCGCCACGTCGCTCATGCGCACGGGCGCGCCGTTCTTCCAGGCGACGATCAGGTTCTTGTAGTCGGCCGCGGTCAGCAGTTGGTCGTTGGCATTGATGGTGTAGGCGCGCTTCGGCCCGTCGAAGCTGCCCTTGGCGCTGTTGGAATTGGCCGCGGCGATCGCCGTGCGCAGCGTGTCCAGCCCGATGCCGACCGAGGCCAGCGCATCCGTGTTGGCCTGGATGCGCACCGCGGGCCGCTGGCCGCCCGACAGCGACACCAGGCCGACGCCGCTGACCTGGCTCATCTTCTGCGCCAGCCGCGTGTTGACGAGGTTCTGCACCTCGGTCAGCGGCATGGTGTCGGAGCTCACGGCCAGCGTGAGGATGGGCGCATCGGCCGGATTGACCTTGGCGTACACGGGCGGCGCCGGCAGGTCGGCCGGCAGCAGCGAGCCGCCGGCATTGATCGCGGCCTGCACCTGCTGCTCGGCCACGTCGAGGGTCTGGTCGAGCGCGAACTGCAGCGTGACGATCGAGACGCCGTTGGCGCTCACCGAGCTCATGCGGTCGAGGCCGGCCATCTGGCCGAACTGGCGCTCCAGCGGCGCGGTCACGGTGCGGCTCATCACCTCGGGGCTGGCGCCGGGATAGAGCGTCTGCACCTGGATGGTCGGGTAGTCGACCTCCGGCAGAGCCGCCAGCGGCAGGAAGCGGAAGCCCACGATGCCCGCGAGGACGATCGCGAGCATCAGCAGCGCGGTCGCGACCGGCCGCTCGATGAAGGGGCGCGAGGGACTCATGCGAGTCCCTTCATTGCGGCTGCCGCTGGCGCCTGCGCTCGCTGCCGCCGGCACGCGGACTCGAAGCGCCTGGGCGCGGGCCCGTGGCGGGCTTGTCGCCCTGCAGTTGCACGCGCGCGCCGTCCTTGATGCGGTCGCCGCCTTCTGTCACGACATCCTCGCCGACCTTCAGCCCATCGGTGATCGCGACCACCTCGACCGTGGACTCGCCGCGCTTGACGGCGCGCATCGAGACCGTGCGGTCTTCATTGATGACGTACACGTAGGTGCCGTTCGGGCCGGTGCGCACCGCGGTCACCGGCACCACCACCGCGCTCACCGTGCGCAAGGTCAGCTGGATGTTGACGAACTGGCTCGGGAACAGCGTGGTGCCGGCGTTGCCGAAGCGCGCCTTGGCCTTCACGGTGCCGGTGCTGGTGTCGACCACGTTGTCGAGCGTGGAGAAGGTGCCGGTGTCCAGCGTCGTGCTGCGCACGCGGTCCATTGCCTTGACGACCAGCGGCGCGCCCTTGGCGATCTGGGTCTGGATGTCGGGCACGCGGTCCTGCGGCACGGCGAACTGGACGTCGATCGGATTCATCTGCGTGATCACCGCGATCCCGGTCGTGGGATTGGCCGCGACGGTGTTGCCCGGGTCGACCGTGCGCAGGCCGATGCGGCCCGCCACCGGCGCGGTGATGCGGGTGTACTCGACGTTGAGCCTCGCGGCAGCTTCGGCCGCGCGGTCGGTGATCACGGTGCCTTCGAGCTGCTTGACCAGCGCGGCCTGCGTGTCGACGTCCTGGCGTGCAATCGAATCCTGGCCCAGCAGCGTGCGGTAGCGCGTCAGCGTGACGCGGGCCGCTTCCAGCTGCGCCTCGTCGCGCACGCGGGTACCCTGGGCCTGCATCAGCGCCTGCTCGTAGGGACGCGGGTCGATGCGCGCCAGCAGCTGGCCCTTGGCGACGGTCTGCCCTTCGGTGAACAGCACCTCGGTCAGGATGCCGCCGACCTGCGGCTTGAGCGTGATGGTGGCCAGCGGCGTGACGGTGCCCAGCGCCTCGATCGTGACGGGAAGATCGGCTTGGCGCGCAGCCGCATGACCGACGGTGGAGCTCGCGCCGCCGAAGCCGGGGCCGCCCGCGGGCTGTCCCGATCGCTTGATGAGGTACCAGGCGCCGCCGGCCAACAGCAGGACGATCAGCAACGCGATCAGGCTTCCGAGCCAGCGGCGGCGCCGCGGCGGTGGCTGCAGCGCGGGCGGGTCGACGGGTGAAGGCTCGGGAGGATGGGATTGCATGGGATGGATGGGGACAGGCAGGCAGCCTTGAGTGGAGCGTGGAATCGTAGCGTTCCTCGCTTACGGAGCGTAAAGCCCCTGTAAAGCCGGCGCCGCGCGGCTGCCATTCGCGCCCGCCGGCTGCAGTTCACGCCGGCGCAGTGCAATTCGTCGCATCGACGTGGCGGCGCGAGGCGACGGCCGGCACAGTCACGCCATCGACACCGAGTCCGTTGCGTTTCAACCCTTCCAAGGAGCATCACCATGCTGATCCAGATCCTGACCCACACGCCCAAGTGGGTGTTCGTCACCTTCGCCCTGCTCGTCTGGCTCGGCGCCAGGCAATTGCTCGCCGGCAGCGTGAGCCTCACCCGTGTGACGATCATGCCGGTCGCGATGGCCGGCCTGTCGCTCTACGGCGTTGCTTCGGCCTTCGGCGATGCGCCCGCGGCACTGTCGGGCTGGGCCGCCGCGGCCCTGGTGCTGCTGGCTTTCGTGCTGCAGCGCGGCGTGCCGGCCACCACGCGCTACGACGCCGCGTCACGCACCTTCCACGTGGCCGGCAGCGCCGTGCCGCTGGTGCTGATGATGGGCATCTTCTTCACCAAGTACGTCGTCGGCATCCTGCTCGCGATGCACCCGCAGCTGATGCACCAGGCCTCGTTCGCGCTGGGCATCAGCACGCTCTATGGCGCCTTCAGCGGCATCTTTGCAGGCCGCGCCATCCGGCTGTGGCGCCTCGCCATCCAGCACGACCGCGCCGCGATCGCGGCCTGAGACAACAAGCACCCGGCAAGGAGCATCGCCATGGACACCACCACGAACGACGACATCGGCCGGCTGGCGCGCCGCCGCGCCAAGGGCAAGCTGGCCTGGTTCAGCCACGCGGCGGTGTACCTCGTGGTCAACCTGATGCTGGTCGCATTCTCCGTGGCCAGCGGGCGCAGCTGGGCGATCTACCCGGCGCTGGGCTGGGGACTCGGCCTGCTGCTGCACGGCATCTCGGTCTGGGCCTTCGCGCCGGGCGGCGGCATGCTGGAACGCATGGTCGAGCGGGAACGTGCCGCGCTCGCCCGCGCCCGGGGAGACCGGACATGAAAGCCTTCGGGCTGCGGAAGCTGACGCTGGCCGCGGCCTGCCTGCTGGCTGCGGCCGCGCAGGCAGCAACCCGCCTGACCATGCTGCGGCCACCGGCCGACAGCGGCCCGATCACGGTGTTCTATCCCACGGACGCGACCGCCACGCGCGTGCAGCGCGGGCCCTTCACGCTCACGGTGGCGGTCGATGCCGCACCGGTCGCCGGCAACCATCGGCTGATCGTGATGTCGCACGGCTCGGGCGGATCCGGCTGGGAGAATTCCGATCTTGCGCAAGCCCTGGTCGCGGCCGGTTTCACCGTCGCCATGCCGGAGCATGCCGGCGACAACTGGCATGACCACAGCGCGGTCGGCCCGCCGTCGTGGAAGCATCGGCCGCGCGAGGTGTCGCAGGCCATCGACGCCATGGCGGCGGATGCGCGCTTCGCGCCGCTGCTCGACGGGCAGCACGTCGGGATGTACGGCATGTCGGCCGGCGGCCTGACCGCGCTGGTGCTCGCCGGCGGAAGCTGGTCGCCCGCGCTGCTCGCCCGGCATTGCGAAGCCCACCTGGCGGAGGACTTTCCGACCTGCGTCGGCCTCAGCAGCGAACTCGACGGCAGCGCGCTCGATCCGGTGCGCATCGCGGTGGCGCGCCGGATCATCCATTACAAGTTCGACGAGGACACCACCTTGCAGGAGGGGCACGACGCGCGCATCGCCGCCGTGGTGGCCGCGGTGCCGATGGCGGCGGCGTTCGACATGCACTCGCTGGCGCATCCGCGCGTGCCGCTCGGCCTGGTGCGCGCCGGCCGCGATGCGTGGCTCGCGCCGCAGTGGCACATCGACGCGGTGCGCGCGGCCTGCAACGGCTGCGTGCTGCTGGCCGACATGAAGGACGCCGGCCACGGCTCGATCCTCTCGCCGCCGGTGCCCGATCTGCCGCCGCGCGCCGCGCGCCTGCTCGACGACCCGCCGGGCTTCGATCGCCGCACGCTCGACGGCGTATATGCAGCCATCGTGCGTTTCTTCGTCCAGAATCTGCAGCCATGAACGTCCTGATCCTGATCCTCAAGGCGGCGGTGGTGACCGTGCTGGTGGCCTCGCTGGCCGAGGCGCTGGTGCTTTCGTGGCTGCGGGGCCGCGCGAACTACGACTGGAAGGCGGCAGGCATCTCGGTGTTCGACTTCCTGGTGCGCGAATATCCGATCCGCATCCTGCTGCCGGCGGCCTTCTACACCGATGCCATGGGCTGGCTCTACGCACACCGCCTCTGGACCTTGCCGATGAACCACTGGTCGGGCTGGGTGGCCTGCTTCATCGGACAGGAGTTCTGCTACTACTGGTACCACCGCGCGGCCCATCGGGTGCGCTGGTTCTGGTGCACGCATGCGATCCACCACTCGCCGAACCAGCTCAATCTCTCGGCTGCCTACCGCTTCGGCTGGACCGGCCGGCTGACCGGCAGCCTGGTCTTCTTCATGCTGGCACCGCTGCTCGGCATGCCGCCCGGGATCATCCTGCTCATGCTGGCGCTCAACCTGCTCTACCAGTTCTGGATCCATGCCACCTGGATCCCGCGGCTGGGCCCGCTGGAATGGATCCTCAACACGCCGTCGGCCCACCGCGTGCATCACGCCTCGAACCTCGAATACCTCGACGGCAACTACGGCGGCGTGCTGATCGTGTTCGACCGCCTGTTCGGCACCTACATCGCCGAGCGCGCCGAGCTGCCCTGCCGCTACGGGCTCGTGACGCCGCAGACCACCTACAACGTCCTCGAGATCGAATTCGCGCATTGGCGATCGCTCTGGCGCGATCTGCGCTCGGCGCGCAGCCTGCGCGAGGCGGCCGGCTATTTCTTCATGCCGCCGGGCTGGTCGCCCGACGGTCCGGGCGAGACCACCGAAACGCTGCGCCGGCGCGCGGCCATCGCGGCGCCGAGTGCCGCGACCGGCGAGAGGGGCGTTGCGTTCGTGGACTCGGTCGCCGCCGAGCTGCCGACCGCGCAATGAACATCCGCTGGGGCGATGCCGCCCGCCACGCTCTTCAGGTCGCGGCCTTCTGCTGCGCGGTCGCGGTGCTGACCACGTCGATATGGCCGAACAGGACTTATTGGGAACAGGTCGGCTCTGCCATGTGCATCGGCTTCACCACCTGGGGCGTGATCGAATTCGGCCGCTATCTGGTGGACGAGCGCCACTGCCACCGCGACGGCTCGGGCGGTCACGGCTGGCCCATGGGCTGGCGCGGTGTGACCCTGACCGGGATCGGGATCCTCTGCGGGTTCTTCTTCGGCAGCAGGCTCAGCGACTTGGCCTTCGGCAGCAGCGTCGGATACTCCTCGCGCGACGGCGTCATCGGCCTGGTCATCACCGTGCTGTCGGGTGTCGTCGCCAGTGCCTATTTCCATTCACGGGGTCGCGCGGCCGCACTCGCCGCCAAGGCCAGCGCCGCGGAACGCGATGCCAGCGAAGCCAAGCTCAAGCTGCTCGAAACGCAACTCGAGCCGCACATGCTGTTCAACACGCTGGCCAACCTGCGGGCGCTCATCGCCACCGATCCGCCGCGCGCGATCGCGATGCTCGACCATCTCAACAACTACCTGCGCATGACGCTTGCCGGCTCGCGTTCGCTCTCGCATCCGCTGTCGGCCGAATTCGAGCGGCTCGGCGACTACCTCGAACTGATGTCGGTGCGCATGGGCCCGCGCCTGCGCTACAGGCTCGATCTTCCCGACGAACTGCGCGATGTTCCGGTGCCGCCGCTGATGCTGCAGCCGCTGGTGGAAAACAGCATCCGTCATGGGCTCGAACCGCAGATCGAAGGCGGCGAGATCGCCGTGCGCGCCCGGCGCGACGGCGCGCGCCTGGTGATCGAGGTGCGCGACACCGGCGTCGGCGTCGAGGCCGGCACGACATCGTCGGCAGGCGGCGGCTTCGGCTTGGCGCAGGTCCGCGAACGGCTCGCGACCGTCTACGGCACGCGCAGCACGATGGAGCTGAATGCGACCGCGGAAGGCGGGACTTGCGCCGCCATCACCTTTCCCTTGTCCTCCCCATGAAGCCGACCGCCCTCATTGCCGAAGACGAGCCTTTGCTGGCCCAGGCGCTGCGCGCCGAACTCGCTGCCGCCTGGCCCGGGCTGGACGTTCTGGCCACCGTCGGCGACGGCCGCAGCGCGGTGCGCGAGACGCTGCGGCTGCTGCCGCAGGTGCTGTTCTTCGACATCCGAATGCCCGGCCTCGATGGCCTGGGCGCCGCCGCCGAACTGGCCGACGCGTGGCCGACCGGCGAGGCGCCGATGCCGCAGCTGGTCTTCGTGACCGCCTACGACGAATACGCGGCACGCGCCTTCGAGGCCCAGGCGATCGACTATGTGCTCAAGCCCGTGCAGCCCGAGCGCCTGCGCCGTACCGTCGCGCGCCTGCAGCAGGCGCTGGATGTGCGCGACACCGCCGCCGTGCCATCCGACGAAGCACTGGCCGGCACGCTGGCGCAGTGGCGCAAGCTGCTGGCGGCGGCCGGTGAAGGCGCCGTCGCCCCGGGCGCTGCCACGCCGCTCAAGCTGATCGCGGCCAGCGAGGCCGGCTCGTCGGGCAGCACGGTGCGCATGGTGCCCATCGACGAGGTGCTGTATTTCGAAGCTGCCGACAAGTACGTGCGCGTGCTGACCGCGGCACACGAATACCTGATCCGCACGCCGCTCAAGCAATTGCTGCCGCAGCTCGACGCCGATCTCTTCTGGCAGGTGCACCGCGCGGTGGTGGTGCGCAGCAGCGCGATCGAGGCCGTGCACCGCGACGATGCCGGCAAGCAGCACCTGACCTTGCGCGGCCGCGGAGAGAAAATCCCGGTCAGCCGCCTGTATGCCCATCTGTTCCGCGCCATGTGAGCACCCATGAAAAAACCGGCCCCTTCGACAGGGGCCGGCTTCTCATGTGACAGCAGGCAAGCTGGTAGCGACTTGACGGCCGCTCAGCGCCAATGACGGTGCGGGCCGTAGTGGCGGTAATAGCCGGGCGCCGGGCGGTAGTACACCGGCGGCGCGTAGTAGACGGGTGCCGGGCGGTAATACACCGGCGGCGCGTAATAGGCAGGCGCGGGGGCGTAATACGTCGGTGCCGGCGCGTAATAGACAGGTGGTGCAGCCACGCCGACCGCAATGCCAGGGGCATTGATGCCGACCGACCAGGCCACGCCGGCGCTCGCCGACGTCGCCGCGAAGAGCGCGCCTGCGGCGACTGCACCGGCGGCGGCCCATTTGAAGAAAGTTGCACGAGTGGGGTTCATGGTGGGACTCCTGTATTGGAGGGCGGAAACCGCCCATGCCCGTATTGAACGCTGCAAGTGTCAACAAGGTGCACCTCGCTCTGTGAAGAACGTTGCAAGAAGTAACCCATCAGGGGGTACACCTAAAATGAACCGATGACATCCCCTGCAGACCCTGACACCGCCAAGCCCAGCAATTTCCTGCGCCATGTGATCGAGAGCGACATCGAACAGGGCGTCTACGCGGGCCGTCAGTGGGGCGGCACGCCCGGCGATGCCGCGCACCATGCCCAGGGCATGCACGACCCGGCCAAGGTGCGCATGCGCTTTCCGCCCGAGCCCAACGGCTACCTGCACATCGGCCACGCCAAGAGCATCTGGCTCAACTTCGAGCTGGCCAAGGACTATGGCGGCGTCTGCCATCTGCGCTTCGACGACACCAACCCCGAAAAGGAAGAGCAGGAATACGTCGACGCCATCCGCGACGCGGTCAAATGGATGGGCTATCACCCCGTGCTGGCCGACAATCCCGCGCGCCCGGGCGTGCCGAACCCGCACGTGTACTTCGCGAGCGACTATTTCGACTTCATGTACCGCGCCGCCGAGTACCTGGTCGAAGCCGGCCTCGCCTACGTCGACGAGCAGAGCGCCGACGCGATCCGCGCCACCCGCGGCGACTTCAACACCCCCGGCACCGACAGTCCCTTCCGCACCCGCACGCCGGCCGAGAACCTGGAGCGCCTGCGCGCCATGCGCAACGGCGAACTCGAGGACGGCGCCGCCGTCCTGCGCGCGAAGATCGACATGGCGAGCCCCAACATCAACATGCGCGATCCCGCGCTCTACCGCATCCGCCGGGCGACGCACCACAACACCGGCGACAAGTGGTGCATCTATCCGATGTACACCTTCGCGCACCCGATCGAGGATGCGCTGGAGCAGATCACGCACAGCATCTGCACGCTCGAATTCGAGGACCAGCGCCCCTTCTACGACTGGCTGCTCGACCGGCTGGCCGAAGGCGGCCTGATCGCCACGCCGCACCCGCGCCAGTACGAGTTCGCGCGCCTCAACGTCACGCACGTGATCACCAGCAAGCGGCGGCTGCGCCAGCTGGTCGAGGAAGGCCACGTCGAGGGCTGGGACGATCCGCGCATGCCGACCCTGGCCGGCCTGCGCCGCCGCGGCTACACGCCCGCGGCGCTGAAGCTGTTCTGCGAACGCTCGGGTGTCACCAAGTCAGGCGGCTGGATCGACTACGCGAGCCTCGAAGCCGCGCTGCGCGACACGCTGGACCCGGTCGTGCCGCGCGCGATGGCGGTGCTCGATCCGGTACGGCTCGTCATCACCAACTGGGACGAACTGATGGGCGCGGGCTTCCTGGACGACTGCTCGGCGCCCGTGCATCCGCACCAGCCCGACATGGGACGGCGCCACTTCAAGTGCGGCCGCGATCTGTGGATCGAGCGCACCGACTACGAGGACGTGCAGCCCAAGGGCTTCTTCCGTCTGTTCCCCGGCAACAAGGTTCGCCTGAAATACGGCCACGTCATCGAATGCACCGGCGGCACGAAGGACGCCGAAGGCCGCCTCGTCGAGGTGCAGGCGAAGCTGGTGCCGGACACCAAGAGCGGCACGCCGGGCGCGGATGCGATCAAGGTCAAGGGCAACATCACCTGGGTCGCGGCAGCGGATGCGCTGGAGGCCGAGGTGCGGCTCTACGAGCGCCTGTTCGCGGCACCGCAACCCGGCAGCGGCGAGCTGATGGACGAACTCAACCGCGCGAGCCTCGTCAAGGCCAGCGCGTACGTCGAGCCCTCACTCGGAACCGCCGAGGCCGGCGAGGCCTTCCAGTTCGAGCGGCACGGCTACTTCGTGGTCGACACCGGCGCGCAAGCCACGGGCCGGCGCGTGTTCAACCGCGCGGCGGGCATGAAGGACAGCTGGGGCAAGTAGCCAGCGGCGCGCCGGAGCTGCGGCCGGCCTCATGGCCGTCCGCTTCCTGATCGCGCGCGCTGCGCGTGCGCAGGGTTTCATCGATCAATGCGGCAACGGCTTCGTCAGATAGACCGCTTCGCGCCCGACGATCGGCGCCCGTGTCGGCATGAAGACCGTGCAGTCGTCGCAGGGCGCGCGGATCTCGTCCGGCCCATCGGTCGCGATGAGCTCGCCCTTGGCAAAAGTCTCGAAGCCGATCACCGGCCGCGCGAAGACGAAATCCACGGTCTTCACCATGCGTGTCTCCAGCAGCTCGAAACGCCGTTGCGGCCCGGGCGCAGGTGCCGCAGGATCGCGCTCGATCAGCCCGAAGCAGGCCAGGAAATCCATCGTCACCGCGATCGCCAGATCGGCCGCGGACTTCGCGAAGTGCTGGCCGCATTCGACGACCAGCGCCACGCCGGCCGTGCCCTCGGCCTCGCCGTGCCGGCCATGCTGGATCAGCGGCGTGCCCGAGCCGAGGCCCTGCGGCATCACCAGGTGCACGGCAGGCCGGCCGATCGCCAGTGCCGCCACGGCGTTGCGCTCGAAGGCGGGATAGACCCAGAAGGGCTCGACCGGCTGGCTGGTCGAATGGATGTCCAGGATGTGGTCGGCCGCCGCCACCACCGGGCGCAGTTCGCGGGCGCGGCGCAGTTCGGGGCTGTCTTCGGTGCCGCCCAGCAGTTCGTCGGACCAGATACGGTTCAGGTTGTGGACGATCTGGCGATTGTCGAAGGGCTTCTCGGGGTCGAAGGCGTCATAGGCCTCCACGTGGGCGAAGCTCACCGTCAGCGTGCCGATCTTCGGCCGCACGCCGGTGTCGAGCAGGTGGGTCGCGGCCACCATGCCACAGATCTCGTTGCCGTGCGTCAGCGCGTTGATCAGCACGTGCGGCCCGAGCCGGCCGGACGCGAAGCGATGGACGTAGTCGATGCCGGCGTTGCCCTGGCGATAGGCGGAGATATCGCGCGGGAGAACCTCGAAGGCGGGAGAACTCTGGGTCATGGGGTGCTTCTTCTCGGGAGCTGTTTCGAAAGACGGGTTCCCCGAGTTTCCTACACTCGCCCGTTCGGCAAGCCCCCATTTGCCTCGTAGACTCCCGCGTCGCCCGCACAACCATTCCAACGCCACGTCCTCATGCCCCTGACCGCTGACATGCGACGGTCGATCGACCAGATTCGCGACTACCTCTTCGGTGGCGGGTACCCCGACCCGATGAGCAACGCGGAACAGCTGTCGTTCCTGTTCTTCTTCTACCTCTTCGAAAGCATCGACGACGAGAACCA
This sequence comes from Variovorax sp. SRS16, assembly GCF_901827165.1. Lineage (NCBI taxonomy): Bacteria > Pseudomonadati > Pseudomonadota > Betaproteobacteria > Burkholderiales > Comamonadaceae > Variovorax > Variovorax sp. SRS16. The sequence goes on from NZ_LR594666.1 coordinate 3,479,241, forward strand.
GCAGCGGGCCGCGATGCTGAACCAGCCCTGCACCAGCCTCTTCAGCGGCGACTGGACCTTGCGCAATCCGGCGACGAGCGTGATGGCCTCGTCGGTGCGCGAAGGCAGCCTGACCGCGACCGTGTTGCAGACCGGCACGCCGACCGTCCCGCGCAGCCTCTTTCGCTGGTCGGTCTGGGCGGCCGATCTGTCGGGCGATGCCCTGGTGCACTTCGTGCGCGACGAGGTGTTTCCCTTCTTCACCGAGATCGGCGAGGCGGGCGCGCACAACTTCATGCGCGGCGCGCGCCTGGGCATCAGCGAGCCGACGGTGCTGGCCCAGGTGATCAGCCTGGTGGATGGCCTGGGGCTGGACCAGGCCGACTCCGACACCAAGGGCGACCTGTTCGAGCATGTGCTGCGCCAGATCAAGCAGGCCGGCGAGCTCGGCCAGTTCCGCACACCGCGCCACATCATCCGCAGCATCGTCGAGATGATCGATCCGCAGGTCGGCGAGACCCTCTACGATCCGGCCGCCGGCACCGCGGGTTTCCTGGTCGCGGCCTACAACCACATCCGGCTCACCCACTCCTCGCCCGAGGCGATCGTGGAGGCCGAGGTCGAAGGCAAGCTCCAGCGGCGCGGGCTGGGCGACCGGCTGCAGCCCGATGCGCTGCGCACCTTGCAGGGCGCCACTTTCTTCGGCAACGACGTCGATCCGAAGATGGTGCGCCTGGCGACCATGAACCTCGCGCTGCGCGGCCTGCCGAACGTGCGCATCCTGCAGCGCAATGTGCTGACGACCGCGATCGACGAGGAGCGCCGGGCCGAACTGGGCTTGCCGGCCGAGGGCTTCCACGTCGTGCTGGCCAATCCGCCCTTCTCGGGCCGCGTCGACAAGGACCGCATCGTCGAGGAGGTCAGGATCGGCACCACCAGCAGCACCGAACTGCTGTTCCTCAAGTACATGCTCGACAGCCTGCGCCCCGATGGCCGGGCCGCGGTGATCGTGCCCGAGGGCGTGCTCTTCGGCTCGACCGCGGCCCACAAGACGCTGCGCCGCCAGCTGGTCGAGGACAACCGGGTCGACGCGGTGCTGAGTCTTCCGGGCGGCGTGTTCCAGCCCTACTCGGGCGTGAAGACCTCGGTGCTGTTCTTCCGCAAGGGAAGCCGCACGCGGCACGTGCTGTTCCTGCACACCGACGACGACGGCTACGAACTCGACGCCAACCACGACACGCCGATCGCGGCTGACGACCTGCCGCATCTCTCGAACGTCTACGCCCGGCGCGAAGAGGCATGGACCCGCTGGGAGGCGCGCGAACCCGCCGCCGAGTGGGACGAGAAGTGGTGGTTCGCCGACGCGGCCGCCCTCGGCGACAACGACTACAACCTCTCTGCCGGCCGCTACCGTCCGATGAGCGAGGCGCAGGCCGAGCACCAGAGCCCGCGCGAACTGCTGGACGAACTCTCGGCGCTCGAGGACGAGATCGCCAAGGAACTGGAGACCCTGAGGATCGCGATGCAGGAGTTCGGGCCATGAGCACGCCGGGCCGCCCCAAGGGCGAATACCGCAGCGCGCAGCGCGAAGGTACGCCAGTGAGCACGCCATGGGTCGCGCTGCGCGATGTCGTCGAACCCAGGCCCGGAACCCTGAACCCGGCCGCATGGCCAGACGATCCGTTCACCTATATCGACGTGGCCGGCGTCTGCAACAAGCAGAAGGCCATCACCGGTGCGCGCACGCTGAAGGGCGCCGAGGCACCGAGCCGCGCACGCAGGCAGATCCGCCACGGCGACGTGCTGGTGTCGACGGTCCGCCCGAATCTCAATGCCGTGGCGCTGGTGCCGGAATCGCTCGACGGCGAGGTGGCGAGCACCGCGTTCTGCGTGCTGCGCGCGACGCCGGCCGTGCTGCCGCAATACCTGTACTTCTTCGTGCGCTCGCGGCTGTTCGTCAGCCGCCTGTGCAAGCTGGTGGCGGGCGCGCTGTATCCGGCCGTGACGGATGCCCAGGTGCTCGCGCAGACGCTGCCCTTGCCCGACCTGCAGCAGCAGCGCCGCATCGTCGATCTGCTCTCGTGCGCCCAGAGCGTCCTGCGCTTGCGGCGCGACATCCAGAAGAACACGGCGCGGATGATTCCGGCCCTCTTCAACGACATGTTCGGCAACTCGATGACCAACCCGAAGGGCTGGCCCGTGGTGTCGCTGGGAAGCCTGCTCCAGGAGAGTCCGCAGAACGGGCTCTACAAGCACAAGTCGGCCTACGGCTCGGGCACGCCGATCCTGCGCATCGATGCCTTCTACGACGGCGAGATCTGCGACCTGACGGCGCTCAAGCGGCTGCGGCTGGACGACGACGAGGCCCTGCGCTTCGCGCTCGCGCCGGGCGACATCGTGATCAACCGCGTCAACAGCCCGGAGTACCTGGGCAAGAGCACGCTCATCCCGGCGCTGGCCGAGACCACGGTGTTCGAGTCGAACATGATGCGGCTCAGGCTGGACACCGCGCAGATCGATCCGCGCTACATGATCTCGATGCTGCAGACGCAGCGCGCCAAGCAGCACATCCGCGCCAATGCCCGGCGTGCCATCAACCAGGCGAGCATCAACCAGCAGGACGTGAAGTCGATGCCCGTGCTGCTGCCGCCCCTGGCCCGACAGAGCGCCTTCGCGCGCTGTGCGGATGCCACCACCGCCGTGATCGCCAAACAGGCGGAGGCGCTGATCGCCGCGGAAGCGACCTTCGAGGCCTTGTTGGCGCGGGTCTTTCAGCCGATGAAGGCGGCTGCCGGGACGGCCGCATCGGCTTGAGCCGCGGCGGCTAGTGCCCGCCCCCCAGATAAGCCGCCTTCACGCCCGGATCGTTGCGCAGCTTCTGCGCCGGTCCGTGCAGCGAGATGCGCCCGTTCTCCAGCACATACCCATAGTCGGCCACCCCGAGCGCCGCGACCGCGAACTGCTCGACCAGCAGCATCGTCACGCCCTCCTGCTTGAGCCGTTCGATGATGCGGAACACCTCGGCCACCAGGATCGGCGCCAGCCCCATGGACGGTTCGTCGAGCAGCACCACCTCGGGGTTGAGCATCACCGCGCGCGCCATGGCCAGCATCTGCTGCTCGCCGCCCGACAAGGTGCCGGCCAGCTGGGTGCGCCGTTCCTTCAGGCGCGGGAAGAGTTCCAGCGCACGCTCCAGGTCCGCGGCCACGTCGCCGCGCGGACGGCTGCCCGTGAGCCGAGGAAAAGCGCCCAGCGTCAGGTTGTCGGTCACCGTCATGGTGGCGAACACGCGCCGGCCCTCCGGCGAATGCGCAAGGCCCAGCTTGGCGATGTGGTACGACTCCAGCGTCTCGATGCGCTTGCCGTTGAGCGTGATCTCGCCCGCGGTCGCGCGGATCATGCCGGACACCGCGCGCATGGTCGTCGTCTTGCCCGCGCCGTTGGAGCCGATCAGCGTCACGACCTTGCCCTTGGGCACCTCGATCGAGATGCCGTGCAGCACCTGCACCTTGCCGTAGCCGGCGGAAAGATTGTGGATGGTGAGCATCTTGTCGGTCCTCACGCGGGCTGCGCGCTTGCTTCTTGTCCGCCCAAATAGGCCTCGATGACCTTCTCGTCGGTCTGCACCGCGGCGGGCTCTCCTTCGGCGATCTTCTGGCCGAAGTCGAGCACCGAGACGGTGTCGCACATGCTCATCACCACGTCCATGTGGTGCTCGATCAGGATCACGGTCACGCCGTGCTCGCGGATCTTGCGGATGATGGCGATCAGCTCCTTGATGTCGGGCGCGGTCAGCCCGGCCGCGGGTTCGTCCAGCAGCAGCAATTGCGGGTCGAGCGCCAGCGCGCGCGCGATCTCCAGCAGACGCTGCTTGCCGTAGGGCAGGTTGCGCGCCTCCTCTTCGGCGAAGTCGCCGAGGCCGACGAAGTCCAGCAGACCCTGCGCCCGCTTCACCGCGCCGGCACTCTCGCGCCGGTAGCGCGGCGTGTGGACCGCGACGTCGACGAAGTTGCTCGCGAACGTGTGATGCAGCCCGACCTGCACGTTCTGCAGCGCCGTCATCTCGCCGAAGAGCTGCACATTCTGGAAGGTGCGCGCGATGCCCGACAGTGCGATGTCCGACGAGGTGCGGCCCACCACCGAACGGCCGGCGAAGGAGATGGCACCGGCGGTCGGCACGTAGATGCCCGTCAGCACGTTCATCATCGTGCTCTTGCCGGAACCATTGGGGCCGATCAGGCCATGGATGGTGCCGCGCCGCACCACGAGGTCGACGTTGTTCAGCGCCTTCAGGCCGCCGAACTGCATCAGCACGCCCGCCGCCTCGAGCACGCGGTCGCCGGCGCCGGCCGCCTTCGCCACCGCATCGGCCGCCGGAGCGCCCTCCACCATGACGTCGACCTGTGGCTTCGGCCGGCGCAGGTTGAGCGCGCTGCGCACGAAGCCGACGATGCCGTCCTGCAGGTAGTAGACGACGAACAGCATGATCACGCCGAAGATCGACAGGCGCCAGTCGGTCATGGTCTCGAGCCAGAACGCGAGCCCCGCGAGCGCGACGCTGCCGGCGACCGGGATGGCCATCTGCACCGGCGTCGCGCGGCCGCGCCGGATCGCCACCACGGCCGTCGCGATGACCATCGCCGCCAAGGCCACCGACACGTAGCGGAACAGCACCACGTCGTCGAGCAGCTTGGGCAGCAGCACGATGATGGCCGCGCCGAGCAGCGAGCCGATGCGGCTCTTGCGCCCGCCCATGATCACCGCGAGCAGGAACAGCACCGTGAGCTCGAAGTTGTAGGTGTTGGGCGAGATGTACTGCTCCGAATACGCGTACAAGCTGCCTGCCAGCCCCGCGAAGCCGGCGCTGATGACGAAGGCATAGACCTTGTAGCGATAGACCGAGACGCCCATGCAATCGGACGCGACCGGGCTGCCGCGCAGCGCCTCGAATGCGCGCCCGAGGTGCGAGCGCAGCACGCGGTGCACGACGATCAGCGACAGCACCAGCAGCACGGCGACGAGCCAGAAGAACTCGCGCTCGTCCAGCTTGTGGCCGAACAGCGGCGGCTTCTCGAGCTTGATGCCCATCGGGCCTTCGGTGAGAAAGCTCATCTCGTTGATGAGGATCTGGATGATGGTGCCGAAGGCGAGCGTGACCATCGCCAGGTACGGCCCCGTCACGCGCAGCGCGGGCAGCGCAAGCAAGGCGCCGAAGACCGCGGTGACGCCGATGGCCGCGATCAGCGCCACCATCAGCGGCGCGCCGAGCTTGAACACCAGCACGCCCGCCGTGTACGCGCCGATGCCGAACAGCCCCGCGTGCCCCAGCGAGACCTGCCCCGTGTAGCCGACCACGATGTCCAGCCCGAACAGCAGGATCGCGTAGATCATGATGGTCTCGAGCAGGTGGATGTAGTACGGGTTGGCGATGGCGATCGGAAACAGCAGCAGGGCCGCGACGGCGACGATCGCGAGAAGGAGGTGACTCTTTTTCATGTTCTTGTGCGTGCGGGCGCGGGCCTCACACCTTCTTGATGGCTGTCTTGCCGAACAGCCCCTGCGGCCGCACCGCGAGCACGATCAGCAACAGCACCAGGCCCGGCACGTCCTTGTAGCCCGTGCTCAGGTAGAAGCCGGTGGTGGTCTCGGCGACGCCGAGGATGATGCCGCCCACCACGATGCCCATGCCGCTGGTCAGGCCGCCGATGATGGCGACCGCGAAGGCCTTGAGGCCGAGCACCGCGCCCATCGTGGCGCCGGTCAAGGTGAGCGGCGCGATCAGCACGCCGGCGAAGGCCGCGGTCAGCGACGACAGCGCGTACGAGAAGGTGATCACCAGCCCGGTGTTGATGCCCATCAGCTTGGCCGCGTCGCGGTCGTTGAAGGTCGCGACCACCGCCTTGCCGTAGATCGAGCGGCGGTTGAAGATCTCGACCGCCAGCATCATGAGGATGGCACCGACCACCACCAGGATCTCCATCGGCAGCACGTTGGCGTTGAGGAACTTGATCGGCGACTCCGGCAGCGGCGACGGGAACTTCAGGTCGTCGCGGCCCCAGACGTTCTCGGCCACGTTCTTGAAGATGATGCCGAGCGCGATGGTCGACATGATCCAGCCGAACTCCGACTTGATCTTGATGGCCGGCCGCACGGCGATGCGCTCGACCACCGCGCCCTGCAGCGCGCCGAACAGGCACACCAGCGGAATCATCAGCCAGTAGTTCACGCCCAGACCGACCAGCGTGAGGCCCACCAGCGCGCCGAGCATCAGCGCGTCGCCCTGGCCGAAGTTGAGAGTGTCGGAGGTGGCGAAAGTGAGCTGGTAGCCGAACGCGATGACGGCATAGATCATGCCCAGCGCGATGCCGCTGAAGATGAGTTGGGTCAGGATTTGCATGGCGGGCCTCGCGAAGCGTGACAACAAAAGGCGCCGCTGCGGACGATGCCGCGGCGGCGCCAGGCCTTGAGCGGGCTTATTGCTTGGGCATCAGCGCCGCATTGGCGGCCGGGTCCTTCAGGCGCACCTTGGAGGCGTTCTTCTGGTCGTCCGCGCTGGCGAACACCACGCGCCCGCTCTTGACTTCGCCGAACACCGGGATGTTCGCGGTGATGGCGTCATGGTCGGTCTTGGTGAAGGGCTTGTTGTAGGTCGTCACCACGCCCTCGACCGGCGTCGACAGGTCTTCCAGCGCAGCCCTGATCTTCGGGCCGTCGGTGCTGTTGGCCTGCTTGATCGCGGCGGCCAGCAGGTAGATCGAGTCGTAGCCCTGCGCGGCCGACACCGGCGAATCCATGCGGTTGTTCTTGGGCTTGAACTTGGCGATGAAGCTGTCGATGAAGGCCTTGCGCTTGGGCGTCGTCGGCTCCTGGATGAAGGTCTGCGGCATGCGCGCGCCCTCGCCGCCGGGGCCGGCGTTGTCGATGTAGTTGGCCATTGCGAGCGTCCAGCTGCCGACCATCGGCACCTTCCAGCCGAGCTTGGTCATGCCGTTGGCGATCTGCGCCAGCTCGGGGCCGATGCCGTAGGTCAGCACGACTTCGGCGCCGGCTTCCTTGGCCTTCAGCAGCTGGGCCGTCATGTCGACGTCCTTGATGTTGAACTTCTCGACCGCGACCGGCGTGATGCCCTTGGCCTTGAGTGCTTTCTCCAGGTCCTCGCGGCCGAGCTGGCCGTAGTTGGTGGAGTCGGCCAGGATCGCGACCTTCTTGTAGCCGCGGCGGGTGATCGCCTCTTCCACGATCATCGGTGCCTGGATGCTGTCGTGCGCGGCGTTGCGGAACACGTAGTTGTCGGGATCCTTGTCGAACTGGTGTGTGACGATGGAGCCGGTCGCCACGTTGTTCAGCACCGGGATCTTGGCGTCCTGGAAGAAGCGCTGCGAAGCCAGTGCCACGCCGGTGTTGATGTAGCCGACCGCGGCCACCACCTTTTCCTTGTTGATGAATTCCTGCGCGATCTGCACGCCGCGCTCGTTCTTGGCTTCGTCGTCGCGCTCGACGAGTTCGATCTGCCGGCCCATCACACCGCCGGCCTTGTTGATTTCCTCGGTCGCGAGGCGCACGCCGTCGCGCATGCTCACGCCCATCGAGGACGAACCGCCGGTGAACGGACCGTCGACACCGATCTTGATCGGGTCGGCGGCCATGGCGAAAGTGGCGAGTGCGGCCAGCGCGACGGCCGTGGCGAATTTCTTCGGAAAGCGGGTCAAGGTGTTGTCTCCTGCGGTGAATGGGATGCGTGCCGCGATTGTCTGTATCCGGACGTTGCCGCCTATTCGCATCATTGCGGGGATCGACTGCGTAATACTGCCTACGGGAAAACGCGGATGCGCCGAAGTGACGCTCATCCGGCGCCGCGGCGATCACAATCGCCGCCATGAAACCGAAGGCCAAGCTTCTCCTGCTGGCGGTGGCGCCGCTGCTGCTGGCGATCGTGCTGATCGGCGGACTGCTGGGCGTGGAGACGCAGCACCTCGAGCGGCAGCAGTCGCAGGTGCTGGAAGACGCCCTGCTCACTGCCAAGCGCGAGGAGCTGCGCAACTACGTCGCCCTGGCACTGACCTCGATCGACAACCTGTACGGCGCCGGCCGCGACGACGAGGCGGCCAAGGAACAGGCCAAGGCCATCCTGTCGAGCATGAACTTCGGCAACGACGGCTACTTCTACGTCTACGACCGCGAGGGCCTGTGCCTCGTGCATCCGCGCCAGCCGGACCTGATCGGCCAGAACCTCTGGGACCGGCGCGATGCCGACGGCACCTACATGATCCGCGAGCTGATCGCCCGTGCGCACGAGGGCGGCGGCTTCACGCGCTACCTCTGGCCGAAGCCTTCGAACGGCCGCGTCGAACGCAAGCTCGGCTACTCGGTCGAGCTGCCGCGCTGGGGCTGGATGCTGGGCACCGGCATCTACATCGACGACGTCGATGCAGCGGCGGCGCGCCTGCGCGGCAACCTTTTGGCGAGCGTGCGCCAGACGCTGCTCGGCCTGGCGGCCGTGGCCGTGCTCGCGGCGCTCGCGGTGTTCGCCGGCGGCCTGGTGCTGAACATCAGCGAGCAGCGCCAGGCCGACCGCAAGCTCAAGGCACTGGCGCACCGCGTCGTCAGCTCGCAGGAGGAGGAACGGGCCCGCGTCTCGCGCGAACTGCACGACCACATCTGCCAGTTGCTGGTGTCGATCAAGTACCGCTTCGAGCTGATCGGCCACCGGCTGGCCCATCCGGGCGACGAACCGGTGACGGCGATCGACACCGAACTCGGCGCCTTGTCGCAGGCGATCGGCGAAGTGCGCCGCATCTCCCACGACCTGCGGCCGGCGCTGCTCGACGACCTCGGCCTGCCGGCCGCGCTGGAACACATCGGCAACGAACTCGCCGAGCGCAGCGGCCTGAAGGTGCAGGTGTCGCCGCACCTGAACGAGGAACGGCTGTCCGAACTCCAGGCGGTGAGCCTGTTCCGCGTCGCGCAGGAGGCGCTGCGGAATGCGGAACGGCACGCACAGGCCAGCCGCATCGACATCCGCCTCGACGATGCCGGCGACCGGCTCGCGCTGCGCATCACCGACGACGGCCGCGGCTTCGACGTGCAGCACGTCGAGCTCAGCAAGGACCGCGGCATCGGCCTGACCAACATGCGCGAACGCGTGGAGCGCAACGGCGGCACCTTCCACATGGAGTCCCGTCCGGGCCACACCTCGCTGACCGCGAGCTTTCCGCTGACGGGTGCGGCATGAACGCAGAGACCGCCCTGCCCCGGATCCGGCTGGTGCTCGTCGACGACCACGCGCTGGTGCGCGACGGGCTGTGCGCGCGCCTGGCGGTGGTGCCGCATCTGCAGGTGGTCGGCGAGGCCGCCAGCGGCGCCGAGGCGCTGCAGCTGGCCGAGTCGCTGGTGCCGGACCTGATGCTGATCGACGTCGGCATGCGCGGCATGAACGGGATCGAGCTGGCCACCGCCTTGCGCGCACGGCATCCGTCGATCCGCGTGCTGATGCTCAGCATGTACGACAACCGCGAGTACGTGCAGAGCGCGATCCGCGCCGGCGCGCTCGGCTACGTGCTGAAGGAATCGCCGACCGAGGAGATCCTGGCCGCCATCGGCGCGGTGTGCGTGGGCGGCCGCTATTTCAGCGCCCAGGTCTCGGGGCTGGCGGCGCAGTCGGGCTCGGACGTGCCGCAGCTCACCGCGCGCGAGCACGAGGTGCTGGTGCTGCTGGCCCATGGGCGCAGCAACAAGGTGGTCGCGAAGGAGCTCGACATCAGCGTGCGCACGGTCGAGACGCACCGCTTCAGCCTGCGCCGCAAGCTCGGCGTGGACTCCGCAGCGGAGCTGCTGAAGATCGCCGTCACGCACGGCTGGACGACGTTGTAGGCCATCGAACGCCGCTCAGTCCGCGCCGGACGGCGCCGCCGGCGGCGCACCGCGGTCGGGCCGCGGATGCTTCTTCTGCGCCCGCGCTTCCTTCTTCGCGCGGCGCTCGGCTTCCAGCAATTCCCCGGCGGCCACCCAGGCGGCGAACTCCTGCGGCGTCTCGAGCGTGATGCGTCCGAGCTTGCCGCTGCGGAATTCGTTCATCACGATCTCGGCCGCCTTCTGGAGGTTGACGCGCCCTTGCCCGAGCAGCGCGCCGCGCTTGCGGCCGATGGCTTCCAGCAGCCGCTCGTCGGTCAGGCCATCGACCGCATCGAGGCTGAAGCGCGCCTGCACCAGGGCGGCATAGTGCTGCCTCAGGGCGTCGAGCAGCTCCAGCGCCACCTCTTCCTCATCGAAGGCATTGCGGCCAATGGCGCCGCTGGCGGCCAGGTTGTAGCCGCTCTTGGCGACGATGATGCGCGGCCACAGCATGCCCGGCGTATCCCACAGGTAGAAGTCGTCAGCCAGCGTGATGCGCTGCTCGAGCTTGGTGATGCCGGCCTCGTCGCCGGTCTTCGCCTTGCGCCCGCCGATCAGCGTGTTGATGAGCGTGGATTTGCCGACGTTGGGAATGCCGCAGATCAGCACCCGCATCGGCTTGGCCATGCCACCGCGCGAGGGCGCGAGTTCATGGCAGGCGTCGATCAGCCGGCGCGCGGGCGTGGTCTGGCTGGCATCCAGCCCGATGGCCCGCGTGGCGGGCCGGTCGTTGTAGTGCGCGAGCCAGAGCGCGGTGCGTTCCGGGTCGGCCAGGTCCTGCTTGTTGAGCACCTTGAGGCCCGGCTTGTGGCCGGTGAGATCGGCCAGCATCGGGTTCGCGCTGGAGCCCGGCAGCCGTGCATCGAGAAGCTCGATGACGACGTCGATGTCCTTGACCCGCTCGGCGATGGCCTTCTGGGTCAGGTGCATGTGACCGGGGAACCACTGGATGGCCATCGGGGCGTTCTTTCTTTCGGATTGGCTACGGATTGTCGCCGCAGCCAGGGCGGGCGCCCCGCCCGCTACGCGGTGCTCAGCGCCAGACGTAGTGACCGGGCACGCGATGGCCGTGCTGCCAATGCGGCGGAACCCAGCGCCGATGACGCCGGTGCTCCCAGCGAACCGGCACCACGTCCGCGCGATCGACGACGACGGTGCTGCGCTGCGAAGACGGCGCCGGCTGGGCCAGCGCGGTACCCGACACCAGGGCGCATGCGGCGAGTGCGAACAGGATCTTCTTCATTTGGCTTTCCTCATTGATTCTGGCGTGCCGGAATGGGCACACGCCGAAACTACCGCAGCCCCGGCACTTCAGCGTGTAGGCCAAGGGGCTATCGCCGCGTCACCGGACCGGGCGGGCCGTCGGCCTTCGTGCACCGGCACGCTGGTCCAAATGCTTACGCACAGCCGGCCGTTATGGGCGCAAAGTCGCATTGTGCTCAACGACGCGAAAAGGACAACGCATGCAGATTCAAGTCAACACCAGCAACGGCATCGAGAACAAGGACGCCCTGGAGCGCTGGGCCGACGGCGAAATCCGCCAGACACTGGGCCGTTTCGCAGCCGACGTGACGCGCGTCGAGATTCACCTGAGCGACGAGAACCACGACGCCAGCGGCGGCGGCGCCAGGCGCTGCGTGATGGAGGCCCGCCTCGTCCATCACCAGCCGGTGGCGGTGACGCAGCATGCGCCGAATCTCGACGAGGCCTTTCGCGGCGCATCCGACAAGCTCAAGCGGGCGCTCGACAGCGCACTCGGCCGTCTCAACAACCACCGCGACCGCGATTCGATCCGCAAGGATGGCGGCGCGGTCGCCGAATGACCCGCGGGACGGCGCTCAGCCGCGGCGCCGCGCCATCGCCTTGCCGACCTCGTTGCTGCCCTGGGCCGCGCCGCTCTGCGGCACGATCTCGCCGCTGCGGCCGGTCACCTCGGCCAGGCGCTCTGCGAGCTGCTCGGGCGCATCGGTGTCGAGGCCGATCCAAGCGCCGTTCGTCAGCGTGATGTGCGCGGCCTCGAAGGTGCCGGCGCCGGCGCAGAGGATGGTGCGGTTGGGCGCGTCCTGCGCGGCCAGCACCAGCATTGCGGGCACCACGGCTTCGGGCTGGAGCGCGGCGAGCACGTCCTCGGGCATCAGGTCCTCGGTCATGCGCGTCGCGGCGGTGGGCGCGAGGCAGTTGACGCGGATGTCGTTCTTCGCGCCTTCGATGCTGAGCGTCTGCATGAGTCCGACGAGCGCCATCTTGGCCGCGCCGTAGTTGCTCTGGCCGAAGTTGCCGTAGAGGCCCGACGATGAGGTGGTCATCACGATGCGGCCGTACTTCTGCGCATTCATGACCGGCCACACGGCCTTGGTGCAATGGACGGCGCCCATCAGGTGCACGTCGAGCACCAGCCGGAAATCGGCGAGCTCCATCTTGGCGAAGCTCTTGTCGCGCAGGATCCCGGCATTGTTGACGAGGATGTCGACCCGGCCCCATGCATCGACCGCCTGCTGCACCATCGCCTGCACGGCCTCGAAGTCGGTGACCGAGGCGCCGTTGGCGATGGCCTCGCCGCCGGCCGCCCGGATCTCGTCGACCACGGCCTGTGCCGCGCTCACCGAGCCGCCGGAGCCGTCGCGCGCGCCGCCGAGGTCGTTGACCAGAACCCGGGCGCCGCGCGCGGCCAATGCCAGCGCATGCTGGCGACCCAGGCCGCCCCCGGCGCCGGTCACGATGGCCACGCGGCCGTTGAAGTCGATGCTGCTCATGGAATGATTGCTTTCCGAAGTCGATGACGCGTGGCGTTTTACCTCAGAAAGCAGGCGCCCGGCCCGCAAGGCGTGCGGCTTCAGTCGTGCCGGCGACTCATCTTCTCGCAGTAGTCGAGCAGCAGATCGATCTCCGCCGACTTGTCGAAGAAGGCGTCGGCGCCCAGCGCCTTGGAGCGGGCACGCATGTCGGGCGTGGCGTAGTTGCTCAGCACGACGACCTTCTGATGGGCCGCCCGCCTGCGGCACGCATCGACCACCCCGAGCCCGTTGCCCTCCTGCAGGAACAGGTCGACGATGGCCATGTCCCAGCTGTCGCGGTGCGATCCCAGCCATGCCACCGCTTCGCTTTCCCCGCTGGCATGCGCGACCACCGTGGCGTCGGCGATGTCCTCGAGGAAGCCGACCAGGTTCTCACGGATCACTGCGTTGTCTTCGACCAGATAGGTCTTGAAAGTCATGGGGCGGTCGATCAAGGGACTGCGAACTGTCGGGATGGATGACGCCATCATGCAACCCGCTCGCTTCGCCGCGGTGGGCCATGTCGACCAATGAAGGTAGGCGCGGACCTACCCGAATCGCCGCCGCGCGCTCAGGCGGTGCCCTGGGCCACCGCCGCCGGCACCTCGGACCAGTGGTTCTTGAAGCCGAGCCGCGCGGGCGAGACGTACTGCTCGCGATAGACCTCGAAGGGCATCGTGTCGGTCTCCTCGATGCGCTTCTGGGCCGCGATCGACACCAGCGTGGCGCGCTCGAACTCGACCTCCGCCTCGGCCGACAAGGGCAGCGCCAGCAGCGTCTCGCGGGTCTGCGCGGACTGCGCGCGCACGAAGTCGATGAAGGAATTGCCGTGCGTCTTCGCCATCGCCTCCAGCACCCGTGCCGAAGGCAGGATCGCCGGCGCGTGCAGGGCCGCTTCGGCGGCGCGCACCGCCTCGGCATGCGCATTGCCGCCGTGCACGGCATCGAGCGCGGCCGCGATGGGCCCGAACTGCTCCAGCAATTCGGCACCCCACGCCACCAGCTTGAGGTCGCGCCCGCCGCGCTGCAGATGCAGGCCGGGCTCGCGCCCGCGCGCGGCGGTGAGATGCTGGTTGTGCGCGAGTTCGGCGATCTCCTCGCGCGTGTCGGGCGGACTGTCGGCCAGCAGGCAATGCAGGAGGAACACGTCGATGAAGCGCATGGTCTCGGCCGTGATGCCGACGGGCTCGAAGGGATCGAGGTCCATCAGGCGTACCTCGACGTATTCCACGCCGCGCTCGCGCAGCGCATGCAGCGGCCGCTCGCCGGGATAGATCACGCGCTTGGGCCGGATGGTGCCGTAGAACTCGTTCTCGATCTGCAGCAGGCTGGTGGCGAGCTGGTTGTAGTCGCCGCCGAGGTTGCGGATGCCGATCGCCTCGTAGGCCGGCCAGGGCCGCGTGAGCGCATCCTGCAGCGAGGCGCCGTAGCCGTCCAGGCTGTTGTAGCTCACGGCCAGCGAGGCCTGCGCCTCGCTCTGGTAGCCCAGCCGGCCCATGCGCAGCGAGGTGCCGTGCGGCATGTGCATGCTGCCTTCGCCCAGCGGCAGCAGTTCGTGCGGCCGGCCGTCGACGAAGGTCGAACACAGCGCCGGCGAGGCGCCGAACAGGTAGAGCAGCAGGAAGGCGTGGCGGCGGAAGTTGCGGATCAGCGCGAAGTACTGTTCGCTCGACACGTCGGGCATCGACCAGTTGTAGTGGATGCCCGAGATGGTCTGCATGCGCCGGCCGTAGCGATGGCTCAGGCCCATGCGGTAGACGCTCTTGGCGCGCCCGACATTGGACGAGCCGTAGCGGCCGATCGGAATGGTCTCGTCGGGTGGCAGGCCGCAGGGCATGCTCGAGACCCACAGCCTTTCGTCGCCGGCCTGCGCCAGCACGCGGTAGGTGAACTGGTGCACGCGCGTGAGTTCTTCCAGGGCGGCCTCGACCGTCGTGTGGGCACCGGTGATGAGTTCGAGCTGCGATTCGCTGAAGTCGGTCGTGATGTGCGGATGCGTGAGCGCCGAGCCGAGCGCCGCCGGATGCGGCGTCATCACCAGCTTGCCGTCAGGCTGGGCGCGCAGGCTTTCCTTCTCGATCCCTCGCCGGACTCCCTTCAGCCTCGCGGGCGAGAGCGCGTCGAGGCGCTCCTTCAGTTTGCTCATGTTCGTATGACCCATCGTTCTTTGTGGGGCTGGAAGGTAGCACGGGCGCAAAAGACTCGCAGGCGGGCTGGAATGGCCGCAAATCTCAGCCCAGCACGCGCAGCAGGAAGCGGTTCAGATCGGCGATTTCCTCCATGCAGACCGAATGCTCCATCGGATATTCGTGCCACTCGACGGCGTAGCCGAGCGCCGTCAGCGCATCGCGCGTGGCGATGGCGCGCGGGATCACCACCACGCCGTCGCGCTGGCCGTGGGCCAGGAAAATGGGCGTGTCCCGGTTGGACGCATGGCGCTCGGCGGCGGTGGTCGCGGCCAGCGGCAGATAGCCCGAGAGGCCGACGATGCCGGCCAGGCGCTCGGCATGGCGCAGGCCGGTCATCAACGCCATCGCGCAGCCTTGGGAGAAGCCGGCGATGACGATCCGGCGGGCGGGAATGCCGCGCGCCTTCTCGTTCGCGATCAGGGCTTCGATGGCCGCCTGGGAGCGGCGCAGCCCGGCTTCGTCCTCCCGCTTGACGAGATCGGTTCCCACAATGTCGTACCAGGCCGGCATCGCATAGCCGCCGTTGATGGTGACGGGAATCACCGGCGCATTGGGAAACACGAAGCGCACCGGACCGACACGGCCCAAGTCGAGTTCATTGGCGATCGGCACGAAGTCATTGCCGTCGGCGCCCAGGCCGTGCATGACGAGGACGGTGGCCGTCGGGTTCGGGCCGGTTTCGATTTCGATGGGAGGAAGTGACATGGCCCCGAAGTTACCGCAGAAATGGCGAACGGTGAGTCTGTGCGCGCGGCGGAAATCTGCTTCGAGGACGACGCGGATGCGGTGGCGAAGCGCTGGGCGAAGGATGTGGGCTGAGGCCGCGCGAAGGTCTGACAGCGGCATTAATGCCGCGCAACCCTGACGAATTGTTGCAGCGCAGGCGCATTGCGTCACGCGCGTCGCAGTATTTCGAAACATCAGGACTTTCCAGGCATGGACAACATCTGCGACGTCGCCGCGAGGCCGCGAAATCTTTCTCCCATCTCCCGCGGGCGCTCGAGGCGCACTCGCACCTTGCTCGTGCTGCTTGCCTTGAACGCAGGTTTCGGCACGATCGACGCGAACGCCGCCAACATCGCATCGACGCCCAAGGCGCCCGTCGCGACGCCGCCATCGGTCACACCGAGCACGAACCAGACCGACCTCAATGGCGGCGCGAGGTGCGCGCAACAGCTGGACAATCGAATGGTCGCCGTCGAACAGACGATCAACGGTGATTCCGCCGCTCTGCTGGCCACCCAGGCTGCGGCGGTAGCCGCCGATATCGTGGGTCTGGGTCTCGAATTGGCAGCGGACTCCACCGTCATCGTCACCAGTGCCGTGGATGCCGGCGTCGCCGCCCAGGTCGCGGCCGCGGCGGTCAATGCGGCAGGTGTAGGCGTCGCCATCAAAGCCGAGGTCGACAACACAGAATTGACCAACCTCGACGCCAAGGCACGCGGCCTGCCCAGCTGCGACCAGAAATTCGTCGGCACCGTGCAAGTCTCGGCCGGCGGCACGAACGTCACGGGCGATTCGATCTTCAACAACAAGCTCGCCGTGGCGGGCCAGCTCGACGCGGCAGGCGCCGTATCGGCCAACTCGCTCGATGCGGCGCAAGGCATCTCCGCCCTGGGAGGGCAGATCCGCCTCGGCAACCCTGATGGCACGACCTACGCACCGGGCATCACGCTCGGCGGCGGCGCGGTGTCCGGCCTCGGTGGAAGCGGCCACGCGCCGGCACAAACCGGCGACCCCGATGCCATTGCCATCGGCAACGCCAGCATCGCCAGTACAGCCACTTCCACTGCCCTCGGCACCGCTGCAAGGGCAACGGAAAACGACACTACAGCAGTCGGCGCAGGCGCACAGGCCACCAGTGCCGGCGCGACCGCCGTCGGATCCGGCGCCTTGGCGACCCAGGCCAATGCCTCCGCGCTCGGGTATGGCGCACATGCCAGCGGCACCGATTCGACTGCCATGGGCCAGGACAGCCTGGCCTCCAACGCCCAGGCTACCGCCAGCGGGCAGCGCGCTCGAGCCACAGGTCCGAAGGCCACCGCCAACGGGCAAGGCGCCGAGGCCACGGCTGCGGCTGCCACAGCGATCGGCCAATCGAGCCTCGCCGGCGCCGAGAACACATTGGCCATCGGCCAAGCCGCCCAGGCCACTGCGGCGGACGCCAGCGCCCTTGGCACGGGTTCACGCGCGACACAAGCCGGCACCGTCGCGGTGGGCAACTCGGCCCTGGCAACGGGCACGCGTTCGATCGCCGTCGGCGCGACAAGCACCGCGAGCGGAGACGACTCGATTTCGATCGGCAACGCATCGACCGCGGCTGCAGCAGGCGCGGTCGCCATCGGCAATGGCAGCCAGGCGCACACGCTCGACACGGTGATCGGCTACCAGGCCTCGGCCGCCGCCGATGGCGCATTCGTCGGCGGTGCGCGGGCCGGTGTCGCTTCGCCGGGCGGCGTTGCCATCGGCTTCAACTCGATGATTGCAACGTCGGCGCCTGCGGCCATTGCCATCGGCGCGCAGTCGAGCGTTGCGCCGGGCGCAGCCGGCGGCATCGCCATCGGACGCGACGCCCAGGCCTTCGCACCGCAGTCCGCGGCCTACGGTGCGGGGGCGGCAGCCATCGCCACGAACAGCGTGGCGCTGGGGGACAGCACAGTGGCGACACGCCCCAATACCGTGTCGGTCGGCAACCTGGGCGCCGAGCGGCAGATCACCAACCTCGCACCGGGAACATCGGGCACCGATGCGGTGAACGTCAACCAGCTGCAGTCCGTGGCAGCCAATGCATACCGCGGCGTGGCGATGTCCGCGGCGCTCGCGGAGAGCGCCCCCGAACTCAAGGCAGGCGAGACCGCAGGCTTCGCGGGCATCGGCTCGTACCACGGCTACGGTGCGATCGCGATCGGGCTGATCCACGTCGCATCCGATGCGCGCATGCGGTACAGCCTCGGCATGGGTATCACGGACAGTGGCGGCGGCGCGGTCGTACGCGCGGGCTTTTCCTATCGCTTCAGCGAGTGAGCGTCGCGGCGCGCGTGGACAGGCCGTCGTTCAAGCGCCATCCCTGACGCTGCCCGCGTGCAGACCTGGCGCTGCCGATGCACGCTGGATGCATTCAACGAACTGCCGCGCCGCCGGCGTCAGCCGATCGCCCTTGCGCCGGATCACGCAGACGCGCAGCGCCGGCAGCTTTTCCTTGATCTCCAAGCGCTTGATGCCGTGGTTCCTGAACGCGAGGCCGACGAGCGGCTCGACGAACAATCCCACCAGGTCCATGTGGCCGACCAGGCCGAGCGCCACTGTCACTGACTGACCCTGGATCACGCGCGCAGGCGGCGCCATCCCGAGCGGCGAGAACAGCGGCGCCACCGATTCGCGGTCGAGATCGCCATCGCCGGGCAGCACCCATTCGGCCGCATGCAGCAGGCGCAGCGAACCGCAGTGGCGCAGCGGATGGCGGGCGCGCGCACCGACCACGAGTTGCACGGGATAGAGCTCGGTGCTCTCGAAGTCCTCGCTCAGCGTGCCGGGCACCACGTGGGCGACGGCGAAGTCGAGATTGCCGTCGCGCAGGCGCGAGAGCATCCAGGGCAGCACCGCCTCGCTGAAATGCACCGCGACGGCCGGCAGGCGCGCATGGAATTCCTTGAACGCCACCGGCAGCACCGTGAGCGCGAAGGAGGTGCTGACCGCGACCGCGACCTTGCCGGTGGCGCCGTCGCGGATCTGCGCGATCTCGTCGCGCGCACGGCGCATGTCCGCCAGCAGCAGGCGCGCGCGCGGTGCGAAGGCCTCACCGTATTCGGTGAGCCGCACGCCCTTCACGCTGCGTTCGACCAGCGGCGCGCCGACCTCGCGCTCCAGCTCGCGCACGATCTTGGTCACCGCGGGCTGCGAGATGCCGAGCGCGCGCGCCGCGCCGCGGATGCTCATCTGTTCGACCACCGCGACGAAGGCCAGCAGTTGATTGGGTTTCATGAAAACCAAAAGTTATCGTAACCACCCAATTATTGTCTTTTCATGTGCGAGCCGACTCTCTAGCATCCCGGCGCGACAACCCCACGACACAGGACCTCGATGACCCTCACCCGCACGCGCCTCAGCCGGCGCCAGACCATCGCTGCGACCACCATCGGCAATGCGCTGGAATTCTTCGACTTCACGGTCTACGGCTTTCTCGCGCTGGTGATCGGCAAGCTCTTCTTCCCGACCTTCAATGCCTACGGCCAGCTGCTGCTGACGGTGGCGAGCTTCGGGGTCGGCTTCATCATGCGGCCGCTGGGCGGCATCATGATCGGCGCCTACGCCGACCGCGTGGGGCGCAAGAAGGCGATGACGCTGACGATCTTCATGATGGCGCTGGGCTGCGCCATGATCGCCTTCGCGCCGACCTATGCGCAGATCGGCGTCGCGGCGCCGCTGCTGATCGTGGCGGCGCGGCTCATCCAGGGCTTCTCGGCGGGCGGCGAAGTCGGCGCCTCCACCACGCTGCTGGTCGAGCACGCGACACCGGTCAACCGCGGCTACATGGCAAGCTGGCAATTCGCCAGCCAGGGCCTGGGCATCCTGATCGGCGCCGTGGTGGTGGGCATCCTGTCGACCGTGCTCGGACCGCAGGGCATGGAAAGCTGGGGCTGGCGCGTGCCCTTCTTTCTCGGCATGCTGATCGCACCCGTCGGCATGTACATCCGCCGCCACCTCGAGGAATCGCTCGAGATCAAGGACGAGCCGGCCGGCGCGGCACCGCGCCGCAGCAGCCTCGCCGAGGTCTGCGGCGACCACGGCAAGACCGTGCTCGCCGGCATCCTCACCACCATCGGCGGCACCGTCGCGGCCTATGTCGTGACCTTCTACATGCCCACCTACGCAATCCGCGAACTCGGCCTGCCGCCGCCAGTGGCGTTGTTCGGTGCCGCGCTGGTCGGGCTGCTGTCCTTCGGGCTGGCGCCCTTCATCGGCCGCTGGTCCGATCGCGCCGGGCGCAAGTCGCTGATCGTCTGGGCCCGCGTGGCGCTGCTGGTGCTGATCTATCCGGGCTTCTTCTGGCTCAATGCATCGCCCACGCCGGCCGTGCTGTTCACCGTGGTCGGCGTGCTGAGCTCGCTGCTGGTCATGCAGACGGTGCCGGGCATCACGATGCTGCCCGAGATGTTCCCCAAGCATGTGCGCGCCAGCGGCATGTCGCTGGTCTACAGCGTGGGCGTCGCGCTGTTCGGCGGCTTCTCGCCCTTCATCAGCGCCTGGCTGCTCAACGCCACCGGCAACAAGCTGGCGCCGGCCTGGTACCTGCTCGCGATGACGCTGGTGTCGCTGCTGGGCCTGCTGTGGCTCGAGGACTTCACCGGCAAGGACATCGATGCCGCCGGCGCCCACCAACCCGCTCACTGAACCGTTTCGAGGACCGACCATGTACAGCACGTCTGCCACCCGCCATTTCTCGGGCACCTATGCCGAAGCACGGCGCAAGTTCCTCGATGCCGCCGCCGGGCGCGGCGCGGGCATCGAATCCTTCGTTCTCGAAGGCCATCAAGGCGCCGCCGGCGAAACGCTGGCCATCGATGTCGCCTGCCTCGGCACGCCGGACGCGGACAAGCTGCTGATCGTCACCTCCGGCACGCACGGCCCCGAGGGCTTCTGCGGCTCGGGCTGCCAGATCGCGACGCTGAACGATGCCGACCTGCTGTCGCGCCTCGCGCAGGCGAACATCGCGCTGCTGCTGATCCATGCGGTCAATCCGCATGGCTTCTCGCACCTGCACCGCACCAACGAGGACAACGTCGACCTGAACCGCAACCACATCGCCTTCGATGCGCCGCCGCCGGCCAACACCGCCTATGACGGCGTCGAAGCCCTCGTGCTGCCGGCCAGCTGGCCGCCCACGGCCGAGGACGACGCGGCACTGGCCGCCTACATCGCGCAGCACGGCATGCGCGCCTTCCGCGCCGCGGTGACGGCCGGTCAATACCACTCGCCCGACGGCCTGTTCTATGGCGGCCAGGCGCCGGCATGGAGCAACCGCACGGTGCGCGGCATCCTGCGCAAGTACGGCGCCCGGGCCCGCCACATCGGCTGGATCGACATCCACACTGGCCTCGGTCCCTACGGCCACGGCGAGAAGATCTATCCGGGCCGCAATGCGCCGGCCGACATCGCGCTCGCGCACGCCTGGTGGGGCGCCGACGTCTTCGCGCCCTTCGACGGCCAGTCGGCTTCGGCCGACGTATCGGGGCCGGTGGTCTCGGCGGTCTACGACGAATGCCCGCAAGCCAGCGCGACGACGATGGGCCTGGAGTTCGGCACCCTCCCCGACCAGGAAGTGCTGACCCGCCTGCGCGCCGACACCTGGCTGCGCCGCCATCCCGAAGCCCCGCCCGAACAGCAGCGCGCCATCCGCCAGGGCGTGCGCGATGCCTTCTATTGCGACAACGACGAATGGAAGGGCATGGTGCTGGGGCAGACGCGCGTGGTGCTGCTGCAGACGGTGCAGGGCCTCAAGAGCGCCAAGCCGCTGGGGGGTGGCTGACTCTCACAAGAGCGCGGTGGCCTCCATTTCCACCTTGAGGCCGAAATGAAGCGACCCCGTCGGGATGACAGCCCGCGCGGGACGCGAGCTTCCGGCCCACTGCCGGTACAGCCTGTCGAAGGCCGGCCAGTTGGCGATGTCGTCCACATAGACCCGCACCTGCACCAGGCGGTCGACGCCTGAACCGGCCGCCAGCAGGGCCTCCCGCACGTTCGCCAGAACCTGCACGGCCTGGTCCTCGAACGAGGCATCGACCCTGCGCGTGCCATCGGGCGCGATGGGAAGCTGGCCCGAGATGAAAACCCATCCGCCACCCGTGCAGGCATGGCTGTAGTGGCCGCCCGGCTCGGCGAGCGAAGGAACCTCGACAGGGACCGGGCCGGGCGAACTGCCAGGCAGAGCGGCGTCGTCACCAGCCATGAAAGCGTCCCCAGGTCTGCACGGAGCCGTCCTCGGCCAGTGCGTGGTATTCGGGAAACTGCGCACCGGTGGCGCATGCGTGGTTGGGCCATATCCTCAGCCGTGTCCCCATGGGGAAACGGCTGACGATGTCGGTGTCCACCGGACCCTCGTGCGAGACGATGCCGTGCTCCTGGTTGGCGGCCGACAGCAGATAGCCCTCGAGGGGTTGTCCATCCAGGGTGCAGACCTGGCCGTAGCCGTAGTCGCGTTGCTGCCTGGCCGTGCCCGTGTCGCGGCTCATCGCCATCCAGCCCGCATCGACGATGGCCCAGCCCTTGTCGGCCTGGTGACCGATGACGGTGGTGAGCACGCTCAGCGCGATGTCCTCTTCGCTGCACACGCCGACATTGCGCATCACCAGGTCGAAGAACACGTAGACGCCGGCGCGCAGTTCGGTCACGCCTTCCAGCGATCGGGCCTCCAGCGCCGTCGGCGTGGACCCCACCGAGACGACGGGGCACGGCAGCCCGGCGCTGCGCAGCCGCTCTGCGGCCCGCACGCAGCCAGCGCGCTCCTGCTCGGCCAGGTCCGCGATCGCCTGCGGCGTGTTCAGCTCGTAGCTGGACCCCGCATGCGTCAGCACGCCAGCCAGACGCATGCCGCCCTCGTGCAGCACGCGGCCCACTTCCAGCAGACGCTCATCTTCCGGCTCGATGCCGGAGCGATGGCCATCCGTATCGATCTCGACGAGCACTTCGAAGGCATGCTCGTGTTCGCGGCCGAAGTCGACGATGGCCTGCGCGCCTTCGACGCTGTCGGTCAGGATCTGAAGCGCGCAGCCTCGCTGGCGCAAGGCCAGCGCATGGGCCAGCCGGTGCGGCGCCATGCCGACGGCATAGAGGATGTCGGCGACGCCCTGCGAGAAAAACTGTTCGGCCTCTTTCAAGGTCGAGACGGTGATGCCGCTCGCACCGGCATCGCGCTGCGCTGCGACCACATGGGCGCATTTGGTGGTCTTGACGTGCGGGCGAAGGCGCACGCCCAGCGCATCGGCGCGTGCCTGCATGCGTGCGATGTTGTGCTGCATCCGCCGCAGCGAAATGAGGGCCGCGGGTGTGTCCAGAGTGGCGAGAGTGTCTTGCATGGTGTTCGCTTCAGTCGAGGTAGTCGCCCTTGGCCTTGAGCGCCGGTACGTCCTCGCGGATGCCACGCGCGATGAGGCCGCTGACGGCGGCGGGCGTGGTATCGGCGGGCTTCGGCAGCTCGACGCCCAATCCTTCCATCTGTTGGCGCAGCGCGGTGTCGGCAACCGCATGTTGCAACGCGCTGGTCAACCGGGCCAGCACAGGCTGCGGCGTGCCGCGCGGGGCGAAGAATGCGTTCCAGGAGCGCACATCCAGCGGATAGCCGGCTTCGGTTGCCGTGCCGGTCCGGGGCAACTGCGCCAGGCGGGTCTTCGATAGAACGGCGATGGCCTTGATGCGCCCGCCGGCAATCTGCGGCAGCGCGGTCGTGGTCTGGTCGCACATGAAATCGGTCTGGCCACCCATGAGGTCATTGGCTGCGGGAGCCACGCCCTTGTAGGGGATGTGGGTGACGTTCTGACCGATGGACGACAGCAGCAGCACGCAGCCGTAGTGCGAGATGGAGCCGACACCCGCGCTCCCGTACGAGGCCTTGTCCTTGTTCTTCGCCACCCAGGCAACGAACTCGCGCAGGTTGCCGGCCGGAAGGTCGGCACGGGCCAGGAGCAGCATGGGCGCCGCGCCCGCAGGGCCGATCGGCGCGAAATCCGCAACAGGGTCATAGGCGAGCTTCTTGTAGAGGGCGACGTTGGCCACATGCGTGCCGATGCCTCCGAAGGCGATGGTGTAGCCATCGGCGTTGGCCTTGATGGCCTTGGTCAGCCCGATGACGCCGTTGGCGCCTCCCAGGTTCTCGATGACGATCGGCTGGCCCAGGTTCTCCCCCATCTTCTGTGCCACGGCACGTGCCAGCGCATCGCTGGGGCCGCCGGCCGGGAACGGAACGATCAGAGTCACCGCATGGGTGGGGAACGCTGTATCGGCCATGGCGGCCGGTGCGGTCAACAAAGTGGCACACAAGGCCGCAAGGCCGGCGATCAGGCGTATCGAGAGTTTCATGGCAATGTCGTGAATGGAAAAGAGGCGATCAGGAAGCGGCAAGGCGGAAGGTCCGCAGCCATGCCAGCGCGCCCTCCAGCGTGGGCGATTCAATCTCTGCGGGCGGTGCGCCCTGGGGACGCGGCAACCCCACGCGGTTGTGCCAGTAAGTCCGCAGTCCGACGCTGGCGGTGCCGAACATGTCGTAGCCCGACCCGGCAACGAATGCGGCGTCTCGTGGCGCCACGCCCAGCCGATCCAGCGCCAGTCGGTAGGGCCGAGGGTCCGGCTTGTAGAAGCCCGCTTCCTCGGAGCTGACAACCACGTCCCAGTCGATGCCCAACCGGGCTGCGGCACGCGCGCCCAACGCGCGCGAGCAGTTGGTCACCACGCCCAGCTTGCAGTGCGGCCCGAGCGCCCGCAGGAGTTCGGTCGCCCCGTTCCAGACAGGCAGTTCATCCCAATGGTCTTCCAGCGACTCGGGTGCACGTGCGGGCAGCCCCACGGTGGCGGCGGCTTGGCGCACGAGGTCTTCGTAGGGCACGTAAGCGCCGCAGCCATACGTCAGCCGCAGGTATTCCGCGCGCCAACGACGGCCCATGGGTTCGGAGCCCGCAGCAGCGTTCCAGACGCTCCAGGAGTCGAGCAGCGCGGTGAGCAGATCGAACAGCACGGCGCGGGGGTAATGGTCGCCCGTGGCGACGGCGGTGGAGGCATCTTGCATGCGGCCACTGTAGGTCCGGCAACCGCTTTGCGTTCTTCACTCTTGCGTCATCAATAGTTAAGATGAAGTGAACAATGCAGATCGAAGACCTCCGACTGGCCGCCGCGCTGCTGCGCGAACGCTCTCTCAGTGCCGCAGCGCGTTCGCTGGGCGTGACGCCCCCGGCCTTGTCGATGCGGCTGCGCAAGCTGGAAGCGACGCTCGGCCTGGCCCTGGCCCATCGCACCGCGCGCAAGTTGCAGTTGACCTCCGAAGGCGAACGGTTCGGCCGCGAGGCGTACGAGCTTCTGCAGAAGTTCGACAGCCTGCGCGAATCCCTGCAGGCCGATGACAAGCGGCTGACGGGCACGCTGAGAATCGCCGCGCCTTTCGGGTATGGACGCACGCATGTCGCGCCGGTGCTCTCCCGGTTCTCGCGCCTGCACCCCGGCTTGCGCCTGCAACTCGACCTGCGCGAGACCCCCTGGCCGGACCGGCACGATTCCGATGCCGTGGTGCACGTCGGGACGGTCAGGGACTCATCCTGGGTGGCACATCCCCTGGCAGCCAACGAGCGATGGCTGTGCGCGAGTCCTGCCTATCTTCGAGAGCACGGCACGCCGCGCAGCCCTTCGGACCTGGCCTACCACTCGTGCATCTGCATCCGCGAGAACGACGAGGACATGGCGCTGTGGCACGTGCGTTCCGTCGGCGGCAGCCGCAAAGGCGAGACCCTTCGCATCAACCCCGCGTTCATCACCAACGATGGCAGCGTGGCGCGGCAGTGGGCTGAGGACGGCATGGGCCTCGTGCTGCGCTCGCAGTGGGATGCGGCTGGGGCGGTCGCGGCCGGGCGCCTGGAACGCGTGATGGCTGACTGGACCTTCGGTGCCGCTCCGGTGGTGGTGCTCGTGCCGACGCGCAAGGGCCGCAGCGCTCGGACGCAGGCCTTCGTCAGTTTTTTGGTGGAAGCGGCATCGGCGACCGAGACTTGAAGTCGCAATGCCATGGGCGGCAGGATGGCGTCACCGCTTCGAGTAGATGGAAAGCTCCTGGGTCTCGCGCACGGCATCGAGGTCACGAACGGCCGTGACGCGCTCGATGGCCGCGATATACGCGGGCGGAAGTCCGCATTGCCTGGCGCCGTGCAACACGTGATGCATATACCAAGTGAAAGGTCTCAGCGCGGCGTCCTTCCTGGTTGCCAGGTAGGTCAGCGCCGAGGCGACGCCTGAATCGGTATCCACGCCGATTTCGAAGGCATCGTAGCCGTTGCCAAGGCCCTCGGCGCGATCCAGTGCCGGGCGGTCGCCGAGGGCAATGCGGAACAAAGCGCCATGGACAACATCCGTCGGCGCACCGGTGCGTTCACAGTCGGCCTTGCCGGACCCATCCCTGCCCACCTTGTCAAAGACCAGACGGTACCCGGCGACGCGGGCGGCCCCCATCCATTGGGCGGAGGGCGTCCGGTCCGCCGCCAGCAGGCGTGGTGCGCTCATGTTGGAGCCGTACGCGAAGTACAGGAAGGTCCCTGATTTCATCGGTTTGAGATCGGTGGATGTGCCCTCGATTGTGTGACCTCCGTTGTCTATCGCGCAGCCAGCTTGTCCATTCCGTTTGTGTCTTGCGGAAGAAGGCAGTCACAGACGGCCCGACACGC
The DNA here is from genome assembly GCF_901827165.1 of Variovorax sp. SRS16. NCBI lineage: Bacteria > Pseudomonadati > Pseudomonadota > Betaproteobacteria > Burkholderiales > Comamonadaceae > Variovorax > Variovorax sp. SRS16. The sequence continues at coordinate 3,505,488 of NZ_LR594666.1, forward strand.
ACTTGCAAGACACCAAGGATCGCCACGAGAGGTCGGCCCGCGACGCCGCGCCGGAGAAGAAGCGCAACGCGGAATGGAAGGTCAAGCGCAAGAAGGAAATGGACGCGGCTAACGGCAGTCGTAGCTGGCAGCGGCCTTGACCGACCCAGTTCCCGCATAGGTCGCCTTCTGCGGATACATGCACAGCGGCATGGCGATGCTGCCGTCCGCCGAGCTCACATCGATACGGATCGGTGCAACGCCTTGCTCCACCCAGTTGCGCAAGGCCAGGAAGAGTTCGTCGCGGCCGTTGACGTACTGCGGCAGCGGCACCTTGGCGCCGGCGAGGTTCGCGTTGGTGGAGGGGTCTATCGACGCGCTCGTCGAGAATGTGCTGTCGTGTGCGAGGCCGGGAATCAGGAACAGTCGATCGAAGGTCTGCACGGCGGCCGTTCCGCCCATCGTTGCTGCGACGCGCGAGAAGTAGTTGAGCGAGCCCTGGGGCATGATCTTGTCGTCGGCCAGGCCGTGATAGGTCAAGATCTTTCCGCCCGCATCCCGCCACGCGCCGAGGTCCGGATTGTCCGTGTTGATGTTGCTGAACGCGCTTTGCAAAGCAACGCCTCGTGCGGATGCGGCCGCCAGCGCTGCGTAGTCGAGCGACTTCCACTTGCTGGTTCCGTTGCCCGTCGCATTCGTGAACGTGTTGCCCGCGTAGGCCGGATCCTGGAGCTCCAGCGCCACCTGGTCGGTTGCGATCGGGAACGGCGTCGCGCCGGCCAACGACAGGGCCAGGTTGGTCCCGCGCGTCAGTCCCCACCAGAGCTGATCGGAACTGCCTTGCGCGGGGCCGGCGCCGTTGTCGGTCGAGGGATCGGGGAAAGTGCCTGTGATGGTCTGTCCGTACCAGATCTGGTTGATCACGCGCGCTTCGGCGAGGCTGACGCACGACGCATTGGCGCTCGCGCCCGTCACGCCGTTGCCGGCCACGCCCGCGCACAGCACGTTCGCGTCCTTCGTCGGGTCGTAACGGCATTGCAGCGGATCAGCCAGGAAGCCCAGGCCCAGCGTGTCGCACGACGTGACGGCCGCGCCGCTGACGAGGGCGATCTTCGACGCGGCCATCGGCGCGCCCAGTTCGCGCTGCATCGCCACCTGCGGGTAGAGCTCGGCCGTGATGAACTTTGTCCAATTGAAGGCCGGCGCGCCGGCCAGGATGCCGTTGAAGTCGTTCGGATATTTCTGGGCCAGCTTGAAGCCCTGGCGTCCGCCCGTCGAGAAGCCATCCCAGTAGGCATAGGTTGGCGCTTCGCCATAGTAGGCCTTGGCGAGCGCCTTGGTCTTCACTGCCATCTCGTGCAGGCTGCGCTCCGCGAAGTCCTGCCAGAGCACCGTGTTGATGGTGCCGTCGGGGTTCATCGCGAAAGAGCCGTTGTTGAGCAGCGCATGGCCGTGATCGGACGCCGCGACGACGTAGCCCTTGTTGACAGCCGGCAGAAACTGGGCGCGCGAGCCGATCTGCGCCGGGTCGGCGTGCGTGCCACCGGCCCAGCCGCCGCTGCCCATCGCGCGAATGACGTGGTTCCACGCCGACGGTGCAGGCAGCCACACCTCGATGCCGATGCCCGCCGAAGTCGACGGTGCACCGGTGGCTCCGGGGTTGCCGGGACCGACGAGCAGCTTGACGAAGCACATGTCCACGCCCGCGACCGGCGGCGTCGGAGACGCCGGCGTGCCGGAGAGCGCGATCGGGTCACCAGCCTTGAACGCATGCACGGCGAGCACTGACGTGTTGGCGTCGGGCTTGAAATTGGCGGCGATCGAGTCGTCGCAGGTGGGCTTCATCGCGACCGGCGGCGTTGTTGCAACGGGCGCCGATGTCATGGGCGAGACGACAAAGGGAAATCCGGCACCGCTGCCGCCACCGCCGCCACAGGCCGCGATCGTTCCCGCGACGGTCACCATCGCCAGCAGCTGCTTCCATGTCCTGTGCGTGGGCAGCACTACGCGGTTCAGGCCCCATCGGGCCGATGCTTCGTATTTCATTTGTCTCCTGTGTCTGGAATTACCGGGGGCCCGCGGAGTGTTCGAGATCCGCAGACAGGTGACAAATCGGAAATTGAAGCGAGCTATTCGAATTGCCTATGGCTGGTGGTCGGGATGGCGGCCAAGAAGCGAAGCATGCGCAAGGCGGAGTCGCGCGATTCCCCGTGCCGCGCGAGCACGCCGAGCCCGGGCATCGGCGGCACACCAGGCAGCGGCAACTCCGTTATCGCACCAGCGTCCAGCAGGTCGCGCACGAAGCTCCAGGGCACGAAACCCAGCAACCCTTCCTCGTCGAGCAGCCGGCGGATCAGCGTGTGGCTGCGCGTGACGACCGGATGGGTGCTGACGTCCGCGGGCGCCTGTTCGCATAAGCCGTCGAACACCTGCCGCGCGATCGAACCCGCAGGCGACAGCAACCATCGTTCACGCCATGCGATGCGCCACGTGACGCGGCGCATCGCCGCCAGGCGGTGGCTTGCTGCGCAGATCACGGCCAGCCGGTCGTCCTGCACGGGCATGAACGACCAGCCGTCAGGAAGCACGGCGGGCCGCCGACAGACCACGACGTCGACCTCACCCCGCGTCATGGCCAGCAGGAGATCGTCGCCTTCGGCCTCGCGGATCTGGATCCTGATCGCCGGCGATGCGCGGCAGAGCGCCGGCAGCGTGTTCAACAGAATCCCGTTCATCGCCGAGGCCGACGCCACGACCCGGACGACGCTCGCCCCTTCGTCCTGTCGCGCGAAGACGATCTCCGCGCCTTCCGCGGCGCCCTGCATCAACTGGCGCGCGACCGGAAGCAGGTCGAGGCAGGCCGGGGTCGGGCGGACACCGCGCGCATGTCGTTCGAACAGCGTCGTCTGCAACAGGCTTTCCAAGCCGGCGAGGGTTTGCGTTACGCTGGGCTGCGCCATCCCGATCTGCTCGGCGGCGCGCTGGACGCTGCCCAACTCCGCGACCTTGAGCAGGACCTGGATGTGGCGGAATTTGCCGCGCGCAAGTATTCGATTGAGAAGAACCGAGGCTGTCTCTCGCATGGAATTGATTCGAAATCAGAGGTTGGATGCGACGGCCCCGATCCTAGGCCCAACGCACATTCGCCGGCAGGATGGGCTGCGGCGCCGCGCAGCGGTCGTCACACTGCTGGGCCTTGTCACAACGGGCGCAGTGCGGGCGCCGAACGCCTGGGCAGGCGGCACGGGCATCGTCCGCCTCGTCGTCGCCGCACCGCCGGGCGGCTCTTCGGACCTGCTCGCACGTCGACTGGCCCGGGACATGCAGCCGGCCCTCGGGCGGCCGGTGATCGTCGAGAACCGGCCCGGCGCGGGCGGCGCCATTGCCGCGGCATTCGTCGCACGCGCGGCACCCGACGGAAACACGGTGCTTCTGTCGTCGTCCGGCGATGCCGTCCGTCAAGCGCTCCACCCGGAACGCGCCATCGACATCCGCACCGACTTCGTCCATGTCACGCAGGTCGCAGCCACCACGAACGTGCTTGTCGTGCATCCCTCGCTGCAGGCCCGAAGCCTGGCCGCACTCGTCACCGAAGCGCGTGCGCATCCGGGCCGGCTGTCGTACGCGAGTGCGGGGAACGGATCGTCGGGGCATCTCGCCATGGAAATGCTCAAGCAACGCGCGAACATCGACATGGTCCACGTGCCCTACCAGGGAGGGGCGCCCGCCTTCAACGAGTTGTTGAGCGGCCGTGCGCCCCTCATGTTCACCAATCCCGACCAGGCACTGCCATGGATCCGGCGGCAACGCGTGCGCGCACTCGCCGTGAGCAGTCTCCAGCGCATTGCGGTCCTCGACACAGTCCCCACCGTCAGCGAGTGCGGGTTCCCCGGCTTCGAGGCCACTGCATGGGCCGGGCTGTCCGTGCCACGGGGAACGCCTGCATCGCGGGTCGGCGCATTGCACGATGCGGCGTACATAGCGATGAACGGCGCCATGCGCGCGGAGGAATCAAGTATCGGCATTGATGTCGTGAGCTCATCTCCCGAGCGCTATGACGCATTCATCCGAAGCGAGGTCGGCAAATGGGCCGAACTGATTCGGCTGACCGGCCTCGATCTGGATTGAGGTCTGTGGCCTCACACATTCTGAAGGCCGGAGATGGCATCCATGAGTTTGAGCGGTCGACCGCCCTTGATGCATTTGAATGGCCCCTTTGCCGAGGCCGACTTTCCGCGCAACGGCGGACATCAGCCGCATGCCATCGGCATACGCCATCGATCACCCTCCCCGCTCGACCCACTGAGCGCGCCAGGCGGGGGCGTCGAAGGGATCGGCAAAGTATTGCGTCTCGCGCGACACCTTTCCATCCCGGAACTCCATGATGCTCACGGTGCAAACGCTCTGGCCCTCGTAGTCGATCACGTACTCGGTGACCCAGAGATGGCCTTCTCCCGTGATGCGCCGGACCACGAACCCCGATGGCTTGCCAGGATGATGGCTGCGAAGCGCCTGCAGGTTGTGGCGGCCGCGGATGAGCTCGCCCGATTGCGGGTACGCGCACACGGCATCGTCGTGATAGATCTCATGCTCGACGACCTGGTCGCCTGCAGCGGATGCAGCCCAATGCCGATCAATGGCCATTCGAAGGGTCTGCTGTTCCATCATCGATCTCCATTCGGTCCGGGTGAAGCGTGCGCAGCCTCACTGCTGGCGCGCGGCCAGTTCGCGGCATTTCTGCAGGTTGGCGTTGAAGCGCGCCGCCAGCCCGGGCTCGCAGGTGTCGCTGGTCGTCATGATGCGGCACATCCCCACCACCAGAAAATCGGACACGGCTTCGGTGCACATGGGATAGCGCGTCAGCGCCGGGTTGTCCTGCGACTTGAAGCCCCAGCTGTTCGAGAAGTCCAGCATGCGGCCCATCGCATTCTCGAAGTAGTCCCGATCGCGCTCCGTGATGGCCGTTTCCATCGCGGGAAGTTCCTGCCCCAGGAAGCCCATCGCAGCGGCCGGAAAACGGTCCGTGTCCTGCTGCGCGCCCGCGCCGGATGCGGCGACCGCGAGCAACAGGGGCGCGACGGCGCGCAGCGAACGGGCGAGGACGGGATGGCGTGCAGCAGATTCCATGGCGTGCGGTCTGGCGAGGGTTTCGATGGCCGCCCGATGCAGGGACGGACGGCCGCTGGAACGCTATTTGAACCGAAAGCCACGGGCCGGCCCGTAAACTCGGGCCATGGCTTCCAGACCCTCCAGAACGCCGCGCATGCTTGAGCGCGGCATCCTGTGCATCCTCATCGGCGCGGCGGTATTGCTCGCGCCGCGCTTCCTGTCGTCGCCCTCCTGGCAGGAGATGGTCGGCGGCGCCTATCTGGTCGGCTGGTTTGCGCTGGTGCTGGGCATTGCGCTGGTCGTGGTCGACCTGCTGCAGCGCACCGGGTCCGGGAGATCCTGACGCGGGCGAACGCCTAGACGGCCGCGCCGCGCTGCTTCGCGCGCAGCTTCTTCACCCACTCGACCGCCGCCAGCACCACGGCGCCGGCCACGATGCCGATGCCCGCATGGGCCCCCATCGAGCCCAGGCCGCCCCACGGGCCGCCTGCCTTCGCGGTCCACGCGTCGATCGCATGGCCGAGCGCCGGCACGCCATGCACCAGGATGCCGCCGCCGACCAGGAACATCGCGACCGTGCCGGCGATGGAGAGCGCCTTCATGAGCCAGGGCGCCATCCCCAGCAGGCCGCGGCCGAGCACGCGCGCGGCCGCGCCGTCGCGCCGGCTCAGGTAGAGCCCGGCGTCGTCGAGCTTCACGATCCCGGCGACCAGTCCATAGACGCCCACGGTCATGACGACCGCGATGCCGACCAGCACGATGAGCTGGGTCAGGAAGGGCTGCCCCTGCACCGTGCCCAGCGTGATCGCGATGATCTCCGCGGAAAGGATGAAGTCGGTGCGCACGGCGCCCTTGACCTTTTCCTTCTCGGCCGCGACGACGTCGATGGCCTCGTCCGCCGGGGCCCGCGCGTGGCGCGCAGGGTCTGCCGCATCCTCGCTGCCATGCAGGAACCTGTGCGCGAGCTTCTCGCAACCCTCGAAGCACAGGAAGGCACCGCCGATCATCAGCAGCGGCGTCACCAGCCAGGGCAGCCAGGTGCCGATCAAGAGCGCCGCGGGCACCAGGATCGCCTTGTTGACGAAGGAGCCCTTGCACACGGCCCATACGACCGGCAGCTCGCGGTCTGCCTTGACGCCCGCCACCTGCTGCGCATTCAGCGCCAGATCGTCGCCCAGCACGCCGGCCGTCTTCTTCGCCGCGACCTTGGTGAGCAGCGAGACATCGTCGAGCACCGACGCGATGTCGTCGAGCAGGAGCAGCAGGCTGGCGGCCATGATTCATCGTCCCAAAATCGTTGCAAGCAGGACCAGAAACACCGCGGATCCGGCTTGGCCGGGCCGCCGGTGTTGCCCCCTGCAAGGGGGAAGGCGAAGCGACACGAAGTGCGCGAAGCCTGGGGGTGTGCCTAGACTTCGCGTTTGAGGCGGATCTCCTCGATCTTCACGCCGCCGATCGCCGTCGTCTTGGCGGTCTTCATCTCGCGCTTGAAGCCGGCGAGTTCGTGAAAGCGCATCGCGCGGTCGTTGCGCAGCGGCACCCAGACCGTGACCAGCGTGCAGCCCTCCTCCTCGAGGCCGTCGCGCGCGGCATCCCACAGCGCCACGCCCACGCCCTTGCCCCAATGTTCGGGCTTGACGTAGATGGCCCAGATCTCGCCGGTGGTCGAGGGCGTCTTCGCATCGCGCGAGCGGTCGTAGCCGACGAAGCCGACGACCTCGTCGCCGAGCACGGCCACGTGCACCTGCGGTTCGCTGAATTCGATCGCCTCGCGCCATTTGGCCTCGCGCGTGGCCGGCGCCAGCGCGCGCAGCTGGTCGTCGGGCAGGATCCCGGCATACGCGGCCCTGGCGGCTGCGGCGTGGACTTCGGCGATGGCTTTGGCATCGTGCATCGTGGCGGGGCGGACTTCGTAATCGGACATGACTGCAGGGGAACGAGCGGTAAAGGGCCGTATTGTCGCCGCGCCGGTAAACTGGCCGCTGTATTCGCATCTATCCGGAGAATCATCATGGCCAAGAGTCAGCAGCGCAGCAACAAGGAAGCCAAGAAGCCGAAGAAGGACACCTCGCCGCCGAAGCCGCCGGGCGCCGGCATCGAACCGGTGCGCACCATCACGACGGCAGTCATTCCGCGCGGCAAACTCAAGAACAAGTGATGAGCGCGTCTGCGCAGCCCACGGCAACGCCTTCGCCACAGCCCCGCAATCCCTTGCACGGGCTCACGCTGGAGGCGATCGTGACGGCACTGGCCGCGCACTACGGCTGGCAGGACCTGGGCGAACGCATTCCGCTGCGCTGCTTCACCAGCGATCCGAGCGTCGCGTCCAGCCTCAAGTTTCTGCGCAAGACGCCCTGGGCGCGCGAGAAGGTCGAGAGCCTCTACCTCTTCATGCTGCGCGAGCAGCGCAGGCAATCGTCGGCCCGGGCGCCCCGATGAAGGCGCGCATCGAGCCCGGCGGTTTCAGCTTCGACACCGAGACCGGTCGCACGCTGCTGCAATCGGCCGATGCCGCGGGCATCGAGCTGCCCAGCTCGTGCCGCAACGGAACCTGCCGCACTTGCCTGTGCAAGCTGCTGGAGGGCGAGGTCCGCTACCGGATCGAGTGGCCCGGCATCAGCGTCGACGAGAAGGCCGAAGGCTGGATCCTGCCCTGCGTGGCCGAGCCGCTCGGCGACGTCAGGCTCGACGTGCCGTACGCGTACGCGGTGTTCTAGGATCTGTCGATCCGGTCGCGCCGTGCCAGCGCCGGAAACAGCCGGAACCAGGCGAGCGCCACCAGCATCGTGCCCACGCCGCCCAGCACCACGGAGCCGACGGGCCCGAGCAGCGCTGCCGTCGAACCCGATTCGAACTCGCCAAGCTGGTTGCTGGCACCGATGAAGATCGAGTTGACCGCGCTCACGCGACCGCGCATGGCATCCGGCGTTTCGAGCTGCACCAGCGTCTGGCGGATCACCACGTTGACCATGTCCGCGCCGCCCGAGACCGCCAGCGCGACCAGCGACACCGCGAAGTTGCGCGAAACGCCGAACACCACCATGCACAGGCCGAACAGCGCCACCGCCATCAGCAGCGCACGGCCGACGCGGCGCTCGATCGGCCGGCGCGTCAGCGTGATCGACATCGCGAGCGCACCGACCGCCGGCGCGCCGCGCAGCAGGCCCAGGCCCCAGGGCCCGGTGTGCAGGATGTCCCGGGCGTAGATCGGCAGCAATGCCACCGCGCCGCCGAGCAGCACCGCGAAGAGATCGAGCGACACGGCGCCGAGCACCGGCTTGTGCTTGCGGATGAAGTCGACGCCGGCCAGCACGGTCGACATCGTCACCGGTTCGCGCGGCAAGGGCGTGTAGACATAGCGCAGCCGCGCCGCGAGCACCGCCGCGATGACGAACAGCAGCACGCTCGCACCGTAGACCACGCCCATGCCCGCCACGAACAGGAGGCCACCGAGCGCCGGCCCGCCGATGATGGCGCCCTGCATGCCCGCCGAACTGAAGGCCATCGCGCGCGGCAGCATGAGCGGCGGCACGAGCAGCGGCGTCAGCGCCTGCTGTGCCGGCATCTGGAAGGCGCGAACCGCGCCCAGCACCAGCGACAGCCCGAGCAGCAGGTTGCGCGAATCGTGCGCGGCCTGCACAGAGATCAGCAGCACCAGCGCCACCGCGCCCTGCACGGCGAAGCAGCCTGCGAGGATGCGGCCCCGGTGATGGCGGTCGACCACATGGCCCGCCAGCAGCGCCAGCAGCAAGGCCGGCACGAACTGGTAGAGCCCGACCAGGCCGAGATCCCATGCGCTGCCGGTGAGCCCGTACATGTGCCAGCCGATCACGACCAGCAGCATCTGGCTGGCCGCAGTGCCGAACAGCCGTGCGACCCACAGCCGCATGAAGGGCCGCTCGCGCGTCAGGTCGGAAAAATTCGGTGAACCGGGCGAAACGGCGGCAACGGGCATCGGATCGAGGATAGCCGAGCCGGGCCTTCTAGACTTAGCGCCGGATGACAACCCTGCACGCGATCCACGAAGACCCCCATCTGCTGGTGCTCGACAAGCCCGCCGGCCTGCTGTGCGTGCCCGGCCGCGGCGAGGACAAGCAGGATTGCCTCAGCGCGCGCGCCCTGGCGCAGTGGCCCGACGCACGGATCGTGCACCGGCTCGACATGGCGACCAGCGGCCTGGTGCTGATGGCGCGCGGCGCGGCGATGCAGCGCGCGCTGGGTGAGGCCTTTGCACAGCGGCATGTGCGCAAGGGCTACGAAGCCATCGTCGATGGGCTGTTGCCGGTGACCGGCGAGTGGGCGCTGATCGACGCACCGCTGGCCGCCGACTGGCCGCGCCGGCCGCTGCAAAAGGTCGATGCGGGCGGCAAGCCGAGCCAGACGCGATGGCGCGTGAAGCACCGGCTGGCCGACCGTCATGCCAGCCATCTGTGGCTCGAGCCGCTGACCGGGCGCAGCCATCAGCTGCGGGTGCATCTGCTGTCGATCGGCCATCCGATCCTCGGCGACACGCTCTATGGCGACGAAGAGGCGCAGCGCCGCGCGCCGCGCCTGATGCTGCACGCGACATGGCTCGAGTTCGCGCATCCGGCCGACGGGCGGATGCTGCGTTTCGAGAGCCTGGTGCCCTTTGCCTGAAGCGAACTGCTAGCCCTTGACCACCAGCACCGGCACGCGCGAATCCTGCAGCACGCGCTGGGTCACGCTGCCGAGCAGCAGTTTCTCGATGCCGGTGCGCCCGTGCGAACCCATCACGATCAGGTCGGCTGCGATCGCGTTGGCGGTGTCGACGATGCCCTCGTGCACCACGTGGCCGTCGATCACGCGCTGGTCGCTGTGCAGCCCCTCGGCGGCCAGCGCCGCGACACCCCGTGCCAGTGCGGCATTGGCGCTGCTGGTCGCGGCCGCGAGATATTCGTTCTGCCCCAGCGCATAGTCCGCGCCGACACCGATGAAGGGATAGTTGTCCACCACGTGAATCAGCGTGATGCGGCTGCCGAAGGCGAGTGCCAGTCCGCTGGCCTTGCTGACCGCGAGCATGGACGTTTCGGACCCGTCGATCGGAACCAGGATGTGATTGAACATGGCAGACCTCATTTGTTCGCAAGGCTCGCAGCCGAACCGGGGCTCGAATTTACATCCAAGGCGGCCGCACGGCTGTAGGACGGCTACGGCCCGCCCCGGGGCCGTCAGCCGCCCTGAAAACCACCTGCGCGGCAGGTCAGGACCAGCGTGTCGCGCCAGCCCGGCTCGGCATCGGCGAGCGGCTGGATCGGCGTCGATTCGTGGATCACGCGTGCATCGTCGAGCAGCAGCAGCGTCCACGGCTCGGTCATGGTGAAGCGCTCGCCGCGCCGGCCCGCCGCTTCGAACACGCGCGTCTCGCCGCCCTTGACGTTGTGCCGGCCGACCAGCGCGACCGCCACCAGGTCGACGCCATCGCGGTGCGCGCCTTCCGGCGTGGGCCGGCCGATGCCGTCGGCGGTGTCGATGCGGAACTGGTGCGCCTCGATGTGCCAACGCTGCGCACCGCGCAGGCCGGTCGCGGCATCGCACAGCGCCAGCATCAGGTGGCGCCAGACGGGCTGCGCGACGGTGTTCGCCTCCATCGGCGCGAACCAGCGCTGCATGCCGCCATGCAAGGCGTTGTATTCGACCGGCTGCCAGTGCGCACGGTGCGGCACCTGCTGCACCGCGGCATCGTCGACCGTGAAGCAGGCATGGCGCCGGGTGCGGTAGTGGCCGCCGTCCTTGAGGTATTCGTCGAGCGGCAGATGGTCCCAGTCGGCATGCAGCGCATCGAGCTCGGCCAGCGGCGAGCCCAGCCACTCGGCCACGCCTTGCGGGCTCAGGACGGCATAGCCATCCTGCTGCAGGGTCGGAACCAGTCGATCGGGCGGCGTGAACGGAGGGCTGAAGGCCCCGCTCATGAAACGCTCATTGCGTCACCTTCACGCCCTTCCAGAAGGCCACGCGGTCCTTGACCATCTCGGCTTCGGGCTTGGGATCGGCGTAGTACCAGGCGGCGTCGGTGTTGAGCTCGCCGTCGACCAGCAGCGAGTAGTAGCTGGCCGTGCCCTTCCACGGGCAGGTGGTCTTGTGGTTGCTGAAGGTCACGTAGTCGCGATTGAGCGCACTCTCGGGAAAGTAGTGATTGCCTTCGACGAGCACGGTGTCGTCGCTCTCGGCGATGGTGGCGCCGTTCCAGGTTGCTTTCATCCGGTTTCTCCATGCCCGCCGATCGCGGGCAGTCCCCTCATTGTGCCGCGGGCGCCTGCAGCCAGTGCACGCTGAACAAGCGCTCGGGATCGGTCCACACCGCGGCCGGCCGAAAGCCTGCCCTGACGGCGAGCGCGCGCAGGCCTTCGACGGTGAACTTGTGCGAGTTCTCGGTGTGGATCGTCTCGCCCTCGTCGAAGGCGAAGCGCTGGCCGTCGAGCGTGACGGTCTGCGCGCGGCGGCTCACGAGGTGCATCTCGACGCGCCGCAGCGGCGAGTTGTAGAACGCCGCATGCGTGAAGCCGGCCAGATCGAAGTCGGTGTCGAGCTCGGCATTGGCGCGGCGCAGCAGGTTGAGATTGAAGGCCGCCGTCACGCCCTCTGCATCGTTGTAGGCGGCATGCAGCAGCGCCGGGTCCTTGACCAGATCGACGCCCAGCAGCAGCCCGCCGCCGCGCAACAGGCGGTGCGCGAGCTGCAGGAAGGCCAGCGCTTCGTCGGGGCTGAAATTGCCGAGCGTCGAGCCCGGAAAGAAGCCGACCCGCTGCCCCAGGACCTCGCCGCGCGCCGGCAGCACCAGCGGCATGGTGTAGTCGGCCACCACGGGCTGCACCGCGAGCCGCGGGTAGTCGGCGCGCAGGCGCTCGGCGGCCGCTTCGAGATGTTCGCCGGAGATGTCGATCGGCACGTAGCGCCTGGGCGTTTCGAGCGCATCGAGCAGCAGCCGCACCTTGGTGAGCGAGCCGGCGCCGAATTCGATGATCTCGGCATCGGGCCCGATCTGGGCCGCGATCTCGGGCGCGCACTCGGTGAGGATGCGCAGCTCGGTGCGCGTCGGGTAGTACTCGGGCAGATCGCAGATGCGATCGAACAGCGCCGAGCCCGCGACGTCGTAGAAGAACTTGGGCGAGATGCTGCGCGCGCCGAGGCTCAGGCCCGCGTACAGCTCGCGGCCGAAGTCCGACAGCGGCGCGGCGCGCTGCGCGGTGCGAAAGGCATGGAGGTTGAATGCAGTGTTGCCCATCAGAGATCCTTGGCGAGCCGCAGCCCCGAGAACTGCCAGCGCGCCGCCGGCGGGAAGAAATTGCGATAGCTCGGCCGCGTGTGGCCCGCGGGCGTGGCGACGCTGCCGCCGCGCAGCACGAGCTGGCCGACCATGAACTTGCCGTTGTATTCCGCCGCGATGCCCGCGAGCGGGCGAAAGCCCGGGTAAGGGTCGTACGACGAACGCGTCCATTGCCACACATGGCCGCTCATCTGCGTGATGCCGGGTGCATCGTGCGCGGCCTCCCATTCGAATTCGGTCGGCAGCCGCGCACCGGCCCACTCGGCATAGGCCGCGGCCTCGTAGAAGCTCAGCTGCGCCACCGGCGCCTCGGGCGCCATCGGCCGCACGCCGTGCAGGCCGAAGACCTGCCAGCCCGCCGCCGGCCCCTGGTGCGAGAGACGGGGGTCGTCCGGTGCCAGCCAGTAGGCGGGCGAGCGCCAGCCCTGCGCCTGCACGACCGCCCAGCCGTCGGAGAGCCAGAGCTCGGGCCGCTGGTAGCCGCCATCGGCGATGAACTGCGCGAACTCGCCGCCATTGACGAGCCGGTCGGCGATCGCATGCGGCTGCACCAGCGCCGCATGGCGCGGCGTCTCGTTGTCGAACGCGAAGCCCGGACCCCGATGGCCGATCTCGACCATGCCACCGGGCCGCGCCAGCCACTGCATCGCGGCCGGCGTCGTCGCCAGCCGCAGCGCCGGGCCAGGTGCGGCGCGGTACGCAGACAGCAAGGGATTGCACGACAGCGCATGCAGGATGTCGGTGACGATCAGTTCCTGGTGCTGCTGCTCGTGATGCAGCCCGAGCGTGACGATCGCCTCGATCGCCGGCCGGTCGCATTCGGCATCCGTCTCGAGCAACGCCAGCACGGCTTCATCGACATGGCGGCGATAGGCATGCACCTCGTCCAGCGAAGGGCGCGTCAGCAGGCCCCGCTGCGGCCGCGGATGGCGCGGGCCCAGCGCCTCGTAGTAGGAGTTGAAGAGAAAGTGAAAACGCGGATCGAACACGCGATAGCCCGCCGCATGCGGCTGCAGCAGCACCGTCTCGAAGAACCAGGTCGTGTGCGCCAGGTGCCACTTGCTCGGACTGGCGTCCGGCATGGACTGGATGCACTGGTCCTCCGCCGACAGCGACGCGGTCAGCGCCAGGCTTTCGGCGCGCACCGCGCGAAATCGCTCGCGCAGGTCGTCCGCGGCGGACGAAGCCGGCCGGGTGATATTCATGGGATTCCCGCTTTTCTTGTGTTGGATGGTTTTTTAGCCGATTCACACCGGCGAACGCCGTAGGACAAACGCGCGCCGCAAACCTGGATTCGAAGCAGCCAGGCAGCCGAAACCGACCACTGTGACACAAGCTTTCGCCGCCTGCCAGAGGCCTGCGTATCATCCCGCGCATGAGCATGACCACCACCTCCGGCCGCCCCCGCGTCGTCATCGTCGGCTGCGGCTTCGGCGGGCTGGAAGCGGCGCGCAAGCTGCAGGGCGCGGCCGTCGACATCACCATCGTCGACAAGACCAACCACCACCTGTTCCAGCCCCTGCTCTACCAGGTGGCGACCGCCGGCCTGGCCGCGCCGTCGATCGCCGCGCCGGTGCGCCTGCTGTTCCGCCGCCAGCCCAACGTCACCACGCTGCTCGGCGAGGTGACGCGCATCGATCCGCTCGCGCACGAGGTGCATCTGGCCGACGGCACGCGGCTGGGCTGGGACCACCTGATCGTGGCCGCGGGCGCCACACACAGTTACTTCGGCAACGATGGCTGGGCCTGCCTGGCACCGGGGCTCAAGACGCTGGCCGACGCCTTCGAGATCCGCCGCCGCGTGCTGATGAGCTTCGAGGCGGCCGAGATCGAGACCGACCCGGCGCGCCAGCGCGCGCTCCTGACCTTCGCCGTGATCGGCGCCGGCCCCACCGGCGTCGAGATGGCCGGCACCTTGGCCGAGATCGCGCGCCACACGCTGAAGGGTGAATTCCGCCGCATCGATCCGGGCAGCGCCGAAGTGCTGTTGATCGAAGGCGGTCCGCGCGTGCTGCAGGCCATGCCGCCATCGCTGAGCCAGCGCGCGATGGAGCAGCTGCAGCGCCTCGGCGTGCAGGTGCGCCTCAATGCGAAGGTGACGGACATCGATGCCACCGGCCTGCAGGTCGAATCGCCCTTCAGCGATGGCGGCGCCGGCAAGGGCAGCCACCGGATCGATTGCCACTGCGTGATCTGGGCAGCCGGCGTCGCCGCCTCGCCGCTCGGCCGCCTGCTGGGCGAGGCGACGGGCGCCGAGGTCGACCGGGCCGGGCGCGTCAAGGTGCTGCCCGATCTGAGCCTGCCCGGCCATCCGGACATCAGCGTGGTCGGCGATCTGGCGGCGGCATTCAGCCACCGCCGCGGCAAGGAGCCGACACCCGTGCCGGGCGTGTCGCCCGGCGCCAAGCAGATGGGCCGTGCCGCGGCGGCCAACATCCTGCGCCGGCTTGCGGGAAAGGCGACCGAGCCTTTTCGCTACCGCGACTACGGCAATCTCGCGACCATCGGCCGCAACTCGGCCGTCGTGGACCTCGGCACGCCGCTCGGACCGCTGCGTTTTTCAGGACGGATCGCGTGGCTGTTCTGGCTGTTCGCGCACGCCTATTTCCTGATCGGATTCCGCAATCGCATCGTCGTGCTGATGGACTGGGCCAGCGCCTACTGGAGCTTTCAGCGCTACGCGCGGGTCGTGGCGGACGTGCGTGCGAAGGCGGGTCCCGAGGCATAGACTTCGACCCGCGGCACCACGCCGCTTTTCAAACCGAAAGGGGACCCGATGACAACGATGGAGATTGCACGGAAACTGGTCGAGTTGTGCAGGCAGGGAAAGAACGCCGAAGCGCGCGACACGCTGTTCTCGCCCGACGTGGTCAGCGTCGAGGCCGGCGCCCCACCGGGGCAGCAACGCGAGGCAAAGGGCATCGCGGCCGTGAAGGCCAAGGGCGACTGGTGGTTTGCCAATCACGAGGTGCATTCCGCCTCTGTCACGGGACCATGGCCGCACGACGACCGCTTCGTGGTCGGCTTCCAGTTCGATGTCACGAACAAGCCGTCGGGGCAGCGGATGAAGATGGACGAGGTCGCGCTCTACACGGTCAGCGGCGGAAAGATCGTGCGCGAGGAATTCTTCTACGACATGGGGATGTAGCAGGCCGCGATCGCACCAGACCGCATCGTGCTGCGCCACGTCGTCGCACCGCATTGTCGGAGGACGCTCACGCTCGATGAGCACGGCACGCTCAGCCGGCCGCGTTCTCCGCCTCCTGCAACAAGCGCCACATCACCTTGCCGCTGCCGCTCTTGGGCAGCGCATCGACGAACTGCACCACACGCGGGATCTTGTAGACCGCCATGTTCTCGCGGCACCAGTCGATGATCTCTTGCGCGGTGGTGTCCTTGTGCGTCGCGCGCAGCACCACCACGGCCTTGACCGATTCGCCGCGGTAGGCGTCCTTCATGGAGATCACGCAGGCCTCCTGGATCGCAGGATGGCGGAACATCAGCAGCTCGACCTCGGCCGGCCAGACCTTGAAGCCGCTCGCGTTGATCATGCGTTTGAGGCGATCGGTCATGAAGAAGTAACCGTCCTCGTCCATGCGGCCCATGTCGCCGGATCGGAAGAAGCGCCTGCCCTCGAACTCGATGAAAGCCGCGGCCGTCGCATCGGGCCGCTTCCAGTAACCCTGGAACACCTCGGGCCCGTGGATGATGATCTCGCCCGATTCGCCGATCGGCATCTCGGCGAGCGTCTCGGGGTCGACCACGCGCGCATCGGTGCTCATGTAGGGAATGCCCAGGCATTGCTGCTTGGGATGCTCGAACGGATTGGAATGCGAGGGCGCCGCGGTCTCGGTGAGGCCGTAGCCTTCCTGGTACTTGAGGCCGTACTGCTCCAGCAGGCGCTGCGCCACGGCCTGCGGCATCGCGGCGCCGCCGCCGCCGATGTAGCTCAGGCTGCTCAGGTCGAAGCTGGCGAAGTTGGGGCTGCCCATCAGGTCGATGACCATGGTCGGGATGTTGGTCCAGCTCGTGACCTTGCGGCGCGAGATCAGGCGCCCCGCCACCTCGCGGTCCCAGCGCGGCATGATGATCAGCGTGCCGGCGACCAGGATCGCGGTGTGCATCATGCTCACCACGCCCGTGATGTGGAACATCGGCACCACGGCCAGCACCACCGCTTCGGACGAACCCAGGCCCCAGAGCTGGCCGGCGCAGGCGTTGTGCATCAGGCTCGAATGGTTGTGGACGCATCCCTTGGGCAGGCCGGTGGTGCCGCTGGTGTAGGGCAGGAGCGCCATGTCGTCGGCGCCGACGACATGCTCGGGCGGTGCATGCCCGGCATCGAGCGCGTCGGTCCATGCCATCGCCTCGCCGCCGTCCAGCGCGGGCAGCGGATGGCGCGTCAGCAGCCAGTCGCGCCAGGCCGGCGCGGGCGCCTCGTCACCGGTGACTTCGGGATCGAAGGCGTCGGTGAACTGCGTCACGATCAGGTGCGCGAGCCGATCCTTCGACGCCAGCGCGTTGCTGGCCCGGGCCAGCTCCGGCGCGAGGTCGCCGGTGGTGATCGCCACCTTCGCGTCCGGGTCGGTGATGTAGTGCTTGAGCTCTTCGGCCCGGTTCATCGGATTGACCGGCACCACCACCGCATTGGCGCGCAGGATCGCGAAATGCGCGATCACCAGCTGCGGGCAGTTCTGCATGTCGAGCAGCACGCGGTCGCCGCGCCTCACGCCGAGCGCATGCAGCGTGCCGGCCAGGCGCTCGGCTTGCGCGGCGAACTCGCGGTAGCTGATCTCGCGGCCGAAGAAGACCAGCGCGGCTTTGTCCGGATAGCGCGCGGCCGCGGTGGCCATGTTGTGCCACAGCGAGGTCGCCGGCACGGTGATCGAGCGCGGAAGGCGCTGGGGCCAGAACTTGTAATGCGGGCGGTCCATGGAATCTCCAAACGGTGTGGGAGCCTACGACGGCGCGCTGCGGCTTCGCATCGGGGAAGCCCCGAGCGCGTCGCGTCGGCGACTCCGCCGCACGGTCGAGCTCGCGCCGCCGGCCGACAGACGCGGCGGCCGATCTGCCGTACAAGAGCAGATTCTTCACCCACCCCCAAGGAGATCCCATGGCAGCAGACAAGCACGCAAGCGTTCACTGGGAAGGCGCCGGCAAGACCGGCAAGGGCCGCATCAGCACCGAGACCGGCGCATTGAAAGACGCGCCCTATGGCTTCGCCAGCCGTTTCGAGGACGACCAGCGCGGCACCAACCCCGAGGAAATCCTCGGCGCGGCCCATGCCGGATGCCTGACCATGGCCTTTGCCTTCGCGCTCGAAGGCGCCGGGCTCACGGCGACGTCGATCGACACCAAGGCCGCCGTGCGCCTGGCCAAGGACGGCGCGGGCTTCAAGATCGACCGCATCCAGCTCGAACTCGAGGCCGCAGTGCCGGGGCTCGACGAGGCGAAATTCCAGCAGCTCGCGGCCGGCGCCAAGGCCGGATGTCCGCTGTCGAAGGCGCTCGCGAGCGTGCCGGAGATCACCCTGAAGGCCACGCTGAAAAGCTGACGCGTGGATCGGCAGGCAAGGGGAACCCGCCGGCCATGGCAAGCTCCGACCGGTATGCGCAACCGCTCTCCCCTTCCCCTTCCGTCCCGACGCCTTGTGCTGCGCACGCTGCTGGGCGCTGCCGCGCTGCCGGCGCCGTTCGCGGCGCTGGCCGGCTTCAATTTCTTCACCAGCGAGTACACCGCCACCCGGCAGGAGCTGCAAGCCCAGATCGCCAGGCACTTTCCGGTGCAGCGGCGCTATGCCGAGATCTTCACCGTCGGCCTGCGCGATCCGCAACTCGGGCTCGACGCGCGCAGCAACCGCGCGGCGATCACCGCGGCGCTGTCCATCGAGAGCCCCTTGCTACGGCCGTCGCCGGTGGAAGGCATCGTCACGGTCAGCAGCGCGCTGCGCTACGACCCGGCCACCCGCGCGCTGCGGCTCGACCATCCGCAGGCCGAGCGCTTCGAACTGCAGGGCGTGACAGGGCGCGACGCCGAGCGGCTGCAGCAGATCGGCACGGTCGTCGCCCAGGAACTGTTGCGCGACCAGGCCCTGCGCACCTTCACCGCGCAGGAACTCACCGTGGGCCGCAAGACCTACGAGATCGGCGACATCACGGTGCAGGACGACGGCATCACGGTCCAGCTCAAATGACCCCGGAGACCCGATGAAGGATTTTCTTTCCCGCGCAGCCCTGCGCCGCGGCGCGGCACGCTGCGCGCCCTGGCTGATGGCTGCATCGCTGCTCGCAGGCTGTGCGGCCTCGGGGCGCGACGCGCCCTACCGGCTCGATCTGGAAGCGCACCGCGGCGGCCGCGCGCTCGCACCCGAGAACACGCTGACCGCGTTCTCCAACGCGGTCGGCATCGGCGTCACCACGCTCGAACTCGACATCGGCCTCACGGCCGACGGCGTGGTCGTGATCTCGCACGACATGGCGCTCAACCCCGACCACACGCGCGATGCGACCGGCGCCTTCCTCAAGGGCAAAGGGCCGCCGATCCATGCGCTCACGCTGGCACAGCTGCAGACCTACGACGTCGGCCGCATCGATCCCGCGAGCAGCTACGGCAAGCCCTTCCCCCATCAGGTGCCGCACGACGGCGAACGCATTCCGACGCTGGCCGCGCTGTTCGAGCGCATGCATCAGCTCGGCGCGAACCAGGTCCGCTTCAACATCGAGACCAAGGTCGATCCCACACAGCCCGATTTGACTGCGGCGCCGGAGCCGATGGTGCGCGCCCTGCTGGCCGAGATCGACAGGGCGGGCGTGGCATCGCGCGTGACGATCCAGAGCTTCGACTGGCGCACGCTCGCGCTGGTCGGCCAATGGGCGCCGCAATTGCCGCGCGCCTACCTCACGAGCGCGCGAACCGTGCAGGACAGCCGCTGGACCGCGGGCCTGCGGCTCGAGGACGCAGGCTCGCCGCCGAAGCTGGTCCGAAAGGCCGCCGGCGACGGCAAGGGCATGGTGGTCTGGTCGCCGTCGTTCAACGACCTCAGCGCACCGCTCGTGCAGGAAGCCCATGTGCTCGGCTTGCAGGTACTGCCCTGGACGGTCGACCGCCGCGCCGACATGGAGCGGCTGATGGACTGGGGCGTGGACGGCATCATCACCGACGATCCCGTGCTGCTGCGCGAGGTGATGAGCGATCGCCGCATCGCGCTGCCGGCCGCACTCGGCCGCTGAGCGACGCGGACCGGGCTCACACGTGGCGCGCGGCTCGCGTGCGCGGCGCGCCTGCGAGCGGCTGCCGGTCGGCGCGCGCGTGCAGCGTCTCGATGATGTGGCAATGCGCGTCGGTGCCGTCGCAGCAGTCGCGCAGCGCGATCAGGTCCTTCTCGAGCGAGCGCAGCTCGCGCAGCCGCTCGCGCACATGGCCCAGATGGGCGTCGAGCGCCACGCAGGCCGCATCGCAGTCGGCCTTGCGGCGCAGGTCGAGCCCGAGCAGCGTGCGCACTTCGTCGAGCGACATGTCCATCGCGCGGCAGAGGCGAATGAAGCGCAGCCGGTGCACGTCGGCATCGGTGTAGAGCCGGTAGCTGTTGTCGCCGCGGGCCTGCGGCGCGATCAGCGCTTCCCTCTCGTAATAGCGGATGTTGGCCGCGGTCACGCCGCTGCGGGCGGCGGCCTCGCCGATGCGGTAACCCTGCGCGGCGGGCGGCTTTGCGACTGACATGGCTTGACCTTCGAGTGGCTTCAACGTTTCCAATGGTGGCAGCTCCGGAGAAACCATGTCTGCAAATTGCCATCACGACGGTTGTCATGACCACGAACACCTGTCGGCCGCCGACACGCCACGCTACCGCCGCGTGCTGTGGATCGCGCTGGCGCTCAACGCCGCCATGTTCGCGATCGAGATCGGCGGCGGTTTCCGCTCCGGCTCGGTCTCGCTGCTGGCCGACGCGATCGACTTCTTCGGCGATGCCGCGAACTACGGCGTGACGCTCGCGGTGTTGTCGGCCGGCCTCGCATGGCGCGCCCGCGCGGCCGTGCTCAAGGGCGGCACCATGCTGCTCTTCGGCCTCTTCGTGGCGGGGCGGACGATCTGGTCGGTGATGCATGGCGTGCCGCCCGAACCGCTGACCATGGGCGTGATCGGCACCGTGGCGCTGGCGGTGAATCTGGGCGTCGCCGTGCTGCTCTACGCCTTTCGCGAAGGCGACGCCAACATGCGCAGCGTCTGGCTGTGCTCGCGCAACGACGCGATCGGCAATGTCGCGGTGATGATCGCCGCGCTGGGCGTCTTCGGCACCGGCACCGCATGGCCCGATCTCGCGGTGGCCGCGGTGATGGGCGCGCTGGCGGTCAGCGGCGGCGCGTCGGTGCTGCGGCAGGCGCGCGGCGAGCTCGGCCTTGCGCAGGGCGGCGACAGGCGAAGCCGCGTGTAACGCCGACGTTCGCGCGGCGTCCGATAATCGCCGGCGATGCCCGAACAATCCAGCTCCCCGACCTCGCGCGCGCGCGCCGGCAACGACGCACGCCGCGATGCCGGCGCCATCACCGATGTCGCCGGCATCGAGGTCGGCCATTTCAGCGACACGCGCCGGCCGACCGGTTGCACCGTGATCATCGCGCGCGACGGCGCGGTGGCCGGCGTCGACGTGCGCGGCGCGGCGCCCGGCACGCGCGAGACCGACCTGCTGGCGCCGGGCAACCTCGTGCAGCAGGTGCACGCCGTGATGCTGGCCGGCGGCAGCGCCTGGGGACTGGCCGCGGCCGACGGCGCGATGCGCTGGCTCGAAGAGCGCGGCGTCGGCCTCGACGTGCGCTTCGGCACGCTGCCGATCGTTCCTGCGGCCGTGCTCTTCGATCTGCCGGTCGGCGATGCGCGCATCCGGCCCGATGCGGCCGCCGGCTACGCGGCCTGCGAAGCGGCGTCCGGCGCCGCGCCGGCCGAAGGCAATGTCGGCGCCGGCAGCGGCGCGCTGGTGGGCAAGCTGTTCGGCCTGCATCGCGCGATGAAGGGCGGCATCGGCAGTGCATCGGTCACGGTGAACGGTGTCACGGTCGGCGCGCTGATCGCCTGCAACGCGCTCGGCGACGTGATCGACGCCGACACCGCGCAGATAGTGGCCGGCGCGCGCACCGAGGATGGCCATGCCCTGCTCGACACGCGCCGCGCGCTCTTGCGCGGCGACCTGCCCAAGCCGTTGCTGGCCGGAACCAACACCACGATCGGTGTGATCGCCACGGATGCCGTGCTGACCAAGGTCCAGGCCAACCGGCTCGCAACCGTCGCGCACGACGGCCTGGCCCGCGCGATCAACCCGGTCCACACCATGAGCGACGGCGATACGCTGTTCGCGCTCGCCACCGGCCGCGTGCGGCTCGAAGGCGACGCGCCCGGCATGACGGTGCTGAGCACGATGGCGGCCGAGGTGGTGGCGATCGCGACCGTGCGCGCGGCGCGCGCGGCGCGTTCGGTGCGGATCGGGGAGAGCTACTTTCCCTGCGCGTCCGATCTGGGCTGAGCGGCACGTCATGCACCGATCCATCCGCCTCTCCCTCCTCGCGATCCGCGACCTGCTCGCCTCCGCCGGGCCGATCGTGTTCATCGCCGTCGGGCTGCTGGTCGCGGTCTACTGGTGGCTGGATCCGCAGCCGCCCAAGCATGTGACGCTCGCGACCGGGCCCGCGGGCAGCGCCTATGCAGAGTTCGGCATGCGCTACGCGAGTGTCCTCAAGACCGAGGGCATCAGAGTGGATCTGAAGCCCACGGACGGCTCACTGGACAACCTGCAGTTGCTGCGCAACGGCGAAGCCGACGTGGCTTTCGTGCGCGGCGGGAGTGCCGATCCCGTGAAGGACGAGCAAGCCGGACTGACCTCGCTCGGCAGCCTGTTCTACGAACCGCTCTGGTTCTTCTATCGCACTGATGCGGCACGCAGGATCGACCGCAAGACCGCGACGCTGACATCGCTCACGCAGTTCAAGGACCTGCGCATCAACGTCGACAAGCCCGGCAGCGGCGTGCCCGACATCATGGACCGGATGTTCCGCGCCAACCACATGGACGTGAAGACGCTCGAGCTGTCGAATCTCGAACAGACACCCGCGACCGAGGCACTGCAGGCCGGTCTGCTCGACGTGGTCGTGCTGGCTTCGGCGCCGCAATCGCCCCTGGTGCAGCGCCTGCTGCGCGCGCCCGACATCCAGCTGATGGACTTCGGCCAGAGCGATGCCTACTCGCGCCGCTTCGCCTTCCTGCAGCCGGTGACCCTGCCGCGCGGCGTGGTCGATCTCGCGGCCGATCTGCCGCCGCATGACGTGTCGCTGCTCGCCGCAACGACCTCCCTGCTGGCACGCGAGCAGACGCACCCGGCGCTGCGCCAGCTGTTCGCGCAGGCCGCGCAGACACTGCATGGCGATGCCGGCTGGTTCCACCGCGCACGCGACTTTCCCAACACCCGCACCAGCGAGCTGCCGGTGAGCCCCGAGGGCGACCGCGCCATCAACGGCACGCCGGCCTTCTGGCAGCGCTACCTGCCCTTCTGGGCCAGCAACCTGGTCGAGCGCATGTGGCTGGTGCTGGGTGGGGTGCTGGTGCTGATGCTGCCGCTGAGCCGCGTGGTGCCACCGCTCTATCAGTTCCGTGTGCGGCGGCGCGTGTTCCGCTGGTATGCGCGGCTGCGCGACGTGGAGCACAAGCTCGAAACCCACACCCACGCCCCCGATGCCCTGCTGAAAGAGCTCGCAGAGCTCGATCGCGTGGTCAACAGGGTCGCCGTGCCGCTCTCGTACGCCGAAGAGCTCTACGCGCTGCGCAACAACATCGAGGCCGTGCGCCGCCGCGTGATCGCCAGCGCCCGACGCCCCGAGCCCGCCGCGCAAACGCCGCGCCCGACCGCGTAGTAACTCAGCACCCCGATCAAGGCCGGCGAAGCCCGGCCCTTCGTGAAACACCGCGGATCCGGCTTCGCCGGTCCGCCGGTGTTGCCCCCGGTAGGGGGTAGGCGCAGCGACACGAAGTGCGCGCAGCCTGGGGGCGAGCCTACTTCAAGGCTTTGAAGCGCATGCGGTGCGGCTTCGCGCCCTCTTCGCCCAGCCGCTTCTTCTTGTCGGCCTCGTACTCCTGGTAGTTGCCGTTGAAGAAGGTCCATTGGCTGTCGCCTTCGGCCGCCAGGATGTGCGTGGCGATGCGGTCGAGGAACCAGCGGTCATGGCTGATCACGAGCACCGAGCCCGCGAATTCGAGCAGCGCGTCTTCGAGCGCGCGCAGCGTCTCGACGTCCAGGTCGTTCGACGGTTCGTCCAGCATCAACACATTGCCGCCCGCGATCAACGTCTTGGCCAGGTGCAGCCGGCCGCGTTCGCCGCCCGACAGCGTGCCGACCTTCTTCTGCTGATCGGCGCCGTTGAAGTTGAAGCGACCCGCATAGGCCCGGCTCGCCATCTGGAACTTGCCGACGTTGATGATGTCGAGGCCGTTCGAGATGTCCTGCCACACCGTCTTGTCGTTCTCGAGCGCGTCGCGGTTCTGGTCGACGAAAGCCATCTTGACCGTCTGGCCGACCACCACCTCGCCGCTGTCCGGCTTTTCCTTGCCGGCGATCAGCTTGAACAGCGTCGACTTGCCGGCGCCGTTCGGTCCGATGATGCCGACGATCGCGCCCGCGGGCACTTCGAAGCTGAGGTTGTCGATCAGGAGCCGGTCGCCAAAGGATTTGCTGACGTTCTTGAACTCGAACACCTGATTGCCCAGCCGCTCCGCCACGGGGATGAAGATCTCCTGCGTCTCGTTGCGCCGCTGGTATTCGAAGTCGCTCAGTTCCTCGAAGCGGGCCAGACGCGATTTGCTCTTGGCCTGGCGCGCCTTCGGGTTCTGGCGCGACCATTCGAGTTCCTTCTTCAGGGCCTTGGCGTGGGCTTCCTCGCTCTTCTGCTCCTGCGCCAGGCGTTCGCCCTTCTGCTCGAGCCAGGTGCTGTAGTTGCCCTTCCAGGGAATGCCGCGGCCGCGGTCGAGTTCGAGAATCCATTCGGCCGCGTTGTCGAGGAAGTAGCGGTCATGGGTGATGGCCACCACGGTGCCCGGAAAGCGCTGCAGGAAGACTTCGAGCCACTCCACCGATTCGGCGTCCAGGTGGTTGGTCGGCTCGTCGAGCAGCAGCATGTCGGGCTTGCTGAGCAGCAGGCGGCACAGCGCGACGCGGCGCTTCTCGCCACCGGACAGCACGCCGATGTTGGAGTCCCAGGGCGGCAGGCGCAGCGCATCGGCCGCGATCTCGAGCTGGTGTTCGGAGTCGGTGCCTGCGGTCGCGATGATGGCTTCGAGCTCGGCCTGCTCGGCGGCCAGCGCGTCGAAGTCTGCGTCTTCCGCACCGTAGGCGACGTACACCTCCTCGAGGCGCGCCTTGGCCGCATAGACCGCGCCCATCGCCTCTTCGACCGATTGCCGCACGGTGTGATCCGGGTTGAGCTTGGGCTCCTGTTCGAGGTAGCCGATGGTGAGGCCGGGCATCGGCAGCGCCTCGCCCTCGATCTCCGTGTCGATGCCGGCCATGATCTTGAGCAGCGACGATTTGCCCGAGCCGTTCAGGCCGAGCACGCCGATCTTGGCGCCGGGGAAAAACGACAGCGAAATGTCCTTCAAGATCTGCCGCTTGGGCGGCACGGTCTTGCTGACCTTGTTCATGGTGTAGACGTACTGGGCCATCAGATTGCTTGCATTCAGAAGGTGGAGGAGTTGCGCGAGCACCCGGAAACGGGCGCGGCAAAGCGCCGATTATCGACTCATGCGACAATAGCGTCTGTTGCCGGGTCCAGTTGCCCGCAACGCCGGCTCTCCGCCGGGGACAAAGAAGGCCCTTCCTCCTCCAGGAAGACGGGCTCTCGGGCTCCCACTCCTGACCTTCATCTGCCCTTACTGGCCCGACGTCGACACGACGCCCGGGCGGGCCGATACCACCGCGCCGTGTAAGGCGCTTATTGAACTCAATGAACTTTGATGAACTGAAGCTGGCCCCGGCCATCTTGAAGGCCGTGCACGAGCAAGGCTACGAAACTCCCACCCCCATTCAGGCCCAGGCCATTCCCGCAGTGCTCGACGGGCACGACCTGCTCGGCGGCGCGCAGACGGGCACCGGCAAGACGGCGGCCTTCACCCTGCCGATGCTGCACAAGCTCTCGATGGCCCGCAGCGCCATCAACAAGTTCGGCGGCACCGGCATCCGCGCGCTGGTGCTGACTCCCACGCGCGAACTCGCAGCGCAGGTCGAGGAATCGATCCGCACCTATGGCAAGTACCTGCAACTGAGCTCCACCGTGATCTTCGGCGGCGTCGGCATGAACCCGCAGATCAGCAAGCTCAAGAGCGGCATCGACATCCTGGTTGCCACGCCCGGCCGCCTGCTCGACCTGCAGCAGCAAGGCATGCTCGACCTCTCGCAGGTGCAGATGCTGGTGCTCGACGAGGCCGACCGCATGCTCGACATGGGCTTCATCCACGACGTGAAGAAGATCCTCGCGCTGGTGCCGAAGGAAAAGCAGAGCCTGCTGTTCTCCGCCACCTTCAGCGACGAGATCCGCGACCTCGCCGCCACGCTGCTGAAGAACCCGCAGAGCATCCAGGTCACGCCGCGCAACACCACCGTGCAGCGCATCAGCCAGGTGATCCACCCGGTCGGCCGCGGCAAGAAGAAGGCGCTGCTCGCGCACATCATCAACGAGCACGACTGGAGCCAGGTGCTGGTGTTCACCCGCACCAAGTTCGGTGCCAACAGCGTGGCCGAATTCCTCACCAAGAACGGCATCGAGGCGATGGCGCTGCACGGCAACAAGAGCCAGAGCGCACGTACCCAGGCGCTGGCCGGCTTCAAGAGCGGCGATATCCGCGCGCTGGTCGCCACCGACATCGCGGCGCGCGGCATCGACATCGACGAACTGCCGCACGTCGTCAACTACGAGATCCCGAACGTCAGCGAAGACTACGTCCACCGCATCGGCCGCACCGGCCGCGCGGGCGCGAGCGGCGAGGCCGTGAGCCTGGTCTGCCTCGACGAGGAAGGCTTCATGCAGGAGATCGAGCGCTTCACCAAGCAGGACATCCCGGTCAAGGTGGTCGAGGGCTTCGGCCCCGAGGAAGGCGAACGCGCCGAGCCCATCGCGATGGGCCGCCAGACCATCTGGGGCGGCGCCGGCCGTCCGCCGAGCCGCGAAGTCATGCAGGCCGCGGCCAAGGCGGCACGCACCGAGATGCTGCAGCGCATGCGCGACAACAAGGCTGGCCAGGGCGAACGCTCCGGCGGCGGTGGTGGCAATGGCAGCGGCGGCGGTCAACGCCGCGGCGGCGGCAATGGCCAGGGCCAGGGTGCACCGGCCGGCCGCAACGCCGGCGGTGGCGGTCAAGGCCCGCGTGGCCAGGCGCCGGCACGCGGCCCGCAGGGACCGGCGCGCACGCCGCATCACGCGCAGCCCCATCACCATGCGCAGAACCATCTGCCGCACGAAGAACGCCAGCCACGCCATCACGGCAACACCCACAGTCCGACGCAAGCCGATGCCGTTGCGCATCTGCGCGCCGAAGCGATCGCGGGTGGAGAAGGCCAGCCGGATCCGTTGCGCACCAGTGTCGACAGCCTGGGCGGTGGCCGGGGTCGCCGTGGCGGCGGTGGTGGCGGCTACGGCGGCAATCGCTCCGGCGGTGGCGGCCGTTCGGGCGGCGGACGCTCGGGTGGCGGCTACGGCGGTGGCGGCGGCGGTGGTTATGGCGGCGGCGGCGGTGGTCGCTCCTTCGGTCGCTGAGCACGCGACCTTCCTGCAACACAAGGGCGCTTCGGCGCCCTTTTGCTTTCCGGCCGCGACGTGCAGGCTGCGTTCAGGCCATGCGCTTGCCGCGCTGCCGGTCGAACAGGTGCACGCATTCGCTGTCGATCACCAGGCCCACCGTCTGGTCGGGCTTGGCATCGACCCGCCCATGCACGGCCAGCGTGAGCTTGGCCTGCCCGACCTCCACCAGCAGTTCGGTCTCGGCGCCGGTCGGCTCGACCACGATAACCCTTGCCGGCACACCGCGGGCTGCATCCGCCAGCGTGATGTCGCCGGGACGCACGCCGTAGTGCACCGGCTGGCCTTCCGTCGCCGCGGTGCCGGCCGGCGCCGGCCATAGCGCGCCCTGTGCCTCGACACGCCAGCGCCCTTCGACGCGCCGCGCGACGCCTTCCAGCACGTTCATCGCCGGCGAGCCGATGAACTGGGCGACGAACAGGTTGTCGGGCCGGTCATAGAGCTCGAGCGGCGTGCCGATCTGCTCGACCGCGCCATCGTGCATCACCACGATGCGGTCGGCCATCGTCATCGCCTCGATCTGATCGTGCGTCACATACACGGTGGTGGTCTTGAGCCGCTGATGCAGCGCCTTGATCTCGGCGCGCATCGCGACGCGCAGCTTGGCATCGAGATTGGACAAGGGCTCGTCGAACAGGAAGACCTTGGGATCGCGCACGATCGCGCGCCCCATCGCCACGCGCTGGCGCTGTCCGCCCGAGAGCTCGCGCGGATAGCGCCCGAGCAACTGGTCGAGGTTGAGGATCTTCGCCGCATCCGCCACGCGCTGCTCGGTGACCGATTTCTCGGCATTGCGCAGCCGCAGGCTGAAGCCCATGTTCTCGCCGACCGTCATGTGCGGATAGAGCGCATAGCTCTGGAACACCATCGCGATGTCGCGGTCCTTCGATTCGAGCTCGTTCACCACGCGGCCGTCGATCCGGATCTCGCCGCCGGTGATGTCCTCCAGCCCGGCCAGCATGCGCAGCAGCGTCGACTTGCCGCAGCCCGACGGGCCGACCAGCACCACGAACTCGCCATCGGCGATCTCGAAGCCGAGCCGCTCGATGATCTGCGTCTTGCCATAGGACTTCTGAACGTTGCTGAAGCTGACGGATGCCATGTCATTTCCTCTCAAACCGATATTCGGGAAACACCGCAGAACCGGCTTTGCCGGGCTGCAGGTGTTGCCCCCTGCAAGGGGGTTGGCGTAGCGACACGAAGTGCGCGAAGCCTGGGGGGTTAGCTCTTGACCGCGCCAGCCGTGATGCCACCGACCATGTAGCGCTTGAACGCGTAATAGATCGCCGCAGGCGGGAGCGCATAGATCAGTCCCGTCGCCATCAACAGCTCCCATGGCGAATCGTCGGCCGCGAGGAAATTGCCGAGCGCCACCGCGAGCGTCACGCTGGTGTCGTTCGACAGCAGCAGGAAGGCGTAGAGGTATTCGTTCCATGCCAGCAGCAGGGCATAGGTGCCGACCGCGACCAGCGACGGCACCATCAGCGGCAGGTAGACCAGCCGGAACAGCTGCAGCGGCGAGGCGCCGTCCATGCGCGCCGCCTCGTCGAGTTCGTAGGGCAGCTTGTCCGAGGCCTGCTTCAGCACCCAGATGCAATACGGCGAGGCGATCGTCACCATCGCGAGGATCAGCGACCACTGGCTGTTGAGCAGTCCGTAGTTGCCCATGGTCTTGTACATCGGCACGGCCAGGAACGCGGCCGGGATGAAGTAGGTGAACAGCGCCAGGTTCATCACCGTGCGCCCGCCGCGCACGCGCAGCCGGCTGATCGCGAAGGCCGCCGTGGTCGCCACGAACAGCGTGATCGCACCGACCGCGAGCGCGATCGCCACCGAGTTGCCGAGCTGCACCCAGAAGTGGTCGAGATAGAAATGCTTCTGATAGAAGACCGTGCGGAAGTTGTCCAGCGTCGGCGACTTCGGCCACAGATGACCCGTCGTCGCCGTGCCTCGCGGCGAGATCGCGAACATCAGCATGTGGTAGACCGGGATGATCGTCCAGATCAGCACCGGGATGCCGATCAAGAGCAGCTTGGCTTCGGTGCCCGCGGATTTGAGGGTCCAGCGCTTCATTTCGACAGCCTCTTCATCATGAAATAGACAAGGGGCAGGACCAAGGGCATCGCGACCACGATCGACGCCATCGACAAGTCGACCTGGTCGAGTCGCAGATAGCGAATGCCGAGCGTGGCCAGCACATGCGTGAGGTCGGCCGGGCCGCCACCGGTCAGCAGATAGACGCTGTTGAAATCGCCCAGCGTCCAGATCATCGAGAGGATCAGCGAAGTGACGTAGAGCGTGCGCAGCGCCGGCCAGCTGATGAAGCGGAACTTCTGCCAGGAGCTCGCGCCGTCGACCGATGCGGCCTCGTACTGCTCGGTCGGGATCGCGAGCCGCCCCGCGACCAGGATCAGCGTCCAGAAGGGCAGTGACTTCCAGATATGCATCAGCATCGCAAAGCAGAGCGCGAGCGTCGGATCGTTGAGCCAGTTCGGTCCGTCGAGCCCGGTCAGATCGAAGATCGCGGTGTTGATCACGCCCCACTCGGGATTGAGCATGAAGCGCACCGACAGAATGGTCGGGATCGACGGCAGCGCCCACGGCAGGATGAAGATCCCCGAAAGAATCTTGATCCACCACCGCGACTCCACGAAGAAGCCCGACAGCACCAGCGCCACCACCATCTTGAGATTGATCGCGACCACCAGGAACAGGATCGTGTTGATCACCGACCGAAAGAAGATCGGATCCTGCACCAGATGCACATAGCTCTGCGGATGCCGCGCCAGCCAGAGGCCGTAGCACACCGGATAAAGCACGAACACCAGGAAGATGACGAGATAAGGCACGACCATCAGTCGCCCCCAGCGCTGCCAGCGATCGCTGCGCGCAAGCGGCAGCGTGCTGGTGACTACGGTGCTTGCAATGCTGCTCATGCAGTCTCCTTCCCTCGGCAATTCAATTCAAGAAACACCGCGGAACCGGCTATGCCGGGCCGCAGGTGTTGCCCCGGTAGGGGGTTGGCGAAGCGACACGAAGTGCGCGTAGCCTGGGGGCGAGCGTTACTTCCACACGAAGTGCGCGAAGCCTGGGGGGAGCTATGAGCCCGCTACGGTCTTGATGCGCGCGATCATCTCGTCGACCGCCTTGTCCACCGGCACCTTGTCGCTGACGATGCGGTTCATCGCCTTGGCCCACACGTTCTCGTTGTTGAGGATGGTGAACTTGTAGTTCCTGGTGAATTCGAAGGTCACCGTGCCGGCCGCGTACTGGTTGAACACCGACCTGCGGTGCGAATCGGCCTGCCAGAACGGCCGCGCCTGCCCGGCCTTCGTCACCGGGAACCAGCGGCCCAGCGAGCCTTCGACATACGGCGTCAGGTTCTCTTCCTGCAGCAGGAAGCTCACGAACTCCTTGGCGCGCGCCTTGTTCTTCGCGTCCTTGAACACCACGCCCGTCTTCACCGCCGTGCGGTAGACCATCTTGCTGCCGTCGGGCTTGTTCGGAAAGCCCGCGGTGCGGATGCGCTCGGTGTAGTTCTTCTTGGCTTCCTCACGCTGCTCGGCGGTGAGCGTGGTGTTGGTCATGTCGTCGAGCCACTTGGCCGGCAGCGAGATGGTCGCGTTGTGCGTCATCACGGTCGTCTTGTTGTGGAAGGCGACATTGTTGTCCGGGTCCTTCCAGCTGGTGGACGACGGCGGCGTGCAGCCCGTCAGGTAGGGCTTGGTGTAGTCCGTCATCGCATTGATCAGGCCGGCGCGCACGGACGGATCGTCGACCAGCAGCTTGCCGCTGTCGTTCACCAGCTTCACGTTGTACGCATCCATGAAGGTCAGGAACGAATAGAACGAGTCGCTCGAATCCACGCCCATCGGCATGCCGATGCCGAAGGTGCGCTTGCCGGTCTTCTGGCGGCTGGCCGGCTGCACCTTCTCGCACCAGAAGGACCAGTAGTCCTTCCAGTTGGTCGGGATGTCCGACTCCTTGAAGCCCGCATCGGCCAGCATGTCGATCCAGTATTCGATGTGCATCGTCTGCTGCTTGATCGGGAAGGCGTAATAGGCCTTCGACTTGGTCTTGTCGTTGTAGAGGAAGGTGGTCTCGACCGTGTTGGGCGCGAAGCGCGACTGCATCGGCGCGATCACGCTGCTCAGGTCTTCCAGCTTGCCGTCGAAGGCCCACTTGCCGGTGACCTGGAAGTCGTAGACGTCGGCATACGCGACGTCGGGCGGGCTGCCCGAATCGAGCGCGGACACCGTCTTGGGAATCATGTCCTGCACCGGGTACTGCGACAGCTCGACCTTGACGCCCTTGTGCTTGTCCTCGAACTTCTTGATGGCGGCGAACAGCGCGTCGTCCTCCGCCTTGTAGAAGCCCTTGACCCACCAGACGGTGAGCGTTTCCTGCGCCGCCGCGTGGCCCGCGACGGCGAGGCCGAGCGCCATCAGGACCGGGACCACGAATGCCTTGAGTTTCATGCTGTTGTCTCCTCTTTTTCGATGAAATGCTCGTTGCGCGAGCGGGGTGGGAAAAGCAAAGCGTGCAGCCGGCCCGGCGTAGGTTCAGGCGGCCTTGAGGCGCGGCGGCGGACGGCCGAGGCGCGGCAGGCGCCGGCGCGAGGCAAGCACTTCCTCGATGTCCGCGTTCGCGCCCTCGATGAGCTTGATGATGGCGCGCTCGGCACGCGCCGGGTTGTGCGCGATGACGGCGTCGAGCACGGCACGGTGCATCGGCAGCGACATCGCCGGGCCGTCCTTCTTGATGGTGGAGATCTCGAAGCTGGTGCGCAACAGCGCATGCAGCGCCTTGCTCATCTGCGCCAGCATGCGGTTGCCGGCGGCGCGCAGCAGGCCGTGGTGGAAGCGCAGGTCGAAGGTCACGTAGTCCCCGCCGAACTCGACCGCGTGCTTCATGCCGGCGAAGGCGGTCTCGATCTCCTCGATGTCGGCCGCCGATGCGCGCTCTGCCGCCAGCCGCACGGCCGCCGGCTCGACCACGCGGCGCAGATCCTGCAGGTCGCGCAGGAACTCGGGCGTGAGGCCGGCGCGGGCCTGCCAGGTGATGACGTCGGGATCGAACCAGTTCCACTGGTCTTCGGGCAGCACGCGGGTGCCGACCTTGGGCCCGGTGAAGATCAGGCCCTTGGCCACCAGCGACTTCACGGCTTCGCGCACCACGGTGCGGCTGACGCCGAACTCCTCGCACAGCAGCGGCTCGGCCGGCATCGGCGCGCCGATGGCGTAGCGCCGCGAGACGATCGCCTCACCGAGCAGGTCGAGTGTGCGGCCGTGGGTGTTCTTGGTCATGGTCGCGGCTTATCATATGATGATTGAAATTCGGCCCCGGCAGGACAAACCCTGATCCGTCGCGGTGCCATTCACAACCATGGAGACGTCGGATTGACATCGCTGGTCGCCATCGATTGGGGCACGAGTTCATTGCGCGGCGCGCTGCTCGATGGCAAGGGCCGCGTGGTCGAGGAACGCCACCATGCGCGCGGCATCCTCAGCGTGCCGGCCGGCGAATTCCCCGCCGTGTTCGAGTCCTTGTTCGGCGACTGGATGCAGCCCGCCGGCCGCTTGTGCCTGATCTCCGGCATGGCCGGCAGCCAGCAGGGCTGGGTCGAGGCGCCCTACTGCCCCTGCCCGGCCGGCCGGGTCGAGGTCGGCAGCCGGATCGTCGACATCGTGCCGGGCCGCATCGCGATCGTGCCGGGCCTCAGCGACATGCACGACGGCGTGCCCGACGTGATGCGCGGCGAAGAGGTGCAGATCCTCGGCGCCATGGCGATCACAGGCCTTGCCGACGGCCTGTTCGTGCTGCCCGGCACGCACAACAAGTGGGCCACGGTGAAGAAGGGCCGCGTGACGGGTTTCCGCACCTTCATGACCGGCGAGTTCTATGCGCTGCTGAGCCGGCATTCGATCCTCGCGCGCACGCTCGACGTGCAGGCACCGCTGGACGAAGCCGCATTCCTGCAGGGCGTGACGCAGGCCGACAACGGCCAGGGCCTGCTGCACAACGCATTCGGCGCGCGCACCCTCGCCTTGTTCGAGCGCATGTCGGCCGGCGAGCTGTCGAGCTATCTCTCCGGCCTGCTGATCGGCGAGGAGTTGCGCACGCAATCCACGCATGCAGGCGGCGAGCTGGTGCTGGTCGGCGCGCCCGCGCTGACCGAGCGCTACCTGCTGGCACTGCGTGCTTCCGGCGGCAGCGCACGCACGCTCGGCGCCGAGGCCACCTGGGCCGGGCTGCATGCGCTCTCGGCGTTCATCCCATCGAACAGAATCCGACCATGACCACCCCCTTCGACAAGTTCTCCGAGGCCATGCGGCAACTGCCGCTGGTCGCCATCCTGCGCGGCCTGACGCCGCCCGAAGCGCTGGCCGTCGGCGATGCGGTCCTCGGCGCCGGCTTCCGGCTGCTCGAGGTGCCGCTCAATTCGCCGCAGCCGCTCGAGAGCATCGCGCGGCTGCACGAGCGCTTTCCGACTGCGCTGGTCGGCGCCGGCACGGTGCTCGATGCACGGCAGGTGCGCGAGGTGCATGCGGCCGGCGGCGAGCTGATCGTCGCGCCCAACTTCGATGCCGAGGTCATCGCCGAAGCGAAGCGGCTCGGCCTCGTCGTGCTGCCTGGCGTGATGACGCCGACCGAGGCCTTCGGCGCGCTCGCGGCCGGCGCCACCGGACTCAAGCTGTTCCCGGCCGAGCTGGCGACGCCGGCGGTGGTGAAGGCGCTGCTCGCCGTGCTGCCGCCGGGCACGCCGCTGATGCCGGTCGGCGGCATCACGCCGCACAACATGGGCGACTGGCGCGCGGCAGGCGCGGCCGGCTTCGGCATCGGCTCGGCGCTCTACAAGCCGGGCAAGAGTGCGGCGGCGGTGCGCGAAGCGGCGATGGAATTCGTCGCTGCGTTCCACGGCAGCGTGCGCGCCTGATGCGCGAGGTCGTCACCATGTCCGCCGAATCCCACTACGCCAGCCCCCGCGTGCGCGCCCTGCGCGAAGACCTTGCGCTGGCGCTGCGCGCGGCCGCGCACCACGGCCTGTCCGAAGGCGTGTGCAACCATTTCAGCGTCGCGCTGCCCGGCGCGCAGGACCGCTACCTGATCAACCCGCGCGGCCTGCACTGGAGCGAGATCGGAGCGGACGACATCGTGCTGATCGACGTGCACGGCGAGGTGCTCGCCGGGCGGCATCGCGTCGAACCCACGGCGCTGTTCATCCATGGCGCGGTGCATCGCCTCACCGGCCATGCGGTGGTGCTGCACTGCCACATGCCCTATGCGACCGCGCTCACGCTCACGGCCGATTGCGCGCTCGACCCGACGCTGAGCCAGAACGCGATGCGCTGCATGAACCGCATCGCGATCGACGCCAGCTACAACGGCCTCGCGCTCGACGATCGCGAAGGCGAGCGCATCGCCGGCGCGATGATCGGCAAGGACATCGCCTTCCTCGCCAATCACGGCGTGATCGTGGCCGGCGCGAACATCGCGCATGCCTACGACGATCTCTACTACCTCGAACGCGCCTGCCTGCACCAGGTGATCGCGCAATCCACCGGCCGGCCGCTGGCGCCGGTCGATGCCGAACTCGCAGCGCGCGTGGGCGCGCAGATCCAGGGCGAGCGCGAGCAGTCGGACCTGTTCTTCGAGGCGCTGCGGCGGCTGGTGCCGGCGCCGCGCTGAGCGGCACCGCGCCTTCAGACCCCGCCGACCGCGGACCGCACCGCATCGGCCGCGGCAGCGATGCCTTGATCAGACAGATCGGGGGCGTCCACGCGCAGACGCGCAGGCCATGCCTGGAAATGACGCGCCTGCGAGCGCTCGTAGTGCGGGTCGTAGTGCAGCGCCATCAGCTCGGCGAACAGATGCGGCAGGTCGCCCGTGCGCGCCCAGGCCTGCCAGCGCTGCACCGTCTCCTTGCCCTGCAATTCCTTGAGCATGCCCAGCCGGCTGGCGAGCGCTTCGCGATCGTCGCCCAGGTAGGCATAGTCGCGCAGCAGGTAGGCAAGCCGCGCCTCGGGCGTAGCCACCACTTCGACACAGGGCGCCGCGCGCATCCGCGCCACCAGCGGCAGCGGCACCGAGAGCCGCCCGATGCGCGCGCTCTCGCCCTCGACATAGAGCGTGCGCGAAACATCGAGCGATTCGAGCACGCTGGCGATGCGCGTCTCGAAGCGCTTT
Organism: Variovorax sp. SRS16; assembly: GCF_901827165.1. Classification (NCBI taxonomy): domain Bacteria; kingdom Pseudomonadati; phylum Pseudomonadota; class Betaproteobacteria; order Burkholderiales; family Comamonadaceae; genus Variovorax; species Variovorax sp. SRS16. The sequence continues at coordinate 3,540,873 of NZ_LR594666.1, forward strand.
TGCGAAGGCTGCGCAATGCCCGGCAACGCGCCGAGCAGCGAGCCCTTGTGGCTCGCGCAATCCTCCAGGTCCAGCACCTGTTCGCCACGCGCGGCCAGCTGCGCGAGGATGCGCGTCTTCGCGCTGCCCGTCGCACCGCAAAGCACCTGCAGTTTCAGTTGCGGAGAGAGCGCTTCGATCTGCGCCAGCACATGGTGGCGAAAGCTCTTGTAGCCGCCGGCCAGTTGCTGCGCATCCCAGCCGACCAGCCGCAGCCATGTGACCATCGAGCCGCTGCGCAGCCCGCCGCGCCAGCAATAGACCAGCGGCTTCCAGTGGGCGGGCCGGTCTGCGAAGCGCTCGCGCAGATGGCGGGCCAGGTTCGCCGCCACCATCGCCCCGCCCACGCGCCGCGCCTCGAAGGCACCCTGCTGCTTGTAGATCGTGCCGACGATCCGGCGCTCGTCGTCGTCGAGCACCGGGCAGTTGATCGCGCCCGGGATGTGGTCGAGCGCGAACTCGGCCGGCGAACGCGCGTCGATCAGCGTGTCGAAGGCATGCCGATCGGCCACGCGGACCGGCGGGCGATGCGTCACCGACATGCCGATGCGCGCGGCTGCGCCGAACCGCCCTGACAGGCACAATTCCGGGCAGCCCCGCACGACACCCGAAAGCTCATCTTCATGGAATCCATCGCTCTCACACAGTTCTCGCATGGCGGCGGTTGCGGCTGCAAGATCGCACCCGGCCTGCTGGCGGAGATTCTGGCACGCGCGCCGCAAGGCCTGGTGCCGCCCGAACTGCTGGTCGGCACCGAGACCAGCGACGATGCCGCGGTCTACCGGCTCAACGACAGCCAGGCCCTGGTCGCGACCACCGATTTCTTCACGCCCATCGTCGACGACCCGCACGACTTCGGCCGCATCGCCGCGGCCAATGCGCTGTCGGACATCTATGCGATGGGCGGCACGCCGATCATGGCGCTGGCGCTGGTCGGCATGCCGATCGCCAAGCTGCCGCCGGAGGTCATCGGCCGCGTGCTCGAAGGCGGTGCCAGCATCTGCCGCGAAGCGGGCATCCCGATCGCGGGCGGTCACAGCATCGACGTGCTCGAACCGATCTACGGCCTGGTCGGGCTGGGCCTGGTGCATCCTCAGCGCGTGCGGCGCAATGCGGATGCACGCGCCGGCGACCTGCTCGTGCTCGGCAAGCCGCTCGGTGTCGGCATCCTGTCGGCGGCGCTCAAGAAGGGCGTGCTCGATGCGGCCGGCTATGCCGAGATGATCCGCCACACCACGCAGCTCAACCGGGTCGGCATCGAACTCGCCGGCATCGGGGGCGTGCATGCGATGACCGACGTGACCGGCTTCGGGCTGGCTGGGCACCTGCTCGAGGTCTGCCGCGGCTCGAAGCTCTCGGCCGAACTGCGCCTCGCGGACTTGCCGATGATCGCGCGTGCCGTCGACTTCGCCAGGAAGGGCATCGTGACCGGCGCCTCGGCGCGCAACTGGCATGCGTATGGCGACCAGGTCCGGTGGCCTGCGGACGCGCAGGAATGGCAGCGCGCGCTGCTGTCCGATCCGCAGACCAGCGGCGGGCTGCTGGTGAGTTGCAGCCCGGATGCACTGGCGTCCGTGCTCGGCGCGTTCCGTGCGGCCGGGTTCCGGGATGCCGCGGCGATCGGCGAACTCGGCGCGCCGACCGACGCTGGCGCGACCCTCGGCTTTACCGCACGCTGAGCCTCAGCGGCCTTCCGCCGCGGCGCGGTCCGCGAGTTCCCGGATGCGCAAGTCAACCAGCGAACGCCAGCCCTTCAGCGCCGAACGCAGGCCGTACTTCGCCTCGACCTCCCGTTCGGCCTGGGCGCCGAAGCGCCGCCTCGCTTCGGAGGGCGGCCGCGGAATCTGCGCGCGCGGCTGCACCGGGCGGCGACTGCGAGGCGCGACCGCAGTGCGCTCGCCGGCGGCCCGTTCCGCCTCGAAGCGCGCGATCAGGCGGGCCGGGTCCTTCACCAGCAGCAGGTATTCGCGCTCGGTGAGCGGACGGCCGTTCGGGCTGCCGTACAGCGGCCAGTCGCGAACGTTGCCATGGAAGATCTTCTGGTAGCAGCCGACGCCGACCACGCACAGCGCCCCGTCCTGGCTGACGACATGGAGCCGCCGGAAGACCGTGCGGCCGCAGCCCGGGGCCTGGCAGGCGAAACGCTTGCTCTGTGCAACTTCCACCACCGCAAGGAGTTTCTTCGTGTCCACGGCCCCGGCCTTTGCCCACAATGCGCTTGTAAAAGTATGTGGTCGGTGCGGCCTTTTGTCCGCTGCACTTGTGGCTTAGGCCGGAAGAGGGGCATCGCCGCCGGCGCGGCGCCGCTTCAGCCGATCACTTCCGGCCACTCGGTGTGGAAGAACTTTCCTTCGGGCTGGTCGATGCGCTCGTAGGTGTGGGCGCCGAAGAAGTCGCGCTGCGCCTGCAGCAGGTTGGCCGGCAGGCGCTCGGCGCGGTAGCTGTCGTAGTAGGCCAGCGAGGCGCTGAAGGCCGGCACCGGAATGCCGTTGGAGACGGCCAGCGCCACCACCTCGCGCCAGCTCTGCTGGGTGCGGTTCAGCAGCTCCTTGAAGAAGGGGTCGAGCATCAGGTTGGCCAGCGCCGGCTGGTTGCGGTAGGCCTCGGTGATGCGGTTGAGGAAGCGCGCGCGGATGATGCAGCCGCCGCGCCAGATCGATGCGATGCCGCCGAAGTCGAGGCCCCAGCTCTTCTTCTCGCCCATGGTCTTGATGAGATCGAAGCCCTGCGTGTAGCTGATGACCTTCGACGCATAGAGCGCATCGTGCACCTTGGCGACCAGCTCTTTCTTCACACCGTCGAGCGCGGGCTTCGGCCCCTGCAGCACCTTGCTGGCCGCCACGCGCTGCTTCTTCTGCGACGAGAGCACGCGCGCCTCGACGGCGGCATTGATGGTGCTGATGACGACCGCATTCTCGGCCGCGTTGATCAGCGTCCATTGGCCGGTGCCCTTCTGGCCGGCCTTGTCCAGGATCATGTCGACCAGCGGGCGGCCGGTCTGCGGATCCTTCTGTTCGAGCGCCTTGCCGGTGATCTGGATCAGGTAGCTCTGCAGCTCGCCCTCGTTCCATTCGTTGAAGATCGCCGCCATCTCGTCGGTCGTGAAACCGGCCGCCTGGAACAGGCTGTAGGCCTCGCAGATGAGCTGCATGTCGCCGTACTCGATGCCGTTGTGGATCATCTTCACGTAGTGGCCCGCGCCGCCGGGACCGATGTGGATCACGCAGGGCTGGCCGTCGACCTTGGCCGCGATGCTCTCGAAGATCGGCTTCATCACCTCCCAGGTCGAGAGCGGGCCGCCCGGCATGATCGCCGGCCCCTTGCGCGCACCCTCCTCGCCGCCCGACACGCCGGCGCCGACGAAGCGCAGGCCCTTGCTCGCGAGGTGGGCATCGCGGCGCTCGGTGTCGGTGTAGAGGCTGTTGCCGCCATCGATGACGATGTCGTCTTTCTCCAAGAGCGGGATCAGCTGCTCGATCACCTGGTCCACCGGCGCGCCGGCCTTGACCATGATCTGGATCTTGCGCGGCCGCGCGAGGCTCTGCACGAAGTCCTCCAGCGTGTCGCAGCCGACCAGCTGCTTGCCCGGATGCTTCGCGACGAACTCATCCGTCGTCGCGGTGGTGCGGTTGAACACGCTGACCTGGAAGCCGCGGCTCTCCACGTTCAGCACCAGGTTCTGGCCCATCACGGCCAGGCCGATCAGTCCGAAGTCGCTCTTCTTTGCGGTCATGGTTCGTTGCGCGCGGCGGCAGCTCGCGCTGTGGGTTGAAGGAAGCGTCCATTGTGCCGGGCACGGCCGGGCGATGCGACGCCTCAGGGATACCCATGAGAGCCAGCATGTCCGTAGCTTGCTATGGTGTCACGCACCCCTGCCCGCCCGAGCGTGCGGTGCATCGCGCCTCTGCGGCGCCATCAAGGAAACAAGCATGGACAACAACCGACGCAAGATCCTGTGGGCCGGTGCGGCCGCAACCATGGCGCCGCTCGCGCCGATGGCGTGGGCCCAGGCCGGCAGCCTGAAGATCTCGCACCAGTTCCCCGGCGGCACGCTCACCGAAGGCGATTTCCGCGACCGCCTGTGCCGGCGCTTCGCGGCCGACATCGAGAAGCAGAGCAACGGCGCGCTCAAGGGCGTGGTCTATCCCGGCTCCTCGCTGATGAAGACCAACTCGCAGTTCTCGGCGCTGCGCAAGGGCGCGCTCGACATCGGCCTGGTGCCGCTCTCGTACGCAGGCGGCGAAGTCCCCGAGACCAACATCGGCCTGATGCCGGCCCTGGTGCCGAGCTACGAAGTCGGCGCCGCCTGGAAGACCGGCGAGGTCGGCAAGCTGCTCACGAAGATGCTCGACGACAAGGGCATCATCGTGCTGAGCTGGATCTGGCAGGCCGGCGGCGTGGCCAGCCGCGCCGCGCCGCTGGTGGCGCCCGAAGATGCCAAGGGCCAGAAGGTGCGCGGCGGCAGCCGCGAGATGGACATGATGCTCAAGGCGGCCGGCGCCTCGGTGATCTCGCTGCCCTCCAACGAGATCTATGCTGCGATGCAGACCGGCGCGATGGACGCGGCGATGACCTCCTCCACCAGCTTCATCTCCTTCAAGCTCGAGGAGATCGCCAAGAACCTCACGACCGGACGCAACAAGGCCTACTGGTTCATGTTCGAGCCGCTGTTGATGTCCAAGGACATCTTCGCCAGGCTGCCCAAGGCACAGCAGGACATCATCATGGCCGCCGGCGCCGCGCAGGAAAAGTTCGCCACCGATGCCGCGCGCGCCGACGACAAGATCGCGGCCGATGTCTACACCAAGGCCGGCGCCAAGGTGTTCGATCTCGACGAGCCGACGATGCGCAAATGGCAGGCGATCGCGCGCGACACCGCATGGAAGGACTACGCCGCGCACAACGATTCCTGCAAGGCGCTGATGGCGGCTGCGCAGAAGCTCCTGTGAGTGCGGGCGTCGAACGCCGGCCCGCGCCGGCCGGCCTCGGCGCTGATGCGATCGACCCTGCGACGCCGCGCATGCTGATGCCGCTGGCGCGCGCGCTGCATGCGCTCAACCGCGTGCTGATGGGCATCGGCATGGTCGCGCTGCTGGCCGCGTCGGTGGTGCTGACCACCAGCGTGGTCTCGCGCTACTTCCTCAAGGCCTCGACCGACTGGCAGGACGAGGCGGCCGTGTTCCTGCTGGTCGGCGCGACCTTCACCTGCGGCGCCTTCGTGCAGTCGATCCGCGGCCACATCGGCATCGAGGCCGTGGTCGGCGTCCTGCCGGTCGCCGCGAACCGTTTGCGCATGGCGTTGGTCGATGTGTTCTGCCTCGCCTTCTGCGCCTTCTTCGCGTGGAAGTCGTGGACCCTGCTGCACGAGGCCTGGGTCGACGGCCAGACCACGTCCTCGTCGTGGGCGCCGCCGCTGTGGATTCCCTACGGGCTGATGTCGATCGGCATGACGCTGCTCACATTGCAGCTGCTGGTGCAGGCCTGCGCGAGCCTCAACCGCCTTTCGGGCAAGGCACGGGCGCTCTGATGTCGATGCTTTCGCTCGGGCTCCTGTTCGGCGCCGTCACCCTGTTCGTGATGTTCTCGGGCGCGCCGATCGCGTTCGCGCTCGGCGGCGTCGCGGTGCTGTTCATGGCCTTCTTCATGCCGGCCTCCTCGCTCGACACGGTGACGCAGAACGTCTACGAGGAGATGTCCAGCATCACGCTGCTGTCGATCCCGCTGTTCATCCTCAAGGGCGCGGCGATCGGGCGATCCCGCGCCGGCCAGGACCTGTACGCGGCGATGCACGTGTGGATGCACAAGGTGCCGGGCGGCCTGGGCATCGCCAATGTCTTCGCCTGCGCGCTGTTCGCGGCCATGGCCGGCTCGAGCCCCGCGACCTGCTCGGCCATCGGCAGCGCCGGCATTCCCGAGATGCGCAAGCGCGGCTATTCGCCCGGCTTCGCGGCCGGCATCATCGCGGCCGGCGGCACGCTCGGCATCCTGCTGCCGCCCTCGATCACGATGATCCTCTACGCGGTCGCGGCCGAGCAATCGCTGGGGCGCCTGTTCCTCGCCGGCATCGGACCGGGGCTGCTGCTGGTGTCGCTGTTCGCGGCCTACGCCGTCGTCAACTACCGCAAGGAACATCGACGCGCCGTGCTCGCCTTCGAGCGCGACGGCACGGCCTCGGCGCTGCTCGATGACGAGCATTTCACGCTGCGCCAGAAGTTCGAGATGCTGCCGCGCGTGGTGCCCTTCGTGCTGCTCTTGATCGGCGTGATGGTCGCGCTCTACGGCGGCTTCGCGACGCCCTCGGAGACGGCCGGCCTCGGCGGCCTGCTGGCGCTGGCGCTGATCGCCGCGATCTACGGCGTCTGGCGCGTGCGCGACCTGGCGCCGATCCTCGGCCAGACGCTCAAGGAATCGACCATGCTGATGTTCATCATCGGCATGTCGCTCCTGTTCTCGTACGTGATGAGCTACCTGCACATCAGCCAGTCGACCGCGCAATGGATCGTCGGACTGCATTCGTCGAAGTGGGTGCTGCTGGCCGCGATCCTGGTGCTGGTGATCGTGCTGGGCTTCTTCCTGCCGCCGGTCAGCATCATCCTGATGACGGCGCCGATCTTTCTGCCGCCGCTGAAGTCAGCCGGCTTCGACCTGATCTGGTTCGGCGTGCTGATGACCATCGTGATGGAGACCGGCCTGATCCATCCGCCGGTCGGCCTCAACCTCTTCGTCATCAAGAACATCGCGCCCGACATCCCGCTCTCGGACATCGTCTGGGGCGTGCTGCCCTTCGTGGTGCTGATGCTGCTGGCGGTGGTGCTGATCTGCATCTTCCCGGGCATCTCGACCGTGCTGCCGGATCTGGTGATGGGGCCGCTGCCGGGCGGCTCCTGACCGCCCGGCCGGCACCTCTCGGCCGGGCTCAGTCGGAGGTGCTGAGGATCTCGCCGAAGCCCTGCCACAGCGTGCCGGTGAAGCGCGCGAGCTGGCCCTGCTTGACCAGCGCGTAGTCGGTCGGCGAGCTGTTCAGCGACATGCCGGTCAGCAGCAGCGGCAGCTTGAGGTTCTTGATGTTGGCGGCCTGCCGCATCACGTTCTCGCGCGTGAGGTCGTTGCCGCACTGCTTGAGGATCTGGACCATGATCTGCGCCGCCAGGTAGGCGTAGAGATTGGACGCGTCCTTCGGATCGCCCTCGCGGTAATAGCGGCCCATGAAGGCGCGCCATTCGAGCATCGCCGGGTCGTCCTTCCATTGCGGATCGTTTGGGTCCTTGTAGTACTGCACGGTGAGCAGGCCGACCGACTTGTCCAGCCCGGCCGGCGTCAACACCGAGCCCACCGAGGCGCCGACGTTGTTGATGATGTGCAGCGGCTTCCAGCCCGAGTCGAAGGCCTTGCGGATCGCCTGGGCCGAGAACTTTGGCGTGGTGATGTCGATGAAGGTGTCGGCACCCGATCCCTGCAGCGTGAGGATCTGCGAATCGACGGTCGGGTCGGTGACCTCGTAGCTGGCCTCGGAGACGATCATCTTCGCGCCCTTGGCGCCCAGCCCGTCCTTGACGCCCTTCAGCAGGTCCTTGCCGTAGTCGTCGTTCTGGTAGAGCAGCGCGATCTTCGCGTTGGGCTTTTCCCTCAGCAGGTACTTGGCGTAGATCGTGCCTTCGGCCTGGTAGCTCAGGTTGAAGCCGATGGTCCACGGGAAGTGCTGCGGGTCGGCCCACTTGGTGGCCCCGGTGGCCAGCAGCAGGTGCGGCACCTTCTTCGCGTTGACGTACTGGTGGATCGCCGAGTTGCTCGGCGTGCCCAGCGTCTGGAACAGCGCCAGCACCTCGTCCTGCTCGACCAGCTTGCGCACCTGCTCCACCGCGCGCGGCGGGCTGTAGCCGTCGTCCAGGCTGATCAGGTTGATCTTGCGGCCGTTGACGCCGCCGTTGTCGTTGACCATCTTGAAGTAGGCCTGCTCCAGCTTGCCGATCGTCCCGTAGGCCGATGCCGGGCCGCTGTAGGGCATGGTCTGGCCGAGCTTGATCTCGGTGTCGGAGGCGCCCGGACCGTATTTCTTCTGGGCGATCGCCGGGGTCGAAACGCCTGCAAGCACGGCGGCGCCGGCGATCAGCGTGGCGCGGCGGTTGTGACTGAACTTCATGGTTTCTCCTTCGCTGTCAGCAAACACAGATCGGTGCAGCCCGCGGGCCTCGCACCGGACGAGAACACGCAACGTTCAACGGCTGCCGCGCCATCGCCGAAGCCGCGCGGCGACGACGTGCAGCAGGCCGGCCACCCCGGTCGGCATGACATACATGAAGACGATCAGGAACACGCCGTAGATCGCCCAGGGCGCGGCCTTGGAGATCTGGTCGGCGATGTTCGGAATGAACTGGATGAAGACCGCGCCGTAGATCGCGCCCTGGATCGACGCCAGCCCGCCGACCACGACACCCACCACCAGCGAGATCGACAGGAAGAAGTTGAACGAGTCCGGCGCGACGAACTGGACCACGATCGCGCCGAGCGCGCCCGCGATGCCGGTGTACATCGCCGACACGCCGAAGGTCAGCGACTTGACCATGGCGATGTTCACGCCCATCGCCTTGGCCGCGATCGGCTGGTCGCGGATCGCGACCATGGCCCGCCCCATGCGGCTGCGCAACAGGTTCCAGCCGATGACGAACAACACCAGCAGGCACGCAAGCACGAAGAAGTAGAGCCACTGGTCTTGCGTGAGGCCGCTCCAGTCCGGCGCATCCGGCTTCACGATCACGATGCCCTGCGCGCCGCCGGTCCATGCTTCGAGATGCTTGTACTTGAGTATCTGCGGCATCGCCACCCCGAGCGCGAAGGTCGCAAGGGCCAGGTAGAGCCCCTCGAGGCGCAGCGCCGGCAGGCCGAACAGGAAGCCCGCCACCAGGCATACCGCGCCGGCCACCGGAATCGTCGCCCAGTAGGGCACGCCGAACTTGTTCATCAGGATCGCCGCCGCGTAAGCACCGATCGCGTAGAAGGCGCCGTGGCCGAGCGAGATCTGCCCGTTGTAGCCGGTGAGCATGTTCAGCCCCAGCAGCGCGATCGCGTAGACCAGCGCCAGCGTGAACTGGAACACGCGGTAGTTGCTGACGACGAAGGGCAGCACGCAGGCGACGGCGAGCACCAGCAGCCATGCGGCCAGCGGCGCCTTGCTCGAGGCGCGACGGACGGGGTCGTTGTGCATGGCCATCGTTCAGACCCGCGTGACATGGACCTTGCCGAACAGGCCGGACGGCCGGATCACCAGCACGCCGACGATCAGCACCAGCGCGACGGTGAGCTTGAGTTCGGTGCCGAGGATCATGCCGACCACGTTCTCGAGCACGCCGACGATGAAGCCGCCGAGCACTGCGCCGCCCGGGCTGTCGATGCCGCCCAGCAGCGCCGCGGCGAAGGCATAGAGCAGGATGCCGGCCATCATGTTCGGCTCCAGGAACACGGTGGGCGCGACCATGATGCCGGCGATCGATCCGATCGCCGCCGCGAGCCCCCAGCCCAGCGCCAGCATCCATCCGACGCGGATGCCCACCAGTCGGCTCGACACCGGGTTCTGCGCCGCCGCGCGCATCGCCAGCCCCAGCGGCGTGAAGCGGAAGAACGCGAACACCAGCGCCAGCACCACCAGCGTGATGCCGACCGAGCCGAGCTCGTGCGACGAGAAATACGAATTGCCGAACAGCGGCTCGGCCGGGAACGGACTCGGGAAGGGCTTGATGGTGTAGGAGAAGATCCAGCCCGCGAGGCTGTTGAAGATCACCAGCAGCCCGATGAACACGATCACCACCGACAGGATCGGCGCCTGCTCGACCGGCTGCACGATGATGCGTTCGATCAGCACGCCGATCACGAACGCGATCGTCACCGTGAGGAAGAACGCCGCCCAGTACGGCAGGCCGGCCTGCATCAGGCTCCACGCGATGTAGGTGCAGAACATCGCGAGTTCGCCCTGCGCGAAGTTCACCAGGTGCGTGGCCTGGTAGATCATCACCAGGGCCAGCGCCACGCTGGCATAGATGCCGCCGGTGGCCAGACCCGAAAACACCTGATGGAGCAGGACGTTCATCGCATCAATAGCCCAGGTACGAGCGCCGCACCGCCTCGTCGCTGCGGACCGCATCGGCGGTGCCGGAGATCACCACACGGCCGGTCTCCAGCAGGTAGGCGTGGTCGGCGAGGCGCAATGCCAGCGCCGCGTTCTGCTCCACCAGGAGCATGCTCACGCGGTCCTTCCGGTTGATCTCGCCGAAGATCTCGAACAGCTCCTGCACGATGCGCGGCGCGAGGCCGAAGGAAGGTTCGTCGAGCAACATCAGCCGCGGCCGCAGCATCAGCGCGCGCGACACTGCGAGCATCTGCTGCTCGCCGCCCGACAGCGTGCCGGCCTGCTGGCGTCGGCGCTCGCGCAGGCGCGGGAAGTAGCCGTAGATGCGCTCGAAGTCGCCCGCCACCTCGGCCTTGTCGCGCCGCGTGCAGGCGCCCAGGCGCAGGTTCTCCTCCACGCTGAGCTCGACGAAAGTGCCGCGCCCTTCCGGCACGTGCGCCACGCCCAGGCGCACGATCCCTTCCGTCGCGCGGCCGTCGATGCGGCCGCCGGCGAAAGCGATCTCGCCGCGCGTCTTCACCATGCCGCAGACCGCGCGCAGCGTCGTCGTCTTGCCCGCGCCGTTGGCGCCGAGGATGGCCGTGATGCCGCCCTCCTCGACGCCGAAGTCGATGCCGTGCAGCACCCTGCTCGCGCCGTACTGCGCATGCAGGCCGCGCACATCGAGCAGCCGGGCCATCAGGCGGGCTCCCCCAGATAGGCGCGGATCACCTCGGCATGGCCCTGCACCTCGGCCGGCGTGCCGTCGGCGATGACGCGGCCGAAGTCCAATGCCACCACCTGGTCCGACACCCGCATCACCAGGTTCATGTGGTGCTCGACCAGGAGCATCGTGAGCTGCAGCCGGTCGCGCACCTGCTGCAGCAGCGCGATCAGCGCGCCGACCTCCTCGTGGTTCAGTCCGCCCGCCGGTTCGTCGAGCAGCAGCAGCTTCGGCTCGCTTGCCAGCGCACGCGCGAGCTCGACGCGCTTCTGCGTGCCGAAGGGCAGATCCCGCACGCGGGTCTGCGCCACGCCGCCCAGATCGAGCAGCTCGACGAGCTGGTCGGCGCGGGCCGCCAGCACCTGCTCTTCGCGCCGCACCGAAGGCAGGCGCAGCGCGCCGGCGAAGAAGCCGCTGCGCGTGCGGCAATGGCCGCCGAGCAGGATGTTCTGGCGTGCGCTCATGGTGCCGAACAGCGCGAGGTTCTGGAAGGTGCGCGCGATGCCGAGCGCGGCGATGCCGTGCGCCGGCGTCGCCAGCAGCGAACGGCCTTCGAACAGGATGTCGCCCTCGCTGAAGCCATAGAGCCGCGACAGGCAATTGAACAGCGTCGTCTTGCCGGCGCCGTTCGGCCCGATCAACCCGACGATGCGGCCGGCAGCGACCGAGAAGGACACGCGGTCGAGCGCGGTGATGCCGCCGAATCGCATGGTCACGCCTTCGACGTTCAGCAGTTCGGCACGGTTCGCGGTCGACACGGAGTTCGGCTCCTTGCACGATGAACGAGCTCCCTGCGACGGCGAACGCGAGGCCCGGTCAGGACCGCGGCGCCGCCTGATACAACAAGATACCGGGATCGCGAAGAAGCCGAAGCGGGCTTACCCTTGCTTTGCGGCGCCGCGCGCCGCGGCTCGGCCAGAATGCGGCATGACCGATACGCACGCCGGATCCTCCCTGCTGCGGACCGCCGTGCTCGCTGCCGGCGCGATGCTCGCCTTCGCCGCCAACTCGCTGCTGTGCCGGCTCGCGCTGCAGCATGGCGGCATCGATCCGGCGAGCTTCGGCAGCATCCGGCTGGTCTCGGGTGCGATCACGCTGGCCGTCGTCGTGCGCCTTCGATCGGCACCGCCCGCCAGCCGCGCGAGCTGGCTCGCCGCGGCCATGCTGTTCGCCTACGTCGCGTTCTTCTCCTTCGCCTATGTCAGCCTGCCCGCGGGCACCGGCGCGCTGATCCTGTTCGGCGCGGTCCAGGTCACGATGCTCGGCGCCGGCCTGCGCGCCGGCGAACGCTTCGGGCCGGCCGGATGGTTCGGCCTGGTGCTGGCGATCGCGGGGCTGGCCTACCTGGTGTCGCCCGGCATCGCCGCCCCGCCGCTGCTGGGCGCCGCGTGGATGGCGGTTGCCGGCGTGGCCTGGGGCGTCTATTCGCTGCTCGGGCGCGGCGTGGCCGATCCGCTGGCGGCGACCGCACGAAACTTCGTGCGCGCCGCGCCCTTCGCGCTCGTGCTGAGCATCGTCTTTGCCGCCAGCGCGCATGCCGATCGCGCCGGCATCGCGCTGGCCATCGCATCCGGCGCCCTGAGCTCCGGCATCGGCTACGTGATCTGGTATGCGGCGCTGCCGCGGCTGTCCGCGATGCGGGCCGCGACGCTGCAGTTGTCGGTGCCGTTGATCGCTGCCTTCGGTGGTGTGCTCTTTCTTTCGGAGGCGATCACGCCGCGGCTGGCGGTGGCGTGCGTGATGATCCTTGGGGGGATTGCATTGGTGTTGACGGGCAAGGCGCGGACGTAGCGGCATTCACCCCGCGCTGGCGTACCCGCTACAGATCGAGCACCAGCACCGGCGACAACGCCCGCGAGACGCAGATCATCATCGACTTGCCCGCATCCCGCTGCTCCTGCGACAGCACATAGTCGCGGTGCTCGACCAGCCCTTCGCAGACTGCCGTCTCGCAGGTGCCGCACAGACCCTCGCGGCATGAGAAAGGCACGTTCATGCCATCGGCTTCCAGCACCTCAAGAATGCTGCGATCAGCGGGCACGGTCAGCGACTTGCCGCTGCGCCGCAGCTCGACGCGGAAGGCGCCGGCCGGCATCGCATCAGCGGCCGGTGTGGCGGGCGCGGTGAAGTATTCGAAATGCACCCGCGATGCCGGCCGGTGCGCGGCGTGGTCCTGCACCGCCTGCATCAGCGGCTGCGGCCCGCAGCAATAGACATGCTCGCCGCTGCCCTCGCCCGCCAGCCACTCGCGCACGTCGAGCACCGTGCCCGCGAGGTCGTCGAAGTGGAAGTGCACGCGCTCGCCATGTGCGCGCAGCGTCTCGTAGAAGGCGGTGCGCTGGCAATTGCGCGCCGCGTAGACCAGGCGCCAGGGCCGCGACTGCGCCTCGCACCAGCGGATCATCGCCATCATCGGCGTCACGCCGATGCCGCCGGCGATGAACAGGTAGCTGTCGGCCTTCGGATCGAGCGCGAAGTTGTTGCGCGGCGCGCTCACCGCCAGCTGCATGCCGCGGCGCAGCGACTGGTGCACGAAGGCCGAGCCGCCGCGTCCGTTGGCCGCGCGGCCAACGCCGACCACGTAGCGGTCGCGCTCGCGCCAGTCGTTGGTCAGCGAGTAGTGGCGCACCAGGCCGTTGGGCAGATCGATCTCGAGGTGCGCGCCGGGCTCGAAGGGCGGCAACGCCGCGCCGTCCGGCGCCTTGAGCTCGACCAGCACCACGTCGCGCGCCTCGGCCTGGACATCGGTGACCTGCAGCAGTTGCCGGCCATTGGACAGCGCGGGCATCGCCGATGCCATCAGGCCGCGACGGGCGCCGACTGGCTGCGCTCTTCCTGCAGCCGCTGGCTCAGCGTCCAGCGGAAGTGCGACAGCGGCGCATCGGCAGCGATCGCCAGCAGCTTGAGATCCGGGTCGCGGTCGAACAGCTTCTGCTGCGCCTCGATGATGGCCTTGTCCTCCATGAAGCCCTCGCGCAGGCTGTTGCACAGCGACAGCGCGATGTTGGGATCGTCGAGGTCGAAGTTGTGCAGGTAGTTCCAGAAGAAGTGCGTGCTGCGGCGCGTCTCGGGTGTCATGAACTGGCAGTTGCGGTACTGCCGCGCGCCGTCGATGTGGCCCTTCTCGGCGCCGGAGCCCGCGGGCGCGAACATCGATTCGAGGAAGAAGATGCCGGGCACGTGCATGTGGCCGATGTTGCGGCGGTCGACCTTGGCCGTCTTGTCGGGGATCACCTTCTGGTGGAAGGGCGGCGAGTCGCTGTTCATGTGCCAGCGCTCGACGCGAAAGCCGTTGGGCAGGCGCTCGATGTTCAGCGGCTTGGTCTGGTAGGCGTATTCCTCCGAGCCGCCGAGCGTCTTGGTGTGCACGAAAGCCAGGTGCGCGAAGTCGCTCAGGTTGTCGACGATCAGGAGCCAGTTGGCGTCGTAGTGCATGTACGCGGGCATGCCCTTCCAGCCCGGCTCGTGCAGCGGCGGGTAGTCGATGATGAGCGCAGGGTCGGCCTTGTCCGCATCGCCCATCCAGATCCACACCAGATGGTCGCGCTCGACCACCGGATAGCTCCTCACGCCGAGCTTCGGCGGGATCATGTCCTGTCCCGGGATCTGGATGCACTTGCCCGAGGGCTCGAACTTCATGCCGTGGTACATGCAGCGGATGCAGTCGCCTTCGATGCGGCCCATCGACAACGGCGCGCCGCGATGGCAGCAACGGTCGTCCAGCGCCACGACCTTGCCGCTCTCGCCCTTGTAGATCACGACCGGCTTCTCGAGGAGGGTGCGTGCGAGCCTGGTGCCGTCGATCAGCTCGTGGTCCCACGCGGCCACGTACCAGCAGTTCTTCAGGAAGATGTCATCGGTGTCTGTCGTCATGGAAGGTCTCCTCAATGGGCTTTCAGCTTAGCGATGCGGGTGCGCGCGATAAATCACCCGGGGCCGAACAAACTGTTCGGATCGCTGGACAATGACGCCATGAACTGGGATGACTACGACGTGTTCTGCCACGTCATCGAACACGGCGGCTTCTCGGCCGCGGCACGCGCGATGGACCGCCCCAAGTCGACCGTGAGCGCATCGATCGGCCGGCTGGAGACCGAACTGGGCACGCGCCTGCTCGAGCGCACCACGCGCCAGGTGCGCCTCACCGAGCCCGGCGAGACGCTCTACCAGAGCATCGGCGTGCTCTTCACCGGCCTGCGCGAGGCCCGCACCGACGCGCTGGCCCAGGGCGAGGTGGTGGCCGGCACGCTGCGCATCGCGACGCCCTACGAGTTCGGCGCCCATCACATCGGCCCGGTCGCCTGCAGCCTGATGGCGCGCTATCCGCAGCTCAAGGTCCGCATCGATGTCGAGCACCACGCGGTCAATCCGCTGGAGCACCGCTACGACATCGCGTTCGCGATGCTCGACGCCGGGCTGCCGGCATCGAGCGTGGTGCAGCGGCGCATGTTCACGCTCGAACGCGGCGTGTTCGCTTCGCCCGAATTGCTGCAGCGCCTGGGCGAGCCCGTGCTGCCGCAGGATCTGTCATCGCTGCCGCTCCTGTGCGGCTCGGCCGACACCAAGTGGACCTTCACCGCCGCCGACGGCACCAGCGAGGCCGTGCCGACGCCGACCTCGCGCCTCAACAGCGGCAACGCCGACGTGCGGCTGCAGGCGGCCTGCGCCGGCCTCGGCGTGGCGCGCATCACCGCCACCTTCTGCGAACAGGCGGTGCGCGCGGGCAAGCTGCGGCGCCTGCTGACCGACTACACCTGTGCGCCGCTGCGGGTCTATGCGTTGCTGCCGGGAAAGCGGCTGATGCCGGCGAAGGTGCGGATGTTCCTGGATGCGCTGGGCGAGCAGGCCGGGATCGAGATCTGAGGCTTTGCGCCCGCCCCTTCGCCACGGACCGCCTGCGGTGCTCGCTTCAGGCGGCATGGCCGGCAAGCCCTGTGCACGCGGGGGCCTCCGTCGCAGAGGGCCGCAGGGAAATGAGGGCATCGACCGCCACCGCGCGGCCGTCGGAAATCACCAATGGATTGAGGTCCAGTTCCTCGATGGCGTCCGCGCCATCGGCCAACAGTTCGCTGACCCGGGCCACGATCGACGCGACCAGGTCCACATCCACGGCCGGCGCACCACGAAACCCATCCAGCAATGCCCGGCCGCGCAGTCGGTCCAGCATGGCTCGTGCTGCTTCCTGCGATACGGGTGCGAGCGCGACCACGCTGTCCTTCAGCAACTCGACGAAGATGCCGCCGAGGCCGACCACCACGGTGGGACCGAACAGCGGATCGCGGCGGCCGCCGACGATCAGTTCAAGATCGCGCCGCACCATGGGCTGCACCAGGATGCCGTCGATCCGCGCATGAGGCGTGTAGCGCGCGACACTGGACAGGATCTCTTCGTAGGCGCGGCGCACCTGCTCGTCGCCGAGCACGTCGAGCCGGACGCCGCCCGCCTCGGTCTTGTGGGGGACATCGGCCGACTGCACCTTCAGGACGACCGGGCCACCCAGGCCGCGGGCCGCGTCGACGGCCGCAGCGACGTTCTGCACCAGGCGCTCCGGAACCACGGGGACGCCATAGGCGGCCAGCACGCGCTTGGCAGCGCTTTCGGTCAGCACGGTCGCGCCGGGCTGCATCATCGCCTCGAGCACACCGAATCCATCCGTCTCGCTCAGGCGCCGGGATTGCTGCCCTTGCAGCACGAATTGCTTCTCGTACAGGTGCCAGGCCCGAAGCGTGGCCATGCAGCGGTCCATCGACCGGAACAGCGCCAGGCAGGGGCTGGCTTCGACCTCGATGGCGCCGGGCCCGTCGAGCCATTGGGACAGCCAGACGCAGCAGATGGGCTTGCCCGTGTCGCGGCCGACAGGTTCCAGCGCCTTCAGACGCTCCACGCCCGGTGCGTAGGCATACGGATGTGGAATGACCAGCGCGCCGTAGGCGGGGTCGGCCAGCATGGCGCTCGCGCACTCCGGCAGCGAACGCGGGTTGCTGAGGATCTGGGCCGTGACGTCGCAGGGATTGCGCGCGGACCCGAACTCCGGAATGTGCGATCGCAGCAGGGCGCTCACCGCTTCGCCGGGTTGCGGCAGCGGCACATGATGCAACTCAGCCTTGTCGGCCACCATGATCGTTGCGCCACCCGAGGTCGAGAGGGCCGCGACGCCGGTCGCGCGCGGCCGTCCGGCCTTCGCGAAGAAGGCGGCGGTCTCGACGAGTGCCTCGAAGTCATCGACCTCCACGATGCCGTGGCCCTCGAACGCGGCGCGGTAGACCGCCGCCGAACCCGCCAGCGAGCCGGTGTGCGACATGGCAGCCTGCATGCCTTCCTCGCCGGTGGCGAGCTTGTGCACGATGACCGGCTTGCCGGCCTTCATGGCCAGGCGACCGGCTTGCAGCAGCCGTTGCGGGTCGGCCATTCCCTCGAACAGGCAGGCGATGACCCGGCAGTCCGGATCCTCCACCAGGTAGGCGATCTGGTCGGCCACATCGACGTCGCACGAATTGCCGGCCGTCAGCACGTGCGAGAACGCATGGCCATGCCGCGCGGCCTGCGCCAGCGCCAGGCCGAGGCCGCCCGATTGGCTCACGAGGCCGATGGTGGCGGGGTACGGCTGGTTCAACGCCGGCGCTTGCGCGAACGTCATTCGCAGGCGGCCGCCTGCGGACAGGATGCCGATGCAATTGGGGCCCAGGATGTGCATGCCGCTGTCCCGCGCGAGCCGGGCCAGCTGCTCCTGCAGTTCGCGGTGGTGCGGGTCGCCGGTCTCGGCGTAGCCTGAAGCGTAGACGATCGCGCCCTTGATCCCCTTGCGCGCGCAGTCGGATGCGACCTCGTACACCGCATCGCGCGGCACGGCGATGATGGCGCAATCCACCGCAAGGGGCAGATCCTCGATGGAGCGAAACACGCCCCTCGCAGCATCGGGACTCAACTTCGGATTCACCACGAACACCTGGATTCCGGAATCGGCAAGGTTGTGCGTGGTCCGGGCTCCGAACGAGGAAGGTTTGGAAGAGAAATCGATGACGACGACACTCCCCGGATCCAGAAGGGGTCGTAGCTCGGAGGCAGGAAAGAGACCGCGGCTTTGGGGCATGGAAGAAGAAGATGAATGAATGGAGGGTGTCTCTGGAGGCCGCACGGCTACTCGGGCTTGATGCCCAATGTCTGGATCAACTCGGCCCAGGTCTTCATGTCCGCACGGATGTCGTCCTTGAAGTCGGCAGGTCCGCGCCAATGGACGGTGACGTCGCGTTCGCCCCATTCCGCCTTGAACGCCGGATCCTGCGCGACGGCGCGGCTGGCTTCGGCGAGGCGATCCAGGACGGGTTGCGCGGTCTTCGCCGGCGCGAACACGCCCAGCCAGACACCCGGCCAACGATAGCGAGGCATGCCTTGCTCCATCAACGTCGGGACTTCGGGGAATGACGGGCTTCGCGTGGTCGACAGATTGCCGATGGCCCTGAGCTTTCCCGCTTTCGCCAGCGACTTCACACCCGGAACGGAAAAGAAGCCGCCCTGAATCTGGCCGCCGACGACATCGGTGATCGCCAGGGCTTCGCCTTTGTACAGCACCACGGGCATGTTCAATCCCTGCTCCTTGACCATGAGCTGGCTGAAGACCGCACCCGCGGAACCTGCCGCGTAAGTACCCAGCGCCCATTTCCCGGACGTCCTGGCTTGCGCGATGAATTCCTTCATGTTCGCGGCCTTCACCTCGGGATGAACCACGAAGATCAGACCGGTGGTGCCCAATTGCCCGACGGGCGCGAAGTCGCGTTGCACGTCGTAGGACATGTTGGCCGTGAGCGCGGGCAGCTGGATGTGCGTACTCGTCGTGAAGAGCAAGGTGTAGCCATCCGGATCGCTCTTGGCGACGACGCTCGCGCCGACCTGGGTGCTGGCGCCGGGCCGGTTTTCCACGATCACGGCCTTGCCCAGCGTGGCCGACAGCCGTGCGGCGAACAGACGCGCCCAGGTATCGGTGCCGCCGCCAGCGGCAAACGGCACGATCAGCTTGATCGGTCTGTCGGGGAATGCGGCCGATGCACTCCCGGCACCCAGCACGGCGGCCAGGAGCATCGAGCGGCGGCTCAGCTTGCGCACGGGATTCATGATTTCTCCTTGTCGTTGGTCATGTCCGGTCATCACATCGGTTCGCCCTGGAACAACTCGACCGTCGTCTCGAGACGGCACAGCGAGGATTCGAAATTGGGCATGAGCGTGCCGGCGATGCCTTCCACCGTCCAGCCTTCGGCCATCTGCGCGCTGCGCAGCGGACGGGGCTGGCTGTAGAGGATGATTTCGTTGCCCCGCACGCCGAAGATCTGGCCGCTGGCCGTGCAGGCGTCGCTGGCGAGGTAGACGGCGAGCGGCGCGATCTTGTGCGGGGCCATGAGGCGCTGGCGTTTCTCGGCCAATGCCTGCTGCTCGGGTGTGTTGCTCGGAATGGCGGCCACCATGCGACTCCACGCCACGGGTGCGATGCAGTTGGAGCGCACGCCGTGATCCTTGAGTTCGAGCGCAATCGAACGCGACAGGCCGACGATTCCCATCTTCGCGGCCGAATAGTTCGCCTGGCCGATGTTGCCGATGAGACCCGCGCCGGAGGTCATGTGCACCAGGCGCCCGTGCCGCTGCTCGCGCATGTGCGCCACGGCGGCGCGACTCACGTTGAAGCTGCCCTTGAGGTGAACGGAAAGCACCGCATCCCACTCCTCCTCGCTCATCTTGTGGAACATGCGGTCACGCAGGATGCCGGCGTTGTTCACGACCGCATCGACTCGGCCGAAATGGTCCAGCGCCGCCTGCACGATGCGGCCTGCTCCGGCGGCGTCGGACACGGAATCGGCATTGGCCACCGCGCTGCCGCCGGTCTGCCGGATGTCCAGCGCCACCGCTTCGGCGGCGCTGGCGTCCTGCCCCTGGCCGTTGAGGCTGGTGCCGAGGTCATTGACGACCACCCGGGCTCCGCGGCGGCCGAGCTCCATCGCGATCGCCCTGCCGATGCCGTTGCCGGCGCCCGTCACGATGGCCACCCGGCCCTGGACCGATGCATCGGCTGGTGTGCTGACGTTGCTCATTTCGACTGTCTCCGAAGGTCATTCTCTAAAATGGATGACCCATTTTCGAACAGCGGCGCTGCACCTGTCAACAGCGCGGCGGCCTCTTCGGCTTTTCGTTTGACGCTGGCATGCCGGCTCGGGCATACTAATTGGGTCACCCAAAATAGCGGCCGCTCGACAGACGGCGAAAGGCAGAAATTGAGCATCAAGGACAAGGCTTACCTGGTCGGGGCCTATGAGCATCCGACCCGGGAGGCAAAGGACAAGTCACTCGCGCAACTGCACGCCGAAGTGGCCAGGGGCGCACTGGAGGACGCCGGCCTCAGCCATCGCGACGTCGACGGATTCTTCTGCGGCATCGATTCGCCCGGCCTGGGTCCGATGTCGATGATCGACTACATGGGGCTGCGGGTGCGGCACCTGGACTCGACCGACATCGGCGGTGCCTCCTATCTCTCGCACGTCAACCACGCGTCGCAGGCCATCGCCGCAGGCAAGTGCAACGTGGCGCTGATCACGCTCGCCGGCAAGCCGCGTTCGTCCGGCTGGAGCGGAACGCAGGCGCGCACCTTCGGCGACGAGGCGCCCGACGCCGCGTTCGAGTACGCCTACGGCATGGGAACGGCCAACGTCTACGCCATGTCGGCAAAGCGGCACATGCACGAATTCGGCACCACCAGCGAACAGCTCGCCTGGATCAAGGTCGCCGCTTCCACGCATGCCCAGCACAACCCGCATGCCGTGCTGCGCAAGGTCGTCACGGTGGACGAGGTCGTCAATTCGCCCCTGGTGGCCGATCCCCTGCACAAGCTCGACTGCTGCGTGGTGAGCGATGGCGGCGGCGCGGTCATCGTGGCGCGCCCGGAGATTGCGCGTTCGTTGAAGCGTCCTTTGGTGAAGCTCATCGGCGCGGCCGAGACGCTCAAGGGCCTGGAAGGAGGCGACATCGACGTGACCCGCACAGGCGCCCTCTGGAGCGGCCCGCGCGCCTTCGAAGAGGCGGGCGTGAGGCCCGCCGACATCCAGTACGCGTCCATCTACGACAGCTTCACGATCACGGTGCTGATGCAGCTCGAGGATCTGGGCTTCTGCAAGAAGGGCGATGGCGGCCGCTTCGTGGCCGACGGCAACCTGATTTCCGGCGTCGGCCGCCTGCCCTTCAACACGGACGGCGGCGGCCTGTGCAACAACCACCCGCGCAACCGCGGCGGCATGACCAAGATCATCGAAGCCGTGCGTCAATTGCGCGGCGAGGCGCATCCCGCCGTTCAGGTGCCCGACTGCAGGCTGGCGCTCGCGCAAGGCCTGGGCGGCTTTCTCGCGGGCCGACATGGAAGCGCCACGCTGATCATGGAAAGGGAGTGACACGCATGACGACCATCGCCCGGGATCGCGAACTCCCCGCGCCCGCCATTTCCCCGGAGAACCAGCCCTTCTTCGAGGGCACGGCCCAAGGTGTCCTCCTGCTGAAATTCTGCGACGGCTGCGGGCGCCATCACTACTACCCGAGGACGATCTGCCCGCATTGCTTCAGTGACCGCACCCGCTGGATCGAGGCCAAGGGCTCCGGCAGCATCTATACGTTCAGCGTGTTGCGGCTGGGCACCCCGACGCCCTTCGCCCTGGCCTACGTCAAGCTCAGCGAGGGTCCGACGATGATGACGAACATCGTCGACTGCGACCTCGATGCCCTGGAGATCGGGATGGCCGTGCGACTGGTGTGCAAACCGGCCACGGATGGCACCATGATCCCGATGTTCACGCCGGGCGCCATCGCATGAAGCGCGAAGGTGAAGAACTCCGGGCGTTGCGCTCGGAGGTTCGCGCCTTCCTCGACGCCGAATTGGACCCGGACCTGCGTGCCCGCTTGCGGCGCGGCGAGTTCCCCCGGCGGCAGGACCTGGTGGACTGGCAACGCAAGCTGTGCCGGCGCGACTGGGGCGCACCCAACTGGCCGCGCGAACTCGGGGGTACCGGCTGGAGCGATATCGAGCAACTGGTGTTCCTGGAGGAGTGTTCCGCTGCGCCGGCGCCTGCGCCGCACGTGTTCAACATCACGATGCTCGGTCCGGTGCTGGTCCGCTTCGGCGCACCGGCCCAGCGAGACTTCTGGCTGCCTCGGCTGCTCTCGGCCGATGTGCTGTTCTGCCAGGGATTCTCGGAGCCGGGTTCCGGTTCCGACCTGGCCTCGCTGCGAACCTCCGCGGTCCGCGATGGCGGGGAATACGTCGTCCATGGTCAGAAGATCTGGACGACGTCCGCGCACTATGCCGACTGGATCTTCTGCCTGGTGCGAACGGATCCCGCCGCGAAGCAGCAACGGGGCATCTCCTTCCTCCTCATCGACATGAAGTCGCCCGGGATCACGGTGCGGCCCATCGTCTCGATCGACGGGCGGCACAGCCTCAACGAAGTGTTCTTCGACGGGGTGCGCGTCCCGGCCGCCAACCTGGTTGGCGAGGAGAACAAGGGCTGGGACTGCGCGCGCTTCCTGCTCGGCAACGAGCGCGCCAGCATTGCCGGCGTCGGCCGAACGCGCGAACGCCTGGCCTATGCCCGCGAACTGGCCTCGCGCACTGCGACGGGCAGCGGGCTTCTTGCCGACGATCCACTGCTGCGGGCCGAACTCGACCGGCTGGAGGCTGAACTGGAAGCGCTGGACCGCACGCAGTACAGACTGCTGAGCCAGCAGGATGCCGGTCCGGCCAAAGTGGCCGGCGCATCGGTGCTCAAGGTCAAGGGCACCGAATTGTTCCAGCGCGTGCTGCACCTGCTGGTGCAGATCACCGCCACCGCCGGACTTCGCCTGCCCGCCGACGAGGGATTCGGCGCGGATCCGCGCGAGCCGCTGGGTGTCGCCCATCTCTATTCCCGGGCCGCCTCCATCTACGGCGGTGCCAATGAAGTGCAGAAGAACATCCTCGCGAAGCACGTCTTCGACACCACGCCATGAGCACCCTGTCCCACGACGAACGGGCGTCGCTGGCCGACGCATTGAGCCGTGTGCTGGCGCGCCAGTACGGCTTTGCGAGCGGACGACGCCAGAATCTCGCCATCGCCCCAGAGCAATTGCCGCCGATCTGGTCGACGCTGTCCGAACTGGGGCTGCATGCCGTCATGGTGTCGCCGGATTTCGGTGGCTTCGGTGGCGGCGCGGACGAAATCCAGTTGGTGCAGCGGCAATTCGGGCGCTCTCTGCTGGTCGCTCCCTGGTTCCAGGTGGCGATCTGCGCCCATGCCGTCGCGCGCGCCGGCTCACCGACTCAGCAAGGCGCGTTGCTGCCGCCGTTGTCCGATGGCAGGGCAGTGATGGTTCTCGCTGACCGCGATGCCGTGGAACTCGACGCCGAGCCGAAGGTGACGCAGGCCCATGACACGGCACGCGGATGGCGCCTGGAGGGCCGCAAGACGGCGGTCCTGCATGCGGGGCTCGCCACCCACTACCTCGTTCCCGCAGTGACGCCCAACGGGGGCACAGGACTGTTCGTCGTGGATTCGAGCGCCGTCGGCATCGGGTGCCACCTGAGCCGGTTGGTGGACGGCTCATGGTCCGGCGATCTCCGTTTCGAATCCGTCGATGCGCAGCCGCTGGAAGGCTTGTCGCTGCAGCATCATGGCGAGGTGTACCGCTCGACGGAGGCACTGGCGATCGCAGGGGTGACGGCAGACGCGCTGGGCGCGTGCGAAGCGGCGCTGGAGATGACGGTGCAACACTTGCGCACGCGCAAGCAGTTCGGCCAGTCGCTAGGTGACTACCAGGCACTGCGGCATCGCGTCGCGGAGATGTACATCGAGCTCGAACAGGTGAAGAGCGCCTGCGACCTGGCGGCGGAAGCCGTCGAGGGCGTGGACAGCGTGCAGCCGACGCGCGGCACCGCCCAGGCCCTGCTCGTGATGTCGCAGTCCGCCACCTGGATCCTGCAGCAGGCGATCCAGCTGCACGGCGGCATGGGCATGACCGACGAGGTTGCCGTCGGCCACTGCTACCGCCGGATGCTGGTGCTGAATGCGCGCTGGGGCGACACGCGCGAAGCGCTGGCCCGCCTGCGCGGGGACGGGATGACCAAGGAGATGCCCGGTGTCGCTGGATCCTGAAACTCTGCGGGGGTTGAGTCTTCCTCTCGTCGAGCAGACCTACACCGAGCGCGATGTCATCCTGCATGCCCTGAGCGTGGGCTTCGGCCCCGACGAGACGGACGCCCGCGAGTTGGACTTCGTGTACGAGAAGGAATTGGCGGTCGCGCCTTCCTTCGCCCTGACTGTGTGCCACCGATCCATCGCAACCCTCGAACTGGGCATCGATTACAGGAAGGTGGTGCACGCGTCACAGGCATTGGCGTTGCACGCGCCGCTGCCGGCCCAAGGCACCTTGATGTGTTCGAGCCGGGTGACCGGTGTCTGGGATCTGGGTGAGCACAAGGGCGCCCTGTTGGAAATCGAGCGCCGGCTGCACGAGAAGCGCAGCGATCGGCTGGTCGC
Source organism: Variovorax sp. SRS16 (assembly GCF_901827165.1). Classification (NCBI taxonomy): domain Bacteria; kingdom Pseudomonadati; phylum Pseudomonadota; class Betaproteobacteria; order Burkholderiales; family Comamonadaceae; genus Variovorax; species Variovorax sp. SRS16. Next base: position 3,565,273 of record NZ_LR594666.1, read on the forward strand.
CACCACGCGCATGGGTGCTCTGTGCCGGGGGGACGGCGGGTTCGGCGGCGAGCCGCCCCCGCCGAGAAAGAGCATGCCGAACTCGGCTGCGCCTGATCAGGTGTTTCGCTGGCAGTCCTCGCCCGGGCAGGCAGCGCTGTACCGGCTGCAGGGCGACACCAATCCCCTGCACATCGATCCGGAGCGCGCCCGGCTTGCCGGCTTCGAACGGCCGATCCTGCATGGTCTCGCGACATTCGGCGCGACGGTGCGCGCCATCCTCGCCGTCGTCCTGGGCTATGCCGCCACCAGGCTCGAGGTGATCGAAGGCCGATTCACCGCGCCCTTTTTTCCCGGCGAGACACTGCAGGTGGAGATCTGGCGCAATGGCCCCGCGCTGCAATTCCAGGCGCGGGCTGTCGAGCGTGACGTCCTGGTCATTCGCGACGGCATGGCGTGCATCGCGGAATGAACACAGCACCTGCCCCGAGTTCGGCTGGTCCGGAACCTGCGGCTCGCGCCGGTGAACTGAGAAGGCGATTGCGCCGTGCTGCGGAAATAGGAGGACAAGCCCTCTACTTCTGCAACTTCCAGGCGCCGTCCACGATCCGCACCAGCACCTGCGACCGCTGATCCGATCCGTTGTGATTGGTCTCGCTCATGCTGAACACGGCCTCGGGCGTGACCACCTCCTTCATCGATTCCAGCGCATCGCGCAGCGCCGTCCGAAACTCCACCGTGCCGGGCTTGGCCTTCTTCAGCGCCTGCGGCACCGCGGCTTCGAGCCACATCACGGCCGTCCATGCCGAAGCACCGAACAGCGAACGCGAGCCGGTGCCGTTCGCTGCCTCGTAGCGCTTGACGTAGTCGAGCGCGGGCTTCTTCAGCACCGACGAATCCGGCAGCTGCTCGGCCACCAGCACCGGCCCGACCGTCATGTAGCCGCCCTCCACGCCCTTGCCGCCGACGCGCAGGAAGTCCGCGTTGGCCACGCCTTGCGTCTGATAGATCGACCCCTTGAAGCCGCGCTTGGACAATTCGATCGGCGGCAGCGCGCCCGGCGTGCCCGAGCTCATCACGTACACCGCATCGGGCTGCGCCGACAGCAGGCGCAGCGTCTGCGAGGTGACCGAGGTGTCGGTCTGGTTGTAGCGCTCGACGGCCACCACCTGAATGCCCTTGGCCGGCGCCATCTTCTCCAGCGTCTTGGTGTAGCCCTCGCCGAAGCTGGTGGCCAGCGCGATCACGCCGACCTTCTTCACGCCCTGCGCCACCATGTGGTCGAGCGCGAGGCTGACCGCGATCGATTCGGGCGGTGCCATGCGGAAGGCCCAGCGGCGCGGACCGTCCGGCGGGTCGATGATGGCGCCGCCGCCGGCCAGCGAGATCATCGGCGTCCTGGCCTGCGCTGCAATGTCGAGTGCCGACAGCGAGGTCGGCGTGAGCGAGGGGCCGACGATCACGTCGACCTTGTTCTCCGATGTCAGCTTGGTCGCGTTCTTGGCCGCGGTCGTGGTGTCGGATTCGTCGTTGAGGATCGTGACGTTGAGCTTCTGCCCCGCGATCTCGGTGGGCCAGAGCCTGGTGGTGTTGGCCTCCGGAATGCCGAGCGTCGCGCCGGGGCCGGTGGTCGAGACCATCACGCCGACGTTGATGTCGGCGTGCGCGGCGAGCGCGAAGGCCATCGCGGCCGCGAGGGCTGCCAGCTTGGGGATCGATGTCATGGTGATGTCTCCTTTTGGATTGAAACGCGGGGAAAAACTGGGGTCCGAGGCGATGGCGTTCAACGCGCCGCCACGGTGCCGAGGTAGGTCTCGACCACGCGCGGATCGCCGGCCAGCTCGGCGGCCGGCCCTTCGAGCACGATCTCGCCCATCTCGAGCACATAGCCGTAGTCGGCGACCGCAAGCGCGGCGCGTGCGTTCTGCTCGACCAGCAGCAACGTGACGCCGGTGGCGCGCAGGCTGTCGATGGTGCGGAACATCTCCTGCACCACCAGCGGCGCGAGGCCGAGGCTGGGTTCGTCGAGCATCAGCAGCGCGGGCTGCGACATCAGCGCGCGGCCGAGCGCGAGCATCTGCCGCTCGCCGCCCGACAGCGTGCCGGCGAGCTGCACGCGGCGCTCCTTGAGGCGCGGGAACAGCGCGTAGATCTTGTCGAGCGCCTCGTCCATTCCGGCGCGGCCCTGATGCCGCTGCCGCCATGCGCCCAGGCGCAGGTTGTCTTCCACCGGCATGCTGCCGAACAGCGCGCGCGTCTCGGGCACCAGCGCGATGCCGCGCATCACGCGTTCTTCGAGCGGCAGCTCGCCGATCGGCTCACCGTCGTGGCGCACCTCGCCGCGCATCGGCACCACGCCCATCAGCGCCTTCAGCAGCGTCGACTTGCCCGCGCCGTTGGGGCCGATGACGGTGACCACGCGCCCCGCATCGGCGCGCAGGTCGAGGCCGTGCAGCACTTCGGCGCGGCCGTAGCCGGCGTGCAGGTCGCTGACCCGGAGCATCTCGCGAGAGGTGTCTGTCGTCATGCTCATCAAGTGCCCAGGTAGGCCGTGCGAACGGCGGGGTCGGCCTGCACCTCCGCCGGCGTGCCTTCGGTCAGCTTGGTGCCGAACTCCATCACCACGATGCGGTCGGTCACGTCCATCACGAGGTCCATGTCGTGCTCGACCAGCAGGATGCTCAGCCCCTCGCTGCGCAATTGCCGCAGCACATCGGCGAGTGCCTGCTTCTCCTTGTGGCGCAGGCCGGCCGCGGGCTCGTCGAGCAGCAGCAGGATCGGGTCGGCGCACAACGCGCGCGCGATCTCCATCAGCCGCTGCTGGCCCATCGCGAGATTGCCGGCCTGATCGTGCATGCAGTCGGCGATGCCGATGCGGCGCAGTTGCAGCTCGGCCTCGCGGAAGAGGCGACGCTCCTCCGCGCGGTCCAGCCGCAGCATCGCGCCGAGCGGGCCCGCATGGCCGCGCAGGTGGGCGCCGAGCGCCACGTTCTCGAGCACCGTCATGCCGGGCAGCATCTTCACGTGCTGGAAGGTGCGCGCCACGCCGCGCCGCGCGATCTCGCGCGAAGGCAGGCCGCGGATCGGCGCGCCGCACAGGCTGATCTCGCCGGAGCTCAGCCGCAGCACGCCGGTCAGCAGGTTGAAGGTGGTGGACTTGCCGGCGCCGTTGGGGCCGATCAGCCCGAGGATCTCGCCGGCGCGCACCTGCAGGCTGACGTCGTTGACGGCCACCAGCCCGCCGAACTGCTTGCGCACGGCGCGCGCATCGAGCACCACCTCGCCGCGTGCCGGCCGCTCGCGCGCGGGCAGCGGCGGCGCATCGGCCCAGTCGCGCCGGCGTTGCAGGCGCGGCAGCCGCGCCTCGACCGCGGCCCAGAGGCCATCGCGCCCATAGCGCAGCGCCACCACCAGCAACGCGCCGAACAGCACCGTTTCGTAGTTGTTGGTGACGCCGAGCAGGCGCGGCATCCATTGCTGCAGCTGGTCTTCGAGGATCTTCACCACGGCCGCACCGGCCAGCGCGCCCCACACATGGCCGACGCCGCCGACCACCGCCATGAAGAGGTACTCGATGCCCATGTTCAGGCCGAAGGGCGACGGGTTGACCGTGCGCTGGAAGTACGCGAACAGCCAGCCCGACACGCTCGCCAGCAGCGCCGCCAGCACGAAGGCCATCACCTTCACGCGGAAGGTGTCGACCCCCATCGCCTCGGCCATGGTGGTGCCGTTGCGCACCGCGCGCAACGCGCGGCCCATGCGCGAGTCGAGCAGGTGCGTGGTCATCACCGCGGCCACGATCACCAGCGCCCACAGCAGGTAGAAGAAGTGCCTGCGGTTCTCCAGCGGGAAGCCGAAGATGCTGACCAGGGGCACGCCGGTCAGCCCGTCGAACTTGCCCAGTGCATCCAGGTTGCCGAGCAGGTAGTAAAGACTCAGGCACCAGGCGATGGTGGCGAGCGGCAGGTAGTGGCCCGACATGCGCAGCGTCACCCAGCCGAGAATCAGCGCACCCACTGCGGTCACCGCGAGGCCTGCTGCCAGCGTGAGCCACGGCGACAGGCCGTACTTGAGCGCGAGGTAGGCCGCCGTATAGGCACCGAGCCCGACGAAGGCCGACTGGCCGAACGAGATCAGCCCGGCCACGCCCGTGAGCAGCACGAGCCCGATCGCGACCAGCGTGTAGAGGCCGATGTAGTTGGCCTGCGTGATCCAGAACTCGGGCACGGGCAATTGCGGCAGGAGTGCCAGCGCGAGCACGAACAGCAGGAGGACGACGCGACGCAAGGTCATTCCTCCTCCTCGTCCGGCCCATGCTTGAAGCTGCGCCACAGCAGCACCGGCAGGATCAGCGTGAACACGATCACTTCCTTGAAGGAGCTGGCCCAGAAGGAGCCGAAGGATTCCAGCAGGCCGACGAAGAGCGCACCGAGCGCCGCGCCCGGATAGCTCGCGAGGCCGCCGAAGATCGCGGCGACGAAGCCCTTCAGGCCGATCAGGAAGCCGGTGTCGTAGGCCATCGTGGTGGTCGGTGCGATCAGCAGGCCGGCCAGCGCGCCGATGAAGGCGGCGAGCGTGAAGCTCAGCCGGCCGGCACCGACCGTCGAGATGCCCATCAGCCGCGCGCCCAGCCGGTTGACGGCCGTCGCGCGCAGCGCCTTGCCGCGCAAGGTGCGCTCGAAGAAGAGCCAGAGCCCGACCATCAGCGCGATCGAGACCATGAAGATGATCACCGCCTGCCCCGACAGCAGCACGGCGCCGAAGCGAAAGTCCGTGTCCCAGAAGCTCGGTGCGCGAAAGCCCTCGGCGCCGAAGAAGCCGAGGCCGAGCCCGGTCATCGCGAAGTGCACGCCGACCGAGACGATCAGGAGCACCAGCACGCTCGCGTCCGCGACCTTCTCGTAGGCCACGCGGTACAGCAGCGGCCCGAGCGGCGTGACGATGGCCAGCGTCAGCAGGCTCTGCAGCATCAGCGGCATCTGCTGCGCCGCGGCCCAGAGGCTGATCAGCACCACCGGCAGCGGCACCGCGAGCGGTTGGAGGAAGGCGCTCGCAATGCGGGCCGCGCTGCGGCGATGGCGCAGCGCGTCGATGCCGTCGAGCATCGACACGCCGAGCGCCAGCGCCAGCAGCAGCCAGACCGTGCCCGGCACCCGGCCGAGCTGCAGCATGGCGAGCGTCAGCGCGCCGTAGGTGGCGAACTCGCCCTGCGGCACCAGGATCACGCGCGTGACCGCGAACACCAGCACGATGGCCAGCGCGAGAAGTGCATAGATCGCGCCGTTGCTGCTGCCGTCGAGCAGCAGGATGCCGGCGATGGACAGGTCCATGGGCCGGCCGCGTCAGACCAGCGAGGCCGCGTCGATGCGGCCGCGCCGCAGGACGCTGGTGAACAGCATGCGTTCCAGCGCCTCCTTCGGCTCGAAGGCGCGGGCGTCGCGCGCGCAGGCGACGCGCACCTCGTCGGTGAGCGGCACGTTGGGGCCGCGCAGGCTGTCGGCCATCACCTGCACCTCGCAGGCGCGCTGCAGCGTCCACATCCAGCGGAAGGCATTGAAGACATTGCCGCCGGTGACCAGCATGCCGTGGTTGCGCAGGATCATCACACGCCTGGCGCCCAGGCTCGCGACCAGGCGCGGGCCTTCGTCGTCGTGCACGGTGATGCCCTCGAAATCGTGATAGGCCACGTCGCCGAACAGCTCGGCGCCGTAGAAGTCGTCATGCCCCAGGCCCTCGCGCTTGCACGCGATCGCCATGCCGGCCGTGGTGTGGGTGTGCATCACGCAATGCGCGTCGGGCCGCGCCGCATGCACGGCGCTGTGGATCACGAAGCCCGCGCGATTGACATGGTGCAGCGTCGGCTCGAGCGGCACGCCGTCGTGGCCGACCTTGACGAGGTTGCGCGCGCTGACCTCGTCGTAGTTGAGGCCGAAGGGATTGATCAGGAAGGCGGGCCGGTCGCCGGGCACCCGCACCGTGATGTGATTGAACACCAGCTCGGTCCAACCCAGCTGGTCGAAGACGCGGTAGCACGCCGCGAGTTCGACGCGCGCCTGCCATTCCTGGGGGTGCATGCCCTCGGGGCACAGCGCCTGGGCCTGGCCCACGATGTCTGTTTGCATGAAAGCGAGGTCTCCTCTGAACGCGACGGCTCTTGGGCGAAAGTCCCGGCCGTCTGTGAAATGCCGGGCCCAGCTTAGTCAAGCGGGTGCGTTCGATAAATCACCTGCGGCCGAACAAACTGTTCGGATTCCTGGCCAATCGGGAAATAACTGAAACGCAGCGAACGGGCGCGCCATCTAATAGCGAAACAAGCCATGCACAACGCCGCCCCCCAACCCACCACCGCCGATCCGGGCAATGCCTCGGACCTCGAACTCGCGCGCCGCGCTGCCGGCGGCGACACGCCGGCCTTCGAGTGCATCATGCGGCGCCACAACCAGCTGCTGTTCCGCACCGCGCGCAGCATTCTCAAGACCGACGAGGAGACCGAGGACGCGCTGCAGGACGCCTACCTGAGCGCCTGGCGCGCGATCGGCAGCTTCCGCGAGGACGCGCGGCTTTCGACCTGGCTGGCGCGCATCGTCATCAACGAATCGCTCGGGCGCCTGCGCCGCCGCGGCGCGCAGGTGATCCCGCTCGACACCGCCATCGATTCGAGCGGCGAATCCGCCGAGTCCTCGATCGCCGACGACCCCGACCGCCAACCGGAGCGACTCGCCATGCGCGAAGAAATTCGCCAGCTGATGGAGCGCCGCATCGACCGGCTGCCCGACATGTACCGCACCGTGTTCATGCTGCGCGCGGTCCAGGAGATGAGCGTCACCGAAACCGCCATCGCGCTGGAATTGCCCGAAGCCACCGTGCGCACCCGCTTCTTCCGCGCCCGCAGCCTGCTGCGCGAAGGCCTGTCGCGCGACTTCGACCTCGCGGTCGGGGACGCATTCTCTTTCGACGGCGCGCGCTGCGATCGCATCGTGGCGCGCGTGCTGGCGACGCTTTCCGCCGAGCGGGGATCCCCCCGCCCCTGATGCCCTTTATTTCACCCACGAGGAAAACAACCATGTCCTTCTTTCAAATGCCCACGCCCGTCGCCGCGCGACGCCTGTTCCTCGGCAAGTCCGGGCTCGTGCTGTCGGGCGCCGCGGTCGCGCTGCTGGCCGGCAACGAGGCGCTGGCGGCCAAGGCCGGCGGCGGCAGCGCCCATGACGTGCAGATCCTCAACACCGCGCTCGGTGCGGAGCTCGAGGCCATCGCGGCCTACCAGCTCGGCGCCGAAAGCAAGCTGCTCGAAAAGCCGGTGCTCGACCTCGCGGTGACCTTCCAGGGCCACCACAAGGAACATGCCGACCTGCTTGCCAAGACGGTCGCCAAGCTCGGCGGCAAGGCGGTCATCGCCAAGGCCGACTATCACTTCCCGGCCGACCAGCTGAAGTCGCAGGCCGACGTGCTGCGCTTCGCGGCCAAGCTCGAACAGGGTGCCGTGAGCGCCTACCTGGGCGCCGTGCCGTTGTTCGGCAACCGCGACCTTGCCAAGGCCGCGGCCAGCATCCTCGGCGACGAAGCCATGCATTGGGCGGTGCTGCGCCAGGCCCTCGGCGAAGCGCCGGTTCCTTCGGCCTTCATGTCGTGAAGTTGCATGGGGTGTTGACGGCCAGCGTGCTGGCCGTGTGCGTCGCTGCGCCCGCGTTTGCACTCGGGCCGGCCGACGCGGTGCGCGGCGAGCAGGTGTATGCGCGCTGCCAGGCCTGCCATGCGCTGGCCGTCGACCGGGTCGGGCCGCATCACTGCGGCCTGTTCGGACGGCTGGCCGGCAGCGTGCCCGGCTTTGCCTATTCGCCGGCCATGAAGAACTCGCACATCGTGTGGAACGACAAGACGCTCGACAGATTCCTCGCCAAGCCGCTGGCCATGGTGCCCGGCACGGCGATGACCTACGACGGCGTGCCGGACCCGCAGGAACGCGCCGACCTGATCGCCTACCTCAAGCATGCCAACGACACGCCGGAATGCGCGGCATTCTCGTCGGCCAAACACTGATCGCTCCCATGCTTCGAACCGCTGATTTCCCCGGCCCTGTCTTTCGCGACGAAGCGCCCGCGACGGCCGCACCAAGCGTGTCGGAGCGCATTCGCGCGCGCCTGCTGCAGGCCGGCCAGCGCCACCATGCCAACGACAACATCTCGGAATGGATCCGCGAGGGCGAGCTCGACGAACTGCAGGCCGAGGTGCGCGACCGGATGCAGGCGGTCCTCGACGCGCTCGTGATCGATGCGGCGAACGACCACAACACGAACGGCACGGCCGAGCGCGTGGCGCGCATGTTCGTGACCGAGGTGTTCCGCGGCCGCTATGTGCCGATGCCGGCGGTCACCGAATTTCCGAACACCTCGCGCCTGAACCAGCTGATGGTGGTCGGCCCGATCTCGGTGCGCAGCGCCTGCTCGCACCACCTGTGCCCGATCATGGGCAAGGTCTGGATCGGCATCCTGCCCAACGAGCACTCCAACCTGATCGGCCTCTCGAAGCACGCCCGCATCTGCGACTGGATCCTGAGCCGCCCGCAGATCCAGGAAGAGGCGGTGATGATGCTGGCCGACGAACTGGAGCGCCGCGTGAAGCCCGACGGCCTCGCACTGGTGATGAGCTCGGACCACTTCTGCATGCGCTGGCGCGGCGTGAAGGACCCCGAGGCCTCGATGACCAACAGCGTGATGCGCGGCGCCTTCCTGAACGATGCGGCGCTGCGGCGGGAATTTCTTTCGCTGTTGAGCGGCCGGGACGACTGAACGCATTCGCGCTGCGCGGGCCCTCCCCTGCGTCAGCGTGCCTGCGTGTAAGCCGGCGGTTCGGCCACCAGTCCCTGCTTGACGTGGCGCGTGGTCGCATCGGCCAGCACCTCGACCTGCCCGGCCTCGACCGCGGCCAGCGTCAGCTTCGCCACCGCGTCGGGCGAGGCCTTGTCGCCGGTGATGCCGCGCGTCATGTCGGTGTCCATGAAGGCCACGTGCAGGCTGGTGACCAGCGTGCCCAGCCCGCGCAGCTCGTTGCGCAGGCCGTTGCTCAGCGACCAGGTGGCCGACTTCGATGCGCTGTAGGTCGCGGCCGTCGGCAGGCTGAGCCAGCTCAGCGCCGACAGCACGTTGACGATGGCGCCGCCGCCATGAACCGCCAGCACCGGCGCGAACGCACGGCTCATGGCCCAGGTGCCGAAGAAGTTGGTTTCGAACTCGGCGCGCGCGGCCTCGAAGGCGTCCGGCGATCCGAGGAAGGTCGCGCCGCGCGAGATGCCCGCGTTGTTGACGAGCAGCGTGACATCGCCGCAGGCACGCGCCGCCGCAGCCACCTGTTCGGGCTGCGTGACGTCGAGCGCGACCGGCGTCACGCCTTCGAGCGTGACCGACTTCGGATCCCGCGCCGCCGCGTAGACCTTCCTCGCGCCGGCTGCCAGCGCCGCGCGCGCGAACGAGAGACCGAGGCCGCGGTTGGCGCCGGTGATGAAGACGACGGAGTCCTGGATTTTCATGAGGGTCTTTCGATGAGAGGAGAAATCAGGACGCAGGCTGCAGCCGCTGCAGCAGGCCGCGCGGGGTGCGCGGCCAGCCGACCCGGCCGAACCATGCGCCGCCGGCGATCGCCGAGGCGATGACGACGCCATACACCCCCAGCGCCAGACCTTGCGCGACGAACACGTGCACGAGTTCGCCGCCCCAGCGCAGCGCCAGCCAGCCGCCCAGCGCGGCGGCAGCGAGCCGGGCCAGGTTGCCGAGCACCGGCCACAACAGCCGGCCCGCGCCCTGCGAGGCGAAATACAGCACCAGCCCGATGCCGAAGAAACCGTAGAACGGCCCGACGGTACGCAGGTACTGCGTGCCGGCATCGAGCATCGCCGCGTCGCTGCCGAACAGATGCAGCCAGGGCTGCGGGAACAGCGCGGCCGCGAGCCCGATGGTCTCGGTCAGCACGAAGGCCAGCGCCGTGCCGGCCCAGGTGGCGCGCAGCGCGCGCTCGTGCTGCCCCGCGCCCATGCAGGTGCCGACCATCGCGACCAGCGGCGCGCCGAGGCCGAACACCAGCGGCACCATCAGGTATTCGAGCCGCGCCGCGGTGCCGTAGCCGGCGATCGCGTTGGGACCGAAGTGGCCCGCGAGCGCGGTCGCGATGCCGATCGAGACATTGGTGGCCAGGGTCGACACCGCGCCCACCAGCCCGACCTGGAGGATGTCGCGGAACAGCGGCCACCGGAATCGCGCGCCGGACCACGCCGGCCTGAGCAGGCTGCGGCGCGAGCGCAGGTAGAGCCACAGCGCGATCGTGCCGCCCAGGTAGTAGATCAGCAGTGCCACCGCGCCGCCCGCGATGCCCAGGCCCGGCACCGGCCCCCAGCCGAAGATCAGCAGCGGCGACAGCGGAATCAGCAGCACCACGCCGGCCACCGTCACGTTGGCCGGCACCGACATGTTGCCGGTGCCTCGGATCACCGCCGCCAGCGAATTGAAGAGCCAGACCAGCACCGCGCCGGCGAACACCACGTTCGAGTAGGTCACGGCCGCGGCGAGCGATGCGCCGGTGCCGCCCATCGATGCATAGAGCCAGCGTCCGCCGACCAGCAGCGCAAGCATGAACAGGAGCCCGAAGCCGAACGCGATCGCGATCGCATGCAGCACCAGCGCATCCGCATCGTCGCGGCGGCGTGCGCCGAGCGCGCGCGCGATCGACGAGGCGATGCCGCCGCCCATGGCACCGGCCGAGGTCATCTGCATCAGCATCACGATCGGGAACACCAGCGCCATGCCGGCCAGCGCATCGATGCCGAGCTTGCCGACGTAGAAGGTCTCGATCAGGCCGACCGATGCCTGCGCCACCATCACCAGGATGTTGGGTGCGGCCAGCCGCAGCAGCGTGGCGACGATCGGCGCCTCGAGCAGGCGCTGCGTGCGCGGATCGATGGCCGCGGCCGCGCCGATCGGGGAAGAGGCCGTGGCGGCCATCGCGGTGCGCATGCCGGCGACCTCAGGCGCGCGCGGCGGCCGGCGGAATGACCGGCGAGGCCGGCTTGGCGGGACGGCGGATCGCCATCACCAGCAGCGAAGCGACCAGGCAGGCGCCGCCGGCCGCGTAGAGCGCGGGCGTGTAAGTCAGCAGCAGCGTGCGCGCGAAGCCGGCGCCGTAGGCCGCGACCGCGGCGCCCAGCTGGTGCGCCGCGAAGATCCAGCCGAACACCAGCCCCACCTTCTGCGGCCCGAAGGCCGCGCCCGCGAGCTTGACGGTCGGCGGCACGGTGGCGATCCAGTCGAGCCCGTAGAACATCGCGAACAGGCCCAGGCCGTAGATGGTGAATTGCGAATGCGGCAGCCAGAACAGCGACAAGCCGCGCAGGCCGTAGTACCAGAAGAGCAGTTTGCGGTTGTCGTAGCGGTCCGAGAGCCAGCCCGACAGGATGGTGCCGACGAAGTCGAAGGCGCCCATCATCGCCAGCACCGATGCGGCCGGCACGGCGCCCAGGCCGTTGTCGCCGCACAGCGAGATGAAATGCGTCTGCACCAGCCCGTTGGTGCTGAGGCCGCAGATGAAGAAGGTGCCGGCGAGGATCCAGAAGGTGCGGTTGGAGAACACTTCGCGCAGCACCACGAAGGGTGTGCGGAAGGTCATCGCCGCCGGCGCGGCCACCGGTGCCGCGGGTTGCAGGCCGGGCTTTTCGCCGAAGGGCAGCAGGCCGATATCCGAAGGCCGGTTGCGCATGAAACACAGCGCCAGCGTGGCGATCAGCACGCAGCCGACGAAGATCGGCACGATCGCCGAGCGCCAACCCCAGTGCTCGATCATCCAGGCCGCGAACGGCAGGAAGGCCAGCTGCCCGGTGGCCGAGCTGGCGGTGAGCATGCCGATCACGAGGCCGCGGCGCGCGGTGAACCAGCGGTTGGCCACGACCGCGCCGAGCACCAGCGCGGTCATGCCGGTGCCGAGACCGAGCATCAGGCTCCAGAGGATGAAGAGCTGCCACAGCTGCGACGCGACCGTGACCAGCGCCATGCCGAAGCCGACCAGCGCCAGCCCGGTGCAGATCACCGCGCGCAGGCCGTAGCGTTCCATCAGCACGGCGGCGAACGGCCCCATCAGGCCGAACAGCGCGAAGCGCAGCGCCAGCGCCGACGAGATCTGCTCGGTGCTCCAGCCGAATTCCTTGCCGAGCGGCTGCAGCATCGCGCCGGGCAGGCCGAGCGCAGCCGACATCGTCAGCATGGTCAGGAAGGTGATGGCGGCAATGATCCAGCCGTAGTGAATGCCGCGGCGTTGCAGCCAGGCCGAGAAAGAGGTCGCGAACATGGGACTTCCGTGTGGGGGCGTGGGAGTGGGAGGATCGGGGAACGGGATGAAAGGCCGGCGGTGCGCGCTATCCGGCGTGCTCGCCCGCCGCATCGGCGCCGAGCAGCGGCAGGACATCGTCGATCAACGCATGCAGCGCGGCCACGCGCTCGATGCCGAGCTGCGCATTGAGCTTGTGCTGCGCCACCTTCCAGTGACGCTGGGCCTCGCGGCGCTTCGCCGCGCCGGCCTCGGTGATCTGCACCAGCCGGCTGCGGCCGTCGGCACCGGCACCGAGCGCCACCCAGCCGGCCGCGACCAGCGGCTGCAGGTTGCGGCTCAATGTCGAAGCCGTCATGTTCATTGCGGCGGCCAGCTCCACCGGCCGCATCGGACCGAGGTTCATGACGTTGGACAGCAGCGAATACTGCGTGGTCCGCAGGCCGCACTGCGCCACCTCGACGTCATACATCTGGCTGATGCGCCGCATGAGCTGGCGCACCTTGAAGCTGGTGCAGCCCTGGACCTTGACCTCGGTGTTCATGGATTATGATTGTACCTGCAACTATTGCATATGCAACTCTAAGGAGATTCCGTGACGCAGAACAATGCATTGGAGAACTGGCTCGCCGAGGAGCGCGAGGTCATGGCGCGGCTCGACGCCGGCCCGGGCCCCGGCGTGGCGCGGCCCGAACAGATCGCCGGCAAGACCGGCCTGGAAATGATGGAAGCGATGCTGCGCGGCGACATCCCCTACGCCGCGATCGCCAAGACGCTGGACTTCACGCTGATGTCGGTCGCGCCGGGGCGCGCCGTGTTCCAGGGCGCGCCGCTCGCGCAGCACCTGAATCCGCTCGGTACGATCCACGGCGGCTGGTTCGCCACCCTGCTCGACTCGGCACTGGGCTGCGCGGTCCACACCATGATGCCGCCGGGCCGCGGCTACACCACGGCCGAGCTCGGCGTGAACCTGGTCAAGGCGCTCACGCCCAAGGTGCCGCGCGTGCGCGCCGAGGGCAAGGTGATCCACTGCGGCCGGCAACTCGCGACCGCCGAGGCGCGGCTGGTCGGCGCCGATGGCACGCTGTATGCGCACGCCACCACCACCTGCCTGGTGTTCGAGATGGCGTCGCGCGGCTGACGCGCGACAATGCGCGCAGCAGAACCACAGGCCCCTTCGATGCGACTCCTCCACACCATGCTGCGCGTTGGCGATCTCCAGCGCTCGATCGACTTCTACACCGGCGTGCTCGGCATGCAATTGCTGCGCCGCTCGGAAAACCCAGAATACAAATACAGCCTCGCCTTCGTCGGCTACGAAGGCAATCCGGCCCAGGCCGAGATCGAGCTGACCTACAACTGGGGCACCGACAGCTACGAACTCGGCACGGCCTACGGCCACATCGCGCTCGGCGTGCCCGATGCCCATGCGGCCTGCGAGAAGATCAAGGCCGCCGGCGGCCTTGTCACGCGCGAGGCCGGGCCGGTCAAGGGCGGCACCACCGTCATTGCCTTCGTGACGGATCCGGACGGCTACAAGATCGAATTGATCCAGCGCGCAGAGACCGCGGCCGGCGGCGGACTGCGCTGAGCCGCCCTTCTCCGTCGTCTCAGTCTTCTCAGCGCCACTGCAGCAGCAGCGACCAGGGCTGGCGGCTCATGTGGCGATCGATGCAGCCGGGCGCGCCCACGGTGCAGCCCGAGGACAGATAGCTCGGGTCCAGCAGCCTCGTGCCCGGCGCGAAGTCGAGCCGGCGCCGGGTGACCGACTGCAGCACATTGCCGCCGATGGTGTCGAAGCCTGTGGCATCGACGGCCACGACGGCGTCGCAATGCATCGGCAACGCGCTGCCGCCGGTAGGGCGCGTGGCCAGCACCTCGCCGATCTTGTCGAAGCTGTCGAGCCCGGCCTCGGCACCGCGTGCCTGGCACACCAGATCGCCGACGCGCGGCGGCGTGCGCGTGATGTCGCAGGCGCGCATCGCATAGCGCGTGGGCCGGCCGGCCGCTTCGTCGGCGCCGGCCTGCCATGCGGCGCCGGCGTAGTCGACATGCGCCTCTGAAAAAACGAACTCGTCCGCGCCGAGCCCGGCCTGCCGCGCGAGCCAGCTGATGAAAGCGGCGGACCAGGGCGTGTCGATCACTGCGACGCGGTCGAGTGCGGTTTGCACGGCACGCAACTCGTTCGATTCGAGGCCCTGGTCGGGGCCCACGCCGAGGCCTTGCAGATGCGCAGCCGTGGCCTGATTCAGCGCCTGCTTCAGCAGCTGGCGATCGGCCGGCCGCAGCGCACCGAAGCGCACCAGCGAAGGCAGGCGGCCGTCCTCCGGATCGACGGCCTGCCAGTAGCCGAGCACGCGTTGCCATGGCGCCGGGCCGCGCCAACGGGTGCGCACGTCCTCGGCTTCCGAGTTGCCGGATGTGGTGAGCCGGCCTTCGGCGTCCATCGTCTGGCTGCCGAAGGCGATGTGTTCGCGTTGCGCGGCCGCGGCGAGTGCGAGGGCGCGCGGGGACGGCGCGATCCAGGCGGCGGTGTCGAGGCAGACCGATGCGGCCGAAGCGCCGCATGCTGGCACCAGCCAGAGTGCGACAGCCGCCACGGCGATGCGTGCCCACGGTGTCGGACTGAAAGCCTCGATGAATGGCATGACGGCGCAGGCAGCGGCCGCGCTCCGGCCTTCAGCAGCCGAGCAAATCCGCGAGGCCGCCGATATCCCGCGCATGCAGCGTGTTCTCCGCCCGCGGCGACACATCCTTCAGCTTCGACCCGAACTCGTACGGCCGCTCGATGTAGCCGGTGCGCAGCCCGCACACGCGGGCCGCCGCGAGGTCGTCATGGTGCGCGGCCGCCAGCATGACCTGGCTCGGCGTCACGTCGAACACCGCGGCCACGCCGAGGTAGGTGCGCGGATCGGGCTTGTAGGCCTTGAAGACCTCGGCCGACAGCACGCAGTCCCACGGCAGGCCGGCGCGCTTGGCCATGTCGGTCAACAGGCCGATGTTGCCGTTGGACAGCGTGCAGATGATGTACTTGCGCTTGAGCCGCGCAAGCCCCTCGACCGCGTCCGGCCACGCGGGCAGCCGGTGCCAGGCCTTGTTGAGATCGCGCTTCTTCGCCGCGTCGAGGTCGGTCACGCCGAAGTCCTCGAGCACGGTCCCGAGGATGCCCATGTGCAGTTCGTCGATCAGCGTGAAGCCGCCCTCGCCGGCCGCGAGGCGCTCCATCACGCCCTGCATCGCCGGCTGATAGCCCGCGCGCCAGGCCAGCGCGAAGGCGGCGCCGTCGATGCCGGGCAAGGCACGCTCGACCTCGGCCCGGATGCCGCCATACCAGTCGACCACGGTGCCGAAGACGTCGAAGGCGATGACCTTCAGTTCGCTGCCGTCGAAATCCGCGCTCATCGCACCGCCCTCTTCATCGCGCCAGCTTGCTCGCCTCGCGTGCGAGCGCCTCGATGCGCGCCCAGTCGCCGGCGGCAATCGCATCGGTCGGCACGATCCACGAGCCGCCCACGCAGGCGACGTTGGACAGTGCCAGGAATTCGAGCGCATTGCCGGCGTGAACGCCGCCCGTGGGGCAGAACTTCACGTCGCCGAACGGCCCCTGCCAGGCCTTGAGCATCGCCAGGCCGCCGGCCTGCACGGCGGGAAAGAACTTGAGCTCGGTAAGGCCGTCCTCCTGCGCCATCATGATCTCGCTGCCGGTGGCGACCCCGGGCAGCAGCGGCAGCCCGAGGTCATGGCAGGCGCGGCCGACGGCGCGCGTGTAGCCCGGGCTGACGCCGAACTTCGCACCCGCCAGTGCCGAGGCCTGGGCATCGGCGGCGCTGCGGATGGTGCCCGCACCGGCGACGGCCTCGGGCACTTCCTTGGCGATGATCTCGATGCATTCGAGCGCCTCGCGCGTGCGCAGCGTGACCTCGAGCATGCGGATGCCGCCGGCCACCAGCGCGCGCGCCAGCGGCACCGCGTCCTTGACGTCGTGCAGCACGATCACCGGAATCACCGGCGCGTCATGCATCACGTCGAGGGCGGTCAATCGATCGTTCACAGCCATGTGCAGGCTCCTTCTTCAGCGGTCAATGCATTGCGGCGCATGCCGGCGAACAGGTCGCGGCCGAGGCCGAATCCGTTGGCGGCGCGCAGCGCGTCGGGCAGCGCGGCGGGTTCGCGCGCGTCCCATTCGTCCTGCGGCAGCAGCACGGTCAAGGTGCCGGCCACCGCATCGAGGCGGATCAGATCGCCGTCGCGCACCTTGGCGAGCGGGCCGCCGGCCGCGGCCTCGGGCGAGACGTGGATCGCCGCCGGCACGCGGCCCGAGGCGCCGCTCATGCGGCCGTCCGTGACCAGGGCCACGCGGAAGCCCTTGCCCTGCAGCACCGACAGCGGCGGCGTGAGCTTGTGCAGCTCGGGCATGCCGTTGGCCCGCGGGCCCTGCCAGCGCACCACGCAGACCACATCGCGCTCGAGCTCGCCGGCGGTGAAGGCATGCTGCAGCGCGGCCTGCGAATCGAACACGCGCGCCGGCGCCTCGATCACGTGGCGATCGTCCGGCACGGAGGAGACCTTGATCACGCTGCGACCCAGGTTGCCGCTCAGCAGCTTGAGGCCGCCGGTGGCGCTGAAGGGCTGCGACGCCGGGCGCGCGACCGCATCGTTCTTCGATGGCGCGGCCGCATGCCATGTCAACGGCGCGCCCTGCGATGGATCGCCGGCCAGCACGGGAACGTTCGCGAACTCGCCGATGCCGCCGGCGCGCACCGTGAGCACGTCGCCATGCATCAGCCCGGCGCCGAGCAGCTCGCCGATCACGAAGCCCGGCCCGCCGGCGGCCTGGAATTCGTTGACGTCGGCGCTGCCGTTGGGATAGACCCGCGTGAGCAGAGGCACCACGTCCGACAGCTCGGAGAAATCGTTCCAGTCGATCAGGATGCCCGCGGCGCGCGCGACCGCAACCCAGTGGATCAGGTGGTTGGTCGAGCCGCCCGTCGCGAGCAGCGCGGCCATCGCGTTGACGATGACGCGCTCATCCACCATCTCGCCGATCGGCGGCACGGTGTATGCCGCTTCGCAGGCCCGACCCAGCACCGTGCGCACGGCCTCGCGCGTGAGTTCGTCGCGCATCGCATCGCCGGGCTGGATGAAGGCCGTGCCCGGCACATGCAGCCCCATCGCTTCGAGCAGCATCTGGTTGCTGTTGGCGGTGCCGTAGAAGGTGCAGGTGCCCTGCGTGTGATAGGCCTGCATCTCGGCATCGAGCAGGCCCTGCCGGCCCACCAGGCCTTGCGCGGCCTGCTCGCGCACCTTGGACTTGGCGCTGTTCGACATGCCCGAAGGCATCGGCCCGGCCGGCACGAACACGGTCGGCAGATGGCCGAAATGCAGCGCGCCGATCAGGAGGCCCGGCACGATCTTGTCGCACACGCCCAGAAGCAGCGCGGCATCGAACATGTCGTGCGTGAGCGCGACCGCGGTGCTCATGGCGATCACGTCGCGGCTGAACAGGCTCAGCTCCATGCCGGGCGTGCCCTGGGTCACGCCGTCGCACATCGCCGGCACGCCGCCGGCCACCTGCGCGGTGGCGCCGAGGCGGCGCGCTTCGTGCTTGACGATGTCGGGATAGCCCTGGTACGGCGCATGGGCCGACAGCATGTCGTTGTAGGCGGTGACGATGCCGATATTGGGCGCGCGCTCGCTCACCACCCTGAACTTGTCATTGGCCGGGATGCCGGCCACGGCATGCGCCACGTTGGCGCAGCCCATGCGGTCGGAGCCGCGGTCGCGGTCGCGGGTCTCGGCCAGCCGTTGCAGATAGGCCGTGCGCAGCGCGCGGCTGCGCACGCGAATGCGCTCGGTGACAGCGCGGAGGACGGGATGCATGTTCATGGGGTGCGTCGCTTTGCGGTGGCTGCGGGCCGACCCTGCATTCGGAACTAGTCGACCAGCCTGACCTCGACCCGGCGCGCCTGGGCGTCGTTGCCCGAGCCCGCGGTGACGGCCGGCTTCTTGAGCTCGATCTTGTCGGCCGGCACGCCCAGGCCGGTGAGCACGTCGCGCACCGTGTCGGCGCGCTTCCTGGCGAGCTGCTCGTTGAGCGCGGCGTCGCCGGTGGTGTCATGGAAGCCCGACACCTCTGCCTTGCGGCCGGCCTCGACGCCCTTGATCACCGCAGCCAGCGCCTCGGCCGCACCGGGCGCCAGGTCGGCGCTCGCGCTGGCGAAGTAGAAGTTCACGACGCCGCCGTCGACGCGGATGCTCGCGCCGTCGGGGATCACGACGGTCACGGTCTCGGTCACCTCGGCCACGGTGCTGGTGGCGGGCGCCGCGGCGGCGGCCACCGCCGGGACCGGCCCGTGCGGCGCGTGGGCGCGGTGGTAGAGCACGATGCCGACCACGAAGAAGATCACGAACGCGATCAGCCCGAGCAGGAAGGCGAGGACGAAGTTTTGCTGGCTGTCGTCGGCGGTCGATGGCATCGGTCGATCTCCGTAGGTAAGGGGTCGGTAAATAATGGTGCGGTGAACCATGACCGCCAAATTGTAGGCGTCGCCCCTTCGGGTCCGGGCGGCGACCCCGGCCCCCCCGGACTGGACCCCATGCCCAAGCCCCTGCGCGACCCCAAGCCGATGCTCGATCGCGTGATCGACGAATGGGGCGGCCACCACGATCTCTGGCTGTTCGGCTACGGCTCGCTGATCTGGCGGC
Source organism: Variovorax sp. SRS16 (assembly GCF_901827165.1). NCBI lineage: Bacteria > Pseudomonadati > Pseudomonadota > Betaproteobacteria > Burkholderiales > Comamonadaceae > Variovorax > Variovorax sp. SRS16. The sequence continues at coordinate 3,584,263 of NZ_LR594666.1, forward strand.
CCGACTTCGACTTCAGCGAGCGGCATCCTGCGCGGGTCCATGGCTGGCACCGGGCGCTCAAGATGTGGAGCCGCGTCAACCGCGGCACGGTCGAGAACCCGGGCCTGGTGTTCGGCCTGCTGTCGGGCGGCAGCTGCCGCGGCATGGTGTTCCGCATCCCGATGGCCGAGGTGCTCGAGACGCTCGGCCGCCTGTGGCTGCGCGAGATGCCGACCGGCGTCTACGATCCGCGCTGGCTCGATTGCGACATGCCGCATGGCACGGTCCGCGCGCTGGCCTTCACGCTCTCGCGGCGCAGCCCGAACTTCACCGGCGAGCTGAGCGAAGAGCGCTACCGCCACATCTTCGCGAACGCGGCCGGCCGCTACGGCACCTCGCTGGACTATGCGCAGCAAACCCTGCTGGAGCTCAGGCGCCACGGCATCCACGATGCGGCGCTGGCGCGGCTGGTGCGGCTGGCCGAGGCGCATCTCGTGGCGCTGGCCGCTGCCCGCGGTGCGCCGGCTTCGGTATACCCTCCGGCTTCCGGATCCGAATTCCCGACGAAGGAGTAGCCATGTCCCCTCGCCTCTTCGCTTGCCTTGCCCCGCTGCTGGCCGCGGGCCTGCTGACCGGCTGCGGCGCCATGATGGGTTCGCGCGCAGACGCCAGCGCCGAGCTGATGCCCACGGCGGCCATCACGCCGAACCCGACCACCGGCAGCGTCAGCTTCACCGCGCTCGAGCATGGCGTGCGCGTCGCCGGCGAAGTACGCGGCCTGCAGCCGGGCACCGAGCATGGCTTCCACATCCACGAGAAAGGCGACTGCGGCGACAACGGCAATGCCTCGGGCGGCCATTTCAATCCGTCCGGCGGCACGCATGGCAAGTTCGGCGCGCCCGGCAGCCATGCCGGCGAGTTGCCCAGCCTGGTCGCGGATGCCGGCGGCGTGGCGCGCTTCAGCGTCGACGTGCACACCCTCTCGCTCACCGAGGGCGCGGCCAACAACGTGGTCGGCCGTGCGCTGGTCGTGCACCGCGACCGCGACGACTTCACGACGCAGCCGGCCGGCAACTCCGGTCCACGCATCGCCTGCGCGGTGATCACGCGGCGCTGAGCCGCGCCTTCAGCAACAGCTCGGCGCGCGCGAGCGCCTCGGGCGTGTCGATGTCGGTCACGATGCCGATGTCGTCGACCTCGACCTGCGCCACCGCACCGGCCTCTCGCAGCGCGCGAAGCACCGGCGCCGCGCCCTGGTTGCCGCCGAGCGCGGCCAGCGCCTCGCGGCAATCGGCCGCGAAGCCGACCGGGTGCCCGCGTTCGCCGCGGTAGTGCGGCTGGGCGGCACGCACCGGCGCGGCCAGGGCGCGCGCAACCGCCGACAGCGTGGCCGGCCGCACCAGCGGCAGATCGCCGGGCAGGATCAGCCAGCCCGCGGCATCGGCCGTCGCGCGCACTGCGGCGGCGATCGAATCCCCCATGCCGGGATGCCCCGCGTCTTCCAGATGCCACGGCAGGCCGCTCGCGCGCACGGCGGCCAGCGTGTGGCCGAGCACGGTGCTCGCGCCCAGCGCGGCCTGCAGTTTCGAACCGGTGCCGCCGGCCGCGCGAAAGCGTTCGCCGCGGCCCGAGGCGAGCACGATCACGGTGGGAAAGCGCGATGCAGGGTCAAGCTCCATGCCCGACAGTATCTCCGCTTCGCATGCGCAACAATGGCGCCATGAGCTCTCCCACCACGACGCTGGCCGCGCTGCGCAAGAGCTACGAGCGCGCCGAACTTGACGAGACCCGCAGCGCCGAGAATCCGCTGCTGCAGTTCGAGCGCTGGCTCGGCGAGGCGATCGAGGCCCAGGTGCCCGAGCCGAACGCGATGACCCTGGCCACCGTCGGCGGCGACCTGCGCCCGTCGACGCGCATCGTGCTCATCAAGGGCTGCGACGCGCGCGGCATCGTCTGGTACACCAACTACGAAAGCCGCAAGGGCCGGGAGCTGGCCGGCAACCCCTACGCGGCGCTGCAATTCCATTGGGTCGAGCTCGAGCGCGTGGTGCGCATCGAGGGCCGCGTCGGCAAGGTGAGCGAGACCGAGAGCGATGCCTACTTCGCCAGCCGGCCGCTCGATTCGCGCATCGGTGCCTGGGCCAGTCCGCAGAGCGAGGTGATCAGCGGGCGCGACGTGCTGGTGAAGAACGCGGCCGTGCAGGCGGCCCGGCACCTGCTCTCGCCGCCGCGGCCGCCGCACTGGGGCGGCTTCCGGCTGGTGCCCGACCGCTGGGAGTTCTGGCAGGGTCGCAAGAGCCGGCTGCACGACCGCCTGCGCTACCGCCTCGAAGACGGCGCCTGGGTCCGCGAGCGGCTGGCGCCGTGAGCGACGACGCTTCCAGCAAAGCCAGCACCGGCCTGCTGTGGGTCGTCGCTGCGGCCTTCTTCATGCAGACGCTGGACACCACCATCGTCAACACCGCGCTGCCCTCGATGGCGCACAGCCTCGACGTCAACCCGCTCGCGATGCAGCCGGTGATCGTCGCCTACACGCTGACGATGGCGATGCTCACGCCGGCCTCGGGCTGGCTGGCCGACCGCTTCGGCACGCGTGCGACCTACTTCGGCTCGATCCTGATGTTCGCGCTCGGCTCGGTGGCCTGCGCCAGCGCCCAGTCGCTGCCGCAGCTGATCGCGGCGCGCGTGCTGCAGGGCATCGGCGGCTCGATGCTACTGCCGATCGGCCGGCTCGCGATGCTGCGCAGCGCGACCGGCGAGCAGTACGTCGCGACCATCGCCACCGTGACCATTGCCGGCCAGCTCGGTCCGCTGCTCGGCCCGACGCTGGGCGGCTGGCTGGTGCAGGCCGTGAGCTGGCATGCGATCTTCCTGATCAACGTGCCGATCGGCCTGGTCGGCCTCTGGGCGGTACGGCGCTATGTGCCGGTGCAGCGCCTCGCGCAATTGCCGCGGCTCGACTTCGTCGGCTTCGCGCTGCTGTCGACCTGCATGGTTGCCTTTTCGCTCGCGCTCGACGTGCCGGCACGCACGCACCGCGCGGCCTGGTCCGGCGGCCTGCTCGCGCTGAGCGCGATCGCGGTGGGGTTCTACCTGCTGCATGCGCGGCGGCGGCCGGCGCCGCTGTTTCGCCTGGGCCTGTTTCGCGAACCGAACTTCAGCGTCGGACTGATCGGCAACATGGTCTCGCGCATCGGCATCAGCGCCTTGCCCTTCCTGCTGCCATTGCTGCTGCAGCTTCAGCTCGGCTACAGCCCGCTGCAGTCGGGGATGATGATGATCCCGGTGGCGCTGGGCGGCATTGCCATCAAGCCGCTCATCAGCGGGTTGCTGCGGCGTTTCGGCTACGACAGCTTCCTGCTGTACAACACGCTGATCGTCGGCGCCGCCATGATCTCCCTGGCGCTCATCAAGCCCGGCTGGCCGCTGTGGCTGCAGATCGTGCAGCTCGCCGTCTTCGGCGGCGCCGCCTCGATGCAATTCGCGGCCATGAACAGCATCACCCTGAAGGGCCTGAGCAACGAGGACGCCGGCAGCGGCAACAGCCTCTTCACGATGGTGCAGATGCTGGCGCTGGGCCTGGGCGCGACGATCGGCGGCGGCCTCGTCTCGCTGCTGTCGGACCACCTGGCCTCGACGGCGCTCGCGTTCCGCTACACCTTCGTCGCGGTCGGCATCATCACGCTGCTGTCGTCCGTGGTGTTCCGCTGGCTCGACGACGTCGAGTTCAAAGGCGGTTCGCCGGCGCCATCGCGATCGACCGCATGACTGCCTGCGCGGTCTTCACTCCGGCCGGATGTCCGCGGCCTTCGCCACCTTCTTCCAGCGCGCGATCTCGGCGGCGATGAAGTCGGCGAACTGCTGCGGCTTCATCGGCGCGGGCTCGGCGCCTTCCTTGATGAAGAAGGCCTTCATCTCGCTCGACTGGATCTGCTTGTTGATCTCGGCATTGAGCTTGTCCACCACCGCCTGCGGCGTGTTCGCCGGCGCCAGCACGCCCCACCACAGGTCCACCGCGCTGCCCTTGTAGCCGGACTCCTCGAGCGAGGGAATGTCGGGCGCGACCTGCGAACGCGTGGCGGTGGTCAGCGCCAGCGCGCGCGCATTGCCGCCGCGCACCTGGGTCAGGATCGACGGCGCGCTGGCCACCAGCACGTCGATCTGCCCGCCCAACAGGTCGGTGGTCGCCGGTCCCATGCCCTTGTAGGGCACGTGGGTCATCTTGATGCCGGCCGCGGCGGTGAACAGCTCGGTCGCGAAATGGTTGATGCTGCCGGCGCCCGAGGTGCCGTAGTTCAGCTTGCCCGGGCTGGCCTTGGCGGCGGCGACCAGGTCCTGGATGGTCTTGAAGCGCGAGTCCTTGTTGACCGTCACGAGCATCGGGCCCTTGGCCAGCATCGCCACCGGCTTGAAGTCCTTGATGGCGTCGTACGTGAGGTTGGTGCGAATGGCCGCGCCCGTGGTGAATGTGGACGACAGCACCACCAGCGTGTAGCCGTCGGCCGCGGCGCGCGCCACGGTGGCATTGGCGATCACGCCGCCGCCGGCCGGCTTGTTGTCGACCACCACCGGCTGGCCCAGCGCATCCTGCAGGCGCTTGCCGACGGCGCGCGCGAAGGTGTCGTTGGATCCGCCGGGGGCGCTGCCGACCACCAGCGTGATCGGCTTGTTCGGAAAGGCGTCGGCCTGCGCGAAAGCCACCGCCGGCAGCGCGAGCGCCGCGATCGCAGCCAGCACGCGCCGGCGGTCGGTGACATGATGAAACGCCATGGTTGTCTCCTGATCGGTCATGCACGATGCTAAGAACAGCCTGTGCGCCTTTCGACGATGTTTTGTCATTCGAAAGAAGAGTTTTTCTTGTGCTCGGCACGCGCGCGCGGCGGCACACTTCGTTGTCCAAGGAGAGCCTCATGCGACTGCCCACCGATGCCCGCGGCGTCTATCCCATCGCGCCGACCCCCTTTCTCGACGACGGCACCATCGACACCGCATCGATCGACCGGCTGACCGACTTCTACCTGGCCTGCGGCGCCACCGGCCTCACGGTGCTCGGGCAGCTCGGCGAAGCGCCCAAGCTCGAGCACGAGGAAAGCGTCGCGGTCGCGGCGCAGATGATCCGCCGCGCGCCGCAGCTGCCGGTGATCGTCGGCGTCTCGGCGCCCGGCTTCGCGGCCATGCGGGCGCTGACGCGCGAGGTCATGGAGCGCGGCGCGGCCGGCGTGATGATCGCGCCGCCCAACACCTTGCGCACCGACGAGCAGATCGTCGGCTACTACCGGCAGGCCGCGGAGGCGATCGGCTCCGACGTGCCCTTCGTGCTGCAGGACTATCCGCTGACCTTCTCGGTGCAGATGACGCCCGGCGTGATCCGACGCATCGTCGCCGAGATCCCCTCGTGCGCCATGCTCAAGCACGAGGACTGGCCGGGGCTGGAAAAGATCTCGGCGCTGCGCGGCTTCGAGCGTGAAGGCATGCGGCACCTGCCGATCCTGTGCGGCAACAACGGGCTCTTCCTCGACTACGAGATGGAACGCGGCGCCGACGGCGCCAACACCGGCTACGCCTTCCCCGACATGCTGTGCGACGTGGTGCGCCTGTCGGCCGCGGGACAGCGCGAGGAAGCGCACGACCTTTTCGATGCCCACCTGCCGCTCTTGCGCTACGAGCAGCAGCCGGGCGTCGGCCTGGCCGTGCGCAAGTACGTGCTGCAGCGCCGCGGGCTGCTGAGCTCGGCCGCGCAGCGCAAGCCGGCCGCGGTGCTCACGCAAGCGGCACGCGCCGAAGTCGACCATCTGCTCGGCCGCCTCGCACGGCACGATCCGCGGGCGCGGCTCTGAGACGGCCATGAGAAGCAAGCTCTTCGTTCCGGGCTCGCGTCCCGAACTGTTCGCCAAGGCATTGGCGGGCGATGCCGACGGCATCTCCTTCGACCTCGAGGATGCGGTCGCCGAAACGCGCAAGGCCGAGGCGCGCGAGGCGGTGCGCGCGTTCCTGAAGAATGTCGAGGCGGTCGGCCGCAAGATCCTGATCGCGCGCGTCAACGCACTGGACACGCCGCACTTCGCCGCCGACATCGCCTGCGTCGCGCAGCCCGGCCTGCACGTGATCAATCTGCCCAAGCCCGAGACGCCCGACCAGGTGCGCGCCGCCGCCGATGCCATCGAACGCGCCGAGCACGCGAACGGCGTGGTCGCGCCGATCGGCCTGCTGCTCAACATCGAGACGCCGAAAGCCCTGCGCGATGCCGCGGCGCTGGCCGCCGCACACCCGCGCGTGGTCGGCCTGCAGCTGGGGCTGGGCGACCTGTTCGAGCCGCTCGGCATCGACCGGCGCGAGGCCGCCGCGGTGCGGCAGGCGATGTTCGCGGTGCGCATGGCCGCGGGCGTGGCGGGTGTCTACGCCTACGACAGCGCCTTCGCCAACTTCCGCGATGTCGAGGGCTTTCGCGAGGAGGCCGCGCTGTCGCGGCGCCTGGGCTTCCTCGGCAAGAGCTGCATCCATCCGAGCCAGGTCGCGCTGGCCAATGCGGCCTTCCGCCCGACCGATGCCGAGATCGCGCATGCGCTGCAGGTGCTGGCGGCCGCCGATGCAGCCTCGGCGCACGGCGTCGGCGCCTATGTGGTCGATGGCCGGATGATCGACGCGCCCTTTGCCGCCAGCGCCCGCGCCGTCGTCGCGAACGCACGGCGCCTGGGCCTGCTGCCCGCCGCCGCGGCGCATCCGACGACGCACCATGAATGAGTCGACGCCCCTGCGCAATCCGTTGCCGCGCACCGGTCCGGCCGGTCCGCTCTCGGGCCTGCGCGTGCTCGACCTCAGCGCCTACATCGCCGGCCCCTACGGCTGCACGCTGCTGGCCGACCAGGGCGCGGAAGTGATCAAGATCGAGCCGCCCGCGGGCGACAACCTGCGCAAGTACCCGTCGACGCTGGAGGCCGAGAGCCGCGCCTTCCTCGGCGTCAATCGCAGCAAGCTGGGCATCGTGCTCGACCTCAAGGATCCCGCCGACCTCCAGGCGCTGCACGCGATGGTGAAGACGGCCGACGTGCTGGTGCACAACTTCAGGCCCGGCGTGCCGGCGCGGCTCGGCATCGACTACGAGCGACTGAAGGCCGTCAATCCGCGCCTGATCTACTGTGCGGTCACCGGCTATGGCGACAGCGGGCCGCTCAAGGCCAAGGCCGGCTATGACCAGGTGCTGCAGACCATGACCGGCATGTGCGCGATGCAGGCGGCGCCCGGGCAGCCGCCGCAGATCCTCTACGGCTCGGTGGTCGACTACTACGCCGCCGCGCTGGTGGCCGCCGGCGTGGCGTCGGCGCTGTACGAGCGCGAGAAGAGCGGCGAAGGCCAGGAGGTCGGCGTTTCGCTGCTGCGCTCGGCGCTCGCGATGCAGTCCGCACGCCTGGTGTGGGCCGAGGACGAGCCGCGCGAAGTCGGGCGCGACATGCGCTCGGGCGGCATCACCGGCATCCATCCGACGCGCGAGGGCCATCTCTACATCTCGGCCAACACGCCCCACTTCTGGCGCGCGCTGTGCGAGAAGACCGGCCTGGGTGAACTGCTGGCGACCGAGCGCTACGACAGCGTGCGCAAGCGCGCGCAGCACCAGGAGGAGATCGTGCCGCGCCTGCATGCGGCGCTGGCGGCGCACAGTGCGCTCGAATGGGAAGCCCTCTTCGGCGAGGAGGTTCCGTGCGCGGCGGCGCGCACGGTGGAGGACATGTTCGACTTCCCGCAGGTGCTGGCCGAGGACATGGTGGGCCGCTTCGCGCATCCGGTGCTCGGCAGCTACCGCGGCTTCACGCGCGCGGTCGCCTTCGGCCGCACGCCCGGACCGGACCCGTTCGCGGCGCCGACGCTGGGCCAGAACGACGATCAGTTGAAGCCCGCACGATGAACACGATGCGAGGCGCCTGAGGCGATGGACCGCATCGATTGCGCCGTGATCGGCGCCGGCGTGGTGGGCCTCGCGGTGGCGCGCGCACTCGCGATGGCGGGGCGCGAGGTCGTCATCCTCGAAGCCGAGAGCGCCATCGGCACGCAGACCAGCGCGCGCAATTCCGAGGTGATCCATGCCGGCATCTCGTACGCGCCCGGTTCGCTCAAGGGACGGCTGTGCGTGGCCGGCAAGGCCGCGCTGTATGCCTACTGCGCCGAGCGCGGCATCGGGCACCGGCGCATCGGCAAACTCATCGTGGCGACGCAGGCCTCGGAGCTGCCGGAGCTGGATCGCTACATCGCGCTCGGCGCCGCCAACGGCGTCACCGACCTGCGCGTGATCGGTGCCGCCGAAGCGCGCGCGATGGAGCCCGAGGTGCGCTGCGTCGGCGCGCTGCATTCGCCGTCGACCGGCATCGTGGACAGCCACGGCCTGATGCTCGCCTACCTCGGCGATGCCGAAGCCCATGGCGCGACGCTGGCGCTGCAGAGCCCGGTGCTGTCGGGCGACGCCACGCACGACGGCATCGTGCTGCAGGTCGGCGGCGACGAGCCGAGCACGGTGCTGTGCCGCACCGTGGTCAACGCGGCCGGGCTCGGCGCGCAGCGGGTGGCGGGCGCGATCGCCGGCATGCCCGCCGCGCTGATTCCGCCGCTGTATTTCGCCGTCGGCCACTACTTCACGCTGGCGCGCAAGTCGCCCTTCCACCATCTCGTCTATCCCACGGGCCGCGAGGGCGCGCTGCGCGCGCACGTGACGATCGACCTCGGCGGCCAGTGCAAGTTCGGCCCCGACCTGAGCTGGCGCGATGGCGTGGACTACCGCTTCGATCCCACGCGCGAGCCCGCCTTCCACGACGCGATCCGCCGCTACTACCCCGGCCTGCGCGACGGCGATCTGCAGCCCGGCTACACCGGCATCCGCCCGCGCCTCGCGGGCCCCGGATCCTCGATGCACAACGCGGCGACCGACTTCGTGGTGCAGGACGAAAGGCAGCACGGCGTCGCCGGCCTCGTGAACCTGTTCGGCATCGAATCGCCCGGCCTCACCGCCTCGCTGGCGATCGGCGAGCATGTGCGGCAGACCCTCGGCGAGGCACGCACCGGCGCATCCTGATGCCACAAGATTCCATCCCTCATACCACCGGCACGCAGCCGCCCGCGCTGGCCCTGCCGCCGCAGGCCTGCGACGCGCACATCCATGTGTACGACGCGCGCTTTCCCTCGATCGGCGACCCGGCCCGCGTGCTTGCGCATGCGACGGCAAGCGACTACCGCCGGCTGCAGGCGCGCCTCGGAACGGCGCGCACCGTGGTGGTCACGCCGACGGTCTACGGCACCGACAACCGCGTGACGCTGGACGCGATCCGGCAACTCGGGCACGCACAGACGCGCGGCATCGGCGTGCTGCATCCGGAGGTCGACGACGCGACGCTGCACGCGCTGAATGCCGGCGGCATCCGCGGCATCCGCTTCACGCTCTTCGATCCGGCCACGGCCGTGACGCGCTTCGACATGGTCGAGCCGCTCGCACGCCGGATCGCGCCGCTCGGCTGGCACGTGCAGTTGCACTGGCGCGCGGACCAGATCGTCGCGCATGCCGCGCTGATCGAGCGCCTGCCCTGCCCGATCGTGTTCGACCACATGGCGCGGCTGCCGCATCCGCAGGGCGAGGCGCATCCGGCCTTCGCCATCGTCGCGCGGCTGCTCGATGCCGGGCGCGCCTGGGTCAAGCTCTCGGCGCCCTACCTCGACGGCGGCACGCCGGAAGACGACAGCCGCGCGCGCGTCGTCGAGGCGCTGTGCCGGCACGCGCCCGAGCGGCTGGTGTGGGGCAGCGACTGGCCGCATCCCACCGAGACGAAGGCGACGCCCGACGATGCCGCGCTGCTCGATCGCTTCGGCGCCTGGGTGCCCGGCGCGGCGTTGCGACAGCGTGTGTGGGTCGACAACCCGGCCGCGCTCTACGGCTTCTGATGCCTCGCGCCCGCGCCCTCGCCATGACGCCGCCGAATCGCGAACTGGAAGGCCTCGAGCACGGCCTGGATGCGGCGGCTTTCCGCATCGGCGGGCCGGCACACCATCGCGATGTGCCGCACCGGCGCGTCCTTGCCGAGGCTGATCACCTGCAGCGGATAGGCCTGCAGCACCTCGTGCCGCAGGGTCGGAACCACCGAGACGCCGAGCCCCGCGGACACCATCGCCGCCACCGCATCGGTGCCCGGCAGATCGAAGGCGCAGCGCGTGCGCGGCGCGATGCGGTTGACGTGCTGCGCGGCGATGAGGCCGCCGGTGGTCACGCGATCGAAGCGGATCCAGTCGTGGCGCCGCAGCATCTCGACCGGCGAGCCGCGCCGCACGTGCGGCGGCGCGATCATCACGAAGGTCTCCTGCTGCAACGCGAACCAGTGCAGCCGGCTCGAGCCGCCCGACTGCGGGCGCACCAGCACCGCCGCATCGAGCCGGCCGGCCTTGACGTCGTCGAGCAAGGCGGCGGAGACGCCGCGCGCGATCTCGAACGCGAGGCCCGGCGCCTGGTCGCGCAGCACCTGCAGCGCGGTGGGCAGGAGCGCCACCTGCGCCGACTCGATGGTGCCCAGGCGCATGCGTCCGGACACCACGGTGTCCTCGCGCAGCCGCAACGCCTTCAGGGCATCGAGGGTCTGCTGCATCGTGCCGGCGACCTCCGCCGCGAAGGCGGTCGGCCTGGCCTGCCGCGCCGAGCGGTCGAACAGCGGCCGGCCGAAGTAGTCCTCGAGCTGCCGCATCTGCAGGCTGACGGCGCTGGCCGTGAGGTTCACTTCCTTCGCCGCGGCGGCGAAGGAGCCGTGACGCAGCACCGCCGTCAGGGTCTGGAGAAACTGGAGTTTCATGCGTCTTTCTTCGGCTCGATGGCCAGGGCCGGATTCTGCAGAAGTTTTCATCGTCCACAGAACAACCTCAGGAGACAAGCACCATGACAGAAGCATCCCTCACTCTGCGGCGCCGGCAGCTGCTGCTGGGCACGGCCGCGCTCGCCGCGCTGCCGGCCGCAGCGCAGGCGCAGGCCTATCCCACGAAGCCGATCCGCGTGATCGTTCCCTACGCGGCGGGCGGCGGCGCCGACGGCAATGCGCGCCTGCTGTCGCAGCCGATGGCGGCGCTGCTGGGCCAGACCCTCGTGATCGAGAACAAGCCCGGCGCGAGCGGCATCATCGCGGCCACCTCGGTGCTGCAGGCGCCCGCGGACGGCTACACGGTGCTCTTCGACACCTTCCCCTATGCGGTGAACGCGGTGCTGCGCAAGCTGCCCTTCGATCCGGTCAAGGACTTCACGCCGGTGTCGCAGGCGATCAACATGCCGAACATCCTGGTCGTGCCGAGTTCGGCGCCCTACAAGACCTTCAAGGAATTCATCGCCTACGCACGCGCCCATCCGGGCAAGCTGAGCTTTGCTTCGTATGGCGCCGGCGGCTCGGCGCATCTCGCGGGCGAGATGCTGCGCCGCGACGCCGGCATCGACTGGCTGCACGTGCCCTACAAGGGCGGCGCGCCGGCCATCACCGACCTGCTGGCCGGACAGGTGTCGGCCTACTTCGCGAATCCGGTGTCGGGCCTGAGCTACGTGAAGGCCGGCAGCCTGCGCGCGCTGGCGACCACCGGCGCGCAGCGCATGGAGGCCTTGCCCGACGTGCCGACCGTGATGGAGAGCGGCTTCAAGGACTTCGAGGTCGTCGAGTGGAACGGCTTCTTCGTCCCTGCGGCCACGCCGGCGCCCGTCGTCGAGCGCCTGTCGGGCGCGGTGCGCGACGCGATCCGGCAGCCCGAGACGCGCCGCCGGCTGCTGGCGATCGGCATCGAGCCGGTCGGCAACACGCCGAAGGAATTCGCCGCCTTCCTGCAGGGGCAGATCACGCGCTGGGCCGCGCTGGTCAAGACCAACCACATCACGATCGACTGACGCGGCCCGCGCCCTGAAGCCTCAGAAGTGCGTGGTGATGCCCACGTACAGACTGCGGCGCGTGCCGTACTGCGGCGCGCCGACACCGATGCCGGTGCCGTCGCGCAGCAGGTACGAGGTATCGAACAGGTTCAGGATCGCGATCCGCCCTTCGATGTCGCCGCCCGAGGGCTGTTTCCAGGTGTGGGTGTACGAGACGTTGGCCACCGTGTACGACTTGAGCGAGGCGCTGTTGGGCGCGCCGCCGTCGGGCGTGCTGCGCAGGCCGCTGCCGAAGATCAGGTCGCCGCTCACCCTGTTGCTGCCGAAGCGATAGCTCGCGCCGGCCGACACCGTGTAGGTCTGGTCATGGTCCAGGTACACGTAGTGGTTGGCGATGTAGGCCAGCTCGTCGGCGCCGAAAAGCGACTGGCTCGACACGATGTTGCGGCCCATCGCCTTCTGCCAGGCGAAGTTCGCATAGGCCGACCAATGATCGTCGTTGTAGCGCGCCGAAAGCTCGAGCCCGCGCGCAAAGCCTTTCTGGTAGTTGAAGGGCGACAGGATCAGCGCCTGCCCGAACTGCCCTTCGTCCAGCAGATTCGTGACTCGCTTGTAGTACGCATCGGCCGACAGCGTGAGCTTCGGACTCAGCCTGTGCGAGGCACCGACGTCGAGGTAATGCGTGCGCTCGGCCTTCACCGGATCGGAGCTCGGGATCTCGGGCTGGTTGCTGGTGCCCGCGTACAGGTTGATGCTCTGCTGCGAGGCCAGCTCCTGCGGCGGCGGCGTGAAGTAGCGCGCATAGCCCGCATGCAGCGCGGTGTCGTCCGAGAGCTTGTACGCGAGGTTGACGCGCGGGCTCCACTGGTGCTCCTTGGTGAAGGCATCGACGCTGTCGTAGCGCAGGCCGTAGTTCAGCGTGAGCTTCGGATCGATGCGCCATTCGTCCTGCAGATAGAGGCTGCCGAGCTGGCCGCGCTTGCCCGAGTCGTCGTTGATCAGGATCGGGTCGCTGCCGATCTGCGCGCCGCTGCTGTCGACCGGGAACACCCCGACCGCATTGATGCTCTGCGTCGACTGCCGCGTGTAGGCGGCGCCGAAGCGCAGCGTGTGCGCATCGCCGAGCTTGTACGAGCCGTCGAACTGCAGGCCGTTGGCCGAGTTCGATCGCAATGTGTCCGAGGCGACGCCGTTGTAGATCAGGTCGCCGATCGGATCGGGCGTGTAGTGCAGTTGGGAATACTGATGGAAGGCCGACACCTGGAAGTCCAGCGCGCCGAGGCTCTTCTGGAAGGACAGCGCGAAGAAACGCGTGGCCTCGGTCTGGCGCTCGCGCACGTCGCTCGAGGGCAATGCGTTGAAGCCGGTCGCCAGGTCGCTCACGCCGGTCAGCGACCAGGCCGGCGTCTGGCCCGGATGGGTCGGGATCTGGAACTGCCCGTTGTAGGTGCCGAACATCAGGCCGACGCGCGTGTCGTCGTCGATGAAATACGAGAGATTGCCGAAGCTGCGGCCCTGCCGGGTGCGGTCGTTCTGCGCATTGAAGCTGGGCAGCGGGTTCTCGATGCCCTCGGTGTTGGACACCATGCTGCCCGACAGGTAGTAGCTGAGGTTGCCCTTGGTGCCGTAGACCGAGCCGTTCTCCTCCAGCGTCTGGTGGCTGCCGAAGGTGAAGCCCAGCGAGCCGCCGGGCTTGCCGAAGCCCTCCTTGGTCTGGATGTCGACCACGCCCGCGGTGCGCAGGCCGTATTGCGCAGGCAAGGCGCCGGTGAGGAAATCGATGCTCTCGACATAGCGCGTGTCGAGCGACTGGCCGAAGCCCGAGATGCCCTCAGGCAGTTGCACGCCGTTGATGCGGTACTGCACGTTGCCGTGGTCGTCGCGCACATGCAGTGCACCGGAAGCCTTCGAATCCTTGGCCACGCCGGGCAGGGTCAGCAGCACGTCGTCGAAGGAAGCGGCGTCGCCCTTGCCGAGCGCATCGATGGCCGAACGGTCGATGCGGTAGACCGTGGTGCCGACCTGCGGCGACAGCTCGATGCGCGCCTTCTTCAGGCGCTCGGCCGTGACGTTCACGGCGGACAGGCTGTCGACCGGCGGCGAGATGGACAGGCCGGAGGGATTGTCCGCAGCCGGAGCCGCCGCGGGCGGCGCATCGGACTGGGCCAGCGCCGCGCAGGACGCGAGCGAGAAAACAGCAGCGCCGATCGCGCTGCGATGAAAGGAAAAGGACATGGAAGAACACTCGTTGAATCAAGGGGCAGCCCGCCGCCACCCGCAAACGCAGGTGCAGCTCGGCCGGACACGGGGGATTCAGCGAGTGGAAGGCGGGCCGCGCGCGTCGAACAGCGCGACCCATCGGGCGAGTGCCTCGCCCTCGAGATAGGAGAAGGTGGCGGCCGGCAGCACGACCGGCAACATGACCAGCGGCACGCAGAGTGCGGCCGAGCCGTGCGAGAGCTGGTCGTACAAGCGGCAGTCGGCACCGCTGTGGTGATCGAACAGCGCCGCCAGCCAGTGGTGGCGCGCCGGCAGCTGCTCGGCTGGATCGGCGTTCGGGCTGCCCACCTCATCCGTTGCCGGTGACGTGGTGTGCGTGCGCTCCGTCAGCGCGTTGTGGATCGTGCCGTGCACCAGCCCCAGCGTCGTCGCCAGCCACACGGCGAACGCCAGCGCACAGAGCAGTGCGCGGGTTCGGTTCGAGCGGGTGGGCAGATGCATGACGAGGCCCGCATTCTCCCACGGGCCTTGCCGCTACCTCTCGCCGCTTTCGACCTGAAATCGGCTGGGCAGGAGGGCCTGAACGACCTCGGGCCAGCTGCGCTGGCGCGCCCACAGGCGCATGGCTTCGATGGAAGGCGCGAGGAAGCGGTCCTGCTCGATGAAGGCAACGCGCTCGCGGATGGCGGCGAATTCGGCTTCGAGCAGCGGTGAACTTTTCGGGCCTCGTTTCAGCTCGATGCCTTGCACCGCCGCCATGGCCTCGATGCCGACGACCACCGCGGTGTTCTCGACCATCTCGCCCAGGCGTCGCGCCGCGAAGGTCGCCATCGACACGTGGTCTTCCTGGTTCGCCGAAGTCGGCAGGCTGTCGACGCTGGCCGGATGCGCGAGCGACTTGTTCTCCGACGCCAGCGCTGCCGCGGTGACCTGCGCGATCATGAAGCCGGAGTTGACGCCGCCATCGCGCACCAGGAACGGCGGCAGGCCCGACAGGCCGCTGTCGAGCAGCAGCGCCATGCGGCGTTCGGAGATGGCGCCGATCTCGCTCACCGCGAGCGCGATGATGTCGGCCGCGAAGGCCACCGGCTCGGCGTGGAAGTTGCCGCCGGAAATCACGTCGCCGTTGTCGAACACCAGCGGGTTGTCCGATGCGGCATTGGCTTCGATGCGCAGCACGCGCGCGGCATGCGCGAGGTTGTCGAGGCAGGCGCCCATCACCTGCGGGACGCAGCGCACGGAGTACGGATCCTGCACATGGCCGCAGTCGGCATGCGAGGGAACGATCTCGCTGCCGTCGAGCAGCGCGCGCACCGCGGCGGCGACGGCGATCTGGCCCGGCTGGCCGCGCGCGGCATGGATGCGCGCATCGAAGGGCTTGATCGAGCCCTGGATCGCCTCGAGCGAAAGCGCGCCCGCCATCAGGCCGGCCGCGAACACGTCCTCGGCGCCGAAGAGGCCGGCCAGCGCGAGCGCGGTCGACACCTGCGTGCCGTTGAGCAGCGCCAGGCCTTCCTTGGGACCGAGCACGAAGGGCGCGAATCCGATGCGCGCCAGCGCCTCGGCACCGCCGATCACTGCACCTTCGGGCGTGGTGACTTCGCCCTCGCCGATCAGCACGCAGGCCAGGTGCGCGAGCGGCGCGAGATCGCCCGAGGCGCCGACCGAGCCCTTGGACGGAATGCGCGGCAGCAGCCCGGCATTGCCGAGCGCGAGCAGCGCATCGACGATCTCCGGCCGTATGCCCGAATGGCCGCGCGCCAGGCTCACGGCCTTGGTCGCGAGCACGAGGCGCACCACGCCGGCGGCCAGCGGCTCGCCGGTACCCGCGCTGTGCGAGAGCACCAGGTTGCGCTGCAGCTCGGCCAGGCGCTCGTGCGGGATGAGGGTCTGCGCGAGCTTGCCGAAGCCGGTGTTGATGCCGTAGACCACGGCCCCCCCGTCGACGATGCTGCGCACCGTGGCCTGCGATGCAAGCAAGCGGGCATGCGCCGATGGATCGAGCGCGAGCCGCATGCCGCCGGCATGGATACGGCGCAGCAGGGGCAGGCCGACATGGCCCGGGAGCAGGGCGCCCTCCTCCGGGTTGCTTGCAACGGCCGATGGGTTTTCAGCAGCTTCTTTCATAATGTATGAGCCTGTATGTACAAGTAGGGTCTCGTCGATTCTGCCTCGAAAATCGCGCGCTGAACAGGCTTCGCATGACCGATCGGCGCAGCTGCGTTCGTGGGCATCTGCCGGCTTTCCGGCTTGACGGCCGCCGGAGGCCTCACTACATTACTAACCCGTCAGTCATTAACAATCCGATGCCCGCCCGCCGCTTCCTTGCCGACAAACTGTGCCCCGTGCGGGCCAAGCGCGAGCGTCGCAAGGAGGCGCGGCCCGGCGAACTGCTCCAGGCGGCGCTCGACCTGTTCGTCGAGAAGGGCTTCGCCGCCACCCGCTCCGAGGAAGTGGCCGCGCGGGCCGGCGTTTCCAAGGGCACCCTCTTTCTCTATTTTCCGAGCAAGGAAGAGCTGTTCAAGGCCGTCGTGATCGAGAACCTCGCGGGCCGCTTCACCGAGTGGAACCAGGAGTTCGAGGTCTTCGAGGGCAGCACCGCCGACATGCTGCGCTACTGCATGCGCATCTGGTGGGAGCGCGTGGGTTCGACCCAGGCGTCGGGACTCACCAAGCTGATGCTCGGCGAAGGCCGCAATTTCCCGGAGCTCGCCGAGTTCTATCGCCAGGAGGTGGTGCGTCCGGGCCATTCGCTGCTGCGGCGCATCCTGCGGCGCGGCATCGACAGCGGCGAGTTCGCGCCGATCGACGTCGATCATGCGATCTACGCCATCGCCGCGCCCATGCTGTTCCTGATGATGTGGAAGCACTCGACCCCGATCTGCATCGACGGCGAGGCCGAACTCGATCCCGAGAAGTACATCGCGCTGCAGACCGAGATCGTGCTCCACGGCCTGGTCGCACCCCGACCCTAGAATTGAAGGTTTGTCCCGAGTCCCCGAGGAAAAGCCCATGAACCCCACACCCACCCTGGAGCGCCTGCGCTTCAACATGATCGAGCAGCAGATCCGCCCCTGGGACGTGCTCGATCTCGAGATCCTCGACCTGCTGGCGCAGATCCGGCGCGAAGACTATGTGCCGCCGCCCCACCGGCCGCTCGCCTTCTTCGACATGGAGATCCCGCTGGAAGGCGCCAAGGGCGCCCGCGAACCGGGCCAGTGCATGCTGTCGCCGAAGGTCGAGGCGCGCATGCTGCAGGACCTGCATGTGCAGAAGACCGACTCGGTGCTCGAGATCGGCACCGGCTCCGGCTTCATGGCCGCCCTGCTCGCGCACCGCGCGGCCGAAGTGCTGACACTCGAGATCGACCCCGGCCTCGCCGC
This sequence comes from Variovorax sp. SRS16, assembly GCF_901827165.1. NCBI lineage: Bacteria > Pseudomonadati > Pseudomonadota > Betaproteobacteria > Burkholderiales > Comamonadaceae > Variovorax > Variovorax sp. SRS16. The sequence continues at coordinate 3,601,708 of NZ_LR594666.1, forward strand.
CATCGCCACGCAGAACCTGCGGCGCAACGGCGTGACCAACGTCGAGGTGCGCGTTGCCGATGGTGCGGTGCCGCTGCCCAGCGGGCCGACCTTCGACGTGATCGTGCTGAGCGGCTCGGTGGCGCGCGTGCCGCAAGGCCTGCTGGGCTCGCTGAAGATGGGCGGACGACTGGCCGCGATCGTCGGCGAGGAGCCGATGATGCGCGCCCACTTCGTCACCCGCGTCGGCGAAGGCAAGTGGGAAAGCACGCAGCCGTGGGACACGGTCGCGCCGCGCCTCTTGAGCTTCCCCGAGCCCTCGCGCTTCAACTTCTGAAGCCGGCCCGCCTCATGATCGAACAGATCCGCCCTGCCGAAGTCGCCGCCTGGTTCGCGCGCGATGCGAGCGCCGCGCCGGTGCTGCTGGATGTGCGCGAACCCTGGGAGCTGCAGACCGCCAGCGTGGTGCCGCAGGGCTTCGCGCTGGTCGCGATCCCGATGAACGAGATCGCCGGCCGCCTGGCCGAACTCGACCCCGGCCAGCGCATCGCCTGCCTGTGCCATCACGGCGCGCGCAGCCAGCGCGTGGCTGCCTTCCTGGCCCAGAGCGGCTTCGACACGGTGGCGAACATCGCCGGCGGCATCGATGCCTGGTCGGCCCAGCACGACACGTCCGTGCCGCGCTATTGATTCCATCCAAGGACCTGCATGCCCGTGCGCCGGCTTTCTTCTCTCTGCGCGGCGCTCGCGACCGCGTTCGCCGCAGCGATCGCATTGCCGGCCCAGGGCCAGAGCCTGATCGAACTCTACGATGCCGCACGCGATTACGACGCGAGCTACCAGGGCGCGCGCGCGCAGTACGACGCCAGTGTCGCGCGCGCGGCGCAGGCCAAGGCGGGCATCCTGCCGACCGTCGGCCTGTCGGCCGGCGACACGCGCACCCAGCTCGATGTCGACGTGCCCGGCAGCAACGTGTCGCGCGGCTTCAGCACGCAGACCGTCGGCATCAATGCCACGCAGCCGCTTTACCGGCCGGCGAACTGGGCCACCTACGAGCAGGGCAAGCGCCAGGCCGACATCGCACAGGCCGTGCTGACCGTGGCCGAGCAGGACCTGGTGGTGCGCGTCAGCCAGGCGTATTTCGATGTCCTCGGCAGCCAGGACAGCCTCGCGCTGGTGCGGGCACAGAAGACCGCGGTGGCCGAGCAGCTGGCCTCGGCCAAGCGCAATTTCGAGGTCGGCACCTCGACCATCACCGACACGCGCGAAGCGCAGGCGCGCTACGACCTCGTGATCTCGCAGGAGATCGCGGCCGAGAACGACCTGCAGGTCAAGAAGATCGCGCTCGACCAGCTGGTCGGCCGCGCGAACAGCGTGCCGGTACCGCTGGCCGCGCCGGTCGTGCTGCCCACGGTCTCGCCGGCGAACATGGAAGCCTGGGTGGCCCAGGCCGAGGAGGTGCATCCATCGATCCGGCAGGCCCGGCTCGGCGTCGACGTGGCCGGGCTCGAAGTGCAGAAGGCAGAGGCCGGCCACAAGCCCACGCTCGATGCGACCCTGGGCTACAACATCGCCAACAATCCGCAGGGCACCAGCACCACCACCGGCCGCTCGCGCATCAACGCCGCCACCGTCGGCGTGGTGTTCAATCTGCCGCTGTTCGCGGGCTACGCGACCGAGAACCGCATCAGGGAGACGCTGGCGCTCGAAGACCAGTCGCGCTCGGTGCTCGAAGGCACGCGCCGCAGCGTCACCCAGGCCACGCGGGCCGCCTACCTCGGTCTGGTTTCGGGTGCCGGCCAGGTCAAGGCGCTGGAAGCCGCCGAGTCCTCCAGCCAGAGCGCGCTGGACGCCAACAAGCTCGGCTACCAGGTCGGCGTGCGCATCAACATCGACGTGCTCAACGCGCAGAGCCAGCTCTACCAGACCAAGCGCGACCTCGCACTGGCGCGCTACAACGTGCTGCTGGGCCACCTCAAGCTGCGCCAGGCCAACGGCACGCTCAGTGCGGACGATCTGCAGGGCATCAACCTCGCGCTGGCGACCGGCGACCGCGCCACGCCCGAAAGCGCCGCCTCGCCGACGCAGCCCTCGGCCGCGACGCAGAGTCCGGTGCCGGTGCCGCAGAACACCATCCCGCGCGTGCCCCCGGTGCCGGTGCCGCCCTTCAATCCCGGTGCGCCCATGATGCCGGTGCCGCCACCGCCGCCGGTGATCGTCGCACCACCCGGCAGGTAGCGGTTCAGGGGCCGCCGCGGCGGTACGCGCCCGGCGCGCTGCCCGTCCAGCCCTTGAAGGCGCGCTGGAAGGCCGCGCTGTCCGCGAAGCCCAGCTCGCAGGCCAGCGTGGCCAGGGGCACGGTGCTGGTGTTGAGGCGCACGATCGCCATGTCGCGTCGCAGTTCGTCCTTCAACGACTGGAACGAAACGCCCTCGTTCGCGAGGCGCCTTTGCAGCGTCGACGTCGACATGTGCAGCGCATCGGCCGTCGCGGCGAGCTCGGGCCACGCGGGCTGCGTGTGCTGGAGGTGGTCCCGCACGCGCGCGCTGACGAGGTCGTCGCCGCGCCGGGGCACGATGACCTGGGTCTGCGCATCGGCCAGGAAGGTGCGCAGCGCGGCCTCGTCGCGGCGCACCGGCGACTGCAATTGCGCCGCATCGAACCAGAACGCCGAATGGCGGCATTCGAACTGCAGCGGCGCCGGAAAGACCTTGCCGTAGCTGGCCGCATGCAGCGGGCGCTCGAAGGCGAAGTCGAAGCCTACGGCAGGCAGCTGACCGCCCACCAGCCAGGCCAGCAGGCGCCAGAAGATGCGCAGCAACAGCTCGTGCAGAAAGGTCGGGCGCGCGACGGACGCCTCGGTGAAATGCAGGGCCAGACCCGCCAGCGCACCATCGTGCACCGGCACCAGCAGAAGGTCGTCCTGCAACAGGCGAAAGCTGCGCGCGATGCGGCGCATTGCCACCTCCAGCGTCGCGGCACCGATGGCCGAACGGATCACCAGCGCCAGGCTGCCGCGCCTGAGGGGCCGCGACAGGAAGCCCAGGCATTCGTCGTCGAGGCCTTCCATCAAGAGTCGGAACAGCGCCACATACTGGTCCGCGGTCACGCGCGCACCGACCTGATGAAGCAGTTCCGGCGCAATGCCGGCGCCGGCCAGGAAGGCGTAGCAGGGCTGATGGCGTGCCTGCACGCCGGACACCATGCCCTGCACGAAGACCATCGGAATCGTGACGGGAGGACGCAGCATCAAGGAGTGCCGAGCAAGGGATTGAGGTGTTTTGCCATGGGATCGACGCATTGCGCAATCGCGCGCGGGGCCGCCGGTTTCTACCATGAGCCCATAGCCAAGGAGACCTCGCAATCCCGGGGTCGAACGGAGACGCAGCATGTACCTCACCCAAGCCTTGCACCGCGCGGTGCAGCAGCATCCCGACCGGATCGCGGTGCGCTTCGGCGAACGACAGCGCACGTTCCGCGCGCTGGCCGATCGCGTCGCACGCCTGGCCGGCGCATTGCGCGCCCTCGGCATGCAGACCGGCGATCGCGTCGCGATGCTGTCGCTCAACTCCGACCGCTACCTCGAATACCAGATGGCGGTGCCCTGGGCCGGCGGCGTGCTGAACCCCTGCAACATCCGCTGGTCCGCCGCGGAGATCCTGTACTCGCTGGAAGACTCGGGCTCGACGCTGCTGCTGGTCGATGAGACCTTCCGTCCCATGGTCGAGCAGTTCCGCCACCAATCGGGCAGCCTGCGCCAGGTGATCCATTGCGGCGACGGCGATGCGCCGAAGGGCATGCACGGCTACGAGGCGCTGATCGCCGAAGCCGGCCCGATGGCCGACGCCCTGCGCCGCGGCGAAGACCTCGCCGGCATCTTCTACACCGGCGGCACCACCGGCTTTCCCAAGGGCGTGATGCTGAGCCACACCAACCTGTGCAGCTCGGGCCTGGCCCTGCGCGCCGAGGGCTTCGCGACGCCGGACGGCACCTACCTGCATGCCGCGCCGATGTTCCATCTGGCCGACATGGGCTGTGCGATGCCGCACTGGATCGAGGGCAACGCGCACGCGATCATCCCGGCCTTCCACCCCGAGCAGGTGCTCGACGCGATCGCGCGCGACCGCGTGACGCACACGCTGCTGGTGCCGACGATGATCCAGATGCTGGTCGACCATCCGTCGATGAAGAAGCCGCGCGACCTGGGCTCGCTGAAGGCCATCGCCTACGGCGCCTCGCCGATGTCGGAAGCGCTGATCGAACGCGCGATGGCGGCGCTGCCCGGCGTCGATTTCGTGCAGGCCTACGGCATGACCGAGCTGTCGCCGGTCGCGACCATCAACCCGGCCTGGTACCACCGGCCCGAGGCGCGCCATCGGGGCAAGCTGCGCTCGGCCGGGCGTGCGAGCTTCGCGATGGAGGTGCGGATCGTCGATCCGATGGACGAGGAAGTGCCGCGCGGCACCGTCGGCGAGGTCGTGGTGCGCGGCCCCAACGTGATGCAGGGCTACTGGAACAAGCCCGAGCTCACGGCCGCCGCCCTGCGCGACGGCTGGATGCACACCGGCGACGGCGCGTGGATGGACGAGGATGGCTTCGTCTTCATCGCGGATCGCCTGAAGGACATGATCATCAGCGGCGGCGAGAACGTCTACTCGGCCGAGGTCGAGAACGCACTCGCCCAGCATCCGGGCGTCGCCGCCTGCGCCGTGATCGGCGTGCCGAGCGACGAATGGGGCGAGGCGGTGCACGCGGTGGTGGTGCGAAGGCCCGGCAGCGATGCCGATGCCGCGGCGCTGATGGCGCATTGCAAGACGCTGATCGCCGGCTACAAGTGCCCGCGCAGCGTGGACTTCGTCGAGGCGCTGCCGCTGTCGGGCGCCGGCAAGGTGCTCAAGACCCAATTGCGCGAGCCCTTCTGGCAGGGCCGCGAACGGCATGTGGCGTGAACGCGCCCCTCTTCTTTTTTCTCCAGGAGTTTTCTCATGAGCCGTGACGTCTTCGTCGCCGGGGTCGGCATGATCCCCTTCACCAAGCCCGGGGCCCACGAGCCTTATCCGCAGATGGCCGCCAGGGCTGCGCGCGCCGCGCTCGCCGATGCCGGCGTCGGCTACGAGCAGATGCAGCAGGCCTACGTGGGCTACGTGTACGGCGACTCCACCGCCGGGCAGTGCGCGCTGTACGAAGTCGGCATGAGCGGCATCCCGATCGTCAACGTCAACAACAACTGCTCCACCGGCTCGACCGCCCTCTTCCTCGCGCGCCAGGCGGTGGCGAGCGGCGCGGCCGACTGCGTGCTCGCGCTCGGCTTCGAGCAGATGAGCCCGGGCGCACTCGGTGCCGTGTTCAAGGACCGGCCGAGCCCCTTCGAGCGCTTCGACCGCGCCACCGACGAGCTGGTCGGCCAGGGCGACGTGCCGCTCGCGCTGCGCTACTTCGGCGGTGCCGGCCTCGCGCACATGCAGCAGTACGGCACGCAGCTGTCCACCTTCGCGAAGATCCGCGCCAAGGCCAGCCGCCATGCGGCGAACAACCCGCTCGCGCTCTTTCGCAAGGTCGTGACGGAAGACGAGGTGCTCGCCGCGCCCGTGATGTGGCCCGGGGTGATGACGCGCCTCATGGCCTGCCCGCCGACCTGCGGCGCGGCCGCGGCCGTCGTCTGCTCGGCCGCTTTCGCCGAGCGCCATGGCCTCGACCGACGCGTGCGCATCCGGGCGCAGGCCATGACCACCGACCGGCCGATCAGCTTCGAGGCGCGCGACATGCGCGAGGTGGTCGGCTTCGGCATGGCCAGGGCCGCGGCCGCGCAGGTCTACGAGGCGGCCGGCATCGGCCCGCAGGACGTGGACGTGGTCGAGCTGCACGACTGCTTCGCCCACAACGAGTTGATCAGCTACGAGGCGCTCGGCCTGTGCCCCGAAGGCGGCGCCGAGAAGTTCGTCTGCGACGGCGACAACAGCTACGGCGGCCAGGTCGTCACCAACCCGTCGGGCGGGCTGCTGAGCAAGGGCCATCCGCTGGGCGCGACGGGCCTGGCGCAGTGCTACGAACTCACGCACCAGCTGCGCGGCACGGCCGACGAGCGTCAGGTCGAAGGTGCGCGGCTCGCGCTGCAGCACAACCTGGGTCTGGGCGGCGCCTGCGTGGTGACGCTGTACGAACGCGTCTGAACAAAAAGCAAGAAGGAAGCCCCATGATCGACAGGAAATGGATCGGCCATGCGCTGCCCGCATCGGTGCTGCCGATCGAGCGCAGCCGGCTGCAGTTCTTCGCCAAGGCGATCGGCGAGACCGATCCCGTCTACACCGATGCCGCGGCGGCGCACGATGCCGGCTATCCGGATCTGCCCGCGCCGCCGACCTTCCTGTTCGCGGCCGAGCTCGACTCGGGCGTGCTGGACCGGCTGCTCGCGGACCTGCAGATCCCGATCGCCAGGCTGCTGCATGGCGAGCAGAGTTTCAGCTTCCACCGGCCGGCCTGCGTGGGCGACACGGTCACCGTGCGCTCGACGATCGACGACATCTACGACAAGAAGAACGGCGCGCTCGAATTCGTCGTCAAGACCGCGCGCGCCACCAACCAGCGCGATGAGCTCGTAGCCGAGCTTCGCACCGTCATCGTCTGCAGGAACTGAACATGAAGCCCCTCGAATTCGACAAGGTCCGGATCGGCGACGAACTGCCGCCGCTGCAATTGCCGCCCGTGACCCGCACGACGCTGGCCCTGTTCGCCGGCGCCTCCGGCGACCACAACCCGATCCACATCGACACCGACGTGGCGCGCAAGTCCGGCATGCCGGACGTGTTCGCGCAGGGCATGCTGGGCATGGCCTGGCTGGGCCGCCTGCTGAGCGGCTGGGCACCGCAGAGCCGGCTGCGCCGCTTCGAGGCGCGCTTCCAGGGCATCACGCACCTGGGCAATGCCATGCGCTGCACGGGCCGCGTGGTCGAGAAGCTCGAACACGACGGCGAGCGCTGCGTGCGCATCGAGCTGCAAAGCGCCAACCAGTTCGGACAAACCAAGATCGTCGGCGAAGCCCTCGTCGCCCTGCCTTGAGGCATCTTTCAGGAGAACCCCCACCATGACACGCAAACTCGAAGGCAAGGTCGCCCTCGTCACCGGCTCGGGCCGCGGCATCGGCCGTGCGATCGCGCAGAAGCTCGCCAGCGAAGGCGCTCGCATCGTCGTCAACGACCTCGATGCCGAGCCGGCAGAAGAAGCCGTGCAGGCCATCCGCGAGGCCGGCGGCCAGGCCGTGGCCTGCGTGGGCAACGTCACCGCGCCGGATTTCGCCGAACGCTTCGTCGGCACCGCGGTCAGCGAATACAAGGGCCTGGACATCGTCGTCAACAACGCCGGCTACACCTGGGACAACGTGATCCAGAAGATGAGCGACGAGCAGTGGTACGCGATGCTCGACTGCCACCTGACGGCGCCCTTTCGCATCCTGCGCGCCGCGCAGCCGGTGATCCGCGCGCTGTCCAAGTCCGAAGCCGAGGCGGGACAGCGCGTGGTGCGCAAGGTGGTCAACATCTCGTCGGTCGCCGGCCTCTTCGGCAACGCCGGCCAGGCCAACTATTCGACCGCGAAGGCCGGCATCGTCGGCATGACGCAGACCTTGGCCAAGGAATGGGGACGCATGAACGTCACGGTCAATTGCGTGGCCTACGGCTTCATCAGGACGCGGCTGACCGTCAGCGCGGCGGGCGACGCCACTGCCACCATCGATGGCCGCGAGATCAAGGTCGGGGTCAATCCCGATTTGATGGCGGCGATGGAGCGCAGCATTCCGCTCGGCCGCGGCGGCACGCCCGACGAGGCCGCGGGCGCGGTGTACCTGCTGTGCATTCCCGAGTCCGACTACGTGAGCGGCCAGACGCTGATGTGCAGCGGCGGCCTCACCGGCATCTAGGCGAACACCATGCTGCCCCGACTCTTGCGCCATCCATGGATGGATGACGACATCGAAGCCTTTCGCGAACAGGTGCGCCGCTACGTCGCCGGCGAGCTGTCGCCGCAGCTCGACGGCTGGCGCCGCCAGGGCTTCATCCCACGCGAGGTCTGGCGGCCGTTCGGTCGGATGGGCTTCCTGCTGCCCGAACTGGCCGAAGCCTGCGGCGGCGCGGGCGCCTCGCTGGCCTACCAGCTGGTGGTGCAGGACGAGCTGGCCAAGGCCGAGGTCCCGGCCATCACCGGCGTGCACACGATCGCCGCCCACTACATCCTCGACTACGGCACCGAAGCGCAGAAGCAGCGCTGGCTGCCCAGGCTCGCGAGCGGCGAGATGCTGGCCGGCATCGCGCTCACCGAGCCCGGCTGCGGCTCGGACCTCAAGGCGCTGCGCACCCGTGCCCGGCGCGAGGGCGACGGCTATGTGATCGATGGCGCCAAGACCTTCATCACCAACGGCTTCACCGCCAACCTGCTGGTGGTGGCGGTGCGCACCGGCGATGCCGGCAGCCGCGGCGTGTCGCTGGTGGTGCTGGAGACCGAGGAATTGCCGGGCTTTCGCGTCGGCCGCCGGCTCGAGAAGCTGGGCCAGCATGCGTCCGACACCGCCGAGCTGTTCTTCGACGGCGTGCGCGTGCCGGCCGATCAGTTGCTGGGCGAGAAGGAAGGCCAGGGCTTCGCACAGCTGATGAGCCAGCTGCCCTATGAGCGCCTGCTGATCGCCGTGCCCGCGGCCGCGGTGATCGAGCGCGCGGTGGAACTGACGGTGGACTACACGCGCCAGCGCAAGGCCTTCGGCCAGCCGCTGGCCGACTTCCAGAACACCCGCTTCAAGCTCGCCGAATGCGCGACGCTGGCCCACGTGGTGCGCAGCTTCGTCAACGACTGCATCCAGCGGCTGCTCGACGGCACGCTCGACGACGAAGCCGCCTACATGGCCAAGTGGTGGTGCAGCGAGCAGCAGGGCAAGGTCGTCGACGAGTGCCTGCAGCTCTTCGGCGGCTACGGCTACATGGCCGAGTACCCGATTGCGCGGCTGTATGCCGATGCGCGCGTGCAGCGCATCTATGGCGGCGCCACCGAGATCATGAAGGACCTGATCGCGCGCAAGCTGTGCGCATGACACCGCCGCTCAAGATCCCGCGCGGCTTGCGACTTCGGCAGCGAGCCCGAAGGGTCGCTCTCAGATGTTCGGCGCAAGGCCGAGCGCCGTCGCCCAGCGCTCGGCCATCGCCGGCGAGTTGAAGCAGGTGGTCTCGTGGGTCGCGCTGCAGACGGCTCGCTCGAGCAGCTGGATGTCCGCCTCATGTTGCCGCGCCACATGGGGATCCTCGAAGAAGATCACCTGGTGGCAGCGGCGATCGAGCACCAGCTCGGCGATCTGCGCGTCGCCGCCCATGGGTCCGCTCAGATAGCGGGTGACCCAGGGCCGATCGGCCGGCCAGCCGCGCGACCATGCCATGTCGTTCAACAGGCCGCCCGTGGTTCCCGTGCCCACGCGTGCAGCGAAGCCGGACAGCAGGTCGAAGTGCTTCGCCGCGAAATCGACCATCCGCTGCTTGAGCGCGTCATGGGCGATCAACGCGACGGTGCGGCTTGCCAGCGGGCCGCGAAGATTGCCGCAGGGCTTGCGGGCGTGGGCGAGTTCCACGTCGATCCACTCGGCCGCACCGGCGGCGGTGGCCACATAGGGCTTTCCGTGAATCACGCACTGGCGCTTGAGCGCCTGCGTCTCGGGATAGAGCGACGAGGGGTCCACGGGATCGACGAAGTAGATGATCCCGTCGAGTTCCCCTTCCGCCTCCAGGCCGCCCGCGATGCACGACACCAGCCGCATGACGCCGCCCTCGGGGCCGTAGGGCAGCCGGACCAGCGGCGGGTAGGCGCTCAGCAGGCCTTGTTTCGCCAGCGCGTCGCAGGTGCCGCCGACTGCGTGCAGGCCAAGCCCGAGCGCCCGGATGCCGGGGTCGCACGCACGAGCCCAGCGCAGCAGGGCACCGTCCGATTGACGATGAAAACGGTGGGCGATCAGTCCAAAACGCATGCGGGTCACCAGTGAGCGCCGAACGCGCGCCGCAACTCGTCGATCGCCGCGTCCGTCAGAGACGGCGCAGTGCGGCCCGAGAGCAACCAGAGCCGCGCCGTCTCCTCGAGTTCTTCCAGCGTCGCCATCGCGGCCGCGGGCGAGTCGTGCCAGACATTCGGGCCGAGCCGATCGAGCATCACGGCGCGAATGGGCGTTCCCGCACCGGCATAGCGGCCGATGGCGGTCGCGACATGCTCCGCGGCCGTGGCATCGCCCGGAAGCGCACAGGGCACCAGCGGCACATGGCCGACCTTCATGACGAAGTACGGGGTGAGTGCGGGCAGCAGTTCCGCGCTTCTCGCGTGCGCTTCACCCGGTGTCAAAGTGAGTGCCACGCAATGCGTGCTGTGCGTATGGATCACGCACTTCGCGGGACATGCGGTGGCAGCCGAGGCCTCGTAGATCCTGCGATGCAATGCGATCGTCTTGCTCGCACGATCGCCGCCGATCTGCTCGCCCTGGCGGTCGAGCCTGGCCAGACGCGCAGGATCCAGAAAGCCCAGGCAGGCGTCGGTCGGCGTGATCAAAAAACCGTCATCGAGGCGCACGCTGACATTGCCCGCCGTGGCGTGCACGTAGCCGCGTTCGAACAGGCTGCGGCCGACGCGGCAGATCTCTTCGCGCGCGAATTCCTCGGTCAAGCTGCGTCTCCGATCACCGTGGTTCGTGACGCGTGCAGAGGTTGGCGCAAGGGAGCTGGCAGGGCGGAATGCATGACGATCGGCTTGTGGCGGGAGCACCCGACTGTAAGCCGCGAGCAGGACCTGCTCAACCTCACGCCGCAAACCGGCACCGGCGCGACCGCCGGGGCGCGCTCAGGGCCAGAGATGACCAGGCACCGTTTCGGCGTGGGCGCTGGCATGGCCGACCGGCGGCGCCTCGAAGGCATCGGCACCGACTTCGCGATGCCAGCGCAGCGCGGCGATGCCCGCGTCCGTCGCCAGGCCGCGCGTCGGCAGCGGGCCGCAGGCGTAGTCCACGATGGCTTCCAGTTCGTCAGGGCGCCCGGGCCGAACGATCGTCCAGAAGAAGAGGCCTGCCATGGGCTCGTCGACGATCAGTTCGAATTCGTTCTTCATTCTTGCCATTCAGTTAAATCGAATGACTACATTGGACCGGCGCAGGCGTGCGAGGGAAAGGCAGGATTTCACGACCGGCCGCGAATCGTCTGGCCGCTCACATCTCGCGCGCCGATGGCGCGAAAAAAGAGACGCTATTCGAGCCGCGGCTCGGCGCGTTCCTCGGTGCGCACCGGCGCGTTCTGCGCAATCGCGAGCACCGCCGCGGCGGTGCGTTCGGCCGCACCGCGGTTCGACGACGCGAAGGCCAGCGCGGCCTCGGCCATCGCCTCGCGGCGCTCCGGGTTCTCGACCAGCTTGAGCGCGGCGGTCACCGCATGCTCCATGTCCTCGACGCGCAGCGAGGCGCCGGCGGCGAGCGACAGCGCCGCAGCCTCGGCGAAGTTGAAAGTGGACGGTCCCATGATCACCGGACAGCCGCAGGCCGCGGCCTCGATCAGGTTCTGGCCGCCGAGCGGCTCGAAGCTGCCGCCCAGCAGCGCGACGTCGGCCAGGCCGTAGTACAGCGCCATCTCGCCGAGCGAATCGCCGAGCCAGATCTCGGCCGCGGCCGGCGCGCCCGCCGCGCTGCGCCGCGCCACCGCGAAGCCATGGGACTCGACCAGGGCCGCGACCTCGTCGAAGCGCTGCGGATGGCGCGGCACGATCATCCATTGCACGTCCTGCACCCGCTTGGCGATCGACTGCACCGCGTCGTGCGCGGGCGGCACCGGCGCGAGTGCGCCGAAGCGCTTGAGCACCTCGAGCAGCAGTTGCTCCTCGCCGTCGCGCGAGCTGGCGAACACGACCACCGGCCGCGGCAGCTGCGTGCGCAGCCGGGTCGCAGCGGCGAGCTGGCGCGCGTCGGGCGTGGCGTCGAACTTCAGATTGCCGTACACGCCCGCCACCTTGGCGCCGAGCGAGACCAGCCGGTGCGCATCGGGCTCGGTCTGCGCCCACACGGCGGCCAGCGCCGAATAGGCCGGCCGCGCGAGCCAGGACAGGCGCTCGGCCGCGGCCAGCGACTTCTCGTTCAGGCGCGCATTGGCCAGCACCAGCGGAATGCCGCGCTCGGCGCAGGCAGCCGCCATCTCGGGCCAGACTTCGGTCTCCATCAGCACGCCGATGCGCGGCTGGAAGCGATCGAGAAAACGCGCGACCGCGGCTGGCGCGTCCCATGGCTGCCACACCTGGAGGTCGCCGGGCGCGAGCAGCTTGGCGCCCTCCTCGCGTCCGGTGGCGGTGCCGTGCGTCAGCAGGATCGGGATGTCGGCGTACTGCCGGCGCAGCTCGTCGATCAGGATGCCGGCGGCGCGCGCCTCGCCGAGCGAGACCGCATGCACCCAGCACCAGCCGGTGCCGGTGGCGGCCGTGTCGTAGTGGCCGAAGCGCTCTTCGACGGCGAACGCATAGCCGGGTTCGGCCACCGCGCGGCGCCGCAGCTTGCGCCGCACCAGCGGCTGGGCCAGGGAAGTGAAGACGCCGTACAGGCGCAGCAGCAACGAACGCACGCTTGTCGGATCTCAGTGAGCGGCTTCCGCGAGGGTGGCGTCGGGCTTGACGCTCCTGAGCAGCGCGAGCATCTCGTCCTGGATGCGTTGCAGCGCGGCCTCGGTCTGGCCTTCGAAGCGCATCACCAGCACCGGCGTGGTGTTGGAGGCGCGGATCAGGCCGAAGCCGTCGGGCCAGTCGACGCGCACGCCGTCGATGGTGGAGATCTTCGCGGGCGCGGCGAACTTCGCGGTCTTGACGAGTTCGGCCACCAGCGTGTGCGGCTCACCCTCGGCGCAGGCGACATTGAGCTCGGGCGTCGAGAAGCTGGTCGGCAGCGCGTTGAGCACGTCGCTCGCGTTCGGGCTCTTGCTCAAAATTTCGAGCAGCCGGCAGCCCGCATAGGTGCCGTCGTCGAAGCCGAACCAGCGTTCCTTGAAGAAGATGTGGCCGCTCATCTCGCCGCCGAGCGGCGAATCGATCTCCTTCATCTTCGCCTTGATCAGCGAATGGCCGGTCTTGTAGATCAGCGGCTTGCCGCCCGCGGCCTCGATGGCCGGGCCCAGGCGCTGCGAGCACTTGACGTCGTAGACGATGGTGCCGCCGGGCACGCGCGAGAGCACGTCCTGCGCGAACAGCATCATCTGGCGGTCCGGGTAGATGTTGGTGCCGTCCTTGGTCACGATGCCCAGGCGATCGCCGTCGCCGTCGAAGGCCAGGCCCAGCTCGGCATCGCCGGCCTGCAGCGCGGCGATCAGGTCCTTGAGGTTCTCGGGCTTGCTGGGATCGGGATGGTGGTTGGGGAAGTCGCCGTCGACGTCGCTGAACAGTTCGGTGACCTCGCAACCGATCGCGCGCAGGATGCCCGGTGCCGAGGCGCCCGCGATGCCATTGCCGGAATCGACCACGATCTTGAGCGGCCGCGCCAGCTTGATGTCGCCGACGATGCGCTGCGTATAGGCCTCGGTCACATCGACCTTGCGCACGCTGCCGCCGGGCGCGAGCTTCGCGCTGTCGGCTTCCATCACGCGGCGCAGGCCCTGGATCTCGTCGCCATAGATCGCACGGCCGGCCAGCACCATCTTGAAGCCGTTGTAGTCCTTCGGGTTGTGGCTGCCGGTGACCTGGATGCCGCTGCGCGACAAGGTGTGCGCGGCGAAATAGAGCATCGGCGTGGTGACCGCGCCGACATCGATCACCTCGATGCCGGTGGCCACCAGGCCACGGATCAGGGCCTCGGCCAGGGCCGGGCCCGACAGGCGGCCGTCGCGCCCCACCGCCACCGTCTTCTCGCCAGCAGCGCGCGCCGCGCTGCCGAAGGCCTTGCCCAGGCCCTCCGCGACCTCTGCATCGAGGGTCATGGGCACCACGCCCCGGATGTCGTAGGCCTTGAAGATCGATGCGCTGAGCTGCATGGGCTTCCTCTGAATTTGCAAGAAAAATGAAGACCATTGTAGGCATGCGCTTCCTGCGGCCCGGCTGCGGCAGCCCGGTGCGGGCGCATCGAAGCCACATGTCCGAAAATGGCCAGTTCGCGCGGCGCGCGACCCTATCATCCGTTCATGTCCTCCACCCCCGCATCCAGCCCCGGCCTCGAGAACGACGCCTGCTACCTGGCGATGAAGGCGCACGACGCGCGCTTCGACGGCTCGTTCTTCACCGGCGTCACCTCGACCGGCGTCTACTGCCGCCCGGTCTGCCGCGTGAAGCTGCCGCGGCGAGAGAACTGCCGCTTCTTCCGCCACGCGGCGCAGGCGGAAGCCGCGGGCTTTCGTCCTTGCCTGCGCTGCCGGCCCGAACTCGCGCCGCGCGCGGCGAGCTGGTCGACCGAGGACGCCTCGCGCATCCTCGCGCTGCAGGCCGCGCGCCTGATCGACGAGCCCGATGCCTGGGCCGAGGACGGCCCCGGCGCGGCCGACATCGCGGCCCGGCTCGGCGTCAGCGACCGCCACCTGCGGCGGATCTTCGAGACGCAGTTCGGCGTCTCCCCGCTGCAATACCTGCAGACGCGCCGCCTGCTCGCCGCCAAGCAGCTGATCGCCGACACGCGCCTGCCGATGACGCAGGTCGCGCTGGCCAGCGGTTTCGCGAGCGTGCGGCGCTTCAATGCCGCCTTCGTCGGGCATTACGGCCTCAATCCGAGCGCGCTGCGCCGCGCCGGACCCTCGCGCCACGGCCGCGAAGGCGAGGCGGTCGAGGTGCGGCTGGGCTTCCGGCCGCCCTATGACGGCGAGACCATGCTGGGCTTCTTCGCCCGCCGCGCATTGGGCGGCGTCGAGGTGGTGTCCGGCACCGGCGATGCGATGCAGCTCGCGCGCACGCTGCGCGTCGTGCAGTCGACGCGGCTGCACACGGGCTGGCTGCAGCTTCGCTTCGATCCGCTGCGCGAGCAGCTGCTGCTGCGCGTCGGCGATTCGCTCGCGGCGGTGCTGCCGACCGTGATCAGCCGCGTGCGCGCGATGCTCGATCTCGATGCCGAGCCGATGGCGATCAACCACGCGCTGCATGCGGCCTTCCCGCATGGCGATGGCCTGCGCGTGCCGGGCACGGTCGACGGCTTCGAGCTCGCGGTGCGCGCGGTACTCGGCCAGCAGATCACGGTGGTCGCGGCACGCACCTTGGGCACGCGGCTGGTGCAGGCCTTCGGCGAAGCGCTGGCGACGCCCGTCGAAGGGCTCGACCGGCTGTTCCCGACACCGGCCGCCATCGCCGAGGCCAGCGGCGATGCGCTGGGTCAGCTCGGCATCGTGCGTCAACGGCAGGCGGCTTTGCTCGCGCTGGCGCGCGAGGTGATCGCAGGCCGGCTCACCCTGCATGCCGGCGCCGACGTGCCGGCCACCCTGGCCGCGCTGCAGGCGCTGCCCGGCATCGGCGACTGGACCGCGCAGTACATCGCGATGCGCGCGCTGCGCTGGCCCGATGCCTTTCCCTCCGGCGACGTGGCGCTGCAGAAAGCGCTCGGCGTCTCGACGGCGCGCGCCGCGGCCGAGGCCTCGCAGGCCTGGCGACCGTGGCGCAGCTACGCGGTGCTGCGCGCCTGGTACAGCCCCGCTCCCGCAACCACCACCGGCATTCCTGCCTGACAGCCATGAAATTCAAGACCTCCCACCTGCGCACCGCGCATTTCGACAGCCCGCTCGGCGGCATCACGCTGGCGGCCACCGACCAGGGCCTGGCCGGCGTCTGGTTCGACCAGCAGCGCCACTGGCCCGACATGACCGGCTGGGTGCCCGATGCCGATCATCCGGTGCTGCGCGAGGCGGCCGCGCAGCTGCTCGACTACTTCGCCGGCAAGCGCAAGCACTTCGACCTGCCGCTGGACCTTTCGCACGGCACGGCCTTCCAGCAGTCGGTGTGGCAGGCGCTGCTCGCCATCCCGCCGGGCCAGACCACCAGCTACGGCGCGTTGAGCGCCGGCGTCGGCAATCCCGCTGCGGTGCGTGCGGTGGGTGCGGCGGTCGGCCGGAATCCGCTCAGCGTGATCGTGCCCTGCCACCGCGTGCTCGGCACCGACGGCTCGCTGACCGGCTATGCGGGCGGGCTCGCTCGCAAGGCCGCGCTGCTCGAACTCGAAGGCGCCCGATGAGCGAAGGCGAGTGTGCGACCGCCGGCACGACCATCGTCGGCTCCCTCACGCAAGCACCGGGCGCGGCCCGGCCTGCACGCAGCGCCTGGCTGGTCGACCTGCTGCTGCTGGCCTCGCTGTGGGGCGCGTCCTTCCTCTTCATGCGCATCGGCGCGGCCGAGTTCGGCGCACTGCCGACGGCCGCGGTGCGGGTCGCGATCGCCGCGCTGTTCCTGTTGCCGCTGTTGTTCGCGCGCGGCCAGTGGCCCGCGTTGCGGCAGCGCTGGAAACCCGCACTCGCGCTCGGCATCCTCAATTGCGGCCTGCCCTTCGCCTTCTTCTCGTTCGCGCTGCTGACCGTCAACAGCGGCCTGGCGGCGGTGCTCAATGCAACGACACCGATGTTCGGCGCCCTGGTGGCCTGGGCCTTCTTCGGCGACCGGCCCGGTGGCTCGCGCAGCGCGGGGCTGGTGGCCGGCTTCGCCGGCGTCGCGATGCTGGCCTGGCGCAGCGCGGGCTTCCACTCGGGCGCGGACCCCACCGCGGCGCTCTGGGCCATCGCGGCCTGTCTCGGCGCGTGCATCTGCTATGCCTTCGGCGCCAGCCTCACGCGCAAGCACCTGACCGGCGTTCCCGCGCTGGCCACGGCGACCGGCAACCAGATCGGCGCCACGCTCCTGCTCGCGCTGCCCGCGTGGTGGCTGTGGCCGGCGCACATGCCGAGCCTGCACGCATGGCTGGCGCTGGTGGCGGTCGGCACGGCGTGCACCGGCCTCGCCTACGTGCTGTACTTCCGGTTGATCGAGAGCGCAGGGCCGGCGCGTGCGCTGACCGTGACCTTCCTGGTGCCCGTGTTCGCGCTGTTCTACGGCGCCGTGTTCCTCGACGAACAGATCACGCCGTGGATGCTGGTCTGCGCCGCGGTGATCGTGTGCGGCGTGGCACTGTCGACGGGCATGGTCGTGCTCGGCCGGCGCCGGCCCGCGGCGGCTACTGCATCGCGCCCGCCACCACGTTGATGGACAGCGCCAGCACCAGCATGTTGAAGGCGAAGGACAGCACGCCGTGGATCAGCGTGATGCGCCGCATCTCGCGCGAGGTGACCTGCACGTCGGACACCTGCGAGGTCATGCCGACCACGAACGAGTAGTAGAGGAAGTCGAAGTAGTCCGGATCGAGCTTGCCCGGAAAATCCAGCCCCGGGCCGGCGGCCGACTTCTCGCGCTCCTCCTGGTAGAAGCGGTGCGCGTAATGAAAGGCATAGATCGTGTGGATCATCAGCCACGACCCCGCCAGCGCGACCAGGCCGAGCGCAATGTGCGCGGCACGGTCGGAGCCGTGGAGCGGGCGCGCCTGCTGCAGCAGCATCACGATCACCACCACGCTGACGCCGACCACGGTCAGCATGATGCCGAGGATCACCGCACTGGGCTGATCGAGCGACTGCGCGCGCGACCGCGTGCGTTGCGCGTTCGACACCTCGGCCATCCACCAGGCCGGCAGCAGGTAGCTCGCGGCGCCGCAGCACCAGCCCAGCAGTCCGCGCGAGACACCATCGAGCGGCCATGGGATCAGGGCCACGAGAACGCCCACCACGGCGCCGGCCAGCAACCGGTGCCAGCCGGTCAGCCTGTAGAAACGGGAATGCATGGCCCGGACTGTAGCCGGGCTACCTGACTCAGGCCCCGGCGGCGAACTTCGCGAGCGCGATCAGCCCGCAGACGATCAAGAGCACCAGCACCAGCGCGATGGCAATCGTCGGCAGCACGCCGGCCTGATCGACGCGCCCGGCCGCGTCGGAGCGGCGGCCGCCGAGCCCGATGAAGGCCCAGAGCACGGCACGCAGATAGCGCAGGAATTTCGACATGGCAGCCTCGTTTTTCGTCGGTGGAGCGATAGGGATAATGTGACCCAACCCCGGCCATTATGAAAGACGCAGTGGGCACGGAAAAAAGCAGATCAGAAACCACTCGATGAAGCGCTATGAGCTGCTCGCCGCCGATGTCGAGGCCTCCATCCGCGGCGGTGTGCTGCGGCCGGGCGACCGCCTGCCCTCGGTGCGCCACGCGAGCACCAGCCGCGGGGTGAGCCCCTCGACGGTCTTCCAGGCCTACTACCTGCTCGAGGCGCGCGGTCTGATCCAGGCGCGGGAGCGCTCCGGCTACTACGTCTTGGCCGGCGCGCGGCTGGCACCGCCCGAACCCGAGCAGACCTCGCAGCCGAGCGATGCCTCGGTGGCGGTCGACGTCAGCGAACACGTGTTCGAGATCCTCGAGGCCAGCATGACGCGCGAGGTGGTGCCTTTCGGCTCGGCCTTTCCGAGCCCGCTCCTGTTTCCGCTCGCGCGCCTGGGTCAGGCCATGGCATCGAGCGCCAAGGCGCTCGATCCGTGGAGCACCGTCGACGACCTGAGCCCGGGCAATGCGCGGCTGCGGCGCCAGATCGCGCTGCGCTACCTGGCCGGCGGGCTGCAGGTGCACACGGACGAGATCGTGGTCACCAACGGCGCACTCGAAGCGCTGAACCTCTGCCTCGCGGCGGTGACGCGCCCCGGCGATGCGGTGGTGATCGAATCGCCCACCTTCTATGCCGCGCTGCAGGCACTCGAACGCATGGGCCTGCAGGCCGTCGAGGTGCCGACCCATCCGCGCGAAGGCATCGACCTGGCGGCGCTCGAACATGCCATTGCACGCCACCAGCCGAAGGCCTGCTGGCTGATGACGACCTTCCAGAATCCGCTCGGCAGCTCGATGCCCGACGAACGCAAGAAGGCGCTGGTCGAGCTGCTCGCGCGCCACGAACTGCCGCTGATCGAGGACGACGTCTACGCCGAGCTCTACTTCGGCGACAAGCGCCCCGTGCCCGCGAAGGCCTTCGACACGCAGGGCCTGGTGCTGCATTGCTCGTCCTTCTCCAAATGCCTGGCGCCCGGCTACCGCATCGGCTGGGCCGCGCCCGGCCGCTACGCGCGCGCGGTCGCGCGGCAGAAGCTGACCACCACGCTGGGCGCCTCGGCACCGTCGCAGCTCGCGCTGGCCACTTACCTCGAGCACGGCGGCTTCGACAAGCATCTGCGCCGGCTGCGCCAGACGCTGGCCGCGCAGCAATCCGCGTTCGCGCAGGCGGTGGCCCAGCACTTCCCGCCCGGCACGCGCGCCACGCATCCGGCGGGCGGCTACTTCCTGTGGGTCGAGCTGCCGCCGGGCGCCGATGCGCTGGCGATCCATCGGCAGGCGCTGGCGCTCGGCATCAGCGTCGCGCCCGGCCCGATCTTCTCGGCCTCGCGCGCCTTCACGAACTGCCTCAGGCTGAACTATGGCCACGCATGGGACGCGCGCAGCGAACAGGCGCTGGCCACGCTGGGACGGCTGGCCACGGCCGCCATCGCTTAGGGGCCTCGCGTGCGACTGCTCCGGTCGAATCCGGGCACACTGATGCTGTCCTTCGCATCGGCAATCGAGAACAATGACGACGTGGCCACGCGCGGCGCACCGAGGTGCCGCAGCGGCCGCACGACACGCATGAACATCCCACGCTTCCTTCACCAACCCCTGCGGCGCACCGCCCTGCTGCTCGCGGCCTGCGGCCTGTCAGCCGTCGCGCAGGCCGCCGCACCCTCGCCGGCGCCCGGCCATGTGCCGGACACCATCGAGCAGCGCGTCGCGGCCTGCATCGCCTGCCACGGACGCGAAGGCGCCAGCAGCGACCAGGGCTTCTTCCCGCGCCTGGCCGGCAAGCCCGAGGGCTACCTGTTCAACCAGCTGCGCAGCTTTCGCGACGGCCGCCGCTTCAATGCCGACATGGCCCACATGGTGCGGCACCTGTCCGACGACTACCTGCGCGAGATCGCCCATTACTTCGCCACGCTCGACCTGCCCTATCCCGCGGTCGCGACCACCAGCGATGCCTCGGCCGACACGCTCGCGCGCGGCAAGGCGCTGGTAATGCACGGCGATGCGGCGCGCGACATCCCGGCCTGCGTGCAATGCCACGGCGAGGCGCTCACCGGCGTTCAGCCGGGCATTCCGTCGCTGGTCGGCCTGCCGCGGCTGTACCTCTCGTCGCAGCTCGGCACCTGGGTTACCGGCGAGCGCCATGCGCTGGCGCCGGACTGCATGGCCGAGGTCGGCCGCAAGCTCACGACCGCCGACATCAATGCCGTGGCCAGCTGGCTGGCCGTGCAGCCGATGCCGGCCGATCCCCATCCGCTCGCAGCGCCGCGCGCGCCGCTGCCCCTGCGCTGCAGCGCGATGAATCCCTGAGGCCCTTCTTCATGCGACGCCTCGTCTATTCCCTGATCTTCCTCGCTGCACTCGTGCTGCTGGCCGTCGCCGCACTCGTCGCGCTCAACCTGCGCGGCGAGGACGCCGTGCCCGAACCCTCCGCCGCTTTCGTCGCCACGCCGGCGCAGATCGAGCGCGGCCGCTACCTCGCGCTCGCCGGCAACTGCGCGAGCTGCCACACGACGCATGGCGGCGCGCCCTTCGCGGGCGGCGTCGGCATCGAGACGCCCTTCGGCACCGTCTTCGCGAGCAACCTCACACCCGAGCGCAACGCCGGCATCGGCAGCTGGAGCGCGGCGCACTTCTGGCGCGCGATGCACAACGGCCGCTCGAAGGACGGCCACCTGCTCTACCCGGCGTTCCCCTATCCCAGCTTCACCCGCGTGACGCGCGAGGACTCGGATGCGATCTATGCCTACCTGCGCACCGTGCCGCCCGCGGCCACGCCCAACCGGCCGCACAAGCTGCGCTTTCCGTACGACACACAGGCCGCACTGGCCGTCTGGCGCGCGCTCTTCTTCACGCCGGGCAGCTTCGTCGCCGATCCCGCGCGGCCGGCCGAGTGGAACCGCGGCGCCTACCTTGTCGAGGGCCTGGGCCACTGCATCGCCTGCCACGGCACGCGCAACGTGCTCGGCGCCACCGAGGAGAAGCTCGGCCTCTCGGGCGGGCTCATTCCGGTCGAGAACTGGTATGCGCCTTCGCTCACCTCGAAGCGCGAGGCCGGCGTCGCCGACTGGCCACCCGAGGACGTGGTGGCGCTGCTGAAGAACGGCAGCTCGCCGCGCGGCTCGGTGATGGGGCCGATGGCCGACGTGGTGTACCGCAGCACCCAGCACCTGAGCGACGCCGACCTGCACGCGATGGCCGTCTTCCTGAAGCAGCTGCCCGACAGCACGCCGGGCACGGCGACCGCGGCCGACACCGCGCCGCAGCGCCGCGACGCCGGCCAGATGGTGCGCGGCAGCCGCATCTACGACCAGCGCTGCGCCTACTGCCACGGCGATGCGGGCCAGGGCGCCGAAAACGCCTACCCGCCGCTCGCGGGCAACCGTGCGGTGCTGATGGACTCGACCGCCAACCTGATCCAGGTCGTGCGCCACGGCGGCTTCCTGCCTGCGACCGCGGGCAACCCGCGGCCCTACGGCATGCCGCCCTTCGGCCATGTGCTCGACGACGACGACATCGCCGCCGTGCTCACCTACATCCGGGGCTCCTGGGGCAACGACGCGGCGCCGGTCAGCCGGCGCGACGCGATGCGGCGCTGAGAACGTCGCCGCGTGGCCGCCTGCGCCAACGCGGCCAAGCGTGTGGACAAATCACCACATGCGGGACAACGCGCCTGATGGGCCGTCGCAGTTCGCTTCACAATCGTGCGAACTTTTTTCGGACTCCCCGCCATGCAAGCGTCTCGCTTTTTCGGAATCCTTCTTCGAATCGGCCAGGGCATCGGCGCGGCGCTGGGCGTGCGGCGAACGGCCGAACCGGCGCCGCAGGTTTCGGCATTCGCCCCGACGTCGATCGCAGCGGCCACAAACACCACGGACGTGACGGAGCCTGCGGCGCTCGAAGCGCCGATGCCCGCGCCAGTGCTGGCGGTATCGCCCCGGCCTGCGCCGGCCGCACAGTCGAACGCTGCACCGCCTCTCCCCGCTCAGCCGGAGGCGGCAACGCCGCCCGCCAACAAGATGCGTTCGATCGAGGAGATCCGGGCCGACCTCGCGCGCCTGCGCCAGAACGCGAAGGAGCGTCACGCAGAACTGCTCGCGCAACGCGAAGTCGGCCTTGCGGCGACGGACTTGATGGACATCGCGCCGCCGCCGCCCGAGCCGCGCGAGAGCGCGTCGGACATCGCGTTCGCTGCGACGGCATTCGTGGACTTCGGCGATGTGAAGAGCCGCCGCGAGCGATAAGCGCTTCGCAAGCTCCTGCGCTGGCGCGCGACGCCGCACCGTGCGGGTTATTGGGTATGGCTGGAAAACTAACCAGTTCGTACATTCTTGTGCGGAGGAGGTCGGCCGGCCCTCGGTCGGCACGGCGCTCGCACCCGCATTCGAAAAAAGAGAACCCCAGATGAAGCCTGCAGCCGCGACCTCGGAACACCGCACGCTCGGTGTCGAGATGTCCGCGGATCTCGAGCTGCCCCATCAACGCTTTTCGCCGCGCGTGGAGCGAACGTTCGACGTGCTGCTCTCGCTGATGCTGTTCCTCGAACTGCTGCTGCTGTTCGGCAACACCGCGATGCGCGGGCTGCTCGGGACTTCATTGGTCTGGGCCAACGAGGTGGCCGAGTATTCGCTCACCAGCCTGGCCTTCATCGGCGGCGCGATCGCCTACCACCGCGGCCTGCACCTGGTGGTGCGCTTCGCCATCGACAAGCTGCCGGAGCGCTGGCGCGAGTACGTCGAGTGCGCCCGCCACTACTTTGTGATCGTGGTGGCCCTCATCGGCCTGCGCTATGCGGTGCCGATGTGGCACGAGGCCTGGAACACCCTGACCGTGGTGCTGCAGATCCCGAAGTCGTGGACCCTGCTGCCCTTCTTCATCGGCATGGCCCTGACCGTGGTCTTCGCGCTGGCCGAGTTGCGCCGGCACACCGCCCGGCAGCACGTCGTCGCCGTGCTGCTGGTCGGCGGCCTGACGCTGGCCTGGTTCCTCGCGCAGTACTTCACCGGTCCCTGGCTGGGCACGGCCGGCATCGGCTTCGCGCTGTTGCTGCTGCTGTTCCTGGTGTTCGCGGGCGTGCCGATCGCCTATGTGCTCTCGGTCACCGCCTACATCCTGATCTACAGCTCGGGCGAGGAGCCGATGGCCGTGTCGCTGGCAATGTCCAACGGCATCAGCAGCTTCATCCTGCTGGCGGTGCC
Source organism: Variovorax sp. SRS16 (assembly GCF_901827165.1). Taxonomy (NCBI): domain Bacteria; kingdom Pseudomonadati; phylum Pseudomonadota; class Betaproteobacteria; order Burkholderiales; family Comamonadaceae; genus Variovorax; species Variovorax sp. SRS16. Next base: position 3,624,987 of record NZ_LR594666.1, read on the forward strand.
CTTCTTCATCCTGGCCGGCAACGTGATGACCGATGGCGGCCTGACCAAGCCGCTGGCCGACTGGGTCACCGCGATGGTCGGGCGCATGCGCGGCGGCCTGCTGCAGGCGCTGGTCCTCGCGATGTACATCTTCTCCGGCATCTCGGGCTCGAAGATCGCCGACGTGGCCGCGGTCGGCACCACGCTCAAGGGCATGCTGAAGGAGCAGGGCTACGACCCGGCTGAAAGCGGCGCGGTGCTGTCGGCCGCCGGCATCATGGGCGAGACCATTCCGCCGAGCCTGGTGATGATGGTGCTGGCCTCGATCACGACGCTGTCGGTGGCCACCTTCTTCGTCGCCGGCGTGGTGCCCGCGGCGGTGCTGGGCCTGTGCCTGATGATCATGATCAACCGGCGTGCGAAGAAGTTCGACTGGCCGCGCTGCCCCGCGGTCTCCTGGACCGAGCGCACGAGGCTGAGCATTCGCGCACTGCCGGCGCTGATGGTGCCGATCATCCTGATCATCGGCATCGTCGGCGGCTTCGCGACCACGACCGAGGTGTCGTCGATCGCGGTGGTGTTCTCGATCGCGGTCTCGGTCTTCATCTACCGCGGCATGAACCTCAAGAGCTTCATCACCACGCTGGCCGATTCGGGTGCGATGGCGGGCATGGTGCTGTTCATGGTCAGCGCCGGCAGCGCCTTCTCGTGGACCCTGGCGATCAGCGGCCTGCAGCCGGTGGTGGCCGAGTTCCTGGCCATGTTCGGCGGCTCGGCCTTCGCGTTCGTGGCTTTCTCCATCGTGCTGATGGTGGTGATGGGCTCGATCCTGGAAGGGTTGCCTTCACTCCTGATCTTCGGCCCGATGCTGCTGCAGCTCACCAGGAACTACGGCATCGATCCGATGGCCTTCGGCATCGTGATCATCATCTCGATGGGCATCGGCACCTTCATACCGCCCTTCGGCGTTTGCTACTTCGTGACCTGTTCGGTGATGGACACCTCGGTCGAGAAGGTGACGCCGCGCTTTCTGCCCTACCTGGCCGTGCTGCTCATCGGACTGATCTGCATCGCCCTCTTCCCCGCCATCAGCCTGGCCTTGCCGCACGCGTTCAACCTTCACTGAGCGCACCCGTTTTCCGTTCCCACCGTCAACCTCACAGGAGTCACTCACATGAAGCCCTCGTTCCGCCTGTTGTCCACCGTCGCCGCGGCGGCGCTCGTGTGCTGTGCCAGCTCGAGCGTCCTGGCCCAGAGCAAGTTCGTGTTGAAGCTGGCGCACGCCGATTCGGCCGACCTCGGCACCTCGCGCAAGGCGGTGATGGCCGACACCTTCGCCAAGGAGGTCAAGGCCAAGAGCGGCGGCCGCATCGACGTGCAGATCTTCGGCGCAGGTGCCCTGGGCGGCGAGCGCGAAGTGGTCGAAGGCGTGAAGAACGGCTTCATCCAGGCCGGCCTCGCCTCGGGCGTGATGGCCAATTTCTTCCCCGGCGCAATGGTTACCGACATTCCCTACCTGTTCCCGAGCGACGAGGTCGCGGACAAGGTGATGGACGGCCCCTTCGGCCAGAAGCTGTCGGCGGACTTCAACGCCGCCACCGGCATGCACAACCTGTGCTTCGGCGAAGTGGGCTTTCGCCACTTCAGCAGCGGCAAGAAGCCGATCCATTCGCCCAAGGACCTGGTCGGCATGAAGATCCGCGTGCAGGAGACGCCGCTGTACGTCACCGAGATGAAGGCGCTGGGCGCGCAGCCGACGCCGATCGCATTCCCCGAGACCTACACCGCGCTGCAGACCGGCGTGGTCGACGGCCAGGAGAACCCGATCCCGACGCTCATCTTCGCCAAGTTCTACGAAGTACAGAAGAACGTCACGCTGGACGGCCACAACTACGGCATCGACTGGTTCGTGCTCAGCGACAAGTTCTACAAGTCGCTGCCGCCGGATCTGCTGAAGGTCGTCACCGACGCGGGCAAGGTGGCCTGCGCCGAGGAGCGCAAGGTCAACCGCACCTTCACCGCCAACGGCAACAAGACCATGGCCGACAAGGGCGTGACGGTGTACACGCCGACCGCCGCCGAGCTGGCCGAGTTCCGCGCCGCGGCCCAGCCGCCGGTGATCGAGTTTCTGAAGACCAAGATCGATCCGAAGCTGATCGACAGCATCCAGACCGCGGTCAAGGACGCCGACGCGAAAAAGTAGCCGACCATGGCAGCCAAGGCAGCAACGGTGGCTGCGCCGCTGCGTGCGTCCGGCGCGCAGGCCGAGGTCCCGCGGGATGCGCGGCGGGCCTATCGCACCAACGATCCGGCGCGCACGATGGCGGGCATCCTGGAGGTGGCGACCCACGAGTTTGCCGAGAAGGGCCTGAGCGGCGCACGCATCGACGAGATCGCCGCCGCCACCCGGACCAGCAAGCGGATGATCTACTACTACTTCGGCAGCAAGGAGCAGCTGTACGTGCGCGTGCTGGAGGAGTCGTACCGGCGCATGCGCACGATCGAGTCGGCGCTGCGGCTGGACGACCTGGAACCGCTGGAGGCCTTGCGGCGGCTCGTGGTCTTCACCTTCGATCACCACCAGCGCAACCAGGATTACATCCGGCTGGTGATGGCCGAGAACATCGAGCGCGGCACCTACCTGAAGCAGAGCAGGAACATCCGCCAGCTCAACGGATCGGCCATCGAGGCGGTGTCCGGGGTCTATGCCCGCGGCGTGGCCAGCGGGTTGTTCCGCCCCGGGCTGGACCCGATCGACATCCACGCGTCGATCTCGGCGCTGACCTTCTTCAACGTCTCGAACCAGCACACCTTCGGCATGATCTTCCGGCGCGACACACAGGCGCCGCAAGCCCTGCGTGCGCGGCGCGACAGCGTGGTCGAAATGGTGCTGCGCTTCGTCTGCGCCTCATGTCCGATTGCCGGAGAATGACTGCATCGCGACGACATGAAGGAAAGCGGATGCGAATTCTCTTGGCACTGACGGCGCTGCTGATCCTGGCCGGCTGCGGGACCACGCCGTATGCGCCATCGCCGTCGCCCTGCAGCACCGATCCCGGCGGCCGGGATTGCCAGATCGAGCGCTACCTCAACACCCAGTGAGGCCTGCACCATCCAGGCATTGCGGGTGCGCTCAGTTGCGACCCGACAGCACGATCGCAGCCAGCGCGACCGACACCAGCATGCCGCAGATGGAACCGATGAACCATCGGATGGTGGACCTGTAGGTCGTCTCGTCGTCATCGGCCACCAGCAGCGCGCGGTACAGCGTGTAGATCTGCACGACGATGGGTATCACCAGCACGATCAGTGCGATCACCGAATTCGCCGTCCAGTCGCCGGGTGCCTCGAAGGCCCAGTAGCGGACGAAGGAGAGCGAAAAGCCGATCATCACCGTGATGGCCGTGATGACGCCCTCGCGATAGCCGGCCGGCAGCGGCGCGCGGCGTCGCACATCGGGTGAAGGCACGGCGGCCTGTGGTTCCGGCGTTGTGCCTGCGTTGCTCATGAAAGACCTCCTTGGTTTCGTTTGGCGCGCAGCTTAGCGCGGCACCGGCCGCTCGCCAATCTGCTGGCGCCACATCGCGTGGTACAGGCCCTTGCGTTCGAGCAGCGTCGCGTGATCGCCGCTTTCGACGATGCGGCCCTTCTCGAGCACGAAGATGGTGCCGGCGTGCAGGATGGTCGACAGCCGGTGCGCGATCAGGATCGTGATCTGCGTGCTGCGCGCCGACACCTGGCGCACGGTGTCGGTGATCTGCTCCTCGGTCAGCGAATCGAGCGCGGAGGTCGCCTCGTCGAAGATCAGCAGGCGCGGCTGGCGCACGAGTGCACGGGCAATCGACAGCCGCTGCTTCTCGCCGCCGGAGAGCTTCAGCCCGCCCTCGCCGATCGCCATGTCCAGGCCCTCGGGCGATTTCTCCAGCAGATGGGCGCAGGAGGCCTGCACCATCGCGGTCGCGATCTCGGCATCGCTGACGTCCGGCTTCACGAGCTGCATGTTCTCGCGCACCGTGCCGGCGGCTCCTGCGTCACGAAGCCGATCTGCCGCCGCGCACGGTTGTAGCGCAGGTCGCGCGTCGAGATGTCGTTGTAGAACACCTCGCCGGCGGCCGGCGTGTAGAGCCCGACCAGCAGCTTCACCAGCGTCGACTTGCCCGAGCCCGAAGGGCCGACGAAAGCGATGGTGTCGCCGAGCCCGGCGGCGAAGGACACGCCGTCCAGCGCGTTGTCGGCCGCGCCCTTGTGGCGAAAGCTCACGTCGGAAAAGCGCACGTGCGTGATCGGCCCGGTGTCGATCGGCGATTCGGGCCGGCGCTCGACCGGCCGCTGCATCAGCGCATCGAAATTCAAGAGCGACGCGTCCGCCTCGCGCCAGGCCAGGATGATGTTGCCCAGCTCCTGCAGCGGCGTGAAGATGGCCACCGAGATGAACTGCATCGCGATCAGCTCGCCGGTGCTCAGCACGTTGCGGAAGATCAGCCACAAGAGCGCGAACAGGATCGCCAGCTTCAGCAGGCTCAGCGTCGCGCCCTGCAGAAAGGACAAGAGGCGGATGCGCTTGACCTTCTGCATCTCGAGCGCAAAGATGCGCGCCGTCTGCGCCTGCAGCCGACGGATCTCGGCGAAGGTCAGGCCCAGGCTCTTGATGAGCTCGACATTGCGCAGCGACTCGGTGATGAAGCCCGAGTTGCGGTTCGTCTCGCGCACGATCGAGCGTTGCTGGCTCTTGATCTCTCGGCTGAGCAGCCCGGTGAGCCCGCCCAGGAGCAGCACGCCGACCAGGAACACCGGCACCAGGATCCAGTTCTTCGCCACCGCATACCAGACCAGGAAGGCGACGCCCACCAGCGCCGCGAACACGGTGTTGACGAAGGTATTGATGAAGCGTTCGCAGTCGGCGCGCACCTTCTGCAGCAGCGACAGCACCCCGGTGACCAGTTCATGGTCGGTCTTGCCGGCGCGGTGGATCGCATAGCCATCGATGATCCGGCCGAAGATGATCGGATCGATCAGCGCCAGCACCTGGCTCACGCCGGCCAGCAGCAGCGCCCACAGGACGAGGCCGCCGTGCGGCCGCAGGTAGCGCCACAGGATGCGCATCGGTCAGGCGGATGCGCCGGCCGGCTTCGTGCCGACGAGCAAGGGCTGGTAGAACACGCCGTCGAGGCGCCGCACGCTGTCGAAGCCCGCTTCGCGCAGCAGCCCGCACAGCCGCGTGGTCGACACGGCGTAGTACCTGGAGCGCAGCACGTGCGTCGTGACTTGCGCGCTGGCGAGGTCTTCCTCGACGATGAAGAAGCCGAGGTCGTAGTGCTCGCCCTCGAAGTCCCAGACCTGGAACAGCACGTGACGCTTGCCGTTCTCCACCCGGGCGCCATAGTGCTTGACGAGGTTCGTGCCGCGCGCCTCGCGCTCATAGTCGCGCACGCTGATCAGGCAGCCGCCGCCGGGCTTCAGGCAGGCCGCGAATTGCCGGAACGCATGCAACAGGTCTTGGTCGCTCAGCAGATGCGGCACGGCGTTGTCGCACGCGACGAGCAGGTCGAAACCGCTGCCATGCGCCGCATGGGCCTCGCGCATGTCGGCGACACGGAAGTCGATGGCGAGGCCGCGCAGCCGGGCCTCCTCGCGGGCGCGCTCGATCGCCCCGGCCGACAGGTCGGCGCCGGTGACCGCATGGCCGCGCTCGGCCAGCGCAAGGGCCTGCGTGCCGATGCCGCAGGCCACGTCGAGCACGCGGCGCGTGCCCGGCCATTCGGACGCGACGAGCTGCGACAGCTGCTCGCCCTGACGGCGGATGCTCGCGTTCCAGTCGGGATAGATCAGGTGATAGAACGGCGCGAGCCCGTCGTAGAAATCCATCGTCGTCGGCAGCCCCGGCTCCGGCCGGCCTACTTGGGCTGCATCAGCTTCTTGAGCTCCTGCATGTGCTCGGCCGCACGCTGCGTGACGTGCGACATCGCGTCGGCCTGCGAGTTGCGCGCCAGCTCGGCCAGCTCCTTCATGTCGGCCAGCGTCTTCTCGAAGGCCTTGCGCACCAGCTCGGTCTGCTTCGACGGATCGCCGAAGCCGGCACCGCCCGCGACTTCCTGGATGCCCTGCAGCGTCTGCGTCAGCATGTCGGCCTGCTTGCGCGACAGCGCCTGCATGCCTTCGTAGGCCGCCTTGTTGGCATCGACCAGCGCCTGGATGTCCTTGCGCCGCGCTTCGGCGATGGCGGCCATGTCGATACCGGGCACCTTGAACTGCTCGATGATCTTCGTGACGTCGCCGAAGGGATTGCTTTCATTGGCCATGGAATGTCTCCTTGTCAACGGGTTTGCGGGAAGGGATTGCAAGAGGATGCCAACGAACGATACAGCCATTTGGGCCGCCTGAAACCTTGTGCCGCGCAAGGTCGCCCGCAGCGCCCTTGACCTTCCCATGATGGGAGGGTTGACACTTCCCTCATCCAGCGACAACGCTGCATGAAAGACAGGAGTGTGAGTTCGATGAGCAACAGCGTGGCACTGCCGGCCGCCGGCGGCACCGATTCCAGCGAATGGTCGCTGCAGATCGAGGGAATGAGCTGCGCGTCCTGCGTGGCGCGCGTCGAGAAGGCGCTGGCGCGCGTGCCCGGCGTCAGTTCGGCCACCGTCAACCTGGCGACCGAGAAGGCGCAGGTCCGGCTGGCCGACCCCGGGACCGCGGTGGCCGCGCTGATCGAGGCTGTGCAGGAGGCCGGCTACGCGGCGCATGCCGTCGACGAAAGCGCGAACGAAGCCGTGGCGCCGACCAGCGGCTGGGCCGGCAGCGGTCCCGTGGTCGCGGCCGCGGTCCTCTCGGTGCCGCTCGCGCTGCCGATGCTCGGCCTCCTCTTCGGCAGGGAATGGATGCTCGACGGCTGGCTGCAATTCGCGCTCGCGACGCCGGTCCAGTTCTGGCTCGGCGCGCGCTTCTACCGCGCCGGGTGGAAGGCCCTGCGCGCCGGCGCCGGCAACATGGACCTGCTGGTGGCGCTCGGCACCACGGCCGCCTACGGCCTGAGCCTCTACCTGCTCTGGAAGCACGCGGGCAGCGGCGGCATGCCACACCTCTACTTCGAAGCCTCGTCGATCGTGATCACCCTTGTGCTGCTCGGCAAGTGGCTGGAAACGCGGGCCAAGCGCCAGACCACCGAAGCGATCCGCGCGCTGAATGCGCTGCGGCCCGAGCGCGCCCGCGTGCGCCGCGACGGCATCGAGCAGGACGTGCCCATTGCCGAGGTGAAGGTCGGCGACCTGGTGGTGGTGCGGCCCGGCGAACGCGTGCCCGTGGATGGCCGGGTGATCGAAGGCCGCAGCGAGATCGACGAATCCCTGATCACCGGCGAGAGCCTGCCGGTCGCCAGACAGGCCGACGACCCCGTGACGGGCGGCGCGGTCAACGGCTCGGGCCTGCTGCTGCTGCGCACGACCGCCGTGGGCGCCGAATCGACGCTCGCGCGCATCGTGCGGCAGGTCGAATCGGCGCAGGCCGAGAAGGCGCCGATCCAGCGCCTGGTCGATCGCGTGAGCAGCGTGTTCGTGCCCGTGGTCATCGGCCTCGCGCTGCTGACGCTGCTGGGCTGGGGCTTCGCAGGCGGCGACTGGGAGACCGCGATCCTCAACGCGGTCGCGGTGCTGGTGATCGCCTGCCCCTGCGCGCTCGGGCTGGCGACGCCGACCGCGATCATGGCCGGCACCGGCGTCGCGGCGCGCCACGGCATCCTGATCAAGGACGCCGAAGCGCTCGAAGTGGCGCACGGCATCCGCGTCGTGGCTTTCGACAAGACCGGCACGCTGACCGAAGGCCGGCCCGAGCTGCTGGCCTTCGAGGCGGTCGATGGCGATGCCGCGGCCCTGCTGCGCGCCAGCGCCGCCATCCAGGCCGGCAGCGAACATCCGCTCGCGCACGCCGTTCTTGCGGCGGCGCAAAAGGCGGACATCGAGGTGCCGCGCGCGAGCGGCGTGCAGGCCGTGGCCGGGCGCGGCATGGAGGCCGTCGTCGAGAGCCGCGCGCTGCGACTGGGCAGCACCCGCTTCATGCACGAGCTGTCCGTGCCGCTGGGCCGGCTCGATGCGCGCGCATCGCAGCTGCAGGCCGAGGGACGCACCGTGTCCTGGCTGGCGGACGTGAGCGGGAGTCCTGCGCTGATCGGCCTGCTGGCCTTCGGCGACGCGCCCAAGGCCAGCGCGGCCGACGCCATCCGCGGCCTGCATGCGCAAGGCATCCGCACGGTGCTCGTCACCGGCGACAACCGCGGCAGCGCCGAGGCCATCGCCCGGATGCTGAAGATCGACACCGTGCGCGCCGAAGTCCTGCCCGGCGACAAGGCCACGATCGTGATGCAGTTGAAGGCCGGCGGCGAGCGCGTGGCGATGGTGGGCGACGGCATCAACGATGCGCCGGCGCTGGCCGCGGCCGATGTGGGCATCGCGATGTCGACCGGCACCGATGTCGCGATGCACGCGGCCGGCATCACGCTGATGCGCGGCGATCCGGCGCTGGTCGGCGATGCGATCGACATCTCGCGCCGCACCTACGCCAAGATCCGGCAGAACCTGTTCTGGGCCTTCGTCTACAACGCGGTGGGCATTCCGCTGGCGGCCTTCGGCCTGCTGAACCCGGTGATCGCCGGCGCGGCCATGGCCTTCAGCAGCGTGAGCGTGGTGGGCAATGCGCTGCTGCTGCGGCGCTGGAAAGGAAACGCGCGATGAACCACTCGGACACGGCGGCGGCGCCCTTCAACATCGGCCAGGCGGCGGCACGCTCGGGCGTCTCGGCCAAGATGGTGCGGCACTACGAATCGCTGGGGCTGGTGCCCCGCGTGAACCGCACCGACGCGGGCTACCGGCAGTACACCGACAACGACGTGCACACGCTGCGCTTCATCCGGCGCGCGCGGGCGCTCGGCTTCGGCATGGCGGAGATCGCGGAGCTGCTCAAGCTGTGGCAGAACAGGCGCCGCGCGAGCGCGGACGTGAAGCGCATCGCGCTCGCCCATGCGGCCGACCTCAGCCGGCGCATCGAGGAAATGGCCGCGATGAAGCGCACGCTGGAGCGCCTGGCCGACTGCTGCCATGGCGATCAGCGGCCGGATTGCCCGATCCTCGACGAGCTGGCGGACTGAGTCCGCCGCGCGGCTTCAGCGCGCCGGTTCGATCTGCGTGACCGTGAGGCTGCCGTCAACCATCTCGGCCTTGAAATGGACCTTGTCGCCGACATGCACGGCGTCGAGCATGCCGGGGTCCCTGACCTTGAACATCATCGTCATGCCGGGCATGTCGAGGTTCTTGAGCGGCCCGTGCCTGAGGGTGAGCAGGCCGCGGTCCTTCTCGACCTTGCGGACCTCGCCGTCGCTCAGGTCCGGCGCCTGCGCGTGGGCGATGCCCGCGAGCGCGAGCAAGGTCGCGGCGAGGATCTTCTGGTGAGGTTTCGGCATGAGGACTTTCGACAATGTCCGGCGCGGATCAGGCCGGCGCGAGTGTCAGCCGCACCGTGTGGCGATCGACCGCCACCGCATAGCCGAGATCGTCGGCGAGCGACTGCAACGCGATGACATCGATCGCCAGCTTGCGCGGCGCGCGGTGCGCCTGCTTCATCGGGTCCGCAGCGTCGGAGGCGCCGGGCGCCGCGGTGAAGCGCAATGCGTCGGCACCCTCGGCCTCGACGCGGATGGCGCTGATCTGCGGCGCACTGTCGTGCAGATAGCTCAGCGCGCCGAGGAACATGTAGCGCATGGCGGCGCCGGCAGGAAAGCGCGGCTCGGCCTCTTCGGGCTCGAGTCCGTCACCGACCTGGAGGCCGATGCCGCTGAACTCGAAGGCCGTGCGCATCAGCCCCGTGCACTGCGCCACCAGCGCGCTGCGGGTGATGCCGTCGTCGCTGACCGCGAGCTCCCAGTCGCGCAGCGAGCGCACGCCGCTGACCAGCGCGACGACCTGGTCCTCGACCAGGGCGATGCGCTCTTCCCAGGCCGCCTCGTCGACGGCCGGCGCCGAGGCCTGCCGCTTGAGCATGAGCAGGCCCATGCGGATCACCGACATCGGCGCGGCCATGTCGTGGCGCAGCGCCGGCAGCACGCGCGTGAGCAGCTCGTGACGCACGCCGGCGGCGATCCAGCTGCGGGCCCCGGGGGATGCCTTCATTGCGCGGCGTACGCCGCCAGGATGCGGTCGAGCGTTTCGAAGTCGATCGGCTTTTGCAGGTGGTGGTCGAACAGGCCGGCCTCGGAGGCCTCCGGCGATTCATCGGCCGCGAAGCCCGAGATGGCCACCAGCAACAAGGGCTTGCCCGCGGCGCCGGCACGCAGCCTGCGCGCGACCTCGTGCCCCGGAAAATCGGGCAGCGTGAGATCGATCAGCGCGACGTCGAAGGCCTGCTGCGCGGCCGCATCCATGGCCTGCTGCGCCGTGTAGGCACAACGCGCGCCGTGGTCCTGAAGCGCCAGCAGCTCCTGCAGAAGGTCAGCCGCGGCCTCGTTGTCGTCGACGATCAGTACGTTCACAGCACGTGCCTCGGAAAAAGCCTCAGAGTATCGGAGGCCAAAGCGCGAACGCGCGTAGGCAATTTGCCAATGTTGAAGCGCAGGGCCGATTTCGGTGCGACCCTGGCTGGCTGGCTGGCTGGCTGGCTTGCGCGGCGGCTCGCCATGGATCGGCCTGTTCACGGCATCTCGTGCTTGCGCTGCGCTCACTACACTGGACTGCCGCATCCACAACACCCTGCCCCCGCCATGGAAATCCTCACCCTGGTGACGCTGATCGTCATCGGCGCCTACATCCTCCGGGCCAGAGATCAGAGCCGCCGCATCGCCCTCCTGGGAAGCCATCTCGGCAAGTACCAGATCGAGCGGCTGATGGAAAGTCTGACCGAGGGCTACCTGCGCTGCCTCGGCGAAGACGATCCCGAGCGCCGCACGCAGATATGGCGCCTGCTGAACACGACGGAAGAAGCGCTGGCGACGCAGTTCAACAGCTTCGTCGCGGATTTTTCCCGCCTCGCCGAGGCCGACACGCGCGTCAGCAGGCTCGCCGTGGCCGTCCCCTATGCCGACCGGCTGTTCCCGGCCCTGACCTTCGACGCGCGCCGGGTTTTCGCGATCCATGCCCAGGGCATCGACAGCGCGGCAAAGAACAGCCTGGGCCGGCCACCGAAGAGCAATGCCTTCCTCATGTCGGCCGAGCTGTTCCTCATGCAGCACACCTGCCACTGGTTCTGCCGCTCGAAGACCGTCGCCTCCGCGCGCATGCTGGCCCGGCACAAGACCTCGTATGCGCAGTTGATCGACGCGGTGGCGCCGGAGACGCGCCGGGCCTACTGCGCGTTGATCGGGGCGCACGATGCGCCCTCACGCATGTAAGCTGCAGGTGCTGCTGTCGCGCCGGTGCCCAGGCCCGCCGGCCATGTCCTTGAAGGAGCCGCCCATGCCAGTCGTCTTCCGACCCGCTCATGCCGAGGAACTGGGACGCGCCGAGGAGCTCGTCGTTTCCAGCATCAACGACCTCTGCGAACGGCATGGCTTCGGCCGGATGGCCAGCTTGCGCCCGCCTCATTTCCAGAACTTTTCGCTGCAGGACGATCCGGATGGGCTGTGGGTGGCCGAAGAGGCGGGGCAGATCCTGGGCTTCACCCACAGCTGGGTCTGCGGTGACCTGTGGTTTCTCTCGGAATTGTTCGTGTCTCCGGCTCACCAGGGGCGCGGCATCGGCAATGAGCTACTGACGCGAGCGCTGGCGCATGCGCAAAAGGCGGCCAGCACCCGCAAGGCGCTGATCACATTCACCTTCAACACGGTATCGCAAGGGCTCTATATCCGGCACGGACTGTTCCCGCGGCTTCCGATCTACTTGTTGAAGGTCAATGCACAGACCTTGGCGCTTCATTTGCAAGGCACACAACTTCGCTGCGTTCCGCTCGAAGACACCGCTTCCGATCTGGAGAGCCTTGCCAGGATCGATGCCGGGGCCCTGGGCGTGTCGCGCGAGAAGCATCACAGGTACTTGATCCACGACCACGCGATGCGCGGCGTCATCCTCCATGCAGGCACCGATCGCGTCGGCTATGCCTACGTCAGTGCCGACGGGCATGTCGGGCCACTGGCGGTCACGCATCCCGAGGCTTGCGGCGAGGCGTTCCGGGCCGCGTTGCACCTGGCGGCGCAGAGCGGCGCGCCGAATGTGTCGGCATTCCTTCCCGGCGTCAGCGCGACGCTGGGTGTCGCCATCGCGCATGGGATGCGCATCACGCTTCCGATGGTGCTGATGTCCGCGCAGGCCGTTGGCGACTGGAACCGATACCTGCCTCGCAATCCGGGTTTCATGTGACTTCGGCGGAGTGGGCCGGGCCGTTTTCCATCCAGGACTCGCGCGACCCTGATTGATCTGCAGGCAGGTTTGTCTTAAGATCTATTAAAAATAGATCTTAAGACGCCATGCAAAACCCAGAGCCGCTCCAGACAACGCAGCGTCCGCAGCCGCAGTTGTCGGCGTTTCTCGGCATGGGATTCCGGCCGCTCTATCCGGCCGGCACCTTCTGGGCCGCCGCCTCGATCGGCATCTGGATCTTCGCGCCCCGGCTTGCATCGGGAACGCTGGCAGGACCGGCCTGGCATGCGCACGAAATGCTGTGGGGCTTCGTGGCGACCATGGCGGTGGGCTTCCTGATGACGGCCGGCGCCACGTGGACGGGCATCAACCCGATGCACGGCAAGACCCTGGCCCTGGCGTGCCTGCTCTGGGCGATCGCGCGCATCGGCTTCCTGTGCGCGTCGCCGCTGGGGTTCGTGATCGCTGCGGCCAGCGAACTGACCTTCTTCGCGCTGGCCGCTGCGGCGCTCGGGCGTGCCGTTCACACCGCCAGAAACCGGCGCAACTACGGGATCCCGTGGCTGGTCCTCGCGCTCGGCGCGGCGGACGGCCTCTATTTGCTGGCCGCCTGGCAAGGCGACTATTCGCTGCTGATGCAGCGTTTCGATGCAGGCTTGCTGTGCATGGCCGTCATCGCGCTGCTCATCACACGGCGGGTGATTCCGTTCTTCGCAATGAGAGCCGTCGAAGGACTGAAGATTCCGATGCACGAGCGCAGCGGACAGTGGCAGCTGGCAGCAGGCGCACTGGCCGTGCTGTTCACGCTGCTGCAATGGCATTTCGCGCTGGCACTGGCACTCGCATGCACGGCCTTCCTGTGCGGAGTGCAGTTGCTCGACTGGAAGCCGCTCGCGGTCCGGCGCCGCCCGATTCTCTGGATTCTCTATGTGGGCCATGCATGCCTGGGCATCGGGCTGCTGCTTGCCGCATTGCATTCCCTGGGCTTGATCGAGCGCGCGGCGATTCACGTCCACGTCCTTGCGATCGGCGGCTTTTCCGTGCTCATCGTGGGCATGATGACGCGCACCGCACTGGGCCACCTGGGCCGGCCCCTGGTGCTCGATCGGATGTCGAAGGCATGCTATTGCCTGATGCTGGCGGCATTCGTCCTGCGACTGATCGCGCTGGCGCTGTCGAACGCCAGCTGGGTCGCGCTCCAGCTTGCGGCCGTTGCGTGGATCGGCGCCTTCGCCCTCTATCTGTGGCGCTTCGTGCCGATGATGATTCGGCCCGTCCCCGAACGCGGCGGCCCGGCGAAGGTGCTGATCAAGCGATCGTGACGCCGGGCGCATGGTGGATTCGCATGACCTACGTCGTGACCGAGAGTTGCATCCGGTGCAAGTACACGGACTGTGTGCACGTCTGCCCGACCGACGCGTTTCGCGAAGGCCCGAACTTCCTGGCCATCGAACCCGACGATTGCATCGACTGCGCGCTGTGCGTGGCCGAATGCCCGGTCAACGCGATCTTTGCCGATCGGGACGTCCCGCCCGACCAGGCCCACTTCATCGAACTCAACGTGGAACTGGCGAGCCTCTGGAAGCCCATCGTTCGCAGCAAGGGCGCACTGCCCGACGCGGAAGAATGGGCCCAGGTCAAGACAAAGCTTCACCTGTTGGCGCGGTGACGCCGTGGTTGGCCATCTAGGCGGCGCCGGCGGGACGACCCGAGGCAACGATGCGCCTGGCCCGTTCGACGACGGGCTTGTCGACCATCTTGCCGTCCACGGTCGTCGCGCCGCCCCGGCTGGCCTCGAAGGCGGCGAGCACGTGCTGCGCCCACGCCAGCTCCGCGGGTGTCGGCTCGAAGGCCGCGTTGACCGCGGCAACCTGCCGGGGATGGATGCAGAGCTTGCCGCCGAAACCGAGCTGCCGCGAGCGCAAGGCGTCCGAGCGCATCCGCTCTGCATTGCTCAACTCCAGACTGACACCGTCGATCGGTGCAGCAAGCCCCGCGTGCACGGATTCCAGCGCGATCCGGGTGCGAATGCCTGTCATCGCCTCGCCCTCGTCCGCGATGCCACTTTCGACGGCGAAATCCACGCTTCCGAACGCCAGCCGCACCAGGCCCGGAGTCTTTGCAAATTGCCGCAGGTCCAGGTACGCGGACACGGTTTCGATCAGCGCGATGAGCGGCCGGCCGGGCAATGCACGGGCCGTGCGCGCGAGCGAGTCGCCATCGGCCTTGGCCAGCATCAGGCTGGCACCCGATGCCGACTGGAGCATGCGCAGGTCATCGTCGTACCAGCCGGTGTCCGCGGCATTGATGCGAACGATTGCGTGGCGTCCCGCAGCAAGCCAAGCGCCCACGGTTTCGCGCGCGGAAGCCTTGGCGTCGGGCGCGACGGCGTCCTCCAGATCGAGGATCACTGCGTGCGCACCGCTCGCCATGGCCTTGTCGAAACGCTCCGGCCGATCGCCTGGAACGAACAGCAGGCTGCGCGCGACGCGATCCATCGGGGCCTCGGTCGAAGACGACATCTCGCGAATTCGTGATCCGGCAGAAGCGCCGCTGTCCATGGATTGCGTGGTCGTGATGGCGTCCTTCAAGAAGCATTCCTTTCGTTCTTCGTTGGATGGTAGATGAGTTTGCTCGCAGGACGACCTCTCGTGCCTCGAGGTCCGCGCGCTGCCAGCGCCTTGCGCTCTCGCAGGTGCGGGTGCGGGTCCGATGCAATGTAGGGAAAATTTCGAGGGGAAAGCCCAGAAACGACAAGGCCCTCAGAGGTTTCCCTCTGAAGGCCGAAGTTCTGGCGGAGTGGACGGGACTCGAACCCGCGACCCCCGGCGTGACAGGCCGGTATTCTAACCAACTGAACTACCACTCCTGGTAGACAACGTTCGCTCCGATTGGAGCCAAGTGCTGTGACTTGTGCCCGCTTCACCTTGCAGTGAAAACTGGCGACCCTACGGGGATTCGAACCCCGGTAGCCACCGTGAAAGGGTGGTGTCCTAGGCCTCTAGACGATAGGGTCAAAACCTTAGGAACCGCGCTGCGATCAGCGCTTGTTCTTCTCGACGCCCTGATGGTGGAGGTAAGCGGGATCGAACCGCTGACCTCTTGCATGCCATGCAAGCGCTCTCCCAGCTGAGCTATACCCCCTCGGGTGTCGAGCCTCGAATTATAGCCTGAGAAATCAGGCTGTTTTCAAACGTGCCAACACTGTTTCACGAGAAAACAGCGCGAGCACCGCATCGAGCGATGGCGTCTGCGGCGTTCCCATCACGAGCACGCGCACCGGCATCGCGAGCACAGGCATCTTGAAGCCATGCGCCGCGAGCACTTCCTTGATGGCGGCTGCGATGCCGGCCTTGTCCCATGCGACGCCCGCGAGCTTGTCCGCCAGCATGGCGATCGCGGGGCGCACCGCGTCGGTCAGGTGCTGCGCGCGATCGGCTTCGCTTGGCGCCACGTCGGCGTAGAAGGCCGCGGCCCAGTTCGCGAGCGCGACCGTGGTGTCGCAGCGATCCTTGAAGAGTCCGCAGATCGCGGGCAGCCGCTCGTCGGCGGCGATGCCGCGCTGCTGCAGTTGCGCTGCGACCAGCGGCGCCAGCGCATCGTCGGCCATCGCCTTCAGATGCTGCGCATTGACCCAGCGCAGCTTCGCCTCATCGAACTGCGCCGCACTGCGGCCCAGATGATCGAGGTTGAACCACTCGATGAACTGAGCGCGCGTGAAGATCTCGTCGTCGCCGTGGCTCCAGCCGAGACGCGCGAGGTAGTTGACCATCGCATCGGGCAAATAGCCTTCGTCACGGAACTGCGTGACGGGCTTGGCGCCGGTGCGCTTGCTCAGCTTCTCGCCCTGCTCGTTCAGCACCGTGGGCAGGTGCGCGTAGACCGGCGGCTCCTTGCCGAGCGCGCGGAAGATGTTGATCTGGCGCGGCGTGTTGTTCACGTGGTCGTCACCGCGGATCACGTGCGTGATGGCCATGTCGATGTCGTCGACCACGACGCAGAAGTTGTAGGTCGGCGTACCGTCGGGGCGCGCGATCACGAGATCGTCGAGCTCGTCGTTGCTGACCTCGATGCGGCCCTTGACCTTGTCGTCCCACGCCACCGCGCCGCCCTGCGGATTGCGAAAGCGCAGCACCGGCTGCACGCCCGGCGGTACTGGCGGCAGCGTCTTGCCGGGCTCGGGGCGCCAGGTGCCGTCGTAGCGCGGCTTCTGCTTGGCCACCATCTGCCGCTCGCGCAACGCGTCGAGTTCGGCCACGCTCATGTAGCAGGGGTAGACCTGGCCCGCGGCCTGCAACTCGGCCAGCACCATCTTGTAGCGGTCCATGCGCTGCATCTGGTAGTACGGGCCCTCGTCATGATCGAGGCCGAGCCACTGCATGCCTTCGAGGATCACGTCGACCGCCGCCTGCGTGGAACGCTCGACGTCGGTGTCCTCGATGCGCAGGATGAAGTCGCCGCCGGTGGAGCGCGCGAAGGCCCATGGGTAGAGCGCCGAGCGGATGTTGCCGAGGTGGATGAAGCCGGTCGGCGAGGGAGCGAAACGGGTGCGGGTCTTCTGTGATGTCATGCGAGGGTGCCGAGGCCGCGCAACAAGTCGGCCTTGATGTCGTCGATATGGTCGAGCCCGACCGCGACGCGGATCAGGCCCTGACCGATGCCGGCCGCCTGCCGCTGCGCTTCGGACAGGCGCCCGTGCGAGGTGGTGGCCGGATGGGTGATGGTGGTCTTGGTGTCGCCGAGGTTGGCGGTGATGCTCAGCACACGCGTGCTGTCGATCACGTGGAAGGCGTTGGCGCGCGCGGTCTCGGGCGTGTCGTCGGACGGCGCGCCGCGCACGTCGAAGGACACGACCGCGCCGCCCTGCCCCGCCTGCTGGCGCATGGCCAGTTCGTGCTGCGGGTGCGAGGGCAAGCCGGGGTAGTGGACACGACCCACGCCGGGCTGCGTCTCGAGCCATTGCGCGAGCGCGAGCGCATGGGTGCAATGGGCCTGCATGCGGATGCCCAGCGTTTCGAGCCCCTTCAGCACGACCCACGCATTGAAGGGCGACAAGGCCATGCCCGCGGTGCGGACCACGGTGGCGAACACGTCGATCAGCTTCTGCGGGCCGCAGATCGCGCCCGCCAGCACACGACCCTGGCCATCGAGGTACTTGGTGCCCGAATGGATGACGAGGTCGGCGCCCCACTCGGTCGGCCGCTGCAGGGCCGGCGAGCAGAAGCAGTTGTCGACCGCCAGCAGCGCGCCCGCGTCGTGCGCCACGTCCGCCAGCGCGCGGATGTCGCACACGTCGGTCAGCGGATTGGTCGGCGTCTCGGCGAAGAGCAGCCTGGTGGTCGGCCGCACCGCGGCCTTCCATTCGGCGACGTCGGTCTGCGAGACGAAGGTCGTCTCGACGCCGAACTTGCCGAACTCGCGGCCGATCAGGTTGAGCGTGGAGCCGAACACCGAGCGCGAGCACACGACGTGGTCGCCCGCCTTGAGCAGGCCCATGCACATCATCAGGATCGCGCCCATCCCGCTCGATGCGCCGACGGCGGCCTCGGTGCCTTCGAGCGCGGCAAGGCGGCGCTCGAAAC
This sequence comes from Variovorax sp. SRS16, assembly GCF_901827165.1. Lineage (NCBI taxonomy): Bacteria > Pseudomonadati > Pseudomonadota > Betaproteobacteria > Burkholderiales > Comamonadaceae > Variovorax > Variovorax sp. SRS16. The sequence continues at coordinate 3,642,877 of NZ_LR594666.1, forward strand.
TGCTCACGGTCGGGTTCGAGGTTCGCGTGTACGTAAAGCCTTCCTCGGTACCGGCGAAGCGGCGCGCCGAGGTCTCGGCATCGGGCTGCACGAAGCTGCTCGACAGGAACAGCGCCTCGGAGTTCTCGCCGTACTGGCTGCGGTCGAGCGCGGTGCGCACCGCGAGGGTGTCGCGGTGCAGGCCGGCGGGCAGGGATCGGTCGGTCACGGGTGGTTCGACTTTCAACTCAGGTTGGGCAGCGCGAGGCGCGACGAGTCTTCCTCGTTCTCCTCGATGCGCGGGCGGTTGCCGTTCATGCGTGTGATGGCTTCGGTATCGATGTCGCCGGTCACGTAGACGCCGTCGAAGCACGAGGCATCGAAGCCGTCGAGCTTGAGCGCCGGCGCGCTCGGCGCGGCCTTCAGGATCGCGCGCTTCATGCCCTCGACGTCCTGGTAGATCAGCGCGTCGCAGCCGATCAGCTGGCGGATCTCCTCGATGCTGCGGTCGTGCGCCACCAGCTCGTCCTTGGTCGGCATGTCGATGCCGTAGACGTTCGGAAAGCGCACCGGCGGCGCGGCGCTGGCGAGATAGACCTTGCGCGCGCCCGCATCGCGCGCCATCTGCACGATCTCGCGGCTGGTGGTGCCGCGCACGATCGAGTCGTCGACCAGCAGCACGTTGCGGCCCTTGAATTCGCTCGCGATCACGTTGAGCTTCTGGCGCACCGACTTCTTGCGCACGCCCTGGCCCGGCATGATGAAGGTGCGGCCCACGTAGCGGTTCTTGACGAAGCCTTCGCGATAGGGGATGCCGAGCAGGTGCGCCAGCTGCGTCGCGCTCGGCCGGCTCGATTCGGGGATCGGGATGATCACGTCGATGTCGCTCGGCGGCACCGTCGACACCACGCGCTTGGCCAGCGTCTCGCCGAGATTCAGGCGCGCCTGGTAGACCGAGATGCCGTCGAGCACCGAGTCGGGCCGCGCGAGGTAGACGAACTCGAAAATGCAGGGGTTGAGCGTCGGCGCCTCGGCGCACTGCTCGGCATGCACCTGGCCCTGCAGGTCGATGAACACCGCCTCGCCCGGCGCGATGTTGCGTTCGAACACGTGGCCCGAGCCTTCGAGCGCCACCGATTCGCTCGCCACCATCACCGTGCCGTCGGCGTTGCGTCCCATGGCCAGCGGGCGGATGCCGTAGGGGTCGCGGAATGCGAGCAGGCCGTGCCCGGCGATCAGCGCCACGACCGCATAGGAGCCGCGCAGCCGGCGATGCACGTGGCGCACCGCTTCGAACACCGTCGCCGAGTTGAGCTGGCCGCCGCGTGTCGCCTGATCGAGCTCATGCGCGAGCACGTTGAGCAGCACCTCGGAATCGCTTTCGGTGTTGGTGTGCCGATGGTCGGTGGAGAACAGCTCGGCACGCAACGCATGCGCATTGGTGAGGTTGCCGTTGTGCACGAGCACGATGCCGAAGGGCGCGTTGACGTAGAAGGGCTGCGCCTCTTCCTCGCTGTAGGCATTGCCCGCGGTGGGGTAGCGCACCTGGCCCAGGCCGATATCGCCCGGCAGGCCCCGCATGTTGCGGGTGCGGAACACGTCCCGCACCATGCCCTTGGCCTTGTGCATGAAGAACTTGCGTTCGAGCAGCGTGACGATGCCGGCCGCATCCTGGCCGCGATGCTGCAACAGCAGCAGCGCGTCGTAGAGCAGCTGATTGACGGGGGCGCTGCTGACAACGCCGACGATTCCACACATGAACGTTTCCTCTCAGGGCAGGTAGCTTGCCAACTTTTCAGGCAGCGCGGGTTTCAGGCCCTGCAATGCCGCATCGAGAACAATGGCGCTGCGCGATTCGCGCCACCAGACGCTGTCGCTCAGGACCAGCAAATGAACCACGACCGCCAGCGCCAGCAGCGCGACCGCACCGCGCGCCAGGCCGAAGGCCGCACCCAGCAGACGATCCACCGGCCGAAGCCCGATCACCGTGACCAGTTTGCGAACCAGCGAGGCCACCAGCCCCACACCGAACGCGACGCCCACGAACACCAGCACGAAACCCGCCGCATAGCGCCATGTGGCCGCCGGATCGCCGAACGGCAGCCAGCGCGCCACATCCTCCGCAAACCACTGCGCGCACAGGAACGCGACCACCCAGCCCGCCAGCGAGATCACCTCGAACACCAGCCCTCGCACCAGGCCCAGCAGCATCGAGATCACCAGCAGCGCAACGGCGATCCAGTCGAGCGGTGCCACGTCAGCCAGCGGTGACTACAAGCTGAGGACGGCCGCGGGCAATGACAAGCCCTTGACGCGCCCCGCCGCGCGGTCGGCCTCGGCGCGCGAGCCGAAGGGACCGACACGCACACGCGTGCGCTCGCCGCCGGCCGTCTTCGTGACGGTGGTGAAGGTCTTGAGCCCCGCCTTCTCGAGCTTTTGCCGCACCTCGCGCGCCTTGTCGGCGTCGGCGAAGGCGCCGACCTGGACCACGAAGCGGCCAGAGTCCTCGGCCGCAGCGGCCGGCTTGGCAGCGGCGACCACGGTCGGGGCGCTCTTGCCTTCGAGCAGCGCGCGCGCCCGGCTTGCATCGTCGGCAGGCGAAGGCTTGGCGGGGGCCGGCTTGGGTTCGGGCTTCGACTCGGCCTTGGCTTCCGCTTTCGTCTTGGCTTCGGCCTTGGGCTCGGGCTTGGGATGCGGCTTGGTTTCGGGGGCGGGTGCGGACTCGGACTTCCCGTCGGGTGCCGGGAGCGAGGGCTTGTCGGGCGCGATCTCGGCGCCGTCGGCCGACTCCGTGATCATGTCGGGGCTGCTGCTGCGCGATGCGGCCGCCACGCGCGTGCTCGGCTCGGCGGCCTTGCCGGCATCGCTGCCGGGGGTCGGCGCCGGCGTCGATGCCGCAGCGGGTGCCGGCGCCGGTGTCGCAGGCAAGGGCAGCGGCTTGACCTTGGCCCGGTCGGGGATCTCGATCGGAATGTCGACCGCAATGGGACGCGGCTGGGTGTCGAACAGCAAGGGGAAGCCGATCACACCGACCAGCACCAGCACCGCGGCGCCCAGCAGCCTGTGGCGCGCGCGCCGGCGCATGGCCTCGATGCTCTCTGCCGGCGCCGAAGCGACGCTCGTGTTTCGCCCTTCGTTGCCCTGCGGACCGCGGGTGCGGAACTTGAAGAACGCCATGAAATTCGTTTTCCTGAGGGAGTACAGCGTGAGGTGGAAAAGGCGCCGGCAATCAGGCGGATCAGGAGCCGGACGACAGGTGCCTGGCGCGCAGACGGGGTGTTCCGTTTTCGAGCACGCCACCCACTGTGAAGAACGATCCGAAGACGACGATTCTATCAGCGGGGTTCGCCTGCTCGATGGCCGCCCGGAGCGCCGCCATCGGTGCCGCGTGCACGCTGCCCGAGGCATCGGCGCGCGTGTTCTGCGCCTGCCAGCGGGCGAGCAAGTCGGCGGCCTGCGCGGCCCGCGCAGTCGGCAGATCGGTGAAGTACCAGCGGTCGATCATCGGCCCGATGCGCGCGAACATCGGCGCCAGGTCCTTGTCGGCCATCACGCCGAAGACCGCGTGGGTGGTCGGATAGAAACCCATGGCATCGAGGTTCTCGGCCAGCGCCGCGACCGCATGCGGGTTGTGCGCCACGTCGAGCACCAGCACGGGCTCGCCCGGGACGATCTGGAAGCGCCCCGGCAGCTCGACCATCGCGAGGCCGGTGCGAATCGCCTGGGCAGTGACAGGCAAACGCGGGCGCAGCGATTCGAGCGCCGCCAGCACGCCGGCCGCATTGATCAGCTGGTTGGCGCCGCGCAGGGCCGGATAGGCCAGGCCGCTGTAGCGCCGTCCGCGGCCGCTCCAGCCCCATTGCTGCTTGTCGCCCGTCACGTTGAAATCGCGGCCCACGCGCCAGAGGTCGGCGCCGATGGCCTCGGCGTGGTCGATCACGCTCTGCGGCGGCATCGGGTCGCTGACGATCGCGGGCCGGCCGGCGCGCAGGATGCCGGCCTTCTCGAAGCCGATGCTCTCGCGATCGGGGCCGAGGAAATCCATGTGGTCGAGGTCGATGCTGGTGATCACCGCGCAATCGGCATCGATGATGTTGACCGCGTCCAGCCGGCCGCCGAGGCCGACTTCGAGAATGGCCACATCGGGCTTGCTCGCCGCCATGCACAGCAGAATGGACAGCGTCGTGAATTCGAAATACGTCAGCGCGACATCGCCGCGGCCGGCTTCCACTGTCTCGAAATGCCGCGCCAGTTCGACGCCGTCGACCGCCTCGCCCGCGAGCCGCAGCCGCTCCTCGAAGCGCACCAGGTGCGGCGAGGTGAACACCGCGGTGCGGTAGCCCGCACGCATGAGGATCGATTCGAGCATCGCGCAGGTCGAGCCCTTGCCGTTGGTGCCGGCCACGGTGATCACCGGACAATCGAAGGCAAGGCCGAGGCGCGCGGCCACGGCGCGGACGCGGTCGAGCCCCAGCTCGATGCTCTTGGGATGCAGGTGCTCGGCGTGCGCCAGCCAGTCGACAAGGGTTTTCATGGAGGCCGGCATTGTCGCCGACGCACGGCGCGGGCATCATCGCCGCATGACGACTCTCTATGGCATCACGAACTGCGACACGGTGAAACGCGCCCGCGCCTGGCTCGACGAACAGGGCGTGGCCTACCGTTATCACGACTTCAAGAAGGACGGCGTGCCCGAGGCCGAACTCGACCGATGGCTGGATGCGCCGGGCTGGGAAGCATTGGTCAACCGCCGCGGCACCACCTGGCGTCGACTTGACGACCCGACCCGCGCGGCGGTCGTCGATCGTGCATCGGCGCGCACGGTGCTGCTGGCCAACCCGAGTCTCATCAAGCGACCGGTGGTCAACTGGGGCCCGAAGGCCGGCGTTACGACTGGATTCGACGCCACGCAGTGGAAAGGCTACGCTGTGTAAAGGGCCGGAACCCGACCCGAGCGGACTCATCCAACCCGTTCAGCGGCGTACGCGCCCCCTCAAGGAGTTCTGACATGAGCAAGAAGATCGTTCGCAACATTCTGGGCCTTTCGCTTCTCGCGGCACTGGCCGGCGTCGCCACCATGGCGCAGGCCCAGCAAGTGATGGCCCGCGTCATCTCGGCCAGGCCGGTGGAAGAAGCCCCCGGCGTCACCCGCTATTCCGTGACCTACGAATACGCAGGCCGCCAGTACACGATCCACACCGACACCCGCCCGGGCGCCAGCATCCCGATCGAGGTCAACAACTACGGCGTCACCACCTCGCCCGTGGCGCCGCAACCGCAGCTGGTACCCGGCGGCGGACAGCCGCAGCAAGCCTGGAACGACGTGCAGCCGGAGCCCGGCGTCGTGGTGTCGGGCGACCAGGCGCCCGGCTACGCGCAGCCCGCACCGGCCTACTACCCCGCGCCGGTGGTTGTCCAGCCGGCCTACGCCTACGGCTACGCGCCCTATCCCTACATCTATCCGCCCATCGGGCTGTCGCTGAACCTCGGCTACTCGCGCGGCTGGGGCGGCGGCTGGCACGGCGGCCGCTGGCGCTGAGCGGCGCCTCGGGCCGGAGGGCCGGCCGGCAAGCCTAAAATCACGGGCTTTCCAACCATCGCACGGAGCGTCCGGCAACGGCGCGCTGCCGGTTGCCGACCGCAACCGGCGCCAGGCCCTCCTTCTTTCCAATGAGCACAACCGAATCCCTCCACAGCGTCGCGGTGTCGACCAAGGCCAACGTCTACTTCGACGGCAAATGCGTGAGCCACAGCCTCACGCTCGCCGACGGCACGAAGAAATCGGTTGGCGTGATCCTGCCTTCCACCTTGACCTTCAACACCGGCGCGCCCGAGCTGATGGAAGGCACGGGCGGCCGCTGCGAATACAAGCTGGCCGGCAGCGATGCATGGGTGGCCTCGGGCGCCGGCGAAAAATTCAGCGTGCCCGGCAACTCGAGCTTCCAGATCCGGGTGAGCGGCGAGCCCTACAGCTACATCTGCCACTTCGGCTGAACCGGGATCCGAGCATGTCCACCATCCTCCAGAACGTACCCGCCGGCCAGAAGGTCGGCATCGCCTTTTCGGGCGGCCTCGACACCAGCGCCGCGCTGCACTGGATGCGCAACAAGGGCGCCATCCCCTACGCCTACACCGCCAACCTCGGCCAGCCCGACGAGCCCGACTACGACGAGATCCCGCGCAAGGCGATGCTCTACGGCGCCGAGAAGGCGCGCCTGATCGATTGCCGCACCCAGCTCGCCGCCGAAGGCCTGGCTGCGCTGCAGGCCGGCGCCTTCCACGTGACCACGGCCGGCGTCACCTACTTCAACACCACGCCGCTCGGGCGCGCGGTCACCGGCACCATGCTGGTGTCGGCGATGAAGGAAGACGACGTCCACATCTGGGGCGACGGCAGCACCTACAAGGGCAACGACATCGAGCGCTTCTACCGCTACGGCCTGCTCACCAACCCGGCGCTGAAGATCTACAAGCCCTGGCTCGACCAGACCTTCATCGACGAACTGGGCGGCCGCGCCGAGATGTCCGCGTTCATGCAGAAGGCCGGCTTCGCCTACAAGATGTCGGCCGAGAAGGCCTACTCGACCGACTCCAACATGCTCGGCGCCACGCACGAGGCGAAAGACCTCGAGCACCTCGACAGCGGCATGAAGATCGTCCAGCCCATCATGGGCGTGGCGTTCTGGAAGGACGAAGTCGAAGTCAAGCGCGAAGAGGTCACGGTGCGCTTCGTCGAGGGCCGTCCGGTCGCGATCAACGGCGTCGAGTACGCCAGCCTGGTCGACCTGATCCTCGAAGCCAACCGCATCGGCGGCCGCCACGGCCTGGGCATGAGCGACCAGATCGAGAACCGCATCATCGAGGCCAAGAGCCGCGGCATCTACGAAGCCCCGGGCCTGGCGCTGTTGTTCATCGCCTACGAGCGGCTGGTCACCGGCATCCACAACGAGGACACGATCGAGCAGTACCGCGACCACGGCCGACGCCTGGGCCGTCTGCTCTACCAGGGACGCTGGTTCGATCCGCAGGCCATCATGCTGCGCGAGACCGCCCAGCGCTGGGTCGCGCGCGCGATCACCGGCGAGGTCAGCGTCGAGCTGCGCCGCGGCAACGACTACTCGATCCTGAACACCGTCTCGCCCAACCTCACCTACAAGCCCGAGCGGCTGAGCATGGAAAAGGTCGAGGGCGCGTTCACGCCGCTGGACCGCATCGGCCAGCTGACGATGCGCAACCTCGACATCGTCGACACGCGCGACAAGCTGGCGATCTATACGGCGACGGGCCTGCTGTCATCGACCCAAGGCGCTTCGCTGCCTCAGCTGAAAAACGACAACAAGGATTGACCAGGCAGGGTCAGACCACCACAGGCTCGGGCTCCAACCGGATGCCGAAGCGCTCGTAGACGCTGGTCTGGATGGCCTTGGCCAGCGTCATCACCTCGCCGCCGGTGACCGGGTCGGCGGCACCGCCGCGGTTCACCAGCACGAGCGCCTGCCGCTCGTAGACACCCGCATTGCCGACCGACTTGCCCTTCCAGCCGCAGGCATCGATCAGCCAGCCCGCGGCCAGCTTGATGCTGCCGTCGGCCATCGGGTAATGAACGATCTTCGGATCGCGCGCGATGATGTCGGCGCACTGCTCCGGCGTCACCGTCGGATTCTTGAAGAAGCTGCCGGCATTGCCGAGCACCCGCCAGTCGGGCAGCTTGGCGCGGCGGATCGCGCAGACCCAGTCGAAGATCTCCATCGCGCTCGGCGTGAAGTTGCCCGTCTCGGCCATCTTGCGTTCGAGGTCGAGGTAGCCCAGCACCGGCTTCCACGGCCGCGGCAGGCGCAAACGCACGCGCGTGATCAACGCCCGCCCCGCGAGCCCGAAGTCGTTGCCGCCGCTGGCCGCGTGCTTGAACACCGAGTCGCGGTAGCCGAAGGCGCACTGCGCAGCGTCGAGCGTGAAGCCGCGGCCGGTGTCGAGGTCGATCGCGTCGAGCGATTCGAAGCGGTCCTGCAGCTCGACGCCATAAGCGCCGATGTTCTGCACCGGCGAGCCGCCCACCGTGCCGGGAATCAGCGCCAGGTTCTCCAGGCCGGGAAAGCCCTGATCGAGCGTCCAGCGCACCGTGTCGTGCCAGTTCTCGCCGGCGCCGGCCTCGACGATCCAGGCGCGCGGGGTGGTGTCGACCAGCCTCAGGCCCTTGATCTCGACCTTCAGCACCAGCGGCCGGACGTCACCGGTCAGCACGATGTTGCTGCCGCCGCCAAGCACGAACTTCGGCGCGTCGCGCCACTGCGCATCCGCACGCAGCGCGGCCACGTCAGCCTCGCCGGTGATGCGAACCAGATGCTGCGCGCGCGCGACGATGCCGAAGCTGTTGTGCTGCTGCAGCGGTACGTTGTGCTCCACGATCATGGGAGAATTGTCGCATTCGCACGCCGCGCCGCATCGCGCGCAGCGCAATTCAACCCGTTGCCGCCGGAGCCTTCATGCCGTCTTTCGACACCGTTTGTGAACCCAACCTGCCCGAGGTGAAGAACGCGGTCGAGAACACCGCCAAGGAAATCGCGACGCGCTTCGACTTCAAGGGCACGGCCGCCGCCGTCGAGCTCAAGGACAAGGAAATCACCCTGACGGGCGATGCCGAATTCCAGCTGGTGCAGGTCGAGGACATCCTGCGCAGCAAGCTCACCAAACGCAGCGTCGACGTGCGCTTTCTCGACAAGGGCGCGGTCCAGAAGATCGGCGGCGACAAGGTCAAGCAAGTGATCAAGGTCAAGAGCGGCATCGAGAACGAGCAGGCCAAGAAGATCACCCGGCTGCTCAAGGACAGCAAGCTCAAGGTGCAGGCCGCGATCCAGGGCGACGCGGTGCGCGTGACGGGTGCCAAGCGCGATGACCTGCAGGCGGCGATGGCGCTGATCAAGAAGGACGTGCCCGACACGCCGCTGTCGTTCAACAACTTCCGGGACTAGGCCCGTCATGAAGCCGGTCCTTTCGGCATGGCTGCTGGCTGCAGCCTGCACGTTCGCGCACGCGCAATCCGTCATGCTGACCGGCACGATCGGCAGCCGCGCGATCCTCATCGTCAACGGCGGTGCACCCAAGACCGTGGCGGTCGGCGAGACCTACCAGGGCGTCAAGCTGCTGGCCCTGCAGGCCGAGCAGGCCACCGTCGAATCCGGCGGCAAGCGCGTCGCGCTGCGCATGGACACGCCGGTCAGCATCGGTGGCAGTGGCGGCAGTGGCGGCGGGACCCGCATCGTGCTGCCGGCGTCGAGCGGCGGCCATTTCACCACGCAGGGCGCCATCAACGGCCGGGCGGTCAGCTTCATGGTCGATACCGGCGCCACCACCGTCGCGATGTCGGCTGCCGACGCACAGCGCATCGGGCTCGACTACAGCAAGGGCCAGCCCATCCGCGTGAACACCGCCAACGGCGTGGCGCCGGGCTATCGCGTGCGGCTCGATTCGGTGCGCGTCGGCGATGTCGAGGTCTATGACATCGAGGCCATCGTCTCGCAGCAGCCGATGCCGTATGTGCTGCTCGGCAACAGTTTCATCAGCCACTTCTCGATGCGGCGCGACGCCGATCAGATGGTGCTCGAGAAGCGGTACTAGGCTCGCCCCCAGGCTAGGCGCACTTCGTGTCGCTTCGCCTTCCCCCTACCGGGGGCAACACCGGCGGACCGGCCAAGCCGGATCCGCGGTGTTCCTGGCATCGGGAGCACGTGGTCAACGACGGGCTCGATGTTCAAGCCATTGCCGCCGTCACCACGATCTCGATCTTGTAAGCCTTGTTCGCCATCGCCGCCTGCACCGTCGCGCGCGGCGGCGTGTGGCCGGCCGGGATCCATGCGTCCCAGACCTCGTTCATCGCGCCGATGTCCGCGATGTCGGCCAGGAAGATCTGCGTCATCAGGATGCGCGACTTGTCGCTGCCGGCCTCGGCCAGCAGGCGGTCGACCATCGCCAGCACCTGCGCGGTCTGGCCGCGGATGTCCTGCGAGGTGTCGTCGGGCACCTGGCCCGCAAGGTAGATCGTGCCGTTGTGAACGGCGGTTTCGCTCAGGCGCGGCCCGACGTGAAAGCGCTGGATGGATGCCATGGTCATTCCTTCTTTGTCGAGCCGAGTCTCGATTCGGTGCCGGCCGCAAGCCGGCGGATGTTGGCGCGGTGGCGCCAGATCAGGAGCAGGCTGATGACGATCAGCGCCAGCAGCACCGTGCGGTTCAGCGGCCAGGCGATGCCGCCGCCCAGCAGATAGTAGGCCGGCGCGAAGAAGGCGGCCACGATCGAGGCCAGCGACGAGTAGCGAAAGAAGACCGCGATGATCAGCCAGGTGGTGCCGGTCGCGAGCCCCAGCAGCCACTCGATCCCGATCAATGCACCGGCCGCGGTGGCCACGCCCTTGCCGCCCTTGAAGCCGAAGAACACCGGATAGAGGTGCCCGAGGAAAGCTGCAAGCCCGCCCAGCGCCGCGGTGTCCGGCCCCAGGTCGAAGCGGCCGCCGAAGTGCTGGATCGCGAACACCGGCAGCCAGCCCTTGAGCGCGTCGAGCAGCAGCGTCGCGAGCGCGGCGCCCTTGCGGCCCGAGCGCAGCACGTTGGTCGCACCGGGGTTGCCGCTGCCGTAGCTGCGCGGATCGGCCATGCCGAGCGACTTGCTGACGATGACGGCGAAAGAGAGCGATCCCAGCAGGTAGGACAGGACGATCGCGACGATCGAAGGAAGATGAAAACTCACGTTGTCTCCAGGCGCGCCGGACAGGCCATGCGCCGCTGAACCGGCGGGCTATTCTGCCAGCGCGCAGTGAACAGGCTGGGCGTCGAGCAGCTTCACGCAGACCTGCGGGTCGAGGCCCACGAGGTAGCCGCGCCGCCCGCCGTTGATCGCGATCCTCGGCAGTTCGAGGATCGTGGCCTCGACATACACCGGCATCGCGCGCCGCGTGCCGAAGGGCGAGGTGCCGCCGACCAGGTAGCCGCTGTGCCGATTCGCCGCCTCCGGCCTGCACGGCTCCACCGACTTGGCGCCGATCTGCCGCGCGAGGTTCTTGGTCGATACCGTGCGGTTGCCGTGCATCAGCACGATCAGGGGCCTGGCGTCCTGGTCCTGCATCACCAGCGTCTTGACTACCGTGAAGGGGTCGAGCCCGAGCACGGCGGCGCTGTGCTGCGCGCCGCCATGCTCGAGGTACTCGTAGGGATGCTCGGTGAATGCGATGCCGTTCGCCTTCAGCATCTGCGTGGCGGGCGTTTCGCTGACGTGGGTCTTGCGGCTGCTCATGAGAAGCGAGGACTGCCGCCGCCGCCGGGCCGTCCCAAGGCGAGCCGCGCCTCCCCCTTGGGGGGTGGCGAAGCACACGAAGTGGCAAGCCGGAGGGCTGACATCAGAAAGCGGGGTCGTGCATCTCGAGGCGCAGCTGGTCGATCTCGGCCAGAACTTCCGGCGGCAGGGTGGCCCCCCAGCTGTCGATGCTCTCGTCGAGCTGGGCGACCGAGGTGACGCCGAGGATGGTGCTCGCGACCTGCCACTTGCTGTTGCAGAAGGCCAGCGCGAACTTGGTCGGCGTCATGCCGTGCTCGCGCGCCAGCTGGTTGTAGCGCCGCGCCGCCGCCAGCGAGCCGGGCCGGCCCCAGCGCTGCTTGCGCACCGACTCGTAGAGGGTGATGCGCGCGCCGGCAGGCGCACCGGGCCCCGTGCTTCCGCCGGCGTCGTACTTGCCGGTCAGCAGGCCGTAGCCCAGCGGCGAGTAGGCCAGCAGCGAGACGCCGAGCCGGTGCATGGTTTCGTCCAGGCCGTTCTCGACCGTGCGATTGAGCAGGTTGTAGACGTTCTGCACCGTGGCCACGCGCGGCAGTCGATGCTCCTCGGCCAGCCGCACGAACTCGTGCACGCCGTAGGGCGTCTCGTTGGACAGGCCGATGGCGCGCACCTTGCCTGCCTCGACCAGCTTCGCCAATGCTTCGAGTTGCTCGCGGATCGGCGTGCGCGACGTTTCCTTGCACGGGTCGTAGTACAGGTTGCCGAAGGCCGGCACGTGCCGCTCCGGCCAATGGATCTGGTAGAGGTCGATCACGTCGGTCTGCAGCCGCCGCAGGCTGTTCTCGCACGAGGCGACGATGTCCTCGGCCGTCATGCCGCTGCCTTGGCGCACCCAGTCCATGCCGCGCGACGGGCCTGCGACCTTGGTGGCCAGCACCGTCTTCGCCCGCATGCCCGGATGCTTCGCGAACCAGTTGCCGATGATGGATTCGGTCGCACCGAAGGTTTCCTTGCGGGTCGGCACCGCATACATCTCGGCGGTGTCGATGAAATCCACGCCGCGCTCGAACGAGCGGTTCAGGATCGCGTGCGCAGTGGGTTCGTCCACTTGCTCGCCGAAGGTCATGGTGCCGAGGCAGATCGGGGTGACGTAGAGGTCGCTGTGGCCAAGCCGGATTTTTTTCATGGGCGAAATGCTAACGCGCCCGGCCGTCCGCCGCTGCCGAGTCACCCCGGAGGCAGGCCCGCCGTCGGGCGCTGCTTATCATCGGCCGCATGTACCAAGCCTTGCGCCCCTCCCGCAGCGAGTTCGTTCCCGTGCGCAACCTGCGCTATCACGTGCGCCTCTGGGGCGAGCCCTCGCCGGCGCGGCCGCCGCTGGTGCTGCTGCACGGCTGGATGGATGTCGCGGCCTCGTGGCAGTTCGTGGTCGACGCGCTGGCCGAGGCGCGCTGGGTGCTCGCGCCCGACTGGCGCGGCTTCGGCCTCACCGACGGCGGCGGCGTCGACAACTACTGGATGCCCGACTACCTGGCCGACCTCGACTGGCTGCTCGACCACTATGCGGGCGATACGCCGATCGACCTCGTCGGCCACAGCATGGGCGGCAACATCGCGATGCAGTATTCGGGCGTGCGTCCGCGGCGCGTGCGCCGGCTGGTCAACCTCGAAGGCTTCGGCATGGCGCCGCTGCGGGCCGACGAAGCGCCTGCGCGCTTCGGCAAGTGGATCGACCAGCTCAAGCGCCTGCACCGCGGCGAGATGGGACTCGCGACCTACCCCGAGGCCGGCGGCGTGGCCCGGCGCCTGATGAAGACCAACCCGCGCCTCACGCAGGACAAGGCCGACTGGCTCGCGGCCCACTGGTCGGTCGCCAGGCGTCAGCCCGATGGCCGCGAGGCCTGGGAAATCCTCGGCGATCCGGCGCACAAGATCATCAACGCCAACCTGTTCCGCGTCGACGAGACGCTCGCGCTCTATGCCTGCATCGCCGCGCCGCTGCTGGCCGTGGAAGCCTCGGACGACAGCCTCGGCCGCTGGTGGAAAGGCGGCTACACGCTGGCCGACTACCACGAGCGCCTGAAGACAGTGCCCGACGCGCGCGTCGCATGCGTCGAGGACGCCGGGCACATGCTCCACCACGACCAGCCCGCGCGCGTGGCGGCGCTGATCGACGCCTTCCTCGCCGGTTGAGCCGGTTCGCGCGGCCTTCTCCGACAAGCAAAGGATCACGGGTCGGGCAGACTTGTCGGGTTTTGCTCAAAGCCCCTTCATGAACAGCCCATCCGCGATCGATCCCGAGGACTTCCAGCGCCTGCTGAATCGCAATCTGAAGATCCCGATCATCGGCGGCCTGATCGGGGCGGTGGTCTTCGCGCTGCTCATCTTCTACCTGCTCTCGACGATCGCCTGGGTCGAACACACCGATCGCGTCACGCGCAGCGCCAGCGAGGTCCAGCGGCAGATCATCGATCTCGAAACCGGCATGCGCGGCTACCTGATCACGGGCGACACCAGCTTCCTCGAACCGTACGAAAGCGCCCTGCCCCGGGTCAGGATCGGCCTGGCGGCGCTCAGGACACTGGTCTCGGACAACCAGTCGCAAGTGGACCGCGTCGACCGCATCAGCGCGCTGCAGAACACCTGGAACGACTTCGCGCGCGAGATGATCGCGCTGCGCCGCGACGGCGGCGACTACCAGCAGCCGGTGGCGCTGGGCCGCGGCAAGCGGCTGACCGACGACGTCCGCGCCGAGTTCACCAACTTCATGAGCACCGAGCTGGCGCTGCGCTTCCAGCGCAACACCGAGGCGAACAACACCAGCTACGCGGTGGTCGGCGTGTTCGTCCTCTTCACCCTGGCAGTCACCGGCCTGCTGGCCTTTTTCGGACGCCGCCAGCTCATGCAGATGTCCCAAAGCTACGAAGGCGTGCTGCAGGGACAGGCCGCGCACGCCGAAATCCTTCAGCGGCAGGCCTGGTTGCGCACCGCGCAAACCGAGCTCACCGGCGAACTGGTCGGCGAGCTCGGCGCGCAGGAGATGGGCCGCAAGGTGCTGGCCTTCTTCGCGCGCCATGTCGGCAGCGTGGTCGGCGCGATGTATGTGCGCGAACGCCATGGCACGCTGCGGCGCGTGGCAAGCTACGGCTTCTCCGATGCGGCCGAAGCCACGCCGCAGGTGCTGTCCCCGAGCGAAGGCCTCGTCGGCCAGGCCGCCACCGAGAATCGGCTGATGCGGGTCGCGCCGGTCGAGGCCGCCTATTTCAAGGTCAACTCGGGCCTGGGCGGCAGCGCGCCGGCCGCGGCGCTGCTGCTGCCGGTGGCCAACGACGGCATCGTCAACGGCGTTGTCGAGCTCGGCATGCTCCAGGCCGTCGAAGAGCGCGGCACGGCCCTGCTGGAACTGGTGGCCGGCAACATCGGCAGCTCGGTTGCCGCCGCACGCTTTCGCGAGCAGCTGCAGGACGCATTGGCCGAAACCCAGCAGCTCAACGAGGAACTCCAGGTGCAGCAGGAAGAGCTGCGCACCGCCAACGAGGAACTCGAGGAGCAGTCGCGCGCCCTGCGCGCCTCGCAGGCCACGCTGGAGAACCAGCAGGCCGAGCTGGAGCAGACCAACAGCCAGCTGTCCGAACGCACCGAGGCCCTGGACCAGCGCAACGCCGCGCTGCGCCGCGTGCAGCAGGACCTCGAGGAGCGCGCCGACGAGCTGCAGCGCGCGAGCCGCTACAAGTCGGAATTCCTCGCCAACATGTCGCACGAGCTGCGCACGCCGCTCAATAGCGCGCTGATCCTTGCCAAGCTGCTCGGCGACAACACGCAGGGCAATCTGAGCGCGGAACAGGTGAAGTTCGCAGAGTCCATCTACGCCTCGGGCAACGACCTGCTGGTGCTGATCAACGACATCCTCGACATCGCCAAGGTCGAGGCCGGCAAGCTCGACCTGGTGGCCGAGGACGTCGCCATCGCACGGCTGGCAGCCAGCCTGGAGATGACCTTCACGCCGCTGGCGGCACAGAAGCACCTCGCCTTCCGGCTCGACGTGCGGCCCGGCGCGCCGGCCACGCTCGAGACCGACCGCCAGCGCGTCGAGCAGATCCTGAAGAACCTGCTGTCGAACGCCATCAAGTTCACCGAGCGCGGCGAAGTGACGTTGACCGTCTCCGGCGCGCCCGACGGCGGTGCGCTGTTCGCCGTGACCGACTCGGGCATCGGCATTCCACCGAGCCAGCAGGACGTGATCTTCGAGGCTTTCCGCCAGGCCGACGGCACCACCAGCCGCCGCTACGGCGGCACCGGCCTCGGCCTGTCGATCTCGCGCGACCTGACCCATCTGCTCGGCGGCGCGCTCAGCGTGCAGAGCGTGCCCGGCGAGGGCAGCACCTTCACGCTGCAGCTGCCGGCGCGGGCGCCGCAATCCAGGCAGCCGGCACCGCCAAGGCCCGCTGCCGGCACGCATCGCCCCGCCTTCGCCGCCGCGCCGATCGTGGCCCCCGCGCCGGCACCGGCGCCGCTCCAGCCGCCCTTCGCCGACGATCGCGCGCTGCCGCACGACCAGCGGCGCCGCGTGCTGGTGATCGAGGACGAGCCGCAGTTCGCGCACATCCTCTACGACCTCGCGCACGAGCTCGGCTACCGCTGCCTGGTCGCGCAGGGCGCAGCCGAGGGCTTCAGCCTCGCCGAGCAGTTCCTGCCCGATGCGATCCTGCTCGACATGCGCCTGCCCGACAGCCCCGGCCTGAGCGTGCTGCAGCATCTGAAGGACGATCCGCAGACGCGCCACATCCCCGTGCACGTGGTGTCCGCGCAGGACAACACCGAGGCCGCGATGCACATGGGCGCGATCGGCTACGCGCTCAAGCCGACCACGCGCGAACAGCTCACCCAGGTCTTCCGCAAGTTCGAGGAGAAGCTCACGCAGAAGGTCAAGACCGTGCTGCTGGTCGAGGACGATGCGCTGCAGCGCGAGAGCGTGGTCAGACTGATCGGCGACGAGGACGTCGTCATCACCGCGGTCGAGTCCGGCGAAGAGGCGATGGCGCTGCTGCGCACCCGCGTCTTCGACTGCATGGTCACCGACCTGCGCCTGCCCGACATGCAGGGCGCGGAGCTGCTCAAGCGGATGGCGACCGAGGAGATCTGCTCCTTCCCGCCGGTGATCGTCTACACCGGACGCAACCTCACGCACGCCGAGGAAGCCGAGCTGCTGCGCTATTCGCGCTCGATCATCATCAAGGGCGCGCGCTCGCCCGAGCGGCTGCTCGACGAGGTCACGCTGTTCCTGCACAAGGTCGAGGCCAGCATGTCGAGCGAACGCCAGACCATGCTGAAGACCGCGCGCGGCCGCGACCGCGTGTTCGAGGGCCGCTCGATCCTGCTGGTGGACGACGACGTGCGCAACATCTTCGCGCTCACCAGCGCGCTGGAGCAGCGCGGCGCGAAGGTGGAGATCGGCCGCAACGGCCGCGAGGCGCTCGAGAAGCTCGACCAGGTGCCCGACATCGACCTGGTGCTGATGGACGTGATGATGCCCGAGATGGACGGCCTCGAAGCCACGCGGCGCCTGCGCCAGGATCCGCGCTTCGGCAAGCTGCCGGTGATCGCCATCACTGCCAAGGCCATGAAGGACGACCAGGCACAGTGCCTGGCGGCCGGCGCCAGCGACTACCTCGCGAAGCCGGTCGACCTCGATCGCCTGTTCTCGCTGCTGCGCGTGTGGATGCCGAAGATGGAACGCCTGCCGTGAACCCTGCGAGCGAACCGCCGAGCGACACCGACATCGAGCTGCGGCTGCTGATGGAGGCGATCTACCTCAAGTACAGCCACGACTTCCGCGACTACACCGGTGCGTCACAGAAGCGGCGCGTGCTGTATGCGCTCGGCCAGCTCGACCTGCCGAGCATCTCGGCGCTGCAGGACAAGGTGCTGCGCGACCCGGCCGTCTTCAGCCGGCTCCTGCAATTCCTCACCATCCCGGTGAGCGAGATGTTCCGCGACCCGGCGTATTTCCTCGCGCTGCGCCGGCAGGTGGTGCCGGTCCTGCAGACCTATCCGTCGATCAAGATCTGGGTCGCCGGCTGCAGCACCGGCGAGGAAGTGTTCTCGCTCGCCATCCTGCTCGAGGAAGAAGGCCTGCTCGCGCGCAGCCGCATCTATGCCACTGACATCAACCCCACGTCGCTCGAAAAGGCGCGCCAGGGCATCTTCCCGCTCGAGGCGGTGCGCGGCTACACCGCCAACTACCAGCGCGCCGGCGGCCGGCGTGCCTTCTCGGACTACTACACGGCCGCCTACGACGCCGCGCGCTTCGACCCCGCGCTGTGCGCCGACGTGATCTTCGCCGACCACAGCCTGGCGACCGACAGCGTGTTCGCCGAGACGCAGCTCGTGTCCTGCCGCAATGTGCTGATCTACTTCAATCGCCAGCTGCAGGACCGCGCGCTGGGCCTTTTCCACGAGTCGCTGTGCCATCGCGGCTTCCTCGGCCTCGGCGCCAAGGAGAGCATCGACTTCTCCCGCCATGCCGCAAGCTTCGACGCGCTGTCGCGCGCGGAGCGCATCTACCGCAAGGCATCATGAAGCGCATTCCCCAGATCGCGCGCCGCATCGATGCCGCCGTGATCGGTGCCTCGGCCGGCGGCGTCGACGCGCTCCTGACCCTGCTGCACGAGCTGCCGACGCACTGGAAGCTGCCGCTGGTGGTCGTCATCCATCTGCCCGAAGGCCACGAGAGCCGGCTGGCCGATGTGTTCAGCCACCGCGTACCCTTCGCCGTGCGCGAAGCCGAGGACAAGGTGCCGGTCACCGATGGCACGCTGCATTTCGCGCCGCCGGGCTACCACCTGTCGATCGAGCGCGACCGCCGCTTCTCGCTGAGCTGCGAGCCGCCGGTGCTGTTCTCGCGGCCGTCCATCGACCTGTTGATGGCTTCCGCCTCCGATGTCTATGGCTCGGCCCTGGCCGGCCTGCTGCTCACGGGTGCCAACGAGGACGGCGCCGAAGGCCTGCTGCAGATCCACCGCGCGGGCGGCCTGACCGCGGTGCAGGACCCGATGGAGGCGCAGGTCGCCACCATGCCGCAGGCGGCACTGCGCCGCCATGCCCCCGACTTCATGCTGCCGCTGCGCGAGATGCGCACCCTGCTCCTGCGACTGGACGCCGCCCATGCACTTTGATGTCGAAAGCAAGCTGCTGATCGTCGACGACCTGCCCGAGAACCTGCTGGCGCTGGAAGCGCTGATCCGCGGCCCGGAGCGCCAGGTCTTCAAGGCGAACTCGGCCGAGCAGGCACTCGACCTGCTGCTGGCGCACGAGTTCGCGCTCGCGATCCTCGACGTCCAGATGCCGGGCATGAACGGCTTCGAACTGGCCGAGATGATGCGCGGCACCGAGCGCACGCGGCATATCCCGATCATCTTCGTGAGCGCGGCCGGCAGCGAGATGAACTACGCCTTCACGGGCTACGAGAGCGGCGCGGTCGACTTCCTGCAGAAGCCGCTGGACGCCCACGTGGTGTGCAGCAAGGTCAGCGTGTTCGTCGATCTGCACCGGCACCGCAAGGCGCTCAAGCGCGAGATGGAGGCGCTGGCCGCCTCGAACCGCCAGCAGGAGCTGCTGGTGCAGAAGCTGCAGTGCGCCCAGTGCGAACTCGAACGCGCGGTGCGCATGCGCGACGACTTCATGTCGATGGTCTCGCACGAGCTGCGCACGCCGCTCAACACGCTGTACCTGGAGACGCAGGTGCGCAAGCTCCACCTCGCCAAGGGCAACCTCGCGCCCTTCGACGCCGAGCGGCTGCCCGCGATGATCGAGCGCGATCAGCGCCAGATCCGCAGCATGGTGCGGCTGATCGACGACATGCTCGACGTCACCCGCATGCGCAGCGGCGCGCTGTCGATCGAGCCGAAGCCGATCGGCCTGTCGGCGCTGGCGCGGCGCGTGACGGAAAGCCTGGCCCAGCAGGCCGAAGCCGCCGGCTGCGCGATCGGCGTCGATGCCGAGGACGGCGTCGACGGCACCTGGGACGAGTTCCGCATCGAGCAGGTGCTGACCAACCTGCTGACCAACGCGCTGCGCTACGGCGGCGGCCGGCCGGTGCAGGTGTCGGTGCGGCAGGTGGGCGACAGTGCGCAGATCAGCGTGCGCGACCAGGGCATCGGCATCGCGCCCGAAGACCACGCGCGCATCTTCGAACAGTTCGAGCGCACCGACGACAGCCGCAAGCACGCGCCCGGGCTCGGGCTGGGGCTCTTCATCACGCGCCAGATCGTGCGCCTGCACGGCGGCGAGATCACGCTGGAGAGCCGCCCCGGCGAGGGCGCGCTGTTCCGCGTGAGCCTGCCGCTGCAGCCCCCGCCGCAGACCGGCTGAAGCCCGCCGAACGCCGCCGCGGGAAGACGCCGCGGCCATGAGAAAATGCACGGTTTCCCCCGAACACCGTCAGGACACTCCCATGGATGCAGAACAAATCAACCAAATCGGCGCCACCCTTGCGGACCTGAGCGCCCGCACGGTCGATTTACGGAGGTATCTTTGACTACGATGCCAAAGCCGAACGCCTGAGGACCGTGGTCGCGTCGCTCGAAGACCCGACCGTCTGGAACGACCCCAAGAAGGCCCAGGACCTGGGCCGCGAGAAGAAATCCCTCGACGACGTGGTGGTCACGCTCGACCGGCTCACCAGCGGCCTCTCGGACAACACCGAGCTCTACGAGATGTCGAAGGAAGACGGCGACATGGACGGCCTGCAGTCGATCGCCGACGACGCGGCCACGCTCGAGGCCGACATCAAGCAACTCGAGTTCCGCCGGATGTTCAACAACCCGGCCGATCCGCTGAATGCCTTCGTCGACATCCAGGCCGGCGCCGGCGGCACCGAGGCCTGCGACTGGGCCAGCATGCTGCTGCGCCAGTACCTCAAGTACGCCGAGCGCAAGGGCTTCAAGACCCAGATCGAGGACGAGACACCGGGCGACACCGCCGGCATCAAGGGCGCGACCATCAAGGTCGAGGGCGACTACGCCTTCGGCCTGCTGCGCACCGAGACCGGCGTGCACCGGCTGGTGCGCAAGTCGCCCTTCGACTCCTCGGGCGGACGGCACACCAGCTTCGCCAGCATCTTCGTCTACCCGGAGATCGACGACTCGATCGAGATCGACATCAACCCGTCCGACGTGCGTGTCGACACCTTCCGCGCCAGCGGCGCCGGCGGCCAGCACATCAACAAGACCGACTCGGCCGTGCGCCTGACTCACCTTCCGACCGGCATCGTGGTGCAGTGCCAGGACGGCCGCAGCCAGCACAGCAACCGCGACGTCGCCTGGAAGCGGCTGCGCTCGCGCCTGTACGACCACGAGATGCGCAAGCGCCAGGAAGAGCAGCAGAAGCTCGAGGACAGCAAGACCGATGTCGGCTGGGGCCACCAGATCCGCAGCTACGTGCTGGACAACAGCCGCATCAAGGACCTGCGCACCAACGTCGAGGTGTCGGCCACGCAGAAGGTGCTGGACGGCGATCTCGATGTGTTCATCGAAGCCTCGCTCAAGCAGGGCGTATAGCGTGGCGCACATCCCCAAGCTGCGCGCGCCGGGAACGGAAGCGCTGATCTTCGACATGGACGGCACCATGGTCGACTCCATGCCCTGGCACGCCAGGGCGTGGGTCGAGTTCGGACGCCGCCGCGGCCTGGCCATCGACATCCCCGACTTCATGCGCCGCACCAACGGCCGCACGGCCTTCGAGTGCGCCTGCGAGCTGATGGGCCGCGAGGTCAGCGAAGCCGAGAGCGCCGAGATCACGCACCAGAAGGAATCGATCTACCGCGAGCTCTTCGGCGCCGAGTTCCGCGAGGTCGCGGGCTTTCGCGCGTTCGCACGCGCGGCGGCCGCGCGCGGCCTGAAGACCGCGGTCGGCACGGCCGGCGACAAGCACAACATCACCTTCACGATGTCGCTGCTGGCGCTCGATCCGCCGCCGCTCGCGATCGTGGGCGGCGACGAAGGCCTGCCCGGCAAGCCGCAGCCGGCGATCTTCCTCGAAGCCGCGCGCCGCATCGGCGTGTCGCCGTCGCGCTGTATCGTGTTCGAGGACGCGCCCTTCGGCATCGAGGCCGCACGCCGCGGCGGCATGCAGGCGGTGGCGATCTGCAGCAGCCACAGCGCCGAACAACTCGCGGGGCCGCACGTGATTGCGGCCGTGCGTGACTACGAAGAACTCGCAAACTCAAAATTTCTGGAGACACTCGATGCTGTTGCGTGATGCTCAAGGCCAGCCCGTCGCGATCCGTCGCGAGGACTATGCCGCCCCCGCCTACTGGATCGACACCGTCGAGCTGACCTTCGACCTCGATCCGGCCAAGACGCGCGTGCTCAACCGCATGCGCCTGCGCCGCAATCCCGACGTGCATGCGCAGCCGCTGCGCCTGGACGGCGACGAACTCAACCTCGCGCGCGTGCTGGTCGACGGCCAGGGCGCGTCCTTCCGCATGGAGGCCGACCAGCTCGTGATCGACAACCTGCCCGAGACCTTCGAGCTGGAGATCTTCACCACCTGCTGCCCGGCCAAGAACACCAAGCTCATGGGCCTGTTCGTCAGCGAGGACACCTTCTTCACCCAGTGCGAGGCCGAGGGCTTCCGCCGCATCACCTACTTCCTCGACCGGCCCGACGTGATGGCCAGCTACACGGTCACGCTGCGCGCTGCCAAGGCCGCCTATCCCGTGCTGCTGTCGAACGGCAACCTGGTCGAGCAAGGTGAGCTGCCCGAGGGCCGCCACTTCGCGAAATGGGTCGATCCTTTCAAGAAGCCGAGCTACCTGTTCGCGCTGGTCGCCGGCAAGCTGGTAGCGCGCGAGCAGCGCATCCGCGCGCGCAACGGCCGCGACCATCTGCTGCAGGTCTACGTGCGCGCCGGCGACCTCGACAAGACCGAGCACGCGATGAACTCGCTGATCCACTCGGTGACCTGGGACGAGGCGCGCTTCGGCCTGCCGCTGGACCTCGACCGCTTCATGATCGTCGCCACCAGCGACTTCAATATGGGTGCGATGGAAAACAAGGGCCTGAACATCTTCAACACGAAGTACGTTCTGGCCAACCAGGCCACGGCCACCGATGCCGACTACGGCAACATCGAAAGCGTCGTCGGCCACGAGTACTTCCACAACTGGAGCGGCGACCGCGTGACCTGCCGCGACTGGTTCCAGCTCTCGCTCAAGGAAGGCCTCACGGTGTTCCGCGACCAGGAGTTCAGCCAGGACCTGTGCGCCGACGCCTCGGCGCGCGCCGTCAAGCGCATCGAGGACGTGCGCGTGCTGCGCACCGCGCAGTTCCCCGAGGACGCGGGGCCGATGGCGCATCCGGTGCGGCCCGACAGCTACATCGAGATCAGCAACTTCTACACCGTCACCATCTACGAGAAGGGTGCCGAGGTGGTGCGCATGATGCAGACGCTGGTCGGCCGCAAGGGCTTCGAGCGCGGCATCACGCTGTACTTCGAGCGCCACGACGGCCAGGCCGTGACCTGCGACGACTTCGCGCAGGCCATCGCCGATGCCAACCCCGACTCCGACCTCGCACGCCTCCTGCCGCAGTTCAAGCGCTGGTACGGCCAGGCCGGCACGCCGCGCCTCGCGGCCCAGGGCGTGTACGACGCGCAGGCCCGCACCTACACGCTGAACTTCATCCAGAGCTGCCCGCCGACGCCGGGCCAGCCGGTGAAGGAAGCCTTCGTGATTCCGGTCAACCTCGGCCTGCTGAGCGCCGACGGCCGCGAACTGCCGCTGCGGCTCGAGGGCGAACAGAGCGCCAGCCAGGGCACGCGCACGCTGGTCCTCACGCGCGACAGCGAGCAGGTCGTCTTCGTCGACGTCGATGCCGAGCCGGTGCCCTCGATCCTGCGCGGCTTCAGCGCGCCGGTGATCCTCGACCACGACTACAGCGACCAACAGTTGCTCACGCTGCTGGCCAACGACCCCGACCCCTTCAACCGCTGGGAAGCCGGCCAGCGCCTGGCGCTGCGCTCGGCGATGCAGGCGATCAACGCGCCCGCCGCCGACGGCACGCAGGCGTTGCTCGGCGATGCGTACATCGAAGCGATGCGCCGCGTGCTGCGCGATCCGAAGCTCGATGCGGCGTTCAAGGATCTGGTGCTCACCCTGCCCTCCGAGACCTACATCGCCGAGCACCTGGAATCGGTCGATCCGCAGCGCGTGCACGCGGTGCGCGAAGGCATGCGCGCGCAGCTGGCCACCGCGCTCTTCGCCGAATGGGAAGAGGCCTATGCACAGAACCACGACACCGGCGCCTACCGGCCCGACCCGGCCTCGTCGGGCCGCCGCGCGCTCGCGGGCCTGGCCCTCGCCCACCTGTGCCTCGCGGCGCGCGCCTCGGGCGATGCCGTGTGGCCGGGCAAGACGCTGCAGCGCTTCAAGGACGCCGGCAACATGACCGACCGCTTCAATGCGCTGAGCGCGCTGGTCTCCTCGGGCCATGCATTGGCAGCGCAGGCGCTGGCGCGCTTCCACGCCATCTTCAAGGACGAGGCGCTGGTGATCGACAAGTGGTTCTCGCTGCAGGCCGGCGCGCCCGACCGCGGCGGCGACATCCTGCCGCTGGTCAAGCAGCTGATGAAGCACCCCGACTTCTCGATCAAGAACCCGAACCGCGCGCGCAGCGTGATCTTCAGCTATTGCAGCGCCAACCCCGGCGCGCTGCACCGGCCCGATGCCGCGGGCTACGTGTTCTGGAGCGACCGCGTGATCGAGCTCGACGCCATCAACCCGCAGGTGGCCGCACGGCTCGCGCGCGCGCTCGACCGCTGGAGCAAGCTGGCCGAACCTTATCGCAGCGCGGCGCGCGAGGCGATCGCGCGCGTGGCCGCCAAACCCGACCTCAGCAAGGACACGCACGAAGTCGTTACCCGGGCGCTGGCGGGCTGAGCCTCGGCCGCGAACCATTTCTCTTTGATTCATCCATGGCTCAACACCACAAGATTTCACTCACCCGCTACCTCGTCGAACAGCAACGCGCCGACGGCCTCATCCCCGGGCAACTGCGCCTCCTGCTCGAAGTCGTCGCGCGCGCCTGCAAGAGCATCAGCCAGGCCGTCAACAAGGGCGCGCTCGGCGGCGTGCTCGGCACGGCCGAGAGCGAGAACGTGCAGGGCGAGATCCAGAAGAAGCTCGACATCATCGCCAACGAGGTGCTGATCGAGGCCAACGAATGGGGCGGCCACCTCGCCGCCATGGCCAGCGAGGAAATGGACAGCATCTACGTGGTGCCCAACCGCTACCCGCAGGGCGAATACCTGCTGCTGTTCGATCCGCTCGACGGCTCGAGCAACATCGACGTCAACGTCAGCATCGGCACCATCTTCAGCGTGCTCAAGAAGCCCGACGACACACCCGGCGTGCAGGAGGCCGACTTCCTGCAGGCCGGCAGCCGGCAGGTCGCCGCGGGCTACTGCATCTACGGCCCGCAGACCACGCTGGTGCTGACCGTGGGCGCCGGCGTCGCCATGTTCACGCTCGACCGCGAGCAGGGCTCCTTCATGCTCACGCAGGAGGACATCCAGATCCCGGCCGACACGAAGGAATTCGCGGTCAACATGAGCAACATGCGCCACTGGGACGCCCCGGTGAAGCGCTACATCGACGAATGCCTGGCCGGCAAGGAAGGCCCGCGCGGCAAGGACTTCAACATGCGCTGGATCGCCAGCATGGTCGCCGACGTGCACCGCATCCTGATGCGCGGCGGCGTCTTCATGTACCCGTGGGACAAGCGCGAGCCCGAGAAGGCCGGCAAGCTGCGCCTGATGTACGAGGCCAACCCCATGAGCTGGCTGGTCGAACAGGCCGGCGGCGCGGCTACCAATGGGCGCAAGCGCATCCTCGATCTGGCGCCATCGAAGCTGCATGAACGGGTGGCCGTGGTGCTCGGCTCGAAAAACGAGGTCGAGCGGCTGACGGGGTACCACGAACCGCTATAATCGCGGGCTTAGCCGGTGTAGCTCAGTCGGTAGAGCAGCTCATTCGTAATGAGAAGGTCGGGTGTTCGATTCATCTCTCCGGCACCAATATAGATAAGGCTCTGTTGCTATCAAAATGGTAGCAACAGAGCCATTTTCTTTGGCGATGTAACGGCCGATGTAAGAGAATTTCGGAGCCCGGTAGCTTGGCATCAAGAGCCCTCATTGCCGTGGTCAACGCGGGTAGATGGGCCAGCCTTTTCGGTGTCGCGCATACACCACGAGTTCCTTTCTTCGCCCGCATTCAAAGGCAGACGGCGCATCTGTTCACGTGGCTCTCGCTTCTCACCCGGCAGAATCAGCCCATGACCAGTTCGGGCGCCCTCCCCCTTGACCACGCCGCCACGCAAGCCTGCCACGTCGCCCAGGCAGGCAATCGGGCGTCCGCATCGAGCGGCACGGCCGACGACGACGCGCATAGCCGCTTCGGCGCCGCCGCCAGCATCTTCGACAGCCTCGATACCCGGCCACTACATATGCGGCTACGCCGCCGGCCGTGGTGGAAGTTCTGGTGAACGCGAAAATGCCTCGCCTGCTGGTCGCCGCTCTGTTCGCTGCGCTGGTGTTGCCCGTGTCCGCCCAACCGAAGGTCTACCGCTGCGAGACGAACGGCAGGGTCGCCTACTCAGACGCGCCGTGCGTCGGCGCAAAGCCGGTGGACGTGACGCCCACGCAAGGCATGGACCGGATGGGCGGGCAGTCTCGGAAGGGACGCGAAGTGCAGAACGACGAGTTCAACTCGATATTCGACAGCGCAACGGGCCCGCTGCACGGCCGGTCGCACGAGGACATGAATGTGATGCGGCGTCGCGTGAAGCTGCCAACCAGCGACCAAACGCAATGCACGCGGCTCGACGGCGAGCTTCCTCAGATTGAGGAAGTAGCAGCGCGCGCCACAGGCGCGGCCAAGGCCCAAGCCGACGTTGACCTCTACAAGGCTCGCAAGCGCTTCTTTGACCTGAAATGCTGATCGACGGCCACCGTCGATGAAAGCGAGGAGAGCTGTATCGTCAGCGGATTTGGGAAAGGATCAGCGTGGACAATCAGAGTAACCCCGAGGGGGCGGCCAAACTCGGAGCAGGAATGCCCCCGCTGCCTCTCGACGCCAGTCTTCGAAGCAAGAGGGACCTTGGCATTCGTCTCGGAGTTCATGGCCCGAGAGAGCCGCGCGGCAAGCAAATCGCAGACGGGTTTGTGCGCTTGGTCGACAAGACGGTTCTCGAATATCAAGCCACGCGCGAAAGAATGTTTCGGTACATCTGTGGAGATGGCTATCGACTCGACTACCACCGGGCGGAGGATCATTGGGAATCTTGCGTCCAATCCCTTCATCGCGCGGTCAACTACCTGATCCGGCTTCGCGGCATGGGATACAGAGATGCCGACGGTACGCCGCTTGTACCGCGTGCCCGGGCAATGGATGTACTCAGCGAATCTTCCATCTCACGAATTAAGAAGTT
Organism: Variovorax sp. SRS16; assembly: GCF_901827165.1. NCBI lineage: Bacteria > Pseudomonadati > Pseudomonadota > Betaproteobacteria > Burkholderiales > Comamonadaceae > Variovorax > Variovorax sp. SRS16. The sequence goes on from NZ_LR594666.1 coordinate 3,669,603, forward strand.
TCGTGACCTGCTGGAGCATCTTGACGATGACATCATTGACCAGCGATTCCCTCCTGATGCCGACCCCGTTCATAAGCTGTTGTGGGACAGGGCAGTTCTTGGCGGCGCAACCCTCGCATATTCGGATGTTGCGCGGTGGAGTACTCAATTGTTCAACATCGCTGGCCCATTGAGCTACGTGACCATGAGGACGGGCCCCGTGGAACCGGATTGATCAGGGGGTAAGAACGTTTATAACCGCGGATGGACGTCGTCGAACTGACTGATAAGGAGCACGCCCTGAGACTGCTAGTGATTAATCTGAAAAACAGGCTGCGGACGATTGGTCGGGCCTGAGCACCGACCATGGCTCTGACGATTCGAGGCACCAAGCCCACCAGCGTCTTCGGGCTCAGTCGTGCGGACGAAAACAGCGCGAGCTTTGCAATGGGCTGGGTCTTGGAGCAGTGCCCGGCGTTCCGACAGATCGTGCTGAATGCAGTATTTGGTCAGCACCTGGCTTCGGGAGACTTGGCGATCACTCTCCAGAAGCACGGCGACGATCGAGGCTACACCGACATCGAAGTTCAAGCTGGCCATGAATTTCACGTCCTGTTTGAAGCTAAGCGCGGGTGGGAGGTGCCCGATGTCATTCAGTTCGAGCGATATCGCCCGCGAATGACGGCCGGGGGCGCTTTACACAAGCGCCTTGTTTCGATTAGTGCAGCGGACGCCGACTACGCGCGCCGACGCCTGCCAGGCGCCATCGGCGACGTTCTGCTCCATCATCTGTCTTGGAGCGATCTACAGCGTATGTCGACGCACGCGTCGACCCGTTCTGGAAGTCTCGAGCAAAGACTGTGGTTGCGCCAATTCGCGCAGCATCTTCGGGAGTTTGTGTCCATGGAACGATTGACTGATAACAAGGTATTCGTCGTCTCACTTGGCTTGTCGCCAATGGTCGAAGGCGGCTCGCACACTTGGATCGACGTGGTCGAGCAGGACGGAAGCTACTTCCACCCCGTTGGCCATCATTGGCCAGTGCAGCCCCCAAATTACATCGGCTTTCGTTACAGCGGGAAGCTGCAGTCAGTGCATCACATCGATAGCTTCCAAATTGCCGACGACCTCACCGTGATCAACCCGCTATGGGTCAAGAACGACCGTGCCAACTTCGTATATCGCCTCGGCCCAGCCATGCGTCCAGCGCGAGAGATTAAGAACGGCAACGTTGTGCGAGCGATGCGCGTTTGGTGCGCGATCGACACTCTGCTTTCCGGGCAGTTCGACACCCTCAGCGCTGCGCGTGATGAGACGCAACGTCGGTTGGCCGAAATGTTATGAACCTAGACCCACCTGGGAGATCAGGTTTGCCAGTTGGCTGAAGAGCGCATGCATTCTTCGCATGAAGTGGACATTTTTGTCGTTCGACTTGCCAGACTCAGTTTGGCAGTCCGCTGCAGGGGCAGAACAATTGATTGCTCGGCAACTGTCGCGTTTCAGCCCAGCCGAAGTTTCTTTGGCAACACCTACAACGGCCAAGTCAAAGATTGAACATGACTCTGCAACAGCTATCCGAGCATGCCGTGAATTCGTGTTAGCCAGCCGGACACCTCACCCGCGCCGTCACTTTGAGTCAGCCTAGCGCTTGTCATTTTTTCCGCTGCATCACGGTTCAGCCGCTTTTTGGCCTGACTGACCTTGTTGCGCAACTCCTTGTCGTCCATAAGCACGTCGGCCCAGGGTTTCGAACCGGCGGATGCTTCATGCACGGCCTTGGCCACTATCAACGGCAAGTCACACGTTCCGGTAAAAGCGACCGTTATGCCGTCCATGCCTTCAGCGATCGCGTCGGCATGAAGGTAGTTTTCCAATTCGCGCTTTGTGGTGATGACAGCCCACGACTTGTCTGTGCGTGAGTTGACCTTGTCATATTCCCCCTGGTACTTCGGGGGCGTGTCGTCGTCGCGATCGTAGATATGCACCTCCGGCAGGCCTAGGTTGCGCAGGTAGTGCTTGGCAACCCATTGCTTTAGCGAACTACCACCGAGAGGGACTAAGGCCACACGCGTGTCGCTTGTGAAGTCCACGACGTTGGGCATGGAGGACTTGAGCATTGCGCCAATGCGCTCCAAAAATTCGATGTCGTTTGGCCCCTCAACAAAAACCAAAACTTGGACGCGCCGATCGGGAAGCACGCCAAGCTCGTTGGCGATCACGATTAGATCGTTTTCATCCTCGCAGTGGAAAACCGCCGCCGTCCCGTCGGACTGTTTGCGCACGCATCGCAGGCTGTCGCTGGGCAGAAGGCCCGCCAAGCCAGGCGTGTGCGACGTGACTAATACCTGCGTGTTGTCATCGGCAGCGAGTTCCTTCAGCGCTTGGACAAGAAGCCGTTGGTTGTCGGGATGCTGCGACGTCTCCGGCTCCTCGATCGCGTAGATGACGCTCAGCGCGCCTCTTTCGTTACGCCGACGCTCGGCCTCGGCGCGGAAGAAGTTCAGGAGAATGAGCCGGCGCACGCCGCTACCGCGTTTGTTGATGGGTATCCCGTTGTCGCCCATCAGGCCGAACTTGAAGACATCCCATTTAGGATCTGCTTTGAAGAATGGCGTCAGCTCGCTCGCCAAGCGGCTGTCCATCTCATTGAGCTTTGCGAGCGTGCGCTTGGCCACGTCCTCCGCTCGCACTCTCACCGCGTCCTCGATCTTTTTCAAATCATCGGCCAGCTCCTTGAGGGCTTGTGTTATAGCGAACTTGAGCGGGTTCTGGACCTCTTCGTCGCCATCCTGGCTCGGTCGATCCGAGCGGAAAATGGCGTACATCGGCAACTGCAATTTAAGTTGATCCCACACCTTTTTCGCGTCCTCTTTGTCGAGGGGAAGCAACCTGCGTTCCAGCGTTAACGGCTGACAGGCGTCTCGGATCGCCTGGCGAAGGCTCCCGTTAATCGTGAGATTAATCGCCGCTTGATCGATACCGAGCTTCTTGACCCTGGCTTTCAAGTCAGCGTTCTTCAGTGTGAGCAGGTCACTAGCGTCTGCATTCGTCGGATGCATCGCCGCGGCGTAAATAGATTCCTTCGGCGTTTCGCCGGTCGTATCCCACTCCTTGACGAGTTCCAGTTCGCCGTTCTCATTCAAAAGCTGCTCGGCAGTCAGCGAGGTAGGAGCAACGGCGTCGAGCACCATTTCGGTGGGTAAGTTTACGAACGCACAGCCGATGCGAATAGTCGAATCAGCGCCATGTACGCACACGTCCCCACGTTCCGGCCTCCCATCATTGAAGAAGATTTCCAGGGCTTCCAGAATTGTTGATTTTCCAGCGTCGTTCTTTCCGATGAATGCGGTTAGTTGATCGATGCCTATGCGGGTGGCGTGGTGGTATCCACGGAAATTTTCCAAGGTTACAGCTGCGAGTTTCATGGTGTCCTTCGATGGTGTCGGGTGCCTAGCCGTATACGGTCGCAGCTAATCTTTTGCGCGCCGGTACTGAGTAACCCACCGAATGATCTCTGAGCCATCGACCTCGCCAACGGGTACGTCCTTCGAGTCTTCCTTTTCGAAGGCGCCCCACGTGGCAATCAACGCGGTTTCGAATCTCGCTTGGTAGTCGATTGGAGGAACGCCAAGAAACCAAGGGAAGGCTTCGCCGCTGTTCAGATAGGCCTCCGAAAGCGGCCACCACGAGTCGCGAGGTGCGAACGAGGGGTAGCAAATCACGTCCTTCTTAGGCGCAAACGAGTGATTAAACCTGTCCGAGCCCATATCGTCCGAACTATCGTGCGATACGGTGCCGTCGTGAAGCGACACTTCGTCCTTGGTCTTAACCAATTCCATGACTCTGGCCAGCGGCAGTTCCTCAGCACCCACGATCCAGACATCGAAATCCTTCTCAGGAAGCAACGGATGCAGATGCAGTCTGTGATCCATGTCGAGCGGCGTGGTGCCGGCAACTACACGCTCCGCCCACAGTTTCCAGTCGTCGAGCGACCCGGCGGGTTTCGCTTTGGCGCGACGCGCATCGTTATTGTTTTCCCGAGCGCAGGCAACACCGGTGAGTCCGTCGAGATGGCCGCAAACTACCCCCTCGTATACCAGGGAGGCAGGGGTGGGATGCAGTTGCAGTGAGGCCCCCTTCATTCCGAGGCGTCCGATTAGTTCACCGCTTCCGTCATTCAAGGCATACACCGCACCGCCTGCGCAATTCACCCGGCCAAGCAATTCCTTGTCATCAATTTTTTTCCAGTCATCGGCGTTGATGGCAATGTAAGTCTGTTGATCGTCGAGACACGTCGTGATGCGAATGGTACTAGTTGGACACAGGCTGGCGACCAGCCAAGCAAGCTGAATGCCCCGACGTCCTTCAAGATCCTTGGGTGACTCCGCTGTGACTTGGAACAAGGCGTCAAACGGGCCGTTCTTGTTGTTGGCATTCACGAGAGCAGTGAGTTTGGCGTTCGGCAATTTGACACTAACCCGCGTGCCCGATCGGGCGAGAGTCTCGTCGCGATCTGGCCGAACTAGCGCAGGCCGTGAAGCCAGCCCTTCGTCGAAGCGCAACTGCCAGTTCACCATACTTTCACCGTTTGCAGGTTCGAAGCGCCGGGTCGTCACTCGAACCTCGTCTCCGAGCATGAAGATCGAAAAGAAACCAATCCCGAACTTCCCGACCGGTTTGAAACCTGCCTTCGCTAAGCCGGGCAGCTCCTGTCTCATCGTGTCGCTCGCCCAAAGCGACGCACCGAAATCAAGCAGCACGTTTGTGAGTACGTGGCGACTCATGCCGATGCCTGTGTCCGTCACGTCGAGCCACCACATGCCCGGTTCTGCCGCGCGAACATTGACATGGATCTCGCCTTCGCGGGGACCGACCCCGTTGAGCGCACGCAAAGCAGCAACGGCGTCCAAACCGTTTTGAAGCAGCTCCCTCAGCGGCGCGGCATAGCTCTCGCCGTAGAGCGCCGCACCCCCGAGGCTGGCGATAAGTCGCGTCGCGTCTCCAATCCTGGGGGAGACATCGACTGGCTCCCAACCCCGGACCGGCACATGCCTTGCAAAAGCATCGGCTGACTCGACTCCTAGGACGTTACCTGCGGCAAACAACGTTCGATTTTCTTCGCGCAGGATCGCGTTGGCACTTCGCAGTTCGCGGTCGACCATCCGAGCCGTGTCGAGTGCAAGCCACCAGGCCGCCCGCTCGTTCGGGGCAAAACTTGCGCCGGAGGCCAACCTCAGTTCACCGGCAGCCGTCCGAGTGGCCTGTCCCATCTTCGCCTGAAAGCGCCAGTGGTCGGCTGAGATGCCCTGGGGCTTGCGCAAAGCAAAAAGAAACCATGGTGCGCGTGCGGCGTCCATGTGTGCGGCGTCCGCCGTCCTAAGCAAAAGTGCAATCTTTAGCGAATCGACTTCCCAGGCTGCAGGAGCTAGAAATGAGGGGCACGAGACGCGCCGCCCTGCAAACGTCGCAGCAACCTTGTCTGGAGACCAATGATGGCTCGCTGCAATCTCGCCGATCGAGTCGCTGTAATACTCGCGAAGAGCCTGGTTCTCAATCAGATAGAAACGGTCTCCTTGAGCGTCGACTTGCCAGTAGATGCCAGGCAGTCGTTGGGCCTGCTCCGCATGCAGGTGGCGCAATACCTGAAAGATGGCGGACTTCTCCGCCTCGCTTCCAGCAACCGGTTCAAGACCCTGGCTCCTCTGCGCGACGAAGTCCTGCCAATGCACAGACTGCTTAATCTCCGATAATCGACCTGGATAGGCAGCAAGCACGTGGGCCGCATCGTGAAGTAAGAAGGCACCGCCCAGGACGTAGGCTTCGGCCGGGTTTAATGGATATTCACTGCCCGCGATCTCCTGCGCGATCCGCCAGAGGGCATCCAGGTGGGTGATGTCATGAACGGTAAGCCCGGGGAGTTCGCTGCCCAAAGTAGCCACCAGATCAGCGACACGGCCACGAAAAGATAGGAATGACTGCCTTAACATTTCCCGGGGCATATCGAGGCCATCGCCCTGGGGGGCGAGCGCGGTGCGCCAAAGCGGCACGTTTTCCAGAGGATTGCTCATCGAATGCGGAGGGTTTGTTGTATCGGCAGCAGTTGTCCACACGTCTTGCTCGGGCGGCGTTTTTTGGCGCGCCGCCAGGCACGAGCCGCTGGCCCGTAGTGGATGGGGTTAAGAAACGCCACGATCAAACTCTCGACATGGCGCTTTCAACCAGACCTGCAACGTCCTTAAATTTGTCATAGATCGCAGGTTTCTCACCAACCGCCAGTGCCTCGAAATGCGCTCGCCCGCATTCGATCTTTGCGCTCTCGACGCCGCGCAGATCCGTTGCAAACAGGCTGCCTTTTGTCTCGACGACAAAATAAACTCGATCGCCGTCTGGCATGGTCACCAGCACGGCCCAGTCCGGGTTGTAGCTGCCTAAAGGCGTGGGCACCTTGAACCAGCCAGGCAACTTGGCGTAGATCTTGATGGCATCGTTCTTCTCCAGCTGATCGGCGAAGTCGCGTTCAACATCTGAGTCGTACACCACGTGCTGGTACACCGAGCGCTTGGTGTCCTGTAGCATGTTCCTCAGATAGCCGGTTAGCTCTTCTTTCTCGAATAGCTCCTGAGCATAGTAGTCGTCGCCGCCCAGCCTCTGGTAGCGAATGCCGTCTACCAACGCGATGCGCTTGCACCGATCAATGGCGTCGGCCACGATTTCGATGAACTGCTGTGGGTTGCGTTTGAAGTCGTTCAGGCGCTGGCTTTCGACCAAGATACGGCCGATGCTGCGGCGCGTGATCTGGGTACGGTTCTGCAACTCGGTCAGAATATCCGGCAGCTCGATGTCGTCCTCACGGAGCACAACGGTCTCGGCACCTACGCGCTCCACAGCATTCACGCCTGCCTGGCCTATCTCCATTCCTGCCTTGCGCCACTGCAGACGCGTCTTGCTAATGTGCGGGGCCTGGATAACCGCGCCGATGCAGTCGCGGATCAGCTTCTCGTTGTCGAACTGCACACGATAGGTGGTTCGAAACTTGATGCGGTCCCACAGCGCCCTGAACTCGGGGCTGTCCAACACGGCGCGGCGCACTGGCACCTGCCGGCGTTCGTCGGCGTTCTTGATCTCCAACTTGCCGGCCACCTTGCGCAGCATATCCACTATCTGCTGGCGCTGAGCCTCCATTTCCGGCGGCAGGGTCAGTGTATTGTTCTTGATCGCCTGTCGCAGAGTGTCTTGCACCTTGCCCTTAGCGTCGATTAGTTTCTGCGCGCGCAGGTGCTCCGCCAGTACCTTCGAGGCATCGAAGCCTAACGGCTTCTGCGTGCCGTCGATCTGCTGCACAGCCACTCCGGCAAACAGTTGGTTCGGCACCACGCCGAACTGGAAGCCGTCGTCTTCGATCTCTTTCTGCAGGTTGTCGGCAAACTGCTGGTAGCTCTCATTGGCGACCACCGTCAGCGTGTTCACCTCGAAGCCGCGGAGGCGCTGGCCGTCCTGATTCACGCACAGACGCAGGCCGCGACCGATGGTCTGGCGACGCCAGCGCTCGGTCTCGCGGGTACTGAAATTGCAGATCTGGAAGACGTTGGGGTTGTCCCATCCTTCCTTCAGCGCCGAGTGGCTAAAGATGAACTTCAGCGGCGACGAAAAGCTCAGCAGCTTTTCCTTATCGCGCATGATGAGGTTGTAGGTGTCATCGTCAGCGGCCGTGCTGCCGCTGGTGTCCTTCACCATCTCGACCATCTTGCCGCCGACTTTCTTCTTGTCGATAGAGAAGTAGCCGTTGTGCACCTCGTTGGCGGCTGCGCTCAGATCCACCTCGGTGAACAGGCTCTGGTAATCGGGGTGCCGGGCCCAGCGCTTGTACTCTTCCTCGAAGATTGTCGCGTACAAGCCCTTCTGTGCATCGCCCTGTGCGTCGTAAACTCGATACTTGTCCACCGCGTCGATGAAGAACAGGCTCAGCACCTTGATGCCCAGCGGACGCAGCCGCTTTTCCTTGTCCAAGTGTTCCTTTATCGTGCGACGGATCATTTCGCGTTGGATAGCCAGCGGCTCCACACCACCCCAGCTGTCATCGACCCTCAGATACTGCTGGCCGCCAGGCACATGTAGTTCCAGCAACGCTTCTTGCCTTGGACTTTTCGACCCGGCGCGGATCGTGCCAACGCGCAGGTTGGCGTAGATTTCACGGCCAGTGGTCTGCTCCAGATCGTCGCCATCCTGAACAATCGCTTCCTTGCGTTGCACGCTGCCCGCGCGACTCAGCACGTCAATCTCCAAGGTTGCGGTGATGGCACCGCGCTTGTCGCTCACTGCAAGCAGCTTAACGTAGGGCTTGTTGAAGCCGTGGTCTACCGTGGCCGAAGCCACCTCGATCTGCTTGACAAGCTTTTGCTCGTAGGCGTCCACCGCGTCCAGCCGGTAGACCATGTTGTGCTTGTCCACGTGAGTGGCCGAGTAACGCAGCGTACATAGCGGGTGCATTCGCGTCATGGCCTTTTTTCCGCGCCCATCGATACCTCCGTCGACGCTTTGCGGTTCGTCCACGATCAAGATGGGCCGCGTGGCTCGCACAAGATCGATGGGCTTTTCCCCACCAGTCTTCTCACTCGCCCGGTACATCACATTCTTCGACTTCTCCCGGCGCAGGGCCTCGTTGCCTTCCTCGGCCGCCGCCTCCTGTTCGTCGCCGAACTTATTGATTGCTCCGACCGTGATCACCATGATCTGCACATTGGGGCTGGTCGCATAGTTGCGCACCTGGCCCAGCTTGGCCGAGTCGTACTGGAAAAACTCGTAGCCCTTGGCGCCTGGATACAGCGCCTCAAAGTGGTCACGGGTAATTTGCAGCGTCTTGTTGACGCCTTCCTTGATGGCGACCGAAGGCACCACGATCACGAACTTGGTGAAACCGTAGCGGCGGTTCAATTCAAATGCTGTGCGCAGATAGACGTAGGTCTTGCCGGTGCCGGTTTCCATCTCCACCGTGAAGTCGGGCGACAGTTTGGTAGTGGGCGGGAGGCCATTGCGCAATTGGACCGCGCGCAGGTTTCCTTCGATTTCTTCGTCCAGCAAGGTCAGTCGGTTGCCGATGCCGCCCTGCTCCGTGGCCAGCATGCCCGCCAAGGCGCCCTGTGCGGCGGCGTCAGGTTCATCGCGCCGTGCGGCACGTACTGTCACCGTAAACTCGGTACGGCAAATCTCTTGGCCATGGAAAAGATTGCACACCGCCTCGATGGCGGCCGACTGGTATGGCAGGTCGGCTTCGAAATGAAGTTTCATGGGCGCGCTCTAGTCATAGGCTTCGCACTTTGGCGACGCCGTGCTGTTCCAGGATCGCGGCTAGATTGGTCTTGGCCACGTCGTCCACGAAAGCAATATCGCGGAACACGCAGGTCACGTCGCCGGCCGTTTGCAGGGCCTTATGCCAGGCCACGATGCCGAGCGCCAGCGGCTCTGAGTCCGCCGCCGTGATCTGTATGTCCAGGCAGGCCAGCAGCACGCCGCCGCCGATGCTGTGTACGGTCTTGCCGACGATTTCCTTAACCGAGATCGGCACACACAGATCCAATCCTAGCTTGAGAAGCAACTCGTAGAGCACATCGTCGTCGCTACGGCCGGCGTCCACGTGATCGATGTGGTCGAAGAGAGTACCCGCCAGATTGTCACGGGACGGTGTCCACGCGCGGATGTTCGACTCCGCCAGCCTGAAGCTCCGAAACCCGAGGTCGCCACCGAACAAAGGCTGCGCATCTCGCTGCGCCTTCGCAGCCCTGCGCAGTCGTTCCCGCGTAATGTCCGCGATCGTCTCAAGTTCTCCGCTGCGCTGCTCAAGTGGCTCAGGTAGTTGGACAAGGACGAACCGCCGATTGCCTCCATCCTCGACGTTCGCGTTGTAGACCGCGTGCCCAGTAGTTCCGGAGCCAGCAAAGAAGTCTAGGATCAAGTCGCCCTCGTTGCTATCCGTCGCCAGCCGAATCATCCGATCAATGAGCTTGGTTGGCTTTGGGGTGTCGAAGGATTCACTCTCTGGAAACAGCGCCCTCAGTTCATTCTTGGACGTTCGATTGCTACCGACATCCTCCTTCTTCCAGAGCGTCCTGGGTGTGAGGTCCGCCACTTCTGACAAATACCGCTTGATGCTCGGACGCGCATCCTTCTTGGGGCCCCACCAGACCCTACCTTCCGCATCAAGTTCGCGCAGCTTCTCTTCCGAAACTCGCCAGTAGCGGCCGGGAGGCGGCGAAAACTGCCGACCCGTAGGACCAATGATGGTGTACTTCCCCTTCGAATATGGTTTGTTTGCGAATGGGTCACCTGGAATCCATTTGCCTATTGGATCGTTGTCAGGGTTTGAGTAGATCGAGTTCGCCTCGTCAGTGCGCGGCAATTTGCTGGGGGACCACTCTGGGCTCTTTGAGTAGACCAGCACGAAGTCGTGATCTTCGGAAAACTGGCGCGCTGTGTTTCTCGGAGAGTCGGCCTTCTCCCAAATCACCGTGGCAGAAAAATTTTCGGGACCAAAGACCTCGTCCATAGCGTCTCGGAGATGGTGAACCTCTCGATCACCTATGGAGACAAAGATCACACCGTCGGAACGCAGCAGATTCCGAGCGAGCTGTAGGCGCGGGTAAATCATGTTCAGCCAGTCGGTGTGGAAGCGCCCGCTAGCGTCGGTGTTGCTGCTTATTCTTCGACCCCCTTCCGCCTGCCCGGTCAACTCCAGGTAGTTCTTGATGCTGTCCTGGAAGTTGTCGGGGTAAACGAAGTCCTGGCCCGTGTTGTATGGCGGATCGATGTAGATCAGTTTCACCTTGCCGGCATAACTCTTCTGCAGAAGTTTGAGCACTTCCAGATTGTCGCCCTCGATCATCAGGTTCTGAGTGCTGTCCCAGTCCACGCTCTCTTCCGGGAAGGGCCGCAAGGTGCCGGTGCTGGGCGTCAACGCCAATTGGCGGGCGGCGCGCTTGCCATGCCAGTTGAGGCCGTACTTTTCGTCGGCGTCAGTCACGGTGATGTCGCCGACCAGACCCTTCAGAACGTCGACATTGATGGCAGGGCCCTTGACACCTTCAGTCACTAGTTCGGGGAACAATGCCCGCAATTGGGCCAGGTTTTTGGCCAGGAGATCCGCGCTTTGACTTTCGGGTGCGCCGGGTTCGATCTTTTCAATGGGCATGGGAATGTGTCAGCTTCGCTAGTTCTTGGGGTCTTGGGGGGCAGTAGGCTGGGCTTGCTCTGGAGATGGTCCGGCTTTCGCCGGTAACGGCGTAGGGAGGTCATCGGCGAACGTCGCCTGCAGCCCGCTTACGCGATGCACAACCGCCTGGCGACCGGTCAGCACGGCCAGCATCATGACAGCCATCACCATCAAGCCGTTGCAGTTGCGCAGCGCGTCGACGATCAAGGACACCGGGTAACCCCTGGCCTGCCTCTGCAGCGCGTGTATGCCCCCATGCACAAACGAATTCAACGCGACTGCATTGTTGTCCTTGAAAGCAAGCAGGCCGATCAATGGCTGTGCGGCTCCGGGCTTGTCGGCCAGTTGCTTGAGCATGTCTGCCAGCATCGGCAGTTTACCGGCGGCGGCCTCGGTCTCCTTCGTCAGCGGAGCACTTAACTTGGCGATGGCCAAATCGCTGGCCGCGTACAGCAACCAGACCGCACGGGTCAGCGCTTCATGTTGAAGGCGCATGATGCTGAGTGCGGTGGTGGGTAAGCCGCCGGCTACGAGCACGCGCAGGGCGCGCCCGTGTTCGAGCGCGACGCTGGCTGCCGACACGCTAGCGCTGATCCGGTCCGAGTTGTCGTAGGGCCGGTAGCTGACCGCGTCGATGGCGCTCATCAGCGCTTCGTCGAGTTCTTCGGCGCGGCCAAGCGCCTGGTTTAGTGCGTCGGTGGTGTCTACGGCCTGGTGGTCAGAGTTCACCATCAAGTTGCTTCTCCCGCCAGCACCCTCTGCAAGTCCTGCAGTTCTGTTTGGCCGGCTCGGATCTCTTGGTTCAGGGTCACCTGGCGCGCCAATTGCCGTTCTTTCGCGGCCTGGGTGCGGAGCTGCTCCACCTTAGATTGCAGCTGCCGGCATTGCTGCAAGGCGGCGTGACGGGCTAAGGCATGTTCCCGAGTCAGGCTGGGTTGGAATCGGCCAGTCTCGCGGGCGATGTCCAGCGCATCCACGGTGTCCAGCCAGCCCTGGTACAGCGCGTACAGGTTTGACTGTGGTTGACGGGCGAGCGCCAACGCAGAGAGGAAAGCCTCGCCGCCGCCATCGGCCGGCACGACGACGGCCATCAAGTCACCATCCAGGATCATTTCGTCCGCTTCGTTTTGTGACGCACGCAGATGCGCCAGAGACAGGCTGACACCGGAGTCGGAGGCGGTCAGGAGCAGCGTCGGGTATGGCACAGCGCGGTGCAGCAATTCAACCAGACGGCCGAGCTTGGCGCCTGTTTTGAGCGCCAAGCTCAGTACGGCCAGTTCAACGTATTGCCGCTGTGCGTCCTCAAATGCCGGCACACCGATGAGGTGCGGCTTTAGCGCGGCCAGCCACCTGATTTCTTCCACCCCGTCTTGAATCTGACGGTTGTCGAGCGCAGTGGCCGCGCCATGCTCGGCCAACAGCTTCTTGGGCACGCGCTGGTCGACACGCGTGGACTCTGGCAAGCCCAAAGCCCGAATCAGTTTCCCAACGGTCATTCAGCCGCCGCCGTTGCTGCGATCCCAGGGGCCTCGCTGGCGCTCGGCAGTACCACGAGATAAGCCAGGACCTCAAAATCGTTCATGCCGGCGAACTCACCCTTCATGACATGTGTACCCCCCGGCATGAACAGGCTAGCGATGGCGCGCTCTTCGTTCTTACCAACGACGGAGGCCACGGCGGATGCCAGGAGACTTTGGGCATGGCGCATGTCGTCGCCGTTGCGGGTCGCTTTGGCGTAGCGGGCAACCGCGCCCGCGTCCGGCAGATCGCGGCCCATGCACAGGCGCTTGAGCCGATCAAGCGCGTGCTTCGCCTGGGTGTAAGGCAAAAGCACAGTTCCATGGTCGCCTACGTGAACTAAGTAGACCGGAGCGAGTGGGTAGCTGGGGTCAACGATCTTCTCGGCTGCGGCCGCCTCTGCGCGCAGACAGAACAGGATACCCGGCGTTACGTCGGCATCATGTGTCGTGGTGACGGCACAGGCGCCCAGCGGCATGGTTTCCAATTTGCCAGGGTGAGCCTTAAGGAAGCGGGCCAGGTCGATACGAAAGTCAGTCAGCGTCAGGTCGGTGATGGATACGCCGCTGGACAGGTCCTCCAAGTCAATCACCGCATCTTGCAGCTTCAGCAGCTGCTTGCGACGGTACTCAAGGTCGTTCATCGGGTCGCCGGACTGCTGTTCGATGATGTTTTCTTCCCCAGTGGCCGAAATGTCGAGCAGTACCATGCGCCCGCTGACGCGCTGTTCCAAATTGATGTATTCCTCCAACTCCATGTTGGGCCAGAAGTTGGCTAGTTGGATCGAGGTGTTGGATGAGCCGAGGCGGTCGATTCGGCCGAACCTTTGGATGATGCGGACCGGGTTCCAGTGGATGTCATAGTTGACCAGGCAGTCGCAGTCCTGAAGATTCTGGCCCTCACTTATGCAGTCGGTGGCTATCAGCAAATCAAGTTCGCCTTCTTGTGCCAAGCTCGCAGGGCGCTCCTTGGATCGGGGCGAGAAAGTAGTCAAGATCGTGGACAGATCCCTGCGCAGGGACGGCAGGGTTGATCGGTTGCCGCCGGAGCCGGTGACCAGGGCGGTTTCGACCTTGAGATTGGTCTTAGCCCAGCCGGCCAAGTGGTCGTACAGGTACTCGGCCGTGTCGGCAAATGCGGTGAACACAATCACCTTGCGGTTGCCAGCGTTAATCGGGTTGCGCACCTTCTCAGCGATCAGGTCGCGCAGTTTGTCAAGCTTGTCGTCGCGAGTGGCATCAACCTGTAGCGCGGCGGCGTTCAGGGTAGCAAGACGGTTGCGGTCTTCCGTCAGGTCTTGACGCCAGCGCACCAAGTCGAGGTCGCTGAGCAACACCTTGATCTTTCGGCCGACCAGCAGCGGCTCGAACAACGGGTCGTCAATGTCTACGTCGGCGATGTCAAGCTCTTCAAACTCGTCTTCCGCGCCTTCGCTACTGGACGTATGAGACTGCAGGCGCGCGAGCGTGGCGTCAACATCCTTGAGCTGCCGGCCCACGGTCAACGCGAACGAGAACACCGAACTCTCCATGCGTTTGAGCAAATTCACCCGCAACAGGTGGATCAAACTCTCTTCCCGGTCAACTTGGCGAAAGATGCTTTCGCCGCCCCGGATGGCGGTACTGTATTTCTCGTCGTAGGCGGCGAGCTTGCTGTCTTTGACATACCGCAGCGGCGCGTAGCTGGCCAATTTGAGACGCCGAATTTCGGCATTGATTTCTTTAATCGATTGAAACTCCCCGGCCTTGTCAACATCGGCCTTGATGTTGATCGGTGGGAGGCGGCTGGGGAAGCGCCCCGTCTCTGCGGTGCCGTAGTATTTCTCAATGTGCCGGCGCGATCGCGCAATAGTCAGGTGGTCCAGCAGCGAGAAATAGTCGAAGCCCAGCATCTCGACCAGCAGTTGCGGAGTCTTCTCACACTCAGCTAGTTCCAGCCAGCGGTTGAAGGCCTTCTGCGCTCGGCGGGCGGTGCTGTCGATGCTGGCGATCCCGTGGTCGAACAGCGCGGTGTCGTCGCCTTCAGTAACAAAGGCAATCTGGTTCTTCAGGTCGGCCAGCCGGTTGTTGACCGGCGTGGCCGACAGCATAAGAACGCGGGTCTTGACGCCTTCGCGAATGATCTTTCGCATAAGGCGGTCATAGCGCGTCTCCGCTCCCTGCTTTGGAGCCTTCTTGTTGCGGAAGTTGTGCGACTCATCAATCACCACCAAGTCGTAATTGCCCCAGTTGACGTGCGTAAGGTCGATGTCGCCCGAGAGGCCGCCGTCGCGAGACAGATCGGTGTGGTTGAGGACATCGTAGTTCAAGCGGTCGGAGGCCAAAATGTTGCGCTGATCGTTGGCCTTGTAAAGTGTCCAGTTGTCGCGCAAGCGCTTAGGACACAGCACCAGAACGCGGTCATTGCGCAACTCGTGGTACTTAATGACGGCCAGCGCCTCGAAGGTCTTACCCAAGCCCACGCTGTCCGCAATGATGCAGCCGCCGTAGCGCTCCAGCTTGTCAATGGCACCCACCACGCCGTCTCGCTGGAACTTGTACAGCTTCTTCCATACGACCGTGTCGCGAATACCGGTAGCAGCTTTGACGATTCGATCCTCATCCATATCCTGGCTGTCTGCCTGAAACAGGTGGTACAGCACGTTGGCGTAGACACTCATTGGATCGCGCGGTCTGGCCAACACGTCGAGCTGCTCAATCAGCGCCTTGTGAGCTTCAGGTTGAGCCGCCAAAGCAGCCCACTGCGCATCAAACCACTTGGCCAACATTTGGCCTTCCTGAGCCGTTTCGGAGGCCTGGATGAAGCTCAGTGGATTGCCGGGCGTAAGGCCTAGACCATCAGTAGTCAGGCCAAATGAGCCATGAATTGCCTGTAGCGGCTCTCCGTCCGGCGCACGTACTACCGTCAAGCCTTGCGGAATGAGCCCGGGGGCGCGCCGAACCTCGGCCTTTTCGCGCAACCATTCGGCCAGCAACTTTGCCAGCCGCGGAGACTGAAGTCGATTCCTTGCGGGTCGATCGGCCGCGGACCCCAGAACACCCAGGTCTGCCTGTTCGTGCGGCAGCACGAGGCGAGCAGCGGCCAATATGTTTGCGCCTTCACGGACCGCTTCGAAACCGAACAGCGAGAGGGCGGGCGTCACAAGATCAAGACGATGACCAGGAGCCAACTGTGGCGCGACCAAGTCAGCGACGCGGTCGATTCCCGAATTGCTAATGAACTTCACCGGCTTGAACCTCCTATCGGCGCACTCGGCCGAGAATGCATGTTACATGGCGTGACGACTTGACCCTGGGCCGGTAGGGCTCAAGATTTTCGATACCGACGATCGGATCGAAGGTGCGCTCCCGGTCCGCGCCGGCAGCGCCGGCGTCGCCTCGCAGGTCATCCCGCAGAGCGGCGCCTCCCTCGTAGGTCAATGAAATCCTCCCCGGGTCGGCTAGGTCTCGATCGATTGCCTGCCGCCCCAATCCTCGGCATGAAGCTCACGCTCTCCTGTCAATTTGAGGGCGTCCTTCTGGCCCAAAAATATCCCCATCACGTGAAGCGCTTCGCATGGGGTTTGGGTATGTTCCGTAATGCCTTTCCCCGTCGTCACGAACAGAGTAAATTCGCATTTGACGGGAATCAATCGTGGATTCTTGGCAAGGTCGTCGTCGGAGAGTGGTTCATCACGACTGATGGTGGCACCTTTGATTCGAAATTTGACTTCGATCGCTTTTTCATTGGGGATAATTGTGGGCTTCTCGACCGCATCAAACCCTACCTCAAGTACTTTGCCCTGTGGGCGGGTCACACTTATCTGAGCCCCCGTTACAGCACCCTGCTTTGCGCCTTCGTTATTCACCAATGCCGAAACGATGCCTAATTCGGAATCCGTTGCGAGAATCACACCGGTTATCTTTGAGTCGCTGGGAGTAAGCGCTAGTTTGACTGCCGGTAGCACGGCCCCTATTACCGCAACAAGGGCGGTGAGTAACGCCAGAGTGGTTTGACTAAAGCCGATGTTTCGTTTCCAGGTCAAATCAGACTTGCAGTGCTTACATTGCTTCGCCCCAGGGGCGATAGGCTCTTGACATACGGGGCACTCCCTTGGCGATGGGTCTGACTTACAGGCTTTTCACAACTTCGCGTCTGGTGCAATCGATTCACGGCAGAACGGGCATGGCACCGTGCTCGGGGAGGCGGCCAACTCCGTCTGTTCGTTAACCAAGGTCGTCTCGGGTGAACCGTTAGCATCTGTCGATTCGATGGTCATTGCGATCTCCTTGTCGCTCATTGTGCTCTCGGTTCTGCTCTCATGCCCATTTTGAAAATCTCCCAAAACCCGACGACTCTCATTGCTTAGGTTACTTGTACTTTCTCTTATAAATTAGCTGCGCCATTTCCCTGTAAAAAAGTGGCTTTATTCGTTCATGACATCCAAGTCCATAAGGAAGGATAACCGTCTTGTCGTTGCCAGTGACGGTGTAAATTTCAAGTCTGCAACGCGCGTCTTGTGAACTGATTTCGATCTCCGGAATATCTGGCGGAAAAGGAATTTCGTCATTGTTTTTGCCCTTCAGTTCCACGAGTTTGGACTTTCCGGCCTCTACCACCGTAGCGGCGCTTTGAAACTGCGACTTCAAAATTTCGGCGTGCAATTTCCCCACATTGCTTATTTCCAGGAGTGCTCCATCAATCACCCCGTCTTTTTTGCCAGTATTTTTGACGAACAGTGTGAGCGTTGCCGGCGTTTGTTCCGCGGCAACAACTGTTATTTCAAAGCGAGAATTCGCAGGCTTCATTGCGTCGCCAATCACCGGGACAAGCGAACCCAAGACCGAGATCAGCGCAATTAGAAGCGCAAGAGTTGTGTGGGAAATCGTTAAATGGCGTTTCCAACTTAAATCGGACCGACAGGTCTTGCAGATCTTTGCCCGGGGGTCGACCGGTTCCCGGCAATTCGGACAGATTGCTGTGAGTCGAATTCGCAGTACTTTGGGGTTGGAGTTGGGGCTCGGCATCTTCTCCTCCTCGGCTTGTAAGACGACGATTTTGCTCCGCTAGGTCGTCGGTTTGCAACAAAATTCACCATATGATCCGCGGCAGTTCGGACGCATTTGGCGCTGATCGAAAGGTCAAATCCTTCACCAATTACTTCAGCTCACGTATGCGTCCGATATACCGGTGCACTAGAAAAAAAAGAGCCGAAGCTCCTTTTACGTGGGCTGGGCGATTAGCTATTTTTGAGTCTTTTCCTTGGGAGCATGTATCTCGCTTTTCAGTCGCTCGCCAAGAGGATCACTTACCCAGCCGTCCAACAGCAGCCCTACAAGCATCGAGCTAAAAGGACTTGAGCAAGCGAGTTTGAATTTCTCTACAACCGGCCTGCCGCTCCCCCCGACGCCAGCGAGCCTACCGCGCTGTTCGGTCAAGCTCGGTTCAGGCGATGCGTCCTCTGTTGCTTCAGTGGCCATGGGCGTTCTCCTCGTTCGCATTTTGCTCTCGGCCTGCGGGGCTGAGCAATTAAATATCTCTCTGAAATTTCGCCAAATTCCGAATCGGCTTACCATATGCACCCGATATACGAACTATTCGGTGCTCTATGTCCGCTCTTACCATTGAACAATTCCAACAAGCTCTGCGCCTTTGAAGGTCAAGAAGTCGGTCAATCAGGATTTGATTGATCAGATCAATAAGACCTTGGGTGATCGACACTACGCCGACGCAGGGTATGGACAAGATGGGAGGCGAGTCGCGCAAAGGCCGCGAGGTCCAGCACGACAAACTCACGACTTTGCTCGACAAGGCGACGCGCCCGCTGCACGGCCGATCGCACGAAGAGATGAGCGCTACGGCGCCGAGTCAACCCGCCGGGCTGCGATCAGCAGCAGTGCTCTCGCCTCGACGGCCTTCTTCCGACGCTGGAAGTCGATGCTGGGCGAACTGCGGGTAATGCGAAGGCCAGAGCCGAAGTGGGTCTCTACAGGGCCCGCGAGCAGTACTTGGATCTGAAATGCAGACGCGCGTCACGAGATAGTGACTTGCCGGACTGCCCTCCTATGAGCCCCTCAAGGCATTGGGTTAATCCGGTGATGCCAGCCACGCCGCCGCGAGCAAGCACGCTTCGAATTTAGCCCTCTGTGCGGCGCGATCGGTAGCCCTTCAGCTCCGCCTTGGCCCCTACTATTCCCGCGGCTTGCCCCCGCTGTCCCCGGCATGTTCTTGCAGTTCCGCGAGCGCCGTTCTCATATCCGAACTACAGCCCATTACATGACGATTGGTTCGCATCTCCATTGGCAGACGCCCGATGCGTTTTTGCACTTCGCCGCAAAATTGAATCACGTCACGTCGACGGTGCGGATCCAACGACGCAACGTGGGTTTTCACAAAATCTAGTACGCCGCTTGCCACGCGATAAGGATAGTATTTCTGCTCGTGCAAAGTTTGCTTAAGCAAAATCCCCTTTGCCTCCTTGTACTTCTCATAAGAAATGTCAACATTACTCTCTCGGGCAGCCTGGACCAGGAGAAAGCGAGCAAAGTGATTGTCAATTTGATAGGTGTCGTAGTTGGACAGCTTTGCAAATGCATACGCCGACTGGAAATATGGAGCAATTTCAGTCAAATTATCTTCGAAAGAAAGTCGCGCGATCGCATATTGCAGCCAATAGTGCGGGTTCTTTCTCGTAAAAGGGGATGTCTGTATTGCCTCATAAAATCTGATCGTGGCACCACGGAGGCCTGACCTCGGAAGCATTTTCTGAAGCGCGCTGAAGCTCATCACGCTTCTAATAAAAAAATCATATTCTTTGCCAACTGGACGCATTTCATAAGCTCGAAAGTACATTTCGATTAACACATCGACCACTTCCGCCGCATCGCCCAGGCTCGTCAAATAGTATTCTGCAAGAACAGAAGACTTTAACCTGATATGCCCGGATGAGTCATCCCACAGAAACTTAACGCTTTCTCGATCTGCATTTGACAGGCGAACAAGTGGGGACCCTCTAAGTAAATCATTCAGTAACCGTCGATCGCTTGACAGTCCACTTCCGCGAATGACAAAAGCAGCAATTGCAATTCTCCGAACGTTAGGCCTTATTGAGCTAAATAGTTCGGTGACTTTCGCAGCGATATGCGGCGACTGGTAGAGTTTTAAAAGAACTTGGTGAAGTTGGGAGTCGCACTCCGACGTAATCAGGCGA
Source organism: Variovorax sp. SRS16 (assembly GCF_901827165.1). NCBI lineage: Bacteria > Pseudomonadati > Pseudomonadota > Betaproteobacteria > Burkholderiales > Comamonadaceae > Variovorax > Variovorax sp. SRS16. The sequence goes on from NZ_LR594666.1 coordinate 3,689,492, forward strand.
AGCTTCTGAACGTCCGACCATCCAGAGAAATCGGCCCAAAGTCCAAAATTATCAATTAACTTAACAATTTCTTGGGATTCCGATTTTGTGAGGCGATTGAGATCGAAGGATGCAACGCTCTGGGTACGCAGGGCTTGTTCAAGACGATCTAGGAACGCTTCGTGCACATGAGTTCGAACCGTGAGCAAGAAGCGAAAATTTCTCCCAGTCCTGCGTATGGACAGGAAATCGATGAAGTCCAAAAGCGGGATGTAGTTATCGATCAGAACCACCGTGTTGCCCGCAAGGCTCAATGCACGAAGACCTTCTTTGCGAGCGTCCTTCGTGTCCGATGAGACCTTGAAAACGTTCCACCCCTGAGCTGCCAATGCTGCGGAAATCTGCTCCAAGGCGACGGTCTTTCCGTTGCCCAGGTTCGATGTAATCACGATATCCTGCTCATCCCTCAAACGCTCTTCAATTTTGAGTTTCGAGATTCGATCAACAACGTAATATCGATCCGGATCGACTAAAGAGTTGCTGGGAATTAGTAGCTTTTCCAGTGTGCCGTAAAGAAAAAGCTTCTCAATGTCGGAATTTGTGGGAATCCTTCCCACGGGCACAGCCTCGACTTTTTCAAGTGCAACAAATGTCTCTATCTTGGTTTGAGGTCTGTATTTCTTTACAATCTCTGCGATTTGAGTTGCAAAATTTTCAATGCCAATAGAACAAACTTCTCCAAAGATCGGCAGGAAGACGTCGTCGGGTGTAGTGCCGCCGCCTTTCGGCGGTGACGTAATAAAGAACGTTTTATCCTTGGTGTCCTCTGAATGCACAATCCTTTGAATGTCCAGATCGTACATCGAATAACCAACAAAAATGATGGCCCGGGCTAAACGAAAGTCCTGCCTGAACACGCTGCTCCAGGTTGACGTAGTAAATGCATCATTCAAATAGCTCGATGCCGTCAGCTTAAATCCGCCCACTAGATCCAATGCCGATAATCGGTTAATCAAACCGTTGATATGCAAACAAACACGCGCGTTGGAGAGAAATTTCTCTGGCGCGTCGTCTAGCGTCACCGAAGCTAATGCCTTGCCAACCTCTGAACCACTCTTTTCCAAAAGGTCGTCATAGTTGGTGGTGTAGATTCGCTGCCATGGAAGATTCAACAACGCCGTGTGATGATTTGACGGCGTCCTGATGGTGAACACGTCCCGGCACAACTCTGCGAGCTTGGCGGCTCCGAATTTTGTTTCGTAGAGCTGTGAGGCCAGTGCAAGATTGTCGTCTTCTGTTGTTACGCCGGCTTGCTCATATAAATAGCGAGCAAACGCTCTTCCCGTCATTGGCGAGCTATTTAGAAGATTTTTAGCTCCGAAAGAAAATCCGGAGCCGACGAAGAGCACGGCGTTTCCGTCAATGGCGTGCTCTATAGCTTCTGACAATTCCAATTGTAAATCTCCGGACTGTTGCGGATGGTGCCGATTCAGCGTGTCGCATTGCATTCAAAGAGGTCGGAAGGCACGTCGACAGCCTGCTTGCGACGCGCAAGCAGGGTGTTGCGCAGAGCTTGCGAGTATGAATTCCGATACTACTGGGCAAAGTCACTCAGTGGCAGCAGCCGGCCGGCCCCAAGGCTCACGCTCCTGCCGCCGCCGGCCGCGATCACCTTGTCATCGCGCTTGGCCGTCAAGGCCTTCCAGAAGCGTGTACCAGCGCTCTTTCTTGCGCTCAGAGTTGCGTCCGAACATGGTCGCCAAGCCGCGGCCGAGCGGCGCTACCACTTCGGTGACTTGCTTCGCGCTGACCAGGATCGAGGTTGTCGGTCGCATGCAGCGACGCCGCCATCCTGCTCACGGCGCCCGTGAGGCGGTTGACCGCGCCGCCCACCGACGCGCCGCTGGGGTCCGCGGTCTTGTCGGGACTCGCGTTGTCCACCTTCGCGCCGACCGCTCACCGCAGAGGCCGATGAGGCGGCGCGGAAGCTGCCGCTTGCACGGGACATGATCAAGCAGCTTCGGAACGCCTCGGTTGCGGCGCCCGCCGCCGCAGCGCCTGCTGCAATGCTGGGCAGGTTCGACGACATGCAGCGTCACGCCCTGAACTCATTCGTGCATGGCGGCATCCACGCGCTGCGCCGCCACCAGGACGGCTTCCCGGTACAGCTCGTCCAGCAGCTGATCGAGTGTTCGAACGGCTTGGTCACGATCAGCACCATGATGCTGGCCATCCTCACCAGCGACCGACTGTTGGCGACCCGGATGAACAGGGTTCACGTCAGCTTCGAGGACTGTCTCACGCCCATCCTGCCGTCGTATTGAGGCGCTCGCTTCTCCCTGACGATCGCGTTCGGCGGCTTGTCGGTCGGCAGGCCTTTGAAGGACGGATGGCGGATGCGCCGACCGGCGTCCGGTGAACGCCACCTCCGGAACCAGACCGATTCGTGAGCCCCATGGTGCTCCGAGTCATCAAGTAGCGTTCAGTCAGAACTTCCAGTTCAACCTGGCCTTGAACCCATGGTCCTCGAGCCCGTCGCCGAACTGCCCCGAGTGGGACGCGCTGAGCGCGAGGTTCGGCCGCAGCAGCGTCTTGAGGCCCGCCTCGAGCACCGCAACGTACTTCCAGCGGCCGCGTTCCACCGTGAAAATCAGGCGGCCCGCGAATGCCTGGGTGCTGTCGATCGGCGTGCTGTCACCGAAGGCATGGCGCCAGCCGAGCATGCCGCGCAGCTGGATGCTTCGCCGAGTTGCGTGCTGGTCCGCAGGCCCAGGTTGTAGAACATCGTGTCCATGCTGCCGCCTTGGCCGTACTGCCGCGCCAAACCGCCGCGCTCGGCGTATTGGCGTCGGTTGCAGGCGCATGTAGGCCGGGGCGGGAAGGGCTCCAGCGCATCGCGCTGGCCTGCTTCGCCGAACAGCTGCGAGGTTCTGGGGACGTAGTCGGCGTGCAGAGTGTCCTCGAAGCCCGCAAACAGGACTGGCGGCTGGTCTCAGTATTGATGCAGCTATGGCTCGCGCCCAGGCACCCTGCGGGCCGCTGCCTGTTGAGCGATAATAAGGGGCTCCGCTGGCCGGAGCCCCTTCTCGCTGTATTTCAACGGATAGAATTCGGCCCTCCGAAGGCTGAGATCCAGGTTCGATTCCTGGCGGCGGGACCATATTTAAGTCCGAGACGGTCCACCACCGTCCGGACTTTGTCGATCAGGGCAGGTAGGTGTCTTGGCAATCTTGGAGCGTCCAGTCCCTCCACCAGCTGCAGGCGGTGCTGATCTCGGTGGCAATTGGCCCGGGTTCGGACCTTTCAGGAGGCTAGCGCCCGGCGTCCTGCCAGCCAGACGTCGACGTCGCTCTTGAGCCAGCCCACGGCCTTGAGCCCGAGCTTCACTGGCGGGGGGAACTCGCCGAGGGCAATCATCTTGTAGATCGTGGAAGGCGACAGCCCGGTGGCGGGCCGTAGGTCGTTGCGGCGCAAGATGTGATTGGCACTCATCATTGACCGATTTGAGGCATCCTGGGGGGATGACTCTGCTACGGCCAATTTCTGCATTCGAGCCCTTTCGACATCGCGTGTACGGTTGATGCGCCCGGCGTGGTCGCGAAGCATTTCTATGAGCTCATTCAGCTGCTTCAGGCGCTCTTGCGTGTGGCGGCGCAGGAGTTCGGTCCGCTCAATTTCGAGAGCAAGGTCGTTGGCTTGCAAGTCCATCGGGCTTTGATTCAAGAATGTAGCGACGATCCTGTTGCGTGCGCTCTTCAATAGTCGTGCAGCACAGCGGTCGTCGAATACGCCGGCCTACGCGCCCCCGCGATCTCACCGTCGGCTAAGCGCACGTGCAGGAAGTTCGAGGCGCCTCCATTGTCGAACGATTCGGGCCCCACCAGGTCGACCGCTTCCAAGGGTGGTAAGCGATCTTCACGCCGAAGCCTGATTGCGATCGACGCCGCTGATGTACAGGCCGCGCAGTCCCGGTGTGCATGTCGCGAACGCCCTAAGTGATACTCAAGCGGTGAACATACTGCGGGCCTTGGACAATGAGCGTCGACTGGACAGAGGACGAGCTACGTGCGGCCGTTGAGGCTTACCTGGAGATGGCTGAGCGGGACCGGCGGGGAGAACCTCTGGTCAAGGCGCCCGTCTACCGGGAGCTTGCGGGCAAGTTCGGGCGCACGCGCAAGGCGTTCGAATACAGGATGCAGAACATATCCTATGTGCTGACGCTCATGGGGCGAGGCTGGCTACCTGGGCTGGTGCCAGCGAAAAACGTCGGCATGAAGGTCGCCGCGCAAATCGAGCGGCTTATCACGGAACTTGAGGGGCGTCCTAGTGCGCCCCGCGCGGCTGAGGCGATCGAGGTAAGAGAGCGCCTCAAGCGCCTCCCCACAGCGCCTCCAAAGGGGACCGCCAAACCGAAGGCATCTGTGACCTCGGTGACGATCTTCGCTCGTGATCCCGACGTTAAGGCCTGGGTGCTCGCGCGCGCGGCGGGCAAATGTGAGGCGTGTAGTGGCCCAGCGCCATTCGTCACTGCCGACGACCTTCCGTTCCTGGAGGTCCATCACGTCCGCCAATTGGCGGACCAAGGCGCCGACCTAGTGACCAACGCGGTCGCGCTCTGTCCGAACTGCCATCGCAGGCTCCACTATGGCAAGGACGCTCACGAGTACAGGGAAAAGCTGTTCCAGCTCGTACCCGAGTTGACCCGGGAATAGCGATCACGCGAACTAAGCTCGATCCCGCCTGAGTGCGGATGACCAGCGCGCAGCGGCCAGCTAACCGATCTTCCTCGCGATATCGACCGGCGCGCTAGTTGACCGTCCGTGAGCCAATTCTTCCTCTGACTGATGAATCGCCGCGGCCAGGGCGACGAGACGACCGGCGACTTCCTCCGGCTCGGAAGCCAGCCGTGTGAGTGCCGTGGTTCCGATCGAGCCGCCGCTGTAGTGCACGTTGACGAAGTGCGCCAGCTCTCCGGGAACGTCCTGGCCGACATGTCGTAGGGCTTCCGCGATCGAGCCGTGAAGCGTCGGCTCCGTAATATCGTGGCCGCCGTCTGCAAGTCGCGCTTCTCGCAGCAGTTCACGATTGCCGTCGATGATCTCGCCGATCAGGAAGCCTTGAGAGTCGTGTTTTAAAGTGGTCGCCGCGTTCAGCCCCTCATGCGCAGGCGCACGATGATCGCGTCCATAAATCGATCACGCTGCGGCACGGGCGGCGGCGCGCGATCGACGCGACGCGGGGCAATGCGCGGAACCTGGCTCGACGCCTGCGCGACACGCGTGGAACGCTTCTCCGCGATCGCCGTAGTGGCGAGGCGCGACTTCTTCAGCAGAGCCTCTATCTCGGCGGTCTGCCGTGCAGATCGGTCGGGGATCACTGGCCGGCCTCGCTTTCTTCTTGGGGCAGCACCTGCACCAGCAGCGCCTCGCCGGGCTGCAGCGCGTAGAGCACCGGATCGCGCTGGGCATCGGCGCCGAAGTCAGGCGCCGCCTGGTCGTGGAGGTCGGCGTGCGTGATCCAGACGCGAAAGATGAGCGTCACTTTCTCGTCGGCCTGCAGCGTGACGTACTGACCGGCACAGGGCTGGGGCTGGCCGGCGGCCTGATCGAACGCCACGCGCATGCACAGCGCGGGCGGAGCCCCATCCTCGACCGCACCGGCGGCGAGGGCGAGCGCCTGCGCGTCGGCATCGATAATCTTGAAGCGCGCTTGACCGAGGCGCACGACCTCGGGCTCTGCCGCGTCGGCTTCGGCCCACGTGCCAGGGTTGTTGTCGTCGTAGGGCTGGCCGTCGGCGTCCAGGGCGAGGCGGTCCAGCAGGTCCGCGGTCAGAGCCTTCACTTCATCGGTGGGCTCGGGGTCTTGATGTTCGTTCGTCATTGATGTGCGCCCCGCGGGCCGGGTTGGTTCAAAAGGGCTTGGAGTGCGCGGGCAATCGCGGCACTGGCGGCATCGTTGCGCCCCGTATAGGCCTGTAGCGCCTTGGCGATGTCGGCGCGGCTGGCCGGCGGCGGCAGCTCCGCGCCGCGCTGGTGAGGCTGAACCACGATGCGGCGGGCACGCTTCGGCAACATAGCCTCGGCATCGCGCTGGGCGACGATGAACACCTTGGGCTTGGCCTTGCCCGGCTTGTCGATCCGCGCGCGATCAGCCTCGATCATCTGCGCGACGCGCTGGCGCAGGCCCACGCTGTACTGCAGATCGGTCATGACGCGCGTCAGGTGCTTGCAGCAGGCGCCGTCCAGCGTCGGATTGGTGAGCTTCGGAAAGCCGTGCTCTGCCCGGCCCGATACCCAGCCTCCCGCCGTCGCGACGAAGCGCAAGAAATAGCGGAAGTGCTCGCAATCGCACTCAAAGCGCAACGCGCCGTCCTTCAGCAGCCACTGGGCAGCCTGCGTCGAGGTGCCGGGCCGCGCAAGCGCTGCGGCGTACTGCACGAACTCGATGTTGACGTGATGCCGGCTCACTTTGGAGCGCGGTCCGCTGTCGGTCACGAGGTGCACCTTGCCGACCACGAGGCGCGACGGCAGAGAGTAGCGAATCTCGGCCTTCGCACGATCGATGTCGATGGCACGCGACAGGCCCAGCGCTTCCTTGGCGGTCAGACCTTGGCGCGCCTTGTCGCCGAGCGCCGCCACGGTCTTCTTGAACTCGCGCAGGTCGGCCGGCGTGATCGGCCGCACCTGTCCGCCCAGCGTGGTCGTCAAGAGGCGCGCGGGGCTCAGGCGACCCGCCACTTCGTCCGGCTGCAGGATGGTCCGTGCCTGTCGGCGCGAATCAAGTTCACGCATGCGCCGCCGATTCAGCGCCTGGATGGCGTTGCCAACGAGTGGTGCTGTCACGAGATGCACTCCCCGATCACCTCGGCGAGCGTGCGGCCACCGAGAACGCGGTCGGAGCGCATCTGCCGGTGCTCTTCGTGCGTCGAATCCAGTTCCATCACGAGCGCGTCAAGGCGCCGCAGGAGCGTGTTGACAGGTGCAGTGCCAGTGCGCTCGAACTCGCGCACAGCCTCTGCCAGGAAGTGCTCGAATCCAGCGATCTCGACGAGGCGACGCAGTTGGCTCGTGCACTGCCGCGCCAGACTTCGAGCCCGCTTGTGGTTGCGCACTGCTTCGACCTTTTCGGCCATCGTCGGATTGATCGGGGGAAAGTGGCGATCTTTCTGTTTCATGGTTCTGGTATCTACGCGCGCACATACACGCGTTGGACTGAAATAAATGCTTGAAGGCGCGGCTATTCGCGAGCTTCTGCGGCGTGCTGCGCCGCAATCAGCGGCTCGAACTCAGCGATGCCGGCCAGCACCGACTCGTCGCCGGTCTCGCCGAACTCACGCAGCGGCCGCATCAGTGCCTTGACCTCGGCGATGCGGACTTGGACCTGCCCACGGCGTTCCTCGCGGCTGGGGCCAACCGCGCCGACGTTCAGAGCCGCGATCTGATCCGCGCTTAGGCCAGCGGCTTGCAGAAGCAGGCGACGCTCTTCGGCGCTGGTGACCTGTTCGGGCGGCGGCCGGCGCAGCGAATCGGCTTGGCGGCTCAGCGTGTCGAACTCCGCCTGCAACATACCGAGGCGCTGGCTCACAGCATTGCGCAGCGGCTGCAGTTGGTCGCGACGCGCCTTGACGATGCGGTCGTGCTCGGCTTGGTCGGCGCGAGCCTCAACAAGCGCAGCTTCCGCGTCTTCGGCCATGCGCTTGAGCACAAGAACAACTTTCTCCGTCGTCGGGCTGTCGCCAGCACTTGCCACCGCCCCGTTAAGCAGGCTGCGGTAGCAGGCGAACTCGACGGCGCGCACGATGGTCGCGCGAGCTGCAGCGGCTTCGCGCTGAACCGAGTTGTTCTTGAGGATTTCCACGACTTCATCAATCCGGTTCGCCGACAGGCGATCGGCGGTAGTCAGTGGGCTGCGAGCAAAGGCACAGAAAGCGGTCATATCGAGCGTTGCGTGGTTGATACGGGGTTGGTGTTCGGCCAACGGCTTGAGCGCCGCCACGGGGCCGGCATCGGCGAGCCCGAGGTGGCGGGCCGTCGCCCGAAGGACGGCGAACATCACTCGACCTCCTGCACGATGCTGGTCTCGATGAAGGCCTCGATGTCGGAGCGGCGGTAGCGCACCGCGCCGCCGATGCGGCAGTGCACGGGGCGCCCCGCGCGGCGGTGGTAGCGCCAGTCCTTGAGCGTCTCGGCAGACAGCTTCATCAGCGCGGCTGCCTCGGGCTCGGTCAGCATTGCGGCAAGCGGCGCCTCATCGGCGGTAGTAGTTGCGGGCTTCATGTGAATCGGAATTAGTCGGGATGCATCGATGGTCAACTGCTCGCGACGGCGCGCGTCGGTGCTTTTTCCATTTCGAGTGAGCGCGATCACCCGGCGCCGGAAGCGTCATTCGCGGCGATCAGCGCAAGGCGTTCGCGCTGCCGGGCATCCTCGTCGTCGTGGCGACGGAGCGCGATACCGACCTTGAGCGCAGCGCCTTCCAAGCGGTCGATCGCGTCGAGCACTTCCTCTTTGCCGCCATGCCCACTGCGCAGACGCCCGGAACGTGCCACGCACGCCTCGACGGCATGCAGGAGCGCCCGGATGTCGGCGGTACCTGCGCCGACCACGCGCTCGTCGGTATCAAAGGCGTCCGCGACCCGCTCCGCCGCCGCCGTAAGGATCGAGCGCACTGCGCGAATAGCGGAATAACGCCGCACTGCACGCAGGTCGCGCTCGGGGTCATCGCAGCGGCCCAAGAGGTAGTCCACGCTCACTGCCAATGCATCGGCGGTCGCGATCAACATGTGCAGCGGCGGCGGACGCTTGCACTGCTCCCACTGACTGAGTTGGGCTGAATTCTTGTAGCCGAGTGCCTTCGCGAGTTCGTTCTGTGAAAAGCCGTTGAGTTCACGCGCCGCGACGAGCCGCTTGGCGATGACATTCGCCGCCAGCCCGCGCTCGGTCGTGAACATGTTACGGGCTACCTCATGAGGGCCATCGACTTCGAGCGCTTCGGCGATTTCGTCGGCAAGTGCGCGGCGACCAGCAGGCGCCAGAAGGCCGGCAAAGCGCTTGCCGGGGGCGGCGAAGTCGCCGTCGTGATCATCGGCGGTGGGCGCGGCGGCGGGGGTGGCAGGGGCGGAGGCAAGTTCGAGCATGGCGATGGCTTTGACGATGGGGTTGAAGCGGGTGGGGAAATGAACGCGATCACGCGCGGCACTCGGCTGACGGATTTCCGTGGTGCGTTCACGAACGCGCAGCACGTTGATGGTGCTGGCAGTCATTGCGGCATGCCCCGGCTCCGAGAGACAGTTGCCGCGGATTGAACGGGCATCTGGCCTTCCCAGTCGGTGATCTGCTGGTACTTGCCGTTGAAGTGCAGTGGCACGAGTCCCTGCGCGCCATTGCGGTGGGCCACGATCTCCAGTTCGGAGAAGCCCTCGAAGGCGGGTTCGCGCTTGGACAGCGGGTGCGCCCAGTCAGTGAAGAGCAACGCAATCTGGTCCGCCGCCGCCTCGATCGCGCCGGAGTCGCGAAGGTGGGTCATCGTGGGGCGGCCATAGTGCTCATCGGCCTTCCGGCTCATTTGCGACAACACGACGACCGCGATGTCCATATCCATCGCGAAGCTCTTGAGGCCGTTCACGATCACGTCGAGTTCGCGGTTGCGGTTCTCTTCGCCCGCACCGGCCATGAGTTGGAGAAAGTCGACGAACAGCACGTCGAGGCCGTGCCGGCGCTTGACCGCCAGTGCCTTGCGGCGGATGTCGAGCAGGCTCAGGCTCGATTGATCGTCATGGATGAGGCGCAGTTCGCCGAGACGTTGCGCGGCTTCCGAAACGGCGGTCCACATGTCGTGGTCCTTGGGGTCGGCGCGCATGATGCGGCCGAGGTCGTAGGAGCCAGCGGCGGCGGTGTGCCGGTGCATCAATTGGCTGACCGGCATTTCCTGCGACATGAACAGCGTGCTGTAGCCCCGTGCCATATTGCGGGCTAGGGCCAGCGCCAGCGCCGTCTTGCCGTTCTTCGGACGCGCCCCGATCACCATCATTTCGCCGCGGCGCAGGCCGCCGTTGAGCAGCCGGTCGAGGCCAACGAGGCCCGTCGGGATCGCGGGGTTCTTGCCCTCACTCAGGTCGTTCAGCAGCGCGAGGTAGTCCACAAGCGACGCCGTGATGTGCTGCGGTTCGCGCTTGGCCTTGGTCGTCGCGAGCTTGGCGAGCAGCATCTGGGCAGCGTCGATCTGCTCGGCGGCCGTACCGGCCGACGCCGCGAGTTCAACAATCTGCTGGCCGGCGCGCATGAGGTCGCGTTGACGGTACCGCTCGGCAACCACGGCTGCATGGCGGCGGATGGTGGTCGCCGACGGCACGTACTGGGCGAGGTCGTGGAGGCGCACAAGGTCGTCTTGCGTGGCCTTGCCATCTGCGCGCATGGCGTCGAACGTGGCGATCACGTCGAAGGCCTGCCCAGCAGCGGCCATCGACTGGATCGTGCGGAATGCGTCCGCGTGGAACGGCGCGTAGAACATCGTCGGTGCGAGGTCGCTCACGCGGTTCAGTGCGTCGTTGTCGAGCAGCACTGCGCCGATCACCGCGGCCTCGGCTTCGAGGCTATGGGGCACCATGCCGAGCGCGTGGGCGCGTTCAGTTTTCATACGCGCCTTCCACGACCTTCACGAGGTTCTCGGACTTGCACAGCCAGTCCAGCGAAACCTCGAAGACCTTCCGGCCGTTGCTCGGAGTCGTTCGGCCGCACAGGAAGTCGGATGCGGCCACGTACTCGAAGTAGCGGCGCCACCAATCGAGGTTCTGCCGATCGGTCTTCTCGCGCCACCGCGTGCGCAAGGCCTGCTGGCGAGCCGGCGTCCATTCGCGCACGCGCCGCGCCGCCGGCAGCACCTCGTGGTAGAGGTCGATGATCTTCTGGTGCGGGCAAGTGTCGGCCGCAGCCGAGGGCTCTGCGGCAGCAGAGTTGTTGCTCTCTTCTTCTTCCTTTCCCTTCCCCTCCTCTCCCTTCCCTTCCGTGGTCGAGGCCGCGTCGATGATTCGACGATCGTTCGACGAGTGTTCGCCGAGCGCTACGAGAGTCGTCGCCGGTTCGTCGGAGAGCGCGCGGAGCGCAGTAGCCGCCTCGGCGGGGAATGGCGGATGCTTGAAGGACGGCTTGTCGATGCGCTGGTGATGCCAGCCGGTGACGTGCCAGAACGTCTTGCCGCCGGCCTCGTAGGCCGTCAGCAGGGTTTGACCAAGCATTTCGGCAACGAGGGCTTCTACTTCGGTCGCGGCAATGTCGTCCGACGGGAAGACCTCCGCCTTGAGCGTGCGAGCGCTGGCGGGGTGGTTGCCACCATCGTCACAGAAATTCCACAGGCCGATGAACGCGAGGCGCGCGAGTGGCGTGAGGCTCATCACCTGCTCGCTGGTCCACGTTTCCGGCTTGATCGTGCGGATTCGAGCCATCAGGAGCGCCCCTTCGCTACCGTAGCGAACGGCACACGAGCCTGCTCGGGAACATGCAGGTTCTTGGCGCGAGCGAACGCGTTCAGATAGCAGTTGGCTAGCGTGCGATCGTTCTGGGCAATCGCACGCTCATGTGCAGCCGTGAAGCAGTCGATGCGGTGTTCGCGCGATGGGTCGATGTGCCACAGGAAGGCCTCGATTTCGTCGAGATTCCTGAAGGTGCGCACGCAGCGCGAGCGGGTCAGCAGGAAGCGCGTGCGGCCGTCGATGGCGACTTCGAGGTCGAGCTGCCAGCCCATGTTCGCGAGGCGCGCTTCGAGCGTGACGAGCTGCTTATCGGGAAAGGCGCTCAGGCGGGCTGCGGTGCCGATCGGCACAGTCGCACACGTGCTCTCGTCGTGGGGGCACGAGCGATCCTTGTGGGGCGTCACCAGTGTGGCTGGGACGCCCTCTTTTTTTGCCGCACCATTGGCGGGCTGGGCTTCGGTGGCGCGGCCGAGGTTGCCGACGAGAATGAATTTCTCGGGCATTACGCAACCCCCAGTACGCGCTTGAGGTCGGCGACCGGCCACGCGAGGCGGCCGTTGATGCGCAGGGGACGCACCGGGCCGTTGTCGTTGCAGGAATGCAGGCGCAGGGTCTGCGGCCGGCGGTTGAGATAGTGCGCCGCAGCTTCCGTGGTCACCGTCGGGCTGGTGACTTCGTGCAGCTGGCAGAAGACTTTGGCGCGCGGCGCGCACTCCGCCTTCGCCAGGTTGTCAGCCGCAATGATGGTCGGCGGGATTTTGATCTGCGTGTTCATTTGTCGCTCCAGATTCACAACCAATCGCCTCTGTTGGTTGGCGTTGATGTAGGAGCGATCGTCGGCGGCCAGAAACCCGCGTTTTCCGTGTTGTGAATCGCGTGAAAACGTGAAAATCTGCGCCGCCGTCGCAGGCGAAAAAAAGCCCGCGTGAGGCGGGCCGCAGTGGTTACTTGGATGCTCGCGGAGGTCGTGTTCGCATCAGCAGATCGCCACCGCGGCGAGGGAGAACGTCCAGTTCCCCCTCGCGGACCAGCTTCACGATTACGTTGTCTACGCCGCTCGCGGATGTCGTTCCGCGCCAGTCAATGACCAAACTCTTGATGTCCGCGCGCTTGGCCTTTTTGCCGACCTTTGGCAGTGCGGCAAGAATGAATTCGCGGATCGTGCTGGGCTCTCTTGCCCGAACCTGCGGACGCGATCGACGGGTCTTGTACCGATCGAGCTTTTCGGGCGGTTTGTATCCCATCGTCTCGGCTTTCGCCAACGCGTCGAACACCTGAAGCAGGGCGCGCTCCGCAGGCTTGGCGTTTTCGGGCAACTCGTTCAGCTTGAGCGCGACCAGATCCCGAGCGATGCCGATGGCAGCCTTCCAGCCCGCCTCGTAGCCGGCGACCGAAGAAGCAGCAGATTGATCACGCGTCATCGTGTCTTCAAACGCGCGCACCACCGTGTCGACCAGCCGGCCGACGCCCTGTGTAGCCTCATGCCCGGCGGCGGCAAGTCCAAGCTTTGCCACAACATCGTTGACCGCGCCCTGCGTCAATCGCTCCACATCCGCCGCAGTCCAGCCTGGGTCAACCTGTTTGCCACCAATCACAGCCTCTACCTCCTTCTGTTCTCGCGTCTCTCAGTCCCAGCGTTCCCGGCCCGCGGCCTTGTCGATCGCGTCCTGCATTTCCAATCCGGCCAACGCCCACTCAGCGGCAGCCATCGCGACATTGCCATAGGCCGTTGCGGCGCGGTTGAATAGGTCCAGCATCGCGGCGTCGCCCTGATACTTCTCGTGCAGCGGCGCGAGACGGTCGTAGAGGTCGTCGGCGAAGTAGTCGGCGCTGCCGTCCACCAGCGAGTTCAGGAACGCCACGTCTCGCGCTCTATCGGCCGCGGCATGCACTTCCGCCGCGCGTGCGAGCAGGTCCATCATGCCGGCATCGCCCCGCCCGGCATGCTGTGCTCGCAACAGGGCGAGCCGGCCGGCAACATCAACGGCCAGCGGGTCGGCCTCGCCGCGGACAAGCGCGGCGAGCCATCGGGCGTTACGCTCGTAGCTCATCAGAGCCAGAGCGGGAACATACCTGTGCCCGCCGACCCGGCCGTCGCCTCCGCGGCGACTGGAGTTTGGCACGCTTGGCAGCAATGTCCTCCCGCTTGGACCGATCGAGCGTGGCGTCGGCTGCGCGATCAAGCAGGTAGGCGCTCCGCATCAGCGCCTCGGAAGTAGCGGCAATGGTGTTGGTGTGGTTCGCGTAGGTCATCTATTTCATCGTGTTGCCGCAAGAAGGGCCGCTGCGGCTCCGGCTATGGCCTTTAGGCCGATTTCTTCTGGTGGATCGACACCACCTTGCCGCCGCCCTGCTCTGCCGCCTCGAAGTCGAACGGCACGCCGGCCTTCTCCAAGATATGCCGCTCAATCAGCGAAAGAAACGGCCGTAGCGCATCGACACTGCGCGGTCGATACCCTTCGGCGGTCGCACTGGGCTTATGCCCCATTACCTGCGCAATAGCGCCAGCAGGCGCCCCGGCGGCCTCTCCCAGCAGCGAGAACGAGCGACGCAGGCCGTGAATGGTTAGCCCATCAATGCCGGCACTTTCGAGCGCCTTGGAGTGGCTCGCGCGCGTGTCTGCAATTCGGCCGGTCTTGCTGCTGGTGGATGCGAACACGAAATCATTGACGCGTGGAAGTGTCGCCAGCAATCGCCCGAGGTACGGCGTCAGAGGAATGGTGCGCGTCGCGTCCACCTTGTCGGCGATCGTGAGCTTTTTCCATCGAAAGTCGATGTCGGCCCACCGGAGCGCAGCCAATTCCTCGCGGCGAGCGCCGGTCAGTAGCAAGGCGCGCAGGTACACGGACGCCGTGTGGTTGCCCAGTTCCTCCACTCCGCCCCACCATCCGGGCAACTGCGCGCCTTCGAGTGCATCGGTCCGACGAGTGTTGGCGGGGAGCACTTCAACAATGGATGCGGCCTTGCCTGCGTCGCGATCAACGACCGAGCGGTACGCTGGCCGAGCGGAACACCAGCGCAGGAACCCGCGAAACATCATCAGGGCGCGAGCGGCTTGGTGCTTCCCCGCCTTGGCCTCGCGGTCGTACCAACTTTTCAGCGCGTCCTCATTCACATCGGCCAGCGGCAGTGCGAGCAGCGGGTACAGCGGACCGGGCCGAGTAAGGCCCTTCCCTCTCTTCTTCGCGACGCCGCCGGCCGCCGACATCGCTTCAAGGTCGGCCCGATAGCGGGGCTTCCACGCGGCGCGCCGCTTCGGCGAACCCTCGGCGAGATACGTCGGCCATACGTCGCCGACCGTCACGGCTTCGAGGCGCTCGGCCTCGCGCTGGGCAACATCCTTTGCGATTGCTTCGGCCTTGACCGCGCGCGGATCGCGGCCTTCGTCGATCAGGCGTTGCAGTTCGCGAGCCTTGGCCTGCGCGTCGGGAATACGCCATGCCGTCGCGTCACCGATCGTGACGCGCAAGCTCTTGCCCTGGTAGACGCCCTGGAAGATGAAGGCGGGCGCGCCGCGTGGTGTCACCCGAAGTCCGAGGCCCGGTGTCTTGGCGTCCCACAGGAACGCTTGGCCCCTGTCGGATGGGCACGTGAAGCCAGCGACACGCGGCGCAGTGAACGAGATTTTTGCCATGCGGCGATTCTCTTACATCGGCGTCGATGTAACGCAGGATGTAAGAGATTTTTTGAAATCGAGATCAATAATCACGAATCCTTCGAACCCGATTTCCTCGTTTTCCCTCTGATGTACAGAGTGAAAATCAACAAACTTCAACTTTCATCTATTCCCGCTTTTCCTCATTCGTAATGAGAAGGTCGGGTGTTCGATTCATCTCTCCGGCACCATTCAAAAGTCTCGAAACGCCCTGTTCATGCGGGTTTCGGGTGATCCGAAGGTCTCCAGTGTGGTAGTTTCTGTGGAAGCTATCCCTGTGAGACTTTTTTTCGGCCCTCTTCAAGTGACCATCAAGTACACGTACCCGCGTGGCGGGACGACGATCTACCAGCGGCCTGTGCCCAAGGCACTTCACGACCGCTACCCCGGCAAGACAATCAAGAAGGTCCTCAAGACCACGGACCCCGTGAAGGTGGCCCGCATGGTGGCCGACCTGAACCGCCAAGTGGAGGCCGAGTGGGCCGGGCTTTTGGCGTCGCCGGAATCTTCCCCGAAGGCGCTCAAGGTTCATGCTGATGCGCTCCTCAGGTCGTATGGTCTCGCCCCGCACGCACCAGACAACGACCCTCGCGCCATCGAACTGCTACACGACCACATCGAGAACAAGCTCATGCGTTTCGCAGGTGGCGACGAGCGGTTGTACCAGGACGCCGACCCTGCCGAGTACCTCACAGCCGTCGAACAGGAAGCCGGCAAGCGGCTACACGGCAAACCACGGGACACCATCGAAGATGCCCTGCGGGTGTACCTGGAGACGCACAAGAAGCGCGACGACAAGAAGTTCGCCATTTACGCCCGGCGGGCCTTCGCCACATTGACCGCCGTCGCAGGCGACAAGGACATAGCCGCGTTCACTCGCGCAGATGCCCATAGCTACGTGAAGGCCGCGCTCGATAACGGGGTGAAAACAGGCACCATCCGGCGGCGCATCGGTGTCTTCACGGCTGTGTGGGGCGCGTACAGGCGGGAACGAGACCCGCTGCGCACCGACCCCTTCGAGAGACTCGCCATCGCTGGCGACGGTGAAGACGCAAAGCCCCGCGTACCATACACCGCCGACCAGTTGCGAGCACTCTACGTCGCTTGTCGCGCTAAGGACGATGAGCGCCGCTGGATCATCGCTATGCTGATCGATACAGGGTGCCGATTGGCTGAAATCGCGGGGCTCGCGCTGGCCGACATCAAGCTCGATGATGAAGTGCCTCACGTGGTTATCAAGCCGCATCCGTGGCGCAGCCTCAAGAACGCCGCCAGTCAGCGCACCGTTCCTCTGGTGGGTGCGTCGCTGTGGGCCGCACAAAGGGTCCATGAGCGTGCTGTGAAGGGCCAGCGTTTCGCCTTCCCTCGCTACACCAACGACACGGAATGCCGAGCTACTGCCGCGTCCGCCGCGCTTGTTGGTTGGGTACGTCGCATCCCCATCGACCGAGTACTGCATGAACTTCGCCACACGATGGCCGACCGACTGCGCGAGGTCCAGTGCCCGCGGGCTATTCAGTTTGCGATCGACGGACACGCATCTCAGGACGTGGGGGACAGCTACGGCATCGGGTACTCCCTCCGGGTGAAGGAGGAGTGGCTTGCCAAGGTCGCTCTGTAAGAAGATGCGCTGGATCGCTGCGTACAGTTGCGGCGGCTGCGCTAGCCGCGTCAGCAATGGTGTCAAATCGGTATAGAAGCCAGCATCACGAGGTTCATCAATGGAAATAGTCATAGGTCTCGTCATCTTCGGAGCTTCGTGGTGGGCGTTGAACATGGTTTTCTCGAAAGTCGCCGGCCGAACGATGGGTTTCTTCGAGGGCTTGTTCTATCCGGTTGCCCTCGCTCTGTTCGGGGCCTGGGTGATCAGCCAGCTTGGACCTTCTGAAGAAGAGCGGTTCAGTCGAGACGTGAAGGAATACGGCCGATTGGAGCAGTCGGTGGAGACTCGCGAGCGGGCCCAGCAGCTGTTGGAGGCGTGCATCCGCGAACGCAGAACATCAGACCCCGATTGCCAAGCGGCGCAAGGAAGGTGATAGGCGCCCCAAGGTCTGCACCTTGTGTTCACAGATAGTCTCACCAGTGGATCGAAATGACACAGGGGGCGCCGGCAAGGACTTCGGGCGGTTTTGCTGAGCGGCCGTAGCT
Source organism: Variovorax sp. SRS16 (assembly GCF_901827165.1). Lineage (NCBI taxonomy): Bacteria > Pseudomonadati > Pseudomonadota > Betaproteobacteria > Burkholderiales > Comamonadaceae > Variovorax > Variovorax sp. SRS16. The sequence continues at coordinate 3,706,741 of NZ_LR594666.1, forward strand.
GTGGATTCTCGGGAGCTTGATCCCTGGACCTTCATGCTGAAACGCGGACCTCAGAGTCCGTAAACCCAATGCTGGCGCGGCCTGAGGCGCAAAGCTGTTGCCTGTAGGTGTTGATTTTCAACAGTTCCACTCTGGCCTCCCCGGGATCCTCTTCACGAGCCCCTTCGAGAGAACCAGAGAGGTCCTTCGTGGACTCACGAGGGTCCCCTGTCGGTGCGCAACTCAAGCCCCGCCGAGGGCCGGGGTGAGGCGCCGCTACCTCATGACTGCCCCGTGGGCCTCTTCCATGCGCTTTGCTACGGTGCGCCGGAGCGCTGGCGGAAGGGTGCGGGCAAGTGCCGCCGCCTGCCGAAGATGAACCTCGATGGCTTGAAGGTCGAGGGCCTGCTGATCGCGGGGCTCGTAGTCGAGCCCTCCGTGCGAGTGGCCTTCGCCACCTGACCCCTGATAGAACTTCCTGAAGACCTCCGGGAAGTCCTTCATCATCCAGTTGCGATATGAGTACCGCGTCTTGCCGGGGATGTCCTTGGCGATCTCCGCGAACGACTTTACCCGGCCGCGCCCCGCGTGATGCTGTTTCGTGGCGATGTAGGCCCGGAAGACCTCCCGTAGCTCGGCGGACTTCAACGGCATACCGTGCTCAAGGTTGGCGCTGGCCGCTGCCCACTGAGCCGCATGCTCCTTCATGGGCGTCACTATGACCTCTGTCTGGGTCTCCCCGAGGAAGCGCAAAGCCGCAAGCCGGTGAGCGCCATCGATCAGCATAAGCACGCTGTCCACCCGGGCAAGTCGGATGGGCTCCATGCTGGTCCCGGCGCCGTAGATCGCCGCGTACTTCTTCACCATTGCAGCGTTGATGCGCTTGCGCACTTGCCAAGTGTCGCGGGTCACGATGTCCGCGAGGAGCACCGTGGAGGTATCGAGAAAGGGGTTGTGTGTCATGGTCTGTGTGGTGTGATGTTTGTCTGGATCAGGCGCTGAGGGCGCGCCCCTGGGTGAGTCGAGCGTGGTCCCGGAGGATGCGGTCGAGGGCATGACCCTCGGACATCTGCATGGCCTCGCGTCGTTCGTAGGTCTCCCGCATGACCTTGAGGTAGCGGTACGCCTCGCTCGAAAGCGGGTAGCTGCGGATAATGGGCCGGCTCGCGAAGCGGGCAACGATGTGGCTGGTGGTGTAGTTGGTCATATGCGTTTTGATCTCCGCGTGGTCTATGCGGTGATGACGTTGAAGCCGCCCTCCTGGAGCGCCTTCAGGATTGCCACTGTGGGCATCGACGAGGCCGCTTCGCAGGCCAGTGCGTGAATGCGTCGGCCGCGCTCGCCTTTGTCCAGCATCGTTCGGAGGATGTCGGCTTTGCCGAAGCCGTGCGACGTGGCAGTTGCGAGGAGCGAATCCAAGACGCGGCGGGCGGTGGCCTGTCCCTCGGGTGTCGATCTCGGGTCCCCGTAAGCGATGCCCGCGACGAGTGCCAAAAGGCCAGCCGGAGAGAGCATTTCCTGGCCGCCGATCTTCGAGGTGAGGGGCTGCGTGTGATTCGAGTTCATGGTGATGGTCGGGTGTGGTGGTGATGGAGGGTTCTGTCGTGGAGGTCGGTCGCTCACTACTTCGTCGTCGGAAACCTCCTGATCTCGGAGACCCAGAAGCCGGAAGCTGTGAGGGCTATCCCTTGGGCCTCCATCTCGGGCGCCGTGAGGCATCGCCTTTGGTTGCCCGCGTGGCGTCCGATGCGGTGGCGGTCGAAGGCGTGGGTGCTGTTAAAGAAGTCGCCGCACGTCGGGCACTGGTTGCGGTCGCCAGTGAGGCTCGGGTGCGAGCGCCGTGGAGATGCGCCTGGAGGGGTCGGCGCGGTGGCGGCGGTGGCGGCGGTGTCGATGGTGGTCATGGTGTGATGTGGATGCGGATGTGAATGGGAAGGGTCGGTGGAGCGGGAGGTCGCGCCTCGGGTGGCGCTCCTCTCCGAATGAGGGGGTTAATCGTTTCGGCCGTTTTCTGACGTTGACGCGGCTACCCCCTTGGCGAGTCCTGATCGCGTCTCCTGGGCCGTCACCCTTGGGTTGCGCAGGGCTTTCCCAATCGGTGGATGAATCGCGTGGCGGTCTCTTCTGAATGAAGGGGGCAATCGCCGCCACTGTGTCGAAGGTGCCGGATCGCGTTGGCTGCCTGTCCGGGCTCGTGCCGCGTGGGGCTCTCCTAATGGACGTGTTAAATGCCTGGGCGTCGGGCACGGCCCTCGGTTGCGGCCGACGCCAAGAAGGCGCTTGCCTACAGTGCAGACTTATGCCCGCCCGTCCGCCCCATACCGAAAGGGTCACGCGAAAACACGGTCGGGCTCCCTCTGGGAGACACCGCGCAAAATGCCTATACGAAATCCAATTGTTTTCGGTATATTCAAGCTCTTGCCAAATGAGGAACCTGATGCCCCCGAAGTCCAAGCCCCTCCGTGCCGCGATCTACGCCCGCGTCAGCACGAACGACCAGAACTGCGAAAATCAACTACGCGATCTGCGGGCCGCTGCGGAGGCTCAAGGGTGGCCCGTGGTGGCGGAGTACGTGGAGGCGGGCGTGAGCGGCGCCAGGGGCCGCGTTGATCGTCCGAGGCTCGATGCCATGCTCCAAGCAGTGGCGCAGAAGAAGATCGACATGGTGATGGCGTGGTCCGTTGACCGCCTTGGCCGTTCGATGATCGACCTCATGCATACCCTCCAGGCCGTGCGCGAGAAGGGCGCCGGGATGTACCTCCACCAGAACAAGCTGGACACCACCACCAAGGACGGCCGTGCGATGTTCGGCATGCTCGGCATCTTCGCGGAGTACGAGCGCGAGGTGATTCAAGAACGGGTGAAGGCGGGGATGGCCCGAGCCAAGGCAAGCCCGACTCCCGGCAAGCTCGCCATCGGGCGCCCGAAGGTGGACGCCAGCGTAGAGCGTCGCATCGTTGCCCTGAGGAGACAGGGCATGGGCATCCTGAAGGTCGCCCGCGAGGTGGGCTGCGGGGTCTCGACGGTGCAGCGCGTGATGGCCGCTGGCGCGTGAACGGTAGACGATGGTGAAGAAGCTCCCTACAAGGCCAGACTCTCCGCACTCCGAGGCCACCGACTGGATAGCCGCGATGGCTGCCCGCTTGGCGCACCTAAAGGACGCCGATGAGGCAACCGTGTGGGAAGCCATCGTGCCGCTGTTCCTGGAGGTGTACGGGGCACCATGCGACAGGAATAATGCCTATCACTGTGCTCTGGCTGGTGCCGTCGTCGCCGCAGTGAAGAGCGAACTAAGCGAGTCCTAAGGGGCTACCGGGGCGCTGATGTGGCGGCAGCGGGGGACGGGGGGGGAAGTTGCGCCCCGATTTCTTCGAGGGGGCTCTCAGACTTTTTCGCCGAAACCGCGATGGCTGACCAGCGGCACACTCCGGGCACAATGCTCCTCAAACAACCGGAGCAGGAGCAATGCCACAACAGTTCGAACAGCGGACATACGTGTCTGAAGAAGTCGTTGAGGTGCGATTCAACCCCCGTGGTTCGATCTTGAATCACATGGGCGATTTTGCCGACTATATCGTGGACAAGGACTTGTTCAAGCACTGGGCGCTCGAACCGGGAATGATCAAGTTCAAGGACGCGCCAGGAGAGCCGCAACAAGTTCATGCTTTTCTGTCGCACCGAAACGCGGGGTTCGTCGCCATCAGTCCTCCGACACAGAACTTTTTCCGTGACAAGGCGATTCAGTACTGGCAGGCAGTAGCGGCGAATCCGTTATTCAAGGTTCCCAAAATAATCCGCATCGGTATGCGCAATCGCTGTTTTACGCGCGTTAACAAAGACTTCGCCGGTATCGAGAAGGCTCTTTACTCGTACCTGTACCGCCCCGAGGCTATGGAAGACCTTTCGCCGTTTCGCACCGACCATCAGGCGGTTTTTAACTTTGCCAAGGGCGAGATCAAAACAAACGTCACGATCGGGCCACTCAAGAAAAAAGAAGCTGCAGCGCTCTTCAATTTCAAGTCCGAGCATTTCGCACATGAAGGGGTTTACATCGATCTCGATGTGTACATTGATGAGCCGAAACAAGAATCGAAGACCGTCGAAGACTTCATCCGAAACACCACGAAAGAGAGTTGGGCTCGCATCGAGAACTTGCTTTCAAAGATGGGTGCGTAAATGGCCATTACTCGCCGCGTCACCAACATCACCGAAGACTTTCTAGCCGAGGACGCCTCCGACTCGATGGGAGGCACGCAGGGTGCGTTTCCTACACCATCACTCAATGAGATAAAGGCAGACGTTGCTACCTCTTCGATTCCGGAGCCTGGCCCCCTCCATGCCCCTCAGCGGGCAAGCAACGCATCGACGGCCCTGAGATCCTCGCAAGAGGAAATCGCTGAACATTTCTCTGGCAGTCTCCGCGCCTGGCTTGGGCACCACGCATGGAAACTTATCTGTGGCGCCGCCGCCCTGATCGTTGGTGTCATCGTCATTGCATACAACGGCGGCGAACGATTGGCCAAGATCGATGCCAAGCTCGACGTGCTTGATCGCGATGTCAAAGAGGCGCGAACAGAGATCAGAGGCAGCACGGAAAGGATAGTGCGGTTGGAAGCAGGATCGCCTCCGAAGGGCGCCGCGGGCACAGGCCCGTCCCCGCAGTCAAGCCAGCAGACTGTGTCCAGGCAGGCGGGGCCTTCGGCTTCCAAGTAAGCCGCGCACGGTTTTCATCTGTGGTAACTTCGGTGGTAATTGAAACCCCCTGCCCCACTGACGGGCCTTATAGATCAACTACTTAGCTGTGGTGCCGGAGTGCCGCCAAGCATCTCTCCGGCACCAAATGAAGGGGACAGGCTGTCATGGTCTGTCCCCTTTCTACTGTCACTGGCGCGTAACTGCGAGCAGATTATCGAGCCTCGCGGCCGCGAACTGCAAGCCTTCCGGCGCTACGTGGGCATGCCTCTCCACCACTACGTGGGCATGCCTCTCCACCATTGACTGCGTTTTCCAGCCCCCGAGGCGCTGGAGTTCATGTGTCAGCGTGCCTGCCTCACGGTGCCACGTCGCGAAGGTATGCCGCAGATCGTGCCAACGGAAATCCTCGATTCCGGCACGCATCAGGGCATTCCGCCACGCCTTGGTGTTGACCTGAACAATCGGCTTGCCTTCGTAGGTGAAGACGTGGGTGCGACGGTCCCCCTGCCGCCGCAACAACACCTCCATAGCCGAATCGTTCAACGGCACAGCATGCGGCTGTGCTCCAAGACTCGATGTCCGGAGCAAAGCTATTCCGGCGTACCGCCCTGTGTCGATTTCGTCCGCCCCGGCTTGCGCGCATCCCGCGTTTCGGCGCGACGCTCGCCAGCGACTGCAGCCCTGTCCGCGCCGATTGCGCCGCCCTCTGCCCTCTTGGGCTCGTCGCAGCCTTGCTTTTTCACCTGAATCTCCTCGCAGGACGATTGCTTCATCTTCCGGGGGCGATGGTCCTAGACGCGGTTAAAGGCGCGGCAACTTTTTTGCCTGTCAGGGTCTGGAGGCCCGTCAAACGCGTTGCGACTACAGCGCACGCTTCGCATGGGCCGTATAAGCGGCTTCCCTTCAGGCGCTGAGCCTTGTCCAGTGCTTCGCAATCTCCCGCCGCGTCGTGATCCACGCGCCGCCACGCCGCCGCATGTGATCCAGGATCCGCTGCAACGCAACGATGCGCCCCGGCCGCCCGATCATGCGCAGATGCAGCCCGACCGAGAGCATGCGCGGCACGCGCTCGCCCTCCTCCCACAACCAGTCGAAGGCATCGCACACGTATTCGACAAAACTGTTGGCCGTGTCGAAGCGCTGCGTGTGCTGGAACTGCATGTCGTTGGTGTCGAAGGCATAGGGCAGCACCAGGTGCGAGCGGCCTCCGACATCGACGAAGTACGGCGTGTCGTCGTTGTACGCATCGCTGTCGTAAAGCATGCCCTGCTCGACCAGCAGCTTGCGGGTGTTGGCGGTGCGCACCGAGCGGGTGTGCCAGCCGACCGGGCGCTCGCCGGTCACGCGTTCGATGGCGTCGAGCGTGCGCTGGATGCAGTCGCGCTCGGTGGCTTCGGACATGCCGGCGTGGCTCTCCCAGCGGTAGCCGTGGGCCGACACCTCGTGGCCGCGCGCGAGGGCATCACGCGCGAGCCAGGGCGACACTTCGACGGCCTTGCCGCATGAACTCAGCGTGAACTTGCCTTCGTAGCGGTCGAACAATTCGGCGATGCGCCAGTAGCCGACGCGGGTGCCGTACTCGAAGTGTGTTTCGATGCAGGGATCGTGCACGCCCTGCTGGTCGATCACCTCGTACACCGCCTCGTTGCGTCCGTCGCCATCGCCGAGCGAGAACTCGGCGCCCTCCTCGAAGTTGACGACGAAGGAAACAGCCACGCGCTGGCGGGCCGGCCATTCGATGGACGGCAGGCGCCGGCCGTAGCCGAGAAAATCGCGCGCCAGAAGATCTTTCTTCGCTCATGGATCAGAAGGTCCTGTTCGGTTCGGCCATGGAGCAGCGACAGCGCGATCAGCGGCGCGAAGGCCCCCGTCGAATTCACCCCGACCGGCGTGCCTCGCAGTCAGCCTGTGGTCATCCACCCTCGCTTACAAGTCGCTCGGCAGGGCGAGGAGCGCGGCGGTGAACAACAACGAATTCGACGAGGCCGTGGCCGGCTTCTACAAGGCCGCGACAGGCAGCCTGCGGTGGGTCGAGGCCCTGGCGCTGTTCCGCGAGGCTGTCTCGGCATTCGCTGTCTACCTGCATGCGGTGGACAGGACGCGGGACTGCGTCGTCTTCGGCTACAACGCGTCCGACATGCCGGCAGAGGCGGAGCTCGACTACATCCGGACCTTCCACCGGATCGATCCCAGAGCCAGGCTTCTTCTGCAGCTCGAACCCGGGGAATGGGTTCACTGCTGGGAACACTTCGACGACGATTTCGTTTCGAAGGACCGCTTCTACCAGGACTTCCTCATCCCCTACGGCGGCCGCTATGTCAGCGCGATCCAGCTCGTGCGCGACGATTCGCTGAGTGTGATTCTCGGCGTGCATCGCGGCCTGGGAAGTCCCCGGCTCGACGCCGGCGAGATCGCGACCTGTGCCCGCCTGGCGCGCCACCTGGCGGATGCGCTCGACGTGCAAGGCAAGCACCTCCAGCTGGCGCAGCAAGGCTGCGTCGGGATCGAATTGCTCGCCCGGCTGCGCGCGCCCGTGGTGCTGATCGACGTGCAGCGGCGCGTGCGGCACGCCAACCCCGCAGCCCGCGCGCTGCTCGCCAGGGACGACGCGATCGGCAAGAGCGGCGGTCGCCTGCGTTGCCACCGCCCGGCGGACGACAGCGGGTTGTCGCTGGCCTTGCACCGGCTGCTGTCGACACCGGATGGAGACGCGGACGCCGTCGACCGGATTTTTCTCAAGGCTCGGTCGGCCAGCCCCGGCGCCGTGGTGGGCCTCTATCTCTATGCCTTGCGTCCGAAGAACATCCTGCATGCCTTCGGCAGCGAGACGCTCGCCATGCTGCTGATCCACGAGTCCGGAAGCCATCTGCAGCTCGACCCCTTCCTGGTCGCCGCCGCATTCGACCTCACGCCGGCCGAGGCGCGTGTGGCCGTTGCCACGGCACGCGGCGAGTCACCCGAGCAGATCGCGCGCAGCCATCGGATCTCCGTGTTCACGGTGCGCGCGCAACTCCAGGTCATCTTCCAGAAAACGCGCACCGCTCGCCAGCAGGAACTGATCAGCCTCCTCGCAGCGTTGCCGATGGCGGCGCTGGGTCTGCAGGCCTGATCCCGCTCGCCTGCGTCGGCATAGTTCAATTGAAGGATGTGCCGCTGCGCGGCCGGCAGTAGCCTCGCCGGACCCAAGCGGCCGGCGCCGCGCATGTCGAAAGGAGTCCGCCATGAGGAATCTCGTTCTGCTCCTCGCCCTGGTGGCTTTCCAGCACCACGTGCTGGCGGCCAACCCCTGCGCATCGCTGCCCGACCAATGCTCCGGCACGGTGGACTGCAAGACAAAAAGAGACGCCAAGGCCGCCTGCTTCAAGGACCAGTCCGAGCAGAAGACCAAGAGCCAGGACCCCAATCTCAAGGGCCGCACCTCGGACGGCCAGCCGCGCGGCATGGAGGCCACCGGCACCTACCGGCAGAGATGATCCGACCATGAACAGGCAAGTCGCCCGCCTCGCCGTCGGCATGCTCGGTGCGATGCTCGCGGCGCTCGGCGGCAACGCGCGCGCCGAGCCGACGATGCAGGAAGCCGTCAACTTCATCGAGAACCTGAGCCATTGCGCGATCGAGATCGGAGGCCAGAACATCGAGCTTCGCGACGTGTCCTGGTTTTCGGAGTCGAACGGCGGCAGCGGTCCGGACGGCAAGGACCAGCTCTGGTTCGTGACCGATGACCCGCCCGGCCATCGGGACCGCTATGGCTTCGCGCTGTCCAACATCCACCACATCAACCAGAGCGCGCGTGACGACACGCGCATCCAGCTGGTCTGCAATGCCGGCGATTGCGTCACGCTGATCCCCCAGGGCAACTACCGGAACGCGCAGCACATGCACCAGATCCGCTTCATGTGCGACCCCGACATGACCGGCAGGATCGGCAAGGCCCTGGACTACTACATCAGCAAGACGCCGAAGAAGACGCCCTGGTGATCGCTCGGCCGGACGCGCTCGATGTTGTTGCCGCGCGCGGTTCGGACCGGCGCTTCCGACAGGCCGCGGACGCCGCGCCTAGTCGAGCCGCGCCCCCAGGCTGCGGACCAGCGCGCGATTGCGCCGCCGGTCCTCGGCCGCTTCCCGCGCGAAGGCCTCGACGCTGCCGTGCGCCGCGATGTTGTGCGCCACGCGCAGCCGCGCGATCAGGAGTTCGCTGTCGAGCGCGCGGTTGATCTCGGCATTGAGCCGCTCCACCACCGCAGCCGGTGTGCGCGCCGGCGCGAAGATGCCGAACAGCGACACGAGGTTGGCTTGCGGATAGCCGAGCTCGGCCAGGGTCGGCACCTCGGGCAGCACGTCGAGCCGCTCGGGCGCACCGACGGCCAGCGCACGCAGGCGGCCTGCGCGCAGATACTGCAATTGCAGCGCGGCGACGTTGGTCGACAGCACCTCGAACTGCCCGCCGAGCGCGTCGTTGAGCTGCTGGCCGCCGCCCTGGTAAGGCACGTGCGTGATCGCGGTGCGGCTCTGCATGCGCACCTGCGCCAGCACCATGTGGCCGACGGTCGCCACGCCCGAGCTGGCCCAGCGCACCGCGCCCGGATTCGCGCGCGCCTGCGCGATCAGGTCGTCGAAGCTGTGTCCCTCGAAGGCCGGCGTGGCGGCCACCAGCACCGGCGTGCGCATCACGCTCGCGACGGGCACGACGGTATGCAGCGGGTCGGCGGCGGTGTGCACGAGCAGCGGATGCAGCGTGACCGGGCTCAGCGCGGAAAAGGCCAGCGTGTGGCCGTCGGGTGCCGAGCGGGCCAGCGCCTCGATGCCGACACTGCCGCCGGCGCCGGCCCGGTTCTCCACCACCACCGGCTCGCCGAGCGCGGGCGCGAGTTGCTCGGCCAGCGCACGCGCCGTCGCATCGCTCACGCCGCCTGCGGGATAGACCACCAGCAGCCGTATGGGCCGACTCGGCCAGGGCGCGGCTTCCGGTGCCGCACGCAACGCGGGTGCGATGCCCTGCAAGGCCGCGCTGCCCAGCGCCAGCCGCGCGAGATCGCGGCGCCGCAGGCTCATCGTGCCGCGAGCTCGCGCAGCAGTGCCGCGAAGTGGCGCGCCGGAAGGTTGTCTTCGTCGTTGCGGCGAACGAGCGTGATCGGCGCATCCAGCGCGCCGCTGCCGGCCAGCGCGCAGTAGGTGATCGCGTGCGCGTGGGCGCCGGTCATCGAGGCCGGCACCACCGACAGCCCGACGCCCGCGGCGACGAGGTTGAGGTTGGTCATCATGCGATCGACCTCGGCCACCACGCGCGGCTGCAGCCCCTTCGCGTGGCACAGCGCGAGCAGGTCGGCATAGAGGCCGGGTGCGCCGGGCCGGCGCACGAGGATCAGCCCTTCGGCACACAGCTGCGCGAGCGACAGCGGCCGCGCGCGCTTGCCCACGCGCGCGAGCGCATAGCGATGGTCGCTCGGCATCGCGACCACGACGGGCTCGCGCAGCAGCGTCTCGAACAGCAGCCCCTCGGGCCGCGCGACCGGCACGCGCAGGAGGCCGCAATGCAGGCGGCCGGCCGCCAGCGCCTCGGTGAGTTCGGCCGCGTTGTTCTCGCGCAGCTGCAGCTCGACCTTGGGATAGCTGCGGCGAAAGGCGCGCAAGGCCTCGGGCATGAAGCGGTGGGCCGCGGCCGAGCTGGTGAAGCCGACCGACAGCGCGCCCTCCTGCCCTTGCGCGACGCGTGCCATGCGCTGCTGCATGGCCTCCATGTTCTGCAGCATGCGCGTGGCCTCGATCTGGAACTGGCGGCCCGCCTCGGTCAGCGCGACGCCGCGCGGATGGCGGCGGAACAGCTCGACGCCGAGCTCGCGCTCGAGCGCCTTGATCTGCTGGCTGAGTGGCGGCTGCTGGATGCCGAGATTTTCAGCGGCGCGTGTCATGTGGCCGGTCTCGGCCACGGCCGCGAAGTAGCGAAGCGGTCTCATCTCCATATTTTTTTCATATCGAAAGTGGCTCTTTATTTTATTTGACGCTAAGTCACCCCGCCAACTATCTTCGGCCCGCCCTTCATTCAAAGAGGCCCTGCGAGGCCTTGCGCCGGAGACACACACCATGCGCCTGTCGCGCCTTTCTTCATCCTTGCGTTCGATGCGCCATGCCGGCGCATTCCTGTGCATCCTCGGCCTGTCCGCGATGCTTGCCGCCTGCGGCGGCGGGGGCGGCGGAGGCAACGACTTCGCGCTGCTGCCGCCGTCGAGCGGCACGGCCACGCCGCCTGCCGGCGGCTCCGGGCCGGATGAACCCGTGACGCCGACCGACACGCCCGTCGTGCCGGTCGCGAGCTGCGCCTCGCTCGCCGGCATGGCCATCGGCGCCGGCCAGATCGGCCTGCCGACGCAGGGCGCCGTCGTCACCAGCGCCAACGCCATCGCGGCCGCCGATGCCGGCAACGTGTCGGGCGACTACTGCCAGCTGCGCGGCACGATCCAGCCGGTCGATCCGCAGGCGCCCGCGATCACCTTCGCGGTCAACCTGCCGGACGCATGGAACCGCAAGGTGATCCACTTCGGCGGCGGCGGCTTCGACGGCGTGCTGATCGACGGCACCGAGCCCGTGCGCTTCGGCCCGGCCGACAAGCCGACGCCGCTGGCGCTCGGCTACGCCACCTTCGGCGACGATGCCGGCCACCAGAGCAGCAGCATCACCGACGTCTGGGGCTGGTGGCGCGCTTGCATGGCTTTGGCATCTGGAAGTTCATCAAGTACATCAAGGAGGAGCTCTTGATCGTGCTGGGCACCTCGTCCTCCGAATCCGTGCTGCCGCGCATGATGGAGAAGATGGAGAACCTGGGGGCGAGGAAGACCTGCGTGGGGCTGGTGATCCCGACGGGGTATTCGTTCAACCTGGACGGCACGTCGATCTACCTGACGATGGCGGCGGTGTTCATCGCGCAGGCGACCAACACGCAGATGACGCTGGTGCAGGAGATCACGCTGCTGGCGGTGCTGGTGCTGACGTCCAAGGGCGCGGCGGGTGTGACGGGCAGCGGCTTCATCGTGCTGGCGGCGACGCTGTCGGCGGTGGGGCACGTGCCGGTGGCGGGGCTGGCGCTGATCCTGGGGATCGACCGGTTCATGTCGGAGGCGCGCGCGCTGACGAACCTGATCGGCAACGGGGTGGCCACGATCGTGGTGGCCAAGTGGACGAACGAGCTGGACGAGGCGCGGCTGCAGGCGGGGCTCAACAACGAGAGCTGGATCGAGGCGCAGGAGCCCGAGGAAATCGTCAACGCGAAGACCACGCACGTGGCAAGCTGAGGTCCGCGGCACGATCCCGTCATCACGCAGGAGACATCCATTGAACACCGTCCCTTTCATCGCCCGCCTCGCCTCTGCACTGTCGCTGGCCATGCTCGCCGCGCACGTTCCGGCACGGCCGATGCAGCCCGCCACACAGCCGCAAAGCACGACCTGCCCCGCCACCGTGCCGGCCGACGCGCACTGCTACAACGGCCGCGACCGCGAGGGCGCGTTCTACTGGATCGCGATCCCCGCGCACTGGGATCGTCACGTGCTGGTCATGCATGCGCACGGCGGCCCCGAAGTCGGCGCGCCGACGCTCGAGCGCGGCGCCGAGGACCTGAAGCGCTGGTCCGTGATGGTGAAGGCCGGCTACGCGTGGGCCGGCTCGACCTACCGGCGCGGCGGCTACGGCGTGACCATGGCCGGCGAGGACACCGAACGCCTGCGCCGCCTCTTCGTGCAGCGCTTCGGCCAGCCCGAGCGCACCATCCTGCATGGCCAGAGCTATGGCGGCGGCGTCGCATCCAAGGCGGCCGAAACCTACGGCCCGGTGCCCGGCGAGCGTCCTGCCTACGACGGCGTGCTGCTGACCAGCGGCGTGCTCGGCGGCGGCGGCAATGCCTACGATTTCCGGCTCGACCTGCGCGTGGTCTACCAGTACGTGTGCCACAACCATCCGCGGCCCGACGAGCCGCAGTACCCGCTGTGGCAGGGCCTGCCGCTCGGCTCGAAACTCACGCGCGCCGAGCTGGCGGCGCGCATCAAGGCATGCACCGGCGTCGGCCTGCCGGCCGCGCAGCGCACGCCCGAGCAGCAGGCACATCTGAAGACCATCCTGTCGGTGGTGCGCATTCCGGAACGCACGCTGGTCTCGCACCTCAACTGGGCCACCTGGCTGTTCCAGGACCTGACGCAGAAGCGCCTCGGCAACCGCAACCCCTTCGGCAATGCGCACGTGGTCTACAGCGGGTCGAGCGATGACGCCGCGCTCAACGCCAGCGTGCTGCGCTACCAGGCCGATCCGCAAGCCGTCGGTGCGCTGGCCGGTGACAGCCGCCCGACCGGTCGGCTGCGGCTACCGGTGCTGACGCTGCATGCGATCCACGACCCGACGGCCTTCGTCGAACTCGAAAGCGCCTACCGCCAGATCGTCGACAGCGCGGGCGCTTCGCAGTGGCTGGTGCAGAACTTCGCCGACGAGTCCGAGCACAGCTACCTGAGCGACGCCGAATATCCCGCGCTCATGCACGCGCTGCTCGACTGGGTCGAGCACGGCGACCGGCCGACGCCGCAGAAAGTGGCGCAACTGTGCATGCAGATGGAGCCGACCTTCGGCAAGGGCTGCCACCTGCGGCCCGACTACCACCCTGCGCCGCTCGCGACGCGCGTGCCGGCCGCAGGCCGCGACGACTGAGCGCCGCGCGGACGCCTAACTTGCCACGTCCTCGTTCCACGTCGCGGGGTCGGCCGCCTTGGGCTCGCTCCACAGGCAGGGCCCGCACATGGTGGATCTGTAGACCACCTGGCCGGCCTTCGTGCCCGTGACGACGGGCGTGCCGCCGCAGACTTCGCAGGTCTGGGTGTAATCGGGTTCGTAGCGATCGATCGAGGTGATGGGGTCCATGGCGGCGATTGTGAAGGACGCAGTGGTCCGCCACATTACAACAAGCGCGTGTGCCCTGCATGACGCGGGGCACCGCGGCATGCGGCGCGCGGCGCCCTAGCTGCCGGGCCTCGCCTCGAACGAGAAACCGACGCCGTAGACGGAGCGGATCCACTCGTGCCCCGGCGCCGCGGTCGCCAGCTTGCGGCGCAGGTTCTTGACGTGGCTGTCGACCGCGCGCTCGGTCACGTCCAGCGCATCGTCGTAGGCCAGTTCGAGCAGCTGGCCGCGCGAGAAGATGCGCCCGGGGGATTTCGCCAGCGCCTGCAGCAGCCGGAACTCGCTGCGCGTGAGCTGCAGCGTGGCGCCTTCGAGCGCGGCGTGCCGGCGCGTCTCGTCCAGCGCCAGCGCGCCGGCCTGCGCGGCGGTCGTCGCCTCGGCGCCGCCGGCAGCGAAGCGGCGCAGCACCGCGCGCACGCGCGCCACCACCTCGCGCGGCGAGAAGGGCTTGCAGATGTAGTCGTCGGCGCCCAGCTCGAGACCGATCAACCGGTCCACTTCTTCGACCCGCGCCGTCAGCATGATGATCGGATGACTCGAATGCGCGCGGGCCTCGCGCAGCACGGCCAGGCCGTCCAGCTGCGGCAGCATGACGTCGAGCAGGCTCAGGTCCGGCGGCGCGGCCCGCATGCGCTCGAGCGCCGTGCGGCCATCCATCACGTGCTCGGTCTCGAAGCCCGCATGGCGCAGGTAATCCTGCAGCACCGAGGCGATGTCCTGCTCGTCCTCCACGATCAGGATGCGCGTCATGCGTGGCCTCCCAGCGGCAGGACCAGGGTGATGCGCAGCCCGCCCAGCGGCGAGGCCGAGGCTTCGATGCCGCCGCCGTGCGCCTCCACGATCGTGCGGCAGATCGACAGGCCCAGGCCCGATCCGCCGGAGGCGCGATCGCGCGAGGCCTCGGCGCGGAACAGCCGGTCGAACAGGCGGGGCATGTCCTGCGGCGCGGGGCATGGCGCGCTGTCGTCGAAGCGCAGCACCAGCCGGCGCCCGTCTGCGGTCTCGGCCACGCTCGCATCGATGCGCAGGCAGCCGCCCGCATCGGTGTAGCTCAGCGTGTTCTCCAGCAGGTTGCCGAACACCTGATGGAGCTGCCGGCTGTCGCCGTCGACCACCGTCTCCCAGACCGCGCTCGACGGCCCGACGCCGGGCGCCTCGATCGCGATGCCGCGCTGTTCGAAACGCGCGCGCGTGGCGGCCAGCGCTTCGGCCAGCACCGTGAGCGGAAAGACCGGCGCCCGGACCGGCGCCTGATCCTCCGCCTCGTGCATGCTGCTTCGAAGGTCGTCGACCAGCTGCGCGAGACGCATGACCTGCCGGTGCAGGCGCAGGGCGGTCTTGTCGTCGAAGCTGCGCACGCCGTCCTGCAGCGCCTCGATCTCGGCGCGCATCGCGGCCAGCGGCGTGCGCAGCTCGTGCGCCGCATTCGCGAGCCAGGTGCGGCGCGAGGCGTCGATGGTGTCCAGGCGCTCGGCCATCGAGTTGAAGGTCCGGCCCAGCAACGCGAGTTCGTCCGAGCCTCGCACCGGCACGCGCGTGCCGAGCCGCCCGCGCGCCACGCTTTCGGCGCCCTGCATCAGGTCGTCGATCGGCGCGAACCAGCGCCGCGCCAGCAGCCATGACATCGCCAGCGCGAAGATCAGCCCGGCCACGCCGGTGAGCATCACGAAGCCCGATTGCCGCGCCAGGAAGGCGCGGTCGGCCTCGCTCTCCAATCCCTTCAGCGGCGACAGCACGAGATAGCCGATGGTGCGGCCATGCTGGCGCAGCGGCAATCGCGCGGCGTCCGCCAGATCGCCGGTGGCGCCGGCCACCGGCTTGCCGGCCGCATCGAGCAGACCGAGACGCTGGTAGACCGAGTCGGGCGAATCGGGCAGCTCGCGGGCGCCTTCGAAGAACCCGGCCACCGGCGGCGGCGGCGGCGGCGGCCAGTTGCCGAAGCCGGGCGGCAGCTGACGCGCGTACCAGGGCGGCAGCCGGCGATCGGCGGCATCGTTCGCCACGCCGTCCGTCACGCTGGCGCCGAGGCCGATGTCGCCCATCTCGATCCGATGCCAGGCCTCGACGTCGCGCAGCCTGTCCCAGTTGCCGCGGCCCGCGTAGTGCACCTGCAGGATCTGCGCCAGCCAGTCCATGCGCCGGATCTCGATCTCGGCCACATAGGGACCGAGCCCGCGCTTCAACCCGAAGATGGAGAAGCCCGCAAAAATCAGCAGCAGGACCACCAGCAAGGTCGCCAGGGCCAGGAAGATCTTTTTCGAGAGTGTCAGAGGATGCATGGCGGCGGGAGCGCCGACGGCCGAGGCTCGGCGGGAGCCCGGCCGGCGCGGCCCGGATCGATGGTGCACCTCAATTGTCGGGCACCCCGGGACCGTCGGCGACGCTGATGCCGGAGCCTGCGAGTTGCGGCGGCAGGGTCCGCGCCGTGCGACGCTCCGGCTGGGCGGAGACGACGATGGGCAGCGCTGACCGTTCGATGGCCATGATCGGCGCCAGCGTCGACAGGCTCTCCGGCGCGTTCGCCTCGACACCGCCGCCGTGGTCCTGGCAGGCGGTGACCGAGAAGAGCGCCGTGCAGGCCATGCTGCGCAACGCATGCGAGGCCCATGGGGCGGGTGCGTTCCCGCGCGGCGCGTCGGACTTCGGAGGCGCTGCGCCCTGCAGCGGAAGGCGCAGCGTCAGGCCCAGTCCGCCCAGCACCGACGGCGCCGCGTAGATGCGCCCGCCGTGGCGATGGGCGATCCGCTCGCACGCGAGCGCGCTGGCCGACAGGCCACGGTCCTTCGCATCGAGGAACTGCGCGAGCTGCGGCCGACCCTGGGCCGTGTCCGATTCCATCCAGCGCACCACGGCCTGCGATCCTTCGGCGCACGCGAGCACCCGCAGCGTCGCGCCCTCGTCCAGCACCTGCGACGCATGCCCGGCGATGCGCACGAACAGCGCATGCATGTCGTCCTCCGCGACGCAGACGATCAAGGCCTCGCGCGGAAGGCGGATGTCCAGATGGATGCCGCCGCGATGCAGGCTGGGCCCACAGCTGCGCGACATCGCATCCAGCAGCAGGCGCAGGTCTTCGGGCCGGCTTGGCGCGGCCTGCGGCGCGCGAACGGTGTCGACGGCGGACGGCATGGCCGAGGCCGAGGCCGCCACGTTGGCTGCGAGCGAGCGCCAGAACGCGACGAGCACGAGGACGACGATGAGGGCAAGCCCGATGCTGCCGGTGTCCATGTCGGAAGCTCACTGATGCGGCGCGGACCTGGACGACAGCGTGTCGTCCGGGTTTCGCGCACAGATGCCGTTGACACGCTCGCCGCGCCGCTCGAGCAGCTGCGCGGCCGCGCCCTCCTCCTGGCCATCGCAGGCCTCGCGCATCCCGGGCGGCGGCAGGTTCTCGCCGAACGCCATCGGCGGCGGCGGCGGTGGAGGTGGAGGTGGAGGTGGCGGCACGATGACGCAGCCTTGAAGCAGGGCGGCGCACGCGACCGCGCCGCAGATCGATGTCAGTTTCATGAGAGTCCCTGGTGGTCCAGCACCGAGTGAAGAAGCGAATGATCTCCATCAATCTGGGAGGAACTTGGGCGATGCCGCAAAGCGCCCGATCCCGCGATCTGCAGGACTTTTGTGCCGCTGATCGACCCATTGCAAGCCGCCGCTGCTTCGTACATTCGGAACCAGACAACTCATTCCGAAGAGAGGCCATGGCTTTCATCTCACTCAGCGCAGCGCTGCGACCGACCTTCCTCGCGAGGGCGTGGTGGCCTTCGGGCAAGGACGCGCTGGCCCGCTTCCACGCCTCCGGCATCGGCCTGGCCGGCGGCATCGGCGTGCTCGGTGCCGGCGGATGGACCGTGTGGGGCGCGCTCGGAGCCGCCGGGCTGCTCGGCGCCGGCGTGCTCGCCGATCGCCAGCGCCTGCGCCAACAGGCCGCCGCGCACGGCGCGACCGCCAGCTTCGTCGCCGGCACCGACCGGCTCGGCCGCGACCTGCTGCCGGTGTGGAGCGCGCACATCGAAAGCTCGCGCGCGCAGATGGAGGACGCCGTGGCCGCGCTCACCCAGCGCTTCGCCGGCATCGTGGACCGGCTGGACCAGGCGCTCAAGGCATCGATGCAGGGCGGCGACCAGGGCGTGGCCGGCGTCTTCGAGCGCAGCGGCCTCGAACTGCGCGGCGTGCTCGATTCGCTGCGCGCCGCGATGGCCAGCAACGGCGCGATGCATGCCGAGGTGCAGAGCCTGGGCCGCTTCGTCGACGAGCTGCAGCAGATGGCGCTCGAGGTCGCGAGCATCGCGGCCCAGACCAACCTGCTGGCGATCAATGCGCGCATCGAGGCTGCGCATGCGGGCGACAGCGGACGCAGCTTCGGCGTGCTGGCGCAGGAGGTGCGCAAGCTCTCGGCCATGTCGGCCGAAACCGGCAAGCGCATGACCGAGAAGGTGAAGATCATCAGCGCCGCCATCGCCGCGGCGCGCGACAGCGCGCAGGCCTCGGCACAGCGCGAGGCGGCATCCGCGGTCGCCTCCGAAGCCGCGATCAACGGCGTGCTGGCCCAGTTCCGCAGCGTGACCGAAGTGCTGGAAGCCTCCGCCGACGTGCTCAAGCAGGAAAGCGTGGGCATCCAGTCCGAGATCGTCGAAGCGCTGGTGCAGCTGCAGTTCCAGGACCGCGTGAGCCAGCGCATGACGCACGTGCGCCACAGCATCGAGCGCCTGCCGGTGCTGCTGGCCGACAGCAGCCAGCACTTCGAGCGCGCCGGCACGCTGCAGCCGATCGATGCCGCGGCACTGCTGTCCGAACTCGAGAAGAGCTACGCGATGGCCGACGAGCGCGCCACGCACAGCGGCGACGCCGGCGCCGCGACTCCCGCGGCCGCCTCCGGCGATGTCGTCTTCTTCTGATCCCCTCCCCGGAGCCCCCAGGAAACATCATGGCCAAGACCATCATGATCGTCGACGATTCCACCTCGCTGCGGCAGGTGGTGAGCATTGCCCTGCGGGGCGCCGGCTACGACGTGATCGAGGGCTGCGACGGCGTCGATGCGCTGAAGAAGCTCGGCGGCCAGAAGGTGCACCTGATCATCAGCGACGTGAACATGCCGAACATGGACGGCATCAGCCTGGTGAAGAAGATCAAGGAGCTGCCGGCCTACAAGTTCACGCCGATCGTGATGCTGACCACCGAGTCGCAGGAGGGCAAGAAGCGCGAAGGCCAGGCCGCCGGCGCCAAGGCCTGGATGCTCAAGCCCTTCAACCCGCCGCAGCTGCTGGCGGTGGTGCAGAAGCTGGTGCTGCCATGAGCGCCGCGCCGGGCCGCCCCAGGCAAGCTCGCTCCCGCCTGGCGGGAAGGCGCGAAGCGCCAAGGGTGCACCAATGAGCGTTTCGCATGCGATCGAGGGCGAGATGACGATCTATCGCGCCGCCGAGCTGCGCACCGGTTTGCTGGCCGCGCTGGCCGGCAGCGAGGGCGACATCGCGCTCGACCTGTCGGCCGTCACCGAGATCGACAGCGCGGGCGTGCAGTTGCTGATCGCTGCCGCGAAGAGCGCATCGGCCGCGCAGCGCGCGCTGCACGTGTGCGCCATCGCGCCGGCCGTGGCCGAATCCCTGCGCTTCCTCGGCCTCGATGCGAGCGCGCTGCTGCAGGAGCCCGCATGAACTTCGACGACGCGCTGCCGACCTTCTTCGTGGAGGCCCGCGAACAGCTGCAGGACATGGAGGCCGCGCTGCTGCGCATCGCCGGCGAGGACGACACGACCGAAAGCGTCAACGCGATCTTCCGCGCCGCACACACCATCAAGGGCTCGGCCGGATTGTTCGGCCTGGATGCGCTGGTGGCCTTTGCCCACGTGGTGGAGAGCCTGCTCGACGAAGTCCGCAGCGGCACCATCGCGCTCGGCGAGCCGCTGATCGAGCTGCTGCTGGCCTGCGCCGATCACATCGGCCGGCTGGTCGACGCGGCCGAGTCGGGCGGCCGCGCGCTCGCGGCCGAGGACGAGAAGAACGGCGCCGCGCTGCTGGAGCGGCTGCACGACCACCTCGGCGCCGGCGACCAGGCGCCCGCCGCCGGCCCGGTCGCCGCCCGTGCGGACGGCGACGCCGGCCGCTGGCACATCGCGCTGCGCTTCGGCGACAGCGTGCTGCGCAACGGCATGGACCCGCTGTCCTTCCTGCGCTACCTGGCGACGCTGGGCACGATCGAGCACATCGTCACGCTGCACGACGGCGTGCCCGTGCTCGAAGCGCTGGACGCGGAATCGTGCGGACTCGGCTTCCGGATCCTGTTCGCCAGCGAGGCCGGACGCGCCGCCATCGAGAACGTGTTCGAGTTCGTGATCGACGATTGCGAACTGCGTGTCACGCCCGCGCCCGGCATCGAAGCCGCGCCGCAGACCGCATCGCCCGCACAATGCGCGACAGCATCGGCATCGGCATCGGCACCAGCACCGAAGCCGCCGCGCGACGCCAAGGCGCCGGAAAGCCAGTCGGTGCGCGTCGATGCCGACAAGCTCGACCGGCTGATCAACCTGGTCGGCGAACTGATCATCGCCGCGGCCGGCGCCAACCTGATCGCGCGGCGCACGCGCCATGTCGAGCTGCAGGAAAGCCATGCCACGCTGTCCGAGCTGGTGGAGGAAGTGCGCGACAGCGCATTGCAGCTGCGCATGGTCAAGATCGGCGCCACCTTCGGCCGCTTCAATCGCGTGGTGCACGATGTGGCGCGCGAACTCGGCAAGGACATCGCGCTCAGCGTCAGCGGCGAGGACACCGAACTCGACAAGACCGTGGTCGAGAAGATCGGCGACCCGCTGATGCACCTGGTGCGCAATGCCATGGACCACGGCATCGACGCGCCCGAGCTGCGCGCTGCGCGCGGCAAGCCGCCGCAGGGCACGGTGGCGCTCAATGCGTACCACGACTCGGGCAGCATCGTGATCCAGGTCAGCGACGACGGCGGCGGCCTCGACCGCGACCGCATCCTGGCCAAGGCCGTCGAGCGCGGCCTGGTCGAGGCCGGCCGCAGCCTGAGCGACGCCGAGATCTACGCGCTGATCTTCGAGCCCGGCTTCTCCACCGCCGCGCAGGTGACCAACCTGTCGGGCCGCGGCGTCGGCATGGATGTGGTCAAGCGCAACATCAGCGCGCTGCGCGGCAGCGTCGGCATCGACAGCCGGCCGGGCCAGGGCACCACCGTCACCGTGCGGCTGCCGCTCACGCTGGCGATCATCAACGGCTTCCAGGTCGGCGTCGGCAAGTCGGTGTTCGTGGTGCCGCTGGACGTGGTGGACGAATGCGTCGAGTTCGCCGCCGAAGCGGACCACGACTACATCGACCTGCGCGGCCAGGTGCTGCCTTTCATCCGCCTGCGCACGCTGTTCGAGGTCGCGGGGCCGCCCGCCGCACGCCAGAACATCGTCGTGGTCAAGCACGCCGGGCAGAAGTTCGGCCTGGTGGTGGACATGCTGATGGGCGAGGCGCAGACGGTGATCAAGCCGCTGTCGAAGATGTTCGCCCAGGTGCAGGGCATCAGCGGCTCCAGCATCCTGGGCAGCGGCGATGTGGCGCTGATCCTCGACGTGCCGATGCTGATGCAGCAGGCCACCCGCGTGCTGGCGGCCACGGGCCATCCGCTTTCTTCCCTCTCTTCCTCCGCAGCAGTCGCCGTTCCGGCCTGAGGCGACCTCTCCAGACTCCAGAAAGGACAACCATGTTCAGCAACTTGAAGATCGGCGTGCGGCTGATCGCGGGCTTCGTGCTGGTGGCGGGCATCAGCGCCGTCGTCGGCTTCATCGGCATCAGCAACACCAGCCAGATGAACGAGAAGGCCGACGACATGTACAACAACGAGCTGATGGGGCTCTCGCACGTCAAGGAAGCCAACGTGCACCTGATCTACGCCGGCCGCGCGCGCTCCAACTACCTGCTGGCCACGTCGCAGGAAGAGCGCGACAAGCAGCAGGCGCAGATCGACAAGAGCAGCGCCGCGATGAAGGACTTCATCGAGAAGGCGCAGCCGCTGTTCGCCAACGCGCGCGCCAAGGAGATCTTCTCGACCTTCAACAGCCTCGCGCAGGAGTACCAGCGCGACATGCAGCGCGCGCTGTCGCTGGCCGCGACGCGCAAGTTCCAGGAACGCGACGACGCGCTGATGCAGGCGATGGACCAGGTGCGCGACAAGGCCGACAAGCTGGACACCATGCTGGACGAGCTGATCGAGCAGAAGGAAGCGGGCGCCCGGCGCGCGGCGGAAGAGACCGACAACCTCTACCGTGCCAGCCGCACGACCATGATCGGCATCATCGCCGGCGGCGTGCTGTTCGGCATCGCGCTCGGCTTCTTCATCAGCCGCGGCATCACCCGGCCGCTGGCGCGTGCCGTCGACGTCGCCAACCGGCTGGCCGAGGGCGATCTCACGGTGCAGGTCGAATCCACCAGCCGCGACGAGACCGGCCAGCTGCTGCAGGCGATGCAGAACACGGTCGCGAAGCTCTCGCGCGTGGTGACCGAAGTCAACAGCGGCGCCGAGGCGCTGGCCGGCGCGTCCGAGGAAGTCAGCGCCACGGCGCAGTCGCTGTCGCAGGCCTCGAGCGAACAGGCCGCCGGCGTCGAGGAGACCAGCGCATCGATGGAACAGATGACCGCCTCGATCTCGCAGAACACCGAGAACGCGAAGGTGACGGACGGCATGGCGACCCAGGCGGCCGGCGAGGCCGGCGAAGGCGGCGAGGCGGTGAAAGCCACCGTGCTGGCGATGAAGCAGATCGCGCAGAAGATCGGCATCATCGACGACATCGCCTACCAGACCAACCTGCTGGCGCTGAACGCGGCGATCGAGGCGGCGCGCGCCGGCGAGCATGGCAAGGGCTTCGCGGTGGTGGCGGCCGAGGTGCGCAAGCTGGCCGAGCGCAGCCAGGTCGCGGCGCAGGAGATCGGCACCGTCGCCAGCTCCAGCGTCGAGCTGGCCGAGAAGGCCGGCCGGCTGCTCGACCAGATCGTGCCCAACATCAAGAAGACCTCGGACCTGGTGCAGGAGATCACGGCGGCCTCCGAGGAGCAGTCCTCCGGCGTCGGCCAGATCAATTCCGCGGTCACGCAGCTGAGCCAGACCACGCAGCAGAACGCGTCGAGCTCCGAAGAGCTGGCCGCCACGGCCGAGGAGATGAGCAGCCAGGCCGAGCAGCTGCAGCAGACCATGTCCTTCTTCAAGCTGGCCGGCGCCCCGGCCGCACCGGCGCGCGGCAAGCCGCAAGGCAAGCCGGCCGCGGCGAAGAAGAGCGCCGCCGCGAAGAAAGGCACGGGCGGCGGCTTCGCGCCGGTGGGCGCCCTCGCCTTCGCGGGCGTCGATGCGCCCGACGAATCGCAGTTCGCCAGGTTCTGAGGAGCCGGCGCGATGAATGCATTGGCTCAGACCGCCCGGCTCGCCGGCGGCGCGCCGGCCTCCGCAGAGCCGGCCCAGTACCTCACCTTCATGCTGGCCGGCGAGGCCTTCGCGATCGGCATCCTGGCGATCAAGGAGATCATCGAATACCACAGCCTGACCGAGGTGCCGATGATGCCCGCCAGCGTGCGCGGCGTGATCAACCTGCGCGGCGCGGTGGTGCCGGTGATGGACCTGCTGGCGCGCTTCGGCCGCCCTTCGAGCGAGGTCAGCAAGCGCACCTGCATCGTGATCGTCGAAGTCGAGACCGGCGGCGAGCGCCAGGTCATCGGCGTGATGGTCGATGCGGTCAACGAGGTGCTGGACATCGCACCGGCCGACATCGAGCCGCCGCCGAACTTCGGCGCCCGCATCCGCAGCGACTTCATCCAGGGCATGGGCAAGGTGAAGGGCCGCTTCGTGATCCTGCTCGACGTCGACCACGTGCTGTCGCTGGACGAGGCGGGCGCGCTCGCCGCGCTCCAGGCCGAAGCGCAGGACGAGCCGGCCCACTGAGCCGGCGCCGCGCCGTGGTGGACAACACCCTCACCGACATCGAGTTCGGCCGCTTCCAGCGCTTCATCCACGAGGCCGCGGGCATCACCCTGTCGCCGGCCAAGAAGGCGCTGGTGTGCGGGCGGCTCTTCAAGCGGCTGCAGGCCCATCGGCTGAACAGCTACACCGACTACCTCGCGCTGCTGGACAGCGGCCGCGCGGCGGCCGAGGTGCAGACCGCGATCGACCTGCTGACCACCAACGAAACCTACTTCTTTCGCGAGCCCAGGCATTTCGAGCTGCTGCGCACGGTGGCGCTGGCCGCTGCATCGCGCCCGCAGCCGCTGCGCGTCTGGAGCGCGGCCTGCTCGACCGGCGAGGAGTGCTACAGCATCGCGATGGTGCTGGCCGACTGCCTGGGCGCCACGGCCTGGGAGGTGGTCGGCACCGACATCAGCAGCCGCGTGCTGCAGCGCGCGCGTGCCGCGCACTATCCGCTGGAGCGCACGCGGCACGTGCCGCCGGCCTACCTGAAGCGTTTCTGCCTGCGCGGCCTGGGCGAACAGGAAGGCACGCTGCTGGTCGAGCGCCCGCTGCGCGAGCGCGTGCGCTTCGCGCAGGTCAACCTCAACGCCGGGCTGCCGGCCCTGGGCAGCTTCGACATGATCTTCCTGCGCAACGTGATGATCTATTTCAACGGCGACACCAAGCGCCAGGTGGTGGCGCGCGTGCTCGCGCTGCTCAAGCCCGGCGGGCACTTCTGCATCGGACACTCCGAGACCCTGAACGAGATCAGCACCGCCGTGCAGCAGGTGGCGCCGTCGATCTACCGCAAACCGTGAACAGGCACGGACGACCCTGCGCATGAATCCGATCAAGGTGATGGTGGTCGACGACTCGGCCGTGGTGCGGCAGGTGGTCGCCGGACTGCTCGGCGCGGCGGCCGGCATCGAGGTGATCGCCGCGGTGGCCGATCCGCTCCTGGCCATCGAACGGCTCAGGCAGCAGTGGCCCGACGTGATCGTGCTCGATGTCGAGATGCCGCGCATGGACGGCATCACCTTCCTGCGCCGCATCATGCAGGAGCGGCCGACGCCGGTGGTGATCTGCTCGACCTTGACCGAGAAAGGCGCCAGGACCACGCTCGAGGCGCTGGCCGCCGGCGCGGTGGCGATCGTCACCAAGCCCCGGCTCGGCCTCAAGCAGTTCCTGGTCGAGGCCTCGGACGATCTGGTGGCCACGGTGCGCAGCGCGGCGCAGGCCCGGGTGCGGCGCATCACCGCGCGCGAGACGGCGCCGGCCGTGCCGGTGGCGCGGCACACGGCCGACGTGATCCTCGCGCCGCAGGCGGCGCGCGCGATGGTGCAGACCACCGAGCGCGTGGTCGCCATCGGCACCTCGACCGGCGGCACGCAGGCGCTGGAGGAAATCCTCACCGCGCTGCCGCGCGTCTCGCCCGGCCTCGTGATCGTGCAGCACATGCCGGAGAAGTTCACCGCCGCCTTCGCGGCGCGGCTCGACGGCCTCTGCCACATCGCGGTGAAGGAAGCGGAGCACAACGACCGCGTGGTGCCCGGCCGGGCGTTGATCGCACCGGGCGGACGGCACCTCGTGCTCCAGCGCAGCGGCGCGCAGTACCGGGTCGAAGTGGTCGACGGACCGCTGGTCAACCGGCACCGGCCGTCGGTCGACGTGCTGTTCCGCTCGGTCGCCAAGAGCGCCGGCATGAATGCGCTGGGCGTGATCATGACCGGCATGGGCGACGACGGCGCGGCCGGCCTGCTCGAGATGCGCAACGCCGGCGCCCGCACGGTCGCGCAGGACGAGGACAGCTGCGTCGTCTACGGCATGCCGCGCGAAGCGATCAAGCGCGGTGGTGTCGAGCGCACGGTGGCGCTGGGGGCGATGGCGCAGGAGATCCTGAAGCAGCTGTAGAGGCACCCAGCGGCCGACGAGGCCGCCGATGCGCCGCTACAGCAGGTCCTTCAGCTTCGCGCGCAGCCGGCTGATGGCCTGGCTGTGCAGCTGGCAGACGCGCGACTGGCTCACTTCCAGCACAGCGCCGATCTCGCGCAGGTTCAGCTCTTCCTCGTAGTAGAGGTTGAGCAGCAGCTGGTCGCGTTCGGGCAGCGAACCGATGGCATCGATCAGCTGATGGCGAAAGCCGCTCTGCAGCAGCTGCTCCAGCGGATCGTCGCTGCTGCCGCGCGCACTGCGC
This sequence comes from Variovorax sp. SRS16, assembly GCF_901827165.1. Taxonomy (NCBI): domain Bacteria; kingdom Pseudomonadati; phylum Pseudomonadota; class Betaproteobacteria; order Burkholderiales; family Comamonadaceae; genus Variovorax; species Variovorax sp. SRS16. Next base: position 3,732,473 of record NZ_LR594666.1, read on the forward strand.
GCCTCCTGCGCGTTGGCGTCGAGGAAGTTGCTCTCGGATTCGCCCTGCGAGAAGTCCTCGACATACAGCAGCTGGCAGCCCTGCACTTCCTGCAGCAGGCCCTGGTAGGCCTCCAGCGTCATCCTGAGTTCCTTGGCGATCTCGCCCTCGTTCGGCGCGCGGCCGAGCCGGTGTTCGAGCGCCTGGACCGCCTGCTCGACCTTGCGCGCCGAGGCGCGCAGGCCGCGCGAGCCCCAGTCGGTGGCACGCAGTTCGTCGAGCATCGCGCCGCGGATGCGCTGGCTGACGAAGGTCTCGAACTGGGCGCCGCGGTTGTCCTCGTAGCGCTTCGATGCATCCAGCAGGCCGATCATGCCGGCCTGGATCAGATCGTCGAGCTCGACGCTGGCGGGCAGCTTGGCGATCATCTGCAGCGCGATGCGCCGCACCATCGGCTGGTGCTGCTCCAGCAGGTGCGACTTCTCAATGGTTCCCTGTGCGGTGTACACGGCTGTCCTGTTCCTTCTCCATGCGCCGTCTCAGACGGCGGCTGTGTTCGAAGCTTGTGCGTCGCGGGCCGGCGGCGGCATCGCGCCGGGGCCCCTGTCCGTGCGGCCCGCGGGCGGCGGCCGCAGGGCGGCGGCGCGCCAGGGCCACTGGCCGATGCCGGCCGCGATGCCGCGGAAATCGACGGCCGCCGGACTGGCGGGAAATGCCTCCACCACGGTCTGGTGCAGGCGCTGCGCGTCCTGCAGGTGCCGGTCGGCGCGGACCCCTCCGGCAGGCTGCAGCGAGACGGCGAGGTAGCGCCGGCTGGTGTCGACCAGGTTGGTCATCACCTGCGCGGCTTCGTCGCCCGCACCGACACCGTTGACGAGCAGCCGAAGCTGCTTGAGCGCGTGCGCGTAGTGCAGCCGCTTGATGCCCGCATAGGCCGCGGTGATGGATGCCGGCTGCGGCCGGAAGACGAGCACCAGGTCGTCCGCCTGCCGCGCCAGCATCGACAGGCAGCCTTCGCCGTCGAGCGCAGCGTCGATCAGGATCAGGCTGCCCTGCCACAGCGTGCGCGGGTCCAGGCCGGCCGGCTGCGCATCGGGGCGTGCGGGCAGCACGCCGACACCGCAGTCCGACAGTGCCACGGCCTCTTCGCAAGCCAGGCGGCGGCCGGCGACATCGGCGAGCGTGCCCGATGGCGCGATCGACCACAGCGCGCAGGCGGATGCCGGTGTCGCGTCGTGCTCGTCCAGCAGCAGCACCTGCTTGCCTTGGTGGACCAGGGCCGCAGCGAGGTTCATCGCGGTCGTGGTGGCGCCGACGCCGCGGCCCATCCCGGCTACGGCGATCACGCGCGTGGGCGTGCGCGCCAGCAGGCGCCGCAGTCCATCGGCCTGGTCGGTGACCAGTTTGCTCATAAGACAAGCTCCGCTCTGCGGGCTGCGGTGCGAGCGCCTTCGGGCGGCCGGGCGGCGCTCATCGGTGCACTCCGGCTTTCATGGCGCGCGCCTCACCCATGCTGCGCCATCGCCTCGGAGCGGCGGGTCGGTGCGGTGGATTCGGTGCCGAGCGCCTCGAGCAGCAGGAACAGCTTGCCGACGCCCACGTACAGCGCGTTGCCGGTGAGCGGCCGGCTGGAGCGCACCGGCCGGCCGGTGAGCTGGTTCAGCAGCATGCGCGTGCGGTCGGCCCATTCGCCCTTCGCGTGCAGCAGGCGCCACACGGTGGTCGTCACCTGGCCGGCGATCAACAGGCGCTTCATCATGTGCGGATCGCCCGGCTCGCCGATGCCGCCGACCTGCTGCACGCCCTGGCGGATCAGGCGAAAGCACGGCTCCGCCTCGGCGGCCCAGGCCTGCCACTGCGCGAGCTGCTGCGCGGCGACGCCGCCGACGATGTTGGTGAGCAGATAGCCCTGCGCGAGGACCTTGCGGCCCTGCGCATCCATCACGCGCGTCACGGCGCAGCGCAGCGCGGGCAGCGCGGCGTCGCCGGCATCGGCCACGGCCGCGCCACGCAACACCACTTCGGCCTGCGCCTCGCATTGCAGCGCCGGCTTGCCGCGAAAGGCCACCGGATGCGGCGGCGCGAAGTCCCAGTCCATGCGCGCCAGCGTGCGCGCGGCGCCGGAGCGCGGATCGATCACGCCGGTGGAGCCCGGTGCGCGCGCCAGCCACTGCTGGCCCTGGGCCTGCCACTGCACCATGAAGTCCGCGCCGGGCAGCTTCGACAGCAGGTGCACCAGCGGCTTGCCGAAGTCCTGCTCGCGCAGCCAGGGGATCTGGCGCATGCCGGGCTTGCGCTTCGCGTCCGCGGCGCTTCCGCCCGCGGTCGCGGCGGTCGAGAGCCACTGGTTCGGCGCGGCCAGCGGCAGGCCGCTGCGATCGGACAGCATCAGGCTGCCCTGGCATTCGTAGGCATCGACACCTTCGTTGGAGCGCAGCCCGACCTGGCCGCACAGCGCCAGCACATGGGTCTCGCAGCCCGCGGCGATCTCGCTGCGCGCATGTAGCAGCAAGTCCCGCAGCACGGCCTTGTGGCCGGTGTCCTCGTCGGCCGCCTGCCGCCAGAGGCGGCGCGCCGCCTCGAAGCCGATCTGCGCGCCGGCCAGTGCGCCGGCGGCGGTCGCGAGTTCCTGCGCGTCGTGCGCCATCGCGCGGATCAGGTTCTGGTACTGCACGCGCAGCCGGTCGGTCTCGGCCTGCGCCTGCACCACCTGTGCCGAAGGCGCGGCGCCCGCGGGCTCGTCCTGCAGGTCGATCTCGGCCGGCACGAAGAGCGGGTTGTGGCGCCGCGGCTGGAACACGCTGTCGACCAGCTGCGCGCGGTCGGCCAGCATCAGGTTCTCGGGCACCTTCTGGCCGCTGGAGATGTAGTGCACCGGCAGCCGATGGCGGATCACCGTGTCGATCAGCGCGCCCGGATGCGTGGCCTCGTCGACCTTGGTGAAGATGCAGCCGGCCAGCGCATTGCCGCCACCGCCGTTGCGGTAGGCATGCACCACTTCGTTGAGCGTGTCGCCGTGGCTGGTCGCATTGAGCAGCAGCAGCCGCTTCACCGGGCGATGGCTGTTGCACAGCATCGCGATCTGGTCGGAGACGGCGCGGTCGCGCTGGCTCATGCCGACGGTGTCGATCAGCACCATGTGCTTGTCGCGCAAGTCCTGCAGCACCAGGTGCAGGTCGGCCGCGTCCTTCACCGCATACACCGGCACGTCGAGGATCTGGCCGTAGATGCGTAGCTGCTCGTAGGCGCCGATGCGGTAGCTGTCGGTGGTGACCAGCGCCAGCTTGTCGGCACCGAAGCGCATGACGCAGCGCGCGGCGAGCTTGGCGGTGGTGGTGGTCTTGCCGACGCCGGTCGGCCCCATCAGCGCGTAGACGCCGCCCTGCGCAAGCAGCGCATCCTCGTCCTCGTGCACCGGCACCGCGCGGATCAGCTCGGCGCGCGCGAAGGCCATGCCCTGCGCATAGCTCTGTCCGGTCGGCAGTTTCTCGAGCATGGCCTTCGACAGGCGCGCACTGAAGCCGGCGCCGAGCAGCGTGCGCAAGAGGCGGCCGCGCACCGGGTCGCGGCGCTGCTTGTCGTTCCAGACCACGCTCGCGAGCTGCTCCTCGATCATGCCGCGCATCGAATGCAGTTCGTTGAGCACCGTGTCGGCGGGCGCGGGCTGAACCGGCGGCGCGAGTGCCGGCGCGGACGTGGCGCCTTCCAGCGCTTCGGCCACGTCGCCATGCGCCATGGCCACGATCTCCACGCCGTCGGGCAGCGCACGGTTGGTCAGCACGATGGCTTCCGCGCCCAGGGCCTCGCGCACGAGGCGCAAGGCCTCGCGGCTGGTGGTCGCGACGAATTTGCGTGCGGCGGTGCGCACGTCGGTCGGGATGCTCAAACTCTTCCTCCAAGGGTGGCGGTGATCTTGATGTTGCGGGAGTCAGGGATCTCCGCATGGGACAGAACCTTCAGCTGCGGCAGGCTGCGGCGCAGGAAGCGCGACAGCAGCACGCGCAGCGGATGCTGGACGACCAGCACCGGCACCAGGCCCATCTGCTCCTGGCGCGCGATCGCGGCCTGCGCCTGCTGCAGCAGGCTGTCGGCAAGGCCCGGCTCGATGCCGCTGCTGTTGGTCATCGCCTGCTGCAGCACGCCGTCGAGCGAGCCGTCGAGGCCGATCACCTGCAGCTCGGTATCGCCCGGGAACAGCTGCTGCGTGATCGCGCGGCCGAGGGCCAGGCGCGTCAGCGACGTGAGTTCGGTGGCGTCCTTGACGCTCGGCGCATGCTCGGCCATGACGTCGAGGATGGTGCGCATGTCGCGGATCGGCACCTGTTCGTCGAGCAGGTTCTGCAGCACCTTGTGCAGCGTGCTCAGCGTGACGATTTTCGGCACCAGGTCTTCGGTCAGCTTCGGCGCGGTCTTGGCGATCTGATCGAGCAGCTGCTGCACTTCCTGGCGGCCGAGCAGCTCGGCGGCATGGGTCTGGATCAGGTGGTTCAGGTGCGTGGCCATCACGGTGCAGGCATCGACCACCGTGTAGCCGTGGATCTGCGCCTGCTGGCGGTGCGTGCCGTCGATCCAGATCGCGGGCAGGCCGAAGGCCGGGTCCTTGGTCGGCGTGCCGGGCAGCGTGCCGTTCACCTGGCCGGGATTGATCGCCATCCACTGGTTCGGGAAGGCCTCGCCGCGGCCGATCTCCACGCCCTTCAGGCTGACGATGTAGGCATTGGGACTGATCTCGAGGTTGTCGCGAATGTGGACCACCGGCACCAGGAAGCCGATCTCCTGCGCGACCTTCTTGCGGATGCTCTTGATGCGGCCGAGCAGCTCGCCGTGCTGCGACTGGTCGACCAGCGGGATCAGGCGGTAGCCGACTTCCATGCCCAGCGGATCGACCAGCGCGACGTCGTCCCAGGTCGCCTCGGCCGGCTCGGCGGCCGTCGCGGCCGCGGCCTGCACCGCAGCGTCGGCGCGCTCGGCGGCCGCGAGCGGCTTGCGCAGCAGGATGCGGCGGCCGAGCCAGCACAGGCCGCCGGCGATCAGCAGGAAGGCCAGGTTGGGCATGCCCGGGATCAGGCCCATCAGGCCGATGATGCCGGCCGTGAGGAACAGCACCTGCGGGTTGGAGAACAGCTGGCCGGTCAGCTGGCTGCCGACGTCCTCGTCGGTGGTGACGCGCGACACGATCACGCCGGCGGCGGTCGAGATCACCAGCGCCGGGATCTGCGCCACCAGGCCGTCGCCGATGGCCAGCAGCGTGTAGGTCTTGCCGGCAGCCGAGAAGTCGAGGCCGTGCTGCACGACGCCGACCACCAGCCCGCCGATGATGTTGATGACCATGATCAAGAGGCCCGCGACCGCGTCGCCGCGCACGAACTTGCTGGCGCCGTCCATCGAGCCGTAGAAGTCGGCTTCCTGCGCGACCTCGGTGCGGCGCTTGCGGGCCACGTCCTCGCCGATCAGGCCGGCGTTGAGATCGGCGTCGATCGCCATCTGCTTGCCGGGCATGGCGTCGAGCATGAAGCGCGCGCCGACCTCGGCGATGCGGCCCGCGCCCTTGGTGATCACCATGAAGTTGATCAGCACCAGGATGATGAAGACCATCACGCCGACCGCGAAGTTGCCGCCGACCAGGAAGTGGCCGAAGGCCTCGATCACCTTGCCGGCCGCGTCGGGCCCGGTGTGGCCGTGCAGCAGCACCACGCGCGTCGACGCCACGTTGAGCGACAGGCGCAGCAGCGTCGAGAACAGCAGCACCGCGGGGAAGGCCGCGAAGTCCAGCGCCTTCATCGTGTACATGCTCACCAGCAGCACCATCACCGACATCGCGATGTTGAAGGTGAACAGCAGGTCCAGCAGGAAGGGCGGCAGCGGCAGCACCATCATGCTCAGGATCATGATGATGAGCACCGGGCCGGCCAGTCCCTTGAACTGGGTGCCGGAGAACATCTGCGTCGGCAGACGCATCAAGTTGGCCATCGCGTTCATGCGGTCTTCAAGGAATATTGGAGCGATTCGGGAATCGCGAGATCGGTCGGCGTGCGCGGCGCCTCGCCGCCTTCGCTCTGCCAGCGCTTGAGCTGGTAGACCCAGGCCAGCACCTCGGCCACGGCGGTGTAGAGGCCGCCCGGGATCTCGTCGCCCAGCCGCGTGTGCTTGTAGAGCGCGCGCGTGAGCGGCGGCGCCTCGAGGATGGCGACGTTGTTCGCCGCCGCGATCTCGCGGATGCGCGCAGCCACCAGGTCGGTGCCCTTGGCCACCACGCGCGGCGCGCGCATGTCGCTGTCGAGGTACTTGAGCGCGACCGCGAAGTGGGTCGGGTTGGTGACGACGATGTCGGCCTTGGGCACCTCGGCCATCATCCGGCGGCGCGCCATCTGCTGCTGCTGGCGGCGGATCTGCGCCTTGATGTGCGGATCGCCTTCGCTTTCCTTGTGCTCCTGGCGCAGATCCTCGCGCGACATGCGCAGCTTGCGGTAGTAGCTCCACAGTTGGTAAGGCACGTCGATCAGCGCCACCAGCAGCAGCGTGGCCGCGATCAGCGCGCAGTTGCGCGCCACCAGCATCACGGTCTGCGGCAGCGCGGCGCTCACCGGCTGCGCCATCAGCGCCATCACGGCCTCGAGGTTGCCGACGATCACCTTGTAGGCGACACCGCCGATCAGCATCGACTTGACGAGCGCCTTGACCAGATCGGCCAGCGTCTGCGTGGAGAACATGCGGCCGATGCCGGCCAGCGGATTGAGCTTGCCGAAATTCGGCGCCACCGACTTGGTCGAGAACAGCCAGCCGCCCAGCATCATCGGCGCGACCACGGCCGCCACCACCATCATCGCGAACAGCGGCGCCAGCGCCAGCAGCGCCTGCAGCGCCATCAGGCCGGTGCGGGCCAGCATCTGCGAGGGATCGAAGGCCGTGGCGCGCTCGAACTGGAGGCCGTGGCGCAAGGCGCCACCGAGGCTGCCGCCGAGCGAGCCGGCGCCGAACCACAGCCCGGCGATGGCGGTGCCCAGCATGACGAAGGTGGTCAGCTCGCGCGAGCGAGCCACGTTGCCTTCCTCGCGCGCCTTCTCCAGGCGCCGCGCGGAGGCGGGTTCCGTTTTCTCGAGATCGCTTTCCTCAGCCATTCATGCTCCGAAAGAGCGCCGGCGAAGGACGCCTGCTCATGACTGATTATTGGATTCGGTGCGCCGGAACAATCGACCGATCAGGGCCGACTTCGTCCTCCTTCTCGCTCAATCGGCTGCATGTCGCGCAGCCTCAGAAACCGAGGCTTTCGAGCAGGTCGTCGACCTGCGCCTGATCGGTCACCGCCTCGGGATTGCCGGGGACGATCTGCGGGCCGTTCTGCAAGCTGGTGCTGACGGTGCTGACGGCCTCCGGGCGCCTCTCGATCGGCGCGTTGTCGATCAGCACCTGCAGCAGCTGCGTCTCGACGTCGTTGACCACTTCCATCATCTTCTTGATGACCTGGCCGGTCAGGTCCTGGAAGTCCTGCGCCATCAGGATCTCCATCAGCTGGGTGTTGATGCCGCCGGTCTTCTGCGGCACCTCCTGCAGGTAGCCGCGCGTGTCGCGCACCAGCTCGCGCGCGTCGTTGAGCTCGATCGGGCTGGCGAACCATTCGTCCCAGCGCTTGCTGAGCGCCTTGGCATCCGCCGCCAGGCCTTCCTGCAGCGGCTGCGCGGCATCGACCGCATTGAGCGCGCGGTGCGCCGCCCGCTCGGTCATGGCAGCGACATAGTTCAGGCGGTCGCGCGCATCGGGGATCGCCTGCGCGGCCTTGGCCACCTCCTTGTCGAGCCCCAGCTCGCGCAGCCCTTCGCGCAACTGGCGCGTCAGCTGCCCGATGCGGCCGAGCAACTGTTCGGCGGTGTTCCCCTGCTCCACGGTTTCGAACGCGTCGCGGTTCATGTCAGGCCGCCTCTTTGTGGAGCTTCTCGAAGATCTTGGTGATCTTCTCCTCCAGCGTCGCCGCGGTGAAGGGCTTGACCACGTAGCCGTTCGCGCCCGCTTGCGCGGCGGCAATGATGTTCTCCTTCTTGGCCTCGGCCGTGACCATCAGCACCGGCAGCTTGCCGAGCGCCGGATCGGCGCGGATGGTCTTGAGCATGGTCAGCCCGTCCATGTTGGGCATGTTCCAGTCCGAGACCACGAAGCCGAAGTTGCCGCCGCGCAGCTTCTCGATGCCGGCGGCGCCGTCCTCGGCTTCGTCGACGTTGAGGAACTCCAGCTCCTTCAACAGGTTGCGCACGATGCGGCGCATGGTCGGGAAGTCATCCACGACCAGTATCTTGATGCTCTTGTCGATCACGATTTCTCCAACGGTTCAGTTCACTTCAGTTCGTCGTCCGGTGCGCGCGCGTCAGACCCGGTTCGCGCGCGCGCCGAAGGTGCGCAGATGCGCCAGCACGCGGCGGCACATCTCCGCCAGCGGCGCCACTTCGTCCACGGCGCCGAGCGCGATCGCCTCGCGCGGCATGCCGAAGACGACGCAGCTCGCCTCGTCCTGCGCCAGCGTGTGCGCGCCGGCCTGCCGCATGCGCAGCAGGCCTTCCGCGCCGTCCCGGCCCATGCCGGTGAGGATCATTCCGATGGCGTTCTTGCCGGCATGCCGGGCCACCGAATCGAATAGCACGTCGATCGAGGGACGGTGGCGGTTCACCGGCGGCGCCTGGTCGAGCTGGGCCACGTAGTTCGCGCCGCTGCGGCCGAGCGACAGGTGATAGCCGCCGGGCGCGATGTAGGCATGGCCCGGCAGCACGCGCTCGCCCTGCTCGGCCTCCTTGACGCCGATGCGGCACAGGCCGTCCAGGCGCTGCGCGAAGGACTTCGTGAAGCCGGCCGGCATGTGCTGCGCGATCAGCACCGCGGGCGAATCCGGCGGCAGCGGCTGCAGCACTTCGCGGATGGCTTCGGTGCCGCCGGTGGAAGCGCCGATGATGATCAGCTTCTCGGTGCTCAGGAGCGGACTGCGCAGCAAGGCCTCCTGCGGCAGCTCGGGCGCGGCCTTCGCCGAGACGGCATGGCGCGCCGGCAGCAGCCGCGCGGCGGCGGCGGTGCGGACCTTGCCGGCGATCAGTTCGGTGTAGTTGAGCAGGCCGTCGCGCACGCCCAGGCGCGGCTTGGTGACGAAGTCGATGGCGCCGAGCTCGAGCGCGCGCAGCGCGATCTCCGAGCCGCGCTCGGTCAGCGAGGACACCATGACCACCGGCATCGGCCGCAGCCGCATGAGCTTCTCGAGAAACTCGAGGCCATCCATGCGCGGCATCTCGACGTCCAGCGTGAGCACGTCGGGATGCGTGGCCTTGATGAGGTCGCGCGCCACCAGCGGGTCCGCGGCCGTGCCGACCACCGTCATGTCGGGCTGGCTGTTGATGATCTCGGTCATCACGCTGCGGATCAGCGCCGAGTCGTCGACGCACAGCACCTTGATCTTGTTCGGACTCACCAGCTTCCCCTTCTTCGGGCTGCGAGCAAGACATCGCCGGCCACGGCCTTGTTCTTTTCCGCGCCTGGGGCAGCGTGCAGTCCCGACAGCTTGCGCAGCAGCTCGCCCTCCTCGCGCTGGATCAGCTGGACGTCGGTCTGCGCGCGCAGCTTGCGCACGACGGCCTTGCCGGTGATCGGCAGGAAGCACACCCGGCGCGCATGCTGGCCGCGCAGGTCCTGCGCAGCGATCGCGATGCGCTGCGCCTGCAGATAGCGCAGCACGAAGTCCGCGTTGCGGTCGCCGATGTTGAGCGTGGTCATGTTGGCCAGCACCGCGGCGCCGCCGAACACCTTGGCCGAAAGACGTTCGCGCAGCGCGCCGGCGCGGACCATCTCGCGGATCAGCACGTCCATCGCATAGGCGCCGTAGCGCATCGCGGCGCCGGCATCGCGGTTCGCGGGCTCGCCGTCCTCGGGCAGCATGAAGTGGTTCATGCCGGCGACGCCAGCCTCGGCATCCAGCAGACAGGCCGCCACGCACGAGCCCAGCACCGTGCTCAGCACGGTGCCGGTGGTGGTGACGTAGTACTCCGACGGCAGCAGCTTGACGGCCATGCGGCCGACATCACGGTCGAAGTAGTGGAGGCTGGCCACCGAGCCCGGTTCCGCTGCGCTCATGAGGTGCCTGTGCCCGTGCCCGGGCCGCGGCCGCGCGCCAGCGCATAGACCGTCTGGCCCAGCGGCTTGAAGTTGGGGTCGACCAGCGATGCGTTCTCGGAGTGGCCGGCGAACAGCAGCCCGCCCGGCTTGAGCAGCGGCGCGAAGCGACCCAGCACTTTCTTCTGTGTCGGCTTGTCGAAATAGATCATCACGTTGCGGCAGAACACGGCGTCCACCGGCTCCTTCACCGACCACGAGGGATCGAGCAGGTTGAGCCGCGCGAACTTGACCATCGCAGCCACTTCCGGGCGGATGCGCACGCGCCCGGCATTGGCACCCGTGCCCCTGTTGAAGAAGCGCTTCAGGCGCTCGGCCGAAAGCCGGTTGACCTGTTCGAGGCTGAAGACACCGGCCGAGGCCTTGGCCAGCACGGCGGTGTCGATGTCGGTGGCGATGATGCGCGCCGTGCTCGCGCGCTCGCCGAGCGCCTCGATCAGGGTGATGGCGATCGAATACGGCTCCTCGCCCGTCGATGCGGCCGCGCACCAGACCGTGACAGGCTCTCGTGCCTTGCGCACGTGCTCGGCCAGCGCCGGGAAGTGATGGGCCTCGCGAAAGAACGAGGTCAGGTTGGTGGTCAGCGAGTTGATGAACGACTGCCATTCGTCGCCGTCGCTGCTGGATTCCAGCAATTGCAGATAGGTCGAGAACTCCGGCAGCCGCAATTCGCGCAGACGCCGCGAGAGCCGGCTGTAGACCATCTGGCGCTTCTGCTCGCCCAACGCGATGCCGGCACGGCGATGGATCAGCGTCCGGATCTTCGCGAAGTCGCTGTCGGTGAAGAGGAATTCGGAGTTCACGGGCGCTGTCGATGAGGGCATTTCAATGTACATGGCGGACATCTCGCGCAATGGCCCGATCAACGTGACAAAAGCCCGGCAGATCGCGCGACGTCATGCTCAGCCCGGTGCCTCGGAGGTGTTCACGCCCTGCGTCCATGCCATCGCCCAGAGGTGCGCCGCATTGACCTGTTCGGCACTGAGGAACAAGGCTTCCGACAGGCGCGCCGCATCGCGGGCGTCGCGTTCGCAGGTTTCGGCGAGCGCGAGGAAGGGGCCGTAGATGCCGCCGCGCGCGAGGATCGCCTGCTGGACCGATTCGGTGAGCTGCACCTTGGCCAGCACTTCTTCCATCGGCACGCCCAGCAGCTGGTCGATCAGGGAAAACATGCCGACCACGAAGAGGTTGTCGGCGTCTCCGGCCGCCAGCATGCCCTGCCCCATCAGCTCGACGAAGCGGCCGCGCAGGATGGCCTGCTTCATCAGGTAGGGCGAGGCGGTCCGGGCATTGCTGGTGGCCAGCAGCAGCGAGAGCCAGCGGAACAGCGGCGAGTAGCCGAGCATGGACACCGCGTGCCGCAGCGAATGGATTTCGACACCGACGCCGATGGCGGGCGAGTTGATGTGCCGCAGCAACTGGTAGGTCAGCACCGCATCGTGCTTGAGCGCGGACTCGATCTCGCGCACGTCGTCGTTGCGCCGGATCATCTGCATCAGCCGCATGATCAGGAGCGACTCCGGCTGCAGGACCTGATCGGTCTTCTTCAGCTGCGGCGCCGCCATGGCGCCGCCGACGAAGATCTCCAGGCGGCGCGCGGCGCAGGCGGCGAACTCTTCCCAGTTCGCGATCTGCGTCGCGATCAGGCGGACCGGCGCCGTGCCCGGCACTTGTGCGCCGCGCACCTCGGCGACGATGTCCGCGGCGCCGCTGCCGACATCGAAGTGCGTGACCAGTGCGCGCAGCTCCGCTTCGATCGGGAGCGCCTGGCTGCGGCACAGCATCACGCCGTAGCCCTGCTCGCGAAGGAACAGGAGCGCACCCTGCACGTCCGGCTGCGCGAAGTCTTCCGGTCCCACGCACAGCACCACGTTCTCGGGCGGCAGCGATTGCAGTTCGTCCAGCAGCAGCGAGTCGGCATCGATGTCCAGGAACAGCGCCGTGCGGCCCAGTCGCCAGCCGGTCTTGCGGTCGTTGAGATGCATGGCCACGCAAGCCACAAGCGCCCGCAGGTGCGCGGCGGTGCCGGCCGCCTCGCCACCCGGCGCCGCGCACCAGGCCAGCCGATAGCCGATCGCCTGCTTCTGCGGATCGAGCAGCGGCGTGGCGCTCAGGTAGCCGGCTTGGCCCGGCGCATCGCCGCGGCTGCGCGGCGGCGCGCCCGATCCGTCGTGCACCACGGCGCCTTCGGACTGGCGACGAAAGAAGTCGAATCGCATCACATCCCCTTGTCGTATCTCGCCACGTGCGGGCTCAGGCCGCCACCGCGTCCATCCGGGCCGCGCCTGCCAGCGCCGCGGCGCCCGCCGCCCGCGCGCGCTGGATGCGCGGCATGGCGCCGACGTCGACGATGAAGGCGACGCTGCCGTCGCCGAGGATCGTCGCGGCCGAGATGCCGGGCACCTTGCGGTAGTTGGTCTCGAGGTTCTTGACCACGACCTGGTGCTGGCCGAGCAGTTCGTCGACCAGGAGCGCGAAGCGCGCATCGTCGGCCTGCACGATCACCAGGATGCCCTGCGTCGGATCCGTCTGCGCGCCGCCGACGTCGAAGACGCGGTGCAGCTCGATCAGCGGCAGGTACTCGCCGCGCACCTTGATCACGTGCCCGTCGCTGGTGATCGAGTGCAGATGCTCCGACCGCGGCTGCAGCGATTCGATCACGTAGCTCAGCGGCAGGATGTAGGCCTCGCGGCCGACCTTGACCGACATGCCGTTGAGGATCGCCAGCGTGAGCGGCAGCACGATGCGCGTCGTGGTGCCATGGCCGCCGCGCGAGACGATCTCCACGTGGCCGCCCATTTCCTGGATGTTGCGCTTGACCACGTCCATGCCGACGCCGCGGCCCGAGATGTCGGTGATCTGCTCGGCGGTGGAGAAGCCGGGCGCGAAGATCAACTGCCAGACTTCCTCGTCGGGCATGGCGTCGTTCACCGGCAGGCCTTGCTGCAGGGCCTTGGCAAGGATCTTCTCGCGGTTGAGGCCGGCGCCGTCGTCGCTGACCTCGATCACGATGTTGCCGCCGTGGTGCTGCGCGGAAAGCAGCAGTTGGCCGGTCGCGTCCTTGCCCTTGGCCAGGCGCTCCTGCGGCGTCTCGATGCCGTGGTCGAGGCTGTTGCGCACCAGGTGCGTGAGCGGGTCCACGATGCGCTCGATCAGGCCCTTGTCGAGTTCCGTTTCCTTTCCGAAGGTGTCCAGGCGCACCTGCTTGCCGAGCTTGGCGCTGACGTCGCGGATCACGCGCGGGAAGCGGCTGAACACATAGTCCATCGGCATCATGCGGATGGACATCACGGACTCCTGCAGATCGCGCGCGTTGCGTTCCAGATGGCCGAGGCCGCTGAGGAAGCGCTCGTAGGCCACCGGGTCGAGCATGGTCGCGGCCTGCGTCAGCATCGACTGCGTGATGACGAGTTCACCCACCAGGTTGATGAGCTGGTCGACCTTCTCGACGTCGACGCGGATCGAGCTCGATTCCCTGGCGCCGGCGCCTGCGTTCGGTGTCGCGGGCGACGGCGGCGCGGGTCGGGCCGCGGCAGCGGAAGCCGCGACCGCCGAGGACGCGGCGACAACTGCGGGTTCGGATTCGACGGGCGCTTCGGCAGGTTCCGCCACGACGCCGATGTCGATCTGCGATTCGTCGATCAGGAAGCAGCACACGGCCGTGATGTCGTCGGGCTGGCAGCTGGTTTGCAGCACGACGGTCAACTGGTCGCCGCTGCGCGTGCGCGACAGCACGCGGCCGAGGTTGCCGAGTTCGTCGGCGAGCAGATCGCATTCGCTGTCGGACAGGCGGGTGAAGCGCACCTGCAGTGCCCTGTCGCCCGCCGGTGCGGGCGCGGGTGCAGGCGCGGCAACGGGCGCCGGTGCGGGTGCGGCCTGCCGATCGCCGCTCTCGAGCGCGAGTTGCTGCAGCACTGCGCAGATGTGCGCGACTCTCTCAGGCTCGGGTTCTTTGCCGGCCTGGTAGGCAGTCAGTTGTTCTTGCAAGGCGTCCTTCGTTTCAAGAAATGCATCGATCATCGGAGCGCTCAGGCTCAGCTGGCCGTGGCGTGCCCGATCCAGGAGGGTTTCCAGCAAGTGCGTGGTGTCGGTCAGCGCGACGAAGCCGAAGGTGGCGGCACCACCCTTGATCGAGTGGGCCGCGCGGAAGATGGCGTTGAGCTGTTCGCTGTCGGGTGCCTCGACGTCGAGTTCGAGAAGCAATTGCTCCATCTGCGCCAGAAGCTCGATGGCCTCGACGAAGAATGCTTGTGAAAACTGACTGAGATCCATGGGGTGCTCCGAGGCCGGACCTTGATGCCGGTAGGGTGTCTTGCGCTCAGTTCGCCCGTGCCGGCGACTTGAACGAGGTCAGCTTGACGTTGTCTCTGGCAGGGTCCGCATTCGTCAATGTGCTGATCCGGGTGGTCTGTGCATCGCCGCTGTTCTCGCGCTCGATGCGTTCCTGCGTGCGGTGGTTGAGCACGATGACGCTGATGCGCCGGTTGATCGGGTTGCGCGGATTGACCTTGTCGAGGTGCATGCTGTCGGCCAGGCCCATCACGCGAAGCACCTTGTCCTCGTTCATGCCGCCCATCACCAGTTCGCGCCGCGAGGCGTTGGCCCGGTCGGCGGACAGCTCCCAGTTGCCGTAGGACCGGTCGCCGTTGGTGTAGACGATCGCGTCGGTGTGGCCCGACAGCGTGATCTTGTTCGGCAGATCGTTGAGCGCGGGCCCGAGTTCGCGCAGGATGGCCTGCATGTGCGGCACCACGCGCGCGCTGGCCAGGTCGAACATCGGGCGGTTGTCGCTGTCGACGATCTGCAGGCGCAGGCCCTCGGTCGTGATGTCGATCAGGATCTGCGAGCGGAACTGCCTGAAGACGGGACTCTTCTCGATCAGGTCGTCCAGGCGCTTCTTCATGATGGCCAGCCGGTCGGCATCGGCCGCGTCGTCGCTCTGGCTCTGGCGGTCGCCGTCGCTGTCGCTGTCGGCATTCTTGACTTCGCCGTCGGTTTTCACCACGTCGTCGCCGCCGCCCGGAATCATGCTGGTGCTGAGGCTGCTCTTCTCACCGCCGGCCAGCGCGACGCGCAGCGGCATGCGGAAATGCTCGGCGATGCCCTCGAGCTGCTTGGGCGAGGAGATCGACAACAGCCACATGACGAGAAAGAACGCCATCATGGCCGTCATGAAGTCGGCGTAGGCGATCTTCCAGCCACCGCCGTGACGGCCGCCGCCGCTGGGCGCCACGCGCTTGACGATGATCCGGGCTTTCTCTGCGCTCATGGCCGGGCACCCGTGGACTCAGCGGGCCTTGACTTCCCGAACGTGGTCATCCAGTTCGGTGAAGGAAGGCCGCTCGGTCGAGAACAGCACCTTGCGGCCGAACTCGACGGCGAGCTGCGGCGCGTAGCCATTCAGGCTCGCGAGCAGGGTGACTTTTGCGCACTGGTAGATCTTCATCGCCTCTTCGACCTTCTGGTCGATCAGCGAGGCCAGCGGCGAGACGAAGCCGTAGGCCAGCAGCACGCCGAGGAAGGTGCCGACCATGGCGTGCGCGATCAGCGCACCCATCTCGGACGGCGGCAGGTTGGCCGAGCCGAGCGCATGGACCACGCCCATCACGGCTGCCACGATGCCCAGGGCCGGCAATGCATCGCCCACACGGGCCAGGCTGTGCGCGGGCACTTCGGCTTCATGCCGGATGGTTTCGATTTCGTGGTCCATCAGCGCCTCGATCTCGAAGGCGTCGGTGTTGCCGCTGATGACCAGCCGCAGGTAGTCGCACAGGAACTCCATCACACCCGCATCGGCCATGATGCTCGGGTAGCGGCCGAAGATCTCGCTTTGCGAGGGATCGTCGACATCGGCCTCCAGCTTCATCATGCCGTCCTTGCGCGCCTTGGCCAGGAGTTCGTACAGCAGCGCCAGCAGGTCCATGTAGAGCTGGCGGTTGTGCCTGGACGAGCGCAGCAGGAGCGGGAGCTCCTTGATCGTCGCCTTGATGGTCTTGCCGTTGTTGCCTGCCACGAAGGCACCCAGCGCGGAGCCACCGATCATGAGCAGCTCCACGGGCTGGAACAGAACGCCGAAGTGCCCGCCCATGAGGCCGTAGCCGCCGAAGACGGCGCCCACCACCACGAGATACCCAACCAGAACCAGCACGTGCGTCCCCTTTTGCCATCAGGCGTCAAAAATCAAAACATGGCGCCAGGCACATGGACCACGTCAGTGGATCCCTGCGCCAGCCGCCGACGGCTCGGCCGCGAACCCGGCGCCTGCCGGCGCAAGATCGGCAACCGCTTGCTCCGCGACGCGCTTGGCGCCGCGTGCCTTGCCTGCCCGGGACGGTGGGCGGCAGAGAACACAGACATAACCACTCTTGTTGTCGTGCGCATGGGCGACGAACAGGCCCTTGCAACGCGTGCAGCCGCTGAGCTGCAGCATGTCGCTGTCGAAGAAACGCACCATCGTGTAGGCGCGGGTGAAGTCGAGCACCACCTCGCCACCGGCCGATTCGATCTGCTCGAGGTACAGCCGATAGCTCTTGATCAGGGCCTGAAGCTCGCCCTGATCCGCCTGATCCAGCATGAACCGGTAGATGTTGTAGAACATCGACGAGTGGATGTTCGCCATCCAGGTCATGTACCAGTCGGTGGAAAACGGCAGCAGTCCCTTGGGCGGAGAGACACCCTTCAACTCCTTGTAGAGCCGGATCAGGCGCTCACGACTGAGGCCCACCTCGGCTTCCAGGAACTGAAGGCGTGCGCCCAGTTCAATCAGCTCGATGGCCAACTGAACCTGGCGGACTTCGCCCAGGACGCTCTTGGAGCTCATGCCAGCGCACCCACACCCTGCATCTGGCGCGCGGCCATGAGGATCGACATGTGCGCGTGCTGCAGCGTCGCATCCTTGCCTTCGCCGACCACCGCGAACATCGGATGGTCGTCCAGGCGAAAGCTGCAGAGCAGGAAGTTCGACGCGGCCAGCTTGACGATCTGCGTCAGCGACATGTTCGCCAGCAGGTCGGCCAGCTCCTTGCCGACGCCCAGGCGGAGCATCGCTGCGGCCCGGTCCTGTTTGACGAGTTTTTGCGCAAGCAGCATATAGGCCAAATTGATGTCGCTGATTTCTTTTGAAATCTCGCCATGAATTCCGCTCCTCTCGTTTTCCATTTCCACTCCGCACTCCATTCATCGAAACCGAAGTTTAAACACAAAATTTAACATGTTTAACAAAGGTAACTAAGCCATCTTGGAAAGTGAGACTTATCTGACATCACCGAGAGAACCTGTCCGACACAACCAACTCGTCGACACTCTGGATGTAGTCCTAATTCATTCAAAATTCCACTCACCCAGGTCTCATTAGTTTTTAGAAAAAAAGTATTATTTCAAATTTAGTAACAAAAAGTACTAGTCTTAATTAGCCAAGCATTTGCATGATGGTTTTATTAAAGGAAACAAAACGTATCAATTCAAAAAACAGCCGTCAACGCCGCGCCCGGAGTCCGCGTCGCACTTTCTTTCTTCTCTCCCTGCCTATATCGGCAGGTCAGTCGAAAACTGTAGGGCTCGCCGAAGATTTGGCCGCGGCGTCGAGGCCATGGAGCCAGGCCATGATCTCGGCCACGGCAAGGTACAGCCGGGGCGGGATCTGCTGGTCGAGGTCGACCTGCATCAGAAGCCGCACCAGATCGGGCGATGCATGAACGTACAGGCCGTTCGCCCGCGCCTCGCGCATGATCGATTCGGCCACCACCCCGTAGCCCTTGGCCACGACCGTCGGTGCCCCGGCAGGGTCGGGACGAGACAGTGCCACGGCACTTTGGCGATCGTCCATTGCGCTGCTCATGGCCGAGGCATTCCGGTGATCTGGAGATCCTGGAGCCGAAGACCGATCGTCTCGAGGCGGCGAGCCAGTGCACGGCCCTCCATCCGCAGATCGGCCAGCGTGCCCGGGTCGCTGGCCGCGACCTGCGCCTGCACCATCGGTTCTGCGAGGCTCAGCCGCACATCCACGGCGCCCAGCCTCGGCAAGCTGAGCGAGAGCGTCGTCGTCCAGCGGCGCGCAGGCGCTTCGTCCGCCGCACCGGCATGCCGGCCCGCGGCCTCGTCTTCGTTGTCTTCGCGGATGGACCACGCCATGGGTGCGCCGGGCCATGCCTCGCCGCTCCAGCGGAAGACGGCCGTGGCCAGAAGATCGAGCTGCTGGTGGACGATCGTCGCCGCCTGGGGATGAATGATGTCGGCAGGCGCCAGCGCCCTGGCCGCCCCGCTCGTCGCCGACACGCCTTCCGCGCCAGGCGCGGTGTCGGCCAGGCGATGCAGCGCCGCGGTGTCCAGCGCCGTTCCCGTCGCCATGGCATCGGTCTGGCGATAGGTTGCCTGCACGCGCACCGCATCGGCGCGAAGGGCGCCGACGGCAGCGTGCGTTTCGGAAGGCGATGCAGCGACGCGTGGCGCGACGGCGCCGCGTTCCTCGGTCACGCCGGGCGGACGCGCGGCGGCCGGCGACGATGCGGCAGACTCGATGGACGCCGGTGCGTCGGCCGCTTCGGAGAGCAAGCCGGAGATTGCACCGGGGCCGCCATCGGCGACCGGCCATGCCGGGCTCGCGCCCGGCGCCGCGCGCACCGGCGTACCGGCCGCCGTCGCCTCGACGGGCGTTGGCATCGGTCGCGAAGACGCCGCAGCGGGCGCGCCCCAGGCCGCCTGCGGCTCCTGTGCGAGTTGCGCCAGCGTGCGCTGGCCGGCAGCGAACTGGGCCAGATGCGATTCGTAGAAGAGCCCGCTCACGGACACTGCTCGCGCCAGCGTGGACGCGAGCGCTTCGGCCGACGGCGTACTCGCGGAAGGCCAGACCGGCGCGGCGTCGCGCACCGGTCCCGCATCCGCCCGGATTTCCGCCAGCAGGACGCCAATCGCGCGTGCCGCCACGGAAAGCTGCGCGGCAGGTGCCGGCGCCATGGCCGGCTGCGATCCGGCAGACGCGTCGGCGGCAATCTGCCGATCGAGCGCGGCGTTGGAAAGCAGGCGAGTGTCGTTGTCGACCTTCTGGGCCTGGATCACCGGCCCCGGTCCCGCGATCTCGACCTCGGACTTGATCGCCAGCACGTCCAGCCGCTGCGAAAGCTTCGCGGCGAGCAGCGTGTCGATCAGTCCGGTCAATCCTGTCATAAGACAACCTCCGCCCTGCGGGCTGCGGTGCGAGCGCCTTCGGGCGGCCGGGCGGCACTCATGACGCGAGTGCTCTGCTCAATGCGGCAGCCCGTAGATCTTGTCCAGATTCTTCTGCTGCTGCAGGAAGGACATCCTCGCCACCAGCTTTTCCAGCTGCGGCTTGACCAGTTGGCAGACCTCGTCCTGATCGGCATGGATGCGTTCCATCAGCCGCCGCGCTTCCTGCATCTGCTCCGAGTCCAGCAACTCCATGGGTTCGACGACCTTCAGGCGTTCGACGATCCCCGCACATTGGATCTCCAGTTCGGGAAGCCGGCCCCACTCCTTCGCGCGAGCCAGCTTCACCATGAGTGCAAGGCACGCGGCGAGTTGGCTGTAGCAATGAATGACCTCACTTCGGGTTGCCATTTTTCTCCCTGTCTGCTGTTCGGCTGTCATGTCGGGCAGCGTTGTCCTGTAGTAGTTGATCAGTGGCCGGGACGGACGACATCGATTTCACGCCATGCCGAGGCGACGTTCTCGAGCAGCCGGTCGGCTTCGTCGAGCGCGCCGGCGTCGTTGCGCAGGTTGGCCCGCAGAAGACGCTGGTTGATGTAGTCGTAGAGCGCCGCCAGGTTGCCGACCAGCTCCGCACCACCGGCGCCCGCTGCCTTGGCATCGAGGCTGGCCTTGAGCCCGCCGTCGATGATGCTGATGGCATGCGAGATCGCCTTGCCCTTGGCCGGCACATCGCCGCGGGCCATGTGGTGCCGCGCCATCGCGAGCGCCGTCTTGGCGCCGTCGAACAGGAGGCAGATCAGCTGATGCGGCGATGCGCTCATCGCACCGGTTTCCACGCCGACTTGCGCGTAGGCGCTGGCGCCGGTTCGATAGGTGTGGGGTGTGTACATCGAGGGCTCCGGACGGGTCTTACTTGTTCATCGCAGCGAACTGCTGCGTGAGGTAGGTCATGGTGTTGTTCATGCTGCTCATCAGCACGTCGAGCTGATTGAACTGCGCGCGATAGCGGGCCACCGTGTCGTCGACGCGCGCCGACATGGCCGTGTACTGGTCGTCGAGTTGCTTGAGGGTGGTGTTGATGCCGTCCGTCGCGGTCTTCAGGGCACCGCCGCTCGAGGTCACATTGGTGACCAGGGCGCTCAGTTGCTTGCCATAGCCGGCCGTGCTGCCGTCCGCGCTGGCGAACAGGTGCGAGACGCCCTCGAGGTTGTTCGCCAGCGCGGCGTTGAGCTTGTCGGAGTCCACCGCCAGCGTGCCGTCCTTCTGGAAGGAGACGCCGATCTCGGACAGCACCTTCATGTCGTTCGGACCGCCATCCTGGGGCGTGGTCAAGGTCTGCCGGATGCGCGTCTGGAGGTTGCGCAGCGTCGCGTCGCCGAGCAGCGGAGCCGCCTGCTTGGTGTCTGCGTTGTAGGCCGTCAGCGTGGCGGCCATGCCTTGCAGGCCGTTGAAGGCCTTCACGAAATCGTTGACCGCCGACGCCACCGATGCGGTGTCCGTGCTCAGGTTCACGTTGCTGCTGCCGATCTTCGCCACGTTCAGCGTGGTGCCCTGGATCGCCTCCTTGACCGTGTTGCTGGCGCTGGTGATGGCGATGCCGTTCACCGTGAGCTGCGCATCCTGGCCCTTGAGAGTCTGCTGCATGCTCTGGGCGCCGGCCGGGTCGTTGCCGAGCAGGTTCTGCAGCGTGGTGTCGCCGGTCACGGAGATCTTCATGCTCGACGCCTGGCCGGTCTGCGTGGAGGTCAGCACCAGACGGTTGGGCGTGCCGCTGCCGTCGTTGACGATGCTGGCCGTGACGCCGATCTTGGCCTTGTTGATGGCGTCGCGGATGCCTTCGAGCGTGTCGTTGCTGGCGTCGATCGTGATGGGGGCCGCCGTGCGGGTGGTGTCCGGCGTGAAGCCGGCACCGGTGTACTTGCCGGTCGCCGCGTCGAAGCTGCCGCCGGTGATGGTGCCGAAGTCGAAGCTGATGGTGCCGTGGCCGATCACCGTCTTCGCGCTGGCCTGGCCCGTCGCGACCAGCGCCTGCGACTGCGCCATCTGCGTGACGTTGATCGCGTAGCTGCCGGCGACCGCGGTCGTGTCGGTCGTGGCGGACAGCACGTCCGACGCGCTGGAGCTCGCCTTGACGCCCTGGAACAGCGAGGGTGCGGACAGCTTGTCGGCCGCGGCCTGCAGCGTGTTGAGCGAGCTCTGCAACTGCCCATAGGCCGACAGCTTGGTGGTGTAGCTCGTCTGGCGGCTCTGCAGGTCGACCAGCGGCTGGCTTTCCGCCGTCTGGAGCTGCGTGAGCAGGGTGCTCAGATCGAGACCCGATCCGACGCCGATGCTGCTGATGGTCATGGTGCGATCATTCCTGTCATTGAACGCGTGCCGGCCGCCGGGGCCATGGCGCGCGATTGAAAATTCGTTGCGCTTCGCTGTCCTCTGCGGTCTCGGCCCGCGAGACCCAGACCGCAGAGGACAGCGCAGGCGGCTTCGGGCCGAAACCCGAACGCCTGCACCCAACCTTGCCCTTCCCTTTCGGGAAGGGCCTGACGCGTCCTGCCGTTTAGCGCAGGAGCGAGAGCACGCCCTGCGTGGTCTGGTTGGCCTGGGCCAGCACCGAGGTGCCGGCTTGCTGCAGGATCTGCGCGCGGGTCATGTTCGACACTTCCGTTGCGTAGTCGGCGTCCTCGATGCGCGAACGCGAGGAAGACAGATTGGTCACCGTGGTGCCGAGGTTGGAGATCGTCGAGTCGAAACGGTTCTGCACCGCGCCGAGCGAGCTGCGCAGGTCGTCGACCATCTTCAGCGCGGCGTCGATCGTCTTCATCGGGTCGACCGACGAGGCACCGGCGAACTGGGCGGTCGGGGTGGCCGTGCTCAGTTCGATGGCGGTCGGGGTCGTGTCCGTGGCGGTGGCGCCGCCGTTGGCGATCGAAGCCGCGGTGATGTCGAAGTTCTTGCCTTGCACCGTCACGTAGCCCGTGGCCGCGCCGTTGGCATCCACGCCGACCTTGATGTGCTGGTTGGCGAGCGTCACCGCAGGCGTCACGCCGTTGTCGGTGTCGGTGAAGCCGACTTGCGCGGTGTTGAGCACGACCTTGCCGGTGGTGTCATCGACCGAAGCGGCATAGAAGTCGCTGCCGGACTGGACGACGAAATTGGCCGTCGCAGCACCGTTCTTGTCGAGCACGTTGTGCAGGCTCAGCGAGCTGCCGCTGACGCCGAGGTCCGTCGCGACGGCCGACAGGTCGACCGCGGCGGGCGTACCGCTCAGGTTGGTCTGCGTGATCGCCGCGCTGGTCGGCAGCGCGTTGTTGGCCACCGAAAAGCCCTTCAGGCCGAGTGTCGAGGTGTCGATCTGCTTGAGGTCGATGTTGATGGTTTCGCCGTCGTTGGCACCGACCTGGATGCTCAGCGGCTTGGCGCCGGCCGAGAGAACCTTCACGCCGTTGAAGTCGGTCTGCTGCGAGGTGCGATCGATTTCAGCCAGGCGCTGCGTGATTTCGTCCTGGATCGACTTCAGGTCGGAGGGCGAGTTGGAACCGTTGGCGGCTTGCACGGCCAGTTCGCGAACGCGCTGCAGATTGTTGTTGACTTCGGTCAATGCACCTTCCGTCGTCTGCGCCAGCGAGATGCCGTCGTTGGCATTGCGCTGTGCAACCGTCAGGCCGTTGATGTTGGCCGTGAAGCGGTTGGCGATGGCCTGACCGGCGGCGTCGTCCTTGGCGCTGTTGATGCGCAAGCCCGACGACAGGCGCTGGATCGCGGTGTTGAGCGATGCCTGCGACTTGTTCAGGTTGTTCTGCGTGAGCAGGGAAAGTGAATTGGTGTTGATGACTTGCGCCATTTTCGACTCCTGATTGACAAAGGTTGTGGAAACCGGCACGAGGCCGTAACGCTGGACCCGCTCTTTGTGGTGAGACTCAAGCCATCGTTGAGTTAGTTATCGGCAGGGGTTTCCAAACATTTAGGGGGGCCGTCAAAAAAGCGCACGCTCACCCTGCGCGGGCCGGTCAGGCTGGCAGGTTCATCACTTCCTGGTAGGCCGCGACCAGGCGATTGCGCACCTGCAGCCCGGTCTGGAAGGCCACGTTGGCCTTCTGCAGGTCGACCATCACGTCGTTCAGCGCGACGCCGGGCTTGCCCAGCTCGAAGGCTTCGGCCTGGCCGTAGGCCTTCTGCTGCGCGCCGCTGATGTTGTCGATGGAGCGCTTGAGCTCGGCGGCGAAGCCACCCGGCTCGGCGCCGGCAGCGGAGGCCGGGCCGGCGGGCGGGGCGAAGCCTGCCTGGAGCGCGGTGGCGCGCATCTGCTGCAGGACGGACTCGATGGCGGAGATCGACATGGCTGATCTTTTCCTTGTGGCTTTCGGGTTGGCATGGAAGCACCGAGGCACTTCCGGGTGCCGTCAGCGTAGCAGCGCAAGGCCTTTCGGCATGCCGCCAACTGATGGCAAAAGCCCCGGCTGTTCGACCAATCGAAATCGCATCGGCTGCAGACAATGAACGCCGAAACGAACAGCCTGCCAGTGACACCACCAGCCCCGCGGCATGACCTCTGAACATCGACGACTCCCCTTCCTCTCCATGACCATGGCCCGCCTGGCACCTGTCGTCATGGGAGTCCGCGCATGAGTTCGACGGCCACTCTGGACGGGGCCGCGACGCCCGCGCCGCAGCTGTTCGACAAGCTGCGCGCGCAGCCCAGGCTGCCCCTCATCGTCGGCGCGGCAGCACTGGTGGCGGCGGCCGCCGCCTTCATGCTCTGGAGCCGCGCCCCTGACTACAAGGTGCTCTACACCAACGTGTCGGACCGCGACGGCGGCGCGATCATCGCCTCGCTGCAGCAGATGAACGTGCCCTACAAGTTCGCCGAGGGCGGCGGCGCGATCCTGGTGGCGAGCGACAAGGTGCCCGAGGTGCGCCTGCAGCTCGCCGCGCAGGGCCTGCCCAAGGGCGGCGGCGTCGGCTTCGAACTGATGGACAACCAGAAGTTCGGCACCAGCCAGTTCGCCGAGCAGGTCAACTACCAGCGCGCGCTCGAAGGCGAGCTCGCGCGCTCCATCGAATCGATCGGCACCGTCGAATCGGCGCGCGTGCACCTGGCGCTGCCCAAGCCCTCGCTGTTCGTGCGCGACCAGAAGAAGCCCTCGGCCTCGGTGGTGCTCAACCTGCAGCGCGGCCGCAGCATCGACGAAGGCCAGGTCAGCGCCATCGTCCACATGATTTCCAGCAGCGTGCCCGAGCTCGACGCCAAGAGCGTGACCGTGGTCGACCAGCGCGGCAACCTGCTGTCCGCGGCCAACAGCGGCGCGCGCGGGCTGGACGTGAGCCAGCTCAAGTACACGCAGGAGATCGAGCAGGGCTACGTGCGCCGCATCGAGGCCATCCTGCAGCCCATCCTCGGCGCCGCCAACGTGCGCGCGCAGGTCGCGGCGGAGATCGACTTCTCGGTGGTCGAGAACACCGACGAGAAATACCGCCCCAACCAGGACCCCGCCTCGATGGCGGTGCGCAGCCAGCAGTCCAGCGAATCGAGCCAGCATGGCGGCACGCCGCCGGGCGGCATCCCGGGCGCGTTGACGAACCAGCCGCCGACCAATCCGAGCGCGCCGATCCTCACGCCCAAGCCGGCCAACGGCACCGCCGCACCCGTGCCGCCCGGAGCGCCCGGCGTCCCTGCCAGCGCCACGACCACCACCACCACCGCGCCGGCCGGCCCCGGCAGCACGCGCCGCGACGTGACGACCAACTACGAACTCGACCGCTCGATCCGCCACGTGCAGCAGGGCGCGGGTGCCGTCAAGCGCCTGTCGGTCGCGGTGGTGGTCAACGACCGCGAAGTCGCCGACGGTTCCGGCAAGAGCACGGCGCGCGCCCTCACGCCCGCCGAGCTCGACCAGATCAGGAACCTCGCGCGCGAGGCCGTCGGCTTCAGCCAGGAGCGCGGCGATTCGCTCAACGTCGTCAACAGCACATTCGCCCAGGAAGACAAGGAGCCGCCGGCACCGCAAGTCCCGTTCTGGCGCGACCGCGAGAACCTCGACCTCGGCAAGTCCATCGCCCCCTACCTGCTGCTCGCCGGCCTGGCCCTGTTCGCCTGGCTTGCCGTGCTGCGCCCGCTGATGCGCAAGCACCTCGCGCCGCCGCCGCCACCACCACCACCCGCCCCCGTGGCCGCGCCGCCGGCACCGGTCGAGGCGCCGACGCAAGCGCAGGCGCCGGCGCCCGAAGAAAGCCTGCAGGACCGCGAAGTGAACCGCCAGAAGGCCATCATGGACTACGCACACCAAACCGCCGACCGCGATCCGAAGCTGGTCGCCGCGCTGATTCAGCACTGGATGAACACGCCATGAGCAGCGAACCGGGAACCCGCAAGAGCGCCATCCTGCTGATGGCCCTGGGCGAAGACCGCGCCGCGGCGGCGCTGGCGCATCTGCCGACCTCCGAGGTGCAGACGCTGGGCATCGCGATGTCCAAGCTGAGCCAGGTGTCCAAGGACGAGCTGATGTCGGTGCTCACCGAATTCCGCGAGGAGACCGAGCAGCTGTCGGCCCTGCACCTGGGTTCGAGCAGCTACATCCGCGCGGTGCTGAAGAAGGCGCTCGGCGACGACCGCGCCAGCAACCTGCTGGAAGACATCCTGCAGCCCGAGGAACCGCACGGCGGCATCGAGCGCCTCAACGAACTGGAGGCCGGCGAGGTCGCCGAGCTGGTGCGCGACGAGCATCCGCAGATCCTCGCCACGCTCCTGATCCACCTCGACCGCATGAAGGCGTCGGAGGTGCTCGAGAAACTGCCGGCACGCCTGCGCCACGACGTGGTCATGCGCATCGCCACCTTCGGCGGCGTGCAGCCGGCGGCGCTGCACGAGCTCACCGACGTGCTGACCGAGATGCTGTCGGGCCAGGGCCTCAAGCGCAGCCGCCTGGGCGGCGTGCGCACCGCGGCCGAGATCGTCAACCTGATGACCACCGCGCAGGAAGAAGAAGCCATCGCCCACGTGCGCGAACAGGACGAAGCCCTGGCGCAGCGCATCGTCGACGAGATGTTCGTGTTCGAGAACCTGCTGAGCCTGGAAGACCGCAGCATCCAGCGCCTGCTCAAGGACATCGAATCCGAGTCGCTCATCATCGCGCTCAAGGGCGCGCCGCAGGAGCTGCGCGACAAGTTCCTCAACAACATGTCGCAGCGCGCCGCCGAGACGCTGCGCGAGGACATGGAGCTGCGCGGCCCGGTGCGCGTGTCGCAGGTCGAGGCCGAGCAGAAGGCCATCCTGCAAGTCGCGCGCCGTCTCTCCGAGGCCGGCGAGATCGTGATCTCCACGCCGGGCACCGATGACTTTGTCTAAGCAGCCTTCCCCATCGGGCGCGCGAGCGCGCCTGGCCTCCGCCTACGTGCCCACGCGCGCAGGTGACGCGGGCAAGGCCGCGAAGCCCGTCGTCTCCGCCTGGGAGCGCTGGGAGATGGGCACGCTGAACGAACCGGCACCCGCGACGCTCGCCATCCGCAGGACGGACGCCGCGAGCGTGGCCCTGCCGGCCATCGCGAAGGCATCGGTCGACGAAGCCGAACTGCGCCGCCTGCGCCTGGAAGCACGCGCCCTCGGCGAGGCCGAAGGCCGGCAGGAAGGCTGGACCCAGGGCCATGCCGAAGGCCACACCGCAGGGCTGGCCACGGGCCTGGCGGCCGCCAGCGCCCATGCCGAACACCTGCGCGCGCTGGCCGCGACGCTGCCGGCCGCACTGCAGCGCGCACAGAGCGAACTGGCCGATGCGATCCTCACGCTGGCCCTCGACGTTGCACGCCAGGTGGTGCACCGCACGCTGCGCGCCGAGCCCGAATGGGTGCTGCCGCTGGTGCAGGACCTGCTGCATGCCGAGCCCGCGCTGCAGGGCGAGCCGCGCCTGCTGCTGCATCCCGACGATGTCGCGCTGGTGAAGAACAGCCTGGGCAACGAACTGCAGATCGCCGGCTGGCAGGTGCGCCCCGACGACACCATGGCGCGCGGCAGCGTGCGCGTGCAATCGGCCAGCGGCGAGATGGATGCGAGCCTCGAGACGCGCTGGAAAAGCGTGACCGCCGCACTGCGCCGCGACGTCGACGCATCATGAGACACACCCCCAGGCTTGCCCACTTCGTGTGGCCGCCCACCCCCTTGCAGGGGGCAACACCGGCGGCCCGGCCAAGCCGGTTCCGCGGTGTTCCCCGAAAAAGCCCAGCTTGCGAAGCGCTGCGGAGGCACTGAACTGATGCCAACCGTCCAGCCCAATCCCCACCTGCAATCCTGGCTCGGCACGCTGGCCCAGGCACGCAGCGACGTGAGCCGCTGCACGACCACCACGACCTCGGGCCGCCTCACGCGCGCCGTCGGTCTGGTGCTCGAGGCGGTCGGCCTTCAACTGCCGGTCGGCAGCGACTGCCTGATCGAGCTGCCGCCCGGCTATCCGCTGCGCCATGCCGAGGCCGAAGTGGTCGGCTTTGCCGGCGACCGCCTGTTCCTGATGCCGCAAAGCGAAGTGGCCGGCCTCCTGCCCGGCGCGCGCGTGTTCGCGCGGCCCGGCCTGATGGAACGCGGCGCGGTCGGCGATGCCCACACCAAGCGGCTGCCGGTGGGGGAAGGCATGCTGGGCCGCGTGGTCGATGCCGCCGGCCGTCCGCTCGACGGGCTCGGTCCGCTCGACATCAGCCGCAAGGTGCCGCTGTCCTCGGCGCCGATGAATCCGCTGTCGCGCGCGCCGATCGATTCGGTGCTCGATGTCGGCGTGCGCGCCATCAACGCCATGCTCACCGTCGGCCGCGGCCAGCGCATGGGTCTCTTCGCCGGCTCCGGCGTCGGCAAGAGCGTGCTGCTCGGGATGATGGCGCGCTACACCAGCGCCGATGTGATCGTGGTCGGCCTGATCGGCGAACGCGGCCGCGAAGTGAAGGACTTCATCGAGAACACGCTCGGCGAGGAAGGCCTGGCGCGCGCCGTCGTGGTCGCTGCGCCGGCCGACAACTCGCCGCTGCTCAGGCTGCAAGGTGCCGCCTATGCGACCTGCCTGGCCGAGTACTTCCGCGACCAGGGCCGGAACGTGCTCCTGATCATGGATTCGCTGACCCGCTACGCGATGGCGCAGCGCGAGATCGCATTGGCCGTCGGCGAGCCGCCGGCCACCAAGGGCTATCCGCCCTCGGTGTTCGCCAAGCTGCCCGCGCTGGTCGAGCGCGCCGGCAACGGCGCGCGCGATGCCGAAGGCCGCGGCGGCTCCATCACGGCCTTCTACACCGTGCTGTCCGAAGGCGACGACCAGCAGGACCCGATCGCCGACGCGGCGCGCGCGATCCTCGACGGCCACGTGGTGCTGTCGCGCACGCTGGCCGAAGCGGGCCACTATCCGGCGATCGACATCGAGGCCTCCATCAGCCGCGCCATGACGGCGCTGATCACGCCCGCGCAGTTCGACACCGTGCGGCGCTTCAAGCAGATGCTGTCGCGCTACCAGCGCAACCGCGACCTGATCAGCGTCGGCGCCTACGCGCCCGGCCACGACCTGCAGCTGGACCAGGCGATCGCGCTTTATCCGCGCATCGAGGCCTTCCTGCAGCAATCGATGACCGAGCGCACCGACTATGCGGGCTCGATCGCGCGCATGGCCAAGCTGTTCGAACCCGCCTGACCGCACCGCAAGGATTCCGCATGCCCCAGCGACTTCCCCTCGACACGCTGACCGACCTGGAACGCACGCAGACCGACGACGCCGCGCGCCGCCTCGGCACGCTGCAGACCGCGCGCATCACCGCCGACCAGAAGCTGGCGCTGCTGCAGCAGTACCGCCGCGACTACTACGACCAGCTGCAGGCGCTGATGATGCAGGGCCTGCCGACGGCGAAGTGGCGCAACTACCAGAACTTCCTCGCCACGCTCGACGGCGCGATCGACCAGCAGCGCGCCATCGCGGCCCAGGCCGCGAGCCGCGTCGACCACGGACGCGTCGACTGGCAGGACCACAAGCGCCGGCTCAACTCCTTCGACACCCTGGCCGAGCGCGTGCGCCGGCAGGAGCTGCTGGCGCAGGCCAAGAACGAACAGCGCGAGAGCGATGAGCGATCGGCGCGCAAGTTCTTCGACCGCCCCGCCCACCCGATCCCCTGATGCTTTCCGGAGCCGCCATGCCTTCCATGATCCTGCCCGCCGCCCCTGCGAACGTGTCCGGCCCGACGGCCTCGCCTTCGGGCGCGCGTGGACGCACTGCCGATGATTCGCAAGGCGGCAGCTTCGGCGCCGCGCTGGACCGCGTGCGCACCACGGCCGCATCGACGAAGACGCGCGAAGACGCGTCCGCGCTTCCCGAAGCCGAAGCCGCCGACGCCCACAAGCCGCAGCGCGCCGCGGGCAGAAAGAGCGAGCTGTCCGCGGCCGACGTGATGGCGCTGCTCGCGCCGGCGGTGCTGCCTGTGGTCGCGGCCCCGACGCCGGCGCTGCCCGGTGCGGCGACGCCATCGCCGGGCGCAGCGAACGCGAAGAGTGCCCCGGCCGATGGCGTGCTGCCGCAGGCCGTGCACGATGCCTCGCAGCAGATGGCTTCGTCGCAGGACCTGGCCACGGCCACGCCGGCGGCCGATGCAGATCCGGCATCGAAGGCCGATCCCGCGCCCAAGCCCGACGCCGCGCAGGACGTGGCCAAGGCCGCGCAACCCGGATCGCCGCTGGATACCGGCCTGCGCGCCGAACTCGCCAAGACGATGCCACCGTCCGACGCCAGCAAGGCGACAAGCGCCGCGCCGCCCTCGTCGCCATCGCCCGCCCTGCCCACTGCGGCGAACACGGCGCAGCCGCCGAACGCGAGCGCTGCATCGTCCGTTGCCGCAGCACCCTCGGCCGCCAATACCGCTCCGGCCAACGCCGCGAAGACGGCTGCAAGCGCCCCGATCGAAGCCGCCACCGCCAAGCTCGCCGCCGCGCCCGAGGCCTCGACCAGCGACGGCGCCGATGCCGCCGCGACGACCGGCGCGCAGCCGCTGCCGCCGCTGCAGGCCCTGGTGCCGACGGCGATCGAACGGCAGACCGTCACCACGAACACCACGCCGGTGCTGACGGTGGCGCCGCCCGTCGGCAGCAGCGAATGGGGCACGGCGATCGGACACCAGATGATCCGCATGAGCACGAGCGGCCAGCATGTCGCCGAACTCAACCTCAACCCGGCGGGCCTCGGCCCGCTCAAGGTCACGCTGACGCTCGGCGACAACCAGGCGCAGGCGATGTTCGTCTCGGCCCACGAAAGCGTGCGCCGTGCCGTCGAGGCCGCGCTGCCGCAGTTGCGCACCACGCTCGCCGACCAGGGCATCAGCCTGGGCCAGACCTCGGTCGGCGCCGAGGCGCGCCAGCCCGGCCAGGGCAGCGCCTTCGAACAGCAAGCACAGCAGCAGGGCCGCCCATCGAACACGCCGGACTATCCGGGCACTGCGCGCCGCGATGCCCTCGCCGCATCCGCCGCAGTGCCGGCTGCGCGGCCGAATGCCGCGCATGCATCGAGGGCCGGCCTCGACACCTTCGCCTGACCACCCGGCGCGCGGCCGCGCGGCAATGACGGGATCTGAAGCGCTTTTCCCCGCTTGATCGCTCGTTCGTCCGCCGGCCTGTTCGCGAAGAATAGACCCGACCCGTTATTCAGCTCCATCATGGCTACCTCTCCTCCAGTCGCACTCGAAGCTCCTCCTGCCCGCTCGCCGAAACTGCTCATCCTTGCGTTGGTGATCACGATCGGACTCCTCGCCGCCGCCACGGCCGGCTACGTGGTGGTGCTGCCGAAACTCAAGACCGCGGAGGTGGCCGCGCCGGTGCCCGAGAAGCCGATCTTCATCGCGCTCGAGCCGCTCACCGTCAATCTCCAGGGCGAAGGCCGCCCGCGCTTCCTGCACATCGGCGTCGCGCTCAAGGTGCACGGCGAGAAGGCCAAGGCGCAGATCATGGAATTCATGCCCGAGCTGCGCAGCCGGCTCTTGATGCTGCTGGCCAACCGCACGCCCGACTCGCTGGTCTCGCCCGAGGACAAGACCCGGCTGGCCGACGAGATCCGCGCCGAGCTGGACCGTCCGCTGGGCGACGACCTGAAGCCGCAGGGCATCGCCGGCGTTTCCTTCAACACCTTCGTGGTGCAGTGACCGCGTCCGGGCAAGCGATCCATGGCCTATGAACAGGTCCTCTCGCAGGACGAGGTCGACGCGCTGCTGCAGGGCGTCACCGGCAGCACCGACCAACCCGCGGCGCCCGCGCCGGTGCGCGATGGCCTGCCGGCCTACGACCTCGGCGCGCCCGACCGCGTCGTGCGCAGCCGCATGCACACGCTGGAGGTCATCAACGACCGCTTCGCGCGCGGCCTGCGCAGCGCGCTCCTGAACTTCATGCGCCGCAGCCCCGACATCTCGGTCGGGCCGGTGCAGATCCAGCAGTACGGCGAATTCGTGCGCCACCTGCCGGTGCCGGCCAACATCAACATGGTGCACATGAAGCCGCTGCGCGGCACGGCACTCTTCGTGTTCGATCCGAAGCTGGTGTTCCTGGTCGTCGACAACCTGTTCGGCAGCGACGGCCGCTACCACGTGCGGGTCGAGGGCCGCGACTTCACGCGCACCGAGCAGCGCATCATCAAGCGCCTGCTGGACCTCTCGCTGCAATGCTACGGCGACGCCTGGCAGCCGGTGTATCCGCTGAACTTCGACTACGTGCGCGCCGAGATGCACGGCAAGCTGGCCAACATCGTGGCGCCCAACGAGGTGGTGGTGAACACCACGCTGCAGATCGAGTTCGGACCGATCGGCGGCTTCCTGCACGTGTGCATTCCCTACTCGATGATCGAGCCGATCCGCGACCTGCTGTCCAACCCGATCCAGGACGAGGTCGAGGTCGACAAGCGCTGGGTCACGCAGATGTCGCGCCAGATGCAGAGCGCCGACGTCGAGCTGCGCGCCGACTTCGTGACGCTCTCCTCCACCATCGGCGAGGTGCTCAAGCTCCAGGTCGGCGACGTGCTGCCCATCGAGCTGCCGACCACGGTCACCGCCAAGGTCGACGGCATCCCGGTGATGGAGTGCGGCTTCGGCATCTCGAACGAGCGCTACGCGCTGCGCGTGCAGCACATGATCACCCACCAAGACAGCGATTCGAAGAACGACCATGACTGACAACACCTCCTCCGCCGGCGACGCGGACGACTGGGCCAGCGCGCTGGCCGAGCAGACCGCGGCCGCCGCGCCGGTCGCCGCACCCGCACCGGTGGCAGCACCGGCCACCGCGCAGGTCTTCCAGCAGATCCAGGAAGCGGCACCGCCCGCGCCCGGCACGGTGACCTCGCCCGTCGATCTCACGCGCGTGCTCGACGTGCCCGTGCAGCTCACCGCCGAGATCGGCCGCACCCGCATCACCATCAAGAACCTGCTGCAGCTCTCGCAGGGTTCGGTGGTGGAACTCGACGGCCTCGCGGGCCAGCCGCTGGACGTGCTGATCAACGGCTACCTGATCGCGCAGGGCGAGGTGGTGGTGGTGAACGAGAAGTACGGCATCCGGCTGACCGACATCATCACGCCGTCCGAACGCATGCAGAAACTCGCGCGCTCATGATCCCTGCAAGGCACCGGCCGCAGGCACCGCGCGCGCTGGCGTGGATCGCGGCGCTGGCCGCCCTCCCCGCGCAGGCCGCGCTGCCGACCGTGCACACGCCGGTCGCGGAGGCCGCGCCGGCGGTCGGCGCCTCCGGCATGCTGCAGGCCGGCGTCGGCATGCTGGTCGTGATCGGCCTGATCTTCGCGTGCGCCTGGCTCGCGCGCCGCTTCGGCCTGCAGCGCTTCGGCGGCGGCCAGCTGGTGAAGGTGCTGTCCAGCTCGATGGTCGGCCAGCGCGAACGCGTGGTGGTGGTCGAGGTCGGCGCGACCTGGCTGGTGCTGGGCGTGACCGCGAGCCAGATCAACACGCTGCACACGCTGCCGGCCCAGGCCTTGCCGAACGCGCTCGCCGCAGGCGACGCGCCCGCGCGCACGCCGATCGACCTGTTCGCGCAGAAGCTGCGCGAATCGCTCGGCGGCAAGCAGCGTCCGGCCGCATGAGCCGCAACACCTTCCTGCGCGGCGCGCTCCTGCTGCTCGCCGCCGCACTGCCGATGGCCGCCTGGGCGCAGGGCCTGCCCGGCCTGACCAGCACGCCCGGCCCCGGCGGCAGCCAGACCTGGTCGCTCAGCGTGCAGACGCTGGTGCTGCTGACTTCGCTGTCCTTCCTGCCCGCGCTGCTGCTGAGCATGACCAGCTTCACGCGCATCCTGATCGTGCTGGGCCTCTTGCGCACCGCGATCGGCACGCAATCGTCGCCGCCCAATCAGATCCTGGTCGGGCTGTCGCTGTTCCTGACCTTCTTCGTGATGTCGCCGGTGTTCGACAAGGTCTACACCGACGCCTACAAGCCGCTCTCGGAAAACAAGATCAGCGCCGACAAGGCATTGGAGCGCGGCATCGAGCCCTTCAAGACCTTCATGCTGCGCCAGACGCGCGAGAACGATCTGGCGCTGTTCGCGCGCCTGGCCAAGGTGCCCGACATGCAGGGCCCCGAGGACGTGCCGCTGCGCATCCTGCTGCCCTCCTTCGTCATCAGCGAATTGAAGACCGCGTTCCAGATCGGCTTCACCATCTTCATTCCCTTCCTCATCATCGACCTCGTGGTGGCCAGCGTGCTGATGTCGATGGGGATGATGATGGTGCCGCCGGCCGGCATCGCGCTGCCCTTCAAGCTGATGCTCTTCGTGCTGGCCGATGGCTGGCAGTTGCTGATCGGCGCGCTGGCGCAGAGCTTCTACACCTAGCCGCGAGGACCCGCCGATGACACCCGAAACCATCATGTCCATGGGCTCGCAGGCGATCCGGGTCTCGCTGCTGCTCGGTGCGCCGCTGCTGCTGGTGGCACTGGTCGTCGGCCTGGTGATCAGCATCTTCCAGGCCGCCACGCAGATCAACGAGGCCACGCTGTCCTTCATCCCGAAACTGCTGGCCGTGTTCGTCACCCTCGTGATCGCCGGTCCCTGGATGCTCGGGCAGATGCTCGACTACATCCGCGCGCTGTTCGCGAGCATCCCGCAGCTCGTGGGCTGATGCCGCCGGTCTTCTCGGTCACCTCGGCCCAGCTGACGGCGTGGCTGGTCGCCTTCCTGTGGCCCTTCGTCCGCATGCTGGCGCTGGTCAGCACCGCGCCGGTCTTCGGCGAGACCTGGGTGCCGCGGCAGGTCAAGGTCGCGATCGCGGCACTGCTCGCGCTCGTGCTCGCGCCCACGCTCGGGCCGCTGCCTCCGGTGCCGGTGGTCTCGGTCGGCGGCATCTGGATCCTGGTGCAGCAGGTGCTCATCGGCGTCGCAATGGGCTTCACCATGCGCATGGTCTTCGCCGCCGTGATGGCGGCGGGCGAGTACATCGGCCTGCAGATGGGCCTGTCCTTCGCGTCCTTCTTCGATCCGATGAGCGGCGGCTCCACCATGGTCGTGGCGCAGTTGCTCAACATGCTGGCGATGCTGATCTTCATCGCCGTCGATGGTCATCTGCTGCTGGTGTCTGCACTGGCTGACAGCTTTCAGACGCTGCCCATCGCCGACGCGCCGCTGGCCGCGCAGGGATGGATGTTCCTGGTGCTGGGCGCGAGCCGGATTTTCTCGACCGGGGTGATGCTGTCGCTGCCGCTGGTGACGGCGCTGCTGACGCTCAATCTGGCGATGGGCATCCTCAATCGGGCTTCGCCGCAGTTCAGTATCTTTGCGGTCGGGTTTCCGCTGACGCTGCTGGCGGGGATCGGGATGATGGGGTTGCTGATGCCGCAACTCGGCGCATTCCTCCAGCCGCGCTTTGCGGATGCGCTGGCTTCGCTGCTCGGGTTGACCCAGGCGTTGCATCGCTGAGTCCTCGGTAGGATGGCGTCATCCCTCATTCGTTCAGCCGCGCACGCACAAGGTCCTGCTCATGAACTTCGGCATCCTCGTTTTCAATGAAGTCGAAGAACTCGACTTCGTAGGCCCCTGGGAAATGCTCACGATGTGGAGCAAGTTCGCCGACGGCCCGACCCCCTGCCTCATCGTCAGCCAGTCGCCCGGTCCGGTCCGCTGCTCGAAGGGCCTGTCGATCAATCCCCACGTGTCCTTCGCCGATTGCCCGCCGCTCGACCATCTGCTGGTCCCCGGTGGGCAGGGCACGCGCCGCGAAGTCGACAACCCGGTGCTGGTCGACTTCGTCGCGCAGCAGGCCAGGCATTGCCAGGCCGTGCTGTCGGTCTGCACCGGCGCGTTCGTTCTGCATGCGGCCGGGCTGCTGTCAGGCAAGAAGGCGACCACGCACTGGGGTTCGCTCGAACGCCTGCGCGCGCTCGGCGACGTGACGGTCGTGGAAGAGCGCTACGTGCAGGACGGCAAGGTGTGGTCATCGGCGGGCGTGTCCGCCGGCATCGATCTGATGCTGGCCTTCATCGCCAGCGTCGGCGGCGAGGAAGCCGCGGGCAAGGTGCAGTTCGGCGCGGAGTACTACCCGTCGTCCGTGCGCTACGGCGGCTTCGAGAAGCACGCGCAGGCGCCGGCCTATCTCCGGGGAACGAGAGAAGGCTGAGTGGTGCCGGTGTCGGACTCCACCTACCTTGCGCCCCGCTGCTTGCCGCTCGCTCTCGGGCTGCATGGATCTAGCGTGGTTCCTCAACCCAAGGAGCCGCGATGAACCCACCCGACAAGGACAAGGACCTGCAAGGCGAAGGCAACTACGACGCCACGCGCCGCTACGACAAGGCGCAGCGCGAATTCGCCGAGGCCGGCAAGGTCGAGCCGGCCGCGCGCGCGGCCAAGCCCCGTGACGCGGCCGAGGCCGAAGACATGAAGCGCGCCGAAGAGGTCGGCAAGTCGCACGCCAAGGGCGAGGACCCGGCGCTCAAGGATCCGCGCCTGGTGCCGAAGCAGCCCTGAGCGGCGCTCGGCACGCCGCGCACCTCGCCACGACTCGGCGATCGCGTCGTTCAGGCCACCTTGCGCGCGCGCTCGGCGAACTGGTTGACGGGCCGCGCGAGGCCGAGGTTCTCGCGCAGCGTCGTGCCTTCGTACGCAGTGCGGAACAGGCCGCGCCGCTGCAGCTCGGGGATCACGAGGTCGACGAATTCGTCGAGCGACTGCGGCAGCACCGGCGGCATCACGTTGAAGCCGTCGGCCGCCTCGTTCTCGAACCATTCCTGCATCTGGTCGGCGATGGTCTGCGGCGTGCCGACGACCACCCAGTGACCGCGCGCGCCCGCGAGGTACTCGTAGAGTTGGCGCACCGTGAGCCGGTCGCGCCGCGCCAGTTCGAGCACCACGTGGGCGCGGCTGTTGCGGCCGGCAGGCGGCTCGGGGATGTAGGGCGGCGGCGCGTCGAGGTCCCAGGTCGACAGGTCTTCGCCCGGCCAGAAGATCTGCAGCGTGTTCAGGCCGACCGAGGGATGGATCAATGCCTGCAGCTCGGCCCACTTGGCCTGTGCCTCTTCCTCGGTGCGGCCGATGACCGGCGAGATGCCCGGCAGCACCAGCAGCTGATCGGGCCCGCGGCCATACCTGGCCAGCCGGCCCTTCACGTCGCGGTAGAAGGCCTGCGCTTCGGCCAGGCTGGTCCAGGCGGTGAAGATGGCCTCGGCCGAGGCGGCCGCGAGTTCGCGCCCGGGCTCCGACGAACCGGCCTGCACGATCACCGGATAGCCTTGCGGCGGGCGCTCGAGGTTGAGCGGGCCGCTGACCTTGAAGTACTTGCCCGCATGGTTCAGCGCATGCAGCTTCGCCGGATCGAAGTAGCGGCCCGAGGCCGGGTCGCGCGAGAAGGCATCGTCCTCGAAGCTGTCCCACAGGCCCTTGACGACGTCGATGAACTCGTGCGCCTGCTCGTAGCGCACGGCCGGATCGGGATGGCGGTCGAGCCCGAAATTGCCGTGCACGTTGTCGGCGCCGGTGGTCACCACGTTCCATGCCGCGCGGCCCTTGCTCAAGTGGTCGAGCGAGGCGAACTTGCGCGCCAGCAGGAAGGGATCTTCGTAGGTGGTCGATGCGGTGGCGACGAAGCCGATGTGCGTCGTGACCGCGGACAGCGCCGCCCACAGCGTCACCGGCTCGAAGTAGGACACGCGGCCCTGCCGGCTGAAAGCCTCGTCGTCGCCATGGAAGCCGACGCCGGGGCTGTCGGCCACGAAGACCTGGTCGAACAGGCCGCGCTCGGCGGTCTTCGCGACCTCGATGTAGTGGTCGATGTTGACGCCCGAGTCCGCTTGCGAACCCGGATGGCGCCAGGCGGCGACGTGATGGCCGGTGGCCATGATGAAGGCGCCGAGGCGCAGTTGACGTTGCGTCATGGATTTTTCCAGGCGGTGAAGTGGTGTTCGAGCCGCTGCAGCAGCCAGTTGAAGACGAGGCCGAGCGAGGTGATGGCGATGATCCCGAAGTACATCTGCGGGATCTGGAAGTTGTATTGCGAATAGATGATCAGATAGCCCAGCCCCGCCTTCGCGCCCACCATCTCGGACGCGACCAGCACCAGGAT
Source organism: Variovorax sp. SRS16 (assembly GCF_901827165.1). Classification (NCBI taxonomy): domain Bacteria; kingdom Pseudomonadati; phylum Pseudomonadota; class Betaproteobacteria; order Burkholderiales; family Comamonadaceae; genus Variovorax; species Variovorax sp. SRS16. Next base: position 3,770,291 of record NZ_LR594666.1, read on the forward strand.
GGCCGAGGCGCTCGCGAGCCGGATGCCGACGAAGACCGCGGGCACCGAGGCCGGCAGGATCACCTTGCGGAACAGCTGCATCGGCGTCGCGCCCATGGTGCGCGCGGACTTGATCAGCAACGGGTCCACCTGCTGCACGGCGGCGATGGTGTTGAGCAGCAGCGGCCACGAGCACGCGTAGACGACCAGCGCCACCTTCGACACCTCGCCGATGCCCAGCACCAGGATGAACACCGGCAGCAGCGCCAGCGGCGCCGTGTTGCGCAGGACCTCGATCAGCGGATCGAGCCGGTCGGCCAGCCGCCGGTACCAGCCGATGGCCAGGCCCAGCGGGATCGCATAGGCCACCGCGATCAGGAGGCCCGCCAGCGCGCGGAACAGGCTGGCGCCGGTGTGCTCCGCGAGCTGGCCATTGAGCGCCAGGCTCCATCCCGCGGCGAGAACTTCGGACAACGGCGGCAGGAAGGTCGGATCGGTCAGATCCAGCCGGGGCAGGACCTCCCAGAGGACTGCGAGCAGCACGAGGATGGCCGTGCGGTCCAGCGCTCGGGCGAGCCAGCGCACGGGCCGCAGCGCCGTCGCGCGCCATGGCACGGCATCGGGCGGTGCGGAAGTCTGCAGCGTGTGGTGCAGGGTCTGTTGGGCACTAGACATGGGCGATCGCCTCTTGGTTGGATGGAATGGAAGGGCTGGATGGCGCGTCCTGCAGCAGGGTCCAGATCTGGTGCCGCACGCTGCCGAAGAGCGGCAGCGAACGCACGTCATCGGCCGCCTGCTTGAGCGCCGCGGGAACCTCGAACACCTGCCGGATGCGGCCGGGCCGCGCGCTCATCACCGCCACGCGCTGGCCGAGCACGATGGCCTCGTCGATGCCGTGCGTGATGAAGACGATGGTCTTGCCGGTGGCGCGCCAGATGCGCAGCAGCTCGACCTGCAGGTTCTCGCGTGTCTGCGCGTCGAGCGCGGCGAAGGGCTCGTCCATCAGCAGCACCTCGGGCTCGCAGGCCAGGCTGCGCGCGATCGCGACGCGCTGCTTCATGCCGCCCGACAGTTCGTGCGGATGGCGGTTGCCGAAGGCCGAGAGCCCGACGAGGTCGAGGTAGTGCCGCGCCCGCTCGCGCCGCACGGCGGGCGCGACGCTCGCCACTTCGAGCCCGAATTCGATGTTCTGCAGCGCCGTGCGCCAGGGGAACAGCGCGTATTGCTGGAACACGATCGCGCGGTCGCGGCCCGGCCCGCTGATCGGCTTGCCGTCGAGCAGGATGCGCCCGGAGGTCGGCGAAGTCAGCCCGCCCAGCAGATCGAGCAAGGTCGACTTGCCGCAGCCGCTCGGGCCCACCAGCGTGAGGAACTCGCCGGCCTCGACCTCGAGCGAGATGTCCTCGAGCGCCGTGAAGCGCTGCGCCGGGCCGCCGTCGTCCGGGCGGACCACGAACTCCTTGCGCACTTTTTCGAAGCTGATGCGCGAGGTCATTTCGCCGCCACGCCCACCGCTTCGGTGCGGTATGGATTGAATTCGTTGGTGTAGAGCGTGGCTGCGCGCAGCTGGCCGGGTTTGAGCACGCCGTCTTTCACCAGCCAGTCGATCCAGACCTGCAGTTCCTTGTCGGCGATCAGCCCGCCCTTGCCGGCGACGCCGGTGCTCTTCCAGTACTTGATGGTCGAGTTGTCCTCGTTGCGCTTGCGCTGGGCGATGATCCTGTCGAAGCGCGCTCGCACTTCCTCGGGCGGCGAATTGCGTGCCCACTCGATGGCGCGCGCGGTGGCCTCGACGAAGCGGCGCGCGGTGTTGGGGTTGTCCTTGATGAACTTGTCGCGCAGCACGTAAGTCCCCGCGCTGAAGTTGCCGTACAGGTCGAGGTCGGAGAACAGCTTGCGGATGCCGCCGCGTTCCAGCGCCTTGTCGCGCAGCACGCCGCCCAGCGTCGTCAGTTCGACCTGCCCCTGGCGCAGCGCCTGCTCGCCGCTGACCGGCGGCACCACCACCAGCGTGACCTGCTGGATCTCGGCCGGCGTGAGGCCGCCGCGGGCGAGGAACTCGCGCAGCATGAACTCGTGGTGCGCGCCGAGCGTGTTGACGGCGACCTTCTTGCCGATCAGGTCGCGCGCGCTGCGGATCGGGCTGTCGGCGCGCACGAAGTAGCCGTTCCAGGTGGTGTCGTCGACGCCGTAGTAGGCGATCACCGGCTTGATCGGCGCATGGGCAGCGATCAGCTTGGCCACCGCGCCGTTGAAGGCGCCGCCGAAATCGATGTCGCCGGTCACCACGGTCTGGATGTCCTGCGGGCCGCTGATGGTGTTGCCGATCCACTTGAGCTTGACGGGCGCGAGATAGCCGAGGTCTTCGGCCAGCTCGGGAAAGGTGACCTGGCCGGTCCAGCCCTGGTAGCGCAGTTCGGTTTGTTCGGCGGCAGCCGAGGCGGCAAGGCCCAGCCACAGCGCGGCGAGAAGAAAGGGACGCAAGAATTTCATGGAGGGGGTGAACGCGTGGTTCCGGCGATGAGGGGGTGTGAAGGCGCGACGATCAGGCAGCGCGTGCGAGGTCGGCGCCGATGCGTCCGTCGTTGACGGCATCGGGGCGCCGGCGCGTTCGGCTGCGCTGTCCGTCCACCGACACCGCGGGCTCGCCTTCGATCGTGACGCGGCGCACGACGCGCGGCTGGTCGCCGTAGTCGTTGATGGCGTAGTGCTGGGTCGCGCGGTTGTCCCAGATCACCACGTCGTCCTTCTGCCAGGTCCATCGCACCGTGTTCTCCAGCGCGATCACGCGGCTTTGCAGGATCTCGAAGATGCGTGCGGACTCGGCGCTCGGGAGCCCCGAGATCTTGCGGATGAAGTGGCCCAGCAGCAGCGCGCGTTCGCCCGACACGGGATGCACGTGCACCAGCGGATGCTCGGCCTCGTACACGGCGGAGGCGAACACGTCCTGGTAGTGCCGCAGCCGTTCGGGGTCCACCACGTCGCGGCCGCCGGCGTAGTCGTACGCGTTGCTGTGCACCGCCCACAGGCCATCGGCGAGCGTGCGGAGTTCGGCGGGCAGCTGCTCGTAGGCGGCCGCGGTGTTGGCCCACACGGTATCGCCGCCATGGACCGGCAGCGTGACGCCGCGCAGGATCGAGATCTTCGGAAAGGCATCGACGAAGGTGACGTCGGTGTGCCACGAATCGGCACGGCCGCCGCCGCGCGAGGCATCGAGCTCCAGCAGCTTCAGGCCTTCGACCGCGGGCACGGTCGGATGCGGCACGACGCGGCCGAAGCGCGCGCCGAAGGCCTCCTGCTCGCGGTCGCCGAGCTGCGTCTGTCCGCGGAAGAACAGCACCTTGTGCCGGACGAGCGCCGCATGGATCGAGGCGATCACCTCGCCATCCAGCCGCGCGCTCAGCTTGACGTTGAGGACCTCGCCGCCGATGCGGCCGGCGACGCGGCGAATATACAAATCGCCGAAAGAGGTATCGATGTTGGTTGCGGTGACAGTGCTCACGGACGGTGCTCCTTGGGTGGAGCGCCGAAGTCTAGGGAGCCATCACGCAATCACGAACCACTCAATTGCGATATGCAAAGAGCGCAACTGTCCGAGCCGCGCGCACGCCGCGCTACAGGTAGTTCATCAGCGAGATGCTGCTGAGCTTGGCGAAGGTCAGCTGCGTGGCCTGCAGCGAGGTCTGCCGCTGGTAGAACTCGGAGATCGCGCTGGCCGGATCCAGGTCCTGGATGGACGAGAGGTAGCTCTTGTCCTGCAGGTCGCGCGTCGCGCCGCTGGTGTTGAGCGCGTCGAGCTCGTTCTGGCGCGAGCCCACCGACGACAGGATGGTCAGCACGTTGTCGTGCGCATTGCTGACCTTGACGTTGGCGGTGCTCAGCGCGTTGAGCAGCTTGGCCTGCGCCGCGTCGCCGCCGCCTTCGAGCGGCGTGCGCAGCGCGCTGACCAGCTGGCCGATGGCGGCGAAGATGTCGGTGCCGGCGTTCCTGGCCGTCGAGACGTCGAAGCTGTCGCCGTCCGCCGGCTTGCCGCTGATGCTGATCTGCAGGCCGCCGAAGGCGATCGGCGTGTCGGGTGTGAACGCGCCGGTGGCCGCGACGACCGGCGGCGTGTCCTTGGTCGTCACCGTGTAGTTGCCGCCGGCGAAGCTGATGGTGAAGTCCTTGCCGTAGTTGGCCGCGGTCGCATCGGTCACGCCGATCGCGCCGAACACGCCGGAGCCGGTGTTGCCGGCCGCGCCCGAAGCGACATAGCCCGCGCCGCCCTGCACCGACTGGAAGACGGTGCGGCCATCGTCCGAGGTCGACATCTGCCGCGCGACATCCACCTGCATCAGCCGCTGGCCCTGGTCGCCCACGTACTGCACGCCGCCGCCGGCCGTCGCGGCGAAGGGCGCGTTGGCGCTCTTGAAGCCGCCGAACAGGAACTGCCCGTTGCCGTCGTCGGAGTTGGCCACGCCGACCAGCTGGTCGAGGTTGCTCTGGATGGTGGTCGCGAGCGAGTTGCGGTCGGCATCCGACAGCGTGCCGTTGCCGGCCTGCACGGTGAGGGTCTTGATGTTCTGGAGGATCGAGGTGACGGAGTCCAGCGCGCCTTCCTCGCGCGACAGCGAGAGCATCGCGTGGTCGCGGCTCGATGCGTACTGCGCCGACTCGGCCAGCGTCTGGCTGACGCCGAGCGAGCGCGCCGCGCCGACCGGGTCGTCGCCGGCCGTGAGGAACTTGGAGTTGGTCCCGAGCTGCTGCTGGACCTTGAACAGCGCCTGCTGCTGCTGCCCCATCGCGTTGAGGCTCTGCTCGTAGAAAGACTGGGTGCTGATGCGCATCGCGGCTCCTGGGATCTGGGTGTTGCGGGGGATCAGGCGCTGATGCCGAGGATCGCGTCGAACATGGTCGATGCGGTCTGGATCACCTTCGCATTGGCCTGGTACATCTGCTGGTACATCAGCAGGTTGGCGGTTTCCTCGTCCTGGTTGACGCCGGAGATGGACTGCTGGCTGGCCTTGATCTGGCTGGTCACGCTGTCCTGCGTGGCACCGGCGACCTGGATCTCCATCGCGCGGTTGCCGACCTCGCTGACCAGCTGCGCATAGGCGCTGTTGAAGGTGGTGGTGCCGTTGCCCATCGTGGCCTTGCGCTGCAGCGCGCCGAGCTGCAGCGCATTGCTGCCGTCGGACACGCCGGAGACGTTCTTGCCGACGGTGAAGGTGTCGCCCTGCGCGGGCGCGCCGGTCATGCTCACGCTGATGCCGCCGAAACTCATCGCCGCGCCGGCCGAGTAGGGCACGGCAGCGCCCGCGGCATAGGTGGTGGCCGTGCCGTCGGCCAGCGTCACCGTGACCGGGGATGCGGCCGGGAAGCCCGACAGCGTCTGGCTCGCGGCGTCGTAGCTCAGCGTCACCGTGGCGGCCAGCGGCGAGGCCGGATAGCTCGCATCGACGCTCGCGCCGCCGAGCGCGCCGCTGCCCTGGTTGCCGACGGTGTTGCCGGTGGAAAGCGGCGATGCGGCGGCGACCTTGGCCGGGTCGCGCACCAGCACGTCGAGGTCGCGCGCGCCGGCGCGCGTCGGCTGCACGAGGAAGGTGTCGCCGGCCTGCGCGGTGCCGCTGGTCGCGGCGACCGTGACGCCGTCGAAGCTGATCGGCAGGCTGGTGAAGCTGCCCATCGACTGCTTGTCCGACAGCCGCGTCACCGAGTAGTTGAGCGTGCCCGCGACATCGCGCACTTCCACCGAATAGTCGCTGGTCGTGAGCTGCGATGCATCGGAGAGCGTCGCGCCGAGCACGAGGTTGCCGGTGTTGCCTGCATTGGACAGCACGCCCGGCGTGGCCTGGGTGAAGAAGTCCTGGCCCAGCGTGCCGTTCAGATCGACGCCGAGCTTGTGCTGCGCGTTGACCGCATCCGAGATCGACATCGCGAGCCGGCCGATGGCGTTCTGCGTCGGGATCAGCGTCTGGCTGCGGAAGGCCATCAGGCCGCCGAGCGAGCCGCCGGTGATGGTGTCGTCGCTGATCTCGCTCGTGTTGCCCGCGTAGCCGACCAGGGACAGGGCCTCGCGCGTCGGATCGGCCGCGGACGGCCCGGCCACCATCTTCGCCGCCTGGTCCCCCACCACCAGCGACTGGCCGGTGGCGATGAAGACGTTGTACTTGCCGTTGTCCTGCTGCAGCACCTTGACGTCGACGATCTGGCCGAGCTGGCTCACCAGCTGGTCGCGCTGGTCGAGCAGGTCGTTGGGCGGCTGGCCGCCGGCCATGTCGCTGAGCATGCTGATCTGCTTGTTGAGGCTGGCGATCTTGCTGGAGTAGGTGTTGATCTGGTCGACGCTGCCGCCGATCTGGTCGTTGATCGACGAGTTCAGGTCGCTCAGATACTGGTCGGTGGAGCGGAACTTGCTCGACAGCGACTGCGCCGAACTGATGAGCTGCTGGCGCGCGGCCGGATCGGCGGGCGTGTCGGCCACGCCCTGCATGCTGGCGAAGAAGCTCTGCATCAGCGGCGTCAGGCCCGAGGTCTTGTCGGCCAGCAGCGTATCGACGCGATTGATCTGCGTGCTGTTGGTGCTGAGCGCGGCGGAGGCCGACTGCGCCGCGGCCAGCTGCGCGGTGAGGTAGCGGTCGTAGCTGCGCGACACGGTGCTCACGTTGGCACCGCTGCCGATGAAGCCCGAGCCGCTCGAGATGGCGCCGGCGCTGGCGATCTCGGCGACCTGCCGGCTGTAGCCCGGCGTGTACACGTTGGCGGTGTTGTGGGCCGTGGTCACCAACGCGGTTCGGGCCACGTTGAGGCCACTCAGACCCGTGAGGAACAAGCTTCCGGACATAAGGCTTTTACCTGTGAGAGTGATCTGGATCGCGGCATCGATCGCATCGATGCCCTGGTCCTGTATATCGGCAACGGCGCCGAAAAATGAAGGCCGGCGCGGGCACTCAGGCGGCCCGCAGGCTGAAGACGCCGACCGCCTCGACGAGGCTGCCGGCCTGCTCCTGCAGCGAGGCGGATGCTGCGGCGGCCTCTTCCACCAGCGCCGCGTTCTGCTGCGTGACCTGGTCCATCTGCGTGATCGCCTGGTTGATCTGCTCGATGCCCGAGGTCTGCTCCTGGCTGGCCGCCGTGATCTCGCCCATGATGTCGGTCACGCGCTTGACGCTGTCCACGATCTCCTCCATCGTGCGGCCCGCCTCGGCCACCTGCTTGCTGCCTTCCTCGACCTTGTCCACCGAGTCGCCGATCAGGGTCTTGATTTCCTTGGCCGCGGCGGCCGAGCGTTGCGCGAGGTTGCGCACTTCCGATGCGACGACGGCAAAGCCCCTGCCCTGTTCGCCGGCGCGTGCGGCTTCGACCGCGGCGTTGAGCGCCAGGATGTTGGTCTGGAATGCGATGCCGTCGATCACGCCGATGATGTCCACGATCTTGCGCGAGGACGCATTGATCGAGCCCATGGTGTCGACCACCTGGCTGACGACACTGCCGCCCTTGACTGCGACTTCCGAAGCCGAGACGGCAAGCTGGTTGGCCTGGCGCGCGTTGTCGGCGTTCTGCTTGACGGTGGAGGTGAGTTCCTCCATCGACGCTGCCGTCTGCTGCAGCGAACTCGCCTGCTCTTCGGTGCGCGAAGAAAGATCCTGGTTGCCGACTGCGATCTGCCCCGAGGCCGTCGCGATTGTGTCGGTCGAAACCCGGATGCGCCCGATCACCTCGGTCAGCTGGCGCTGCATCTGCTTGATCGAATGCAGCAGGCTGCCGTCCTTCGCCGAGCGCGCCTGCACCTCGTCCGTCAGGTCGCCGCCGGCGATGCGGCCCACCACCGCCGCGGCATAGCCCGGCTCGCCGCCCAATTGACGCGCCAGCAGACGCGCCACGACCACGCCCAGGCCCACGCTGCCGACGATCCCGGCCAGCGCCAGCGCCGCCATCAGCAGCCGCGAGGTCCGGTAGGTCTCGCCCACATCGTCGACGCTGGCCTTGGCGCGCTGGTCGCTGTAGACCACCATCTTCCTCAGCACGTCCTCGAGCACGCGCGAATCCTTCAGCAGCTTGTCGCTGTCCTCGGTCACCTGGCCATCGAACTGCGAGCTGTCCAGCGACTGCCTGGAAATCAGCGCCACGAAGTCCAGCATGCGCTTCCTGAACGGCGGCATCAGGCTCTCGTACTGCTTGAAGAGCGCCTGTCCCTCGTCGCTGTCCTGGAGCAGCGGCCTGGCTTGCGCGAGCTGCGCTTCGAGGCCTTCCAGCGCGGACTTCAGCGCCTTTGCGCCGGTGTTGCGGTCGCCGCGCGTGGAGGCCGACAGCAGGCTCATCTGGGCGCGGCTCGCATCGATGAGGTCGATGTGGGCCTCCTGCGCAGCCTTCAACGCATGCAGCTCGTTGTCGTAGAGGCTTTCGGTCAATGCATTGATGCGCCCCATGTGGAAGATGCCAAGCGCACTGATGGCGCCGCCCACCGCCGCGACGACCAGGAAACTGAGGATCAGCCGGGCGCTCACGCGAAGCTGTTGGAACCATTGCATTTTCATTCTCCTGCGTAGCGTCGTGTCATCCTAGAACTCCGTCCAGTCGCCGGCCGCGCCTGCAGCGAGCGCAAGCTGGGGCTGCGATCCCGCGCCCTTTTCGCGTTGCGCGGGCAAGGCCTTGGCGCGTGCCTTCGCGGGCGTCCGGGGCGCCGCACCGGCGATCGGCACGATGCGGGCGAGCGGCGAGGCGCCATGTGTGCCGGCATCGAGCTTGAACACACCGACCACGCTCGACAGGCTGGCAGCCTGCTCCTGCAGCGAGGCGGCCGCCGCTGCGGCCTCTTCCACCAGCGCCGCGTTCTGCTGCGTGACCTGGTCCATCTGCGTGATCGCCTGGTTGATCTGCTCGATGCCCGAGGTCTGCTCCTGGCTGGCCGCCGTGATCTCGCCCATGATGTCGGTCACGCGCTTGACGCTGTCCACGATCTCTTCCATCGTGCGGCCCGCCTCGGCCACCTGCTTGCTGCCTTCCTCGACCTTGTCCACCGAGTCGCCGATCAGGGTCTTGATTTCCTTGGCCGCCGCGGCCGAGCGTTGTGCGAGGTTGCGCACTTCCGATGCGACGACGGCAAAGCCCCTGCCCTGTTCGCCGGCACGGGCCGCCTCGACGGCCGCGTTCAATGCCAGGATGTTGGTCTGGAACGCGATGCCGTCGATCACGCCGATGATGTCCACGATCTTGCGCGAGGACGCATTGATCGAGCCCATGGTGTCGACCACCTGGCTGACGACACTGCCGCCCTTGACTGCGACTTCGGAAGCGGACACGGCAAGCTGATTGGCCTGGCGCGCGTTGTCGGCGTTCTGCTTGACGGTGGAGGTGAGTTCTTCCATCGACGCCGCCGTCTGCTGCAGCGAACTCGCCTGCTCTTCGGTGCGCGAAGAGAGATCCTGGTTGCCCGAGGCGATCTGGCTCGACGCCGTCGCCATGGTGTCGGTGCCCGAGCGCACCTCGCCGACCACCTTCGCCAGGCTCGCATTCATGTGCTTGAGCGCCTGCATCAGCTGGCCCGTCTCGTCGCGGCTCGCCACTTCGATGTGCGAGCTCAGGTCCCCGCCGGCCACCGTCTCCGCAACCTTGACCGCGTGGCCCAGCGGCCGCACGATGCTGCGCGAGATGAAGAACGCGAAGGCGCCGCCGGCAATCACCGTCAGCAGGGTCAATGCCAGCCTCAGGTTGAAGCTGCGCGCGTTCGCCGCGTCGATGGCCTGGCTCTGGTCATCGATCGCCTTGCGCTCCATCGCCAGCAGGTCGAGCACCCGCCCTTCGTAGGCCTTCGCGGCCGGCGTGAAGACGTCCTTGAAGACCCGCTCCGTCTCTGCCGCGTCGCCGGCCGCCTTGGTCTTGCCGACCAGGTCCTTGGCCGTCTGGTACTTGGCGCGCAGGTCGACGATCGACTGGAAGGTCGTCTTCTCGACATCGGCCACCAGCAGCGCCTGGACCTTGGCCATGGTCTCGCTGCCTTTCTTCACGCTGTCGGAGATCACGTCGGCGAAGGTGACGGGCAGCGTCTCGTCGGAGGTCTTGGCGATCATCGAGGTGCGCGCGATGGCCGAGTAGGTCAGCACATACCAGTCGGCGATGAGCCGCTCCTTCGCCAGCGGACCCTGCATCATGTGGCGCGTGGCTTCCGCGTTGTTGCGGGCGCTGACGAGCGCGAAGGCGGACGAGAGGATGGTCAGGCCGAGGACGATGGCAAAGCCGGTCGCCAGGCGCGTGCCGATGCGGAGGTTGGAAAGAAAGTTCATGGCGCGGATCCGGTGTTCGAGGTGATGGCGGGCAACTTCAGGCAATGGCTTCGACGAGGCCCATCTCGTCGCTGGACATGAGGCGGCCGATGTCGACCAGGATCAGCATCCGCTCATCGACCGTGCCGAGGCCGATCAGGTAGTCGGTGTCCAGCACCGAGCCCATCTGCGGCGCCGGCTTGATCTGCTCGGGCGTCAGCGTGATCACGTCGGACACGCTGTCCACCACCATCCCCACCACACGGCCTCCGATGTTCAGCACGATCACCACCGTGAACTGGTCGTAGCTCGGCGTGCCCAGGTTGAACTTCACCCGCATGTCGATGATCGGCACGATGATCCCGCGCAGGTTCACCACTCCCTTGATGTACTCCGGCGCGTTCGCGATCCGCGTCACCGCGTCGTACCCGCGCAGCTCCTGCACCTTCTGGATGTCGATGCCGTATTCCTCCGCGCCCAGCGTGAAGGAAAGGAACTCCAGCGGCTTGTCCGCGCGTGCCGTCGCCGGGGCCGCATGCTCCGCGGCCGGCTTCGGTGTGTCTGTGGTCTTCATCAGCATCTCTTGTGCCTCCGGTTTGAATCTGTTGTCCGTTGTCCGCACCGCGCCGCCTGGTGGGGCTCAGGCTCCGGAGGTTCAGGTCGAACAGGGGCCTTTTCTCTCCAGGGAAACGGGTGCTGCAGAGGGGTTATCGGCAGCTGCGGGCCATTCTTGAAGGTCGCCTCGAAATTCAGTCCAATCGGAACTCACCCACCACCAGCGACAGACCACCGGCCTGCTCCTGCAGCGAGGCGGCCGCCGCTGCGGCTTGTTCCACCAGCGCCGCGTTCTGCTGCGTGACCTGGTCCATCTGCGTGATCGCCTGGTTGATCTGCTCGATGCCCGAGGTCTGTTCCTGGCTGGCTGCCGTGATCTCACCCATGATGTCGGTCACGCGCTTGACGCTGTCCACGATCTCCTCCATCGTGCGGCCCGCCTCGGCCACCTGCTTGCTGCCTTCCTCGACCTTGTCCACCGAGTCGCCGATCAGGGTCTTGATTTCCTTGGCCGCCGCGGCCGAGCGTTGCGCGAGGTTGCGCACTTCCGATGCGACGACGGCAAAGCCCCTGCCCTGTTCGCCGGCGCGTGCGGCTTCGACCGCTGCATTGAGCGCCAGGATGTTGGTCTGGAATGCGATGCCGTCGATCACGCCGATGATGTCCACGATCTTGCGCGAGGACGCATTGATCGAGCCCATGGTGTCGACCACTTGCGACACCACGCTGCCGCCCTTGACCGCGACCTCGGAAGCGGACACGGCAAGCTGATTGGCCTGGCGCGCGTTGTCCGCGTTCTGCTTGACGGTGGAGGTGAGTTCTTCCATCGACGCCGCCGTCTGCTGCAGCGAACTCGCCTGCTCTTCGGTGCGCGAAGAAAGATCCTGGTTGCCCGAGGCGATCTCCCTCGACGCCACCACGATGGAATCGGTCGATCCCTTGATGCGCCGCACCAGTTCGGTCAGCGTGTCCTCCATCTCGCCCATGCCGTTCAGCAGCCGGCCGAAATCACCGCCGCGTTCGGTCGCGAATTCCTGGCTCAGATCGCCCGAGGCGACGGTCTCCGCAATGAGGATCGCCTCGTCGATCGGTTGCACGATGCCGCGCGTGAGCCGCCATGCCAGCAGCGCGCCCAGCGCCAGTGCGAGCGCCGCCAGCGCGAGCAGGTTGCGCCGGCCCGAGCGGTGGAGTTCATCGATGGCCGCGGCCGTCTTGTCGATCTCGGCCTGCTGGTGGCTCAGCATGCCGCGGATGCTGGCGTCGTAGCTGTCGAGCAGCGGCACCAGTTGGCCATCGGTGCGTTGCGCGGCCTCGGCCTGCCGGCCCTGCGCCTGCAGCTTGAGGATGTCGTTGCGCAAGCCCACATACTCGGCACGGCGCTTGCGGATGCCCTCGGCCAGCGCGAGTTCCTCGGGCGAGGCCAGCATCTCCTCGAGCTTCTTCTGCGTCGCCGAGATGGCCGCGCTGGTCGTGCCGATGTTCTTCTGCAGGTAGGCCTGCACCTCGGGGTTGTCGCTCTTGAGCAGCGCGAAGGTGCGCACGCTGTTGTTGCTGGTGGACTGCAGCCATGCCGCGGCCAGGCGCTCCTTGGCGAGCGAATGCTGCGCCATCTCCTGCGTCGCATCGCCCACGGCCTGCAGGCGCAGCACGCCGACGGCCGCGATGCCGGCGGCGAGCGCCAGCACCAGCGCGAAGCCCATGCCGAGTTGAGTGCCGATCTTCCAGTTCTTCATCCTTGCCTCCTCCTTCAGAAATCCCGCGCCGGCTTCGATCGGCCGGGTCGCTAGGCCGCGATCTTCTCGATCAGGCCCATGTCGTCGCTCGACATCAACCGATCGATGTCCACCAGGATCAGCATCCGCTCATCGACCGTGCCGAGGCCGATCAGGTAGTCGGTGTCCAGCACCGAGCCCATCTGCGGCGCCGGCTTGATCTGCTCGGGCGTCAGCGTGATCACGTCGGACACGCTGTCCACCACCATCCCCACCACACGGCCTCCGATGTTCAGCACGATCACCACCGTGAACTGGTCGTAGCTCGGCGTGCCCAGGTTGAACTTCACCCGCATGTCGATGATCGGCACGATGATCCCGCGCAGGTTCACCACTCCCTTGATGTACTCCGGCGCGTTCGCGATCCGCGTCACCGCGTCGTACCCGCGCAGCTCCTGCACCTTCTGGATGTCGATGCCGTATTCCTCCGCGCCCAGCCTGAAGGTCACGACCTCCAGCCGCCTTGCGTGGGCATCGCCGCGCGAGGCCGCCGCGTCTGCGGGGCGTTCGAGGCTTTCGATCTGTGGCATGGGATTCCTTGGTCTGGGTCCGTTCCTAGACGAACTTCTGCATGATCCGAACCAGCTTCTGGCTGTACTGCGGATCGGTCGCGTAGCCGGCGCGCTGCAGGCCGTGTGCGGCCTCGGTCGGGTCGCCGGTGGCGATCACGTTGGCATAGCGCGGATTGCCGGTCATGAATTTCGCGTAGTCGGTGAAGGCCTCGTCGTACGAGCCGTAGGCGCGGAACTTCGCGCGCACGCGCTGCGGCACGCCGTCCACGTACTCGGTGGTGGTGGTCTCGACCACCGGGCCCTGCCAGCCGCGGTCGGCCTTGATGCCGAACAGGTTGAAGCTCTGCGTGCCGTCGTCGCCGCGGATCTCGCGCTTGCCCCAGCCGGACTCGAGCGCGGCCTGCGCGAGGATCAGCGGCGCAGGCACGCCGCTGGCCGCGCTCGCCGCCTGCGCGGACGTGCCCATGCGGCTGACGAAGCTGTCGACATGGCTTTGCAGCGAGGCCATCGCACCGGATGCGGCGCGGTCGTTGTTGAGCTGGTAGGCGCTCAGGTCGGCGCGCCCCGTTGCCATCGGCGGCGTCGGCGACGAGCCGAGCGGAATCCCCGACGGCGGCCGGATCGGCAGCCCCGGCCGCGGCGCGAGCGACATGCCAGAGGCGCGGGCATCGCCTTCGGCCTCCGGCGTGCCCGATGCCGGCGCGCGGCGCAGCTGCACCAGCATCGCCTCGGCCAGCCCGAGACCTCGGCCCGACAGGTTCTGCGCCAGCTGCTGGTCGAGCATCGAGGTGTAGAGCTTCTGGTTGCTGTCATCGAGCAGGCCGCTCGACGGCGTGGCCTCGCGCATGCTCTTCAACACCATGTTCATGAACAGCGCCTCGAACTGCCGCGAGACCTGCTTGAGCCCTTCCTCGGGCGAAGTGCGCGCGGTGCGCCGCAGCGCATCGACGCCCTGCACGTCGAGCGCGAAACGCTGGTCCAGCGCGCCGCTGCGGTTCGCCGCATCGGTGCCGATCGACGCGTTGAGGGACGTCATCGCCATGCCGTCCTCAGATGACTTCGAGCTCGGCGCGCAGCGCACCGGCCGTCTTCATGGCCTGCAGGATCGACACCAGGTCCTGCGGATTGGCGCCCAGGCTGTTCAGGCCCTTGACCACGTCGGACAGCGAGGCGCCGCCGCGCACCATCTGCAAGGCGCCGCCGCCCTGGTTGACCGAGATCTGCGAGGTCTGCGCGGCCACGGTCGTGCCGCCCGCGAGCGCGTTGGGCTGGCTGACCACCGGCTCGGTGTTGATGACGACCGAGAGATTGCCGTGCGCGATCGCGCAATCGCTCACCCGCACCGCCTGGTTCATGACCACCGAGCCGGTGCGCGCATTGATCACCACGCGCGCCCCGGCCTGCACGGGCGTCACCTCGATGTTCTCCAGCCGCGCGAGGAAGCCGACATGATCCTGCAGCGCGGGCGCGCGCACGCGGATCTGGCGCGCGTCCATCGCATCGGCGGTGCCGGCGCCGAACTGGCGGTTGACGGCCTCGACCACGCGTTCCGCGGTGCCGAAGTCGGAGCGCGTGAGCTCGAGCGAGATGGCGCCGTCGCTGCCCAAGGCGGACTCGACCGTGCGCTCGACCAGCGCACCGCCCGGGATGCGGCCGGCGCTCAGCTGGTTGATCTGCACCTTGCTGCCGTTGGCCGAGGCGCCGGCGCCGCCGACCACCAGGTTGCCCTGCGCGATCGCGTAGGTTGCGCCGTCGACGCCCTTGAGCGGCGTCATCAGCAGCGTGCCGCCGCGCAGGCTCTTGGCATTGCCCATCGAGGACACCGTCACGTCGATGTTCTGCCCCGGCCGCGCGAACGACGGCAACGTCGCCGTCACCATCACCGCAGCCACGTTCTTCAGCTGCATGTTCACGCCGGCCGGGATCGTGATCCCGAGCTGCTGCAGCATGTTGTTCAGGCTCTGCGTGGTGAACGGCGTCTGCATCGTCTGATCGCCCGTGCCGTCGAGCCCCACCATCAGCCCGTAGCCGATCAGCGGGTTGTCGCGCACGCCCTGGATGCTGGCGAGCTCCTTGAGGCGCTCTGCGTGCGCGGGCAATGAAAGCGTGGCCGCGCAAAGCAACAGGGGGACGAGACCGCTGCGCACGTGGCGCCTAAAGACATCGAGCACGAAGTTCATGATCAAAACGGCATGACGTTTAAAAAGAAGCGCTGCATCCAGCCCATCGTCTGCGCTTCATCGATATAGCCCTTGGCCGTGTACTCGATGCGCGCATCGGCCACCAGCGTCGAAGGCACCGTGTTGTTGCCCGAGACCGTGCGCGGATTCACCACGCCCGAGAAGCGGATGAACTCCGTGCCCTGGTTGATGCCCATCTGCTTCTCGCCGCTGACCAGCAGGTTGCCGTTGCGCATCACGTCCGTCACCGTCACGGTGATCACGCCGTTGAAGGTGTTGTTGGCATTCGCGCCGCCCTTGGCATCGAGCACGTTGCTGCCGTCGAGCTTGGCGTCCTGGCCGTCGAGCAGCCCGCCCAGCAGCTTCGGGATCGCGCCGAAGGCTGCGCCGACGCTGCCCTTGCGGCTCACGTTCGCGCCCGAGTTCTTGCTCGCGTTGACCTTCTCGCTGATCACGATGGTCAGGATGTCGCCGACGTTGCGCGGCCTGCGGTCCTCGAACAGCGCGCTGCCGCCCGGGCCCTCCTGGAAGATCGCACCGTTGGCCCGCCGCGGCGCCATCGCCGCATACGGGTCCGCGCGCGCCGTCATCGGCTGATGCACCAGCGGCTCGCGCGGAAGCTGCGCGCAGCCGGAGGCCAGCGCGAGGACAGCCACCGACATCGCGAATCGCCCTGAGGTGTGCATCAGAGCTGCCCTAAGCGTTGCAGCATCTGGTCGGACGCCTGCACTGCCTTGCTGTTGATCTCGTACGCGCGCTGCGCCGCGATCATGTTCACCAGCTCTTCCACCACGTTGGTGTTGGAAGCCTCGATGTAGCCCTGGCTCACGATGCCGGCGCCGTCGAGCCCGGGGTTGACCTGGTTCGGCGGCCCCGAGGAATCGGTCTCGGTGTAGAGGTTCTCGCCCATGCTCTGCAGCCCGGTCGGGTTGAGGAAGGTGGCGAGCTGCAGCTGCCCGACCTGCACGCTGGCGGTGGTGCCGGCCTGCGTGACCGTGACGATGCCGTCGCGGCCGATGGTGATGCCGGTCGAGTTCTGCGGAAGGGTGATCGCCGGCTGCACCGGAAAGCCGCTGGCCGTCACCAGCTGCCCGTCCTTGTCGGGCGTGAACGAACCGTCGCGCGTGTAGGCGGTCGTGCCGTCGGGCATCAGCACCTGGAAGAAGCCGTTGCCATTGATCGCGATGTCGGTCGGGTTGTCGGTCTTGGTCATGTTGCCTTGCGCATGGATGCGCTCGGTCGAGACCACGTGCACGCCGGTGCCGACCTGCAGGCCCGAGGGCAGCCGCGTCTGGTCGGAGGTCTGGCCGCCGACCTGGCGCAGGTTCTGGTACATCAGGTCCTCGAACACGGCGCGGCTGCGCTTGAAGCCGGTGGTGCCGACGTTGGCCAGGTTGTTGGAGACGACGTCGAGCTGGGTCTGCTGGGCTTCGAGGCCGGTCTTGGCGATATAGAGGGAACGCAACATGGGGAATCTCCTGCGGAGCGGGTGAACGGACGGCGGACGGGATGCGGCCTCAGCCGTACGCCAGCCATTTGTTGGCCGACTGCGCGTTGGTGTCGGCGGACTGGATCGACTTCATCTGCATCTCGAAGCTGCGACCGTTGGCGATCATGGCCACCATGGCCTCGACCGGGTTGACGTTGCTGCCCTCGACCACGCCGGAGACCAGCGTGACCGCTTCGTCGGCCGGCGCCGGCGGCAGGCCGTCGCGCATGCGGAACAGGCCGTCCTCGCCGCGCACCAGGTCGGCGTTCGGCGGGTTGACGAGCTTCAGACGCCCGACCTCGCCGACGCCGACGTTCGGATCGCCCGCGCCGCGTGCGGTGACGAGGCCGTTCTCGGCGACGGTCGCGGTGGAGCCGGGCGGGATCACCAGCGTGCCGCTCTCGCCCACCACGGGGCGTGCGCCCATGGTCATGATCTGGCCGTCGGCGCCCACCTGCAGGTTGCCGACACGGGTGTAGGCCTCGCCGCCGTCGGGCGTCTGCACCACCAGCCAGCCCTCGCCCTTGACCGCGACGTCGAGCGCGCGGCCGGTCTCGGTGAGCGGGCCGTGGGTGAAGTCGGCGCCGGGCGTGGTGGCGACGACGAAGGAACGCGTGGGCGTCTCCTCGCCGACCACCGGCACCGCGCGGAAGCTGTTGATCTGCGCGCGGAATCCCGGCGTCGAGACGTTCGCCATGTTGTTGGCGACCGAGGCCTGCTGTTCCATGGCCTGCTTGGCGCCGCTCATGGCGACATACAGCATTCGATCCATTGCGCGGGTCCTGCGGCGGTCAGCCGATGTTCATCAAGGTCTGCATGACCTCGTTCTGCGTCTTCACGGTCTGCGCGTTGGCCTGGTAGTTGCGCTGGGCGACGATCAGGTTGACGAGTTCGGACGTCAGGTCGACGTTGGAGGATTCGAGCGCGCCGGCCTGCAGCGAGCCCTGCTTGGTGCCTTCGGCGGGCGTGCTGGTCAGCGCCTGGCCGGAGGCCGCGGTCTCGGCCCAGACGTTGTCGCCCTTGGGCTCCAGGCCGTTCGGGTTGGCGAAGGACGACAGCACGACCTGGCCCAGCAGCTTGGTCTGCTCGTTGGAGAACTTGCCGGTGATGGTGCCGTCGGGATTGATCGCGAACGAGGTCAGCTCGCCGGAGGTGTAGCCGTCCTGGTTCAGCTTGCTCATGCCGTTGAGGGTGCCGAACTGCGTGGTGCCGGAGAGGTCGACGCTCATGGTGAGCGGCGCCGAGCCGTTGGTGAAGCTCAGGCCCGCGATGTTCAGCTTGCCGCCGGCCGGCGCCGTCATGTTGCCGTTGCTGTCGAAGGTCATGCCCGAGAGTGCGGCGCCGCCGTTGAGCGGCGCGCCGTCCGCGGTGCCGTAGGCGTCCCAGCTGTTGGCGCCGGTCTTCACGAAGTAGACCGCGAGGTCGTGCGAATTGCCCAGCGAGTCGTAGACCGGGCCGATGGCGTTGGAGTAGCTGAAGGTGTCGTTGTCAGCGGGGTCGAAGGGCGTCTTGGTCGGCACCGTGCTGCGCGCGTCGAGGTTGAACTCGGCATTGACGGTGGTGGTCGCGCGCGGCGTCATGGCCTGGGTGGGAATCTGGATCGGCGCCGGCGTGCCGCCGCTGATGCCGCCGTTGGCGTTGACGCCGTAGCCGGTCAGCCGAAGTCCGCCCGCGTTGACGATATAGCCGTTGTTGTCCTTGGTGAACTGGCCGTTGCGCGAGTACATGACCTCGCCGCTGGCGCTGCTCAAACGGTAGAAGCCGTCGCCGTTGAGGATCGCGACGTCGAGCGGGCGGCTGCTGGTCTGCGTCACGCCCTGGGTGAAGTTCTGCACCACGCCGCCCACCGCGACGCCGAGGCCGACGCGCGAGCCCGCGTACACGTCCTGGAAGGTGGCGGCCGCCGACTTGAAGCCGATGGTGCCCGAGTTGGCGATGTTGTTGCCGATCACGTCGAGATTCGCTGCGGCCGCGCCGAGGCCGCTGACGCCCTGGGAGAAACTCATGATTAGTCCTTGTTATTCAATGCAATGGAGAAGCGGCCTGCAGCGCGAGGACTGCCGCCAGGGGGAAGTTGCTTGCGAGAGCGGAAGGAATTCAGAGGAACATGCGCACGTCGGCCAGGCCGATGCTCCTGCCCGATGCCAGCTCCAGCGTGACGCCGCCCGACGCCTGCTTGACCGCGGCCACGGTCGAGAACGAGAGCGCGGTCGCATCGACCGCGGTGCCGCCGTTGGTCGCCGCCACGGCGTACTGGTAGGTGCCGGCCGCCACAGCGTTGCCGGCGTCGTCGAGGCCGTCCCAGCTCGCGCCGGCGACGCCCTGCGGCTGGGTGCCGAGGTCGAGCGTGCGCACCGTCCTGCCGGATGCATCGGTGATCGTCACCTTGACGTCGGAGGCCGAGCCGGCGAGATCGACGGCGAAGGGCGTGGCCTTGTCGGCCGTCACGTTCAGCTCGCTGCTTGGCGACAGCACCGAGTAGCCGATCAGCGAGGCCGACTGCAGCACCTGGTTCGAGCCGGTCTGATTCACCAGGCCGGAGAGCGTGCTGTTGAGCTGCTGGATGCCGCTCACGGTGCTCATCTGCGCGAGCTGCGAGGTCAGCTCGGCGTTCTCCATCGGGTTGAGCGGATCCTGGTTGTTGAGCTGCGTCACCAGCAGCTTGAGGAAGCGCTGCTCGGTGTCGTCGTTCGAGACGGTGGTGGCGCTCGCCGCCGCGCTGGCGGCGTTCAGTCCGGTGATCGAGGAGGTGTCGGAGATGGCCATGGGGCTTTGCTCTTTGTCCGGGGTTGGGTTTACTGGCCGATGCTGAGCGTCTTGACCATCAGCGTCTTGGCGGTGTTGAGCACCTCGACGTTGGCCTGGTAGCTGCGCGAGGCGGAAATCATGTTGGTCATTTCCTCGACCACGTTGACGTTGGGCATGGCGACGTAGCCCTTGCCGTCGGCCTGCGGGTTCTTGGGGTCGTAGACCATCTTGAAGGGCGACGGGTCCTCGACCACGCGCGCAACCTTCACGCCGCCGACCTCTTGCGAGCCGGCGGCATCGACCTCGAAGACCACCTGCTTGGCGCGATAGGGCTGGCCGTCGGGGCCGGCCACGCTGTCGGCATTGGCCAGGTTGCTGGCGGTGACGTTCATGCGCTGCGACTGCGCGGTCATCGCGGAGCCCGCGACGCTGAAGATGTTCATGGCACCGGGAGAAGGCATGTGCGGCTCCGGCGCTTACTGCTGCACCGCCGACAGCAGCGACTTGATCTTGGCGCTGATGACGGTGAGGTTCGATTCGTAGCGCAACGCGTTGTCGGCGAAGTTGACGCGCTCGACGTCCATGTCGACGGTGTTGCCGTCGATGCTCGATTGGGTCGGCACGCGGTATTGCAGTTCCTCGTCGGGCGCGGCCTGCGCCTGGCCGGCCAGGTGGCGCGCGGAGGTGGTGGCCATCTGCACCGACTGCGACATGCGTCCCTGTTCGACGGCCTGGCTCAGCCGGCTGCTGAAATCGAAATCGCGCGCCTTGTAGTTCGGCGTGTCCGCATGCGCGATGTTGGAGGCCAGCACGTTCTGGCGCTCCACCCGCAGATTGAGGGCTTCGCGGTTGAAGCGAAGCGCCGCATCGAGCTTGTCGATCATTGTGTTTCCACCATTTGAGGCATCGCTTCCGCACGGGGCATGGCGACTGATGGAAAGCGAGTCTATGCATGCATCGCTTTGGCAATGGCTCGAACAAAGGGGGTTTTCGCCCACACTTCGCAACTTCGATCGGCGCCGCGGCTTCCTAGAATGACCCAGCCCCGGTGTCTCCGCACTTGCCTGGAGACGCACCGGCTTCGCAACCCCTCACCGATCGAAGATGGACATGCCCCTGCCCTGGTCCCGCCTCGTCTGCCTCGCCCTGCCGGCGCTCGTGGCGGGCCTCGGCACGGCCTCTGCGGCCGAGCCGCTCGCCGGCCCGGCGCGCGCCGCCGTCGACGAGTTTCTCAAGGTCCAGACCGCCGGCCTGCCGGGCAAGGTCCGCATCACGGTCGATGCGCCGGGCTCGGGGCCGCTGCCGGCCTGCGATGCGCTCGAGCCTTTCGTGCCGCCGGGCGCGGCGATCTGGGGGCGGGTGTCCATCGGGCTGCGCTGCCCGGGCGACAGGCCCTGGACGCGCTTCGTGCCCGCGCATGTCGCGGTCGAGGGACGCTACTTCGTCGCCACGCGAACGATCGACAGCGGCAAGCCGCTGGGCGCGGGCGACGTCGCCGAGCGCAGCGGCGATCTCACCCGCCTGCCGCGCTCGGTCGTCACCGACGCCGCCGCGCTGACCGGCGTGGTGGCGGCCAACCGCATCGCCTCGGGCGCGCCGCTGCGCCGGGAACTCCTGCGCGGCGCGACCGTGATCCAGCAGGGCCAGACGGTCCAGGTGGTCGCCGAAGGCCCGGGTTTCGTCGTCAGCACCGAGGCGCGCGCGATGACGCATGCCGAGGTCGGCGCGATGGTGCAGGCCAAGACGCGCGACGGCCGCATGGTCAGCGGGCTGGCGGATGCCGAGGGGCAGATCCGGCTGACGCAGTAGGCCGCTCGAATTTCCTGGACAACTCGCCTAAAGTTCCGGCACAAGCCGCCGATATAGAGGTCAGCCCTTTGAGGAACCACCGTGAAAATTGATCAATCCGCCACTTCGGCCACGCCCCCCGCCCGCCCGGCCAAGGCGGGTTCCGCACCCGCAGCAGGGACCGACGCCGCTGGCGGCACCAAGGATGCAGCGCAGATGTCCGCGCAAGTTCACTCCCTGCCCAGTGCGCCCGGCGGCGACTTCGATGCCGCGCGCGTCGCCGCGATCCGCGACGACATCCGCGCAGGCCGCTACCAGGTCCATCCCGAGCGCATCGCGGACGGCCTGATCGACAGCGTGCGCGACCTGCTCGGGTCGAAGAAGAAGGACGCATGAGCGCCGCGCCGGGCCGCCCCAGGCAAGCCCGCTCCCGCCTGGCGGGAAGGCGCGAAGCGCCAAGGGTGCACCAATGAATATCCTGCTGTCGCACCTGCAGGCCGAATGCGCCTGCGCGGAGGAACTGCTGGAAGCCATGGACCGGGAACAGGAGGCCATGACCGAAGGCCGCTGCGCCGAGCTCGAATCGATCAGCGCGCGCAAGGTCGATCTGCTGGACCGCATGGCCGAACTGGACCTGCAGCGCGAGGCCACGCAGATGGCGCTGGGCTTCGGGCCGGGACGCGCGGGCGCCGATGCGGCCGCGGCCGCGAGCGGCGACGCCTCGCTGGCTGCATGGGCCGGGCTGCTGGTGCTGGCCGAAAGAGCCAGGGCACGCAATCGCCGCAATGGCTCGA
The DNA here is from genome assembly GCF_901827165.1 of Variovorax sp. SRS16. Taxonomy (NCBI): domain Bacteria; kingdom Pseudomonadati; phylum Pseudomonadota; class Betaproteobacteria; order Burkholderiales; family Comamonadaceae; genus Variovorax; species Variovorax sp. SRS16. The sequence continues at coordinate 3,792,349 of NZ_LR594666.1, forward strand.
TGGTGAACAGCCATCTCGATTTCACTCGCAAGGCGCTGCACTTCCTGCATGCGGGGCGGCAGCCTTTCTATGGGCCGGACGGCACGGCCCGCGCTGCGAGCGGGGCGGGGACGCGGCTGGCCTTGGGTTAGGCGCTCGCATCGGCGTGCCGCGTGGCGCGCTGGCTGCCTATGATCGCCGGCAAGGAGCCCGCTCATGAACGCAGCAATGATCGAACAGGCCGGCGCGACGCCGGTCTACGGACAGCTCGCCGACCCTCGCGCGGCGGAGGGCTGCCGGTTGATCCAGGTCACGGCAGCCGCCTTGAGCCACGTGACGAAAAGCCGCGCCTCCGGACAACACTACAGCGCTGCAGGCGGACAGAATTTCGTCCCGGGCATCGACGGCACGGGCGTTCTCGAAGACGGCCGCCGTGTCTACTTCCTCCTGCCCGAGTCGCCGCATGGCAGCATGGCCGAGTTGTCGGTGGTCGACCCGGCGCATTGCATCGAGCTTCCCGGCAATGTGAGCGACATCACGGCAGCGGCGATCGCAATCCCCGGCATGTCATCGTGGGTCGCGCTCAAGGAACGCGCCCGCTTCGCTGCGGGCGGCACCGTACTCGTCAACGGAGCCACGGGCGTGTCGGGGGGTCTTGCCGTGCAGGTGGCCAAGCGCCTGGGCGCACGAAGCGTGATCGCCACCGGCCGCAACGCCGAGGCGCTCGCGCGATTGGCGTCCCTGGGCGCCGATCTCACGATGTCGCTCAACCAGGAGGCCGATGCGCTCGACAAGGCGCTCAAGGCCTCGTTCCGGAACGGCGTGGATGTCGTCCTGGACTATCTCTGGGGGCCGAGCGCCGAGGCCATTCTGGTCGCTGCCGCCAAGGCCGCGCCGGAGGCGGTGCCGATTCGCTACATCCAGATCGGCTCGGCCAGCGGGCCCGACATCACGCTCCCGAGTCCCGTGCTGCGCTCCTCGTCGATCGAGTTGCTCGGCAGCGGCATCAACAGCGTCCCGCTGCCGCGGATCAAGGACGCGATTCGCGACCTCTTCGCGTCAGCCGCCGCCGGCGAATTCGAAGTGCCGGTGCAGGCGGTTGCGTTGCAAAGGGTCGGCGAATTCTGGGATCGGCCCGAAGGCTGTCCCCGCATCGTGTTCACGATGGACCGCCAGGTCTGAGCCGCTGCGACTGTGGGTAGGCAAGGTTGTTGACCTTGCCACCCCCACTTCATCGAGGTCGACATGGCCGGCATGCTGAACGCCTGCACATCGCCCTGACGGCAGGATGCGGCGTCGCGTCTCTCAGGCTTGCAAACGCTCCGGTCCAGCGGGCGAACCGCTGCAACCAGTTGCCGGGCCCCTCTCACGGGCGCACATATCGCAAGTGGGTAGCGGCTGAACCATCCAGAACGCTGTCGATGCGAAACTGCGGCACGGACTCCTGCAGGTTCTCGAAGAGACGCCGCCCGCCGCCGAACAGCACGGGTGCCAAGGCAATCTCCAGTTCGTCGACGACACCCAGACTCAGGTACTGCTGGATCACATCCGCCCCACCCGCGATGCGAATGTCGCGACTGCCTGCGGATTCTCGAGCCAGCGCCAGGGCACGCTCCGGCCCGTCGTTGACGAAGTAGAAGGTCGTCCCGCCGGGGCGCACCCAAGGGTCGCGCTTTTCATGGGTCAGAACGTAGACCGGTGTGTGAAACGGCGCGTCCTCCGGCCAGGCGATCTCGCCCTGGTCGAACATTCGCTTGCCCATGATGTTGGCGCCGATGCGCTCGACGGTGCGGCGAACCAGGTCATTGACCGGGCCGGTCTCTCCCCCTGATCCGAGCTTGAGGACGTTCTCGCGAAAGTACTGTTGCTTGAGGATCCAGGCCATCATCGCGCCCCACTTCGCGCCCCAGTTCTTGTACTCGGGTTTGCCCATGGTCATTCCTTCCGGGGCCATGTAGCCATCGAGGCTGAGTCCGATGTTGACGAATACCTTGCTCATGATTGTCCTTTGCGTGTTCGAGCGTCGGCCTGACGCTGGCGCCGAGCTTTCCATGGCCCCACCGGTGTGGCCATCGAGCAAGCCTCAGGGCCAGAATGACTTCTGGCCGGCATCTACCGTTGTGTACGCCGTCCACAACTATATCCTGAAAGTGAACGCCGTCCACAGGACTTTCAGGCAGGAGACGCGGGAAGACCGCAAGTTGATGGGCGGAGCCTAGAAGTTCGCCGTCGTGGTGGTGTGGTATCCGGTAAGCCTGCCGCCCTGCGTCGCCTCGGCGCCGCGTGCCTTGCGGGTTGAGAAGAGCAGTGTTGCGGCCATCACCCCGAACAGCGCGAGCAGCGTCCAAGCGCCGAAAGCGTAGACCAATCCAATCGGCAGGAGAACGGCGAAGAGGAGAAAGAGTGCCCTGAACATCGCATCAGTTTGCCTCCCCGAGGCCGCCTTGTACCGTGAAGAAGTGGACGCACGGCATGGAAGTTGGCCGAACGCGATGGAGGCGGGGAGCCTGGGCACGGAGGTCCTGGAGGGATTTCCGGGGAGACGTCACTCTGCTGCGCACTCCAGAGAGAACAGTGGCAACTCGGCTTGCCGGCTCAGCCACACGCCGCCGCCCACCTCCTGAAAGTGCCGAGACAGCCCGGCTCGGTACACCTCGGCGCTGTGGCGAAAGATGTGCGGGTCGGTCAGGTCCTCATCGACGATGTCGCGCGCATAGTCCTCGCGCGTCACGGCCTCCACATACAGGGCGCCCTGACTCAGCAAATTCAGGTTGCGCAGAGCGCGCTTCACATCCGGCGGGCTGAGATAGGGCAGCACGCCCTGGCAGATGACGAAGTCAAAGGGCTTCCTGGCCTGGTAGTCCACCACCGAGCCGCGCTCCCACCCGTAGCGCCCGCACAGGTATTCGCTGAACTCGACGCCGTGGTAACTGGCCAAGGGGAATTGCCGCGCCACGATGTCGCGCCAGAGCCCGATGCCGCAACCCACGTCCAGCACTCGCCTGACGGGCACGCGCAGGTATCGCAGGTAGGCGCAGACAAACGCGCCCAACCGTTCGACATGCTGGGGGTCCACCACCTTGGTCTTCTTGTCGAAGTAGTAGCGTCGGTAATAGGCTTCGTCGAAAGTCGCGGCGACGGCTGATTCCATATTCACACTCCTCGTCGGGCGCTGAAATGTTGCTGGGCAGAGGCAGCCGTGATGCCCTCTGTGTTAGAAATGCCGCTGACCTCCCATGCGTTCGCATGGGGCAACGGCCGGTCGTCACAGGGTAGCAGTTGTTTGAAGCCAGAATGAGTGCCGCAGATTTTCTCCTCGCGCCAGAAATCCAGAAGTTGCTGAAGGTCGTTTTCGCAGCACCGACCCACAGGTTTTCCGTCGCGGAGCTCGCCAGGAAGACGAGATTGGATGCAGACGAAGTTGAGCGGACACAGGAGCATCTCGTCCAGAGCGGCATTCTGACCAGGCACAAGTCGGAAGCCGACGAACCTGAAACGGTCGAGGCGAACATGTCGTTCGTTTTCTACAACGAGCTTCGGTCTCTCGCGCTCAAGTCGTTCGCTGCCGCCGAACCCCTGCGTACGATGCTGCGTTCAAAGTTCAGGGATTCTGTTCTGCGCGCCTACATCCTCGGAGAAGGCAAGGACGCCACGATTGAACTGCTCGTTGTGCACGGCCAGCAGGTCCCCGATGAAGCGGCAATGTCAGCGGCCTGCCGGAAGGTCTCGGCAGCTATCGGCCGGCACCTCCAGGTCCACGTCATTTCCAGCAAGCGTCACGCCGCGCTCGCCATACGCGACGACCTTGGCCGGAAACTGGCTGCGCCCACTGCGTTCGAAATCATTGCAGAAGGTGAAACCAAGGCAAAGCGTGGCATTGAACGCGGAGGCTTCCTGCAGAGTGCCAAGGAAAAGCTGGTGGCCCTGGCCAGGTAGCAACGGTCTCATTGGGCGGTGTTCGCGCGCTCGGTCTACGACACACTTCTCGCATGAACGACAAACTGCTGGCGCTGCGACTTTTCGTGCGCGTCGCCCGAACGGGAAGCTTCTCGGCTGCGGCGCGAGAGCTAGATCTTTCACAGCCGTCGGTATCGCGCATCATCGCGGCGCTGGAAAGAGACGTTGGCGGGGCGTTGATTACCCGCACGACGCGGGCTGTCACGCTGACGGACGTCGGCAACGAATATCTGGCCCGTATCGAAGCCATCCTGGCGTCCCTTGAGGAAGCCGATCACGAGGCACGTGGATCGAGGGAACTGCGTGGGTCACTGCGTGTGGCCATGCCTGCAAGCTTTGGCGTGCGCGAAATCATCCCCGTGATGCCGGGCTTTCTGGCGCGCCATCCTTCGCTGAACGTCAGCTTGTTGATGAGCGATCAACGGCAAGACACCATCAAGGAAGGTGTCGATGTCGCACTTCGCCTCGGCGAGTTGGCCGATTCGAGTGCCACCGCGCGCCTGATCGGCCGAACGCAGCGAGTGCTCGTGGCGTCGCCGACTTATCTGAAGGCGAGGGGCACGCCCAAGACGCCCGCAGACCTGGCTGCGCACGCGGGCATCGTCGGGCCTGCTGGAACGAGCGCCGGCACATGGTCCTTTCAGAAGGATGGCCAAAGCGTGGTGATCCGCATCAACAGTCATCTGACCGTATCCGTCAACGAAGCGGCGGTCGCTGCCGCCGTGGCGGGAATCGGTGTCGTGACCACAGCTCTGTGGGGATGTCGGGCCGAACTCGCGCGCGGCTCGTTGATTCAACTGCTTCCCGATTGGAAGATGGGCGAGGTCGAAGTCCATGGCATGTTCACGCCAGGTCGACAACCGAAGCCCTCGGCACGCGCGCTCGTCGAGTACCTGATCGCGGAACTTCGCCGCTAGCAGATCGATCGGCTCAATGTTCGGTGGGGTGAGCGATCCATTTGGCGAATAAGTCTTAGTTGTCGGCGCACCTACTCATGCGTTCATCGATCGACGACAGTCCATCCAGACGCCGACGTGGCGCCGTCAATCGATAGGACATCAATTCATGACCACACTGACCGGCAAGGTTGCCATCGTCACCGGCGCCTCCAAAGGGATCGGCGCCGGAATTGCCAGGCTTTTCGCCAATTCCGGCGCCTCCGTCGTCGTGAACTACGCGACCAGCAAGGAAGCAGCGAATGCCCTCGTCGCCGAGATCAAGCGTTCCGGCGGCAAGGCCGTGGCCATTCAGGCCGACTTCTCGAAGACCGCCGATATCCAGCGACTGTTCGAAGAGTCGAAGCGCGCCTTCGGCGCTCTCGACATCCTGGTGAACAATGCGGGCGTCTACGCCTTCGCATCCCTACAGGATTCCACGGAGCAAGAATTCCATCGCGAGTTCAGCACGAACGTGCTCGGCGTGATCACTGCAACGCAAGAAGCGGCGAAGTACATCGGCCCGAACGGCGGCAGCATCATCAACATCAGTTCCATCGCCAGTGTCGGCTACATGCCCAACTCGGTGATCTACGCGGCATCCAAGAGCGCTGTGGACTCCGTCACGCGCGTGACCTCGATCGAACTCGCACCGAAGAAAATCCGCGTCAACAGCATCGCACCGGGTGCCACTTTCACTGAAGGCATCGCGGCTCTGGCTTGGCCGCAGGAGGCCGTCGACACCATGGTCGCGACGATCCCGTTCGGTCGTCCTGGCATGCCGGACGACATCGCTCGCGTGGCGCTGTTCCTGGCCTCCGATGATTCGGCCTGGGTGACCGGCGAACGGATCACGGCCTCTGGTGGCCAGCGCGCCTGATCGGCCCAGGATGGTCAGACGACGTCAAAACAACGGCGTCAACCTTTGACCTGACAATGCTTCACCTATTGCCCCGCGGGCGCCCTTCTGCTCAGTCGAAGGTCATGTTTGCCAGACCCCACTTGCCTTGCGGTTCTCCCAAGTCAGCGGCCTTCTTCAGCCACTCCCGTGCGGCGGCCTTTTCCGCATCTTTGTTGCCACCGGAATCGGCGTGGAACAGATCGTAATGGGCCAGTGCCACTTTGAGAGCGGCCCAGGAGTTGCCTGCAGCCGCGGCCTTCTCGGCGGCGCCTATCGCGTCGCGGGTGAACTCCATGTAGCGCGCATTGTCGTATTCGAAATATCTGTACGAGTCAGCGAATCCGAACATCGCAATAAAGTCGCCGTCCTCGGCTTGTCGGCGATACCCCTCTCTTGACATGCGTGCCCACTCTTGACTCTTGGCCGATTGTCCAGCGGCACTGCCAATGACATACATGAAGTGCTGGCTTTGCGGGTCGCCTCCTTCTGCGCCGCGCTGATAAAGGGAGATTGCTTCCGGTGCGAAGTCGTTGCCACGCATGGGGTACCCGTTGAGCGCCCACAGCCCCAAGCCGCGTGGGTCGTTGAGGTCGGCCGCTTTCTTGATGAACTTCATCGCCGTTGGCTTGTCGCTCCGAACGCCAGACCCGGCCAGGTACATGTACCCCAGTTGGGATGCAGCGCGGCCATCACCTGCATCCGCAGCCTTGCCGTACCAGGCCGCGGCCTGCGCATAGTCGATGGGCAGGCCGTGGCCCAGTTCGAAGCGCCGGCCGAGTGAATACATGGCTGAGGCGTCGCCGCCTTCGGCGGCTTTGATGGCGGCCGCCAGGGCATCGGCCTTGCGTTGCTGCGCCTCTTTGGCGCGCTGCGATTCACGCTGTTGCGCGTCGGCGGTGAGTTGTACGGGGCCCAGGACCACGTCGATGCGTTTGCCTGTGCCCCCGACGACTGAAAAGCCTTGCTCAAACGTCCTCTCTCGCGAGTCATCCACCTGCTTGACGGCTCGCAGTTGAATGCGGCCCTCCAGCACCGTGATGTCGACCGGGCATTCGCCTTTGAACCGGCCGTTGAGGGTGATTGCGGCACCCACGTTGTCGCCTTCACAGGCCACCCGCAAAACAGCGCGTTCCGCGGCTGTCGCAGCGCCGGGTCCGCCGGCCGTGGCAGCCCCTTTGGCCGGCCGGGTTTGCGCGGCCAGGTCGAGTGGCAAGACCAGTGCGGCTTGCACCAGTGCCAGGCCAAGAAGGTGATGGCGGAGACGGTTTGTCATTTGCAATGTGGGGGATGGTGCGGCTTGCAGGAGCGGTGCAGAGGTTGTAAGTGCTGCCCAAAGAATGCGGACATGGACACTCAGAACTTGATGCCGCTCCAGAAGCGCCGAATGTCGCGGTTCCAGGTCACAGCGCCGGTGTTGCCCGGCTGCAGCTTTTCACCGCAGCTGTAGAGCCAGCCTGTTTTTTGGCCCCAGGCTGCTACGCGCAGGCTGGTCAAAGTCACCATGTCGCGCGTCAGGCGAATGGGCTGCTTGCAGTTCACCAGGGCGATTTGCGCGTCCAGGTCCTTGTCGGCGAGCGTGGTGTCCTGGCTCTTGCCGTCGCACAGCCAGTTGCCCTGCTTGGTTTGCCAACAAAAGGCCAAGGCCTCGGGCGTTTCGGCCGCAGCAACGCCGTCTGCTGTGGTGGCTGCGGCAGTCCGGGTGTTGTCGCCGGAGCCGGTGCGCGCGGCCCCAACTGGCTGCATTCTTTGAGGAGATGCGCTGGCGGCAATCACCACGTCGCGCTGTATCGGCTGCGGGCTTCGCGGTGTCGGGTCCTGGCTCTCGCGCGCCGTCGTTGCTGGCGCCGGCGCGGTGGCCCCCGCGATGGGTGGAGGGGGCGTTAGCCGTACCGGCGGTGGCGGCGCTGAAACTTGGCGTTGCTGTTGCTGCAAAGCGGAACGCTGGGCTTCCAGCCGCGCGCGTTCCTGCGCAAAACGTTGCTGGTCACGCGCAATGTTGGCGGCCACCTCGGCTTGTTGTGCATCGAAACGGCGTGCGTTCGCCTGCTCCATCGCGCGTCCGGCCGCCTGGTTGCGCAGCGATTGCGAGAGCAGCCCGGCAAACAGCGCCGCACCTTCGGCCGTGCTCATCCCGCTGTCCGCATCGCGCGCGGCTTGTGCCTGCCGCTCCGTCTCGCGCAGACGCGCTTCGGCGCGCTCGAGTTCTTTCTGACGGCGCTCCAGTGCCAGCAATTCTTCTTCGAGTTGCTTCTTTTCGGCCGCGAGCCCTTCTTCAGCCAGGCGCAATTGGCTCTTCGCATTCGTTCCGTTGGCCACCTTGCGCGCCACTCGAAGTTGTGCCTCGGAGCAGGCGAAGTCGCGGGCCTTGGTGCAGCGGTTGGCGTCGAAGAGGGCCTGGTCGAAATCGGCCTTGTCCATTTGGTCGAGCTGGTCGGTCATCTTCAACAGGTCGTCGACGCTCGAATTGGCGGCTTGGGCCGGACCCAGGATGCTCACTGCCGCGATGGCGATGGCCAGTGCCTGAATATCACGGCGAAGAAAGGACATGGGAGGCTCGAAAATTCAATACACGAACCTGCATTATTGGTACAAATTCTTGCCAGCCTTCGGGAGCAATGCGCACAAACGGCAACTCAATGGGCGGCCAGGCGGGAACATCCGAAATATGTGGAGTTTCATGTCTGGCTTTCGAGTGCGACCACGTCGCAGGTGCAATGGACTGTAGGGACGAGGTCGTTCCGCAACATACCCTGTTCATGGGGGAGGGGCCGCAGTTGTTCACCGCAGTTTGCTCGGGAGAAGCCCCGTCTTTCAGCGGAGTCCATCGCGGTTGAGTGCGACCACGCTCAGTGAGGTGTCGGCGGACGATTGTGCGGACCGGCTCGGGACACCACTTGCGAATCATCGCGTGCGTCTGCATCCGGCCGAAGCGCCTGCCGCTGTAGATCGAGCACCCGATCGCCGTCGTCCGTGAAGCAAGTCGCACCGACGCGCCCGGTCTGAATCAGGGGATCGTCGATGCTTGCCTTCCAGCCGGTGGATGTGCGAGGGGCGAGCGGTCTACGACGACGAGGCATTCGGAACCAGCAGGTACTTCTCCCCCGTCGCGTGCTTCGAATAGACCGCGATCTCGGCCAGCCCGAGCGCACCGGCCAGCGACACCTGCTTGGTATAGCGGCTCGCAAAGGTGGTCTTGATCTCCGCAGCGACGCGTGCCTTGAGTTTCCCGGCACCCTCGGCACCGATCTTCTGCAGGAAGGGGAACAGCAGCCACCCGCCCATCCCCCAGGCCATGCCGAAGCCGCGCGTGAATTCGGTCGGGCCGCGGTCGAGCCCGCCGTAGATGTAGACCTGCTTGTGCGTGCTCGAGCCGTAGCGGCTGTACGTGGTCGCGCTGCGGTTGATCGCTGCTTCCATGCAGGTCAGGATCTGGCCCGCGAGCTTGCCGCCGCCGATCGCGTCGAAGGCCAGCGTCGCGCCGGTGGCGGCCAGCGCCTCCGTCAGGTCCTGCATGAAACCCGGGGCGCTGGCATCGCACACGTGCGTCGCGCCCAACGCGCGCAGGATCTCGGCCTGTTCCTGCCGGCGCACGATGTTCACCAGACCGATGCCGTCCTGGAGGCAGATCCGGTTGAGCATCTGGCCGAGGTTGGAGGCGGCCGCCGTGTGCACCAGCGCCTTGTGCCCTTCGCGCCGCATCGTCTCGACCATGCCGAGCGCGGTCAACGGATTGACGAAGGCCGATGCGCCCTCGGCCGCCGTCGTGCCTTCGGGCAGCAGCATGCAGCCGGCGACGTCCAGGCAGCGGTACTGCGTGTACATCGCGCCGCCGATCATCGACACCGTCTTGCCCATCAGCGCCTGCGCCGCGGGGGATGCGCCCGCGGCGACGACCACGCCCGCACCTTCGTTGCCGACCGGCATGGACTCGTCCATGCGGCCGGCCATGGCCTTCATCATCGCCTCGGGAATGGGGGCGGTGACCACCGGCCTGGATGGGCTGCCCGACGCCTTGGCGGTGCGCAGATCGGCGGCGCCGAACAACAGGCCGAGGTCGGACGGATTCATCGGCGCGGCCTCGACGCGCACCACGACCTCGGTCGCGGCCGGCTGCGGCAGCGGCACCTCTTGCAGGGACAGTTCGAGCTCTCCGGTGTTCTTGACGAGGGAACGCAATTCAAGCGTCGTGGCAGGCAGCGTGCTGGACATGGTCGTGTCTCCGTGCAGGGGGGCGTGCCAGTATAGGGACGACGCCTCAGCCCTGCTGCTCCCATGCCAGCCGGCACGATCCCCTGGGCAGCAGCACGTGCCGGTAGGCGCCGGGCGTGAGCGACATCCGGACCTGCTCGGTCACGCCCTGGTACGCGCCGAGCGGCGTGTCGGCCTGGAACAGGTCGGGGTCGAGGTAGCGGTGATCCGCGCTGCCGTTCGCCGTGGCCTGCGCATAGCCCTTGTCGAACAGGCCGAGCGTGTAGAGCCAGACCGACAGCCGCGTCAGCGACACGTGCACGCGGTAGCTGCCGCCCTCGCGCGCGCGGCGCATCAGCGCGGCAACGATGCCGGTCGTCAGCAGCCAGGCACCGAGGTAGTCGTTGACGACCAGGATGGCCGGCAGCTTCGGCGCGCTTTCGCTGCCCTCGAGGGTGACCACGCCCGAGACGCAGCCCGCCGACTGGTCGAAGCCGGGCCGGTCGGCCCACGGCCCGGTCTGGCCGTGCAGGCTGATCGTCGCATGGACGATGCCCGGCCGCACGGCGGCGGCCTCGTGCGGCGAGAGGCCGCGCCCGGCGAGGAAGCCGGCGCGCCGGTTGGCATAGAACACGTCCGCGCCGCCGAGCAGCCCGCGCATGGTCGCCGCGCCATCGGCCGAGGCCACGTCGAGCGTGGCCGAGCGCACGCCGACGTTCGCGGTCGCGTACAGCAGGTCGATCTCGAAGTCGGTCGGGCGCCAGATGTTGAGCACGTCGGCGCCGTGCAGCGCCAGCGCGCGTCCCGTGCCGGCGCCCGCGATCACGCGCGCGAGCCCGAGCGCGCGGATGCCCGACAGCGGCGCCTGCGGGTGGGGCGTGAACGGGATGGGGTCGGATTCGCCGATCTTCTCGATCTCGATCAGCGGCAGGTCCTGCAGCGCGTCGAGGTAGTGGCGCTCGGCCAGGAACTCCTCGGCCGAGCGGATCATCGGCATCACCACGCCGGCCTTCGCGCCGGCCACTTCGAGTTCGGCCGCGTTCCATCCGCGGATGGCCGCCGCAACGGCCTTCGGATCGTCGGCGCAGCCGAGCAGCCGCAGCGTCGAGGTCTTGAGCCGCGGATAGAGATTGAGCGGCATCACCCAGCGGCTGTCGCGCGTCTCGTAGAACGCGAGCGAGAACGGCGTCTCGGGATCGGCCGGGTTGCGCGGCGGATAGCCGTTCAGCAGCTCCCAGCGGCGGTCGTAGAACGGGCAGAGCCGGTGCGGCGCCTTGCGCAGGTCGACCTCGATGTCCTGCCCTGCCCCGCCGCGCGCGCGCCACAGCGCGGCCATCGCGATCGACTTGGCAGCGAGGCCGATGCCGGCGGCCGACGCGATGCGGAAGACGCTCGGGATGATCGGGTCGCGGCCGATGAATTCGATGCGCCCGCCGCTGTCCTGCGGCGCCATGCCGATGCCGGCGAGCACGCGGCCGAGATGCGCATGCGGGTCGAAGCCGTCGCTGTGCGTGAGGCGGTTCGCGAGCGCGTCGCGCACGGCTTGCGTGGCGGCCGAACTCATGATCGTTGCGCGTCCAGCACCGCCAGCACCTGCAGGATCGCAATCTGCCGCGCGTCGCGCTCGGCCTCGAGCGCGGCGCGCGTGTGGCCGCCGAAGGCCGCGTCGCTCTGCGCGAACAGCGTCTTCGAGGTGGCCTCGTCGAACGCCACCGGCGCCTCCATCGAACGCCAGCGCGCCTCCATGCCGGGCCCGAACTGGCGCACGAAGCCGCGCATGCCGTCGTCGCCGCCGCCGAGGTAGAACGACGCGAACGGCCCGCCCACCGCCCAGCGCAGGCCGACCGAGTGCGTGACGATCGAATCGAGTTCGCCGACCGTGACCACGCCCTGTGCGACCAGCGACACGCACTCGCGGAAGATCGCCGCCTGCAGGCGGTTGGCGACGAAGCCGCCGATTTCCTTGCGCACGACCTGCGGCGTCTTGCCGAGCGCGGTGTAGAACGCGACCGCATCCTGCACCGCCTCGGGCGAGGTCTTCGCACCCGGCACCACCTCGACCAGCGGGATGATGTGCGGCGGGTTGAACGGGTGGCCGATCAGCATGCGCTCGGGCGCGTCCATGTCCCGGGCCTGCGCGCTCGCCGGCATCGCCGAACTCGACGACAGCAGCAGCGCGTGCTTCGGTGCAGCGGCGGCGACGCGCTGCCACAGATCGCGCTTGAAATCGATGCGCTCGGGGCCGTTCTCCTGGACCAGATCGGCGTTGGCGACCGCACGCGCCAGATCGGGTTCGAAGCTCAGGCGCTCGTGGCCGCTCGCGATCGAATCCGGGCTCAGCCCGACGGCGCGCAAGGCGTCGGCGGCGCGGTCCACGTAGCCGCGCACCTCGGCGTCGACGCCGGCGCGCGGATCCTGCACGACGACCTGGAGGCCGTTCGCCAGGAACAGCGCGACCCACGACGCGCCGATCACGCCGGCGCCGATCACCGTGACGTTCTGAAAGCGTTGCAAGCTGTCCATCGACCCCTCCTCGGTTCAGCGCGCCAGATAGTCGTGCACCACGGCCGCCGCCGGCAGCGACAGGTCGGCCACGATGTGGCTGGCCGAGACGACCTCGCGCACCGGGAAATCGGCCATCGGCGCGAGCACGTGCTCGAACAGCTGCAGGCGCGCCGGCCCGTGCCAGGCGCCCTTCACTTCGACGTTGCTGATCTGCATGCGCACCAGTTCGCAGATGCGCATGCTGCGGTCGTAGCCGCGCATCAGCTTGAGCATGAAGGTCGGCACGCAGATCTCGGCCTTGGCATCCTCGGGGGTCATCGGCTGGTGCTTGTAGCCCATGGTCGCGACCGCGATGCGCAGGCTGCCGTAGTCGAGCGTGCCCACCAGCGTGTCCGAATCGACGTAGAGCCTGGGCGCGCCGAGCTTCTTCGGGTACGCGCTGACCTCGCGGCCGCTGGCGATCGCCGGGTGGTTGTCCACGTACATCGCCTGCAGGTACTCGCCGCGCTCCTGCCCGAGCTTGACGACGACCGCCTGCCCGCACTCGGTGTAGTCGCCGAGGCCGGTCGTATCGGGCATGCGCATGATCTCGAAGCGCACCAGCGGATCCTCGATCTCGAGCGGCTCGGGCACGACCTTGCGCAGCGCCGCCGCGTCGGTGCGGTAGGTGATGTTCAGGTATTCGCGGTTGTGGAAGCGGTACGGCCCACGCGGGAACGCGCCCGCACCGAGCGGCGTGCTCACCTGCTGGAGCAGTTCGTCGATCTTCATGACGATCCGCTCGCGTAGTGCTCCCGCAGCACCTTCTTGTTGATCTTGCCGACGCTGGTCTTGGCGATGGCCTCGACGCAATGGATCGTCGCAGGAATCGAGAACTTCGAGATCACGCCGCTCGCCACGAACTGCTGCAGGTGCGCCTTCAGCGCGGCCTCGTTCGCCTCGGCCGCGCAGCCGGCCTTCGCGACGACCAGCGCAATCGGCCGCTCGCCCCACTTGTCGTCCTTGACGCCGAAGACGGCCGCCTCGGCGACCGCCGCATGCTGGCCGAGCAGGTCCTCGATCGCGATCGAGGACACCCATTCGCCGCCGCTCTTGATCACGTCCTTGAGCCGGTCGGTGATCTGGAGGTAGCCCTCGGCATCGATGCAGCCGATGTCCTGCGTGTGCAGGTAGCCGCCCTCCCACAGCGCCTGCGACGCCGATGGATTGTCGTGGTACGCCTGCGCGAGCCAGGGCGCGCGCACCACGATCTCGCCGGTGGCGACGCCGTCGTGCGGCAGCGGCTGCATGTCCTCGTCGACGATGCGCAGCTCGACCAGCGGCGCCGGCAGGCCGGACTTGCAGCGCAGCGCGATCTCCTCGTCCAGCGTCTGCGGCGGGCCGCCCGGCTTGAGCTGCCCGTTGGTCAGTATCGGGCCGCTCTCCGACATGCCGTAGCCCGCCCAGACATCGATGCCGCGTTCGAGCGCCGCCCTGCACAGCGCCTTCGGGAGCGCGGCGCCGCCGATCACCATCTTCCAGCCGTGCAGGTCGCCGGCCTCCGCGGCCGGCACCGCGAGCAGCATCTGCAGGATGGTCGGCACGCAGTGCGAGTAGCTCACGCCCTCGGCCTGCCGCAGCTTCAGCAAGGTCTTCGGTTCGTAGCGGCCGGGGTAGACCTGCTTGATGCCCATCGCGGTCGCGACATACGGCAGGCCCCAGGCATGGACGTGGAACATCGGCGTGATCGGCATGTACACGTCGTCGCGCCGCAAGCTCTGGCCCGGCGCGCTCGCGGCCATGAAGCCCATGGTCGCGAGCGTGTGCAGCACGAGCTGGCGGTGGCTGAAGGACACGCCCTTGGGCAGGCCGGTGGTGCCGGTCGTGTAGAACAGGGTCGCGCGCGTGTTCTCGTCGAAGTCGGCGAAGTCGAAGGCGCTGTCGGCCTGGCCGAGCAGGCGCTCGTACTCGCCCGCGTAGCCGGCATCGGGTGGTGCGCCGTCGTCGCTCAGCAGCACGAAGGCCTTCACCTTGTCCAGCTTGTCGCGGATGGCGTCGAGCACCGGCGCGAACTCGGCATTGACCAGCACCAGCTTCGCGCCCGAGTGGTTCAGCGTGTAGGCGATCTGGTCGTTCGACAGCCGCACATTCACCGTCATCAGCGTCGCGCCCATCATCGGCACCGCGAAATACGCCTCGAGGTAGCGGTGGCTGTCCCAGTCTATCACCGCGACGGTATCGCCGTGCGCGATGCCGAGCCCGCGCAGCGCGCTGGCGAGCCGCGCGATGCGCAGGCGGAATTCGGCGTAGCTGTGACGGCGCAGGTCGCGGTAGACGATCTCCTGCGCGCGGGCATGCGCCATCGGCGCGTGCAGCAGCTGCTTGATCAGCAGCGGATAGCCATACGCCGTGGCTGCGCCTTGAATCAATGCGCTCATTCGAGTGCCTCCGTCAGGCCGTAGGCCGCCATCTGGGCCTGGAATTTCGCCACGTCGTGGGCAAGGATCACGATGTCGTGCGTACGGCCTTCGCGGTCCTTCACGTGGTCGTGCAGCAGCGCCTCGGCGCGAAAGCCCAGGCCCTCGAACACGCCGATCGCGCCGCGCTGGTCGACCGTCATCTGCGCCATCAGCTTCTCGACGCCGAGCTCGATCGCGAGCGCGAAGGCTTCGTGCGTGAGCTGGCCACCCAGGCCCTGGCCGCGCGACCCGGGCTCGAGGATGACGCGCAGTTCGCCGACATGGCGCGACCACGAGAGCGCATCGCGCACGATGGTCGCGCAGCCGAGCACCGCGCCATCCCGCACGGCGAGCACGGTGGTGATGCCGCCGCGCCGCGTGGCGTCCATCCAGGCGGCGACGACCTTGGGCTGGCTGATGTCGCGGCGCAGGAACAGCAGGTCGTGCGCCGACAGCTTCTGTGCGAACGCGAGCACGGCCTCGCCGTCGTCCGGCGTCAGCAGCCGGAACACCACCTCGCCGCCGGCGCACGCGACCGTGCGCGGGTAAGAACGGTTGTTGGTCATGTCGAACGCTTCCCCAGCCATGCGTCAAGCCGCGGCCACAGCCGCTTGACCGCGTTTGCCCCGGCCACGACGCTGACGTGGCCCCCTTTCAGCACGATCTCTTCCTTGTCCTTCGAGCCGGCCATCGCGACCAGCGGCCTGGCAGCGCCGTAGGGCACGATGTGGTCGTGCTCGGCCACCGCATGGAACAGCGGCACCTTGATCCTCGACAGGTCGACCTTCTTGCCGCCGACCACGAGTGCGTTGCGCAGCAGCTTGTTCTCCCACATGAATTCCTTCGTGGTCTGGCGGAAGAACTCGCCCGGCAGCGGCAGGATGTCGCTGGCCCAGCGATCGAACATGCGGTAGCCCTTGACGAACTCGTCGTTCCACAGGTTGTCGAGCAGCTGCACCTGGCCGAGCACGCGATCGGCCGGCCGCAGCATGTCGAAGGAGCGGTAGATCATCTCGGGCGGCGCGTTGCCGACCGTGTCGACCAGCTTGTCGACATCGAAGTAGCGCCGGTCGCTCCACTTGGAAAACAGCTTCATCTCGCTGAAGTCGATCGGCGTCGTGAACACGGCGAGATTCTTCACCGGGCCGTCGGGATGCAGCGCGGTGTAGATCGTCGACAGCACGCCGCCCATGCAGTAGCCGACGAGCGTCACGTCGTCGACACCCGTGGCCTGCTGAACGCGCCGGATGCTGTCGGGGATGAAGTCCTGCGTGTAGTCCTCGAGCCGCAGGTTCTTTTCGCTCGGACGCGGCGCGTTCCAGTCGATCACGAACACGTCGTAGCCCTGCTTCAGCAGGAACTCGACCAGGCTCTGCCCCGGCGCCAGGTCGAGGATGTAGCCGCGGTTGGTCACGGCCATCACGAGCAGCAGCGGCACGCGGTAGATCTCGTCCGTCAACGGCCGGTAGTGGTACAGCGCCAGCGTGCCGCGCTGGTGGATCAGGTCGCGCGGCGTCATGCCCAGCGCCGGGCCGCCCGAGGACATGTACTCCAGCCCCTTGATGCTGCGTTGCAGCGCGCGATCGACCTCGGCACTGATGCGGGCGGCGATCGAATCGCTGTCCGTCGCGGCCGCGCTCATGTCGCGCCCTTTCGGCCTCGCTTGCGCGCGGGCGCGGAGGGTGCCGCAGCCGCCACGGTCTCGACCGGCTCTTGCGGCGGCTTGCGCGTGCGCGGCGGCGCGGGCAGCGCGGCCGAAGTGCCGCCGCCCGCCATGCGGTCGAGCGTCGCCTGCATGCCGATCATGCGGTCCTCGATGGACTGCAGCCGGTCGGCGAGCGCCAGGATGTCCTTGCGGCTCGGCAGGTTCAGCGCCTCGACATAGAGCTGCGTCAGGTCCTGCGCCAGCTTCTTGGAGAACAGCGCCGCGCCCATCGCCTTGTTCGCGCCTTGCGCGAACTCGTCCGACTTCAGCAGCGTGGGCGCGTAGGCATTGACGCTCTTCTCGATCTGCGAGGCCATCTCGCGCACCAGCGCGAACGCATCGAGCGACGAGGGCTCCGCCATGGCCGGTCCTTCGGAATCAGAACACGGCCGTCAGGCCGCCATCGACGGCGATGGTCTGGCCGGTGATGAACGAACAGGCATCGGAAGCCAGCAGCGCCGTCACGCCCTTCAGATCCTCGGGGCCGCCGGTGCGCTTGAGCGGCGCCATGTTGGTGGTCTGGTCGTGCTGGTTCTCCATGATGTACTTGGTCATCTTGGTCTCGAAGTAGCCCGGCGCGATGGCGTTGACGTTGATGTCGTGCTCGGCCCACTCCTTGGCCAGCATGCGCGTCATGTTCACGACCGCGCCCTTGCTGGCGTTGTAGGCGATCGTCGGCGTGCCGGCAGGATAGCCGCCGGACAGGCCCTGGACCGAGGCGATGTTGATCACCTTGCCCTGGCGGCGCGGCACCATGCAGCGGCGTCCCACTTCCTGCGTCGCGACGAAGATCGCGCTCACGTTGAGCGTCATCACCTTGTTCCACGCATCCAGCGTGTGCTCGGTGGTCGGCGCGCCCCAGCTGGTGCCGGCGTTGTTGACGAGGATGTCGATCGGGCCGAGCGCGGCGATGACCTGGTCGACCATCGCGGGAATGCCTTCGAGATTGCTCATGTCGCACACCACGGGCAGCGCCTCGATGCCCATCGCCGCGAGATGCGCCTTCGCGTCGGCCAGCTCGTCGGCCTTGCGGGCGGTGATCACGACCTTGGCGCCCAGTTCACCCAGCGCCTCGGCCATCTGCAGGCCCAGGCCGCGCGAGCCGCCGGTGACCAGCGCGACGCGGCCGCTCAGGTTCTGAAGTCTTGCAAGACTCATGATGTCGTGTCTCCGTGATGACGATGAACGATACGCTTTTCGCGTTGCATCGGGCACATAGGCTACGAACGTGGGCCGCCTTTCGGAAGGTTCGATGGAGCCGGCTTGCGGGTTGATTGCGGACAACTCAGGGTAAGTTCTCCCCTGTGTGCGAGGCGCGGAAATCCGACGGGTTCTTGCGGGTCCAGCGCGACAGCGCATGGCGGAAATTCGCCGCGTCGCTGTAGCCCAGGCGGCTCGCGATCTCCTCGTTCGTCATGCGGGTCTCGCGCAGGTAGCCGATGGCCAGGCGCATGCGCACGTCGGCCAGGATCGACCGGTACGAGGTCTCTTCGGCATCGAGCTTGCGGCGCAGCGTGCGCGGGTTCAGGCGCAGCGCCTCGGCCATCGCCTCGATGCCGGGGAAGCGGCCCGGCTGCCCGACCAGGATGCGGCGGATCTCGGCCGCGATGCCGCCGGCCTGGTCGACCTCCGCCAGGCTCTTCTCGCACATCTCGCGCGCCATCGCATTGGTGATCGGATCGGCGAAGGGCATCGGCTCGGCCAGCCAGTCGCTGTTGAAGCGCAGCTCGTCCACCGGCTGCCCGAAGTGCACCGGGCACTTGAAGACCTTGCGGTAGGCCGGCGCATGCGGCGGCGCGGGGTACGACAGCCGAACCTGCGAAAAGCGGAAGGCGGCGCCGTAGAGATCGGTGGTGATGGTCAGGTGGCTGGAGAGCTGGAACTCGGTGACGAAGCGGTAGAACGCATTGGTCGGGTCGGGCGCGAGCACCGGCCGGTAGCTGAAGATGACTTCGTCGTCGCTCTGCCTGACGCTCATGTCGGCCGCCGGCCCCATCACCCGGTGATGCTTCACCGCGAAGTCGACGCTGTCCGCATGCGTCGGGCTGCTCAGCAGCGCATAGCCGTACATGCCGTACGCGGTGACGTGCATGCGCTGGCCCGCCTGCAGGGCCACGGCAGGATCGGGCGACAGGCGCATCGCATTGCGGCACACGGTGAGCATCTGCCGGTAGGAAACGCGCGTGGCGGCGGCGTTCAGCCGGCTCTCCGCCAGGCCGCTGCCGGCCAGCACCTCGGCCGCCGGCACGCCCTTGTCGACCAGCACGCCGACCAGCGCCGCGATCTTGTGGGCCGGATAGATGCGGTGTTCGAAGCTGGGTGTCGCGCGCTGCATGCGATCGGCTCCTTTGTCCGCAACGAACCCTGCAAGCGGTCCGAGCGCACCTTCCGCTGCGGGGTGCACCGCGTTTAGATTGCGCGTCATGCAGCCAAGCATAGCCGTGGCCGCTGCAAAAAAACACAGGAGACAACGATGAGCACACGAGCCCTCGATCCGACCGGCAAGGGCGTCGCGTCGCGCGCCGGCGATGCCGTCGAAGCGGTCTACGCCAAGGTCAACTGGCGCATCGTTCCCTTTCTCATGCTGTGCTATGCGGTCGCGTTCCTCGACCGCATCAACATCGGCTACGCGCAGTTGCAGATGAAGCAGACGCTGACCTTCAGCGATGCGACCTACGGCTTCGGCGCCGGCATCTTCTTCATCGGCTACTTCCTGTTCGAGGTGCCGAGCAACCTGCTGCTGGCGAAGATCGGCGCGCGCAAGACGCTGCTTCGCATCATGCTGATCTGGGGCATCGTCGCGACGGCGATGGCCTTCGTCGAGACGCCGATGCAGTTCTATGTCGCGCGCTTCCTGCTCGGCGTCTTCGAGGCGGGGTTCTTTCCCGGCATCATCCTGTACTTCACGTACTGGTATCCGTCGGCGCGGCGCGGCCAGATGATCGCGCTGTTCATGACCGCCACCGCCATCTCGAGCGTCGTCGCCGGCCCGCTGTGCGGCGCCATCATGAAGTACGCCAACGGCGCAGGCGGCCTGCACGGCTGGCAGTGGCTGTTCATCGTCGAGGGGCTGCCCGCCGCGGTGCTGGGCATCGTGGCCTACCTCTACCTGCAGGACAAGCCGGAGGACGCGAAATGGCTGTCGCAGGACGAGAAGAAGACCCTGCGCTGGCAGCTCGATCACGACGAGAAGGATGTCGAGTCGGCGTCGCACACCGGGCTCGGCCAGTTGTTCGCCGATCCCAAGGTCTATGCGCTCGCGCTCGCCTACTTCCTGCTCCTGGGTGCAACCTACACGATGGTGTTCTGGATCCCGAGCCTGATCAAGAGCTGGGGCGTGGCCGACCTGCTGATGGTGGGCCTGTGCGCCGCCGTGCCGCAGCTGTGCGGCATCTTCGCGACCGTGTGGATCGGCCGCCATTCCGACAAGCATCGCGAGCGGCGCTGGCACTACATGGCCTGCGTGGCGGCCGCGGCAGCGGGCATGGGGATCATCGCGCTGTCGCAAGGGAACCTGGCCGCGTCGATGGCCGGCCTGACGCTGGCCGGCATCGGCTGGATCGCGGCCACGCCGCTGTTCTTCACGACCACGACCGAGTACCTGTCGAAGGCGAGCGCAGCCGGCGGCATCGCGCTCATCAGCAGCCTGGGCAACCTCGGTCCCGCCGCCGGCCCGTCGGTCACCGGATGGCTCAGCGCGCGCACCGGCAGCCCGGTCTACAGCATGCTGCTGGTGATCGCCTTCTACGCGCTCTCGGGGATCATCCTGCTGCTGTGCGTGCGGCCTGCGAAGACGCACGCGCAGCCTGCCTGAAGCAGCGGCTTCACATCGAGCGCACTTCGAGCTGGTTGTCGACCGAACTCACGCCGGTCTGGGCCTTGGCGATCTCGCTCGCGCGCGCCTTCGCGGCGGCGCTGGGTGCCGGGCCGCGCAGGCTCACCGCGCCGCCCTTGGTGTTGACGTCGATGCGCACGGCGCTGAGTTCCGGATCCTTGGCGAGCGCGGTGGACACCGAGGCGGTGATGGCCGCATCGTCGACCGTCGCGACCATCGCGTTGCCCGCGTTCTTCAGCGCCTGGCCCGCAGCCGCCGCGTCGCGCTGCACGTCGGGCGACTTGATGAAGGCCTCGGTCTTGTCGCGCGCGGTCTCCGCCAGCTCGGCCGCCTTGTTGGCGCCGGCAGCCACCGCGTTTTCGGCCTTTTGCACGTCGGGGTCGGCGCTGCGCGATGCCGTGCCCTTGCCGGTGCGGTCGTCGCAGGCGCCGAGCGCGAGCGCGGCGCACGCGATCACCAGTGCGTACGAGATGCGTGACTTCGGTTTCAAAGCATGGATCGTCATGAGGTCCCTTTCGCCTGTCGCAGGCTGTTGCGACCTCAGCTTAGGCGGCCCTGCCCGTCCTCGCGCGCCGCCGAAGCCGCAACCGGCTGTAGGACGATGGTCAGCTCAGGAGACGAACTGGTAGTACAGGTTCTGCGGATGCTTCGCCTGCGCGAAGAAGAACCAGCGTTCGGCCACCAGGCCCGGTATCTGCACTGCCAGCGCCAGCACGAAGACGAGGGTCGACTGCGAACTCATCGCCCACAGCAGCAACACGCAGGGCAACGCGAAGCCCAGCACGATGAAGGCCAGCTTGATCTGCTTCAACGCCGAGCGGCTGGCGCCGTGGAAGAACTCGCGCGTGTTGAACGAGCCAGCCGACATGCCCATCGATTTCTGCATCAGCTTCGGCGCCCGGATGCCGGTGGCCGACTGCAGCGTGGAGCGCGGCGTCAGCGCGGCATTGCGGCGCAAGGCCAGCGTGCGCGTGAACCACGCGATCGCCGTGACCGCGAACGCGCACGGTGCCGTGAGCTGCAGCAGCGCGTGCTCGCCCATCAGCGCCGCCAGCGCGCTCGCGAGGATCAGCCCCGACGAGAGACCGATGAGCGCGAAGTTGACCAGCGTCAGCGGCTGCGCCCATTCCTGGATGAAGCGCAGGCAGGCATAGATCATCGCGGTGCAGTACCAGAGCAAGGCGCCGATGACGAGCGCGGCGAGCGGCAGCGCCATGCTGTCGATGCCGTTGCGCAGCGCCAGCCACCACAGCGCGACCACGGCGATGAAGGCCGGCAGCACGATCACCTCGCGCGACAGCCACGAGGTGCGCCACATCATCGCGGCGCGCCAGGCGCGCTCGGGCCGGCCCAGGTGGCCGAATGACGCACCGAGCCCGACCAGCAGCAGGACCTCGGCGACGATCAGTGCGGTGCTCGCAAAGGCCGGCGCGAGCGACAGGCCCGCCAGCACGGCCAATGCGAGCGTGACGACCAGCCCCTGCGCGGCACCGGCAATCGTGGTGAAGATGACGACCGAGAATGCCGGGTTCATGACAGCCCACCCAGCTTCGGGTCGATCTTGCTCGCGCCGCCCGCAACGTCGGTCACGCGCCGCGGCAGATACTGATTGGCCGGGTTGGTTTCCCATTCGGGCATCAGCGAATAGCCGCCGCGTTCGCGGATCGCGATCGAGACTTCCGAATTCGGATCCTTGACGTCGCCGAACAGCCGCGCGCCGGTCGGGCAGGCCTTCACGCAGGCGGGCTTGCGGTCTTCCTTGGGCAGCTTCTCGTCGTAGATGCGGTCCACGCACAGCGTGCACTTGGTCATCACCTGGCGCTCTTCGTCGAGCTCGCGCGCGCCGTAGGGACAGGCCCAGGCGCAGTACTTGCAGCCGATGCACTTGTCGTAGTCGACCAGCACGATGCCGTCTTCCTTGCGCTTGTAGCTGGCGCCGGTCGGACAGACGGGCACGCACGGCGGGTCTTCGCAATGCAGACAGCTCTTCGGGAAGTGGATGGTGTCGGTGCCCGGGAAGGCGCCGGCCTCGTAGGTCTGCACGCGGTTGAAGAAGGTGCCGGTCGGGTTGGCGCCATAGGGCTGCTCGTCGGCCAGGGGGCCGGCGCTGCCCGAGGTGTTCCATTGCTTGCACGAGGTCACGCAGGCATGGCAGCCGACGCAGACGTTGAGGTCGATCACGAGGGCGAGCTGCTTGGCGAGCGTCTCGCCCTGCTCCGCGCGCACGCTGGCATGACTCCCTCTCCCTCTGGGAGAGGGCTGGGGTGAGGGCACCCCCGCCTTCATGGCGATCGCACCCGATCCACCGCCGCCGCCCTCACCCCAGCCCTCTCCCAGAGGGAGAGGGAGCGAGGCAGGCGCCATCAAGTCCTTGAGCCACTGAATCATTTCTTTCGTCCCGCAAAGTAGGTCAACACGCTCGCCGCCTTGCCCAGCACGCCGGGCACGACCGGCATGCTGGCGAACTGCGGATAGCTTTCCGCAGGCTCTTCGGGCTCGGCCGGGCGGATGCGCACGCGCACGTCGTACCAGCCGGCCTGCCCGGTGACGGGGTCCGAGTTGCTGATGGTCTTGCCGCCCTTCGGCCCGTCGAAGGGCAGCTCCTCCGAGATCAGGTGGTTGAGCAGAAAGCCCTTGCGCGCTTCGTCCGCGCCGGGCGCGAGCTGCCAGGCGCCGTCGGCCTTGCCGATCGCGTTCCAGGTCCATACGGTGCCGGGCTCGACGGCCTCGCTGTAGCGCAGCATGCAGCGCACCTGGCCCCACTGGCTCTCGACCCAGCACCAGCCGCCGTCGGCGATGCCGGCCGCCTTGGCGGTGAGCGGGTTCACGTGCAGGTAGTTGTGGCTGTGGATCTGCCGCAGCCACGCGTTCTGCGAATCCCAGGAGTGGTACATCGCCATCGGCCGCTGCGTGATGGCATTCAGCGGGTAGGCGGCGAGATCGGTCGCATCTTCCTCGAGCGGCGGATACCAGAAGGGCAGCGGATCGAAGTAGGTGTCGATGCGCGCGCGCAGTTCGTCGGGCGGCTGGCGGCCCGCGCTCTTGCCCTGCGCCGCGAGGCGGAAGCTCTGCAAGGTGTCGGAGTACAGCGCGAGCTGGACCACGTCGTTCTTCTGGCGCCAGCCCTTGTCCTTGGCGAAGTCCAGGTACTCGCGGTTCCAGTTGCGCATGTAGTGCATCGTCTCCGGCATGTGGTACTGGAAGACGCAGTTGTTCTTCGCGTAGGCCTCCCACTGCTTCGGATTGGGCGCGCCGCGCAGGTGCTCGGTGCCGTCCTTGCCGCGCCAGCCCATCAGGAAGCCGATGCCGGGTGCGGGCTGGAAATTGACGACGAAGTCGGGATAGTCGGCGAACTTGCGGCCGCCCTCGGGCGTGGTGAAGGCCGGAAACTTGAGTCGCGATGCGAGCTCGATCAGCACTTCCTGGAACGGCTTGCACTGCCCTGTCGGCGGCAGCACCGGGATGCGCACCGAATCGACCGGCCCGTCGAACTCGGAGATCGGCCGGTCGAGCATGCTCATCACGTCGTGGCGCTCGAGGTAGGTGGTGTCGGGCAGCACGAGGTCGGCGAAGGCCACGGTCTCGCTCTGGAAGGCATCGCACACCACGATGAAGGGGATCAGGTGTTCGCCCTTCTCGTCCTTGCGGTTGAGCATCTCGCGCACCGCCGAGGTGTTCATGCTCGAGTTCCAGGCCATGTTGGCCATGAAGATCAGGAGCGTGTCGATGCGGTAGGGATCGCCCTTCACCGCGTTGGTGATGACGTTGTGCATCAGCCCGTGCGCCGACAGCGGATGCTCCCACGAGAACGCATGGTCGATGCGGATCGGTGAGCCGTCGGGATTGATCGCCAGCTCCTCCGGGCTGGCCGGGAAGCCCAGCGGCGCGGCGTTGAGCGGCGTGTTCGGCTGGATCATCTCGGGCGAGTTGAAGGCGCGGTAGTTCGGCACGATGTGGCGCGGGTACGGCGCCTTGTGGCGGAAGCCACCGGGCGCGTCGATGGTGCCGAGCA
The DNA here is from genome assembly GCF_901827165.1 of Variovorax sp. SRS16. NCBI lineage: Bacteria > Pseudomonadati > Pseudomonadota > Betaproteobacteria > Burkholderiales > Comamonadaceae > Variovorax > Variovorax sp. SRS16. Next base: position 3,816,804 of record NZ_LR594666.1, read on the forward strand.
CGCTCATCAGCACCGCCAGCGCACGGATCGTCTGGAAGCCGTTGGAGTGCGCCGCGAGCCCACGCATCGCATGGAAGGCGACCGGGCGCCCCTGCGTCGTCGGATGCACCTTGCCCCAGGCATCGGTCCAGGGGATCGGCAGCTCGAAGGCCTGCTTCAGCGCGGTCTCGCCCATCTCGCGCGCGAGCTTGCGGATGCGATCGGCATGGATGCCGGTGATCGCCTGCGCCCACTCGGGCGTGCAGCTGGCGACGCGGTCGCGCAGCAGCTGGAACGAAGGCGCGACGCGCGTGCCGTCGGCCAGCGTGTAGTGGCCTTCGAGCGCGGGATCGCAGCCGTCCGCGATGCCTTCGGGATAGGCCGGCTTCACCGTGCCATCGGCCTTGTCCCAGATCAGCTTGTTGTGCGGCTCGCGGCCATCGCCCGGCGGCCCGCGATCGGGGTCGAAGGCGAACAGGCCCTGGCGCTCGCAATCGTCGAGCACCACCAGCTGCGGCGCGTTGGTGAAGCGCTTGAGGAAGGCATGGTCGACCAGGTCGCTCGCGATCAGCTCGTGCAGCAGCGCCATGAAGAGCGCGCCGTCGGTGCCCGGCTTGATGGGGATCCATTCGTCGGCGATGGCCGAGTAGCCGGTGCGCACCGGGTTGATCGAGATGAAGCGCCCGCCCTGGCGCTTGAACTTGCTGAGCGCGATCTTCAGCGGGTTGCTGTGGTGGTCTTCGGCGGTGCCTATCATCACGAACAGCTTGGCGTGATCGAGGTCGGGTCCGCCGAATTCCCAGAAGCTGCCGCCGATGGTGTAGATCATTCCCGCGGCCATGTTGACCGAGCAGAAGCCGCCATGCGCCGCATAGTTGGGCGTGCCGAACTGGCGCGCGAAGAGGCCCGTGAGCGCCTGCATCTGGTCGCGGCCGGTGAAGAGCGCGAACTTCTTCGGATCGGTGGCGCGCAGCTTGCCCAGCCGCTCGGTGAGCATGTCGAAGGCGCGCTCCCAGCTGATGGGCTCGAACTCGCCGGCGCCGCGCTCGGTGCCCGGCTTGCGCAGCAGCGGCTGCGTGAGCCGCGCGGGCGAGATCTGCTTCATGATCCCCGACGAACCCTTGGCGCAGATCACGCCCTTGTTCAGCGGATGGTCGGGATTGCCGTCGATGTAGCGCACCTCGGGGCCGTTGTCGCCCTCGCGCAGGTGCACGCGGATGCCGCAGCGGCAGGCGCACATGTAGCAGGTGGTGGTCTTGACCTCGGTGCCCGCCGTCGGCGTGGGCGAGGCCAGCGGATCGTGCACGGGCTCGCGCGAAAGAAAATCGAACACTGGGCAACCCTTGTTGGCGCGTGCGTGGGGCACGCCGGCCAGGGATCAGAGCCCTGGTCTTCGCGCGATCTTAGACAAGAGTGCTCAAAGGAAAAAGCGGAGAATACCGGTCAGAATGATCGACAAAACGAATCAGTGGACGCCGCCGAGGCTGCGGCTGAACCTGCGCCACCTGGAAGTGTTCGTCGCCACGGCGCGTGGCGGCAGCACGCGCGCCGCGGCCGACCGCATCGCGCGCTCGCAGTCGGCCGCCAGCACCGCGCTGGCCGACCTCGAAGGCTCGCTCGGCGTCGAGCTGTTCGACCGCATCGGGCGCCGGCTGCAGCTCAACGAGAACGGGCGCGCGCTGCTGCCCCGCGCCCAGGCGCTGGTCGAGCAGGCGGCCGAGCTGCAGGCCCTCTTCAGCGAGGAACATGCGGCGCCGCTGCGGGTCGCGGCCAGCTTCACCATCGGCGAATACCTGCTGCCTGAACTGATCTCGGAATGGACGCTGCGCCATCCGCAGAGCCAGGTCCAGCTGCGCATCGGCAACACCAGCGAGGTGATCGAGGCGGTGGCCGGCTTCGACGTCGACGTCGGTTTCATCGAAGGCCCGCAGACCCATCCCGGGCTCGCGGTGCGGCCCTGGCTCGACGACGAACTCATCGTCGTCGCCGCGCCCGGCCATCCGCTGGCCGGCAGCACGGCCACGCTGCGCCAGCTGGCCGAGGTCACCTGGGTCATGCGCGAGCACGGCTCCGGCACGCGGCTGGTCACCGACGCCTGGCTGATCCGCAACCTCGCGCACGTGCGCGTGGGCTTCGAGCTCGGCAGCACCGAGGCGATCAAGCGGGTGGTCGCGGCCGGCGGCGGGCTCGGCTGCCTGTCGCGTCATGCGGTGGCGCAGAGCATCGACGACGGGCGGCTGGTCGAACTGCGCACCCGGCTGCCGCGGGCGGTGCGCACGCTGGCGATCGCGCTGCACACCGAGAAGCGCCTCGGGCGCGCGACCACCGACTTCCTGCAGCACTGCAGGGACGCGGCGCCGAAGCCGGGGCGGTCACGCTGAGCTGGGTTTGCTCCGCGCGGAGTTCCCTGTCGTCAAGGGCGATTCGAACGGGGCGCGTCCGCGTTACATCGCCTATGGCGACGCTACCGGCGAGGGGTAGGAGGTCGGCACGAGCCGCCATACATCCTGATTCCCGCACGCTCCCACAACAATGAACGCGACCGGATTGCCGCCCTGATAACCCAGGCACATGCCTGTCGACACGTTCGTGATCATCCCTTCGAACTGGGTGTTGACGAGTGTCTGGGTACCACCAGTCCGCAACAGTGTCCACGTCGCGCGCGCCCCGCCAGGGGGAAATGGGACGTTCGTTTGAGACCCATCACTCCACACCGGAGAGCCCCATGCGCTGTCGGAACCGAGATTGAACCATTGCCTGCGTGAACTGTCGTACCCCGTCGCTGCGAGGATTCGAAACGGCGCGGAGCCGTCGACTTGAGGGATATAGGCCTTGTCCTCGGCTGCGTGACGAAAATAGAACTTCTGAAGAGTGTCCGAATCGTTACAAGTCGCGGTGCGATAGATCGAAACGCGAGGACCCGTCTGCATGCGGACGCACAGGCCATTGAGCTTGTTGACGATATGGAATGGCGTGGTGTTCAGATCAGGTGCCGCCAACGCCAGGAGCGGAGTCACTAGGCTCATCACCATGAAGGCCAGTCGATTCAAAAGGGATCCGAGTTTCATGACGATGCGCCTCCTTATTGCTGCGACGAAGGCGTGAAGTAGGTCGTCGGCTCGAGCCGCCATACGTCCTCGTTCTGGCATGTACCCGAGACAATCTGAGTTCCCATTGCCGGATTGTGATCTTGATAACTCAGGCAATTGTGCGTGGACGCATTGAAGATCAGTCCCTCGAATTGCGTATTGACCAGGTTTTGCGTGTCCAGTTTTCGCGTGAGATACCAGTATGCGTTTCCACCCTCACCTCCAAGGGCAGGAAACTGAATATCCGTAAGGAGGTTGTAAACGAAAGAACCCGGTGCGGCATCGGCATTCAAGTTGTACCACTGCCGTGGCGTGAACTCGATGCTTCCTGCATCGAGGACGCGAACGGGCTCGCTTCTGCCTTCCAATTGAGGAACATACGGCGTGTCTGCGGCGTGGTCGAAGAAGTAGAACTTCTGAAAAAAATCAGTGTCGCTGCACTTCGCGGTCCGAAACAGCATGGCATCCGTACCCTTGTATCCGTCTTCGTATTTCTGGATGCAAAAGCCGCGCAGTTTGTTGACGATGCGAAACGGCGTTGTATTGAGATCGGGCCGGAACTGCGCTGAAGCGAAGGCAGGAACGGCGGCGGCGATGACGCAAAGCAGGAGTCGACCCAAGTCCCGCTGGGTCAGCGCTTCTCGGGCTGCTCGAACGCAACGGCCTGGTGCGCGACACACCACCTCCATGAACCTGCCCGCCTGCGCGCTGCGGCGCGGTCGAAGAGGCGGATGGTGTTGGGATCTGGTGTGCGGATCGATGCTGCGCGGAACGCGCGCAGCCCATGCTCGCAGCGATGCGAGCCGCGATGGACTTCTCATAGGTGATAGCTCCCTGTTGTGGCCTGTTTTTTTGTGGACAGCGCGCAATTGCATTGCATGCGAATCCGGCGCCAATATAGGTGGACCGGACTCTGACTACAAGCAGGGAGAAAGTTCTCAAAGGATCCGCAGATGCGCGGACCTCGCCGTCCCATTCAACGGCCGCGGATGCGGGCTTGCAAGCCGTCGACCGCGTGCAGCGTCAAGCCGCCGCGAGCACTGCCAGCGCTACCGACGCAATGCGCGAAACAAGCGAGTCCGCACGCGAAGTCAGCACCACCGGCACGCGCGTGCCGAGCACCAGTCCCGCGCATTCGCCGCCGCCGATGTAGACGAAGCTCTTGTAGAGCATGTTGCCGGCATTGAGGTCCGGCATCAGCAGCAGATCGGCGTCGCCGCTGACTTGCGATTCGATCTTCTTGATGCGCGCGGCCTCGGCCGAGATCGCGTTGTCGAAGCCGAACGGGCCTTCGACACACGCGCCGGGCCATGTGCCCTGCCGTGCCATCTCGACCAGCGCCTGGGCATCGACGGTCGCCGGTATGGCGGGGTTGACCGACTCGACGGCCGCGACGATGCCGACCTTGGGCTGTGCGATGCCGATCTTCTGAAGCAATGCGATCGCATTGCCGAGGATGTCGCGCTTGGTGGCCAGCGTCGGCGCGATGTTGACCACGCAGTCCGCCAGGCCGAGCAACTTGGGATAGCGCGGCAGATCGAACAGGAAGACGTGGCTGATGCGCGTGTCGCCGCGCAGGCCGGCGTGCCGGTCGACGATGGCCGACATCAGCTCGTCGGTATGCAGCGAGCCCTTCATCAGCGCGCCGACCGCGCCTTCGCGTGCCAGCGCGACCGCGCGCCGCGCAGCATCGGGCGCCGCGCTGCCGGTGTCGACGATCTCGAAGCCGGATGCATCGACACCCGCTGCCTCCGCGGCCCGCGCGATGGCCTCGCGCGGGCCGACCAGCACCGGCTGCGCGAGCCGCGCATCGGCGATGCGCGCAGCTGCGTCCATCGCCGTCGCATCGCACGGGTATGCCAGCGCGATGCGCGTCGCCTTCGCACCCTGCTGCGCGCGCTGCACCAGCGCGGCGAGCCGGGGATGCGGGTCAGACATAGTCTTTGTACTTGTCCAGGAAGCGAACGGGCTTGGACAAGGCATCGCGGCGGAACGGATCGCCCAGTTCGCGCGTGCACATGATCTCGATGACCGTGGTCTTGCCCTCGTTCATCTGCATGTCGATGGCCTTCTTGAGCGCCGGACCCACGTCCTCGAGCTTGTCGACCACGATGCCCTCGGCACCCATCGCCTTGGCAATGCCCGAGAAGCTTTCGCTCTCCAGTTCACCGGCGACGAAGCGGCGGTTGTAGAAGTCGACCTGGTTCTTCTTCTCCGCGCCCCATTGGCGGTTGTGGAACACCACGGCCGTGACCGGGATGTCGTGGCGCACGGCGGTCATGATCTCGACCATGCTCATGCCCCAGGCGCCGTCGCCCGCATAGGCGATGGCCGGGCGATCCGGCGCCGCGCACTTGGCGCCGATGATGGTGGGCAGCGCATAGCCGCAATTGCCGAAGCTCATCGGTGCGAAGAAGCTGCGCGGCTCGTCGAAGCGCAGATAGCTGTTGGCGATCGCGTTGATGTTGCCGATGTCGGTCGACACCATCGCGCGCGGCGGCATCGCCTTCTCGAGTTCGCGCAGCACCTGGCGCGGATGCAGCCAGTTGCCCTTTTCCTTTTCGGCTTCGGCGATGGCGTCGAGGCTGAAGGGATCGCGCTCATGGGTCCACTCGGTGAGTTCTTTTTCCCACGCATCCTTCTCGGCCTTGATCTTGGCGGCGCGCTCGGCCTTAGTGGCGTCGCAGGCGAGTTTCTTGCCTTCGAGGCGCTTGAGCAGCGCGACCGCGGCGGCCTTGGCATCGCCGTGGATGCCGACGGTGATCTTCTTCACCAGGCCGAGGTTGGTGTGGTCGGCTTCGACCTGGATGATCTTGGCATCCTTCGGCCAGTAGTCCATGCCGTGCTGCGGCAGCGTGCCGAAGGGGCCCATGCGCGAACCGAGCGCGATGACCACGTCGGCCTGCGAGATCAGCTTCATCGCCGCCTTCGAGCCCTGATAGCCCAGCGGGCCGGCCCACAGCGGATGGCTGGCCGGGAACGAGTCGTTGCGCAGATAGCCATTGGCCACCGGCGCGCCCAGGCGCTCGGCCAGCGCCTTGCATTCCTCGACCGCATCGCCCATCACCACGCCGCCGCCCGACAGGATCACCGGGAACTTGGCGTTGGCCAGCAGCTCGGCCGCGGCATCGAGGCTCTTCTCGCCGCCGGCGCCGCGCTCCACGCGCATCGGCTTCGGGATCTCGGTCGTGATCTCGCCGTAGAAGTAGTCGCGCGGGATGTTGAGCTGCGTCGGGCCCATCTCGGAGATCGCGCGGTCGAAGCAGCGCGCGGTGAACTCGGCCATGCGCTTCGGATTGACGACGTGGCCCTGGTACTTGGTGAACTCCTGGAACATCGGCAGCTGGTTGGCTTCCTGGAAGCCGCCGAGGCCCATGCCCATGGTGCCGGTCTCGGGCGTGATCATCACCACCGGGCTGTGCGCCCAGTAGGCCGCCGCGATGGCCGTCACGCAGTTGCTGATGCCGGGGCCGTTCTGGCCGATCACCACGCCGTGGCGGCCGGAGACGCGCGCATAGCCGTCGGCCATGTGGGCGCCGCCCTGCTCGTGCACCACCGGGATCAGGCGGATGCCGGCCGGCGCGAAGATGTCCATCGCGTCCATGAAGGCCGAGCCCATGATGCCGAACATGTCGGTCACGCCGTTGGCGACCATCGTTTCGACGAAGGCTTCGGAGGGCGTCATCTTCTGCACGCCGGTCACGGCGGCCCGGGCTGCGGCGGCGGGGGGTTGCTTGCTCATGGAGGTCTCCTTGGGGTCAGGGGTGGTGGTCGCGGATCTATCAAAAGTTGGAACCGATGGTTCCGGAATTCGTACCGGCGAAATATAGGCGCACAAAGCCTTGTCGTCAACAAATTACAAAAAATGGGACGATACGTCTTGTTTTTTGTAAAAACAACTATGATCCACCCCATGAAAGTCGTCAAGGGTCTGAAAGCCGAAGCGCCGGAACCGGGCGGCGACACGCCCGCGCTGCGGCTCTTCGCGCTGCTCGAAACCATCGCCGCCAAGGACCAGCGGCATGCGCTGCAGGACCTGGTCGAAGCCACCGGTCTGCCCAAGCCCACCCTGCACCGCATGCTGCAGCAGCTCGAAACCGCGGGCCTCTTGCAGCGCGAAGGCGACGGCCGGCACTACGGCATCGGCACGCGGCTGCGGCGGCTGGCCGAGAACCTGCTGCTCAACGACAGCCTGCACGGCGCGCGGCACACGGTGCTGCGCCAGCTGGTCGAGGAAGTGGGCGAGAGCTGCAACATCACCTCGCTCTCCGGCAGCGAGGTCGTCTACCTGGACCGCGTGGAGACCGCCGCGCCGCTGCGCTTCTACCTGCATTCCGGCTCGCGCGTGCCGGTGCATTGCTCGGCCAGCGGCAAGATCTTCCTGACGCAGATGAGCCCGGCCCAGCGCAGGCGCCTCCTGGCCAACGCGCCGCTCGATGCCTACACGCCGCAGACCCTGACCGATCTGGCGCAGATCGAGCGCGAGGTCCAGCGCGTGCGCAAGGACGGTTTCGCGCTCGACCAGGAAGAGTTCCTGCCCGGCCTGCTCTGCATCGCGACGCTGGTGCCGTCCCCGGACGGCCCTTCGAACCTCTGCGTCGCGGTGCAGGCGCCGGTGATGCGGCTCGACGCCGCGAAGGCGAAGCTGCTGCTGCCCGCGCTGCAGCGTGCCGCGCTGGCGCTGAGCCGCATCGATGCCGATGCCAATGGGCCCCGTGTCCTGCGTTCGATGGAGAGATGAAATGACCGATACCGCCGCGCTGAAACCCGACCGGATGCTTGCCGTGCGCGAGGTGTTCGGCATCGACAGCGAGCTGAAGGTACCGGCCTTCGGCGAACGCGACGAGCACGTGCCCGAGATCGACGCGGTCTACCGCTTCAACCCCGACGTCACGCTCGCCATCCTGGCCGGCTTCACGCGCGACCGGCGCGTGATGGTGCAGGGCCTGCACGGCACCGGCAAGTCGACCCACATCGAACAGGTCGCGGCGCGCCTGAACTGGCCCTGCGTGCGGCTCAACCTCGATGGCCACATCAGCCGGCTCGACCTGGTCGGCAAGGACGCCGTCGTGCTGCGCGACGGCCAGCAGGTGACCGAGTTCCAGGAAGGCATCGTGCCCTGGGCGCTGCAGCGCCCCGTGGCGCTGATCTTCGACGAGTACGACGCCGGCCGGCCCGACGTGATGTTCGTGATCCAGCGCATCCTCGAGCGCGACGGCAAGTTCACGCTGATGGACCAGAACAAGGTGCTGACGCCGCATCCTTTCTTCCGCCTGTTCGCGACCGCCAACACGGTGGGTCTGGGCAACCTCAACGGGCTCTACCACGGCGCGCAGCGGCTCAACCATGCGCAGATCGACCGCTGGAACATCGTCGCCTCGCTGAACTACCTGCCGCGCGACGAGGAAGTGGCGATCGTGCAGGCCCGCGTGCCCTCGCTCGCTGACGACGCCGGCCGCGCGCTGGTCCGGTCGATGGTCGCGGTGGCCGATCTCACGCGCCGCGGCTTCGCGGCCGGCGACCTGTCGACGCTGATGTCGCCGCGCACCGTCATCACCTGGGCCGAGAACATCGAGATCTTCCGCGACCCGGCGCTCGCGTTCCGCCTGTCCTTCGTCAACAAGTGCGACGACGCCGAACGGCCGCTGGTGGCCGAATACTTCCAGCGCTGCTTCGACCTCGAGTTGAAGGAGTCGCACCAGCTGACGAGCCCGCAAGGCTGAGCGCGCCATGACCGAGGCGCAGCGCCGCGTTCGGCAGGAAGAGCAGGTCGCAGAGTTGTGCGCCGGTGTCGTGCGCGCCTTCAGCGGCGAGGCCGACCTGCACTTCCGCGGCCAGCGCCTGCACCGTGGCCGCACCCCGCTGCCCTGGTTCGCGCCGCACCTGCATCCCTCGCCCGACACCGATGACTTCGCCTCCTTCCGCGGCGCGGCCGACGGGCTCGCGCTGCGCCTCACCGCCTCCGACGCGGACCTGCATGCACGCCTGCGCCCCGAAGAGCCGGTGGCGCGCATGGTGTTCGAAATGCTGGAGCAGTTCCGCGTCGAGGCGCTGGCGCCGCAGGATCTGCCCGGCATGCAGCGCAACCTGCGGCACCGGCACGAACAGTGGTCGCTGGGCTTCCATCACGCCGGCATGACCGACAGCGCACGCGGGCTGCTGCTCTATGCGGTAGCGCAGATCTGCCGCGCGCGCGTCAACGGCCAGCAGGTGGTGGAAGAAACCGAGGACATGCTGGAGGCCACGCGCTTCGCGCTCTCGCCGCTGATCGGCCACGCACTGGCCGCACTGCGCCGCGCGCGCTTCGACCAGGCCGCGTATGCGGTCCATGCGCTGTCGATCGCGCACACCGTCGCGGGCATGCTGCACGCGGCCCACGACGAGGCCGAGGATGCGCACGACGATGCCGATTCGGACAACAAGCGCAGCGTCTTCAGCCTCGTCGCCGACATGGACCAGGAGATCATCGAGCGCTTCACGACCGCGGTCTCGGGCCGCAGCGCGGTGCTCGACGATGCCGACGGCGCCTACCGGATCTTCACCGAGGCCTACGACCGCGAGCACGCAGCCGCATCGCTGGTGCGCCGGGATCTGCTGGCGGAATTGCGGGACAAGCTCGACCGGCGCGTCGCCGCGCAGGGCGTGAACGTCGCGCGCCTGGCGCGCACGCTGCGCGCACTGCTCGCCGAGCCCGCGCGCGACGGCTGGGACGGCGGCCAGGAAGAAGGCCACATCGACGGCCGGCGACTCGCCCAACTGGTCGCCTCGCCGACCGAACGGCGCCTGTTCCGCACCGAGCGCCAGGAGCCGGCAGCCGACTGCGTGCTGAGCTTCCTGATCGACTGCTCCGGCTCGATGAAGGAGCATGCCGAATCGGTCGCGATGCTGGTCGACGTGATGGCACGCGCGCTCGAACAGGCGGGCGTGGCGAGCGAGATCCTGGGCTTCACCACCGGCGCCTGGAACGGCGGCCGCGCGCAGCGCGCCTGGCGGCGCGCCGGCAAGCCCGCGCACCCGGGCCGCCTCAACGAGCGCTGCCACATCGTGTTCAAGGATGCCGACACGCCGTGGCGGCGCGCGCGGCCGGCCATCGCGGCGCTGCTCAAGGCCGACCTGTTTCGCGAGGGGCTCGACGGCGAAGCGGTGGACTGGGCCTGCGCCCGCCTGCTCGCACGCACCGAGGAACGCCGGCTGCTCCTGGTGATCTCCGACGGCTCGCCGATGGACAGCGCGACCAACCTTGCGAACGACGCGCACTATCTCGATCACCATCTCAAGGACGTCGTCGCGCGACGCGAGCAGGCCGGCGGCGTGGCGATCGCAGGCGTCGGCGTCGGGCTCGACCTGAGCCCGTACTACAGCCGCAGCCACGTGCTCGACCTCGCGGCTTCCACCGGCAACACGATCTTCCGCGAGATCACCGAACTCATCGCCGGACAACACCGGCGTTGACGGCCCGCCCGCCGCCGGCTCGCCTGCCCCGGGTTGACAGCATCCTCCGCGCGGCCTAGAGTTGTTCCAAATCTTCGGACAGAGTTCTATTATTCAGGACAGCCGAAGCACAGGATTCCATGGACTCCACCCTCGCCAAGGGCCTCACCGTGATCGAATGGATGGCCCGTCAGCAGCGCGATTGCCGCGTGACCGACCTGGCCCAGGCCTTCGGCCTGGGGCGCAGCAATGCGCATCGCACGCTGCAGACGCTGGTCGAGTGCGGCTGGGCGACACAGGATGCAGCCACCAGCACCTACCGGCCGAGCCTGCGCCTGTTCGAGCTCGGCGCGCTGGTGGCCGAGGTCGCCGACATCACCGGGCTGCTGCGGCCGCATCTGGCGGCGCTGGCACGCGCCACCGGCGAAACCATCCATCTCGCGACGCTCGACGGCGCGGAGATCGTCTACCTCGACAAGTTCGACAGCCCGCTGCCGGTGGCTGCGTACTCGCGCATCGGCGGCCGGGCGGCGGCCTACTGCGTGGCCTCGGGCAAGGCGCTGCTCGCGGCCGCCGGGCTGGACGCGGCGGCGCTGCACGAGCGCCTCGGCAGCAGGCTGATCGCACACACGCCCCACAGCATCGTCGACTTCGGCGCCTTGCAGGCCGAGCTCGAGCGCACCCGCGCGCGCGGCTATGCCGAGAATCGCGAAGAATGGCGCCTCGGCGTCTGCGGCCTCGGGACGCCGGTTTTCAACGCGCGCGGAGAAGCGGTCGCGGCACTCGGCATGAGCGTGCCCTCGATCCGCTTCACGCGCACCCAGGCCCGCGGGCTCGCCGAACAGGTCATGGCCTGCGCACGCGATGCCAGCATCACGCTGGGCTACCGGTGCGAACCGGTGCTCGCGACGCGTCTGCCGACGCCCACCACCAAGAGAAGGAGACTGGAATGAATCGATTTGCACCGTGGCTGCGTGCCGTGCTGCTGGCCTGCGCGGCGACGTCCGCCATGGCGATGCCCTTCGCCGCACAGGCCGAGGGCGCCGGCGACTATCCCACCAAACCGATCCGGCTGATCGTTCCGTATCCGCCCGGCGGCGGCACCGACGTGATCGCGCGCATCATCCAGGAACGCAGCGCGGCGCTGCTGGGGCAACCTTTCGTGATCGACAACCGCGGCGGCGCGGCCGGCTCGATCGGCACCGACATCGTGGCCAAGTCGGCGCCCGACGGCTACACCGTGCTCTTCACGCTGTCCTCGCACACGATCAATCCCAACATCTATCCGAAGCTGCCTTTCGACACCGAGAAGGACTTCGCGCCGGTGGTGATGGTGGCTTCGCTGCCGCAGATCCTGGTGTCGAACACCGACTTCCCGCCGCACAACGTGGCCGAGCTGATCGCGCTGGCCAAGGCCAAGCCGGGCAGCCTCTCCTTCGCCTCGGTGGGCAACGGCTCGCCCGGCCATCTCGCGGGCGAGATGTTCAAGCTGCGCACCGGCACGCAGATGACGCACGTGCCCTACCGCGGCGGCGGCCCCGCCGTGACCGACGTGATGGGCGGCCAGGTGCCGCTGCTGTGGGTGTCGATCCCGGCTGCCGCATCGTTCGTGAAGTCCGGCAGGCTCAAGGCCTTCGCGGTATCGACCAAGAAGCGCAGCGCGGCCTTCCCCGACGTGCCGACCATGCAGGAAGCGGGCATCCCCGACTTCGAGGTCGACTCCTGGTACGCGATGTTCGTGCCGGCCAAGACGCCGCGCGCGATCATCGACAAGCTCAACAAGGTGATGAACACCGTGGTGCACGAGCCCGCGGTGCAGGAGAAGCTGCTGGCCCAGGGCGCCGAAGGCGTCGGCGGTACGCCCGAGCAGCTCGGCAAGGTCGTGACGAAGGAACTCGCCGGCTGGGCCAAGCTCACCAAAGAAGCCAACATCAAAGTGGACTAGAGCTCGCCCCCAGGCTGCGCGCACTTCGTGGTGAATCACGCTCGCCCCCAGGCTGCGCGCACTTCGTGTCGCTTCGCCAACCCCCTACCGGGGGCAACACCGGCGGCCCGGCGGAGCCGGTTCCGCGGTGTTTCCCGACTAGAGAGTCCCCTAACTATGACGACCATGGAAACTTCAACACCTTCTCCTGCAGGCCCGATCGCCGAACTCGTCGCGCGCGCGCGTGCGGCGCAACGCATCTATGAAACCTGGTCGCAGGAACAGGTCGACATGGCGGTCACGGCCGCCGGCTGGGCCATCATCGAGCCGACGCGCAACCGCGAGCTGGCCGAGCTGGCGGTGGCCGACACCGGCGTCGGCAACGTCGAGGACAAGGTCGCCAAGAACTACCGCAAGACCTTCGGCCTGCTGCGCGACCTGAAGGGTGCGCGCTCGGTCGGCGTGATCGCCGATCACCCCGCGCGCGGCATCATCGAGATCGCGCGGCCGGTCGGCGTGGTGTGCGCCATCACGCCCTCGACCAACCCGGGCGCGACGCCGGCCAACAAGATCATCAATGCGCTCAAGGGCCGCAACGCGGTGATCGTCGCGCCCTCGCCCAAGGGCTGGTCCACGGCGGCACGCCTGATCGAATTCATCCACGCGCAGTTCGACCGCATCGGCGCACCGCGCGACCTGGTGCAGCTCTTGCCCTCGCCGGTCAACAAGCAATCCACCGCCGAGCTGATGCGCCTGTGCGACCTGGTGGTGGCGACCGGCTCCCAGGCCAACGTGCGCGCGGCCTACGCCAGCGGCACGCCGGCCTTCGGCGTCGGCGCGGGCAACGTGGCCGGCATCGTGGACGAGACGGCCGACCCGGCGCTGGCGGCCGATCGCATCGTGCGCTCCAAGACCTTCGACAACGCGACCAGCTGCTCGTCGGAGAACAGCCTGGTGGTGGTCGATGCGGCCCGGCCCGCGCTGATCGCCGCGCTCGAGGCGCGCGGTGCGGTCATGCTCGACGGCCCGCAGAAGGCCGCGCTGCAGGCGCTGATGTGGCCCGAAGGCAAGCTGTCGCCCGCGGTGATCGGCAAGTCGGCCACGCAGATCGCCGAACGCGCGGCCGAACAGGATGCGGCCGGACGCGAGGCCTGGCGCGCGATCGCCGCGCGCAAGCCGCGCATCCTGATGGTGGCCGAGGACGGCGTGGGCCATGAACATCCCTACTCCGGCGAGAAGCTCAGCCCGGTGCTCGCGATCTATGCGGCGCGCGACTTCGAGGACGCGGCATCGATCGTCGCACGCATCTACGCCTACGAGGGCGCGGGCCATTCGGTGGGACTGCACAGCGCGAAGCCGGAACGCGCGCTGACGCTGGGCCTGACGCTGCCGGTGTCGCGCGTGATCGTCGACCAGGCGCACTGCATCGCCACCGGCGGCAGCTTCGACAACGGGCTGCCGTTCTCGCTGTCGATGGGTTGCGGCACCTGGGGCAAGAACAACTTCTCCGACAACATGAACTACCGCCACTACCTCAACATCACGCGCGTGTCGCGGCCGATCCCGGAGCAGATGCCGGGCGAGGAGGAGATCTTCGGCGCGTTCTTCGCGCAGCATGGTGCGGCGTGAGGCAGGCGCCTGCCACCGTCCATGAGCTGATCGAGCGGCAGGCGGCCGCGCGGCCGCAGGCGACCTATGCGGTCGCCACGCAGGACGATCGGCAGCTCGGCTACGGCGAACTGGCGCGCGGCTGCCGCAGCGTCGCGGCGCTGCTGCGCAGCCGTGGCGCGCAGCGGGGCGACACGGTCTCGGTGGTGATGCCCAACGGCCTGCAGACATTGCGCGTGCTGCTCGGCGCGATGCACGGCGGACTGTGCGTGAACCCGGTCAACCTGCTGTCGCAGCCCGAGCAGATGCGCTACGTGCTCGCGCATTCCGATTGCCGCGTGGTCTGCGTCGCACCCGAATGGGAAGAGCGCGTGCGCGGCATGCTGGCCGGGCTCGACCGCGCGGTGGACGTGATCGTGGTCGACCCCGATGCGGCCGCACTGCCGGGCGAGGCGCAAGTGCCTGCGCTCGCCGATGCATCGCCGCCCGCGCCCGGCGACCTCGCGCTGCTGATGTACACCTCCGGCACCACCGGCATGCCCAAGGGCGTGATGCTGAGCCAGCGCAACCTCGCGGCCAATGCGCAGGCCATCAGTGCCGAGCACGAACTCGGCGCCGCCGACCGCGTGCTGGCCGTGCTGCCGCTCTATCACATCAATGCCTTCGCCGTGACCATGCTGGCGCCGCTCGTGCAGGGCGGCAGCCTCGCGATGGCGCCGAGGTTCTCGGCCGGCCGCTTCTGGGAACAGGCCGCGCACACGCAGTGCACCTGGATCAACGTGGTGCCGACCATGATCTCCTACCTGCTCGAAGGCGAGCGGCCGCCGGCGGCGCAGACGGCGCGCATCCGCTTGTGCCGCTCCGCCTCGGCCGCGCTGCCGCCCGAGCACCATCGCGCATTCGAGCAATTGTTCGGCATCGGCATCGTCGAGACCATGGGCCTGACCGAGACCGCGGCGCCCGCCTTCTCGAATCCGCTCGCCCCGGCCGCGCGCAAGCTCGGCTCGGTGGGCCGCGCCTCGGGCTGCGAGGCGCGCGTGATCGATGCGGCGCTGGCCGAAGTGTCCGACGGCACGACGGGCGAGCTGGCGATCCGCGGCCCCAATGTGATGCTCGGCTACTACAAGAACGAGGAAGCGACGCGCGCGAGCTTCACGCCCGACGGCTGGCTGCGCACCGGCGACCTCGGGCACCGCGACGCCGACGGCTTCTTCTTCGTCACCGGCCGCATCAAGGAACTGATCATCAAGGGCGGCGAGAACATCGCGCCGCGCGAGATCGACGAGGCGCTGCTGCAGCATCCCGCGGTGCTGGAAGCCGCCTCGGTCGGCGTGCCGCATCCGCACTACGGCCAGGAGATCGGCGTGTGCATCGTGCTGCGCGAAGGCCAGGCCTGCACCGAGGACGAACTGCGCGCCTTCTGCGACACGGCGCTCGGCCGCTACAAGACGCCGGGCCACTTCCGCTTCGTCACCGACCTGCCGCGCGGGCCCTCCGGAAAGGTGCAGCGCCTCAAGCTGCTGCCGCTGTTCGAATGACCCCCGAGCTGCTGACGCCACCGCTGGCGCCAGCCCTGCTCGTCTACAGCCTCGGCGTGGTGTTCGCGGCCGGCATCGTGCGCGGCTTCGCCGGCTTCGGCTTCTCGGCCATCACGGTGGCGGGCATCTCGGTCGTGATCTCGCCGGCGCTGGTGGTGCCGGCGATCTTCATGCTCGAGGTGCTGGCCAGCCTGAGCCAGCTGCGCGGCATCGCGCGCGACATCGACATGCCCTGGCTCGGCTGGCTCGCCCTCGGCAACCTGCTGTGCATTCCGCTCGGCGTGGCGCTGCTGGCCTGGCTGCCGGAAACACCGCTGCGCCTCTTGATCGGCGCGCTGCTGATGGCGGCCGCCATCCTGCTGCGCAGCGGCCACGGCGCGAGCCTGCAGCCGACGCGCGCGGTGCGCCTCGCGGCCGGCATGGTGTCGGGCTTCATCAACGGCGTGGCCGCGATCGGCGGCATCGCGCTCGCGGTGCTGCTGAGCACGGCGCAGATGGCGCCGGCCACCTTGCGTGCGACGCTGATCGCGCTGTTCCTGTTCACCGACGTGGTGTCGCTCGTGAGCGCGGCGCTCATGCCTTCGGGTGCGCACATGGCCGGTGGGCTGCTGGGTGTCGGCACGTTGACGTGGGCGCTGTGGCTGGCGCCGGCGATGCTGGTCGGCATCTGGGTCGGGCAGCGCTCGTTCGCCGGTGTGTCCGAGGCGCAGTTTCGGCGGCATGTGTTGAATCTGCTGATTGCGTTGGCGGGGGTGAGTGTGGTGCGGTCGGTGATGGGGTTGTTTGGGTGAGGCTGGGGATCGATGGGGCGGAGTAAGACGATCATCGACTCTCTGTCTTTCTCCCTCTCCCTCCGGGAGAGGGTTGGGGTGAGGGCGCCGGGCGGTTGATTTGTATGTTGCGTTTCTTGTTGAGTCCTGAGGCCGGGACTCGCCCCGGCAGGCGACTTACTTTCTTTTGCTTCGCCAAAAGAAAGTAAGCAAAGAAAAGGCGACCCCACTGCGCGTGTCCCTCCGCTTCGCTGCGGGCAACCTGCGGTGCTCGCTTCAGGCGGGGTCCGCGCAAACTCGCTTCGCTCAAACACGCGCGGCCCTGATCCGCCTGAAGCTGCGCTCCTCGGCACGCGCAGAGGGGATGAGGGTCAACGCGCCTTGGCGCGTCCTTGTGTGGGGCGGTGCGAGTGCGGAGATTGCGTGGATGGATCGGGTCGAGATGATCATCGGCCGTTGACTCCGATGATCGACGAGTTGTAATTAGCAATTAGCGGCCTCGATACTCGACCGCAGTCGGCTGTTCAAAGGCCGAGCGAAGCGACGGCCCGAGAAACACAAATACGCGCCATGGCGCGTTGAATTCCATCCCCTCTGCGCGCGCCGAGGAGCGCAGCTTTTCGCGGATCAGGGCCGCGCACTGTTTGAGCGAAGCGAGTTTGCGCGGACCCCGCGAAAAGCGAGCACCGCAGGTTGCCCGTAGCGAAGCGGAGGGTCGCGCGCAGTGGGGTCGCCTTTTCTTTGGTTACTTTCTTTTGGCGAAGCAAAAGAAAGTGACTCGCCCGCCGGGGCGAATTCCCGGCCGACGGCCTCACATCAAGCGCAACGCACAGAGCAAAGGCCCGGTGCCCTCACCCCCGCCCTCTCCCGGAGGAAGAGGGAGCAAGAGAGGGATCAGCGACTGCGCGCCGCACCGCCCGTCGCGACGACCCAGCAGCACGCCCCCCCGGCTCATGCCCCGACCCGGCAGCCTTGTCCGAAGCAGCCTGCAAACTGTCACGCACCAGCTTCGCCGTGCTCGCCAGATGGTCGAGCAGCAGTTGCACCGCCTCCTCGGTCTTGCGCTCGATCGCCGCTTCCATCAGCGCCTTGTGCTCGTCGCGCACGCGCACCACCTCGCGCGCGTTCGACAGCCGGCTCAGGTGGCGGTAGCGGTCCGCCGCATCGAAGAGCTGTCCGCAGTAGCCGAGCAGCCAGCTCGAACCGCAGGCGGCCAGCAGGCTCGCATGAAAGGCGCGGTGCGCGTCTTCCCATGGCGCGTTGATCTGCGGCTCGGCACCGCCCGGCGCCACGCGGTGCAGGCGCGAGAGCCGGTGGTAGGACAGCAGCACGTGCTCTTCCCACGCGCGGTCGCCGTGCGCGATCGACTGCCGCAGCGCCAGCTCGTCGAGCCAACCGCGGGTCTTCGTGAGTTCGTCGAGATGCGCCTCGCTGACCGGCGTGACGTGGAAGCCGCGCTGGTCGCTGTGGCTCACGAGACCGTCGCGCGCCAGCCGGTGCAGCGCCTCGCGCATCGGGCTCAGGCCGATGTCGTAGCGCGCGCAGAGCTGTGCGATGTGGAGCTTGCGGCCCGGCAGCAGCAACGCGTGAATGATCTCCTGGCGCAGGCGTTCATACGCCACGGAAGACAGCGTGCCCGCCGCGCTGCTCGGGGGTTCGGATGGGTTGTTCATGAGGCCTGGGTTCCCTGCGGGTTGCCGGGATTCTGTCATTGCGACTCTGGAAATAAAATCGATTTACCGTTGACCATAAAAATAATATCGATTATCTTGCAGCCCACGCAAATTCTTGGAGACAGCCCGATGCAGCATTCCCTGGACATTCACGCCGGCGCCACGGAGATCCAGACTCCGGCCGATTTCCGCTGGCCCGGCGGCAAGCGGATCGCGGTGTTCCCGCGCGTTTCGTTCGAATGGTGGTCCGATGGCAAGTGGCCCGGCATCGGACCGATGGGCAACCCGCTGCGCCAGGGCTTTCCCGATCTCAACGCGATGAGCTGGGCCGAGTACGGGCACCGGCGCGGCATCTTCCGCATCCTCGACGTGCTGGAGCGCAACCAGGTGCGCGCCACCTTCAACGTCAGCGGCATCCTGGCCGAACACTATCCGCAGGTGATCCGCCGCATGGCCGACGCCGGCCATGACGTGGTCGCGCATTCCTACACCATGGACGTGATCCCGGTGTACCTCGACGAAGCCGAGGAGCGCGCCAACATCGAACGCACCACCGCGCTGCTGGAGAAGGCGATGGGCCGCCGCCCGCGCGGCTGGATCAGCCCGCGCAGCACGCCCGGCCTGCGCACGCCGCGCATGCTGCTGGAGGCCGGCTACGACTGGCACGGCGACACGCTGAACGACGACCTGCCCTACGTGATGCGCTATGGCGACCGTTCCATCGTCGCCTTCCCGAACAACACCGAGGTGAACGACCTGCCGCATTACATGCGCTACGGCAACTCGCCGCGCGACATGGTCGCGCTGTTCGAGGACTGGCTCGACTGCGCGCGCAACCACGAGACCGGCGCGGCGCGCATCGACCCCGCGATCCATGCGCACGTCTCGGGCCGGCCGCTCGCGATGGCGGCCTACGAAAAGATCATCCGGCTGGCGAAGAATGCGCCCGACGTCTGGATGGGCACGCGCTCGGAAGCCGTCGACCACCTGCGCGCGGTGGTCGGCGCCCCGGGACCGAAGGCATGAAGCTCGGGCTGGAGGGCCGCACGGCCGTGGTCTGCGCCTCGTCCGACGGCCTCGGCAAGGCCTGCGCGATGTCGCTGGCGCGTGAGGGTTGCGCCGTGCTCATCAATGGCCGCGATGCCGACCGCCTGCAGGCCGCCGCCGACGAGATCCGTAGCGCCACCGGCGCCACCGTCAAGCCGGTGCGCGCCGACCTCAACACCGAGGCCGGCCGCAGCGTGCTGGCCGCCGCGGGCACCGGCGCGAGCATCCTGGTCAACAACAATGCCGGGCCCGAGCCCGGGCCCTTCCTCGGCTTCGAGCGCGAGGACTGGGAAGGCGCGATGGAGGCCAACTTCTATGCGCCGATGTTCATGATCAAGGCGCTCCTGCCCGGCATGCGCGCGCGCAGGTTCGGCCGCATCGTCAACATCACCTCGGCGCGCGTGAAGTCGCCGACGCCGACGATGGCCTTGTCGACCGCGCCGCGCACCGCACTGACGGCGCTGACCCGTTCGCTCGCGCTGGACGTCGCGGTCGACAACGTCACCATCAACAACCTGCTGCCCGAACGCTTCGGCACCCACCGTCAGGTGGAGATGGCCGATCGCATGATGAAGGAACGCGGCATCGGCCGCGACGAGGCGATGGCGGTGATCGCCGAGACCATTGCGGCCAAACGCCTGGGCAAGCCCGAGGAATTCGGCGACACCTGCGCCTTCCTGTGCAGCGTGCAGGCCGGCTACATCTCGGGCCAGAACCTGCAGCTCGACGGCGGTTCCTATCGCGGCCTGATCTGACCCATCCCTCCACCTCTTCCCATCTCTTCTCTTTTCTTCTCCCATGAAATTCGTCAGCTTTGCATCGAGCGCCCAGAAGGCGCCGCGCCCCGGCGTCGTCGTCGACGAGCGCTTCGTGATCGACCTCGCCGCCCTTCCCGATGCACCCTTCGACAACAGTTCCCTGCTCGGCCTGATCGAGGCCGGCGACGCCGGCCTCGCCTGGGTGCGCGCCGTGCTCGCGCAGCCGCACGAGCGCATCGCGCTCAACCACGTCCATCTCTTCGCGCCGATCCCGAAGCCGCGCAAGAACGTGTTCTGCGTCGGCTGGAACTACCTCGCGCACTTCGAGGAAGGCGACAAGACGCGTGCCGCCAAGGTCGACCTGCCCGATCGCCCGACCTTCTTCACCAAGGCCAGCACCGCGGTCGGCGGCCCCTACGACCCGATCCCGATCGACGACACGATCACGCTGAAACTGGACTGGGAGGCCGAGCTTGGCGTCATCATCGGCAAGCGCGGCAAGAACATCGCGCAGGCCGCGGCGATGGACCACGTGTGGGGCTACACCGTGCTCAACGACGTCACCGGCCGCGACATCCAGCGCCAGCACGGCAACCAGTGGTTCAAGGGCAAGAGCCTGGACGGCAGCTGCCCGATGGGGCCGTGGATCGTCACCGCCGATGCGCTCGATCCGGCAGACCTGAAGATCGCCTGCAGGGTCAACGGCGTGGTCAAGCAGTCGTCGAGCACCTCGCATATGTACTTCCGCATCCCGCGCATCCTCGAGGAGCTCTCGCACGGGCTGACGCTGGAGCCGGGCGACATCATCGCCAGCGGCACGCCGGAAGGCGTCGGCCATGCGCGCGTGCCGCCCGAGTTCATGCAGCAGGGCGACGTGATGGAAACCGAGGTGATCGGCATCGGCACGCTGCGCAACGTCATCGGGCCGGCCCGCGGCTGACCCGCCCGCGCGCGAAAAAAAGAACGACAGGAGACAAAGACATGATCAAGTTCCGACTGCCGCGCCTGCACGGATTGCGGCCCGCGCGCTGCCTGGCCGCGCTGGCGTTCGCGGCGCTGGGCACGGCGGCGCTCGCCGCCTACCCCGATCGTCCGATCCGGCTGGTCGTGCCCTTCCCGCCCGGCGGTCCCAACGACATCATCGCGCGCCTGCTGAGCGAGAAACTCACCGGCGCGCTCGGCAAGCCGGTGGTGATCGACAACGTGCCGGGCGGCAGCACGATCATCGGCACGCGCCAGGTGGCCGAAGCGCCGGCCGACGGCTACACCGTGCTGATGGTGTCGCCGAGCCACGTCATCAATCCCGGGCTGCGGCCCGACATGCCTTACGACCTGCTGCGCGACTTCGCGCCGGTGATCGAGGTCGCGGTGTCCCCCAACGTGCTGGCCGTCAATTCGGCGACGCCGGCGAAGAACGTGGCCGAGCTGATCGCACTGGCCAAGGCGCATCCCGGCGAGATCAACTACGGCTCCGGCGGCACCGGCACCGCGACGCACCTGGCCGGCGAGCTGCTGTGTTCGATGGCCGGTGTGAAGATGAACCACATCCCCTACAAGGGCGACGCCCAGGCGACCGTCGACCTGCTGGGCAACCAGATCAGCTGGAAGTTCGGCACCATCCTGTCGATCAAGCAGCATGTCGACGCGGGCCGCCTGCGCGCGCTGGCGGTGAGCGGTCCGCGGCGCGTGCCCGCGATGCCGAACGTGCCGACCGTCGCCGAAACCATTCCGGGCTTCGACGCCACCTCGCTCTACGGCGTGATGGTGCCGATCCGCACGCCGGCGCCGATCGTCGAGCGATTGAACAAGGAGATCGGCAAGATCGTGGCCTCGGAATCGTTCCGCAAGATCCTCTCGGAAGACGGCGCGGAGGTGGTCGGCGGCACGCCGCAGCAGTTCGGGCAGAACCTCGCGCAGGCGATCGACAAGTGGAAGACCGTGATCCGCAACGCCGGCATCAAGCTGCAGTGACTGCGACGGTGCACTGCTGACCGAGAACGGACGCGAGCCGCAAAGCTTCAAGACCGAGCATGGCGACGAGGACGACGAAGCCTCGTCGGCCGCGGATTCTTCCGTAGCGCCAAACAGCGCTTGATCTTTCGAGCTTCGTCGATATGATCCGCCCGCAATAACAGCCCCCAAGGGGCAAGGGACGGGATCATGACAAGCTCATCGGCTGCGGCCATGGTGCGGCCGCGCCATGCGCGGGGCCTCCTCACTCACTCTCTCTGTGTCTTGTGCCGCTGGGCTGTGTCCGGCGCGCTGCTCCTGCTTGCCGCCGTGTCGCACGCCGGCGCGGGCCCGCTGCGGATCGTCCCGGGTCTGGAGGAACCGCTGGTCGCGACGGGCCCGACTTCGCGGTCCGAGGACGCGGCACTCGAAGCCGCACTGGCGCGGTTCGCGCAGCCGCCAAGCGCGCCCAGCGATTTCGCCGATGCGGCCAGGCCATTGACCGCCTTCCTTGCCGACCATCCGCGCTCCGCCTGGCGCATGGCACTCCTGACCGACCTGGGAATCGGCTACTACCACGCGGGCTATTTCTCGAAGGCCATGACGGCATGGGCGCAGGCCTGGCAGCTCGGGCGCGGCGCGACGCAGCCACCGGCAAAGGCCCTGGCCGATCGCGCAGCCGGCGAACTGGCACGCATGCACGCCCGCCTGGGGCACGCAGCCGAGCTCGATGCCCTGTTCTCCGACATGGGCGATCGTGCAGTCGGCGGTCCCGCGACGGAGATGATCGCCGGCGCACGCGAGGGGCTGTGGTCCTTTCGAAACGACTACGGCACCGCCTACCTGTGTGGCCCGATGGCGCTGCGCAATCTGCTCACTTCGATGAATGCGCAGCCGGCCAAGATCGCGCTCATGAACGCCCAGCGCTCCGGACCGCAGGGCTTCGACCTGGACCAGCTATCGCAGCTTGCCGCCAAGGTCGGCCTTGCGCATCGGGTCGTTCTCAGGACGCCGCGGCAAGCGATCCCTGTCCCCTCCGTCGTGCACTGGAAGTTGCACCACTACGCCGCCATCGTCGAAGAGAAGAACGGCCGCTACCACGTGCAGGACCCCACCTTCGCGAGCGGCGACGCATGGCTGACGCGGGCCGCGATCGACGAGGAATCCAGCGGCTATTTCCTGGTGCCGCACGCGGCGAGCGCGGATGCGGGCTGGCGCAGCGCGAGCGTCGACGAAGCCCGGCGGGTCCATGGCATGGGCCAGACGGCGAACAACGAACCGGGCAACACGATGCCGGCATCGAAGGGCCTGTATCCCGTCAGCTGCGACCGTATGTGCGAAGTCAATGCCAAGACCATGCTCGTGAGCCTGAACCTCAACGACACGCCCGTCGGCTACACGCCGCCCAAGGGGCCGCCGGTCCAGGTCCGGCTCAGCTACAACCAGCGCGAGGCGGGCCAGCCCGCGGTCTTCGGCTTCTTCAACGTCAGCCCCAAGTGGTCCCTGAACGTGCTCTCGTGGATCGAGGACGATCCGGCGCAGCCGGGCATCGGCGTCGTTCGCCACGTGGCCGGCGGCGGCTCTCTCGGGCCGCTGGACTACCTGCCTGGCGCCTACACGCGGGCCACGGGAACCTTCGGCCCCGAGCGTGAGAGCCGATCGATCCTGGCGCGCATTCCGGGCACGGGCGCGGCGTCATCGTACGAGCTGCGCATGCCCGACGGCAGCAAGCAGGTATTCGCTCATGCGGACGGCGCGACGACCCGGCCGCGCCGCATGTTCCTCACGCAGATCGTCGATCCGGCCGGCAATGCATCGACCTTCAACTACGACGCGCAGCTTCGCCTGATCTCGATCACCGATGCGGTCGGCAGGAACACGGTGTTCGCCTACGAAGCCCCATCGTCGCCGCTGCTCGTGACCCGGATCACCGACCCGTTCGGCCGGCATGCCGACCTCGGCTACGACGGCCAGGGCCGCCTCGCCTCCATCACCGACGTGATCGGCATCACCTCGTCCTTCACCTACGACGCAGGCGGGCTCGTCAACGCGATGACGACGCCGTACGGCACCAGCCACTTCCGCTACGGCCAGGACATGACGGTCAACAGCCGCTACCTGGAGATGACCGATCCGCTCGGTTTCACGGAGCGCGTGGAGTTTCGCCATTCCGCGCCGGGCATCGGCGGCAGCGAGTCCCCTGTGCCGGTCATGCATGGATCGCTTCAGAACATCTACCTGCAATACCGCAATAGCTTCCACTGGGACCCGCATGCCCATGCGGTCGCTGCGGGCAACTATGCGGCGGCGCGGCTCACGCATTGGCTGCATGACCCCAGCGGCCTGACCTCGCCCATCGCCGAGAGCACCAAGGCGCCGCTGGAGGGGCGCGTGTGGAATCTCTATCCGGGGCAGAGCGCGTCGTATTACGAGGGCTCCTCGGGCATGCCGAATCAGGTCGCGCGCGTGCTGGATGGCGGCGCGACGCAACTGACGAGCTTCGATCGCAACGCGTTCGGCAAGCCGGTCTCGGTCACCGATCCGGCGGGGCGCACATCGTTGTTCTCGTACGCCGATGGCGGCATTGATCTGCTCGCCGTGCAGCAGCGCACCGCCGGTGCGGGATCGGCGACGCTGGCCACGTTCACTTACAACGGCCAGCATCTGCCGCTCTCCCGCACCGATGCCGCGGGTCAGGTCACGCACTACGCCTACAACGCGGCGGGCCAACCCGTCAGCGTGACCGATCCGCTGGGCAACACCACCCGCTACGTCTACGACGAGGCCGGACGGCTCCTCACCGTGCTCGACGCCAAGGGCGCCGCGCGCCTGAACCTGAGCTACGACGCCTTCGATCGCGTCGCCAGCAGCACCGGCTCCGAGGGGTACACGCAGACTTACCAGTACGACGCGCTCGACCGCCTCACGCAGATCGGCTACCCCGACGGCACGACCACGCAGCACACCTACGACAAGCTCGATCGCGTCGCCTCCAAGGACCGGCTTGGGCGCATCACGCGCTACGCCTACGACGCGAATCGGCAGCTCATCTCCATCACCGATCCGCTCGGGCAGACGACCGCCTTCGGCTACCACGAGAACGGTACCTTGCGCAGCATCACCGATGCCAAGGGCAACGTGACCTCCTGGGACATCGACGTGCAGGGCCGCCCCGTTGCCAAACACCATGCGGATGGCAGCACCGAGACCTACGGCTACGAACCCCTGAGCGGACGGCTGAAATCGGTGACCGACGCGCAGGGGCAGACGCGGGCGATGACCTACACCGTGGACGACAGGCCAGCCTCGCTCGGGTACCTTGGCGCACGCACGTCGACGCCCGGCGTCACCTATGCCTATGACGCCGTCTACCCGCGGCTCGTGTCGATGACGGATGCGAACGGCGTCACCGCCTATGCCTACAACCTGGCGGGCAGCCCCGGTGCGAACCAGCTCGCCATGATCACCAGCCCCGTGGCCGGGCAGCCAGGACTGACCGATACGGTGGCCTATGCCTACGACGCACTGGGCCGCGTGACCGAGCGAAATGTCGACGGCGCGACCGACAAGCGCAGCTTCGACGCCATCGATCGCCTGGCGTCGGTCGAGAGTGCGCTGGGCCGCTTCGACTATCGCTATGTCGACGCGTCGGATCGGGTCTCGGCCATCGTGGGCGCCGACGGCCTGCAGACGGCGATGCGCTACTACGGACCCCAGGGTGACGAGATGCTCAAGCAGATCGCTTACACCAGCGCGACCGGCGCGCCGCTGGCAAGCTACGCGTACACCTACGACGCCAACCACAACGTTCTGAGCTTTGCCGATGCGCTGCCCGGCGAGACGCTGTCGGCCCTGTCGCCGATGGGCGCAGGCGATCCCGGCGACAGCGGCGTGCCGCTTGCGGCCGTGCGATGGCTGGCATCGATCGCCGCGCCGGGTGCCTTCGCGGCGCTCCTCATCGCACTGGCCCTCGCAATCGCGACATGGCGCACGACGAACCGGCGCTCCGTGCATATCGGGGTGCCGCTGGTGGCCCTTGCGCTGATGGTCAGTTGCGGAGGGGGCGGCAACGGTGGCTCCACGGGCGGCGTGAACTGGGGCAGCGGAGCGAGCGGCAGCGATGGGACGAGCAACAGTTCGGGCACGAACAATGGCGCTGCCACGGCCAACAGCGCCGACGCGGAAGCCGGGCCCGGCACGACGAGTGGTGCGGGTGCGAACGGCGGTACGAGCGGCATCACGCCTGCGCCGAACCCGAATGCGCGCCTGACCCGGTATCGCTACGACGACACGGATCGATTGATCGCCGCAAGCAGCGCATTGAACGTACCCGGCGCGCCGATCCTTGCCTCGTATGCATATGGCTACGACAAGGCGTCGAACCTGGTGTCGATGAACGGCAATGGCATCGTCCGAGATCTGGATGTCACCGCGACCAATGCCCTGAGCGCAGGAACCTACGATGCCGGCGGCAACCCGCTGAAGCTCGGCGCCGCGACATACGGATGGGACGCCGCGAACCGGCTGGTCAGCCACACCGTCAACAACACCGACAGCAGCTTTGTCTATGACGGCCAGAGCCGGCTCGTGCGCATCATCGATCGGCAAGAGGGTGTCGTGGTGGCCGACAGGTCCTATCTATGGTGCGGGCTCGAACGCTGCCTGGAGCGCGACAACATGAAGGCGGGGGCGCCGGTGAGCAAACGGTATTTTGCCCAGGGGGTGGTGCAGGATGGCGTTCCCTTTCGCTATATCTCCGACTCGCCGGGCAGCGTGCGGCAGTTGGTCGATGCGAACGGCAGGGTCAGGGCGCGCTATAACTACGGGCCGTATGGCGATAGGAACAAGATGAGTGGCGATGTCGATGCAGACTTCGCGTTTGCCGGGTTGTTCGAACACACGCTAAGCGGGCTGGATCTTGCGGTGTACCGGAGCTATGACGCCCAGCGTGGGCGTTGGTTGAATCGGGATCCTATTGGCGAGGCGGGCGGGCTCAATTTGTACGCATATTTGCATGGGAATCCGATAGACGATATCGATCCTGAGGGGCTTGCGGGCTGCATCGTCAGCTTCCCCGACTATCCCATCGATACGGGTTTCGGGTTCTCGTCCACGAATCTAGGTGGTCATGACGGCATCTTGAGCTACGACTCTCAAGGGGCCACGAGATACTATGAATACGGCAGGTACGCTCCGACTGATCCTCTGGTGATCGGCGACAAGAGACCAAAGGACGATGGAAACGTCAGGCGTGTGCTAGTTCCCGATTTGCAAATTGATCCTCGTACCGGTCAGCCGACCCCGAAGTCGATGGACGCTTTGCGCAAGGCCTTGTCAGAACGAGCGGGTGACCACACGAAGACCGGCTTGACGTGCGAGGCGGACGCGGATGAGAAAAAGATCAACAAATATGCGGAGGACTATGCGAAGAGTGTCAGCCGACCCAAATACAGCTGGACGCCGTGGTCCTCGAATCAATGTCGTGACTTCGCTGGTCGCGCGCTTGGAGTTGGCAAATGACCGGCCTTGCTAGTTGGCGCCTTGCTGCAATTTTGTTGGCGTGCGTCTGCGCGGGCTTGTCCTACAGAGTGCTTGATCAAGGAGTCAGCCATACGTATCTAGACGCGAGTTTGGCCTCGTCAAACGAACACTTCAAACTCCTATCAAGTCTTCTTGAGCACCAGTGGCAGGGCATGACGAAAGATGAAGTCGAGCGTAGGCTGGACACATTTGTGCGAAGCCGCCCCGTGGGATCAACGTTGCTGAAGCAAGATCCTGCAACGGGGGCAATCTTGCTCGAAGGCCTGACCTTCGAATTTGCAGATGGAAAACTCACAACGGTCCATTGAGAGCCGCGATCGGCATGCCACTGATGACACTTTGCGCTGATGGTCAGTTGTGGTGAGGGTAGCGGTTCGGCTGCACCCGGCGGCGGGGTTGTTGTGACACTCCCTGCGCCGAACCCGAATGCGCGCCTGACCCGCTATCGCTACGACGACACGGATCGATTGATCGCCGCAAGCAGCGCATTGAACATACCCGACGCGCCGATCCTTGCCTCGTATGCATATGGCTACGACAAGGCGTCGAACCTGGTTTCGATGAACGGCAATGGCATCGTCCGAGATCTGGATGTCACCGCGACCAATGCCCTGAACGCAGGAACCTACGATGCCGGCGGCAACCCGCTGAGGCTCGGCGCCGCGACATACGGATGGGACGCCGCGAACCGGCTGGTCAGCCACACCGTCAACAACACCGACAGCAGCTTTGTCTATGACGGCCAGAGCCGGCTCGTGCGCATCATCGATCGGCAAGAGGGTGTCGTGGTGGCCGACAGGTCCTATCTATGGTGCGGGCTCGAACGCTGCCTGGAGCGCGACAACATGAAGGCGGGGGCGCCGGTGAGCAAACGGTATTTTGCCCAGGGGGTGGTGCAGGATGGCGTTCCCTTTCGCTATATCTCCGACTCGCTGGGCAGCGTGCGGCAACTGGTTGATGCGGGCGGCAGGACGAGAGCACGATACGACTTCGAACCGTATGGTGGTAGGAACAAGGTAGGTGGCGATCTCGATACCGACTTCGCGTTTGCCGGGTTGTTCGGGCACGGGTCGAGCGGGTTGAATCTTGCGGTGTACCGAGGATATGACCCGCAGCGAGGGCGGTGGTTGAACAGGGATCCTATCGAAGAATTGGGAGGTTTAAACTTGTTCTCCTATGTCGATGGAAATCCATGGACAAAAAAAGATCCGCTTGGTCTATGGGCGATAACCTTCGAGGGTTATGCACCACTGGGCGGGGGTATTATTTTTGGTCGAGATCCAGACACCGGTGGACTGTTCGCCACCGGAAGATTTGGCCTCGGTGTAGGCGGCGGAGCTAGCTTTGATATAAACGGAGGGCGACCTGGCGGCGACAGTGCCAAGACATGTCATGCCGGCGTGGGGCTCGGTTTGTTTGCCTGGGCTGGCGGTAACATTGGCCCATTTCAAGGCGCGATCAACGGGAATTTAGGAACAAACAACAATTATGCGACACGGTCAATTCAGGTAATTGATCCTTCGAGCGGAGATGGTATCTCCATTGCGCCGTCCAATCAAAACTACGGTGGTATTGCTCCCTCATGGAGCGTCGGCAACAGTTGGGGATTTCATGGAGGGGGTTCTGCTGGAGCAGAAGCAACTCTCTACAGGGCAGGACAATAAGATGCGAAACATCAAGATCTGGACATGCGTAGTACTGATTGTTTTGCTGGCATCATCAGTCATCGGTTATTGTTTTGCCATAACAAGCGATGCATATCGAACACTCGACTCTTCTATCAAATCTTCTCCGTATATCAAAAATAGATTTGGAGAAAATTTGACTATGTCTTTGGATTATTTTGGTTACTCGATAAGATTTTCCGGCTCCAGTGGCCATGCCGAATTCAACGCCTCAATCAAGGGAACCAGAGATGCCGCGAATTTAAGCGCAATTCTTGAGAAAAACGATGTTTGGCAAATTTCATCCATGAGGATAAATGGCAAGCAAATTTCCTTGAATCGCTAGGAAAACACGTTGAGGCGAGGTAACTCTGCTCGCGAAGAGCGCTTGGCCCCTTAGGCCGCTCTGCAGGCCAACCCAGGCCGAGCGCAGGCGAACCAATAAGCCGGATGCATTCAACCAGGTTCGCGGATCGCGTTCAGCAGCCCTTTACAGCAACCCCGACATCCGCGCAGCCGCACTACGCAGCGCATCGATACGCTCCACCGCATCATCCAATGTCATGCGCGCCGTCGGCGCATGCACCGCGATCGCGGCGCGGACCTCACCCGACGCGGCGGCCACCGGCACCGCCACCGCGATCAGCCCGGCGATGAACTCCTCGCGGTCGCACGAATAGCCCTGCTTCGCGATCGCATCGCACTCGGCGCGCAGCTTGGCGGCCGAGGTGATGGTGTTGGCCGTCATGCGCGTGAGCGTGATGCGCTCGATCAACGCATCGCGCTCGGCAGGCGGCAGCCGCGCCAGAAAGAGCTTGCCGCTGGCCGTGCAATGCAGCGGCACGTGCGAGCCGACATCGAGCGTGAGCCGCAGGGGCCATTGCGCCTCGACGCGGTCGAGGTAGAGCACCTGCACGCCGTCGATGGTGGTGAAGTTGCAGGTCTCGCCGACCTGCCGCACGAGCTCGGCCAGCACCTCGTGCCGCAGCCCGCGCACCACGCCATGGTTCAGCGTGTCGAAGGCCAGCTGCCGCAGCGCCGGCCCGACGCTGAACGAACGCTCGTCCACGTCGCGCGCCAGGAAGCCGCCGGCCAGCAGCTGCGCGCAGATGCGATGCGCGGTGCCCTTGGGCAGCGACAGCCGCGCGGCCAGATCGGCCAGTGACAGCGCGCGGCCCTCGTTGGCCAGGAGCGCCAGCAGGCGCAGGCTGCGCTCGGCCGACGAGCCCGAAGCGGACTCTTCGGGCGGCGACGTGGGCGCCTGGGAAAGCACGGCGGCAGCGGAGCGCGCGGAACGCGTCATACGGGTAAACCTCTAAAGTGGAACATTGTGTTCCGAAAATACATGACCTACGATGCGGCCACTCGATCCAACGACAGCGATTGTTCCATTGCCGGGGTTCTTCTGAATGAGTGAAGCGTTCGACTACATCGTCGTGGGTGCCGGTTCCGCCGGCTGCGTGCTGGCCGGCCGGCTGAGCGAAGACCCGGGCACGCGCGTGTTGTTGCTGGAGGCCGGGCCGGCCGACCGCTCGCTGTGGATCCACCTGCCGATCGGCTATGGCAAGACGATGTGGAGCGCCACCTACAACTGGCGCTTCGAGACCGATCCCGATCCGAACATGAACGGCCGCCGCATCTACTGGCCGCGCGGCAAGACGCTGGGCGGCTCGAGCGCGATCAACGGCCTGATCTACATCCGCGGCCAGCGCGAGGACTACGACCACTGGGCCGCGCTCGGCAATGCCGGCTGGGGCTATGAGGACGTGCTGCCTTACTTCATCAAGTCCGAAGGCAATCAGCGCGTCGGCAGCGCATACCATGGCGTGGCCGGGCCGCTGAGGGTCTCGGACATCGCCGCGAAGCACGAGCTGATCGAGGCCTTCATCGACGGCGCACAGCAGATCGGCGTGCCACGCACCGACGACTTCAACGGCGCCGCGCAGGAAGGCGCCGGCTACTACCAGCTCACCACCTTCAAGGGCTGGCGCTGCAGCACGGCCAAGGCCTATCTCGTGCCGGCCAGGCACCGGCGCAACCTGCGCATCGAGACCGACGCTTTCGCGGCCGGCCTCGTGTTCGAAGGCCGGCGTGCGGTCGGCGTGCGCTACAGGCAAGGCGGCGAGATGAAGACCGCGCGCTGCAATGCCGAAGTGCTGCTCGCGGCCGGCTCGATC
Source organism: Variovorax sp. SRS16 (assembly GCF_901827165.1). Taxonomy (NCBI): domain Bacteria; kingdom Pseudomonadati; phylum Pseudomonadota; class Betaproteobacteria; order Burkholderiales; family Comamonadaceae; genus Variovorax; species Variovorax sp. SRS16. Next base: position 3,847,953 of record NZ_LR594666.1, read on the forward strand.
CAGTCGCCGCAATTGCTGCAGCTCTCGGGCATCGGGCCGCGTGCACTGCTCGAGGCGCGCGGCGTCGCGGTGCTGCACGACCTGCCGGGCGTCGGCGAGAACCTGCAGGACCATCTGCAGATCCGGCTCGGCTACGAGTGCACCAAGCCGATCACCACCAACGACCAGCTCAATTCGTGGGTCGGCCAGGCGAAGCTCGGCATCGAATGGCTGCTGCACCGCACCGGTCCGCTCGCGGTCGGCATCAACCAGGGCGGCTGCTTCATGCGCGCGCTCAAGGATGCGCAGGGCCAGCCGGTGGCGGCGACGCCCGACATCCAGTTCCATGTCGCCACGCTGTCGGCCGACATGGCGGGCGGCAAGGTGCATCCGTACTCGGGCTTCACCTTCTCGGTCTGCCAGCTCAGGCCGGAGTCGCGCGGCCATATCCGCATCCGCTCGCTCGACCCCTTCGAGCCGCCCGAGATGCAGCCCAACTACCTGGCGACCGAACTCGACCGCGCGACCACCGTCGCCGGCGTGAAGGCGGCGCGCGCGATCGCCAACGCGCCCGCGATGCGGCCCTACGTCAAGCGCGAGGTCAAGCCCGGGCCGGACGCGGGCAGCGACGAAGAACTGCTCGCCTTCTGCCGCGACAGCGGCGCCACCATCTTCCATCCGACCGGCACCTGCCGCATGGGCAGCGACCCGCTGGCCGTGGTCGACGCGCGGCTGCGCGTGCACGGCATCGGCGGCCTGCGCGTGATCGACTGCTCGGCGATGCCGACGCTGGTCTCGGGCAACACCAACGCGCCGGCCGTGATGATGGCCGAGAAGGCGGTCGACATGATTCGCGAGGACGCTGCGAACGGCCATTGATTTGCGAGAGAGAGAGAACCGGAGCCCGCGAGGCGCTTCACAACAACGACACTTCACTGGAGACAACGCATGAGTGCAATCGACGAGAAAGTGATCCGCAGGGTCGTCCTGTCGGCGATCGTGGGCGCCACCATCGAGTGGTACGACTTCTTCCTCTACGGGGTGGTGGCCGGCATCGTCTTCAACAAGCTCTACTTCCCCGGCAGCGATCCGGTGGTGTCGACCTTGCTGGCCTACACCACCTTCGCGGTCGGCTTCGTGACGCGGCCCCTGGGCGGCGTGATCTTCGGCCACTTCGGCGACCGCATCGGGCGCAAGAGCATGCTGATCATGACGCTCATGATCATGGGCGTCTCGACCTTCCTCATCGGGCTCTTGCCGACCTACGCGCAGATCGGCGTCGCGGCACCGCTGCTGCTGCTGCTGCTGCGCGTGGCGCAGGGCATCGGCCTGGGCGGCGAATGGGGCGGCGCGGTGCTGATGGCCTACGAGTACGCGCCCAAGGCCAAGCGCGGCTTCTATGCCTCGCTGCCGCAGGTCGGGTTGGCCATCGGCCTGTGCCTGGCCTCGGGCGTGGTCGCCCTGCTGTCCTCGCTGCTGACCGACGCGCAGTTCCTGGCCTGGGGCTGGCGCATCGCCTTCCTGCTGTCGGGCGTGATGGTGGGGGTCGGCATGTACATCCGCCTGCGCGTGCAGGAGACGCCGGAGTTCTCGGCCCTGAAGGCGCGCAACGCCGAACTGCGCATTCCGTTCATGGACATGCTGCGGCGCTATCCCGGCAACATCCTGAAGGGCATGGGCGCACGCTACATCGACGGCGTCTTCTTCAACGTGTTCGCGGTGTTCTCGATCAACTACCTCACCAGCACGCTCAAGCTCAGCCGCACCGACGCGCTGCTGGGCGTGATGGCCGCGGCCGTGGTGATGTGCTTCACCATTCCCTACTTCGGCCGCATGTCGGACCGGCACGGCCGTCCGCGGGTCTACATGTGGGGCTCGATCATCACCGCGCTGTCGGCCTTCCCCGGCTTCTGGCTGATGACGCACAGCGGCGGCAACGTGCTGCTGGTCTGGCTGGCGATCGTCGTGCCCTTCGGCATCCTGTATGCGGCGATCTATGCGCCCGAGGCGGCGCTGTTCTGCGATCTCTTCGATGCCAAGGTGCGCTACACCGGCATCTCCTTCGTCTACCAGTTCTCGGGCATCTTCGCTTCGGGCATCACGCCGATCATCGCGACCGCGCTGCTCAAGTCGGGCGGCGGCGATCCGTGGCAGATCTGCTGGTACGTGGTGTTCGCGGGGGCGGTGTCGGCGGCCTGCGCGTGGCTGATCGGGCGTTCGCCCGAACCGGAGGAAACCGAGCTGGGCGTGCCCGCGCTGCAAGGCGGTCGCGCGGGGCGATAGCGCTGGCCCTTCGGGGCGTCCGCCTCAGGCCATGGCAGAGGCGATGGTCTGGAAGTCCTGCTCACGCAGCAGCTTCCAGATCCGCGCCCGGAAGTCGACGAAGCTGGGCAGATCCATGACGTCCTCGATACGGCGGTGCTGCGCCCAGCCCTGTGCCCTGCGCGTGTCCGCGATGTCGATGTCGGCGACGATGGCGCCTGCGTTGCGGCTCATCACCACCACGCGGTCGGCAAGGTAGACCGCCTCCTCCACCGCATGCGTGATGAACAGCACCGTGCGCGGCGCCATGGCGCACAGGCGAAGCAGCTCCTCCTGCATCACGGTCCGGGTCTGCGCATCGAGCGCACCGAATGGCTCGTCCATCAGCAGCACCTGCGGCTCCAGCGCGTAGCTGCGGGCAATCGCCACCCGTTGCTGCATGCCGCCCGACAACTGGTGCGGATAGGCGTCCTCCCTGCCCTGCAGGCTCATCAGCTCGACATAGTGCCGCACGCGTTCGGCGCGCTCTGCGTTCGCCATGCCCTTGCAGCGCAGGCCGAAGCCGATGTTCTCGGCCACGGTTTTCCACGGAAAGAGCGCGAACTGCTGGAACACCACTGCGCGGTCGGGCCCCGGTCCGTCGACCTCGGTGTCGCCGACGGTCACGCGGCCTGCGGTCGGCGCATCGAGGCCCGCCGCGAGGCGCAGCATCGTCGTCTTGCCGCAGCCGGAGGGACCGACGATGGCGACGAACTGCTGGTTCGGAATGTGGAGGTCGATGTCCTTGAGCACCGCGCTGGCCGTGCCGTTGCGCGTGAATACGCGCTCCACCTTGCTGAAACGGATGTCGCTCATGGACGGATGTCTCCTGGTTGGGCGCGCTCAGGCGCTGTCGCGCGGAATGATCGAGAAGCCGAGATCGATCACCGGCTGATCGATCTTCTCGCCGCGCAATTTGCGCAGCGCCAATTCGGCCGTGCAACGCCCGATCTCGCGCTGCCGCACGTGAACGGTGGTCAGCGCCGGGCTGATCGCGCGCCCCAGCGGCGTATCGTCGAAGCCGGCCACTGCGATGTCCTGCGGTACGCGCAGTCCGAGGCGCGCGGCTTCGAGCACGAAGCCGGCGGCGATCATGTCGCTGGCGATGAAGATGGCCTGCGGCCGCTTCCTTCCCGGCGGCAGCGCGTGGATTTCCTGTGCCAGTTCCGCCCCGCTCTCCAGCTCCATCGGCGCGGAGCGGATCCACGCCTCGGTCGCCGGCAGGCTGGCTTCGGCGAGCGCCTGGCGAAAACCTTCCTCGCGACTGCGCGTGCGTTCGTTGTCGGTCTGCGTGCCGCCGTGATAGGCCAGGCGCGTGTGGCCCTTCGAGATCAGGTAGCGCGTCATGTCGCGTCCGGCCTGGAAGTTGGAGAAGCCGACGGCGAGGTCGATCGGCTCCGGCCCGATGTTCCAGGTCTCGACCACGGGCATGCCGATGCGGCGCAGCAGCGTGCGGGTGGCGCGCGTGTGCGTGAAGCCGGTCAGGATCACGGCGTCGGGCCGGTAGCCGAGCAGCCCGCGGATCAGTTCCTCTTCGCGCTCGGCGTCGTAGCCGCTGTGGGCGATGATGAGCGAGAAGCCGCTCTCGCTGAGCACGTCGTTGATGCCGTGGATGGTCTCGGCAAACACCGAGTTGGCGATGTTGGGCAGCAGCAGCGCCACCAGCTTGCTGCCGCGGCGCGACAGCGCCCGCGCCGTGAAGTCGGGCACGTAGCCGAGCTCGGCCGCGGCCCGCTGCACCGCCGCGCGCGTCTCGGCCGTCACCGAGGCGTGGTTGGCCAGGGCCCGCGACACGGTGATCGGCGACACGCCGGCATGGCGCCCGACGTCGCGCATGGTCAGCGAGCGCTTGGGCTTGCTCATGCGCCGAATCCGTCGCGGATGACGCGCATGAAGTTCTCCGCCACGCGGCGCCCGTCGTCGAAACGCTCCTCCCAGACCGCGAGGCCGTCGGCATGGTCGGGCGCCAGCAGCTGGCGCGAGAAGGCCTCGACGCCGACGATGCCGGCGTAACCGAGCGCCGCCGCATGGCGCGCCCAGGCGGCGAGATCGAGCGATCCTTCGAACGCGTCGCCGCGATGGCTCTGGTCGAGCTCCAGGTAGGCCAGCCGCGGCAGCGCGGCCTCGATCATCGCCAGGGGATCGGATTCGTCGATGCTCATGTGGAAGGTATCGAGATGCAGGAACACGTTGTCATGGTCGACGGCCGCAAGAAACTCCAGGCCGCGGCGCGTGTTGTACATCAGCGGCGTCTCGTACCGGTTCACCACTTCGAGCGCCAGTCGCACGCCGGCCGCTTGTGCATGTCCGGCCACTTCGTGCAGGCTTTCGGCCGCGCGCAGGAAGGCGTCCGCCGCCAGCGGGCGGGCCGCCTTGTGGATCGGCCCGTAGAGCACGCCGCCGATCTGGTGCGATCCCATGTCGCGCGCCAGGCCGATGGCCTGCTTCAGGTGGGCCACGCCGCGCGCACGCACCGCGGCATCGGCATCGCCGATGTCCTTGTCGGGCGACAGGCCGCAGGTGTTCATCGCCTCGAGGCCGCGGGCGGCGAAGGCGCGCGCGAGCGCCGGCGCATCGATGTCCTCGAAGCGGCGCAGCGGAACGACCACGTGGTCGTAGCCGATGGCCGCGGCGTCGTCCAGCGTCGGACCGATTGCCCCGGCGCGCCAGTCAGGGCCCCACACGGCGGCGTGGATGGCGGTGCGGATCGTGCTCATGACATGGCCGTTCCCGCCGTGGCGAACAGCGCCCGAACGCCGGCCAGCGCTGCCGCGTCCTGCGCCTCGCCGATCGCCTCGCCCGGATCGCCGCGCATGGTGTAGCCGCCGTCGACCGGGATCACGGCGCCGGTGATGAAGCCGGAGGCCGGCAGCGCGAGGAAGGCGATCGCGTGCCCGACCTCCTCCGGCAGGCCCCAGCGGCCGGCCGGCGCGCGGTCGGCGTAGCGCGCGTAGTCGAGCATGCCGGCGTCGAGCCGCGCCTGCAGCGTCTCGGTGAGGATGTAGCCCGGCGCCACCGCGTTGACGGTGATGCCGGCGCGCGCAACCTCGACCGCCAGCGAGCGCGTGAAGCCGTTGATGGCGTGCTTGGCAATGGCATAGCCGCTGCGGAACGGCAGGCCCAGGAGGCCGAGTACCGAAGAGATGTTGACGATGCGTCCGAAGCCCCGTGCCGTCATGCCCGGAATCACCGCCCGGCTGCACAGGAAGGCGCCGCGCACGTGCACGTCGAACATCTTCTGCACGTCCTCGATCGGCATGGTGGCGACCGGCGCCAGGCGCGGCGTCATGATGCCGGCACAGTTGACCAGCACGTCGATGCGCCCGAGCGCCGCACTGCACGCGGCGACGGCGGCCTCGACCGCGGCAGCGTCCGCGACGTCCGCCTGTGCCGACGCAGTGGCGACGCCGAAGCGATCTGCCAGCACCCGCGCGCTGCGTTCGGCGTGGGTCGCATCGAGGTCGAGCAGCGCCACCGAGGCGCCATGCCGCGCGCATGCCATGGCGCTCGCCAGGCCGATGCCCTGTGCGCCGCCGGTGACCAGGCAGGCCAGGCCGCGGAGGCTGTCGCCGCCCGTGTTCACGAATGCACCGTCCCGCCGTCGACGTTGATGATCTGGCCGTTGACGTAGCTCGATGCGGGTCCGCACAGGAACTCGATCACGGTCGCCACCTCGCGCGGCTGCGCGAAGCGCCGGATCGGGATCTCGTTCATCAGCTTGTCGCCGCGGTCGCCGATCAGGGCGGTGGTCATCGGCGTCAGGATGATCCCCGGCGCGACCGCGTTGACGTGCACGATGGGGGCGAAGCGACGCGTCATCGCGCGCACCATGCCGGCGATCGCGCCCTTGGCCGCCGAGTAGGCGATGCGGTCGAGGCCGCCGCGACGGTAGGCGAGCGAAGCCGCGTAGACCAGGCGCGCGGGCAGCGCGGCGCCGGCGCCGCAGCGTTCGTGGAACAGGCGGCCGAGCTGATAGCCGTTGCGCACGTTGGCCGCCATGGTGGCATCGAAGCGCGAGAGATCCTCCAGGTCGTCGAGGTCGGGCAGCGACAGGCCCGCGAGGTGCACCACCGCGTAGGGCATGCCGCCGTCCTCGAGCGCACGCACGCAGGCCGCGTGGTCGGCCAGGTTGTTCAGCTGCGTGTGCAGCCGTTCGCCGCCACCGAGTGCGGCGAGCGCACGCTCCAGCGCGTCGGCCGACATGTCGGCCAGCCGCACGCGCGCACCGGCTTCGAGGAACACGCGTGCAGTCTCGATGCCGATGCCGCCGGCGCCGCCGGTGACGAGGATGGTCTTGTCGTCGTAGAAGCTCACGAGGCGCTCACGGTTTGCCGGGCTTGCCTTCGGCGAAGGCCTTCAGCTTGGGATTCTTCTCGATGTAGTCGAGCACGGCCGGATTGATGTAGGTCTTGGCGTCGGGCACGCTGGGAATCGTGCCGGCGGTCTTGAAGAACTCGGCCAGCCGCGTGCTCTCCTTGTCGATCATCGAGGGTCCGCCGCTGCGATCGAAGGCCTTGAGCTGCTCGGCCAGGTTCCAGTAGTCGCGCGTCTCGACCTCGCCGGTCATCTCGTCCGGCGACAGCACGACGCCGCCCTTGTCGTAGAACTTCTTCATCGCCGCCAGCGTCTTGGCGCGGTCGTTGCGCATGACGTTCATGCCGCGCAGGTACATCGCGGCGAAGCGCGCGACGGTGTCCAGGTTGTCCTTCAGGTATTCGGGGCGCACCACCATGTTGGCCGTGACCATGGCGCCGGCGTCCTTGCCGTTGCACAGCAGCTTGCCGCCGTTGCTCTCCAGCCGCGCGAAGTGCGGATACCAGATGGCGGCCACCGGAATGTCGCTGCCCTTGAAGGCATCGACGATGGCGCCCGGCGCGATGTTGACCGCCTGCAGGTCGCCGCCCTTCAGCCCCAGCTTGGCAAAGCAGGACTGGGCTGCGTAGTCGGAGGTCGAGTTGGCCGGCACCAGGTATTGCTTGCCCGTGAGCGCCTTGACCGGATCGGCCTTGATGGCCGCGAAATCCTTCTCGCGCGCGACGACGCCGTTGGCGCGCGAGTCGTCGATCAGGATCAGTACCGACTGCAGGTTGAAGCGCGCCGCGCCGAGCAGGGCCGGCGGGCCGCCCAACAGGCCGATGTCCCAGGTCTTCGACGGAATGGCTGCGACCTGCTGCGCACCGGCCGTGAAGGAGGTCATGTTGCCGGGCTTGAGGCCGGCATCGGCCCACCAGCCGGCGTCGTCGGCGAGCTGAAGCGGAACGCCGTGGATGGTGACCTGGTAGCTCACGTTGACGGCCTGCGGCTCGGCCGCGAGCGCGTTGCCGGCGAGCGCGGCGAGGGCCAGTGCGGCGGCGGCGACGCGGCCGGCGACGAGGAAGCGCTGAAGTCGGGTCTGTTGTCTCATGTCGATCTTTCTTTGGAGGATGTGAAGATTCCCGCGGTGCCGGCACCCGGGTGCGGTTTCAGCCGGCGACTGCGCCCAGTCGCCGTTGAACGAAGCGCTCGAACCGCCGGAACAGCCAGTCGAGCAGCAGACCGACCAGGCCGATGGCAAGCATGCCGACCAGGACGATGACGATGGTCCGGTTCATCTGGCCGCGGACCATGATGTAGGCGACCCCCGAGGCCGCGACGATCAGCTCGGCGCCGACCAGCGACTGCCAGGCGTTGCCGGCGGCCACGCGCAGCGCCGACACCACGGCCGGCATCGCGCTCGGCAGGATCACTTCGAGCAGGATGCGCAGGTTGCGCGCGCCGAGCATGCGTGCGGCCTCGAGCAGCTTGACGTCGACCAGCCGCGCGCCGCCATAGGCGCCGATCACGCAGGCCGGGAAGGCGCCGGCGAAGATGATCAGCACCGGGCCGCCGAAGCCGGTGCCGAACCACAGGACGGCGAACGGCACCCAGGCGATCGGCGCGATGAAGCGCAGCACGTTGAACGCCGGCTGCACGGCCGCATCGAGGCCCTTGAACCAGCCCATCGACAACCCCAGAGGAATGCCCACGGCCACGCTCAACCCGAAGCCCGAGCCGAAGCGCCCGAGGCTCGCCAGCAGGTGGCCCTGCAGCGTGCTGCCGGCGAAGGGCTCGTGCAGCATCGACACGAAGCCGGACAGCACGGCGAAGGGCGTGGCGAGCGTGCTCGCATCGCCGATGCGCACCGCCGCGAGCTGCCAGGCCGCGATGAACGCGGCGATGCCGAGCAGGCCGATCCAGCGCCGCGGCGGCACGTCGGCGGCGATCATGGCGGCCCGATGCCGCCGCGCCGTCCGCTGCCCGGCGCCGGACGCGGGCGCGCTCAACGCGTGCTCCACGGCATCACCCGCCTTTCGATCCAGCCCAGCAGCGCACTGCTGAGCATGCCGAGCACCGCGACGGTGGCCATGCCGACCAGGATCATCCCCGGGTAGACGTCGTCCTTGGCGGCGGTCAGCACCTTGCCGACGCCCCAGATGGCGCCGAGCAGCTCGGCGGCGACGATCACGGTCCACGAGGTCTGCAGCGCCAGCCGGAGGCCGATCATGATGTGCGGCATCGCGCCCGGGAAGATCACGTGCCGCAGCCAGGTCCAGCCGCGCGCGCCGTTGACGCGCGCGGCGGCCAGCAGCGTGCGGTCGATCTGCTCGACGCCGGTCATCGTGTTGATCACCAGCGGAATGGAAGCCGCGAGCGCCATCACGAAGAGCTTCGAGTTGTCGCCGAGCCCGAACCACAGCAGGGCGAGCGGAATCCAGGCCAGCGGCGGCACCGGCCGCACGAAGTTGAAGATCGGCGACAGGAAGTCGCGCCAGAACGCCGACAGGGACATCGCGAAACCCAGGCCGAGCCCGATCGCGACCGCGAGCAGGAAGCCGCGTGCCACCAGCCAGCTGCTGGTGAGCACGTGGCGCGCCAGGTCGCCGCCGGCATAGTTGCCGAAGCTGATCTGCCGCAGGGACGCGAGGAAAGTCTGCGGATCGGGAAAGCGCGTGCCGTCGACCCAGCCCGCCGGGCCGGTGGCAAGCCACCACAGGGCCAGCAGGCACAGCACGGAGCCGACGCGGATGGCCCGCATCCGCAAGGTCGAGGGTGCATTCATGACGATCCTTTCCTATCCGGCAGCCGGCTCCACGGCAGCGCCGAGCCATGCGGCCGCGAGCTGTTCGTAGCCTGCCGCGAGATCGCGCTCGAACGCCGCGTCGTCCGAAGTGCCGGCCAGCCATGCCGCGGCCGGCGCCATGAAGAGCGTGCGGCCGACCGCGAAGCCCTGGATGAACGGACGGCCGCGGCTCGCCGCCAGCGCCGCCAGCAGGTCATCGCGCGTGCGGCCGCCGCCCAGCAGCAGGATGCCGCGGCACATGGCGTTGTCGTGCCGGATCGCCGCCTCGATCGCTTCCCAGGCCGACGGGTCGGTGAATGCAGGCAGCTTCCACCAGTCGGGCTTGACGCCGAGCGCCTGGATGGCGCGGATGCGTTGCACCACCGACCGGGCGTCGGCCTCGGTGTCGGGATGAACGAGTTCCAGCAGCAGCTCCATCTCGTACATCGAGGTCGCCTGATAGAGCTCGCGCAGCCGTTCGTTCTGCAATTCCCGTGCGGCTGCGTCCTCGCGCGGCACCAGGCACTTGACGATCTGGTGGCGCGGCCAGCGCGACAGCAGCACCGCCGCCGGCAGGTCGTCGCGCAGCCGCAGCGGCGCCGGACCGGTGTGCTCGATCTTGCGGCCGACCCATGCGATGTCGGCGCCGATGCGCAGCAGCGCGTCTTCGCCCTCGACATCATCGAAGAGCACGCCCAGCCGCGGATGCCGCGGCGCGAGCCGCAAGGCGACCTCGGCGATCAGGGTCTTGAGACGGGCGATGCTGCGGCCGGGCGCGCGCGGCAGCGACTCGAAAGGCGCGACGTGGTCGGCCGCCATCACCAGCACCGGCGACGGCCGGGCCCGCCGCGTGGTCGCGCGGTGCAGGTAGGCCAATTCCTCGCTGCGGTGCAGCGCGTGGTCGTGCTGGCCGCCGGCCAGGAACCACTCGAGTTCGATCGCCGTCGGCGAAGCCGGCGAGCATCCGTGGCGCGACACGACCAGTGCGCCGGTGGCATTGCCGCGCCGGCAGCACTCGGGCCACGGCATGTCGCGCAGCCAGCCGGAAAGGAAGCCGGACAGGAAGCCGTCGCCCGCTCCCAGCACATTGAACACCTCGACCTGAAAGCCCGGACCGACGATGCCGTCCTCGATCGACGCCGGGATGGGACCGGGAAACACCGCGCAGCCGGCGGCGCCGCGCTTGAGCACGATCGGCGCCCGGGTCAATGCACGGACCTTGCGCAGCGCCCGGATGGTATCGATGTCACCGCCGGCGATGTGAATCTCCTCCTCGGTGCCCACCACCAGGTCGCAGTCGGGCAGGTAGCGCTGGCTGGCGCGCGTGACCGCGTCCGAGTCGACATAGCGGCTTTCGCCGCCGTCCCTGCCGACCAGGCCCCAGAACACGGGCCGGTAGTCGATGTCGAAGACGACCTGGGTGCCGCGCGCCTTGGCATGCCCGATGGCCGCGCCGATGTTGCCGGCGGCATGGGTCGTCGTCAGGTGGGAGCCCGACACCAGCAGCGCGCGCGCGCCGCCGATGTAGTCCGCCGAATAGTCCTGGGGCGAGATGGCCATGTCGGCGCAGTTCTCGCGGTAGTGCAGCAGCGGGAAGGTCTCCTTGTCGCGGATCCCGAGGAAGGCCACCGCGGTCAGGCGCTCGCGGTCGGTCACGACGCAGGCTGTATCGACGCCCTCTCGCTGCAGGCTCTCGCGCAGGAAGCGGCCGTTGTGATCGTTGCCCACGCGGGTGACGTGACCGACCCGCAGGCCCAGCCGCGAGGTGCCGATCGCGATGTTGGCGGGACAGCCGCCGACGTAGCGCGAGAAGGTGGACACGTCTTCCAGACGTGCGCCGACCTGATCGCCGTAGACGTCGACGATGGTGCGGCCCATGGTGATCAGGTCGAGAGAGCGGGAGTTCGTCATTGGCAAGGGCTTGGCACGCGGAAAAATGGTATCGATGTCATATTGAACCGCGGAAGGCGCCGCCGGGCCATCCGGGAAGACCCCGAAAGGGCGCTCGGTCCCGGAAAGTCAGTAGACCGCGGCCACCGGCGTATGGCCACCCGTGCCGCCGGCCTCGGCGATCGAGGCCGCGAGGTCTTCGAGGTAACGCCCGACCACCGGCTCGTGCGTGAGGTTCAGCATCAGGTGGATGCCCGCGGGTTTCGTGACGTAGCCGGTCAGCCAGCCGCGCTGGAGCAGGCCCTGCCCCACCGCGCCGATGTCGTGCCGCTCGGAACCGTAGGCGACGATCGACAGCTCGGGCCGACCGAGCGTGTGCATGCCCAACTTCTGCACGCCGGCCTCGATGGCGCGGCGTGTCGCCAGCACGCGCTCGGTGATGCGCAAGTAGCCGTCCTCGCCCAGGTAGTTCATGACCGCCCAGGCCGAGGCGATGGCGCCGCCCGCGCGCGTGCCGACCAGCGTGTTCGTCATGTACTGGCCGCGCGGCCAGTTGTCGAGGCGCCCTTGGCCGCATAGCCGTACTTGTGCAGGTCGGCCGAGATCGAGCGCACGCCCGGCACGCTGAAGTCGAAGGCCGGGTGCGCGCTGTAGGGCAGCACGATGCGCGGGGTGCTCTTGCCCGCACCCCGCTCGCGCGCCGCATCGCGCGCCGCCTTCACCGCCAGGAAAATGCTCTCGGTGCCACCGGTGGTCATCGCGCCGCGCGCGGCCTCGCTGCCGTGCAGCAGGCCGAGGCCCATCGCCACCACCTCGGATTCGAACTTCGCCAGGCCGTGGAAGGCGCGCAGCCCGAGGCCGTTCTCCGAGAAGTACATCAGGCAGGCCTTCTTCGCGACCTCCAGCACGTCGTCGCCCGCGTAGTGCACGAAGGCCGGCGCCCGGCCATCGCGCCAGGCCACGTCCTTCTCGCCGGCGGCCTTCAGCTGGGGCTCCAGTTCGGCCCAGGGAACGCCCTGCTTGGGCAACTGCATCGTCGTCATCGTCTCAACCTTCCTTTCCGCCCCAGTGCACGATCCGGTTCTCCAGCGCGCGGGCGATCAGGTCGAGCGAATAGCCCAGGATCGCCATGATCAGCACGCCGACCAGCATGGTCACGCCCAGGCCGATGCTGACGCGGATGCTGGTGAAGATGCCCGGCAGGCTGGCCGGAAAGATCACGCGCCGGAAGATCATGCTGCGCGAGGCGCCGAGCGCCATCGCGGCCTGCACCTTGCGCAGGCCCACGCCGCGCACCGCCTGCATCGCGCTGATCGACAGGATCGGGAACAGCGCCAGCACGATGATCACCACCTTGGCCACCTCGCCGATGCCGAACCAGATGATCAGCAACGGCAGCAGCGCGAGCTTGGGCATCGGGCGCGTGATCTCGATCGGCGGGTCGAGCACCGCCTTCACGGTCTCGTTCATGCCCATCCAGAGGCCGAGCGGCACGGCCACCAGCACGGTCAGCACGAAGGCGAGGCCGAAGCGCATCAGGCTGATGCCCAGGTGGCAGGCCAGCGTCTTGCCCCGGTAGCCGTTCTTCATCAGCATCAGGAAGGTGTCGAACACCGAGCCCGGCGAAGGCAGGAACAGCGCCGCCACCAGCGGCTTGCCGTCGAAGAGCGGCGCCGTGATCAGGAACCACAGCAGCAGCAGCCCGCCGCCAGGTTGAGCCAGCGCGAGCGCTGCGATCCGGCGTTGCCGCGCTTCATCGCTCGACCTCCTGCTGCTGCGCGGCCAATGCCTCTTCGCGCAGGAGGCCGAAGATCTCGGCCTTCATGCGCATGAACTCGGGGCTCGCGACCACGGCCGGGTCCTTGCTGAGCGCGAACTCGGGCCCGAAGCGCGCCTTGATGCGGCCCGGCCGCGCCGACATGACGACGATGTCGGTGGCCAGGAACAGCGCCTCCTCGATGCTGTGGGTGATCCACAGCACGGTCTTGCGGGTCTCCTGCCAGATGCGCTTGATCTCCTCCTGCAGCAGCTCGCGCGTCTGGGCGTCGAGCGCGGCGACGGGTTCGTCCATCAGCAGGATCTCGGGCTCGTTGGCCAGCGCCCGCGCGATGCCCACGCGCTGCTGCATGCCGCCGGAAAGCTCGTACGGATAGCGCCTGGCCGGTGGTCGCGGTCTCGAAGCCGGCCAGGATGTTCAGCAGCGTGCTCTTGCCGCAGCCCGAGGGCCCGAGCAGGCAGACGAAGGCGTTCTGCGCGATGTCGAGCGTGATCGGCTCGAGCGCCTGCACCGCGTCGGCCCCCTGGCCGAAGCGCTTGGACACCGCATCGAATCGCGCCTTCGCCGCCGTGGAGCCCGCCTGCATCGTCAAGCGGCGATCTTGGCGACGAAGCTGCCGTCGATCAGGCCGCTCATGTCCTTCGGATCGTTCTTGAAGGTGGTGGCGATCTTCTCGAAGTCCTTCAGGAAGGCGAGCACCAGCTCGGGATGCTGCTTCTTGAACTCGTCGCGCATCAGGAAGGCATCGAACATCACCAGCCCGGTGGCATTGAGATCGCCGGTCTTGAACAGCACGGTGCCGCCGTCCTCGACCAGCTTCGGGATGATCGGCACCCAGATGTAGCTGGCATCGATCTCGCGCCGCGACCATGCCGAGGCGATGGTGTCGGCCTTCATGTTGATGAGCTGCACGTCGTTGACGCCGAGCCCCGCGTTCTTGAACGCGGCGAGCGCCGAGAAATGCACCGAGGTGTTGAAGGGCAGGCCCACGCGCTTGCCCTTGAGGTCGGCCAGCTTCTTGATGTTGGCACTGTTCTGCACCACCAGCGCCTCGCTGTCGGTGATGTTCTTGTAGACGTAGACCAGCGAGGCCTTCACGCCGTTGGCGTAGCCGACCACCATCGGGCTGGAGCCGACGTTGCACATGTCGAGGCTGCCGCCCGCCATGGCCGAGATCACCTCGGAGCCGGCGCGCACGGTGACGAAGTTGACCTTGGTGCCGGGACCGAAGGTCTCGGCCATCGAGTTGCTGGCGCGGATGTAGTTCTGGACGTCGATGCTGCCGAAGGTGCCGAGGTTGACCTGCTTGTCCTGCGCGAAGGCGCTGCCGGCACCGGGCAGCGATCCGCCGGCGTGGCTACATGCGCCCCTTCCACGGCACCAGCCGCCGCTCGACCCAGCGCATGAGCAGGTCGAACATGTAGGCCACGACACCGATCACGATGATGCCCATGATGACGATGTCGGTGCGCAGGAAGTTCGATGCATTGAGCACCATCTGCCCGAGGCCGACATTGGCCGCCACCATCTCGGCGGCGACCAGCGTGGTCCAGCCGAAGCCGATGGCGATGCGCATGCCGATCAGGATGTCGGGCAGCGCCGAGGGCAGGATCACGTGGCGGATCACCTGCATGTAGCTCGCGCCCATCGAGTAGGCCGCGTTGATCTGCTCCTGCGAGGCGCTGCGCATGCCCGCGCGCGCGGCCAGCGCCAGCGGCGCGAAGCAGCTCAGGAAGATCAGCAGCACCTTGGGCACTTCGTCGATGCCGAACCAGATGATGATCAGCGGCAGGTAGGCCAATGGCGGCAGCGGGCGGTAGAACTCCAGCGGCGGATCGAAGATGCCGCGCACCACGCGGCTCATGCCCATCGCGATGCCAAGCGGGATCGCCGTCAGGCAGGCCAGGATGAAGGCCGAGAACACGCGCAGCATGCTGGCCGTGAAGTGCTGCGCGAGCGGCTTGTCGTTGGCCTGGCCGGTCAGGTAGTCGTAGAACTGCTGGAACACCGCCTGCGGCGAGGGCAGGAAGAGCGGCTTGACCAGGCCCAGGTTGGTGACCAGGAACCACAGCACCAGCAGCGCGATCACCGTGACGACGCTGATCGTGGCGCTGTTGCCAGCGCCCGGCACCTTGAACGAGCTGGTCTTGAGCTGCGCGGGAGCACCTGCGGCCGGCGGGACCGCGATGACGGCGGGTTGTGCGACCTCAGACATGATCGGCCTCCGCAGTGGCGCGAGCCGCAGGCTCGCGGTGGTGGATGATGGAAAGCACTTCTTCGCGCATGCGGATGAACTCCGGCTCCGATTTGACGCGGCGCGCGTCGCCGTGCGAGAGGAACTGGCGCGAGAACGGCACGTTGTCGTAGACGTGCGAGATGCGTCCGGGGCTGGGGCTCATCACGATCAGGCGGGTGGCGAGGAACAGCGCCTCTTCGACCGAGTGGGTGATGAAGAACACCATCTTGTGGGTCGCCGACCAGGCACGCAGCAGGATCTCCTGCACGGTCTCGCGGGTGAACGCGTCGAGCGCGCCCATCGGCTCGTCCATCAGCAGCACCGCCGGATCGGAGGCGAGCGCGCGCGCAATGCCCACGCGCTGCTGCATGCCGCCGGAGAGCTCGTAGACGGCGTTGTCGCCGTACTTCTCGAGGCCCACCAGCGCCAGCTTCTCGGCCGCGACGCGGTCGCGCCGGGCCTTGTCCACGCCCGTCAGGCGCAGGCCGAGCGCGACGTTGTCGCGCACGTTGAGCCAGGGCATCAGCGCGTGCTTCTGGAACACGACCCCGCGGTCCGCGCCCGGGCCGACCACTGGCTTGCCATCGAGCAGGATGTCGCCGGTCGAGGCCGGCAGGAAGCCGGCGATGCAATTGAGCAGCGTCGTCTTGCCGCAGCCCGAGGCGCCGAGCGCGACGACGAAATCGCCGTCGCGCATCGTCAGGTTCACGGGCGCGAGCGCTTGCAGCGTGCCGCCCTTCACCGCGTAGTTGACCGTCAATTCACGGATGTCCAGTGTTGGCATCTCAGCGCTCCATGCAGAAAACCAGTGACCCATACCCTGCGAAACGTCGCGCCCCTTCGCGAAACACCGCGGAACCGGCTTTGCCGGGCCGCTGGTGTTGCCCCCGGTGAGGGGGTTGGCGAAGCGACACGAAGTGCGCGCAGCCTGGGGGAGTACGTTTATTTGCCCATCGCCTTTTGCACGTAGGTCGTGGTCACGAAGTCCGCGTAGCTCGGCTTGACTTCCTGGATCCGGTTCTGCTCCTTGAGGAACGCCGCGGTGTTGGTCATCGCCTTCGCGGCGCCGCCGCCCAGCCAGGCGGGCGAGGCCTGTTCGGCCAGCGTCGGGAAACGGTAGAGCGCCATCGCCGCGGGCACGTTGGCGGCATCCGCCTTGGTCCACTTGGCGACCGCCTTGACCTGCGGCGAATCGGCCGTCCACTTCGCGGTGTTGCTGCGGTATTCCTCGTCGGCCTTGGCCAGCGCCTTGACCAGCGCGACCATGAAGCCTTCGTTGGCCGCGGCCCATTTCGAGCTGACGACCATGCCGTCGAAGGTCGGATAGCCCTTCTTGCCGATCGAGCCCGAGGTCGCGATGACCTTGCCGTTGGCCTTGATCTTGGTCAGCACCGGATCCCAGATGAAGGCGGCATCGATGTCGCCGCGCTCCCATGCGGCAGCGACTTCCGGCGGACGCAGGTTCATCACGTTCACGGTCTTGGCATCGACGCCCTCGGCCTTCATGTCGACCATCAGCTGGTAGTGCGAGGTCGAGACGAAGGGCGTGGCGACCTTCTTGCCCGTGAGGTCCTTGACGCTGTTGATGTTCGAGCCGTTGCGCGCGACCAGCGCCTCGGCGTCGGCGATGTCGTCCAGGATCCAGAACAGCTTGATGTCCTGGCCCTGGGTCGCCGCCGCGGTGATGCCGGCCGAGCCGACCTCGCCGATCTGGACGTCGCCCGAGGCCATCGCGCGGATCACGTCGCCGCCGCCGCCGAACATGCGCCAGTTGATCTTGTAGCCGGTCGCCTTCTCGAGTTCGCCCGATTCCATGACGATGCGGTACGGGTCCAGCATGTCCTGGTGGGCGATCGTGACCTCCTTGGTCTGGGCGAATGCGGCACCGCAGAACATCGCGGCAGCCAGGGCGGCGTATCGAAGCATGAGACGAGGCACGTTCATCTGTTTCTCCTTTAGGTGAACTGGAAGCGACTTTGCACCCAAGCAGCGCGGGTCGGAAGGGCCAGCCTGCGCGTTGGCATGGAGCCAGGGGGCTGGGATTTACCCTTGTTGTGGTGCGCTGGCGCTGGGCGCCGCACGGTGGCGGTGCATTGCGGGCCGGTCAATGCGGCCGGCTGGCAGGCGCCCGCTTCTCGCCGCGCGCCTGCGCCAGCTCCTCCACCGCCAGTCCCAGCGCCCGGATCCCCGCCGGAATCTGCGCCGAAGCGATGGACGACAGGCGCAGCCGGAAGAAGGGACACGGATACGGCGGCTTGGCGAAGAACACGTCCCCCGCCTCGATCAGCACCCCGTGGCTGCGCGCCATCAGCGACAGCTCCGCCGCATCGACCCAGGTCGGCGCCTGCACCCACAGCGAGGCGCCGCCCTGCGGCATCGTGAATTCGAAATCGGGCAGATGCTCGCGCAGCGCCTGCGCGGCCAATGCGAGCCGCTCCTGCATCGCATGGTTGACGCGCCGCGCATGCGACTCGTGATGGCCGAGCGACAGGAAGAGCGCATAGGCATGCTGCAGGAAGGCGCTCGGGTGCCGCACCATCGCATGCCGGATCACGCGCAGTTCCTTGATCAGCGCGCGCGGCGCCACGATGAAGCCCAGCCGCAACGCCGGCGACAGGCTCTTGGACACCGAGCCGACGTAGATCACGCGGCCGGTCTTGTCCAGGCTCTTCAACGCCGGCATGGGCGTACCTTCATAGAGGTTCTCGGCCTCGTAGTCGTCCTCGATGATCACGAAGTCCTGCAGCTCGGCCTTGCGCAGCAGCCACTGGCGGCGCTCCAGGCTCAGCGTGGCGGTGGTCGGGCTCTGGTGCGAGGGCGTGACGAACAGATAGTCGGCGGCCGGCAGCGCATCGACCACCAGGCCCTCCTCGTCGACGTCGATCTCGACCCACCTGGGCTTGCGCAGCGCGAAGCTGTTGCGCGCATGCGGATGGCCGGGCTCCTCGAGGCCAACGCGGGTGCTCTCGTCGAACAGCGCATCGGCCAGCAGGTAGCAGGCATGCTGCGCGCCGAGGGTGACGAGGATCTCCTCCTTGAGCGCGAACACGCCGCGCTTGGGCAGGAGGCGCGTGCGGATCTGCTCGATGAGGTCGGGCACGTCGTCGGTCTCGAAGTCGGGCGTCCAGTGCGGCAGTTGCGAGCGCGCGAGGCTGCGCGCGCAGCATTCGCGGAAGTCCTCGGTCGGGAAGAGCTGCGGATCGTAGGTGCCGTAGACGAAGGGATAGGGATAGTCGCGCCAGCGCTCCGGCTTGGACAGCGTGGGCCGATCGAGCAGCGAGCGCCGCACGCGCGCCGACCAGTCCGGCGGCAGGCCCGACTGGCCGCTGCGGCCCACCAGCGGCTCGGCCAGCGCGGCCGACAGCGGCCGCGCATTGGCCGCCACGAACACGCCGCTGCGCGGGCGCGCTTCGAGAAAGCCTTCGTCCATCAGCTGCAGGTAGGCCGAGGTCACGGTATTGCGGCTCAGGCCGAGCAGCGCCGCGAGTTCGCGCGACGAAGGCAGCGGCGCGCCGGGGGTCAGGCGGTCTTCGAGGATGGCCTGGACCACCGCGGCGCGCAGCCGGCCCTGCAGCGGCAGGCCGGGTTGGTCGGGCAGCGCGAAGAGCTGGGCCCATTGGGTCGATCGCGGATTCGGCATGGTGCGGGAAGTTTAGAACCAGTCGGGTCCACTGGCTCGGTCGAATCCCCGCATCTGGCCCTATCGCTCCACGCGCCGGCTCCCTACCCTTGACCCCATTCATCTGAGGAGTTTCCGCGTGACCGCATCCACCACCGCCCCCGTGACCACTGCCACCCTGGCCGCTTTCAGCGACGCCTGGAACCGCCACGACATCGACGCACTGATGAGCTTCATGAGCGAGGACTGCGTGTTCCAGACCGCCGGCGGCGCCGAGGCCTGCGGCACGCGGATCACCGGCACCGCCGCCGTGCGCCGCGCCTTCGCCGCCGCGTGGGAAGCCGTGCCCGATGCGCAATGGCGCAACGGCCAGCACTTCGTTCACGGCGACTTCGGCACCTCGCAGTGGACCTTCACCGGCACCGCCGCGGACGGCAGCCGCATCGAGACCGACGGCATCGACGTCTTCACCTTCAAGGACGGCAAGATCCAGCTCAAGAACGTGTTCCGCAAGGCACGCCCCAACCTGCCCGCCGCCAAGTAGTCCATTCCGGGAGCGTTCATGACCACGACCGGCACCGCGCAGTTCGCCAGCGGACCCGCCTCGCCCGCGCGCAAGCCCTACGACCCGCGCTACGACCCTCTGGTGGCGCCCGACCCCGGCGCCGGACGCGCCTACGCGCCCACCTGGTGGGTGGCCAGCGCCGGCACGCCGCCGGAAGACGACGGCCCGGTGATGCGCGACATCGATGTCGACGTGGCCATCATCGGCTCGGGCGCGACCGGCATGTCGACCGCGCTCTACCTCGCGCAGGAGCACGGCATCGCCGCGACGGTGCTGGAGGCCAACCAGGCCTCCTGGGGCTGCTCCAGCCGCAGCGGCGGCCAGGGCCAGAACGCGAGCGGGCGCCTCAAGCGCTCGCAGTGGATCGCGCGCTGGGGCATCGACGTCGCGCGCCGGCTCGATGCCGAGATCCGCGGCGGCTTCGAGAACTTCAGGCACCTGACGACGCAGATCGATTGCGACGCCTACGACGGCGGCCATCTCTTCCTTGCGCACCGGCCCGAGAAGCTCGCGGGCCTGGAGAGCGAAGCGCGCGTGATGCGCGAGCAGTTCGGCTACGACACGCGCATGCTCACGGCCGAGGAAGTGCGGCGCGAGTACTGCGACGAGCGCGAAACCGCCGGCGCGATGCTCGAGGCCGAAGGCGTGGGCATCCATCCGCTGAAGTTCACCTTCGGCCTGATGCGCAAGGCGCGCGCGCTCGGCGTGAAGGTCCATACCTCGAGCCCGGTACAGGGCTGGCAGACCATCGACGGCGTGCACCACCTGCGCACGCCCGGCGGCACGGTGCGCGCCAGGCGCGTGGCGGTGTGCACCGGCGGCTACACGGGCCAGGGACTCAATCCGCTGCTGCGCAACCGGATCATGCCGATCCTCTCGAACTCGGTGGTCACGCGGCCGCTGACCGATGCGGAACTGGAGGCGACCAACTTCAGGTCGCTCACCTTCCTCACCGACACGCGCACGCTGCGCTTCTACTACCGCCTCCTCAAGGGCAACCGGCTGCAGCTGGGCAGCCGCAGCTCGGTCAGCGGCGCCGATGCGGAAGACCCGGTGCACCTGAAGCTGCTCACCGATGCCATCGCGCGCAAGTTCCCGCCGCTGGCCGGCATTCCGATCGAGTACTCGTGGTGGGGCTGGGTCGACGTGAGCCACGACATGATGCCGCGCATCACCCAGCCCGATGCGGGCAAGAAGATCTGGTATGCGGTCGGCTACGGCGGCAACGGCGTGTCGTTCTCGACCTGGGCCGGCAAGCGGCTGGCCGAGCGCGTGGCCGGCAAGGACGGCGGCCGCGAAGTGTTCGAACTGCCGATCTACAAGTCGCCGCTGCCCTTCCCCAACGTGCTGGGCCTGGTCGAGTCGCCGGCCTTTGCGCCCTTCCGCCGCATCGGCCAGCGCATGCTCTACAAGTGGTACTGGCTGCGCGACGAGAAATAGGCGTCGGCGCACCGGGCTCGCGCATCCGCGCGGCCAACGCATTGCGGTGGTGCACAACAGGACAAACCCGCGATTTCTGGCCCTGCGGGTCGCGTGGACGTGGCTCTTCGCCGGCATCGATGGAACGAATATCTTCGACCTCGCGGCCGTTATGGTCGATCATCTTTGCCGAAGAACTTCACGAGGTGTCCGTCATGTCGCATTCCCATCCCACCCGCCGCACCGCTGTGCTCTCGTCGGTCGCACTGATGGCGTCGGGCTCGCTGCTGCCCCTGGGCGCACTGGCTCAGCAAGCCAAGCGCGGCGGCACGCTGGTCATCGGCAGCACGCAGACGGCCCGGCACCTGAACGGCGCCGTGCAATCGGGCGTCGCTACCGCCGTGCCCTCGACGCAGATCTTCGCCAGCCCGCTGCGCTTCGACGACAAGTGGAACCCGCAGCCCTATCTCGCCGAATCGTGGAAGCTGGCCGAGGACGGCAAGTCGCTCACGCTCAACCTGCGCCATGACGCCCTGTTCCACGACGGCAAGCCGGTCACCTCGGCCGACGTCGCCTTCACCGTCATGGCGATCAAGGCCAACCACCCGTTCCAGACCATGATGGGTCCGGTCGAGAAGGTCGACACGCCCGATCCCTACACCGCCATCATCCGCATGAGCACGCCGCACCCGGCGATCGTGCTGGCCATGTCGCCGGCGCTGTGCCCGATCCTGCCCAAGCACATCTACGGCGACGGCCAGGACCTGAAGAACCATCCGCGCAACAGCACCGACGTGATCGGCTCCGGCCCGTTCCGCGTGACCGAGTTCAATCCCTCGCAGCGCGTCGTGATGGAGCGCTTCGACAAGTTCTTCCTGCCCGGCAAGCCCTACCTCGACAAGATCGTCATCAACATGGCGCCCGACATCGCCACGCTGGTGCTGAGCCTGGAGCGCGACGAGATCCAGATGATTCCTTTCGTCACTGCGGCGACCGACCTGCGCCGGCTGCAGTCCAATCCGCAGATCGCGCTCACGGCCAAGGGCTACGAAGGCATCGGCGCGCTCAACTGGCTGGCCTTCAACACCGCGAAGAAGCCGCTGTCGGACGTGCGCGTGCGCAAGGCGATCGCCACCGCGGTCGACAAGAACTTCATCGTCAAGGCGCTGATGGGCGGCTTCGCCACCGTGTCGGACGGCCCGATCGTGGCCAGCAGCCCGTTCGCGACCACCGACCTGGTGCGCTATCCCTACGACCTCAAGAAGGCGGCCCAGATGCTCGACGACGCCGGCTACAAGGCCGGCGCCGGCGGCGAGCGCTTCAAGCTCACCGTCGACTACCTGCCGGGCGGCGACGACCAGCAGAAGACCGTGGCCGAGTACCTGCGCGGCCAGCTCAAGAAGGTCGGCATCACGGTCGAGGTGCGCGCCTCGGCCGACTTCCCGGCCTGGGCCAAGCGCATGGCGACCCATGACTTCGACATGTCGATGGACGCGGTGTTCAACTGGGGCGATCCGGTGATCGGCGTGGCGCGCACCTACCTGTCGACCAACATCAAGCCGATCGTCTGGACCAACACGCAGTCGTACAACAACCCGAAGGTGGACGAGCTGCTCAACACCGCAGGCGGCCTGGTCGATCCGACCCAGCGCAAGGCCTACTACGCAACCTTCCAGAAGATCGTGACCGACGAGCTGCCGATCCTGTTCATCAACCAGATCCCGTACCACACGGCCACCGTCAAGAAGGTTGCGAACGTGCCCACCACCATCTGGGGGCCGATGTCGCCCTTCGACGAGGTCTACTTCAAGTAGCCGCCCATGAATCTCGCGCGTCAATTGTTTTTCCGCGTGCTTCAGGGCGTGGCCCTGGTGCTCGCGGTGGTGGTCCTCAATTTCGTGCTGGTGCACGCAGCGCCGGGCGACCCGGTGGAAACCATCGCCGGCGCCAGCGGCGGCATGAGCCCCGAGCTGCGCACGCAGCTGCGCGCGCAGTACGGGCTGGACAAGCCGCTGCCCGTGCAGCTCGCGGTCTACCTCGGCAAGGTGGTGCGCGGCGACCTCGGCTACTCGTACTTCTTCAACCTGCCCGTGAGCTCGATGATCGCCGAGCGCGTGCCCGCCACGCTGCTGCTGGTGCTGAGCTCGGTGCTGATGGCCTTCGTGGTCGGCACCACGCTCGGCGTGCTGTCGGCGCGCAAGCCCAACGGACTGCTGTCGCAGTGCATCACGGTGCTGAGCATGATCGGCTTCGCCGCGCCGGTGTTCTGGATGGGCATCATGCTGATCATCCTGTTCGCCTCGCTGATCCCGATCCTGCCGGTGTCGGGCATGCGCGCGGCCGATGCGAGCGGCGGCGGCGTGATGGACATGCTGGACGTGCTGCAGCATCTGGTGCTGCCGATGGTGACGCTGGGCCTGGTCTACCTCGCGCAGTACAGCCGCCTCGCGCGCTCGTCGATGCTCGACGTGCTGGGCGCCGACTTCATCCGCACCGCGCGCGCCAAGGGCCTGGCCGATCGCGTGGTGCTCTACAAGCACGCGCTGCGCAACGCGCTGCTGCCGGTCGTGACCGTGCTCGGGCTGCAGTTCGGCAACGTGCTGGCGGGCGCGATCCTGGTCGAGACGGTGTTCAACTGGCCCGGCCTCGGGCGCCTGGCCTTCGACTCGGTGCTGCGCCGCGACTACCCGACCATCCTCGGCGTGCTGCTGTTTTCCTCGGTGGTGGTGATCGTGATGAACCTGCTCACCGATGTCTGCTACCGCCTGATCGACCCACGGATCAAAACCTCATGAGCTCCCCCGCGATCATTTCGCCCGCCGCCAAGCCCCGCGCCGTACCCAAGGTCGAGCATCCGACCGTCGAGGCGATGCGCATGTTCGTGCGCAACCCTTCGGCGATTGCCGGCATGGTGATGCTGCTCATCGTGCTGGTGGTTGCCATCGCCGGCCCGTGGGTCTATCCGGCCGACCCCTTCGAGATCAAGGCCGCGCCGCTCACGCCGCCCTTCACCGAGGACGCCTGGCTCGGCAGCGACTACCTCGGCCGCGACGTGCTGACCACGCTGATCTACGGCGGCCGCGCGACGCTGCTGGTGGGCGCCGTGGCGGCGCTGCTGTCGGTCGCGATCGGCATCACGCTCGGCGCCTTCGCGGGCTACTACGGCGGCAAGGTCGACGCCATCCTGATGAAGATCACCGAGTTCTTCCAGGTGCTGCCGGCGCTGCTGTTCGCGATGGTGGTGGTGACCCTGTTCTCGCCGACGCTGCTCACCGTCACGATCGCGATCGGCATCGTCAGCTGGACCGGCACGGCCCGGCTCACGCGCGCCGAATTCCTGAAGTACCGCGGGCTGGAATTCGTGCGCGCGGAGCGCGCCATCGGCGCGCGCGACGCCCGCATCATCTGGAAGGTGATCCTGCCCAACGCGCTGCCGCCGCTGGTGGTGTCGGCCACGCTGGCGGTCGGCGTGTCGATCCTGTTCGAGGCCGGCCTGTCCTTTCTCGGCCTCGGCGACCCGAACCAGATGAGCTGGGGCCTGATGATCGGATCGAGCCGCCAGTACGTGCTGTCGTGCTGGTGGGCGGTGGCCTTTCCGGGCGCGGCGATCTTCGTCACCGTGCTCGCAGTGAGCCTGATCGGCGATGGGCTCAACGACGCCCTCAACCCGAAACTGAGGGAGCGTTGATGAGCACCGACAAAGCCAATGCCATCCTGCGCGTGCAGGACCTGCACGTCGAATTCCGCACGCGCCGCGGCCAGGCGCTGGTGCTCAACGGCGTCGACTTCGAGATCCGCGCCGGCGAGACGCTGTGCGTGGTCGGCGAATCGGGCTGCGGCAAGAGCATGACCGCGCTGGCGCTGCTGCGCCTCATCCCTTCGCCACCCGGCCGCATCAGCGCCGGCCGCGTGATGTTCCACGACGAGGACCTGGTCGCCGCCGACGAGGCCCGCATGCGCGCGGTGCGCGGCAACCGGATCTCGATGATCTTCCAGGAGCCGATGACCTCGCTCAACCCGGTGTTCACCGTCGGCGACCAGATCGGCGAATCGCTGCGCCTGCACGCGGGCCTCGATGCCGGCGCCGCGCGCCAGCGCGCGATCGAGATGCTGCAGCAGGTCGGCATTCCCGCACCCGAGCGGCGCGTCGACGAGTATCCGCACCAGCTCTCGGGCGGCATGCGCCAGCGCGTGATGATCGCGATGGCGCTGGCCTGCCGGCCCGACATCCTGATCGCCGACGAGCCGACCACCGCACTCGACGTGACGGTGCAGGCGCAGATCTTCGACCTGCTGCGCGACCTGCAGCGCGACAAGGGCACGGCCATCATGCTGATCACGCACGACATGGGCGCGGTGGCCGAGATGGCCGACCGCGTGATCGTGATGTACGCGGGCCGCGTGATCGAGCAGGGCAGCACCGAGCAGGTGCTGTCCGAGCCCGGCCATCCCTACACGCGCGGGCTGATCGACTGCCTGCCCGAACTCGGCAGCAGCGTGGCCGCGAACCACGGCGAGCGCGAGGCGCTGGCCGAGATCGCGGGCGTGGTGCCGTCGATCTGGGAGCTGGGCGCCGGCTGCGCCTTCCGCGAGCGCTGCCCGCATGCGATGCCGCGCTGCGCGACCGAGGTGCCGCCGATGTTCCAAGTGGACGGCCTGGTGGCGCCGACCGATGCGGCGATGCCGCACGGCGCGGCCTGCTGGCTGCATGCCGAAGCCATGGCGGAGGCCGCATGATGCCGGTCACGACCGATACGCTGCTGTCCGTCAGCGATCTGCAGGTCCACTTCCCGCGCAAGACCGGCTGGGGCAAGCCGGCCGAGGTGGTGAAGGCGGTGGACGGCGTCTCCTTCGACATCCGGCGCGGCAGCACGCTCGCGGTGGTCGGCGAATCGGGCTCGGGCAAGACCACCACGGCGCTCGCGGTGATGCGCCTCGCGCCGTTCACCGCCGGCCGCATGCAGCTCGGCGACACCGACCTCGGCGCGCTGCAGGGCGAGGCGCTGCGCCAGGCGCGCACGCGCATGCAGATCATCTTCCAGGATCCGTTCTCCTCGCTGAACCCGCGCGAACGCGCGGGCGCCGCGGTGCGCGCGCCGCTCGACCTGATGAAGGTCGGCACGCCGGCCGAGCGCACGCGCCGCGTGGCCGAACTGTTCGAGCAGGTCGGCCTGCGGCCGGAACAGCAGCACCTGTTCCCGCACCAGTTCTCGGGCGGTCAGCGCCAGCGCATCAACATCGCGCGCGCGCTCGCCACCAATCCGGAGCTGGTGGTGTGCGACGAGCCGGTCTCGGCGCTCGACATCGCGATCCGCGCGCAGATCCTCAACCTGCTGGCGCGGCTGCAGCGCGAACTCGGGCTGACCTACCTCTTCATCTCGCACGACATGGCGGTGGTGGAGCACATCTGCGACGACATCGCGGTGATGTACCTCGGCCAGATCGTCGAGCGCGCGCCGCGCCGCGCCTTCTTCGCGCAGCCGCTGCATCCCTACAGCGTCGCGCTGATGTCGGCGGTGCCGACGGTCGGCGGCGGGCGCCGCCGGGCGGCGCAGCGCATCAAGCTCACGGGCGATCCGCCGAGCCCCATCGATCCGCCCGCGGGCTGCCGCTTCGCCGGCCGCTGCCCGGTCGCCGAGCCGGCCTGCGCGGCCGAGCTGCCGCCGCTGCGCGAAGCCGCGCCCGGCCACTGGGTGCGCTGCCGCCGTGTCGACCTCGTCGACGGCCTGCCGCGCCCTCCCCTGCGGATGCCCGAGGCCTGAAGCTCTCTTCGTTCTCCTTTCTTCTTTCGATATCGCCATGAGTTCCACCACCGTCTACCCCGCCCGCAAGATCATCACGATGAACCCGATGCAGGAGAGCGCGACGCACGTCGCGGTGCGTGACGGGCGCGTGCTGGCCGTCGGCACGCTGGCCGACATGCAGGCCTGGGGCGCCTTCGAGCTCGACACGCGCTTCGCCGACAAGGTGCTGATGCCCGGCCTGGTCGAAGGCCACTGCCATCTGAAGGAAGGCAGCATGTGGGACTGGGCGTACCTCGGCTGGTTCGACCGGCGCGATCCGCAGGGCAAGGTGTGGAGCGGCCTGCGCTCGATGGACGCGGTGGTCGCGCGGCTCACCGAGGTCGCCGCGCAGATGGATGCCGAAGGCCGGCCCGCCACCGAGCCGCTGATCGCCTGGGGCTTCGATCCGATCTACTTCGGCGGCGAGCGCATGACGGTCGCGCACATCGATCGCGCCAGCGTCACGCGCCCGATCGTGATCAGCCATGCCAACGGCCACCTGATGAACGTCAACAGCGCGATGCTGCGGCTGGCCGAGATCACGCGCGACAACGAGGTCGAAGGCGTGGTCAAGTTTGCCGGCGGCGCGGCGGACGGCGAACCCACCGGCGAGTTGCAGGAGCCGGCCGCGATGTTCCTGGTGCTGCGCAAGATCGGCAACGCCGGGCTGCTGGCGCCGATGACCGAAGCCGGCGTGCGCTCCTTCGGCCGCCTCGCCTGCCTGCAGGGCGTGACGACGGCGACCGACCTGGTCAACGCGCTCACCGAAGTCGATTGCGGCGTGCTCGAGACGGTCACGCAGGACGACGACTTCAGTGTCCGCATCCTGCCCGCGTTCAAGGCCTTCCATGGCACGCATGCCGCGGCGCTGGGTGCCGAGCACGTGCGGGGCCTGATGCCGCGCAACACCGACCGGCTGCGCTACGGGCTGGTCAAGATGATGCTCGACGGTTCGATCCAGGGCTTCTCGGCGCGGCTGCGCTGGCCCGGGCATTTCAACGGCGCGCCCAACGGCATCTGGGTCACCGCGCCGGCGCAGTACGAGACCGACTTCGAGACCTACCACCGCGCCGGCCTCACCATCCACACGCACACCAACGGCGACGAGGCCAGCGAGGCGGCGATCAACGCCATCGAGCGCGTGCTGGCGCGCGCACCGCGCGCCGACCATCGCCACACGCTGCAGCACGCCCAGATGATCGATGCGCCGCTGTTCCGCCGCATGGCCGCGCTCGGCCTGTGCGCCAACCTCTTCACCAACCACATCTGGTACTGGGGCGACCAGCATTACGAGATGACGATGGGCCCCGACCGCGCGAACCGCATCAATGCCTGCGGCAGCGCGCTCGCCGCCGGCGTGCCGCTGGCGATCCATTCGGATGCGCCGGTCACGCCGCTCGGGCCGCTGTTCACCGCGTGGTGCGCGGTCAACCGCGTCACGCCCAAGGGCCGTGTGCTGGGCGAAGCCGAACGCCTCAGCGTGCCGCAGGCGCTGCGCGCGATCACGCTCGGCGCGGCCTGGACGCTGAAGCTCGACCACGAGATCGGCAGCATCGAATGCGGCAAGCGCGCCGACTTCTGCGTGCTCGAGGACGATCCGCTCGCGATGGACCCGGCCAAGCTGAAGGACGCGCGCGTCTGGGGCACCGTGCTGTCGGGGCGCGTCTTCGAGGCGCGCCGGGGCTGAGCGGCATGGCGCCGCAGCAGCCACAGCGCCGGCTGCCGCTGACGGTGATCGGCGGCTTTCTCGGCGCCGGCAAGACCACGCTGCTCAACCACTGGCTGCGCGGGGCGCGCGGACGGCGCATCGCGGTGCTGGTCAATGACTTCGGCGCGCTCAACATCGATGCCGAACTGATCGCGACGGCCAGCGGGGACACCATCGCGCTCACCAACGGCTGCGTGTGCTGCCAGATCGGCGACGACCTGTCCCGCGCGCTGATCGCGGTGCTCGACGCGGCGACGCCTTTCGACGCGGTGGTGATCGAGGCCAGCGGGGTGTCGGATCCATGGCGCATCGCGCAGCTGGGCATGGCCGATCCGGGGCTGAATCTCGACGGCGTGATCGTGCTGGTCGATGCGGGCGCGGTGCGGGACCAGGCGCGCGATCCGCTGTTGACGGACACGTTGGAGCGGCAGCTGCGCGCGGCCGATCTGATCGTGGTGAACAAGACCGACCTCGTCGCGCCGGAAGAACTCGTGCGCGTGCGTGAATGGATCGCGACGATTGCGGGGAAGACGCCGCAGCTGGAGACGACGCAGTCGCATGTGCCGATGACATTGCTCGAGGGGCTGGTGCTGCCAGGGGGGCATGGGCGTGGTGGTGGGCATGACCATGACCATGACCATGACCATGACCATCACGATCACGATCACGATCACGATCATCCGCATGATCATGGCGAGTTGTTCGACACGTGGTCCTGCAGGCCCGGGCGCGTTTTCGCTGCGGCATCGCTGCGCGAATGGCTGCGGGATACGCCGGCTGGACTGCTGCGACTGAAAGGTTTGGTGCGCACGGGCGCGGACCAGTGGTCCGAGATTCAGTTTGCAGGCAGGCACGGCTCACTGCGAGCGACCGAGGCGCCAGCGGGCGGTGCTGCAGTGGTGGCGATAGCGCTGCGCGGGCGGCTGCCGCGGGAAGCGCTGGAGCTCGTGCTCGGAGATGTCTCGAATTGACTTGCTCCCTCTCCCTCTGGGAGAGGGCTGGGGTGAGGGCGCTGGGCGCTTGTTCTGGGCGTTGTTGTTGGTTTGAGGCCGGAGCCGGGAATTCGCCCCGGCGGGCGACAAGTGCGATTGGCAACGGAAGCGCCACTCGGTTGTCTTGGCTGTTCTCCAGCCAAGCGAAGCGACGGCCCGGAAGAACACAAATACGCGCCACGGCGCGTTGACCCCCATCCCCTCTGCGAGCACCGCAGGTTGCCCCGTAGCGAAGCGTAGGGGTCGCGCGACAATGGGGTCGCCTTTCTTTGGTTACTTTCTTTGGCGAGACAAAGAAAGTGACTCGCCTCCCGGGGCGAATTCCCGGCTCCGGCCTTTGATCAGACGCAACGCACAAAGCAAAGGTCCGGCGCCCTCACCCCAACCCTCTCCCAGAGGGAGAGGGAGCAAGAACCAGATCGCCGGCCAGGCTGGCCAGCACCTCCGGCTCGATCGTCATCAACGCCGGATAGTGCGTGTGGTCGCACCCGAGCTTGACCCCCGCCCCCGCCCGCACCGCCGCCCGCGCCGCCTTGCTGAACTCGAAGCGAACGAAATGCACCGCGGAGGTCTTCTCGTCGTTCTCGCGATCGAGGTCCTCGTCGGCGATCGCGTAGACGCGGTCGTGCCCTTCGACCTCGACGAACACGCGGTCCTCCACGCCGATCAGCCGCGCCAACTCGCGCTTGCGCTCGTGCGGGTCGGGGTACTCGATCAGCAGCGTCGCCTTCCAGTTCGTGCCGTCGGGCACCAGCGCGGCATAGGCATCGATCTCGCCCTGAATTCCTTCTTCGTCGAAGATCTTCTCGATGTGCAGCATCTCCTGGATCTGCCGGCGGATCGTGCGCTCGTCCTCGAACTGGATGCTGATGTGTTCGCCCAGATGCGCCGTGCGCAGCCTGCGGTGCGCGATGAACTCGGCGGTGCTGCTCTTGCGGATCTTCGCGTAGGCCTCCAGCGTCATCAGACTCTCTTTGGTGATCGCCATCGTGTTCACTCCAGGCCGTAGGCCATGCGCATCAGGCTCAGCGGATGCTGCAGCCGCGCGGCCGGCAATGCATCCTGCGCCATGCCCTGCGCGATATGGTGGCCGGCCAGCGCGCAGTCGGAACTGATGTAGTCGGGCGCGTCCTTTGCCATCGCCTTGAACACCGGCTTGCCGATCTTCATCGCGATCGGATGCGTCGCCGTCTTCACGCCGTAGGTGCCGGCATGGCCCGAGCAGCGCTCGACGGTGTTGAGCTGCACGCTGACCGCCTGCCCGATCAGCTTGAACATCTCCTCGGTCTTCTTGCCGATCTTCTGCACCCGGCCGTGGCACGGAATGTGGTAGCTCACCTTGCCCAGCGGCGTGCTGAAGTCGGTCTTCAACAGGCCGTCCTTGTGGCGCGCCACCAGGTACTCGAAGGGATCGAACATCGCCTGCTGCACGCGCTTCACGTCGGCATCGTCGGGGAACAGCAGCGGCAGCTCCTGCTTGAACATCAGCGTGCACGAAGGGATGGCCGACAGGATCGCAAAGCCGTCCTGCGCGTACTTCGCAAGCACCGGAATGTTGGCCTCCTTGTGCTTGGCAACACCGTCGAGATCGCCGAGTTCCAGCTTGGGCATGCCGCAGCAGCTCTCCTTGTCGACCACGACGTAGGGGATGGCGTTGTGCCGCAGCAGCTTGATCAGGTCGAAGCCGATGCCGGGCTCGTTGTAGTTCACATAGCAGGTCGAGAAGATCGCCACCTTGCCGGGCGTGCGCTCGCCGTCCACCACCGGCCGGGCGACATCGTCGGCGGGCGCGCTCCAGCGAAAGCGCTTCGTCGCCAGGTCGGGCAGCCACGCGTCGGGATGCACGTGCAGCGCGCTGTCGAGCAGCTTGCGCACCGGCCGCGTCCTGTTGAGCGCATTGACCGCCTGCACCACGACCGGAATGCCCGCGAACTGGCCGTGGGTGTCGGTCGAGGCCAGCAGCTTCTCGCCGGCAGCGACTTCGCCGCGCTTGAACTTGATGGCCTTGGCGCGCAGCATGATGTGCGGGAAGTCCACGTTCCACGGATGCGGCGGCACGTACGGGCACTTGGTCATGTAGCAGAGGTCGCACAGGTAGCACTGGTCGACCACCTGCGCGAAATCCTTCTTCGCCACGCCATGCACCTCGCCGTCCTCGGTCGCATCGACGAGATCGAACAGGTTCGGGAATGCCTGGCACAGACTCACGCAGCGCCGGCAGCCGTGGCAGATGTCGAACACCCGCTCCATCTCCTTCTCGCAGGCGGCCTGGTCGTAATAGTCCGGGTTCTTCCAGTCCACCGGATGGCGCGTCGGCGCCTCGAGGTTGCCTTCTCGATTGCTCATGGATTCCCTTGCGTGGATCGCCGCAACCCGTGTCGCGGCGTCATTCGTGAAACACCGCGGAACCGGCTTGGCCGGGCCGCTGGTGTTGCCCCCTGCAAGGGGGTTGGCGAAGCGACACGAAGTGCGCGAAGACTGGGGGTGTGCCTAATCCGTCAATGCGTCCAGGGCCTTGGTGTAGCGGTTGGCATGCGAGCGCTCGGCCTTGGCCAGCGTCTCGAACCAGTTGGCGATCTCGTCGAAGCCTTCCTCTCGGGCCTGCTTGGCCATGCCCGGGTACATGTCGGTGTACTCGTGGGTCTCGCCAGCCACTGCGGCCGTGAGGTTCTGCCGGCTCGATCCGATCGGCAGCCCGGTGGCCGGGTCGCCCACCGCTTCGAGGAATTCCAGATGGCCGTGCGCATGGCCGGTCTCGCCTTCGGCGGTGGAGCGGAACAGCGCCGCCACGTCGTTCTGGCCTTCGATGTCGGCCTTGTTCGCGAAATACAGGTAGCGTCGGTTGGCCTGCGATTCGCCTGCGAAGGCGTCCTTCAGGTTCTGCTCGGTTCTCGATCCTTTCAAGCCCATGTCGGTCTCCTGTGGAGGGGTTGGTCTGTACAAACGGAACCGTCGCTGTCGTTCATCGTGGGACAGCGGCGCAAGCGGGAGCCTACGCCTCGGCGCGCCGATCTCCAAATACAAGGCTTCAATAGGGTCCATTGAGGCAGGCAATGACGTCCCCACCTGCCCATCAGAGCAGTAGCGGCGGCCCGGGGCGGCCTCGCACAATGAAGCCACCCAAGGAGATCCGATGTCCGACACTTCTTTTGTTTCACCCCTGGCGCAGCTTTCCGCGGCGATGGTCGACGCGGTGGCCGCTGCATCGCGCAGCGTGGTCGCGGTCCATGCGGGCCGCGCGCGGGCGAGCGGCTTCGTCTGGCGCGACGGGCTCGTCGTCACCTGCGACGAGGCGCTGCCCGAAGACGAAACCGTCGAGCTCGTGCTGCCCGGCGGCGCCAGCGTGCAGGCCGCGGTGGCCGGCCGCGATCCCGGCACCGACATCGCCCTGCTGCGCATCGAGGCGGCGGCGCTGGCGCCCGTGACGCTCGATGCCGCGCCCGCGGCGCAAGCCGGTGCGATCGCACTGGCCGTCGGCGCCTCGAACGGCAGTCCCTTGTCCGCAGCCGGCACGGTCTCGCTGGCCGGCCCGGCCTGGCGCAGCCTTCGCGGCGGCGACATCGACACGCGGATCGAACTCGATCTGATGCTGCGGCGCAGCGCCGAAGGCGGCCTGGTGGTGGATGCAGGTGGCCGCGCATTCGGCATGGCCGTGTTCGGCCCGCGCCAGCGCGTGCTCGTGATCCCGGCGGCGACGATCGAGCGCATCGCCTCGCTGCTCGCCACCCACGGCCGCGTGCCGCGCGGCTACCTCGGGCTGGCCCTGCAGCCGGTGAAGCTCAACCCGTCGGGCGTCGGCGCGATGGTGATGAACGTGGCGGCGGACGGCCCGGCAGCAGCGGCCGGGCTGCGCCAGGGCGATGTGATCGTGGCATGGAACGGCCAGCCGGTCCGCAGCATCCAGATGCTGCTGCGCGCGCTGGGCCCGGCCAGCGTCGGCACGGTTCTCACGCTCACGCTGCAGCGCGCCGGCGAGCCTGCCGAAGCGAGGCTCACCGTCGGCGAAAGGCCCGCCGATTGAGCCCGAACGCCGCCGCCGAACCGGTCGTGATCGCGCTGGCGATCGCGGATCCGGTGCTGTCAGAACGCATCGCGGCCGCGCTGGCCGATGTGCCCGGCCTGCGCCTGGCGCAAGCCGGCGAGGCCGCCGACGCGGCGCTGGTGCCGGCCGATGCGGCGACGCCCGCGGCGCTGGCCGATGCGGCGCTCAGCAAGCGCGAGCTCGAAGTGCTGGCGCTGATGGCCGAGGGCGCCTCCAACAAGGCGATCGCGCGGCGCCTGGGCATCTCGGTCCATACCGCCAAGTTCCATGTCGGCTCGCTGCTCGACAAGCTCGATGCCACGGGCCGCACCGACGCGGTGGCCCATGCCGTGCGGCAGGGCGTCATTCATCTGTGAGGAATCCATGTTCGACGAAACGCACAGCAGCGCGCCGCCAGAGGGCGCACCCGAGGCCCGCGACGAAGCGCCGCTCGATGCCTACTCGCGCGTGGTTTCCGCGGTGGCCGACCAGGTCGGGCCGGCCGTGGTCCGCGTGGAAAGCCGCCGGCCCGGCCGGCGCGGCGGACTCGGCTCCGGCGTGGTCATCGCCGGCGACGGGCTGGTCCTGACCAACAGCCATGTCGTCGCCGGCGCGCGGCGCGTGCGGCTGGGCATGGCGGAAGGCGGCGACACCGATGCCGAGGTGCTCGGCGACGATCCCGCCACCGACCTGGCCCTGCTGCGCGCCGAACTGCCGCGCCGCGCGGTGGCGGCCGTGCTGGAGGATTCCAAGGTGCTCAAGCGCGGGCACCTGGTGGTGGGCATCGGCAATCCGCTGGGCTTCGAGTCGACGGTCACGGCCGGCATCGTGTCGGCGCTGGGGCGCTCGCTGCGTTCGCAGAGCGGCCGCCTGATCGACGATGTGATCCAGACCGATGCCGCGCTCAATCCGGGCAATTCCGGCGGCCCGCTGGTGGCGGCATCGGGCCGGGTGGTCGGCATCAACACCGCGATGATCGCGGGCGCGCAGGGCCTCGCGTTCGCGGTGTCCAGCAACACGGCGCGCTTCGTGATCGGCGAGTTCATCGCCCACGGCCGGGTGCGGCGCGCCCACCTCGGCATCGCGGCGCAGACGGTGCCGCTGGCGCGGCGCATCGCACTCGCCACCCAGTCAGGCACGCATGGCGTGCGCGTGGGCGAGGTGATGGCCGGCGGCCCGGCGGAGCTCGCCGGCCTGCGCGTCGGCGACATCATCGTGGCGCTCGATGGGATCATGGTCGCCGGTGCCGACGACCTGCTGCGCCTCCTCAACGCGGACCGCATCGGGCATGCGGTCCAGGTCTCGCTGCTGCGCGACGGCCGGCGCGTGACGCGGACGGTGACGGCCCAGGAGCGCGTGCAGCCGGCCTCCGCATCGGGCTCGCCGGGCTGAGCGCGCGAGCGCTGCGCCGCGCTCAGGGCGCGAGGTCGTCGGCGCCGGCGTCGGGGTAGGCCAGCACGCGGTCGATGCGTTTGCCGTCGAGCGCCACCACCTCGAAGCACCAGCCCGCGCATTCGATGCGCTCACCGGCGGCAGGCAGTTGCCCCGAGACGAACATCAACAGGCCGGCGACGGTGTTGTAACGTCCGCGCTCTTCCTCGGGCAGCTCGCGGATGCCGAGCCGAGCGCGCAGTTCCGATACCGGCATCAGACCGTCAAGCTCCCACACGCCATCGTCACGCTCGCGAGCCCAGGCCTCGGCATGGGTGGCGACCTGCAGTTCGCCGGTGATGGCCTCGAGCAGGTCGCGCGGTGTCATCAGGCCCTGCACCACGCCGTATTCGTCGACCACGAACACCAGGCGGCCGGCGCGCTCGCGAAACTGTTCGAGCAGTTCCATGCCGGTCAGCGTCTCCGGCACGAACACGGCCGGCTGCGCCGCGTGCTCGATGGCTTCGGCATGCGCGGTGCCGAGCGTGAGCAGGTGCGCGACGCTGATCACGCCGACCACGTCGTCGAGCGAATTGCGGCACACCGGATACCAGGAGTGGACGAGATTGAGCGCGCCCGCGGCCGACACCTGCTGCAGCGCCTGCGCGACGGTGAAGGAGGCTTCGAGCCATTCGATGTCGGCACGCGGAATCATCAGCGAGGACAGTCGGCGGTCGTCGAGGTGGAACACATTGCGCACCATCTGGTGCTCGTGCATCTCGATGACGCCGGCATCGACACCCTCCTCCAGGCTGGCGGAGATCTCTTCCTCGGTCACGACGCGCGCCGCGTTGGAGTCGATGCGCAGCAGCTTCAGCGTGGCGGCAGTCGCGCCCGACAGCAGCAGCACGAAGGGCTTGGCGGCAGTGGCGAGGCTGCGCATCGGCCGCGCGACGAAACGCGCCACCGGCTCGGGATAGAGCTGGCCGATGCGCTTGGGAACGAGCTCGCCGAAGATGATGGTGAAGAAGGTGATGCAGCTCACCACCACCGCCGTCGACGCAATGCTGGCCGTGCGCGCGCCCATGCCGATCGTTTCCATCCAGACCGAAAGCGGTGCCGCGAACGCGGCCTCGCCCACGATGCCGCTCAGCATGCCGATCGAGGTGATGCCGATCTGTACACTGGACAGGAACTGGGTCGGATCCTCCATCAGCTTGAGCGCCGCGGCGGCGCCCGCATCTCCGGTTTCGGCGAGCGCCATCAGGCGTGCCCGGCGGCTGGTCGAAAGCGCCATTTCGGACATCGCGAACGCCGCATTGAGCGTCGTCAGCAAGGCCAGCAGGAGAACATCCATGTAGGGGGGAGAGAATGGGGACCATGGCACTTTACTTGATCGGTGACGTGCAGGGCTGCGACGAAGCGTTGCAACGCCTGCTCGACGAACTCGCTTTCTCCCCGAGCCGGGACGCGCTGATCGTGCTCGGCGACCTGGTCAACCGCGGTCCGGCATCGGCCGAGGTGCTGCGGCGCATGCAGCGCTACGGCGCGGCCGCGCAGAGCCTGCTGGGCAACCACGACCTGCACCTGCTCGGCATCGCCCACGGCGCACGCAAGGCCGGCCGCAAGGACACGCTGCAGGGCGTGCTGGATGCACCCGACAGCGAGGCGATGCTCGACTGGCTGCGCCACCAGCCCATGGCGCTGCACCGGACGCTGGACGGCGGCGAGCTGCTGATGGTGCATGCCGGCGTGCTGCCGCAGTGGGGCGTGGCCGATACGCTGTCATTTGCGGCCGAGGTCGAATCGGTGCTGCGGGGCCCGGCGCTGGAGGATTTCCTTCAGACGATGTATGGCAACGAGCCCGCGCAGTGGGACGATGCACTCACGGGCAGCATGCGCCTGCGCGTGATCGTCAACGCACTCACGCGGCTGCGCTTCTGCACGGCCGAAGGTGTGATGGAGTTCGAGAGCAAGGACGGCGCAGGCACCGCGCCCAACGGCTTCATGCCCTGGTTCGACGTGCCCGGACGCGCGAGCGCCGCGGCCACGATCGCCTTCGGCCACTGGTCGACGCTGGGCTGGGTTTCGCGGCCCGACCTGATCTCGACCGATACCGGCTGCGTCTGGGGCGGCTGCCTGAGCGCGGTGCGCATCGGCGCGACGCCGCAGGCGCGCGAGCTGATTCAGGTGAAGTGCCCGGAGGCGCAGAAGCCGGGTTGACCGGCAACCTGCCTGGCGAAAGACTCAGCTCGGTTCGCTGGTCTTGAACAGCGCCGCGACCTTGCGCTTGGTCTTGATGTTGCTCGAGATGCCCCGCGCCGGCGCGGCCTTGGCAGCGGCCTCCCAGGCCGGCTCGGCCTCGCGCTCGGGCGCTTCGTAAGGCTGCTCGAAGAAAGGATCGCGCGGCGCGCTCGGCGCGCGGTGCGGACGGCCGCCACCGCTACCGCCGCGCAGCGGCCGGGCCTCGGCGCGCTCGCGCGGGCGGTCGAGCGTGTCGAGCACGTCGCGCGCATCGCCGGCCTCGCCTTCGTCGCGCCAGTGGCGGCGGCCGTCGTTGATGCGGCCGCGCGGGCGGTCTTCCTCGAACTCGATGGGTTCGAGTTCGATCTTGGTCTTGAGCAGCTTCTCGATGTCGGCCACCAGCCGCACGTCGTTGCCGCCGCTGGCGAAACTCACGGCCAGGCCCGATGCGCCGGCACGGCCGGTGCGGCCGATGCGGTGCACGTAGTCTTCGGCGTTGAACGGGATGTCGAAGTTGAAGACGGCCGGCACGTCCTTGATGTCGAGCCCGCGCGCGGCCACGTCGGTGGCCACCAGCAGGTCGACTTCGCCGGCCTTGAAGGCTGCGAGCGCCTTGAGCCGCTCGTCCTGGCTCTTGTCGCCATGCAGCGCGGTGGTCTTCAGGCCCTCGCGTTCGAGCGAACGCGCGAGCCGGGCGCAGCCGAGCTTGCTGTTGACGAAGACGAAGGCCTGCGTGAGGCTGCGCTGGCGAATGATCTGCTTCAATGCCCGGCGCTTGTCGTCGTCGCTGACGCTGTAGAAATGCTGCTCGACGGTGGAGGCCGTCTCGTTCGGCCGCGCCACCTCGACGGTGACCGGGTTCTGCAGGTAGCTGCCGGCCAGGCGCTTGATCTCGGGCGAGAAGGTGGCCGAGAACAGCAATGTGGTGCGCTGCTTGGGCAGGTAGGAGAGGATGCGCTGCAAGTCGGGCAGGAAGCCGATGTCGAGCATGCGGTCGGCCTCGTCGAGCACCACGTACTCGACCTGGTTGAGCACCGCGTTCTTGGCCTCGATGTGGTCCAGCAGCCGGCCCGGCGTGGCGACCAGCACCTCGACGCCCTTCTTGAGCTCGAGCGTCTGCGGCTTCATGTCGATGCCGCCGAACACCACCATGCTGCGCAGCTGGGTGTACTTGGCATAGAGCTTGACCTGCTGCGCGACCTGATCGGCCAGCTCGCGCGTGGGCAGCAGCACCAGCGCACGCACCGGATGGCGCGCGGGCGAGGTGGAGCTGTTCTCGTGCTTGAGCATGCGCTGCAGCAAGGGCAGCGAGAAGGCGGCCGTCTTGCCGGTGCCGGTCTGCGCCGCGCCCATCACGTCCTGGCCTGCCAGCACCACCGGAATGGCCTGTTCCTGGATCGGCGTCATGGTCTCGTAGCCCATTTCGGCAACGGCGCGCGCGAGGGGTTCGGCCAGGGAAAGATTGGAGAAGGAGCTTGTCATTGAGCCTTCCATTGTCGCACTGCCGCAAAAAAGGGGCGTGACAGCCTCGTTACCGTCCCAATTTGCCCGGAATGGCGCGAATGGCCCGCCTTGTCGGCCGCTACCCGCCGCCGCCCGCCGCAGCCATGGGATATCCACGAATCAAGTGCGGCTTTATATTCCGGATCTCCCTGACCCCTTGTCCATACCGCACCTCCGTGAACAACATAGAGCCGCCGCGCAGCGTATTCATCAGCTACGCGACTCCGGACAAGGACCGGGCGAACGAGATCTGCGGATACTTGGAGGGGCTCGGCCATCGGTGCTGGATTGCGCCGCGCGACATCCAGCCCGGCAGGGACTACGGCGAGGAGATCATCCGCGGGATCGAGGACTCCCGCTGCCTGGTGCTGGTGCTGTCCGCCGCGGCCAATGCCAGCCGGTTCGTCAAGCGCGAGGTCGAGCGCGCGGTCTCGAAAGCCAAACCGATCTTCCCCGTCCGCGTGGAAGACGTTCTGCCATCGCCGGCGCTCGAGTTCCACCTCGCATCGATCCAGTTCCTCGACGCGTGGAAGGGCGTCATGAAGACGCACGTCGAGGAGCTTTCCCGTGCCATCTCAGAGAAGACCGACAGCCCGGTCGCGCCGCAGCCGCGGCCGCCGGTGCGCCCGCGATGGAAGCAGCCCGCTGCCGTGGCGGGGGCGCTGGGTGTCGTGGTCGTGCTGGTCAGCCTGTCGGCGGTCCTGTCACGCCGCCCGGCGCCCGTGAGCCCGGTCACGCCCACGCCGCAGGCCTCGCCGACCGCACAGGCCACGTCGCGCGCGGATCGACCGCAGAGCAAGCAAAGGGAGCCCAAGGCGCAGGCGCTGTCGTGCCGTCCCGGCGAAGGAGCGACCTTGCGTTGCGACGTGGCCGAAACGGGCCGGATCAAGGTCCGCTCGAAGGCTGGCGAAGAACTGGTCGTCGAAGCCGGGACCGGCGAAGCCTCGAACCGGACGTCCTTCAAGACGTCGATCCGCGAGACCTTCGTACCTTGGCCAGGGCCCGGCGCCACCGCCGAACTGGCGTCGGCGGAGGGTCCATGGGGGCCGCCGCAACCGCTTCCCAATCTCGTGGATCGCCCCACCGCCGCGTTCATCGCCGCGGGCGCGGCCGGCAAGCCGCCACTCGCGTACACGATCTATCGCAACGACAACTGGAAGTTTCTTTTCTTTGCGCCACCCGAGACCGCGGACGTCGAGTGGACCGTGGACAACAAGGGCTTCCAGCGCGTCGAACCCATGCCATGGCAACAGCAAATGGGCGGGCCCTTCTGGATCGACTCGACCGACCCCAAAGGCATGCATCTCTCCCTGCGTTGGCGCAAGGCGGGCGACGAATGGTCCGCGCCGGCCGAGTACAGCTTCGATACCGGCAAATCGCGCGGCAAGGTGGCTGCGTCACTGGCCGACCCGGCCAAGCAGATCGCCTGCCGCCGTACCCCGGCCAAATCGACCTGGACGATCTGCAAGGCCGCCGGAAGCTATGCGCTTGGCGAGATCTTCCAGGCCTTGCGCTGGGGATTGAGCGATTCCAGCCTGGCGGACGCCTCGGCCTATGACTTCGACGGACTATCGGCCAGGCTCCTGGCGGCGGTCCCGCCGCGACCGAATTGCGATGAGCGGCAGACGAGCTGCGTTGACAGCAGGAATGCCGCGGAAGGGGCGCGCCGCTCACTGGACTATGACCTCAGGAACACCAAGCCGACACTCGTGAGCTGGCAACGCGCAGGCGCCGACTACCGTTCCGATTTCCTGGTGATCGACAGCACCGCCGCAGAAGTCTTCTTCAAGACCACCCCGCTCGGCGGCGGAGAGGCCACCCTCGTGCGCATCCCTGTCGGAACGCGTTGATCCAGCCGAGCACCCTTTCTTTCCATGCCCACGCCTGCGACGAGTTCCTCGCCTCCCAAGCCCCACGCGGCCCTGCGCATCGGCGTCGTCGGCCATCGCCACGATGCCTCGCGATTTCCCCCCTCGATGGCCGCGACGCTGGAGGCGCGCATCGCCGAGCTCCTGCAGGCTTTGGGCCATGCCGCCGAGTCCGTTCGACAGGCCGACGCCAATTGCTTCTCGCCTGCACGCGCCAAGCTCATCGTCGTGAGTGCATTGGCAGAAGGTGCGGACCGATGCGGCGCCCGCGTGGCATTGCAGCGCGGGCTGGAACTGCAGGCGATCCTTCCCTTCGAGCGCGCGGAATATGCGAAGGATTTCGAGGCCCCCGACTCTGCGGACGAGTTCGCCACGATCCTGGCTCAGGCCTCGCGCGTGCTCGAGTTGCCCGGCTCGCGCGACAGTGCCGATGCGGCCTACGCTCTGGCAGGGCTGGTCGCCATCAGGAACGTCGATGTCCTGATCGCCCTATGGGACGGCGGCCCTGCCGCCGGTCCCGGTGGCACCGCGGACACCGTCGGGCGCGCGCTCGCGCTGGGTGTGCCTGTCGTCCACCTGGACATCTTCGACCGCGAGCCTGCGAAGATTCGCTGGCTGGGCTGGCCCGAGCCTTCTTCGCACGAGCAGGTGGCGCCGGCGCCGGAGCGCATCTTCCAGGGCAACGCGACGCCGATGATCACTGCGCTCATGCGCCCGCCCTCGTCGCGATCTCACGCATCGGCGCACATCCCCGAATTGCCGGAAGGCCGCGCCCTGACAGACTACCTTGGCGAGCGCATGTGGCGCTGGCGCTGGCGTCCCGAGCACGCCATCTTCCAGTTCCTGTTCGGCGGCCGCGCCATGCGCTGGACGGACATTCGCGCCGGCGATTACCTCGCGGATTCGAAAGACGGCTGGACCTTGGGCGGGGCGGACGGCAAAGGCAGCATGCACGCGACCGAGGCGATGCAGACCGTGCTCTGGCCGCGCTTCGCGTTCGCGGACAACCTGGCCGAGCACTACGGGCAGAACTACCGCAGCGGCTACATCAGCAACTTCGCTCTGGCGGCGTGCGCGGTGATCTTTTCCATCGTCGGCTTCGTCTTCCCTTCGGTGACCACGGCGCTTGCATTCGCCGAGTTGGTCTTCTTGCTACTGATCGTCTGCAACACATCGATCGGCAACCACAGGCGCTGGCATCGGCGCTGGCTGGACTATCGCCATCTGGCCGAGCGGCTGCGCAATCTCCATTTCTCGGCCATGCTGGGCGATCTGGACCTCATCCCTGAACCCACGAACATCGCCACGCCGAGCTGGGTCGCATGGTACGTGCGCGCGTCGGCGCGCGAGACGGGGATACCCGGCGTTGTCTTCGATGCGCAGAAGGTGTTCGGCTTCGGCCGGGAATTCTCGTCTGCGCAACTCGATCCGCAGATCGACTATCACGAGCGCAACACGCATCGCCTCCATACCGCGGAGCATCGCTTGCACCTCGGCGGCATGACGTTCTTCAGTCTCTCGATCGTCGTTTGTTCGCTTCATCTCCTGCACGCCGGCGTGGAGGCCGTTCTCAAGCACCCATGGGGCACTTTCGTTCACCCCTTCAGCGCGCTTGTCCACCATTGGGGCGAATGGATCCACCAGTACGGCGTCCTGCTCACCATCTCGCTTCCAGCCGTCGCCACCGCCATGTACGGCATCAAGACGCAAGGGGAGTTTCGCGCGCGCGCCGAGCGATCGCGGCGAACCTGCGCAGAGCTGACGACGATCAAGGAATCACTGGAGGCGCCGGGCTATACGTTCCATTACCTCCAGCACCAAGTCGACCGAGCGGGCTCGGTCATGCTGGATGACCTGGCGGACTGGCGCATCACCTACGGCCGCCGCAGGTTGGAGAACCCCGCATGAGCCGGGCGCGCTAGAGATTTCTTGCGCCGAAGGTGTCGCAGTCCTGGATGCTGCCGTTCTTGTAGCCGGCCCCGAACCAGCGCTGCCGCTGCGCGCTCGTGCCATGCGTGAAGCTGTCGGGCACGATGGCGCGGCCGGCGGCGCGCTGCAGGGCATCGTCGCCGATCTTCTGCGCCGCGTTCATGGCCGCCTCGATGTCACCGGGATCCAGCCAGTGCTTGGACTCCTGCGAATGCTGTGCCCAGACACCCGCAAAACAGTCGGCCTGCAGTTCGACCCGCACGCTGAGCGCATTGGCCTGCGTCGGGCTCATGCGCCCGCGCGCCTGGTCGACCTTGGCGGTGATGCCCAGTTCGTCCTGCACGTGGTGGCCGACCTCGTGCGCGATGACGTAGGCCTGCGCGAACACGCCGGGCGCGCCGAGCTGGTTCTTGAGCGTGTCGTAGAAGCCGAGGTCGATGTAGACCTTCTTGTCGCCCGGGCAGTAGAACGGCCCCATCGCCGACTGGCCGGTGCCACAGGCGGTCGGCGTGGCGCCGCGGAACAGCACCAGCCGCGTCGGCGTGTAGGTTTCGCCGCTGCGCTGGAAGATGTCGCTCCAGACCACCTCGGTGTTCTTCAGGATGGTCGAGACGAAGGCCGCCTGCTCGTCGTTGGCCGGCGGCTTGTGGGCCGGGCCCTGCTGCTGGACCTGCGGCGCGGGCGAACCGCCGCTCAGCAGCCCCAGCACGGTCAGCGGATTGAT
Source organism: Variovorax sp. SRS16 (assembly GCF_901827165.1). Lineage (NCBI taxonomy): Bacteria > Pseudomonadati > Pseudomonadota > Betaproteobacteria > Burkholderiales > Comamonadaceae > Variovorax > Variovorax sp. SRS16. The sequence continues at coordinate 3,890,960 of NZ_LR594666.1, forward strand.
GCCGAAGACCCAGCCCGCGATCAACGCCACCACCACGGTGCCGATGCCGACGCTGCGCCCGCCGATCGGCAGCCCGAAGCCGCCGCCACCACCGCCGCCTTCGTCGCGGCGGTCCTCGACGTTGTCGGATTGCTCGTTGCCTTCCCATCTCATGACGATCTCCTGTGCCGCCCCCGCGGCCGTCGCATGGATGGTACGCGCTCAGCGCGCGACGACGTAGCCCACATGCATCACGCCGGCCGGCGCCACCGGGGTCGAGGGCACGGACGGCGCTTCGGTCTCGGCGGCGGCGGTGGCCGCCGGCGCCTTCGACGCCGGCTGCGTCCGCGCGGCCTCGGCGTAGAAGGCCTGCGCCTTGCTCACCTGCGATCGGGTGACCATCGCCATCGCCGCCATCTGGGCCAGCACGATGACCGCGAGAGTCGCGATCAGCAGCAGGCGGTAGGGGTGCGTCTCGCGCAGGGTCTGCAATATCGGCATCGTGTCGCTCCTTGGCCGCGCCTCGTGCACGGACTCGGGGCGATGGTGCCGGGCGCCGGCACGCGGCACAGGTGGTGGCGGGCGCGAGGCGCTGTAGGACCGGGCCGGTGTCCGGCCTCAGGCTTTGGGCAAGGTCACCCCGCGTTGCCCTTGATATTTGCCGCCGCGGTCCTTGTAACTGGTCTCGCAGACCTCGTCGCTTTCGAAGAACAGCACCTGGGCGCAGCCCTCGCCCGCATAGATCTTGGCCGGCAGCGGCGTGGTGTTGCTGAACTCCAGCGTGACGTAGCCTTCCCATTCGGGTTCGAAGGGCGTCACGTTGACGATGATGCCGCAGCGCGCATAGGTGCTCTTGCCCAGGCAGATGGTGAGCACGTTGCGCGGGATGCGGAAATACTCGACCGTGCGCGCCAGCGCGAAACTGTTGGGCGGGATGATGCAGAACTCGCCGTGCATGTCGACGAAGCTCTTCTCGTCGAAGTTCTTCGGGTCGACCACCGTGCTGTGGATGTTGGTGAAGACCTTGAACTCGGGCGCGCAGCGGATGTCGTAGCCGTAGCTCGAGGTGCCGTAGCTGATGATCCGGTGGCCGTCCCGTTCTCGGATCTGGCCCGGTTCGAAGGGCTCGATCATGCCGGTCTGCTCGGCCATGCGCCGGATCCACTTGTCGCTCTTGATGGACATAAAAAAATCACCCCCAGTCTGCGCGCACTTCGTGTCGCTTCGCCAACCCCCTTCCAGGGGGCAACACCAGCGGCCCGGCAAAGCCGGCTCCGCGGCGTTTCCGGAAGGATCTCGCTGCGCTCGCTGGGCCGGGGATTGTGGCATGGGCGAAACCTTCGCCCGGTGGTTCAGCCCGCTTGCGAGATCACCGTGCGCTCGACCAAGCGGTCGTCCCCCAGCACGATCATCGAGAACAGCAGCTCCTCGAGGCTGTTCGCCAGCGAGGTCTTGCGCGCGAGCAGCGGCGTGGCCTTCGGGTCGATGACGATGAAATCCGCCTCGCAGCCCGGCTGCAGGTTGCCGATCACGCCATCGAGCCCCAGCGCGTGCGCCGCACCGGCGGTATGGCGCCACCAGAGCTGCGAGGGCGGGATGCTGATGCCCGGCTTGGTCTGGCCCTCGCGGCCCGCGTAGTAGGCGGCCAGCATGGTCGCGAAGGGGCAGAAGCTGGTGCCGCCGCCGACGTCGCTGGCCAGCCCATAGCGATAGCCGATGCGGTCGGCGCCCTCGAAGTCGAAGAAGCCGCTGCCGAGGAACAGGTTGCTGGTCGGGCTGACGGCCGTGGCGGTCTTCGTCTCGCGCATCAGCCGGCGGTCGTCATCGTCGAAGTGGATGCAGTGCGCGTAGACGGCGCGCTCGCGCATCAGGCCGAAGCCCGCATAGACGTCGAGGTAGGAGCGCGCCCTGGGAAACAGCTCGCGTGCCCATTTCACCTCGTCCTTGTTCTCGGCGACGTGCGAATGGACCCAGGTGTCCGGGTACTTCGCGGCCAGTTCGCCGGCGCCGCGCAGCTGGGCATCGGTGCTGGTGGGCGCGAAACGCGGCGTGATGGCGTAGCCCAGCCGGTCCACGTTGTGCCATTGGCGGATCAGCGCCTCGGTGTCTGTCAGGCTACGTTCAGTGTCGTCGCGTACACCGTCCGGTGAATGCCGGTCCTGCAACACCTTCCCCGTGATCATGCGCAGCTGGCGCCGCTTGGCCGAGGCGAAGAAGGCCTGCACCGAGGCCGGATGCGAGGTCGCGAAGGTCAGCGAGGTGGTGACGCCGTTGCGCATCAGCTCGTCGAAGAACACCTCGGCCACCTCGGCCGCATGGGCCGGGTCGGCGAAGCGGCTCTCGGCCGGGAAGGTGTAGTTCTCGAGCCAGGGCAGGAGGCCGTCCGACGGCGCGCCGATGATGTCGGTCTGCGGGAAGTGGATGTGCATGTCCACGAAGCCCGGCGCCAGGATGCGGCCCGGCCAGTGGGTGACGGCCACGCCCGCATGGCGGGCCGCAACCGTTGCGTACGCCCCGGCGTCCTGCACGCGCTGGCGGCCGGCCGCGTCCGGTCCGACCACCAGCAGGCCGTCCTCGTCAAAGACCGGCCGGCCGGTATCGTCGAATCGCAGAAGTGAGGCACGGTACGCTTGCATGGGCACGGAGGGTAAGCCAATCGGATCGTCACGCGATGCGCGCACGCGTATGGACTTTATATGGCCGGCACAGCTGCATGCAAAGAATTGCCGAAAGGCGGTCCTTGTGCACGCCTGCGCGCCGCCTGAAGCCCCGGACAATGGCATGCGCGCCGAATGCGCCCGCCCTCTCGAACATAATGCCGCCACCTTAGGAAACTCCATGAACCCACGCGACGCTGCGAGGAGCCTGCCCCAGCGATGAAAGTGCTCCTCATCGGCAACTATCTGCCGGACGGCCAGACCAGCATGCAGGCTTTCAAGCGAGTTCTCGAACGCGAACTGCCGCGCCTGGGCTGCGAACTGCGCGTGCTCACGCCGGCGCAGCACGCGTTGCGCGTGTCCCGCGCATCCCGGCTGTGGAAGTGGCTCGGCTACGTGGACAAGTTCGTCCTCTTCCGCCCGGCGCTCGCGGCGGCGCTGCGCTGGGCCGACGTGGTGCACATCTGCGACCACTCCAATGCCATGTACGTGCCCTGGGTGCAGCGCAAGGCCAACCTCGTCACCTGCCACGACGTCATCGCCGTGGAGGCTTCGCTGGGCATGGTCGAAGGCTGGCAGGTCGGCTGGAGCGGCAGGCTGTTCCAGCGGCTGATCGCCCGCGGGCTGGGCAAGGCCGAGCTGGTGGCCTGCGTCTCGCACCTGACGCAGCGCGCGCTGCTGGCGCTTCACATCGTTGATTCGCAGAGGATCACGACGGTGCTGAACGGGCTCAACGATGATTTCACACCGGTCGCGCCCGACGAAGGCGCTCGCCTGATCGCCCGCTTCGGCCTCTCGCCACAGGACCGGTTCCTGATCCACGTCGGCATGGACCTGCCGCGCAAGAACCGCCGCACCGTGGTCCAGGCCTTCCTCGCGCTTCAGCAGCGCGCCGCCGCCAGCGGCACGCCGGCCGTCGTTCAGCGGCTGCTCTTCGTCGGCCCGTCGCTGGAGCCTTCACTGGCCGAGCTGGTGCAGCAGCACGGCATCGCCGATCGCATCGACACGGTGAAGAACGTCTCGCATGAAGAACTGCGCGCGCTCTACGCCAGTGCCACCGCATTGCTTTTTCCCTCGCTGCAGGAGGGCTTCGGCTGGCCGGTGATCGAGGCCCAGGCCTGCGGCTGCCCGGTCTTCACCTCCGACCTCGCGCCGATGAACGAGATCGGCGGCCCCGGCGCCGTCTACATCGACCCCAAGAACCCGGCGGCCATCGCCGAGGCGATCGAGCGCGCCGCGCCACGGCTGCCCGAGATGCGCAGGCTGGGCCTGGAGAACGCGGCCGGCTACACGGCCGCGCAGATGGCATCGAACTACGTCGCGATCTACCGCCGCCTGGTCGACGCGCGCAAGGACGGCCGATGAAGATGAAGAGGCTGCTGGCGCTGGCCGTGGTGATCCTGCCCTGGACGCTCAAGCGCTGGGCCCTGCAGCGGTTCTGGGGCTATCAGCTCGCGGATACGGCACGCATCGGGCTCTCCTATGTCTTCCCGGGCGAGTTGGTGATGGCCGAGCGTGCCTTCATCGGCCACTTCAATGTCGCGATCCACCTGGGCCGGCTGGAGTGCGGTGAACACTCGATCATCAACCGCTCGAACTGGATCACCGGCCACTCGCCGGATGGCGCCCACTTCACCCACCGGGCCGACCGCGATCCCACGCTGGTAGTCGGCGCGCACGCGGCCATCACCAAGTCGCACATCATCGACTGCACCGACCGCGTCGAGATCGGCGACTACACCACGCTCGCCGGCTACCACTCGCAGCTGATCACGCACGGCATCAACGTGGCCGACGGCCGGCAGGACTGCAAGCCGATCCGCATCGGCGCCTATTGCCTCATCGGTACGCGCGTCACCGTGCTGGGCGGTGCCGCCCTGCCCGACCGCTGCGTGCTCGGTGCCGCCTCGGTGCTCAACAAGGCGCACACCGAGGAGCTCTCGCTCTACGCGGGACAGCCGGCCGTGCGCATCAAGGCGCTGTCGGCCGACAGCCGCTACTTCACGCGCGAACGCGGCTTCGTGCACTGAGGGGGCCGCCGAGGCCGCGGCGCCGCAGCGCCCGGCTCAGCCCGCCCGGCGTGCGATGCGCCCCTGCACGCCCTCGACCAGCCAGTTCATCTGCAGGATCTGCGCGTCGCTGAGCGCGCCGCCCTTCGGGATCACGACGTGTCCCTCGTTGTCGCGCACGTCCGTCACGGCGCGAAAGGGCTGCAGCCGCCCGGCGGCGATGTCCTGCTGGCGCGCCAGCACCTCCTGCTGCACCGCCTTCGGCACCTTCGGCCCGAAGTCGCCGACGCGGATCATCCCTTCCTTGACGCCGCCCCAGACGTCGCCGCTCTTCCAGATGCCGTCGAGCACGGCGCGCGCGCGCTGCGTGTAGTAGCCGCCCCACTGGTGCGTGACGGCAATGATCTGCGCATCGGGCGCGACCTTGCGCATGTCCGAGTGATAGGCCACGGCCATCTTGCCGCGCTCCTGCGCCGCGGCCATCACCGCGGTCGAGCCGGTGTGGAAGGAGATCACGTCGACGCCCTGGTCGAACAGCGTCATGGCGGCATCGCGCTCCTTCGGTGGATCGAACCAGGCGTCCAGCCACACCACCTTGACCACCGCCTTCGGATCGACCGAGCGCATGCCGAGCGTGAAGGCATTGATGCCCTGCAGCACCTCGGGGATCGGAAAGCCCGCGACATAGCCCGCGACATGGGTCTTCGTCATGCGGCCCGCGGCGATGCCCGCAAGGTAGCGGCCTTCGTAATAGCGCGCATTGGCGGTCGCGACGTTGGGCGCGGTCTTGTAGCCGGTGATCGACTCGAACTTCACGTCGGGGAAATCGCGCGCCACCTTGAGCGTCGGCTCCATGTAGCCGAAGCTCGGCGTGAAGATCAGCTTGTTGCCCTGGCGGGCAAGATCGCGGATCACGCGCTCGGCGTCCGGCCCCTCGGGCACGTTCTCGACGTAGGTGGTCTTCACGCGGCCGGGCAGCGCGGCCTCGACGGCCTGACGGCCTTCCTCGTGCTGGCGCACCCAGCCGGCATCGGTGATGGGCGCGACATAGACGAAGCCGATCTTCAGCGGCGGGGCCGCCGGCGCGGACTGGGAAAAGGCGGATGAAATGCAACAAGCGGCCGCAAACGCGGCTGCGAGGTTTTTGTACATGGTGGTCCTCTACATGGCCCCTGAAATGAAAACAGGCGCTGCGGGGCAGCAGCGCCTGGGTGGCATTTTAACGGCCGGCGTGGCGAACGCCGATGCGGCCGATTCAGGTGAAAACTTCGAACACGTCGTTGAGCCGGTCGACATAGGCGCGCTTGGCCGCTGCCTCGGCGAAGCTGCCCTCGAAGCTGTTGGCCGCCAGTTGCCAGGCATGCTGCGCCGTGAGCCCGGTGGCGGCGAAGGTCTCGGTGAAATTCTGGTTCATGTAACCGCCGAAGTAGGCCGGGTCGTCCGAGTTGACGGTGGCGACCAGGCCGGCATCGAGCAAGGCCCGCAGGTTGTGCTGCGCGAGGTCGGGGAACACGCAGAGCTTGAGGTTCGACAGCGGACACACCGTGAGCGGAATGCGGTCCTGCGCGAGCCGCTTCATCAAAGCCGCGTCGTGCACGCTCTGCACGCCGTGGTCGATGCGCTCGACCTTGAGCACGTCGAGCGCGCTCCACACATAGGCCGGCGGCCCTTCCTCGCCCGCATGCGCGACGAGGTGCAGGCCCAGTTCGCGGCAGCGCGCGAACACGCGCGCGAACTTCTCGGGCGGATGGCCGAGCTCGCTCGAATCGAGGCCGACGCCGATGAACTTGTCGCGAAACGGCAGCGCCTGTTCGAGCGTTGCGAAGGCATCTTCCTCGCTCAGATGGCGCAGGAAGCACAGGATCAGCGCCGCATCGACACCCAACCCGGCCTTGGCCTCGACGCAGGCGCGGTGCAGCCCGTCGATCACCGTCTGCATCGCGACGCCGCGCGCGGTGTGCGTCTGCGGGTCGAAGAACATCTCGGTGCGCAGCACCTGGTCGGCCGCGGCGCGTTCGAGATACGCCCAGGCCATGTCGTAGAAATCCGGCTCTTTCAGCAGCACGCTCGCGCCGGCGTAGTAGATGTCGAGAAAGCTCTGCAGGTTGGTGAAGGCATAGGCGCGGCGCAGATCCTCCACGCTCGCGTACGGCATCGCTACGCCATTGCGCCGCGCCAGCGCGAAGATCAGCTCGGGCTCCAGCGAGCCTTCGATGTGGATGTGCAGTTCGGCCTTCGGCATCGCGCGCAGCAGCGCGGGCAGGCGAGCGAGATCGATGGGTTTGACGTTCAACGTGGAATCCTCCAAAACAAAAGGGTCGCCGCAGCGACCCCTTGAGACACCCTGCCCGTAGTCAGGGCCCCTTTCGGGAAACACCGCGGATCCGGCTCAGCCGGTCCGCAGGTGTTGCCCCCGGCAGGGGGTGGGCGAAGCGACACGAAGTGCGCGAAGCCTGGGGGCGAGCTATTTCTTGTCGCCAGGGACAGTGCCTTCCACGCCCTTGACATAGAAGTTGATGCTGGTCAGGAACTTGTCGTCCGCCACCGCGTCCTTGGCGACCACTTCCTTGCCGTCCTGGCCGACGATCGGGCCCTTCCAGATCGAGAAAGTGCCATCCTTCAGGCCCTTCTTGACTTCGTCGACCTTGGCCTTGGCCTCGGCCGGTACGTCGTCGGCGATCGACACCAGGTCGATCGCGCCTTCCTTCACGCCCCACCAGCTCTGGCCCGTGGCCCACTTGCCGTCGAGCACGTCCTGCGTGGCCTTGATGTAGTACGGCGTCCAGTTGATCACGGCCGAGGCCAGGTGGGCCTTCGGGCCGTAGGCGGTCATGTCCGAATCCCAGCCGAAGGCGCGCTTGCCCTTTTCCTGCGCCGTCTTCAGCACGGCCGGCGAATCGGTGTTCTGGAACAGCACGTCGGCACCGCCGTTGATCAGCGCCGTGGCGGCCTCGGTCTCCTTCGGCGGGCTGAACCATTCGTTGACCCACACCACCTTGGTCGTGATCTTCGGATTGACCGACTGCGCACCCAGCGTGAAGCTGTTGATGTTGCGCAGCACCTCGGGGATCGGCACCGACCCGACGACGCCGAGCGTGTTGGTCTTGGTCATCGAACCCGCAACGATGCCGGCCATGTAGGCGCCCTCGTAGGTGCGGCTGTCGTAGGTACGCATGTTCTCGGCCGTCTTGTAGCCGGTGGCGTGTTCGAACTTCACGTCCTTGCTGTCGGCGGCGACCTTGAGCATCGGCTCCATGTAGCCGAAGGTGGTGCCGAAGATCAGCTTGTTGCCCTGGCTCACGAAGTCGCGGAACACGCGCTCGGCGTCGGCGCCCTCGGGCACGCTCTCGACGAAGGTGGTCTTGATCTTGTCGCCGAATTCCTTCTCGAGCGCCTTGCGCGCCTTGTCGTGCGCGAAGGACCAGCCGCCGTCGCCGACCGGGCCGACGTAGGCGAACGCGATGTTCAGCGGCGCGGCAGCGGGCGCGGGCGCTGCGGCAACGGTCGGTGCCGGGGCGGCGGGCGCTGCGGCCGGTGCCGCCGCCTCGTCCTTCTTGCCGCAGCCCACGAGGGCAGCCGAGGCGACCGCCGTGAGGGCAGCCAGCTTGAGCAGGGAACGCTTGTTCAGATCAGTCATTGTCGAATCCTCGAAGGACAGGTTGCGGAGCACGAAAACGAAACGCGATTATGAGCCGGGGTAGAACGGTTTCCCTATCGACGCCGGCATGTTGATGCGGATGAACGCGGGGTTGCGGGAGATCAGCGCCAGCACCACGATCGGCGCGATGTAGGTCAGCATGCTCAGGAACTGGCTGGGCACGTTGATGCCGGTGCTCTGCAGGTAGAAGCCGAGCATCGAGACGCCGCCGAACAGGTAGGCGCCGAGCAGCACGCGGATCGGCCGCCAGGTCGCGAAGGTGGTGAGCGCCAGCGCGATCCAGCCGCGGCCGGCCACCATGCCTTCGACCCACAGCGGCGTGTAGACCGTCGACAGGTAGGCGCCCGCGAGCCCGCACAGCGCGCCGCCGGCGATCACCGCCATCAAGCGGATGCGCCGCACCGGGTAGCCCAGCGCATGCGCCGACTCGGGCGACTCGCCCACCGAGCGCAGCACCAGCCCGGCGCGCGTGCGGTACAGGAACCAGACCAGCCCGAAGGTCAGCGCCACCGCGAAATACACCATCGGGTGATGCCGGAACAGCGCCGGCCCGATGAGCGGGATGTCGCCCAGCACCGGCAGCGCATAGGACACGCTCTCGGGCAGCTTGGCCTGCACGAAGTTGATGCCCGCGAAGGCCGAGAAGCCGACGCCGAACAGGCTCAGCGCGAGCCCGGTCGCGTACTGGTTGGTGTTGAGCCAGATCACCAGCACGCCGAAGAAGGCCGCCAGCAGCGCGCCGGCCGCCATGCCGGCCAGGAAGCCGAGCCAGGTGCTGTGCGTGACGACCACGGTGGCGAAGCCGGCGATCGCGGCGCACAGCATGATGCCCTCGGCGCCGAGGTTGACGATGCCGGCCTTCTCGTTGATCAGGAGGCCCAGCGCCGCGATCGCCAGCACCGTGCCGGCGCTCAGCATCGAGCCGATGAGGAGTGCATAGGATTCCATGATCAGATCGCTCCTTCGGTCGTGACCTGGGTCACGGGCACGGGTGCTGTGAGCGGCGTGCTCGCTTGCAGCGACGAGGTGCCCGATGCGGGCGCAGCCGGCAGCGCCTTGGGCGCCGCCTTGCGCTTGAGCCGATACACGATCAGCGTGTCGCAGGCCAGCAGCGTGAACAGCAGCAGCCCCTGGAACACGCCCGTCAGCGACTTCGGCAGCCCGAGCCGCGACTGCGCGAGCTCGCCGCCGATGTAGAACATGCTCATCAGGATCGCCGAGAAGATCATGCCCACCGGATGCAGCCGCCCGACGAAGGCGACGATGATCGCGGCAAAGCCGTAGCCCGCCGGCAGGTAGGGCGTGAGCTGGCCGATCGGGCCCGCGACTTCGAGCGCGCCCGCGAGGCCGGCCGCGCCGCCCGAAGTCAGCAGCGCGATCCACACCGCGCGCCGCGCCGAGAAGCCCGCATAGCGCGCGGCCGCCGGCGCGAGGCCGCCGACCTGCTGCGCAAAGCCGGCGCGCGTGCGGAACAGGAACACCCACAGCGCACCCGCGCCGCACAGCGCGATGATCAGCCCGATGCTCACGCGCGAGCCCTTCATGAGGCGCGGGATCTGCGTCACCGCCTCGAAGGTCTTGCTCTGCGGGAAGTTGTAGCCGTGCGGATCCTTCCACGGCCCGGCGACCATGTAGCCCAGCAGCAGGATCGCCACGTACACCAGCATCAGGCTCACCAGGATCTCGTTGGCATTGAACTTGTCGCGCAGGAAGGCGGTGATGCCGGCCCACACCATGCCGCCGAGGATGCCCGCGAACAGAATCGGGACCACGATCCAGGGGCCGGTGTTCTTGTCGGCCAGCAAGGCCACGCCGCCGGCCACGATGGCGCCGAACACGTACTGCCCTTCGGCACCGATGTTCCACACGTTGGCGCGAAAGCACACGGCCAGCCCGAGCGCGATGATCAGGAGCGGCGTCGCCTTGACCATCAGCTCGCCCAGCGCATAGCCGCTCTTGATCGGTTCCCAGAAGAAGACCAGGAGGCCCTTGACCGGATCCTTGCCGAGCAGCGCGAACAGCACCATGCCGATCACCACCGTGACCAGCAGCGCCAGGATCGGCGAGGCGTAGCTCCAGAAGCGCGAGAGCTGCGGGCGGGGTTCGAGCTTAAGCATGGGCCACCTCCGTGTTCGTGTCGGCGCGGCGTGGCGACGCGGCGTCCCACAGGCCGCTCATCCATTCGCCGATCTGCGGCACCGTGGCCGCGGCGCGGTCGATGGACGGCGAGAGCCGGCCCTTGGCGATGACATAGAGGCGATCGCTGATCTCGAACAGCTCGTCGAGCTCCTCGCTCACCACCAGCACCGCGCAGCCGGCGTCGCGCAGCGCGAGGATCTCGCCGCGGATCAGCGCCGCGGCGCCCACGTCCACGCCCCAGGTCGGCTGCGAGACGATGAAGATCTTCGGACTGGCATCGATCTCGCGGCCGACGATGAACTTCTGCAGATTGCCGCCCGACAGCGAACGCGCCGCCGCACCCGGACCGCCGGCCTTGACGTTGAAGCGCTGGATGATGCCGGCCGCATGCTGCTGCAGCGCACCGGTGCGGATCCAGCCACCCTTGCCCACCGCGTTGCTGCGCGTGAGCAGCATGTTGTGCGCCAGGCTCAGCGTCGGCACCGCGCCGCGGCCCAGCCGCTCCTCCGGCACGAAATGCACGCCGAGCGCGCGGCGCCGTCGCGGCCGCAGGCGCGCGGCCGGCTGGCCGAACACTTCGATCATCGCCGGCTCGGCGCGCGTGTCCTCGCCGGACAGCGCATAGAGCAGTTCCTTCTGGCCATTGCCCGACACGCCCGCGATGCCCACCACCTCGCCGGCCTTGACCTCCAGCGAGATGCCGTCGAGGTCGACGCCGAACTGGTCCTCGCGCGCCAGCGCCAGCGCTTTGACGCGCAGCGCCACCGCGCCCGCGCGCACCGGCCGGTGCTGCAGCGGCGGTGGCTCGGCGCCGATCATCAGCCGCGACAGCGACTCGTTCGATTCGTTCTGCGGGTTGCACACGCCCGTCACCTTGCCGCCGCGCAGCACGGTGCAGGCGGTGCACAGCTCGCGGATCTCGTGCAGCTTGTGGCTGATGTAGAGGATGCTGCAGCCTTCGGAGGCGAGCTTCTTCAGCACCACGAAGAGCTTGACCACCGCTTGCGGCGTCAGCACCGAGGTCGGCTCGTCGAGGATCAGCAGCTTGGGATCGGTGAGCAGCGCGCGGATGATCTCGACGCGCTGCATCTCGCCGACCGACAGCGTATGGACCGGGCGCGAGGGGTCGATGTCCAGCCCGTACTCGCCGGCCTTGGCCGTGATGCGCCGCGCCACCTCGGCCAGCGCCAGGCTCTTGTCGAGCCCGAGCCAGACGTTCTCGGCCACGGTCAGCGTGTCGAACAGGCTGAAGTGCTGGAACACCATGCTGATGCCCAGCGCCCTCGCCTCCTGCGGGTTGCGGATATTGGCCGGCTGGCCGTTGAACATCACGCTGCCTTCGTCCGGCTTGACCGAGCCGTAGATGATCTTCATCAGCGTGGATTTGCCGGCGCCGTTCTCGCCGAGCACCGCATGGGTCTCGCCGGGACCGACGGTGAGCGATACGTCGCTGTTGGCGACCACCGCGGGATAGCGCTTGGTGATGTGCGCGAGCTGGAGTCTGTGGATTGTCATGCCTGTGCCTGGCCTGTGGGTTGTCGTGGAAGCCCTGAATCGCGCCCTGCGCGATCGCTGATTTTCGTCAATGTCCGACCACTATCCTCCGATATAGATGAACTTGAAGAGGAACACGCCGCCGATGAGCCAGACCATCCAGTGCGCCTCCTTGGCGCGGCCGGTGAACAGCTTCAGCACCGCGTAGGTGATGAAGCCGAACGCCAGGCCATTGGCGATCGAGTAGGTGAAGGGCATGGTCAATGCGGTCACGGCGGCCGGAATCACTTCGGTGGTTTCGTCCCAGTCGAGTTCGGTCAATTCCCTAAGCATCAAACAGGCCACGAAGAAGAGCGCGGGCGCCGTCGCATAGGCCGGCACCGAGCCGGCCAGCGGCGAGATCACCAGCGAGGCGAGGAACAGGATCGCCACCGTGAGCGCGGTGAGGCCCGTGCGCCCACCCGCCTGCACGCCGGCGGCGCTCTCGACATAGGCCGTGGTGCTGGAGGTGCCGAGCAGCGAACCGGCGAAGATCGCGCCGCTGTCGGCCAGCAGCGCCTTGTTGAGCCGCTCCATCTTGCCCGGCACCAGCAGCCCGGCACGGCGAGCCACGCCCATCAGCGTGCCGGTGGCGTCGAACAGCTCGACCAGGAAGAACACCAGGATCACATTCAGGATGCCGCCGGACAGCGCCGCCTTGATGTCGAGCTGAAGGAAGGTCGGCGCGATCGAGGGCGGTGCCGAGAACACGCCATTGAACTTGTTGCCGGCGAAGAAGAAGGACAGCACCGTGACGAGCACGATCCCGATCAGGATCGCGCCGCGCACCTTGAGCCGGTCGAGCACCACGATGACGAAGAAGCCGATCGTCGCCAGCACCACCTGCGGCGTGTGCAGGTCGCCCAGCGTCACGTAGGTCGCCTTCGACGGCGCCACGATGCCCGCGTTCTTGAGCGCGATGATGGCCAGGAAGAGCCCGATGCCGACCGTGATGGCGATGCGGATCGAATGCGGGATGCCGCGGATGATCAGCTCGCGCAGCCCGAACAGCGTGACCGCCAGGAAAAGACAGCCCGAGATGAACACCGCGCCGAGCGCGGCCTGCCAGGTGAAGCCCATTTGCAGCACCACCACGTAGGCGAAGTACGCGTTGAGCCCCATGCCCGGTGCGAGCGCGATCGGGTAGTTGGCATAGAGCGCCATGATCGCCGTGCCGAGCGCGGCGATCAGGCAGGTGGCGACGAACACCGAGTCCTTCGGCATGCCCGCATCGCCGAGGATCGACGGGTTGACGAAGATGATGTAGGCCATCGTCAGAAAGGTCGTGAGCCCTGCCAGCAGCTCCGTGCGCACCGTGGTGTCGTGCTCCTTGAGCTTGAACACCCGTTCCATCCAGTTCATTTTTCCTGTCTCCGTTTTTATGTGTGTATCTCGATCCGTGCGGCGCTAATTTGTGTGGGCCGCTGCGGGATTGCTGGGAGGCGGCCGCAGGGATGCGGCCACCGACTTGATGCGCTCGCGCAGCCAGCGCGCCGAACTCGACGAATGCGTGCGCTCGTGCCAGAGCTGGTAGTACATGAGCCGCGGCAGCACGACCGGGCATTCGAGGATCTTCACGGGCAGGCGCGGGATGAAGCGCTCGCAATACTGGCGCCCGGTCGTCAGCACCAGCAGGCTGGAGGCGACCATGTCGGGTATCAGCCCGAAGTGGGCGCAGCGCGCCGTGATGTTGCGCTGCATGTCCAGCTCGTCGAGCATCTGGTCGACGATCCCGCGCGCGCCCGGGTGCGTGGGCGTCGGTGCGATGTGCTCGGCGGCGAGCCAGGTGTCGGCGTCCCAGCCGCGGCGCACGGCCGGATGGTCCTTGTTGACCAGCGAGACGATCTCGTCGCCGAACAGGCGCGACATGTGCAGGTCCTCGGGCGGCTTGAGCCAGTTGCCGATCACCAGGTCGACGTGGCCGAGCGACAGGTGCGCGTGGTAGTCCGAGTCCGGCGACAGCGGATGGATCTCGATGCCGCACAGCGGCGCATTGCTCTTCACCTGCGCCACCAGCGTCGGCAGGAACAGCGGATCGAGGTAGTCGCTGGCGGCGATGCGGAAGGTCGTGACCGCGGTCTGCGGTTCGAAGCCGCGCGCATCGGAGAACAGCACCTCGGCCGAGCGCAGGATGGCCGCGCTGGGTTCGATCATGCGCAGCCCTGCATCGGTCGGCACCATGCCCGCGCCGGAGCGCACCAGGAGCGGGTCGCCCGACAGCTCGCGCAGCCGCTTGAGGGCGGCCGAGACGGCGGGCTGGTACATGCCCAGCCGGATGGCGGCGCGAGAGACGCTGCGGTCGGTCAACACGGTATGAAGAATCCTGATGAGATGAAGATCGATCTTGTCGAACAAAGCCTGATCACGCATGGCTGCCCACCGGTTGCTGAATGTGCGGGCAGTTATACAGCGCTGCATTCACATGGAACGGCTTTCAGTTCGACAAGGAGGCCTGGACCGCCGTGATCGCACGCAGGATCGACTCGCTGGTGGCCGGCGCCTTCAGCGGCGGATCCACCTTGTGATCGGCTGCGGCGGACACCGCATCACGGATAGCGAAGAAGACCGAGAACGGCAGCAGGAGCGGCGGCTCGCCGACGGCCTTGCTGCGGTGGATCGAGTCCTCGAAGTTCTGGCCTTCGAACAGCTGCACGTTGAAGACCGGCGGGCAGTCGTTGGCGGTCGGGATCTTGTAGGTGCTGGGTGCGTGCGTGGTCAGGAGGCCGGTCTTCGGATGCCAGACCAGCTCTTCGGTGGTGAGCCAGCCCATGCCCTGGATGAAAGCGCCCTCGACCTGGCCGATGTCGACCGCCGGGTTCAGCGACTTGCCGGCATCGTGCAGGATGTCGGCGCGCAGCAGCTTCCATTCGCCGGTGAGCGTGTCGACGACCACCTCGCTGACGGCGGCGCCGTAGGCGAAGTAGTAGAAGGGCCGGCCCTGCATCGTGTCCTTGTCCCAGCTCAGGCCGGGCGTGGCGTAGAAGCCGTCGGACCAGAGCTGCACGCGGTCGAGGTAGGCCTCGCCGACCAGCGTGGCGAAGGGCAGCGAGCGGCCGTTGACCTCGACCTTGTCGTTGACGAAGCGCACCGACGCGGCATCGCCGCCATGCCGGCTCGCGGCGCAGTCAGCCAGGCGCTCGCGCAGCTGGCGCGCGGCATCCTGCGCGGCCTTGCCGTTGAGGTCGGCGCCGGTCGATGCGGCCGTGGCCGAGGTGTTGGCGACCTTCTGCGTGTCGGTGGCCGTGACGCGCACGCACTCGAAGCTCACGCCGAGCTCGTGCGCCACCACCTGCGCCACCTTGGTGTTGAGGCCCTGCCCCATCTCGGTGCCGCCATGGTTCACCAGGATCGAGCCGTCGGTGTAGATATGCACCAGCGCGCCGGCCTGGTTGAAATGCTTGACGTTGAAGGAGATGCCGAATTTGAGCGGCGCCAATGCGATGCCGCGCTTGAGCACCGTGCTCTTGGCGTTGAAGCCGGCGATCTCTTCGCGCCGCGCGCGGTAGTCGCTGCTGGCTTCGAGCTGGGCCACCAGCTCGTGAATGATGTTGTCGGTCACGGTCTGGCCGTAGGGCGTGACGTTGCGTTCGGCCTTGCCGTAGAAGTTGACGCGCCGCACGTCGAGCGGATCGCGGCCCAGCACGCGCGCCACGCTGTCCATGATGTTCTCGATCGCGATCGCGCCCTGCGGGCCGCCGAAGCCGCGGAAGGCCGTGTTGCTCTGCGTGTTGGTGCGGCCCGAGTAGCCATGCATCGACACGTCGGGCAGCCAGTAGGCATTGTCGAAGTGGCACAGCGCGCGCGTCATCACCGGCCCCGAGAGATCCGCCGAATGCCCGGCGCGCGACACCATCGAGATCTCGGCGCCGAGAATGCGGCCCTCGTCGTCGTAGCCGACTTCGTACTCGTACCAGAAGCAGTGGCGGCGGCCGGTGATCATGAAGTCGTCGTCGCGGTCCAGCCTGAGCTTGACCGGGCGCTGCAGCTGCCGCGCCGCGACCGAGGCCACGCAGGCGAACAGCGCCGACTGCGATTCCTTGCCGCCGAAGCCGCCGCCCATGCGCCGGCATTCGACATGCACTTCATTGGCATGCAGGTGCAGCGCATGCGCGATCAGGTGCTGCATCTCGCTGGGGTGCTGGGTCGAGCAGTAGACATGCATCGCGCCGCCCTCCTTCGGGATGGCGTAGCTGATCTGGCCTTCGAGGTAGAACTGCTCCTGGCCGCCGACGTCGAAGCTCGCCTTCAGGCGGCGCGGCGCCTTCGCGATCGCGGCCTGGGCGCTGGCCGCGTGCGTGTTGCGCGCGAGGTGCATCGGCGGCAGCACGTACTGGCCCTTGGCATGCGCGTCCTGCGGCGTGAGCACGGGCGGCGCGGCTTCGATGTCGAGCGCGGTCCTGGCGCGGGCCGCGGCGCGGCGCGCGGCGTCCCGGGTCTCGGCGATCACCGCGAACACCGGCTGGCCGAGGTAGCGGATGTCGCCGCTGCACAGGATCGGGTCGTCATGGATGATCGAGCCGCAATCGTTGCTGCCCGGAATGTCGGCCGCCGTGAGCACCGCCACCACGCCGGGCATCGCGCGGATGTCGTCGAGCTTCATGTCCTTGAGCCGGCCGTTGGCCGCCGGCGACAGGCCGAGCGCGCAATGCAGCGTGCCCGCGAGCTCGGGGATGTCGTCGATGTAGGTGGCCTCGCCGGCCACGTGCAGGTGCGCCGATTCGTGCGGCCGGCTGATGCCGACGCGCGCGCCGTTGTCGTGCGCCTTGGCCTCGGCGCGCGCATCGATGCGCGCGGCCGTGTTCTGGAGATAGTCGGCGAAGGCTTCCGCGGACTGGAACATGCGGGGGTCCAAAGGTTTGTTCATCTCAGGCTCCTTGTGCTGCGCTGGTCTGGTGCGGCATGACACTCCAGACGCTGACGGCTTGCGCCGGCAGTGGGTCCGCCACGCGGGTCTCCAGCCACAGGCGCTGCAGCAGGTTCTGCGCCACCTGCAGGCGGTAGTCGGCACTGGCCCGCATGTCGCTGAGCGGCTTGAAGTCCTGCGCCATCGCGAGCTTGGCGGCGTTGACGCTGGCCTGCGTCCAGGGCTTGCCGACGAGTGCCGCCTCGGTCTGCGCGGCGCGCTTCACGGTGGCGGCCATGCCCCCGAAAGCGAGGCGCACTTCGTTCACGATCTCGCCGTCGAGCGCGATCGCGAAGCCGGCGCACAGGGCCGAGATGTCGCAGTCGAAGCGCTTGCTGATCTTGTAGACGCGCACCTCGCGTTCGAGCGCCGCGAGCGGCACCGCGAGACCCTGCACGAACTCGCCGGGCTCGAGCTGGTTCTTCATGTAGTCGAGGTAGAAATCGGGCAGCGGCATGCGGCGCACGCGCGCGCCGCGGCGCAGCTCGATCTGCGCATCGAGCGCCATCAGCATCGGCGGCGAATCACCGATCGGCGAGCCGTTGGCGACGTTGCCGCCCATGGTGCCGGCGTTGCGGATCGGCGGCGAGGCGAAGCGCAGCCAGACGTCGGTCAGGCTGGGCACGCGTTGCGCGAGCGCGCGGTAGGCATCCTCGAGCGTCGCGCCGGCGCCGATGTAGAGCTCGGCCGCGGCGCCGCTGCCGCGTTGCTCGATCGTCTTCATCTCCGCCACGTCGCCGACGTAGAGGATGTCGCCCAGGTCGCGGAATTGCTTGTTGACCCACAGGCCGACGTCGGTGGAGCCGGCCAGCAGCTGCGCGCGCGGATTCGCTTCGCGCAGCGCGGCCAGCTCGGCCAGCGTGGTGGGCGCATGGAAGCGGTCCACGCGCTGGCCCAGCGGCGCCGCGTAGTCGAAGGTCGCGTCATGGCGCAGGCTCGTCAGCGCCTCGACCACCGGCGCGGTATCGAACCGCACCGCCGGCAGGTCGAACATGCGCTGGCCGGCATCGAGGATCGGCCGGTAGCCGGTGCAGCGGCACAGGTTGCCCGAGAGGTCGTCGGCCAGCTGCTGGCGCGTCGGCTGGGTACCGCTGTCCTGGTGATGCTCGTAGGTCGACCACAGCGACATGATGAAGCCGGGCGTGCAGAAGCCGCACTGCGAGCCATGACAGTCGACCATCGCCTGCTGCACCGGATGCAGGCTCTGCACCGCGTGCTTGTCGTGCAGCGCGGGATCGCGCGTCTTGCCGCACTGCGCCTTCAGGTCCTCGACCGTGAACAGCGCCTTGCCGTGCAGCGTGGGCACGAACTGGATGCAGGCATTGACCGTCGAGAGCCGCAGGCCGCCGACCGCGCGCGTATCGCCGGGCTCGGCCAGCTCGCCGATCACCACCGTGCAGGCGCCGCAATCGCCCTCGTTGCATCCTTCCTTGGTGCCGGTGCAGCGCGCGTCCTCGCGCAGCCAGTCGAGCACCGAGCGGGTCGGATGCACGCCGCTCACGTCGACGATCCGGCCGCGGTGGAAGAAGCGGATGGGTTGGGTGCTGGGGGTCATGCTCATGCTCGTGGTGGCGCTCGTTGGAAGGATCAGAAATCCGGCCATTGGAAGTTAGTGCTTTGACGCCCCGAATGCATACCCGCTCGCCCATAGCGGCTATGTGGTGGCCGGTATGGGGCCCCGGGGAAAACCCTGAGGGTCAACCCTCATTGTGGCGCCGTGCGGCGCGTCGGCAAAGGGCGTTCGATGCCGAACGCCCGATCGAGCCGCGCGCGAAGGCACTAGGGGCGGACGGCGGTGATCTTGCGGATCGCGTTGTTGGCGAAGTCGGCCACGTAGAGGGTTCCGCTGGCATCGACGGCGACACCGGTCGGGGCGTCGAAGGACGCCGCACCGTCGATGCCGTCGGCAAAACCTCCGTTCGGATCGCCGGCCAGGGTGCTGACCACACCGGCGGGCGTGATCCTGCGAATCAGGCTGTTTCCGTAGTCCGCCACATAGACATTGCCGCCGAGGTCGACGGCCACGCCGTAGGGGTGGCGGAACGACGCGGTGCCGGCGGCGCCGTCGTCCGAACCCGGCGCTCCGGAGCCCGCCAAGGTGCTGACCATGCCATCCGGCGTGATCTTGCGGATCCGGTTGTTCGAATAGTCCGCCACGTAGACATTGCCTGCGGCGTCCACGGCCACTCCATAGGGGTCGCGGAACGACGCAGCGCGACCGGCGCCATCGTCCCCACCCAGTGCGCCCGAGCCCGCGAAGGTGCTGACCACCCCGTCCGGCGTGATCTTGCGGATCAAGTGATTGCCGGTGTCCGCCACGTAGACGTTGCGCTTGGCGTCCACGGCCACGCCGGCCGGGTAGTAGAACGATGCCGCGCTGCCGGCGCCATCGAAAGAGCCAGCGGCCCCGGAGCCTGCCAAGGTGCTGACCACGCCGGCCGGCGTGATCTTGCGAATGGCGTGGTTCAGGTAGTCCGCCACGTACACCATGCCAGCGTCATCCACCGCCACGCCTTCCGGCGCGTTGAACGATGCCGCGCGGCCGGTGCCGTCGGCGAATGCCGCGCTCGTCGAACCCGCCAGCGTGGTGACGGCGCCGCCCGGCGCGATCACGCGAATGTTGTTGTTGATCATGTCTCCCACATAGACCTTGCCGGCAGCATCCACCGCCACGCCGACCGGTTCGCTGAACGACGCGGCGTCGCCGACGCCGTCGCGAGCGCCCGGTCTCATCGCACCGGCCAGCGTCGTGACCTGCGCGGACACCCCCGCGCAGGTCACCGACACGCTCGTCACATCGGCTGCCGCCGAACCGCTGCCGTCGCGCACCGTGCAGGCGGACCACGCGGGTTGCGTGCCCACCGTCACCGCATAGGCCGCGCCGAAGGCGACGGACGTTGCGAAACTGAACGGGCCATCGGCCGTCAGCGCCAGCGCGTCGCCGCCGTTGTCGAGCAGGACCACTTGCGCCTCGGGCGGCAGTCCGGAAAGCGTGCCGCCGATGGTGTGGCGAGCCGCCGGAGGCTCTGTCTGCGATGGTTCTGGCGGCGTTGCAGTCAGCTGGGTCGCGGGCGGCGGCACAGGCTCGACCCGGTTTTCGGCAGGCGGCGAACTTCCGCTCGACGACGCGACGGCGAAGAACGGCGTCCCGCTACCACTGCCGCCGCCGCCGCAAGCGGTCAACAGCAGGCACACCGAAGCCACAAGCCAGCGGATCGTGTACTTGTTCATCGCGTTCTCCTCGTCTGCAGCGCAACGAAGGTCGTGCGGCGCTGTACGCACGCATGCAAGCTCAGCCGCAGCGCGCGGCGGGGCGTGTGTCGAACAGGCTCATGAGCCGGCCCATGAGACCCGCCCCCAGCGACGAACGCGCCGACGCGCCGACGCCCGGGCGATGGTGGCGGGTCACCTGGTCGCAAGCCCTGTCGCCGGTCGCGGGCCGCGCCCTCGGGCCGGCCAGGATCACCGATGCGAGGTAGGCGGACTGTCCGGCAGCCTTGGATGCGGCACTGAGTTCGCTCCAGCATTCCGTGCCTTGCGCTTCGCACGGCGCGTCCAGCTGCTTGAGCAGCGAGCGCGTCACGTCGACCAGCGCGCTGGCGGAGGTCAGACAGAAGTAGGCCGATTGCGCCGGCCGGTTGTGCTGCGCCACCTCCGCGGTACGGATGGTGTCCATCCACCCGTCCGTCGGCGCCGAGAGATCGCCGGCGGACGGGAAGCAGCGAACCCATTCCGCCGAGCCCGACACTTCGCACAGCATCTGTTCGAGGGTGTCCAGCACACGCTGGATCAGTTCTTTTTCGGCGGTTTTGATGGCCACTGCAAACTCCCTGAGCGTCTATGCGAAGAAGGTCTTCGCGGTGATGTCTTGATGTTTGTCAGTGTTGTCTTTTTCCTTGCTTTTCGACAGGCCCGGAAGAGCCATGCGGCGGGCCAATCCACGGTGGATCCATGCGCGGCGGGCCATTGGCCCTGGGGTCAGGCAGTGCCGTGGACCAGCCGCTCGAACACGTCAGCCGAACCCATCTGCCCGCCCTTGAGCATGATCTCCATGCCGTCGAGCGCCGGCACGTCGCTGTGCAACCGGCACAGGCCGGTGCCGGGCCCCAGCGCAGCGAGGTACGACAGCCCCCAGGCATCGAGCGCCTGTACGGCATGGCTCGAGGTGTCGCCGCCGGCGACGCCGACACGCGCAAGCGGCGCCAGCGCCAGCACGCGGGCCAGCAGGTCGCCGCCGGCGCGCGCGAGTCCACGCGCGTCCACGGGCGCGTCGCCGGCCGAGGAAGTGCCCGGCCGGCGCGTGCACGCGAGCACGTTCTTTCCCGCGGCGAGCAGCTCGGCGATCCGCCCGGCCATGACCGCGCGCTGCGCCGCATCCGGCTGCGCGAGCTGCGCCGGATCGAGCCACACGGTGTCGTACGAGTGCGCGGCAACGATCTGCCGCTCGGTCACGGGCGACAGGCTGCCGGCCAGCACCAGCACCGGTCCGCGCGCCGGCGCGATCGTGGCGGCCGCCGGCGGACGCGCGCGCAACTGGCCCGCGATCGCCTGCACCACGCTGCTCGGGCCGACCGTGAGCAAGGAATCCTCGAGCGCACGCGGCCAGAGAAGCGCCCCGATGGATGCGAGTTGCGCGTCGTCCGTCACATCGAACAGCACCGCTTCGGGCCGGCCCGCAAGCAATGCTTCGAGATCCTCGCGCAATGCGCCGGGCGTCTTGCCATAGGCCGTATACGGCAACGAGCGCACACCCGTCAGCCCCTGCAGCGCAAGATGGCGCCGCAGATCGGACTCGTGCATCGGCGTGACCGGATGACGGCTCATCGTCGGATGGCGATCGATGCGAAACACCTCGCCGCCCGCGCCGGCCGCAGCGAACAGATGGCCGAACACGCAGAAGCGCTCGATGCCGGGCTGCCCGCCGACGATCGCGGCCCACGGCTGCGACACCGCGGCGCGCAGCACATCGACGGCGACGCCGATGCTGCCGACGGCCGGTGCGCTGTCGAAGGTCGAGCAGGTCTTGTAGTGCAGCACGCGCGCGCCGAGCGTCTCGAACAGCTTCGCGATCGGCGCCAGCTCGGCGCGCATCTCGGCGGGATTCATCGCACGCGCGGCCCCCGCGATGCCGACGCAATCGAGCGGCCCCGCGCGTTCGAGCCGCGCCGCGTCGGGCGGCCTCAGGAACAGCAGCGTGCGCAGGCCGGCGCGCGCAGCCGTGCCGAGCGTGTCGGTCGCGCCGGTGAAATCGTCGCCGTAGTAGAGGATCGCCGGGGCCAATTCATGCCCGCCCGAAGAACGCCAACGCGCGTGCAAGCTCCGGCGCCTCGCGTGCCCGGTCCGCCAGCGCGACGCCGTCGCGCGCCGCGGCCCAGGCCTGGCGGATGCTGGCGACGCCCGCTGCCGCGCCACCGGGATGCGCGAGGATCCCGCCACCCGACATGAAGAGCAGGTCGTCGCTGCCGATCGCGGTCCAGGTGGCAGGCACGGTGCCGGCCCATTGGCCTGACGAGAAGGCCGGCATCACGGCATCGTCGCCCCCCTCGCACAAGGGCGCGAGGCAATCGCGCGCCGATTCGATCACCTCGCTGTCGGGCTGCGCGAACTTGCCCTGCAGTCCGTGCACGTGCATGTGATCGACGCCGGCCAGCCGCCACAGCGTTTGATACGCCTGGAACGAGATGCCGAGCAGCGGATGCCGCGACAGCGCGCCGTAACCGTTGCGATGGCCGTGCAGCGCCAGCGCGGTATGACGACGCAGCGTCTGGATGGCCGAGAAGCCGCACCAGTTCAGGCTCGCCATCACGCAGTCGCCGCCTTCGCGCTCGACGAGGTCGGCATGGCGGCGCATGGCATCGGTCTCGTCCGTGATGTTGAACGCGACCATCACGTTGCGGCCGGTGCGCTCGCGGTGTTCGCGCACCACCGCCATCACGGCCGGCACGCGCTCGGCGAGCGGCGCATGGTCGGGGTCGGCGCAGACTTCGTCGTCCTTGATGAAGTCGACGCCGGCGGCGCAGAGTCGGCCGACCAGCGCCGCTGTCTCGGCTGCCGACAATCCGACATTGGGCTTGACGATGGTGCCGACCAGCGCGCCCTGCGCGACGCCGATCGCGCGCCGCGTCCCCGCGACACCGACGCGCGGCAGCTCGAAGCGCGCGCGGTACGAGGCCGGCAGCTGCATCGATTCGAGCCGCAGTCCCGTGACTTCACCGAGATCGTAGAGATTGCCCGCGACGGTGGCTGCCAGCGTCGGCAGGTTGGCGCCGATGTTGGCGACCGGGAACGAGATGTCGATCTGCGCGCGCCGCCACGGGCCGCCCCTGCCCTTGCGTTCGAGGAAGGCGTTGGGCAGCGACGGCACTGGCGCGGCTTCGCGCTCGACCACCGACTCGACCACCGCGCGCGCGCGTTCGCGCAGCGCATCGGTCTCGCCTTCGACGCGAACGAAGGTGCCGCTCGACTGCTCGCCCGCCATGACTTCGGCGACCGCGGCCGGATCGAGCGGCGTCTCGATCAGGTACCGCGCCCGCAAGCGCTCGGATGGCGCGTTCACAGCCGGCTCAGATCGGGAAAGGGCCGCACCGGATCGGCGCCGTCCCAGCCTTCGGAAGACTGGCGGATCAGATCGAACATCCGGCCCTTCGGCCCCGCGACCTCCGACAGCTCGATCACGGTGCCCGGGTGGTATTCGGTGTCGAAGTAGACGAAGCGTCCGCGCTCGCCGACCTCGCCGCTCATCACCGGCTGGAAGCCTTGTCGCAACAGGCGTTCCAGGTCGGCGTCGTAGTTCGAAGTCCAGTAGGCGACATGCTGCAGCCCCGTGCGCCCGGCCTGCTGGAAGTCGCGGTACATCGAAGGCACATCGTTGCGCGTCTGGATCAGCTCCACCTGCACGAAGCCCGAGTTGGCCAGCGCGACCGAGTTGTGCGGCGCATGTTCCTCGCCGCGGTAGCGGTAGTTCACGATCGGCACCTTCGGGTTGTAGAACCACGGGCCGACGCCGAGCGTGCGGCTCCAATAATCCATCGCGGCCTCGATGTCGGGCACGACATAGCCCAGCTGGCGGATCTCGCCAAAGAATCGGCTCATGAAAAACTCCGGTTGAAAAGAGGGGCTCAGGTCTTGAGGAAACCGATCGAGAACCAGGGAATCGCAGCGACCAGCACGAGGCCGACGAGCAGCGCCAGCATGTAGCCCCAGATCGGCCCGATGCCCTCGGCCGGCTCGACCTTGCTGACCGCGCAGGCGCCGTAGTAGCCGACACCGAAGGGCGGCGCGAACAGGCCGATGCCCATCGCGAAGATCACCACCATCGCGTAGTGCACCTCGTTCACGCCGACCGCCTTGGCGATCGGGAACAGCAAGGGGCCGAACAACACGATCGCGGGAATGCCTTCGAGCACGCTGCCGAGCACGATGAAGGCGAGAACCGACACCGCGAGAAAGCCATAGGCGCCACCCGGCATCGACTTCATCCACTGCGCCAGATCCTGCGAGAAGCCGGACTGCGTGAGACCCCAGGCCATCGCCGTCGCGCAGCCGACGATGAAGATGATCGCGCCCGACAGCGAGGCCGTCTCGACCAGCATCGGCCTGAGGCGCCGCCAGTCGAACTGGCGATAGACCACGAGGCCGATCAATGCCGAATACACGATGCCGATGGTCGAGACCTCGGTCGCCGTCGCCACGCCCTCGACCACCGCCGCGCGGATCACGAAGGGCAGCAGCACCGCCGGCAGCGCGACGAACAGCAGCCGCCCGATGCGGCGCCATCCCTGCTTCTCGACGCCGCTCAGGTCCTCGTTGCGGTAGCGCCAGCGCACCACCAGGCACAGTGCGATGCCGAGCACCACCGCCGGCAGCAGCCCCCCGGTGAAGAGTGCGGCGATCGAGATGCCGGTCACCGAGCCGATGGTGATCAACACGATCGAAGGCGGAATGGTCTCGGTCTGCGCACCCGTTGCCGACAGCAGCGCGACGAGGTCGCCGGGCTTGGCGCCGCGCTTCACCATCTCGGGGAACAGCACCGGCGCGATGGCCGCCATGTCGGCCACCTTCGAGCCCGAGATGCCCGACACCAGGTACATCGCGCCGATCAGCACATACGACAGTCCGCCGCGCACATGCCCGAGCAGGCCGGCGAGGAACTGGATCATCGCGCGCGCCATGCCGGTCATCTCGATCAGCGCGCCGAGGAAGATGAACAGCGGCACCGCCAGCAGGATCAGGTGCGACATGCCTTCGTCCAGGCGCCCCACCATCACCAGCATCGGTGTGTGCGTGGTCAGCGCGAGATAGCCGAAGGTCGCCAGCGCGAACGAGAAGGCGATCGGCACGCCCGCGAACACCGTGGCCGCCACCACGAGCACGAAGAAGATCACGAGGTTGAGCTTGCCCAGCGGCGCGAGCAGCGGCCCCGCGAACCAGAACAGCGCGACCACCGCGGCCACGCCCAGCACCGAGACCGCGATCTGCCGCAGGCTGCAGACGCGCAGCAAGCGCAGCAGCGCCATCACGATCATCAGCCCGACGCCGATCGGAATCGCGGCCGCGCGCCACGCGTTGCTGATCTCCAGCGCCGGCGTGACGATGAAGGATTCCTCGGCCGCGTAGTCGATCGACGGCCAGATCACCAGCGCGAGAAAGGCCAGCGAAGCCGCGAGCGCGAAGGCATCGAGCATCGCGCGCGTCGAGGGCTGCACGCGATCGACCAGCGCCGTCATGCGCATGTGCTCGCCGCGCCGCAGCGCCACGGCAGCGCCCAGC
Organism: Variovorax sp. SRS16; assembly: GCF_901827165.1. Taxonomy (NCBI): domain Bacteria; kingdom Pseudomonadati; phylum Pseudomonadota; class Betaproteobacteria; order Burkholderiales; family Comamonadaceae; genus Variovorax; species Variovorax sp. SRS16. The sequence goes on from NZ_LR594666.1 coordinate 3,916,607, forward strand.
ATCGAGAGCCAGAGAAAGAGGATCGAGGCCAGCTCGTCGGACCACACCAGCGGCGCATGGAACAGATAGCGCGAGGTCACGCCGGCGAACAGCACGACGATCTCGACCAGCACCAGCAGCGCCGCGACCGATTCGACCGTCACGCCAAGCCAGTGGTCGGCGCGGCGCGCGAACGCGCTCAGCGCCGGCGCGGGCAGGCCGATCGGCGCGGCCTCGAAGGTGGAACCGTGGGCCATTGAATCAGGCCAGCTTCCCAACGGCGCCTTCGAGCAGCGTCCAGGCTTCGGCACCGAAGCGGCCCTTCCATTCGCCATAGAAGCCAGATTCGCGCAGCTTGGCGCGGAAGCTGTCCGCGGCCGGTCGATTGATCGCCAGCCCCTTCGCCTGCAGATCGCCGACCACCGACTCGTTGAGCTTCTTGATGTCCTCGCGCTGCTGCAGGCCGGCCTCGTTGATGGCGCGCGCGACGATGGTCTTCATCGCGTCGGGCAATGCGTCCCACGCACGGCCGTTGGCGACGAACCAGTAGCCGTCCCAGATGTGGTTGGTCATCGAGCCGTATTTCTGCACCTCGTAGAGCTTGGCCACCTGGATGATCGGCAGCGGGTTCTCCTGCGCATCGACGATCCTGGTCTGCAGCGCGGTGTAGACCTCGCTGAACTGCAGGCTGGTCGGCGCGGCGCCGAGGCCCTTGAACATCGAGATCGACAGCGGGCTCACCGGCACGCGGATCTTCAGGCCGTCCATGTCCTTGGCCGAATCGACCGCCGCCTTGCTGCTGGTGGTCTGGCGAAAGCCGTTGTCCCACATCTTCTCGAAGGCGTAGAGACGCGACTTGGCGATGGCGCCGCGCACGTGGGCGCCGAGCTTGCCGTCCATCGCGGCCCAGACCTGGTTGTAGTCGGAGAAGGCGAAGCCGACCGCGTTGATCGCGGCCACCGGCACCAGCGTCGCGATGACCAGCGCCGAGGGCGTGAAGAACTCGATGCCGCCGGAGCGCACCTGCGCCAGCATGTCGGTGTCGCCGCCGAGCTGGTTGTTGGGGAAGATCTTGATCTCGACGCGGCCGTTGCTCTCCTTCAGGATGCGGTCCGCGGCCTCTTGCGCACGCACGTTCAGCGGGTGCGAGAGCGGCAGGTTGTTGCCGTACTTGTACGAGAACTCGGCCGCGCGCGCGACGCTCGGCAGCGCCGTCACGATGCTTGCGGCGGGAAGGGCGGAAAGCGTGCGCAGTACGCTGCGACGGTTCATCGGCTGCATGTCTGTCTCCGTTGTGTTGATGATGCGATTTGATGCATCATTGCCTGAAAGCCAGCCAACGATAGGTACATCGCTTGTCATCGTCAAACCGGAAATTTGAGAGTTTTTGATAGATGCCGGCACGCCCTTCCCCGCCCTCTTCCGTCGATGCCAGCCGGGCCCGCATGGTCGACATCGCGCGTGCGGCGAAGGTGTCGACCGCCACCGTCGACCGCGTGCTCAACAAGCGCGCCCGCGTGCGCGACGCCACCGCGCACCGCGTGCTCAAGGCGGCCTCGGCGCTCGACTACCTGCCCGAGACCGGCCTCCTGGCCGCGCTCGCCCCCGAACCGCTGCGGCTGAGCTTCCTCTTGCCCGCGGGCACCAACCCCTTCCTGCGCATGCTGAGCGACATGGTCGGCTACTCGCAGGAGCACTGGGCGCCCTTCAACGTCAAGTGCCGCGCCGAGTTCATCGAGAGCTTCAACCCGCACGAACTCGCCGCCGCGCTGCTGCGCCGCGGCCGGCGCTGCGACGGCATCGCGATGATGGCGCTGGAACATCCGGCGGTGCGCGAAGCGGTCGCCACGCTCGCGGACCGCGGCGTGCCGGTGATCACGCTGATCTCCGATCTCGCGGATTCGCGCCGCGTGGCCTACATCGGGCTGGACAACCGTGCGGCCGGCCGCACCGCCGGCTACCTGATCGGGCGCTTCATGCGCGCACGCGCGGCCAAGGTCGCACTCATCGCCGGCAGCCTGAGCTACAGCGCGCACGAGGAGCGCGAGGCCGGCTTCCTGCACGTGATGGGCGAGATGTTCGAGCACCTGCAGGTGGTGGGCCTGCGCGAAGGCCACGACGACGCCGCGAAGAACTACCGCCAGACCTGCGCGCTGCTGGAGCAGCATCCCGCGCTCGGCGGCATCTACAACATCGGCGGCGCCTCCGATGGCGTGGCGCGCGCGCTCAAGGAGGCCGGACGCGAACACCAGGTGGTCTTCATCGGTCACGGCCTCACGCCCGACACGCGCGCACTCTTGATCGACGGCAGCATGGACGCGGTGATCACCCAGAGTCCGCAGATCACGCTGATGAACTGCGTGCGCATCTTCACCAACCTGCGCGACCGGCGCGAGGCGCTGGCGGGCGTCGAGAGCACGCGCAGCCAGGTGATCTTTCGCGAGAACCTGCCGTGAGCGATCGGCAGGCGGCCCCCTCGTACGGATGTCTCTACGACAGGGAAAGCTCGCGCATGAGGTTGCTGCGCACCCATGTGAACGCGCCGGACTGGACATTGTTCGCTTGCCAGCGCCGGAATTCGGGATCGGCTGACAACGGATCCGTGACCTTGGCGTACTCCGTCGCGTTCTCGAACTGCAGGGTCAGGACATAGTTGCCCAGTTCGCCTGCGGCCACGCTCCACAGCTGCGGGTTGCGCGCACCATGCTTCTTCCAGAGCGCCGCGCCCACCTTCACGGCTTCGATGACGGCCCCGAGATCGGCGCCGGGGTTGGGTCGCAGGACATATCGCGCTTCGTAGGCCATGGAAGTCTCCTTCGTCGCCGGCAGGCGCCCCCATTGGAGCACCTGAGCGCTGCTGGGGCAATCGACATTCGAAGCCAGCCGTGGAGACATGCCTGCGCGTCCCCGGTTGACGCGATCCTCTATTCAGGCTGCACGCCGGCCGCCTGTGCCACCTTGATCCAGTTGGGGATGTCGGCACGCAGGCGCGCCTCGAGTTGAGCCGGTGTCGATGACTGCAGTTGAACGCCGACGGCCGCGAACTGCTTCTGCAGATCCGGATCGGCCACCGCCTTGTTCACGGCTGCATTGAGTGCCTGCACGATGGAAGCCGGCGTCCCCGCAGGCACCAGCATGCATTGCCAGGTGGACATGGCGTAGCCAGGTACGCCTGCCTCGGCCACCGTGGGCAACTGCGGCAGCAGCGGTGAACGATTGCCGCCGGTGACGGCGAGTGCGCGGACCCGGCCATCCTTCACGTAGGGATAGGCCGTGTTGATGGCATCGAGCATGAAGTCGATCTGGCCGCCGAGCAGATCGACCATGGCAGGCGCCGTTCCCTTGTAAGGCACATGGACGGCGCTGGATCCCAGTTGCCGCAGCAGCACCTCCACGGCCAGATGGGTGATGTTGCCCCTTCCGCCCGATCCATAGCTCAGCTTGCCGGGATGGTCCTTCAGGTATTGCAGGAAGGAAGAGAGATCCGCGACCGGCAGGGAATTCCGCACCAGCAGGATCACGTTGATGTCCGCCGGCATGGCCACCGGCGCGAAGCCGGCCAGCGGGTCGTAGGGCAGCTTCCTGAACAGGGCCGGCATGATGGCCAGGCCCGAGGTCTGGTAGAGCACGGTGTAGCCATCCGGCGCTGCGCGGGCCACGTACTCGGTGCCGATATTGCCGCTCGCACCGACCCGGCTTTCCACGAACAGGGTCTGCCCCAGCGCCGTGCCGATGTGCGGCGCCAGTGTCCGCGCGACCACGTCGGTCGGGCCGCCGGGCGCGTGCGGCATGATCAGCTTGATGGGTTGCCTGTGCGGCCAGTCGCCCGTCCCGGATGCGTGGGCCATCGACAGCATGCCGTCGCCTGCCATGGCGCCCAGCGCTCCCACCGCGCCGATGAAGCCTCGTCTCGTTGTCTCCATGTCTCGATTCCTTGTGTTCCTGTGCGGCAATGCTAGGAACGAGCGCGGCCTCGTGGAAATACTATCTTTGTGTCGCGGCATACGCTACAGGTATTGCGCCTGCGGGAGAATGGCCGCCCATGGAGCTTCGCCAACTTCGTCAGGCCCTGGTTCTCGCCGAGACGCTCAATTTCACACGTGCCGCGGAGCGCCTGCACATGGCGCAGCCGCCGCTTTCCACGTCCATCCGCAAGCTGGAAGAGGAGCTCGGCGTCACGCTGTTCGAGCGGCTGCCCACGGGACTGAAGATCACGCACGAGGGCGAGGCCGTGCTTCGCCAGGCAAGGCGCGCGCTGTTCTTCGTGGAAGAGGTCCGGCGCGCCGCCCGGGCGGGCGAAGCGGGCGAGCAGGGGCTGCTTCGCATCGGCTTCACGGGCTCGGCCACCTACGTGCTGATGCCGAACCTGATCCGGGCCTTTCGCGCGGCCTATCCCCGGGTGGAGCTCATGATCGACGAGGCCACCACCTCCGAGCTGCTGCGCCGGCTGGAGCAGCAGACGCTGGACGTAGCGCTGGTGGCGTTCCCCGTGATGGAGCCCACCACCTGCGACATCGCCCCGCTGGTCGAAGGACGGATGATGCTGGCGGTCGGCCCGGAGTCGCGTTTGGCCGCCCGCACCGAGGTGACGCTGGCAGAGATTGCCGACCAGCCTTTCATCATCCATTCGCGCACCCTGGCGCCGAACATGCACACCATGACGATGGACGCGTTCCGCACCGCCGGCGTTCAACCGCGCATCGTGCAGGAGGCCGCGCAGGTCCACACCATCCTGCGCCTGGTGGAAAGCGGCATGGGCGTGGGGCTCGTGGCCGACTTCGTCGCCCGCTATGCGGGCGGGGGCGTCAAGCTCCTGCCCGTGACGGACGCGGCCACCCAGTTGCGCATGGGACTGGCCCTCGCCATGCTGCCCGAGGCCTGCACCGCGATCGCACGCAACTTCGCGGCACTGGCGCACAGCATGTATCCGGAGCGCACCGGCGCCTGACGGCCCGGCTCACGCGGCCCGCATGCGCATCAGCCGCAAGGGCTCGTAGACCAGGACCGTTTCGCCGCGCTGGTTCACGACGTCATTGCGGGTTCGCACCAGGCCGCGTCCGGGCTTGGAACTGGTGCGCCGCTCGATGACCTCGCATTGCACGTGGAGGGTGTCGCCCACCCGCGTGGGCGCCTTGATGTCCAGCGTGGTGCCGAGGAAGGCCAGGCCGGCGGCCTGCAGCGAGGGCATCATCAGCCCCTCGGCAAAGCTGTACACCAGCGCTGCCGGCACCACCCTGCCCTGGATCGCCATCCCGGGCCTGTCTCCCGCGACGGTGAACAGTTCCTCGTTGAGCCAACTCAGGTTGACGAATTGCACCAGGTCGGCCTCCGTCACGGTTCGCCGGCGCGAACGCATCCAGCCACCTTCGACGAGGTCGTCCCACCACGGCCCTGTTTCCAATGAAATGACTTTGCTCGAAGACGGCTCCATGCGGTGCTCCCTAGTCTTGCCGGGGCAGGGACATCGCACCCGCCGTCACCAGCGCATCGATCTCCTGCGCGCCATAGCCCGCTTCCGCCAGCACTTCCCGGCCATGCTCCCCGGCACGCGGCGCATGCCGCGTCAGGCGCGGCTGCGACTTGGACCAACTCGACGGAATGCCGATGGACCGCATGCGGCCTTCGGTGGGATGGTCGACCGTCTGCAGGAAGCCCACCGCCTTGAGGTGGGGATCGTCCATCAGCGAATCGATGCTGTGCATCGGCATCACCGGGACATCCGCCGCCTCGAGGCATTCGCGCCACTGCGCCGTCGTGCGCGTCAGCATGATCTCGGCCAGCAGGCTGTAGAGCTCGCGGATGTGCTCGGTGCGTTTTTCCAGGCTGCTGAATCGCGGGTCCGTTTCCAGCAGCTCCGGCCGCCCCACGACCCGGAAGAAGATCTCCCACTGCTTGTCGCTGTAAGGGAGCACGCAAAGGTAGCCGTCGCGGGTCGCGTAGGGGCGCCGGTACTCGTTGAGTACCCGCGCGTAGCCCGTGGGCCCGAGCGGCGGATCGAAGGTCTCGCCGCACATGTGGTCCGACAGCGTGAACTGCGCCATCGTCTCGAACATCGGCACCTCGACGGACTGGCCTTCGCCCGTGCGCTCACGCCAGTACAGCGCGGCCGTGACCGCGTTGACCGCCGCCAGGCCGCAGATGCGGTCGGCCAACGGACTGGGCGCGTAGCGCGGCCGGTCGGCGCCGGCCAGCACCGACAAGGCGGGAATGCCCACCGCGCCCTGGATCAGGTCGTCGTAGGCCGGCTTGGCCGCATAGGGGCCGCGCTGGCCGTAGCCGTAGGTGCCGACGTAGATGATGCGGGGGTTCACGGCCGCCAGGTCTTCGTAGGAGAGCGACAGGCGCGCCATCGCCTGCGGCCGCACGTTGTAGATGAGCACGTCGGCGTCGGCGGCCAGGCGCAGCAGCGCCTCGCGGCCCGCGGGGTGCTTCAGGTCCAGCACCACGCTGCGCTTGCTGCGGTTGGCATGCAGGAAGATGGCGGCCATGCCGGGGTTGCGCCGCGGTCCGACACCGCGCACGCCATCACCGCCGCCGGGTGGCTCCACCTTGATCACGTCCGCCCCGTAGTCACCCAGGATCTGCGTCGCGAAGGGGCCCATGAGCACCGTGGTCAGGTCGATCACGCGGACGCCCGCGAGCGGGCCCGATGCGCCTTGTTCCTTGTCGTCTTGCATTTCAGATTTCCGTCAGGCCGCCCGAGCACATCAGCGTCTGGCCGCTGACGTAGTCGGATTCGGGCAGGCAAAGAAGGTACACGGCGCCGGCCGCATCCTCCGGCGAGCCGGCGTGGCCCAGCGGAATGGTGCGCTCCATCGAAGCCAGAAGATCCGGGTTGACGCCGACCTTGATGTCCCGCCCGTCGATGTGGGCCGTGGCACCGTCGGCTGCATGCGTCAGGCGCGTCTGGATCAGGCCGAAGGCCACCGCGTTCACCGTCACGCCCATGCGGCCCCACTCCTTGGCCAGCGTCTGCGTCATGCCGAGAATGCCGGCCTTGGCCGTCGCGTAGTTGACCTGACCGGCATTGCCGAAGAGGCCTGCCACCGAGGAGATGTTGACGACCTTGCGCACCACGCGCCGGCCTGCCTCGGCATCCGCTCTGGCCAGCTCCCTGATGAAAGGCTGCGCGGCACGCAGGATGCGGAAAGGCGCCGTCAGATGGCAATCGATCATGGCGTACCACTGTTCGTCCGTCATTTTCTGGATGACGCTGTCCCAGGTGTAGCCGGCGTTGTTGACGATGATGTCGATGGCGCCGTAGCGGCTCTTCGCGGTGCCGACGAAGCGTTCGGCGAAATCAGCGTCAGTGACGCTGCCGGCGCACACCGCGGCATCGCCGCCGGCGGCACGGATCTCCGCCGCCGTCTCTTCCGCCGGTTGCGCATCCAGGTCGTTGACCACGACCCGCGCGCCGTGCGCAGCCAGCTTGCGTGCGATGGCCCGCCCGATGCCGCGCCCGGACCCCGTCACGAGGGCGACCTTGTCTTGAAGTGTGGGATACATGGTTCTGGTCTTGTCTTGAAAAAGCGTGTTCATCAGGGCAGCGCGACCACCGCCATGCCGGCGATCGTCACTTGCCCGTGCTGGTTGGTGCTGGAGATCAGGAGGCGCACGCGGCGCTCGCCGTGTTCCTCCAGCTTCTCGACCACGCGTGCGCTGCAGCGAACGGCGTGCCCGAGTTGCGTGATGCTTTGAAAGCGGACTTCGACATGGCGCAGCTGCGATGGCGGCACGCAGGCCGTCAGCAGACGCCCGAGCCAGGCCATGCCCAGCATGCCGTGGGCAAAGACATCGGGCAGCCCGGCACGGCGCGCAAAGTCGATGTCGATGTGCACGCGGTTGTGATCCCCGGATGCGCCGGCGAACAGGGCGAGCATGGTCCTGTCCACCGGGGGCAATACCAGTGCGGGCCATTCATCGTCAACCTGCACGCCATCGAAAGTGACCGGCGAATTCATTTCAGGCCTCTTCTTTCAATGCCGGCACACCAGCACGCTGCGAAGCTCGGCGACCCGTTCGCCCTGCGGGCCGAGCACCTTCGAATGCTTGACGCAGAACTCCAGCGCCCCGCCCTTGCGGTCGAAGATGTCTTCCACATGCGAATGGACGGTGACGGTGTCTCCCGCGCACGCCAGCTGGTGATAGGTGAATGCCTGTTCGCCATGCAGCAGCTTCTCGACCGGCAGGCCGATCCGCCGGCACAGCTGCATGGTGGCGCCGGAGTCCATCTCGGCGGCGAACAGGAAGGTCGGCGGCGCGGGCAGGTCGCGATACCCGGCAGCGCGCGCAGCCGCCAGATCGATGTAGACCGGACTGGTTTCGCCGATGGCCTTGGCGAAGAAAAGCAGCCGGGCACGATCGATCGTGAGCTGCGAAGGCGGCAACGCGTGCCCGATGAACTTTCGATCGAGCATGCTCAACCCGCCCTTTCGTACAGCGTGACCACGCAGGCGCCGCCCAGGCCCAGGTTGTGCTGAAGCGCGAGCCGCGCATCCTGCACCTGCCTGCGATCGGCTTGTCCGCGCAGCTGCTGCACGAGCTCGGCGCATTGCGCAAGGCCCGTGGCACCCAGCGGATGGCCCTTGGACAGCAGCCCGCCGGAAGGATTGGTCACCACCTTGCCGCCATAGGTGTTGTCGCCATCGCAGATGAACTTCTCGCTGCCGCCCGGTTGGCACAGGCCGAGCGCTTCATAGGTGATCAACTCGTTCTGGGCGAAGCAATCGTGCAGCTCGACCACATCCACATCGCCGGGCCCGATGCCGGCCGACTCGTAGACCCGGCGCGAGGCGCTGCGCGTCATGCCCGCGCCCACCACCTCCCGCATGTCGCGCTGCGCGAAGACATCGGGGCCATCGGTGGTCATGGCCTGGGCCCGGATGCGCACCGTCGCGTCGAGCCCGTGACGCTTCGCGAAGCGCTCGGAGCAGAGGACGGCCGCCGCGGCGCCGCAGGTGGGCGGGCACGCCATCAGCCGCGTGAGCACGCCGGGCCACACCACGGGCGAGGCCAGAACTTCTTCTTCGGTCAGCACGGCGCGAAACAGCGCCAGCGGGTTGTTCGCGGCGTGGCGGCTGGCCTTGGCGCGCACCTTGGCGAAGGTCGAAAGCTGCGTGCCGTATTGCGTCATGTGGGCGAGTCCGGCGCCACCGAAGTAGCGCAAGGCCAGCGGGATCTCGCCATGGCCCACCAGTTCATCGGTGAGCGCATCGAGATTGTCGAAGGGGCTGGGCCGGTCGGCGAACACCGCGCCGATGGCGCCCGGTTTCATCTGCTCGAAGCCCAGCGCGAGCACGCATTCGGCCGCGCCGCTGGCCACGGCCTGCCGCGCCAGATAGAGCGCGGTGGATCCGGTCGCGCAGTTGTTGTTGACGTTGACGACGGGGATGCCCGTCATGCCGACCTCGTACAGCGCGCGCTGGCCGGCGGTCGAGTCGCCGTACACGTAGCCCACGTACGCCTGCTGCAGCATGTCGTAGCCGATGCCGGCATCGGCCAGCGCCAGGCGCACCGCCTGTGCCGCCATCTCGGGATAGGGCGCGTGCTGGCCCGGCTTCGCGAAGGGGATCATGCCGACGCCGGAGACGACGACCTGGTGGCTGGTCATGCTTGCGTTTCCTTTTCCTGCAGCAGGTGCTGCCAATTCGAGATGCGGTCGGCCGTGATCCAACCCTGCAAGGCACGCGCGCCACTGGGCGCGGCGGGCGCGGTCGGCAAAGCCGCGGGCGTGGCGCTGAAGCGCGGCGCCGGCGCCGGCTGGGTGACCCCTTCGACCTGCACGAAGGTGCCGCGCGCCTTCAGGTGCGGATGCATCGGCGCTTCCTCGAAGGACAGCACCGGCGCGAAGCAGACATCCGTGCCTTCCAGCAGCGCGCACCAGCCGTCGCGCGAGCGGGTCTTGAACGCGCCGGCGAAGGCCGCGCGCGCCTGGGGCCAGCACGCCTCGTCGCCCGGCGCGCCAAGCGCCTCGGCGTCCAGCCCCAGCAGGCGCGCCAGTTCGGCATGGAAGCGCGCCTCGATCGGACCGATCGAGATCCATTGCCCGTCGCTGCATTCGTAGCAGTCGTAGTGCGGCGCACCGGTGTCGAGGATGTTGGTTCCGCGCTCGGCCTTCCATCGGCCGGCCGCGCTCAGGCCATAGAACACGGTCGCCAGCGAGGCGGCACCATCGACGATGGCTGCGTCCACCACCTGTCCCTGTCCGGTTGCACGCGCATGCAGCAAGGCGGCCAGCACGCCCATCACCAGGAACATGGCGCCGCCGCCGAAATCCCCCGCGAGCGCCAGCGGCGCCGTGGGTGCCTGGCCGGCACGGCCGATGGCGCCGAGCACGCCGGTCAGCGCGATGTAGTTGATGTCGTGCCCGGCGGCATGCGCCAGCGGGCCGTCCTGGCCCCAGCCTGTCATGCGGCCGTAGACCAGCCTCGGATTGCGCGCGAGGCAGATGTCGGGGCCGAGGCCGAGCCGCTCCATGACGCCGGGGCGGAAGCCTTCGATCAGCACATCCGCCTGCGCCACCAGTTCGACGACCAGGCACACCGCCTCGGGGTCCTTGAGGTCCAGCGCCACCGACTGGCGGCCACGCAGCAGCAGGTCGTATTTCAACGGGCGCGGCACGCCCAGCTCGATGCCCTCGCGCCGCTCGATGCGCAGCACGGTGGCACCCATGTCGGCCAGCTGCATGGCGGCCATCGGGCCGGGCCCGATGCCGGCGAACTCGATGACCTTCAGGCCTGCAAGCGGTCCCATCGCACGTCTCCTCTTCAAGCGGCCGTGGCGGCCACGAACGGCGCCAGGGAGGTCTGCACGAAGGCGCTCAACGTCTGCCCGCTCTGCAGTGCCGCACGGCCGATGCGCTCAGCACAGGCGAGCTCGGTGCCGGCCGCGGCACGCCATTCATGCAGGCGCGTGGTGAACACGCCCAGCACATGTTCCTCTGTGATGCCGATGGCACCGAACACCGCATGCGCCAGGTTGGCGACCCGCAGCGCGGCCTCGCTGGCACGCAGCTTGGCGGCAGCGGCCAACAGGGCGTCGGGCTCCGGCCCTGCACAGCCGCATCCCATGCGCGCCGCGAAGGCAGCCGATCCGGCCTGTTCCGCCATCACGGCCAGGTCCTGCTGAACGGCCTGGAACTGGCCGATGGCGCGGCCGAACTGCCGTCGATCATTGGCGTAAGTCACGCTCAGGGCGAGCACCCGTTCCATGGCCCCCGACATGGCCGCGGCATGCACGGCATTGCAGTACGACATGGCAGAGGGTCCGGACGTGGTCCAGCGCGCCACCGCCTGCCGCGCGGATTCCCACTGCAGGCTTGCGGAAGCGCGAGGACGGTAGCTGCCCGGCTGAACGCGCGCCTGGTCGCAGGGCATCAACAGCCACGCGTCGCGCCATTGCACCAGCACGTGGCCGGCCAGCATTGCACCGGGCACTTCGCGGCAGGCCACGGCATCGCCCTGTTCCGGCAGCGCGCTGGCCACGGCGATGCAGCCGCCATCGGCCTTCTGACCGGCCGCGGCCAGCAAGGCCCGAGCGACCATGGTCTCGCCAAAGGGATGCGGCAGCCCGGCGCGGCCGGCGGCGGCAAACAACGGACCTGCCTCGGCCAGCGACAAGCCGGCGCCGCCGTGTTCGTCGGCCACCAACGCATCGGTGAAACCCAGTGCATCCACGTCGGCCCACAGCGAGGCGGCTTCGGCAGAGTCTTCGCCGGACTCGACGGCACGGATGCGCCCGTCCTGGCACATCTGCGCCAGGGAACGCTCGAAAAGATCGCTGGTGGATTCGGTCATGGGTGTCGCTCAGCGAAGTCCAAGGCCGCGGGCGATGATCCCGCGCATGATCTGGCGCGTGCCACCGCGCAAGGAGAAGGTCGGGCAGATCTGCGTCACATACGCCAGGCTGCGCGACAGTTCGGCGGATCGCGCCACGTGTGGCGTCGCATCGAGCGCATCGCGAATCCACTCGGGCACCGACTGCTCGAACTCGGTCCCCAGGTCCTTCACGAAGGCCGCCTCGAGATCGGGCCGTTCGCCGCGGTCCAGCTTGGCCGCCATGGCCAGCGACATGCCACGCAGCACGGCCAGGCGGCCGGCGATCCGGCCGGCCGTGAGATGAACCGCGGGCCCCTCGGCACCCGCGGCGCGCATCTGCGCCAGCCAGGTGTCGGCCAGCACGATGCTCGAGTAGATGCGTTCGGGCCCGCTGCGCTCGAAGGCCAGCTCGGCCGTCACCTGCTGCCAGCCGGCCCCCTCCTCGCCGACGAGTGCGTCCGGTGGCAGTTCGACGTTCTCGAACAGCACCTCGTTGAAGTGCGTGTCGCCCGCGATGTCGCGCAGCGGCCGCACGCTGATGCCGGGAAGCCTCATGTCGAAGATCAGCTGCGAGAAGCCCTGGTGCCGGTCCTCGCTGCTGCCGGAGGTGCGCACGAGTGCGCACATGTAGTCGGCGCGGTGTGCGTTGCTCGTCCATATCTTGCGGCCATTGAGCACCCATCCGCGGTCGGTGCGCGTGGCCCGCGTGCGCACGCTGGCCAGGTCGGAGCCGGCATCGGGCTCGCTCATGCCGATGCAGAACACGATCTGCGCCTGCGCAATGCGCGGCAGGAAGAAACGGCGCTGCGCTTCGCTGCCGAAGCGCAGGATCACCTGGGAGGTCTGCCGGTCGGCGATCCAGTGCGCTGCGACCGGCGCGCCTGCGGCGAGCAGTTCCTCGCTGAGAACGAAGCGGGCGAAGCCGCTGCGTCCGGCGCCGCCGTATTCGGTTGGAAGGGTCAGGCCGATCCAGCCTTGCTGCGCGAGCGCGCGGCTGAAGTCCAGATCGAAACCCAGCCATGAGCGCGAACGCACGTCCGCCGGCAATTCGCGAAGCGCTTCGGCAAGCCAGGCGCGGACCTGGGGCCGCAAGGCTTCGTCTTCGGGCGGAATGCCGGCGAGCGGCAGGGAAGTCAATGCTGAGTTCACGTCGATGGCCCGTCTCACTCGACCGGAATGTTCGCGGTCTTGACGATGCGCTTGGTGGTCTCGATTTCGGAGAGCTGGAATCTGGCGAACTCCGCCGAAGAGCCCGTGAAGACGGTACCGCCCATGTTGTGGATGAAGGCCGTGCCGTCCCGGCTGTTGAGCGTGCTACGCACGATGTCGCCCACTCGCTCCACGATGGCCTTGGGCACCTTCGCCGGGAAGAAGACGCCTGTCCACGCATAGGCCTCGTAGCCCGGATAGCCGGCCTCGGCCGCGGTGGGCACCTCGGGCAGATCCCGGTGCCGCTGGCCGGCGGCGATCGCGAGGGCCCGCAGCTTGCCGCCCTTCACCAGCGGCGTGACCGAACTCACCTCCGCGATGGAGTAGTCGCACACGCCTGCAGCCAGGTCGCTGACGGCAGGCCCCGTGCCCTTGTAGTTGACCGGCGTGCCGTGAATGCCGTTGCGCTCCTGAAAGATCTCCATGGCCACCTGGTAGCTGGGGGTGCCGCTGGCGAAGTTGAGCTTGCCCGGCGCGGCCTTCATCGCAGCGACCAGCTCGGGCAGCGTCTTGTAGGGCGAGCTGGCGGGCACGACGATCAGCATGGGGAAGCGGCCGATCGAGGCCACCGGCACGAAGTCCTTCACAGGGTCGTAGGGCAGTTGCCTGAAGATCGCTGCGTTGGTCACCATGGGCGTGTTGCTCGCCACGAACATGGTGTAGCCATCCGGCGCGGCATCGGCCACCGCCTTGGCGGCAATGAAGCTGTTGGCGCCGGGCTTGTTCTCCACCACGAAGGACTGCCCCAGTTCCTGGCTGAGGTGCTGCGCCAGAAAGCGCGCCGTGGTGTCGGCGCCGCTGCCCGGCGGCAGCGAGACGATCACCTTGACGGGACGTTCCGGATAGCCGGCTGCCCACGTGAACGGTGAATGGAGGGTGGTGGCGGCGGCCAGCAACAGGCCGGCGCACAGCGTGCGTCGCTTCATGAGTCTTGTCTCCGGGTTGGAATGGAAAGTCGTGCCGGCTTATCGCTTCAGCCGGCTTCGCTGCAGCCCTTCCAGGGCTGTCTCGTGGTCCGCGGTGTGATGGGCCAGCGCCTGGAAGGCCGCAGACATCTCGAGCAGCGAGTCGAGGCGCAGGTGCTGCCCTTCGCGGATCAGGCGCTTGGTCATCCGCAGCGCGTGCGGCGGATTCGCCGCGATGCGCTGCGCCAGCTGGAGCGCCGTGTCCAGCAGGTCGGCGGGCGGCACGACGCGCGAAACGAGGCCCCACTTCAGCGCCTGCGCCGCATCGATCGCATCGCCGGTGAAGGCCATCTCGCACGCATTGGAGAGCCCGATGGCGCGCGGCAGAAGCCAGGCGCCGCCGTCGCCGGCAATGAGCCCCAGCTTGACGAAGGTCTCGCTGAACTCGGCCGTCTGCGACGCGATCCGGATGTCGCACATGGTGGCGAGGTCATTGCCCGCGCCGTAGGCCGGCCCGTTGACCGCGGCGATGGTGGGCACCTCGAGGTTGCACCAGGCCAGGGGCAGCCGCTGGATGCCGTCGCGGTAGGCCATGCGGCTCATCGGCGGCTCGCCCAGGCCGGCGCCCATCTTGTCCCGGATGGACTTGAGATTGCCGCCGGACGAGAACGCAGGGCCCGAGCCCGTCAGCACGACAGCGCGAACGGAGAGATCGGCATTCACCTGCTCGCAGCAGGCAACGAACTCCTCGACCACCCCATCGTCGGACAACGCATTGCGCGTTTCCGGACGGTTCATCGTGACCAGCAGGACGGGTCCGTGGTGCTCCAGGTGAAGAAAGGATTGCATGCCACGGATGCTAGGCACGGCGATGCAATCGGGAAAATACTTTATGGGTGTAGCGCAATACGCGCGATGTATTGCGTGCGGCTCACCCTCCCGCTCGCGCGCTGCCTATTCCGGTTCGATGCCTGCCTTCTTCACCAGCGCCGCATACTTGGTCATCTCGCTGCGGAATGACGCCCGAGCCTGCTCGGGCGTGCTGATGGCGATGGTGTTGCCCTGGTTGGTCATTGCCTGCTTGACCGCCGGATCGGCGAAGGCTGCGACCACGGCATCGTGGGCCTTCGCAATGCCGGCAGCGCTCATGCCCTTGGGGCCGATGACCGCGAACCACGCATCGACGATGAAGTTCGGCAGCCCTTGCTCGGCAAAGGTGGGGATGTCCGGCGCTGCGGGTGTGCGCTGTGCCGTCAGCATGCCGATCGCGCGCAGCGCACCGCTCTTGATGTGCGGCTGCACGCTGGGAAGTGCCGCGGTGCCGAAGTCGACCTGCCCGCCGATCAGTCCCGCCACCATCGGCCCGACGCCCTTGTAGGGGATGTGCTTGGCCGATACGCCCGCCTCCTCGAGGAACAGCTGCGTCGCCAGATGCAGGATCGTGCCCGTGCCGCCCGAGGCGAAATTCAACTCGCCCGGCTTGCTCTTGAGCAATGCGATGAACTCCTTGCTGTTCCTGGCCGGGACCCGCGCCGGATTGACCACCAGCACCATCGGCGTGGCGCCGATGATCGCGATCGGCGTGAAGTCGCCCGGCATGTCGAAGGACAGCGACTTGATCACGCTCGGGAAGATCACGACGTTGTTCGACACGATCGACAAGGTGTTGCCATCCGGTGCCGAGCGCGCGAGCACCTGCAACCCGACCACACCGCCGGCGCCGGGTTGGTTGTCGACGATGACCGAGGCGCCGAAGGCCTTGGAAAGCGCCGGCTGGGCCGCGCGCGTGATCGTGTCCACGCCCGAGCCGGCGGCATTGGGGAGGATGAACCGGATCGTGCCCGCCTCCGCATGCGCGGCGAGTGCCCAGGGGCCGGCAGCCAGTGCGGCGACCGAGGCCGCCAGCGCCGACCGGCGTGAAATACGAAAGCTCGAAGTGCTCATGTGTGTCTCCTTTTTTTGATCAGGCCACGACCTTGCGGCCGCGCATCGCGTCGATCTCGGCCTCGCTGCAGCCCATTTGCTTCAATAGCTCGGCCGTGTGCTCGCCCAGTCGCGGCGGGTCCATCCGAACACCGAGTCGGCGTCCCTCCAGCGTGATGGGAAACAAGGTCGTCTTGACCGTCTGGCCGGCCTTGGGTCCATCCGACAGGCGCATGTCCGCCAGTCCGCCGGTGGCGAGCAGGTGCTCGTCGTCATAGAGGTCCTCGGGCCTTCGAATGGGCGCGAACGGCAGTCCGGCTTTCTCCATCGACTGCGCCAGTTCGGCCGCACTGCGCTCGGCAATGCGCTCGGCGATGGTCTTCAGCAAGCGGGGCCGGTGTGCGACCCGCTGATTGTTGGTGGCGAGTTCCGGCTCGGCCTTGAGGTCTGCAAAACCGAGCGCGTCGCAGAAGGTCAGCCACTGCGCATCGCTGACGGCAGCCAGGAAGATCTGCTCGCCGCCCTTGACGGTGAATACGTCGTAGACCGCCCACGGGTTGTCGCGTGCGGGCATCGGTGCCGGATGCTTGCCGGTCACCGCGAACTGCAGCATGTGCTGCCCCATCAGGAAGACGTTGTTCTCGTAGAGCGCCGACTGGATCTCCATGCCGCGGCCGGTGATGCCGCGCTGGATCAGCGCGCCCAGCACCGCGATCGCGCCGAACAGGCCGCCCATGATGTCGTTGACGCTGGTGCCGGCACGCAGCGGATCGCCGGGGCGGCCCGTCATGTAGGCCAGGCCGCCCATCATCTGCACCACTTCGTCGAGCGCGGTGCGATGGTCATAGGGTCCGGGCAGGAAGCCCTTGTGGCTGGCGTAGATGATGCGTGGGTTCACCTTCGCCAACGATGCGTAGTCGAGGCCGTACTTGGCCATGGTGCCGGGCTTGAAGTTCTCGGCCACCACGTCGGCCGTGGCGGTCAGGCGGCGCGCGGTGTCGGCGCCCTCCTCGGTATGCAGGTCGATGCCGATGCTCTTCTTGTTGCGATTGAACATCGGGAAGAAACCCGCGCCCGCGCCGACCAGACGGCGGCTGTGGTCGCCGTTCACCGGTTCGACCTTGATGACCTCCGCGCCGAGATCGGCCAGCACCATGCCGCAGGTCGGACCCATCACCATGTGGGTGAACTCGACGACGCGCAGGCCCTTCAGGGGCTGAGCGGCTTGAAGCGCATCGCTCATCACGCAAGCTCCTTCTTCATGGTCTTGGGAAGTCCGGCGCGCCAGAGCGTGCCGTGCAGCGCCTCGCCTTCGAGCCAGTGCGCGACCTTGGTCCGGAGCGCCAGCAGCGCATCGAAGTCCTGGCCGGTCTCGATGCCCATGCTGGCCAGCATGTAGGCCAGGTCCTCGGTCGCGACATTGCCGCTGGCGCCCGGCGCATGCGGGCAGCCGCCGATGCCGGCCATGCACGCATCGAAGCGGCCGATGCCGAGTTCGAGCGCGGCATAGACATTGGCCATGCCGAGGCCGCGCGTGTCGTGGAAGTGCCCGCAATCGAGCTTGTCGCCGGCAATCGGCAACGCGGCCTCGAACAGCGAGCGCACCATGGCCGGATCGGCATAGCCCACCGTGTCGGCCAGGCCGATGGCCTCGGCACCGGCATCGATCACCGCTTCGACCAGGCGCAGCACTTCCGCCGGCTCGACCCGGCCTTGCAGCGTGCAGCCGAAGGCGGTGCTGATGCCGACTTCGATGCGCGTGCGAGAGCCGCGTGCATCGCGCGCATCGCGGATGCGCGCGATGTCATCGACCACCTCGTCGGGTGTCTTGTGCAGGTTGGCAAGGCTGTGCGCGTGGCTGGCCGACAGCGGCAGCAGCATGAGATCGGCCTCGCATGCCATGGCGCGCTCGGCCCCCTTGAGATTGGGCACGAGCACCGAGGCCCTGAGGCCCGGCAGCGTCTTGGCGAAGGCGACCAGTTCGACGGTGTCGGCCAGTTGCGGCAGCAGCCGCGCAGGCACGAAGGAACCGACCTCGATCTCGCGCTGCCCCGCTTCGTAGGCGTCGCGGATCCATTCGCGCTTGGCGGCCGTCGGCACCACGCGCGGGATGATCTGCAGGCCGTCGCGCAAGCCGACCTCCCGGATCACGACCCGGCGCGGCAAGGTGGAGGAAGGCGTCATGGGTTGTTTGTCTCTTGTCATTGCGTTTGCAGTCTAGAATTTCCAGACAGAGCCTGGTTGTCAATTTGAGAAGCTCTGAATTCCCGATCGGAATATCTTGCGCGACCTCGACCTCACTACGCTGCGCCTGTTCGTCGCGGTCTGCGAGACCGGCAACATGGCACGCGCCGGCGAGCAGGCCCACATCGTCGGCTCCGCGATCAGCAAGCGGCTGGCGCAGCTCGAGGATCGGCTGCGAACGCCGCTGCTGGTGCGCAAGCGCCACGGCGTCGTTCCGACGGCCGCGGGCCAGACCCTGCTGGAGCATGCGCGCGGCATGCTGGACGGCGCCGCACGCATCGAGCGCGACATGGAAAGCTACCTGACGGGCGCGCGCGGCCAGGTCCGCATCCTTGCGAGCATCTCGACCATGGCCGGGCCGCTCGCCAACGACGTCGCATCCTTCCTGAAGATGCCGGCGCACCGCACCATCCAGGTCGACCTCGAGGAGCGATTGAGTCCGGAGGTCGTCTCAGGCGTGCGCGATGGCCTGGCGTCGCTGGGCGTGTGCTGGGATGCCGTCGGTCTCGGGGCCCTGCAGCATCGGGCCTACCGCAGCGATCATCTCTGTATCGTCGTGCCGCGCGGCCATCCGCTCGCCTCGCGAAAGGTGGTTCGTTTCGAAGAGACGCTCGGCTACGAGCATGTCGGCGTGCCCAGCAGCAGCACGCTGGAGGTCACGCTCCAGCGCGCCGCCGCGCTGTCGGGCCGCACCCTGCTGCATCGCATCATCGTGGGCAATTTCGAAGCAGCGCTGGGCGCGGTGCGCGCAGGCCTGGCGATCGGCGTCGTCTCCAGGGAAGTGGCCGACCGCCAGGGCGCGTCCAACGGCCTGCGCGTCATCTCGCTGGCCGATCCGTGGGCCGAGCGCCGTTTCGTTCTCTGCTTTCGCGACGCAGAGGGCCTGTCGGTGGCAGCCAAGCTGCTGTCGGAGTATCTGGGGACGCGCGCGAGCATCACTGCTTCGCCGGCACTGCGTAGGTGAGCTCGGCAAATCCGGGCCCGACAAGCTTGGCCTCCTTGAGCTGCATGGGCGGCGACACGATGCGACGGGGAAGCAGCGGCTTGCCGGAGGCCAGGGTGACGGATCCGACTTGAACAATGATCTCGTCGAGCAACCCGGCGTCATGGAACTGACCGGCAAGATCACCACCGCCAACGAGCCAGACGTTCTTGCCCCGCGCAGCCAGCGTCATTGCTTCGTGTACCGGCCTCACGTCACCTCGGACGAAGTGAATGGCGGCGGAAGGCAGGCCGGGAAGTTCGCGGTTGCTGAACACCCACGCTGGCTGCTGGTACGGCCATGCTGCGCCCTCCTTCGTCCCCGGCTTGACGACGTGTCGCAGCATCCATTCATAGGTCGACGAACCCATCGCGAGCGCACCGACGCCCTGGATGAAACCCGGATAGCTGGTGTCGTTGATATCGCCGAGCGGGAACAGCCATTCCAACGAATGGTCGTCTGTCGCGATGAAGCCGTCCAGGCTGCAAGCGGTGTAGTACTGGGTCTTCATGTCCAGCGATGCCTCCGTGAAGTCTGGTGGCGCCATGCGGCGCCGAGCGTGACAGTTATAGCGGACGTTGGCGAAGGACTGCTCCTGGACCCGATCCGATCCACAAGCGCGGAGCAATTCCACTCCACCATGTGGACATCTGGATGAATACCCTGCAAGCCCCCCCACGGCCTGTGAC
Organism: Variovorax sp. SRS16; assembly: GCF_901827165.1. Classification (NCBI taxonomy): domain Bacteria; kingdom Pseudomonadati; phylum Pseudomonadota; class Betaproteobacteria; order Burkholderiales; family Comamonadaceae; genus Variovorax; species Variovorax sp. SRS16. The sequence continues at coordinate 3,936,354 of NZ_LR594666.1, forward strand.
CTAGCATCCCGTCCACGGCCGCAGAACGCGCGGAGCATTGAACGCGACAGAAAAACTCAATGACCGATTTCTCGTCTTCCAGCGTGGGCGTCGCAGACTACGTCACCACCGGCGCGGGCGCCCTGCGGGTGTACCGCGCCGGCACCGGGCCTCAGTTGGTGGTGTTGCCGGGCCTGGTGATGTCCGCGGCCGTTGCTGCCGATCTCGTGCACGCTGCATGTCAGGGCTGGCGCGTGACGGTGATCGAACTGCCGGGCATCGGCGGCTCGTCGGGCATCGCACCGCATAGCCCGGCACAACTCGCCGGCATTCTGGACGAAGCGCTGACCCTCCTGGGCATCGCGCGGGGCGCGCTGCTGGCGCATGACCTCAGCGCGCCCATCGCGCTGGCACTGGCTGCACGGCGCCCTGGCCTGGGCACCCCCTTGCTGCTGGACCGCGACAAGGCGGCGCAATGGCGGGTCCATCACAGCGGCCCTTCCTCGCTGGCGTTGCGCCATGACGGCGGGCACCTGCTGGCCCTGTGGTCCCATTTTCGCGACCGCGCCATGCTCGACCCGGCCGACCCGGCGCGCGTTGGCAAGACGGGTGCCTCTTTGCCGGACGATCATGCGCTGGATGCGGCCGTGGTCGCTGCGGCGGTGCGCCCGGACGCCTATGCCGCCCTCTGGGCTTGTTGCGCGGCGGGCTTCGCGGCAGTCGACGGTGATCGGGCGGCCATCGACGTGCGCGACATGCATGAGCTGAAGGACCGCCTCGCCCTTCTTGCCGGATCACTGCCGCCGGCTTCGCATGCGGCGCCACCTGCGGCCGATGGCAACGCCATGCGCTACGGCTACGTGCAAACGCCCTCGGGCCGCGTCCACCTGCGCCGGACCGGCCGCGGTGGCCGGACGCTGCTGATGTTCCACTCCGCGCCCGGATCGGCCGCACCACTCGAACCCCTGATGCGGGGCCTCGCCGCCGGCCGTGAAGTCATTGCCTGCGACTATCTGGGCAACGGTGACTCCGGCAAGGCACAAGGCGACATCGACATTGCCGTGCTGGCGCGCCATGCCTTGGAGGTGATCGACGCCCTCGGCCTGGACATCGTCGATCTGTTCGGCACCCACACCGGCGCGATGGTCGCGATGGAACTGGCGATCCAGAGGCCCGAGCGCATCGGCCGGATGGTGCTGGAGGCGCCGGTGCTGATCGATGCCGATTTCGCTGCGGACATCCTGCAGCATTACCTGCCGCCCATCACGCCCGATCGCTGGGGTACGCATCTGCTCAAGGCCTGGAACATGCGCCGCGACATGTTCCTGTTCTGGCCCTGGTACCGGCAACGGCGCGACGCGGCGCGCTCGCTGGGCCTGCCGCCTTTGCAAACCCTGCATGACTGGACCGTCGGCCTGCTCAAGAGCGGCACGACCTACCACCTGTCGTATCGGTCGGCCTTCGTCTATGACACGCGCGCACGTCTTGCGCTGTTGCCACGTCCGGCCATGATCTGCGCGGGGCCTGCAGACATGCTGGTCGAAGGCTTGGCATTGGCCCGGCGACTTGCGCCTGAAGGCACCGTCGTCACCCCGATGCCGGCGACTGTCTGGTACCCCGGACAGTCCGACGAGGCCGTCGGCCGGACGATTGCCGCCTACGACGCCTTTCTGCGCCAGGCTTGACCCGGCAACGACCCATCCTGCGCAAGCAGAGCGGCGCTCTCAGGCGCCGCGCGAAACGGCCACGCGATTCAGCGCTTCGATCGCGTCGTCAGGCAGCTCGAGCTTCGCCGCCGCCAGGTTTTCGCGCAGATGCCCGATGGACGAGGTGCCGGGGATCAGCAGGATATTGGGAGCGCGGCGCAGGAGCCACGCGAGCGCCACCTGCATCGGCGTGGCACCGAGGCCTCGGGCTACATCGGAGAGACCAGAGGACTGAAGCGGAGTGAAGCCGCCGAGTGGGAAGAACGGTACGTAGGGAATGCCGTCGCGTGCCAGGTCGTCGATCAACGTGTCGTCGTGGCGATGCACGAGGTTGTATTGGTTCTGGACGCAGACGATGCGGCAGATGGCGCGCCCCTCGGCGACCTGGGTCGGCGTCACGTTGCTCAGGCCGATATGGCGCACCAGACCCCGGCGCCGCAGCTCGGCCAGCGCCGCGAGCGGTGCCTCGATCGACCCCTCGGCCGGACCGTGCGTGTCGAACATGACGCGCAGGTTCACGATGTCCAGCACGTCGAGGCCGAGGTTGCGCAGGTTGTCGTGAACCGCCTGTGCCAACTCATCAGGCGAGAACGCCGGCAGCCAGCCGCCGGTGTCGTTGCGCCGCGCGCCGACCTTGGTGACGATCACGAGGTCCTGCGAATAAGGCGCCAGTGCTTCGCGAATGATCTGATTGGTGACGTGCGGGCCGTAGAAGTCGCTGGTGTCGATGTGATCGACACCGCTTTCGACCGCTTCGCGCAGCACGGCCAGCGCCGCTTCGCGATCCCGGGGCGGCCCGAACACGCCGGGTCCGGCGAGCTGCATGGCGCCGTAGCCGAGCCGGTGGACGGTGCGGTCGCCGAGCATGAAGGTGGGGGTGTGGGTTTGAGTCTGGGACATGGGCCTCAGTCTAGGCAGCGAACCGCTGCTTGATAACCCACCATAATCGGCACAGGCTGTGCGGGATTCCAAACAATGAAAGTCGACCTCGGGGATCTGAACGCCTTCGTGGCAGTGGCAGGCGCGAAGGGCTTTCGCGACGGTGCACGTCTGAGCGGCACGAGCGCATCGGGGTTGAGCGAGGCCGTGCGCCGGCTCGAGACACAGCTCGGCGTGCGGCTGCTGCACCGCACGACGCGCAGCGTGCTGCCGACGGAAGCGGGACAGCGTCTGCTCGAGCGGCTGCGGCCCGCGCTCACCGAAGTCGAAGCAGCGCTCGACGTGGTCAACGGCTTTCGCGATCGACCGGCCGGCACGCTCAAGCTCAACGTGCCGATCAGCGCTGCGCGCCTCGTCCTGCCGTCGATCGTGCCGCGCTTCCTCGCCGCCTATCCCGACATCTCCCTCGAAGTGATTGCCGAGGACGGCTTCGTCGACGTACTGGCAGCCGGCTGCGATGCCGGCATCCGCTATGGCGAGCGACTCGAGCAGGACATGGTCGCGGTGCCGATCGGTCCACGCTTGCAGCGCTTCGCGGTCGCGGCCGCCCCTGCTTACCTCGATCGTCATGGCCGACCGGAACATCCGCGCGACCTGCTCGGCCACGCGTGTCTTCGCGGCCGTTTCGCCAGCGGCTCGATGCCGCTGTGGGAATTCGAACGCGACGGCGAAGTGCTGCGTGTCGATGTGACCGGGCAACTGATCGTGCGGCTCGGCGCCACCACCGAACTCATGGTGGACGCAGCAATCGCTGGCGCCGGCGTGATCTACCTGTTCGAGGACTGGCTGCGGCCTTACTTCGCCAGCGGCGCGCTCGAACCGATCCTCGAGCCCTGGTGGCTGCGCTTCCCCGGGCCGTTTCTCTATTACCCCGGCCGCCGCTTGCTGCCGGCGCCACTACGGGCATTTGTGGATTTCGTCCAAGATCACTCTGTCCGCTCGACCCATTGAGCGCGCCTGGCGGGCGCCTCGAAGAGATCCGCAAAGTACTGAGTCTCGCGCGCCACCTTGCCATCGCGGAACTCCCGTCCAATGCCGATCGATCGCGATCCGGATGTCCTGCGCTTCCATCATCGACCTCCAATGTGAGTCCGCTCACCGAGCGCCGCCGCAACGCGCATCGCACTCCCGGCCCAGGTCGGCAGCCGCAAGCGCGCAGTCCGCGCGCCCTCGGCAAGTCGCGCGCGCGATGCAGGATCATCCAGCAAGCGCTGCAACGCCACCCGCAGCGCGGCCGCATCGCCCGGCGCGACCAGCACGCCCGCATCGGCGGGCACCGTGTCGGGGATGGCGCCCGCGATCGTGCTCAGCACCGGAATCCCGCGGGCCAGCGCCTCGGCCAGCGCCATGCCATAGCCTTCGTGAAAAGAAGGCAGCACGAAGAGATCCGAGCGCGCGTAGAGCGGCTGCAGTCCGGCCTCGTCGAGTTCGCCGTGCAGCACGACACGCCCGCGCAGGCCCTGGCGCTCGATGGCCGCATCGACCTCCCGCGCGCAGGCTGCGTCCATGGTGAGGCTGCCGGCGCAACGCAGGGTCCAGCGCCGGTCCTTCAATCCGGCGAGCGCTTCGACCAGAAGCCGGTGGCCCTTGCGCGGCGTCACGCTCGCCACGCACAGCAGCGACAGCGCATCGTCGGTGCCCGAGCCGGTCGCAAGCGGTGCCGGATCGGTCCCCGGCTCCGCCACGACGATGTGCGATGCGGGCACGTCGAAGCCGGCCAGTGCACGCGCGGTCGATGGGCTGGTGACGATCACGCAGCGGGCGGTCGCGAGCGCGCGTTTCTCGCTGTCGAACAGTGCGCGTTTCTGCGCTGCAGACAGCCCCGTTTCGAGCGCGAGCGGATGATGCACCAGCGCGATCCATCGAAGGCGCTGCGCATGCCGTTGCGCCATCTCCGCCATCGCGCCGAACGCCAGTCCGTCGACCACCACGCAGCTGTGATCGGGCAAGGCTTCGACCACGCGCTTCGTCTGCGCGATCGCGTCGGTCCCCGGCATGGGATAGCCCTCGCCCAGCGAATGCACATCGACCTGCCAGCCCAGCGCGCGAAGCCCCTCGATGATGCGGCGGTCGTAGGCATAGCCGCCGGTGCGCGTGCCGAGTTCGCCCGGCACGAGAAAGCTGCAGCGCCAGGCCGTCACGGTCTCGCCGGCAAGGCGCCTTCGTAGGCGGCCCATGCCACGTGCGATTCGTTGAGCGTCACGCGCAGGCCCGCGAGCCCGCTCGCATGCGGCCCGAGCCGGCCCGCATCGATGCATGCCGCAACGCGATCGAAGATCACGCGCGCCATGAATTCGGTGGTGGTGTTGCGGCCTGCGAAGGCCGGATCCTCGTCGAGGTTGCGCAGGTTCAGTTCGCCGAGCACGCTCTTCAGCACCTCGGTCGCCAGCGCGATGTCGACCACCACGCCGTCGGCATCGAGCTCGGCGCGGCGCAGTTCGAGATCGACCACGTAGGTCGCGCCATGCAGGCGCTGCGCAGGGCCGAACACCGCGCCGCGGAAGCTGTGGGCGATCATGAAATGGTCGCGGACGTTGACGCTGTACATGGGTGGTTCCAGGCAAGAGAAGTGAAAGAAGTTCAGGGATAGTCGATGCGCTGGCAGAGCGTGTCGGGCGCGCCGGCCGCGAGCCGGGCCAGCACCGCGGGCAGCTCGGCGAAGGGTGCGCTGTCGGTGATCAGCGCATCGAGCACCGGATCGGCGAGCAGCGCGAGCGCCAGCGCCATGCGGCGCCGGTGCGTCCAGCGGCTGCGCTGCGCGGGCGCGACATGGCCGACCTGCGAGCTCCTGAGCACGAGGCGCCGCGAATGAAAGGCTTCGCCGAGCGGCAGCGTGACGGCGCGCTGTCCATACCAGCTCATCTCCAGCACCGTGGCCTCGAAGGCCGCGAGCCGCAGCGCGGTGACCAGGCCCTCCGGATGGCCGCTCGCATGGACCACGAGATCGGCATCGAGCGTTGCCGCATCCGGGCTGGCGAACGCAATGCCCAGCTGCGCCGCGACCGCGGCGCGCGGCGCGTGGGTGTCGATCAGCTCGACCGCGCACCCGGGCATGCGGCCCGCGAGCCACGCGACCAGCAGCCCGACCACGCCGCCGCCCACCACCGCGATCCGGTCGCCGAGGCGCGGCGCGGCATCCCACAAGGCGTTGACGGCGGTCTCCATGTTGGCGGCCAGCACCGCGCGCGCCGGCGGCACGCCCGCGGGCAGCAGATGGACGGCATCGGCCGGCACCACGTAGCGGGTCTGGTGCGGATGCAGGCAGAACACGTCGTGCCCGACCAGCGCGGCCGGCCCCTGCTCGACCCGGCCCACGCCCGCATAGCCGTACTTCACCGGCGCCGGAAAATCGCCGGCCTGGAACGGCGCGCGCATGCGTTCGAATTCGGTGGCCGGCACCTCGCCGCGAAACACCATCAACTCGGTGCCGCGGCTGATGCCGCTGTGCAGCGCGCGGACCATGACCTCGCCGGGACCGGGCGCTCGCAAGGTCTCGGCGCGCAGCGCGGCACGGCCGGGCGCCTCGGTCCAGCAGGCCCATGTGGCGTCGGACGCGACGCGGGACGGAATTACTGGCATGCTGCCTTTTTTCAAGTGCCCGCCTGTCGCGAGCGATCCATGTTGTTCAAGCCACTGGCGACCGATCTTAAGACGACACCCGTCGCGCGGCGGGGCGCGCGGCGCGCCGCCGCGGCCTGCTTCGTGCTGCTGTGCGTGCTGGCCGGCGGCATGGCGGCGGCCCATGGCGCCAGTCCCTGGTTTCCGCTCAAGGCCGCGGCCGTCTACGGGCTGGCGATCGCAATCCTGCTGCAGGCGCTCGATGCCGATGCGCAACTGGCGCGCTTCGGTCCGGCCAACGGCGTGACGCTGCTGCGCCTGTCGCTGGTCGCGCTGCTGGCCGCCGTGATCGGCGAGCCGGTCGGCGACGCGTCGCGTGAGGCCTGGGCCGTGGTCGTGATCGCGACGATCGCCGCGCTGCTCGATGCGGCGGACGGCCCGCTGGCGCGCGCCACCGGCATGGCCAGCGCCTTCGGCGCGCGCTTCGACATGGAAACCGATGCGCTGCTGACGCTGGTGCTGTCGCTGCTGCTCGTGCATTTCGGCAAGGTCGGCGCCTGGATCCTCGCGGCCGGGCTGATGCGCTACGCGTTCGTGCTCGCGATGCGCGCCTGGCCCTGGCTGCAGGCGCCGCTGGCGCCGAGCCTGCGGCGCAAGACGATCTGCGTGGTGCAGATCACGAGCCTGATCGTGTGCCTCGCGCCGATCGTGCCGCGGCCATGGGCCACGCTCATCGCCGCCGCCAGCCTTGCGCTGCTCGCCGCCTCCTTCGGCGCGGACATCATGCTGCTGGCGCGCCGGCGGCAACCTCGCGCGGTGGGTGGCGCATGAAGGCACGCGAGCGCGAGGCGTCGACGGGCTGGGCCGTCTGGCTGCTGCGCTTCGGCGTCGCCTTCGTCATCCTCAACGCGCTTCTGACGCTCGACAACCTCGACGGCACGCTGTGGCCGCGGCCGACGCCGCGGCTGTCCTTCGAGCTCTGCATGGCGGTGCTGGTGCTGATGCCGTGGGTCGCGCTGCGCGGCCGGGCCGGGGCCGGCGTGCTGCGTGCGCTGGCCGCCATCACCACCGTCTGGGCGACCGCGCGCTACCTCGATGTCACCGTGCGCGCGGTGTTCGGCCGGCCGGTCAATCTCTATTGGGACGGCCGGCATGTGGCGGAGCTGCTTCGGATGGGCGATGTCGCGGGGTGGCAGGCCGGCCTCGGCGCCGTCGCAGCCATCGTCGTCATCTGGCTCGTGGATGCCGTCGCGCACCGATGCTGGCAATCGATGGCGCGCGCGCTGGCCTGGCCGCCGCCGCGGCCGGCGGTCGGGCTCGCGGGTGTGCTGCTGCTGGCGAGCTTCGCGGTCCATGGATGGAACGGGCTCGACACGCGCTGGTTCTTCTCGATCCCGGTCGCGCCGACGATCGCGCGCCAGGCCGCGCTGCTGAGCCGCCAGCTGCTGCCGGGCCAGGTGGCTTCGCAGCTGTCGGCCAGTCCCGCGTTCGAGGCCACCGACCTGGTCAGCCTTCATGGCGCCGACGTGCTGCTGATCTTTGCCGAGTCCTATGGCGTCTGCACGCTCGACGATCCGCGGCAGGCCGCGCAGCTCGCGCCGGCGCGCGCGCAGTTCGCCGAGGCGCTGAAGGACGGCGGGCGGCAGGTGGTGTCGGCGCGCTTTCGTTCGCCGACCTACGGCGGCGGCTCGTGGCTCGCGCATGCCGCGCTGCTGAGCGGCGTCGACACGCGCGACCCGGGCGACTACGAGCTGCTGCTGTCCACCGACCGGCCGACGCTGGTGCGGCATTTCCGCCAGCACGGGTACCGCACGGTGAACTGGATGCCCGGCCTGCAGCGCCCCTGGCCCGAAGGCAGCTTCTACGGCTTCGACCGCTACGCCGATGCGAACAGCATGGGCTACCGCGGTCCGTCCTTCGGCTACTGGCACATCCCGGACCAGGCCTCGATGGCACTGCTGCAGGCGCAGGAACTGGCCGCGCCGGCCGGGCAGCGCCCACCGCGCTTCATCGTGTTCCCGACGCTGGCCAGCCATGCGCCCTTCCGTCCGCTGGCGCCCTACGTGGCGGATTGGGCGCGGCTGCTGCGCGACGACGCCTACACGTCGGAACAGGCCGCAGAGGCCGAGGCCGAGCCGGTGTCGTGGCTCGAGCCGGTGCCGGCCTATGTGGCCTCGCTGCGCTACACCTTCCGCTGGCTCGGCGACTACCTCGCGGGCCGCGCGCCGGCGAAGCTCTTGACGATCGTGATCGGCGACCACCAGCCGCTGGCCAGCGTCAGCGGCAAGGATGCGTCGTGGGAGGTGCCGGTCCACATCATCAGCGCCGACACCGCACTGCTCCAGCGCTTCGAGGCGCTCGGCTTCACGCCGGGGCTGTTGCCGATGCAGCCTGCCACGGCCGGCATGCAGGCGCTCGCGCCGCTGCTGCTGCGCGCCTTCGACGGCCCGGCGCGCGACCCCGCGAGCGCGGCCGAATAGCCGCGTCAGCGCCGCATTCCGCGCAATAGTTCACGCACGCCGCGCGGCTTCCCTGATAGCCTGTGGTCCATGCGCGCCATCATCCTTCTCGCCAACATCGCCGTGCTGGCCATCGCCTTCTGGCTGGCTTCGTTCACCGGGCTGCTGATTGCCGGCGTGCTGTGTTTCGTGCTGATCGCCGCCGTCTTCGCGCTCTCCATGGCCCGGACGGAGGCCCGCGAATCGCGCGACATGCAGCGCGCGATGGGCCGCAACACCACCTTCCTCGCCGGGCTGTGGAGCCCGCGCAAGCGCTGAGCGCGAACCCCCTTCAGTCTGCGGCCGACTTGGCCACCGCCACATCGGCTTCCCGCGGCAGCGCGACGCTGTTCTTCACCGCCAGGATCTCGGCCATCACGCTCACCGCGATCTCGGGCGGTGTCTTGCTGCCGATGTAGATGCCGATCGGGCCGCGCAGGCGCGCCAGCGAGGCCTCGGTCTGCTCGAAGTGCTCGATCATGCGTTCGCGCCGCGCCTGGGCATTGCGGCGCGAGCCGATCGCGCCGACATAGAAGGCCTCGCTGTCCAGCGCTTCCAGCAAGGCGAGGTCGTCGAGCTTGGGATCGTGCGTCAGCGCGACCACGCAGGTGCGGCGGTCGGGCCGGAAGGCGGTCACCGCGTCGTCGGGCATCTCGGTGCTCATCGTCACGCCGGGCAGCGACCATGCGGTGCGGTATTCGGCGCGCGGGTCGCACAGGGTGACCGCGAAGCCGCTGAACTTGGCCATCGTCGCGAGGTATTCGGCCAGCTGGCCGGCGCCGATCAGCAGCATGCGGTATTCGGGTCCGAAGGTGTTGGTCAGTTCTTTGTCGTCGACGCAGAGTTCGGCCGGCGACGTGGCCTCGGCCAGGCTCACGGCCCCGTCCGCCAGCACCACCGTGCGCTGCATCAGCCGCCCCTGTTCGAGCGACGCGACGAGCGTCGCCAGCGATGCCGCATCGGGGTCGTATTCGAGCAGCAGTTCCAGCGTGCCGCCGCAGGGCAGGCCGAAGCGGTGCGCCTCGTCGGCGGTGATGCCGTACTTGACGAAGGCCGGCGCACCGGTGGGCATCTCGACCTCGGCGCCGTGGGCGCGGCTGTAGCGCGCGATCAGGTCGTCCTCGATGCAGCCGCCCGAGACCGAGCCGACCACGGCGCCGTCGTCGGCCAGCGCCATGATCGAACCGATGGGCCGCGGCGACGAGCCCCAGGTCCGCACCACGGTCGTGAGCAGCGCGCGGCGGCCGGCCTGCCGCCAGTCGCGCAGGGTGCGCAACACCATCACGTCGAGGTTTTCCATGGCGTCTATTCCGAGGCTTTGTCGTCCGGCTTGTCGGCCTTCCTGCCGATGCCCAGCTTCTGCATGAAGCCGGCCACGGCACCGGTCTTTTCCGCCGCGGGCGCGGCGGCTTGCGCAGTGTCCGCTTCGGCGGCCGGCGGGGGGCCGTAGCGGCTCTGCATCTCGGCTTCGAAGCGCTTGAAGAAATCGTCGGCGGTCGACTTGGCGGCGCCGTCGATCAGGCGCTGGCCGAGCTGCGCGATCTTGCCGCCGACCTGCGCGTTGACGGTGTAGTCGAGTTCGCAGCCTTCAGCGCCGTCGGCGACCGGCTTGAGCGACACGCTCGACGAACCCTTCGCGAAGCCGGCCACGCCGCCCTGCCCTTCGAACGAGAGCCGGTAGCTGTCAGGCGGCGTGATGTCGGCCAGCGTGACCTTGCCGTTGAACTTGGCCGACACCGGGCCGATCTTGACCGCCAGCGCGACGGTGTACTGGTTGTCGCCGGTGAGCTCGAACTTGTCGCAGCCGGGGATGCATTTGCGCAAGGTCTCCGGATCGTTGAGTGCTTCCCAGGCCTGCTGCTGCGTGATGCCGAGCCGGCGGTTGCCGAGCATTTCCATGATGGTTTCCTTGGTTGATTCGATAGGGGCGCCGACGCGGCTACCGGCCGGCTCGCATCAGCGCGGCGAGGCTGGCGGCCAGTTGTTCCAAAGCGCTGAGATTGTGGACCGCCAGCATCGCATCCGCATGCCGATGCAACACCGCCGCACCGCGCGCCAGCGGCGCGTAGCCCTCGTACCTCAGCAAGGGGTTGAGCCAGAGAATGCGCCGCGAATGGCGCTTGACCCACAGCAGCTCGCGCTCCAGCGCGTCGGGCTCGCCGGTGTCGAGGCCGTCGCTGATCACCAGCACCAGCGTGCGGCGGCCCGTGAGCCGCCGCGCATGGCGTTCGCGCAGTTCGGCGAGCGACGCGCCGAAGCGCGTGCCGCCTGCGAAATCGTCGATGGCCGCGCCGGCCGCGACCAGCATCGCGTCGGTATCGGCGATGCGAAAAGCCGGCGTCAGGTCGGTCAGGCGGGTGCCGAAGGCGAACACGTCGCGCCGGCCGGAATGCCGCGTCGCCGCATGCAGGAAGGCCAGCAGCAGGCGCGCGTAGCGCTCCATCGAGCCCGACACGTCGACCAGCACCAGCAAGGGCAGCGGCTGCTTGCGCCGCGCCAGGCGCGGCAGCCGGATCATCTCGCCGCCGGTGCGTCCGGCCTCATGCCACACGCCGGGCCAGTGCATGCGCGAATGCGCGCCCGCGTCGCCGGTCACGCGCAGCCGGCGTGCGGGAAGCCGCGGCACCGGCAGCGCGACATCGCGTGCGAGCCGCTCGACCAGCTGGTATTCGGCCGCGCCGAGCGCATTGAAGTCGGCATGGTGCAGCCGCTGGCGGTCGCTCGCCGTCATCGCGGCATCGAAGTCGACCTCGCGCTCGTTCTGCGCCGGCTGCACCGACGGCCGCGGCGGCGCGAGCGCCTCGCGCACGCGCGGACGACGCTTCGACGGCTCGGCCTTGCCTTCGGCACTCGGCAGCATCTGGGCGAGCATCTTGTTGGCGAGTTCGGGGTCGCGGAACCACGCATCGAACAGCTCGCGGAACACCAGCCGGTCTTCCTCGCGGCTGATCATCACCGCCTCCATCGCGGCCGCGAGGTCGGGCCGGTGGTCCACGCCCACCAGCGTGGCGGCCTCGGCCGCCAGCGCGATGCGCATCGAGTCGGTGCGCACGCCGGCGCGGCGCAGCGCGCGGCCGAAGCCCATCATGTTGTCGGCCAGCTTGCCGCGCCGTGCGTCTCCCAGTTGCTGAACGCTCACGGCGCAGCCTCCTCCTCGGGCTTGAGCAGGTCCGACGCCAGCTCACGCGTCAGCGCGGCCACATCGTCGCGCTGCTTGAAGAGGATGCCGGCGGTGTCGACCACGATCTCGGGGTCGAGCTCGACGGTGTCGAGCGCAATCAGCGCACGCGCCCACTCGACGCTTTCGGCAATGCCCGGCGCCCGCTGGAAGGCGTTGACGAAAGGCGCGCTGCGCAGCCGCCCGATGAAGGCCGCGACCTGCCCGGACAACACCGCGCTGGCCTGCGGCACCTGCGCGCGCACGATCGCCAGCTCGCGCTCGCGCTCCGGGTAGTCGAGCCAGTGGTAGAGGCAGCGCCGCTTGACCGCGTCGTTGAGTTCGCGCGTGCGGTTGCTGGTGAGCAGCGTGACCGGCGGCACCAGCGCGCGCACGGTGCCGAGTTCGGGAATGCTGACCTGGTACTCGCCCAGGTATTCGAGCAGGAAGGCCTCGAAGGGCTCGTCGGCGCGATCGACCTCGTCGATCAGCAGCACCGCGCCCGGTGCCGGCGCCTGCAGCGCCTGCAGCAGCGGCCGGCGGATCAGGTAGCGCGGCTGGTAGACCTCGGACTCGACATCGTTCGAGGTGCCGAGCGCCTCGGCCGCGCGCATGTGCAGCAGTTGCGCGGCGTAGTTCCATTCGTAGAGCGCCTCGCGCTGTTCGAGGCCGTCGTAGCACTGCAGCCGAAGCAGCTCGCGGCCGAGCGCGGCCGACAACGCCTTGGCCAGTTCGGTCTTGCCGACGCCGGGCTCGCCTTCGAGCAGCAGCGGGCGCTGGAGCTTGAGCGCCAGGAACACCGCCGTGGCGAGCCGGCGGTCCGCGTAATAGCCGGCGCCCTGAAGCCCTTGCACGACCGCGTCGATGGAAGGGAAAGGCGAAGCGAGCGCGGGCGTGGTGTCGATCATCTCTGCAGCTTAGCGCTCCTCTCAGCCCAGGGCTTTGGCAACGGCTCGCTGCGTCAGCACGCTGATCAGGTTCGCCCGGTACGCAGCCGACGCATGCAGGTCGGTGTTGAGATCGCTCGCATCGATCTTCACGCCGGCCGCGGACTCGGGCGTGAAGCTCTTGTTCAGCGCATCCTCGAGGCCCTTGTGCCGGAACACGCCATTGCCCGCGCCGGTGACCGCGACGCGCACGCCGTTGTCGTACTGCGCGAGGAAGATGCCGACCAGCGGAAAGTTCGAGGCCTTCTGGCGCAGCTTCTCGTACACCGCGCGCTTCGGGATCGGAAAGCGGATCGCTGTGATCAGCTCGCCTTCTTCCAGCGCGGTGGTGAACAGGCCGAGGAAGAAATCGTCGGCCGCGATCTCGCGCCGGTCGGTGATCACCGTCGCGCCGGTGCCCAGCACCGCGCTCGGATAGCAGGCCGCCGGATCGTCGTTGGCGACCGAACCGCCGAGCGTGCCCATCGCACGCACCTGGCGGTCGCCGATGCGCGACGCGAGGTCGGCCAGTGCCGGAAAGGCCGACTTGATCTCCGCGTTGTTCGCGACATCCAGATGCCGCGCCATCGCACCGATCACGAAGGCATTGCCGTCCTTTCGGATGCCGGTGAGTTCCTTGATGCCGCTCAGGTCGACCAGTTGTTCGGGCGCCGACAGGCGCAGCTTCATCGAGGCCAGCAGGGTCTGGCCGCCGGCCAGCGGCTTGCCGCCCGCGCCGGCCAGCTTGACGGCATCGGCCACGGTGGCCGGACGTTCGAGGGTGAAGGGGTACATGGTGGAATTTCCTTCGGATGTTCAGGGAGCCGGACGGCCTTGGGTGCTGGCGGCCAGCGAGGGCTGCGGCGTCAGGCTCGCGCTGCCCTTCTGCATCGCCTCCCAGACGCGGTGCGGCGTGGCCGGCATGTCGAAGTCCTTGACGCCCAGCGGCGCCAGCGCATCCAGCACCGCGTTGATCACGGCCGGCGGCGAACCGATGGCGCCCGCCTCGCCGCAGCCCTTGGTGCCGAGCGGGTTGTGCGTGCAGGGCGTGCACACGGTGTCGAGCTTGAACATCGGGAAGTCCTCGGCGCGAGGCATCGCATAGTCCATGAAGCTGCCGGTGAGCAGCTGGCCGTTCTCGTCGTAGACGCAGTTCTCCATCAGCGCCTGGCCGATGCCCTGCACCAGCCCGCCGTGCACCTGGCCTTCGACGATCATCGGATTGATGATGGTGCCGAAGTCGTCGACCGCGGTGAAGCGGTCGACCTTGACCTCGCCGGTCTGGCGGTCGATCTCGACCTCGCAGATGTAGGTGCCGCCGGGGAAGGTGAAGTTGGTCGGGTCGTAGAACGCGGTCTCGTTCAGGCCCGGCTCCAGCTTGTCGAGCGGGTAGTTGTGCGGCACGTAGGCCGTCAGCGCCACCTGGCCGAAGGGGATCTTCTTGTCGGTGCCCTTGACGGTGAACTCGCCGTTGGCGAACTCGATGTCGGCATCGCTGGCCTCCATCAGATGGGCGGCGATCTTCTTGGCCTTGGTCTCGATCTTGTCGAGCGCCTTCATGATCGCCGCGCCGCCGACCGAGATCGAGCGCGAACCGTAGGTGCCCATGCCGAAGGGCACACGGCCGGTGTCGCCATGCACCACGTCGACCGCCTCGACGGCGATGCCCAGGCGCGCCGCGACGACCTGCGCGAAGGTGGTCTCGTGGCCCTGGCCATGGCTGTGCGAGCCGGTGAAGACGGTCACGCTGCCGGTCGGATGGACGCGGATCTCGCCGCATTCGAACAGCCCCGCACGCGCGCCGAGCGCGCCCGCGATGTTCGAGGGCGCGATGCCGCAGGCCTCGATGTAGCTCGAATAGCCCATGCCGCGCAGCTTGCCCTTGGCCTCGCTGGCGGCCTTGCGCTGCGCGAAACCGGCGACATCGGCCAGCGCCTGCGACTTGTTCATGCAGGCATGGAAATCGCCCGTGTCGTACTGCAGCGCGACCGGCGTCTGGTAGGGGAAGGCGGTGATGAAGTTGCGCTTGCGGATCTCGTCCTGGCCGAGCTTCATCTCCCACGCGCAGCGCGACACCAGGCGCTCCAGCAGGTAGGTCGCTTCGGGCCGGCCGGCGCCGCGGTAGGCATCGACCGGCGCGGTGTTGGTGAACCAGGCATCGACCTCGACGTAGATCTGTGGCGTGGTGTACTGGCCCGCGAGCAGCGTCGCATAGAGGATGGTCGGCACCGCGGTCGCGAAGGTCGAGAGGTAGGCGCCGAGGTTGGCGTCGGTGTGCACGCGCAATGCGAGGAACTTGCCATCCTTGTCCATCGCCATCTCGGCGTGGCTCACGTGGTCGCGGCCGTGCGCATCGGACAGGAAGCACTCGGAGCGCTCGCCCGTCCACTTGATGCTGCGGTTGAGCTGCTTGGCGGCCCAGGTCAGGCACACGTCCTCGGCATAGAGATAGATCTTGGAGCCGAAGCCGCCGCCCACGTCGGGCGCGATCACGCGCACCTTGTGCTCGGGCAGGCCGAGCACGAAGGCCGTCATCAACAGGCGCTCGACGTGGGGGTTCTGGTTGGCGACATAGAGCACGTACTCCTCGTTCGCCCGGTTGTAGTTGCCGATGGCGACGCGCGCCTCCATCGGGTTCGGGATCAGCCGGTTGTTGACGAGGTCCAGCTTGGTGACGTGCGCCGCATTGGCGAAGGCCGCATCGACCCCCGCCTTGTCGCCCAGCGTCCACTTGTAGCACTGGTTGTCGGGCGCCTCGTCGTGGATCGTCACGCCGCTCTGCTTCTTCGCCGCGTCGGCCACGCTGACCAGCGCCGGGTGCACGTCGTAGTCGACCACCACCGCCTCGGCGGCGTTCTTCGCCTGCTCGACCGTCTCGGCCACCACCATCGCGACGTGGTCGCCGACATAGCGCACCTTCTTGATCGCGAGGATCGGGTGCATCGGCTCCTTCATCGGCGTGCCGTCGGGGTTGTTGATCAGCCAGCCGCAGGGCAGCCCGCCCATCTTGCCCTCGATGTCCTTGCCGCTGAAGATGCCGACCACGCCGGGCATCTTCAGCGCCGCGGCGGTGTCGACCGACCTGATGGTGGCATGCGCGTGCGGCGAGCGCACGAACACGGCGTGGCTCAGGTTGGCGATCGGCACGTCGTCGGTGTACTGGCCTGCGCCGGTGAGGAAGCGGTAGTCTTCCTTGCGCCTGAGAGCCTCGCCGATGTGCGGCAGGCCTGCGAAGTCGGGTGCGCCCATGTCGTGCTCCTTATGCCGTGACGGCGGCTTTGGCGGGAGCGGCGGCCATCGCTTCGCCGCCCATCTGGACCGCCTTGACGATGTTCTGGTAGCCCGTACAGCGGCACATGTTGCCGTCGAGCAGTTCGCGGATCTCGGTCTCGCTCGACTTCGGATGGTGCGTGCACAGGTCGATGGCACTCATCACCATGCCCGGCGTGCAGAAGCCGCATTGCAGGCCGTGGCATTCCTTGAAGGCCGCCTGCATCGGGTGCATGGTGCCGTCCGGCTGCGCGATGCCTTCGATGGTGGTGATCTCGGCGCCGGCGACCTGCGCCACCAGCACGTTGCACGACTTGATCGCGCGGCCGTTGACGTGGACCGTGCAGGCGCCGCACTGCGCGGTGTCGCAGCCGACGTGGGTGCCGGTGAGATGGAGATGCTCGCGGATCGCGTGCACGAGGAAGGTGTTGGGCGGCAAGTCGACCGTGACCTCGCGCCCGTTGACCGTGAAAGGAACCTGCATGTGGCTGTCTCCGTGGGTGGATGGCTGATTCGGCGAATTGAATCTTGGACGCCGGGCAAGAGCACCATCCTAGGCAAAACCCTAGACGCTTGCACGTTCTCCTTGAAATTCTCAAAATGAAACACGATGACCACTGCCGCCGCCTCACCCGTGCCTGAGCGCTCCTTCTCCATCGCGCAGGCACGGCGTGAATGGATCGACGGCGAGCCCGCCGCCGGCGCCCGCGCCGCGCGCATCGAACCCTGGCTGGCGCGCTCCTGGCAGCGCTGCCTGGCGGCCGGCCACCGGCCCCAGCAGCGCGTGAGTTTCGACCCGGTCTCGGGCCCCGCGGCCGCGCGCGTGGCCGAGCGCAACCGCGCGCTGGTCGCGGCCGCGCGGCCGGTGCTCGAGCGGCTGTCGCGCGCGATCGCCGACACCCGCTACTTCGCGATCCTGACCGACGCCGACGGCATCGTGGTCGACGTCGGCGCGCTGCCCGCCGGCCACGATGCGGCGGCGCGGCATGCGCGCGATCTCGCGCGCATCGGCGTCGACCTGTCCGAGCGCGCGGTCGGCACCACCGCCATCGGCGCGGCGCTGGCCGAGCACGCATCCGTGTGGCTGCACCGCGGCGAGCACTTCTTCGACGACACCGGCATCTACAGCTGCGCCGGCGCGCCGCTCTTCGGCCCGCAGGGCGAATGCATCGGCATGCTCGACCTGACCGGCGTGCAGGTGGTCGAGCGGCCCGAGCTGCAGCACCTGGCGGCGCTGTCGGCGCGCAGCATCGAGAACGCGCTGGTGCGCGACCATCCCTGCGAGTTGCTGCTGGGCATCGATTGGCCCGGCTATGCCAGCGGCACCGGCGGCCTGCTGTGCATCGATGCCGACGGCCGCGTGACCGGCGCCAACGCCGCGGCGCGCCAGATGCTGCACCAGCCGCTGGCGGCCGCCGCGGCCGTGCACTGCAGCGAGCTTTTCGCGCTCTCGCCGCAGATGCTGTTCGACGCCGCGCGGCGCGGCGATGCGGTGCTCGAGGTGCCGTTGTGGTCCGGCCTGCGCGTGCAGGCCCGGCCGCAGGCCACCCGGCCGGCGGCACCGGTCGCGGGCACCGGCCGGCCGCGCCTGCGCGATGTCGAGGCCGAGCTGATCCGCCGCGCGGTGGACGACGCGCGCGGCAACGTGGCCGAGGCGGCGCGCACGCTCGGCATCAGCCGCGCCACGGTGTACCGCAAGCTGGCCAGCGGCCGGCGCACGCCGCGCTGATCGGCCGGGTGCCGGCGGCATCCGCGCCGCTGAAGCAGAATCGCGCCATGAACGCACCCTACGAAACGGCGCAACCCTCGCGTGCCGAGCTCGACGCCCTGCGCGGCCCGACGCTGGTCGAATTCGGCACCAACTGGTGCGGCATCTGCAAGGCGGCGCAGCCGCTGATCGGCGAGGCCCTGGCAGAGGCGCCGACGACGCTGCGCCACCTCAAGGTCGAGGACGGCAGCGGCCGGCCGCTGGGCCGCTCGTTCGGCATCAAGCTGTGGCCGACGCTGATCTTCCTGCGCGACGGCCAGGAGATCGCACGGCTGGTGCGGCCCGACAATGCGGCGGCGATCCGCGAACAACTGGCGCACATAGTCGGCCGCGCGGCGTAGCTCCGCGGCGGCCAAGGGCGACGGGTGCCAAGTGAGGCGCCGGACGCAAGCAATGGCGCCACCTCGCCGATCGTGCAGAATCGACAACCTATGGTTGCCACCACCGAACCCGAGTTGCTCAACGTCGGGATCTACTCTCTTCCGCAGGCCGCGCGGCTGATCGACTCCGATCTGCGCGCTGTGCGCCGCTGGATGCGTGGCTACGGCTATAGGCGAGGCGAGGCTTTCAAACAAAGCCCGCCGCTATGGAAAACACAGCTCGCTAGCGCCGAGTTCACGCAGCCGGCGATCGGCTTTCGCGATTTGCTCGAACTCCGGTTCGTGCGCGCATTCGTGAACGCCGGCGTGAGCTTGCATGTGGTCAAGGCCACGATCGAGGCAGCCCGTGCCCTCTGGCACGCCGACTACCCGCTCACGACCCGGCGCTTCTTGACCGACGGCAAGGATATTTTCGAGTCTGCTGTGACTGACTCGGGTGAGGAAACGCTGACCGATCTGCGACGCCATCAAGTGGTTTTCACGCACATCATCAAGCCCTCGCTCTACACCGGCATCGACTACACCGGTGATATCGCTACGGCGTGGCATCCGCCCCATGCCAAGGGCGTCATTCTTGACCCCTCCAGGCAGTTCGGGCAGCCCATCGTGGTCGATGTCGGCGTGCCGACAGACACGCTCTACGCAAGCTACGTGGCCGAAGGCCGCAACCGCAAGGCGGTCGCCCGCCAGTTCGACATCGAACCGCGTCACGTCGACGCCGCGGTGCGCTACGAGGAGCGACTGCCACGGGCCTGAAGATTTTCTTCGACGCAAACATGTCGCCCCATCTCGCGCTGGCGATCGGCGAGCTATGCAAGGCCGCAGAGGACGATGTGGACGTGGTCACTCACCTGTTCGACCGCTACCCGCGCAGTGCCAAGGATCTGGACTGGATTCCCGACCTTGCACTCACGGGTTCGTGGGTGGTCGTGTCGATCGATCGATTCAAGAAGCAGCACAATGCCGAGCGCGAGGCATTGCGCAAAGGCGGCCACTTGGTCTTCGTGCTCGAGAAGGAATGGAGCGGCCGGCCATTTTGGGAGAAGGCCGAGCATCTGATCGGCTGGTGGCCACAGATCATGAAAGCTGCTCGCCTTCAATCGTCGGGAATGCTCTCAGTACCCTTTTCTCGGCGCACGGGCGCGAAGTTCAAGCAGCTAAGCCTTTGAGCCTGGATCGCTTCGATCACGCCGTACGGCGTTCGCATCGATGATCGGAGGCGTGTTGAGGTCGTCGAAGTGGGCGTAATAGGCGAACTCACGCCCTCGTGCTAGCCGAGGCTTCACGCGTTGTCGTTCCGCCGCCAGAAAAAAGACCATCCATGACGCAGCTTCGAGAAACTGGTGCCGCAAGGACGGCATCCCCTTGGTTGCGACCGATTGCGGACTGCGCTCGTACATCCCGTGCGACTTGGTCAAGGCCTCGATGCGCGAACGCGGGCTCGGATCATCGAAGGTGAAGCCGCTCGGCTGGTGAGCTACGTCGTTTCGAATTCGACGAATGATATGGATGTCGCGGCAGAAATTGCCGCTGATTAGCCCCAGGCGATATGCTGCATCGATGCGGGCGCTAAACGTCGACAGCGGCGCATTGGCACCATCGAACAACGTATCGGATCCCGACGGATTGGGCACCAGCGAGGCAAGCAACAGTTCTCGCAGGGCGTCATCGAGCATGGCCGCAGCGACCAGTACCATGCCGCGCGGAGACTCCCCATTCAGCTCCTGCTGCAAGCGAACGACTGCCTTCGTATCCGGACCGCTCCGTGTGATCTCTTCGCTCGGCTGAGGTTTCGCGCCGGCGGTCATTGAGGCTGCCCTTTGGCGGCGCTCATCGAGAGCATAGATCTCATGGTGCGATTTTCACACCTCACGGGGCTAAGTGGTCGATGCGCATCAAGGCAAGCGGGCGTCAATAAGCCTGAAACAACGAATGTGAGGCGATGACACACTCGTTGAGCCCACGGTAGCGCCAGGGGCTGATCGGCCTCCAAAGATGCGAATTCTCAGCGACCTCCTGAACCCGCCCTCGCGCTTAGCCTCGCGGCGATATCGCAGCGCCAGCAGGTTTGCGCGCCGGTGACTATCATCGCGCGCTCGATCCCGCATCGCGGATCGACACAGCAGCGAACGGAGCCGCACCCATGAGCATCCCCACCACCCGCCTCGGCCGCACCGGCCTCACCGTGTCTCGCCTCGCGCTCGGCACCATGACCTTCGGCCTGCAGACGGACGAAGCGGTGTCGCACCGCATCCTCGACCGCGCCGCCGAGGGCGGCATCAACTTCCTCGACACCGCCGACGTCTATCCGCTCGGCGGCACGGTCGAGACCACCGGCCGCACCGAGGAGATCATCGGCCGCTGGCTGCGCGCCAAGGGGCCGGGCCGGCGCGGCGACTTCATCGTCGCCACCAAGGCGGTCGGCAAGGTCGGCCACAACAGCTGGGACCAGGGCGCGTCGCGCAAGCACCTGCTGGACGCGATCGATGCCTCGCTCGAGCGCCTGCAGACCGACCATGTCGACCTCTACCAGCTGCACGGCGACGACCGCGAGACGCCGCTCGACGAAAGCCTCGAGGCGCTCGACACGATCGTGCGCTCGGGGCGCGCGCGCTACATCGGCGTCTCCAACTTCCTGGCCTACCGGCTGGCACGCATGATCGGCCGCGCCGAGCTGCACAGGCTCACGCGGGTGGTCTCGGTGCAGCCGCGCTACAGCCTGCTGTTCCGCGAGATCGAGCGCGAGCTGCTGCCGCTCGCGGACGAGGAAGGGCTGGGCGTGATCCCCTACAACCCGCTGGCGGGCGGCCTCTTGACCGGCAAGTACAAGCCCGGCGCCAATCCCGAGGAGAACACGCGCTTCACGCTCGGCACCGCCGGCTCGATGTACCAGAAGCGCTACTGGAACGAGCGCAGCTTCGCGACCGTGACCGCGCTGCACAAGCTGGCCGACGAAGCCGGCGTGCCGCTCGCCACCTTGGCGGTCGCCTGGGTGATGGCCAATCCCCTGATCACCGCGCCGCTCCTGGGCGCCAGCCGGCCCGAGCAGCTGGATGCCACGCTCGCGGCGGCCGAGTACAAGCTCGACGCGGACCTCAAGCAGCGGCTCGACGAGCTGACCGCCGAGTACCGCAAGGGCGACGCGCCGCGCTGAGCAGGACCGTGACCCGCACCATGAAGATCCGGGCCTTCGCGCCGGAGGATGAAGCCGCGGTCGTTGCGCTGTGGCGGGCCTGCGGCCTCACGCGCCCGTGGAACGACCCGCATGCCGACATCGCGCGCAAGCTCGGCGAGCAGCCCGAGCTGTTCCGGGTCGGCACGGTGGACGGCGAGCTGATGGCCACGGCCATGATCGGCTTCGACGGCCACCGCGGCTGGGTCTACTACCTTGCCGTGTCGGCCGCGCACCGCGGGCAATCGCACGGCCGCGCGCTGATGCACGAGGCCGAACGCCTGCTGACCGAGCGCGGCTGCCCCAAGCTGAACCTGCTGGTGCGCTCGTCCAACGAAGGCGTGATCGCGTTCTACCGCCGGCTCGGCTACGTGCAGGACGAAGCCGTGAGCCTCGGCAAGCGGCTCATCCACGACCAGGCGCCCGACGCGGGCTGAGCGCCCTGCCGCGCCTCAGGCGCCGACCGGCACCTTGTCCAGGAAGCCGGTGACCGAGCGCAGCCGGCCGGCGTCGAGCTGCGCGAAATCGGTGCCTGCTATCAAATCCTCGGCGCCGCTCGGGCCGAGCGTCCACGAGAAGCGCAGGTGCTCGCCATGCGCATCGGGCTGGCCCTTGAGCCGGAAGCGAAAGCCGGGAAAGCGCTGCTGCACGCCGCCGACCAGCGTGCTGATCTGCACACGGCCGCTGGCTTCGGCCATCGGATCGACGTAGCGCGCGTCGTCCGTCCAGTGCGCTTCGAGCAATTGCAGCCGGCGCCCGGCATCGGTTTCGTTCCACAGGGCGATGTACTGGTCGGCCACGCGGGTGGCATCGGGTGCTGCGGTGTTCATGGTGATTCCTTTCGAGGCTTTGTTCGGCCCGCAAGGTCGCGGGGTGAATGAATGGTCGCGAAAGGAGGGCTTCGGGTCGATGACGCGGGAGGTCATGCGGCCGAAGCGGCAGGAAGCCAGGTCGCCAGCAGACCGACGGCCGCGCAGGCACCGAGCAGCGGCATCACGCCGACCTTGAAGCGAAAGAGCGCCACCATGGCCGCGACCGCGATGAGCGCGGACAGCGTGTCGAAAGGCCCGCCGAAGCCGCGAGGCCACAGCACGTGGTAGGCGAAGAACAGCGCCAGGTTCAGGATCACGCCGACGACGGCGGCCGTGATCGCCGACAGCGGCGCGGTGAAGCCGAGCCTGCCGTGGGTCGCCTCGATGAGCGGGCCGCCGGCCAGGATGAAGACGAAGGACGGCAGGAACGTGAAGAAGGTCACCACGGTGGCCGCCACCGCACCGCCCGCGAACGAGCCGGCGGACCCGGCGGCCTGCTGCAGCCAGCCGCCGACGAAGCCGACGAAGGCCACCACCATGATCAGCGGTCCGGGTGTCGTCTCGCCAAGCGCCAGGCCATCGATCATCTGCGGGCCGTCGAGCCAGTGATGGTGCTCGACAGCGCCCTGGAACACATAGGGCAGCACCGCATAGGCGCCACCGAAGGTCAGCATCGCGGCCTTGGTGAAGAACCAGCCCATCTGCGTGAGCGTCCCTTGCAGGCCCTGCGCGGCGACGAGCGCGGCCATCGGCAGCGCCCACAGGCCGAACCCGGCGCACAGCACCTTGACCAGGCGGCTGCGCGAGAACAGCGCATGCACCGGCGTGGGCGTGTCGTCGTCGATGAGCGCCGGGCCGTAGCCCTTCCCCGCGCTGCCGTGTCCGCCACCGAGGGCGAAGACGCCGGGCGCCCGGCGGGCGCCGAAGTGCCCGATCAGGCCCGCCGCGAAGACGATCGCCGGGAACGGCGTGTCGAAGGCGAAGATCGCGATGAAGGCAGCCGCGGCAATCCCCCACATCCAGGGATTCCTCAAGGCCCGCGTGCCGATGCGATGGGCCGCATGCAGCACCAGCGCGGTGACGGCGGGCTTGATGCCATGGAAGATGCCCGCGACCACGGGCACCTGGCCGTAGGCCATGTAGATCCACGACAGCGCGATCAGGATGAACAGCGAGGGCAGCACGAACAATGCGCCGGCGACGATGCCGCCCCGCGTGCGGTGCATCAGCCAGCCGATGTAGGTGGCCAGCTGCTGCGCCTCGGGGCCGGGCAGCAGCATGCAGTAGTTGAGCGCATGCAGGAAGCGCTTCTCGCTGATCCAGCGCCGGCGCTCCACCAGCTCCGCATGCATGATCGCGATCTGGCCGGCCGGGCCGCCGAAGCTGATGAAGCCGAGCTTGAGCCAGAAGCGCAAGGCTTCGAAAAAGCCGACCGCAGCCGGCGCGGCGGATTCGATCGCTGGCGGCGCGGGAAGAGTTGTCATGGGCGCGCAGGATACGCGCCGCGGATGTCGGTCGACCTGACTCGCTGCCGCCGCCTCGCCTTCAGGCCGCGATGCGGCTCGAATGCACGAAGCAGGCCGCGTCCAGTTCGCGGAAGCAGACCAGCATCGAGCGCAGCACCGGCGCCTCGCGCGCCCCGGCGCGCCAGTCCGGCAGCTCGTGGTCCATCTGCGCGCACAGGTCGCTCCAGGCTTCGGCCACGGCGGCCCATCGCGCCACCTCCGGCTCGTGCATGCGCGCGGCCAGGAGCCGCAGCGGCCGGCGCAGCGCGGGCGCCTGTTCGATCAGCAGGCGGCAGCACCGGAAGCCCTTGGCGTCGTGCGGCAGGTCGAGCGCCGTGCCGCGGTACTGCGGCGGGCGGATGCCGGTCAGCAGCGCGAACAGCGCCAGGCTCGACGACCCCTGCTCACCGGCCACCAGCCAGCGCAGCGATGGCAGATCGAGGCGGCGCGCACAACGGCCCAGATGAAAGCGGATGCGGCCGATGGCGGCCGGCGTCTCCTGCGCGCGCAGGCGATCCAAGGCTTCGGGCCGGCCGATCACCGCCGTCGCGCCCAGCATGCGCGCCAGGCCGGGATGCAGCAGCTCCGCATCGCCGGCCAGCTTCAGCAGCACCAGGAACTCGGGCAGCGGCATGTGGCCGTACACGATCCTGCACCGCTCGCGCATGAGGATTCGGTAGGCAGGCTGGTTCTCGGCCGGCGTCGGAGGGGAAGCCACCCTCCTCTATCGGCAGCCGGCCGCCCGGCGAACAGGGCCAGCCGGAAAAAACTTCGCTCGATGCTCAGCGCGGGTGTTCGAGGGCGCCGATCGGGCGCAGGTGCTGCACCAGCAGCGCCGCGGCCGGCGAGGGGGCTTCGCCCGTCTTCGTCGCCATCAGCAGCCGGCGCGTGGCCCAGGCGTCTCTGAGCCGCACCACCTTGAGCCCGAGCGCCTTCACCTGCGCCTCGCAGGCGGCCAGCGGCACCACGCCGATGCCCAGGCCGGCCGCGATCATGTGGCACATGGCATCGAAGCTGCGCACCTGCACGCGCAGCCGCATCGCGATGCCGGCCTGCTCGGCCGCGCGCGAGGTCAGCTCCAGCAGCGAGCTGCTGCGGTTCAGGCCGACGAACTCGTGCGCCAGGCATGACCGGAAATCGACGCGCCGCGAGCGCGCGAGCGGATGCCCTTTGGCGCACAGCACGACCAGCTCGTCGGTCTGGAAGGGCACGACGTCGAGACCATAGGCCGGCGTGTTCTCGGCGAACACGCCGACATCCGCGAGGCCGTCCACCAGCGCGCGCACGGTGTCGCCGCTCAGCTGCTCCTCCACCTCGACGCGGATGTCGGGATGCAGGGCGAGAAAGGTGGCCAGCGCGGCGGGCAGGAACTCGGTCAATGCCGACATGTTGGCCCACAGCCGCACGTGGCCGCGCACGCCGCTCGCGTAGTCCTTGAGCTCGCTGCTGAAGTGCTCGAAGCCCTGGAACAGCCGCATCGCATGCTGCATGGCCACGTGGCCGGCGGGCGTGAGCGCGATGCCCTGTGCGCTGCGCTCGAGCAGCCGCGAGCCGGTGGCGGCCTCGAAATCGGACAGCCGCCGGCTGGCCGCGGACAGCGCCAGGTGGCAGGCCTCCGCGCCCTTGGTGATGCTGCCGGACTGCGCCACGGCGCAGAACAGCCGCAGGGTGACGAAGTCGACGCGTGCCGGATTGATGGGACTGCTCATCGGGACGATTCTAGGCAGGGGCTTCGCGTTCTGCGAAGGCCTGCTGCCGGCTCGGCAATTCCGCGCGCGCCGATCCGTTCCTACAGTCCGCTTCCATGAATGCACTCGAAGGACTGAAGGTGCTCGAACTGGGCCAGCTCATCGCCGGCCCCTTCGCGAGCAAGACGCTGGCCGAGTTCGGCGCCGACGTGATCAAGGTCGAGCCGGCCGGCGTCGGCGACCCGCTGCGCAAGTGGCGGCTGCTGCGCGACGGCAGCTCGGTGTGGTGGGAGGTGCAGTCGCGCAACAAGCGCTCGGTCTGCCTCGATCTGCGCAGCGCCGAAGGCCAGGAGGCGGCACGCGCGCTGGCGCTCGAAGCCGACGTGCTGATCGAGAACTTCAAGCCCGGCACGCTGGAAGGCTGGGGCCTCGGCTGGGAGCAGCTGCATGCGCTCAACCCGCGGCTGATCATGCTGCGCATCTCGGGCTACGGCCAGACCGGCCCCTACCGCGACAAGCCCGGCTTCGGCGTGCTCGGCGAAGCGATGGGCGGCCTGCGCCACCTCACCGGCGAGCCGGGCCGCGTGCCGGTGCGCGTCGGCATCTCGCTCGGCGACACGCTGTCCGCGCTGCACGGCGTGATCGGCGTGCTGACCGCGCTGCACCATCGCACGGCGCATGGCGGCGAAGGCCAGTTCATCGATGTCGCGCTGTACGAATCCGTATTCAACGTGATGGAAAGCCTGCTGCCCGAATACGACGCCTTCGGCGCGGTGCGCGAGGCCGCCGGCAGCGCGCTGCCCGGCATCGCGCCGAGCAACGCCTACCGCTGTGGCGACGGCCAGTACGTGCTGGTGGCCGGCAACGGCGACAGCATCTTCCGGCGGCTGATGCGCGCGATCGGGCGCCCCGACCTCGAGGACGATCCGCGCCTCGCCCACAACGACGGCCGCGTGCGGCACGTCGAAGCCCTCGATGCCGCCATCGAGGCCTGGGCCTGTGAACGCGGCCGCGACGAGGTGCTGGCCGCGCTCGACGCGGCCGGCGTGCCGGTCGGTCGCATTTACAGCGTCGCCGACATCGCGCGCGACCCGCACTACCAGGCGCGCGGCATGCTCGTCGAGACGCAGACCGCCGACGGCCGCTCGCTCAAGGTGCCCGGCGTGGTGCCCAAGCTGAGCGCGACGCCCGGACGCATCGCGCACCCGGCCCCGCGCCTGGGCGAACACGACGCCGACCTGCTGCGCGCCGGCTGGCCCGCACGCGCGTCTTGAAAGGACCCCCGCCATGAACCCCGGCCACGGCACCCGCCTCTTCATCAACGAGGTCGCGACCCGCGACGGCTTCCAGATGGAAAGCCGCTTCATTCCCACCGACGACAAGGTCGCGCTGATCGACCGGCTGAGCACGCTCGGCTACGCGAAGATCGAAGCCACCTCCTTCACCTCGCCGAAGGCGATCCCCGCGCTGCGCGACGGCGAGGAAGTGATGAACCGCATCGCACGCCGCCCCGGCGTGGTCTACACCGCGCTGGTGCCCAACCTGCGCGGCGCCGAGCGCGCACTCGATGGCCGCGTCGACGAGTTCAACCTCGTGATGTCGGTCAGCGAGACCCACAACCTCGCCAACCTGCGCATGACGCGCGCGCAGTCCTTCGCGCAGCTGGCCGAGGTGATCGCGCTCGCGCGGCGGGCCGCGGTGCCGGTGAACGTGTCGCTGTCCTGCGTCTTCGGCTGCCCGATGGAAGGCGAGGTGCCGCAGGACGGCATGCTCGGCTGGATCGACCGCTTCGCGGCGTTGAAAGTGCAGGGCATCACGCTGTGCGACACCACCGGCATGGCCTTTCCGACGCAGGTGCAAGCGGTGTGCGCCGCCGCGCTGGCGCGCCATCCCGCACTCGGCTTCACGGCCCATTTCCACAACACCCGCGCGATGGGCCTGGTCAACACCGTGGCTGCGGTGGAAGCCGGCATCCGGCGCCTGGACATGTCGCTCGGCGGCATCGGCGGCTGTCCCTATGCGCCCGGCGCCAGCGGCAATGTCGCGACCGAGGACGTGGTCCACATGCTGCAGTGCATGGGCTACGACACCGGCATGGACCTCGACGGGCTGATCGGCGCCGCCGCACAGCTCCAGACGCTGGTGCAGCACGGACTCTCGAGCCAGCTGCCGCGCGCCGGCCATCGCCTGACGCGGCATGCGCCACCATCGGAGTTCGCCGACATCGCGGCCCGCGCCCATGCGCGCGATGCGCGGGAGTCCCAAGCATGATCGACCACCTCGACCATCTCGTGCTGACCACCGCCGACGAGGACGCCTGCGTGCGCTTCTACGTCGACGTGCTGGGCATGACGCTGGAGATCTTCGGCGCCGGGCGCAAGGCCTTCCGCTTCGGCAACCAGAAGATCAACCTGCACGTGAAAGGCCGCGAGTTCGAGCCCAAGGCCGAGCATCCGACGCCCGGCGCGCTCGACCTCTGCTTCATCGCCGCCGTGCCCCTCGACGCCGTGATCGCGCGGCTCGCACAGCAGCAGGTTCGCATCGTCGAAGGCCCGGTCCTGCGCACCGGTGCGACCGCGCGCATCCGCTCGGTCTATGTGCGCGATCCCGACCTGAACCTCATCGAGATCTCGGAGCCGGCGCCCTGAACGGCGCCGGACGGTCCGCCCAACCCAAGAAGGAGACAACCATGAAGCTCGCCCATTTCGCACTCGCCGCCGGCGTCGCGCTGGCATCCGCCGCGGCCGCAGGCGCCGACGCCTATCCCTCGAAGCCGATCACCATGATCGTGCCCACCGCGCCCGCCGGCTCGACCGACATCATGGCGCGCCTGGTGGCCGAGCCGCTGGCGCGCGCACTCGGCAAGCCGATCGTGATCGACAACAAGCCGGGCGCCAGCGGCAACATCGGCACCGAGTTCGTCGCCCGTGCGGCACCCGACGGCTACACGCTGCTGATGCAGTACTCGGGCTACCACGTCGGCAATCCCGCGCTCTATCCGAACCTCAAGTGGAGCCCGACCCGGGACTTCGTGCCGATCGCGATGGTGATGCGCGCGCCGCACGTGATCGCCGTCAGCGGCACGCTGCCCGTCAACTCGGTGCAGGACCTGATCGCCTACGGCAAGAAGAAGAAGAAGGGCGGCCTGTTCTTCGCCTCGTCGGGCAACGGCTCGATCCAGCACATCGCGGGCGAGCTGCTGGCGCGGCAGATCAAGGAGCCGATGACCCATGTGCCCTACAAGGGCTCCGGGCCGGCGATCAACGACCTGGTCGCGGGCACGGTCGACATGTTCATCACCACGCCGCCGTCCGTGATCGGCTTCCTGCCGAGCGGCAAGCTCAAGGCCCTGGCCTATACCGGCGCCCAGCGGCATCCGTCGATGCCCCATGTGCCGACCTCGGCCGAGGCGGGGCTGCCGGGCTACGAGGTCGAGTCGTGGTTCGCCGTGTTCGCGCCGGCGAAGACGCCGCCGGAGATCGTCGCCAGGCTCACGACGGAGATCCGGAAGATCGTGGAGAGCGAGTCCTTCCGCAAGAAGGTCGACGACCAGGGCGCCTTCGCGGTCTACATGGATCCGCCGACGCTCGGCAAGTTCGTCGACCAGCAGCTCGCGATGTGGTCGAAGGTCATCAAGGACGCGGACATCAAGCCCGATTGAGCGCGCGCTGCCGGCCGGCGCATCCGGGGTGACTCTGACCCGGTCCAACCTGATTGGCGGCGCGAGGCCGTCCGATCTCGAGCACCGCGCTCAGTGCGCGGCCAGCAGCCGGTACAGCAACAGCAGCGACGCTGCGGCGACCACCAGCACCGTCAGGCCCGCGCCGGCCTGGCGCGGCATCGTCGGGCCGAGCGACCGGCTCAGGCCCCACGCATTGGCCAGCCGCGCGACCACCAGCGCCGCGCCCAGCGCATGGACGATGCCGCCCGGCGTGCCGGCAAGCTCCGCCAGCACGATCAGCAGCAGTGCCAGCGGCACCTGCTCGGCGAAGTTCGCGTGGGCGCGGATCGCCTGGCCGAGCCGCGCATTGCCGCCGTCCGCCGCCTGGATGCCGGTCTTGACGCGGTTCAGGATCACGCGCACGGTCAGCACAGCCGCGAACAGGCCGAGGAGGGCGGCATAGAGCGCCGAGATGGATGGCATGGCGACAGTCATGGGGAATCCCTTCGATGGTTGAAGCCCGGACACACGGGTTACTGCAATGACGCGGCAGACGACGCCCGTTCGACAGACGGTCCGGTTTTTTCACGCGCGACGCGTGCGCGCCCTCAAGCTTTCCGGTTTCGTGCCGATAACACCGTCAAGACATCGTCGGTGGGCGGCGTTGTCTGCGGCCCTTCGACGGCCCATCGACGACCTGGAATCGGAACGACCATGAAGAACTGGAAGATCAGCGTGCGGCTGGGCTGGGGCTTTGCCATCCTGCTGGCGCTGCAGCTCGCCATCGCCGGCATCGGTGTGCGGGAGATGGCGAATCTCTCGGACCGCATCCGATTCATCACCGAGATCGGCGATGGCAAGCTGTACGAGCTCAACAAGGTGCAGGCCGCGATCGGCGTGCGCGCCATCGCGGCGCGCAACCTGGCACTGCTGACCGACCCGGCCGCGCAGCAGCCCGACATCGCGCTGGTCAAGCGCACCCAGGGCGAGATCGACGAGGGGCTGGCACAGCTGACCACGATCATGAAGGAGCCCGCCTCGGCCAGCGACGAGGAACGCCGGATGCTGGAGCAGCTCAAGGCGCTGGAAGCCAAATACCTGGTCATCGCCAACAACGTGGTCGGGCTCGCCACCACGCAGAAGACCGAGCTGGCGATCCAGGCGCTGACCCGCGACTGCATGCCGATGCTGACCCAGGTGCTCGCGCACGTGAACGCCTTCGAGCAGGTGCTGAAGAAAGGCGCCAACGAGAACGCGGCCGGTGCGCAGTCGCTCTACCAGAACGCGAAGTGGATCACGCTGCTGATCAGCGCCGCATCGCTGGTGATCGGGATCTTCACCGCCTGGCGCCTCACGCGCTCGATCACGCGACCGCTGGGCGAAGCGGTGCGGGTGGCGCAGCAGGTGGCCGGCGGCGACCTGAGCGCGCACATCGAGGTCGCCGACACCGCCGAGGTCGGCCAGCTCATGAAGGCGCTCAGGGACATGAACGACAGCCTCGCCAAGGTGGTCGGCGAGGTGCGCGCCGGCACCGACACCATCGCGACCGCGTCGAGCGAGATCACCTCGGGCAACCAGAACCTGTCCTCGCGCACCGAGCAGCAGGCCAGCTCGCTGGAAGAGACCGCGGCGTCGATGGAAGAACTCACCTCGACGGTCAAGCAGAACGCCGACAACGCGCGCCAGGCCAATCAGCTCGCGGTCTCGGCCTCCGAGGTCGCGGTCAAGGGCGGCAGCGTGGTGTCGCAAGTGGTCGACACCATGGCCTCGATCCACGCTTCGTCCAAGAAGATCGTCGACATCATCGCGGTCATCGACGGCATTGCGTTCCAGACCAACATCCTTGCGCTCAACGCAGCGGTCGAAGCCGCACGCGCCGGCGAACAGGGCCGCGGCTTTGCGGTGGTGGCCGCCGAAGTGCGCAACCTGGCGCAACGCTCGGCCGCCGCGGCCAAGGAAATCAAGACCCTGATTGGCGACTCGGTGGACAAGGTCGATGCGGGCAGCGCGCTGGTGGGCGAAGCGGGCCGTACGATGGAAGAGATCGTGGACAGCGTCCAGCGCGTGACCGACATCATGGGCGAGATCACGGCAGCCAGCCAGGAACAGACCTCGGGCATCGAGCAGATCAACCAGGCGATCACGCAGATGGACCAGGTCACGCAGCAGAACGCGGCGCTGGTGGAACAAGCCGCCGCGGCATCCGCCTCGCTGCAGGAGCAGGCCGGCAGCCTGTCGCAGGTGGTGAGCACCTTCAAGCTCGGCCAGACCTTCTAGGCGCTTCCAGGCGCGCCGCGCACACACGGGCAGCGCTCTACGCCCTGCGCAGGTGACGTAGGATCGGGCAGGCGTTTGTCCACCGGAGCCCCCATGCCCTCTTCCACGCCCTCGATCACCGGCCTGCGCGTGATCCCCGTCGCCGGCCGCGACAGCATGCTGCTGAACCTCAGCGGCGCGCACGGCCCCTTCTTCACCCGCAACCTGCTGATCCTCACCGACAGCGCCGGCCGTACCGGCGTGGGCGAAGTGCCCGGCGGCGAGAAGATCCGCCAGACCCTCGACGACGCGCGCGAGCTGGTCGTCGGCCAGCCGATCGGCGCCCACCAGCGCGTGCTGCAGCGGATGCAGCAGACCTTCGCCGACCGCGATGCCGGCGGCCGCGGCCTGCAGACCTTCGACCTGCGCACCACGATCCATGCCGTCACCGCGGTCGAATCGGCGCTGCTCGATCTGCTCGGCCAGCACCTCGAGGTGCCGGTGGCCGCGCTGCTCGGCGAAGGCCAGCAGCGCGACGCGGTCGAGATGCTGGGCTACCTGTTCTTCATCGGCGACCGCGACAAGAGCGACCTGCCCTATGCGCGCGAACCCGAGGCCGACAACGCCTGGTTCCGCCTGCGGCACGAGAAGGCGATGACGCCCGACGCCGTGGTGCGCCTGGCCGAGGCCGCACGCGAGCGCTACGGCTTCAACGACTTCAAGCTCAAGGGCGGCGTGCTGCGCGGCGACGAGGAGATCGAGGCCGTCGCCGCGCTGCACGCGCGCTTTCCGCAGGCGCGCGTGACGCTCGACCCCAACGGCGGCTGGCTGCTGAAGGAGGCGATCCGCCTGATGCGCGACATGCGCGGCGTGGTCGCCTATGCCGAAGACCCGTGCGGCGCCGAGGACGGCTTCTCGGGCCGCGAGGTGATGGCCGAGTTCCGCCGCGCCACCGGCCTGCCGACCGCGACCAACATGATCGCCACCGACTGGCGGCAGATGGTGCATGCGCTGTCGCTGCAGTCGGTCGACATCCCGCTGGCCGATCCGCACTTCTGGACGATGGCCGGCTCGGTGCGCGTGGCCCAGACCTGCCGCGACTGGGGCCTGACCTGGGGTTCGCATTCCAACAACCACTTCGATGTCTCGCTGGCCATGTTCACCCAGGTCGGCGCGGCCGCGCCGGGCCGCGTGACCGCCATCGACACGCACTGGATCTGGCAGGACGGCCAGCGCCTCACGAAGGAGCCGCTTCGCATCGAGGGCGGCCTGGTGCAGGTGCCGAAGAAGCCGGGCCTGGGCGTCGAGCTCGACATGGCCGAGGTCGAGAAGGCGCACCAGCTCTACCGGCAGCACGGCCTCGGCGCGCGCGACGATGCGGTGGCGATGCAGTGCCTGATCCCGGGCTGGACATTCGATCCCAAGCGCGCGGCCTTCGATCGCTGAGCGCGGTGCTCGCGCACCCATCCACCAAGGAGCCCCCATGAGAGAAAACCGCCTGCGCACGCTGTGGAAATCGGGCGGCGCCGCCGTCAACGGCTGGCTCGCCATTGCCAACAGCTTCTCGGCCGAGACCATGGCCCACCAGGGCTGGGACACGCTCACCATCGACCTGCAGCACGGCGTGATCGACTACCCGGCCATGGTCGGCATGCTGCAGGCGATCTCGACCACCGACACGGTGCCGGTGGTGCGCGTGCCCTGGCTCGAGCCCGGCATCCTGATGAAGACGCTCGACGCCGGCGCCTACGCGGTGATCTGCCCGATGGTCAACACGCGCGAGGATGCGCGGAAGCTGGTCGCGTGGACGCACTACGCGCCGCGCGGCACGCGCAGCTTCGGCCCGGTGCGCGCACTGCTCTACGGCGGCGCGGACTATCCCCAGCAGGCCAACGACACCATCGTCACCTTCGCGATGATCGAGACCGCGCAGGCGCTCGAGAACCTCGACGACATCCTCTCGGTCGAAGGGCTGGACGCGATCTATGTCGGCCCGTCGGACCTGTCGCTCGCGCTCGGCTGCAGGCCGGTGTTCGACGACGTCGATCCGAAGGCGGCCGAGGCCATCGCGCACATCGCCGAACGTGCCAAGGCGCACGGCATCGTCGCCGGCATCCACAACGGCACGCCCGAAGGCGCGCTGGCGCGCATCGCGCAGGGCTTCCAGTTCGTCACCGTGAGTTCCGACGCGCGGCTCATGGCCGCCGGCGCGCAGCAGGTCATGGCGAAGATGCGTGCCGCACCGCCTCCCGCCGACTCCTCCTCCACCTACTGAAAGGACCTCGCCATGAAGATCGGATTCATCGGCCTCGGCATCATGGGCGCGCCGATGGCGCTGCAACTGGTCAAGGCCGGCCACCAGCTCTGCATCGTCCGGCGCAACAAGGTGCATCCCGAGATCGCGGCCAGCAACGCGATCGTCTGCGCGACGGCGCGCGAGGTCGCCGAGCAGACCGAGGTCGTGATCCTGATGGTGCCCGACACGCCGGACGTGGCCTCGGTGCTGTTCGACAAGGACGGCGTGGCCGAAGGCCTCTCGGCCGGCAAGACCGTGATCGACATGAGCAGCATCTCGCCCATCGAGACCAAGGCCTTTGCGAAGAGGATCAACGACCTCGGCTGCGACTACCTCGATGCGCCGGTCTCGGGCGGCGAGGTCGGCGCCAAGGCCGCGAGCCTGACCATCATGGTCGGCGGCACCGAGGCCGCGTTCGAGAAGGCGCGGCCGCTGTTCGAATCGATGGGCAAGAACATCACGCTCGTCGGCGGCAACGGCGATGGCCAGACGACCAAGGTGGCCAACCAGATCATCGTCGCGCTCAACATCGCGGCGGTCGGCGAGGCGCTGCTGTTCGCGAGCAAGGCGGGCGCCGATCCGGCCAAGGTGCGGCAGGCGCTGATGGGCGGCTTCGCATCGAGCCGCATCCTCGAAGTGCATGGCGAGCGCATGGTCAAGCGCACGTTCGCGCCGGGCTTTCGCATCGGGCTGCACCAGAAGGATCTCGGGCTCGCGCTGCAGGGCGCGCGCGCACTCGGCGTCGCGCTGCCGCAGACGGCCGGCGCGGCGCAATTGATGCAGGCCTGCGCGGCCAACGGCTGGCAGGACCTCGATCACTCGGCGCTGGTGAAGGCGCTGGAGCTGATGGCGGCGCACGAGGTCGCGAAGGGCTGAGCCCCGCCGTTAAGTGTCCGATAAGCGATGAATGCCTAGACTCGCAGGCGTGACGACCCCAACCCCCGATCCCGAACAGGTGATCGACGCTCGACGCGCGGAGCTCGCATGCGGCTGCTGCTGATCGAGGACGACCGCATGATCGGCCGCGCCGTGTCGACCGGGCTGACGCATGCGGGCTTCGCGGTCGACTGGGTGCTCGACGGCCGCGCCGCGGATCTTTCGCTGTCGGTCGGCCTCTACGACATCGCGGTGCTGGACCTTGGCCTCCCCGCGAAGGATGGCATGGCGGTGCTGGCCACGCTGCGCGCCGCGGGCAACCGGATGCCGGTCCTGATCGCGACGGCCCGCGATGCGGTGGCCGACCGCATCGCAGGCCTCAACGCGGGCGCCGACGACTACATCGTCAAGCCCTTCGACCTCGACGAACTGATCGCCCGCGTGCGCGCCGTGCTGCGCCGCCACGCGGCCGCCGCGTCGTCGCTGCTGGTGCACGGCAGCCTGGCGCTCGATCCCCTGCGCAAGACGGTCACCTGGCGAGACGCGCCGGTCGCGCTGTCGGCGCGCGAGTTCGCATTGCTGGAAGTGCTGATGCAGCGCCCGGGCGCGGTGCTGTCGCGCAAGAAGCTCGAGGAGTCGATCTACAACTGGAACGACGACCTGGGCAGCAATGCCGTCGAGGTGCACATCCACCGGCTGCGCAGAAAACTCGGTGCCGACGTGATCCGAAACGTGCGCGGCGTGGGTTACTGCGTCGCCGCCGACTGAATGCCGCCGATGCGGTCGCTCGAGCGCCATCTGCTGGCCTGGGTGCTCGGCGCGCTCAGCCTCGGCGCCCTGCTGCTCGTGCTGGCCTCGTACCTCGTGACGCTCGATGAAATGAGCGAGGTCTTCGACGACAACCTGCGTCAGGTCGCACTGGCACTGGCCGACTCGCGCGAACCCCTGCAGCGCGGCGACGCCGTGCAGCGCCACGCAGCCCTGCCCAAGGTCTACGAGGAACACGGCGACTTCGACTTCACGACGGCGGTCTGGGATCTTGCAGGGAACCGGCTCTCGATCTCCGGCCCGAATGCGAACCTGCCCTTCAGCGCCACCAGCGGCCTGTCGCGGATCGGCAAGGGCGAGCAAGCCTGGCACGTCTACACGATCGTGAGCGGCGATCGCGTCGTGCAGGCGGCGCAGCGCGCCTCGTCGCGCCGGCTGCTGGCCGCAGAGGCCGCATCGAAACTGCTGATTCCCGTGCTGGGGTTGACGCTCCTCATCGGCGGCCTGCTGGTGGTCGCGCTGCGCCGCGGCCTCCGGCCCCTCGACGCCGCGGCCAACGACGTGGCCGTGCGCAGCGCGGTCTCGCTCGACCCGATCGACGCCGCGGGTGTGCCGCTCGAAATCCATCCGCTGATCCGCTCGATCAACGGCCTGATGCAGCGGCTGGCCGAGGCGTTCACCGTGCAGCGCCAGTTCATCGCCGATGCCGCGCATGAACTTCGTTCGCCGGTGACGGCGCTGCGCCTGCAGCTGCAACTGCTGGAGCGTGTGCAGGACGAGGCCGATCGCGCTCGCGCCGTCGGCGAGCTGAAGCTCGGCGTGGAGCGCACGCAGCGGCTGATCGCGCAGCTCCTGGATCTTTCGCGCGTCGATCCCGACGGGCGCGCGCAGCTGCGGCAGCCGGTGGACCTGGCGGAGCTGGCGCAGGCGGCGGTCGTCAAGCGCAGCATGGAGGCCGAGCACAAGGGCATCGACCTCGGTGCCGACGCGCCGACCGCACTCACCATCGACGCCGACCCCGACCAGCTCGCGGTGCTGCTGGACAACCTGATCGGCAATGCGATCCGCTACACGTCGCCGGGCGGCCGCGTCGACGTGCGCGCGGCCCGGCTGGAAGGCCGCCCGATGCTGCAGGTGATCGACAACGGGCCCGGCATCGCGGAGGCCGAGCGCGAGAGGGTGCTCGATCGCTTCTATCGCGGCGAGGCGCGGCAGCGCGACGGCGATGTGCCCGGCAGCGGCCTGGGCCTGGCCATCGTCAGTGCGATCGCGCAGCGCCATGGGGCGCAGCTCAGCCTGCGTGCCGCGGCGCCGCACGGCGGGCTCGAGGCCAGAGTCGTCTTCGCGACTTGACGCACGAGCGCCGCCTGACGCGCGCGTGAGGGCGTTAAGGCTCCGATAAGCCCCCATCTGCCAGACTGGACGCCAGTGTCGGACCCGAGGCCCGACAGATCGCGCCGGTCACGGCCATTGCCAGGAAAACCCCCGATGAAAAGAGATGCATCCAGCAACACGCAGCCCGCCGCGGACCGATGGCAGAAGGTGCCGGAAATCACGCTGGCGTTCTGGTTCATCAAGATCATGGCGACGACCCTGGGTGAAACCGGCGGCGACGCAGTGACGATGTCGATGAACCTGGGCTACCTCGTGGGGACGATCATCTTCGCGAGTGTCTTCATCGTGGCCGTCGCGGCCCAGATCCGCGTGAAGCGTTTCCATCCGTACCTCTACTGGGCCGTGATCATCGCGACGACGACGGCGGGAACGACGCTGGCGGATTTCATGGACCGGTCGCTGGGCATCGGCTATGCCGGCGGATCGTCCATCCTTCTCGCGCTTCTGCTGGCCTCGATCGGGCTCTGGCATCTGACGCTCGGCTCCGTGTCGGTCAAGTCCATCACTTCGCCGGGCGCGGAGATCTTCTATTGGGTGACGATCATGTTTTCCCAGACGCTGGGCACGGCCCTGGGCGACTGGGCGGCGGACAGCGCCGGCCTGGGCTACGAAGGCGGAGCCCTTGTCTTCGCTGCAGGGCTCGCGCTCGTGGCGGTCTGCTATTTCCGGACCCGGGTTTCGAGGACCCTGCTCTTCTGGATGGCCTTCATCCTGACCCGCCCTCTCGGCGCGACGGTCGGCGATCTGCTGGACAAGCCGCTGGCACAGGGCGGCCTCGCATTGAGCCGGTATTCGGCCACGGCCGTGCTCGCCGCCATCATTCTCGCGAGCGTCTTCCTCATGACGCGAAGGACCGCAGCATCGCCGGGGAACGGGCGCTGACATCCCGGCGATGCAAGCACCCTGCCTTGCAGCTGACTCGGGTGTTCAGCTTGCTTTCACACCCGGCTCCTAGAGTCTGGTCCATGCTGACTCTGCGGATCCGTCGCCTCATTGCAAAGCACTGCATGGGGTGGTGTGTCCTCGGCATCGCGCTCGCGGTGCTGCAGCCTTTCATCGGTGCGCACTTCTGCCAGGACGGCCTGGAAAACGAAGGCGAATTCTTCATCCGCAGCCCGAGCACGGCCGCCTTCTTCGAGCCCGACCAGCGTGCAGGTCATCAGGCCGATCGCGAGACCACGCTCTTCGCGTCCTCCGCGGCGAGCATCGACGTGCCGCATGCGCTGCAGCGGGGCATCGACGGACTGATGGCCCGGGTGCTGCTTCTGCTGCCGCTGACGGTCATGCTGCTGCTGCGGCCCGTGCAGCGCGTGCGCAGCGGCCCCGTGCAGCGGGTTCCCAACACCAGCGGCGCCCCGCCGCCCGCGGCGCCCTGGCGCCGCCAGCCGCCGGAGACCGCCCCCCCTTTCGCGACCTGACAGACGGCGCCGCACGGCGCCGAGGCCCTGCTGCGCGCCGCGCGGCCGGCACCTGTTCATGGCCGGAGATATTTCAACGTGATTCAATTCCTCGACGCGAGAACACTCGACCTCGCACTGTTCCCATGGCTGGCCGCGGGCTATCACCCGAGTCCCTGGCTGCTGCCTCTCGTGGCCGCGATCGCCGTCGGCGGACCCTGGCTCTGCGTGGCAATCATGGGATGGGTCGCCTGGCGCCAGCCTGCGCAACGCGGCTATGTGATGGCCATGCTGGTGGCCTGCGCGGCCGCCGGCGTGGCGGCGCATGCGATCGCGACGGCGCTCGATCTGCCGCGTCCCTTCATGCTCGGCCTGAGCCCGGCCTACATCGCGCACGGTGCACGCGGATCGATGCCGAGCGCGCATGCGAGCGTGATGTTCACGATAGCGCTCGCCTTCGCGCTGCGCCCCGGCCTGCGGAACTTCGCCATCGCGAGCGCACTGGCAGCGGTCGTCACGGGATGGGCACGCATTTATGTGGGCGTCCATTTTCCGACGGACATCGTGGCCGGGCTGCTGCTGGCCCTCGTCATCGTGGCGCTCTTCGAGATCGTGCGCAGGCTGTGCCGGCGCTACCTCGGGCCGGTCATCGCGCGCGACGGCCTGCCCGTGCGGCCGCCGGCCGACGAAGCCGGCGAGCCCGTCGTCCAGAGAGACCGGCGACATGCGTGATCCCGTGAACACAACCGGCGGCAGGGTCGACATCGCGAGCGGCGAGAAGCCCGCGCACCCGGCGGCGGGCCGCAGCCTGTCCTGCGTGATTCCCTGCTTCAACGAAGGCGGCAACCTGACCGAGCTGCTCTCGCGGCTCGAAGAACTCCTGTGGCGCACGCACATGGCGTGGGAGATCATCGTGGTGGACGACGGCAGCACCGACAACACGGTCGCCGTCGCCGCCGAATGGTGCGAGCTGTCGGGATTCCGGTGCATCTCGCTCTCGCGCAACTTCGGCAAGGAGGCGGCGATCACGGCCGGCCTGAGCGCGGCGCGCGGCGATGCGGTGGTGGTGCTCGATGGCGACCTGCAGCATTCACCCTTGCTGATCACCACCATGATCGACCACTGGCTGGGCGGCGCCGATGTCGTCTATGCGGTGCGCGAGGAACGCACCGACGAAAGCGCGCTCAAGCGTTTCGGCACCGGCCTGTTCTACCGGATGGTGAACGACTCCCACCGCTTCGCGCTGCCGAAGGACGCGGGCGACTTCCGCCTGATGGACCGCAAGGTGGTGGACGCGCTGCTGAGCCTGCCGGAGCGCAGCCGCTTCATGAAGGGCCTCTATGCATGGGTCGGCTTCAAGGCCGTCGCGCTGCCCTATGTCCCGCATCCGCGCAAGGAAGGCGTCAGCAGCTTCAATGCGCTGCGCCTCTTCAATTTCGCGATCGACGGGCTGACCTCCTTCACCACCTGGCCGCTGCGCATGGTCAGCGTGGTGGGCCTGCTGCTGGCGGTGCCGGCCTTCGCCTACGGCGCCTACCTGGTCATCGACCACGAGATCAACGGCAACGACGTGTCGGGCTGGACCACCATCGTCGTCAGCCTGATGTTCTTCATCGGCATCCAGATGATCTCGACCGGCATCGTCGGCGAATACGTGGCCCGCATCTTCGAGGAAGTGAAGGGCCGGCCGCTCTACATCGTCAAGAAGGAACTGGGCCAGGGCCTGGACGCGGTCCAGCCATGACCCGGCTCAGCTCCGACACTTCTGCCTGGCGGCGGACCGGCCTGGTCGTGGCCGGCATGTTCCTGTGGCTGGCGGCGACCGCCTGGATCCGCCCGCTCACGGCGCCCGACGAAGGCCGCTACGTCGGCGTCGCCTTCGAGATGCTGCGTTCCGGCGACTGGCTGGTGCCGCGGCTCGACGGCCTGCCCTTCTTCCACAAGCCGCCGCTGTTCTACTGGATCGGCGCGGCGGCGATGTCCGTGCTCGGCCCCACCGAATGGGCCGGGCGCCTGCCCTCGCTGCTCGGCGCGACGATCGCCGCAGCGGGCCTGTGGCTGTTCCTGCGCCGCTGGGCCGACGAGGCCTGCGCGCGGCTCTCGGCCGTCGTGCTGCTCAGCATGCCCTTCTTCTACGTCGGCGCGCAGTTCGCCAACCTGGACATGCTGGTGGCCGGCTGCATCTCGGCCACCGTGCTGCTGGCGGCCGACGCAACGCTGTCGAAGGAACGCGGCGCGGGCTGGCGGCGGGCGCTCGCGGGCGCCTTTCTTTTCGCGGCGCTGGGCGTGCTGGCCAAGGGGCTGATCGGCTTCGTGCTGCCGGGCCTGGTGTTCGTCGTGTGGTGCGTGGCGACCGGCCGGCCGCGGGCACTGCGGCTGATGGCGTGGCCGCCGGGCTGGGCGCTGTTCGTGTTGCTCGCCGGCCCGTGGTTCGTCGCGATGCAGATGCGCTATCCGGCCTTCTTCGACTACTTCGTCGTCACGCAGCACTTCCGGCGCTTCGCTGCCTCGGGCTTCAACAACGAACACCCGTTCTGGTTCTACCTGCCGGTGATCGCCGTCCTCACGCTGCCCTGGTTCGGCTGGCTCGCGATCGCGCACTGGAAGGCGCGCAAGGCCCCGCCGCCATGGTCCGACGTCGACTGGCTGATGGGCCTCTGGTGCCTGTGCATCGTGGCCTTCTTCTCGCTGCCGCGCTCCAAGCTGATCGGCTACGTGCTGCCCGCGCTGCCGCCGCTGGCCTGCCTGGTCGCGAGGAGCGCACTCGCCGCGGTGCGCGGTGCCGCGCGCGGCACGATCGGCCTGCGCTGGACCATCGGCCTCGCGGCACTGGCCTGCGGCGCGAGCATCGCGCTGATCGCGGCCTATGGCACGCCGCCGGATGCGAGACTGTCCTTGCCCGCCGGCCAGACGGTGGGGCCGCACGACGAGGTCCTGATGCTCGATACCTACGCCTACGACATTCCGTTCTACTGGCGGCTGCAACGCCCGGTCACGGTGTGGGGCGACTGGTCGCCCGCGCTGCTGGACAGCCGCGACGACTGGCGCAAGGAATTGCACGATGCAGGGCGCTTCGAGCCGGTGCTCGGCGCGCGGCTGCTGACCGGCCGCGGCGCCGCGCAGACCTCGCTGTGCCTGTCCGCGCCGACCTGGGTGGTGGGCGCCTCCAATTCGCAGCGCGCGCATCCGTGGCTCGCGAAGCTGCAGCTTGCCGCCTACAACCCGTGGCTGGCCGTGTGGCGCTTCGCGGGCACCGCGGACGGCAGCGCGCAATGCTTCGAGACGGCCTCGGACGGCGCGATGCCGGCGCCGGCAACGCCATGACGCTTCCATCGCCGCACGACCGCTACCTCTGCATCTGCGCGGACGACTTCGGCCTGAGCGAAGGCGTCAATGCGGCCATCCTCGATCTGGCCGAGCGCGGCAGGATCTCCGCGACCGGCTGCATGGTCCGGCGCCCCGCCTGGGAGACGGGGCGTTCGCGATTGCGCCGCATCGATCGCACGCGGCTCGATGTCGGGCTTCATCTCGATCTGACGCCGCCGCCGCCCGGCGATGCGCGCGAGCCGGGCCTCGCCGCGCTGATCGCCAAGGGCTGGCTCGGCCTGCTGCGACCCGCAGAGATCCGGGCCGAGATCGCGGACCAGCTGTCGCGCTTCGAGGACGGATTCGGCCGCGCGCCGGCCTTCGTGGACGGACACCGGCATGTCCATCAGTTCGCGGTGGTGCGCGACATGCTCGTCGCCGAGATCGCCACGCGCTACGGCGCGGCGGCGCCATGGATCCGCAACACCGCGCCGCCCGCGCCGCGCTGGCGAGCCGGCGCGAAGGCCAACCTCGTGTTCGCGCTCGGCGGCGCCGGGCTGCTCGAACGCGCCGCGCGCCACGGCATTCTGGCCAGCCGCGGGCTGCTCGGCGTCTACGGCTTCGACGGCGGTGCGGCCGACTACCGGCGGCGGCTGTGGCAATGGATCGCGGCCTGCCGCAGCGGCGACGTGCTGATGTGCCATCCGGCGCTGGCCGATGCGCCGTCCGATCCCATCGCCGCCGCGCGCCGGCATGAGTACGCGGTGCTCGCCGCCACCGTCTTTCCGATGCAGACGCAGGGCGGCGCGGTCTTCCTCGCGCCGCTCTCGCGCCAGCCGCGCGCGGAGGGCCCGCGTGCCTGAACAAGGCGGCGCGGCGCCGCTGCTCGTCCTGCGCGGCCTGCGCTCGGTGGCCGGCGGACCCTTCGACCTCGAGATCGCGGCCGGCGAGTGCGTGGGCCTGCTCGGCAAGTCAGGATCCGGCAAGAGCGCGCTGCTGCGTTCGATCGCCGATCTCGATCCCGGCGACGGCGAGGTCGAACTCGGCGGCCGGCGCCGCGAGAGCTGGCCCGCGCCGCAGTGGCGCCGGCGTGTCGTCTACCAGGCCGCCGAGCCGGCCTGGTGGGCCGCCGACGCGGCCGCGCATTTCCATCCCGGCGACGAGGCGTTGCTGCATGCGTTGATGCCGGCACTGGGGCTCGCGCCCGAGGTGCTGCGCACCGAGATCGCGCGGCTGTCGACCGGCGAGCGGCAGCGGCTGGCGCTGATCCGGTCGCTGGCGGCCGCGCCCGAGGTGCTGCTGCTCGACGAGCCGACCGCATCGCTCGATGCGGCTTCCGCCGCCGCCATGGAAGCGCTGCTGTGCCGGCGTCTCGCGGCCGGCCTCGCGATCCTCATGGTCACGCATTCGCCGCAGCAGGCGCAGCGCATGGGCGGGCGCCTGTTCGAAATGCGCGACGGCGCGCTGCATCCGTCATGACGCCGATCCATCTCGGCCCCGCCGATCTGGCGCTGGCCGCGCTGCTGGTGCTGATCGATGCGGCCGCATCGCTGCTGCTGCGGCTGCGCTTCCACCGGCAGCTGCTGTGGGCGAGCGTGCGCATGGTCGTGCAGCTGCTGCTGGTCGGCTGGGTGCTGCGCTGGGTCTTCGCGGCGGCATCGCCCGCCGCGACGCTGGTCATCGTCGCCCTGATGATCGCGGCGGCCGCGCGCGAAGTGGCGGCGCGTCCGCCCTGGCGGCTGCAACGCGCGGGCAACTTGCGCATCGGCGCGCTGGTGGTCGGGCTGTCGAGCGTGGCGACGGTGGTGCTGGCGCTGCTGACCGCCATCCGGCCGCAGCCGTGGTACGACCCGCGCTATGCGATCCCGCTGCTGGGCATCGTGCTCGGCAGCGTGCTCAATTCGGCGAGCCTCGGCCTCGATGGCTTCTTCGCCGGGCTGGTCGCGAGCCGCGCGGCGATCGAGGCGCAGCTCGCGCTGGGTGCGACGAGCCGGCAGGCGCTGTCGGAGTTGGTCCGGGCGTCGATCCGGCGCGGCATGATCCCGATCGTCAACCAGATGTCGGCGGCCGGCGTGATCACCCTGCCCGGCACCATGACCGGCCAGCTGCTGGCCGGCATGGATCCGGTCGAGGCGGTGAAGTACCAGATCCTGCTGCTGTTCCTGCTCGCCGGCGCCGGCGGACTGGCAGCCGCCGGCGCGGTCTACCTGGGCGCGCGCTCGGTCACCGACGACCGGCATCGGCTGCGGCTGGACCGGCTCAAACGTTCGGGGTAGGTCGTTCGTCGA
The DNA here is from genome assembly GCF_901827165.1 of Variovorax sp. SRS16. Lineage (NCBI taxonomy): Bacteria > Pseudomonadati > Pseudomonadota > Betaproteobacteria > Burkholderiales > Comamonadaceae > Variovorax > Variovorax sp. SRS16. The sequence goes on from NZ_LR594666.1 coordinate 3,979,955, forward strand.
ATCCCGCGCCCGGCACGGCTCGCCGAACCCACCAATGGCCAGTAGCCACCGGTGCGCGCCCTCTGCAGAATTCCCGCTGCGAACTTCGGGAGTCCCTCATGCAACCAGCCATCGAAATCACACAGCGCGGAGAGAAAGACTTCGTCTCGTGCGTCGGCGTCGGCGACGGGTCGCGATGCTACGAGAGCGAGGGCCTGTGCTCGATCGCCGAATGCCTGCAGGACGCCGCGGCCGTGCTCGGCGCCGAGTTCAGCTTCGCCACCGTGATCTTCGACCGCATGACGATGGGCAGCTACCCGGTCGCCACCATCGAGCATCGCGCGCTCGAGGTGGCCGACGAGCTCCTGACCAAGACCTTCGGCCGCCGCACGATGGACTGAGCCGCGCGCGCTGGCGGTCTTGCTCCCTCTCCCTCCGGGAGAGGGCCGGGGTGAGGGCACCGCGCGCCGGAACCGGGGCGCAGCCATGCCATGCGGACGCCATCCGCTAAGATGGTAGCGCCTACATTTTTCGCCCCCTTGACCTCTACCAAGCCCCCCGCCCGCCCCGCGCGCCGCAGCAGCGGCGGCATCACGCTCGACGATGTCTCCAAGCTCGCCGGCGTCTCCGCGATCACGGTGTCGCGCGCACTCAATTCGCCGGACCTGGTGTCGCCCAAGACGCGCGAGAAGGTGCGGCTCGCGGTCGAGCGCACCGGCTACGTGCCCAACCTGCTGGCCGGCGGCCTGGCCTCCAACCGCAGCCGGCTGGTGGCCGCGCTGGTGCCCACCATTGCCGGGCCGGTGTTCCTCGAAACGGTGCAGGCGCTGACCGAGGCGCTGGCCGAGAAGGGCTACCAGCTCATGCTGGGCCAGAGCGGCTATCACAACTCGCGCGAGGACGCGCTCATCGACGCCATCGTCGGCCGGCGGCCGGATGGCATCGTGCTGACCGGCATCATGCGCTCGGCCGAAGGGCGCCGGCGGCTGCTCGCATCGGGCATTCCGGTGGTCGAGACCTGGGACCTGACGCCCACGCCGGTCGACATGTTGGTCGGCTTCTCGCACGAGCAGGTGGGCGCCGCCACGGCGAAATTCCTCCATGGCAAGGGCTATCGCCGGCCTGCGGTGATCAGCGGCGACGACCATCGCGCGAACCTGCGGCGCAGCGGCTTCGAGCAGTCCTGGCGCGCGCTCGGCGGCAAGCGCATCGAGACCTGCGCGGTGCCTGCGCCGACCACGCTCGGCAGCGGCCGCGGCGCCCTCGCCCAGCTGCTGGCGGCCGCGCCGCGCATCGACGTGGTGGCCTGCAGTTCCGATGCACTGGCCCACGGCGTCATCACCGAGGCGCATGCGCGCGGCCTGCGCGTGCCGCAGGACATCGCGGTGATGGGCTTCGGCGACCTCGGCTTCGCCCAGCATGCCCATCCGGCGATCAGCACCGTGCGCATCGACGGCACGGCCATCGGGCGGCAGGCGGCGCGCTTCATCGTCGACCGCGCCGAGGGGCGGCCCATCGAATCGAAGATCGTCGACCTGGGCTTCTCGCTGATCGAGCGCGCGAGCACCTGAACCCGCGCGCGGGAATCCACGCACCAATCTCCTGTTGACCGCCGCACGGCCCGGCGCTTATGATTGAATGACAGCGCTACCATTTTCGGATGATCCGCCCCGGCATCCGATGACCACAGAGACACCCCGATGACCGAATCGCCTCCCCCCTCGCCGGCCGCGCGCCGCAAGCAGCCCGAAGACCTGCGCTCGCACCGCTGGTACGGCGTGAAGGACCTGCGCAGCTTCGGCCACCGCTCGCGCACCGCGCAGATGGGCTTCTCGCGCGACGACTACCTCGGCAAGCCGGTGATCGCGATCCTCAACACGTGGAGCGACATGAACTCCTGCCACACGCACTTCCGCCAGCGCGCCGAGGAAGTGAAGCGCGGCGTCTGGCAGGCCGGCGGCTTTCCGGTCGAGATCCCGGCCATGAGCCTGGGCGAGGCCTTCCAGAAGCCGACCACGATGCTCTACCGCAACCTGCTGGCGATGGAGGCCGAGGAGCTGCTGCGCTCCTACCCCGCCGACGGCTGCGTGCTGATGGGCGGCTGCGACAAGACCACGCCCGGCCTGGTGATGGGCGCACTGGCGATGAACCTGCCGACCATCTTCGTGCCCGCCGGGCCGATGCTGCGCGGCGACTACAAGGGCCGGTTCCTCGGCTCCGGCTCCGACACCTGGAAATACTGGGCCGAGCTGCGCGCCGGCAACATCGGCGAGCAGGACTGGCAGGACGTGGAAGACGGCATCGCGCGCTCGCCCGGCACCTGCATGACCATGGGCACGGCCAGCACCATGACCAGCGCGGCCGAGGTGCTGGGCCTGACGCTGCCGGGCGCCTCGTCGATCCCGGCGCCCGATTCGCGCCATTCGATGATGGCCACGCACACCGGCAAACGCATCGTCGACATGGTGTGGGAAGACCTGAAGCCGCTCGACTTCCTCACCGCGGCCTCGTTCGACAACGCGGTCACGGCCGTGCTCGGCCTCGGCGGCTCGACCAATGCGATCGTCCACCTGATCGCGATGGCGCGCCGCGCCGGCATCGCGCTCGACCTCGCGCGCTTCGACGAACTCGCGCGCAGCACGCCGGTGCTCGCCAACCTGCGCCCCGGCGGCAAGTACCTGATGGAGGACTTCTTCTATGCCGGCGGCCTGCGCGCCTTCCTGGGCCAGCTCGGCGAGCTGATCGACGGCAGCCAGCGCACCTGCAACGGCCGCACGCTGGGCGAGAACATCGAGGGCGCCGAGGTCTACAACATCGACGTGATCCGCCCGCGCAGCGACGCCCTGCTCGAAAGCGACGGCCTCGCCGTGCTGCACGGCAACCTCGCGCCTTCCGGCGCGGTGATCAAGCCGGCGGCGATGGCGCAGCACCTGCGCCGCCACACCGGGCCTGCGGTGGTCTTTCGCAACTACGACGACCTGGCCGCGCGCATCGACGATCCCGGGCTGCCCGTCACCAAGGACAGCGTGATCGTGCTGCAGAGCGCCGGCCCGCAGGGCGCGCCGGGCATGCCCGAGTGGGGCCAGCTGCCGATCCCGCAGAAGCTGCTGAAGGAAGGCGTGCGCGACATGGTGCGCATCAGCGATGCGCGCATGAGCGGCACCAGCTACGGCGCCTGCGTGCTGCACGTCACGCCCGAGTCGCACGTGGGCGGCCCGCTCGCGCTGGTGCGTGACGGCGACCTGGTCACGCTCGACATCGACGCGCGCCGCATCGACATGCAGGTGAGCGACGAGGAGCTCGCACGCCGCCGCGCCGCCTGGCAGAAGCCGATCCCGAAGTTCAGCCGCGGCTACGGCGTGCTGTACCTGAAGCACGTGCAGCAGGCCGACACCGGCTGCGACTTCGACTTCCTCGCGCCCGACTACGTGGCGGGCAGCGACGCCTCCGTGCCTGCGGCCAACGAGCCCGACATCCACTGACGCGCGGCGCGCCGGCGCTGCACTCAGCCTTTCATTCCAGTCACAAGAGCGAGACACCCATGAACCCCATTCCCATCGGCCCGACTGCGCTGCAGCGGGTCCTTCGCAGCGCGCTGCCCCTGCTGCTGCTGGCCTGCGCCGCCGCATCCCAGGCTCAGGGCGCCGAAGGCTTTCCGGCGCGGCCGGTCACCTTCGTCGTGCCCTTCCCCGCGGGCGGCGGCACCGACCTCGGCGCGCGCGTGCTGGCGCAGAAGCTGGGACAGAAGTGGGGCCAGGGCGTGATCGTCGACAACCGCGGCGGCGCGGCCGGCATGGTCGGCTCGGACGTGGTGGCCAAGGCCAGGCCCGACGGCTACACGCTGCTGATCGGCAACGTCGGCACGCAGGCCATCAATCCCTCGCTCTACAAGAAGATGACCTTCGACCCGGACCGCGCGTTCACGCCGATCTCGCTGGTGGCCGAGCTGCCCTTCGCGATGATGGTGAGCCCCAGCCTGCCGGCGAAGACGGTGAAGGAATTCGTCGCGCTCGCGAAGGCATCGCCGGACAAGATCACGATGGCCAGCTCGGGCAGCGGCGGCTCGCCGCACCTGACGGGCGAGATCTTTTCCGCCGCCGCCGGCGTGCGCCTCACGCACGTGCCCTACAAGGGCGGCACGCCCGCGATGACCGACATGATGGGCGGCCACGTCGACGTGCTCTTCGCCTCGGTGCTGGAGTCGGCGAGCTACATCAAGTCGGGCAAGCTGCGCGGCCTCGCGGTGACCAGCGCCGAGCGTTCGCCCACGCTGCCCGACCTGCCCACGCTGGCCGAGGCCGGCGTGCCCGATGCGGTATCGGGCTCGTGGATCGGCCTGCTCGCGCCGGCCGGCACGCCGCAGGCGATCGTCGACAAGATCGCGGCCGACGTGAAGACGGTGCTGGCAGTGCCCGCGACGCGGCAAAGCCTGATCGAACAGGGCGCCGTTCCGCGCGGCACCGGGCCCGCCGAACTGAAGGCACAGATCGACGCCGATCGCGTGCGCTACGGCAAGGTGATCCGCGAAAAAAACATCGGTGTGGACTGAGCACCCCTTCAAAGGAAACATTCGCATGCAACCCACGACCACCAGCCGCCGCGCGGCACTCAAACTCCTCGGCGGCGCCGGCCTCGCCGCGACGCTGCCACGCATCGGCATGGCCGCCGACGCGGACTGGCCGACAAAACCCATCACCTACGTCGTCCCCTTCACGCCCGGCGGCTCCACCGATGTGATCGGCCGCGTGATCGCGCAGAAGCTCGCCATCGCGCTGGGCCAGCCGGTCATCGTCGACAACAAGCCGGGCGCGGCGGGTGCGGTCGGCGCGAGCTATGTCGCCAAGGCCAAGCCCGATGGCTACACGCTCTTCGGCGGCACGATCAGCACGCATGCGATCAACGCCAGCCTCTACAAGAACCTGCCTTACGACCCGGTGAAGGACTTCGAGCCGATCTCGCTCGTCGCCTTCCTGCCCAACGTGCTGATCGTCGATCCGAACCTCGGCGTGAACTCGGTGGCCGAGCTGATCGCGCTCCTGAAGAAGGACCCGGCGAAGCGCACTTTCGCCTCGTCGGGTGCCGGCACTTCGACGCACCTGGCGGGCGAGATGCTGGCCGACATGATCGGCGTCAAGCTGACCCACATTCCCTACAAGGGCACGCCGCCCGCGATGCTCGATGTGTCCTCGGGCCAGGTCACGTTCATGTTCGACCAGATCACCGCCGCCTTGCCGCTGGTGCAGTCCGGCAAGCTCAAGCTGCTGGCCGTGACCAGCGCCAGGCGCATGGCGCTCGCGCCGCAGCTGCCGACGATGCAGGAGGCCGGCGTGCCCGGCTTCGAGATGGCCTCGTGGCAGGCCGTGTACGCGCCGAAGCATCTGCCCCAGCCGATCGCGCAGCGACTGTCCACCGAGATCAACAAGATCCTGCAGATGCCCGACGTGAAGGACCGGCTCACCAACCAGCTCGGCATGGAGGTCGTCGCCGGCTCGCCCGCGCAGCTCGCGGCGCTGATGCAAAAGGAGATCCCGCGCTGGGGCGAGTTGGTCCGCAAATCCGGCGCAACGCCTGGCTGACCTCCAGACTTTCCGCATCACCCTGTTATCCATCGCACACACCATGACCGAAACGACTCGCCCTCCTCTCTCCGACGAAACCCGCGAACTGCTGCGCCATGTCAGCGTCGCCACGCTGTGCACGCAGCTCTTCAAGCGCGGACTGCGCAATGTCTACCTGCAGGGCGTGGGCCGGCTGACGAAGCCGACGGGCGGCAACCTGGTCGGGCCGGCCTTCACGATGCGCAACATCCCGGCGCGCGAGGACCTCGACCAGATCAGCGCCTTCGACGATCCGAACCATCCGCAGCGCAAGGGCATCGAGAGCGTGCCGCCCGGCCATGTGCTGGTGATCGATTGCCGCGGCGAGACACGCGTGGCCTCCGGCGGCCAGATCCTCACCACGCGCCTCAAGGTGCGCGGCGCGGCGGGGCTGGTGTCCGACGGACCGGTGCGCGACAGCGGACCGATCTCGCAGATGGACTTCCCGGTGTACTGCGCCGGCGGCAGCGCGCCGCTCAACCTGATCCACCACCATGCGATCGACCTCGACGTGCCGATCGGCTGCGGCGGCGTGCCGGTCTATCCGGGCGACGTGATGGTCGGCGACGACGAAGGCGTGGTGGTGATTCCACGGCACCTCGCGGACGAAGTGGCGCGCGACGCGGCCGAGCAGGAAAAGATGGAGGCCTTCATCCTCGAGCGCATCGAAGGCGGCGCCAGGCTGGCCGGCACCTACCCGCCGAATGCCGAGACGCGCGCCGCCTACGAGGCCTGGCGCAAGAACGGCGGACGCTGAAGCGCCGCCAGCCCGGGCAAGCTGAGCTTCGCATCGAGCGGCAACGGCGGCGCGCCGCCATGGCACAGCGGGTGGAAGACAAGCTCTCGGCCTTCTTCGCCGGTCGGCCCCTGGTAAGCGCCGCGTACTGACGCCCAGGCGACAGCCCGGGCCGCGGCGGGCTTCGAATAATCATGGCGGGAGCCCGATCCGATCGGCGAAAATCCATCGGACCAGCGACCAGGGAAACACGCGGCACGGTGCCCGATTTCGCCCCACCGTTCGCAGCGAACCATGAGCTTCACCCAACTGAGAATCACAGGGCCCGATTCGGCCCCCTACGTGCTGGGCGCACCGATGCATCTGTACGAACGCGACTTCTGCGTCGGCATCATGGACCCGGTCCCCGTCAGCGCGGGCGGCACCGAGGTCCACATCGAGCACTTCAACATCGCGGCCGACACCCCCGCCCACCAGCGGCGCGAGATCGGCAGGCTGGTGCTGCTCGAGGTCGTGGCCTTCCTGGCGGAGAACTTCGCCGACGTGCAGGCCGTGAGCCTCGCCCTGAGCCGCGACATCGAGGGCTACAGCGACGGCATGACGCTCGCGAGCGCGCGCTCCGCGACGCTGCAGAGCATCGGCGCCCGGCACATCATGATCACGCCCAAGCCCGATGCCGCGCATGCGGGCCACTTCGTGGTCGCGGGGCTGTGGGAATACAACCAGGCCAACCTCGCGGCGCTCATGGCACACCTGCAGAAGGAACGCGAGGCCTACCGCGAGCGCGACGCGGCCGCGGCGAAGACCCGCGCGCCGGGCCTGTTCGCGCGGTGGTGGGCGCCGTCGGGCAGGGCCTGAACGGGCACCGATATGATGGACCGCATCCCTTTCATCCACCGCGAGTCCTTCCGATGCTGAACAACCTGGCCCCCTTCCTCCTGCACTGGGCGATCACCGCCCTCTCGCTCTGGATGGCGAGCCACATCTTCAGCGGCCTGCGCTTCGAGAACACCTCGGCGCTGGTGATCTCCGCGCTGCTGCTCGGTTTCGCGAACGCCATCGTCAAGCCGCTGCTGATCGTTCTCACGCTGCCGCTGACCTTCCTCACCTTCGGCCTGTTCCTGCTGGTGATCAACGCGCTGATGATCCTGCTGGTGTCGGCGCTGGTGCGCGGCTTCCGGGTCTCCGGTTTCTGGACCGCGATGTTCGCGAGCATCTTCATCTCGCTCTTGAGCGTGGTGCTCGGCGCGCTGCTCGGCGGCAGCGATCCGGCGACGACGATCCAGATGCAGCAGGGCGGGAACTGGCTTTGAGTCGGCCCGCAGCTACCAGGGAAGCGAGTAGGTCTTGCTGTTGGTGAAGCTCTTGATCGCCTCCAGCACGCCTTCCTTGTAGCCCAGGCCCGAATCCTTGATGCCGCCGAAGGGCGTCAGCTCGAGCCGGTAGCCCGGCACCTCGCGCACGTTGACGCTGCCGACGTGGAGCTCGCGGACGAAGCGCGTGATGTGGTCCAGGCGGTTGGTGCACACCGCCGACGACAAGCCGTAGGCCGTGCCGTTGGCGATGCGGATCGCGTCGTCGATGTCCTTGAAGCGGATGACCGGCGACACCGGGCCGAAGGTCTCGTGCCTGACGACCGCCATGCCGGGATCGACGCGGTCGAGCACGGTGGGCGCGTACAAGGCGCCACGGCGCACGTTGCCGCACAGCAGCTTCGCGCCGCCGGCGATGGCCTGATTGACCACCGACTCGAACTGGATCGCGGCCGCCTCGTCGATCACCGTGCCCATGTCCATGTCCGGATCCATCGGATCGCCGTACTTCAGCGCGCGGGTCTTCTCGACCAGCAATTCGACGAAGCGGTCGGCCACGGCCTCGTGCACCAGCATGCGCTTGATGGCGGTGCAGCGCTGGCCCGAATTCCTGTAGGAGCCGCTGGCGGCCAGCGTGGCCGCCTCCTCGATGTCGGCGTCGTCCATCACGATGAGGGGGTCGTTGCCGCCCAGCTCCAGGATCTGCCGCTTGTAGACCGCCTTGCCCGCGATGTACTTGCCGATCGCCACGCCGCCGGTGAAGGTGACGAGATCGACGTCGGCGCTGGTCAGCATCTCGTCGGCGATCTCGCGCGGATCGCCCGTGAGGACCGACAGCATCGGCGGCGGCAGACCCGCCTCGTACAGGATGTCGGCCAGGATGAAGGCCGTGAGCGGCGTCTTCTCGCTCGGCTTGAGCACCATGCGGTTGTTGGTCGCGATGGAGGGCGCCACCTTGTGGATCACCTGGTTCAGCGGATGGTTGAAGGGCGTGATGGCGGTGATGGCGCCCAGCAGCGGTTCGCGCATCGTGTAGACCTTGCGGCTCTTGCCGTGGTGCGTGAGGTCGCAGGAGAAGACCTGGCCGTCGTCCACGAGCGCCTGGTTCGCCGCGAACAGCAGCACGTCGGAGGCACGGCCCACTTCATACAGCGAGTCCTTGCGGCACAGCCCCGATTCGAGCGTGATGGTGCGCGAGATCTCGTCCAGCCGGGAGGCGATGATCTCGCCGGCGCGCATCAGGATCCTGTAGCGCTCGTAGCGCGTCAGCGTGGGCTTGTAGTCGCGCGCGATGCGCAAGGCGCGCCGCACGTCGTCCAGCGTGGCCTTGGGCACGGTGGCGATCACTTCGCCGGTGTAGGGATAGGTGACCTCGATCACCTCGTCGCGCCAGACGCGCTCGCCGGCGATGCGCAAGGCTTCGTGATGGATATGGATGTCGGCTGGCTTCGGCATGGGCCGGCCTATTGTGACCTTCCGGTCGGCCTACCGGGCCTGGGCGTGCGGCGCCGCGGCCTCGCGGTAGACCAGCGGCACGCGCTTCACGTTGCACAGCAATTCGTAGGCGATGGTCCCGGCCCCGCGGGCCACCGTGTTGACCGCCACGCGATCGCCCCACAGCTCGACCTCGCTGCCGATGCCGACATCCGGCAGCTCGCTCAGGTCGACCGTCATCATGTCCATCGACACGCGGCCCAGCGTGCGCGTCATGCGCTCGCCGACCCTCACCGGCGTGCCGGTGGGCGCGGTGCGCGGGTAGCCGTCGGCATAGCCCATGGCCACCAGCCCGACACGGGTCTGCCGGCTGGCCACGAAGCTCGCGCCGTAGCCGAGCACGTCGCCGGCCCGCAGCGTCCGCTCGGCGAAGACCTGGCTCTGGAGGCGCATGACCGGCCGCAGTGCGTGCGTGTCGTCGGGCACGGGATTCGCGCCGTACAACAGGATGCCAGGGCGCGCCCAGTCGCGGTTGGCTTGCGGCCAGGCCAGCACACCGGCCGAGTTGCTCAGGCTTCGCTCGCCCGCAAGCCCCGCTGTGGCTTCGTCGAAGCAGGCGATCTGCTCGCGGGTCAGCGCGGCGCCGGGTTCGTCGGCACAGGCGAAGTGGCTCATCAGCGTAAGCCGTGCGACCTTGCCGCAGCCCCTCAGGCGCGCGTGCACGTCGCGCACCTGGTGCGGCGCAAATCCGGCCCGGCGCATGCCCGAATCGACCTTGAGCCAGACATTCAGGTCTCGCACCGCGGGCCGTGATTTTTCGATCATCTGCAGTTGCCCGTCATGGTGGACGACGGTCCACAGGCCGTGCGCCTGCGCGGCCTCGAGTTCCTGCGCCGTGAACACGCCTTCGAGCACGAGCATCGGCGCGCGGATGCCGCCTGCGCGCAAGGCCAGCGCCTCGTCGAGGAATGCGACGGCGAAGCCGTCGGCATGCGCCTCCAACGCCTGCGCGCACCGCAGGGCGCCATGGCCGTAGGCATTGGCCTTGAGCACCGCCAGCACGCGGCCGCCATGCCGCACGCGTGCCAGCGCGTGGTTGTGGCGCAGTGCGTCGAGATCGATGAGTGCCCGTGCAGGCCGGCTCACGCCGCCGCTCCGGCAGGCCCCGTTCCGATCCGGCGGCCGGATGGCGACACGCCGTAGCGATCCATCGAGAGACCGTCGGTGCGGATCTCGGGCCGGCGCCCCATCACCTGGTCGGCGACCACCTTGGCCGAGCCGCAGGCCATGGTCCAGCCGAGCGTGCCATGGCCGGTGTTGAGGAACAGGTTGCCGTACGGTGTCGCGCCGACGATCGGCGTGCTGTCGGGCGTCATCGGTCGGAGGCCGGTCCAGAAGCTGGCGCGCGGCAGATCGCCGCAGGGGAACAGGTCGGTGATGACGCGCTCCAGCGTCTCGCGCCGGCGCGGATTCAGGCGCAGGTCGAAGCCGCCGAGCTCCGCCATGCCGCCGACGCGGATGCGGTCGTCGAAGCGCGTGACGGCGACCTTGTAGGTTTCGTCGAGCACGGTGGACTGCGGCGCGAGCGACGGATCGCGCAATGGCACGGTCAGCGAATAACCCTTGACGGGATAGACGGGAATGTCGAGACCGAGCGGCGCCAGGAAGTCGCGTGAATAGCTGCCGAAGGCCAGCACGTAGCGATCCGCGCGCAGCACCTCGCCCGCCGGGCCGCCCAGGCGCACGCCGGCGATGCGCCCGCCTTCGGTGATCAGGCCGTCCACCTGCTGGCCGAAGCGCATGTCGACGCCGAGGCCGCGCGCGATGGCGGCCAGCCCTTGCGTGAACAGATGGCAATCGCCGGTCTCGTCGTTCGGCAGGCGCAGACCGCCGGCCAGCAGGTCGCCGGTGCGGGCCAGCGCGGGCTCGACCGATGCGAGCTCGCTGCGGTCGAGCAATTGGTAAGGGACGCCGCACTCCTCCAGCACCGCGACATCGCGCTGCACGGCATCGAGCTGCGCTTGCGTGCGGAACAGCTGCAAGGTGCCCTGGGTGCGATGCTCGTAGCGGATGCCGGTCTCGGCGCGCAGCGCGCGCAGGCAGTCGCGGCTGTACTCGGCGACGCGCATCATGCGTTCCTTGTTGACCGCGTAGCGCTCGGGCGAGCAGTTCTTCAGCATGGACGCCATCCAGCGCAACTGGAACAGGCTGCCATCGGGCCGGATCGACAGCGGCGCGTGCTTCTGGAACATCCACTTCAGCGCCTTGAGCGGAATGCCGGGCGCAGCCCACGGTGTCGAATAGCCGGGCGACACCTGGCCCGCATTGGCGAAGCTGGTTTCCTGCGCCGGGCCGTCCTGCCGGTCGAGCAAGGTGACTTCGGCGCCGGCGCGCGCCAGGTAGTAAGCGGTGCTGATGCCGATGACGCCGCCGCCAAGAACGATCACTTTCATTGCCGAACCCCTTCGATGCCAGAAGGATTCAAGCGTATTCAATAGCGTGCCATAAACTCCGCTGAAATCTCGGCGGAGCGCAGTGCTTCTTGCTGCGAACCCGGCCGAAAGAGGCCTTCAGGAGTGAAATGACCGAACTCGACCGCACGGACCGCAAGATCCTCGACATCCTGCAGCGCCAGGGACGCATTTCCATGACCGATCTGGCCGAGCAGATCGGGCTGTCGACCTCGCCCTGCTCGGAGCGCGTGCGGCGCATGGAACGCGAGGGCGTGATCGCCGGCTACCACGCGCGCATCGATCCGCAGGCCGTCGGCAAGACGCTGCTGGTCTTCGTGGAAATCACCCTGTCGTCCAAGTCCGGCGACGTGTTCGACAAGGTGAAGAAGGAACTGCTGCACGTGCCGGAGGTGATGGAATGCCATCTGGTCTCGGGCGGTTTCGACTACCTCATCAAGGCGCGGCTGCGCGCCATGAGCGACTACCGCAACCTGCTCGGCAGCCTGCTGAAGAAGCTGCCGGTGACGGCCGAGTCGCGCAGCTATGTCGTGATGGAAGAGGTCAAGGAAAGCCTGTACCTGCCGATGGACCGGTGAGGCGCGCCGGCCGCTGCGGCATCACGGGCTCGCATTGGGAAAGAACAGCTGCTCGCCACCGATCCTGTAGCTCGCGATGGTCGATTGCCCCGCCGGCGAGATCACCCAGTCGACGAACTTCTGCGCGCCCGCGCTGTCGAGCCGGGGAAACTTCGCCGGGCTGGGAACCATCACGCCGTACTGGTTGAAGAGCCGCTTGTCGCCTTCCACCAGCACCGCGAGATCCTGGCGGTTCCTGAAGCTCAGCCAGGTTCCGCGGTCGGCCAGCACATAGGCGCCGCTCGAAGCCGCGATGTTCAGCGCCGGCCCCATGCCGCAGCCGCATTCCTTGTAGCCCGCGCCCTTCCTGTCGTTGGGCACCGGCTGCCCCGCGTCGGCCACGCCGGTCTGCATCCACAGGCGGCGCTCGGCGGCGTCGGTACCGCTCTTGTCGCCGCGCGACACGAAAGGCGCATCCGCGGCGGCGACCTTCTTCAGCGCCGCCACGATGTCCTTGCCCCGGAGCCCGGCGGGATCGTTCTTCGGCCCGACCAGCACGAAGTCGTTGTACATGACCGGATAGCGCTTGGCGGCAAAGCCTTCGGCGACGAACTTCTCCTCGGCCGCCGTGTCGTGCACGAACAGCACATCGGCATCGCCGCGCCGCGCCATGTCGATCGCCTGGCCGGTGCCGACCGCCACCACCTTGATGTCGATCCCGCTGCCCTGCCTGAACGCCGGCAGCAGACGCGCGAACAAGCCGGACTGCTCCGTCGAAGTCGTCGATGCCATCGTAAGAGTCTCAGCCCGCACCGACCAACCGCTCAAAAAAAGTACCCCCGCGGCCAGCGAAGCGAAGCCCGTTCGCGAAACACCGCGGAACCGGCTCTGCCGGACCGCCGGTGTTGCCCCCTGCAAGGGGGTGGGCGGCCACACGAAGTGGGCAAGCCTGGGGGTCATGCAGTTTCTCCTTTGACGAACAAATGGGCTTCATCCGGCAGCCGTCCGTCGAAGAAATCGTGCACCGGCAGATCGGCCAGCACCCGCCCCTGCTCCAGATAGATCACACGGCTGGCAAGGCGCTTGACCTGCCCGAGGTTATGGCTCGCGAACACCAGCGTGCGCCCGTGCGCGGCATCGGCGATCAGCGCTTCGACATCGCGCTTGGCCGTCGGATCGAGGCTGGCCGTCGGCTCGTCGAGCAGGAGCACCTGGGGCTGCAGCGCCCAGGCGCGCGCGAGCGCCATGCGCTGCTGCTGGCCGCCGGACAGCGTGCGCGCATTGCGCTCGGCCAGCGCGCCGAGGCCGACGCGGCCCAGCGCGGCCATGGCCTCGCGCTTCGCATGAGGCCACGGCGCGCCGCGCAGCCAGAGCGCGAGCGCGACGTTGTTGCGCACGCTCGTGCGCAGCATGTGCGGCCGCTGGAACAGCATGGCCTGCGCGCGGCGCGGCACCCTGCCGATGAACGCGCCGGCCGCATGCGGCACCAGGCCGTGCAGCATGCGCAGCAGGGTGCTCTTGCCGCTGCCGTTGGCACCGATCAGCGCGACACGCTCGCCCGCGTGGATCGACAAAGTCGCGCCGGACAGCGCCTGGACGCGGCCGAAGCGAACCTCGATGTCGTGCAGGCTGAAGAGCGGCGGATTCACGAAGCCACCTCGATCCCGCGGACCCCGGCCGCCTCGGCCGCGCCGCCGTCGACCCGCTCGCGCCAGCTGCGCAGCGCCGAGATCGCCAGGTTGAGCAGCAGCATCGTGCCGAGCAGCACCAGGCCGAGCGCCAAGGCGAGCGGCAGGTCGCCCTTGCTGGTCTCGAGCGCGATGGCGGTGGTCATCACCCGCGTGAAGCCGTCGATGTTGCCGCCGACGATCATCACCGCACCCACCTCCGACACGGCACGGCCGAAGGCGGCGATCAGCACCGTGATCAGCGCATAGCGTTCGTCCCACACCAGCAGCAGCGCGCGGACGAGCGAGTCGGCACCCAGCGAGCGCAGCTGCTCGCCATGGGCGCGGTCGGCGTCCTCGATGGTCTGGCGCGTCAACGCCGTGACCACCGGCAGCACCAGCAGCGTCTGCGCGACCACCATCGCCTTGAAGGAGAACAGCCATCCGAGAAAACCCAGCGGTCCCGAACGCGACAGCAGCAGGTAGATCGCGAGCCCCACCACCACCGAGGGCAATGCGAGCAGCGTGTTGAGCAGCGTCAGCAGCAGCCCGCGTCCCGAGAAGCGCGCCACCGCGAGCCAGGCCCCCAGCAGCAGGCCGAAGCCGCAGGCCAGCGCGCAAGCGGTCGCGCTGACGGCGAGCGAACGGCCGACGATCGCCAGCAGCAGCGGATCGCCGGCGACGACCAGACGGGCCGCCTCGACGGCGCTATCGGCGAAGGCGTTCATGCGCGCCTTCGGGCGGGAGAGACGGGAAGCCGAGGATGCGCCGCGGCTCGGGACAAGCCGGGCGGCCGGCATCTGTTCGCAGGTCGCATGGCCCTCAGCATAACGCCCGACCCGCGACCCGCTGCCTGCCCTAGGACGCCGCGCCGCCCTCGCCGCGCGCACCGATACCGAGGTAGGTATCGATGATCCGCCGATCGTGCAGCAGCGCCTGCGCCGCCCCCTGGAGCGCGACCGCGCCCATCTCCAGCACGTACGCACGATCGGCCACCTGCAGCGCCGCGCGCGCGTTCTGCTCCACCAGCAGCACCGACACGCCATGGCTGCGCAGCGACGACACCACCTGCAGCACCTCGCGCACGATGCGCGGCGCGAGGCCGAGCGAAGGCTCGTCGAGCATCAGGAGGCGCGGCCGCGCCATCAGCGCGCGGCCGATCGCGAGCATCTGGCGCTCGCCGCCCGACAGCGTGGACGCGAGCTGCGCGCGGCGCTCCTGCAGCCGCGGGAAGATGCCGAACACCTCGGCCATGCGCGGACGCTGGTCGCGCTCGCCGCGCCGCCAGCGCGAGAAGCCGCCGAGCAGCAGGTTGTCCTCGACCGACATCTCGCCGAACAGTTCGCGCTTCTCGGGCACCAGCGCCACGCCGCGCGCGACCATCGCCTCGACGCTCGGACGCGCCATGCGCTGGCCGTCGAGCAGCACGCCGCCGCGTGACGTCAGGAGCCCCATCGCGGCGCACAGCAGCGTGGTCTTGCCGGCGCCGTTGGGGCCGATCACGGTGACGATCTCGCCGGCGTTCACCTGCAGGTCGATCTGGTGCACGGCTTCCACAGCGCCGTACGAGACGCAGAACTTCTCGAGTTGCAGCAAGGGCGCGCTCATGCGATCGCCTCTTCCATCGGCTCGTCCGCGCCGCCGAGATAGGCATCCAGCACCTTGGGATCGGCCTGCACTTCGGCCGGCGTGCCCTGCGCGATCACGGCGCCGAACTCCAGCACGGTGATGCGGTCGGCCAGGTTCATGACGAACTCCATGTCGTGTTCGACGATCAGGATGCCCAGGCCCTCGGCGCGCAGCTGGCCGAGCAGCGTGGCCAGCGCGCGCTTCTCGAGATGGCGCAGCCCCGCGGCCGGCTCGTCGAGCAGCAGCACGGCCGGATGCCCCGCCAGTGCGCGCGCGATCTCGACCACGCGCTGCTGCCCCAGCGACAGCGACGCCGCGTGCGCCTCGGCAAAGGCGCCGAGTCCGCAGCGATCGAGCTGGCGATGCGCCTGCGCGAGCAATGCGGCTTCTTCCGCACGGTCCAGCCGCAGCATGGAAGCGATCCAGCCGCGCTGTCCGCGCCGGTGCGCGCCGAGCGCGACGTTCTCGATCACGCGCCGCTGGCCGAGCAGGCGCACGTGCTGGAAGGTGCGGCCCAGGCCCAGTGCGGCAAAGGCGCGCGAGGGCTGGCCGGTCATCGGCCGATCCATCAGACGGACCTCGCCGGCGCTCGGATCGTCGACGCCCGAGATCATGTTGAAGAAGGTGCTCTTGCCGGCGCCGTTGGGCCCGATCAGCGCATGGATCTCGCCGGCCTTCACGTCCATGCTGACCGCGTCGTTGGCGACCAGCCCGCCGAAGCGCTTGGTGACCGCGTGCGCCTGCAGCACCACCTGCCCGCGCGGCGGCAATGCGGCCTCGGGCAGCGTCAGCGTGCGGCGCGGAGCGCGCGCCGCGTCCGGCCGCAGGAAGCGCGCGCACAGGCGCGCCAGCGTCGGCCACACGCCGTCGGCGAAGCGCTGCAGCACGAACAGCATCAGCAAGCCGAACACGATGATCTCGAAGTTGCCGCTCGAGCCGAGCAGCTGCGGCAGGATGTCCTGCAGTTTCTCTTTCAGCAGCGTGATGATCGCGGCGCCGAGCACCGCGCCCCACAGGTGGCCCGCGCCGCCGACCACCGCCATGAAGAGGTACTCGATGCCGATGTCGAGATTGAACGGCGTCGGGTTGATGAAGCGCTGCATGTGCGCATAGAGCCAGCCCGACACGGCCGCCAGCAGCGCCGCCAGCACGAACACCTTGATGCGGTAGCGGGCCGTGTCCACACCCATCGACTCGGCCATCACGCGCCCGCCCTTCAGCGCGCGGATGGCCCGGCCCTCGCGCGAATCGAGCAGATTGTGCAGCGCCCACAGCGCCAGCAGCAGCACGCCCCAGATCACGAGGCCGAGCGAGCGCGGCGATGCGAAGGACCAGCCCGCGATCACGATCGCCGGCACGCCCGCGACGCCGGTGTGGCCGCCGAGGAATTCGAGATTGCCGAACAGGTAGTAGAAGCTCAGGCCCCAGGCCATCGTGCACAGCGGCAGGTAGTGGCCCGACAGCCGCAGCGTAATCGCGCCCAATCCCCAGGCGACGACGAAGGTCAGCACGATGCCGAACAGCAGGCCGACCCATGGCAGCGCCGCCGGCCCGAGCAGGCCGGCGATCGCGGCGCTCGCGCCGGGCGAGGTGCAGATCCAGGCCGTCGCATAGGCGCCCGTGCCGACGAAGGCCGCCTGGCCGAAAGAGGTCATGCCGCCGACGCCGGTCAGCATCACGAGGCCGGCCGCGACCATCGCATAGAGGCCGACGTAGCACAGCACCTGCACCGGGAAGTCGGGCAGGAAGCCCCACACCGCGGCCAGCAGCACGACGAAGACGAGCGACAGGTGACGGCGCGTCATTCCTCGTCCTCCACATGCCGGCTGCGCAGCGAGCGCCACCACAGCACCGGGATGATGAGCGTGAAGACGAACACCTCCTTGAAGGCACTGGCCCAGAAGGAGGAGAAGGATTCGAGCTGCCCGACGATCAGCGCGCCGACCAGCGCCAGCGGATAGCTGCCGAGCCCGCCGACGATCGCGGCGACGAAGCCCTTGAGGCCGATCAGGAAGCCGGTGTCGTAGTAGATCGTGGTCAGCGGCGCGATCAACAGGCCCGAGACCGCGCCGATCAGCGCCGCGAGCGCGAAGCTCAGGTCGCCCGAGAGGCCGGTCGGAATGCCCATCAGCCGTGCGCCGACGCGGTTCATCGCGGTCGCGCGCAAGGCTTTGCCGACGATCGAGCGTTCGAAGAAAAGAAACATCAGCAGCACCAGCACGGCCGTGACGCCGACCACCACCAGCGACTGCCCGGTGACCGGGATGCCGCCGATGTCCGTGCGCAGTTCGGAGAAGGCCGGCGTGCGCGAACCCTCGGCGCCGAAGAACAACAAGCCGAGCCCGACCAGCACGCCATGCAGCGCCACCGACACGATCAACAGCGTGAGCACGGTGGCATCGGCCAGCGGCCGGTAGGCGAGGCGGTAGAGCAGCGGCCCGAGCGGCATGATCAGCACCAGCGCAGCGACCGACTGCATCAGCAGCGAAGCCGGCCGCAGCCACAGCACCAGCGCGCAGGCCGCCAGCGGCAGCGCCACGCACCATGCGAGGGTCGAGGTCCAATCGACCTCGGCGCCGCGCTTCCAGCGCCAGCCTTCCACCGCGAGCGCGGCCGCGGCCAGCGCCAGCAGCAGCCACAGCGTGGCCGGCACATGGCCGGCCTGCATCGCGGCCACCGACAGCGCACTGAAGGCGACGAACTCCCCTTGCGGGATGAAGATCACCCGGGTCACGGAGAACACCAGCACCAGCGCCAGCGCCATGAGCCCGTAGATCGCCCCGTTCACGATCCCGTCCTGCCCCAGGATCAGGGCGATCTGGCTGTCCATCAGGGTTGATATTTCCAGGTGCCGTTCTCGATCTTGACCATCACGCGGGCGCGCTGGTCCAGACCCAGGTGGTCGGTCGGCGACATCGTGAAGATGCCGTGCGCGCCGGCCACGTCCTTGACCAATTCGAGCGCATCACGCAGCGCCGCGCGGAACTCCGGCGTGCCGGGCTGCGCCTTCTTGAGCGCGACCGGCACCGCGGCATTCAGCACCTGGCCGGCATCCCAGACGTGGCCGCCGAAGGTGGAGACGCTGCCCTTGCCGTACATGTCCTCGTAGGCCTTGACGTAGGCACTCGCCGATTTCTTGATCGGGTTCGAATCGGGCAACTGCGAGGCCACCAGGATCGGACCGGCCGGCAGGAAGGTACCCTCGACATCCTTGCCGCCCACGCGCAGGAAGTCGGTATTGGCTACGCCGTGCGTCTGGTAGATCGTGCCGGTGTAGCCGCGCTCCTTGAGCGTCTTCTGCGGCAGCGCGGCCGGCGTGCCCGCACCTGCGATCAGGATGGCGTCGGGCTTGGCGGCCATCAGCTTGAGCGTCTGGCCGGTGACCGAGGTGTCGCTGCGGCCGTAGCGTTCGTTGGCGACGATCTGCAGCTTCTTCAGCGCCGCGGACTTGCCGAATTCCTCGTACCAGCCCTCGCCGTAGGCATCGGAGAAGCCGATGAAGCCGACCGTCTTGATGCCGTGCGCCGCCATGTGCTCGGCAATCGCGAGCGACATCATGATGTCGTTCTGCGGCGTCTTGAACACCCATTTGCGCTTGGCGTCCATCGGCTCGACGATGCGCGACGAGGCGGCCAGCGAGATCACCGGCACCTTCGCCTCGGCCACCACGTCGATCATCGCCAGCGCATTGGGCGTGACGGTCGAACCGATGATCACGTCGACCTTGTTCTCGCTGATCAGCTTGCGCGTGTTGGACACCGCGGCCGTGGTGTCGGACCCGTCGTCGAGAACGATGTAGTTCACCTTCTGGCCGCCCATGGTCTTGGGCAGCAGCGCGATGGTGTTCTTCTCGGGAATGCCGAGCGATGCCGCCGGCCCGGTGGCCGACAGCGTGACGCCGACGTTGACGTCGGCATGCGCCGAAAAGGCCAGCGCGCACAGGATCGCCGCGCAGACGCGGGAAAGAGATTTCATTGTTGGCTCCGAAGGTTGAAGGAAAACGGGCCGGCTCAGCGTTCGTCGAAAGACAGCACCACGCGCTCCGTCAGCGGATGCGCCTGGCAGGTCAGGATGAAACCGGCCGCGACCTCATTCTTGTCGAGAGCGAAGTTCCGCTCCATCCGCACTTCCCCTTCCAGGAGCCGCGCGCGGCAGGTGCCGCAGACGCCCGAGGTGCAGGAAAACGGCACCTCCAGCCCGGCCGACGAGGCGGCATCGAGGATGCTCGGCTGCCCCTTGCTGAACGGGATCTCGCGCCTGAGGCCGTCGCGCACGATGGTGATGCGCGCCGCTTCGGCATCGCCCGGCAGCGCCTCGTGCACCACCGCGCCGACGCCGCCCGGCCCAGTCGCCGGCTGCGCCACGCCGAAGCGCTCGATGTGGATGCGCTCCTCGGGCACGCCGGCTTCCAGCAGCGCGGCCTCGGCCTCGTCGTTCATCTGGAACGGGCCGCAGATGTAGGCATGGTCGATCTCCGCCGCGGGCACGACGCTCTGCAGGAACTGCGCGATCTTCTCGCGGTTCATCACGCCCATGTTGATCGGCGCATCGGTGTGCTCGTCGGAGAACACGTGCTGCAGCACCAGCCGCGTCATGTAGCGGTTCTTCAGGTCCTCGATCTCTTCCTTGAACATCGTGGACTGCAATTGCCGGTTGCCGTAGATCAAGGTGAAGCGGCTCAATGGCTCGCGCGCCAGCACCGTCTTCATGATCGACAGGATCGGCGTGATGCCGCTGCCGCCCGCGATGCCGACGTGGTGGTGCTGCGCGCCGGGCTCGATCGGCACGAAGAAGCGGCCCTGCGGCGCCATCACCTGCAGCGTGTCGCCGGGCTGCAGCGTGCTGTTGATCCAGTTGGAGAACACGCCGTCGCGCACCTTGCGCACGCCCACGCGCAGTTCGCCGTCATCGACGCCGGCGCAGATCGAATAGGAACGGCGCAGGTCCTGGCCATCGATCTGCGTGCGCAGCGTGAGGTACTGGCCCTGCGTGAAGCCGAAGACCTCGCGCAGTGCTTCGGGCACATCGAAGGAGACGATGACCGCCTCGGCCGTGTCGGGCTCGATCCTGCGCACGCGCAGCGGATGGAAGTCGATGCTCATAGCGGTTTGAAGTGTTCGAAGGGTTCGCGACATGCGATGCAGCGATACAGCGACTTGCAGGCCGTCGATCCAAAGGCCGACAGACGTTCGGTGTGGGCGCTGCCGCAGCGCGGGCAGTCCACGCGTTCCGCGGGCACCGAGGATCGGCGCACGATGCGGATCGGCACCGCGCCGTCGGCCGGCCGCGTCGCGCCCGGCGGCGCGATGCCATAGGCCGTGAGCTTGCGTCGGCCTTCGTCGCTGATCCAGTCGGTGGTCCAGGCCGGCGCGCGGCGCAGGCTCACGCGCACGGGGCCGAGGCCGGCGGCTTCGATCGCAGCGAGCACGTCGCGCTCGATCACCTCGGTGGCGGGGCAGCCCGAATAGGTCGGGGTCAGCACGATCTCGAGTCCGTCGTCATCGGGCAGCACCTCGCGCACGATGCCGAGGTCGCAGACCGAGAGCGCGGGGACCTCGGGGTCGAGCACGGTGTCGAGCACGGTCCATGCGCGCGCGACGCGCGGGTCGACGTGCGAGCGTGCGGGCACTGCACTCACCACACGCCTCCCGGAAAAGCGCGCTGCAGATGCTGCATCTCGGCGAGGATGTAGCCCATGTGCTCGCTGTGCACGCCGCGCTTGCCGGTGCTGCGGAAGGCCGTCTCCTTCGGCGCCACGAGCGTGGCTTCCTCGAGCACGGCATTCATCTCGGCCAGCCAGGGCTCGCGCAGTTCCGACCAGCAAGGCCCGAGCCCGGCCGCACTGGCTTCCTGCTCGACCGCATCGGACTCGAAGCACTCCGGCACATAGCGCCACAGCTGCTGCAATGCCGCGTCCATGCGCGCATGCGATTCGGCTGTGCCGTCGCCCAGGCGCACCACCCAGTCGGCGGAATGCTGCTGGTGGTAGCGCGCTTCCTTCAGCGCCTTGCCGGCGATGGCCGCGAGCTCTTCGTCGCTCGACGATGCAAGGCGCTCCCACAGCAGCTTGAGCAGCGTCGCGACCATGGTGTTGCGCAGCACGCTGAAGCCGAAATCGCCGCGCGGCAATTCGACCAGGGTGAGGTTGAAGTAGTCGCGCTCGTCGCGCAGAAAGGCGAGCTGGTCTTCGTCATGCGCACGGCCTTCGAGCTGGCCGGCACGGGTGAGCAGCGCGCGCGCCTGGCCGACGAGGTCGAGCGCGATGTTGCTCATCGCGATGTCTTCTTCCAGCGCGGGCGCATGGCCGCACCATTCGCCCAGGCGCTGCGCGAGGATCAGGCAGGTGTCGGCGATGCGCAGCAGGTACTGCACGGCGGCGCTGCGATCGAGGTCGATGGAGGCTTGCACGGTCGAGGTCCTCACATGTGGTCGACGGACTTGGGCAGCGCGTAGAAGGTGGGGTGGCGATAGACCTTGTCCTCCGCCGGATCGAAGTACATGTCCTTGTCGCCCGGATCGCTGGCGACGATCTGGTCGGAGCGCACCACCCACACGCTCACGCCTTCCTGGCGCCGCGTGTAGACGTCGCGCGCCATCTGCAGCGCCATCTTCGGGTCGGGCGCATGCAGGCTGCCGCAATGCTTGTGGTCGAGGCCGGCCTTGCTGCGCACGAACACTTCCCACAGCGGCCACTCCTGGTGCTGAACGTCCTGCGTCATGCGGCTTCCTTCATTGGTTGTTTGCGCGCATGGGCCAGCGCGGCTTCGCGCACCCAGGCGCCCTCTTCCCAGGCCTTCACGCGGGCACCGAGCCGCTCGCGGTTGCACGGCCCGTCGCCGGCGATCACGCGCCAGAATTCGTCCCAGTCGATCGCGCCGTGGTCGTGCGCCTGGCGCTCCTCGTTCCACTTCAGGTCGGGGTCGGGCAAGGTCACGCCCAGCACCTTCGCCTGCTCGACCGCGGCATCGATGAACTTCTGCCGCAGGTCGTCGTTGGAGAAGCGCTTGATGCCCCAGCGCATCGACTGCGCGCTGTTGGGCGATTGTTCGTCGGGCGGGCCGAACATCATCACGGACGGCCACCACCAGCGGTTCACCGCGTCCTGCACCATCGCCTTCTGTGCCTCGGTGCCGTGCTGCATCATCGTGAGCAGCGCCTCGTAGCCCTGGCGCTGGTGGAAGCTTTCCTCGCGGCAGATGCGGATCATCGCGCGCGCATAGGGCGCATAGGAACAGCGGCAGATCGGCACCTGGTTCATGATCGCGGCGCCGTCGACCAGCCAGCCGATGGTTCCCATGTCGGCCCAGGTCAATGTCGGGTAGTTGAAGATCGAGCTGTACTTGGCGCGGCCCGTGTGCAGCGCGTGGAGCATCTGGTCGCGGCTGGTGCCCAGTGTCTCGGCGGCGGCGTAAAGGTAGAGGCCGTGGCCGCCCTCGTCCTGCACCTTGGCCAAGAGGATTGCCTTGCGCTTCAACGTGGGCGCGCGGCTGATCCAGTTGCCTTCGGGCAGCATGCCGACGATCTCGGAATGCGCATGCTGGCTGATCTGCCGCACCAGCGTCTTGCGGTAGTGATCGGGCATCCAGTCCTTGGCCTCGATGAAGCTGCCGGCATCGATGCGCTCGTCGAAGCGCTGCTCGAGCTGCATCTCCTCGGCGGAGCGGACGGCCTTGGGGCCGTCGGCCTTGTCCTTGCCCATGGTGTCCATCGCTTGCGTGTACATGGCGGTCCTTTCGTGGCAGCTCAGCGGCTGCGTTCGTCGATCACGCGGCGTGCCTTGCCGGTGAGCGTGCGTTCGAGCGAATCGGGCTTCTGCACGAGCACCGTGGTGCTGATGCCGACCAGCGTCTTCACGCGCTGCTGCACCCACTGCGCGATCTGCCGGCGCTCGGCCTCGCCGGGATCGCCGGCGGCGGCCTGCAGCTCGCAATGCACTTCGACGCTGTCGAGATGGCCTTCGCGGCCGACCTTGATCAGGTACTGGCCCGAGAGCTTGTCGTGCGCGAGCACGATCTCCTCGATCTGCGTCGGGAACACGTTGACGCCGCGGATGATCAGCATGTCGTCGCTGCGCCCGACGATCTTGCCCATGCGGCGGAAGCTGCGCGAGGTGGGCGGCAGAAGGCGCGTGAGGTCGCGCGTGCGGTAGCGGATGATCGGCAGCGCTTCCTTGGTGAGCGAGGTGAAGACCAGTTCGCCCTCCTCGCCGTCGGGCAGCACCTCGCCGCTCTCGGGGTCGATGATCTCGGGATAGAAATGGTCTTCCCAGACCACCGGGCCGTCCTTGCTCTCGATGCATTCGCTGGCCACGCCCGGGCCCATCACCTCGGACAGGCCATAGATGTCGACCGCGTCCATGCCGGCCTTGCCTTCGATCTCGCGGCGCATCGCCTCGGTCCACGGCTCGGCGCCGAAGATGCCGACCTTGAGCGAGGTGCTGCGCGGATCGATGCCCTGGCGCTCCAGCTGCTCGATGATCACCTGCATGTAGCTGGGCGTGACCATGATGATGTCGGGCCTGAAATCGTTGATCAGCTGCACCTGCTTCTCGGTCTGGCCGCCCGACATCGGGATCACGGTGCAGCCGGCAAGCTCGGCGCCGTAGTGCGCACCGAGGCCGCCGGTGAAGAGGCCGTAGCCGTAGGCCACGTGCACGATGTCGCCGGGCCGTCCGCCGGCGGCGCGGATCGAGCGCGCCACCAGCTGGGCCCAGGTCGCGATGTCGTTCTTCGTGTAGCCGACGACGGTCGGCTTGCCGGTGGTGCCGGACGAGGCATGGATGCGCGCCACCTGCTCGCGCGGCACGGCGAACATGCCGAAGGGATAGTTGTCGCGCAGGTCCTTCTTGACGGTGAACGGAAACTTCGCGAGATCGCCCATCTGCCGCAGATCTTCGGGATGCACGCCGCGCGCATCGAAGGCCTGCCGGTAGTGCGGCACGTGGTCGTAGGCGCGCTGCAGCGTGGCGCGCAGGCGCTGCACCTGCAGCGCGGTGATCTCGTCGCGGCTGGCCGACTCGATCGCTTCGAGGTCGCCGGGCATCGGGCGTTGGACGGGCATGAAGGTCTCCTTGAACCGGACGGTCGCGGCGCTCAGGCCGGCACGGCCGGCTTGCCTTTGATGCTGTAGGAACGGCCGCGAAACACCGCCACGCGATCGCCATGCTGATTGATCACCTCGGTGTCGTAAATACCGGTTCGCCCTGCCTTCGCGACTTCGGCGCAGCGCGCCGTCAGCAGATCGCCCTCGCGCGCCGGGGCGACGAAGTCGATGCCGAAACCGGAAGCCACGGTGAGTTCGTTGTACGAATTGCAGGCGAAGGCGAAGGTCGAATCGGCCAGTGCGGCGATGAAGCCGCCGTGGCAGGTCTGGTGGCCGTTGAGCATGTCCTCGCGGACCTTCATGCGGATCTCCGCGCGGCCCGGCGCGACCTCGATGATCTGCATGCCCAGCGTCTGCGTGGCGCGGTCGTTGGCATACATGCCCTCGCGCACGAAGTCGGCCGTCTGCTGCGGTGTGCGTTCAACCATTCGACGAATCCTTTCAGCGGTCCGAGAAGCGGGGGGCGCGCTTGGCGCGGAAGGCGTCCACGCCCTCCTGGTAGTCGTGCGCGGCGCCCAGCTGGCGCTGCAGGCCGGCCTCGTTGGCCAGCGCGGCCGGCAGGTCGAGCCGCTGTGCATCGGCCAGCGCCTGGCGCGTGGCGGCCAGTGCGCGCGACGGCATCGCGGCCAGCCGCGCGGCCAGCGCATCGACCGTCGAGGCCAGCTCGGCATCGTCGACGCATTTCCAGATCAGGCCCATCTGCGCGGCCTCTTCGGCCGGCAGCTTGTCGCCGAGCATCGCGAGCCCGAGCGCGCGCGCCGATCCGACGAGGCGCGGCAACAGCCAGGTGCCGCCGGTGTCGGGCACCAGCCCGATCTTCGCGAAGGCCTGGATGAAGCTCGCCGAGCGGCCGGCCACGACGAGGTCGCAGCACAGCGCGAGGTTGGCGCCCGCGCCCGCGGCGACGCCGTGCACGGCCGCGATCACCGGCACCGGCATGGAACGCAGGCGCAGCACCAGCGGCGCATAGAGTGCTTCGATCACATGGCCGAGATCCTTGGGCCGTGCACCGGGCGTGGTGTCGGGCGCCACCATCGGATCCGCCAGATCCTGACCCGCGCAGAAGGCGCGGCCCGCGCCGCCGAGCACCACGCAGCGCACGCCGTCGTCGTCCGCCGCGGCGTTCAGCGCGGCCATGAGCTCGGCATGCAATTGGGAGGTGAAGCTGTTGAGCGCTTCCGGCCGGTTCAGCTGCAGCGTGCGCACGGGGCCGTTGTCGGTGACGCGCACCAGGGCTTCGTTCATCGCGTTCCTCTCTGGGTTGAAATGATTGACCGACCGTCCGGTAGATTATAAGGGGCGCTGGTTTGCGGTGGCAAGGGCGGCGGCATTCACATCGTGCGCCGGCGTGCTCAGGCGCCGGTGTTTTCGGTCGAAGGACGAACGATGCGCCGCTTCTTGATGATCACGGTCGGAACGGTCGCGGGGGTTGCCGGCCTGGCG
Organism: Variovorax sp. SRS16; assembly: GCF_901827165.1. Taxonomy (NCBI): domain Bacteria; kingdom Pseudomonadati; phylum Pseudomonadota; class Betaproteobacteria; order Burkholderiales; family Comamonadaceae; genus Variovorax; species Variovorax sp. SRS16. The sequence continues at coordinate 4,005,883 of NZ_LR594666.1, forward strand.
GCGGCCGGCGCTGCGGAGGCCGGCGCACCGGGCGTGCGGCTCAGCACCTGCATGACGCGGCTGGTGTTGAGCGGCCGGATCACGTCGCCGTTGACCTGCGCATAGGAGCCATCATCGAGCTGAGCGAGCGCGCCGATCTGCATGCCGTCCTGCACGGTGCCCAGCAGCCGGCAATCGGTGCGGGCATAGGTGAAGAAGGTCCAGCGGTTGCCGATCTGAATCCGCAGGGGCTGCCGACTCATGGTGAAGTCCTGTTCATCGCGCTCATTTCGTGCCCCGAGAGTGTAGCGATGCCGACCCCGGCCGCACCACGGCGCGCACGCCGCCGAAGTACAGCTGCGAGACGATCGCGCCGATCGCCTCGCCATCGAGTTCGCCGTCCGCCTTGAGCCAGGTGAACATCCAGTTGATCATGCCGAACAGCAGCATCGCCATCGGCTTGCCGAGAAGGCTGTCGGGCGCCTCGCCGCGCACCTCGGCAATGGTGCGTGCGAAGGCGGCGACCACGCGCCGCTCCACGCCGAGGATGCGCGCCTGGTCTTCCTCGCGCAGGAAGCGCACGTCTTCGGTCAGCACGCGCTGGGCGTTCTGCGCGATCGCGGATTCGGCGACGAAGCGGCGGATGAGTTCGCGCAGTCGGGCTTCGGGCTCGGCATGCTCGCGCAGGATCTCGGTCACGATCGCCTCCAGCCGCAGCACATGGTCTTCGGCGATGCGCACGGCCAGGTCGTGCTTGTCGCGCACGTAGTGATAGAGCGTCGCCTTCGACACGCCGCAGGCCGCCGCCACCTCGTTCATCGACGTGCCCGCATAGCCGCGCTGCGCGAACAATTGCGCCGCATTGGCAAGAATCATCTCTCGCTGGCCGTCGTAGCCGGCCGTGTCACGCACGCGAGCCATCCGGCAGCGTCCTTTCCATGGATGTGGGCGCCGGCAGGGCCTGCAGGCGATTCGCGATGATGGCACGCGTGGCGACGCTCAAAGCGCGCAGGTCCGGAACCCGAAGAAGCCGTCGTCGCGCTCGGGCGCCGCGAAGCCGCGGCGCTTGGGCGAGCGCAGGCGCGCGCGCGTGGCGAAGGACGCGCCGCGCAGCACGCGCGCGCGGCCGAAGGCCGGCTGCGGATCGAACTCGGTGTCCACGCTCCACGGATCGGCCACATGCCCGGGCCAGGGCTTGAGCGTGCCGGCGGTCCACTCGTGCACGTCGGCCCATCGAAAACCGCGCCGCGCGGCGGTGTGGGCCGCGATCTCCCACTCGACCTCGGTGGCAAGGCGGCGCCCGGCCCAGCGCGCCCAGGCATCGGACTCCCACCAGCTCACATGCACCGCGCTGCGGTTGCCGGCGGCGCGCACCGTCTTGCCGAACTGGCGCTGCAGCACCGATCCGCCCGTGCCGTGGCGCGCGGCGCCGATCTGCTCGACATGGCGCGGCCCGCGGCGCCCTTCGGCCTGGCACTCGAGCCAGGCGCGGCCTTCGGGATGCCAGAGTTCGGGGCGGTCGTAGCCGCCGTCGTCGACGAACTCGACGTACTGGCTCCAGGTCACCGGCTGCGCGTCGATCTCGAACTCGGGCACCTCGACCGTGTACGCGCCGCGTTCCTGGGCGAAGGTGAAGCCCTCGTCGGGCAGCCCGAGCTCCCACGAGATCGAAGGCACCAGCACCGGCTCGTGCGACACCGCGGCCGGCGGCAGCTCGACACCCAGCGAGATGCCGAGCGTCTGCGCCATCACGACCAGCTGCTCGCCGCGCAAATCCTCGTGGAACAGCGCAAGGCGATAGAAGTAGAGGCCGGCATCGGTCTCGACCGCGTGCTCCAGCAGTTCGAGCGTGCTTTCGAGCGTGTCGAGCAGGTAGGCCCTGGCCTGCTGGAGGTCCGGCAGTTCGGGCGACCAGCGGTCCTGCGCGGCCAGCTGCGCCGGGTTCCACCACAGGTCGGCCTGCGGTTCGATCGCGGCCAGCCGCGTCGGGCGCACGGGGCATGCGGCGCCGAAGGCGCGCTGCGTGTTGCGCGCGATCCACCACTCCGCGAACCAGCCGATATGACCCGCCAGCCAGAGCGGCGGATCGATGCCTTCGACCCGCGGCACGGGCAGCGCGGGCGAGCCCAGCAGTTGCTCGTAGAGCGACAGCAGATGCAAGGTGTGATTGCGCGCGTCGATCAGCGCCAGCGAGAGCAGTTCACGGCCCGCGCGCCGCATGTCGGGCGAGTCGATGGAATGAGGCAGGCCGGCCATGGTGAACGGCGCCCCGGACGAAGGGTTCGAGGGCATCGCGCATTATGGCGACGCGCGCCGCCGGCGCGACCATGGAAACCCGACGCCCCTTCGCGCCTCACCACTTCATCGACTGCAGGAAGGCGTCGAAGGGCGCCTCGGCGTAGCGGGCGCCGCTCAGCGCTTCCTTCTGGAAGGCGAGGTAGTCGCCGTGGATCTTCTTCCAGCCGGCATTCCTGGCGCTCAGCTCGCGGTCCAGGTCCAGGGTCGCCTTGAACGCGGCCTCGAGCACCGGCTTCGGAAAAGCCTGCGCCACGGTGCCGCCGCGAATCAACTGCTGCAACGCCACCGGGTTGCGCGCAGCGTAGCGCGCCTGCATGTCGAGCTGCGTGAATGCACAGGCCGCTTCGACGATGGCCTTGTATTCGGCGCTGAGCGCGTCGAAGGCCTTTCGATTGACCAGCAGCTCGAGCTGCAGGCCGGCCGACCACCAGCCGGGGTAGGCATAGTGCGATGCCGCTTTCTGCAAGCCGAGCTTCTGGTCGTCGTAGGGCGAGAGGCCCTCGGCCGCGCCGATCGTGCCCTTGGCCAGTGCGGCAACGACCTCGCTGTCGGCCAGCTTCTGCGGCACGCCGCCGAGCCGTTCGAGCACGCGCGGCGCCAGACCGCCGAAGCAGAACTTCAGCCCCTTGAAATCATGCGGGCTGCGGATCTCGCGCCGAAACCACGCGCCCGCCGGCGCGCCGGTGTTGCCGCAGGAAAAGTTCAGCGCATCGAGGCGGCCATAGAACTCGCGCGTGAGCTTCAGGCCATTGCCCTCGGTCATCCAGGCCGAGAGCTGGCGTGCATTCATGCCGAAGGGCAGCGCCGAGCCGATGGCGAACACCTCGTCCTTGGCAGCGAAGCTGGCGCCGGCGGTGTGGCAGGCTTCGATCGCGCCTTGCTGCACGCCGTCGAGCACGGCGCGCGCGGGCATCAGCTCGCCCGCGGCATGCACCTCGATCTGGAAGCGGCCACCGGTCATCTCGCCGACCTTGCGGGCGAAAGTCTCGGCGCCGCCATAGAGAAGATCCAGCGGCCTCGCAAAGCCCGATGCGAGGCGCCAGCGCGTGGCGGCCTGCGCGTGCACCGCGGGCGCGATGCCCGCGGCCACGAGGCCCGCGAGTGCGCCACGTTGGATCAGGGAACGACGCTGCATCAGACTCGGCTCCAGACAGGGACAAACGACAAGGACGGGCGATTGTAGGAAGCGCGGCCAGCGAGCCCTTCGGCCGCGCCCGGCAGCGCTTGATCCTTTGAAACGCGTCGCTGTGATCCGCCCGCAATAACGACAGCCCCCAAGGGGCAAGGGACGGGATCATGACAAGCTCATCGGCTTCGGCCATGGCGCGGCTGCGCCGCGCGCCGGCCCCGCGCCCATCAGGATCGTGCTGGGCCTCGAAGAGCCGCTGGTCGCGATGGGCCCGAGTTCACAACCCGAGAGCGCGGCCCTCGAAGCCGCCCTGGCGCAGTTCAACCGGCCGTCGAGGCCGCCGGGCGATTTCGCCGACGCCGCCCGGCCGCTGGCCGCATTCCTTGCCGGCCATCCCCACTCGCCCTGGCGCATGGCGATGCTGACCGACCTCGGGATCGACTACTACCAGGCGGGCTACTTCTCCCGGGCCACCGCCGCATGGGCGCAGGCCTGGCAACTCGGCCGCGGCGCGACGCAGCCGCAAGCGAAAGCGCTGGGGATCGCCTGGCTTCGGTCGAGAGCGCGCTGGGCCGCTTCGACTATCGCTATGTCGGCGCATCGGATCGGGTATCGGCGATCGCGGCCGGCGATGGACCGCAGGTCGCGATGAACTATTTCGGCCCCGACGGCGACGAGATGCTCAAGCAAATCGCCTACACCAGCGCAACGGGCACGCCGATCGCGAGCTATGCGTACACCTACGACGCCAACCACAATGTCCTGAGCTTCGCCGACGCGCTGCCCGGCGAGAAGCTCTCCGCCTTGTCGCCGATGCGTGCCGGCGATCCTGGCGGCGGTGTTTCGGTCCCGGTCTCGCGGTGGATCGCTTCGATTTCCATCCCGGTGGCCGTCGCAGCGCTCTTCATCGCATTCGCCATGTCGACGCGACGGGCGACGACCCGGCGCTCGGTGCGCATCGGGAAGCCGTTGGCGGCCTTGGCATTGATGGTCAGTTGCGGAGGCGGCGGCAGCGGCGGGTTCTCGGGCGGCGTGAACTGGGGTGGCGGAACAAACAACGGGGACGGGGCGGCCAACAGTCCGGGGACGGCGGAGGGTTCTGCAGCGACGGACGGCCTCAGCGCGACGAATGGCCCTGCCACGACGAACGACTCCGGAACGACGGGCGGTGTCGGTGGCGTCGTGCCTCCTGCGTCGAATCCGAGCGCGCGCCTGACCCGATACCGCTACGACGACACCGACCGGTTGATCGCCGCGAGCACGGCGTCGAACGTGCCCGGCGCGCCGATCCTGGGCTCGTATGCCTACGGCTACGACAAGGCGTCGAACCTGGTTTCAGTCAACGGCAACGGCATCGTCCGCCCTCTCGACGCCACCGCGACCAATGCGCTGAGCGCCGGAACCTACGATGCCAATGGCAACCTGTTGAAACTCGGCGCCGCAACTTACGGATGGGATGCCACGAACCGGCTGGTGAGCCATGCTGTCAACAACACCGACAGCACCTTCGTCTACGACGGGCAAAGCCGCCTCGTGCGCATCATCGATCGGCAAGGGGGCGTCGTGGTGGCCGACAAGTCCTACCTCTGGCGCGGACTCGAACGCTGCCTGGAGCGCGACAACACGAAGGCGGGTGCGCCGGTGAGCAAGCGGTATTTATCTATACACATATGCCAACTTGAATCCGTTGATGTTCACCGATCCGATAGGTCTCGACCCCTGGGGGCGCGAGCAATGGACACCTGCGCGTGCATACACAGACATGGGCGGCGGAACCACGACCTACTTCGATCCAATGACTCGGGACCTTCTGGTATTCCCGACCAGGAATGCAGTTGCAAGAAATTCGAAGCCCGGTGCAGACGATCCTTATAACGGCGAATTTACGCACTGTGAGTATCCCAACTCAAAGGAGTTTGGTACCGCCAAGTGGCGCACGACCGACGGGCGTTCGCGCTGGATTCACGGTGGTGGGTCAAGTCTGCGCAGTCACACACTTGATCCACAGCAAGGGTGGGTGCCTACGCTTGGTTGCACGCGTGCTCAAAATGCCGACGTGGATACCTTGTGTTCGAAGTCTGAAGCCTGGAAAAAGGCCAATCCCGGTCAATCGCTTCCGTATTCAAGGTGGTGAGCATGGATGTTTCTTGGACAACCATCACACGGAGTCTCGTACGCTTGGTGCTCTGCTGGAATATGTCAAACGCAAGCGAAGCCGCGTGCACGCTCCCCTGGCCGGATACCTATAGACCCGGCACCAGCAATCCAAATGTGATCGGCAAGGTGGTTGCCGTGAGCAACGCGCAGATCGAACTCCAAACAAGGAACGGGCGCCAGCGCATTGGGCTTCCTCCGTCAGGCATGTATTACACGGGGCCTTTGGCGGAGATGATCGCATTGACAACCTCAAGTTGGGTCTCATCGCACGTGCTTGGTACGTTGATTGCAAGGTCCCCAAGGATGGCGCAATGCCGCAAGCTGCGTATCTCGAAGTGTACTCAAACGATCCGGATGATCGCCCTCCACCAGGCTATTGGAAGCGCTACTGATGAGAGGAAAAGCATGACCCCATTTGGCACTCTGGCGATGAACTACTGCTCTCGAAGACCGACACTCGAGCCGATTCGTCCGGAGCAACCGTCTTGTTGAGTGAAGGACTCTCTGTTCATATCTATGAGGACGACACGGGTTTGGACGGCCAGCCCGACAACTTGCTTGCCGATGGTGTGGTCGAGAAAAACAAGAGCAAACTGAATTGGGCCAGGTCAGCGAAATGGTGTTGCCGGATTGACGAACGCGGCATACGGCACGAGTCCGAAGAATAAGTCGGGTCGCATCGATCCCCATCCCGACGCCCGTCGTGGCGCTCTTCATCGCATTCGCCATCTCGATGCGCCGTGCGATGAGTCGGCGCTCCGTACCACCAACACCCTGAGCGTCGGAACCTACGATGCCGCCGGCACCTTCGTCTACGGCGGCCAGAGCCGCCTCGCGCGCGAAAGTGCTCCTGTCCCCTGCCGACACGGTCCATCCCCGCGCACCCGCTTGGTGAAAGCCTTCTCACCTCTACCGCGACTCCGCATGCGCATTTTCCCTGATGACCCGAATTTTCCTTGGCCTTCCACCCCTGGCAAGCGAAGGCAAAACGGAGCTGCCGGCCAACGAAACCTAAAGTGGCACCACCGGCTTATAAAATAGCCCCCCGTTCCAACGACCCTCGAAAGATCACCCAATGAGACAACTCCCGTTCAAGACCTCGCTGCTCGCGCTCGCCGCCTTCGGTGCTCTCTGCACAGCCGCCCAGGCCGCCGATCTGAAGATCGGTGTGGCCGAGGCCCTGTCCGGCGGCGCCGCCCAGTACGGCGTTGCGATCCGCAACGGCTTCGAACTCGCCGTCGGCGAAATCAATGCCGCGGGCGGCATCAACGGCAACAAGATCGAGCTCGTCGTCGCCGACGAACAGGGCAAGAAGGAAGAAGCGATCAACGTCTTCAAGAAACTGATCTTCCAGGACCAGGCACTGATGGTGTTCGGCCCCACCCTGTCGAACTCGGCGCAGGCCGCCGACCCGATCGCGCAGGCCGCCAAGACGGTGGCCTTCGGCACCTCCAACACGGCCGACGGCATCACCTCGATCGGCGACTACGTGTTCCGCAACTCGGTCACCGAAGCCGACGTGCTGCCCGAGACCATCAAGGTCGCGGTCAAGAAGGCCGGCATCAAGAAGGTCGCGGTGCTCTACGGCAACGACGACGTGTTCACCAAGAGCGGCTACGACAACTTCAAGAAGGCGCTCGACGACCTGAAGATCCCGGTCACCACCACCGAGACCTTCGCCAAGGGCGACGTCGACTTCAAGGCCCAGCTGACCAAGATCAAGGCCAGCGGCGCCGATGCGATCGTGCTGTCGGCCCTGCTTGCCGAAGGCGCGCCGATCATGGTGCAGGCGCGCCAGCTCGGCCTCAACGTGCCCTTCATCGGCGGCAACGGCATGAACTCGTCCAAGGTGTTCGACCTGGCCAAGGGCAATTCCGACAACCTCTATGTCGGCAGCCCGTGGTCGGCCAGCAATGCGACGCCCGAGAACAGCAAGTTCATCAAGGCCTACAACGAGAAGTACAAGACGGCGCCCGACCAGTTCGCCGCCCAGGCCTACGACGCGATGTACATCGCGGCGCAGGCGCTGAAGGGCGTGAAGCTCTCCGGCAACCTGACGGCCGACCGCGCGGCGGTGCGCGATGCGCTGCCGGCGGTGAAGTACACGGGTGCCACCGGCGCGTTCCAGTTCCGCCGCGCCACCGACAAGGCCGGCAAGCCGGCCGGCTACGACGCACAGCAGTTGCCCATCGTGAGCGTCACGAAGGGTGCTGACTTCGTCATCGAGAAATAAGCTCGCCCCCAGGCTGCGGCGCACTTCGTGTCGCCTACGCCTTCCCCCTGCCGGGGGCGGTGCCTGCGGACTGGCTGAGCCAGATCCGCGGCACCTCACGTACACGCATGCTCTTACTTTTTGAAGGCTATCACCATGCTTGAACAGCAGTTGGTCAATGCCCTTTCGCTCGGATGCGTGTATGCGCTCTTCGCGCTGGGCTTCACGCTCATCTTCGGCGTGCTTGGCGTCATCAATCTCTCGCATGGCGCGGTGTTCATGGTCGGCGCCTATGCGGCGGTCGAGATCATGGCGCGCTTCGCGCTTCCGCTCTGGGCGGGCCTGCTGTTCGCGTTCGTCTTCTGCGGGCTGCTCGGCCTCCTGATCGACTTCCTGGTGCTCAAGCCGCTGCGCGCACGCAACGCGCCGCACCTGATCCCGATGATCGCCACCATCGGCGTCGCGATCATCCTCGGCAACGGGATGCAGGGCCTGTTCGGCGCGCAGAACATCCGCTTTCCGGCCGGCGTGATCTCGGGCGATTCGCTGGGCATCGCGGGCATCCACCTGACGGCGCTCGAACTCGGCATCATCATCCTGTCCTTCGCGCTGATGGCGGTGCTGATGGTGTCGCTCAAGCGCACCCAGCTCGGCCGCGCACTGCGCGCGATCGCCGAGTCGCCGAAGGCCGCCTACCTGCTGGGCATCAACGTCGAAGGCCTGTTCTACCTGACCTCGTTCGCGGCCGCCGCGCTCGGCGGGCTGGCCGGCGTGCTGATCGGCCTTTATTCCAACGCCGTGTTCCCGCTGATGGGCCAGCCGATGCTGCACAAGGGCATCGCGGTGATCATCCTCGGCGGCATGGGCGACATCCGCGGCGCGATGCTGGGCGGCCTGTTCCTCGGCTTCGCAGAAGTGCTGTCGGTGGCCTACATCGGGTCGACGATGCGCGACGCGGTGGCGTTCGGCCTGTTGTTCCTGGTCCTGCTCGTGCGCCCCAAGGGCCTGTTCGGCACGCTGCAAGAACGGAAAGTCTGATGGACGCCCTCAACAACTTCTGGCAGGTCTACAGCAACCTGGTGCTCACGCTGGGCACGAACGCGCTGCTGGCGCTGTCGATCTGGCTCACGCTCGCCTGCGGCATGCTGACCGTCGCCAACGCTGCCTTCATGGGCATCGGCGCCTACACCTCGGCGATCCTCACCATGAGCTATGGCGTGCCCTTTCCGGTCGCGATCGCGGCCGGCATGGCGGCACCGGCATTCACCGCCTTCGTGATCGGCAAGCCGACGCTGCGGCTGTCGGGCGTCTACCTCGCGATGGCGACGTTGGCCTTCGGCGAGGTGGTGCGCATCGTGATCCTGAATGCCGAATCGCTCACCGGCGGTGCGCTCGGCCTGAACGGCATCCCGCCATCGACGCAGTGGTGGCACGTCGCGCTCGCAGTGGTGCTGGTGCTGCTGGCACTGTGGCGCCTGCGCCGCTCGAAGATCGGCCGCGCCTTCGAGTCGATCAAGGAAGACGAGACCGCCGCCGGCCTGATGGGCATCGATGTCGGCGCGCACAAGATGCTGGCCTTCGTGCTGGGCGCGGCCATCGCCGGCCTGGCCGGCGCGCTCAACGCGCACCTGACCTTCTTCATCGGGCCGAACGAGTTCGGCTTCGACCGCGGCGTCGACATCCTGACGATGACCGTGCTCGGCGGCATCAACGGCCTCACCGGGCCAGTGCTTGGCGGCATGATCCTCACGATCCTGCCCGAGGCGCTGCGCGGCTTCGGCGATTTCCGGCTGGTGGTGAACGGCGTGATCCTGGTGCTGATCGTGCTCTTCCTGCCGAAGGGCATCTGGGACCCGGCGCGGTTCCGGCACTGGTTCGGGCGCAAGGCGGGAGCGCCGGCATGAGCACGCCCTTGCTTTCGCTCGACGGCGTCTCGCGCCATTTCGGCGGCCTCAAGGTGCTGCAGGAAGTCCACCTCGACGTGCCGCAAGGCGGCGTGTTCGGGCTCATCGGCCCGAACGGCGCCGGCAAGACGACGGTGTTCAACCTCACGACCGGGCTGCTGCCCGTGACCGGCGGCACGATCCGCTTCGAAGGCCGCGACCTCGCAGGCATGAAGCCGCACCAGATCACGCGCGGCGGCATCGCGCGCACCTTCCAGAACATCCGCATCTTCAAGGAGATGTCGCTGCTGGAGAACGTGATGGTCGGCATGCACGCGCAGCTGCGCTACGGCGCCTTCGGCCTGCTCGCCTCCTCCGGCCTGTTCCGCAGCGAGGAGCGCCGCGCGCGCGACCGGGCGCGCGAGCTGCTGTCGTGGGTCAAGCTCGACCACAAGAGCGAGGACGTTGCCGACAACCTCTCCTATGGCGACCAGCGCAAGCTCGAACTCGCGCGCGCCCTGGCGACCGAGCCGAAGCTGCTCCTGCTCGACGAGCCGGTGGCCGGCATGAACAGCACCGAGAAGACCGACCTGATGCACGAGATCCGCAACATCGCGGGCCGCGGCTACACCATCTTCATGATCGAGCACGACATGCGCTTCGTGATGGGCCTGTGCGAACACATCGCGGTGCTGAACTTCGGCCGCATCATCGCGCGCGGCGGCCCCGACGAGATCCGCAACGACCCGCAGGTGATCGAGGCCTACCTCGGCCGCGAAGAAGACGAAGCGACGAGCGAAGGGGCTGCATCATGAACACCCCATTGCTCAAAGTCGAAGGCCTCAAGGTCGCCTATGGCCACATCGAGGCCGTCAAGGGCATCGACTTCGAACTGAACGAAGGCCGCATCACCACGCTGGTCGGCGCCAATGGCGCCGGCAAGTCGACCACGCTGCTCGCGCTGTCGGGGCTGGTGAAGAAGGCGGCGGGCCGCGTCGTGCTCGACGGGCGTGACCTCAGCACGCTGTCGCCGCACAAGATCGTCGGCGCCGGCATGGTGCAGGTGGCCGAAGGCCGCGCCACGCTGACCACGCTGACGGTGCGCGAGAACCTCGAGCTCGGTGCCTACACGCGGCGCGACGGCCGCGCTCAGCGCGCCGATGCGCTCGAGCATGTCTACACGCTGTTCCCGCGCCTGAAGGAGCGCTCGGACGGCCTCGCCGGCAATCTCTCGGGCGGCGAACAGCAGATGCTCGCGATCGGCCGCGCCCTGATGGCCAAGCCGCGCGTGCTGCTGCTCGACGAACCCTCGATGGGGCTGGCACCGATCATCGTGCAGGACATCTTTCGCACGCTGCGCGAGATCAACAAGGCCGGCCTCACGATCTTCCTGGTCGAGCAGAACGTGCGCCAGGCGCTCAAGATCGCCGACCGCGCGTATGTAATCGAGACCGGCCGCATCGTGCTGACCGGCAGCGGGCACGAGTTGCTGGGCAATCCGAAGGTGCAGGACGCGTACCTCGGCGGCTGAGGGCGGCGGCCGCTAGCGCGGCACCGCCGCGAGAATGCGCGCCGCCAGCGCCTCGTAGTCGCCGCCCAGGTGATGCCCGCCCGGCAGCGCCAGCACGCGGGCTTCGCCGGGTGCGAGCTGCGGGCACAGCGCATCCTCGTGCTCGTCGGCGCCGTAGACGCACAGCGTGCCGGCGGGCGGCATGGTGCGGACCTCGGGCGCGATCGGCCGATCGCCGCGCGCGCCGATCCAGTTGGCGACATGGAATTCGAACGAGGCCTTTCGCCCCGGCCCGAGCAATGCGGTCAGCCGCACGCTGGCGCGCGTGCGCGGCGGCAGCCGGTTGTAGGCGAAGGGCAGCACGTCCGCGCCCTGCGAATAGCCGATCAGGATCACCTCGCTGCGCTGCCATCGCGCCGCGTAGTAGCGGATCACGCGGTCCAGGTCGACGGCCGTGCCTTCCGGCGTGCGGGCGGTCCAGAAGTAGCGCAGCGAGTCGATGCCGGCCACCGGGATGCCCGCCTTCGCCAGCGCCGCGGCGATGTGCTTGTCGATGCTGGCCCAGCCGCCGTCGCCGGACACCAGCACCGCGAAGCGCGCGCCCGCGCCGCTCGCGGGCACCTCGACGATCGGCAGATCGGCGAGCTGCGAGGGCGGCACGTCGAGCGCCGCCCGGTGCGAGGCCAGCGCGTCGTAGCCGGCCTCGAAAGCCGCCGATGGATGGGATGCTGACACGGCCGCATCCTGCGGCATCCACTTCGCTTGCGGCACGTGCTCGACGAAAGCTTTCGCATCGGCCGCGCACGCGCGATCGCTGCCGGCTTCGAGCACCGTCCACGGCGCCGCGAGCTTCGCGGCCGGCTGCAGATCGACGCTGCCCCCGCCCGCCTTGCGCCACTGCAGCGCGTTGCCGGTGCACAGCGGCATCCCGAGCGACAGGCGCGGGCAAAAACCGAGCGACAGCGCCGCGGTGAAGGTGTCGGCCGGCGCCTGCGCGAGCAGCGCATAGGCGAAGGATCCGCCATCGCCGGTGCCCACCAGCATCGGCGCGATGTAGGTCGGCAGCTTCTCGAAGGCCTGCACGTAGCGCGCGAGGTTCTCGATCGCGCCGGCCGCATAGACGCATGTGGCGCTGGCTGCCGCGATGCGGCGATAGAACGGCGGCAGCGCCACCACCGCCACCATCGCGCCCTTGGCCGCCATCGCCTGCGCCAGTTGACGATCGTCGCCGCTCGGCGCGGCCTGCCCCGACAGCAGCAGCACGAACTGCTGCACCGTGCCAGCCGGCGGGAACACCAGCACGTTCTCGAACTGCCCGTGCGAGACCGTGTGCGGCACCGCCTGCGCCTGCGCGCAACTCGCTGCGAAGGTCGCGCACATCACCCACGCGACGGCCAGCGCCAGGCGGCATGCACGCAGGATGCGCCGGCTCATTTCGAGACCACGCCCTTGATGCCGCCGCCGACCAGCGCCGCCAGGTCGAGCAGCACGAACAGCGGCGTCACGCCGCCCGGGACGGCGAGATAGCGCGCTTCCCATACCGGCTCGAACTTGTCCTTGAAGCTGTGCAGCCCGCGAAAACCGTAGAAGCGTTCGCCGTAGTCGAACAGCAGCCGTCCCACGCGCTGCCAGCGCGGCGCATGCCGGCGCGTGGTCATGCCCGCCATCGGCGACATGCCGAGGCCGAAGCGTTGGTAGCCCTCGGCCTGCAGGTGCAGCACCACTTTCGCGAACAGGAAATCCATCGTGCCCGGCGGCGCATCGGGCACGAAGCGCATCAGGTCCACGCTCGCCTCCTGCGTGGCCGCGGTGACCAGCAGGTTGGCGAAGGCGATGATCCGGCCCTCGCGGCGCACCACCGCGACCGGAAGCTGCGCCAGATAGCGCGCGTTGAAGCTGCCGACCGAGAAGCCCTTCTCGCGCGTCTTCTGGCGCTCGAGCCAGGCATCGGAGACCGCGCGCAACTCGGGCAGCAGCGCGCCCACCGCGGCGGGCGGCAGCACCTCGAAGCCGAGGCCTTCGCGCTCGCCCCGGTTCATGCCCGAGCGCAGGTTGGCGCGCCTGGCGCCCTTCAGGCTGAAGCCCGGCAACTCGATGTGCGCGTACTCGCCCAGCTTGAAGGCATGCAGGCCGCAGTCCAGGTACAGCGGCAGCGCGGCCGGACGCACCTGGTAGAAGGCCGGCCGGCCGCCGTGCGCGCTGGCGAGTTCGACGAAGCGCCACACCAGGTCGGACCACTCGCGCGGATCGCCGAAGGGCCCGAACAGGCCAATCCACGAGCGCCCGTGCTTGCCGAACATCAGGACGCTGCGGCCCGATGGCGAGAACAGCAGGTGCTTGTCGCCGGTCATCGCATACCAGCCGTCGGACGCGGGCCCGGCACGCACGATGGCGGCGGCGCGTTCGATCTCCTCGTCGGAAGGCAGCGCCACCGCGCCCGCCGGCGGCCGCAGCAACTGCCACAGCCCGAAGGCCAGGCCCGCCAGCACGACGCCCAGCAGCGCGCGCAGCGAGCGCGGCGCCTGCGCGTCGAGTTCGAACTCCCACCACAACCGGTTGGTGTAGCCGACTTCCTGGTAGGCGAAGAACAGCACCCAGATGCAGGCCGCGACGACGCCCGCCAGCGCCAGCAGCCATTCGGGTTCCAGCCGCTGCGAGAACAGGGTCGAGGGCCGGTCGAACTGGCGGCGCGAGATCAAGAGCAGCACCGCGATCGCCGACAGCAGCGCGGCCTCGTGCAGCGCGAAGCCCTTGGGGAGCGCCAGCACCAGGGCGACGATCGAGAGCCCGAGCGCCGCCCACCACGCGGCATCGAGCCGGTGCAGCAGGCCGCGCGCCACCAGCACCAGGCCGAGCCCGGCGACGCTGCCGAGAAAATGCGAGGCCTCGATGAGCGGCAGCGGCACGTTCAGCGCGGCGAGGATCTCCTTCGCATCCTCCGTCAGCGGCGTGACGCCCGAGACCAGCAGCCACCCGCCCGCCACCAGCGTCAGCGCGGCCATCAGCCGCGGGCTCAGTCGCACCGCCGCGCGGCCGATCGGTGCCGCCACGCCCGAGCGCAGTTCGTAGACCACGATCAGCGCGCTGGCCACCACCAGCGGCAGCACGTAGTAGATGCCGCGGTTGAGCACCAGCGCGCCGAGCATCGCCCCGGTCGGCACGTGCGAGCCGCCGGCCAGCAGCATCACCGCCTCGAACACGCCGACACCGCCGGGCACATGGCTGGCGATGCCGGCCGTGATGGCGATCGCATAGAAGATCACGAAGGTGGGCAGCGCGATCCGGTCGGCGGGCAGCAGGAACCAGAGCGCCGCGGCCGAGGCGGCCAGCTCGACGGCCGAGATCACGAGCTGCCGCAAGGCCAGGCCCGCCTGCGGCAGCCGCAGCGTGCGCTGCGCGCCCAGATGCAGCACGCGCCGCCGCGCGCACAGCCAGAGGAAGGCGGCCAGCGCGATCAGCAGCGCCGCGGCCAGCGCGCGCAGCGCCAGCGGCCGCACGTGCAGCAGCGGCGCCACTTCGTGCGCGCCCCACAGCAGCCCGAGCGCACCGAAGGCCGCGATGCCCAGGCCGAAGGCGGCGGCGTTGAAGACGATGACCTGCGCGATCTGGTGCGGCTCCAGCCCGGCGGCCGCATACATGCGCGTGCGCACCGCGCCGCCGGTCAGCGGACCGAGGCCGATGGTGTTGGACAGGGCGTAGGCGACAAAGGAAGTCAGCAGCACCGTGGAGCGCGCGACCTTGGCGCGGGCATAACTCAGCGACGAGGCGTCATAGCCGCTCAACGCGAAGTAGCTCGCGGCGGTGGCCGCGATCGCGAGCGCGATGTTCGAGCCCGGCGTGGCCTGCACCGCGGCCATCACATCGTCGTAGCGAACCTCATGCAGCAACCGGTGCAGCGCAACGCCGATCGCGATGGCGAGGACGATGCCGAGCGCCGCCATCAGCCATGGCTTCAGGCGCGGCCACCAGGGGCCCGGCCGAAGCTTCGGCAGGCTGCGGAGCGGGAGAGGATCGATGGGGTATTCGGACACGAGGCGAAGGGGCAATCTGCTGAACGCCCGATCGGCGAGGCAGGAGGACACGCCGCGCCGAAATACCTCACGCTGTGACACAAAATAACCGGGCGTCACGCGTTGTTGCGCGCGCCGCGGTGGGCGCGCCACGGCCCGGCGCCGGCCCGCACGCCGCAACGCGGCCGTGCGGAATCGGAATCTCAGGCCGCCTGGACGAACCGGCTGCGGATCGACTGCTCGATGCCCGCCGCATCGAGGCCGATGCCGGCCAGCAGCCTGGCCGGATCGCCATGCTCGATGAAGCGGTCGGGCAGGCCGAGCTGCAGCACGGGCCTGTCGATGCGCGCGGCCTGCAGCGCCTCCAGCACGGCGCTGCCGGCGCCGCCCATGATGGCGCCCTCCTCGACCGTGACCAGCGCTTCGTGCGTGGCCGCGACCTTCAGCAGCAACTCGACGTCGAGCGGCTTGGCCCAGCGCATATTGACCACCGTGGCGTCGAGCGCCTCGGCCGCCTTCAGCGCCGGATACAGCAGCGTGCCGAAGGCGAGGATGGCGATGCGCTTCCCCTCACGCCGGACCTCGCCCTTGCCGAAGGGCAGGCCCTCGAGCGTGAGCGCCGGCGTGACGCCCGCGCCCGCGCCGCGCGGATAGCGCACCGCGACCGGATGGTTCTGCTCGTAGGCCGTGGTGAGCAGCCGCCGGCACTCGGCCTCGTCGGCCGGGCAGGCAACGCTCATGTTGGGGATGCAGCGCAGGAAGGCGATGTCGTAGGCGCCCGCATGCGTGGCGCCGTCGGCGCCCACCAGACCGGCGCGATCGAGCGCGAACACCACCGGCAGGTTCTGGATCGCGACGTCGTGGATCAGCTGGTCGTAGGCGCGCTGCAGGAAGGTCGAGTAGATCGCGACCACCGGCTTGAGCCCCTCGCACGCAAGGCCGGCCGCGAAGGTGACCGAATGCTGCTCGGCGATGCCGACGTCGTAGTAGCGGCCCGGAAAGCGCTTCTCGAACTCGACCAGCCCCGAGCCTTCGCGCATCGCCGGCGTGATGCCGACCAGCCGGCCGTCCTGCGCGGCCATGTCGCACAGCCAGCTGCCAAAGACCTGGGTGAAGGTCTGCTTGGGCGCGGTCGCGGGCTTCACCAGGCCGACGGCCGGATCGAATTTGGACGGCCCGTGGTAGGCCACCGGGTCGGCCTCGGCCAGCTTGTAGCCCTGGCCCTTCTTGGTGACCACGTGCAGGAACTGCGGGCCGTGCAGGTGCTTGAGGTTCTCGAGCGTGGGCACCAGCGAATCGAGGTCGTGGCCGTCGATCGGGCCGACATAGTTGAAGCCGAACTGCTCGAACAGCGTGGCCGGCACCACCATGCCCTTGGCATGCTGCTCGAGGCGCTTGGCCAGCTCGAACAGCGGCGGTGCGGCGCGCAGCACGCTCTTGCCGACGTTCTTGGCGGCGGCATAAAAGTTGCCGCTCATCAGCTGCGCGAGGTAGCGGTTGAGCGCGCCGACCGGCGGGCTGATCGACATGTCGTTGTCGTTGAGGATGACCAGCAGCTTGCAGTCGCAGACACCCGCGTTGTTGAGCGCCTCGAAGGCCATGCCGGCGGTGAGCGCGCCGTCGCCGATGATCGCGACCGCGTGCCGGTCCTCGCCCTTCTGCTTGGACGCCATCGCCATGCCGAGCGCGGCCGAAATGCTGGTCGACGAATGGGCGGTGCCGAAGGTGTCGTACTCGCTCTCGCTGCGCTGCGGGAAGCCCGAGATGCCGCCGAGCTGGCGCAGCGTCGGCATGCGCTCGCGGCGGCCGGTGAGGATCTTGTGCGGATAGGTCTGGTGGCCCACGTCCCACACCAGGCGGTCGTGCGGCGTGTTGAACACGTGGTGCAGCGCGACCGTGAGCTCGACCGTGCCGAGGTTCGAGCTCAGGTGGCCGCCGGTGCGCGACACGTTGTCGAGCACGCAGGTGCGCACCTCGTCGGCCAGCTGCTTGAGCTGGGCGCGGTCGAACTGCCGCAGGACGGAGGGATCGTGGATCGTGGGAAGCAGCGGGGCCATGGAAAACGTCTTGTTGTTGTTATCGGTCGCGCTCGACGACCATGTGGGCCAGCGCGCGCAGCGCGCCGGTGTCGGCCAGTGTGCTGCGATCCAGCGCGGCCAGTGCATCGGCCAGCAGTTCCCTGGCCTGCGCACGCGCACCGTCGATGCCGAGCAGGGACACGTAGGTGGGCTTGTCGCTCGCGGCGTCCTTGCCGGCGGTCTTGCCGAGCGTCTGCGAATCGGCCGTGACGTCGAGGATGTCGTCGACCACCTGGAACGCAAGGCCGATGGCCGCGCCGTAGTCGCGCAGCGCCGCCAGCGCTCCGGCCGCGATCGGGCCGCCGCAGGCCGCGCCCATCTCGACGCTGCCCTGCAGCAGCGCGCCGGTCTTGAGGCGGTGCATCTCGCGCAGCTGGGCCTCGTCGAGCGCGAGCCCGACGCTGGCCAGATCGATCGCCTGGCCGCCGGCCATGCCTTGCCCGCCGGCCGCGCGTGCCAGGAGGCCGCACAGGCGCGCCTGCACGGCCGGCGCCACGGCGTCGCCCTCGGGCGTGAGCAGCTCGAAGGCCAGCGCCTGCAGCGCATCGCCCGCGAGCAGCGCATCGGCCTCGCCGAACTTCACGTGCACCGTGGGCTTGCCGCGGCGCAGCACGTCGTTGTCCATGCACGGCAGATCGTCGTGCACCAGCGAATAGGCATGGATCAGTTCGGCCGCGCAGGCAGCGCGCAGCGCAGCTTCTGCGTTGCCGCCGACGGCTTCGCTGGCCGCGAACACCAGCAGCGGACGCAGCCGCTTGCCGCCGTCGAGCACCGCATAGCGCATCGGGTTGCCGAGTTCGAGCGGCGCATCGACGCCGACCCAGGCCGACAGCGCGGCCTCCACCGTGGCCAGATGCGGTTCGCTCCACGCGGCGAGCCGCGCAGCGTCCCAATGCAGCAATGGCGCGCCGCTCATTCCGCCGTCCAGGCCTTGAGACTGCCGGCGTCGAGTACCTTGATCTGTTCCTCGACCGCCTGCAGCCGGTCGCGGCAGAAGGCCAGCAGCACGGCGCCGCGCTGGTAGCTGCCGAGCAACTGGTCGAGCGGCAGCTGGCCCGACTCGAGCTCGGCCACCAGGCGTTCGAGCTCCTGCAGTCCGGCTTCGTAGGTGGGGGGCAGCGGGCCCGTATCGGGTGCAGGGGGTTGGCCCGGCGGGGAGGAGGAAGGCACCTTGGGCATTCGGGGATCGGGGATGAAACAGGGCATTTTAGGACGGCTACAATCCTGGTCTTCCCTGGCCGATCGCACCGGCGCAATTCCTCGGGCCGTTCAGCACCTTTCGACGGCAGCCTTCCGTTTTTCCTTCTCTCCCTGTGGGGAGCTTGGTCAGGTCACCCATGTCTGATTTAAGTCTTCAACTGCAGCAGGCCTCGAGCCAACTTCCGGTTTCCGCGTATTTCGACGAGGCGCTCTACGCCCGCGAGCTGCAAACGCTTTTCGCCGCGGGCCCGCGCTATGTCGGCCACCGGCTGGCGGTGCCCGAGCCGGGCAATTTCCACACCCTGCCGCAGGAGCAGCAGGGCCGCGCGCTGGTGCACACGCCCAAGGGCGTGGAGCTGATCTCCAACGTGTGCCGCCATCGCCAGGCGCTGATCCTGAAGGACCGCGGCAGCCTCGACGCGCAGGGCGGCGGCAACATCGTCTGCCCGCTGCACCGCTGGACCTATGCCGCGGCCGATCCGCGCAGCACCGGCACCCTGATCGGCGCGCCGCACTTCGAGCAGGATCCCTGCCTCAACCTGCACAACTACCCGCTGACCGAGTGGAACGGCCTGTTGTTCGAGAAGAACGCCCGCGGACAGGGCCGCGACGTCGCGGCCGACCTCGCCAGCCTGGGCCCGCGCGCCGACCTCGACTTCGAAGGCTACGCGCTCGACCGGGTCGTGCTGCACGAGTGCAACTACAACTGGAAGACCTTCATCGAGGTCTACCTCGAGGACTACCACGTCGGCCCCTTCCATCCCGGGCTCGGCAGCTTCGTCACCTGCGACGACCTGCGCTGGGAATTCAACCGGCATTTCTCGGTGCAGACGGTCGGCGTCGCCAACCGCCTCGGCCGCGCCGGCAGCCCGATCTATCAGCGCTGGCAGGAGCAGTTGCTGAAGTACCGCGAGGGCAAGCCGCCCAAGTACGGTGCGATCTGGCTCACCTACTACCCGCATGTGATGGTCGAGTGGTATCCGCACGTGCTCACCGTCTCGACGCTGCATCCGGTCGGCCCGCAGAAGACGCTCAACATGGTCGAGTTCTTCTACCCCGAGGAGATCGTCGCCTTCGAGCGCGAATTCATCGAAGCCCAGCAGGCCGCCTACATGGAGACCTGCGCCGAGGACGACGAGATCGCCGAGCGCATGGACGCCGGCCGCCGCGCGCTGATGCAGCGCGGCGACGACGAGAGCGGCCCCTACCAGAGCCCGATGGAAGACGGCATGCAGCAGTTCCACGAATGGTACCGCCGCGAGATGAAGAGCCCCTGAGGCGATGCAGGCACTCTGGATGGTGCTGGGCGCACTGGTCTTCGCGACCATGGGCGTGTGCGTCAAGATCGCCTCGGCCTGGTTCTCCAGTGCCGAGCTGGTGTTGTACCGTGGCCTGATCGGCATCCTTTTCCTGTGGGCGCTGGCGCGCAGCCGCGGCGTCTCGCTGGGCACGCGCTATCCGCTGATGCACGGCTGGCGCAGCCTGATCGGCGTGGTGTCGATGGGCGCGTGGTTTTACTCTATCGCCCACATGCCGCTGGCCACCGCGATGACGCTCAACTACATGAGCAGCGTCTGGATCGCCGCCTTCCTGATCGGCGGCACGCTGCTGGCCTGGATGCCGGTGCCCGGGCGCGACGGCAGCCTGCCGCGGCCGCCGCTGCAGGGGCCGCTGATCCTCACCGTGCTTGCGGGCTTCGTCGGCGTGGTGCTGATGCTCAAGCCCAACGTCAACGACAGCCAGGGCTTCGCGGGCCTGGTCGGGCTGATGTCGGGCCTCACGGCCGCCTTTGCCTACATGCAGGTGGTGGCACTCTCGCGGCTCGGTGAACCCGAGGAGCGAACCGTGTTCTATTTCGCGGTGGGCTCGGCGATCGCCGGCGGCCTGGCCACGCTGCTCGGTGAAGCCACGCCGTGGGCCGAATGGACCTGGATGCATGCCCTGTGGCTCGCGCCCGTGGGCGTGCTGGCGGCGGTGGGCCAGCTGTGCATGACGCGCGCCTATGCAAGCGCCAAGACCGAGAGCGGGACGCTGCTGGTCGCCAACCTGCAGTATTCGGGCATCGTCTTCGGCGCGATGTACAGCGTGCTGCTGTTCGGCGACCGCATCGACGCGATGGGCTGGGCCGGCATGGTGCTGATCGTCTTCAGCGGCATCGCGGCCACCGTGCTGCGCCAGCGATCGCTGCCGAAGGCGCCGGCCGAAGAGCATTGAAGGATTTCGCATGTACACGACCCTGATCACCGCCGAGCAACTGACCGCCCTGCAGCGCAGCGCAGCGCCGCTGATGGTGTTCGACTGCAGCTTCGAGCTGATGAAGCCCGAGGCCGGCGCGCAGAACTACCGCGCGGCACACATTCCCGGCGCGCTCTACGCCGACCTCGACACCGACCTCAGCGCGAAGCACGGCATGCCGGGCGCGCACGGCGAGGTGGTGGTGGCGCAGGACGAGGGCCTGCCCGCATCGGGCGGCCGCCATCCGCTGCCGAGCCGCGAGAAGTTCGCGGCCTGGCTGTCGTCGATCGGCTTCGCCAACGGCATGCAGGCCGTGGTGTACGACCGCAACGGCGCCAACTACTGCGGCCGCCTCTGGTGGATGCTCAAGTGGATGGGCCACGAGGCCGTGGCCGTGCTCGACGGCGGACTGCAGGCCTGGCAGGCCGCGGGCGGCGCGGTCGCCAGCGGCGACGAGCCCGCGCGCTTCCAATCCAACTTCGTGGCCGCTGCGCCCTTGGTGGTGCTCGCCGACACGCAGCGCGTGCTCGCGCGGCTCGACCAGTCTGACCAGACGCTGATCGATGCGCGTGCCGCTGCGCGCTATCGCGGCGAGGTGGAACCTCTGGACCCGATCGCAGGTCACATCCCCGGGGCCCTGAACCGGCCCTTCACCGAGAACCTCGGCCCCGACGGCAAATTCAAGCCGGCCGCCCAGTTGCGCGCCGAGTTCGAGACCTTGCTGGCGGGCCGGGATCCGGCCACGGTCGTCCACCATTGCGGCAGCGGCGTGAGCGCGCTGCCCAACCTGCTCGCAATGCAGATCGCGGGCCTCGGGTCGACCGCGCTCTATGCCGGCAGCTGGAGCGAATGGAGCAACACGCCGGGGCTGCCGACCCGGCAAGGCGCAAACGCATGAATCCTGCACGGCTGCTTTCCACCTTCGCACTGCCTGCGCTGCTCGCGCTGCCGATCGCGGCCATCGCGCAGCAGGCACAGCATGCGCACGTGCACGGCCAGCTCAGGCTCGATGTCGCGATCGACGGCCCGACCGTGGTCATCGAGATGGATTCGCCGCTCGACAACTTCATCGGCTTCGAGCACGCACCGAAGACCGATGCCGAAAAGAAAACCGCAGACGACGCCGTCGCCCAGCTGCGCGCGGCCGACCAGCTGTTCAGGATCGACCCCGGCGCCAACTGCAAGCTCGGCCCGGTGACGCTGCGCTCCGCGGCGCTCGGCCTGGGCAAGGCGGACGCCGACGCCGCCGAAGGCCATGCCGACCTCGACGGCACCTTCGCCTTCAACTGCACCAATGCGCAGGCGACCAAGTTCATCGACGTCGCGCTGCTCGATGCCTTCAAGGGCATCCGGCAGATCGACGTCCAGATCGCCGCGCCGCAGGGCCAATTCAAGCGCACGCTCAAGCGGCCGACCACGCGACTGACCTGGGGCAAGTGATCTCTTCGTGACCCCGCTGCTCGTCGCCGAATCGCTGCGCTTCGGCTGGCCGGGTGCCGGCGTGCCCTGCATCGACATCGAACACCTCGAGGTGAGCGCCGGCGAGGCCGTGTTCCTGCACGGGCCGAGCGGCTGCGGCAAGAGCACGCTGCTGTCGCTCTTGGCCGGCGTGCTGGTGGCGGACGCGGGGCGCATCACGCTGCTGGGCCACGACTGGGCCGAGCTCTCGGGTTCCGCGCGCGACCGCTGCCGCGTCGCACATGTGGGCTACATCTTCCAGCAGTTCAACCTGCTGCCCTATCTCAGCGTGCTCGACAACGTGATGCTGCCCTGCCGCTTCTCGGCGCGGCGCATGGCGCAGGCCTCGACCGACGGCCCGGCGCGCGCGCAGGCCGAGCAGCTGCTCGAGCGCATGGGCCTGGACCGGAGCCTCTGGCCGCGCCAGGCCATGCGGCTGTCGGTCGGCCAGCAGCAGCGCGTGGCCGCGGCGCGCGCACTGATCGGCCATCCCGAAGTGGTGATCGCCGACGAGCCCACTTCGGCGCTGGACGAGGACCGCCGCGAAGCCTTCCTCGACGTGCTGCTCGCGGCCTGCGAGGCGAACCGCAGCGCGCTGGTGTTCGTGAGCCACGACCAGCGCATCGCGGCGCGCTTCGGGCGCCACGTGCTGCTGCCGCAGATCAACCGCGCGACGCAGGGGGCACTTCCATGAGGGCCCTGCTGGGCATCGCGTGGCGCAGCGCCTGGAACCGCCGCTTCACGCTCGCGCTCACCGTGCTCTCGATCGCGCTGTCGACCTTCCTGCTCCTGGGCGTCGAGCGCATCCGCACCGAGCTGCGCGAGAACTTCTCGTCCTCCGTCTCCGGCACCGACCTGATCGTGGGCGCGCGCACCGGCTCGACGCAGCTGCTGCTGTACTCGGTGTTCCGCATCGGCGCGGCCACCAACAACGTGCAGTGGAAGAGCGTGCAGGCGCTGGCCGCGCATCCGGGCGTGGCCTGGGTCGTGCCGCTCTCGCTCGGCGATTCGCACCGCGGCTTCGCGGTGCTGGCGACCACGCCCGACTACTTCGAGCATTTCCGCTACGGCAACCGCCAGCCGCTGCGCATGCGCGAGGGCAGGCCCTTCAGCGATCTGTTCGATGCGGTCATCGGCGCCGAGGTCGCGGACAAGCTGGGCTACCACGTCGGCCAGAAGATCATCCTCTCGCACGGCAGCGGCGAGCTCAACGTGGCCGAGCATGCCGACAAGCCCTTCACGGTGGTCGGCGTGCTGGCGCGCACCGGCACGCCGGTCGACCGCACGGTGCACATCGGCCTGGCGGCGATGGAAGCGATCCATCTCGAATGGGTGGGCGGCGCGCCGATGCCGGGCGTGAAGATATCGGCCGATCAGGTGCGCAAGTTCGACCTCACGCCGAAGAACGTGACCGCGGCGCTGGTCGGCCTGAAGAACCGCGCGGCCGTGTTCGCGGTGCAGCGCTGGGTCTCGACCTATGCCGGCGAGCCGCTGATGGCGATCCTGCCCGGCGTTGCGCTCGACGAGCTGTGGAGCGTGGTCGGCATCGGCGAGAACGCGCTGCTGCTGATGTCGGCGCTGGTCGCGCTGGTCAGCCTGGCCGGGCTGGTGTCGGTGGTGCTCGCGGGCCTCGACGAACGCCGGCGCGAGCTGGCCGTGTTGCGTGCAGTCGGCGCCAGCCTGCGCCACGTGCTGGCGCTGCTGGCACTCGAAGGCGCGCTGGTCACGGGGCTGGGCGTGGCGATCGGCATCGTCTTTGCCGTGCTCGGCATCGCCCTGCTCTCGCCGTGGCTGCAATCGCAATTCGGACTCGCGCTCACGCTGTCGGCGCCTACACTGAACGAAGGGCTGCTGGTGGCGAGCCTGCTCGTGGCCGGCTTCCTGGCCAGCCTGTTGCCGGGGATACGCGCGTACCGGCTTTCGTTGTCCGACGGCCTCTCTCCGAGAATCTGAACCATGACATTGCGTCTGCCTCTTGCTGCATTCGCTGCCGCCGTCTTCGCTGCCAGCGCCTTCGCGGCCGATCCCGCGCCGCAGGCCACCTCGCCCACCAACCCGATCGGCGGCAAGGCAGCCGCTGCCAAGGCCGCGCCGGGCGAGCCGCGGCTCATCGCGTGGGAAGAGCTGGTGCCCAAGGACTGGGATCCGATGAAGGCGTTGAAGGGCATGGACCTGAGCCAGCTCGACGACAGCGACCCACGCGCCAACGACCTGCTCATGAAATTGCAGGAAGCCTCGAACAACGCGCCGACCAACCCGGCGATGAACGGCGTCGACATCCGGATCCCGGGCTTCGTCGTGCCGCTCGAAGAGGACAAGGGCGAGGTCACCGAGTTCCTGCTGGTGCCCTACTTCGGCGCCTGCATCCACACGCCGCCGCCGCCCGCCAACCAGATCCTGCACGTGCGCGCGCAGGGCGCGAAGTTCCGCGCCATGGACACTGTCTGGGTCACCGGCCGACTGCAGACCCAGCGCAACGATTCGATGATGGGCGTGAGCGGCTACGACATCAGCGCCAAGAGCGTCACCCGGTACACCGGCGGCGCGAAGTAGAAAAGAAAGCCTCGCGCTCAGCGGCGCGGCGGCGCCACGCGTTCGGGCCGCACGCCCACACCCACGGCATACGCGGGCACGCCCTGCAGGATCGGAAATCGCTGCATCAGCCGCAGCGGCCACGGCACGCCGAAGGGCTGTGCGCGCGCGCCGCTCTGCAGCACCGGCGTGAGCAGCCGATCCTGGATGGCGACCTGCACCCATTGCGTGACGCGCGTGGGCAGCAGCCGCCGCGCCTGCACGCGCGCGAGCAGCGGCGTGATGGCATCGGCGCCGACGCCCGGATCCGCCAGCGCGTCGCGCAGCAGGTTGGCCGTGGCCACCGCATCCTGCACCGCGAGGTTGATGCCGACGCCGCCCACCGGCGACATCGCATGCGCAGCGTCGCCGATGCACAGCAGCCCCGGCCTCCACCATTGCTCGAGACGATCGACCGTGACGCTGAGCAGCTTGACGTCGTCCCAGCTCGCGATGCGGTCGACGCGATCGGCCAGGAAGGGTGCGGCCGCCGCCACATCGGCGCGAAAGGCCTCGAGCCCGCGCGCCTGGATCGCCGCGATGCCGCCCTTGGCGATGACGTAGGCGCATTGCCAGTAGGTATCGCGGCCGATGGTCGCCATGAAGTGGCCGGCATCGATGAAGCCGCCCGAGTCGCTCGGATCGCCGGGTGCGCGCGGCAGACGCATCCACAGCACGTCGATCGGCGCGCCGATGTCGCGCACCTTCAAGCCGGCCGCTGCGCGCATCGCCGAATGCCGCCCGTCGGCGGCCACCACCAGGTCGGCCGCGATGTGCTGCAGGCCTTGCGGCGTGCGCACCTGGACGCCCGTGACGCGGCCGTCGCGCTCGCTCAGGCCGGTCGCCTCGGCGTTCATCCACAAATGGAAGCCTGGGTGGTGCCTGGCCTCGTCCTGAAGGAAATCGAGGAAGTCCCATTGCGGCATCAGCGCGATGAAGGGGCAGGCGGTGGACAGCCGCGTGAAGTCGGCCAGCCGCATGCGCTGGCCCGACACCGTCGCGTAGAGCTGGCGCGCCTCGTCGTGCGGCCGCGCGAGGAAGGCATCGAGCAGGCCGAGGCCGGCCATCACATCGAGCGTCGACGGATGCACCGTGTCGCCGCGGAAATCGCGCAGGAAATCGCCGTGCTTCTCGAGCACGATCACCTCGACGCCGGCGTGCGCGAGCAGGAGGCCGAGCATCATGCCCGCCGGGCCGCCGCCGGCGATGCAGCAGCGCGCCGACAGCGGCGGCACCGAAGCGTCGGGCGAGGATGTGGGGGGAGTCGGGGACGGGTTCACGAGATGCGCCATGACGCAGGCATGTGCCTATGATGGTGCGGACCGGGTTTCATTCCAAGGAGCGCGCCATGTCCACCCATGTCTACAAGCTGATCGAGCTCACCGGCTCTTCGCCCACCAGCAGCGACGACGCGGTCCAGCGCGCCATCGCGAAGGCCAGCGAATCGGTGCGCAACATCCAGTGGTTCGAGGTGACCGAGACCCGCGGGCATGTGGTCGAAGGCAAGATCGCGCACTGGCAGGTGACGATCAAGGTCGGGTTCACGCTCGAAGCCTGAAGGCGCGCACGCCGGGCGCGGCGCGGGCACTCAGTCGGGCGCCTGCATCACGCGGTCGTGGTCCTCGTCGGCCGGCACGTGATCGGCGTCGAGGTCGCTCGCGTCGGTGAGGTCGATGCCGGTTTCCTCGGAGAGTTCGTCCGTGGTCTCGGCTTCGGCCTCGACTTCGGCCTCGTCGGCATCGGGTGAATCGAAGCCGTCGCCGAGCAGGGCGTCATCGGATTCGTCGTCCGGCGGTTCGCCGGTACGAAGGGTGGGATCGACGCGGATCATTTCGGGCTCCTTTGCTGCATCTCTGGTCTGGCCCCAGTGTGGGCCCGTTCCCCGAACGGTGCTTCAGCCGCCGGGCAACAAGCGTGTCAGAAAGTGCCCCGTGTGTCCAATCAATGCGTGGCCTTGCCGTCCGCCTGCGTCGAAGCCGGCGCGCCATGCCCGTGTTCGTGCCCGTCCTCGCCCTCGTGCGAGAGCCGGCTCACCACCGTCACGAGCACGATGCCGGCCACGAGCCAGACGATCTGCAGTGCGGTCTGGCGCGCAGGCAGGCGTTTTTGCAGCTGCGGGATGAGGTCGGCCAGCGCGACATAGACGAAGCTGCTGCCGGCCAGCACCAGGAAATACGGCAGCAGGCCGTGGAGCCGGTCGACCAGCCACCAGCCGACCGCGCCACCCAGCGCCGTCATGGTGCCCGCGAGCGACACCTTGATCAGCGCGGCGCGCGGGTTGGGCGAGCTCTGGCGCAGCACCACCAGATCGCCGATGTGATGCGGCACCTCGTGCGCCAGCACGGCCAGCGCCGCCACCAGCCCCAGGCGCAGGTCGGCGATGAAGGCCGAGGCGATCAGGATGCCGTCGCCGAAGCAGTGCACGCTGTCGCCCGTCAGCACCGCCCAGCCGCCGCTCTTGCGCGGTGCCGCGTGCGCGTGCGCGTGCGCGTGCGAATGATCGTGTGCGTGGTCATGGTCCGCATGGGCGTCGGGCGCCTCGCCGTGATGGTGCTCATGCCCGTGGTGCCAGAGCTCGGCCTTGTCGAGCAGGAAGAAGAACACCAGCCCGAACAGCAGCACGCCGAAGAGCAGGCCCGGCTCGATGCCGCTTTCGAAGGCCTCGGGCAGCAGGTGCATGAACGCGGTCGCCAGCAGCGCGCCGGCCGCCAGGCTCAGCAGGTGCTGCGGGTTCACGCCGCCGGCGCCCTCGCCGCGCACGCCGGCGCGCAGCAGCAGCGCCGCGATCCAGACACTGCCGATGCCGGCGAACAGGGTGGCGACGAGGATGGCTAACAGATTCATGACGGCTCGGATGACATGACAAAAAACAAAGCCGCCCATCGGACGGCTTTCGCAGGAAAGCGGCTTGCGGCGGCCAGGCCGCCCGCTGGCCTTGAACCAGGCCAGGGCTGCATTCATCTTATCAACCGTGTCAAGAGGATCTTGCGTAGGCCCGGGCCGCGAGCGCCGATGCGAGCACCACGGCCGGATCGATCAACCGCAATCCCGACACCGCCGCCACGCCCTGGAGCCCGAGCGGAATCTCGGTGCAGCCCATGACGATCGCCGCCGGCCCATGGCGCTCCGCCAGGCGCAGCGCGACCTCGGTGAAGCAGGCTTGCGCGAGGCGCATGTCGCCTGTCTTGACGCCGTCGTAGATGCCGCGCATCAAGGTCTGCCGCTCATCGGCCAGCGGCAGATGGCAGGCCAGCCCCGCGCCGGCCAGGGCCTGTTCGTAGAGGCCCACGCGGTAGGTGCCTTCGGTCGCCATCAGCGCGACCTCGCGCACGCCTTGCGCGGCCAGGTGCGACGACACCTCGCGCGCGACGTGCAGCACCTCGATCTGCGGAAAGCGTTCCTGCAGCGTGGCGTGCCATGCATGCGCCGTGTTGCACGCGATCGCCACCGCCTTGCTGCCCAGCGCCGCCAGCCGGCCCAGCGCCTGCAGCATCGGCTCCAGCGGCTGATGCGCGCCCAGCGTCTCGGCCGATTCGAGCGCGCCGCTGCGGTCCGGCACCGGCACCTGCGCGAGCCAGTGCTCGGGAAAGGACTGGTCCCGCACCGCCTCGCCGCGATCGCGCAGGTGGCGCGCACAGGCCTCCACGAACAGCCGCACGAAGTCCGCGCCCGCAGCCGGCCCCATGCCGCCCAGAATGCCGACCACCTGTGTCACACCCACTCCCGTTCCCACGATTGCGTTGTGCCCCCTACCAAAAATACCGCGGATCCGGCTCCGCCGGTCCGCCGCTATTGCCCCCGGCAGGGGGAAGGCGAAGCGACACGAAGTGCGCGCAGCCTGGGGGCGAGCTCATGTAGCGGGTTTGTCGCTGAAGGCCTTCAAGTTTTCCTTCAGCTGTGGGCTCATCGGCAGATTGAGCGAGGTGTTCTTCGGCGGGATCGGCGACATAAACCACTTGGTGTACATCTTCTCGAACTCGCCGCTCTTCATGAGACCGATGAAGGTATCGTCCACCAGCTTCTTGAAGGCCGGATCGTCCTTGGGCAGCATGCAGGCATAGGGTTCGACCTGCAGCGGCTCGCCGACCACTTCGTAGTCGCCAGGGTCCTTGCTGTTGGCGATCAGGCCGAACAGCAGGATGTCGTCCATCGCAAAGGCGGCCGCGCGGTCGCTCTGCACCAGCAGGAACGAGTCGTCGTGGTCCTTGGCCAGCACGATGTCCATGCCCAGCTTCTTCTCCTCGTTGTACTTGCGCATGACCAGCACGTTGGTGGTGCCGGTGGTGCTGACGATGGTCTTGCCCTTGAGGTCGGCATAGTCCTTGATGTGGGACGACTTCTTCACCAGGAGGCGCGTGCCCGTGTAGAAGTGGTTCACCGCAAAAGCCACGTCCTTGCCGCGCGCGGTGTTGTTGGTGGTGGAGCCGCACTCCAGGTCGATGGTGCCGTTGGTGATCAGCGGGATCCGGTTCTGCGAGGTGACCGGCATCAGCGCGACTTCGAGGTTGGGTTTGTTGAGCTTCTTCTTGACCGCATCGACCACCGCGTTGGAGAGTTCGACCGCAAAGCCGATCGGCTTGTTCGGCCCGTCGAGGTAGCTGAAGGGCACCGACGATTCACGGTAGGCCAGCGTGATCTTGCCGGAGGCGGCGATCTTGGCGAGCGTGTCGGCAGCCTGGGCGCCCGTTGCGACGGCGGTGAGCAGGACGGCGGCCATCAAGGCGGAGAATTTCATGCGAGCCCTTTCGTTGGGAATGAACGTGGCCGAGTGTAGGAACGATTCGCGCGCAGCCCACAATTCCTTTTGCAGGGCGGGTCATGATCAAAACTCATGGGCACGTCGGTAGATACCCGCAGGGCATGCGCTTTGGCTATGGCCCGCCGTGGTTTCGGCATTTCCCGCGCGGCGCGCAGCCGCCTAGAGTCGGCGCATCCTCCAACAACATCGACAGGAGCGCAATCTCATGCACGTCTGTGTGCTCGGCGCGGGCATCGTGGGCCTGGCCACCGCCTGGGAGCTGAACCGCCAGGGCCTTGAGGTGAGCGTGATCGACCGCGCCGCGCCGGGCGCCGGTGCGAGCGGCGGCAATGGCGCGCAGCTGAGCTACTCGTACGTGCAGCCGCTGGCCGATCCGTCGATCTGGAAGCAGCTGCCCAAGCTGCTGCTGTCGCCCTCCTCGCCGCTCAAGCTGCGCCCGCAGCTCGATCCGCTGCAGTGGCGCTGGGGCCTGGCCTTCATGGCGGCCTGCAATGCGCGCACCTCGCGCGAGACCACCGCCCGCCTGCTCGCGCTGGCCGCGCAGAGCCGCAGCGCCTTCGAGGCCATGCGGGTCGACATCGCGCCCGACTGCGACTTCTCCGCCACCGGCAAGCTGGTGCTCTACCCGAGCGCAGCCTCGCTCGAAGGCGCGCGCCGGCAGCTCGAACTGCAGCGCAGCATGGGCAGCGAGCAGCGGCTGGTCAGCGCCGACGAATGCATCGCCATCGAGCCTGCACTGGCGGCCTACCGCACGCAGATCGCAGGCGCCGTCCACACGCCGAGCGAGTGCGCCGCGGACTGCCTCAAGGTCTGCACCGAGCTCGTCCGCGCGCTGCGCACGCGCGGCGTGCGCTTCATGCTCGACACCGAGGTCGACGGCTTCGACCTGCGCGACGGCCGCGTGGCGGCGGTGCGCAGCAGCGCAGGCGACATCGAGGCCGATGCCTTCGTGATGGCGCTGGGCACGGCCTCGCACCGGCTCGGGCGGCAGCTCGGCGCCTACCTGCCGGTCTATCCGCTCAAGGGCTACAGCATCACGGTCGACGTCGATCCGGCGCCCGGCGCGGCACCGCGGGTGAGCGTGACCGACAGCGCCCGCAAGGTGGTGTTCGCGCGCATCGGATCACGGCTGCGCGTGGCCGGCATGGCCGAGCTGGTCGGCCACGATGCGAGCATTCCGGCCACGCGCATCGAGACGCTCGCCGCCGCGACGCGCGCGGTGTTTCCGCAGGCCGGCCGCTTCGATGCGCTGCATCCATGGACGGGCATGCGCCCGGCCACGCCGACCGGCGTGCCGATCGTCGGACGGCTCGACGGCGCGCCGTCCAACATGCTGTTCAACACCGGCCACGGCGCGCTGGGGTTCACGCTGGCCTTCGGGTCTGCATTGCGGGTGGTGCAGGCGCTGAGCGCCTGAGACACCGCGAGATCGATCGGCTATCGCATGCCCTCGATCGCCTCGCGCATGCAGCGGGTGATGCTGCGCACCGCGACCGAATCGGGCCGGCCGGCGAAGCGCAGCGCGCGGATCGGCACCGGGATGCCGGGCGCCAGCCTCAGCACGTCGACCTTGCTGCGGTCCGCCGAACTCGCGGTGCAGCCGTCGACCAGCGCGATGCCGAGGCCATGGTGCGCCATCGCGAGCGCCGCATGGTAGGTCTGCACCGTGACCACCGCCTGCCGGAAGCCGACCTCGGCCTGACGGCAGGCCTGGCTCAGGCTGGTGCCGACCGGGTCGCGGCTGTCCAGGCCCACCACCGGCAGATCGACCAGGTCGTGCAGCGCCACCGAACCGGCGCGTACCAGCGCGCGCGGCAGCATGCCCTTGGGCGCGATGCACACCATGCGGCTGTCCGCCAGATCCTCCTGCGTGAGCGAGGGATGCACGGCGGGGCTGAAGGCGAAGCCGACGTCGGCCTCCTGCAGCAGCAGCGCCGACATGATCTGCGGCGAATGCAGCGACTCGACCACCACGGCGACCGCGGGATGCTTCTCGCGAAAGGCCTTGAGCGCGCGCGGCAGCACCTCGTAGCTGAGCGCCAGCACGGTGAGGATGCGCAGCTCGCCCGCGTCGCTGCCGGTGCGCAGGTTGGCGGCCAGCCGCTGCACTTCGTCGAGCTGCGCGAACAGCTTCTCGATGTGCGGATAGAGCGCCAGCGCCTCGGTGGTCGGCGTGAGCCGCCCCTTGGCGCGCTGGAACAGCGAGAAGCCGAGCTGGATCTCGGCATGCTGCAGCGTGCGGCTGACCGCCGGCTGCGTGATGTTGATGAGCCTCGCCGCCGCGCTCACGCTGCCGGTGAGCATGATCGCGTTGAAGACCTCGATGTGGCGCAGGCGCATGGCGGAGGCGGCCGGCCGGCTAGTGCGCCTTGTCCCAGTTCGGGCCGAAGCCGATCTCGGCGAGCAACGGCACCTTCAGGTCTGCGACACCGGCCATGATCCGCGGAATCTCGGTGCGTACCCATTCGACCTCTTCGTCCGGCACCTCGAACACCAGTTCGTCGTGCACCTGCATGATCATCTTCGTGCCGCGCCGCTCGGCGTCGAGCACCTGCTGCACCTTGACCATGCTGAGCTTGATCAGGTCGGCCGCGGTGCCCTGCATCGGCGCGTTGATGGCGGCGCGCTCGGCGCCGCCGCGGCGCGGGCCGTTGGGCGAGTTGATCTCGGGCAGGTAGAGGCGGCGGCCGAACACGGTCTCGACGTAGCCCTGCTGCTTGGCCAGCAGCTTGGTCTCGTCCATGTAGGCCTTGACGCCCGGATAGCGCGCGAAGTAGCGGTCGATGTAGGAGGCCGCAGCCTTGGTCTCGATGCCGAGGTTGCGCGCGAGGCCGAAGCTGCTCATGCCGTAGATCAGCCCGAAGTTGATCACCTTGGCGTAGCGGCGCTGCTCGCTCGACACCTGATCGACTGCGGCGCCGAACACCTCGGCGGCTGTCGCGCGGTGCACGTCGATGCCTTCGGTGAAGGCGCGCAGCAGCGATTCGTCGCCGCTGATGTGGGCCATGATGCGCAGCTCGATCTGCGAGTAGTCGGAGCTCGCGATCACGCGGCCCGCGGGTGCCACGAAAGCCTCGCGCACGCGGCGGCCTTCGGCGGTGCGGATCGGGATGTTCTGCAGGTTCGGGTCGTTGCTGGACAGCCGCCCCGTCACCGCGACCGCCTGCGCATAGTGCGTGTGCACGCGGCCCGAACGCGGATTGGCGAGCTGGCCGAGCTTGTCGGTGTACGTGCCCTTGAGCTTGGACAGGCCGCGATGCTCCAGGATCTTGGCCGGCAGCGGAAAGTCCTCGGCGAGTTTCTCCAGCACCTCCTCGTCGGTGCTGGGCGCGCCGCTCGGCGTCTTCTTGACCACCGGCAGGCCGAGCTTGGTGAAGAACACCTCGCCGATCTGCTTGGGCGAGCCGAGGTTGAAGGGCTGGCCGGCGAGCGCGTAGGCCTCGTCCTCCAGCGCCATGATGCGCTTGCCGAGCTCGTTGCTCTGCGCGGCCAGCGTCGGCGCATCGATCAGCACGCCGTTGCGCTCGATGCGGTAGAGCGCCTCGCTCGAATCCATCTCGAGCTGGTAGATGAAGCGCAGCTTCTCGTCGGCCTCGAGGCGCGGCCAGAGCACGCGATGCACGTCCAGCGTCTGGTCGGAGTCCTCGCACGAGTATTCGGACGCCTTGTCGATCGCGACCTGGCTGAAGGAAATCTGGTGCACGCCCTTGCCGCAGAGGTCTTCGTAGTCGATTCCGCTGCGGCCCAGGTGCCGCTCGGCCAGGCTGGCCAGGCCATGCGGCTTGTGGACTTCCAGCACGTAGCTCTGCAGCATGGTGTCGTGCGCATAGCCCTGCACCTCGATGCCATGGTTGGCGAACACGTGGCGGTCGTACTTGATGTGCTGGCCGAGCTTCTTGCGCGTGCCGTCCTCCAGCCAGGGCTTGAGCTTCGCGAGCACTTCGTCGAGCGGCAGCTGGGCCGGCGCATCGGGGTAGTTGTGCGCGAGCGGAATGTAGGCCGCCTCGCCCGGCGTCACGCTGAAGCTCAGGCCCACGATCTCGGCACGCATCTCGTCGAGCGAGGTGGTTTCGGTGTCGAGCGCGACCAGCTCGGCGGCCTGGATCTTCGCCAGCCAGGCGTCGAAGGCCTCCCAGGTCATGACGGTGTCGTAGGCGAGGTTGGTGGCCTTGGCGGCCGCCTCGAAGCCCGGCTCGTCGAACAGGCCGGCGCCGGCCTCGGGACCCTTCCTGCGCTTGTTCTCCTCGATCAGCTCGGGCGACACCGCATGCGCCTCGAGCGTCTTGACCAAGCTCTTGAAGCCGTATTCCTCGTAGAAAGCCTTGAGCGCATCGATCTGCTGCGGGCCGATGGCGATCGCATCGAGGGCGGGCAGTCCGCTCACATGGCCGTCGAGGTCGCAGTCGGTGCGGATGGTCACCAGCTTCCTGCTGAGCGGCAGGCGGTCGATCGCCTGGCGCAGGTTCTCGCCGGCCTGCCCTTTCACCTCCGCGGCGCGCGCGATCAGCGCATCGAGCGAGCCATATTCGAGCAGCCACTTGGCGGCCGTCTTGGGGCCGACCTTCTCGACGCCGGGCACGTTGTCCACCGTGTCGCCGACCAGCGTCTGGTAGTCGAT
Source organism: Variovorax sp. SRS16 (assembly GCF_901827165.1). Taxonomy (NCBI): domain Bacteria; kingdom Pseudomonadati; phylum Pseudomonadota; class Betaproteobacteria; order Burkholderiales; family Comamonadaceae; genus Variovorax; species Variovorax sp. SRS16. The sequence goes on from NZ_LR594666.1 coordinate 4,039,980, forward strand.
CATCAGGTTCGGCGGCACGCCGAACTCGGCCGTCACGCCGGCCACGTCGCGCTTCTTGCCGTTCATGGTGTCGATGATGGTGACGTGCTCGTCGACCAGCTGGCTCAGGTCCTTGTCGCCGCTGGAGACGATCACCTCGATGCCCTGCGCGGCGGCGGTGCGCGCCAGCGTGCCGATCACGTCGTCGGCCTCGATGTCGGGCACGCACAGCACGGGCCAGCCGAGCAGCCCGACCACTTTGTGGATAGGGTCGACCTGGGTGCGCAGGTCGTCCGGCATCGGCGAGCGGTTGGCCTTGTACTGCGGGTACCAGTCGTCGCGAAAGGTCTTGCCCGGCGCGTCGAAGATGCAGGCCGCATAGTCGGCGCGCACCTCGCGGCGCAGGGCCTGCATCATGTTGATCATGCCGCGGATGGCGCCGGTGGCCGGGCTGCTGGCATCGCCCGGCACGGCGCGCAGATCGGGCATGGCGTGGAAGGCGCGGTAGAGGTAGCTCGAGCCGTCCACGAGCAGCAGCGTTTTCTTGTCGGTCATCGGCGCATTTTGCCGTGCCGCACACGGGCGCCTTCATCACGCGGACGATCGCCGCCCGCTGACACCCGGAAGGGGAAGCGCCACCTACAATCCCTGCATGTCCTCCTCCAAATTCCTGTTCGTTTGCCGGCTCCGGCTTGCCTCGCTGGTTCTGGCCTGCGTCGCGCCGTTCGCCGTCGTCCACGCCCAGAGCGCGCCTCAGCCGGCGCCACCGCCGCCCGATGCGGTCCAAGGCCAGGACACGGCACCCGGCCGCCAGAACCAGAAGATCGAACACATCCACGTCGAGGACAGCGGCGCGTCGGTCGACGAGGTGCGCTACGGCGGCCAGACCCAGAGCATCACCGTGAAGCCGAAGGCCAACGTGCCCTCCTACCAGGTGCTGCCGAACGAAGGCGGCTACCGGCCCGGACAAAGCGAATCGGACACCGGCACCAACGGCAACGGTCCGCGGGTCTGGAACGTGCTCAAGTTCTGAGCGCGGGCGGTGGCGGTCTTCACGGAAGTCGGGTTCGACGAGGCCGACGCGCTGGTGCAGCGCCTCGGCCTGGGTGCGCTCGCCGCGCTGCGCGGCATCGAGGGCGGGATCGAAAACACCAACTACTTCGCGACCACGGCGTCGGGCGAGTTCGTCCTGACGCTGTTCGAGCGCCTCGGGGCCGAGCAGCTGCCCTACTACCTGTGCCTGATGAAGCATCTCGCGGCGCGCGGCCTGCCGGTGCCCGAGCCGGTGGCCGATCCGGCCATTGCGCCGCCCACGGGCCATGCGCTGTCGATCCCCGCCAACGCGCCGTGCGAGTTGCTGCTCTCGGTGGCCGGCAAGCCGGCCGCGGTCGTCCAGCGGCTCCAGGGCCACAGCGAACTCGCACCCACCGCGGCCCATTGCGCCGAACTGGGCCGGCTGCTGGCGCGCATGCACCTGGCGGCACGCGACTTCCCGCGCATCCAGCCCAACCTGCGCGGCCTGTCGTGGTGGAACGACACGGCGCCCGTGGTGCTGCCCCACCTGGATCCGCCGCAGGCCGCGCTGCTGCGCAGCGAACTCGCCTACCAGAACCACGTGGCCGAATCGTCCGCCTACGCAGCCCTGCCGCGCGGGCCGGTGCATGCCGACCTGTTCCGCGACAACGTGATGTTCGACGCTGCCCCCGACGGCGCATCGCCGCGGCTGACCGGCGTGTTCGACTTCTACTTCGCCGGCACCGACAGCTGGCTGTTCGACCTCGCCGTGTGCCTGAACGACTGGGCGATCGACCTGCCGAGCGGCCGCCACGAAGCTGCGCGCGCCGATGCGCTGCTGACCGCCTACGGCACCGTGCGGCCGCTGACCGGTGCCGAGCGCGCTCTGCTGCCCGCGATGCTGCGCGCGGCGGCGCTGCGCTTCTGGATCTCGCGCCTGTGGGACTTCCACTTGCCGCGCGAGGCGAGCATGCTCAAGCCGCATGATCCGACCCATTTCGAGCGTGTGCTGCGCGAGCGCGCGCGCCGGCCTTTCGAGCTGGCGGCCGCCGCCGAGGCGCTCGCTGCCTGAACCCAAGCGATGAAACTCAACCTCGTCCCCGCGCGCACCGGCGCGCTGTGGGTCCGCACCGGGCTCAGGGCTTTCGCCGTGCAGCCGCTCGCCTTCATCTCGCTGTTCTTCTTCTTCATGGCGCTGGTGTCGATCGCATCGCAAGTGCCGCTGGTGGGCGCGGCCGTCGCGCTGATGCTGCTGCCGACCATGACGCTCGGCCTCATGGCGGCCACCGCGCAGGCGGCGGCGCCTGAAAAGCCGCCCGCGGGCGCGGTCTTCATGGCGGCGCTGAATGCGGTGCGCAGCGACATGCGGCCGATGCTGGTGCTGGGCGTGCTCTACGCCGTCCTGTTTCTCGGCGTGATGGCGATCTCGGCGCTGGCCGACGGCGGCCAGTTCGCCAAGGTCTACCTGCTGGGCGGGCCGCTCACGCGCGAACTCGCCGAAAGCACGGAGTTCCAGGTCGCGCTGTGGATCGCGATGGCGCTCTACCTGCCGCTGTCGCTCGCCTTCTGGCATGCGCCGGCGCTGGTGCACTGGCACCACGTGCCGCCGGCCAAGAGCCTGTTCTTCAGCTTCGTCGCGTGCTTCCGGAATTTCGGCGCACTCACCGTCTACGGCCTCATCTGGACCGGCGTGTTCATTGGCGCAGGCATCGTGCTGAGCCTGATCGCCAGCCTGCTGGTCGCCTTCGGCGCGATGGGCATCGGCGAAGGCGCGTCGGCGGCGGGCGGCGCGGTGATGATCGGCGGCGCGCTGGTGATGGCGGCGATGTTCTTCGCGAGCACCTGGTTCACCTTCCGCGACAGCTTCAACGCCGACTAGGACGGCAACCCCGGCCCGTCATCGTGCCTACCCGAGGTCGAATTTGACGCCCTGCGCCAGCGGCAGCGAGCTGCCGTAGTTGATGGTGTTCGTGGCCCGGCGCATGTAGGCGCGCCAGGCGTCCGACCCCGACTCCCGGCCGCCACCGGTTTCTTTCTCGCCGCCGAAGGCGCCTCCGATCTCCGCGCCGCTGGTGCCGATGTTGACGTTGGCAATGCCGCAATCCGATCCGCTGGCAGCGGTGAAGCGCTCGGCCTCCCCGAGGTCGCGCGTGAAGACGGCCGAGGACAGGCCGTGGGCCACGGCGTTGTTCATGGCGATGGCGTCGTCGAAGGCGTCATAGGGCACGACGTAGAGAATGGGCGCGAAAGTCTCGCGCAGCATCGGACCCGTCTGCTGCGCGAATTCCACGATCGCCGGCCGTACATAGTGGCCCGCGCCCGCGCCGGCCTCCGGCTCTCCGAAGTGCACCTTGGCGCCGAGTGCCCGGGCATCGGCCAGCGCGCCCTGCATGGCGGCGAAGGCGCGTTCGTCGATCAGGGGGCCAACCAGCGTACCGTCTTCGAGCGGATCGCCCACCGGCAGGCGTGCGAAGACCGCGACCAGGCGATCCACCAGCGCCGCGTAGATCGATCGGTGCACGATCAGCCGGCGCAGACTGGTGCAGCGCTGACCGGCCGTACCGGCGGCGGCAAAGGCCACACCACGCACGACCAGTTCGAGATCGGCCGAGGGGCCGACGATGGCCGCGTTGTTGCCGCCCAGTTCGAGCAGCGAGCGCTTGAACCGGGAGGCGCATTCGACGGCCACCTTCCTGCCCATGGCCGTGGAGCCGGTCGCGCTCACCAGCCGCACCTTCGGGTGGGCGACCAGCGCCTCGCCGACGGAACGCTCGCCGATCAGGAGCTCGCTCAGGCCCGCCGGATCCAGTCCCGCCTCGACGGCGGCCTGTTGCATCAGGCTGTTCAGCGCGACGGCGCTGAGCGGGGTCTTCTCGGACGGCTTCCACGCCAGCGTGTTGCCGCAGACGAGGGCGATGGCCGCATTCCACGAGAACACCGCCATCGGAAAATTGAAGGCCGAAATGATGCCGACCAGTCCGAGCGGCTGCCAGGTCTCGAGCAGCTTGTGCTCAGGCCGTTCGCTGGCGATGGTCAGCCCGTAGAGCTGCCGCGACAGGCCGACGGCGAACTCGCAGATGTCGATCACTTCCTGGACTTCGCCCAGGCCCTCCTGCAGGATCTTGCCGGTTTCCAGCGTGATCAGCCGGCCGAGCTCGGCCTTGCGGCGGCGCACGGCGGCGCCGAAGGCGCGCACCAGTTCGCCGCGCTTGGGAGCCGGCACCTCGCGCCATGTCAGGAAGCGCTGGTGCGCGCGGTCGAGGGCGGCATCCAGCGCCGCCGGGCTCGTCGCTTCGATGCGTGCGAGCACGCTGCCATCGATCGGCGTGCGGACTTCGAGCGCGCCGGGCGCCCGGCTCTGCGTGTCGGCCCCGATGCCCAGGGCCTGGAAAATGGATGAAACGTCGTCGGCATGGGTCATCGATCAATCTCCGTAAGGGCCTGCGGTGCGTGCTTCAACTCGCCAGCGCATGTCCGCCGGCGGCCACGGGCCGCCCGCCGATCAGCACATGGCGCATGTTCTCGGCGGCTTCGAGCTTCTCGGGCTGCTTCAGGACATCGCCTTCCACCACGATGACGTCGGCAAGCATGCCCGCCTGCAGCGTGCCCAGCCTGTCGTCCACCTTGAGCAGGCGCGCCGTGTTCTTCGTCGCCACGAAGATCGCCTGCTCGGGTGTCAGGCCGCACTTCACGAGTTGCACCACTTCGCGCCCGGCGGAGCCGTGCGGCGTGAGCATCGAGCCCGCGTCGGTTCCGCTGGCGATGTTGGCGCCGATGTCGAAGGCGTACTTCACGTACTCGCGGTGCTTGCTCGTGCGCTCGCGCACGTTGTCGATGGTCGATTGGGGCACACCGTTCTCGGCGCCGAGAGTCAGGATGCGGTCCATCACCGTCAGCGTCGGAACCAGGAAGGCGCCGTGCTCGCGCGCAACCTCGGCACACTCCTCGTCGAAGTGCATGCCGTGCTCGATCGAGCGGCAACCGCTTCGGATGCTGTGCAGGATCGCGACCTTGTTGTGCGCGTGGACGGCCACGGGCACGCCGGCCAGCTTGGCGGTCTCGAAGGCGGCATCGAACTCGCTCGGGGAGAACTCCTCGGCGTCGATGCGGCCATGGGGGTCGATCACGCCGCCGGTCTGGAACAGCTTGATCCAGCTGGCGCCGGCCTTCACCTGCCGGCGAACGGCCGTGCGAACCGCGTCGACGCCGTCCACCATCTCGGAGACGTCGCCGTGGCTCTGGCAAATCCAGCAGGGCAGCAGATCGCCATGACCCCCCGTCGTGGTCAGCCCCTTGCCGCAGGGATGCATGCGGGGCCCGGGCATCACGCCCTTGTTGATCGAATCGCGCGCGGCGATGTCCAGGTGCGCCATGTCGCTGACGGTGCGGATCGTGGTCGTGCCGGCCGCGATCGTCTCGCGCAGGTTCCTGGCGATCTCGAACGCGACCTGCCCCACGGGCCGCGACATGAGTTCGCGCTGGATGTTGCTGGGACCGTTGAGGGAGATGTGGACGTGAACGTCCATCAGCCCCGGAAGGACCGAGGCCCCCGCGGCGTCGATGACCTGCGCGCCGCGCGGGATGGCCTTTGCGCTCTTCTTGCCGGCATGGGTGATCTTGCCGTTCTCGATCAGCACGAGGCCATCGGGGATCGCCGCGCCGCCGGTGCCGTCGACGATCTGGCCATCCACGATGGCGATGGTTGGGGTGATCGTCATCTGCTAGACCTCCTGCGGATCAAGGCCGATGTGGATCAGAGTCTCGCCGGTCGACATCACGGGTCCGGGGTGGATCGCCAGCACGATGCCCGGATGGGGCGCATGCGCGTCGCCCGCGGGGTGGCCGTGCAGGTCGAAATAGTTGCCGATCACGGTCCCCTTCTCGACCCGGTCCCCGCAACGGACCTTGCGCTGGAACATGCCGCCTTGCGTGGAATGCACCCAGGCGAAATTCGAGAAATGCCATTGCTTTCCGTAGTCGGTCACCACGCCGTCCAGCATCGACAGGTGCCGCATGACATTGCGCAGCCGCTCGGCGGTGTCGCGCACGGTCTCGTCGGTGAAGGCCGGTCCCTTGCCGCCGGCCTCGATGATGAAGGAGGGAATGCCGTCCTTGGCCGCGCTCATCATCGACGAGCCCGCGAGGATGTCCGGCGGCGCGGGCAGCGTGCTGCGGAAGCCGAAGGCGCGCGCGATGCCCTCCCCCTTCTTGCCGATCTCGCCCGGGATGTCGGCGAACAGCGCCCAGCGCACGTCCTCGGTCAGCGCCGTGTGCATGTCGATCAGGTAGTCGGCGTGCTTGCGCAGTTCGCTGTAGATCGCGTGCGCCATCTGCTGCGTGAGCGTGCCGGTCGCGCTGCCCGGGAAGCAGCGGTTGAGGTCGCCGCCGTTGTAGCCCTCGAACGGACTCATGCGCTGGTTCTTCTGGAACGCCGTCATGTTCAGGATCGGCAGCGCGACGACCGTCCCCTTGAGCGTGTCCGGCGACAGGGAGCGGATCAATTCGTGCAGCACGAACGCGCCGCAGTATTCGTTGCCGTGCACGCAGCCGTGCAGCCACAGGGTTGGCCCGTCCGAGGCGCCGCGCACCACCACGACGGGAATGAGGATGGGTTGCCCATCGGGCAACTCGCCGATCTTCAGGCGTCCTTTTGCAACGCCCGGGCCCTTCGAGACTGCCGTGCCGATTTCAATGGTGTCCATCGTGAGTTCTCCTTATCGAGCGGGCTGGGGATCGAGGCCGACATGGACCAGGATCTCGCCGTTGGGCATGACCGGACCGCCGCCGATCGCCAGGACGATGCCGGAGAAAGGACTCTTCGCCTCTTCCACCAGATCGCCGAACACGTCGTAGTAGCGGCCGACCAGATCGCCCTTGGCGATCCGGTTTCCGCATTTCACGGCCGGCCGGAAAAGGCCGCCGCGCGTCGCATTCACCCAGGCGAAATTGGAGAACAGGGTCAGCCCGCCATATTCGATGGTCTCGCCCGGGAGCATGTCGAGGTGGCGCAACACGTTGCGAAAGCGCTCGGCGCAATCGGCCACGGTCTCGGGGCTGAACGCCGAGCCGATGCCGCCGGCTTCAATGATCAGACCGGGAATGCCCTCCTTCGCCGCCTCGATCAACGCCGATCCGCCCAGCGTGTCGAGCGGTGTCGGCAGCGTGTTCTCGAAGCCGAATGCACGCGCCATGCCGTGCGCGACCTCGGCCTTGTCACCCGAGGGCGGCGCGTACAGGGCCCAGCGCGTGTCGGCCGTGAAGGCAGTATGGACGTCGACGAAATGCGTCGCGTGCTCGCGCAGATGCTGGTAGATATGGAACGCCATCTGCTCGGTCAGCGTTCCGCCGGGCTTGCCGGGAAAGCAGCGGTTGAGGTCGCCGCCGTTGTAGCCGTCGAACGGGCTCATGCGCTGCTGCCGCTGGAAGCCGGTGATGTTCAGGACCGGCAGCGCGACCACCGTGCCGCGCTGCAGCGTGAGTTCGCGCGTCAGGGCGTGGATGCTGAACGCGCCGCAATACTCGTTGCCGTGGACGCATCCGTGCATCCACACGACGGGGCCGTCTTCGGCGCCGCGCACGATGATCACGGGAATCTCCATCGGCGAACCGTCCGGCAGACTGCCGACCTGCAGCATGCCGTCGACCCGGCCGGGCGCGACGGAGACGGCAGTCCCGATCTCCATTTTCTTCAGGCTCTTCTTCATCAGTTGGTGCTCCTTCAAATGCGCATGATTCGGCGCATCCCGACGAGGCGCTCGACGACGAGGCCGAGAACCAGGATGAGCAGGATCTGCAAGGTGGTGATGGCCGCGATCACCGGCGTGCTTTCCCACTGGATCTGGGAAAAGATCTCGATCGGCAGGGTCGTCATGCCCGGGCCGGTGAGAAACAGGGCGATGTAGGCGTCGCCGAAAGAAATGATGAACGAGAAGATCAGCGCCGAGACGATGCCGGGCGCGGTCAGTGGCAGCACGATCTCCCAGAGCGCCCGCAGGCGCGATGCGCCGAGCGTCAGCGCCGCCGTCTCGAGTTGCGCGTCGACGCCGTCGAGGCTGGCCGAGACGCCAGCGATGGCGAAGGGAAGGCACAGCAGCACGTGTCCCGCAAGAAGCGCGAGGAAGCTCGGCAGCGGCACGAAATTCAGCGCGAGCAGCAAGGACATGCTGATGAGAATCTGCGGCACCATGGCCGGCAGCAGGGCCAGCGACTGTGCCAGCTCGCGCCGCTTGCCCGCGAAGCGGATGATCGAATAGGCGCTCAGGAACCCGATCAGCGTCGCGATCGGCGCCGTCAGGCTGGCCAGCTTGATGCTGAACAGGAAGGCGTCGACGAAGTTGTCGGCGCGGAAGAACTCGCCGTACCAGCGCAGCGAGAAGCCGCTGGGCGGGAAGGCGGTCGAACTGGTCGCCGTGAACGAGGTCAGGACGATGATCAGGATCGGCCCGAGCAGGAAGATGTAGATCAGCAGCACGGCCGCCAGCAGCAGCACGCGGCCCACGCCCCCGGCCTCGGAAGTCTTGTCAGCCATGGAGCGCCGCCCGTCGATCGCTGCGGAAATACAGGAAGATGATGACGAACTGAAGCAGGACCAGGATCGACGCCATCGCCGATCCGAGCGGCCAATTCAGCGTGTGCAGCACCAGCTCGTAGATCGACTGCCCCATCATCTGGACGTTCTTGCCGCCGAGCAGCGTGGGCGTGACGACCGAGCCCGCGCTGAGCGTGAAGACCAGCACCGAGCCCATGAGGATGCCGGGTCTGCTGAGCGGCAGCGTCACCTCGAAGAAAATCCGTGCAGTACCCGCGCCCAGCGTGCTGGCCGCCCGCCGCAGGCTGGGGTCCTGCGCGGTGAGCGACGAGAAGAGCGGAAAGATCATGTAAGGCAGCAGGATGTGGACGAGGGCCACGACGACGGCGGTCTGCGTGTTCAGGATCTGCAGCGGCTGGTGGACGAGGCCGGTCCACAGGAGCACACGGTTGATCAGGCCCTCCGCGCCGAACAGCACGATCCAGCCGTAGGTGCGAACGATCACGCCGGTGGTCAGCGGCGCGACGACCAGGAACATCAGCACGCCGCGCCAGGCCGATTGGGTGCGCGACAGGAAGTAGGCCATCGGATAGCCGAGCAGAAGGCTGCACAGCGTCGTCAGCGCCGCGAGCTTCAGCGTGAGGACGATGATGGCCCGGTAGTACGGATCCGCGATCAGGCGCAGAAAGTTCTCTGCGGTCGGATGCGGGATGTACAGGGCGAAGGCGTCGTACCTGAAGACACCCATCGCCAGGAAGAATCCAAGCGGCAGGACGAGGAAGACCAGGTACAGCACCGTGAGGGGCACGGCGAGCACCACGCCGAAGCGGCCGCCGCTCTGATTCATGTGGCGTCCACCTTCAACGCGCGGCATTCGGTGGGGAAAAGCCAGACGGCGTCGCCCGCCGCGAGTTGCCGGAAGCGCGGCAGGCTCGGCTTCGTGCAGACCAGGCGGACGCCGCTGGCCGTCTCCAGTTCCAGGCTCAGCTGTTCGCCGGAGAAGACGCGCTTCACGAGCCGGGCGGGGAGTGCCTCGCCCGACGCCGGCGCCTCGGTCATCAATTCGATGCGTTCGGGACGCAGCATCAGGTACGCGGCATCGCCGACCCGGAGGCTGCCCGGTACGGCCCTGGCCGGCAGGTCCGTATCGCCGGCTACGCGGATGCGAACCTCGCCCGATGCCTGCGCCGCCACCACCCGACCCTCGACCAGGTTCGCGTCACCGATGAACTCGGCGACGAAGCGCGTGGCCGGCGAGTCGTAGAGATCCTCGGGAGACCCGATCTGCTCGACGCGCCCCTTGTTGAGCAAGGCGACGCGGTCCGACATCTCGAAGGCTTCGTCCTGGTCATGGGTGACGAAGATCGTGGTGATGCGCAGGCGCTGCTGCAGGTCCCGAATTTCGTGCCGCATGCGTTTGCGCAGCATTGCATCCAGGTTGGACAGGGGCTCATCGAGCAACAGCACCTTCGGCTCGATCACCAGCGCGCGCGCGAGGGCCACGCGCTGCCGCTGCCCGCCGGACAACTGTTCGGGCATGCGCTCCTCGACCCCGGGCAAGCCGACGGTCTCGAGCATGCGGCGCACGCGCTCGCGGATCTGTTCGCGCGGCATCTTGCGCATGCGCAGGCCGAAGCCCACGTTGTCGAAGACGGTCTTGTGGGGGAACAGCGCGTAGTTCTGGAACACGACGCCCATGTCCCGCTTCGACGTCGCGACGCCGGTCATTTCGCGGCCGTCGAGTCGCACCTGTCCGGCCGTGGCGCCGACCAGCCCCGCAATGATTTGCAGCGTGGTGGTCTTGCCGCAGCCCGAAGGGCCGAGAAGGGTCAGGAACTCGCCGCGGCGGACATCGAGGTCGATCGGCCCCACCGCGGTCGTGGCGCCGTATCGCTTGCTGATGCCTTGCAGCACCAGAAGGGACTGCGGTGCTGCGGTACCCGCTTTCGCATCAGGCACCCAGTACCTCCTTGTTCCAGCGCTCGCGGTTGCGGTCGCGGTAGGCGAACTGCGCCATGTAGTCGAAGCGCCGGGCCAGCTTGCCGATGCCTTCCAGATCGGCACTGCTGAACTCGAGCTTCTTCAGGTCCGGCGGCAGGTTCTTCATCGCGTCCATGTTGGTCGGTGGGTAGCCGCACAGGCGGGCGAACGCGATCTGCTTTTCCGCGTCCAGGGTATCGTTGGCGAATGCTTCGGCCAGCTCGATGCTTTCCTTGGGACGGTTGGCGATGATCGCGGTGTTGTAGGTCCAGGACATGCCGCCTTCCTTGGGGATCACGAACTCGACCGGCGCGCCGGCCGCCTTGGCCTGCTCGGTGCGCGCGCCGAAATACGGGCAGATCCAGATCTCCTCGGACAACAGCAATTGCTTGGTGTGCTCGACGTTGTTGATGGTCTGCGCCTTGTTCGTCTTGTAGAGCGCCTTCAGCTTCTCGATGCCCGGATCGACCTTCTCCGTATCGCCGCCCGAGAGGAGGTTGATCGCATGGAACACCTGCTCGCCCGTCCAGACCCAATCGGGAAACCCGACCTTGCCGGCGAACTCCGGATCCCACAGATCGAACCACGAGGTGATCGGCTTCTTGATCCGCTTGGTGTTCACGGCGATCCCGTAGGGCGTATGGACCAGGCCGGCGAGATAGGGATAGCGGAAGGCGGGATGCACCTTCTTCATGTTGGGAATGCGCTCCTCTTTCCACTCGACGACCGAGCTCAACGCACCTTGCTGCGTCGACGTGCTCTGGTCGAGCTGCCCCATGTCCCATTGCGGGCGCGCCCGCTGCGCGATGATGAGCGGTTCGTAGCCGAGTCCGGTCTTCCAGATCGGCTTGATGGAATGCTTCTGGGCGAACGGCGTCACGAAGGTCTGGTCGAACCAGTCCTTCCATGAGCCGCCGGGGAACAGGAGCCGGAGCTCGGTGGCCTGGGCCGCCGACACCCGGCCGGGAAGGCCGCCCAGCAGTGCCGAAGCGACTCCCGCACTCAGAGCGCCGGAAAGAAACCGACGACGATCGAACTCACGATCCGACAAGCTTGCCATGGTGTTCTCCTGGAGTGAAATCATGTGGGTCGATGCCTGGCCGTCCGGGCGCGTGGCGTCGATCCCTTCGATGCCGGCGATGGCGCTTGCGCCGGGCGTTGCGCCCAGAACGGATCGGCCGTGATGACAGCCACCCTGCGGGCCGCATCGACCACGCGATCGGCGATCGCCTTGCGTCCCGCCGCATTGACGGCGATGTCGGGGAATGACAGCGAGAAGCCGATGGCCTGCTGATCGTCGGAACTGCCGACGGCGGCGCCGATGGCGCACATGCCGGCAAAGGCCGTGTCGCCGATGGCCCAGTGCTGCGCCCGCACCGTATCGAGTTCGGTCAGGAGCCTGGCGACCGGTCTGCGCGCGCCGCTCTTTCCTTCGACGAGCGCAGGCGGCAGGATCTTTCCGAGCTCCTCGTTCGGCAGGCGCGCAAGCAAGGCCTTGCCGAAAGCGGTGGTCGCGGCGGCCATCCGCGATCCTGCGTCCAGAATCATCTGGACGGGGTATCGCCCATGTCGCTTGCGAAGAATGACGATGTCCGCGCCGTTGAGAACGCCGACATAGCCTGTGAAGCCGGTCTCGTTGATCAGCACCTCGATCTCGGCCTCCACCAGCTCCACCACCTTGACGTGCGCGTAATAGAGCTGGCCGAGTCGGAAGGGCAGGAGGCCGACGCGATAGCGGCGCGTCGCCTCGTCCTGCTCCACCAGCCGCTGCTCGGCCATCGCCAGCATCAGCCGCGACACGGTGCTCTTCGGCATTGCGAGTTTCGCGGCGACTTCCGTCACCGCCAACTCGGGCGTGTCGGAAGAAAAACAACCGAGGATCGACACAGCGGATTCGAGAGAGCTCATCTTCTGTCCCACGGGATGAGACCGAGTTGCAAAGTTAATTCACTTTAGCACCCGGCCTGCAAAACCGTCAATCGGCAAGGCCGCGCGGCATGAGCCGAGGACCACGCACGAACGCGCGCCGAGGACGCATCTCGGACGTTCAGGGAGTTGTGTGGCCCGTGGATCGCAGGCGAATCGAGGCCGCTGCGACAGCGGCATCGACGGGCTTTTCCGTCAGCCCGTCGGGAGCGGGTTCCGCCTCTAGACCGGCGTCAGCTTCGCGACCGACAAGGCCAGCCACTTGACCCCGTGGCGCGGAAAGTTGACCTGGGCGCGCGCGTCGTCGCCGCTGCCTTCGAGCGCGAGCACGGTGCCCTCGCCGAACTTGTTGTGGAACACCTGCATGCCCGAGCGCAGGCCATGCGCGGGTGCCGTCTTTTGTGGCGGCACGGGCGGGTTCGCGAAGGTGTCCTTGCCATAGCCGCCGCCGCTTCCACCGCGCGTGGTCGCATAGCCGCCGCCATAGCCGAAGGCCGAGGGCGCGAAGCCCTGGTTCTTCGGCGTCAGCCACTTGAGCGCGCCTTCGGGCAGTTCATCGAAGAAGCGGCTCTTCACGTTGTAGCGGGTCTGGCCATGCAGCATCCGCGTCTGAGAGTGGCTCAGGTACAGGCGCTGGCGCGCACGGGTGATGGCGACGTACATCAGGCGGCGCTCTTCCTCGAGGCTTTCGTAGTCGCTCATCGAGTTCTCGTGCGGAAACAGGCCCTCTTCCATGCCGGTGATGAACACGCAATCGAATTCGAGCCCCTTGGCCGCGTGCACGGTCATCAGCTGCACCGCGTCCTGCCCGGCCTGCGCCTGGTTGTCGCCCGATTCGAGCGCGGCATGCGTGAGGAACGCGGCCAGCGGGCTCATGGTCTCGCCGGTTTCGGCGTCGGGCGCGAGCGGCTCGTCGCTGAGCGGAAGATTCGGATCGATGCCCTGGCTGGCCGGGGACTGGCGCAGCTCGTCGACCGGCAGCGCGACGGCATCGCGCCCGAAGCCTTCCTGCGTGACGAAGCTCTCGGCCGCGTTGACGAGTTCATCCAGGTTCTCGATGCGGTCGGCGCCTTCGCGGTCGGCCTTGTAGTGCTCGACGAGGCCGCTGTGGTCGAGCACCAGTTCGATGATCTCGCGCAGGGACATGCCGACGGTCTGTTCGCGCAGCACGTCGATCTTGGCGACGAAGGCCGAGAGGTTGGTGCCGGCCTTGCCGCCGACCACGCTCACCGCATCGTGCAGCGAGCGGCCTGCCGCCCGTGCCGCATCCTGCAGCTGCTCGATGGTGCGGGCGCCGATGCCGCGCGGCGGGAAGTTGACGATGCGCAGGAAGCTGGTGTCGTCGTCCTTGTTCTCGAGCAGGCGCAGGTAGGCCAGCGCATGCTTGATCTCGGCGCGTTCGAAGAAGCGCAGGCCGCCATACACGCGGTACGGCACGGCGGCGTTGAAGAGCGCGGTTTCGATCACGCGGCTCTGGGCATTGCTGCGGTAGAGCACCGCCATTTCCTTGCGCGCGATGCCGTCGCGCGCGAGCTGGCGCATCTCCTCGACCATCCATTGCGCCTCGGCGAAGTCGCTGGTCGATTCGTAGACGCGCACCGGCTCGCCGGGGCCCTGGTCGGTGCGCAGGTTCTTGCCCAGGCGCTTCTTGTTGTGGCTGATCAGCTCGTTGGCCGAGTCGAGGATGTTGCTGAAGCTGCGGTAGTTCTGCTCCAGCTTGATCTGGTGGCTGACCTCGAACTCGCGCACGAAGTCGGCCATGTTGCCCACCCGCGCGCCGCGGAAGGCATAGATGCTCTGGTCGTCGTCGCCGACCGCGATCACGCTGCTGTCGCCGGGCACGAAGCGGCCGTCGACGGTGGCGCCGGACAGCATCTTGATCCACGCGTACTGCAGCCGGTTGGTGTCCTGGAACTCGTCGATCAGGATGTGGCGGAAACGCCGCTGGTAGTGCTCGCGCACCGGGTCGTTGTCGCGCAAGAGCTCGTAGCTGCGCAGCATCAGCTCGCCGAAGTCGACCACGCCCTCGCGCTGGCACTGTTCTTCGTACAGTTGGTAAAGCTCGACCTTCTTGCGGTCGTCCTCGCTGCGGATTTCGACGTCGCGCGGACGCAGGCCGTCTTCCTTGGCGCCGGCGATGAACCACTGGGTCTGCTTGGCGGGAAAACGTTCGTCGTCGACGTTGAACTGCTTCATCAGCCGCTTGATGGCCGACAGCTGGTCCTGCGTGTCGAGGATCTGGAAGGTGGACGGCAGGTCGGCGAGCTTCCAGTGGGCACGCAGGAAGCGGTTGCACAGGCCGTGGAAGGTGCCGATCCACATGCCGCGCACATTGACGGGCAGCATCGCCGTCAGCCGCGTCATCATTTCCTTGGCCGCCTTGTTTGTGAAGGTGACGGCGAGGATGCCGCCCGGCGATACCTGGCCGGTCTGCAGCAGCCAGGCGATGCGGGTGGTCAGCACCCGCGTCTTGCCCGAGCCGGCGCCGGCGAGGATCAGCGCATTGCCGGCCGGCAGCGTGACGGCGGCACGCTGCTCCGGGTTGAGGTTGTGGAGCAGCGGCGAATCTGCGGGTGCCGCGAGGTCGGTGAGCATCCGTCGATTGTAGAAAGCATGGCGTATGGCGGTCATATGAACCGGTCGCATGCGTTCGGCGGCCGCACCGCGTAAAATCAGTCACCGGGCCCAAGTTTCTTGCGCCCGGTTTTTTGTGGGCGTTTCCTTTGTCGAAAACGCCTCGGAAACCGGCCGGACCAAGCGCTCAATCCACTGTCAAAGGAGCTTGGTATGCAGATTTTCGACTACGACAACATTCTTTTGCTGCCGCGCAAATGCCGCGTGGAAAGCCGCTCGGAGTGCGACGCCAGCGTCACGCTCGGCGGCCGCAGCTTCCGCATCCCGGTGGTGCCGGCCAACATGAAGACGGTGGTCGACGAGACCATCTGCACCTGGCTGGCGAAGAACGGCTACTTCTACGTGATGCACCGCTTCGACCTCGACAACCTGAAGTTCGTGCGGGACATGCAGGCCAAGGGCGTGTTCGCCTCGATCTCGCTCGGCGTCAAGCAGCCGGACTACGACACGGTCGACCGCCTGGTGGCGGCCGGCCTGGTGCCCGAGTACATCACGATCGACATCGCGCACGGCCATGCCGACAGTGTGAAGAACATGATCGCCTGCCTCAAGGAAAAGCTGCCGAAGTCCTTCGTGATCGCGGGCAACGTCGGCACGCCCGAAGCGGTGATCGACCTCGAGAACTGGGGTGCGGACGCGACCAAGGTCGGCATCGGCCCGGGCAAGGTCTGCATCACCAAGCTCAAGACCGGCTTCGGCACCGGCGGCTGGCAACTGTCGGCGCTCAAGTGGTGCGCGCGCGTGGCGACCAAGCCGATCATTGCCGACGGCGGCATCCGCGACCACGGCGACATCGCCAAGAGCGTGCGCTTCGGTGCGTCGATGGTGATGATCGGCTCGCTGTTCGCCGGCCACGAGGAATCGCCGGGCAAGACGGTGGAGGTCGACGGCGTGCTCTTCAAGGAATACTACGGCTCGGCCAGCGACTTCAACAAGGGCGAGTACAAGCACGTCGAGGGCAAGCGCATCCTCGAGCCGATCAAGGGCCAGCTGGCCGACACGCTGGTCGAGATGGAGCAGGACATCCAGAGCTCCATCAGCTATGCGGGCGGCAGGAAGCTCATGGACATCCGCAAGGTCAACTACGTCACGCTCGGCGGCGACAACGCGGGCGAGCATCTGCTGATGTAGGCAGCGCGAACGCGCGTGCAGCGCAGGGGCATGCGCCGGGTCGCGGGTTCTGGTTAAAATACGCGTCGCGTGGGGGGGTAGCTCAGCTGGGAGAGCGCCGCGTTCGCAATGCGGAGGTCGTGAGTTCGATCCTCATCCTCTCCACCATTCATCCAGATGTCATGCGGTCTGCAGCGGGGGTTTCGGCCCTGGCTTGCAGGCTTGCGTGATCGACCTCACCGCTGCGTGCAGCGCATCGGGACGCCTCATCGCCGGCGCGCTTCTCCATTCATGAGTTCCAGGAATCTACGCATTGCGGGGCCCGACTCCTCACCGTACGAGTTGGGACAGCCCCTGTCCGTCTACGACGGTGCCAGACACCTCGGCACCGTGACGACGGTGGTCCTGAGCAAGGACGGCGGCACCCTGCATCTCGGCGGTTTCGTGTCGTCGCCGATTCCGCAGCAGAGAATGCTTCGAAGGCTGGTGGTGGTGGAAATCACCGCATTCGTCGTCGACCGCTTCCCGGGCGTGCGGACGATCGGCTATACGCTGGGCCATCGCGTCGAAGGTCTGCGCGATGGCCTGGCGCTCGCCAGCGTGCGTGCGAGCCTGCTTCGCAGCATGGGCGGGGCGCAGATCAGGATCTCGCCGAAGCTCGGCGCCCGGGACGGTGGGCATTTCGTGGTCCAGTGCGTCTGGCACCGCAGCCCGCAGGCCCTCGATGCCCTCGCCCGCACGCTCACGCAGGCGCGCGAGGCCCATCAGCGACAGGAAGCCGCCTTCGGCGCTTCCCCCTTGAGCAGGTTGCGCGCCCTGATCGGCCGATTCCTCTAGCTAGCCCTGCTCAGGCATCGAGCGCAAGATGCTGGCCGTGCAGCGCAGCCGCGCTCGCCGAAGCCAGAAAACCGATGGTGCGCGCGGCCACCGCCGTCGAGACCCAGCCATCCGGGTTGGCATCGGGCATGGCCTGGCGGTTGGCCGGCGTGTCGAGCACGCTGGGCGCGATGCTGTTGACGTGGATACCGTGTGGCGCCAGTTCGGCCGCCGAGGCTTCCACCAGGCGCTGCAACGCGCTCTTCGATGCGATGTAGGCGGCCATCGAGGCAATGCCGCGCGCTGCGGTCTTGGCGGTGACGGCGACCACGCTCCCGGCCTTGCGCTCGATCATCGACGGCACCAGCGCCTGGGTGACCGCGACGAAGGACCATGCGTTCAGGTTCATCATCCGGTCCCAGGCGGCGCGGCTCAGGGCATGCACCGGCTCGCCCATCTCGAAGCCGCCGGCGATGTGGATCAGCGCGTCCACGTGCCGGAAGGCGGTGAGAATCCGCTGCGCCGCATCGGCCATGGCCGGCACCGCGGTCACGTCGGCCTCGATCAGCAGGTGCTGCGAGTTGTCGAGGCCCGGAAACGCATTGACCAGATGTTCCATGCGATGGTCGATCAAGGCCACGCGGGCGCCCTGATCGAGAAAATGCTGGACCACGGCGCGGCCCAGTGCGCCGGCGGCGCCGGTGATCACCACCTGCGGCGGGACGTTGGTTTCGATCATGGAAGGCTCCTTGTTCCGGCAGGCATGGTAACGCTGGACTCAGCGCAGAAGTGCCGGGGCCGGCAGCCGGGCCGCTTGAAGATGCCTGCATTTTCGATGCGGACCTGAATGCCAGGTGGCCGAGTATGGCTATAATCGTGGGATTGTCTGAATGACAGCAATGTCGATCAGGGGCTCTTAGCTCAGTTGGTAGAGCAGCGGACTCTTAATCCGTAGGTCGAGTGTTCGAGTCACTCAGGGCCCACCACCAAATCCAAAAGTGAATCAAGCACCCGGCGAGAAATCGCCAGGTGCTTTTTTCTTTCCACGCGCGATGTCAGTGGCCTTCGGCCAGTTGTTCGAGGATGGCCGGATTCTCCAGCGTCGAAGTGTCCTGCGTGATGGCCTCGCCCTTGGCGATGCTGCGCAGCAGCCGGCGCATGATCTTGCCGCTGCGCGTCTTGGGCAGGTTCTCGCCGAAGCGGATGTCGCGGGGCTTGGCGATCGGGCCGATCTCCTTGGCCACCCAGGCGCGCAGGTCGGCCGCGATCTGCCGGGCCTCCTCGCCATCTGGCCGTCCGCGCTTCAACACCACGAACGCACACACCGCCTCGCCCGTCACGTCGTCCGGGCGCCCCACCACCGCGGCCTCGGCCACCAGATCGGTCTTGGACACCAGCGCCGATTCGATCTCCATCGTGCCCAGACGATGGCCCGAGACGTTCAGCACGTCGTCGATGCGCCCCGTGATGCGGAAGTAGCCGCGCTCGGCGCTGCGCACCGCGCCGTCGCCCGCCAGGTAAATGGTGCCGCCCATCTCTTCGGGGAAGTAGCTCTTCCTGAAGCGCTCCGGGTCGTTCCAGATGGTGCGGATCATCGCCGGCCAGGGCCGCTTGATGACCAGCATGCCGCCGGCGCCGTTGGGGATGTCGCGGCCGGTCTCGTCGACGATCGCGGCCATGATGCCGGGCAGCGGCAGCGTGCAGGAGCCGGGCACCAGCGGCGTGGCGCCGGGCAGCGGCGTGATGACGTGGCCGCCGGTCTCGGTCTGCCAGAAGGTGTCGACGATGGGGCATTGCTCGCGCCCGACGTTCCGGTGGTACCACATCCAGGCTTCGGGGTTGATGGGCTCGCCCACGGAGCCGAGGATGCGCAGGCTGGACAGGTCCCAGTTCTTGGGGTGGACTTTCTCGTCGGTTTCGGCCGCCTTGATGAGCGAGCGGATGGCCGTGGGCGCGGTGTAGAAGACGGAGACTTTGTGTTTCTCGATCATCTGCCAGAAGCGCCCGGCATGCGGGAAGGTGGGGATGCCTTCGAACATGAGCTGCGTGGCGCCGGCGGCCAGCGGGCCGTAGGCAACGTAGGTGTGGCCGGTGACCCAGCCGATGTCGGCGGTGCACCAGAACACGTCCTCGGCACGGATGTCGAAGGTCCAGTCCATGGTGAGCTTGGCCCACAGGAGGTAGCCGCCGGTGCCGGGAAAGCCGGCCATCGCCTGGTCGTTGCTGCTGTTGCCCGAGCCGCCGATGGTCTCGGCACTGCGGTAGGTGGCATCGAGCAGCGTCAGGTTGCCGCCCACGGTCAGGCCGCCGATCGGCCTGGCATGCAGGCCCATCTCGATGCCCTGGCGCCGCGTCTTGCCGAAGTTCTTGAAGTAGCCGAAGCCGCTGGAGTCATCGGCCACGAAGAGCAGGTCGTTGCGATTGTCGGAGCGGAACACGCCGAGGTTCCAGGCCAGGTCCGGCTTCGCGACGCCGCGGAGGCCGGCCTCGAAAGTCGTCGTGACGACCTGCTTGAGCGGCGGATCGCCGGCGAAGGCGTTGGGCAGCTTGCACGGGCTGGCCGGATCGGCGCAACCCAGTTCGATCGCGGTCGGTGCACGGCTGCCCTGGTTGACGCCGGCATACAGCGTGACCGACGTGCTCGGCGCGAAGCTCAGGCCGACGGCGGGGTTGAAGCGGCTGAAGGTGTAGGCGCCGTCCAGTGAGCCCGGTCCGCCGCCGGGGTTGATGCCATCGACGTTGGTCACCGACGCGCGGTTGTAGCGGCCCGACAGTGTCAGGTGCGTCCGCGGGTCCAATTCGATCGTGTCGCTGGCATAGACGCTGCGGGTGCTCGACCAGCTCGACAGCGCAACGCGCGCGTCGAAGGCGTTCTCGGAATCCTGCGTGCCGTCGGCGAATGCGCCGGGGCCGAACACCGGCGTGATCGTGCGATCGGGGTTGAGGTAGCCGAACTGCGTGCTCTGCCCGAAGCGCACGCGGCTCGCGTCGTAGGCCGCGCCCACGACCACGAGATGCTGGAGGCCGCCGGTGCTCAGCTGCGCCGAGAGCTGGCCGGCCAGGCCGTAGTTGCTCTGCCGGGTCTCGGTGCGGTTGATGAGGCCATTGCATTTCTCGTTCGGCTCTGTGTTCAGCAGCGCATCGGCGATGCAGCGCCATTTCGGGAAGGGTGTGTTGGCAGCACTCGCGCCGCTGGTCGGATAGCCGACGAAGCCCGCGCCGGCCAGCGCGGCGCGCTCGGCCGCGCTGGGCTGATAGACCGACTCGCCGGAAGCGTCGTCGTTGACATCGCCGTTGAAGGTGCTCGTCCTGATGTTGCGGTAGTAGGCGTTGCCCGACAGCGTCACCGTGTCGCTCAGCGCCTGCGTCGCCGCCAGGTTCAGGAAGAGCGACTTGTTGCGCGTGGTATCGGGCACCGTGCGGACGCTGGCCCAGTCGCGCTGCAACGCACCCTGCTCCTGCGCGCCGTTGCCGGTGAGCTTGTTGTCGGCCAATGCCGCGGTCAGCGAGATGCTGCCGTCGCGCGTGGTGTGGCCGATCTTGGCGAAGAGCTGGCTCAGGTCGGACGGCGATGCGGCGCGCCATCCCTGCTCGTGGAAGCGGTTGCCCGTGACGAACCAGTTCATCCCGCTCTGCGCATTGCTGCCGCCGGTCTCGAACTCGGCTGCGACACGGCCGTAGGAGCCGCCGAGCACCTGCACCGAAGTCCCGGGGTCATGAAGACCGTCCTTGGTCTGTATCGCCAGCGCACCGCCCAGGGTGTTGAGGCCGAACAGCGGATTGCTCCCCGGCATGAGCGCGATCGACGAGATGGCCGAGCGCGGCACGAGATCCCAGCTCACCACATCGCCGAAGGGCTGGTTCAGCCGCACGCCGTCCATGAACACCGACAGGCCCTGGGGCGTTCCCAGCAGCGGCGAGGCGGTGAAGCCGCGGTAGCTGATGTCGGGCTGGAACGGATTGCCCTGCGTCTCGTTGACCGTCACGCCGCCTACGGCGCGCGTCAGGTAGCTCGACAGGTCGAGCGAATGCAGGCGGTCGAGGTCTGCATCGGTCGCCGTCTGCACGTTGGACGGAACCTGGTCGCGCGGCACGTCGAGGCCGGGCAGCGGCGCGGGCGCGACGACATTGATGGTGGCCGGATCGCCGGCAGTTGTCTGCTGCGCCGCGGCGCCCATGCAATGACACAGAAGCAGGCTCGCCGCGGCCAGCGGTGCGATCGCAAAGGCGGGAAAGTGCGCGCGGCGGTGCATGGTGTGTGTCTCCTTGGGCATCGTCATTCGTTCGGATGGACGCATGTGCGCCCATCGCCCAAGGTAAGAGGATCGGCGCCGCGGCGACAGGGAAAACTTCCCGCTGTCGACTCAGCACGCCTCGGAGGGGATGAGCCCGTGGCGAATCGCCAGGTGCGCCATGGCGGGACGCCCGGCGCTTCGGCGGCACCGTCGAGCAGTCGTTGCGGCAGGCCCAGGCTCAGGTAGCGCCGGCCTTCGAGCACCGTGTGCACGGCATCGATCAGGCACTCGGGCGCGCTGCTCTTCGAGACGAAGCCCAGCGCCCCGCGTTCGAGCGCGCGGCGCACCAGCATCTCGCTGTCGTGCATGCTGAAGATCAGCGTGCGTGCGTTCGCCACGCGCTCGCGCAGGCGGCGGATCAGCTCGAGTCCGCTGCTGCCCGGCATCGACAGGTCGGTGGCGGTGAGATCCGGCTCGTGGCGGGCGAACAGCGCGCAGGCTTCGTCGGCATGCCCTGCTTGCGCGACCACGGTCATGTCGCCATCCTGCTCCAGCAAGTGCCGGTAGCCGGCCCGCACCACCGGGTGGTCGTCGACGAGCAGCAGGCGGATCATGCGGTCACCTTGCGCGGCAACGCGTGTCCGGCGGGCAGCTGCATGCGCACGCACATGCCCGATCCCGGCGCGCTGAAGGCGTCGAACGCGCCGCCCGGCGCCGCGGCCCGCTCCGCCGCGCCGCGCAGACCGAAGCCGCGCGTGGATGCGGCAGGCGCGACACCGCGGCCGTTGTCCTCGATGCACAGCGCGAGGCCCGCAGGCGTCGATGCCAGCTCGACCTGCACGCGCGTGGCCTCGGCATGGCGAATCACATTGGCGAGCGCTTCCTGCGTCACGCGGTAGACCGCGGTGTCGACGGCCTCGCCCAGACCGCACAGCGCGCCCCGATGCCGGAAGATGCATGCGGTGCCGCTGCGCATCGACCAGTCGGTGCAGAGCGATTCGAGCGCGGCGATGAGCCCGAGTTCGTCGAGTTCGGCCGGTCGCAGCTTGTGCAGCAGACGCCGCACGCCGTCCTGCAGCAGTTCGGCGGACGATGAAACGCGCCGGGCCGCCTCGCCGATCTGGTCCGGCGCACGCGAGCGCTGGATGTAGGTGGCCTCGATGCGGATCGCGGTGCAGTGCTGGGCCAGCTCGTCGTGCAGCTCGCGCGCCAGCGCCAGGCGCTCGCTTTCCTGCACGGCGATGAGCTGCTGCGCCAGCTCGCGGTTGCGGGCGAGCCATCGTGCTGTCTCCCGGCGCCGGCGCCACGCGTACCACACCAGACCCAGCGACAAGGCGACGAACGCCGTGGGCAGCTCGTCGATCTGCCATGCCTCGTGACGGGCAAAGGCCACGGCCAGTCGCTCGTGCAGCTCGAACACGCTGGACAGCGCGAAGGTCGCCGCCGAGAGCACCAGCACCCAGGCCAGATCGACTCGCCACGAAGGGCCGGCGCCGCGATGCGCGGCATGCATCGACGCGATCATTGCCACGACACCAGCTCGAGCGTGCGCGTGCCGCCCGTGAGATAGGCGAGCCGCTCCGCGGGCTCGGTTCGTTCCACCCGGACCAGGCCCACGCCGGCGCAATACCACTCGGTGGTGCTCAAGGGCATGTCGCGCCAGCCGCGCACCGGGTCGGCGTAGAGCCGCAACGTGGCCGTGCCCTTGACGCGCAGGCAGCGGTCGAAGTGGCCTGCCGGCACGTCCACCACATCGTCCTCGGCCTCGATCTGGAAGTTCATCGGCACGTCCGGATGGGTGTAGCGGACTTCGCGCGGGAACTCGTTGCGCCGCATGAGCAGGTACGGCACGGTGCCCGCCCGCCATTGCGTGCCCCGGACGAAGGGCGCGCGCAGCACGAAGCGAAGCGGCTTGTCGGGCTTCGGCGCCGGGTCGAGATCGCTCTTGCTCGCCACGCGGTAGATGCCGGTCGAATCCGAGCGCAGCCAGTAGTCCACGCCGCTGTCGCTGCGCCGGCGCCATGCCGATCCGCCTTCGATCGCGGGGTCGGATTCGGCGCCGAGCGTGCGCATGACCAGGGTCTCGCGCTCGGTCGTGCCGTCTTCGGCCTGGGTGATGACGCGATAGGTCCAGCGGTGGCCGGCGTCGAGCGGAAACAGTGAAGCGGAGGTGCCGGCCTGCTCGCAACCTGCGATCGATGCGAGGCATGCGACACACAACGCGGCGCGGCGAAGACCCATGTCATTTCTCCGGCAGTTGCGGCACCGGCATGTCGCGCAGCTTGATGACCGTCTCGTCATGGCCCGGCCGCAACCATGCGAGCCCTTTCTTGCCGGCCTTGGGCTCGCTGGTGCCGATCTGTGTCACGCCTTCGCGAATCTTCTTCATGCCGTCGTTGAGCAGCGAATGCAGGTCCTTGTCGTACGGCAGTTGAAAGGCGCGCGGCTGCGCTGCCGGCTTGCCGTCTTCGATGGCGTTGACCCAGATGTAGAGCCCACCGGCTCGCTGGCCGGCGGGCTCGTCGATCACGGCGGCGAGCAGCACGAAGCGCTCGGGCATCGCGTCGGGGCTGGGCCATCCCCACATCCGGTGCACCACCTCGTCCGCGAAGAAATAAAGACAGGTCACGCCGACCACCAGCAGCCCCTTGAGCCAGGCCGGCCAACTCGACCACAGCAAGGCGAGCACCAGCAGCAGGACCAGGATGGCGAAGCTCAGGACGAGGCCGAGGGTCATAGCATCCGCACCAGCTTCTTGGGCAAGGTGTTGACGTTGGCGATGCGGCCGTCGGGCAGGATGGTGAAGCGCGCCGCAGTCGCCTCGTCGCCGGCCCGCGCCAGCGTGAGCTTGCCGTGGAACGCGATCTCGGCGCGCGGATTCACCTTGGTGACCGACACCGTCACTTCCACCGGTTGCCCGTCGCGCGACTGGTAGTACTGGACGTTGACCGTGAATTCGCCGGGGACGATGCCGCGTACCGTCACCACCTCCTGGCGGAACGGGCTGACGATGCGTCGGCCGTCGACCAGCGTCGATGCGTTCGCGTCGCCGCGGTCGTCACGGTCGAGGTACATCAGGCCGGCCTCGCGCTGCCGGAACCACACCAGGTTGCCGGCCGGATCCTGCACCCAGGTGTCGATGTCGTTCGGATTGCGATCGGGCCAGTCGACGGTGATGAGGTATTCGGCCTTCGATGGAATGTCCCCGGCCTTGAGCGCCTTCGGGTTCATCGCCAGCAGCGCCACGATGAAGCAGAAAACGAAGGCGATCAGCATGTTGAAGAGCATGTCGTAGAAGGGATCGACCTCGGCTTCGCGACGGACGTGACGGCGGCGCATGTCAGGCTCCGGGGATGGTCTGCCCTGCCAGCCCGATGCGCTGGATGTCGGCGACCAGCTGGTCGGCATAGCGATCGAGCCGCGTGAGCTGCAAGCCGAGCAGGATGTTGCCGACCAGCCCGACCATCGTGGTGAGCAGCGCCACGCCGAGGCCTGCCGTGAGGCTGCGCAACAGGTCCTGCGATTGCGCCGGGTCGAAGCTCTGCGTGTTGCCGATGTCCAGCGCCAGGATCGAAAAGCCGATCACCTTGCCGAGCAGGCCCAGCTTGAGCTGCGCGCCGTTCACCCACCATGCCGCGGCATGGGCGCCGTGCGTGCGCTCCATCAGCAGGTCGAGTGCGGTGTCGGCATCGGTCTTGTCATGCGACAGCACGCGCCAGTAGTCGGCGGCCCAGCACGCGGCTGCCGCGCCGCGTGCGCGCGCATCGCCGAGCGCGACGCGCTGTGCCTGCAGCACGCGCGCGCGTGCGCCGCACCACAGGGTCGCGGCGGCAAACACGATCACGATGGCCAGCGTGATGCCGGTCGGATCGGAGCGCAGCAACAGCGCCCACACGCCACGCGCGCCCAGCAGCCAGGTGGCGAAGGCGAAGGCGCCGGCCAGCGCGAGCCATTCGAACCACAAGGGCTCGGGCGCCGGCACCGCACGGCGCGGGCGGCCCGCTGCCCAGCGTCTGCCCGCCGCCCTCAGGCCGGCTTCGGCGCCCATGCCGTGCACCAGCCTTCGGCGGCGACGTGTTTGCGGCCGAACATCGCGCAGCCGGCCCATGGGTCTGCGGCAGCGCCCTGCCACATCGCGCAATTCACGCACCGCTGGGTGGCCGCGTGCCTGGGGTACTTCTTCGCATCGACGTTCCTGCTGTCGTGCCTGTAGCCCAGCTGCACCGCCGTTTCGTCGGCCTCCTCGACGTGGGGCGGCGCGGCCAGCGCACCGACCGGCGTCACGGCCAGCAGGCAGATGCCGCCGACCATGCGACCGACAAGCGCTCTCCTCGTGGCCTCGACGGCCACGCCTTCCTTGCCCTTTTCCATGGCGCCTGCCCCGGTCAGTTGGAGGCGACCTTGGCGTCCGCGGCCTTGGCCGTGCGCGGCGCATTGCCGCCGGAGGGGATCTTGAAGACCCACACCATGCCGCCCTGCTCCAGGAGGTTGACCTTCTTGGCCACCTCGCCGCCCCACAGCGGCACCGCGCCGCCCCAGCCCGACACCACGCCCACGTACTGCTCGCCGCCCTGCTGCCAGGTGATGGGCGGCGCCACGACGCCGGAGCCGGTCTGGAACTCCCACACCACCTTGCCCGTCTTCGCGTCGGCGGCCTTCAGGTAGCCTTCGGGCGTGCCCCAGAACACCAGGTTGCCGCCGGTGGTCAGCACGCCGCCCCACAGCGGCGCGCCGTTCTTCACTTCCCAGGCGATCTTGCCGGTCTTCGGATCGATCGCGCGCAGCGCGCCGATGTAGTCGTCGTTGAGCGGCTTGATCGTGAAGCCGGCACCCAGGTAGGCCGCGCCCTTCTTGTAGGCGACCGGCTCGTTCCAGATGTCCATGCCCCATTCGTTGGCGGGCACGTAGAACATCTTGGTGTCGGGGCTGTAGGCCATCGGCATCTGGTTCTTGCCGCCGAGGAAGCCCGGCGCGGCGAAGACGGAGCTGCCCTTCTTGCCGTCGGCACCGGCGGTCGGATCGCCGGGCCGGTTGTCCGCGATGAAGTTGGGGCGGCCGGTCTTCAGGTCGATGCTGCTGGCCCAGGTGATTTTCTTGACGAAGGGAAACGCATTGAGCAGCTGGCCCGTGGTCGCATCGTTCACGTAGAAGAAGCCGTTGCGATCCGCCTTGCCGCCGACGCGCTTGCCGTCCATGTCGAAGGTGACGAACTCGTTGACGCCGTCGAAGTCCCAGCTGTCGTTGGGCGTGCCCTGGTAGTGCCACTTGATCTGGCCCGTCTTCACGTCGATCGCCACGGTGGAGCACGAATAGAGGTTGTCGCCCTGGCGCAGATGGCTGTTCCACGGCGCCGGATTGCCGGTGCCGAAGTAGGCCAGGCCGGTCTTCGGATCGAAGGTGCCGCCGAGCCAGGTGGCCGCTCCGCCCGTCTTCCAGAGATCGCCGGGCCAGCTCTTGTTGGCGGTGCCCGAGATGCCGTTCTCCTTCTTGTTGCCGTCCTTGTCGTAGGTGTAGCCCATGTGGCCTTCGACCGTGGGCCGTGTCCACAGCAGCTTGCCCGTCTTGGGGTCGCGTGCCTCGACGCGGCCGACCACGCCGAACTCGCCGCCGGACACGCCGGTCAGCATCACGCCGTTGGCGATGATCGGCGCGGCCGTGGCCGAGTAGCCTGCCGCGTAGTCGTCGATCTTTTCCTTCCAGACCACGTCGCCGGTGTTCTGGTCGAGCGCCACGAGCTGGGCGTCGAGCGTGGCGAAGATCACCAGGTTGTCGTACAGCGCCGCGCCGCGGTTGACCACGTCGCAGCACGGCATGATGCCTTCGGGCAGACGATGCTCGTACTTCCACAGCTTCTTGCCGGTGGTGGCATCGAGCGCGAAGATGCGCGAGTACGACGCGGTGACGAACATCTTGCCGTTGCTGATGACGGGCTGCGACTCCTGCCCGCGCTGCTTCTCGCCGCCGAACGAGAAGGCCCACACCGGCGCCAGCCTGGCGACCGTGGCGGTGTTGACCTGCTTCAGCGGCGAATAGCGCTGCCCCTGGGTATTGACGCCCCAGGTCAGGATGTTGCCGCTGGCCGTGGCCTCGGACTGGATCATCTTGTCCGTGACCTGTGCGTCGGCCGCAGCCGCCGCCAGGCCGATGGAAATAAGAGCGGTCAAGAGCTTCAATTGCATGGTGTCTCCTCGTGGATGGATATCGCGGTTCGGACGCGCCCCTGTGAGCACGCCCATCACCATGCAGAGGGGCAATGTCCGTGCCACGCGCCGAAGCCGCTGCCGGCAACCGCGTTGTGGCAATAGCGGGCATGTGTCGCGCGATGGCGTGCGGGTTTTCCCGTTGGACTGCTACAAGGTTGAACAGCAGGCGCGGCGGCGATCGTGGCATCTCGCCACAGTGACAATCGGCGGGCGATCCCTACCCCGCGAGGTCTCACCCATGCCCCCTTCGATCACCGCCCCTTTCGGCGCCTGGCCATCGCCCATCACGTCCGAGCGGGTGGCGACGGCCCAGACCACGCTGATCGACGTGCTCCTCCACGAGGGCGTCGTCTACTGGATCGAAGGCAGGCCGCTGGAGGCCGGCCGCCATGTGCTGGTTCGCCTGGGTGACGACGGCGCGGGCGTCGATGTCACGCCACGGCCTTTTTCCGCCCGCACGCGGGTGCACGAATACGGCGGCGGCGCCGTCTCGCTGGCGGCCGGTGCGGTGTACTTTTCGAACTTCGCCGATCAACGTCTTTACCGGCTCGACGGCTCGGGCGTGCCGACACCATTGACCCTGGCGCCGGCGTCGAACGATGCCGTGCTGCGCTACGCCGATGGGCAGATCGACGCCGCGCGCCTTCTCTGGATCGGCATCCGCGAGGACCATCGGACGCCTGGCGCCGAGGCCGCCAACACCCTCGTCGCGCTGGGCCTGGGTCCGGCCGGCGGCGAATCGGTGCTCGTGCAAGGAAGCGACTTCTATGCCTCCCCTCGGCTGAGCCCGGATGGCCGGCTGCTTGCGTGGCTGGCCTGGGACCATCCCGACATGCCATGGACCGCCACCCAACTGTGGGTCGGCGAGTTCGACGGCGCGGCGGTCACGAATGCGGTCATGGTGGCGGGCGGCCCAGGCGAATCGGTGTTCCAGCCGGAGTGGTCGCCCGATGGCCTGCTCCACTATGTCTCGGACCGTTCGGGCTGGTGGAACATCTATCGGCGCGAAGCGAGCGGCACCGCCGTCAACCTGTGTCCCAGGACCGCGGAGTTCGGCCGGGCTCAATGGGGTTTCGGCATGTCGACGTATGCGTTCGTGTCGGCGCACCAACTGGTGTGCACGTACACCGAGGACGGCAGCGGCAAGCTCGCACTGCTGGACCTGCATGGCGGCGCGCTGACGCCGTTCGATCTGCCGTTCACGGAGTTTTCCTCGGTGAGGGCGAGTGCCGGCACGATCGCGTTCAAGGCCGGCAGCCCCACCGTGGCAGGCGCGGTCGTCGTTCTGGATGCGGCGTCGGGGCATGCTGCGATCGTCCGGAACACCACGGCCATGGCCGACGACCCGACCCTGCGCGAATACATCTCGACGCCCCGGTTGATCGAGTTCCCCACATCGCCGGGCGAAACCGCCTTCGCGCTGTTCTATCCGCCGGCCAACGCCGACTGCCAAGGCCCGCCGGGATCGCTGCCGCCCTTGCTGGTCAAGTGCCACGGCGGCCCCACCTCGTCCGCCTCCAGGAGCCTCGACCTGCGCACGCAGTTCTGGACCAGCCGCGGCATCGCCGTCGTCGACGTGGACTATGGCGGCAGCACGGGCTACGGGCGCGCCTATCGCAACCGGCTTCATCGCATGTGGGGCATCGTCGATGCACGGGACTGCGGCGCGGCCGCGTCGTATCTCGTCGCGAACGGGCTGGTGGATGCGGCACGCATGGTGATCACCGGCGGCAGTGCCGGCGGCTTCACCGCGCTGAGCTGCCTCACGCATGCAGACCCGGCGCTTCGAGGGCTTTTTCGCGCCGGCGCAAGCCACTATGGCGTGAGCGACCCCGAGGCGCTGGCACGCGACACGCACAAGTTCGAGTCCAGGTACATGGATTGGTTGATCGCACCGTATTCGGACGCCGGTCGTCAGACGTACATCGACCGCTCGCCGGTTCGCAACGCCGGCAGGATCGGCGCGCCGGTCGCCTTCTTTCAAGGCACGGAAGACAGGATCGTGCCGCCCAGCCAGACCGAGGAGATGGTCGCGGCCCTGCGCCGGCGAGGCATCTCCGCGCTGTACCTGCTCTTCGCCGGAGAACAGCACGGGTTCAGGCAGGCCACCCACATCCAATGGGCATTGGATGCGGAACTCTATTTCTACGCTGCGCTGGCATGGAGGTGATGCACGCCGCGCCAAAGGCAGATGGCAGCGCGGAAACAGAGCCCCCTCTCAGGCCTGATCGCCCGTGAATTTCGTCATCGTTGCCTCGCCAGCCGCATGGATGGCATCCCGCACGCACACCTTTCGAACGGTGAGCCACAGGATCCGGAGATCGAGCCAGATCGAACGGTGATCCACGTACCAGACGTCGCTGTCCTTCCACGCCAGGGCGTTGCGGCCATGGACCTGGGCCCGTCCGGTGATGCCCGGACGCAGTTCGTGGCGCCGACGCTGCGCGGGCGAATACAAGGGCAGGTATTCCATCAAGCCATGCGCAGGCGCCTCGCCGCGGCCGCCGCCGGCGGCAATGCAACGGAAGAAATGGAGATCTCGGGCACGCTATGCATCCGCGGCGCAGAGGAGAGCGCGGTCAGTTCCGCGGCGCGTCAATCGCCTTCGTACCAGCGGTCCTTGCCCAGCATCACACGATGATGTCCCTGTCCCGACGGCATCATCGGAAAGCAGTTCTCCTGCGCGGCCACCTGCACGTCGAGAAAGAACGGGCCCTCGTAGGCCAGACATTCGGCCAGCGCAGCGTCGAGCTCGGCCGGATCTGACACACGGCGTGCGCCCCAACCGAAAGCCTTGGCCAGCGCGACGAAATCGGGCAGCGCCTCATTCCAGCTGTGACTCAGACGATTGCCATGGTTCAGCTCCTGCCACTGGCGCACCATGCCCATGTAGCCATTGTTCGAGAGCACCAGCTTGACCGGCACACGATGCTGCATGGCGGTCGACAGCTCCTGGATGTTCATCAGCACCGACGCATCGCCGCTCACGCACACCACCAGCGCGTCCGGATGCGCGATCTGCGCGCCGATCGCTGCGGGCAGGCCGTAGCCCATGGTCCCTGCACCGCCCGAAGTGAGCCAGCGGCGCGGACGCTCGAAGCGCATGTACTGCGCAGCCCACATCTGGTGCTGGCCGACGTCGGTGGAGACGATCGCATCACGGCCTGAAATCGCTTGCTGCAGCGAGGTCATCAATTGCTGCGGCAGGATGACTTCCTCGTTCGGCACGAAAGCCAGGCAACGCTGCGCACGCCAATGTTCGATGCGCTGCCACCAGGGCGCCAGCCGCTCGGGCGCCAGACCGCCGAGTTCGGGCATCGCGAGCAACGCATCGAGCACCACACCGCAGTCGCCCACCATCGGCACGTCGACCTGGACCACCTTGTTGATGCTGCTGGGGTCGATGTCGATATGAATCTTGCGTGCGTGCGGACAGAACTCGTCGAGCTTGCCCGTCACGCGGTCGTCGAAGCGCGCGCCGACGCAAACCACGAGATCGGCTTCATGCATTGCCAGGTTGGCCTCCAGCGTGCCATGCATGCCCAGCATGCCGACGAAACCTGGATCGGAAGCCGGGAACGCGCCAAGGCCCATCAGCGTCAGCGTGCACGGCGCGCCGAGACGATGCACAAGGCGCGTGAAGGCCTCGCAAGCCGAGGGGCCGGCGTTGATGAGACCGCCTCCGCCATACACGATCGGCCGGCGCGCGGTGGACAGCAGATCCGCGGCGCGTTGCAGACTTCCGCGCGGTGGCTGAGACGTCGCGCCTTCACGGAGGGAGCGCGCCGGTGGCGACGTCGGTCCGCGGCCCAGCGGCGTGAGCTGGACGTCCTTCGGTACATCGAGCAACACCGGTCCCGGCCGTCCCGACGCCGCGATGTCCAGCGCGCGCCGCACCACGGCCGGAATGTCGTCGGCCACCCGCGTCTGGTGGTTCCACTTGGTCACCGGCCGAGACATCCCGAGCGCATCGCTTTCCTGGAACGCATTGGTGCCGATCACGGCAGTGGCGACCTGTCCGCTGATGCACAGCAGCGGCACCGAGTCGCTGATGGCATCGAGCAGCCCCGTGATGGTGTTGCCGACGCCGGGCCCCGAAGTCACCAGCACCACGCCCACGCGCCCGGTGGTGCGCGCATAGCCTTCGGCCGCATGAACGGCGGCCTGCTCATGACGCACAAGCACATGGCGCAGCCGGGGCTCGCCGTGCAAGGCGTCATAGAGCGGCAGGGCAGCGCCGCCGGGGTAGCCGAAGATCGTGTCGACGCCGCATTCGATCAACGTATGCAGCAGCGCCTCGGCGCCGTTGCGCGCACGCGCTTCGAGAGTGGCCGCATCCAACACGGGGCGAGACAACGAATGGGTAACGGTTTGCATGCGTCGATTCTTCCTAAATTGATGCAGAATTTGCTTCATTCTTTTGTCTGTATCGCGAGTTTTCATGAAAATCAGTCGCCAAAATCAAGATATCCACGAAGAATTGTTCGACAAACTCGATCTCGCGATCCTGCGTGTGCTGCTGGGCGACTCGCGCAAGACCCTGCAGGAGATCGGCACCGAAGTGGGCCTGTCGCCGACGAGTTGCTGGAACCGCATCAAGAAACTCGAGGCCCAGGGCGTGATCAAGGGCTACACGGTCGACCTCGACGCCGCCAAGCTCGGCTACCGCGACTCGGTCATCGTGCAGCTCACGCTCGAGAGTCACAACGACGAGACGCTTTATGAATTCGGCCGCGTGCTGGCGACCATTCCCGAGATCCAGGAGGCCTATCTGGTTTCCGGTGACTACGACTACTACATCCGCATTGCCGTGCGCGACACGCGCGACTATGAACGGCTGCTGCGCGAGAAGCTCTACAAGATTCCCGGCATCCGGCACAGCCAATCGCACTTCGTGCTGCGCGTGCTCAAGGAAGCAACGGTTCCGCTGGGTTAGCACCATGCGTATCGAAGATGCATTTCTTATCTTTTGAGAAAGATAAATAGATGACATTTAAGATACGACCTCGCGCACCACAGGCCACGCGCCGGACCGAGACATCGATGCCGCGACGAACACCATGGAGACCCTGCAAATGAAGCACGAGACTGGCGCAGCGCGCGGCCGGGCACCCCGAGGCCAAGCGAAAACGAAGCGCCACGCAGCCGCGGCCTCGGCGCCGGTCGCGATGGTCGGCCAGCAGATCCAGGAGGACCTGGTCGGCCGTGGCATCCGGCAATGGCGCAATGAGCGGCCCGATCTCGACAGCAGCGGCAAGGCGGTCGTCGGGCGCCTGCTGCGCCTGGAAGAGGTCGTGCTGCGCACGATCAATGCCGTGCTGCAGCCCTTGGGTCTGAAATACCAGGAATATGCGGTTCTGGCGACGCTGCGCGTCGCGGGTCCGCCCTATCGCCTGTCTCCGTCGCGGCTTCAGGCGACCTTGCTGTTCACCTCCGGCGGCCTGTCGAACCTGCTGAAGCGGCTGGAGCTCGAAGGCTTCGTGCGCAGATCGACGGATCCCAAAGACGGACGCGGTGTCGTCGTCAAGCTGACCGCCAAGGGCATGCGCATGGCCGACGACGCGATGCCCCGACACGCCGCCGCCGAATTGCATCTGCTGCGGATGTTCGAGCCCGAGCAGCGCGAAATCCTGGCCCAGTTGCTGAGTCGAATGATGGTCGGCAACGCACCGGAACTCGGGCCGGAATCGGCCTGACATCGGCGTCCGCCGGCATGCGACGGACGCTGGTATCGAAGGCGACTGCGTTGAAAGCGCGGCGTACGCCCACACGGAAGGAACGACGGGCCGACAGAATTTCGGTCTTCGCGACACTTTCGAATGCATGAACAGAGAAGGGGGGAGCCTCATCCTAATGCGGTACCTCGACCGGCTCGCCCGCATCGGCCCGGGTGCGACGTGGGCTGCGAATCAGCAGCAGCAGCGGAATAGCCGCGAGCGTGATCATCATCATGATCGCGAAATCGTCGAGATAGCCGATCAACGCGCCTTGCCGAGTGACCTCGGCATTCAGCACGGCGAGCCCCGGCATCGTGTCGGGATTCAGCAACGCGGGCAGGTTGATCAGGCCCTGGTTGCCGGGCGCCACCGTGGCGGCGATTTCGGCATGCGCCCTGCTGGAACCCTCGGTCAACAAGGCCTGCACGATCGAGATGCCCACGCTGCTGCCGATGTTGCGCAGCAGGCTGAAGACCGGCGTGCCCTGGTGGCGCAGTCGAGGCGCCAGCGTCGCGAAGGTCGCGGTCGACAGCGGCACGAAGGTGAATCCGATGCCAAGACCCTGAATGAAGCCCGAGGTGATGATCAGCGTGCTGTCCATCTGCAGCGTCATGCCCGTCATCTGCCAGAGCGAGAATGCCGTCAGACCAAAGCCGATCGCCATGATCGCGCGCACGTCCACTCGCTGCACCAGTCGCCCGACGGCGATCATCGCGATCATGGTGCCGACGCCGCGCGGCGCCGTCACCAGGCCGGTGTAGACCACCGGATAGCCCATCAGCCCCTGCAGGAAATTCGGCAGCAATGCCATCGTCGCGTACAGGATCATGCCGACAATGAATGCGAACAGCAGGCCGGTCACGAAGTTGCGGTCCTTGAGCAGATCGCGATCGAAGAACGAGACGCCCTCCACCGTCCAGGTATGGATGACGAAGAAAGCGAAGGCGATCAGCGCGGCGACCGCTTCGAGCTTGATCTCCCACGAATCGAACCAGTCGAGCTGTTCGCCCCGATCGAGGAAAAGCTGCAGCATCCCGATGGCCAGGCTCAGCGTGACGAAGCCGAAGATGTCCAGTCGCTCGCCCTTCGGCCGGCTTTCGGGCAGGTAGCGTCCGATGCCCCACAGGGCGATCAGCCCGACCGGCAGGTTGATGAAGAACACCCACCGCCAGTCGAAATTCTCGGTCAGCCAGCCGCCCAGCATCGGACCGAGGATGGGCCCCACCATGATGCCCGCGCCCCAGATCGCCATCGCCTGGCCGACCTTCTCGCGCGGATTGATGTCCAGCAGCACTGCCTGCGACAGCGGCACCAGCGACGCACCGAAAATACCTTGCAGCAGCCGCGCCGCAACGATACCCAGGAGTGAAGTCGCCAACCCGCACAGCGCCGACGCGACGGTGAAGCCGATCACCGAAATCAGGAACACCTTGCGCCGGCCCCATTGGCCGCAAAGCCACCCCGTCAACGGCAGCGCGATGGCGGCGGCCACGATGTACGAGGTGAGCACCCAGGTGATCTGATCCTGCGAGGCCTGCAGACTGCCCTGCATGTGCGGCAGCGCCACGTTGGCGATCGTGGTGTCGAGCGCCTGCATGATGGTCGCCAGCATGATCGAGATGGTGATCATCCCGCGATGCGCCACGCCGGTGCCGGGCTGCAGCGACGCAGGTGCGGAGCCGGCCCGCAGCGCAATGGCGCTCATCGAGCCTGCTCCGCGTCCTCGAGATCCAGTGCCATCAACCCCTGGCGCGCCTTGCCCAGCAGCGCCAGCAGCTGCGCGCGCTCGGCGGACGTGAATGCGGCAAGCGCCCGGGCGTGCAGCGAATCACTGATCGTGAGGGCGGCATCGAGTGCTTTTTCCGCACTCGGAGCCAGATGAACGCGGTTGACGCGGCGGTCGCTGCTGCTCGGCTCGCGCCGCAGCCAGCCCGCGGCCTCCAGGCGATCGCAAAGACTGCCCACCGCCATCGCGCTCAGGTCCAGGCGCTGCGCGAGCTCCACTTGCGAAAGCGGCTGCTCGTCACCTCGCATGGCCAGCGCGCCGAGCACCCGGCACTGCGCACGCGAAAGACCGATGCGCTTGCGCGCCAGCCGGTCGAACTGCTGACCGTAGAGCTTCGCGACGTCGTTGACCAGGAATCCGAAGCGCTGGGTGAAGTCTCTCTTCATAAGAGATGTGATTATAAATATACTTATTAAATTTCACCAGTTGCCAAAAGCAAAAAGCCCGCGCTTCGAAGAAGCACGGGCTTTTGAAATGATGCAGCAGCAGCGGGGCTGCGCGGGATCAGCGCGTAGGCTTGAAAGAACGCTTCTGCGCGTCGCGGGGCACGAAGACCTTGCCTCCGCCACCGCCGCCATGCGCGCCTGGGCCGCGCGGCGCGCTGTCGCCAAAGCCTGGCTTGCGGCCGTAGCCACCTTCGTCGCGCCCGGCGCCGAAGCCTGCATGACCCCGGTCCTGGAAGCCGCGCGGTGCCGGTGCGGCGGGGCCGCGCGAACCACGGTCATTGAAACCGCTGGCGCCCGCATAGCCGCCGCCGCTGCGGTGACCACCACCGCCGCCGAACTTGCGGTCACGCGAATGGTTGTCGCGGCCTCGGCCGCCGAAGTCGCCCTGCGGACGCGCTTGCGGCGAGCGCTGCTGCGGCTCGAGGCCGGGAATGACTTCGGCCTTGAACTGCTGCCGGCTGTAGGCCTCGATGTCGAAGATCTTGCGGCGATCGCGGAATTCGGCGAAGGTCACGGCCAGACCGTCGCGCCCGGCCCGGCCCGTGCGTCCGATGCGGTGGGTGTAGTCCTCGGCTTTCATCGGCAGACCGAAGTTGAAGACGTGCGTGATGGTTGGCACGTCGATGCCGCGCGCGGCCACGTCGGTGGCGACGAGGATCTGGACCTGGCCTTGGCGCAGCGCCATCAGCCGGCGATTGCGCAAGCCCTGGCTCAGCGCGCCGTGCAGCGCCACGGCGCTGAAGCCATCCTGCTGCAGATCGTTGGCAAGACCGTCGCATTCGACTTGCGTGCTCGCGAACACGATGGCCTGGTTGAGGGTGGTATCGCGCAGCCAGTGGTCGAGCAGCTTGCGCTTGTGCTGCATGCTGTCGGCCCAGAACAGCACCTGCTTGATGTTGACGTGCTTTTCCTGCGGGCTGTCGATGGTCACGCGCTGCGGCTCGCGCATCACGCGTTGCGCCAGCTGCTGGATGCGGGGCGCGAAGGTCGCGCTGAACATCATGGTCTGCTGGCGCTCGATGGTGAGCTGGTTGACTTCGGCGAGGTCGTCCGAGAAGCCGAGGTCGAGCATGCGGTCGGCCTCGTCGACGACCAGGAACTTGACCTGGTCGAGCTTGATCTGCATCGAGCGCTGAAGGTCGAGCAGGCGGCCTGGCGTGGCGACCACGAGGTCGGCGTTCTGCAGCTTGGCGATCTGCAACTGGTAAGGCATGCCGCCGACCACGCTGGCGATGCGCAGCCCACGGCAGTGCTTGACCAGGTCGATGGCATCGTGCGCGACTTGCTGTGCGAGTTCGCGCGTGGGGCAAAGGATCAGCGCGCCGGGTGTGGCCGCCTTGAAGTGGCGCGCGTTGGTCGGATCCTTGCGCTTGGGCTTCTTCGGCGGCGCTTCGCCGCGTACGGCGGCTTCGGCTGCAAGACGCTGGAATTCGGCCTTGGCCGCGGCCTCGGCTTCGGCCTGGCGCTGCAGCAGCGTGTGCAGCACGGGCAGCAGGAAAGCCGCCGTCTTGCCGCTGCCGGTCTGGCTCGACACCATCAGGTCGACGAAACGCGTGGCGCCACCGGCGCTGCCGCTGGCCGTCATGGCGCGCGGAATCACCTGTTCCTGCACCGTGGTGGGCTGGGTGAAGCCGAGGTCTTCGACCGCAGCGATCAGCTCGGGGGCCAGGCCCAGCTTGATGAAGCCATTGGGCAGCTTCGGCGGCTCGACCGCATCGATCGCTTCGAAAACGGCGGGGGCCTCACTGGTGGAGGAAAAGGATTCGCGCTCGGCGGCGAAATCATCGGATTGCACAGGCGCGAAGTCGCCCTGCGCTTCAAAAGCGTCGGTCATTCAAAAATTCTCATGCGCGAGCGCTGCCGTGGGCGACGCTCCGTCGGTGGTGAAAAACATCAACCATCCAACGACGTTCAGCAAGGACTTTCGTCTTCGCTGCGGCCCGATCAAAGGGGCGCGATGTGCAAGATAGGGAGATGCAAGAAACGCTACCGCAACCTGTTGCGCTGCAGCGAAGCTTATGATTATCGCACGGCCTCGGGTTTTTACCTAATCCTGCAGCCGCAGAAAGGTCTGCCGGTAGTGCGCGAGTTCCTCGATCGACTCGTGCACGTCCGCCAATGCGGTGTGGGCCTGCTGCTTCTTGAACGCGGCATAGGCAGCCGGCTTCCAGCGCTTGGCAAGTTCCTTCAAGGTGCTGACGTCGAGATTGCGGTAGTGGAAGTACGCTTCCAGCTTCGGCATGTATTTCACCAGGAAGCGCCGGTCCTGCCCGATGGTGTTGCCGCACATCGGTGAGCCGTGCTTCGGGATGTAGCGGGAGATGAAGTCGATCAGTTGCTTCTCCGCTGCCGTTTCGTCCAGTGTGGAGGCCTTGACCTTCTCGATCAGTCCGCTGCGGCCGTGCGTGCCCTTGTTCCAGGCATCCATGCCGTCGAGGACCTCGTCGCTCTGATGGATGACGAGCACGGGGCCATCGATGCGCGGCTCGAGATCGGGGCCGGTCACGACCACGGCGATCTCGAGCAGGCGTTCCTTTTCGGGATCGAGGCCGCTCATCTCGCAATCGAGCCAGACGAGGTTCTGATCGCTCTTCTTGAGCGTGGTGGCGGGCACGGGCGCAGTCGGGTCCAGGGATTCGGGCATCGGGCGATTGTCGTCGATGGCCCCACTCACGAATGGGAAACGCGCGGGCTAAACTCCACGGGCCATGTCCAGCCCTCTTTCCGCCTCCCTCGTTCTGACGCTCGCGTTCGCCTTCGCGCTGACCGCTGGGCTGGCCGTCAAGTTCTGGCTCGCCACGCGGCAGGTGCGCCATGTGGCACGGCATCGCGATGCCGTGCCGGCTGCCTTCGCGCAGGCCATCACGCTCGCAGCCCATCAGAAGGCCGCCGACTACACGGTGGCGAAGACCCGTTTCGGCCTGCTCGAAATGGCATGGAGCGCGACCGTGCTGCTCGGCTGGACCCTGCTGGGCGGCCTCGACATGCTCAACAAGCTGTTGCTGGCCTGGCTCGGCGGCGGCATGCTGCAGCAGCTGGTGCTGCTGGCGGCCTTCGCGCTGATCGGCGGACTGCTCGAGCTGCCGTTCACGCTGTGGCAGACCTTCAGGCTCGAGGAGCGCTTCGGCTTCAACAAGATGACCTGGCGGCTCTGGCTCGCCGATGCGGCCAAGGGTCTGCTGCTGGGCGTGCTGATCGGTCTGCCGATCGCGGCACTCATCCTGTGGCTCATGGGCGCCGCCGGCAGGCTGTGGTGGCTGTGGGCATGGGGCGCCTGGATGGCGTTCAACCTGCTGCTGATGCTGATCTACCCGAGCTTCATCGCGCCGATCTTCAACAAGTTCAAGCCGCTGGACGACGCCGCGCTCAAGCTGCGCGTCAATGCGCTGATGCAGCGCTGCGGCTTCGCGGCCAAGGGCCTGTTCGTGATGGATGGCAGCACGCGCAGCGCGCATGCCAATGCCTATTTCACCGGCTTCGGCGCCAGCAAGCGCGTGGTCTTCTACGACACGCTGTTGCGCCAGCTCAGTGCCGGCGAGGTCGAGGCCGTGCTGGCCCACGAGCTGGGCCACTTCAAGCACCGGCATGTCATGAAGCGCATGGCCGCGATGTTCGCGCTCAGCCTGGCCGGGTTCGCGCTGCTGGGCTGGCTCTCGGGCCACGCGTGGTTCTATGCCGGCCTCGGCGTGCAGCCCAACATGGCGGCACCCAACGATGCGCTGGCGATCCTGTTGTTCATGCTCGCGGTGCCGGTGTTCGGCTTCTTCGTCGCTCCGCTGCCGGTGCGCATCTCGCGCAAGCACGAATTCGAGGCCGACGCCTACGCGATCGCGCAGACCAGCGGCGCCGACCTTTCCGCAGCGCTGCTCAAGCTCTACCAGGACAACGCCTCGACGCTGACGCCCGACCCGGTGTTCGTCAAGTTCTACTACTCGCATCCGCCTGCATCCGAGCGCCTGGCGCGTATGGCTGCGGCCTGACTGAAGAAAGGCCCATCATGAGCAGCATGCTGAAGCCCAAGGACTGGAAGACGACTCACCGCCGCGCGCTGAGCGCCACCGAGATCGTGGCCGGCCTGGCCCGGCTCGAAAGCTGGAAGCTCACCGGCGACGGCGCCGATGTCGCGATCGAGAAGACCTTCACTTTCGCGAACTACTTCGAGACCATCGCTTTCGTGAATGCCCTGGCGCTGGTCGCGCACAGGCAGGACCACCATCCGGACCTGTCGGTGCACTACAGCCGCTGTGTCGTGCGCTTCAACACGCATGATGTCGGCGGCATCTCCGCCGCCGACTTCGATTGCGCGGCGCAGGCGGATGCCCTGCTGGCCGCCTGAGCGCATGGAAGCCGCCGTTGGCTAAGCAGCGCGGCGCCGCAAGCGATGCGGCATTGCGCGAAGGGCTGGTCATCGCGAGCCATGGCCGCCACTGCCTCGTCGAAACGCCGCAGGGCGATCGCCTGATCTGCCATCCACGCGGCAAGAAAAGCCAGGCCGTCGTCGGCGACCGCGTGCTCTGGCAGGCCAGCGAGGACGAAGGCACCATCGAGCAGGTCAGGCCGCGCAAGAACCTGTTCTATCGCCAGGACGAGATCCGGACCAAGTCCTTCGCGGCCAATCTCGACCAGGTGCTGATCCTCATCGCAGCCGAGCCCGAGTTCTCCGAAACCCAGCTCGCACGCGCACTGATCGCCGCCGCGGCCGAACGCATCGTGCCGGTCATCGCACTCAACAAGAGCGACCTGGTCAAGCCTTTCGAACGGGCCTGGGCCAGGTTGGCGCCCTACCGCCGCATGAAGTACGACGTGCTTGCGCTGGCATTGACCGCGCACGGCGAGGCCGACCGTGCCACGCTGACCACGCTGCTCGCGGGCAGGACCACGCTCGTGCTGGGCCCCTCCGGCGCGGGCAAGAGCACGCTGATCAATCTGCTGGTGCCCGGCGCGCTGGCGCTGACCGGCGAGATCTCGCAAGCGCTCAACTCGGGCAAGCACACCACGACCAGCACGACGTGGTACTGGGTGGACGCTGCGCGCACCACCGCGCTGATCGACTCGCCCGGCTTCCAGGAATTCGGCCTGCATCACATCGAGGCGATGCAGCTCGCGCACCTGATGCCCGACATCGCCGAGCATGCGTCGGGCTGCAAGTTCTACAACTGCACGCACCTGCACGAGCCGGGATGCGGCGTGATCGCGCAGGTGGAGTCGCCCGGTCGCTCCGGAACGATCAGCGCCTCGCGCTACCGGATCTACGGCGAGCTGTTCGCGGAACTGAGCCGCACGCGCTACTGAGCCGCGCCGAGGATATCGCCGAGCGCATCGACGAGCGCCGCGCACTGGTCGCGCGTGCCGATGCTGATGCGCAGGTACTGCGCGATGCGCGGCTGATTGAAATGCCTGACCAGCACCGCGCGTTCGCGCAGCGAGGCCGCGAGACGGGCCGCATCGTGCGCAGCATGCCGGACGAACACGAAATTGGCTTGCGAAGGCAGCACCTCGAAGCCGAGGTCTTCCAGCTGCAAGGTCAATCCTTCCCGCGTGTCGATCACCGCGTCGCGCGTCTTGATGAACCACGCTTCGTCCTCGAAGGCCGCGATCGCGCCCGCGGTCGCAAGACGGTCGAGCGGATAGGAATTGAAGCTGTTCTTGACGCGCTGAAGACCTTCGATCAGATGCGCGTGGCCGCAAGCAAAGCCGACACGCAGCCCTGCAAGCGAACGCGATTTGGACAGCGTCTGAACGACCAGCAGGTTCGGATACCGGGCGATCAATGGCATCGCGCTTTCTCCGCCGAAATCCACATAGGCCTCGTCCACCAGCACCACGCGACGGGG
Organism: Variovorax sp. SRS16; assembly: GCF_901827165.1. Lineage (NCBI taxonomy): Bacteria > Pseudomonadati > Pseudomonadota > Betaproteobacteria > Burkholderiales > Comamonadaceae > Variovorax > Variovorax sp. SRS16. The sequence goes on from NZ_LR594666.1 coordinate 4,081,188, forward strand.
ACACGCATCGAGCAGCTTTTCGATGCACGCGAGCGGCATCCCGATACCGGTCGGCGCATTGGGATTCGCCAGCACGATGCCCGCGCAACCGGCCGCAGCACGCGCGGCCAGCGCATCGGCATCGATGCGCAGACCCTGATCGACCGGCTGCAGCTCGCAGTCGATGCCGTAGAGCTGCGCGTAGACGCGATAGAAGCTGTAGCTGATGTCAGGCATCAGCAAGGGCTCGGCCTGCTGGAAGAAGGCGAAGAAGGCATGGGCCAGTACTTCGTCGGAGCCGTTGCCGGCGAACACCTGCGCGGACGCGAGACCGTAGCGCGCCGCAATCGCCTCGCGCAGCGTGACCGATTCGGGATCGGGATAGCGCTCGAGTCCGTTGGCGGCCGCGGCCTGAACGGCATCGATCACGCGCGGCGACGGCGGATAGGGGTTCTCGTTGGTGTTCAGCTTGACGAGCTTCGCGATGCGCGGCTGCTCGCCGGGAACATAAGGCTCCAGCGCGCCGATGCGCGGACTCCAGAAACCGGGGACGCCACGCGAGGCCGACACGGCTTCGCTCACCCCAGCAATCGCGCCAGGGTGAGCAGCGCGAGCAGCACCATCCACATCACGACCGAACGCCAGACCAGCCCGACGACGCTGCGCAGATGCGCCGGCTCGGGCTCGCGTCCCGGCGTGCTGCCGCTGTCGGGGCCGCGGCCGCCGGCGAAGGAATCGCCGGCCTGCGCACGCGACAACGGATCGGCGAGCACCGGTGCCGCGCTCAGCGTGCCGCCGCCGAGCCTCACGTTCACCGCGCCCGAGGTCGCGGCGAGGATCACGCCATCGTTCTCGTTGGGAAAGCGCCGCGCATCGTTGCGCCAACAGTCGATCGCCTCCTCGAAACTGCCGACCACGGCGAAGCCGAGCGCCGTGATGCGCGCGGGCAGCCAGTCGATCAAGGTCCAGGCGCGCCTTGCAGCCTGCTGGACCCAGATGCTGGAGGGCTGCATCGAAGCACCGTTCTTGTGGATCCAGTAGCGAGAAACGAATTCGCTCATGCGGTAGAACACCGCGCCGGCCGGCCCGAGCCCGATCGCGGCCAGGACCGAGAACCAGGCCAGCACGCCGAACACATGCCGGTGCGCCGCGATGACCGAATGCTCGATCACATGCCGCACGATTTCGCTGCGCGGCAGATCGGCCGCATCGACATGCTGCCAGTGCGCGAGCAATGAACGGGCGAGCGGCTCGTCACCCTCGTCGAGCGCGTCGCGAATGCCGGTGAAGTGATGGCTGAACTGCCGGAAGCCGAGCGTGACGTACAGCACCGCAATGCTCCAGAGCACCGCGAACGGCAGGCCCAGGGTCAGAACGAGCAACCAGTGCACACCGAGCACGATCAGCGTCGGCATGAGCACCGCCAGGCACCAGGCCACCCAGCCATGGTGCGGCTTGCCCGCGTCGAAATTGCGGCTGGTCCAGCGCGTCCATGCGAGCACGCCGCCGTAGACGGGGTTGTGGTACGCGAGCGGTCGCACCTGCTCGATCAGCAACGCGCACAGGATCGCAAAGAAGCTCATCCGTGGATTCTAGGGTGAGCCCTCCGCGCGCTGCCCCATGGGCGAATCTATGCCGAAAGAAAGCGGTAGAGATTGCGCAGCATGCCGGCCGTCGCGCCCCAGACGAAGCGCTCACGCGTGCCGTCCTGGTAGGGCATGGACAACCATTCACGCGAGCCGAAATCGGGGTCGATCCGCACATGGCGCCGATGGTTCGCGGGATTCATCAGATAGGCGAAAGGCACCTCGAAAGCGTCGGCGACCTCATCAGGATTGAGGGTCAGTTCGAAATCCGGACGCACGAGGGCGACGACCGGCGTCACGACGAAGGCGGTCACCGTGGTGTAGGTCGGCAGGCTGCCCAGCACCTCGATGTAGTCAGCCGAGAGGCCGACCTCCTCCCACGCTTCACGCAGCGCGGCAGCGGCGATATTGGCATCTTCGGGGTCGACCCGTCCACCAGGGAAGGCGACCTGGCCTGAGTGCGTGGACAAATGGGTCGTCCGCTCGGTGAGCAGGATCGTCGGCTCGTCCCTCATCACGATCGGCACGAGCACGGCGGCTTGTGCCGGCATGCGGTCCGTCAGTTGGGGTTCACGCCGCAGTTCGGGCGCCCAGACGGGAGGCGTGGCAAAGCGCGCTCGCAGGGCACGTGCGGTGAGCCTTGCGGGCGGAACTGCCGGCAACGCCGAATCGATGCCGATCACCGGAGCCTGGCGCGGGTCGAACGATCTCAGTGCCGACGGCAGGATGGCGTTGATGGTTTCGACGGAGGAAGCGCGCATGGCGGGCGATGGAGCGGTCAAGAAAGAATACGGGTCAAGTAAAACGCAGAAACGGCGCCGGCGCGACACGCAGCACCACAACATAAATCACGCTTGCCTCGCTGCAGCACGGGGCCAATGCAAAAAGCCGCCTCGAACGGCGGCTTTTTGCGAGGCAGGCAGGCACTGCTTATTGAGCGGCCGAGGCTGCCGACGACTTGCCGGGCAGCTTTTCCTTGATGCGAGCCGAACGGCCGCTGCGCTCGCGCAGGTAGTACAGCTTGGCGCGGCGCACATCGCCGCGGCGCTTGACTTCGATGCCGGCGATCAGCGGGCTGTAGGTCTGGAAGGTGCGTTCCACGCCTTCGCCGCTGGAGATCTTGCGCACCGTGAAACCGCTGTTGAGGCCGCGGTTGCGCTTGGCGATCACCACGCCTTCGTAGGCCTGCACGCGCTTGCGGGTGCCTTCCACGACGCTCACGCTGACGATGACGGTATCGCCGGGCATGAAATCGGGGATCTTCTTGCCGAGCCGGGCGATTTCTTCCTGCTCGAGGGTCTGGATGAGGTTCATGATTTCCTGGATTCGATCGTGCTCGCGCTACACAAAAGGCGCCTTCGAAAGAGTCGGCGCGGCCGGGCAGAGGATCGGGGAGCCAAAGATTATAGCTTTTTCCGGAGTGCCTTCTCATCGAGCGGGCTGAGCCGGCCCGCAGCGCGCGCCGCGTCGATCAGATCGGGTCGCTTTTGCCGGGTGATCGCCAGCCGCTGGTCGCGCCGCCAGCGCTCGATCTGCACGTGATGGCCGGACAGCAGCACCGCCGGCACGCCCTCGCCGTTCCATTGCTCCGGCCGGGTGTAATGGGGGCAATCCAGCAAGCCATCGAGCGCGGGATTGAAGCTGTCCTGGACATGACTGGCTTCGTCGCCGAGCACACCCGGCTGCAGCCGGGCGACCGCGTCCAGCAGCGCCATGGCAGCAACCTCGCCGCCCGACAACACGAAATCGCCCAGGCTGATCTGGTGCGTGACGCGCGCGTCGATGAAGCGCTGGTCGATGCCCTCGTAGCGGCCGCAGACCAGAACGGCGCCCTCGCTTGCCGACCACCGCTCGACGGCCTCGTGGCGCAGGCTTTCGCCGATCGGAGAGAACAGCACCACGGGCGCCGCGGCCGCACGCGCTGCCAGCGCGGCATCGAGACAGGCCGACAACGGCTCGGCCATCATCACCATGCCGGGACCGCCACCGAAAGGCCGGTCGTCGACGCGCCGGTAGTTGCCTTCGGCGAAGTCGCGCGGATTCCAGAGCACGACCTCGACCTGCTTCGACTCAAAAGCGCGGCGCGTGACACCGTTCGCCAGAAAGGGCGTGAAGAGTTCGGGAAACAGGGTGATGACGTCGAAGCGCATGGCGCCGCCCCTGCCCGCTCAATAGTCCGGCTGCCAGTCGACCGTGATCAGCCGGCCGGGCAGATCGACCTTGTCGACGAAGGCCGAGACGAAGGGCACCATGCGCTCGACGGGCTTGCCGTCCTCCTGGGCTTCCAGCACCAGCGTGGTCTGCGGGCCGGTGGCGAGCAGTTCGCGCACGGTGCCAAGCACGATGCCTTCGCGGTTCACGACCGAAAGCCCGATGAGGTCGACCCAGTAGTACTCGTCCTCGGCTGCCGTGGGAAAGCTCGAACGCGGCACGAACACCCGCGCGCCGCGCAGCGCTTCGGCCGCGTTGCGGTCCGCCACGTCTTCCGACGAGGCGACGATGCAATCGGAGTGTTCCTTGGCCTCGCGGATCGCGAGCCGGAATGCGCTGGCCGTCTTGGCGCCCGGCGGCTGCAGAAACCAGCGCTTGGAGGAAAAAAGCGCCTCGGGACTGGCGCTGTGGGGCAGGACCTTGAACCAGCCCTTGATGCCCCAGGCGTCGGCGATGCGCGCCACTTCGATCGCGTCCGCCGGCAATTCGGCGGCTTCGAGGGTGGGCAGCATCGCCGGGCCGGCGGCTTAGGCTGCCGCCTTGGGCGCCGCGTCGGCAGCTTGCTTGATCAGACGGTGGACGGTCGGCGAGGCTTGCGCACCGACGCTCTTCCAGTAGGTCAGGCGATCCTGCGCAATGCGGATGCTTTCTTCGTTTTCCTTGGCCGTGGGATTGTAGAAACCCAGGCGTTCGATGAAGCGGCCATCGCGGCGAACACGCTTGTCCGACACAACGATGTTGAAGAACGGACGGCCTTTGGAGCCGCCGCGGGAGAGTCGAATGACGACCATGATTTATCCTTCGGGTGGTGCAGCAAACCGAGAAGGTTCGCCCACGGTGTTCTTCCAGCGTCGAGACACGCGACATGGCCACCCGGCCAGCGACACGCTGAAAAGCCCACGATTATAGCCCGCTCCACTTTTTCAACCACCCTGGCAGCGCCAAGCGCCCCCGAATGACCACCATCCGCCCCAGCCGCGACGAAGACGTCGCGGCCATCACGACCATCTATGCCCACCATGTGCTGCACGGCACGGGCACCTTCGAGACCGAGCCCCCCACCGAGGCCGACATGGCAGCCCGCCGCGCCGATGTGCTGTCGAAGAACCTGCCGTACCTCGTCGCCGAACGCGAGGGCGAGCTGCTCGGCTTCGCCTATTGCAACTGGTTCAAGCCACGCCCGGCCTATCGATTCTCGGCCGAGGACTCGATCTACCTGGCCGAAGGCGCGCGGGGCCAGGGCCTCGGCACGCAGCTGCTGGCGGCGCTGTCAAAGGCCGCCGAATCCGTCGGCGTGCGCAAGCTCATCGCGGTGATCGGCGACTCCGCCAACGCAGGGTCGGTCGGGGTTCACCGCGCCCAGGGCTTCAGCCACGTCGGCGTGCTCAAGGACTGCGGCTGGAAGTTCGGCGAGTGGCGCGACGTCGTGCTGATGGAAAAGGTTCTGGGCGAAGGCAGCTCGACGAGGCCCGAATGAAGAACAAGACCCTGACGGCCTGGCTGGCCTTTCTTGGCGGCCCGCTGGGCCTGCATTGCTTCTACCTCGGCGGCTTCGGCAGCATCCTGGGATGGCTGCTCCCGATCCCCACCGCACTCGGGCTGTATGGCCTCGAACGCGTCAAGCAGTTCGGCATGGACGACGGCCTGAGCTGGGTACTGATTCCACTCCTGGGCTTCACCATCGCGGGCTGCGCCCTGACCGCCATCGTCTACGGACTGATGACGCCCGAGAAGTGGAACGCACGCTACAACGCCGGCCAGCCGCTCGAAAGTGCCGCAGGCAGCACCAACTGGCTCACGATCGGCGCCATCGTGCTGGCGCTGATGATCGGCAGCACGGTCCTCATGGCCAGCATTGCCTTCAGCTTCCAGCGCTACTTCGAGAACCAGGTCGAAGAAGGCCGGTTGATGTCCCAGTAGTGCGTCAGAACACCTGGATCCCGATCCAGTAGGCGATCGCCGCCACGAAGGCCGAGGCCGGAATCGTGAAGATCCAGGCCCACACGATGTTGCCCGCCACGCCCCAGCGCACCGCGCTGGCGCGCTGCGTCGAGCCGACGCCGACGATGGCGCCGGTGATGGTGTGCGTGGTCGACACCGGGATGCCCAAGGCAGTGGCCAGGAACAAGGTCAGCGCGCCCCCCGTCTCGGCGCAGAAGCCGCCCACGGGCTTGAGCTTGGTGATCTTCTGGCCCATGGTCTTGACGATGCGCCAGCCGCCGAACATGGTGCCGAGCGCGATTGCCGTGTAGCAGGCCACGATCGTCCAGGTCGGCGGATTGGCCGCATCGGCGGCCGCATAGCCGGTCGCGATCAGCAGCATCCAGATGATGCCGATCGTCTTCTGCGCATCGTTGCCGCCATGGCCGAGGCTGTAGGCGCCGGCCGAAATGATCTGCAGGCGCCGGAACCAGCGGTCGACGCGCGACGGCGTCGAGGTCCTGAACACCCAGGCCACCACGACCATCATGAACGAGCCGAGAAAGAAGCCGAGCAGCGGCGAGATGAAGATGAACGCCACCGTCTTCCAGATGCCCGAGGCGATCAGCGCACCAGAGCCGGCCTTGGCGATCACCGCGCCCACGATGCCGCCGATGAGCGCATGCGAGGAGCTGCTCGGAATGCCGTAGTACCAGGTAACGAAGTTCCAGCTGATGGCGCCGACCAGCGCGCCGAACACGACGTGCACGTCGACGACGCCCGGCTGCACGATCCCCTTGCCGACAGTGGCCGCGACGCTCAGATGAAAGACGAAGATCGCGACCAGGTTGAAGAAAGCCGCGAACACCACCGCCTGCCCGGGCTTGAGGACGCCGGTCGACACGACGGTGGCGATCGAATTCGCCGCGTCGTGGAAGCCGTTCATGAAATCGAAGGCGATGGCCAACACCACCAGCACCACCACCACCCAGAGGGCGACCTGAACCGTTGCCATTCGCCGTCCGTGCTCAGGAATTCTCGAGGACGATGCCCTCGATGACGTTGGCGACATCCTCGCACTTGTCGGTGATCGTTTCGAGCAATTCGTAGATGGCCTTCAGCTTGAGGACCTCGCGAACGTCGGGCTCTTCGCGAAACAGCTTGCTCATGGCGCTGCGCATCACGCGGTCGGCGTCGGATTCGAGCCGGTCGATTTCCTCGCAGGCCTTGAGCGTGGCTTCGGCCGTGGCCGGGTCGGTGATCTTGGAGAGGAACTTGACCGCGTCCTTGACGCGTTCGCAGCATTTCACGCTGAGCGTCGTGAGGCGGGTGATCTCCTCGGTCATGTGGCGCACGTCGTAGAGCGCCATGGTCTCGGCCGAGTCCTGGATCAGGTCGGCCACGTCGTCCATCGTGTTGATCAGCTTGTGGATCTGCTCGCGATCGATCGGCGTGATGAAGGTCTTGTGAATCAGCCGGTTGACGTCGTGCGTCACGCGGTCGGCCGCGCGCTCTGCGTTGTCGACATCGCGGTTGTACTGTTCGCGCAGGTGCAAGTCGTTGTAGTTCGCCACCAGTTGCTCGAACGCGCGCGCGGCTTCGACGATGCGGTCGGCGTGCTGGTTGAACATCTCGAAAAAATTCCCCTCGCGGGGCAGCAGCTTGCCGAACATGGCGATCTCCTGGATTCGCGGCCATCACATGCGCGTGACGCCATCGTGAAAAACCGCGCAAGTGTAATGGGCGGGGCCGGCGTCGGCCTCAGAGCCGCTCGATGCGCTGGTCCGCCACCTGCGCCAGCTGACCGGGCGTGACCAGCTCGGGCGCGATCTCGGCCAGCGGCAGAAGCACGAAGGCGCGCTGCGCGATGCGCGGATGCGGCAGCGTGAGCATCGCCGTGTCGATCACGGCATCGCCATGGCGCAGCAGGTCGAGGTCGAGAGTGCGCGGCGCGTGACGGTAGGGGCGCTCGCGGCCTGCGCCGAGTTCGAGGCGCTGGAGTTCGGCAAGCAGCGCATGCGCGTCCATCGCGGTATCGAGCCCGACCACCGCATTGATGAAATCCGGTCCATCGGCATCGACAGGCGCACTGCGGTACAGCGAGGACCGCGACGCGACACGGGTGCGCGGCAGCCCGTCCAGATCCTGCATCGCCCGGGTCACCGTCGCGCGCGCGTCGCCGAGGTTGGCGCCGATGGCGACGTAGGCCCGGATCGTCATTCGGCGGCAGCGCTGCCGGCTTCGCCGCCGCCGCCGGTGCGCGGCTTGCGCCGGCGGCGTCGCTTGCGGGGCGCCGTGGCGAGTTCGCCGTCCGGCGGCAGCGCCGCCTCGTCGGCCTGCGCCGCTGGCGCGCTGGCCGGCGCCGCATCCGCTGCCCGTGCGGGCACCCGCTGGCGCGTGCGCTTGTGCTGCTCGTCGCGCACCTGCTCCATCAGGTCCTGCCGGCGCACGTCGTCGGCCGTGCTGAATTCCTGCCACCACTCGGCGATCGCCTCGCCGATCTCGCCGACATCCGCGCGCAGCCGCATGAAGTCGAAGGCCGCGCGAAAGCGTGCCTGCTCGACCAGGCTGTAGGGCGTGGCACCGCTGCGCTTGTCGAAGCGCGGCTGCATCATCCAGATCTCGCGCATGTCGGCCGCGAGCTTGCCGCGACCGGACACGTCGCCGATGCGCGAATTGAACACGTCGTCGATGGCGTCCTGCAGCGCGGGAAACGCGGGCTGCGAGCGCTGGCCGTTGCGGCCTTCGATGCGCTGCGCCCAACCGTCGCGCACATCGGCCCACAGCACGCAGGCCAGCAGGAAGCTCGGCGCCACCGGCTTTCCCTCACCGACGCGGCGGTCGGTGTCGAGCAGCGCGGCCTTGACGAAAGGCTGGTCGGCACGCTCCACCACCACGTCGAGCAGCGGATAGATGCCGGTCGCCAGGCCGAGCTTGCGCAATTGCGCCACCGTCGCGATCGAGTGACCGGTCTGCAGCAGCTTGAGCATCTCGTCGAACAGCCGGCTTTGGGGCACGTCGGCCAGCAGCCGGCTCGACTCGACCAGCGGCGCCGCCGTCTTGGGCTCGAGCTTGAAGCCGAGCGCGGCGAGCTTGGCCGAAAAGCGGATCGCGCGAATGATGCGCACCGGATCCTCGCGGTAGCGCGTGATCGGATCGCCGATCATGCGCAGCGTGAGCTTGTTCGCGTCCTTGATGCCGTTGTGATAGTCGACCACCACCTGGCTGGCCGGGTCGTAGTACATCGCGTTGACGGTGAAGTCGCGGCGCGCGGCATCCTCTTCCTGCGGACCCCAGACGTTGTCGCGCAGGACGCGGCCGCTGGCGTCGACGGCGTGCTTCATGCCGGCGAGCTCGCTCTTGCTGGTGCGCTCGTTGCCCGCCACCTGCTCGGCGCCCACGCTTTCCATGTAGGCGCGGAAAGTCGAGACCTCGATCACCTCGTGCTCGCGCCCGCGGCCGTACACCACGTGAACGATGCGAAAGCGCCGACCGATGATGAAGGCGCGGCGAAACAGGCTCTTCACCTGTTCGGGCGTGGCGTTGGTGGCGACGTCGAAGTCCTTCGGCCTGAGGCCGAGCAGCAGGTCGCGCACGGCGCCGCCGACCACATAGGCCTCGTAGCCCGCATCCTGCAGCGTGGTGACCACGTTCCTGGCGCGTTCGTCGACCAGGGACGGATCGATGCCGTGCACCGACGCGGCCACCTCCTGGCGCTTGCCGAAGCGGTTCTTGCTGGAAGCGGCATCAGCGGATTTGCCGAGGAGTTTGTCGATGAATTTCTTGATCATTGGAGAGAGGAGACGCAACGCGCGCCCTTATTCATTTTCGAGCATCGACCGGATCAGCGGGATGGTGATGGCGCGCTGGGTCTGCAGCGCATAGCCGTCGAGTTGCGTGAGCAGTTCCATCAGGCTGCCGAGATCACGGCTGAAGCGATGCAGCATGTAGTCGAGCACTTCGTCCGACAGCATCACGCCGCGATCGTCCGCGGCCTGGCGCAGGACGGCACGGCGCTCGGTTTCGCTCAGCACCTGCAAGTGGAACACATGGCCCCAGCCGAGGCGCGTGCGCAGGTCCTCGCGCAGCGGCAGGTCGGCCGGCGGCACGGTGCCCGCCGCCACCACGCCGCGCTGCAGCGTCTGCGCATTGACGAACCAGTTGAAGGCCGCGTGCTGCTGCACCGCGGTGTAGAGATGCACGTCGTCGAACAGCACGGCACCCCAGCGGTCATCGAACTCGGGCGGGTCCATCACGCCGGCATGCAACCACCCGGTGCTCGCGCCCTGCTCGCGCAAGGCGCTGCGCACCGCTTCGAGCAGGTGTGTCTTGCCGCTGCCGCCCTCGCCCCACAGGTAGGTGGGCACCGGCGAATGGACCGTGGGCGAGCGCGCATCGCCCACCCAGAGCGTCAGATGCCGCAGCGCGGGCTCGTTCGGCCCGGCAAAGAAACCCGCCAGCGTCGGACCGGACGCGATGCCGATGTCGAGCGCAAGCTGCTTCATGCCATGGCCGCTGCGAGCGGCTGGGGTGGCGCGGGTGACGCGGAACGAGGGTTCATGGGACAGGGCATGGCCGCCCTTAAAATCGTGAGGAATTCTATCGGCCCGACCACTGCGGTTGCCGGCGTCATTGTCCTCCTGTTCGACCTTCCCCTCTTTCGTCCGCTCAACCCCATGAACTCCAACCCGACCACCCCGCTCAGCTACAAGGACGCCGGCGTCGACATCGATGCCGGCGACGCGCTGGTCGATCGCATCAAGCCGCTGGCGAAAAAGACGATGCGCGAGGGCGTGCTGGCCGGCATCGGCGGCTTCGGCGCCCTGTTCGAAGTGCCCAAGCGCTACAAGGAACCCGTGCTGGTGAGCGGCACCGACGGCGTCGGCACCAAGCTCAAGCTCGCCTTCGAGTGGAACATGCACGACACAGTGGGCATCGACCTGGTCGCCATGAGCGTGAACGACGTGCTGGTGCAGGGCGCCGAGCCGCTGTTCTTCCTCGACTACTTCGCCTGCGGCAAGCTCGATGTCGACACAGCCGCCGCCGTGGTCGGCGGCATCGCGCGCGGCTGCGAGCTGAGCGGCTGTGCGCTGATCGGCGGCGAGACGGCCGAAATGCCCGGCATGTACCCGGCCGGCGAATACGACCTCGCGGGCTTCGCAGTCGGCGCGGTCGAAAAGTCGCTGATCCTCACGGGCCAGGACGTCAAGCCGGGCGACGTGGTGCTGGGCCTGGCTTCGGCCGGCGTGCATTCCAACGGCTTCAGCCTGGTGCGCAAGGTGATCGAGCGTGCCGGCAAGGATCTGCCCGCGACGCTCGACGGCCGCCCCTTCCGAGAAGCCGTGATGGCGCCGACCCGGCTCTATGTGAAGCCCGTTCTCGCCGCGCTGGCGAAGCACCCGATCAAGGCCCTGGCGCACATCACGGGCGGTGGCCTGCTCGAAAACATCCCGCGCGTGCTGCCCGAGGGCACGGCCGCGCACCTGCGCAAGGGCAGCTGGCCACGGAGCGAGCTGTTCGCCTGGCTGCAGAAAGTGGCCGGCATCGACGACATCGAGATGAACCGCACCTTCAACAACGGCATCGGCATGGTGGTCGTGATCACCGCCGCCGAGGCGGCCGCCTGCGCGGCGACGCTGCGGGCGGCCGGCGAGACGGTGCACGAGATCGGCACCATCGCCGAGCGCGGCGCCGGCGCCGCGGTGGTCGTTGCCTGAGCCGCCGCAGCGCGTGAGCGAGACCCCGCCTCCGGCGTCACGGACCCTGATTGCGGCGAGCTACCTGCTCATCGCCAGCGCTCTGCTGCTGGTGATGTGGCATGGACTGCTGCCCGGCCTGCTGTGCATCTGCATCGGCTTTCTCGGCACGCGCTGGATCGCCCGCGTGCTGGACCTCGCCTTGCGGCGATCGCTGCCTGCGCGCGCGGGCACGGCGATGCCGCGCACACCCTCCTCGCTGTCGCGCGGCATCGCCGCCACGCTCATGATGCTGGCTCCGATCGGCATGCTGATCGTCGCGTTTTCCGAAGCGCGCGAATTCGTCCTCAACGCGCCGGAGCAGTACCAGGAATTGCTCGACTACATCGCCCGTACCATCCTGGAATTGCGGCTCAAGCTGCCGCCGGAGATCGGCGCCTACCTGCCCGAGGGTTCGGCCGAAGTGCAGCGCATCGTCGCCGGCTACCTGCGCGCGCAGGCCGGGGCGCTCGCACTGACCGGGCGCGCATGGCTGGCCGGGGTGCTGTTCTCGTACGTCGGCCTTATCGTGGGCGCATTGGCGGCCGTCTCGAAGCCTCCGGCCACCGGCCGGCCCCTGACCCATCAGCTGAAGCAGCGCATCACGCTGTTCGGGCAGGCCTTCGGCCAGATCGTGGCAGCCCAGTTCTGGATCGCTGCGTTCAATGCCCTGCTGACCTCCGTCTTCCTGCTGTTCGTGCTGCCGCTGTGGAGCCTGGAACTGCCCTATGCCCCGGCATTGATCACGCTGACCTTCGTCGCCGGCCTGGTGCCGATCGTGGGCAACCTGGTGTGCAACACCGTCATCACGCTGGTCGGGCTGTCGGTCTCGCCCTTCGCCGCGGCGGCCTGCCTAGTGTTCCTGATCCTGATCCACAAGGCCGAATACCTCATCAATGCCAAGGTGGTCGGCAGCCGGACCCATATGACGGTCTGGGAGCTGCTGGTCGCGATGTTCGTCGCCGAGGCAGTGTTCGGCCCGGCCGGGCTGGTGGCCGCGCCGCTCTTTTATGCCTACGTCAAGAAAGAGCTGCAGGTGGCCGGGCTGGTCTGAGAGACTGCGTGTCCGGATCCGATCGATTCTTGTCCCGCATGGCGCGGACGAGACACATGGTGTCCGAGAAGAATACGGCGCATCATTCACTCGACGAGAAAGAGCATCCGCCATGAAAAGCTGTCTGATAGTGATCGACGCCCAGGAGTCCTTCCGCCAGCGCCCGTACTTCACCCGGCGCGACTTCGTGCCCTACATCGCGGCCCAGAACGCGCTGATCGAAGGCTGCATTGCCGCCGGCATTCCGATCGTGCGGATCTTCCACGTCGATGGTCCCGCCAGCGCGAGCAACCCCTTCGCGGTCGAATCGGGCCACGTGCGCCCGCTCGAAGAGCTCGCGCGCTTCGATGCCGCCGCGACCTTCACCAAGCACCGGCACAGCGCCCTGGTCCACACAGGGCTCGAGGCATGGCTGACCGAGAAACGGCATCGGCCGGCTGATCGTGAGCGGCATCCGTACCGAGCAGTGCTGCGAAACCACGACGCGCCACGCATCGGACCTCGGCTGGACCGTCGACTACGTGATCGATGCGACGCTGACCTTCGACATGGTGCAGCCCGACGGCCGGCCTTGTCCGGCCGACATCAAGGCACGCACCGCCACCGTGCTGCAGGACCGCTTCGCGCAGGTGTGCAGCGTCGACGAGGCACTCGCGCGCGCCGGCGCGGCTGTCGCCGCTGACGTGAGCGCGCCGGCGGCCGATCCGCGTCGTCTTCGTCCTGCTGACCACAGCTGGTACTCGACTGGGCCGGCCCGGCGGAAGCGCTTCGCATCACGAATCAGTTGCTGCTGGCGGCCGGCCAGCCGGCGCCTTCGAGATGGACTTCGCGAGCCCGCGCCGGCCTCGATCAGTTTCGGTCGGCGTCGCCTTGTCGGGCTTGTGCCGCTGCCGACGCAATGGCGGGTCCACCTGGATCGTGCTGCTCGGCCTGCCCGGCCACACCATCGCAGTCGACAGCGACGAGACGCAGGAACTGCTGCACTGGCTGCGCGGCCAGCATTTCGAGCGTGACCGGCTGGAACTGATCACGGTCTGTGCCGGCGCACTGCTCGCGGCGCATGCGGGCCAACTCGCGGGCCGTCGCGCAACCACCCATCACCATCACCTCGACGAACTGCGGCAGGTCGAGCCGCGCTGCGAGGTGGTGAGCAACCGCGTGTTCGTGCTCGACCCGCCCGTCTACAGCAGCGCCCGGCGTGACGACCGGCCTGGACCTGATGCTGCATCGCATTGCGAACCTGCGGCGAAGCCTTGGCGGCACAGGTCGCGGCAGACCATGGTGATGGCGCTGCGGCGCGGGCCGCAGGATCCGGAGTTGTCGCCCTTTCTCGCCTACCGCAACCACCTCCATGCCGCCTTGCACCGCGTGCAGGACGCCGTGAGCGGGCAGCCGCAGGACGACTGGACCGTGCCGCGCATGGCCGAGGTGGCGCATACCTCGGCACGGCATCTCACGCGTCTCTTCGTCGAGCATGCGGGCATCGCGCCGCTCGAATACCTGCGGCGCCTGCGGCTCGCGACGGCCAGCTGGCGCTGGCATCCGCGCCAGCGTCACGGGCGGCCGAAGTCTCGGGCTTCGGCTCCGACGCAATTGCGCCGCGCCTGGCACCAGTTCGGTGACAGGATCGCCGTCGGGCGCGCAAAGGCTGCCGGGCGTTAGCCGTGCGCGTCAGCCGCGCGCGTCTCGCCGATCCCGCGGCCGGCATCGTCCGGCGACCTGCCGCCGTCCCGCGAGAGCCATTCGCTCGCATGGCGACGCAGGGCCCCGATCGCCGCTGGATCCACGAGAGTTCCATGACCGCGAGTTGGCAACCCGGCCGCCGCCGCACCCAGTCCACCGGGACCGGGAATCCGAAGCCCGTTTCCACCGCCGATCGCACCGCCTCGAGTTCATCGGCCAATGCTCGAGCGCCGTCGCCTCGCCTCGGCCGCTTCACGCAGCCTTGCGACCCACTCGGATCGGGCAACGCGGCACGGCGCGCGCCGGAGTGCCGAGAGTCCGCTCAGCAGGGCGTGCGAGCGAAGCAGGAATCGCAGCGCCGCGAGGGCACGCGGCCACATCCATCGCGGGTCGCGCAACAGGTCCGCCACGGCCGTCGACAGCGCGGCATCGGCGTTGTGGGCGTTGCGCCGCGCCAGCCGGTAGGCAAGGTCGTCGTGCGCGCCGGCGCGGTACTGCTCGATGGCCTGACGAAGATAGGCTGCGTGGTTGCGCAGGCTGGCCGCGGCCAGTTCGTTGATGCGCCGCGCCTGCCAGTAAGGCAGCACCAGCAGGAGCGCGAGAGCCGCGATCACACAGCCGGCGGCCGCGTCGGCCAGCAACGGCGCGATCGACGCCACACCGAGCTTCGCCGGACTGGAACACAGCATCACCAGCAGCGCCATTGCCGCGGTCGCGCGCAGCGAGCGCTCGTCGCGCGCCGCGAAGAAAAACACGCCGGCCGCCACGGCCAGCAGCGCGTGCGGCAGCGGTTGCGCAAGCACCTGCTGCAGCCCCCAGCCGGCCGCGATGCCGACCAAAGTGCCGGCCATGCGACGGCCGATGCGCGCGACGGTTTCACCGGCGCTCTGCTGGCAGACCAGGAGCGCCGCGAGCAGGATCCAGCCGCCCTGCGACGGACGAAGCAGCCACGCCGCGCCGCCGCCGACCAGCAGGGCGAGCGTCAGCCGCAATGCGTGGCGAAACAGCGCCGAGCGCGTCGCGAGCTGGCGCCGCACGCGCCTGGCCGCATCGCGCCACGAGCGCGGTGCGCGGTCCAGCGGACCCAGGTCGGTACGCACCGTGCGGCCGGACGGCTGGCTCGCGCTGGCGAGTCGCTCCTCGAGCTGCGCGAGGTTCTGCGCGATGGCCTCGATCGACGGCAGCGACGCCATCCGATCCGGCATGGCGGCGCTGTCGCGCGCATGCGCGATCGCGGTATGCAGATCCGCCAACGCGCGCTCGCCCCCGGCCTCGGTCGCCAAGGGCTCGTGCCGCTCGATCGAACGGGCCAGGCGGATGCAGCCCTGCCCGAGCAGGTCGAGCACCTGCCGGCAGCGCACCAGCAGGGCGTCGTGCAGCGATCCCTCATCCGGCGGGCCGGTGTCGTGATGGAACGCGCTGGCGCGCTCGTGCACGTCCTGTGCGATCAGGTAGAGCCCGCGATAGCGCGCGATGCATTCCGTCGGCGCACCGGTGCCGATGCGGCGCAGGATGCTCTCCTTGGCCGCATTGAGTCCCGTCACCACCGCCGCATTGAAGAGCGCCAGCGACAGGCCCTCGCGTTCGAAGTCAGGCCCGCGCGCGGCGCCGGACAGCGAGGCCCTGAAACGCATGCCGTCGCCGAGCGCATCGAACAACCGCACCAAACGCAGCTGAACCGGCTGTGCCGGCAGCACCGCGCACCAGAGCACCGACAGCAACCCGTACCCCGCCGCGCCGGCCAGCAACAGGCGCAGCAGGTGCCCGCGTTCGATGCCCGTTGCAGGTGCCTGGCCGACGGCCAGCACCACGGACAACGCAAGGATCAGCGTCGCATGGCCGATCGGCTTGTAGCGCACGTCGACGGCGCCCAGCATCGTCAGGCAGAACGCCGCCGCTACGAGCACCGCGGCGAAGATCAGGGGCTTGTCGAAGAGCAGCGCCGCCACCGACGCGGCGATCGCCAAGCAGATCCACGCGAAGAGCTGCGTGCGCAAGCGCCCGCGCCAGCTGTCGTCGGTCTCGGCCAGCGCACTCGCGGCAATGCCCAGCAGGACGGGCGGCGCCGCTTCGAGGTGGCCGCCGAACCCGCAAAGCGCCGCCGCACTGCCCAGCGCGATCAACACCCGCAGCGGCTGGCCCCGACGCGCGAACGCACTCAGCCACCGACGGAAGGTTTCGATGGCAGGAAAGCCCATGGCTGCGATCCTGCACGATACGTGCCACCCCGACGGCCAAAGACCCTGCCTACGACAGGTAGCCGCAGAAGCGCAGCACGTGCCCGTCGGGCTCGCGGATCGCGAATTCGCGCAGGCCCCAGGGCTGCGATACCAGCGCCTCGACGATGGCAACGCCGCGCTTCACGTAGGCCGCATGCAGTCCGTCGACATCGCGGCCGACATGGATCACGATCTCGCCGCGCCATGCCACCGCATCGCGCCGGCCGCATTGCCAGAGGCGGATGTACACCGGATCGCCATAGCTGCGATCGCCTTTCTTCACGCGCGCATAGCTCGGCGGCTCGCCCGCGATGAAGTCGAGCTCGAAGCCGAGCACGTCGCAGAAGTAGCGCGCCGCCCTTGCCGCATCCGCCACCGGCAGCACCGGCTGAATGCCGTGGAACTCGTGCAGCGTGCCGAGATCCACCGCCGCGGCCCTGGCGGCGTCCATCAGTTCCTCGCGCGGCGCAAGGCGGCGACCCGTTCGGCGACGGCATCGAGATCGAGTGCATCCTCGGCATGCGCCAGATAGGTCTCGAGGTCGCGCACCGCCAGTGCGGTGTTGCCCTGTTCGGCATGCGCGAGGCCGCGGTCGCGATGCTCGCCCCAGGCCTCGGGAAGCAGGGCGACCAGGCGGTCCTGCACCGCGATCGCACGCTGCCAGTCTTCCTGCGCGCGATGGATTTCCTTCAGGTTGCGCAGCATCCGGCCGATGATCTCGCGCGGTGCCGCCGGCTGCAGGTAGAGGCCGAGCGGCACATCGAAATCGCCGACCAGGCCATTGCTGCGCTTGTAGGGTTCGAGCCGTTCGCTGAGTTCCTCGCGCGACAGCGACTTGCCGGTGAAGGGGTCGATCACCACCTGTCCCTTCGGCAGCGTCACCTTCAGCATGAAATGGCCCGGAAAGGCCACGCCGCGCGCCTGCAGGCCCAGGCCCTGGGCCAGTTCCATCCACAGCACCGCGAGCGAGATCGGAATGCCGCGCCGCGTGCGCAGCACCGCGTTCAGGTAGCTGTTGTCGGGGTCGTAGTAGTCGTTGACGTTGCCGCCGAAGCTGAGGTCGTGGAAGAAGAACTGGTTGAGCGCGCGCAAACGCTGCAAGGGCGCCGCGTCCGCCGGCAAGCGCCGCCGCAGCCGCGCGAGCAGTTGATCGATGTCGCCCAGCACCTGCTGCACGTCGAGTTCCGGGTATTCGTCCTGCGCGAGACTGGCGGCCGCTTCGAGCAGCGGGAACTGCTCGTCGCTCTTCACGAGCGATTCGAAGTACTCGAGAGCGGTGGGCGTCGAAAAGCTGAACGTCATGTGTCTTTGTAGAGGAGCGCGGCGGGAGCGTCAAGACGGCACCGCCGCTTGCGGCGCCTGCAACGCTCAGTGGCGCATGAAACTGCGCAGCTTGAGCCCCGCCGCGGCGAGCACCGCGAAATAGAGTGCGGCGGCGCCCGCAATCAGCGCCGCCAGCAGGCCGATGCGGTACAGACGATGCTCGCGCAGGCCGATCCAGTCGAAATGCTGGTTGCCCCAGACCAGGAGCGCGGCGAGCAGCAGCGCGGCGGCAAGCACCTGCAGCAGGAACCTGCCCCAGCCGGGCTCGGGTTTGTAGCTGCCGCGCCGCATCAGGCCGACGAGCAGCCACGCCGCATTGACCATGGCGCCGATGCCGATCGTCAGCGTGAGCGCCGCGTGCTGCAGCACCGGCACCAGGAACACGTTGAGCACCTGGGTAAACACCAGCACGCCGACCGCGATCAGCATCGGCGTGCGCATGTCGTGCTTCGCGTAGTAGCCGGGCGCAAGCACCTTGATCGCCACCAGGCCGATCAGCCCGACGCCATAGCCCATCAGCGCCACCGTGGTGCGCTGGACGTCGACATCGCTGAACCTGCCGTTGTGGAACAGCACCGCGACCAGCGGCTGCGAGAACACCAGCAACGCCACCGCACAAGGCACCGAGAGCAGCACCACCAGACGCAGACCCCAGTCGAGCATCGCCGAATAGTGCGCGTCGTTCTTCGCCGCGCGCGCGGCGGCGAGCTGCGGCATCAGCACCACGCCGAGCGCCACGCCCAGCATCGCGGTCGGGAACTCCATCAGCCGGTCGGCGCTGGTGACCCAGCTGACGCTGCCCTGCGCGAGGTGCGAGGCGATCTGCGTGTTGATGAGCAGCGAGATCTGCGCCACGCTGACGCCGACCAGCGCCGGCAGCATCAGCCGGACGATCTTGCGCGTCGTGGGGTCGGCCCACGCAATGCGCATCGCGTCGATGCTGGCGCCGATGCGCGGCATCATGCCGAGGCCGCGCAGCGCCGGTATCTGCAGCGCCAGTTGCAGCGCGCCGCCGACCATCACACCGACACACTGCGCATAGATCGGCTCGATCCCATGACGCCTGAACCAAGGTGCGCCGACGACGATCGACAGGATCAGCGCCACGTTCAACAGCACCGGCGAAGCCGCCGGCACGACGAACTTGCGCCAGGTGTTCAGGATGCCGCCGGCCAGCGCCACCAGCGACATGAAGCCGATGTAAGGGAACATCCAGCGCGTCATCACGACCGCCGCGTCGAATCCGTCGGCGGTCTGCTTCAGCCCGCTCGCCATGGCCAGGACCATCAGCGGCGCCCCGACCACGCCGAGCACGCACACCACCACCAGTGTCCACACGAGCAGCGTCGCCACATGGTCCACCAGTTCCTTGGCACCCGTTTCGCCGCGTTCCGTCTTGCAGGCCGCCAGCACCGGCACGAAAGCCTGGCTGAACGCCCCTTCGCCGAACACCCGGCGAAAGAGATTGGGGATGCGGAACGCGACGTAGAACGCGTCGGTCAGCGCGCTGACGCCGAACACCGAGGTCATGAGCACGTCCCGGATGAGACCCGTGACCCGGGAGGCGAGCGTCAGCAGGGAAACGGTGGAGGCAGATCTGAAGAGCGACACCGCCGGAAGTGTAGGTGCACTCGATGCGCCCTCTTTCACGGACGCGCAACGCGTCGGACCAACTCCAGAAATACCGCGGATCCGGCTCCGCCGGTCCGCAGGTATTGCCCCCTGCAAGGGGGTTGCAGGCTACACGAAGTGAGCAAGGCTGGGGGTTTGCTAGAATTGTTGGCTTTGCTGCATCATCCCCAGACACCAAGGAAACTCATTTATGGCATCCGCCAAGCCCAAGAAAAAGAACCCGCGCCTCGCGTCGGGCCGTAAGCGCGTCCGCCAGGACGTCAAGCTCAACGCCGCGAACACCTCGCTGCGCTCCAAATACCGCACCGCCGTGAAGAATGTCGAAAAGGCCGTGCTGGCCGGCGACAAGACCAAGGCGGCCGAACTCTTCGCGAAGGCCCAGAGCATCGTCGACACCGTCGCCGACAAGGGCATCTTCCACAAGAACAAGGCAGCGCGCGACAAGAGCCGCCTGTCGGCCAAGGTCAAGAACCTGGCCCTCGCCCCTGAAAAGGCCGCCGCCTGACGTCATCAGGCAAACAGCCCGGACCGGCCTTCGTCCAGTCCGCCGTTTGATCGGGGTGCGCTGCAGCAAAGTGAAAAACCGCCTTCGGGCGGTTTTTTCATGGGCGCGGCCCTTGCCCGCTTTCAGACCCGGCCGGCCTGCGGCGGCTTGACCGGCGCCGGCGACGCATCCGGCACCAGGCAGGCTTCGGCGACCTGCAAGCCGTTGTCGCGGGCGAAGTTCATCACGAAGTCCCAGGCCATCACGTTGGCCTCGCGCAGTTCGCGGCTGACGACCACGCACTTGATGCCGTTGATGATCGTCGGCACGCACCACGGCGAATAGCTCAGGTGACTGCCCGGATAGGCGCCGCCCGGCCGGAACGAACACATCACGCCCGCCAGCCGCTCCGCCCAGTCGCTCGGGCGAAAGGTCCGGCCGTCCTCGGTGAGGCCCTGGATGAAGACTTCTTTGGCGTTGGGAGAAATCATCGGTTGGCGTGAAGGAGGCGCAGGCGCTTGCTGCGCCGCACAACGATTCTATCCGGGGGTTCCGCGAGCGATCCACGCGGGCATTGCTGTAATGCGCAATCCTCAACGACGCTGTCAAACCGGCCGCCTAGAATCCGCGTTCCCTTTTCTGGAGATCCCCATGAGCGCCGCTGTCGCACCCTCGTCGCCCCACGTCATGAACACCTACGGCCGCCTGCCGATCGCGTTGTCGCACGGCCAAGGCTGTCGAGTGTGGGACACCGAGGGGCGCGCCTACCTCGACGGCCTGGGCGGCATCGCCGTCAACACGCTCGGCCACAACCATCCCGAGCTGGTGCCTGCGCTGCAGGACCAGATCACCAAGCTGATCCACAGCTCCAACTACTACTACGTGCCGGGCCAGGAGCAACTCGCGGCCAAACTGACCGAGCTTTCCGGGCTCACCAACGCCTTCTTCTGCTGCACCGGCCTGGAAGCCAACGAAGCCGCACTCAAGCTGGCACGCAAGTTCGGCCATGACAAGGGCATCGAGCGGCCGGAGATCGTGGTCTACGAGGCCGCGTTCCATGGCCGCAGCATCGCCACGCTGTCGGCCACCGGCAACCCCAAGGTGCAGAACGGCTTCGGCCCGCTGGTCGAGGGCTTCATCCGCGTGCCGCTCAACGACTTCGACGCGCTGAAGGAGGCGACCGAAGGCAATCCGAATGTGGTGGCCGTGTTCTTCGAAACCATCCAGGGCGAAGGCGGCATCCACCCGATGCGCTGGGAGTACCTGCGGCAAGTGCGCCAGCTGTGCGACGAGCGCGACTGGCTGATGATGATCGACGAAGTCCAGTGCGGCATGGGCCGCACCGGCAAGTGGTTCGCGCACCAGTGGGCCGGCATCAAGCCGGACGTGATGCCGCTGGCCAAGGGCCTCGGCTCGGGCGTGCCGATCGGCGCCGTGGTCGCCGGCCCGCGCGCCGCCCACATCTTCGGCCCCGGCAACCACGGCACCACTTTCGGCGGCAACCCGCTCGCGATGCGCGCCGGCATCGAGACCATCCGCATCATGGAAGAGCACCAGCTGCTCGACAACGCGGCCAAGGTCGGCGCGCACCTCAAGGCCGCGCTGGAGCACGAGCTCGGCAGCCTGCCCGGCGTGACCGAGATTCGCGGCCAGGGCCTGATGCTCGGCATCGAGCTCGACCGGCCCTGCGGCGTGATCCTGAACCGCGCCTGCGACGCCGGCCTGCTGCTGAGCGTGACCGCCGACAACGTGATCCGCCTGGTGCCGCCGCTGATCCTCAGCATCGCCGAAGCGGACGAGATCGTCGCGCTGCTGGCACCGGTCGTGAAGGCCTTTCTTGCGGAGCCTCGGCCATGAGCGCGGCACCGGCGATTCGGCACTACCTCCAGTTCTCGGACTTCACGGCCGACGAGTATGCGCACGTGTTCGCACGCGCCGCACTGATCAAGAAGAAGTTCAAAGCCTACGAAAAGCACCAGCCGCTGGTCGACCGCACGATGGCGATGATCTTCGAGAAGGCCTCAACCCGCACGCGCGTGAGCTTCGAGGCCGGCATGTACCAGTTGGGCGGCAGCGTGGTGCACCTGACCACGGGCGACAGCCAGCTCGGCCGCGCCGAGCCCATCGAGGACAGCGCCAAGGTCATCAGCCGCATGGTCGACCTGGTGATGATCCGTACCTTCGAGCAGACCAAGATCGAAGCCTTCGCGGCCCATTCGCGCGTGCCGGTCATCAACGGCCTCACCAACGAATTCCACCCCTGCCAGATCCTGGCCGACATCTTCACTTACCTCGAGCACCGCGGCACGAATTCGGAAGGAATGCCGGACCCGGCCTTCCTGGCCGGCAAGACGGTCGCCTGGGTCGGCGACGGCAACAACATGGCCAACACCTGGCTGCAGGCCAGCGAGATCCTCGGCTTCAAGGTGCACGTGAGCACGCCGAGCGGCTACGAGGTCGACCAGTCGATCGCCGGCATCCGCTCGTCGGACAGCTACCAGGTCTTCAAGGACCCGATGGAGGCTTGCCGCGGCGCCGACCTCGTGACCACCGACGTCTGGACCAGCATGGGCTACGAGGCCGAGAACGAGGCCCGGCGCGCGGCCTTCGCCGACTGGTGCGTCGACACCGAGATGATGCGCGCGGCCCAACCCGACGCGCTCTTCATGCACTGCCTGCCCGCGCATCGCGGCGAGGAAGTCGAGGCCGACGTGATCGACGGGCCGCAATCGGTGGTCTGGGACGAAGCCGAGAACCGCATGCATGCGCAGAAGGCATTGATGGAATTCCTGCTTCTCGGCAAGGTCTAGCAGAAGTCGAGGCTCAGCGCGCGGCCAACTTGCCGAGAAGCGCTTCGTTGTCCCTGCAGATCCGCCGGAACGCCGCGCTGATCCGCCGGTCGGCCGCGGCAAGTGCCCAGAAGGCAACAGCGGCGCGCGCCGCATCCTGCCAGGCGACTGCGTCCGCGGGCAGCGGCAAGCGCGGCGCGTAGTTGCGAGGAGGCAGTTCGACCCCGCGCACGGGTGCATAGGCCATCGGCAACATGTCGTAGATGAGCGCCAGTTGCAGCACATGGGTGTCCCCTTGTCGGGACGGCACGAATGACAGGTTGCCGTCGTGCATGTCGGTGTTGCCGATGAGTTGCCCGAAGAGCCACACGCGCAGGATGCGGCCAAGGTCCTGCGTCTCCAGCCAGCCCTTCTGCGCCAGAGGCTGGACCGCCTGCGCCCAAGGGCGCCCCGCGCTGCCGACGAAAGCATTGTTCAAGGCGGACCACGACACCATGCCCGAACGACCCAGCGTGCCATGGCGATCGAAGCGGTCGACTTCCAGAAATGTTCGGCCCGCGTGTGCGTAGACACGCGAGCGTGCAGTGGCGATGCCGGCGTGTTCCTCGAGCGCGCGTCCGGCCAAGTGTTCACACACCAGAAGGTCCGACCAGCGCTGCGTGCCCGGCGAATCGTCCGACCCCGAGAACTTGACCAGCACATGCTGCTGCGCGCCATCGGCTCGCTGCCGCAGGGTCGTGAACTTCGGGAACTCGCCGCCGGCCGAGGATCCGGCCACCCCCAGTTCCAGCGCCTGCGAAGCAAGCTTCGGATACTCCCTGGCCAGCTTCGAATCCGGCAATCCCGCAGGTGAGTCGCCGGATTTCACGCGCTGCACCTGGTCGAGCCACAAGCGGCAGGCCGGCGCGCCCACCAGCAGATCGCCCGCGGTGTCCGCGCCCAGGATCGACAGCGCATACAACACATCGTCGTCCGACCAGGCCGTCGGATCCTCGCCGACCTGGAGTACCGCGGCGTGTTGCCGCGCGAACGTGCGGCCCATGAAGCCCTGCGGCCGCATGTCCTGCATCGGATACGGCAAGCCTTCGAACCAGCCATCCTGCATCTCCCCGTCGAGCGGCCATCCGAAGTCGCCGCTGTAGCTGAGGGCCGTGCCGTCGGGGTGGACCAAGTCCAGCGCCGCAATCTGCTCGGGCGTCCCTTCCCGGTCGATGCGAAAAAGCGGCAGCGACTCCAGCGACCCGCGCAGCGCGCGCCTGGCTGCGTACTTCGTGCGACGCGCTCGCCCCCGCACGATGAGCGCGCCCTCCGCGGCCCGCGCAGCCCGGCTCAACGTCGGCCGGCTCGCCCCCATCAGCTCGGCGAGCCTGTTGGCCGGCTGCGGGCCTTTCGCACGAAGAAGGGTGACTGGGTCGATAGGCATAGTGAAACAATTTCTTGCGTCAATATTTCTCCATTTCTTCAAGGGAAAAGCTCTGACGCATCTCGACAGTATGAATCGATTTGTGAAACGATTCTATCGACAAAGCCAAGATGGAAGCCGTTGCTAATAACCGACACCACAACCCACCAAGCAGCGCTAACTTTGCGTCATGAACCAACGCATCTGGGATATCTCGCCGCCGGTGCATGAAGGTGCGCCGGTCTTCCCCGGCGACACGCCCTACCGGCAGCGCTGGGCCGCAACGATCGCGCCCGGCTGCCCGGTCAATGTCAGCGAGATCACGCTGTCGCCGCATGTCGGCGCGCATGCCGATGCGCCGCTGCATTACGACCCGGCAGGCACCACCATTGGCGAAGTCGACCTCGCACCCTACCTCGGCCCGTGCCGCGTGATCCATGCGATCGCACGCGGACCACTGGTCGAATGGACGCACCTCGCGCATGCGACCGACCTCCTGCCGCCGCGCGTGCTGGTGCGCACCTATGCGCACGCGCCGGTCGAGCGCTGGGATGGCGACCTCGCCGCATTCGCGCCCGCCACCATCGAACGGCTCGCGGCACTCGGCGTAACGCTGATCGGCATCGACACCGCAAGCATCGACCCGGCCGACAGCAAGACGCTCGACAGCCACCAGGCCGTCCGCCGCCTCGGCCTGCGCGTGCTCGAGAACCTCGTGCTCGACGACGTGCCCGAGGGCGACTACGAACTCATCGCATTGCCGCTCAAGCTCGTGAGCGCCGATGCTTCCCCCGTGCGTGCGATCCTGCGCGAACTTCCATCCGATCGACCATGAACCTCGACGACTGCCGGCGCCTCGATGCGCAAGACCCTCTCGCCGCCCTGCGCGGCCAGTTCCTGCTGCCCGACGGCGTGATCTACCTCGACGGCAATTCCCTCGGCGTGCTGCCCCGGGCCGCGCCGTCGCGCATCGCCGAAGTGGTCGCGAAGGAATGGGGCGAGGGCCTCATCCGCTCCTGGAACACGGCCCAATGGTTCGACCTGCCGCAGCGCCTCGGCGACAAGGTCGCGCGCCTGATCGGCGCCGCACCCGGCGAGGTCGTGTGCACCGACAGCACCTCGGTCAATCTCTACAAGGTGCTGTTCGCCGCGCTGTCGCAAGCGAAGGCGACCAGCCGCCGCATCGTGCTCAGCGAGCGCAGCAATTTCCCGACCGATCTCTACATCGCCGAGTCGCTGTGCCGCGAGCGCGGCTTCACGCTGAAACTGATCGACGCCAGCGAATTGCCCGCCGCGCTGAACGACGCGGTGGCCGTGCTGATGCTCACGCACGTCAACTACCGCACCGGCGCGATGCACGACATGAAGGCGCTCACCGCGGCCGCGCATGCCGCCGGCGTGCTCGCCGTGTGGGACCTCGCGCACAGCGCCGGCGCAGTGCCGGTGGCACTCAACGACAGCGATGCCGACTACGCGATCGGCTGCGGCTACAAGTACCTGAACGGCGGGCCCGGCTCGCCGGCCTTCGTCTGGGTGCACGCGCGCCATGCGGACCGCTTCGAGCAGCCGCTGTCGGGCTGGTGGGGCCATGCGGCGCCCTTCGAATTCACACCGCACTACCAGCCCGCGTCGGGCGTCGCACGCTATCTGTGCGGCACGCAGCCGATCGTCGCGCTGGCCGCGCTCGAGTGCGGACTCGACACCGTGCTCGCGGCCGAGCCTTTCGATGGCGCACAGGGCAGCATGGCCGCGCTGCGCGCCAAGTCGCTGGCGCTGACCGACGCCTTCATCGCGCTGGTGGAGGCACGCTGCCCCGGCCGCTTCACGCTCGTCACGCCGCGCGAGCACCACTTGCGCGGCTCGCAGGTCTGCCTCGCGATGAGCGGCAACGGACCCGGCGCCTACGCGATCGTGCAGGCGCTGATCGCACGCGGCGTGATCGGCGACTTCCGCGCCGGCGATTCGCAGATGCCCGACATCCTGCGCTTCGGCTTCACCCCGCTCTACCTCGGCTTCGAGGATGTGTGGCGCGCGGTCGAACACCTCGTGCAGGTGCTCGAGACCGACGAATGGAAGCGCCCCGAGTTCAACCAGAAACTGGCAGTGACCTGAAAGCGCCCGATGAGCACCGAAAAGATCGTCCACGACGAAAAGGCGCAGCTCGATTTCAGCGCCTCGATGAGCTACAGCGACTACCTGAGCCTCGACGCCATCCTCAACGCCCAGCATCCGAAGTCGCCCGCGCACGACGAGATGCTCTTCATCGTCCAGCACCAGACCAGCGAACTCTGGATGAAGCTGATGCTGCACGAGCTGCGCGCCGCGATCCGCTGCGTGGCGGCCGACGACCTGTCGAGCGCCTTCAAGATGCTGGCGCGCGTCTCGCGCATCATGGAGCAGCTGGTGCATGCCTGGGACGTGCTGGCCACCATGACGCCGCCCGAATACAGCGCGATGCGGCCCTACCTCGGCAGCTCCAGCGGCTTCCAGAGCTGGCAGTACCGCTGCATCGAATTCGCGCTCGGCAACAAGAACGCCGCCATGCTCAAGCCGCATGCGCACCGGCCCGACCTGCTCGCGCAGGTCGAGCAGGCCTGGCGCGCGCCCTCGCTCTACGACGAGGCTTTGCGCCTGCTCGCGCGTCGCGGGCTCGACGTGCCGGCCGACCATGTCGAGCGCGACTGGACACAGCCCTACGAACTCAGCGATGGCGTCGAACAGGCCTGGCTGGTGATCTATCGCAATCCGAAGGACCACTGGGACCTCTATCAGCTCGGCGAGGAGCTGACGGACCTCGAAGACGC
Source organism: Variovorax sp. SRS16 (assembly GCF_901827165.1). Taxonomy (NCBI): domain Bacteria; kingdom Pseudomonadati; phylum Pseudomonadota; class Betaproteobacteria; order Burkholderiales; family Comamonadaceae; genus Variovorax; species Variovorax sp. SRS16. Next base: position 4,108,009 of record NZ_LR594666.1, read on the forward strand.
TTTCCGCCTCTGGCGCTTCCGCCACGTGACCACCGTGGAGCGGGTGATCGGCTTCAAGCGCGGGACCGGCGGGACCGGCGGCGTGAGCTATCTTCGCAAGATGCTCGACGTGGTGCTGTTCCCCGAGATCTGGAAGTTGCGAACGGATCTCTAGAACCCGCATGGCGCGCACTCACGACCCACCTGGAGACAACGCGATGACCAGCGATTCCTTCGACGACACCGAACTGGGCCAACTGCGCGAGCATGGCATCGTGCTCTTCGCCAAGCGCGTGATCTTCGATGCCCGACCGCCGATGCCGGCCGACCAGATCGCCGCGGTGCAGGCCGTCTGCGCCGGCCCGCTGCCGCCCGAGCTCCTTGCGCTCTGGCGGCAGACCGCCGGCGGCCGCATCGACTACGACCTGCATCTGCGCATGAACGGCTGCGAGGAAGCGGTGAGCTGGACCGAGCTGTTCTGGAACGGCAGCGACACCGCGCAGACGCTTCGCGGATGGATCGCGCACGAACTCGAAGGCGCTGCGCAAGCCCCGCGCGAGGGCGCCTGGGACGGCAAGCTCGTCAGCCTTCCCATCGGCGGTTTCGAAGACAGCGACCGCATCTACGCCGTCGTCGAGCCGGGCGCGGACCATGGCCACATCCTCGCGTGGAAACAGGGGCTGCCCCAGCCATGGGTGCATGCGATGCACGAAGACGGCATGACCACGCTCGCGGCCGACCTGTGTGCGGCGTTCGACGTGCTGCATCTCGACGAGGATCCGCTCGAGGCGATCGGCGACTATTTCACCGGACAGGCGCTGCTCGAGTACCTCGACGAGCGGCACGAGGCGCACGGACTGTCCCTCGAACTCATGGACCGGCTGATCGCGTTCTACCGCCGCGCGATGGTCGACTGGCGCACGCCGCTGGCCGATGGCACGCTGGGCGGAGACGGGCCGCTCTCGCGCATCGCACTGCGCCACGCGATCGCCACTGATGACGCGGCGCTGATCGATCGGCTGGCCGCAGTCGACGTCGCGCTCGACGGTCCGCTGCTCGGCAGCGCGATCGCGACCGACCTGGCGGTGAGCCACGGCGCCCACGCGGCCGCCGCGGCGCTGGTGCACGCCGGCGCGCCCGTCGCGCCGGATGCGCTCGATGCGATCGACAGCGCGCTGTCGCCCGACCTGGCAGCGATGTTGCTGGCGCATGGCGCCCAGCCCAGCGCGACGGCCATCGCCGAGTGCGTGGCCTGCGGCGCACCCGCGGCTGCACGCCTGATCGCCGAGGCCTACGCACAAGCCCACGACGATCTGCCGGCCGCCTATGCCGCGGTCAGAGACGACCTGCTTGCCGAACTCGAAGGCGCATTGGCCGACGTGCGCACCGGCGAGGTCAGCCACTACCTCGGCGCTGACGAACTCGCGCACCGCATCGACCACCTTCAGACCTTCAGTCTCTGAGTCCGGTCAGCCGCCGTAGAGCCACGGCACGTCGAGCAGCCGGGCGCCGAGCAGGCGCAGCGCCGCGTCGCGGCCCGCACGCAGAAGGCCCGTGGCATGGAAGATGTCGCCGTTGCGCCGTGCACGTGCCTGCACCTGCGCGTTGCGCTGCCAGCGCGCGTCGGCATAGCGCGCGAGCGCCGCCGGCACCGTTTCCGACGGGCCGCCGCCCAGCGCATCCGCCAGCGCGACCGCATCCTCGATCGCCATGCCGGCGCCTTGCGCCAGGTAAGGCAGCATCGGATGCGCCGCATCGCCCGCCAAGGCCACGCGCTCGCCGGCCATCTGCTGCGGACCCCTGAGCGGCGACCGATCGCTGAGCGTCCAGGCACGCCATGACGGCATCGCTTCGAGCAAGCCCTGCAGCGCTGTGCCGGTATGGCCGGTCGCCGCCTGCAGGGCGGCGAGGCTGGTGGATTGGTCCCAGTCGCGCGCATCGCCGGCGGGTGCCGCCTCGGCCAGCACCACCACATTGAGCGCCTCGCCTCGGCGCACGGGATAGGCCACCGCATGCAGGCGCGGTCCGAGCCAGACGCTGACCTGCGTGCTGCGCAGCGGCCTGGGCAGCGCCGACTGCCGGACCAGCGCGCGCCAGGCCGTGTGGCCGGTCGTGCGCGGCGGCGCAGCGTCCGTGACGCAGGATCGCACCGTACTCCAGAGACCGTCGGCACCGATCAGCACATCGCTTTCCCAGGCCCGCGCATCGGTGCTGGACGCGCAGACCGCACCGCCGCGCGCCACCACCTCGGCCACGCGGACACCGGTGTTGAGCGTCACGGCCCCGCTCGCGCGCACGGCTGCCAGCATCAACGCATGCAGGTCTGCACGGTGCGCGCAGAGGTAGGGCGCGCCGTAGCTGTGGAGCATCGCGTTGCCGAGCGGCAGGCGGGCGATCTCGCCGCCGTCGAGGGCGCTGCGCACGACCAGCGCGTCGGGCCGGGCCGCGATGCGCATCAGGGCCGGCCCCACGCCCAGCGCCTGCAAACGGCGCGTGACGTTGGGTCCGAGCTGGATGCCGGCACCGGCCTCGCCGAAGACCAGGGCCTGTTCGAGCAACTCGATGCGATGGCCGCGGCGCCCCAGCGCCAGCGCGCTCGCCAGGCCCGCGATGCCTCCGCCTGCGATCAGGACATGCGCTGCCGCCATGCCGCGTTCAGCGAAGGCGCGTTGCGGGCGTTCCGGATTCCGGCTCGGAGGAGGAAGCGCTTTTCGGCGTGCAGGCACCGCAGCTGTCGCACGCACCGCAGCCCGAGGATTTGGCGAGCGAGGCCGCCAGCGCTTCGGCGCGCTGCGCGTCCACCAGCCCTGCGCGCTGCGAGCCCGCGGCAAGCCCGGCGGCCGCAGCGCGGCGCCAGGGCGCCGGCATCCAGCGCCAGACGGCGTAGAGCGCGGCGAGCGCGACGATCAGCGCAACGACGATCTCTTGGGTCATTTCATCCTCCAGTGAATGCGAGCGCCACCCGGTAGGTGATCAGGCATGCAATATAGGCCAGCGCGAACAGATAGCCCGCCATGATCCACACATAGCGCCACGAACCGGTTTCGCGCTTGACGGCGGCCAGCGTCGAGACGCATTGCGGCGCGAACACGTACCAGACCAGCAGCGACAGCGCGGTCGCCAGCGACCAGCTGCCCGCGATCAGCGGCCCGAGCTGGCCGGCCACGTCCTCGCCGGTGGCCGAGAGCGCATACACCGTGCCGAGCGCGCCCACCGCCACTTCGCGCGCCGCCATGCCGGGCACCAGCGCGATCGAGATCTGCCAGTTGAAGCCGATCGGCGCGAAGATGTATTCGAGCCCGCGGCCGATCATGCCGGCCAGGCTGTACTGGATCGCCGGCCCGGTCGCGCCTTCGGGCGGCGAGGGAAAGGTCGACAGGAACCACAGCAGGATCGTCAGCGTGAGGATGATCGTGCCCACGCGCTGCAGGAAGATCCATGCGCGCTCGTAAAGGCCGAGCGCGAGGTTGCGCACGCTGGGCCAGCGATAGGCCGGCAACTCCATCATCAGCGGCGAATGCTGCTGGTTGTCGCGAAAGCGCTTCATCGCCCAGGCCACGGCCATCGCAGAGACGATGCCGAACAGATACAGCGCGAACAGCACCAGCCCCTGGAGATTGAACACGCCGCCGACGGCGCGTTCAGGGATGAAGGCCGCGATCAGCAGCGCATAGACCGGCAGCCGCGCCGAGCAGGTCATGAGCGGCGCGATCATGATGGTGGTCAGCCGGTCGCGCCAGTTGCTGATGGTGCGCGTGGCCATCACGCCGGGAATCGCGCAGGCAAAGCTCGACAGCAGTGGAATGAACGAACGGCCCGACAGGCCCACCGTGCCCATCACGCGGTCGAGCAGGAAGGCCGCGCGCGGCAGGTAGCCCGAATCTTCCAGCGCGAGGATGAAGAGGAACAGGATCAGGATCTGCGGCAGGAACACGATCACGCTGCCGGCCCCCGCGATGACGCCATCGACCAGCAGGCTTTGCAGCATGCCCGGCGGCATCACGTCCCTGATGAAGGCGCCCAGCGCGTCGGTGCCGGCCTTGATCGCGTCCATCGGCACGTTGGCCCAGCTGAACACGGCCTGGAACATCAGGAACAGCGTGACGGCGAGCACCCCCATGCCCCACACGGGATGCATCACCACGCGGTCGATGCGGTCGCTGGTGACCAGGCTGCCGATCGGCTCGCGCACCGCCAGGCCGAGGATGCGACGCACCTCGCGCTGGGTAGCGAGCACGTCATCCAGGCCCGGCGCCTGCCAGGGCCGCGGCGCTGCGGCGACCACGGGCGTGTCGAGCGCTTCCAGCAGCCCTTGCGCCCCGCCCGTGTGGACGCCGACGGTCTCGATCACCGGCACGCCGAGCTCGCGCGACAGCGCCGCGACATCGACCGCGATGCCCTGCTTCTTCGCCATGTCGGTCATGTTGAGCGCCATCACCATCGGCAGGCCGAGGCGCTTGGCTTCCAGCACCAGCCGCAGGTTGAGGCGCAGGTTGGTGGCATCGGTCACGCATACCAGCAGATCGGGCAGCGCCTCCTTGCTCCTGCCGGTGACCACGTCGCGCGTGACGGCTTCGTCGGCCGAGAGCGCGTTGAGGCTGTAGGCGCCCGGCAGATCGAGCACGAAGACGCGCCGGCCGGCGGCCGTGCGCAGTTGCCCTTCCTTGCGCTCGACCGTGACCCCGGCGTAGTTGGCCACCTTCTGGCGGCTGCCGGTCAGCAGATTGAAGAGCGCGGTCTTGCCGCAATTGGGATTGCCGAGCAGCGCGATGCGGTCCGGCGGCGCGGCCGATATCGCAGCACCCGGCTGGAAATGCAGCGTGGCCTCAACCATGGTTCACCGCCCCCGGCGTGACGCGAATGAGCGCAGCCTCGTGCCGACGCAAGGCGAAGGTCGTGTGGCCCAGGCGCACGGCCAGCGGCTCGCGGCCCGGCACGCCGCTGGCGACGATGCACACGGCCTCGCCCGGCACGAAGCCGATCTCGGTCAGGCGCAACACCAGCTCCTGCTCGTCCGGCTCGCGAGGGCGCATCACGTCGAGCACCGTCGCCCACTGGCGATTGGGGAGCTGGTCAAGGGAGATGGTGGCCGAAGCCACGCCGGTCATTGTGGTCACCCGCGGGTCCAAATCGTCAAAATGAGAATTATTCTCGAAAACACGAGCGTTTGGCCAACTGCAGCGAAAGTAACCTTTTGCGCTGCGGCATCATCCCGGCATGACGGACGATCCCACCGAGTTCCCCCCGACGCCACTTCCATCCGCTTCATCTCGCGAGCCGCAGCCGCCGACGAGCATCTTTCGTTGGATCGCCGAGGGATTGCGCGCCGCCGTGCTGCTCGCACCCCGCGTCACGGCGGCGCCAACGCCGTGGCAATTGCTCGTGCTCGTGCTGCTTCCCAACCTGCTTGCCATCGGCGTCCAGCGCTTCGAGGTCGACGGCCCGGCTCGCTTCAACGCCGCCGCCGAACTCAACGTGCTGTGGGCCAGCGCGCTGATGGTGTGGGTGGGCTGGGGCGCGCTCTATCGGCACCCTTCATCGGCCGGCGCCGATGCAGACGGCGCCCCTCTCGGCCGATGGTTCGTCCTGGCGACCTGGGCTGGAGCGCCTTGCTATCTGCTGATGACGGGAATGTCGCTCGCCTACATGCGCGGCTGGCTGCCGAAGCCGCTCACCACGGTATCGGGTTTCTGGGCCGTCTACGGCGCCTTGCTCGGATGGTGGTTCGTCGCGGCGGTGCGTCTGGCGGCGCGCTACATGCCGACTCGACAGCGCCTCTTCCTGTTTGTCCCGGGCATCCTGGCGATCCTGGCGATCGGCATCTGGCAGGGCATGCAGGAGGATCAGGAACGCATCTGGCTGCGCGACACCAGCGCATCGACCGAGCCCCGGCGTCCGAGGCTGCAGCTCACGCAGGAAGTGTTCGAAGAGCAGCAGGCGATCTGGCAGCGCAGCGTCGCGGCCATCACGCCGCGGCGGCCCGGCGAGCCGAACGTCTACGGCCTCGTGTTCGCGCCCTACGCGACCGACGATGTCTTCCTGCGTGAAGGCACCATGGTCGCGCACCTGCTCGAAGACCGCTTCGACGCGCAAGGTCATGTGCTGAAGCTCATCAACCATCCCACCACCACGCACGAACTGCCCTGGGCCACGCCGCTCAATCTGCAGCGCGCGGTGAAGGCGATCGCAGCGCGCATGGACCCCGACAAGGATCTGCTCGTGGTCTACCTCACCTCGCACGGCGGCAGCGACTTTCAGCTCGCCGCGGCGCACTGGCCGCTCACCGTGGTACCGCTCACGCCCGAGGCCCTCGAGCAAGCGCTTGATTCGGCGGGCATCCGGCACCGGGTGATTGCCATCTCGGCCTGCTTTTCGGGCGGCTGGATCGAGCCGCTCGCGAACGAGGACAGTCTCGTCATGACCGCCGCCGATGCCGAGCACACCTCCTACGGCTGCGGCCGGCTGTCCGAACTCACCTTCTTCGGGCGCGCGGTCTTCGACGAGCAATTGCGCAAGAGTCGCTCCTTCGAGCAGGCTTTCGCCGCGGCCGTCCCCGTGATCCGCCAGCGTGAAATCGATGCCGGCAAGGAAGACGGCTTCTCGAATCCCCAGATCCGTGTCGGCGCGCACATCCGGCCGATGCTGGAGCGGCTGGCGCAACGGCTCGGCCAGACTCAGAACTGACGCCGGACGGCCGGCAGGATCCTGATCAGCCCGCCAGCAACTGCCGCAGCACGAACGGCAGGATCCCGCCGTGCTTGTAGTAGTCGACCTCGATCGGCGTGTCGATGCGCAGGCGCACCGTGACCTCCTGGTGCGTGCCGTCGGCGCGCCGGATCACCAGCTTGACGTCCATCTGCGGCTTGAGTTCGCCGCCGATCACCACGTCGACTTCCTCGTCGCCGGTGAGGTTGAGCGCCTGCCACGAGTCGGCGCCGCGGAACTGCAGCGGCAGCACGCCCATGCCGACCAGGTTGGCGCGGTGGATGCGCTCGAAGCTGCGCGCGATGACAGCCTTGATGCCCAGCAGCTGCGTGCCCTTGGCAGCCCAGTCGCGCGATGAACCGGTGCCGTATTCCTCGCCGCCGAACACCACGGTCGGCACGCCCTTGGCCATGTACTTCATGGCGGCGTCGTAGATGAACATCTTCTCGTTGCCGGGCTGCAAGCGCGTGTAGCCGCCCTCTTCCTGCGTGCCATTGGCATCGGGCGGCAGCATCAGGTTCTTGATGCGCACGTTGGCGAAGGTGCCGCGCACCATCACGTCATGGTTGCCGCGGCGCGAGCCGTAGCTGTTGAAGTCGGCCTTCGACACGCCGTTCGCCTTGAGCCAGATACCGGCCGGTGAATCTTCCTTGATAGAGCCGGCCGGCGAAATGTGGTCGGTGGTGATCGAGTCGCCGAACAGCGCCATGACCCGCGCGCCGGTGAATCCCGCATCGGCGGCATGCGGCTGCATCTTGAAGCCCTCGAAGAACGGCGGCTCGGCGATGTAGGTGGACTTCGGCCAGTCGTACACCTGGCCCGACGTGCCCTTGATGCTGCTCCACAGCTTGCCCGGGTTGTCCTTGATCTGCTCGTAGTTCTTGCGGAAGGCCTTGGCGTTCGTCGCATAGCGCAGGTTCTCGTCGATCTCCTGCATGCTGGGCCAGATGTCGCCCAGGTAGACGTCCTTGCCGTGCTTGCCTTTGCCGACCGGCTCGGTCATCAGGTCGACCATCACGCTGCCCGCAATCGCATACGCCACCACCAGCGGCGGCGAGGCCAGGAAGTTGGCCTTGATGTTCGGATGGATGCGCGCCTCGAAGTTGCGGTTGCCCGACAGCACGGCGGCACCGATGAGGTTGTTCTGGGTGATGACTTCGTTGATCTCGGGCGTGAGATCGCCCGAATTGCCGATGCAGGTCGTGCAGCCATAGCCCGCGAGGTAGAAGCCGAGCTTCTCGAGGTAGGGCAGCAGGCCGGCCTTCTCGAGGTATTCGGTCACCATGCGCGAGCCCGGCGCGAGCGAAGTCTTGACATGCGGCTTGACGCGGAGGCCCGCCTGCACCGCCTTCTTGGCGAGCAGGCCGGCGGCCAGCATCACGCTCGGGTTCGAGGTGTTGGTGCACGAGGTGATGGCCGCGATCAGCACGTCGCCGTTGCCGATCGTCACCTCGCCCTTGGGCGGCGGCGGCGCCGTGGCGCCCACGTGGGCAGCCGCCTTGGTGGACCGGTTGGCGAACATCTCGACCTCGGCGAGGGGCGCGCCCGGCTTCGGCGTCGGGGGTTCCTGCTCCGCCGCTTCGCCCTGGTGCGACAGCGGATGGCGCAGCCTGAGCTTCTCGGCCGGCTGGTTGAAGCCATTGGCCTCGTTCGGCTTGCTGTAGAGCTCGGAGAATTTGGTCGCGAGATGGCCGAGGTCGATGCGGTCCTGCGGCCGCTTCGGGCCGGCCAGGCTGGGCGACACGGTGCCGAGGTCGAGCCGGACCACCTTGGTGTAGTGGAGCTCGCCGGGCGCGGGCATGCCGAACAGGCCCTGCGCCTTGTAGTAGGCCTCGAAGCGCTCGATCTCCTTGGCGGTGCGGCCGGTGCCCTCGAAGTAGGCCACCGTCATCTCGTCGACCGGGAAGAAGCCCATCGTGGCACCGTACTCCGGCGCCATGTTGCCGATGGTCGCGCGGTCGGGCACCGTGATCGTCGCGGCGCCGGGACCGAAGAACTCGACGAACTTGCCCACCACCTTCTCGCCGCGCAGGATCGCCGTGACGTACAGCACCAGATCGGTCGCCGTCACGCCTTCGCGCAGTTGGCCGCTGAGCTCGAAACCCACCACGTCGGGCGTCAGCATGTAGACCGGCTGCCCGAGCATCGCGGCCTCGGCCTCGATGCCGCCCACGCCCCAGCCCACCACGCCGATGCCGTTGACCATCGTGGTGTGGCTGTCGGTGCCGACCAGCGAGTCGGGGTAGTAGACGGGCGGGTCGCCCTGGTCGTTCGGGTTCTTGTAGACGCCGCGCGCGAAGTACTCCAGATTGACCTGGTGCACGATGCCGAAGCCCGGCGGCACGACGCGGAAGGTGTCGAAGGCCTGCATGCCCCACTTCATGAACTGGTAGCGCTCGTTGTTGCGCTGGAACTCGAGCTTCATGTTGAGATCGAGCGCCTTGGGCGTGCCGTAGTAGTCCACCATCACGGAGTGGTCGACCACCAGATCGACCGGCACCAGCGGCTCGATGGTCTTGGGCGACTTGCCGAGCTTGTCGGCCACGCTGCGCATGGCGGCCAAGTCCGCGAGCAGCGGCACGCCGGTGAAATCCTGCAGCACCACGCGCGTCACGACGAAGGGAATCTCCTCGGTGCGTTCGGCGTTCGGCGCCCAGTTGGCGAGCTGCTCGACGTGCTCGGCCGTGACCTTCTGGCCGTCGCAGTTGCGCAGCACCGATTCGAGCACGATGCGGATCGAGACCGGCAGCTTGTCGACGTTGGGATAGCGCTTGGCGAGTTCCTTGAGCGACCAGTATTTGCCGGACTTCCCCGATGCAGTCTTGAAGGTCTTGAGCGTAGAAGCGAAGGCGTGTACCGGTTCTTTGGCCATGAAGCAACTCCTGTGAATCGTGGAAGCACCTCGAAGATAGCAGGGTTCGATGACAGCGGCCCGGCGGCGCGTTGCAGCCCTTCCGGCGGTGTCGGCCTCCTCATCCGGTCCGCTCGGCCCGAGGTCGATGACGCGAGAGGTCATGGCCGCTGCGCATGCCCTTCACTACGATCGCAGTCATGACTTCGCACACCCTGCAACCCACCGCCGCCGATTCCTTCGGCACCCATCTGCGCCACTGGCGCCGGCACCGCCGCCTGAGCCAGCTCGACCTCGCGAACGAAGCGCAGGTGTCGACGCGCCATCTGAGCTATGTCGAGACCGGCCGCGCCGAGCCCAGCCGCGAGATGGTGCTGCGGCTCGCGGAGCGGCTCGAGGTGCCGCTGCGCGAGCGCAACGCGCTGCTGGTGGCGGCCGGCTATGCGCCGATGTACCGGCAGCGCTCGCTCGACGACCCGGCCCTCGCGTCGGCCCGCCGCGCGGTCGACCTGGTGCTCAAGGGCCACGAGCCCTTCCCGGCGCTGGCGGTCGATCGCCACTGGAACCTGGTGGCGCACAACGCGCTGGTGCCGCTGCTGATGGCCGGGGCCGCCGCCGAGCTGGTCACGCCGCCGATCAACGTGCTGCGGCTGAGCCTGCATCCCGATGGCCTCGCGCCGCGCACCGCGAACCTCGCGCAGTGGCGCGCGCACCTGCTCGAACGTCTGCAGCAGCAGATTGCCGCCACCGGCGACGCCGTCCTGGTCGCGCTGCACGACGAGCTGGCCGCCTATCCCGCGCCCAGCGTGAGCCACGACACGCCGGCCGCCGGCGGCGAACTCGCGGGCGTGGTGGTGCCCTTCCAGCTGGTGACGCCGAACGGCGTGCTGAGCTTCATCAGCACCACCACGATCTTCGGCACGCCGGTGGACGTCACACTGCAGGAACTGGCCGTGGAGTCGTTCTTTCCGGCGGATGCGCAGACGGCGGCTGCATTGACGGCGATGGCATCCCAGCCGCGCGACTGAATCCGGCGACCGGGCCGGCCGGCGCGAAATCGTCCACCTGGATCACCTTGTCGGCAGCCTGCAGATAGGCCAGCGCCAATGCCGGGTCGGCAGCGGAGCGTGCCGCTTCATCCAGCGAATTCGTGCGCCGCAGCACCTTGTTGAGCGCGGCGGTCTCGTCGCCCAGGCGAGCGCCGAGTTCGAGCGCGTGCATCAGATCGCGCAAGCCGCCGGCCGCAGGCTCGCTCAGGTCGGGACACAGCCGCGCGACGATGTCCGGCTGCGTGCGCAGCAGTTCGGCCAGCGCCAGCAGTTGCACGTCGCGCAGCGGCGCGAGGTGCGCGATGCGCCGCAGCACCAGCGCGCCGATCACGCGCCGGCCGCCGGTCGGCAGGTTGGCGTAGAGCTCGCGCAGGATCCGGCCGGCGGCGTCGATCTGCAGCCGGATCGCGGCCTGCGCGAAGGGCAGCAGCGCGGGCGCCGCATCGACCTGATAGCGCCACACACACGCGCTCGCGAGGTACAGGTGCGCGAGCACGTCGCCCAGCCGCGCCGACAGCAGCTCCATGCGCTTGAGCTTGCCGCCCAGCAGGCCCATCGCGAGATCGGCGGTCAGCGCGTACTTGGCGCTCATGTGCGCGATGAGCCGCGCTTCGCGCGCGAGCGCCTCGGGCGGCTCGCCCACCAGCGGCGCGCCGAACAGGCTGTGCCACAGATTGCGTATCACATGACCGCCATGCGCGATCAGCGCGCGGCCCAGCGCCGCCTCGTCATGCGCCTGCACTGCAGCCATCTCGTCGAGCACGTGCGGATGGCAGCGCACCGCCCCCTGGCCGAACACGATCAGCGCGCGCGTGAGGATGTTCGCGCCCTCCACCGTGATCGCGATCGGCGCCTGCCGGTAGGCGATGCCGAGCAGGTTGGACGGCCCGGCGATGATGCCCTTGCCGCCGAGGATGTCCATGCCGTGGTTGACCGCGCGCCGTCCGGCCTCGGTCAGCTGCACCTTGAGGATCGCGCTCGCCACGCTGGGCCGCTCGCCGGCATCGAGCGCCGCGGCGGTGAAGCGGCGCGCCGCGTCGCTCGCATAGAGCTCGGCCGACATCTGCGCCAGCAGACCCGCGATCGCATGGAACTTGCCGATCGGCAGACCGAACTGCTCGCGGATCTGCGCGTAGCCGTTGCTGACATAGAGCGCGGTCTGCTGCATCGCCGAGCCGAGCGCCGGCAGCGAGATGGCACGGCCGGCGGCCAGGCATTCCATCAGCATGCGCCAGCCCTGGCCCACTTGCGCCTCGCCGCCGATCACCCAATCCATCGGCACGAACACCTGGTGGCCATGGATCGGTCCGTTCATGAAGGCGCTGTCCATCGGGCGATGCCGGCGTCCGATCCCCATGCCCTCGTGCGGCACGGGGATCAGCGCACAGGTGATGCCGAGTTCGCGCTCGCCTTCGGGCCGGCTGTCGTCATACGCATGGAAGGCCAGCCCGACCACGGTGGCGACCGGCGCGAGCGTGATGTAGCGCTTGTCGAAGTCGACCAGGAAGCCGCGCGTGCGCCGCCCCTCGAATTCGCGCTCGACCACCACGCCGCGGTCGGGGATCGATGCCGCATCGGAACCTGCATAGGGCGAGGTCAGCCCGAAGCACGGCAGCTCGCGCCCGTCGGCCAGGCGCGGCAGGTAGTGCTGCTTCTGCGCGTCGGTGCCGTAGCGCAGCAGGAGCTCGGCCGGGCCCAGCGAATTGGGCACCATCACCGTGACGGCGGTGGCCACGTTGACGGTCGCGATGCGGGCCACCACCGTCGCATGCGCAAAGTGGCCGAAGCCGAGGCCGCCGAAGGATTCGGGAATGATCATCCCGAAGAAGCGGTTCTCGCGCAGATAGCGCCAGACCTCCGGCGGCAGGTCGTGCGCCTGATCGATCGCATGGTCGTCGAGCATGCCGCACAGCGCGCGCACCTCGTGGTCGAGGAAGGCCTGCTCGCGTGCGCTCAGACGGTTCGGACCGGCGGTGCCGAGCGCGCTGAAGTCCGGCCGTCCCGCGAACAGCTGGCCCTCGAAGCCGACCGTACCCGCCTCCAGCGCGGCACGTTCGGTGTCGCCGAGCGGCGGCAGCGCGCGGGAGAAAGGCTGCATGGCCCATCGGCCGATCATGGATGCGAAGCTCATGCGAAATGCCTCCGTGGCCACGGTCCAGCGCCGCGGATCCAGGCCGATTGTCGGCCTTGGCACCCGCATGGCGGCCGGCCGAAGACCTCCATGCCTGTCGGAGACGGCCCAACGAAAAAGCCCCGCAGATGCGGGGCTTCTTCATCCGGTGGCCGAAGCGATCAGGCGGCGACGCCGTCGGCCACGTCCTTGTACTCGTCGATCTTGTCGAAGTTGAGGTACTGGTAGATCTGCGCGCTGGACGCATCGAGCACGCCGACGCTCGCCATGTACTCTTCCCTGGTCGGAATCCGCCCGAGTCGCGAGCAGATCGCGGCCAGTTCGGCACTGCCGAGGTACACGTTGGCGCCCTTGCCCAGGCGGTTCGGGAAATTGCGCGTGCTGGTCGACATCACCGTCGCGCCCTCGCGCACCTGCGCCTGGTTGCCCATGCACAGCGAACAGCCCGGCATCTCGGTGCGCGCACCGGCATTGCCGAACACGCCGTAGTGGCCTTCCTCGGTGAGCTGCGCCGCATCCATCTTGGTCGGCGGTGCGATCCACAGCTTGACCGGGATGTCGCGCTTGCCTTCGAGCAGCTTGGACGCTGCGCGGAAGTGGCCGATGTTGGTCATGCACGAGCCGATGAAGACTTCGTCGATGGTGGCACCGGCGACCTCGCTCAGCGTCTTCACGTCGTCGGGGTCGTTCGGGCAGGCGACGATGGGCTCGTGGATGTCGGCCAGGTCGATCTCGATCACGGCGGCGTAGTCGGCGTCGGCATCGGCCTTGAGCAGCTGCGGATCCTTGAGCCAGGCTTCCTGGGCTGCGATGCGGCGCGCCAGCGTGCGCGCGTCGGCATAGCCCTCGGCGATCATCCACTTCATCAGCGTGATGTTGCTGTGGATGTACTCGACGATCGGTTCCTTGTTGAGGTGCACCGTGCAGCCGGCGGCCGAGCGTTCGGCCGAGGCGTCGCTGAGTTCGAAGGCCTGCTCCACCTTGAGGTCCGGCAGCCCTTCGATCTCGAGGATGCGGCCCGAGAAGACGTTCTTCTTGCCCTTCTTCTCGACCGTCAGCAGGCCGGACTTGATCGCGTAGAGCGGGATCGCGTTCACCAGGTCGCGCAGCGTGACGCCGGGCTGCATCTTGCCCTTGAAGCGCACCAGCACGGATTCGGGCATGTCGAGCGGCATCACGCCGGTGGCGGCCGCGAAGGCGACGAGGCCGGAGCCCGCGGGGAAGCTGATGCCGATCGGGAAGCGCGTGTGGCTGTCGCCGCCGGTGCCGACGGTGTCGGGCGTGAGCAGGCGGTTGAGCCAGCTGTGGATCACGCCGTCGCCCGGGCGCAGCGAGACGCCGCCGCGGTTGGCCATGAAGTCCGGCAGCTCGTGGTGCATCTTGACGTCGACCTTCTTCGGATAGGCCGCCGTGTGGCAGAAGGATTGCATCACCAGGTCGGCGCTGAAGCCGAGGCAGGCGAGGTCCTTGAGTTCGTCGCGCGTCATCGGGCCGGTGGTGTCCTGGCTGCCGACCGAGGTCATGCGCGGTTCGCAGTACGTGCCGGGGCGCACGCCCTGGCCTTCGGGCAGGCCGCAGGCGCGGCCGACCATCTTCTGCGCCAGCGAGTAACCCTTGTGGGTGTCGACCGGGCTCACCGGCAGGCGGAACAGCGTCGAGGCCGGCAGGCCCAGCGCCTCGCGCGCCTTGGCCGTGAGGCCGCGGCCGATGATCAGCGGAATGCGGCCGCCGGCGCGCACTTCGTCGAACAGCACCTCGCTCTTGACCTTGAACTCGGCGATGACCTTGCCGTCCTTCAGCGCCTTGCCCTCATAGGGACGCAGCTCGACCACGTCGCCCATGTTCATCTGGCTCGCGTCGAGTTCGATCGGCAGCGCGCCCGCGTCTTCCATCGTGTTGTAGAAGATCGGCGCGATCTTGGTGCCGAGGCACACGCCGCCGAAGCGCTTGTTGGGGATGAAGGGAATGTCCTCGCCGGTGAACCAGAGGACCGAATTGGTGGCGCTCTTGCGCGACGAGCCGGTGCCGACGACGTCGCCGACGTAGGCGACGAGATGGCCCTTTTCCTTCAGCGACTCGATGAATTTGATCGGGCCGCGCTTGCCGTCCTCTTCGGGCGTGATGCCGGGGCGCGCGTTCTTGAGCATGGCCAGCGCATGCATCGGGATGTCGGGACGCGTGGTGGCGTCGGGCGCGGGCGAAAGATCGTCGGTGTTGGTTTCGCCGCTGACCTTGAAGACGGTGATGGTGAGGCTCTGCGGCACTTCGGGCCGGCTGGTGAACCATTCGGCATCGGCCCAGCTCTGCAGCACGGCCTTGGCATGGACGTTGCCCTTGTCGGCCTTTTCCTTGACGTCGTGGAACTGGTCGAACATCAGCAGGGTCTTCTTCAGGCCCTCAGCCGCAACGGCACCGACTTCGGCGTCATCCAGCAGGTCGATCATCGGGCCGATGTTGTAGCCGCCCAGCATGGTGCCCAGCAGCTCGGTCGCGCGGGCACGGCTGAGCAGCAGGTTCTTCTCGGTGCCGTGCGCAACCGCCGCCAGGTAGCTCGCCTTGACCTTGGCCGCATCGTCGACGCCGGCCGGCACGCGATAGGTGAGCAGCTCAAGCAGGAACTCGCCGTCCTTGCCCGTCGCACTCTTCATGAGCTCGATGACCTCGGCGGTCTGCTTGGCTGTCAGCGGCAGGGGCGGAATGCCGAGCGCGGCGCGCTCGGCGACATGGTCAACGTAGGCTTGCAACATCTTCTTTTCTCCGGAACAAAGGGCGGGCGGCTGCGGCGTGGAGGACGCAGCCGCGCCTTGACGACTTTTCTTACTTCTTGCCTGCGGACGGCGCGTCGGCGCCGTCGAACAGGCTCTTGGGCGGGTTCTTCTTCATCTCTTCCTCGACTTCGATCTGCTTGGCGGCCTGGCAGTCATCGGCGAGGCGGATGCCCTGCTTCTGGCTCATCAGCATCGACTTGTTGCCGAGCTGCAGCCACATGGCGCCGGCCCGCGGATCCTCGAGGCGGATCGCGCCGGTGCGGCTTTCGACCGGGTGCATGCGGAAGCGCTGGCCGCCGAGCGTGAGGTTGAAGAAGCCGGGCTTCTTGTCATCCGCCTCGACATTCACGCTGGCACCGAGCTCGCACTTGACCGAACCGGTGAGCACGCGTTGCGCCACGGCCAGATCCTCGGGCGACAGCGTGACGTTGGTGTCGTCGCTGATGGGCTGGGCTTCTTCGACTTTCTTGAGGACGCGCTTGGGCACGACCTTTTGCGCCACGGCCTTGGCCTTGGTCTTGGCGCGCTGCTTGAGCGGCGGCTTTGCCGACGAGGCGGCAGCGGCGGGCGCGGCGGCGTGGCCGGTGGTCTGGGCCATTGCCGCCATCGGCAGCGCGAGGGCTGCGGCAGCGATCAGCACGATGGTCTTCATGGGTTCTGTTCTTTCGGGGGTTGGTTTTCAGGAGGAAGCCGGCGCAAACCAGTCCCGTGTTTCGGAAGGCAGCGCGCGGCCCGTGGCATGGGCCCGCTCGAGCACCTGCCAGAAATGACGGTAGCTCGCGCGGTCATGCAATGTGCCATCGATACTGACCGGCGCCCACGCCGCACGGGCGGCCGAGGCAATGATTTTTGTAGCGATTTGAATCTGCCGGTCATCGGGCGCGAAGGCCTCGAGGATCGGACGGATCTGATTCGGATGGATGCTCCACATGCGCATGTAGCCGAATTCGCCGGCCGCTTTCTTCGCGGCGGCGCGCATGGCGCCGACGTCGTTGAACTCGGTCACGACGCAGTGCGAAGGCACCTTGCCGTGCGCGTGCGCGGCCGAGGCGATGTCGAGCTTGGCGCGCACCACCAGCGGATGGGTGAACTGCCCGGCGGCGCCCATGCCCTCGGCGGGTATCGCACCGCCGTGGGAGGACACGAAATCCATCAGCCCGAAGCTGAGCGACTGCACCCGCGGATGGGCGGCAATTGCGAAGGCGTGGTGCACGGCCAGCGGGGATTCGATCAGCACGTGCAGCGGCAACGCCTCGGCGCCGGCGGCATCGAGCGCCTCCACGGCCACGCGCACGTCGTCGATCGATTCGACCTTGGGCACCATCAGGTGGCTCAGGCGATGGCCGGCGCCACCGGCGATGGTGACCACGTCGCCCGCAAAGGCCGGATGGTCGACCGGATGAACGCGCGCGCCCACGCGCATGCCGGGTGCCGCGGAGCGCGCGAGCTCGCCGATCAGCGCCGCATGTTCGGCCTCGAAGCCGATCGGCGCGCCGTCCTCGCAATCGAGCGTGACGTCGAACACGCAGGCGCCGAACTCGGCCGCCATCTCGGCCTGCAGCGCCAGGCTCTTGCGCATGCGCGCCTCGACACCGCTGTAGTGGTCGCACACGGGCAGCACGACCGCGCCGGCCTGCGCGCCGAGCAGCGCATCGCGCGGGTGAACGGCAACGCTCATGATTTGCGCTGCGCCACGATGAACATGCGCGGAAAGGCCAGCAGCAGGCGGCCGTCGGTGCGCGGCGGATAGGCCTCGGCGACGCGGCGCTCGTATTCAGCGAGGTAGCTGGCCTGCAGGTCCGGCGGCAGGCGGTCGACGAAGGGCCTGAGGCCGGTGCCGCGCACCCATTCGACGATGGCGGCCGCGGACACCATCGGATGCTGGTAGGCGGTGCGCCAGACATCGACCTTCGCGGCATCGGCCGCGAGCAGGTCGTAATAGCCATCGATCGACAGCAGGAGAGTGCGCAGCTTGTCGGCATCGCCGATCGCCTGCGCCCACGGCGCCTCGGCCGCGAGCTCGCGCATCAGGCGATGCGTCGCCTCCTGGCGGTTGTCGGGCATCTGGATCGCGAGCACGCCGCCCGGCGCCAGCGCAGCGAAGAGGCGCGGGATCAGCGTCTCGTGGCCGGGCACCCATTGCAGCGCGGCGTTGGCGTAGATCAGATCGGGCGGCGACTCGGGCCGCCAGGTCGCGATATCGCTGAGTTCGAAGTGCGCCTGCGGCAGGCGCTCGCGCGCGCTCGCCAGCATGGCCTCGGAATTGTCGGTGCCAACGACCGTGGCACCGTCGAAGCGCTGCACCAGCAGCTCGGTGGAGTTGCCCGGCCCGCAGCCGAGGTCGACCACCTGCGCTGCCCGTGCCAGCGGGACGCGCGCCAGCAATTCCTGCGCCGGCCGCGTGCGCTCGTCTTCGTAGCGGCGGTAGAGCGCGGGGTTCCAGTCGAGCATCTGGGAGCGGCTCAGAGCAGGTGGGCGACGCCGGCCTGTTCGTCCTGCAGCTCTTTCAGCGTCTTGTTGATGCGCTCCTGGCTGAAGGCGTCGATCTCGAGGCCTTCGACCAGCTTGTATTCGCCGTTCTCGGTGGTGACCGGGAAGCCGAAGATCACGTCCTTGGGGATGCCGTACTGGCCATCCGACGGAATGCCCATCGTGACCCACTTGCCGTTGGTGCCGAGCGCCCAGTCGTGCATGTGGTCGATGGCGGCGTTGGCGGCCGACGCAGCGGACGAGAGACCGCGCGCATCGATGATCGCAGCGCCGCGCTTGCCCACGGTGGGCAGGAACACGTCGGCGTTCCAGACCTGGTCGTTGATCAGGTCCTTGACCTTCTTGCCGCCGACGGTGGCGAAGCGGTAGTCGGCGTACATGGTCGGCGAGTGGTTGCCCCAGACGGTGAGCTTCTCGATGTCGCCCACGGCGGTGCCGGTCTTGGCGGCGATCTGGCTGGCGGCGCGGTTGTGGTCGAGACGCAGCATGGCGGTGAAGTTCTTGCGCGGCAGGCTGGGCGCGCTCTTCATCGCGATGTAGGCGTTGGTGTTGGCCGGGTTGCCGACCACCAGCACCTTGACGTTGCGGCTGGCCACCTTGTCGAGGGCCTTGCCCTGAGCGGTGAAGATCTGGGCGTTGGCGGCCAGCAGGTCGGCACGTTCCATGCCGGGGCCGCGCGGACGGGCGCCGACCAGCAACGCGTAGTCGGCATCCTTGAAGGCGACCATCGGGTCGCCGGTGGGGATCACGCCGGCCAGCAGCGGGAAGGCGCAGTCCTCGAGCTCCATGATCACGCCCTTGAGCGCCTTCTGGGCCTTCTCGTCCGGGATCTCGAGCAGTTGCAGGATGACCGGCTGGTCCTTGCCGAGCATTTCGCCCGAAGCGATGCGGAACAACAGGGCATAACCGATTTGGCCGGCGGCACCAGTGACGGCAACGCGAACGGGCTTCTTGCTCATGGGATAACTCCAGGAAATGATGAAAACGGTGCGCAGCCGCGAGAGCGCGGCCGCTGCGTCGAACCGGGCAGCGACGCCCGGACGAACCCTGGCCTGTGGCCGTCTGCGATTTTATGCCGATTTGCGGTTTCGATGGCGCTTGTCTTATGTCTTATATAAGATTCGGCTGATATGACCACCTCCCGCTCCTGATGGCCGAACTCGCAACGCCGTCGTTCAGCCCGCTCTACCTGCAGATCAAGGCACTGATCCTGCAGAGCCTGCACGCCGGCGAGTGGAAGCCGGGCGAGCCGATCCCGAGCGAAATCGATCTGGCCGCGCGCTTCCACGTCAGCCAGGGCACCGTGCGCAAGGCGATCGACGAGCTGGCGGCCGAGAACCTCGTGGTGCGCCGCCAGGGCCGGGGCACTTTTGTCGCGACGCATGCCGAACAGCATGTCCAGTACCGCTTCCTGAAGCTGGTACCCGACAGCGGCGATGTCGACAGCGAGGGACCGGCCGATCGCGAGATCGTCGATTGCCGCCGCCAGCGCGCCAGCGCCGACATCGCGCGCGCGCTGGCGCTTCGCACCGGCGACGCCGTGCTGCAGGTGCGGCGCGTGCTCGCCTACCGTGGCACGCCGACCATCCTGGAGGATCTCTGGCTGCCCGGCGTGGCCTTCAAGGGGTTGACTGCGGAGCGGCTGAACGCCTGGCACGGCCCGATGTATGCGCTGTTCGAAACCGAGTTCGGCGTGCGCATGGTGCGCGCCGAGGAAAAGATCCGCGCCGTGCTGCCCGACGCGGCGCAGGCCGCGCTGCTTCGCATCGAGACGACGACGCCGCTGCTGAGCGTGGAGCGCGTGGCGCATACCTATCACGACACGCCGATGGAGCTGCGGCGCGGCCTCTATCGCACCGACACGCACCACTACAAAAACGACCTCGGCTAAGCCGAGCATCCGACAGTGGCGGTGTGGTGACTGGGCAGGCTCACGCAGCCCGATGGTGCATTGCAATACAATTTTTCGTTGTTTGCATTTCTGCCAAAGAACAAGCCGCCCCTCGAAAAAACCGAAAGCCCCCAATGACAGAGCTGGCCACACCTCCCCGACCACCACGGCGCGAGTTTCGTAACATCAACGCCTTCACCGATCTGACGACCTACCGGCTGCCGCCGGCCGGCATCGTGTCGATCCTTCACCGTGTGAGCGGCGTGCTGATGTTCCTGCTGCTGCCTTTCATCATCTGGATGTTCGACGCGTCCGTGTCTTCCGAGATCTCGTTTGCCCGCTTCAAGGCCGCCTTCAACAGCGGCCTTGGTTTCGTTCCGGGCTGGTTCCTGAAGCTGGTGGCGCTGGCATTGATCTGGGCGTACCTTCATCACTTCATCGCCGGGCTGCGCCATCTGTGGATGGACGTGAGCCATGCCGCGGTGAACAAGGAATTCGGCAAGAGCTCGGCGCTCGCGACGCTGGCGCTGAGCATCCTGCTGACGATCGTCCTCGGCGCCAAGCTGTTCGGCATCTACTGAGAAGGAGCACGCAATGTCTGTGAATTACGGCTCCAAGCGCATCGTCGTCGGCGCACATTACGGTTTGCGCGACTGGCTCAGCCAGCGCATCACAGCCAGCCTGATGGCGCTCTTCACCGTCGTGCTGCTGGCCCAGGTGCTGTTCACGCGCGGGCCGATCGGCTACGACCTCTGGGCCGGCATCTTCGCCGCGCAATGGATGAAGGTGCTGACCTTCGTGGTGATCGCCTCGCTGCTCTATCACGTCTGGGTCGGCATGCGCGACGTCTGGATGGACTACGTCCAGCCGGTCGGCATCCGCCTGGTGTGCCAAGTTTTCACGATCGTCTGGCTTGTGGCATGCGCGGGTTGGGCCATTCAAGTGCTCTGGAGAGTGTGACCCCCATGACCTATACCAAAGAACAAATCACCAAGCGCAAGTTCGACGTCGTCATCATCGGCGCCGGCGGCTCGGGCATGCGTGCCTCGCTGCAGCTGGCGCGCGCCGGCCTCAACGTGGCCGTGCTCTCGAAAGTGTTTCCCACCCGCTCGCACACCGTGGCGGCGCAAGGCGGCGTCGGTGCCTCGCTCGGCAACATGAGCGAGGACAACTGGCACTATCACTTCTACGACACGATCAAGGGCTCCGACTGGCTCGGCGACCAGGACGCGATCGAATACATGTGCCGCGAAGCGCCGAAGGTGGTGTACGAGCTCGAGCATTTCGGCATGCCCTTCGACCGCAATCCGGACGGCACGATCTACCAGCGGCCGTTCGGCGGCCATACGGCCAACTACGGCGAGAAGCCCGTGCAGCGCGCCTGCGCGGCGGCCGACCGCACCGGCCATGCGATGCTGCATACGCTCTACCAGAAGAACGTCGAGGCCCGCACGCAGTTCTTCGTCGAATGGATGGCGCTCGACCTGATCCGCGACGCCGACGGCGACGTGGTCGGCGTGACCGCACTCGAAATGGAAACCGGCGACCTGCACATCCTGCAGGCCAAGACGGTGTTGCTGGCGACCGGTGGCGCAGGCCGGATCTTCGGCGCGTCGACCAATGCCTTCATCAATACCGGCGATGGCCTCGGCATGGCGGCCCGCTCGGGCATCCCGCTGCAGGACATGGAGTTCTGGCAGTTCCACCCGACCGGCGTCGCCGGCGCCGGCGTGCTGCTGACCGAAGGTTGCCGCGGCGAAGGCGCGATCCTGATCAACAGCAACGGCGAGCGCTTCATGGAGCGCTACGCGCCGACCCTGAAGGACCTGGCGCCGCGCGACTTCGTCTCGCGCTCGATGGACCAGGAAATCAAGGAAGGCCGCGGCTGCGGGCCGAACAAGGACTACGTGCTGCTCAAGATGGACCATCTGGGCGCCGAGACGATCCACAAGCGGCTGCCCTCGGTCTACGAGATCGGCATCAACTTCGCCAACGTCGACATCACCAAGGAACCGATTCCGGTCGTGCCGACCATCCACTACCAGATGGGCGGCATCCCGACCAACATCCACGGCCAGGTGGTGATCCAGAAGGGCGACGACAACAGCGCCGTGGTCAACGGCCTGTACGCGGTCGGCGAATGCTCCTGCGTGAGCGTGCACGGCGCGAACCGCCTGGGCACCAACTCGCTGCTCGACCTGCTGGTGTTCGGCCGCGCGGCCGGCAACCACATCGTCGAATTCAACGACAAGCTGAAGGAACACAAGGCGCTGCCGGCCGGCGCCGCCGACCGCACGCTCGAACGCCTGAACCAGCTCGAGGCCTCGACCTCCGGCGAGTACGCACAGGACGTGGCCGCCGAGATCCGTGCCGTCATGCAGCAGCACGCCGCGGTGTTCCGCAAGCAGGATTCGATGGACGAAGGCGTGCGCAAGATCGCGGCCGTGCGCGAGCGCGTCGCCGGCGTCACGCTGAAGGACAAGTCGCGCGTCTTCAACACCGCGCGCATCGAGGCGCTGGAAGTCGACAACCTGATCGAGGTGGCGCAGGCCACCATGGTCTCGGCCGCCGCCCGCAAGGAATGCCGCGGCGCCCACACGGTCGAGGACTACGAGCGCGCGGCCGACGATCCGGTCGCGCCGCTGGGCCGCGACGACGCCAACTGGATGAAGCACACGCTCTGGTATCGCGAAGGCAACCGCCTCTCGTACAAGCCGGTCCGCATGAAGCCGCTGACGGTCGATTCGGTCCCGCCCAAGGTCCGCACCTTCTAACCCACGAGACACGCAACAAGGCCCTCACGATGAAGCGCACATTCCAAATCTACCGCTACGATCCGGACAAGGACGCCAAGCCCTACATGCAGACCATCGAGATCGAACTCGACGGCCATGAACGCATGCTGCTGGACGCCCTGATGAAGCTCAAGGCGCAGGATCCGTCGCTGTCGTTCCGCCGCTCCTGCCGCGAAGGCGTCTGCGGCTCGGACGCGATGAACATCAACGGCAAGAACGGCCTGGCCTGCCTGACCAACATGAACACGCTCAAGGGCACGGTGGTTCTCAAGCCGCTGCCCGGGCTGCCCGTGATCCGCGACCTGATCGTGGACATGACGCAGTTCTTCAAGCAGTACGACTCGATCAAACCCTACCTGCAGAACGACACGGTGCCGCCCGAGAAGGAGCGCCTGCAGTCGCCCGAGGAGCGCGAAGAGCTC
Source organism: Variovorax sp. SRS16 (assembly GCF_901827165.1). NCBI lineage: Bacteria > Pseudomonadati > Pseudomonadota > Betaproteobacteria > Burkholderiales > Comamonadaceae > Variovorax > Variovorax sp. SRS16. The sequence continues at coordinate 4,131,090 of NZ_LR594666.1, forward strand.
AACGGCCTCTACGAATGCATCCTGTGCGCGAGCTGCTCGACGAGTTGCCCGAGTTTCTGGTGGAATCCCGACAAGTTCGTCGGCCCCGCGGGCCTGCTGCAGGCCTACCGCTTCATCGCCGACAGCCGCGACGAAGCCACTGCCGAGCGCCTGGACAATCTCGAGGACCCGTACCGCCTGTTCCGCTGCCACACGATCATGAACTGCGTCGACGTGTGCCCGAAGAACCTGAACCCGACCAAGGCGATCGGGAAGATCAAGGAACTGATGGTGCGTCGCGCCATCTAGGACCATGGATTCCACGAACGACACCGGCAGCAATTCCCGGCCTCCCGACGCGGCGGCTGGGGAGCTGATCGGCGTGCGTGCGTTGAGCAAGCTGAAGTGGCGTTGCCGCCGCGGCCTGCTGGAGAACGACCTGTTCATTGCCCGCTTTTTCGAACGGCACGAGGCAAGCCTGACCTGCGGGCAGGCGCAGGCACTGGAGACATTGATGGATCTGTCGGACAACGATCTGCTGGATCTTCTGCTGCGCAGGAAGGAGCCCGTGCCCGGATGGGCCGGTGCCGAAGTGGCGGAACTGTTGCAGCTGATGCGTACCGACGGCGCGCAATCCCTATCTTCCTGAACAATTCTTTGAAAGACCCGAAATGAAAGCTTCCGAGACCAAGGCCAATCTGTCGTTCAGCAACGGCGGTCAGAGCATCGAGTTGCCGATCTACAAGGGCACGATGGGCCCCGACGTGATCGACATCCGAAAGCTCTACGCTCAGACCGGCATGTTCACCTACGACCCGGGTTTCATGTCGACCGCGTCTTGCGAATCGGCCATCACCTACATCGATGGCGACAAGGGTGAGCTGCTCTATCGCGGCTACCCCATCGAGCAATTGGCCACCAGTTGCGACTTCATGGAGACCTGTCACCTGCTGCTGTACGGCGAGCTGCCCGACACGGCCAAGAAGGCCGACTTCACCAAGCTCGTCACGAACCACACGATGGTCAACGAGCAGATGCAGTTCTTCCTGCGGGGTTTCCGCCGCGACGCGCATCCGATGGCCATCATGACCGGCCTGGTCGGCGCGCTGTCGGCCTTCTATCACGACAGCACGGACATCAACAATCCGAAGCACCGCGAGATCGCGGCCATCCGCCTGATCGCGAAGATGCCGACGCTGGTCGCCATGGCCTACAAGTACACCGTGGGCCAGCCCTACATGTACCCGAAGAACGACCTGAGCTACGCGGGCAACTTCCTGCACATGATGTTCGCCACGCCCTGCGAGACGTACACCGTGAGCCCGGTGCTCGAGCGCGCGCTCGACCGGATCTTCATCCTGCATGCCGACCACGAGCAGAACGCGTCGACCTCGACCGTGCGCCTGTGCGGTTCGTCGGGCACCAATCCCTTCGCCGCGATCGCTGCGGGCGTGGCCTGCCTCTGGGGCCCGGCCCACGGCGGCGCCAACGAGGCGGCGCTCAACATGCTCTACGACATCCAGAAGGCCGGCGGCGTCGAGAAGATCGGCGAGTTCATCAAACAGGTCAAGGACAAAAATTCGAACGTCAAGCTGATGGGCTTCGGGCACCGGGTCTACAAGAACTACGACCCGCGCGCCAAGCTGATGCAGGAGACCTGCAAGGAAGTGCTGGGCGAACTGGGCCTGGAGAACGATCCGCTGTTCAAGCTCGCGATGGCGCTCGAAAAGATCGCGCTGGAAGACGAGTACTTCGTGTCGCGCAAGCTCTACCCGAACGTCGATTTCTATTCCGGCATCGTGCAGCGCGCGATCGGCATCCCGGTGCCGCTGTTCACCGCGGTCTTCGCGCTCGCGCGCACGGTCGGCTGGATCGCGCAGCTCAACGAGATGATCGGCGATCCCGACTACAAGATCGGACGTCCGCGCCAGCTGTTCGAAGGCTCGCCCAAGCGCGAGGTCAAGCCTATCGCTGCGCGCTGAAAGTCGCGTCGCGCATCAAAAAAGCGGACTGCGGTCCGCTTTTTTTCGCCTGGCTCATCGCGCACCGGCATCAAGGTCATCGCGGATCGCGATGTCATTGGGGGAAAAACCAATAGAAAATACACGCCTCCATCTCCATACGAGATGCCAACGCCGCCCATGATTTCCTCCGAGCGCAGTTTCGCCCGCCGCATCGACCTCACGTCGCTGCAGCTGTTCGTGGCCGTGTGCGAACTCGGCAGCATCGGGCGCGCGGCGGAACGCGAGTTCATTGCCGCGTCGGCGATCAGCAAGCGGCTGTCCGACCTGGAAGCCACCCTGGGCACGCCCCTTCTGTACCGGCATGCGCGCGGCGTCGATCTGACGCCGGCCGGCGAGAGCCTGCTGCATCACGCGCGCTCGGTGCTCTACAGCCTCGAGAAGATGCAGGGCGAACTCAGCGAATACGCCGACGGCGTGCGCGGCCATGTGCGCGTGCACGCGAACATCTCCGCCATCGTGCAGTTCCTGCCGGAAGACCTCGGTGCCTTCACGCGCGCGCACGACGGCATCAAGATCGACCTCGAGGAACACCTGAGCAGCGAGGTGGTGCGCGCCGTGCACGAAGGCGCGGCCGACCTCGGCATCTGCCACCTGCCGGAAGGCACGAGCGAGTTGCAGAGCCTGCTCTACCGTCGCGACGCGCTGGTGCTGGTCGTGCCCGCGGACCATCCGCTGGCGGCACGCCACTCGATCGATTTCGTCGATTCGCTGGACGCCGACCACGTCGGCCTGCATACCAACAGCTCGATCTACGTGGCGATGCACCAGGCCGCCCTGGCCGCCGACCGCACCATCAAGCTGCGCATCCACGTGACCGGGCTCGACGCCATGTGCCGCATGATCGACAACGGCCTGGGCCTGGGCGTGATGCCGCTGCGCGCCTTCGAGCTCATGCAGGGCGGCATCGGCCGCGGCCTGGCGAGCGTCGCGCTCGACGACCCCTGGGCTGCACGCGAAATCCGGCTGGTCGCACGCGACTTCTCGACGCTGCCGGTCGCCGCCCGCATGCTCGTCAAGCACCTCCATGCATCCGCGCCGGCGAGCGAGCAGCTCGCCGCTTGAAGACAATCCCATTTCCCACGAAAGAGACCACCATGGCACGCACGCTCTACGACAAACTCTGGGACGAGCACGTCGTCCACACCGAGGAAGACGGCACCGCGATCCTCTACATCGACCGGCATCTGGTGCACGAAGTGACCAGCCCGCAAGCCTTCGAAGGGCTGCGCGAAGCCGGCCGCAAGCTGTGGCGCATCAGCTCGGTGGTCGCCACGGCCGACCACAACACGCCGACCACGCATTGGGAGCTCGGCTACGACGGCATCGCCGACCCGATCAGCAAGGAACAGATCACCACGCTGGACAGCAACATCAAGGAATTCGGCGCCGCCGCCTTCTTTCCCTTCCTGAGCAAGCGGCAGGGCATCGTGCACGTGATCGGACCGGAATCGGGCGCGACGCTGCCCGGCATGACAGTGGTCTGCGGCGACTCGCACACCTCGACGCACGGCGCCTTCGGCGCGCTCGCGCACGGCATCGGCACCAGCGAGGTCGAGCACGTGATGGCGACGCAGACCCTGCTGGCCAAGAAGGCCAAGAACCTGCTCGTCAAGGTCGAAGGCAAGCTGGCCCCGGGCTGTACCGCCAAGGACATCGTGCTGGCCATCATCGGCAGGATCGGCACCGCCGGCGGCACCGGCTACACGATCGAGTTCGCCGGCGCCGCGATCCGCAACCTCAGCATGGAAGGCCGGATGACCGTGTGCAACATGGCGATCGAGGCCGGTGCGCGGGCCGGGCTGGTGGCGGTGGACGAGAAGACCATCGCCTACGTCAAGGGCCGCGCGCTCGCGCCGACCGGCGTCGAGTGGGACCAGGCGGTCGCCTACTGGAAGACGCTGCAATCGGACCCGAACGCGCATTTCGACGCCGTGGTCGAACTCGACGCGGCGCAGATCAAGCCGCAGGTGACCTGGGGCACCTCGCCCGAGATGGTCGTGCCGGTCGACGGCCGCGTGCCGGATCCGGACAAGGAGAAGGACGCCAACAAACGCGGCGCCATCGAGCGCGCGCTGACCTACATGGGCCTGGAGCCGAACAAACCGATGAACGACATTCTGATCGACAAGGTGTTCATCGGCTCGTGCACCAACAGCCGCATCGAGGACATGCGCGAAGCCGCTGCGATGGTCAAGAAGCTGGGCCAGAAGGTCGCGAAGAACGTGAAGCTGGCGATGGTCGTCCCAGGCTCCGGCCAGGTGAAGGAACAGGCCGAGCGCGAAGGGCTCGACCAGATCTTCAAGGCCGCGGGCTTCGAGTGGCGCGAACCGGGTTGCTCGATGTGCCTCGCGATGAACGCCGACCGGCTGGAGCCGGGGGAGCGCTGCGCCTCGACCAGCAACCGCAATTTCGAAGGCCGGCAAGGCGCGGGTGGCCGCACCCACCTGGTCAGCCCCGCCATGGCTGCCGCCGCCGCCGTGCACGGCCATTTCGTCGACGTTCGCCAGTTCGCCTGATCCGAGGAGCAAGAACACCATGCAGAAATTCACCGTGCACAAGGGCCTCGTGGCGCCGATGGACCGCGAGAACGTCGACACCGACGCCATCATCCCCAAGCAGTTTCTGAAGTCGATCCGCAAGACCGGCTTCGGCCCCAACCTGTTCGACGCCTGGCGCTACCTCGATCCGGGCGAGCCGGGCCAGGACCCGAAGTCACGCCGGCCGAACCCCGACTTCGTGCTGAACCAGCCGCGCTATGCGGGCGCCTCGGTGCTGCTCGCACGCAAGAACTTCGGCTGCGGCTCGTCGCGCGAACACGCGCCCTGGGCGCTCGACCAGTACGGCTTCCGCGCGATCATCGCGCCGAGCTATGCCGACATCTTCTTCAACAACAGCTTCAAGAACGGGCTGCTGCCGATCGTGCTCGCCGAGTCGCAGGTGGCGCAGTTGTTCGACGAGGCGCTTGCCTTTCCCGGCTACAGCCTCACCGTCGATCTCGAGCGGCAGGTGATCGTCAAGCCCGATGGCAGCGAGCTGGCCTTCGAGGTCCAGGCCTTCCGCAAGTTCTGCCTGATCAACGGACTGGACGACATCGGCCTGACGCTGCGCCACAAGGACAAGATCAAGGCTTTCGAGGCGGAACGCCTGGCGCAGAAGCCCTGGCTCACGCACCAGCTGATCGCCTGACCTCCATCCCTTTCCAACTTCCGAACAGACCTTCATGAAAATCGCAGTCCTTCCCGGTGACGGCATCGGCACCGAAATCGTCGCGGAGGCCATTCGTGTCCTCGACGTGCTCGATCTCTCCTTTGAAATGGAATCGGCGCCGGTCGGTGGCGCGGCCTACGAGGCGCACGGGCATCCGCTGCCCGACGCCACGCTCAAGCTGGCCAAGGAAGCCGACGCCGTGCTCTTCGGCGCGGTGGGCGACTGGAAGTACGACAAGCTGGAGCGCTCGCTGCGGCCCGAGCAGGCCATCCTCGGCCTGCGCAAGAACCTCGGCCTGTTCGCCAACTTCCGCCCGGCCATCTGCTATGAGCAGTTGGTCGATGCGTCCAGCTTGAAGCCCGAGCTCGTCGCCGGACTCGACATCCTGATCATCCGCGAGCTGACCGGCGACATCTATTTCGGCCAGCCGCGCGGACGCCGCACCGCAGTCGATGGCCATTTCCCGGGCGCCGAGGAAGCCTTCGACACGATGCGCTATTCGCGTCCCGAGATCGAGCGCATCGCCCACGTCGCGTTTCAGGCGGCGCGCAAGCGCAGCAAGCGCGTGACCAGCGTCGACAAGGCCAACGTGCTCGAGACCTTCCAGTTCTGGAAGGACGTGGTCACGGAGGTCGGCAAGGAGTATCCCGACGTCGAACTCGACCACATGTACGTGGACAACGCCGCGATGCAGCTGGTCAAGGCACCGAAGAAGTTCGACGTGGTTGTCACCGGCAACATGTTCGGTGACATCCTCTCGGACGAGGCGGCGATGCTGACCGGCTCGATCGGCATGCTGCCCTCGGCCTCGCTCAACGCGGGCAACCAGGGCCTCTACGAACCGAGCCATGGCAGCGCGCCCGACATTGCCGGCAAAGGGGTTGCCAATCCATTGGCTACAATCCTGTCCGCTGCCATGATGCTCCGCTTTTCCCTGAACCAGCCCGAAGCCGCCGACCGAATCGAGTCGGCGGTCAAGCATGTGCTCGCGAAAGGCCTGCGCACGGCAGACATCTGGTCCGCAGGCACCACCAAGGTCGGCACCCGCGAAATGGGCGACGCGGTGGTGGCGGCCCTGTCTTCCTCGATCACCAAAACGGCGATTACCGGCTAACCACAGCCCGATTCGTCACGCCCCTCCCCGGCTCTGACGAGCCGGGCGCAAAGAGAAAACAGCTTTCTTTTTTCACAAGGGCAATCTGAAAATGGCGAACGCAAATCAACCTCTGGTCGGCCTCGTGGGCTGGCGCGGCATGGTGGGCTCGGTCCTGATGGATCGCATGCAGGCCGAAGGCGACTTCGAACTGATCGAGCCGGTCTTCTTCTCGACCTCCAACGCCGGCGGCAAGGCCCCGGCGATGGCCAGGAACGAGACCCGGCTCCAGGATGCGCACGACATCGAGGCGCTCCGGAAGTGCGACATCGTCGTCACCGCCCAGGGCGGCGACTACACCACCGAAGTGTTTCCCAGGCTGCGCGCCGCAGGCTGGAAGGGCCACTGGGTCGACGCAGCGTCCACGCTGCGCATGAACGACGACGCGATCATCGTGCTCGATCCGGTCAATCTCCCGGTCATCCAGAACGCGTTGGCCAAGGGCGGCAAGAACTGGATCGGCGGCAACTGCACGGTGAGCTGCATGCTGATGGGCGTGGGTGCTCTCTACAAGGCCGGGCTGGTCGAGTGGATGACCAGCATGACCTACCAGGCGGCCTCTGGCGGCGGCGCGCAGCACATGCGCGAACTGCTCACGCAGTTCGGCTCGCTCCACAGCGAAGTGCGTGCGCTGCTGGACGATCCGAAGTCGGCGATCCTCGAGATCGACCGCAAGGTGCTCGGCCGGCAACAGGCGCTGAGTGCCGCCGAGACGGCGAATTTCGGCGTACCGCTCGGCGGTAGCCTGATCCCGTGGATCGACAAGGATCTCAGCGACGGCATCAGCAAGGAAGAATGGAAGGCCGGCGCCGAGACCAACAAGATCCTGGGCCAGGGCGCTGCCTTCGGAACGGCCGCGACGCCGGTCGACGGCTTCTGCGTGCGCGTCGGCGCCATGCGCTGCCACAGCCAGGCGCTGACCTTCAAGCTGAAGAGGGACGTGCCGGTCGCCGACATCGAAGCCTTGATCGCCGCGGACAACGCATGGGTCAAGGTGGTGCCGAACACGCGGGAAGCCACCATGAGGGATCTCACGCCGGTGGCAGTCACCGGCACCATGGGCATCCCTGTCGGCCGCATCCGCAAGCTGGCGATGGGACCGGACTATGTGGGCGCCTTCACCGTCGGCGACCAGCTCCTGTGGGGCGCCGCCGAACCGCTGCGCCGCATGCTGCGCATCCTGCTCGAAGCCTGAGCCACCGCAGGACGGCCGAAACGGCGTTCTGCGTTGCTGCATCACAACGCGACAGGCATGCCGAAGTTGGCACGCACTGGGTAGATAAGGCCTGTCGCCTTGTCAGTGCAGGGTGATGATGTTAACGTCCCCTTACACTTTTGGGCCGCGCTGCCCCTACCAGCATGACACGACATCCGTTGCCTGCGGCCCGCCTCCCGGCGCCTTGCCAGACCCCGACGTTTTCCGGCCGGGGGCGGCTGTCCCTTCTGAGCGCGGCGATCACTCTGGCCCTGGGCTTCGTCAGCACCGATGCTTCGGCGCTCGCGCTCGGGCGGCTCAATGTCCAGTCGGCGCTGGGTGAACCGCTTCGCGCCGAAATCGACGTCACCGAGATCAGCGCATCCGAAGCCGACGGCCTGCGGATCGCCATCGCTTCGCCCGAGGCCTTCCGCGCTGCGGGCGTGCCTTACAACGCCGTGCTGTCGGACATGAGGGTGGGCCTGCAGCGACGCGCCAACGGGCGCTATGTCGTGCGCCTCACCAGCAACCGCCAAGTCAGCGAACCTTTCATCGACCTGCTGCTCGAGGCCAACTGGAATTCGGGCCGCATCGTGCGCGACTACACCGTGCTGCTCGATCCGCCGGGCAGCCGGCTGGCCGCGGCGCCGGTTGCGCCGATCGCACCGCAAATCAGCGCAGCCCCGCCGCCGCCGCTGCGTTCCACCGCGCCGGCCGCCGTCGAACCCCCGATCCGCCGCCCATCGCCGGCGGCGGTGCCGAGCGCTCCGGCCGCAGCCGCGACGCAGGCAGCGCCGAGGGCGGCAAACGCGAGTCCGGCCGTTCGCACCCCCGCGGGCGGCGATCAGCACGTCACGGTACAGGCCGGCGATACCGCCAGCAAGATCGCCGGCGCCTACAAGACAGCGGACGTATCGCTCGACCAGATGCTGGTGGCGCTGCTGCGTGCCAATCCCAATGCCTTCATTCGCGGCAATGTCAACCGCATCAAGGCCGGTGCCGTGCTCGACTTGCCGGATCCGTCCCAGGCGAGCGCCGTTCCTGCGACCGAAGCGCGGCGCATGGTGACAGCGCAGAGCCACGACTTCAGCGAGTACCGCCGCCGCCTGGCGGATAACGCCCCCGAATCGAACGTCGCCGACGCCGGCCGCCAGGCCTCGGGCAAGCTGCAGGCCAATGTCGAGGATCGCAATGCGGCGAATGCAGCAGCCGACAAACTCAAGGTCACGCAGGGCGGCCCGGCGAACGTGTCCGCCGAAGACAAGCTGGCGCAGACCCGGCAGGCACAGGAGAGCAGCGCCCGCGTTGCCGAACTGTCGAAGAACATCAGCGAGCTGAACAAGCTGCAAAGCGCCAGCGGGACCGCTGCTACGGCAAGCAGCGCCGCACCCGCTGCGGCAAGCGCTCCGTCGGTCGCAGCCTCCGCTGCGGGAAGCACTGCGGGCACGGGTAACGCGGCATCCGCAGCAAGCGCGATCAGCCTGCCGACGCCCGCTGTCGTCGCGCCCGCTGCCGCGGCATCTGCCACAGCAGCCGACGGGGCGACGCAAGCCGCCTCGTCGGCCGCAGCCACCGCCTCCGCTGCGCCCAAGGCACCGGTCATTGCCAAGCCGGCGGCCACGCCTGCGCCGACAGAGCGCGGGTTCTTCGCGGAACTGCTCGACAACCCGCTCATGCTCGGTGCCGCTGCACTGATCGCGCTGCTGGTCGCCTTCCTTCTCTATCGCGTGCTGGGCCGCAAGCGCCCCCAAAGCGGCGACAGCGTGTTCATCGAAAGCCGCATGCCCAAGGACTCCTTCTTCGGCGCCAGCGGCGGCGAGTCGGTCGACACCAAGAACCGGGGCAATTCGGTCGTTTCCTCGCTGTCTTACTCTCCCAGCCAGTTGGACGCAGGCGACGTGGACCCGGTGGCCGAAGCCGATGTCTATCTGGCCTACGGCCGCGATCTGCAAGCCGAGGAAATCCTGCGCGAAGCACTGCGGGTCAATCCTGAACGCACCGCCATCCACCTCAAGCTGCTCGAGATCCATGCCAAGCGCCGCGACCTGCGCGCCTACGAGGCGCTCGCGGCCGATGTGCACAAGCTGACCGGCGGCACCGGCAGCGACTGGGGTCGCGTGGCGGAGATGGGCAAGGACCTGGATCCCGGTAACCCGCTGTATGAATCCGGCAGCCGCGGCGTCTCCGCCGCCGAAGCCGCCGCATTCGCAGGCACATTGGCAGCGGCGACATCCTCGCCCGCGCCGGCCCTGAGCCCGAGTTCCAGCCCGGTCATGCCACAGGTCGTCGCAGCGCCTCCACCGGCCTTCGTGCCTTCCGTGGCGCCGCTCGATTTCGATCTCGACCTGGCCAAGCCCTCGACGCCGGCGCCGCTCACGGCCAGCCTGCCGCCGACACCGTCGCCGGAGCCATTCCCGTCGACGGTGCGCGAGGTTCCGCGCACCCCGACGCCCGCAGCCGCTGCGACGACCGACGCCGCTCCGCTGAGCGCCATCGCAGCACTTCATCTCGAGAACGACTTCGACACCGCACCGGGTGTGCTCGAGCCGATTCCGCGCGCGCCCTCGCCCGAGGACGAAATGACGCAGCCGGCAACCCTGCGCGCGGGCTTGCCCGGCGATTCCGGCTTCATCGAATTCGACATGAGTTCGCTGGCCGGCCTGCCGGATCGCAACCCGTCCGACACCGAGCGTGGCCGGCTCGAACCGCTCGAAGAAGGCGCGGAGAGCCCGCATGCGATCAAGCTTTCGCTGGCGCGCGAACTGAAGGCACTCGGCGATGTCGAAGGTGCCCGCTCACTGATCGAGGAAGTCGCTGCCGAGAGCTCGGGCGACGTCAAGGCCGAAGCCAAGCAACTGCTCGGCCAATTGCGCTGAGCGGCCATGGCGCCGCCCACTCCACCGTGAGGCTGGCGCTCGGCATCCGCTACAACGGCCAGGGCTACCAGGGCTGGCAGAGCCAGCTGTCGGGCCAAACCGTCCAGGACAAGCTCGAAGCGGCGCTCACCCGCTTCGCCGCCCAGCCGATCTCCACGCTCTGTGCGGGCCGCACCGATGCCGGTGTCCATGCCTTGATGCAGGTGGTGCATTTCGACACGGCCATTCACCGCACCCCCTTCTCCTGGGTGCGCGGCACCAACCGCTTCCTGCCCGCCGACATCGCGGTGCAATGGGCGCAGCCGGTGCCCGACCAGTTCCATTGCCGCGCTAGCGCGCTCACGCGCCGCTACCTCTACGTGCTGTCGCAGTCGCCGGTGCGGCCGAGCCTGGATGCGGGCCGCGTGGGCTGGTCGATGCGCGCACTCGACGGCAACGCGATGCGCGAGGCGGCCACGATGCTGCTGGGCCAGCACGACTTCAGCTCGTTCCGCGCTTCGGCCTGCCAGGCACGTTCGCCGATCAAGGACCTGCGGCGCATCACGGTCACGCGGCACGGCGAGACGGAACGCTGCCAATGGCACTTCGAATTCGAGGCCGATGCGTTCCTGCATCACATGATCCGCAACATCATGGGTTGCCTGGTGCGCATCGGCCATGGCGACGAGCGTCCGGAATGGATGCGCGAGGTACTGGAAGCCCGCAGCCGCAAGGTCGCCGCCCCGACTTTCTCGGCGGATGGCCTGTACTTTCTGGGACCGCTCTACGACGCCGGCTGGGGCTTGCCGCCGGAGGCAACGCTGCAGGCGGGAGGCGTTGCGTATGATGGTCCGCCATGACTTCCGTTCGCCACGCTGCCCGTACACGCATCAAGATCTGCGGGCTGACACGCGAGGAGGACGTGGACGCAGCCGTCGGTGCCGGTGCCGATGCGATCGGCTTCGTGCTGTATCCGGCCAGCCCGCGCGCAGTCACCGTCGAACGCGTGGCGCGGCTGGCCGCCAGGTTGCCGCCCTTCGTGACGCCGGTGCTGCTGTTCGTCAACGAAGAGGCCGCAGCCGCAAGGGCCGCTCTCGCTGCCGTGCCCGGTGCCGTCGCGCAGTTCCATGGCGATGAGACACCTGATCAATGCTGGCAGGCGAGCGGTCGGGGCGCGCACCGCTTCCTGCGCGCGGCTCGCATTCCGATCGGTACGGCCGGCGCCGGCTTCGATCTCGTAAAATACGCGTCCGATTACTCCCGCGCCCACGCCATCCTGCTCGACGCCCACGTCGAAGCCTATGGCGGTGGCGGCAAGGCATTCGATTGGTCACATCTTCCACCCGCCGTCGACGCTCACCTCGTCTTGAGTGGTGGGCTCACACCTGCAAACGTGGGCGATGGCATTCGCCAGCTGCGGACGGCGGCCCGGTCGCTGTCCGTTGACGTGAGCTCCGGCGTCGAGGTCTCCAAAGGCATCAAGGACGCCGTGAAGATTCGCGAATTCGTGGCCGCCGTGCGTGCGGCCGACGCCCTGTTCTAGCTGACTGCGCCTCGATCGTCTGGCGCGGCCGGCCCACCGATCGAGACCATGACCACCTACCAGCAACCCGACGCCACCGGCCATTTCGGCATCTACGGCGGCACTTTCGCCAGCGAAACGCTGACCCACGCGATCAATGAATTGCGCGACGCCTACGCCCGGTACAAGGACGACCCCGAATTCCTGGCCGAATTCCACTACGAGCTCGCGCATTTCGTGGGCCGACCCTCGCCGATCTACCATGCGGCGCGCACCAGCCGCGAAATGGGCGGCGCGCAGATCTACCTCAAGCGCGAGGACCTGAATCACACCGGCGCCCACAAGGTCAACAACACCATTGGCCAGGCCATGCTCGCCAAGCGCATGGGCAAGCCGCGCGTGATCGCCGAAACCGGCGCCGGCCAGCACGGCGTGGCCACGGCCACCATCTGCGCACGCTACGGGCTCGAATGCGTGGTCTACATGGGCAGCCAGGACGTGAAGCGCCAGAGCCCGAACGTCTACCGCATGAACCTGCTGGGCGCAACCGTCGTGCCGGTGGAATCGGGCAGCAAGACCCTGAAGGACGCGCTCAACGAAGCGATGCGCGACTGGGTCACCAACGTCGAAAATACCTTCTACATCATCGGCACCGTCGCCGGCCCGCATCCCTATCCGACCATGGTGCGCGACTTCCAGAGCGTGATCGGCATCGAATGCATCGAACAGATGCCCGCCATGCTGGCCGCACAAGGCCTCGGCGGCGCAGTTGGAGATCGGCAACCCGACGTGGTGGTCGCCTGCGTGGGCGGAGGCAGCAATGCGATGGGCATCTTCCATCCCTACATCCCGTTCGAAGGCACGCGCCTGATCGGCGTGGAGGCCGCGGGCGAAGGCCTGGACAGTGGCAAGCATTCGGCTTCGATCCTGCGCGGCAGTCCCGGCGTGCTGCACGGCAACCGGACCTACCTGCTGCAGAACGAGGACGGTCAGGTGACCGAAACGCACAGCATCAGCGCCGGCCTCGACTACCCCGGTGTCGGCCCGGAGCATGCCTACCTGGCCGACATCGGCCGCGCCGAATACGTCGGCATCACCGATGCCGAGGCGCTCGAAGCCTTCCACTACCTGTGCCGCACCGAGGGCATCATTCCCGCCCTCGAATCGAGCCATGCCTTCGCCCACGCGATGAAACTGGCGAAGACCATGCGCCCCGACCAGTCGATCCTGGTCAATCTCTCGGGTCGCGGCGACAAGGACATCGGCACGGTGGCCGATCTCTCCGGCGTCGACTTCTACGACCGGCCGTCGATGCGCGGCCTCAGCGTGAAGGGAGGCCGCGCATGAGCCGAATCGCCGCCACCTTCGAAGCCTTGCGCAAGGACGGCCGCAAGGCACTGATCCCCTACGTGACCGCGGGCTTTCCTTTCGCCGACATCACGCCGGAACTCATGCACGGCATGGCCGAAGCGGGCGCCGACGTGATCGAGCTCGGCGTGCCCTTTTCCGATCCGATGGCCGACGGTCCGGTGATCCAGAAGGCCGGCGAGGCCGCGCTCGCGCTGGGCATCGGCATGAAGCAGGTGCTGGCCATGGTCGCCGCCTTTCGACGCCAGAACGACAGCACGCCCGTGGTGCTGATGGGCTACGCGAATCCGGTCGAACACTACGACCTGGTGCACGGCAAGGATTCGTTCATCCGCGATGCCGCGGCGGCCGGCGTCGACGGCCTGCTGGTGGTCGACTACCCGCCCGAAGAGTGCGAGGAATTCGCCGCCAAGCTGCGGGCGAGCGGCATCGACCTGATCTTCCTGCTCGCGCCCACCAGCACCGGCGAGCGCATGGCACAGGTTGGCCGCATTGCCACCGGCTACGTCTACTACGTCTCGCTCAAGGGTGTGACCGGTGCGGGCCATCTCGACACCGAAGCGGTCGGCCGGATGATCCCGCGCATCCGCGAGCACATGCAGCTGCCGGTCGGCGTCGGTTTTGGCATTCGTGACGCACGCACCGCGCAGGCCGTCGGCTCGGCCGCCGATGCGGTCGTGATCGGCACCCGCATCATCCAGCTGATCGAGAACCAACCGCGAGAGGCGGTGGTGCCGGTGGTGCGCGAATTCCTGTCCGTAATCCGGCAGGCACTGGACGCCCTGCCCACGGCGACGCCCAAGAACACGGCTGGCCGATAATCCGCATGCCCTCACCCCGGATGGAGACTTCATGAGCTGGCTCGAAAAACTGCTTCCCCCCAAGATTGCGCCCACCGATCCGAGCGAGCGCCGCCAGATGCCGGAAGGCCTCTGGATCAAATGCCCCAGCTGCGACACGGTGCTCTACAAGACCGACCTCGAACACAACCAGAACGTGTGCCCGAGCTGCGGCCACCACCACCGCATCGGCGCGCGCGCGCGGCTGGACGCCTTCCTCGATCCCGAAGGTCGCTACGAAGTCGGCCAGGAAGTGCTGCCGGTCGACGCGCTCAAGTTCAAGGACAGCCGCAAGTACCCCGAGCGGCTCAAGGAGGCGCTCGAGAACACCGGCGAGACCGACGCGCTCGTGGTCATCGGCGGCTCGGTGCACAGCATCAACGTCGTGGTGGCCTGCTTCGAGTTCGACTTCATGGGTGGCAGCATGGGCAGCGTGGTCGGCGAGCGCTTCGTGCGCGGCGTCGAGACCGCCATCGAGCAGAAGGTACCGTTCATCTGCTTCACGGCCACCGGCGGCGCGCGCATGCAGGAAGGCTTGCTGTCGCTCATGCAGATGGCCAAGACCAACGCGTCGCTCACCCGGCTGGCCAAGAAAGGTCTTCCCTACATCAGCGTGCTGACCGACCCGACCATGGGCGGCGTGAGCGCAGGCTTTGCCTTCGTCGGCGACGTGGTCATCGCGGAACCGAAGGCGCTGATCGGCTTCGCCGGGCCGCGCGTGATCGAATCGACCGTGCGGGTGACGCTGCCGGAAGGCTTTCAGCGCGCCGAGTTCCTGCAGACCAAGGGCGCAATCGATTTCATCTGCGACCGGCGCGAACTGCGCAAGACCGTGGCCAGCACGCTGGCGATGCTGCTGCGCCAGTCCGCCGACGCAGTGGTCTGACGGCCGGTACGGACCTCAGCGTCCGAGGGTGAACACCGAGCCCATCAGATTGCCGAGCACGATGGCAACGATCTGCAGCAGCACGATGGCGGCCAGCGGCGACAGGTCGACGCCGCCCACCAGCGGAATGAAGCGCCGCAGCGGTCGCACGAGCGGCTCCGCGAGCCGCGCGATGAGATCCTGCAACATCGAGGATGCGCTCGGCACCCACGACAACACGGCATAGACGATCAGCAGCGCGGTGAGCCCCGACACCGCGAGCTGCAACAGCCCGATCAGCGACACCAGCGGCAGGATCGTCCAGCGGCCCAGGCCGCCCATCAGCAGCCAGAGCAGCAGGAACTTGGCCATCACCAGCAGCCAGGCGGCGATCGCGCTGGCGAGATCCCAGCGCTTGACCGGTGGCACCACGCGCCGCAGCGGCAACACAATCCAGTCGCTGATGGCGAACACGAAGCGGCCCAGCGGGTTGCCGAAAGGCACCCGGTGATACTGCATGTAGAGGCGCAGCAGACAAGCGCCCCCGAGGAGGCCGACGATCACGTCGAGCAGGAACGCGGGGATTTGATAGAACATGGGTCGCGGTCGTGAACGGAATGCGATGATAGCCATGCAAGGTTCATCGATGACGACACCCTCCCTCCTGCACGACCTGCCGTTGTTTCCGCTGGGCACCGTGCTGTTTCCCGGCGGCTTGCTGCCGCTGCGCATTTTCGAGGTCCGCTACCTCGACATGATCGGCAAGTGCCACAAGACCGGCGCGCCGTTCGGCGTGGTCGGCCTCACGCAGGGCAGCGAGGTTCGCCGGGCCGGCGCAGAGGCCGAAAGCTTCTCGGCCATCGGGACGCTCGCCGTCATCCGCGAATTCGACGTTCCCCAGGCCGGCCTGATGCAGATCGAATGCGTGGGCACGCAGCGCTTTCGCATCCATTCCAGCGCGCTGCAGAAGCATGGACTGTGGACGGCCAGCGTCGAAGCGCTGCCCGATGACCAGGCGCTCGAAGTCCCGCAGGATCTGCAGCAGAGTGCGGATTCGTTGCGCCGGCTGGTCACCGCGCTGGAAGAGCGGCGGCGGATGGAGGGCAACGACCGCGTGCGGCTGCCGATCGAGCCGCCCTATCGGTTCGACGACTGTGGGTGGGTGGCCAATCGCTGGTGCGAGCTGCTGCCGGTACAGCCCGAGATCAAGCAGCGCCTGATGGAACTCGACAGCCCGCTGATGCGCCTCGAACTCGTCGGCGATCTGCTCGCACGCACCGGCATCGTTGAATAGGCCGCTATCGATTGGATAGCAGCCGACAAAGCATCGGCGTGCGCTGGCGGCCGGTCCGGCAGGAAGCGCTGGCGGCTAAAATGGCGGGTTGCGTTCGCGCCCCTACCCTGCCTCCATGTCCGATTCATCGACTCCTTCCGCTTCCGCCACTGTCGCAGCGCCCGCTTCCACGGCGGCCGCCACGATCGACGACAACCAGCTCATCGCCGAGCGGCGCGAAAAGCTGAAAGGCCTGCGCGCGGCGCAGGCCGCAGGCCAGGGCGTCGCGTTCCCGAACGATTTCAAGCCCGGCCACCGCGCCGCGGGACTGATCGCAGCGCACGGCGACACGCCGGCCGAGCTGCTCGAAGCCGCGCCGATCGCCGTCAGCGTGGCGGGCCGCATGATGCTCAAGCGGGTGATGGGCAAGGCCAGCTTCGCGACGGTGCAGGACGCCACCGGCCGCATCCAGCTCTACATCACGCGCGACGCGGTGGGCGAAGACGCCTACGCCGCATTCAAGCACTGGGACCTGGGCGATATCGTCGGCGCCGAAGGCTCGGCCTTCAAGACCCGCACCGGCGAACTCTCGGTCAAGGTCACGAAGCTGCGCCTGCTGACCAAGAGCCTGCGGCCGCTGCCGGACAAGTTCCACGGCATGGCCGATCAGGAGCAGAAGTACCGCCAGCGCTATGTCGACCTGATCACCGACGAATCGGCGCGCGAGCGCTTTGCGGCGCGCAGCCGCGCCGTGAGCGCGCTGCGCGAGTTCATGGTGGCCAACGACTTCCTCGAGGTCGAGACGCCGATGCTGCATCCGATCCCCGGCGGCGCCAATGCCAAGCCCTTCAAGACACACCACAATGCGCTCGACCAGGAGATGTTCCTGCGCATTGCGCCCGAGCTCTATCTGAAGCGGCTGATCGTCGGCGGCTTCGAGCGCGTGTTCGAGATCAACCGGAGCTACCGCAACGAGGGCATCTCGGTGCGGCACAACCCCGAGTTCACGATGATGGAGTTCTACGCGGCCTACTGGAACTATCGCGACCTGATGGACTTCACCGAGACGCTGATCCGCACCATCGCAGAGAAGACCGTCGGCCGGCTCGCGCTCGACTACCAGGGCCAACCTGTCGACCTGAGTCTTCCGTTCGAGCGGCTCACGATCCGCGAGGCGATCCTGCGCCACACCGACGCGGGCGACCATGTCGACGATGCCGCCTGGCTCGTCAACGCCCTGCGCAAGCTGGGCCTGACCGAGGACAAGGGCAAGCTCTCGCAGCGCAGCCTCGCCAGCCTGCAGGTGATGTACTTCGAAGAGACGGTGGAAGAAAAACTCTGGCAGCCGACCTTCATCATGGAGCACCCGACCGAGATCTCGCCGCTGGCGCGCGCCAACGACGAACGTCCCGAAGTGACGGAGCGCTTCGAGCTCTACATCACCGGCCGCGAATTCGGCAACGGCTTCAGCGAGCTCAACGATGCCGAAGACCAGGCCGCGCGCTTCAATGCGCAGGTGGCGGCCAAGGACAGCGGCGACGACGAGGCGATGTTCTACGACCATGACTTCGTTCGCGCGCTCGAATACGGCATGCCGCCGACCGGCGGCTGCGGCATCGGCATCGATCGGTTCATGATGCTCCTGACCGATTCGCCGAGCATTCGCGACGTCATCCTCTTTCCTGCGTTGCGCCGGGAATCTTGAACCGCTCTGCGCCCGCGATCGGCATCGATTTCGGCACCTCCAACTCCGCGGTCGCGTCGGTGCAGGGCGATTCGCTCGCCCGCCTCTTGCCGCTCGAAGGATCGGCCACGACGATGCCGACCGCGGTCTTCTTCAACGCCGAGGAGCGCAGCACGCATTTCGGCCGCGAGGCGATCGCGCTGTACTTGGCGGGCACCGAAGGCCGGCTGATGCGCTCGCTCAAGAGCCTGCTCGGCACGCCGCTGATGCAGGACCAGACCGAGATCGGCAACGAGAAGGTGAGCTTCGAGGACATCATCGCCCTCTTCCTGCATGAGCTCGCGAAGCGCGCGCAGACGCAGTTCGGCGCGCCGCCGGCGCAGGTCGTCATCGGCCGCCCGGTCCGCTTCGTGGACGACGACGACGAGCGAGACCGGCAAGCCGAAGCCGCGCTGCGCCGGGCCGCGCGCCATGCAGGGCTGGGCGAAGTCCGCTTCCAGTACGAACCCATTGCCGCCGCGTTCGACTACGAGCGCCGGATCGATCGCGAGGCGCTGGTCCTGATCGTCGACATCGGCGGCGGCACCTCGGACTTCACGGTGGTGCGCCTGGGGCCGAAGCGCGTCGCACTGGCTGATCGCGCCGGCGACCTGCTGGCCACCGCCGGCGTGCACATCGGCGGCACGGATTTCGACCAGCGGCTCAGCCTCGAATGCGTGATGCCGCATCTCGGCTTCCGGCATGTCGGCCCGCGCGGCCGCGAGGTGCCGAGCAAGTCCTTCTTCGATCTGTCGTCCTGGCATCTGATCAACTGGCTGTATGCGCCGCGGGCGATCCGGCAGGTGCAGGCGCTGCGGATCAACTATGCCGACACGCGGCTGCATGACCGCCTGGTCGACGTGCTCGTGCATCGCCATGGCCATCGCATCGCCAACGAAGTCGAGCAGGCCAAGATCCGCAGCGGCACGAGCGACGAGGGCGATGGCGTGGCGATCGATCTGTCGTGCGCGCAGGCGGGCCTCGCGTCCGCGCTCACGGCCGGCGACATGCAGCGGCATCTCGCCACGCCGATCGACAACGTGGTGTCGTGCGCGCGCGATTGCGTCCGGCGCGCGAACCTCGGCACCGACAGGCTCGATGCCATCTACCTGACGGGCGGCTCTGCGGCGCTGCACCCGTTCCAGCAGGCACTGCGTGACGCATTTCCGCGCACCGAGCTCATCGAAGGAGATCTGTTCGGTGGCGTGGCCGCCGGCCTGGCCTACGCCGCTGCCGCCGTCGGCGCACGCGCGCCGCAAGCGGCATGAAGTACCTCGCTGCCTATCCCGCGGCGCTGCAGGCGCAGGTCGCGCAGCTGGTGGTGCAGGACCGGCTCGGCGAATGGCTGCAAAAGCGCTATGGCCGCACGCACGACATCCGCACCGACCGCGCGCTGTACGACTACGTGAGCGATCTGAAGAGCCGTTTCATGCGCAATGCCGAGCCGCTGTCGAAGGTGGCGTTCGACGGCAAGCTGCACGTGATCCGCAATGCGCTCGGCACCCACACGACGGTGTCGCGCGTGCAGGGCGGCAAGCTCAAGGCCAAGCGCGAGATCCGCGTCGCGAGCCTGTTCAAGGAAGTGCCGATCGAATGGCTGCGCATGATCGCCGTCCATGAGCTGGCGCACATGAAGGAACGCGCGCACGACAAGGCCTTCTACCAGCTGTGCACGCACATGGAGCCGGACTATCACCAGTTGGAGTTCGACCTGCGGCTCTATCTGACCCATCTCGACGGCGGCGGCGGCCCGCTCTGGCAGGCCGCAGGCTGAAGGCCGCTGTTCAGGCCGTACGGCCGGGCAGCGCCATCTCCAGCGCACGCTGGTAGGCGGGAGAACGTCGCAGCGCATCCCCATCGAGCGCCGGCGCACGCGGCAGCAAGGCCCGCCGGCGCGCCTCGCTGGCGGCATCCGGCCGCCAGCGCCGGCTGCGCCGTGCCGCGGCAAAGCCGTCGAGCAGTTCGTCGAGCACCCTGCCTTCGCCCACGCTCTGGTTGCACAGCAAGGCGAGATCGCAGCCGGCGTCGAGCGCCGACAGTGCGGCATCGGTGTAGCTCAGCAGTTGGCCGTCGATGCGGCGCGCGGCCTCCATGCTGAGGTCGTCGCTGAAGACTGCGCCGTCGAAGCCCAGTCGGCCGCGCAGGATCTGCCGCAGCCACTTCGACGAGAAGCCGGCCGGCCGCGCATCCACCTTGGGATAGATCACGTGCGCCGGCATCACGGCCGCGAGGGTGCCGGCCAGCCAGTCGTAGGGCCGGGCGTCGTCCGCCAGGATCGTCTTCAGCCCGCGCCGGTCCACGGGTATCGCGACGTGCGAGTCGGCCCGCACGAAGCCGTGGCCGGGGAAGTGCTTGCCGCAGTTGGCCGTCCCAGCCTGCAGCAAGCCGTGCATCAGGCTCTTGGCGAGCAGCGCGACGACGCGCGGATCGCGATGAAAGCTGCGATCACCGATCACGCTGCTCGCGCCGTGATCGAGATCGAGCACCGGCGTGAAGCTGAAATCGACACCGCAGGCGCGCAGTTCGGCGGCGAGCACGAAGCCGCATGCCGTGGCCGCCTGCGTGGCGCGCATCGGATCCGCCATCCAGAGTTCGCCGAGTGCGCGCATGGACGGCAATCGCGTGAAGCCATCCGTGCGAAAGCGCTGGACCCGGCCACCTTCGTGATCGACGCAGATCAGGAGGTCCGGCCGCAGCGCCTTGATCTCCGCGTTGAGGGCGGCGAGCTGCGCACGGTCCTGCCAGTTGCGGGCGAAATGGATCACGCCGCCCACCAGCGGGTCGGCCAGCCGCCGCCGGTCGGCATCGTTCAATGCGAGCCCCGCGACGTCGATGATCAGCGGGGCATGCGATGCGGCCTGGGTCATTCGCGGCGCTCGACGACGACGAAGCTCACCGCGAAGTCGGTCTCGTCGGTGACGGTGACATGCGCCGTCAGCCGCTCTGCGTCGAACCAATCCTTGAGGCCGCCGTGCAGCACGATCACGGGCTTGCCGCTGCGCTGGTTCGCGATCTCGCACAGCCGCCAGGCCATCGGCGTGCGCATGCCGGTGCCGATGGCCTTGCTGAAGGCCTCCTTGGCGGAAAAGCGAGTGGCCAGGTAACGCAGGCCGCGCTCAGGCCAGCGCGCGCTGCGCGTGCGCCAGACACCGAGCTCCGCGTCGCTGAGGACGCGCTCGGCGAAGCGTTCGCCCTGGCGCGCGAAGGTGGCAGCGATGCGCCGGACGTCGCAGATGTCGGTGCCGATACCGTAGATCATCTCAGCCGTCCCGACATGGGCATGCGCACGTGGAGCGACCGGTGCCGAAGACGCATCTACTTCGCCTCGCCGATGCAGCGCAGGTACTCGCGCGTGGTCGCGGCATAGCCGAGCTCCAGCGCGTCGGCGACGAAGGCATGGCCGATCGACACCTCGCGCACGCCCGGGACGGCGCGCAGGAATTCGGTGAGGTTCTCGCGGCTGAGGTCATGCCCAGCATTGACCTCGAGTCCCGCGGCCTGCGCCGCGCGCGCTGCCTCCACATACAGCTGCAGAACGGCGTCCGCCCGGGAGGTGTTGCGCGAGGCGGCATAACCCTCGGTGTAGAGCTCGACGCGATCGGCACCGACGGCCTTGGCGGCCGCCATCATGCCCGGCTCCGGGTCCATGAAAAGACTCACGCGAACCCCGAGCGCGTGGGTTTCGGCGATCAGCGGGCGCAGGCGAGCAGCGTCTTCGGGAAAACTCCAGCCGTGGTCGCTGGTGGATTGCGTTTCGCTGTCGGGCACGAAGGTGGCCTGGTGCGGACGCAGCTCGCGCACGTAGTCCATCAGGTTGTGGAACGGATTGCCTTCGATGTTGAACTCGATCCCGGGCCAGTCCTTCGCCAGCAGGGCCGACAGGTCGCGCACGTCCTGCGGGCGGATATGGCGCTCGTCTGGCCGCGGATGCACCGTGATGCCATGCGCGCCGGCATCCAGGCACAGCGCGGCGGCAAAGAGCACGCTGGGGATGCCGAGGGGCCGGGTGTTGCGCACCAGCGCCACCTTGTTGAGGTTGACCGAAAGGGATGTGCTCATAGGGCTTGCAGGTCTCTCATCATCTGCCGCGTGCGCAGCGTTGCGACACCGCAATGGTAGTTGAGCAGCGTGCGCAACTGGTTGCGCAGCGAACTGTTGGTTCCGGCATTCATCAGGGCGACCTGGCGCAGCGCGGCAGGAAACGGCGCGCGCTCGCCGAGTGTGTGCTCCACCGCCCGCCATTCCGAACCTTCGAGCGCGGCCTCGTCCTGCGCGGCCTGACGCAGGCCGGCTTCCGGCACGAGGGCGTAGCGCACGTCGTCCTCGAGCGGCGCCAGCGTGAGCGTCTCGGCATCGAGTGCCGGCAGCAAGCCGACTTCGCGCAGCAGCAGCAGCTCGAAGGCGCGAAGGGCCGCGGCTTGCGTCGCGGCCTGAGCGCCCGCATGGTCGCCGGCCAGCACCTGGACGACGCCGGCGTAGGCGTCGAACAGCGCCTCGTGCGCGTCGTCGCGGGCCAGCAGGCGCAGCAGGAGTTCGTTGAGGTAGTAGCCGGACAGCAGCGCTTCGCCGGTCGGCATCACGTGGCCGCCCATCCACTCGGCCGCCTTGAGGCTGCGGATCTCGGCATCGCCGCCATAGGACAGCTGCAGCGGCTGCAGCGGGAGCAGCACCGGCCGGAAGTTGGAGCTCGGTCGCTTGGCGCCCTTGGCGACCAGCGCGATGCGCCCATGGTGCCGGGTGAAGACCTCGAGAATCAGGCTCGATTCGCTCCAGTCGTAGCGATGCAGCACATAAGCCGGCTCATGGGAGGTGCGCTTGACCGCCATGCAAGCTCATTCATACCCGAAAGATCGCACGCGCGCCTCATCGTCCGCCCAGCCCGAGCGCACCTTGACCCAGAGCTCGATGAAGACCTTGGCATCCATCAGCTTCTCGAGTTCCTGCCGCGTCTCGGTGCCGATGCGCTTGATGCGCTCTCCCTTGTCGCCGATCACCATCGCCTTGTGGCCGTCCCGCTCGACCACGATGGTGGCGGCGATCTTGAGCAGGCGCTTCTGGCCCTTGCGCGCGGGCGGCTCTTCCTCGAACTTGTCGATGATGACCGTCGAGGTATAGGGCAGCTCGTCGCCGGTGAGCCGGAACAGCTTCTCGCGCACCAGCTCGCTGGCCAGGAATTGTTCGCTGCGGTCGGTCAGCTCGTCCTCGGCATACCACCAGGCCTGCTCGGGCAGGTATTTCTCGCAGATGCCGAAGAGGCGCTCGACATCCTTGGCATTCTTGGCCGACATCGGCACGAACTCGGCGAAGGCGTGCTTGCCCTGCATGGTCTGCAGCCAGGGCGCGATATCGCCGCGGCGATGGACGTTGTCGAGCTTGTTGGCGATCAGCACCGTCGGAATGCCGGTGCCGAGCAGCTTCAGCACCCGTTCGTCGGCCGGCGTGAAACTGCCGGCCTCCACCACGAACAGGATCAGATCGACATCCGAGACGGCACCCACCACGGTCTTGTTGAGCGACCGGTTCAATGCGTTGGCATGCAGGGTCTGGAAGCCGGGCGTGTCGACGAAGACGAACTGCGTCGCGCCTAGGGTGCGCATGCCGGTGATGCGGTGCCGGGTGGTCTGCGCCTTGCGCGAGGTGATGCTGATCTTCTGGCCGACCAACGCATTGAGCAGTGTCGACTTGCCGACATTGGGCTTGCCCACGATGGCCACGAGACCGCAGCGCTGCGAGGATGGAGTGCCCTCGGCACCGCCTGGCTCTTCGGGCCGGGTCATGGAAGGATCGGTTGCGTCGTTCATTGGGATGCCTTCGCGCCGCGCGCCTTGAGCCGGATCAACATGGCCGCCGCGGCGGCCTGCTCGCCGGCGCGGCGCGAGCCGCCGATGCCGCGTTCGCACAGGCCCAGTTCGGCCACCTCGCACTCGACATCGAAAGTTTGTTTGTGGGCCGCACCCAGCGTCCCGACGACGCGATAGGCCGGCAGCTTCATTTTGTGGCCCTGCAGCCATTCCTGCAATTCGGTCTTCGGGTCCTTGGCCGCCGCTTCCATGCGCGGATTGATCTCGACCGCCTCGTAAAGGCGATGCACCAGCGCCTGCGCGGGACCGTAGCCCGCATCGAGGTATACCGCACCGATCAACGCTTCCAGCGCATCGGCCAGGATCGAAGGCCGGCTCGAACCACCCGAGCGCGCCTCTCCTTCACCGAGGCGCAGCAGCGGTGACAGGGCCAGCTTGATCGCAAGCTGATGCAGCGTCTCCTGCCTGACCAGGTTGGCGCGCACCCTGGACAGATCGCCTTCGGGCAGCGCCGACAGACGCGCGTAGAGCAGATGAGACACGGCGAGGTTGAGCACCGAGTCGCCCAGGAATTCGAGCCGCTCGTTGTGGTCCGCCGAAAAGCTGCGGTGCGTCAGCGCAAGCTGGAGGAGGCGTCCGTCCGAGAACGAATGCTGGATGCGCGCCTGCAGCGCGGCAAGGCCGCCCTCCGGGGGGTGTTTCATTCAGTGCGACTGGCCCTGGTACTTGAGCGTCAGGTAGGCCGGGCCGAAGAGATGGATCTCGCGCTGGTACGCAAACGACACCACGACCTTGTCGCCGACCTTCTGGACGTCGAGGTCCTTGCCGGCGACGGAGGTGAAGTCGTCGATGGCCTGGGCGCGATCGAAGATGGCCCGTACCTCGGGAACCGTCGCACCCTCCGTGGCCTTGTTGGCTGCCTTGAGAATCGCCTGGTATTCGATCAGCGTCGGAATCACCTGCGCCACGACGACGCCGAGGCAGGCCAGCACGATGGCCACGAACAGCAGCCCGATGAAGGAGATGCCGCGCTGCTTTTGTTTCGACTCGATTGCTCTCATGCTTGCCCTCTTCCCCTCGAATGAAAAATCTGAATCGTTATTGGAATCCGCCGATGCGCTTGAGATTGCCGAAATTCATCCACACGAAGAACGCCCGGCCCACGATGTTCTGGTCCGGAACGAAGCCCCAGTAGCGCGAATCGAGCGAGTTGTCACGGTTGTCGCCCATCATGAAATAGTGGCCCGGCGGCACCTTGCAGACGACACCCTCGACACTGTAGCGGCAATTTTCCTGATTCGGGAAGGGCATGATCTCGGCCTCGGACAGGCCTGCGCGACGGTTGTCGTCATTGAGCAATTTGTGCTGTTTTCCGCCAAGATTTTCCGAGTACTGCTTGAGGTAGCTCATCGTCTCCTCATCGAAATAGTCGGGCACCGGGTCCTTGCTGATCGGCTGCCCGTTGATCGTGAGCTTCTTGTTGAGGTAGGCCACCTCGTCGCCCGGCACGCCGACCACGCGTTTGATGTAGTCCATGCTCGGCTTGGGCGGGTAGCGGAACACCATCACGTCGCCACGTGCGGGCGGCGTCCCCTCGGTGATCTTGGTGTTGATGACCGGAAGCCGCAGCCCGTAGGTGAACTTGTTGACCAGGATCAGATCGCCGGTCAGCAGGGTCGGCATCATCGAACCTGACGGGATCTTGAACGGCTCGAACAAGAATGAGCGCAACAGGAAAACCGCCAGGATCACCGGGAACAGGCCTGCGGTCCAATCCAGCCACCACGGCTGCATGATCAGCCGTTCGCGCGTCGTGGTGTCGACCTTGTCGACCTGCGTGATGCCCTGACGGGCCAGCTCTTCGCGCCGCTGCGCCAGCGAGGCGTCGAGCGTCTCGGCCGCACGCCGGCGCTTCGGCAGGAAGTAGAACCGTTCCGCCAGCCAATAGATACCCGTGACGACGGTGGCCAGGAAGAGCAGCAATGCGAAGTTGCCTTCGATCGCGCCGAAGTACCAGGCGCCGATATAGCCCGCAAAGGCGGCGAGGATCAGTGAGGTGAGAAATGCCATCGTTAGTCTTCGACTTGCAGGATGGCGAGAAAGGCCTCTTGCGGGACCTCGACCGTGCCGATCTGCTTCATTCGTTTTTTGCCCGCCTTCTGCTTCTCGAGCAACTTCTTCTTGCGAGTGATGTCGCCGCCGTAGCACTTGGCGAGCACGTTCTTGCGGAGGGCTTTGATTGTCTCACGCGCGATGATGTTGACGCCGATCGCGGCCTGGATCGCGACGTCGTACATCTGGCGGCTGATGATCTCGCGCATCTTGGAGACGACCGCCCGGCCGCGGTACTGGCTCTGGCTGCGGTGAACGATGATCGACAGCGCGTCGACCTTGTCGCCGTTGAGCAGGATGTCGACTTTGACGACGTCCGATGCGCGGTATTCCTTGAACTCGTAGTCCATCGACGCATAGCCGCGAGAGACCGATTTCAGCTTGTCGAAGAAGTCCAGCACGATCTCGCCGAGCGGCATCTCGTAGGTCAGCATGACCTGTCGGCCGTGGTAGGCCATGTTCATCTGCACGCCGCGCTTCTGATGGGCAAGCGTCATCACGGCGCCGACGTATTCCTGCGGCATGTAGAGATGAACCGTGACGATGGGCTCGCGGATCTCCGACATCCTGCCGATGTCGGGCATCTTCGACGGGTTCTCCACCATCACCACTTCGCCGTCGTTCTTCATGACCTGATAGACGACGCTGGGCGCGGTCGTGATCAGGTCCTGATCGAACTCGCGCTCCAGCCGCTCCTGCACGATTTCCATGTGCAGCAAGCCGAGGAAACCGCAGCGGAATCCGAAGCCCAGCGCCTGGGACACTTCCGGTTCATAGTGCAGCGACGAATCGTTGAGCTTGAGTTTTTCCAGCGCGTCGCGCAGCGAGTCGTACTCGCTGGCCTCGGTCGGATAGAGGCCGGCGAAGACCTGCGGCTGGATTTCCTTGAAGCCGGGCAAGGCTTGCGTCGCCGTGGCGGCTGCGCCACCCGTGCCGGGCTTGATCAGCGTGACGGTGTCGCCCACCTTCGCGGCCTGCAGTTCCTTGATGCCCGCGATGATGAAGCCCACCTCGCCCGCTTCGAGCGATGGACGAGGCTCCGTCGCCGGGGTGAAGACGCCGAGGTTGTCCGCGTTGTAGGTCGCACCCGATGCCATCAGCTTGATGCGCTCGCCCTTTGCGAGGCGGCCATCGACCACGCGCACCAGCATCACGACGCCCACGTAGGCATCGAACCAGCTGTCGACGATCATGGCCCGCAAGGCGGCGTTGGGATCGCCTCGGGGCGCGGGCACCTTGCTGACGATGGCTTCGAGGATCTCGTCGATGCCCATGCCGGTCTTGGCCGAGCAGGGAATCGCATCGGTCGCATCGATGCCGATCACGTCCTCGATCTCGGACTTCGCATTGTCGGGATCGGCTTGCGGCAGATCCATCTTGTTGAGCACCGGCACCACCTCGACGCCGAGATCGAGCGCGGTATAGCAGTTGGCAACCGTCTGCGCTTCGACACCCTGGCTGGCGTCGACGACGAGCAACGCGCCTTCGCACGCGGACAGCGAGCGGCTCACTTCGTAAGAGAAGTCGACATGCCCCGGCGTATCGATCAGATTGAGGTTGTAGACCTGTCCATCGCGCGCCGTGTAGTGCAGTGCTGCGGTCTGCGCCTTGATGGTTATCCCACGCTCTTTCTCGATGTCCATCGAGTCGAGAACCTGTGCTTCCATATCGCGGTCGGCCAGTCCGCCGCAACGCTGTATCAAGCGGTCCGCGAGCGTCGATTTGCCGTGATCGATGTGCGCGATGATCGAAAAGTTTCTGATGTGATTCATCAACGAGAACGCTTAAGTACTTGAATTGGTTCGTGCGCGGAAAGCGACAGGCAAGAAAAAAGGGCGCGTCCCCGAGAGACGCGCCCTGAACCAACAAGCAATGGCAACTGCAGTAGTTGGAACTTCATTGTAGGCAAAAAGGGGGGCGCGTACAGCCGGGCCGAAGCCCCGGAACCGTCGTTGCAGGTCAGCAACATGGAGGTTATGAACAGCTTATCAACACGATCGGTGGACCGTTTCCTTAACAACTTGTGGGCGATCTGTGGAGCGCCGGTGGACGGGTGCCTCACATCTCGCATGGTGAAGAGAGGGCCCTTGCTTATGCGCACTCCGGCGAGGCGATGGAGCCTATTCTACTGAAATTCATCGTTAGCTCGACAACAAGTTAGTGAATACAAACAAATATAGATCTTTCGATGCGCCAAGAATTTTTTATTTCCGTGCTCGCCGTCGTCGCAAAGCTACCAAAAAAGGGCCCCAAACCCGACTGCGGGGTGGGGCCACTTGACGCTGAGCGCCGGATCAGCGTGAAGGCCGGATCAGTGCGTATTGGGCCCAGTCACCTCGCCTGAAAAGCACGCTGATCGGCTTGGCCTTGTCAGCCTTCGCCAGCACCGACTCGAATTCCTTGACGCTGGAAATCTCGACGTTGCTGATCGCAAGCACGATGTCACCCTCGCGCAAGCCAGCCCTGGCGGCGGCTTCGGCGGCCGCGTCGACCCTGACGCCGTTCTTGAGCTTGAGCTCCTTTTTCTGCGCCTCCGTGAGATCGCTGAGTGCGAGTCCCAGCGATTTGGCGGCAGCGGACGCGGGCGACTTGGCGGGTGACTCATCCCGCTCCGACGCACGCTTGGCAGGCTTGTCGGGCTCGATCTCCGCCACCGTTACGGACAGATCGCGCGTGCTGCCGCGGCGAAACACCGTAACGGAACTCTTGGTGCCCGGCTTCGTGTTGCCCACGAGGCGCGGGAGGTCGCTGGGTTTTTCGATGGTCTTGCCGTCGAACTTGGTGATGATGTCACCCGGCTCGATTCCGCCCTTGTCGCCCGGCGATCCGGCTTCGACGCCGCGCACCAGAGCGCCCTGGGCCTTGCCCAGGCCGATGGACTCGGCAACGTCCTTCGTGACCTGGTCGATCTGCACACCGATGCGCCCACGCGAAACCCGGCCGGTAGCACGCAGTTGATCGCTGACGCGGATGGCTTCGTCGATCGGGATCGAGAACGAAATGCCCATGAATCCGCCCGAGCGCGAGTAGATCTGGCTGTTGATGCCCACCACCTCGCCCCGCATGTTGATCAGCGGGCCGCCGGAATTTCCGGGATTGATGGCAACGTCGGTCTGTATGAACGGCAGGTAGTCGCCTGTGTCGCGCTGCTTGGCGCTCACGATGCCTGCTGTCACGGTATTTTCGAGGCCGAACGGCGACCCGATGGCCATCACCCATTCGCCGACGCGCAGTTTGGATACGTCGCCCACCTTGACCGCTGGCAGCCCCGTCGCATCGATCTTCACGACAGCTACATCGGTCCGCTTGTCGACGCCAATCAACTTCGCCTTGAATTCGCGCTTGTCGGTCAGCGTGACGAGCACCTCCGACGCATCTTCCACCACATGTGCGTTGGTCATCACAAAGCCGTCGGACGTGAGGATGAAGCCGGAACCCACACCTCGCGGGCGCTCTTCCTCCTGCGGCGCTTGCGGCCGGTTCGAGCGCGGTCCCTGGCGTGGCGTCCCGGGCATCGGTTGGCCGAAGAAACGGCGGAAGAACTCCTGCATTTCCTCGTCCATCTCGCCATTGCCCTGCGGCGTCACCTTTTCGACGGTTCGGATATTGACCACCGCCGGTCCGACTTGATCGACGAGATCGGTGAAGTCGGGAAGGGTCCGCACCTGCGCGTGGGCCGGCATGGCCGGCAGGAAAGCAGCGGCGGAAGCAAGGGCAAGCGCGCCCGCCATCAGGTATGAACGGATTTTGTTCCCCTCGATCTTGAACATCATCGGTTTCTTTCGTGTGAGAGAGAGCTAAGACAACAACAATACCTTCAACGGCTCGCCGAAGTTTTCAGGCGTCCGGAAAGCGATCAATGCGTGTGGACAAGACTGCGGGCAAACGCGTCGAGCGTCTGTGGCGGCACTTCGCCGACCGCCGTCAGCCACCAATCGCCATCCTTGCCGGTCAGTCGGCGCGTCAGCGTGTAGGTGGCGCCCAGCGCAAGAACGACTTCCCGAGGCTGACGCTGCGCATCGTAAGGCTCGACGAACAGCGAAACCGATGCAAGGCCGTCCGAAAAAGTCCATTGCATCGTGTGGCCCTGCGGACCGTCACCCATCGGACGCCGGTAACAGCTGATCGGCCTGAAGCCGGCGATCGGCGTCTTGAGCGACCAGCCTTCTTTCGACGCCGTGGTGCGCTCGAGCTCGGACTTCTCGATCCGGTAGCCCGCAGTGCTGCTCATCATCTGTGCGAGCGCATGCGCCTTGACCGGCGCATCGAGTTGAAGCTCAGAAAATGCGGACTGCTCGATCACCCGGTTCTCGTTGTCGATGGTCTGAAGCTTGACCACCAGGCCCGTGCGCCGTTCGCTCCAGACGCGGTAGCCGAAGCGCAGGCCGTCGCTCGGCTCGAGTTGGACCACGTCCGCATCGAACCCGGCAACCCGGTCCTTGCCGAGCACGCGCGCGTTGTAGAAATCGTCAATGGAAGAATCAGGACTGCCGAGGAGATTGGGAAACAGTTCGAGATTTTCGCGTTTCTCGCTCTTGACGATCTTGGCCTCGGGCAAGAAGGTCATGACCTGATCGTTGCGGCGGAAGGTCGAGCGCGGCGGCCCCGAAAGAGCCTCGATGCGCTCCATCTGGAGATCGCCCTCGCACACGTGCCAGATACGGGCGCTCGACAGGTTGCCCACCGCAGCGGAAACCACGAAGGTGCCCGCATAGCTGCGCTGTCGTGAGGCGGCATGCATGCGCTGCAGCCATTCGACCGCCCCGAGCTTTGGCATCTCCCCGCCTGAGGCGTTGGCCCAGCTTTTTGGAGGCGGCACGGGCGCGCGACCTTGTGCCACCGCGGCCTGTCCGGCGCACAAGGCAGCCATCAGAACCACGGCTCCACGGGCGGAAGTCGACATTGGAACAATCATCTCGACGGCTGCAGGCGCGCGTTCAGCGCGAGGGTCCTTCGAAGGTGGCATTGCGCAGGAAGCCGGAAGGCATTTGCGCGCCGCCGACCTGCCGATGCGCTTCGAGCAACTGATCCAGACGAGGATCGCGCAGCATGACCTGCGGGCCGCCGCTTCCGACAACCACCCGCGTCGGCGTGAACGAGGACATGGCCTGCTGAGGCGAAATCGACGCGGCAAGAACCGAATTCGAGGTCTGCTGCTGCGCCAGTTGTGCATCGCCCGGCTGGGGGGCGGCGCTGCCGCCGACCCAATTCCATCCGATCGCCGCCGCCGCCGCCAACGAGGCCGCCCCCGCAACGAGCTTCCATCGAAAGACCGGCTCATTGGCTGCTTCGAGATGAGGCGTGGCAGCAGGCTGCGGCTCGACGAACAGCGAAACAGGCGCGGCCGGCTCGGCCTCGAGGCGACGCTGCAGCCGGGAAAGGAATTCGGAGGAATCGCTGCAGGCGGTATGAACACCGGAACGCAGCACGTCGCCGACGAGGTGGTACGTGTGCCAGGTCGCGCGCAACTCACCTTCGCTGCCGACCTTGCCGATCGCCTGCGCGAATTCATCGCCTTGCAAATAGCCATCGACGAGTGCCGACACCTGCTCGCGACCTGTACTTGTGTGGTTCATTTCATTCACCTGCTTACCAACGTTTGCCGGACTGGTTGTCCAGCAATGGCTTGACCTTTGCCGAAATGGCTTCACGCGCCCGGAAAATCCGCGACCGCACCGTGCCGATCGGGCAGTTCATCACTTCGGCGATCTCTTCATAACTCATCCCTTCGATCTCGCGCAGCGTGACGGCCTGCCGCAATTCGGCGGGTAGCGCCTCCATGGCCGTTTCGACGGCCTCGGCGATCTCGTTGGCAGCCATGACGGATTCGGGCGTCTCGTCGCTGATTGGTTCGTTTCCGGGCCGGTAAGTTTCATCGTCGTCTTCGGAAGACGAGCGCAGGGCGCTTTCGGAGACGGTCGGGTCGCGCTTCATGTCGACCAGGGCTTTCTTGGCCGTATTGACGGCGATGCGGTAGAGCCAGGTGTAGAACTGCGCTTCGCCGCGGAACTGATGCAACGCCCGGTAGGCTCGGATGAAGGTTTCCTGCGCAATGTCCTCGACCAGATTCACGTCCCGCACCATCCGGCCGATCAGCCGCTCGATGCGCCGCTGGTACTTGATCACCAGCAGTTCGAAGGCCTTCTGGTCGCCGGCGACCGTTCGCTGCACGAGTTGAAAGTCAACTTCGCCAGGCTTCGGCTCTGCGGCGGGCGCGCCGATCAAACCGGCGTCCGGTGGCACGGGCGGCAAGGAAGCGGTCATGAAAGGGGTTGATGTCCGCCGGTGGACGTTGCGCGCCCGGAGCCGGCGGCCGATCCCGCTGACGGAGCGCGCGAATATACCGCACGGCGCAGATCTCGCCAGCGTTCCGGCTTTGCATGCCGGTCGAGCCAGATCCAGCGCCGCGTGCGACCGGACTCGATCACGCGCACCAGCAGCAAGGATTGCAAGTCGAGCGCCACGTGCGCTGCCGCGGTCCGCAGCACCGTGCTGCCTGAAAGCGACCAATGCTGGCCGTCGAAACTCAGTTCGGCGGGCGCGGCACGGCGGCTGAAATCGCGCAAGGCCAGCGCGCTGGCAAGGGCGACGCCCAGGGTCAACGACGCCTGCCGCCAACCGAAGGCCTCGAATCGAATGCTCACGAAAACGGACGACCCGACGCCGAAGATCCAAATGATCAGGACCAGCAGATCCGCATTGCGCGAGCGCCCCACCGGATAACTCACCGACGGGGCGCGGTGCATGGGTCGGAGGAAATCAAACGCGCTTGAACACCAGCGAGCCGTTGGTGCCGCCGAAGCCGAAATTGTTCTTGAGCGCGACGTCGATCCTGAGATCGCGCGCCTCGTTGGCGCAATAGTCGAGATCGCACTCCGAATCCTGATTGAAGATGTTGATCGTAGGGGGGCTCTTCTGCTCATGCACCGCCAGCACGGTAAACACGGACTCGATGCCGCCGGCACCACCCAGCAGGTGACCCGTCATCGACTTCGTCGAATTCACGACCAATTTGCGGGCGTGGTCGCCAAAGGCATTCTTGATCGCGTTGGTTTCATTGACGTCGCCGATCTGCGTCGAGGTGCCGTGCGCATTCAGATACTGAATCTGATCGGTGTTGACGCCCGCGTTGTTCAAGGCCATCACCATGGACCGACGCGGCCCGTCGACGTCAGGAGCGGTCATATGAAACGCATCGGCGCTCAGGCCGAAACCGGACACCTCGGCGTAGATCTTGGCTCCGCGTGCCTTCGCGTGCTCGTATTCCTCGAGCACCAGCACGCCAGCGCCTTCTCCGAGAACAAAGCCATCGCGATCGCGATCCCAGGGACGGGAGGCGGTGGCCGGATCGTCATTGCGCGTCGACAGCGCACGCGCCGCAGCGAATCCGCCGATGCCGAGCGGCGATACCGTGGATTCCGAACCACCGGCGATCATCACATCCGCATCGCCATATTCGATCATGCGCGCGGAGACGCCGATCGCGTGCAGGCCGGTGGTGCATGCGGTGACGATCGCAATGTTCGGGCCCTTGAACCCGTATTTGATCGACACGTGACCCGAGATCATGTTGATGATCGACGCCGGCACGAAGAACGGCGATACGCGGCGTGGCCCGCGATTGACCAGTTCGCCATGGGTTGCCTCGATCAGAGGCAGCCCCCCGATTCCGGAACCGATATTGCAGCCGATGCGTACCGCCTCCTCGTGAGGCAGCGCGTCGCCGGTCGGCAAGCCGCTGTCCTGCACTGCCTGTATCGCAGCCGCGAGCCCCAGATGGATGAAGCGATCCATATGGCGCGCTTCCTTCTCGGGTATGTACTTCGTGATGTCGAAACCCTTGACCTCGCCCGCGAATTTGCAGGCGAAGGCACTCACATCGAACTTGGTGATCGTGTCGATGCCCGACTTCCCGGCCAACAGGTTGGCCCAGGATTCGGCGACGGTATTTCCGACAGGAGAGAGGCAACCGAGCCCGGTCACGACGACGCGGCGTTTGGTCATGCCGGCAAACCTTTCTGGAAGCGCCGAGGCTGTCGTGCGACGCATGCGGACATCAACGCCGCAGGCCGGAACGAGCGTTCAGCGAGGCCGATTTCAGGCCTTTTGATTCTTGGTGGCGTAGTCGACGGCATTCTGGACCGTCGTGATCTTCTCGGCATCTTCGTCGGGGATCTCGATGCCGAACTCGTCTTCGAGCGCCATCACGAGTTCGACCGTGTCGAGCGAGTCTGCGCCAAGGTCGGCGACGAAAGCCTTTTCGTTGGTGACCTGGGACTCTTCAACGCCGAGTTGCTCGGCAATGATTTTCTTGACACGTGCTTCGATATCGCTCATTTGGTTCCCTCTGAGGGTTGTAGGTAATCGGGGATTTTAGCCGGCCGCATTGTGGCATTTGCCACGCGGCCGTTCGAGAAAAGTGGGTGGCCCCGCGGGCGCTCACATGTGCATGCCGCCGTTGACGTGCAACTCCTGCCCCGTGACGTAAGCCGCCTGGGGTGAAGCCAGATACGCGACCGCATGCGCAATATCGGCTGGTTTGCCGAGATGGCCTAGCGGAATCGCCGAAAGCAGCGCCTGCTGCTGCGCTTCGGGCAGGCTGGCCGTCATGTCGGTCTCGATGAAGCCGGGCGCCACGCAATTGACCGTGATATTGCGACTGCCGAGCTCGCGCGCCAAGGCACGCGTCATTCCAGCAACACCGGCTTTGGCGGCCGCATAGTTGGCCTGGCCAGCGTTGCCCGCCGCGCCCACGACGCTGGTGATATTGACGATACGGCCATAGCGCTGCTTCATCATGGGGCGAATCACCGCACGGGACACGCGGAAAACGGCCTTGAGATTGGTGTCGAGCACAGCATCCCAGTCGTCGTCCTTCAATCGCATGGCGAGGGTGTCGCGGGTGATGCCGGCGTTGTTGACCAGCACATGAATGGCACCGTAAGCCTTGACGATTTCATCGACCAGCGTTTCGACCGCCTTCACGTCGTTGACGTCAAGCACCCGCCCTCGGCCGTCATGGGCACTCAGAGCGGACGTGATCTTGGCAGCCCCTTCGTCTGTGGTCCCGGTTCCGATGACCTTGAGACCACGCTGTGCCAGCTCGAACGCAATCGCCGCGCCGATGCCGCGCGACGCGCCAGTGACCAGTGCGATCTGGCCTTCGAATCTTGGTGTACTCATAGAAGAAAATCCGGAATCTCGGCCTTCAGCCACCGAGCAGTTGCCTGGTTTCGGCGAGCGTCGCCGGGTCATACACCGATACAGCGGCAAGTTCCGGCGCGATGCGCTTGGCCATCCCCGCCAAAACCCTGCCCGGACCACATTCGACAATGGCGTCGACGCCCCTGCTTTTCAACGCCTGAACGCTTTCCACCCATCGCACCGGCCCGGCCGCCTGACGGACCAATGCCGCCCGAATGCGATCGGCGTCGACTTCGATGCTGACATCGATGTTGTTGACAACGGGAATCTGTGGCGTGGCCAGGCTGATCGACGCCAGCCGCTCGCGCAACGCCTCGGCAGCCGGCTTCATCAGGCTCGAATGGAAAGGCGCGGATACCGGGAGCAGCAGCGCGCGCTTGGCGCCGTTGCCCTTGAGGATCTCGCAGGCTTTGTCGACGGCCGCCTTGCTGCCTGCGATCACGGTCTGCACCGGATCATTGAAATTCACCGCCTCGACGATTTCAGCGCTACCGGGACCGAACGTGGCCGTCGCTTCGGCGCAACCTTCCTTCACCTTCTCAGCATCCATGCCAAGGATCGCCGCCATCGCGCCGACGCCAACGGGCACGGCATGCTGCATGGCCTGTGCCCGAAAACGCACCAAAGGCGCGGCCTGCACCAAGGTCAAGACTTCGGATGCCACCAATGCGGAATATTCACCCAGCGAGTGGCCCGCCACGACCGACGGCTTGGCGCCGCCTTCTGCAAGCCATGCCCGCCATGCCGCGATGCTCGCGACCAACATGACGGGCTGCGTGTTGGTGGTCAAGGCAAGCGCTTCTTTCGAGCCTTCGTGGATGAGCCGTGCGACATCTTCGCCCAGCGCATCGGATGCCTCGCGCAGCGTTTCAGCGACCGCAGGATGATCGCCCCAGGCGTCCAGCATCCCCACCGCTTGAGAGCCCTGTCCCGGAAAGACAAAAGCAAAGGACTTCATTCTTGGTATCTCCGATCGCGTCACAGCCTTTCCCAAGGCAGCGCCCGCGCTACAAGTCCAGCAGTATTGCACCCCAGGTGAAGCCGCCACCCACGCCTTCGAGCATGACGGTATCACCCTTTTTGACCTTGCCTGAACGCACGGCCTCGTCCAGGGCCAGCGGAACTGAAGCAGCCGAAGTGTTGCCGTGCTCGCCGACCGTCACGATCAGCTTTTCGAGCGGCACTTTCAGCTTTCTTGCAGTTCCCTCCATGATGCGGATGTTGGCTTGATGAGGAATCAGCCAATCGATATCCGCCTCCGTCTTGCCCGCCTTCTGCAATGTGTTGCGTGCGGCATCCTCCAGCACACGAACGGCCAGTTTGAAAACAGCCTGTCCGTCCATGTGAAGCAGTGGCGTCCCGAGCACGTTGCCACCGGACACATGACCGGGGACGCACAGGATGCCCACGTGCTTGCCATCGGCGTGCAAGTCACTCGCAAGGATGCCCGGCTCTTCGCTGGCCTCGAGCACCACGGCGCCGGCGCCGTCGCCGAACAGAACGCAAGTCGTGCGATCGTTGAAGTCAAGAATGCGCGAAAACACTTCTGCGCCGACGACCAAGGCGCATTTGGCGGTGCCGGTACGAACCATTGCGTCGGCGACCGTGAGCGCATACACGAAGCCGCTGCAAACCGCCTGGACGTCGAATGCCGGACATCCGGCAATGCCGAGTTTGTTCTGAAGGATCGCCGCCGAGGAAGGGAACACCATGTCGGGCGTCGAAGTGGCAACGACGATCAGATCGATGTCGGCGGCAGTGCGGCCGGCTGCCTCGATGGCATGCCTGGCGGCTTCCAGTGCCAGATCACTGCTCGTGACCTCAGGCGCTGCGAAATGTCGAGCGCGAATGCCGGTGCGCTCGATGATCCATTGGTCGGAGGTCTCGATGCCGCGTGCAGCGAGTTCGAGCGCGAGATCATCGTTGGTCACCCGGCGTGGGGGCAGATAGCTGCCAGTGCCGGTAATGCGGGAAAAAGCGGTCATCAAGCGTGGAGTGCCGCCGCGTCGGCCGGCACCGCCGATTTCTGCCGGGCAAGCAATGGCGCGGCGTGGGCGATGCGGGCCCGCACGCGATCGAGCAGGTTGTTGCGAGCGGCATCATAAGCGCGATCCAGCGCATGGCCGAAGGCCACTTCGTCCGCGGACCCATGGCTCTTGAACACCAGCCCCCGCAGCCCGAGCAAGGCTGCGCCGTTGTAGCGACGGTGGTCGAGTCGACGCTTAAGTGCCTTTAAAACAGGATAGGAGACGATGGCAGCAAATTTACTGAAAAAGCCGTTCGAATACTCAATCCTGAGAAAGTCCACGATCATGGAGGCAACGCCTTCGGTTGCCTTCAATGTCACGTTGCCGACAAAACCGTCACACACCACGATGTCGGTCGTGCCCTTGAAAATATCGTTGCCCTCGACGTTTCCATAAAAATTCAGATCCTGAGAACTCGCGGCCTTTTGAAGCAGTTGACTGGCTCTTTTGATCGTTTCACTGCCTTTTATCGCTTCTTCGCCCACATTCAGC
Organism: Variovorax sp. SRS16; assembly: GCF_901827165.1. Taxonomy (NCBI): domain Bacteria; kingdom Pseudomonadati; phylum Pseudomonadota; class Betaproteobacteria; order Burkholderiales; family Comamonadaceae; genus Variovorax; species Variovorax sp. SRS16. Next base: position 4,168,729 of record NZ_LR594666.1, read on the forward strand.
AATCCCACGCTGGGCGATTCGTTGCCTGTGAGTGCGGATACGAGAGCCGATCCCAGCACGGCAAACTGCAGCAGATCCTCGGCGTCGCAATCCACATTGGCACCAAGGTCGAGCACCGTGGTGGCTCCGCCCTTGCTGTTGGGAAGCTGAGGAGCGATGGCGGGTCTGTCGATGCCATCGAGGGTTTTCAGAAGATAGCGGGCAATAGCCATCAAAGCGCCAGTGTTGCCAGCAGATATTGCTGCCTGTGCAGCACCGTCCTTGACCTGCTGGATTGCTACACGCATCGAGGAGTCTTTTTTCTTGCGCAGGGCAACCTCGATAGAGTCATCCATGCCAACCACTTCGCTGGCACCAATCACCGTGGCGCGCGGATGAGAGAAGTCTGCGAGCGCTGCGGGCGCTCCGACCAGGAGCAGCGAGGCTTCGGCATGCCGCTCAAGAAATGCCCTGCAGGCCGTGAGCGTGACGCGCGGCCCGTGATCGCCGCCCATGCAATCAACTGCAAGGGTGATCACAGGACGCCCTGTAGGGGCTTCGGAAGAAGTGACCATCAAAACAAAGGCCCGACGCTACAAAGAAAGTAGCCTCGGGCCTTGGCCTTGAAATAGGAATCAGGCTTCGGACTTGGTCTTGAGGACCTTGCGACCGCGATAGAAACCGTTCGGGCTGATGTGGTGGCGCAGGTGGGTTTCACCCGTGGTCGGTTCGACCGCGATACCAGGCACGCCCAAGGCGTTGTGCGAACGGTGCATGCCGCGCTTGGACGGCGACTTCTTGTTTTGCTGGACGGCCATGCTGGCTCCTGAAGAAATGCGGATGGATTGGTGAGCATGCGAGGCGACAGCAACGATAAAACGTCCACAGCGGCGCGCGCGAAGCCCATGATTATAGCCCAAGCCGCCCAAGTGGCGCCAAGCACTCGCGTCTGTGCTTCATTCCGGCTTTCGGGGGCGAAGGGTGCCCAGAACGGCGAAGGGATTGGGACGCGCACCCTCTTCGCCATTGAAATCGGGATCCTCGGCAGAAAATCGAGTCGGCTCTGGGCACACCTCATGCCGCGGCGTGATAGGGATTTCCATCAGCAACTCGTCCTCGACCAGCGCGCGCAAGTCGAAGTCGCGGCTCGACACCAGGACATCTTCCTCCGACGCTTCATCCTCTGCCGCCGCAATGGCTTCGTCCTCGGCGAAACGGAACCAGCGGTCGATCTGCAGGTCCACGTCGACCGGACCGAGGCAGCGCTGGCAAACCAAAGGAACGCGAGCCCCCGCCGACAAATGCAACCAGGGAACCGTCCCCCCGGCAGAGCCGCCTCGGCAAGCCCCTGTGGCTTTCCAATGGACGGTCGATCCAGGAGCCGGGGCGGCCAGTTCCGCTTGCAGGCGCGGGTAGCTTGCGAGCGGATCCTCTCCCGAAACAGTGGCCGCGGTCTCGGCAAAAGCATCTACGTCGAGTCGGCTGGGGTGAAATTCTCTCGTCATCGGGCTCAGTCTAAACCGCTCGCGCACAATCATGGCCCATGCAACGTGCCGTCATTCTTGCCTCGACCTCGCGCTACCGTCGCGAACTTCTTGCGCGGCTGCGCCTGCCTTTCGACGTGCGGGCATCCGAAGTCGACGAAACGGCGCTGGCTGGCGAAACGCCGCGTGCGCTCGCGGAGCGTCTCGCGCTGGAAAAGGCAAGCGCTGTCGCCACCCGCTTTCCCGAGGCCGTCGTGATCGGCTCCGACCAAGTGGCCGATCTTGCAGGTGAAGCGCTCGGCAAGCCCGGGGATCACGCGCGCGCAACAACTCAACTGCAACGCATGAGCGGTCAGACCCTGGTCTTTCAGACAGCGGTTGCGGTAGTCTGCGGGGCAACAGGCTTCATGCAGCGCGACCTGGCCTCCGTGCGTGTCACATTCCGTGACCTCAGCGAGGCAGCGATCGAAGCCTATCTTCGTGCGGAGCAGCCCTACGATTGCGCCGGAAGTGCCAAGAGCGAAGGCCTCGGCATTGCCCTGCTCGACACCATCGAAAGCGATGATCCGACAGCCTTGGTCGGCCTGCCTTTGATTCGCACCGCCAGGATGTTGCGCGCTGCGGGAATCGCGCTGCTGTGAGCTGCGGAAAACTCTATCTGGTGCCAGCGCCACTGGACTTCGGCTGCGATACGCAGGCGCCGCTCCAGGAGGTGCTGCCGCTCGGCACCCTGCTAACTGCCGCCGGCATCACCCATTGGATCTGCGAGAACGCCAAATCGGCCCGCGCCTACCTGAGGCGCATCGATGCCGTCGCCCCGCTTGCTGCGCCGTTGCAGGCTCAGCACATCCAAGAGCTTCCTCGCGAGGTTCACAAGAAGGGCGACCATGCCGGCCAGTTCGACGCCCGCCCCTTGCTTGCGGCCGCACTCGAAGGCCATGACATCGGACTGCTCAGCGAGGCGGGCATGCCGGCCGTTGCCGATCCGGGGTCTTCGGTGGCGAGGGCGGCGCACGACCTGGGCATCCAGGTGGTTCCGCTCGTCGGACCCACATCGCTCCTGCTCGCACTTGCAGCGAGCGGACTCAACGGTCAGAACTTCGCGTTCGTGGGCTACCTTCCGCAGGACGGCGCTGCACGCGTGCAGCGCATCCGGGAACTCGAAGTGCTCGCGCTCAAGACCGGGCAGACACAACTTTTCATTGAAACACCGTACCGCAACGCCGCGTTGCTGCACTCGCTGATCCAGACCTTGCAGCACAACACAAGGCTCGCGGTGGCCCGCGGACTGACGCTCGCCGATGCGAGCCTGCGCAGCGAAACCGTGAAAGCATGGCGCGCCCGCCCGTCGGCTGCCGACGAGCGAGCACCGGCGATCTTTGCCATCGGACGCTAGCGTTGTCGAACCCATTGATGATCGTTGCCCGCACGCGCTGGGCTTCACGCGCACAGTTTTTCGGTTCGGGGTTCATCTTCGCGACGTGGGGAGTTCACATTCCGACCGTCAAGACCCACTACGGTGTCGATGAAGCAGCACTCGGCCTCGCCATGCTGGCCGCAGGGATCGGGGCACTTCTGGGTCTGACGCAAGCAAGCCGTTGGATCGGCCGCCAGGGCGCACGGAACACTGCTCGATTCTGCGGGGCGGTCTACGCACTTCTTTTGGCCGGCTTGCTGGTCATGCCAGGCTATGCCGCGCTGCTGGGATTGCTCGCCGTGTTCGGCGTCGTCACGAGCGTTTTCGACGTGGCGATCAACACCGAGGCGGCGCAGCTCGAACTTCGAGGCGGCAAACCCTTGATGAGCGGCATGCACGGGATGTTCAGCCTGGGGGGCATGGCGGGCGCCGTGACCGGCGGCGCAGCGCTCGCAACGGGCATGCCGCCGCAGCATCATCTGACACTGGTTGCCGTGGCAATGGCTCTCGTCATCGCCCTTTCCGCCAGAGACATGCTGCCCAAGGCAGCGACTGCTTTCGCCAGCACGGAGAGCGGCTTCCGGCTCCCTCGCGGCGCGCTCATCGTGCTTGGGCTGTTGGCGGCACTGGGGCTGATCGCCGAGGGCGCGATCTACGATTGGAGCGTGCTCTATCTGAAGCAGGAGCTCGGCAGTCCTCAGCACCAGGCCGCACTGGCCTACGCAAGCTTCTCGGCGGCCATGGCAGCGGCTCGCTTCAGCGGCGATGCGATGCGGGCCCGCGTGACGCCTTCGGCCCTGCTGCGCGCAAGCGCCTTGCTGGCGGCCGCGTCAATGACACTGGTATTGATCAGCCATGCACCCTGGCTGGCCCTGATCGGGTTTGCAGGCGTGGGCGTCGGCTTCGCCAATGTGGTGCCGATCCTGTTCGCTGCGTCGGCGCGCGTGCCGGGCGTCGAGCCCGCGCGCGGCATCGCGGCGGTTTCGGCGGCGGCTTACCTGGGTTTCATGGCCGGGCCGCCGGTAATCGGCTTTCTGGCCCAAGTGAGCACGCTGACCGCTGCGCTCTATGTCGTGGTGGCCTTTGCCGCTGCGCTCGCTGCATCGGCTCGATACGCAAGTCCCGACTGACTCAGTGCAATGCCGGTGCCAAGCGCATCGCCCGCACCGAAGCATCGCCCATCGCCGCGCCGAATTTCTTGGCCAGCTTCTCGGCCACATTGTCCCGCCGCGTGTAGTCGATCACGTCCTCTGCCTTGATCACCTCGCGTGCAACGAAGTCGACGTTCCCGAGTTGGTCGGCCAAGCCCAGGTCCACCGCTTCTTGCCCGCTCCAGAACAGGCCGCTGAAGAGACCGGGCGTATTGACTTTCAATCGATCGCCACGGCCCTTCTTGACCACGTCGATGAACTGCGCATGAATCTGGTCGAGCATCTGCTGCGCATGCGCACGCTGGGCGTCGTTCATCGGACTGAAAGGATCCAGGAAGCCCTTGTTTTCGCCGGAGGTCAACAACCTGCGCTCCACGCCGAGCTTGTCCATGAGGCCCGTGAAGCCGAAGCCATCCATGAGGACGCCAATGCTTCCGACGATGCTGGCCTTGTCGACGTAGATCTTGTCGGTCGCCGCGGCGATGTAGTACGCCGCCGATGCGCAGCTTTCCTCGACCACGGCGTAGATGGGCTTGTTGTACTTGGCACGCAGGCGTTTGATCTCGTCGTTGATGATGCCCGCCTGCACCGGGCTTCCGCCCGGCGAATTGATCAGCAGGATGATGCCTTTGGCACCGTCGTCTTCGAAAGCGGTCTTCATGGCTGCGACCACGAATTCCGCACTGGCATCGGCGCCGGCGGCAATCTCGCCCTTGATCTCGACCACGGCAGTATGCGGCGTGGCCTTGGTGCTGGTCGGCGCGGCGCGCGACATGGCGAACCAAACCAGGAAGACGAAGAAGGCAAGCCAGCTGAGGCGAACGAAGGTCTTCCAGCGGCGAGTGGCTTTCTGTTCCCGCAACGAAGCAAAAGCCAATTTCTCCAGCGTCGCGCGCTCCCAGCCGGATTGCTGCGTCGGATCGTTTCTGGACATGTTTCTTGTGCCACCTTGAACAGGAGAATTGGGCGCTGTGCGCTCGAAAGGCTCGAAACCTTCAGGTTCCGTGCGGTTGGAATCGGTCATGTCAGAACGCCAGGGGTTGGAGGTTCCAGGCAGTATGCCAGTGCACCACACCGTCCCGTTCGCTGAGCTCGATCTTCACGAGACCGCCTCGGCAGGGGCCTCCGACGCACGCGCCAGTGTCCGGCTTGTAGACCGCACCGTGCGTGGCGCAAAGCAGCCATTGGCCGCTGTCGTCGAAGAAGCGATCGGGCTGAAAATCCAGTTCCATGGCGACGTGGCTGCAACGGTTCAGATAGGCGTGCGGCAGACCTTCGTAGCGAACGGCAAAGGCACGACATGTTTCGCCGCCGTGGACCACATCGAAGGGAACGGCACGCCCACCCTCGACCAGATCGGCGGCGTTACACAAGGGAATGCTTTCGCTCATCGGCGAATTTTCAGGCGTTCTCGAGAAGCCATTGCTGGAGATCGGAAACCGAATGCGCCACGTGAAGAGGCGTCAGCGTGTCGAAACTGTCCGGCTCGTGCGCACCGTAGCTCACGCCCACACTCGCGCAACCCGCGTTGACCGCGAGTTGGAGATCGTGCGTGGTGTCGCCGATCATCAAGGTTCGATCGGCCGGCACCTCGAGCTCTTCCATCAATTCCAGCAGCATGCGCGGGTGCGGCTTGCCGAAGGTCTCGTCGGCCGTGCGTGATGCATCGAAGCGATCCCGCAGCGCCACGGTCGTGAGCGCTTCATTCAGGCCGCGCCGCGATTTCCCGGTGGCCACGGCCAGCTTGTGGCCACGGTCGCGAAGCGCGTCCAGCATCGGCAGAACGCCGTCGAACAACACCAGATCATCCTTGCGCTGCAGATAGTGGTAGCGGTAGCGTGCCCCCAGCTCGGGGTACTTTTCCTTCGGCACGTCGGGCGCGGCACGGGCAAGCGCCTCGGCCAAGCCGAGACCGATCACCCATGCGGCATCGCTCTCGCTAGGCTTGGCGCCTCCGACGTCGATCACGGCGGCCTGGATGCAGCGCACGATGAGGCGGGTCGAGTCGTACAGGGTGCCGTCCCAATCGAAGGCGATCAGGTCGAAGCGGCGAGGACGGGCATCAGTCATGCGGAACCAGTCGAAAGATAGGTGGCAAGTGCATCTTGTACTTCCTGCGGCGTCAATGCCTTCAGCTCCGGTGGCAAGGCGGCCTGAAGCGACAGGCGCGCGCCTGTCGCAGGATGTGTGAACTGCAGGCGCCAGGCATGCAGGAACATGCGCTTGAGGCCGAGCTTCTGGAGCGCGCGATTGCGCTCGAAATCACCGTACTTGTCATCGCCGGCGATCGGATGCCCGGCCGATGCAAGGTGGACCCGGATCTGATGGGTGCGACCGGTCTTGATGGTGACCGCCAGCAGCGAGCATTCGCCAGTTTCGGGGCCCAGCGTCAACCCCGCGATGACCTTCACGAGCGTCACCGCACGCATCGCATCGGGATGATCCTTGGCGACGACCTTCACCCGCCGCTCGCCGGCCTCGGGGGCTCCGTTCTGGCCCGGCAGCAGGTATTTGGCGAGCGGAGCATCGAGCACCTTCCTGTTCGCGGGCCAGCGCCCTTCGACCAGCGCCAGGTAGGTCTTGCCGGTCTCGCGCTCGCGAAACTGTTCCTGCAGCGCCGTCAATGCACTGCGCTTCTTGGCGACCAACAGGATGCCCGAAGTCTCGCGGTCGAGCCGATGGACCAGTTCCAGGAAACGCGCGGCTGGACGGGCGGCGCGCAATTGCTCGATCACCCCGGAGCTCACGCCGCTGCCCCCGTGCACCGCGACGCCGGCCGGCTTGTCGATCGCGAGCACTGCTTCGTCCTCCAGCAGCACCGGGAATTCGCGAGCAGGCGCCAGCGGTTGGCCTCCCGCCTGCGCCGGTGCCGATGTCCGCACCGGCGGCAGCCGCAATACGTCGCCGGGCGCGAGGCGTGTCTCCGCCTGCGCGCGCCCCTTGTTGATGCGCACCTCTCCCGACCGGATGATCCGGTAGACATGGGTCTTGGGCACGCCTTTCAGCTGTTTAAACAGGAAGTTATCGAGTCTCTGACCCGCGGATTCCCCATCCACCGTCAGGAAGCGAACTTCTGCTGCCGCGGGACTTGGCTTCGCACCTATAATGTTTTTCACCAGCGCGGTCTTGTAAGTGCTTGATTAATCAGAAGTTTAGAGCACTGCGGGAAGCGTTGCGAGGTCGATGCCGCTTTGGCGTTGGGCCTGCAAGCCACGCGCAAGCGCGCAAGGCGGCAGGCCCTGCATCCAAGTCAAGCCGACGCCCACGAAACACCGATACGGAATACCCAGCCTGCAGGCTCCAGCTGCCGGCGGATCGAAGCGAGTACCTTGTGTTGATGCTGCTGATTCAACTGTGCCTCCGCTGGCTGCTGCCGGCGACCCGGGCTATTGAGTCATCGGAGATACGCGCCACCATTGCGCCAAGCGCCATGGAAAACACGGCGAATCAGCACCACATCGGGCTCGCGCCCATCCATGCGCCCCCACCCCGTCTGCTATTGAGTTGACACTCGATGGCATCGACGCGCCACGCGCCGATGCCACCACAGCAGCCAGGGCACAGCGGCAATTCCTTCGTTTCGCGAGCGTCGTCCGTGCATCGTTAGGTCCGTCATGGACCGGTAGAGCGATACGAACAGATATAAGGACAACGCATCATGAAACGGATGCTGATCAATGCCACGCAGGCCGAAGAACGCCGCCTGGCCATCGTCGATGGGCAGAAGCTCCTCGACTATGAAATCGAAATCGAAGGACGCGAACAGCGCAAGGGCAATATCTACAAGGCGGTCGTGACGCGCGTCGAGCCGTCGCTCGAAGCCTGCTTCGTGGACTACGGCGAAGATCGCCACGGCTTCCTGCCCTTCAAGGAAATCTCCAAGCAGTACTTCGCAGAGGGGGTCTCGGCCAGCCAGGCCCGGATCCAGGACGCGATCAGGGAAGGCCAGGAACTGGTCGTCCAGGTCGAAAAGGAAGAACGGGGCAACAAGGGCGCGGCGCTGACCACGTTCATCTCGCTGGCCGGCCGCTACGTGGTGCTCATGCCGAACAACCCGCGCGGCGGCGGCGTGAGCCGGCGTATCGAAGGCGATGATCGCGCCGAACTCAAGGAGGCGATGGATCAGCTCGAATATCCCAAGGGAATGAGCATCATCGCCCGCACGGCGGGCATCGGTCGCTCGGCGCCCGAACTCCAGTGGGACCTGAACTACCTCCTCAAGCTCTGGGCCGCCATCGACGGCGCGGCCAAGGGCGGCAAGGGTGCGTTCCTGATCTACCAGGAGTCGTCGCTGGTGATCCGGGCCATCCGCGATTACTTCAATCACGACATCGGCGACATCCTGATCGACACCGACGACATCTACGATCAGGCGCAGCAGTTCATGGCGCACGTGATGCCGGAACACGCGGCACGCGTGAAGCGCTACCGCGACGACGCCGCGCTGTTCAGCCGCTTCCAGATCGAACACCAGATCGAGTCGGCCTACGCGCGCACGGTGCAATTGCCCAGCGGCGGCGCCATCGTGATCGACCATACGGAAGCGCTCGTCTCGGTCGACGTGAATTCCGCCCGCGCCATCAAGGGCGGTGACATCGAGGAGACGGCCACCCGCACCAACCTCGAGGCCGCAGACGAAGTGGCCCGCCAGATGCGCCTGCGCGACCTGGGCGGACTGATCGTGATCGACTTCATCGACATGGATGAATCGAAAAACCGCCGCGAAGTCGAAAGCCGCTTGCGTGACGCGCTGCGGCAAGACCGTGCCCGCGTGCAATTCGGCTCGATCAGCAAGTTCGGCCTGATGGAAATGAGCCGTCAGCGCCTGAAGCCGGCGCTGAGCGAAGGCTCCTCGATCCCCTGCCCGCGTTGCGGCGGCTCTGGCCACATACGCGACACCGAATCGAGCGCACTGCAGATCCTGCGCATCATTCAAGAGGAATCCATGAAGGACAACACGGCGGCCGTGCATGTCCAGGTGCCGGTCGAAGTCGCGTCCTTCCTGCTGAATGAAAAGCGTCCCGAGATTGCGAAGATCGAGCTCAAGCAGCGCGTGACCGTGCTGATGGTGCCCAACAAGACGCTCGAAACGCCCAACTACAAGCTGGAGCGGCTCAAGCACGACGATCCTCGCCTCGACCATATCGAGGCCAGCTACAAGATGGCCGACGAGATCGAAGACCCCACTTCGGTCACGCGTCGCTCGCAAGAACCGACCAACAAGCAGACGCCGGTGATCAAGGGCGTGTTGCCGGATGCGCCCGCGCCCATCGTCGCGCCCAAGCAGGAAGCCCCGCGTCCGCCGGCCGTTGCGCCCGCCCCCCTGTCAACGCCGCCTGTGCCCGTCGCCGCCAACAAAGCTGCCGAAACGGGCTTCATCGGCTGGCTCAAGAGCCTGTTCGCTGCCACACCTGCGCCTGCAGCTGCGCCGACGCCGCCGGTCGCGATTCCTGTCGAGGCACCGAAGCCACGCCGCGAAGGCCGACCAGGCCGTGATGGCGAGGCCCGCACCCCGCGCGACGGCGATCAGCGCCGCGGCGGTCGCGGCGAGGGCCGCAATGGTCGCGACGGCGAACGCCGGGGCGGCCGATCAGGTGAACGCCGCGACGGCGAGCGTCGCGAGGGACGCGAAGTTCGCAGCGATGCCCAGCCACGAGAGCAGCGCGAAGCACGCGGCCCGCGCGACGGCGAACGCCGGGGTCGCGGCGAGCGCCGCGACGGTGAAGCCCGTCTTGCACCGCAGGAATCGGGCGATGCTCAGCTCGACGCGCGCACCATTGCCCCCGTGGCGTTCGCCGGCGATGAAGGCGCCGCACCAGCGGAACGTGCGCCGCGTGGACGCGGAGAGCGCCGGGAACGCGGTGAGCGCAACGCCGATGCGACACGCGAAGGCACTACCGACGCCGCACGCGAGATCGACGGCGACGCATCGCAGCTGCAGGACAGCGCGGCCCCAGACCGCGGCGCCCGCAATGCACGCGAGGAGCGCACCCCTCGCGGCGAGCGCAACGAGGGCCGTCGCGAGCGGCGCAGCGACGTTGCGCCGCGGGCCGTCGAAGAACCTGCGGACTCGCAGCCACTCGACGCCGGCGCTGTCGGCACTGCCGCGAACGAAGAGGATTCGGGCGCCTCTGCACCGCGCAAGGACGGCGACGAACGCCGCGGGCGCTCGCGCGATCGCTACGGACGTGACCGCCGCGAGCGCAGCCCGCGCGAGGAGGCCGACGCGACCACCGCACAAGCGTTCGCAGCAAGCTCTGCCGGCGACGCTCAGGCCACTGAGCAACCTGCCGGACGCGCCGAACGACCCGCGATGCCCTCGTCGCCCTCGTCGCCCTCGTCGCCCATCGTGGTCGACCTCAAGGCGCCGACCTCGCGCGCACTTCCCAAGGTCCAGCCTTTCGAACTGCCGATCGATGAACTCGCGCAGATCGCCGAAGGCTCAGGGCTGCATTGGGTGAATTCCGACGCCGACCGGGTCGCGCAGGTTCGCGCCGCCATTGCGGCGGAACCCAAGCCTGCTCATGTGCCTCGCGAGCGTCCGCCAATGATCGTGGTGGACGAAGGCCCGCTCGTCCTCGTCGAAACTCGACGCGACCTGAGCACGATGCTGCTGCCGTTCGAGCAACCCTTGGACGACGCGACGCGTCACTGAGGAAAAAGGGAGGCCATCGCGCCTCCCTTTTTTTGCGCCGGCGCCAAGACACGCCAACCGGTGCAAGGGGTCGCGCCAGGCCGCCCTGACACGCCACGGCACCGTCCTTGGCATCACGGTCTCCTGTGTAACCTTTTGAATTCACGCGTATCGGTACGTTCTTGCTGCATTGCAGCAGGTTCGGCCGCAGCATTAAGTCACAAGAATGCAAAACGCCGCATCTCTACAACACTTGTTGGTCCAGAAGCGTTAACATATTGTCATACAAAAGGACTACACTCTCGACGAAGATGTTGCGCCGCACAAGGAGCCTTCTGAACTCACCTTACAGAGGGACGGTGCACTTCATTTATCGGAAGATGTACGGCTTTTGTTCACAACACAGCGCCTTCATGATGTGTTCAAATTCTTGCCAATAGTAGTAAAGCGTTACACTGCCGCGCATTGAAGATTGAGGCAGCACCCGACACGGGGGACTTTCAAAATGTTTCGTTCCGACTCGACTGCACACGGCCACGTAGTTCGACGCTTTACGCCAGACGGCGGCGGCTCTTCGACCCCGCCCGTGCATGTACAGCCGCGCAGGCTCAGCTATCTCGAGCGCACGACGAAACGTGCAATGGACATCGTTGGTGCATTGATTTTCTTTGCCGTTTTTGGCCCCTTGTACCTCCTTGTCGCGTTGGGCGTGCGGATCAGCATGGGACGTCCGGTGCACTTCTGGCAGAACCGCCTCGGGGAACGCGGCCAGAGGTTTCGCTTCTACAAGTTCCGCTCGATGGTCCACAACTCGGAGCATGTGCTGGACGAATTCCTGAGCCGCAACGACATGGCCCGCACAGAGTGGGACACCTTCCAGAAGCTGGAAAAGGATCCGCGCATCACGCCCATCGGCCAATTCATTCGCAAGCTCAGCCTCGACGAGTTGCCTCAGTTCTGGAACGTGCTCAAGGGCGACATGAGCATCGTCGGTCCGCGTCCCTGCATGGAGCGGCAGCGCAGTCTCTACGGCAAGGGTTGGGAGCACTATTGCGCAATGCGTCCCGGCATCACCGGACTGTGGCAGGTCAGCGGCCGCAATCGACTTTCGTATGCACGGCGCGTTGAGCTCGATGTGGAATACGTCAACAACTGGTCGCTCTGGCTCGACATCAAGATCCTGTTCAAGACGGTCCGCGCAGTGATCACCGGCGAGGGCTCGCGGTGACAGTCATTCGGCCGGTCGTTCTTTGCGGCGGCAGCGGCACGCGACTGTGGCCGCTCTCGCGACAGACCTTGCCCAAGCAATTCGTGCCCTTGATCGGCGGCAGGAATCTCCTGTTGCTTACGCTCGAGCGTCTGCGGCTCCTCAATGAGGAAGTCACATGCGTCGCTGCAGAGGAGCACCGCTTTCTGGTTCAGGAAAGCATCGAGGCTGCCCACGTGTGCGGCAAGCAACTGCTCGAACCGGTGGCTCGCAACACCGCTGCCGCAATGGCGGCGGTGGCGCTTCTCGCCGCCCCTGACAGCCTGCTGCTGTTTGCGCCTGCAGATCACCATATCCCGGACGCCGATCGCTTCGTCAAGACGATCCGAAAAGGCGTTCCCGCCGCACTCGCCGGCTACCTCGTGGCATTCGGCGTGGAGCCGACCTTCCCCAGCACCGCGTATGGCTATATCCGCCAGGGCGACCCGCTGGACACGCTGGGCACCGACGCAGGCCATGCCGTGGCCGCGTTCATCGAGAAGCCTGCGGCACCGAAGGCCGAGCAGCTGCTGCTGGCCGGTGGTCATCTCTGGAACGCCGGCATCCTGCTGGTGCAGGCCAAGGTATTGATCGCCGCGCTCGAGCAGCATGCGCCCGATATCCTCGAGGCCTGCCGGCTCGCAACGGCTGCCGTCGAAGCGGACGGCGATTTTCTGCGCATGGACAGTGCCGCGTTCGGACGCTGCCGCAGCCAGAGCATCGACTACGCAGTGCTCGAAAAGTGCGAACGGGTCGCTGTTCTTCCCTTTCAGGGCCGCTGGAGCGATGTCGGCAGCTGGAATGCCGTCGCCGAATTGCACACACCCGACGACCATGGCAATCGGGTCAGCGGCCAGGGCTTTGCCATGGGCGCGCACAACACCTTCGTCTACGCCCCCAACCGCCCTGTCGTGGCGCTGGGCACGAAGGACCTGCTCGTGGTGGACACGCCGGACGCTCTTCTGGTGGCGCACATCGATTCTGCCGAACAGGTCAAGGACGTGGTCGCGCTGCTCGCTACGCGAGGTCACAGCCAGGCGACACGGCATCGTCGCATCCCCAGACCATGGGGCGCCTACGACAGCATCGATGATGGTGAACGTTTCGCCGTCAAGCGCCTGACGGTGAAGCCCGGCGCGCAGCTCGCGCTGCGGATGCATCATCATCGGGCAGAGCATTGGGTTGTCGTCAAGGGCACGGCCAAGGTGAGATGCGACGACAGGACGCGACTCGTCAAGGAGAATGAATCCATTTACATCCCCGTGGGCGCCATGTACAAACTGGAAAATGCCGGCAAGACAGTCCTCGAGGTGATCGAAGTGCAGACGGGCGGCTACCTCGGCGAAGACGACATCGTGCGCTTCGACGACATGCCCTTGCCGGCGGTCGATCGCGAAAAGAAACTGGCCTGACCTTCGCGCCGGCAACTCGCCGGCTTCCATTCCATCCGCAACGCCGACATTCCAATGAGCGAGTTTCAGAAGCGAATTTTCGTTGCAGGGCATCGCGGCATGGTGGGCAGTGCCATCGTGCGCTGCCTCGAAGCCCGGGGCTACACCAACATCCTCAGCCGTAGCCGCTCCGAACTCGATCTGACCGACCAGGCGCACGTCCGGTCTTTCTTCGCCGAAGAAAGACCGCAAGAGGTCTACGTCGCCGCGGCGAAGGTCGGCGGCATTCATGCCAACAACGCCTATCCGGCAGAGTTCATCTACTCGAATCTGATGGTGGAAGCGAACCTGATCCACGAAGCCTGGCGCACGGGCGTGGAGAAGCTCCTGTTCCTCGGCTCGAGCTGCATCTATCCGCGGCTTGCGGCGCAGCCCATGGCCGAGGATGCGTTGCTCACCGGCAAGCTGGAGCCGACCAACGAGCCCTATGCCGTCGCGAAGATCGCAGGGATCAAGCTCTGCGAGAGCTACAACCGCCAGTACGGGACCGATTTCCGCAGCGTGATGCCAACCAATCTCTATGGCCCGGGCGACAATTACCACCCCGAAAACAGCCATGTGTTGCCTGCCATGATCCGGCGTTTCCACGAAGCCAAGCTGGCCGATGCGCCCTCCGTCGTCATCTGGGGCACGGGATCACCGAAGCGGGAGTTTCTCTACGTCGACGACATGGCAAGCGCATGTGTCCACGTCATGGACCTTCCCCGGGAAACCTATACGGCCCACACCGAGGTCACCATGAGCCACATCAATGTCGGCACAGGCGAAGACCTGTCGATCGCAGATCTCGCGCACTTGGTGAGCGACGTGGTGGGTTATCGTGGCACCATCCGCTGCGATGCCAGCAAGCCGGACGGGGCGCCGCGCAAGCTGCTCGACATCTCCCGGATTCGCAAGCTCGGATGGCAGCCCAGCACGTCGCTGCGCGCAGGCATCGAGCGTGCGTATGAAGACTATTGCAACGAAGTGCTCGTGGCCTGACGGCCTGCCTTTCCGGTCCTGATCCTGCGTATGAACGCTGCGTCCATCTCACTCATTCCACCAGGCTCCGGGGGAGTGCGAGACTATGCGTCCATCCTCGGCAACCGGCTCGGTGCGCCGGCGATGGAGCTGACGCACAGCACCGACGTCGCGTCCCTCTCCGGTGAATTCCTGTTCCTGCATTTCAGCGGCTACGGATTCCAGAAGCGCGGCATCCCGCTGTGGCTGGTCAGCAAGATCCGCAGCCTGCGCACCCGCTTCAAGGCTTTCGGCATTGTCTTTCACGAGCTCTTTGCGACCGGGCCGCCCTGGGGCTCCGCCTTCTGGCTCAGCGGTTGCCAGCGACGCATTGCGCGCGAACTTCTCTCGCTCGCCGATTTCTGGCTCGTCAGCGGGGAAACCTACGCACATTGGCTGCTGAAGCAGGCGCACGACACGCCCCACCGCGTCCTTCCGGTGTTCTCCACCGTCGGAGAGCCGGTGTCGACTGGCACCGAACGCGAGCGCAAGCTTGTCGTCTTCGGTTCCGGCTCCGTTCGAGCCCGTGCCTATGAATGGGCGGACGGCGAGATCTTCCGCTGTGCCCAACGCCACGGCCTCGAGATCCACGATATCGGCACGCCGCTTCCCAAAGGCCCGCTTGCGCAGCGACTGGCGCAGGAAGGCGTCATTGCGCGCGGCATGCTGCCGGCCGAGGAAGTGAGCCTGGCGCTGTCCCGGGCCAGCTACGGCGCACTGGCCTATCCGACACGATTCGTGTCCAAGAGCAGTATCTTCGCCGCCTACTGCGCGCATGGCATTTGCCCTCTTCTGCTTTCGAAAACCTACGACATGCACGACGGCCTGAAAGCCAACGTCCACTATGCGGCGGGCATCGATGCGCTCGATCGCTCGATCGTCGATCCGCGCACGATCGGTGGTCAGGCGCGCCAATGGTATGAGCAGCATGACATCGAGGCCCATGTCGTGGCCTTGAAGACAATGACCACCGAGGTGCGCAGGTGAGCAAGAGCACGAAGCCGGCCGCCGGCGCCCAATCACCCGGTACCCACACATGAACGTGGCCGCAACAACAACCTATCCCCGGGCGCTGAGCAGACCGACGTCGCTCAGCCGCGCCGGGTATCTCTTTCTGGCCGTCTTCCTGCTCGTCGTTTTCGAGGGCGCGGTACGCAAGTGGGTCTCGTCGTCGCAATCGGTATCGCTGTTGCTGGTCCTGGTGCGCGACCTGCTGGCCTTCATTCTGATCATCCAGGCCTGGAAGGGTGGCCACTTCAAGAAAGAAAAGAAGATCGCCGCGATCATGTTCGCGTGGTCCTGTCTGGTGCTCCTGTGGGGTCTCGTGCAACTCGTCGGCGGAGAAAGCTCGCCGATCGTGCTGATCATCGGGATGCGCTTCTGGCTCCTCTATACGTGGTTCGCCGTCGCCGCTGCATGCACGATGAACGAAGCGGACTATCGCGCCGCGATCATGGTGGCCGCCATCATCATGCTCATCCTGGCGCCATTGGCCCTGGTGCAGCATTACTCGCCGCCGGGAGCTCGCATCAACATGCAGCTGGACGGCAACGAGGACGACGTCTTCGTGGTCGTCGCGGGCGTGGTTCGAACCACCGGCACGTTCAGCTTCACGACCGGCTTCGCCAACTTCATGACGCTCGTGGCGCCGATCGTGTTCGGTCTCCTCGGCGCGAAAAAGAGAACGACCTTCCAGTACCTTTTGGCGCTCGCTGTTTTCCTGGCCTTCGGCATAGGCGCCGTGATGAGCGGATCCCGGACGGCGGTGATCTCGTCGGGTGCAATGTTCGGGGCCTACCTGGTCGGCAGACTGCTGTTCTCGAAGATGCGCAACAAGCCGGCGGCGGCGGTCGCCGTCGTCGTCGCGCTGGCATTCACCGCGCTCCTTGCCTACTTCTTCCAGGATGCGATCGACGTCACGCAGACACGTTTCGAACAGGCCTCCGCGGCCGAGGATTTCGGCGGACGCGTTTTCACCGTCCTGTTCGGCGAGTCCATCGCCTACAACCTCATGACGTGGCTGGGCTACGGCATCGGATTCGGCTCGAACCTGGCCACGTTCTTCCGCACCGGTGGAGCCTTCTTCGCGCTCGCCGAATCCGAGGGCGGCCGCATCGTGTTGGAAGGCGGCCTGGTGGGCGTCGTCTTCCTCGCCCTCAAGGCGATCGCGCTCGGCCTCGGCATCGCGAAAAGCGTCAGGATTTCGGCCAGGACGAATTCGCCCTTTCCCCTTCTCGTCTGGCTGACGACAGCCATCGCGCTGCTCACGTGGTCCTCCATCGGGCAATTGACCGCGAACGGACTGCTCGGCGTGATGCTCACCTTCGCTCTCCTGCTCTTCCGGTATCCGAGGCTCGAGATCTTCCCGCCCCGCACCTCGCGACAGTGAGGCTGCTCCACCTCATCCCCTCCGTCGACCCTCGTGGCGGAGGCCCCATCGAGGGCGCGCGTCGAATCCACGACGCCTTGAGTGCCATGGGGCACCATGGCGAGCTGGTGAGCCTGGACAATCCGGACGCCACATTCGTCGCCGACTTTCCGGGCAAGGTGACCGCGCTGGGGCCTTCGGTCGCCGGCTACGGCTACAACTCGCGCCTGGTCCCGTGGCTCAAGGCGCATGCGGGCGACTACGATGCCGTCATCGTCAACGGTCTGTGGCAGTACATCGGATTCGGCGCCTGGCGTGCGCTGCACGATTCACCCACGCCCTACTTCGTCTACAGCCACGGCATGCTCGATCCGTGGTTCAAGCGCCGCTACCCGCTCAAGCACCTGAAGAAGTGGCTTTACTGGCCCTGGGCCGAGTACCGCGTGCTGCGCGACGCGGCCGCCGTGCTCTTCACCTGCGAGGAAGAGCGGCTGCTGGCCCGCGAATCGTTCTGGCTGTATCGCTGCCGCGAGGCGGTCAGTTCGTACGGCACCTCCGCACCACCGCAGAACGCACAAGCCCTGTCCGAGACTTTCCTCTCTGCGTTTCCCGACCTGAGGCAAAAACGCCTGCTCCTCTTTCTCGGCCGCATCCATGAAAAGAAGGGCTGCGACCTGCTGATCGAAGCCTTCGCACGCGTGGCTGCTGCGGCGCCGGAAGTCCAGCTCGTGATGGCCGGGCCGGGCGAAGAAGCCCTGACCCGCCAATTGCAGAGCCGAGCAGCCGCACTGGGCCTTTCTTCGCGCATCACCTGGACCGGCATGCTGGCGGGCGATCTCAAGTGGGGGGCTTTCTACGCCTCGGAGGTGTTCTGCCTGCCGTCGCACCAGGAAAACTTCGGCATCGCCGTCGCCGAAGCCCTGGCCTGCAGCCGGCCGGTCCTGATCAGCAACAAGGTCAACATCTGGCGCGAGATCGAAGAAGATGGCGCAGGCTTCGTCGAGACCGATACGCTGGATGGCACGACGTCGCTGCTGCAACGCTGGCTGGCCTCCACGCCGGCCGAACTCGCTGCGATGCGCATGGCCGCATTGCGTTGCTTCGATCATCGATTCCAGATGGAGCACGTGGCGGAAAAGCTGGTCCGGATCATTCGCGAGCACTCGCCGCTAAGCTCGTGATCCATGAAACTGCTCGTCTACGGCATCAACTTCGCACCAGAGCTCACCGGCATCGGCAAATACACCGGCGAGATGGTGGCATGGCTGGCAGCGCAGGGGCACGACGTGCGCGTCGTGACGGCGCCGCCCTACTACCCTGACTGGGCGGTCTGGCCCGGCTACAGCGCCTCTCGCTACACCACGGAGAACTGGCGCGGAGCCAAAGTGTTGCGCACGCCGCTGTGGGTTCCGCGCAAGGTGAGCGGCGCGAAGCGCCTGCTCCATCTGGCGAGCTTCGCACTGACCAGCGTGCCCGCACTGCTCGCGCAATGGCGCTGGAAGCCGGACGTGGTGTGGGTCACGGAACCGCCGATGTTCTGCACGCCGGCCGCACTGATCTTCGCGCGGCTGCGCTCGGCCAGGGCATGGCTGCACATCCAGGACTACGAAGTGGATGCCGCCTTCGACCTCGGGCTGCTCAAGGGCGCATGGCTGCGCGCACGCGTGGCCTCGATGGAACGCAGCCTGATGCGCCGCTTCGACCGGATTTCCACCATCTCCCAGCGCATGATCGAGCGCGCACGCAGCAAGGGCACCGACGACGCGCGACTGGTGTTCCTTCCCAACTGGGCCGACGTCTCGGCCATCCAGCCGCTCGGCGCCGACAGTCCATACCGCGCCGAACTGGGCATTCGTTCCGATGCGGTGGTGGCGCTCTACTCGGGCAACATGGGCGCCAAGCAGGGCCTGGAACTGTTGGCCGAGATGGCACTGCGGCTGAAGGACCAGCCCGGCCTGGAGTTCGTGTTCTGCGGCAACGGAGCAGGCCGTGCGGAGCTCATGAAGCGCTGCGAAGCGCTGACCAACGTCCGCTTCCTCGATCTTCAACCGGTCGAACGGCTGGGCGATCTGCTTGGACTGGCGGACATCCACCTGCTGCCGCAGCGCGCGGATGCCGCGGACCTGGTGATGCCCTCCAAGCTCACCGGCATGCTGAGCAGCGGCAGGCCCGTGGTGGCCGGTGCGCGCCCCGAAACCGAACTCGGCCAGGTCGCTGCCGAATGCGGCATCGCCGTGGCGCCGGACGACGCACAGGCCTTTGCCGATGCCGTCGTCTCGCTGGCCTCGAACGCCGAACGGCGGCGCGAGCTCGGCATCCGCGCGCGCGCCTATGCGGAGCAGCGTTTCGATCGCAACGCGGTGCTGGCCCAGTTCGAGCGCGACCTGGAAGCCTGCCTGGCCGGCAACTCGCGACGCTGAAAGCGAAACGGCCCGCTGTAGCGGGCCGTTTCGGCAAGGGTGCGAGGCCGGTCGCGACATCGCGTGTCGCCTGGCCCCTTTCTTCACTGCTCTTCGGGCAGGATGCTCTCGTAGTTGTAGTTGGTGTAGCGATAGCGGCCGTACTTGTAGGCAGCGTAGGCGCGACGTCCGACGTTCATGGCGTTGAGCAGCACACCCGTCGCCGCCTTGCCGCTCATGGCCAGCCGGCGCGTGCTTTCCTTGAGTTCACCCATGGTGGAATGATCGACCCGCGCGACCAGCAGCACCGTGCCCGCGTGCGCCGCCACGGTCGACGAATCGGCCGCCACCAGGATCGGCGGCGTGTCGATGACGACCAGGTCGTATTGCTCCGACAGACGCTCCAGCGTGGTCTTGAACGAATCGGACACCAGCAGTTCCGCCGGGTTGGGAGGCAGTTGGCCCGTGGCCAGGAAGTCGAGATTGGGAACCACCTGGCGATGCACCGTCTGCTGCACCGTCAGGCTGCCCGCGATCAATTCCGACAGGCCGCCATGGCGCTGCAGGCCGAAGTACTGGTGCGTATGCCCACGCCGCAGGTCGGCGTCGATCAGCAGCGTGCGCCGTCCGGCAGCCGCCATCAGCGCGGCGAAGTTCGCGGTCACGAAGCTCTTGCCGACGCCGGGTGTCGGGCCCGAGATCATCACGCGGTTGTTGGGCGACTCCAGCATCGCGAACTGCATCGCAGTACGCAGGCTGCGCAGGCTTTCCACGGCACTGTCGTCCGGATTCTCGATCGCCAGCAGGCGCACGCCGGTCGCACCGCTCAGGCGCCGCTTGGCGATGGCCGTCTGCGCGGAACTGAGTGGAATGGTCGAGAAGACCGGCAGGCCGCTGTCGGCCTCGACCTCGTGCGGGTCGCGGATGCGCTGCTCGATGAACGAATTCCTGACGAACGCGACGATGATGCCCAGCAGCAGACCCAGCGCCAACGCGGCCGAGATGATGACCGAGCGCTGCGGCTTGATCGGGGCCTCGGGCAGGATCGCCTCGTCCAGCACACGAACGTTGCCAACTTTGCCTTCCTTCACCAGCCGCAATTGCATCGCATTGTTGAGCAGAGACGAATACAGATCCGTATTCACCTTCACGTCGCGCTCCATGCGCACCGCCTCCTGCGGATCGCAGGCAGGCCCTTGATGCGCATCTGGATGTTGGCGATATCGGTCTTCAGCGTCGCGATCTGGGTGTCGAGGGTCTGGACGCTCGGATGGTTGGCAGTGAATCGGGCCTCGAGTTCGGTCCTGCGCTGCTGCGCTTCGAGCAGCTTCGTCTGGCGATCCACGGCTTGGCCGAGAATCAACGCCGCTTCCTCGTTGAAAGCCACCGTCCCCTTCTGGTTGCGATAGCGGTTGTAGATCTCCTCGGACGCTTCCATCTGCTTCTTGAACTGAGGCAGTTGGACATCGAGGAACGCCAGGGTCTTCTGCGCTTCAGCAGATTTGCGCTCGACGTTCTGCTTGACGTACTGGTCACCCACCGCATTCAGCACGCGCACCAGCTTGTAGGGGTCGCCATCCTGCAGGGAAACGTTGATGATGCCGGAGGCCTTCACGCGCTCAGCCAGATTGAGGCTCGACTGCAGCCCGATGATCGTCGGCAGCTTGGGGTTGCGCACCACATTGAACTGGGCACCCGGCTTGCCAGCCAGTTCGGTGATCAGCAACTCGATCGGCCCGCTCGCGGTGTTCGCCTTCAGCGGCGTTCCCACGGTGCCCGTGATCGCCTGCAGGCCCGGGTATTCGAGCGAATACTGTCCGCCGGCCCTGGCCGTCACCGTGAAAAGCCGGCCTTCCAGCGAAACCGGCACGTCGAAATCCGCCACGGTGATGCGCTCGAGCCCCGACACATAGCCACCGAAGCCCATGAATCCCGGATCGGACAGGCCGGTCGCGCGCCGCGCCATCCAGCCGCCGATATAGGGAACGTAACGCGGACTGGCCGCGATGTAGAGCTTGCTGGCATCCACGGCCTCACCGACGATCCTGCGCGAACGGATGATCTCGATTTCCGCACTGGCCGGCGTCTTGACGTCGACCAATCCACCGGCCTGGCTCAGGATGCTCTTGGAGCCGGTGTCCGGATCCTCGACCTGGATCACCATGTTGGATTCGTAGATCGGCCGTTCGAGGAACGCATAGATGATCCCGATCGCGAACACCACCAGCGTGATGATGGCGATCAGCCACTTGTTCGCGAGCAGGACATCGACGTAGTGCCCGAAGTCGAGGCTGTCCTCCTCCTCCGCGCTCGAAAGGGGAGGGGTCGTTTTGGGAGTGAGAGAGGAATTCATCGACTGGATACTCTTGAAATTCGTTTGACCCATTGCTGCGCACCGTCCTCAATGAGCGCGAGCGAGCGCTGGAAAATGCTGCGATCCGCGCGATACGGGTCGGGCACGTCCTGATCGCTGAACTCGCAAAGACGAAACACCTTGCCGGCGGCGAAAAGATAGCGCTCCTCGATCGCACGTCGCTGCTCGCGGTCCATCACCAGGATCAGATCCGCGCGCTGAACCAGTTCGAGCTCGATCTGGCGCGTCTGATGCTGGCTGATGTCGATGCCCCGCTCGTTCATCAGTTCACAGGCGATCGGGTCGGCTCCCCGGCCGAGCAAAGCGTGCAGTCCCGCCGAACCGACGTCCCGGCCGGGCAAGGCCTCGCGCATCAAGCCTTCGGCCATCGGACTGCGGCAAATGTTTCCTATGCACACAATGAGAACGTTCTGAATGGTCACTGTCCGGCTCGCCGAGTGCTCAGATCGCGGTAAGAGGTCGCGGTCGTCGACGTCGGGAGGATCAGGCTCAGCACACGGTTCCACTGCACCAGCGGGACCGGGTCGACGTAGACCACGTCTTTGGGCCGCAACGCGAAACCTTCCGCCATGGCCAGCGACGTGGGCGTCCGGGCATCGAGGTGGAAGATCGATTGACCACCCTGTGCTTCATTGCGGATCACATAGATCTGGCGCGGGTTCGCGGAAGCCAGGTTGACGCCACCGACTTCGGTCAGCGCGTCGTTCAGACTGAGCTTGCCGTTGCGCATCAGGACGCCGGCCTGCTGGCTGACTTCGCCGAACACCGACACCTTGCGCTCTTCGCGGCTGCGCACGAAGATGAGATCGCCGGACTTCAATGGAATCTGGCTCGGCGCGATGCCGGCGTCGGCCATCGCATTCAGATCGAGCTGCGTCGTCTTGCCGTCGCGCGTAAGCGTGACGGCAGAGCGGTCGCCCGTCGCCAGCACGCCGCCGGCACGGGCCAGCGATTCCGCCAGGGTCATCGGAATGTCGGTGAAGATCTGCAGGCCGCGATTTCCGACATCACCTTCGACGTAGGCGCGCTTGCTGCGAAACGCCTCCACGCGAACGCTGAGCTGCGGCGACTTGAAGACACGGGACAACCGCTGCACCAGCGTGTCCTGCAGCTCCTGGATGGTCATGCCGGCGGCGTTCACCGTTCCCGCGTAGGGAAAGCTCAACTGGCCGGAACCCGAGACGATGTAGCCGGGCGCGGGCGAGATGCTGGCCGGATCGGCCACCGTGGTCGCCGGCGTCGCGCTGAAGACGATCTCGGGATGGTCGTAGACGACGATGCCCACGACGTCACCCGGACCGATCTTGTAGGGCTGCGGCTCGCCGATGAGCGCCATCACGTCCGGACTCAAGGCCCTGGACACGGCCGCGCGCTGCGCACGCAGCAATGCAGGCGTGATCTCGGTGATCGCCCCCGGCGGCGGCGGATCGATGTCGGGGGTCGAGAAACCCGACGGGGAGACTGCCTGGGCCGCATCGCTGCTGGCAGAGCTGAACCCGGGCGCAAGGGGCGCACAGGCCTGCAGCAACAGACTGGTCGAGGCAAATACAGCGACGTGTAATAGAAAACGTTTCAAACCCAACTCCGCGTCGTGACTCTAAATGAATACTTTTGCAAACAGTTACGACTGTACCTCAGGGAACCGAATCACTCAAATTCTTTCTTGGGGTAGATCGTTAGGACGAGCAGAAACACACGGCCGAGGCCAAAAAGAAGTCCTGGAACAATAGCCGCAAGCTCGCCCAACATGCAATGCATCGGTATCTCCTGCTATCAAAAAAATAGCGCCCCGCCCTTTCAGGGCGTAGCCTCAGGGGCTTTCGGTCTGGGCCGCGCGCTTCCAGGCGGCCGACGCCTGATCGGCGTCGTCGCGGGCTTCGGCAAGCTGTGCCAGCGCTTGCCAGGCGCGACGATGCAGGTTGGCATCCTGAAGCCCAAGGCCCGCCTGCGTCAACAACTGTTGCGCCTTGCCCCAGAGCTGACGCTTCATGCAGGCCATGCCGGCCAGATATTGCAGGTTCGGGTCGCGCGGGTTGTTGCGCTGCGCCGATTCGATGCGCGCCAGCCATTCGGCGTCGATCGATTCGAGGCCGGCCTCCAGCGCGCGCACGAGTTTCACGCGCCATGCCTCCCCGAGGCCGTTCGCGTGCTCGACCATGCGCTCCCACACGGGCAGCAGCCAGGCGCGCGCCAGGATGAGATCGCCGCGCAGCACGACCATTCGCTGCGCCGCATGGATCGCCACTTCGGGCATCTCGCGCTCCGGCGTCTCCAGCTCGCTCCAGGCGCGCAGCAATTGGGCCGGATCGTGCGCACCCGACAGCAGCTCCGTCGCGAGCCCTCGCACGATGCTCTGTGCAGCCGATTCCGAAAAAGCGCGATGCTTGGCCAGCAGACGGGCCGTCTCCAGCGCTTCCAGGGTTCGCCGGTCCTGGCGCGCGGCCTTCAGCCGCAGACGCAACGCCAGCGTCCGCCGCTGTGCGCCGAGCGGGAGCTCCTCGAGCCTCGCCAGAGCGGCAGGCGCATCGCGATCGTCGAGCGCCCAGCGCGCTGCGCGCAACTGCACGCCCTCACGGGTTTCGGAGCCGGGCAGCGCGCTGCGACCGGCACTTTCGGTGAGCGCCTGCTGGAGATGGGCATCACGCGCCGCCCTGTCCTGCAAGGCCTGCGCGCTTTCCGCCGCCAGCAGGTGCGAGAGCACGCGTATCTGCTGGGCTTGCGGCAGGTGGGCATCGAGTGCCGCGATCGTGCGCTCCTGCGCCAACGCCGCCTGCGCAGCCTTGCGCGAACGCGAGAAGCGGCCGGCGAGCAATTGCGCCAGCGCGTCGAGCAAGGCGGCGTGCAGGGCCCGCTCCTTCTGCTGCAGGCGCCATTGCCGCGCCTGTCTGGGCAAAGAGAACAGCGCTGACAGGCCGCGCAATGCGAGATGCAGCAGCACGAAGGTGCCCAGCAGGATCAGCAGGACCAGATTCAGCGAGAGATCGACCCGCCAGGGCGGCCAGAAGACGGTGATCGTGCCCTGGTTGTTGCCGGCGAACAGCGCCACCGCCGACGCGATGCCGAAGAGTGCGAGAAACCAGAGTACCGCCCGCATGGTTCGACTAGCGCCCGGCAGCGGCCGTCGCGAGAGCGGCCAGCGTTTCATCGATGCGCGGCGGCTCGCTTGTCTTCATCTGCGCCTGCAGCTGCTGCAGCAGCGTCGCGGCGGCCTGCACGCGACGCGAGGCCGGATCGAAATAGCGGTTGATCGAGGCCGACACGTTGGCCAGTTCGTTGCGTGCCGTGTCGATCTGCCTCGACAGCAGCGCCAGCCGCGCATTGAGCAGCTTGAGCTTGAGGTTCTCGCGCAGGAAAAAGGTCTGGTCCGGCGTCAACAGCACCGCCTCCGGGCGCTCGATCCGTCCGACCCGCAACAGGGAACGCGCCTCGGCCTGGACCATCAGCAGGAAGCGCTGCCACCAGGGCGCATCGGCCGGGATCGGTTCGGGCTGCCATGAATTCAGGCCATCGCCGCGCGTGGCCACCGCATTGAGCGGCGGCAGCTCGTCGATGCCCCGCATCAGCTCGTCGAGCTTCTGGAGCGCTTCGCCGCTGTCGGCACTGGCGCTGCTGCGAAGGCGGTCCGCATCGTGCTGCATCGCGCGTTGCAGGGGTGCCAGCCGCGGCTGCGCGGCGCGCGCGATACGAAGATCCCCGGCCTTGAGCGCCGCCAGCAGCGGCTGAACGTTGCCGGTGACCTGCGCCTGCTGCAGCGCGAGGCGCACGGCCGATTCGATGTCGACCACCAGGTTCTCGTCACGCGAACGCGACAGGCTCTGCATCAGCTCCTCGAGCTGCGCGCGCTGCAGGGCGACTTCGCCGACACGGGTTTCGGTCAGCGCAAGCCGGGCGGCCGTGTCGCGCACCACCTCTTGCGCCTGACGCGCGAGGGTGCGGGCTTCCAGGGACTGCGCCAGCGCATCGGCGCTCTGCCGCGCGAGCTGCTCCTGCATGCCGTTGACCTTCTGCCACAGCGCCAGCCCGATCACAAGCGCCAGCAGTGCAACGATCGCCAGCAGGCCGAATGCGATCCTCGACAGCAGCACGGCGGCCGACGAAGGCACCGTCTGCAGCGGGGCCGGCACCGGCGCACGCACCGCGGGGCCCTGAAGATCGTCGTTCAACACGGAGGCGTCGCTCATTCGAAGGATTCTATCGACGCGACCAGCGATGTCAGCGATGGCCGCGACACCCGCACGGAACCGAAGCCCGCATCCCGCGCAGCCTCGCCGATGCGCGGATGGGTGGCGACGGCGCGTGCCGACGTCCAGTCGATATCGGGCACTGCGCGGCACAGGTTGGCGATCGCCTGCGAGCTGCTGAACAACCAGATCGAATGGCCGTCCATGCTCTCGCCGATCAGCTTCTTCTCAACGTCTCCGAAGATCGGGGTCAGCCGACGGTACGCAGCCACGGCGTCGCAAGTGCCACCGGCCGCCGCGATCTGGCGCGCCAGCCAGTCGCGTCCCTCGGCCTGTCCGGATGCATCGCCGCCGCGCACGACCAGCACGCGCACGCCGGCACGAACCTGCGAGCGCACGCACGCCCACAAGGCTTCGGAATCGAACTGCGCCGCATCGGCGGGCGGCGCGTCGATGGCGGAGGCCGGCACACCCGCGTGCTGCAACGCGCGCGTCGTGCCCGATCCGGTCGCCCAGAAACGCATGCGCAGCGCAGCGGCAGCTTCGGCATACGTATCGAGAAAGAAATACTCGGCCGCGGCAGCGCTCACGAACATCAGCGCGTCGTAGTCGGACAGACACTGCCACGCCGAGCGAAGCGGCGCTGGATCATCGAGCGCGTCGATCACGATCAAGGGCAACGCGATCGCGTCCACCCCCGCCGCGCACAGATCGTCGACCCACCGCGCCGCTTCGCGCGCAGGGCGGGTGACGATCACTCTCGCCGTCGGCATCTCAGTGCGCACCGGCAGCGCGCAGCATCCTCGCAGCATCCTCGCCGAGCGCGGCGGCCTCTGCGAGATCGGCTGCGGCCGCCACCGAGTGCGCTCGCACCAGCGGGGTCGCGCCTTCGGGATCGCCCCAGGCCGCGTCGATGCGCAGGCGGCCGTCGGGCTCCCAGCGCGCATGCGCCGCCAGCGGCATCGAGCAACTGCCGCCCATGGCACGGCTGACGGCACGCTCGGCTGCGGTGGCCAATCCATCGGCCCGGTGCGAGAGCGGCTGCAGCGACGCGATCAGGTCATGGCGGTCCGCACGCACCTCGATGCCGAGCGCGCCCTGCCCTGCCGCGGGCAACATCACATCCGGCTCGAAGGCCATGCGGATGCGGCTTTCGAGACCAAGCCGCTTGAGCCCTGCGACGGCCAGCACGATCGCGTCGTAATGTCCCTCGTCGAGCTTGCGCAGCCGCGTGTCGAGATTGCCGCGCAAGGGTTCGATGCGCAGATCCGGCCGCAGCGCGCGCAGCAGCACCACGCGGCGCAGACTCGACGTGCCCACCACGGCGCCTTGCGGCAATTCGTCGAGCGATGCGTAGCGCGGCGAGACGAGTGCATCGCGCGGATCCTCGCGTTCCAGCACGCAGGCCAGCGCGAAGCCCTCGGGCAGGTCCATCGGCACGTCCTTGAGCGAATGGACCGCGATGTCGGCGTGTCCCTGCTCGAGCGCGAGTTCGAGCTCCTTGACGAACAGGCCCTTGCCGCCGACCTTGCTGAGCGAACGGTCGAGGATCTGATCGCCCTGCGTGGTCATGCCGAGCAGACGGACCCCGTGACCCTGTTGCTGCAGCAGCGCCTTGACGTGCTCGGCCTGCCACATGGCCAGGCGGCTTTCGCGCGTGGCGATCACGATGTTGCTCACAGCCGTTTTCCAATGATGAAGAGAAGCTGAGGGATGCTAGCATGCTGCGGCGCAGCAACGATGCCACCGCTCACCCCGACGAGGAGAAGTTTCGAATGAAGAAGAAGACGAGCCCCGCACCCGCCGTGTCGAAGCGGCGGCACAGCGAAGACCAGCCGCTGATCGACGACATTCGCCTGCTCGGCCGCATCCTCGGCGATGTGATCCGCGAGCAGGAGGGCGAGGACACCTATGCGCTGGTCGAAAAGATCCGCACCCTCTCGGTCGCGTTCCGCCGCGATGCCGACCACGCTGCCGATCGCGCGCTCAAGACGCTGCTCAAGGGCCTGAGCGCCGCCGAGACGGTGCGCGTGATCCGCGCCTTCACCTACTTCAGCCACCTGGCCAACCTGGCCGAGGACCGCCACCAGATCCGTCGCCGCACCGAGGCCGAGCGCGGCGGCGAGAGCGCCGAGGGCAGCCTGCAGACCGCGCTCGCGCGCATCCGCAAGGCGGGCATCACGCAAGAGGCCGTGGTCGAGTCGCTCGCGCACAGCTACGTGTCGCCGGTGCTCACCGCGCACCCGACCGAGGTCCAGCGCAAGAGCATCCTCGATGCCGAGCGCGCCATCGCGCAGCTGCTCGCGGCACGCGATGAAATCCAGTGGCGCCAGCAGGCCTTCGCGGGCGGCAAGGACGCGCTGACGCCACTGGAATATGCGGACAACGAAACGCAGATGCGCACGCGCGTCACGCAACTCTGGCAGACGCGGCTCTTGCGCTTTTCCAAGCTCACCGTCGCCGACGAAATCGAGAATGCGCTGAGCTATTACGAAGCCACCTTCCTGCGCGAGATTCCGCGCGTCTATGCCGACCTCGAAAAAGCGCTCGGCCAGAACGGCACGGCGCCTTCGGTCGCATCCTTCCTGCGCATGGGCCAATGGATCGGTGGCGACCGCGACGGCAACCCGAACGTGACCGCCGACACGCTCAACTACGCGCTGCGCCGCCAGGCCGAACTGGTGCTGCGCCACTACCTGACCGAGGTCCATTACCTCGGCGGCGAGCTGTCGCTGTCGGCCACGCTGATCGACGTCTCGGTCGAGATGCAGGCGCTGGCCGAGCGCTCGCCGGACAAGAACGAGCACCGCGTCGACGAGCCCTACCGCCGCGCGCTGACCGGCATCTACGCGCGGCTGGCGGCCACGCTGCGCGAGCTCACCGGCGGCGAGGCCGCGCGCCACGCCGTCGCACCGCAGAACCCCTATGTCCATGCCGAAGAATTCCTCGCCGACCTGCTTACCATCGAGGAGTCGCTCGCCGACAAGCACGGCGCGGTGCTGGTCACGCCGCGCCTCGGCCCGCTGATCCGCGCGGTCGAGGTGTTCGGCTTCCACCTCGCCACCGTCGACCTGCGGCAGAGCTCGGACAAGCACGAGGCCGTGGTGGCCGAACTGCTCGCCACCGCCCGCATCGAACCTGATTACGCGGCGCTGGCCGAGGACGCCAAGCAGACGCTGCTGCTGCGCCTGCTCGACGACGCGCGGCCGCTGCGCGTGCCGGATGCCGGCTACTCGCCGCTGGCGCAGAGCGAACTCGCGATCTTCGCTGCCGCGCGCACCGCCCGTGCGCGCTACGGCGCGGCGGCCATCCGCCACTACATCATCAGCCACACCGAAACCGTCAGCGATCTGCTGGAAGCGCTGCTGCTGCAGAAGGAAGTCGGCCTCCTGCGCGGCACGCTCGAGCACAACGCCACGGCCGACCTGATCGTGGTGCCGCTGTTCGAGACCATCGAGGATCTGCGCAACGCGGCGCCGATCATGCGGGCCTTCTATGCGCTGCCCGGCATCCATGCGCTGCTGCAGCGCTCGGGTGCGGAGCAGGACGTGATGCTCGGCTACAGCGACAGCAACAAGGACGGCGGCATCTTCACCAGCAACTGGGAACTCTACCGCGCCGGCCTGGCGCTGGTGGCGATGTTCGATGAGCTCAACGCGCAATCCGGCGTGCCGATCCGCCTGCGCATGTTCCACGGCCGCGGCGGCACCGTCGGTCGCGGCGGCGGCCCGAGCTACCAGGCCATCCTCGCGCAGCCGCCGGGCACGGTGCGCGGACAAATCCGCCTCACCGAGCAGGGCGAAGTCATCGGCTCCAAATACGCCAACCGCGAGATCGGCCGGCGCAATCTCGAGACGCTGGTCGCTGCCACGCTCGAAGCCACGCTTTTGCCGGCGACCAAGGCCGCGCCGGCCACCTTCACCGCCGCCGCGGCCGAACTCTCTGCCGCCAGCATGGCGGCCTACCGCGCGCTGGTCTACGAGACGCCCGGCTTCGGCGACTACTTCTTCAGCGCGACGCCGATCCGCGAGATCGCCGAACTCAACATCGGTTCGCGGCCTGCCTCGCGCAACCCGAGCCGGAGCATCGACGACCTGCGTGCCGTCCCCTGGAGTTTCAGCTGGGGGCAGTGCCGTCTCACGCTGCCCGGCTGGTACGGCTTCGGGTCCGCGATCGAAAGCTTCCTGGCCACGGACGGCAGCGCTGCGGCGCGCAAGGAACGCCAGGCCCTGTTGCAGCGCATGTATGCGCAGTGGCCCTTCTTCCGCACACTGCTGTCGAACATGGACATGGTGCTCGCCAAGAGCGACCTCGCGCTGGCCTCGCGCTACGCGGAACTGGTGGCCGACCGCAAGCTGCGCCAGAAGGTGTTCGCGATGATCGAGGCCGAATGGCATCGCACCTCCGATGCGCTGACGCTGATCACAGGCGCCAAGCAGCGCCTGGAAGGCAACGCCGACATGCAGCGCTCGATCCGCTACCGCTTCCCGTACATCGATCCGTTGCACCATCTGCAGGTCGAGCTGATGCGGCGCTACCGTGCCGGACAGGACGAGGATCGGCTGCAGCGCGGCATCCACATGTCCATCAACGGCGTCGCGGCCGGGCTGCGCAACACCGGTTGACGCGCGGCGCGCGCACGTTGTGCGCGCTCTCCTACGTGAACAGGCGGCGAAGGCGACGGGGGGCCGGCTGGATAGGGAGTACCCTGTCCTCCACGTTCTCAGCTCTCGCAATCGCGCGGCGGCTTCAAAGGTCGTTCACAGGAATCCCGCCATGTCTTCCCCGCAATCGCTTGCCCATTCCCACATCGACTTCGTCACCGGCGATTTCGAAGCGCTTGCCTCCCACATGCGACATTGCGCCAGCGCACAGGGCCGGTGGTTTTCCGTCAGGAGCCATTTGCAACGGGTGCGCTCGGTCGCCGCCGGCCGCATCGTGACCATGGCCTGCGTGGCCGTGGTGCTCGGCATCGGACTGTTCGCAATCGCTTGAGCGCCGCGGCGGTCGTCGACCGGCTCGATTCGCTCACACAGTACGCGCGCAAGCTTCTCCTCGGCCCCCACGAGCCGGTCGAGCCTCCCATCCGGGCCGAGCTGTTCGGCGCCCAGCGCTTCGAACAGCATGGCCATAGCCTGGCGCGTGCCCAGGCCATTCAGAGCGAGGCCTCGCGCGGCGACGCCACGCCTTTCTTTCCGCGCGTCGACAAGAACCTCGAGTCGCTGCGCCAGGCCTTCGACTACATCGCGCTCACCTCCCGCAGCGGCCGCTACGTCGCGCCGGCAGCCGAGTGGCTGCTCGACAACTTCCACCTCGTCGAAGCGCAGCTGCAGCAGATCCGCGAAGGCGTGCCGCGCAGCTATTACGCGCGACTGCCCAAGCTCGCCGCGCCGCCGCTGGCAGGGCTGCCGCGCGTCTACGGCATCGCGTGGGCCTACGTCGCGCACACGGACAGCGTGCTGAACAAGGAGCTGTTCACCGCCTTCCTCAATGCCTACCAGGACATCGACGAACTCACGCTCGGCGAGCTGTGGGCGCTGCCGACGACCTTGCGCGTCGTGCTGCTCGAGAACCTGCGGCGCGTGGCCGAAAGCATCGCCGAGAGCAAGGTGGCGCGCGAAGTCGCGCATGCGGTCTGGGACGCGGCCGAAACGCTGTCGACGCAGGACCTCGACGTGCTCTACCGCGCGCTCCAGAGCCGCGGCATGCAGGAAAGCTACCTCACGCAGCTGTGGCAGCGCGTGCCCGTCGAGCACGACGAAAAGGTCGCGCCCCTGGTGAAGTGGACCGAGCAGCACTGCCCGAACGGCCCCGCATTGATCGGCGATGCGCAGACCGCGCAGGCCGCGGCCAACCTCACCGTCGGCAACATCATCACGACCCTGCGCATGGTCGGGCAGGTCGAATGGGCCGACCTGATCGAGCCGGTCAGCCGCTCGCTGCGCGTGCTGCGCGAACTGCCGAGCTTCGGCCGCGAAAGCGAACTCACGCGCCAGCAGATCACCCACGCGATGGAACAGATCGCGCGCACCAGCCGCCAGCCGGAGCGCGAGGTCGCGCAGACCGTGGTGCGTCTGGCGCTCGACGCGGCCAGTCTCGCACCGGCCGAGGAAGACGACGAAACCCGCTGGTCGCGCGCCGAACGCACCGCGGGCTACTACCTCTTCGGGCAGGGACGCCCGGCGCTGGCCGCGGCGCTGAATCCGCGACGCGGCGCGAAGGCGGCCGCGCTGCCCCGTGCCGGCGCCGCGCGCGACTGGCGCCTGCCGCTCTATGCCTTCGTCATCGTCGCCAGCACCGCGCTGCTGCTGGTGGCCGCCGTGCACGGCCTCGACCGCAACGGCTGGCCCGATGCGCGATGGACTGCGGTGGTCGCGCTGTTCCTGGTTGCCTGGCCGCTGTCCGAAGCGGTGATGGCGCTGGTGCACCGCATCGTCGCCGAGTCGGTGCGCGTGCGGCGACTGCCTCGGCTCGAGTTCGCGGCCGGCATTCCGCAAGCCCATCGCGTCCTGGTCGTCATTCCCTCGTTCCTGAGTTCGGTCGAGGCCAATGCCGAGCTCGTGCACCGCCTCGAGCTGCACTGGCTGGCCAACCGCGAAGACCATGCGCAGTTCGCGCTGCTGACCGACTGGGCCGATGCACGGCTGGCATCGATGCCCGGCGACGCGGCCTTGCTCGACGATGCGCTGCAACGCATCGCCGTGCTCAACCAGACCTATCCGGCATCCGATGCCGCGACCCCGCGCTTCGTGCTGCTGCACCGTCCGCGGACCTGGTCCGAGACCGAGCAGCGGTGGATGGGATGGGAACGCAAGCGCGGCAAGATCGAAATGCTGCTGCGCCTGCTGGCCGCGGGCGACGCGAGCGGATTTCTTCCGATGGCGCCGGGCCTGCGCCTGGCTGCGCGCATCCCTTACGTGATGACGCTCGACGGCGATACCGGCCTGCCGCCGGGCGCGCTGCGCGAGCTCGTCGCCGTGGCAGCCCACCCGCTGAATGCACCGCAGATCGACGCCGCCAGCCGCCGCGTGGTCGCGGGCTTCGGCATCTTTCAGCCGCGCATCGCCACCCCCTTTCCGCAACGCAGCGAACGCTCGTTCTTCCACTGGCTGTTCGCGGGCCAGTGCGGATTCGACCCCTACAGCAGCAGCGCGTCCGACATCTACCAGGACGTGTTCGGCACCGGCTCCTTCACCGGCAAGGGCCTGCTCAACGTGGAGGCCGTCCACGCGACGCTCGACCGCCGCCTGCCCGATGGCGCGGTGCTCAGCCACGACCTGCTCGAAGGCACGGTCGCGCGCTGCGCCGTGGTGAGCGACCTGGTGCTGATCGAGGACCATCCGCACCATGCCGGCGTCGCCGCGTCGCGCGTGCACCGATGGACACGCGGCGACTGGCAGCTGCTGCCGTTGATGCTGCGCGCGCGGCGCTACGGCATCGATGCGCTGGGCCTCTGGAAGATGGGCGACAACCTGCGCCGCGCCATGGTGGTGCCGGCATCGACCGCGCTGCTGGCCTGGGTGGTCTTCACGGATTCGTTTCCGCTGCCCTGGGCCTTCGCCGCCGTCGCCGCGGCGCTCGTGCTGGGGCCGCTGCTCGGCGCGCTCGCGGGACTGGTGCCGACCCGGCGCTCGATCGAACTGCGCCACTTCTTCGATGTCGGCTCGACCGAGCTGCTGCGTGCGCTCGCCGGCGCCGCATGGCGTTTCGTGCGGCTTGCCGCCCAGACGCGGCAGCTGCTCGACGCCACGGCGCGCGCCGCATGGCGGCTGGCGGTGAGCCGCCGGCATCTGCTGGAATGGACGACCGCCGCCGAAGCGCAGGCGAAGGCCCGGTACGAGCTGGCGCCCTTCATCCGCCGCGGCGCGCTCACGAGCGGCCTCTGCGTGCTGCTGGCGCTGGCTGCGTCGTTGAGCCCGCATCCCTGGGTCGGCGCTCTTCTCTTCCTGCTCTGGGCGCTGTCGCCCTTCGTCGCCTGGTGGAGCAGCCGCGTGCCGGCCGCGACCGAGGGCGCGCTCGACCCCGGCCATCGCGCCTATCTCGAGCAGGTCGCGCGCGACACCTGGCATTTCTTCGAGCATGTCGTCGGCCCGGAGGACAACCACCTGCCGCCCGACAACCTGCAGCTCGAGCCCGAGCCCACGGTCGCGCACCGCACCTCGCCCACCAACATCGGCATGTACCTGCTGGCGTGCTGCTGCGCGCGCGAGTTCGGATGGATCGACACGCACGCGCTCGCCGCGCGGCTCACGGCCACGCTCGACACCGTCGACCGCCTCGACAAGCACCAGGGCCATCTCTTCAACTGGTACGACACGCAGTCGCTCAAGATGCTGCCGCCGGCCTATGTGTCCAGCGTCGACAGCGGCAACCTGGCCGGCCACCTGGTCGCGGTGGCACAGGCCTGCCGCGACTTCGATGCCGAAAGCCCGCCGGGCACGGCGCTCGAAACCCTCGCGCGGCGCTGCGAGGCCTTGTGCGCCGGCATGGATTTCCGCGGCCTCTACGACGCCAAGCGCCACCTCTTCCACATCGGCCTGCGGGTCGAGGACAACGTGCTCGACGCGAGCTACTACGACCTGCTCGCTTCGGAATCGCGCCTGCTGAGCTTCCTTGCGATCGCCAAGGGCGACGTGCCGCTGCGCCACTGGATGGCGCTGGGGCGGCCCTTCCTGTCCGTGGGCGTGAAGCCGGGGCTCAAGTCCTGGTCGGGTTCGATGTTCGAGTACCTGATGCCGGCGCTGGTGATGGCCGAGCCCGAAGGCGGTTTGCTGCAGGTCGCGAACCTGGCCGCGATCATCGAGCAGCAGGCCTTCGCCACCGTGCAGGATCTGCCTTGGGGCGTCTCCGAGTCGGCCTATTTCGCACGCGACCATTCGCTCGCCTACCAGTACTCGCCCTTCGGCGTGCCGCGACTGGCCCTGCGCCGCACGCCGCCGACCGACCGCGTGGTCGCGCCCTACGCCACCGCGATGGCGACGCTGCTGGCGCCCGACGATGCGGTGATCAACCTGAAGCTGCTCGAATCGCTCGGCGCGCGCGGCGACTTCGGTTTCTTCGACGCGATCGATTTCACCGTCTCGCGCCAACCGGAGGGCCAGCCCTTCACCGTGGTGCGCAACGTGATGGCGCATCACCACGGCATGTCGCTGGTGGCGCTGTGCAACGCGGTCTGCGACGACGCGCCGCGCCGCTGGTTCGGCAGCTCGCCATTGGTGCAGGCGCACGACGCGCTGCTGCACGAGCGCACGCCGCGCCAGATCATCGGCAGCGCCGATCCGCGCACGCCGCCCGAGCCGGCCACCGGCGAGGCGGCGCCCGTGTTCCAGCCGCGCGTGGTCGATCCGATGGCGCCGGCCTTCCAGCCCACGCACTTGCTGTCGAACGGCAGCTACACCGTCGCGCTGCGCGCCAACGGTGCGGGCGTGAGCCGCTGGCGCGCCTTCAACATCAGCCGCTGGCGCGACGATCCGCTGCGCGACGGCTACGGCACCTTCCTCTACGTGCGCGACGTGCAGAGCGGCGCGCTCACCTCGCTGACCGCGCTGCCCGCGCCGGGCGAGGGCTGGCGCTACCGGGCCCGCTTCCTGGCCGACCAGGTGCAGTTCGACGCCAGCGGACCCGAGCTGCAGGCGCGCACCACCGTGCTCATCAGCCCGGAAGACGACACCGAGCTGCGCACCGTCGCGCTGCACAACAGCGGCAGCGAGACGCGCACGCTGGAGCTCATCTCGTACTTCGAGCCCGTGCTGTCGAATCCGAAGGCCGACGAGTCGCATCCGGCCTTCGCCAACATGTTCATCAAGTCGCGCTGGGAGCCCGGCTGGCGCGCGCTGCTGATGTGGCGCAAGCCGCGGCTGCATGGCGATCCGGTGGTGGCCGCGGCGCATTTCGTCGCCTCGGCCGATGCAGAGGTGCTGTCGGTCGACTGCATGGTCGACCGGCGCGCCTTCGTCGGCCGCAACCGCTCGCTCGCCGCGCCGGCGCTCGATGCGCAACCGATGGCCGCCGACGGCACGCCGGTGACCGGGCTCGATCCGATCGCCTCGCTGCGGGTGCGTCTCTCGATCGCGCCCGGCGCCACCGCGCGCGTGACCTTCGCGACCGCGGCCGACGACAACATCGACGACCTGATGCCCTGCATCGACCGCTACCTGCAGCCGATGCACGTCGAGCGCGCAATGCGCATGGCGGCCACGCTCGCACAGGTGCGCCTGCGCGACCTCAGCATCGACCCGGCCAAGAACCTGGCGCTGCAGGACCTGACCACCATCCTCACTTACACCACGCCGCGCGTGATGAAGGACCGCGGCCTGATCGACCTGCGGCAGATCTGGCGCTTCGGCATTTCGGGCGACAAGCCGATCGTGCTGGTCTACATCCATTCGCTGGCCGGCAAGGGGCTGGTCGACACCCTGCTGCGCGCGCAGCCGTGGTGGGGCTTCGGCGGCGTGGCCTGCGACCTGGTGGTGCTCAACGGCGAGCCCAACTCCTACCTGATGCCGCTGCAGCGCGAGATCGAAGCCCTGCGCGACCGGGTGGCGAACCAGACCCAGAACAGTTTCCCGCGCAACGATGCGGCCGGCTTCTATCTGCTGCGCGATCAGGAAGTCGCACCCTCGGAGAAGGCAGCGCTGTCGAGCCTGGCCCGCGCGGTCTTCACCGCGGACGGGCGGGCGCTCGAAGTGCAGGTGGCAGCGCTGCGGGACGCCGCCACCGGTCCGACGGATGACGAGATCGGGCCGCGCGTCGCGCTCTCGGTGCTGCCGTCCGCGGCGCAGGCGGCCGGGCCGGTGACGGCACCGCAGGGCGACTTCGATGCCGACAGCGGCGAGTTCCGTTTCGAGGTGGACCTGAGCCGCCGCACCGCCAGGCCCTGGATCAACGTGATCGCCGCCAACGCGTCCTTCGGCTTCCAGATTTCCGAATCCGGCACCGGCTACACCTGGGCGGCGAACAGCCGCCTGCACCAGTTGACACCATGGTCCAACGATCCGGTGCAGGACCCGGCCTTCGAGCACTACCTGCTGCAGGACCTCGACTCGCGCGAGCTGCTGCCGCTGACGCCGGCCGGCCGCGGCGGCACAGGCGCGGACACGCACCGCGTGCGCCATGGCCAAGGCTACACGGTCTTCGAATGCCGGCACGGCAGCATGATGCTGGAGACCACCTTCTTCGCCGATCGCGACGAGCGCATGAAGCTGGTGCAAGTGAAGGTCCGCAATCAGGGCACGGGCCCACGCCGCCTGCGCGCGCTGGCGATGGTCGAGTGGCAGCTCGGCGCGGCCCGCGGCGAACGCCGCACCGTGCACACGTGGAAGCCCGAAGACCTGCCGGCGGCGTTCGGCCAGCAGCGCGAGTCGAGCGCCGGCTTCGGCGGCAGCACGGCCTTCGTGATGCTCGCGGGCCTGAAGGGCGCGACGCAATGGACCTGCGACCGCAGCGAATTTTTCTCCGGCCGCGGCGCGATCGAATGGCCCGAGCTGCTGCTGCAGCGCGCCGGCAGCGGCCTCGATGCCTGCGCCGCCGTGGCCGGCGAACTCGCGCTCGCGCCCGGCGAGAGCGCCAGCTTCGCCTTCATGCTGGGCCATGCGGACGATGCCGAAGCCGCGATGCAGCTGGCGCGCCGCTGGCAGCAGCGCGACGTGCCGCAGGCGCTGGCACAGGCGCGCGGCTTCTGGGACGAACTGCTCGGCCGTCTGCAGGTGCGCACGCCCGATCCGCTCTTCGATGCGCTGGTGAACCGCTGGCTCGTCTACCAGACGCTGGCCTGCAGGCTCTGGTCCAAGGCCGGCTTCTACCAGGCCGGCGGCGCCTTCGGCTTTCGCGATCAATTGCAGGACGCGATGGCCTTCGCGCTCACCGACCCGGCACGGCTGCGCGAGCAGATCCTCGTCAATGCGGCGCGCCAGTTTCCCGAAGGCGATGTGCAGCACTGGTGGCACATGCCCGGCGGCAACGGCGTGCGCACGCATTTCTCCGACGATCTGCTGTGGCTGCCCTACGCGTCGTCGCACTATGTCGAGGTGAGCGGTGACCGATCGGTGCTCGACGAGGTCGTGCCTTTCATCGAAGGCCCCGCGATTCCCGCTGGCGCCGAGGACGCCTACTACGCGCCGCAAATCAGCGGCCGCACCGCCACCGTGTACGAACATGGCGCGCGCGCCATCGATCGCAGCCTCGCGACCGGCGCGCACGGCCTGCCGCTGATGGGCACCGGCGACTGGAACGACGGCATGAACCGCGTCGGCAACGAAGGCCGCGGCGAATCGGTCTGGCTCGCGTGGTTCCTGTGCAGCGTGGTCGAGCGCTTCGCCCCGATCGCCGAAGTGCGCGGCGAGCGCGAACGCGCCCAGCGCTGGCAGTCGGCGCGCAAGGGCTGGATCGCGGCGCTGCACGCTGCCGGCTGGGACGGTGCGTGGTTCCGCCGCGCCTTCTTCGACAACGGCGCGCCGCTCGGCTCGTCGGCCAACGACGAGTGCCGCATCGACCTGATCGCGCAGGCCTGGTCGGTGCTTTCGGGCGCTTCGGACGACGCGCACACGACGCCGGCGCTGGCCTCGATGAAGCAGCAGCTGCACGACGAGCCCGCCGGCCTGTTGCGCCTGCTGCATCCGCCGCTGGCCCACTCGTCCAACAACCCGGGCTACATCCAGGCCTACCCGCCGGGCGTGCGCGAGAACGGCGGCCAGTATTCGCATGCCGCGGTGTGGGGCCTGATGGCGCAGGCGCTGCATGGCGACATCGAGGGCGCGTGGCAGAGCTTCGAAGGCCTGAGCCCCGCGCATCGCGCGCGCGATGCGGTGCGTGGGCCGGCCTACGAGATCGAGCCCTACGTGATGGCGGGCGACGTGTATGGCGCCGCACCGTATGTCGGGCGCGGCGGCTGGAGCTGGTACACCGGCTCGGCCGCCTGGATGCATCGCGCCGCCATCGAGACCCTGCTCGGCCTGACGGTGCGCGGCGAGCGCCTCTCGCTGACGCCGCGCGTGCCGGCGCACTGGCCGGGCTTCGAGATCACGCTGAAGCTGGCCGGCCGCGAACTGACGATCCGGCATGGCGCCGCAGTGACGCCGCCGACGCACCATGCGGGCATCGGCGAATGGGTGGTATGGCGCACCCTGCCGGACAAGGCCGTGCTGCAGGTGGGCTGAGGATCAATCCCCGAGCAGCTCTCCGATGGGCTGCAGGTCTTCGACGCGCTCGCAGATGGACTTGACGACCATCATGATCGGAATCCCCAGCAGCAGCCCCCAGATGCCCCACAGCCAGCCCCAGAAGATCACGCCGACGAACACCGCGACGGGATTCATGCGGCTGGAACGGCTGGTGAGATAGGGCACCAGCAGGTTGCCGACCAGCGTGTGGATCACCAGCGACGTGCCGCCCACCAGCAGGGCCATCTGGATGCTGTTGAATTGCAGAAAGGCGACCAGTCCGGCCGCCGCCATCACGATGACGGAACCGATGTACGGAATGAGATTGGTCACGGCCGCCACGATGCCCCACACCGCCGCGTTCTCCAGCCCGATCGCCCAGAAGGCCAGCCCGGTCGCGACGCCGATCAGCGCGCTCGAGAAGATCTGCACCAGCAGGTAGCGCTCGATATGGCCGGTGATGTCGTCGAGCACATGCACCGTGATCTTTTTCTTCTGCAGGCTGGGCCCGGTGATCTTGACCAGCTTGCGGCGGAAGGTGTCGCCGGAGCCCAGCGAGAAGTAGGTGAGGAAGGCGATCAGCGTGAGCTGCCCGGCCGCGTTCAGCAGCCCCACCGTGCCGGTCCACAGGTAGTCGCGCACATTGAAGGCCGGCCGCTCGATGACCACCCGCGCGACGCCCTTGCGCGCGGCGACCTTCTCCG
Organism: Variovorax sp. SRS16; assembly: GCF_901827165.1. Classification (NCBI taxonomy): domain Bacteria; kingdom Pseudomonadati; phylum Pseudomonadota; class Betaproteobacteria; order Burkholderiales; family Comamonadaceae; genus Variovorax; species Variovorax sp. SRS16. The sequence goes on from NZ_LR594666.1 coordinate 4,208,273, forward strand.
AATTCTCCTGCGCGGCCTGCTCGAGTTGCGCCGCCGCCTTCTGCACCGTGTCGATCGCGCTGGGATCGGCAGGCCGGTTGCCGCTGCGCATCGCGAGCCGCAGCTTCTGCGCCGCGAGGGGCAGCGAATCGACCAGCGCGGTGGCGTTCCCGTAGAGCGAATAGCCGGTCCAGCCCACCCCGCCGCCGATCGCGATCAGGACCGCTGCCGCGCCGATCCAGCGCGAGATCTTCCAGCGCTCCAGCCGGTCGACCAGCGGCGCGAGCGCATAGGTCAGCATCAGACTCACCATCAGGGGAATGAAGACCGCCTGCGCCCACTGCAGCACGAACACCGTGGCCAGCACGGCGAGCACCACCAGCGATGCGCTGCGCACGTCGACCGGCATGTGCAGCAGCACGCGATCGGGCTCGCGCTGCGGGATCGCGGGTTCGGTCGGGTCCTTGTCCTGCGCGTTCATCGTGGATCCTTGAGCACTTCGCGCACCGCGCTCAGCTGACGGCGCGAGACCGCCACCGGCTCGGGAATGCCCTCGAGCCGCAGCGCCCAGCCTTCGGCGTCCTCGCCGTCGTCGTACTTCTCGAGCGCGCGGATCGCCTCGCGCGCGACCAGCGCATTGCGATGCACGCGCACGAAGCGCGCCGGATAGCGATCCTCGATCTCGGCCAGCGAGCCGTCGAGGATGTGGCTGCGCGATGCGGTCCGCACGGTGAGGTACTTGTATTCGGACTTGAGGTAGAGCACCTCGGCCAGCGGCACGCGCTCGGTGCGGCCGCGGTCCTGGATGACCAGCGCTTCCTGCGTCGCTTCCGTCGACGGCGCGCGCCGTTCCTTCAGGTGGCGTTCCGCCTTCTGCAGCGCCTGCTGCAGGCGTTCGGCCCGCACCGGTTTGGTCAGGTAGTCGACGGCCTCCAGCTCGAAGGCCGTGACGGCATGCACCGCGTGCGCGGTGACGAACACGATGGCCGGCGCCTCCGGCCGGCTGCGCAGGCTGCGCGCGAGTTCGATGCCGTCGATGCCCGGCATGTGGATGTCGAGCAGCACGAGGTCGATCTGCGTGTCGTTCAGTTGCTTCAGCGCATCCTCGCCATGCGCGGCCTCCGACACCACTTCGGCCGCCGGCGATCGGCAATCGGCCAGCAGGTTGCGCAGGCGCGACCGTGCCAGCGCTTCATCGTCGACGATCAGGGTTCGAAGTGAAGTCATGAGGAGGCGGGGATGGCGATCCGCACGCGGTAGTTCTTCTGGTCCATGCCGGCGCTGAACTGCGCCTGCACGTCGTGCAGCAGGCGCAGCCGGTCGCGCACGTTGGCCAGCGCGATGCCGTGGCCGCGCGGCAGCGGCGCATCGGCCCAGCGCAGCGGCGGCAGGCTGTTGACGACCTCGATCACCACCATGCCGCCACGGCGCTGGGTGCGGATGCGGACCCGGGCGCCGTCGGGGCTCGGCTCCACGCCATGCTTGACCGCGTTCTCGACCAGCGGCTGCAGCAGCAGCGGCGGCAGACGCGCGTCGCTGGCCGCGGCGTCGAGGTCCCAGCGAATGCGCAGCCGCTCGCCGAAACGCACCTGCTCGATGGCCAGGTAGCGCTCGGCCAGTCCGATCTCGTCGGCCAGGGTGACCGATTCGCCCGGATCGGCCAGCGCCTGGCGGAACAGCTCGCTGAGGTCTTCCAGCATGGCTTCGGCCTTGGCCGGCTCCTCGCGCACCAGTGCGATGGCGCTGTTGAGCGTGTTGAAAAGAAAATGCGGGCGGATGCGCGACTGCAGTTCCTCGAGCCGTGCGGTGGTGGCCGCGGGCGTTCGGCCACGGGCGCGCAGCACCAGCGCCGTGACGGCCACGCCGGCGAACAACGCGCCGGCCAGCGCGCTCGCGAGCCACGGCGCGGTGCCGAGCACGCCGGTCAGCCGCAGCAGCCCGCAACCGTAGAGCCCGGCCAGCGCGCCGAGCAGCACGCCGGCACCGTACTGGGCCTGGCTCGGCAGGCGGCCGAGCGGCTTCTTCAGACCGCAGGCCGCGAGCAGCCAGAGCAGTGTCGCAGGCAGGGCGCCGCCCGTCACGACGGCCGTCAGCGACAGCCACTCGGCCAGCGTCGACGCAAGAAACAAGGCGGCGACCGCCGCCACCGCCTCGACGAAGAGCACGGCCCGCAGCACCACCCCGATCTGGCATGCATCGAACGATGCCGCCGGCTGGCGCGCGAGCACCCGCGGGCGAACACCGGCCGGCGCTGCGGAGGTGGCCGATAAAATCGATGGGTTGCGCATCACAGAAACATCGGGTGACAAACCCATTATTGCCTCCCAGGCCGTCTTCCATGACCCAAAACCAACTCGACAAGAAATCCGAAGCCTGGTCCGCCCTGTTCTCCGAGCCGATGAGCGACCTGGTCAAGCGCTACACCGCCAGCGTCTTCTTCGACAAGCGGCTGTGGCAGGCTGACATCGAGGGTTCTCTGGCGCATGCAGGCATGCTGGCAGCCCAGGGCATCATCGGCACGCAGGACCACGCCGCGATCGAACGCGGGATGACGCAGATTCGCGAAGAGATCGAAGCCGGCCGCTTCGACTGGAAGCTCGACCTGGAAGACGTGCACCTGAACATCGAGGCGCGCCTCACGCAGCTGATCGGCGATGCCGGCAAGCGGCTGCACACCGGCCGCAGCCGCAACGACCAGGTCGCCACCGACGTGCGCCTGTGGTTGCGCGGCGAGATCGACCTCATCGGCGGTCTGCTGACCGACCTGCAGAAGGCGCTGATCGAGATCGCCGAGAAGAACGTCCAGGTGATCCTGCCGGGCTTCACCCATCTGCAGGTGGCGCAGCCCGTGAGCTTCGGCCACCACATGCTGGCCTACGTCGAAATGTTCGCGCGCGATGCCGAGCGCATGGCCGACGTGCGCAAGCGCGTGAACCGTCTGCCGCTCGGCGCCGCCGCGCTCGCCGGCACCAGCTACCCGCTCGACCGCGAGGCGGTCGCCCGCACGCTCGGCATGGACGAGGTGTGCCAGAACAGCCTCGACGCCGTCAGCGACCGCGACTTCGCGATCGAATTCACCGCCGCCGCCTCGCTGGCCATGGTGCACATCAGCCGGCTCAGCGAGGAGCTGGTCCTGTGGATGAGCCAGGCCTTCGGCTTCATCGACATCGCCGACCGCTTCTGCACGGGCAGCTCGATCATGCCGCAGAAGAAAAACCCGGACGTACCCGAACTCGCGCGCGGCAAGACCGGCCGCGTGGTCGGCCACCTGATGGCGCTGATCACACTCATGAAAGGCCAGCCGCTGGCCTACAACAAGGACAACCAGGAAGACAAGGAGCCGTTGTTCGACACCGTCGACACGCTCAAGGACACGCTGCGCATCTTTGCCGAGATGGTCGGCGGCATCACCGTCAAGCCCGAGACCATGGAAAAAGCCGCGCTGCGCGGCTATGCCACCGCGACCGACCTGGCCGACTATCTGGTCAAGAAGGGCCTGCCCTTTCGCGACGCGCACGAAACGGTGGCTCATGCCGTGAAGGCCGCCATTTCCCACCAGGTGGACTTGTCGGAATTGCCGCTGGCCGTGCTGCAGACCTTCCATCCGAAGATCGAGAAAGATGTCTACGACGTGCTGAGCCTGCGCGGCTCGCTCAATGCCCGCAACATCCTCGGCGGCACCGCGCCGGCGCAGGTTCGGCAACAAATCCTGCGACATCGTGCACGATTGGGCTGATGCATCGGGGTTTACCCCCGAGATTTGTTCCTAAATGTAATAATGTAGTGCTAAAGTTTGGCATTCATTGGCAGGCCGCACGGCGGTGAACGTACCGTTCCACAGCGCCTGCCATCCGCTCCGAATGCCATGGAACATCCCAGCTGCGTCGTCGTCCTTCTCACTTTCAATTCCGCGTCGATCATCCGGGAGACCGTGGGCGCGGCGAAGAAGGTCAGCCCGCACGTGTTCGCGGTCGATTCGCACTCCACGGACGACACGCCCGCCATCCTCGAGGAACTGGGCTGCACCGTCGTGCAGCGGCCCTTCGTCAACTACAGCGACCAGCGCAACTGGGCGATCGCGCAGGTCGAGAAGTCCTACCCCTGGCAGCTGCACCTGGACGCCGACGAGGTGCTGGACGCCCAGGCGGTCGAGGAGATCAGGGCCCTGCTGGCCGGCACGCCGCGCTTCGACGCCTACATCCTGCGCCGGCGCGATTACTTCATGGGCAGGATGCTGCGCCACAGCGGCGTCAATCCCTGGCATCTGAGGCTCTTCCGATCGGGCCAGGGGCGCTGCGAAGCGCGGCTCTACGACCAGCACTTCATCAGCCCTGCGAGGCCGGGCCGCATCGACGGCTTCATGCATGACAAGAATTCGGCGCAGCTCAGCGACTGGATCGCGAGCCACAATCGCTGGAGCGATGCCGAAGCCAAGGAGAAGCTCGGGCCCAGCGCCTTGCCGGACGAGGTCCTGAAGCCGCGCCTCACGGGCGATGCCCGTGAGCGCACGCGCTTCATCAAGGAGGTCTACTACAAGCTGCCGATCGGCCTGCGCGCGCTCAGCTATTTCGTCTACCGCTACTTCTTTCGGCTTGGCTTTCTGGACGGCAAGGAAGGCTTCTATTTCGCGTTTTTTCAGGCATTGTGGTTTCGCATGCTGATCGACGCGAAGATGTACGAACAGCGCAGCGCGAACGCGCAACGCCCTCACTGACTTTTTACGGAGTGACCACACCCATGCGGCAATACAACGCATCCAAGCGAATGCTCGTCACCGGCGGCGCCGGTTTCCTCGGCAGCCATCTGTGCGACCGGCTGATCGAGCAGGGGCACGACGTCCTGTGCGTCGACAACTTCTTCACCGGCACCAAGCACAACGTCGAGCACCTGCTCGACCATCCGCGCTTCGAGCTGATGCGTCACGACGTGACCTTTCCGCTCTACGTGGAAGTGGACGAGATCTTCAACCTCGCCTGTCCGGCTTCGCCGGTCCACTACCAGCACGACCCGGTGCAGACCACCAAGACCAGCGTGCACGGCGCCATCAACATGCTCGGCCTGGCCAAGCGGGTGCGGGCCAAGATCCTTCAGGCCTCCACCAGCGAGGTCTACGGCGATCCCGAGATCCATCCGCAGGTCGAGGCCTACTGGGGCCGCGTCAATCCGATCGGCATCCGCAGCTGCTACGACGAGGGCAAGCGCTGCGCCGAGACGCTGTTCTTCGACTACCACCGCCAGCACAAGCTGCGCATCAAGGTGGTTCGCATCTTCAACACCTTCGGACCGCGCATGCACCTGAACGACGGCCGCGTGGTGTCGAACTTCATCGTGCAGGCGCTCAAGGGCCAGGACATCACCATCTACGGCGACGGCCAGCAGACGCGCAGCTTCTGCTACGTCGACGACCTGGTCGAGGCCATGCTGCGCATGATGGCCACCGGCGACGAGGTGCCGGGCCCGATCAACATCGGCAATCCCGGCGAGTTCTCGATGCTGGAGCTGGCCAACAAGGTGATCGAGATCACCGGCTCCAAGAGCAAGCTGGTGCGCATGCCGCTGCCGGCGGACGACCCCAAGCAGCGGCGCCCCGACATCTCGATGGCGCAGAAGGAGCTCGGCGGCTGGGCCCCGCGCACCCAGCTCGACGAAGGGCTCAAGAAGACCATCGCCTACTTCGACCAGATCCTGTCGGAACCCAAGACCGCCTGACGCTCCCATGAACATCACCATCATCGGCACCGGCTATGTCGGGCTTGTCACCGGCGCATGCCTGGCGGACATCGGCAACAACGTGTTCTGCCTCGACCTCGACGCGCGCAAGATCGCGACCCTCAACGAGGGCGGCATCCCGATCTACGAGCCCGGCCTCGAGGACGTCGTCGAATCGAACGCGGCGGCCAAACGGCTGACCTTCTCCACCGACGTCGAAGCCGCCGTCGCCCACGGCGACATACAGTTCATCGCCGTCGGCACGCCGCCCGACGAGGACGGCAGCGCCGACCTGAAATACGTGCTCGCCGCGGCCCGCAGCATCGGCCGGACCATGGAAAGCTTCAAGGTCGTGGTCGACAAGTCGACCGTGCCGGTGGGCACCGCCGAACGCGTCACCGCCGCGATCCAGGAAGAGCTCGACAAGCGCGGGCGTTCCGACCTGCGCTTCTCGGTCGTGAGCAATCCCGAATTCCTCAAGGAAGGCGCGGCGGTCGAGGACTTCATGCGCCCGGACCGCATCGTCATCGGCTACACCGACGACGAGCCCGGCCGCGAGGCGCTGGCCGCGATGCGCCGGCTCTATGCGCCCTTCAACCGCAACCACGAGCGCACGCGCGTGATGGACGTGAAGTCCGCCGAGTTCGCGAAGTACGCGGCCAACGCGATGCTGGCCACCCGCATCAGCTTCATGAACGAGCTGGCCAACCTCGCCGACCGCGTCGGCGCCGACATCGAGGCGGTGCGCCAGGGCATCGGCTCCGATCCGCGCATCGGCTACAGCTTTCTCTATGCCGGCACGGGCTACGGCGGCAGCTGCTTTCCGAAGGACATCCAGGCATTGACGCGCACCGCGCGCGACCACGGGCAGGCGCTGCGCGTGCTCGAGTCGGTCGAAGCGGTCAACGACGAGCAGAAACGCGTGCTCACCAACAAGGTGCTGGCACGCTTCGGCAACGATCTCACCGGCCGCACCTTCGCGCTCTGGGGCCTGGCCTTCAAGCCGAACACCGACGACATGCGCGAGGCGCCCAGCCGCGTGGTGCTCGACGTGCTGGTGCGTGCGGGCGCCAGCGTGGTGGCGCACGACCCGATCGCGGTCGAGGAGACGAAGCGCGTGCTGCAACTCGACTTCGCCGATGCGCCGGCGCTGCTCGACCGCATCAGCTTCGTCGCCGGCAAGGATCCGATGGAAGCGCTCGCCGGTGCCGATGCGCTGATCATCGTCACCGAGTGGAAGGCCTACCGCAGCCCGAACCTCGAGCGCCTCAAGTCGCTGATGAAGTCGCCCGTGATCTTCGACGGGCGCAATCTCTATGAGCCCGCCACCATGAAGGAAGCGGGCGTTGTCTACCAGGGCATCGGGCGCAACAGCGTCTGAACGCCGGCCGCAGCGCACCGCGAGCCGCCGGGTATCCACTCGGCGCTTTCGAATTGCGGCCTCATACAGGCTTGCGCAGAGACGCGGCCTTCGGATTCAGGACCCCGGCCTTGAATCCGACGGGGTACCGGGACCGTACCGCTAACATGCCGATCGATGTCCGACAATCCACGCATGAGTGCACCCAGTCCCGACGCCGAACTGATGGCGCTGATCGATCGCGTTGGCCATCGAGACGAAGCAGCCCTTCGCCTGCTCTACGACCGCACTTCCCCCAAGCTCTTCGGCCTCGCCATGCGCGTCGTGCGGCAGCGCGAGTGGGCCGAGGACGTGCTGCAGGAATCCTTCCTGACCATCTGGCGCGTGGCCGGCGACTACCGCGCCTCGCTCAGCCCGCCGCTGGCCTGGCTGGGCCTGATCGTGCGCAGCCGATCGCTCGACCTGCTGCGCCGGCGCACGGCCGACCGGGCGCAGCTCACGCAGGAATTCGACGACGTGATGGCCGAGACTTTCGAATCGGATGCGACCAATCCGATGGACAGCGCCGATGCGAGCGAACAGGCCTGGGCGCTGCACCAGTGCCTGAGCCAGCTCGAGGGACGTCAGCGCGAGGTCGTGAGCCTGGCCTATCTGCGCGACCTCAGCCACAGCGAACTGGCGCAGCAGCTCAAGCTGCCTCTGGGCACCGTCAAGACCTGGATCCGGCGCGGCCTGGAGAAGCTCCGCACCTGCATGCAGCGATTCGCGTGAGGACCGCATGAACCTGTCCGCCCATCCCCGACTGCTCGAACTGCTGGCCGCCAGCCATGCGCTCGGCACGCTGCGCGGCGGCGCGCGGCGCCGCTTCGAATCCATCGCCCGCGAGCAGGCGCCCGTGCGCGCGGCCGCGCTGGTGTGGCAGGGCCGGCTCGCCAGCATGACCGAGATGCAGCCGACCGTGGTGCCCGATGCCGCCGTCTGGGTGCGCATCCGCAACCTGATCGAGGCCGAGCAACAGCAGCAGGCGCTCTCGCGCCAGCGCGAAACGCCGGCGCCGCAGCGCGCTGAGGGCGGCTGGCTGCGCAGCCTTGCGCTCTGGCGCGGCGCGGCAGCGGCGGGCGCGCTCGCGACCGTCGCGGCCGTGGTGGTCGGCGTCAACCTGAGCGAGCAGCTGCGCCATGCGCCGGCCGTGCAGTACGTGGCCGTGCTGTCGGACGACAAGGCCGCCGCCTCGATGCTGGTGACCTTCGACCCCAAGAACCGCCAGCTGGTGTTGCAGCGCGTCGGCAGCTACCAGGAAGGCAGCGACAAGTCGCTGCAGCTCTGGGCGCTGCCGCCCGGCGGCGCGCCGCGCTCGCTCGGCGTGCTGACCCATGAACAGGCCCTGAAGCTCAAGGCCACGGAAGCCGACGTGCGTGCCGTGCCGGCGCTGGCAGTAAGCCTCGAGCCGCGCGGCGGCGTGCCCAGCGAACGCGGTCCGACCGGACCGGTGCTCTTCAAGGGCCCCCTGATCGAGAAGACGCTCTGACGATGAAGACCGCGATCCGTCTGGCCGCGCTGGCGCTGACGCTGCTGGGGGCGTTCGCGTCGCAGGCGCAGACCGCGACCGACGCGCCGCCCTCGCCCGCGTACCTCGCAGCCCAGACCCGCTGGCAGGGCGAGCTCGCCGCCTTCGCGCGCGCCGACCAGAAGAGCCCGCCCGGCAGGAACGGCGTGCTGTTCGTCGGCAGCTCCACCATCCGGTTCTGGACCCACGTGGCGCAGGACTTCAGCCAGCAGCCGGTGGTCATCAACCGCGGCTTCGGCGGCTCCACCATGGCCGACTGCAGCCTGTTCGCGCACGAGCTCGTGGTGCGCTACCAGCCGCGCGAGGTGCTGGTGTACGCCGGCGACAACGACCTCGCCGAAGGCCGCACGCCGATGCAGGTGCTCGAAAGCTTCGCCAGTTTCGCCAACACCGTGCGCACGGAACTGCCGGACACGCGCATCGCCTTCATCTCGGTCAAGCCCAGCCCTTCGCGCGAGAAGCTGATGCCGCAGATCCGCGAGACCAACCACATCATCGAGGCCTACCTGAGCCGCCTGCCCAACAGCGAATACATCGACGTCTTCACGCCGATGCTCGACGCCGACGGCCGGCTGCGGCCCGAGCTCTTTCGCAGCGACATGCTGCACCTCAACGACGACGGCTACCGGCTCTGGCAATCGGTCATCGGGCCGCATCTGCCGCCGCCCGCGATGCAGGCCGATGCCGCGGCACGGTAGCGGCCCTCAGGCCTTGCCCCGCCCTTCCCACCAGAGCGTGGCCCGCGCGACGCCATAGAGCCACATGAACACCGAGCCCAGCAGCAGCACGTCGCCCCACCAGGGCCGCACCGTCTGGCTGTCGCCGTAGAAGGCCAGCACCGACAGCACCGCCACCAGGTGCGCGCAGAACACCGGCAGCGACGCCGAGCCCATCGCTTCGAGCCAGCGCAGGCGCGGGATGCGCTGCATGAAGCCCGGCCCGAAGCGGACCACCAGGATGCCGAGCGCCACCAGGTTGACGATCCGCAGTGGACCGAGCTGCCACTTGTCGAACAGCAGGTTGCGCTGCACGTCGCCGCCGAACGGTGCCTGGCCATTGATGCCGTGATGGCGCCAGCAGATGCCGTAGACGGCCACGGCCATGGCCAGCGCCAGCAGCCAGCGCGGGAACCGGAACGGCCGTGCGTCGGGCGCGTTGCGGCTCGCGCCCATCCACAGCCCGACGAACCACAGGAACTGCCACGCGAAGGCATTGAACGCGCCCATCTCGTGGAACGGCACCGGCAGGCCCAGCCAGCGCACGGCGAGTTCGTAGAGCCACTCGCTCAGGCCGAACTGCGCCAGTCCCCACAGCGTCGCGCTCGCCACCATCACGCCGGTCCAGCCATGGCGCAGCGCGAAGGCCAGCACCCAAGGGCTCATCAGCATGAAGAAGATGTACATCGGCAGGATGTCGAGCAGCGCCGGCTCGTAGACCAGCAGCAGCGAGTAGACGAAGGCCTTGTGCGGTTGCGCGAGGTAGTACGACAGCAGATTCTTCACCGCCGGCTGGTCGATGTGCAGTCCGACCGCCGTGATGATCGTGAACAGGAACAGCAGCGTCGCCGCCTGGCACAGGTAGATCTTGAGTGCCCGCCGCCAGAAGGCGCGGCGCATCGCGTCGACGCCTTCGCGATAGGCGCGCCGGCTGTAGACCAGCCCGGCCACGAAGGCCGACAGCAGCACGAAGCCTTCGGCCGCCGAGACGAAGCCGATGGGCTGCCCCATCGGATCGGTCAGGCGGCTGGGCAGATGGGTGAGCGTCATCAGCACGAGCATGAGCCCGCGCAATGCATCGATTTCCCAGTAGCGCTTCATCGACCCCTGCGCGTCGGACAGTGATGCGGTTCGGCGGTCAGGCGAGTTGGCGAATGGCATCGACCACGACATCGCCGTAGTGCTTCCAGGTGTAGGTGGCGGCGTGCTGCACGGCGGCCTCCCGCATCGCCGGCAGCGCCTGCCGGTTCTGATTGAACCAGGCGAGCTTTTCGGCGATGGCCTCGGGCGCGCGGATCGGCACCAGGAAGCCGGTGCGGCCGTCGATCACCAGATCGTCGCCGCCCGTGTTGGGCGTGATGACCACCGGCAGCCCTTGGCTCATGGCTTCCTGCATCACCAGCGCGCGGCCTTCGTAGAGCGAAGGCAGGCAGAACACGTCGCAGCTGCGCATCAGCGCCAGCACCTCGGCATGCGGCCGGCCTCCTTCGTGCGTGAAGCCGTCGTACTGGCGCCGGTAGAAGGCCAGGTCGGTCTGCGGCGCACCCATGACGATCAGCTCGATGTTCTCGCCCTTGAGCAGGCGCATGGCCGCGAACAGGTCGGCCAGCCCTTTGCGCTGGCCCATCGAGCCGACGAACAGCACGCGCAGCGCCCGCGCGGGATCGTCCGGCGGCCGCGCTGCGCCGCCGCGCGACACCGGCGAACCGAAGGGCGACAGAACCTGCGCCTTTTGCGACGCCCAGGCCGGCAGCGAATCGGCCACGAAGCGGCTGGGCACCACCACCAGGTCGGCCAGTTCCAGCTCCTGCGTCTTGCGGTCCAGCTTGGCCTGCGAGTCGGCGATGCCGCCGCCCAGCGTCTCGGCCCATTCGGGCACGCGCTGCATTTCCTCCTGCATCAGCCGGCGGCCCGTTTCCCAATAGGAGATCGGCAGGTCGTAGATGCGCCTCAGGCCCAGTGCCCTGGCCGCCCGGAAGGTGTCGAGCGCGGCGTCCTCGTAGGTATAGACGGCGTCCAGCCGATGCCGACGGTGCAGCCCGGGCAGCGACTTCGCGACGAAGCGATCGAAGTCGCGGATCACGCCGTCGATCGAGGCGAAGCCTTCCTCGTGCCGCAGCCAGTGGTTCCAGCCGGCCTTGCCGCAGACCGCGCGCGCGACTTCGCGCCACGGATGCTGCAGGATCTTTTCCGGCGGCAGGTCGAACTGCCGCCGCTGGAGCTCCCGGCGAAGCCCGCCCGGCAGCAGCTTCGCCGCCAGGCCGTGCGTCGAGGCGGCGAGCGTGGTCGCGAACCGGGCCAGCATGTCCGCCCTGTCCAGGGCGTCGAGCATCGCGCGGACGTTCTGGTTGCCCGCGGGATGGCTGAACAGGAGTTTCATACCGATCGATCATAGTGGAGCGATCCTGCGCATCACGGGCCTGGGCGTCGAGTTGCGCTACGCTGCGAGCCCGAAGGAGAAGACTGTTGAAAACAAGAACGACGATGCGTGCGCTGGCCGCCGCCACGCTGACCCTGGCCGCCCTCGGCGCCCATGCGCTGCAGATCACCAGCCTCACGCCGCAGGGCGAAGTCGCCCGCGTGCGGCAGGTGGTCGCCAAGTTCGACCAGGCCGCCGTCAGCTTCGGCGACCCGAAGGCGCCGGCACCGCTGGCCGTGAGCTGCAGCGACGCGCAGGCCGGCAAGGGCAACGGCCGCTGGACCGCCGACCGGCAATGGGTCTTCGACTTCGAGGATGACCTGCCGCCCGGCGTGCGCTGCACCGTCACGCGGGCCGCCGCCTTCAAGTCGGCCTCGGGCTCCGACCTGAGCGGCCCCGAGCGCTACCAGTTCAGCACCGGCGGCCCCTTCATCCGCAGCTGGCAGCCGAGCTACGGCAAGATCGACGAGCAGCAGCTCTTCATGCTGCAGCTCAACGGCCCGGCCACGCTCGACAGCGTGCGCGACAACGTGTGGTGCGCGGCCGAGGGCATCGGCGAGCGCATTCCTGTGCGGCTCATCGAGGGCGAGCAGCGCGCGGCATTGCTCAAGTCCCTGGGCCTGGACAAGCAGGCCGAGAAGGCGCCGCTGCGTTTCGTCACGCTGCAATGCAACCGCACGCTGACGCCGGCCAGCCGCGTGCAGCTGGTCTACGGCAAGGGCGTGGCCACGCCCTCGGGTGTGGCCAACACCATCGAGCGGCGCCTGAAGTTCGAGGTGCGCGAGCCCTTCGCCGTGTCCTTCACCTGCGAGCGCGAGAACGCGCAGTCCGCCTGCCTGCCGCTCAAGCCGCTGGTGCTGCGGTTCAACGCGCCGGTGTCGCGCAAGCTGGCCGCGGCGATCACGCTCAAGGGCGGCGACAAGGTCTTCAAACCCAAATTCGACGACGACGGCAACGCGCCGCCCGACGACGACGCAGTGGTCGATTCGGTTAGCTTCCCGCCGCCCTTCGCGGAACAAGGGCAGTTCAGCATCGAGCTGCCGCCGAAGTTCCAGGACGCATCGGGCCGCGCGCTGGCCGCACCCGACAGCTTCCCGATGAAGGTCGCCAGCGGCGCCATGCCGCCGCTGGCCAAGTTCGCGGCCTCGCCCTTCGGCGTGGTCGAGCGCCTGGCCGAACCCGGCGGCGTGGCGCTGATGCCGGTCACGGTGCGACGTGTCGAGACCGCGCTGCAGGTGCAGGCGCTGACGCCCGGCAAGGTCAGCGACATGAATCCGAAGACCGATGCCGAGATCATCGCGTGGTTCCGCAAGGTGCGCCGCTACGACAGCAACACCACGATCTCGCGCAAGGAGGCGGCGCGCGACGTCAAGGCCGCGCTGCCGAAGGTGATCGACAAGGACGATGCCGACGACATCCAGACCCGCATGGTGTCGCTGCTCGGTGGCCAGGGCGGCGTCAGGACGCTGGACATGCCCAAGTCCGAGAGCGGCGACCCGCGCCCCTTCGAGGTGATCGGCATCCCGCTCACGCCCGGCTTTCACGTGCTCGAGATCGCGTCGCAGAAACTCGGCGATGCGCTGCTCGATGATCGTTATGGCAGCGGCCGCACGATGTACGTGCGCACCACCGCGCTCGCGACCAACCTCGCAGTGCATTTCAAGCTCGGTCGCGAGAACGCGGTGGCCTGGGTCACGACGCTGGACAAGGGCCGGGTGGTCGCCAATGCCGCCGTGCGCGTGTCGAGCTGCGACGGCAAGCAGGTGGCCACCGGCACGACCGATGCGCGCGGGCTGGTCGAGCTCGCCGGCATCTCGCCCAATGCGCCGGGCTGCCCTGGTGCAGCCGACGAAGATGCCGACGACAGCGGCAGCGGCGCGTACTTCGTGAGCGCCCGCGCCAAGGATGCGCAAGGCGTGGACGACCTGGCCTTCACCTGGAGTGACTGGCAGCGCGGCATCGAGCCCTGGCGCTTCAACGTGCCGACCAGCCTGCAGCCCGAGCCCGACCGCATCGCGCACACGATCTTCGACCGCACGCTGCTGCGCGCCGGCGAAACGGTGTCGATGAAGCACCTGATCCGCACCCAGACCCGCACCGGCTTCGGCCTGCCCGACACGTTGCCCGAGACGCTGGTCATCACGCACGTCGGCAGCGGCCAGCAATACACCCAGCCGATCAAGTGGCGCAAGACCGCGACCGGCGGCGAGAGCGGCGAAAACACTTTCGCGATCCCGCCGGCTGCCAAGCTCGGCGTCTACCAGGTCGAGCTGCGCAACGGCAAGAACGGCGCCGACGCCGATGCCGGCGAAGACGGACAGCGCAGCTACGCCACCGGCGAGTTCCGCGTCGAGGAGTTCCGGCTGCCCGTGCTCGAAGGCCGCATCACGCCGAGCGACAAGAAGCCGCTGGTGGCCGCCACGACACTGCCGACCGACGTGCAGGTCAACTACGTGGCCGGCGGCGGCGCGGCCAACCTGCCGGTGCGCGTCTCGGCGATGGTGCGCGGCAAGAGCCTCGCCTTCGCCGACTTCGATGCCTTCAGCTTCTCGCCGCCGACCAAGGATGGCACCGTCGCCACTGACACCGGCGATGCGCCCGCCGTCGGCGATGACGCGCGCGTCATCGCCGACAAGCTGCCGCTCACGCTCGACCGCAACGGCGCCGGCAAGCTCAGCATCGACAAGATCCCGCTCGCCAAGGCGACGCCGCGCGAGCTGCTGCTCGAAGCCACCTACGCCGACCCGAACGGCGAGATGCAGACGCTGAGCAGCGTGCAGACGCTGTGGCCCGCCTCGGTGATCGCGGGCGTGAAGACCGAAGGCTGGGTCTCCACCAGCCAGAAGCTCAAGTTCCAGGCGCTGGCGCTCGACCTGTCGGGCAAGCCGCAGGAAGGCGTGACGCTCAACGTGCGTGCCGTCGCCCGCATCACCACCACCAGCCGCAAGCGCATGGTGGGCGGCTTCTACACCTACGACAACAAGACCGACGTCAAGGACATCGGCACCATCTGCAGCGGCAAGAGCGATGCGCGCGGCCTGCTGCTGTGCGAGGCCGAGCTGAAGCAGGCGGGCGAGGTCGAGCTGATCGCCAGCGCCACCGACAAGGACGGCCGCGACAGCCGCGCCGCGAGCTCGGTCTACGTGACGAAGCAGGGCGAGCTCTGGTTCGGCGGCGAGGACCATGACCGCATCGACGTGCTGCCCGAGAAGAAGAGCTACCAGCCCGGCGAGATCGCCAAGTTCCAGGTGCGCAGCCCGTTCCGCTTCTCGACCGCGCTGGTGTCGGTCGAGCGCGAGGGCGTGATCGAAACCCACGTGGTGCAGCTCGACGGCAAGGACCCGACCGTCACGCTGCAGGTCAAGCCCGAGTGGGGACCGAATGCCTACGTGAGCGTGCTCGCGCTGCGCGGGCGGCTGCGCGAGGTGCCGTGGTACAGCTTCTTCACCTGGGGCTACAAGGCGCCGCGCGAATGGTGGACCGCCTTCTGGTACGAGGGCAAGGAGTACGTCGCGCCGACCGCGCTGGTCGATCTCAGCAAACCGGCCTTCCGGCTCGGCCTCGCCGAGATCCGCGTCGGCACGCAGGCGCACCTGATCGACGTCAAGGTGACGAGCGACAAGCCCAGCTATCCGGTGCGCGGCAAGGCACAGATCACCATCTCGGCCAGGCTGCCCGGCGGCAAGCCGGCCGCGGGCGCCGAAGTGGCGCTGGCCGCGGTCGACCAGGCGCTGCTGGAGCTGATGCCCAACGACAGCTGGAACCTGCTCGATGCGATGCTGCAGCGGCGCAGCTGGGGCGTGAGCACCTCGACCGCGCAGATGGAGATCGTCGGCCGTCGCCACTACGGCCGCAAGGCCGTTCCGGCGGGCGGCGGCGGCGGCAAGGCCCAGACACGCGAGTTGCTCGACACCCTGCTGCTGTGGAACCCCGCGGTGGTGCTCGATGCGAACGGCCAGGCCACCGTGACCGTGCCGCTCAACGACGCGCTGACCACTTTCAAGATCGTCGCCGTGGCCGATGCAGGCACCGGCCTCTTCGGCACCGGCCAGACCTCGATCCAGGCCACGCAGGACCTGCAGATCGTCAGCGGCCTGCCGCCGCTGGTGCGCGAGGACGACCAGTTCCGCGCCCAGATCACGCTGCGCAACACGACGCAGAAGCCGATGAAGGTCGAGGCCGCGCCGCGCGCGACGCTGCTCACGCTGGCGCCGCAAACGGTCGACATCCCGGCCGGCGAAGCGCGCGAGCTGGCATGGACGGTGACCGCGCCCGCGCAGCTCGCGCAGACGCGTGCCGAAGCCATCCTGTGGGAGATCGAGGCCCACGACACGCTCGGCGGCGCGCGCGATGCGCTGAAGGTGCGCCAGCGCATCGTGCCGGCCGTGCCGCTTACCGTGCAGCAGGCCACGCTGGTGCAGCTCGAGGGGCCGTTCACGCTCGACGTCGCGCCGCCCGCCGATGCGCTGCCCGGGCGCGGCGGGCTCAAGCTCTCGCTGCAGCCGCGGCTGGCCGAAGGGCTGACCGGCGTGCGCGACTGGTTCGCCAACTATCCCTACATCTGCCTGGAGCAGAAGACCAGCAAGTCGGTCGGGCTGCGCGACGGCAAGGCCTGGCAGCAGGTGGTCGCGCAGTTGCCGAGCTACCTCGACGGCGACGGCCTGGCCAGCTACTTCCCGCCGCGCGACGGCGAGGCCAACCGCGGCAGCGACACGCTGACCGCCTACGTGCTCGCGGCCACCAACGAAGCCGCGGCGCTCGACCCCGCCTTCGCGCTGCCCGACGACGTGGTGACGCCGATGACCGAGGGCCTGATCGCCTTCGTCGAGGGCAAGATCCAGCGCGACTTCTGGAGCCCGCGCAAGGACCTCGACGTGCGCAAGCTCGCCGCACTCGAAGCGCTGTCGCGCTATGGCAAGGCGCAGGGCCGCATGACCGGCAGCATCACCATCGCGCCCAACCAGTGGCCGACCAGTGCGGTGATCGACTGGCTCAACATCCTCAAGCGCGTGACGGACGTGCCGCAGCGCCAGCAGCGCATGGACGAGGCGAACAACGTGCTGAAGGCGCGCCTGAGCTACCAGGGCACCAAGCTGATCTTCAGCACC
Source organism: Variovorax sp. SRS16 (assembly GCF_901827165.1). Lineage (NCBI taxonomy): Bacteria > Pseudomonadati > Pseudomonadota > Betaproteobacteria > Burkholderiales > Comamonadaceae > Variovorax > Variovorax sp. SRS16. The sequence goes on from NZ_LR594666.1 coordinate 4,225,131, forward strand.
GAGCAGGACGACTACTGGTGGTGGCTGATGGTCAACGGCGACGTCAACACCGCGCGCCTGCTGCTCGCGGTGATGGACGACCCGGCCTGGAAGGACGATACGGCCAAGCTGGTCAACGGCTTCATCGGCCGCCAGCAGAACGGCGCCTGGCACACCACCACCGCCAACCTGTGGGGCGGGCTCGCGCTGGAGAAGTTCTCCAAGCAATTCGAGAGCGCGCCGGTCGCCGGCATCACCGCAGCGACCCTCGGCGCGGCCAAGGCGCAGGTCGACTGGCGCAAGGTCGAGCGCATCAAGACCGGCGACGCGGGTGGCGCACCGAACCAGACCACCTTCTTCGGTGCACCGGCCTCGCCCGGCAACCTGCGCAACAACAGCATGTTCCTTCCGTGGCCCGCGGGCGCGGCGCACGACACGCTGCTGGTGACGCAAAGCGGCAGCGGAAAGCCCTGGCTCACGCTGCAGTCGATCGCCGCGGTGCAGCTCAAGGCGCCATTCGCGGCGGGCTATGCGATCAAGAAGACCGTCACGCCGGTCGAGCAAGCCGTGAAGGGCATCTACACGCGCGGCGACGTGCTGCGCGTGACGCTGGAGGTCAATGCCAGCGCCGACATGACCTGGGTCGCGGTGACCGATCCGATCCCCGCCGGCGCAACCATCCTCGGCGGCGGCCTGGGCCGCGACTCGCAGATCGCGACCCAGGGCGAGAAGAAGACCGGCGTCGGCTGGGCGACCTTCGAGGAGCGCAGCTTCGAGGCCTTCCGCAGCTACTACGAGTACCTGCCCAAGGGCGTGGTGAAGATGGAGTACACGGTGCGCCTCAACAACGTCGGCGACTTCGCGCTGCCGCCGAGCCGCGTCGAGGCGCTGTATGCGCCGGAGATGTTCGGCGAGGCGCCGAACGAGCGTGTCAAGGTGGAGGCGGTGAAATAGACCAGCGGCACGCGCCGCATCACGATGAAGGAAATCCCATGACCCGCAGACTCATCAGCTCCGGCTCGACCTTCGAAGCCGAGATCGGCTATTCGCGCGCCGTCGTCGACGGCGACTGGGTCTTCGTCTCCGGCACCACCGGCTTCGACTACGCGACCATGTCGATTGCCGACGACGTCGTCGCGCAGGCCGAGCAGTGCCTGAAGAACATCGAGTCCGCCTTGCGGCAGGCCGACGCCAGCCTGGCGGACGTGGTGCGCGTGACCTACGTGCTGCCCGACGGGGCCGCGTTCGCGTCCTGCTGGCCGGTGCTGCGCCGCTACTTCGGCGAGGTGCGGCCAGCCGCGATGATGATTTCCGCCGGCCTCGCGGATCCGCGCATGAAGATCGAGATCGAAGTCACGGCGCGCAAGCGTTCCTGAACTTGGCGCCGGCACGCGATGGGGTGTGCCGGCGAATCCAGCGTAGGATATTTCCCGCGCGATGTTTTCAGCACAAGCGCCAGTTCGTCGAATGCCCATGCATGCCAAACGAGACCTCCATTTCCTTCGCCCAGACCAAGGTCCAGCCGCCGCGCTTTCGTGCTGGCCTGGTCGAGCGCAGTGGCCTTGAGGAACGCCTCGGCGCGGCGCTGCTGAGCCGTCGCCTGGTGCTGTTGATCGCAGCGGCGGGCTACGGCAAGACGGTGGCGCTGTCGCGCCAGCTGCTGAATCTGCCGCCCGGCTGCGCGACCGCTTGGATCACGGCGGACGAGCAGGACGATCTGCCGCGACTGCTGGCCTGCCTGACGGAGGCGCTCGAAGCGCACGACCCGCCGTGGCGCGTCGCGACCCAGAGCCTCGTCGAGCAGGTGTCCAAAGCGCGGGAACTGCACGCGGTCGTCGCCGAATTGACGAACGCATTCGCCGCCATGCCGGTCGATCACGGCGTCATCGCCTTCGACGACATGCACCTGGTCGCCGACCCCAGGGTGTTCGAGTTCCTGCAATTGCTGATCGAACGCGCGCCGACGAACTGGAGTTTCGCGATCGCCTCGCGGATCGCTCCGCCGTTGTCGCTGGCGCGTCTTCGGGTGCATCACGAACTGGCCGAGTTCGGGGCCTCGGATCTGAGCTTCAGCCTGCAGGAGATTCGCAGCCTCTGCAACGCCGCCGGCCAGCACCATGACGACCAGTCGGCCGAGAGTCTGCTCGAGCGCACGCAGGGCTGGGTGGCCGGGTTGTGCCTCACGCTGGATGTCCTGAGCCGCGCCGGCACGCCGACGGCCGGCCGACGCCTGAGCCAGAGGCATCAGTTCGACTATCTGGCCAGCGAAGTGTTCGGGAGCATGTCCGAATCATGGCGCGACTTCCTCATGCGCTGCTCGGTGCTCCCGGAACTCACGGCCACGCGCTGCGCGAGGGTCAGCGGCAACGCGAATTCGGCCCGCATGCTCGAGGAGATCGAGCAACGCGGCATGTTCGTCTCGGTGCTCGATGGCGAAGAGCTGACGCTGCGCATGCATGATCTGTTCCGCGATTTCCTCGACGATCGCCTGCGCCGTGAACATGCCGAAGAGATTCCGGAGCTGCTGCAGCGCGCTGCGCAAGACGAACCGGATCCGATGCGCAAGACCGACATGCTGCTGCGTGCCGGCGCCTGGCGCGAGGCCGAGGAACTGCTCTGCGAGGTGGCGCCGATCCTGTTGGCACAGGGCGACAGCGGCCGGATCGCCGGCCTGATGGAGCGCTTTCCGGCCGACGCGCGCGCGCGCTCACCGCGTCTGGCCTATGTGCGCGGCGTGGTGGCCTGGAGCGAAATCGATATCGCGAGCACGAAGCACATGGGCGAGGCGGCCGCGGGTTTCGAGCGCGAAGGCGACCTGCGGCGCATGCGGCGTGCGCTCGCGCACCAAGCGCATGCCAACGCCACGTTGCGACCCCATGTCGCGACATCCGAGGCCATCGCCGCAGCGCTGGACCACGAAGACGCCGACCCGGACCTCGAAACGGAACTGGCGAAGGCCAGCCACCTGCACTGGAGGGCGGTCCTCAACGGGCCGCAGAGTGCAGTCCACCAGCACCTGGCGCGCTTGACCGAACTGCTGGAAAGCGGCGCCCCGCCCGCACTCTGGTTCAGCTTCTTCCCTTGGGTGCACTTCCACTTCGGGATACCGGGGGCGCGCGCGCTGGCCATGCGTCTGGTCTCGGGTGCGCTGGCCGCGGCGGGGGACGGGTATTTCCCGCTGCAATTGCAGGCCCGAAGCGCCGAAGCGTATCTCTTCTTCTGGCAAGGACGCGTGGACGAAGCCCAGGAGCGGATACGGCAATTGCAGCTGGACGAGCAATGGGCCGGCCGGCCGGCGCAGTCGCGTTTCGGCTCGTGGAGCCTGCTGGGCGTCGCAGGCATGGTGACCGGCGATCGCACAGTCCTGCAGGATTCACGAGGCAAGTCGACAGAATTCTTCCGGCGGTTGACCACGCTCGAATACGGCACGATGGGCGTCACCGGCATCACGCTGTGCAACATGGAAATGGTCGCGGGCGCTCTCGCGGGATTGACTCAGCACCCCAATCTGAGCTTCTCCTACTGGGGCATTTTCCCGGCTCTGTTCGAGGCCAGGCTCGCTTTGCACGACCAGCGCGATGAAGATGCGCTCGCGCTCCTGCGCGAATGCGTCAAGACCTCCAGCGATCGCGATCGCTTCGGCTTCGACGCGCTGGTGCGCGTCTTTCTGGCCATCGCCGAGATGCGCACCGGTTCGGCGACGGCCGCATGGCGCGCGGTCGAGCCGCTGGTGGGGAAGATCCGGAGTTCCGGTGAGGTGCTCGGCGTGCTGTTCTGCGGACCGGCCGCCCTCGCCGAGCTGGCCCGTTTCCCATGGCCCGGCGAAGTGCCGCGCGAAGGACTCGCCGAGCTGCAGCATTGGGCGCAGCGCTCGCAGGCGCTGCAGGTCGGTGCGCATCCCGCCGAGGCGACCACGCCGGCGGCGGCGCTCGACGCCCCCCTGAGCGCGCGCGAGTTCGAGGTGCTGATGCACATCGCCGCGGGCGACAGCAACAAGCTGATCGCACGCGCATTGGACCTCAGCCCGCACACCGTCAAGCGCCACGTGGCACGCATCTTGGACCGCCTGGACCTGGCCTCGCGCGGCGAGGCCGCGGCCTGGTACCACCGGCGCCTGGCGAAGGGCTCGTCCGGCTGAACCGACGTCCGCGCGGCATCGCAAGATAGATGAAACCTCGCGCTGCCGTCGGGCCGACGGCGGCTCTCCCTGGAGCAACGATGTGTAGAAATATCAAGACCCTCTTCAACTTCGAGCCGCCCGCCACCGACGACGAGGTGCGCGCCGCCTCGCTGCAGTTCGTTCGCAAGCTCAGCGGCTTCACGGCGCCCTCCAAGGCCAACCAGGCAGCCTTCGATCGCGCGGTGGCCGAGGTGGCCGCCAGCGCGCGCATGCTGATCGAATCGCTGGTCACCACCGCCGATCCGCGCGACCGCGAGATCGAGGCGGTGCGGGCGAAGGCTCGGTCGGCTGCGCGTTTCGCCGCCCCGTACAAAGTCATCTCACCGGACTGACGCCATGCCATCGATCGAGGAAATGCAACGGGCTCTCGAACCCCTGTTCCCCGGACTCATGGGCGTGCGCCTGCTGGCGCTCGAACCCGAACGCGTGCTGGCCGAAATGCCGGTGCGCGCCGCGCTCTGCACCGCCGGCGGCATCCTGCACGGCGGCGCCTACATGGCTTTCGCCGACACGCTCGGTGCGGTCGGCACGATCATCAATCTGGCCGCGGGCAAACGCACCACCACCACCGACTCCAGCACCAAGTTCATCGGCGGCGCGCGCGTCGATACCACGGTGACCGGCGAATCGATCGCGCTGCACCGCGGACGCACGACGATGGTGTGGCAGACCAGCATCCGGACGGCCGAAGGCAAGCTGTGCGCGGTCGTCACGCAGACGCAGCTCGTGATGGACGCCTGAGCGCAACGACGATGCGGCCCGCCAACCGGCGCGCGCCGCCGCGTTGTAATCTCCACCATCCCAAGGAGTGCCTCCCATGCCTGTTGAACTCTGGCTCGCTTTCGTCGCCGCCTCGGCGGTGCTGCTGATCATTCCCGGCCCGACCATCCTGACGGTCATCAGCTATTCCATGGCGCACGGCCGGCGCGCCAACGTGCCGCTGGTCGCTGCCGTCGCGCTCGGCGATTCGACCGCGCTGGTGGTGTCGCTGCTCGGCCTGGGCGCGCTGCTGGCCAGCTCGGCGTTCTGGTTCATGGTCATCAAGTGGATCGGCGGCCTGTATCTGCTGTACCTCGGCATCAAGCTGCTGCGTGCCGGCGTCTCGACGGCCGAACTGGCCGCGCCCGCCGCACCCCGCTCGCGCTGGCGGCTGTTCGCCAACACCTACCTGGTGACGGCCCTCAATCCCAAGGGCATCGTGTTCTTCGTCGCCTTTCTGCCGCAGTTCATCGACCCGCACAGCGAAGTCACGCACCAGCTCTGGGTACTGGCGCTGACCTTCGTCGCGATGGCGACGATCAATGCGACGCTCTATGCGGTGTTTGCCGGCTCGGCACGCAAGCTGCTCGCGTCGCCGCGCGCGCAGAAGCGCTTCCACCTGGCCGGCGGCTCGCTGCTGTCCGCGGCCGGCATCTGGGCGCTGCTGGCCAAGCGCCCGGGCTGAGGCGCTTCAATTGCGATTCGGATTGTTGGGCGCGCGGTCGTAGCGATTGGGCACGCCATCGTTGTCGCGATCGCGGTCGGAGCGGTTCGGAACGCCGTCGCGATCGCGGTCGCCATAGGCCCGCGGCGGCGGGCGGCCGTTGTCGTAGGGCACGGCGATGCAACCGGCGAGCGTGGCGGACGCGATGAGCAATGCGGCGAGTGTTTTCATGAGATCTCCTGTTTCCTGAAAGACCCCAAGGTGCCCCGCCGCCGCGCAGGGAAGGCCGGGACGGACGCCCGTCTGCGGGTAGGCCTCGTTCTCGTCTTGCGGCGCCCGGACGACCGGGCTGTGGCAAGCTAGCGAGGTGCCGCGCCTTCGCTCCATCCGCCCTCTTCTCCTGGTCATCGCGCTGGCCGGCACGCTGGCGCGCCCCGCCTGGGCGCTCGCCAGCTTCGATGAGGTGCGGCGCGACTTCCATCCTTCGGACACGCGGGTGCTGGACCGCGATGGCGCGCTGTTGCAGCGCATGCGCACCGACGCCAGCGCGCGGCGCGGCCAATGGGTCGCGCTGGCCGACATCTCGCCGGCATTGCGCACGGCCATGGTGCTGAGCGAGGACAGGCGCTTCTACGAACACAGTGGCGTCGACTGGCGCGCCGTGTCCGCGGCGGCCTGGGGCAATCTGTGGAACACGCGCACGCGCGGCGCCTCGACCATCACCATGCAACTCGCCGGCCTGCTCGACGACGACCTGCGGCGTGGCAGCGGCGGACGCAATCTGGCGCAGAAGCTGGGCCAGACGATGGCGGCGCAAAGGCTGGAGCTGAACTGGCGCAAGGACCAGATCCTCGAGGCCTACCTCAACATCGTGCCGTTCCGCGGCGAGATCGTCGGCATCGACGCGCTCTCGCGCACGCTGTTCGGCAAGACGCCGCACGGACTCGACGTGCGCGAGGCCGCGGTGGCGGCGGCGCTGGTGCGGGCACCCAACGCCAGTGCGGCGCGCGTGGCACAGCGCGCCTGCGAGGTGATGCGCGCGATGGAAGCGCCGCAGAAGACGGACTGCGAGGCGCTCGACATGTTCGCGAGCGCCGCGCTGCAGCGGCGCGACTTCGATGCGAGCGAAGGGATTGCGCCGCATCTGGCGCGGCATGTGTTGAGGGAAGTTGCGCGCAATCAGGAGGCTGCGGCCCTCACCCCAGCCCGCCCCCAGAAGGAGAGCGAGCAAGCCGGGATCCGCACCACTCTGCGCGCGCCGCTGCAGCGCTTCGCACTCGGCACGCTGCAGCGGCATCTGCGCGAGCTGCGCGGACGCCATGTCGAGGACGGCGCGCTGGTGGTGCTCGACAACGCGAGCGGCGAGGTGCTCGCCTGGGTCGGCTCCTCGGGCGCGCTCAGCCGCGCGGCCGAGGTCGATGGCGTGCTCGCGCAGCGGCAGCCGGGCTCGACGCTCAAGCCGCTGCTGTACGCGCAGGCGATCGCCGAGCGACGGCTCACGGCGGCGTCGCTGCTCGACGACTCGTCGGCGCAGATCAACACGGCCGGCGGGCTCTACATTCCGCAGAACTACGACCACCAGTTCAAGGGCTATGTGTCGGTGCGCACGGCACTGGCCGCCTCGCTGAACGTACCGGCGGTGCGCACGCTGGTGATGGTGTCGCCCGAAGCCTTCGCACGGCAGCTGCGCGCCGCGGGGCTGGCGCTGCCGCAGAGCGGGGACTACTACGGCTACAGCCTGGCGCTCGGCAGCGCGGAAGTGTCGCTGCTGGGGCTGACCAACGCGTACCGGACGTTGGCGAATGGGGGGCGGTATGGGGAGACGCGGTTCCTGCCGGCATCGCCACCCTCACCCCGGCCCTCTCCCGCCAGCGGGAGAGAGAGCGAACGGCGCGCGCTCGATGAGCGCGCGAGCTTCATCATTGGCGACATCCTCAGCGACGGCAATGCGCGCGCGCGGACCTTCGGCTTCGACAGCGTGCTCGGCACCCGCTTCTGGACGGCGGTGAAGACCGGCACCAGCAAGGACATGCGCGACAACTGGGCCGTCGGCTGGTCCCAGCGCTACACCGTCGGCGTGTGGGTCGGCAATGCGAGCGGCGCGCCGATGTGGGACGTGAGCGGCACCAGCGGCGCCGCGCCGGTGTGGGCCGAGGTGATGGGATTCCTGCACCGCGATCTGCCGAGCCGCGCGCCGGTGCCGCCCGCAGGCCTGGTGCAGACGCAGGTGCGCTTCGGCAACGAACTCGAGGCGGCGCGCAGCGAATGGTTCATCGCGGGCACCCAGCAGGCCCTGTTCACGCTGCCGCCCGCGGGCTCCGCGACCGACTCGGCGGCGCGCATCACCGCCCCCTCGGACGGCACCATCATCGCGCTCGACCCCGACATTCCCCCCGAGCACCAGCGCGTGCGTTTCGAGGCCGAGGGACGCGGCCTCCGGTGGCGCATGGACGGCCGGCCCTTCGCACGCGGCGCCAGCGCGCAGTGGCTGCCCTGGCCGGGCCGGCATGTCGTGGAACTGCTCGATGCCGACGGCCAGGTGGCCGATCGGGTGCGGCTCGAAGTGCGCGGCGCCGGCGTCGTGAAAAGCGCCAAACGCTGACGGGCGCTGCGGATTGCCGCACAATCCCGCGCTGGAAGAACCAAGGCTTGCGCCGACACGGACCATGAAGACCCCCACCCTCGGCCTGATCGTGCCCCCTGCGGCCGGACGCGTCCCCATCGACGGGCAAGCGCTCTACGCGGGCCGCGATGTCCGCTTCATCGCCCGCGGCCTGGCCTTGCCGGCCATCTCGCCCGAGGGATTCGACACCGTGGTCGACCGCATCCTTCAGTGCGGGGTGGAACTGCGCGATGCCGGCGCGCAGGCCATCTCGCTGATGGGCACCTCGCTGAGTTTCTACCGCGGCGCCGACTTCACCGATGCATTGCGCGACCGCATGCACGAGGCCACCGGCCTGCCCTGCACGACGATGAGCCATGCGATCATCGCCAGCCTGCGCTGGCTGGGCATCGAGCGCGTGGCGGTCGCCACAGCGTACATCGACACGCTCAACCACCGGCTGGTCGCCTATCTCGCGAGCCGCGGCATCACGGTCACGCACATCGAGGGCCTGTCGATCACCGACGTCGATGCCGTCGGCCAGGTGCCGGCCGAAACGCTGATGGCGCTGGCCGAACGCACGGTCGCGGCCGCCCCTTCGGCGCAAGGCCTGCTGATTTCCTGCGGCGGGCTGCTGACGCTGGACCTGCACGTACCGCTCGAAGACAGGCTCGGGCTGCCGGTCACGTCGAGCTCGCCGGCCGGCTTCTGGGACCTGATGAGGGCCGCCGGACTCGATGCCTCGTCGCCCGGGTACGGACAGCTCTTCGCAGCCGAACGGGCTCTTGAACGCGCCGCTTGATCTCACGACGCTGCGCGTGATCGTCGCGGCGGCCGAGCTCGGCTCGCTCAGCGCGGCGAGCGATCGGCTGCAGCTCGCCGTGGCCGCGGCCAGCGCGCGCGTGACGGCGCTCGAAGACGCGCTCGGCCTGCGCGTGTTCGAGCGCTCCTCGCGCGGCGTCCGCCTCACGCCGGCCGGCCAGATGCTGGTGCGGCGCGGGCGCGAACTGCTGGCCGATTCCGACCGTCTCTCGGTCGATCTGCACGACTATGCCAAGGGCCTGCAGGGCCACGTGCGGCTGGTCGCCAACACCTCGGCGATGCTGGAACTGCTGCCCGACCGGCTCGAGCAGATGGCGCGCGAGCATCCGCTGATCCGCATCGACGTCGAAGAGCACGGCAGCCTCGACATCCCGATGCTGCTGCTCGACGGCCGCGCCGACCTCGGCATCGTGGACATGGCGCATGCGCCGCACGGCATCACGCTGCGCGACTGCTTCACCGACACGCTGGTGCTGGTGGTGCCCGCCGGCCACGCGCTGGCCGGTGCGAGCACCATCGCCTTCGAGGATGCGCTGGACGAGAACTTCATCGCGCTCTCGAACGGCACCGCGCTGTCGAGCCGGCTGGTGGCCTCGGCCTCGGTCTTCGGCAAGCTGCTGAAGATCCGCATGCAGATGCGCAGCTTCGACACGGTCTGCCGCATGGTGGCCGGCAACCTGGGCGTGGCGGTGCTGCCGCTGGAAGCGGTGGCGCCGCAGTTGGCGAGCCTGCCGCTGCGCGCGGTGCGCCTGAGCGATGCCTGGGCCGCGCGCACGCACCGCATCGCGCTGCGCAGCGGGACACCGCCGGCGCCGGCCACGCGCACGCTGGTCGAGTTGCTCACGCGCTGAGCATCCACTGCGGGCAAACCCTTGATTTCGCCATTGGCGAAAGCGGCGTTCGGCGCGCGTGCTTGTGGGCGGCCACGGGTGCTCCCTAGACTGCGCGCGAACCTGGAGACATTCGCATGAAGATCGCCCGCGTCACCGCCACGCCGCTGCACCTGCCGATATCGGTCGAGGTGTCGGGTCGCAGCAAGACCACCTCCCTGTCGCTGTGCCTGGTCGACATCGAGACCGACGACGGCCTGGTCGGCACCGGCATGACCGCCATCACCGAGGAGGAGGTGATCGCCTCGGTGGTCAACGAGATCGCGGCGCACGCGCTGGTCGGCATGGACCCGATGCGGCACGAGCAGGTCTGGGAACGGCTCTACTGGCTGCTCACGCCGCGCGGGCAGTCCGGCTATGCGAGCCATGCGATGGCGGCCATCGACCTCGCGCTGTGGGACCTGAAGGGCAAGGTGCTGGGCCAGCCGTGCTGGCGCCTGTTCGGCGGCGCGCGCGCCGAGGTGCCGGTGTACGCGACCTTCGGCTTCGCCTTCTTCGACCGCGACGAGCTCGCCGCCGCGGCGCGCAGCTGGGTCGAACGCGGCTTCACGCGCCTGAAGATGACGGTCGGCCACCATGGCCTGCAGCGGCGCGACGAGCCGCGCTCGCTCGATGCGCTGATCGCCGAGGACGTGCAGCGCGTGCGCGCGGTGCGCGACGCGGTCGGGCCCGAGGTGGAGATCTACATCGATGCCAACTGCAGCCTCGACTACTTCCACGCGCTCTCGCTGGCGCGGCGCATCGAGGACTTCGGCATCAGCTTCTTCGAGGAGCCGGTGTCGCAGAACGACATCCCCAATCTCGTGAAGCTGCGCCAGAAGACCTCGATCCCGCTGGCCGCCGGACAGAACGAAGGCCTGGCCAGCCGCTTTCGCGACATGCTGGTGACGCAGGCGGTCGACGTGGTGCAGCCCAACGCCTGCATCACCGGCGGCTTCACGCAATGCATGCGCATCGCCGGCATGGCCGCGGCCTTCAACACCCGCTTCGCCAACGGCGGCGCCTGGCCGCATCACAACATGCACCTGCATGCGGGTCTGGCCAACGGCTCGCTGGTCGAGTACCACTCGGTGGCGGTCGATTGCTGCAAGCTGGTGTTCGACGATCTGCCGGTGCCGTCGAACGGCGTGCTCGCATTGCCCGAACTGCCGGGGCTCGGCTTCGCGCCCAACCGCGAGCGCGTGGCGGAACTCGCGAAGCGGCCCGGCTCGCACGGCGTCGGCAAGGCCTGATGCGCGCAGCGACCCTCGAACGATTTCCGGAGACAAGACAAATGAACGCATTCACCTCACGGCGCACCATGCTCGCACTCGGCGCCGCCCTGCTCGCAGCAGGCGCCACGCTGGCCCACGCACAGACCTATCCCGAGCGGCCGATCCGCCTCTTGGTCGGCTACTCCGCCGGCGGCGGGGTCGACGCGGTGGCGCGCCTGCTCGCACCGCGCCTGTCGGCGCTGCTGGGCCAGCAGGTGGTGGTGGAGAACCGGGCCGGCGCGGCCGGCGTGATCGCGGGCGATGCGGTGGCCAAGGCAGCGCCCGACGGCTACACGCTGCTGCTGGGCGACAGCTCGACCTTGATCGCGAAGTACATGCAGCCGAAGCTGGCCTTCGATCCGATCAAGAGCTTCACGCCGATCGCGGGCGTGTTCAAGTCACCGCTGCTGATCGTCGCCAACAACGATTTCCCGGCGAAGACGCCGCGCGAGCTGGTGGCCGCGCTGCAGGCCAGGCCGGGCGTCTACGCGTTCGCGACCTCCGGCGTCGGCACGGTGCAGCATCTGGGCTTCGAGATGATGAAGGGCCAGACCGGCACTTTCGCGCTTCATATCCCGTACCGCGGCGCGGCACAGATCGTGCCGGACGTGATCAGCGGACAGGTGCCGCTCGGCGTGGTGAGCGCAACCGCCGGCATGGCGCAAGCCAGGGCCGGCAACCTGCGCGCGCTGGCCATCATGAGCAACGACAAGCTGCCCGGCGCGGAAAGCGTCGCGGCCCTGTCGACGGCCGTGCCGGGCATCGACGTCGCGCCGCGCCTGTTCCTGCTGGCGCCGGCCGGCACGCCGCCCGCGATCGTGGACCGGCTCGGCGAGGCGGTCCGCACCGTGATGACCGCGCCCGACATGGCGCAGGCCGCCGCGGTGCAGGGCGCGGTGCCGGACTTCCTGCCGGCGGCCGCGCTCGCCACCAGCCTCGCGCAGGAATCTGCGCGCTGGGGCAAGGTGATTCACGAGCAGCACATCTCGGCGCAGTAGGCGTGCGCCGCGCGATGGTCGCGACTCAAGCTGCCGCTTCGGCGGTCCGCGCTCGCCCTGCTTCGTAGGCCTTGAGATGCGCATGGACGATACGCAGCAGGTGCGCATCGCGGCCGTCGTTCGGCGCTCGCCGCAGCAGGTCGCCGATGATGTGCTCGCCCTCGATCTGCGCGCCGCGCTGGATGTCCTTGAACATCGATGCCGTGATCGGCGAGCCGGCCGCCGTCAGCATGCCGCGTGCGCGCGCGATCATCGCGGCACGCGGTGCGAAGCCGTTGTGGGCCGCGATCGCCGCGCATTCGTCGAGCAGGCCGCTCGCGATGCCGGCGCCGCCGCCCTGCTCGATGTCGCCGATGGTCGCGCGCATCAGGCAGGTGATGCCGGCCACCGAGGCGATGAAGATCCACTTCTCCCACATCTCCTGCAGCATCTCGCCGGAGGCGCGCGCCTCGAATCTGGCTTTCGAGAAGGCCGCCTCCAGCGCCTGCACGCGGGCGGAGCGCGAGCCGTCGAGTTCGCCGTAGGTCAGGCCATGCGTGTCGTTCAGATGAAGCACCGTGCCCTGCGGGTCGAGCGCGGCGGAGATCAGACACAGGCCGCCGAGCACACGCTCGCGGCCGAAGCGCTGCGCCAGTTCGTCCAGATGCCGCATGCCGTTGAGCAGCGGCAGGATGGCGGTCTGCGGCCCGACGGCGGGCGCGAAGGAGGCCATCGTGTCCGCCAGGTCATAGGCCTTGCAGCCGACGATGACCACGTCGAAGGGCGCGCCGATGCCGTTCGCGAGCACGTGGGGCGGCGACGGAATGTGGAGATCGCCGAACAGACTGCGGACCACGAGGCCGGTCTGCGCGAGCTGCGCCGCACGCCGCGGCCGCAAGAGAAAGCTCAGGTCTTCGCCGGCCTCCAGCAGCCGCCCACCGAAATACCCGCCCAGCGCACCGGCGCCTACAACCAGGAACCTCATTGCATTCTTCCTCTTCGCGTTGATGGAGGGCGAATTCTGCACTTGTGAACTTTTGTTGTTCACGCTGCGGATAATGCGGGCTTGCGCAATCAGCGAACGACCCAGGAGATCCCCGAGTGCCCGACCTCTCGAAAATGACTTGCATCGAAGACCTGCGCGTGGTCGCCCAGCGGCGTGTGCCGCGGATGTTCTACGACTATGCCGATTCCGGCGCCTGGACCGAGGGCACCTACCGTGCCAACGAAAGCGACTTCCAGAAGATCAAGCTGCGCCAGCGCGTGGCCGTGAACATGGACGGCCGCTCGACCCGCAGCACCATGGTCGGCGAGGAGGTCGCGATGCCGGTGGCGATCGCGCCGACGGGCCTGACCGGCATGCAGCATGCCGACGGCGAGATCCTCGGCGCGCGTGCGGCCAAGGCCTTCGGCATTCCGTTCACGCTGTCGACCATGAGCATCTGTTCGCTGGAGGACATCGCCGAGAACACCGACCGCCATCCGTTCTGGTTCCAGCTCTATGTCATGAAGGACCGCGACTTCATCGAGCGCCTGATCGAGCGAGCGCGCGCGGCCAACGTGTCGGCGCTGCAGCTCACGCTCGACCTGCAGATCCTCGGCCAGCGGCACAAGGACATCAAGAACGGCCTCACCGCGCCGCCCAAGCCTACGCTCAGGAACCTCATCGACCTCGCCACCAAGCCGCGGTGGTGCATGGGGATGCTGGGCACCAAGCGCCGCACCTTCGGCAACATCGCGGGCCACGCGAAGGGCGTGAAGGACCTGTCCTCGCTGTCCTCGTGGACGGCCGAGCAGTTCGACCCCACGCTGAGCTGGGCCGACGTGGAATGGATCAAGAAGCTGTGGGGCGGCAAGCTGATCCTGAAGGGCATCCTCGATGTCGAAGACGCGCGCCTCGCGGCGGCCAGCGGCGCCGATGCGCTGATCGTCTCGAACCACGGCGGCCGCCAGCTCGATGGCGCACCCTCGTCGATCGAGGCGCTGCCGGCCATTGCCGAAGCGGTCGGCACCGAGATCGAGGTCTGGATGGACAGTGGCGTGCGCAGCGGCCAGGATGTGCTGAAGGCACGTGCGCTGGGTGCCCGCGGCACGATGATCGGCCGCAGTTTTCTCTATGGCCTGGGTGCCTATGGCGAGGCCGGCGTGACGCGCGCGCTGCAGATCATCCAGCGCGAGCTCGACCTCACGATGGCCTTCTGCGGTCGCACGCAGATCGACGAGGTCGATTCGAGCATTCTGCTGCCGGGCACCTTCTGATGGAGAAGGATATGCGGCGCTGGCTGACAGCGCTTGCGCCGCCGGTGGCGCACGATGCCGTCGCCACCACAACATGCAGAGAGGCGATCGCATGAGCACCATCACGCCCGCCGCCGGTTCGATTCCGGCCGGCTCCATGCCTGTCCATCGAGCCTATACCGCCGAGGAGAAACGGCACCGCATCTTCGCGATCATGGCGGCGTCTTCGGGCAATCTGGTCGAGTGGTTCGACTTCTACGTCTACGCCTTCAGCGCGCTCTATTTCGCGCCCTCCTTCTTTCCCAAGTCCGATCCGACGGCGCAGTTGCTCAACACGGCCGGCGTGTTCGCGGCCGGCTTCCTGATGCGGCCGATCGGCGGCTGGCTGTTCGGCCGCATCGCCGATCGCTACGGGCGCCGCATCTCGATGCTGATCTCGGTCACGATGATGTGCGCCGGCTCGCTCGCGATCGCGTGCCTGCCGACCTATGCGGCCGTCGGCGCGCTGGCGCCGTTCCTGCTGCTCGTCGCGCGGTTGGTCCAGGGGCTTTCGGTGGGCGGCGAATACGGCACCACGGCCACCTACATGAGCGAGATCGCGCTGCGCGGGCAGCGCGGCTTCTTCTCGTCGTTCCAGTACGTCACGCTGATCGGCGGCCAATTGCTCGCGGTGCTGGTCATCGTGGTGCTCGAGCAGCTGCTCAGCGAGGCCGAGCTCAAGGCCTGGGGCTGGCGCATTCCCTTCGTGGTCGGCGCGGTCGCGGCCGTGGTGGCGCTCTTCCTGCGCCGCACGCTGAACGAAACCCAGAGCGCCGAGGCGCGCGCCAACAAGGAGGCCGGCAGCCTGGCCGGCCTGTTTCGCCATCACAAGGCAGCGTTCTTCACGGTGCTGGGCTACACGGCGGGCGGCTCGCTGATCTTCTACACCTTCACGACCTACATGCAGAAGTACCTGGTGAACACGGTCGGCATTCCGATCAAGACCGCCAGCTATGTGATGACCTTCGCGCTGTTCGTCTACATGTGCATGCAGCCGCTGTTCGGCGCGCTGTCGGACCGCATCGGAAGGCGTACCAACATGATGCTGTTCGGCGCGCTGGGCGCGATCGCGACGGTGCCGATCCTGACCGTGCTGCAAGGCGTGAAGAGCCCGATGGTCGCGTGCGCTCTGATCGTCGTGGCGCTGGCGATCGTGAGCTTCTACACCTCGATCAGCGGCATCGTGAAAGCCGAAATGTTTCCCGCCGAAGTGCGTGCGCTCGGCGTCGGGCTCGCCTATGCGGTGGCGAATGCGATCTTCGGCGGCTCGGCCGAGTACGTGGCGCTGGGCCTGAAGTCGATGGGCCACGAATCGGCGTTCTACTGGTACGTCACCGGCATGATGGTGATTGCCTTCCTGGTGAGCTTGCGGCTGCCTCGGCAGGCGAGCTACCTGCATCACGATCATTGAGGCGGGCAAGGGCCCGCGGCCTGCGGGCTCGCGCGGCGGCGACCGGATCAGGTCTCGGCTTCCCAGAGCTTCGGATAGCTGCGCACGAAACCGTCGCCCGTGACCTCGAGCATCGCCGCGTAGTCGAAGCGCGGCGCGGTGTACCAGTAGCCGCTTTCGCTGCGCCGCTCGTAGCGCTGGTGCAGCTCGGCCAGGCTGCCGTTGTCCAGATCGATCCATGCGACCGGCGCGTCGGAAGCCTCGCCGGGCGCAAGGTGCAGGCGGCGCAGCTGCAGCAGGTTGGTGGCCGGGGTGAAGCCCATGTCGAGATCCACGCAGTGGCCGAGTTCCGGCACCGGCGTGTCGTTGAGCTTCCATCCGCCATGGGCGTCGTGCACGATGGAGAGGTCGATCGCCTCGCCGCCGAGCCAGCCGCGCACGGTGCCCCATTGCGTGTGCCAGGCCCGGTCGCAGCGCACGCGGTAGTGCAGCTGCGCGACGCGGCCGTCCTCGCCGCGGAACACGGCGGCACCATCGATCTGCCAGTGTTCACCGGCGCGCTCCAGACGACAGGCGTCATGGCCCGGTGTTCCGAGCCGGCGCCAGAGCATGGAAGCGACGGTTTGCATCCGCCGCATGATGGCACCGGCAGCCCGCTCCGCGCAACCCTGACCCGGATCATGTTCAGGCGACATGGCCGCGCGAATCGAACGGCGCTCGTCGAAGCGAAGATCGAAGGCTCCGACGACAATGGCGGATGTGACGACCGCACCGATTCGCCGCATCGCGCATCTCGACATGGACGCCTTCTATGCGTCGGTGGAGTTGCTGCGCTACCCGCAGCTCAAGGGCTTGCCGGTCGTGATCGGGGGCAGCCGCCGCAGGGTCGATGAAGCACTGCGCAACCTGCCCGAGGGCGGGACGCTGGCCGACATTCCGGTCGAGACTTTTCCGCTGCTCAAGGACTATGTCGGACGCGGCGTGATCACCACGGCGACCTATCCGGCCCGGCAGTTCGGCGTCGGCTCTGCGATGGGAATGATGAAGGCTGCCAAGCTGTGTCCGCAGGCACTCGTCCTGCCGGTGGACTTCGACGAATACCGGCGCTATTCGCGGCAGTTCAAACAGATCATCACGGAGATCGCGCCGGTGATGGAGGATCGCGGTGTCGACGAGGTCTACATCGATTTCACCGAGGTTCCAGGCGGCCAGCGCGAGGGCGGGCGTGTGCTGGCACGGCTGATCCAGAAATCGATCTTCGAGGCCACGGGACTGAGTTGCTCGATCGGCGTGGCGCCCAACAAGCTGCTGGCCAAGCTGGCGAGCGAGTTCGACAAGCCCAACGGCATCTCGATCGTGTTCGAGAGCGACCTGCAGACACGGATCTGGCCGCTGCCATGCCGCAAGGTGAATGGCATCGGTCCCAAGGCCGACGAGAAGCTTCAGCGCCACGAGATCCGGACCATCGGCGAACTGGCGTCCAGGGAGCGCGACTGGCTGATCGCGACCTTCGGCAAGGCCACGGGCGGCTGGATGCACGAGGTGGCGTGGGGCCGTGATGACCGTCCCGTGGTGACAGAGAGCGAACCGATCTCGATGAGCCGCGAGACGACATTCGATCGCGATCTGCATGCGACACGTGACCGCGCGGAGCTCGGCGCCATCTTCACGCACCTGTGCGAGAAACTCGCCGAAGACCTCCAGCGCAAGGGCTATGTCGGCAAGACCATCGGCATCAAGCTGCGCTACGACGACTTCAAGATCGCAACGCGCGATCAGACCATCGATCGCTTCACGGCTGATGGAAAGGAGATCCGCCACACGGCCGGCCAGTGCCTCAAGCGCGTGCCGCTCGCGCGCTCGCTGCGCCTGTTGGGCGTACGGGTCGGCGCGCTGGTGAAGGCTGACAGTGCCGATGCTCGCGCAGGCACTGCCTCGGTAATGAGCGGCCAGCGGGCGCTCCGTGCCGAAGAGCCGGCAGCGAGGACGGCATCGCTCTTCTGACGCGCTCGCGTTCGGATGCCGGATGCGCCCGGCAGAAGGCAGGTGATTGCTGGAATTTCCGTCAGTACCTCGGCGGGAGGTTCAATGAAGTCGCATGCACCACTCAGATCGCGAGTACATTCGAAATTGCTAGCGCACAAACAAGAACGCCCAACCAAGGGATTGGTTGGGCGGTTCAGGGGGCTGTAAGAGCCTGACGATGACCTACTTTCACACGGGAACCCGCACTATCATCGGCGCTGAGGCGTTTCACTGTCCTGTTCGGGATGGGAAGGAGTGGGACCACCTCGCTATGGTCATCAGGCATAACTGGTTGCTGTCTTGAGGGTAGGTCAAGACAACGAATTCATAGAGTTTGGAATCAGCTTTTGGTATTTTGAATGCGTCAACTTGGCATAACACCTTGATCGGAGATCAAAGTTATAGGGTCAAGCCGCACGAGCAATTAGTATCGGTTAGCTTAACGCATTACTGCGCTTCCACACCCGACCTATCAACGTCCTGGTCTTGAACGACTCTTCAGGGGGCTCGAGGCCCCGGCAGATCTCATCTTGAAACGAGTTTCCCGCTTAGATGCTTTCAGCGGTTATCTCTTCCACACTTAGCTACTCGGCAATGCCACTGGCGTGACAACCGATACACCAGAGGTGTGTCCACTCCGGTCCTCTCGTACTAGGAGCAGGCTTCCTCAAATCTGCAGCGCCCACGGAAGATAGGGACCAAACTGTCTCACGACGTTTTAAACCCAGCTCACGTACCTCTTTAAATGGCGAACAGCCATACCCTTGGGACCGGCTACAGCCCCAGGATGAGATGAGCCGACATCGAGGTGCCAAACACCGCCGTCGATATGAACTCTTGGGCGGTATCAGCCTGTTATCCCCAGAGTACCTTTTATCCGTTGAGCGATGGCCCTTCCATACAGAACCACCGGATCACTATGTCCTGCTTTCGCATCTGCTCGACTTGTCAGTCTCGCAGTTAAGCACGCTTATGCCATTGCACTATCGTCACGATGTCCGACCGTAACTAGCGTACCTTCGAACTCCTCCGTTACGCTTTGGGAGGAGACCGCCCCAGTCAAACTGCCTACCATGCACTGTCCCCGATCCAGATAATGGACCTAGGTTAGAACCTCAAACACACCAGGGTGGTATTTCAACGTTGGCTCCACAAGATCTAGCGACCCTGCTTCAAAGCCTCCCACCTATCCTACACAGATCTGTTCAAAGTCCAATACAAAGCTACAGTAAAGGTTCATGGGGTCTTTCCGTCTTTCCGCGGGGAGATTGCATCATCACAAACATTTCAACTTCGCTGAGTCTCAGGAGGAGACAGTGTGGCCATCGTTACGCCATTCGTGCAGGTCGGAACTTACCCGACAAGGAATTTCGCTACCTTAGGACCGTTATAGTTACGGCCGCCGTTTACTGGGACTTCAATCAAGAGCTTGCACCCCATCATTTAATCTTCCAGCACCGGGCAGGCGTCACACCCTATACGTCCACTTTCGTGTTTGCAGAGTGCTGTGTTTTTAATAAACAGTCGCAGCCACCGATTTTTTGCAACCCATTCATGCTCCGTTGTTCACTTCACACTAATAGGGCACACCTTCTTCCGAAGTTACGGTGTCAATTTGCCGAGTTCCTTCTCCTGAGTTCTCTCAAGCGCCTTAGAATACTCATCTCGCGCACCAGTGTCGGTTTGCGGTACGGTCGTGTGTAGCTGAAGCTTAGTGGCTTTTCCTGGAACCTCGTTCAGTCACTTCACAAGCAAGCTTGCTCGATCGGCAGCCTCGGTATATGACGGGCGGATTTGCCTACCCATCGCCTACTTCTGCCTAAACCGGGATATCCAACACCCGGATGACCTATTAAGATCCGTCCCCACATCGCACTACACATCGGTACAGGAATATTGACCTGTTTCCCATCAGCTACGCATCTCTGCCTCGCCTTAGGGGCCGACTCACTCTACGCCGATGAACGTTGCGTAGAAAACCTTGCGCTTACGGCGAGGGGGCTTTTCACCCCCTTTAACGCTACTCATGTCAGCATTCGCACTTCTGATACCTCCAGCACGCCTTACGACGCACCTTCACAGGCTTACAGAACGCTCTCCTACCACTTGCAATAAATTGCAAATCCGCAGCTTCGGTAACTGGCTTAGCCCCGTTACATCTTCCGCGCAGGACGACTCGATCAGTGAGCTATTACGCTTTCTTTAAATGATGGCTGCTTCTAAGCCAACATCCTGACTGTTTTAGCCTTCCCACTTCGTTTCCCACTTAGCCAATTTTAGGGACCTTAGCTGGCGGTCTGGGTTGTTTCCCTCTTGAGTCCGGACGTTAGCACCCGGTGCTCTGTCTCCCAAGCTGTACTCGTCGGTATTCGGAGTTTGCCTTGGTTTGGTAAGTCGCCATGACCCCCTAGCCAAAACAGTGCTCTACCCCCGACGGTAATACTTGAGGCACTACCTAAATAGTTTTCGGAGAGAACCAGCTATTTCCAAGTTTGTTTAGCCTTTCACCCCTATCCACAGCTCATCCGCTAGTTTTGCAACACTAGTCGGTTCGGACCTCCAGTACCTGTTACGGCACCTTCATCCTGGCCATGGATAGATCACTTGGTTTCGGGTCTACACCCAGCGACTATCGCCCTATTCGGACTCGATTTCTCTACGGCTTCCCTATTCGGTTAACCTTGCCACTGAATGTAAGTCGCTGACCCATTATACAAAAGGTACGCAGTCACCCTTGCGGGCTCCTACTTTTTGTAAGCATGCGGTTTCAGGATCTATTTCACTCCCCTCCCGGGGTTCTTTTCGCCTTTCCCTCACGGTACTAGTTCACTATCGGTCGATGATGAGTATTTAGCCTTGGAGGATGGTCCCCCCATATTCAGACAGGATTTCTCGTGTCCCGCCCTACTTTTCGTCAGCTCAGTACCACACAGGTCTTTTCACGTACGGGGCTATCACCCGCTATGGCCAGCCTTTCCAAGCTGTTCCGTTAAGTCTTGTGCTATCACTGACAGGCTCTTCCGATTTCGCTCGCCACTACTTTCGGAATCTCGGTTGATGTCTTTTCCTCGAGCTACTGAGATGTTTCAGTTCACCCGGTTCGCCTCGCATGACTATGTATTCATCATGCGATACCTTTCGGTGGGTTTCCCCATTCGGAAATCTCCGGATCAAAGCTAATTTGCCAGCTCCCCGAAGCTTATCGCAGGCTATCACGTCCTTCGTCGCCTATCATCGCCAAGGCATCCACCACATGCTCTTATTCACTTGACCCTATAACTTTGACGTTTCTTCACAGAAACCAAAGCCAATCAAGGAATCGTCAGGTCTCTCACCTGACGCGTTATGCCGTCTTCATACTTTTCGATTTGACTCGAAATTGAAGTTCATTTGACGCAATCAAAAATTCATGTCGCTGATGGCACGGTCTGCACGAAACCTTTACGAATGTGCAGTTTCCATCAGCAACGCTGATTCGACTCTATGAATTTTTAAAGAACAGCCGATCGATCGGGAGATCCCGATCAACAACAAAGAAGCCTCATGCTCGCGCACGAAGCCGCTTTGGTGTTGAGTGTGTGGTCAGTACCGCTTGTTGCCGCACCCAAATGGTGGAGGATGACGGGATCGAACCGACGACCCCCTGCTTGCAAAGCAGGTGCTCTCCCAGCTGAGCTAATCCCCCATGTCAACCATTGGACGGGATGGTGGGTCTGGTTGGTCTCGAACCAACGACCCCCGCCTTATCAAGACGGTGCTCTAACCAACTGAGCTACAGACCCAAGCCGGTCGCTTTGGACCAGGCCTGGGCCTGAGTCGTCGGGCGACAACCTTCCAACAACCGATAAGTGTGGGCGTTCAACTTGAACAGCTTTATTTCCAGAAAGGAGGTGATCCAGCCGCACCTTCCGATACGGCTACCTTGTTACGACTTCACCCCAGTCACGAACCCTGCCGTGGTAATCGCCCTCCTTGCGGTTAGGCTAACTACTTCTGGCAGAACCCGCTCCCATGGTGTGACGGGCGGTGTGTACAAGACCCGGGAACGTATTCACCGTGACATTCTGATCCACGATTACTAGCGATTCCGACTTCACGCAGTCGAGTTGCAGACTGCGATCCGGACTACGACTGGTTTTATGGGATTAGCTCCCCTCGCGGGTTGGCAACCCTTTGTACCAGCCATTGTATGACGTGTGTAGCCCCACCTATAAGGGCCATGAGGACTTGACGTCATCCCCACCTTCCTCCGGTTTGTCACCGGCAGTCTCACTAGAGTGCCCAACTAAATGTAGCAACTAATGACAAGGGTTGCGCTCGTTGCGGGACTTAACCCAACATCTCACGACACGAGCTGACGACAGCCATGCAGCACCTGTGTTACGGTTCTCTTTCGAGCACTAAGCCATCTCTGGCAAATTCCGTACATGTCAAAGGTGGGTAAGGTTTTTCGCGTTGCATCGAATTAAACCACATCATCCACCGCTTGTGCGGGTCCCCGTCAATTCCTTTGAGTTTCAACCTTGCGGCCGTACTCCCCAGGCGGTCAACTTCACGCGTTAGCTTCGTTACTGAGTCAGTGAAGACCCAACAACCAGTTGACATCGTTTAGGGCGTGGACTACCAGGGTATCTAATCCTGTTTGCTCCCCACGCTTTCGTGCATGAGCGTCAGTGCAGGCCCAGGGGATTGCCTTCGCCATCGGTGTTCCTCCGCATATCTACGCATTTCACTGCTACACGCGGAATTCCATCCCCCTCTGCCGCACTCCAGCGATGCAGTCACAGATGCAGTTCCCAGGTTGAGCCCGGGGATTTCACAACTGTCTTACATCACCGCCTGCGCACGCTTTACGCCCAGTAATTCCGATTAACGCTCGCACCCTACGTATTACCGCGGCTGCTGGCACGTAGTTAGCCGGTGCTTATTCTTACGGTACCGTCATGAGCTCTCTTTATTAGAAAGAACCTTTTCGTTCCGTACAAAAGCAGTTTACAACCCGAAGGCCTTCATCCTGCACGCGGCATGGCTGGATCAGGCTTGCGCCCATTGTCCAAAATTCCCCACTGCTGCCTCCCGTAGGAGTCTGGGCCGTGTCTCAGTCCCAGTGTGGCTGGTCGTCCTCTCAGACCAGCTACAGATCGAAGGCTTGGTGAGCCTTTACCTCACCAACTACCTAATCTGCCATCAGCCGCTCCATTCGCGCAAGGCTCTTGCGAGTCCCCTGCTTTCATCCGTAGATCTTATGCGGTATTAGCACAGCTTTCGCTGCGTTATCCCCCACGATTGGGCACGTTCCGATGTATTACTCACCCGTTCGCCACTCGCCACCAGGATTGCTCCCGTGCTGCCGTTCGACTTGCATGTGTAAGGCATGCCGCCAGCGTTCAATCTGAGCCAGGATCAAACTCTATAGTTCGATCTTGATTTTTGCGCCCGATTTCTCGAGCAAACTCATAAAAACGGAATTGAAGTGAACTTCACTTCTATTCTCATGAGCGTTTAAAGTCTAAAAGACTTCGTTCCGAAGAACTTGGCCATTCGCCTCAAACGCCCACGCTTATCGGCTGTATATTTTTAACGATCCCAAGCACCAGACTCATCGTCTCGCACTTCCCTTCGCTGCGATCAGCGAAGCCCTCGATTATGACACGTTTTTCTAAACACGTGCAAACTTTTTATTCTCTTCAGCCCCCAAGACCCCTCTCTCAAGAAGCCCCTCCCCACCAACCACCTCATCAACTTCTCAATCAATGAACTCAGTCAGCCGAGCCTTCGATTATGACATGGATCGAAGCACCTGAGCAACAGGCCGCTTCATTTTTTTGATGAGCCTACTGGCGCGCCATCCGGATGTTCGCCGGTAACGCCTGCGGCCAACTCGCCCGGAACGGATTGATGTCCAGTCCCCCACGACGGGTGTAGCGCGCATACACCGCCAACTTCGTCGGCTGGCACTGACGCCAGATGTCCGTGAACATGCGCTCCACGCACGGCTCATGGAACTCGTTGTGGTTGCGGAAGCTCACGATATAGGCGAGGAGACCCGCCTGATCGATGGGCGGTCCGCTGTAGCGGATCTGAACACTGCCCCAGTCGGGTTGACCGGTCACCAGGCAGTTGCTCTTGAGCAACCGGCTGCAGAGCGTTTCAGTCACGGGGATCTGCGTTGTATCGCTTGCGAGCAGTTCCGGTGCCGGCTGATAGTGCGTGCATTCGATGTCGAGACGGTCGAGGTCCAGCCCATCGAGTTCGTGCGCCCGCTCCTGATCGAACACGGCGGGCATCAGCAACTTCACGCCGATGCCGCCCGCGCGGTCACTGCCACGCCACAACGCCGCGCTCAGGTCTGCACGCAGACGTTCGCGCGCAGACTCCGAGTCGACGAATACGGTGTTGTTGAAGCTGTTGAGGTACAGCTTGAACGACTTGCTCTCGATGATGTTCGGCGTCTCGCAAGGCACGGTGAAGTGCGCGATGGCCAGTTGCGGCTTGCCCCGCGCGTTGAGCCAACTCAGCTCGAAGGCAGTCCAGAGATCGGCCCCGAAGAACGGCAATGCGTCGCCTGCGATGCCCATCGCTTCGCGCTGCGTTGCGCGCGAGATGGGAAACAGCAGGCTCGCGTCGTAATGGTCCGCATAGGCCGACGCGCGGCCCAGTTGCGATTGTTCCGGTGTGTTGTCCAGGCTCATGCGCGTCTTTCTGCGATCTGCAGGAAAGGGACGATCTGCTGCAGAAGAATGTCGATCACCTGCGGCGGCAAATCGTGCCCCATGCCCGGCACGGCGACGAAGCGCGCGCCCGGGATGCGGCGCGCGGTGTCCTGGCCACAAGCGATGGGAACCAGCGGATCGGCATCGCCATGCAGGACCAAGCTCGGGCTGCTGATGCGTCCCAGCAGCGAATCCCGCCCGCTGTCGGCGCCGATCGCAAGCATCTGCCGCACGACACCCGCCGGACGGTATGCGCGGCGCAGCGATCGGGTGATGCGATCGGTCAGCACACGGTCGTCCTGCGGGTACGCCGGACTCGCGATCAGACGGACCAGTCCCAGACTGTGCGCGACCAGCGCCGCTTCCGTGCGGCTCGGCGGACGCCGCATGAGTGCGGCCGCCACGTCAGCCCGCGGCCCGGGAAGATGGCGTGCGCCACTCGAACTCATGATGCTGACGAGACTGGTCGTACGCTCGGGCGCGCTCGCCGCCACGCGCTGCGCAATCATCCCGCCCATCGAGGCACCCAGCACATGGGCGCGACCGATGCCGAGCGCATCCAGCACACCAAGCGCGTCATCCGCCATGTCCTGCAGCGAATAGGCGGACCGCACCGGCAGGCCGATGCGCTGGCGCAGGCTCTGCCAGATCAAGTTGCCGGTGCCGGCCTCGTCGAAGCCCTCGCTCAGGCCGATGTCCCGGTTGTCGTGGCGCACGACCCGGAAACCGGCGTCCACCAGCGACTGCACGAAATCAGTCGGCCATGCGATCAACTGCATGCCGAGACCCATGATGAGCAGAACGACAGGCCGCCCCTCGCCGCCGCTGTCTTCGACTTCGATCCGTATGCCGTTGGCAGTGAGTTTCATGATTCAGGTGAATTCGCGCTCGCGCAGCCACTTCGTGGCGACCCACTTCTCGCCTGCCAGCACCGGCGCACCGCCATGCAGTGTGCGCGTTGCCGGATCGGGCCGGTCATAGCTGAAGAAGACGCCGGTGCCGCGCTTGGGTGCGATTTCGAGTCCGACATCCGGAAAGATCGTCCCGCCCCCGGCATCCGGCTCCTTCAGGTACATCACGAGCGTCCCCACGCGCTGGCCGCCGCGCCGCAGAATGGTGGGCGTGCCGGGCTCGGCCGGGTCGAAGTAATCATAGTGCGGCCGGTACTGCGCACCCGGCGAATAGCGCAGGATCTGCAACCCTTCGCCGAATTCGAGTGGCCACTGCAACAGCGCAGCGATGCGCCGCTCCAACCGGGCGACGATCGGATTCTCACCGCGCTCGAAGAACATGCCGTCGCTGGTGCGGTCGACGTTGAGCGCCTCGCCGCCGGTTTGCGTCTCGACCGTGAGCGAGCGCGCGAGCCGCACCCGTGCTGCGGCGATCAGGCCTTCGCATTCGTCGTCTGACACCAGGTCGTCGAACACGATGACCCGCGGATGCCGGATCGTCTGCAGGATCCGCACCTGCCGGTCGCCGGCATCGACATGGAGCGGCGATGCCGACAGATCCGGCCCCGGCATGCGGGTGCGCGGGGCGGCGAAGGCAGCCACGCCCGCCGCCTGCGCCTCGACCTCGGCCAGCACGGCATCGGCCACGTCGTTGTGCCATCCGGCAGCACGCATCGATGCGCGCAGGCTCGGCACCGAGTGACCCGCCACCAACTGCGCGGCCAGCCATTCGCGCAGCTCGGGGCTGATGGGCTGGCCCAGGCTCATGCGGTTTTCCTCCGGAATACCAGTCGGTCGGGCCTCGATGCCTCGACATCGAACGCATAGGCCTCGAGGGCGAATTTTTCCAGCGCCTTCGGCGTGGCCGCCTTGTGCAGCACCGCCCAGCGCGCCATCAGGCCGCGCGCGCGTTTGGCGAAGAAGCTCACGACCTTGTAACGGTCGCGCTTCCACTCCTCGAAGACGCACTCGACGACGCGCGCCTTGAGCACCTTCCGGTCGACCGACTTGAAGTATTCCTGCGAAGCCAGGTTGATGACGACCGGCGTGCGGTCCGCCGCGAGGCGCTCGTTGAGATGTTCGGCGATCCGCGTGCCCCAGAAGGCATACAGGTCCTTGCCGCGGCGATTGGCCAGGGCCGTGCCCATTTCGAGCCGATACGGCTGGAGGCGGTCGAGCGGGCGAAGCACCCCGTAGAGTCCGCTCAGGATGCAGACATGGTCCTGCGCCCAGGCCAGCTGCGCCGCGCTCAGGGTCTTCGCGTCCAACCCGCCGTAGACGTCGCCGTCGAAGGCCAGCACCGCCTGTTTCGCGTTCTCCACCGTCCCCTTGGACGCCCAGGCCGCGTAGCGCGCCACGTTGAGCGCAGACAGCCTGTCCGACAAATGCATGAGCTCAGCAACCTGCTGCGGCGACTTCTCGCGCAGCAGCCTGATCAGTTCAGTCGATGGGCCTCTGGATCCCTCGAAGCGAGGCTGCGTGGCAGGTACCGCATCAGGTACCGGGGTGTCATAGTCGAGCGACTTGGCGGGAGACAGCAAAAAAAGCATCCACGAATTATCCGCGGGCTGCACTCGAATAAAATCCTTGGCTCATCCACCTCACGAGCGGCATCCTGCGGGATGCCGCTCGTCTTTGCACCGCCATGAGCGACACCTTGTCCCAACCCGGCCTCGAAAGCCTTTCAAAATCCTTCGAACCTGCCGCCATCGAGGCGCACTGGGGTCCCGAATGGGAGCGGCGCGGCTACGCGGTCGCGGGCTTTCGCGGCACGCAACAGCCGCAGGACGGCGCGCCCTCCTTCGCCATCCAGCTGCCGCCGCCGAACGTGACGGGCACGCTGCACATGGGCCATGCGTTCAACCAGACGATCATGGACAGCCTCGCGCGCTATCACCGCATGAAGGGCGACAACACGCTGTGGGTGCCGGGCACCGACCATGCCGGCATCGCGACGCAGATCGTGGTCGAGCGCCAGCTGCAGGAGCAGAAGATCAGCCGCCACGACCTCGGCCGCAAGAACTTCGTGGCCAAGGTGTGGGAGTGGAAGGAAAAATCCGGCAACACCATCACCAGCCAGATGCGCCGCATGGGCGACACCGTCGACTGGCGCCGCGAGTACTTCACGATGGACGAGAAGCTCTCCAAGGTCGTGACCCAGACCTTCGTGCAGCTCTACGAGGAAGGCCTGATCTACCGCGGCAAGCGGCTGGTGAACTGGGACCCGGTGCTCAAGACCGCGGTGAGCGACCTCGAGGTCGAGAGCGAAGAGGAGGACGGCTTCCTCTGGCACATCGCCTATCCCCTCGAAGACGGCTCGGGCTCGCTCACGGTGGCGACGACGCGGCCCGAAACCATGCTCGGCGACGTGGCGCTGATGGTGCACCCCGACGACGAACGCTACAGCCATCTGGTCGGCCGGCGAGTCAGGCTGCCGCTGGTGGACCGGCTGATTCCGGTCATCGCCGACGATTACGTCGACAAGGCATTCGGCACCGGCGTGGTCAAGGTCACGCCCGCGCACGACCCCAACGACTACGCTGTCGGCCAACGCCACGGACTGCCGATCATCGGCGTGCTGACGCTCGATGCCGCCATCAACGACAACGCGCCCGAAAAGTACCGCGGCCTCGACCGCTTCGTGGCGCGCAAGGCCGTGGTGGCCGATCTGCAGGCGCTCGGGCTCCTGACCGAAACCAAGAAGCACAAGCTCATGGTGCCGCGCTGCGCACGCACCGGCGCGGTGGTCGAACCGATGCTGACCGACCAATGGTTCGTCGCCATGACCAAGCCCGACGCCAGCGGCCAGTCGATCGCGCAGAAGGCCATCGACGCCGTCCGCTCGGGCGAGGTGAGCTTCGTGCCCGAGAACTGGATCAACACCTACAACCACTGGATGGAGAACATCCAGGACTGGACCATCTCGCGCCAGCTCTGGTGGGGCCATCAGATCCCGGCCTGGTACGACGAGGACGGCAAGGTCTACGTGGCACGCGACGAGGTGCAAGCACAGGCTCAGGCGCCGGGCAAGACCCTGGTGCGCGACGAGGACGTGCTCGACACCTGGTACTCGTCGGCCCTGGTTCCGTTCTCCTCCCTGGGATGGCCCGAGAAGACGCAGGATCTCGACCTCTACCTGCCGTCCAGCGTGCTGGTCACGGGCTACGACATCATCTTCTTCTGGGTCGCCCGGATGATCATGATGACCAAGCACTTCACCGGCCAGGTGCCCTTCAGGCACGTCTACATCCACGGCCTGGTGCGCGACTCGCACGGCAACAAGATGAGCAAGTCGGAGGGCAACGTGCTCGATCCGGTCGACCTGATCGACGGTATCGCACTGCCCGAGCTGCTCGACAAGCGCACGCAGGGCCTGCGCAGGCCCGAGACCGCGCCGGCGGTGCGCAAGAACACCCAGAAGGAATTCCCGGACGGCATCCCGGCCTTCGGCGCCGACGCGTTGCGCTTCACCTTCGCCTCTCTCGCATCGCTCGGGCGCAGCATCAACTTCGATGCCAAGCGCTGCGAGGGCTACCGCAACTTCTGCAACAAGCTCTGGAACGCGACGCGCTTCGTGCTGATGAACTGCGAAGGCCACGACTGCGGCCTGCGCGAACACACCAAGCAAGACTGCGAGGTCGGCGGTCCGGCCCATGGCTATCTCCAGTTCAGCCAGGCGGACCGCTGGATCGCCTCCCGGCTGCAGCGCGTCGAGGCCGACGTGGCGAAGGGCTTCGAGGACTATCGGCTCGACAACGTCGCGAACGCGATCTACCAGTTCGCATGGGACGAGTTCTGCGACTGGTACCTCGAGATCGCCAAGGTCCAGCTGCAGCAGGGCGACGACGCGCACCAGCGCGCCACGCGCCGCACGCTGATACGCACGCTCGAGACCCTGCTGCGCCTGGCGCACCCGGTGATCCCGTTCATCACCGAGGCCCTCTGGCAGAAGGTGGCGGCCGTGGCCGGCCGCGCGGGGGAATCCGTCATGATCGCGGCCTACCCGAAGAGCCAGCCCGAGAAGATCGACGAGGCGGCCGAAGCCCACGTGGCGCGGCTCAAGTCGCTCGTCGACGCCTGCCGCACGCTGCGCGGCGAGATGAACGTCTCGCCCGCAACCCGGCTGCCGCTCTATGCCGTGGCCGACGATGCCGCCGGGAGCGCCTTCCTGCGCGATGCGGCGCCCGTGCTCCAGGCGCTGGCCAAGCTCAAGGAAATGAAGGTCTTCGACGATGAGGCCGCGTGGGCCGCGGCCGCCGAAGCGGCGCCCGTTGCGGTGGTCGGCGGCGTGCGCCTGTGCCTGCACATGGAAGTCGACAAGGCTGCGGAAAAAGCCCGCATCGGCAAGGAATTGGCACGCGTCGAAGGCGAGATCGCCAAGGTCAACGGCAAACTCGGCAACGAAGCCTTTGTCGCCAAGGCGCCGGCCGCGGTGATCGATCAGGAACGCAAGCGGCTCGCCGACTTCAGCGCCACCCTCGATCGATTGCGCGATCAGCTTGTGCGCCTCGGCTGACAGACGTTCGCGGCGGCCGAGCCTTAGTATTGGACTCGGGCGGTCCCGCACACGTCCCTTCTCCGATCCATCCTCCTGACCCGACGCAAAAGCCCATGTCCATCTCCTCGACGCGCATTCGCAAGGCCGTGTTTCCCGTAGCAGGCTTTGGCACCCGTTTTCTGCCGGCCACCAAGGCACAGCCCAAGGAAATGCTTCCGGTGGTGGACAAGCCGCTGATCCAGTACGCAGTCGAAGAGGCCTACGCTGCCGGCATCCGCGACATGATCTTCGTGACAGGACGCAACAAGCGTGCGATCGAGGACCACTACGACACGGCCTACGAGCTCGAAAGCCAGCTCGAAACCAGCGGCAAGACGGAGTTGCTGCGCATCGCACGCTCGGTGATGCCCGACGACATGACCTGCTCCTACGTGCGCCAGCCGCGCATGCTGGGCCTGGGTCATGCCGTGCTGTGCGCCGAGCATCTGGTCGGCGACGAACCCTTCGCCGTGCTGCTGGCCGATGACCTGATGGTCGGCCCGGACAACGGCGAACCGGTGCTCGCGCAAATGACACGCACCTTCCAGCGCCTGGGCGGTTCGCTGCTCGCGGTGCAGGAAGTCCCGCTCGAGCAGGTCAAGCGCTATGGCATCGTCGCCGGCGACACGATCGAGGAGGGCCTGGTCAAGGTCAACCGCATGGTCGAGAAGCCGAAGCCCGAGGATGCGCCCTCCCGCCTCGGCGTGGCGGGCCGCTACATCCTCACGCCGGGCGTGTTCGACGAAATCCGCAACCAGCCCAAGGGCGCCGGCGGCGAGATCCAGTTGACCGACGGCATCGCCGCGCTCATGAAAAAGGAATCGGTCTACGCCTATGCCTACAAGGGCGTGCGCTACGACTGCGGCAGCAAGGAAGGTTTCCTGCAGGCCACGGTCGAGCTGGCACTGGCGCACCCCGAAGTGGGCGGGCAGTTCCGCAACTACCTCAAGAGCCTGGAGCTTTAGGCGGGTTCGACACCAGGGGTTCGACGAAGCGACGGATTTCGTCGTCGCTGATCGGCGTCAGCGGCAAACCGAAAGCCTCGCGCAGGCGCGCGACCAGCGATTGCGCCCACAGGGCGTTCCACACCAGCCCGGCATGGTGGTCGCCCACCAGGGCATTGTGGGGATCGTCTCCCGCCGTGTTGGTCACGCGCAGCGTCGGGCCGATCGCCACCGTCTTGTAGATCGGCTTGCCGTCGGCCGTGCGCGATCCCCAGAGCCGTTCGAACCAGGCGAGATCGTCGAAATACGCCAGGCGCGGATCCCCGACGGTGAGCTGGCGCAGCGCCGCGTTGAAATCGCCGAGCGCAATCCTGAGATTGACCGTTGCGGATGCCGATTGATAGCGGTCGAACTGCTCGGGATCATCCGTCTCGTTGGCGATGCCCACGACCAGGACGCGCGTCGTCGGGTGCGTCGCGTGGATCAATGCGATGGTGCGCTGAATTTCACCCGCACAGTAGTCGATGACGGCGCGCACACCGGGTGCCTTGGGATCGTGCGCCTGAAGGTCCAGCAGGGCGCTCCAGTTGTTGAGGCCCATGCGGATCACCACCACCCCGCGCTTCCAGCGCTCCGGCTCCTGGTCCATCAGCTCGACCAGCCGCGGCGCCTGGCGCATGCGGCTTTCCATGAGGTT
This sequence comes from Variovorax sp. SRS16, assembly GCF_901827165.1. NCBI lineage: Bacteria > Pseudomonadati > Pseudomonadota > Betaproteobacteria > Burkholderiales > Comamonadaceae > Variovorax > Variovorax sp. SRS16. Next base: position 4,256,790 of record NZ_LR594666.1, read on the forward strand.
GTTGCAGGTAGCGCCGGAATTGGCGAAGTTGTAGAGGTAGTCTTCCTTCTTCGGCGCCCGGGCGCCATTCAGGCCCAGCAGTTCGCGCCCGCGGGCCACGACGCCCGGCCGTCCCCAGCGCACCCACGGCCCGGAGTCCAGCTCCTTGCCGCGCAAACGCGCGAGCACCTCGGTCCACTGGAAGGTGTTGGGACGCAGAGCCCCGCCGCGGTCGGCCGACCCGGGCGGGAATGAAATGCTGTCCTGGTAGGAATGGCTGTTGGAATCACCCATGACCGCGATCGGAATCGCGGTCGGGGCAATGGGTCGATGCAGGGTGTTCGCAGGCATTCCGTCGCTCCACGTCGTCAGCGGGATCAACGTGGCCCCGACGGCCAGCGCGAGGCCCCATGCAGCAATGCGCGTGCTCCGCTTCACGGCGACACCATCGTCAGCGGCGACGCAGCACGTGGATGAAATCGCTGCCGACGGTCTGCTGCTCGACCAGGTCGTTGCCGGTCTGCCGGGCAAAGGCCTGGAAGTCGCGCACCGAGCCGGCATCCGTGGACACCACCTTCAGCAACTGGCCGCTCTGCATCTCGTTGAGCGACTTCTTGGCCTTCAGGATGGGCAGCGGACAGTTGAGTCCGCGGGTGTCGATTTCTTTGTGGATGTGCATCGCGTGTTCCTTGGCCACTCGATTCTAGGTCGTGGACACCGCATCGGACGGGGGATTCACCGGACGGGGCCACTCGACGAATTGCGGCTCGTGCCCGCGCGTGCGCAGCCAGTCGGCCAGTGCATAGCCGGTGCCCGCCGGCCAGCACTTGAGCGCCTCCAGGTCGTAGAGCTTGTAGTCGACGAGCTCGGGCGACAGCCTCACCTCGCCGTCGGCCACCGCATGGTAGGCAATGATCACCTGGTTCATGCGCTGGAAGTCGTAGACACCCACCAGCCCGAGCGCGCTCGCATCGAGGTTGGTCTCTTCCTTGATCTCGCGCGCGATGCCCTCCTCGGGCGTCTCGCCGGCTTCCATGAAGCCGGTGATCAGCGCATACATCTTGTGCTGCCACGCGGCATTGCGCGCCAGCAGCACCTGGCCGCGGTACTCGATGATCGCGGCCAGCACCGGCGTCGGGTTGTTCCAGTGCGTCCAGCCGCAGGCCGGACAGCGCAGGCGCGACTTCGGACCACCGTCCTCGGGCAGTTCGATGTGGGCGAGCGGCGTGGCGCAGGCCGGACAGAATCGATGCTCCGACATCGCGCTACGCCGGAAACACGCCGGTCGACAGATAGCGGTCGCCGCGGTCGCAGACCACGAAGACGATGGTCGCGTTCTCGACCGTCTTGGCGATCTCCAGCGCCGCCCACAGCGCGCCGGCCGCCGAGATGCCGCCGAAGATGCCCTCTTCGCGCGCCAGCCGCCGGCACATCTCCTCGGCGTTGTCCTGGCTCACGTTGACCGTTTCGTCGACGCGGCTCGGATCGTAGATCTTGGGCAGGTATTCCTTCGGCCACTTGCGGATGCCCGGAATGCGCGAGCCGTCCTCCGGCTGCGCGCCGACGATGCGCACCGCGGGGTTCTTCTCCTTGAGAAAGCGCGAGACGCCGGTGATGGTGCCGGTGGTGCCCATCGCGCTGACGAAATGCGTGATGCGTCCCTGCGTGTCGGCCCAGATCTCGGGGCCGGTGGTTTCGTAGTGGATGCGCGGGTTGTCGGGGTTGGCGAACTGGTCGAGCACGCGGCCTTTGCCCTGCGCCATCATCTGTTCGGCCAGGTCGCGCGCGTATTCCATGCCGCCGCTCTTGGGCGTCAGCATGAGCTCGGCACCGAAGGCCTTCATCGTCTGCGCGCGTTCGACGGAAAGATCCTCCGGCATGATCAGCACCATGCGATAGCCCTTGACGGCCGCCGCCATGGCGAGGGCGATGCCGGTGTTGCCCGAGGTGGCTTCGATGAGCGTGTCGCCGGGCTTGATCTCGCCGCGCTCCTCGGCGCGCTTGATCATCGAGAGGGCCGGCCGGTCTTTCACCGAACCGGCGGGATTGTTGCCTTCGAGCTTGCCGAGGATGACGTTGCCGCGTTCCGCGTTGGCGGCCGCATCGATACGCTGCAGCGCGACCAGCGGCGTTTTGCCGATCGCGTCTTCAATGGTCGGATATTGCATGGGCCCACTGTGCCATAATTTTCGGCTTCCTTCCCTTCCGTGCCCGGGTGGTGAAATTGGTAGACGCAGGGGACTCAAAATCCCCCGCCGCAAGGCGTGCCGGTTCGATTCCGGCCCCGGGCACCACCGCCGAGCGCCTGCTCGCTCAGGCCTCGTCGCCCTCGATCATCTGCGTCAGCGCCGTGTCGACGCGCTCGAGCTCGGGCTCCATCCGGCCGAAGCTGCGCTGCGCACCGGCCCAGTCATCGCGCCGCAAAGAGGCTTCCACATCCTTGGCCATCTTCGCGCCCTGGAGCGCGCCGATGGTCGAAAGCGCCCCCTTGAGGGCATGAACCTGTTCCTGCGCCGCCTTTGAATCGCCGCCGGCAATCGCATGCTGGATGGCGGGCCGGCGGAACGCCATGTCGGCGCGCATCGTGGCGGCGAGCTGGCGCACGGCATCCCAATCGCCGCCCATGGTCTGCAACAGCTGCTGCATGTCGATCGGCAACGATGGGTCGGATCCGCTGGCCGCAGGGGACGCGCCCGGCGCGCTGCCCGGCCAGGGTCCGAAATCGGTGTCGAGCAGGAATTCCCTGGGCGCCCCCGTCGCCGTCGCGCCGCGCATCGCATCGTGGATGGCTTGCGACAGCAGCGCCGGCGACACGGGCTTCGAGACATAGGCGTCCATGCCGGCGGCCAGGCACTTCTCGCGATCGCCCGCCATCGCGTGGGCCGTGAGCGCAACGATCGGCGTGCGCCCGCGGTCCGGCTCGGCCGCTTCCATCGCCCGGATCCGCGCCGTGGCGTCGAAGCCGCTGAGCACCGGCATCTGCACGTCCATCAGCACCAGGTCGAACTGCCTCGTCTTCCAGTGGCGCACGGCCTCCTCGCCATTGCGCGCGACGTTGAAGGTGCATCCCATCTCGGCGAGCAGCTTGCGCATGAGCAGTTCGTTGACCGCGTGGTCCTCCGCCAGCAGGACGTTGAGGCCGCGGGTCGCGACGGCCTCGAGCGGCGCCGGCTCGGTCAGGACGCTCATCTCGTCGGCGGCCTGTTCGAAGACTGCGGTGAAGCGAAAGGTGCTGCCCTCGCGCGGGCGGCTCGTGAGCTGGATCTCGCCGCCCATCATGCTCACCAGGCGCGCACAGATGGCCAGCCCCAACCCGGTTCCGCCGAAGCGGCGCGTGGTCGATGCATCCTCCTGCGTGAAGGCCTCGAAGATCTGCTGCTGCTTGTCGGCCGGAACGCCGACGCCGGTGTCGCGCACCACGAACAGCATCCGCAGCTGATCGCGCCGCAGGTCCGACTGCTGCGGCGCGAGACGCGCCGACACCGAGATGCGGCCGGCCTCGGTGAACTTCACGGCGTTGGACACCAGGTTGGAAATCACCTGGCGCAGCCGGCCCGGATCGCCGGCCACCTTCCACGGAACGTCGTCCGAAACATCGACCTCGAGCTGCAAGCCCTTCTTCTCGGCCGCCAGCTTGTGCAGCGCGACGGCCTCGCGCACCCAGCGCGCGATGTCGAAGCGGATCAGTTCGAACACCAGCTTGCCGGCCTCGATCTTCGACAGGTCGAGGATGTCGTTGAGCAAGGCCAGGAGCGACGCGGCCGAGTTGTCGATGAGTTCGAGATGCTGGCGCTGCTCGTCGTTCAGCGGCGACTGGTGAAGCAGCCGCGTCAGCCCCAGGACCGCGTTCAGCGGCGTGCGGACCTCGTGGCTCATGTTGGCAAGGAATTCGCTCTTGGCGCGACTGCTGGCCTCGGCCTGCGCGCGCGCCTGCTCGATCTCGTCGTGCATGCGGCGGCGGGCGGTGATGTCGGAGTTGAAGCCCGTCAGCCGCAGCGCTTTGCCGTCGGCATCGCGCTCGGTCACCATGCCGATGCTTTCGATCCAGATCCAGCCATCGGCCGCCGCGACGCGATGTTCGACCGAGTAGCGGTCGGCCTTGCCGCCGAGCGCATCGTCCAGCGCCTGCCGCACGGCCGGCACGTCGTCCGGGTGCACGCGGGCCAACAGGTCGCGCAGCGGCCAGCGGTTGTTCTCGGCGGCCGCACCGATCATTTCCTCCCATCGCGCACTGAGGAAGACGGAACCGCTGGCGATATCCCATTCCCATTGGGCCAGCCGCACCACGTCGGTCACCAGCAGATGGCGACGCGTGGCGTCCAGCGTCCTGCGCAAGCTGCCGATCTCCTCGGCCTGGCGATTCGCCTTGACCGTCAGCCGGTCGCGGTCGCGCGTGAGTTCAACCACACGCCGCAGGAGCTCGAGCTGCCGTTGATTGGCCGCCTCCAGCCGCGATTGCGCATCCTGCGGGGCCTCGTCGCCGGGCGCTTCGGTCATTTCAGCGACCGCGGGCAAGGCTTTTGCCGAACCGGCCGGCCGAGCCGCGATAATGCAGCCGCGTCGTACGGGCATCCGACCGGTTTCCGAATCCTTCCCGCACCCTGGCACGTCACCAGATCATGGCCAAACTTACCCATGCCCATTCCGTCCTCGCGTTCATCTGCCGATGAGTATGCACGTGAACGCCGGATTTGAAGAAGGTGGCGCCGATCGCCAGCAGGCCACCACCGTGCTGCTGGTGGACGACCAGCCGCTCATCGCGATGGTGGTCGGCAAGATGCTCTCCGTCGATTCTTCCATCGCCTTCCACGCCTGTGCGAACGCGAGCGAAGCCCTGGCCACGGCCTGCAAGGTGCACCCGACGGTGATCCTGCAGGACCTGGTCATGCCCGGCGCGGATGGGCTGGACCTCGTGCGGGCTTACCGGTCGACGCCGCAAACGCGCAACGTCCCGATCATCGTGCTGTCGTCCAACGACGAGCCGATCATGAAGAAATCGGCGTTCGCGATCGGCGCCAACGACTACCTGGTCAAGCTGCCCGAGCCGATCGAGCTGGTCGCACGCATCCGCTACCACTCGCGCTCCTACATGGCGCTGATCCAGCGCGACAACGCGTACCGCGCCCTGCGCCTGAGCGAGCAACAGCTGCTCGAGAGCAACCAGGAGCTGCGCCGGCTCACCAATTCCGACGGCCTCACGGGCCTGTCGAACCGCAGGTTCTTCGACGAGTACATGGCGCAGGAATGGAAGGCGTCGCTGGAGAACCAGTCGCCGTTGTCACTGCTGATGATCGATGTCGACTGCTTCAAGAACTACAACGACCGGCTCGGCCACCTTGCGGGCGACGACGCCCTGCGGCGCGTCGCGAGCGCGATCCGCGAGACGCCCTGCGCGCCGCCCGCCGTGGCCGCGCGCTTCGGCGGCGAGGAGTTCGCGCTGGTGCTGCCGTCCCTCTGCGCCGCGGACGCAGAGGCGGTCGCACAGAAATTGCGCGCCGATATCGAGGCCCTGGCGTTGCCGCATCCGGCGTCCGACGGCGGGCCCTGCCTCACGGTCAGCATCGGCGTCGCCACCACGACCGCGATGCCCGGCAGCGCGCCGGATCGATTGATCCAGATGGCCGACGCGCGGCTCTACGAAGCCAAGTCCGCAGGACGCAACCGGGTCGTCGGCGGCGGTCAGCAGCCGGGCGCCCTGCCCCAGGGCGGCGCGCGTTCGAAGCCGGCGATCCAGTCCGGCACCTGATCGGGCGGCAGCGGCCGCGCGATGCCGTAGCCCTGGCCCAGCGTGCAGCCCAGCGCCATCAGCGCGTCGCCATGGGCCACCGATTCGACGCCCTCGGCGATCGCCTTGCGTCCGAGACCATGCGCCATCACCAGGATGCCCTTGACGATCGCCTGGTCCTCCGCGTCCTCCAGCATGCCGCGCACGAAGGAATGGTCCAGCTTGAGCGCCGCGACCGGCAGCTGCCGCAGGTAGGTCAACGACGAATAGCCGGTGCCGAAATCGTCCATCGTGACCGGCACGCCCAGCTCCTTGCAGGCACCGATGAATTCGGCGACTGCGCTGAAGTCCTTGATCGCGGTGGTCTCGAGGATTTCCAGTTCGAGCACGCCGGCATGCAGTTGCGGGAAGCGCCCGAGATGGAAGGCCAGCCGCTCGATGAAATCCGGACGCAGCAGATGGCGCGGGCTGATGTTGACGCTGACCGAGGTCTGCACGCCGGCTGCAAGCCACTGCGCGGCCTGGCGCACCGACTCGCCGAGCGCCCAGTCGCCCAGGCGCTCCACCAGTTCGTGGTCCTCGATCATCGGCACGAACGCGGCCGGCTGCAGCAGGCCGCGCTCGGGATGCTGCCAGCGCACCAGCGCCTCGAAGCCGATGACGGTGCCGCAGCGCATGTCCACCTTGGGCTGATAAGCGAGGATGAACTCGTGCTGCGCCAGGCCTTCGCGGATGCGCTGGCGGATCTGCTGCTCCTGCTGCTCCTCCAACGCCTGGTCGGCGTCGAAGAAATGCATCTGGCTGCCACCGGCCCGCTTGGCGAAGAAGACCGCGTGCTGGGCATGCTGCAGCATCACCTCCGTCGGCTGCGCGCCGTGCGCCATCAGCGCCACGCCGACGCTGGCGCGCAGGCGGGCCGACCGGTCCTGCAGCCGGAACGGATGCGCCAGCCGCGCCAGGATTTGCCGCAGCAGCGCGCGGCACTGCTCTTCGCTGGAGAGTGGCAGCACCAGCGCGAATTCGTCGCCGCCGACCCGCGCCACCGTGGCGTCGTGCGGCACCGCGGCCTTCAGGCGCCGCGCCACCTCGCGCAGCACTGCGTCGCCGCCCACCGGGCCGAAGCTGTCGTTGATGTCGCGGAAGCGATCGAGGTCCAGGTAGCACACCGCCAGCAGGCGGCCGGCATTGCCGTCGTGCGGATGCGGCGTCTGGCTCAGTTCCTCGACCGAGGGAATGCGGTTCGGCAGCCGCGTGAGCGCATCGTGGCGGGACAGCACGTCGAGCCGCTCGCCGCGCACGCCGCGCACCGCCAGCTTGAAGCTCCACAGGATGCAGAGGTCGTCCATGCGTTCGCCACGCATGTCGGTCAGCAGGGTGCCGCCCTGCTGCCCCTGCAGGGTGACGCGCTCGTAGTAGATGGCGCCGAGCGCCGGGACCTGCATCGCGCCGCCTTCCGGACCCGGCGCGTCCTGCTCGTTCGCCAGCACGTCGGCGAAGGGCATGTCCGCCAGTGCGCCGAGCGGATAGCCCAGCAGGTTGTGCGCGTCTTCGTCGGCCCAGACGATCTGTCCATCGCAGATCTTGAGATGGCCGGCCAGGTTGCGGTTGGACATGGTGGGAATCGGTGAAGGGCCGCCGCGCGGCCCTTGGAGGATGGAGGCCGCTATTGTTCACTCAAAACGGCGCAATCCGCTCGCTCAGGCGTAGCCCGGCGCTCAGTGCCCGTCGTAATGGCGTGCCTTGTCCTCGTACATCGCCTTGTCCGCGCGCATCAGCGCCAGGTCCAGCTGGTCGCCGGCGCTGCAGGTCGCCTGGCCGATCGCCAGGCTCAGCACATGGCCGTTCTGGCCCGCATAGAACTGGTTGTTCAGGTCGAGCAGCGACATGACGCGCTCGCGCATCGCCTCCGCGCCTCGCTCGTCGGTCATCGGCAGCAGGATCGCGAACTCGTCGCCGCCGATGCGTGCGGGCCAGGACGGCGCATCGACCGCCTTGCTCAGCACCTCGCCCACGCGGCGCAGCAGCGCATCGCCGGCGGCATGGCCTTCCTCGTCGTTGATGTTCTTCAGGCCGTTGAGGTCGATCGCCAGCACCGACACCGGCCACGGCCCCTTGCGCGACAGCCGGTTGAGCTCCTCGGTGTAGAAGGTGCGGTTGTGCAACTGCGTCAGCACGTCGTGCTTGCCGAGGTATTCGAGGTAAGCCTCGGCCTTCTTGCGCGCGGTGATGTCCACCAGCGATACCAGCACCAGGTCCCAGGTGTCCAGATGGTCCTCCAGCACCGCGAACTGCATGTGGATGTTCACCGGCTCGCCCGACAGCGAATAGTTGAGCACCTCGCGCTGCTGCAGCGTCTTGCCGTTCCACAGGTCCTGCAGCTGGTCGCCGAAGGACTCGCGCATCTCGTCGCGGAAGATGCGCGAGATGTGCTTGAGCAGCGTGTTCTTGTCGGCCGCCGCGAACATGCGCAGCGTCTCGTGGTTGACGTCGATCACGCGGATCTCCTGCATGCACCGCGTCACGAACTCCGGATGGACCTTGATGAAGGTCGCGAAATCGCTGATGCCGCGCGCCCGGATGTCGTCCAGCAAGGTCTTGACCGCGCTGAAGTCCTCGACCCAGAGCGACACCGGCGAATGGTCGAACAGGCCGCGCGCGTAGCGCTCGCTTTCCGCGCGCTGCCGCTCGGCCTGCACGCGCTCGGTGACGTCGTGCAGCGAAACCAGCACGCGATCCCAGGCGGCCTCGTGGCCGGGCAGCACGCGCACATGGACGTGCACGTCGAGCCGGCGTCCGTCCAGCGCATAGTTGACGGTCTGGTTGTCGAAACTGAGCTGGCCGCGCCACAGCAGGTCGAGCTCGTGGATCACCGAATCGGCCATGTCGCCGCGAAAGACACTGTCCAGGCGCGACAGCAGCTCTTCCTGGGTGGCGGCGCCGAACAGCGCCAGCGTGCTCTGGTTGACCCGCATCACCTGCAACCGGGACATGCACTCCTGCACGCGCCCGGGCTCGGCCCCGAGATGGGCCACCAGATCCTCCACGCCCTGCGCGCGCCACTGGTCGAACAGGCGCTTGAGCCCGCTGTAGTCCTCGAGCCAGAGCGACACGGGGGCAAGATCGAACATCGATTCGAGATCGGAGGCGGACGACATGGGTTTTCTATACCTCGGACATGGGATGTGTTGCGCAAGCGCCCATTGTCCACGCGCGCACCGGCCGCCTCCGCTCCCGCAGCAGCTGCATGCGCCCCGAATCCGAACTTTTCCACATCGGGCCGCTCCACCCGACCTTCGGTATGAATACTTGAGTTTTCAATGCATGCCGCGCGCCCAGGCTGCGGTACGCCGTCAGTCATATTGCGCTCCACGGTCAGCCGGGTAGATTCGTTCTCGAAGGCCGGCGAGGGCCTTCATCCATCCCAGGACACGGACACCGTTACCCTCGACACGCGCAGCCCCATGTCTTCGCCCCCGATCCCCGAAGCGATGTGCACCTCCGAAGGATGGAAGCGACTTCACGATGAAATCATCGGCGCCTCGGCCGCGCATGCGCGCATGGTCGCGCAGCTCGAGCGCATCGCCGCCACCGAGGCACCGGCGCTGATCGAGGGCGAGACCGGTTCCGGCAAGGAACTGGCCGCGCGCGTCATCCACTACGGCGGCCTGCGCAGCGAACGGCCCTTCGTGCCCGTCAACTGCGGCGCGCTGCCCGAGACGCTGATCGAATCCGAACTCTTCGGCCACGAGCGCGGCGCCTTCACGGACGCACGCCACGCGCGCGCCGGCCTGGTCGCCGAGGCCAACGGCGGCACGCTCTTCCTCGACGAGGTCGATGCGCTGAGCGGCAAGGCGCAGGTGACGCTGCTGCGCTTTCTGCAGGACCAGCGCTACCGGCCGCTGGGCACCTCGCGCGAACTCACGGGCGACGTGCGCGTGGTCGCGGCCTCCAACCGCCCGCTGGCCGCGCTGGTGGCCGAGGGTGGCTTCCGCGCCGACCTGATGTACCGGCTCAAGATCCTGCACCTCGTGCTGCCGCCGCTGCGCGAGCGCGCCGGCGACATCGAACTCCTGGCTGCGCATTTCATCCGGCGCTTCAGCGCCAAGTACGGCCTGCCCGCCAAGGCGCTGCCGCACGACACGCTGCAATGGCTTCGCAGCCAGCCCTGGCCCGGCAACATCCGCGAACTCGAGAACTGGGTGCATCGCGAATTCCTCATGGGCGGCGGCATCGCGCTGCGTGAAGACGCCGCGCCGCATGCGGCCCCGGCCGCCGAGGACTGGGACGACAGCGGCCTGATGCGCTTCCAGCTCGCCAAGGCCGAGGCAGTGCGGCAGTTCGAGCAGGACTATCTGCAGCGCGCACTGCGCCAGGCCGAAGGCAACGTCACGCGCGCCGCGCAGATGGTCGGCAAGGAACGGCGTGCGTTCGGCAAGCTGCTGAAGAAGCACGGCATCGGGCGCGACGCCGCCTCCGACCACCTCGCCTGAATCACCGCCGCCAACACCGCGCGCTGCGCGCTTCGCCATGGGCCGTCGATGCCCCGGCGGGTGGATTGCGACCCTGCCGCATCCGCCATCGCCGGGTCGCTGGCGACCCACCGCGACATGCCGCGCAGGGTCCGCGCCAAGGCACGGCGCGCATGCAGGTCCCTTGCGCGTGCGCTGGCACCGAGCTTGCAACGCGAGCCCCATGAAACACCCGGCTGCGCATGTCCGCGACGGCGTCGAACGGCTCATCGTGGACTACCTCAAGGCGCATCCGCGCGCCGCCGATTCGGCCGAAGGCATCCGGCGCTGGTGGCTCGGCGACAGCGGTGCCGCAGCCTCGGCCGAGGAGATCGAGCGCGCGCTGGCGCAGCTGGTCGGCGAGGGCCTGATGCGGCGCGTGAGCCTGGCGGACGGAACGCAGCTGTATTCGAGGGGAGTGGAGTGATGAGCCAACCGCGCCGCGCGCGCACGAGAAGGAGCATGGCATGCCATCGGCACTGACTTTTCCAGGCGTCTACATCGAAGAGGTGTCGAGCGGCGTCCGCACGATCACCGGCGTGGCCACGTCGATCACCGCGTTCGTCGGCCGCGCGCTGCGCGGGCCGCTGGACAACGATCCGCAGAACCAGAGCCCGGTGCGCATCCACAGCTTCGCCGACTACCAGCGCATCTTCGGCGGCCTGTGGGACGACAGTCCGATGTCCTTCGCGGTGAACCAGTATTTCCAGAACGGCGGCAGCGATGCGCTGATCGTGCGCGTGGCCGGCGCCAACATGGCGACCGCATCGATCACCAACAACGGCCTCACGCTGTCGGCGGCCAACCCGGGCTCGTGGGGCGGACTGGTCGAGGTCACGGTGACGCTGGACGACGGCTCGGGCGGCGCGCTGCCGGCGCCCTTCTTCAACCTCACGGTGCACGACACCGACACCGACCTGCGCGAGGTCTACTTCGGCCTCTCCACCAGCCCGGCCGATGCGCGCTACGTGCAGCGCGTGCTGCTCGGCAGCGCGCTGGTGCGCGCGACCGCGGTGCCGGCGGCGCCCGCGCGGCCGGCCGCGGCCGCGGCCACGCTGCTGACCGTCGCGGCGACGGCCGATGGCGATGCGGTCGATGCCACCGTCATCAGCGCGCCCGGCCTCGAAGCGACGCGCCAAGGGATCTTCGCGCTCGAACGCGCCGATCTCTTCAACATCCTCGTCATCCCGCCCTACGCGCCGGATGCCGACGTGCAGCCGGCCGACCTCGGCGGCGTGCTGAGCTACTGCGCGCGCCGCCGCGCCATCCTGCTGGTCGATCCGCCATCGGACGTCGACACCATCGACGAAGCCATCACCCATGCGAACGCGGTCGGCCGCGACATCAACGCGGCCTTCTTCTTCCCGCGCGTGAGCGCGCCCAACCCGCTGCGCGCGAACCAGTTGCAGGACTTCGTGCCCAGCGGCGCGGTCGCCGGCGTGATGGCGCGCACCGATGCCGCGCGCGGCGTCTGGAAGTCGGCCGCCGGCACCGAGGCCACGCTGACCGGCGTGAGCGCACTGACCGTCAAGCTCACCGACCTGCAGAACGGCGACCTCAATCCGATGGGCATCAACTGCCTGCGCGATTTCCCCGTCTACGGCCGCGTGGTGTGGGGCTCTCGCACGCTGGCCGGCGCCGATCCGCTGGCCTCGGAATGGAAGTACCTCGCGGTGCGCCGCATGGCGCTGTTCCTCGAGGAGAGCCTGTACCGCGGCACGCAGTGGGTGGTGTTCGAGCCCAACGACGAGCCGCTGTGGGCGCAGATCCGCCTGAACATCGGCGCCTTCCTGCAGGGCCTGTTCCGCCAGGGCGCGTTCCAGGGCAAGACGCCCAAGGAAGCGTACTTCGTCAAGTGCGACAGCGAGACCACCACGCAGGCCGACATCGACCTCGGCATCGTCAACATCTTCGTCGGCTTCGCACCGCTGAAGCCGGCCGAGTTCGTGGTGCTCAAGCTGCAGCAGATCGCCGGCGACATCCCGACCTAGGAGCACAGACATGGCCCAGTTTTCCGTCAATGCGCAGCGCTTCGATCCCTACAAGAACTTCAAATTCAGGGTCAAGTGGGATGGCCGCTACGTGGCCGGCGTCTGCAAGATCTCCGCGCTCAAGCGCACGACCGAGGTGGTCGAACACCGCGAGGGCGGCGACCCGTCGACCGGCCGCAAGTCGCCGGGCCGCACCAAGTACGAAGCGATCACGCTGGAGCGCGGCGTCACGCACGACACCGAGTTCGAGAAGTGGGCCAACAAGGTCTGGAACTTCGGCAGCGGCCTCGGCGCCGAGGTGTCGCTCAAGGACTTCCGCAAGGACCTGATCATCGAGATCTACAACGAGGCCGGCCAGCTCGCCATCGCCTACAAGGTGTACCGCTGCTGGGTCAGCGAGTTCCAGGCCGAAGCCGATCTCGATGCCAATGCCAATGCCGTGCTGATCCAGAGCATCAAGCTCGAGAACGAGGGCTGGGAGCGCGACCAGGACGTGACCGAGCCGAGCGAGCCGAGCTTCACCGAACCGGCCTGAGGACGATCGCGCATGGGCCTCGCCGATCTTCAATGCCTCGCGCTCCGGGAGCGCGGCGCAGAGCGCCATCCACTCGACCGCGCGCTGCTGCTCGCGGCCGCGGCGGCGCCCGAGATCGCCTGGGCCGACCGGCCGCTGGGTGCACGCGATGCGGCATTGCTGACGCTGCGCTGCGAATGGTTCGGGGCTGCCTTCGAGGCGCAAGTTGGCTGCCCCGCGTGCGGCGAAGCGTTGACCTTCACGCTGGATCTCAACGACTTCGCGCAACGCGCGCCGCGAGACGAGGCGCCCGTGACGGTCGGCGCCGCGCGTTTCCGGCGCCCGACCTCGCGCGATCTCGCGGCGCTGGTCGATGCGGTCGACGTCGACGCCGCCGCGCAGCGTTTGCTCGAACGCCTCGCGCTCGATGGCGTGCGCGCATGGAGCGCCGAGGAGCGCACCGCGATCGAAGCCGCGCTCGACGCGGCCGATCCGCTCGCGCATGTCACCCTCGACCTCGCCTGCACATATTGCGCACACCCATGGTCGGCGCCGCTCGACATCGCCGCCAGCCTGTGGGACGAGCTCGCCGCGCAGGCCGACCGGCTGCTCGACGACGTGCACCTGCTGGCCGGCGCCTATGGCTGGAGCGAGTCCGAGATCCTCGCGTTGCCGCCCGCACGACGGCAGCGCTACATCGAACGCGTGCTGTCATGAGCTTGCTGCGCGGCCTCGCTGAACGTGCGCTCGGCGCGGCGCGGCCGGTGCGCTCGCAGCGCGCGAGTCCGCTGCATGCGTTGCAACGCGACGAGTCCGTCGCCGAGCTCGCGCCGGCTTCCGAGCCCGCTTCGATGACGCAGCCGCTGATCGGCGCACCGGCACCCGTCATGTCGTCACAGCCGGACGTGGCAGCGACGGTGGCACGCGCAGCGCCGATGCACATGGCCACGCAGGCACATGTTCTGCCTCTCGTCATCACGCACCGCGCCGAGCCCGATGCCACACCGCCGAGGCGCGCCATGACCAAGGCCGCTCGCCATGCCGAAGCCGCGTCGCCATCGCGGCGCAACGCAGCGCGCGATCCATCGCCGCCAGCGCATGCCGATGCCTCGATGCCCGACCCCGAGCCGCTGGTGACCCACCAGGCACCGCAGCCAGGGGAATCGCCGCCGCTGCGCGGCATGCACGCGACACCGCCGCGCCGCGAGCGGCAGCCCGCACGCGCTGCCGCCGTGCCGGCACCGACCGAGGTCCACGTGAGCATCGGCCGTGTCGAACTCACCGCGCTGCCGGCTGCAGCGCCGCCGCGTGCCGCGCGTCCGCGCGACGCCAATGCGCGCGGCCTGGGCGATTACCTGCGCGGATCGCGCGGCAGGTCGTAGGCGCTCGCCATGAGCAATGCCCTTGCCCTCGCCGGTGTCACCGCGGTGTTGAAGGACCTGATCGACACCGGCCTGATCGATCACCAGGTCACCGACGCGATGGGCGCCGGCGTCACCGTCTCCTCGATGCCGCCCGATGCCGTGCCGCTCGAAGGGCCGGACGCGGTGCCGCGCGTCAACCTCTTCCTGCATCAGGTCACGCCCAATGCGGCCTGGCGCAATGTCGCACTGCCCTCGCGCGACAGCCGCGGCGCGCGCAGCACCGACCCGCCGCTCGCGCTCGACCTGCATTACCTGCTGAGCGCCTATGGCTTCGAGGAGTTGCAGGCCGAGGTGCTGCTCGGCTATGCGCTGCAGCTGCTGCACGAGAACCCGATGCTCGGGCGCGCGCAGATCCGCACCGCACTCAATCCCTCGCCGGTCAGCGGCGCGCTGCTGCCTACCGTGTACCAGTCGCTGCGCAGCGCCGACCTCGCCGAGCAGGTCGAGATGCTGAGGATCACGCCCACCGCGATGGGCGGCGAAGAGATGTCGCGGCTGTGGACCGCGCTGCAGGCGCGCTACCGCCCGACCACCAACTTCGTGGTCTCGGTGGTGCTGATCGAAGCGCGGCGGCCCGCGGTCTCGCCGCTGCCGGTGCTGCGGCGCGGCGATCTCGACCAGGGCGTGTTCGTCAATCCGGATCTGGTGCCGCCCTTCCCCACGCTCGACAGCCTGATCGCGCCTGCGCACCAGACACCCTCGGCGCTGCGCCTGGGCGACGCGGTCGATGCGAGCGGCCATCATCTGGGCGGCACGGCGCGCGCACTGCTGCTCGGCAACGACCGCTTCGGCATCGCGCAGGAGATCGCGCTGGCCGACAGCAGCGACGATGCGGCCTTCAGCTTCAACCTCGCCCTGCCGCCCGCCGCGCTGCCGGCCGGCGTCTACCAGGCCGCGCTGCGCGTGCTGCGCCCTGGCGATACCGCGCCGCGCACCAGCAACACGCTGCCGATCGCGATCGCACCGGCCATCACCAGCTTCCCGCCGCTCGCGATGGCGCGCAGCGCGGCCAACGTGTTGTCGCTCACGCTGGGCTGCGCACCCGTGGTGCGCGTCGGCCAGGCCGTGACGCTGGTGATGGACACGCGCGAGACGCCGGCATTGCCCTTCGCCGCCGACACGGCGCAGCTCGACTTCGCGTTCGCCGATGCGCCGCCGGCCGGCGGCACGCCGCTCCTGCGCCTGAAGATCGACGGCATCGAGAGCGTGGTGGTCAACCGCGGCGCCACGCCGCCCGCGTTCTTCAACGACCGCATCACGCTGCCGCCATGAACGCGAAACTCCCGCTCGCCTGGCCCGAGGCCAACCAGCGCCTGCTGGCGGCCGAGTTCGCGCAATTGCGCCGCCGTCTCGGCGACAGCGGCGCGCCGGCCGTGCCGAGCCCCGTGGAAGCCGGTGCCGCGCTGCCCGAACCCGCAGCCATCGATCAGATCACGGCCACCTTCGGCCTCAGCGATTTCGAGCGCAGCCTGCTGCTGCTGGCCGCGGGCATCGAAATGGATTCGGCACTCGCAGCGCGGGTGCCGCGCCTGAGTTTCGGCCTCGCGCTCGGCGCGCTGCCCGGCGCGCACTGGAGCGCGCTGACGCCGCGCGCACCGCTGCGCGCATGGCGACTGCTGGAGATCGAGGACGGCAGCCCGAGCCAGGCCCGCCTGCGCATCGACGAACGCGTTCTGCATCACCTCGCCGGCCTCAACCAGCTCGACGCGCGCCTCGTGCCCTTGCTGCGCGAGCATCCCGCGCCGTCGTTGATGGCCGATGCCCATCGCCGCCTGGCCGACGCACTGGCCGCCGAGATCGCAGCCAGCGGCATCGCGCAGCCGCTCACGCTGCTCGCCGGCGACGATGCCGACGGCCAGTGCGACGTCGCGGCCGCGGTGGCCGCGCGCCTCGGCCGCGTGCTGTTCGTGCTCGCACAGGCCGACGTGCCCGCGCAGGCCGGCGAGCAGGAAGCGCTGGCCACGCTCTGGCAGCGCGAGGCGGTGCTGCTGCCCGCGGCCCTGCTGATCGAAAGCCGTGATGCCGCCGGCGGCGATGCGTCCGCGCTCGCGCGGCTGGTGGCGCGCCTCGGCGGCCCGGTGTTCGTCGCCGCGCGCGAAAGACCGCCGCTGCCCGCGGCCTTCGGCGGCCGCGTCGACAAGCCCGACGGCGACGGCCAGCGCGCGCTCTGGCTGGCGGCGCTGGGCACCGACTGCACGCCCGCGTTGCGCAGCGCGATCGATGCCGTGGCCTCGCAGTTCAGGCTTTCCGCGGCAGCGATCGCGCGCCGCACGGCGCCCTGGCGCGACGCGGCCGATCCAAAGCCGCTGGCCGATCGCCTGTGGCACGCGTGCTGCGAGCAGGCGCGCCCGCGCCTCGAAGAACTCGCGCAGCGCATCGAGCCGGTCGCCGACTGGCAGGCGCTGGTGCTGCCCGAAGCGCAACTCGCGATCCTGCGCCAGCTCGCGGCGCAGGTGCGTCAGCGCATTCGCGTCCATGCCGACTGGGGTTTCGGCGCGCAGGGCCAGCGCGGCCTGGGCATCAGCGCGCTCTTCTTCGGCGAGAGCGGCGTCGGCAAGACCATGGCCTGCGAAGTGCTCGCGAAAGAACTCGCGCTCGACCTCTACCGCATCGACCTGTCGAGCGTGGTCAGCAAGTACATCGGCGAGACCGAGAAGAACCTGCGCCGCGTCTTCGATGCGGCCGAGGACTCGGGCGCGATCCTGCTGTTCGACGAGGCCGATGCGCTGTTCGGCAAGCGCAGCGAGGTCAAGGACAGCCACGACCGCTACGCCAACATCGAGGTCGGCTACCTGCTGCAGCGCATGGAGAGTTACCGCGGCCTCGCGGTGCTGACCACCAACCAGCGCGCCGCGCTCGATCCGGCCTTCCTGCGCCGGCTGCGCTTCGTGCTGCAGTTCCCCTTCCCCGACCTCGCGCAACGCGAAGCCATCTGGCGCCGCGTGTTCCCCGACGCCATGCCACGCGGCGCGCTCGACTATGCGCGCCTCGCGCGGCTGCCGATGGCCGGCGGCCACATCCGCAACATCGCGCTCAATGCGGCCTTCCTCGCGGCCGAGGGCGGCGAGCCGCTCGCGATGGCGCACCTCGCGCGCGCCGCGCACCACGAGGCGGCCAAGCACGAACGGCCGCTGGCCGAATCGCAGACGCGAGGGTGGGCGTCATGACCAAGGTCGTTCTGCACATCGATCGCCTGGTGCTGCGCGGCGTGCCGGCGGCAGAGCGCGACGCGGTCGTCGCCGGCCTCAAGGCCGCGCTGGCGCGAGAGTTCGCGCTGCCCGGCGTGGCCGAACAGCTTGCGAACACGGGGCATCGCGACGCGGTGCGTGCACGTTTCGCCGCGCCCGCCGGCGCGCAGGCACTGGGCCGCGATGCGGGCCGGCACATGGCCGCGGGAGTGCGTCGATGAAGGCGCCGGCCGCCACCGCCGTTCGCAACGCGAAGCCGGCCGCCGCGCCCTCCGGCGCGATGCGCGAGCGCGTGGTCGGCGCGGTCAACGATCCGCTGGAAGGCGAAGCGGATCGGATCGCGGCGCGGGTGCTCGCGGCGCCCGCAACACTTGCACCGCGCGGCACGGCGCTCGCGCCGGCGCGAGACGCACGGTCCGCACGCTCCACATCGGAAGCTGTGCCCGCGAGCGTAGACGGAGTGCTGGCGAGTCCGGGCACGCCCCTGACACCGGCGCTGCGGCAAGACATGGAACAGCGCTTCGGCCACGACTTCGCGTCGGTGCGCGTGCATGCCGATGGCGCGGCCGCGCGCTCGGCACGGGACCTGAACGCGCATGCCTACACGGCGGGCCGCGACATCGCGTTCGCTGCCGGCCGCTATGCGCCGGGCACCGGCGAAGGACGCCACCTGATCGCGCACGAGTTGACGCACGTGCTGCAGCAGACAAGCCCCGGTGCAGCACACGCCCCCGGCACGCTGCTGCAGCGCCAACCCGCGACGACCGGCACCGGCACGCCGAACGCAGTCCCCGCGGCGACGCCCGACAGAAAGTGGGCTGCTGCCTGGAGCGATTTCGGGGTCGCCAAGGTCTCGGACACGAAGCGCGTGCCGGCGCTGATCGATGAACTGCTGGCGATCGCCGACGCGTCGGGCTACGACATCGACGTGCTCGACCAGGGCATCCAGCTGGTGGAGGAACTCGAGCAGCGCCAGGAGTTCGCGAAGGCGGACCGCCTGAGGGAAACGCTGCAGCGCAAGTTCTTCATCGCCTTCACCGTCGGCCGCGACCTCCCGCGCGGCGGGCAGCTGAGCACGAAGAGCAGTTCGGTCATGGGTGATCCCGGCGGACTCGTCAGGCTCGGCGAGGACGCGGCGAGGCGCGGCGACCACGAGCGGGCCTTCGGCTACTTCGGCGCCGCGCATGAAATCCTCTCCTACTACGCGCTGCAGGCGACCGAGAAATCGAAGGCCACGGCCGACGTGTCGCACCGCGACCGCCGCTACCACCAGCTCGAAGGCATCTACGACGAGATGCGCGAGATCTACGGCTTCTACGCCGGCCTCGAAGCCGCGGCGCGCGCCGCCGGCGATGCGAAGCGCGCCGACGCGCTGCGCGACAAGGGCGTCGCATTGCGCGCGGACCTGAAGGCGAACCACACGCCCTTCGGCGACGCGCCGGCGGAGATCGCGGAGACCAGCCAGGTGAAGACGGCCACCGGCCGGCCGGCCTTCCGCTACCACGGTGCCAACCAGGCAGAGACCGATCTGACCGAGCTGCCCGGCCATCCCTTCTCGGCCGACATGCTGCAGACCGGCGAAGGCCAGGACCCGCAGAACCTCGACCTGGTGCAGGGCGCGCTGATGGGGCAGGCCGACTTCCAGGCCGAGATCGCACGCGAGCCCGAGATCCGCAAGGCCTTCCGCGACCAGCCCGTGGACCTCAACGACAGCGCGCAGCGCCTGAAAGCCTGGTCGATCATGTACGGCATCTACCAGCGCCGCGGCCCGGGCGCGCTCGGCGCGCTGATGGCGCTGATGGGCCGCTACCTCAAGGCCTACACCTACCACACGGGCTACAACGTCCGCGACTTCGGGACCAACTACATCGACTCGAAGATGCCGAGCGACCTGGCCGGACGGCTGGTGCGCGACTGCGGCGTGTACGCGCTGACGGTGGCGCAGGACGTCCTCGAAACCGCGAGGAAGAGCGACGCGAAACTCAGGCTCGACTTCACGCTCGCGACGCTGCTCGATCACATCATCCTGATCATCACGGACGATGCGACCGGCGACACCTACCTGGTCAACAACGACCTGATCACGCAATTCAGCAAACCGAAGGGCTATGCGCCGCAGTTCACGCGTCCGCCGGGCCTGCCCGCGAACGTCGACCTGTTCCTCGAAGACCCCGAGACGCCGCCGCCCAAGCCCTTCGACCGGGACGAGGAAGTGGGCAAGCAGTACGCCCAGCTGCGCAACATTCCCTACCTCGTCACGCCGGTCAACTACACGCCCATCGGCTCGACGAAGGACAGCGGCGAGACCTTCAAGAACAAGGCCTGGTCCATCTATGGCAAGACCACCGACTACATGGCGAAGGTGCCCGTCGACATCGGCATGCTGGAGGATTTCTCGAAGAGCTCGCAGACGCTCGACACGCTCATCGACGAACTCGCACCGCAGGCCGGCAGCGCTGCGGCGATCAGCGCATGGCTCGACGCGGGCTGGCCGGAGATCAACTCGCTGCTGGTTCGCTTCGAACAGGTCGGGCCGCAGGCCTTCAACCGAATCAAGCCGCCGGCGGCCAAGCCCGCAGGATCGACCAATGGCGGCGCGTTCCGCTGGACAGGCAGCAACCATCCGCTGGTGCGCGTCGCGCTGATCCTGCTGCGCCTGCAGAGTCTGGGCCAGCCGCTGACGCGCGCCCAGCAGCAGTACCTGAACTACTTCGAGAAGGCCTTCAAGGACCTGCTGGACAAGAGCCGCGCGGACGCGCTGGCGGGGCGCTTCTGAAGTCCGGACCTGGAGCCACAACCATGAACCCGACCCCCATCCGCATCCCTTCGCACCGGAGGCAGGCATGAGTTCCTTTCCGGGCAGCCCGCGCCTGATCAAGGGCGGCCTCGTCGTGCTCGCACCCGGCGGCGGCGCGGTGCAGCGCACGATCGCACTGCAATACAACCCCGACACGCTCACGCGCAGCTACCAGGTGCAGGGCGTCGGCGGCGACGGCGGCGGCGAGCGCGCGCAACCCTTCCGCCTCAAGGGGCCGGCGATCGAATCGATCAAGCTCGAAGCCGAGATCGATGCCACCGACCAGCTCGAGCATCCGGACAGCAACGCCAATGCCGTCGCCTACGGCATCGCGCCGCAGCTCGCGGTGCTGGAGGCGCTGGTCAATCCGAGCGTCGAGGAACTGCTCTCGGTCGCCACGCAGGGCGCCAACGGCACGCTCGAGATCCTGCCGCCCGAAGCGCCGCTGGTGCTCTTCATCTGGAGCACCAGCCGCGTGGTGCCGGTGCGCGTGACCGACATCTCGATCACCGAGGAAGCCTTCGACCCGGCGCTCAATCCGCTGCGCGCCAAGGTTTCGCTGGGCCTGCGCGTGATGAGCACCGACGACCTCGGCTTCCAGCACAAGGGCGGCACGATCTTCCTGAGCCACCTGCGCGTGCGCGAGGCGCTGGCCGCACGCGCCGGCACCGCGACGCTGGCCTCGCTGGGCCTCGGCAACCTGCCGTGAAGGAGCCCTCGGCATGACCACCACCGATCCGGTCCAGCTGCTCATCGACGCGGGCGCGATCCCGGCCAGCCCGTTCACGCCGAACAGCCGCTACGACGGCGTGCCGCTCGGCCGCCTGGTGCGCGCGCCTGGCGACCCGGGCGTGCCCTATGTGCTGCGCCGCTTCATCCCGCAGCGGCGCGACATCGCGATCGCAGCCGAACACGTGGTGACCAGCGGCGAGCGCCCCGACCTGCTGGCCTCGCAGGCACTCGGCGACCCCGAGCTCTACTGGCGCATCGCCGATGCCAACGCGGTCACCGATCCGTTCGAACTCAGCGACACGCCCGGCGCGCGCGTGCGCATTCCGCAGCCTCCGGGCTTCTGACGGCAAAGGCCATGGCCATGCCCGGCGGCGTCCAGCTTTCGCTCCTGATCGGCCCGGTGCCCGTGCCCGCGCCGCGCGAGGTGGTGGACGCGCTGGTGCACGTGAAGGTCGAGGACGGCTCGGGCGAAACGCAGAGCGGCTTCGAGCTGAACTTCGAATTGCCGCTGCGCTCGCCGCTGCGCACGCTGTTCCTGCTCACCGGCGGCGGCGGCGTGCCGCTGATGCGCGTGGTGCTGGTGGTGACTTTGAACGGCAGTGCGCAGTCGATCATCGACGGCGTGATGACCAACGTCGAGACGCGGCCCGGCGAAGGCGGCGTCGGCAAGCTGGTGGTCAAGGGCAAGGACCTGTCGGCGCTGATGGACATCATCGAGCTGCCGGGCATTCCGTTCCCCGCCATGCCGCCTTCGGCGCGCGTGCTGCTGGTGCTGGCCAAGTACGCGGCGCTCGGTGTGGTCCCGATGGTGATCCCGAGCGTGCTCGACATTCCGCCGCTGCCCGTGCAGCAGATCCCGCAGCAGCGCGGCAGCGACTATGCCTACGTGAAGAAGCTGGCCGGCGAGGCGGGCTACGTGTTCTACCTCGAGCCCGGTCCTGCGCCCGGCACCTCGAAAGCCTACTGGGGCCCGGAGATCCGCTTCGGCCAGCCGCAGCCCGCGCTCACCACCGGCATGGACGCGCGGAACAATGTCGACCAGCTGTCCTTCGATTTCGACAAGGAGCGCAAGACGACGCCGATCGTCTTCTTCCAGGAGCCGGTCAGCAAGGCGCCGATCGGCATCCCGATCCCCGACATCACGCCGATGAACCCGCCGCTCGGCCTGGTGCCGCCGCTGCCGCCGAAGGTCGTCAAGCTCGACAAGACCGCGCACCTGTCGGCGCCCGAGGCGCTGATGGCCGGGCTGGCCTATGCGAGCCAGCACAGCGACTCCGTGTTCGGCCACGGGCGGCTCGATGTCGCCAAGTACGGGCGTCTGCTCAGGTCGCGCCAGCTGGTCGGCGTGCGCGGCGCCGGCCTGCCCTTCGACGGCCTCTACTACGTGAAGAGCGTGACGCACGAGATCGAGCGCGGTGCCTACAAGCAGGGCTTCACGCTGGCGCGCAACGGGCTGGTCTCGACATTTCCGACGGTACCGACATGAGCGACTCACCCCTCTACGGCAAGTACCGCGGCACGGTCGTCGACAACGTCGACCCGCTGCAGATCGGCCGCATCCAGGCGATGGTGCCCGACCTCGCCGGCGTCATCCCCGGCACCTGGGCCATGCCCTGCGTACCGGCCGCGGGCATCAACACCGGCTTCTTCACCGTGCCGATGATCGGTGCCGGCGTGTGGATCGAGTTCGAGCGCGGCGACCCCGACTACCCGATCTGGGTCGGCGGCTACTGGGGCAGCGCGGCCGAAGTGCCCACGCTCGCGCGCGCAGTGCCGCCGGGCGTCACCGGCTTCGTGCTGCAGACGCCGCTGAACAACGGCCTCGTGATCAGCGACCTGCCCGGCCCGACCGGCGGCATCCTGATCCAGACCACGACGGGCGCGATGATCTCGGTGAGCGACGCGGGCATCGTTATCTCCAACGGCCAGGGCGCGGTGATCAACATGACCGGGCCGACGGTCGACCTCAACCTCGGCGCGCTGACGGTGGTCTAGGAGCCCACGCGATGCCCTCGCCCATCCTCCACGTCGGCGCCACCGTGATGTGCGCGCATGCGGGCCAGGCCACGCCGATGACGCCCTTCCCGCGCGTGACCGTGAGCGGCCAGCCGGTGGTGACGCTGAGCAGCCCGTATGCGGTCGCGGCCTGCGGCTTGAGCGGTTCGGGATCGCCGCCCTGCGCCACGGCGCAGTGGGTGGTCGGCGCGACACGCGTGATGGCCGGCGGCGCGCCGGTGCTGACGATGACCGGGCAGTCGGTGTGCGTGCCGACCGGCACGCCGCTGATGCCGGTGGCCGCGCAGACGCGCGCGCTCGCAACCTGAGAGCCAAAGGGATGCAGCCATGAGCGATCTCGATTTCCCCTACCGTTTCGACAGCCTCGGCCGCACGGCGACGACGGCGCGCGACGACCACATCCGCGACCTGATCGAGCAGGTGCTGTTCACCGCACCGGGCGAGCGCGTGATGCGCCCCGACTTCGGCAGCGGCCTGCTCGCGCTGGTGTTCGAGCCCAACAGCAGCACGCTGGCCGCGACCACGCAGATGCTGGTGCAGGGCGCGCTGCAGCAGTACCTGTCGGACCTGATCGCGGTGCAGTCGGTGCAGGTGGTCAACGACGATTCGGCGCTGCGGGTCGATGTGAGCTATGTGGTGCTGCTGGATCGCAGCACGCATGTGGAGAGTTTTGCGGTGCCTGGGAGTGCGACGTGAATGCGCTGCGGCCCCCGCTACCGCCCGGCGCCCTCACCCCAGCCCTCTCCCGGAGGGAGAGGGGGCAATACACCGGCGCCGCGGGCGGAAGCAGCGCTCGCACACCCCCAAGCCCGGTCTGCGCTGCGGGATGGTCGGCCCCTCTGCGCCGCCGAGGAGCGCAGCCTTTCGCGGATCAGGGCTCGCGACTGTCTGAGCCGAAGGCGAGTTTGAGCGAGACCCCGCGAAAGGCGAGCACCGCAGGGCAGCCCCGAAGGGGCCGGCGCAGTGGGGTCGAGCAGCCCGCAGCGCGGACCGGGCGCCCCTCCATGGGAAGGACGCACCCATGACCACGACAACTTTCCATTGCTGCGACGAACGAAGACTGGAAGTGATCCAGCAAAGCGGCACCGCCAACGCCATCGCGTTCATCGAAGTCCTCGACCGCGCCGCACCGCCCGGCGTGCCGCGCCAACAGACGCTCTTCGTCCGCCTCTTGCGCCCCGGCTTCGTGCTCGGCCCCGACAACCTGCGCATCGACGGCGGCGAGCGCATCCGGAGCGTCGGCATCGTCTGGTGCGCCGGCGCCGATGCGCTGCCGCCGCAGGCCGAGCCCGGCCTCGTCGATACCGTCGACGATCTGCCGCGGACCCTCGTCGTGCGCACCGACGGCAGCGGCGACTTCTCGCGCTACACCTTCAGCATCCTCGCCAACGCCGGCAGCGACGATCCACCGGCCGGCTTCGATCCGCGCTTGTCCAGCATCGTGTTCTCGTTCAAGGTCGAATGCCCCTCCGACTTCGACTGCGCACAGCCGCCCTCCTGCCCGCCCGAACAAGGCGCGCAGCCCGGCATCGACTACCTCGCCAAGGACTACCAGGGCTTTCGCCGACTGATGCTCGACCGCCTGAGCCTGCAGGTCCCCGGCTGGACAGAACGCTCCGCCGCCGACCTCGGCATCACGCTGGTCGAACTGCTTGCCTACGCGGCCGACAACCTCTCGTACCGGCAGGACGCCATCGCCAACGAGGCCTACCTCGCCACCGCGCGCCAGCGCATCTCCGTGCGGCGCCATGCGCGGCTGGTCGATTACTTCCTGCACGAAGGCTGCAACGCGCGCGCCTTCGTGCACCTCGACGTCGCCGGCCAGGGCATCGCGCTCGCGCGCGGCACGCGGCTGCTCACGCGTGTCCCGCGCGCCGACACCGTGCTCGCGCCGGACAGCGACACGCTGCGCAGCGCGCTCGCCGGCGGTGCGCAGGTCTTCGAGACCGCGCACGACGCCGTGCTCGACGAGCGGCTCAACCAGCTGCGCTTCTACGCCTGGGGCGACCAGGGCTGCTGTCTGCCGCGCGGCACCATCAACGCCACGCTGCGCGGCCATGTCGACACCTTGAAGGTCGGCGACATCCTCGTCTTCGGCGAAGTGATGAGCCCCACCACCTTCCAGCCCGAGGACGCCGACCGCACCCACCGCTGGGCCGTGCGGCTCACGGCCGTCACGCTGTCGAGCGATCCTTCGGGCGGCCTGTTCGAGCCGGTGCCGGTCGACGCGCCGCTCGACGTCACCGAGATCGCATGGGATGCCGCCGATGCCCTGCCCTTCGCGCTGTGCCTCTCGGTCACCGAACGTCCGGGCATCGACATCAGCATCGCGCTCGGCAACATCGTGCTCGCCGACCACGGCATGACCATCGCCGATGAAGACCTCGGCATCGTCGTCGCGTCGGGGCTGCGCGTGGCCAGCGCCGTGCCCAGCGGCTCGTGCGACAAGCCCGCGCCCGTCGACGTGCCGCCGCGCTTTCGCCCGGTGCTCGCACAGGCGCCGCTCTCGCACGGCTTCGACCTCGCGACGCTGCTTGCGGTGCCGATCGGCGACGACCAGGCCTGGTGGCCCGCGAGCGCGCTGCTGGCCATCGACCCGCGCACCGCTGCGCCGCGCATCACGTCGCTCACCGGCACCGCCGACGTGCCCGCCGCGCTGCCCGAAGCCTGGACGCCGCAGCGTGACCTGCTGGCCAGCGCCGCCGATGCGACCGACTTCGTGGTCGAGATCGACGACGACGCGCGTGCACGCCTGCGCTTCGGCGACGACGTGCAGGGCCAGCGACCGGCCATCGGCACCCGCTTCGCCGCGACCTACCGCGTCGGCAACGGCCCCGCGGGCAATGTCGGCACCGAGGCCATCGCGCACATCGTGAGCGCGACCAGCGGCGTCTTCACCGCGGTCTTCAATCCGATGCCGGCCGCGGGCGGCACGAGCCCCGAGGACATCGAGGCCGCGCGGCGCGATGCGCCCGAGGCCTTCCGCACGCAGGAGCGCGCCGTCACGCCGGCCGACTACGCGGCCGCGGCCGAGCGCCGGCCCGACGTGCAGCGCGCGGCCGCCACCTTCCGCTGGACCGGCAGCTGGTACACCGTGTTCGTCACGCCCGACCGCTTCGGCGGCGGCCCGGTCGATGCGGCTTTCGGCACGCGGCTGCGCAGCTTTCTCGAACGCTTCCGCATGGCCGGCTACGACCTCGACGTCAACGCACCGCGCTATGTGCCGCTCGATGTCGCGCTGCACGTGTGCGTGAACGCGGCGTACTTTCGCGCCGACGTGCTGCAGAACGTGCAGGCCGTGCTGTCGAGCCGGGTGCTGGCCGACGGCACGCTGGGCCTGTTCCATCCGGACAACTTCACTTTCGGCCAGCCGGTGTACCTGAGCCGCGTGATCGCGGCGGCGCAGTCGGTCGAGGGCGTGGACTCGGTGCGCGCCGATCGCTTCGCGCGGATGGGCGTGCCCAACTCGACCTCGCTCGCGCAGGGCGTGATCGCGATCGGCGCGCTGGAGATCGCGCAGCTGGCCAACAACCCGAGCTTCCCCGAGCGCGGGCGGTTGACCGTCGATGCAGGAGGTGGCCAATGAGCACACCCGTCCCCGACCTCAAGCCGCACGTGCCGCCGCTGCCGCCCGGCAGCGAAGCCTGCGGCTGCTGCGACGGCCTCGCGGCCGAGACACCGCAGGGCCTCTCGAACCGCGCCGGCCTCTCGGCCATCCGCTACCGCATCGGCGACTACGCGCAGTTCCGCGCCAGCCTGCAAGCCGCGCTCTCGTCCTCCGACTTCGCGCCGCTCGCGAACCTGCGCACGCGCGATGACGACGATTTCTCGATCGGCCTCATCGATGCCTTCGCCTGCTCGGCCGACGTGCTGACTTTCTACCAGGAGCGCCTCGCCAACGAGTCCTTCCTGCGCACCGCCACCGAGCGCGTGTCGCTGCAGGAGCTGGGCAAGCTGGTCGGCTACCGGCTGCGGCCCGGCGTCGCGGCCGAGACCTGGCTCGCCTTCGCGCTCGACACGCCCCCCGCGCCGCCGGCCAGCCTTGCGCCCGAGCCCGGCAATTTCGTGACCGGCGTGCCGGCCGCGCTGTCGCTGGACACCGGGCTCAAGGTGCAGAGCGTGCCCGGTCCGAACGAGACGCCGCAGACCTTCGAGACGGTCGAATCGCTGCCCGACGCGCGCCCCGCATGGAACGCGATGCGCCCGTGGATGAGCGAGGTGCGCACGCCGGTGCGCAACGACACCCTCACCTACCTCGCGGGCGTGCGCAACAACCTGAAGTCCGGCGATGCGCTGCTGATGCTCGGCAACGAATTCGTCAACAACGCCAACCGGAACAACTGGGACTTCCGCGTGATCGACAGCGTCGAGCTGCAGGTCGATGCCGACCGCACGCTGGTGCGCTGGAAGCGCGGCCTGGGCTCGATCGTGCCGCCGATGACGCCGGCCGCACAGAGCCCGCAGGTGCATGTGCTGCGCAAGCGCGCAGCGGGCTTCGGCCACAACGCGCCGATGTGGGGCAGCCTGCCGATCGAGTTCCGCGACAACTATCCCGCAGGCAAGGGCGCGACCGAATGGCCCGGCTTCGCGCTGTGGCCTTTGGCGCTGCCGGCGGGCACGGCGATGGTCGATCTCGATGCGGTCTATGCCGAGGTCCACAACGGCAGCTACGTGGTGCTCGCCAAGGGTGGCTTCAACTATGCGAGCGAGCCCGCGCCGGCGAACACCTACGTCGAGCTCTATGCGGTGAGCAATGTCGCCGAGGTGGCGCGCGCCGAGTTCGCGCTCGCCGGCAGGCTCACGCGCCTGCAGCTGCGCGGCGACAGCTTCGAGACCCAGTTCCGCCAGCAGCTGCGCGCGACGGTGGCCTTCGTTCAATCGGAAGCGCTGGCCTTCGCGCCCTACCCGGTCGACGATGCGGTCGCGGGCGCGCTGATTCCGGTTGCAGCCACGGCCGATGGTCTGTTGCCCGGCCGGCGGTTGATCGTGCGCGGCACGCGCGCCGCCGACGGCGCGGTGGTTGCGGTGCAGGCCACGCTGGTCGCGGCACATGCACTCGACGCCGTGCGCTGCACGCTCGAGATCGCGCCGCCGCTCGCCGATGCGCTGGTGCGCAGCAGCGTGGTGGTGCATGCCAACGTGGCGCTGGCCTCGCATGGCGAATCGGTTTCGCAGATCCTCGGCAGCGGCGATGCGGGCACTGCGTTCCAGCGCTTCGAACTCAAGCAACTGCCGCTGACCTGGCGCGCCGCGGCCAACGATCTCGGCGCCGCACCCGAACTCACGGTGCGCATCGGTGACATCGCTTGGACAGCGCAGAGCACGCTCTACGGCGCGGCGTCCGATGCGCGCGCCTACGCGCTCGCGACCGACGAGCAGGGCCGCAACTTCGTGGTCTTCGGCGACGGCGTCAGCGGCGCGCGGCTACCCAGTCGACCGAACAACGTGCGCGCCGCGTACCGCAAGGGCCTCGGCGTGGACGGCAATGTCGCGTCCGACAAGCTCACGCAGCTGATGAGCCGGCCGCTGGGCCTGAAGAGCGTGAGCAATCCGATCGCGGCCGAGGGCGGCACCGATCCCGAGGCGGCCGATGCGGCGCGCGACAGCATCCCGCTCACCACGCGCACGCTGGGCCGCGCGGTCTCGGTGCTCGACTACGAGGACTTCGCGCGCGCCTTCAGCGGCATCGCGAAGGCGCAGGCACAGGTGCTGCAATTGCGCGCAGGGCCGGTGGTGGCCCTCGCGATCGCCGGGCCCGAAGGTGCGGCACTCGATGCGGCCAGTCCGGTGTGGAACAACCTGCTTGCGGCGCTGAAGGCGAGCGGCGATCCGCATGTCGCGGTGCGCCTGCTGGCCTGTCGGCAGAGCACGTTCCGGCTCGGGCTCAAGGTCAAGCGCGATCCCGCGTGGGACATCGGCACGGTGCTCGCCGCGGTCGAAGCGGCACTGCGCGCGCACTACGCCTTCGATGTGCGCGCGCTCGCGCAGCCGGTGCAGCAATCGGAGGTGATCGCGGTCGCGCAGGCCGTGCCGGGCGTGGTCGCGGTCGACATCACGCGCCTGTACGGCGGCACGCAACCGGCCTCGCAGACGCTGCCCTCGGTGCAGGTGCGCTTGCTGGCCTCCACGCTGCGCGTGGCCGGCGGCGTGGCATTGCCGGCCGAACTGCTGACGCTCGACACGGCGCCCTTCGATCAGCTGGAGGAGATGACATGAGCGCAGCGCCGAACCGCTTCAAGCAAGCGAACGCCCCCTCGGGGGGCAGCGAGGACACGAAGTGCCGAGCGTGGGGGTCGACATGAGCCTCGATGCCGATCGTCTCTACGCGCTGCTGCCCGCGGTCTACCGCATCCGCGATGCCGACCAGGGCGAGCCGCTCAAGGCGCTGCTCGCGGCCTTCGCGCAGGAGTTCGCGGCGCTGGAAGAAAACCTCGCGCAGCTCTACGACGACCAGTTCATCGAGACCTGCGCCGACTGGGTCGCACCCTACATCGGCGACCTGATCGGCTACCGGCCGCTGCATGGCGTGGCGCCGAAGATCGCCTCGCCGCGGCCCGAGGTTGCCAACACCATCGGCTACCGTCGCCGCAAGGGCACGGCGCTGATGCTGGAGCAGCTCGCGAGCGACGTCACCGACTGGCCCGCGCATGCGGTCGAGTTCTTCGAGCAGCTCGCCACCACGCAGTACATGAACCACGTGCGCCTGTATGCGCCGGCGTCCGCCGATCTGCGCGACACCGGCGCCATGTTCGCGCAGGGCGGCGCCTTCAACGCGGTCGCGCACACGGCCGAGATGCGCCGGCCCGAGACCGGGGCCGGGCGCTACAACATCCCGAACATCGGCATCTTCCTGTGGCGGCTGCTGTCGATGCGGCTGAGCGCGGTGCCGCTCACGCCCGATCCGGGCGATGCGAGCGGACGCAGGTTCCGCGTCGATCCGCTGGGCGCCGACCTGCAGCTGTTCCGCCATGCGCAGACCGAGGACGACATCAGCCATCTGGCCGAAGCGATCAACGTGCCCGAGCCGTTGTCGGTGCGGCGCATGGCGCTTGCGGTGCGCGCGGCGCAGGCCAGCACCGTGCCCGCGCCCGATGCGCGGCGGGACGACGACTACGGCGAAGGCGAGAGCCTTGTCTTCCTGCGGCCCGGCAATCCGCCGACGCCGGTGTCGGTCACCGCGGTGCGCGTGTGCGACCTGCGCGACATCCTTGATGGAGGCGGCAACGTGACCGGCTGGAACCACGAGGATTCGGTGCCCGCAGGCATCATCGGTTTCGATCCCGAACGCGGGCGCGTGCTGCTCGGCGCGGCCAGCGACGGGCCGCTGCTCGCGACCTTCCATTACGGCACGGTGCGCGCGATCGGCGGCGGCGAGTACGAGCGCACGCCGGAGGGCGATGACGACGCGACGCAGCTCAGCGTGATCGGCGGCGCCGCGCTGCAGCCGCAGCTCGATGCGCTCGCGGCCGGCGGGCGCCTCCTGATCGGCGACAGCCTGCGCTATGAAGAGACGCCCGTCTTCAGGATCGACGACGTGCTCGCGCCCGGCGCACCCGGCATCGGCGTGGTGGTGGCCGCGCGCAATCCGGCGCGGCCGCTGATCGCGGCGAGCGGCGATGTCACGCTGGCCATCGGCGCGCGCGGCCGGCTGGTGATCGATGGCCTGGTCTTCAGCGGCGGTGCGCTGCGGCTCGCGGCAGCGGCCGACGACGAGCCGCGCGAGCTGGTGCTGCGCGACTGCACGCTGGCGCCCGGCCTGGCGCTGAATGCCGACGGCAGCGCGGTCTCGCCCGGCGCGCCGAGCCTGATCGTCGAGAACCCCTTCGCGAAGATCACGCTGCAGCGCTGCATCACCGGCCCGCTCCAGATCGTCGGCGATGCGCAAGTGACGCTCGACAACTGCATCGTCGATGCCGGCGCGACACAGAACGTCGCCTATGACGCCGACGGCACGGGCGCACCCGGCGGCGTGCTCACCGTCACCGAATGCACGGTGGTCGGCAAGCTGCACACCAAGCTGCTGCAGCTCGCCTCCGACAGCATCTTCTTCGCCGCGCTCGGCGACGCACCCGGCGAGACCTGGTCCGCGCCGCTGATCGCGGAGCGCCGCCAGCAGGGCTGCGTGCGCTTCTGCTGTCTGCCCGCGGGTGCGATCACGCCGCGCCGCTTTCATTGCGTGCCCGATGCCGACCATCCGGACGTGCTGCCGCATTTCACCTCGCTGCGCTACGGCACGCCGGGTTACGGACAGCTGCGTCCCGTGACCGACGCGTCGATCCGCGAAGGCGCGGACGACGGCTGCGAGATGGGCGTGCTGCATGCGCTGTTCCAGCCGCAGCGCGAGACCAACCTGCGCATCCGGCTCGACGAGTACCTGCGCTTCGGCCTGCACGCGGGCTTTTTCTACGCCAGCTGACAACCTGTTTGGAGACACGCCATGGGTGCCGATCTTTCCAGAGTGCGCTTGAACCCGCTGCTCGACTACGCGGGCGTCGAACTCAAGCAGGGCGGCGTGCTGCTGGACGCCGATGCCAACGAGCTGGTCGCGATCCTCGACCGGCGGCTGCGGGCGCTCGCGAGCGACACGCTGGGCCGCGCGACGGTGTCGTCCAACACGCCCGATGCCTTCAAGATCACGGCGGTCGCGGGCGCCTTGCAGATCGGCCGCGGGCGGCTCTATGTCGATGGTCTGCTGGCCGAGAACCACGGAGCCGCTTCAACTCAAGCCGCGCAGCGCGCCTTCGACGACCTGATGGCGGAGCGCGTGTTCACGCAGCCGATCCCTTACGCATCGCAGCCCTACCTGCCGGGCGCACCGGCCTTGCCGACGGCCGGCGTGCACCTGGTCTACCTCGATGTGTGGGACCGCGAGGTCACGGCGCTGGAACAGCCCGCGCTGGTCGAGAGCGCGGTCGGCGTCGACACCAGCTCGCGCCGGCAGACCGTGTGGCAGGTGCGCGTGCTGGCCAACGATGCGGGCCCGGGCGCGAGCTGTGCCTCGCCCGATGGCGACATCCCCGGCTGGAGCGCGCTGACCGCATCCTCGACCGGCGTGCTGACGACCGGCACCTTCGACGTCGCGGTGGTCGACGATCCTTGCGAACTGCCGCCCACCGGCGGCTACCGCGGGCTGGAGAACCAGCTCTACCGCGTCGAGATCTACGACCCCGGCCAGCCCGGCGGCACCGCGACCTTCCGCTGGTCCAGCAACAACGGCTGCGTGGCCTCGCGCGTGAGCAGCATGATCTCGGCCACGCAGCTCGAACTCGAGACGCTGGGCCGCGACGATGTGCTGCGCATCAACAGCGGCGACTGGGTCGAGATCACCGACGACGTGCGCGAGTTCTCGCAGGCGCCGGGCGAGATGCGGCGGGTGACGGTCGACGACGCGACGCGGCGCATCAGCTTCGCGCTGGGACTGCCGGCCGCGATGCTGCCCGCGAGCTTCCCGAACAGCGATTGGCCCGCGGCACGCAACCTGCGCGTGCGCAAGTGGGATCAGAAGGGCCTGGTGTTCCGCACCGACCCCAGCGGCACGCCGGTGCAGGTGCAGGACCTCGACGCGCCGGGCTCGACCGGCGTGATCAAGGTGCCGGCAACGGGCACCACGCTGCTGCTCGAGAACGGTGTGACGGTGAACTTCGACTCGACCGGCGCCACCGGTTTTCGCAGCGGCGACCACTGGGAGTTCGCGGCGCGCACGGCCGATGCCTCGGTCGAGCTGCTCGACCGCGCGCCGCCGCGCGGCATCCATCACCACTATGCGCGGCTCGGCTTCTGGGACGTGGCGGCCGGCACGGTCAGCGACTGCCGGCATCACTGGCCACCGGCCGAAGGCGGCGCGGACTGCGGCTGCACCGCCTGCGTGACGCCGGAATCGCATGCGAGCGGACAGCTCACGATCCAGGGTGCGATCGACCAGGTGCGCGACACCGGCGGCACCGTGTGCCTGCATGCGGGCCCCTACACGCTGAGCGAGGCGGTGCGCATCACCGGCGCGCGCTCGGTGCGCGTCCATGGCCAGGGACCGGCCACGGTGATCACCGCATCGGGCAGCGCCTTCGTGATCGAGCGCAGCGCGGCGATCGCGCTGCAGGACATGACGCTGGTCTCGCTCGGCCAGCAATCGGCCGTCAGCGTGCGCAGCGTGATCGGGCTGGCGCTGCGGCAACTGGTGATCGCGGTGCTCGGCAGCACCGATGCGCCCGGCGCCGCGATCGCACTCACCGGCGTGGCGGCCGGCGTGTCGATCATGGACAACCTGCTGATCGCGCCCGACGGCATCCGCGCCGGCGAGACCAGCGATCAAACCGCGCCGACCTTCCTCGTCACGGCCGTGCTGCGCATCGCCGGCAACGTGCTGTGGTGCCAGCGCACGGGCGTGACGATGAGCGGACGCGTCGCGCATCTCTACGACACGCGCATCGGCGACAACCAGCTCCTGGGCTGCCGCACGCAGGGCATCGGCGTGCTCGGCATCGCGCTGCCCGGCGCGGCGATGCGCATCGCCGGCAACGGCCTGAGCGTGAACGGCGACGGCATCGCCTGCGCGGTGGACGGCGCGTGGATCGAGGCCAACAAGCTGAGCGCGGTGCGCCAGGGCGATCGCGCACCGACCGGCGCCGCGATCCGGCTGGTGGTCGGACTGGACCCGAGCGGCAGCGACCAGTGCCAGGTGCTGGCCAACCAGATCGGCGGCTTTCCCGATGCGGGCGTGCTGGTGCAGGCACCGGCCCTGGACCTGGTGATCGCGCAGAACGTGATCGAGGATTGCGGCAACGGGATCCTGATGGTCGACACGGCGCGCGCGGGTTCGCTCTCGATCACGGGCAACCAGCTGCGCGCGATCGGCAGCGACAAGGCCGATGCGTCGATCGCGGCGCTGGTGTTCGGCATCGGCATCCTGCGCACCCAGGCCGCGACGCTGTCGGGCAACACCGTGCGCCAGGTCGGCCTGAGCCCGCAGCAGAACCAGCAGCTCATCGCCGGCCTGTTCGGCATGTCGGTGCAGCGCATGCGCCTGGCGAACAACGAGGTGACCGAGATCGGACCGGCCGGCGAATTCGGCGGCACGGTCGCCGGCATCATGCTGCGCGCGCCCTATGCGCAGGCCGCGATCGCGCACAACCATGTCGAGCGCGACGCGACGCCGAGCGAACAGCCCAGCCCCACGGCCTGGTGGGCGCTGCTGATCGACGAGCCCGATGCCAAATTGCGCCTTCTGTCGCGCGTCGCCGCCTACACCGCGGTGCGCGTCGACGAGGCGCGCACGCTGGTGCTGGCCGGCAACCGCGCCTGGCTGGACGCGGGCCAGACCACGGTCGACGCGGCCGGCGCGGTGGTGGTGCGCGGCGCCAGCGCCTCGGTGCTCGGCAACACGCTGCTCGCGCGCGGCCGCGTGTCGGCGGTCGACGTGAGTGCCAGCGGCGACCTGATGTTCGGCGACAACCGCTGCGAGCTGCGCGCCAACACCAACATCGATGCCGTGCGCCTCGCGTCGCCACTCGCCGTGGTCAGCGCCAACCGCGTGCGCGGCGGCAAGCCGTCGATGACGATCTCGCCGCAGAACGCGGTGGTGACGGCCATCGGCAACATCAGCACCAGCGGCGTCGCCGGGCCGATCAAGCCCGAGATGCAGCCCCTCAACCTGCTCGGCTGAAGCCGCGCGCTTTCATCACATTCACGGAGCACCGCCATGCGCCTCGTCGTCCTCAAGGCCAGCAGCCTGCAGAAGTTCAGCACCCAGTTGGCCAAGGCCGCCGCCGGCGGCAGCGGCGCGTCGCTCGAACGGCTGCAGGCACTCAATCCGCACATCGACTTCACCGCGCTGAGCGCCGGCATGGCCATCTTCCTGCCGGATACGCCGGGGCTCGCGGCGACCGACAGCAGCTCGCTCGACGGCGGCGCCTTCGATGCCTTCGCGGCCGACCTGGCCAACGGCATGCAGGCGGCCGCGGCGCGCGCCAAGGCCGGCACCGACCAGCTCGCGGCCGATCGCAGCGACGTGGCTGCGATGCTGAAGACGGCGACGCTCAAGCGGCTGCTGGACGGCGACGCCACGCTGAAGGCGCAGGTCGACGACGTCAACGCGCAGTTCGCGAAGGACCAGCGCAATGCGCAGGACGGTCTCCAGCAGATCGGTGCGATGCAGCAGGACGCCGCGGCCGAGATGGCGGCGCTGGGCAAGCTGTTCGGCCAGGCACAAGGTCTTGCTCCCTCTCCCTCTGGGAGAGGCCTGGGGTGAGGGCTTCCGGGCCTTTGATTTGTACGTTGCTGTTGATTGGAGGCCGGCGCCCTCACCCCAACCCTCTCCCAGAGGGAGAGGGAGCAAGAGCGCTCAGCCCCGCCGCAACGGTCGGATGCCGCAGCCGCAATCGCAGCTCGCGCTTCATGCGCGTGTTGTCGAGGCGCCGCGATTCGCCCATGAAGCTCAGCAGCGACAAGGGCAGCTGTGCCTGCGCCGCATCGCGTGCGATGCGCGGCGGGCGCGCGACGCCGTACAGGTCGGCGGCGAGATCGACGTAGTCGCCCATCTTGAGTTCGCTGTCGTCGCTGACGTGGAACGCACGCTGCGGGCCGCCGCGCCACAGCGCCGCCACGCAGGCGCGCGCGAGGTCGTCGGCATGGATGTGGTTGGTGTAGACGTCGTCCTCGGCGCGCAGCACCGGCGTGCCCTTCTTCAGCCGCTCGCGCGGCGTGCCGCCCTCGCGGTCGGGCGCGTAGATGCCGGGGATGCGCAGGATGCGCACGGCGATGCCCGCGCGGCCGAGCCAGCGCACCGTGCGCTCGGCATCGACGCGGCGGTGCGCACGCGGCGTGTCGGGGCGCAGCGCGCGCGTCTCGGTGATGCGCGCTCCGCCGCAGTCGCCGTAGACGCCGCTGGTCGATGCATAGACCAGCGCGGCCGGCAGGGTGCGCAGCCGCAGCGCGCGCGCCAGCCCCAGCGTGCGCGCATCGCGCCACCATCGCGCGCCTTCGACGCGCGCGGGCGGCGCCAGGTGCAGCACGCGGGTGGCGAGGCCGGAGAGCCGGCGCAGGCTCGCTGGCGCGTCGAGATCGGCGACGACCGGCGTCAGGCCGGCCTGACGCAAGGCGGGCACGCGCTCGGGCGACGAGGTCAGCGCGACGAGCCGCACCCGGCCGCGCAGCAGGCGCGCCGCCCGGAGGCCGACGTCGCCGCATCCGACCACGAGCACGCGCTCGCGCCGGAAGCGCGCGGGCCTCGCGCCGAGGGGGCTGTTGATTGAAGGCAAAATCCAGTTCCCTTTTCCAAATCAGAGCAAAGAATACCCATGACCAGCGCAGCGCCGAGCGAGGCGGGCTTTCAGATCACGGTCGAGCCGAGCGGACGCCACTTCATGGCGCAGGCCGACGAGACCATTCTCGCGGCCGGCATCCGCCAGGGCATCGGCCTGCCCTACGGCTGCAAGGACGGCGCCTGCGGCTCGTGCAAGTGCAGGAAGCTGTCCGGCAGCGTGATCCTGGCCTCGCACCAGAGCAAGGCGCTGAGTGCCGAGGAAGAACTGGCCGGCTTCGTGCTGACCTGCCGCGCACATGCGGAGAGCGACGTGGTGCTCGAATCGCGCCAGGTGAGCGAGGCCGGCGCCTTCCCGATCCGCAAGATGCCCGCGCGGGTGCAGGCGCTCGCGAAGCAGTCGCACGACGTGCTGATGCTGCGGCTGCAGCTGCCGGCCGGCGAGCCGCTGCAGTTCCATGCGGGGCAATACATCGAATTCATCCTGCGCGACGGCACGCGGCGCAGCTACTCGATGGCCAATGCACCGCACACGCTGCAGACGCCGGGCACCGGCATCGAGCTGCACATCCGCCATCTGCCGGGCGGCAAGTTCACCGACCACGTGTTCGGCGCGATGAAGGAAAAGGAAATCCTGCGCATCGAAGGGCCGTACGGCAGCTTCTTCCTGCGCGAGGATTCCGACAAGCCGATGGTGCTGCTGGCCTCGGGCACGGGCTTCGCACCGATCAAGGCGCTGCTCGAACATATGCGCTTCAAGGCCATCGAGCGGCCGGCGACGCTGTACTGGGGCGGCCGCCGGCCCGAGGATCTGTACATGGACGACTGGGTGCGCACCCAAGTCGCAGAGATGCCCCACCTGCGCTACGTGCCGGTGATCTCCAATGCCGTGCCGGAGGACAACTGGACCGGCCGCACGGGCTTCGTCCATCGCGCGGTGATGGAAGACTTCGCGGACCTCTCGGGTCACCAGGTGTATGCCTGCGGCGCGCCGGTGGTGGTGGACTCCGCCAAGCGGGACTACGTGGCCGAGCGCGGCCTGTCGGAGGATGAGTTCTACGCGGATGCGTTCACGACCGAGGCGGACAAGGCATTGCCCTAGCAAGGCGGTGGGCCGCACGCCGGCTCAGGGATCGCACGGTCACGGGCCGGAGCGGGCCGAAGCACAATCGGATACATGACTACCCGACGCTTACTTCTCACCCTCCTCTCCACCGCCGCGCTGCTGGCCGCCGCGAGCGCCACGGCGCAGCAGCAGCGGCCGATTCGCCTCGTCGTGCCCTATGCGGCCGGCGGCCCGATCGACGTCACGGCCCGCGCGCTCGCCGAACGCGTGCGCGACACGCTGGGCCCGGTCATCATCGACAACAAGCCCGGTGCGGGCGGCAACATCGGCGCCGACATCGTGGCCAAGGCGGCGCCCGACGGCTACACGATCGGCATCGCGGCGACCGCGACCAATGCGGTCAATCCGTGGCTCTACAGCAAGATCCCGTTCAACGCCGCGACCGACTTCGCGCCGATCACGCAGATGGTCCGCGTGCCCAACGTGCTGGTGATGAACGCCGAGACGGCCAAGCGCCTGAAGATCGACAGCGTGCGCGACCTGATCGCCTACGCCAAGGCCAACCCCGCCAAGCTCAACTACGGCAGCGGCGGCAACGGCAGCGCCGGCCACCTGGCCGGGGAAATGTTCAAGAAGGAAGCCGGCATCTTCGCCGTGCACATCCCCTACAACGGCGGCAACCCGGCGCAGCTCGCGCTGCTGTCGGGCCAGGTCGATTTCAACTTCGACAACCTCGCGACCGCGGCACCGAACATCCGCTCGGGCAAGCTCAAGGCGCTCGCGGTGACCACCGCCGAACGCAGCAGCATGCTGCCCGAAGTGCCGACCGTGGCCGCCACGCTGAAGGGCTTCTCGGTCGACACCTGGTGGGGCCTGATGGCGCCGGCCGGCACGCCGCCGGAGGTGATCGCGAAGCTCAACAAGGCTTTCGTCGATGCGCTTCATTCACCGGAAACCAAGACACGCTTCGCATCGCTCTTGGCCGAGCCGGTGGGCAATTCGCCCGAGCAGTTCGGGGCGTTCATGAAGAGCGAGTTGGCGAAGTACGAGAAGGTGGTGAAGGCGACTGGAGCGCACGTCGATTGAGCGCTCTTGCTCCCTCCTCCTCCGGGGGAGGGAGCAACGGCCTATTCGCCCAGATAGGCGGCGCGCACTTTGGGATCGCTCAGCATCACCTTCGCATCCCCGCTCATCGTGATGAGCCCCGACTCCATCACATAGCCGCGATCGGCCAGCTGCAGCGCGCGGCTGGCGTTCTGCTCGACCAGCAGCACCGTCACGCCCTGGTCGTAGACCTGCTTGACCACTTCGAAGATCTTGTCGACCATGATCGGCGACAGGCCCATCGATGGCTCGTCGAGCAGGAGCACCTTGGGCCGCGCCATCAGCGCGCGTCCCATCGCCAGCATCTGCTGTTCGCCGCCCGACATGGTGCCGGCCAGCTGCGTGGCGCGCTCCTTCAGGCGCGGGAAGGTCGAGAACACGCGGTCCATGTCCTTCGCGATCTCGGCCTTGTCCTTTCGGATGTAGGCGCCGATCTGCAGGTTCTCGGTGATGCTCATGCGCGTGAAGACGCCACGGCCCTCGGGCACCATCACCAGGCCTTCGGCGACCAGGTCCCACGCACCGCGGCCCTTGATGCTCTTGCCGAGGAATTCGATGTCGCCGGCGAGGTAGGGCTGCGATCCCGTGATCGCTTTCATGGTGGTGGTCTTGCCGGCGCCGTTGGAGCCGATCAGCGACACCAGCTCGCCTTCGCGCACTTCGAAATCGATGCCCTTGACGGCCTGGATGCCGCCGTAGGCCACCTTCAGGCCGCTGACTTTCAAAAGTGTTTGCGCCATCTCAATGTCCTCCGGTGCCGAGGTAGGCCTCGATCACCTTCTCGTTCTTCTGTACGTCCGCAGGGGTTCCCTCGGCGATCTGCTTGCCGTAGTCGAGCACCGTGACGCGGTCGCACAGGCCCATCACGAGCTTCACGTCGTGCTCGATGAGCAGGATGGTGCGGTTGTCCTTGCGGATGCGGTCGATCAGCTCGCGCAGCATGACCTTCTCGGTCGCGTTCATGCCGGCGGCCGGCTCGTCGAGCGCGATCAGTTGCGGGTCGGTCGCCAGCGCGCGGGCGATCTCGAGGCGGCGCTGGTCGCCGTAGCTGAGCGTGCGCGCCTTGTAGTCGGCGAACTTGCCGATGCCGACATACTCGAGCAGCTCGTGGGCGCGCTCGGTGATGGCGGCCTCTTCGGCCTTGAAGCCGCTGCCGCGGAAGATCGCGCCGAACAGGCCCGAATGGGTGCGCACGTGGCGCCCGACCATGACGTTCTCGAGCGCGGTCATTTCCTGGAACAGGCGGATGTTCTGGAAGGTGCGCGCGATGCCGGCCTTGGCGACCTCGTGCACGGCGGTCGGCCGGTAGGGCTTGCCGGCGAGCTCGAAGCTTCCGCTGTCGGGCGAGTAGAGGCCCGTGATGACATTGAAGAAGGTGGTCTTGCCGGCGCCGTTGGGACCGATGAGGCCGTAGACCTGCCCGCGCTGGATCTTGATGCCGACGTCCGACAGCGCCTGCAGGCCGCCGAAACGCTTGGAGATGCCGTGGACATCGAGGATGGTTTCAGTCATTTTTCTTCGCCCTCGCTCACGGGTTGATCGACATCGGCCGCGATGCGTCGCCCGGCATTTCGTCCGACGGCGTCTCGATGCCCGGCGCTGCCGCCGGCATGCCGGAAGCGGGTGCGGCCACAACGCCCCTGCGCGCGAGCGACTTGCCGTGCTCGGGTGAAGGCCAGAGGCCGCGCGGCCGCACCAGCATGATGATGATCATGGCCAGCGCGATGAAGAGCTGGCGCAGGATCGAGGCATCGAGCCGGCCGTCGGTCATTTCCTGCAGCGGCCCGGCGACGTAGCGCAGCACCTCGGGCAGCGCGGACAGCAGCACGGCGCCGAGGATCACGCCCGGCAGGTGGCCGATGCCGCCCAGCACCACCATCGAGACGATCATCACCGACTCCATCAGGCTGAAGGACTCGGGCGAGACGAAGCCCTGGAAGGACGCGAACATCGCGCCCGACACGCCGCCGAAGCTCGCGCCCATGCCGAAGGCCAGGAGCTTCATGTTGCGGGTGTTGATGCCCATCGCCTTGGCGGCGATCTCGTCCTCGCGGATGGCCATCCACGCGCGGCCGATGCGCGACGTCTGCATGCGGTGCGAGACGAGGATGGTGAAGACCACGAACAGCAGGAACAGGTAGTAGTAGAGCGTGACCGAGGAGATCGTGAAGCCGTCGATCTTGAGCGGCCGGCCGAGGTCGAGCCCCCAGAACTTGACCGAGTCGATCCCGGTGATGCCCTTCGGACCGTTGGTGATGTTGACCGGCTGGTCGAGGTTGTTGAGGAACACGCGGATGATCTCGCCGAAGCCGAGCGTCACGATCGCGAGGTAGTCGCCGCGCAGCTTCAGCGTGGGCGCACCCAGCAGCGCGCCGAACATCGCGGCGACGACCAGCGCCAGCGGCACCACGACCAGCAGCGAGACATGCAGCCCGTGCGGGAACATGGCCTTGATGGCGGGGAAGGTGTCGGTGAGCTGCGGTGAACCCAGCAGCGCGTACAGGTAGGCGCCGATGGCGAAGAAGGCGACGTAGCCGAGGTCGAGCAGGCCGGCGTAGCCCACGACGATGTTGAGGCCGAGCGCCAGCATCACGTAGAGCAGCGCGATGTCGGCGATGCGCACCCAGGCGTTGCCCTGGCTCTGCAGGATCAGCGGCAGCACGAGCACGGCGATGATGCCGATCACGGTGAGGACGAGGTTCTTGCTGTTCTTCATGTCGCGCTCCTCAGGCCCGGTCCGCCACACGCTCGCCGAGCAGACCCGAGGGCCGCAGCGTGAGCATGATGATCAGCACGATGAAGGCGAAGATATCGCTGTAGTGGCTGCCCAGCACGTCGCCGGTGAGCGCGCCGATGTAGCCCGAGCCGATGGCCTCGATCAGGCCCAGCAGGATGCCGCCGACGACCGCGCCGGCCAGGTTGCCGATGCCGCCGAAGACCGCCGCGGTGAAGGCCTTGAGGCCGGGAATGAAGCCCATCGCGTGCTGCGCGATGCCGTAGTTGGAGGCGTACATCACGCCGGCGATCGCGGCCAGCACCGCGCCGATGATGAAGGTGGCCGAGATGACCATGTCGGGCCGGATGCCCATCAGCGCGGCGACGCGCGGGTTCTCGGCGGTGGCGCGCATGGCGCGTCCGAGCTTGGTGTAGTTGACCAGCCAGCTGAGGATCGCCAGGCAGATCGCGGTGACGCCCAGGATCATGACCTGCGTGGGCGAGATCACGGCGCCGCCCAGGTGGATCGGCGTGGTCGACAGCAGGTTGGGATAGGCCTTGTTGGTCGGCTTCCAGATGATCATGGCCAGCGTCTGCAGCAGGATCGACATGCCGATGGCGGTGATCAGCGGCGCCAGCTTGGGGCTGTTGCGCAGCGGCCGGTAGGCGACCTTCTCGATCACGAAGTTGAGCGTGGCCGCGACGATGCAGGCGATGATGAGCGAGACGATCAGGATGAGCCAGCCGGGCGCGTGCGGCCACGCATCCTGCATGAGGCCGATGATGGTCCAGCTGGTCAGCGCCCCGACCATGAGGACTTCCCCGTGCGCGAAATTGATGAGGTTGATGATGCCGTACACCATGGTGTAGCCCAAGGCTATCAAGGCGTACATGCTGCCGAGAACCAGACCGTTGATGATCTGCTGCAGCAAGATGTCCATAGCGAACTTCCCTTTTTGTTGGCGACACCCTCGAGAGATGCCTGACGCTGACCGCGCGCCGGGTCGGCGCCGTGGTTTC
Source organism: Variovorax sp. SRS16 (assembly GCF_901827165.1). Lineage (NCBI taxonomy): Bacteria > Pseudomonadati > Pseudomonadota > Betaproteobacteria > Burkholderiales > Comamonadaceae > Variovorax > Variovorax sp. SRS16. The sequence continues at coordinate 4,298,824 of NZ_LR594666.1, forward strand.
CCCTTAGCAAAAAACCCGCCAGCATGTGTCGGCGGCGGGTTTGTGGGCGGGATTGTAGTCACGCGGGCGCGCCAATCCGGTGCCCAAACGACGGGGTTTTCCCGCTGGCGCAAGGCGCGCCGGCGGTGGCGGTGCAAGCCGGTATCGGCGAGCGGAGGCTGCGTATCAACCGCCGGTGTCGGCGTTGCGCTTTCGCAGTTCGCGCAGCTTCTCCGCAATGCGGATTTCGAGGCCGCGCTCGACCGGCCGATAGAAGGGCTGCGGTTCGAGGCCCTCGGGCATGTAGCGCTCGCCGGCCGCGAAGCCGCCCTCCTCGTCGTGCGCGTAGCGGTAGCCCTTGCCGTAGTCGAGTTGCTTCATCAGCTTCGTCGGCGCATTGCGCAGATGCATGGGCACCGGCCGCGTGCCGTCGGACTTGATGAGTGCGCGGACCTCGTTGTAGGCCTTGTAAACCGCGTTCGACTTGGGCGCGATCGCGAGGTAGACCACGCATTCGGCGAGTGCCAGTTCACCCTCGGGCGTGCCGAGGCGCTCGTACACCTCGGCGGCATCGAGCGCGAGCCGCAATGCGCGCGGGTCGGCCAGGCCGATGTCCTCGCTGGCCATGCGCACCAGCCGGCGCGCCATGTAGCGCGGGTCGGCGCCGCCGTCGAGCATGCGCACGAACCAGTAGAGCGACGCGTCGGGATCGCTGCCGCGCACGGATTTGTGCAGCGCGGAGATGGTGTCGTAGAACTGCTCGCCGCCCTTGTCGTAGCGGCGCATGCGCTCGCCCAGGACGCGCAGCAGCCATTCATCGGTGATGTGGTCGAGCTTCTCGGCGCCGGCTGCGACGGCGAGCGTCTCGAGGGTGTTGAGCAGCCGCCGCGCGTCGCCGTCCGCATAGGCCACGAGCCGGTCGATGGCTGGCGCATCGATGGCAGGCACGGCCTGGATGGCCTGGGCGCGCGCCACGATCTGCTTCAGGTCGCCTTCGTCGAGCGGCTGCAGCACGTAGACCGCCGCGCGCGACAGCAGCGCCGAATTGACCTCGAAGGACGGGTTCTCGGTGGTCGCGCCGATGAAGGTGAAGAGGCCCGACTCCACGTGCGGCAGGAACGCATCCTGCTGGCTCTTGTTGAAGCGGTGGACCTCGTCGACGAAGACGATGGTGCGGCGCTGCTCCAGCCCATCGCGTGCGGCCGTCGCGCGTTCGACCGCCTCGCGGATGTCCTTCACGCCGCCGAGCACCGCGCTGATGCTGAGGAACTGCGCATCGAAGGCATCGGCCATCAGGCGCGCGATGGTGGTCTTGCCGGTGCCGGGCGGGCCCCAGAGGATGCACGAGTGCGGCCGCCCCGACTCGAAGGCGATGCGCAGCGGCATGCCGGGGCCGAGCAGTTGCTGCTGGCCGATGACCTCGCCCAGGGTCTTGGGACGCAGGCGTTCGGCCAGGGGTTGGTGGGCAGGTGCGGCCACGGGCGGCATCCTCAGCGAAGACCGTTCGGCCTCGAGGCGCTCACTCGCGCAGCACGTCCGCGCCGGCCGGCGCCTTGAACGAGAAGGTGCCGGCGGGCAGCGCAGGATTGACCTCGACCTTGCTGAACTTCAGCACCGAGCGCTGGCCGAAGTTGTCGAGAATCTCTAGCGCGGCAAGCGCATCGCCCTGGAAGCCGATCTGGACGCTCTGCAGCTGGCCGTCCTTGTTCTTCGGCGTGGCCTTCACCCATTGCAGGCCGTCGCGCTCGGGCGCAGCCTCGAGCGTGAAATCGGCCTGCAGGGCACGCAGGTCGGGCGCGGCGGCGATCAGCGCTGCCGGCGTCGAGCCCAATGCCTGCGACTGCTTGCGCTGCGTGACCTGGTTCAGGTCGGCGTCGTAGAGCCAGAGCGTCCGGCCATCGGCGACGATGCTCTGGGCGAAGGGTTTCTTGTAATCGAACTTGAACTTGCCGGGACGCTGGAATTCGAAGGTGCCGCTCGACACCTTGTCACGCGAGGCCTGGCCGTCCCTGGACGGCGCCGTCACGGTCTGCGTGAACTCGGCACGGCCCGATTTGGCGGTCTTCACGAAAGCTTCGAGGCTTTCCATGCCGCCGGCCCACGCGCCGCCGGCCAGCGCGGCGAGCATCGCAGCGGCCATCCACTTCATCATCATCATCGACATGTCATTCCGTTCTCGAAGGAACCAGGATCTCGCGCTGGCCGCTGCCGCTCATCGCGCTCACCAACCCGGCGTTCTCCATGTCCTCGACCAGGCGCGCGGCGCGGTTGTAGCCGATCTTGAGGTGACGCTGCACGAGCGAGATGCTGGCCTTGCGGTTCTTGAGCACGACCTCGACCGCCTGGTCGTACATCGGGTCCTTCTCGCCGCCATCGCTGCCGCCCTCGCCCAACAGATCGCCATCGCCGTCCACGGTGCCACCTTCGAGCACGCCTTCGATGTAGTCCGGTTCCCCTTGCGACTTGAGGTAGGCGACGACACGGTGCACCTCTTCGTCGCTCACGAAGGCGCCGTGCACGCGCACGGGCAGCCCGGTGCCGCTGGGCATGTAGAGCATGTCGCCCATGCCGAGCAGCGCCTCGGCGCCCATCTGGTCGAGGATGGTGCGCGAGTCGATCTTGCTGGACACCTGGAAGGCGATGCGCGTCGGGATGTTGGCCTTGATGAGGCCGGTGATGACGTCGACGCTGGGCCGCTGCGTGGCGAGGATCAGGTGGATGCCGGCCGCACGGGCCTTCTGCGCGAGGCGGGCGATGAGTTCCTCGATCTTCTTGCCGACCACCATCATCAGGTCGGCGAGCTCGTCGATCACGACCACGATGTGCGGCTCACGCCCGAGCGGCTCGGGGCTGTCGGGCGTGAGACTGAAGGGGTTGTAGATGAACTCCTCGCGTGCCTTGGCCTCGTCGATCTTGACGTTGTAGCCCGCGAGGTTGCGCACGCCCAGCTTGCTCATGAGCTTGTAGCGGCGCTCCATCTCGGCCACGCACCAGTTGAGGCCGTGGGCGGCCTGGCGCATGTCGGTGACCACCGGGGCCAGCAGGTGCGGAATGCCTTCGTAGACCGACATTTCGAGCATCTTGGGATCGATCATCAGAAGCCGGACGTCGCGCGCTTCGGCCTTGTACAGCAGGCTCAGGATCATCGCGTTGATGCCGACCGACTTGCCCGAACCCGTGGTGCCCGCGACCAGCACGTGCGGCATCTTCGCAAGATCGGCCACCACCGGGTTGCCGACGATGTCCTTGCCGAGGCCCATGGTGAGCATCGACTTGCCTTCGTTGTAGATCTGCGAGCCGAGGATTTCGCTGAGCTTGATCGACTGCCGCTTGGCATTGGGCAGTTCGAGCGCCATGAAATTCTTGCCGGGGATGGTCTCGACCACGCGGATCGACACCAGCGAGAGCGAGCGTGCGAGGTCTTTCGCGAGGTTGACGATCTGCGAGCCCTTGACGCCGGTGGCCGGTTCGATCTCGTAGCGCGTGATCACCGGACCGGGCGAAGCGAGCACCACGCGGACCTCGACGCCGAAGTCCTTGAGCTTCTTCTCGATCAGGCGCGAGGTCATCTCCAGCGTGTCGGCCGAGACGGTTTCCTGGCGCGTCTGCGCGGCGTCGAGCAGGTCGACCTGCGGCAGCTTGCTGTCGGGCAGTTCGCGGAACAGCGGCTTCTGGCGTTCCTTGGCGACGCGGTCGCTGCGCGGCACCTCGACCAGGGCGGGCTCGATCTGCACTGGCGGCGAAGGGGCGCGGCGCTTGGCGCGCGGCACGACGCGCAGTTCTTCGTCGGGCGACTCGAGTTCGCCGCCGTGGAAGCCGGAAGCCACTTCCTCGCGTTCGCGCACGGCCTGCCTGCCCATCGCGATGTCCTGGGCGATCTCGCGCTTCTCGCGCCGCGACTCGAAGAGCGAATAGACGCGCGAGCCGATGCGTTCGGCGATCTGGCTCCACGAAAAGCGGAACACCAGTGCCGAGCCGATCACGCCGCCCGCGATGGCGATCAGCGCCGAGCCGGTGAAGCCCATCCACTTCACGCTCAGCGGCCCGACGAAGTAGCCGAGGATGCCGCCGCCATGGCCGGGCAGGCGGAATTCGAGCCGGTAGAGACGCGACCATTCGAGCACCGCACTGGCGCACAGCAGCAGCAGCAGGCCGAACCAGAATGCCAGGCGGCTGCGATTGAAACGGCCGCGGGACGGCTGGTCGGCAGGCGCCGTCTCGCCGCCGCGCAGCCATCCGGCCAGCGACGACAGCCACACGCGCAGGCCGGCCGCCAGGCACCACCAGACCGAGTAGCCGGCCAGAAAATAGCTCGCATCGGCCAGCCATGCGCCGATGCGGCCGCCCCAGTTCTTGATGTCACCGCCGGTGCCCGATGTCGACCAGGCCGCATCCGAAGGCGTGAAGCTCAGCATGGCGAGCAGCCAGAACAGGAGGAGGACGAAGCCGGCGATCAGCGTGATCTCGTGCGCGAAGCGCATCGCGCGCTGCCGCACCGGCTGCGACTCGGCAGACGACGATGTCTGTTGAAGGGTATTGAGCGAGTAGGTCATGGGCGACAGGACGACCGGCCCGCGCGCGCGAGCCGATGACCTATGGAAACTACAACGAAGTCGATCGCGGCCGCGTTGTCAGGGCCGGCGACATGAAGGCCGGTGCGCTGCAGCGCCGCCGGCCGGAGAATCAGGCGAGCGATGAGAGTCGTTCCTTGACGATCATCGACCCGTCGGGTTGGGTCTGCACGAAGCCGCGCTCCTCGAGGTCCTTCATGACGCGGCTCACCATTTCGCGCGAGGCGCCGACCATCTTGGCCAGATCCTGGCGCGAGATCTTGTCGCGCACCTTGAGATTGCCGGCGCCATCGTCGATCGCGAACTCGAGCAGGGAACGCGCCACGCGGCCGTAGACGTCCATCAGCGCGAGGGATTCGATCTTGCGATCCGCATGGCGCAGGCGCGCGACCAGGCCGCGCATGATGTTGTACGACATCGAGGAATTCTCGGGCAGGCAGCGCGCGAACGCCTCGCGGCCGAGCATGAGCACGTCGGTCTGCACTTCGGTGCGCACGGTCGCGGAATGCGGCTCGTCGTCGATCATGCTCATTTCCCCGATATAGTCGCCAGGCTGCAGTGTGGCGAGGATCACCTCGCGGCCGCGGCTGTCGGTGCTCATCACGCGGGCTCGCCCGGTCAGGATGATGTAGAGCGCATCGGACTTCTTGCCCTGCTCGACCACCACCTCGGCGCGCTTGAAGCGTTTCTTGATGATCGCATCCGCAATGCTCGCGGATTGCGTTGGCGTCAACGCAGCGAACAGCGGCACGCGGCGAAGCAATTCAAGGTTGGAAAGCATCGACATTCATCAATCCCCGAGTACCGTGCGATTCGCAAACCCATGGATTAATACAATCGCACGCATTGAAAACACCCCACGCCCGGTCTTGAACCGAACGGTGATACTCCATATCTATCACCCTGAAAATGTACACGCTGCTGCAGCGTAACTGATAGGTTTTCTACGCATCATGTCCACCCCACGCCACGCGAAGGTCCTCATTCTCGGCTCCGGCCCGGCCGGCTATACCGCGGCCGTCTATGCGGCCCGTGCCAATCTTCAACCCATGCTGATCACCGGTATCGCCCAGGGCGGCCAGCTCATGACGACGACCGAGGTCGACAACTGGCCGGCCGACGTCCACGGCGTGCAGGGACCGGATCTGATGCAGCGCTTCCTGGAACATGCCGAGCGCTTCAAGACGCAGATCGTCTTCGACCACATCAACAAGGTCGACCTGAGCAAGCGCCCGTTCACCCTCAGCGGCGATACCGACACCTACACCTGCGACGCGCTGGTGATCGCCACCGGCGCCTCGGCCAAGTACCTGGGGCTCGACTCCGAGCAGCACTTCATGGGCCGCGGCGTGTCGGGCTGCGCCACCTGCGACGGCTTCTTCTACCGCGACCAGGAAGTCTGCGTGATCGGCGGCGGCAACACGGCCGTCGAAGAGGCGCTGTATCTGTCGAACATCGCCAGCAAGGTCACGCTGGTCCATCGGCGTGACAAGTTCAGGGCCGAGCCGATCCTGATCGACAAGCTCAACGAAAAGGCGGCAGAGGGCAAGATCGAGCTCAAGGTTCACAACACGCTGGACGAGGTGCTGGGCGACGACTCGGGCGTGACCGGCATCCGCCTCAAGAACACCCAGACCGGCGCCACAGAACAGCTCGACCTCAAGGGCTGCTTCATCGCCATCGGCCACCATCCGAATACCGACATCTTCCAGGGCCAGCTGGAAATGAAGGACGGCTACATCCTGACCAAGGCGGGCCTGCAGGGCTTTGCGACCATGACCAGCGTGCCTGGCGTGTTCGCGGCGGGCGACGTGCAGGACCACGTGTACCGGCAGGCGATCACCAGCGCGGGCACGGGCTGCATGGCGGCGCTCGATGCGCAGCGCTTCCTCGAACAAGAATAGAGCTCGCCCCCAGGCTGCGCGCACTTCGTGTCGCTTCGCCTACCCCCTGCCGGGGGCCACACCGGCGGACCGGCTGAGCCGGATCCGCGGTGTTTCACCAGCGGGCCTGACTGCGCCGGCCGTAGCTGCATGACGGGTCGGCTATAATCTTTGGCTTTGCTGAATCTGGCGCCTTGATGCGCCCCGGCAAATCGGGGTACCGCCACCCGTTTCTGGCGAGGTCAAGCTGCAAACCACCCCGAACGCCCACAGCGTTCCGTCAAAGGTGCCAGCTGTTCAAGAAAGAGTGTCCTCATGGCACGCGTATGCGAAGTAACGGGCAAGGGCCCGATGGTCGGAAACAACGTTTCCCACGCCAACAACAAAACCAAGCGCCGGTTCCTGCCGAACCTGCAATACCGTCGTTTCTGGGTCGAGACCGAAAATCGCTGGGTTCGCCTGCGTGTTTCGAGCGCCGCATTGCGGCTGATCGACAAGAACGGCATCGACGCCGTGCTCGCAGACATGCGCGCACGCGGCCAAGCCTAAGGAGCTGAATCATGGCAACGAGCAAAGGCGGACGCGAAAAGATCAAGCTGGAATCCACCGCGGGTACCGGCCACTTCTATACCACCAGCAAGAACAAGAAGACGATGCCTGAAAAGATGTCGATCATGAAGTTCGACCCCAAGGCACGCAAGCACGTCGAATACAAGGAAATCAAGCTGAAGTAATTCGGCTGGCTCCAATAAAAAACCCGCTGAGATCCAGCGGGTTTTTTATTGGCCGCCACGTTCGTGGCCGGCGAAGCCTGGGGCGAGCGTCAAGCTCTTGCGGAACGCAGACGGGTGGAAAACTCCCGCAAGCCGGCGATGCCACTGGCTTCCGCACGATGGCACCAGGCGGCCAGATCGGCCGCGAGTTGCTCGCGCGATTGCGAGGTGTTGAGCCACAGCTGCCGCAGCTCTTCGCGCATCGTCACCATCTTGTCGAGCACCGGGTGGGCGGCACGTGCCTGCACCAGGTGCGAACGCGCGGCGGCGGGCACCTTGTCGTCGTCGCGGTGCAGCCAGCGCTTGGCAGCCTTCAGCACCGACAGGTCGGCGCCCTTGGCCTTGAGTTGCGCCAGTTCGCCCTTGGTGGTGCGGCGCATTTCACGCGCATAGCGCGCCATGACTTCGTAGCGGTTGGCGATGACGGCCTCGAGAGTCTGCGCGTCGGCCACCGGCTGGATATCGCCGATCTGCAGCTTCGGCGGCACCTTCTTGACCTTGGCCCAGCCGATCTTCTGCATCATGCAGATGTAGATCCAGCCGATGTCGAATTCGTACTTCTTGACCGAGAACTTCGCCGAAGTCGGATAGGTGTGGTGATTGTTGTGCAGCTCTTCACCACCGATGATCACGCCCCAGGGCGACACGTTGCGGCTCGCGTCGGGTGCCTCGAAATTGCGATAGCCCCAGTAGTGCCCAATGCCGTTGATGATGCCGGCCGCGGTGATCGGGATCCAGAGCATCTGGACCGCCCAGACCGCCATGCCGAGCGCACCGAAGAGTGCCAGGTTGATGATCAGCATCAGGCCCACGCCCTGCCAGCTGTAGCGCTCGTACAGATTGCGCTCGAGCCAGTCGTCCGGCGTGCCGTGGCCGTAGCGCTCCATCGTTTCCTTGTTCTTCGACTCGGCGCGATACAGCTCGGCGCCGCGCCACAGCACTTCGTCGATGCCCTTGACCTGCGGGCTGTGCGGGTCTTCCTCGGTTTCGCATTTGGCGTGGTGCTTGCGATGGATCGCCACCCATTCCTTGGTGACCATGCCGGTCCCGAGCCAAAGCCAGAAACGGAAGAAATGCGAGGGAATCGGGCCGAGATCCATGGCCCGGTGCGTTTGCGTGCGGTGCAGGAAGATCGTGACCGCCGCGATCGTGATGTGCGTGGTGACAAGCGTGTACAGCACGACCTGCCACCAGGTGAGGTCCCACAAGCCGTGTCCGAGCCAGTCGATGGCCGCGCTCAGAACGGCAGAATCAGGGGGCAACATTGAGTTCGGTACTCCATGGCCGCACGAAGGTGCAGCCTTCAGGTAATCGGTAATTTTAAAGGTTCAGCCCCGAAAAGGGGTCTAAATCCTTGATCGATTGTGAGTTTTCCCTCTTCTTTGGGGCCGCGCCCCTACTTCCGGTTCCACACGGCGGCAAAGAAACCGTCGGTGGCGTGGCGGTCCGGCCAGAGACGCAGGTAGCGCGTGCCGGCGTCACCGCCCGCGCACAGGCCTTCGGCGGCAGCCACCTTGAGGCCGGTCAGCAACGGCGCGACCTCCTGAACCTCGAAATCGGGGTTCGCGGCGCCAAAGGCCTCGGCAATGGCTTCGTTTTCTTCCGGCAGCAGGCTGCAGGTCGCATAAACCAACCGGCCACCGGCTTTCACGAGGCGCGAGGCGCTCTGCAGGATGGCGGTCTGCTTGGCGGTCAACTCCTGGACCGACTGCGGCGACTGGCGCCATTTCAGGTCGGGATTGCGCCGCAGCGTGCCGAGGCCCGAACAGGGCGCATCGACCAGCACGCGGTCGATCTTGCCCGCCAGCCGCTTGACCCGGTCGTCGCGCTCATGGGCAATCGCGGCGGGATGGACGTTCGAGAGCTTGCTGCGCGCCAGGCGGGGCTTGAGCGCATCGAGCCGATGGCCGGACGTGTCGAAGGCATAGAGCCGGCCCGTGTTGCGCATCGTGGCGCCGATCGCCAGCGTCTTGCCGCCTGCGCCGGCGCAAAAATCCACCACCATTTCACCGCGCTTGGCGTCGAGCAGCAGTGCGAGCAGCTGGGAGCCTTCGTCCTGGACCTCGACCGCGCCGCGCACGAAGGCATCGAGCTTGGTGAGGGCCGGCTTGCCTTCGATGCGAAGTCCCCAGGGCGAGAACGGCGTCGCTGCGGCCGGGATGGCGGCCTGCGCAAGTTCCTTCTGCACGTCGGGGCGCTTGTCGGTGAGCGCGTTGACGCGCAGGTCGAGCGGTGCCGGCTGCTGCAGGCTGCGCACCAGCGGCCAGAACTCGGCGCCGAGTTGCGCCTTGAGCGGCGCCACCAGCCATTCCGGCAGGTTGTGGCGGTGGCGTTCGAGGAGATCGTCCTCCTTGACGCCGTCGCAGTTGTCGAGCCAGCGCCTCTCTGTATCGTTGAGCGCGCTCTTGAGGAAATCGCGCGGGCCGTGAAAGCCCAGAATGGCCATGCGCCGCTCTTTCGACCCGCTGCCCGAGGGCGACAGGTGATCGAACAGCAGCTTCTTGCGCAGCACGGTGTAGACCGTCTCGGCCAGCGTGGCACGCTCGCGCGGCCCCAGCTCGCGGTGGTCGCGAAAGAAGCGGGAAACGACCTGATCGGCAGGATGATCGAATTTGAGGACCAGGCCGACCAAATCGGCGCAGGCCTCGAGCAGGGCTTTGGGGTGCATGCCCCATTGTCTCAGCGGCGGCGCCCTGCCAGTCCCGGCCTCCCAGCCTCGAACCCTTCGAAAGAATCGACCCCCATGAAAGACGACGACCTCCCTCCCCTGATCGAAACGCCGCCCGGCCGCTACCGCCATTACAAAGGCGGCGAGTACGAAGTGCTCGGCACCGTTCGCCACAGCGAGACGCTGGAACCGATGACCTTGTACCGCGCGCTCCATGGCCAGCGCGGCCTCTGGGTGCGGCCTGCGGCGATGTTCGGCGAGACCGTGGACATCGATGGCCTTCGGCGCCCGCGATTCGTCAAGCTGGCGTAGCAGGCGCAGGTCGGGCCAGCCATGCCGCGATCGCCTGCGGGTAAACCCGATGCTCGTGCGCCAGCACACGGGCCGCGAGCGTATCGGCCGTGTCGTCCGGCATCACCGGCACCGCCGCCTGCGCCAGGATCGGGCCGTGATCGAGTTCGACCGTGACCTCGTGCACCGTCACCCCCGCCACGCGGCAGCCCGCCTCGATGGCGCGCTGATGAGTGCGCAATCCGGGAAAGGCCGGCAGCAGCGACGGATGGATGTTGAGAAGCCGGCCTTCGTAATGCGCGACAAAGGCCGGCGTGAGGATGCGCATGAATCCCGCGAGCACCACCAGCGTCGGCGCCTGGGCGTCGATCGCCCGCGCCAGCGCGCCATCGAAGGCCTCGCGGGTATCGAAATCCTTGTGCGCGACCACCTCTGTCGCAATGCCCTGCGCGCGCGCGATGGCCAGGCCCGCGGCATCGGCCTTGTTGCTGATGACGGCAGCGATGCGCGCATCGAAACGCCGAGCCCAGCCCTCGCGCTCCGCGGCGCGCACGATGGCAGCCATGTTGGAGCCGCTGCCGGAGATCAGGATCACGATGTTCTTCATGGGAGGCAGGATTATCCGTGTCCGTCCTGGTCACGCCGTTTGTCGCGGCGCGGACAGCCTTCTTTCGCACGACCGTGCTAAAACCGGCCATTCCCAAAGACACGCCGCAGGCGCGGCGTTCGATCAACACAGCGAGGCACGCATGGATTTGAGCTTCACGCCCGAAGAACAGAAGTTCCGCGAAGAGATTCGCGCCTGGGTCAAGGACAACCTTCCCCCGGACATCTCCCACAAGGTGCACAACGCCCTGGACCTCACGCGCGACGATCTGCAGCGCTGGGCCAAGATCCTCGGCAAGAAGGGGTGGCTCGGCTACGGCTGGCCCAAGGAATTCGGCGGTCCGGGATGGACCGCGATCGAGAAGCACCTGTTCGAGGAAGAAACCGCGCTGGCCGGCGCGCCGCGCATCGTCCCCTTCGGGCCGGTGATGGTCGCACCGGTGATCCAGGCCTTCGGCAACGCCGAGCAGCAAAAGCGCTTCCTGCCCGGCATCGCGAGCGGCGAGGTGTGGTGGAGCCAGGGCTACAGCGAACCGGGTTCCGGCTCCGACCTCGCCTCGGTGAAGACCAAGGCCGAGCGCCAGGGAAACAAGTACATCGTCAACGGCCAGAAGACCTGGACCACGCTCGGCCAGTATGGCGAATGGATCTTCTGCCTGGTGCGCACCAGCAACGAAGGCAAGCCGCAGACCGGCATCAGCTTTCTGCTGATCGACATGAAGTCGCCAGGCGTCACCGTGCGTCCCATCAAGCTGCTCGACGGCGGCCACGAGGTCAACGAAGTCTGGTTCGACAACGTCGAGGTGCCGGCAGAGAACCTGATCGGAGAAGAAAACAAGGGCTGGACCTATGCCAAGCACCTGCTGAGCCACGAACGCACCAACATCGCCGACGTCAATCGCGCCAAGCGCGAACTGGAGCGGCTCAAGCGGCTCGCCAAGAGCGAAGGCGTATGGGAAGACACACGCTTTCGCGACGAGATCGCCAAGCTCGAGGTCGACATCGTCGCGCTCGAAATGCTGGTGCTGCGCGTGCTGTCGGCCGCCACCTCCGGCAAGAACTCGCTCGACATCGCGGGCCTGCTCAAGATCAAGGGCAGCGAGATCCAGCAACGCTATACCGAACTCATGATGCTGGCCGGCGGCCCCTACGCGCTGCCGCTGGTGCGCGAAGCGATGGAGGCTGGCTGGCAGGGCGACTTCCCTGGCGGCCATGTGCAGCTGGCGCCGCTCGCCACGACCTACTTCAACATGCGCAAGACCACCATCTACGGCGGCAGCAACGAGGTGCAACGCAACATCGTCGCCCAGACCGTGCTGGGCTGACAAGGAAACCGACATGGACTTCGATTTTTCAGACGATCAGCAGCAGCTGCGCGACGCCGTCGCCAAGTGGGTCGAGAAGGGCTACGGCTTCGAACGCCGCCGTGCGACGGAGGCCGCAGGAGGCTTCTCGCGCGAAGCCTGGGACGAACTGGCCGAGCTGGGCCTGGGCGGCCTCTACATCCCGGAAGACGAGGGCGGCATGGGCATGGGCCCGGTCGAGGGCATGGTCGTGATGGAGGAGTTGGGCCGAGGCATCGTGCTGGAACCGCTCGCGCAATCCTTCGTGGCCGGCGCCGTGCTCGCGGGCCACGCCGACCCCGACACCAAGGACAACTGGCTGCCGCGCATCGCGGGCGGACAGGCGCTGGTCGCACTGGCCTGGCAAGAGCGCAAGGCGCGCTACCGGCTCGACATGTGCGAGGCCAAGGCCGTCAAGGCGGGCGACGGCTGGACGCTGAGCGGCAGCAAGAGCCTGGTGCCGGCCGGCGACGAGGCCGATGCCTTCCTCGTGCCCGCGCAGCTCGACGGTCGCATCGCGCTCTTCCTGGTCGAGCGCGCGGCCGATGGCGTCGCGGCACGCGGCTACGGCACGCAGGACGGCAGCCGCGCGGCCGAGGTCGTTTTCGACAAGGCCGCCGCCGTGCTGGTCGCGCGGGAAGGCCTGCCCGTGCTCGAGCATGCGGTCGACATCGGCATCGCTGCCGCCTGCGCCGAGGCCATCGGCGTGATGGACCGGACGCTTGCGATCACCGTCGAGTACATGAACACGCGCAAGCAGTTCGGCGTCGCGATCGCCAGCTTCCAGGCGCTGCGCCATCGCGTCGCCGACATGAAGATGCAGCTCGAACTGGCGCGCTCGATGAGCTATTACGCCAGCCTCAAGCTCAATGCGCCGGCGGCCGAGCGCCGGCAGGCGCTGGCACGTGCCAAGTACCAGTTGGGCGTCTCGATGCGCTTCGTCGGCCAGCAGGCGGTGCAGCTGCACGGCGGCATCGGCGTGACCGACGAATACATCGTGAGCCACTACTTCCGCAAGCTGACGCAACTCGAGATGACGTTCGGCGACACGCTGCATCATCTCGGCGAAGTGTCGGGGCGCATGCAGGACACGGCCGGCGTCTTCGCCTGATCGACGGCCGCGGCGCTTGTCGCGACCTCGCACAACGCCCGCCGGCCTCGCGCATGCGGGCGTTTTCTTTTTCATTGAACAGGACCCGTCATGCAAACTCGCCGCCATCTGATCGGCCTCGGCCTCGGCCTCGCCTCCACTCCACCATGCTCGCTGCCTGCTCCACCACGCCGACATCCGCGGACCGGCTGCCGATCGTCTTCGTGCATGGCAACGGCGATTCGGCCGCGCTGTGGCAGACCACGATCTGGCGTTTCGAATCGAACGGCTGGCCGCGCGACCGGCTGTTCGCGTCCGATCAGCCCTTCCCCCTGGCGCGCGACGACGACGCCGTGGCGCAGCCGGGGCGAAGCTCGGCGGCCGAATCGATGGCCTTCCTGAAAGCCGAAGTCGATCGCGTGCTGAAGACCACCGGCGCCAGCCAGGTCATCCTGATCGGCAACTCGCGCGGCGGCAATGCCATCCGCAACTACATACAGAATGGCGGCGGCGATCGTGTCGTCAGCCGGGTGGTGCTCGGTGGCAATCCGGCCCACGGCATCTGGGCCGTCAAGGGGCTGCACGAGGGCAGCGAATTTTCCGGCCTGAGCCCGTTCATGCGGCAGCTCAACCAGCCGAAGAATGCCGCCGGCGACGAGGTCACGCCCGGCGTGAAATGGCTGACCGTGCGCTCCGACCACAACGACAAATATGCGCAGCCCGACGGGGTATGGATCGGTGCCAAAGGCATGCCGACGAACATCGGTTTCGACGGCCCCGCGCTCAAGGGTGCGAGCAATGTGGTGATCCCGCGGCTCGATCATCGCGAGACCTCCTTCTCGCCGGCTGCCTTCGAGGCCGCCTGGCGCTTCCTGACAGGATCGCCGCCGCGCACGCTGCAACCAGTGGCCGAGGCACAGGCCACGCTGTCGGGCCGGGTCACGGGCCTGGGGCTCGATCCGCACGATCCCGCGAGCGGCGACTTTGCCGACAACCTGCCGCTGGCCGGCGCACAGCTGGCGATTTTCGCTGTCGACGCTACGACCGGCATGCGCCAGGGCACTTCGGCCTGGACGCAGACCATCGCGGCCGACGGCCGCTGGGGCCCCTTCATCGCGCGGCCGGACACCGCCTACGAATTCGTGCTGAGCGCGCCGGGCTACGCGACGACGCACATCTACCGCAGCCCCTTTCCCCGATCGAGCAGCGTGGTGCAACTGTGCCCGCAGCGCATCGCCGAGGCCGACCGCGCCGCCAAGGCCTTGGTCATCTTCACGCGGCCGCGCGGCTATTTCGATGCCCAGCGCGACACGATGCGCTTCGACGGCCAGACCACGCTGCCCGGCGTGCCGCCGCAGGGTGCGGGCGTCTCGAGCGCGAAGCTCAAGCTGACAAGCGATGAGGCGCGCACCGTGCCGGCCGAATTCAACGGCGAGCGCGTGGTGGGCCGGACCTGGCCGCTGGCGCGGGGCGAAGTCAGCGTGCTCGAGTTGAGCTACTGAGCCACTGAGCTTCCGAGCACCGAGCGTTCGGCCACCGCGCCGGCGCCGCATTCATTTCTCCTGATCCTTTCTTCCCGGCTTTCCTGCGATCCGCAAAGCCGATGCTTGAGGAATCGCAGCCTCGCCGCCTGGCGGAATCCGCTGCCTGGCACGCGTCGGTCCCAAGGAGACCGTCATGAACGAAGAAGAAACAACCCGCGACGAAGAATTCACGAACTGGCGTGGACGATTCATCTCACTGACCGAAGACGTTTGCAGGGAACGCGGCGAGCCGGCCATGGCGGTCGTCGACGACCCCGACAACTATCTCTTGCTGGACCTCGAGGTCGATGGCATGACCTTCCACATCCTGCATTTTCCGGATGCCATGGAACGGCTCGTCGTGCACTGCCGGCTCGGCACCGTACCGGCTGCGCAAGATGCCGGCATCCTCGCAGGCACCCTCATGAGCAACATGCCACTGGCCTATTCGCACGCCGGCATGTTCGCGGTCGACACGAAGACCAACGAGCTCGTCTACAGCACCGTCGAATCGCTGAGCGAACTCACGGCTGAACAACTGCTGCGGAACATATCGACGATGGTCACCGCCGCCGAGCCCTGGTCCCGGCATTGCACACGGCCATCGGCCTAGCAGGCCGTCGGCCTTTCGTTTCCCTTCCCGCCTTTCATACACAAGGAGACAGCCTTGGATGCAATCCTGCCCGCTCGCCGGGACTTTCTGAGACTCGCGCGCCAGACGCTCGTGCGATTCGGCGCGGACCCCGCGGCGCTCGAGGCGCCGCAAATGGACATCGAGGCCAAGATCGGCATCGAGTTCGTTGTCGAAGGGGTGGGCTTCGTGCTCGTCCACAACACGGACCCGCAGATCGACAACCTGATATTGGTCAGTTGCGCATTCGGCCCTTTACCCATCAGCGCGGCGCGCGAAAGCTGCATGCGCCTGCTCGAAGCCAACTATGAACTCTCCGCGCTGCTGCTGACCGGCTTTGCACTCGACGAGGCCGGGAATTGCGTCTACACGCATTCGTGCGCAATGCCGCTCTGGGACGACGAGAGCATGGCTGCGCTGATCGAAGGCATGGCGGCCCTGGCGCTGCGATGGCGCAATGGCGGGATTCTCGATGCCGAAGGGCTCGGCGCGCTCACGAATCACGCCATGCCGGCCGTTCCGTCCGCATTCGCATGACGACTTCATCGCCTCGATAGCGCTGCGCAACGCCACCTATCTCGGCACAAAAGACAACCCCAAGGAATTTTCATGCAGAACATCCCCTCATCGCCCCCCTCCATCCAAGCCTCGCGCTCCAACTATCCGCCAGTTCAAGGAGGACATAAACCGGGACCCAAACTGAAAGCAAGGGCAACCCAAGTCCAGCAGGGTCAGGATCCCAGGTTTAAGAAAGTACCTGCGCGACAGGATATCCGGCGGCCCAACACCACGGAAAGGATGAAGAAGCAAACCACGGTCGTCGACATCCAGAAGGCCTACTCGATTTCCACTTCCAAGATCGCCAGTCCGTCGAAGCCGATTCCGTCGAGTGCGCTGCAACAGTCGTACAACCTCGAGAAAACCCAATGGAGCACGCGCTACGCGAAAGACAAGAACTTCAGGGCGAAAGTCGATGTCTATCATGACGGGCGCACAGCGCTCATCGCAGACATCGCGGCACGGAGGATCAACCCCGAGCAGATCAAGACCCGCAGCATGGAACTCGGACGACAGCTGAGCGTCATTTACGAGCAGGTCAGCGAACATGGGCCGTGGAATCCGGACTCGGAGCGGCGCATCGCGGCTGGAGGCTGCCACTATGCGAACTGGTCCATCAGGGCCAACTACCTTCAACAGGCGCCGGGAATTGCGCGATCCGCGTTCATTCTTGCGGTAGACGTGGCTCTGGCGGCTGCCTCCCTCGAGATGGCCCAGTTCGATCCGGCGCAATATTGGATGGCTGCCCTCAATGCAACAGCCGTCGTGGCGCAGGGCTTCGCGTTCTACTGGGTGCCGTTGAAGCAGGCCGAAGGCCAGAGTGTCGACGTGGCACTTCGCAGCCACAACGGGCCGGAATACCAACCCAATCTCAGTGCCTCGGTACTGGTCCTGGAGGACACCTCGATCGGTCAACTGCAGGGCACGAAGCTTCTCGAAGACCGAATTGCGTTCTTGAGAAGCCTCCAAGGTTCGGAGGGCGACAGAATGTGGGATCACATCAAGATCCTCAGGATCGAATACGAATCTCTCCATGAGCAGATCACGGCACTCGGGGAACAGAATGCGGAACATGTCAGCCGAGCCGACGCTCGCATTTATGACCGGACCAAGAAGCTCATCAACCGGTTTGTGGAGCTTGACAACGAAATCAAACTCCTTGCGAAATTCGCCCGGAATCTGAACACGGACAATGCCATCGAGGCAGAAATCGACAAACTCGAGAGCAAGCTTGCGGCCGAGCGCATCTACGTCACGCTCAGTCATCAGCTCAACCAGGGCAACAGCAAGAATTTCCGAAACCTCTTCAATATCGCCACGGCCATGCTCGGGCTCGCCTCCAATGTGGCTGGAGCTTCCGCCATCGGCAACACGGGGATGCAGGTCGCGGCACTCGTCAGCCAGATCGGCCAGGTTCTTGGCTACAACCTGTTTCACCGACGGACGGCGGGATCTGACTACAAATCGCTCCTGACAGTCCAGTTCCAGCTGACCGCGCTCACAGGGGTCGGCAATCTTGCGCCCAAGGATGACAAGTTCAACCCAGCGCGGCTCGATCAGATCGTGATAGGCCCGATGCAGCGGCGCATCACTCACTTCAAGAATGCGCTCGAATTCGATCGAACGATCTATCGGGCAGCATTCCTCACCGCGCTGTCGGATGCCGAAGGCAACATGCCGAATGGCTCTTACCAGCGCTCAGTCCTCTTCTTCTCCGAATGCAAGACACCCGAGGCTCGTCAAGGCTATTTGAAGAGTGCAAGCAAGCTCAAATCCATCACCCCTGAGGGGGCCAGGAAAGCGCAGGCGATCCTGGTTCTTTACGAAGAGAACGAAAAGAACATCAAGCATCTGAACGAGGGCAAACTCGACGAACTCCTGAGCGATCGGAGCACGCTCCCAGACGACTCGAAGGCCATATTCCAAGGCGCCTTGCTGTGCGCACAAAGCCACGGCGTCGAACATAAGTCCGAGGACAACAGACTTGCCGAGCTGAAAGGGTTGACGGAAAGTCTCAGCGACCTGGCGTCGGTCAACCAGGCGGCGCAAAAGGTCGGTCAGAACTTCCTTCTGGTCGCTGCCGGACCTGCCACGCCCTTGGCGTTCAAGTTGATCACCAACGCGATCCAGAGCTTCGCGTACGGACTCACCGCTGCCGACTCCCCGACAGGCACGGATTCGTGGCAGGCGCTGAATTCGACCGCGCTGAACTCGACCGTGCTGAATTCGACCGTCGACACTTTTTCCGACTACGCAACGCGCAAGCAGATCATCAACATCGTCGGTGGCTTGGGAAGTTCGGCCGCGATCGTAGGCTCGATAGTCGGCCTTTTCATCGCCTATTCAGCACATGAGAATATCGCGACCAAGGAACTGCATCGCGGACGCGACCGAGAGCGCGGCGCCGCCATGCCGAATGCAGGCATCCTGGACTACCGGTTCGGCAACGCGCTCTTCGGTGATCACAAACCGACCGGCTTCAAAACGCTTGCCGCCACACAGATTCCGGACGCCGATCGGCCGGATCCCGTGGGCTATGACCGCAAGGCGACGCTCCTGAGCGACGCCTGGGAACAAATGAAGGCACCGGCCAACACTCCGCTGTGGAAGTATCTGCAACTTGATCCTGCGCAGTTCGATATCCAGACCCTCGAGGAGGCGGACGCTTTGGCCGCCGCATACCAGCAGAAGCTCCAGGCGTACGCGCTTGAACTGAATGCGGACAATGCCCCGGACAACAAACCAAGCACCAGCAACCAGCCACAGCGCAGCAGAAATGCGTCCAGGGCGGGCGCTCGGCTTTCGTTTGGCAAGGACGTCATCATCGACATCGAGTCCCGGGTCGATCCCGGGCCGACGCCCGTCCCACGCATCAGGAAGCATGGCGCCGTGAACCCCAGGACAACAATACCTCCCTTGCGTCTCGTGCAACGCGACATCAGTGTTTCGGAGAGCAGCAAAAGCAGACTTTCGACGGGCCGCCGCACCAGGAAGGTTTCGTTTGCAGCGGAATCCGAGAATGCCATCACCGGACTCGACTCGCCGCGCGGCCATTCCAACAACAGGACGCCCAGGACGCGTTTTTCGAGAGTTGGCCAGCCTGCGCAGGCGACGACGCCTCGGACTCCAAGAGGAGGGACTCTTCTTACTCCACGCGGGGCCATCTCGCTCATCGACAGCGTCATCGACATCATTGACGAAAACGATAACGAAGAGGTCGCCGAGTCAAAGCGCTTTCTTGTCGACTACAAGTTCGTGAACGTGAACAACTGGAAGGTCCGCGAAGCGGAAGAGAAAGAGGAGCTCAGCGCCATGGACGATCTCTTCAGGGACATGACAGCCATCGTCGACGACAACGCCGCAGACGAGACAGATCAGTATTATTTGGACTTTGTTCGTTTGCATGAGCCCTTGATTGACGATTCGTCGGAGAGCGACGCCGAAGACTCATCCGCAGAGAACGTTGCCGACAGCTCACCCTCGCAGAGCGATGCCGAGGACTCTTCCTCGGGGCGCAAATCAGAAAACAAGAAATTCGGTATCCAGGCGGTTTCCGACCACGATGATTCGTCCGGAGAAATCGAAGCGCGGAAAGCACCCATTCCATCGGAGGCACCACGGGGCAGTGAATCGAGCGACTCGTCCATTGATTCGACTGACTATCGCCGCAACATACTGACTCAACTGGGTCAGGTGCATGACGAAATGATCGTTCCCGATCTGCCGGCCGTCTATCTGAAGACGAAGCGATCGGTGTGGCACAACCTGTCGCAGCTTCACGCGAACATCGGAAATACTCGATTTATCGGACTGCTCTCGAGCCAGGAGATGGTGGAGTGCATGCATCTCGCGATCGCCATCGCCAAAAACCCCGATACGGACAGGCTGGCGAAGCAAAACGCCGACAACGTATTGCAAGCGATCAGAGGCGAGAACACTCAACGCCAGGCCGAGAAGAAACAATGACCTTCACGTCCCTATAAAGGCTGCAGGCGTCTGCGCCGGGATGGGCACACGAGGCCCTACCCGTGCAACCTCGAACTGTGCGGCAGATGCGCCATCAGAAACTCCATCTGGTCCGCCAGGATGCGGCGGTTGCGCAGAATGAAGTCTTCCCACAGGCTCGGCACGTAGGGCGCATAGAGCAGCGGCATGTTCGCCTGCTCGGGCGTGCGGCTGCTCTTGCGGTGGTTGCAGGGCTTGCAGGCCGTGACCACGTTCATCCAGGTGTCGATGCCGTTCTGCGCGAAGGGGATGATGTGCTCGCGCGTGAGCTCCTCTTCGTGAAAGTGGCCGCCGCAGTAGGCGCAGACGTTGCGGTCGCGCGCGAAGAGCTTGCTGTTGGTGAGGCCCGGGCGCTGCGTGAAGGGGTTGATGCGCGGCACGCCCTTGGTGCCAATGATGCTGTTGACGACGATCTGCGACTGCTCGCCCGTCACCGCGTTGTGACCGCCGCGAAACAGCGCGATCTCGCCGCCGGCTTCCCAGCGCACCTCCTCGGCCGCGTAGTGGATCACCGCCTGCTCGAGCGAAATCCACGATTGGGGCAGCCCTTGGGCCGACAACTTCAAGACCTTCACCACACGCCTCCTCAAGAACAGGAAGAACCTCGGAAAGACCAGGACATCGCACCCGCCGAAGGGCTTGCCGATGACGCACTGCGTCACAATATACCGGCTTTGTGACAAAACGCGCTGACATGCCCATTCGGCGGGCAGGACGCGCTATCAAAAAGATATCGATCGATGCAGGTTTTCCGAGGCTTCAGGCATCCGGGCGTGGCGCCGGCCTGCGCGCTGACCATTGGCAATTTCGACGGCGTGCACCGCGGTCACCAGGCCATGCTCGCGCTGCTCCACACCGAGGCGCGCCAGCGCGGGCTGCCGAGTTGCGTGCTGACCTTCGAGCCGCATCCGCGCGACTATTTCGCCGCCCTCAGCAAGCGGCCCGAGCTTGCGCCGGCACGCATCGGCACCTTGCGCGACAAGCTCACCGAGTTGGCCGCATGCGGCGTGGCGCAAACCATCGTGCTGCCCTTCGATGCCCGGCTCGCGTCGCAATCACCCGACGAATTCATCCAGCATGTGCTGATCGAGGGGCTGGGGGCGCGCTACGTGCTGGTGGGCGACGACTTCCGCTTCGGCGCCAGGCGGGCCGGCGACTACGCCATGCTCGACAAGGCCGGCGAAACACAGGGCTTCGACGTGGCGCGCATGAACAGCTACGAGGTTCATGGCCTGCGCGTGTCGAGCTCCGCGGTGCGCGAGGGGCTGGCCGAAGGCCGCATGCGCCATGTGCAGGCGCTGCTCGGCCGGCCCTATGCGATCTCCGGCCACGTGGTGCACGGCCGCAAGCTGGGGCGCGCGCTGGGTGCTTCGGAGCCCGGGCGGGACGACGGCTTTCGCACCCTCAACCTGCGCTTCAAGCACTGGAAGCCGGCAGCCAGCGGCATCTTCGCGGTGCTGGTACACGGGCTCGGCGAGGCGCCGCTGCACGGCGTCGCCAACCTCGGCGTGCGCCCGTCGCTGGATGCCAACGATGTCAACGCCGGCCGCGTGTTGCTGGAGACGCATTGCCTCGATTGGCCCGCCGCGCTGGGTGCCGAAGGGGGCTACGGTAAAATCGTCCGCGTGGAACTGCTGCACAAACTGCACGACGAATTGCGCTACACCAGCCTCGAAGCCCTGACCGCGGGCATCGCGAAGGATGGCCGCGATGCGCGCGCGTTCTTCGCATCCACCCACGCCGAAACCCAGCGCCAGACCACGCGCGACCGAATTTAGCCCCGCACGCCCCGTGCTGCCGCCCCTCGACAAGCTCAGGGCGAACGGCTTTCCTTCCGCACCGACGACACCTCGTTCGGGCTGAGCCTGTCGAAGCCCTGTTCCGCACTCCATCATGTCCGACGCTGCATCCTCCACCGACTACCGCACCACGCTGAACCTGCCCGACACCCCGTTCCCGATGCGCGGCGACCTGACCAAGCGCGAGCCGGGCTGGGTCAAGGAATGGAACGACGAGGGCCGCTACCACCGCCTGCGCGACGCGCGCCACGGCGCGCCCAAGTTCATCCTGCATGACGGGCCGCCCTACGCCAACGGCCAGATCCACATGGGCCATGCGGTGAACAAGATCCTGAAGGACATGATCACCAAGGCGCGCCAGCTCAAGGGCTTCGACGCGCTCTACGTGCCGGGCTGGGACTGCCATGGCCTGCCGATCGAGAACGCGATCGAAAAGAAATACGGCCGCAACCTGAGCCGCGACGAGATGCAGGCCAAGAGCCGCGCCTATGCGACGGAGCAGATCGCGCAGCAGATGGCCGACTTCCAGCGCCTGGGCGTGCTGGGCGAATGGGACCATCCCTACAAGACGATGGACTTCGCCAACGAGGCGGGCGAACTGCGCGCCTTCAAGCGCGTGATCGAGCGCGGCTTCGTCTACCGCGGGCTCAAGCCGGTCTACTGGTGCTTCGACTGCGGCTCCTCGCTGGCCGAGTTCGAGATCGAGTACGCGGACAAGAAGTCGCACACGGTGGACGTGGCCTTCAAGGCGCATGACCGCGCCAGGGTGCTCGAAGCCTTCGGCCTCGACGGCGTGATCGGCGACATCTTCGCGGTGATCTGGACCACCACCGCCTGGACCATCCCCGCCAACCAGGCGATCAACCTGAATCCCGAGCTCGATTACGCGCTGGTCGACACCGACCGCGGCCTGCTGATCCTGGCCGCCTCGCTGGTCGAGATGTGCATGACCCGCTACGCGCTCGACGGCCAGGTGCTGGCGACCGTCAAGGGCGAGAAGCTCGGCGGCCTCGAGTTCGAGCACCCTTTCTACGACGTCGATGCCGGCTACCGCCGCCTGTCGCCGGTCTACCTGGCCGACTACGCGACCGCCGACGACGGCACCGGCCTGGTCCATTCCTCGCCGGCCTACGGCCTGGACGACTTCAACTCCTGCGTCGCGCACGGCCTGGCCTACGACGACATCCTGAACCCGGTGCAGGGCAACGGCTCGTACGCGCCCGACTTCCCGCTCTTCGGCGGCCAGAACATCTGGAAGGCGGTGCCGCTCATCATCCAGGCCCTGCGCGACGCGCAGCGCCTGCTCACGACCGAGACCATCACCCACAGCTACCCGCACTGCTGGCGCCACAAGACGCCGGTGATCTACCGCGCCGCGGCGCAGTGGTTCATCCGCATGGACGAGGGCGAAGGCGTGTTCACCAAGGACAAGGCGCCCAAGACCCTGCGCCAGACCGCGCTGGAGGCGATCGAAGAGACCCGCTTCTACCCCGAGAACGGCAAGGCGCGCCTGCACGACATGATCGCCAACCGGCCCGACTGGTGCATCAGCCGCCAGCGCAGCTGGGGCGTGCCGATTCCCTTCTTCCTGCACCGGGATTCGGGCGAACTGCATCCGCGCACGATGGAGATCCTCGACCAGGCCGCGGCCATCGTCGAAGAGGGCGGCATCGAGGCCTGGAGCCGCGTGACCACCGAGGAAATCCTTGGCGACGCCGACGCGCCCCACTACACCAAGAGCACCGACATCCTCGAGGTCTGGTTCGATTCCGGATCGACCTTCTTCCACGTGCTGCGCGGCACGCACCCGAGCGTGCACCACGCCACCGGCCCCGAAGCCGACCTCTACCTCGAAGGCCACGACCAGCACCGCGGATGGTTCCACTCGTCGCTCCTGATCGCCTGCGCGCTCGAGGGCCGCGCGCCCTACCGCGGGCTGCTCACGCACGGCTTCACCGTCGACAGCCAGGGCCGCAAGATGAGCAAGTCGCTCGGCAACGGCATCGATCCGCAGGAAGTCAACAAGAAGCTCGGCGCCGAGATCATCCGGCTCTGGGTCGCGGCCAGCGACTATTCGGGCGACATCGCGGGCGACGACAAGATCCTCGCGCGCGTGGTCGATGCCTACCGGCGCATCCGCAACACGCTGCGCTTCCTGCTGGCCAACACCAGCGACTTCGACATCGCGAAGGATGCGGTGCCGCTCGGCGAGCTGTTCGAGATCGACCGCTACGCCCTGTCCCGCGCGGCGCAGTTCCAGGCCGAGGTGCTCGCGCACTACGAGGTCTACGAGTTCCATCCGGTGGTGGCCAAGCTGCAGGTCTATTGCTCCGAGGACCTCGGCGCCTTCTACCTCGACATCCTCAAGGACCGCCTCTACACCACCGCGCCGGGCTCGCGCGCACGGCGCAGCGCGCAGACCGCGCTCTGGCACATCACGCAGGCGATGCTGCGCTGGATGGCGCCCTTCCTGAGCTTCACCGCCGAAGAGGCGTGGAAGTTCGTGGGCAACGGCGCGTCGATCTTCACGCAGGTCTACAGCGATCTCGGCACGCCCGACGAGGCGCTGCTCGCCAGGTGGACGCGCATCCGCGAGATCCGCGACACGGTCAACAAGGAGATCGAGACGGTGCGTGCCATGGGCCAGGTCGGCTCGTCACTGCAGGCCGATCTCTCGATCGACGCTGCGCCCGACGATCACGCGCTGCTGGCCTCGCTCGGCGACGACCTGAAGTTCGTGCTCATCACCTCGGTGGTCGAACTGGCCGCGGGCGAACAGCTGGCGGTGCGCGTCGCGGCCAGCACCGCAACCAAATGCGAACGCTGCTGGCATTGGCGCGACGACGTTGGCCACGACGCCGCGCATCCGACACTGTGCGGCCGATGCACGAGCAACCTCTACGGCAGCGGCGAGAAGCGGAGCATTGCATGAGCGCCGCGCCGGACCGCCCCAGGCAAGCTCGCACCGCAGTGCGAAGCACGAAGGTATTCCAATGAGCACCCGCCGCGTCTACGCCTCGCCTGCCACAGGCATCTGGCCCTGGCTCGGCCTCGCGCTGGTGGTCCTGATCCTCGACCAGTTCACCAAGACGCTGATCCTCGGCTACTACGCCTGGGGCGACACCACCGTCGTCACCGGCTTCTTCAACATCGTGCGCGCCCACAACACCGGCGCGGCCTTCTCCTTCCTCGCGGGCGCGACGGGCTGGCAGCGCTGGTTCTTCACCGCCATCGGCATCGTGGCGGCGCTGTTCATCGTCTGGATGCTGAAGTCGCATGCCGGGCAGAAGCTGTTCTCCTTCGCGATGGCGGCCATCCTCGGCGGCGCGATCGGCAACGTGCTCGACCGCATGATGCATGGCTACGTGGTCGACTTCCTCGACTTCCACCTCGGCGGCCGGCACTTCCCGGCCTTCAACCTGGCCGACAGCGCGATCACGCTCGGCGCGATCTGCCTGATCCTCGACGAGCTTCGGCGCGTCCGCCGGGGCAAGTAGACCCGCTTCTCGAAGGGGTTGCCGCGCGACATCGCCTTGCGCCCGGGCGATAACGTCGGCATCCGGATCGATTCCGATCGCCGGATGATTTTCCAGGAGCTCGCCGAATGACCACCTTCCTCGCCCAGCTGACCGACCTGCACATCCGCGAGCCAGGCCGGCTCGCCTACGGCCGCATCGACACCGCGCCGTACCTGCAGCGCGCCGTGCAATCCGTGCTGCGCCTGAAGCAGCGTCCCGATGCGGTGGTGATCACCGGCGACCTGACCGACTTCGGCGCTGCGGCCGAGTACGCGCATCTGCAGGAGCTGCTGGCGCCGTTGTCGATGCCCGTCTACCTGATGCCCGGCAACCACGACGACCGCGACGCGCTGCGCGCCGGCTTCCCGGCGCACGCCTACCTCGGCCAGGACGGCTTCATCCAGTACGCGGTGCGCGTCGGCGACCTGCGGCTGATCGCCATCGATACCTGCGTGGCCGGCCACAGCCATGGCGCCTTGTGCGCGCAGCGGCTCGCCTGGCTCGCGGAACAACTCGCGCTGTACCGCGACGAACCGGTGGTGGTCGCGATGCACCATCCGCCCTTCGAGACGCTGATCGGCCACATGGACCAGATCGGCCTGCTCGAAGGCGCCGAGGCGCTCGAGGCCCTGATTGCGCAGCACCCGAATGTCGAACGCGTGATCTGCGGCCACCTGCACCGGGCCATCGACGTGCGCTTCGGCGGCAGCATCGCCTCCACGGCGCCGGGGCCGGCGCACCAGGTCTGCCTGGACCTCGCCCCCGACGCGCCCGCGGCGTGGATGCTGGAGCCGCCGGGTTTTCGCATCCACGCATGGCGCGCAGGCGGCCGGCTCGTGACCCATCTCGCGTCCAGCGGCAGCTTCGAAGGGCCCTACCCCTTCAACGACGACGACGCACCGATCGATTGATTCCGGCGCCGATGCGCAGCGTATAGTCTTCGCCTTCCATGAAGCATCTGTTGAATCTGCTGGCAGCGGTCGCGCTGCTGGTATGGGGTACCCATCTCGTTCGCACCGGCGTGCTGCGCGTCTTCGGCGCCAATCTGCGCAAGATCCTCGTGCAGAGCATGCGCAACCGCGTCACCGCGGCGCTGTCGGGCATCGGCGTGACGGCGCTGGTGCAGTCGAGCACCGCCACCTCGCTGATGACCTCGTCCTTCGTCGGCCAGGGCCTGGTCACGCTGCCGGCCGCGCTCGCGGTGATGCGCGGCGCCGACATCGGCACGGCACTGATGTCGGTGCTGTTCTCGGCCGACCTGTCCTGGCTGTCGCCGCTGTTCATCTTCCTCGGCGTGGTGCTCTTCATCACGCGCCCGTCCACCGTGGCCGGGCGCGTGGGGCGGGTGCTGATCGGCCTGGGCCTGATGCTGCTCGCGCTCCAGCTGGTCGTGGAAGCCACCGGCCCGCTGTTCTCGGCGCCGGCGATGCGTGCGCTGCTGGCCTCGCTCAACAGTGACGTGCTGCTCGAGATCACCATCGGCGCCGCGCTCGCGATCGTGGCGTACTCCAGCCTGGCGGTCGTGCTGCTGGTGGCCGCGATGGCGAGCTCGAACGTGGTGCCGCTCGACGTCGCGCTCGGCCTGGTGCTCGGCGCCAACCTCGGCAGCGGCCTGCTCGCGGTGCTGACCACGGCCAAGTCCGCGGTCGCGGTGCGGCAGGTGACGGTGGGCAACCTGCTGTTCAAGATCTTCGGCGTGGCCATCGCGGCGCCCTTCGTGGGCCTGTGGCTGCGCGAGGTGCGGCCCTACGTGTCCGATTCGACGCAGCTGGTGGTGCTCTACCACCTGGCCTTCAACGTGATCTTCAGCCTTGCCTTCATCGGGCTCACCGACGCGGTCGCAGGGCTGGTCACGCGCCTGCTGCCGGTGCCCGACGAGCCGGTCGCCACGCGGCGCCAGCAGCACCTGGACCCGTCGGCGCTGTCGACGCCCACGCTCGCCATCTCGAACGCGGCGCGCGAGGCGCTGCACCAGGCCGACGTGGTCGAGACCATGCTGATCGGCATGCTCAACGTGATCCGCCACAACGACCTGCGCCTGGCGCAGGAGCTGCGCAAGCTCGACGACACGGTCGACCAGCTGTACTCGTCCATCAAGTACTACATGACCAAGATCTCACGTGCGGCGCTGGGCGAGGAGGAGAGCCGGCGCTGGACCGACATCATCAGCTTCACCATCAACATGGAGCAGATCGGCGACATCATCGAGCGGGTCATCATCGACATCGAGGACAAGAAGATCAAGCCACAGCGCAACTTCTCCGAGGCCGGCATGGGCGAGATCGTCGAGCTGCACGAGCGGCTGGTCGCCAACCTGCGCCTGAGCATGAGCGTGTTCCTCAACGGCAACGTGCGCGACGCCCAGAAGCTGCTGGAGGAGAAGGCGCGCTTTCGCGACCTCGAACGCGCCTACGCGACCACCCACCTCGGCCGGCTGCAAGACCAGACCGCGCTGAGCATCGAGACCAGCTCGCTGCACATCGACCTCATCAGCGAACTCAAGCGCATCAACTCGCACATCTGCTCGATCGCTTATCCGATCCTCGAATCCGCTGGGGCGCTGGCACCTACTCGCATGCGCGAGTCGCGCCTGGGCACATTGGAATAGACCCGCTCTTACAGGGTCAGAATCGTGCAGCCAGTCGTCTTGCGCGCCTCGAGGTCGCGGTGCGCCTGCTGCACGTCGGTCAGCGCATAGCGCTGGTCGATCGAGATCTTCACCGCACCGCTCTCGACCACAGCGAACAGGTCGTCGGCCATCGCCTGCGTGCTCTCGCGCGTGGCCATATGGGTGAACAGCGTCGGCCGCGTGATGTAGAGCGAGCCCTTGGACGCGAGCAGGCCGAGATTGAACAGCGGCACCGGCCCCGATCCATTGCCGAAGATGGCCAGGAGGCCAAAGGGCCGCAGGCAGTTCAGCGAACCCTCGAAGGTGTCCTTGCCGACCGAGTCGTAGACCACCTTCACGCCCTGGCCGCCGGTGATCTCCTTGACGCGCTCGGCAAAATTCTCGGTGCTGTAGTTGATGGCATGGGCCGCGCCATGCGCGAGCGCGAGCTGGCACTTGGCATCGGTGCCGGCCGTGCCGATGAGCCGCAGGCCGAGCGCCTTCGCCCATTGGCATGCGATCAGGCCGACGCCGCCCGCGGCCGCGTGGAACAGGATGAAGTCGCCGGCCTGCAGGCCTTCGGCCGGCAGCGTCTTCTTGAGCAGGTACTGCGCCGTCATGCCCTTGAGCATCATCGCGGCGCCGGTCTCGAAGGAGATCGCGTCGGGCAGCTTGCAGATGAACTTGGCCGGCATCACGCGCAGCTCGCAGTAGGCGCCCGGCGGCTGGCCGGCATAGGCGGCGCGGTCGCCGGGCTTCAAATGCGTGACGCCCTCGCCCACCGCCTCGATCACGCCCGCGGCCTCCATGCCCAGCTGCAGCGGCATCGCGAACGGATAGAGGCCGCTGCGCTGGTAGATGTCGATGAAGTTCAGGCCCACGGCCTTGTGGCGGATGCGGACCTCGCCGGGACCGGGATCGCCGACCTCGACATCGACGATCTTCAGTTCTTCGGGACCGCCGTTGCGATCGATGCGCACGGCTTTGCTGCGGCTGCTCATGGTGATGTCTCCTGGTGATCAGTAGGTTCCGGGATAGGCGCCGCCGTCGACCAGCACGTTCTGCCCGGTCATGTAGGCCGCATGCATGCTGCAGAGAAAGGCGCAGATGGCACCGAATTCCGCCGGCGTTCCGAAACGCCCGCCCGGAATGCTCTTCTGCCGCGCGGCGCGGATGGCCTCGACATCCTTGCCCGTTTTCTGGGCCGCCCCCGCCAGGGTTCCCTTCAGCCGATCGGTATCGAAGGAGCCGGGCAGCAAGTTGTTGATCGTCACGCCCTTGGCGGCGAGCGGCGTGCGCGCCACGCCGGCGACGAAACCGGTGAGCCCGCTGCGCGCGCCGTTGGACAGGCCGAGGATGTCGATCGGCGCCTTCACCGAACTCGAGGTGATGTTGACGATGCGCCCGAACCCGCGTGCCGCCATGCCGTCGACCGTGGCCTTGATCAGCTCGATCGGGGTCAGCATGTTGGCGTCGACCGCCTTGATCCATGCCTCGCGGTCCCATTCGCGGAAGTCGCCGGGCGGCGGGCCGCCGGCGTTGGTGACCACGATGTCGAAGTCCTCGTGCAGCGCGAACACGGCCGCGCGGCCTTCGGAGGTCGTGATGTCGGCTGCGACCTGCTTCACGAAGGGCGCGGCGGCATGCCCGGCCGCGGCCTTCGACAGCGTCGCCGCCGCGGCCGTCAGCGCCTCGGCGCCGCGCGCCACGATCACCACGTTGACGCCTTCGCGCACCAGCGCCTCGGCGCAGCCGAAGCCGAGCCCCTTGCTCGCGCCGCACACCAGCGCGGTCCTGCCTGCGATTCCCAGATCCATGTTCGTTCCTTCGGGCTCAGCGCCCCGTTCGTGTGAAGACAAAGATGCCGGCGATGACCAGGATGGTGCCCGCCGCGATCCATGCCGTGAAAGGTTCACCAAGGATAACCACGCCCATCAGGATGGTCGATAGCGGCCCGACCATGCCGGTCTGCGCCGCCAGGGCGGGGCCGATGCGCTCGATCGCCATCATCACGGCGAGCACGGGCACGGCGGTGCACAGCACGGCATTGAGGATCGACAGCCAGATCACCGCGGGCGCCACGGCCAGCGCCGCGCCCACCGGCCGCAGCAGCACGAACTGCGCGATGCACAGCACGCAGGCCACGCTGGTCGCCAGGCCCACCAGCCTGAGCGAGCCGAGCCGCTTGACGTACTCGCCGCTCGCGACCAGGTAGACCGCATAGCTGACGGCGCTGAGGAAGACCAGCAGCGTGCCCCAGGCGGCCGCCGCACTTTGCCCGAGCTGCACCTCGTGGCCGAAGACCAGCAGCACCCCCATGTAGCTGACCGCCATGCCCGCAACCTGCCAGCGCGTGATGCGCCGCCGGTAGACGATCCATCCGAACAGCAGCACCAGCGTCGGATTGAGATAGAGCACCAGCCGCTCCAGGCTGGCCGTGATGTAGGCGAGGCCGGCGAAGTCCAGGAAGCTCGAGAGGTAGTAGCCCGAGAATCCCAGCGCCAGCACGCCGGTCCAGTCGCGCCGCGTGAGCGCTGGCTTGCCGCGCCCGGCCCACCAGGCCATCAGCGCGAACATCGGCAGCGCGAACAGCATGCGCAGCATGATGAGCGTGACCGCATCGACGCCGTAGCGATAGGCCAGCTTGACGATGATCGCCTTGCCGCTGAACGCGATCGCGCCGAAGGTCGCGAGAAGAAGCCCCGATCCGACCGGCTTGTGAGCGGGTTGCCCTGTCGTGGCGCCTGCCTGCATCGACGCTCAGTACCCGGCGGCCTGGCCGTCGCGGCGCGCATCGCTCGCCGCCACGTAGCCCTCGACCGCTGGATCGCCCGCGCGCCAGATGAACTGGCCGGCGCCGAAGTCCTGGTAGGAGTCGTTGATGACCTCGACCTGGTGGCCGAGCTCGCCCAGGCCCTGCACCATGGCCGGGTCCATGCTGCCTTCGGCGTTGATCTCGAGGCCGCTGTTGAAGCGCCAGCGCGGCGCGTCGCAGGCCGCCTGCGGGTTCTGGCCGTGGTCGAGCATGCGCACCAGGGTCTGCATGTGGCCCTGCGGCTGCATGTTGCCGCCCATCACGCCGAAGCTCATCACCGGCTTGCCGTCCTTGGTGAGGAAGGCGGGAATGATGGTATGGAACGGCCTCTTGCGCGGCTCCACCACGTTGGGATGCTTCTCGTCGAGCGTGAAGCCGTGGCCGCGGTTCTGCAGGCTGATGCCGAACTCGGGTTCCACGCAGCCCGAGCCGAAGCCCATGTAGTTGCTCTGGATGAAGCTCACCATCATGCCGCGCTCGTCGGCCGCGGTGAGGTAGATGGTGCCGCCCTTGACCGGGTTGCCGGCCTTGAAGTCCTGTGCCTTTTTCACGTTGATGAGTTTGGCACGCGACGCGAGGTAGGCGCCATCGAGCATTTGCAGCGGGCTCAACTCCATCGACGAGGGGTCGGACACGTAGCGGTAGGTGTCGGCGAAAGCGAGCTTCATGGCCTCGATCTGCAGGTGCTGCGCGGCGACCGAGTCGACCGGGATCGATGCCATGTCGAAGTGTTCGAGGATGCCGAGCGCGATCAGCGCCGCGATGCCCTGGCCGTTGGGCGGTATCTCGTGCAGCGTGTGGCCGCGGTAGGTTTGCGAGATCGGCTCGACCCATTCGGGCCGCCAATTGGAGAGATCGCGCACCTTGAGACTGCCGCCGTTGGCGTTGGAGAAGCGCTCGATCGCCTCGGCGATCTCGCCGCTGTAGAAGGCGTCGCCCTTGGTGGCGGCGATGGCCTTCAGCGCGCGCGCGGCCGCCGGGAACTTGAACAGATCGCCGACCTGCGGCGCGCGGCCCCAGGGCAGGAAAGTCTGCGCGAAGCCCGGATGGGACTGCAGGATCGGCGTCGCCGCAGCCCACTTCTGCTGCACCACCGGCGGCACCAGGTAGCCGCGCTCGGCGATCTCGATGGCCGGCGCCATCAGGTCCTCGAAGGGCAGCTTGCCGAAGTGTTCGGACAGCATGACCCAGCTGCCGACGGCACCGGGCACGGTGACCGAATCCATGCCGCGCTGCGGCGGCGTGGCGGCGTTGTTGCCGTACTTGCGGCGGAAGTACTCGGGCGTCCAGGTCTCCGGCGAGCAGCCGGAGGCATTGAGGCCGTGCAGCCGCTCGCCGTCCCACAGGATGCAGAAGGAATCGCTGCCCAGGCCGTTGCTGACGGGCTCGACCAGCGTCATCACGGCTGCTGTCGCCACCGCGGCATCGACGGCGTTGCCGCCCTGCTGCAGGATGCGCAGCCCGGCCTGCGCGGCCAGCGGGTGCGAGGTCGAGACGACATTGCGTGCGAAAACCGGAATGCGCGTCGAGGTGTAGGGGTTGGCGTAGTCGAATTTCATGGTCTCAGTCTGCGACGATCTTGCGATCGATGATGATCTTCTTCCACTTGGCGGCGTCCTGCGCGACCAGGGTGGCGAGCTGTGCAGGCGTGCTGGTCGCCGGCTCGATGCCCAGGCGCGCCAGCTTGTCGCGCACCTCGGGGTCGCTGAGCGCCTCGTTGGCCGCCGTGTTGACGCGTGTCACCACGTCGGCCGGCAGGCCCTTCGGGCCATAGAGCCCGAACCACGTGTTCGACTCGAAGCCAGGCAGCGTGTCGGCGATCGGCGGCAGCTCGGGCGCCAGTGGGCTGCGCTTGAGGGACGTCACGCCCAGCGCGCGCAAGCGGCCGTTGCGCACGTGCGGCATGCCGGTGGGCAGCGAATCGAACAGCACGTCCACCTTGCCGCTGATCAGGTCCGGGATCGCCAGCGCCGTGCCTTTGTAGGGAATGTGGGTGACGAACACACCGGCCTGCGACTTGAACAGCTCGGCCGTGAGCTGCACGATGGTGCCGTTGCCGCTCGAGGCGTAGTTGAGCTTGCCGGGGTTCTTCTTCGCGTAGTCGATCCATTCGCGCACCGTCTTCGCGGGCGAATCGTTGGGCACGAGCATGATGCTCGGCGCATCGCCGACGTGCGCGATCGGCGTGAAGTCGCGCACCACGTCGTAGGGCAGCTTGTTGATCGAGGGCCCGATCGAGTGCGTGCTGCTGGTCGCCAGCAGCAGCGTGTAGCCGTCGGGCTGCGCCTTGGCGGCGTAGTCGGATCCGATCGCACCGCCTGCGCCGGGCTTGTTGTCGATGATCAGTTGCGCGCCGAGCTTCTCGCTCATCTTCTGGCCCAGCGTGCGCGCGAACAGATCGGTCGCACCCCCGGCCGGAAAAGGCACGACCAGACGGACCGGCTTGGACGGATAGCCCTGCGCAAGGCCGCTGGAAGATACGGCCAGGCAAAGCGCTGCGGCGCACGCCTGGAGGAACAGGATTCGTTTCATGGTGCTGCTGGATTGTGAATCTCGATGGAGGAAAGCGAATGCTAAGCAAGCACGAGCCATCAAGCCAGATAATCCAGATTATCGAACTATGAACCATAGTGATGACGAGACCCGCCTCCGAAGAGATCTCGCTGCAGCAGCTCCGGGCCCTGGCGGCGGTCGCCGAGACGGGTAGCTTCACGCTCGCGGCCGAGGCCTTGCAGCTCACGCAGCCCGCGATCAGCCACCTGATCAAGCGCATGGAACACGATCTGGGTCAACCGCTGCTCGTGCGCGGTCGCCGCATCCGCATCACCAACGCGGGCCAGATGATGGTCGACACGGCGGTGCGCACGCTTCGGTTGATCGACGAGTCGGTGCGCACCTGCAGATCGCAGTCCCAGCTGCGCGAGGGACGCGTGGTGCTGGCGGTCGGACATCTGACGGCAGCCGCCCTGTTGCCCCCGCTGCTCGGGCGCTTTTCGGTGCGCTTTCCTGCGCTCGCGACCTCGCTGATGGACAGCACGGCCGAGCAGATGATTTCGCGCATCCTCTCGCAGGAGGCCGATCTCGGCTTCGGTTCGGACATCGGCCAGGAGCACTCGGAACTCGCGACAGAGCCGCTTTTCAGCGAGCGCATGGCCGTGTTCGTGCGTGAGGATCATCCCCTGGCCAAGGGAACGGCGATCGATGCCAGGCAGTTGGAGTCGCTGCCCTTCATCCATGTCAATCCGGACGCCAATGTGTGGCGGTCCGTCAGCCGGCAGCTGTCGAGCGTGGTCAAGGTCTCGCGCGGGGTCCACCACGTGTCGATGCTGTCGACGGCATTCGGCCTGATCCAGGCGGGCGCTGGCGTCGCACTGCTGCCGCGCTATGTGGACGTCCTGATGCCCGCCAATCTGCGGGCAGTGGCCGTCACGCGCCCGGTGCTGGAATATCCGGTGGTCGCCGTGCGCCTGGCCAAGCATCCGCTCAGCCCGGCCGCCATGGCCTTTCTGGCCATGGCGAGGCAGCACATTCAGCGGCCGCGCAAGCCGGGCTCGTGACGCCGGGTTCGTTCAATCCTCGACGAAAGCCTCTTCGCGCTTGGATTTGACCGCAGGCAGCAGCACGATCACCAGCAGCAATACGGCGGCGGCCAGCAGCCCGGCCGAGATCGGCCGCGACACGAACACGCTCCAGTCGCCGCGCGACAGCAGCAGCGCGCGGCGCAGGTTCTCTTCCATCATCGGCCCGAGGATGAAGCCCAGCAGCAGCGGCGCCGGTTCGCAGCCGAGCTTGAAGAACAGGTAGCCGATGAAGCCGAAGGCGCCGACCATCCAGACGTCGAAGGTGTTGTTGTTGGTCGAGTACACACCGATCGCGCAGAACAGCACGATCGCCGGGAACAGGTACTTGTAGGGCACCGACAGCAGCTTGATCCACATGCCGATCAGCGGCAGGTTCAGGACCACCAGCATCGCATTGCCGATCCACATCGAGGCGATCAGGCCCCAGAACAGCTCGGGGTTGCTGGTCATGACCTGCGGGCCGGGCTGGATGTTGTGGATGGTCATCGCGCCCACCATCAGCGCCATCACCGCATTGGGCGGAATGCCCAGCGTGAGCAGCGGGATGAAGGAGGTCTGCGCGCCGGCATTGTTGGCCGACTCGGGCGCCGCCACGCCGCGGATGTTGCCCTTGCCGAAGGGCACTTCGCCGGGGTGCAGCTTGGTCTTCTTCTCGATCGTGTAGGCCGCGAAGGCCGACAGCAATGCGCCGCCGCCGGGCAGGATGCCGAGCGAACAACCCAGCGCCGTGCCGCGCAGGACCGCGGGCAGCATGCGCTTGAAGTCCTCCTTGGTCGGGAACAGGCCCGAGACCTTGGCGGTGAAGACCTCACGCTCGTCGTCGGGCCGCGACAGGTTGGCGATGAT
Organism: Variovorax sp. SRS16; assembly: GCF_901827165.1. NCBI lineage: Bacteria > Pseudomonadati > Pseudomonadota > Betaproteobacteria > Burkholderiales > Comamonadaceae > Variovorax > Variovorax sp. SRS16. The sequence goes on from NZ_LR594666.1 coordinate 4,333,912, forward strand.
CTCGCCATAGCCGAACACGCCCATCGCGATCGCGACGAAGCCGATGCCGTCGGTCAACTCGGGGATGTCGAAGCTGTAGCGCGCGACGCCAGAGTTGACGTCGGTGCCGACCAGGCCGAGCAGGAGACCCAGCACGATCATGCCGATGGCCTTGAGCAGCGAGCCCGAGGCCAGCACCACGGCGCCGATCAGGCCGAGGATCATCAACGAGAAGTACTCGGCCGGCCCGAACTTGAAGGCCAGCTCGGTCAGGGGCGGCGCGAACGCCGCGAGGATCAAGGTGCCCACGCAACCGGCGAAGAAGGAGCCCAGTCCCGCAGCGGCCAGTGCAGGTCCGGCACGCCCTCTTCGGGCCATCTGGTAGCCGTCGATCACCGTCACGACCGAGGACGACTCGCCAGGCAAGTTGACCAGGATGGCGGTGGTGGAGCCGCCGTACTGCGCGCCGTAGTAGATGCCCGCGAGCATGATCAGCGCCGACACCGGCGGCAGCGCGTAGGTGGCCGGCAGCAGCATCGCGATGGTGGCCACCGGGCCGATGCCCGGCAGCACGCCGATCAGCGTGCCCAGGATGCAGCCGATCAGGCAGTACAGCAGGTTGGTGAAGGTGAAGGCGACACCGAAACCGATGGAGAGGTTGTTGATCAGGTCCATTTTTTTCTCAACCCGTGATGAAGGTCGGCCAGACCTGGATCTGCAGCTTGAGGGCCCAGATGAACGCGACGTAGCTGCCGACCGCCAGCACGGTGGCGAGGATCAGCACCTTGCGAAGATTGAACTCGCTGCCTGCGAGGCTCGCGATGATGACCAGCGCGTAGATCGCGAGGATCATCCCCATGGCCGGCAGGCCGATGCTCGGCAGCCCGCCGAGCAGCACGCCGAACGCGAGGTTGGCGCCGAGGATGAAGACGACCTGCTTCCAGGCCCATTTGCCGATCTTGTCGCCGTCGGTGGTTTCGACGGCGAGGCCGGCGAACATGATGCCGAGGCCGATCAGCGCCATCACGACGCCCAGCATGAGCGGGAAATAGCCGGGGCCCATGCGCGCGCCGTTGCCGACGGTGTAGGTGGTGGCACCCCACGCGAACCCGATGCCGATGACGGCGAACATCAGCCCGGCGAAGAAGTCCTTCTGACTCTTTATTCTCACGAACAGTCTCCACGAAAAAATCGATCGGGCGATTGTGGAGTCAGGTGAGAGTCAGATTGATGTGGGTTCCACCTACCGGAGATTCAGGGTATTCCCGCAGCGTCAGGACTCGAGCGGCGGCGTCGCGCTCAGCACTTCCTCGATGGTCGTGACGCCCTCGGCCACGCGCAGCGCGCCGGCCAAGCGCAGCGGGCGCATGCCGTCGAGCACGGCCCGCTTGCGCAGCCCGGCCAGGTTCGGTTCCTTGTTGACCAGCGCCTTGAAGTCCTCGCCGATCGTCAGCAGCTCGTAGAGCCCCATGCGGCCCATGTAGCCGGTCATGCGGCAATCGACGCAGCCGACCGGCTTGTACGCGCGCACCGAACCGCTGATCTGCCACGGCTTCACGAACTCCGCGAGCTTCTCGCGCGTGATCGACGCGTCGGGCTGCTTGCAATGCGTGCACAGCGTGCGCACCAGGCGCTGCGCCAGCACGCCGAGCATCGTGGCATTGACCAGGTAGGAAGGCACGCCCAGCTCCATCAGGCGCGTGATCGCGCTGGGCGCATCGTTGGTGTGCAGCGTGCTGAAAACGAGGTGGCCGGTGAGCGCGGCCTGCACCGCCATCTCGGCGGTGGCAATGTCGCGGATCTCGCCGACCATGATGATGTCCGGGTCCTGCCGCATCAGCGCACGCAGTCCCTCGGTGAAGCCGAAGTCGAGCTGCGGCTGCACCTGCGTCTGGTTGAAGGAGGGCTCGATCATTTCGATCGGGTCCTCGACCGTGCTCACGTTCACCTCTTCGGTCGCGACGCGCTTGAGCGTGGAATAGAGGGTGGTGGTCTTGCCCGAGCCGGTCGGCCCGGTCACCAGGATGATGCCGTGCGGCCGCGTCACCAGATGCTCCCAGCGCTCTGCATCGTGCTGCGCGAAGCCGAGCGCATCGAGGTCCTTGACGGCGGTGTCGGGATCGAAGATCCGCATCACCATCTTCTCGCCGAAGGCCGTCGGCAAGGTCGACAGGCGCATCTCGACCTCGTCGCCGCGGATGTTGCGGGTCTTGATGCGGCCGTCCAGCGGCCGGCGCTTCTCGACCACGTCCATGCGGCCGAGCAGCTTGATACGCGAGACCATCGCATTCATCACGCCCATCGGCATCTGGTAGGCCGGATGCAGCACGCCGTCGATGCGAAAGCGGATCACGCCCTGCTCGCGCCGCGGCTCGAGATGGATGTCGCTGGCGCGCTGGTCGAAGGCGTATTGCCAGAGCCAGTCGACCACCTGCACCACGCTCTGGTCGTTGGCATCGAGCTGCTTGTTGCTCTTGCCGAGCTCGACCAGCTGCTCGAAGCTGGCGCCACCCGTATTGCTGCCGGCCTTCTGCGCCGCCCGCACCGACTTGGCCAGCGCGAAGAACTCCGCCGTGTAGCGCTGGATGTCGACCGGGTTGGCGACCACGCGCCGCACGGTGCGCCGCGACTGGCGCTCGACCTCCGACACCCAATCGGTGAGAAAGGGCTCGGCCGTGGCCACCACCACCTCGCTGGACGTGACCTGCACCGGCAGCACCTTGTGGCGCTCGGCATAGGCCGCGCTCATCGTGTCGGCCACCTTGCCGACATCGACCCTGAGCGGATCGATGCGCAGGTACTTCAGGCCGGCGCGCCCGGCCAGCCACTCGCTGAGCATCTCCAGGTCGAGCGGCTTGCCGTCGCTCTCGCGCGTCATCGCGACATTGGCCAGGCGCAGCAGCGGCCCCTGCCGGCTCTCGGCCTGCGCGCAGCGCGCGAGCGTGCGCTTGGCCTCGACCGGCGAGATCACGCCGTCCTTGGCAAGCCACTCGATCAGGCGCCGCAGATCGAGCGGGCCTTCGTGGCGGGAGGAAGCTGCAGGGGAAGAAACGGCACTCATGGTCAGGTCAGCGTCTTGAAGACCCGCAGCCATTTCGGCGCAGGCAGGCCCCATCGAGTCTGGATGCTTTGGGCGCGCTCGGCAAGCTCGGGCCGCTTCGGGCGGGTCGCGGTGCGCTGCGCCAGCACCACGGTATTGCCTTCGCGCGTGGGCCGGAAGGCCCAGAGCGCATCGCGGCCGAAGGCGGCCGCGATCTTGTCGAGGCTGCGTTCGTAGCTCGACGAACGGCCGAACAGGTTGACCGTCATGCAGCCGTCCTCGGACAGCAAAGCGCGGCAGTCGGCATAGAAGGCTTCGCTGTCGAGCACCGGCGCGGCGGCCTCGTGGTCGTACAGATCGACCTGGAGCACATCGACCGTGCCGAGCCAGCGCGGCTGTCGGATCTCGGTGGCCGCATCGGCGATCACGACCTCCAGCCTGGCGTCATCGGCCGGCAGCTTGAACCAGCCGCGGCAGGCGGCCACCACCTGCGGATTCAATTCGATCGCGGTGGTGCGCATGCGCAGCGTCTTGCGGCTGAACTTGGTCAGGCTCGCGGCACCCAGGCCGAGCTGCATCGCATGGCGGTGCGCCACGCTGCCGGGCTCCACGAACAGCAGCCAGGCCATCATGCGCTGCACGTACTCGAGCTCGATCTCGAAGGGCGCGTCGAGCTTCATCGAGCCCTGTACCCACTCGGTGCCGAGGTGCAGGTAGCGCACGTCGCCCCAGTCGGAGAAATTGACTTCGGGCAGCGCGGCCGTCGCGGCCTTCCGGACTGCCATCAGACCAGCCCGTGCTGGTGGAACACGCCCTGCCAGGCCTCGCGCTTGCGCGCGAAACTCCACGACGCATTGGCCGCGCTCGACGAAGGCAGCCGGTAGACGGGCACGCCGAGACCTTGGGTGTGGCGCGCATGCTTGAAGCTCTCGGCGCCGTTGTGCGCGATCGCGGCGAGCTGGGGCAGATGGAGGCCGGCGATGTCGTTCGCCACCGGGTTGCGGATGGCCGAATCGAGGCTGCCTTCCCGTTCGCATGCGGCATACACGTCCCAGAGGCCCAGGCCACGCGCGAGCAGCCATGCGCCGCGTGCCGGGTAGTTGTCTGCGCCCGCGGGGAGCGGGCTGTCGGGCCAGATGGCTTGCAAGATCTTCCAGAAGTGGTTCTGCGGGTGGGCATAGTACTGCTGCTCGGCCAGCGACCGGCCGCCGGGAAAGCTGCCGAGCACCAGCACCCGTGTGTCCCGCGAGACCAGCGGCGCGAGGCCCGCGAGCCGCGGCGTCATGGACGCACGCGCACGAAAAAAACCCGCCGAAGCGGGTTTGCGATCAGGCCGGCCAAGGGACTCAGGGCTTCTTGGCGGCTTCGTTCTGGGGCGTGCCGGGGATCTTCTCGCCGATCTTGTCGCCGACCTCGCGGGTCTTGTCGGCGGCCTTGGTGCCGGCATTGCTCACGGCATGGCCGGTGGCATCGGCCGCGTGCTCCGTGGCGCCGACGGCCTTCTTGGCGCCACGCTTGGTCGCGTGGTAGGCCTTCTTCGTGGTCCGCTTGGTGGCGTTGTAGGCCTTCTTGGTGCCGCTCTTGGTGGCGTCCCATGCTTCCTTGCCGGTGTTCTCCACCTTGTCGACGGTGCTGGGCGCAGTCGACGGCTGTGTTTGCGCCACGGCCGAGAAGCCGATGGACGCCAGGGCCACGGCAAGAGCGGCGGGCACGAGGCGGATGAGGGATCTGTTCATGAGGAAAGCTCCTTGGATGGATGGAGTGACTGAGTTGCCACTGGGATGCAACGATTGCTCAGGCGTTAAGGATGACACCAAAAATCCGCTGCCGACCCACGAAGCGGCAAGACGGGCGCTTGACCTACGCACGCTGTGGTTCGCCGACCGACACGCCGATCAGCGAAGACAGACGCGGCAATGCCGCCACCGCATTGCGCGTGGTGGCCTCGGCCAGCGCCGCGATCCCGATGCAGCGCAGACCGGCGACCACCTCGGCGATGCGCGGCAGCTCGCCCGGCTCGTTGCGGCCCTGCGCTGCGCCTGCCGCGCGCTGCGCCTGCGCGCGATAGAGCCATTGCGGCTGGATATCGGGCGAATCGGTTTCCATCACCAGGGCATCGAGCGGCAGCGCCGTCGCCAGCCGGCGCAACTGCAAGGCGCGCTCGAAGGTCACGGCGCCGCCGAAGCCGAGCTTGAGCCCGAGCCCGATGCAGGCCCGCGCCTGCTGTTCGCTGCCATTGAAGGCGTGCGCGATGCCATGCCATGCCTGTCCCGGTGCGGCCTGGCGCAAGTGCTTGAGCACCTGGTCCACCGAGCGCCTGACATGGATGATCACCGGCAGCGCGTGCCTGCGGGCGAGTTGCAACTGGGTGTGAAAGAAGTGCGCCTGCCGCTCAGGGTCCAGGCCGTCGACGAAGAAGTCGAGTCCGATCTCGCCCACCGCGACCAGGCGCGGGTCGTCGTGCCGTGCGGCAAGTTCGGCATCGAGCCGCGCAAGATCCTCCTCCGAGGCCCGGCCGGTGCACATCGGATGGATGCCGAGCGCATACGCGTCGCCCTGGCCGTGTGCGAGCTCGCGCACCGCCGCGAAATTGGAAACAGCCACCGCGGGAATGACACAGAGCGTCACACCCCGGGCCGCCGCGCGTGACCGGATGGCGGGCATCTCGGCACCGAATTCGGGTGCGTCGAGGTGGCAGTGGGTATCGACGAAAGCGGCCATCGCGCGATGATGCCCGAACGCATGCACGACCGCGCAAAGCGTGCTACCGTGCCTCTTCCAAGCGTCGTTTTTGCCGGAGGTGCCCGATGCGCAGGCCTGCTTTCTACAGCCGCTCGACCCGCGCGCCACAGGATGCGGCGGCGCCCGGAATGCCCGACGGTTCCGATGCCGCCGAGCCGCAAGCGCCGGGCGCGCCGATGCCGCCGCCCGCGTCGCGCTGGCAGCCGGGCCGCCGCAGCTTCTGGGTGCTGCTCGCGTTGTGCATCGGCCTGGGCGGCAGCGGCGCCGCGCTGTGGTGGCCTCAGCGTGCGCACCAGTTCACGCAGAAGGACATCGACGCGGCAGTGCTCCATACGCTGCAGACCAACACCTTGCCCTCGCCGGCCGCCAAGGCCGCGGACATCATCCGGCCGTCGGTGGTGCGCGTGGTGAGCTACGGCACCGAGAAGACCGCGCCCGAAGCCAGGACCGAGAAGCGCGGCCGCAACCTGGCCAAGGGGCGCCCGGCCGACGCCACGACGGCGCCCGGGCAGCAGGTGGAGCGCGGCGTCGGCACCGGTGTGGTGATCGTCGACAAGGGTGTGATCCTCACCAACCTGCACGTGGTCGCCGGTGCCGAGACCATCAAGGTCACCTTCTTCGACGGCCTCGAGTCGCCCGCGACCATCACCGGCACACAGCCCGAGAACGACCTCGCCGTGCTGCAGGCGCAGAAGCTGCCGGACGACCTGATCCCGGCCACCATGCGCTCGACCGCCGACCTGCGGCCGGGCGATCAGGTCGCGGCCGTCGGCTTTCCGTTCGGCATCGGCCCGTCGGTATCGGCCGGCGTGGTGTCGGGCCTCAACCGCTCGTTCCGCTCGCCCGAGGGCAAGCAGGAACTGGGCAACCTGATCCAGTTCGATGCCGCCGCCAATCCGGGCAATTCGGGCGGCCCGCTGATCAACATGGACGGCGAGGTGATCGGCATCGTCACCGCCATCCTCAACCCGACCCAGCAACGCACCTTCATCGGCATCGGCTTCGCGATGCCGATCGAGAACGCCGCCTCCGCCATCGGCTCGCCGCCTTTCTGATCCCTTCCCCGATCATTCTCCGAAAGCACACGCATGAGCACAGAGACCGAACCGAGCGCCGACGCGAGCGCGAGCGCCACCGCCGAACTGATGGAGCAGATCCTCTACCAGGTCAAGCGCATCGTGGTCGGCCAGGACCGTTTTCTCGAACGCGTGATGGTCGCGATGCTGGCCGGCGGCCACCTGCTGGTCGAAGGCGTGCCGGGCCTTGCCAAGACGCTCACCGTGCGCACGCTGGCCGACACCGTGCGCGGCCAGTTCAAGCGCATCCAGTTCACGCCCGACCTGGTGCCGGCCGACCTCGTGGGCACGCGCATCTACAACCAGAAGACCGGCGACTTCAGCACCTCGCTCGGCCCGGTCTTCGCCAACCTGCTGCTGGCCGACGAAATCAACCGCGCACCCGCCAAGGTGCAGAGCGCGCTGCTGGAGGTGATGCAGGAGCGGCAGGTCACCATCGCAGGCGTCTCGCACCCGGTGCCGCGGCCCTTCCTCGTGATGGCAACGCAGAACCCGATCGAGACCGAGGGCACCTACCCGCTGCCCGAGGCCCAGGTCGATCGCTTCATGATGAAGGTGCTGGTCGACTATCCCTCCGACGAGGAAGAGTTCGTGATCGTCGAGCGCGTGATCGGCCCGCCGGTCACGGCGGTGCCGGTCGCCACCACCGACCAGCTCGCGCTGCTGCAGGCCGAGGCGCGGCGCATCTATGTCGATCCCTCGCTGATCCAGTACGCGGTCCGGCTGGTGTCGGCCACGCGCACGCCCGACAAGCACGGGCTCAAGGACATGAAGCGCTTCATCACCTTCGGTGCCAGCCCGCGCGCCAGCATCCACCTGACCGAAGGCGCGCGTGCGCTCGCGCTGCTGCGCGGCCGCAGCTACGCGCTGCCCGAGGACATGAGCGCACTGGTGCCCGACGTGCTGCGCCATCGCGTGACGCTGTCCTACGAAGGCCTGTCCGAAGGCCTCACGCCGGACGCCCTCATCGATCGGATCATGCGGGCCGTGCCTGCACCCGCGAAACCTCTCGAACATGAAAAGCTGGTGGCCTAGACGCACGAAGGCGGCGAACGACGAGCAGCTCGCGGCGGCCGAGGCCGCGGCGAGCGGCGTCGAACGCGCGCTGCGCCGCCTCGAATGGACCGTGATCCGCCGGCTCGACGGCCTGCTGCAGGGCGACTACCGCACGCTGATGCGCGGCACCGGGCTCGACCTGGCCGACCTGCGCGAGTACCAGCACCACGACGACGTGCGCCACATCGACTGGAACGTCACCGCGCGGCTGCAGGTGCCGCACGTGCGCGTGTTCACCGAAGACCGCGAGATGGCCGCCTGGTTCGTGCTCGACCTGAGCCGCTCGGTCGACTTCGGCTCGGGCGCGCGCGCCAAGCGCGAGATCTCGGCCGGCTTCGTCGGCGTGCTGGCCCGGCTGCTCACGCGGCACGGCAACCGCGTCGGCGCGCTGGTCTACGGCAACGACGTCGAAGCCGTGATCCCGCCGCGCAGCGGCCGCCGGCATGTGCTGCACCTGCTGCATGCGATGGAACGCCGCGCCGCCAAGGTCATGCCCGACCCGAAGGGCATGACGCGGCTGGCCGACCTGCTGAAGTCGGCCGCCGTGCTGATGCCGCGCCGCTCGACCGTGTTCGTGGTGTCCGACTTCCTGAGCCAGCCCGGCTGGGAACGACCGCTCGGGCGGCTGGCGCAGCGCCATGAAGTGGTCGCGGTGCGCCTCTTCGATCCGCTCGAACTCGAATTGCCCGACCTCGGCCTGGTGCCGCTGCGCGATGCCGAGACCGGCGAACAGCTCTGGGTCGACACGCATGACGCGGGCTTTCGCAAGCGCTTCGCGCGCATCGCGGTCGAGCGCGAGAACACCCTGCGCGAGTCGCTGGCGAAGATCGGCGTCGACACGCTCGAACTCTCGACCCACGACGACCTGGTCGAAGCCATCGTGCGCTTTGCCGACATGCGCAAGCGCCGCCTGCGCGCCGGGTCGCCGAATCCGAAGGCGGTGGCAGCATGAACTTCCTCTGGCCCCAGTTCCTCTGGCTCCTGCTCGCGACACCCCTGCTGGTGCTGCTCTACCTGTGGCTGCTGCGGCGCAAGAAGAAGCTCGCGCTGCGCTATGCGAGTCTCTCGATCGTGCGCGAGGCAATGGGCGCCGGCCAGACCATTCGCCGGCACATTCCGCCCTTCCTGTTCCTGCTGGCCATCATCGCGCTGCTGATCGCCGCCGCACGGCCGATGGCCGAGGTGGTGCTGCCCTCGAACCAGCAGACCATCATCCTTGCGATGGACGTCTCCGGCAGCATGCGCGCGGCCGACGTGCAGCCCAACCGCCTGGTGGCCGCGCAGGAAGCGGCCAAGAGCTTCCTGAAGGAACTGCCGCGCAGCGTGAGGGTCGGCATCGTCGCCTTCGCGGGCAGCGCGCAGGTCGCGCAATTGCCGACGACCAACCGCGACGACCTGGTGACCGCGATCGACTCCTTCCAACTGCAGCGCGCGACCGCCACCGGCGACGCGATCGTGATCTCGCTGGCCACGCTGTTCCCGAATGCGGGCATCGACATCTCCGACTTCGGGCCGCGATCGCGCCAGCGCGGCGAATCGCTCGATCGCGCGGGCAAGGGCCCCGACAAGGAGTTCACGCCGGTCGCGCCCGGCTCGTACACCTCGGCCGCGATCATCATGCTGACCGACGGCCAGCGCACCACCGGCGTCGACCCGCTCGATGCGGCCAAGGCGGCGGCCGACCGCGGCATTCGCATCTACACCGTGGGCATCGGCACGGTCGATGGCGAAACCATCGGCTTCGAAGGCTGGTCGATGCGCGTGCGGCTCGACGAAGACACGCTCAAGGCCATCGCCAACAAGACCTCGGCCGAATACTTCTATGCCGGTACCGCGACCGATCTCAAGAAGGTCTACACCAGCCTGAGTTCGCGCCTCACGGTCGAGAAGAAGGAGACCGAGATCTCGGCGCTGTTCGCGCTGGGTGCCGCGGTGTTGGCACTTCTCTCTGCAGGCCTCTCCCTGCTCTGGTTCAACAGAATCCTTTGACTCGCCCCCAGGCTCGCTCACTTCGTGTAGCCGCCCACCCCCTGCCGGGGGCAACACCGGCGGACCGGCAAAGCCGGATCCGCGGTGTTTCTGGAATCAAGCCCGCGTGTTCACCGGTGGGGCGGCGCTCATCAAAAGATCTATTTATAATCGCTCTTATCGCAATCACCACCGGAGAACGACTTGCCCCGCACGGATCTTTGCAGCGACGATGAAGTGAGGGCGCTGGTGCATGCCTTCTATGCCAAGGTCCGGCGCGATGCGATGCTGGGGCCGATCTTCGAGAGCCACGTGCACGATTGGGACAGCCATCTGTCCCGGCTGACGGATTTCTGGTCGGCGGTGCTGCGCGGCACCGGGCGCTTCACCGGCGCGCCGATGCCGCGGCACGTGGCATTGCCGGGGCTGAATGCCGAGCTGTTCCAGCGCTGGCTGGCACTGTTCCACGAGACCACCGCGGCCCATCCCAACCAGGCGATGGGCCAGTACGCCGATGCGATGGCCGAGCGGATCGCCCAGAGTCTCTGGTACGGCTACCAGGTCAGCCGCCGGCCGGACGAACTGCCCTCGGCGCTCGCCCCTCATGGCTGACGCGGCGCAGCGGCTCGCAAGGAGACGGCGATGCGCCTGACCACGATGACCGACTACGCGGTGCGCCTGCTGATGTACGTGGCGCAACGCCCGGACCGGCTGTGCACCATCGCCGAGATTGCCGAGGCCCATGCGGTGTCGGAAGCGCATCTCATGAAGATCACGCACCAGCTCGGCCTGCAAGGCTGGATCGAGACGGTGCGCGGCAAGGGCGGCGGGATGCGCCTGGCCCATGCGCCGGAGGACATCAACCTGGGCGCGGTAGTGCGCGGCATCGAGCCCGACTTCCAGCTGGTCGAATGCTTCGGCGCCGGCAATGCCTGCACGCTCACCGGCCATTGCCGCCTCACCGGCGTGTTGCGCGGCGCGCTGGAAGGCTTCCTCGCGCACCTCGATGGCGTCACGCTCGCCGACGTGCTGCCTGCGCCCGACCCGGGCATGCACCCGATGCGCCGCATCGCGCTGAAGAGCGCACGCCTTTCCTAGAACCACCCCATCGCTCGCCCGCCATGACCCCTGCTGCCCTGCATACGCCGCTGGTCCAGATCCTCGATTGCGAATGGCCGATCCTCTGCGCGGGCATGGGCGGCGTCGCGCGCCACCGGCTCGCCGCGGCGGTGAGCAACGCGGGCGGCTTCGGCTGCCTGGGCATGGTGCGCGAACCGCCCGAGCGCGTGCGCGCCGAGATCGAGGCCTACCGGCGTCTCAGCGACCGCGCTTTCGCCGTCAACCTGATCCCGGCCGCCACCGAGCGCGGCCTGCTCGACGCGCAGGTCGAGGTCTGCCTCGCGCTGTCGGTGCCGGTGATCGCGCTGTTCTGGGACGTCGATGCGGACCTCGTCCGGCGCCTGAAGGCGCAGGGCGTGCGCGTGATCCATCAGGTCGGATCGGCGGCCGACGCCGAAGCGGCGTTGCGCGCCGGCGCCGACGTGCTGATCGCCCAGGGTGTGGAAGCGGGCGGCCATGTGCGCGGACAGATCTCGACCTTCGCGCTGCTGCCCGAGATCGTCGCGCTGAGTCCGGTGCCGGTGGTGGCATCGGGCGGCATCGCCAGCGGCGAGGCGCTGGTCGCCGCGCTGGCGCTGGGCGCGCAGGGCATCAGCTGCGGCTCGGCCTTTCTCGCCACGCACGAGGCCAACGCGCATGCGCATCACAAGCAGCGGCTCGTCGAATCCGGCGCGGCCGACACGCTGCTGACCGAGAAGTTCTTCCGCAACTGGCCGATGCCCGCACCGGTGCGAGTGCTGCGCAATGCGGTGACCGAGGGCCGCCACGATGCCTTGTACGCGCAGCGTGCCACGCCGGTGATCGGCGCCCAGGACGGCGCGCCGGTCCATCTGTTCTCGACCGATTCGCCGCTGGAGGATGCGACCGGCGACATCGACGACATGGCGATCTATGCCGGCCAGTCGTGCGGGCAGATCCATGATCTGTGCAGCGCCGGCGACCGGCTGCGCCAGCTCGTGGCACAGGCCGAGGCCTGCCTCGACCGGCTGGAAGCCAGGGCCACCGCGCCGCGTCCCGTCGAAGCGCCTGCGGCCACCCCCGCACCCGCGGCCTCGGCCGGGCAGGCGGCGCTGGTGGCCGTGCTCCAGGAACTGCTCGCAGCCGAGCGCGCGGGCGCCCGGGTGGCCGCATCCAGCCTGAGCCAGACCCGCGACGCCGCGGCACGCCGGCTGCTGGAGCAGGTCCGCCAGGGCGAGGCCGACAGCTGCCGCCGCCTGACGGCCTGCCTCGCGCACCTCGGCATCGAGCCGACGCGGGAGATCGGCGCCTTCCATGACAAGGCCATGGCCATTGCGAACCTGGACGAACGCCTGGCCTTCGTCGACCGCGGGCAGCGCTGGGTCATCCGGCGCATCGAGGCGCAGCTGCCGCTCTGCGACGATGCCTTCGTCAAGGCGGAGCTGGACGAAATCCTGAAGACCCACGTGACCAACAGCGAGGCCATGCAGCGCAGCTGAGATCCATCCGGATCGCGGGCCGCGGGGCCACGGGGCCGCCGCGCCCGCGCGTTCAATTCATCTGCAGCAGGATGTCGCGCACACGGTCCAGCGACGGATCGATGTCCGCGCGCTCGATCGCGCCGTAGCCCACCATCAGGCCCTGCCGTGCAGGGCCGAAATGATGGAAGCCCTCGAGCGTGTAGAGCCCGACGTCGACCCGCCGCGCCAGCCGCAGCAGCATGTCCATGTCGATCGGCCGCCGGCACAGCGCGGTCATGTGGATGCCCGCGGTGGCCGGCACGCGCTCGAACCATGGCGACAGGTCGCCGTCGAAGCGGCGCATCAGCCGTTCGCGCCGCTCGGCGTAGGCCGCGTGGCAGCGCCGGATGTGCTTTTGCAGATGGCCGTCGACGATGAACTTGGCCAACGCCCACTGTGCCGGCGTGGAGGTGTGCCAATCGCTCAGGTGCTTGGCGATGCACACCGCCTGCAGGATGGCCGGCGGCGCGATCAGGTAGCCCATGCGCAGCTCGGGTGACATCGTCTTCGAGAAGGTGCCGACGAAGGCCACGATGCCATCGCGGTCCATGCTCTGCAGCGAATCGGCGGGGCGGCCCTCGTAGCGGAACTCGCTGTCGTAGTCGTCCTCGACGACGATCGCGCCAAGCGCCTGCGCGCGCGCCAGCAGCGCTTCGCGGCGGCGCACGCTCATCGGCATGCCGAGCGGGAACTGGTGCGCCGGCGTCACGTAGATCAGTCGCGTGCCGTCGGGGATGCACGCGACCTGCAGCCCTTCGGCATCGACCGGCACGCCGACCACCTGCGCGCCCTGCGCCGCGAACAGCTGCCGTGCCGGCGGATAGCCGGGCTCTTCGACCGCGACCATGCAACCCGGCTCGACCAGCACGCGCGCCACCAGGTCGAGCGCCTGCTGCGCGCCGTTGGTCACGATGAGGTCGTCGATGCCGCAGCGCACGCCCCTTGAAAACGCGGCATGCCGCGCGATCGCCGCGCGCAGTTCGGGCAAGCCTTCCACCGGCCCGTAGAGGCCGCGCGAGCGCGCACCCTGGCGCAGCGCATGCAGCACGCAGCGGCGCCATTCGTCGTGCGGGAACAGGCTGCGTGCCGGTGCGCCGCCGATGTATTCGTAGCGCGAGTGGCCGGCCGGCGCGGAATGGCGCAGCGGCGTATCCATGCGGATCCAGCGCTCGATGGCAGAAGCGCCGGCGAAGCGTGCGGCGGCAGCCGGCGGCGCCTTGGGCTTGATCGCATCCGCGACGAAGGTGCCGCTGCCGACGCGGCCGACCAGCAGTTGGTCGAAGCCGAGCCGTGCGTAGGCTTCCGCCACTGTCTTGCGCGAGAGGCCGAGCTGCTCGGCCAGCAGCCGCGAGGGCGGCAGCTTCTCGCCCGCGACCAGGCGCCCGGCGCGGATCGCGTCCTTCAGCTGCCGGTAGAGCTGCCCGGTCAGATCCCGGTCACCCTTGATGACGACATGCAACTCCATGCGATTGGCCTCCTGCAAATGCCCCGGATTGGCTGCCGCCGGACGGGCCGCTGCTTTCTAACATCGATCCATCGTCATCCACCACCCAGGAGCCCGCCATGGAACAACGACTCGATTTCTACAAGGCCTCGCCCGACGCCCTCAAGGCACTGATCGCGCTGGAGGTCGCCATCGGCAAGCTCGGCCTCGAGCCGGCCCTTCTCGACCTCGTCAAGCTGCGCGCCTCGCAGATCAACGGCTGCGCCTTCTGCGTCGACATGCACAGCAGCGACCTGCGCAAGAAGGGCGAGACCGAACGCCGCCTCTACGCCGTGCCGGTGTGGCGCGAGACGCCCTTCTTCACGCCGCGCGAACGCGCCGCGCTCGGCTGGACCGAGGCGATCACCCGCATCGGCGAAACGCATGCGCCCGATGCGGACTACGAAGCGCTCAGCGCTCAGTTCAGCGAAAGCGAACGGGTCAACCTGACGCTGGCGATCGGCGTGATCAACAGCTGGAACCGCCTGTCGATCGGCTTTCGCAAGGCACTCGCAGCCTGAAGCCGCGCCGCTCAGCGCGGCCCTTCGATCGGGTTCCCGTAGAGCGGCTTGACGCCGAACTGCGTGCTGATCGCATAGGCGACGCCGCAGGCCAGCATGACCGGCACCGTGAGCTGGAACTGGTTGGTCATCTCCAGCACCATCACGATCGCCATCAGCGGCGCATGCGTCACAGCGCTCAGCACTGCCGCCATGCCCAGCACCGCGAGCACGCGCGGGTCGCCCACCCAGGCTGCGGGCAGCCACAGCGAGGCGACCTGCGCGATCACGCTGCCGGCCGTCGCGCCGACGAAGAGCGACGGCGTGAACACGCCGCCGATCGCGCCGCTGCCCGAGCTCAGCGCCGTCGCCGCCACCTTGGTCAGCAGCACCAGCGCGAGCCACTGCCAGGCCTGGCCGCCCTGCAGCACGTCGGAGACCACGCTGTAGCCATTGCCCCAGACCTGCGGCACGCCGGCCGACAGCAGCCCGACCAGCACGCCGCCCAGGCCCAGCCGCAGCGGCAGCGAGCCGATGTGGGAGAACCAGCTCTTGCTTTTCTCGAGCAGCGTCAGCAGCCCCCATCCGAGGCCGCCGAACACGATGCCGGCCAGCAGCGCGATGCCGAGGCTGGTCGGCGCCATGACCACCGAAGGCATTGCGTAGAGCGGCTTCGGTTCCACCAGCCAGTAGATCAGCGAACTCGCCGTCGCCGAGGCGATCAGCACCGGCGCCACCGTGTGGCGGGCGAAGAAGCCGAGCGCCAGTTCCAGCACGAACACCACGCCCGCCACCGGCGCGTGGTAGGCCGATCCGATGCCGGCCGCGATGCCGCAGACCATGATCGCGTTGCGCTGCTCGGGATCGATCGCCACCACGCGCGCCAGCCGCGCACCGAGCCAGGCCGCCAGCTGCACCATCGGCCCTTCGCGGCCGATCGAGGCGCCGGTGCCGACCGAGATCAACGCCGACAGCGTGCGCGTCAGCGTCGTGCGGTCGTTCAGGTCGACGCGGCCGGCGCGCGCCGCGTCGATGTAGTCGAGGTTGCGGTTGCCGCGCTTGCCGCGCGCCGCCCACAGGCCGCCCACGTGCAGCGCCAGCCCGGCCAGCAGGCCGCCCACCGCGCAGACCAGCGCGCGATGCCAGGGCGGCAGCGAGAGCGCCGCCTCCACCAGCCCGCCGGTGTGGCCGGTCGCGAGCCGCTCGACCTGCTGCGTCAGCCACCGAAAGCCCATGGTCGCCGCGGCGGCCAGCGCGCCGGCAACGGCGGCCCAGATCCAGAGCCGGACGGTGCGCGCGGTGGGCGCGAGGACGTGGAATCGGGTGCGCCCGATCGGGGCTTGACGGGGCGGTTCGGGGGGAATGATGGAAGACATCGCGACGGGCCGGAGACAGGGGTGATTAAACTACGGCCGCATCGACCCCCTCCCACTGCCCCATCCGATGCTTCATTCCCACCGCTTCATCGCCCTTGCAGGCCTCGCGCTCCTGCTGCCCCTTTCCGCCCTCGCCGCATCGAGCGACGCCGCCGACATGAGCGGACGCTACGTCGACATGCAGCGCTGCATGGAACGCACCATGGGCAAGAACTGGCAGCAGCGCTACGAGGTCGAACTCGCGCGCAACCGCTGGGGCGCGACCGAGCCCACCGGCCCGTCGATCGACAGCGCGCCGCTGGTGGTGCGGATGACGGACATGCGGTGCCGGCGGGAGGTGAACATCGAGACTGAACCGCGGCCTTGAGCACAAGAGCCTCCGACTCACCGCCGCAACCGCACATCAAGAGCCGCATCCTGGCGCTGCGCGAACAGCGCGTGATGCTCGATGCCGATCTGGCTGTGCTCTACGACGTGCAGACCAAGGTGCGGGTCCAGGCAGTCAAGCGCAATGCCGAACGCTTTCCAGTGGATTTCATGTTCCAGCTCTCTCCCGAGGAGTGGGCGGCTTTGAGGTCACAAACTGTGACCTCAAACACGGGCCGCGGCGGCCGGCGCACTGCGCCCTGTGTGCTCCACTCGGACGAACGCACGGCCCGCTAGGCCGCACGCGTCAACATTCGCCCCGCACGCGCCAGAACCTCGGGCTTTTCCTCCGTACCCCGAAACGCGCAAACCCCATTCACGAACACTCGCTCGATCCCCGTGCTCGCGCTGCGCGGCCGGTCGTAGGTCGCGGTATCGGCAATCGTCGCCGGGTCGAACACCACCACGTCCGCAAACGCATCGACCTTCAGTTGCCCGCGATCGGCGATGCGCAGGTTGCGCGCCGTCATCCCCGTCATCTTGTGCACCGCCTGCTCCAGCGTGAAGAGCTTGCGCTCGCGCCAGTAGCGCGCAAAGACGCGCGGGAACGCGCCCCAGAGACGCGGATGCGGATGGCGGTCGTGCGGCAGGCCGTCGCTGCCGATCATGGTGCGCGGATGCGCGATCACCCGCTCGACGTCCTCCTCGTTCATCTGGAAATAGCAGGCGCCGCCGGGCTGCAGGCGGCGGCAGGCTTCCTTCTGGTCCACGCCCCATTCGCGCGCCACGTCGGCGAGCATGCGGCCGGTGACGCCAGGATGCGGATCGGACCAGGTCAGCAGGATGTCGATCACGCCGTCGACCAGGTCCTCGCGCAGCACGGTGGAGCCGGCGACGTAGGGATAGACATCGAGCGCGATGTCCTGCCGCCCGCCGAGCGCATCGATCAGCGGCAGCGTCTCCCGCGTGCGGCCCCAGTTGGCGGGGCCGGCGCACTTGTGGTGCGAGATCACCAGAGGCACGCCGGCATCGAAGGCGCTGTCGCCGGCTTCGTGAATGGCCTCGATGATGGCCGCCATCTCGCTGCGCAGATGGGTCGCATAGACGCCGCCATGGCGCGCGACGATGCGCGCGAGCGCGGTCACTTCCTCGGCCGGCGCGGCGAAGGATTCTTCATAGAAGAGTCCTGACGAGAGGCCGTGCGCGCCTTCCTTCATGCAGTCGTCGAGCAAGGCCCCCATGCGCGCGAGCTCGTCGCCGGTCGCGGCCCGGTCGAGCGCATCCATGGTCGCGAAGCGCAGCGTGGTGTGGCCGACGAGCGAGGCGACATTGAGCGCCGGCTGTGCCGCATCCACCGCCGCGCGGTACTCGCCCATCGTCGCATGCAGGAACGAGTCGATGCCCAGCAGCGTCAGCGGCGGCCGGCTCTGCGCAGTGCGGTAGGGCGCGAGCGAGATGCCGCAGTTGCCGGTGACGACGGTCGTGATGCCCTGCGAGATCTTCGGCAGGCACAGCGGGTCGCGCATCACGATCGCATCGTCATGCGTGTGGGCGTCGATGAAGCCGGGCGCGATCACCTTGCCATGGCAACCGATGGTGTCGAGCGCGGCGGGGTCGATGCCTTCGGGCAAGCGCTGGCGCAGGCCTTCGCCCAGCGCGACGATGCGGTCGCCGACCCACAGCACGTCGCCCGGCCAGCTCGGGTTGCCCGTGCCGTCGACGACGAGGCCGCCTTCGAGCAGCGTGGCCTGTGCGCGTTCAGCCATGCTTGACGCCTCCGCCATCCCAGCTCTGCAAGGGATGCACGCGCGCATCGATACCGTGGCGCTGGAAGGCCTCACGTGCGCGCTGCAGCCGCTGCACTGCGGGTTCGCCGCGGCGCTGCGCAACCAGCACGGTGAGGATCTCGATCACGGTGAGGTGCGTGAGGTAGGCATCGATGCCCACATGCATCACCGCATCGTCGGGCACCGACAGCGCCAGCAGGAAATCCGCGCGCGCCGCCAGCGCCGTGCCGGGCCGCGTGATCGCGACCACCTTGGCGCCCTGCCCGCGCGCGATATCGACCGCATCGAGCAGCGAGGGCATGCCGCCGACGTGCGTGATCGCGATCACCACGCCGCCGGGCCGCTGCGCCGCACCGGCCACCTGCTGCAGGTGGTAGTCGGACCACGCATTGGCCGACAGGCCGAGGCGGAACAGCCGCGCCTGCAGGTCGCTGGCCATGAACCACGAGGTCGCGCCGGCGCCATACAGGTCCACGTGCGGCGCCGCGGCGATCGCAGCCACCGCGCCGTCGAGCACCGCCATGTCGAGCTGGCTGCGCACGCCCGAGACGGATGCGGCCGCGCTGCGCGAGATCTTGGCGACCACTTCGTCGGCCGCGTCGGCGATGTTCACGCGCCGATGCAGCGGCGAGCCGCCGAGCGCGAGCTCCTGCGCGAGCGCGAGCTTGAATTCGCGCAGGCCCGCGAAGCCGAGATCGCGGCAGGTACGCATGATGGTCGGCACCGAGCTGCGCGAGCGCTCGGCCAGCGCTTCGAAGCTTTCTTCCAGCACGCGGTCGGGGTCTTCGAGGATCAGGTCGAGGATGGCGCGCCGCGTCGAGGGCGCGTTGTTGCGCACCTCGGCCATCTTCTGGAGCAGGGACGATGTCATGAGCGGCCTGTTCAGAAATGCATCGATACCGCGTCGCTCACGCGGTAGTCGTCCTCGACGATCGGCATCCAGTGCCACTTGTCGAAGGTGGTGCACGGGTGCGAGATGCCGAAGCCCACACGCTCGCCGACCATCGGTGCCAGCGCATCGTCGGCCGCGTCCCAGCGCAGGTAGCCGTGCTGGTCGTTCAAGGCCGTGATCTCCCAGCTCGCCGGCACCGCCGAGGCGGCGAGCGCGCCGCGCGGTGCGCGCGCGATCGGCACCGGCATCGAGAGGTCGAAGGACACATCGCGCTTGCCCATCGCGACGATCGCGAGCCGCGGCTCGGGGCAGGACTGCACCGTGGCCCAGACTTCCATCGCGGGACGCAGGCTTTCGCCGGCCGCGCAGCCGAGGCGCGCGTCGATCGACACCTGAAGCCGCTGGTAAGTGCCATGGTCGTGCGTCACGTAGCAGCCCGAGCGCAGCAGGCCGCGCACCGGCAGCCCGAGCGCCGGCCGCAGGCGCACCGCGACCAGGTCGTACAGCGCGGAGCCGCCGGCCGACACCAGCACCTCGCTGCCTTCGAAGAGGCCGTGGGTCTCGCAATGGCGCGCGACGGCTTCCACGCGGTCCATCAGCGTGTTCGTGTAGTCGGTGTCGGGCTTGCTCTCGCCGGTCGCGCCCTGCCCTTCGTAGCATTCGATGCCGGCCAGCCGGACCGCCGCGCTGGCATGCACCGCGGTGGCGAGTGCGACCGCTTCCTCGTGCGTGCGGCAGCCGGTGCGCGCGCCCGCGACGCCGATCTCCAGCATCACCTCGAACGGACGGCTGTCCGCATGGCGCGCAGCCCAGCCCTCGATCAGCGCGAGCTGCGCCGGCGAGTCGACCAGGAACACGATGCGCAGTCCCTCGTGCGCGCGCAGCAGCAGCTGGATGCCGGCCAGGTCCTCGTCGCTCACCACCTGGTTGGCGATCAGCGTGTGCCGCGCGCCGGCGGCGACGCCGACCGCGAGCTGCGTGACCGTCGCGAAGGTCAGGCCCCAGGCGCCGGTATCGAGCTGGCGCCTGAAGAGCTGCGGCGACATCGTGGTCTTGCCGTGCGGCGCGATGTCGATGCCCCATTGCCGCACGCGCGCCTGCATCCACGCGAGGTTGTGTTCCAGCGCCTCGCGCTTGAGCAATGCGAGCGGCAGCGGTAGGTCGCCGGCCAGCACGTTCCATCCGGCGGCGCCGATCTCGCTGCGCCGGCGCGGCGCCTGCGTGCGCGGGTAGCCCTTGAAGCCGGTGTCGAACACCGGATCGATGAGGTTGTCGTGTTCCATGGTCATGTCGATGCGATCTGAATCAGGTCCTTGCGGATGCAGGCGGAAAAATGGCCGGGCGCCAGCTCGTCGAGCGGCGGCACGGTTTGCGCGCAGGCTTCGATGGCATGCGGGCAGCGGGTGCGGAAGACGCAGCCCGAGGGCGGCGCCATCGGGCTCGGGATGTCTCCCTTCAATGCGACATGGTCGTTGGGCAGCAGCGGATCGGGCTTCGGGCTCGCGGCCAGCAGTGCCTGCGTGTAGGGATGCAGCGGGCGCTCGAACAGCTCGGCCGTGCTCGCCACTTCCATCACCTTGCCGAGGTACAGCACCACCACGCGGTCGCACAGGTATTCGACCACGTCGAGGTCGTGCGAGATGAAGAGCATGGTGAGCGACAGGCGCTCGCGCAGGTCGGCCAGCAGGTTGATGACCTGCGACTGGATCGAGACATCGAGCGCCGACAGCGGCTCGTCGGCGACGATGAACTCGGGCTCGACCGCGAGCGCGCGCGCGACGCCGATGCGCTGCCGCTGGCCACCCGAGAACTCGTGCGGGAAGCGGCTCGCATGCTCGGCGCGCAGGCCGACGGTCTCGAGCAGCTCGGCGATGCGGCGTTCGCGCGCGCCCCGCCCCTTGGCCAGGCCGTGCGTGGACAGCGCCTCGCCGAGGATCGCACTGATGCGCATCTTGGGATTCAAACTCGCGTACGGATCCTGGAAGATGATCTGCAGCTTGCTGCGCAGCTTGCGCATCTGGCCGCCCGAGAGTCTGCCGATGTCGTCGCCGCGATACAGCACTTCGCCCTCGGTGCGCTCGACCAGGCGCAGCAGCGTGCGGCCGATGGTGCTCTTGCCCGAGCCCGATTCGCCGACCAGGCCCAGCGTCTCGCCGGCACGGACCGCGAACGAGACATCGTCGACGGCGCGCACCGGGCGCTCGCCGGTGCCGAAGTATTTCTTGAGGCCCTTGACCTCGATCAGCGGGACGGTCTGCATCGTCGTGGGTCTTTCTGTCGTCGCGTTCATGCGGCGCGCGCCAGCGTCGCGACAGCGGGCACGCGGATGCAGCGCGCCTGCCGGTCGGCCTGCGTGTCGATCAGCGGCGGCATCGCCTCGCGGCAGGCCGGGATCGCCTGGTCGCAGCGCGGCTCGAAGGCACAGCCCGGCGGCGGCGCGAGCGGGCTCGACACCTGGCCTCGGATCGCGAACAGGCGCTTCGGCCTCGGCTGGCCGCGCAAATGGGCCTTGCCCGGCAGGCATGCGAGCAGGCCCTGCGTGTACGGATGCTCGGGCGCGGCGAACAGCGGCCGCACCGGCGCACGCTCGACCACGCGCCCCGCGTACATCACCACCACGTCGTCGGCATGGTGCGCGACCACGCCGAGGTTGTGCGTGATGAAGAGGATGCTCATGCCGGTCTCGGCCTGCAGCCGGCGCATCAGCTGAAGGATCTGCGCCTGGATCGTGACATCGAGCGCGGTGGTCGGTTCGTCGGCGATCAGCAGTGTCGGATCGCAGGCCATCGCCAGCGCGATCATCACGCGCTGCCGCATGCCACCCGAGAGCTGGTGCGGGTACTCGTGCAGGCGCCGCGCCGCGGCCGGGATCTCGACCAGCTCGAGCATGCGCAGCGCATGCGCGAGCGCGGCCCGGCGGTCCAGGCCCTTGTGCAGGCGCACGCTCTCGGCGATCTGCTCGCCGATGGTGAACACCGGGTTGAGCGAGGTCATCGGCTCCTGGAAGATCATCGCAAGCTCGTTGCCGCGCAGGCGCCGCATGTCGCGGTCGCCGAGCGTCAGCAGGTCGACCGTGCGGCCGTCACGCGTCGCGAAAGCGGTCTCGCCGGTGACCTGCGCGTCGGCGGTCTTGGGCAGCAGGCGCATCAGCGTCAGGCTGGTGACCGACTTGCCCGAACCCGACTCGCCGACCAGCGCGGTGGTCTTGCCCGGCAGGATCGAGAAGCTGACCTCGGCCACCGAGCGCACGAGGCCTTCCTCGGTCGGGAACGAGGTGCCGAGGTTGCGCACCGCGAGGCGTGGAATGGGCGTCGTCATCACACCGCCTTCTTCAACTTTGGGTCGAGCAGATCGCGCACGCCATCGCCCAGCAATTGCAGCGACAGCGCGGTGAAGATGATCGCCAGCCCCGGGAACAGCACGACCCAGAAGGCCCGGTCCGCATACTGCTGGCTGCCCGCGACCATGGTGCCCCAGGTCGGAATCTCGGGCGGCACGCCGACGCCGAGAAAGGACAATCCGGCCTCGGCCAGGATCGCGTAGGCGAAGATGAAGGACACCTGCACCAGGATCGGCGACATCAAGTTCGGCAGGATGTGGCGCCACAGGATGCGCGAGGTGCGCACGCCGAGCGCACGCACCGCCTCTACGAACAGCAGCTCGCGCACCACCAGCGTCGAAGCCCGCACCACGCGCGCCACGCGCGGCGTGTAGACCAGCACCAGCGCCAGCACCACGTTGCCCAGCGAGGCGCCGAGGATCGCGACCAGCGCGATCGCCAGCAGGATGTCGGGGAAGGACATCATGGCGTCGACCACGCGCATCAGCGGCGCATCGAGCCGACGGAAGAAGCCCGCAATGAGCCCGAGCGCGGTGCCGGCGATCACCGAACCCAGCGCCGTCAGCGCCGCGATCGCCAGCGAGTAGCGCGCGCCGTGGATGATGCGCGCATACATGTCGCGGCCCAGTTCGTCGGTGCCCAGCAGATGTTCGGCACTGGGCGGCTTGAGACGTTCGAGCACGGCCGTGTCGTTGGGGTCCGCGGAGGCGAACCACGGCGCGCCGATCGCCAGCACCGCGATGATCAGCAGCACCACGGCCGACACCATCACGATGCGGCGATGCATCAGCTGGCGCAGCATTCTCGGAAGCTTCATCGTTGCGCCCTCAGACCTTGACGCGAGGATCGACCAAGACATACAGCAGGTCGATCGAGAAATTGATCAGCACATAGATCGCCGCGATCACCAGCAGCGCGCCCTGGATCACCGGGTAGTCGCGCCGCAGCACCGCGTTCACCACCAGGCTGCCGACGCCCGGCAGGCCGAACACCGTCTCGGTCACGACGGCGCCGCCGATCATCAGCGCGGCCGTCAGGCCCAGCACCGTGACGATCGGCACCAGCGCGTTGCGCAGCGCGTGCTTCAGCACCACCGTGGTTTCGGCCAGGCCCTTGGAGCGCGCCGTGCGCACATAGTCCTCGCCCAGCACGTCGAGCATCGAGGCGCGCGTGAAGCGGATGATCAGCGCCGAGTTGAGCAGCCCGAGCACCGTGGCCGGCAGGATCAGCGCATGCAGGCGTTCGGCCAGCGGCGCATCGGGCGCGCCGTAGCCCGAGACCGGAAACCAGCCGAGCGACACCGCGAACATCTGGATCAGCACGATGCCGAGCCAGAAGCTCGGAATGCTCGCACCCAGCATCGCGATGCCGGTGAACAGCTGGTCGACCGCGCGCCCGCGGAACACCGCCGACACGATGCCGCAGGGCAGCCCGATCAGCGCTGCGATCGCGACCGCCATCAGCGACAGCAGCGTGGTCGGCTCGGCGCGTTCCGCCAGCGCCTGCGTGACCGGGCGCTGCAGGAAGATCGACTGGCCCAGATTGCCCTGCAGCACCTCGCGCAGCCAGTAGCCGAACTGCACCGGCAGCGGCTTGTCGAGGCCGTATTCCTTCTGCACGCGCGCGATGTCGGCGGCCGTCGCCTGATCGCCGAGCAGCACCGAGACCGGATCGCCCGATGCGGCGCGCGTGAGGATGAAGACCAGCACCGCGACGATGGCCAGCACCACCAGCATGCCCGCCGCGCGGGACGCGAGATAACGCAGCATGGCCGGGCTTACTTGATGCGTGCGTTCCAGAAGAACGGCCAAGTGGCGGGCTGGTAGTTGTCCAGCGCGGGGCTCTTCGCCGACAGCCCATTGAACTTGCCGACATTCACATAAGGCACTTCGTCATACACCACCTGCTGCACCTTGCCCCACAGCGCACCGCGCCTGGCCGGATCGCTTTCGAGGTTGAAGGCCTGCAGCGCGGCCTTCTTGGCCGGCGTGTTCCACCAGCCCGGCGCATCGTCGCCCAGTTGCGGCGGCGACAGCATCGGCTCGGGGAACTGGCCCGAATGCGTGACGTAGATGTCCCACAGCTTCGGATCGTTGCGGCGCTGTACCAGCGTGGCCCAGTCGACCACGTCGAGCTGGACCTTGAAGCCGGCGCGCTTGAGCTGCTCGGCCATCAGCAGCGCCATGTTGTAGTGGAAGTCGTACTGGCGGCTGGTCAGCACGCGGATCGGCTCGCCCTTGTAGCCGGCCTTGGCCGCCATCTCCTTGGCCTTGGGTGCGTTGCGCTGGTTGTAGAGCTCGGTGCCGGCGGTCGAATAGAAAGGCGAGCCCTTCGGGAAATGGTTGCCCTCGGCGACGAAGAAGCGGTTGTCGCCGAAGCCGGCGGCCAGCATCTCGCCCTCGCCCAGCGCGGTCTGGATCGCCTGCCGCTCCGGCTGGCTCGCGGCCACGCCTTCCCTGGTGTTGAAGACGAGGTACGGAAAGCCGAAGGCCGGCGTCATGATCGGCACCGTCTTGCCGCCGGATTTCTCGAGCCGCGGCAGCGCTTCCACCGGCAGCAGATCGGCGTAGTCGTACTGGCCGGCGAGCGCGCCCTCGACGCGCGTGCTCGCATTGGGCACCGGCACGAAGCGCAGCTCTTCGATGGCCGCCTCGCGCTTGCCGCCGTAGCCGCTGGCGGGCTCCTTGCGCGCGCTGTACTTGTCGAAGCGCGTGAGCAGCACGTACTGATCGGGCTTGCGTTCCTTGAACTTGTAGGGGCCGGTGCCGACGAAGTTCGTCAGCGGCTGCGCGATCGAGTCCTTGGCCATGATCGCCGCCATGCCGCTCGGCAGCGCGAGCTGCGCGAGCAGCGGCGCATAGGGTTCCTTGAGCACCAGCTCGACATTGAGCGGCCCCTTGGCCTTGAGGCTGTCGATCTCCTTGCCCACGGCCTTGCCGCGCGGCGACTGCTCGATCCAGCGCTGCAGGCTCGCGACCACATCGTCGGCGTTGAGTTCGCGGCCGTTGTGCAGCATGACGCCCTTGCGCAGCGTGATCGCGTAGCTCTTGCCGTCGGCCGAGATCTTCGGCATCGACTCTGCGAGCATCGGCACCACGTTCCACTTGCCGTCGAAGGTGTAGAGCGTCTCGTAGACGTGCTGCATGATCGTGCCGACGAGGTCGGCGGTGGACGCCATCGGGTCCAGCGTCTGCGGCTCGGCGACCATCGCGAGGGTCGCGTAGTTGCGCGGCGCCTGGGCCTGTGCGGGCGCCACCGCGCACAGCAGTGCGAGCAGGCCGGCGCCGAGCAGGCTGCGCTTCGAGAGGGAGGCGCAGAGGCCCGGAAGAAAAGCGTCGTGAGGCATGGGAGCTCCTGTCGTTGATCGCCGAGTTTTGAAAATTAATTTCTTCGACGGCGACTTTGAGGCAGAGACTTCGCCAAATCACCAGTAGAAACCCTAGAGACTCTGGTTTTTACTGAAATATACTTTCATATCCATCGCCCACACCCACGGAGACCTTTCCATGCCTCTCGAGTACCTCGGCACCTCGCCCACCGCCTCGGACCGCCAGGTCCGTCCCTTCTCGCCGGCCGTGCGCGCAGGCGATTTCATCTACGTGTCGGGCCAGGTGCCGGCCGGCGCGGACGGCGAGATCGTCACCGGCGGCATCGAGGCGCAGACGCGCCAGGTGATGGAGAACCTGAAGTCGGTGCTCGCGCTGGCCGGCGCGGGTTTCGACGATGTCTGCAAGACCACCGTGTGGCTGCAGGACGCGCGCGACTTCGGCGCCTTCAACCGCGTCTACATGGGCTACTTCGGCAACGGCCGCCCGGCCCGTTCGACCACCGAGGCGCGGCTGATGGTCGATGCCAAGGTCGAGATCGACGTGGTGGCCTACAAGCCGAAGTGAGGCAGCGCGCACCGGCCGCTCAGCCCGCGGCCGGCAGCAGCGCCCGATCGAGAAATCCGATCGACGGCGCCAGCGCAAGCGCCCTCGCCGCGGCCTGCGCCTCGCCGGCATCGAGCGGCACGAGCAGTTCGACCTGATCGGCGATCCGGGTCGCGATCGGCAACCCGCCACGGTACAGCACGCGCGCGCCCGGCACCCGCGCCACCCGGGTGCCGGGCAGCACGCTGCCCAGCAGGTTGGCCGGGTCGGCCGCGGCGAGGCAGACCAGCGCATCGTCGGCCGGCCGGCGGCGCACCTGACGCATCAGGCCGATCGCCTCGGGCAATGCGAACTGTTCGCCCGACAGGCCGGCGATGAAGCGGCCGCCGCGGATCTCGCCGCGCGCCTCGAGGCGGCGGCAGGTCCGCACGAGATCGCGCCATGGCGGCAGCCACGCGGCCTCGCGCTCGAGCAGGTGCCAGCACAGCACGCCATAGCGGCGCAGCAGCACACGTGCGACCTGTTCGACGGCTTCGGGCGTGACACGGTGCGCCGCCTCGGCCGCGTCGCCGGCGGCGTGCGCGGGCCGCGTCAGCAGCCAGCGGCCCGCATCCTCGATGCCGAACAGCGCGACGCGGCGCCGGCGCTGCGCATGCGCCGACGAGCGCTTCGACGCCGGCACCAGCAGCGCGCGCAGGCCCGCGTAGCTGTCGCAGCGCACGCGGCCGCGCGCGACGAGTTCGCTCAGCGCGTCCTCGACCTCGGCGCGCAACAGGTGCGCGCCATCGACGATCTCGTCGAAGAAGGACGCGCCGTGCTCGCTCAGATAGGCGGCGACGCGACGGGCGCGCGAGCCCAATGCCGCATCGTCGATGGCCGGCGGCGCGAGCTGATTCCACAGCGGCGCTGCCTTGCGCGGCAGCACGAGCACCGGCGTCGAACGCAGCGACACGGCGCCACCGCCCGAACGCGCCTCGCCGGGCGAAGGCCGCAGCCGCGTCCAGAACACGCGTCCCGCAGTGCAGAGATCGTCGAGCCACGCGCTCGCGTAGTCGTTGACGCGCGCGGGCAGCAGCTCGGCCTCCCACAGCGCCGCAGGCGCCTCGTAGCCTTCGAGCTGCGTCAGCACGCCGGCCAGTGCCTCGGGACCGCTGACCCGGGTCGACGGACTCACATGCTGCCACTCGAACAGGAAGCGCTGGAAGTCGCGCGGCTCGACCGGCTCGATCTCGCGCCGCAGGCGCCCGAGCGTGTAGCGGTGGATGCGCGCCAGCAGATGCCGCTCGCACCACTCGACGGCCGGCGCGCCCGGCGTGAAGCGGCCTTGCAGCACATAGCCTTCGGACTGCAATCCGAGCAGCGCCGTATCGATCTCCGAAGAGGGAAGCCGCAGCTGCACGGCCAGCACATCGACCGCGGTCGGGCCGAGGCCGCCGAGGCGGGAGCGCAGCAGATCCTTCAGCGCGGCCTCGCGGCTTTCGGGCGGCTGCGCGTAGTCGCGGGGCGCAACGATGGCCGGCTGCATCGCGGCATCGGGATAGAGCACGCGCGCCAGCGCAAGACCTTCGGCCGCCACCCACAGGCCCGTGTCCGATGCGCCCTCGCGCGCCAGCGACAGTCGCGTCGCGCGACCGGCACGCGCCAGCGCCGCGAGCCATGCAGCCCAGTCCGCATGCCGTGCGACCTCGCCGTCGGTGACGACGCCGAGCTCGGTCAGCGCCTCGTGCATCTCGTCGGTATCGCGCGGCGCGGGCCAGGCCTCGGCGCGCACGCTCTCGATCGCCGCCGGGTCCAGCCGGCCGATGTCGTCGGCGCTTTGCGGATCGGCATGGCGCCGGTTCTGCACCGCCTGCGTGCGGCGTTCCTCCAGCGGCGCATCGTCGAGGAAGGCATAGGGCTTGGCGTTCAGCACCTCGGCCGCGAACGGCGACGGCGCCGGCAGGTCGCGCGCCACGACCTCGATCTCGCCCGCTTCGAGACGCCGCAGCAGGCGCAGCCAGCCCTCGGCATCCATCGCCTCGTAGAGGCAGTCGTGCAGCGTCTGCGCGACCAGCGGATGGTCGGGCACCTCGCGTTCGCCGGCGATGTTCTCGGCACACGCGACCTGGTCCGGGAACACCGAGGCCAGCAGGTCCTCGGACTTCATGCGCTGCAGCTGCGGCGCCACCTTGCGGCCGCCGACGAAGCGCGGCAGCGCGAGCGCGGTGGTCGCATTCCAGCGCCAGCGCACGCCGAACAGCGGCGCGTCGAGCAGCGCCTGCACCAGCAGGTCCAGCGCCGTGGCCGAATGCAGATAGCGCGCGACCTCGGACAACGGAAAGCTGTGGCTGGTGGCGAGCGAGAGCACGATCGCATCCTCGGTCGCGGCGGCCTGCAGTTCGAAGTTGAACTGGCGGCAGAAGCGCTTGCGCAAGGCCAGGCCCCAGGCGCGGTTGACGCGGCTGCCATTCGGCGAATGGACGATCAGCTGCATGCCGCCCGACTCGTCGAAGAAACGCTCGAGCACGATCCGCTGCCGGGTCGGCAAGGCGCCGAGCGCGGCGATCGTGCGGCCGAGGTAGTCGACGATCTGGCGCGCCGATTCCGTGTCGAGTCCGATGGCCTGCATGAGCCCCTCGATCGCGGCCTCGGTGCCGTCGTTGCCGATGCGCTGCTCGACTTCTTCGCGCAGCCGCGAGACGCCGAAGGACAGCTCGTCGCTGCGCCCCGGCGCCTCGCCGAGCCAGAACGGGATGTTGGGCGCGGCGCCCTTCGCATCTTCCACGCGCACGCGGCCCGGCTCGATCCTCAGGATGCGGTAGCTGGTGTTGCCGAGCTGGAACACGTCGCCGGCCAGGCTCTCGACCGCGAAGTCCTCGTTGACGGTGCCGATCTGGTGCGCCTGCGGTTCGAGCACCACGGTGTAGTCGCCGGCCTCCGGAATGGTGCCGCCCGAGGTCAGCGCCGTGAGCCGCGAACCCTTGCGCTCGCGCAGCAGGTGGTGCACGGCATCGCGGTGCACATAGCCGGCGCGCGGCCCGTTGCGCGTCGCGAAGCCCTCGGCCAGCATGCGCACCACGGCATCGAAGTTCTCGCGCGCGAGATCGGCGTAAGGCCACGCACGGCGCATCAGCGCGAACAGAGCGTCCTCGTCCCATTCGCGGCAGGCGGTCTCGGCGACGATCTGCTGTGCCAGCACGTCGAGCGGCGCGGGCAGCACGTGCAGCGCATCGAGCTCGCCGCGCCGGATGCAGTCGAGCAGCGCGGCGCATTCGACCAGCTCGTCGCGCGACTGCGGAAAAAGCCGCGCCTTCGGCACCCCGCCTACCGCATGGCCCGAGCGACCCGCACGCTGCAGGAAGGTGGCAATGGAGCGCGGCGAGCCGAGCTGGCACACGAGATCGACGTCGCCGATGTCGAGGCCCAGCTCCAGCGACGCGGTGGCGACCAGCACCTGCAGATCGCCGCGCTTGAGCCGCTGCTCCGCATCGAGCCGCGCCTCCTTCGCGAGGCTGCCGTGGTGCGCGGCCACCGCCTGCTTGCCCAGCAGTTCGCCGAGGTGGCGCGATGCGCGCTCGGCCATGCGCCGCGTGTTGACGAAGACCAGCGTGGTGCGGTGCTCGCGCACCAGCGCGGCAACGCGCGCATAGACCTGCGCCCACTGGTCGGTCGACATCACGGCACTGAGCGGCGCCGGCGGCAGCTCGAGCGCGAGGTCGCGCTGCTTGCGGTAGCCGATGTCGACGATCTCGCAATCGGCCACGCCATCGGTGGTCGCGCCGGCGCCGACCAGGAAGCGCGCCATCTCGTCGATCGGCTTCTGCGTCGCCGACAGGCCGATGCGCACCAGCCTGCGTTCGCACAGCGATTCGAGCCGTTCGAGCGACAGCGCGAGGTGGCTGCCGCGCTTGCTGGCGGCCAGCGCATGGATCTCGTCGACGATCACCGTGCGCACCGGCGCGAGCATCCTGCGGCCGGAGACCGAACCCAGCAGCACGTAGAGCGATTCCGGCGTCGTCACCAGGATGTGCGGCGGCTTGCGCAGGTTCTGCTGACGGTCTTTCTGCGACGTGTCGCCGGTGCGCACGGCGGTGCGGATCTCGACATCGGGCAGGCCGAGCGCGGCGAGTTCGGCGCGAATGCCCGCGAGCGGCGCTTCGAGGTTGAGCCGGATGTCGTTGGACAGTGCCTTCAGCGGCGAGACATAGACCACCGCCGTCTCGTCGGGCAGCCCGCCGGGCTGCAGACCGGCGCGCACCAGCGCATCGAGCGCGGCGAGAAAGGCCGTCAGCGTCTTGCCGGAGCCGGTGGGTGCCGCGACCAGCGTGTTGCGTCCGGCATGGATCGCCGGCCACGCGGCAGCCTGCGCCTCGGTGGGCGCCGCGAAGGTCCGGCCGAACCAGCGGCCGACGGCGGGATGGAAATCTTCGGGCAGCACGGGTTCTCGGAAGGTCGGGCCGCTGGCGCGGAACTCAAGGCGGCTCAGGTGCCGGCAACCGCCGACTTCGCCTGGACCCACCGCACGATGTCGGACGCACCCATGGCGCCGGCCTGCCGCGCCACCTCGCGGCCACCGCGAAAGAGCGCCAGCGTCGGAATGCTGCGGATGTCGAAGCGCCGTGCCAGCGCCGGCACGGCCTCGGTATCGACCTTCGCGAGCCGCACGTGCGGCTCCAGCCGCGCGGCCGCCTGCTCGAAGCCGGGCGCCATCTGCAGGCAGGGCCCGCACCACGGCGCCCAGAAATCGACCAGCACGGGAATCTGGTTGCGCGCGACATGCTTGTCGAAAGCCGCTTCGTCCAAGGCGACGGAATGCGCCTCGAACAGGGGGCGGTGGCAGTGGCCGCAATCGGGCGCGCTGGCCAGCTGCTCGCTGCGCACGCGGTTGGTGGTCTGGCAATGGGGGCAGACGATGTGCAGCGCGTCGTTCATCTCGAATTCCTTGTCTGTCATCCGGGCATCACGCCAGCACCTCGGCCACGCGTTCGCGCAGCATCGGCACGATCTCGGTCTCGAACCACGGATTGCGCTTGAACCACAGGTTGTTGCGCGGGCTGGGATGCGGCAGCGGCAGCATCGCGGGCCAGTGGCGGCGCCAGCCCTGCACGACCTCGGTCAGCGACGCGCCCTCGTTCGGCAGATGCCAGGCCTGCGCGTACTGGCCGATCACCAGCGTGAGCCGCAGATGCCTGAGCCTCGCCAGCAGGGGCGCGCGCCAGGCCGGCGCGCACTCCGGCCGCGGCGGCAGATCGCCGGACTTGCCGGTGCCGGGAAAGCAGAAACCCATCGGCACGATCGCGAGCTGCCGGGCGTCGTAGAAGACTTCGCGCGAGATGCCCATCCATGACCGCAGGCGATCGCCGCTCGGATCGTTGAAGGGGATGCCGGTGTCATGCACGCGCCGCCCCGGCGCCTGCGCCGCGATCAGGATGCGTCCCGACGGATGAAGCTGCAGCACCGGCCGCGGTCCGTGCGGCAGGTGCTCGGCGCAGATCGCGCAGGCGCGCACGTCGGCGAGCAGCGAGGAAAGCGCGGCCACGGTGACTGCTCGTTCGCGCGTGATCGGCCCGTGGCGCTAGGACGCCGCCCCTGCGCGCACCGGAAGCCGCCAGCCGGGCCGGATGAAGTGGCAGGTGTAGCCGTTCGGGATCCGCTCCAGGTAATCCTGATGCTCGGGCTCGGCCTCCCAGAACGGACCCGCGGGCGCCAGCTCGGTGACAACCTTGCCGGGCCAGAGTCCCGATGCATCGACGTCGGCGATGGTGTCCTCGGCCACGCGCTTCTGTTCCTCGTTCGCGTAGAAGATCGCCGAACGGTAGCTCAGGCCGACATCGTTGCCCTGCCGGTTGCGCGTCGTCGGGTCGTGGATCTGGAAGAAGAATTCGAGCAGCCGCCGGTAGCCGATGCGGGCCGGATCGAAGACGATCTCGATGGCTTCGGCATGCGTGCCGTGATGGCGGTAGGTTGCGTTCGGCACGTCGCCGCCCGAGTAGCCCACGCGTGTGGAGATCACGCCGGGCTGGCGCCGCAGCAGATCCTGCATGCCCCAGAAGCAGCCGCCGGCCAGAATTGCGCGTTCTTCGCTCATTGGAATTCCTTTGCGTGGACAAGGCCGGCAAAACCTCCGGCCTTCGCTGTCCATGTGCATGGTAGCGAGTCCCGATTTCCCTGTTCCGGCCGCGGCCGGAACGGCGGCTTCAGCGGCGCGCCGAGATCACCGACGCGGCCGAGATCACGAGGTCGGAAATGCGGCGCTCGATGTCCGGCCCGGTCCAGCGCGGCTTCACCATCGCCACGTTGATCGCGGCGACGGGATGGCCTCGCGCATCCAGGATCGCGGACGCCGTCGAGATGTCGCCGAGGTAGTACTCCTCTTCCGTGTGCGCGTAGCCGATGGCCCGGATCTTCTCGAGCCGGGCCTTGATCGCGCGCGGCTGCACGACGGTGTGCGGCGTGTGCTGGACCAGCGTCGAGCGCGCAAGGATGGCATCGACCTGCTCGCCCGGCAAGTGCGCAAGCATCGCGAGGCCCGGCGCCGTGCAGTAGGCGGGCGAACGGCTGCCGACCACCACGTTCGGATTGAGCACGTGCTGGCTGACGATGCGCTGCACGAAGACGATGTCCGTGCCGTCGAGCACGGTGACGTTGGTCGTCTCCGAGGTTTCGCGGCTCAGCTGCAGCAGATAGGGCGTCGCGCGCGACAGCAGCTCGTTCGACGAGAGGTAGTGGTAGGCGAAGTCGAGCAGCCGCGGCGACAGTTCGTAGGACTTGTTCTCCTCGTCCTTCTTCAGGAAGCCCAGCTCGGCCAGCGTGTAGGTGAAGCGCTGCGCCGAGCTCATGTCCATGTCGGTCGCCGCGGCGATCTGCGACAGCGTCAGGTGGCGCTTGCTGCCGTCGAAGGCCGTCATGACCTTCATCGCCTTGTCGACGGAGTTGACGAAGAGCGAGGACCGCGCCGGCTTCGGCTCCGGCTTGGTTTTTCGAACGGGGGAAGGACGCGCCATTCGGCTTGCTATCGATGAGTGAGACTGCGGCGCTGCGGCGCTGCGTCGGGACGACGCGCGTGCACCTTGCTGGAACAGGGCATTGTAGGTGGCATGGCGATGACGATTCCCTCTGGCAGCAGCCCGCGGCCGGCTCGCATGCGCGTCAATCGTCGAGCAGCGCGAACAGCGCGCCGGGCGTCGGCAGCACCCACACCTCGGTGCCGGGACTGTGCCTTTCTTCCGCAAAGGATTCGATCGCGATCTGCTGTCCGTCCAGGTCCACGAGGTCCACGCTGCTCGTGCCCTGGAAGACGCTGCGGATGACCCGCCCCGGCCGGCCGCCCGCTTCGGGCGTGCGCTCGATGCGGATGAGCGTGGGCCTGACCGCGACCGTGCAGCGCGCGCCTACCGTCCAGTCGCGGCGCCATCCGCTGGTGCGCAGCGCGCCGACGACCGTCTCGACGACGATCTCGCGGCCTTCCACCGACCGCACCGTGCCTTCGAGCAGATTGGGGATGCCGACGAAGTCCGCGGCGAAGCGGGTTCTCGGCCGCTTGTAGACATCCTCGGGCGATCCGGTCTGCTCGATCCTGCCGGCGCGCATGACGACCACGCGGTCGCCGAGCGTCATGGCCTCCAGCTGGTCGTGGGTCACGTAGATCGAGGTGAAGGGCGCCTGCTGCCGCAGTGCCAGCAGCTCCATGCGCATGCGTTCGCGCAGCCGCGCATCGAGGTTCGACAGCGGCTCGTCGAACAGGATCGCGCGCGGCGTGCCGACCATCGCGCGGCCCAGCGACACGCGCTGCTGCTGCCCGCCCGAGAGTTCGTGCGCGAAGCGGCGGCCCATGCCGCCCAGCCCCACCCATTGCAGCATCGATTCGACCTTGGCCTCGGTCTGCGCCTTCGACAAGGCGCTGGCGGCCAGGGGGTAGGCGATGTTCTCCGCGACCGTGAGATGAGGCCAGAGCGCATAGCTCTGGAACACCATGCCCAGCCGGCGCTTCTCAGGCGGCACGTTGGTGCGCGTCGCGCCGTCGAAGACGGCATCGCCATCGATGGCGATGCGCCCCGCATCCGGCGTGACCAGGCCCGCGATCGAACGCAGCACCGTGGTCTTGCCGCAGCCGCTCGGGCCGAGCAGCACGGTGCACTCGCCGGCCGGGAAGTCGAGCGTGAAATTGTCCAGCGCGAGCGCGCCGGCCTCGCGGCCGTAGCCCTTGCTCAAGCCGGCGACCGACAGGCCGGCCTGCTGCGGATGCTGCTTCGATTCCATCGTTGGCATTCCTCGCACTAGGCCGGCGTGAAGCGGGCGAACTTCCAGAGCAGCGCGACCGGCACCAGGCCCAGCACCATCAGCAGCAGCGAATACACCGCCAGCTCGGGATAGAAGCCGCTCGACCAGACGTCCATGAGCCCGACCGACAGCACGACGGTGCTCGGGTTGTAGAGCAGGATCACCAGCGATATCTCGCGCAGGATCACCACGTACATCAGGAGCCAGCAGCCGATCAGCGCCGGCCGCATCAGCGGCAGGTCGATCCTGCGGACGGTGCCCAGCCAGGCCTGGCCGCCGATGCGTGAGGCGTCCTCCAGGTCGGTGTGGATGCGGTGCAGCGCGCTGCCCACGAACTGCATCGCCACCGGAATGTGCGCCGTGACGAAGGCCAGCAGCAGGATCCACAGGGTGCCGTAGATGCCGCCCGGCACCAGGATCCACAGGCTCAGGATGCCCACGCCCAGCGCGATGCCGGGCATGCCGAGCGGCAGCACCATCGCATAGTCGACCAGCGCCGCGAAGCGCCCGCGCAGCCGCAGGACGTACCACGCGAGCGCGACGGCCAGCGCGACGCACACCGTCGCACCCAGCAGCGCCAGCACCAGGCTGTGCTGCACCGAAGGCCAGACCTGCGGATACTCGAACAGCACGTACCTGAAATTGCCGAGCGTGAAGTTCTCGGCCTTGAGGGCGTGCGGCGCCCAGTACTTCATGAACGCCATCGAGCCCACCGCCAGCAGCGGGAACAGCGACGAGCAGAACGCAAAGACCAGCGCCAGCACCGCCAGCGGATAGCGCAGTCTGCCGAGCGGAAAGCGGGTGATGCTGGAGCCCTTGCCGCCCAGGATCGTGAAGCGTGCCCCGCGCGACAAGGCGCGCCGCTGGAAGAAGATGCACAGCAGACCGACCGCCACCAGCAGCAGCGATTGCGCCGCGGCCAGACCCGGGCGCGGCGGGAACGAACTGGAGTTCTGCCAGATCAGGCTCGGCAGCAGGTAGATCCTCGCTTTCAGCCCGATGGTCGAGGGGATGATGAAGTCGCCCGCGCTCATGATGACCACGAGCAGCAGCGCCGCCAGCAGCGCCGGCCGCTGCAGCGGCAGGATCACGGTGCGCAGCAGGCGCAGGCGGCCGGCGCCCGAGACCCGCGCCGCTTCCTCGACCGCCGCGTCGCTGTTGCTGAAGCCCGCCGCGACGAGCAGGTACACGTAGGGCGTGAGAAAGAGCCCGGTCACCCAGATGATGCCGGCCATGGTGTTGACGTTCGCCAGCACCGTGCGCGAACCCGTCACCGCGGACGCCATGATGTTGAGATAACCGGCGCTGGGGTCAGCGATCGCCACCCAGCCGACCACCAGGATGAAGGGCGGCACCAGCATCGGCAGCAGCGCCAGCATGCCGACGAAACGGCTGCCCGGCATGTCGGTGCGCGTGGCAAGAAAGGAAAGCCCGACGCCGAGCACCATCGCCAGCAGGCTGGAGCCCGCGGTGTAGATCGCCGTGTTGATCAGCGCTTCATGGCTGCGCGCCGAGTTGAAGACCGCCAGCAGCCATTCGGCGCTCAGGCTGCTGCCGATGTCGTCCTTCGAGATGCTGCGCAGCACGACGAACAGCACCGGATAGCAGACCATCAGCACCGCGAGCGCGGCGACGGCGGACAGCACGACGCGGTCCCAGGCGATCGTCCGCGTGCCGGCCGCGGGCCTGGCGCGCGGCGCGAGCGATGCATCGGTCGTCGTCACTTGACGTACTTGTCCCACTCGGCCAGCAGCTTCGGCGTGTCGGCAATGATCTTCTTGTAGTCGGGCTGGCTGAAGGTGTGGGTCTTGCCCAGCTCGGCCAGCGATCCCGCCTTCGGCGCGCGCGCGTCCGGATGGGTCGGTATCGTCGCGCCGGCCACGTTGATGAGGCTCTGCCCTTCCGCCGAGCACGCGAAATCGCAGAACAGCCGCGCCGCGTTCGGATGCGGCGCCTTGGCGAACACCGAGATGTTGCCGCCGAACAGGACCGTGTTCTTCGGCACCACGCCGGCGATCGGCGCGCCCGTGTCCGCCATCTGGATCACGCCGAAGGAGTTGGTCAGGCCCATGTCGATCTCGCCGGAGACGATGGCCTGCGACATCGCATTCGTGCTGGCGTAGAGCTTCGGCTGGTTGGCGCCGAAGCCTTGCAGATACGAAGGGCCGTAGAGCTTGTCGACCATCACCAGCCACGCGAGCGTGGTGGCCGTCACGTGCGGATCGAGCGAGCCGAAGCGCCCTTTCCATTTCGGATCGAGCAGGTCCTTCCAGTCCCTGGGCGCGTCGGCCGCCTTGACGGTGCCGGTGTTCCAGCCGAGCTGCGCCATGTACATGCGGATCAGCGTGTACGACGGCGCCTTGTACGCGGCATCGATGGCCGCGCGCTCGGGCGAGTCGTAGTCGGCGAGGTAAGGCAGCATCAGGCTGAGCGCGGGTTCCTCGATGATCAGCGCGTCGGCCTGCGTGCGGCCTGCCGACTCCTCGGTCTGCACGCGCGTCGCGACGTCGGCCGAGCCCGCGCGGTACACCGAGACGTTGATGCCGTACTTCTTCCTGAACGCCTCGGCGATCGCATTGGACGGCCCGGTGGAGGCCGAGCTGTACAGGCTCACCGCGCCTTCCTTCTTCGCGGCCTCGACGATCTTCGGATCGCTCGCGGCCAGCGCGCGCGGCGCTCGCCACAGCGCGCCCGCACCGGCCATCGCGGCGCCGATGTACAGGAAGGTCCGGCGATGGACCGGGGATGAGACCTGGAGCTTCGACGTCATGGCGCTGTCCTTCCGTGTTGCATCAACTTGAACGAGTTTGCGCGCGGGCCAGCGTATGCGCCACCAGGGCGCCGATGTCCGTCACGCGCTGGGCAACGACCCCGCCCGCGGAGGCAAAGGCCTGCATCTTGCTTTGCGGCCGGCTGCGCACGTCCTCGCCGACCACCGCGCCGGCGTGGCCCATGCGCGCATCCTGCGGACTGGCCTGCCCCGTGATGTAGGCGACGACCGGCGTGCGCATCGTCGCGGCCTTCGCGGCCGCGGGATACTCCAGCCCGCCGCCGGGCTCGCCGATCAGGATCACGAGGTCGGTCTCGGGATCGGCTTCGAAGAGATCCAGCACCTCGGCGTAGTCGGTGCCGATGACGCGGTCGCCGCCGAGGCAGACGACGGTGGATTCGCCCATCCCGTGCCGATGCAGTTCGTCGATGACTTCGTAGGTCAGCGTGCCGCTCTTGGACACGATGCCGATGCGCCCCGGCCGCAGGTTGGCATCGTTGAGGTCCGACATGTTCGCGCGCCCCGGGCTCACGGTGCCGGCGGAGTTGGGGCCGAGCAGGCGCGTGCCGCGCGCCTTCGCATAGGCGCACATGCGGATCGCATCGTGCACCGGGATGTTCTCGATGTAGAGCACCGCCAGCGGGATGCCGGCATCCACCACTTCGTACATGCCGTCCAGCACATAGGCCGGCGCGATGCAGCACAGCACCGCATCGGCGCCGGTCGCCTCGACCGCCTCGCGCATCGAATCGAAGACCGGCACGCCCGCTACCACCGAGCCGCCCTTGCCCGGCGTGACGCCGCCCACGAGCGGCGTGCCGCCGGCGATCATCTTCTCGGCGAACAGGCGCCCGGTCTGGCCGGTGATGCCCTGCACCAGGATCTTCGAATGAGAGCCGACCAGGATGCTCATCGTGCCGTCTCCTGCGATGGCCCGACCGCGGCGGCGAGCGCGAGCACGCGGTCGGCGGCGTCGCTCAGCGAGGGGGTGTAGAAGCAGCCGGCGTCTTCCATGATCTTCTGCGAGCTCTCCTGCTTCACGCCGCGCATGCGCACCACCACGCGGTCGCGGCCCGGTGCGCCCGGCATGCCGAGCGCCTGCACCAGCGCCTGCGCCAGGGCGTCGGTGGAACGCAGCTGGTAGAAGGCATTGATGAACACGATCTCGGCCTCGAGCATGAAGAGCGCGCCGATGACCTCGGCCGTGTGCGCGACGCCGCGCGCCAGCGCGCCATGCAGCTCGATCGCGCCGGCCACGCTCACGCCGGACATCGCGATCTGGTCGTAGGTCGCCATCGTCAGGCCCGCGCCGTTGCCGAGCAGCGCCACCGCGGGCCGCGCGAGCGGCGGCGTCCGCGAACGGTTGTCCACGCCGATCACGCCGAGCGCGCGGCAGCGCTGCATGAAGGCGCTGTCGGACGACCATGCGATCGGGCTCGAGCGCGCGGGATGCCGGGCGACCGCATCGTCGTCGAGCACCACCTTCGCGTCCGCGGCCACGAGCTTTCCTTCGGTGGTCTGGATCACGGGATTGACCTCGACCAGTTCGGCATCCTCCTCGATCAGGGCCTCCACCACTTGTCTCAAGATGTGATCGAACTGCATGCCGATGTCCTGCGCGAGGCCAAGCGCACGCTTCAGGTGCTCGACCTGGAAGCCGGCCAGCCCGATCAGGGGATCGATGTCGATGCTCGCCACCTGCGATGGGGGCACTTGCTCGATGTCCATGCCGCCGGCGGCGCTGGCCATCACGGTCACGCGGCCACGATCCCGGTTGACGAAGGCGGCGAGGTAGAACTCGTGCGCGATCTGCAGCATCGGCTCGACGTACACGGCGTGCACCGGCTCGTCGCCGAGACGCTTTCCTTGCAACTGAGCCGCCTGGCTTTCGAGTTCATCGCGCGTGGCCGCCATGAGGATGCCACCGCGCTTGCCGCGTCCACCCGCCAGCACCTGCGCCTTGACCACCCAGCCGCGTTCGCCGGCCTCGGGCTGCTTCGGCCAGAGCGCGCCCGGCGGGATCGGCACGCCGTGGCTCGCCAGCAGCGCCTTGCCCTCGTATTCGAGAAGTTTCATGCGATCGTTGTGTCCAGACGAATGCGGGCGCGGTTCATTGGCCCTTGAACGGGCCGGCCTTTCGCTTCTCGGCGAAGGCCCGCGCGCTTTCCTTGAAGTCCTCGGTCAGGTGCAGCTTGAGCGGCGTGGTCTGCAGGTAGGCCTCGCGCTCGGCCTGGTCCATGTACCACCGGCGCGTGCGCACCGTGGCGCGCACGCTCAGTGGCGGGTTGGCGGCGATCTGCCGCGCGAGCTCACAGGCCTGCGCCACGTGCTGGCCCTTGGGCGCGACGCGGTCGATGACGCCGGCGGCCAGCGCTTCCTCGGCGGTGAAGAAGCGCCCGGTGATCGCGGCTTCGGTCGCGAACGATCGGGCACCGCGGAAGTTCAGCAGCGCCCAGTACCTCGACGAGGCCAGGCCGCGCGAGGTCTCGGTCACCTGGAAGCGCGTGC
The DNA here is from genome assembly GCF_901827165.1 of Variovorax sp. SRS16. Lineage (NCBI taxonomy): Bacteria > Pseudomonadati > Pseudomonadota > Betaproteobacteria > Burkholderiales > Comamonadaceae > Variovorax > Variovorax sp. SRS16. Next base: position 4,373,523 of record NZ_LR594666.1, read on the forward strand.
CTTCCTCGGCCACCACCATCTCGCTTTCGAGCACCATGCCGAGGCCGAGGCCGACCGCGAAGCCATGCGGCGCCGCGATCACCGGCTTCCAGTTGATGGCGCGCGTGAACAGGTCGGCCGAGTGCGCGCCCCAGCCTTGCGAGCCGCCATGGCGCTTCAGGTCTTCCTCGCTGCGCAACTGGCGCTGGTGCACGTCGGCACCGCTGGAGAAGGCACGGCCCTCGCCGCGCAGCACGGCGACGTCGGCCGCCGGATCGATGTCGAACTCGTGCAGCACCTCGGCCAGCCGCATCACCATCGCATCGTTGAACGCGTTGAGTTTCTGCGGGCGGTTGAAGCTGATCGTCGCGATGCGGTCGCGGCATTCGTAGCGGATGAAGTCTTGGGCGTTTTCGGACATGGTCGCCGCGCTCACTCGTAGGGCCGCAGCGGGTCGTACTGCAGGTCGATCCATTCGGCGGTGAACTCCGGCACCTTGCCTTCCTTGAAGGCGCGCGGGCCGATGCGTGCATCCTTGTGGAACATCAGCTCCACGTTCGCGAGCACCTGCGCCTCGAAGCCCTTCACCGGGTCCAGGCCCAGGCCCTGGTTGCGCGCGTTCTTGATCGCGCCGTAGGCCTGCGTCGGGCCTTTGGCCAGCTTGTGCGCAAGCTCGAAGGCGCGCTCCTCGAGCCTGTCCTTGGCCACGACCTCGCTGACCAGCCCCAGCCGCTCGGCCTCCTCCATCTCGATGAAACGGCCGAGCAGCAGCATCTCCGTCGCACGGCCCAGGCCCACGTAGCGCGGCAGCAGGTAGGTCGATCCGCCGCCGAGCCCGCGCGTCACGTACACCGCGCCGAACTTCGTTTCGGGATCGCAGAGGCGGAAGTCGCAGGCCAGCGCGAGATCGAGCCCCGCGCCGACCGCGTAGCCCTGCACGATGCCCACCACCGGCTTGCGCAGCGTGAGCATGTCCAGCACGGCGCGCGGAAATCCGGTGCGCATGCGGCTCTGCAGGTCGGGCGGGCCGTACTTGAAGCGGTCCTCGGGCGCGAGGTCGTCGCCGGCGCAGAAGGCGCGCCCTTCGCCGCGCAGCACCATCACGCGCACCGTGTTGTCGCGCCGGATCTGCTCGATCACGTCGACCAGGCGCAGGATCATCTCTGGATAGAGCGCGTTGAGCTTGTGGGGACGGTCCAGCGTGACCGTGGCGACGGGACCGTCGATATCGAGACGGACTCTTTCGAGGGAACTGCTTTCCGGCATCGGGTTGACTCCTTCAGTTGACGAGGCGATTCAGAGATTCAGCCTGGCCGCGCACTGCCGCACGCGATCCATCGCGTCCCAGGCGTCGACATGGCGCGTGTACATCGGTGCGGGCGCGAGCCTGAGCATGTCGGGCGGCCTGAAGTCGGGGACGACCCGGTCCGCGATCAGCGCGCGCACGATGTCCTTGGCCCCCGGATGCCGCAGCGTGATGTGCGATCCCCTGCGGCGCGCGTCGCGCGGCGAGGCGACGGTGAATCCGTGCGGCGCCAGCCATTCGTCGGCGAGCGCGACCAGCATCTCGGTCAGCCGCCGGCCCTTCGCCTGCAGCCGATTGATGCCCGCCTCGGCGATCAGCGCGACGCCCGGCTCGATCGCTAGGGTCGAGAGGATCGCCGGGATGCCGACCAGGAAGGATTCGATGCCCTCTGCCGGATCGAAGCTGTCCGACATCGCGAACTGGTCGCGATGGCCGAACCATCCCCAGATCGGCTGCCGAAGCCGCGCCTGCTGCGACTGCCGCACATAGACGAAGGACGGTGCGCCGGGTCCGCCGTTGAGGTACTTGTAGGTGCAGCCCACCGCGAGGTCGGCGCCGCTGCTTTCCAGCGGCACCTCGACCGCGCCCGCCGAATGGCTGACGTCCCACAGAATCAATGCGCCAGCCTCGTGCACCACGCGCGTCACCTGCGCCATGTCGAGCAGCGCGCCCGAACGGTAAGCCACATGCGACAGGCAGACCAGCGCCGTGTCCGAATCGATGCCGGCCTTCAGCACTGCCGGATCGAGGCCCTGCACCGGGTCGGCATGCAGCACCTTCAGTTCGAGCGACCGTTGTGCCGCGAGCGACTGCAGCACATACATGTCGGTGGGGAAGTTGTCGTCGCTCGTGACGAGGGTGCGCCGGCCTGACTGCGCGCCCAGCGCGGCGGCCGCGGCCTTGTAGAGATTCACCGAGGTGGCGTCGCCGACGATGACCTCGCCGGGATTCGCCTGCACCACCGATCGCGCGATCGCATCGCCGATCTCGCGCGGCAGATGAATCCATCGGCGCCACGCGATGATGAGATCCTTGCGCCAGGTGTCGAGTGCCTGCGACACCAGCGCCGCAGTGCACGCAGGCGGCCGGCCGAAGGAGTTGCCGTCCATGTACAGGGCCGAGCCGTCGTCGATGGCGAACGCGTCGCGCAAACCGGCCAGCGGATCCGCGAGGTCCATCTCTTGCGCCATCTCGCGCGTGAACGGCGATGCAACGGATGGATTCATGGCACAACGCGCCGTCCATGACGCACGAAGTGGGCAAGCCTCGAGGTCATAGCTTTTTTCCGCGCTCGGCCATGAAGTCTTCCATCTTCCTTGCCGGCTCGCCGGACGCGTAGGACTCCCGGTGCGCGCGGATCGCGGCGGCGATGGTGTGCTGGAAAGCGGCCTCGGTCATGTCCGCGAACCAGGCGCGGTCCAGCTTCATCGCGAGCGGCGCCTTGGCGGCGAGTTCATTCGCGATCTGCAGCGACTTCGCCAGCACCTCCTGCCGCGGCACCACATGGTGGACGAGGCCGATGCGATGGCACTCGTCCGCCGGCATCATGCGGCCGGTGAGCGTGAGCTCGACGGTGCGCGACATGCCGAGGATTTCCTTCATGATCCACGGCCCGGTGATGCTCGCGATGCCGGCGTTGATCTCGGGCTGCCCCATCCTCACGTCCGCATGCGCGACCCGGATGTCCCCGAGCAGCGCGACCTGGAACGCGGAGCCCGCCGCAGTGCCGTTGAGGGCCATCACGATGGGCTTGGTCAGGCGGCGCAAGGTGCCGTAGAAGGTCTCCCATTCGCGGATCCACACTTCGGCGCGATCGGCATCGAAGTCGTGCGCCTCGGCGAAATCCTGCCCGGCCGAAAAGGCCCGCTCGCCCGCGCCGGTGAGGACCACGGCGCCCACGCCGTCGTCGCGGTCGAAATCGCGCAGGGCGCGCACGATGTCGTCGCGCATCGGGCGATCCCATGCGTTCAGCTTCTCGGGCTTGTTCAACGTGATCAGCCCGACACGGTCTTGCTGATCGATCAGGATATGCGCAGACATTTATCGCATCCCAATAGTTACTATCGAGATGAAATTTACGACGGACCACCGCCCCGGGCCAGCGGGAAATCCCTCGGGTGCGCGAACGCCCGGGGCCGGCGGCCCCTGCGTGCGGGAAAGCGCGCCCTGATCAGGGCTGCTGCAGGCGCTGAAGCAGGTCGAGGGTGGGGTAGCCGTCGGCAGCGAGGCCGACGCTGCGCTGGTAGCGGCGCAGCCCTTCGCGGGTGGCCGGTCCCATGACGCCGTCGGGCTCGCCGCTGGCAAAGCCGCGCTGGTTCAGCGCGGTCTGCAACGCCAGCAGCTGGCTGCGCGTGAGCGCCTGGAGGTCGCGTGGCCACGGCGCCTGCACGCCCGGGCCGCCGCTCAGGCGCTGCGCCAGGAGGCCGACCGCGAGCGCGTAGCTGGTCGAGTTGTTGTAGCGCAGGATGGCCCGGAAATTGGGCCCGACCAGGAAGGCCGGCCCACGCGCGCCCGCGGGCAGCAGGACCGAGCCGTCGGCGAACTCGGGCAAGACTTGGCCGTCCATGGCGCGCAGGCCTTCGGCGACCCATTGCGCCGTGGGCTGGCGGATGCCGGCATCGGCGCGCGCAACGTCGAACCCGGCCGGCAACTGGACCTCGACACCCCAGGGCATGCCCGCCTGCCAGCCCGAGCGCGAAAGAAAGTTCGCCGTCGAAGCCGTGACGTCGGCCATGCTGCCCCAGATATCGCGCCGGCCGTCGCCATCGCCGTCCACCGCGTAGGCCAGGAAGTTCGATGGCAGGAACTGGGTCTGGCCCATGGCGCCGGCCCAGGAGCCGATCATGTGCGCGCGATCGATGTCGCCGTTGTCGAGGATTTTCAGCGCAGCGAGCAGCTCGCGGCGCGCCCAGTCCGCACGGCGGCCTTCGAAGCCCAGCGTCGCCAGCGCATCGATGGTCGGCGTGCTGCCGTAGTTGCTGCCGTAGTTGCTTTCCATGCCCCAGATGGCGATCACGACGGCGGGCGGAACGCCGTAGCGCTGCGCCGCGGCGTCGGTTTCGCCGCGAAGCTGCTGCAGCTTGTCCTGGCCCTGCGCGACGCGCTGGGCCGTCACCGTGCCGTCGAGGTAATCCCAGACGGTGCGGGTGAATTCGGGCTGTGCGCGATCCAGTTCGATGACGCGCGGCAGGTACTGGACATCGTCGAATGCCCCATGCAGCGTCGCTTCGCTGATGCCCGCTGCGCGCGCGGTGATGCGGAAGTCCGCGACCCACTGCGCGAAGCCTTGCTGGAGCGCCGCTTCGTCCGTGGCCGCAGGCGCGGTCACCGGTGGCGGCGACGGCGGCGCTGCAGGGCGCGCGCCGGTTGCGCTGGCCGGTGGCTGCGAGGGCGCCACGGGTGGCGCGGATGCGCAGCCCGCCAGCAGCGCGGCCGTCAGCATCGCCAGCGCAAGCCCGGTGAATCGCGGCGAAGAAAAATCGGGCTGGCGCATTTCTCGGACCTTCACATTCATGCAGCGCCGCCTCAGCCCGCGAGCCGGCCCGCGGTCAGCCGCAGCACGCGGTCGCAGCGCGTGGCCAGCGTCTCGTCGTGCGTGACCATGACGAAGGCCGTGCCGCGTTCGCGCGCGAGCTGGAGCATCAGCGCGAACACGCCGTCCGCGGTGGCGCGGTCGAGGTTGCCGGTCGGCTCGTCGGCCAGCACGCAATCCGGATGCGTGACCAGCGCGCGCGCGATCGCCACGCGCTGGCGCTCGCCGCCGGACAGCTCGGCCGGCCGGTGCTGCAGGCGCTCGCCGAGGCCGACCGCGGTGAGCATCGCGGTCGCGGCATCGTGGGCCTGCGCCGGCGTCATGCGCCGGATCCGAAGCGGCATCGCGACGTTGTCGAGCGCGCTGAACTCGGGCAGCAGATGATGGAACTGGTAGACGAAGCCGAGGTGCGTGTTGCGCAGCCTTCCCTGCTCGGCCGCATCGACATGCGCGATGTTGCGGCCATGCAGCTCGACGCTGCCCGCGGTCGGCGCATCGAGCCCGCCCATCAGGTGCAGCAGCGTGCTCTTGCCGGAACCCGAGGCGCCGACGATGGCCATCGTCTCGCCGGCGCGCACGTCGAGGTCGACGCCGTGCAGCACGGTGAGGTCGATGCGGCCTTCGTGAAAGCGCTTGGTGAGACCGCGGACTTTCAGCACCGCGCCGTTGGACCCTGCGTTCGCTTCACTCATAGCGCAGCGCCTCGGCCGGGTTGACGCGGCTGGCGCGCCAGCTCGGGTACAGGGTCGCGACGAAGGCGAGGATGAGCGAGATCACCGTGATCGGCACGATGTCGCCCTGCTGCGGATCGCTCGGCATCTTGCTGATCAGGTAGATGTCCTGCGGCAGGAAGCTCGCATGGAACAGATGTTCCAGCGCCGGCACGATGACGTCGATGTTGTAGGCGATGAGCAGCCCCAGCAGCAGCCCCGCCAGCGTGCCGATGACGCCGACCATCGCGCCCTGCACCACGAAGATGGTCATGATGCTCTTCGGGCTCGAGCCCAGCGTGCGCAGGATGGCGATGTCGGCGCGCTTGTCGGTCACCGTCATCACCAGCGTCGACACCAGGTTGAAGGCGGCCACCGCGACGATCAGCGTGAGGATGATGAACATCATGCGTTTCTCGACCTGCACGGCGGCGAACCAGGTCTTGTTCTGCTGCGTCCAGTCGCGGATCAGGAAGCTGCCGGGCAGCGTGCCGGCGAGTTCGCGGGCGACCTCGGGCGCCTGGTGCAGGTCCTTGAGCTTGATGCGCACGCCGCTCGGTCCTTCGAGGCGGAACACGCGCTCGGCATCCTGCTCGTGGATCATCGCCAGCGCCGAGTCGTATTCGTAGTGGCCCGAATCGAAGGTGCCCACCACGGTGAACTGCTTCAGGCGCGGCACCACGCCGGCCGGCGTGACCTGGCCGCCGGGTGCGACCAGCGTGACCTTGTCGCCGTCGCGCACGAACAGCGAGCGCGCGAGCTCGACGCCGAGCACGACGCCGAATTCGCCCGGCACCAGCTTCTTCAGCGCGCCATGCTCGGCGGTGGTGGAGATGTCGGTCACCTGCGGCTCCAGCGCCGGATCGATGCCGCGCACCAGCGTGCCCTTCATGTCCTCGCCGCGCGCGATCAGGGCCTGCGCGGCGATGAAGGGCGCCACGCCGACCACCTGCGGGTTCTTGCGCGCGCCGGCCATGATGCCGTCGATGTCGCCGAGCGCCTGGCCGTCGCGCGACAGGATCTCGATGTGCGAGATCACGCCGAGCATGCGGTCGGTGACTTCCTTCTGGAAGCCGTTCATCACGCTCAGCACGATGATCAGCGCCGCCACGCCCAGCGCGATGCCGAGCATCGAGACACCGGAGATGAAGGAGATGAAGCCGTTGCGCCGCGTGGCCCGGCCTGCGCGCGTGTAGCGCCAGCCGAGTTGCAGTTCATAGGGAAGGGGCATAGAGGAAGAATTGTGGCATCCCGGACAATAGGGTCATGTCCGATGCCCCCAAGCCCCGCCATTTGATGATCCCCTTCGCCGGCCGCAGTTCCCCGGCCTGCCGCGAAGCGCTGGCCGGGCTGCGCCTGCCGAACACCGAGGCGATGCTCGCGCGGCTCGCGCTGGTGCACGGCGACCAGCAGGACGACAGCACGCGCTCGCCGCCGCACGAGCGCGCATTGGCCGAGGCGCTCGGCATCGGCGCAGCGGACGGCTGCATCCCATGGGCCGCGCTGGAAGCGAAGCAGGCCGGCCTCGGTCCCACCGGCCCAGGCGACAGCTGGGGCGTGGCCACGCTGTGCCACTGGCAGGTCGGCATCGACGACGTGGTGCTCGGCGATCCGGCCGCGATCGAGATCGATGCCGCCGAATCCGCGGCGCTGCTGGCCGCGGCACGGCCCTTCTTCGAAGAGGACGGCATGGCGCTGCATGCGTCGGCGACGCCCGGCCGCTGGCTGGTGCAGGGCAAGGTCTTCGACGGCCTGGCCACGGCGTCGATCGACCGCGCCGTCGGCTGGCCGATCTCGCAATGGTCGCCGCTGTCCGATGCCGCACGGCCGCTGCGCCGGCTGCAGAACGAGATGCAGATGCTGCTCTACACCGAACGCGTGAACGACCAGCGCACCGCACGCGGCGTGCCGCCGATCAACTCCTTCTGGCTCAGCGGCACCGGCAGCCTGCCCGCGTCGCTCGCCAACGGCACCGCGCCGGCATCCGCGCCCGAGGTCGCCGATGCCTTGCGCGTGCCCGCGCTGCGCGACGACGGCGCCGGCTGGGCCGCCGCGTGGCAGGCGCTCGACGCCGGTGCGATGGCCGATCTGCTGGCCGACTACACACGCGGCGCCGATGTCGTGCTGACGCTGTGCGGCGACCGCGGCGCACGCCGCTTCGGCGTGCAGCACCGCGGCCTGCTGAGCTGGGCCCGGAGCCTGTTCGAGCGGCCGAGCGCGGCCTCCATTCTCGCGGCGCTGTGATGCAGATCGTCGCTCGCGACATTCCGCCGCGCAGCGCCTGGGCGCTCGAGCAGGCCGGCGTGCATCCGCTGCTCGCGCGCCTCTATGCGGCGCGCGGCGTGCTGGCCAAGGAAGAGCTGGACGACGGCCTGACGCGCCTGCTGCCGCCCGCCACGCTGCGCGGCACGCAGGAAGCGGCGCGGCTGCTGGCCGACGCGATCCGCGACGACAGGCGCCTGTGCATCGTCGCCGACTACGACTGCGACGGCGCCACCGCCTGCGCCGTCGCCGTGCGCGGCCTGCGCCTGCTCGGCGCGAAGCAGGTGAGCTACCTGGTGCCCGACCGCGTGATCGACGGCTACGGCCTGACGCCGCCGATCGCCGAGCGCGTGGCGGACAGCGGCGCCGACTTGCTGATCACCGTGGACAACGGCATCGCGAGCGTCGAGGGCGTCGCGGCCGCCAAGGCGCGCGGCCTCGCGGTGCTGGTGACGGACCACCACCTGCCCGGCCCCGAACTGCCGGCGGCCGATGTGCTCGTGAATCCCAACCAGCCCGGCTGCGACTTCGAGAGCAAGAGCATCGCGGGCGTCGGCGTGATGTTCTATGTGCTGCTGGCGCTGCGCGCCGAGCTGCGCGCGCGCGGCGTGTTCGACATGTCGGCCGACGCCGGGCCGCCCCAAGGCGGCCGAGCCTCCCCCTCGGGGGGTGGCGAAGCACACGAAGTGGCAAGCCGGGGGGCCAAGTTTCCGCAACCCAAGCTGGATGCATTGCTGCCGCTCGTGGCGCTGGGCACCGTGGCCGACGTGGTCCGGCTCGATGCCAACAACCGCCGCCTGGTCGCCCAGGGCCTGCGCCGCATCCGCACGAGCGCCATGCCCGCGGGCATCGCCGCCCTCTTCAAGGCCGCGGGCCGCAACGCCGCGGCCGCGACCACCTTCGACTTCGGCTTCGCGCTCGGCCCGCGCATCAACGCCGCCGGCCGCCTCGCCGACATGACGCTCGGCATCGAATGCCTCTTGACCGACGACGCCGGCCGCGCCGCCGAACTGGCACAGCTGCTCGACGGCATCAACCGCGAGCGGCGCGACATCGAAGGCGGCATGCGCGACCAGGCGCTGCGGCTGGCCGAGACGCTGTTCGGCGACGACAGCCAGCCGCCGCCCGCGGCCATCAGCGTGTTCGGTGCGGACTTCCACGAAGGCGTGGTCGGCATCGTCGCCTCGCGCCTCAAGGACCGCTTCCATCGGCCGACCTTCGTCTTCGCGGCCAGCGGCGCCGACGGCCGGGCGCACGAGCTCAAGGGCTCGGGCCGCTCGATCCCCGGCTTTCATCTGCGCGATGCGCTCGACCTCGTGGCCAAGCGCCACCCCGGCGTGCTGCTGCGCTTCGGCGGCCACGCGATGGCGGCCGGATGCACGGTGGCGCGCGAGCACTTCCCCGTCTTCGAGCAGGCGCTGGCCCAGGTCGCGCGCGAGTGGCTCGACGCCGCCACGCTGACGCGCCGGCTCGACACCGACGGCCCGCTCGCGCCCGAGTACCTGCGCGTGGACCTGGTCGACACGCTGCACCGCGAGGTGTGGGGCCAGGGCTTCGCGCCGCCGACCTTCAGTGAGGAGGTCGAGGTGGTCTCGCAGCGGCTGGTCGGCGAGAAGCACCTCGCGCTCAAGCTGAAGCACCGCGGCAGGCCGGTCGACGGCATCTGGTTCGGCCATACCGAGCCGCTGCCGCCGAAGGTGGTGATCGCGTGGCGCCTCGATGCCGACGAATGGCAGGGCGTGCGGCGCGTGCGCTTTCTGGTCGAAGGCGCCGAACTCTGAGCCCGCGTCTTTACGCCGGCTTTACACCCGGTCAGCGCGGCGACAGCCTGCGTGCCCTGTAATGCATCGCCGGCCACGCCAGGTGGCGGCGAGCAAGGACGCGGGATGACAAGACTCAGGCAGAAATTCGCATTCGCCATCGTGCTGGCTGCACTCGGCGGCCACAGCTTCGCGCAGTTCGGCGGCGGCGGCATGGGGGGCGGACGGCGCGGGCACAGCGGCGATGCACCGGCGGCATCGCGCAGCACCGAGCAGGCATCGAGCCCCGAGATGAGGGCCAACCAGATCAGGGACAGGCTCTACGACCTGCGCCTGCGGCTGCTGATCACGCCCGAGCAGGCCGCCCTGTGGGACGGCTTCTACAACAAGGTGTGGGATCTGGCGGTGAAGAACTCGCTCGCGCATGCACCGGCGGCCGAAGACCTGACGGCCATGCAGGCGCTGCAGCAGCGCGTGGCCGAGGCGCAGGAGCGCGCCGGACGGCTGCAGGAGATCGGCGACGCGGCCGCCCGCCTCTATGCGGCCCTGACGCCGGATCAGCGGCGCGTGGCCGACCAGTACCTGCCGCCGGCGCTTCCATGAGCCGTCCCCGGCCGGCCGCCTCGTGAACGCGCGGATCCTGGTGGTCGAAGACGACCTGCACATCGCCGCGTTGCTGGGCCGCGAGCTCGTGCATCGAGGCTACGACGTGCAGAAGGCGTCCACCGGCGCGCAGGCGCTCGGCTGCATTCGCGCCGACCGGCCGGCCCTGATGCTGCTGGACCTGGGACTGCCCGACATGGAAGGCAGCCAGGTGCTGCGGCAGGTGCGCGAAGCGGGCAGCTCGCTGCCGGTCATCGTGCTCACCGCGCGCGACGAGCAGCACCAGCGCATCGACGGCCTGCGCGCCGGTGCGGACGACTACGTGGTCAAGCCTTTCGACATGGCGGAGCTCGATGCCCGCATCCAGGCCGTGCTCCGACGCGGCGGCCATCCCGTGGCACGGGGCCTGAACTTCGGCGCACTGACGCTCCAGCCGGACGGCGTGCGCATGGCGATCGGCGGCGCGCCGCTGACGCTCACGCCGCGCGAATTCCAGGTGCTGCGCCGCCTCATGAACAACGCCGATCACGTGGTCACCAAGGCGCAGCTGCAGGACACGCTGACGGGCTTTCACGGCGACACCGGCGGCAAGACGGTGGAGGTCTACCTGCACCGGATCCGGCAGAAGATCGCCGGGCACGACCTCGAGATCCTCACGATCCGGGGCTTCGGTTATCTGCTGCGCCGCATTCCATTTGCATGAATGCGCGACCCCGCGACAGCCTGCGCAAGCGCCTGGAGCGACGCCTGCTGTGGCGGCTCGTGGTGCTGTTCCTGCTCAGCGGTGCGCTGTCCTACGGCATCACGCGCTACTATGTGAGCAAGGTCTACGACCTCTGGCTCTACAACTCGGCCAACAGCCTGGCGCAAAGCCTGCGCCTGATCGGCAACAGCGTCGACCTGGACCTGCCGCGCTCCGCGCAGGCCATGTTCGAGTGGGACGACGAAGACCAGACGGTCTACCGCATCACGGCCTCGCGGGCCGGCTACATCGCGGGCGTCACGCAGGCGCCGATCGAACCCGCGCGGCCCGACCGCTTTCGCAACGCACGGCTTTTCGATGCGCCGCTCGGTGCGGCGCGCATGCGCTGGGCCGCGGTCGACGTCCAGCTCGCGCCCGAAGGCGAGCGCGTCTCGGTGCTGGTCGGTGAGACCACGCGCAAGCGGCGGCGCCTGGCCGAGGAGATCCTGCTGGCGGTCTGGATCCCGCAGTGCGTGCTGCTGCTGGTGGCCGGCTGGGTGATCCGTCGCGTGGTCTTCTTCCAGTCGCGCAGCATCCTTTCTCTGAGCCAGACCCTGCGCGACTTCAGCCATCGCGGCCTGCAGCCGGTGCCGGAAAGCAGCATGCCCGACGAGCTGCATCCGCTGGTCGAGGCGCTCAACACCGTGATCGCGAAACTCGACCATGCCGGCATGGCGCAACGGCAGTTCATCGCCAACGCGGCGCACCAGCTTCGCACCCCGTTGACCGCGCTGAAGCTGCAGGCCGAACAGGCGCTGCGCTGCGACGACCTGCCCGGCATGCGGCAGTCGCTGGCCGAACTCCAGCACTCGGCCGAGCGCGCGGTGCGGCTGGCGAACCAGTTGCTGTTGCTGTCGCGCGCCGAGCCGGAGGCGCAGTCGATGGCCAACCGCGGCCGGGTGGACCTGCAGGCACTGACCTTCGACACGGCACGCGAATGGGTGTCGCGGGCGCTTGCCCGGCAGATGGACCTCGGCTTCGACGAGACCTCGGTTCAGACCTGGGCCGTCGTGGACCAGGCCTTGCTGCGCGAGGCGATCAACAACCTCCTCGACAACGCCCTCAAGTACTGCCGGCCCGGCGCGCGCATCAATGTCGGCGTGCATGCGGCGGGCAGCGAAGCCTGCATCGTGGTCGAGGACAGCGGGCCCGGCATTGCGCCGGACGACAGGGAACGGGTCACCCAGCGCTTCCATCGCGGCGACAGCGCCGTGGCCGATGGCAGCGGCCTGGGCCTGGCGATCGTGAGCGAGATCGCGCTGGCGCACGCCGGCCGGCTGGTCGTCTCGCCATCGCGGCTCGGCGGCGCCAGGTTCGAGATCCACCTGCCCTGCGCCACGGAGCCTTAGCCGCGCGGAAACCGGAGGCTGAAGCAGGCCCCGCCACCCGCCGCGTTCGACGCCTCGATGCGACCGCCGCCGTCAACGCGGGCGATGGCGTCAGCACGATGTCGATCTGCCGCTCGCGGGCCAGCGGCTGCAGACGCCTCACCGCTTCCTCGGCCAATGCGTTCAGCGATACGGTCTCGACCGGCCCGCGCTCCTGGCCCGCATCGATGCGCGCCAGGACCCGCAGCTCCTCCACCCGCAGCGTGAGCCGCTCGACCTGCTCCAGGCGCGAGCGCTGCGACGCGCTCAGGCCGCCGGACAGTCGATCACCTTGAACTCGACGCGCCGGTCCAGCGCATCGCGGGCATCGTCGGTGCCGAGCCCCGAGATCGGCTCGCGCGAGCCCTTGCCGACGGCGACGGTGCGTCGGGCCGCGCCGGGCGTGCCCGCATCGAGCCGTTGCGCGACGTACTGCGCGCGCATCAGCGACAGGCGATCGTTCAGCGGCTCGGGCCCGGTGCGGCTGGTGTGGCCCGACACTTCCATGCAGGCCGTGCTTTGCCCGGCGCGCGAAGCGATCTGCTTGAGCCAGACCGGGTACTGGGCGCTGATCTGCGTGTCGCCCAGGAACAGCGTCGAGCCGGGACGGAACAGGAACTTCACCGCGATGCGCTTCTGCGCCAGGCCGTAATCGACGATCTTCGAGAAGGCCTGCGCGGCCTCGTCCTTGCGCCCGAGCTTCCAGCTCGAAAGGTACAGGCCGTTGTAGACGCGCAGCTGGTCGCCGCCGCCCACGCGCGCGACGCCGCGGTAGAGGTCCAGCGCCTCGTCGTAGCGGCCGGCGTTGTAGCTGGTCATCGCGTCGTTGATCATCGCGGCGGCGACGATCTTGTCCCAGTAGGCGGGGTTGATCGGATCGCCGACCTTGGTGCCCTGGCAGGTCCGCACGTAGCCGTCGGTGGCGGGGTCGGGCGTCCACGCGGGGCTGTCCTGGAAGAACGCGGTCGGCGTCGGGTCGACGCCATCGGGCCGGGCGCGCGCGAAGCCCTTGGACACGATCTTGCCGCTGTGCAGATCGACCAGCGCCAGGCAGACCCGGTACCACTCGCGCGGCCCCGGCGCGTTCTTGCCGTCCTTGTCGACCGCGGTGAAGGTGCCGATGAAGAGCAGCGGCGCGCGTGCCAGCGAACCGGTCGAGAAGGGCTGCAGGTCGTAGCGCGGGAAACTGGTCTGCAGCATCGCGGTGATGCGCTGCTCCATGGTCTGCGTCGCAACCGACTGCGCGCCGGTGTTGCCGTCGATCAGCGGATCGATGACCAGCGGCAGCTTGCCGGCGCCCTCGGGCAGCGCGGCGTTGCCGAACAGGCTGGTGGCCGCGAAGGTCACTGCTTCGCCGAAGGGCATGATGGGCGGCGGCGGCGCGGCCGCAGCAGGCGCCGGTGCGGCGGCGGCGACCGGCGCGGCAGTTGTTGCCGCAGGCGGCTGCGGCGCGGCCGATCTGGCCGGTGGCGGCGGCGCGGTACTGCAGGCCGCCAGGGCAACGAGCGCGAGCATTGCCAAGAGCCGGGACAGCATCGCCAGGCCGGCGTGAGGATCAGGCTTCATCATTTGCACTCCTGTTTGAGATAGTTGTTTTCCGAGGTCGACAGCGGCTCGCCGATCGAGGCACGCGCGAGCAGATCCCGGCAGCCGCGGCTGCGGTCCGGCGCTGGCGCCGGCGCCAGCGCGGTCGGGCGTTTTTCGGCGGCCTCCAGGGCGGCGGGCAATCCCTGCGGCAGCGAGGTCGTGGCCTCACCGCGCGACTCGGCACGCGCCTCGGCGAGCGCGACGCGGGCGCGTTCGAGCTGTATCTCGAGCTGGCTCGCATAGCGCTCGTTGGCCTTGACCACCTCGGCCGCCGCGGCCGGTCGCGGTGCCGCAGCAGGCGCCGCGGCGGGCGCCTTCGGTGGCCCGCCGGCGGCAGGGGACGTGGGCGAAGTCGAAGCGGTCGAGGTCGAAGCGGTCGCCGTCGCGGTGGTCGGTGCGCGGGCCGCCGCGCGCGACTCTTCCAGCGCCTTGCGCGTCTGCTGCAGTTCGAGCTCGAGGCGCTGGATCTGCGCCTGCCGGGCCGCTTCGCCGGACAGCGTTTCGGCGCCGGGATTGAAGCTGAAATCCGAGGTCAGCGAGGTGTTGACCCAAGGCACCTGCCGATCCTTGGTGTCGTGCAGCACCTTCACGCGCACGTTCTTGAACATCTGCTCGACTTCCAGCCCCGGCACCATCATCTCCTGCGCGAGATTCTTGCTGTAGACGCTGTTGCCGCCGTCGGGCCCGTCCTCCGCCGACGAGCCGGGTGCCGCCGCATAGGCGATCAGCGTGCCGCGCGCGCCCATCTCGGCCAGGCCGACGGCCGAGCGGACGCTGCGGGTCTTGCCGGCGAAGGGGTTGTCGCGGCAGGTGTCGAGGATCACGATGCGCGCCTTCGAGCGCGTCTTGTCGAGCCGGCTCAGGAACACGTCCTCGATGTCGACCGCATCGTCCTTGACTGCCTCCTGGTCGCGCAGCTGGATGTCGACCGGCAGCAGGTAGTTGCGGCCGTCGATCTGCATCCCGTGCCCGGCGTAGTAGAAGACCGCGATGGCGTCGTCGTCCTGCAGGCGGCGCGCGAACTCGCGCAGCACGCGCCGGAATTCGCGGATGTCGAGGTTGAGCTGCTCGTTGACCTCGAAGCCGAGCTTGCGCAGGTTGGCCGCGATCAGCCGCGCGTCATTCTCGGGATTGCCGAGCGGGATCTTCGGATAGCGCGAATTGCCGATGACCAGCGCGATGCGCTTCTCGGCCGGTCGGCTCTGCGCGCGGGCGGCGTCGATGACGCCCGTCACCGCCGTCAGCAGGCAGAGCGCGAAGAGAAAGCTCGCAAAACGGAAAACACGGGCGGCACGGTGTTCCATGGTGTCTGCGCGGCAGGATGGCCACGGCGGCCGTGGCGAAGGGGCATCGCGACCATCTTGCGGCAGCGCAGGAGCACGCGCAATGTGCCGTACGTTCTATCTCTTGAATTCGTGGTTCAGGCCGATCACGAAGCCGCGCACCCCCTGCGGCCCTGTTCGCGATGCGCTGACGTCGATGCTGATCAACGGCGTCAGGCTGAACCGGAGGCCGGCTCGCGTGGTCCAGGTCTCGAAGGCCCGATTCCGCTCGACGATGAGCGACACCCGGTCATTCATCGCCCACTCGCCTGCGAAGCCGCCGCGGCCGGTGCGCGCACCGGTGCCCGTGGCCCAATCCGCCCCCAGGTTCACGTGGACCCAGAGACTGTCGAGCGCACGCCAGCTGACGGGAACGACGAACTGCCCGCCGGCCCGTCCACCGCGGGTCAGGTCCCAGGTCATGTTCGCCGACACGGCGGCACTGAGCCGGTCGTCGGCCCCCGCGCCCAGGAAAGTCCACTTGAGCTGGGGGCCGAAGGTGGCAATGCGCCCGTCCGGCCCCGAATAGCGGTCGACATTCAGGCCCAGTTCGACCGGGCCGACCCGGCATGCGGGTCCGAGGTGAAACACGCTCAGCGGCTCGGTGCCGGTGCGGCCTGCCCAGACCTCGTACTGGCACTGTCCGGGGTCCAGCGTGCCCGCGTCGTCGACGTCGAAATGCCCGCCGGCGCGCGCCGTGGCCGCGGTCAGCGCCAGCAGCAACATGAACAAGCGGGCAATCATCCGCGCGGATTCTAGGGTCCGCGTGTGGCAGTTGCGTGAGACGCGCCGGCCTCAGATCTCGAACTGCGGCTGCAGCTCGCGGATGCGCTTCATGGCCACGCCCGCGGCCGCCGTGCGGGTCTCGACGCCGAGCTTGACGTAGACGCGCTCCAGATGCTTCTTGGCGGTGGCCGGGCTGCTGCCGAGGATCTCGCCGATGTCCTTGTTGGTCTTGCCCTTGACCACCCAGTAGAGCACCTCGGCCTCGCGCGCGGTGAGCTTCAGGCAGAGGCTCATGGCCTCGATGACGGCGGTGCCGGAGGCCTCGCGCATGATGATCAGCCAGTCGTCGCCGCCGTCGTCGTGGCCGGTCTGCTGGTGCAGCCGCAGGCTCAGGCTGGCCGCGCCCTGCGCGATCGACAGCACGGGCGGTTCGATCTGGCGCTGCTCGGCATCGGGCAGATGGCGCCGCAGCCATTCGAGCACGACCGGCGGCGTCGCCGGGGCGCTGGTGCCGCAATAGCGCAGCAGCAGGTCGCGCGCCAGCGCGGTCTGCCAGATCAGCTTGCCCTCGGGCATGCGCACGGTGATGCTGGCGTAGCCGAAGGCATCGAGCGCGTTGCGCGCCTGCCCGGCCTGCTGCGCCGCCTGGCGCGCGCGGCGTGCGCCCTGCAGATGCACGTTCATGCGCGCCAGCACTTCCTTGGGCTTGATCGGCTTGGTCACGTAGTCGACGCCGCCGGCCTCGAGGGCGGCCACCAGGTGCTCGGTGTCGGTCAGGCCGGTCATGAAGACGATCGGGATGTGCGCGGTCGCGGCATCGGCCTTCAGGCGGCGCGCAACCTCGAAGCCGTCGATGCCCGGCATCATCGCGTCGAGCAACACGATGTCGGGCCGGGCCTGCGCCGCGCGCTGCAGCGCCTGCTCGCCGCTGGTCGCGACCAGCACGGTGTAGCCCGATTCGTCGAGCGCATCGTGCAGCACGGCGAGGTTGTCGGGCACGTCGTCGACGATCAGCACCAGGTCGCTGTTGGCGGCGATGCTGCGGGCCAGGTCATTCACGGCCGGTCCTCGCGCGCCAGTGCGAGCACGGGCGGGCCGCACTCGATCTTTTCGAACTGGAACTGGCGTGCCAGCGCGCGCTGCACCGCGGTCCAACCGGTGCACTCCGGCTCGGCCGCATCGATGTCGTCGAGCTGGTTCATGATGCCGCGAAAGTAGCCCAGGCCCACCGCTTCCGCCAACGCCTGCAGCCGATGCGCCGCAGGCCTGACCAGCGAGGACTGCATGGGCGCGGGCGGTGCGCTGGCGCTCGCGGTCCAGCGCAGCCCGAGCCGGCGCTCCAGCCAGTCGAGCAGCTCGCTGTGCCGCACGGGCTTGACGAAGAAATCGTCCGGCGTGATGCCGGCATCGTTGTCCAGCCGCTTGTCGAAGGCGTTGGCGGACACGATCGCCACCGGCGCTTGCGCAAGCCCGAGCCGGCGCGCGCGGCGGATGGTTTCCCAGCCGTCGATGCCGGGCATCGCGAGGTCGACGAACATCGCGTCGGGACGCCATCCGGCCGCGACCAGGTCGAGCGCATCGTGGCCGCTGGCCGCCGTGCGCAATTCGAAGCCCAGCGGCGCCAGCACCTGCACGAGCAGCTCGCGATCCTCCTCCTCGTTGTCGACCACCAGCACGCGGCGGCGCGGGCCTTCGTAGCCGCGCCGGGCGGGCGCCGCGCGCGTCCTGCGCCGGCCGCTGGCCGCGGCCGCCTCGTGCACATGGGGCAGGAACAGCCGCACGCGAAACACCGAGCCGGCGCCGGGCGTGCTCTGCACGGTCATCTCGCCGCCCATCAGGTCGATCAGCATCTTGGCGATCGTCAGGCCGAGGCCGGCGCCCGGCGCGGACGGGCCGGCGGTCGCGCCGCGCGCGAAGGGCTCGAAGATGCGGCCCAGTTCCCCGGCCGACATGCCCGGGCCTGTGTCCTCGATCTCGATCGCCGCGAACTCGCGCGCGTAGCGCAGGCGCAGCGTGACCTGGCCGGCGGCGGTGAACTTGATCGCATTGCCCAGCAGGTTGATGAGGATCTGCCGCACGCGCCCTTCGTCGGCACGCACCCGCTCGGGCAAGGGGCCGCTGGGCTCGAAGCGGAAGGCCAGCCCTTTCTCGGCGGCCTGCAGCTCGAACATGTCGGCCAGCTCGCTCACGAGCTCGGCGAAGTACATCGGCCGGGCATTGAGCGTGAGCTTGCCGGCCTCGATGTGCGCGATGTCGAGTGTGCCCTCGATCAGCGACAGCAGATGCTCGCCGCCGCGCCGGATCACCGCCACGGCCTGCCGGCGGTGCGGCGGCACGGCCGCGTCCTCGCCCATCAGCTGCGCATAGCCGAGGATGCTGTTGAGCGGCGTGCGCAGCTCGTGGCTGATGGCGCTGATGTAGCGGCTCTTGGCCTGGTTGGCCTGGTCGGCCGCGAGCCTGGCGCGCTCGGCGGCCAGCGTGGCGGCCTGCAGCGCGCGGTCGGTCTCGCGGTGGCGTTCGATCTCGTGCACCAGCAGATGGGTCTGGCGGTTCGACTCTTCCTGCGCCACCTTGCGGCTCTGGTGCGCGAGCACCAGCCACCAGGCGACGATGCCGGCGATCACCAGCAGCGCCATGTAGGCCTTCAGGAAGCCCGAGCGCAGCGATGCCGGCTGCATGTCGGGCAGCATGCCTTCGCCGAGCACGCGGTCGCCGAGCGCGCGCAGTTCCTGCTGATAGAGCACGCCGAACACGGCCGCGAGCAGCGGCACGACGATCAGCATCAGCAGCAGGAAGTGGCCGAGGCCGGTGTCGAGGTAGGGCCAGACGCGCCGCGGCAGCAGCCAGCGCAAGGCGCCCGACCATTGCGCCGACAGACTCGCCTCGGGCTTGCAGAGGTCGCCGCAGCGCGCATCGAGCGTGCAGCACAGCGAACAGATCGGGCCCTGGTAGGCGGGGCAGTGCGCCATGTCCGGGCCTTCGTAGTCGCGCTCGCAGATGACGCAGCGCTGCACCGCGAACCGCCGGTCGCCGCTGCCGGCACCGGATTCGACGCGCGCCCAGCGCACCGCCGCGCCGCTCGTGGCCGGCGCGAAAGGCGCGGCGGCTGTGTCTTGCGGCGCCCGCGCGATGTAGTACTTGCCGCGCGTGGCCCAGGCGATCAGCGGCGACGCAACGAAGGCCGTACCGAGCGCGATCAGCGCCGAGAAGGCCTGCGCCAGCGGGCCGAACAGGCCGAGGTGCGCGCTGATCGACAGCACCGAGGCCAGCGCCATCGCGCCGACGCCGACCGGGTTGATGTCCCACAGGTGCGCGCGCTTGAATTCGATGCCGGGCGGCGAGAGACCGAGCGGCTTGTTGATGACCAGGTCGGCCACCACCGCCATCATCCAGGCGATGGCGATGTTGGCGTAGAGGCCGAGCACGTCGCCCAGGGCCTCGAACACGTTCATCTCCATCAGCATGAAGGCGATCAGCGCATTGAAGACGACCCACACCACGCGCCCCGGATGGCTGTGCGTGACGCGCGAGAAGAAATTGCTCCACGCGAGCGAGCCCGCATAGGCGTTGGTGACGTTGATCTTGAGCTGCGAGATCACCACGAAGGTCGCGGTCGCCACCACCGCCCAGCCGTAGTTCGGAAAGACGTACTCGTAGGCGGCCAGGTACATCTGGTTGGGATCGACCGCGCGCTCGGGCGGCACCATGTGGCTGATGGCGAGGTAGGCCAGCAGCGCGCCGCCCAGCATCTTCAGCACGCCGAGCACGACCCAGCCCGGACCGCCCGCGAGCACGCCGGCCCACCAGCGGCCGCGGTTGGCGGCCGTGCGCGCCGGCATGAAGCGCAGGTAGTCGGCCTGCTCGCCCATCTGCGTGATCAGCGCGATGCCGACCGTGAGCGCGGCACCGAACAAGTGCAGATCGAAACCTGCGACCTCGGACTTGACGCCGTTGTAGTGCGCGATGCCGGCGAACGCACCAGGATCGCGCGCCAACACATAGCCGAAGGGCACGACCAGCATCAGCAGCCAGAGCGGCTGGGTCCAGATCTGCAGCCGGCTGATCGCGGAAATGCCGTGGGTGACGAGCGGAATCACCACCAGCGCGCAGACCAGGTAGCCCCAGACCGGCGGCACGCCGAGCGCGAGTTCGAGCGCATAGGCCATCACCGCCGCCTCGAGCGCGAAGAAGATGAAGGTGAAGGAGGCGTAGATCAGCGAGGTCAGCGTCGAGCCGATGTAGCCGAAGCCCGAGCCGCGCGTGAGCAGGTCCATGTCGACACCGTAGCGCGCCGCGTAGACGCTGATCGGCAGGCCGGCCAGGAAGATGATCAGTCCCGTGACCAGGATGGCCCAGAAGGCATTGGCGAAACCGTACTGCACCAGCAGCGTCGCGCCGACCGCCTCGAGGATCAGGAACGAGGCCGCGCCGCCGAAGGCCGTGCCGGCGACGCGCCATTCGGACATGCGTCGAAAGCGCTGCGGCGTGTAGCGCAGCGCGTAGTCCTCCAGCGTCTCGCTGGCGACCCAGCTGTTGTAGTCGCGCCGGACCTTGACGATGCGCTGCGGCGCTTCGTCACTTGGCGCAGGGGGAACGGCGGCGGTGTGCACACCCTGGCGGGTGCAGGTTCCGTGCCACGGCATGACTGTTGCAATGCGCACAGGATGCCCATAATGGCCTGCCTTCGCTGCCACCCGACCTGCCCATGGAACTGACACCGCGCGAAAAAGACAAGCTGCTGATCTTCACCGCCGGCCTCTTGGCCGAAAGGCGCCGCGCCCGCGGGCTCAAGCTCAACTATCCGGAGGCCGTGGCGCTGATCTCGGCCGCCGTGATGGAAGGCGCGCGCGACGGCAAGAGCGTGGCCGCGCTGATGAGCGAAGGCCGCACCGTGCTCGCACGCGCCGACGTGATGGACGGTGTCGCCGAGATGATTCCGGACATCCAGGTCGAAGCGACTTTTCCCGACGGCACCAAGCTCGTGACGGTGCACCAGCCGATCTTATGACTCGCCCCCAGGCTTGCCCACTTCGTGTGGCCGCCCACCCCCTGCCGGGGGCAACACCAGCGGCCCGGCCAAGCCGGTTCCGCGGTGCTCCTGATATCTGACCGCCCTCACTGGAGATCTCCATGCGCATTCATCGTCCTGCCCTTGCCGCTCTGATCGCGGCTGCATTGCCACTGGCCGCTTCGGCGCACGTTGGCGTCGACGGCGGCCTGCACCATGGCTTCGTCACCGGCTTCCTGCATCCGCTGACGGGTGCCGACCACCTGGCCGCGATGGTCGCGGTCGGTCTCTGGAGCGCCCTCACCGCACGGCGCGCCTGGCCCGATCTGCTGTGGGCGCCGCTGGGCTTCGCGGGCATGCTGCTGGCCGGCGCGCTGGCCGGGCTCGCAGGACTGCAGCTGCCGGGGGTGGAGCCGATGATCGCGGCCTCGCTGCTGGTGCTGGGCCTGCTCGTGTTCACGCAGCGCCGGCTGCCGGCGCTCGCGGCGGCGGCGCTCGTGGGCGCGTTCGCCGTGTTCCACGGTATCGCGCACGGGCACGAGCTGGCGGGCGAATCCGGCGCCGCGCTCATGCTGGCCGGCATGCTCGCCGCCACGGTCCTGCTGCACGCGATCGGCATCGCGGTCGGCTGGACGCTGCGCCACACGCACCGCTGGCTGCCGCGCGTGGCTGGCGCCGCGGTCGCGGTGTTCGGCGTCGCATTGCTCGGCGGCCTCGCATGACGCCCGGCGAGCTGATCACCGACGACGGCGAGCACATCCTCAACCCCGGGCGCCGCACCGCGACGCTGGTGGTGCAGAACACCGCCGACCGGCCGATCCAGGTCGGCTCGCACTACCACTTCGCCGAGACCAATGGCGGCCTCGGCTTCGACCGCGAGGCGGCGCGCGGCATGCGGCTCAACATCGCCTCGGGCACGGCGGTGCGCTTCGAACCGGGCCAGCAACGCACGGTCGAGCTGGTTGATCTCGCAGGCGATCGCGTGGTCTACGGCTTCCGCGGCCTCGTGCAAGGAAAGCTCTGACATGGCGACCATCGGCAGGCGTGCCTACGCTGAAATCTTCGGCCCGACCGTGGGCGACCGCGTGCGCCTTGCCGACACCGACCTCGTGATCGAGGTCGAGGAGGACTACACCCTGCGCGCCGGCGGCTATGGCGAAGAGGTGAAGTTCGGCGGCGGCAAGACCATCCGTGACGGCATGGCGCAATCGCAGCGCACCCGCGCCGAAGGCGCGGTCGACACGGTGATGACCAACGCACTGATCCTCGACCACTGGGGCATCGTGAAGGCCGACATCGGCCTCAAGGGCGGGCGCATCGTCGCGATCGGCAAGGCCGGCAATCCCGACGTGCAGCCGGGCGTCGACGTCGTCATCGGGCCGGGCACCGAGGTGATCAGCTGCGAGGGGAACATCGTCACCGCGGGCGGCATCGACAGCCACATCCACTTCATCTGCCCGCAGCAGATCGAGGAGGCGTTGTCGTCCGGCGTGACCACCATGCTCGGCGGCGGCACCGGACCCGCGACGGGCACCTTCGCCACCACCGCGACGCCGGGCCCCTGGCACATCGAGCGCATGCTGCAGGCGGCCGATGCGTTCCCGATGAACATCGGCTTCCTCGGCAAGGGCAACGCCAGCCTGCCGGCAGCGCTGCACGAGCAGATCGAGGCCGGCGTGATCGGCCTCAAGCTGCACGAGGACTGGGGTTCGACACCGGCCGCGATCGGCAACTGCCTCGACGTGGCCGAGGCCACCGACACGCAGGTCGCGATCCACAGCGACACGCTCAACGAATCGGGCTTCGTCGAGAACACCATCGCGGCCGTCAACGGACGCGCGATCTGCGCCTTCCACACCGAGGGCGCAGGCGGCGGCCATGCGCCCGACATCCTGCGCGTGGTGGGCGAGGCCAATTTCCTGCCATCGTCGACCAACCCGACGATGCCCTACACGGTGAACACGCTGGACGAGCATGTCGACATGCTCATGGTGTGCCACCACCTGAATCCGGCCATCGCGGAAGACCTGGCCTTCGCCGAGAGCCGCATCCGCCGCGAGACCATTGCGGCCGAGGACATCCTGCACGACCTCGGCGCGATCAGCATGTTCAGCTCCGACAGCCAGGCCATGGGCCGCGTGGGCGAGATCGTCATCCGCTGCTGGCAGACCGCGCACAAGATGAAGGGCCAGCGCGGCAAGCTGCCCGAGGACGGCGAGCGCAACGACAACTTCCGCGCCAGGCGCTACATCGCCAAGTACACGATCAACCCCGCCATCGCGCATGGGATCTCGCACGAGGTCGGCAGCATCGAGATCGGCAAGTGGGCGGATCTGGTCGTGTGGAAACCGGCCTTCTTCGGCGTCAAGCCCTTCACCATCCTCAAGGGCGGCACGATCGCGATGGCGGCGATGGGCGACCCCAACGCCTCGATCCCCACGCCGCAGCCGGTGCACTACCGGCCGATGTTCGGCGCCTACGGCGGCTCGCTGGCGAAGAGCTCGCTGAGCTTCGTCTCGCAGGCCGGTCTGGCCGCGGGCATCGGCCAACGCTACGGGCTGGCCAAGACCCTCAGCGCGGTGAAGAACGTCCGCGGCGTGCGCAAGCAGCACATGGTCCACAACGCGCTCACGCCGAAGATGGAGATCGATGCGCAGACCTATGCGGTGCGCGCCGACGGCGTGCTGCTGACCTGCGACCCGGCGGTGTCGCTGCCGATGGCGCAGCGGTATTTCCTGTTCTGAGATTCAAGCTTCCAAGCGCGTGCCTTTCATCCAGGCTCTGCTTCGTTCCATCGGCGCGGCACTGCTGCTGCTGGCCTCGGCGCCGCTGCACGCGGCACCGGACGAGGATGCATTGGGCAAGGCGGCCGGCTATCCGGTGGCTCGCACCCGGGCGGAGGCTTTCCGGGAGCCGTATCTCGTGGGCTCGTTCAGTGCCATGGACCGCGTCGGCCCGCATTGCACGCTCTCGCCCTCGGCCGATCCGCTGCCGCTCAGGACGGCAGCCGGCGAGACCGTGTTGCGCTACCGCTTTCGCGGCCAGACCCTGTCGCTCGACGATTACATGCAGCGCCAGCGTGCCACCGCGGTGCTGGTGCTGAAAGATGGCGAGATCGTGGCCGAGCGCTACAACTACGGCCGCACGGCCGGGATGCGCATGCTGTCCAACTCGATGGCCAAGACCCTCGTGGCGCTGGCCGTGGGCAAGGCACTCGAAGAAGGCGCGATCCGCTCGCTGGACGACACGGCCGCCACCTATGCGCCGGCGCTGGCCGGCACGCTGTATGGCGAAACCCGCATCGTCAACCTGATGCACATGGCCTCGGGCGCGCAGTATGTCGAGGACTATTCGGGCTTCGACGATTTCGCCCGCTTCAACCGAAGCGTGAGCCGGCTCGGCGCAGCCGCGGCTGCGCGAACCATCACCCAGCGCGCTGCGCCGCAGGGTGAGCGATTCAACTACGCCTCGTCGGAGACCGCGATGCTGGGTCTGGTGCTGCGCGGCGCCACCGGACAGTCGCTGTGCGACTACGTCGAGCGCAGGATCTGGCAACCGATGGGTGCCGAAGCCGAGGCCACCTGGCTCATCAACCCGGTGGACGGCGTCGAATACGCAGGCGGCAGTTTCAACGCCACGCCGCACGACTACGCGCGCCTGGGCTGGCTGCTGGCGAACGATGGCGAACTGCGCGGCAAGGCGGTGGTGCCGCGCGAATACCTCCTGGACATGACGGAGGCCGCGCGGCAGCCCGAGCGCTTTCGGCCCGGCCGCATGCCCTACAAGGGCAGCACCTACCTCGGCTACGGTCTGCAGACATGGCTGATGCCCGGCAGCCATCGACGCTTCGTGCTTCTGGGGGTGTACGGCCAGGCGATCTTCGTCGACCCGGAACTCAAGCTCGTGCTGGTGCACCTGGCCGTCGGCAAGGACGCCTCGGGCGACGCCAGCGGCAACCACCTGGGTGCCGAGCGCGACGCGCTGTGGCGCGGCATCGTGGCGCACTATGGCGCCTGGTAGCCGGTGGCGCGCGGTCGGCGTCGCAGGGCGACTGTCAGAATCGGCCGCACCGCGACTCATCCTGCAAAGCTCTTCCATGCTCACAGCCAACAAACTCATGCCCCAGGGCGGCGGCCTCGCGCCCGTGCTGCTGCGGCGTGCCGCCACCGTCGAACTCGACTGGGACGTGCGCCAGAAAAGCCGCTTCGACACCACCGATTCGCAGGGCCGCCAGCTCGGCGTGTTCCTGCCGCGCGGCACCGCCGTGCGCGGCGGCGACGTGCTGGTGGCCGAAGACGGCTCGCTGATCAAGGTCATCGCGGCGCCGCAGCCGGTGCTGGTCATCACGCACTGCACCGAACACGGCACGCCCTTCGACCTGATGCGCGCGGCCTATCACCTGGGCAACCGGCACGTGCCGATCGAGCTCAGGCCCGACCATCTGAAGATCGAGCCCGACCATGTGCTGGCCGGCATGCTGCGATCGATGCATCTGATCGTGCGCGAAGCCGACGAGCCCTTCGAACCCGAAGGCGGCGCCTATGGCGCATCGGGCGGTGGACACGGCCATTCGCATGCCACGCCGCCCCTCGGGCCGGTGCTGCATCCGGATGCCTATGCCGGCACGAATGCGCAGGACCATGGCCATTCGCACGACGGCCACGATCATTCGCACGGCCACTCGCATTGACGAACGACGCAGCCGCCGCCCTGCCTGCCGCGAGCCTGCTGCAGCTGATCTGGCTCGCGTCGCCGGCGCTGCCCATCGGCGGGTTTTCCTATTCGGAAGGCCTGGAGGCCGGCATCGAATGGGCTGGCCTCGCGCATGAAGAGGCAGTCTCCGACTGGCTCGCCGATCAGCTCCATCTGAGCCTGGCGTGCGCGGACCTGGCCGTGGTGGCGCAGGCGATCCCGGCCTGGCGCGCCGGCGACATGCCGCGCCTTCGCGCGCTCAATGCCTGGGTGTTCCAGACCCGCGAGTCGGCGGAGTTCCTGCTGCAGACCGAACAGATGGGCCGCTCCTTCGTCGAATGGCTCAAGCTGCACCATGCCGATGCCGCCGCCGTCTTCGAGACCCTGCCGGCGTGCTATCCGATCGCCTTCGCCTTCGCGGCGAGCCGCACCGGCGCGACGGCGCGCGATGCCTGCCTGGCCTTCGCCTTCGGCTGGGCCGAGAACCTGGTCGGCGCCGCGGTCAAGGCAGTGCCGCTGGGCCAGAGCGCCGGGCAGCGCATGCTCGGCCGGTTGGCGGCGGAAATTCCCGCGGCGGTCGATCATGCGATCACACTCGGGGACGACGAGCGCCAGGCTTTTGCGCCCATGCTCGCGATCCTGTCGGCCCGTCACGAAACCCAGTACTCGCGTCTTTTCAGAAGCTGATCACTCCCGCACGCCACCATGTCCTCCGCCCTGCACCACATCGCCCATCGCACCAAGAGACTGCCGCCGCTGCGCGTGGGCATCGGCGGCCCGGTCGGCTCGGGCAAGACCACGCTGCTCGAAATGCTATGCAAGGCGATGCGCGACAAGTACGACCTGATCGCGATCACCAACGACATCTACACCAAGGAAGACCAGCGCCTGCTCACCGTCGCCGGCGCACTGCCCGCCGAGCGGATCATGGGCGTGGAAACCGGCGGCTGCCCGCACACCGCGATCCGCGAGGATGCGTCGATCAATCTCGAAGCCATCGACCGCATGCTGGTCCAGTTTCCCGATGCCGACGTGGTGTTCGTCGAATCCGGCGGCGACAACCTCGCCGCGACCTTCAGCCCCGAGCTCTCGGACCTCACGATCTACGTGATCGACGTCGCGGCCGGCGAGAAGATTCCACGCAAGGGCGGCCCCGGCATCACCAAGAGCGATCTGTTCGTGATCAACAAGACCGACCTCGCGCCCTACGTGGGCGCCGACCTCGGCGTGATGGAAGCCGACACGCGGCGCATGCGCCGTGCGCGGCCCTACGTGATGACCAACCTCAAGACCCACAGCGGCGTGGCCGAAGTGGTGGCCTTCATCGAGGAACGCGGCATGCTGGCCGCCTGAAGGCGGTTCAGAGTTCGCTCGCGTCCCTGACCTGGCGCACCTTGTAGACCAGCCGGACGCTGGCATGCCGCGGGTCACTGGTGCGCTGCGCGTAGATGTCGGTGTCGGCCTGCACCCAGGCGGCATAGGCACTGCCGGGGTCGTTCGAACCCAGTTCGGGGCCGAAGGCGCTGCGGCCCCAGGCCACGAGATCGGCGAATGCGGCGGCGCCGAGATCGGGCCGGGCGTCTGCATCCGCCACCCATTCCATGCGCCGCAGCGTGCCCTCGGCGAAATAGAAGACCGGCTCGAAGGACAGGCCGGCCACGGTCATCGGCGCCGCGCGCCAGCTGCCCGCAAGGCCGCCGGCCAGCCGCTGCGGACGCGGCACGCGCTCCAGGCCGGGCAGCGCCGCGGCCTGGAGTTCGCCGGCCGTCATGCCCAGCCGCACCCCGAGCGGGAGCGCCTGGGCATGCAGCGCGGCGCTGGCGGCCAGCAAGGCCAGCGCGCCGAGCGCGCGCTTCAGTGGCAAGGCAAGGGTCGGAAGCATGGTGCGGTCAGGAAAGGCAAAGGGCCATCGGCAGGCCGGATGCCCGCGTTGCCCGTGGCCGAAGATTATCGCGGCGGCCGTGAAATGGTCCACATCCCGCTCGCGGGTATACGCCATCAAGCTTATTCTTCTCGTCACAGAGAAACCTGATACTGATCGAACTGAAGAAGAACGTTTCAATGATCTCCGAAGCCACCTTCCACCCGCCCACGGGCAGCGTGCAGTTTGCGATCTATCCCGATGGTTTCGACGGCGCGCGCATCATCGCCAGAATCGACGAAGAAGCGCTGCATACGCGCTTCGACGCACCCGAAGGCGACATGGCGCTCGTCCAGGCCTATGCGGCGAACGCCGACTCGATCGACGCCCTCGCAACCACGCGCTATCGCGAGAATCCCAACGCCGCCATCTGCCTGCGCAGCAGCGATTTCCAGCATCAATAGCCGCGGTTGGGGTGCTCCTTGTTGAAGCGCTGCTGCGCCTCTGCGAGGTGGCCGATCAGCGAATGGGAAATGATGTTGATGCCCAGCCCGCCGAACAACGCCGGCAGCAGGTAGAACGCGATCGACAGTTCCGAGATGAACAGCGCATCGTCCGCCAATGAGGGGGTGAGCGCCGCCAACGCCGAGAGGCTGCGAAGGAAGTAGACGTCCAACCCCGCGATCGCGACCAGCAGGAAGCCGAGCAGCAGCACGGTCGTCCGCGAGATGGCGCGCTTCATCATCAGCATGGCGTAGATCCCGAAGGGAAGCACGACCGAGAGGGCGACCATGAACCAGAATCTCGTCTCAGTGAAAACCGAATAGCTCATGGTGTGCGTCCTGCATTGATGGGCGCCGCAAGCGGCAGGGCCCGAGCGTGCCATCGCAGCGCGGCGGCGATGTCATCGGCAGGTAAAGAAGCTCGAAAACTTGATGCCTGCCGTTACACGGCCGGAATGCTCAACGCATGAGTTCTTCCAGCGTCTTGCCGCCTGCAATCGCATCCTTCAGCCAGCGGGGGCGCGGTCCACGGCCCGACCACGAATTTCCTGCGCCGTCGCGATAGAGTACCTTGGAGGGGCGCTTCTTGCCCACCTTCTTCTTCGTTGTGCCGGAACTCGCAGCCGCGACACCGCCCGTGAGGAACTCCTCGAGTTTCCGGCCTGCATTGATCGCATCCCTGAGCCAATGCGGCCGGGGTCCGCGTCCCGACCACGAATTGCCGAGGCCATCGCCGTACTTGGCGGATTGCGTGGACACGCTTCTCGCCGGCGCCGGCTTCGCGGCCGCAGAGCGGCTTCCCAGACCCAGTTGTTCCGCCGTCAGCCCATAGTGGCTGATGGCCACCTTGATCCGCGCGACCACGCCATGGACTTCCTTGGACTTGAGCTTGTCCGCCTGGCGTTGCAGTGCCTCGATCTTCTTTTGAATCTGGTTGTAGCTTTGCGTCATGGAGAGGCCCTTTGAGATTAATTGATGATTATCGGAGTTCGGCGACAGATTGAGCCTGAATGCATTGAGAAGTTGCAGTCGATACGTCGATCACGCAAGACGGGATTCACCATGAGGCATGTCCGCGAATTGGCCTGATTTACCCCGATTGTCCGCAATAAAGTACGAGTGCCGCATGTCCTATTTCGAGAAAGGCTCGGCATGGATCGTAATCGAGAAAGCTGACCGGGGGCCAAAACGAGTGCGCGCACCGGATCCGCAGGTTGTCCGTGGCGGCTATTTCCGTTGCATGCGCCAGACGGTATTGCTCTTTTCATTGAGACGCGGCGGCATCAATTGGACATTGAATCGGCGGCACGATCGATAACAACGCGAGGCGAATCACGCCGTCAATCCATTGAAAGATTCAACGAGTCGCAGCGCGTCACGCGCGTGTTGTTCCAATGCGCCGACAGCGCCGACGCAAGCCGTGCAGCGGCGCCGCACAGCGAACGTTCAGATCGAATCAGCCACCGCTGCATCCGCGAGGATGAGCACGCCGTCGGCCGCGCGCACGCCATGCCCCTTCTGCAGCACGAACAAGGGATTGATCTCGGCCGCGACGAGCCGAGACCCGAGTTGCGCGCCCAAGCGAGAGAATGCCACGACGGCATCAACCAGGGCATCGACATCGGCAAGTGGACGACCCCGAAAACCATCGAGCAGAGGCCAGGTCTTCAACTCGCGAACCATTGACAGGGCATCGTCGCGGGACAGCCCGTCCTCTGCCGGCAGCAGGCGCAAGGTGGTGTCCGCGATCAGTTCGGCCGTCACCCCGCCCATGCCGAGCAGCAGCGCGGTGCCGAGCGCATCGCGATGCAGCCCGAGGATCATCTCGCAACCGGCAGCCACCCTCTCCTGCACCAGAAACGCATCGGGCGCGCAGCCGGTGGCGGCCTGGACCTCCTCGCGCATGACGGCCAGCCGCCGGCCGACCTCGCCGGCGGAAACGTCGACCGCCACGCCGCCCACCTCGCTCTTGTGCGTGATGGTGCGGGAAAGGATCTTCAGCACGACCTTCTCGCCAACATCGTGCGCCGCCGCTTCTGCTTCCTCGGCCGAGCGGACGATGCACTCTCGCACCGACGGAATCCCGAAGCGGGCGAAGAGCTGTTTCGCCTGTGCTTCGTCGAAAGAGCCGGAGGGAAGCTCGCCGAGTTCCACTTTCGTGAACGCGTGCGACGACGCAGCTCGCCGCAGCGCATGGCGACGCATCGCATCGAGGGCGACGCTGCAGCTTTCAGGCGCGCTGAAGGCGGGCACGCCGCGCGCCATCAGCGAAGCCGACACCTGCGGCGCATGCGGACTGACGTAGGCGAGCAACGGCTTGTCGGTGCCCGGCAGGCAGTCGCGGATCGCGTCCGCCATGAGTTCGGGCATCGCCAGCGCCGAAGAGCCGACGATGGTCACGACCGCGTCGTAGCTCGGGCTTTCCATCAGCGTCCGAATGGCGCCGCGCAACAGCTCGGGCTTGAGGCCGGCCAGCGTGACATCGATGGGATTGCGGTCCAGCGCCGCGCCGTCTGCCTGCTGCAGCGCGCGCAGGCGTGCCGCCGTCGCTTCGTCGGGGACCGGCGTCTCGAAGCCGGCAAGGCCGAGGCTGTCGGTCACCAGCGTGCCGGCGCCACCGGTCGAGGTGAGGATGGCGACGCGCTTGCCGCACAGGCGGCGGCCCGAGGCCAGCGCCACGGGAATGTCCAGCAGATCGGAGAAGTCCTGCGCGCGGATCGCGCCGACCTGGCGAAACAGCGCGTCGTACACGCGGTCCGCGCCCGCCAGCGCGCCGGTGTGCGAGGCCGCGGAGCGCGCGCCCGATTCGGAACGTCCGATCTTGAACACCACCAGCGGCTTGCCGGCCTCGGCCGCCTTCAGCGCGGCGCGGCGGAATTTCTCGGGGTTGCGCACGCTTTCCATGTAGAGCGCGATGACCGAGGTCGCGGGGTCGTCGGCCAGGTGATCGATGAAATCGGCCATGTCGAGATCCGCCTCGTTGCTGGTCGAGATCAGCTTCGAGAAGCCGATGCCGCGCGCCGCGCCGCGCGACAGCAGCGAGCCGAGGATGCCGCCGCTTTGCGACACCAGCGCGATGGAGCCGGCCGCGAGCTCGTCGACCTCCAGCGCGCCGCTGGCCGACAGTGTGATGCGGTCTGTCAGGTTGACCAGACCGATGGTGTTGGGCCCGAGGATGCGCATCGCGCCAGCCGCCTCGACCAGCGCACGCTGCCGCTGCAGTCCGTCGGCGCCGATCTCGGCGTAGCCGCTGGCCAGCACGATGGCGGCGGCCGTGCCGCGTGCAGCGAGTTCGCGCACCGCATCGGCCGCACGCTCGGGCCCCAGCAGCACGATGCCGACATCGGGGGCTTCGGGCAGCGAGCGGATGTCGGGATGGCAACGCAGCCCGGCGATGCGGTCCGCGCGCGGATTGACCGGATAGATACGGCCCTCGAAGCCGTGCTTCTGCAGGTAGCCGACCG
Source organism: Variovorax sp. SRS16 (assembly GCF_901827165.1). Taxonomy (NCBI): domain Bacteria; kingdom Pseudomonadati; phylum Pseudomonadota; class Betaproteobacteria; order Burkholderiales; family Comamonadaceae; genus Variovorax; species Variovorax sp. SRS16. Next base: position 4,404,947 of record NZ_LR594666.1, read on the forward strand.
GGCGGCCGGCCGTCTTCCCCGGGTCGGCGGAAGCGCCGATCACCGCCACGCTGCGCGGTCGCAGCAGACGCTCGATCGAATTCATCGCATCACTCCCGGCGCACCGACTTGTCGAGAAAGGCCGAGACCGCGGCCCGGTGCTCGTCGGAGGTGTAGCAAATGCCCTGGGCCTGACTGCCCTGGCCGAAGACCTGTTCGGCGGACAGTTCGAAGCTCTGGTTCAGGATCGTCTTCGCCAGCGCCAGTGCGGTGGCCGAACCGGCCGTCAGCGCGCGTGCCCAGGCCGTCGCGTCGGCGAGGAGCGCGTCGGCCGTGCTGCGGCGATCGGCGATGCCGAGTTGCAGGGCTTCGTCCAGTCGCACGGTGCGGCCCGAGAAGATCAGGTCCTTGGCACGCACCATGCCGACGCGGCGCGGCAGGAAGTACATGCCGCCGCCATCGGGGATCAGACCGCGCAGCACGTAGTTCCACGCAAAGCTCGCGTGCTCGGAGGCGATGACGAAATCGCAGGCCAGCGCAAGGTCGGTGCCGAGCCCGGTCGAGGCGCCGTTGACGGCTGCAATGGTCGGCTTGGGCAAGCTGTGCAGCGCGGTCACCGCGTGGTGCGTGCGCTGCTGCCGGCTCCAGCCGTTGAAGGCGATCTCGCCGGCCGGCGCCTGCATGCGCTGCTGCATCGCACGGATGTCGCCGCCGGCGCAGAAGGCACGGCCGTTGCCGGTCAACACCAGTGCCTTCACGTGGCGGTCGCGGCCGGCCTCGTCGATGGCCTGCATCAATTCGCCGCGCATGTCGTCGTCGATGGCGTTGCGCGCGTCGGGGCGGTTCAATGTCAGGAGGGCGATGCCGTCCTCGACGGCGTATCGGACTCGGTCGGAGCTTTGCATGGCGATCCTCACTCGGCGGTGATGTGGGCGGTCTTCACGATGTCCGACCAGCGCTGCATCTCGGCCGTGACGTAGTGATCGAGTTCGTCGGGTGCGCCCGTGTTCAGCACCAGGCCCTCGCTCTGGACGCGCTTGGCGAACTGCTCGCGCGTGGCGGCATGGCGCGCGGCCTCATTGAGCCGGGCGACGACCGCGGGCGGCGTGCCGGCGGGCGCGTAGAGGCCATACCAGCTCTCCGCGAGGTAGCCGGGGACACCGGCCTCCTGCATCGTCGGCACCTTCGGGAAAGCAGGCGAGCGGGTCGCCGAAGTGACGGCCAGCGGGACCAGCTTGCCGCTCTGGATGTAGGTGGCAACGCTCGCAACGGTCGTGATCATCATGTCGATCTGGCCGCCGAGCAGGTCGGTGAGCGCTGGGCTCGATCCGCGGTAGGGAACATGCGTGAGATCCACCTTGGCCAGACTCTTGAGCAGTTCGCCGGCCAGGTGCGCGGAGGTGCCGCTGCCGTAAGAGCCGTAAGTGAGCTTGCCAGGATGCGCACGCGCGAAGTCGACCAGTTCCTTGACCGACTTGAAGCCGCGGTCCGGCCGCACCACGAGCACGTTCGGCGAGCGGCCGATCAGCGCCACCGGCGTGAAGGCATGGACCGTGTCGTAGGGCAGCTTCGCATGCAGGCTCGGGTTCACTGCGTGCGCGAAGGTCGCCATCAGCAGCGTGTAGCCGTCGGGTGTGCTTTTGGCCACCACGTCGGTACCGAGGATGGTGCCGCCGCCGGGCTTGTTGTCGACGATCACCGGCTCTTTCAGATCCTGCGCCATGCCTTCGCCGAGCACGCGCGCGATCAGGTCGGTGCCACCGCCGGGCGCGAAGGGCACGACCACACGCACGGGCTTGGCCGGAAACGGATCGGCATGTGCGCCGGGACTGAGCATGGCGAACAGCAGGCAAGTCGCCGTGAAGAGTGAACGCGTCGATGTCATCGGAAGTCTCCTTGTCGGTCGCCGAATGGTAGGTTTCCGGCGCCGCGAATACACTCCCTCAATTCCATCCAGTGGAAATGAAATGAATACGCCCTTCCACGAGAAGCCCGGCATTTCTCCGAGCAACCGTTCGCTGGAACGCGGGATCGAGATCCTGCGTGCCTTCAGGCCCGGATCGAACCTGCTCGGCAACGGCGAACTCGCCGAACGCACCGGCCTGTCGCGCTCGACCGTGAGTCGCCTCACGCAGACGCTGGTCGGCACCGGCCTGCTGGAACTCGATGCCTCCACCCGGACCTACCGCCTCCACGCAGCCGTGCTGAGCCTCGGCCACGCGATGCGTTCCGCTTCGCTGGTGCTGCAGAAGGCGGCACCCCTGATGAAGGCGGTGGCGGAGACGCACCGCGTCAACGTAGGCCTCGCGGTCGCCGATCGCGACGAGATGGTCTACCTCGAATCGATCCGCTACAACCGCCGGATCGCGCTACGCAATGTGGTCTCGGGCCAGCGCGTGCCGATCGAGCTCACCTCGCTCGGCTACGCCTACCTCGCGACGGCGAGCGATGCGCGCCGCAAGCTGTTGTTCGGGGTCTTCAAGGCGCGCCGCGGCCCGGAGTGGCCGGCGCTGCGGCGCGAGATCGAAGCGGCGATCGGCCACGTGCGCGCGCACGGCTGGTGCATGGCATCGTGGCAGCCGGAGGTGGTCGCGCTGGCGACGCCGATCGTGGTCGACCGCGTGCCCGTGCACGCGCTCAACATGAGCGTGAGTTCCGCGGAAGACCCGGCCTCCGTCGCACGCGAGCTGAAGGGCAAGCTGCTTCGCCTGGGCGCGGCGATTTCGAAGGCGATCGAGACGGCATGAAGCCCTGATTTCCAAGCAGTGGAAATCGCGGGTGGTGCCGCGCGCCGGGCGTGCCTAAGCTTCATTCATTCGAAGCCCGCCAGGGGCAACGTTCAGGAGACAGCCTTGAAGAAGAATTCCCCGGATTCGCGCCGCCGCGTCCTGCTTGCCGCTGCGGCGGCCCCGTCGCTGATGCTGCTGGGCGGACTCGGCCTGCCCGCGGTCGCGCGTGCGCAGGCCAGCGGATTCCCCGCCAAGCCCGTGCGCATCGTCGTGCCCTTCTCGCCCGGCGGGCCGACCGACCTGATGGCACGTGCGATCGGCAAGATCATGACTGCATCGATGGGTCAGCCCGTGATCATCGACAACAAGCCGGGCGGCGGCGGGGTGATCGGCCTCGGCGAGGTCGCGCACCAGCCCGCCGACGGCTACACGATGGTGTTCCCCTCCATCCTCGCGGTCACCAATCCGGCACTGATGCCGAGCTATCCCTTCGACACCGAACGCGACTTCAGCGGCGTGACGGTGGTCGGCTTCATTCCGCATGCGCTGGTCGTCAGCCCGCAGTTCCCGGCCCACGATCTGGCCGGGCTGGTCTCGATGGCCCGTCGGCAGCCCGACAGCCTGGCCTACGGGTCTTCGGGCAATGGCACGTCGGCCCATCTGGCCGGCGCGGTGTTCGCCAAGCGTGCCGGCATCCGCGTGACGCATGTGCCGTACCGCGGCGCTGGGCCCGCGGTGCAGGACCTGATGAGCGGACAGATCCAATTCATGTTCCTGGACATGAGTTCCGCGCTGCCGCAGATCCGGGCCGGCAAACTGCGGGCGCTCGCGGTGGCCAGCGCAGAGCGCTTCGCGGGCCTGCCCGAGGTACCGACTGTGGCCGAGCAAGGCTATCTGGGCTTCGGCATCCACGGCTGGTATGGCTTGCTGGTGCGCGCGGGAACGCCAAGACCGGTCGTCGAGCGGCTCTACACCGAAGTGAAACGCGCGCTGGACTCGCAGGAGGTGCGCCGGCTGTTCCAGGCCCAGGGCATCCAGCCCGGCGGTATGCCGCCGGCCGAGTTCGACCAGCTCATCCATAGCGATCTCGCACTCTGGAAGAAGGCGATCGCGGAACTCCGCATCCAGTTGCAATAGCCGCCATGCGCATCGTGATCCCCGACGACTACCAGGACTGCGTCCGCCACTTGGCCTGCTTCGCGAAGCTCGAGGGCCATGAGGTCACCGTGTTCAACGACACCGTGCACGATCGCCATGCGCTCGCCGAGCGGTTCCGCGATGCCGAGGCGATCGTGCTCACGCGCGAACGCACGGCCATCGACGCGGCGCTGCTCGATCGCCTGCCGCAACTGCGCCTGATCAGCCAGACCGGCCGCATCGCCGGTCATGTCGATGTGGCCGCCTGCAGGGCGCGCGGCGTGGCGGTAGCAGACGGCCGGGGCTCCGGTGCGGCGACGGCCGAGTTGACCTGGGCGCTGATGCTCGCGAGCCGGCGTCATCTGGTGGCCGAAGCCGTGCGCCTGCGCGAGGGCCTCTGGCAGGGTTCGCTGGGCCAGCAATTGAACGGCCAGCGGTTGGGCGTGTGGAGCTATGGCCGCATCGGCCGCCAGGTGGCCGCCTACGGCCGTACCTTCGGCATGGCGGTCTGGGTCTGGGGCCGCGAGGACTCGACCGCTGCGGCACGTGCCGATGGCTTCGAAGTGGCTCCCTCGCGCGCGAGCTTCTTTGCCGACAGCGATGTGATCAGCCTGCACGTGCGGCTGAATACCCAGACGCGGGGCATCGTCACGGCGCACGACCTCGCACGGATGAAACCGTCGGCCCTGCTGGTCAACACCAGCCGCGCCGAACTCGTCGCCGAAGGCGCACTCGCTGCGGCACTCTGCGCGGGACGGCCCGGCTTCGCGGCGGTCGACGTGTATGAAAGCGAGCCCGTGCTCGGCGCCGCGCATCCGCTGCTCGCCCTGCCGCAGGCACTGTGCACGCCGCATCTGGGCTATGTCGAGCGCGACAACTACGAGCGCTACTTCGGAATGGCGTTCGACAACATCAACGCGTTCGCCCGCGGGCAACGCGTCGGGTTCGTCGATTGACTCAGGCGCGCGCCGGTTCGGCCGCCTGTTCCCCACGCGGATCGTGCCCGATGAGCAGCACGAGCACGAAGGCAACGACCGGCAGCAGCGCCAGGAACAACACGGCATAGAAGTCGTTGCCCATCCTGTCCTTCAGCATGCCGAAGATCGTCGGGCCGATGTAGCCGCCGAGGTTGCCGATGGAATTGATCCACGCGATGCCGGCCGCCGCGGCGATGCCGCTCAGGAAAGCGGTGGGCAGCGTCCAGAACACCGGCAATGCGCTGAAGATGCCGAAAGCGGCCAACGTGACGGCAGCCATCTTCGGCACCGGGGCGCTGATTTCCGCCGCGGCCACCAGGCCGACGAAGATGCAGGCCAGCGGCACCAGCACGAACCACTTGCGTTCGCGCCGCGCGTCGGACCAGCGAGTCCAGAACAGCATGGCGATCGCGCCGACGAGGTATGGGAAGGCGTTGATGAAGCCGATCTCGACATTGCCGAGACCGCCGAAGCCCTTGATGATCTGCGGCAGGAAGAAGCCCAGGCCATAGAGCGGCACCGTGATGCCCATGTAGACGAAGCCCAGGGCGATCACGCGCCAGTTGAACAGCGACTGTGTCCACGAGATCTTGTGGATGGATTCGCGATTGCGCTGCTCCGCATCGAGCGTCTGCTGCAACCAGTCGCGCTCCTCGGGCGCCAGCCACTTCGCGTCCTTCGGCCGATCAGGCAGGTACATGAGCACGAAGAAGGTCAGCACCAGCGCGGGAATCGCTTCGAGGATGAACAGCCATTGCCAGCCGTGCAAGCCGCCGACACCCTCCATGTTGAGGATGTAGCCGGAAATGGGCGAACCGATCACAGTGGAGATCGGAATGGCGAACATGAACCAGCCCACGATGCGGGCACGGTACGCGGCCGGAAACCAGAGCGTGATGTAGAAGATCACGCCAGGGAAGAATCCGGCTTCGGCAATGCCGAGCAGGAAGCGCACGACGTTGAAACTCGTCGCGCCGCCCACCCAGGCCTGGGCCGCGGAGATCAGGCCCCAGCTGAACATGATGCGCGCGATCCAGCGGCGTGCGCCGAAGCGTTCCAGCGCCAGGTTGCTCGGCACCTCGAAGAGGAAATAGGCAATGAAGAAGATGCCCGCCGCGCTGCCGAAGATGGCGCTCGTGAAGCCCATGTCCTTGGACATCGAGGCGCCGGCGAAGCCCAGGTTCACGCGGTCCAGGTAGGCGATGAAGTAACTGATCATCAGCAGCGGCAACAGGCGCCAGCCGACTTTGGACAAGGTTCTCTGCTCGAGCGAATTCATGCGGTCTCCAAACTGTTGTTGTCGTGGTACCGGTTTCGGACCGGCCGGGATTTATACCCCGACCCACTCTTTCTCGCATGAAAGCGGCGCCCAAGCCGCTGCCCCGCGCTCAGGTTGGCGCGCAGCGGGCGTAGACCAGCGCGAGGTAGTCGACGTGCCTGCGCAGCACCTCAAGCTGCTGCAAGGTCGAACCCTGGACCCGCTCATCGGGGTCGAACTTCAGGCTGCCGTCCGGCATCAGGATGAAGTGCATTTCCGCGCGCGGCGCGCCGGTGGCGTTCAGGTAGCCGCAACCCGTGCGGGTGCTGCGGTTGTAGGTCACGTTCGAGAACGCCGCGACACCGGACGGGGGGAGCTTGCTCTTGACCTGCATCTCGACCTGCCACACCGGCCAATAGAACCACCAGACGGCGGTACAACCGGCAAAGACGGCGAGGCCGACCAGGGTGCAGACGAGTGCTCGCATGGCTTGCTCCTACTCAGGTGGAATGAAGCGCATGGCCACCCTGCCCAGGGCGGTCAGTTCGGTCACCGTCGCCGTCCCCTGGCCCGGCTTGGTCCCCGGGGTGAAAGAGACCTTGACCCAGCCGCCGTCCCTGAGCGTGCGCAGATGCTCGATCTCCTGGGCGTTCGTGAACGTCATGGGCAGCGGGCCCAGGGCGAGGCGTTGGAGCAGGCTGTAGAGCATCGGCTTTTATCCGACGAACGATCCGAAGGCCAGGTTTCCCTGCCTCCCCGAACGGTGGCCTGCATGTGACTTCATGTAGCCAATTGTAATTACATGTAGTACCTAAGGACTAATCATTTCACGTGATGCATTTCACACGGGGGCGCGTTTTAAGGGGTGTTTTGTCTGCCTCGGCGGCTGGCAGAACAGCCGAGCGGCGGGAAGCGCTGCCCTGGCTGCAGGCGCTGGACAGGGGTTTCCTGCCGATGACCGGCTCAGAGATCGAGAACGAGGTGTTCGCCGACGCAGCCCGACACGCAGACCATCATCGTCCGGTTCGACGCGCGCTCCTCGCTCGAGAGCACCGAATCCCGGTGCGCCGGAATGCCCTCGAGCACCCGTGTCTCGCAGGCGCGGCAGACGCCCTCGCGGCAACCGCAATCGGCGTCGATGCCGGCTTTGTGCAGGGCATCGAGCAGCGCGACGCCCGGCTGTACGGCAAGGGTCCGGCCGGTGCGCGTCAGCGTCACTGTGTAGGGATGTTGCTGCCGCGACACCCCGCCCCCCGCATCCGCCGCAAAGCGTTCGACATGGACCTTCCTGAAGCCGAGTTCCTCGCAGATGCGCTCGAAGGCGGCGATCATCGGCGCCGGCCCGCAGCAATAGAAATCGCTCGCCGCCGGTTCGCGCGCGAGGAAGTCGCGCAGATCGGGCGGCCTTCCCTGCTCTTCGTCGAAATGGAAGCTGACGTTCCTCGACGACCCGAGGCGTTCGCAGAATGCCGCCTCCGGCCGGGACCGCGCGCAGTACAGCAGCGAAGCCGGCTTGCCCAGCGCCGCAAGCCGCTCGTGCATGGCGAGGATCGGCGTGATGCCGATGCCGCCCGCCAGCAGGACCGATCTCGAGGCATCGGCATTCAACGGGAAATGATTGCGCGGCGGCGAGATGTCCAGCATCGATCCGACCGCGAGCCGCTCGTGGACATGGCGCGATCCGCCGCGGCTGTTCCTGTCGTTGAGGACGGCGATCCGGTAGCGATCGCCTTCGGTGTCCGGGTTCAGCAGCGAGTAGCTGCGGACCAGATCCGGCGCGAGGTGCAGGTCGATGTGCGCCCCGGGCTCGAAGACCGGCAACGCTTCTCCCGTGCGCGGACGCAGCTCGAGGCTCACGATGTGCCGGGCTTCGCGGCGGACGGCGCTCACCGTCACGTGCAAAAGAGAAGAGCTTTTCATGGTCGCTTCGCGCTTCGATAGCCGATAGGGCAGAAGCGAAAATTGTCGAAGGCCGCGGACGAAAGAAAAAATCGTTCCTTTGGATGCGAGGCATCGCGCGAAGTGATGCATCGCGCCGCACGCGCGCATCGACCGCGCGTCCTGCTTCGGTTAGACTCGCGCTCGCAGGAGAGCAGGCCGCGCGAGCGGCTTCACCGAAGGCGCAAACTCCCATAAACGCTCAGGTCGGCTCACGTGATGAGCCCGTACTGCAACCATCGTCAGAGCCGTCTGGAGAGCCATCACGCCACGTGATGCACCGAAGGAGCAAGCCCGCTGCGCCGCAGGGGGTGAATCTCTCAGGTACCGAGGACAGGGGGAGCGGCAACTCGAACATGCGTTCCGGTTGCTTTTCTTTTTGCAGCATCCGTTTCGCCGTGTTCGAGCGCCAAAACCTCGAAGGGGTTCTTGACATGCGCGTGATCGTTCTCGGCGCCGGCCTGCTCGGCGTCACCTCGGCCTACTACCTCCAGCAACTCGGCCACGACGTGACCGTGATCGACCGGCAGGCCACGCCGGCCGCCGAAACCAGCTTCGCCAACGGCGGCCAGATCTCGGTCAGCCATGCCGAACCCTGGGCCAACCCGAGCGCACCATGGAAGGTGCTGCAATGGCTCGGCAAGGAAGACGCGCCGCTGCTCTTTCGCATTCGCGCCGACATGCGGCAGTGGCTCTGGGGCCTGCAGTTCCTGCGTGAATGCACGCCGGCGCGCACCCGCCACAACATCGAGCAGATCGTGCGGCTCGGCACCTACAGCCGCGCGACGCTGCAGCAGCTGCGCCGCGACACCGGCCTCGACTACGACCAGCGCACGCAGGGCATCCTGCACTTCTATACGACGCCAAAGGAATTCGACGGCGCCCTCAAGCCCGCCGAGCAGATGCGCGCGCTCGGCTGCGAGCGCCAGGTGATCTCGGCCGACGAAGCCGTGCGGCTCGAACCCGCGCTGGCCCATATCCGCCCGCAGCTGGCCGGCGCCACCTACACGGCCGAGGACGAGTCGGGCGATGCCAACCGCTTCGCGCGCGAGCTGGTCAAGCTCTGCGAGGCGGCCGGCGTGAAGTTCCTCATGAGCCACACGGTGACCGCGATCCGCGAGGCCGGCGGCAGCATCGACCACGTCGAGGCGACCGACAGCGAAGGCCGCTTCCAGCGCATCCGCGGCGATGCCTTCGTGCTCGCGATGGGCTCGCTCAGTCCGCTCTACGCGGCGCCGCTGGGCATCCGGCTGCCGATCTATCCGGCCAAGGGCTATTCGGTCACGCTGCCGGTCATCGATGCCTCGAAGGCCTATCAGGTCTCGCTCACCGACGACGAATACAAGCTGGTGTTCTCGCGCTACACCTCGGCCACGGGCGACCGCATGCGCATCGCCGGCACGGCCGAACTCAACGGCTACGACCGCGACCTGAACCGCGTGCGCTGCGAGGCCATCGTGCGGCGCGTCGAGCAGCTGTTCCCCGGCGCCGGCGACACGACGCAGGCCCAGTTCTGGACCGGGCTGCGTCCCGCCACGCCGAGCAACGTGCCGCTGATCGGCGCCACCCGGTTGCCGAACCTGTTCCTCAACACCGGCCATGGCACGCTGGGCTGGACGCACGCCTGCGGTTCGGGCAAGTCGATCGCGCGCATCGTGAGCGGCCTCGCGCCGGAGGTGGATTTCGCCTTCACCGGCGCGACGCCGCGGCCGCCGGTCCTCGGCCTGCAGGGCGCGTAATTGCGCCGGAGTGATGGCGCAGCTATTGCGCCATCACATGGCTGCCATCGGAAAGAACGATTTTCCCGTCGGTCGTTCGCTCTCTATTCTCGGGCTGCACCTGGCGCTTCATTGATGCCTGCCGAACAGTTCAAAGAGGTTCACCCGATGTCCCCACGGATCCATCCCCGCATCGCACTGCGCCGGCACTCGGTGTGGACATAGCGCATTGACGACGGCGCCGGCCGGTCGCGTTCGACCGCGCCCCGCGTCCGCAGGCAACCCGCCTGCACATCACGCCCTTTCTGCCCACAAGGCCCGCCGCGGCGGCCTCGGACAGGCGCGCGCGTGCGCGATCCCTGTGCGCGGCCGTGAGCCGGCCGTCGATTCCCAACGGAGACATGCAATGAAGAGAAAAATATGGCTGACATCGGTGGCGCTGGCCGCCGCCGGCGCGGCCTCGGCCCAGTCGTCCATCACCGTGTTCGGCACGATCGATACCGCGATCAGCGGCTACTCGAACCGCTCGACGGACCCGAACGGGCCGACGCTGCTGAACCCCTTCTACGTCAACCGGGGCAGCGTGACGACGAGCCAGACCGCGCTCACCAATTCCAACTATTTCGCCAGCCGCATCGGCTTTCGCGGCACGGAGGACCTCGGCGGCGGACTGGCGGCGAGCTTCTGGCTCGAAGCGCCGTTCTCGAGCGACGACGGACAGACCGGCATCACCACCTTCTCGCGCCGCTCCACCGTCAGCCTCTCGGGCGGCTTCGGCGAGATCCGACTCGGGCGCGACTACACCGCGACGGTCTGGAACGACACCGCGCTGGACCCGTTCACCACCTTCGGTGTCGGCACCAACCTGATCCTGCGACCGAGCTTCGCGCTGAACTCCTTCGTGCCCTCCTACACCACGCCCGCCGGCACGGCCAACGTGACCGGCAACAACTACCTGCGCGCCAGCAACATGGTCGCCTACTTCCTGCCGCCGGATCTCGGCGGCTTCTATGGCCAGGTGCAATACGCGTTCGGCGAACGCATGCACTACAGCCCCGGCAAATTCACGCCGGTCGGTGCCGAGACGCGCGCGGGCCGCTACGTCGGCGCGCGCTTCGGCTGGGCCAACGGACCGATCAACATCGCAGCCGCGTACGGCGAAAGCACGCTGGACAGCAACTACGACGCCGGCAGCACGGCCAAGCTCGATACCTTCAACATCGCCGGCTCCTACGACTTCGGTCCGGTGAAATTGTTCGCCGAGCTCTCCAGAGTCAAGCGCAAGGTCGACTACGTGTTCGCGCCGCCCGCCCCCGTGAACACGATCGGCGTCAACGGCTACATGCTCGGGCTGATGGCGCCCATCGGTCCCGGCCTGATCCGTGCGAGCTACGGCAACGTGCGCTACGACACCCACCAGACGATGCCCGGCAGCCCGGCCGATCCACGCGCCGACCAATGGGCGCTGGGCTACGTCCACAATCTGTCGAAGCGCACGGCGCTCTATGCCACCGTGGCCCGCATCCGCAACAGGAACGGCGCCAACCTGAGCGTCGGCGGCCCGGCCTTCGTGACCACCGGTTTCGTTCCGAAAACCTCGACCGGCTACGACCTGGGCATCCGCCACAACTTCTGATGCCCGACGGTTCGGGCAGACTGGGAGCGAGATGAATTTTCTGAAGCTCGATCTGAATCTCCTGGTCGCACTGGACGCCCTGCTGACGGACCCGCACGTCACGCGCGCCGCGGAACGCCTGTGCGTCAGCCAGCCCACGCTCAGCGGCTCGCTGGCACGGCTGCGCGACTACTTCCAGGACGAGCTGATCGTCCAGGTCGGGCGGCGCATGGAACTGACGCCGATGGCCGAGGCCATGCGCCAGCCGTTGCGCAACGTGCTGGGCGATGCGGAAAAACTCCTGTCGACCAAGTCGCACTTCGATCCCGGCACGTCGGAGCGCCGCTTCACGCTCACCTGCACCGACTACGTGTGGGCCACGCTGATCGGCAAGGTCCTCCGGCGCCTGGCGTCGGAAGCACCAGGCATCCGGCTCGAATACGGCGGCACCGCGCGCGACTTTGCCGAGCACCGCGTCGAACTCCTCATCGTCGCCGACCGCTTTGCGCTGAAGGAGCATTCGTCGAGGCAGCTGTTCCAGGAATCCTTCGTCTGCATCGCGTGGTCCGGCAACGACCGGATCGGCGATGCGATCAGCTTCGACGAGTACTTCGCGCAGGACCACATCGTCGCCTGGTCGTCGCGGCCGACCCTGGTCGCGGACTGGATCGCGGCCCGGCATGGCTTGCGCTGCCGCATCGCGACCCGTGTTCCCGACTTCACGATGGTCCCGCAATCGATCGTCGGGACGCCCTATCTCGCCACCGTGCCGACGCGCATGGCCAACCACTACGCGGGCCATCTTCCGCTGCGGATCCTGGAGGCGCCGCTCGAACTGCCGGTTCTCACGCAGGTCATGCAGTGGCACCGGCATCAGGAATCGGACCAGGGCATGCAATGGCTGCGCGAACTGATCGTCGACTGCTGCCTGACAAACCGCTGAATCCTGCGGCCGATGCCGCGGCCATCGGGGTCGTCGATGGATCACATCCCAACAAACGATTTCCCGCTTCGGGAGGTGTCGCTGAAGATTCGGGCATCCCTTTTCTCTCGACTCGACGCATGACTCTCATCCGAAATGCCTGGTATGCCGCAGCCTGGTCCCACGAGATCCAGCGCACGCTGCTGGCCCGCACGATCCTGCAAGAACCCGTGGTGCTGTTCCGGCGCGAGGACGGCGAGCCCGCTGCGCTGGCCGACCGCTGCCCGCACCGCTTCGTTCCGCTGCATCGCGGAACCCTGAAGGGCGACACCGTCGAATGCGGCTACCACGGCCTGTGCTTCAACGCGCAGGGGGCCTGCACCCACAACCCGCACGGCAACGGACTGATTCCGAGAATGGCGCAAGTCCGCGCCTATCCGCTGGTCGAATCGCAGGGCGTGGTGTGGATCTGGATGGGCCCGCCCGAGCTGGCCGACCCGGCCACGATCGTGCGCTTCGAACCGCTCGAGGACGACCGCTTCGAAACCGTCCACGGCTACCTGCACGTGAACGCGAACTACCAGCTGATCAGCGACAACCTGCTCGACCTCACGCACGGCCAGTACGTGCATCCGATGTTCCGCAATGCCGCGGGGCCGGCCGCCATGGAAGAGTCGCCGGTGAGCGGCGACACGGTCTGGGCCCGCTTCGTGCGCCGCGACCAATTGCCCAACCAGTACTTCAGGATGCTGGGCTTCCCGCCCGAGCAGCGCGGCGACCACCGCAACTTCATGCGCTGGAATCCACCGGGCAATCTGCTGCTGGACGTCGGCATGACCGCGGTCGGCGGACGGCCGGAGGACGGCCTGTCGATTCCGACGACACACCTGCTCACGCCGGAGACCGAGACCAGCTCGCACTACTTCTGGGCCATGTCGCGCAACTTCCGGACCGACGATCGGGTGCTCAGCGACGAGTTGCTGCGCGTGGGCATCGACATCTTCAACAACGAGGACAAGCCCGTGATCGAAGCGCAGCAGGCCTACATGCAATCCGAGACCGACCTCTTCAAGATGAAGCCGATCCTGCTGTCGACCGATGCGCCGGCGGTGCGCGCGCGGCGCATTCTCAAGGAGCGCGCGGAACGGGAACAGCGGCAGGGCGCGGCAGTGCCGGTGCCGGTGCACGCGAAATAAGCGCGAGATCGCCATGAACGAAACACAAGAGGCCGAGCGCGCAGTCCCCGAGCTCCTGATCGGCTGCAGCGGACGCGGCGTCCGGGCCTCCTCGCCGAGCGCACCCGTGACGATGGACGAGCACCCGATCGACACCCAGTTCGCGATGGTCAAGGAAAGCGGCGTCTTCGACTACCTCGCGCGCCTGCCGAGCCGCGCCAACCTCGACCCGTACCTGGCGGCAATGCGCAAGCACGACCTGCGCATCGAACAGCCGACCTGGTACTACCTGCTCGGCCGCGACGAAGCGCTGCTGCGTGACAACCTGCTGATCTGCAGCGAGGTCGGCGTTCGCCACCACAACATCATGACCTTCACGCACCATGCCGACGGCCATGCATTGAGCAACCCCGAGGTGGTCGATCACTACCTCGATACCTACGACTTCGGCATGGCGCGCGGCGTCGAACCGAGCTTCGAAGTGCACGTCAACATGTGGACCGAGCAGTTCAAGCGCGTCGCCGAAGTCGCGAATGCGGTCCAGGCGCGCGGCATTCCCTTCAACTTCACGATGGACTACAGCCACGCGACCTTCAAGATCGGCAACCCGGCCGAGCTCGAGATCTCGGGCGTGCGCGAAGAGGTCGAGGACGGCCGCATCGTGCTCGACCCCTTCGAGAAGGGATCGCTGTGCGCGCAGTGGCTGGCGCAGGGCATCGTGCGATTGGTGCAGTTCCGTCCGGCCGGACCGAGCCAGCCGCCGAATGTCTGGGCGCGCAACGAGGACGGCAGCGCGACGCGCGGCATCCAGTACCCGATGACGCGGCCCGCGCGCGGCGAGTGGCATTCGCCCTGGCATGCCTACCTGCTCGAACCGTCGAAGGAGGCGCTGCGCAAGGTGCTGGCGCACCACATCATCGAACCCACCAGCCGGCTGCGCTGCGTGACGACCGAGCTGATCGACATGCCCGACTACGGCATGGGCGCGAAGTACGACCTGTTCGAACAGAACGTCGAGGCGGCGAAGTTCGTTCGCAAGGCCTGGCAACGCACGCAGGCACTGCATGCCGTGGGCCTGCTCGAGAAGGTCGAATGATGAAAACCAAAGCCGCCATCGCCTGGCAATCCGGCCAGCCCCTGAGCATCGAAACCGTCGACCTCGCCGGCCCCAGGTTCGGCGAAGTGCTCGTCGAGATCAAGGCCACCGGCATCTGTCACACCGACTACTACACCCTCTCGGGTGCCGACCCCGAAGGCATCTTCCCCGCCATCCTCGGCCACGAGGGCGCGGGCATCGTCGTCGACGTCGGCCCGGGCGTCACCACCCTCAAGAAGGGCGACCACGTCATCCCCCTGTACACACCCGAATGCCGCCAGTGCAAGTTCTGCCTGTCGCGCAAGACCAACCTGTGCCAGTCCATCCGCAGCACCCAGGGCAAGGGCCTGATGCCCGACGGCACCAGCCGCTTCAGCCTGGACGGCAAGCCGCTCTTCCACTACATGGGCACCTCGACTTTCAGCAACTTCACGGTCGCTCCCGAGATCTCGCTGGCCAAGATCCGCGAGGACGCACCTTTCGACAAGGTCTGCTAC
The DNA here is from genome assembly GCF_901827165.1 of Variovorax sp. SRS16. Lineage (NCBI taxonomy): Bacteria > Pseudomonadati > Pseudomonadota > Betaproteobacteria > Burkholderiales > Comamonadaceae > Variovorax > Variovorax sp. SRS16. Next base: position 4,419,988 of record NZ_LR594666.1, read on the forward strand.
ATCGGCTGCGGCGTCACCACCGGCATCGGCGCGGTGATCTTCACGGCCAAGGTGGAGGCCGGCGCCAACGTGGTCGTCTTCGGCCTGGGCGGGATCGGCCTGAACGTGATCCAGGGCGCGAAGATGGTGGGCGCGGACAAGATCATCGGCGTGGACCTGAACCCCGAACGCGAGGCGATGGCGCGCAAGTTCGGCATGACGCACTTCATCAACCCGAAGGACACGGAGAACGTGGTGGACGCGATCGTGCAGTTGACCGATGGCGGCGCCGACTACAGCTTCGAGTGCATCGGCAACACGAAGGTGATGCGCCAGGCGCTGGAGTGCACGCACAAGGGCTGGGGGCGCAGCATCATCATCGGGGTGGCGGAGGCGGGCGCGGAGATCAGCACGCGGCCGTTCCAGCTGGTGACGGGGCGCAAGTGGGAGGGCTCGGCCTTCGGCGGGGCGCGCGGGCGCACGGATGTGCCCAGGATCGTGGACTGGTACATGGAGGGCAAGATCAACATCGACGACCTGATCACGCACACCATGCCGCTGGAAGACATCAACAAGGGCTTCGACCTCATGAAGCGGGGTGAATCCATTCGCGGCGTGGTTCTGTACTGACCTCGAAGCCGAAAAGGGTGCCGATATCGGCGTTACCGATTCGATCCATTCTGAAAACCGATTTCCTGTCCGTCCCACCCGCGCCGAGAATCCGCGGAACGGGTGTCCTGTGTCTCCTCTGTGTCCCTCGACCGCAACCAAGGATCGTCATGTCGAATCGAATTCCTGCCAACTGGACCCGCGCGCTGACCGCGCTCGTGATCGCAGCGTCGGGCCTGTGCGCGCAGGCGGCGCTGGCCGCCGACCAGGTCAACGTGCGCTACAGCTGGAAGCTCAAGGGCGAATACATGGCCTTCTACATGGCCAAGGAAAAAGGCTACTTCGCCAAGGAAGGCATCGATGCCAAACTCGGCGAAGGCGCCGGCGCGCAGGCCGCGCTGGGTTCGCTGATCCAGGGCAACGAGGACGTGGTCGTGCTGCCGGGCATCTATGCCATCACGGCCATTTCCAAGGGCATGCCGATCAAGATGATCGCGCTCTACCATCCGGTCGCGCCCGTCGGCTTCCTCTCCAATCCCGAGAACCCCGTGCGCACGCCGAAGGACCTGGAAGGCAAATCGGTCTCCACCGCCGCGGGCGACACGACCGTCGAGTACCTGCCCGTGCTGTGCAGCAAGGCCAAGATCGACTGCTCGAAGATCAAGCGCGTGCGCGGCGACATGGGCATGCGGGTGTCGCAGCTCCAGGCCAAGCAGGTCGACCTGGCTTCGACCTACCTCAACGTCGATCCGCCGATGCTGGAAGCGCAGAACCTGCATTTCGTGATCTTCGACGCCGCGAAGTTCGGGCTCACGGTGCCGGGCCTGGCGCTGGTGTCGACCGACAAGGCGATCCAGACCAAGGGCGATGTGCTGCGCCGCTTCATCCGCGCGCTGAACCAGGGTTTCGACAGTTCGCGCAGCGACCCGACCGGCGCGGCCGAAGCGCTGCTCAAGAGCTGGTCGGGCGGCCCGCCGCTCGGCGTGGTCACGGAGCAGGTCAAGAAGACGCTCGAATTCACGCCGGTCGCGACCAGGGAACCGCTGGGCCACATCGATCCGGCCGTCATCCGCTCGGCGCTCGACGAGATGGCGCTGGTCAATCCGCAGGACGCGTCGGCCAAGCCGCTCGACGACTACTACACCAACGTGCTGCTCGCGCCGGCGAAGAACTGAGGCCGTCGCGCGGACCCTTCCGTGCCTTCATTGGACCCGCCCCGCTTCATCGCCAATGCGCGCCTGCCGCGCTGGCTGCTGCCGGCGCAATGGCCGGTCGCCGGCGGCGAGGTCGCACTCGCGCTGCTCGAATTGGAAGATCAGCGGATCGGCACGATCGCGCCCATGCGCGACGAGCTGCCGCTGCCGCCGCTCGCAGGCTGGAACATCCATGGCGCGCTGGCGCTCCCGTGCTTCGTCGATGCGCACACGCACCTCGACAAGGCTTTCACGGCCGCGCGCCTCGGCGCGGTGCAGCCCGGCCTGCCCGGCGGCATCGCGGCCACCGCGGCGGATCGCGGGCGCTGGACGCCGGCCGACGTGCACGCACGCGCGTCGCGCGCGCTGGACTGGGCCTGGCACGCGGGCACCCGGCAACTGCGCACGCACATCAACTGGTGGCAACCGGACGAAGCGCCCGTCGCGTGGCAGGTCATCGATGCGCTGAAGGACGAATGGGCAGATCGCATCGCGCTGGAAAAGGTCGCGCTGTGTCCGCTGGCCTTCTTCGAAGAAGCCGCGCAGGCGCGCGCCGTCGTGCGGCGCATCGCGGCGGGTGGGTCCGGCGCCGTGGTGGGCGCCTTCGTCCATTCGAGCCGCTGGAATCCGCACGCGCTGCGCAACCTGCTGCTCAGCGCGCAGGCGCTCGGCCTCGACGTCGACCTGCACGTCGACGAGGAACTCGCGCCCGAAGCCCGCGGCGTCGAGACCACGGCGCGCATCCTGCGCGAGATCGGCTTCGCGGGCCGCGTCGTCTGCAGCCACGCCTGCGCGCTCGCCGCGCAGACGCCGGCGCACGCGCTCGCCACGCTGGATGCGGTCGCGCGCGTGCCGATCACGATCGTCTCGCTGCCGATGGCCAACCTGCTGCTGCAGGATGCCGCGCAGGACCGGACGCCGCGCCTGCGCGGCCTCACGCTCGTCAAGGAAGCGGCTGCGCGCGGCATCCCGCTGCTGTTCGCGAGCGACAGCGTGCAGGATGCGTTCTGCCGGCTGGGCAGCCTGGACCCGGTCGAGACCCTGAGCGTCGCGACGATGGCCGCACAGCTGGCCGATCCTTTCGATGCCTGGTCGCAGTCGCTGTGCCGCGCCGACTGGCTTCAGTCCGCGCCGCGGCCTCGGCCCGTGCTGGCGGGCGAGCCTGCCGATCTCGTGCTGTTCGTCGATGCGGATCCGATCGGCTGGCCTTCGCGCGGCGCGGCGCGGGTCGTGCTGCGCCAGGGCGTGCACGCGGTCGGCACGGTGCCGCCTTCATGGCTTCAGGCCGGCGGCGCGTCGTCCATGCGGCGGCACGCATCGACGATCAGCTGCCGCAGCCAGCGCAAGCCTTCGTCCGCTTCCTGATGGCCGTGCCACTGGAGCACGTCGGCCAGCACCGGCAGTTCGAGCGGCGGCGGCAGGATGCGCAGCGGCAGGTGCTTTGCGTAGTGGTTCGCCATGCGCAGCGGCACGGTGGCCAGGTAGGGCGTGCCGACGATCGATTGCGGCACCAGCGTGAAGTTCGGCGCCCGCGCCGCCACGTCCACATGGCGGCCGTGTGCCGAGGCGATCCAGTCGGCGACCAGCGTCGGGCGTGACGAGTAGGCGACGACATGCCGGTGGGCGAAGTAGTCCTCGAAATCCAGCGACTCGCCGATCTTCGTGTTGCCGGACCAGGCGATGCAGACGAAGGGATCCGCGAACAGCGCCTGCGACGGATGACCATCGAGCGCGAAGCGGTCGGAGACGACCAGCAGCTCGATGCGCCGCTCGGCGAAGTCGCGCGTGCTGCCGGTGTATTCGAGCCGCACGTGCGGCGCCTCGGTGGCCAGCCGGGCGACGACTTCGCGCAGCAGCGTGGCCCAGACGTAGTCGGTGCAGGTGATGGTGAAACAGCGCTCGGCGCTCGCCGGATCGAAGCGCGCCTTGGTCGAGAGCAGCTGCTCGGTGCTGCCGAGCAGCTCGCGCAGCGGCGAGCGCAATTCCTGGGCGAGCGGCGTCAGCTCCATGCGCCGGCCAACCTGGACGATCAGTTCGTCCTCGAAGTATTCGCGCAGCCGCGCCAGTGATCCGCTCAGCGTGGACTGGCTGACGCGCAGCCGTTCGGCGGCGCGGGTGACATGCGGGTCCGTCAGCAGCGCGTCCAGCGCCACCAGCAGATTGAGGTCGAGCTTCAGGAAGTGCATGGTCTTCTGTCGGCAAGCGCGCCGGCGATCGCACCCTCGTCATGCATGCACGATCGCGGCGAAGCTGCCGTCAGACCTTGGCGCCGACCTGGTAGAGCTCGATGCGCGTGCCGTCGGGATCGGTGACATAGATGGTCAAGCCATAGGGCCCGTCGTGCAGGTCCTCCTGGAACTCGACGCTCGTCTTCTTCAGTCGCTCGCGCAGCGCGCGCACGTCGTTGACCTCGAAGGCCATGTGATCGATCTGCTTGTGCGATGCCGCGCGTCCGCCGACGATGGCCACGCCCTGATGGAAGGCGGTGAAGGGCCGGCCGTCGGCCAGCGGCTTGGCCGGCCGGATGCTGAAGCCGAGCTGGTCGACATAGAAGGCGGTCGAACGCGGCACGTCTTGCACCATCATCAGCATGTGACCGTAGCCCAGCGCGCGGGGCGCCGATTGCGCCTCGATCCAGCCGAGCATCTCCTTCGAATCGGAGATCTCGCAGAAGTACTGCTTCCAGACTTTCTTGGCCGTCGCTTCCCATTCGCCGTTGACGCCCGAGATGCAATCGTCGAGCGCGACGACGTCGTAGTCGCGCAGATAGGCTTCGCGGATGCTGGTCTCGACACAGGCGTTGGTGGTGGTGCCGGCGATGAACAGCGTGCGGGTGCCGAGCATCTTCAGCATCATCTCCAGGCGCGTCTCGTAGAAGGCACCGAAGCGGTGCTTGCGGATCACGTACGACGGATTGACGGCAGCGAGCGGCTTGAGCTCTTCGACGATCTCCTCGTCCCACGTGCCGGCGAGCGCCGACACCTGCTTGCGCCGCGAGGTGTGGCCCGCGAGCTTCTTGTGCGCGCGGCTGGCATCGACGGCGAAATGCTCCTGCACCGTCCAGATGACGGGAATGCCGGCCGCCTGGCAGCGCGGAATGAGTTCGGCGAGCGTGGGCACGATGGCCGACAGCCGCTTCGTGTCGACGCCGGAGATGCCGAGCGTGCCCTTGTCGTGAACGAATGCGTTCTGCAGGTCGATGACCAGCAGCGCAGAATTGCGGGTGTCGAGGTTGTCGAGCGTCATCATTTTTCCTTCATGTCGATGCCGAGCACGCCGTTGCGTCCCCAGCTGTCCTTGGGCGTGTCGTGGATCACCACGTGCAGGTGGTCGGGCTTGCAGTTCGCATGGTCGACCATGGCCTGCGTGATGGCCTTGACCAGGTTGCGTTTCTGGTCGACCGTGCGGCCTTCCCACATCTCGACGATCACGAATGGCATGTCAGTGCTCCTGAGGTTGATGGCCGGCCCAGCGTGGGACGGCAGGCGAAAAGCCGGTGACGAAATCGTTGCCCGCACGGTCCTCGCCGCGCACCAGCCAGAGCGGCCGGGTCGCGTAGTTGAGGAGCGGCTGTTCCTCCATCGCGGTCCAGTTGGCCGGCGCATGCGGGTCGCGCACGAAGCGGCTGGCGGCGGGCATGTAGCGGATCACGTAGAGCGGCGCGCGCGGATCCAGCGCGGGCCGTGGCGCGCCGCCGAGGGCCGCGAGATCGAAGCAGCTCACCGGCGCCGATGGATGGCCGGGTGCGACGAGCACGACCGCACCCGCGAGCGGCAGCACCGGCCAGTAGCGGCCTTCGCGCTGCGCTTCGACGAAGCGCAGATAGGACGCCGCCTCGAGATACAGCTGCGAGTCCCACAGCACGATGTCGGGACCGATGACCTGCTCGACCCGATCAAGAATTGCCGGGTCTTCGCACAGATCGAGAAAGCGCCATGCATCGGCAATCACCGACGCATGGCCCCAGGGGTTGTGGATACCGGACAAGCGCTCGCGGCGCAGCGGCGGCTGTCGCGCCGCGAGTTCACGCACCGTGGCATGCACGGCATCGATGCGCTCGCCGAGGCTGCGGGCGACCGGCGCCACGCTGCCCATCACCGGCTCGCAGAATCCGGTCTCCATGGTCAGGCCGGCACGCTGAGGCAGCGGCCGCGGCCGTAGGCGCTTTCGTCGACGGCGCCGTTCTCGTAGACGACGGCGCCGCGCGAGGTCGTGAGCACGGGCCAGCCCTTGAGCTTCCAGCCTTCGTAGATGCAGGTGCCCTTGCCGGTGTGCCTGACGGTGCGCTCTTCGTCGAGATCGACCAGCACCATGTCGGCATCGAAGCCGACTTCGATGTTGCCCTTGCGCGGCCAGAGGCCGAAGCGCTGCGCCGGATGGGCCGAATTGAGCTGCACCAGCCGCGACAGCGACAGGCCGCGCTGGTGCACGCCGAAGTGCAGCATCAGCGAGAGTTCCCACGGAAAGGACACCACGCCCGGGAACTCGGTCCACAGATCCTCGCCCTTCTTCGGCAGGAAGGGCACGTGGTCGGTGCCGAGGCTGTAGACCGAGCCGTTCATGATGCCGCGCCAGAGGCCGTCCTGCTCTTCCTGGTCGCGCAGCGGCGGCGAGATCTTGGCGCGCATGTCGAGGTCCTTGTCGTAGCAGGTGCGCGTGAGGTAGTGCTGGCAGGTCTCGACGGTGACGCTCACGCCGCGCGCCTGCGCCTCGGCGGCCAGCACCGGGCCCATGCCGACCGATGTGTGGACCAGGTGCAGCGAACAGCCGGTGCGCTCGGCCAGGAAGATCATGCGGCGGATCGTCTCGACCTCGCAGAAGGCCGGGCGCGATTCGGTGTAGGCGCCGAGATCCTGCCGGCCGGTGGCCTTGATCTCGTTCTTCAGCCAGGACGCGATCTGCGTGTTCTCGCAGTGCACGTTGATGAGCGCGCCGGGCACCTTCGCCAGGATGCGCATCGCCGCGTACACCCAGCCGTCGGTCGCGGGCACGATGCCGATCGGGTTGTCGGGCTCGTAGCCGAAGTAGCACTTGAACGAGCGCACGCCGGTCTTGGCGATGATCTCGGGAATCTCGGCGATGTGCTCTTCGCGCTGGATGCCGAAGTGGAAGCCGAAGTCGATCGGCGCGTTTTCCTCGCCCACCGCCTTGCGTTCCTCGTAGAACGGGATGTACGAAGGCTTGAGGTTGCGGATGTACAGCAGCGCCGTGGTGATGCCGCCCGAGGCCGCGGCCGCCAGTTCGGTGCGCATGTCCTCGGCATAGGGAAACTTGACGCCGAGATGGCAGTGCGGATCGATCACGCCGGGCATCAGCACGCGGCCGCCGGCATCGATCTCGCGATGGGCCTTGGGCAGGGCGCTGTCGGCGCCCGTCATGATGATCTTCCCGTCCTTCACGGCGACGCCGCCGTGAAACTCCCCGTCATGGCGCACCACGCGTGCGTTGCGAATCACCAGGTCGGCGTTGTTCATTGGATCTCCTTGAGGATGTTGTCGATGCGGCGCTGTACGCCGCTCCATTGGCTGCGGCCGACGGTGACGGGCGCTCTCGAGCCGAGGCCGCGCGCCCAGACGAACTTGAGGCCGAGTTCCTGCGCCGCATCGCGATCGATGCCGCCGGGCGGCGCGGCGAGGTCGACCAGGAGCGCATGCTTGGGCAATTTCTCGAGCATCTCGCGCCCCAGCACGCGCGCCGGCACGCTGGCGATCACGATGTCGGTGCCGGGCAGCACCTCGGCGAGCTCGGACAGTTCGTGCGATTCCGCACCGGCCGCATAGGCCCCGGCGCGCTGCACCGCATTGCGCGCCGCGACGTGCACGCGCGCGCCGAGCGCGAGCAGCATGCGCGTGACCAGCGTGCCGATGGTGCCCTGCCCGATCTGGCAGACCTTGGCCTTGTGGATCGTGATGTCGGTGTTCTCGATCAGCACCTTGAGCATGCCTTCGACGATGGCCGGGCCGCGCAGCAGCATCAGGTCTTCGTCCCATTCGTACTCGTGCAGCGTGATGCCGATGGTTTCGCAATGCGCCTTCAGCTTGGGATCGGCCCAGCCGAGGATGATGTGGCCCGGCCGGCGCATGGCGCCGAGCATGGCGGCGTCGGGGATGATGCGCTCGGCGCATTGCGGCGCAAACAGCGCGCCGTCGGGCGCAATGCCGGGAATCGGGAACAGCGCGATGTCGGCGCCCGCCAGTGCTTCGGCTGCATTCGCGGTGTGGCGCACGCCTTCGATGCCCTGCTCGGGCCAGGGGAAGCCATAGGCGCGCACCTCGGCGCCGGCGGCGACGGCGCAGCGCGCGATTTCCTGCTCGCGACGGTCACCGCCGACGATCGCGATGACGACCTGATCCCAGTTCATGGCTGCTGCCTCACACGTTGTAGAAGTTCGGATTTGGAGAGGCCGGCGATGCCCATGGCCTCGGCGGTGCGCCCGCCCTTCGCGTAGTCGATGCCGACCAGCGCCTGCGCCAGCGTGAACAGCGAACGCGCCACCGGCACCGCGACGCCGGCGATGGCCGCCAGTTCGAGAAAGGGCAACAAGCCGTGGCCGAAGTCCTCGCGGTAGTAGCGGTGCTGGAGCGAGTCCGGTCCCTTGATGCGCTTGTTCGCTTCGCCGCCCGCGATCGCGGCCCTGAAGTCCTGCGTGTCGGTGACCGAGGATTCGACCGTGCCGATCAGCTTCATCTCCTCGATGAGGTTGGGCAGCTGGTGACCGAAGGCCGCGGCGACGGCGAGCCGCTCGTCGTCGAGCGCGTGCATGGTGCGCGACACGCCGGGCGTCATGGCCTGCACGTAGAAGGTGAAATCGCCTTGCGTCGCTTCGACCCAGGCCGCACCGAGCACGGCGCCCGGCGGATGCAGCACGAGGTTGGCATTGGCCAGCGCGGAGGCCAGTACGTCGCCGACCGGCGAAGCGCCGGGGAAGAGTTGGCAGGCCATCGTCAACGCCGCATCGCCACCGGGCAGCGCGGCCGCGCGCACCTGGCGCGCGCGACCGGTGACGGTCACGCCATCGGCCTGGTACTTGCGTGCGACGTAGGTCAGCGTGGAGAACTCCGCGATCGGCGGCAGGTCGGCGCGCACGCTGCGCCAGGCCTCGGCGAATTCGAGCGCGCCGCCGGTATGGCCCGGATTCAGCACCACCGGCCGGTTCGCCGGCCAGCCGGCCGAGGCCAGCGCGCGCGCGACCGGCGCATGGGAGAAGGTCGGCAGCGTGACGACGGCCGCATCGGCGCCCTGGATCGCCGACGCGAGGTCGGCGGTGATCAGGCGCGGCCGCGCCATGCCTTCGCCCAGCACACCCTCGTAGCGCACGCCGCCCAGCGCCTGGAAGGGCGCGAGCGTCTCGGGAGAACGGTTCCACAGAACCACTTCGTGACCGGCCAGCGTGAGCTCGGCCACTGCCGCGGCGCCGCCTGCGCCCGCGCCCAGAATGGATATCTTCATGTGGACCTCAATGTGCGACGAGCACGCCCTTGGCTTCGAAGATCTCGCGCACCTGGCGAACGTAGTGCTGGAAGCGCGGGTCTTCATGGACGCCGCTCCAGCGGCGCGGGCGTGGGATGTCGATGGTCAGATCGAGATCGACGCGGCCGGGCCGCGGCGACATGACGATCACGCGGTCGGCGAGGAACACCGCCTCGTCGATGCCGTGGGTGATGAAGAGCACGGTGTTGCGCAGCCGCATCCACATCGTCTGCAGGTCCATGATCATCTGCTCGCGCGTGAGCGCGTCGAGCGCGCCGAAGGGCTCGTCCATCAGCAGCAGGCCGGGCTCCTGGATCAGCGCGCGGCAGATCGCGACGCGCTGGCGCATGCCGCCGGAGAGCTCGGAGGGGTACTTGTTGTCGAAGCCGCTGAGGCCGACCTGCGCGAGCAGATCGCGCGCGCGATCGGCATAGGCCACGCGGTCCATGCCCTTGATCTCGATCGGCAACAGGATGTTGTCGAGGATGCTTCTCCAGTAGAGCAGCAGGTCGGACTGGAAGACGACGCCGGCCTTCGGATGCGGCTTGACGACTTCGTCGCCGTCGATGCCCAGGCGGCCCGAGCTGACCGGCGTCAGGCCGGCGAGCAGGGACAGCAGTGTGCTTTTGCCGCAGCCGCTCGGGCCGACGATGGCGACGAAACTCCCGGGCGCGATGTCGAGATCGACGCGGTCGAGCGCCAGCACGTCGTCGCCGGCGCGCACCTCGTAGGACTTGGAGACGCCCTGGATGGTGACGGCGGCGGCATGTCCGGCCACAACGCTACTCATGGGTGGGCCTCCTGGCATCGGCCGCGGGATGCATGTGCTTGATCATTTGGCGCTTTCACGTTGATACGAAACCTTGCTCTCGACGAGCGAAAGAACGAAATAGAGCAGCACGCCGATCAGCGAGATGGTGACGACGGTCGCGAAATTGAGGGTGGTGTCGAACTGCGAGTTGGCCTGCAGCTGCAGGTAGCCGAGTCCGCGTTCGGCAGCGATGTATTCGCCGATGATGGCGCCGATCACGGCCAGCGAGATCGCGACCTTCAGGCCGCCGAAGATGCTCGGCAATGCGGCCGGCAGGCGGACCTTGAAGAAGGTCTGCAATTCGCTGGCGCCCATCGACCGCACCATGTTGACCAGCGCCTTGTCGAGCGACTGCAGGCCGACCACCGTCGAGATCACGATCGGGAAGAAGGAGATCAGGAACGCCAGGCTGATCTTCGGCGCCCAGCCGTAGCCGAGGTAGAGCACCAGGAGCGGCGCCAGCGCGATCTTCGGCACGGTCTGCAGCGCGACCAGGAGCGGGTAGACCGCACGCTCGAAGACCTTCGAATAGAAGATCGCGAGCGCCAGCGGAATCCCGATGATCACGCCGGCGAAGAAGCCGGCGAGCACTTCGAGCAGCGTGATGTAGGAGTGGGCCGCCAGCAGGTTGAAGTCCGTCACCATGCGCTTGGCGATGGCCAGCGGTGTCGGCAGCACGAATTCCGACAGGCCGGACAGCGGAACCGCGATCTGCCAGATGACGAGGATCGCCACCGCCAGCAGCAAGGACGCATAGCGCTCGAGCAGATTGACGCGAGGCGGCTTCTTCTTGGTGCTTCCGACGTTGGGCATGGCGACGATCCCGGGATGTTTCAATTCGGTCATGAATGGCCTCGCACTAGGGAGTCAGCAGGACATTGGTGAAGAAGACATCGGCCGGCTTCGGCGTGCCGATGGCTTCGTCTGTCTTAAGCAGGTTCAGTGCCTGGACGATGGTGTTGGCATCCGTCCATCCGACCGGCTTGCCCGCCTCGGTCTCGATCGCATCCATCGTGGCGCGCACCTGCGCCTCGATCACGTCCGCCGAAGGACCGCCCTGCCAGGCCTTGGCGAGCGCGGCCGTCGCGGCCTTGGGATCCTTGCGCGTGGCTGCGATCCCTTCGTTCACCGCGGCCAGGTAGCGCTTGAGCACATCGGGCTTCTTCGCGATGATCGCGTTGCTCGACACGGCGGCCAGGCCGGGGATCGCGAGGCCGTTCTGCGCCAGGTCGAGCATCGGGAACCTGGTGTCCATGCGCGCCTCGATGATCGGCAGGTCATTGTTGCGATAGACGCTCACCACGTCCACCTGCTTCTGCAGGAATTGCGGCACGCGCGACTGCGCATCCATCTGCACCTTCTTCACCTTGCTGCAGTCGATGTGGTTGACCGCGCAGAAGGCCGACAGGTAGGACGTGCCGGTTTCGCCGACGGCATGCGCCACGGTCTTGCCTTCCAGGTCCTTGGGCTTGAGCACCGGCTTGTCGGGCTGCGAGATCAGCACGATCGGCGTCTTCGGCTGATAGAGCGCGACGATCTTGATCGGCATGCCCTTCTGGATCGCGGAAACGGCGAAGATGGCCGGCATCACGACCACGTCCTCCTGACCCTGCAGCAGGGCGCCCAGCGCCGCCGGTGCGCCGGCGCCCTCGCCCATGCGCACGGCGAGGTTCTTCGCCGCATAGAAGCCCTTGTCCTGTGCCAGGTAGAGATGCGCGTATTCCCCCTTCAGTTTCCAGCTGAAGCGGACGTTGACCTCGTCCGCCGCCCAGGCATGAGCACCCAGGCTCAGCACGGCAACCAGTGCGGCAGTTCGCCAGCGCGCGCACATCGAGAAACTTGCACGAGGAAATCGCATGGATAGACCTATCAATGATTGAGCAAATGAACTGAAACCAACTCTTGACCGTCATTGCCGCGCAGGCTTAGGGTTGATCGTTTTTCCGCTGCACGAGACAACATCGATCTCCCTATTGATCACAGAGTGTGATCACACGTATAATCACGGTCAACCGGGTTAACCCGCATCGAGCCCACACGAGACACAGCAGAGGAGCGCCATGGAACAGACTGCCGAACGCCACCGACAAGAGGCTGTCGAAGAGCCGACCAAGCGCGGCCGCGGCCGTGTGCAGGAAGAAGTCTTCCAGCGCCTGCGACGCGGACTCATGGTGGGCGCCTTCGTGCCCGGCCAGGTGATGAGCCTGCGCAAGCTCGCCAGCAGCTTCGGCACCAGCCCGATGCCGATTCGCGAAGCCTTGACGCGGCTGGTGGTCACCAACGCGCTCGAGGACACGGCGAACGGTTCGGTCCGGGTTCCGCGCCTCACGCCCAAGAAGCTGAACGAACTCTTCGCGGTGCGCGAACTCGTCGAAGGCCTTGCGGCCGAGATGGCCTGCCGCAATGGCACACCGGCCTTGCTGAAGACGCTCACCACCATCAACAACGAGTTGCTCGACGCCATCGCGAAGCGCAACCTGCTGGGCTGTCTCTCGTCGAACCAGCGCTTTCATTTCACGCTCTACCAGGCCGCCGACACGGAAGTGCTGATGCCGCTCGTGGAATCGCTCTGGCTGCAGTTCGGCCCCACGATGTACCTCTCGCTGCTGTCGCCCGACATGCCCTGGGATGCCTCCGCGCATCTCGAGATTCTCGAGGGCATGCACACGAAGAAGCCCGCGGTCGCCAAGCGCGGCGTGTTGCGCGACATTCGCAACACGGGTCGTTCGCTGGTGCCCGCGCTGGGCGAGCCGGAAGCCGCCAACCTGCTTTCAGCGCCGCTCGACGATCTCTATTTCGGCAGCTGACCGATCCACCCACGAAGGAAGACAAGACCATGACCCCACACAAGGCCGAAGCACGCCTCGAACAACTCGGCATCACGCTGCCCAAGGCCGTCGCGCCGGCGGCAAATTACGTTCCGGCGCGCAGAAGCGGCTCGATGATCTACATCGCAGGCCAGGTGCCGACCGCGGACGGCAAGGACCAGTACGTCGGCAAGGTCGGCCGCGACGTGTCGATCGAAGACGCACAGAAGGCAGCCCGGCTTTGCGCGATCAACATCCTCGCCCAATTGCGCACCGCGCTGGGCGGCAGCCTGGACAGCGTGGTCGGTTGCGTGCGCCTGGGCGGCTTCGTGAATGCCGCGCCCGAGTTCGGCGACCATCCCAAGGTCATCAACGGCGCCTCGGACCTCATGGTCGAGGTCTTCGGCGATGCCGGCCGGCATGCGCGCGCGGCCGTCGGCTGCAGTTCGCTGCCGCGCAACGTCGCCGTGGAGGTGGACGCCATCTTCGAGGTCGCCTGAGCCATGGCCCACGCCGAGCCCGCCGCAGGGCATCGCGCCGACAGCCGCACGCCGATCCACGTGCTGACCGGCTTCCTGGGCAGCGGCAAGACGACGCTGCTGCGCCACCTGCTGGCCGACCGGGCGCTCGCGGACACCGCGGTGGTCATCAACGAGTTCGGCGAAGTGGGGCTCGATCACCTGCTGGTGCGCGAGGTGGCCGAGGACGTGGTGCTGCTGAGCTCCGGCTGCCTGTGCTGCTCGGTGCGCGATGACCTGGTGTCGACGCTGGCCGAGCTGCATGGGCTCATGCGCACGGGCGAGATCCCGGCCTTTGCCCGCGTCGTCGTCGAGACCACCGGACTCGCCGACCCGGCACCGATCATGCAGGCGATCCTGAGCGAACAGAGCCTGACACCCTTCTTCCGCCTCGGCCAGGTGATCACGACCGTGGATGCGGTGAACGGCGAGCACACCTTGACCGCCCATCGCGAAGCGCGGCAACAGCTCGCCACCGCCGACCGCGTCATCGTGACCAAGACCGATCTCGTCGAGGACGCCGACTGCACGGTGCTGGTCGAGAAGCTGGCGCAGATGAATCCGTCGGCGACGATGCTGATGTCCCGCAAGGCGCAGTTGCCCGCATCGCAGATCCTCGAAGAAGCCGACGCGCAATGGCGTCTTCCGCGTGCATCGAGCGAAGCCTCGCACGCACATGGCCATCACGCGCACGGCCACGACCAGGCCATCAAGACCTTCACCGTGCAGTTGGAGCAAGCACTCGACTGGGCCGCCTTCGTCGACTGGCTCGAACTGCTGCTCGCCAGCCGCGGCGATTCGATCCTGCGCGTGAAGGGTCTGCTGGCGGTACAGGACGACGATCGCCCCGTCGTCGTGCAGGGCGTGCAGCACGTGCTCTACCCCATCGAGCGCCTGCCGCGCTGGCCCGACGAATCGGCGCGGCCCGGCTGGATCGTGTTCATCGCGCGCGACCTGACGCAGCGCGCGATCGAGAACTCCTTGCGCTCGGTCTACGAACCCAGCATCGCCTGAAACTTGCGCCGGATCGGTACCGGCGCATCCGCATCAGTTGCCGCTGTCGTAGAGCGTCGTGGTCGTCTCGACGCCCTCTTCGTGCAGGCCCGCGCGCACCACCGCGGCGGCCGCGAGCTCCCTGGCCTTGCGGCGCAGCGCGGGCTCGTCGATGCCGTGCACCTTGCCTTCGCTGTAGAGCGTCTTGCCGTCGACCCAGGTCTGCGAGATGGAGGCCGTGGAGGCGGAAAAGACCAGCGCCTGCAGCGGATCGTGAAACGGCGTCCATTCGATATGGTCGAGATCGAAGAGGATGAAGTCCGCCTTCTTGCCGACCTCGAGCGAGCCGATGTCGTGGTCCCACATCGCGGCCTTGGCCCCATCGATGGTCGCCGCGCGCAGCGCCTGCCGCGCCGTGAAGATGTCGGGCTTCATGCGCGCGTCCTTGAACATGCCGGCCACGATCAGCATCTGCCGCATCAGGTTCATGTTGCCGGCCGCAGAAACACCGTCGGTGCCGAGGCCGACCGTGACGCCGGCCGCGACCATCTCCGGATACTTGCCGATCTTCGTCGCGCCCTTGCCGAGTTTGAACGAGGAGCACGGGCAGAACGCGACCTTCGCGCCGCGCTCGGCCAGGAGCTTCACCTCGTCGTCGCTGACCGCGGCACCGTGCGCGATCACGAGGTTGGAGCCGATGCCGCCCGCGCGGTCGATGCGCGTGATGGGCCAGCAGCCGTACTTCTCTTCGCACACGCGCGCTTCCTCGATCGAGGTCGCCAGGTGGTAGGTCGTGCCGACGCCGAGCCGCTCGGCGAGCTTCTGTGCGCCCACGTGCAGCTCGAGCGTGCACGGCTCCTTGCCTTCGATGTTGACCCAGCAGCGCACGCGGCCGTCGAGCGCGCCATCGTATTTGCGCACACAGGCTTCGAGCTCGGCCAGCGCGGCTTCCGCGTTCGGAAAGAAATGATGCCGCGCCATCTCCTCGGTCCAGCCGCGCGGCAGTTCCGGCGGCGGATTGTCGGCGGCATGCCGGCCGGTGACGCCGCGGATGCCGGTCTGCTCCATCGCCCGCACGGTGATGCCGGGGTCGTACTGCGAGCCCATGTCGATGAAGCAGGTCGTGCCGTTGCGCAGCATCTCGGTGATGCCGAGCAGCGCGCCCCAGTACTCGTCTTCCTCGGTGATGTGCGCATAGAAGGGCTTGGCCCAGTGGAACACCCACGCGCGCGTATTGAGGTTGTCGGGAAACACGGCGCGCGACAGGGTTTCGGACAGATGGACGTGGCTGTCCACGAAGCCCGGGCAGATGCCGAGCATGCGGCCGTCCATCACGCGGTCGAAGGACTCGCCGCGGTGCCTGGCCGCGACCTCCGCGGCCGCACCGATGTCGACGATGCGGTCGTTCTCGATCAGGATGCTGGCGTCGCGCACGACGGTGTCGTTGGCGTCGACGAGAAAGGCGAACTCGAGATGCTCGATGAGCGTACGCATGAGGGGATCACTCCACGGTTGAGGTTCGGGCCGCGCTCAGCCCTTGACGACCAGCAGCCGGTCGGTATTGGCGTAGTCGGACAGCAGCTCGCTGCCGTTGGCGGTGACGAGCAGCATGTCCTTGTTCTGCATGCCGAAGCCGTACCCCGTTTCATAGCACAGCGGTTCGAAGCCGAGCACCATGCCTTCTTCGATGAGCGCATCGCTGCCCGGGCGGCCGAGGATGGGCGTCTTGCCGAGGTAGGGATCCTCGTGCAGATGCAGGCCGATGCCATGGCCGACGAAGGAGATCGGCGGCAGCTTCATCTCGGCCAGCCTGGCGATGAAGGCATCGTAGATCGCGCGGCAGCTCGCGCCGGGCTTGACCATCTCCATGATGCGGTACTTGCAGTCCACCAGATGCTGCCAGATCTCGTTGGCCATCGGCGGTGCCTCCCGGACGACGGCGGTGCGGCACACGCCGGCCTGGTAGCCGTCGATCACCGAGAAGATCTCGACGCGGCACACGTCGCGCGGCTGCAGCCGGCGCTCCGACGGGCCGACGTTGGGCAGCATGCTGCGCTCGCCGGTCGCGATGATCATCAGCTTGAAATGCTCGGCGCCCAGCGCATAGACATTGCGCGTCAGGTGGCCGGCGATGTCCATCTCCGAATCGCCCGCCTTCACGGAGGCCAGCGCGTCGGTGATGGCTTGGTCGGCAATGCGCGAAAGACGGCGCAGCAGCGCGATTTCTTCCGGCGTCTTGATCTGGCGCAACCGCGCGAGGATGTGCTCGCAGCGTTCGAACTTGGCCTGCGGCAGCGCCGCCTGCAGGCGCGCGAGATCGCCTGCGGGCAGGTAGTCCATCTCGATGCCGATGCGGGCCTGCGCCAGACCGAGGTTCTTCAGCTGATCGGCCAGCACGCGCATCGCGTCGTCGGTGAATTCGGCCCAGATGCGCGTCGGCACGTTCGGTGCCCGGCGCTTCACGGTGCTGGCTTCCATGTCGAC
Source organism: Variovorax sp. SRS16 (assembly GCF_901827165.1). NCBI lineage: Bacteria > Pseudomonadati > Pseudomonadota > Betaproteobacteria > Burkholderiales > Comamonadaceae > Variovorax > Variovorax sp. SRS16. The sequence continues at coordinate 4,436,852 of NZ_LR594666.1, forward strand.
CGAGAAGAGCTCCGTCTTCGCATCCGCGGTGACGATCGCCATCGCGTGCCGGTGCCGGATCAGCGGCTGCGAGGGCACGACGAAGCCCGTCGCATAGGCATAGTTCTCGGGCGAGCACGACACCATCGCGTCGAGTCCGTTCTCGGCCATGGCCTTCACCTGCCGGTCAATGATTGCTTTGCGCATCTGGCACCTTCTTTGGTTTGAATGTGTCGCGCGACGCTCAGTCGCGTACCCGGTACTTCTCGATCTTGGCGAGGTCGACGTCGATGCCCATGCCCGGCGCGGTCGGTACCTCGATGCCGCCATCGACCAGCTTCATGGGTGCAACGATCAGGTCGTCGCGGTAGTAGATGCCGCCCACCTGGCCCTTCTGCCATTCGGCCGGCGTCGACACCGGGACCACGCACGACAGCGTGGCCGCCGGCGCCGCCGCCGCGAGATGGATGTTGGCGAGGTTGCCCACGCCGGTCTCGACGGAGCCGTTGACGTTGCAGATGATCCCGGCCGCACGGCAGACGGCGGCGACTTCCATCGCCTTGTAGAGACCGCCGGGCTTGGTGGTGTAGATCGAGACGATCTGCGCCGCGCGGCGCTCGCTGATCTGGATCACGTCGTGCGCATTCCACGCCGACTCGTCGGCCATGACGGGCGGATCGATCGCGCGCGCCACCTCGGCGATGCGCTCGATGCCCATGACGGGCTGCTCGACGTACTTGAGGCGGTAGGGCTCCATCGCACGCACGGTGGTGATGGCTTCGCCGGGCGTGCGATAGCCCTCGTTCGCATCGACGCACAGTTCGACATCCGGCCCCACTGCGCCGCGGACGGTGCGCACCATGTCGATGTCCCGTTTGGCATCGACGCCGATCTTGATCTTGATCGTCTTGATGCCTTCGGCGGCGACCTGCGCCACTTCTTTCTCCGCTTCCGCGATCGGGATCAGTCCAATGGAATGGGTCACCATCACACGCGAGCGCACCTTGCCGCCCAGCAGCATGTGCACGGGCAGCTTCAGCCAGCGGCCGGTGACGTCGTAGGCCGCGAACTCCACCGCGGCCTTCGCGTACGGATAGCCGCGAATCACCGCGTCCATGCGGGCGTGCATCTCGGCGAAGTTGCCGAGTTCGACGCCGATCAGCGACGGCGCGAGGTAGTTCTCGATGACGGCCTTCGCGATCAGCGTCGACTCGCCGAAGTAGCGGCCGAACTCGCCGCCCCAGTCCTTCAGTGCCGGCGCCTCGCCCCAGCCGATGCGCCCGTCGCTGTCGGTGATGCGGGTGAGCAGGTAGCGGCCGATGGTTTCCGTGAGGCCAGTCCACTTGTGCTCACGGCGGGTGGGCAACTGGACGAGCAGGGTTTCTATGGACTGGATCGTTGGCATCGACTGAACTCCTCGCGCTGGGCTCACGCATCTCGGCAGACCATCTGCAAAGAAATCAAAGCGTGATCACAGTTTGTGATCAAATAAGCCTGTTGTCAAGAGTTCATGCCCTGAGTGCCGGCCGCGTGCCGCACCATCGCGGATGGATTCGCCACGGAATCGGGCACGGAGGTCCGCCAACCATGATCGTTGAAATCACCAACTACTACGCCCGGGCCGGACAGGCCGAAGCCGTGCTGGCCCAGCGTCGGCACGCCAGCGATGTGAGGGCGCGGCTCGGCCTGCCGGCGGGCCGCATCTTCACCAAGCTGGAGGGTGCCGGCCCGGACGTGCGCTGGGAATGCGCATTCGAGACGCGTGCCGCCTATGACGCGGACATGGCTCGCCGCGCGGCATCGAGCGAATTCGCCGACACCCGCAAGACCATGCACACGCTGCTGGAGAAGTTCGAACGCCACCTGCAGCAGGAAGTGGCGCCGTAGCCGTACACGTCGACAGGTGCGGCTGGCGCCCTCAGAACGGAACGCCGTCGAGCGTGCCCATCTTGCCGCTGGCGAAGTCGCGCTTCGTCTGTGCCAGGCGTTCGGGCGTGTCCATCACGAAGGGCCCGGAGAACAGAACGGCGCCCTCCACCGGCAGGCCGCCCAGCAACGCCACGTCGACCGGATGCTCGCGCGTTGCAGTGATGCTGATCCGGTCGCCCGGCGTCAGGATCGCGAGTGCGCCCGCGCCGATGACGGCCCCTTCGCTGCCGACCAGCGAACCGTCCAGCACATACAGGCCGAGTTCCTGCGTGGCATCCACCGACAACGAGACGGTCGCCGACGGATCGAGATGCACATGGGCCAGCGTGGTCGGCGCCGCGAGCTTCATCGGCCCGCGGACACCCTCCACCTGCCCGGCGACGACGCGTACGCGCGCGCCCTCCTGCACGATCTCCGGAATGTCGGCAGCGCGAAACGATGCATAGGCAGGCTCCACCAGCTTCTGGTCCGGCGGCAGGCTGGTCCAGAGTTGCAACCCATGGCGTCCGCCGGCCGGCTGCTCGGCGTGCAGCATGCCGCGGCCGGCGCGGATGTGCTGCGCATCGCCCGGCCCGAGGTGATCGACATGGCCCAGGCTGTCGCGGTGTTCGACGCCACCTTCGAGCAGATAGCTCAATACCTCGATGCCCGCATGCGGATGCGGCCTGTCGCCGATGCCGCGCTGGCTCCGGTGGCGGTAGTGATCGATGAAGATGAAAGGTCCCAGCGCCGTTCGCTGTGCGGAAGGCAATGCACGCCGCAGCAGCATGTCGCCGTCGTCGATGAGTGGCTCGGCCTGGAGCGTGGTGGTGATCGTTCGTGTTGTCATTGCAAATGCTTCGAGGATCGTGACACTATTGATTTTTCACGATTGCTTTGCAAGGAGTTTCCGATGAGCAGCAACATCCGCGCCCCACTGCCTGACCGGAAGGTGACCACGACCGACGAATTGATTGCAGCCACCCGCGAGGGCGGCGCCCAGCGCTTCATCGTGCACGGCAAGCTCGCGAACGCACCCTCCATTCGCCTCGCGCCGGGCCAGGCCTTGTGCGGCGAGGACGATCAGTCCTCCATCACCTTTGCCGACGGCAGCGAAGGCCTGCAACTGACGACGGACAACGAGATCCGCCTGCTGCGCCTCACGGCATCGCCGGCGCAGCGCGTGATCTTCAACGACACGCAGGTCGACAGCCTCGGCCGCATGCGGCTGACGCGCGTCACCGCGACCGGCCAGGTGCAGATCCTCGCGCGCGATGCCGTCAAGGGCGGCCACGTCGATGTCGACGGGCTCGACATCGTCGCGGCCGACGCGCGTGCGCGCAGCGACAGGCCGCAAGGCTTCGGCGTCCATGTGCTGCAAGGCGCGTTCACGCTCTGGAACATGCAGCAGGACGAGCGCAGCGTCGTCACGGCCAGGCTCGTCGGCCTGTCGGCAGGCCGCGAGGGCGCGCCGGTGCGCGGCAGCGGCATCTTCGTCAGTGGTGCCGGCTTCACCGGCGGGAAACTCGTCGCGGCGCTGCTCGAAACCGGCGCGGTCTACAGCGACGGCGGGATTGCGCCGGGCACGCCCGACCAGATCACCGGCGGCGTCTTCACCGTCTTCAACGCCCATGTCGACGAGGTGCGCAACCGCGGCCCTGTCGTGACCTACGGCGTGAACGACATGGTGCTCGACAACTGGGGCAACGTCGACCGCTGGACCGTCGAGGAGAAGCTGACGTCCTATGGCCCGAGCGGCATCGGCTTCGTGAACTTCAACATCGTCAACACGCTGAAGGTCCGCGCGCCGATCGAGACCTTCGGCGCCGGCGCGCGCGGCTTCAACGTCTATGCGGGCACGGTCGGCCTGGCGGAGTTCGATCGGGTCACGACGCATGCGAACGGCGCAGTGGGCATCCAGATCAGCCAGCCGATCGGCCGCCTGGTGGTGCATCGCGGCGTGGAGACCTTCGGCGGCACCGGCGATTCGCTCGTGAAAGGCGTGGTGATGAAGCTCGCGGCGATTGCGCTGAGCATCAAGCCCGGCGGGTCGGCACAGGCGATCGAGATCGACGGCGGGCTCACGACGCATGGCGAGGGCGTGGCACCGATGGAGCTGCACGGCGCGATCGGCACCTTCAAGGTCGGTGGTGGCCTTGCGGCCGCGGGCGGCGGATTCGACAAGATCTGAGGCAGCGCACCGCCGGCATATCGCCGCAGTGCTCGCGCGTCCGAACATTCGGAAGACCGAAGTCTTCGTGGAGGTTTCATGTCGGAAATCCAGCACTGCGACATCCTCGTCCTCGGCAGCGGCGAGTCGGGGAAATACCTGGCATGGACGATGGCCAAGACCGGACTGCGTACCGTTGTCATCGAGCGCGCACTGATCGGCGGCTCCTGCCCGAACGTCGCCTGCCTGCCGAGCAAGAACGTCATCTACAGCGCGCACGTGGCCGCGCTGTTGCGCCGCGCAGCGGAGTTCGGGATCTCCTGCGCTGCGCTCGGCATCGACATGGGCGCCGTGCGCGATCGCAAGCGCAGGATGGTGGATGACCTGATCGAGATCCACCGCAGGAACTACGCGGCAAGCGGCGCCGAACTCGTCATGGGCCAAGGCCGCTTCGTCGCGCCGAAGACCATCGAGGTGGAGCAGGAGGACGGGACCACCACCATGTTCACCGGCGACCGCATCTATCTGAATGTCGGCACGCGCGCCACCATTCCCGACACCCCGGGGCTTCGGCAGTCCCGGCCGCTGACGCATGTCGAAGCGCTCGAGCTCGACCGTGTTCCAGAGCACCTGGTCGTTCTGGGCGGCGGCTATGTCGGGCTCGAGTTTGCGCAGCCGATGCGCCGCTTCGGCAGTCGCGTGACGGTGTTGGAGCGAGGGCCGCAGCTGGCGGCGCGCGAGGACAGCGACGTGGCCGAAGCGCTGATGCGGCGCTTCTCGGAAGAAGGCATCGAGATCGTGCTCAACGCCGAGCCGATCGACGTCGAGGGCCGCTCGGGAGACAAGGTGCGGCTTCGCATCCGCACGGCGTCCGGCACGCAGCTCGTCGAAGGCAGCGACATCCTTGTCGCTGCCGGACGCATGGCGAACACACAAGGGATCGGACTCGAAGCAGCAGGCGTCGCGCTCGATGCGCGGGGCTACGTCAAGGTCAACGAGCGTCTCGAGACCTCGGCCGAAGGCGTCTGGGCGATGGGCGACTGCGCGGGAAGCCCGCAGTTCACGCACGCAGCGTTCGACGACTTCCGCATCGTGAGGGACAACCTGAACGGCGGCCAACGCACGACGCGCGATCGCATGATGCCCTATTGCATGTTCACCGACCCCGAGCTCGGACGGGTCGGCCTGAACGAGTCCGAGGCGCAGCGCGCGGGCGTGCCCTACCGCATCGCCAGGGTCGCGATGGCGGCGGTGCTGCGAACACGCACGATTTCGGAGACCTACGGCCACCTCAAGGCGCTTGTCGCCACGGACAGCGATCGCATCCTCGGCTTCACCGCATTGGGCGCGGGCGCGGGTGAATTGATCGCGGTGGTGCAGACTGCGATGCTCGCGGGTCTTCCCTATACGGCACTGCGCGACAGTGTCCTGGCGCATCCGACGATCGCCGAAGGTCTCACCGTCCTGTTCGCGAACGAACCGACTCTGCCTGCAGCCGCCGGTTGACCGCGTGAGTGACCGGCCCATCGGCCTGAAAGTCGCCCCCCTGAATCGATCAGGGTGCGACTCTGCTGCAGCTTTCCCACACCACCATCGCCGCCCGAGACGCGCGCAGGATCCGGCAGGAGGTCTAATGCCTGTTTCGCTGCTGCATCAGAATGAAGACTCCAGAATCCATCGCCGAGCTCCCGCGGGGTCGCATCGGACAATGAGAGGAACGGGATGCCTGCCTCGATCGTCAACCTGCATACAACTTCCTTGCGACTTCTGAAATGAAGGCCCTCGACTCGCTGCGGATCTTCGTGATCACCCTGAAGAAGGGAAGCCTCTCGGCCGCGGCGCGCAGCCTGAGCCTGTCGCCCGCGACCATCTCGCGCCGCATCAGCGCGCTGGAGGAAGAACTCGGCGTGCAGCTGGTGGACCGCACCAGCCGCAACCTCAAGGTCACCGAAGCAGGCCAGGCCTTTCTCGAACGCGCCGAGGTGGTGCTCGAAGCGATGGCCGAGGCAGAGGAAGCCGCGCGCAAATCCAAGCTGGTGCCCGAGGGACGGCTGCGCATCCACTCGCGCACGCAGATCGGCCAGCGCGTGATCGCGCCGCTGTTGCCGCGCTTCGCCGAGCGCTATCGGGACGTCCGGGTGGAGTTCGAACTGTCCGAGCACCCCGTCAATCTGGTGGAGCAGGACTTCGACATCGACATCCGCACCGGCGAATCCAACGATTCGAGCTTCGTGATCAAGCGACTCCTCAGCAGCGAAGAGGTGCTGGTAGCCAGCCCGTCCTTCGTCAAGGCGCACCCGCGCATCCGGCATCCGAGCGATCTGCCGAACCTGAAGTGCCTCACCTACCGCCGCGAGCGCGAGAGCACCACCTGGAAGTACATCGACGAACAGGCGGAACAGCAGGTGCTGCCGATCGAGGGCGTGCTGAGTTCGAACAACGGCGAAGTGCTGCGCATCGCCGCGATCGGCGGCATGGGGATCGCGCTGCTGTCGGAGCCCACCGTGCGCAGCAACATCGGAGACGGCTCGCTGGTGCGGCTCTTGCCCGAGTACCGCCTCGCGGTGCGCGGGTTTTCCAACGGCATCTACGCGGTGTTCCGCCAGAGCCGCACCCTGCCGCTGAAGGTGCGCGCCTTCGTCGATTTCATGGCCGAGGCGCTGCGCGAAGACGCGGCACCGTGAGGGCGACGCAAAGCAGCTTTGCAGCTTCTGCCTTTCCGCCGCGGCCGCCGGCTCCTAGAGTTGCGCGAATGAACGAACAAGCCGCTGCTCCTCCGCCCCTGCAGGGCATCCGCGTCGTCGAACTCGGCAACTACATCGCAGGCCCCGGCACCGCGATGACGCTCGGCGACCTCGGCGCCGAAGTGGTGAAGCTCGAATCGATGGAAGGCGACATGTCGCGCCACACGGGCCACTTCGGGCACGCGATGCTGCGCGCCTACAACCGCAGCAAGAAGTCGATCGCGCTCGATCTGCGCAAGCCGCGCGGCATCGAGATCGCGCGCCGCCTCATCCTGCGCGCCGACGTGGTCGTGCAGAACCTGCGACCGGGCGCCGCCGAGTCGCTCGGCCTCGGCGCGGATGCATTGCGCGCGATGCATCCAGGGCTGGTCCATGTGTCGATCAGCGGTTTTCCGGCGGGTGCGCCTTCGCGCGATCGGCCGGGCTACGACATCGCGGCGCAGGCGGAAAGCGGCCTGATGTCGGTGACCGGCGAAGCGCGAGGCCTGCCGCAGAAGGTGGGCGCGACCATCATCGACGCGGCGACCGTTCAGGTGGCGGCCCAGGCCGTGCTCGCCGCGCTGTTCCGGCGCGTGCGCACCGGCGTCGGGGAAACCATCCGTGTCTCGCTGCTGGAAGTGGCCCTGCACCTGCAGTTGCCGAACTGGAGCGACTACCTGGCACGCGGCGTCGAACCGACACGCAGCGGCGACGGCCAGCCGATGAACGCACCCGCGGCCGACATCTTCCGCACACGAGACGGCATGGTGGTGGTCTCCGCCTATGTGCAGTCCCATTGGGTGCGCCTGTGCGAAACCATCGGCTGCCCCGAACTCGCGACCGATGCGCGCTTTCTCACCAACGAGCTGCGGGTGGCGAACCGGCCGGCCATGAAGGTGGCCGTGAGCGAGCGCCTGTCGCGCCACGACACGCGCGAATGCGTGGACCTGCTCACGCGCAACGGCATCGTCGTGGGGGTGGTGCGCAGCTACGGCGACGTGCTGGCGGGCGAGGACTTCCGTTCGAGCCGCATGGTGATGGACGTCGCACCGAACGGCGATCGCCCCGGCTACGCCAGCTTCGGCCTGCCCTACGAACTGTGCGGCACGCCGCGCCGCCGGACCGAGGCCGCGCCTGCGCACGGCGCACACACCGAGGAGATCCTGCGGGATGCCGGGTTCAGCGACGACGAGGCGGCGCAACTGCTGGAGGCCGGCGTCGTGAAGGCCGCGATGGCCGCCGGCACCGCGGCCTGAACGGCCTGCCGGGCCTGGCCCGAGCCATGGCCGCACCCCTGCCCCGTGTGCACGACATACAAAGCTGCTTTTCATTCCTTGCAGATTTGCAGGCGATACCCGGCGATAGACTGCGCCGGCGACCCCGACGCGCGGACATCGATGCCGCCGCGGGCCCCGCTCACAAGGAGACAAAGTGCGTTATCTGAAATTCATCGCCGGCCTGTCGCTGGGATTGATCGCGGCGCTGGGCGCGGCCCATGCGGAACAACCCACCCGCATCGTGGTCCCGTTCGCGGCCGGCGGCGGCACCGACCAGTACGTCCGCATCCTGGCCTCGGAGCTCACGAAACGCGGGATGCAGATCATCGTGGAGAACAAGCCCGGCGCGAGCGGCATCGTCGCCGCGGACTACGTGGCCAAGTCGCGGCCGGACGGCCGCACGGTGCTGGTGTCCTCGCTCGGCACGCTGGCCAACAACACCATCCTGTTCGACAAGCTGCCCTACGACCCGGTCAAGGATTTCGCGCCGGTCTCGCAGATCGCCTACCAGCCCGCGATCATCGTCGGGCGCACCGACCTGCCGTACAAGAACATCAAGGAGATGGTCGAATACGCCAAGCTCCATCCGGGCAAGATCAACCGCGGCTCGCCGGGCTCGGCCATCCTCACCAACCTGGCGCCGATGAGCTTCGAGAAGTCGATCGGCATCAGCACGACGCATGTGCCCTTCAACGGCGATACGCCGGCGCTGCAGGCATTGCTCGGCGGGCAGATCGACATCGACGGCACGTCCATCACGGGTTCGCTGCCCTACATCCGCAGCGGCCAGCTCCGCGTGCTCGGCGTGATGGACAACCGCAGGCTTTCGCAGGTGCCGGAGGCGCCGACCTTCAAGGAGATGGGCTACGACGTCCAGGCCGTGCTGTGGTATTCGCTCTCGGTGCCGGCAGCCACGCCGAAAGCGGCGATCGAACGGCTGAACCACGCTGTCAACCAGGTGATCGCCGACCCCGAGTTCGTCACGCGCGCCCACGCCATCGGCATGGAGCCGCGCGGCGGCACGCCGGAGGAACTGGCGAAGTTCGTCCGCACCGAGTTCGATCGGTGGGTGCCGTTGTTGCAGAGTTTGAATTTGCCGAAGCAGGGGCAGTGAGGGGCGCCAGTCCGGGCAGCACGGTGGACATGCCACCATCCCGTGGCAGCCATTCGAGCTGACGCGCTACCATGGCCAGGTCCGTCTGCTGACCGCACGCGGAGTTGGAGGATTGTTTGATCATGGTGACCTCGCGCCGATCAGACGAAAGCGTTGACCTTGTAGCGATGCTGGCCGCGCCCTATCGAGCGGCAGTCGCCTACAAGGCGTTGCTGCAGTTCGGGTCGCGAGCGCTCCCCGCAGTTCGGGCCGGGCTGCAACATCGCAGCGCGGACGTGCGTTTTCACTGCTGCCGATTTCTCGACCGCTACCTGCAGCCCGATACGCTTGCCGACTTGCTCGATATGCTGAACGACAACGACGAGCGCGTGCGCATCACGACACTTCATACGTTGGCTTGCGACCGGTGCAAGGAAGGATCGTGTCGGCCAGAAGAAGCGGATGTTCTCCCTCGGGCAATAGAACTGCTGACGGAGGATCCAAGCGCCCATGTTCGCGCAATGGCGATCGAGGTCGTAGGCCAGTTCGTCCACTGCAATCCGGAAGCTGTAGCGGCGATAGAAGCGGCCGCGCGATCGGACGCGAGTTCCACTGTTCGGAAGAAGGCAGGATGGTATGCCCCGGGAGGGACCATTCACAGGCGGTCCGTACCGAGAGAATCCAGGATTGCGTCGGCCCATGGCCCGCAGAATTAGAAGCAACGCAGGTTCACCGCAAAACTGGCCGAGCCCCGATGAGAGACATCGACGACTGGCGGAGAGGTCGTCGGCGAATCACACTATCAGTCCGTGCTGCAGCGACTCGCGGGAGACCACGGCACCGACAGCGCCGACGCTGATTGTGAAGCCGCGTTGCGTCCAAATGACCAAAATCGATACGACAAGAGCGCTGTCGAAGTGTTGGTCTCGGGCCAACGGGTCGGATTCATGTCTCGTGAAGACGCGCGTAGCTTCCGCAGAAGATTGGGCCACAAGAAGCTGACGGGCCAGACTACCTATTGCAATGCAAGAGTCGTCGGGGGCTGGACCGACGCGCAAGGTGCCAAGAAGCATTACGGCTTGAAATTGGACCTCAAGACTTTCGACAGCTGACGCAGCGCCCTTCCCTCAACCTCCGCGCCATCGAGATCGACGGCGAGTCTTGGTTCATCGCGACCGGCGTGTGCCGCGTGCTCGGCATCGCACCGCGAGACGTGCACGAGCGCCTCGACGCTGATCCGTGGCACGAAGCCGCGCCGATGTCACCGAGCCGGAGTGAAGTGCCGCAAGGTGACGGCCCTAGCGCCAGGGAGCCCCCCAATCTGATCGAGTGAAGTCGCCCAAGGTGACGACTCTAGCGCCGAGTGCATCCAGCAAATCAATTGAGTGAAGTCACCCAAGACGGCAACCATGGCGCGGATCGCTCGCCTACGCATCGAGTGAAGTTGCCCAAGGCGACAACCATAACGCCAATCGTTGCGATATATCTTTTTTCCCGCTCGTGCTGATCGGTACTGTTTCCATTTTAGCCCATGCCGGGCGGGCATCGAGCCCCGGCACTTCCAAGGACTCCAAATGACGACTGAGAACAAGTCGGGCGCAAGCGTGCCCGAGACCCGCCCGCGCATCTGGGTCGAGCCAACAACGCCCGAACAGATCGACACGCTGGAAGCTCGCTACGAAGCGCAACGCAAACCTGCAGGCTGTTCCTGGGATCCCGATGCGCCCCCGGGTGTCGGGGGATATCGACAGCTTCGCCTAACGTCCCGGACGCATCGCTGCAACAAGTGCGGCAACGTGCAGGAGCCGGCGCAGTTCAACAAGAGCCGCGATCGGTGCGTGACTTGTCAGACGCTGGACAACCGGGCAATGCTGACGAGCAACGGCCACCCGAGCGCAGCCGGCTATGCGGGCGTGACCCTGGCGCATTCATGGGCGCCTAGGGAAGACGATTCCGGCCCGTTCGATCCTGCCGGTCGCTATGTCCGTTTCTGGAACGACATGGGTCAACGCCCCGGCCCTGGCTGGAGCATCGACCGCATTGCGCTTTCCGCGGATGCCCTGTCCGTCGCTGTACTTGGAGGACTGGCGCGCGCGAGATGCTTGCCGCCCGCGCCCCACCGCAGCGCCACTTGAACCGAGGCCCAATTGCTCGGCCGTGATCCCGTAGTGCTTGATTGCGACCTTGATCCGCCCGATAGCGCCGCCGACTTCCATCTCACGAACTTTGCCGGCGCGTTGTTGAAAAGCTTCGATCTGCTTTTGAATCTGCGTGTAGCTCTGGTGCATAGTGACAGATGCAAAAAGTTGGGTTGAGCGATGACCGGAACGACCGCAGTCAATGCCACGGCCGGTCACAATTCGCTCACCATGCCCACGAGCGGCCAGCACATCGGGCAGGCCACCTCGTCCTCTCTTGCCGATCCTGCCTACTAGCGATAATGCCTGTTATCGATGCTCATTATTTAAGCAACCTCTGCACGAGACTGCTGGCTGCTGGATGAGCCCCTCGACTCAGACCGAAGGCGTTGGCCTCTGTTCCCGGAGCGTCGTAACCTTTTCCCCGGGTCGCAGAAGAATTCCGTCGTGGTGTGGCTCGAAGCGGTCCAAGTGCATCGCTAGATCACGCCGAAGGTGACGGGCTACAGTCGGCCACATCCGGGCATTGGCGATGCGGCGCATGACCGTCTGCAATGCCGCGATGAGCTGACTGACGATCGACAGAACCTACGTCTACAGCTTGGGAAGCTGCCGTTCTGCCATTGAACTACACCCGCGATGGAGAGTAGCGGCTGCGATGCTGGACGACGACGCGCACGCAACGTTCTTACCACCTACCCGCGCCATGGGGTGATGCGCGGTAACCATCGCCTCACGTTCGCCCGATAGCGCTTGTACTCGTCGCCGAACTGCTCGCCCAGCGCAGGCTCTTCGTAGGCGACAACGAACAAGAAGAATCCGGCCCACACGATCGCGCCGTACTCCAGCACCGTGACGCTCCCGAACAGGAGGCCCTGGCCGGCGATCAACGCCGTGACTGCCACGTATATCGGATTGCGGACGTAGCGATAGAGCCCGGTGACGACGAGGCGCTTGGGAGGCATCACGGGCGCCGGTGTGCCGAGGCCCTGCAACGCGAAGCGAGCGAACGAATCGAGCAAGATGGGCAACCCGGCGACGATGAGGGCGGCGCCGAGCACGCGCGCGATCGGGAATAGCGGAGGCGCGGAGTGCCAGTGCGTGAGGTACCAAGGGACGTACACGGCGAGCGTGCCCGGAGCGATGACCAGGAAGATCGCGGAACCGATGATCGCGGCGGCGCGCTGCACGATAGGATCATACTCAACGCCGCCGCGAATCGTGCGGATTGGGCGAGCGCTGGCGTCGCGTGATGTCCTGCGCGAAGTACTTGTTGCGTTCGAGCCAGCGATTGAGGTCGCGCGCGACCATGTGCGGGTCGCGTCTACCGTGTTCTCGAGCCGGCCGCTGATGATCCCGCTCATGGATGCGTGGACCACTCGCGCATCGCCCGATGGCCCCGCCCGAGCAGCGATGCCGAAAACTCCATCACGAATGAAAAAATCAGCCGCGAAATCAATCTGGAGCGATCAGAGGGTTCAGAGTCGTTCGATGAGATCGCCTGCAGGCCGTTGATCCTGCTTGCGGCCGAGTTCAAGGCGCTGCGCAGCTCGACAGTCATTCGTGTTGTCGGTTTTCACCATACCCTGAATTTTTTGCAACCTAGTTTGAATTCGCCCCCGCCGCCGCCCGCGCGCGTTGGCGACCCCCGGCCGGGCCACCGCCCGCCTCCGGCTGCGCCGGGTTTCCTGAAAGCTCCTCCCGGCTCGATTGCAAAGATGGACTCGTGAGGACTCATGGTGCCGCGGGATGTCGGTCGCGGGCCGCCCGTACGGGACAGAATCTTTTGTACGGACGTGTGTACCCGATTGAACAGTTGAGCAATCTGATGTAGGGTCCACCGCGGCCTCCATCGCTCCCACATCAATGCCTTCTGGATGTCTGTGTAGTAGGTTCGCGTCCGGTAAGCCATCTGCAACACTCCTTCTGCCTACGGCAGTCATCAGTGTGTTGCATCGACCGGTTGAATCCGCAGCCAGTAGCCGACATTCGCCTCCCAAACTCAATTCGCCCGATAGCCGACCTTGAGCCACTCTCTCCGCAGTTTTGATGAGATTTCAGCTGCAGCAATGCTTGGCCCGGCTGGACCTTGGCGGTCGAGGCAGCTGTTGTGGCAGCATGCTGCCAAAAACCGAAAGCCGGCACTTCCGCAGCAATGGACAATCTATGATCGACTACGACTTCAATCGACCGTATGTTGGGGCAGAGTCCCTGGCCATCTATCGCGCAATCGATTCGGACGTTGCTACCCGATTCGGAAGTCTCGTTCGTGCGACCGACATGTCCAACTCGGAGTACGCCGCTCGGCATGCGAGGTTTTCAAGGGCGAACAACATGAAGCCTCCTCCAAGCCACAGCCGGAAGTTCAGCGGGTACCTAGTTGTTCGGAAGCTCGGACATCCGGACCAATACGAGACGTGGATGCCGGACCATGTTTTCGACGAAGTGTATGCCCCATGCCCCCCAGTGGGTCGTGGGGACGGCTGAAGTCGGCCATAAGCGGACCCTCGTCGCAGGCTCACAACGACGCCATCGTGAGCGTGTGCGCACTGACCAAGGTGGGGACAACAATCGGCCAGACCCCGCCGTGCGACGAGACCTTCAAACCTAGACGACCCCGCTATCCATGAGCCAGCTTTCTTGGGAAGACCTATTCACTGATGTTGCACACCTGGACTTCGAACGCTTGTTTGCTGAATGGCCGGGCCTCGTCGTCGGGTCGGTTCGTCCCATTGGGGCCTCAGCCTTCGGCGACCTGTTCTTTGAGCGAAGGACGGGCGGTGTTGAGAAGCTGGACGTGCTGGAGGGCGGCCTGCACCCGGTGGCAGCGACCTTTGAGGAATTCTCGAAGTTGATGAACTCCGAGGACTGGCAAAAGATTCACTTGCTCAGCAACGGGGTGGCGTTGCTGAAGCAGAAAGGGGGCTCGAAGACGCAGGCGCAGTTCTTTGGCTTCGCACCGCACCCATCCTTTGCGGGAAGAATCGAGTGGTCGTCGGTACTGCCGCTGGACGCCGCCGTCTGGCACTCCATTTGTGCGCAGACCCTCGACCGCCCCGCCCCTTCTGCAGCGCCATCAAGCGACCTGGCCGGTCAAAAGAGGCCTTGGTGGAAAGCCTGGTAGCGGCCAACTGCGGACCTTCGCGGTGACCCTCCCATTTTTCACCAAGCACAACTGATGCAGTTCCTGTTTGAAATTGAGGACGTGTTCGACATCGGCGGTCGAGGGTGCGTGCTCGTGCCTGGCGTGCCGGACGCGCTCCGACGCGACGTGAAAGTTGGAAGACCTCTTCTGCTCATCACGCCCACGGGCAACGAGGTGCGGACGAGCATCGAGGCGTTCGAGCACGTCCGTCGGGGGCGTCCGATGGCGCATCTGCCGTTTTCGTTGCCGCGGACAGTCACCAAGGCGGATTTGCCTCTAGGCTCGAAGGTTTATCTTCTTGACGCCACTGGCGCCTGACGGCCAGGAGCGGCCGTTGCGCGGCGCTGCAGAAATCGCCCGGCAGTAGACCTTCGCGGGCGACATCGAAAGCCGAGCCGGACGGTGAATCACTGAACGTGAAGCACGTGCACACCAACCTCCGCATCCTCCACAATCGCGACACCGCCCTCCGGGCAAAGACGCGTGCTTCGCTCTATGGATGCCCTTGCAGAGATTCTCTTGGTGCTTACCGGAAAGGTCCTCGTGTTCGCGCTGTCCCCGGGGTCCTGGAGGTCTGAATCGATGATGGGCAACGAATCAGGTATTTTTGCGGCGGCAGGCGCGCTCAGCTTTGTTCGCGACGGACGCCGAGTCGTCACTGTCACGGGGCAGGAGTTGCTAGGGATGGCCTTCTACGGATTGCTGTTTGCGGGATTTATCGCTGTGATGCTGGCCTTCAAATGAAGGCGTCGTCCGGCGGCAAGCGGCCGAGGCTGTGTGAAAACGTCATTGAGCGATGTTTTTGGGAGTCTTCGACCCCTTGGCGCCTTCGAGAAAACGCGACCTACGCCGTTCTGAGCGATCGATTGTTTCGACGACGTCGATGCGTTCGCGTTTTCACACAGC
This sequence comes from Variovorax sp. SRS16, assembly GCF_901827165.1. Taxonomy (NCBI): domain Bacteria; kingdom Pseudomonadati; phylum Pseudomonadota; class Betaproteobacteria; order Burkholderiales; family Comamonadaceae; genus Variovorax; species Variovorax sp. SRS16. The sequence goes on from NZ_LR594666.1 coordinate 4,452,191, forward strand.
CTCGGCCGAGGTTGTGTGGAAACTCCCTCGATGGTCGCCTATATTGAGCCAACCCGTCTGAGCGAGGTGGTGGCCCATGAAGCGATTCATCGAAGGCGAGGACCGACAGCAGGTCACTCTGCTGCCCGAGTGCCTTGACGACTATATCGGCGAAGACAACCCGGTGCGAGTCGTGGACGCGTTCGTCGAGGAACTGAATCTCTACGCACTGGGCTTCGAAGGCGTTGATCCGGCGGCAACGGGTCGGCCTTCTTACCACCCGTCGGTCCTGTTGAAGCTCTACATCTACGGTTACCTCAACCGCATCCAGTCGAGCCGCCGCCTGGAGCGCGAGGCACAGCGCAACGTTGAACTGATGTGGCTCACGGGTCGCTTGGCGCCGGACTTCAAGACCATTGCCGACTTCCGTCACGACAACGGTCCCGGCATCCGCAACGTCTGCAAGCGCTTCGTCGGCCTGTGCCGCGACCTCAAGCTGTTCTCTCATGCCATCGTCGCCATCGACGGCAGCAAGTTCAAGGCGGTCAACAGCCGCGACCGCAACTTCACTGCCGGCAAGATCGACGCGCGCCAGCGGCAGATCGAGCAGAGCATCCAGCGCTATCTCGACGCCCTGGAGACGGCCGACCGCACACAGCCGACGGAGGTCGAAGCCAAGACCGAGCGCTTGCAGGACAAGATCAAGAAACTGCGCGAGCAGATGAAGCGGCTCGACGACACCAAGGAAGAGTTGAAGAAGGAACCCGATGGGCAGCACTCGCTCACCGATCCCGATGCGCGCTCGATGAACTCGCAAGCCAAAGGCTCGGGTCTGGTGGGCTACAACGTCCAGGCGGCCGTCGATGCCAGGCGCCACCTGATCGTGGCGCACGAGGTGACGAACGTCGGCAATGACCGTGCACAACTGAGCAAAATGGCCAAGGCTGCGCGCGAGGCGATGGGCAAGACCAAACTGCAAGCGCTCGCTGATCGTGGGTACTTCAACGGCATGGAGCTCAAGGCCTGCGAGGACGCGAGCATCACGACCTACGTACCCAAGCCGATGACCTCGAACGCCAAGGCCGAGGGGCGCTTCGACAAGAGCGACTTCATCTATATCGCGAAGGACGACGAGTATCAGTGTCCCGCAGGGCAGCGAGCCATCTTCAGGTTCAGCACGATCGAGAAGAGTGGCCTGAAAGCACATCTCTACTGGACCAGTGCCTGCCCCAACTGCCCGCTGAAGGACCGGTGCACGCCCAGCGACTATCGGCGCATCCGGCGATGGGAGCATGAAGCAGTGCTCGAGCGCGTACAGCAACGCCTGGACCGCAAGCCTGTTGCCATGACACTGCGCAGATGCACCGTGGAGCACGTGTTCGGGACACTCAAACACTGGATGGGTTGGACGCACTTCCTCACGAAGAAACTGGAGCACGTGAACACCGAGATGAGTCTGCACGTGCTGGCATACAACCTGAAGCGGGTGATCGCGATCCTGGGTATTGCCAGAACGACGAAGGCGATGAGATTGCTGGGGGCATGAGCCCCTTCGGTGACCTTCGCGACTCGTGCAGCGACTCTGAGGCGTGAGCAACGCCGAGTTTGCGCGACAAGACCACTGGATGACTCCGTGGCGCCAATGACGGGAACAAGCCCGTGTGTTCGGCATACTCGCAAGTCAAAGCTGTTTGCACACAGCCTCGGCCAGGACCCGACATTCGCTGCCGGGGTCCACTTCGCCGTACAGCGGACGTTCCGCAGCTCCCTCGCAACACTATGGATGGTGTCTGACCTGCTCCTGGCCGGAGCGCGTGCACACCAACGCGGCCTCCGAGGAGAATGAAGCCGAGGCCGATATTTGAGCCGGTCCCGACTATCGAAGAACCAACCGGCGACTGTTGGCCGCCATCCCTGACACCCAAGATGCTCAGCACAAAGTTCCCCGCCGCAGTACTGCTCGCTGCCGCGTTTGCCATGCCAATTGCCGCTATGGCAAGCAGCGAGACGGCTGCCATTGCGAGATATCTCAACGCGTCGAGTTACGCGGTTGCTGCCATGAAGAACTCGGCCTCGGCTGCCAAGACTCAGAATCCTGGACTTGCGGACGCCCTCGAAGCTTCCCTGAGCTACTTCGACGCAAGTAGGTACGAGGAACTCATGGGCGAAGCTCTGGACCGACAGCTAACACCAGGAGAAGTGCGGGAACTGGTTGGCTTCACTAGCAGCGAAGCTGGGCGAACGGTTCAGCCAATATTTCGTATGGGAACTACTCGGGCGGAAATCGCTGCGGCTGAGAAGCAAATTCCTGCCCGATTCAAGCCAGCAGTTGACCGGTTTGTCACGTCTGCAGCACTAAGCCGAGCTTTGGCCGCGATTGAGTCGGATGAAGCCAGAGCAGCTCGCCAGGCGTACGGGGAAGAACTCATGTGCGCGCACTTTGCCAAAGCGGATGGGGCAGCACTGGTGCGGTTGAAGCAGATGGGAAAGTGCCCCAAGGTTTGAGCTTTCTGAGTGCAGCGTGGGGCGGGTGCCGGCCAAGAGCGGTCGGTCGCACCCGTCTGCATGGAACAGTCCATCATGCAGGTTCTAGCCGAGAGAAATCCGAACCAGCGAGCGTCCATGAAAAACAAGCGCCTCTTTTTCACCCAAGTGACTATCGCAGTCACCGGGCTCGTGACGCCGTGGCTGGTTCCCCAAGCTTGGTTAAGCTACATCCTTGTGACTTGCCTCGTTCTTGGACTCGTCTGGGGCGTGCTCGCCGCGATCAGCGCCAGAGGCGGTGACCTGAGCCCAGGGCTCGGGGCGCTCTCTTGGCTAGTGCTCGGCACGGAAAAACCTGCAGCAGAAGTTGCTGACACGCGCGCGTTGACTCTGTTCTGGATCACGGTCCTCTATGCGGGTTCGTTCAGCGTCGGGGCATTCGCGGCGGTTCTCGCATGACGTTCCTTGCGAGCGGCCGTGATCGGCCAAGACCGGTCGTCCACCGACAAGGCTCAATTCACGTACAGTCGGCCCGCCTGGACGCCTGAGATGGGAGTTGTGAAAGACAACGGCCACGATGTGGTGGTGTAGCGCTGGCTGCTCGACGAATACTTCCGCCCGAGACCCGGGAGCAAGACAATCGCGGCTTGCCACCTTAAGGAGCGCCTCATGAGATCCGACGACGCCGGCAAACTCGTGCTTCGCCTTGGCCTTGGCCTTGGCCTCATCATCCTCGTGCATGGAATCAGCAAGCTGAGCGGAGGCGTTGACTTCATCTCCGGCCTGCTCGCATCGCACGGACTGCCGCCCGCGCTTGCCTATCTGGTCTACGTCGGCGAGATCGTGGCGCCGCTGCTGCTTGTCGTTGGCCTCTATTCGCGACCGGCGGCCTGGATCGTCGTGATCAACATGGTGGTAGCTATCGGCCTGGCGCGCTACAAGGACATGTTCGTTATCGGCAAGGCTGGCGGCTGGGCGCTGGAACTTGAGGGTCTGCTCTTGATCTCGGCGGTCGCCGTGGCCTTGCTCGGCGCCGGCCGCTTCAGCCTGGGCGGGAGCGACAATAAGCTCAACTGAGCGGATGCTGACGGTGTCCGCGATGTCGAGGGCTGGGCCAGGGACGGTCGTGAGCATGGTATCGAAGACCGACGTCAAGCGGCTGTTCTTTAGATGCCTTTTTCTATCGAGCCGAAAAGCAGGCGTCGGATCCGCTCACCGAGTTTTACTAGTCGGCCTCTGACGGTGGTTGCAGCGGCCCTCCGAGATCGGTGTGCTTTGCGTTCGTGGCGTAAAGCGGCATTGAAGACTTGGACGCTTTGCGGGTTGCGCTTCCAGACCCCGATAACCGTGAAATTGCCTCGATTTGAGGGCGCGAAGTTGGGGATGATGTTGATCTGTTCAGCGCCGATCCGACGCAGGATCTGGGCACGAGCCCTCGCGACCTTGAGGAAGTCGTCGCGTCTTTCAATGGGCGAATTCAAAGAGACCCTGATCGTTGTTACTGCCGCGAAATGCTCAGCCAAGAATGCGACTGCCTCAACGAGCACAAGATTCCTCGACACCCGGCTAAGCCGCATTGGGACTGCTGAGGGCACGAAGCGGTCGAGATGAACCTCGTGCCCACCCGGTGATACGGTCACTGCCCCGATGGTCCCGACATGCATCTCGCCCTCGCAGAAACGCATGGGCTCCCGAGTTGGTACGGCGCAGACCCAGGCCCTGTGATGCGGAGCTCGGCGATGGCCAGCGATTGCCACGCAAACGAATTCCTGGCGAGCGGTGAGGGATCGTGGTTCAAGCAAGCCCAGCCTGACCCGCGGACAGCCAGGTCTTCCGCACCGGCACGAGCGCTGCCGCAGCAATCGTGACCATGTGCGCGGTCCCGCGACCACCCTTGAACGCAACCACGAGCTCCGGACGACCCTCGCGCAGCATCTGAGAGTTCCTGATAGGAACAGCACGGTGCTCATAGCGTTCCCAGTCTGCGCGGTACGTTGCAACTTCGATACCTCGTGCGATGGCCCATCGGCGTGCGAGGCTGTCCGCACCCGTCGCACCGCCTTCGATCACGAGCGTGACGGGTTGGCGTGCATGAACGTTGTCGAGGACATTCACGATGAGTGTCCAGTCGTCGTAGTAGCGTCCGCCACAGACAAGTACCCTCATGCTGTCGGGTCAGGCGGTCCATGAAGAACGCCCAGGTCCACATCTAGGCATTTGCGTCCACGGCCTTGCGGCGGTCTTTTCATGCTTTCTGCTTAAAGATGGAATCGCCAAAAAGCGAACCCCACCGAAGCGGGGTTGAGTGAATATGCACTAACTGGCGTCGATGATAGCCTCGATGTCCGCGATTTATGAGACCTTGGAAATATCGCGTGGTGTAGTACAGGGCCATGCTAGGCACTCGCGTTTATTCGCCGATCCCGAATCGCTGAAAGAGTGCCGTCTTCAGCCGCTTGATCTCCACCATCGCGTCTGACTTGGGAGCTTGCTGCCCGGACAAGACCGCCGCGGCTTCGCCAGCGGCGTCCCTGGCAACGCGAGCATTCAGCGAGCATCGAACCAATTCGCGCTTCCGATCCTTGGGGTCCACAGTAGCGAAGTCCTTCATGAGTGCTTCTGCAACTTCAAGCGCCGCAACTGCCGCAGACAGTGTCATGTGGATGCCAGCGCGCACGCGATTTCCATAGTCAGTCTCTTCCTCCACCTTCGACTCTTTCTGTCGCTCGTCGGGAGAAAGCATGCCGATGTCGGTGGGAGCGAAGTACGGGACGGCTTGGGCGCCATGCTCTCGCGCCGAGATCACCTCCTGGAGCGCGACTCTGACCATCTCGACGGTCTCTAGGTCTGGGGTTTGCATAGCTGTCCTCATTCACCTCGGGAGGCGGGATCTGAAAGTACGAGCGCCGCGCGATATGCGGTGCGACCCGCAGTCTTGGCATCGGATGCCAGCTTCTTCCACTTGCGTTCGCGGTCGAACGGCGTTTGGTCGGAAGGCTCTTCAAACAGCGAGTGGCAAACGGCAAGCATCGCCATGGAAGACATCAGGCAAAACTGAATCGCCGCCAGCTCCGGGCGTTTTAGATTGCTCGTCGTCTCTTCGTTCCGCACGCGCTCCTCCTCGGCTGGCGAAAGCGAAAGCAGGTCCGTTGGGGACGTGAAGTGGACGTCTGGTTCGCTTCTCAAGACGTGATGCATCGTCTGCTCTACGGCGTCCACCGCGCGCTGCAACAGTTGCAAGGAGACCGAGATTCCGTCCATGAGCACTGCCAATCTTGTTCATTTTTTACAACTTGGTTCAAGTGTAAATCTTGTGTAAAGCAAAATGTGAAATAAGTATATACAGCCACGTGTACCTACTATTTCGCAGGTCTCGATGCGCTCGCCTACCCTTCGAAGTCGCTAGCGCCACCGCGCTTTTGCACGCAGGGTTCACTCGCTCAGCAAGATGCTCATCGCCACAGTTAATACAAATGTGTGCAATTGGCTGCAGCGAGGACACCTTAGTGGCAATTCCTCAGCGACACGTTCTCCACCGGCGCGGTGGACAAGCCTGTGGAGAAGCATGGGTGCATCGTTGCAATCCGTTACCGGGCGCGCGTCGCAACGCTATGCCCGCAAAAGCGGCATCTTGCTCACCTTCGCCCGCTCAGCAATAGGGAGCCGCAGTTACTGCGAATCCACCACAGTTACTGACACGCGTGCGCCACTCCCCCGAGGAGCCCGAATCGGCGCGGCCGAGATCGAGGGTCGAAAAAGCTCTGAGGCCGTTGCTGGAGACGGTCCCCCGCGGAGAGGTGGCCAGCGGTACAGCCGGCAGGGCCGGGTCACCGCTCGCTCTGAGCCACAGAAACACCTGACGGCTCGCGGCTTGTTCCGACCAGCACCGCGAGGATGCTGGCCGGCTCCGAACTGCGATTGCGCCACGCGTGACGTGTGCCGTTCTGTACGTATGTGTCTCCGGCAACTGCGCCGGTCGATCAGCTCGCATTCGAGCGTGGCGAAGAAGCTTTCGGCCATCGCGTTGTCGTAGACATCGCCCACGGTGCCCATCGACGGTCGCACACCCATCTTCTTGCGGCGTTCGCCGAAGGCAATGCTGGTGTATTGGCTGCCTTGGTCGCTGTGATGGATCACGCCGTCGGGCTTGCGCGGTTGCAGTGCCATGTTCAGCGCCGCCAGCACCAGATCGGCGGTCATCTGCTCGCCGATCACCCAGCCCACGACACGCCGGCTCCATACATCCAGCACGATGGCCAGGAAGATGAAGCCCGCCCAGGTCGGCACGTAGGTCATGTCGGCGACCCACAGCTCGTTGGGGCCGCAGGCAATGAACTCGCGTTTGACCAGATCGGGTGCCGGGGGTTGTCGCTGGTCGCGTCGCGTGGTCACGATGAAGCCACGGCGCCGACTGACGCCTCGGATCGCATTGACACGCAACCGCTCAGTTCTCGCGTGTCGTCGTTGCTTCGACAGACCCCCGGCTTGAGCTCGATGCGTCAGCGGCTGAAGGCGTGAGCGACTCGGAAATCCCCTTGCATCGCGCCAAATTGAACGCCCGCTTCGGAGGAAACTCTACAGCCGGTATGGGCCCTAAGCCGTCTCCGGCTCCGCTCCGAAGCAGTCGTTCAATGCAGCCCCGAGCGACTAGACGGGGAACTGCGCGTCAGTCGTCGGTACGCGAACGCTTGATGTCCTGCGCAAGATGCCATGCATTGCTGCTAAGCGCTTGAAAGCGCTCGTTCAGCGCTTCATGCCCGGGCTTCCAGGCGAAGGTGCCATCGCGGGTTGTTTGACCCAGAACGAGGTCGTTGATTGACCCCATGCCGCCGTAGGCCTGCAACAAATACTCAACACCTGAACCGTCGCCATCGGCCAATCTGCCAGCAGCCCGACGTACCCACAGACTCCAATGACGGTCGCCGTCGCTCTCGAGTAGCTGCGCGAGCTCCTCAAGAGTGCTCAATAGTTCTTGAATCGCTGAGTCCATGATTCCCCGACTTGAAGCGCTTGATTGAAGTTGGCGAATGGCTGCACCTGGCCGACTGTAGCCGGTCGGGCATCTGGCGCTTCGGGCCCAATTCGGATGTACGGCTCTGCTCCGAAGCGGTCACCCGACTGATGCAGTGTGACCCTTCAGTTTCCGCTGCGCGAGCTGATAGAACGTCTGTCCGCCGATGACGAAGCGACCCGAATCGCCCGCAGCGATGCGCGCTTCGGCAATCGACATTGCTTGGTCCATCTCTCCCTTGAGAAAATGGCAAATCAAGCGCTCTTTCCAAAAGTTCCACGCCGTATTCGGCACTCTTTTCAGGATGTCCGCGTTGAAAGCTTCACCGAGTTCCATGAACGCATCGACGCTTCGTAGGTGGAGATTGGACTCGATGCATGCCTCTGCTTCCAATAGGCACTGACGAGTCGCGTTCGCCAACCCCTCGTCACTCCACTCGGGAACTTCGACAGAGCCTTCATACAGCGCGATTCCGAAGAGGGTGTATGCCCCGTCGGCGCGAAGGCCCAAGGGCTCCTGCAGATTGTCCGTCATGCCCAGAATTCTCCAGAGTTGAGCGTCAAAAGCCATCGGCTTACAGGACAACCTGCGATACAGCACTTTCTCTTTCGCGTGGCCAGAAACCAAGAGCGAGAAGAACATGTCGCCCTCGACGCGAAAGGCGCTATAGGCCCTCGTTTTCCATCCGAGCGTCTTGCCTTCATGCTTGAGGCAAGCGCCAACTTTTCTGCTGAGTTCTGATTGCTTCATCGGGTCTATTGAAGGGTGAGGCCGACCGTCCGGTTTTGGCTGCGGACTTAACCGGTCGATGCAACGCTTCGGCTGAACATTTCAGCAGGTGTTTGGAAGTTGAGAGTCTTCCTGGGGCGCTCGTTCAACCTCCGCGCCAACGCATTCAGCTTGGCTTGCGAGTAGGTCGAGACATCGATGCCTTTGGGGAGGTACTGTCTCAACAGGCCGTTCGTATTTTCGTTGGTTCCGCGTTGCCAAGGGTTCTGAGGATTGCAGAAGTAGACTTTGATGTCGGTGGCCAACGTGAAGTGCTTGTGGCCTGCCATCTCTTTGCCTCGATCCCAGGTCAGCGATTTGTAGAGCTCCTGCGGGAGCTTGCGAGCATTCTTGACCAGCGCATTGACGACCGTCTTCGGATGAAACCACCATGGCAACAAGCTGCCGCTCGAGTTCCAGCTCCATCCTTGAGGTCAGGATCTGGTCCCGATCAGGCGGGTGCACACGACGATGCGGTCTTTGCCGTCACCCGCCGAACGCCAACGCAACACCTGGAGACTGACGAACCACCTTGCAAGGGAGACCTATAAGAAATGGCATGGACGAGGCAACCGACAAAGCTCGACCATTCCGAAGTACGTTCGGGGAAATGTTGCGAGGCAAGCTCGAGCCACAAGCGTGAAGTCGCTAGAGATCGCAAAAAACTTCAGCCAGCGACAAGCGCAAGGCGGTTACCAGCGTATGAATCGCGTCAAGAGACGGATTCGCACCTCCGGTTTCGATCCGACTCATATAAGTGCGGGCAAATCCACACTTGTCGGCGAACTCTTCTTGTGTGTATCCAGCCGACATGCGCAGTTGGCGGATGCGGGCTCCAAACCGGATACGAAGAGGCTTCATGCAGAGCGCATGCTTACCTTTTGTGATCTAATCGTGAACACACTAATCGTGACATCGAGCTATCCGAAGGCTTCCGCGGATGGCCGCGCTTGGTGAAAACTAGGAGGCACAGACCGTGAATACCGCAGTACAGCCCAAAGTCAAGAAATCGATCTTCAAAAGATGGTGGTTTTGGCTGATCGTCGTAGTCGTCATCCTCGCCGCCGCCGGCAAGGGCCGAGGCGTTTCGAAGGTGACGCTGAACCTGCCCGCCGACGAGCAGAATTTCATCAACGCCGTCGCCATCGCCCAAGGCGCCTCCAACTCCGCGCAGAACGATATGCAGCGAGGGTCAGCCAAGGCGACCCGCGATCAAGCGATCTGCAGCACCCTCAAGCCGCAAAACCTAGTCGCCCGCAACTGGACAGGCACGGTCAAGAAGATCACCTCGAACAGCGAGGGCAAGGGCGTTCTCGAAGTGGAGATTTCTCCGGATGTCCTAGTAAAGACGACCAATAACGCGGTATCCGATTCTTTCTTCGGCACTTTGATGGATCCCAGCAATCCGGTCTTCCAGATCGCCTCGGGAATGAAGCCTGGACAAGCGGTGACCTTTTCCGGGAATTTCTTTCCCGATATCGGCAAGACCGAATGCGTGGAAGAAGGCAGTCTGACGTTGATAGGCAAGCTCGAGGGACCAGAGTTCATTTTCAAGTTTTCAGCGCTCGCGCCGTACCAAGCTGCTGCCTCCACGACGACATCTTCGAATGCGTCGCCTGCACCGTCCGCACCGCCGATACCACCCGCTCCCGCAGCCCCAGCGGCCGCGCCGGCACCTCAGATCAATGCAATCCAAGTTGCCGCCTCAGCGACTCAGCCAACGGCTGCTACCCCCGCAGCGCCGGCGCCTTCCCAGTCTTCAGGCTCCGGCGAATTGACTACCGGCTCGGACCAACCGTTCAGCACCGTCGCCGGGATCCTGAAGACGCAGCAGCCTGACGGTGGCGATCGACAGATCCTGCTGAACGGCAAGCCACTCTTTCAAGGCAGCGACGCCCAGTGGCAGCAGCCAGTCGCGAAGTTTGCGCTTTCAAGCGGACGTGATGCGGTCCTGGTCGCCAGCAGCGGTGGCCGAGGCAACAGCTGTGAAGTCCTCTACTACTTCGCTCTTTTGAGCAAAGATGCCCAGCCGAAATGGACGCCTGAATTCGGAACCTGCTCACCCGGAGGCCGCTACGCGCATTCCGGCGATACGGTCACATTGACCATACCTGCGCTCGGCAAGATGGAAACCAGCGTGTTCGATGGAAACCAGGTCGTCGAAGACGGCAAGACCGTTGCCATGGTCGACAGTCAAGACCCGAGCAAATAGGTTTTCCAGCCCCCTTCGAATGCGACACCGTCTGAGACCTCGCATTCGTGAGCGCGGGTCCTTATCAACAACAAGTGGCCGTTTTAGGCCTATGAGGAGTTCACATTGAAGAAGGCGATCGTGTCTGCGTTGGCTGCGCTATGCCTCGTTTCGGCGCAAGCACAAGATTTTCACAATTGGACCTTCCACGAAGGCGAGGTTTACGGGTACACAGTGCCTGCTTCGAAGCTGCAAGAAATGGCCGGCAGGAAACAGACGGGTGTCATCTGGATCCTCCCGCTCGCACATACGAAGGCGGCCTTGAACGCATCGCCTCAAACACCGTATGTCGATGAAGTGTGGATCGCCTACATGCGTGACCAGCATGCCCTTTTGACCGGCACGAAATTCCTGCTGTGCCAAGAGATGTTTTCTCTCAAGAAGCGTGGCTGCGCAGAAATCAACGCTCTGCCTATGCCGGGCACATCGATGATGAGTCCGCCGCAGACCTTGCCCCTCGTTCAAGGAACGGTGGCGTACTTGATCGCGCAGGATGTTGCCAAGGGGCAACTGAAAACCGTGGACACGCATCGGACGGACGCGTACGCCGCGGAACAGATGCGAACCGAAATGAGCTTGGTACGGTGAAGATTGCAGTCGCGCGGGGCTGCCGCGCCACTGTGTAGCCGGGATCGAGAATGCACATTCACACGAGTGTCGCCCTCGCACGCGCTACGGCGACTGCTCCAGCAAGCGTTCCAGCTGCCATGATTGCTCCGGCTGAAAACCGACCGCAGACGCCGTCACAATAAGATTTTCACAGTTCGGTGTGAACCATGCCGGCATGTCGTCAATGGCAACCCAAAGAGCATCGGCAGCATGGTTTTGGCGAAGCCACTTGCGACACTCCCACTCTCGATGATGGGAAAGAAGATGCCTCGGAATCCAACCTTCGCCGTCGGAGCGAGTGACGACCGGGTTCACACCAACGACGACGCTCCTTAGATCAGGAGAAAAGAATTCTCTCAAACGCTCTAGCTCGTGATCGAATCGCCAACTCGAACTCACAACAATTTTGACTTCTGGCTTCTTGCGCAAGACGTCTTCGATCAGATGCAGTTGGCAAAAGTAATCTGATTTGCGGCAAGGGTCCGGATGGAGCACTCCGTCAAAATCCAAAAAGATAAAGGTCCGCATAGTTCTTTGGGATCAAAATAAAAATAGGCGTTCTTCGCGTTGGAATCGGGCCGCTCATCCGCGAATCTCTTAAAGACTCCCCCCGTCGATGCCGAAGCCCTATGGACGCTCGATTGCCGAGATCTGAATTTCTCGATCGCGCTCGTTACTTGGGTACCGGCGCACCCGGAAGTCGCCTGGCCATGTGATGCCGCTCCATCCACTCCGCGGAAGGTTTCTCCCAGTGCCGGTGCAGCCCGACTCCAAAGACGGTCACACGCAGCTGATCGCCATAGCTCGGATCTGTCGTCGTGCAGAACCTCAGGTCCGCGTGGCCCACCGCCGCCCGCACCTGTTCCACAATCGACTGCGCCTCCTCGCTCCTGAGCGTCCCCGGCGCCGTCGTGATCGACACGAGAATGCGCTTAGCGTCCGAGAGGTTCAGGCCTTCCAAGAGCGGACTGCTCAGGGCCTCTCGCAGGGCCATCCGCGCGCGACCCGGGCCTACCCCCGCCGCCGTGCCAATCAAGGCTTTGCTGGGGGCGCGGAACACGGTTCGGAAGTCATCAAAGCTCAGGGGCGCCATCTCAGGACCACCTCCCGAAGAGTCACCCAACGCGAGTCCAGGCGCATTCACGATCCCAACGATCTCGGCGCCAATTCCTCCAACCGCAACTTGGACGACTTCGATCGCTTGGTCGCAGTCGATCTCGTAGTCGCATAGCACCTGCGCTGCGCTATCGCAGAACACCTCGATCACCGAATCCGCACAGCAGGCAAGCTGATCGGCCGATTCGTTCGCCACCACCCTGCGAACTGTCGTCTCCCACTCGAACGGCTTCGTGACGATAGCGACCGAATGAATTTGGAGGCTTTGGGCGATGCGAGCGATCACCGAAGACGCCCCGCTCCCGGTCGCGCCGCCCATCGCCGCCACGATCAGGATCAGGTCTGCGCCGAGCATCAGCCCCTGCAAGTCATCCATGACGATTTCAGCCACGTAGCGGGCTTGGCTGGCCAGGGTCTGCGAGCGACCTGTCCGGCCCAACAAGAACCGCTTGTGCGCTGAGCTTTGCGCCAGAGCCTGCGCGCTACCGTGGACCGCAATGAATTCCGCGCCCGGGGCCGGATATTTCATCATGTACTCGATCAAATTGATTCCGGCACCGCCCACGCCAAAGACCTTGATTCGCTTAATACGGGGTTCGCTGATTTCCTGGTTTACCGCGGATTTTGGCATATGAATCTCCTTTCAAAATAGGAGATCGAATTCTAGACGGATTGAATTTCCTGTTCTTGTGGAAATATCATTGGAATTTCACGGATCAATAGGCAATATTCGTCAAAAGCTCAAATTTCAGCTTTTTCTTATTATTTTGCATTGTGAAATTCCGTCATTAATCTAAATTGATGTAAAATAAAGGCTCGGAATTCAAGCCGAACGCGCCCGCAAAGGCGCTGCTTGTCGAATTCTTATTAGCTGACGACAGGCACATGTGACGATGCGGGTATTACTCAACCCACCATCCAAATCACATGAATATCAGCTCAAATCCCAAAAGCTCCGGCGGCTCTCAAGCGCCCCATTCATCGTCTCCTTTACCCCAACTGCCGGCGAATTTTCAGACGCCTTTTAAGCGCGTGGCAATGCGAGAGCGCATGGACGATGCGTTTGCGTGCATCGCAACCTTGAGCGGCAAGTCGCTCGAAGAGGTGAACCGCGCGGCGGTGGCTTTGGGGTACCCGGCCCAAGGCCCCGCCTATCCCACCGAAATCCTGATGGCCAAGCTCTTGATGTCGCTCGGCAACCTCGTCGCGACGCACTACAAGGACTTTGAATCGATCGCCGCGCTTCCGGAGGTCGCGATCCTGTTCATCGACTGGGATGAGGAAATGGACACGGGCCGGACGGTCATTTGGCACCGGGTTCGCAAGACCGACTTGCAGCCTGCGTTCAGCTACGTGATCGATCCGGCGTCGTGGATCGCGGAAGGGCGGCATCTTCATACGGACATCGATTCGCTGACGATTTCCTGGTTCATGGAAATCACCGCACCAAGCGCCGATCGGACGACCAGCAAGTTGGGGCGGAGGTCGTGATGCTTTCTGATCACATGCTTTCAAGTGCAACGCGCGTTCGTCGTGCGGGTCCGGTGCGTCGACGGCTCTTTTCCTTGGGCCGGGCGGTCGCGACACCGGGCGCGTTAGACGCTTTGAGCGCGGCCGGGGTCAGTGCCCTCGCCTTGCTGCGGCGGCATCAGGGTGGCGATTTCAGCGAACTCGACGCCGAGGACCGTCAGAGCAATTGGGAGGCGATCGAGACCGGGGCGCGGCTGCTCTCGAGCTATTCGGTCGGATCGACACGGATCTGGGTCATCACGGAGGCTGCGGACGACGAAGGCACTCGGGCGAGCACCTGCTTGCTGCTGCCGCAGGAGTACTAGGGTGAAGATTGAGGCGCGGAGCGCGAAAGCATATGCCGAGGCGGCGCGCGCGCCTCAAACCAAGCTCTGCTATGCCAGCGACCTTCGGCATTTCAAGGCGAACGGCGGAAGGATCCCGGCAACGCCGCTCCAGGTCGCTCGGTATCTGGCGACCTTCGCGGGTTCGCTATCGGTTTCGACGTTGCAGCGTCGTTTGTGGGCGATTCAGGAGGCTCATAGGAGTCGGGAGCTTCCGAACCCCGTTGCGACGTCCAAGGTGCAGGACACGATGCGCGGGATCCGGCGAACGATGGGGGCGGCGCCGATGCACGCGATCGCCCTCACCCGCAGGCACATTCTCCAGCTCGCGGCACTACATCGGGATTCCGGCCTGCCGGCCCTGCGCAATCGCGCGATGCTTCTGCTCGGCTTCGCCGGTGCGTTTCGGCGATCGGAACTGATGGGTTTGACCGTGGCCGACATCAGCGTGTTGCCGGACGGCCTGCGGATCCGGGTCAAACGCTCGAAGACCGATCAGGAGGGGCACGGCCGAACGGTATGGATCTCGAAAGCAAAGACGCGGGCCAGCTGCGCCGTCGAAAGCCTGCGGCGATGGTTGGTCGCCGCGCAGATCACACAGGGCCCGCTGTTTCGCAAGATCACGCTGGGCGGGCGAATCGGCAACGAAGCGCTCTCGCCGCAGACCCTGAATGTGATCGTCAAAGCCGCCGCGCGTCGGGTTTGGGGGATTGATGCGGCGAACGGCGTATCAGGTCATTCTCTCCGCGCGGGGTATTGCACCGAGGCGGCGAGTCAGGGCGTGCCGTTGCACATGATCAGGCGGCAGACCGGACATACATCGATTGAGGCGCTCATGCGCTACATCCGGACCTCTGATAGCAGTCGCGGGACTAGCGTCCTGTGAGTCCCTTTCGACACTCGCTCAGAAGTATTTAGCTGCCCAGGTGCGTCCGACGCAGCCACCTCTCGGCAGCATACAACCCGTCTTCGGCGGCATCGATCTCTGTGTCAATGCTGAGGACCAGCGGGACGCTTTGCCCATGAGCCCGCCTCTGGCAGCTCGCATGTGCTGGCCATCAGGACGGCCCGGGGAAATCAGGCGATTCAAGATTTTCTGTTTTTTCGGAGGACCGAGATCCAGGGCGTTCCTCCATTCCTCAAGGCCTCCTGCGACGACCAAACAGCGCAATTTAGATACACCGACGTGCCTGCCGTTGGGACTGCAATCGCCGGCATCGCCTTAAACTTGTGACCGTACTCGCCGAGGCACCGAGCTTCTTCAAGCAGTGGATGGGACCGCTGGATACCTTCGCGGTGCCCTTGCCTCCGCGAGCGCCGCGCATGCACAGCGGGAAGGTGGTAGTGCCCCAAGCCGGACGATCTTGAGGGGCTGGATGATCAGCCAGGGCTCTTTTGATCTGGTCTGAAGACTTGCAGAGGCAACTTCGGCGTCGATGTGAAGGAGCAGCGATGATGGACGGACTTGGCTCGGGACGGACAGGAATTCAAGGACAAGGCGGTGGCGAGGAGTAGGTAGTATGGGGCGCGACCTTCGAGCAGTAGTGTAGTGGGGTTGCAACCTTTAAACAGGAGCTCAAATTGATACGTCGCGCTTTCTTCGTTGCATTCGCTTCCCTACTTTTCTTGACCGTCTCGGGATGCGCATCTCAGTGGGAACAATATAACAACGCGATAAATCGAGGCGATTATGTAGCAGTGGACAAAATTATCTCTGAACGCCATGAGCACGGCCCGAATTACGCTGCCGCTGTTGCTCATGCCATATCGCGTCGCTCATTGCCTGAGCTTCAGTACTTCATAGGTCGAATTCCTGGGGGCGCCAACGCAAGTATGGGAAACTGCATTGGACACTGCACCCCGCTGATGTTCGCGGCAGAAGTTGGAAGTACCAAGGAAATCATGCAGGCTCTCATCGATCGAGGTGCCAAGATAAACCAAACTAATAGAATCGGCTGGACAGCTCTTGATTTCGCCAACTTCTTTAACAAGGCTTCGTCCGCAAGTTTCTTGGTTTCGAATGGCGCCAGGGCAAATTACGGCCCTGGTGATAAGGACGAGATGAAGCGACAGCTTGAATCCGAGAGCAATCGCGAACTCCAACAACTCGCGGAAGAGATGGATTCGGGCCCGGCTCCGTCGTCAGTTCCATTCGTCACAGGTACAACGGCTACTCCAATTGTCCAAAAACCGATCGCGGGCACTAATAGCGCTGCAAAGTGTGGTCCCGGACAAACATACCAAGGTACTTGTGGTGAATATTGTGCCCAAAGAGGGTTCTCGGCAGGAAACTACGCCAACAGCCCTAGGTGTACTCCATCGGAAACTGTATGCGTTTGCTCCACTCGTAAATGATGCAGTAGTTGGCTGCAAATACAGCCATCACGGTGCAGCGCACATGAGCAATCACGAAAATAGCACCGACCGGTTGCTTACACATTTTCCTACACACCGCAAAATGCCGCGCGTAACTTGTTGGTTATAAACAGGAAAATATTTCTGACATTTCTCTTAATCCGTAGGTCGAGTGTTCGAGTCACTCAGGACCCAACAAAACAAACCGCGCCAGCGTTAAAACGCCTGCGATCAGATCGACAGCTCGGCGAATTTGCAGTGCACGGCGCCGCCTTAGTCGTAAGGTACGTCGTCGCCGCCGTATCTGGCCGCATTCCGCTGGCGCTCAGTTAAATCCGCCCGGCATCCGCGAAAAGACGCGGTTGCCCGTGATGCTCAACAGCGCCGTTCTGAACGCAAGACGCAGACGAGCGGACTCCGTGCTCCACCGTGGTTCCCGAACTACAACGCCGACAGTCGCCGGCCATGGTTGTTGCTCGGTACCTGGGTCGCCGTGAAAGGACTGCGGCTACTCACAACTGCCGCCCTCAGTGGCGCCGAGAACTGGCAAGAATCGTAAGTTCAGCGCGCCTTCGATCGAATCTTCAGCCACTCGGCGTTGTAGTCGTCGCAGATCGCCTGGTACTCGAGAAACCCGGTATCCACGAGTTCCTGACGCATCGCATCGAAATCGGGAGCCCGCTCGTGGAACTGTAGCTTTGCACGCAGCGCGCGTAGCTTTCCAGCGTTGACACTGTCGACGACCCACAGCTCGCGAGGCGAATAGAACGCGCCGGCGGCAGCGACGACGGTAACGACGGCGCTGAGAAAGAGGACGACGTCACTTGCTGCCGCGGTGGCCGTCCCGCTCGTCAAGCCTACGGGGGTGAACCACCAGCTCTTGAGGCCCGCAATGACAGTGATGAGTGCCGAAAGGACGGTCGTCGCCATCTGCGCAAGGAAGTTCGTCCGCCGGTACCACGAAGCCGATTCAAGCCGGGTCGCGAGACGCTCTTCGATGAGTCGGTAGAGGTACGCAAGCTGCGTCTCATCAGCCGCCTTGGGTTCAAGCGGAGGAGGAGCCTCTTGAAACCCAAACAGGTTCATCACTGGCTCCGTATCGTAGCGGTTAGGCCTTTCTCCAAGCCCACCTTGCCCATCAGCATCGCAAACGTCGCTGTACTAGCGTTTACGCCCAAGCCATGCGGCTTCATCTCGACGATGCGTTGGCCCACCGCGACGCAGCCTCGCAATTGAAAGGGCCAGTTGGCCACGTGAATCTCGTACAAGCTTCTGTCGTGCTTGCCGGCAGGAATCATCCGGGGCGCGGCGTACACATCCAGTGCTGGATTGTGAAAGACGGAGGTATGTCCGTGTGCGGGCGAGTTTATGGCGCGTAGCTCATAGTCACCCTCGGAGATGCACGACACGTCGCTATTGTTCTCGGCCCAAGTGTGCTCACAGGTAGCGCAGATTCGCGAGCCGTCGAGCAGCATCATTCCGAACTCGCCCGCACTCGGCGCTTTGGATTTGTCTCGAATGATTTCGATGTGCATCGGCCAGCCCTCCAGCTACGCGTGATGCTGCCGCAAAAGATGCAGGCAACCCATAGCGCGGAGGACATAGGCAGTCTGTCCGTGGTTTGACCATCGTCTCGCACACAAGCTGAGTCGTAACGAACAAACTTCTAGCGCTCAAAGGTGCCTTCGGGACGATCCCGGGCTGCGCCGCGGGCGGCGGCTTCACTGTGCGGGCGGTGCGAACGAACCGGCTGAAATGGTCCACAAGGGCGAGTACGTCCTGACAGCCGCCCAGACCCAGAAATTGGTGTGGCAAACCTGACTTGCGGCAACTTCGGGGATGGCTAATCTCAAGCGCGTAGCATTGACGGTCAAGATGATGAGAAGCCAAAGCCAGTTAACCACCATCCTCACCATCCTCGATCTAGGAGCGGCCAGAGCTGAAGCAATTCGAAAAACCGATCATCTTTATCTCAATCGGCGAGCCGAAACTGTCTCTTTCTCGTCTTTGTTGATGAGTTTGTCTGGGCATGCAACAACATCGCTCATAGGCTCCCAAAGTTCCGAATCGACGGTGTCACCGTCGTCGACTTCCCACACGGACCCGTCTTCGAGCTTAACGATTGATCCATCATCTATGACTGAATCAATCCAGTGTCCGTCCTCACATGCACGAAGCCGAGAGCCGCTGGGCTGCCTCAAGCCTGAGGGATCCCCATACGATGGAACATGCCCCAGTCGACAGTCAAACCTTCCCTTGACTGTCGCGTTGTAGAAGCGACCCATCGATGGGGATGCCAGCCATGCAGCAACAACATCTGGCGGAACATCGCAGTAGTGGTAGTAAGTGTCTGAGAGGTTCACCAGAACATACTGCTCATACTGGTCGTAGCAAATGCGGCTGATGAATGAGCTTCTCGCTATGGTCTGGCATGAAAACGGCGCGAGGTCTACCGGGCCACGGTACTTGACGATCACTGTTTCGGAAAGGGCCGATTGCCAGGCACAGACAAGCGCACAACCCACCAGCAAAGCGTAGGGCAAACGAAGAAGCATTTGGCGTCCTTCAACTGATCATGCAGTGTCTTGTTTGAGCGGGCATAGAACGATACGCGCAATCTCACTCGCCTTGCGCTTCCCGCTTTGCAGACTCTCTGGCGACGGCGCATGGCGGAATCCTCCGAAGTCGTCCCGATCGGCTCGTCGCGCGTGCCCTTGTTTATTGGTAGCCCACGAAGTTCTACCCAAGGATGCTCAAGATCTCGTTCAGACGGATCGTGCCGCGACTGAACACCTCGCATCCGCACGCGACGTGTCAGTCGGGATCAAAGCTGCCCATCCGAATCTCCAAGTGGAGGCGTCGAGGTCAGACCAGTATTAAACGGGGGTAGGCAAGCAGCGACAGCGCAAAGCTATGAATGCATGAGGTTCGGAAGGCACGAAAGCCTCGAACACGGCCTTGTGAGTTGAACTGTGAGTCGTGAAGGTTTAAAATAAAAACCTCTTATTATTCAACGACTTACAACCTGATTCGGCGGAGAGTGTGAGATTCGAACTCACGGACGGTTGCCCGTCGGCAGTTTTCAAGACTGCTGGTTTAAACCACTCACCCAACTCTCCGAACTGAACTGAACTGAACTGGCCTGCCGTGCGTTGCGCATCGGCAGGACCGCGATTTTAGTCGCTGCGCCCATCACCCTCGCCGGCAGCACCCGCGGCTTGCGGCGCCCACCCCCGCATCACCAGATCGACGATCCCTTCGGCCCAGGCGCGCCGCTCCTCGCGCCCTGCCAGCGGCTTCGAAATGAAGAAGCGCACGCCGCCGAAGGCGAGCGTGGACAGCTGCACCGCCGCCAGCTCCGGCGAGGGCACATGCAGCTTGCCCGTCCGGTGCGCCTCGGCGAGGTAGTCGACCACGGGCGAGAGCACGTAGCTGTTCTCCGCGTAGAGCGACTTCGCGAGTTCAGGGAATCGCGTCGCCTCGGCGATCACGAGGCGCAGCAGAGCCAGCGTCTTGGGTTCGGTCGCGCCGAGGTACATGCGCTCGACGAGGTCGAGCAGGACCTGTCGTTCGTCCTCGGCACGCCGCACCAGGGTGGCCTGCATCGTGTCGCGGGCATGGCCGACCGCCCGGTGCACGACCTCGCGGAACAGCGCTTCCTTGTTGTCGAACTGGCGGTAGATGGTGATCTTGGCGACGCCGGCATCGCGGGCGATGGCCTCGATGCTGGTGGCCGCGTAGCCCTTGTCGAGGAAGGACGTCAGCGCAGCCGCCAGGAAGGACTCGCGCAGCGCCGCCGCCTGTTCCGGGCTGGGCCGACCGCGCGATCTGCGGGGGCTTTCGGGAACGGGGAGGTCCGCCACGGTGGTGCCGCTCACGCGTCGGGCAGGAAGATCGTCTGCAGGTCGCTCAGGAAATCGAGCCCGCGGGGCGTTGGCCACACGCGCTGAAGGTCGCGTTCGATCAGGCCCTTGCGCTCGGCCTCGTCCATCCCGCGCTGGATGGCGGTCACGGCCAAGCCTGTGCGCTCGCCGAATTGGGCCAGCGTGAAGCCATCCTTCAGTCGCAACGCATTGAGCATGAATTCGAAAGGCAGTTCGGAGATGGCGACCTCGTCACTCTGTGCGACCGCACGGGCGACGAGTGCATTGTCCATGTAGAGGCGGGGTTCGCGAAATCGGATTTGCCGCACCACGCGGTGCGCGAAGCTCAACTTGCTGTGGGCGCCAGCGCCGATGCCCAGGTAGTCCCCGAACTGCCAGTAGTTGAGGTTGTGCGCGCAGCGATGGCCCGCACGCGCGTAGGCCGAGATTTCGTAGCGCTCGAAGCCGGCCTGCCCGGTGCGCTCGGTGATGCGGTCGAGCATCGCGTAGGCCGTGTCGTCCTCGGGCACCACGGGCGGAAACTTGGCGAAATAGGTGTTGGGCTCGATCGTGAGGTGATAGACCGACAGATGCGGCGGCGCCAGCGCCAGCGCCTGGTCGAGGTCGGCATCCAATCCCTCGAGCGTCTGGCCGGGCAGCGCGTACATCAGGTCGAGGTTGAAGGTGTCGAAGGCGGCCGCGGCCTCCTCGACCGCGGCGATGGCCTGTGCGCGATCGTGCACGCGGCCGAGCGCCTTCAGGTGCGCGTCGTCGAAGCTCTGCACGCCGACCGACAGTCGCGTGACGCCGGCCGCGCGGTAGGCGCGAAAGCGATCGCGCTCGAAAGTACCGGGGTTGGCCTCCAGCGTGATCTCGCAGTCGGGCGCCAGCTTGAGGCGCGCGCGCAGGTCGCCGAGCAGCCGGTCGATGGCGGCCGGCGAGAACAGGCTGGGCGTGCCGCCGCCGATGAAGATGGCGTGGACGCTGCGGCCCCAGATCAGCGGCAGCGCGGCGTCGAGGTCGGCGATCAGCGCATCGAGGTAGCGGGCTTCGGGCAGCGCGTCGCCGCCGGCGCGCCATTCGTGCGAGTTGAAATCGCAGTAGGGGCATTTGCGCAGGCACCACGGCAGATGCACGTAGAGCGACAGCGGCGGCAGCGCCGCCAGCTGCAGCGGGCCTGGCCGCATCAGGTGCATCACGTCGTTGGCGCCGGCCGCGGCGCCGAAAGTGTCTTCGGCGCTCGCCGAGATCGGGACGACGCGCTTCACGACCAGCGCTCGCGCATCAGGGCCAGCATGGCGCGCGCTGCCTGGCCGCGATGGCTGTTGGCATTCTTGACCTCGGTCGGCAACTGGGCGAAGGTCTTGCCGAACTGGGGCAGGAACATGACGGGGTCGAAGCCGAAACCGTTGTCGCCCACGGGCTCGCGCGCGATCTGGCCGGCCACCCGGCCGATGGCGATCAGCGGTTCAGGGTCGTCGGCGCGGCGCAGCGCGACCAGCGTGCTGACCAGCGCGGCGCGGCGGTCGTCCTGGCCGGCGAGTTGTTCGAGCAGCGCGCGCACATTGTTCGCGTCGCCCTTCTCGTAGCCGAATTGGGTGGCGTAGTAGGCGGTATCGACACCGGGCAGTCCGCCGAAGGCCTCGACGCAGAGGCCGGCATCGTCGGCGATGGCCGGCAGGCCCGTGGCCGCGGACGCATGGCGCGCCTTGGCGAGCGCGTTCTCGACGAAGGTGCGGAACGGCTCCTCGGCCTCGCCGACGCCGAGCTCCGACTGCCGCACCAGCGTCATGCCGAGCGGTGCGAACAGCACTTGCAGCTCGGCGAGCTTGCCGGCGTTGTTGGAGGCCAGGACCAGTTTCATCTGCGTCGAATGCCGAGGCTCGAAGGGATCTTTCTCAAGCCGCGAGGGCCTGGGTCTGCAGGGCGGTCAGCTCGGCGATGCCTTTTTCCGCCAGCGCCAGCAGCGCGTTCATTTCCGCGCGCGAGAAGGCTGCGCCCTCGGCCGTGCCCTGCACCTCGACGAAATGGCCGGCGCCGGTCATCACCACGTTCATGTCGGTGTCGCAGGCCGAGTCCTCGATGTATTCGAGGTCGAGCAGCGGCGTGCCCTGCACAATGCCCACCGAGATCGCGGCGACGTGGCTGCGGATCGGCGAGGCCGGGATCTTGCCTGCCGTCAGCAGCTTGGCGACCGCATCCTGCGCCGCGACGAAGGCGCCAGTGATGGCGGCCGTGCGCGTGCCGCCGTCGGCCTGCAGCACGTCGCAATCGAGGTGGATGGTGCGTTCGCCGAGCGCGGCCAGGTCGAACACGGCGCGCATCGAGCGGCCGATCAGGCGCTGGATTTCCTGTGTGCGGCCGCTTTGCTTGCCGCGCGCCGCTTCGCGGTCGCTGCGCGTGTGTGTGGCGCGCGGGAGCATGCCGTATTCAGCGGTGACCCAGCCTTCGCCGCTGCCGCGCTTGTGCGGCGGCACTTTCTCTTCAACCGAGGCCGTGCACAGCACCCGGGTCTGGCCGAACTCGATCAGCACCGAGCCCTCGGCATGGATGGTGAAACCGCGGGTGATGCGAACGGGGCGCAGCTGATCGGCGGCACGGCCGCCGCTTCGGATGAAATCTGTCATGAGGAAAGTGGAGAAGGTAAAGAGACTCAGGCTTTGCGTGCGGCCGAGCGCCGTATCGCTTCGTTGATCTCGGCGATCGAACGCTCGATGGCGTCTTCATCGAGGTCATCGAGTTCGCTGTCGGACGGCATGCCGGCCTGGATGGTGGAGGCGAACACGCCGTCGCTGATGCTGTCGGTGGACACGCCGCGGCTCTGCCCCGGCGCATCGGGGGTTTCCCATTCGAGCGCGATCAGGGTCACGTTGTCGCTGTGCACGCCGCCGTTGCGCAGCGCCATTTCGGCGAGGTCGGGCGCGGCGTCGGACACCGGCTTGCCGGATGAAAGGGTGCGCACGATCAGTCGATCATCGAGCACGCCCCAGAGGCCGTCCGAGCACAGCATGATGCGGTCGCCGCGCTGCAGCTGCAGCGGCTGCGAAACGTCGAACAGGGGCGTGGTCGGCGAGCCCAGGCAGGTCAGCAGCAGGTTCCGGTTGACGGCCTCGGGGCCGGCATTGGCGCGCGGGCGCTCGGCATGCGAGTGGTCGCGTGTGCGCATGAGCATCTCGCCATCGCGCACCACGTACAGGCGCGAGTCGCCGCAGTGGATCCAGGTCGCGGTGGTGCCTTGCAGCACGCAGGCGACCACCGTCGTGCGCGGCGTGTCGAGCATGGCCTTGTTGCCCGCGTAACGCATGATCTGCTGGTGCGCGGCCATCAGCGATGCGGTCAGGAAGGCCTTGACGTCCTTCACGATCGGGCGCGCTTCGCGCTGGTAGAGGGCCGCGATGGTCTGCAACGCCAGCTGGGCCGCAACCTCGCCTTCCGGATGCCCACCCATGCCATCGGCCAGGACGAAAAGACCCGACTCCCGCGTGTAGCAATAGCCCATGCGGTCTTCGTTCTTGAGGCGGCCACCTTTGCGGCTGACTTGGAATACGGAAAACTTCATGCCGGTCGCGTCGTCGGTGCGGCTGCTTTTGGCAGCCCTTTCTTCTCGAAGGAGCGCATGTTGTCGATCGACAGCCGGACCTTCTCGCCGACGGTGAGCTTGGTGTAGCGGCGTTCGCCTTCGCGGCTCAGTTCCTTTTGCAGTGCGAACACCGACTGCGGGCGCGACAGCGGATCGAGTGACATGCACCACTCGACCACCTCGATCAGGTTGTCGGAATAGATGCCGCGCAGGCGCGACAGCGACAGGCCGAGCCGGTCCTTCTCGATGCGTTGCGGCGCGTCGTTCGGCGGATAGCCCTGCATGCAGGCATAGATGCACGCGCCGATGGCGTAGATGTCGGTCCAGGGGCCCATGGACGAATCGCGGCGATACATCTCGGGCGCGGCGAAGCCGGGCGTGTACATCGGGCGAATGAAGTTGCCCTCCTTGGAGAGCACCTCGCGCGCGGCGCCGAAGTCGATCATGACGGCGCGGTCGTCGTCGGTCACGAAGATGTTGGCGGGCTTGATGTCCAGGTGCAGCATCTTGTGCTGATGCACGATGCGCAGGCCGCGCAGGATCTCGTCGAACAGCGAGCGGATGGTGGACTCGCGGAAGACCTTCTGTTTCTTCAGGTCTCTCGCGGTGACGATGAAGTCCTGCAGGGTCGCGCCCTCCAGGTAGTTCATGACCATGTAGACGGTTTCGTTCTCGCGGAAGAAGTTGAGCACGCTCACCACCGAGGCATGCGAGATCTGCGCCAGCGAGCGCCCTTCCTCGAAGAAGCTCTTCAGCCCGAGCCGGTAGAGCGACAGCTTCTCGGGCGGCACCTGGGGTGCCAGCTCGCCGGTGCCGCGCGTGGCCAGCGACGAAGGAAGATATTCCTTGATGGCCACCTGCTGGCCGCTGTGATCGACGGCAAGATAGACGACCCCGAAGCCGCCGGCCGAAAGCCGCCGAACGACGCGGTAACCGCCGATGACCGTCTCGGGCAACAGGGGCGAAGGTTTGACCTTTGACATAATCCGGGAGTTTCGCCCCAAGGCGAGGGTGCGGCAAGCGAACGCCGTGCCGTCGTCTCGGTGCGTGCACACAAATTCACAGCGAGGCGCGATGCCAGTTTACAGCATGACCGGCTATGCCAGCGGCCAGAACGGCCCCACAGGCAGTCACTCCGAAGCCGAAGCGCGGCACGCCGCCACGGGTCGGCTCGGGGTCGAGATCCGCTCGGTCAACAGCCGATTTCTCGATCTGACATTCAAGCTGCCGGAGGAACTGCGCCAGCACGAGCCCGCCTTGCGCGAATTGCTCGCCGGTAAGCTCAAGCGCGGCAAGGTCGAGCTGCGCGCCTCGATCGAGAGCGCCGCGGGTGCCGGCATCGGCGAGCCGTCGACCAAGCTCCTGCAGCGACTCAACGGCTTGCAGGACAGCATCAAGTCCTGGCTGCCCGAGGCGCGCGCGCTCAGCGTGGCCGACGTGCTGCGCCTCGCGGCCGGCGACAACGGCGCGCGGGGCGACTGGGGGCCCGGGCTCACGGAGGTGACGGAAAAGGCGCTGAAAGCCCTGCTGTCCGCGCGTGAACGCGAAGGCGCCCGCCTTGCCAAGATGCTGCAGGACCACCTCGCGCAGCTGCGCAAGCTCACCGCGCAGGCGCTTCCGCTCGTGCCGGTGCTGGTCGAGCAGCAGCGCACGCGCTTTCTCGAGCGCTGGCAGGAAGCGATGGGGCTGAGCGGCGGCACGCCGCCCGAAGCAGCCCAGGACCGCGCGCTCACCGAGGCGACCGCATTCGCCATCCGCATCGACGTCGCCGAAGAGCTGACGCGCCTCGATTCGCACCTCGACGAGATCGAGCGCCTGGTCAAGAAGGGGGGCGAGATCGGCAAGCGCCTCGATTTCCTGATCCAGGAGCTGCACCGCGAGGCCAATACGCTGGGTTCGAAGTCCGCGACGCTCGAACTCACGCGCATCGGCGTCGACATGAAGGTGCTGATCGAGCAGATGCGCGAGCAAGTCCAGAACATCGAATAGGGAACGGTTGCATGGACTATCCCGGAAACATCTTCGTGGTCGCGGCACCGAGCGGCGCCGGCAAATCGAGCCTCGTGAAGGCGCTGATGGAGCTCGATTCGGCCGTTCAGCCCTCGGTCTCGCACACGACGCGGCCGCCGCGCGGGCAGGAGAAGCACGGCCGCGAATACTTCTTCGCGTCGCATTCGGAGTTCGACGCGATGGTCGCGTCGGATGCCTTCATCGAATGGGCGCATGTGCACGGCGAGCGCTATGGCACGTCCAAAAGGGCCATCGAGGAGCGGATCGCCCAGGGGGCGGATGTCATCCTCGAAATTGACTTCCAGGGCGCCATCCAGATCCGCAAGACCTTCGCCAACGCGGTGATGATCTTCATCCTGCCACCGAGCTGGGAAGAGCTGCGTTCCCGCCTCGAGCGGCGCGGCGAGGACAGCGCCGCGGTCATCGAACTGAGGCTGCAGAACGCCGCCCAGGAAATGGGGCGCGCCAGTGAATTCGATTTCGTTATAATCAATGAGTTATTTGAGCGCGCGCTTTTCGACCTGAAGGCCATCGTCCACGCTCAGCGGCTCCGGTATTCCGCGCAACGCCGCGCACGTGCGGACACTTTCGCCGCCCTGAACATTCGCTGATTCCACCCAAACCTTACGCCCCAAAGCCGAAAGATCCTCATGGCCCGCATCACCGTCGAAGATTGCCTGGTACACATTCCGAACCGCTTCCAGCTCGTGCTGGCCGCCACGTACCGTGCGCGCATGCTGAGCCAAGGCCATGCGCCGAAGATCGAAAGCAAGAACAAGCCGGGCGTCACCGCCCTGCGCGAGATCGCCGAGGGCAAGATCGGCATCGAGATGCTCAAGAAGGTACCCGGCTGAGTTGATGCAGCTGTACAACAAGGAAGCACCGCACGCGGTGCTTTTTTTGTGCCTGAAAGCGTCGATCCGCCTGCCACGCTAAAGTGGCAGGCATGAGTGCGGTTGTCAAGTCCCAGTCAGAAGCTCCGCGGAGCACGCCCCGGCCGAGCCCGGCGGCGTTGAATGCGGCTGCCGCCAGTTTTGCCGCGTTGACGGCCCGGCTCGATTATCTGAGCACGGAGGACGTCGAGCAGGTTCGTCGCGCCTACCGCTTCGCCGACGAGGCGCACCTGGGCCAGTTGCGCAATAGCGGCGAGCCGTACATCACCCATCCGATCGCGGTGGCGGCGCAATGCGCGGAATGGAAGCTCGATGCACAGGCGCTGATGGCGGCCCTGCTGCACGACGCGATCGAGGATTGCGGCGTGACCAAGTCAGAGCTCATCGAGCGCTTCGGTGCGCCGGTGGCGGAACTGGTCGACGGCCTCACGAAGCTGGACAAGCTGCGCTTCAACACGCGCGAGGAGAACCAGGCGGAGTCGTTCCGCAAGATGCTGCTCGCGATGGCGCGCGATGTCAGGGTCATCCTCGTCAAGCTGGCCGACCGCACGCACAACATGCGCACGCTCGACGACGCGCCGCGCGAGAAATGGTCGCGCATCTCGCGCGAGACGCTCGACATCTATGCGCCGATCGCCCACCGGCTGGGCCTCAATCAGACCTATCGGGAGTTGCAGGATCTTTCGTTCCGCCACCTGAGGCCGTGGCGCTATGCGATCCTGGCGAAAGCCGTGGCCAAGGCACGCGGGCGGCGGCGCGACCTGATCCAGAAAGTCCAGCAGGAGCTCGAAGGCGCCTTTGCGGCAGCAGGCATGAGCGTGCGGATCGCGGGGCGCGAGAAAACGCTCTATTCCATCTATCGCAAGATGGACGAAAAGCACCTGAGCTTCGCCCAGGTCACCGACATCTACGGCTTCCGCCTCATCGTCCCGACGGTGATCGCCTGCTACACCGGCCTGGGCATCCTGCACCAGATGTACAAGCCGCTGCCGGGCAAGTTCAAGGACCACATCGCGATCGCCAAGCTCAACGGCTACCAATCGCTGCACACCACGCTGGTCGGGCCTGCTGGCGTCAACGTCGAGTTCCAGTTGCGGACCGAAGCGATGCACGTGGTGGCCGAGTCCGGCGTGGCGGCCCATTGGCTCTACAAGGCGGCCGAGCCCAGTGCGGCGACCAGCGAACGGCTGGGCACCAAGTGGCTTCAGTCGCTGCTCGACATCCAGGACGAGACGCGCGACGCCGCGGAATTCTGGGACCACGTCAAGGTCGACCTTTTTCCCGATGCGGTCTACGTGTTTACGCCCAAGAGCCAGATCCTGGCGCTGCCGCGCGGCGCGACAGTGGTCGACTTCGCCTATGCGATCCACAGCAACATCGGCGATCACACCTCGGCGGCGCGCATCAATGGCGACCAGGTTCCGCTGCGCACCGAGCTCAAGAACGGCGACGTGGTCGAGGTGATCACGGCACCGGTGTCGACACCGAACCCGGCCTGGCTCGGCTTCGTGCGCACCGGCCGGGCGCGCTCCAAGATCCGTCACTACCTCAAGACGCTGGCGCATGCCGAGTCCGAAGGCCTGGGCGAAAAGCTGCTTGCGCAGGCGCTGCGCGCCGAGGGCCTCGGCAATCTGCCGGACGACGATCCGGAGCATCAGCCGCTCTGGGAAAAGCTGCTGCGCTTCACGGGCAACCGCACGCGTTCCGAACTTCTGACCGACATCGGCCTGGGCAAGCGCATTGCCACCATCGTCGCCAAGCGGCTCATGGCGCTGCTGGCCGAGCGTGGAGAAAAGCCGGACGCCCTGATGCTGAGCCGCGAGCGTTTCACCGCGCACGAAGCCGTCTCGCAAGGCGCCGTTTCGCTGGACGGCAGCGAAAACTCCTCGGTGCGTTTTGCGCTCTGCTGCCGCCCCATTCCGGACGATCCCATCGTCGGCTACCTGGGTCACGGCGAAGGGCTGGTGGTACATACCGAGGCATGCGGTGTGGGCCAGCGCCTGCGCCACAAGGACAGCGAACGCTTCTTCGCGGTCGAATGGGCCGATGACCCGGTTCGCACCTTCGAGACCGGGGTGGTCGTCACCGTGCGAAACGACAAGGGGGTGCTGGCCCGCGTCGCGGCCACGCTCGCCGAGGAGGAAGCGGACATCACGCACGTGGAGATGGCCGACGAGACGCCGCAAGACTCGACCGATCTGCGTTTCGTGATCGCGGTGCGCGACCACACGCATCTCGAAGCAGTGCTCCGGGCCGCACGGCGAACGCCTTCGGTGCTCGCGGCCTCCCGCACCGTGCCTGCGCCCTGAAGGGCCGGCTCAGGCGAGATCGGTCGGCGGCGGGTAGCTGACTGCCAGCACCTCGATGTCGTGCACGCCGCCCGGCGTGGCGAGCTTGACCACATCGCCTTCCCGCGATTTGAGCAAGGCCCTCGCGATGGGCGAGATCCAGCTGACCTGGGCTTGTGCGCTGTCGGCCTCGTCGATGCCCATGATGGTCACTGCGTGCTCGTCGCCGGTCTCGTCCGCATAACGCACGGTGGCGCCGAAGAAAACCTGGTCGCCGCCGTGGTGCACCGACGGATCGGTGACTTCCGCCACCTCGAGGCGCTTGGTGAGAAAGCGGATCCGCCGATCGATCTCGCGCAAGCGCTTCTTGCCGTAGATGTAGTCGCCGTTCTCGGACCGGTCCCCGTTTTTGGCCGCCCAATGCACGGCCTCCACCACCTTCGGCCGTTCCTCGTCCATCAATGTCAGAAGCTCGGCGCGCAGCCGCGCGTAACCCCGAGGCGTGATGTAGTTCTTGCCGCCGGCCGGAAGCGGCGGCGCGGTGCCGACGCCGCCGTCGCTGTCGTCGTCATCCGCGTCGGATTCCTTCGTGAATGCCTTGTTCATCGACCGAAGCTTAAATCAACGGCCTAGCACTCTCGGCAGATAGACGACGAACAGGTCGCGCAACACAATGGCCACGCTTTTGCGGTCCATGCACAGGGAGTTGGCCCGATCTGCTTGGGGGAACCACCATGCATCAACACAGCTACGGCTGGAAGCCATCGCTCCCGGATTTTCGCGACCATCGCTTCAAGGTCACTGCCCGCATCGCCCTTCCGCCCTCGGTGGATCTGCGGCATGGATGTCCGCCGGTGTACGACCAGGGTCAGCTCGGCAGCTGCACGGCCAACGCCGCGGCGGCCGCTTTCGAGTTCGATCTCAAGCGCCAGGGACTGACCGACTTCGAACCGTCGCGGCTGTTCATCTACTACAACGAGCGCGTGCTCGACGGCGACGTGGGGCAGGATGCCGGCTCGGAGCTGCGCACGGCGGCCAAGACACTCAACAAGAGCGGCGTGTGCGACGAGAAGTCATGGCCCTATGACATCGCGAAATTCAAGACCAAGCCGAAGGCGTCGTGTTACACAGCAGCCAAGAAGCATGTCAGCACCAGCTACCAGGCGCTCGACAACACCAACGTGACCGAACTCAAGACCTGCCTTGCCTCGGGTTCGCCGTTCATCCTCGGCTTCACGGTCTACGAAAGCTTCGAAAGCGACAAGGTCGCGACCACCGGCGTGGTGCCGATGCCATTGAAGAAAGAGAAGGTGCTCGGCGGCCACGCCGTGATGTGCGTGGGCTACCAGGAATCGAAGAAGCGCTTCATCGTGCGCAACAGCTGGGGTGTGAACTGGGGCGTCCAGGGCTATTGCTATTTCCCGTATGGCTATCTGACGAACACCGGCCTTGCGACCGACTTCTGGCAGATCACGAGCGTCAGTTGATGCGTGCTCCATCGCGCGCGAGCTCATGGCCTCAGAGTGGCCGATCGACTTCCGTCACTTCGCGCACGCCGGGGATCGCCTGCAGCTGATCCAGTACCTGGGAGACTTCTCCGATCGAAAGCCGGTTGAACGAGATCGTGATCTCGTCGACATCGTTGACGCCCTCGAGATGCTGGACGACGAATTGCCTGACCAGGCGGCTGCGGGCGCCCAGCGCCTTGTTGAGCTGAACCATCGTCAAGGCCCCGCGCCCCGCGGTCAGGCGGAACTCCCGGCTGCGCTTGGATGCGAAATACTTCGATTCGATCGGCTTCAGGCCCGCGAGGATGAGCAGGATGATGAGGGTCGCGGCGACCGCGGCCGTGTAGAGCCCGCCGCCGATCGCCAGCCCGATCGCTGCCACCGACCAGAGGCTGGCGGCCGTCGTCAGGCCGCGGATCACTTCGCCGCGCAACAGGATGGTTCCGGCGCCCAGAAAGCCGATGCCCGAAACCACCTGCGCCGCAACCCGTGAAGGATCGAGCACGACATGCGGACCGCCCAGCGCATCCTGGAAGCCGAAGGCCGACACGATCATGATCAGCGCCGATCCGACGCAGACCAGCATGTGCGTGCGCAGGCCTGCGGCCCAGGATAAGCGCTCCCTCTCGAAACCGATCACACTGCCGAGCGCAGCGGCCATGACGAGCCGGGCAACCAACTCCAGCTGGCTCACCATCGAGATCCTTCGGACACGCGTTCAGGACGGGCTGAAGGTTCGAGAAACAGCACGGCAACCCGCCATGACGCCTCTCACCTACTGGCTCAGCGCGTTCACGACCACCGACGCAATCACGCCAGTCGCAATGGCCGCCAGCACATAGTCGGATCCGTTCTGCACCCAGTAGTAGCCGCGCGGAGGTGCGCTCAGATGGTGGCCGCGCCAATCGTTGACGATGTATTGGTTGCTACGGTATTGCGGCGGCAGGCGTTCGCCGCGGTTGAACCTGCGGTACTCAGGCATGGCCATCGGCGGAGCGCGATAGCCAGCGCCAGGGCCACGGCCATAGCGCTGCGGTCCTGGCATCGGTCCATGCCCGCGCATGGGGCCGGCCCCCGGCCCGGGCTGGGCGCCCGGCGGATACCTCAGCTGTGCGGACGCACCGGAGGCGAATCCGATCATTGCTGCAGCGAGGCCGATCGCGATTTTCGTACGGGTCATGACGTGTTCCTCTGAGATTGACATGCTCCGCAAAGGATTTCACGGTGCCGAGATGAAGCCTACCCGGGAAACGAGTGATACCGATGCAGGACAAGTCGCACACCATCGGCCAGCAAGGGCCCCCTTGAAAAGCTATTCGAATCGCGCGCGAGCGTCCCGGAAAGATCGCCCGACCGACCAGAATCCTGCGATCGAGGCCGCAGCCACCGCGAAAAAGCCAGTGTGGTCGATGGCATAGCACACGAAAAGGCCGATGTCCGGGGCGTTCTCGGCTGCCATGACGGAAAAGGAGCCTACGCCGATGGCGTAGTACGCACACACCGTCAGAAATGGCGCGCTGAAGATCTTCAGCGGGCCTCTCATCGTTCGACTTGCTGCGTCTTTCAATTCGTTCTGCAACGGCGATCCTGCATTCACGGTCATTTCCCGGTTCGGCGGAGGCGGCGCCCCCCTCGGGCTTGCCGGACTTGATGCCCGGACGCGCCACATCCCCTATTCTGGGGATGTCGTGATGGAATCAATCGTTCGAACAGCCCTGGAATCCGCGCCCAGTTGCCGGAATGCCCGTCCTGGCCGGCCGCTTTCGCATTCCCCGAGCGATGCAGCTGCGGGCCGCCGGCCAGCTCTGTGGCAAAGAAATCACATGAGAGACTATGTGAAAACTCCCGCCACCATTACAATTTTGCACATGCCTTCGGGTTCTGAAACACTTGTCGGGTGGTGGATGAACAGGTCTGCTCGGTCATCCCGGCCATCGAGTCCACGCGCGTCCTCGCCGAGCGTGAGCACTTATGTGCAAGAGACAAATCGCTTTCTCGCCACCGACAGTTACGGCGAGCGCCACACCATCATCGAGCGAAGTCAGTTTTTTCGCAGCCGCCAGCTGGACGGACGGCAAGGCGCA
Organism: Variovorax sp. SRS16; assembly: GCF_901827165.1. Lineage (NCBI taxonomy): Bacteria > Pseudomonadati > Pseudomonadota > Betaproteobacteria > Burkholderiales > Comamonadaceae > Variovorax > Variovorax sp. SRS16. The sequence continues at coordinate 4,484,843 of NZ_LR594666.1, forward strand.
TTGGTGCAAGGCCTGGCGACGTACTGGCTGACTTGCGGGCGACCCGTGAATCGAATCGACGCGGAGCGCTACGAAAGTGCCGAAGGAGCGATCCAGCTCCGGCGTTTGTAGACGACCTTCCGCCCCCCAAAGCCCGCTGATGCGGGCTTTTTCATGCCGACTCCTTCAGTGAACAGCGACAGTCGCCGGCATCGAGGAACCACCCCATCGGGTGGGCGCCGAAGCGACCCCTACCAGCGCCGGCCGACTGTCAGGCTTGAGCATGCGATGCCAAGCTTAGGCGAAGCTTAGGAACAGCCCGGCTTTACTAACGACATTCGCAGGCAGCCGCGCGTGTGCATTGGGCGGTCCTGGAGTCACTCAGCATGACGCTGGTCCCGGCCTTGCAGCTGGTGAGCTTGCTGGCAGGGCAGCTGATGTCGCAGCCAAGGCAAGCGCCTTCGACGGGCGCCTCGCAGTAGTTGCCGGCCTGGGATGGCAGCATCGCGGTACCTGCGAGGTGTTGATAAGAACTACAGCCGGACAGTGCCAGCACTGCAACCAATAGGAGTGACCTCATGGCACTATCCTAACCTCGAAGGTACGCATTTCGTGTTGGCCGGATTCTCCGGACCGACGGGCCTTCGATCCCCACCGCAACGGAGTTCATTCAACACCATCGCGCCATGGCGGACAACAAAGCCGTAGTCATCTCGCAGATCCAGGCCCTGGCCGAGGAAGAGCGGATCGCTCATCCGGAGGAAGACGAAGCCGCGATCAGCGCTGCGCTCGATCTCATCGAGGAGCGGGTCAGGGCGCGTCGCGTCACAAGGCAGCGCAGCAGGGCGATGCTCGTCGCCGCGGCAATCGTCGGCACCCTCGCCTTGGCCCTCGCTCTGTGGCCACGTGGCTCGAAAGGACGGAGGCCGTCAAGGAAGTGAAACGCTCCGCTGAGCGGGTCAACGGCTTGCCGTAAAAGAAGGATCGTCGCGTGCAAAAGAAAAAAGGATCAGCCCGCGAGAACGGACTGATCCTTCAGAGAGTGGTGCGGCTGGCAGGAATTGAACCCACGACCCCTTGGTTCGTAGCCAAGTACTCTATCCAACTGAGCTACAGCCGCACAGCTTGCGATTATAGCATGGGCAGCAGGCTTCACTTGGGAGTCAGGCGGGCAGCAAAGCTACCTGGAACGCCGAGAGCCGGCACAAGGTGCCTGAGGTCTTGCGACACTATCTTCATTGACACCCCACTCGGCCAATCGTGCTGCACACTTCGGTTTGTCACTTCTGGAGCTGCCATGAATGCCCTCACGCAAGCGCTTGCCTCCGCCGAACCCACCCTGGTGGCCGAACTCGAAGAACTCTACAAAGACCTGCATCGTCACCCCGAGCTGTCGATGCAGGAAGTCCGCACCGCGAAGATCGTCTCCGACACGATGCAGGGGTTCGGCTACGAGGTGACGCCCAACGTCGGGGTGACCGGCGTGGTTTGCCTGATGAAGAATGGCGCCGGCCCGACCGTGATGCTGCGCGCCGACATGGACGCGCTGCCGATGGCCGAGAACACCGGGCTGCCCTACGCCAGCACCGTGACGACGCGCGACGCGGACGGCGTCGAGGTCGGCGTTGCGCACTCGTGCGGCCACGACATGCACGTGACCTGGATGATCGGTGCTGCGCGCATCCTGGCCGCGAATCGCGTCGCCTGGAACGGCACGCTGATGATCGTGTTCCAGCCGGGCGAGGAAACGGCCGAGGGCGCGACCTCGATGGTGCGCGACTGGGGCGAAGGCCGCTTTCCGAAGCCCGACATCATCCTCGGCCAGCACGTGATGGTCGGTCCGGCCGGCACCGTGAACTACCGCCCCGGCGTCACGCTGTCCGCCGGAGACAGTCTGAAGATCAAGTTGTTTGGGCGCGGCTCGCACGGCTCGCAGCCGCAGACATCCATCGACCCGGTGATCATGGCCGCCGCGACCACGCTGCGCCTGCAGACCATCGTCTCGCGAGAGATTGCACCATCCGAGCCGGCGGTGCTCACGATCGGCTCGCTGCAGGCCGGCACCAAGGAAAACATCATCCCCGACGACGCCACCATCAAGCTGAACATGCGCACCTTCAGCGAGGACACGCGCGAGTACATGCTCAAATCGATCCGCCGCATCTGCTGCGCCGAGTGCGACGCCTCCGGTGCCGAGCAGCCGCCCGAGTTCACCACCATCAACAGCTACCCGCTGACCGAAAACGACCTGGTCGCCACGCAGAAGGTCGCGAAGGCATTCGGCCACCAGTTTGGCGAGAACGCCTCGCTGGCGCCTAGCCCGGCGTCGGCCAGCGAAGACTTCAGCATCTTCGGCCGCAGCTGGGGCGTGCCCTATGTGTTCTGGTTCGTCGGCGGCACCGCCCCGGCGGTATATGCCAAGGCCCAACAGGAAAAGACCATCAACAAGATCCCGAGCAACCACTCGCCGAAGTTCGCGCCGCAGATTCACCCGACGCTGGAGACCGGCTTGCAGGCCATGCTGACCGCCGCCAGCGCGTGGCTGTGCCCCGTCGCATGAACGTCCACGAATTGGCCCTTGCCGGCCTGAACGACCACCGCCTGTTCACCATGCTCGATCTGGCGGGCACCTTCGCCTTTGCCATCAGCGGTGCAGTCGCTGCCAGGGACCGCGGCCTCGACTGGTTCGGCGTCATCGTCATCGCGTTCACGGTCGCATGCGGCGGGGGCGTATTGCGCGACCTGTGCATCGGCGCTGTGCCGCCGGCGGGCCTGACCGATTGGCGTTACCTAGCCGTCGCGATGGCAGCGGCATTGATGACGATGGCCGCCAACACGCTGGTGGTGCGCCTCGCGCATCCGGTGATCCTGTTCGACTCCCTGGGCCTGGGGCTGTTTGCAGTGACCGGCGCGCAGAAGGCCATGATCTTTGGCCACAACGCCGAGGTGGCGGTGCTGATGGGCGTGCTCACCGCCGTGGGTGGTGGTGTCACGCGCGACGTGCTGCTCAATCGGGTGCCGGTGATCCTTCAGCGCGAGATCTATGCATCGGCTGCGCTGGTCGGCGCCGGCATCGAGGTCGCTGGCGAGCGCCTGGGATGGCTGTCGAACGGGCGAACCTGGGTCGCTCTGGCGGCGTGCTTCACGCTGCGTTATCTGTCGATGCGCTACAAGTGGAACCTGCCGCGCTCTTCCGGACGGGGCGGCAACGGCGCGGACTAGGGTCGCCCCGCATCGCCTGCTCGCGCCGAACCGTGCCCACGAATCGGCGAGATCGCCAAGCGTGGTGGGCGGGGTGGGACTTGAACCCACGGTCAATGGATTATGAGTCCACTGCTTTAACCAACTAAGCTACCCGCCCGGGCAACTTCGAATCATGCCACGAGCGCCGCCGGCCTCTCGCTACTTGCGATGGCTCAGCGCGTTGGTGACGAGTCGCGACGTGATGTCGACGATCTGGATCATGCGCTCGTACGGCATGCGGGTCGGCCCGATCACGCCGAGCGTCCCGACCACCTGCCCGTCGACCTCGTAGTTCGCGCTGACGATCGACAGGTCCTCGAAAGGCACGACCTGGCTCTCACCGCCGATGAAGATGCGCACACCGTCCGCCTTGCTCGAGACGTCGAGCAAACGCATCAGCTGCGCCTTCTGCTCGAACAGTTCGAAGGCACGACGCAGATGGCCCATGTCGCTGGAAAAATCGGTGACTGCCAGCAGATTGCGCTCGCCTGCGATCACCACCTCGTCCTGGGCTTCCGTCAGCACCTCGGAGCTCACTCTGACCGCCGCCTGCATCAAGGCCGCGATTTCGCTGCGCAACTGCTCGACCTCCGACTGGAGGCGATCGCGCACCTGCTCGATCGACAGGCCTGCGTAATGCGTGTTGATGTAGTTGGAAGCTTCGACCAGCTGCGATTGCGTGTAGTCCACTTCCGGGAAAATCACGCGGTTCTGCACGTCGCCATCGGGCGAGACGATGATCACGAGCAGGCGTCGATCGGAAAGCCGCAGGAATTCGATCTGCTTGAACACCGAGGCGCGGCGCGGCGCCATCACCACGCCGACGAACTGCGACAGATTCGACAGCAGGTTCGCGGCATTCGTGATCACCCGCTGTGGCTGGTCCGCAGCCAGGCTCGGCGTGGCGAACTGCTCGCGCTGGGCCGTCAGCATGGTGTCGACGAACAGCCGATAGCCGCGCGCGGTCGGGATGCGGCCTGCCGAGGTGTGCGGACTGGCGATCAATCCGAGGTCTTCGAGGTCGGACATCACGTTGCGGATGGTGGCCGGCGACAGCTCGAGCCCCGAAGCGCGCGAGAGCGTGCGCGAGCCCACCGGCTGTCCGTCAGCGATGTAGCGCTCAACCAGAGCCTTGAGCAGCAACTTGGCGCGGTCGTCCAGCATTGACTCATTTTAATGTTGTAATTTGTAGATGACCTCCTGCTTTCGGCACGTCGCACTCATAGGTAAATACCAGGCCTCCGGCGCCCGGGCGCAGTGCGGCGCGCAGGACAATGTCATGGAAAGCATCGGCGTCTTCCTGGAATCGCAAGGCTGCGAGGTTTTCGTTGAGCAATCGCATGCCGACGACGTCGAGACGAGCCGCTACGCGGCGCTCACGGTCGAGGAGATCGGCCAGCGATGCGATCTGGGCCTGGTGGTCGGCGGCGATGGCACCATGCTCGGCATCGGGCGCCAGCTTGCGCCGTACGGCGTACCGCTGATCGGCATCAATCGCGGCCGGCTCGGCTTCATCACCGATATTTCGCTGGACAACTACCAGGCGACCTTGATTCCGATGCTGGCCGGGGAGTACGAGGAAGACCATCGCAGCCTCATGCATGCGCAGGTGATGCGCGACGGCGCTTCGGTGTTCGACGCACTCGCCATGAACGACGTGGTCGTCAATCGCGGCGCGACCTCGGGCATGGTAGAGCTGCGCGTCTCGGTGGGCCGCCACTTCGTGGCCAACCAGCGCGCCGACGGGTTGATCATCGCCTCCCCCACGGGCTCGACGGCCTACGCGCTGTCCGCGGGCGGCCCCTTGCTGCACCCTGCGGTTCCCGGCTGGGTGCTGGTGCCGATCGCGCCGCACACGCTGTCGAACCGTCCGATCCTGCTGCCGGACGCGGACGAGGTCTCGATCGAGTTGGTCGGCGGGCGCGATGCGAGCGCCAATTTCGACATGCAGTCGCTGGCATCGCTGGTCATCGGCGATTGCGTGGTCGTGCGGCGTTCCGAGAGCCGTGCCCGCTTTCTGCATCCGAAGGGCTGGAGCTACTTCGACACGCTGCGCAAGAAACTGCATTGGAACGAAGGAGGTTCCTGACGTGGCCCTGCGACGCATCGCCTTGCGCGACTTCGTGATCGTGCGCGCACTCGAACTCGATCTCTCTGCCGGCTTCACGGTCCTGACCGGTGAGACCGGCGCGGGCAAGTCGATATTGATCGACGCGCTTCAGCTGGCCCTCGGCAACCGGGCCGACGCCGGTGCCGTGCGCGAAGGCGCCGAGCGCCTCGACGTCAGTGCCGAGTTCGATGCCGATCCCCAACTCGTCACCTGGCTGGACGAAGGCGGCTTCGAGGCCACCGACGCGCTGCTGCTGCGCCGCACGGTCGATCTGCAGGGCCGCAGCCGCGGCTGGATCAATGGCAGCCCGGCCACCGCCACGCAACTGCGCGAACTGGGCGACCGGCTGCTCGACATCCACGGCCAGCACGCATGGCAGAGCCTGACGCGGCCCGAGTCGGTGCGTGGTCTGCTGGATGCGTACGCGGGCGTCGACACCACGGCCCTCGAGGGCGCCTGGCAAGGCTGGCGGCAATCGATCTCGGCGCTCGAAGCCGCGCGTTCCGCACAGGACTCGCTGCAACGCGAGCGCGAACGACTCCAGTGGCAGGTGGCCGAGGTGATGAAGCTGGCGCCGGGCGATGGCGAATGGAACGAACTCTCGGCCAGCCACACCCGAATCTCCAACGCGCAAGCGCTCATCGATGCCGCCGAAGGCGCGTGCGCAGCGCTGGAGGACGAAGACGGCGGCGCGCTCGTCGCGCTGAGCCGGGCCGTCACGCTGCTGCACAACTGCGAGCACATCGAGCCGGAATTCAAAGCGCTGGGCGAAGTCCTGGCATCGAGCGTGGCCCAGGCTTCGGATGCCGCGCACTCGCTGCACGGCTACCTGCGTCAGGCCGACACCGACCCCGAGCGCCTGGCCGAACTGGACGAACGGATGGGTCTCTGGATGTCGCTGGCCCGGCGCTATAGACGGCCTCCCGCCGAGCTGCCCGCGCTGCTCGTCGGCTGGCAAGCCGAGCTGCAGGCCCTGGATGCGCAAAGCGACCTCGACGCGCTGGAAAGCGCCGAGCGGGCTTCGCAGCAGCGCTACGTGAAGGAAGCGAAGGCCGTCGCCAAGGCCCGCAAGCAGGCAGCGCCGCGGCTGGCGCAGGCCGTCACGCAGGCCATGCAGGGACTCGGCATGCAGGGCGGCCGTTTCGAAGTGGCGCTGCAGCCGCTGGCCGAACCCGGCCGTGCCGGGCTCGAAGACATCGGCTTCCTGGTGGCCGGGCACACCGGCACCACGCCGCGCCCCATCGGCAAGGTCGCATCGGGCGGCGAGCTCTCGCGCATCGCGCTGGCGATTGCCGTCACGACCAGCGAGCTCGGCGCCGCGCAGACACTGATCTTCGACGAGGTCGATGCCGGTGTCGGCGGCGCGGTCGCCGACACCGTCGGCCGCCTCATGAAGCAGCTGGGCCGCGACCGGCAGGTGCTGGCCGTCACGCACCTGCCGCAGGTTGCGGCCTGTGCCGACCATCATCTGGTGGTCGCCAAGCGCCAGACGACGGTCGAGGGCGAGAACGGTCTTCGCACCGAAAGCGGCGTCGCCGTGCTCGACGACGACAGCCGGACACGCGAGATCGCCCGCATGCTGGGCGGCGAGCGCATCTCGCAGACTTCGCTGGCGCATGCGCGCGAAATGCTGGGCAAGAAGTCGCCGGAGACTTCGTCGTGAGCCTCGAACTGGTACTGATCACCGGCATGTCCGGCTCGGGCAAGTCCGTGGCGTTGCATGCACTCGAAGATGCCGGCTACTACTGCGTCGACAATCTGCCGCCTGAATTGCTGGCGCCCTTCGTCGCATTGCAGCGACAGCAACAGGCGGCCCGCGTCGCGATCGCAATGGATGTGCGCAGCGGCGTTTCGCTGCCCCTCGTTCCGCAGCAACTGGAGGGCCTTCGCCAGGAGGGCGTTTCGCTGCGATCGCTGTTCCTGGATTCGACCACCGATGCACTGGTTCGCCGCTACTCGGAAACGCGCCGACGCCATCCTCTCTCGCGCCAGGAAGGCCGCACCGACGCGCCGGAGCAGCAGCGCGTGCTGATGCAGGCCATCGAGCTCGAACGTGAATTGCTGGCCGAGCTGCGCGACGGCGCCGACGTGATCGACACCAGCATCATCCGGCCCGCGCAGCTGCAGAGCTACGTCAAGGCGCTGATCTCGGCGCCCGAGAGCGCGCTGACGCTGGTGTTCGAATCCTTCGCGTTCAAGCGTGGCGTGCCGCTCGATGCCGACTATGTGTTCGACGTGCGCATGCTCCCCAATCCGCACTACGTGCCCGCGTTGCGGGCGCTGACCGGCCGCGACACCGCGGTGATCGACTGGCTGCGCGAGCACGACGACGTCGCGCGCATGTACGGCGACATCGAACAGTTTCTCGGCCGCTGGCTCGATGCCCTGGCGCGCGATCATCGCAGCTACGTCACCGTGGCCATCGGCTGCACCGGCGGCCAGCATCGCTCGGTCTTCCTGGTCGAACAGCTGGCGCGCGGCTTCGGCGCGCGCTGGGCCGCACTCAAGCGGCACCGGGAACTCGACGGCGTCTAGCTGGCGGCCACCAGCAGTTTGCGCACCGGCGCAGGCAGGCCGAGCGCGGACCATTCGTCGGCGCTGAACCATCCGCCGGCGGCAGCGAGCGACGGCCTGTCGCGGCATTCGACCGACACCGGGTGCAGATGGAGGTCCTTGTGGGTGAGCACATGCACGAAGGCGGCGCCGTCATGGGCGCCCGGGCGATCCGCCGGCGGCAGTTCGTCCAGCAGCAGGCTCCTGCTTTCGAAGACCGGCAAGCAGTAGAGCCCCGCCCAGATGCCGCGCGACGGACGCTTCTCCAGCCACACGCGGCCCTGCGCATCGCGCGCCTGCAATACCCAGAGAGATTGCGCGCTGCGCCGCAGCTTGCGCGTCTTCACAGGGTATTTCTCGGGCGCGCCCTCGCGCTGCGCCGCGCAGAGATCGTTGGCCGGGCAAATCATGCAGCTGGGCCTGCGTGGCAGACACACAGTGGCGCCGAGGTCCATCAAGCCCTGGGTGTAACGCGCGATCGCAGAGCGTTGCGTCGCCGGCGGCAGCAGTGCTGCTGCCGCGCTCCACAGGACGCGTTCCTGGGCCGCGGACGAGAGATCGCCCGCGAAACCCAGCACCCGCGTGAGCACCCGCTTGACGTTGCCGTCGAGGATCGCGACCCGCTCGCCAAAACAGAACGCGGCGATCGCCGCGGCCGTGGAACGGCCGATGCCGGGCAGCGTCTGCAGTTCCGCCGCCGTGCGCGGAAAGCTGCCGCCGAAACGCGCCACCACCTCCTGCGCGCAGCGATGCATGTTGCGTGCGCGGCTGTAGTAGCCCAGCCCGCTCCAGAGGCCGAACACCTCGTCCTCGCTGCCCGCCGCGAGCGCTCGCACGTCCGGGAAGCGCTCGAGGAATCGCGCGAAGTAGCCCAGCACGGTCGACACCTGCGTCTGCTGGAGCATGACCTCCGACAGCCAGACGCGGTAGGGATCCTGCGTGTTCTGCCACGGGAGTTCGCTGCGTCCATGGCTGTGCTGCCAGGCGACGACGCGTTCGGCGAAGGCTGGCGCGAGTCCCGCCGCGACCGACAGCAGCGCGTCAGGCGGCACTGAGTTCGCTGGGTTCCGCGGCTGCGTTGGGCGCTTCGTTGCTCGCCAGCAGCGAGGTCAGCTCGCCCAGCCGGCGGTGAAGCTCCACCAGGCCGCTTTCCTGCGCGGCCAGTTCGGTGAGCCGCTCTTCGAGATTGCCCGCCGCGCCCTGGATGCGCTCGACCGCCTCGATGCGCTTGGTGAAGTTACGGCGGCGCTCCTTGAGTTGGGCGTCGAGCTGGGCGCCCGCGCCCTTGCTCCAGCGCTCGACCTCGGTCATGGCCGCTTCGTTGACCACACGCAACCGGCTTGCCAGCGCACGCACCAGCTTGTCGCAGAAATCGTGCTGCGCCAGCTTGAGCAGGTTGCCGACACCCAGGTAGTGCACATGGCTGTGCTCGATCTGGCCCAGTTGCTGCTCGAAACTCGTCAGGTCCGGCTCGGCCGGCGCCTGCAGCGTGAAACCGTGCTCGGCATTGAGCTGGCGGAACGTGGCGTGCAGCATGGACTGGATCTCGGCCGTGGTCGCCTGCACCTCGCGCAGGTTGTTGCGCAGCGAATCGAAGGTCTCGCCATAGACCTTGCGCACGTTGAGCTTGATGCCAGGTCGCTTGAGCGCTGCCGCCAGCCGGCCCATGTCGGCCTTGAGCGCGGTGCTGCCGAGCACGGCATACACCTCGCGCAGCAGCTTGCCCTGCACCGAGCGCAAGGCCAGGATGCGGGTGTTGCTGCCCTCGAACTCCGCCTGTTCCTGCTCGATGCGGGCGCGCATGTGGCGAATGACCGAGACATTCTTGCCGCGCAGCCCCTGGAGCTCCAGCGCCTGTTCGGAGAGGTCGCGCTGGCGCACGTTGAGGATGCGCGCGGCTTCGGTCTGCAAAGCGGTGATTCCGCCATCCACCGCCAGCCGCAGCATCCGCTCGCGCTTGCCGAGCAGGCCCTGGCCGAGCACCGCTTCCAGCGCGGGAAGGCGGCTTGCCTGCAACAGCGGCACGTCGCGCCGGATCTTGGCCTGCAAGCCCTTCTGGGCGGACACTGGCAGCACCTGCGACAGCGGGACGCCCAGCGTGTCGGCGGCGCCCTGGCGCTGCCGCTGGATCTGCAGTTCGATCTGCGCGGGCGTGCTGAGCGTGTCCCACATGGTGTCGATCTTGTTGAGCACCACGATGCGGGTTTCAGCCGTGGCGTCGGCCTCGGTGACCAGGTGTTCGCGCCAGATGGCAAGATCGGACCGCGTCACGCCGGTGTCGGCGCCCAGGATGAAAACGACCGCGTGCGCCTGCGGAATCAGGCTCACGGTCAGTTCGGGCTCAGCGCCGATCGCGTTCAGGCCCGGGGTGTCCAGGATCACCAGGCCTTGTTCCAGCAGCGGGTGCGGCATGTTGAGCAGTGCATGCCGCCAGCGTGGAATCTCGACGCGGCCTTCGGCATCGGGCACCGGGTTCTCGCCCGGCTCATCGTCGCTCCAGAATCCAAGGGCGCGGGCCTCCGCCAGCGGCACCCAGCGAACCTCGGCCACCTTGCTCATGATCTGCGAAAGCTCCTCGGCGTTCTCTACGTCGATCGGGAGCTCGGTCCAGCGCTCAGGCTCGTCGCGCCAGTGCGCGAGCGAATGCGGCTCGAGCCGCGTTTCGATGGGCAGCAGGCGAAGGCAGGGAAGATAGGCCGCGTCATAGCCCAGTTCGGTCGGGCACATGGTCGTGCGGCCCGCGCTGGCCGGCATGATGCGGCGGCCGTAGGCAGCGAAGAAGATGGCGTTGATCAGCTCGGACTTGCCGCGCGAGAACTCCGCGACGAAGGCGACCATGACCTTGCTGCTGCGCATCTGCGATTCGAGGTCGCGCAGCCGTTCGGCAACGGCCTGGTTTAGCAGTTCGTTTTCGTTCAGCCAGCGGGCGAGCCATTTGAGGCGATGCGCGAAATTGCGCCGCCAGGCGCCGTGCTGGTCGAATTGCTGATTGAAGGATCGTGCCAAGGGGAGTGTTGCGGGTGACTTACAAAATATAGCATCGGCATGCTGCTCCCAAGCGATCCTCCTTCGCGCTTTCAGGACTTTTGACAGCTTGGGCAGAAATAAGTGGAGCGCTGCCCCTGGCGTATCTGCCGGATCGGCGTCGCGCACACGCGGCAGGGCTCCCCGGCCCGCCCGTAGACCGTGGCCTCCAGCTGGAAGTATCCGCTTTGTCCGTCGACGTTCGAGAAGTCGCGCAGCGTGCTGCCGCCGCGCTCGACGGCGCGGGCCAGGACGTCGCGCACGGCCGCATGCAGGCGCGCGGCCCGCGGCCGGCTGATGCGCGACGCCGACATGGTGGGCCGGATGCCCGCCAGAAAAAGCGCCTCCGAGGCATAGATGTTGCCCACCCCGACGACGACGTCGCCTGCCAGCAGCACCTGCTTGATCGGCGCCCGCCGGCGGCGCAGGCCCGCATGAAAGGCATCGAAGGCGAAGGCATCGCCGAGCGGTTCCATGCCGAGGCCGCCCAGCAGTTTGACCGCCAGTGGAGCCGCCTCGTCCTCGGCATAGACCACCGCACCGAAGCGGCGGGGATCGTTCAGCCGCAGGGTGCCGCGGCTGGTCACCAGATCGAAGTGATCGTGTGTGCCCGCCTCGGGCAGCGCGGCGTCGAAGCGCAAGCTGCCCGACATGCCCAGATGCAGCAGCAACACGCCGACATCGAGATCGACCAGGAGGTATTTGCCGCGCCGGCGCACGGCCCGCACGGTGCGTCCGACCAGCGCGTCGGGCTCGATGGCCAGCGCCCAGCGCAGCGGCTTGCCCACGCGCACCGCATCGATGCGGCCGCCCGCGATGCGCTCGGCAAAACCGAGTCGGGTCACTTCAACTTCCGGGAGTTCTGGCATGGGGCGAAGGCTGACATGAAAACGCGCCAGGCCGAAGCCCCCGCGCAGTGGTCATGCAAAAGGCTTGGATTATTATGGTTCGATGACCCTATCGCCCCGCCGATCCCGCCTCGCGGCGGCCGCGTTTTCTGCCCTGATCGCGATCGCAGCGCAAGCCCAGACCGATCCGCCGCCGCCTGCGGCACCGACCAGTCCCGCGCCTCTCATCGAGCCCTCGCCCCCGCCGGGTGCGCCCGCGGCTGCACCCGAAAGCAAGGACGACAAGACGCCCGCGCAGCCTTCGGCCATGACGGCCGAGATGTTTTACGAAGTTCTCGTCGGTGAGCTGACGGCGCGTTCGGGCGAACCGGGCGATGGCTTCGCGCTGCTGCTCGACGCGGCGCGCAAGGCGCGCGACGGCAAGCTCTTCCAGCGCGCGGTCGAGGTCGCGCTGCAAGCGCGCTCGGGCGATGCCGCCCTGACCGCGGTGCGCGCCTGGAAGGAGGCCATTCCCCAATCGCGCGAAGCACGGCGCTTCGAGCTGCAGATCCTGATCGCGTTGAATCGCATCGGCGAAACGACCGAGCTGCTGCGCGCGGAAGTGGCCGCCACGCCGGAGGTGGAACGCCCCTTCCTGATGGCACTGATCGCACGCAACTATGGACGCGCCACCGACAAGAAGCTCGCGGCCTCGGTCGTCGAGCAGGCGCTGTCCGACGATCTCAAGAAGCCTGGGACCGGTGGCGCGGCATGGGCAGCGGTCGGCCGGCTTCGCCTGGCGGCGGGTGATTCCTCGGGCGCGCTCGAAGCGGCCCGGCAAGGCCAGGAGATGGACCCCTCCTCGGAAGGCCCGGCCTTGCTGGCGCTGGAGCTGATCGATCCCGCGCAACCGCTGGCCGAGCCCATCGTGAAGCGCTATCTGGCCAGCCCGAAGGCGCTGCCCGAAATGAGCATGGCCTACGCGCGCGTCCTGGTCGAGGGACACCGCTATGCCGACGCCAGCGAGACGCTTTCCGCGCTCACCACGAGCCACCCCGAACTGGCCGAACCGTGGCTGCTGCTCGGCAGCCTGCAAGGCCAGGCCCGCCAGGACGCGGCCGCCGAGGCCTCGCTCAAGCGCTACCTGTCGCTCGCCAGCACGCAGCGCGACCCCGAGGTGCGCGACCGCGGCCAGACACAGGCCTATCTGCTGCTGTCCCAACTGGCCGAGCGGCGCAAGGATTTCACGGCCGCCGACAGCTGGCTCGCCCGCATCGACAACCCGGAGGATCTGTTCGCCGCGCAGGCGCGCCGAGCGGCGCTGCTGGCGCGTCAGGGCAAGATGCCGCAAGCGCGCGAACTCGTTCGAAGCCTCCCCGAACGCACCCCGGACGAGAAGAAGCTGAAATTCCAGGCCGAGGTGCAGCTGCTGCGCGACGCCAAGCAGTACCAGGCCGCCTACGACATGCTGGTCCAGGCCGAGCTCGCCACGCCCAACGATCCGGACCTGATCTACGACCAGGCGATGATGGCCGAGAAGCTGAACCGCCTCGACGAGATGGAGCGCCTGCTACGCCGCCTGATCGAACTCAAGCCGGACAACCAGAACGCCTACAACGCGCTCGGCTATTCCTTCGCCGATCGCAAGGTGCGTCTGGACGAAGCGCGCACCTTGATCCAGAAGGCGGTGCAGCTGGCGCCCGAGGACCCGTTCATTGCCGACAGCCTCGGCTGGGTCGAATTCCGGCTCGGCAACATGCCCGAAGCCACGCGCATCCTGGAGACCGCCTACAAGAGCCGGCCCGATCCCGAGATCGGCGCGCACCTGGGCGAAGTCCTGTGGACCGCGGGCGAGCGCGAGCGCGCGATTTCCATCTGGAAGGAAGCATCCCTGGTGGATGCCAACAACGAGACGTTGCAGGAAACGCTCAAGCGCCTGCGCGTGAAGCTTTGAACCTGCCGGCCACCGCCGAGCTGTCGCGACGCGGTGCCGCGCTGCTCCTGGGTGGGTTCGCGCTCGCCGCGATCTCCGGCTGTGCCGGTCCTGCAGCCCTGCGCAAGGCCGGCATCAGCGCTGAGGAGGCATGGAGCGGCAGGCTCTCGCTGCGCGTCGACAGCGAGCCTGCGCAGACCTTCTCCGCGTCTTTCGATCTGCGCGGCGGTCCGCAAGCCGGCGAACTCACACTCACCAGCCCGATCGGCAGCACCTTGGCCCGGCTCCACTGGGCCCCGGGCGAGGCGCTGCTCGAGAACGGCAGCCAGACGCGGCATTTCGATTCGGTCGATGCATTGAGCGCGGCCGCAACCGGCGCGGCGATCCCCGTGGGCGCGCTCTTCGCCTGGCTCGCGGGCCGGAACGAAACGGTGCCCGGCTGGCGCCCGGATCTGTCGCAGGTGTCGGCCGGGCGCCTTCAGGCCACCCGCGAGTCGCCGCAGCCCCGGGCCGACCTGCGCATCGTGTTCGAGCGCGCATGAAGGCGCTCTACGATCTTCCCGCGCCGGCCAAGCTCAATCTCTTTCTGCACATCACCGGCCGACGTGCCGACGGCTACCACCTGCTGCAGTCGGTGTTCATGCTGATCGACTGGTGCGACACGCTGCACGTCGAACGACGCAGCGACGGCCTGATCACCCGCGAAGACCTGACGACACCGCTGCCCGCCGACGATCTGATCCTGCGCGCGGCGCGGGCGCTGCAGTCGGCTTCGCAAACGGCAGCAGGCGCACACATCGGCATCGCCAAACAAGTTCCGGCACAGGCGGGGATGGGCGGCGGCTCGTCGGATGCGGCCACCTGCCTTCTCGCCCTGAATCATCTGTGGGGCCTGCATCTGCCGCTATCGAAGCTGGAGCAGATCGGCCTCGCCCTGGGCGCCGACGTGCCTTTCTTCCTGCGCGGACGCAACGCGTGGGTCGAAGGAATCGGAGAAGAAATCACGCCGATCGCCTTGCCGCCAGGACGCTTCGCCGTGGTCAAGCCGGCCGCCGGTCTCGACACGCGTCTCATTTTTGCAGCGCCTGACCTCCAGCGCGCCACACCCGCTGCTATAATCTCGGGCTTTGCTGCACACAGCGGAGCCGAAGCATCCTTTGGCTTTGACTTCGGTCATAACGACCTGCAGCCGGTTGCGCAACGGCTTTGCCCGGCAGTCACCGAAGCCATCGAATGGCTCGGTCACCAGGGGCTCGAGGCCCGCATGACCGGTTCAGGAAGTTCGGTGTTCGCAGCGATGCCGCATGACACGAACCTGGTCGAAGCGCCTTCGGGCTGGCAGGTTCGCAAGTGCAGCAACTTGGCCGTTCATCCCCTAGTGGGCTGGGCGGTCTAGACAATCAGGTCGCTTTTTTGCGATCTGGTGCGACATATATCGGTTGACGACGCAAGTCGTCGACCCGTGTAGGGGAGTCGCCAAGCTGGTTAAGGCACTGGATTTTGATTCCAGCATGCAAAGGTTCGAATCCTTTCTCCCCTGCCAAATCTTCATTCGTGAGAATATTGGCGGCTCCTTCAAGAGCCATTTCGCATTGCCGGATGCATTTTGCCGGGACGCTCATGCAGGCTCACCACCCTGATTTCATGGTTTTCACCGGCAACGCCAATCCAGGCCTTGCCGCAGAAATAGCGCAGCATCTGGGCACGTCGCTGGGCGCAGCCCGCGTCGGCCGCTTCTCCGACGGCGAAGTCACCGTCGAGATCAACCAGAACGTGCGGGCACGCGACGTGTTCGTGGTCCAGTCGACCTGCGCGCCGACCAACGAAAACCTGATGGAACTGCTCATCATGGTCGACGCGCTCAAGCGCGCTTCGGCCGAGCGCATCAGTGCCGTCATTCCCTACTACGGCTACGCCCGCCAGGACCGCCGTCCGCGCTCGAGCCGGGTTCCGATCTCGGCCAAGGTGGTGGCCAACCTGCTCGAGACGGTGGGCGTGGCCCGCGTGCTGACCATGGACCTGCACGCCGACCAGATCCAGGGCTTCTTCGACATCCCGGTCGACAACATCTATGCCTCCCCGGTCCTGCTCGGCGACCTGCGCCAGAAGAACTACGAAGACCTGATCGTGGTCTCGCCCGACGTCGGCGGCGTGGTCCGCGCGCGCGCATTGGCCAAGCAATTGAACTGCGACCTCGCGATCATCGACAAGCGCCGTCCGCGCGCCAACGTGAGCGAAGTCATGCACGTGATCGGCGAGATCGACGGCCGCAACTGCGTGATCATGGACGACATGATCGACACCGCCGGCACGCTGGTCAAAGCCGCCGAAGTCCTCAAGGAGCGCGGCGCCAAGAAGGTGTACGCCTACTGCACTCACCCAATCTTCTCGGGTCCCGCCATCGAGCGCATCGCCCAGGGTTCGGCGCTCGACGAGGTGGTCGTCACCAACACCATTCCCCTCACCGATGGCGCGGGGGCTTGCACCAAGATTCGCCAGCTCTCCGTGGCGCCGCTGATCGCCGAAACGATCCAGCGCATCGCCAAGGGAGAGTCGGTCATGAGTTTGTTCTCGGATCAGGAAACCCTGTTCTGAGCAAAGAGCCGGGCTCTGTTCGCAGGGCCCATGTCGAAACCGGAGTCGCACTGGTCGCGGTCGACTTCCACAGGAGCAGTTATGAAATTCGTCGCTTTTGAGCGCGCAAAGCAGGGCACGGGTGCGAGCCGCCGTCTCCGCATCTCGGGCAAGACGCCCGGTATCGTCTACGGTGGCGAAGGCCAGCCCCAGCTGATCGAGCTCGATCACAACGCGCTGTGGCACGCCCTCAAGAAGGAAGCCTTCCACTCGTCGATCCTCGAAATGGAACTCGCCGGCGCCACCAGCAAGGTGCTGCTGCGCGACGTGCAATACCACCCCTTCCGCCAGCTCGTGCAGCACATCGACTTCCAGCGCGTCGATGCCCGCACCCGCATGACCGTCAAGGTGCCGCTGCACTACAAGGGCGAGGAAGAATCGTCGGCCGTCAAGCTCGACCACAACCTCGTGAACCACGTGATGACCGAACTCGAGGTGAGCTGCCTGCCGGCCGACCTGCCCGAGTTCATCGAGGTCGACCTGTCCGGCCTCACCAAGAACGCGACGCTGCACGTCAACGACGTCAAGCTGCCCCGCGGCGTGAAGTTCGTGAGCCACGGCAAGAACAACCCGGTGCTGGTCTCGGCCGTGCCGCCGCTCGTCGCCGAAGAAGCTGATGCCCCTGCCGAAGGCGCCGCAGCGCCCGAAGCCGCCGCCGCACCGGCCGCCGGCAAGGCCGCAGCTGGCAAGGCCGCCGCTCCGGCTGCCAAGACGCCCGCTGCAAAGGCACCCGCCGCGAAGAAGTAATTCGCCAAGACCCAGCCTCTGCCAACAGAAACGGCCCGCCCATGCGGGCCGTTCCTTCGTGAGGGCCGCCGCGCCCGCCATGCGGAAGCGACCGGCCCGCCCCCGGCAAGGGGGTAGGCGGCTACACGAAGTGAGCAAGCCTGGGGGCGAGCAACACTATGATCAAGCTGTTCGTCGGCCTCGGTAATCCCGGCCCGGAATACGAAGCCACCCGGCACAACGCCGGCTTCTGGTGGGTCGATGCGCTCGCGCGCGATCTGAGGCTCGTGCTGCAACCCGAGCGCGGCTATCACGGCTTCGTCGCACGGGGCCAGGTCGGCGGCCAAACCGTGTGGCTGCTCGAACCGCAGACCTTCATGAACCTCTCCGGCAAGTCGGTTGCCGCATTGGCCCGCTTCTACAAGATCGAGCCGCAGGAGATCCTCGTCATCCACGACGAACTCGACGTGGTGCCCGGCGAGGCCAAGCTGAAGCTCGGCGGCAGCCACGCCGGCCACAACGGCCTGCGCGACATCCATGCGCAACTCGGCACCGGCGACTACTGGCGGCTGCGTCTCGGCATCGGCCATCCGGGCGTGAAATCCGAAGTCATCCACTGGGTGCTCAAGAAGCCCTTGAAGGAACAACGCGAAGCGATCGAGAATGCGATCGCCCGCACGCTGCATGCCGTGCCCGCGCTGGTGGCCGGCGAGATGGACAAAGCGACGATGCTCATCCACACGAGCAAGCCGCCGCGCCCCAAACCGCCGCGGCGCGAGCCCGGCGAAGGCGGGGCACCCGCTGCGGGTTAGCGCAAGCAGAGAAGAGAGAAGAATGGAAAGGGAGAAAAAATGAATCTGTCACACACCCGGATCGCCTTGCGGATCGCCATCCTCCTGATGGCGCCCGGCGTTCACTGCGCGGCGCACGCAGCCGACGGCGGCACCGGCACATGGCGCTGCGGCAATACCTACACCGACCAGCCCTGCAAGAACGGCAAGGTCGTCGGTCTCGACGATGCACGCGATGCGGCGCAAAAGCGCGCAGCCGATGGCACGACACGGGAAGCCCGGAGCGCGGCCGACCGGCTGGAGCGCGACCGCCTGCGACAGGAGTCCGAGCAGGCAAAGCGGCAGCCGGTCCTGATCGAGGACAGACCTGATGCCAAGCCGCGACAAGAGAGCCGCACCGGCGCCCGGAAAAGCAGGAAGGGCCAGAGCGGCGCCGACTATTTCAGCGTGCGCGCCCCGGCGTCGACAGCAAAGAAGAAGACGGCAAAAGCCGCCGGCAGGAAGAGCGCACCCCAAGGCTAGGCAGCGGGCGCAGCAGCTGGCGGCTCCTCGCCGGCGCTGCCCGCTTGTGCGGCCTTGGCCGCTTTGGCCATCGCGAGCCGCTCGAACTTCTGCCACAGGGTCTCGCGCGTCTCGACATACGCCGGGTGGGTCGGAATGCACGCGACCGGGCAGACCTGCACGCACTGCGGCTCATCGAAGTGGCCGACGCATTCGGTGCATTTGTGCGGATCGATCTCGTAGATCTCCGCACCCATGTAGATCGCGTCATTGGGGCACTCGGGCTCGCACACATCGCAGTTGATGCACTCGTCGGTGATCATGAGGGCCATGCCCGGATTATGAAGGGCCGGGCACAGTCATTGCGTCTGTCGGGTTATGCTGCGCCCCGACCCATGAATCTCTTTCTCTTCAAGCGCTTCGTGACGCTGATCGCCACCCTGATCGGCGCTTCGATCATCGTGTTCCTCGTGCTCGAGATCCTGCCCGGCAATGCGGCGCAGATACTCATGGGGCCGGACGCATCGCCCGATGCGGTGGCCGCGCTGGCCGTCAAGCTCGGGCTCGACCAGCCGGCCTGGACCCGCTACTGGCACTGGATCGGCGGACTCCTCACCGGCAATCTCGGCGACAGCTACGCCTACAGCTCGCCGGTGCTCGACCTCATCCTCGAACGCCTCGCACTGACCGTGCCGCTCGCGCTGCTCGCGATGGTCTTCACCACCGTGCTCGCGCTCCTGGTCGGCGTGACCGCCGCGGCGCGCCACAACAAGCTCGGCGACGTCGGCCTGATGGGCCTGACGCAGATCGGCATCGCAATCCCGAATTTCTGGTTCGCGATCCTGCTGATCCTGGTCTTTTCGGTGCAGCTCCAGTGGTTCTCGGCCGGCGGCTTCGACGGCTGGGGCGACGGCATCTTCGCGGGGCTGAAGGCGCTGCTGCTGCCCGCGCTGTCGCTCGCCGTGGTGCAGGCCGCGATCCTGGCGCGCTTCACGCGCTCGGCGGTGCTCGAAGTGATGCGCGAGGACTTCGTGCGCACCGCACGCGCCAAGGGCGTCTCGCAGCGCGCCGTGCTCTGGCGCCACGTGCTGCGCAACGCGCTGATCCCGGTGATCACCGTGATGGGCATGCAGTTCTCGGAGTTGCTCGCGGGCACCATCGTGGTGGAGAACGTGTTCTACCTGCCCGGCCTCGGCAGGCTGATCTTCCAGGCCATCAGCAACCGCGACCTGATCGTGGTGCGCAACTGCGTGATGCTGCTGGCCGCGATGGTTGTCATCGTCAACTTTGTCGTCGATGTGCTGTACGCCGTCATCGACCCGCGCATCAAGGCCAGCGACATATGAGCGCCCTTCCCACCACGGTGCCGAGCGCAGCCGCCTTCAAGGTCCCGGGCTTCTGGCGCCGCGCGCTGCACCACCGCAGCTTCACGATCGGCGCCGTGCTCACGCTGGCGCTGTTGCTGGCAGCCGGCATCTCGCTGGTCTGGACGCCCTGGTCGCCCTACGAGATGGACATGGCCCACAAGCTGATGAAGCCCGACGGCTCGCACTGGCTGGGCACCGACACCTATGGACGCGACGTCGCCTCGCTGCTCCTGGTCGGCGCACGCGCGTCGATCCTGGTCGGCGTGATCGCGGTCGGCATCGGCCTCACGGTCGGCACGGCCCTCGGCCTGCTCGCCGCCGCGCGGCGCGGCTGGGTCGAGGAAGCCATCATGCGCTTCGCCGATTTCTCGATGGCCTTTCCGGCGATCCTGTCGGCCATCATGCTGACGGCGGTGTTCGGCGCCGGCATCGTCAACGCGATCATCGCGATCGGCATCTACAACATCCCGACCTTCGCGCGCATCACGCGCGCATCGGCCAACGCGATCTGGTCGCGCGAGTACATCGCGGCCGCGCGTGCCTGCGGCAAGGGCCCGTTCGCGATCACGATGCAGCACGTGCTGCCCAACATCTCGGCGGTACTGATCGTGCAGATCACGATCCGCTTCGCGATCGCGATCCTGGCCGAAGCCGCGCTCTCCTACCTCGGCCTCGGCACGCAGCCGCCGCAGCCCTCCTGGGGCCGCATGCTCGCCGAGGCGCAGACCATGATGTTCCAGGCGCCGCTGCTTGCGGTGTTTCCCGGACTCGCCATTGCGCTCGCGGTGCTGGGCCTCAACCTCCTGGGCGATGGCTTGCGCGACCTGCTGGACCCGCGCCTCGCACGCGCCCGCTGAACCCCGACATGCCTCTTCTCGAAGTCACCGACCTCCATGTCCAGCTGCAGACGCAGCGCGGACCGGCCGAAGCCGTGCGCGGCATCGGCTTCACGCTCGAACGCGGCGAGACGCTGGGCATCGTCGGCGAATCCGGCTGCGGCAAGTCAGTCACGGTGCAATCGCTCATGGGCCTGCTGCCGTCGACCGCCCGGGTGACGGGCAGCATCCGCTTCGACGGCACCGAGCTCGTGGGCCGCGACGAGCGCGCCCTGTGCGAGATCCGCGGCAACCGCATCGGCATGATCTTCCAGGAGCCGATGACCGCGCTCAATCCGGTGCACACGATCGCGCGGCAGGTCGGCGAGCCGCTGCGGCTGCACCGCGGCCTGTCGACAGCCGACGCGCGCAAGGAAGCGCTGGCCCTGCTCGAACGCGTGGGCATCCCCGATGCCGCGTCGCGGCTGGATGCCTATCCGCACCAGTTCTCGGGCGGCCAGCGCCAACGCATCGGCATCGCCATGGCGCTGGCCTGCGGCCCCGATCTGCTGATCGCCGACGAGCCGACCACCGCGCTCGACGTCACGATCCAGAAGCAGATCCTCGAACTGATCCGCGGCCTGGTCGCCGAGCGCGGCATGGCGCTGATTCTGATCTCGCACGACCTCGGCGTGATCGCGCAGAGCGTCTCGAAGATGCTGGTGATGTACGGCGGCAGCGTGGTCGAGAGCGGCCCGACCGCGGCCGTGTTCGCCGAGCGCGCCCATCCCTACACGCAAGGCCTGTTCGCGGCCCGGCCCGCGCTCGGCGCGCCGCGCGGCGTGAAGCTCGCGACCATCCGCGGCAGCGTGCCCGAGCTGGTCGACCTGCCCGACGGCTGCCCCTTCGCGGGCCGCTGCGGCTTCACCATCGACGCCTGCCATGCCACGCGGCCGCCGGCCACGCTGCTGCCGCACGATCACCAGGTGCGCTGCATCCGGCTCGATGAGATCACTGAAGGCGTCGAGGCATGACCAATCGCTTCGACCCTGATCCGACCTCCGTTCCCTTGCTCGAGGTCACCGACCTCGTGCGCCACTACACCCTGCCGCGCGAACGCCTGTTCGGCCCAGCGCCGACCGTCAAGGCGCTCAACGGCGTGAGCTTCAGCGTGCGCCCGGGCCAGAGCCTGGGCATCGTCGGCGAGTCGGGGTCGGGCAAGTCGACCATCGCGCGGCTGGTGATGGCGCTCGATGTGCCGACCTCCGGCCGCATCCGGCTGCTCGGCCGCGACCTGAACGCCTTGCCGAAGGACGAACTGCGCCAGGCGCGGCGCGACGTGCAGATGGTGTTCCAGGATCCGTACGGCTCGCTCGACCCGCGCCAGCGCGTGGCGCGCGTGGTCGCCGAGCCGCTCGAGGCGCTGGCCGAGACCAGCCGCGCCGAACAGCGCGAACGCGCGGCCGAATCGCTGGCCGCGGTGGGCCTGCGCAGCAGCGACCTCGACAAGTACCCGCACGAATTCTCCGGCGGCCAGCGCCAGCGCATCGCGATCGCGCGCGCGCTCATCACGCGGCCGAAGCTGATCGTGGCCGACGAGCCCGTGAGCGCGCTCGACGTCTCGGTGCAGGCCCAGGTGCTGAACCTGATGCAGGACCTGCAGCAGCAGTTCGGCATCAGCTACCTCTTGATCAGCCACGACCTCGCGGTGGTGAACCATCTGTGCGACGAGGTCTGCGTGCTGCACCGCGGCCTGGTGGTCGAGCGCGGCGCGCCGCAGCGGCTGTTCGCGCATGCCGAGCATCCCTACACGCAGGCCCTGCTCGCGGCGGTGCCCCGCGCCGAGCCCCTGCCGGCGTGAACGCGGCGGACCGGTCCTCAGCAAATGCCCGGGGACGCATCCGACCCCGCATGATGTAACGTCCTGTTCCTACTCAAACACAGCCTTTCCCTGGAGCCCTGACCATGTTGAAACGCCGCACCCTTCTGACCACCGCCGCACTGGCCACCGTGCCGCTCGCACTGCCGCACGCCGCGCTCGCGCAGGGCCGCAAGGACTCGATCGTGATCGGGATGGCGCTCGAACCGCCGGGCCTGGACCCGACCGCAGGCGCGGCATCGGCCATCGCCGAGATCGTGCAGTACAACATCCTCGAGACGCTGACCAAGATCAACGCCGACGGCAAGGTCACGCCGCTGCTGGCCGAGAGCTGGGAGGTCTCGCCCGACCTGCGCACCTACACCTTCAAGCTGCGACGCGGCGTCAAGTTCCAGAACGGCGAGCCCTTCAATGCGCAGACCGTGAAGTTCTCCTTCGACCGCGCCGGCGGCGACAAGAGCACCAACAAGGACAAGCGCACCTTCGCCAACATGAGCACCCAGGTGGTCGATGACAACACGGTGGTGGTCATCAACAAGGAGATCGATCCCGACCTGCTGTTCCTGCTGGGCCAGGCCACCGCGGTCATCGTCGAGCCGAAGAGCGCCGACGGCAATGCCACCAAGCCGATCGGCACCGGGCCCTACAAGCTCGACAGCTGGGCCAAGGGCTCCTCGCTGGTGCTCAGCCGGTGGGAGGGCTTTCGCAGCCCGGGCACGGCGAAGATCAACAAGGTCACCTTCCGCTTCATCTCCGATCCGGCTGCCCAGGCTGCGGCCGTGCTGGCCGGCGACGTCGATGCCTTCCCGCGCATCGCGACGCGCGTCGTGCCGCAGTTCAGGAACAACCCGCAGTTCCAGGTCATCCTCAGCGGCTCGCTGGCCAAGACCATCCTGGCCATCAACAACAAGCACAAGCCGCTGGACGACGTGCGCGTGCGGCGCGCCATCCTCGCGGCGATCGACCGCAAGGCGGTGATCGAAGGTGCGGTCGACGGTTTCGGCGTGCCGATCGGCAGCCACTATGTGCCCGGCGCGACCGGCTACGTGGACACCACCGGCATCAATCCGTTCAACATCGAGAAGGCCAAGCAACTGTTGGCCGAAGCCGGCGTGAAGACGCCGCTCGAGCTCACCATGACGCTGCCGCCGCCGCCCTACGCGCGCCAGGGCGGCGAGGTGATCGTGGCGGAGCTCGCCAAGATCGGCATCAACGTCAAGGTGCAGAACGTCGAGTGGGCGCAGTGGCTGAGCAACACCTACGGCGGCCCGCACAACTACGACCTCACGATCGTCTCGCACGTCGAGCCCTTCGACCTCGGCAACTACGCCAAGGCCGACTACTACTGGGGCTACCAATCGAAGGCCTTCGACACGGTGTACGACAAGATCAAGACCACCGGCAATGCAGCCGAGCGGGCCAAGCTGCTCGGCGATGCGCAGAGGATCCTCGCGACCGATGCCGCCAACGGCTTCCTGTTCCAGCCCCAGTGGCCCACCGTCGCCAAGAAGAACGTCAAGGGCCTCTGGAAGGACATGCCGATCTTCGTCAACGACCTGGCGGCGTTGTCGTGGGCATGAGCGCCGCGCCGGGCCGCCCCAAGCAAGCTCGCTCCCGCCTGGCGGGAAGGCGCCGAGCGCCAAGGGTGCGCCAATGACCGGCGCTCTGTACGACCTGTCGGCGCAGGAACTCGTCGCCGCCTACCGCGAAGGCAAGCTCTCTCCGGTCGAGGTCACGCGCTCGGTGCTCGACCACGTCGAGCGCTGGGAGCCGCACCTGCGCGCCACCTGGCTGCTGCGGCCGGACGCCGCGCTCGAACAGGCGCGCGCCTCGGAAGCGCGCTGGCGCCGCGGCGAGCCGGCCGGCCCGCTCGACGGCGTGCCGACCACCATCAAGGAGAACATCGCGACCCGCGGCGATCCGATGCCCTCCGGCACGGCCGCCGTCGATCTGCGGCCCGCGGCCGCCGATGCACCGCCGGCCGCGCGGCTGAAGGAAGCCGGCGCGGTGATCGTGAGCAAGACCACCATGCCCGACTACGGCATGCTGTCGTCGGGCCTGTCGAGCTTCCACACGCTGGCACGCAATCCCTGGGACCTGGCGAAGACGCCGGGCGGATCGAGCGCCGGCGCCGGCGCTGCGGCCGCAGCCGGTTATGGCCCGCTGCACATCGGCACCGACATCGGCGGATCGCTGCGGCTGCCGGCCGGCTGGTGCGGCATCTTCACGCTCAAGCCCAGCCTCGGCCGCATCCCGATCGACCCGCCCTACATGGGCCGCGCCGCCGGACCGATGACGCGCACCGTGGCCGATGCCGCATTGATGATGCAGGTGCTGGCGCAGCCCGACGCGCGCGACAGCATGAGCCTGCCCGCGCAGGACATCGCATGGTCGTCCTTCGATGTCGCGGCCGACCACCTGCGCGGCCTTCGCATCGGCCTCTTGCTCGACGCCGGCTGCGGCCTCGCGGTCGAGCCCGAGATCCGCGCAGCCGTCGAGCAGGCGGCGCGCCTCTTCGAGCGCGCCGGCGCCATCGTCGAGCCGATGCAGCCTTTCATGTCGCAGGCGATGCTCGACGGCATGGACCACCTGTGGCGCATGCGCTCGCGGGTCGACATGAATGCGCTCAGGCCCGAACAGCGCGCCAAGGTGCTGCCCTACATCCGCGAATGGGCCGACAGCGCGGAGCGCTTCAGCGGCGAGCATGTGTTCCGCGCCTTCAGCCAGTTCCACACGACGCGCGTCGCGACGGTGGCCGCCTGCGCGAAGTACGACTACGTGATCTCGCCGACCGCACCCAATCCGCCCGCCGCAGCCGAAGCGCCCTCGCCTACCAACGACCCGCTGCGGCCGCTCGAACACATCGGCTTCACCGTGCCGTACAACATGTCCGAGCAGCCGGCGTCGTCGATCAATTGCGGCTACACCGCCAGCGGCCTGCCGATCGGGCTGCAGATCGCGGGGCAGCGCTTCGACGATCTCGGCGTGCTCAAGGTCTCGCGCGCCTTCGAGCTGATCCGCGAAACGCAGCGGCCCTGGCCGCAGCCGCCGCGTCACTGAGCCTGCGACGGGTCGCTCGACGGGCGGCCCGATGCGTCATCCGTGCGGCTTCGGCGCCATCGCATCGAGCGCACGCAGGAACTGCTGCATCTTGTCGCCGAAGTCGGGGCAGGCCGCGATGCGCACGAGCCTCGGATGATCGGCCCACACCGCGAGGATGCGCGTGGCGATGCGCGAGGACTCCTCGGCCGTCTCCGACCTCACCGCGTCGCCGACGAAGTGCGCGGGCGCGCCTTCCATGAAGATGACGCCGTCGTAGCGCTGCAGTTCGAGCGCCTGCGAACTGCCCACCGTGCGCCAGAAGTCCTGCGCGCCTTCGGGCCAGTAGGCGGCTGCATCGAGCGTGCCGCGATCGGTGAGCACGATGTCGCAACGCCGCGCGGCGGACTCGCGCCGCAATTGCTCGGCATGGATGCGCAGCTGCAAGGCGCGGCGTTCGGCGGCCGCCATGCCGTCCTGGCAGACCGGCTGCTCGCGCAGCAGATCCGCGGCCACTTCGGTCACGACGTCGATCCGCGCAGGATCGCGCAGCCGCGCTCGCTGGACCGCCGTCGTCTTGCCGCTGCACGAGCCGCCGGTGACCGCGATCCGCATCATGCGCTGACGCGTCGCAACGCATCGGCCAGCTCGCCGGCCGCGAGCGCGTCGCGACAGGCAGCGAGCCATGCGTCGACATCCGCCGCGGTGTGGGACAGCGACAGGTAGTTCATGTGATTCGGCAGCCAGACCATCCGGCGCTCGCGCAGCGCATGGCTGAAGCGCCTGGACAGTTCCGCTGCCGCGAGCCGGTCGCCGGAGATGAAATCGACGTGCGGCATTGCCGGCCATCGGTACGGCACCGCCTTCACGGCGGACGACACGCCCACCGCTGCAGCCACGCGATTGAAGCCTTCGATCATCCGCGTGCCGAGGCCGGCCAGGCGACCCGCGAAGTCCGGCGCCGAACGCAGCACGTCGAGGGTCGCGAGCGCCGCGGCGATCGAGCAGGCTTCACCGTTGTAGGTGCCCTTGATCCGGCACTCGGCGGTATGCCGCAGCACCGGCTCGGCCGCCAGCACGGCCGACAGCGGAAAGCCGTTGCCCAGCGCCTTGCCCACCACCGTGAGGTCCGCGGCCACGCCCAGCAGCGCCTGCGCGCCGCCGAGTCCCAGGCGCAGCGAGGTCTTGGTCTCGTCGAAGATCAGGAGCGCGCCCAGCCGGCGTGCCGCCTGCAGACAGGCCATCGCCGACGCCTGCAGCGGCTCGCGCAGCTGCACCGGATCGATCACGATCGCGGCCACGCCGCGTCGATCCTGCCGCGCCATGTCGAACAAGGCATCGAGGTCACACCCATCCCAGGGCCATACGTCCTGCGCGACCGCTGCGGGCACACCCGGCACGCGTTCGAACGGCTGCGCGCCGACATCATGGTCGTGGTCGTGCCATTTGCGATGCGGCGCGATCGAGGCATCGTGCCAGCCGGTGAAGCCCGAGCGCACGATGCGATCGCGGCCGGTGAAGGCGCGCGCGAGCCGGATGGCGGCACTGACGGCCTCGGACCCCGTCTTGAAGAACAGGCAGCCATCGGCGTGCGGAAAGAACGAAACCAGCGCCTCCTGCAAGCTGTCGACACAAGGTGGCGCGTAAGGAAAGAGCACGCCGCGCGCCATCTGCTCGGCGACGGCTGCGTTGACCCGCGCATCCGCATGGCCGAGCAGGATCGGGCCGTAGCTGCAGGTGAAATCCAGGTAGCCGTTGCCCGATTCGTCGAACAGCGTCGCGCCCGCGCCGCGCACGAAGCGGATGCCTTCCAGCTTCTTGACGTTGTCCGGCATCAGCCTGCACTGGCAGTGACGCCGGCCCGCTCGACGATGGCATCCAGCACGGTGTAGACCGGCACGGCCTCGCGCAGCGTCGGCGACGATGCGGGCCCGCCGGCCACGGCGGAGAGAAAGCACTGCAACTCGTGCACATAGCCTGCCAGGTCGAGCGCGTCGTCGAGCGCGCCCGGCTGCCATGCGGCCGCGGTATCGCGCGCCTCGCCGGGCGACACGATGCGCAGTGCGCTGAAATTCTCCGTGCGGATGGCATCGCCGCCGTCGCCGAAGATCGAGAGATCCAGGCCGAAGCGGGGCGCGCCGTTCGTCATCTGGAGCCGGGTGCGCAGGCCGGCGGCATGCTGCGCGTCCATCGTGATGAGCACGCCGCTGGAATCCGGATCGTGCTCGATGCGGGACTCGACCTCGTGCATCGGCCCGAACAGGAAGCTCACGAGATCGATCAGGTGCGCGCCGTGCGTGAGCAGGAAGGACTTCGCGACCGATCCGGAATTCCAGCGGTCCTCGCGCGGCCAGCGGGCGACATAGTTGCCGACGCACAGCGCGGGCGAGCGCAGCGGATGGCGCGCGAGATGCTCCCGCAGCCGCCGGAAGATCGGCGCATGCCTGAAGTTGTGCCCGACCTGGGTGTGAAGGCCGAGGCGCTCCGCGAGCGCGGCATTCTCGGCGAGCACGCGATGGCTGGACGCAGGCGGCTTCTCGACGAAGACATGCACGCCCGCTTCGAGCAGGCGCCGGGTCAGGTCCTGATGCGCCGACGGCGTGGCGCAAAGGAACGCGCCATCGAGCTCGCAGCGCAGCAGCGCATCGACATCGGCGAGCGCCAGCGCGACGCGATGCCTGCGCGCGAGCGCGGACGCCGCCGCGATGTCCGCATCGCACAGCGCGACCAGTTCGAAAGCCGGTGCATGCACTCTTTGCAATGCGGGCAGCAGGGTGTTCGTCGCATGCTCGCCGCAACCGATGAGCGCCACCCGCAGCGGCCGCCCGCTGCGAGGATCGAGAGGCCGCGGCTCAACGGACATCCGTGCGCTCGAAGTAGGGCACGTTGCCGTAACGCGCCCGGTAGGCCGAGAACGCGCGCACGGTCGAAGCGCTCAGGCTGCCTTCGGCCGCCTCCTCGATCTGCTGCAGCGTGAAGAAGTCGAGCGACCGGGTCAGCCCCGGCCGCATGATGCGCGGCGCGCCGGACACCAGGCGGCCGAGGTAGGAGACCACGTACCACGATTGCCGGTCGTGGCCCCGTTCGAGAAAGGTGATCGGCCGCACCTCGAGCAGCTTGTCGATCTCGACCGAGACCTCCGGACCGAGCTTGTCGGCGATCTCTTCCCTCAGCGCCGCGAGCAGGTCCGTGCGCAGCCCGAGCTCGCCGCCGATGCCTTCGTGGCGGTCGACCTCGTCGCGCGCCAGCTCGCCCCGGCGCTGCAGCAGCACGCGGCCCTGCGCATCGAAGAGATGCGCCTCGACGGCAATGCGATGGCCGTCGAGCGAATAGTTCTCCGCGGCCAGATACCGCTTGAGTTCGGCCAGCGTGCCGATCAAGGCCGACGCATCGCCGCCCGCAGGGGCCGCCGGCCGAAAGGCGACGGCGTACTCGGTCGAACGTTCGAGCGCGTTCTTCTGCCACACCGGATAGGGCTCCCACGGATCCTTGGCGCTGCGCCGGAAGCGCGGCACCAGCGTCGCGCGCTGCGGCGTGACCCGGATCAGGTTGTACGACCAGGGCGTGGCCAGCGGCAGTTCGCGCGCGCTGGCGCCGAGGCTGCCGGCGCCCATCACGTGCAGCACCCGTCCATCGTCGGCCAGTTCGTAGAGCAGCCGCTGGGTCCGCACCTCGTGCGTGTGGCCGTGCAGCGCGAGCCCGAAACCGATCTGCGCCAGGCGCCGGGCAAAGGCGGCATCGCGGATGCGGTCGTCGCCATGGCTGTCGAGCGGATGGTGCCAGACGGCGATCTTGTTGAGCTCGCGGTAGCGCGGCGTGCGCACCAGTTGCTTGATGGCGCGGTCGAATCCGTTCGCATGGATGCCGGCATCCTTGTCCTGCACGTGGTTCAGGTTCCAGGCCGAGTTCAGGGTCAGCACCAGCAGGCCGGCATCCTCGAGCACGTGGATGTGGAACTGATCTTCGTAGGCGAGCGGAAAGGCCACGCCCGAGACGGCCAGCTGGAATGCAGCGTAGGCGGCGAAACGTTCGCGGTAGGCCACCTCGTCCGCACGATAGCGGAAGGCGGCATTCTGCGGATCGGGAAAGAACAGGCCCGCGGCGCTGCGCCGGCTGGCCCGCTGCCGCGTCAATGCGGCCTTCGACGCCGCCCAGGACACATCGTGGTTGCCCGGCGCCACGACCATGCCGTCGTCGGGCACCTCGAACGCGGTGCGCAGCTCGCGCAGCAGGTCGAGCGCGAGCGCATATTGCGCGTCGGTCGCATGGTTGGTGACGTCGCCGCTGACGATGATGGCCCGCAGGCGCTCGCAGGCCAGGTCGTGCTTGAGGTCGACTTCCAGGGTGCCGAGCAGTCCGTCGACCTGCTCTCGCGACTCGACGTGCAGGTCGGATATATGCAGGACATCATGGGACACCATGGCGCCGAAGTGTCTCCCGCTGCGGCCTCGAAAGCAAGCGGGCCGGCCCGGGATTCAGACGAGGTGCGAGGCCAGCAGCTCGCGTGCGCGCGTCACGAAATCGCTTTCGCCGCGCCGTGCCGGAAGGAAGTGGAAAGCCACGCGCGGCAGCGCCGGCAAGCCATGCGGCGGCGCCAGCCGCGCCACGCCTTCGCAGAGGGCCGACTCGTTGAGGCAGGCCACGCCCAGCCCCGCGGCCAGCGCCGACTGCAGCCCCGCCACGCCCGACGCCACGTGGGCGATGGAGAAAGGCAGCTGCCGGCGGCGCAGCAGCCGGACGGTGAACTGGTGCAGCGAACAGGTATCGGGCAGCACCAGGAGGCGCAGCGGCTCGCCGCGCGCGATGCGCATGCCCGTCGCGCCCATCCAGGCCAGCGACTCGCGCCGCAACACCGCCATGCCCGGCTTCGCAGGGCCGATGCCGACGATGCGCATCGACAGCCCGACATCGAAATCGCCGCCTGCGTAGCCGGCCTCGATGGCGCCGCTCTTGAGCACGCTCACATGCAGGCGCACCCGGGGATAGTTCTCGCCGAGACGGCCCAGCAGGCGCGCCAGATCGCCGGACCGGAAATAGTCGGTGACCGCGAGGCGGAGTTCGCCCTGCAGCGTCTCGCCGCGCAGGTCGCGCCAGGCCTCGTCGCTCATTGCCAGGATCCGCCGCGCATGCGCGATGAGCCGCGTCCCGGCGGAGGTCGGCGCCACGCCGGCCTTGCTGCGCGTGAGCAACGGATGGCCGACCCGCGCCTCGAGCTTGCGCATCTGCTCGCTCACCGCGGACTGCGAGAGGAAGACTTGCGGCGCCGCGGCAGTGAGGCTGCCGGCATCGACCACTGCGACGAGGGTCTTCAGCTGATCGAGATCGAATGTCTGCATTTGCTATCCATTCGTGGAACCGATGACATCCATCATATCTTCCCGCTTTTCAGATGTTTTTGACAACCCAACAATCAGGCCACGTTCATTCATCTCCAAGGACAGCACCATGCCGCACATCGTCATCCATCTCTCCGGCCAGCCCGACGCGCAGCTCACCCGCAAGGTCGTCGACCGCGTGACCGAACTCACGCAGACCGTGCTCGACAAGAAGCTGCCGGTGATCGCGATCACCGTGCAGTACATCGCGGCCGATGCCTGGTTCGTCGGCGGACAATCGCTGGCAGAGCTCGGCAAGTCGGCCTTTCACCTCGACATCAGCATCAGCGACGAGACCAACACCAAGGCCCAGAAGGCGCGCTTCCTGCACGAGGTCTACGACGCGATGGCAGCGCTGCGCGGCAATCTGCACGAGGTGTCGTACATCCACGTGATCGACGTCCGCGCCACCGCCTACGGCTACGGCGGCCGGACGCAGGAATACCGGCACCAGCAGGCGGGCGTCTGAGCCTGCGGCGCCTGGGCGTGGCACCATGAAGGGGTTTCGAACTCCGACCCGGGAACCGCCTTGCGTTCAGCGCCCTCCGCCACCGACAGCCTCGGCAATCCGGTCACGCTCGCCGACACCGCGAGCCTGCCGCGCGTCGATGATTTCGTCGAGGGCTTCATTTCCTGCGAAGCGCGCGCGGTCGACGTGCTCGCCGCCGCCGAGGACCCGAGCCCGATCGTGCAGGCCTATTGCGCGACGCTGCACCTGTTCGCCGAATCGCGCGATGCCGTGGCCAACGCGCGGCCCTTCCTCGCGCGCGCACGCGCCGGCGCCGCGCAGGCCACCAGCCGCGAACAGCGCTACATCGCCGCCATCGAGGCCTGGGCCGAGGGCGACATCGCGCGCGCCATCGCGCTGCACCACGCGCAGGCGCGCGAGCATCCGCGCGATCTCGCCTCGCTCAAGCTGGGCCAGTACCACTGCTTCAACACCGGCGACTGCCCCGGCATGCTGCGGCTCGCGCTGGCCGCGCTGCCGGCCGCGGCCGACGTGCCCTACCTGCACGGCATGCTGGCCTTCGGCTACGAGCAATGCCACCTGATGCGCGAGGCCGAGGCCAGCGCGCGGCGTGCGATCGCGATGGAACGCAAGGAGCCCTGGGCCCATCATGCGCTGGGCCACGTGATGCTCACCGAAGGCCGCCTGAGCGAAGGCCTGGACTTCATGCAGGGCGTCAGCGACACCTGGGTCGGCCTCAACTCCTTCATGGTGACGCATAACTGGTGGCACGTGGCGCTGTTCCTGATCGACCTGGGCCGCGATGCCGAGGCGCTCGCGGTCTACGACGAACGGGTGTGGGGCGTGGTCAAGGACTATTCGCAGGACCAGATCGGCGCGGTGTCGCTGCTCGCGCGCTTCGAGCTGGCGGGGATCGACGTCGGCGCGCGCTGGCAGGACCTGGGCGGCTATCTGGCGCAGCGGCTCGATGACCACGTGTTGCCCTTTCTCGACCTGCAGTATCTCTACGGACTCGCGCGGGCCGGTCGGCCCGAGGCCGACACGCTGCTGCGCCACATCGACGCCTTCGCACCGCAGGCGCCGGCATCGACGCGCGCCGCATGGACGCGTGTCTGCGTGCCTGCCGCGCATGGCCTGCTCGCGCATGCGCGCGGCGACTTCGCAACGGCAGCGGAAGGCCTGGGGATCGCGCTGCCGCGGCTGGTCGAGATCGGCGGCAGCCATGCGCAGCGCGACCTGTTCGAGCAGGTCTACCTCGATGCGCTGATCCGCATCGGCAGCGAATCGGCCCTGGCCGGGGCGCAGGGCATTCTTCAGCAGCAGCTCAACGGCCAGCCGGAGTCGCTGCGTCTGCGCCGCCAGGCCGATACGGTCTACGCGCGGCTGGGCCTGCCGGCCTTCAGCGCAGGTAGGCCTGCACCAGCGTGACCCAGAAGCTGGCGGTGCCCGGCAGGATCTCGTCGTTGAAGTCGTAGCCGGTGTTGTGCACCATGCAGCCCGGGCCGCCGCCCGGCGTGCCGTCGCCGTTGCCGACGATGAAGTAGCTGCCCGGCACGACGTTGAGCATGAACGCGAAGTCGTCGCTGGCCTGCAGCGGCGCCATGCCGGCGATCAGCGCCTTCGGCCCCATCGATTCGAGTGCCACCTGCCGCACGAACGCGGTCGCGGCCTCGTCGTTGATGCAGGGCGGCGTGCGCCATTCGTAGGCCACCTTCGCGCTCGCGCCATGCACCGCCGCCTGGGCCTGCGCCATCGCCGTGATCCGCTCGCGCAAAAAGGCGCGCACCTCGGGCCGGCGCGCGCGCACGGTGAGCTTGAGCTCGGCGCTGGCCGGAATCACGTTGGGCGCGTGGCCGGCGTGCATCGCGCCGACGGTGACGACGGCCATGTCGTTCGGATCGACCTCGCGCGAGACCAGCGTCTGCAGCGCCAGGATCAGGTGCGCCGCGACCATGATCGGATCGACCGTGGTGTGCGGCATCGCGCCATGGCCGCCCTTGCCTTCGATGGTGATGACCGCGGTGTCCGAGGAGCTGTAGATCGGCCCCGGCAGAAAGCCGAACTGCCCCGCGGGAAAGCCCGGCTCGTTGTGGAAGGCATAGATCGCGTCGCAGGGGAAGCGATCGAACAGGCCGTCGTCGACCATCTTCTGCGCGCCCTGCAGGCCTTCCTCGGCCGGCTGGAAGATCAGGTTCAGCGTGCCGTCGAAGCCCTTGGCAGCAGCCAGCACCTGCGCGGCCGCGAGCAGGGTCGCGGTGTGGCCGTCGTGGCCGCAGGCATGCATGCGGCCCGGCCGGCGGCTGGCCCAGCCGAGTCCGGTGGTCTCGATCATCGGCAAGGCATCCATGTCGGCGCGCAGGCCCAGCCGCCGGGTGCCGCTGCCGAGCTTGAGCGTGCCGACCACGCCGGTGCCGCCCAGGCCGCGGTGCACCGCATAGCCCCAGCGCGCAAGGCGTTCGGCCACCAGCGCGCCGGTCTCGAATTCCTCGTAGCCGAGCTCGGGGTTGGCATGGATCCGGCGGCGCAGCCCGATCATCTCCTCGGTGGAAGCCTGGATGCCGGGATGCACGGGAACGGGAATCATGGGATCGTATTTTCCACGCCAATAATGGCGGCTGCTGCAATGGCCTCGAAATTGCTTCGTGAAAAGAGACTGCCAGCGATGGCACCCCGACAATGAACGACCCCACCACGCCCTCCCCGATCCCCCATCTCACGCGGCGCCAGCTCGGCCTCGGCGCGCTCGCCCTGGCCGGCGGGCTCGCCGCCACGCGCCATGCCCGCGCCGCCACCGGCAAGGGCACGGCCGTGCTGGCCATCGATGCCGATCCGCCGACGCTCAACCTCGGCACCACCACCGACTTCGCGGCCGGCGACGTCTCGGCCAAGATCCTCGAAGGCCTGGTCTGGCTCGACCCGCAGTACGAGCCCCGGCCTTCGCTCGCCACCCAGTGGACCGTCTCGCCCGACGGCAAGAACTACCGCTTCACGCTGCGCAAGGGCGTCAAGTGGCACGACGGCCGCGACTTCACGAGCGCGGACGTCAAGTACACGCTGCTCGAGATCGTGGGCAAGCTGCATCCGCGTGCGGCGCCGGTGTTCAAGAGCCTGGGCATCGAGGTCGACACGCCCGACCCGGGCACCGTGGTGATCCGGCTGCAGAAGGCCTATGCGCCTTTCCTGTCGCAGATGACGGTGTTCGATGCGCCGATCCTGCCGCGCCACGTCTACGAGGGCAGCAACGTGGGCACCAACCCGGCGAACCAGAAGCCGGTGGGCACCGGGCCCTTCAAGTTCGCCGAATGGAAACGCGGCGCCAGCATCCGGCTCGTGCGCAACGACCAGTACTGGGACGGCGACAAGCCCTACCTCGAATCCATCATCTTCCAGATCATTCCGCAGGCCGCCAACCGCGTGCCCGCATTGCAGACCGGCGAGGTCGACGAGCTGCTCGACTTCTACACGCCCAAGCCCGAGGTGCCGCGCATCCTGGCCGACAAGAACCTGAATCCGCGCCGCGGCGTGAACATTCCGGCGCTCTACTTCCTGATGTTCAACACGCAGTCGCCGCTGTTCGCGAAGAAGGAGGCGCGCCATGCGCTGGCCTTCGCGATCGACCGCCAGCGGCTGGTCAAGCAGGTGATGAACGGCATCGCGCGGCCCGGCGCGGGTGCCTTCGGCGACGGCTTCAAGTGGCTCTTCAACGACGAGGTCGCCTACGCGAAGAAATACCCGCTCGATCCCGCGCGCGCCAAGGCGCTGCTCGAGAAGGCCGGCTTCAAGCCCGGCGGCGCCGCGGCGCGCATGCCCTTCGACGCCAGCCGCGCGCAGATGCGTTCGCTGTCGCAGATCATCCAGGACAACCTGCGCCAGATCGGACTCGAGGTGAAGCTCGAACCGCTCGAGCGTTCGGTGTACTACGACCGCGTGTTCGCCAAGCGCGACTTCGAGCTGACGCTGGCCTCGTATTTCTCGGCGGGCGATCCGGCCATCGGCTACACGCGCCTGTACACCACCTACACCGGCACCGCGCCCAACACCAATGCGAGCGGCTACTCGAATCCCAAGGTCGACACGCTGCTCGGCCAGGCCGCGACGGCCACCGAGCGCGCCGAACGCGCGAAGCTCTACAAGGAGCTGCAGGTGATCCTCAACGAAGACCTTCCCTCGTTGATCCTGTACGACGAAGAAACCGTGGACACGGCGACGAAGAAGCTCACGGGCATGTTCCCTGCGCTCGATGCGCGCGACCAATGGGCCGGTGTTCGACGCATCGACTAGTTTTTCTTCGATGCTCTCGTTCATCCTGCGCCGCCTGCTGCATGCGGTCCCGCTGCTGCTGGCGGTGGTGGTGCTCAACTTCCTGCTGATCGCCTTCACGCCCGGCGACCCGGTCACGCTGCTGGTCGGCGATTTTCCGGCGCCGCCCGAATACCTTGCGCAGATGCGCCACGAGTACGGGCTCGACCAGCCGATCTGGGTCCAGCTGCTGCGCTACCTCGGCAAGGTGGTGCAGGGCGACTTCGGCTACTCGTTCGCCAACCAGCAGGCGGTGGCGGGGCTGATCCTCGATCGCCTCGGCGCCACGCTCGAACTCACGATGACGGCGCTCGCCTTCGCCAGCGTGATGGGCATCGTGTTCGGCGTGATCGCGGCGCGCTCGGCCGCGCGCTCGAACCGCGGCGTGCTCGATTCGGCGATCCAGGGCGCCTCGTCGGCCGGCTATGCGATCCCGGATTTCTGGCTCGGCCAATTGCTGATCCTGGTGTTCGCGATCTGGCTCGGCTGGCTGCCTTCGCAGGGCAACGCCTCGGTGCGCGGCAGCGCGCCGGGCTTCGCCGGTTTCGTGCAGCATCTGAGCTACCTCGTGCTGCCGGCCTTCGCGCTGTCGCTGCGCTACCTGACGCTGATCACGCGCATCACGCGCGCCGCGATGCTGGAGGTGATGAACGCCGACTTCATCCTCGCCGCGCGTTCGCGCGGCGCGACCGAGTGGACCGTGGTGGTGGTGCATGCGCTGCGCAATGCGGCGGCGCCGGTGATCACCGTGATCGGCTACAACGTCGGCTTCGTGCTCGCGGGCTCGGCGCTGATCGAGGCCGTGTTCGCCTGGCCCGGCATCGGCCGGCTGCTCTATGAATCGATCTCCAAGCGCGACTACCCGGTGATGCTCGCGATCCTGCTGATGGTGTCGGTCACGGTGGTGCTCGCCAACCTCGTCACCGACATCGTTCATCGGTTGATCGATCCGCGGATCGAACGCGCATGAGCGATCTTCCACTGACGCCCATCGCAGTGCCCGCCGTTGGCGCGCCCTTGCGCAAGGCCAGCTTCCGGAAGCGGCTGCTGCGCCGCCCGACGACGGTGCTCGCGCTGGCCTTCGTCGTGCTGCTGTTCGCGCTGGCGGTGCTCGCGCCGCTGGTCAGCGGCTACGACCCGCTGGGCGGCGGCGACAGCTCGCTGCTCGCGCCGCTGTCGCCCGGCCATTGGCTGGGCACCGACGACCTGGGCCGCGACATCTGGGCGCGTGTGGTCTACGGCACGCGCATCTCGCTCACGGTCGGCGTGGCGAGCGCGCTCTTCGCGGTCATTGTCGGCGTGATCGTCGGCGCGCTGGCGGGCTACTTCGGCGGCTGGCTGGACACACTCTTGATGCGCATCGCCGAGTTCTTCCAGACGCTGCCGCGCTTCGTGGTGGCGCTGATCGTCATCGCGCTGTTCGGCACCAGCGTGTTCAAGATGATCGTGGTGATCGCCGCGCTCTCGTGGCCGCAGCTCGCGCGGGTGGTGCGGGCCTCGGTCGCGACGCTGGCGCAATCGCAGTTCGTCGATGCGGCGCGCGTGGCCGGCATGGGCGACGGCGCGATCATCGTGCGCGAGATCCTGCCCAACGTGGCGGCGCCGATCATCGTGCTGGGCTCGCTGGACATCGCGATGGCGATCCTGATCGAGGCCAGCCTGAGCTTCTTCGGCCTCGGCGATCCGAACCAGGTGTCCTGGGGTGCGATGCTCAACGACGCGCAGCAGTACCTGCGCGACGCCTGGTGGATGTCGGCCTTTCCGGGCCTGGCGATCGCGCTGACGGTGCTCAGCTTCAACCTGCTGGGCGATGCGCTCAACGATGCGCTGAACCCGCGCGCGAGTTCGCGATGAGCGCCGATCTGCTGCTCGACGTGCGCGGCCTCTCGGTCGACATCCGCCAGGGTGCATCGGCGCCGCTGCGGGTGGTGAACGATGTTTCGCTGTCGGTGCGCCGCGGCGAGGCCGTGGGGCTGGTCGGCGAATCGGGCTCGGGCAAGTCGATGACGGCCTTTGCGATCATGAACCTCTTTCCCTCGCCGCTCGCGCGCGTGGCGGCGGGGCAGGTCCTGCTCGAAGGCAAGGATCTCGCGCAGTTGCCCGGCGCCGCGCTGCGCACGATGCGCGGCGCGCGCGTGGGGATGGTGTTCCAGGATCCGACGAGCTACCTCGATCCGCTGATGCCGGTGGGTCGGCAGATCGCCGAGCCGCTGCGCGCGCATGGGCGCACCGACGGGCTCGATGCACGCGTGCTCGAACTCATCGACCTGATGGAGCTGCCTCACGCGGCGCAGGTCGCGCGCAAGTACCCGCACGAACTCTCGGGCGGCATGCGCCAGCGCATCCTGATCGCGGCCGCGCTGGCCATGCGGCCCGCGCTGCTGATCGCCGACGAGCCGACGACCGCGCTCGACGTCACGGTGCAGGCCGGGATCCTGAAGCTGCTGATGCACCTGCGCCGCGAACTCGATCTCGGCATCCTGCTGATCACGCACGATCTCGCGGTGGTGGCCGAGACCTGCCAGCGCGTCAACGTGATGTACGCCGGGCAGATCGTCGAAAGCAGCGAGGTCGGGCCGCTGTTCGCCGCGCCGCGCCATCCGTACACGCAGGGGCTGCTGGCCAGCATCCTCAACCCGGCCTCGCGCGCGCATTCGCTGTTCTCGATTCCAGGCGGCGTGCCGATCGCGGGGCACTGGCCTGCGGGCTGCCGATTTCATCCGCGCTGCCCGATCGCGCGCGAGGGGCTGTGCGATGTCGTTGAACCCGCGTTGAAGGCCTACGGCGGTGGGGCGGATCGTTGTCATCTGAGTGACGAGGCGATTGCCGCGCGCGCCTGGGAGGCTGCAGGCCCCTCCTCTCCCCAGAGGGGCGAGGGAGCCAGGCCATGAACGACGGCGACAACGCGCCCCTGCTCGAAGCCCGCGAGGTGAGCCGGCTGTTCCCGGTGCGTGCGAGCGGCGGGCTGTTCCGCGCGCGGCAGATGCAGCGCGCGGTCGATCGCGTGTCGGTTTCGATCCGGCCCGGCGAGGTGCTGGCGCTGGTCGGCGAAAGCGGCAGCGGCAAGACCACGCTCGGGCGCATGCTGCTCGGCCTCACGGCGCCGAGCGAAGGCGCGATCCTCTACAAGGGACAGGACATCGCCGCGCGCTCGGGCGCGGCCGCACGCGATTTCCGGCGCGCGGTGCAGGTGGTGTTCCAGGACACGGGCGGCTCGCTGAATCCGCGTCGCAGCATCGGCCAGAGCGTCGCGCTGCCGCTGGTGCATCACCGTGGCCTCGACGCGCGTGCGGCCGCGGTCGAAGTCGATGCGCTGCTCGAACAGGTGGGCCTGCCCGCCGCGCATTTCCGCCATCGCCTGCCGCACGAGCTGTCGGGCGGCCAG
Source organism: Variovorax sp. SRS16 (assembly GCF_901827165.1). Lineage (NCBI taxonomy): Bacteria > Pseudomonadati > Pseudomonadota > Betaproteobacteria > Burkholderiales > Comamonadaceae > Variovorax > Variovorax sp. SRS16. The sequence continues at coordinate 4,523,792 of NZ_LR594666.1, forward strand.
CGGCAGCGCGTCGGCATCGCGCGTGCGATGGCCTCGAACCCGGCCGTGATCATTGCCGACGAGCCGGTGTCCGCGCTCGATGTTTCGGTGCGCGCGCAGATCCTCAAGCTGATGGCCGAGTTGCAGCGGCAGAAGAACCTGGCCTACCTCTTCATCACGCACGACCTCGGCGTGGTGCGCGCGATGGCGGACCGCGTGATGGTGATGCACCAGGGCCGCGTGGTCGAGAGCGGCGATGCCGACGCGGTGCTCGATGCGCCGCAGCACGACTACACGCGCCGGCTGCTGGCGGCCACGCCGGTGCCCGATCCGTCGCGCCAGCTGCAGGATTGAGGTCGCACGATGACGCGCCATTTCACCGAGGCGACCACCGGCTACTGGCAGCGCATCGCCGAGGCCGACGAGCTCGCACAGCCGGGGCCGCCGTGGCGCTTCGGCTACCCGGCACGCCTGCCCGATGGCCGCGTGCTGATGCTGCCGATACGGCAGCTGGCGAACGAACCCCGGCATGCGGTGGCCTCGCTGCTGGTCAACCATGCGGCGCTCGACGTGGTCGACACGCTGGGCACGCTGCTGGCACACCGGCTCGCGCCGCTGTCTCCCGAGCTGGTGATCGGACTGCCGACCCTGGGCCTCGCGCTCGCGCCGCTGGTCGCCCGCGCACTGGGCCACGCGCGCTATCTGCCGCTCGGCTACTCGCGCAAGTTCTGGTACGACGATGCGCTCTCCGCGCCGGTGCATTCGATCACCTCGCCGGTGCCGGGCAAGCGCATCTACCTCGATCCGAACCTGCGGCCGCTGATCGAGGGCCGGCGCCTCGTGCTGGTGGACGATGCGGTCAGCACCGGCACCACGCTGCGGGCCGCGTGGGAACTGATCGAATCGCTGGGCGGCGAGGTCGTCGCCTGTGGCGTGGCGATGCTTCAGGGCACGCAATGGGCCAACAAGCTCGGCACCGAACGCGCCGCGCGCGTGGCGGGCGTGTTCGAGAGCCCGCTGCTTCAGGCGGTGCCCGAGGGGTGGGTGCTGCGCGACGAGGCACTCCCAATGCTGCCGGCCTGCAGCCCGAACAGCTTGCCGTAGCGCAGCCCGATGTAGGCATGCTCGCGCATCAGCATCTCGACGCGCGCGGACTCGCGCTGCTCCAGCGCCTCGAAGACCAGCTGGTGCTGCAGCTGGGCAAAGCGCAGCTTCTCGTACTCGCGGTCCAGTGACGCCGGGTCGATGATGATCGAATCGGCCGACGCGAAAGGCAGATGGTTGTTGCGCGCGATCGCGTCGGCGATGACCGAGCTCTCGATCGATTCGACGATCGCGCGGTGGAAGCGGTTGTTGAGCCGGCTCCAGGCGCCCACGTCCTCCTGTGTCAGATGGCCCTTGGCGAGCAGCCGGCCGCCCTCGTCGACACAACCCTGCAATGTCTGGCGCACCGCGTCGGGCATGCCGCGCTCGGCAAGGCGCCGTGCCGCCAGGCCTTCGAGCACGCCGCGCACTTCGAGCGCGCATTGCACGTCGTGGTCCGAGAACTCGCGCACGACGAAGCCGCGCTTGCCCGCCGGCTGCAGCAGGCCTTCCTGCTCCAGCGTGCGGAAGGCGATGCGTACCGGCGTGCGCGAGACGCCCAAGGCCTCGGCGACCGCGATTTCCGCCACGCGCGAGCCGGCCGCGTAATGCCCTTCGATGATCAGCTTGCGCAGCGTCGCGACCACGCTGCCGCTGTCTTCGGCGCGCGATCTTGAATCCTGTTTTTGACTCATATGGGATCCATTCATTCGAATTTTCTCGGTTGAAATCTTATTTTCATTCATAATTGGATCCAATAATTGCGATGACGGAGAAAAACATGTTCCCCAAGAATGCCTGGTACGTGGCCTGCACGCCCAACGAGATCGACGACCGGCCGCTCGGCCGCAAGATCTGCAACGAGCAGATCGTGTTCTACCGCGGCCCCGACGGCGCGGTCGCCGCGCTGGAGGATTTCTGCCCGCACCGCGGCGCGCCGCTGTCGCTCGGCCAGGTGGTCGAGGGCAAGCTGGTCTGCGGCTACCACGGCCTGGAGATGGGCTGCGACGGCAAGACGGTCGCGATGCCCGGCCAGCGCGTGCGCGGCTTCCCGGCGATCCGGACCTACCCGGTGGTCGAACGCCATGGCTTCATCTGGGTCTGGCCGGGCGACGCGGCGCAAGCCGATGCCGACAAGATCCACCACCTCGCATGGGCCGAGAATCCCGAGTGGGCGCACGGCGGCGGCATGTTCCATATCGCCTGCGACTACCGGCTGATGATCGACAACCTGATGGACCTCACGCACGAGACCTACGTGCACGCGAGCAGCATCGGCCAGAAGGAAATCGACGAGGCGCCACCGGCCACGAAGGCCGAGGGCGACGAGGTCGTCACCAGCCGTTTCATGGAGAACATCATGGCGCCGCCGTTCTGGAAGATGGCGCTGCGCGGCAACCACCTGCCCGACGACCAGCCGGTCGACCGCTGGCAGATCTGCCGCTTCACGCCGCCCAGCCACGTGATGATCGAGGTCGGCGTGGCGCTGGCCGGCAAGGGCGGCTACGAGGCCGAGCCGCAGTACAAGGCCTCGAGCATCGTGGTCGACTTCATCACGCCCGAAACCGACACCTCGATCTGGTATTTCTGGGGCATGGCGCGCAACTTCAATCCGAAGGACAAGGCGCTCACGGCCAGCATCCGCGAAGGCCAGGGCAAGATCTTCAGCGAGGACCTGGAGATGCTGGAGCGCCAGCAGAAGAACCTGCTGGCCTGGCCCGGGCGCAACGTGCTCAAGCTCAACATCGATGCCGGCGGCGTGCAGTCGCGGCGCGTGCTCGACCGCATCATCGCGGCCGAGCAGCGGCCGGCCGCGGAGGCATCGCCAGCGGCCGCCTGAGCGCGCGGCGGCCGTCGCGTCAGCTTGCTGCCCTATAGTCGCGGCTCTCACAGGGAGCCGCGCATCCATGGACATCGACCCGAAAGACATCATCGAGAGCGCCAAGGCCGCCAATGAAATCCAGGCCGCACGCAAGGCCCGGCTGAACGCGCTGGTCGCGATCACGGTCGCCGTGCTGGCGACTTTCATGGGCATCTGCAAGGTCAAGGACGACAACATCGTCCAGGGCATGCAGCAGGCCCAGGCGGACAAGATCGATCACTGGGCCTACTACCAGGCACGAACGATCCGGCAGGACATCGCGGAGGCGACCGCGGTGCAGCTCGAAGTGGCGCAGCCGCCGTCGACCGCGGCCTCGGGCGCCCGGAATGCCGCCGTCGCCAGATACCGCGCGATCGCGGCCGACCAGCGCGACAAGCGCGAGCAACTGCGCGCCGCGGCCGAGCAGGACCAGAAGAACTACGACGCCCTGAACTACCGCGACGACCAGTTCGACCTGTCCGACGCACTGCTCGCCATCGCGATCGCGATGCTGGCCGTCACGGCGCTGACCGGGCTCTGGCCGCTGTACTGGGCCGCGCTCGTGCCGACGGCGTTCGGCGTGCTGATGGGCGTTGCCGGCCTGACCGGATTGCCGATCCATCCGGATGCGCTGGTGAAGCTGCTGTCCTAGCGAACACCGGTCGCGCCGGCATCGGCCGCGCGGCGATGGCCGACCTCGAAATCGTTGCGCCCGCTGCGGTCCACGCCCCTGAGCAGCCACAGCGGCCTCTCGGCGAAGTTCACCGCCACGCCGGTCTTGCCGTCGGCCGGCCGCAGGCCGCGCTCGAAGACCGAGGTCGATGGCATGTAGCGCAGCGCGACGCCGGTGCGGCGCTTGCGCGAGCCGTTGGCCTTGGCGCCATGGATCATGTAGACGTCATGCAGCGACATCTGGCCCGGCTGCAGTTCGAGGTCGACCGCTTCGGCCTCGTCGAAGCTGCCGGCCGCCATGCGCTGGTTCAACGTCAGGTCGTCGCGGCCTTCGTGCAGATGCGGGTGCAGCACGTGGTCGCGGTGAGAGCGCGGGATCACGCGCAGGCAGCCGTTCTCGGCCACCGATTCTTCCAGTGCGACCCACACGGTGCAGTTGGCCAGCGGACGGATCGGCCAGTAGTGGCCGTCCTGGTGCCACGGCGTTTCATAGCCCTCGGCGGGCGGCTTGCAGAACACGTGGCAGCCCCAGAGGATCACGTCGCCGCCGATCACGCCGGACACCAGCTCGACGATCTCCGGGTCCTTCGCGAGTTCGAGGAAGTCGCTGCGGCCGCGCACGCCTTCGCCGTTGTCGCCTTCGATGTGGGCCGAGACCAGCTTCTCGGGCCGCACGCCGGGGTTGTCGCGGATCAGCGCGTCGAGCGCATCGCGCATCGCCGCGACGCGCGCGGGCGGCAGCCGGAACTGCGGAATCACCCAGCCTTCGGACTGGTAGTGCTCGATCTCCTGCGTGGACAGTCGCGCCATGGGTGCACCTCGTGGGATGCGCCCATTATGAGGACATCAGGCCGCGTAGCCGGGCGGTGGCACGAAGCCGCCGAACGCATGCTCGACCTGCTGCGCGAAGGCCAGGGTCGTGCGGTCTTCGAGGCGCGGGCCGATGATCTGCATGTCGATCGGCAGGCCGTCGTCGCTCAGCCCGATCGGCATGGCGGTCGATGGCAGGCCGGTCAGCGTGGCGATGCTCGACCAGGCCGACTGGGCCTCGTAGGCGATCGACCGGCCGTCGACCTGGAGCCGCCGCGCGTGCATCTCGCCGTGGTCATGCGCGAACGCGGGCGTCGGCATGACGGGACAGAGGATCACGTCCCATGCCTCGAAGAACCGCCGCCATTGATGCGCGATACCGAGTCGCGCGCGGTCTGCATGGATCCAGTCGCGGTGGCTCATGCCCGGCGCATTGCCCGGCATGTCGGCGCTGAACAGCGCCCACATCAGCTGGCCCCACAGCGACGCGACACGGCCGAGGTCCGGCAGCAGCGGGCTCGCGCGGCCGATCTTGCAGCCGGCGCGGTCCAGCCTGTCGCAGAGATGCTGCAATGAAGAGCGCACGGCATTCGAGGTCGGTACGCCCGGATGCGCGTCGAGCACCAGCACGCGAAAGTCGCCGAGCGCGGCATGGCGCGCCGGCGGCAGCGCCAAGCGGTAGGCCACGGCCTCGGCATCGTCGGGGCCGGCGATGACATCGAGGGCCAGCGCCAGGTCGTCCGCGCTTCTGGCCATCGGACCGATCACGGCGAGGTCGATGTCGGCACCGACCGACAAGGATGGCGTGCCCGGTGGCGCATTGCCGCGCATCGGCACCAGGCCGTGCGAGGGCTTGTGTGCGAAGACGCCGCAGCAATGCGCGGGCACGCGCAGCGAGCCACCCAGGTCGGTGCCGAATTCGAGCGGCACGTAGCCGGCCGCGAGCGCCGCCGCGCTGCCGCCGGACGAACCGCCCGGCGTGCGTTCGAGGTCCCACGGGTTGCGCGTGGTGCCGTACAGCGGGTTGAAGCTCTGCCAATCCGCGAGATGCGTCGGGACGTTGGTCTTGCCGAGGACGATCGCACCCGCGGCTTTCAGGCGTCGCACCACGACGGCGTCCTCGCCCACCGGAATCTTCTCGGTACCCGGAATGCCCCAGGTGGTCGGCAGGCCCGCGACGTTGAAGGCTTCCTTCACGGTGACGGGAATGCCCAGCAACGGGCGGCGCTCGCCCCGCGCCAGCGCAGCATCGGCCGCGGCTGCCGCGCCGCGCGCACGCTCGAAGTCGCGCACAACCACGGCATTGACCTGGCCATCGAAGCGCTCGATGCGTTCGATCGAACGGTCCAGCAATTCGACGGCCGACACCTGACGGCCTTGCAGGGCTGCGACGAGATCGCGCGCGGTGGGGTGGTTCATGGCCTCATCGTGCGCCGGGTCCGACCCGACTGCTTGATCTGCCTTGCGGCATGCTTGATGAATCTTGCGCTCGGTGCTCAAGCGCCGGGGGTTCCGCCGCCGGGCACCAGTGCATCGAAGGCCTGCGTGAAATCAGCGCGCCACAGCATGCGCGTGCTGCCGTCGATCCACGCCGCGTCGAGCCCGTTCAGCATGAAGCCGCGCAGGTCGGCGATCGAGAAGCCGAAGTCGTCGACCATCTTCTGCCACGCCTGCGTCGGCGTCACGAGGTGCAGCGTCGGATCGTCGGTGTTGGGATGGATGCGCAGGCCCAGGCCCGGCATCCTGCGGATCGGATGGTCGAGCGCCCAGCGCTCGCGCGGCAGGGTGCGCAGATAGTAGGAGTTGGTCGGCACCACGGTGAACACGATGCCGCGCTCGGCGCATTCGCGTGCGTACTCGGGCGCATCGACGATCGTGTAGCCGTGGTCGATGCGGTCGACCTGCAGCAGCTCGACGGCGGTCTTCACGTTGGTCCATGGCATGCCGAACTCGCCGGCATGCGCCGTGGTCTTCAGGCCGGCGCGGCGCGCGGCCGCGTAGGCATCGACGAAGTGTTCGGGCGGATGATCGATCTCGCTGTAGTCGATGCCGATGCCGACCACCTCCTCGCGCCGATGGGCCGCGACCCACTGCACCATCTCCAGCGCGGCCTCGGGCGAAGCCTCGCGGTCGATGGCGGGCACGAGGCGGCCGACGATGCCGTGGTCGGTTTGCGCGTCGCGGATGGCGCGCACGATCGCGTCCTGCGCGCTCGCGTAGGGGATGCCGGATTGCCGTGCGGTGCCGGTCGGATTCCAGAAGAACTCGGCATAGCGCACCCGGTGCGCAGCCGCATCCTGCAGGTATTCGTAGCTGATGCGATGCAGGTCGTCCGGCGTCTTGAGCAGGTGCGCGTCGAGCGCGCGCAGCGCCTTGAGCACGCCGACCGGCTTCTCGCCGCGGATGTAGAAGGCGTCGATCTCTTCATCGCTCAGCGGCGCCTTCGCACGGTGCGCGAGCGCCTTGAAGGTCGCATGGCGAACCGTGCCGAGCAGGTGGCAATGAAGCTCGACCTTGGGGATCGCGCGGCAGAAGTCTGAAAGTTGAAAGCTCACGCAGCGATCGTACGCGCGCTTCACGCCGCGCGCGCGGCCTGCGCCAGGGCGTCCAGCACGACGCGGCGCAGCAGCGCCTCGTCGGCCACGCTCGCGACCAGGGCATTGGCCGTCGCGCGGCGCGGCACGCGCCACTCCACCACCGTCATGCCGCGCGTGTGCTCGCCCTGGCATTCCGCCACCACGTGCGCGGGCCGGAAGCGCATGCCTTCGGGCGCGACCAGCGCGGCGGCGGCGCTCGGGTCATAAAGCGCCATCGGCAGGCTGCCGTCGGAACTGGCGATGCGCACGTAGCCGAGCAGCAGGTCGGCCAGCACCTCGGCCTTGTCGGTGCCGAGGGCGCGCAGCGCGTCGGCATCGGCGGCGTGCACGCGAACCTGGCGGCAGGCATCGAGGCCCACCATCTGCAGCGGCACACCGGCGTCGAGCACGGCATTGATCGCCTCCGGATCGACGGCCGCATTGAACTCGGCCGCCGCCGTGTGATTGCCCGGCCCGGCGCTGCCGCCCATCCACATCAGCGGCGCGATCCGCGCTGCGAGCTCGGGCCGTTGCCGCAGCAGGGTCGCGATGTTGGTGAGCGGCCCGAGCGCCAGCAGCGCGGCCGGTTCGCCCGCCGCAGCCAGGTAGCAGCCCAGCGCGCCGACCGCATCGACGTCAGCCAAGGCGGCGCGCGCGGGCGGCAGGCTGCGGCCGGCGGAACCCATGGCATCGGCGCCGAGGATGTTCTGCGCCGTGACGAGTTCGCCGGCGAGCGGCCGTGCGCAGCCGGCGTGGATCGGAAAGTCCCAGCCGAAGTACGCGGCGGCGCGCAAGGCGTTGTCGATCACGACCTCGAGCGGCGCATTGCCGGCGACCAGCGACAGGCCGTCGATGCGCCAACCCGGCGTCTGCGCAACCGTCAGCACGGCCGCGAGATCGTCGAAGCCCATGTCGGTGTCGATCCAGACGCGCTTCATTTCTTCAGGTGGCGGCTCTGGTCGTAGGTGGGTTGCGGCGGCAGGTCGGCCAGGTGCCGCGTGTCGGCCCAGTCGACGATCTCGATCTGTTCGGGCTTGGCCGCGTCGGCAATGCGGATGCGATTGAAGCCGGCGTTGGGAATCTCGCTCTGGCGCGGCCCGTTCAGGCCCAGGCCGCGCGCGGTGCGCCAGACCATGTCGAGCACGCCGCCATGCGTGACCACCAGCACGTTCTGGCCGGCGTGCGCCGCGGCGATGCGGCCCAGCGCGTCCATGATGCGCGCATGGAACTGACGTGCCGATTCGCCCTCCGGCATCGCATGGTCCTCGCGGAACTGGAGCCAGTCTTCCCAGGCGCGCGGATGCAGGTGCTGGATCTCTTCGGCGCGCATGCCTTCGACGATGCCGAAGTGCTGCTCGCGCAGCGCCGCCTGGGTGGCGATCGGCAGCTCGAGCAGGCGCGCGGCCGGCGCCGCAGTCTGCTGCGCGCGCATGAGGTCGCTGCTGATCAGCTGCTGCACCGGTTCGCCCGCGAGCCGAAGGCCGAGGCGGCGCGCCTGCTCGTGGCCGGCGTCGTTGAGGGGAACGTCGACATGGCCCTGGAAGCGCAGTTCACGGTTCCAGTCGGTCTCGCCGTGACGGATCAGGATGAGTTCGGTGGTGGGCATAGGATGGTGTCTATTGTCCGCGCACCGGGTGACCTCGTGATGTCGGCGATCCGATCGCAGAGAATTCGTGCATGCCGACCCTTGTTCTCCTGCCCGGTCTTGCCTGCGACGAGCGCCTGTGGGAAGCCCAGCTTCCCGCCCTGCCCTCCGCCTTCGACGTCCACGTGAGCGACGTCCACATGCACCACGACCGCATCGAAACCATGGCCGCCGCCGTGCTGCGCGAGCACGCAGGGCCGCTCGTCCTGTGCGGCGCTTCGATGGGCGGCATGGTCGCGATGGAAGTCGCGCGCCAGGCGCCCGAACGCATCGCCGGGCTCGCGCTGCTCGGCACCAATGCACGGCCCGAGACGCCAGAGATGGTCCAGCTGCGCGAGTCGGCCATCGAGCTGTTCGAGCGCGGCGAGGCGCGCGACGTGATCGAGCTCAATGCCGGCTTCGCCTTTCATCCACTCCAAGCCGCGGATGCGGCGCTGACCCGGCGCTATGTCGACCTGATCCTCGATGCAGGCGTCGCCCAGCTGGTGCGCCAGAACCGCGCACTGATGGAGCGTCCCGATGCGCGTCCCCATCTGCCGGCGCTGCGCTGCCCGGTGCTCGTGGTGTGCGGCGACGGCGACCGGTTGACGCCGCCCGAGTGCTCGCGCGAGATCGCCGCACTGGTGCCGCATGCGGAGCTGGTGTGGGTGGCGCAATGCGGCCACATGCTCACGATGGAAAAGCCTGCGCCGGTCAATGCGGCGCTCGGTGCGTGGCTGCAACGCCTGCTGACGACTTGAAGGCACGCGCCGCGCTCAGCCCAGCGCGGCGACCTCGATGCCTTCGGCCGCCAGGCGCGCGCGGATGCGGCGCGCGAAGGCCAGCGCATGCGCGCCGTCGCCATGCAGGCAGACGGTCTGGGCATTGACGGCCACCATGCTGCCGTCGATCGCCTTCACGCGGTGGTCGCGCACCAGCGACAGCGTCTGGGCCAGCGACTGTTCCTCGTCGTCGATCAGCGCGCCGGGCTGGCTGCGCGGCACCAGGCTGCCGTCGGGCCGATAGCCGCGGTCGGCGAAGACTTCCTCCACCGGCCGCAGACCCGCGCGCTCGGCGGCGCCGATCATGCCGCTGCCTGCGAGCCCGAAGAAGCGCAGGCCGGGATCGAAGCGCCGCACCGCCTCGCACAGCGCATCGGCCAGCACGGGGTCCTTCACGGCCTGGTTGTAGAGCGCGCCGTGCGCCTTGACGTGGGACAGGCTGCCGCCCTCGGCCTTGACGATCGCGGCGAGCGCGCCGACCTGGTAGAGCACGCCGGCCACGACCTCGTCGGGCGCGAGCTGCATCTCGCTGCGGCCGAAGTTCTCACGGTCCGGAAAGCTCGGATGGGCGCCGATCGCGACACCGCGGTCGATGGCCCATCGCACGCACTGCCGCATGGTGCGCGCGTCGCCGGCATGCCAACCGCAGGCGATGTTGGCCGAACTCACGAGGTCGAGCAGTGCTTCGTCGTTGCCGCAGCCTTCGCCGAGGTCGGCGTTGAGATCAATCTGCATCGCGTTCTCCTTCCCGCGGATTGTGGGCCGGCGGGGTCCAGCCTGCAGACGCGAGGCCTTGCGCGACCTGCGCCAGGTAGCGCTGCTGCGCGTCCCACGCCGCCAGCGCGGCGGCGGCATCGACCTGCACCAGCCGCAGGCGGCCGTTGAGCGGCGCCTGCGCGAGCTTCCAGAGGTCGGCGCGGATGACGACGCCGATGCGCGGATAGCCGCCGGTGGTCTGCGCATCGCCCATCAGGATGATCGGCTGGCCCGAAGGCGGGACCTGGACAGTGCCGGGAATGACCGCCGAGGACAGCATGTCGACGCTGCGCTTGCGCTTGAGTTCCGGGCCTTCGAGCCGGCTGCCCATGCGGTTGCTGCGCGGCGTGATGCGCCAGGCCTCGCGCCACAGCAGATCGCGTGAGGCCACCGTGAATTGCTCGAACTCGGGACCGGGCATCACGCGCAGCGCGATCATGCCGGTGTCGGCGTCGAAACCGCCCTCGGGCGCGCGCACACCGAAGGCGCGGCGCGCCATGCGGGCCGCATCCAGGGCCGGCTTGCCCAGCGGCAGCAGGTCGCCCTTGCGCAGCACGCGGCCTTCGTGACCGCCGAACCCCGCCTTCAGGTCGGTGCTGCGCGAGCCGAGCACCAGCGGTACGTCGATGCCGCCCGCCACAGCCAGCCAGCTGCGCAGGCCCTTCTTGGCACGCCATCGGTTCGCGCTCGCGAGCTTGAGAACCTGGCCGGCCGCGACCGGCACGCTCCAGCAGGGCCAGAGCGGCGCGCCGTCGAGCCGGGCATCGAAATCGTCGCCGGCGAGCGCGATGCGGGTCGCGGTGTCGAAGCGAAGCTCGCAGGCACCCATCGTGAGTTCGAGCCCGGCCGCGCCGTCCGCATTGCCGACCAGCCGATTGGCCAGCGTGAGCGCCAGGGTGTCGAGCGCGCCGCCCGGACAGATGCCCAGTTGACGATGGCCATGCCGGCCCAGATCCTGCACCGAGGCCATCATGCCGGGACGCAGAACGGCGATGCCCGCGGTCGGCGCCATCACGCCTCGAAGCTCTCGACGACGAAGCGCACGCGATCGCCGGGCCGCAGCAGCGTGGGCTCGGCTGCGAGCGGATCGAACAGCGCGCGCGGCGTGCGCCCGATCAGTTGCCAGCCGCCCGGAGAGACCAGCGGATAGATCCCGGTCTGCTCGCCGCCGATGCCGACCGAGCGGGCCGGCACCGCCATGCGCGGTTCGGCGCGCCGCGGCGTCGCGAGTTCGGGCGCGAGGCCGCCCATGAACGCGAAGCCCGGCAGGAAGCCGAGCAGGTACACCACATACGATCCCTGGCTGTGCCGCCGCACGACCTCGGCCGGCGCCAGGCCCGTGTGCGCGGCCACGTCGGCCAGGTCGGGTCCGGCTTCGCCGCCGTAGGCGACCGGGATCTCGATCTCGCGCCCCTCGATCGATGCCGTGGCCAGTTGCGGCCAGGCCGACAGCACCTGCATCTCGAGTTCAACGCCATCGATCTGGCCCGGGTCGAACAACAGGCTGAGGTTGTTCATGCCGGGCAGGACTTCGCGGACGCCGCGCCACTGCACGGCCTCCTGCGCGAGCGCCCAGATCCGCTGCTGCTGCGCCAGTGTCGCCGGCGGCGGCAGTTCGCACAGCAGGGCCGCCTCGCCCAGAGGATGCAGGCGCAGCGCCGGCAGACTCATTCGCGCGCGATGCTGCGCACCTTGGCGAGCAGGCTTTCCTGGACGATCGGCGATACGAACTTGTCGACCTCGCCGCCCAGCATCGCGATCTCGCGCACGAAGGTGCTGGAAATGAACTGGTACTTGTCGCTCGGCGTGAGGAACACGGTCTCGACCTCCGGCATCAGCGAGCGGTTCATGCCGGCGAGCTGGAATTCGTAGTCGAAGTCGGTCACGGCGCGCAGGCCGCGCACCATCGCCTTGCCGCCGCGCGCGACGACGAAATCGCGCAAGAGGCCGGAGAAACTCTCGACCGTGACCTGGTCGCTGAAGGGCCGCACGGCCTGGCGCGCCATGTCGATGCGCTCCTGCAGCGAGAACAGCGCCTTCTTGTGGTGGCCCGCCGCGACGGCGACGATGACCTTGGAGAACAACTGGGTCGCGCGGCGCACCACGTCCTCATGGCCCAGGGTCATGGGGTCGAAAGTGCCGGGGTATACCGCGATCACGTTGCTGGACATGGTGGCTTCCTCCTCGTTCAGCCGATGCGGCCTGGATTCGGCGGATTATGCAGCCGTATCCGCGGCGCTTTGGAGAAGGTGGGCATGCACCGCGCCTGCCTTCAAATGGCGGAAGACGGCCAGGCCCAGCGCGGCCAGCTCCTCATCGGCCCAGCGGCGAGCCGCCTCGAGGTAGATCACGCCCTCGGGGCGCAGCGCCCGCGCGGCGGCGCGCAAGGCCGGCGCGTACAGCGCCTGGTTCTCGAAGGGCGGATCGAGGAAGACCGCGTGCAGGCTGCCGGCCACCGCACGCTCCAGCGCGGTGACGCCGTTGCCGCGCTCGATGCGCACCGCTTCGGCGGCGAGCTTGGCCTTCTGCGTCTGCAACTGCGTGACCAGCGCGGCGTCCTGCTCGCACAGCAGCACCGAGGCGGCACCGCGCGATGCCGCTTCGAGCCCGAGCGCGCCCGTGCCCGCGAAGGCATCGACGCAATGCCAGCCAGGCAGTTCGCCGCCGCCGGCGCCTGCCAGGCTGGCGAGCCAGTTGAAGAGCGTTTCGCGCACCCGGTCCGGCGTGGGGCGCAATCCGGGCTTGTCGGCGACGGCGAGGCGCGTGCGCTTCCATCGGCCGCCGATGATGCGGACGAAATGCGGCGCCTTGGCCAGCCTGGCAGGCGTGACAGGTGCGGCGGCGGGTGTTCTGGGCTTCGGTTTCACGCGCACAGCTTAACGCCATGCGCGCGGCGCGCGACGCCGGTTCAAGGCTTGGCGCCGACGATGACCGTCACCATCCGATCGGGCTGCAGCTTGCGCTGGAACGCGGCCTTGATGTCGGCCACGGTGACGGCGTTCATGCGATCGATCCAGGTGTCGAGGTAGTCGAGCGGCAGGTCGTTCCAGGCGATGTTGGCGATGTTGCCGAGCAGCTTGCGGTTGCTGTCGAGCAGGAGCGGGAAGCCGCCGATCAGGTTGTCCTTGGCAGCCTTGAGCTCGGCCTCGGTCGGTCCGTCGGCGACGAACTTCGCCAGCACCTCGCGCGATACCTTCACCGCTTCGTCCGCCTGGTCGGGCCGGGTCTGGAAGGCGATGCGGAACGCGCCCGCATGCAGGCCGGGCGAGAAGGTGCTGTAGACGCTGTAGGCCAGGCCGCGCTTCTCGCGCACCTGGTCGGTCAGGCGCGACACGAAACCGCCGCCGCCGAGGATGTAGTTGCCGACCGTGAGCGCGAAATGGTCCGGATCGGTGCGCTTGTAGCCGGGCTCGCCGATGAGCACGTGCGTCTGCGCCGAATCGAAGGGAATGCGCTCTTCCTTGGGTGCGGTGAGCGGGGCCACTTCGGGCACGGCGGGCAACGCCGCGCAGGCAGTAGCGTCCGCGGGCGGCAGGCGCGACAGCAGCGTGGTCGCGATGTCCTCGGCCTGCTGCCGCGTGACCGCGCCGACGATGCTGAGCTTGGCGCGGCATGGCACGATCAATCGCTGGTAGCGCTGGCGCATCGCGTCGACGTCGATCCGCGCCAGCGTTTCCTCGGTGGCGTCGAAGCCGTAGGGATGCGTGCCGTAGACGGCCTGCGAGAAGGCGCGGCCGGCGATGGTCGCGGGCTTGGTGTTGGCCTCCTTGATGGCGGCATCCAGGCGCTCGCGCTCGCGCGCCCACACGTCGGCCGGGAATGCCGGCTCGCCGATCTCGCGCGCGGCGAGTTGCACCGCCTTGCCGAGCAGCGCCGGGTCGGACAAGCTGCGCAAGGTGAAGCTCGTGCGGTCGGCACCGGCGCCGACATCGAAATTCGCGCCCAGATCGGCCCAGGCCTCGCCCAGCGCGTTCTGGTCCATCGCGGGATCGCTGCCGCGGGCCAGCACGCCTTTCTCGACCATTTCGGCGCTCACTTCGGCCAGGCCGGACTGCGCTGCCGGATCGCGCCGGCTGCCGGCATCGAAGTCGACTTCCACGTCGACGATCGGCAGGACGCGGGTGGCGGCGAGATAGATCTTCGCGCCATTGGGCAGCGTCCAGTGCTGGATCGGGATGGCGGCCTGGGCGCCCGCGCCAAGAACCGCCGCAGCACCGGCGAACGCCACGCGAAGCACGAGTTGTCTGGGAGTGAACATGAAGAAGCGGCCTTTCAGCGCAGATCGCCGGCCGGCGCTGCGAAACCGCGCGGGCGGCGATGAGGATCGGGCGGCAGCGGCCGCAGGATGGCGACCGTCAGCTGGTCGTCGCCGAAGTACTTCGCGGCCACGGCCTGCACCTGCTCGGCCGTGACGGCCTGCAGTTTCGCGATGATGCGCGTGCTGGCATCGAGCGGCAGGCCCTCCACCCAGTTGCTGCCGAGTTCGCGCGCCTGGGCCATGACCGAGTCGAGCTTGTAGGTTTCGCTGGCAACCCATTGCGTTTTCACGCGGGCCAGCTCGGCGGCCCCGACACCTTCGCGCGCGATGCGCGCCACCTGCGCGCGCAGCGCGACTTCGACGGCCTCGGGGCTCTTGCCGGCGGCTGGCACGCCATCGAGAACGAAGAGCTGCGGGCCGCGGCCGACGAAGCCGGAATACGCCCCGGCCGAATCGGCGACGCGATCAGGGCCCTGCGTCAGCGCGCGGTCGAGCCGCGCACCGGCATAGCCGTCGAGCACGGCGGACAGCACCACCAGCGCATAGGCGTCGCTGTCGCCGTCGAAGGCCTGGCCGCCCGCGATCTGCGGCACGCGGAACGCGAGCGACACGTAGGCCTGCTCGGCCGGCGCCTTGAACTCGACGCGGCGGATGCCGCGCTGCACGGGTTCGGTACGCGGCTTGCGCTCGGGCAGCGCGCGCGCCGGGATGCGGCCGTAGTACTTCTCGGCCATGGCGCGGACCTGCGCCACGTCGACATCGCCAGCAACGACGAGGGCTGCGTTGGCCGGCACGTACCAACGCCGGAAAAAATCGCGAACATCATCCGGCTTCATCGCCTCGAGGTCGCTCATCCAGCCGACGACGGGACGGTGATAGGGCGAGGCGTTGAAGACGGCGGCGTTCTGCTGTTCGTTGAGCAATGCGCGCGGCTGGTCGTCGGTGCGCATGCGGCGCTCTTCCTTGACCACCTCGATCTCGCGCCTGAATTCGTCGTCCGGCCACTGGTTGTTCGCGAAGCGGTCGGATTCCAGCTTCATGACCTGCTCCAACTTGCCGGTCGGGATCTGCTGGTAGAAGCCGGTGTAGTCGCGCGTGGTGAAGGCGTTCTCGCGGCCACCCAGCGCGGCGACGCGGCGGGAGAACTCGCCGGCCTTCAGATCCTTCGTGCCCTTGAACATCATGTGCTCGAGGGCGTGCGCGACGCCGGAGGTGCCGTCGACCTCGTCGACGGCACCGACGCGGACCCAGACCATCTGCACCGCGGTCGGCGCGCGCCGGTCTGGCTTCACGATCAGGGTCATGCCATTGGCCAGCGTGAACTGCTGGGCGGGAACCGGCGCGATGGCGGCCGGTGATGCAACATCGGCGGGCGGAAGATTTTGCGCAAGCGCAGGCAAGGCCCAGAGCGCCATCAGCACCGAGGCCAGCACCGCACCAGACGCAGCGCGGCGTGGCGAAGGGTGTTTCATAGAATGGGTCGGATTGTAAAAAGCTTCCGATGTTCAGTTTCTTCAAGAAAAAACCCCCAGTCGAAGTTGCCGCAACGCCGCAGCCCGAGCCCGCACCGGCACCTGCGCCGACCGAGGCTCGCGTCGAGCCGCCGGCGCCCGCCAAGTCGGTTTTTTCACCGTCCAGCTGGTTCGGGAGCAAGCCGGCACCGACCGAGCCGGTGGTGGCGTCGCCGCCTGTACCCGCACCCGAACCTGTCTTTGTTGCACCGCCCGCGCCACAGGCGCCGGTCGCCGCTGCACCCGAGCCCGAACCCGAGCGCAGCAGCTGGCTCGGCAAGCTCAGGACCGGCCTGCGCAAGACCGGCAGCACCATCACCGCCGCCTTCGTCAATGCGCAGATCGACGACGCGCTGTACGAAGAGCTCGAAGAGGCGCTGCTGATGGCCGATACCGGGGTCAAGGCCACGGAACACCTGCTCGAAGACTTGCGGCGCCGAGTCCGAAGCAACATGGCGACCGAGGCCTCCCAGGTGAAAGGGCTGCTCGCCGATGCGATCACGGATCTGCTGCGGCCGCTGGAAAAGGCATTGGTCATCGGCGAGCACACGCCGACCGTGATCATGGTGGCCGGCGTCAACGGTGCCGGCAAGACCACGTCCATCGGCAAGCTCACCAAGCATCTGGCCAACGAAGGCGCGTCGGTGCTGCTGGCCGCGGCCGACACCTTCCGCGCGGCGGCGCGCGAGCAGCTGCTGGTCTGGGCCGATCGCAACACCGTGGAGATCGTGAGCCAGGAAGGCGGCGATCCCGCGGCAGTGAGCTTCGATGCGGTCAACGCGGGCAAGGCGCGCGGCAAGGACGTGGTGCTGGTCGACACGGCCGGCCGGCTGCCGACCCAGCTCCACCTGATGGACGAGCTGAAGAAGATCAAGCGCGTGGTCAACAAGGCCGACGCCACGGCGCCGCATGAAGTCCTGCTGGTGATCGACGGCAATACCGGCCAGAACGCGCTGGCGCAGGTCAGAGCCTTCGACGAGACCCTGGGCCTGACGGGCCTGGTCGTCACCAAGCTCGATGGCACGGCCAAGGGCGGTGTCCTGTGCGCCATCGCCCGCGAACGGCCGATCCCGGTCTATTTCATCGGCGTGGGCGAGAAGCTGGAAGACCTCGAGACCTTCAAGGCGCGGGAGTTCGCCCAGGCGCTGCTGGGGTAGAGGCGAGCGCCTCAGCCGACCAGGCCGAGCACGCCGGGCCGGCTCTTCACGGGCGCGTCCAGGTAGCGCAGCTCGCAGTCGCCGATGCGGATCGTGTCGTGGTGACGCAGCAGATGGCGATGGATCCGCTCGCCGTTCACGAAGGTGCCGTTGCGACTGTCGAGATCGCAGACGGAAAAGCCGCCGCCTTCGACGGCGGACAGCGCGGCGTGGATGCGGCTGAGCAAGGGCCGGTCGATGACCAGATCGCACTTCGAGGAACGCCCGATGGTCAGCCTGGGGCCGCTCAGATCGATGAGCTTCACGCCACGGGCGGTAATCAGGACCAGCTTGGCCATCCTCTTCTCCGTTGACTGTTGAAATGCCGCCCATCTGCGACAGGCCTTGGTATGACAGTGAATGTGCCGCAAGAGCGAGCGCAGGCGTTAGTAAAAAGTTAACACTTTTGACCTCAAGTGCTCCGCGCCGCCGTTCATGCGGGCTTTGCCCTGGTGCGTGGGGTCTGGCATCATCTTTCGGGCCGCCAGACCGGCCGAGGAGCCCCCATGGAAGCAGCCGCCACGCAGCCGGCCGGGATCGGCCGGAAGATCGATCGCCTGCTCGCCCACTATGGCGAAAGCCACCGCAATCCGACCAACGAAGCCATTCACATGGTCGCCATTCCGGCGATCATGCTGAGCCTCGTGGGCCTGCTGTTCGCGCTCCATCCCTGGGCGGCCTATCTTTTCGTGGCCGCGAGCCTCGTCTACTACGCGACGCTGCGCTCGCCGGCCTTCCTGATCGCCATGCTGGGCGGCACGGTGCTTCTGCTGGCTGCGGTGCACGCGATGGGGGGTCTTGCATTGCCCATTTCCGCCACCATCTTCGTGGTTGCATGGATCTTCCAATTCATCGGGCACAGGATCGAAGGCAGGAAGCCTTCGTTCTTCGAGGACATCCAATACCTCTGGGTCGGGCCGCTGTTCGTGCTTTCCCGCATATTCCAGCGCCTCGGCCTGCGCTGGTAGGCGCTCATCCGCGCCGCGTCGGCTTCTTTCCCGACAGTCTCAGGCTATCGCCTCGATTGAATAGGGGCAGGAACCCCTGGTTTAGCACTCTCTCTAACCGAGTGCTAATATGAGCATGAACGAAGGAGTTTCCCCAATGACAACAGTGTCTGGAGCCTCTGCCAACCAGCTCGCGGTCGCCAATCCCTGGTCGATGGTGCCTCCGCTGGGTAACTTGGACGCCTACATTTCGGCAGCCAACCGCCTGCCCCTGCTGACCCTCGAAGAAGAGCAGGGCTTCGCGCGCCGGCTGCGCGACGACAACGACCTCGAAGCGGCCGGTGCGCTCATCCTTTCGCACCTGCGTCTCGTGGTTTCCATTTCCCGCCAGTACCTGGGCTACGGGCTGCCCCACGGCGACCTGATCCAGGAAGGCAACGTCGGTCTCATGAAGGCCGTGAAGCGCTTCGACCCGGACCAGGGCGTGCGGCTCGTGAGCTATGCCATGCACTGGATCAAGGCCGAGATCCACGAGTACATCCTGAAGAACTGGCGCATGGTCAAGGTCGCGACGACCAAGGCCCAGCGCAAGCTGTTCTTCAATCTGCGTTCGATGAAGCAGAGCTTCAAGGCCGATTCGGCCGCAACCGACGGCGGCACGCACCGCGACACGCTGAGCCCCGACGAGGTGTCGCAAATGGCCACCCGGCTGAACGTGAAGCCCGAGGAAGTGCTCGAGATGGAAACGCGCCTGTCCGGCGGCGACGTGCTGCTCGACCCGAGCCCTTCGGACGACGGCGATGAAGGCTTCGGCCCGATCGCCTATCTGGCCGACGCCACGCAGGAGCCGACGGCTCAGCTCGAGTCGCGCCAGCGCGATCGCCTGTCGACCGACGGTATCTCGACCGCGCTCGAAACGCTGGACGACCGCAGCCGCCGGATCGTGGAAGAGCGCTGGCTGAAGGTCAACGACGACGGCTCGGGCGGGATGACGCTGCACGACCTGGCTGCCGTGTACGGCGTCAGCGCCGAGCGCATCCGCCAGATCGAAGTGGCCGCGATGAAGAAGATGAAGAAGGCGCTGGTCGAATACGCGTAAGACGCGCCCGCTCCCCGACGACAAGCCCGGCCCGCGCCGGGCTTTTTCTTTGTCAGGACGTGGCGAGCAGCGTCTTCACGTCCGCCACCATGGCCGGCACGCCCGCGCCGTAGCGCGTATAGAGGCGCAGGCGCCCCTTCGTGTCGTAGACGAAGCTTGCGGCCGAGTGATCCATCGAGTAGCTCGTCGGCGTCTTGCCCTCGACCTTCTTGTAGTAGACCTTGAAGTCCTTCGTCGTGGCGACCAGTTGCTCGGGCGTGGGGATCAGCGCCACGAAGGTCGGATCGAAAGCGCCCATGTACGCCTTCATGACCTGCGGGGTGTCGCGCGCCGGATCGACCGTGACGAACAGCACCTGCAGCTTGTCGCCGTCGGCACCGAGCTGCTGCTTGACCTGGGCCATCTCGGTCATCGTCGTCGGACAGACGTCGGGGCACTGCGCATAGCCGAAGAACAGCACGACCACCTTGCCCTTGAAGTCGGCCAGCGTGCGCGGCTTGCCGTCGGCATCGGTCAGGGCAAAGTCCTTGGCATAGTCGGCGCCCGTGATGTCGACGGCGTTGAAGCTCGGCTTGGCCTCGCTGCAGGCGGCGAGATTCCCGCCCAGCACGGCCGCGGCGCCCGCCCAGGCTGCCGTCCTGGCGATCCATCGAAGTGCGTCCCGCTTGTTCATCTGTGTGTTACCGGAGATAGTGATCGACCAGCAGCGCCGCGAAAAGAACGCTGAGATGGATCAGTGAAAAGCGAAAGGTCTTGCGCGCGAGCGCATCGGAATAGTTGCGCCACAGTGCGAAGGCGTAGCCGCTGAAGCCGATGCTCACCGCGACTGCGACCGCGAGGTAGAGCCAGCCGCTCATGCCATAAATGAAGGGCATCAGGCAGGCGGCGAACAGGACGAAGGTGTAGAGCAGGATCTGCAGGCGCGTGAATTCGTTGCCATGGGTCACCGGCAGCATCGGCAGGCCGGCCTTGCGGTAGTCCTCGACCCGGTACAGCGCGAGCGCCCAGAAATGCGGCGGCGTCCACAGGAAGATGACGAGAAAAAGGATCAGCGCCTCCGGGCCGACGTCGCCCGTCATGGCGGCCCAGCCCAGCACCGGCGGCATCGCACCCGAGGCGCCGCCGATCACGATGTTCTGCGGCGTGAGCGGCTTCAGGATCACCGTGTAGACCACGGCATAGCCGACGAAGGTGGCGAAGGTCAGCCACATCGTCAGCGGATTCACGCTGAACCACAGCAGCGCCGAGCCCGCCGCACACAGTGCGGCCGAGAAGATCAGCGCCTGCCGGTCGCTCAGCTGCCCGCGGGCGGTCGGCCGCCACGCAGTGCGCTTCATCTTGGCATCGATGCCCTTCTCGACCAGGCAGTTGAACGCCGCCGCCGCGCCGGCCACCAGCCAGATGCCGATGCACGCCAGCAAGCCATGCTGCAGGTCGGCCAGCGTCGGCACGCCAGGCACGGCCAGCACCATGCCGATCAGCGCGCAGAACACGATCAGCTGCACCACGCGCGGCTTGGTGAGGGCGTAGAACTGGCGCAGCACGCCGGCCGTCGTCACGTGATGGGTCGAAGCCGGTGCACTCATGCGATTTCCATGTCGCCGCGACGGGCGCGAGGCGCACTGGCAGTTGCGGCCGTGTGCTCGCGACGGCTTTCGCAAACCGTCCAGGTCAGCACCACCGCGAGCGCGGCTGCACCGCCGGTATGAAGGACGGCGGCGGCGAGCGGCCAACCCAGCAGCACGTTGCCCAGTCCGGTTGCGAGCTGCAACAACGCGAGGCCGGCAAGCCAGCTTGCCTGCGTGCGCAGTGGCGCGACGCGGCGCAAGCGCCACGCGAGCACGCCGATGACGACGAACACGGCATAGGCCATCAGGCGATGCACGTAGTGGATCGCGGTCAGGGCGGAGAAGTCGATCGGCGTGCCGCCGGAAGTTTCACCGAGCGAGCGCCAGATCTCGAAGCCCTGGGCGAAATTCATCGGCGGCCACCAGCTGTTCTGGCAGGTCGGGAACTGCGTGCAGGCGAGCACCGCATAGTTGGTGCTGACCCAACCGCCGAGTACGATCTGCACCGCCAGCATCGCAGTCGCAATGATCAGCAGGCCGCGCAATGCCGACGGCATGGGCGTCGGCAGGCGTTGTGCCGCAGCCTGCTGGTAGCGCACCGCCTGGATGCACAGCAGAGCCAGCAGGACGACCGCGCCGATCAGATGGAGCGTGACGATGGCAGGATAGAGCCGCCAGGTCACGGTCATGGCGCCGAAGGCGCCCTGCAGGCACACCCACGCCAGCGTTGCCGCCGGCCACCATGCACTGAGCGCGCGCTCGTGCGCATGCTCGGC
Source organism: Variovorax sp. SRS16 (assembly GCF_901827165.1). Taxonomy (NCBI): domain Bacteria; kingdom Pseudomonadati; phylum Pseudomonadota; class Betaproteobacteria; order Burkholderiales; family Comamonadaceae; genus Variovorax; species Variovorax sp. SRS16. Next base: position 4,545,290 of record NZ_LR594666.1, read on the forward strand.
CAGCCGCTGACGCCGCCGCGCGACCCAGGTCGCGATGGCCAGCACGAGGATCAGCACGCCCACGCCCGTGGCCAGGTAGCGATGGACCATCTCGACCCAGGCCTTGCCGTGCGTCACCGGCCCGGTCGGCTGCGCCGCCTGCGCCGCCGCGATCTCGTGCCGGGCGCCCACGGGGCTCGCATTGCCATAGCAACCGGGCCAGTCGGGGCAGCCGAGGCCCGAATCGGTCAGGCGCGTGAAGGCACCGAACAGAGTGAGATCGAAGGTGAGAAACAAGGTCAGCACGGTCAGCGCATGAAGCCGCCGTGCCGAGCGGCTACCGGCATTGCGCCGCCATACCCAGAACAGCGGGCCCAGCGCGACCAGTACGCCCATCGCCATGAGCCAGGCGATCGGTGTGAGGTCGTAGAGCGAGGTCGTGTTCATGGTCAACGGCCCGGTTCGTCCCAGGATGCGGAGGCGCGCAGCAGGCGGTCGAGGTCACGCTTGGCACGGCCGGCGCCGGCCGCATCCATGCGGGCGGGAAAGCGCATCATCCAGTTGCCCATCGGATCGACCACATAGAGATGTTCCGACAGCGCATGGCCTGGCGCCGGGGTCAGCCAACGCGCCAGCTCGGCGGCCGGTACGCGCAGCACGGTCGCGCCATGCAGACCGTTGGCGAGGCGCTCGGGCAGCGGTGCCGAATCGCTGACCAGCCAGACACGGTCGAGCCGCTCCTTCTCGCGCCCCAGGCTTTCGCGCAGCTGGCGCTCCAGATAGAGCTGCTGCTCGCACAGCGCGTCGCATGCCGCGTCGGCCACCACGATCAGGAGCCACTGGCCCTTGAGCGTCGGCAAATGGACCTGGGTGCCGTCGGGCGCGGTCGCCACCAGCTCGGGCAACGGACGCTGCGGATCGATCAGTTCGCCGTACGCATGCCCGCCTTCGGGCCGAACCACGTAGTAGGTGAAGTAGGAGGCGATCACCGGCGCGGCGCAGCACAACCCCACGATGATCATCTTCCATCGCCCGAGCACGGTGCGCCGCTCGACGCCGTCGAGCGCCTGGCGCGGCGACGGCATCGAGTGCACGGTCAGGCCGAGCGGCTCGTCAGCGGCGGCGTGCACGGCGGTAGGGGGCGATGAATTGGAACCAGACATAGAGGAATACGACGAGGCCCGCGAGCCCGAACCACTGGAAAGCATAGCCATAGTGCCGCTCGATACCCAGCGCCGGGGCCGGCCAGTCGCGCTGCAAGCCTTCGGAGGCCGCACCGGTCTGCTGGAGCGAGACATCGGTTCGCAGCGGAAGACCGGTTTCGGCGCGGAACGCTTCGAGATCGAGATTCTGCCGGATCGGCGAAGACCCCACCCCCGCCTGCGTCGGCGCCGCTGCATCGGCCTTGCCCAGATCGAGCAGATGCGCGGGCGGTGGTGCAATCCTGCCGGTCACTTCGACCAGCCCCGAGGGCGTCTCGACCGGCTCCAGGTGGGTTCGGTCGTTGAAGTTGCGCTGGATCCAGCCGCGCTGCACCAGCACCGTCTGATCGCTGCCCTCGAGCGCGAGCGGCGTCAGCACGTAGAAGCCGGGCACGCCGTGCATCTGGCGATTGTCCAGATAGACGGTCTGTTCCTTGAGCCAGAGGCCGCGCAGTTGCACCGGCCGTTGCAGCGACGAAGCGGGCCGGTCAAGCGCAAGAAAGGCCTGCTGGTCGAGCGGCGGCAGGCTCTGCTGCGAGTCGATCTCCGCTTGGATGGCTTCTTTCTGCGCGGCGCGCGAGAGCTGCCAGCGGCCGAGCGAAACGGTGGCCGCGATGGTGAGCACGGCAGCCACGGTGACGAGCCAGAAACGGCCACCTCGCGAGGTGCGCGAAGCCGTCTGAAAGTCGGTGTTCAAACCATGGGGCGGCCCTGGCGGCCGATAATGTGGGTCATGAAATATTTCGTCGCCCTCGCCTTCCTGGGCATTCTGGCGAGCCTCGGATTCGCGCTGTACTTCATGCTGAAGGACGGGCGCGATGGCCGCGCCAAGTCCGGCGGCATGGCGCGCGCGCTCACGGTTCGGATCGGCCTTTCGGTCGTTTTGTTCCTCTGCGTCCTCGTGGCCTGGAAACTCGGCTACATCCAGCCAGGGGGCCTGCCGCTCGGCAAGTAGGTTGTTCTCGTTCCACGAGAACCATGAAAAAAGCGCCTTGCGGCGCTTTTTTGTTTTGCCGTCCCGGATGCTCAAAGCCAATAGACCAGCATGTAGAGGCCGAGCCACACGACGTCGACGAAGTGCCAGTACCACGCGGCGCCCTCGAAGCCGAAATGACGCTCCGGCGTGAAATGGCCGCTGCGCAGCCGCAGCGTGATGAACAGCAGCATCAGCATGCCGATGAACACATGCAGGCCATGGAAGCCGGTCAGCATGAAGAAGGTCGAGCCGTAGGCACCGGAGCTGAGCTTGAGGTTCATCTCGGTGTACAGGTGGTGGTATTCGTAGCCCTGCACGCACAGGAAGCTGAAGCCGAGCGCCACCGTGAGCCACATGAAGCGCACGGCCTGCGCGCGATGATCGGCACGCAAGGCATGGTGGGCGATGGTCAGCGTCACGCCGGAACTCAGCAGCAGCGCCGTGTTGATGGTCGGCAGCCAGAAGGGCCCGACCGTCTGGAAGGGCTCGACGATGTCGGCCGGCGAGCCGGTAGCACCGATCGCCATGGTGGGCCATACGGCCTTGAAATCGGGCCACAGCAAGGCGTTGTCCAGGCTGCCGAGCGCAGGCAGGGCGTGCGTGCGGGTCCACCACAGTGCGGTGAAGAACGCGCCGAAGAACATCACCTCGGAGAAGATGAACCAGCTCATGCTCCAGCGGAACGAGAGATCGACCTTGTGGCCGTACTGGCCGCCTTCGCTTTCGGAGATCGAGCGGCGAAACCAGACGAACAGCGTGCTGAGCCACCACAGCATGCCGATCAGCAGCACCCAGGAACCCCAGTCGTTGCCGTTGACCCACTGGGCCGCACCGAAGATCACGAAGAGCAGCCCGATCGCCGCCATGACCGGGTACGGCGATGGCGCGGGCACGAAGTAATAGGGCGTGGTGCCGTGGGTGGTTGAACTCATATCAGGTCCTGGCTTTCTTCTCTCGATTCAATTCTGCGGGGATGCGTCTTCAGGGGGCGACAACCCATCGGACCCGCCGACGCGCGGCGGCCGTGGTCACGACTTCGGCTCCGCCACGGCAGCATGGGTATCGGCCGCCACGGGCGCTGGCGGTGTCTTGCTTCCGACCTCGAAAAAGGTGTATGACAAGGTGATCGTCTTCACGTCCTTGGAGATCTTCGGATCGATCACGAACGCGACCGGCCACTCCTTCTTCTCGCCGGGATCGAGCGTGTACTGGTTGAAGCAGAAGCACTGGATCTTGTTGAAGTACGGCGCAGCCTGCTGCGGCGCGTAGCTCGGAATGGCCTGCGCCGACATGCGGCGGTTCTGCACGTTCTGGAATTCGTACATCACGGTGTTGAGCTGTCCGGGATGCACCTGCATGGTGTTCAACGCCGGCTTGAAGTCCCACAGGCCGCGCACGTTCGAGTCGAACTCGACAGTGATCGTGCGGCTCATGTCGACCTGCGTGTTGTCGGGCAAACGCACGTCCGCACCGCCGCTGGCGCCCCCAGGCACCTCGAGTTCGGCCCGGGCCAGGATGTTGATCCCGGTCAGCTCGCAGATCGACCGGTAGACCGGCACCAGCGCATAGCCGAACGCGAACATGCCCGCGGCGACGACGACAAGCTTGCCGACCATGCGAAGGTTCTCGCGGCGGATGCGTTGACCGGCGGTAGCCATGATGAATATCCTTCAGCAGTCTCAGTGGACCCAGGCCATCCGCACGATGAAGCCGAGGAAGAAGATCAGCGCGATGGAGGCCAGCGTGAGCCCCATGCGCCGATTGCTTTTCTTTTGTTCAGGCGTCATTGCACGAACGGATCAACCGATGACCTTGGTCGCCGTCGGATCGAGGCGCGGCGGCGTCTCGAAGGTATGGAACGGTGCGGGCGAAGGCACTTCCCATTCGAGGCCCTCGGCAGCTTCCCACGGCTTCTGCGGCGCTTTCTCGCCCTTGCCCCTCATCGTCGGCAGCACGATGAACAGGAAGAAATAGACCTGCGCAAAACCGAAGAAGAACGCACCGATCGACACCACCGCATTGAAGTCGGCGAACTGCATCGGATAGTCGGCGTAGCGCCGCGGCATGCCGGCCAGCCCCAGGAAGTGCATCGGGAAGAAGGTGACGTTGAACGAGATCAGCGACCACCAGAAATGGATCTTGCCGCGCGTTTCGTTGTACATCACGCCGGTCCACTTGGGCGACCAGTAGTAAAAGCCGGAGAACATCGCGAACAGCGAACCGGCCACCAGCACGTAGTGGAAATGGGCCACCACGTAATAGGTGTCCTGCAGCTGTGTATCGATCGGGGCGACCGCGAGGATCAGGCCCGTGAAGCCGCCCATGGTGAACACGAAGATGAAGCCGACCGCGAACAGCATCGACGACTCGAAGGTCATCGAGCCTTGCCACATGGTGGCGATCCAGTTGAAGATCTTCACCGCCGTCGGCACCGCGATCAGCATCGTCGCGTACATGAAGAACAGCTGGCCGGTCAGCGGCATGCCGGTCGTGAACATGTGGTGCGCCCAGACGATGAACGACAGGATCGCGATCGACGAGGTCGCATAGACCATCGAGGCATAGCCGAACAGGCGCTTGCGCGAGAACGCGGGCACGACCTGGCTGATGATGCCGAAGGCCGGCAAGATCATGATGTAGACCTCGGGGTGGCCGAAGAACCAGAAGATGTGCTGGTACATCACCGGGTCGCCACCGCCGGCGGGATTGAAGAAGCTGGTGCCGAAGTGGCGATCGGTCAGCGTCATGGTGATCGCGCCGGCGAGCACCGGCATCACGGCGATCAGCAGGTAGGCGGTGATGAGCCAGGTCCAGCAGAACATCGGCATCTTCATCAGCGTCATGCCGGGTGCGCGCATGTTCAGGATCGTCACGATGATGTTGATCGAACCCATGATCGACGACGCGCCCATGATGTGCATCGCGAAGATGCCGGCATCCATCGACGGGCCCATCTGCAGCGTGAGCGGCGCATAGAGCGTCCATCCCGCGGCCGGCGCACCGCCGGGCATGAAGAACGAGCCGACCAGCATCAGCGCCGCCGGGATCAGCAGCCAGAAGCTGAAGTTGTTCATCCGCGCGAAGGCCATGTCGGCCGCGCCGATCTGCATCGGGATCATCCAGTTCGCGAAGCCCACGAACGCCGGCATGATCGCGCCGAACACCATGATCAGGCCGTGCATGGTCGTGAACTGGTTGAACAGCTCGGGATTGACCAGCTGCAGGCCGGGCTGGAACAGCTCGGCGCGGATCAGCAGCGCGAGCACCCCGCCCGCCATCAGCATCGTGAAGGAGAACAGCAGGTACAGCGTGCCGATGTCCTTGTGGTTGGTCGCGAACACCCAGCGGCGCCAGCCGGTCGGCGCGCCGTGGTGGTCGTCGTGGGCATGATCGCCGGAGGCGTGGCCGTGGGGGTCGAGGACTGCGCTCATGGGGAAATTCCTTGCTTACTTCAACTTGGCGCGTTCCGCCACGATTTCAGACGGCTGGATCAGTTGGCCGGTCTTGTTGGACCAGTTGTTCTTGGTGAAGCTGATCACGGCAGCGATGTCGGTGTCGCTGAGCGTCTTCCAGGACGGCATGCCCTTGTCGACGCGGCCGTTGAGCACGGTGTCGATCTGGTCGGCATGGTTCGCGTCCAGCACGACCGCCGAACCGTCGAGCGGCTTGATCGGGCCGCCGCCCTTGCCGTTCGCCTGGTGGCAGGCCGCGCAATTGGCCGCATAGACCTTTTCCCCGCGCGCCATGATGTCCGGCAGCGTCCAGACCTTGGTCGGGTCGTCCAGCTTGGCCGCCGCTTCCTTGCGCTTGGCGTCCACCCAGGTGGTGTAGTCGGCGGCCGAGACCACCTTCACGTGGATCGGCATGAAGGCGTGCTCCTTGCCGCAGAGCTCCTGGCACTCTCCATAGTAGTCGCCGATCTTCTCGGCGCGGAACCAGGTGTCACGCACGAAGCCGGGGATCGCGTCCTGCTTGAGGCCGAACTGCGGCACGGCAAAGGCGTGGATCACATCGACCGCCGTGGTGATGATCCGGACCTTCTTGTCGACCGGCACCACCATCGGGTTGTCGACCTCGAACAGGTAGTTGTCCGGCACGTTGCCCTTCGCGCCGCTGTTCGAGAATTCGCGATGCGACGGCAGCAGGGTCGAGATGAAGCCGATGCCCGCACCCTCGCCGGTGATGTAGTCGTAGCCCCACTTCCACTGGTAGCCCGTGGTCTTGATGGTGAGGTCGGCATTGGTGGTGTCCTTCTGGGCGACCAGCACCTTGGTGGCCGGCAGCGCCATGAGGATCACGATGATGAAGGGCACGATGGTCCAGATCACTTCGACCACCACCGACTCGTGGAAGTTGGCCGCCTTGTGGCCGACCGACTTGCGGTGCTTCCAGATCGAATAGAACATGACCGCGAACACCGCGATGAAGATGACCGTGCACAGGATCATCATCCCGTTGTGCAGCAGGTACTGCTCTTGCGCGATCTTGGTGACGCCCACCGGCAGGTTCAACTGACGCACCATCGGGCCGCCCGGCAGGTCGTTGACTGCATGCGCAGCGCCACTGAACGCCGCGCCGGCCGCCAACAGCAGATTCGCCGGCTTGTACCAAATGCTCTTCATCGTGTTCACTTCTTCATTTTCCAGTTAACCCACCGGCCCAGCCCGGGTGCCACATCGCCCAGCCGCCTCACGCGCTGCGCAGTGCCATGCGAATTTCGCGCGCCAGCGCCGCACGCAATTCCGGGCGCACATAGCGCCCCACCCTGACCGAACGACCTTGACCCGAGACCTCGATCAGCGAACGATCGCTGTCATGAGGCTCGACCCGCACCTGGTGCGGCAAGAATTCCGTGCGCTCGTAGTGCCCACCGTTTTCGAGCTCGACCACAAGGCGGCCGCCCTGCAGCGCGATCTTTTCGCCGTCGCTCGCGTGCCGTGCGTACAGCAGGAACGCGAAACCCACGGCGGCCAGCTCGAGCCACGCGAACGGCAGCACGAGACGTGCGCCATGCCACCAGAACACGATTCCGATGCCAAGCGACAGCACGCACAGCGACGCGTACAGCCAGCCGAGCTGGCTCGGCGTCACCGAGCAGTTGCGCTTCAGGAACCAGTGGATGCTCTGGCCTGACACAGTGGCAAAACGAAACACGGAATTCGACACGGGCGAGTTCGGCAAATCGGTGCGTCGAAGCGTTGTCAAACCCATTCCTGACAGGCCTCGATCACGGGACAATACCCGGGAGTTCACGCAGCGCCGGATTGTAGCGGGTCGAAGAGCGGCGCTCAGGCGCCGGGCCGCCCGCGCTGCAGCATCGAGCGCATTTCGCGCAGGGACACGGCGCTTTCGGCCGCGAGCGCCACCCGCGGCGCGGGCTTGAACGCATGACCGTAGATGATCTCGAAGGTCAGCGCGATGTGCCCCTTGCCTTCCGCCCCGGGCGCGAACCGGGGCAGCGCTTCGCACAGCGCCTGATGCCAGCGTCGGCCGCGCAATGCGCGAAAGCGCTGCGGATGGAGATTGCGTCCCAGCGTGCGCAGCTCGGCCAGTGCGCGTTCCGCGCTGGGCCAGGTCAGCACGATGTGCTCCATGTCCATCACGGGCTCGGCAAAGCCGGCACCCACCAGCATGTCGCCCCAGTCGTGCATGTCGGTGAACTCGTGACTGGGCGGCGGCCAGCCCGAAGCCTCGTGCAGCAGGCGCAGTTCGCGCAGGGTGTCGGGCCCCAGGCAGGAGAACATCAGGAAGCCGTCGGTCGCGACCAGACGATGCCAGCGCGCAATCAGCGCCTGCGGGTCGGCCGCCATGTGCAGCGCCATGTTGGCCCACAGCAGGTCCACGCCCTCTTCCGGCGGCGCCTCGAAGCGCGGCTGTGGGCCCTGCCAGCGGCGCGCGGTCCACCAGGGCGCCGCCAGCGCACGGCCGGTGACCGGCACCAGCGCCGCCTCGGGCTCGATCACGAACGACTCGGCCGTGCGATAGCGGCGTGACAGCAGCGCATGCGCCTCGAGGCCGCCATGCAGCGGTGCCCAGTCGGCCCAGCGCTTCGGTTGGGCCTTGATCCACTGCAGGCGATCCTCCATGCGGCGGCCGATTTCCTCGTGCAGCCAGGGCGAACCCGCTGCAGGCGCGAGCCGGCTCCAGCGCGCGGCCGCCGTGGCATCGATGGTCGGCGGACGCTGTGCGGGATCGGTGGTCATTAGATCGCTCAGTATATTGAGGGCATGTTCCACCGCGGGTCCGAACGGCCTTTTTCGTCCTTGCTCGAGCGCCTTCCGAGCCAGTGCGCGGTGTGCCGCGCCTGGCCTTCGCAACCGGTGTGCGACGCCTGCGTGGCGCGCTTCGCGCCGCCCACGCCGCGTTGCGCGACCTGCGCTTTGCCGGTGCCGGCGGGTGTGGCGCAATGCGGCGACTGCGTGCTGCATCCGCCGCCGCTCGATGCCTGTCTGGCCGCCTGCGCCTACGTCTGGCCGTGGCCCGAATGCCTTGCGCAGTTCAAGTTCCGCGGCGATGCCGGCCAGGCCGCGCCGCTCGCGACCTTGCTGCGCAGTGCGCCCTGGGTCGAGCCGGCCCTCGAACAGGCCGAGCTCGTGCTGCCGATGCCGCTGGCCCCCGCGCGCCTGCGGCAGCGCGGCTTCAACCAGGCGCACGAACTGGCGCGCCGGCTGGCGCCGCGAAAAGCCGATGCCCGCCTGCTGTTGCGCATCCGGGAGACGACGGCGCAAAGCGGCCTCACGCGGGCCGAGCGGCTTCGGAACCTCAGCGGCGCGTTCGCGCTCGAGCCGCTTCGCGCGCATGCGGTGCAAGGCCGGCGCATCGTCCTGGTCGATGATGTGATGACCAGCGGCGCGTCGCTGTTCGCCGCCGCGCAGGTTCTGCGCACGGGCGGCGCGCAGCACATCACCGCAGTGGTGCTGGCGCGCACCGAGCTCCCCGACTGAACGCCGGGGCCGACCGACAATCGGCGCCATGTTCCACATCGTCCTGGTCGAACCCGAGATTCCGCCCAACACCGGCAACGTGATCAGGCTCGCGGCCAACACCGGCTGCACGCTGCACCTGGTCGAGCCGCTGGGTTTCTCGATGGACGACAGGCTGCTGCGCCGCGCCGGCCTCGACTACCACGAGTACGCCGAGGTCAGGCGCCATGCCGACTGGCAGGCGCTGCTCGACAACGAGCAGCCCGCCGCCGGGCGCATGTTCGCGTTGACCACGCGTGGCTCGCGCTCGGCCTTCGACCTGCGCTTCGCGCCCGGCGACTGGCTGGTGTTCGGCTCCGAGACCCGCGGGCTGCCGCCCGCCTTGCGCGACGGCTTCTTCCCCGAGGCACAGCGCCTGCGGCTGCCGATGCGCGCCGGCCAGCGCAGCCTGAACCTGTCGAACGCGGTGGCTGTGACGGTGTTCGAGGCCTGGCGCCAGAACGGCTTCGGCTGAGGCCCGGCGCAACAAGGCCTCGGCACGAATACGCGTGCAGGTCGCATGGTTCTGCATCCACCGGCCGCGCTCCGGCGTATCCATGACATGCAGGCTCGACACATCCGTTCGAGCCGGCATGCCACCCTTCAACGCATTTCAGGAGCCACGCCATGAACACCCGAACGATCACCTTCGCCGCGCTCGCCACCCTTGCCTTCGCCGGCGCCGCGCAAGCCTACCAAGGTGAACAGAGCCCGCTGCCGCCTGCCCCCTTCCAGTCGACGCTCACGCGTGCGCAGGTCCAGGCCGAAGCGCGCCAGCCGCTGCACATCAGCAACGGCGGCACCGGCGCGATGGGCCTGCGCACCGGCAACGTCGAGCGTGCCCGGGTGCGTGCCACCGCCGTCGAGGCCGCGCGCGAAGGCTCGGCCAACTACGGCACGCTCGGCATGCCGATGTGATGCGCGCGCCGGATCAGGGGTAGCGCCGCACCACCGACTCCGCCACGCAGGCGGGCTTGGGGGCGCCCTCGATCTCGATGCTCGTTTCCCAGGTCATCTGCACGCCCTGGTCGGCGATGGGTTCGGCGCCGAGCAGCTTCATGCGCGCGCGCAGCCTGCTGCCGACCCGCACCGGCGACATGAAGCGCACCCGATTGAGGCCGTAGTTGACGCCCATGCGCGACTCGACCACCTCGATCGCCGACTCGAAGAACTTCGGCAGCAGCGACAGCGTCAGGAAGCCATGCGCGATGGACGCGCCGAACGGCCCCGCCTTGGCGCGTTCGACGTCGACGTGGATCCACTGATGGTCGCCGGTCGCCTCGGCGAACTGATTGACCTGCTGCTGGGTGACGGTGAGCCAGTCGCTCACCGCGACCTCCTGGCCGACGCAAGCGGCCAGATCCTGAAGGGTCTGGAATGTCTTTTTCATGGTTTCACTCAGGTATCGAGCCACTCGCACAAGGGCTGCCATTGCTCGAGGTCGCGCTGCGCGCGGCCCGGCGCGATGTCGAACAGCGTGAGGCCGCGCGCCGCGAGCTGCACGTAGATCTGCGCGTCGCGCAGCTCGCCCAGCACCGGCACGCCGAGGCCGGCGACGAATTCGCGCAGCCGGTCGGCCGCCAGCGTGCGCGCATCCACGCGCATGCCGACGACGCCGATCTGCGTCTTGCCCGCGTTGCGGTGACTGAGCAGCTTGTCGAGGAAGTCGCGCGTGGCGTAGATGTCGAAGATGCTGGGCTGCAGCGGCACCAGCACCTTGTCGGCCAGCGCCACCACCTCCTTGAAGCGCGAGCCATGCAGCCCGGCCGGCGTGTCGAGCACCGCATGCGTGGTGCCGCGCGGCGGCCGCACCACGCTGCTGTCGCCCGAAGCTTCCCAGGTCGTGATCGGCCGCGCCTGCGGCGGCCGCAGGCCGAGCCACAGCCGCGCGGACTGCTGGCGATCGACATCGCCCAGCATCACCGCATGGCCGCGGCTCGCGAAATAGCCTGCAACCTGCGTTGCAAGCGTCGATTTGCCGACCCCTCCCTTCGGATTGGCGACCAGAACCACGGGCATGTGAAACTCCTCGCAGGCTGAAGACAGGCGCCATGGTAGCCGCGCATGCGCTATGTTCGTGGCATGCCTACGACCAACAGCCCGGGAAACGACCCTCGCATCTACCTGATCGCGGCGCATCCGCACTGGCGCGACTCGCGCGTCAACCTGCCATTGCTGAAGGCGGCGCAGGGTATACCCGGTGTCGACGTCAACGATCTCTACGAGAGCTACCCCGACTACCTGATCAACGTCGAGGCCGAGCAGGCCCGGCTGGCCCGCGCCGAGCTGCTGGTGCTGCTGCATCCGATCCAGTGGTATTCGATGCCGGCGCTGCAGAAGCTCTGGATCGACGAGGTGTTCGCCTATGGCTGGGCCTACGGTCCCGGCGGCAAGGCGCTCGAAGGCAAGGACTGCTGGCTGGTCGCGACCACCGGCGGCCCCGAGGCGAGCTACCACCCGCAAAGCTACAACCGCTATTTCTTCGACGCCTTCCTGCCGCCCTACGAGCAGACCGCCGCGCTCTGCGGCATGCGCTTCCTGCCACCGCTCCTGTTCCACGGCGCGCGCAGCGCACCCCGCAGCGAGGTGACGGCGCACGTCGAGGTCTTCCGGCAGCGCCTCGCGTCCTATCCCGACTGGCCCGAGCTGGAAGACCTCGAAGGCTGTCCCGCCTGCGTGGTGCCCGAGGCCGACCGCCCCGTCGAACGCGAGGAGGCCTGAGCATGGAGCACGCCCCGGCCTGGCTTGTCAATTCGCTGATCTACCTCGGCGCCGCCGTGCTGGTCGTGCCGCTGTCCAAGGCGCTCGGCCTCGGCTCGATCATCGGCTACCTCGCGGCCGGCATCGCGATCGGCCCCTGGGGCCTGGGGCTGGTCACCAACGTCGAGGACATCCTGCACTTCGCCGAGTTCGGCGTGGTGCTGATGCTGTTCCTGGTCGGGCTCGAACTCGAACCCAAGCGCCTGTGGAACCTGCGCCGCCCGATCTTCGGCTGGGGCTCGGGCCAGGTGCTGGCCTGCGCGGCCGTGCTGTTCCTGGCCGGCTGGGCCGGCGGCGCGAGCTGGCGCGTCGCGCTGGTCGCGGCGCTCGGCCTGGCCCTGTCGTCGACCGCGATCGCGCTGCAAGTCTTCGGCGAGCGCAACCTGCTGCGCACCGCGAGCGGACAGGCCGGCTTCTCGATCCTGCTGTTCCAGGACGTGGCCGCGATCCCGATCCTGGCGCTGCTGCCGGTGCTGGCGGTGGGTTCGGTCACCGGCTCGGCCATCACCGGGCTCGACCGCGCGCTCGAAACGCTGAAGATCGTCGCCGTCATCGGCGGCATCGTGCTCGGCGGCCGGCTGGCGCTGCGCCCGCTCTTGCGCTGGATCGCGCGCAGCAACACGCCCGAGATCTTCACTGCGGCGTCGCTGCTGTTGGTGGTGGCGATCGCGGCGCTGATGCAGTTCATCGGTCTCTCGATGGCGCTGGGTGCCTTCCTCGCCGGCGTGCTGCTGGCCGAGAGCGAATACCGGCGCGAACTCGAAACCGACATCGAGCCCTTCAAGGGCTTGCTGCTCGGCCTCTTCTTCATCGCGGTCGGCATGAGCATCGACTTCGGTGTGCTGCTCCGGCAGCCGGGCCTGATGGTGCTGGTGGTGATCGGCTTCATGCTGTTCAAGTTCGTCGTCATCTACGCCATCGCCAAGGTGATGGGCCTGCCCTACCAGGAGCGGCCGGTGTTCACGCTGCTGCTGGCGCAGGGCGGCGAGTTCGCCTTCGTCGTGTTCCAGGCCGCCGGCCCCGAGGTGCTGCCGCCCGGTGTCGCCTCGTTCCTGATCGGTGCGGTGGCGCTGTCGATGCTGGTCTCGCCGCTCTTGCTGGTGGTGATCGACAAATGGATCCTGCCGCACTACAGCGCGCACCACGTCGTGACGATGGAAGAGATCTCGGAGCAGCAGGACGCCAAGGTCGTGATCTGCGGTTTCGGCCGCTACGGCCAGATCGTCGGCCGCATGCTGGGCTCGCAAGGCATGCAGGTCACGGTGCTCGACCACGATCCGGACACCATCGAGTCGCTGCGCGCATTCGGCTTTCGCGTGTTCTACGGCGATGCCACGCGGCTCGACCTGCTGCGCACCGCCGGCGCCGGCACGGCCAAGGTGCTGGTGGTCGCGGTCGACGACATCGAGCAGTCGCTGGCCATCGTCGACCTCGCGCGCGAGCATTTCCCCGACGCGAAGATCGTCGCGCGCGCACGCAACGTCGGGCACCTCTACCAGCTGCTCGACCGCAACGTGGAGTACGTCGAGCGCGAGCTGTTCGAATCCTCGTTGCGCAGCGCGCGCTCGGTGCTCGAGGTGCTGGGCTGGCCGGCGCACGAGGCGCGCCAGGCCGCGATGCGCTTTCGCGTGCGCAACATCCAGCTCATGCGCGAGATCTATCCGCACTACAAGGACCGCGCGAAGGTCATCGCGGTGGCCAAGGAAGGACGCCAGCAGTTCCAGGAGCAGATCTCGCGCGAGCGCGCGGAGCGCAAGGAGCGCGCGGGCCGCGACTGGGACCGGCTCGAGGAGGAGCGGATCGAGGAAGAGCAGATCCCCTGAGGCCTTGTCTTGCTCCCTCTCCCTCTGGGAGAGGGTTGGGGTGAGGGCGCCCGGGCCTTTGCCTTGCGCGTTGCGTTTGATCGAAGGCCGGAGCCGGGACTCGCCCCGGCGGGCGACTCACCTTTTTTGTCTCGCCAAAAGAAGCGACGCCGCCAGCGTGCCGGATGCAAGACAGCCTTTAGACGGCGGGAGTCGTGTCAGTCATCCCTGAGTCGGAGAGCCGCTTGCGCCAGGTAATCCAGCCGACGAAAATCGAAAGTGCCGCCACGACGAATGGGGGCGCCGCGTGCCCATATTCGCCGTGGATCGTGACGGTCCCGAGTGCCGCCAACATGACAGCGCAGCCGAGCGCGGAGCCCAGGAGGCGGCTCGGTGCCCTGGCCAGCAGAATGGCGGTGGTGAGTTCCAGTGACCCGGTCACAAAATGGAACCAATGCGGATATCCCCACCTCAGGTATTCCTCGTCGATAGATTGCGGGGCAAAAATATTGCTGAGTGACCCCACGACGAAAAACGCGGCGAGAGCCAGAGGCAAGACTTGGCGCCAAGTAGTCTTAGACATTGATCGGTCCTTCGGAACTACTTCGTGGTGGCGTTTTTTGCCGCCGCGAAGACATCGCCGGGTGACGTCGTGCCTGCGACGTGCTCCGTACCTTCGACCCCGACGTCCATCCAGCCCGAGTTGACCGCCTCGTACATCGCTTCGGCCTGTCCTGTCCGTCCCTTCGGGATGCCAAACTGCTCGAACGCCGCCGACCACCCGGCCCGCGGAACGGCAAAGGCTTTGACGTCGCGCTGAAGGACCTTGCCCAATTGCGCGGCGACTTCATCGGCGCTGACCATCGAACCGAGCTCGATGACTCGCTGCCCCGACCACGCCGGCCCGGTCAGGAGCGTCGCCACCTCGGCGCCGATGTCGTTGGTCGCGACCATGGTTGATTTTCGGTTGGTCGGGTTGTAGAAGACGGGGAGCGTGCCGGCCTGGGCGACATGCAGGCCGAAAAGAAAGTTTTCGAAAAAGCCGCCAGCGCGCACGAAGGCGATTGGCGATGTCAGATTGCGAAAGCCGCGCTCCAGCAACGACAGCGCCGTGATCATCCCCAGCCCGTGGGATTTGTGCGCCCCCATCGACGACAACGCGACGACGCGCGGCGGCGCGGCCTCGGTCAGCGCCTTGGCGAAGTTTGCAATGACGCCCTTGGCTTCCTTGAAATCCGGCGAAGGGGCCCAAACGGCCGGCAACATGACAAACGCGCCGTCGACGCCGTCGAGCGCCCGCGCGATGGCGTCCGCATCGTTCCAATCGCCGGCAACCAGTTCGACGCCCTGGGCCGCCCAACTGGCCGCCTTTGCGCGGTCGCGAACCAGCGCGCGTACTTCCTTGCCCTGCGCCAACAAATGCCTTGCCGTCGAGCCGCCGACTTGTCCCGTGATTCCCATGACTAAAAACATGCGTGTTCTCCTGACCCATAGGGTCTACAATTGAGGGTAGGTCTACTGTAGAGACCTTGGTCCTGCGTCACAAGGAGGCAGTTTCAAGTAACCAGGAGAGGCGAGGGGAACCCGGATGAGCACCGCATCGAGCGCGATCGAGAGATTCAGCCGTTTTCAAACGGACGACGCCCAGTCGGTTGACGCGGTGCACTGCCCAGTGCGAGACGTGCTCGACCGCATCGGCGACAAATGGAGCATCCTGATGATCATGACCCTCGCGACGCGGTCGCAGCGCTTCAGCGAGCTTCACCGCGCCGTACGCGACATTTCCAAGCGCATGCTCACCCAGACCCTGCGCGATCTGGAACGCGACGGACTGATTACCCGTCACGTCTTTCCCACCAAGCCCCCGAGTGTTGAATATCGTCTGACCCCTCTAGGCCGATCGCTGCTAGACCCGATGGCGGGTCTGATCGATTGGGCCGACCGTCGTTATTCCGATATCCATGACGCGCGTGCCCGCTTTGACGGCGCGCCGCGGGATGTACCGGGTTCGGTTGTTAGCGGGTCTGCTGCGCGCTTCGCGGACGATGCTCCATAGTCCGAGCGAATCGAAGTCATCGATAAGGGCGGAGGTCGCCGGGGCGAATTCCCGGCCAACGGCCTCTGATCAAACGCAACGCACAGTTCAAAGGCCCGAAAGCCCCCTCGCCAACCCACCCCCGGAGGGGGAGGGAGCAAGAGAAATCACTGCGAATCCAGCTTCAGCAACCGCACCGCATTGCCCTTCAGAATGCCCGGCACCACCTCCGGCTTGAAGCCCGCGTCCTCGAAATCCTTGAGCCAGCGATCCGGCGTGATCAGCGGGTAGTCGCTCGCGAACAGCACGCGGTCCTTCAGCAGCGTGTTGGCGTATTGCACCAGTTGCTTCGGAAAATACTTCGGGCTCCAGCCCGACAGGTCGATCCACACGTTCGGCTTGTGCGTGGCGACCGACAGCGCCTCGTCCTGCCACGGAAAGCTCGGGTGCGCCATCACGATCTGCATGTCGGGAAAGTCGATCGCGACATCGTCGAGGTGCATCGGATTGCTGTACTCCAGCCGCAACCCGCCGCCGCAGCGCATGCCCGAACCGATGCCGCTGTGGCCGGTGTGGAACACGGCCGGCAGCGCGTACTCGTTGATCACCTCGTAGATCGGCCACGCCATCCGGTCGTAGGGATGAAAGCCCTGCACCGTCGGATGGAACTTGAAGCCCTTCACGCCGTGCTCCTCGATCAGCCGCCGCGCCTCGCGCGCGCCCATCTTTCCCTTGTGCGGATCGATGCTGGCGAAGGCAATCATGATGTCGCTGTTCTTCTGAGCCGCCTCGGCGATCTCCTCGTTCGGGATCCGGCGCCGGCCCATGTTCGACTCGGCGTCCACCATGAACATCACCAGCCCGATCCTGCGTTCGCGGTAGTAGTCGATGCTCTCCTGGATGGTCGGGCGGCGGCCCGACTTGAAGTACTTGTCGGCCGCGCGGTCGTACTCCTCGCCATAGTTGTCGAAGGGATTCCAGCAGCTCACCTCGGCATGCGTGTGGGTGTCGATCGCGATCAGGTTCTGGTGGTCCATGGCGTGTCTTCCGAAAAGGTTGTCGACTAAGGGTAAGTCCGCATGCCGGAGGCTTCACTCCAGCTTGAATTGGTTATTTTTCATAACCATAATCCATCAAGCCCCGGAAAGCAATCATGACCCACACCGACATCCAGCTCGAACTCAGGGGCGACATCGCGATCGTCCGTCTCGCACGTGCCGGCAAGCGCAATGCGCTGTCCGACGCGCTCATCCTCGCGCTGCGCGACACCTTCCAGAATCTGCCCGACACC
This sequence comes from Variovorax sp. SRS16, assembly GCF_901827165.1. Taxonomy (NCBI): domain Bacteria; kingdom Pseudomonadati; phylum Pseudomonadota; class Betaproteobacteria; order Burkholderiales; family Comamonadaceae; genus Variovorax; species Variovorax sp. SRS16. Next base: position 4,562,297 of record NZ_LR594666.1, read on the forward strand.
GTGCGCGCCGCGGTGATCGACGGCGAGGGCCCGCACTTCTGCGCCGGCCTCGATCTGTCGGAACTGAAGGAGCGCGATGCCGGCCAGGGCCTGCACCACTCGCGCATGTGGCATGCGGCGCTCGACCACGTGCAGCAGGGCCCGGTGCCGGTGGTCGCGGCGCTGCACGGCGCGGTGGTCGGCGGCGGCCTCGAACTGGCGAGCGCCTGCCACATCCGCGTGGCCGACACCACCACCTTCTATGCGCTGCCCGAAGGCTCGCGCGGCATCTTCGTCGGCGGCGGCGGCTCGGTGCGCATCCCCAAGCTGATCGGCGTCGCGCGCATGACCGACATGATGCTGACCGGCCGCGTCTACAACGCCGAGGACGGCGAGCGCGCCGGCTTCGCGCAGTACCTGGTGCCCGAAGGCACCGCCTTCGACCGCGCGATCGAACTCGCGCAGCGCATCGCGACCAACGCGCCGCTGACCAACTACGCATTGATGCACGCGCTGCCGCGCATCGCCGAACAGACGGCCGATCACGGCTTCTTCACCGAGGCGCTGATCTCCGGCATCGCGCAGAGCGCGCCCGAAGCCAAGGAACGCGTGCGCGATTTCCTCGAGGGACGCGCAGGCAAGGTCACCAAGGGATGAGCTCGATCAAGTACCGGCCGCTCGCCTTCGGCGTGACGCGCGCCGTGCTGCGCGAAGGCGCGCCCGGCGTGCGCTACCTGCAAGCCGAGATCGCGCTCGCGCCCTACGGCGAGCGCATGACGGACCGCCTCGCGCACTGGGCCGAAGTCGCGCCCGACCGCACCTTCATCGCGCGCCGCGAACGCAGGCCCGACGGCAGCACCGGCGACTGGCTGCGCCTGAGTTACGCCGATGCCTTGAAGCAGGCGCGCAGCATCGCGCAGGCCCTGCTCGACCGCAAACTGAGCGCCGAACGCCCGGTCGCGATCCTGAGCGAGAACGGCATCGAGCATGCCTTGATCGCACTCGGCTGCCTCTACGCCGGCGTGCCCTTCTGCCCGGTGTCGCCGCCCTACTCGATCGTGAGCCAGGACTTCGAGAAACTGCGCCACGTGCTGGACACGCTCACGCCCGGCCTGGTGTTCGCCGCCGACGCGGGACGCTTCGCGCGCGCCATCGCCGCCGCGGTGCCGGCCGACGTCGAGGTCGTGATCGCCGAGGGCCGGCTCGAAGGCCGTGCGACGACCTCCTTCGCCGAACTCGCCGCCACGCCGGCCACGCCCGCGGTCGATGCCGCGATGCGCGCCACCGGCCCCGACACCATCACCAAGTTCCTCTTCACCTCGGGCTCGACCAAGCTGCCCAAGGCGGTGATCAACACCCACCGCATGTGGTGCGCCAACCAGCAGCAGCTGCGGCATTCGATTCCCGCACTGGGCGACGAGCCGCCGGTGCTGGTCGACTGGCTGCCGTGGAACCACACCTTCGGCGGCAACCACAACGTCGGCATCGTGCTCGACAACGGCGGCACGCTCTACATCGACGACGGCAAGCCGACGCCCGCGGGCATGGCCGAGACGCTGCGCAACCTGCGCGAGATCGCGCCCACCATCTACTTCAACGTGCCGACCGGCTTCGAGGCGATCGCGCAGGCGATGGAAACCGACGAGGTGCTGCGCCGCAACCTGCTGTCGCGCGTGAAGATGTTCTTCTATTCCGGCGCCGCGCTCTCGCAGCCGGTGTGGGACAGCCTGCACCGCACGCAGGAGCGCGAGGTCGGCGAGCGCATCGTGATGGGCACCGGCCTCGGCATGACCGAGTCCGGCCCCTTCGCGCTCTACATCACCAGCCCCGACGTGAAGTCCGGCGACATCGGCCTGCCGGCCCCCGGCATCGAGATCAAGCTGATCGAGGTCGACGGCAAGACCGAGGTGCGCTACCGCGGCCCCAACATCACGCCCGGCTATTGGCGCGCACCCGAGGCCACGGCCGAAGCCTTCGACGAGGAAGGCTTCTTCGCGACCGGCGACGCGGTGACGTGGATCGACGAGGCCGACATCCACCGCGGCCTGCGCTTCGACGGCCGCATCGCCGAAGACTTCAAGCTCGCGACCGGCACCTTCGTCAGCGTCGGCCCGCTGCGCGCGAAGATCATTGCGGCCGGCGCGCCCTACATCCAGGACGTGGTGCTGACCGGCATCAACCTGAAGGAAGTCGGGGCGCTGATCTTTCCGACGCAGAAGGTGCGCGCCCTCGCCGGCCTCGCGCCCGATGCCACGCTGCGCGAGGTGCTGGCCAGCGCTCCCGTGCGTGCCCATTTCCAGCAGGTGCTCGACACGCTGGCCGCCGCCAGCACCGGCAGCGCCAACCGCATCGCGCGCGCGCATCTCGTGAGCGAGGCGCCATCGATCGACAAGGGCGAGGTGACCGACAAGGGCTCGATCAACCAGCGCGCGGTGCTCAGGCACCGCGCCGCCGAGGTCGATGCGCTGCATGCCGGCACGCTGCCTTTCATCCTGCAGCCCCGATAGACACGGACCCGAGGAGACAAGCATGAAGATCGAAGCACAGCCCGCGCTCGTGACCGGCGGCGCATCCGGCCTCGGCGAGGCCACGGCGCGCGAACTGGCGCGGCTGGGCGCGCGCGTCGCGGTGCTCGATGTCAATGCGGCGCAGGCCGAGAAGGTCGCGGCCGAGATCGGCGGCATCGCCTGCGTCTGCGACATCACGAATGCAGACAGCGTCAACGCCGCGCTCGACAAGGCGGCCGCGGCGCACGGCCCCGCACGCATCCTGATGAACGTCGCCGGCATCGGCAGCGCCAAGCGCATCGTCGGCAAGGACGGCAGCCCGGCGCCGCTGGAAGACTTCGTGCGCGTCGTCCACGTCAACCTGATCGGCGCCTACAACATGGCGCGGCTCTATGCAGCGCGCTGCGTCAAGCTCGATCCGATCGACGGCGGCGAACGCGGCGTGATGATGTTCACCGCTTCGGTCGCGGCCTTCGACGGCCAGGTCGGCCAGCAGGCCTACAGCGCCTCGAAGGGCGGCCTGGTCGGCATGACGCTGCCGATGGCGCGCGACCTCGCGCAGCATGGCATCCGCGTCTGCACGATCGCGCCCGGCCTGTTCGCGACGCCGCTGCTCAAGGAATTGCCCGAGGCCGTGCAGCAGTCGCTGGCGGCGTCGATCCCGTTCCCGCCGCGCCTGGGCAAGCCCTCCGAGTTCGCCGAGCTGGCTTGCCAGATCGTGACCAACGGCCACCTCAACGGCGAGGTGATCCGGCTCGACGGCGCCTTGCGGATGGCGCCGCGCTGAGCCGGCGCGACCGATAGCGCACCCCTTTCCCGTTCGCCCCTCCTGGAGACAAGCCTCATGAAATTCAAGACCACCCTCCTCGCCGCCGCGCTCGCGCTCGGCCTTTTCGGCGCCGCGCATGCCGACATCACGGTCGGCGTCGTGCTGCCGCTCACGGGTCCGGGATCGGGCCTCGGCATTCCGGTCAAGAACCAGATCGCGCTCTGGCCCAAGACGCTGGCCGGCGAGAACCTCAAGGTGACCGTGCTCGACGATGCCACCGATCCGACCACCGGCGTCAAGGACACGCAGCGCCTGGTCACCGAGGACAAGGTCGACATCATCATCGGCTCGGCCGCCACGCCGGTCGCGATTCCGATGGCCGACGTGGCCGCCGAATCGGGCACGGTGCAGCTCGCGGTGTCGCCGGCCGGCCTGCCGCCCGGCAAGGACAAGTGGACCTTCCGGCTGCCGCAGTCCAACGACGTGATGGCCTACGCCGTGGTGCAGCACATGAAGAAGCAGAAGATCAAGACCATCGGCTTCCTCGGCTACACCGACGCGTACGGCGAACTGTGGCTCAAGGCGCTGACGGCCGAGGCCGACAAGAACGGCATGAAGATCGTCGCCACCGAGCGCTTCGGCCGCGCCGACACCAGCGTCACGGCGCAGGTGCTCAAGCTCACCTCGGCCAACCCGGACGCGATCCTCATCGTCGCCTCGGGCAGCGGCGCCGGCATGCCGCAGAAGGCAGTGATGGAGCGCGGCTACAAGGGCAAGGTCTACCAGACGCATGCCGCCGCCACGCAGGACCTGATGCGCACCGCGGGCAAGGATGCCGACGGCACCTTCGTGGTCTCGGGCCCGGCCACCGTCGCCGAGCAGTTGCCCGACAGCCATCCGTCCAAGCAGCAGGCGGTCGCCTTCGTGCAGCAGTACGAGAAGGCCTACGGCCCGGGCTCGCGCAACCAGTTCGCGGGCCATGGCGCCGACGCGCTCACCGTGCTCGAGAAGGCGGTGCCGATCGCGCTCAAGAAGGCCAAGCCCGGCACGCCCGAATTCCGCGCCGCGCTGCGCGATGCCTTCGAGACCATGGGCCGCACCGTGCTCGCACACGGCGTGCTCAACTGGAGCGCGCAGGACCACTGGGGCTACACCAACGAAACCGGCGTGATGCTCAAGGTCGTGGACGGCAAGTTCAAGGTCGAGCAGTAAGCACCGCGACGACGCGCCGCACCGAAGCCCCGCCATGGATTTCTCGATCGCCGGCATCCTGACGCTGGACGGACTCACCAACGGGGCGATCTACGCGCTGCTGGGCATGGGCATCGTGCTCGTGTTCACGGTGACGCGCGTCATCTTCATTCCGCAGGGCGAGTTCGTCGCCTATGGCGCGCTCACGCTGGCCATCTTCCAGACCGGCAAGGTGCCGGGCACGGTGTGGCTGCTGCTGATCCTGGCTGCGGTCGCGGCGGCGATGGAGCTGGTCACGACCTGGCGCCATCGCGGCCGCGCGGCGCCGGCCTTCATGGCCGCGCTGCGCACCTTCGCGCTGCCGGCCGTGGTGTGCGCGATATCGATCTGGGCCGGACCGCGCAACCTGCCGCTGCTGGTGCAGGCCCTGCTCACGCTGTGCATCGTCACCGCCTTCGGGCCGCTGGTCTATCGCGTGGCTTATCAATCGCTGGCGGGCGCGAGCTCGCTGGTGCTGCTGATCGTCTCGGTCGGCGTGCACTTCGCGATGACCGGGCTCGGGCTGCTGTTCTTCGGCGCCGAGGGCTTTCGCAATCCGCCGTTCTGGGGCGATCGCTTTTCACTCGGGCCGCTCAATCTCAGCGGGCAGACGCTGATCATCTTCGTCGCCTCGGCGGCATTGATCGTCGGGCTGTGGCTCTTCTTCGAGCGCAGCCTGTTCGGCAAGGCCTTGCGCGCCACCGCGGTCAACCGGCTCGGCGCGCGGCTGATGGGGATCTCGACGCAGGCGGCCGGGCAGCTGACCTTTGCGATGGCGGCGCTGATCGGCGCGCTGTCGGGGCTCCTGATCGGGCCGACCACCACGATCTTCTACGACTCGGGTTTCATCATCGGCCTCAAGGGCTTCGTGGCCGGCGTGATCGGCGGGCTCGCGAGCTATCCGGGCGCGCTGCTCGGCGCGCTGGCAGTCGGCGTGATCGAGTCCTTCGGCTCGTTCTGGGCGAGCTCGTTCAAGGAAGTGATCGTGTTCACCATCATCCTGCCGGTGCTGTTGTGGCGCTCGCTGCGCAGCGGCCATTCGGACGAGGAACACTGACATGGAAGCGCTCGTGAATCCGGCGACGCCCGCGGCCATCCCGGCCCCGCGCAGAAGCAGCCTGCGCACCTGGGGACCGCTCGGGCTGGTGCTGCTGCTGATCGCGCTGCCGCTGCTGCCCCTGCCCGACTTCTGGATCATCCAGCTCAACTACATCGGCATCTACACGCTGCCGGTGCTGGGCCTGGTGCTGCTGACCGGCGTCGGCGGCCTGACCTCCTTCGGTCAGGCGGCCTTCGTCGGCATCGGCGCCTATACCACCGCCTACCTGTCGGTGAACTTCGGCCTCTCGCCCTGGCTCACGCTCTTCATCGGCCTCGCGCTGACGGGCCTGAGCGCCGCGATCATCGGCGCGATCACGCTGCGTATGTCGGGCCACTACCTGCCGCTGGCCACGATCGCGTGGGCGCTCTCGCTCTACTACCTGATGGGCAACGTCGATGCGCTCGGCAAGTACGACGGCATCCTCGGCGTCAAGGGCCTGTCGCTGTTCGGCTTCGAGTTCGGCCAGCAGCGCCTGTTCTACGCCGTGGTGTGGACGCTGGCGGCCGCCGCCTCCTTCGCCGTGATCCGGCTGCTCGACTCGCGCAGCGGGCGCGCCATCCGCGCACTGGCCGGCGGCTCGCAGATGGCCGAGGCCATGGGCGTGGACACATTGCGCCACAAGGTCGGCATCTTCGTGTTCGCGGCCTTGCTGGCTTCGGTGTCCGGCTGGCTCTTCGCGCACTTCCAGCGCACGGTGAACCCCTCTCCCTTCGGCATCAAGATGGGCATCGAGTACCTCTTCATGGTGGTGCTGGGCGGCGCCGCGCACGTGTGGGGCGCGATCGCCGGCGCGGGCGTGGTGAAGGTGCTCGAGGACCAGTTGCAGGTGCTCCTGCCCAAGCTCATCGGCACCAGCGGCAACTACGAGCTGATCGTGTTCGGCATCATGATCGTGCTGGTGCTCAAGTACCTGCCCGACGGGCTTTGGGCCTTCGTCGACCGGCGGCTGCCGCGGCCCTTCCGCGCGGTCGACTGGCACGACGCGGCCGAGCTGCCGGCGCGTGCCAAGCCGGCCGCCGGCGAGGTGGTGCTCGACGTGCAGGCGATCCGCAAGACCTTCGGCGGCCTGGTGGCGGTCAACGGCATCAGCTTCCAGACGCGCGCCGGCCAGATCGTCGGCCTGATCGGGCCGAACGGCGCCGGCAAGTCGACCACCTTCAACCTCGTGACCGGCGTGCTCGGGCTGTCGGGCGGCGCGGTGCGTTTTCGCGGCGAGCCGATCGGCGGGCTGTCCTCGCGCGCCATCGCGCAGCGCGGCGTGTCGCGCACCTTCCAGCACGTGAAGATGGTGCCCGACATGACGGTGCTCGAGAACGTCGCGCTCGGCGCTCACCTGCGCGGCCATCGCGGCCCGATCGCCGCGATGCTGCGCACCGACCGCGGCGAGGAGCGCCGGCTGCTGCGCGAGGCCGAGCGCCAGCTGCGCCGCGTCGGCATGGGCGATCAACTCCACGAGATCGCGGGCAACCTCGCGATGGGCCAGCAGCGCCTGCTGGAGATCGCGCGCGCGCTGTGCGCCGACCCCGCGCTGCTGCTGCTCGACGAGCCGGCTGCCGGCCTGCGCCACAAGGAGAAGCAGGCGCTGGCCGAGGTGCTGCGCACGCTGCGCGGCGAGGGCATGAGCATCCTGCTGGTCGAGCACGACATGGGCCTGGTGATGGACATCTGCGAGCACATCGTGGTGATGGAGTTCGGCACCCATCTGATGGAAGGCACGCCGACCGAGGTGCAGCAGAGCCCGAAGGTGCGCGCGGCCTACCTCGGAACGGAACACTGACATGACGACCCCCTTGCTTCGCATCCACGGCCTGCGTGCCGGCTACGGCCGCGCCGAGGTGCTGCACGGCATCGACCTGCAGGCCGGCGAGGGCAGCGTGGTGACCGTGATCGGCCCCAACGGCGCCGGCAAGTCGACGCTGCTCAATGCGCTGATGGGCGTGCTGCCTTCGAAGGGCGCGATCGACTACAAGGGCCAGCCGATCGGTGGCCTGTCGCTGGAAGAACGCGTGATGCTCGGCATCGCGCTGGTGCCCGAGAAGCGCGAGCTCTTCGGCACCATGCCGGTCGAAGACAACCTGGTGCTCGGCGCCTTCCGCCAGGTGCGGCTGCGCAACCGCGGATGGCGCGACCAGCTCGAGCAGGTCTACACGCTCTTTCCGCGCCTGAAGGAGCGGCGCATGCAGCTGGCGGGCACGCTCTCGGGCGGCGAACGGCAGATGCTCGCGGTCGGCCGCGCGCTGATGTCGAAGCCGACGCTGCTCATGCTCGACGAACCCAGCCTCGGCCTCGCGCCGCTGGTGGTGCAGGAGATCTTCCGCACCGTGAGCGCATTGCGCGCGACCGGCGTGACGCTGCTGCTGGTCGAGCAGAACGCACGCGCCGCGCTCGAAGTGGCGGACCACGGCTATGTGCTCGAGATGGGCAGCGTGAGCGTCGAAGGCGAGGCACGCCAGCTCGCGGGCGACTCGCGTGTGGTCGACACCTACCTCGGCGCCGCGCGCGCCTGACCCCGCGTCAAGGAGACGAGATGAAGACGACCCCGACGAAGAAGCTGTCGATCGCCGCCGTGGCGCTCGGCGTCGCCGCGCTGCTCGCAGCCTGTGCCGGTGCGGGCCGTTCGGGCGCCGCGCTGCCGCAGCTCGCGCCGGCACGCCCTGGTGCGTTGTTGTCGTGCACCGACCTCGCAGCCAAGGCCGCGCTGCCGGGCACCGTCTACACGGCCGTCTCGCAAGTGCCGGCCGGCGCCATCGCGGTCGGCAGCGCGAGCATGCAGGCGCCCGCCCACTGCCTGGTGCAGGGCCGCATGAACGAACGCGTGAGCCCGGTCGACGGCAACACCTATGCGATCGGCTTCGAGATGCGGTTGCCGCTCGCGTGGAACGGCCGCTTCTTCTACCAGGCCAATGGCGGCCTCGACGGCGTGGTGGTGCCGGCGCTGGGCGGCATCGGCGGCGGCGGGCCGGCGAGCAGCGCATTGCAGATGGGCTTTGCCGTGATCAGCGCCGATGCCGGCCATGCGGGCGCGCTCGGGCCGCGCTTCGGCCTCGATCCGCAGGCCCGGCTCGACTATGGCTACAACGCGGTCGCGCAGCTCACGCCGATGGCGAAGAACCTGATCGCCAAGGCCTATGGCCGCGGCCCCGACCGCTCCTATTTCGGCGGCTGCTCCAACGGCGGCCGGCATGCGATGGTGGCCGCGGCGCGCTCGGCCGATCAGTACGACGGCATCCTCGCCGGCGACCCCGGCTACAACCTGCCGCGCGCCGCGGTGGCGCAGCTCTATGGCGCGCAGCAGTATGCGAAGGTCGCGAGTGCGAACACGCCGGCCGGGCTGCCCGATCTGCAGACCGCTTTCACGCCGGCGGAGATGCGGCTGGTCGCCGACCGCGTGCTCGCGAAGTGCGATGCGCTCGATGGCCTGGCCGACGGCATCGTGGCTGACACCAAGACCTGCCGCACGCGCTTCCACATCGAAACCGACGTGCCCACCTGCACCGGCGCGCGCGATGGTCAGTGCCTGAGCGCGCCGCAGAAGAGCGCGCTGGCCCACGTGTTCGACGGCGCGCGCAACAGCGCAGGGCAACCGATCTACAGCAGCTTCCCCTTCGATGCGGGCGTGGCCGGCAGCAACTGGCGCGACTGGAAGTTCGTGAGCCCGCCGACGCGCGATGCCGGCGCGGTGGGCTTCATCTTCACGGCGCCGCCGCTCGACAAGCGGCCCGGCGGCCTGCCCTTCGCGCTCGGCTTCGACATGGACCGCGATGCGCCGTTGATCGATGCGGCCAGCGGCCTCTACCGTGAATCGGCGATGGCCTTCATGGCGCCGCCCGATGCTGACCATCTGACGACGCTGCGCGACCGCGGCGCCAAGATGATGGTCTATCACGGCACCAGCGATCCGGTGTTCTCCTCGGACGACACGGCCGCATGGTACGAACGGCTGCAGGCCGCGAACGGCGGCGATGCCTCGGCCTTCGCGCGCTACTTCCCGGTGCCCGGCATGAACCATTGCGCGGGCGGTCCGGCCACCGATCAGTTCGACATGCTGAGCGCGCTGGTCGCCTGGGTCGAGCAGGGCCAGGCACCGCAGACGGTGACCGCGAGTGCGCGCGGACCGGGCAGCGCCATCGTCAATACCGAAGTACCGGCCGACTGGTCGCCGCAGCGCACGCGTCCGCTGTGCCCCTATCCGCGCGTGGCGATCTACACGGGCGGCAATCCCGAGAGCGCCGCCAGCTTTGCCTGCCGCACGCCATGAACTACCAACCCCGACCCGATGAAGCGCGCTTCCTGCTGAACGCGGTGCTCGATGCGCCGGCGCGGCTGCGTGCGCTCGCGCCCTTTGCCGAAGTCGACGATGCGTTGCAGACGCAAGTGCTCGACGAGGCCGGCAAGTTCGTCGCCGAGCTGATCGCGCCGCTGAACCGCATGGGCGACGAGATCGGGTGCCGCTTTGCCGATGGTGAAGTCATCACGCCGCCCGGTTTTCGGGACGCCTACAAGGCCTTCGTCGAGGGCGGCTGGCCCACCTTGTCGGTCGCGCCCGAGGATGGCGGCCAGGGCCTGCCCGCGCTGCTGGAAGCGATCCTCTTCGAGTGGCTCAGCGCCGCCAACCACGGCTTCACGATGGCGCCCGGCTTGTTGCATGGCGCCTACGAATGCCTGAAGCACCACGGCAGCGAGGCGCTGAAGGCACGCTACCTGCCGAAGATCGCCAGCGGCGAATGGCTGCCCACGATGTGCCTCACCGAAGCGCAGGCGGGCAGCGACCTCGGCCAGGTGCGCACGCGCGCGGTGGTGCAAGCGGACGGCAGCGTGCGCGTGACGGGCGGCAAGATCTTCATCTCCAGCGGCGAGCACGACCTGAGCGAGAACATCGTCCATCTCGTGCTGTGCCGGCTGCCGGATGCGCCGGCCGGGCCCAAGGGCCTGTCGCTGGCGCTGGTGCCCAAGCGCCTGCCCGACGGCACGCGCAACGCGGTGCACTGCGAACGCATCGAGGAGAAGATGGGCCTGCACGGCAGCGCAACCTGCACGATGCGCTTCGACGCGGCGACCGGCTGGCTGATCGGCGAGGCGAACCGCGGGCTGGCCGCGATGTTCGTGATGATGAACGCGGCGCGGCTGCATGTCGCGCTGCAGGGCATCGGCCTGCTCGACGCGGCCTGGCAGAAGGCCGAGGCCTATGCGCACGAACGGCGCCAGATGCGCGCGCCCGGCCCGGAACCGGCCAGCCGCGGCGGCGAAGCGGCCGACCTGATCGCCGAGCATCCGGCGATGCGCCGCATCCTCGACACGCAGCGCGCCTGGATCGACGGCGCGCGCCTGATCGCCTACCGCACCGCCGTGCAGCTCGATGTCGCGCGACATGACAGCGACAGCAAGACGCGCGAGCGCGCGCAGCGCTGGTGCGCGCTGGTCACGCCGGTGCTCAAGGCCGCGTGCACGCAGCAGGCCTTCCACGGCGCGAGCGACTGCCTGCAGGTCTTCGGCGGCCACGGCTATGTGCGCGAATCGGGCATCGAGCAGGTGCTGCGCGATGCGCGCGTGACCATGATCTACGAAGGCACCAACGAGATCCAGGCGATCGACCTGCTGGTGCGCAAGGTGCTGCCCGACGGCGGCGCCGGCATGTCGGCGCTGCTGGTCGAATTGCGCGACGAGCTCGATGCCTCGCGCGAAGCCGAGGCCGACGTGCAGCGCCGCCTCGCGCAGCTGCGCTACCTCGGCACCACGCTGGCGATGGCGGCACCGGCCGATGCCGTACTGCCCTTCGAGGTGGCCGACGACTACCTGCGCGTGGTGATGCTGGCGATGCTGGCCTGGGCCTGGGCGCGCATCGAGCGCGCGTCGCCCGCGGGCGATGCGCGCTGGTCGCGTCCCGCCGCGGCCTTCCGCCGCTGGGTGCTGCCGGAGTTCGAGCTGCGCCTGGGCATCGTCAAGCGCGCCTGCGAGGCGGTGAGCGCGCGCCAGGCCGCTGCATGAGCGCAGCGCCGGGCCGCCCCAAGCAAGCTCGCACCGCAGCCCGCAGGGCGGAGGTTCTCATACGCAACGACGCGCACGATCCGCACAACGCAGTTACGCTCGCGTCATGGCCGACTCCCGCAAGAAATCCCCGCTGCCCGTGGCTGCGATCGCGCCGCGCTCCGAGCGGCTCGATACGCACGTGCTAGAGGCTTTCGTCGGTTACAACGCGCGCCGTGCCTGGCTCACGGTGACGGCGGTGTTCGCCGAGCGCATGGCGGTCTACGGCCTCAAGCAGGCCGACTTCTCGGTGCTCTCGCTGCTGGCGCACAACCCGGGCGCGACCTCGCGCCAGCTGTGCGCCACGCTCGACATCCTGCCGCCCAACCTGGTGAGCCTGATCGCCGCCATGGACGGCCGCGGCCTGATCGAGCGCCGCCCGCATCCGCACGACGGCCGCGCGGTCGGCCTGCACCTGACGCCGGCCGGCGAGGCGCTGGTGCACGATGCCGAGCGCACGGTGGTGGAGCTCGAGGCCGATGCGAGCGCCCGCCTCACGCCGCGCGAGCGCGAGACGCTGATCCGGCTGCTGAAGAAGGTCTACCAGTAGGTCCGCGGACCTCGGTCACCGCAGCCCTCAGAAGCGCTCGGTGAGGATCAGCACGGCATGCGCCGCGCCGACCATCGCGGCCGGGTCGGGGTAGTAGAGCTGGCCATCGAGGTCGTTGCGCGAGAAGGCATTGCGTGCCTCGTGGTAGCTGGCGCGCGCGGCGTCGAAGGTCTCGCGCCGCCAGCTCGGCTGCACGGCTTCGAGGCGGGCCCAGTGTTCGGGCGTGAGCGTCGGACCCAACGGAACGGGCGCATCGCGCTCGCGCAGCAGCAGTTCGCGCGCCTCGTGCGTGACGGGGTCGAAGGCCAGAAGCTGGTCGCGCCTGCGTGCGAGGACGTTGGAAAGAAGGGTGGCGGCGAAAAGGCTGAGAAGGGCAAGGCCGATCGCGGTGTCCATGGCGTATCAGGAACGAACGTTGAGCGAAAGAGGAGGACTCCGAGTGTCGCTCAAACTTTCACCCGCTGTCATCAGGATTTCACCAGAACTTCCACCATGGCGAGTTGACGCAGGACCCGGCCGGCGGCAGCGGCTGCAGGCCGGTGTCGCGGATGCGGCGGCGCTGCTCGGCTTCGAGCGCGCGGGCCATGCGATGCGCGAGCTGATCGCCCTGCATGGCGCGGATGCGCCACTCGGCCGCGAGGTTCTGCAACTCGGAATCTTCGAGGTGGGCGGGCGTCGTCGTCAACGGGTCGGACATGCTGAAATTCTGCCCACGCGAGAGGATGGCGGCAATCGTAGAGCTTTGCATTACATCGGCGGGCGTGGGTCCTGGTCGAGGGTGTTCCGGTGGACTGGATTTTGTGCATGTCAGGGCCTCGTCAGAACCGCTCAGGGCGAGCGCTCGCGTACGGCGCATCGCGCCAGACCTATCGCTCCAACTACAACGGCTTCATCGCCGGACGCCATGGCGTGATCAGTTTCGCGGGCACGAACACGGTGCGCGTCTACGTCCCCTTCGCGGGCGTCGTGGCGGGTGCACCGCGTGCGGCATCGTCTCGTGCGACGATGCGCTGGCGCCGCGTAGCCTGCATGCTGCTGGCCGCTTTGGCCATCGCCGGCTGCGCGGCGGGTCGCGTGCAGCACCGGGTTTCGTTGAAGGACATCGTCTGGCAGGAGCCGGCTGCCAACACTAGTACCGCAAGTTCCAGTGCCTGGTTAGGACTGAGTGCCGTCATTGAGACTTGGCACTCAATGACCGCTGCCGTCAGCACCGGTCATTCGAAGGTTCGCGGGACAGCTGGCCGCAACGCCTCCGGGACCGGCCTGTGGCATTTGGAACGGCCAACGCCGCCTGCTGATCGAAAGCGTCGCCGCCGCAGTACATTTCGGCTACCCGTCCAAACACATATGGCCTTCAGGCGTTGTCGGAGAAACAGAATGAGTGACCCCACCTTTGCCCGGCGTATCGCCTTGATGAACGCGATGTACAAGTTGCCGGCTCAAGATACCCCGGTGCTACCGGCTGACCCTGCAAATCGCCTGCGCAAGTTCAAGGCAACGCTCCTTGACGAGGTAAACGAAATTGACGACATCGTCGAGGCCTGCGAGAGAAAAAATGAACCGATCGATGTCTTGGTCGCCGTGGCTGACCTTCTGGGCGACGTCATCGTGTACTGCCGCTCGGAAGCGCTCAAGTTCGGGCTACCGCTCGAAGATGTGCTGGCAGTCATCATGGACAGCAACGAGAGCAAGCTGGGCGCGGATGGAAAGCCCATCTACGACGCCAATGGAAAGTTCCTGAAGGGCCCGAACTACTGGAAGCCCGAGCCCAAGCTCAAGGAGCTGCTTCAGGCGGCGATTGCTGGCGCGAAGAGCTGATTAGCCTTCAGGAGCCCGATTCGGACTGGACCGCCGTGCTACGGTCAACCGTTACCGTGAAGCGGTGCCAGAGGTCGGTTCCGGTGGAGCGCTTCTTCTTGCGACGGGGATGGTCGAAAAGCAGGCCGACTTGTTCCGGATACACACTCGCGAAGATCGCCGAGGCAATGCCGCATGGCTTAGGGCCGATGGGCGCGATAAACATGCGCTTGTCATCACTCAGGGCTGCACGTGTGCGCTCCAGACATTCGAACGCAGCTTCGGGGTCATTGGCCGAGCAGTAGTCCAGCTGCAGTCCGTGCTGGTCCAGCGCGGGCAAGTGCGGGATGATGGCGTCTAACTCCCATCCCGGGTGATAGGCCGGGATCCCGAAGACCAACTTGAGGTCTTTGGAGGCGATCATCTGGTGCTCTTCAAGCGCGCGGTCGAGCCGCTCTGGCTCGAATCCGAGGAAGAAGACACCGGCTTCAATCTCATCGCTGGTGAGATCGACGATGGCGTTCGGGATTGGTGTGTAGCCGCGAGTCGGCTCGGACAGGACGAACTGGTCACCACCGGGACTTGCGCGCTGGTACTGTGCGGGCTCGACGTAGATGATGTCAATCGAGGTCGCACCGCTGGCTAGCAGCGCATTCGTGGCACAGAACAGTTCCGCAAAGCCCAGCGTAGTGGCCTCGAGCACCACCTTGTCCCGATCAAAGCCGCTGAGCAGTTCTGACGCTAGGTCGCTGGACTTGGTTTCGGTGCCCACTGTCAGGGACATATCGTCGACGCCGTAGCCGAGCATCACGCGCGCCGACTCAGGCGCACAGCCGCAGGCCAGTTGCCCGCGATCGTCAAGCTGCTCGCCGTGCAGCAGCACGATGTCCTCAGGAAGTTCGAGGTCGGCGGCGCTGATGCCTGATTTCGAGAAGAACTTGACCTTCATGACAGCAGCAGGCCGAGCTGCACTGCATCGGCATCAGGCAATTGGCGCGCTAACCCACGGGCCAGTTCGCGGTAGTCCGTCTCATTGCCCATGATAAGGATGTGAAACTGCTCGACGGAGATTTCCAGCTTGCGCTTGCGGCGGTAGCTGATCTGGAAATAAGGCGCGTAGATAGGATTGAGCTGGTAGTCGACGATATCCAGACCCACACCGGACTTGGACTTGGTTTCCTGCTGCTCGACAAGAATGCCAAAGCGCAAGGCTTCAGCGATGAATTCATGCTCCTTGGCCTGCAGCGCCCGCCCACCGGAATTGATTGTGAATTGGTTCTGTTCGGGCTCGCTCATTGCCGGGCTTGCCTGCAGCGCTCTGAAGATGCTCCCAAGCCGCAGCACGAAAACCCGCAGCTGCTCACCAAAGCGACCAAAGGTGCGGATTTCCTTGATCAGCTGCTCCGAGGCGTCGTAAGCGGCGCGGCACTGAATATCGACCGAGTATGGCGCCTCAGGCTCGTCCCGCAAATCTGCGACCTCGAGGGTTTTGTAGCAAAGGATCAGGAAATTCCGCAGGTTGTTGTTGGCCATGGTGACCAGCGTGTCGAAGCCGCTATACAGCGGACACTCACGAGCGAATGGGCGGTAAAGCTCCAAGATGGAGCCGAACAAGTTGTTGTGCACCCAGGTCGTGTCGAATGACCCCTTGCGCTCCGTCGAGAAGCACTTGAGTTCCGCCAACACCGCTTCGGGCACCAACGCTTCCCGGTTGAGCAGCGCCGGAAGCGTGACCAGGGCCTCCGGGGCCGCACCTTCGAACAAGAAGTCATCAGCCGACAGCTTGCTCGCGCGGTCCTTCAGTGCCTTGTTGATCTTGCGGGTCAATATTTCCTTGAGCGTGGACACCTGCAAGGCGTTGGTGGCGATTTGCCGGTCCGAGGTCTCGGGGAAAAGCTTGCGCATGGTCCCGATGACTTCCTTCTGGTATGCCGGCCGCTGGCGTTCAGCCAATCGGTCATGAGACCGAACCATGTCAAGGCGAGGACTGGTCGCGAGCTTCGCGGCAATGTCCAAGTTGCCTAGAAACACCTCAGCAAAAAATGGGGTCGCCTTGCTGATCTCTAGGAAGTTGTCGAGGTCCAAGAGCCGATAGTCGTGCGTGGCGTTGATCGACTCCGGGCCTGACGTCTGGTTGTCCGATGGATGCTCCTTTGACGTGAAGCTGACGATCAGCGGACGCTGACTGTGCTTCAGAAACGCGTTGAGCACATGCCGCTGGTAAGGTACGAGGTTCTCGACCTCATCGACATAGACAAAGAGAGACAGCGTCGCCAGCTCCGGCCGAGCGCGGAGATCGCCAATCAATGACAGGACGAAATGGCGGCCGGGTGGCAGCACCGGACGCTCCATGGCCTTGACGTTGGAGACCCATGTGGTGAACTTGCGCCGTAGGGATTCCAGATGCCGGAGCAGGTCGCCTGCGCCAGTCGGTGCTCCGTCCATGTAGTCCGCTGCGCTCGGGAAGACTAATGAAGCCATCGTCGCCTCGTCAAAATCCTGGAAGACGCTTAGCGCAATGGCGTTGACCGCATTCAGGAGCTCGATGGCGATGACCAGACCAAAGTAGCTTTCGAAGACCACGCTCCATTCGCCCTCCTCGACGCCACGATGGTTGAGCGAGCTGCAGAACTGCGTGTCGACGCGCCAGTAGATGCCTACGTGGTCAATCTCGCTAGCAGGAATCTTTCCGCGACGCTTTGAGAAGGCCGTGTGGTAGTCGAAGTACTTCAGCAGCATGGTCTTGCCGCAGCCGCGCTTGCCGGTGATGTACACGGACTTCGTCGCGCTCGCCAACGCCAGTTGGTCGAAGTAGGGCGGGATAAAAAACTCTCCCCACACGTCGGCTTCATGCTCCTCGGCACGCGTCTTGGCCAACAGGGAAGCATCGATTTGCATGGTCATCAGAATCCCCTATCGACGAGCGGCTGCCACGTAGGGGAGGTGTCCCAGAGCAGTTGGATGGAATCGTCGGGCACGCCGTGCTCAAACGCGACTAGCGCACCGATGCCGCCGTAGCCGCCGGCACCGTTGCCCTTTTCGAAGGGCTGGTTGCGCCTGTGAACCTCGTTGTACACGTCGCTCGGCAACGTCTCATAGCGCCATTGTCTAGTTTCCACCCACTTCTGGCATAGGGATGCAAAGCACATCTCCGGTGCCAGCATTTCGCCGTAGAAGATCGGCACCGTTGGAAACTCGTCCTTGAGCGCCTTGCACGCCGTCTCATGAGCCATAGATACGGCGATGGCCACGCGCTTGCAAGAGAAGTCGACATCCCAGTTTCTCAGGAAGTTGCACAGCTGCATCCCGGTGTAGGTGCCGTCGTCGACCACGATAAACCGCTCGTCGGGTCGCAGCACTCTGATATCCGACGGAAAGTGCTTCTCGATCCGGTATTGCTGATTGATGAGGCGAGCCACCAGCTCGCCGCTCCTTCCGGGAGGCACCAATCCCAGCGTTGCCAGTGATGGCGGACCACAGGAAATGCTTAGGCCGGTGCTCCCCTTTAGTGCATCCCTCCAAGCGACCGCGCCTTGCGATCCCTGCTGTTCCACAAAGTGAATCGTTGCCTGTTTGAGCGCCTGACGCATCGACGACATGAATTGCTCGTTGGTGCGAAAGATCAGGTTGCGCAAGACTAGCCAAGCGAGGGTCTTTTCGGCCGGAGACTGGAACTGCTTGACCCACTTTTTGATCCGCTCAACGGTCAGGGGCTCACGTACACCCGTGCGGCTCAACCAGTGCACGGCGCGCTCGACTGCGAGTTGATCGAAGCCACCGAATTGAGGGTTCTGCGACATCGTTGGGGCGATCAGAAGTGAATGTCGAACAGATTGCTCTTTGACATGAACCTTGCGGCGACACCGTGGGCTGCCGAACCGAGGGCTAGCCGACCCATCTCGCTTTCGAGAAAACGGTAGAGCTTTTCGCGATGGTCGTCGGCTGCGCGCAGAGCAAAGATGCAGTCGCTGATCACGCATGGCCCATGGACCACAAGAGCGACTTGGTCCGCAAGCGACCGGCCGACGCGAGCGACCAAGATGTCTCCGGGGACGGCAAGTCGGGCGTCATGGGCCACCCGCTGAGCCGTACGAGCGTCGAGCGCGAAGCGCCTTGGCACGATACGCACGGCTTGCTCGCCCATGGGCTTCGCAAAGTCGCCTAGGTGGAACACAGGCTTCGGAAACGAAGGTATGGCCGATGAACAGATGCTTCCGCGCACGACAGCGGTCAGCACTTGGCGGAAGGACGTCGGCAATGGGCTTTCACAACTGCGGTGAGCAGACACTTGACTTGCCGCGTGGAACGCGTAGTCGAGCCGCTTAACGGCGGCGTCCTGACCAACGTGGATCGCCGCGCTAAGCCGGCCGTCGGTGCCCATCTGTTTAAGTGAAACCTCGCCGGTTTCCCCAGCGCTCTTTGTCAACACAGCGAGATAGGTCTGTGCCTCCGTACCCTTAAACACCCCACGTGGAAGCTGGACGACCTGCTGAACGAAGTGCTGACGCAACAACGTCTGCCGGACGCGGCTGAACCGCTCCGCCGTCACCAGTCCGTCTGGAAGAATCAGGCCGAGCTTGCCGTTGTTCCGCAGCAGACGTAAGTTCTGGGCGAGGAAGAGCAAATCTGCGCCAGCATCGAAAAGCGAGAGAAGGGCACCTGACAGGCCTGCATCCTCCAAAATCTTGCCGAAGTCCGACCTCCACCTAGGCCGGATGTACGGCGGATTGCAGACGGCAACGTCCACTGTTCCGAGCTTCAATCCGATTCGATCCGACAGTGCCTCGTCTAGAACATCATGGACGAAGTGGGTGTGCTTGAGGCGCGGAGTGGTGTCGCTAGCGTCCAGACGCCTAGGCGCGCGGCAGTCGACGTCCACGGTGACAAGCTTGGCATCCTGCCAGCGGTTCGCCGCAGCGCTGGAGAGCGAACCGGATCCCGACCCCAGTTCCAGCAACAGCTTCGGCTGGGGTGCCTCGATCCCATCGATCAGCGACCGGCTTACCAAAGGCGAGGTGTAGTAGCGCCCCCACGGGTCGGATGTCTGACTTGGTCTTGAAAGGCAACGTGGCAGACTACCGACTGACGCTGTCATCTTTGCGCCCTCTTTAACGCCGTTCTATGCAGGAGATGCACCGACTCAGCGCCGTTGCTCCGATAGCAAGTGTAACGGCGTGCCACAAACGCGACGGGCTGCGTTGCAAATCATGTCCGACGAACATCAACTGCCCTGAGTGCGTGCGCGCACGGCCGGGGATCTACCGTGGTCCGCGATGCAAAAAGCGCGCGGCGGCCAGGCGGCGAAGGACGCGCCCGTCTGTCTCAATGCGGTGCTCAAGAGCGCTCGGGTTGAGACAGACGGGCGCATCTGGAGCCGCGGACTTGCATGACTGGGACCTATGCATGGCGGCGGTGTGCATGCCGGAGGCACTTCGGCGACGAGATGTGTTAGCGAGCAGAAGTCTCCCGCTACTACCGCTCGCTATACTCCGCCCGTCACGCCCCCCAGGCGCGACCGGGATTGGTCTCCCGCCAGCACCTCTGCGACGCAAGCCGCAGCGTGAACTTGAGCGTTGTCTGTGGCTTGCGGATCCGCAACCCGCACCCCTGGAGCCATCGATGGCTGACCCTGACCACGGTCCCGCGCACACCCCGAAGCCCAACTCGGACAGTACCGCAAATCCATTCGATCGCAGACCTAAGCTCGCGGCCTCACTCGCGGCACGCGTCATCGCCAACGTCGATGCGTTGAATCAGATCCTTCACGCCATCACCTGCGCCAATCAACTCGTCACCGTCGCCCGCCAATTCCGCGACGCCGCAAACCCCATCTCTCCCAATGACCTGAACGCCCTGTTCAACGTCCTGAACTCGGAATTCAAACGCCGCCTTCGAATCGCCGAAGCCGCCGTCGCCGCCATGCCGAAAGCGCCCACAACCCCGAAGGCCTCGTGAATGCAAACCTCGACGCCTCACCGCACTCAACTCACCACCGCCAACAGACTGACAACGCCGATCCCAAGCGCCGCCAACGCATCCCCCGCAATCAGCCCTCCACCGAACAGCGAAGCCCCACTCATCCCTTCCGGCACATCGTCTCGCGTGGGTGCACGCGTCCCCCAAAGGCTGCCCGCCACCCCACCCGCCGCAAACCACATCGAAGTCCCCAACCCCACAAACCCACCAAACGACAACGCATAAGGCGAAGGCAACAAGATCGCATCGAGCACAAACCCGCGCGGCCGCACCCACTTGCGCAGCACTTCGATCACCAGCCCGATCGCAATGCCCACCGCGATGGCCGTGCGCTGATAGGGCAAGTCCTCCGTCAAACTGCGCAGCACGCCGACGAACTTGTACGTCATCGCCGAGCCCCATTCGGCCGGCTGCTGGTCGGCCCTCAGCACCGTCTGGTCCTGCAGCAGCACCGGATAGGCCGCCATGAAGAGCCGCGCGAAAACCACCGCCAGCATCGCGCCCACGACGATGCCGAGCACCTGGTAGCGAAACTGCACGACGCGCGATGTGCCCAGCCGCCAGCCGGTGGAGCGGTCCTGCTGCATGTCGCAAGCCACGCTGGTCGCCACCAGCAGCACGGCGCCGGCCATCAGGCCCACGCCGGGGTCGCGCAGGCCGAGGGCGGCGAGGATGACGACGGTCACGACGAAGGCGGACGAGATCGGATTCGAATCGCTGACGCCGACCGAGATGCCGTTGATCAGCGCGAAGACGAAGACCAGCCCCACCGCCACCACGAGGTAGAACACGGGCTGTCCCAGCAGCCAATGGCCGCAGGCCACGGTGGCCGCCGACCAGCACAGCACCCACAGCACGAGCCGCGTGCTGTTGATGCGCCGCCAGCCGTCGTTTTCGATGGCAGCTCGCGGCGTGGCGGCCGCAGCCACTCGCCGCTTCATGCCCGACAGCGCGCGCACGAAGATCAGCGCCATGTCCACCAGCGCCGCGCCCATGATGGTTCCGAGCGCGATGAGGAACATGATCTTGCGCGGCGGGTCGGCGGCCTGCAGCCAGCCGATCGAGACGAAGTAGGGATGCAGCGCGACGCCGATCAGGCCCGCGATGGCCGCGGGGATGCCGATGCGTGCGCCGACGACGAGGCCCGCGCCGAAGGTGGATGCCGAGAACCCGCTCATGCCGAGCAAGGGCCATCGCGCGGCGCCCAGTCCCGTCATCAGGCCGAGCGCGATGCCGCCGCCGAGCTGGCGCACCGAGCGCCGCAGCAACGAAGGGTCGGTCAATGCGCGCAGGATGTTCGCGACCGCCAGGCCGGAAGGGAAGGCCAGCCGCATGCGGTCGACCAGCACCGGCGTGTAGAGCATGCCCACACCGACCCCGAGCATGCCGACGCACGCGAGGTACAGGACCATCCGCCAGGCCGGCGGCTGCGGCAAGCCCATCCACGCCATGGCCTGCAGCAGCACGCCGAGCCCGCTCATGCTGGCGACCGAGGCGGCGGCCGTCTGGATGTAGTTGGCGCCGTGGCGCCCGCTCGCGCCGTAGCCCGCGGTGACGGCGGAGCCGAGCAGGCCCGCGAGCACCTGGCCGCCGACGAAGAAGCCGAGCGAGAAGTTCATGTAGGCCGCGGTCACGCCGGCCAGCGGCCCCAGCACGAGCATGCCCGTGCCCGCCAGCAGAAGGTGGTAGCGCCAGCCGCCCTCGACGGGCAGCCAGCGCCAGCGGGGCGCGGGATGTGGATCCATGGGTGCGGATGATCTCGCACTCCCGGCCATCGGCTCGGGAGGACAATCGGCCCAACACCAGAGGAGACGACTTGCAATGAAACCCATCCACTTGTTGTTTGCGCTGGGCCTCGCCCTGGCGGCCGCGCAGGCTTCGCACGCACAAGGCAACTGGCCCGAAAGGCCGGTGCACATCGTCGTGCCTCAGCCGCCGGGCGGCCCCAGCGACATCGTGCTGCGCAGCGCCATCGAGAAGATGCAGCCGGTCCTGAAGCAGCCGCTGATCGTCGACAACAAGCCGGGCGCGGCGGGCAACCTCGGCGCCATCGAGGTCGCTCGCGCAGCACCCGACGGCCAGACGTGGCTGTGGACGACCGACACGCTGCTGACCGTGAACCCGAACGTCTATCCGAAGCTCGGCTTCAAGCCCGAGGACCTGGTGCCCGTGATGCGCGCCAGCGCATTCAGCCAGACGCTGGTGTGCAACCCCGGGCTCGGCCTGAAAACGGTGGCCGATCTCGTGCGGCGCGCCAAGTCCCGGCCCATGAGCTACGCCTCCGGGGGTGCCGGGTCGCCAGGGCATCTCAGCAGCGAGCTGTTCAAGAACGTCGCCGGGATCGAGATGACCCACATACCGTACAAGGGCCCCGCCCCTGCCATGCAGGACGTGATGGGCGGCCAGGTCGACTGCGGCTTCCTGGCCGGCCCGACCGTGCTGCCGCAAGTGCGCGCGGGCAAACTCGTGGCGCTGGCGGTCTCGGGCGCGCAGCGCTCGCCCTTGTTGCCCGACGTGCCCACGGTCGCCGAGGCCGGCTACCCCGGTTTCGATGCGACCTTCTCGCTGGTCCTCTTCGCGCCGAAGGGCACGCCGAAGCCCATCGTCGACACGATGTTCAAGGCACTCGATGCGGCGTTGAAGGATCCCGGCGTCGCCGAGCGGCTGCGCCAGAGCGACCAGGCCGTGGTCGCCGACTCGCCGGGCGACAGCGCCGCACGTCTCGCGGCCGATGCCAGGACCTGGGGCGCCGTGGTCAAGCGCATCGGCCTGCAGCTCGACTGAGGCCGGCCGCCGTCGGCGCGGGCACTAGGCAGACGCCTTCGCGGAGTTCAACACGAAGTCGTAGTCGAGTCGCCAGCCGCCGTCGGGGCTCTGCGTCCACGGCGCGATCAGCGACTGGCGCACGCCGAACACCGCGTCCGAATCGAGGTACTGATCGCCGTCGCGGAACACGTGGGTGATCAGGGTCTCGTAGCCGGGCGCCTCGATCATGAAATGCAGATGGGCCGGCCGCCACGGATGGCGCTTCGTCGCGCGCAGCATGTCGCCGACCGGGCCGTCGGTCGGGATCGGGTAGGCCTCGGCCAGCACGCTGCGGAAGTGGAACTCGCCGCGCGGCCCGCTGCGCAGCTGGCCGCGGCCCTGGGCGTGCGTGAGCGCCGGGTTCTGCACGTCGTAGTGGCCTTCCGAGTCGGCCTGCCAGACGTTGATGACCGCGTCGGCGATCGGCTCGCCGTCGATGCCGCGCACCGTGCCCGTGACCTGGCAGGGCTCGCCGGCCGCGCCGTTCGCCACGTCGTCGCCGTGCGCGTAGTGCGGCGCGCCTTCGACGTAGAAAGGACCGAACACCGTCGACTCGGTGCAGCCCGCGGGCTTGTCGTTGTTCATCGCGACCACCAGCATCGACAGACCGAGCACGTCCGAGGCGAGGATGAACTCCTGCCGCTTGTCGTCGCACTTGTGGCCGGTCGCGGTGAGGAACTGGATGCCCTGGAACCACTCGGCCTCAGTGAGATGCACATCGCGCGCGAAGGCGTGCAGGTGCTGCACCAGGCTGGTCATGATCTCGCGCAGCCGCGGGTCCGGCGTGTCGGCCAGGCGTGCGATGACGGCCTGGGTGATGTTGTCCTGATCGACGTTGCGCATGGGGTGTCTCCTGGGTTCGCGGCCGTGGCCTTCTTTCTGTTCGTGCGACTCTAGGCCTTGAAGGCCCGCAGGTGAAGCGCGCCGCTGCAAATGATTTTTCCGGCCGGCGGAACGGTCGGGGGGCGGCTGCGCCACAATGCCCGCGGCCGCCCTGCGACGCCGGCGGCCGCCCAAAGGAGACACCGACACGATGGACCGCTGGACAGAAATCGCGCTCTTCGTTCAGATCGCCGAGGCCGGCAGCCTGAGCCGCGCCGCCGAGTCGCTCGGCCTGTCGAACGCGGCCGCGAGCCGACACCTGAGCGCGCTCGAGGCGCGGCTGGGCGCACGCCTGGTCGAGCGCAACACGCGGCGGCTCTACCTCACCGACACCGGCCGGGCGTTCTGCGCGCGCGCGAAGACCATCCTGGCCGATCTGGAGGACGCCGAGTCGGCTGCCAATGCGACCGCGCTGCAGCCCACCGGCACGCTGCGCGTGACGGCATCGCTGTCTTTCGCGATCCATCACATCGCGCCGCTGCTGCGCGAATACACCGAGCGCTATCCCGAGGTGACGGTGCACGTGGAAGCGGCCAACCGCTACTTCGACCTGATCGACAACAACATTGACGTGGCGATTCGCACGCGCGAGTTCGAGCCCGATTCCAACGTCAGCATCCGCCGTCTCGGCCAGACGCGCCGCATCCTCGCGGCTTCGCCGCGCTACTTCGCGCGCCACGGCTTTCCGAAGACGCTCGACGAACTGCAGCGGCACAAGCTCCTGATCTACACCTACGCGAACAACCCGAACACGCTGAGCTTCACGAAGGACAGGCAGACCGAAACGCTGGCCGTCAAAGGATTGCTGGAGTCGAACGACGGCCAGGTGCTGCGCGCCGCCGCGCTCGACGACATGGGCATCCTGGTGCAGCCGACCTACATCCTCTACGAGGACATCGTCGCCGGCCGGCTGGTGCCGACGCTCGACGACTGGGATCTGCCGCGCCTGACCATCAACCTCGCCTATCCGAGCCGCAAGCACCTGTCGGCCAAGGTGCGCAGCTTCATCGACTTCATCGCGGCGCACTTCGCGCGCATGGACTACGAGCGCAAATGGACGGCGCGCTTCGGCGCGCGCTGAGCGGCCGGACGGGGCCGAGGTGCAGCGCGCGGAAGGCGCGTCCGCTCGGCTCAGCCGGCGGGCGGCCGCGCGCCTTCCCACGCCGCCTGCAGCAGCGCGCGGATCGCGCCGCGCTCCAGCGGGCGCGGGTTCGGGTACCGGGCCTGCAGTGCGCGCTCGCAGGCGAGGTCGAGGTCGGCGGCCTTCATGCCGATGTCGCGCAAGGCAATCGGCGCGCCGTTGTCGCGCGCCAGGTCGTAGACCGCCTGCGGCGCAGCCGGCGCGCCGAGCGCCTGCGCGATGCGGCGCATGGCCTCGGGCGCGGCCGCTGCGTTGTAGGCCAGCGCATGGGGCAGCACGATGGTGTGGGTTTCCGCATGCGGCAGGTTGAAGCTGCCGCCGAGCGTGTGGCACAGCTTGTGGTGCAGCCCCATGCCGACATGGCCGAGCACGCTGCCGCACAGCCAGGCGCCGTAGAGCGCATCGCTGCGCGCATCCGCATCGGCCGCGTCGGCGCGGATCGCGGGCAGCGCGCGCCCCAGAGCTGCGATGCCTTGCTCGGCCATCAGCACCATGATCGGATTGGCGTCGGCCGCATACAGGCCTTCGGCCGCATGGGCGATCGCGTTGATGCCGCTGGTCACGCTCAACGCCGCGGGCAGGCCGAGCGTGAGTTCGGGGTCGTAGATCACGGTGCGCGGCAGCACGCGCGGGTCCTTGCCGGTCTTCTTCAGGCCGCCTTCGGTGATGCCGTAGATCGGCGTCATCTCGGAGCCGGCGTAGGTGGTCGGCACGGCGATGATCGGCAGCCCCGAATCGAGCGCGATGGCCTTGCCCAGGCCGGTTGTCGAGCCGCCGCCGATGGCCACCGCGCAGTCGGCGCCCAGCCGCTCGGCCACCGCGCGCGCCTCGCGCGCCGACTCGATCGGCACATGCATCACCGCCTGATCGAAGATGCCCGCCATCCGGTCGCCGAGCGGGCCGGCGATGCGCTCGGCCTCTGCGCGCTGGCGCGGCGTGCACAGCACCAGCGCACGGGCGGCGCCCAGCAGATCGAGTTCGGCGGCCAGGCGCGCGGACGATCCGGCGCCGAAGACCACGCGCTGCGGATAGGTGGCATGGACGAAGGCTGGCACGGGCATGGGCGTTCCTTGTGGGCGATCAGTATCGTGAACTTGCCGCCGGCGCTCAACGGGCCGCGCGGAAATCAGTTTTCCGCGCAGGCCATTGAAAGCGGGCGGCCATACTGCGGACCATCAAGATCTTCGATGCTGAAGCCACCTGCGCCCACCTGGCCTTCGAGCGGCTGGTACCGGCGCTGCGTGCCGCCTTCCCGAGCCCCGCCAGCGTGCCCGCGCGCCATGTGCATGCTCGGCACCGGCCGCGTCGCGCGGCTGCTGCCGGCCGCGCATGCGAGCGTGCGCGCGATCGACGAGGTGGTGGTCTGGAACCACCGTCCCGAAGGCGCCGAAGCGCTGGCCGCCGAATGGCGCGCAGGGGGATGGAATGCGCGCGCGAGCACCGATCTGGCCGCCGCCGCGCGCGGCGCCGACATCGTGAGCTGCGCCACGCTGGCCGAAGCACCGCTGGTGCGCGGCGAGTGGCTCGCAGCCGGATCGCACCTGGACCTGATCGGCAGTTTCACGCCCGCGATGCGCGAGGCCGACCCGGCCTGCTTCGCCGGCGCGCGCACCTTCGTCGATACCGGGGAGGCCTTGCAGAAGGCCGGCGATCTGCTCGGCGCGATCGCGGCCGGGACGCTGCAGGCGAACGGCGTACAGGCCACGCTCGCACAGCTGTGCAGCGGCGAGCGACCGGGGTGGCGCGACGCGGCCGAGCGCACGGTCTTCAAGACGGTCGGCAGCGCGCTGGAAGACCTTGCGGCGGCGACGCTGGTGTGGCGCGCCGGCGCCGCCTGATGCCTCAGTCGGCCGTGGCGCCGGAGATCTTGACGATCTCGGCCCACTGCGCGCTTTCCTTGCGGATCAGCGCAGCGTACTCGGCGCTGCCGCCCAGGAGCGGCACCGCGCCCTCCACCTCCAGCCGCGACTGGAACGCGGGCGTGGCCGCGACCTTCAGCATCTGCGCCGACAGTTCCTTCACCACCGCATCGGGCGTGCCGCGCGGCGCGAGGATGCCGTAGGTCAGTGTGCTCTCGAATCCCGCCAGGCTCGGCACGCCGGACTCGGCGATGGTCGGCACCTGCGGCAGCGAGGGCAGCCGCCGGCTGCCGGTGACGGCCAGCGCGCGCAACCGCCCGCCCTTCACCAGCGCGAGCGCCGGCGGGATGACGCTGAACATCATCTGCACCTGGCCGCCGACGAGGTCCGTCAGGCCGGGGCCGGTGCCCTTGTACGGAATGTGATTGATCTTGCTGCCGATCTTCTGCTGGAACAGCTCGCCGGTGAGATGGCCGCCGGTGCCGCTGCCGCTCGATGCGTAGTTGAGCGTGCCGGGCCGCGCCTTCGCGAGCGCGACCAGGTCGGCCACCGTCTTCACCGGCGAGTTCTCGGGCACCACCAGCACCAGGGCCGAAGAAGCGAACATGGCGATCGGCACCAGGTCCTTCTGCGTGTCGTACTTGAGGCCGTGGTAGAGCGCCGGATTGATCGACACCGTGCCCGAGTGCCCCAGCAGCAGCGTGCTGCCGTCGGCCGCGCTGCGCACCACGAACTCGGTGCCCAGGTTGCCGCCGGCGCCGGGCCGGTTCTCGACCACCACGCTCTGGTTGCGCAGCTCGCCGAGGCTCTTGGCCATCTGGCGCGCGAAGACGTCGTTGCCGCCGCCGGGCGTGAAGGGCACGACGATCCGGATCGGCTTCGACTCCGCCTCGGCCCAGGCGGACGCAGCCACCGAGGCCACCGCGCCCAGCAACAGGGCGCGGCGCATGCGGCTTCGCATCAGACGCGCTCGAGGATGACCGCGATGCCCTGGCCCACGCCGATGCACATCGTGCACAGCGCATAGCGGCCCTTGCTCTTGTGCAGCTGGTTGACGGCCGTGGTCGCGAGCCGCGCACCGCTGGCGCCCAGCGGATGGCCGAGCGCGATCGCGCCGCCGTTGATGTTGACGCGCGCGTCGTCGTCCTTCAGCCCGAGCAGGCGCAGCACCGCGAGGCCCTGGGCGGCGAAGGCTTCGTTGAGTTCGATCACGTCGAGCTGGTCGAGCGTGAGGCCGGTCAGTGCCAGCACCTTCTGCGTGGCCGGTGCCGGGCCGATGCCCATCACGCGCGGCGCCACGCCGGCCGTGGCCATGCCGACCACGCGGGCACGCGGCGTCAGGCCGTACCTGGCGGCGCTGGCTTCGTCGGCCAGCAGCAGCGCGGCGGCACCGTCGTTGACGCCGCTCGCGTTGCCGGCCGTCACGGTGCCGTCGGGACGCACCACCCCCTTGAGCTTGGCCAGCGATTCGAGGCTGGTGTCGCGCGGATGCTCGTCCTTGGCGACGACGATCGGGTCGCCCTTCTTCTGCGCCACGCTGACGGGCACGATCTCGGCATCGAAGAAGCCGGACTTCTGCGATGCGACCGCGCGCTGCTGCGAGGCCAGCGCCATCCTGTCCTGCGCCTCGCGCTCGATCTTGTAGTCGGTGGCCACGTTCTCGGCCGTCTCGGGCATCGAATCCACGCCGTACTGCGCCTTCATGAGCTTGTTGACGAAGCGCCAGCCGATGGTGGTGTCGTAGACCGCGTTGGCGCGGCTGAAGGCGCTCTCGGCCTTGGGCATGACGAAGGGGGCGCGGCTCATGCTCTCGACGCCGCCGGCGATCATCAGGCCGGCCTCGCCCGCCTTGATGGCGCGCGCGGCGCTGCCCACCGCATCGAGGCCGGAGCCGCACAGGCGGTTGATGGTCGCGCCGCCGAGTTCGAGCGGCAGGCCCGCGAGCAGCGCCGACATGCGCGCCACGTTGCGGTTGTCCTCGCCGGCTTGGTTGGCGCAGCCATAGAGCACATCGCTCACGGCCTGCCAGTCGACGTTCTTGTTGCGTTCCATCAGCGCGCGCAGCGGCACCGCGCCGAGGTCGTCGGTGCGCACGCTGGCAAGGGCGCCGCCGTAGCGGCCGAAGGGGGTGCGGATGGCGTCGCAGATGAAGGCTTGGTGGGTCATGGTGTCGGTCTCTTTCGGTGTCGGTTTCAGGCGGCGATGGGCAGGCCCACCAGCTTTTCGAGCTCGGCATGGTCGAGGCCGTCGACCTTGTCGATCAGCTTCAGGCCCGCGGGCGTGCATGCGAGGGTGGCAAGGTCGGAGTACACGCGCTTGACGCAGCCGATGCCGGTCAGCGGATAGCTGCATTGCTGGACGATCTTGCTTTCGCCCTTCTTGGTCAGGAGGTCCATCATGACCCAGGTCTGCTTGGCGCCGATGGCCAGATCCATCGCGCCGCCGACCGCGGGAATGGCGCCCGGCTCGCCGGTGCTCCAGTTGGCGAGGTCGCCGGTGGCCGAGACCTGGAAGGCGCCGAGCACGCAGATGTCGAGATGGCCGCCGCGCATCATCGCGAAGCTGTCGGCATGGTGGAAGAAGGCGCCGCCGGGCAGCAGCGTGACGGGCTGCTTGCCGGCATTGATCAGGTCGTAGTCCTCGCTGCCCTGGGCGGGCGCGGGGCCCATGCCGAGGATGCCGTTCTCGCTGTGCAGGATCACTTCGCGGCCCGCGGGCAGATGGTTGGCGACCAGCGTCGGCTGGCCGATGCCGAGGTTGACGACGGCGCCGTCGAAGATGTCCTGTGCGACCCGCGCGGCGAGCTGGTCCTTGGTGCGGCGTTGGTAGTTGCTCATGGTCATGCTGCCTTCTTGAAACCACCCGCCTGGGTCGCGACGCGGTCGATCTTGACGATCCGGTGGACGAAGATGCCGGGGGTGACGATGGTCTCGGGGTCCATCTCGCCGAGTTCGACGATCTCGTGCACGGTCGCGATGGTGCGGTCGGAGGCCATGGCCATCACGGGGCCGAAGTTGCGCGCGGCCTTGCGGTAGATGAGGTTGCCCCAGCGGTCGCCGCGCTCGGCCTTGATGAGTGCCACGTCGCCATGGATCGGGTACTCGAGCACGTAGGGCTTGCCGTCGATCTCGCGCGTTTCGCGATCGCCCGCGAGCTGCGTGCCGTAGCCCGTGGGGCAGAAGAAGGCGCCGATGCCGGCACCGGCAGCGCGGATGCGCTCGGCCAGATTGCCCTGCGGCACCAGTTCGAGCTCGAGCTTGCCGGAGCGGTAGAGGCCGTCGAACACCTGGCTGTCGGCCTGGCGCGGAAAGCTGCAAATCACCTTGCGCACGCGGCCGGCCTTGAGCAGCGCGGCCAGGCCGACCTCTGCGTTGCCGGCGTTGTTGTTGACGACCGTGAGGTCTTTCGCGCCCTGCTCGATCAGGCCGTCGATGAGCTCGTTGGGAATGCCGGCGGTGCCGAAGCCGCCGATCAGCACGGTGGCACCGTCGGGGATGCCGGCCATGGCATCTGCGACGGAGCGTGCGATCTTGTTGATCATGGAAGTCGTCTCCGGGGTGAAGGAAGGCCGAACGATTTTGCGCCTGCAACCCGTTCGGAAGGATTTGCCGATTTGTTCGTATATCGAACACTTGTTCGTATAATGAATTCTAGGGAGAATCCTCGACCATGGCAACCCACCCGAAACAAGCCGTTGCACCGGCGCCCGGCGACAGCTACGTGCAGTCCTTCGCGCGCGGGCTGCAGGTGATCCGGTCGTTCAGTGCCGGCGCGCCGCGCCAGACCCTGAGCGAGGTGGCCGCTGCGACCGGACTGACACGTGCGGGCGCGCGCCGCATCCTCCTGACGCTGCAGACGCTGGGCTACGTCGCCAGCGACGGCAAGCTGTTCGCCCTCACGCCGCGCATCCTCGACCTCGGCTTCGCCTACCTGTCGTCGATGCCGATCTGGAACCGGGCCGAGCCGGTGATGGAGGCGCTGGTGCGCCAGGTGCAGGAATCGTGTTCGGCTGCCGTGCTCGACGCCACCGACGTCGTCTACGTGATGCGCGTGCCCACGCACAAGATCATGCGCATCAGCCTCGGCGTCGGCTCGCGCCTGCCGGCCTGGTGCACGTCGATGGGCCGGCTGCTGCTGGCCGACCTGGCCGACGAGGAGATCCGCGCGCGCATCGAGGCGACGGCGCGCGAGGCTTTCACGAAGTCGACCGTGACCGATGCCGACGCGCTGTTCGCCAAGGTGATGCAGGCGCGGCGCCAGGGCTGGTGCCTGATCAACCAGGAGCTGGAGGAAGGCCTGGTCTCGATCGCCGCGCCGATCGTCGACCGCGCGGGGCGCACGGTGGCCGCGCTCAACATCAGCGGCCAGGCCAACCGCACCGGCGCCAAGATGATGCAGGAGACGATGCTGCCCGCGCTGCTGGCATCGGCGCGGGAGATTTCCGGACTGCTCTGAGCCGGCAGCCCCGGTCGCCGGCTCAGGCCTCGGAGTGGATGCCGCGCATCAGGATCACGCCGCCCAGCTGGGTGGTGTCGCTGCGCATGCGGTAGTCCAGGTCGTGCGGCGTACCGGGCTGCGCCCGCCAGCCGGCGGTCAACAGCCGCTGCTGCACTTCGGGCGCGCGAAGCACCTCCACCAGCGCCGCATTGAGCTTGACGATCGCCGGCGATGGCAGGCTGGCCGGCGCCGCGATCGCGGTCCAGATCTCGAGGTCCGCGCCGCGCACGCTGGCCTCGCGCAAGGTCGGCAGCTCGGCGAACAGCGGGCTGCGCTCGGGCGAGGTGACGCCGATGGCCTTGAGCTTGCCCGACTTCACGTGCGGCTTGGCCAGGCCGGGCGGCAGCAGCGCCAGCTGGATCTTGCCGGCCAGCATCGCGGTGATGACCTGCGGATTGCCGGTGAACGGCACGTGCTGCACCGCAATGCTGGTGCGCGTCTTCAGCAGCTCCATGCCGAGGTGGCCCACCGTGCCGACGCCGGGCGAGCCGTATTTGCCGCGGTCGCCGAGGTTGCGTGCCCACAGCAGCAGTTCGGTGGCGTTCTTGCCGACCGCGTCGGCCGGTGCCGCCAGCACCAGCGGCGCCGTGCCGATCATGCCGACCGGCGCGAAGTCCTTCTCGGGATCGAAGGGCGTGTTGGGATTGAGCAGCCTGGCGATCGTGAGATTGCCGTTGATCAGCGCGCCGAGGGTGTGCTCGTCCTGCGACTTGGCCACCTGGTCGGCAGCGAGGTTGCCGCTGGCGCCGGGCTTGTTCTCGACCACCACCGGCTGACCCAGCAGCCTGGACAACGGTTCGGCGATGGCGCGCGCCGCGAGGTCGGGCGAGGCACCGGCCGGAAAGCCGACCAGCAGACGCACCGGCTTGCTCGGCCAGTTGCCCGGCGCGGAAGAACGCGGGGCGCGCGCACGCGCGGATGGCGAGAGCTCCTGGGCCCAGGCGGCCGGCGTGCAGAGCGAGGCGGCAAGGGTCTGGAGCAGGCGGCGTTTGGAGATCATGAGGAAGCAGTTTTGACAAAGTGGATGAACGTTACAGAACGTTACGCGACGGGCGCGCCCCACGCAAGTCAACCAAATGCTTCGTCAGCGCCCCTTCACAGCGCCGAAGCCGTCCTGCGGATCGACGAACACGGTCACGATCGGACTCGGCTCGCCGGCGCCGCGCGCATCGGCGCGGCGCTGCAGCGCCGCGATGCCGGCCATCATGGCCGCGCCATACGAGGGCATCGGACCCTCGGCCGTCTCGATGACGACGGCCTCGCCACAGCTTTCCTCGTGCTTTTGCAGGATCCAGTAGAAATGGCCGGCGGACGGTTCGTCGACCACCAGCTCGACGGTGTCGGTGCTCATGACGGTGGCGGCAGGCTACTGCGCGAACATCAGCGCCAGGCGCTGCGCATCCTGCTCGGCGTCGCCCAGTGCATCCTGCATCGAAGCCCGCAGCTCGCAGCAGACGTGGACGACGCGGTCCTGCGAGGCGTCGCGGATCTTCACCACGCCCGACCACCAGCCGAGGTGCCGCTGGCAATCGAGCAGCATGATCTGCCCATGGGCCTGCGCGAACACGGTCTGCCGCCGGCGGCGGCGCAGGCGGGTTTGCCGCACGATCCGGGCGCGACGCGCGGCCGACAGCCAGTGCAGGGCACGCGCGGACGAAGTCCTCAGGGCGGTGATCATGGCAGTCCTCGACTTGAATACCAAAGACTTCATTTAACGCGCTTCCCCTTCCGCACGGAAGCGCAGAAGTCACGTTTGGGACGGCAGCCTCAACCGATCCGCCGTTTCGTGCAAAAGGCCACGCGCCCGGCGGCCCGCCTCGCCCCCCGGCGTCGCTGAAAGCCCACATCAGCGGGTAAGGCAGTGCGTCGCTCAGGCGGCAGCGACGGCTGCGGCGGCGAAGGGCTCCATAGCGCCCACACATCGACGCCCGCGCCGGGATCCGGGCCCGCAGGGCCGCGCGCGCGCAAGGCCGGGCTACCATTTCCGCGTCAAGGGAGAGCGTCTGATCAGTCAATGCTTCGCGCAAGCGCAGCCGGTCCTGCCCAATCGGCTCACGACTGGACACACCGGGTCGCCCGCATGGAAGGCACCTCAGTGAAACGCGGCGAGGATCCAGCGGGCCGCAGGGCCATGATCATCACGTCGCTCGGCGCCTTCGCCGCGTGGCTTCCCGGCGCTGCGGCAGCGGCCTCCGCGGCCATGCCGGTCGTGCCTTTCCGCCTAGTCGCGGACCGGTGGACTCACCATTGGTTCATCTGGCTTCCAAGGCACCCGGTCTACGAAGCGGTGGAGGTGATGAGCCGGCGAGACGCGCAGGGGCGTGCCGTCCGATGGGTCTTCTTCACGGAACGCAAGCCGCCCAAGCGACAGTTCAGCTTCACCGACAGCCCCGCGCTGGCGAAGCAGAACCGATGGACCTACCAGCCAATCGAATACGCGGAAATCGGAGACCCGGCCGGCCCGCTGGGCCTTTCCTTGCATCTGCAGGCATTCGACGCTGACCTCTCGATCACCGTGGCAGCGCCGATATGCGATCCGCTTCTCCCGCGAAGGGCCCGATGCCCGGCCGGTCTACGTGGCGCCGCGGATGTCGGGAGAACGCCTCGTGCTGACCACCGACGCCCGAGGGCGCATCGACAGCTACGCGGCGACGACGGCCGAACGGAAACTGGACATCCGCTTCGATCCTGCGCTGCCCTTGACCGGCGAGGCACCCGACGGCAGTTCGCGCTTCGAGATCCGGCTGAGCGGGCTTGGCAAGATCATCGACGGCACCGTATCGGTTCGTCACGCGCCTGGCGCAACGATCCTTGATTGGCAACCCGAGACGCCCGCATGGACGCGATCGATCGGCTTTCGGTCGACGCTCACGGCAACCAGCGACGGCCAGCGGATCGCGAAGGTCCAGCCAAAATGATTCCTCTCGCAAAGGAAGCCGAATGCCCACGCCCGAAACGCTCGAACGATTCATCGCCCGCGTCGAAGAGAACGCGCATGCCGAAGCGGTCGAGGAGTTCTACACCGAGAACGCCTCGCTGCAGGAGAACCAGGAACCGCCGCGCCACGGCCGCGATACGGCCGTGGCACGCGAGCGCGCGATGCTGCCGCGCGCCGCGTCGATCAGTTCGACCTGCGTGCGCCCCGTGTTCGTGAATGGCGACAAGGTCGTGATCCGCTGGATCTTCCACTTCGAGTGGAAGGACGGCACCGTCACGCACATGGAAGAGCTTGCCTACCAGCGCTGGGAAGGCGAACGCATCGCCGAAGAGACCTTCTTCTACGACCCGGCGCAGCGCGTGCCGCGCAAGCCGCAGTCCTAGGCCGGCCCCGGGGCCCGCGCTTCCTCGGCTTGCGCCGAAGGGCGCGATCCCGTACGCTGGTTTGCCGTCAAGGCGGTGCACGCGATCCCAACCAGGCAGTCCGGTCCGCCTCCGGGCTGAAGGAGACCCGCCCATGCCAAGCCGATCGAACGGCCTCGCGGCCGAAATGGAAGCTGTGCGCACACTGGCGCTCGTCGGTGCCTCGGCCAGCGGCAAGACCACGCTGGCCGAAGCGCTGCTGCACCGCTCGGGCGCCATCGGCGCGCCGGGCAGCATCGAGCGCGGCAGCACCGTCAGCGACCACGATCCGCTCGAGCGCCGCATGCAGCATTCGCTCAATGCCTCGGTGCTGAACCTCGTGCATGCGGGCACGCGGATTCATTTCATCGACACCCCCGGCGGCCCCGATTTCCTCGGCCAGAGCCTGCCGGCGCTGGAGGCCGTGGAGACCGCGGCCATCGTCATCAATGCCGCGATCGGCATCGAACCGATGGCGCTGCGCATGATGACGTATGCGGCCTCGCGCCATCTGACCCGCATGGTCATCGTCAACAAGATCGACGCCCAGGGCGTCGATCTGGCGGGCCTGCTGGCGCAGATCCAGACCGCCTTCGGCCGCGAATGCCTGCCGCTCAACCTGCCGGACGCCGGCGGCACGCAGGTGGTGGACTGCTTCTACAACCGCGAGGGCCATTCCGACATCGGCGCCGTCGACGCGGCCCACCGCGCGCTGGTCGAGCAGGTGGTCGAGGTCGATGCCGCCTTCGTCGACCGCTACCTCGAGGACGGCGACGTCGATCCGGCCGAGCTGCACGCGCCGCTCGAACAGGCGCTGCGCGAAGGCCACCTGATCCCGGTGTGCTTCGTCTCGGCGCGCACGGGTGCCGGCGTGGCCGAGCTGCTGGACGTGATCGTCAAGCTGCTGCCCGATCCAACCGAGGCCAACCCGCCCGACTTCCTCGTCGGCGAGGGCGCCGAGGCGCAGCCGCTGCGCGCATTGCCCGATCCGTCGCTGCACGTGCTGGCGCACGTGTTCAAGGTCACGGTCGATCCGTATGTCGGCAAGCTGGGCATCTTCCGCGTCTATCAGGGCACGCTCACGCGCGACAGCCAGCTCTATGTCGGCGATGGCCGCAAGCCCTTCAAGGTCGGCCACCTGTTCATGCTGCAAGGCAAGGACCATGTCGAGGTGCAGCGCGCGCTGCCGGGCGACATCGTGGCAGTGGCCAAGGTCGACGAGATCCAGTTCGACGCGGTGCTGCACGACGCGGCCGAGGACGACCACGTGCACCTCGCGCCGCTGGACTTCCCGATCCCGGTACACGGCCTGGCGATCGAGCCCAAGCGGCACGGCGACGAGCAGCGCGCCTGGGAGATCCTCGGCAAGCTGGTCGCCGAGGACCCGTGCCTGCGGCTGGAGCACGCCAGCGTCACCAACGAGACCATCGTCTACGGCCTGGGCGAGCTGCACCTGCGCGTGCTGCTCGACCGGCTGCGCGAGGTCTACCGCTTCGAGGTCAACACGCGGCCGCCGCGCATCGCCTACCGCGAGACGGTGACGGCGCCGGCCGAAGGCCATCACCGCCACAAGAAGCAGACCGGCGGCGCCGGCCAGTTCGGCGAGGTCTACCTGCGCATCGAGCCGCTGGCACGCGGCGCCGGCTTCGAGTTCGTCGACGAGGTGCGCGGCGGCACCATCCCGGGCCAGTTTATTCCCGCGGTCGAGAAGGGTGTGCGCGAAGTGCTGGTGCATGGCGCGATCGCCGGCTATCCGGTGGTCGACGTGCGCGTGGTGGTCTACGACGGCAAGCACCACAGCGTCGACAGCAAGGACATCGCCTTCGCCACCGCCGGTCGCAAGGCCTTCATGGCGGCGATCCGCGGCGCGCGGCCGATCGTGCTGGAGCCGGTGGTCCGGATCGACATCGCCGCGCCCGACCATGCGATCGGCGACGTCACCGGCGACCTGTCGGTGCGGCGCGGCCTGGTCAGCGGCACCTCCAACGTGACGGCGGGCACGGTGCTGATCCACGGGCAGGCGCCGATGTCCGAACTGTCGGGCTACCAGTCGCGGCTCAACGCGATGACCAGCGGGCAGGGGCGCTACACCATCTCCCTGTCGCACTACGAGGCCGTGCCGCCGACCGTGCAACAGACGCTGGTCGGCCAGCATCAGGTGCACGAAGACGACTGAGCCGCGCGCGGCGGCCGCGCGTCAGACGTTGCTCGTCGCGCGCACTTCGTCGATGCTGGTCTGCCCCGCCAGCACCTTCTCGATGCCGTCCTGGCGCAGCGTGCGCATGCCTTCGCGCAGCGCGGTCTCCTGCAGCAGCTCGGCGCGCGAGCCGGTCTGTACCAGGTAGCGCAGCTCGCGCGTCATGACCATCAGCTCGTGCACGCCGACACGGCCCTTGTAGCCGGTCTTGTCGCAGGCCGGGCAACCGACGCTGGTGTAGCGCTGCAGCCGGCCCTCGCGGCCATGGCGCTCCACCCACTCGGCATGCAGCGCCTCGCGCGCGGCTGGCGTGTCGCCGGCGCCGAAGACGTGCATGTAGTCGGACATCAGCTCCTCGACTTCCTCGGGCGTCGCCGGCCGGCTCTCGATGCACTGCGAACACAGCCGCCGCACCAGGCGCTGCGCCAGCA
This sequence comes from Variovorax sp. SRS16, assembly GCF_901827165.1. NCBI lineage: Bacteria > Pseudomonadati > Pseudomonadota > Betaproteobacteria > Burkholderiales > Comamonadaceae > Variovorax > Variovorax sp. SRS16. The sequence goes on from NZ_LR594666.1 coordinate 4,599,382, forward strand.
CGCCGAGCAGCGAGTCGGCGAAGTTGAACGGGTCCATGCCCATGTCGAGCAGGCGCGTCACGGTCTCGGGTGCGCTGTTGGTGTGCAGCGTCGACAGCACCAGGTGGCCCGTCAGCGATGCCTCGATCGCGGTCTTGGCAGTTTCCTCATCGCGGATCTCGCCGACCATGATCACGTCCGGGTCGGCGCGCAGGAAGGCGCGCAGCGCCTTGGCGAAGGTCCAATCGATGCGCGGGTTGACCTGCACCTGGCGCAGGCCGGCCTGGGTGATTTCGATCGGATCCTCGGCGGTCCAGATCTTGCGCTCCGGCACGTTGATCTGCATCAGCGCCGAGTGCAGCGTGGTGGTCTTGCCCGAGCCGGTCGGGCCGACGCACAGCACCATGCCGTAGGGTCGGTTGATGGCGCGCTTGAGGTGCTCCAGGTTGTAGGGCGAGAGCCCGAGCCGGTCGAGCGCGATCGGCTTGGCCGAGGCCAGGATCCGCATCACCACGTCCTCCAGGCCGTTGTTGGTCGGGATGGTCGCGACGCGCAGCTCGATGCGGTGCTGCGGCGAGAACTTGGCGAAGTTGATCTTGCCGTCCTGGGGCTTGCGCTTCTCGCTGATGTCGAGGTCGCACATGATCTTGACGCGCGCGATCATCGCGTTGCGGTAGTTCGGCGGCAGCTCGAGGTAGGTGCGCAGCCGGCCGTCCTTGCGAAAGCGGATGCGGATCTTCTCGCGGCCCGGGTAGCTCTCGATGTGGATGTCGGACACGCCTTCGCGGTGCGCCTCGAGGATCATGCGGTTGATCATGCGCACCAGCGAGTTGTCCGACTGCTCGATGGGCGCATCGTCGTCGGAAGGGTTCTGGCCTTCCTTCTCCAGCGTTTCGATCAGCTCGTTGGTGTCGGTGAGCTGGAAATCGATCGAGCCCTGTGTTTCCAACGAGCGCGAGCGGCCTTCGACCGAGCCGATCTTCTCGTAGGCCGCGCGTTGCACGCCGTCGAGGTCGGCGGTCTGGCCGAGCACCGCGACCACCTTCATCTGCGCGCTGAACTCGGCCTCGTCGATGGCCGCGTGGCGGTTGATCGGGTCGTCCATGGCCAGGATCAGCCGTCCGTCGTGGATCAGCAGCGGCATGACCTGCAGGCGCTCGGCGACTGCATGGCCGATCTTGCGCAGCGCGTCGGCCTCGGTCGGAAAGGCGTCCAGGTTCACCAGCGGATAGCCCATCTTGCGCGCCAGCGCGGTCTGCAGATCGGGCCGCGTGACGATGCCCATGCGCACCAGCACTTCGCCCAGCGGCACGCTGCGGTCGAGCTGCTGCTGCGCCAGCGCATCGCCGAGTTCGCGCTCGGTGATCATGCCGAGCGAGGTCAGTGCCTCGCCGATGCGAACGATCGGCATGCGGGCCTGCCGTTCGATGGCTTCGAGCAATTGCTCGCGCGAGCTCACCTGCGTCGACGACAGCAGTTCGCCGATGTTGTGCGCCTCGGCCTCGCCCGGGCCTTCGGCGGCCTCCGGCGCGGCCGCGCCCTTGCCGACCTCGAAGCGCTGCAGGCTGGCGCGCGGCACGAACAGGCGCCAGACCGAGCCATCGTCGCCGGCCGGCGGGAACAGGAACAGCCCGAAGCCGGTTTCGACATGGCCCAGGGTCTCGCCGGTCAGCTCGTCGCCATCGTTCAGCAGCACGCGGTAGCCGGAGACCTTGCGCGGGCCGGACACGGCAAAAGGCGCCAGCGGCGCGATCAGCGTCAGCGTGCGGAACTGGTCGAAGCGCACCGTGACCCGCGTGCGCGCCTGCGGCAGCTGCACGTGGACCACTTCGTTGACGGCCGAGAAATGCGTCATGCGGCCGGTCACGCGCTTGGCATTCAGGCCGACGACCTCGCAGGGCTGCGGCTCGAGCGGCGTCGCGGCCGCGACCTCCTTCGCATACGGAGGATTGGGCCAGGCGAATTCCGCACCCCGGCCCGCCGCGGGTGCGGCCGTCGCCTTCGGGGTTTCTGCACTGGAAGGCTGGATCGGGGTCATGTCGATTCCTGTAGGGGGTGCGCGGTTCGGACAGGGCACCATGGTAGGCCAGCCGCACCGGGCTGCCGGCAAGCCCGGGTGATCCCGCCGTGGAAAAAGGCACACGATGCGCGCGGCACCGCATCCTTTGGCGCTGCCCGTGCGTCCTTGCCATGCAAGCCCCGAAGATTCCTTCTCCCTACCGGCCATTGCCGGAGAAAGGCTGTCATCATCATGAAGCAAATGATTCGCTACCGACTCAAGGCCGACCGCGTGGCCGAGAACGAAGGCTTCGCGCGCGCGGTCTACGACGAGCTCCACCGGCTGCGGCCGCCGGGGCTGCACTATGCCACCTTCCGGCTCGACGACGGGGTGAGCTTCGTCCACATCGTCTCGCACGAGGCCGCGGACGGCAGCAATGCGCTGACCGCGCTGCCGGCCTTCAAGGCCTTCGTCGCCGGCATCCGCGACCGCTGCGAGGAGCCGCCGGTCAGCACGCAACTGCACGAGATCGGATCCTATGGATTCTTCGGCGACTGACGCCGCCGGCGTCATCTCCGCGCTGGAAGAGGGCCGGCGGCAATTCCTCGCGCTGGTGGCGCACGTGCGGCCGGACCTGCACCGCTACTGCACGCGCATGACCGGCTCGGTCGCCGACGGCGAGGACGTGGTGCAGGACACGCTGGCGCGCGCCTACTACGAGCTGTCGGAGTTCAAGGAACTGCCGCCGCTCAGGCCCTGGCTCTTTCGCATCGCGCACAACCGCGCCATCGATCACCTGCGGCGCGAGGCCTATCGCCGCAGCGAGCCGCTCGATGCCGCGCTCGAGATCGCCGACGACCGCGGCCGCGAACCCGACAGCGCACTGGCCCGCCGGCAGGCCGTGAACGCGGCGATCTCGTGCTTCCTCGAACTCGCGCCGGCGCAGCGCGGCTGCGTGATCCTCAAGGACCTGCTCGACCATTCGCTGGAAGAGATCGCGGCCGAACTCGATCTGAGCCTGCCCGCCGTGAAGGCCGCGCTGCACCGCGGACGGACCCTGCTGCGCACGCTGGCCGCGGCACCGGCCTCGACGGCCGGCCCGTCGCCGCGCGCGGTCTCGCCGGCGCTGGCGCAGTACGCGAGCCTCTTCAACGCCCACGACTGGGACGGCGTGCGCGCGATGCTCGCCGACGACGTACGGCTGGACCTGGTCTCGCGGCGCAAGGCGGCGGGGCGGCGCGAGGTCGGCGTCTATTTCGGCAACTACGACCGCACCGAGGGCTGGCGGCTGCAGCCTGCGTGGCTCGATGACCGCGAGGTGCTGGCGGTGATGAGCGATCCGCTCGCCGAAGGGCCCGCCTACTTCATCGAACTCACGTGGTCGGCCGATCGCGTGGCATCCATTCGCGACTTCCGCTACGTGGGCTACATCGTGCAGGACGCGGCGATCGAGCTCGCCCCCGCAGGCGCCTGAGCACGCGCGCTCAATGCGGCTGTGACGCGGACTCGGCCGGCCCCGCCGCCTGGTTCCGCCGCTTCCATTGCCCGGGGGTCGTGCCGAACTCGCGCTTGAAGGCGCGGTTGAATGCAGCCTCGGACTCATAGCCCACCGAGGCCGCGACACGCGCCAGATCGCCGCGTCGTTCACGCAGCTGGCCGGCCGCCACCACCATGCGCCAGCGGGTCAGGTATTGCATCGGCGGCACGCCGACGTATTTCGTGAAGCGCTCCGCGAGCGCGCTGCGCGACAGGTTGAGCACTTGCGCCAACGCATCGACCGTCCACTCGTGCCCGGGCGATTCATGCATCAAGCCGAGACAGCGGCCCACGACGGCATCCTTGAGGCCGGCAAGCCATCCCGACTGCCCGGGCGGAATCGTCTCGATGTAGGCGCGCAGGGCTTCCAGGAAGAGCACCTCGGCGGCCCTGCTGACCAGCGCATCGACGCCCGGTCCGGCAGACGCGGCTTCGGCCAACGCGAAGCGGATCGACTGCTCGATCCAGGGCCCCGCGGCGCGGTGGCGCAACCCGGTCCGGAAAATCCGCGGCAGCGCGTCGGTCAGGGGATTCGAGCCATCGCCGTCGTAGGCGAACCAACCGCAGACGACGACGCTCTTTTCGCCATCGCCGCCGTAGCGAATGCGGTTCAGCTCCGGAACCCTGGGCTGGACCACATGGTCCACCTGCACGGCCGAGTACTGGAGATCGCTGCCCACCACATGAGCGTCGGCGCGCGGGAACGTCACGACGTCGCCCGCCACCAGTTCGATCGGATCGCCATCCTCCAGCCGTATCCAGCACCGTCCCTCCAGCAGCAGATGGCAGACCGCGAGGCGATGCGCCTCGGGCCGCAACAGCCTGGCCAGCTCGGCGCCCGTGGGTATGTTCACGCACCACGGCGCATGCATGTCGGCGTTGAGGAACAGTGCGCCATTGAGTCGAATCGTGCTCAGAAGACTGGACAGCACATCCATGAAAGGCTCCGATCTCTGTAGGCCGCGGCGTTTCGGGCAACAAGTGCGGACGAAGGGGCAAGGCAGCGGCAAGGCGCCCGACCATCATAGAGCCTGCCTCTTTTTTCTTGATCGACTGGAGCAGCCATGACAGAGAACTCGCGCGAACTCGTCGTCCTCGTGACCCGCGGCACGGACCATGAGCTTTCATCGGTGGCCTTGACGATCGCCTGCGGTGCGATCACTTCGGGGCTCAAGCCCTATCTCTTCCTGACCAGCGCCGCCATCGATCTCGTGCGCAAGCGCGCGGTGGACCTGACACACGTCCCGCCGCTGGCACCGCTCAAGGCCCTGATCGATGATTTCATGGCGCGCGGCGGCACCGTCTGGGCCTGCCCGCCTTGCGTCGCATCGCGCGGCTATGTGCAGGAGGATCTGATCGAAGGTGTCGTCATCACCGGTGCCAGTGCCGTTCACGCACGGCTGATGGAAGGTGCTGCCACCCTCAGCTTCTGAGCCGGGCGATCATCACGGCCGAATGATCGGCGTGCGCGCCGCGGCATGCCGGCGCTGCGTCGGGAACAGCGACCAGCCCCAGCGCTGCTGCGCATAGCCCCACAGGCCCTGCTTGAAGAACAGCGTGACGAGGATCGCGAGCAGCCCGAGCCCGAGCAGATACCAGGTGCCATAGTCGCTCAGGAACTTGTTGAGCGCCCAGAAGATGAGCGCACCCACCAGCGGCCCTTCGATGCGACCGAGCCCGCCGATCACCACCATGAAAATCGCGAAGGCCGACCAGTTGACGCTGAAGGCCGCATCGGGGCTGATGCGCAGGTTGCCGACGAAGTAGAGCGCGCCCGCGAGGCCTGCGCCGAAGGCCGCGACCACGTACACCGCGAGCTTCATGCGCGCCACCGGCACGCCCTGCGACTCGGCCGCCACCTCGTTGTCGCGGATCGCAAGCAGCGCGAGGCCGCGCTTGCTGCGCAGGAACAGGTAGACCAGCGCGATCGCCGCGACCACGCAGGCCAGCGCCATCCAGTAGGTCACGCTCTCGCGCGTCGATTTGTCGATGCCGCGCAGCGCGGTGAGCGTGGTGCCCGAGCCGCCGCCCACGGCCGAGACATTCGCGAAGCTGAGCCGGAACACCTCGGCGATCACCCAGGTGCCGACCGCGAAGTAGCCGCCCGACAGGCGAAAGGCCGCGAAGGACACCGGCACCGCGATCAGTCCCGCAGCCAATGCGCCCAGCGGAATCGCAACGAAGGGATTGATTCCTGCGAAGTTGCCGAGCATCAGCATCACGTAGCCGCCGAAGCCGAAGAAGGCCTGCTGCCCGATGCTCACCATGCCGCCATAGCCCGCGAGCAGGTTCCACATCATCGCGAAGATGAAGTAGCACGCGATTTCGACGAACTCGCGCATCCAGCTCGACTCGCCCCAGAAGGGCAGGCTGGCGGCCAACGCGACCAGCAGCACGCCCACCACCAGCGCCGCGCGGCTTGCCGCCGTGCTGCGCACCACATCGAAAGTCGGGTTCGTGGTCGTCATGCCCGCGTCTTCGGAAAAAGCCCCTGCGGCCGCAGCACGAGCACCAGCAGGAACACGATATGGCCGAACCAGATGCCCCAGCCCGGGTCGAGCCGGAAGCCGATCTGCTGCGTGAGGCCGAGGATCATCGCACCGGCCAGCGTGCCCCAGAACGAGCCCATGCCGCCGATGATCACGGCCTCGAACGCGAACAGCAGCAACAGCGGACCGTCCGATGGCGACACCGTGGTGCGCATGCCCTGCAGCGCGCCGGCGATGGCGATCAGCACGAAGGCGATGGCGGTCGCGAGCGCATAGACCTTCTTCGCGTTCAGTCCCATCAGCTCGGCGATTTCGCGATCGTCCGAGACCGCGCGGAAGGAGCGGCCCAGCGCCGTGCCCGCGAACAGCCATTGCAGCGCCGCCGTGGCCGCGAGCGCGACCGCCAGCACGACCAGCGGCAGCACGCCGATCGACAGCGACTCGCCGATGCGCAGCCCCTGCGTGGCGAGGCCGCCGATCTCGATCGAGCGCGGGTCGGCCGAGAAGATTTCCAGCAGCAGGTTCTGGATCACGATCGAAAGGCCGAAGGTCACGACCAGCGAAGGCAGCGGGTCCTTGCCGAGCGTGCCGTTGAGCACCCAGCGCTGCAGCGCATAGCCGAAGCCGAAGGCCAGCGGCAGCACTGCGAGCGCGATCAGAAAGGGCGCATCGCCCAGCAGCCCGATGCCCGCGATGACGGCGAAGGCGGCCAGCACGATGAAGTCGCCCTGCGCGGTGTTGGTCAGGCGCATGACGCCGAACATCAGCGACTGGCCGAGCGCGAACAGCGTGTAGAGGCCGCCGAGCAGGAGGCCTTGAAGAAGTGTTTCGATCAACGCATGGCTCCCGCTCACATGCCGAAGTAGGCACGTGAGATCTGCTCGCGCGACAACGCATCCGAACGACCTTGCAGCGACACCCGCCCCTCCTGCAGGCAGTAGATGCGCCGCGAGACGCGCTGCGCCATCGTCACGTCCTGCTCGACGATCACCACCGTCATGCCCTCGCCCGTGATGGCCGGCATGGCCGCGTAGATCTCGCGGATCACGATCGGCGCCAGGCCCAGCGACAGCTCGTCGCACAGCAGCAGCTCGGGGTTGCTCATCAGCGCACGGCCCAGCGCCACCATCTGCTGCTGGCCGCCGGACAGCGAGGTCGCCGGATCCTTGCGCTTGTCGGCCAGGATCGGGAACAGCGTGTAGAGACGCCGCAGGTTCCACGGCCCGGGGCGCCGCGTGAGGCCGCCCATCAACAGGTTCTCTTCGACGCTGAGGCTCGGGAACAGCCGCCGTCCCTCGGGCACCATCGCGAGGCCGCGCCGCACGATCTCGCCGGGCGGCAGGCCGCCGATCGCTTCGCCCTTGAAGTGCACCGCCTCGCGCGGCGCGCGCACCAGGCCGGTCAGGCACTTGAGCAGCGTGGACTTGCCCGCGCCGTTGGCGCCGATGATGGCGACCAGCTCGCCGGGGTCGAGCGTGAAGTCGATGCCGAACAAGGCCTGCGCGTCGCCGTAGAACGCCCGCAAGTCCCTGGCCGCGAGCAGCCCGGTCATGCCGTCCTCTCCCCGCATGGCAAGGCGCCGCTCATGCTTCCATCCCCATGTACACGCGCCGCACCTCGGCATCGTTCATGACGGCACGCGGCTCGCCCTCGGCCAGCTTCTGGCCGAAGTTGATGACGAACAGCCGGTCGGCCAGCGACAGCAGCGCGTGCACCACGTGCTCGATCCAGATCATGGTCACGCCGCGCGACTTGATGCGCTGCAGCTCCGCCACCAATTGCCTGGCCTCGTGCTCGGTCAGGCCGCCCGCGATCTCGTCCAGCAGGAGCAGCTTCGGCCGCGTCGCCAGCGCGCGCGCAAGCTCGAGCCGCTTGCGGTCGAGCAGCGTGAGGCCGCCGGCCGGCTTGTTGGCATGCGGCATCAGGCCGGTCTGTTCCAGCACCTCGTGCGCGGTCTGCCAGGCTTCATGTTCCGGCTGGCCGGCGCCGAAGCAGGCAGCGGTCACGAGGTTCTCGAACACGCTCATGTGGCCGAAGGGCTGCGGCACCTGGTAGCTGCGGCCGATGCCCGCATGGCAGCGCTGGTGCGGCTTGAGCGCGGTCACGTCGCGTCCCTCGTATTCGACGCGGCCGGCATCGACGCGCACGTCGCCCGAGATCAGGTTGAACAGCGTGGTCTTGCCCGCGCCGTTCGGCCCGAGGATGCCCAGGGTCTCGCCCTCGGTCACCGCGAGCGTGATGTCGTCGGTGACCTTGAGCGCGCCGTAGGACTTGCTGACCGCGTGCAACGCCAGAAGGGTCATTGCTCAGGCCGGCATCGGCTTCAAGGTGCCGCCGGTCGGAATATTTTTCGCCGCTTCGTCATTGACGATCGTCAGCTCGACCTTGTACTTCTTGCCCTTGCCCCACTGCCCGAGCACCAGCGGCGTCTTGCTGACGTTCTTGAACGGCCCCTGCCCGCCCCACTTCACCGGACCGACCACGGTATCGATCGCGGTCGCGGCGACGGCATCGCGCACGTCGGCGGCCTTGGTCGACTTGGCGCGCGACAACGCGCTGGAAGCGACTTCGAACAGCGCATGCGCGAAGCCGATCGGCTGCGTCCACTGCTTCTTCGCGCCGGCCTCGTAGGCATCGGCCAGCGCCTTCGCGCTCTGCTTCGTGAGGCTGGATGTGAAGGGATGCGAAGGACTCCACCACACCTCGGTCGACAGGCCGTCGCCGAGATCGCCGAGCGCCTCGATCGCGCCGGGGAACAGCAGCGCCTTGCCGAGCGTGATGATCTTGGGCCGGAAACCCTGCTGCCGCGCCTGGGTGAGGAAGGTCTTGGCATCCGGCGGGATCACCACGCCGGTCACGATCTCCACGCCGTCGCGCTTGAAGGCCGCGATCTGCGCGCTGAAATCCTGCGTGCCGTCCTGGTAGCGGCCGGGGTCGGTGAGCGTGAAGCCCATCTGCGCGAGCGGCTTCGGAAAGCCAAGCTCCTTGTCGCCCCAGGCATTGCCGTCGCCGTCGTTGGGAAACAGGCCGCCGACCTTCTTGTAGGTGGCGAGCGTCTTCCAGCCGTTGGTGTAGTTGGCGATGACGTCCTCCAGGCCCCAGAACATGTGGTACGTCCAGTCGAAGCCCTTGGCCGGATCGCCCTTGCGGCCGAAGAACCAGGGCTGCCACGGCACCACGCTCGACACGCAGGGCACTTCGTTGAGCTCGCAGGCATCGCTGACCGGATTGGCGGTCTCGGGCGTGCCGGCGGTGAGCACGAGCGCGACCTTCTCCTTCAGGATCAGGTCGTTGGCGACCTCGCCCGCGCGATTCGGATTGGACTGGCTGTCCTTCAGCACGATCTGCACCGCGTACTTCCGGCCGCCGACGGCGATGCCGTCCTTGAAGGCGGTCTTCATCTGGTCGATGACCCATTTGTCGGCCTCGCCGAAGGGCGCGAGCGGACCGGTCTGCGGCGAGACGTAGCCGATCTTGAGCGTGTCGGCCGCAAAAACGAGCGGCATGGCGCCGCCGGCGGCGAGCGCGGCCGCGGCCTGGGTGAACTGCCTGCGATTGAATGCCATGGTGTCTCCTTCTCGTTAGTCTTCTTGCACAAACAGCTCAACGCACGAAGTGAGGCGGGACCTGCGCATCGACGTTGACCCAGACGCTCTTGACCTGCGTGTACTCGCGCATCGCATCGAAGCCCATCTCGCGGCCGTAGCCGCTCTGGCCGACGCCGCCGAAGGGCGAGCCGGGATTCACGCGCTTGTAGCTGTTGATCCAGACCATGCCCGCGTGCAGCTCGCGCGCGACCTTGTGCGCGCGCTGCAGGTCGCGCGTCCACAGGCCACTGCCCAGGCCGTAGTCGGTGCCGTTGGCGATCTGCATCGCCTCTTCGTCGTCCTTGAAGGTGAGCACGGTGACGAAGGGGCCGAACACTTCTTCCTGCGCCACGCGGTCGCGCCAGGACTTGGCGCGCACCACGGTCGGCTCGACATAGCAGCCGTGGGCCAACTCGCCGCTCGGCGACTTGCCGCCCGCGAGCAACTCGCCGCCCTCGCCCTTCGCGATCTCGACGTAGTTCAGCACGCGCTCGCGGTGCAGTGCGCTGGTGAGCGGCCCCATCTCGGTCGCATCGTCGAGCGGGTTGCCCAGGCGGATCGATTGCGCGAGCGGAATGAACTTTTCGAGGAAGGCATCGGCGATCTTCTCGTGCAGCATCAGCCGCGAGCCGGCGATGCAGGCCTGGCCCTGGTTATGGAAGATCGCGAAGGCGCTGCCGTGGACGGCGGCCGGCAGGAAGGCATCGTCGAACACGATGTTGGCGCCCTTGCCGCCGAGTTCGAGCTGCACCTTCTTCAGGTTGCCGGCGCTGGCCTGCACGATGCGCCGGCCGGTCGCGGTGCTGCCGGTGAACGCGACCTTGGCGATGCCCGGATGCTCGGCGATGTGCTGGCCCACGACATGGCCCAGGCCCGGCACCATGTTGACCACGCCGGGCGGCAGGCCGGCCTCGGCCATCAGCTCGGCGATGCGCAGCGAACTCAGCGGCGTGATCTCGGACGGCTTCATCACGATGCAGTTGCCGGCCGCGAGCGCGGGCGCCATCTTCCAGCTGGTGAACATCAGCGGGAAGTTCCACGGCACGATCTGGCCGACGACGCCGACCGGCTCGCGCAGCGTGTAGTTGAGGAAGCCGGCCTCGACCGGGATGGTCTCGCCCTGGAACTTGTCGGCCATGCCGCCGAAGTAGCGAAAGCATCCCGCGGTGCGCGGCACGTCGAGCCGGCGCGTGTCGCGGATCGGATGGCCGGTGTCGAGCGATTCGAGTTGGGCGAGCTCTTCGGTGTGGGCGTCGATCAGGTCGGCGAGCTTCAGCAGGATGCGCCCGCGGTCGGCGGCGGCCATGCGGCTCCAGGCCGGGAAGGCGCGCTGCGCGGCGGCCACCGCGCGGTCGACGTCGGCCTTGCCGGCCAATGCGACGTCGGCGAGGGTCGCGTTGTCGTGCGGGTTGAGCGTGGCGAGCGTCTCGCCGGATTCGGCGTCGACGAAACGGCCGTCGATGAAGAGCTGGTGGCGGATCGGCGTGCGCAGGCCCGCCGCGGTGGCGATGTCGTTGGGCGTCATGTCTTTGCATTCCTCCCTCTCCCCTGGGGAGAGGGTTGGGGTGAGGGGGCGGCGGTGGCATGGATACCACCCTCACCCCAGCCCTCTCCCGCGTGCGGGAGAGGGGGCCATTCAGAACTGGACGGGGATCTCGGGCGACTCGCCCTTCTGGATCTCGTACACCAGGCTCGGCGACCCGTTCTCCCACACCAGCAGCATCGAGCGCTTGGGGCTGAAGCCCTGGTGCCGGCAGTAGGCGGGCATGGCGGCCATGTCGCCGGCCTTCATGATCACGCGCGCCATCGGCTTGCCCGTGTTCTTGTCGCCGCAGTCCCAATGGATCTCGTCGGTCATCTGGAAGAACCACTCGACGCGGTCGTTGCCGTGGATGATCGGCAGGATGTGTTCCTCGGTCGTCGGGCACATGAAGCTGTGCTTCACCACCGAGGTGAAGCTCGGGTTCCACGTGACCTGCGAGCGCGACAGGAAGCCGAAGAGATTGAAGCCGTGCACCTCGTTCTCGAAGCCGGGCTCGGGATGCAGTTCGGGCTGGGCCTGCGGCACGTCGGCGAAGGCGCGGTTGATCGGCGCGCCGCTGGCGTCGCTGCGCAGGTTCAGGTCGCCCTTGAGGCCCACGCAGCGCGTGGCGAGTTCGCGCGCCCGCGTGATCTTCGCGGTGTTGTTGCCGTTCTTTCGGCCATAGGGCGAGCCGGTTTCCTGCGGCGCGCTGAAGGGGTCGAAGCTCTCGTTGGTCCAGTCGTCGAGCATGGCTTCGAAGGTGGCGCGGATCTGCGCGGTGGGAAAGTTCTCGAGCAGGTCGATCCCGGCGGCCTTCATGGTGCCGTTGAAGCTGCCGGCATAGAGATCGACCGACTGGTAGTGGTTGACGGTGCCGACCACGTCGTCGAAGTTGACCCAGCCATAGAAGAAGCCCCAGGCGACGTCGCGCATCAGCGCGCGCAGGTAGTTGCCGATGTCCAGCGTGTGGCTCATCGGCCGGCCGTCGCGCGTCTTCCAGGTGATGTGGGCGAAATATTCGTCGCGCCGGAAGCCGAAGCTGCCGAGCGAGAAGTCCTTGTAGCCGAGCGTGGCGTCGGGCTGCGACGCGATGACCTTGGCGAGTTCAGCGGGTGCGTTCATGAGGGCTCCTTCGTGCGTGCGATCGATCGGTCAGTGCGTCTGGCAGATGTCTGCCCACTTCTCTACGGAGAGATCACCTTTGCAGGTCTGCAGCACGATCACGCCGGGCGCACCCGCCGTGCGGAACTGGTAGGCGGTGTTCTTCGGCAGCAGCCCCTGGTGGCCACGCGACAGCTTCATCCAGCCCATCTTCTGGCCCTTGGGTTCGCCCTGCACGAGCACGGCGCCATTCCTGCTCTCGTCGCCGACCACCTGGCCGGCATCGAGCTTGACCAGGTGCACCTCGACCTCGCCATCCATCACCAGCGCGAACTCGTCATGCGCGCAGGTGTACCAGGGCGATACGCCCTCGGCGCGCAGCGTCTCCAGCACGTAGATCTGGTTCTGGCCGAACACGACCTTTTCGTAGGGCCGGCTCTTGTTCGCGATCTCGAAGCAATTGGAGAACGCGTAGTGGCGCACGTCGTCGTCGATCGGCTCGACGTGGCCTTTCTCGTAGTGCTGGAGGGATCCGAATCGGGTCTGGTAGGCGGTCGCTGGCATGGGTTTGTCTCCTGGGTCCGCGATGCAGCAAGGTGCTGCGATGGATGAACTGTAGGAAACGAAGGACGCCTGCGGTAGGCCTTGAATGCGGGCCGCATTGTTCGGCGGATCCGGTCAATCGACAGGGTTTACCCCTCCCCGGCGCGCTTATGACCACCCGCGTTCTGCTAATTGGACGCCGATCGACCTGCGTTTCAGCATTCGATCCATGACGAACAACACTGCCACCTTCCGGACCGACGACCGCTCGCTTTCTGCCCGCGCGTCCCTTGCCAGCACCCTCGAGAACCAAAGCTACCGCGTGCCCGAGATGGCGCGCGGGCTGGTCGGCGTTCCCAGCCATTACCCGCCCGGCAACACCCATGCGATGGCACGCGCCATCGAGGCCATCGCCCGCGACATCCCGGGCCTCGAGGTCGAGCGCCACGACACCTTGCCGCATGTCGCGAATCTGGTGCTTCGCCTGCGCGGCGCGGTAAGCAGCGGCCGCCGCCTGGTGTTCAACGGCCACATGGATACCTTTCCGCTGGTGAACCGCGCCGACTGGACGGCCGACCCGTCGGGCGAGATGCGCGACGGCAAGCTCTATGGCCTCGGCGTGTCCGACATGAAGGGCGGCATCGCCGCCATCCTGTTCGCGATGGCGCAGCTCTCGGGCGTGCGCGACGCATTCGCCGGCGAGGTGGTCGCCACGCTCGTGGGCGACGAGGAGTCCATGGGCACCGACGGCACGCAACACCTGCTGACGCATGTCGAGGCCGCGCGCGGCGACGCGATGATCAGCGCCGACACCGGATCGACCCGCGTACTGCGCTTCGGCGAAAAGGGCATGCTGTGGATGCGCCTGCGTGCGAGCGGCAAGTCGGCCCATGCGGCCCACGTGCACCACGGCGACTGCGCGATCGAGAAGCTACTCGCGGCGATGCAGGGCCTGACGGCCGTCCGGCAGATGGCGGTGGACGCGCCCGCCGAGGTGCTGCGCGCCATCGAGCGCTCCGCCGCCGTGTCGGAATCCCTGTCCGGCGCCGGCGAGAGCGCGGTGCTGCGAGGCGTCACGCTGACCTTCGGCACGATGCAGGGCGGGCGCCTCTCGAACCTGATCGCCGATGCAGCCGAAGCCACCGTCGACGTCCGCATCCCGGTAGGGCTCGATACCGCTGCGGTGGAAGCACGCATCCGCGAACTGCTCGCGCCGCATGGGGACCTGAGCCTGGAGATCCTGCGCCGCTATGAACCGAGCTGGACCGCGCCGGGCCACGAGGTCATCACCACGCTGGCCGCCAACTGCGAAGCCGTGCTGGGCCGGCAGCCGGTGGTCAACATGCGCGTCGGCGCCTCGGATGCGCGGCTGTACCGCGCCGCCGGCATTCCAACGGTGGTGTGCGGCCTGACGGCCTGCAACATGGGCGCCGCCGACGAGCACGTCTTCATCGACGAGTTGCGCGCACTGGGCAGGATCTACGCGCTGACGGCCTTCGATTTCCTCGGCGCGCACTGAGCCGGCCCGCATCGGCACGACATGCTGCACGACGCACTTCTCTGTGCGGCCGCCCTCGGCGCGGGCGTGCTCAACACGGTCGCCGGCGGCGGCACCTTCCTCACCTTGCCGGCGCTGGTGCTGCTCGGGGTTCCGCCGGTGGCTGCCAACGCGACCAGCACGGTGGCCGTGTTTCCCGGCTACCTGGGCGGCGCGCTGGGATTTCGCGGCGAACTCGCGGCCATCGACCGCCGTCTGCTGCTGCAGGCGTCGATCGTCGGGCTGGCCGGCGGGCTGGCCGGCGCGGGCTTGCTCATGGTGACCTCCAACCAGACCTTCCGCGCCATCGTGCCCTGGCTGCTGCTCTTCGCGACCCTGCTGTTCGCCGCCGGAGGCCTCGGCACCGGCGCGCGCAGCGATGCCCCAGGGCGCAGCCTGCCATGGCGCCTGCCAGCGCTCGCCGCGGTGGCTGTCTACGGCGGCTATTTCAACGGCGGCCTCGGGATTCTGCTGATGGCTGTGCTGTCGCTGGCCGGCATCGGAAACCTCAATGCCGTCAACGGCCTGAAGAACCTCATGTCCTTCCTGCTCTCGGCGATCTCGGTGCTCACCTTCGCGTGGGCCGGGCTGGTGCATTGGCGGGAGGCGATTTTGATGATGGCCTTCTCGACCGTCGGCGGCTATGTCGGCGCAGCAGCGGCCAAGGCACTGCCGCTCCGAGTCGTTCGCGCCGTGGTCATCGCCATTGGCCTGGGCATGAGCGGTGCGTTCTTCCTGACCCACAACAACTGAAGGAGACAGACATGGAATCGCGGGACCAACTGACGCCGGAGAAACGGCGCTACTTTCGCCGGGTGATCGCATCGGCCCTGGTGGGCAACATGCTGGAGTTCTACGACCTCTTCATCTACGGCTTTCTCGCCGTCTACATCGCGAAGGTCTTCTTTCCGACCGGCGACACCTACACCTCGCTGCTGGTGGCGCTGGGCACTTTCGGGGTCAGCTATTTCGTGCGCCCGCTGGGTGCGATCTGCATCGGCAGCTATTCGGACCGCCGCGGCCGCAAGGCCGGGATGATGCTCACGATCTGGGCCATGGGCCTCGGCACCGCGATGATGGCGTTCGCGCCGGGCTACGCAACGGCCGGCATCGGCGGGACGCTGATGCTGGTGGCAGGCAAGCTGCTGCAGGGCTTCTCGGCCGGCGGCGAGTTCGGCACCTCCGTGTCCTTCGTGACGGAGCATGCGCCGCGCCACCGGCGCGGCTATTTCGCGAGCTTTCAGGTGGTCGGCATCGGGCTTGCGACCGGCATGGCCAGCATCGTCAGCCTGATGCTCAATCGCTCGCTGGACCCGGTCGCCATCGTCGAATGGGGATGGCGCCTGCCCTTCGTCGTCGGGCTGCTGATCGTTCCCTTCGGCTACTGGCTGCGCAGCCAGCTCGACGAGACGCCGGAATTCGTGAAGAGCGCCAAGGTGGCCAACCCGGTCGCGACCACGCTGATGTCGTCGAAGGCACGCATCTGCGCCGCCGTCGGCGTCTATTCGCTGGCGGCCTCGACGAACTATCTGCTGGGCGTGTTCATCCCGCTCTATGCGCAGCGCGAGTTGGGCATGTCCGCGTCGGACTCGATGTGGGGCGCGATCGGCTATTCGGCGGCCCAGATCCTGCTGCCGCCGCTGTTCGGCGCGATGTCCGACCGCGTCGGGCGCTTGCAGATGATCGTGTGCGGCACCCTGCTGACCGGCGTGCTGTGCCTGCCGGCCTTCCACTGGATGGTCGCGCAGCCCAGCGTGATGGTGTATGTGACCTGCATCACCGGACTGACCGCCTGCGTGATGGTGTTCCAGGGCGCGATGCCTTCCTTCCTGGCCGAGCTGTTCCCGAACGCCGTGCGCACCACGGGGCTGGCGCTGATCCACAACCTGAACTTCACGGTGATCGGTGGCCTGTCGCTGCTGATCTGCACTTGGCTGGCACAACAGACGGGCAGCAAGTTCATTCCGGCCTACTACGTGATGGCCACCGTGGGCATCGCGCTGCTGAGCACGCTGTTCTTCAGGATCCGGGTGCGCAGCCAGTCGGCCGACCAGGCCGCGCTGGATGCGGCCTGATCGCCGCTAGCCGAGCGCCATCCCGCGCTCCGACAGCACCCGCCGACACAGCCCGATGAAGTCGTCCGCCAGCCCCGACTGGCGGTTGGTGGCGGCCCGGGCCACGCCGACGCGCAGCGTGAGTGCGGGCGTGATCTCGGCCACCTGCAGCAGCAGCCTCGGGTCGGCCGTGAAGGCCGTCAGGGCATCGACGATGGTCACACCCAGGCCGGTCGCGGCAGTCGCCAAGGCCGCCTGGTAGAGCAGCACGCTGACGCTGCTTTCGAGTGTCCAGCCATGCTCCTCACAGGCCTTGGCAAGCATGCGGCCGATCGGGTCGACCGGGTCCGGCGCGATGAACGGCATGGCCAGGACGTCGCGCAGGCCGAGCCGCGCGCCGGCGCCGAAGAACTTCGGGGATCCCACGGCGACGAGCGGAATCTCGGCCAGCGCCGTGAAGTCGATGGCGGGGTGCTGTTCGCCCTCGAAGACGAGGCCGATGTCCGCCTCGCGCAGCGCCAGGTCGGAGATCACGCTGGACGAATACTCGGCGCGCACCGACAGGCGCGCACGTGCATGCTGCTTCAGGAAGCGATCGATGATTTCCGGCATCACGGCCTGTGCCAATGCAGGCGCGCACAGCACGCGCAGCAGGCTGGCCTCGCCCGATCGCAGGTTGCTGGTCAGCTGCTGCAGCTTGACGATCTGGCGATCGAGGGTCTCCAGTTCGGGAAAGATCACGGCCGCTTCCGCCGACGGCTCCAGCCTGCCGCGCACGCGCCGGTAGAGCTGGTAGCCGAGCTGTTTCTCCGCGCTCTGCAGGATCTGCGTCACTGCCGGCTGGGTCATGTGCAGCAGCCGCGCGGCCCCGCTGAGCGTGCCTGTCACGCGGATCGCGTTGACGACTTCCAGATGACGCAGTCGCATGGTGGTTGTTGGGAAGATGCAAGACGGTGTGCTGCCTGCGCGGGCGTGATCGGCATCGCGGACTGCAGGGCCTGCCGATCATCGCAGCATCCCACGCTGGGGGGCCTAGGCATCGTGGATCAGCCCGGCGGGCAGCAGCCCGCGGTCGATCATGGCCGCGTCCCATGGCGGCACTCGCGCGAAGGCGGCCGTGATGTGCTCGATGAAGAGCCTGAGCTTGAACGCATTGCGCGAGGTCCCCGCATAGACGGCGCTCAGCGAGAAGGACGACAGCACATGCTCGGGCAGCACGACCTGCAGCTCGCCGCGCAGGATCGCGTCGCCCGCCACCAGCGTCGGCAGGCAGACGATGCCCGCATGCTCCATCGCGTACTCGCGCAGCAGGTGGACGCTGTTGGTCAAGAGCGCCGGACTCATGTACATGGTCACCTGCTCGTCGCCGTGGTGGAAGGTCCAGCGGTCGCGCGTCGGGTAGCCCGAATAGAGGCCCAGCGTGTGCTTGTGCAGCTCGCGCGGGCTCGCGGGTGCGCCGTGCGTGCGCAGGTACTCGGGCGTGGCGCAGAACACGCGCCGCACCGGAAAGAGCGGGCGCGAGACCAGCTCGGTGGATGCCGCCGGAAAGATCTGCAGCGCGCAATCCACGCCGGCCTTGACCGGATCGACCACCGCGTCGCTCACGATCAGCTCGAGATGGATGTCGGGATAGCTGGTCTGGAAGGCGCGCAGCAGCGCGGCGAAATGCCCAAGCACGAAGCCGGTCAGCGCGTGGATGCGCAGCACGCCGGTCGGGCCGGCGCGCGCGTCGCGCATCTGGTCGAGCATGTCGTTGGCCCGGCCGACGAGTTCGGTGCAATCGCGCAGGAAGGCCTGGCCGACATCGCTGAGCCGCACCACGCGCGTGCTGCGATGGAAGAGCGGCGCGCCGACGTGGTCCTCCAGCTGCTTCACGCGGCTGGTGACCACCGACTTGGCCACGCGCATCTGCCGCGCGGCCTCGGCGAAGCTCTGGGTCTGCGCGACGCGAACGAAGGTCTCGATGTTTTCCAGGCGGTCCATGGCCTTGCAATGTAGCGGCCGCGGGCCGCGGCGGATGCCCGGTGCTACCCTCGGCGCATGTTCAATCCCTCCCAAGAGGAAGTGCGCCGCTTCTTCTGCGACGTCTTCGCCAAGAGCCGGCGCGGCGAGCCGATGGAAGCGCTCGAGATCATCGCCAGCCGCTGGATCGACGAGCACCCCGAATACCACGCCGATCTCGCCGATGCCGATGCCGCCGTGGCGCGCGTCTATGACGGCAGCAACGGACGCGAGAACCCCTTCCTTCACCTGTCGATGCATCTGTCGATCAGCGAGCAATGCTCGATCGACCAGCCGCGCGGCATCCGCCAGGCCGTCGAGTTGCTCGCGGCGCGGCGCGATTCGCTGCTCGAGGCGCACCACGAGGCGATGGAGTGCCTTGGGCAGATGATGTGGGAAAGTCAGCGCGCGGGTCGCCCGCCCGATGGCGACGCCTACGTGGCCTGCGTGCAGCGTCGAGCCACGCGACGCTAACGCGCAGGCTTGCGCGCCGACTTTTGGCGGGCCGTCTCGCGCAGCAGCGCGATCAGGGTCTGGCGCGGCGGCGAGTCTTCGGCATCGGCGCGCGTCAAGAGGCCGACGGGCTCTTCGGTGCCGGCCATGTCGACGCCCAGGCGCACCAGCTGGCCGCTCGCGAGATCGTCGCGCGCAGCGCCGATGGGCGTGAACCACACCGCGTCCGACCGGAACAGCAGGCCGCGCGCGACCGAGAGGTCGAGGGTCTGGGTCACATGCGCCGGCAAGCGCAGGCCGAGGCCGGACAGGAAGCTCTCGGTGTGATGGCGCGGGATGGTGCCTTCGCCGTAGATCACCAGCGGGTGCTGCAGCACGTCCTGCACGGACGGCCTGCCCTTGGCGAGCGGATGGCTGGCCCGCGCGATCAGCGCCAGCGGCTCGTTGTAGAGGAGTTCGAAAGTCAGCCCAACCATCAATTGCGGATCGCTCATGCGGCCGGCAACGAGGTCGAACTCGCCGGCACGCAGCGTGTCCAGCAAGGGGCCATTGGCAGCGGTCTGCACCTGGATGCGCAGCGTGGGCATCCGTTCGCGCAGCGCGGCCAGGGCCGCGGGCAGCAAGGACGGCGCGACGCTGGGCAAGGCACCGATGCGCAGGCGCTGCGGCCGCGCGCCGGAGGCCGGCATCACCGCCTGCGCGCTGGCATCCAGCGCTTCCAGCACGCGCAACGCATGCGCCTGCAATTGCTCGCCGGCGACGGTCAGGCCCTGGATGCCGCGCCGGCCCGCATGGCCGCGCTGCACGAGCCGCGCGCCGGCCAGGGTCTCGAGTTCGGCCAGGGTCTTCGACACCGCGGGCTGGCTCAATGCGAGCCGCTCGGCGGCACGTGCCAGGTGGCGCTCCTGCGCGACGGCAACGAGGCAGCGCAGATGCCGCAACTGGACGCCACGCAGGAAGGCTTCGGAGCCGGAGGTCATTGAATTACCAATGGTTATGAAAAATCGCAGATTCCTCAATTTACATCAGCATTGCGCATGAATAGAGTTGGGCATCCTTCCCACGAATCCGGAGACAAGCGCCCATGTCCTCTTCCGACTCCCGCAGCGCCCCGCTGCCACGGCTCGCGCCGCGCGATTGGCCCAGCCATCCCTCGTACGTCTATCCGGGCTATCGCTCGACGGTCAAGCGCGGGCCGCAGCAGCCGCTGGTGCCGCTCAAGGCCTCGCTCGGCGAATTGCGCCAGCCGGTCTACGGCCACAGCAGCATCGGCGAACTGGACCACGACCTCACGCGCAATGCGCGGCGCAACGGCGAACCGCTGGGCGAACGCATGATCCTCACCGGCCAGGTGCTCGACGATCGCCGCCGCCCGGTACGCAACACGCTGGTCGAGCTGTGGCAGGCCAACGCCTCCGGCCGCTACGTGCACAAAGTCGACCAGCACGACGCGCCGCTCGATCCGAACTTCCTCGGCGCGGGCCGCTGCCTGACCGACAGCGAAGGCCGCTATCGCTTCCTCACCATCAAACCCGGCGCCTATCCGTGGGGCAATCATCCCAACGCATGGCGGCCGCAGCACATCCACCTGTCGCTGTTCGGCGAGCACTTCGGCAGCCGCCTGGTGACGCAGATGTATTTCCCCGGCGACCCGTTGCTGCAATACGACCCGATGATCACCGGCACGCCGGAGAAGGTGCGCAACCGGCTGATCTCCGACTTCAGCCTCGATGTCACCGAGGAAGGCTACGCGCTGGGCTACGTGTTCGACATCGTCCTGCGCGGCGCCGACGAGACACCGTTCGAAAACCGCTGAGGAGATCCCGCACCATGATGAGCGCACTCGAAACCAATTTCGGCCAGACCCCGTCGCAGACCGTCGGCCCCTATTTCGCCTACGGCCTCACCGCCACGCAGTACGGCTACGACTTCGACCAGCCCTTCGACGCCGTGGTGGCGCTCGACGGCGCGCGCGGCGAACGCATCCGGCTCGAGGGCCGTGTGATCGACGGCGACGGCAATGCGATCAACGACGCGCTGGTCGAGATCAGCCAGCCCGACGGCGCCGGCGAATACCCGCAATCGGTCGACGATGCGCGGGAGATCGGCTTTCGCGCCTTCGGCCGCTGCGGCACGGGCACCGATGCACAGAACCGCTTCGTGTTCCACACCGTGAAGCCCGGCGCCGAAAGTGCCGGCGAGGCACCCCACATCAACGTGATCGTGCTGATGCGCGGCATGCTGCTGCATGCCTTCACGCGCATCTACTTCGGCGACGAAGCGAAGGCCAATGCCAGGGACGCGGTGCTCGGCAGCGTGCCGGCCGCGCGCCGCGAGACGCTGGTCGCACAACGCAGCGAAGCAGGCGGCGCGGTGACCTACCGCTTCGACATCCACATGCAGGGTCCGTCGGAGACCGTGTTCTTCGATATCTGAAAATCGACCGCCCGGAAGCGACAAAGCCCGCGTTCAGCGGGCTTTGTTCTGGGCGGCGCGGCGCTCAGTCCTTGTCGTGGAAGCGCGACTCGGGCACCGTCTTCACGTCGCCGGGCAGCGAGCTGACGTAGCTGGCCAGTTCCTTGAGCTCGACGTTGCTGAACTGCTTGGCTTCCTTGCCCATGATGGGGTTGGAGCGGCCGACGATCGGGTGCGAGAACTTGTACGACTTCAGCGCCACGAACAGGTAGTCGGCGTGCTGCCCAGCGAGCTTGGGCACGGTGCCGTCGTTGGGCGTGTTGAAGTTCGCGCCGTGGCACTTGGTGCAGTTGTTGTCCTTGTCGCGCGTGATGAGCGCCTGCAGGCTCTCGCTCGGCGTGCCGGCGGCGGCCGGCGGCGGCGCATCTCCTTCCTTCAGGCCGAGCTGGCTGTAGAAGGCGGCGAGGTCGGCGATGTCCTGCTCGGTGAGCGAGGCCGCGACGGCGCGCATGGTGGGGTGCTTGCGGTCGCCCTGCTGGTAGGCGGTGAGCGCCGACACGATGTAGGTCGCGCTCTGGCCGGCGATCTTGGGGACCTTGTAGACCTCGGGAAAGCTCGACTGGTAGCCGATGATGCCGTGGCAGCCCATGCACATCGCGGTTTTCTTTTCGCCGTTTGCGGCATTGCCCGTCACTTTCTGGGCTTGGGCCGAGACCGTCACGCAAGCGACAGCGAGGGCAAACATCAGGGTCAACAACTTGTTCATTTTGCGCGCACAATCTCGTGGAGATACAGTTTTCAGATCAACATTTGATTATATGCGGGGGCTCTTCGCGGTCCCGTGCGCGGGGTGTTCGAAGTCCCGCGCAACGCTGATCGATGTGCCTTTCATCCACCCCTGCTCCACCTCTTCCATGAAATTCAAGGGTTCAGACAACTACGTCGCCACACAGGATCTGATGCTCGCGGTCAATGCCGCCATCACGCTCAAGCGTCCACTGCTCGTCAAGGGCGAGCCGGGCACCGGCAAGACGATGCTCGCAGAGGAAGTCGCCGAGGCGCTCGAGTTGCCGCTCCTGCAGTGGCACATCAAGTCGACCACCAAGGCGCAGCAAGGCCTCTATGAATACGACGCCGTGAGCCGCCTGCGCGATTCGCAGCTCGCGGACGTGGACGGCGGCGAGCGCGTGAAGGACATTCACAACTACATCGTCAAGGGCGTGCTGTGGCAGGCCTTCACATCGGAGCAGCCGGTGGCCCTCCTGATCGACGAGATCGACAAGGCCGACATCGAATTCCCGAACGACCTGCTGCGCGAGATCGACCGCATGGAGTTCTATTGCTACGAGACGCGCGAACTGATCCGCGCCAAGCATCGGCCGGTGGTCTTCATCACCTCGAACAACGAGAAGGAACTGCCCGACGCGTTCCTGCGCCGCTGCTTCTTCCACTACATCAAGTTCCCCGATGCCGAGACGATGAAGCGCATCGTGGCGGTGCACTTCCCCGGCCTCAAGCAGGCGCTTCTGACCGCGGCGATGAAGACCTTCTACGACGTGCGCAACCTGCCCGGCCTGAAGAAGAAGCCGTCCACCTCCGAGTTGCTCGACTGGCTCAAGCTGCTGGTGGCCGAGGACATTCCGCTCGAAGCGCTGCAGAGCAAGGACGACAAGGTCGCGGTGCCGCCGCTGGTGGGTGCGCTGCTCAAGAACGAGCAGGACGTGACCCTCTTCGAAAAGCTGGTCTTCATGCAACGGAACAATCGATGAGGCCTGCCGCGTAGCAGGAAACCAGGATGGCTTTCGTCGAACCCGTTACCTTGAAGGCGCGAGGCGTCGCGCTCGTGCCGCTCGCGCTCGAACACGAGGACGGCCTGCTCGCCGCCGCGGCCGACGGCGAGCTCTGGCAATTGCGCGTCACCTCGGTGCCCGAGCCTCAGGAAACGCGCGCCTACATCGAAACCGCGCTGAAGATGCGCGAGGCCGGCCATCGCCTTGCCTTCGCGGTCACCGACGAAGCCAGCGGCACGGTGCTCGGCTGCACGAGCTACCACGACATCGTGCCGTCGCTCAAGCGCGTCGAGATCGGCTACACGTGGTATGCGAAACGCTGCCAGCGCACGCACGTCAACACCACTTGCAAGCTGCTGATGCTCACACATGCCTTCGACACGCTGGGCTGCCACGTGGTGGGTTGGCGCACCGACAACTTCAACCATGCCTCGCAACGCGCCATCGAACGGCTCGGTGCGCACAAGGACGGCGTGATCCGCGGCCATGCGCTGCGCCGCGACGGCACGATCCGCGATACGGTGATGTACAGCCTGCGCTCCGGCGAATGGCCGGAGGTTCGGGCGCAATTGCTCTATCTGCTGGACAAGCCGCGTTCATCCCAGGAGTAGTTCGCCATGCTGATCGACTTCTTCTACACCTTGCGCTCGGCCAAGCTGCCGGTCTCGGTCAAGGAATACCTCACGCTGCTGGAAGCGCTGCAGGCCGACGTGGTCGGACCCGACTCCGACGGCGCCTACGGTCTCGACGACTTCTACTACCTCTCGCGCACCGCGCTGGTGAAGGACGAGAAGCACTACGACAAGTTCGACCGTGCCTTCGCCGCCTACTTCAAGGGCATCGAGGCGCTGACCGACTTCACCAAGGAAGTGCCGCTCGACTGGCTGCGCAAGACGCTGGAGCGCGAATTCACGGCCGAGGAGAAGGCCCAGATCGAGAAGATGGGCTGGGACGAGCTCATGGAGACGCTCAAGAAGCGCTTCGAGGAACAGAAGGAACGTCACGAGGGCGGCAGCAAGTGGATCGGCACCGGCGGCACCTCGCCCTTCGGGCACGGCGGCTACAACCCGCAGGGCATTCGCATCGGCGGCGCGGGCAAGAACAAGAGCGCGGTCAAGGTATGGGATCAGCGCGCCTACAAGGACTACGACGACAACCAGGAACTGGGCACGCGCAACATCAAGATCGCACTGCGGCGACTGCGCAAGTTCGCGCGCGAAGGCCACGAGGAAGAGCTCGATCTCGATCACACGATCCAGTCGACCGCCGCCAACGCCGGCTACCTCGACATCAAGATGCGGCCGGAGCGCCACAACAACGTGAAGGTGCTGCTGCTGATGGATGTCGGCGGCACGATGGACGAACACATCCAGCGCGTCGAGGAACTGTTCTCGGCCGTCAAGACGGAGTTCAAGCACCTGGAGTTCTACTACTTCCACAACTGCGTCTACGACTTCATGTGGAAGAACAACCGCCGGCGTTTCTCCGAGAAGTTCGCGACCTGGGACATCCTGCGCAAGTACAACAAGGACTACAAGCTGATCTTCGTCGGCGACGCCACGATGAGCCCCTACGAGATCCTGCAGCCGGGCGGCAGCGTCGAATACAACAACGAGGAGGCAGGCGCCGAGTGGATCCAGCGCCTCACGCATGCGTTCCCCAAGTTCGCGTGGATCAACCCCGAGCCGCAGGGTGTCTGGCAGTACCGCCAGAGCATTGCGGTAATGCAACAACTTGTATCACACCGGATGTACCCGCTCACCCTCAAAGGCCTCGAAGAGGCGATGCGCCTACTCTCGAAATAGGCCCCGCGGGCCTGTTGCTTTGAGCCCTCACTTTGCCGGAGATTCTGATTGCATACCCAAAAAAGGGTATGTATTCGTGAAGACGTTGCGTTACAGTTAACACTTAAGGATTCACATAAATACTCCCCTTCACACCTGAGTCCTGGAGGAGGCACCCTGCCATGTCCGCGCTGCTCTCGTTTGACGATGCTCCTGTACACGAGCAATCCCTGAGGGACGCGCCTTCGCTGGCGCTGGTCGAAGCACCCGCCGACTTCGTGAGCATCCGCGGCGTTCGCCTGCCGATGGCCGAACTGGTCAACCGCTCTTTCTTCGAAGCCCAGGAACGCGAACGCCTTCATCAGCAACTGCTCGCCGGTAAACCCTGTCCGCACCTCGTGATGGACGGCCTGTTTCATCCGGGGTTGCTCGAACTGGTGGCCGAGGAGTTCGACGCCCTTCGAAGCGACGGCTGGGTCGACGTCAAGAGCCGCTACGAAACGCTGCGCCGTTCGGCCCCCAGCGTCACGCTGGGGCCGGCCTCGCAGCTCTATTTCGACATCCTCAACTCGGGCTGGTTCACGGAGTGGCTGTCTTCCGTGTCGGGCGTTCCCTACCTGCTGCCGGATCCGAAGCTGTGCGGTGGCGGACTGCACGAAAGCCGCACCGGCGCGACCTTTGCCGTGCACCGCGATTTCAACCGGCATCGTTCGCTCGGGCTGCAGAACGAGATGGTGTTCATCACCTACCTCAACAAGGGCTGGGATCCGGAGTGGGGCTCGGCACTCGAACTGTGGGACAAGAAGGCAGGTCGCTGCGTCACCAGCGTGCAACCCGAATTCGGCCGCACCATCCTGCTGCCGCACGGGCCGGCCAGTTTCCACGGCCACACCAAGCCGCTGAAAGCGCCCGACGACCGACCGCGCCGCTCGGTCGCCGCGTATTTCTACACCAGCCCGTTCGCCGGCCAGCAGCACAGCGAAGCGCTGACGGTCTTCATGCAGCCGGCCCGGCTCGACAAGATCAAGGCCTTCGCCCGCATGGTGACGCCACCGGTGCTGTGGTCGCTGGCGCGGAAGTTCACCCAGCACTGACGATCGCGCGCACCGTGCGCGGCCCGAACACGGCCGCGCTTGCTGTCAGAATGGCCGCATGGTCAGGGCGGTACCTTCTCTTGCGCCGGCGTGGATGCCGGCGTTGCTTTTTGTAGGCGCCCTTCTTTTGCAGGGCTGCAGTCTGCTGCCGACCAGGAATTCGGCAGAGGCCGATGCCGTTCCGGCACCGGTCACCGGTACCGCCCCGAAGACCGGCGGCGATGCCTTCACCGTGGACGTGCGCGCGCCTGCTCCGGTGCACGACTATCTGGTGCGCAACCTCGAGATCCAGCGCTACCGCGCGTTGAGCGACCTGGGCGCATCGGAGCTTTCGCGCCTGATGGTCGCCGCCGAGGCGAATGCGCGCGAGCTGCTCGGCACGCTCGGCTACTTCACGCCGACGCTCACCCTCGAGCTGAAGGAAACGCCCGGCGGCAAGGCGCCGCGCGAGGTGACGATCACCGTCGAACCCGGCGAACAGACGCGCGTGAGCACTGTGCAGATCGGCTTCGGCGGCCCCATCGCCGACGACACGGCCTCCCAGGCGCAGCGCGACGCCATCCGCACCGGCTGGACGCTGCGCGCGGGCCAGCCTTTCAGCCAGCAGGCCTGGGACAACGCCAAGGCCGCCGCCCTGCGCAACCTGACCGCCAAGCGCTATCCGACCGGCAGCCTGTTGTCGAGCCGCGCCGACATCGACGCCGACCGCAGCGAGGCCAGGCTGGGCGTCACCTACGTCTCCGGCCCACCCTATCGCTTCGGCCCGCTGGAAGTGCATGGGAGCCAGCGCTATGACGCCGACGGCGCGCGCCGCATCGCGCGCGTGCCCACCGGCACCGACTACGACCAGCAGAAACTGCTCGATGCGCAGCAGCGCCTGGCCAGCAGCGGCTACTACGACTCCGTCTTCCTGACGCTCGACACCGAAGGCAACAACCCCTTGTGGGCGCCCGTCATCGCCCAGGTGCACGAGGCGCCGCTGCAGAAGGTGGTGCTCGGCGCCGGCTTCACGACCGACAGCGGACCGCGACTGTCGGTCGATCACATTCACAACCAGTTGCCGCTGCTCGGATGGCGCGCCGTGTCCAAGCTGTCGCTCGACCGCGAGACGCAGTCGCTCGGCACCGACTGGAATGCGATCCCCGACGACAAGGGCTGGCGCCCGTTCGTGTCGGGCTTGCTGAAGAGCGAAACCTCCGGCAGCTACAAGGTCGACAGCGGCCGGCTGCGCGGCGGCATCGGCAGGAGCAGCGACCACATCGACCGCAGCTACTTCCTGCAGTACGACTACGCCCAGAACCACGGCATCGACGCACCGCCGTCGGCCTCCGCGCTGAGCATCAACTGGAACTGGACCGCGCGCTATTTCGACGATGCAGCCGCGCCCACCCACGGCCATGGCCTGGCGCTGGAACTCGGCACCGGCTACACGCTGACCGGCCCACGCCTGCCGTTCACGCGCGCCTACGGACGCTGGGTCGGCATCTTTCCGTTCGGCAGTGTGCAGGGCGACGACGGCACGCAGGCCCGCCAGGGCCGCATCCAGCTGCGCGCCGAGGGCGGCGCGGTGTTCGCCAAGGACGCTGCGCAGATTCCGTCGACCCTGATGTTCCTCACGGGTGGCGACACCACGGTGCGCGGCTACAGCTACCGGCAGATCGGCACCGTGCGGGCCGACGGCCAGATCGAGGCCGGCCGCTACCTCGCAGTGGCCAGCGCCGAATGGCAGCGGCCCTTCGTGTACCACGGCAAGCTCACCGACTGGGAAAGCGTCGTGTTCATCGACGCCGGCGCCGTGGCCGACAAGCCGGCCGAACTCCAGGCCAAGGTGGGTGTCGGCATCGGCGCGCGCTGGCGCAGCCCGGTGGGACCGGTGCAGGCCGACCTGGCCTACGGCGTGGCGACGAGGCGCTTCAGGTTGCACCTGCGCCTGGGCTTTTCCTTCTGAGGCACGGCGCGATGAACGACGATGCCGTTGCCAAGCCCACGCCGCCCGCGCCTGTGCCGGATGTGCGCCGTTCGCGTGCCCGCCGCGCCTGGCTCGCCCTTGCCTGGAGTCTCGCCGGGCTGGTCGCGCTGGTGCTCGTGCTCGCGGCCGGCGCCTGGTGGTGGCTGGGCTCGAACCAGTCGCTGGCCTACGCGCTGACACAGGCCGCGCGCCATCTGCCCGCCGGCCAATCGCTGGAAAGCCGCGACGTGACGGGCTCGCTGCGGGCCGGCGGCCACATCGGCTGGCTGCGCTGGCAAGGCCCTGGCCTCGCGGTCGAAGTGCACGATGCGCGCATCGGCTGGGAGCTGGCGCCGCTGCTCCGACGCAAGGTCCAGCTCGGCGAGGTGCATGCGGCCCAGGTGGCCATCGAACGCCGCGGGCCGCCTTCGGACAAGCCCGTCGAACCGCTCGGACCGATCGTGCTGCCGGTCGAGATCGAGCTGCCGTTCCGCATCGACGAACTGCGCTGGGCCGGTCCGCCTGCGCTGCAGGCGACCGGCCTGGCCGGACACTACCGCTACGCCGACGCGCTGCACCAGCTCGACGTGACGGGCGTCGACATCGCGGACGGCCACTACGCCGCGCACGTCAAGCTGCAAGGCCCGGCACCGATGGCGCTCGACGCAGCGCTCGACGGCCGCGTGCGCGCCCCGCTGGCGGAAGACCGCAGCATCGACGTGCTGGCCGAGGCCACCCTCAAGGGCACGCTCGCCACATCCGCGGCCCGGCTCGCGGTGACGGCACAACTGAAGCCCGTCGACGAAAGCGCCGAAGCGCCGATGCAGGCGCAGTTGCAGGCGAACATCGCGCCCTGGCTGCCGCAGCCCGTGATCGATGCCAAGGCCGGCCTGCGCAACGTCGACCTCGCCCGGCTCTGGCCGCAGGCGCCCGCGACGCGGCTGAGCGGCGAGATCGAAGCCGGCCCCGACGCCGGCAGCACGCCCGGTGGCCCCCAGGCATGGCAGGCCAGCGCCGACATCCGCAATGCTCTGCCCGGCCCCTGGGACACGGCGAAGCTCCCGATCGAACAGGTCGAGGCACGCGCGAGCTTCGACGGCACGAACTGGGACATCCCCGAGGCCACCGTGCGGGCCGGCGGCGGACGCATCGAGGCCGAAGGACGGTGGAGTCCCGCGCCCGCACCGTGGCAGGCGCGCGCGACGATCGAAGGCGTGCGTCCCGGCGCGCTCCACACCGAGCTCGCAGGCGCGCCGGTGAACGGTCGCATCCGTGCCGAACAACGCGGCGAGGCCCTGCTCTTCGACCTCGCGCTCCAGGCCGAGGGCGGTGCCGGCAGCGCGGCACTGCAGGGTCTGCGGCTCGACCGCGCGGTGGCCGAGGGCCAGTGGGAGAAGCAGGTGCTCGACCTGCGCACGCTGCACATCGACGCCGCGCACGCCAGCCTCGACGGCAAGCTGCAGCTGCGCGTGGCCGAGCAGGCCGGCAGCGGCAACCTGAACCTCGTCCTTCCGGGCGGCAAGGCGCAGGTGCAGGGCCGCATCGCACCCGCCTCGGGCGGCGGCGACATCAAGGCGCAGGTCGACGATGCCGTCGCCCTGCAGCGCTGGATCGAAGGCCTGCCCGGTCTCGAGAACGCGTTCGCGGGTGCGACGGCGCAAGGCAGTGCACGGCTCGATGCCAGCTGGCAAGGCGGATGGCAGGCCGTGCAGCGGCGCCTGCAGAATGCGACGGAGCCCGTCGCGCGCCCCGCGGCCGAGCCCACGCTGCAGGCCACGCTCGAGGTGCCGCGACTCGATGTGCGGCTGCCGCCGCCAGCGTCGGGCGCCGCGACCGCGGTGCGGGTGAACGGCATGCGCGCGGAACTGTCGGGCAGCCTGGCCCAGGCCACGCTGGCGCTGAAGGGCGAAGCATCCAGCGGCACGCAGAAGATCACGCTCGACACCCGGGCCAGCGGCGGCCTCGAGCGCGCCCGGCAATGGCGCGCGGCCGTCGCCAGCCTGCGCGTGCAGGCGCAGGACAGCACGCGCCCCGGCCCCTGGACGCTGGAGCTGAGCCGCGCCCTCAGCGCCACGGTGCGCACCGTGCCCGGCAACGCACCTCGGCTGGAAGTCGAGGCCTCCGCCGCGGCCGCGACGTTGCGCGGCCCCGCGCCCGGCACCGTCCGCATCGATTGGGAACCGCTGCGTTTCAGCCGGAGCGGCGCCGCCACCAGCCACGCCTTCCGCCTGCAATCGAAAGGTCGCCTGCAGGGCTTGCCGATGGCCTGGGCCGAAGCGCTCGGCGGCAACTCGGCGCTGGCCGAGGCCGGCATCAGCGGCGACCTGCTGTTCGATGGCGATTGGGACATCGATGCCGGCGACACGCTGCGCGCCCGCGCCCGGCTCACGCGCCAGAGCGGCGACATCCGCGTGCAGGCCGGCGAAGCGGCGCTGGTCACGCGCATCACCAGCCACGGCACCGGCACGGCGAGCGAACGCAGCATGAATGCGGCGTCGGAGGGCCTCAGCACGCCGGCCGGCCTGCGCCAGGCGGAACTGACGCTCGACGCCGAAGGCGACACGGTGCGCGCCAGGCTGGCCTGGGACAGCGAACGCGCCGGCGCCATCCAGGCCGAGGCCAGCACGCACGTGCTGCAGCATGCGGGCGGCTGGCAATGGGCGCCCGATGCGCCGCTCGCCGGCCATGTCACGGCACGGCTGCCCAACCTCGGCGTGTGGTCGATCCTCGCGCCGCCCGGCTGGCGCGTCGCCGGCACGCTGCAGGCCGACGCCACGCTCTCGGGCAGCCGCGCTGCGCCGCGCTGGAACGGCACGCTGGGCGCCGACCAGTTGGCGCTGCGCGCGCTGGTCGAAGGGCTGGACCTGCGCGACGGCAAACTGCGCGCCTCGCTGTCGGGCGACCATGTCGAGATCACCGAATTCACGCTCAAGGGCGGCGCCGGCAGCCAGGTCCGCATCGCGGGCCAGAGCGGCAACCGCAGCACCGCGGCCAGCGAAGCCGCGAGCGACGGCGGCACGCTCTCGGCACGCGGCCAGCTCTCGTGGGCGTCGATGTCTTCCGCGAGCGCCGGCTCGGGCCTGCGCATGGACCTGCAGGCCCAGGTGCGCGCGTTGCGCGTGCTGGTGCGCACCGACCGCCAGGTCACGCTCTCGGGCGATCTGCAAGCCAAGTTGGAGAGCGGCCAGTTCACCGTGCGCGGCAACCTCAAGACCGACCGAGCCGTGATCATCCTGCCCGACGAGACCGCACCCAGCCTCGGCAGCGACGTCTTCGTGCACTCGGCGGCAAAGGACCGCGAAGCCGAACAGGAAGCCCGGCGCCAGACCGCGCGCGACGAAACCCAGGCGGCCAGGGCGCAGACCGCCAAGCCCTTCGACGTCGCCGTGACCTTCGATCTCGGCGACGATTTCGCGGTGCAGGGACGCGGCATCACCACGCGCCTCGAGGGCAAGCTCGACATCCGCAGCAACTCGCTCGACGCGCCGCCGCGCATCACCGGCGAAGTGAAGACCGTCAAGGGCCAGTACCGCGCCTACGGCCAGCAACTGGACGTGGAAACGGGCCTGGCGCGCTTCAACGGCCCGTTCGACAACCCGCAGCTCGACATCCTGGCGATCCGTCCCAACATCACGCAGCGCGCCGGGGTCCAGATCAGCGGCACCGCGCAATCGCCGCGCGTGCGCTTGTATTCCGAGCCTTCGCTGTCGGACGCGGAGACGCTGTCATGGGTCGTGCTGGGCCGCGCATCGGCCGCCAGCGGTGGCGAGTCGCTGCTGATGCAGCAGGCCGCGCTGGCGCTGCTCAGCGGCCTCGGCAAGGGCAGCTCCGGCGGCGGGCTCGCCAGCCGCTTCGGGCTCGACGAGGTCGGCTTCAAGGGGCCGGGCAGCGGCGGCGACCTGCGCGAATCGGCGGTCACGCTCGGCAAGCGGCTGGCGCGGGATTTCTATCTCACCTACGAACGCAGCCTGTCGGGCACGCTGGGCACGCTCTTCATCTTCTACGACCTCACCACCCGTCTGACGCTGCGCGCGCAGGCGGGCCAGCAAAGCGGCATCGACCTGATCTACACGGTCAAGTACGACTGAACTGGTAAAGTCGCGTTCGCCTTCGTCCTCGTAGTTCAATGGATAGAACGGGGTCCTCCTAAGACTCAGATACAGGTTCGATTCCTGTCGAGGGCACCACAGACGGCCCTCATCCGCCCTTCAACGCCTCGATCACCTCACGCGTGAACTGCGCGACCCGTTCCATGTCATCGCGCGGCGTCCATGCGGGCCCCAGGCGCACGATGACCAGATCCTCCGACGGAATGATCACCACGTACTGCCCGTTGCTGCCTCGCGCCATGAACGCATCGACCGGCATGCCGTGCCGGATGCGGTAGCGGGCCCCTGCGCCCGGGCCGCGGTTGGTCCAGAAGCCTGCGCCGTAGCCGAAGTCCTCCGATCCGGAGGTCGGCGCGGCCGAGTCGTCGACCCAGCCGGCCGGCAGGATGCGCTGCCCGTCGATCACGCCGTCGTGGAGATAGAGCAGACCGAAGCGCGCCCAGTCGCGCGCCGAGGCCCACATGTGGCTCGCGCCGATCGGCGTCCCGGCCGCGTCGAATTCGAGCGTCACGTGCTGCATTCCGAGTTTGTCGAACAGTTCGCGGCGGGCGAAGCCGAGCGTGGCCGCGGCCGTGCCGCCGGCCTGGTCGCGCACGATGCGCGACAGCAGTTGCGTGTTCGCGTTGGTGTAATTCCAGTGCGTGCCCGGGGGATACGCCAGCGGCGCGCGCTGCGCCACCGCGGCCGTGTCGGCGTCGACGAAGATCATCTGCGCCGAGGGGTCGAATGCGGTGAGAACACTCGCAGTGAGGGACTGCCCCATGTCCAGCCCGCTGTTCATGCGCAGCAACTGGTCGATCGTGATGGCATGGCGCGGATCCCGGGGATCGGACCAGGCCGCGATGGGCGCGCGGGCGTGGATGTCGAGCTTGCCTTGCCGCACCAGAATGCCGATCAGTGCGTTCGTCACCGACTTGGTCGCGGACCAGCCGGTCAGTGGCGTGTCCACGCCGACATCGGAAGCGTAGCGCTCCGCGACGATCCGATCCTTGTGAATCACCACCACGGCCTGGGTGAAACGGTGCGGCGCCTGCGCCGTTTCGTCGAACGCATGATCGAGCGCAGCGACCAGCGCGGGCTCGGTGGGTTGAACGGGCGCTGCGCCGGCGATGGCGCCGAGCAGCGGTGGCGTCGCCTCCGACGGCGCGGGCGGCGAGAGCTCGCCGGCCGATGCGCGACCGGTCGCGTTGACGCATCCGAACTGCGGCCGGTAGACCGCGCGGCTCTCGGCCAACCCTGCGAAGGTCGCCCGCACTTCGCCGTGCTCGCGGTCGACGGTGAAGCGCGTGAGGACCGCGACCGGCCCGGCGAGCGGCTCGATCGCATCGCGGTAGTAGCGGTCGGGATTCCTGCCGGCAACGAACACCGCCGAACAGAGCTGATGGCTGAGGTAGCCGCTGATGACCGGTGCCGCCCGGCCCGGCGAGAAATGACCGCAGGCGGTCAGCACGGCGGCGGCAAGGATCGAAACGGCGATGGGAAGACGTGGCATGGGCGGTTCAGTTCAGAAGTGGCAGCCGGGATGGGCCTCGCCACTTTCTGCGCCATCGCGCCTGCGATCTCGCCGAATCCTGCGTCCGGCTAGCCGATTTCGGATTCGGCGAGGCCCCGGGGCGATGGCGCGACCGATGCCGCAGTGCCTTGCCGCCGAAACTCGGTGGGCGTCATGCGGGTGTCGGCCTTGAACGCACGGTTGAAGGGCCCGAGCGACTGGAAGCCGGCATCCATCGCGATCGTCAGGATCGGCGTGTCGGCCTGTTCCGGGTCCGCGAGCCAGCGGCGCGCGTCGGCCAGGCGGTAGGTGTTCAGGAAGGCGCTGAAATTACGGTGGCCCAGGCCCTGGTTGATCAGGCGCCGCAACTTGTGCTCGGGCAAAGCCATGCGCTCGGCGAGTGCGCCGATCGTCAGGTTCGCTTCGCGATAGACATGGTCAACCGCCATGAGCGCCTCGAGTGCGGCGACCTGCCGAGCATCGGGCGCCGGCGCCGCGTCGGCGAGCGGAGACAACGCGGAGGCAGCGAACGCGGCCGGGTGCTCGATCGGCTCGGCGCCGCCCACGGCCGAGCCGAACAGGCCGTCGTGGCCCTCGCGCAGCAGCCGCCACGCGACGAACAGCGCCAGGCCGGCGATGCCGGCGGCGTTCGCGGTGCTCTCGACCACCGCCCTCAAGCTCAGGGCCGACAGCAGCGCCACCAGCAACTGCGCCACCGTATAGAGGGCGGTCGCCGCGACGATCAGCGAGCGCAACCGACGCCGGCCTTCGATCAGGTCTTCGCGCCAGTTCGCGACCGACTGCCCGATCGCCAGCAGCGCCCATGCGACGGGCATCAGACCCAGCGCCAGTCCCGCAGCCGGTTCCCACTGCGCGTGCGCGATGCCTTGCCCGACGCAATGCAGCATGCCGACCGCGGCCAGCATGGCCCAGACCCCTGCATGCCAGGCGCGCAAGCGGAAGTCGTCGTCGAACAGCGCCGAGGTGAAGAGCCAGAACACGAACATGCTGCCCGATGCCAGTGCGACCACGAGCAGCGCCCCGAAGTCCGGCCCGACCGTGAAGCCGGGCATCGAAGCCAGCGTGGCCGCCGCGACGGAGATCGCGAAGCCCGAACCAAGCCGCGCGGCGATCACCCGCGGATGGTCGCGCCACAACGCCACCGCAATCAGCAGCAACGCGCCCGTCGCGCCGCCGCGCAGCAGCAGGTTCAGCGTCAGCATCGTGGCCATGCTGAAAATTGTAGTGCGCGTGGCCCTACCCGAGCGCGCCCATCAGCCATCGATTGACCGCGAAGCCGCCGACCACGAGCCAGACGAAGAGCAGGCTGGCCAGTGCGAGCGGCCGCACGCCAGCGCGCCGGATCGCCGATGCATGGGTCGTCAATCCCAGACCAGCCATGGCCATCGCCAGCACGCCGGTATCGAAGGCGTTGACGAAGGCGACCCAGGACGGCGGCAGTGCGACCGCGCTGTGGAACAGCATGACCGCGACGAAGCCCAGCGCGAACCAGGGCACGACGACGCCTGAGCCGAGCGCGGCCGAGGCCGCCTGCCCCTTGCGCGAGCCGCGCGCCAGCCACGCCGACAGCATCAGCAGAAAAGGCGCCAGCATCATCACGCGGCCCATCTTGGCGACCACGGCCGTGTCGGCCGCCTGGGCACTGATGGCGCGGCCCGCCGCAACCACCTGGGCCACCTCGTGGATCGTCGATCCGGCGAACACGCCGTATTGCTGCGGCGACATCGCGAGCGCCGGCAGCGAGGCCAAGGCGTCGTAGATCAACGGATAGAGGAACAGGCCCGCGGTGCCGAACACCACCACCGTGGCCACTGCGACCGTCACCTGCTCCGCGCGCGCACGCAGCACTGGTTGCGTGGCCATCACCGCGGCCGCGCCGCAGATCGAACTGCCGGCACCGATCAGGATCGCCGTGTCGCGATCGATGCGCAAGAGGCGCACGCCGGCCAGCAGCGCGAGCGCGAAAGTGCTCGACAGCATCAACGCGTCGACCAGCACGGCCTCCAGACCGACATGTGCCATGTCCTGCACCGTGAGCCGGATGCCGTAGAGCACGATGCCCAGGCGCAGCAGCCGCTGCCGGGAGAAATCGACGCCTGCCCTGGCGGGCTCGATCGCCTGCCCGAGCCGGGTGTTGCCCACCACCATGCCGAGAACGATCGCCAGTGTCAGCGCGCTGATGCCATGCCGATCGAGCCACCCGAGCTGCGCGAATCCCATCGCCACGGCAGCCAGCGCACCGGTGAGCAGCAGCCCCGGCAGCAGTGCGCGCACCGGGCTCAGCCGGGCGCGCAGCGCGGCAGTCGGCGCCCATCGGACAGGTGGCACGGATTGGAGAATGGGCGGCATCGACGACACGGGTGGCTCCTTGCAGATACCGCACTGTGCATGCGCCGCACTCATATGTAAAACTGGTTATATTGATATCTTCAAACCATCCAATCGATAAGTCATGCGCCTCACGCTACGCCAGCTCCAGCTGTTCCATGCCATTGCCGAGACCCACAGCACCACTGCGGCGGCCGAGCGCGTTGCGCTGTCGCAGTCGGCGATCAGCTCGGCATTGGGCGAACTCGAAGGCGTGCTCGACGTGCAGCTGTTCGACCGCATCGGCAAGCGCCTGATGCTCAACGACAACGGCCGGATGCTGATGCCGATGGCGCGCGCGCTGCTCGACGCCGCCGAGGAAATCGAACAGAACTTTCAGGCCGGCGAGGCGGCGTCGATCCACCTGCGGCTGGCGGCGAGCACCACCATCGGCAACTACCTGATGCCGTCGCTGCTGGCCGGCTTCCAGCGCGCGTGGCCGCAGGCGCGCGTCGAACTGCAGATCGGCAACACGCAGGACGTGATGGCGCAGGCGGTGTCGCTGGCCGCCGACCTCGGGCTGATCGAAGGCCCCTGCCATGACGCCGATCTCATGGTCTTGCCGTGGATGGACGATGAGATGGTGGTCGTCGCCGCGCCCCGTCACCCGCTCCTGGCACAGGCGGAAGGCGGCCGGCTCGGCGTGCGGCAGCTGCGGCAGGCACGCTGGCTGCTGCGCGAACCGGGCTCCGGCACGCGCGAAACCGTGGAGCATGCGCTGCTGCCCCATCTGCATCAGTTGTCCGAAGTCATGACGCTCGGCAGTTCGGAGGCCATCAAGAACGCCGTCGCCGAAGGCCTGGGCCTGAGCTGCCTGTCGCTGTGCGTCGTGCAGGACCTGATCCGCGCAAAACGGCTGATGGTGGTGCCCTCCACCTTGCCGAGGATCACGCGGCGCTTCTCGCTCGTGCACCACCGGCGCAAGGCGCTGTCGGGCCCGCTCAGGGCTTTCGCACAGCATTGCGGGATCGC
This sequence comes from Variovorax sp. SRS16, assembly GCF_901827165.1. Classification (NCBI taxonomy): domain Bacteria; kingdom Pseudomonadati; phylum Pseudomonadota; class Betaproteobacteria; order Burkholderiales; family Comamonadaceae; genus Variovorax; species Variovorax sp. SRS16. Next base: position 4,636,175 of record NZ_LR594666.1, read on the forward strand.
CGCCGAGCAACTGCAACGACCCTGAAAGACATGCGCTGCCTGCGCAGGCCTGGTCCAGCTGGATTCCGGATGCAACGACAAAAACCGACCCGCGCCTTCAGCCCGCCAACGGCGCCTCGCTCAGATAGCGCTCGGCCAGCCGCGTCCAGTAGGCCGCACCGATCACCACGTTGTCGTCGTTGAAGTCGTAGCTCGGGTTGTGGACCATGCAGGCGCCCGCGCTGTCGCCATCGCCGTTGCCGATCAACAGATAGCAGCCGGGGCGCTTTTCGAGCATGAAGGCGAAGTCCTCGCTGCCGGTCAATGCCGGGCCTTGCAACACGACCTGGTCGGCCCCCACCAGCTCGATGCCGATGCGCCGCGCAAACTCGGTTTCCGCGCTGCTGTTGACCAGCGCCGAGTAGCCGCGCTGATAGTCGACCTCGGCCGTCACGTTGAAGCTCTGCGCCTGCGCGTGGACCAGTTCGGTGATGCGCTTCTGGAGCAGGTCGCGCACGCTTTGCTCCAGCGCGCGCACGCTCAATGCCAGCTTCGCGCTTTGCGGGATCACGTTGTTGGCGATGCCCGACTGCAGCATGCCCACCGTGACCACCGCGGTCTGCAGCGGGTCGACGTTGCGCGACACCACGGTCTGCAAGGCCATCACCAGGCTGGCCGCCGCCACCAGCGGGTCGGCCGCGCGATGCGGCATGGCCGCGTGGCCGCCACGCCCGTTCAGGGTGATGAAGACCTTGTCCGACGAAGCCATCATCGGCCCTTCGCGAAACACCAGCTTGCCCTGCGGCCAGCCGGGCATGTTGTGCATGCCGAAGATGGCGTCGCACGGAAAGTTGTCGAACAGGCCGTCTTCCATCATGCGCATGGCGCCGCTTTCGCGCGTGCCGTATTCCTCTGCCGGCTGGAAGATCAGGTTCAGCGTGCCCGAGAAGCGGCCGCGCTCGGCCAGCGCCTTGGCGGCCCCGAGCAGCATCGCGGTGTGGCCGTCGTGGCCGCAGGCGTGCATCACGCCGCTCTGGCGGCTGGCGTACTTCAGCCCGGTTTCTTCCTTGATCGGCAGCGCGTCCATGTCGGCGCGCAGGCCCACCGCGCGCGTGCCGCTGCCGCGCCGCAACTGGCCGACGAGTCCGGTGCCGCCCAGTCCGCGCGTGACGTGGTAACCCCAGTCCTGCAGGCGCTCGGCCACCAGGTCGCTGGTGCGCTGCTCCTTGAAGGACAGCTCGGGGTTGTGGTGGATGTCGCGCCGGATGCCGATGAACTCCTCGGCGTGGGGACGCAGGGCTTGCAGCGTGTCTTCAGTGGTCATGGAACGGCTCGCGCGGGGTGAACGACATGGCATCCTAAGGCGCGGTCCCTGGCTCGTCCAACGCCATGGTCAATAGGCACCGGAAGGAAGCGGCGCCCCGTTCATAGCGATCCTCTTCCCTGCCGGCCGGGATTTGCTGCATGATTCCCCGAGACGAGCCCACCCGAAGGAGTTTCATGACTGCCACCATGACGACGCTCCCGTCCGCTGCGCGTCCCAAGGCAACGTTCACCACCATTGCGGCCATCACGGTGGGCAATGGTCTCGAGTTCTTCGACTTCACGGTCTACTCGTTCTTCGCGGTGCTGATCGGCAGCGTCTTCTTTCCCGCCAAGGACGCGATCGACAGCCTGATGCTGGCCGTGGGCAGCTACGGCATCGCCTTCCTGGCGCGGCCCATCGGCGGCGTGGTGCTCGGCCTGTACGCCGACCGGGCCGGCCGCAAGCCGGCCATGACCCTGACCCTCATCCTCATGGCGGCCGGCTCCCTCGGGGTGGCCGTGGCGCCCACCCATGCGCAGATCGGCGTGTTCGCGCCGATCTGGCTCGTTCTGGCGCGTCTCATGCAGGGCTTCGCGCTCGGCGGCGAGGTCGGGGCTTCGACCTCGCTGTTGCTGGAGTACGCCGATGACCACAGCCGCGGCTACTTCGGCAGCTGGCAATTCTTCAGCCAGGGCCTGAGTTCGCTGCTGGGTGCGGCCGTCGCGACGCTGCTGACCAACACCCTGTCGCACGACCAGCTCTATGCCTGGGGCTGGCGCATTCCGTTTGCCATCGGCGTGCTGATGGTGCCGCTCGGGGTCTACATCCGGCGCCATCTCGACGAGACGCTGGGGCCGCAGGCGCACACATCGAGCCCGATGAGCAAACTGGGAGAGGTCTTTCGAAACCATTCCGGGCTGGTCTGGTCGGGCGTGCTGATGATCCTGGGCGGCACGGTGGCGACCTATGTGGTGATCTTCTACCTCGCCACCTACGCGACCCAGTTTCTCAAGATGCCGCTGTCGCTGACGCTGTGGGCGAGCCTGACCGCCTCGCTCGTGATCGTCCTGGCATCGGCCTATGCGGGCAGGCTGTCGGACCGGGTCGGCCGCAAGCCCGTGATCGCATGGTCGCGGTCGGCGCTCGCCGTGCTGGTCTTGCCGGGCTTCATGCTGCTGGACGCCTACCGATCCATCCCCGTGCTGATCGGCGTGGTCGCGGTGCTCTCTTTCCTGGTCGTGCTGCAGGCCGTGCCGGCCATCGTGATGCTGACCGAAGTGTTCCCGCGCCCGATCCGGGCCACGTCGCTGTCGATCGTCTACAGCCTCGGGGTGGCGGTCTTCGGCGGCACGGCCCAGCTCATCGTGACATGGCTGATCCATGTCACGGGCAGCGACCTCGCCCCGGCGTGGTACCTGGTCGGCGCGACCGTGGTTTCGACGCTGCCGCTGCTTTGGCTGAAGGAGACGGCCGGCCGGCCGATCTGACCCGCTGGAGGAGTACGCTCAGGCAGAATTTTCTCAGCCGCCGACAAGAGCACCCTCCCCGCCCAGCGGCACACGGCAACCCGGGCACACGTCTCAAACCAGCCTCCATGCGCAGACTCCGCTTCCTCACCCACCGCCATCGCGCGCCCTCGACCAACCGGGCGCTCGGACTGCTGCTCGCCTTCAACGCCGGTGCGGTCAACGCGGGCGGCTTCCTCGTGCTGCACATGTACACCTCGCACATGACCGGCTTCGCGTCGCAGCTGTCGGACGGCCTGGTGATGGGCGACATGAAGATCCTGCTGAATGCACTGGGCGCGATCCTCTCGTTCCTGTCCGGCGCCGCGGTCTGCGCGATCCTCGTGAACTGGGCGCGGCAGCGCCGCCTGCACAGCGTCTATGCGGCGCCGCTGCTGCTGGAGGCGGCGCTGATGTTCCCGTTCGGGCTGATGGGCGCGATCACGCTCACCTGGGCGACACCCTTCGCCGTGCCGCTCACCGTGCTGCTGCTGTCATTCATCATGGGCCTGCAGAACGCCGTGGCGTCGAAGACTTCGGGCGGCAGCATACGAACCACCCACATGACCGGCAACATCACCGACCTGGGCATGGAGCTGGGCAAGCTGCTCTACTGGAACCGCGGCGAGGTTCCGGCGGCCTCCTGGATCCGGCACAACCGGCTGCGCATGCGGATGTCCGGCGGCCTCATCAGCATGTTCGTGCTGGGCGGCGCGATGGGCGCGCTCGGCTTCAAGTACATCGGCTTCATCTGCGTGATTCCGCTCGCCGCGCTGCTCCTCGCGCTGTCGCTGCCGCCGCTGCTGAAGGATCTGCCGCGCCGGCACGCGCTGCGGCCGCCGCAGTCAGGACGCCGCGGCGCCTGAACGCGGTCTTGCGGACCGAAGAAGCCGCGCGCTACTGGATCGGCTCGATCTTGGCCAGCCGCACCCATTCGCGCCATCGCGCGCGATCGGCCTCGGTGAACTTCGCCATCTCGGCCAACGAATAGGGCTGCACCGTCATGCCCAGCCGCTCCAGGGCCTGCCGCGTCGGCGGATCGGCGAGCGCGGCGTTCAGCAGCCGGTTCATCCGGCCGATGACGGCATCGGGCGTGCCGGCCGGCACCGCGAGGCCGATCCAGCTGCGCACCTCGAAGCCCGGCAGCGCCTCGGCCACCGTCGGCACCTCGGGCAACGACGGCGTGCGCTGCAGCGAGGTCGTCGCGATCGGGACGATGGCCTTGTTCTGCAGCGCGGGGCTCGCGGACATGATGTCCAGGAACGCGAAGTCGATCGTCCCGCCGGCGAGGTCGGTGATGATCTGCGCCAGGCTCTTGTAGGCCGCGCCCAGCACGTCGATGTCCGCGCGCGCCTTGATGATGGCCGGCGGCACCTGCGACGACGAGGTCGCGTAGCCATAGGTGAGCTTGCCGGGATGCGCCTTCGCATAGGCGATCAGGTCGGCGGTCGAATGGATCGGCAGGCCGCCGCGCGCCAGGCCGATCGCGGGGATGAAGCCCACCATCCCGATGTCGCGGAAGTCCTTCTGCGGATCGTAGGGCAGCCTGGCATAGAGGAAGGGATTGGCCGAATGCGTGGAGCTGCCCGAGATCAGCACGGTGTAGCCGTCGGCCGGCGCGTTCTTCACGTACTCGGTGCCGATGATCGCGCCGGCACCGGCTTTGGCGTCCACCACGATGGGTTGCCTGAGTTCCTTTTCGAAGTAGCGCCCGAGGATGCGGCCGACCGAGTCGGTCGCGCCGCCCGGCGCCGACGGCGCGACGAGCTTGATCGCGTGGGTGGGCCACGCGTCGGCCTGCGCGGCGGCCGGCCTCGCGTGGCAGAGCACGGTCGCGGCGCCGACGAGCGCGGCCAGCGCAAGCGAACGGCGGCGCCGGCAAAAGGTGTGCGGCATGGTGCGCCCTATTCCTTGAGTCCGAGATCGCGGACCAGCTTGCTGTACTTGGCGGTGTCGGCGCGCACCTGTGCGGCGAACGCCTGCGGCGAGGCCATCGCCACGTCGGCGCCGGTCTTGCGGATGCGGCCGCGCACCTCTTCCGATTCCATGATCTTCGCGGTCTCGGTGTAGAGCCGGTCGACGATCTCCTTGGGCGTGCCCGCCGGCGCGAACAGGCCGTACCAGGTGATGACCTCGAGGCCGGAGACGCCGAGCTGCTCGGCGACGGTCGACACCTCGGGCGCCTGCTTCGAACGCGCGGTCGCGCCGATCGCCAGGCCGCGCGCCTTGCCGGCCGTGACCTGCGGCAGCGCGCCCGTGACGGCCGGGAAGTAGAAGGACACCTGGCCGCTCAGCGTGTCGGTCATGGCCTGCCCGACGTTCTTGTACGGCACGTCGCGCACGTCGATGTGCGTCGCCTGCCGGATCAGCTCGATGCCGAGGTGACTCGGCGAGCCCTTGCCCGAGGTCGCATAGCTCAGCTTGCCCGGGTTGGCGCGTGCGTAGTCGACCAGTTCCTTGAGGTTCTCGTAGGGCGCGTTCTCGCCGGCGATCAGCATGAGCGGCAGCTCGGCGACCTTCACCACCGGCACGAAATCCTTCACCGGGTCGTACTGCGGCGCGGTCTGCATGTAGGGGCTGACGGTCATCGTGGTCGCGCCCAGCATCAGCGTGTAGCCGTCGGCCGGCGCGCGCGCCGCGAGCGCGGCGCCGATGGCACCGCCGGCGCCTTCGCGATTCTCGACCACGACGCTGGTCTTCAGTTGCTCCGACAGCCGCTCGCCGAGGATGCGCCCGATGGTGTCGGCACCGCTGCCGGGACCGAAGGTGACGATCAGCCGGATCGGCCGCTGCGGGTAGGTCTGCGCGCCGGCGGCTGATGCCAGCGCGAGGCCCAGCGCGCCAGCGCCCAGGGTCTTGAAGAAAATCGAGCGAAGGTTCATGCGTGTCTCCAGGGTTTCGGTTTCGTTCCTGCTTCGGTTCAGATGACGCCGCGCGCGCGCAGGTCGTCGAGTTCTTCCGGCGTCATGCCGAGCAGTTCGCCGTACACGAGCGCGTTCGATTCGCCCAGCAGCTGCCCCGCGTGCCGCACCGCGCCGGGCGTGCGCGAGAGCTTGGGCACGATGCCCTGCATGCGCAGCGGGCCGAGTTCCTTGTCGTCGACGGTGATCACCATCTCGCGCGCGAGCAGGTGCGGGTCGTCGATCAGGTCTGCAGCGCTCTTGACCGGCGTGCCGGGCGCGCCGCGGGCCTGGAAGGCGGCGTCGACCTCGGCCAGCGTGCGGGCCGCCATCCACGCCTTGACCGCGGCCGCGAATTCATCGCGGTGCTGCATGCAGCGCTCGAAGCTGTTGAAGCGCTCGTCCTCGGCCATGTCCATCGCGCGCAGCGCATCGAGCGCGCTGCGCTCCGTGACGGCCGAGAACGAATAGTGGCCGCCGTCGCGCGTGCGAAAGAGGCCGGTGAAAGGCACGTTGCGGTGGTTGCTGCCACTGCGCTCCAGCACGCGGCCGAGCTGGTCGAGCACCACGACCTGCTGCTCGATCTGGCGGAACAGGCCTTCGTAGAGGCCGATGTCGACCACCTGGCCCAGGCCGCCGCCGCGTGCATCGCGCCAGTACAAGGCCATCATCACGCCCATCGCCGCCCAGGTGCCGGCCACGGTGTCGCCGACCGACATCTGCGAATGCGTGGGCGGGCCATCCGGCTCGCCGGTGATGTGCGCGAAGCCGGCGAAGGCCTCGCCGATGCGGCCATAGGCGCGGCGCCCCGCGTAGGGACCGGTCTGGCCGAAGCCGGACAGGCGGCACATGATCAGGCGCTCGTTGATCTTCGACAGTTCCTCCCAGCCGAGGCCGAGCCGCTCCATCACGCCGGGGCGGAAGTTCTCCACCACCACGTCGGACTGCGCCGCGAGGCGCTCGAAGATGGCACGGCCTTCGGGGTGTTTGAGGTCGAGCGTGACGGACTTCTTGTTGCGCGCCTGCATCTTGTAGAACAGGCCGACGTCGTCCTTCGGGTAGAGCCAGCGCAGCGGGTCGCCGCGCACCGGCGGCTCGATCTTGATGACGTCGGCGCCGAAGTCGGCCATGACCGAGGCCACGAACGGACCGGCGACGACATGCCCGATGTCGAGCACCCGGATGCCGTCGAAGACGCCTTCAGTGAGCATGGGACGCTCCGTCGGCCAGACCCAGTTCCTTCAGGATCTCGTCGTTGTGTTCGCCGAGGTACGGCGCGCGCGGCACCTGCTCGGCCCTGCGCCGGTGCGCCTCGGCGATCGCCTCGGTGCTGCCGGCAGCGGATGCGGCGGTGACGGACACCGGCGCGACCGGCACGCGCACCGCGCGCTCGCGGTAGTCGTACGAAGCCATGGTGCCATTCGCCTGCGCATGCGCACTCGCCATCGACTCGCGCCAGTCGAGCACGGGCGCGACGGGCACCTGGGCCTCGCGCAGCAGCGCCACCCATTCGTCGCGCGGCTTCAGCCGCAGGCGTTCGCCGATCAGCGTCCGCTCGCCGAGCGCGATGTAGTCGCTGCCCATGTCCGAGCCGCTCGACCAGTCGCCGCGCGCGCGCACGTCGTCCGGCAGTTCGAGGACGGTGCAGAAGCTGTCCCAGAAGCGGCGTTCGATCGGACACACCAAGAGCGCCTTGGCGTCCTGCGTGCCGTACACCGCGTAGCGCGAACCGAGATCGCGGTAGGCGGTCCACGGCCGTTCGAGGTTCGCGAAGGTCGCGAGGTCGCGCCATTGCCACGCGAGCGCGGCCTCCCAGATCGAGACGTGCACGATCTGGCCGCCCTCGCCGCGGCTGCACCGGTGCAGCGCCGCATAGATGCCGGCGACCGCCTCGATGCCGGCCACCGTGGTGCCGACGGAGCGGTAGTGCTCGGGCACCTCGGGCTGCCCGTCCTGCCATTCGAGCGGGATCGCGCCGGCCAGTGCGTCCATGTTCAATCCGTGCGCCGGCAACGCGGCCCACTCGCCCGCCAGGCCGTAGCCGGTGATCATGCAGTAGACCAGCTCGGGCTTGTGGGCCAGCAGGCTCGCGGCGTCGATGCCCATGCGCTGCGCTTGCGCCGGACGGTTGCCGACGATGACCACGTCGGCCCAGCGCGCGATCGCCGCCACCGTGCGCGGCCACGAAGGCGAACGCCAGTCCAGCGCCAGGCTGCGCGTGCCGGCGTTGAGGTAGAGATGGTGGATGCCGTCCTCATGGAACATCGGCGGGAAACTGCGGTTGCCGTCGCCCAGCGTCGGATGCTCGACCTTGATCACGTCGGCACCCATCTGCGCGAGACGGCGGCTCGCCACCGGCCCCGAGAGATGGGTCGAGAAATCCGCGACGCGCGGCGACTTAGCCATGGGCCGTGACGCCGGGCACGTGGACGACGCCGGTGCCGGCGAAGCGCTCGATCTCGGCGGACGAGTAGCCCAGCTCGCCCAGCACCTCGGCGCTGTGTTCGCCGAACATCGGCGGCGGCCGGCGGATGCCGCCCGGCGTGTCCGACATGAAGATCGGCGGTGCGAGCTGCGGGATCGTGCCGAGCTTCGGATGATTCACCGACTGCACGAGGCCGAGCGCTTTCATCTGCGGATGCTCGAGCACCTGCGGCACCGTCAGCACCGGCCCGAACAGCGCCGTGGCCTCGTGGAACACATGTTCCCACTCGGCCACCGTGCGCTGCAGGAAGGCCGCATCGAGGATCTGGTTGAGCGCCGCACGGTTCTTCATGCGCGCGATGTTGTCGGCGAAGCGTGGATCGTCGACCAGCTCGCGCAGCCCGACCGCGGTACAGAAGCGCGGCCAGCTGTCGAGCGTCCAGGCGCCGGCCACAATGTCGCCGTCCTTCGCGCGGTAGCGCTGGTAGGGCGCCACGGCGCTGTGGCTGCTGCCTTCGCGCTGCGGTTCCTTGCCGCTGCCCCAGTAGGTCGCGAGCCGTGTCGTCAGCCCGAAGGCGAGCGCGGCCAGCATCGGCACGTCGACGCGCTGGCCGCGGCCGGTGCGCTCGCGCGCCAGCAGGCCGAGCAGCGCACCCTGCACCGCCACCATGGCCGACGTGAAGTCGGCCACCGGAATGCCGACCAGCACCGCGTCGCGGCCGGCCTCGCCGGTGAGCGACATCACGCCCGACATCGCCTGCACCACGGGATCGGTGCCGGGGGCGCGCGCATAGGGACCGGTCTGGCCGAAGGCGGTGATCGACAGGTAGATCAGCCGGGCATTGAGGGCCGACATGGCCTCGTAGCCGAGCCCCATCGACTCGGCGACGCCGGGACGGAAATTCTCGGCCAGGATGTCGGCGCCTTCGACCAGCCGCCGCACGATCCCGGCCGACTCGGGTTTGCGCATGTCGAGCGCCATGCTGCGCTTGCTGCGGTTCCAGATCAGGAACAGGCCGGACTCGCCGTCGACGAAGGCCGTGCCCATGGTGCGCGTCGGATCGCCATGCGGCATCGACTCGACCTTGACCACGTCGGCGCCGAAGTCGCCGAGCAGCAAGGTCCCATAGGGGCCCGACATGTGGCGCGTGAAGTCCACCACGCGAATGCCTTCCAGCGCCTCGTGCATCGGTTCTCGTCTCCGGTCGTTCGCCGGTGCCGGGGGTCGGCATCGTCGGCGTCTTCATGAATAATATTATCGATAATCTACGAAGCCCGCAACCGGGGACAACCACCGGCCGGCGCTCCGGTCAAAATGCGACTGACCATGCGAGCCGAATCCGCCTCCCTTCCCGCACGCGAGCGCTCCGACTGGAAGCGCATCGCCGAAGCTCTCGAACTCGACGTCATCGTCGGCCGGCTGCATCTGCGCGAGCGCCTGGTCGAGGACGAGGTGATGAAGCGCTTCGACGCCTCGCGCTACTCGGTGCGGCGCGCCTTCGACGAGATGCAGGCGCTCGGCCTCGTGGTGCGCAGCGAGAACCGCGGCGTGAGCATCCGCGGCTTCACGACCAAGGAGGTGGCGGATCTGTTCGGGCTGCGCGAGATCCTCGAATCGGCAGCGGCGCTGCAGATCCCGATGCCGGTGGCCGCCGAGATCGTCGACCGGCTCGCAGCGATCCAGAAGAAGCACGACGCGGCGACGAAGAAGGGCGACTTCCACAAGCTGTTCCTGCTCAACAACGAGTTCCATCAGACGCTCTACAGCAGCTGCGGCAACGAGGCGCTGACCCAGGCCATTGCGCGCTACTCGCTGCAGGTGCAGCCGATCCGCATGCGCTTCGTGCACGACGAGGTGCGGCGCCGCCAGACCGCGGACGAGCACTGGGCCATGATCGAGGCCATCCGCTCGCAGGACAACGCGGCGCTGGCGCGCATCTGCGCCAGGCACCTGTCGGTCACCAAGACCATGTTCCTGCGCAGCGAGGGCGAACCGGTGCGGGCCGCGAAGACATCGGCCAGGGCATCGGCGCACGCACGCTGAACCCCGGCCGGCGAGCCTCGCCCGCCGCGCTGCATTTTTCCCCTAAACTCCAAGGCTTGCGCCCCCAAGGCGCGAGTTCGGAATGACGCGGCTTACCCGCTGCGTCGTTCTACCCATGACCCAACGAGCGACACAATCGCTCGCACAAGGAATGCGATGAGCGAGCACCAAGCCCTGCGCTTGCACGTGCCGGAGCCCACAGGGCGTCCGGGCTGCGAGACCGACTTCTCCTATCTGCGTCTATCGCCTGCCGGCGCCTTGCGGCGGCCGCCGATCGACGCCCGACCCGCCGACACCAGCGACCTCGCCGATGGCCTGGTGCGCGTGCTCGACGAGAACGACAAGGCCGTCGGCCCCTGGGCGCCCGACATCGAGCCGGCGCGATTGCGCAAAGGCCTGCGCGCGATGATGAAGACGCGCGTCTTCGATGCCCGCATGCTGATCGCGCAGCGCCAGAAGAAGCTCTCCTTCTACATGCAGAGCCTCGGCGAGGAAGCCATCGGCACCGCGCATTCGTTCTCGCTCGAAGCCGGCGACATGTGCTTCCCGACCTACCGCCAGCAGAGCCTGCTGCTCGCGCGCGACGACGTGCCGATGGTCGAGCTGATCTGCCAGTTGATGAGCAACGAGGCCGATCCGCTCAAGGGCCGCCAGCTGCCGGTGATGTACTCGTACAAGCGCGCCGGCTTCTTCACCGTCTCGGGCAACCTCGCGACGCAGTTCATCCAGGCGGTGGGCTGGGCCATGGCCTCGGCGATCAAGGGCGACACGAAGATCGCGTCGGCCTGGATCGGCGACGGCGCCACGGCCGAGGCCGACTTCCACACCGCGCTGACCTTCGCCCACGTGTACCGCGCGCCGTGCATCCTCAACGTGGTCAACAACCAGTGGGCGATCTCGACCTTCCAGGCCATCGCCGGCGGCGAGGCGACCACCTTCGCGCAGCGCGGCGTCGGCTGCGGCATCGCGTCGCTGCGGGTGGACGGCAACGACTTCCTCGCGGTGCACGCGGCATCGAACTGGGCCGCAGAGCGCGCGCGCCGCAACGTCGGCCCGACGCTGATCGAATGGGTGACCTACCGCGCCGGCCCGCATTCCACGTCGGACGATCCGTCCAAGTACCGGCCCGCGGACGACTGGCAGCGCTTTCCGCTCGGCGATCCGATCCATCGACTGAAGCGGCACCTGATCGGCCTGGGCGAATGGTCCGAAGCGCAGCACGTGCAGGTGCAGCAGGAACTCGAAGCCGAGGTGGCCGCGGCACAGAAGGAAGCCGAGAGCCACGGCACGCTGCTCGACGGCCGCATCCCGAGCGCCGCGGGCATGTTCGAGGACGTCTACGAAACCATGCCGGAGCATCTGCGCCGGCAGCGCCAGGCGCTGGGAGTCTGAGCATGACCGACAGCACTCTGATGAAATCCGAAGCGCCGAGCGAGCCCGGCACGACCGGCCCGATGACCATGATCCAGGCGCTGCGCTCGGCGATGGACGTGATGATGGCGCGCAACGACGACGTGGTCGTGTTCGGCCAGGACGTGGGCTACTTCGGCGGCGTGTTCCGCGTCACCGAAGGCCTGCAGGCCAAGTACGGCAAGTCGCGCTGCTTCGATGCGCCGATCTCCGAAGGCGGCATCGTCGGCACGGCCGTCGGCATGGGCGCCTACGGCCTGCGTCCGGTGGTCGAGATCCAGTTCGCCGACTACTTCTATCCGGCCTCGGACCAGATCGTGTCCGAGGCGGCGCGGCTGCGCTACCGCTCGGCCGGCGACTTCACCGCGCCGATCACGATCCGCATGCCCTGCGGCGGCGGCATCTACGGCGGCCAGACGCACAGCCAGAGTCCCGAGGCGCTGTTCACCCACGTGTGCGGACTGCGCACCGTGATGCCGAGCAATCCGTACGATGCCAAGGGCCTGCTGATCGCGTCGATCGAGAACAACGACCCGGTGATCTTCCTCGAGCCCAAGCGCCTGTACAACGGGCCTTTCGACGGCCACCACGAGCGCCCGGTGGAGTCGTGGTCCAAGCATCCGATGGGCCAGGTGCCTTCGGGCTACTACACGGTGCCGCTCGAGTCGGCCGCCATCGTGCGGCCGGGCAAGGAACTCACGGTGCTGACCTACGGCACCATGGTCTGGGTGTCGGAATGCGCGGCCAGCGAGACCGGCATCGATGCCGAGATCATCGACCTGCGCTCGCTCTGGCCGCTCGACCTGGAGACGATCGTCGCCTCGGTGAAGAAGACGCGGCGCTGCGTGGTGGTGCACGAAGCCACGCGCACCTGCGGCTTCGGCGCCGAGCTGGTGTCGCTGGTGCAGGAGCATTGCTTCTATCACCTCGAAGCGCCGATCGAGCGCGTCGCGGGCTTCGACACGCCCTACCCGCATGCCCAGGAATGGGCCTACTTCCCGGGCCCCGAGCGTGTCGGCGCGGCCTTCCAACGCGCGATGGGAGGCTGACATGGGCATGCATGTGATCAAGATGCCCGACATCGGCGAAGGCATCGCGGAAGTCGAACTGGTGGCCTGGCGCGTGCAGCCCGGCGATGCGGTGCAGGAGGACCAGATCCTGGCCGACGTGATGACCGACAAGGCGACGGTGGAGATTCCGTCGCCGGTGGTCGGCACCGTCGTGTCGCTGGGCGGCAAGGTGGGCGAACAGATGGCGGTGGGCGCGGAGCTGATCCGCATCGAGGTCGAGGGCGCGGGCAATGTGCGGGATGGCGCAGCAGCACAGCCGCCCACGGCCCGCACCGCACCCGCGGCGAAGCCCGAACCCCCCGCCGCGCCGCCTGCGCCGGCCGTCGAGGCCGCAGCATCGCGCGCTCGCACCGAGCCGCGCGCAGCGCCGGCGCCCGCGCAAGTCCCGCGCCGCGCGCCGGACGAGAAGCCGATCGCCTCGCCCGCCGTGCGGCGGCGCGCCTGGGAGCTCGGCGTCGAGCTGCGCTTCGTGCACGGCAGCGGTCCGGCCGGCCGCATCCTGCATGAAGACCTCGACGCCTACCTCGCATCACGCGGGCAGCCGGCGCCGGGCCGCGGCGGCGGCGGCACGTCCTATGCCGAGCGCCACGACGAAGAAGCGATCCCCGTGATCGGCCTGCGCCGCAAGATCGCGCAGAAGATGCAGGAGGCCAAGCGCCGCATCCCGCACTTCAGCTACGTCGAGGAGATCGACGTCACCGAGCTCGAGGCCCTGCGCATCAAGCTCAATGCCAGGTACGCGGCCGAACGCGGCAAGCTCACGCTGCTGCCTTTGCTGGCACGTGCGATCGTGCTCGCGGTGCGCGAGTTTCCGCAGCTCAATGCGCGCTACGACGACGATGCCGACGTGGTGACGCGCTACGGCGCGGTGCACCTCGGCATTGCGGCGCAGACCGAGGCCGGCCTGATGGTGCCGGTGGTGCGCCATGCCGAGGCACGCGACCTCTGGGCCTGCGGCGCCGAGATCGCGCGCCTGGCCGAGGCCGCGCGCAGCGGCAAGGCGACGCGCGAGGAGCTGTCGGGCTCGACCATCACGATCTCCAGCCTCGGCCCGCTCGGCGGCATCGTGACGACACCGGTGATCAACCATCCGGAGGTCGCCATCGTCGGCGTCAACCGCATGGTCGAGCGGCCGATGATCCGCGGCGGCGCAGTGGTTGCGCGCCAGATGATGAACCTCTCGTCCTCGTTCGATCACCGCGTGGTCGACGGCCTGCATGCGGCGGAGTTCGTGCAGGCCGTGCGCGCGCTGCTCGAAGCGCCGGCGATGCTGCTGGTGGAGTAAAGACATGAAGACCCAATCCACCAAGCTGCTCGTGATCGGCGGCGGCCCCGGCGGCTACGTGGCCGCGATCCGCGCCGGCCAGCTCGGCCTGCCCACCGTGCTGGTCGAAGGCGGCGCGCTCGGCGGCACCTGCCTGAACATCGGCTGCATTCCGTCCAAGGCATTGATCCATGCGGCCGAAGCCTTCGAGAACGCGCGCCACTGGGCCGGTGATTCGGCGCTCGGCATCCGCGTGCAATCACCCACGATCGACCTGGCACGCACGGTGCAATGGAAGGACGGCATCGTCGCCCGCCTGACGGGCGGCGTCGGCACGCTGCTGAAGAAGAACGGCGTGCAGGTCCTCAAGGGCTGGGCCGAGATCGTGGACGGCAAGACCGTCGACATACGCACGGCCGACGGTGAATCCCTTCGCGTGCACTGCGAGCACCTCCTGCTGGCCACCGGCTCGGAGCCGGTCGAGTTGCCGTCGATGCCTTTCGGCGGCGCCGTGATCTCCTCCACCGAGGCGCTGGCGCCGCAGACGCTGCCGCGCCGGCTGGTCGTGGTCGGCGCGGGCTACATCGGGCTCGAATTGGGCATCGCCTACCGCAAGCTCGGCGCCGAAGTGGCGGTGGTCGAGGCGGCCGACCATGTGCTGCCGAGCTACGACGAGACGCTGACGCGGCCTGTCGTCGCCGCGCTCAAGCGCCTGGGCGTGGTGCTGCATCTGGGCTGCAGCGTGCAGGGACTGGTTGATGGCGGCGGCGATGCCGGCGTGCGCGTGCGCAGCGCGCAGGCCGACGAGTTCGCGCTGCCGGCCGACCGGATCCTCGTCGCCGTGGGCCGGCGTCCGCGCACCGAAGGCTTCGGCCTGGCCTCGCTGCGGCTGGACATGGCGGGCCGCGCGATCAAGGTCGACGAGCAATGCCGCAGCTCGATGCGCAACGTCTGGGCCATCGGCGACGTGACGGGAGAGCCGATGCTCGCGCACCGCGCGATGGCGCAGGGCGAGATGGTGGCCGAGATCGTCGCCGGCAAGGCGCGGCGCTTCGAGCCGGCGGCCATCGCCGCGGTGTGCTTCACCGACCCCGAGATCGTGACGGCCGGCCGCACGCCGGAGGACGCGCAGCGCAGCGGCATCGACTGCATCGACGCTTCGTTCCCGCTCGCGGCCAACGGCCGCGCGATGACGCTGGAAGCCACCGACGGCTTCGTGCGCGTGGTCGCGCGGCGCGACAACCATCTGATCGTGGGCTGGCAGGCGGTGGGCCGCGGCGTGTCCGAACTCGCTGCCGCCTTCTCGCAATCGCTGGAGATGGGCGCCCGCCTCGAGGACGTGGCCGGCACCATCCACGCGCATCCGACGCTGGGCGAAGCGGTGCAGGAAGCGGCGATGCGCGCGCTCGGGCACGCGCTGCACATCTGAGCGCGGGCCGCGAAACGGCCGCGCCCTTCACTCGCTCCTGGGCCTGGGCGAGCGTCGATGCGGCAGCGGCCAGCGTGCGGTTGCCCGCCAGCGCAGGCTGCACGACGGCATCGAGCGCGTGCGATCCGAACAGGCGCCACCTGTCGGCGGCGTATCGCGCGCGGCTGCTTCGAGGGCATCCATGGTCGTCATTTCGTTCCGGTGCGCGGCGCGCGGGCCGGGACGACGCGCTTCGTTGCCGGCGCGCTCGCCGACGGCGTGCCGGCCGTCTCGATGGGCCGGTCGTCGAGTGCGGACGCATTGGCATGCACCCGCTCCAGCACGCTCATGAAGGCTTCGCGTTCCTGCTTGCTGATACCGGCGAACATCTCGGCCCGCGTCAGCTCGACCAGGCGCCAGATCTCCTCGAGCAGGGGCCTGGCCTTGTCGGTGAGATAGAGGCGGCGCGCGCGCCGGTCGGCGGGATCGAGCCGGCGCTCCAGCAGGCTGTCGGCTTCCATGCGGTCGAGGATGCGCACCATCGTCATCGGCTCGATGTCGGTGAGCTCGGCGAGCCGGGCCTGGCTCGCGCCCTCGTGGTGCTCGAGATGGGCGAGCGCCTTGCACTGCATCAGCGTGAGTGAGATCTCGCTGGCCCGCTGCTCGAAGCGCAGCACGTACCTGCGGCTCAGATCCTTGACGAGAAAACCGAAATTGCGCAGGCGGTCCATGGGGATGTCGGCATCGGCGGGCGTCGGCCCGGACAGCGGTCATTGATATCGCGAGAGATAATATCAAAGGGGCCGTTCGGCCGTGCATGTCTGCACGGCGCGGCCCATCGACCCGCGGCTCAACGCAGGTCGGCGCCCTCTTCGCGGTCCAGCCGCACGAAGAAGGCCAGCGAGATCAGCGTGATCGCGCCGACCACGACGAAGGCGGGCGAGAAATCGCGCGCCGCGAGGTGCGTCGAATCGGAGCCGTGCCACCAGGCGGCGGCACTCACCAGCGACGCGCCGAGCACCACGCCCACGCTCAGCGACAGCTGCTGCGCCATGCTCGACAGCGCGGTCGCATGGCTCATCAGCGGCTTCGGAATCTCCGAGAAGCCCAGCGTCTGCAGCGCCACCATGCCCATCGAATTGAAGAGGCCGCCGAGCATCATGGTGCAGAACATCAGCAGGTGCGGCGTCGAGGGCCGGAAGAAGCCGTAGCTCGCATAGAACAGGCTCGTCAGCGCGGTGGCACCGATCAGCAGCGAGCGAAAGCCGATGAGCCGTATCGCGCGCGCCATGACGGTCCGTGTGGCCAGCGACCCGATGGCCGTCGCCACCGTCAGCAGGCCCGAATCCAGCGCCGACAGGCCGAAGCCCAGCTGCAGCATCAGCGGCAACAGGAAGGGCGAGGCGCCGATCGCGATGCGCAGCGGCGTGCCGCCGATGATCGAGGCGAAGTAGGTCGGATAACGCAGCGTGCCGAGATCGATCAGCGGATTGGCTCGGCGGTGGCTGCGCAGGTGATACACGCACAGCGCCAGCGCGCCCGCACCGGCCACGGTCCACGTCACCCACACCGCGACCAGCGACTTGCCCACCGTCTCCAGCCCGCCGAGCACGCCGGTCAATCCCAGCGCCAGCAGCACGAAGCCGGCGATGTCGAAGGGCTGCGGCGTCTCGTCCTCGCTCAGCTCGTCGATGAACAGCAGCGCCAGCACGATGCCGAGCAGCCCGAAAGGCACGTTGACCAGGAAGATCCAGCGCCACGAGGTCCAGGTGACGATGGCGCCGCCGAACAGCGGTCCGACCATGCGGCCGATGGCCGGCGGCACGGTGAACCAGATCATGGCCGCGACCATGCGCGAAGCCGGCACGCTGCGCAGCAGGATCAGCCGCCCCACCGGGACCATCAAGGCGCCGCCCATGCCCTGGATGATGCGAAACAGCACCAGCGCGGGCAGCGACTGTGCGGCACCGCACAGCGCCGAGCCGATCGAGAAGAAGGCGATGGCGCAGCAGAAGACGCGCCGGGCGCCGAATCGCTCCGCGAACCATCCGCTCGCCGGCAGGAAGACCGCCAGACTCAGCAGATAGGAGGTGATCGCGAGGTTGAGGTGCAGCGGCTGCACGTCGAGCGAGCGCGCGATGCTGGGCAGCGCGGTCGCCATGACCGAGGTGTCCAGGTTCTGCAGGAAGAGTGGGCAGGCCACGATGATGGGAACGATCCGGTCGCGGGTGGCCATGCGGGGATTCTAGGGACTCGCTCCTTCGGCCGTACGGCGGGGGCTGCGATGCCGAGTGCCGGGCTTGGTTGTAGGCTGCGGCCCACGCGCTCGCATTGACTTATCCGGCAAGGATGACGCATGCAGGGTGCCTAAGCTGGGCACGTGCACGATTCCTCCTCCCGGCGTCATTCGGCGCCGTTGCACAGCGTCCTTCGGGGCGCTGTTTTTTTGGCTGGAGAAAGCCGGCCCTATTTCGTCTCGCGCCGCAGCACCTGCACGTCCTCGTGCAGCGTCCTCGCCCAGGCGCGGCGCTCGCGGCCCAGCGAGGGCTGCGGTTCGCCGAAGCGCACGATCGCGAGCAGCGGCGGCGCCTTCAGCGTGTTCCACAGCGAGCTGAAAAGATTGTCGTCATCGATGTAGCGCGGCGCATGGCTGGTTTCACCGGTGGCCGCATCCGCAAAGCGCAGCGCGGCCGGCTGCACCGGCGCGCCGGCCGAGATCGCGGCCTGCAGCAGGTTGGCATGGAAGGGCAGCAGGCCTTGGCCGTCGGTGGTCGTGCCCTCGGGAAACACGGCGATCAGGTCGCCGTTGCGCAGCGCCTCGGTCATGTGATGGACCACGCGCATCGCGTCGCGGCGGCGTTCGCGCTCGATGTAGAGCGAGCCGGCGCCGGTGGACAAGGTGCCGATCAGCGGCCAGTGCCGCACGCCCGCCTTGGAGACGAAGCGCACGTGGCGTGCCGCATGGATGGCGAGGATGTCGAGCCACGACAGGTGGTTGCACACCACCAGCACCGGCCCGCACTCGGGCGGCTCTCCCTGCACCGCGAGCCGAATGCCCATCAGGCCCAGCATGCGCTCGGCCCATTGCTGCACGCGCGCGTTCCGCTCGGCCGGCGTCAGGTGCGGAAACGTGAAGCGGATGGTCCACCAGCCGCCGAATGCATGCGCGATCGCGCGCAACAGCTTCAGGCATGCGGACAGGGCCTGCATCGTGCGCCGTGCCTCGACGGCTAGCCGTGGACCACGCGGCCACCGACGAGCGTGAAGCGCGCGCGTCCGCTCAGTGCATAGTCGCGGAAAGGCGTGTGCTTGCCCTGGCTTCGCAACGCGTCGGGCAAGACCTGCCATTCGATCGCGGGATCGACCACGCAGAGGTCGGCGACGCCGCCCTTCGCCAGCCGGCCGATGCCTTCGGCACCCAGCAGCCTGGCCGGCGCCGCGCTCACCACCTCGATCGCGCGCGCCAGGCCTGCGCCGCTGCGCTCGCCCCATTGCAGCGCGAGCGGCAACAGCAGTTCGAGCCCGGTGGCGCCGGGCTCGCTCTCGGCAAAGGGCAGTGTCTTGGCATCGGCTTCCACCGGCGTGTGGTCGGAGACCAGCGCATCGATGGTGCCGTCGGCCAGTCCGGCCGACAGCGCATCGCGGTCGCGCTGCTGGCGCAGCGGCGGGTTGAGCCGCGCCCGGCTGTCGAAGTAGCCGATGTCGGTATCGGCCAGATGCAGCGAGTTGATGCTGACGTCGCAGCTCAGCGGCAGGCCCTCGGCCTTGGCGGCGCGCACCAGGGCCACGCCGCCCGCGCTCGACAGCCGGCACAGGTGCACGCGCGCGCCGGTGCTGCGCATGAGTTCGACGATGGTGAAGATCGCGATCGTCTCGGCCGCCGCCGGAATGCCGGTGAGGCCGAGCCGCGTGGCGAGCGGCCCGCTGGCCGCGACGCCCTTGCCCAGGTCGCGGTCCTGCGGACGCAGCCACACGGTGTAGCCGAAGGTGCTGGCGTACAACAGGGCGCGCTGCAGGACCTGTGTGTCGCCCAGCGGCACATCGGCCTGGCCGAAGCCGATGCAGCCGGCTTCGGTGAGCTCGGCCATCTCGGTCAGCACCTCGCCGGCCAGCCCGCGCGTCAGCGCACCGAGCGGGAACAGGCGTGCGCGCTGCAGCTTCTCGGCGCGGAACTTGAGCATCTCGACCAGGCCGGGCTCATCGAGCACCGGGTCGGTGTCAGGCGGGCAGACCACGCTGGTCACGCCGCCGGCGACCGCGGCCGCCATCTCGCTTTCGAGCATGCCCTCGTGCTCGTAGCCGGGCTCGCGCAGGCGCGCGGCCAGATCGACGAGGCCGGGCACGACGAGACAGCCCGCGGCATCGATCGTCTGCGTGGCCTCGAAATCTGCGGGCGTGTTGCCGATCGAGAGGATCCTGCCGTCGGCAATGGCCACGTCGCCGGTTTGGTCGAGGCCGGAGGCCGGATCCAGCACACGGCCGTCGGAAATGAGAATGTTCATGCGTCAGATCTCTCCTCGAAAAACACCGCGGATCCGGCTCCGCCGGTCCGCCGGTGTTGCCCCCGGCAGGGGGTTGGCGAAGCGACACGAAGTGCGCGAAGACTGGGGGCGAGCAACATCTCTATGCTTCATTGCCTGCGACGATGCTCATCACCGCCATGCGCACGGCGATGCCGAAGGTGACCTGCGGCAGGATCACGCTCTGCCGCCCGTCGACCACGGCCGAGTCGATCTCCACGCCGCGGTTGATCGGCCCCGGATGCATCACGATCGCATCCGGCTTGGCCAGCTGCAGCTTCTCTGGCGTGAGGCCGTAGGTTTTGAAGAATTCCTGCGACGAAGGCAGCAGCGCGCCGCTCATGCGCTCGTTCTGCAGCCGCAGCATGATGACCACGTCGCAGTCGCGGATGCCTTCCTCCAGCGTGTGGCAGACGCGCACGCCCATCTGCGCCATGTCCGCCGGCACCAGCGTCTTCGGACCGACCACGCGCACCTCGGCGCAGCCGAGCGTGGTGAGCCCGTGGATGTCGGAGCGCGCCACGCGCGAATGCAGCACGTCGCCGACGATCGCGACCGTGAGGTTCGCGAAGTCCTTCTTGTAGTGGCGGATCGTGTACATGTCGAGCAGGCCCTGCGTCGGATGCGAATGCCGCCCGTCGCCTGCGTTCACCACGTGCACGTGCGGCGCCACGTGCTGCGCGATCAGGTAGGGCGCGCCCGATTCGCTGTGGCGCACCACGAACAGGTCGGCCGCCATCGCGCTCAGGTTGGCGATGGTGTCGAGCAGCGACTCGCCCTTGGTCGCCGACGAGCGCGCGATGTCGAGGTTGATGACATCGGCCGACAGGCGCTTGGCCGCGATCTCGAAGGTGGTGCGCGTACGGGTCGAGTTCTCGAAGAACAGGTTGAACACGCTCTTGCCGCGCAGGAGCGGCACCTTCTTGACCTCGCGGTCGCTCACGCTGGTGAAGTTGGCGGCGGTGTCGAGAATGTGGCTGACGATGTCCTTGGGCAGGCCCTCGATCGACAGCAGGTGGATCAGCTCGCCGTTCTTGTTGAGCTGCGGGTTGCGTTTGTAGAGCATCAGGCCTCCCGCCGGGCCGCCCCAAGGGCGGCCTGCGCCCCCTCGGGGGGCAGCGAATACACGAAGTGATGAGCGTGGGGGTGCATCAGATGTTGTCCTCCACTTTGAAGCTGAAGGCGCCGCTCTCGCTGCGGGCCAGCGCAAGCAGTTGCGTATCGGGCAAGGCCAGCTTCGTGGCCGCGAAGTCGGCCGCCACCGGCAGCTCGCGGCCGCCGCGATCGACCAGCACCGCCAGCCGCACGCAGGCCGGCCGGCCGAAGTCGAACAGCTCGTTGAGCACCGCGCGGATCGTGCGGCCGGTGTAGAGCACGTCGTCGAGCAGCAGCACGTCGGCGCCGTTGACGTCGAAGGGCAGCGTGGTCTGCGCGCTGGCGGACAGGCCGCGGCGCGCGAAGTCGTCGCGGTGCATGGCCGAGGAGATCACGCCGGGCGGGCCGTCGAGGCCGAGCTGCTTTTGCAGCCGTTCGACCAGCCAGGCACCGCCGGAGGTGATGCCGACCAGCCGCGTGTCACGGCGCATCAGGGGTTTCACGCCGCGCAGCAACTCGATGTACAGCGCTTCGGCGTCGGGGATGGATGTCACGGCAGGCTCCTCAAGAACTGCTCCAGGATGATGCAGGCCGATGCGGCATCGGCATCGCGCGCGCCCGCGGCGAGTGCCTCGGTCGTGCTGTAGCGCTCGTCGACCTCGTAGACCGGAAGACGAAAGCGCCCTTTCAGCTGCCGCGCGAAGCGCTGCGCCGCACGGGTGTTGTCGTGCGGCGCGCCGTCGGGATGGAAGGGAACGCCGACCACCAGCGCATCGGGCTGCCATTCGCGGATGCGCGCCTCGACCTGCGCGAAGCGCGCGTCGCCTTCGGCCCGGATGGTGGCCTGCGGCGTCGCAGTCCCGAGCAGCCGGTTGCCGCTGGCGACGCCGGTGCGCTTCTGGCCGTAGTCGAAGGCCAGGAAGCTTTGGAAATGGGATGGAACGGGAACGGAAGGGTCGGCGCGGTCTGGCATTGCCAAAGCACTCATGCGTGCCCCGCGTCCGGGGAAAGCTTCCATGCTTCCAAGCCCAGCAAAGACAGCGCCTTGTCGTAGCGCTGCTCGATCGGCGTGTCGAAGATCACCGCCAGATCGGCCGCCACCGTGAGCCAGCTGTTCTCGGCGAGTTCGGATTCGAGCTGCCCCTCGCCCCAGGCCGAGTAGCCGAGAGACACCAGCACCTTGCGCGGCCCGGCGCCGGTGGCCAGGGCTTCCAGCACGTCCTTGGAGGTGGTCATCTCGAGGCCGCCGGGAATGGTCATGGTCGAGGCGTACACGGATTCGTTCGGCTTGTCGCCGTCCGCGAACACGGGCTCGTGCAGCACGAAGCCGCGCTCGGTCTGAACCGGGCCACCCTGGAACACGGGCGCGCTGCCCAGTTCGGGGCGCGAGAGGTGCAGCTCGATCTTCTCGAACAGCACCTTGAGGTTGATGTCGCTGGGCTTGTTGATCACCAGGCCGAGCGCGCCGCGCTCGCTGTGCTCGCAGAGGTAGACCACGCTGCGGCTGAAGGCTGCGTCCTCCATCCCCGGCATCGCGATCAGGAAGTGATGCGTGAGGTTCATCGGGGCAGAATCGGAAGCCATGCCACCGATTTTACTGGCCGTCGACAAAACCTATCCCAAGGGGCTGATGTGGTTTCGCCGCGACCTGCGCGTGGACGACAACGCAGCGCTCTACCACGCGCTGCGCAAGTGCCGGCAGGTGGTCTGCGTTTTCGTGTTCGACCGCGCCATCCTCGATCCGCTGCCGCGGGTGGACCGCCGGGTCGAATTCATCCGCGAATCGCTGGTGGAACTCGACGCCGAGCTGCAAGCGCTGGGCAGCGGGCTGCTGGTGCGCCACGCGGTGGCGCAGGACGAGATCGCCGAGCTGGCGCATGCGCTCGAGGTGCAGGCGGTGTTCGCCAACCGCGACGACGAGCCGGAGGCGATCGCGCGCGATGCCCAGGTGTTCGGCGCGCTTGCGAATGCAGGCATCGCCTTCCATGCGTACAAGGACCAGGCCATCTTCGAGCGCGACGAGGTGCTGACCCAGACCGGTCAGCCGTACACCGTCTTCACGCCCTACAAGCGGGCCTGGCTGGCCAAGGTGGACGATTTCTACCTGAAGCCCTATCCCGTGCGCGGCCATGCCGATGCGCTGGGCCCGGTGCCCGAGAAATTCCACGCACCGGTGCCGACGCTCGCGGACCTCGGCTTCGAGAAGAGCAATCTGGCCGAGCTCGACATCCCGACCGGCAGCCAGGGTGGCGCGGCGCTGTTCGACGACTTCCTGCAGCGCATCGAGCGCTACCGGGCGGCGCGCGATTTCCCCGCGGTGCGCGGTCCGAGCTACCTGAGCGTGCACCTGCGCTTCGGCACCGTCTCGATTCGCCAGCTCGCGGGCGCCGCGCACCGGCTGGCGCAGCGCGGCGACGAAGGCGCTGCCAGCTGGCTCGGCGAGCTGATCTGGCGCGATTTCTACTTTCAGATCCTGGCCCACCGTCCGCACGTCGCGTCCAAAGATGGGTCGCACAGCTTCCGCCCCGAGTACGACAAGATCCAGTGGCACCACGGCAAGCACGCGGACCTGCTGTTCGAGGCCTGGTGCAAGGGCGAGACCGGCTACCCGCTGGTCGACGCCGCGATGGCGCAGATCAACCAGAGCGGCTACATGCACAACCGGCTGCGCATGGTGGTCGCGAGCTTTCTCTGCAAGGACCTGGGTCTCGACTGGCGGCGCGGCGAGCGCTATTTCGCCCAGCACCTCAACGACTTCGAGCTGTCGTCCAACAACGGCGGCTGGCAATGGGCCAGCTCGAGCGGCTGCGATGCCCAGCCCTATTTCAGGATCTTCAATCCTGTCACGCAAAGCCAGCGCTTCGACCCGGAGGGTAAGTTCATCCGCCGCTACCTGCCGCAGCTGGCGAAGCTGTCCGATGCGGTGATCCATGCGCCGTGGACGGCCAGCCCGGTCGAACTGCAGGCGGCCGGCGTGATTTTGGGCGAGAACTATCCAAACCCCATCGTCGACCACGCCGAAGCGCGCGAGCGCACCCTGCAGCGCTACGCTGTGGTCAGGAAGTGAGCCTCGAAGTGGCGTCGGCCTGTTCGGGAGCGGCCGCGGAACCGGCTTCGCCGGGCCGCAGGCAGCGCCCCCTGAAAGGGGGTGGACGGCCACACGAAGTGGGCAAGCCTGGGGGTCAGCTGAGCATCGCCGGCGCCTCGGCTTTTGCATAGCTGCGCACGAGGCGCAGCAATTCCTCTTCCGAGTAGGGCTTGCCGAGGTAGTGGTTGACGCCCAGGGTGCGCGCATGGTCGCGGTGCTTCTCGGCGATGCGCGAGGTGATCATGATGATCGGCAGGTCGGCCAGCGACGCGTCGGCGCGGATGTTGCGCGCCAGATCGAAGCCGTCCATGCGCGGCATCTCGATGTCGGACAGGACGACGGCCGGACGCTCCTGCTGCAGGCGTTCGAGTGCCTGCAGGCCATCGACCGCCAGCGACACGCGATAGCCCTCGCGCTGCAGCAGGCGTTGCGTGACGCGCCGCACCGTGATCGAGTCGTCCACCACCAGCACCAGCGGAACCTGTGGCGCCAATGGCGCCGCCTTCGGCACATGGCTGGCCGGCGTGCCGTGCGCCGCCCTGTCCTGCGGTCCGCTCGCCGCCTGGAGCGCGAGCGCCCGATCGCCGTGCACCGCTGCCAGCGCCACCGGGTTGTAGATCAGCGCGACCGCACCCGAGGCCAGCACCGAGATGCCCGCCATGCCCGGCAGCCGGGACAGCTGCGGCCCGAGGTTCTTGACCACGACTTCCTGGTTGCCCAGCACTTCGTCCACATGCAGCGCCACGCGCTGCGCGGCACTTCGCACGATGACGACCGTGTTGGCCTTGCCGGTCGGACGCTCGCTGCGCGACGAGGTCTGCAGCAGCGCGCCGGCCCAGTAGAACGGAACCTGCTCGCCGGCGAAGGCATAGCGCCGATGGAGGTAGGCCGATTCGAGATCGGACGCACTCGCGCGCTGGACCAGTTCGACCAGGTTGGACGGCACGCCGATGGAGGTGTCGCCCGTGCGCAGCATGACCACGTGCGTCACCGCCGTGGTCAAGGGCAGCACGAGCTTGAAGATGGTGCCTTGACCGTCGCGGCTGTGGGTCTCGATACGGCCGCCGAGCGCCGCCACGTCGGCGCGCACGACGTCCATGCCGATGCCGCGGCCGGCCAGTTCGGACACCTGTGTTGCGGTCGAGAAGCCGGGCTGGAAGATCAGTTCGGCCGCTTCCTCGGGCGAAAGCTTGCGCCCTTCGGTGACCAGGCCGAGCGACAGCGCCCGCGCCGCAATGCGTTCGTAGTTGAGCCCGGCGCCGTCGTCGCGGAAGCTGACCGAGACGTCGTTGCCCTCGTGGTGCAGCTCGATCACGATCAGGCCGTTCGGATCCTTGCCGGCCTTCTCGCGCACCGCCGCGTCCTCGATGCCATGGGCGACGCCATTGCGCAGCAGATGTTCGAAGGCGGGCGTCATGCGGTCCAGCACGCCGCGGTCCATTTCGATCGAGCCGCCGGTGATGTCGAGGCGCACCTGCTTGCCGGTGTCCTTCGAGGCCTGGCGCACCACGCGGTAGAGCCGTTCCGAGATGCCCTCGAATTCGACCATGCGCGTGCGCAGCAGCCCACGCTGGAGTTCGCGCGTCTGGCGCGCCTGCGCGCTCAGGTCGTCTTCCGTCGCCTGCACCGTCTTCTGCAGCGTGCGCTGCACGGTCGCCACGTCGTTGACCGACTCGGCCATCATGCGCGTGAGTTCCTGCACGCGCGTGAAGCGGTCGAACTCGAGCGGGTCGAAGCCCTGCTGCGAATCCTTGGCCTGCGCGAGGCGCGATTGCATCTGGCTTTCGGCCTGGACCTCGATGTCGCGCAGTTGCTGGCGCAGACGGTCCAGGTTGCCGGTCAGATCGCCGAGCGAGGCGCGCAGCTGGCCCAGTTCGGCCTCGAGCCGCGAGCGCGTGATGATCACCTCGCCGACCTGCGTCACGAGGCGGTCGAGCAAGTGGGTGCGGATGCGCACCGCCTGGCTCGACATCGCGCGCAACGGCGCCAGCGCGGAAGGCGAAGGCATCGCGATCGCGGCGCGCGCGACGGCCGATGCCTCGTCGGGGGTGGCGGGCTCTTCGGCGCCGGCCATCGATGCGACGGCATCAGGCGTCGGTGCGGCCACCTCGGGCAACGGCGGCGCCGCAGCGGCGGCGCGCTGCGCCTGTTCCGCCTGGGCCGCGCCGTCCGCCTCGCGCAGGGCATCGAACGTTGCCTGCAAGGCATCGAAACGACCCAGCAGATGTTCGATCGATGCCCGGTCGACGTTGTCGGCGCCCAGGGCCTCGATCTCGGACTCCATGCGGTGCGCGCGCTCGCCCAGGCGCATCGCGCCGGCCAGACGGGCGCTGCCCTTGAGCGTGTGCAGCGTGCGCAGCGTCGCGGCGCGCGGCGCGCTGCCTTCGGGATGCTGCGACCATTCGCGCAAGGCGGCACCGAGCCGGGGCAGCAGTTCGGCGGCCTCTTCCTCGAAGATCGGAAACAGGTCGACGTCGACCGCATCGGCCAGGTCGATCGCGTCCTCGGAGTCGTCGAGGGCCACGTCGGCCATCGCGTCGCGCGACAGCGGCGGCGGTGCGGATGCCGCGCCGAAGCGCTCGACGGGCATCGGCGAGGCCGCCACATCGCGCAGCGCCTGCAGCGTCTCTTCGGCCGGCTCCTTGAGGAAGCCGGCGGCAAACTGATGCAGCAGGCGCCGCAATTCGCCGGCCGCCGCGACCAGCACCGCGCCCTGTTCGGGCGTGCCGCGGCCTTGCATGTGCAGATGCTGCAGCGCCGCCTCGAACAGGCGCGCCATGCCCGACAGCCCCTGGAAGCCGACGGTGGCGGAACTGCCGGCCAGCGAATGGGCCAGGCCGACGGTCGAGTCGGACACGCGCTGGTGCGACTCGAGCGCCCATTCGCCGACCTCGCTGGCCAGTTGGCGCGACCACTCGTCGGCTTCGTTGAGGTAGACGTTGTAGAGCGCGATGCCGATGCGCAAGGGCCCGATCACCTTGACCTGCTCTTCGGCACTCGGCGCGGCCGGGCGCTCGGCGATCTCTTCGTGCTGCGATGCGACGGCAGCGGGTTCGGGTGCCGGGTGCGCGTCGGCGACGAGGGGTTCGATCACCGGCGCAGCGGCCGCGGGCGCGGGTTGCGGCGTCAGCTCCGGCTCCGGCACGACCTCGGGAAGCGGAGCGTGTTCGAGCACGACCGCCGGCGCCGGCGCGATCTCGGGTTCCGGCTCGTGCTCCGGCGTCGTCGCCGGCTCTTCGGCGGTGAATATGACCGGCCGGCTCGGCGCGGCAGGCGCCAACGCCGGCTCGATCGATGAATGGGCGGTCTCGAGGAAATCGATCTCTTCGAGGAAAGCCGGCGGCAGCGGCTCTTCCGGCCGCGGCACCGGCTTGCCGTCGAAGTCGAGGAAATCGCTAGACGCGAAATCATTGTCGGACTCGGGGGCCGTGCCCTGGCTGGGCGTCGGCGCGGACTCGGCGTGGACGGGTTCGTGCAGGTCCGGCCAATCCGAGGGCTCTTCGGCGGGCACAGGCGCCGGCGCGGGCGACCGGGCTTCGACCGGCGCTTCGGAGACGGCAGGCGTCAGCTCGAGATCGGGCAGCTCCGGCAGCAGAGGCACCGCAGGCATTTCGAGCGGCGCCGGCTCGCTGGCCCTGGCCTCGGCAGCAATGTGGCGCGCGGCCGCAACCAGTGCATCGGCATCGGCGACGCGCGCGGGCGCGGCGATCGGCTCGCCTGCGCGCAGGGCTTCCGCCATGCTGCAAAAGGGCGCGGACTGCCAGCCGTGCGGCTCGTTGGAAGCCACGGCTTCGACCCACTTCGCAAAATCCACCAGCGCCTTGCGCGTGCCCGCCAGCAGCTCCGGCGTGGCGGGGCGCTGGTCGGCGAGCCAGATGTTGAGCACCTGCTCGAAGGACCAGGCCGCTTCGCCGAAATCCATCAGCCCGACCATGCGCGAGCTGCCCTTGAGCGTGTGGAACGCGCGGCGCAGCACGGTCAGCTCGCCGTTGTCGTCCGGCCGCGTGCCGAGCGCCGCCACCGCGGCCAGGCCGTTGTGCAGCACTTCGCGCGCCTCGTCGAGGAAGATGTTCTGCAGGTCGTCTTCTTCGAGCTCCGTGACCTCGGTGTAGGGCAGCGGCTCCAGCGGCGCGGGGCCGGTGATCTTCGCGGTCCAGCTGGCGGTCGCGCGGCTGAATTCCTCGATCGGCGAGACGGGCGCCTTGCGGCTCGGCGCGGCGAGCGCCGCCAGCTTGGCCGCGATCTGCGCATCGACCTCCTCGACGCTCAGCACGGTATCGCTCGCCGCCACGGTGCCGGAGCCCGATGCGAACGCAACGGCCGCGCCGGCTTCGGGCGCGCCGCTCTCGCCGCCCTGGCGGCCCATCAGCGGCTTGAGCTCGCCGGTGTCGGCATCGAACACGAACAGGCGCTTGGCCAGTGCGGGCTGATAGCTCAGCATGTCGATCAGGAAACCGAGCGCGCCGAGGTTGTTGCCGAGCGAGTCGAAGGCAGCGGTTTCATCGGCCGGGGCCTCTTCGGCCTGCAGGCGGTCGATGTCGTCGCGCATGTGCTGCACGGTCTGCGCCGCCTGGTCGAGGCCGAGCACCGAGAACACGCCGCGCATCTGCAGCAACTGGCTCGGCACGGCCTGCAGCAGGTTCTTCTGCGTCGGCCGGCGAAAGAACTGGTCGAGCGATTTCTCGAGTTCGCTCAGGTGGCTGCGCAATTCGCCGACCACGGTGCCCATCGTCTGGCGATCGCTCACGCGGCGGTAGAGCTCTTCCATCCAGGGCTCGAGCGGCTCGGAATGGCCGCCTCCGCGTGCGCGCTCGATGCGGCCGGCGAGCTGCACGGTGCGGGCCGTCAACTGGCGGTCGTGGGGGTCGAGATCCTCGAAGGCAGCCTCGAGATAGAGCACCGAGGTCGCGACTTCCATCGCGAGTTCGGTCGCCGGCGGCTGGCCGGAGCGCAGCGACGCATCGACGGCCTTGTTCAGCGCCTGCACCATCGGCGCACTCGCCGGATGCAGCTTCTGCAGCGATTCGCCGAGCTGGGCGAAAGTGTCGGCGACCTGCCGCGTGCGCGCCACGTCGCCGCCCGACAGCGCGGACCACATTTCCTTCGCGGACTCGATGCGCTTGCGCGCCTGTGCGAGCACCAGCGGATCGAAGCGGCCGAACTGCTCGATCGTGTAGTCGACGCTCTGCTCGTTGGCCACGCCCCAGGCGACGCGCACCGCGCGCAGGGTGGCGGCCTCGTCGCGCGGACCCGGCACGGCCTGCGCGCAGAAGAACAGCAGATCCTGGCCCAGGCGGTCCGAGACGGTGTTGTCGCCGCGCGCCAGCGTGGCGTACTGCAGCAGCACGCGCGATCCCGCGCGCTTCACGTGCGCGTCGGCGGGAATGAGCGCCAGCGCCAGGGCTTCGAAGAAGCCTGCCGCCAGGGTCCAGAAGCTGGCGACCCGCGGCGCCGAGGCGCCGCGGCCGAGGCCCAGGCACAGCGCATGCAGCCGCCGGGCCGCATGATCGTCGCCGCTCTTGACGACCTTGAGCACCTCGCGGTCCAGCTTGGAGCGGACCGCCGGATCGTAGACCAGTGCCGTTTGCGTCGGCGCCGGTTTGATCTCGACCCAGCGCCACGGCATGCTCCAGAGATCGGCCGGGTGGACGCGCTCGTTGCCGACCAGTTCGAGGACCTCGCGGTACTGCGGGAACAGGGCGACGGACGATACGACCTTGCCGGCCAGCAGCGCGTTCAGGAAGTCGGTGACGGCGAAGCCGGCCCGATCGATCTTCTGGACGGCGGCCTCGGTGCAGCGAAGCGGTTCGGTGATGAAGTTCTGGACCGCGAACTCCATCGCGCCCAGCACCATCGCGGGTGCCGCGTGGCCCACCATCTGCAGCGCGCCGACGGCCTGGTGCAACTGCTGCCGCGCCATGCGCAGCGGCGTGAGATCGACCTCCGCAGCGCTGCTGCCTTCGCGGGCGAAGCGCCGCAGCGATTTGCCGACCCCGTCGAGCGACTTCTGGATTTCTCCGAGAACCCAGGCCAGCGGGCCGAGATCTTCGGTCGGCGGTGAGTGGCCGGCGGCGGGAGCGGTGGCGGGGCTTTGGATCGACACGTTCGGCGCTCGGCGTTCAGGCGATCTTGAAGCGCGACACCGATTGGCGCAGTTCCTCGGCCATGTGCGAGAGCTCGCGCACCTGCTGCGCGGTGGTGCGCGTGCCGTCGCCGGTCTGCTCGGTGACGGCGAAGATGTGCTGGATGTTGGCCGCCACCACGTTGGCCGAGTCGGCTTCGCGCGACGCGGATTGGGAGATCTGCTCGATCAGCTCGGCCAGCCGGCGCGACACGCGGTCGATCTCGGACAGCGCCGTGCCCGCGTTGTCGGACAGCTTGGCCCCTTCGACCACACCCTGGGTGGAGCGCTCCATGGCACCGACCGCATCCTGCGTGTCGGTCTGAATGGCCTTCACGAGCGCCGAGATCTGGCGCGTGGCATCGGCCGACCGTTCGGCCAGCCGCTGCACTTCTTCCGCCACCACCGAGAAGCCCCGGCCGGCTTCACCGGCGGAGGCGGCCTGGATGGCGGCGTTGAGCGCCAGCACGTTGGTCTGTTCGGTGATGTCCGAGATCAGCTCGGTGATTTCACCGATCTCCTGCGACGATTCGCCCAGGCGCTTGATGCGCTTGGAGGTTTCCTGGATCTGGTCGCGGATCGAGTTCATGCCGCCGATCGCGTTCTGCACCGCCTGCAAACCGGACGAAGCAGCCTGCAGCGACTGACGCGCCACCGTGGCCGATTCCTGCGCCTGCGAGGACACGCCGTTGATTCGCTCGGCCATCGTCAGCACCGACTGGCCCGTCTCGCGGATTTCGCGCAGCTGTTCGGTCGACGCGGCCAGCAGTTCGGTGGAGGTGCTTTCGACCTGCGAGGTGGTCTGCGCCACCCGGGTCGCCGTGTTCTGCACGTTGCCCACCAGGAGGCGCAGTTCTTCCACCGTGTAGTTCACCGAGTCGGCGATGGCGCCGGTGATGTCCTCGGTCACCGTGGCTTCCTGGGTCAGGTCGCCTTCGGCCACGGTCTGCAGTTCGTTCATGAGCCGCAGAATCGCGGCCTGGTTGGCCGCGTTGATGCGGCTGGCGTCGTCGCTCGCGCGCTCGGCCTCGATCCGCTCGTGTTCGGCCGCGAGCGCGCGTTCGCGGCCTTCGCGGACCTGCACGTAGCCGATGGCGCCGGCCAGCGCCAGCGCGGCCAGCGACAGCACGAACAGCATCACCACCGTGCCGGCGCCGAGACCGGTGCGCGCCGAGAGCTTGTCCTGCAGGTCGCCCAGCGCCAGGCGCAGCGGCTCGCTGTCGGCCAGGATCGCTGCCTGCGCTTCGCGCGCCGCCACGAGGCCCTGCAGATTGCCCAGAATCGCGCCGGCCTGCGTGCGCGTCTGTTCGTAGGTCTTGAGGATGGCTTCGAGCTGCTGGCGCGTTTGCGGATCGCGCGAGCCGGGCAGCCGCTGCTGGGTGCTGCCATCGAGCAGGCCGCGGGTGACTTCCTGGAAGGTGTTGAGGTCCTTGCCGAGCAGGAACACCGCATCGGGGCTCACGCCTTCGACCGTGAGGAACTCGTTGGCCGATTTGCCGATGCGCTGCGTCAGCATCACCAACTGGCCTGCCGCGGAGATTTCCGGCAGGGTGGCGTTCTGCTGCATCTTCAACGAGGCCACGGTCTGGGTCATTTCGAGCAGGTCGGAGGACTGGCGATTGATGTCGCGCAGCGCGCTGCCGACCTGCGTCAGGATCTGCTGCTGCGCGAGCACCGCCTTGGCGCTCTTGTCGGCACGTTCGACCAGCGGCGTGATCTTGCTCATCTCGGCGTCGTAGTCGCCTAGGCGTTCGAGCTTGAGCGACTCGTCGCCGTTCGCCAGGCCCTGCACGCGCCGCGTCAGGTCGCTGGCACTGTCCTTGACCTCGGCGAACGCGGGCACATTGCCCACCAATGCCTGCGACACCGACTTGGCCAGACGCTGCGACTGCATGAGCGACTGGCCGGTCGCGGCCACCTGCTGCGCAAGGCGTTCGGCACGCAGGATCGCGGAACCGGCGACGAGCAACAGCAGCAGCACGACGGCAGCCAGCACCAGTGCGAGCACGCGCTGCTGGCGCGCCGGATTCGAGCGCGGCGCGGGCGCCGTGCTGGCGGCATTCGGCGGCACGGCACCATGCGCCTGCGCCATCGGCGGCTCGGCAGCGACCGGATCCGCAGCAGGTTCGGCCGCGACCGTTTCGGCGTTCAGCACGGTGGACACGGGCGCCGGGTCTCTCGGGATGTGCACAGTTTTTTCCTCCGCCGATTGCACGGTTTCGACATTGTCCAGCGAGAGCGCTCCGGTGCTGTCGACGCGCAGGGTTGCGCTGTCGTCGCCCAGGGGCAGGAATTTCTTGAACTTGTCGGCGATCGAGCTCACGGTCGGTCCTTCAGGTAATGGTCGGTGTCCAGCGATCCGCTCAGGCGCCGATACTCAGGAACTGGGATTGCTGCGAAAGTGCCTGCAGGTTGATTTCCTGCCAGCGCGCTCCCGCCGCATCGGTGTACGAATGCCCGAGCCAGACCGGCGCGTCGGCGTCCGGGGCGTGCGAAGCGATGAAGGCCTCCACGCTGCGCAAACCGACCAGCCGATCGATCAGCAATGCGCAGTTGACTTCGAGCAGTTCGTTGAGCGCGACCAGCCGTGACTGCGAGCGTGCGGCCTCGCTCGCCGCCGTGGCCGATGCCGCGCCGGAAGCGAAGGTCGACAGCTCGACCACGCCGTACAGCCCGCCGCGCAGATTGGCGACGCCGAGGAACCATGGCTCGGTGTAGGGCACGGTCTGGGGCGGCGTCCAGGGAAAGATCTCGCCCGCATGCCCGAGCGGGAACAGGTACTTCGCATCGCCCGCCTCGACGGCGAGCCACGATGCGGCGACCCCGGACGTGCGCGCCGCCTGCAGGCGGCTGGCAAGCCGGGACTGGAAAGCGCGGAGGGCGTCGCGGTTGGCCATGGACGGCGCGCCCTCAGGCGAGCGCTTTGATCTTCGCCATCAGCTCGGTCGCATTGACCGGTTTGACGATGTAGTCGCGCGCACCCTGCCGCATGCCCCAGACCCGATCGGTCTCCTGGTTCTTGCTGGTGCACATGATGATCGGCACCGCCGCGTACTGCGGATTGCGTGCGATCGAGCGCGTGAGCTGGAAGCCGTTCTGTCCCGGCATCACGACATCCATCAGGATGAGGTCGGGCTGCTCTTCCTCGAGGCGACGCATCGCATCGTCGGCGTTCTCGGCGGTCTTGACCGAGAAACCGTTCTTCTGGAGCAGATCGGTGAGGAAAACCAGTTCCGTCTTGGAATCGTCGACCACGAGCACTTTATGAATCGGCATTACTGCGCTTTCTGCTGAACGATGCCGAACTGCTGCACGGCATTCAGCAGTTGGTCTTTGGTGAAGGGTTTGGTGAGATAGTCCTGCGAGCCGACCATGCGGCCGCGCGCCTTGTCGAACACGCCGTCCTTGGACGACAGCATAACGACAGGGACATTGGAAAAATGGGAATTGCGCTTGATGATCGCGCAGGTCTGGTAGCCGTCGAGGCGCGGCATCAGGATGTCACAGAAAATGAGGTGCGGCTTGTGGTCGTTGACCTTGGACAAGGCGTCGAAGCCGTCCTCGGCCAGCAGGACTTCATGGCCACCTTGCTTGAGGAAGATTTCGGCGCTGCGCCGAATCGTGTTGCTGTCGTCGATGACCAGCACCTTGTATCCGGATCCATTCGCGCTCATTCGCACCGCTCCTCGTGTGACACCTTGTCGACCGCTGTGCCCTTTCAAGGACGCAGGAAGCGCGGCCCTATGCCATGCTTCAGATCTCTACCATTTCGAAGTCTTCTTTGCGCGCCCCGCATTCGGGACACGTCCAGTTCATCGGAACGTCCGCCCACGCCGTGCCCGGCGCAATACCATCTTCCGGTACCCCGACCGCCTCGTCATAGATCCACCCGCAAATCAGGCACATCCAGGTTTTCGTATTCATCGCAGCTTAAAGTCCCTGTTCATAGAATGCAACGATCGTATCCAGACGTATCACCCAAACCCGTGACAAGCGTCTCAGATATGCCACCATCGGCTGAGCTCTGAAGTCATATGACAACTTATCCATTACCACCAGAGCACAACCGCAAAGTGAGCGATCTTACCGACCCCCCGAACGACGAAGTCGAGGCCGAGAGCGATTCGAATCCGCCCTGCGTGCTCGTCTTCAATGCGAGCGACCCGAGCGGTGCCGGCGGCCTTGGCGGCGACGCTCTGGCGATGGCCTCCGTGGGCGCGCACATGCTGCCGGTCGTGACCGGCGCGTATGCGCGCGACACGGCGGAGATCTTCGACCACTTCGCCTTCGACGAAGAGGCCGTCGCCGAGCAGGCGCGCACGATTCTCGAGGACGTGGAGGTGCAGCTCATCAAGGTCGGCTTCGTGGGCTCGCCGGAAAATCTCAGCACGGTGGCCGAGACCGCCACCGACTATCCGGAAGTGCCCGTCGTCGCCTACATGCCCAACCTCTCGTGGTGGGAAGACAACCAGATCGAGGCGTACCTCGACGCCTTCCGCGAGCTGGTGCTGCCGCAGACCACGGTGCTGGTGGGCAATCACAGCACGCTGTGGCGCTGGCTGCTGCCCGACTGGAGCGGCGAGCGCCCGCCGGGTGCGCGCGACATCGCCAAGGCGGCCGGCGAGTTCGGCGTGCCCTACACCCTCGTCACCGGGCTGATGCTGCCCGACCAGTTCATCGACAACGTGCTCGCATCGCCGCAATCGGTGCTCGCGAGCGAAAAGTACGAGCGACTCGACGCCATCTTCGCCGGCGCGGGCGACACGCTGTCGGGCGCGCTCGCGGCACTGCTGGCCAGCGGCACCGATCTCGTCGCGGCCACGAGCGAAGCGTTGAGCTACATGGACCGCTGCCTGGATGCCGGCTTCCGGCCGGGCATGGGCCATGTGCTGCCCGACCGCCTGTTCTGGGCCCAGCCGGAGGACGACGAAGACGACGACGAACCCGCATCTCCGACCGACTTCGCGCTGCCGCCGCACGACACGAGGCATTGACTCGCCCCCAGGCTTCGCGCACTTCGTGTCGCTTCGCCTTCCCCCTGACCGGGGGCAACACCGGCGGCTCGGCCGAGCCGGTTCCGCGGTGTTTCACGAACAGGCCTTGTTTCGCCGGCCGCTGTAATCTCACACCATGATGTCGAACACTGATCCCAATTCCATTCTCTTCGAGCGCGCGCGCGCGGTGATTCCCGGTGGCGTGAACTCGCCGGTGCGCGCCTTCAAGGCCGTTGGCGGCACGCCGCGTTTCGTGAAGCGGGCACAGGGCGCGTACTTCTGGGACGCCGGCGATCGGCGCTACATCGACTACATCGGCTCGTGGGGTCCGATGATCCTGGGCCACGGGCATCCCGCGGTGGTCGAGGCGGTGCAGCGTGCCGTGACCGACGGCTTCTCCTTCGGCGCGCCGACCGAGCGCGAGATCGAACTCGCCGAGGCCATCCTCGCACTGATGCCGTCGATGGAGATGGTGCGGCTCGTGAGCTCCGGCACGGAGGCCGCGATGAGCGCCCTGCGCCTGGCGCGCGGCGCCACCGGCCGCAAGTACATCATCAAGTTCGAAGGCTGCTACCACGGCCATGCGGACGCGCTGCTGGTCAAGGCCGGCTCGGGCCTCGCGACCTTCGGCCATC
Source organism: Variovorax sp. SRS16 (assembly GCF_901827165.1). Taxonomy (NCBI): domain Bacteria; kingdom Pseudomonadati; phylum Pseudomonadota; class Betaproteobacteria; order Burkholderiales; family Comamonadaceae; genus Variovorax; species Variovorax sp. SRS16. The sequence continues at coordinate 4,671,938 of NZ_LR594666.1, forward strand.
CGACCTCGGCCGGCGTGCCGCCGGAAGTCGTGCAGCACACGCTCGTGCTCGAGTACAACAACATCGCACAGCTGGAAGAAGCCTTCGCGCTGCATGGCCACGAGATCGCCTGCCTGATGATCGAGGCCATCGCCGGCAACATGAACTTCGTGCGGGCAAGCGCCGCCTTCGCCAGGCGCTGCCGCGAGCTCTGCACGCAGCATGGCGCGCTGCTGGTGTTCGACGAAGTCATGACCGGCTTTCGCGTCGGGCTGCAAGGTGCCCAGGGCGTGCTCGGCATCACGCCCGATCTCACGGTGCTCGGCAAGGTGATCGGCGGCGGCATGCCGCTGGCCGCCTTCGGCGGACCGCGCGCGATCATGGAACAGCTGGCGCCGCTGGGTCCGGTCTATCAGGCCGGCACGCTGTCCGGCAATCCGGTGGCCACGGCCTGCGGCCTCGCGACGCTGAAGGAAGTGGCCCGCCCGGGTTTCTTCGATGCACTGTCACGAAAGACGCGTACGCTGGTCGACGGACTGAAGTCGGCCGCTGCCGCCGAAGGCCAGCCGTTTTGCGCCGACAGCGAGGGCGGCATGTTCGGCTTCTTCCTGCTCGACACGCTGCCGCAGAACTACACCACCGTCATGACCACCGACAACGCGAAGTTCAACCAGCTCTTCCACGGCCTGCTGGACCGTGGCATCTACATCGCACCGGCCCTCTACGAAGCCGGCTTCGTGAGCGCGGCACACAGCGACGAGGACATCGCCGCCACGATCGAAGCCGCGCGCCAGATCTTCGCGCTGCGCTGACTGACCGGTCATGAAGCTTCGACAGCTGCTGCCATGGTTCGGCCTGCTGCCCGGCCTGGCCTTCGCGCAGTTCGATCCCGGTCAGGCCTGGATCAATGCCGGCCTCTATTCCTACCACTTCGACCGCCACCAGGGCCTGGAGGACAGCAACCCCGGCATCGGCATCGAATGGCCGCTCGACTCGACCTATTCGCTGACCGCCGGCGTGTTCCGCAACAGCGACAGGCAGCGATCTCACTACGTCGGGCTCTATGTCATGCCCTTCGAGTTCCACGGCGTGAAGCTGGGCGCGGCGGTCGGCGCCTTCGACGGTTATCCGAAGGCCTTCAACGGCGGCTGGTTCCCGGCGCTGATTCCCACCGCCGCCATCGAAGGCAAGCACTGGGGGCTCAACATCGCCTTCGTGCCCACCATCAAGAACCGCCTCTACGGCGCGCTCAGCTTCCAGCTCAAGTACCGCTTCTCGGCCGGCGAGTGAAGGGCGGCCGCACAGGCTCAGTGCCTGAAGTGCCGCACGCCCGTGAGCACCATCACCACGCCGTGCTCGTCGGCGGCGTCGATCACCTCCTGATCGCGCATCGAACCGCCGGGCTGGATCACGCAGCGCGCGCCGGCTTCGACCAGCACGTCGAGCCCGTCGCGAAACGGGAAGAAGGCATCGCTCGCCGCTGCGCTGTCCTGCAGCGGCAGCCCCGCGTTCTTCGCCTTGATGCTGGCGATGCGTGCCGAATCGACGCGGCTCATCTGCCCCGCGCCGACACCCATCGTCATGCCGTCGGCGCAGAACACGATCGCGTTGCTTTTGACGAACTTCGCGACCTTCCAGGCGAAGAGCAGATCCTCGAGCTGCTGCGGCGTCGGCTGCTTCTTGCTGACCACCTTGAGTTCGCTGCGCGACAGCACGTGGTTGTCGGCGGTCTGCATCAACAGGCCCGAGCCGATGCGCTTCACGTCGACAGCGTTGCGGCCGTTGTCCCAGTCGGTGGCGCCGCCCGGCGGCAATGCGATCTCGAGGATGCGCACATTGGCCTTCTTGCCTTCCTGGAAGACTTCCAGCGCGCCCGGTGCGAATCCCGGCGCCATGAGGACTTCGACGAACTGCTTGCGGACTGCCTCGGCGGTCGCGCGATCCACCGTCCGGTTGAAGGCGATGATGCCGCCGAAGGCCGAGGTCGGATCGGTCTTCAGGGCCTTGCCGTAGGCCTCGGACACATCCTTGCCGATCGCGACGCCGCACGGGTTGGCGTGCTTGACGATCACGCAGGCCGCGGTGTCGAAGCTCTTCACGCATTCCCACGCCGCGTCGGCATCGGCGATGTTGTTGTAGCTGAGTTCCTTGCCTTGCAGTTGCCTGGCCGTCACCAGCGAACCCGGCGCGGGATACAGGTCGCGGTAGAACGCGGCCTGCTGGTGCGGGTTCTCGCCATAGCGCAGATCCTGCAGCTTGACGAAGCGGCCGTTGGCCTGCGCGGGAAACAGCGCATGGCTGCCGTCTTCCTGGATGCGCGAGAGGTAGTCGCTGATCGCGCCGTCGTACTGGCTGATGCGATTGAAGGCCGCGACGGAAAAAGCGAACTTGGTTTTCTGGCTCAGCGCGCCGTCGGCCTGGAGCTCGGCCAGCGCCTGCGGGTACTGCGCCGCATCGGTCAGCACGCCGACATCCTTCCAGTTCTTCGCGGCGCTGCGCACCATGGCCGGGCCGCCGATGTCGATGTTCTCGATCGCGTCCTCGAGCGTGCAGCCGGCCTTGGCCACCGTGGCTTCGAACGGATAGAGATTGACCACCAGCAGATCGATGGTGTCGATGCCATGCGTCTTCAGCGCCGCCATGTGCGCGGGCAGATCGCGCCGCGCCAGCAGGCCGCCGTGCACCTTGGGATGCAGGGTCTTCACGCGGCCGTCGAGCATCTCGGGAAAGCCGGTGTGCTCGGCCACCTCGGTCACCGGCAGGCCGGCGTCGGCCAAGAGCTTCGCGGTGCCGCCGGTCGACAGCAGCCGGATGCCGAGCGCATGCAGCGCCTGGGCGAATTCGAGGATGCCGGTCTTGTCGGAAACGGAGATCAGTGCAGTCAGTGCCATGAGGGTTACTTCAATAATTTATGTTCGACCAGCTTCTTGCGCAGCGTGTTGCGGTTCAAGCCGAGCCATTGCGCGGCCTTGGATTGGTTGCCCTCCGCGCGCGTCATCACGACGTCGAGCAGCGGCTTCTCGACCACCCGCACCAGCATGTCGTACATGCCGTCGGGTTCGGTGCCGCGCAGATCGCGGAAGTAGCTGTCCAGGCTGCTGCGCACGCAGTCCTCGATGTGTTTCTTGCTCATGGCCTTCTTCTTTTTCCTCTTGTCTTTCTTGTCACGCCAGCGCGTCGGCCGCGAAGAGATCGCTCGATTCGGGCACATCGCCGGTGCCGGCCGGCGGGATGCGATCCATGCGCGCCGCGAGCGTATCGAAGAAATCGCCGACCGCGCGCAGTTGCGCATCGCAGTCCTCGATGGCGTTCATCGCGGCGCGGAACGCCTCGCCGCCGGGCAGTGCGCGCACATACCAGCCGATGTGCTTTCGTGCGGTCCGCACGCCGCTGTAGTCGCCATACAGGGCATAGTGCTGCTGCAGGTGATCGAGCATGAGCCGGCGCACTTCCGCCACCAGCGGCGGCGCGAGTTGCGCGCCCGTGGCGAGAAAGTGCGCGATCTCGCGGAAGATCCAGGGCCGCCCCTGCGCGGCGCGGCCGACCATCAGCGCATCGGCGCCGGTCAGGGCGAGCACCTCGCGTGCCTTTTCGGGCGAGCCGATGTCGCCGTTGGCCACCACCGGAATGCGTACCGCGGACTTGACCGCAGCGATGGTGTCGTATTCGGCCTGGCCCTTGTAGCCCTGCTCGCGGGTGCGGCCGTGCACGGTGAGCATCTGCACGCCGGCCTGCTCGAAGCGGCGCGCCAGCGTCACGGCGTTGCGGTGGTCCTCGCTCCAGCCGGTGCGCATCTTGAGCGTGACCGGCACCGCGTGCGGTGCCGCGGCCTGCACCACCGCCTCGACGATCTCGAGCGCCAGCGGCTCGTCGCGCATCAGCGCCGATCCGGCCCACTTGTTGCAGACTTTCTTGGCCGGGCAGCCCATGTTGATGTCGATGATCTGCGCGCCGCGGTCGATGTTGTACTGCGCGGCCTCGGCCATCATGGCCGCATCGGTGCCGGCGATCTGCACCGCGATGGGGCCCGGCTCGCCGTCGTGGTTGGCGCGGCGCGACGTCTTGAGCGTGCCCCAGAGCTCCTTCTTCGACGTGACCATCTCGCTGACCGCGTAGCCCGCGCCGAGTTCGCGGCACAGCATGCGGAAGGGCCGGTCCGTGACGCCCGCCATGGGCGCGACGAACAGGCGGTTCTCCAGCGCGATGGTGCCGATGTGCAGGGTCATGGAGGGAGAGGTGCGCGCGCCGGGCTGCTGAAAAATGAGGCACGATTGTAGCGGTGCCGCGCGCCGGCCGCTGAAACCATTTGCACTTGTGCGGTGGCTTGACAGCCCGCATGCGCGCAGCACCTTCGCCGACGCCGATGGCGCGTGCGCGTTTCCTATACTGGCGCGCACATGCAGGCCTGGTTCGACTCCCTCCTGGCGCTTCTGGCGCTGCCGCAATACGGACTCAGCACGCTGTTCGTGGCCGCTTTCGTCTCCGCCACCCTGGTGCCGATCGGCTCCGAGCCGGCGCTGTTCGGCCTGCTCAAGCTCAACCCGGACCTGTTCTGGCCGGCCCTCGGCGTGGCCACGCTCGGCAACACCCTGGGCGGCGTGGTCGACTGGTGGATGGGCTATGCCGCCCACAAGGTCGCCGACAAGTACGCGCATTCGAAACATCACCTGCGCGTGCTCGGATGGCTGGAGCGGCTCGGCCCGAAGGCCTGCCTGCTGAGCTGGCTGCCGGTCGTCGGCGATCCGCTGTGTGCCGTTGCGGGCTGGCTCAAGCTGGCGTTCTGGCCTTGCGTGATCTACATGGCGATCGGCAAGTTCGCGCGCTACCTCACGATGACGTTGGCGCTGCTCTACCTGTGGCCGCAGTGAAGCGCGCGCGCACTCAGGTCAGCAGGCCGTAGGGCCCGCCGCGTTCGAGCGCCTTCTGGTAGGCGGGCCGGGCATGGATGCGCTCCAGCCACGCCATCAGCTTCGGGCGCTTCGCATCGAGGCCGCCGCGCGCCACGCCGGCCTCGACCGGAAAGCTCATCTGGATGTCCGCGCCGGTGAAGCCATCGCCCGCGAACCATTCGTTCTTGCCCAGTTCGCCTTCCATGAAGTTCAGGTGCTGTCTGATCTGCGGCAGGATGAACGCGCTCTTGGCCTTGCCCGCGATGGCCCTGGCGATCGGCTTGGCGAAGAAGGGCATGCGGGCTTTCTCGATCCGATCGAACATCAGCTTGAGCAGCAGCGGCGGCATGGCCGAGCCTTCGGCGTAGTGCAGCCAGTAGCGATACCGCACGGCATCCGGCGTGCCCGCGATCGGCGCGAGGCGGCCATTGCCGTAGCGCTCGATCAGCGTCTCGACGATGGCACCCGACTCGGCCAGCGCCTGGCCGTCGTCCGTCACCACCACCGGCGACTTGCCCAGCGGGTGCACGGCGCGCAGCGTGGCCGGCGCGAGCATCGTCTTCGGATCGCGCTGGTAGCGAACGATCTCATAAGGCAGCGCCAACTCTTCAAGCAGCCAGAGCACGCGTTGCGAGCGCGAATTGTTGAGATGGTGGACGGTGATCATGGTCGCAGTGGGGATGGTGCGCCGCATCGCGCGGCGGAGTCGACTTGCGTTTCTACACCGTTATGCGTGCCCGATACGCGATCATGCACATCGGCCTACAGTACGACGGCGCACGCACGCAACTGCGCCCTTGCACATTCCTAGCATGACCGGCGGCGGGCGTTCCGGCAGCCGCCATCTCCTGGAATGCGGTCTACAACGCGTGCGGGATGCGGATACGCGACTTTCCGTTGACCTTGGACAAGGTGCTGGCGGGGTTGGACCGGGCGTAGGTCCAGCGCCGTGGGGCACGGCTAACGCAATTCGTACCAGACACCGCGCCCGCTCCCGCGGCGACTCAGGTGACCTTGCCGCACCAACGCCCGGAAATGCTGCTTGAGCGTATGTCGGCTGCCACCGGTCAGCCGAATTGCATCCGCCATCGTCACGCGGCCGTTCTCACGGGCGAACTCGACGGTTCGCAGTGAGAGCTCCGGCAAGGTCGCCAGCACCAGCTTCTCCCGCTCCACCTTGCGTTCGAGGCGCTGCACCTGCTGCGCCAGTGCGCGAAGAAAGAAGACAAGCCACGGTTGCCAGTCGGCGGTGTCGGTCCGAAGCGATCCCTGGGTCTGCCGCAGGGCGAGGTAGTAAGCCTCCTTGCTTTGCTCGATCACGCTCTCCAGCGAGCTGTAAGGCACATAGGCGTAGCCGGCGCGCAGCAGCATCAGGGTCGTGAGCACGCGGCTCAGACGGCCGTTGCCGTCCTGGAAAGGGTGGATCTCGAGGAACACCACCACGCACACGCCGATGACGATCAGCGGATGGAACCGTCCCGTGCCCATCTCTGCGTGGGCCCCATGGAACCATGCGACCAGTTCCTCCATCCGCCTGGGCGTCTCGAAAGGACTCGCCGTCTCGAAAACCACGCCGAGCTGCCGGCCATCCTCGTCGAACGACACTAGGTGGTTGGTGGTCGTCTTGTAGCGGCCGCGATGCCACGCGTCCTTGTCGCTGTAGATCAGCAGGTCGCGATGAAGCTGCTTGATCTGGTTCTCGGTCAAGCCGATGTCCTGCCATGCGGAGAACACCAGTTCCATGACTTCGGCATAGCCGGCCACCTCCTGCTCGTCCCGGGAGGTAAGGGTCTTGAGCTCCAGGTTGGCGAGCAGACCTTCGACCTCGCGATCGCTGAGGCGGCTGCCTTCGATGCGGGTGGACGATCCGATGCTCTCGATGGTTGCAACGCGGCGCAGCGCCGCCAGACGATCCGGTGCCAGCGTGCCGAGCGCACGCCACGCGCCCTTGAATTCATCGATGCCGGCGACGAGCGTGAGGATCTCGGACGTGATGTGGACGGTGCTGGACTTGGCCATCGATGCCAATCGTACGCCCAATTACACCCATTTCCGTGTGGCCCGCAAGCGGCCGCCGAGGCTCAGGAACTGAACAGGAAATTCATCACATCGCCATCCTTGACGACGTACTCCTTGCCCTCGGCCCGCATCTTCCCCGCATCCTTCGCACCCTGCTCGCCCTTGAACGCGACGAAGTCGTTGAAGGCGATGGTCTGCGCGCGGATGTAGCCCTTCTCGAAGTCGGTGTGGATCACGCCCGCGGCCTGCGGGCCGGTGTCGCCGATGTGGATGGTCCAGGCGCGCACTTCCTTCACGCCGGCGGTGAAGTAGGTCTGCAGGCCGAGCAGCGAATAGGCGGCGCGGATCAGGCGGTTGAGGCCGGGCTCGTCCTGCCCGATCTCGGCCAGGAACATCGTGCGGTCCTCGTCGTCCATGTCGGCCAGTTCGGCCTCGATCTTGGCGCAGATGGCGACCACGGGTGCGTTCTGCGCCGCGGCGTATTCGCGCAGGCGGTCGAGGAAGAGGTTGTTCTCGAAGCCGTCTTCCGCGACGTTGCCGACGAACATCGCGGGCTTGGCGGTGATCAGCGAGAACTGCTTGATCAGCGGCCGGTCTTCCTTGCTGAATTCGATCGCGCGCACCGGCTTGTTCTCGTTCAGCGCGGCCTGGCATTTCTCGAGCAGGGCCACCAGCTTGATCGCTTCCTTGTCGCCCGAACGCGCAGTCTTGGTGTGGCGGTGCAGCGCCTTCTCGACCGTCGACAGGTCGGCCAGGCAGAGCTCGGTCTGGATCACCTCGATGTCGGAGATCGGGTCGACCTTGCCGGCCACGTGGATCACGTTGTCGTCCTCGAAGCAGCGCACCACGTTCACGATCGCGTCGGTCTCGCGGATGTGCGCGAGGAACTGGTTGCCCAGGCCTTCGCCCTGGCTGGCGCCGGCCACCAGGCCCGCGATGTCGACGAACTCGACGATGGCCGGCACGATGCGCTCGGGCTTCACGATGTCGGCCAGCTGCGCGAGCCGCGGATCGGGCACCTCGACCACGCCGACATTGGGCTCGATGGTGCAGAACGGATAGTTCTCGGCCGCGATGCCTGCCTTGGTCAACGCGTTGAAGAGGGTGGACTTGCCGACGTTGGGCAGGCCGACGATGCCGCACTGGAGACTCATGGCGGGTGCTTTCAGGGATGCTGGGGGGAACCGGGCATTTTAGGCGTGTGGCTCATGCTCACTCAAAGCGGAGGTTGGCGCCGACGGGCTGGCCCACGCGCAGCGCATGCTCCACGCCCTGCAGCACGATCGCATTCATGCCGAAGGTGATCGCACCGTCCACGCGCGGATCGGCGCGGTAGGTGCGCAGCATGTCGCCGACCTCGGGCGTACTCAGTGCGGTGGCCGGGTCGATGTCGGGCATCGGGCAGCGCGCGCAGGGCTTGACCGGACGCAGCGTGGCCTCGCCTTCCGCGGTGCTGATGTGCAGCGTCTCGACGCGGTCCTCGTCGTGCGCCTCGATGCCCGCGAGCACCACGTTGGGCCGGAAGCGCTCGATGCCGACCGCGCCGTGGCCGGCCGCAGCCAGTTTCGCGTTGAGTTCGGCCATCGATCCTTCGCTGGCCACCAGGATCGGGAAACCGTCGGCGAACTGGTTCGGCGCCTCGACCTCGCCGGTCCATTGGCGGCTCGACAGGCGCTGCTGCTCGGGATCGAAGCGCACCATGCGCAGCTGGCGCGGGCGGCCGGGCTCCGAGAGAAAGTCGCTGAACCATTGCGCCGCGATGTCGCCCATGTCGTAGGCCTTCACATGGTCCTTCCACACGCGCACGCGCACCGGCTTCTCGACGCGGTCGAAAGCCACGTGCAGCGCCAGCATGCCCGGCGCGCGCAGCACCATCTCGTAGTGCTTGAGCTGCGGCCGGATCAGCACCATGCGCGGCAGCTCGCGCTGGGTGACGAATTCGCCGTCGGCATCGACCACCATCCAGGCGCGGTCGAACTCCAGGCCGGTTTCGATCAGGAGCGCCTCGTCCAGCTCGACGCCGGCACAGGACTTGACCGGGTAGACGAACAGGCGCGCGATGGTGGCTTGGAGGTCGAAGGCGGGAGCATTCACGGGGAGTTCCTTTGGCTGGAACAGGGATTCTCCCGCACCCGGCCGGCGCGCGAGGCAACTCCTACAATGCCGCGATGGCCCTTCCCCCCGAGGTTTGCATTCGCGGCGCCGGCATCGTCGGCCGCGCACTGGCGCTCTTGCTGGCGCGCGAAAGAGTGCGCGTGGCGCTGGTCGCGCCGGCCGCCGCGCCCGCCGCGCAGGACGTGCGTGCCTACGCCCTCAACGCGGCATCGAAGAACCTGCTCGAATCGCTGCGCGCATGGCCCGACGCCACCCATGCCACGCCGGTGCGCGAAATGCAGGTGCATGGCGACGAAGGCGGCCGCGTGCAGTTCAGCGCAGCGCGCCAGAAGGTCGAGGCACTGGCCTGGATCGTCGACGTGCCGGCGCTCGAGCAGCAGTTGAGCGATGCGGTGCGCTTCCAGCCGCGCATCGAGGTCGTCGCCGACCCCGTGCCCGCGGCGCTGACCGTGGTCTGCGAAGGCCGCGCGAGCGCCACCCGCGAGGGGCTCGGCGTGCGCTACGAGATCACCCGCTATCCGCAGCACGCGATCGCGGCGCGGCTCGAGGCCGAGCGGCCGCACGACGGCATCGCGCGCCAATGGTTCGACGAGCGCGGCGAGGTGCTGGCGCTGCTGCCGCTGGGCGATGCGGGCGGCGTGTCGGACCGGCACGGTGCCTTCGACCGTTCGCTGGCGCTGGTCTGGTCGGTCGACCAGCTGCGCGCGCCAGAGCTGCTGGCCCAGAGCGCCGACGAATTCGGCGCCAGCCTGCGCGCCGCCAGCCACGATGCGCTGGGCGCGCTCACGCTGACCAGCGAACGCGCCGCGTGGCCCCTGCAACGCGCGATCGCCGAGCGCTGGACCGGCCAGTTCGCCGACGGCCGCAGCTGGGCGCTGGCCGGCGACGCGGCGCACACGGTGCATCCGCTGGCGGGCCAGGGCCTCAACCTCGGGCTGGCCGACGTGGCCGCGCTGTCGAACATCATCAAGGACCGGGACTACTGGCGCAGCGTGGGCGACGCCCGGCTGCTGCGCCGCTACGAACGCGCTCGCCGCACCGACGTGCTGTCGATGAGCCTGGCCACCGACGGCCTGCAGCAGCTCTTCGCCCACAGCGCCGACCCGCTGCCGGCGCTGCGCAACTGGGGCATGCGCGGCTTCGACCGGACACGGCTCGTCAAGCACTGGATCGCGCGCCAGGCCATGGGCCTGCAATGACTTCCGGCAACAGGAACCTCCTCATGAAAAAACTCGTCCGCCCTCTTTTCGCCGCCGTGGCCTTCGGCTGCGTCCTCGCGAGCGCCATGGCCGGCGAAGCCGAGATCCGCAAGAACCTGGCGGCGCGCATTCCGCAGTTCGCCAAGATCGACGAGGTCACCAAGGCACCGATGCCCGGCCTCTACGAGGTGCGCCTCAACGGCTTCGAGATCTACTACACCGACGAGCAGGGCAACTACCTGCTGCAGGGCAACCTGATCGACGTCAAGGCGCGCAAGAACCTGACCGAGGAGCGGGTCGAGAAGCTCAGCGAGGTCGCCTTCGACAAGCTGCCGATGCAGGACGCCTTCAAGATCGTGCGCGGCAACGGCAAGCGCCGCCTGGCCGTGTTCGAGGATCCCAACTGCGGCTACTGCAAGCAGTTCGAGCGCGAGATGAAGAGCGTCGACAACGTCACGGTCTACCTCTTCCTGTACCCGGTGCTCGGTCCCGATTCGACGGTCAAGGCGCGCGACATCTGGTGCAGCAAGGACAAGGCCAAGACCTGGAACGACTGGATGGCGACCCAGGTCAAGCCCGCGAGCGCGGGCCCCGGCTGCGACGTGGCGGCACTGCAGCGCAATCTCGAATTCGGCCGCAAGTACAACATCAGCGGCACGCCGACGCTGATCTTCAGCGACGGCACCCGCGCGCCGGGGGCGATTCCCGCCGCCGAAGTCGAAAAGCAACTCGCCGCGCTCAACTGATGGCGGCGCCGGCCATCCGCTTTCGCGTCGAATGCGCGGACCGCCACGCGCACCTGTTCGCCGTCACCCTCACCATCGATGCGCCCGCGGCGCTGCAACGGGTCTCGCTGCCGGTGTGGATTCCGGGCAGCTACATGGTGCGCGAGTTCGCGAAGAACCTGCAGCAGCTGCAGGCGGCGCAAGGCCGGCGCAAGCTGGCCGCGCGGCAGATCGACAAGCACAGCTGGCAGATCGACTGCGCGCCGGGCAAGCCGCTGGTCCTGCGCTACCGGGTCTGCGCCTACGACAACTCGGTGCGCACCGCGTGGCTGGACGCCCATCGCGGATTCTTCAACGGCACCAGCCTGTGCCTGCGTGTCGAAGGCCAGACGGACGCACCGCATGCGCTCGAACTCCCGGCGCCGCCTTCGGCCGCCGGCGACGGTGCGCGCTGGTCCTGTGCCACCGCGCTGCGGCCGTCGAAGGTCGATCGCCATGGCTTCGGCAGCTACGTTGCCGCCGACTACGACGAGCTGGCCGACAGCCCGGTCGAGATGGGCACGTTCTGGAGCGCGAGCTTCGAGGCCTGCGGCGTGCCGCACCGCTTCGTGGTCGCCGGCGCGCCCGCTTCCTTCGACGGCGACAAGCTGATCGCCGACACGCGCGCGATCTGCGAGGCACAGATGCGCTTCTGGCATGGCGACAAGGTCGGCAAGCGCGGCGGGCCGCGGCCGCCGCATGACCGCTACGTGTTCATGCTCAACGCCGTGGACGACGGCTACGGCGGACTCGAGCACCGGCACTCGACGGCGCTCATCTGCACCCGGCGCGACCTGCCGCAACGTGGCGCCATGAAGCAGCCCGAGGGCTACACCACGCTGATGGGATTGATCAGCCACGAGTACTTCCACACCTGGAACGTGAAGCGGCTGCGGCCTGCAGAGTTCGCGCGCTACGACTATGCCGAAGAGAACTACACGCAGCTGCTGTGGCTGTTCGAGGGCTTCACCAGCTACTACGACGACCTGCTGCTGCGCCGTGCCGGCCGCATCGACGACGCGGCCTACCTGCGGCTCGTCAACAAGACCATCAACCAGGTGATGCAGACGCCGGGCCGGCGCGTGCAATCGGTGGCCGAGGCGAGCTTCGACGCCTGGGTCAAGTACTACCGCCAGGACGAGCAGACCGCCAACGGCACGGTGAGCTACTACACCAAGGGCGCGCTGGTGGCGATGTGCTTCGACCTCACGCTGCGCAGCGAAGGCAAGGGCACGCTCGACGACGTGATGCGGCTGCTCTGGAAGAAGAGCGGCGGCGGGCCCGTCGCCGAAGCCGATTTCGCCGAAGCGATCGAAGCGGTCGGCGGCCGGTCGTTCACCAGGGAAATCGCCGACTGGGTGCACTCGACCGCCGAGCTGCCGCTGTCCGAGCTGCTGCGTGCGCACGGCGTCGTGCCGCTCGACGATCCGGCGCAGCGCGCGCAGGAACTCGGCCTGCGCGTGACCGAGACCGGCGGCAGCGTGCAGGTCAAGGTCGTGTTGCGCGGCGGCGCGGCCGAACAGGCCGGCTTCTCGGCCCACGACGAATGGCTCGGCATCGAGCTGCCGGCGGCCAAGGGCCATCCCGCGCAGGGCTGGCGGATCGCCAAGCTCGACGACCTCGCGCTCTACCTCGGCCCGCAGAAGAAGATGACCGCGATCGTCGCGCGCGACCGGCGGCTGCTGCGCCTGCCGCTCGTGTTGCCCACCGGCGTGACCACCTGGCGCCTGATGGCGCAGGATGCAGCCAGACTGGCCGCCTGGCTCAGCCCGTCCTGACCGGCCCCTCACACTGTTTGTTCGTTTCAAGGAGACCCGCATGAGCTACGAAAACATCGAAGTCCGCACCGAGGCCGGCAAGGTCGGCATCGTGACGCTGAACCGGCCCAAGGCGCTCAATGCGCTCAACGACGCGCTGATGACCGAACTCGGCCAGGCACTCAAGGCCTTCGATGCCGACAGCAGCATCGGCTGCATCATCGTCACCGGCAGCGAGCGCGCCTTCGCGGCCGGTGCCGACATCGGCGCGATGGCCAGGTACAGCTTCGCCGACGTCTACAAGGGCGACTACATCACGCGCAACTGGGAGACCATCCGCAGCGTGCGCAAGCCGGTGATCGCGGCCGTGAGCGGCTTCGCGCTCGGCGGCGGCTGCGAACTCGCGATGATGTGCGACTTCATCATTGCCGCAGACAACGCCAGGTTCGGCCAGCCCGAGATCAAGCTCGGCGTGATCCCCGGCGCCGGCGGTACGCAGCGCCTGCCGCGCGCGGTCGGCAAGTCCAAGGCGATGGACATGGCCTTGACCGGTCGCATGATGGACGCGACCGAGGCCGAGCGCTCGGGGCTGGTGAGCCGCGTCGTGCCCTACGACAAGTTGATGGACGAGGCATTGGGCGCCGCCTTGGTGATCGCCGACTTCTCGCAGGTCGCGGTGATGGCCGCCAAGGAATCGGTCAACCGCGCCTTCGAAGGCGGTCTGTCCGACGGCGTGATGTTCGAGCGCCGGCTGTTCCACGCGCTGTTCGCCACCGCCGATCAGAAGGAAGGCATGGACGCCTTCATGAACAAGCGCAAGGCCGAGTTCAAGCACGAGTGAGGCCGCGCTAGGGTGCGCGCGGCGGCGCCGTGGGCGGCGGGTCTTGCGGCGGCGGGGCCGGCTCCGGTTTTGCGGCCTCGGGCCGGGATGCGTCCGGCGGCGGCTGCACCGCTTCGCCCAGTGCGCTGCGCAGCGCGTCGAGCGCCGGTGCCGATGGCGCACCGGTGGCCGGCGGTGAGCGGCCTTCGCGCCAGCGCACCTGGTTGCGCCCGAGCTCGAACACGGCCAGCACGTCCTTGCCGCGTTCGAGCGTGATGCGCCATTCCGGCGCGCTAGCCAGCGGCTGCGCGCCCGCGGCCGTGATCGCCGCCGACCCCATCAGCGCATCCAGCGAACCGGCTTCGGCGCGCGTGAGGCTGCGGGTCGCACCACCGCGTTGCGCGATCGTGATCCGCGTCCATTGCGAGAGCGCCTCGAAGGTCGGCGGCTCGGTTGCGTCGGTGCGCGCCGAGGGCGGCGCGGCACGTGCAGCACCGGCGGCGCTGCCACCCGGCGCCACGAGGCCGGCGGCCGGCGCAGCCGGGGGCACGGCCGGCGGCGCGCCCGCAAAGCGCGGCAGCATCGAAGCCTCCTGGTCCTTGCGCGCACGCTCCGCTCGCGACGGCGCAGGCGCGTTGGGCGTCGGCGAAGCGGCCTTGGCACGGCTCTGCTTCGCTGTACCCGACAGGTCCGGGCCGAACAGCGCAATGTTGTTCGTGGCATCGGAAGCATCGGGCGACGGCGGCAGCGGCGGCGGCGGGCTGACCGGCTCCAGCTCGGGCAGCAGCGACGGTGGCCCGGCCGGGATGGCCTGGGAGGCCGCCGACATGGCCGGCGCCGGCGATGCGCTGGCCGGCACGGCAGGGCTCGGCGCAACCGCTCGCGGCGCCGCCGCGGAGACCTGCCTTTCGCTGTCGGGCCGTGCGTCGGGCACGGACTCGCGCTGCCAGAGGACGGTCACGAGCGTGGCGACCAGCACGGTGGCGAAGGCCGCGTTCCAGGGCATGCGCGAGCCGCTGCCGCCGGTCCATCCGCCCGCGCGCCACCACGGCCTCTTCTCCTCGCGTTCGAGCAGCACGGCGTCGGAAACCGCGACCGCTTCATGCGCCTTCTGCAGGATCGTCTTGCGCAGGCGCCAGTCGGGCACGGCCGCGTGATCGGGAGCGTGCAGCAATGCGCGGCGCAGCGCGTCGTCCTGCAGCGGCCCGTCTTCTTCGGGGGTTGGCGCGGCATCGATCATGCGCGGTGCTCCAGCACGGACAGGTAGCGCTCCATGCAGCCGCGCAATTTCTTCAGGCCGTAGCGCAACCGGCTGCGCACCGTCTCGAAGCCGACATCGAGCGTGACGGCCAGCGCTTCCACCGTGAAGCCGTCTTCGTTGTGCAGCAGGAAGGCCGAGCGCTGATCGTCCGGCAGTTCGTCGAGGCAGGCCAGCAGCCGGCGGCCGGCGGCGCGCCAGAAGGCGGTCTCCTCGGCCGAGGGATGCGCGGCATCGCGGGCCGCGCCGCCGTCGCGCAGCAGGCCGCGGCTGAAGAGCCGCGCGGCCTCGAGGCCGTCGCCGTCCTCGTCGTGCGCATAGAACGCGACCTCGCGCCCGCTCATGCGCAGCCGGTCCATGGCGAGGTTGTGCGCGATGGTGAAGGCCCAGGTCCGCCAGGTCGCACCCTGCGGGGAAAAACTCTCGCGCGCGGCGACGATCCGCAGCCAGGTGTCCTGGAACACCTCGTCGACCTCCGACGCGAGGCGCATGCCCATGAGACGCCGCACGAAGCGGAACAGCGCGCTCTCGTGCCGCGCGTAGAGCGCATCGAAGGCGGTGGTGTCGCCGCCGGCGTAGGCGAGCATCAGCTGGTCGTCCGGCATGGCGTCGTGCAGGGAAGGGGTAGCGGCGGTGGGCGCAAGCATCGGCAGATTTTCACCTCACGTTCTACGGACAACGCGGTCGCTCGGGGTTGGCACCGGCAAAAATATATCGCGCGAGCGCTGACCCGCCTGGCATCGGTGCGCCGTATCAGGCTGCATCCACAACCCGGAGCCATCGATGACCCCTCGCCCTTTCTTCCTGCAACGACCGCTCGCCGCGCTGCTGTGCGCGCAGCTGCTGCTCGGCGCATGCAGTGCCACCGAGCCCGCGGCCTTTGCGCCGCCGCAGTGGCCGGCGCAGATCGTGGCACGCACGGAGCCGAATTTCGAAGCCCCGTCGGCCGCCCATTGCGCGCGTCCGATGCAGACGCACGAGACACCCGGCCGCGATCCGGGCCAGGGCGGCCGGCGCATGCCGCGCGAGGACGCGATCTACGGCGATGCAGGCGCGACGCACAGCCGAAAGGACGAGGCGAAAGGCACGGCACCGGGCGCAGCCGCCACGGACGACGCAGCGGCCGGCGCCATGGCGGCGCCTTCGACCGCGGCACGCGCCGCCGGCCCGGACATCGCGCGCGAAGCGGAGGCTCCGCGTTTCGCACCGCCCTCGCCCCTTTCGCCGCCACCGATGCAACAACTTCGGCCGCGCAGCGAGGCGGTCACCGCCGGCATGGTGGACGACAACGTCCGACTTCTCGGCCTACCTGCAGTTCCGCCAGCGCACACAGGTCGCGCATCGCGAGCGCGACATCCGCGAACACTACCTGCTGCAGGTGCGCGATGCGCGCGGCGCCGGCGTGCCCGACGCGGAGGTGGCCGTGCAAGGCGCGAATGGCGCCGCCATGTGGGCGCGCACCGATGCGGCCGGCCGCGTGTGGCTGCATCCGAACGCCTTCGATCCCTTCGGCAGCCCGGTGTACGAAGTCGCCGTGCGCAAGGACGGCCGGCAAGGCACGACCTTCCTGCGCCGCGGACAGAAAAGCGCGGTCGAGCTGGTGCTGGATGCGCGCCCGGCGGCGCAGCGCGCAAGGCTGGACCTGGTCTTCCTGGTCGATGCCACCGGATCGATGGGCGACGAGATCGGCAAGCTGAAGACAGCACTGCATTCGATCGCCAACGAGGTCGCTCGCTTGCCCAGCCATCCCGACACCTGCTTCGGGCTGGTGGCCTACCGCGACCGCGGCGATGCCTTCCTGGTGCGCCGCCACGACCTCACCAACGACCTCGGCGCCTTCCAGTCGGTGCTGAATGCGCTGCAGGCGAATGGCGGCGGCGACTATCCGGAAGCGATGAACGAGGCGCTGCACGAGACGGTGCACGACCTGAGCTGGCGCGGCAGCGGTGCGACCCGCATGGTCGTGCTGCTGGCCGATGCGCCGCCGCATCTCGACTACGGCGGCCCGCAGTACGACGACGACATGATGGCCGCGCTCGGCAAGGGCATCAAGGTGTTCAGCGTCGGCGCGAGCGGGCTCGACAAGCAAGGCGAATACGTGCAGCGGCAGATCGCGCAGTACACCGGCGGGCGCTTCGTGTTCCTCACCTACCGGGACGCCGCCGACCCGGCGAGCGGGCCGGGCCGCGAGACGGTGCACGACGTCAGCAACTATTCGGTGCAGACGCTGGACCGGCTGATCGTGCGGCTGGTGGCGGACGAACTCGCGAAACTTCCGCCGGCCGGCTGAGGCCGCGCGGAGACGGCTATAATCTTGGGCTCGGCTCTTTAGCTCAGTCGGTTAGAGCGATGGAATCATAATCCACAGGTCCGCGGTTCGAGTCCGTGAAGAGCCACCAGGTACAGCAAGAAAAGCCCGCCATCAGATCGATGGCGGGCTTTTTCTTTGGCACGCAGGCCCCATCACCTGGCCGCGGCCGCCGGCTTCAGCGTCTTCGCAAGCTCGCCCCATTGCGCAAGCTCCGCGGCCTGCGTCGCACCCAGCTGCGCGGCGGTCCCTGTCATGGCCTCATAGCCATAGGTCGCGGCCAGGTGCTGGAACTCGACGGACTTCTGGATCTTTGCGATCTCCGCGTTCAGGCGGTTCACGATGTCGGGTGGCATCCTGGCGGGCCCGTACAGCGCGTACCAGCCGGACGTGTCGAAGCCCGGGTAGGTCTCGGCCACTGTCGGCACGTTCGGCGTGAGGGGATGCCTTCGGGTCTGCGTGGTGGCGATGGCCTTGACCTTGCCGGCCTTGATCAAGGGCATGGCCGCGCCCAGGGAGTCGAAGAAGATGTCGAGGCGACCGCCCATCAAGTCGGTATAGACGCCGGCGGCGCCCTTGTAGAAGACGTCGGTGAACTGCACGCCGGCGCGGCGGCTGAACAGAATCGAAGCGAGGTACGAGGCGCCCGTCGACGAGGCCGAGCCATGGTTCAGGTGCTGCGGGCTCGCCTTGGCGAGCGCCACCAGTTCGGGAATCGTGTTCGCCGGCAGATCGGGCCTGGCCAGGATCACATGGGACACCGACACCAGGCCGGCGATCGGGCTGAAGTCCTTGACCGTGTCGTAGGGCAGCGGAATCTCCGACAGGAACGGACTGATGGTCTGAAAACTGTTCGCGCTGACGACGAGGGTATGGCCGTCGGGCACGGCCCGGGCAGCCCGCGCCAGCCCGATCGTGCCGTCGCCGCCGGGCACGTTCTCCACGACGAACTGCTCGCCCAGTGCCTTGCTCAGTTCGACCGCGAAGAATCGGGCGCTCTGGTCGACGCTGCCTCCCGGCAGCAACGGCACGATGACGCGCACCGGTTTCGCAGGCCAGGTCTGCGCGAGCGACACCGGGGGCAGCAGGGTGAGTGCCAGGACGGCACGGCGTGTCAACTTCATGGACTTGCTCCTTCTTCCTTCATGGGGCCAGGACGCTGCCGTCCGCCAGCATGGCGGCGATCTCATCCTCCGGATAGTCGAGGCCACGGAGCACCTCGATGCTGTGTTCGCCGAAGCCGGGGGCATGGCGGCGTATGGAAGCGGGCGATCTGGAGAATCGGATCGGCGAGCGCACGAGCGTCGTCGCACCTTCGGTCGGATGGTGGTGCGCCTCGAACATGCCGACCGCCTGCAGGTGCTCGTCCTGCGGCAGATCCTCGATATCGACGACGGGCATGCACGGGATCTCGCCGGCCTCGCAGATCGCCACCCATTGCGCGGTCGTGCGGCTCGGCGTCAGATCGCGGATCAGGCCGTAGAACGCGTCCGGGTGCCGGACACGCGCCGCGTAGCTGCAAAAGCGCGCGTCGTCCGCCACCTCCGGCCGGCCGACCGCCGAGAAGAAACTCCGGCACTGCCGGTCGTCGTACGGCAGGATGCAGACGAAGCCATCCTGGGTCGGGAAGGGTCGCCGCGATGGTGAACTGGCCCGCGCGTAGCCGATCTTTCCCGGCGGCTGCGCGTAAGCGCCCGCGCCCAGATGATCGATCAGGTTGAAAGCCACCAGCGTCTCGAGCATGGGCACTTCGACGAATTGACCTTCCTGGGTTCGCGACCGGTGAAGCAGCGCCGCCAGCACGGCCTGACTCACCGTGAGACCCACGATCTTGTCGGCGATGGCGCTCGGCACATAGCGCGGTTGGCCGTCCTGGCGAACGAACAGGCTGGCGAGGCCCGACGCCGCCTGGATCGCGTCGTCCAATGCCGGCTTGGCCCGGTACGGGCCATCCTGGCCGAAACCGTAGGCGCCCACGTACACGATGCCCGGATTGAGCGCTGCCACGGCCTCATAGCCGAACCCCAGCCGTTCGATGGCCTGCGGCCGCATGTTGTGAATGAAGACATCGGCCGTTGCCGCCAGCCTGCGCAGCACTTCCTTTGCACCGGCCTGCTTCAGGTCGATGGCGACCGACCGCTTGTTGCGGTTCATGTTGAGGAAGCTGCCGCTCATGCCGGGCGTGCGCGCGGCGCCCAGATTGCGCGCGATATCTCCCGCCGGCGGCGCTTCGATCTTGATCACGTCGGCGCCCATGTCGCCCAGTGTCTGGGTGGCGTACGGGCCCAGCATCACCGTCGTCACGTCCACGACGCGGATGCCTTGCAGCGGGCCGTGCATGTCGCGATCCATGAGGCTCAGAGTGCGCGCACGACGCCGCCGTCGACGATGACGCTGGCGCCGGTCATGTAGCTGGCGCGATCGGAACAGAGGAAGGCGATGACGTCGGCCATTTCCTCGGGCTTGCCCCAGCGGCGACCGGGCAACAGCACGTCCCTGGACCAGCGCTGCATCTCCTGCGCGTACTTGTCCGCATCGCCGCCGGTCAGATCGCGCAGCTTGCGGTCGAAGCGCGGCGTCATGGTGAGGCCGGGCATCAGGTAGTTCACGCGAATGTTGTCGCGTCCGAACTCCTGCGCCAGCGCCTTGGTGAAGTTGAACATCGCGGCCTTGGCCGGTCCGGACACGGTCGAAGGCCCCTTGGGCGCCTGCTTGGCCGTGATGCCGCCGAGATTGAGGATGACGCCGCCGCCCTGGCGCACCATGTGCGGAACGACCTGCTGCGACACGACGTAGGTCGAGAAGAAGTTCAGCCGGAAATTTTCTTCGAGGTCCTTCACGGTGACCGCCAGGAAGCCCTTCGACATTCCCGTGCCCGCGTTGTTCACCAGCACGTCGATGCGGCCCCAGCGCGCAATGACCGCTTCGACCAATGCAGGCAATGATTCGAGCTCCGTCATGTCCCCCGGCAGGGCGAGCACCTCTGCGCCTGTCGAGGACGCGATTTCGTCGGCCGTCGCCTGCAACACCGGCGCCCGGCGCGCATTGATGGCGACGCGCGCGCCTTCGCGTGCGAAGGCCAGCGCGGTCGCCTTGCCGATGCCTTCACTCGCGCCCGTCACCAAGACGACCTTGTGTTTCAGTCCCAGATCCATGCTGTCTCCTCGAGACCGCGACGACGAGGAACGGACACCCCGAGATCGCCGCGGCTGGCATCCCGGTTTTGTCACCGGTCCACGCGAGTGACAATCGAAATGTTTTGAGTTGGCTTGAGAAAAAGATCAGGCGGCAGCGGCCGCCGCGGCACCGCACATCGTCTCAGCCCTCGCGCTTCGTGCGTATCGCCTTCGACGCCCGCGAGTTGGGTTCGCGGCCGAGCGCTTCGCTGATGTACACGCCCGCATCGATCAACCGGTCCAGGTCGATGCCGGTCTCGATGCCCATGCCGTGCAGCATGTAGACCACGTCCTCGGTGGCCACATTGCCGGTCGCGCCTTTCGCGTACGGGCAGCCGCCGAGCCCGGCCGACGAGGTGTCGAACTGCCACACGCCCATCGCCAGGCTCGCGAGCGTGTTGCCCAGCGCCTGACCGTAGGTGTCGTGGTAGTGGCCCGAGATGTCGTCGATGCCGAAGTGCTTCAAGGTCACCTCCAGCGCGCGCTGCACCTTGACCGGGGTGCCCACGCCGATGGTGTCGGCCACGCCCACGTGCTGCACACCGATGTCTTTCATGAGGCCGGCCAGCATGTCGACGCGCGCGGGCGCGACTTCGCCTTCGTAGGGACAGCCCACGGCGCAGGACATCGCGCCGCGCACGTAGATGCCCTGGTCACGCGCTGCCGCCACCACCGGCCGGAAGCGCTCGATGCTTTCGGCGATCGAGCAGTTGATGTTGCGCTGGCTGAAGGCCTCGCTGGCGGCGGCGAACACCACGATCTCGTCGGGCCATTCCTCGCGCGGCGCGGCGATGGCGGCCTCGAAGCCTTTCATGTTGGGCGTCAGCACCGAGTAGCGCACGCCGGCCTTGCGGTGGATGCCGTGCATGACCTCGGCGTTGTCGGCCATCTGCGGCACCCACTTGGGCGAGACGAAGCTCGTCACCTCGATCTCGCGCACCCCCGCATCCTGCAGCCGGTGCACGAGGCCGATCTTGATCTCGGCCGACACCGGCTGCTTTTCGTTCTGCAAGCCATCGCGTGGGCCCACGTCGACGATCTTGACTTCGGAGGGGAGTCGCACGGGCCGCCTCGTCAGAGCGCCTTGACCAGTTCCGGCACCGCCGTGAACAGGTCCGCCACCAGCCCGTAGTCGGCGACGCTGAAGATCGGCGCCTCCTCGTCCTTGTTGATCGCCACGATCACCTTCGAATCCTTCATCCCGGCCAGATGCTGGATCGCCCCCGAGATGCCACAGGCGATGTACAGCTGCGGTGCGACGATCTTGCCCGTCTGGCCCACCTGCCAGTCGTTCGGTGCGTAGCCCGCGTCCACTGCGGCGCGGCTGGCGCCCAGGCCCGCATTGAGCTTGTCGGCCAGCGGGGTCATCACTTCCTGGAACTTCTCGGCACTGCCCAAGGCCCGGCCACCCGAGACGATGATCTTGGCCGAGGTCAGCTCGGGCCGGTCGTTCTTGGCGATCTCGCTGCCCACGAAGCTGCTCTTGCCCGAGTCGGCCACGCCTTCGGCGTTCTCGACGCTCGCGCTGCCGCCGGTGGCGGGTGCGGGATCGAAGCCGGTGGTGCGCACGGTCACTACCTTGATCGCATCGCCGCTCTGCACGGTGGCGATGGCATTGCCCGCATAGATGGGGCGCTCGAAGGTGTCGGGTGCATCGACCTTGGTGATGTCGCTGATCTGCGCGACATCGAGCCTGGCGGCCACGCGCGGGGCGACGTTCTTGCCGTTGGCGGTGGCGGGGAACAGGATGTGGCTGTAGTTCTGGGCGATGGCCAGCACCTGCGCGGCAACGTTCTCGGCGAGGTTGTCCTTCAGGCTGGCGCTGTCGGCCACGATGACCTTGGCGACGCCGGCGACCTGGGCGGCGGCCTTGCCGGCTTCGGCGGCGTTGGCACCGGCGATCAGCACATGGACGTCGCCGCTGGCGCAAGCCAGCGCTGCGGTGACGGTGTTGAGGGTCGCCGGCTTGAGCGTGGCGTGGTCGTGTTCTGCGATGACGAGGACGGTCATATCCAATTTCTCCAAAGGGCCTTGTTCCAGGAACACCGCGGAACCGGCTTTGCCGGGCCGCTGGTGTTGCCCCCTGCAAGGGGGTTGGCGAAGCGACACGAAGTGCGCGAAGCCTGGGGGTCAGATCGCTTTTGCTTCGTTCTTGAGCTTGTCGACGAGGGTCGCCACATCGGGCACCTTGATGCCGGCGCCGCGCTTGGGCGGCTCCGCGACCTTGAGGGTCTTCAGGCGTGGCTTGGCGTCGACACCGAGGTCCTCGGGCTTGAAGACATCGAGCGTCTTCTTCTTGGCCTTCATGATGTTGGGCAGCGTCACGTAGCGCGGCTCGTTCAGGCGCAGGTCGGTGGTGATGACGGCGGGCAAGCTCAGCTGCAGGGTCTCCAGGCCACCGTCGACTTCGCGGGTGACGTTGACTTTGTCGCCGTTGACTTCGACCTTGCTGGCGAAGGTGGCCTGCGGCAGGTCGGCCAGTGCGGCGAGCATCTGGCCGGTCTGGTTGGCATCGTCGTCGATGGCCTGCTTGCCGAGGATGATGAGGCCGGGCTGTTCCTTGTCGACCAGGGCCTTCAGGAGCTTGGCGACGGCCAGGGGCTGCAGTTCCTCGCTGGTCTCGACCAGGATGCCGCGGTCGGCGCCGATGGCCATGGCGGTGCGCAGGGTTTCCTGGCACTTGGCATCGCCGCACGAGACGGCGATGACTTCGGTGACGACGCCTTTCTCTTTCAAACGCACGGCTTCTTCGACGGCGATCTCGTCGAAGGGGTTCATGCTCATCTTGACGTTGGCGATATCCACGCCGGTGCCGTCACTCTTGACGCGTACCTTGACGTTGTAATCGACGACCCGCTTGACGGGGACCAGGACCTTCATCACTCTCCTTTGAACGACGGTTTTCGTTTCTCGTTGAACGCCTTGACGCCTTCCACCCGATCCTTCGTGGGCACGAGATGGTTGTAGGCTTCGATCTCGACCACCAGGGCGTCTTTCAGTGCCATGCCCAGGCCGCGCGAGACCGAATGCTTGATCTGCCGTGTCGACAGCGGCGCGCTGCCGGCAATGAGGCGCGCGGTTTCCAGCGCGCGCGCAAGCAACGCGTCGAGCGGCATCACTTCGTTCACCAGGCCCCATTGCTGCGCCTGCATCGCAGTGAAGGGCTTGCCGGTCAGGATGTATTCCTTGGCGAGGCGCTCGCCGATGGCACGGGGCAACGTCTGCGTGCCGCCCGCGCCGGGCATGATGCCCAGCCTGGCTTCGGGCAGCGCGAACCTGGCATGGTCCGCGGCATAGAGAAAATCGCAGCAGCCGGCGATCTCGCAGCCGCCGCCGAAGGCTGCGCCGTTGATCGCACCGATCACGGGCAGCGGGCAATCGAGCAGCGCGCGCGCCATGCGCTCGAAGATCAGATGCTGGGTCGTCCAGGCCTCGCTGCTCATGCCGTCGCGCTGCTTCAGGTCGCCGCCCGCGCAGAAGCCCTTGGCGCCGGCACCGGTGAGCACGACGCAGCGCAGCGCGCCGGGACGCTGCGCGATCGACTCGAACAGGTCCACCAGGTCCAGGCCCATCTGGGTATTGAGCGCATTGAGCAACTCGGGACGGTTCAGCGTCACCAGCAGCACGTGCTCGTCCTGCGGCGCCGCCAGAAGCGTCTCGTACGCGCGCATCACGAAGCCTCCGCCGGGCCGAACATCGGCACCCTGACGCCGCCATCGGCCTCGACGAAACAGACCTTCACGCGCGTGCCGACGGGCGGCGTCGAATCGCCGAAGCCCGAGAGGTCGCTCATCAGCGTGACGCCTTCGTCCAGGGTCACGTAGGCCACGCAATACGGAACGGGCACGCCCTTGCGCAGCAGGCTGGCGCTGTACACCGACCCCAGGCCGGCGGAAGATTTCCACGCCGTGCGGTCCGAATGGCAGTGCGGGCAGATCCCGCGCGGCGGATGGTGCGCCCGGCCGCAGGCGTCGCAGTGCTTGTAGACGAGACGGCCTTCGGCCGCCGCATCGAAAAAGGGCTGGGCCTCCGGATTGACCAGCGGCGCCGGAATCTTTCGGACAGGGGTCTCGGTGCTCATGCTCGCTCCAGGATGAGGGTGGCCGAGGCGTGGCGGCTGCCCAGCATGCCGCCGGTTCCCTGGGCCAGGGCCAGCGCGCAGTCCTTGACCTGCACGGCAGGGTGCGCTTCGCCGCGCAACTGGCGCACGGCCTCGATGATCTTGGTCATGCCGCCGCGGTTGGCCGGATGGTTGTTGCACAGCCCGCCGCCATCGGTATTGATGGCGAGGCGGCCCTGGCCGGCGATCAATCGGCCGTCGGCAACGAAACGGCCGCCCTGGCCCTTCTCGCAGAAACCCAGGTCCTCGAGCTGAATCAGCACCGTGATGGTGAAGCTGTCGTAGATCGAGGCATAGCGGATGTCACCCGGCTTCACACCGGCTTCGGCGAAGGCTGCGGCGCCGGATGGCCGGGCGGCCGATGTCGTGATGTCCGGGCGCGCGCTGTTCACGTAGCCCACGGCCTCGCCGCCGCCCACGAGGCGCACCAGCGGTCGCTTCAGGCCGCGCGCGATCTCGGGCCGGGCGACGATCACCGCGCCGCCGCCGTCGGTCACCACACAGCACTCCATGCGATGCAGCGGATCGGCGATGAGGGGCGACGCGAGCACGTCCTGCACCGTCACCACGTCGCGCAGCATGGCGTGGGGGTTGTGCTGCGCATGGTGCGAGGCCGTGACCTTGATCCATGCCAGTTGCTCGGCGGTCGTTCCGAACGCGTGCATGTGGCGCTGGGCCGCCATCGCATAGCTGTTGATCGGCACCAGCCCGTAGGGCGATTCGAACGGTGCCTCGGGCGCCAGCAGGTTGTACGCGCGCGCCTGCGTGCCGCTGGAGCCTTCCGAACGCGGGCGTCCGGCCAGCGTGACCAGCGCGACATTGCAATGCCCGGCCTCGATGGCCTGCGCCGCATGCCGCACGTGAATCAGGTAGGAGGAGCCGCCGGTGTCGGTCGACTCCACGTAGCGCGGCCTCAGCCCGAGGTAGTCGACCATCGACAGCGGGCCGAGCCCGGGCGCATCGCCCGCGCAGAAGTAGCCGTCGATATCGCTGGCCTGCAGCCCTGCGTCATGCAGGGCGCCGCGCGCCACTTCGGCATGCAGCTGGGCCACGCTCTTGTCGGGTGCATGGCGCGTGGGATGCTCGTAGGCGCCGACGATGCAGGCGCGTTCGCTCTTGTTCATGATGGCAGCCTCAGAATCTCGCGGGCCAGCACGTTGCGCTGGATCTCGTTGGTGCCGCCGTAGATGGTCGAAGGCAGCGCGCGGAAGAACGGTCCCAGCACGTCGATCTCGGCGTCGCCCACCTGCACCGTGCCGCGCAGCTGGGCCAGGGGTCCGGCGGCGCGGATCACCTGGTCGGCGATGGCCTGGAAGCTCTCGGTGGAGATCACCTTCAGCATCGAGATGTCCGGCGGGATCGGATCGCCGCGCTTGACGATCTCGATGAAGCGTTCGTAGCAGGCGGTGTGGTCTTCGACCTGCATGCGCAGTTTCGCGAAGGCCAGCGCGAAGGCCGGATCCGCATGCAGCCCGCGCGCCTCGGCGACCCGCGACAGCACGCCGAGCGCGTAGTTCGGGTACTTGGGGCTGCCGAGGAAGATGCGCTCGAAGCCCAGCAGCGCCTTGGCAATGCCCCAGCCCTCGTTGGCGCCGCCCACCAGGTTCGCGACGGGCACGCGCACGTTCTCGAGAAACACCTCGCACAGCTCGCTGTGGCCGGCCACGTCCTTGATGGGCCGCACGCGGATCCCGGGCTGCTTCATGTCCGCCAGCAGGAAGCTGATGCCGGCCTGCTTCTTGGCCTGCTTGTCGGTGCGCGCGAGCACGAAGATATGGGTCGCATCGGTGGCCAGCGTGGTCCAGATCTTCTGCCCGTTGAGGACGTATTCATCCCCATCGAGGACGGCCTCGGTGCGCAGGCCGGCGAGGTCGGACCCGGCATTCGGCTCCGAGTAGCCCTGGCACCAGAGATGCTCGCAGGCGATGATCTTCGGCAGCCACTGCTTCTGCTGCTCGGGCGTGCCGTGGCGGATCAGCAGCGGCCCCACCATCAGGATGCCCATGTCGGCGAAGCGCGACACGCCCCAGCGCTCGTGCTCTTCGTAGAAGATCAGCAGCTTGCCCGGATCGAGGCCCATGCCGCCATGCTCGCGCGGCCAGTTGGGCGCGATCCAACCGATCTCGGACATCCTGCGATACCAGAAGCCGATCTCGTGCCAGAACAGGCGGCGCGAGGGGTAGCGCAATTCATTCGGATAGTTCGCTTCGAGGAAGGATCGAACGCGCTGGCGGAAGTCGTCGTCCGCGAGCGCGTTCCAGTCGGTCGTTGCGGGATCGTTCATGCGTTGGCGGCCTCGAAAGGTGCGGCATGTGCAGCGTAGCGGCGCACGTGTTCGTCCGCATTGCCCAGCCATGCGGAAAAGGTCAATGCACGATTCAGATGCAGGCTCAGGTCGTACTCGTCGGTGAAGCCGACGGCGCCGTGGAGCTGCACGGCCGTGCGCGCGATGCGGTCCAGGGCATCGCCGGCCCGCGCCTTCGCGCGGCTGGCCAGGCAGGCGCGTTCATCGGGCGTGCAGCCAGCATCGACCTTGGCGCAGGCGTGCTGCGCCACGTCGCGGGCCATCTGTTCGGCAATGTGCATGTCGACGGCCTTGTGCTGCAGGGCCTGGAACGCGCCGATCGGCTTGCCGAACTGCGTGCGGGTGCGCAGATACTCCTGCGTCAGCGCGTTCATGCTTCGCATCGTGCCCGCCATCGAGACGGCCGCCATGATGAGCGCGAAGTCGAGCGCCTTGCGCGCCGCGGCCGCCGCCCTGGCCGGATACGCCACGACGCAAGCCTCGGGCACCGCAGCGCCATCGAACTTCAGCCAGGCCGCAGCAGTCCCATCGGCGCGCGCTTCGCGCCGCACACTCAGGCCTGCTGCATCGGCGGACACGCACAGTGCGGGCTGGCCTTCGCCATCGGCGAACACCAGAAGAAAATCGGTGGCATCGCA
The DNA here is from genome assembly GCF_901827165.1 of Variovorax sp. SRS16. NCBI lineage: Bacteria > Pseudomonadati > Pseudomonadota > Betaproteobacteria > Burkholderiales > Comamonadaceae > Variovorax > Variovorax sp. SRS16. The sequence goes on from NZ_LR594666.1 coordinate 4,699,285, forward strand.
CGGCGTGACGAGGCGGGCGCTTCCGCTCACCCGCCATCGACCCGCCTGCAGCGTGCAGGTGGAACCCGGGTCCATCCAGGCCAGCGCCGGGACGACAGCGCCCTGGAGGGTGGATGCGAGCAAGGCGGAACGCGCAGGCCCGTCGGCGTCGACCAGCATCGTCAGCGCGAGCACGCCGCTCGCCACCAGCGGCTCCGGCCCCCCGGCGGCGCCCCATTCGTACACCAGCTGACCCATTTCCGCGAGCCCGTTGCCCAGGCCGCCATCGGCCTCCGGCACGAGCACCGAGAGCCAGCCGAGTTCGGCCATCTCGCGCCAGACGTCGCGATCGAAGTCGGGGGTGCGGTCGCGGCAGGCGCGAATGCGCGCGGCATCGCCTCGGCCGGCAGCGAACTGGCGTGCCGCATCCGCGAGCATGCGTTGGGGGTCGTTGTGCGGTCGCATGGGTCCTGCTGAGTTGATCACTGTCTCCTGCCTCGAAGCATCCCGCATGCGGTCGCCTCTGACAATTGACCTTTATTGTCCGGTGGTGCAACGCAGTTCAACCCACGTCAGCAGTCGATTTAGTTTTACTGGCTGCCTCGAAAAAATAATTCGATTGTCAGCAGGGACTGTTCGCGAACCAATACGTCTCCTCGGCCAGGAGACAAGACGTGAAGGAATGGTTTCGAAGACGCACCATCGGCATGTTGCCGGCGCAGGCCGCGCGCAGGTGGGGTAGGAACGAAGCGCTGGCCTTCAACGGACAGCGCTGGACCTACGCGCAATTCGACGTCGAAGTCGACCGGGTGGCACGCGCGTTGATCGGCGCCGGCGTGGCGCCCGGCGAGCGCGTCGCGGTCTGGATGACCAACCGGCCCGAGTTCCTGTACCTCTTCTACGCCATCTGCAAGGTCGGCGCCGTCTTCGTACCGTTGAACACGCGCTACCGTACCCTCGACCTGAGCCATGGTCTGCGCCAGTGCGGCTGCGCGACCTTCATCACCGTGGAGCGTTCGGGGCCCATCGACTATCTCGACATGGCGCGAGAGGTGCTGGGCGAGGTCGACGTGGGAGCCGATGGGCTCCTGCGATCTTCCACCTGTCCCGATCTGCGCCGGGTCGTCGTCTTCGAGCAGGGCGCCTTGCCGGGCGCGTTGTCATGGACGACCTTCATGCAAGGAGCGACGGATGCCGCGGACGGCGAATTGGAGAGGCGCGCCGCAGCGGTCGACCCGGACGCCGCGGCGCTCATCATCTACACCTCGGGCACCACCGGCAAGCCCAAGGGCGTGATGCTGAGCCACATCGGCATCCGGCTCATGTCGGAGCGGGCGGCGGCGCTCGGGCTCACGAGCTCGGACGTCTGCCTGAACAACCTGCCGCTGTTCCATATCTATTCGCTCGGCAACATTGCCTTGCACAGCATCGTGACCGGTGCCAGGCAGGTGGTGACCGAGACCTTCGATGCAGAGCAGTCATTGCGCCTGATCGAAAGCGAGCGCGTCACCATGCTGTCCGGCTTCGATACGCACTATCGAGACCTGATCCATCAGAAGGCCCGCCTGCCCGCGATCGACACGAGCAGCCTGCGGGTCGGTCACTTCGGGGCTGGCCTGAAAAACGTGGAGGAACTTGCTCACGAGATTCAGCGCAAGCTGTGCCCCACGGTGGGCGCCTACGGCATGACCGAATGCTGGGGCGCGGTCAGCCACTCGTTTCTGGACGCCACGCTCGATCAGCGGACCCAGGCCTCCGGTTACCCGCTGCCCGATGTGGAGCTGCGTGTCGTCGATCCCCAGACCGGGCTGGATCTTCAACCCGGTGAACAGGGCGAGATCCTGATTCGCAGCTACACCAACATGCTCGGCTACTACAGGCAACCCGAGGCAACTGCGCAAACGATAGACGGCGAAGGATGGATCCACTCCGGCGACGCCGGCATTCTTCGCACAGATGGGCACCTGCGCTTCACCGGCCGCTACAAGGACATGCTGAAAGTGGGCGGCGACAACGTTTCACCCGCCGAGGTCGAACACCTGCTCCTGCAGATGCCGGGCATCTCCGAAGCGGCCGTGATCGGCTGCCCCGACCTCCGGCTGCACGAGGTGGTGGCAGCCTTCGTCGTCACGGCAACCGACGCGCAAATCGGCTTGCCGGAGGTCGACGCCTTTTGCCGCGGAAAGATTGCGAGCTTCAAGATTCCGCGCCGGGTCGTCGTCGTCGATGCGCTGCCCCTGACACCGAGCGGCAAGGTCCAGAAGCAATTGCTGCGCGATCGCCTGCGCGAGATCTCAGACTGAAAACACCCTCACTTTCCTTGCGAGCACCTCTCATGAATTCCAAGACAATCCTCGCGGCACTGGCCATTGCGCTGAGCCCCGCCTGTGCCTTCTCCCAAAACGATACCGGTCCCGTCCGGATCGGCTTCATCACCGACAAGTCGAGTCTCTACGCCGACATCGACGGCCCGGCCGGCGCCGAAGTCATCCATTGGGCGGTCCAGGATTTCGGTGGCAAGGTGCTTGGGCGTCCCGTCGAGGTCGTGTCCGCCGATCATCAGAACAAGTCCGACCTGGCGAGCTTGCAGGCCCGCCAATGGATGGACAACGACAACCTGGCGGTGCTCTTCGGTGGCGGCAGTTCCGCCGCGAACCTGGTGATGGCGCAACTGGCGCTTGCGAAGAAGCGACCCTTCATTTCGATCGGGGGAGCCACAGCGCGCCTGACCAACGAGGAATGTTCCCCCTACACGCTCCACTATGCCTACGACACAGTCGCCCTGGCGAAGGTGGCCGGCACCGCGTTGGTCAAGGCCGGCTACAAGAACTGGTACTTCCTGACGGCTGATTACGCGTTCGGTCATTCGCTGCAATCAGACGCCGCCGAGGTGGTGAGGGCCAATGGAGGAACCGTATTGGGCAGCGTTCAACATCCGCTGAACGCCTCCGATTTCTCCTCCTTCCTGCTGCAGGCCCAGGCCTCCAAGGCCCAGATCCTCGGGTTGGCGGATGCCGGCGGCGACTTCACGAACGCCGTCAAGGCTGCCAAGGCATTCGGAATCGACAAGACGATGAAGATCGCGGGCCTGCTGGTGTTCATCAATGACGTGCACAGCCTCGGCCTGTCGAACACGGCCGGACTGCAATTGGCGGACAGCTGGTATTGGGACCAAAGCGATGCTTCCCGAAAATTCGCAAGCCGTTTCTTCGAACGTTTCAAGCGGATGCCCTCGAGCATTCAGGCGGCGGACTACTCCGCCACCATCAACTACCTACAGGCCGTGGCGGCGGCTGGCACGATCAACGGCGACAAGGTGATGGCCGTGTTGAAGTCGAAGAAGTACGACGACTTCTATGGCAAGGGCTTCGTCCGGGCCGACGGCCGCATGATCCACGACATGTACCTGTTCCAGGTCAAGTCGCCCGCCGAGTCGACCCGGCCATGGGACTACTACAAGCTCGTCGCGACGGTTCCCGGCGAGCAGGCATTCACCACCGTCGCCGAGAGCAAATGCCAGCTCCTCAAGAAGTAGCCGCCATGGAAAGCGCACCGGTGCGCCGGGTCGGCTTCGCCGGCCTCGGCGTGATCGGCATCGAGATGGCCCGGCGGATCCTGCAGGCCGGCTTCGAACTCGAGGTCTGGAACCGCAGCGCAGACAAGGCAGCGCCCCTGGTCGCGCTCGGCGCCACGCTCGCGGCCACGCCCGCGGCGCTGGCGCGATCGGTGGACGTGCTGTGCCTTTGCGTCACCGACGCGCATGCCGTGGAGCAGGTCGTTTTCGGCGACGACGGAATCGCCACGGCCGGTCCCGCCAGTCTGCGCGATCTCGTCGTCGCCGATCACTCCACCTTGCACCCCGCGGCCACGCGAAGCATCGCCGCCCGCTTCCACGCGGCGGGCGGCGCCTGGGTGGACGCGCCGGTCACCGGCGGCCCGTCCGGTGCGCAGCAAGGCGCGCTCGCGGTGTTCGCCGGCGGCGAGCCGCGGCATGTGGAGCGCGTGCGGCCGGTGGTGATGAGCTTCGCGCGCCAGATGACGCACCTCGGTCCGGCCGGCAGCGGCCAGGCGGCGAAGGCCTGCAATCAGATGGTCAGCTTCGGCACCGCCGCGGTGCTGGCCGAAGCGCTGAACCTCGCGCTCAAGCTGGGGCTGGATGTCGCGCGCCTGCCGCAGGCCATGGAGGGCGGGCTGGCCGATTCCGCCGTGCTGCGCCGCTATGCGCCGGCCATGGTCAGCGGCGAACTCACGGGCTCGGCACGCACGGCGCTGAAGGATCTCGAGATCATCATCGACCTGGGCCGCGAAACCGGATCGCCGATGCCGCTGACCGGCCTGCTCGCGTCGCTGCACCGCATGCTGGCGAGCCAGGGCCACTTCATGGGCGGCATGGCAGGCGTCATCCGCCTGTATGCCGAGGGCGCGCTCACGGGTGCGGCCGTCGACCCTGGGGATGCCTAGTACGTCGGCGCGCGCTTGGCCTCGATGGCGTCGAGCGCCGAGGCAAAGTCGGGGCCGGACAACAAGCGGCCCTGCTGCAGCAGGTTGAACTCCCACTCGCCGGCCAGCGTGCCCTCCATGGAACGGCGCAGCGCCACCTTGGCGGCGCGCAGGGCGTCGGCCGAGCGGCAGGCCAGGTCCTTCGCGAAGGCCTGGCCCTCGTCGCGAAGCTGGGCATCGTCCTGCGCCAGATGCGTCGCCAGGCCGATCCGCACGGCCTCCTCGCCGTACACGCGCTGCGCCCGCATCACCATGTTGGCGGCGCGCTCCAGGCCGATCAGGCGCGGCAGGAGGTACATCGCGCCCAATGGCGGGATGCAGCCGATCGCCGTCCAGTTCTCGTGAAAGAAGGACTTCTTCGAGACCACGCGGAAGTCGGTCGCGAGCGCCAGATCGCAGCCCGTGCCGACCGCCGCGCCGTTGACCACGGCCACGGTCGGCTTGCTGCACAGCTTGATGAGGCGCACCGCGCCCTGGAAGAAGCTGTAGACGTTCTTTTGCACTTCGTCCGGCGTCATCTTCTGGACCTCGCGCAGGAAGCCCTTGTCGCCGCCCGAGGAAAAATCGGGGCCGTTGCCGGTGAACAGGATGACGCGCACGCCGGGGTCGGCCTCGAAGGCCTTCACGGCCTCCATGACCTCGCCGAGAAACTGCGGCACCAGGCCGTTGCGGGTCTCGGGGCGGTTGAAGATGATCTGGGCCACGCGGTCTTCCACGCGGGTCTGCAATTGGTCGCTCATCGGAATGGTCCTTGATTGGGGAATGCGGGTGTCAGTGCAGCGCCGAAGCGGCGCGCACCAGGTGCTTGGCGATGGTGATCTGCTGGATCTGGGTCGTGCCTTCGTAGATGCGGAAGATGCGCGCGTCCCGGTACAGCCGCTCGACGGCCGAGTCCTGCATGTAGCCCGCCCCGCCGAAGACCTGGATGGCGCGATCGGCCACGCGGCCCACCATTTCGGATGCGTACATCTTGCAGCAGGCCGCATCCATCGAGAAGTCCTCGCCGCGGTCGCAGCGCGCCGCGGTCTGCAGCACGAGCGCACGGGCCGCGAGATGCTCGGCGCGGCTGTCCGCGAGCATGGCCTGCACCAGCTGGAACTGCGCGATGGGCTGGCCGAACTGGCGCCGCTCCAGCGCGTAGCGCAGCATCTCGTCGATCAGGCGGCCTGCGAGACCCACCGACGCCGCGCCGATGTGAAGGCGCCCGCGATCGATGGTGCGCATGGTGAGCTTGAAGCCCTTGCCCTCTTCGCCCAGCAAGGCATCGGGCGGCACCACGCAGTCCTCGAAATGCAGATCGCCGGTGTGCGCGCCCTGCTGGCCCATCTTGCGATCGGGCGGCGCCTGCACCAGGCCCGGCGTGCCGCGCTCGACCAGCAGCACCGACACGCCACTGCCCCCGGTCGAACCCGGCTCGGTGCGCGCGACGACGTTGATCACATCCGCTTCGGAGGCGCCGGTGATGAAGCGCTTGCCGCCGTTGATGACCCAGCAGCCGTCGGCGCGGCGGTGCGCGCGCGTGTTCAATGCCGTGGCGTCGGAACCGCTGCTCGGCTCGGTCAGCGCAAAGGCGGTGAGCAATTCGCCCGACGCGATGCGCGGCAGGTAGTGGTCGCGTTGCCTGTCGGTGCCGCCCCACAGGATGGCGCGGCCGCCGAGGCTGTTGTTGGCGCCGATGTAGCCGCGAAAGGCCGGCGCGGCGTAGCACAGCTCGAACACGACCTGCACTTCCTCGCAGGCATTCAGTTCGAGGCCGCCATACTTCTGCGGCAAGGTCATGCCGAACAGGCCGAGCTTGCGCATGTCGGCGATCACCTCCTCGGGGATGCGGTCCTCGGCCGCCACCCGCGCCTCGGCGGGGATCAATCGGTCGCGCACCAGGCGCGCCACGCTGGCGACGAATTGCTTCAGGTCTTGGGGATCGAGGGCCAAGCTGTTTTCCTTTGTTTGCTCGGTGGTACGGTCTCGCGGTCTCGGATCGTCCTTGACGATCGACTACGTCTTCTTGAGGATCGCGCCCCACTGCGCGTACTCGCGCTTCTGTTGCGCATCCAGGTCGGCGGAAGATCCCGGCATCGGTTCGTAGCCCAGCTTGACCAGGGCCGAGCCGTACTTCGGCGCCACCTGCGCGCGCTGCAATTCGGCGTTGAGTCGAGTCACGATCGCGGGCGGCAGTCCCGCCGGCCCATAGAGGCCGAACCAGCCCACGTGGTGGTAGCCGGGGATGGTCTCGCTGACCGTCGGCACGTCGGGCAGCAAGGGCAGGCGCCTGGCGCCGGTGGTGGCCAGCGGGCGCAGCTTGCCTTCGCGGATCAACGCGTCCACGCCGCCGACGATGTCGACGATCAGGTCGATGTGGCCGCCCAGCAGATCCACCACGGACTGCGACGCGCCCTTGTACGGCACATAGGTGAATTCGGAGCCGGTCTTGCGTGCGAGCAGCACCGTCGCGAGATGGTTGCCGGTGCCGGGCCCGGTGGTGCCGAAGCTCAGCTTGCCCGGCTGCGTCCGGCCGATCGAGATCAGCTCGTCCAGCGTCTTGATCGGCGACGAGGAAGAGACGACGAACACGTACTGGAACTGCGCGAAGCCGCCGATCGGTACGAACGATTTCATCGGGTCGTAGGGCAACGGGATTTCGGTCACGTAGGGCAGCATCGTCTGCAGGCTGTTCGGGATCGTGCCCAGGGTGTAGCCGTCGGGCGCTGCACGGGCCAGGCGCTCCAGGCCGATGGCGCCCGAAGCGCCGGTGATGTTCTCCACCACCAGCGGCTGGCCGAGCGCGTTCGACAGCTGTTCGGCGGCCAGGCGCGAGAAGGCGTCGGTGGAGCCGCCCGCGGCGAAGGGCACGATCCACTTGATCTGGCGCTCGGGCCAGCCCGACGCTGCGCGCACGGCCGGCGCGGCCACGGCGGCCGCGATGCCGGCCATCGCCATCCTGCGATTGATGTTCATGTCTTGTCTCCTGGAGTTTGATTTCAGGCCGTCTCGGCGCGGCGGATCATGTGCTTGGCGATCGTGACCTGCTGGATCTGGGTCGTGCCCTCGTAGATGCGGAACACGCGCACGTCGCGGTAGAGGCGCTCGACCACGCTGTCCTGCATGTAGCCCGCGCCGCCGAAGATCTGCACCGCGCGATCGGCGATGCGGCCCACCATTTCGCTGGCGAACATCTTGCAGCAGGAGGCTTCCATCGAGATGTTCTCGCCGGCATCGCAACGCGCGGCGCTTTCGATCACCAGCGCGCGCGCCGCCGCCATCTCGGCCTGGCTGTCGGCCAGCATCGCCTGCACCAGCTGGAAGTCGGCGATCGGCTTGCCGAACTGGCGCCGCTCCATCGCGTACTTCAGGGCCTCGTCGATCAGGCGGCGGGCGACGCCGACGCAGATCGCGCCCATGTGCAGGCGGCTGCGGTCGATGCCCTGCATCGTCAGCTCGAAGCCGCGCCCCTCCACGCCGAGCAGGGCGTCCGCGGGCAGCCGGCAGTCGTCGAAGGCGAGTTCCGCCACGTGCGTGCCCTGCTGGCCCATCTTCTTCTCGGGCTTGCCGCGCAGGATGCCGGGCGTATCGCCGGGGACCAGGAACACCGACACGCCCTTGCCGCCGGTGGATTGCGGATCGCTGCGCGCCACCACGATGAAGAGGTCGGCGATGTCGGCATGCGTGATGAAGGTCTTGCGTCCGCTCAACACCCAGGCGCCATCGGCCTGCTTCGTCGCCCTGGTCTTCAGTGCCGCGGCATCGGAGCCGGTCTCGGGCTCGGTCAGCGCGAACGCGGTCACGAGTTCGCCGGAAGCGACCCGCGGCAGGTACTTGTCCTTCATCGCCTCGCTGCCGCCGACCAGGATCGCCCGGCCGCCCAGGCCGTTGTTGGCGCCCAGGTAGCCGCGGTAGGCCGGCGCGGCGTAGCACAGCTCGAAGACGACGCGCACCTCTTCCGCGGCATTGAGTTCGAGGCCGCCGAATTTCTCCGGCAATGTCATGCCGAACAGGCCCAGCTCGCCCATGCCGCGAAGCAGCTCGGCCGGGATGTGGTCCTCTTCGGCAACCCGGGCCTCGGCCGGGATCAGCCGCTCGCGCACGAAGCGGGCGACGGTGTCGGTGAACTGGTTCAGGTTGTCAGCATCGAGTGCCAAGGCGCTCTCCTTCGTGGAATGTGATTCGGGTCATCGTCACCAGCCACCGAACGACAGGCCGCCGTTCACGCTCAGCGTCTGGCCCGTGATCTGGCCAGCGCCATCGCCGGCCAGGAAGGCCACGGCTTCGGCCACTTCCTCCGCCTTCGGCGCACGGCCCGAAGGAAAGCGCGCGACGGCCTTGGCGAACAGCCCGTTGCCGAATTGCGGGTTGGCGAACATGCGCTCCCAGCCGACCGTGTCGGAGGTGATGGTGAGCGCCACGGCATTCACGCGGATCTTGTCGCGCGTCAGTTCGCGGGCGAGCGATTTGGTCAACAGAATGATGGCGGCGCCCGAGGCGCCGATCACCGACTCGCCGGGCGTCGGATGCCGCGCCGCATCGGTGGTGAGCAGCACCACGGAGCCGTTGCCGGACCGGCGCAGGAACGGAATGGCCGCATGCACCGGCAGGATCCGCCCCATGACCCGGATGCGAAAGCCCTCTTCGATCTGCGCCGGCGTCATCTGCTCGAAGGGCAGCGGTCCCAGCGGGGTCTGCGCACCGGCGCTGACCAGCACATCCAGGCCGCCCAGCCGGCGCGCCGCCTCGGCCACCGCGGCGGCGCCCTGGGCGGCATCGACGGCATCGCCCTGCACGAAGAAGCTGCCGGGCGAGAGCGCATCCAGCACCTGCCCGGCCGCCGCGCCGGTCTCGGCCGAACGGCCGGTGACGGCCACCCTGTGACCCTGGCTGGCCATCAGCTTGGCCACGGCGAAGCCCGCGCCGGCGCTGCCGCCGGTGACGAGGACGGCCTTGCTCACCGGTACCGCCGCTGCACGAATTCGGCGATGCAGACCGGCTTGGTCTCGCCCTCGCGCTCCACGTTCATGTCCCAGGTGAGCTGCAGGCCGTTGTCCGCCACTTCCTCGCAGGCCAGCAGCTTGATGCGGCAACGCAGCCGGCTGCCCACCGGCACCGGCGCAGGAAATCGAACCCGGTTCATGCCGTAGTTGAGGCCCATGCGCATCTGCTCGACCTTGATCGCCGTCGCGTACATGATCGGCAGCAGCGACAGCGTGAGGAAGCCGTGTGCGATGGTGGTGCCATAAGGGCCGGCCTTCGCACGGACCGGGTCCACGTGCAGCCATTGGTGGTCGCCTGTGGCCTCGGCGAACAGGTCGATCTGTTCCTGCGTGACCGTGATCCAGTCGCTGGTCGCCACGTGCTGGCCGACCAGCGGGACGAGCTCGTCCAGCGTCGCGAATACTCTCATTGCTTGTTCTCCGGGTGCCGGCTCAGCCGGCCATGGTCAGGCCGCCGCTGACGCTCAGGACCTGGCCGGTGACGTAGTTCGAGTGCGGTCCCATGAGATAGCGCACGGCCTCTGCGATGTCCTCGGGCTGGCCGAGACGGCGGAACGGGATGGCGCTGATCAGCGCCTCGCGCAGCCCTTCGGAGGCCTGGGCATTGAACAGCGGCGTGTCGGTCGGACCGGGGCACACCACGTTGACATTGATCTGATGGCGCGCCATCTCGCGCGCCAGCGATTTCGTGAAGGCGATCAGGCCGCCCTTGGTCGCCGCGTAGGCCGTCTCGCCCATGCTGCCGACCCGGCCGGCGTCGCTGGCGATGTTGACGATCTTGCCCGCGTTGGCCGAGATCATCGATGGCAGCACCAATTGCGTCAGCCGCATCGCGCCCAGCAGGTTGACCGCCACCAGCCGTTCCCACAGCGCCGGATCGTTCTTGATGAAAGGGCCGACCTTGTCGAAGCCGGCGGCATTCACCAGCCCGTCCACCCGCCCATGCCGCGCCAGGACTTCCGCGGCGAACGCCTTCACGGAATCCGCCTGTGCCAGATCGAGCGCCGCCGCCGACACCCGGCCGCCCTCGCAGCCCTCGGCCGTGCCCTGCGCGCCCGCGAGGTCGAGGTCGCCGACGTGCACGACGGCGCCATGCGCGGCCAGCACCTGCGTGGTCGCCCGGCCGATGCCCGAGGCGCCGCCGGTGACCACGATGATCTTGTCCTTCAATTCCACGAAGTCTCCTTGAGTCATTGGGTCGATCGGGCGAGGAACTCGCCGACCAGTTGCTGCGTGCGCGGATGCGCGAGGCAGCCCTTCACGCATTCCGTCTCCACCGCGTAGCCGTCGCGCTGGGTGTCGAAGGCCGCGCGGATCGCGGCCTTGGCCGCCTGCGCTGCGTGCGGCGCGACGGCAGCGAACTGCTGGAGCACGGCCTGCGCGCGCGCGTCGAATTCCCCCGCGGGAACGGCCCACTGCACCAACCCCATCGCCAGGGCCTGCGCGCCGGTGACCGGCTCGCCGCTGAGGATCAGCTTCATCGCATTGGCCATGCCGACCGCGCGCGGCAGCCGCTGCGTGCCGCCCGCACCCGGCATCAGGCCGAGCTTCACTTCGACCAGGCCGAGCTTGGCTTCTTCCGATGCCATCCGCAGATCGCAGGCCAGCGCCAGCTCCAGCCCGCCGCCGAGCGCACTGCCCTTGAGCAGCGCGATGGTCGGCTGCCTGAGCGCTTCGATGCGCGCGAACAGTTTCTGATAGCGACTGCCGGCGCTCGCCTGCACCTCGATCCCGCGGCCGAAGTTGGCGCCGATCTGCTTGAGGTCGGCACCGCCGCAGAAAAGCCTGAGTGCACTGCGCACGCAGAAGATCGACCAGTCCTCCCGCGCATCGAGTTGATCGAGCAGCGCGTGGAAGCCCTCGACCCAGGCATCGTTCATCGCATTGACCGGCGGCCGCGCCAGGGTCACGGTGGCGATGGAATCGGCGACTTGAAGTTCGAACATCATCTGCTCCTGCTCACAGCGCCCAGGCCAGCCGGGTGCCTTCGTCGATGGCGCGCACCGCATCGAGCTCGCTCGCGATATGGGCGCCGCCGATGACGTCGACCTGCATGCCGGCCGCCAGCAGTTCGTCGGCCAATGCGCGGTTGACCTCCTGGCCGGCGCAGACCACGACGGTGTCCACCGCCAGCACCTTCGGCTCGCCGTTGACGGTGATGTGGAAGCCGTCGTCATCCACCCGCTCGTACGCGCAGCCGGTCAGCGTCTTCACGCCGCGGCGGCGCAGCTTGCCGCGATGGATCCAGCCGGTGCTGAGGCCGAGGCGCTCGCCCACGCGCGTGTTCGAGCGCTGCAGCAGCGTCACCTGGCGCTCGGCCGGCGGCGTGTGCATCGCCTTCAGGGCGGTCGGCGAGGCCGCCGCGGTATCGACACCCCAGTCCTCGAAGAATTCCTCCGGCGTCTCGCGATGGCCGGCCTCGTGCGGCGAGGTCAGCAGCTCGGCGACGTCGAAGCCGATGCCGCCCATGCCGATGATGGCCACCTGGCTGCCAGCCCGCCTGCGGCCGGTGATGATGTCGACATACGAGGCCACCTTGGCATGGCCGGCCCCCGGGAATTGCAGCTCGCGCGGCAGGATGCCGGTCGCGACGATCACGCGGTCGAACTCGCCCGACGCGAGCTGCGCCGCCGTGGCGCGCGTGTTCAGGCGCAACTGCACGCCGCTGCGCGCGATCTGCTCGCGGAAGTAACGCAGCGTCTCCGCGAACTCGATCTTGCCGGGCACGCGCACGGCCAGGTTGAGCTGGCCGCCGATGACATCGGAGGCTTCGAACAGCGTGACCTGATGGCCGCGCCCGGCCGCCTGGGTGGCAGCGGCAAGCCCTGCCGGGCCGGCGCCCACCACCGCGACGCGCAGCTTGCGCGCCGGCGCGGGCGACTCGAAGTCGATCTCGCGGCCGGCCTGGGGGTTGACCATGCAGCTGGTCGCCTTTTCCGAGAACGCGTTGTCGAGGCAGGCCTGGTTGCAGGCGATGCAGGTGTTGATCGTCTGCGGCAGCCCGGCCGCGGCCTTGGCCGCGAAGAAGGGGTCCGCCAGCAGGGGACGCGCCATCGACACCATGTCGGCATCGCCGCTGGCGATCATCTCTTCCGCCATCTCCGGCATGTTGATCCGGTTGGAGATGACGACCGGCAGGCGCACGGCTTTCTTGAGCCGCGCCACCGCGAAACGGAATGCACCGCGCGGCACGGGGTAGGCGATGGTGGGCACGACCGATTCGTGCCAGCCGATGCCGGTGTTGAGCAGATCGGCGCCGGCGGCTTCCACGCCCTGCGCGAGGGCGGCGATCTCTTCGGCGCTCGCACCGCCCTCGGCCAGGTCCAGCGCGGAAATGCGGTAGACGATGATGAATCCGCTGCCCACCGCGGCGCGGATGCGGCGCACGATCTCGACCGGGAAGCGGCGGCGCTTCTCGGCGCTGCCGCCCCATTTGTCGCTGCGGTTGTTGCAGCGCTCGGTGGCGAACTGGTGCACCAGATAGCCCTCGGAGCCCATGACCTCGACGCCGTCGTAGCCGGCCTGTTCGGCCAGCTTCGCGCAGCGCACGAAGTCCTCGACCGTGCGCTCGACTTCCTCGCTGGCCAGCGCGCGCGGGGTGCGCGGATTGATCGGCGAGCGGATGTCGGAAGCGCCGACAAGGGCGTCGATCTTGCCGTTGCGGCCCGAATGGAGCAATTGCAACAGGATCTTGCCGCCGTGCCTGTGCACCTCGTCGGTCACCGGCCGGTGTTCGTGCAGCTGCGCCTCGTTCGTCAGCATCGGCGCGCCGGGCTCGATCAGCCCCTCCTCGTTCGGCGAGCAGCCGCCGGTCACGATCACCGCGACGCCGCCCCTGGCGCGCTCGCCATAGAACGCGGCCATGCGGCGCACGGGCTGGTCTTGCGTGTCGATGCGTGTGTGCATCGAGCCCATGTAGACGCGGTTGCGCAGCACGGTGCGCCCGAGGTCCAGCGGGGCCATCAGATGCGGGAACATCGCTCAGGCCTTCCGGTCGCGCGCGGCGCGGAAGTCCGGCTTGCGCTTCTCGCGGAACGCGTTGGCGCCTTCCTTCGCCTCGGGCGTCTGGTAGAACAGCGCCAGCGCCTCGAGCCCGGCATTGCCGATGCCGCGGATGTTGTCGCTGTCGGCATTGAACGAGCGCTTGGCAATGGCGATGGCGGTCGGGCTCTTCTCGAGCAGCTCCGCGCACCAGGCATCGACGGTCGCGTCGAGCTGATCATGCGGCACCACCACGTTGACGAGCCCCATCGCCTGCGCTTCGGCGGCGGTGTAGCGGCGGCAGAAATACCAGATCTCGCGCGCCTTCTTCTCGCCCACGATGCGCGACAGGTAGGCCGTGCCCCAGCCCGGGTCCACCGAGCCGACCTTCGGGCCGACCTGGCCGAAGACCGCTTTCTCGGAAGCAATGGTGAGGTCGCACATCGTGGCGAGCACGTTGCCGCCGCCGATCGCATAGCCCTGCACCCGTGCGATGACGGGCACGCGGCAGTCGCGGATCAGGGTCTGCAATTCCTCGATCGGCATGCCGGCCACGCCGCGGCCCGCATATTTGCCGTCGTGCGAAGACTGGTCGCCGCCGGTGCAGAAGGCGCGCTCCCCGGCGCCGGCCAGCACGATGGCGCCGATCGACGGATCGGCATCGGCGTCGCGAAAGGCCAGGATCATCTCCTCGACCGTGTCGGGGCGAAAGGCGTTCATCACCTTCTCGCGGTTGATCGTGATGTGCGCCACGCCGTTCTTCTTGGCGTAGAGGATGTCGTTGAATTCCATGTCGTCGGTTTCCTGGGTTGGCGTTGCTTGTCTCAGAGGGGGTCCCAGCAGAACACGTCCTGCGAGCGCTCCAGCGGGGTGAATTGCGCGCGCATCGCGGGCATCGCCTGTTCGGCGATCCTGGCCGGCGTCCAGCCTTCGGCGTTGTGGACCGAGCGCACCGGACGCGGCTGCGAGAACAGGAAGATCTCGTTCGCCCGCACGCCGAAGATCTGCGCGCTCACATCCTTGGCCTGATCGCTGGCGAGGTAGACGGCCAGCGGCGCGATCTTGGCCGTCTCCATGGTCTTCAGCCGGTTGACCCGCTCCACCTGGTCGGGCGTGTCGGTCGGAATGCTGCTGATCATGCGGCTCCATGCGAAGGGTGCGATGCAGTTGGAGCGCACGTTGAACTTGGCCATGTCCAGCGCCACCGCACGCGACAGCCCGACGATGCCCAGCTTGGCCGCCATGTAGTTGGCCTGGCCGTAGTTGCCGATCAGCGCGGAGGTCGATGTCATGTTGACCAGCGCGCCGCGGTTGTCGCTCTTGAAGTGCGGCGCCGCCGCGCGCGCCATGAAGAAGGAACCCTGCAGGTGAACGTCGATCACCGACTGCCATTCCTCCATCGACATGTTGAAGAAGAAACGGTCGCGCAGGATGCCTGCGTTGTTGACGACGCAATCGATGCGCCCGAAGCTGTCCACCGCCGTGGCGATGATGCGCTGTGCGCCGGCCCAGCTGGCCACGCTGTCGGTGCTGGCCACGGCACTGCCGCCGTTCTCCTTGATCTGCCCGACCACGCGCTGCGCGGGTCCGTCGTCCAGGCCCTCGCCCGCGAGCGAAGCGCCAATGTCGTTCACCACCACGCTGGCGCCTTCGGCCGCCATGGCCAATGCGATGTCACGGCCGATGCCGCCGCCGGCGCCGGTGACCACCACGACCTTGTCCTGCAACCACGCTGCCATATCCGTCTCTCCTTTGTCAGTTGGGTACGGCGCGTTCAGACCGCGCCGGCTTTCCTCAATGCCTCGATGTCGCTGCCGGCCAGGCCGAGCTCGCGCAACACCGCATCCGTATGTTGCCCGAGGGCCGGCACGGCATCCATGCGCGGGTTGTCCTCGCGGCTCATGCCGGGCGGCAGCAGCGCGCGCAGCTTTCCGGCCGGCGAATCGATCTCGGTCCAGCGGTCGCGGGCCTTGAGCTGCGGGTGATCCCACACGCCCTGCATGTCGTTCATGCAGGCGTTGGCGATGCCGGCTTCGTCCAGCCGGGCCACCAGCTGCTGGCCCGTCAGCCCTTGCAGCACGCCGTCGACCACCTGCTTGAGTTCATCGCGCAGCGCCACCCGCCGGGCGTTGCCGGCATAGGCCTCGTTCGCCAGCACGTCGGGCCGCTGCAGCACGGTGCGGCAGAAGGACTCCCACTCGCGCTCGTTCTGGACCGCCAGGATCACCGTCACGCCATCGCCGGCGGTGAACGGCCCATAGGGAAAGATGGCCGAATGCGAAGCGCCCGCGCGCGCGGGCGGCTCGGCGCCGTCGTAGGTGTAGTAGAGCGCATAGCTGGTCCACTCGGTCATCGCTTCCAGCATCGACACCTCGATGTGCGAGCCCTTGCCGCTGACGCCGCGTCGCAGCAGGGCGGCCAGCACGTTGCTGTAGGCATACATGCCAGCGGCGATGTCGGCCACGGAGGCGCCGGTCTTGGACGGATGCTCGGGCGTGCCGGTGATCGACACCAGGCCGCCCTCGCTCTGGATCAGCAAGTCGTAGGCCTTCTTGTCGCGGTAGGGACCGTCCGGCCCGTAGCCGGAGATATCGCACAGCGTGAGGCGCGGATGCTTGGCCGACAGCGCCTGCCACGACAGGCCCAGGCGCGCGGCGGCGCCCGGTGCCAGGTTCTGCACCACCACATCGGCCTTGGCCATCAGCGCGTCCAGCACCCCCTGCGACGCCGGGTGCTTGATGTCGAGCGTGACGCTTTCCTTCGAGCGATTCACCCAGACGAAGTGCGAGGCCAGGCCGCGCGTGCGCGTGTCGTAGGCGCGCGCGAAGTCTCCGCTGCCGGGGCGCTCGATCTTGATCACGCGCGCACCGAGGTCGGCAAGCTGACGCGTGCAGAACGGTGCGGCGATCGCGTGCTCGAACGTGACGACCGTCAAGCCTTCCAGTGTCCTCATCGCAGGTGCTTTCAAAACGAGCGCGGCAGACCGAGCACGTGCTCGGCCACATACGACAGGATCATGTTGGTGGAGATGGGCGCGACCTGGTAGAGGCGCGTTTCGCGAAACTTGCGCTCGACGTCGTACTCGGTCGCGAAGCCGAATCCGCCGTGGAACTGGATGCACGCGTTGGCCGCTTCCCACGAGACATCGGCCGCCAGCAGCTTGGCCATGTTGGCCTCGGCGCCGCAGGGCTGGCCGGCGTCGAACAGGGAGGTCGCCTTGAAACGCATCAGGTCGGCGGCCTGCAGATTGACCCAGGCCCGTGCGATCGGAAACTGCACGCCCTGGTTCTTGCCGATCGGGCGGTCGAACACCACCCGCTCGCTGGCGTACTTCACGATCTTCTCGATGAACCAGTGCGCATCGCCGATGCATTCGGCGGCCACCAGCGTGCGTTCGGCATTGAGGCCGTCGAGCAGATACTTGAAGCCCTTGCCCTCCTCGCCGATCAGGTTCTCTGCCGGAATCTCGAGGTTGTCGAAGAACAGCTCGTTGGTCTCGTGATTGACCATGTTCGAGATCGGCCGCACGGTCATGCCCTTGCCCGTCGCCGCCTTCACGTCGACCAGGAAGATCGACATGCCGTCGGAGCGGCGCGCGACCTGGTCCACCGGCGTCGTGCGCGCCAGCAGGATCATCAGTTCCGAATGCTGCACGCGCGAGATCCAGACTTTCTGGCCGTTGACCACGTAGCGGTCGCCCTTCTTCACGGCGGTGGTCTTGAGCCGGGTGGTGTCGGTGCCGGTGGTCGGCTCGGTCACGGCCATCGACTGCAGCCGCAGCTCGCCGGTGGCGATGCCGGGCATGTAGCGTTCCTTCTGCGCCTTCGAGCCATGGCGCAGCAAGGTGTTCATGTTGTACATCTGGCCGTGGCAGGCGCCGGCATTGCCTCCGCAGCGATTGATCTCTTCCATGATCACCGAAGCCTCGGCGAGGCCCAGGCCCGAGCCGCCATATTCCTGCGGCACCAGCGCGGCCAGCCAGCCGGCCTGGGTCAAGGCATGGACGAACTCTTCGGGATAACCGTTCTGCTCATCGACGCGCCGGAAGTAGTCGCCCGGCAACTGGGCCACGAGGCTTCGAATCGCGTCACGCACATCCTGATAGGGGTCATGGGTACTCTGCATGGTTCGCGAGCATCGTCCCCGCCCCTGGCACTGACAATCGAATTGTTTTGCCGACGATTGAGCAAATCTAAATGCGAGCGCAATGCAAGCCGCTCTCCAGGTGGCTTGAAGTATCATCGTTCGCTCCACCCAGACTCACTCAACCCACCCACAGTTGCGACCGTGCGGGAAATGCCTCCCCTGAATGCGTTGCGCGCATTCGTATCGACCGCTCGCCATCTCAGCGCGACCAAAGCCGCGGTGGAACTCCACGTGACACTCGGTGCGGTGAGCCATCAGTTGCGCGCACTCGAGGAGTTCCTGGGCGTCGACCTGTTCGTGCGCGGCCACCGCAAACTCACACTGACCGACGCCGGAGAACGCTACTTCCGCGAAGTGTCGGCGGCCTTCGATTCCATCCGGGCCGCCACCACGGCGCTGGTCGAACCCGGCAACAGGGACATGCTCAAGCTGCGGGCCTACACCACCTTCTCGCTGCGCTGGCTGATCCCGCGGCTGTCCAGCTTCTATGCCGAGAACCGGTCGGTGGAACTCGTGCTGTCCACCAGCAACGAGCCGGTCGATTTCAGCCGCGAGAAACTCGACTTCGCGATCCGCCTGGGCAATGGCGAATGGCCGGGCTCGATCGCCGAGCGGCTGATCCCCAACATCGTGGCGCCGGTATGCAGCCCGTCCCTGCTCGCGCGCGGGCCCGAGGTCAGCAAGCCCATCGACCTGATGCGGCATGTGCTGTTGCAGTCGACCTGGCCCGAGCGCCGCGACGACTGGCCGACGTGGCTGGCCGAGCAGGGCGTGGCGACGCTCGATGACTTCAGCTTCCTGTATTTCGAGAGCTCGGCGCTGAGCTACCAGGCCGCCATCGAAGGACAGGGCTTCGTGATGGCGCAGATGGCGCTGGTGCAGGACGACATCGCCGCCGGCCGGCTGGTGTGCCCCTTCGACCGTTGCCTGGACCGGGGCGACTTCACCTACTACCTGATCTATCCGGAAAGCCGCCGGCTCACGTCGCAGATGGAAACCTTCCGGCAATGGCTGCGCGCGCAATGCGCGGCATTCAACGAAGCGCCCTCCTCGCTCCCCAGCGCCTGAGAGATTGCGCGTCGATCCGCGCGCCTGAAGACCGCCCCGATCTTCATCGCCGTCGGCCGTCGCGGTCGAGCACCGGACTCCTGCGCGCTTGAATTGCATTCAACAAGCGCCGGCAAAAAGTCAATTGTCAGGGCCTTCGGCCTCGGACAACATGCAAGCTGAAAAGGAGACTTCCGGCATGCTGAACACACGCGTCCTCGCCAGCGCCGCACTCCTCGGGGCGGCATTCGTTTTCAATGATGAATGCACGGCCTGATCATCCGAATACCAGCCAAGGAGCCGCATGGGACCGCTTGCCGGACTGAAGATCGTTGAATTCGCTGCCGTGGGTCCCGCGCCGATGTGCGCGATGCTGCTGGCGGACCTCGGCGCCACGGTGCTGCGCATCGACCGCGTCACGCCGGTGGAGCTGGGCAAGAAGCGGCCGCTCCAATTCGACCTGCTGCTGCGCAATCGCGAGGGAATGGCGCTGGACCTGAAATCGCCCGAGGGCCGGGCCATGGCGATGGACGTCGTGGCCGGTGCCGACGCGGTGATCGAAGGCATGCGGCCCGGCGTGATGGAACGCCTGGGGCTCGGTCCGGACGACTGCTTCAAGCGCCAGCCGAAGTTGGTGTACGGCCGCATGACAGGCTGGGGCCAGACGGGTCCGCTCGCGGACGCGGCGGCGCACGACCTCAACTACATCGCCGTGACCGGCGCGCTCGACGCGATAGGCCGCGCAGGCCAGCCGCCCAGCATCCCGATCAACCTGCTGGGCGACTACGCGGGCGGATCGCTCTATCTGGCACTGGGCATCCTGGCTGCCTTGCGCGAGAGCGAGCGCTCGGGCCGGGGCCAGGTGGTGGACGCCGCGATCACGGACGGCGTGAGCTCGCTGATGACGAGCATGTTCGGCCTGATGGCCGCGGGGATGTGGAAACTCGAACGCGGCACCAACATCGCCGATTCGGGGACGCCCTTCTACGACGTCTACGCCTGCGCCGATGGGAAGTTCGTGACGGTGGCGCCGATCGAGACGCGCTTCTTCGAGGATCTGCTGCGGCGCCTGGACATCGCGCCGGCCGACTTTCCCGACCGCTGGGACCGCACGCAATGGCCGCGGATGCGCGAAACGCTGGCCGCCCGATTCCGCACCCGCACGCGCGACGATTGGTGCGCCCTGCTGGAAGGCAGCGACGCCTGTTTCGCGCCGGTGCTCACGATGGCCGAAGCACCGCATCACGCGCACGCGGCGGCACGCGAAGCCTTCGTGGAGGTGGGCGGCGTGCAGCAACCCAGGCCCGCGCCGCGCTTCAGCCGCACGTCGCCCGCACTGCCCCGAGCCCCGCGCGCAAGCACCCGCGACGAAGCGCTGGCTTCGCTGCGCGACTGGTTCGGCGAAGCCCGCTACAGCCAGCTCGAGCAAGCGGGGAAACTCGCAGCGGTGCAAGGCAGCGAAGCCTGAATTCAAGACGAAAGTGAGCCCATGATCATTCAATCCCACGAGGCCGGCGTCGCGACCGTCCGCATGAACGACCCCGAGCGCCGCAACGCCTTCTCGATGCCGATGCGCATCGCATTGCTCAACACCTTTCGCGCCCTCGAAGCCGACCAGACGGTGCGCGCCGTGGTGTTCACCGGCGGCGACAAGCTTTTCTGCGTCGGCGGCGACGTGACCGCGATGGGCAACCAGCCGATGGGCGCCGCGCTCGACCGCATGCGCATCGTGCACGACCTGGTGCGGCTGATGGCGCAAAGCAGCAAGCCCTTCATTGCCGCGGTGGAAGGCTGGGCGGTCGGCGGCGGTCTGTCCCTCGCGCTCCTGTGCGACACCATCGTCGCCGGCGAGTCGGCGCGCTTCAAGGCCGGCTTCGGCGAGATCGGCATGGCGCCCGACACCGGCATCCTGCATTCGCTGCCCGCGCGCGTGGGGACCGGCCGGGCGCGACAGATCCTCCTGTACAACGAGGTCTTCAGCGCCAAGCAGGCGCTCGACTGGGGCGTGGTCGACACCCTCGTTGCCACGGGCGATGCGCAGAAGGAGGCGACGCGGCTGGCCAAGCTCCTGGCCGCCAAGGCGCCCTTGCCGATCGCGCTGACCCGCTCGGTTTTCGCTTCGGGCCTGGACGAGGTCCTGCTGAGAGAACGCGAGATCCAGGCGATGCTGTTCAGTTCCACCGACCACGATGAAGGCAAGTCGGCTTTCTTCGAGAAACGCACGCCCGTCTTCAAGGGCAGTTGAAAGGAGAAGGCCACATGTCAGAGATCCAGGACGACGCCCGCGAGCGGCTCGCGCTGATCCGCGAGAGCGCCGCCTCGCTGCTGCCGCGCGAAGACGGCGCGGCCCGCGCACGCGCGCTTCGTTTCCAGGCGCCAGGTTTCGATCGCGCACTCTGGAAAAAGATGTGCGGACTGGGCTGGGCCGGCCTGCGTGTGCCCGAAGCCGGCGACGGCAGCGGCTTCGACGTCGAGGCGCTGTGCGCCGTGGCACAGCAGCTGGGCGAGTCGCTGAGCCCCGAGCCCTTCATTCCCGTCACGGCGGCCGCACAGCTGCTGCCGGACGACTGGCGCGCGCGCGTGATGGCGGGCGATCGCATCGTCGTTCCTGCGTGGATGGAGCGCGCGCACGAACTGCCGTCCGCCGCGCGCACGACATTCCGCCATGGCAAGGTGAATGGCACCAAGCGCCTCGTCCCTTGCGCGCTCGGTGCCGACGCATTCGTCGTCGCCACGCATGACGGCCTGGCGCTCGTGCAGCGCGAGAGCGCCGGCGTCGCGCTCGAACCGGTGAGCCTGCACGACGGCGGCTTCGCGGCCGATGTCGTGTTCAAGGACGCGCCCGGCGAAGCGCTCGATGCCGCCTTCGACGGCGTCTTCGAGGAATGCGCGCTCGCCCATGCCGCCTACCTCCTCGGCGTGATGGAAGCCGCGTTCGACATCAGCCTGGCCTACATGACCGTGCGCAAGCAATTCGGCCGGCCGATCGGCAGCTTCCAGTCGCTGCAACACCGCGCCGTCGACCTGAAGATCCAGCTGGAACTCACGCGCGCCGTCGTCCATGACGCAGCAATCGCCTGCAACGACCCCTCGGCATCGCAGGCACATCGTCAGTCGCTGGCCTCGCGCGCCCGCATGCGTGCGGGCGATGCCGCACTGCGCATGGCCCAGGAGACGGTGCAGTTCCATGGCGCGATGGGCATGACCGACGAATGCGACATCGGCCTGTATGCACGAAAGATCCTTGCCGTGCAGAACGACTGGGGCTCCACCCTTGCACATCGACAGCGCTTCACCGCCATCGAGCTCGCCCGAAATGATTGAAACCGCCACCGACTACAACGCGATGACCGACGACGCATTCCGCACCATGGTGCGGGACTTCGTCGAGGCCCACTACCCGCCCGCGCTGCGATTCCAGATCGGCCAGTTGCCGCACTCGGTGACGCGAGGCTGGTATGGGAAACTGGCCGAACGCGGCTGGGTGGCCCCGGCGTGGCCGCGCGAATACGGCGGCATGGGGCTGAGCCCGATCAAGCGGATCATCATGGCGCGCGTGTTCGACGAACACGGCTGCTCCCGCTACGCCGACAACGGCGTGATGATGACCGGGCCGCTGCTGATCAAGTTCGGCACGCCCGCGCAGCAGGCGTATTTCCTGCCGAAGATCCTGTCGGGCGAGCATGTCTGGTGCCAGGGCTACAGCGAACCCAATTCGGGCTCCGACCTTGCGAGCCTGCGCACCGAGGCCGTGTGGAACGGCGACGGCTGGACGATCAGCGGCCAGAAGATCTGGACCTCGCGCGCCAACCAGGCGCAGTGGTGCCACATGCTCGCGCGCACCGACAAGACCGCGGCAAAGCCGCAGGACGGCATCAGCTACTTTCTGGTGCCGCTCGACGCGCCCGGCGTGACCATCCGGCCCATCAAGATCCTGTCGATGCAGGACGACTTCTGCGAGGTCTTCTTCGACCAGGTGAAAGTGCCGGCCGACGCCCTGGTCGGCGAAGCCCATCACGGCTGGTCGATCACCAAGGCGTTGATGGGCGGCGAGCGGCTGTTCCTCGGCGCATCGGCGCAGTCCTTCAATGCGCTCGCGCTGCTGCGGCAGATCGCCAGGGCCGTGGGCAGCTGGGGCGAGCCGGTGTTCATGGAACGCTACGCGCGCCTGGCCGCCGATCTGGCGGACCACAACAGCTTGTACGAGGCGGGCCTGGAAAAGGTCCGCGCGGGCGGCGAGCTCGGCCCGGAGGGCGCGATGCTCAAGGTCCACCAGACCGAGATGTACAAGCGAATTGCCGCCACCGCGGTCGAGATCGCGGGGCCGTATGGCGGCCTGAGCGGCGCCAGTGACGCGGTGAACGAGATCCAGGTCGCGGCCACTTTTCTGGCCTCCATGGCCGGGACCATCTACGGCGGCTCCTCCGAAGTCCAGCGAAACATTCTTGCCAAGCAAGTCCTGCATCTGCCTTGAACGATTGACGTCCGATGTTCCACTCCGCTTCCACCGATGGTGCCCGCGTCCGGGCATTTCTCAAACCCCGCTCGATCGCGATCATCGGCGCCTCGGCCGACGAGACCAAGATCGGCGGCCGGCCGATCCGCTACCTCCGGCTCGCCGGATACCAGGGCCCGATCTACCCGATCAATCCCGGCCGCGAGGTCGTCCAGGGCCTGAAGTCCTACCCGACGCTTCAGGCCGTCGATGCCGAGGTCGATCTCGTGGTGATCGCGGTCCCGGCCCAGGACGTGCTGGCGGCCGTCGAAGCCTGCGCGGCAAAGGGCGTCAACGGCGCGATGGTGTTTTCGTCCGGCTTCGCCGAAGTCGACGAGGCCGGCCGCGCATTGCAGGCGCGCATCACCGAGGCCGCGCGCAAGGGGAACGTGCCATTGCTCGGACCCAACTGCGCCGGCACCTTCAACGTGCGCGAGGGACTGCTGGCCACCTTCACCAGCGGCATCATCGACAAGCCGCCGCGCATCGGCTCCATCGGCATGGTGAGCCAGTCCGGCGCATTCGGCATCCACATGATCGTGCTGGCCGCCGAGCGCGAACTCGGTCTGTCGATGTGCCTGACCACGGGCAACCAGTCCGACGTCGACCTGTCCGAAGCCCTGGCCTATATCGTCGAGGATCCCGAGACCGAGGTGATCGTGGCCATCATCGAAGGCGTCATCAATCCGCCGCGGCTGCTCGCCGCATTCGAAGCCGCACGCCGCAAGCGCAAGCCGGTGATCGTGCTCAAGCTCGGCCGATCCGAAGCGGGCGCGCGGGCCGCGGCATCGCACACCGCGAGCCTGGCCGGCTCGGACGAGATCTTCGAAGCGATCCTGCGTCAGAACAATGTCTACCGTGCGCATTCGATCGAGGAACTGATGGACGTGGCCTACGCCTGCTCGCTCAAGCGTTTCCCGATCAATGACAAGGTCGGCCTGATCACGGTGTCCGGGGGCGTGGGCATCCTGATGGCGGACCAGGCCGAGGCGGCCGGTCTGCAGGTGGCGGAACTGCCGGCCGAGTCGCAGCGCGTGATCAAGGAACTCCTGCCCTTCGCCGCCGCGCGCAACCCGGTGGATGTGACGGCCCAGGTCATCACGCACCCGCAATTGATCGGCCCGATGTTCGAGCAGCTGCTGACCGGCGGAGGCTTCGGGTCGGCGGTGTGCTTCATCACGCACATTGCGCGCAACAAGGATCTGTTCGGCAAGCTGCTGCCTCATTTCGAGGAGGTGGCTCGCAACCACGCGGACCGCTTTCTGGTGCTGTCGGCCCTGGCGAGCCCCGAAACCCGAAAACATCTGGAGGGCATGGGCTACGCGGTGTTCGAGGATCCGGGACGCGCGCTGAAGGCGATCAGCGCGCTGGTGAAATTCCGCCATGCGTTCGAGGCCGCGCCGCCCGAGACCGCGCCTGCGGTTCCCTCGGGCGCACTGGCCGTCCAGCACGGCCACACGTACGACGAATTTCAAGCCAAGAAGATGCTGCTGTCGGCCGGCATCCCTTGTGCCGCCGAGAGCCTCGCGACCTCGGCGCAGGCAGCCGTCGTCGAAGCGGAAAGGATCGGCTTTCCCCTGGTGATGAAGATCGTCTCGCCGGATATCCAGCACAAGTCGGAAATCGGCGGCGTGCTGCTCAACGTGAGATCCGTCCAGGAAGTTCGCGAAGGCTACGCGACGCTGATGGACCGGGCCGAGACCCATGCGCCGGGCGCGCGCATCGCCGGCGTGCTGCTCGCGCAGCAAGTCCAGGGCGGCGTCGAGACCATCCTGGGCGTCATGCGCGACCCGGTGTACGGACCCATGGTGATGTTCGGTCTCGGCGGGGTGTTCGTCGAAGTGCTCAAGGACGTGACCTTCCGCCGTGCGCCCTTCGGCCCTTCCGAGGCGCGGCGCATGATCCGCGAAGTGAAGGGCTACGCGATGCTTCAGGGCGTGCGTGGCGCGCCGCCCGCCGACGAGGACGCGCTGGTCCAGGCGCTGACGCGCCTGTCCGCCTATGCGGCCGCCCAGGGCGATGCGCTGGAGAGCATCGACGTCAACCCCTTCATCGTGCTGCCCAAGGGACGCGGCGCGCTGGCGGTCGATGCGCTGATCCAGTCGAACTGAAAGACGCTGCGCCCGGCGGCCTTCGAGGCCGCCGGGCGCAGTCCGCTCATTCCTCGGTGCTGATGCCCGTGCGGTCGATCACCTTCTTCCACTTGGCCAGTTCCGAGTCGACGTGACGGGCCAGGTCGGCCGGCGTGCCGCCCTTGACCACGCCGCCGCTGTTGGTCACCCAATCGGCCACCGCCGGCGCTTTCAATGCCTTGTTGGCCGCGGCATTGAGGCGCTGGACGATCGCCTCCGGCACGCCGGCCGGATAGTGCAGGGAAATCCACGACACGACCTCGAAGTCCTGCATGCCGGGCGTTTCGGCCACGGCAGGAATGTCCGGCGCGGCCGGCGACCGGGTCTTGCTGGTCACCGCCAGCGCGCGCAAGGCACCGGTCTTGACGTGCGGCATGGCCGTCGAGAAATCGGAGAAGACGATATCCACCTGCCCGCCGAGCAATGCGGTAATGGCCGGTGCGCCGCCCTGATAGTGAATGCCGGTGATGAAGACGTTGGCCATCGACTTGAACAATTCCGCCGACAGGAAGAACGTCGTGCCGATGCCGGCTGAACCGTAGTTGAGCGCACCGGGCTTGGCCTTGGCGAGCGAGATGAGTTCCGCCACGTTCCGGGGCGAGCGCGTCGGGTTGATGACCAGCACGTTCGGATGCGCGGCCAGCAGGATCACCGGCTCGAAGTTCCTGACGGGGTCGTAGCCGAGCTTCTTGTGCAGGGCCGGCAGAGAACCGTGAGAGGCGATCTGGCTCAGCAGCACGGTGTAGCCATCGGGCGCGGCCTGCGCCGCGACGCGAGTGCCGAGCAAGCCGGCGGCTCCGGGCCGGTTCTGCACGATGACCGACTGGGCCAGCGAGGTCGAGAGTTCCTTGGCCACCAGCCTGGCAAGCACATCGGTCACGCCACCCGGCGGGAACGGCACGATGATGGTGATGGGCTTGTCGTGCGGCCATTCCGCGTGGGCGGCGCCTCCCATCGTCATGGCCAGGGCCACCAGCCCCGACATGAGAAATCTGTTGAGTCTGCGCATCGATTTGTCTCCTGAATGCTCGTTGCTCCGCACGGGAAGGTGTGCCTGGAGAAGCGTGGATTGAAGGCCGTCGCGGCCACGTCGACAATCGAAAAGTTTTGTGCTGTCTTCAAGCTGGCTCAAGCCAGTTGCGCAGCGCGGCCACCCGCACCAAGGGTTGAGAATAAGTATGCGTAGCCGCAAAACAATTCGATTGAGAGCGGCGAACGCGTTTGACACACTGCGGCCACCAACAACCTGGGACACGGAGCGCACGATCAGTCGCCCGCCAGACAAGGAGACAAGCCGCATGAAGACTCACGCCAGCGCAAGCTCGGTCATCCACGCGCCACGGCGCCTCGCCATGCGCGCCGCCGTGGCCGCCGGACTCCTGCTGTCCTTCGGCTGCATGGCCCAATCACCGGCGCCGATCAAGATCGGCGTGCTCAATGACCAATCGGGCATCGCCGCGTCGCTGAGCGGCCAGGGCAGCGTGGTCGCGGCCCGCATGGCGGTCGAGGACTTCGGCGGCAGCGTCGCCGGCCGCAAGGTCGAAGTGGTCTATGCCGACCATCAGTACAAGCCCGATGTCGGGTCCGCGATCGTGCGGCGGTGGTTCGATACCGAAGGGGTCACGGCGGTGGTCGACGTGCCGAGTTCGGCGGTCGCGCTCGCGGTCCAGGAAGTCACGCGGCAGGCCAACCGGGTCGCGCTGTTCACCTCGCCGGCAGCGTCGCAGCTGACGGGCAAGGCCTGCTCGCCGAACGGCATCCAGTGGGCGCAGGACACCTACGGCATGGCCAATGGCGCGCCGCCCGAACTGCTCAAGACCGGCAACGACAGCTGGTACTTCATCACCATCGACTACGCCTACGGCACCGCCACCGAGAAAGACGCCCGCGACGTGATCGAGGCCCATCACGGCAAGGTGGTGGGCTCGGTCAAGCATGCGGCCAATGCGGGCGACTTCTCGTCGCAGCTGCTGCAGGCACAGGCCTCCAAGGCCAAGGTGATCGCGCTCGCCACTGCCGGCGACGACATGTCGAATCTCGTGAAGCAGGCGGCCGAGTTCGGCATCTCGGGCCATGGGCAGACCATCGCGCCGCTCACCACGGCGATGTTCAACGCGGTGCATGGACTCGGCCTGAAGAGCGCGTCCGGCCTGGTCTTCACCGAATCCTTCTACTGGGACCGCAACGACAAGTCGCGCCAGTTCTCCAAGCGCTTCCTCGCCAGGCACGGCACCATGCCCTCGGCCATCCAGGGCGATACCTACAGCGCGGTCACGCACTACCTGAAGGCGCTGGCGACCGGCGTGAATCCGATGGACGGCATCGCGGTGGTCAAGGCCATGCGCGACATCCCCGGCGACGATTTCGGCTCGCCCGCGAAGGTGCGCGTCGACGGCCGCGTCGAACGCGACCTCTACATGTTCAAGGTCAAGACGCCCGAACAATCGAAGTACGCGTGGGACTACTACACCCTGCAGAAGACGCTGCCCGCCGCCAGCGTCACGCGGGCACCCACGACCGAGTGCTCCCTGGTCAAGGCGCTCTGATGCCGGAGCCGGTCGCATTCCTGGGCATCGGCAACCTCGGCCTGCCGATGGCGACGAACCTGCTGAAGGCAGGCTATCCGGTCGTCGCCTTCGATCCCTCTGCCGAGCGCGTCGCGCTGCTCGCGCAGCGCGGCGCGCAGGCGGCCCGCCATGGCGCCGATGCGGTGCGGGAGGCCGGCGTCGTCGTGACCATGGTGCCGAGCGGCAAGGAACTCCGGCAGGTGTTCTTCGACGACGGTGTGCTTGCCGCGGCCCGACCCGGGACGCTCTTCATCGACTGCTCGACCGTCGACACGGAAAGCGCGCGCCATGTGAAGCAGGCGGCGCACGCCGCCGGCCACATGATGGTCGACGCGCCGGTTTCCGGCGGCTCGGTGCGCGCCGAACAGGCCACGCTGACGATCATGGTGGGCGCCACCGACGAGGCCTTCGCGCGCGCGAGGCCGGTGCTGGCGGCGATGGCATCGGTGGTGCGGCACCTGGGGCCCGAGGGCACCGGCCTGCTGGCCAAGATCTGCAACAACATGATCGCCGGCGTGACGCAGGTGGCGGTTTCCGAGGCCTTCGTGCTCGCGCGGCAGCTGGGCCTCGACACCCAGCAGTTCTTCGAGGTCGTCGCGAACTCCTCGGGCCAGTGCTGGGCCGTGACCACCAACTGCCCGGTGCCGGGACCGGTGCCGAGCTCGCCGGCGAACTT
Organism: Variovorax sp. SRS16; assembly: GCF_901827165.1. NCBI lineage: Bacteria > Pseudomonadati > Pseudomonadota > Betaproteobacteria > Burkholderiales > Comamonadaceae > Variovorax > Variovorax sp. SRS16. The sequence goes on from NZ_LR594666.1 coordinate 4,727,790, forward strand.
CGACTACCGGCCCGGCGGCGCCGCCACGATGCTGCAGAAGGATCTGTCGCTGGCCCAGGCTGCCGCGCGCGAGGCGGGCGTGCCGATACCGATGGCGAGCCAGGCCCTGAGCCTCTACACGCAGCTCTGCGATTCGGGGCTGGGGCATCTGGACGTCTCGGCCATCATCAAGTTGTATTCCCCTGTGCACACGCCCGCGCCGAAATGACAGCCGCCATACCTCCACAGGCCGATGACGGTTTCCGCTGGCGTCCGACCGCGCAGCAGACCTCCGCGAGCCGCCTCGCCGCGCTGCTGCGCCATGTCGGCCTCGGCAGCTATCACGCGCTGGTGGCATGGTCGCGCGAAGAGCCGGATCGCTTCTGGGCCTCGATCCTCGAATTCAGCGGCATCCGGTTCTATCGTCCCTATGAGCGTCTCTGCGACCTGAGCGAGGGCGTGCAATGGCCCCGCTGGTGCGTGGGCGGCACCACCAACCTCGTGCTCAACACCCTCGACCGGCAGATCGCTGCCGGGCGCGGCGCGCATCCGGCGCTGGTCTGGGTGGGGGAGGACGGAAGGTCGGTCAGCTGGGACTACGACGAGCTTCAGCGCCAGACGTGCCGCATCGCCGCCAGCCTGGTCAAGCTGGGCTGCAAGGCCGGCGACTCGGTCGCGCTCTTCATGCCGATCCTGCCCGAGACGGTGGCCGTCTTCTATGCCGTCGCCAAGATCGGCGCGATCGCGCTGCCGCTGTTCTCGGGCTTCGGCGCCGATGCGGTCGCCACCCGCGTCAATGCGGGGGGTGCCAGGCTGATCGTCACGGCGGACGGCGCACGCCGGCGCGGCAAGACCCTGCCGATGAAGACCGTCATCGATGCGGCCCGGCCCGCGATGCCGCAGCTGGCGCACGTCGTCGTTCTCGACGCACTCGGCTGCGGATGGGATCGCCAGCCGGGCGACCTCGGCTGGGATGAATTCCTCGCGGGCGCACCGACCGACTACCCGACCGCGCAACTCGATGCCGAGGCGCCCCTGATGGTGCTCTACACCTCCGGCACGACGGGCGTTCCCAAGGGCGCGGTCCACACCCACGTGGGCTTCCTCGCGAAGATGTCCCTGGACTACAACATCTTCAACGAGACCGGGCCCGACGACCGCTTCATCTGGATGTCGGACCTCGGCTGGCTGGTCGGGCCGGCGCAGATCGCGACGACGGGCATGGTCGGCGCGACGCTCGTGCTGGCGGAAGGCGTGCCCGACTATCCGGCCAACGACCGCCTGTTGCGGCTCGCGTCGCAGCACAAGGTGACTGTGTTCGGCCTGTCGCCGACGCTGGCCCGCATGATGAAGGCGGGCGTCTCGGCCGGCGCGCCGCGCATCGACATGTCCGCGATCCGGATCGTGATCTCCGGCGGGGAGCCATGGGATCTTCCGACCTGGGAATGGACGATGGACTACATGTGCCGCGGCGTCGCGCCGATCATGAATCACTGCGGCGGCACCGAGATCGGCACGCTGGTGCTGAGCTCCATTCTCGACCCGATGAAGCCGGGCGGCTTCTCCGGCCCCGCGCCGGGCACCGGTGCGGACATCGTCGATGCCGACGGCCGCAGCCTGCCGCCGGGCGAGATCGGCGAGCTCGTGATGAAGCAGGCGTCGATGGGCACCACCAGGGGCCTCTGGAAGGACCGCGAGCGCTACCTCGAGAGCTACTGGTCGCGCATCCCCGGCATGTGGGTGCAGGGCGACCTGGCATCGCGCGATGCGCAGGGCATCTGGTACGTGCACGGCCGATCGGACGACACGCTGAAGATCGCCGGCAAGCGAACCGGACCGACCGAGATCGAGACCGCGCTGCTCTCCTCCGGTGAACTGGGCGAGGCCTGCGCGGTCGGCGTGCCGGATGCGGTGAAGGGCTACGCGCTGGTCTGCGTCGTGGTGCCGCGGCCGGACACCCGGATGGAAGGCCTGCCGGATCGCCTGAAGGCCGTGGTGGTGTCGAAGCTCGGCGCCTCCTACGCGCCGAAGGAGGTGATCACGGTCGAGGCGCTGCCGAAGAACCGCACCGGCAAGCTGGTGCGGCGGCTGGTGCGCAACGCCTTGTCGGGGCAGCCGCTCGGCGACCTGTCGTCGATCGTGAACCCCGACGCGGTCGACGTGCTGCGCGCACGCGCGGCCGCCTGAGCCGAACGCAGTTTTGCAACCGTCCCGGCGATGCGGATCGGCCCGCTCGTCCGCTCGCAAAGAGATACCGCCATGCACTATCCAGACTACGAATCGATCATCCTCGACCGCCCGGCGCCGCGCGTGCTGCGCATCACGATGTCGCGCGGCGACATGAACGGCATGGACTATCAACTGCACCACGACATGGGCGAGATCTGGCGGCTGATCGACGACGACCCGGACACCAGCGTCGCGATCGTCACCGGCCAGGGCCGCGCGTTCTCCGCCGGCTCCGACTTCGAGGGCCTGGACAAGATCGTCGACAGCCACGAGTGGCGCGAACGCATGTGGAAGGACGGCCGGCGCATGGTGGAGAACATGATCCACATGAGCAAGCCCGTGATCTCGGCCATCAGCGGCACCGCGGCCGGCGGCGGCCTGGTGGTGGCGCTGCTGGCCGACATCTCGGTGGTGGGCAAGACGGTCAAGCTGGTCGACCCGCACACGCGCATCGGCGTCGCGGCCGGCGACCATGCGGCGCTGATCTGGCCGCTTCTGTGCAGCTTCGCGAAGGCCAAGTACTACCTGATGCTCGGCGAGCCGATCCTCGGCGAGGAGGCCGAGCGGATCGGCCTCGTGACCATGGCCGTCGACGATGACCAGGTGATGCAGCGCGCGCTCGCGATCGCCGAGCGGCTGGTTCAGGCGGCGCCCGGCGCGGTGCGTTTCACCAAATACTCGATGAACAACTGGCTGCGGATGATGTGGCCTTCCTTCGATGCCTCGCTGGCGCTCGAGATCCTGGGCTTCTCCGGCCCGGAAGCGCGCGAGGGCGTGGCCGCGCTCACGCAGCGCCGCAAGCCGCGCTTCGATCCCGGCTCCGCCGCCTGAGCCTCACCCTCACACGCCATCCGATGACCTCCGACATCGTGCTGCAGACCGAAGACCTGAGCCGGGACTTCCTCGGCTTCGTGGCCGTTGACCGGGTCAACCTGCGCGTCAGGCGCGGCACCATCCACGCGCTCATCGGTCCGAACGGCGCGGGCAAGACCACCCTCTTCCATCTGCTGACCGGCTTCCTGGCGCCGAGCAGCGGCCGCATCCGCTACCGGGACCGGGACATCACGCGGAGGAACCCGGCCGACCTGGCCCGTGAGGGCCTGGTGCGCTCGTTCCAGATCTCCGCGGTCTTTCCGCACCTCCCGGTGCGCGAGAACGTGCGGCTGGCGCTGCAGCGCCGGCGCGGCGACTCGTTCCACTTCCTGCGCTCCGAACGCAGGCTGGCGGCACTCGACGCGCGCGCGGACGAGTTGCTCGATGCGGTCGGCCTCGCGTCCTTCGCATCGATCAGCGCGGCCGAGCTGTCGTACGGACGCAAGCGGGCGCTCGAGCTGGCCACCACGCTCGCGCTCGACCCCGAGGTGATGCTGCTGGACGAACCCATGGCCGGCCTGGGCCTGGAGGACGTCGCGCTCATTTCGGCGCTGATCAAGAAGGTGGCGCGCAACCGGACCGTCCTGATGGTGGAACACAACCTGAACGTGATCGCCGAGTTGTCGGACTGCATCACCGTGCTCATGCGCGGCCAGGTCCTGGCCGAAGGCGATTACGCCGGCGTCTCGGCCAATCCCGAGGTCCGCGCGGCCTACCTGGGAGTCGAAGATGCACCCTGACGCGCCCGACGCCACCGCCCTGCTGTCGGTGCGGGGCCTGCAGGCCTGGTATGGCGAATCGCACGTGCTGCACGGCATGGACATCGATGTGCGCCGCGGCGAGGTCGTGACCCTGCTCGGGCGCAACGGCGCCGGCAAGACCACCACGCTGCGCGCGCTCATGGGCGTGCAGGAGAAACGCCAGGGCTCGGTGCGCTTCGCGGGCCAGGAAACCATCGGCCTGAGTTCGGACCGCATCGCGCGCCTGGGCCTGGCCTACTGCCCGGAGGAGCGCGGCATCTTCGCCTCGCTCGACGTGGAAGAGAACCTCATGCTGCCGCCGGTGATCGCCAAGGGCGGCATGACGGCCGAGGAGATCTTCACGCTGTTCCCCAACCTGCGCGAGCGTCGCCGCAGTCCGGGCACCAAGCTGTCGGGCGGTGAACAGCAGATGCTGGCGATCGCCCGGATCCTGCGCACCGGCGCGTCGATGCTGCTGCTCGACGAGCCGACCGAGGGCCTGGCGCCGATCATCATCCAGCAGATCGGCGCGGCCTTGCGGCTGCTCAAGCAGCGCGGCTTCACGATCATCCTGGTCGAGCAGAACTTCCGCTTCGCCGCCACCGTCGCCGACCGTCACTACGTGGTCGAGCACGGGCGCGTGATCGACGGTTTCGCGAACAGCGAGATCGCCCGCAACATGGACACGCTGCGCCGCGCGCTCGGCGTCTGAGGGGACATTCCAGCATGTTCGAGCTACTCGGCATTCCACCCCAGGCGCTGTTCGGCCAGCTGCTGGTCGGCGCCATCAACGGCGCCTTCTACGCCTTGCTGAGCCTCGGGCTCGCGGTGATCTTCGGCCTGCTGAACATCGTCAACTTCGTTCACGGCGCCCAGTACATGCTGGGCGCGTTCTGCGGCTGGATGCTGCTGCGCTATGCGGGCATCGGCTACTGGTGGGCGCTGATCCTGGCGCCGCTGGCCGTGGGCGCGCTGGGCGCGCTGATCGAAAGACTCCTGCTGCGCCGCATCTACAAGTTCGACCCCATGTACGGGCTGCTGCTGACCTTCGGCCTCGCCCTCGTCATCGAAGGCCTGCTGCGCAACGGCTTCGGCTCGACCGGCCAGAACGCGCCCGTGCCCGAGCTGCTGCGCGGCGGACAGAACCTGGGCTTCATGTTCCTTCCGAACTACCGGCTGTGGGTCATCGTGGCCTCGGTGCTGGCCTGCGCATCGACCTGGTTCCTGATCGAGAAGACGCGCCTGGGCGCCTACCTGCGCGCGGGCACCGAGAACCCGGTGCTGGTGCGCGCCTTCGGCGTCAACGTGCCGCGCATGATCACCATGACCTATGCCTTCGGTGTCGGGCTCGCCGCCTTCGCGGGCGTCATGGCGGCGCCGATCTACCAGGTCAGCCCGCAGATGGGCGCGAACCTGCTGATCGTGGTGTTCGCGGTGGTGGTGATCGGCGGCATGGGCTCGCTGCCGGGCGCGATGATCTCGGGCTTCGCGCTCGGCCTGGTCGAAGGCCTCACCAAGGTGTTCTATCCGCAGGCCTCCAACGTCGCGGTCTTCGTCGTGATGGCGGTCGTCCTGCTGGTGAAGCCGTCGGGCCTGTTCGGGAAGGAAGTGCGATGAAGCAAGGGCTGGGTTCGGACCTGCACAGGCCGCTGATCGTGCTGCTGGCCGTTGCCGCGCTGCTGGCACCGCTGGTGTTCTATCCGGTGTTCCTGATGAAGGCGCTGTGCTTCGCGCTCTTCGCCTGCGCCTTCAACCTGCTGGTGGGCTACACCGGCCTGATGTCCTTCGGCCATGCGGCCTTCTTCGGCCTGGGCTCCTACGTCACGGCGCACGCCATGAAGAACTGGGGCGTCACGCCCGAACTGGCGCTGCTGGCATCGATCGCCGCCAACGCGCTGCTCGGGCTGGTGTTCGGCTGGCTGTCGGTGCGCCGCGTCGGCATCTATTTCTCGATGGTGACGCTGGCCCTGTCGCAGATCGTCTACTTCTATGCGCTCCAGGCGCCGTGGACCGGCGGCGAGGATGGCATCCAGGGCGTGCCGCGCGGCGCGCTCTTCGGCTTCATCGATCTGCGCGATTCCTTCCATCTCTATTACTTCGTGCTGGCCGTCTTCGTGGCGGGCTTCGCGCTCATCCAGCGCACGGTGCATTCGCCGTTCGGCCATGTGCTCAAGGGCATCCGCGAAAACGAACAGCGCGCGCTCTCGCTGGGCTACCGGGTCGAGCGCTACAAGATCCTCGCCTTCACGATCTCGGCCGCGCTGTCGGGGCTCGCCGGCGCAACCAAATGCCTGGTGTTCGAGTCCGCGAGCCTCGGCGACATCTACTGGCCGATGTCGGGCGAGGTGGTGCTGATGACGCTGATCGGCGGCATGGGCCTGCTGTGGGGGCCGGTGGTCGGCGCCTTCGTGCTCGTGGCGATGGGCCTCTACCTGGCGCAGTTCGGCGCCTGGCTCACCGTGATCGAGGGGCTGATCTTCGTGGTGTGCGTGCTGTGCTTTCGAAGCGGGCTCGCCGGACCGATCGCGGCCCTGCTGGAGCGCTTGCGCACGCCGCCGAGCGCGCAGCCGATGAAGGCCGCGGCATCGCCCGTCGAGGCCGCGGCCGATGTCCCACCCCTCAACTAAGGAGCAAGCAAGCATGCGATTCTCGAACAAGACAGCCCTCGTGACCGGCGGCGGGGGCGGCATCGGCGGCGCGACCTGCCGCCTGCTGGCCCGCGAGGGCGCCAAGGTCATGGTCACGGACCTGGTTGCCGAGGGAGGACGCCGAACCGTCGAGGACATCCGGGCGGCAGGCGGGGAGGCTGAATTCGTTGCCGGCAACATCACCGATTTCGGCTCTGCCAACGACGTGGCGAACGCGACCCGCGAGCGCTTCGGCCGCATCGACCTGCTGGTCAACGTGGCCGGCGGCGCTGCGGGTCCGGTGATCAAGACCGGCCACCAGAGCTTTGCCCAGTCGGGCCCGGAGCGCTGGCACGAAATGATCGATCTCAACCTGGTCGGCACCCTCAACGTGACGCGGGCCGTGGTCAACACCATGATCGAACAGGGCAGCGGAAGCATCGTCAACGTGGCGTCGATCGCGGGCGTGATCGGCGGCCCGAACCTCACCGACTATTCGGCGGCCAAGGGCGGCGTGATCGCGTTCACCAAGGCATTGGCCAAGGAGCTCGCGCCCAGCGGCATCCGCGTCAACAGCATCGCGCCCGGCGTCGTCGGCACCGACCGGATCCACGGCCTGCCGCAGGAAGTGCGCGATGCCTACCTGGTCGGGATTCGTCTGGGCCGCTTCGCCAAGGCCGAGGAGATGGCCACCGTGATCCTGTTCCTCGCCTCGCCCGACGCCAGCTACGTGACCGGCCAGAACATCAACGTGGACGGCGGCTGGAGCATGGGGCCGTCGAATTTCTGAGTGACCCAGGAGACAAGCAGATGGTGACGAGACGAACCCTGGTGAAGAGCGCCCTTGCCTTCACGACATGGCGCGGTGTCGCGCAGGCTCAGCAGCCGTGGCCGGCACGGCCGATCCGGTTGATCTGCCCGCTCAGCGCGGGCGGACCCACGGACGCGCTGGCGCGTCAGGTCGCCAAGCAGCTCGGCACCAGCCTCGGACAATCGCTGGTGGTGGAAAACGTGTTGGGCGCGGCCGGCCAGGTCGGCCTCGATCAGCTGCGCAGGTCGCCCGCCGACGGCTACACCATCGGCATCAGCGCCAACACCATCCAGGCCATCGCACCGCATCTGCGCAAGCTGCCTTACGACACGATCAAGGATTTCACGGCGCTCGGAGGCCTGGCCGGTTTTCCCTATGCGCTGATGGTCAGCGCCAAGTCACCGATCAATTCGGTGCAGGATCTGGTGGCACGCGCGAAGGCCGAGCCGGGCAAGCTGGTCGCGGGCTCCGCCGGGGTCGGCACCGGCACCGAATTGACGATCGCGATGCTCGCGCAGCATGCCGGCCTCAGCTTCAACCAGGTGAACTACAAGGGATCGGCCCCGGTGACGCAGGATCTTCTGGCCGGCAACATCGACTTCACCATGGACGTGATCAGCAGCACGGTACCGATGTGGAAGCAGGGCATGGTGAAGGTGCTGGCGACCACCGGCGCCAAGCGCCACAAGGTGATCAAGGACGCCCCGGCCATGAACGAGATCTATCCAGGCTTCGAGTTCTCGGCCTGGTTCGCCATGTACGGGCCTGCCGATCTCCCGGCCGCGGTGACCCACCGCATCTCCGACGAGTTGCTCGCGATCCAGAAGACGCCGGAATTCCAGGCCTTCATCGAGAACCGTGGCCTGGATGCGATGCCGGCCTCGGCCGAACAGTTGGCCAAGTCGACCCGCGACGAGTTCGCGAAATGGGGCGCGCTGATCGCCAAGATGCCCAAGCGCGAGTCGTAGACCCGCCATGCCCCAACGCGTATTCAAGAACGTCGCGGCGCTTGCCGCTGCTGCAGGCGAGGAACTGGGCGTGAGCGACTGGTTCGGCCTGGATCAGGGCCGCATCGACGGCTTCGCCGGCGTCACCAAGGACGACTTCTGGCTGCACACCGATCCGGAGCGCGCCGCGCGCGAATCCCCGCACGGAAAGACCCTGGTGCACGGCATGCTGACCTTGTCGTTGATGGCGCACCTGGCGCGGCGGATCTGGAGGCTCGACACCATGGCATCCGGCGTCAACTACGGCTACGACAAGGTGCGATTCATCGCACCGGTGCACCCGGGCGACAGGGTGCGCCTGCGCCGCACCCTGCTGGCCGTCGAACACACCGAGCACGGCTGCAAATTGCGTTTCAAGGACGTGATGGAGATCGAGGGTCGCGACAAGCCGGCCTGCATTGCCGAAAACATCAGCATCTACCAGGCCGCCTGAGCGCGCACCCGAGGAATCCCATGAATGCATTCGATCTGAAGGGCAAGGTGGCGATCGTCACCGGCTCCAGCCGCGGCATCGGCCGGTCCATCGCGGAGCATCTGGCCGCGGCAGGCGCCCGTGTCGTCATCACGAGCCGCACGGCCGAGGCCTGCGAGAAAGTGGCCGGATCCATCCGTGCCAACGGCGGCGTGGCGCTCGCGCTGCCGGCGAGCATCTCACGCAAGCCGGAGCTGGAAGAGATGGTGCGCCGCACCCTCGCCGAGTGGGGCCGCGTCGACATCCTGGTGGCCAACGCAGCGACCAATCCTTACTACGGGCCCACTGCGTCGGCAAGCGACGAAGTCTTCGACAAAGTCATGCACAACAACGTGCAGTCGAACCTGTGGCTGGCCAACCTGGTACTTCCCGACATGGCGCAGCGGCGCGACGGCGCGGTGATCTTCATCGGCTCGATCGGCGGCTATCGCGGCCGCGCCGCACTGGGCCTCTATGGCATGTCCAAGGCCGCCGAGATGCAGATGGCGCGCTGCCTCGCGCTCGAATGGGGCCGCCACAACATCCGCATCAATTGCATCGCGCCCGGCCTGATCCGAACCGACTTCTCGCGAGCGATCTGGGAGAACCCCAAGCTGCTGAGCGAGCGCGAGCAAATGCTCCCGCTGGGCCGCATCGGCGAGCCCGAGGACATCGCAGGCATCGCCCTGATGCTGGCAAGTCGCGCCGGTGCCTTCATCACCGGCCAGGTCATCACCGCCGACGGCGGCGAGACCGCCTGATTGTCTTTTTCGGGGCTTCTCGGCAGGCTTTGGCACGGCCGGCGCAGGCATCCCGGTACTTCTTCACGGAACACCGTTTCCCCTCACACAGGCAAGTGAGAACTTAGGTCTTATGTAACTAAAATTGGTTACATGAAACAAGGTCCTCACAATGAAACCGACACCAATTTCGGTTGGTGGACGGACAAGCCCGAGCGTCCGGCCCGGCCATCGAATTCGCCCTGGAGGAACCCGGTTCCTTCGCGGCGTGGCGCACGCGTCTGGTGGAAATCGGGGTTGATCATCGGACTCATGTTCGCATTCGGATGGTCGCTCAAATCGCTCGCCGGATGGTGATGGTGCTGCAGCCGCGGGGAACCCCGTCCCGCCACAGCTCGACCTTCATATCCCGGGAGGTTCGCGTGTGCTGGATCAAGGGCCTGGCGGCCCATGGCACGCAGATGGGCGGCCTGTGGCATCCCGACACGCCGAAGAACCGCACCAAGCTGACGGCGATCATGCAGGTCGGCAACGAGATTTTCGGCCGCGGCACCCACTGGCTCGAAGAGCGCCAGGCCTGAACCTCACGCACCGCAACGCCCGCCGGCCGCGTTCCTGCGGGCGACGCACATGAGCGACAGCGCGCTGTGCTTCGCATCGGGATGACGGCCTGAAAGCACATTGCCCAGCCGGTATTTCCACTCGGCTTTTCCAGGCTCTCCAGCCGGTGCCTCCGCGCCGATCTCATGGTGGCGGGGGCATTGGTCAGCCACCATTCAGCATGAAGAAGGCACAGTCCGCGCGTGTTCTGCACGCAGATGTGCAGGGCTTGACCAGAAAGTCGATTCCTTGAAAAAAACCAAAGGCGAACTCGCCCTCAGCCGATCCGTCGCACGACGCATGGTCGCGCTCACCCTGATCGTGGCCGGGATCGGCATCCTGTTGTCCGGCATCGACGCTGCGTTCTTCCACTAGCGCAGCGGCACTCCGGCGACAGCTGCGCCGATTCAGTCAGTTGCTGCTGGCTGAAAGCTTCTACAAGAGCCTCCTGTCCCGGAGGCTCCCATGCGTAAAACGACTCGGGTTCGATTCGGCGAAACTGGCGAAGCGCTTGCCGATATCGCACTGCTCGCCACGATCATCGTGACCGCTTCGCTTCTGGTCTTTCCGCCCTGGTAGATCGCCTCGGCGAAAGACGGACTCGGTCAGTGGCTCCGCTGAACGGCTCCAGCGACACCCACCCACGGCGACGACGTCTGGAAGGATCCGAGCTTCTCGTCTGCCGGCAGTGTTTCGATCGACAAATCGATCGATTCGCCAGCCGCGCACGGATCGGCGGCATCGCCGCTGACCCGTTGCGGCATGCGGCGCACCAGACGGCGATGCTCGAGCATCGAGATCAGATATTTGACGCGCGCTGTGCCCATGTAAGGGAATCTCATGCTTGTCTCCGTCTGGGTGTGGATGCCGGCGCGCACGACACATCGCAGTGTGAAGGCGCGGGCTGACCGACTTGCCGAGCCAGACACGATAGCCCAAGCCGCGGCCGTTGACCAGCAACGAGATGTGACTTCGGCGCTCAGATGTGGCGCTCCGGGCGCTTCGCCCATCGCCGTCAACGGTGAATCCCGACGGCGCCCTGGACGGCCTCGCCTTGCGGCATGTCGGCCCGCGCGAGGATGCCGTCCAGGATCGCCGGCACTTCGAAGACCGCGCGGTTTCGCATGCGGCCTGCCGCAGACCGGAAGCGGTCGAGGTGGCGGGTCATTTCATTCACCGCGCGATCCACTTCGACAAAACTCGAACAGACCAGCCCGACGCCCTGCTCGCGCACCCACTGCGCGTTGTATCGCTCCTGGGGCAGGGTCCAGCGGTTGCGCACCACGAGCACCGGCAATCCCATCTGCACTGCTTCGCTGAGGCTGCCCGGGCCGGGCTTGCCGATGAAGAAATCGGCCAGTTGCATATAGCGCGCGACATCGGACGTGAATCCGAGCACCAGCTTCGGCGCGCGCGACGGCAGGGCGCGCAACGCCCTGGCCAATGCGTCGTTGTGACCGCAGACCAGGATGAGCTGGGTGTCGGCCAGGCGCTTCGCGATCCCGAGCATCGCCTTCGAGCCCTGCCCGCCGAACAGCACCAGCGCCGTCGGACGATCGGGGTCGAGCTTCAGGCGCCGCCGCTCGGCCGCGCGGTCGATCGGCTGGGCCTCGTAGAACGCCGAGCGGATCAGCATGCCCGATGTCGCATGGATGCGATCTTCCGCACAACCGGCCGCGCGCGCCTGCTGCACGGCCTTGGCCGAACCGCAAACCAGATGTTGATCCAGCCCCGGCTCGATCCAGAAGTTCGGCGGATGGTCGGCCAGGTCGGTCAGCACCGTCACGAATGGCACGCCCGGAAGCGCCGAGGCCAGCGATTCGCACAGCACGCGGTTGAAGTTCGGAATCAGCGACACCACGAGGTCCGGCTCGCTTCTCAGCCAATGCTGCTGGAGCTGGCGCGCGAGCGCTGCGTGGCCCCAGCGGATCATCCCCTGGAGCAGCTTGAGTTCCTGTGCCAGCCCGAGCGTCCAGCCGCGCGCGAGCCGCTTGTTGTAGACATCCTCGGGATCCATGCCGGTGAGCTTGCGGAAGCTGTCCCTGGGGTCGAGCACCTCGCGCAAGTTGATCAGCCTGACTTTCCAGGGCAGACCCTGACGCCGGATGGCCGACTCGAGCGCCAGCGCGGAGGCCCGATGGCCGCCGCCGGCGTTGAAGTACACGAGGTCGACGGAGCGGTCCGGCGCAACGCTCATGCTTTCGCCAACTCGCGCCGCGAAGCACCGCGACCCGATCGCGTGGCGACGGGCATGTGTTGGGCCCAATGCAGGATCTCGAGCGATCCGTCGGCCCGTTCGGCCAGCGCCGTCAGGCTCTCGACCCAGTCGCCGTCGTTGGCGTAGAGGATGCCGTCGATGTCGCGCAGCTCCGCATGATGAATATGACCGCAGACCACGCCGTGCACGCCGCGTTTGCGGGCCTCCCGCACCACAGCGTGCTCGAAGTCGCCCACGTAGCTCACTGCGCGCTTGACCTTCAGCTTGAGGTATTTCGACAGCGACCAGTACGGCAAGCCCATGCGCGCGCGCAGCGAGTTGAGATGGCGATTCAGTTTCAGCGTGAATTCGTAGAGCGAGTCGCCCACGTGGGCCAGCCACTTCGCGCACTGGATCACGCCATCGAACAGGTCGCCGTGCATGACCCACAGCTTGCGGCCGTCCGCCGTCTCGTGGATCCATTCCTCCGCCACGTCGATGCCGCCGAAGTTGTGGTGCAGGTACTTGCGCGCGAATTCGTCGTGGTTGCCCGGGATGAAGATCACCCGCGTGCCCTTGCGTGCCTTGCGCAGCAGTTTCTGGATGACATCGTTGTGCGCCTGCGGCCAGTACCAGTTGCGCCGCAACTGCCAGCCGTCGACGATGTCGCCGACCAGGAACAGCGTCTCGCACTCGGTGTGCTTCAGGAAGTCGAGCAGCGCACGTGTCTGGCAACCCGGCGTGCCCAGGTGCAGGTCCGAAATCCAGAGCGTGCGGTAGTGCTGCGGCGGCCGCGTGGCCTCATCGTCGTCAGACGCGCCGGAATCCAGGCCGCCCGAGTCGCGCCATGCACGAAGAAAAGCATCGTCGCGTTGCATGGGTTGTCATCGTCGCGGCGGCGAGTGACCGCGCAGTGGCAACCCAGTGAAGCTTCAATGACGCCCCCATGACCCCGTCTTCTTCGTGGAACACCGCGGATCCGGCTCCGCCGGTCCGCCGGTGTTGCCCCCGGTAGGGGGTGGGCGGCCACACGAAGTGGGCAAGCCTGGGGGCGAGCTCAGGCCGTGAACATGTCGCCATCGCGCTGCGGCGGCGCGACACCCAGATGGCGGTACGCGGCCAACGTGGCGATGCGACCGCGCGGCGTGCGCTGCAGATAGCCTTGCTGGATCAGATAGGGCTCGATCACGTCCTCGATGGTTCCCGATTCCTCGCCGATGCTGGCCGCGATGTTGTCCAGCCCGACCGGCCCGCCGTCGAAACGGTGGATCACGGCTTCGAGCAGCTTGCGGTCCATCAGGTCGAAGCCCTGCGGGTCGACGTCGAGCATCGCCAGCGCCTTGTGCGCAACCTCTTCGGTGATGCGTCCGTCGCTCTTCACCTGCGCGTAGTCCCGCACGCGCCGCAGCAGCCGGTTGGCGATGCGGGGCGTTCCGCGCGAGCGTCGCGCGATCTCGAAACCGCCGGCCGCGTCCGTCGGCACCGCCAGCAGTCCGGCACTGCGGTGCACGATGCGCGCCAGCTCTTCGGGCGTGTAGAACTCGAGCCGCGCGACGATGCCGAAACGGTCGCGCAACGGATTGGTCAGCATGCCGGCGCGCGTGGTGGCGCCGACCAGCGTGAAGGGCTGGAGATCGAGCTTGATGCTGCGCGCGGCCGGGCCTTCGCCGATCATGATGTCGATCTGGTAGTCCTCGAGCGCGGGGTAGAGGATTTCCTCGACCACCGGCGACAGGCGATGGATCTCGTCGATGAAGAGCACGTCATTGCGCTCGAGGTTGGTGAGCAGCGCGGCGAGGTCCTTCGGCTTCTCGAGCACCGGGCCCGAGGTCTGGCGCAGGTTCACGCCGAGCTCGGCCGCGATGATGTGCGACAGCGTGGTCTTGCCCAGCCCCGGCGGCCCGAACAGCAGCACGTGGTCGAGCGCCTCGCCGCGCTGGCGGGCGGCGCCGATGAAGATCTCGAGCTGCTCGCGCACCTTGGCCTGGCCGACGTATTCGTCGAGCAGCTTGGGGCGCAGCGCCCGCTCGATCGCTTCCTCGTTGGGCGAGGCAGGCGCGGCGGACACCACGCGTTGCGGGGCCGGTGCGAAGTCGTCGGTCTGGATGGTCATGGCAGGTCGGGCTGAGCGCGCAGTTTAGTCGGCTGGGCGGCCTCGGCCGGTGCCGCAGCGCGCGCTGGCAGAATGCTCCGCCGAGAAAGAATCCCATGAGCGAGAACGACCGGGCACTCTGTGCCGCCGCTGCGAGCCTGTTGCGCGCCAGCGCCGTGATGGCGGCCTGCGGCCTGGGCCTGAGCTGCGTGTCCCTGCTCGTGCTGGCGCTGACCGCGCGTTCGCTGCCGGCGATCTCGTGCATGGGCTTCGGCGCGACGATCGTCATCGGCGTCTTCGAGCGCTACCTCGCAGCGCGGCTGCGCTTCGACGGCGGGCTGCTCGAGAGCCTGGCCACGGGCACCATCACGTCGATGCCTGCGCTGGACAGCGCCACGCACCGCCTCGGCCTGCGCTTCGCGTCCGATGCCTCGCGCACGCTCGAAGAGCGCGTGCAGGATGCGCGTCAGCTGATCCAGCGCCACAGCATCGTGATCGCATGCCAGGGTGCGATGTTCCTGCTCGCGCTGCTCACGCAGGACCTCTGACGCGCAGGTTCACTTGGCCAGCGCGCGCAGCGCCAGCTTGATCCCCTCGCCCACCGGCACGTCCTTCGGCAGCGCCTTGAGCGAGGCGGCGGCCTCCTTGTCGCTGTAGCCGAGCGCGATCAGCGCCTGCAGGATGTCGGCCTGCGCATCGGTGGCGGCGTGCGCGGGCAGCGGAAGCTCGGCACCCAGCTTGCCCTTGAGTTCGAGCAGGAGGCGTTCGGCGGTCTTCTTTCCGATGCCGGGAATCTTCACCAGCCGCCCCGCTTCCTGCAGCGTGATGGCCTGTGCGAGCTCGCCCACGCTCATGCCGCTGAGCACGCCCAGTGCGGTGCGCGGCCCGACGCCCGAGATCTTGATCAGCTGGCGAAAAGCTGCGCGCTCCGCGGCCGTGCCGAAGCCATAGAGGATCTGCGCATCCTCGCGCACCACGAAGTGCGTGAGCAGCGAAACGCGCTCGCCGCTCGCCGGCAGGTTGTAGAAAGTGCTCATCGGCACGTCGACCTCGTAGCCGACGCCATGGCAGTCCACCACCACCTGCGGCGGATTGCGTTCGGCCAGGATGCCGGTGAGTTTGCCTATCATGGGTGCCCTTCTCGCTCTTGAATGAAATCCGCGTGATTCTGCGACACACCTTCGCCCCACCCAACAACACGCGCCTCGGCCACCTCTGCGGGCCGCTCGATGCGCACCTGCGGCGTATCGAGGAAGCGCTCAACGTCAAGATCGCGCATCGGCACGAGCAGTTCAAGATCGACGGCCCCAAGGTCAATGCGCAGCGCGCGATGGAGGTGCTGCAGGCGCTCTACGAAATCGCGCAGCGGCCGATCGATGCCGCGGTCGTCCAGCTCACGCTGGCAGGCGACGGCGCGATGGACGAAGCGCCCGACGGCGCCATCACGCTCGCCACGCGCCGCACCGACCTGCGCGCGCGCACGCCCAATCAGAGCGTCTACCTGCACAACATCGCGAACCACGACATCACTGTCGGCATCGGCCCGGCCGGCACCGGCAAGACCTACCTCGCCGTCGCCTGCGCGGTCGACGCGCTGGAGCGCAGCGCGGTGCAGCGCATCGTGCTGACACGGCCCGCGGTCGAAGCCGGCGAGCGGCTCGGCTTCCTGCCCGGCGACCTCACGCAGAAGGTCGATCCGTATCTGCGGCCGCTCTACGATGCGCTGTACGACCTCATGGGCTTCGACCGGGTGCAGAAGGCCTTCGAACGCAACGCCCTCGAGATCGCGCCGCTGGCCTTCATGCGCGGGCGCACGCTCAACAACGCCTTCGTGATCCTCGACGAGGCCCAGAACACCACGCCCGAACAGATGAAGATGTTCCTCACGCGCATCGGCTTCGGCGCCAAGGCCGTGGTGACGGGCGACGTGAGCCAGATCGACCTGCCCAAGACGCAGTTGAGCGGGCTGGTCGATGCCGAACGGGTGCTGCGGCGCGTCAACGGCATCGCGATCACGCATTTCACCAGTGCCGACGTGGTGCGGCATCCGCTGGTGGCGCGCATCGTCGACGCCTACGACAACGCCCGCAAGCGCACCGCAAGGCATTGACATGGCACTCGCCGTTCTTTCGCTGTCGCTGCAGTTCGCGCGCTTCAAGGGCGTGGACCGCCACCGCGCCGCATTGCCGCGGCACAGCGTCGCACGCTGGGTCCGCCACGCGCTCGACCGCGAGGGGGAGATCACCGTGCGCATCGTCGATGCCGAAGAAGGCCAGCGGCTCAACCGCGAGTTCCGCGGCAAGGACTACGCGACCAACGTGCTGACCTTCGACTATGCGCAGGAGCCCGTGGTGATGGCGGACCTGGTGCTGTGCGCGCCCGTGGTGGCGAGCGAGGCCAGGGCGCAGCGCAAGACATTGGCGGCGCACTACGCGCACCTGCTGGTGCACGGCACGCTCCATGCGCAAGGCTGGGACCACGAGACCGGCGAGGAAGACGCCGAGGCGATGGAAGCGCGCGAGATCGAGATCCTCGCCGGACTCGGGATCGCGAACCCTTATTGAACGGCGCGTGAGCGGCGCGCCGGCCGCTACATCTGCAGCGGGATGGTGACCGGGCCGTCGTTCACCAGGTGCACCTGCATGTCGGCGCCGAACTCGCCGGTGGCCACCACCGGATGCGCGGCCTTCGCCAGCGCGACGAAATGATCGTAGAGCCGCCGCCCTTCGTCAGGCGGCGCCGCCTGCGTGAAGCTCGGGCGGTTGCCGCCGCTCACGTCGGCAGCCAGCGTGAACTGGCTCACCACGAGCAATCCGCCGCCGATGTCCTGCACGCTGCGGTTCATCTTGCCGGCGTCGTCCGAGAAGATGCGCAGCTTCAGGATCTTCGCCAGAAGCCGCTCGGCCACCGCATCGGCGTCGCCGCGCTCCGCGCAAAGCAGCACGAGCAGGCCGGCCTCGATGGCGCCGACGGCGCGGCCGGCGATGTCGACACGCGCCGAAGCCACCCGCTGCAGCAGCGCCTTCATGGCGCGTCCTCGCGTTGCGTGGCGCGGGCTTCCATGCCGAGCGGCAGCAGTTGGATGGTCACGCGCAGGCCGGGCACGGCATCCATCAGAGCCTGCTCGACCGCATCGCGCAAGCCGGCCGCGCGCTGCAGCGACCAGTCGCCGGGCACATGCATGTGCAGGTCGGCAAAGCGGCGCTGGCCGGCACGGCGGGTGACGATGTCGTCGAAACGCAGCTGCGGCCCTTCGGGCACCCGGGCCAGGAATCGATCCAGCGTGGCTTGCAGCAGTGCCAGCGTTTGTGGATCGAGCGCCGCGTCCATCAGCCCCTGCGACGAGCGCCAGACCAGCTTCGCGCCTTCGCGCACGATGTTCAGCGCGACGCCGATCGCGAGCACCGGATCGAGCCAGAGCCAGCCGGTCAGGGCGACCGCCACGATGCCGACCACGACCGCGGCAGAGGTCCAGACGTCGGTGACCAGATGGCGCGCGTCCGCTTCGAGGGCGATGGAGCGATGGCTTCGCGCGGCCCGGAAGAGCACAACGGCCAGGGCGGCATTGAAGCCCGAGCTGACGATCGACAGCGCCAGCCCCCAGCCGAGCTGCTCGAGCGGCTGGGGCGAGAGCAGCCGCACCACGGCCGCCCCGAGGATGGCGATGGCCGCGGCGATGATCAGGATGCCTTCGAAGCCCGACGAAAAGTACTCGGCCTTGTGGTGGCCGTAGGGGTGGTCCGTGTCGGGCGGCCGCGCGGCGATCGTGACCATCGCCAGCCCGAAGGTGGCGCTGGCCAGGTTCACGAAGGATTCCATGGCATCCGAGATGAGGCCCATGGAGTTCGTCACGTAGCCGGCCCAGCCCTTGAGCGCGATCGTGACCAGCGCGACCGCGATGGACACCCGCAGCAGCGCCGAAGGACTCCATGCGCCGCGTGGCGAGGGGCGATCGGCGACGGACACGGGCGGCGCCGCAGCTCAGCTCAGATGGACGCGCGCGAACTTGCGCTTGCCGACCTGCACGACGTAGCTGCCGGCGGACAGCTTGAGCGCCTTGTCGCTGACCACGCCCGAATCGATGCGCACGCCGCCGCCTTCGATCAGGCGGTTGCCTTCCGAGGTCGAGGGCGCAAGCCCGGCCTGCTTGAGCAACTGCGCAATGCCCAGCGGCGCACCTGATAGCGTGAGCTCGGGGATTTCGTCTGGCACGCCACCCTTGCTGCGGTTGATGAAGTCCTGCTCGGCTGCGTCGGCGGCGGCGGCGCTGTGGAAGCGCGCAGTGATTTCCTTGGCGAGCGCGACCTTGGCGTCCTTCGGATTGCGGCCGGCCTCGACTTCGGCCTTGAGTGCCTCGATCTCTGCCAGTGACTTGAAGCTCAGCAGCAGGTACCAGCGCCACATCAGCGTGTCGGAGATCGACAGCACCTTGGCGAACATGGTGTTCGGATCCTCGCTGATGCCGATGTAGTTGTTCTTGCTCTTGGACATCTTCTCGACGCCATCGAGCCCTTCCAGCAGCGGCATGGTGAGTATGCACTGCGGTTCTTGGCCATATTCCTGTTGCAGATGGCGCCCCACCAGCAGATTGAACTTCTGGTCGGTCCCGCCCAGTTCGAGATCGGACTTCAGCGCCACCGAGTCGTAGCCCTGCATCAGCGGATAGAGGAATTCGTGGACCGAGATCGACTGGCCGGCCTTGAAGCGCTTGCTGAAGTCGTCGCGCTCCATCATTCGCGCCACGGTGTACTTGGCCGCGAGCTGGATCATCCCGCGTGCACCGAGCGGGTCGCTCCATTCGGAGTTGTAGCGGATCTCGGTCTTCGAGGGGTCGAGCACCAGGCTGGCCTGCCGGTAGTAGGTCTGAGCGTTGGCCTCGATCTGCTCGCGCGTCAAGGGTGGCCGGGTGCTGTTGCGGCCGGACGGGTCACCGATGGTGGTCGTGAAGTCGCCGATCAGGAAGATCACGGTATGCCCGAGATCCTGCAGCTGGCGCATCTTGTTGAGCACCACCGTATGGCCGACGTGGATGTCGGGCGCCGTGGGATCGAGGCCCAGCTTGATCCGCAGCGGCGTCCCGGTCGCCTCGGAGCGTTGCAGCTTGCGCACCCACTCGTCCTGGGGCAGCAGCTCGTCGGTCCCACGGAGTGAAATTTCGAGAGCTCGTCCTACAGCGTCGGACAGACTTGTGGATGTAACAAAATCGGGGTTCATTGGCTTTTCTGGCTGTTTTCTCTATGGCCGAAGCTATACTCAGCCCGACTTTCAAGCGTCGAATTCTAAGCGGCGCTTTTTCCGCACCGTCCTGCCGCCCGTTCGACACGGCCCCTCGCAGCGCGGATTTGCAGAACCTGAGCTGGAATTCGAAGTTTGAGTCTGATCAACGGCATTCTTGTCGCGGAGGAGCTATTTGCTTCCCGCGTGGCCTACACGTTCCGAACGTACTCCAGGCAGATCACCGCGGTGATCGCCTCGTTGCTGTTGACGGCCGGCGGCGGCGCGTTCGCCGTCGCCTCGCTCGGACCGGATGCGGCCAAGCTGCCCGTCAAGCAGGTTTTCGAAGCCGTGACGCCGCTGCCCGTCGCCGATCAGATGGAGGCACTCGACAACCACAACTTCACGCTGTTCCGTACGGAAAGCACGCGTTCGAGCGACACGGCCGAAGCGCTCCTCGGCCGCCTCGGAATCGCCGACCCGGCGGCGGCTGCCTTCGTGCGCGCCAATTCCGACGCCCGTGCCGCCTTGCTCAGCCGCCCGGGCCGCACCGTGACGGCGGAAGCCACGCAAGAGAACACCCTGCTGAAGCTCAGCGCGCGCTGGATCCCCGATGGCGACGGCAACTTCAAGCGCCTCATCGTCGAAAAGGCCGGCGCCGGCTTCAGAGTGCGCAGTGAAACCGACGCGCTGACGCCCGGCACCCGCCTGGCGAGCGGCGTGGTGCGCAGCTCGCTCTTCGCGGCCACCGACGACGCCGGGATTCCCGATGCGGTGGCGGGCCAACTGGCCGACATCTTCTCCGGCGATGTCGACTTCCGCACCTTGCGCAAGGGCGATCGCTTCGCAGTCGTCTATGAAACCTTCGATGCCGACGGCCAGTCGCTGCGCACCGGCCGCGTGCTGTCCGCCGAGTTCGAGACCAACGGCAAGCTGCACCAGGCGCTGTGGTTCCAGGAATCCGGCCAGAAAGGCAGCTATTACCGCCCCAACGGCGACAGCCTGCGCCATGCCTACCTGAGTTCACCCGTCGAGTTCTCGCGGGTGTCGAGCGGCTTCGCGATGCGCCTGCATCCGATCCTCAACACCTGGCGCCAGCACCATGGCATCGACTTCGCGGCGCCCACGGGCACGCCGGTGCGCGCCGTGGGAGACGGCTCAGTGGAATTCGCCGGCACGCAGAACGGCTACGGCAACATCGTGATCCTCAAGCACGGCCACAACCAGGAAACCGCGTATGCGCACCTGAGCCGCATCGACGTCAAGGTCGGCCAGAGCATCGCGCAGGGCCAGACCCTGGGCGCGGTCGGCATGACCGGCTGGGCGACCGGCCCGCACCTTCATTTCGAATTCCGCGTGAACGGCGAATACGAAGATCCGGCCACCATCGCGCAACAGGATGGCGGCACGCCGATCGCGGCGGCCTCGCGGCCTGCGTTCGAGCGCATGGCGGTCGCGACGCGCGCGGAGTTGTCCGCCGCATTCTCCGTGGTCCAGGCCAGCGCGGACTGAACGCCGGCCTGAACTTCTTCGACCCCGCAGATGGCTGACCTCTTCATCGGCCTGATGTCCGGCACCTCGCTGGATGGCGTCGATGGCGTGCTGGCGGATCTCTCCGGCGATCGGATCGATGTCCAGGGGCACGCCGCAGCACCCTTTCCCGTCGGCCTGCGCGCCGAACTGATGGCGCTCAATGCACTGGGCGGCGACAACGAACTGCACCGTGCCGCCCTGGCCGGCAACGGGCTCGCGCGGGTCTATGCCGACGTGGTGGCGCAATTGCTCGCCGAGACCGGCACGAGCGCCAAGGCGGTCGTGGCGATCGGTGCGCACGGCCAGACCGTGCGACACCGTCCCGGCGAATTCGACGGCGTCGGCTACACCCTGCAGATCAACAATCCGTCGCTGATCGCGGAGCTGACCGGCATCGAAGTGGTGGCCGATTTCCGCAGCCGCGACCTTGCGGCGGGCGGCCAGGGTGCACCACTGGTCCCCGGCTTTCATCGGGCGCTGTTCGGACGCGACGACCAGGCCGTCGCCGTGCTCAACATCGGCGGCATCTCGAACCTGAGCCTGCTTCCGGCCGGCCGTGGCACCGTCCTCGGCTTCGACTGCGGACCCGGCAATGCGCTGCTCGACCACTGGTGCCAGAGCCACATCGGCAAGCCCTTCGATACGTCGGGCGAGTGGGCAGCCAGTGGCCGCGTGCGGCCTGAACTGCTGTCGCGCCTGCTGGCCGAAACGTACTTCACCAAGTCACCGCCCAAGAGCACGGGCCGCGATCTCTTCAATCCCGATTGGCTGGCCGCACATCTGGGAACCTCGAACGCCGACCCGGCCGACGTGCAGGCGACATTGGCCGAACTCACCGCGACCATCTGCGCCACCGACCTGCAGCGCCACGGCGCCGACAGCCAGGTGCTGATCGTCTGCGGCGGCGGCGCGCTGAACGACCACCTGCTCGCCCGCCTGCAGGCGCTGCTTCCCGCGCTGCAAGTGATCTCGTCCGCGGAGCGCGGCCTGCCGCCACAGCAGGTCGAGGCCGCCGCGTTCGCCTGGCTGGCGCGCAGCACGGTGCGGCGAGAGGCGGGCAATCTCGCCAGCGTCACGGGCGCGCGCGGCGCGCGGGTGCTGGGCGCGATCTATCCCGCCTGATTTCCCCACCCGCGCCTCAGCGCCTCAGCCCTGCCCCGACACCTCCGGTTGCCCCGGCGGGACGGCGTGCGCCTCCGGCGGAAGATGCCAGAAGATCAATGCAGAGGCCAGGGTGACCAGTCCCATGCTCGCGAATGTCGCCTGGAACGCATGCAGGGTCGCGACCGGCGTTGCGCTGCCGAAGATGTCGGCATAGCCGCCCAGCACGGCGCTGGCGGCGGCCACGCCGAGGCTCATTGCCAGCATCTGCACCATCGATAGAAGGCTGTTGCCGCTGCTTGCCAGGCTTTCGTCCAGGTCCTTGAGCGTGATCGTGTTCATGGCGGTGAACTGCAAGGAATTGAACGCGCCGAAAGCAATCAGCTGGACAAGATGAAAGGCCACATGCTGGCCGGGCGCCATCAGGCCGAAACTCGCCATCGACAAGCCCACCAGAGAGGTGTTGGCGACCAGCACCCTGCGGTAGCCGTAGCGCATGATCAGCGGCGTCGTGAGGCGCTTCATCGCCATGCCCGCCAGCGCGATCGGCAGCATCGTGAGCCCGGCCCGCAGCGGCGTGTAGCCCAGGGACACCTGCAGCAGCAGCGGGACCAGGAATGGCATGCACCCGCTGCCCAGCCGGGAGAACAGATTTCCCAGCAGGCCGATGCTGAGCGTCGGGATCCCAAACAGAGAAGGCTCGAACAACGGATCGGGACGGCGCATCGCATGCAGCCAGTAGGCCGTGATGCTCGCGAAGCCGAAGACCAGCAGCACCAGCACGCCGACCTGCCGCAGTCCCAGTTCGGACACGCCGTCGAGCGAGAGCGAGATCGCCACCATGCCGAAGGCCAGCATGGCATAGCCCGCACCGTCGAAGGGCCGCTGGAAGGCCCCGCGCAGATCGGGCATCACCTTGAGCGTCGCGATACAGCCCGCCAGACCCACCGGCACGTTGATCAGGAAGATCCAGTGCCAGGACGCGTACTGCACCAGCCACCCGCCCAGGGTCGGGCCGAGCAGCGGGCCGATCAGGCCCGGGATCGCGACGAAGCTCATCGCCGAGAGAAATTCCACGCGCGGCACGGTGCGCAGCAGCGCCAGCCTGCCGACCGGCAGCAGCAGCGCCCCGCCCATTCCCTGGACCACCCGCGCCGCCACCAGCTGCCCGATATCGCGCGACATGGCACACAGCACCGACCCGAGCACGAACAACAAGATGGCCGAGAAGAAAATCCGTCGCGTGCCGAAGCGATCGGCGATCCATCCCGATGCGGGGATCAGCATCGCCATCGTGAGCGCATAGGCCACCACGACCGACTGCATGCGCAGCGGGCTTTCGCCCAGGCTGGCCGCCATGGCGGGCAGCGCCGTATTGATGATGGTGGCGTCCAGCGTCTGCATGAAGAAGCCGACGGCGACGAGCCACAACAGGCTTTTGCGCGGGGAACTCGAGGTGTTCATGGAAAGCGACAGGCAGCAAAAAGCCGCCCGAAGGCGGCTTCCTGGCAGCGACTCATGGCATCAGGCCGAGAAGCTCGATCCGCAGCCGCAGGTGCTGGTGGCGTTGGGGTTCTTGATCACGAACTGGGCGCCCTGCAGATCTTCCTTGTAGTCGATCTCGGCGCCGACCAGGTACTGGTAGCTCATGGCGTCGATCAGCAGGGAGACGCCGTTCTTGGTCATCGTGGTGTCGTCCTCGTTGGTGATCTCGTCGAAGGTGAAACCGTACTGGAATCCCGAGCAACCGCCGCCTTGCACGAACACGCGCAGCTTGAGTTCGGGGTTGCCTTCTTCGGCGATCAGATCGGCCACCTTGGCAGCAGCGCTGTCGGTGAACAGGATCGGCTCGGGCATCTGGGGTTGGATGTTTTCGGCAACGGCACTCATGGGCAGAACTCCTGATAAGGGGCCGAACGTGCGGCCAATCGGCTCATGCTACCGCAACCAACAAAAAACCGCCCGAAGGCGGTCCTTTGACAGTGCGAGCGGTAAGCCCAAAACGCGGATCAACGCTTGGAGAACTGCTTGCGGCGACGTGCGGAATGCAGACCGACCTTCTTGCGCTCGACCTCGCGCGCATCGCGCGTCACGAAGCCGGCCTGGCTCAACACCGGCTTGAGCGTCGCGTCGTAGTCGATCAGCGCACGGGTGATGCCGTGGCGCGCGGCGCCGGCCTGGCCCGATTCGCCACCGCCCGCCACGTTGATCATGATGTCGAAGGCTTCGACATTGTTCGTCAAGAACAGCGGCTGCTTGGCGATCATGATCGACGTCTCGCGGCCGAAATAGGCCTGGATGTCCTTGCCATTCACCGTGATCTTGCCGGTACCCTTTTTCATGAACACACGGGCGACGCTCGATTTGCGACGGCCGGTGCCATTGTTCCATTCACCAATCATTCTCAAGGCTCCTTACAGTTCCAGCACTTTGGGCTGTTGGGCGGTATGCGGGTGCTCTGCGCCACCGTACACCTTGAGTTTCTTGATCATCGCGTAGCCGAGCGGGCCCTTGGGCAGCATGCCCTTGACGGCCTTTTCCAGGGCGCGGCCCGGATGCTTGGCTTGCATGTCGCGGAAGTTGGTGGCCGTGATGCCGCCCGGATAGCCCGAGTGGCGGTAGTACACCTTGTCGAGCGGCTTGGCGCCGGTGACGCGCAGCTGGGCTGCATTGATGATGACGATGAAGTCACCGGTATCGACGTGAGGCGTGTAAATGGCCTTGTGTTTGCCGCGCAAACGGAGAGCAACTTCGCTGGCTACTCGTCCGAGGACCTTGTCGGTCGCGTCAATCACAAACCACTCGTGCGTCACGTCAGCGGGCTTGGCGCTGAACGTTTTCATGAGTTTCCTTGGAAGGACAGGTTTGGGCGGGCCCTTTTCCACGGTCGGCGTTCCTCTGGCGGGAATCTCTTAGGTGGGGTTCAAATCCTCGCCGCGGGGCCACAAAAGCGCTGCGAAGCCTTCCATTATACGAACAAAAGCGTCTCTGACCAACCCATACGACACCAGTCAACTCCCTCGAAGACTCTAGGGTGGTTAACATCCAGCGATGTTCAGCTACCGCCACGCCTTCCATGCCGGCAACCACGCCGACGTGCTCAAGCACACGGTGCTGATTGCCACGCTCGACCATCTGCTCGAAAAAGAGACGCCGCTCACGGTGGTCGATACGCACGCAGGCGCCGGCCTGTACCGGCTGGATGGCGACTACGCAGGCACCAGCGGCGAAGCGGCGGAAGGCGTGCTGCGTCTGGTCGCCGGGCAGAAAGCGGCAGCAGCGGCGCCGCTCGCCGACGCACTGGCGCGCTACCTCGGCGTGATCGGCGACTTCAATCCCAAGGGCGGCGCGAAAATCTATCCCGGCTCGCCCTTCATCACCCACCATCTGCTGCGCGAGCAGGACCGGCTCAAACTCTTCGAGCTGCACCCGACCGATGCGCGCACGCTCGATGCCAACATCGCGCAGCTCGAGGCCGGGCGCCAGATCGCCGTGCTGCGCGACGACGGCTTCGGCAGTGCGACCCAGTTCCTGCCACCGCCCTCGCGGCGCGCGCTGGTGCTGTGCGATCCGAGCTACGAGATCAAGAGCGACTACGCGCGCGTGCTCGGCTTCGCCGGCGAGGCGCTCAAGCGCTTCGCGACCGGCACCTATGCCGTGTGGTATCCGATCATCCCGCGCCCCGAAGCGCACGACCTGCCGCGCCGCCTCAAGACGCTGGCGACCAAGGCCGGCAAGCCGTGGCTGCATGCGACGCTCACGGTCAAGTCGAGCAAGATCGTGACGGATGCGTCGGGCGCCACGCACCGCCCGGGCCTGCCGGCGAGCGGCATGTTCCTGATCAATCCACCCTACACGCTGAAGCCGCTGCTCGAAGCCGCGTTGCCGCAGATGGTGGAGCGGCTGGCACAGGATCGCCACGCTGCCTTCTCGCTCGACAGCGGCAGCTGACGCGCGACCCGCGCCTCAGCGGCGCTTGCGCGGCGCCACCTTGCGCACCGGCCTGGCCCTGGATTTCGCCTTGGCCTGCGCCGATGGCGGATCCTGCGCCGTCGATACCGGCGCTATCGCCGCATCCGCGACGGCACTGCCGCCGCAGCGGTCGGTGTCCTTGTCCATGATCGACAGCGCGACCTGCTTGATGCCCTGACCCAGCATCCCGATCGACTCGGCCGCGGCACGGCTCAGGTCGATGATGCGGCCGGCCGCGTAGGGCCCGCGGTCGTTGATGCGAACCAGCACCTCACGCCCGTTGACCAGGCTGCGCACGCAGACGCGCGTGTTGAACGGCAGTGTCTTGTGGGCCGCGGTGAAGGCGGTCATGTCGAAGCGCTCGCCGCTCGCGGTCTTGCGCTGGTGGAACTGGATGCCGTACCACGATGCGCCGCCGCGCTCGAAGATCTCGCGCGACCCTTCGTCGCCCGGCACGCCGTCGTCGGGCACTTCCCCATAGCCCGATACGGCGAGGTCATAGCGCACCGAGGGCACCTGCGAACGCGGCGCCGCGCCGGGCGGAAGCGCGGGCTGCGCCGCCAGGGGACGCAGCCCGTTCTTGCCGGCGTCGTCCTTCGACATCTGCGGCCCCGTGGTGCAGGCGGCCAGTGTGCAGATCACGACCGCAGACAGCGCTGCACGAAGGGCGCCGCGGCGCCGCAAACTCATTCGCTCCAGCCCAGCCGCTGCAGCACGCCGAGCGTCGCAACCGACTGGTTCATCGTGTAGAAATGCAGCGCCGGTGCGCCACCGGCGCACAGCCGCTCGCACAGCGCCGCGACCACGTCGAGGCCGAAGGCCCTGATCGATGCCGTGTCGTCGCCGAAGCTCTGCAGCCGCAGGCGAATCCAGCGCGGAATCTCCGCGCCGCAGGCATCGGAGAAGCGCATCAGCTGCGTCGAACTCGTGATGGGCATGATGCCCGGCACGACCGGCACCGCAAGGCCGAGCTTGCGCACGTCGTCCACGAAGCGGAAGTAGGCCTCGGCGCTGAAGAAATACTGCGTGATCGCCGAGTCGGCGCCTGCGTGCACCTTGGCCGCGAAGGCCTGCAGGTCCGCCTCGGGCGAACGTGCCTGCGGATGCACCTCGGGATAGCAGGCCACCTCGATGTGGAAGTCGCGGCCCGTCTCCTCGCGAATGAAACGCACCAGGTCGCTCGCATACAGGAACTCGCCGCCGATGCCGTAGCCGCTCGGCAGATCGCCGCGCAGCGCCACCAGCCGCCGGACGCCCATGGCCTTGAGTTCGGCCAGCTGCGCACGCACCGTCTCGCGCGTCGCGCCGATACAGGAGAAGTGGCTCGCGGCGTCGACGCCTTCGGCCAGGATCTCGCCCACGATGCCGAAGGTGCCGGCATGGGTCGACCCGCCGGCCCCATACGTGACGGAGCAGAACTCGGGCTTCTGCGCATAGAGCTGCTGGCGCACCGCGCGCAGCTTGACCGCGCCTTCGGGCGTCTTGGTCGGAAAGAATTCAAAGCTCAGCGGAAGGCGCACGGCCGGCTCCTGGTTGGCCGTTCGCATGAACGGCATGAATGAAGAATTCGCGGTTGCCATCGCCGCCCGCGATCGGGCTGTCGAACCAATGCAGCACGCGCAGCGCGAGCGCCGCGCAGGCCTCGCGCAGGCGCTGCTCGACCACCGCATACAGCGCGGGATCGCGCACGATACCGCCCTTGCCGACCTGCCCCGGCTGCAGCTCGAACTGCGGCTTGACCAGCATCAGCAGGTCGCCGCCCGGCGCCAGCAGCGGCACCAGCGCCGGCAGCACGAGCGTCTGCGAGATGAATGACAGATCGCCCACGATCAACCCGAAGCGCGCATCGGCGGGCGAAGACGCTGCCCAGGCCTCGGCGCCGAGCGTGCGCGCGTTGACGCCTTCGACGGCGGTCACGCGCGCATCCTCGCGCAGCCGCGCATGCAACTGGCCATGGCCCACATCGACGCCGATCACGTGCTCGGCACCCTGCTGCAGCAGGCAGTCGGTGAAGCCGCCGGTCGACTGGCCGACGTCGAGGCAACGCCTGCCGCGCGGATCGATGCCCGCGGCCGCGAGTGCGCCTTCCAGCTTGAGCCCGCCGCGCGAGACATAGCGCGCCTCGGCCGCATCGAGCAGCTCGAGTTCGGCGTCCACAGGGATCTCGTCGCGGTTCCTGGCGACCGTGCGCCAGTCCGCGCCGTCGCGCCAGCGCAGACCGCCCGCGATCAGCCGCACGGCCTGCGAGCGCGACGCGGCAAGGCCGCGTTCGACGAGCAACTGATCGGCGCGCAAAGCGCTACGCGAGTGGGCGTTTCAGTAGCGGTAGGTGTCCGGCTTGTACGGGCCGTTCTTGTCGACACCGATGTAGGCCGCCTGCGCATCGGTCAGCTCGGTCAGCATCGCGCCGACCTTCTTCAGATGCAGGCGCGCGACCTTCTCGTCCAGGTGCTTGGGCAGCACGTAGACCTTGCCGGCATGGTAGGCGTCGGGCTTGGTGAACAGCTCGATCTGCGCGATGGTCTGGTTGGCGAACGACGACGACATCACGAAGCTCGGATGGCCCGTGCCGCAGCCCAGGTTCACGAGCCGGCCCTTGGCCAGCAGGATGATCTTCTTGCCATCGGGGAAGGTGATGTGGTCGACCTGCGGCTTGATCTCTTCCCACTCGTACTTCTCAAGCGAGGCGACGGCGATCTCGTTGTCGAAGTGGCCGATGTTGCAGACGATCGCCTGGTCCTTCATGGCGGCCATGTGCTCGTGGCGGATCACATCGCGGTTGCCGGTGGTGGTCACGAAGATGTCGGCCTTGTCGGCCGCGTACTCCATGGTCACGACCTTGTAGCCTTCCATCGCGGCCTGCAGCGCGTTGATCGGGTCGATCTCGGTCACCCACACCTGCGCGCTCAGTGCGCGCAGCGCTTGCGCCGAGCCCTTGCCGACGTCGCCATAGCCAGCCACGCAGGCCACCTTGCCGGCGATCATCACGTCGGTCGCGCGCTTGATGCCGTCGACCAGCGATTCGCGGCAGCCGTAGAGGTTGTCGAACTTGCTCTTGGTGACCGAGTCGTTGACGTTGATGGCTCGGAACAGCAGCGTGCCCTTGGCGCTCATCTCGTTGAGGCGGTGCACGCCGGTGGTGGTCTCTTCGGTCACGCCGATGATCTCGGCCGACTTGCGCGTGTACCAGGTTGCGTCGAGCGCGAGCTTGGCCTTGATCGCGGCGTAGAGGATGCGTTCCTCGTCGCTGGTCGGGTTGGCGAGCACGCCCTGGTCCTTCTCGGCGCGCTGGCCCAGGTGCATCAGCAGCGTGGCATCGCCGCCGTCGTCCAGGATCATGTTCGGGCCTTCGCCCTTCGAATCCTTGGCGCCGAATTCGAAGATGCGGTGCGTGTAGTCCCAGTAGTCCTCGAGCGATTCGCCCTTGATCGCGAACACCGGCGTGCCGGCGGCCGCGATGGCGGCGGCGGCATGGTCCTGCGTCGAGAAGATGTTGCACGAGGCCCAGCGCACGTTGGCGCCGAGCGCCTGCAGCGTCTCGATCAGCACCGCGGTCTGGATCGTCATGTGCAGCGAGCCGGTGATGCGTGCGCCCTTGAGCGGCTGGCTCTTGGCGAATTCCTCGCGGATCGCCATCAGGCCGGGCATCTCGGTCTCGGCGATGCGGATTTCCTTGCGGCCCCAGGCAGCGAGCGACAGGTCGGCGATCGCCTGATCGGCGCTGGCCACGGGAGAAGATGCGGATTTGAGAACGGCGCTCATGAAAACTCCAAAACAAGTTTGAGTGATGCCACTGCCTTCGGGGATGACCGGAGAGGGACTCACCGCGAGAACAGCGGGTGAGCGTGGTTGCGATGATGGTCCGAGCCTCACGCCTGATGGCGCTGCAACGCTCCTCGGAGCGCGCATTTTAGCGCGCCCGGATGGGCCGTGTGGTCAGCAGCGGCTCCCGGATCGGCCTGGACTGCGTCGCCCTCCCCCAAACTCCACCGCCACCATGCTGGCCGGGCGCAACGGCTTCCAGCCGCCGCCGTGAGCGCGCGGTGCCCGCGGCACGCGCGAGGGGCGCTCGGTAAAATCGCTGGTTTTGCCTCGACTGCCCGCGCCCGTGAGCGCGCATCGCGTTCACTTCCATGACCTTCGCCTCCGAAACCCGCCGCCGCCGCACCTTCGCGATCATCTCCCACCCGGACGCCGGCAAGACCACGCTGACCGAGAAGCTGCTGCTGTTCTCCGGCGCGATCCAGATCGCCGGCTCGGTCAAGGCGCGCAAGGCCACGCGGCACGCCACTTCCGACTGGATGGAGATCGAGAAGCAGCGCGGCATCTCGGTCGCCTCCTCGGTGATGCAGATGGTCTACCGCGACCACGTCATCAACCTGCTGGACACGCCCGGCCACAAGGACTTCTCCGAAGACACCTACCGCGTGCTGACCGCGGTCGATTCGGCGCTGATGGTGATCGATGCCGCCAACGGCGTCGAGGCGCAGACGCGCCGGCTGATCGAGGTCTGCCGCCAGCGCGACACACCCATCATCACCTTCGTCAACAAGATGGACCGCGAGGTGCGCGAGCCGCTCGAGCTGCTCGACGAGATCGAGCGCGAACTCGGCATGCCCTGCGTGCCGATGACATGGCCCGTCGGCCAGGGCAAGTCCTTCGGCGGCATCATCAACCTGCGCACCGAAGTGATGACCGTCTTCGAATCGGGCAGCGAGCGCCTGCCGCAGGATTTCGACGCCATGCCGCTGACCGATCGCGACGCGCTGCACAAGCGCTTCGGCCGCGAGTTCGACACCGCGATGGAAAGCATGGAACTCGCCACCGGTGCCTCGCCCACCTGGGACCGCGAGGCCTTCCTGGCCGGCAGGCAGACGCCCGTGTTCTTCGGCTCCGGCGTCAACAACTTCGGCGTGATGGAAGTGCTCGATGCATTGGTGGACCTCGCGCCGCCGCCGCAGTCGCGCACCAGCACCACGATGGTCAATCGCCAGCCGGTGGTGAAGGAAATCCAGCCCGAGGACAAGGATTTCGCCGGCGTCGTGTTCAAGGTGCAGGCCAACATGGACGCCAACCACCGCGACCGCATCGCCTTCGTGCGCATGGCATCGGGCCGCTACACGCCGGGCATGAAGCTCAAGGTGCAGCGCACCGCCAAGGAGCTGCGCCCCACCAGCGTCGTGACCTTCATGAGCCAGCGCCGCGAGGCGGTCGAGGAAGCCTACGCGGGTGACATCGTCGGCTTCACCACGCACGGCGGCGTGCAGCTCGGCGACACCATCACCGATGGCGCGTCGCTGCAGTTCACCGGCCTGCCCTTCTTCGCGCCCGAACTCTTCATGACCGTGATCCTGAAGAACCCGCTGCGCACCAAGCAATTGCAGCAAGGCCTGGCGCAGCTCGGCGAGGAAGGCGCGATCCAGGTGTTCCGGCCCGAGGTCGGCGGCCCGATGCTGCTGGGCGCGGTCGGGCAACTGCAGTTCGAAGTGGTGCAGCACCGGCTCAAGTCCGAGTACGACGCCGACGTGCGGCTCGAAGGCTGCCAGTACACCGGCGCGCGCTGGATCACCGCCGATACGCCGGCCGAGCTGCGCGCCTTCGTCGATGCCTACCCGGCTCGCATGGCGCGCGATGCGGCCGACACGTTGGCCTATCTCTGCACCTCGCCCTACGACGTGCGGCTGGCGCAGGAGCGCTTTCCGAAGATCCACTTCCATCCGCTGCGCGAGCATGCGGGCCTGGCGCTGCAGACCGCCGGCTGATGAAGACACTCGCCCAATGGCCGCTCGCCGCGCGGCGCGGACTGGTCGGCCTGTTCACCGACATCGACGACACGCTGACCACCGAAGGCGCGATCACGCCCGATGCGCTGCAGGCGCTGGCCGGCATCCGCGCGGCGGGTCTGCACATGGTCGCCATCACCGGCCGGCCCGTCGGCTGGAGCGAAGTCTTCGCCGCGACGTGGCCCATCGATGCGATCGTTGCCGAGAACGGCGCCGTCGCGCTGGTGCCTTCTGACAGCGGCATGCTTTCCAAGCGCTACCAGCAGGATGCAGCGACCCGCGAACGCAATTTCGCGCGCATGCAGGCCGTGCTGGCGCGCATCGAGCGCGAGATCCCCGGTGCGCGTCGCGCCACCGATTCAGCCGGCCGCGAATGCGACATCGCGATCGACCACAGCGAGTTCGTGCAGCTCGACGATGCGCAGATCGCCGCCGTCGTCGCGCTGATGCGAAGCGAAGGCATGCACGCCACCGTCAGCAGCATCCACGTCAACGGCTGGTACGGCGAGCACAACAAGCTCGAAGGCGCACGCTGGATCGTGCGCGAGCTCTGGGGCCGCGACCTCGACGCCGAGATGGATCGCTGGGCCTACGTCGGCGACTCGACCAACGATGCGCTGATGTTCGAACGCTTCGTGCACAGCATTGGCGTCGCCAACGTGCGCCGCTTCGAGGCAGCGCTGTCGCATCGGCCGCGCTATGTCGCGCCGAGCGAGCGTGGTGCGGGCTTCGCCGAAGTGGCGGCCGCGGTGCTCGACAGCCGCGCCGGACCCGGCCGAGCCTAATCGGCGAGCCAGCGCGACAGGTTGGCCTTGACGAAGTCGTCGTCGGCCAGATCGGCGTGCAGCGCGCAGACGCGATCGATCTCTTCCTTCTGCCCCGGGCTCAAGCCCTCTTCGGGATCGAGGCACCAGATGCCTTCGAGCAGCCCCTGACGCCGCAACACCTCGTGGCAGCCCGCGATGCAGCCATGGAAGGCATTCGCGACATCGAAGAAGGCGCTGTTGCAGTCGGTCACGCGGCTGTCGAGCGCGAGCAGATCCGCCTCGATCGCGCGGCCGCTGTCCGCTGCGGCCTGACAACGCGCAAGCATGCGCACCGCACCCGAAGTCCAGACCGACCAGTGGCCCAGCAGCCCGCCGCGAAAGCGCACCGTCACCGGCGCACCGTCGCGCATCGCCGTGAACGGCGTCACCAGGTCGAGCACGATATGGTCGTCGTTGCCGGTGTAGAGCGTGACGCGCGACTCGGCGCGCGCGGCCACCACGCCGCGCACCACGTCCAGCGTGCGGTAGCGGTTGAAGGGTGCGACCTTGATCGCGACCACGTTCCCGATCGCGGCGAAGCGGGCCCAGAAGGCCGCGCTCAGGTCCATGCCGCCGACAGCCGGCTGCAGGTAGAAGCCGATCAGCGGGATCTCGGCCGCGACCGCTTCGCAGTGCGCGATCAGCGCGTCCTCGCCCTCGCCTTTCATCGCCGCCAGGCTCAGCAGCCCGGCCTGGTAGCCGAGGCCGCGCGCGAGCTTCGCTTCGCTCAGGGCCTGCGGCGTGCGCCCGCACACGCCCGCGACCATCGCGAGTTCGCGCTGCGGTGTGACCCATGCGCGCGCGGTGTCGATCGCGAGCCGCAGCACCGGTTCATACAGCCCGAGCTCGCGGATCGCGAACTGCGTCGTGTGCACGCCGACCGCCAGCCCCCCGGCGCCGGCATCGAGGTAATAGCGCGTCAGCGCACGCTGGCGCCGCGGGTCGAGCCGGTGCTGCGCGTCCAGCGCGAGCGGGTGCGCAGGGATCGCAAGCCCGCGTGCGAGCAGCGCACGGATGTCGTCAGAAGGTGCCATCGCGCACCTCGAACTTGGTCGGCTTGCCGAGGCTCGGGCCACCACTGCGAACCCAGTCGGCCACCCAGTCGAGCATCGCGCCCAACGGCACCAGCGGATAGCCGAAGAGGCGCGCGGCCTCGGTGGTGTCGGACAGCAGCGCGGTCGAAGCCTCCTGCCCGGTGATCTCCACGGTCACGCCGAGGCGCGCCGCGAATTCGCCGGCCAGCCAGCGCACCGACAGCGTCTCGGGACCGGTGCAGTTGATCGGCGTCGGCGGCACCGTGCAATGCCGCAGCGCGCGCAGCACCTGCGCATTGGCATCGCCCTGCCAGATCACGTTGACATACCCCATGGTCACATCGACCGGCTCGCCGCGATGCACCTTGGACGCGATGTCGAACAGCACGCCGTAGCGCATGTCGATCGCGTAGTTGAGCCGGAACAGCCGCCCCGGCGTGCCGTGCTTGGCGCCGAAGTACTCGAACATGCGCTCGCGCCCGATGCACGACTGCGCGTACTCGCCGACCGGCCCGGGCAGCGTGCGCTCGCTGGCGCCCTGGCGGCCGACGGTCGTCAGCGGATAGACGTTGCCGGTCGAGAAGCTGACGATGCGCGCATCGCGAAAGCTGTCGGCCACCAGCGCCGGCACGTGCGTGTTCATGGCCCAGGTCAGCGCCTGGTTGTCCTTGGCGCCGAACTTGTGGCCGGCCGCGAACACGATGTGGGGCACGCGCGGCAGCGCCGCGATGGCTGCGCGGTCGAGCAGGTCGCAGGCGATGGTCTCGATGCCCCAGCCCTCGAGTCGCTCGCGCACGCGCGCATCGCTGAAGCGCGCGACGCCGATCACGCGCTTGTGCGGCGCGGCGCGCTTGGCCAGCCGGGCCAGCGTCGGGCCCATCTTGCCGGCGACGCCGAGGATCATCAGGTCGCCCTCGATCTGCGCCAGATCGTCGACCAGCGCCTGGCTCGGACGTGACAGGAATTCATCGAGCGCCTCGACCGAGTCGAAGCGCGTCGGCAGGGCGGTGGGGTCGAGCAGCGGCGTGTCTGGCTGGCTCGGTGAGGAGGATGTCGGCATCGAAGAAACCTCGGCGTTCAGGTCGATGCCGATCAGCTTAGGAGGGTGGCCGGGCATTGTCAACCGTTTGGTTGAATTCCAGCTGAGCGAGCCGATCGACGTCAGGGAGAAGGAGCCGGCTGCCTCTGCCCGTAGCACAGATAGCTGATTACCATCTCGGTCGCGTGATGCAGGCGCGCCTGGATGCGTTCCGGCGTACCCAGATCGACATCGAGCACATAGGACAGCGTGTAGCGGTTGGTGATGAAGTACGAGCCCAGCCCCGAGATCGACACGTAGAGATCGACCCAGTCCGCGTCACTGCGGAACACGCCCTGTTGCTTGCCCTTCTCCAGCACATGAGCAAGCGCCGTGCGCAGCGGATTGAACATCGCACTGATCTGCTTGGACTTGCGGATGTGCTTGGCCTTGTGCAGGTTCTCGGTCGACAGCAGCTGCAGCAGATCGGGCTGGTCGATGAAATGCTGGATGGTCTTGGTCACCAGCTCGCGCATGTCCTCGACCGGGTTGTCGCCGCCGAGCGCGAGTTCATTCTGCCGGTCGCGCATGGCGCCGTAGGCGTGCTCCATCACTTCGATGAACAGGGCTTCCTTGCTCGCGAAGTAGTGATAGACGAGGTTCTTGCTGATCTTGCAGCGCGCCACGATGGCATCGATGCGCGCGCCGTCGTAGCCGTGCGCGGCGAACTCCTTGCTCGCGATCTTGACGATGCGTTCGCGGGTGGCCTGCGCGTTGCGCGGCCGGCGCTTGGGGCCGGCGACCTTGGTTTCTGTCATGGCTTCACCGGTCTCCTTCGGGCTGCGCCCAACCCGGCCGCGCGAGTTTAGCGGCCCGGTTCTTCACTGCGGAAAACTCGCGTTGACAAACCGCCATTCCATCTCCTATATTTCGCCCACTATTGGACTAGCCAGTTAGTTAGTTCGATGATCGATGGACCAGATTATCAACCAGCCGCGAGGCAAGTGAAACGGAGTAGGGGATGAACTTGACCCAGCACGCCCCCGGAGGCGTCCGCGTCGGATGCGACATCGGAGGCACCTTCACGGACATCGTCCTGGCCCTGCCCGACGGCAGGCTGTTCGTGAACAAGACCTCGACCACGCCCGACAACCTGGGCCAGGCGATCGTCGACGGCCTCGGTGCCCTGATCCAACAGGCCGGCGTGGCGCCCGGCGACATCACCGAGATCGTGCACGGCACCACCACCGCCTCGAACACGATCCTGCAGAAGGTCGGCGCGCCGACCGGCGTGCTGACCACGGAGGGCTTTCGCGACGTGCTGGAGATCGGCCGCATCCGCACGCCGACGATGTTCGACCTCGGCTGGTCCAAGCCCGAGCCGCTGGCCACGCGGCGCTGGCGCCGCGGCATCCGCGAGCGCATCGATGCGCAGGGGCGCATCGTCACCGCGCTGGACGCGGCGCAGCTGCTCGCCGAGACGCAGCAGCTGGTGGACGAGGGCGTGAGCTCGCTCGCGATCTGCTTTCTCAACAGCTACATCAATCCGGCGCACGAGCTCGCGGCCAAGGCGCTGCTGCAGCAGCATTTCCCGCAGCTGCTGCTGAGCGTCTCGTGCGAAGTGCTGCCCGAAATCAAGGAGTACGAGCGCACCAGCACGACGGTCGTCAACGCCTACATCCTGCCGGCCATGCGCACCTACCTCGCGCGTTTGCGCGACGACCTCACGCGCATGGGCATCACGGCCTCGCTGCAGGTGATGGCGTCCAACGGCGGCATGATGGGCCTCGCCTCGGCCAGCGACAAGCCCGTGTTCGCCGTGGCTTCGGGGCCGGCGGGCGGCGTCGCCGGCGCGGTCGAGATCGGCGCGCTCGGCGGCGACGCCGACCTGATCGTGTTCGACATGGGCGGCACCACCGCCAAGGCCTCGATCATCGCCAACGGCCAGCCTTCGCTGACCAATGAGTACGAGTTCCGCAACGGCATCAGCGCGCCGAGCCGCTTCGTCAAGGGCGGCGGCTACGTGCTCAAGGTGCCGGCGATCGACATCGCCGAAGTGGGCGCCGGCGGCGGTTCGATCGCGTGGATCGATGCCGGCGGTTTGCTGTGCGTCGGTCCCGAGTCGGCGGGGGCGCACCCGGGCCCGGCCTGCTACGGCAACGGCAACCCGCACCCGACGGTGACCGACGCCAACATGGTGCTCGGCTACCTCAATCCCAAGGCGCTCGCGGGCGGCAGCCTGAAGGTGTCGCCCGAACTGTCGATGGCCGCGATCGAGCGCGACGTCGGCCGCCCGCTCGGGCTCGACCTGCTGGCCGCCGCGCACGGCGTGCGCCAGCTCGCCAATGTCAGCATGGCGCGCGCGATCCGCGCCGTCACGGTCGAGCGCGGCCGCGATCCGCGCGAGATGTCGATGATCGCCTTCGGCGGCGGCGGTCCGCTGCATGCGGTCGCGGTGGCACGGCTGCTCGGCATCCGCCGCGTGATCGCGCCGATCATGGCCGGCGTGTTCTGCTCCGCCGGCATGCTGTCGGCCGATGCCGAGCACAACTTCGTCAAGGCCGTGCTGCGGCCGCTCGCGGATTGCGCACCGGCCGAGATGGGCGCGATCGCGAACGCGCTGGCCGACAAGGGCTACACCGTGCTGGCCTCCGAAGGCTATCCGCCGGAAGACGCGAGCGCCGTCCTGGCCGCCGATCTGCGCTACCTGGGCCAGAGCTCCGAACTCACGGTGCCGCTGAAATCGGCACGTTTCGATGCCGAGGTGGTCGCGCAGCTGACGCGCGACTTCCAGGCGATGTACCAGCAGACCTTCGGCTACAGCAGCGACGAGCCGCTGGAGCTGGTCAACCTGCGCGTCGCCGCGCGGGGCCGCAGCAAGCACCGGCTCGACTTCGCCCACTGCCAGGTCGATGCGACCGCGCTGCAGGGCGAGACCACCACCCGCCTCGTGAGCTTCGCCGCCGGCGAAGCGCCGGTGATGACGCACGTGGTGCCGCGCGCCAGCATCGGCGCCGACGCGCAGCAAGGCCCGCTGGTGATCGAGTCCTACGACACCACCATCGTTGTCCCGCCGCACTGCAGCGTGCGTTCGGACGCGATCGGCAACATCATCATCGACCTCGAGGAGTCAACGCAATGAGCATCGCCATCGACCCGATCACCTTCGCCGTGATCAAGAACGCCATGGACTCGATCGTCGACGAGGTCGCCTACACCGTGCTGCGCACCGCGCGCTCGGAGATCGTCAAGGACGTGATGGACTACTCGGCCGCGATCTGCGACCGCGAGGGCCGGATGATCGCGCAGGCCAAGACCATCGCTCTGCACTTGGGCGCGATTCCCGAAGCGATGGCCGCGGTCAACGCGCGCTACGGCCATGACCTCGCGCCGGGCGATGCGGTGATCGTCAACGACCCGTACCAGGGTGGCATGCACCTGCCGGACATCTTCATGTTCGTGCCCTTCTTCTACCAGGGCCAGCTCGAAGGCTTCTGCGTCGTGATCTGCCATCACACCGACGTCGGCGGCCGCGTGCCGGGCTCCAATGCCAGCGACTCGACCGAGATCTACCAGGAAGGCCTGCGCATCCCGGTGGTCAAGCTCTACGACGCCGGCCGTGTCAACGACATCATGGAGCGCGTGATCGCGCAGAACGTGCGCGTGCCAGACCGCGTGCTCGGCGACCTGCGTGCGCAGTACGCGGCCTGCCAGGTCGGCGTGCGCGAACTCACGAACCTGCTCGACCGCTACGGCCGCGAGAGCGCACGCGCCTACTTCGCCGAACTGCTCGACTACGCCGAGCGTCTGACCCGCGCCGAGATCCGCACCTGGCCCAAGGGCACCTTCACCTTCGAGGACTTCATCGACGACGACGGCCTGTCGCCCGAGCCGATCCCGATCCGCGTCGCGCTGACGGTGCACGAGGACCACGTGAGCGTCGACTACACCGGCTCGTCGCCGCAGGTGCGCGCCGCCATCAATTCCACGCGCTCGTACACCAACTCCTGCACCTATCTGAGCGTGCGCTGCGCGCTCAAGGGCGACGTGCCGAACAATGCCGGCGTGTTCCGCTGCGTCGAGATCCACGTGCCCGAAGGCACGGTGCTGAACCCGGTCGAGCCGGCCGCTGTCGCGGCACGCGCGCTGACCGGCTACCGCGTGTTCGACACCATGCTCGGCGCGCTCGCGCAGGTGGTGCCCGACCGCATCCCGGCGGCGGGCGAAGGCGGCAACACCGTCGTCTGCCTGTCCGGCAAGCGCGACGACGGCAAGCCCTACATCATCGTCGACATGGTCTGCGGCGCCTGGGGTGCGCGGCCGCATGCCGACGGTGTCGAGGCCATCACAAACGCATCGCAGAATCTTTCCAACACGCCGGTCGAGACGCTGGAAGCGCAGCACCCGGTGCGCGTCGAAGCGTACGAACTCGAGCCCGACACCTGCGGCGCCGGCCGCTGGCGCGGCGGGCTCGGCATCCGGCGCAGCTACCGCGTGCTCGGCGACGACGTGCTGCTGCAACTGCGTGCCGACCGCATGAAGTTCCGGCCCTACGGCCTCGACGGCGGCGAGCCCGCATCGCCGGCCTCGAACATCCTCACGCGCGGCGATGTCGACGAATCGCTGCCGAGCAAGATCGGCGTGCAGATCGCACGCAACGACAAGGTGACGCACATCCAGCCGGGCGGCGGCGGATTCGGCAATCCCTTGCTGCGCCCCTTGACCGAGATCGAGAAAGACGTCTGGAACCACAAGCTGAGCGCGGCCTTCGTGCGTCAGCACTACCTCGCGGTCGTCGATCCGGACACCGGCAAGGCCGACGCGGCTGCCACCCGGGCCCTGCGCGACGAGCATGCCGCCGCCCTCCCCGCCTGACGCTTCCCACCCCCAACCTGCAACCGGAGAATCACAATGAAGAGAAGGACCCTGAGCACCGGCCTGGCAGCCATGATCGCGCTGCCCGCCCTTTCCCTCCGCAACGCGCCGGCGCGCGCGCAAAGTGCCGCGAAACTGCGCGTGAAGCTGGACTTCTCGCCCTGGGGCATGCACGGTGCGATGCATCTGGCGCTGCAGAAAGGCCTGTTCAAGGCGCAGGGCCTGGACGTCGAAGTGCAGGACGGCACCGGCACCATCTCTACCTTGCAACTGCTGTCGGCGGGTCAGGCCGACATCGGGCAAGTCGCGCTCGGCACCATGGCGGTCGCGAAGGAGAACGGGCTCGACCTGATCTCGGTCGCGGGCTTCGCGCGCACCGGCGACCTCGCCGTGCTGATGGACCAGTCGCAGGGCATCCAGAAACCCAAGGACCTCGCGGGCAAGAAGATCGTCTGCTTCACGACCAGCCCATGGGCGCCCTTCATCGAGCCCTTCCTCAAAGCCAACGGCATGAGCAAGAGCAGCATCGAGCTGGTGATGGTCGCGCCGAGCGCGATGATCTCGACCTATGCCTCGGGCAACAGCGATGGCTTCATGTCGCAGGCGCCCTTCGGCCAGCCGATGGTGCTGAAGACGCGCAAGGCCTCGGCGCTGCTGCTCGGCGACAGCGGTATCAGCTTCCCGAGCTACGGCCTCGCGCTGACACCCAAGACGCTCGAAAGCAAGCGCGAGGCGATCGGCAAGTTCGTGCAGGTGCAGGTCAAGGCCTGGCAGTACATCTACGACGGCCACGTGGACGAGGCGGTGGCCGCGATCGTGGCGCAGCGGCCGAATGCGAAGCTGGATCCCGACGTGCTGAAAGGCCAGATCGTCGCCTACCGCGCCTTCTTCGAAAGCCCGAGCAGCAAGAACCTCGCCTTCGGCCTGCAGACCGACGCCGATTGGGCCGCGGCCATCAAGTCGATGGAGCAGACCGGCCAGATCAAGCCCGGCCACAAACCCTCGGACTACTACACCAATGCGCTCCTATCCGTCTGAACCCGCACCCGCGAGGAGCACTGCCGTGTCCGCCTTTCTCGAGATCGAGCGACTCAACAAGATCTACAAGTCCGAGCGCAAGCCGATCCACGCGCTGCAGGACATCGATCTGCACATCGAGGAAGGCGAGTTCGTCAGCATCGTCGGCCCGAGCGGCTGCGGCAAGAGCACGCTGATGCGCTGCATGGCCGGCCTCGAACCGATCAGCACCGGCCGGCTGGCGCTGCACGGCAAGGCCATCGATGCGCCGCCCGCCGACATGGGCGTGGTGTTCCAGCGCGACCTGCTGCTCGAGTGGCGCAACATCCTCGACAACGTGCTGGTCGCGGCCGAGTTCCACGACCTTGACCGCCGCCAGCACGAAGCGCGTGCGCGCGAACTGCTTGGCCTGTTCGGGCTGTCGGCTTTTCTCGACCGTTTTCCACGCGAGCTCTCGGGCGGCATGCGGCAGCGCGTCTCGATCTGCCGCGCGATGTTGCTCGACCCGCAGCTGCTGCTGATGGACGAACCCTTCGGCGCGCTCGACCCGTTCACGCGCGACGAACTCAACGTCGAGCTGCAGCGGACTTGGTTGGCGACGCGCAAGACCGTCGTCTTCATCACGCATTCGATCAGCGAGGCGATCTACCTCGGCGGCCGCGTGGTGGTGATGGCGCGCGGGCCGGGCCGCATTGCCGACGTGGTCCCTATCGAACTCGAGCGCCCGCGCGGCCTCGACATTCGCGAGACGGCGGAGTTCGCCGCCTACGTGGCGCGCATCCGCGACACCTTCCGAAACGTCGGCATTTTCAAGGGCTGAGAACATGAAAACCCTCTGGGCTCGCACCGCGCGCAGCTGGCAGGCGATGATTACGACGCTGGTGCTGCTCGTGATCTGGGAAGTCTGCGTGCGCACGCTAGGCATCCGCGACTTCCTGTTGCCGGCGCCTTCCAAGATCATCGGGCAGTTCTTCGCGCAGCCGGGCTACCTGCTGCTCGAAAGCCTGGACACGCTGCGCACCACGATCTACGGCTTCGCGCTCGCGCTGGTGCTCGGCGTGGCGGCGGCGATAGGCATCGTGTACTCGAAGTTTCTCGACCGCACGCTCTACTCGTTGCTCGTTGCGCTC
This sequence comes from Variovorax sp. SRS16, assembly GCF_901827165.1. Classification (NCBI taxonomy): domain Bacteria; kingdom Pseudomonadati; phylum Pseudomonadota; class Betaproteobacteria; order Burkholderiales; family Comamonadaceae; genus Variovorax; species Variovorax sp. SRS16. Next base: position 4,769,619 of record NZ_LR594666.1, read on the forward strand.
AACGCCGTGCCGAAGGTCGCGCTGGCGCCGCTGTTCGTGATCTGGATGGGCACCGGCACCCTGCCGAAGGTCGCGATCGCGATGCTGATCGCGATCTTTCCGATCCTGATCGACACCGTGCTCGGCCTGCGCTCCACCGACCCCGACATGCTCGACATGGCGCGCGTCAACCATGCCTCGCGCGCCAAGATCCTGTGGAAGATCCGCTTTCCGAACGCGCTGCCCAGCCTCTTCGCGGGCATGAAGGTCGGCGTGTCCTTCGCGCTGGTCGGCACCATCGTCGGCGAGTTCGTCGCGGGTGAAGCCGGGCTCGGCCATGTGATCCTGGTGGCGCAGGGCGGCTTCGACACCTCGACCGTGTTCGTCGCGCTGATTCTGCTGTGCATCCTCGGCGTGCTGCTGTTCAAGGCGATCGAGATCGCGGAGGCGCGCTACCTGGTCTGGCATGCGTCGCAACGCGAGCGGCCGGAACTGAGCAGCGCATCGGCCTGAAGCGATCGAATCGAACGACGAATCCGAGCGCCCAACGAAAGTTCGGCGTTCAAAATATGATGGCGCTCGCGAGCGCCACCCGGTGGCCTCGGATTGTTCGATGACGCAGCAGCAGCAAAGAAAGAACTCACCATGGCTAAAGCCTATTGGATCAGCGCCTACCGTGCCGTCAAGGATGCCGACAAGCTGGCGGCCTACGCCAAGCTCGCCGGCCCGGCCATCAACGCCGGCGGCGGGCGCTTCCTGGCGCGCGGCCTGCCGGCCAAGACCTATGAACACGGACTGTCCGAACGCACCGTTCTGATCGAGTTCGACAGCGTCGCGCAAGCCACGGCGACGCATGACAGCCCCGCCTACAAGGCCGCGCTGGACGCGCTCGGCGACGGCGCCGAACGGGATATCCGGATCATCGAAGGCGCCTGAGTACGCTTGTCGCGCATGCCGCCGCAGGCAGGCATGGCGAGACACCGGGCGATGCGTCAGACGCTGATCGCCTTTTTCAGCACGCGCGCGTAGTTGCCAATGCACACGTCGTGCAGTACGGACGCGGGAATGTTCCGGCGCGCCAACGAGTCCGCCACGGCGCGCAGGTCGACATAGCGCTTGAACACGGCGTCGGTGCCGGCACCTTCCATGTCGGTCCCGAAGGCCACGCCTTGCGGTCCCAGCAGGTCGACCATTCGAAGGATCTCGTCCGCGTAGGTCTCGGCGTCCCGCACGTGGTACGCGGGATCGGAATGCACGCGCACGGTCCACAGACCCACGACGCCGCCATGCGCGACGATGCGGCGCGCCTGGTCCGGCGACAGCGCACGCGCGACGTTGGGCCAATCGCGCCAACTGCCGCCGCTGCGGCTGATCCACGAGTGCGACCAGATCATCGTCGCATCGCTGGCCGCGAGCGCCGCATCGACGAACGACGGCGCGGAATGCGCGAGATCGACCAGCACGCCGAGGCGCTTGCATTCCTGGATCACCTTCAGCGTGACGTCCGGCAGGCCCAGGAAACGCGGTGCCTCGGTCTGCAAATCGCCGAGTGGCGACTCGATGAAGTGCACCAGCTGCAGATGGCGCAGGCCCATCGCATGCGCAAGCGCCACGCGCTCGGGCTGGCCCTCCAGGAAGTTCGCGGCCTCCGAGGCCATGACGATGTGCGGTTCGCCGCGAAGCGCAGCGTCGATGTCCGATGCGGAGAGTGCCTTGGGCAAGTTCCATTGGCGCAATGCGTCGTCGTATCTTGTGACGCGTCGCTGGAAATAACTCCAGAGTTGTCCCGGTTCGGGTTGTCGAATCTGCTTGATGCCTTTGGGGGTCGTTCGAGTGAACGGAGTGTCGTCGACCAGGGCCCAGGCGACGAGCGTGACCCCCGCCTCGTCCATCTCGTTGCGCAGGTTCAGGACCGGATCTCGGCTGAACATGGTGGCGTGGGAATGCATGTCGGCAATGAGCTGGCGCTGCGGCTGCTGGGCCAGGGTGCGCTGCAGGGGGAATGCGGTGGCCAAGGCCCAGAGGGCGACGCTGCGGCGGCGCGGGGAAAAGCAGCGAGCGTTCATGAGCGGGCGATGGGACAAGCGGTCGGCCACTATATGGCGAACATGGCAATGAATGTTCTGGTCGCCCGCGTTGCGCGATAAGGGTTTCACATGTTCACCCTGCAAACATCGGCCATGAAAATCAAGGCACCTTCATCGGCACGCCATTCAGCCCATCCAGCAGTTCGCCTATACGCAGGGAAAGAACTCGACCGACTCCGCGTTCATCATCGATGCAATGGATCTCCTCTACGCGGGCAATGTCGACGGCTTCTGCCTGGTGTCGAGCGACAGCGATTTCACGCGTCTCGCAACTCGGCTCAGGGAGGCCGGCAAGATCGTGTACGGGTTGGGCGAACGCAAGACGCCTGAGCCATTCATCGCAGCGTGCGACAAGTTCATCTTCTTCGAGGTCTTGAAGCGGTCCGCTGAAGCCACAGTCCTGCCGCAAGTTTCGGATGTGCCGGACCTCAAGGAGTTGCTGACGCACGCCATTCGCGAAACTGCCAGGGATAGCGGCTGGGCTCGGCTCTCCACGGTGGGCGGCCTTGTGAGCAAGATGCACACATCGTTTGATCCGAGGAACTATGGGTTCAAGAAGCTCAGTGAACTCGTCCGCGCTCAGCCCTATCTCGATGTAGTCGATGCACCGGACGCTACTGGATTTGTGCACGTGGAAGTGCGCTCGAAATGAAGCCCTGCCCGAAGGCCAAGCGTCTATCCCCCGGCTGATGCCGAACCGACCTCCGCTTCAGACTGATCTGAGTCATTCGTGCCCGGTGGCCCAAGCGGTCGCTGCGATCATCACCGGACTTTCGGCGGGCAGCGGCTCGTATGACCGCAGCGCCCCCGAAACCGGGTACTCAAGGTGGCGCGGTCATGGTCTGGTCGTGAATGTCAGGTCGGGGGCGGAACCAACGGGCACTTCCGACCCAAAGCGGATGTAGCGAGTGCAGCGTGGACCATCGCCAAGCGGCCAGTCACCGCAGTACGCGTTTCGCGAAGATCGCTCGGTGTTTCGCGGTTCATTGAAGCGCTGACAGCGCGGACGCCAGTCACGGTATCCGAGTCACCGGGACGGTGAGATAGCCTGCAGCACATCGTTGAACACGCCGTACTGCACCTTGAATGCCTGCGGGCTGTAGTCCTGGTAGTAGCCTGCCGTCACGGCGACGACGAGATCGAGCTCGGGCACGATGCGGATCGATTGCCCGCCTCGACCGAGCGCACCGATCCAGCGGACTATCCGTCGGTGCGCAGCAGCATGGCCGCTCCACCAAAGGTAGCCGTAGTCCTGCTCGTCCGTCGCCTTGATGAACGATGCGGTGGAAGCGTCGATCCAGCCCTTCGACACGATCTGGCGTCCATCCCAGCGGCCGCCCGCCAGCACGAGCTGTCCGATCTTCGCCATGTCCCGCGGACGCATGCGAAGGCCACCGCCGGCGTCGCTGTCTCTTCCCATTCGGCTCCATTCTTCGCCCGAGATGCCCAGGGGCTCCAGCAGGCTCGCTCGCGCGAACTCGTCGAGCGGTCTGCCGGTGGCCCGATGCAAGATCGCTGATACAAGCGCCAGCGCGCCGGTACTGTAGAAGAACTGCTGCCCCGCCGCCGCCACAGCTCGGCGTGTGAGCACGTAGCGGCACGGATCGCCCGAGAAATACATCCGCGTTTCGTCGTTCGCGAGATCGCCGGTCGCGGGCGTCGACTCGATCCATTCGAGGCCGAGCGTCATGCTGAGCGCGTGCCGCAGCAACAGGCGATCCGATTCCGGCGTTCGCAGGTCTGCGAGTTCGGGGAAGAAGCTAAGGATTGGCTCGTCGACGTCCTGGATCAGCCCCCGGTCGATCGCGATGCCGACGGCGAGCGACGCGACGCTCTTCGTCGCTGACTTCATTGCATGGCGCGTGTTGGCGTCGAAGACGACGTTCTCCACGCGGCTGCCGAAAAAGCTGGTCGGCACCTGATCGCTGCCTCGCAGGTAGCGCTCGAAGACGAGCTTACCGCGATGCACGACGAGCACGGCGTGGATGTTCGCGCCCGAAGCAGCAAGCCGATCGGCCATCTTGCTGAGTGCGGTGGTGTCAACGAGCTTGTCGTCGTCGCCCGCGGCGATGTTCCAACCGTCGTCTCGCGAGGTTGTCGCGGCGAAGCCTTCGATCGGATATGCGCGAGCTGACCCGCCGAGTGAGGCAAGCGCATTGCCAGCAAAAACCAAGGTGAACTCACGGCGCTTCATGGCACGTTGACTGCGGAAGGTGCACCGATCTTAAGCGGCGAAGGCTGTTGCGTCGATTGCCTGCTCGTCCCAGTGAGCGATCCCATACCGCCTTGAAATGGGACTGGAGCATCTCCGAAGCACCCGTTCGCGATTGACAGCTTGTGGCCGTTAAGAGTCAGCAGTACCTTTCAGACCGGCCGGTGGCGTAGTGACCGCCGCGAAGGTTCGATGGCCGCTTCGTGGCCGAGACTGTGAACATGAGGGACCAAGGACGACCGGCTGGACACGCTGCGAAGCCGCCGTCGTCTGCCGCCTCAAAGCGCCCAACGCCGCTTTGCTGCCGCTGGCCAGCGCCGTCTCCGCCAGCACCAAGACACCTCCAACCCTCAAGGCCGCAACCCCGCCATCGCAAACGCCACCACATGCCGCCGATAGCCATCGACCGCCTTCCCCTCCCCCAGATCCCGCCCGAAGATCGACGACAGCGTGAGCCGATTGGAGAAGAAGAAGTACGACATCCCCGCCACCGAGATGTAGAACTCCACCGGATCGATCCCCCGCCTGAACACCTTCGCCGCAATCCCGCGCCGCAGCGTCTGCGCAATCAACTCGATCAACGGCGAGTTGGTCTCCCGAATCGCGCGCGAGTCGCGCACATGCATCGCGCCGTGCGCGTTCTCATGATTCAACAGTCCGATGAAATCCGGATGCCGCGCCAGGTAGTCGAAAGAAAAGCCGATCAGCGCCGCCATCGCCTCGGCCGGCTGCATGTCGCCGAGCTTGAGTTCCTTCTCGAGCGAACGGATCTCGGTGTAGACCTCTTCCAGCGCCGCGCGGTACAGGTCTTCCTTGCTGCCGAAGTAGTAGTAGATCAGCTGCTTGTTGGCGCCCGCGCGCGCGGCGATCTCGTTGACGCGCGCGCCCGCCAGGCCCTTGGCCGCGAACTCGGCGCGCGCCGCGGCGAGGATGGCCGTGCGGGCGGCATTCGGGTCGCCCTCTGTGGGCGCGGCGGCGGTGGAGCGGCGGGTGGGCATGCGTGGGCGGCGCTTCGCTTGGGTCGAAGTGCGCGGATTATCCGCGCGCCCCGCATGCGGGCCGTTCAGCCCGCGTGCTGCATGAACCCGTCCAGCACATTGACCGCATTGGTGCCGACCTCGGCCACCGCATAGCCGCCCTCGAACACGAAGACGGTAGGCAGCCCGGCGCGCGCGAGGTCTTCGCCGATGTGCAGGTAGTCCGGCGTCGCGAGTGTGAAGCCGGCGATCGGGTCGCCTTCGAAGGTATCGAGCCCGAGCGACACCACCATCGCGCCGGGCCGGAAATCCGCGATGCCGCGCAGCGCGCTCGCGAGCGCCTCGCGCCATGCAGCGAAGCCCGTCCCGCGTGCCAGCGGCAGGTTGCGGTTGAAGCCTGCACCCGCACCGGCGCCGCGCTCGTCGGCATAGCCGAGGTAGTGCGGGTACTCGGTGTGCGGATCGCCGTGCAGGCTGGTGAACTGCACGTCGGCGCGCTCGTAGAAGATGGCCTGCGTGCCGTTGCCGTGGTGGTAGTCGATGTCGAGCACCGCGACGCGTTCGACGCCGGCATCGCGCAGCGCCTGCGCCGCGATGGCCGCGTTGTTGAGAAAGCAATAGCCGCCGAAGAAGTCGACGCCTGCATGATGGCCCGGTGGCCGCGTGAGCGCGAAGGCCGCGCGTTCGCCTGCGAGCACGTGCTGCACGGCCGTGAGCGCGCAATCGGCGCCGGCGCGCGCGGCGGTCCACGTGCCCGAGGTCAGCGGCGATCCCGCGTCGTACGAGAACAGACCGAGCCGCGCCGCAAAGCTTGCGGGCAGCACGTCCGAACGGAAAGTGCGGATCGGCCAGTACGACGGCAGCGCATCGCGCCCCGCGTTGGCCGGATCGATGGCGACCCATTCGTCCCAGGCCTTCGACAGGAAATCGAGATAGCGCGGCGCATGCACCCGCGCGATGGCCGCATCGTCGAACGCGGCCGGCGCATCGATCGCCCCGAGCCCGCGCGCCTTGAGTTCGCGCAGCACATGATCGACGCGTGCCGGGATCTCGAAGCACGGCATCAGCTCGCCACGGAACATCTCCACCTTGCCGTGGTGCAGCGCGTGCCGGTCGTTGTAGATGGTGCGCATCAGGCTTCCCGGCGAATCGGCTCCGCCGCCTCGCGCGCGGGCGGCATGCGCAGCACGTGCGCGCTGCCGGCGCGTGCCAGCACCGGCCCCAGCGCGACGCCCGTGTGCGTGCCCAGTTGCACGACTTCCTCGGGCGGCGCCGCGGCGACCACGCGCCCGCCGCCGTTGCCGCCTTCGGGCCCGAGATCGATCAGCCAGTCGGCTTCGGCGATGACGTCGAGGTCGTGCTCGATCACGACCACGCTGTGGCCGCCGTTGACCAGCCGGTGCAGCACGTGGATCAGCTTCTCGACGTCGGCCATGTGCAGCCCGACCGTCGGCTCGTCGAGCACGTAGAGCGTGTGCGGCACCTTGTTGCCGCGCCGCGTGATGTCGTCGCGCACCTTGCTGAGTTCGGTCACGAGCTTGATGCGCTGCGCCTCGCCGCCGCTCAGCGTCGGCGAGGGCTGGCCGAGCGTGAGATAGCCCAGGCCCACGTCCTTGAGCAGCTGCAGCGGATGGCTGATGTGGGGCATGGCGACGAAGAACTCGACCGCCTCGTCGACCTCCATCTGCAGCACGTCGCCGATGCTCTTGCCGCGCCAGCTGACGGCCAGCGTCTCGGGGTTGAAGCGCGCGCCGTGGCAGACCTCGCACGGCACCTTGACGTCGGGCAGGAAGCTCATCTCGATGGTGCGAACGCCGGCGCCGTCGCAGCCGGGGCAGCGGCCCTCGCCGGTGTTGAAGCTGAAGCGCGCCGGGCCGTAGCCGCGCGCCTTGGCCTCGAGCGTGTCGGCGAAGAGTTTGCGGATGGTGTCCCAGAAGCCGATGTAGGTCGCGGGGCAGCTGCGCGGCGTCTTGCCGATCGGCGTCTGGTCGACCTCGAGCACGCGGTCGATGGTCTCGTAGCCGTCGACGCCGCTGCAGCCGACCCACTTCGGCCGCTTGCCGGCCGCATCGGCATCGCGACCGGCTTTGGTCGTGCGCTGCACGACGATCGCGTAGACGTTGGCGAGCAGCACGTCGCGCGCGAGCGTCGACTTGCCCGAGCCGCTGACGCCGGTGACCGCGACCAGCCGATGCAGCGGCAGCGGCACCGTGACGTCCTGCAGGTTGTGCAGGTCGGCGCCGCGCACCGTGAGCCAGTCCGGCGATCCGGGCTCGGGCAGCGGCACCGGGCGCCGCGCCTGCAGCGGATGCTTCATCGCATCGCGCAGGTAGCGGCCGGTCTGCGAATCGGCGGCGCGCTCGATGTCGGCGACGCTGCCCTCGGCCACCAGCCGGCCGCCGCGCTTGCCGGCGCTGGGGCCGATGTCGATCACATGGTCGGCGCGGCGGATGGTGTCCTCGTCATGCTCCACCACCACCAGCGTGTTGCCCTTGTCGCCGAGCTTGTGCAGCGCGTCGAGCAGGATCTGGTTGTCGCGCGCATGCAGGCCGATGGTCGGCTCGTCGAGCACGTAGCACACGCCCTGCAGGTTGCTGCCGAGCTGCGCCGCGAGCCGGATGCGCTGCGCCTCGCCGCCGCTCAGGGTCGGCGCGCCGCGGTCGAGCGTGAGATAGCCGAGGCCGACCTCTTCGAGGAATTCGAGCCGGCTCTTGATCTCGGGCACGAGGTCGCGCGCGATCTCGCCCTGGCGGCCGGTGAGCGCGATCTGCTCGAACCAGATGCGGATGTCGGTGACGCTCATGCGCGCCAGCTGCGTGATGCCGATGCCGCCTTCGCCCCAGGCCTCGCCCGCGACACCGCCACCGCCGAACATCACGGCGCGCGCCGTGGCGTTGAGCCGCGTGCCCTCGCAGGTCGGGCACACCGCGTCAGCGACATCCTCGACCTCGGGCTCCGCGAAGGTCTGCTCGCGGCCGCGGTTGTCGTCGCCGAGCACCGAGTCGTCGAACACCTTGCGCTGCTCCTTCGTGAGCTTGACGCCGGTGCCGACGCAATCGGGGCACCAGCCGTGCTTGCTGTTGTACGAGAAGAGGCGCGGGTCGAGCTCCGCATAGCTGGTGCTGCAGACCGGACAGGCGCGCAGCGTCGAGAACACATGGGCGCGGCCGATGCCGAGCGTCGGCGCGCCGGCCATCATCGCGCCGCGCAGGCCGGTGAGATCGCTCATCACGTGCACCACGCCCTTGCCGTGTTCGAGCGCCTTGGTCAGCGCCTGGCGCAAGGTCGTTTCTTCGGACGGCAGCACGTCGAGGCTCGCGACCGGCAGCTCGATGCTGTGTTCCTTGAAGCGGTCGATGCGCGGAAAGCCGGTGGTCGGCAGGAATTCGCCGTCGACCCGCAGGTGCGTGTAGCCGCGCGGCCGCGCCCAGTCGGCCAGCTCGGTATAGACGCCCTTGCGGTTGCTCACCAGCGGTGCGAGCAGGCCGATGTGCTGGCCCTTGAAGTTCTTCATGAGCTGCGCCGCGATGCTGTCGGGCGTCTGCGGCTGCACCGCGGCGCCGTCGTGGATGCAGTGCTGGATGCCGAGCTTGACGTACAGGAGCCGAAGGAAATGCCAGACCTCGGTGGTGGTGCCCACGGTGCTCTTGCGCCCGCCGCGCGACAGGCGCTGCTCGATCGCGACGGTCGGCGGAATGCCGTAGACCGCATCGACCTCGGGCCGGCCCGCCGGCTGCACGATGCTGCGCGCATAGGCGTTCAACGATTCGAGATAGCGGCGCTGGCCTTCGTTGAACAGGATGTCGAAGGCCAGCGTCGATTTGCCCGAGCCGCTGACGCCGGTCACCACGCTGAACTTGCCGCGCGGGATGTCGACCGTGAGGTTCTTGAGGTTGTGCTCGCGCGCATTGACGATCTGCACCGCGTCGCGCCCGGCCACCGGCTGCACGCGCGCGGCATACGAACGCGCCGCGCGTTCCGCCACCTTGTAGGCGCCGGGGCCGACGGCCAGTTCGTAGTCGGCCAGCGCCGCGCCGGTGAGCGAGGCGCGGTTCTCGCGCACCTGCTCGGGCGTGCCGACCGCCACCACCCGGCCGCCGCCCTCGCCGCCTTCGGGGCCGAGGTCGACCACCCAGTCGCTGGCGCGGATGACGTCGAGGTTGTGCTCGATCACGACCAGCGAATGCCCGGCATCGAGCAGCTTGCGCAGCGCACGCATCAGGCGCGCGATGTCGTCGAAGTGCAGGCCGGTGGTCGGCTCGTCGAACAGGAACAGCGTGCCCTTGCGCGCCAGCGGCTGCCGGCTCGAACTGCCGTTCTTCGCCGCCTCGGCGAGGAAGCCCGCGAGCTTGAGCCGCTGTGCCTCGCCGCCGCTCAAGGTGGGCACGGGCTGGCCGAGCTTGACGTAGTCGAGCCCGACATCGACGATCGGCTGCAGCACGCGCAGCACCTCGCGGTCCATCTCGAACACCGCGGCGGCCTCGGCCACCGTGAGGTCGAGCACGTCGGCGACGTTGAAGCTGCGCGCGGCGCGCTCGATCGTGACCTCGAGGATCTCGGGCCGGTAGCGCTTGCCGTCGCAGTCGGGGCAGCGCAGGTAGACGTCGGACAGGAACTGCATCTCGACGTGCTCGAAGCCCGAGCCGCCGCAGGTCGGGCAGCGGCCGTCGCCGCTGTTGAAGCTGAACTTCGAGGCCGTGTAGCCGCGCTGGCGCGAGAGCGCGGCGGTCGCGAAGATCTCGCGGATCGCATCCCAAGCGCCGACGTAGCTCGCCGGATTGGAACGCGCGGTCTTGCCGATCGGCGACTGGTCGACGAAGACCACGTCGCTCAGCAGATCGGCACCGAGCAGCCGGTCGTGCGCGCCCGGCGTTTCGGTGGCCTTGCCGAAATGGCGCATCAGCGCGGGCGCCAGCACATCCTGGATCAGGGTCGACTTGCCCGAACCGCTGACGCCGGTGATGCAGACCAGGCGCGCGAGCGGCAGCTCCACGGTCGCGTTCTGCAGGTTGTGCTCGCGCACGCCTTCGAGGATCAGCCGCGGCGTGTTGTCGGTGACCATGCGGCGAAAGCCCATGCCGATCTGCTTGCGTCCGCCGAGGTACTGACCGGTCAGCGTGTCGGCATCGCGCAGCGCATCGGTGCTGCCGTCGAACACGATCTGCCCGCCGCGCACGCCGGGCCCCGGGCCCATGTCGATCACGCGGTCGGCGGCCAGCATCACGGCCGGGTCGTGCTCGACCACCACCAGCGTGTTGCCTGCGTCGCGCAGGCGCAGCATGGCCTCGGTGATGCGGTTCATGTCGCGCGGATGCAGGCCGATGCTGGGCTCGTCGAGCACGAACAGCGTGTTGACCAGCGAGGTGCCGAGCGCGGTCGTAAGGTTGATGCGCTGCACCTCGCCGCCGCTCAGCGTGCGGCTCTGGCGGTCGAGCGTGAGGTAGCCGATGCCGACGTCGTGGAGGTAGCGCAGGCGGGTGGTGATTTCTTCGAACAGCAGCTTGAGGGCCTGGGTTTCGCCGTGGGAGATCGACGCGGGACCCTCACCCCCGCCCTCTCCCGCAGGCGGGAGAGGGAGCAAGCCCGCCTGGCCCCCTCTCCCGCCTGCGGGAGAGGGTTGGGGTGAGGGCTGCTGCCCATCGAAGAAACGCCGCAGTCTTTCGATCGGCAACATCATCAAGTCGTGCAGGCACAGCCCCGGCAACGCCTCCAGCTGCGCACGCGACCATTTCACGCCCACCGGCATGAAGCGCTTCGCCGGATCGAGCACCGCATCCGCGCCTTCCTTGCCGCCGATGCGCCACAACAGGCTTTCGAGCTTGAGCCGCGCACCCGCGCAGGTCGGGCACGGCGTGTAGCTGCGGTACTTCGACAAGAGCACGCGGATGTGCATCTTGTAGGCCTTGCTCTCCAGGTAGCCGAAGAAGCGGCGCACGCCATACCACTGCTGGTTCCACTTGCCCTTCCAGTTGGGCGAGCCCTCGATCACCCAGGCCTGCTGCTCGGGCGTGAGCTTGTTCCAGGGCGTGTCGCGCGGGATGCCGGCCGTCTCGGCGTGGCGCATCAGGTCGTCCTGCGCTTCCTTCCAGGCGGGCGTCTGGATGGTCTTGATCGCGCCGGCGCGCAGCGTCAGCTTGTCGTTGGGAATCACGAGGCCGAGGTCAACGCCGATCACCCGGCCGAAGCCGCGGCAGGTCTCGCAGGCGCCGACCGCGGAGTTGAAGGAGAACATCGACGGGATCGGATCGGCGTAGCGGATGTCGCTCTCGGGGCAATGAAGGCCCGTGGAGAATTTCCAGATCTCGGGTGATGCGCTTTCGTCAGCCGGCAAGGCATACACGGTGAGCCGCCCGCTGCCGCGCTTGAGCGCGACCTCGATCGCCTCGACCACGCGCGCGCGTTCGGCGCCGGCGATGCGGAAGCGGTCGGCCACCACGTCGAGCACCTTGCGCGGCCCGGTCGGCGTCGCGATCTCGCGCTCGGCCTGCACGCGCGTGAAGCCGCTGGCGGACAGCCATTGCGTGACCTCGTCGGCCGTGGTGCTCGCAGGCAGCTCGACCGGGAAGGTGAGCACTACGCGCGGATCGCCCGCGACCGCCGCGCGCGACGCCAGTTCCGCATAGATCGAGTCCGGCGAATCGTGCCGCACCGGCAGCGCCGTCTCGCGATCGAACAGCTGTGCCGCGCGCGCGAACAGCAGCTTGAGGTGGTCGTTGAGCTCGGTCATCGTGCCGACGGTCGAGCGCGACGAACGCACCGGATTGGTCTGGTCGATCGCGATGGCCGGCGGCACGCCTTCGACCTTGTCGACGGCCGGCTTGTCCATGCGGTCGAGGAACTGGCGCGCATAGGCCGAGAAGGTCTCGACATAGCGCCGCTGGCCTTCGGCGTAGAGCGTGTCGAACACCAGGCTGGACTTGCCCGAGCCGCTCGGGCCGGTGACCACGGTCATCTCGCCGGTGCGGATGTCGAGATCGAGGTTCTGGAGGTTGTGCTGACGTGCACCGCGAATCCGGATGGAGCCCTGTGTCATGAATGCCTTGGGGGTGGGGCAGACATTCTAGGAAGGCCGGGCGACACATTCGTGCACGACATCACATGGGGGGTCGGGACGCAGGGGTTTCCACCGATGGCAACACGTATCACGGCAGACACAAATAGACGCGTTTGCTGTCACATCCCGGATTTCAAATGAAAAAACATACCCGAACATGGGGGATCCGCGCCTGCGCGGCCCTCCTGCTGGCCCTCGCCACCCTGAGCACATCGGCCCAGATCCTCATCGGCCAGACGGCCGGCATGACCGGCCCCACCGCCGCTCCCTTGAACGAAGCCAACAGCGGCGCCCAGCTGGTCATCGACGCGGCGAACGCCAAGGGCGGCATCAACGGCGAAAAGATCGAGATGGTCCGCATCGACGATGCCTTCGACGCCCAGCGCGCGGGCGAGAACGCACGCGTGCTGATCGAGGACAGGAAGGTGGTCGCTCTGTTCCTGAGCCGCGGCACGCCGAACACCCAGGCCATGATCCCCTGGCTCGACAAGTACGGCGTGGCGCTGATCGGGCCGTCCACCGGCGCCATGGCGCTGTACAAGCCGCTGCAGAAACACGTCTTCAACGTGCGCGCGACCTACCAGAGCGAAGCCGAGAAAGCGGTCCAGCACCTGGTCACCATCGGCCTGACGCGGATCGTCGTGGTGCACGCGGCCGACTCCTTCGGCAAGGATGCGCTCGCGGGCGCCGTGACGGGCTTCGACAAGGCCAGGCAGAAGCCGGCCGCGGTCGTGGCGGCGGACCGCGAGAAACCCGACTACGCGAGCATCGTGCCGAAGATCACCGGCGCCGATGCCCAGGCGGTGTTGTGGTTCGGCGCCAGCCAGGTGGTGGCCGACGGCGTCAAGGCCTTGCGCGCCGCGGGCTCGGCGGCGCAGGTCGTCACGCTGTCCAACAATGCCTCGTCGGGTTTCATCAAGCAGCTGGGCGATGCGAGCAGCGGCGTGATCGTGACCCAGGTGTTCCCCAACGAGCACCTGATCGGCCAGCCGATGGTCCACGAAGCCCTCGCGCTCGCGCAGGCCAAGGGCCAGACCGAGCTGTCACCGGCCACGCTCGAAGGCTTCGCCGCGGCCAAGGTGCTGGTCGAGGCGCTGCGCCGTGCCGGCCCGAAGCCGACACGCGCCAAGGTGCTCGCTGCGCTCGAGACCATGCACGACTACGACCTCGGCGGACTGGAGGTGCACTATTCGCCCCAGAGCCACGCCGGCATCGATTTCGCCGACCTCTCAATCATCAGCCAAGGCAAATTCAAGAGATAGGCTCGCCCCCAGTCTTCGCGCACTTCGTGTCGCTTCGCCAACCCCCTACCGGGGGCAACACCAGCGGCCCGGCGGAGCCGGTTCCGCGGTGTTTCTGGTACTAGGGTCGACGCGGAGTCAGTCGTTGGCGTAGATGTCTACGTCCTTGGTTTCGCGAATGAAGAGCGTACCTACGACCAGTGTGACGGCCGCGATGATGATCGGATACCAGAGCCCGTTGTACATGTTCCCGGTGGTCGCCACGATCGCGAAGGCGGTGGTGGGCAGCAGACCGCCGAACCAGCCGTTGCCGATGTGGTACGGCAGGCTCATGGAGGTGTAGCGGATGCGTGTGGGGAACAGCTCGACCAGCATCGCCGCGATCGGGCCATAGACCATCGTCACCAGCAGCACAAGCCAGAACAGCATCAGCACCGACATGAACTTGTTCATCTTCGCGGGGTCGGCCTTGCTCGGATAGCCGGCCGCCTTCAGGTCGTCGCCCACGCCCTTCTTGAAGGCGGCGATGTCCTTGGCCGAAGCCTCGTCGAACTTGAGGTTGACCACGTTGCCGACCGGCGCTTCGACCGTCTTGTCGCCGATCTTGACCACGGCCTTGGAGCCCGGCGCGCCGTCAATGTTGTTGTAGCTCACCGAGTTCTGCACCAGGTAGCGCTTGGCGATGTCGCACGAGCTCTTGAAGTCGATCTCGCGCGCCACCGGGTTGCCCTGGAAGGAGCAGGACTTGGGATCGGCCGTCACCGTCACGCCGGCCGTGGCCTGGGCCTTGGCGAGGTCGGGATTGGCGGCCTCGGTCAGCATCTTGAAGACCGGAAAGTAGGTCACCACCGCCAGCAGGCAGCCGGCCATGATGATCGGCTTGCGGCCGATCTTGTCCGACAGCGTGCCGAAGATCACGAAGAAGGGCGTGCCGAGCGCGAGCGCCGCGGCGATCATCAGGTTGGCCGTGGTCGCATCGACCTTGAGCTGCGCCGTGAGGAAGAACAGCGCGTAGAACTGGCCCGTGTACCAGACCACCGCCTGCCCGGCTGTGAGGCCGACCAGCGCCAGGATCACGATCTTGAGGTTCTTCCACTGGCCGAAGGACTCGGACAGCGGCGCCTTCGAGGTCTTGCCCTCGGCCTTCATCTTCTGGAAGGCCGGCGACTCGGACAGCGACAGCCGGATCCACACCGAGATGCCGAGCAGGAAGATCGACACCAGGAACGGAATGCGCCAGGCCCAGTCGTTGAACGCCGCCTCGCCGACGCCTTCGCGCACCCCCAAAATCACCAGCAGGCTCAGGAACAGGCCGAGCGTGGCGGTGGTCTGGATCCACGAGGTGTAGGCGCCGCGCTTGCCGAAGGGCGAGTGCTCGGCCACGTAGGTGGCGGCACCGCCGTACTCGCCGCCGAGCGCCAGGCCCTGCAGCATGCGCAGCGCGATCAGGATCACGGGCGCCGCGACGCCAATGGTCCCGTAGCTGGGCAACAGGCCGACGATGAAGGTCGACAGGCCCATGATCAGGATGGTCACCAGAAAGGTGTACTTGCGCCCGATCATGTCGCCCAGCCGGCCGAACACGATGGCGCCGAAGGGCCGCACCAGGAAGCCGGCCGCGAAGGCCAGCAGCGCGAAGATGAAGGCCGCTCCCGCATCCAGGCCGCTGAAGAACTGCTTGGCGATGATCGCCGCCAGCGAGCCGTAGAGATAGAAGTCGTACCACTCGAACACGGTGCCGAGGGAGGAGGCGAAGATGACCTTCTTCTCCTCCCGGCTCATGGGCCGGGGCGCGCTCGTGGGCGCTCCGCGCGAATCCAGTGTGGCTGCCATTGCGTCGTCTCCTCAGAAGTGTCGGCCCACGGAAAGGGACCGTGACGCATTCTTGAGGCGGCGACTGACCCGATCCTTTCGCCAAACTGAATCGGCGCTGACAACTTAGGGTGAAACCCGGAGGGTCTGTTTCAGCTGGCAGGAAAGCTCAGGTTTTGCTGCTGCGCAGCAGTGCCGGCCGCTGGTCGGCGGCGGTCCATTGCGGACCTGCGAACCACGCGTCGTCCGCGAGCCGCGCGCGCAGCATGCCGAGGCCGTCGAAGCCCCAGAACAGGTCGCCGTCGACCTCGTACGCCGGCACGCCGAACACGCCTTGTGCGATGGCCTCGTCGGTGTTGGCGCGCAGCTGGGCCTTGACCTCTTGGCCATTGGCATCGCGCACCTGCGGCAGCCTGGCTGCGAGCGCCGCGAGCCGGGCCGCATCGCCGGCCTCGGCGCCGCCGCGCCAGATTTCGCGAAAGATCGTCTCCGCGACCCAGCGGCTGATCGTCCCGTCCGGCGTCGTCGCCAGCGCGAGGCGCAGGTGCGGCAGCGGGTTGTAGGGATGCGAGGCCGGCATCTCGATCGGGATGCCGTGCGCATGGCCCAGCCACAGCACGTGGCGATAGGTCCAGGTCCGCTTGGCCGGAATCTCCGCCGGCCCGAGCTGGCCGTGGTGCTTGAGCAGCGCGCCGAGCAGCAGCGGCTTGTAGCTCACGCTGTAGCTCAGGCCCTCGAGCGCGTCGGGAAGATGCTCGAACGCGAGCAAGGCGTAGGGCGAGATGAAGTCGAGATGGAAGGTGATGTGCTTCATGGCGATGCGTCCTGATCGTCGAGTGTCAGCAGATCGGTCTCGGCGCGCAGCTCGATGGCGCGCCAGACCCTGCGCTTGGTCGCATCGTCCATGCGGCTCCAGCCGGCGATCTCGTCGATGGTGCGCAGGCAGCCGGTGCAGAAACCGCTGGGCCGGTGCATGCGGCAGATCGAGATGCACGGCGACGGCAGATCGTTCGGCAGCATCCGCGCGACGGCCGCGCGCGACGCGAGTTCGGGCGCGAGGCCGGTGCTCACACCACGTCCGCGACCGGCGCGCCGGTCAGGCCTTCGAGATCGTGTGGGGAGAGCCGCACCACCGCATGCGGATGGCCGGCCGCGGCCCAGACATCCTCGAAGCGGAACAGCTCGCGGTCGATCAGCATGACCGGCGCCAGCGCGTGCGCGAAGGGCGAGACGCCGCCGATCGAGAAGCCGGTCGTGCGCTTGACGAATTCGGCATCGGCGCGGCCCAGCTTGCCGACCAGCGCCTCGACCTTCTTCTCGTCGACGCGCCGGTCGCCCGAAGTCACGACCAGCACCGCCACGTCGTCGGCCTTGCGGCGGAACACGATGCTCTTGGCGATCTGGCCGAGTTCGATGCCGAGCGCATCGGCCGCCTGCTGTGCGGTGCGCGCGGCGTCGTCGAGCATCTGCGGCGCATGGGGATGGCCCTTGTCCTGCAGCAGGCGCGCGACGCGCTGCACGCCGTCGGGCAGTGAGGTCAATTCGGCACCGCACATCGTCTCAGCCCTCGCGCTTCGTGCGTATCGCCTTCGACGCCCGCGAGTTGGGCTCGCGGCCCAGCGCCTCGCTGATGTACACGCCCGCATCGATCAACCGGTCCAGGTCGATGCCGGTCTCGATGCCCATGCCGTGCAGCATGTAGACCACGTCCTCGGTGGCCACATTGCCGGTCGCGCCTTTCGCGTACGGGCAGCCGCCGAGCCCGGCCGACGAGGTGTCGAACTGCCACACGCCCATCGCCAGGCTCGCGAGCGTGTTGCCCAGCGCCTGGCCGTAGGTGTCGTGGTAGTGGCCCGAGATGTCGTCGATGCCGAAGTGCTTCAAGGTCGCTTCCAGCGCGCGCTGCACCTTGACCGGGGTGCCCACGCCGATGGTGTCGGCCACGCCCACGTGCTGCACGCCGATGTCTTTCATGAGGCCGGCCAGCATGTCGACGCGCGCGGGCGCGACTTCGCCTTCGTAGGGACAGCCCACGGCGCAGGACATCGCGCCGCGCACGTAGATGCCCTGGTCGCGCGCTGCCGCCACCACCGGCCGGAAGCGCTCGATGCTTTCGGCGATCGAGCAGTTGATGTTGCGCTGGCTGAAGGCCTCGCTGGCGGCGGCGAACACCACGATCTCGTCGGGCCATTCCTCGCGCGGCGCGGCGATGGCGGCCTCGAAGCCTTTCATGTTGGGCGTCAGCACCGAGTAGCGCACGCCGGCCTTGCGGTGGATGCCGTGCATGACCTCGGCGTTGTCGGCCATCTGCGGCACCCATTTGGGCGAGACGAAGCTCGTCACCTCGATCTCGCGCACCCCCGCATCCTGCAGCCGGTGCACGAGGCCGATCTTGATCTCGGCCGACACCGGCTGCTTTTCGTTCTGCAAGCCATCGCGTGGGCCCACGTCGACGATCTTGACTTTGCCCGGATATTTCATGACCAACCTTCCAGATTCCTGTGCGAGCTCAGTATCCACGGTTGTGGTCGACCACGCCGCCGATGGGTTCACCGCGCTCCAGTGCGCGGATCTTGCCGGCGATCTGCGCGATGCTCGTCTCGCGCTCGGTGCGCGCCGAACCGTGCGGCGTCACCGTGATTTTCGGATGGCGCCAGAACGCGTGCGCCGGCGGCAGCGGCTCGACCTCGAACACGTCGAGCGTCGCACCCGCCAGCTGCCCGCCGTCGAGCAGCGGCATCAGTTCGGCTTCCATCAGATGGCCGCCGCGCGCCACGTTGATCAGATAGCCGCCCGGCTGCCCGCCGTGGAGCAAGGAAAGATTGCGCCGGTTCAGGATGCCGCGCGTCGCCTCGGTCAGCGGCAGCAAGTTCACCAGCACGCGGCTGGCGCTCAGAAAGGCATCGAAACCGTCGTCGCCAACGAAGCCCCGCACGCCATCGATCGCCTTGCCCGAGCGGCTCCAGCCATTGACCGGGAAATCGAACTGCGCAACCGCGCGCGCCACCCGCTCGCCGAGCACGCCCAGGCCCATCACGCCGACTGCGAAATCTCCGCGCTCGCGCGGCTTGCGATAGCTCCAGCGGCCTTCGCGCGCGTCGGCCTCGTAGACGTCGAACTCGCGGAAATGGCGGATCAGCGCATGGCACACATACTCGGCCATCTGCACGGCCATGCCGCCGTCTTCGAGACGCACCAGCTGCGTCCGCGGCGGCAGCCGGAGCCGGGTCAGCGCATCCACGCCCGCGCCGATGTTGAACAGCCCGCGCAACTGCGGCTGCTCGTCGAGCAGTTGCTGCGGCGGCATCCAGACCACCGCGTGGTCGACCGGCGGCGCGCCCGGCGTCCAGGCCCGCACCTCGGCGCCGGGCAGTGCACGGCGCAGGCCGTCGACCCAGGGTTCCGGCTTGAGTTCGGACAAGCAGACGGCGATGCGCAGATGGGGGTAGGAGATCCCGTCGGCAGAAGACGGTGCAGGCGGCACGGAAGAGGTCGATGAAATCGTCATGCCCCGAGCTTAAGCGGCGATGCGCAGCAGTTCCGCGCCCTCGGTCACCTGGTCGCCCGGCGCGTAGAGCAGTTCTTCCACGGTGCCGTCGGCCGGCGCCGCGATGGTGTGTTCCATCTTCATCGCTTCCATCACGGCCAGGGCTTGGCCGCGGCGGACCTTGTCGCCGGCCTTGACCGCGAAGGACACCACCTTGCCCGGCATCGGCGCGGTGAGGCGCCCGCCTTCGGCCTGCGTCTCGCCCGCATGCGCGAGGCGATCGATGGCGACGATCTTCGTCGCGCCCTCGGCCGCGAACACATGCGCCGTCGCCTGTTCCTGGTAGACGCTCAGCGTGCGGCGCTGCCCGTTGAACTGCACCTCGATGTCGCCCGAAGGCAAGCGGCCGATCACCAGCGGCCCGGACACGCCGCCCACCTGCAGCGCGAGCGTGCCGTCGTGCAGGTAGCTCAGCATGGCGGCCTGCGTTTCGCCGCGGAACTCGAATTCGAACGGGCGCAGCGCGACGCCGTGCGACTGCCAGCCGTCGCGCCGGCTGAAGGGATCGGCCGAGGCGCTCGCCCCCTCGCCGAGCAGCGTGTGCGCCACCGAAGCCGCGGCCGCCAGCGGCAGGCCGAGCGGCTCCTGGTCGAACAGCACCGCGCGCTCGCGCTCGATCAGCGCGGTGTCGAGCTTCGCATGGGCAAAGGAATCGGTGCGCAGCACGCCGCGCAGAAACTGCACGTTGGTCGCGACGCCGACGATGTGCGTCTGCGCCAGCGCGAGATCGAGCCGCGCCAGCGCCTCCTCGCGGGTCGCGCCGTGCACGATCAGCTTGGCGATCATCGAGTCGTAGAAGGGCGAGATCACGCCGCCCTCGCGCACGCCGTCGTCGATGCGCACGCGGCTGCGCTGGAAGGCCGTGGCCTGCGGCTTGCGGTAGACGCGCAGGGTGCCGGTGGCGGGCAGGAAGTTCTTGTCGGGGTTCTCGGCGCAGATGCGCGCTTCGATCGCATGGCCGTGGATCTGCAGCTGGTCCTGCGTGAGCGGCAGGGGCTCGCCCGAGGCCACGCGCAGTTGCCACTCGACGAGATCGAGGCCGGTGATGGCTTCGGTGACCGGATGCTCGACCTGCAGGCGCGTGTTCATCTCCATGAAGAAGAAGTTCATCTCGCCGCCTTCGCGCTGCTCGACGATGAATTCCACCGTGCCCGCGCCGACGTAGTTCACTGCGCGCGCCGCGGCGACGGCGGCCTCGCCCATCTGCTTGCGCATGGCCTCGGTCATGCCCGGCGCCGGCGCTTCTTCCAGCACCTTCTGGTGGCGCCGCTGCACCGAGCAGTCGCGCTCGAACAGGTAGACGCAGTGGCCCTGCGTGTCGCCGAAGACCTGGATCTCGATATGGCGCGGACGCTGCACGTATTTCTCGATCAGCACCGCATCGTCGCCGAAGCTGTTGATCGCCTCGCGCTGGCACGAGGCCAGCGCGGCCGCGAAGTCGGCCGACTTCTCGACCACGCGCATGCCCTTGCCGCCGCCGCCGGCACTGGCCTTGATCAGCACCGGGTAGCCGATGCGGTCGGCCTCGCGCTGCAACAGCGCCGGATCCTGGTCGCTGCCGTGGTAGCCGGGCACCAGCGGCACGCCGGCCTTCTCCATCAATTGCTTGGACTCGGCCTTCAGCCCCATGGCCTTGATGGCGGAAGGCGGCGGGCCGATGAAGACCAGGCCCGCCTCGGCGCAGGCGCGCGCGAACTCCTCGTTCTCGCTCAGAAAGCCGTAGCCCGGGTGCACCGCCTGCGCGCCCGTGGCCTTGGCGGCTTCGCGGATCTTGTCCCAGCGCAGGTAGCTGTCCTTGGGCGCGCTGCCGCCGAGGTGGACGGCTTCGTCGCAGGCACGCACGTGGTTGGCGTAGGCATCGGCGTCGGAATACACGGCCACCGTGCGGATGGCCATGCGCCGGGCCGTGGCAGCCACGCGGCAGGCAATCTCCCCGCGATTGGCAATCAGGATCTTGTCAAACATTCGATGAGTCCCCAGGGGTGTTCTTCTTGAATTGGAATGCGGGCACGACGCCGGGATCGGGCCGCCCGCTGAAGATGCGCGCGACGCGGCTGAACAGCGAGCGGAGGAAGCGCCAGCTCTTTCGGATCAGCCACACGCTGAGCGCCAGCACCGCGACGAAGAGCACGCCGAAGACCAGCGGATGCGCGACCGCGAGCCACAGCCCGGCCGGCACCATGCCGTCCTCCACCAGCGAGGCGCCGACGTTGCTGAAGGGCTCGGGCGAGGTGTTGATGGCCGCGCGCGTGGTGGCCTTGGCCGCATGCGCCGTGGCCGCGAAACCACCGCCGAGCAGTCCGGCCACGAGCGCCATCACCGCGTGGTCGGTGCCGAACACGCTGGCTGCGAGCGCCGCACCGGCCGGAATGCGGATCACGGTGTGCACCATGTCCCACAGCGAATCGAGGCCCGGGATCTTGTCGGCGAAGAACTCGACGAAGACCATGAAGCCGCTGGCCGCAATCACGACCGGATGCGCCAGCAGCTGCAGGCCATGCGGCAGCGGCACCCAGCCGAAGTAGCCGACCAGGCCGGTCAGCAGCACGACCAGGTAGAGCCGCACGCCGCTGGCCCAGCCGACGGCGGCGGCCAGTGCGAGGAGTTGCGGTGTGTCGAGCGTGTCCATGGGCCGGCCGTCTCAGCGGACCAGCCACGAGGGCTTGCGCTTCTGCAGAAAGGCTTGCACGCCTTCTTTGCCCTCGTCGCTGGCACGGATGTCGGCGATGCCCTGCACCGTCTTCGCGATCAGCGCATCGTCGATCTCGGCGCCCGCCACGTCGGCGATCAGCCGCTTGCAGGCCCGCACCGCGGCCGGACTCGCGCCCGTGAAGGCCTTGACGAGTTCGGCTACCTTGGCATCGAGTGCATCGGCCGCGACCACCTCGTGCACGAAGCCGATGCGATGCGCCTCGGCCGCGCTGAAGCGCTCCGCGGTCAGGAACCAGCGCTGCGCCGCGCGCGTGCCCATCGCGCGCAGCACGTAGGGGCTGATGGTCGCGGGAACCAGGCCGATCTTGACTTCGCTCAGGCAGTACCACGCCGTGTCGGCGCTCACCGCGATGTCGCAGGCGGCAACGAGGCCCATGCCGCCGGCATAGACGTCGCCCTGCACGCGCGCGATCACGGGCTTGGGGCATTCGTGGATCGCGCGCAGCATGGTCGCGAGCGCGCCCGCGTCGGCGAGGTTTTCCTCATGCGTGAAGTCGGCCGCGCGGCGCATCCAGTGGAGGTTGGCGCCGGCGCAGAAGGCCGGGCCGTTGGCGCCGAGCACGATGACCCGCACGTCTGCCGAGGCGCTCGCTTCGGCGAAGGCCTCGCCGAGTTCGCGGATGACGACCTCATCGAAGGCATTGCGCGATTCCGGCCGGTCGAGCCAGATGCGCGCGACGGCGCCCTCGATCGCGAGTTGAAGCGTGGTGAAGGAAGTGCTCATGAAGAACGCGCCTCTTGTTGCAGCAGATAGACCCAGTCGAGTACCGGCCCGGGCTGGACCATCGCGGTCAGCGCAGCCGTCAGCTGGCCGCGGTGATGGGTCGCGTGGTTGAACACATGGCCGAGCGCGGGCGCGAACGGGATGCGGACTTCGTCGCCGTTGTTGCGCGTGTAGGCCAGCTCGCCGTCGAAGCGCTCGGGCGGCAGCGTCGAAAGCCAGGGGCTCCAGCGCGTGACGGCCGTGGCGAGGGCGTTGCACACGTCGGCGCGCTGCGCATGCAGCACGGTGTCGAGCGGCATGCGCAGCGACTTGCCTTCGGCGAAACGCGCGAACCAGATGGTGTCGGTCACCAGCAGGTGATTGACCGTGTTGTGCACCGAATGAAAGAAGAGCCCACAGTCGCGATGCCAGTCCGCGTCGGACAGGCCGTCCAGGTTCGAGGCGATCAGCTTCTGCGTCGCCCACACGTGGTAGCGGGCCAGGCTGGCAAAGTAGTTGGCAAGCGACATGGCGGCTACCTCACATGCGGAAGATGCCGAACTTCGGCTCGGGAATCGGCGCGTTGCGCGCGGCCGCCAGGCCGAGCGCCAGCACGCGGCGCGTGTCGGCCGGGTCGATGATGCCGTCGTCCCACAGCCGCGCGGTGGCGTAGTAGGGATGGCCCTGGGCCTCGTACTGCTGGCGGATCGGCGCCTTGAAGGCTTCTTCTTCCTCGGCGCTCCACTGGCCACCCTTGCCTTCGATGCCGTCGCGCTTGACAGTGGCCAGCACGCTCGCGGCCTGCTCGCCGCCCATCACGCTGATGCGCGCGTTGGGCCACATCCAGAGGAAGCGCGGCGAGTAGGCGCGGCCGCACATGCCGTAGTTGCCGGCGCCGAAGCTGCCACCGATGATGATGGTGAACTTGGGCACGTTGGCGGTGGCCACGGCCGTCACCATCTTGGCGCCGTGGCGCGCGATGCCTTCGTTCTCGTACTTGCGACCGACCATGAAGCCGGTGATGTTCTGCAGGAACACCAGCGGGATCCTGCGCTGGCAGCACAACTCGATGAAGTGCGCGCCCTTCTGCGCCGATTCACTGAACAGGATGCCGTTGTTGGCGACGATGCCCACGGGCATGCCCTCGATCTCGGCGAAGCCGCAGACCAGCGTGCTGCCGAAGCGCGCCTTGAATTCATGGAACTCGCTGCCGTCGACGATGCGCGCGATGATCTCGCGCACGTCGAAGGGCTTGCGCGTGTCGGTCGGGATCACGCCGTAGAGTTCTTCGGCCGCGAAGGCCGG
The DNA here is from genome assembly GCF_901827165.1 of Variovorax sp. SRS16. NCBI lineage: Bacteria > Pseudomonadati > Pseudomonadota > Betaproteobacteria > Burkholderiales > Comamonadaceae > Variovorax > Variovorax sp. SRS16. The sequence goes on from NZ_LR594666.1 coordinate 4,793,248, forward strand.
CGTGCGCACCTGCGTGGCAGCGGGCGCCGCAGGCGCGCCGTTGTGCGCGTTGAGGTTGGCGATCGCCGAACGCGCCAGCGCCAGCGCGTGCAGGTCGTTCTGCGCGAGGTGGTCGGCCACGCCCGACAGCCGCGTGTGCACGTCGCCGCCGCCCAGGTCCTCGGCCGTGACGACCTCGCCGGTGGCCGCCTTCACCAGCGGCGGGCCGCCGAGGAAGATGGTGCCCTGGTTCTTGACGATGATCGACTCATCGCTCATCGCCGGTACGTAGGCACCGCCGGCCGTGCACGAGCCCATCACGACGGCGATCTGCGCGATGCCCTGCGCGCTCATCTGCGCCTGGTTGTAGAAGATGCGGCCGAAGTGGTCGCGGTCGGGAAACACCTCATCCTGGTTCGGCAGGTTGGCGCCGCCCGAGTCGACGAGGTAGATGCAGGGCAGGCGGTTCTGCTCGGCGATCTCCTGCGCGCGCAGGTGCTTCTTGACGGTCAGCGGGTAGTAGGTGCCGCCCTTCACGGTCGCGTCGTTGCACACGATCATGCAGTCGACGCCGCTGACGCGGCCGATGCCGGCGATCAGTCCCGCGCCGGGCGCCGCGCCGTGGTACATCGCATGCGCGGCGAGCGGCGCGATCTCGAGAAAGGGCGTTCCGGGATCGAGCAATTGCGCCACGCGGTCGCGCGGCAGCAGCTTGCCGCGCGCGGTGTGCTTGTTGCGCGCGGCCTCGCCGCCGCCGGCTTCGACCTTGGCGAACTGCGCATGCAGGTCATCGACCAGCGCGCGCATCGCCGTCGCGTTGGCCTGGAATTCGGCCGATCGGGCGTTGAGTTTGGTTTCGAGTTGGCTCATGCGGTCTTTTCGTCGTCGAGTCCGAGCTTGCTTTTCATCGCATCGCGGATCTTGAATTTCTGGATCTTGCCGGTCACGGTCATCGGGAACTCGGAGACGAATTCGATGTACTTCGGCACCTTGTAGTGCGCGATCTGGCCCTTGCAGAATTCGCGCACCTCGTCGGCGGTCGGTGCCTGCCCCGGCTTGGCGATGATCCACGCGCAAAGCTCCTCGCCGTAGCGCTTGTCGGGCAGGCCGACCACCTGCACGTCGCGCACCTTCGGATGGTGGTAGAGGAATTCCTCGATCTCGCGCGGATAGATGTTCTCGCCGCCGCGGATCACGAGGTCCTTGATGCGGCCGACGATGTTGACGTAGCCCTCGGCGTCCATGGTTGCGAGGTCGCCGGTGTGCATCCAGCCTTCGGCATCGATCGCCTCGCGCGTCTTCTCTTCGTCTTCCCAGTAGCCCAGCATCACCGAGTAGCCACGCGTGCAGAACTCGCCCGAAGCGCCGCGCGGCACGATGGCGCCGGTCTCGGGGTCGACGATCTTGATGTCGATGTGCGGCTGCACCGTGCCGACCGTGGAGACGCGCTTGTCGAGCGGCGTGTCGGTGCTGCTCTGGCAGCTCACGGGGCTGGTCTCGGTCATGCCGTAGGCGATGGTGATCTCGCTCAGGTGCATCTGCTCGACCACGCGCTTCATCACCTCGGTCGGGCACGGCGAGCCGGCCATGATGCCGGTGCGCAGCGTCGACAGATCGAACTCCTTGAAACGCGGCTGGTCGAGCTCGGCGATGAACATGGTCGGCACGCCGTGCAGGCCGGTGCATTTCTCGGCCTGTACCGTCTCCAGCACAGTGAGCGGATCGAAGCCGTCGTTCGGATAGACGATGGCAGAGCCATGCGTGAGGCAGGCCAGGTTGCCCAGCACCATGCCGAAGCAGTGGTACAGCGGCACCGGGATGCAGAGCCGATCGTCGGGCGTGAGCTTCATGCACTCGCCGATGAAGAAGCCGTTGTTGAGGATGTTGCGGTGCGTGAGCGTCGCGCCTTTGGGGAAGCCGGTGGTGCCGCTGGTGAACTGGATGTTGACGGCATCGGTGGCCTTGAGCGTCCTGCCGATCTGCGCGATGCGCGCATCGCCGGGGTCGCCGCTCGCAAGCAATGCGGAGAAGCGCTGCAGGCCCGCCTTGTCGGCCTCGCCCGGCTTGTCGATCCACACCGTGTGCTCGAGCGTCGGCAGCTTCGCCGGCCCGAGTTCGCGCAGCATGCCGAGGTAGTCGCTGGTCTTGAACTGCGCCATCGACACCAGCGCCCTGCAGCCGACCTTGTTGAGCGCGTACTCGACTTCGGAGGTGCGGTAGGCCGGGTTGATGTTGACCAGGATCAGTCCGACCTTCGCCGTCGCGATCTGCATCAGCACCCACGGCACGTTGTTGTGCGACCAGATGCCGATGCGGTCGCCGGGCACGAGGCCCAGGTTCAGCAAGGCGCTCGCGAGCCGCATCGATTCGGTCTGCAGTTCGCGGTACGTCAGGCGCTGGCCCTCGTGGCGGCTCACCAGCGCGTCGCGGTCCGGCTGCCCGGCCGTCATGTCGTCGAAAAAATCGCCGATCGTCTGTTCGATCAGCGGGACATCGGTGGCGCCTATGGCGATGCTGTCGAGGTGGTTCATCTTGTCTCCTTCAGTGGCATTCCTATCGTGCCAGCTTCAGCAGTCGGCGGTGGTCATGCCGTTTCAGCAAAGAGTTCACGGCCGATCAGCATGCGCCGGATCTCGCTGGTGCCGGCGCCGATCTCGTAGAGCTTGGCATCGCGCCACAGGCGCTCCACCGGAAAGTCCTTGGTGTATCCCACGCCGCCCAGCGCCTGGATCGCCTCGCCGGCCATCCAGGTGGCTTTCTCGGCCGAGTAGAGGATCGCGCCGGCCGCATCCTTGCGGAAGGTGCGTGCGTGGTCCTTGCGGTCGCAGGCCTTGCCGACGGCGTAGACATAGGCGCGCGTCGCCTGCCAGGTCGAATACATGTCGGCCAGCTTGCCCTGCATCAGCTGGAACTCGCCGATGCTCTGGCCGAATTGCTTGCGCTCGTGGACGAAAGGCAGCACGGCGTCCATGCACGCGGCCATGATGCCGAGCGGCCCGCCGGAAAGAACGGCGCGCTCGTAGTCGAGGCCGCTCATCAGCACCTTCGCGCCCATGCCCTCGCCGCCCAGCACGTTCTCTTCCGGCACTTCGCAGTTGTCGAAGAAGAGCGGGTAGGTGTTGGAGCCGCGCATGCCCAGCTTGTCGAGCTTGGTGCCGGCCGAGAAGCCCTTGAAGTTCTTCTCGACGATGAAGGCCGTCATGCCGCGCGCGCCCATCTCGGGCTCGGTCTTGGCGTAGATCACCAGCGTGTCGGCATCGCCGCCGTTGGTGATCCACATCTTGCCGCCGTTGAGCACATAGCGGTCGCCCTTCTTCTCGGCGCGCAGCTTCATGCTGACGACGTCGGAACCGGCATTGGGCTCGCTCATCGCCAGGGCGCCGACGTGCTCGCCGCTCACCAGCCTGGGCAGGTATTTCTTCTTCTGCGCCTCGCTGCCGTTGCGGTGGATCTGGTTGACGCACAGGTTGGAGTGCGCGCCGTACGACAAGCCGACCGAGGCCGAGGCGCGCGAGACTTCCTCCATCGCCACGATGTGCGCAAGGTAGCCGAGCTCGGTGCCGCCGAATTCTTCCTTCACCGTCATGCCGTGCAGGCCGAGTTCGCCAAGCTTCTTCCAGAGGTCGGGCGGAAACAGGTTGTCGCGGTCGATGTCGGGCGCGCGCGGCGCGATCTCGTTGGCGGCGAAGTCCTGGATCGCGTCGCGCAGCGAGTCGATGGTGTCGCCCAGGTCGAAATTCAGGCCGGGATCGTGCATGGGTTGTCTCCTGAGTGGCGGGCCGGTGTTGGCGCGAAAGCCGCAGCTTACGCCGTGTGCCGTTGCATTTGGCGCCACAATGGTTGCATATCGTGCCATCGACTCTGCCTTCCTCCATGCCCTCGTCGCTGCTGCGCCCGGCCGGCCGCGCAGCCACGCCGATGGCCTTCGTGCGAGCGATCGTGGAGGGCTACGAGCGCTACGGCCTCGATCCCACCGAGGCCCTGGCACGGGCACATATCGCGCCGCGCGATCTGGCCCGACCGCAGGCGCGCGTGACGGCGGCGCAGTTCGAGGCGCTGTCGGGCCACGCGATGCAGCAACTCGACGACGAGGCGCTCGGCTGGTTCTCGCGCCGCCTGCCCTGGGGCAGCTACGGCATGCTGTGCCGCGCCTCGCTGAGCTCGCCCGACCTGGGCGTCGCGATCAAGCGCTGGTGCCGGCATCTGCGGCTGCTCACGGACGACATCGTGCTCGACCTCAAGGTGGCGGGCGGCGTGGCGACGGTGTCGATCACCGAGCATCGCGCGCTCGGCGCGTTCCGCGAGTTCTGCTTGGTCTCCAATCTGCGCTTCCTGCACGGGTACGCGTGCTGGGTCATCGATTCGCGCGTCTCGCTGCGCGCCGCCGCCTTTCCCTTCGAGGCGCCGCCGCACCAGGACGCCTATCCGCTGATGTTCGGCGGCACGCTGCACTTCGGCGCCGCACGGGCGAGCTACAGCTTCGACGAGCGCTATCTCGCGTTGCCGCTGCAGCGCGACGAACGCGCGCTGCGCACGATGCTGCGGCGCGCGCTCCCGCTCACGGTGCTGCAGTACCGCCGCGACCGGCTGCTCGGCCAGCGCGTGCGCGAGTTGCTGCGCATGCGTGGCGGCGAGATGGCCAATGCGGCATCGCTGGCGGCGATGCTGAACCTGTCCAGCCGCACGCTGCACCGCCAATTGCTCGAGGAGGGCAGCTCGCTGCAGGCCCTGAAGGATGAGGTGCGCCACGAGCAGGCCGCGGAACAGCTGCGGCGCACCGATCGGCCGATCAAGCAGATCGCCCTGGCGGTCGGATTCCGCAACGAGAAGAGCTTTTCGCGCGCCTTTCGCGCCTGGGCCGGCATGACGCCCGGTGCGTTCCGGCGCGCGGATGGCATCACGTAAGAACTTCGACGTACAAACAGCCGCTGTACCTTTTTGACATGGCCACGATCGTCCGGAGGCTTTAAGCTCGCAGGCTGGGCCGTTCGTGAAAAAGTGTGAGCTAACGCCTTCGGCCTAAGCCTTCTGCGCGGATATTCACCCCGTTCCGGCCCTACGATCGACCCATGCAAGTTCCCGACACCGACACCTCCGAATACGCTGCGCTCATCGAGTTCGTCGCCACCTCCGGCCGCTCGCGCAGCCATCCGTCGGTGATCGAGAACGCCGGCGAGTTGATCGCCAACATGTGGTCGAGCCGGGCCAAGGCCATGACCCAATCGCTCGCCACCATGGCGAAGGCCGCCATGCACGGCAACGCCCGCTGAACGGACCCCGCCTCGGAACTCAGGCCGTCGCGGCAAAGCGCCACGCGGCCAGCAGCGCCGGCAGCTGCGCCATGTCACTGAACACCTGGGCCACGCCGACGCCGAGCAGCGCCTGCGGATCGCTGTGCCCGAGGTTGCCCGGGCTGTAACCGAACACCGTCGCGCCGGCGGCGATGCCCGCCACCGCACCCGTCACCGTGTCCTCGACGACCGCGCAGCGCGCCGGCGCGACGCCCAGCGCAGCCGCCGCGGCCAGGTACACGTCGGGGGCCGGCTTGGAGCGCGGCATCTCGTGGCCGCTGAAGATGCGGCCGGCGAAGCGGTCGAGGATGCCGATCTTGCCGAGCTGCAGCTCAACCTTGTGCCGGTCGGCGCCGGACGCGCAGGCGATGCGGCCGTCGAGCGCGCCGTGCAGCGCACGCACGGCCTCGGGCGCATGAGGAATCGCCACCAGGTCGCGCTCGAGCGCTTCATTGCGGCGGCCGCGGAACTCGCTCAGCCATTCGGGCGTCAGCGCGAAGCCGGTCTTGGCCTCGATCAGCGCGGCCTCGTCCTTCACGGCCTTGCCGGTGAAGACCCGCATGCACTCGTCGACGCTCAAGCGCCAGCCGAGTTCGCCGAGCATGTCGGCCAGCACACAGTTGGTGATCGGCTCGGAGTCGACCAGCACGCCGTCGCAGTCGAACAGCACGGCGTCGAAGGGGATGGGCATCATGCGCCGATGGTACCAACCCCTCCCCAGCCTTATTCGGTGCCGGACGCGATCGGGATGTAGATCTCGCCGCCGCGGGCCTTGAACTCGGCCGACTTGCCGGCCATGCCGAGCGCCAGCGCGTCGTCTTCGGCCAGGCCCTTCTGCGCAGCGAAGTCACGCACCTCCTGCGTGATCTTCATCGAGCAGAACTTGGGACCGCACATCGAGCAGAAATGCGCCACCTTGCTGCTGTCCTTGGGCAGCGTCTCGTCGTGGAATTCGCGCGCGGTGTCGGGGTCGAGCCCGAGGTTGAACTGGTCCTGCCAGCGGAAGTCGAAGCGCGCCTGCGACAGCGCATCGTCGCGCGCACGCGCACCCGGATGGCCCTTGGCCACGTCGGCCGCATGCGCGGCGATCTTGTACGCGATGATGCCCTGCTTGACGTCGTCGCGGTCCGGCAGGCCCAGGTGTTCCTTGGGCGTGACGTAGCACAGCATCGCGGTGCCGGCCCAACCGATCATCGCGGCGCCGATGGCACTGGCGATGTGGTCGTAGCCGGGCGCGATGTCGATGGTCAGCGGGCCGAGCGTGTAGAACGGCGCCTCGTGGCAGGTCTTGAGCTGCTCGTCCATGTTGGCCTGGATCAGGTGCATGGGCACGTGGCCCGGGCCTTCGATCATGGTCTGCACGTCGTGCTTCCAGGCCAGCTGCGTGAGCTCGCCCAGCGTGTGCAGCTCGGCGAACTGGGCCTCGTCATTGGCGTCCGATGCGCAGCCGGGGCGCAGGCCGTCGCCGAGCGAGAAGCTCACGTCGTAGGCCTTCATGATGTCGCAGATGTCCTCGAAGTGCGTGTAGAGGAAGCTTTCCTTGTGATGCGTGATGCACCACTTGGCCATGATCGAGCCGCCGCGCGAGACGATGCCGGTGCGACGGCCTGCCGTCAGGTGGATGAAGGGCAGGCGCAGGCCGGCGTGGATGGTGAAGTAGTCGACGCCCTGCTCGGCCTGCTCGATCAGTGTGTCGCGGTAGATCTCCCAGGTGAGGTCCTCGGCCACGCCGCCGACCTTCTCGAGCGCCTGGTAGATCGGCACGGTGCCGATCGGCACCGGGCTGTTGCGCACGATCCAGTCGCGCGTCGTGTGGATGTTGCGGCCGGTGGAGAGGTCCATCACATTGTCGGCGCCCCAGCGGATCGCCCACACGAGTTTCTCCACCTCTTCCTCGATGCTGGAGGTGACGGCCGAGTTGCCGATGTTGGCGTTGATCTTGACCTTGAAGTTGCGCCCGATCGCCATCGGCTCGACCTCGGGGTGGTTGATGTTGGCCGGGATGATCGCGCGCCCGCGAGCCACCTCGTCGCGCACGAATTCGGGCGTGATGATCTTCGGGATACTGGCGCCCATCGGGTTGCCGGCAAGGCGCTTCTCGCGCGCGGCATCGGCCATGTACGCAGCCATCCATTCGCGCCGGCCGTTCTCGCGCAGCGCGACGTATTCCATCTCGGGGGTCACGATGCCGCGGCGCGCGTAGTGCATCTGGGTGACGTTGGCGCCGGACTTGGCGCGGCGCGGCGTGCGCTGCAGCGCGGCGGCGCCGGCACGCAGCTCGGCGATGCGCTGGGCGTCGCGGTCGGCATGGGTGGCGCCGTCGTCGAGCGCGAGGTGCAGGCGCCCTTCGTAACTTTCCGTGTCGTTGCGTTCGGCGATCCACGCATCGCGCACGCCGGCCAGGCCGCGGCGCACGTCGATCTCGGCAGCGGGATCGGTGTATGGGCCCGAGGTGTCGTAGAGCGAGACGCGCTCGCCGTTGGTGAGCAGCACCTCGCGCACCGGCACGCGCAGGTCGGGCCGGCTGCCCTCGATGAGGGCCTTGGTCGAGGCGGGAAAGGGTTCGCGCGTGAGCGTGAGAAGGGAAGCGAACTTGTCGATGGCGTTCATGCGGGGCACTCCGGGTTGATGGACAACGGGGTGCTCCGCGATCGCTCCGGGGCGGCACAGGGTCTTCGAGGACGGGGGCCGTGGAGTCGCAGCTCTTCTTACGCTGGTATGAACCAGATCAAGTTCGCGGGTTCGGCCATTTGGCCATCTCAGTACGCAACTGCGTGCACCCCGGAGCGGGGTCGATTCTAGGCCTCGCGCGCCGTAGCGATCAAGCGGAATGTGCCGCGATGGCCGGCATGGCGCCCATCGACCCTTCTTCAGACTCGCTGGCCGCGACCATCGCCGTCCAGGCGTCGAGCCCGCCGGCGAGCACGCGCACGCGCGGCAGGCCCGCGGCCATCAGCACGCGCGCTGCGACGACCGCCGATGCGTCTTCGGGACAGTCGCAGAACACGACCAGTTCGCGGCCGTCCGAGAACGCGCCGAGGCGCTTCGGCAACTCGTTGAGGTCGATCGCCAGCGCGCCCGGGATCTCGCGCGGGTCGAGCGCGCGCGCCTGCGGCGCACGGACGTCGATCACCGTCGGACCGGCGCCGGCAGCGAGCGCCTCGCGCAACGCCAGCACGCCGATGTGCACGATGTCGTCGGCCCGCAGCGCCAGCCGCCGCACGCGCCAGCGCCACGCGACGAAGACCAGCAGCGCCAGACCGCAGGCGATCGAGGCCGCGATGCCGATCTCGGACAGCACCGCCAGGATGTCCTGGATGGCGGCGTGGAAGATCCGACCGATGACGAGAAAACCCAGCGCCCAGATCAGCGCGGCCACCGTCTCGTAGGACAGGAAGCGCGTGTTCGACATGCCCAGCGCGCCGGCCATCGGCGGCGCGATCACCGAGACGCCCGGCACGAACTTGGCGGCGATCAGCGACCATCCGCCCCAGCGGCCGAGGATCGATTCACTGCGCTTGACGCAGGTGTCGGCCGACAGCGAGATGCGGCACAGCAGCCGCATCACGCGGTAGCCCCAGCGCCGCCCGGCGAGGAACCACACGCCATCACCGAGGATGTTGCCGATCACCGCGGCCCCCGTGACCGCGGCGAAGGACACCTGTCCGCCCACCGACAAGCCGCCCGCCACGATCAGGAAGGGCACCGCCGGCACCGGCGCGCCCAGCCGCGTCGCCAGCGTGGCGGCGAACACCACGAGCGCACCCTGGTTGGCGAGGAGCGAGATGAAGTCGTTCATGGTCGATGCGCTCTATTCCCCTTGCAGGGGGTGCTCGGCCGGCGGCATCGCCGCGTTGTGGGCCGGCGCCGGGCTGTGCAGGTCGATGTCGGAATAGTAGGCCACGCCATGGCCGTGCGTATTGTCCGCGTCGGCCGAGACGGCCACCGCGACCACGTCGGGCAGCGTACCGCCGGCCTCGTCGCCGAAGGCACGCCGGTAGTCGGCCAGCAGATGGCGGCTTTCGCCCACCCAGGCGCCCGGCGTCGGCGCGGCGCCGGATTCCAACACGATCATGCGCATGCGCTTGGTGAAGGCGTTCGCGAGTTCCGTGCCCTTGGGCTCCTTGTTGTCCCATACGTAGCACAGGGCCTCGCTGGGAACGTCCTCGCCGGTCGCGCGGCGCGCCAATGCGAGGCTGGTGCGCTCGCCCAGCGAGAGCTTGGAGGTCGGCAGGTCGAAGAAGACGCAGAGCTTGGCCGCGCCGTCATCGCCGGCGCGCGTGCGCAGGTCGGCGCCGGCCACGAACTCGTCCACTCGCCAGCGCCAGGCCAGCGTGGTGCTGGCATCGAGCGGTGTTTGCGTGGCATGCACCAGGTTGCCGTAGGACTGGTCGGCATCGACCTTGAGCACCCGCCGCCCGTCCTGCTGCACGACTTCGAAGTGCGTGGGCGTCTTGTTCGGCAGGCCGCTGAAGTGCCACGGCTCGGGCGGCTGTGCGCCCTGGCTGGTCGAGAAGCGCGCCAGCGGCACGCTGTCGTCCGCGCGCGCGGCCGGCGCGGCAGCCCACAGGGCCAGCGCCAGCAGCGGCAGGGCCAGCGCATTCCACGACGGATGAGAGACGGGTTGCATCATCACCCCCGAAGTGTGGGCGCAATTCGACGCGAGATAAATACGCCAAAAGGAATCGCTCTGTGTCACCCAAAGAGACAATCGACGGCAGGCTGCTATCGAAGTCGTAGCACGCAACGAAGGCCCGGGCCATTCTCTCGCCGCTTTTGGCGGCCGGCGGCCTTCAGCGCAGATCGCCGTCGACGTAATACCAGCGGTCGAGCGTGCCGTCGTTCTCGCGCACGAAACGGCTGCGCTCGTGCAGCCGGCTCGCGACACCGGCGCTGCTGCGCTGGCGCGCCACGAACTCGACCTCGGCATGGTCGGCATCCAGCACCGAACGGGACCGCAGGTCGAGGCCGAGCCATTTCACGCCGGGTTCGAAACTGACCGCGGCAGGCCGCGTCGACGCATGCCAGGTCGCCAGCAGGTAGTCGGCCCGTTCGCGCACGAAGGCGGTGTAACGCGAGCGCATCAACGACTCGGCATCCGGCGCGGGCGTCTGATCGAAGTCGTCCAGGTAGCGCCCGCAGCATTGGGTGTAAGCCAGCGGCAGCTCCCGCCGATCGCGGCGCCCGCAGGGACAGGGGGCGCGGGCGGGGCTGGTGGACGGTGAGGGCATGGCAATCGATGGATGGCGAGGGATTCAGCCTCCATTGTGCAGACCCTCGCACAAACCCTGAGAGCGCCCCCGCCGCCGCTCAGGCCAGCGCGCGCTGGATCAGCAGCTTCTGGATGTCCGAGGTGCCTTCGTAGATCTGGCACACGCGCACGTCGCGGTAGATGCGTTCGAGCGGAAAGTCGTTCACGTAGCCATAGCCGCCCAGCGTCTGGATGGCCGCGCTGCACACGCGCTCGGCCATCTCGCTCGCAAACAGCTTGGCCATGGCGGCTTCCTTCAGGCAGGGCCGCCCGGCATCGCGCAGGCTCGCGGCATGCCAGATGAGTTGACGCGCGGCTTCGAGCTGGGTCGCGCACTCGGCCAGCCGAAAGCCCACGGCCTGCTGGTCGAAGATCGCGCCGCCGAAGGCCTGCCGCTCCTTGGCATAGGCCAGTGCGACGTCGAAGGCGCTGCGCGCCATGCCCACGCTCTGGGCGGCGATCCCGATGCGGCCGCCCTCCAGCGCGCCGAGCGCGATCTTGTAGCCCTCGCCTTCCTGGCCGATCAGGTTTTCGGCCGCGATGCGGCAGCCGTCGAAGTTGATCTGCGCGGTGTCGCTCGAGTGCTGGCCCAGCTTGTCTTCCAGACGCGCGACCTGGTAGCCCGGCGCGTCGGTCGGCACGATGAAGGCGCTCATGCCGCGCTTGCCCGCACCCTTGTCGGTGACGGCGATGACGATCGCGACCTGCCCGTTCTTCCCGCTGGTGATGAACTGCTTGACGCCGTCGATCACCCAGCCGTCGCCATCCTTGCGTGCGGTGGTGCGCAGCGATGACGCATCGCTGCCGGCCTGCGGCTCGGTCAGGCAGAAGGCGCCGAGCATCTGCCCGCGTGCGAGCGGCTGCAGCCATTTCTTCTTCTGCTCGGCATTGCCGTAGCGCATGAGGATCGCGTTGACCGGACAGTTGGTCACGCTGATCGCGGTGCTGGTGCCGCCGTCGCCGGCTGCGATCTCCTCGAGCACCAGCGCCAGCGTCACGTAGTCGAGGCCGGCGCCGCCGTCCTCCTCGGGCACGCAGATGCCGTAGGCGCCGAGCGCCGCCAGGCCCGCATGGGCTTCTTTCGGGAAGCTGTGCTCGCGATCCCAGCGCGGCGCATGGGGCCAGAGTTCGGCCTGCGCGAAATCGCGCACGGCGTCGCGGATCGCTTCCTGGTCGGCGTTCAGCAGCATGATGGGGCGGGCCTCGTTCGGTTCGTCAGAGCAGTTCGATCGCCACCGCGGTGCCTTCGCCGCCGCCGATGCACAGCGTCGCGACGCCGCGCTTCTTGCCGCGTTGCTGCAGCGCATGGATCAGCGTGACCATGATGCGCGCGCCGCTGGCGCCGATCGGATGGCCCAGTGCGCAGGCGCCGCCGTGCACGTTGACGATGTCGTGCGCCACCGAGAGCTCGTGCATCAGCGCCATCGGCACCACGGCGAAGGCCTCGTTGACTTCCCACAGGTCGACGTCCTTCACGCCCCAACCGGTCTTCTTGAACAGCTTGGCGACGGCACCGACCGGCGCGGTCGAGAACCACTCGGGTTGCTGCGCGTGCGTGGCGTGCCCGACCAGGCGCGCGATCGGCTTCACGCCCAGGCGCCTGGCGCTGCTCTCGGTCATCATCACCAGCGCCGCGGCGCCGTCGTTGATCGACGAGCTCGATGCGGCGGTGATGGTGCCGCCGTCCTTCTTGAAGGCGGGCTTGAGCGTCGGGATCTTGTCGAGCTTGACCTTGCCCGGGCCTTCGTCGACGGCGATCACGGTCTCGCCGCTGCGGCCCTTGACCGTGACCGGCGCGATCTCGGCCTTGAAGGCACCCGACGCGGTGGCGGCCTTGGCGCGCTCCACGCTGGCAATCGCGAAAGCGTCCTGCTGTTCGCGCGTGAACTTGTACTTGGCGGCGCAGTCCTCGCCGAAGGTGCCCATCGAGCGGCCCGGCTGGTAGGCGTCCTCGAGGCCGTCGAGCATCATGTGATCGAAGATGCGGTCGTGGCCCATGCGGTAGCCGCCGCGGCCCTTGAGCATCAGGTAGGGCGCGTTGGTCATGCTTTCCATGCCGCCGGCCACCATCACTTCGTGCGTGCCCGCGAGCAGCATGTCGTGCGCGAGCATCGCGGCCTTCATGGCCGAGCCGCACATCTTGCTGAGCGTGACGGCCCCCGCGCTGTCGGGCAGGCCGCCCTTGTACGCCGCCTGGCGCGCCGGCGCCTGACCCTGGCCGGCCATCAGGCAGTTGCCGAACAGCACTTCGCCGACCGCGTCGGCCGTGATGCCGGCGCGCTCGACCGCCGCCTTGATGGCGACGCCGCCGAGGTCGTGCGCGGCCAGGGAAGAAAAGTCGCCCTGGAAACCGCCCATGGGGGTGCGGGCGGCGCCGACGATGACGATGGATTCATTCATGGGTTTACTCCTTCAATCAATATCACTTGCACAATTCAATCCAAAACCAGAAACACCGCGGAACCGGCTTTGCCGGGCCGCTGGTGTTGCCCCCGGTAGGGGGTAGGCGGAGCGACACGAAGTGCGCGCAGCCTGGGGGCGAGCTAAAAATACGGTGCGTGGCCGTCGTGCTTGAAGCGGTGGGCTTCGTCGTAGGGAAAGACATCCAGCATCTGCCCGGCCTGGATGCGTTGCTTGTGGCTCTGCCAGAACGCGGCATCCAGCAGGTCGGCATGGTGCGCCATGAAAGCCTCGCGCACCGCCGCATTGCCGAGCAGGAAGGGGCCGAAGGTCTCGGGAAACACGTCCTTCGGCCCGACCGAATACCAGACCTCGCCGCTCATCTCTTCTTCCTCGTTGCGCGGCGTGGGCACCTTGCGGAAGTTGCAGTCGGTGAGGTATTCGATCTCGTCATAGTCGTAGAACACCACCTTGCCGCCGCGCGTCACGCCGAAGTTCTTCCACAGCATATCGCCCGGGAAGATGTTGGCCGAGACCATGTCCTTGATCGCATTGCCGTACTCGATCACCGCGTGCTCCAGCTGCTTGCCCGCGCGCTGGGCATGTTCCGGCTGCGCGAGCTGGTCGAAGGCTTCCTGCAGGTAGATGTTGAGAGGGATCATGCGGCGCTCGATGTAGACGTGCTTGAGCACGAGCTCCATCTCCCCGTTGCCGTCGCGGTCGCCGATCTCGAGCTGGCTGGGCGCGAACTTGCGGATCTCCTCGACCAGCTCGGGCTCGAAGCGGTCGAGCGGGAAGCCGACCAGGCTGTATTCGAGCGTGTCGGCCATGCGGCCGACCCGGTCGTGCTGCTTGACGAGCAGGTACTTGCCCTTGACCTGCTCGCGCGTGGTCTCCTTCTGCGGCGGAAAGAAGTCCTTGATGACCTTGAACACATAGGGAAAGGACGGCAGGTCGAACACCAGCATCACCATGCCCTTGATGCCGGGCGCGATGCGGAACCTGTCGGTCGAGTAGTTGAGATGCGAGAGGAAGTCGCGATAGAACAAGGTCTTGCCCTGCTTGGCGAGGCCGAGCGCGTTGTAGATCTCGGCGCGCGGCTTGCGCGGCATCAGCGAGCGCAGGAACTGCACATAGGCCGAGGGCACTTCCATGTCGACCATGAAGTAGGCACGCGCGAAGCTGAACAGCATCTGCAGGTCGTCTTCGCCGAAGAGCGCCGCATCGACATGGAACCTGCCCCTGCTGTCGTGCAGGATCGGCAGCGCGAAGGGCAGCTCGACGAAGCCGTTGATGATCTTGCCGACCAGGTAGGCGCCCTTGTTGCGGTAGAACAGGCTGGACAGCACCTGCAGCTGGAAGTTGGCGCGCAGCTTGATCTGGTGGAAGCGCCCGAGGATCGCGGTCGCGACGCGCTCGGCATCGCGCCGCCGGTTGGCGAAGCCGCCCAGCAGCGCATAGTCGTCCAGCACGACCGCGATCGTGTCGGCCAACGTGTCGGGGTCCGGATAGTAGGCGCGGTAAGTCGGCGCGCCGCGCGGCTCGATGTACTCTGTGCTGATGGCCGGCCGCACGAAGATGAAATCGTTCAGGAAGTAGGCGCGGTGCAGGATCTTGGTGGTCACCGAGTTGAAGAAGGTCTCGGCCAGCTCGGGCTGGTGATGGTCGACCAGGAGGCCGATGAAATGCAGCTTGACCTGGTGCCACACATCCATCGGCTGCTCGCCGGCCTTGAATTCCTTCTCGAGGCGCGCGACCGCCTCGCTCACCCGCAGGTCGTAGAACTCGATGCGCTCGCGCTGCGCGCGCTGCTGGCCGTGCCAGTCGGCGGTCTCGAAGCGATGCTTGGCACGCGCGGACTCGGCGCGAAAGAGCCGGTAGTGGCGGTCGAAGCCGTCGCGCATCGCACGGGCGATGTCATAGGCGAGCGGCGAGTCGAGACGCTGCGGAAACATGGTCCGATCCCCGCCTGCTCCTCAGGCGGCGCCGGTGCCGGGCTGCGGCGCTTCGGCCGGCTTGCTCCACTTGTAGCGGATGCGCTGTACGGCGGCGCGGTAGGTGGTCTCCAGCGGCTTGGAACCGTCGACGGACACGCCCAGATCCTGCAGCAATCCGTCGTGCACGCCGAACGCCCAGCCGTGGATGGTCACCTCCTGGCCGCGGCTCCAGGCGTCGACCATCACGGTGCTGACCGCCACGTTGACCACCTGCTCGGCCACGTTGAGTTCGCACAGTGCGTCGGCGCGAAGCTCCGGCGGCAGGCTGTCGAGCATGGCGTGGTGACGGTCGCGCACGTCCTGGATGTGGCGGATCCAGTTGTCGGCGAGACCGATGCGCGCGCCCTCGAGCGCGGCCTGCACGCCGCCGCAGCCGTAGTGCCCGACCACCATGATGTGCTCGACCTTCAGGCGCTCGACCGCGAACTGGATCGCCGACAGCGCGTTGAGGTCGGAGTGCACCACGATGTTGGCCACGTTGCGGTGCACGAACACCTCGCCCGGCTCGAGCCCGGTGATCTGGTTGGCCGGCACGCGGCTGTCGGAGCAGCCGATCCACATGTAGCGCGGCTTCTGCTGCTTGACCAGGCTGGTGAAGAAGCCGGGACGATCGCGCTCCATCCGGGCGGCCCAGCTGCGGTTGTGGGAGAAGAGATCGTCGAGCGTTTCGGACATGGTGTGATCCTCGATGGAAGTTGTTCGAAATGGGCGCCGCCGTCAGCGCGCCCTCGGCCGGGTGGCGCGCGTGAGGGCGGCGCGCGCCTGCTTTTCCTGGGCCCGCACTTCCGCGATGTTGGCCTGCAGCTCGGCCAGGCGCGCTTCGAGCTGCGCACGGTGCTCGCCGAGCACGCCCAGGAAGCGCTGCAGCTGCACGGCAGTGTCACGCGGGCTGTCGTACATGTCGAGGATCTCCTTGACCTCGGTGAGCTTCAGGCCCAGCCGCTTGGCGCGCAGCGTGAGCATCAGGCGGGTGCGGTCGCGTGCGCTGTAGACGCGCTGCTGGCCGGCGCGCGCCGGGGCCAGCAGGCCCATGTCCTCGTAGAAACGGATGGCGCGCGTGGTGAGATCGAATTCCCGGGCGAGCTCACCGATGGCGAAGGTCTGCGAAGGCATGCGAATGGAGCGGGGTTTGCGGAGGCGACAGCGCAGTGGGACGGCACTGCCTACAATGGGGGCTCAGCTCTATGACGTTTACGTTAACGTCAATCTTACATGAACCTGCTCGAACGCGAACTCCACTACCCTCTCGGCGACACGATGCCGGCCCCCGGCGAAACGATCGAGGTCGCGCCGGGCGTACGCTGGATCCGCATGGCGCTGCCCTTCGCGCTCGACCACATCAACCTCTGGCTGCTGCGCGACACGATCGATGGCGTCGAGGGCTGGACGGTGGTCGACTGCTGCATTTCCCGCGACGAGGCGCGCGCGCAATGGGAGCAGATCTTCGCTACGCAGCTCGAGGGCCTGCCGATCCTGCGCGTGATCGTCACCCACATGCATCCCGACCACATCGGCCTGGCCGACTGGCTGTGCCGGCGCTGGAACGCGCCGCTGTGGATCAGCGCGACCGACTACCACGTGGCGTGCGTGCTCACCAGCACCGGCGACACGCTGGCCGGCGGCGACGCGGCGGCGGATTTCTTCGCCCTGCACGGCCTCACCGATCCGGAATCGATCGCCAAGATCCGCGCCCGCACCAGCTACTACGCCAACATGGTGCCCGCCGTGCCCGCGCGCTTCGTGCGCATGCTCGACGGCGACCTCATCCCGATCGGCGGGCGCAGCTGGCGCTGCATCAGCGGCTACGGCCATGCGCCGGAGCACATCGCGCTCTACAGCGAGGAGCTGCACGCGCTGCTCGGCGGCGACATGATGCTGCCGCGCATCTCGACCAACGTGAGCGTGCACGCGGGCGAGCCCGAGGCGAATTCGCTGCGGCTTTTCCTCGACAGCATCGAGCGCTTCAAGTCGCTGCCCGCCGACACGCTGGGCCTGCCCTCGCACGGCAAGCCCTTCACCGGCATCCACCGGCGCGTCGAGCAGTTGCAGGAACACCACCGCGACCGGCTGGCCGAGCTGCTGGAGGCCTGTCTGCAAAGGCCCCACAGCGCGGCCGAGGGTCTGCCGATCCTGTTCAAGCGCGAACTCGACCTGCACCAGATCACCTTCGCCATGGGCGAGACGGTGGCGCACCTGCACCTGCTGTGGTTTTCGGGCCAACTGCAGCGCCGCCTGGGCGAGGACGGCATCTATCGCTTCGGCGCAGCGGCATGAGCCTCGAGACGCTGGCTCGGCTGCGCGCGGGCGAGCTGGCCGGCATCCAGCGGCTCGATCTCTCGTGCGGCCTGACCGAGTTCCCGCGCGAGGTCTTCGATCTGGCCGACACGCTGGAGGTGCTCAACCTGTCGGGCAATGCCCTCAGCAGCCTGCCCGATGACCTGCACCGGCTGCACCGCCTGCGCGTGCTGTTCTGTTCCGACAACCAGTTCAGCGAATTGCCCGAAGCCATCGGGCGCTGCGCGCAGCTCGACATGGTCGCCTTCAAGGCCAACCGCATCCGCAGCGTGCCGGCCGCCGCGCTGCCGCCCTTGCTGCGCTGGCTGATACTGACCGACAACCGCATCGAGGCACTGCCGCCCGCGCTCGGCCGCTGCACGCGGCTGCAAAAGCTCATGCTCGCAGGCAACCTGCTGCAGGCCTTGCCCGAGGCGTTGGCCGCGTGCCATCGGCTCGAGCTGCTGCGCATCTCGGCCAACCGCTTCGATGCCCTGCCCGCCTGGCTGCTCTCGCTGCCGCGGCTGTCGTGGCTGGCCTTCGCGGGCAACCCTTTCGACGAGACGCCCGAGGCGACCGCCATGGCCGCCCCGGCGATGCCGACCATCGACTGGCAAAGCCTGTCGTTGCAGCATCGGCTGGGTGAAGGCGCTTCGGGCGTGATCTATCGCGCCGAGTGGCAACCCCTGCAAGGCGAGGCGCAGCCGGTGGCAGTGAAGCTCTTCAAGGGCACCGTGACCAGCGACGGCTGGCCGCACAGCGAGATGGCCGCCTGCATTGCCGCCGGCGCGCATCCGAACCTGATCGCCGTCGAGGCCCGCGTGGCGAATCACCCGGAGGGCACGCCGGGACTGGCGCTCGCGCTGGTCGATCCGCACTTTTCCAACCTCGCCGGCCCGCCCAGCCTGCAATCCTGCACGCGCGATGTCTATGACGGCAACGCGGGCTGGTCCGCCAAGGCCGCGCTGCGCATGGCCTGCGGCATCGCCTCGGCCACGGCCCAGCTGCATGCGCGCGGCATCCTGCATGGCGATCTCTATGCCCACAACATCCTGTGGGACGGCGCAGGCCATTGCCTGCTGGGCGACTTCGGCGCGGCCTCCTTCCTGCCGCGCGGCGACGACGCGCAGGCGCGGGCGCTGCAGCGCATCGAGGTGCGCGCGTTCGGCTGCCTCGTCGAGGAGCTGGCGGCGCGCTGCCGGCCGGGCGACGGCGACGAAGACGACGCAACGCGCGCGCTGCTGGCGGACCTCCAGGCGCGCTGCCTGCAAGCCGAGCCTGCGGCGCGTCCGGCCTTCGCCGAGATCGTGTCGGCCCTGAACGCCGACGCGGGCCGCTGAGCACGCAGCCCATGCGCGCGCTGCCGCTGCCCACCCGCGACGGCGTCGGCCCGAGCTGCACCGCGCTGCCGGTCGGCCCCTGGCCCACCATCGCGGAATTCCTGATCGAGCGCTTCGCGGCCATCCCGCGCGCGACATGGGAAGCCCGCATGGACGCGCGCGAAGTGGTCGACGAGCATGGCGTGCCGGTCAGCGCCGAGCGGCCCTACGAGCCGCGGCTGCGCGTCTATTACTACCGCTCGCTCGAGGCCGAGGCGCGCATTCCTTTCGACGAACTCATCCTGTCGCAGGACGCGCACCTGCTGGTGGTGGACAAGCCGCACTTCCTGCCGGTCGCGCCGGTCGGCAAGTACGTGCAGGAAAGCCTGCTGGTGCGGCTCAAGCGGACGCTGGGCCTCGACCAGCTCGCGCCGCTGCACCGCATCGACCGCGAGACCGCCGGCATCGTGCTGTTCTCGGTCCAGCCCGCCACGCGCGGCGCCTACCACGCGCTCTTCGCGCAACGCGCGATCACCAAGCACTACGAGGCCATCGTGCCTTGGCGCGAGGGCCAGGTACTGCCCGCCGTGCACCGCAGCCGCATGGCGCCCGACGACCACTTCATGCGCATGAGGGAAGTGCCCGGCGAGCCCAATGCCGAAACGCACCTGGCGCTGCTCGAACAGCGCGGCGCCTGGGCTCGCCTGCAGCTCTCGCCGGTCACCGGGCGCAGGCACCAGCTGCGCGTGCACTGCGCGGCGCTGGGCATGCCGATCCTGAACGATGCGATCTACCCGACGCTGCGGGCCGAAGGCGGCGAGGACTTCAGCCGGCCACTGCAGCTGCTGGCGCGGGAGCTGGCCTTTCGCGATCCGGTCAGCGGCGCCGAACGCCGCTTCGCGAGCACGCGAGCGTTGCAGCTTCCGCACGACGGCCTTCGACCAAAGTCCTAGTCGGCGCCGGCCCGGCCGCAATCTGATGAATACTCCGCCGGGAGGTGACGATGAAGGTACTGATGATCGACGACCATGTGATGTTCCTGCAGGGCATGAAGAACCTGCTGAACGTGCTGGTCCCCGAACTGCGGGTGGAGACCACCAAGGACATGGCGAATGCGGCGCAGCTGGTGCAGCTGGCCGAGTTCGATCTGGTGCTGCTCGACTGGCATCTGAGCGACTGCAATGGCGAGCAGTCGATCCGCCGCCTGCGCGATGCCGGCTGCATGGCGCGCATCGTCGTGCTGTCGGGAGAGACCAACGCGACCCTGATCCGCCGGTCCGTCGACCTGGGCGCGGCCGGCTTCATCCCCAAGAAGTACAGCTCGGAAATGATGGTCGCGGCCCTCCGGCACGTGCTGGCCGGCCGCATCTTCCTGCCGATGGAGACGCTCCACGCGGGCGCGGCGGACACGGCCGGCCCTTCGGCCGCCGCGGCCGGTCCCGATCCTCGGCTGTCGGGCCTGACGGCGCGCCAGATGGACGTCTACCGCGCGGCCGCGCGCGGCCTGCCCAACAAGCTGATCGCGCGCCAGCTCGACATCGCCGAGTCCACCGTCAAGGCCCACCTGACCGCGGTCTATGCGGCGCTCGGCGTGCGCAACCGCACCGAGGCCGCCTACCAGGCATCGCGCGAGGGCGTGCGCATTGACTGAGACCACGGGCTCCACGCCGATGCCGCTGGCGGCCGGCTCGCGCGAGGCGCGCATCGAGCGGCGCATCCTCGAGCGCCGGCTGTCGCTGATCCTTCAGTACTCGCGCCGCCTGCCGCTCAACTACCTCGGCTACATCCTGGTCGCCTTCATCGCTGCGCGGCAGGGCTTGCAAGGCTGGCACTGGCTCTGGCTGGCGGCCACCGGCGCGGTGATGGCGTACCGCTGGTGGCTCGGACGCGCCGCCGAGCGCGCCGCGCCGGAAGATCAGCTCGGGTTCCTGCCGCCGCTGCTGCGCGGCTTCGACCTCAACGGCATCACGACCGCGGCCATCGTCCCCTTCGTGTTCATGGGGCCGGGGAATTTCGCGCCGCTGGCCGTGGCCGCCGTGCTGATGGCCGGCTGCACCCTCGGTGCGGCCTCGGTGGCGGGCTCTCGGCGCGCCTTCGTCGGCTTCTGCACGCTGACCTTCTGCTGCCTGGCCGGCGGCTGGGCCTGGCGCGGCGGCGCCATGGGCTATCTGTTCGCGGCCGGCATCGGGCTCGTCTACTTCATGCTGCTGGCGACGGTCAAGGACCAGGGCCGCATGCTGTACACGCTGATGAGCGTGGTCGATGACAACGCGGTGCTCCACGAAACCGTCAGGCAGGAGCGCGACCGCGCCGAAGCCGCCAGCGAAGCCAAGACGCGCTTCTTCGCTGCCGCCAGCCACGACCTGCGACAACCGCTGCATGCGCTGTCGATCAATGCGACCACGCTGGACATCCTGGCCCACCGCACCCACGATCCGTTGCTGAAGGAGGTCAGCCGCGGCATCGGCAGCGCGCTGCGCCAGAGCAGCGGCCTGCTCGACGGATTGCTGGACATCTCGCGCCTCGATGCCCACACGATCGAGGCCCGGCTGGCGCCGCACGACATCGGCGCCGTGCTGCGCGCTTCGCGCGACGAGTACGCGGCGCTGGCGGCGCAGCAGGGCCTCTTCCTGAAGATCGCGGTGCCCGAGGCGCCGCTGTGGGGCCTGACCGACGGCGACCAGTTGATCCGCATCGTCGGCAACCTGGTGAACAACGCGATCAAGTTCACGAGCATCGGCGGCGTCACCCTGTCGGCGCAGCGCGGCACGGCGGGCGACGTCGTGGTGCGGGTGAGCGACACCGGCCCGGGCATTCCGGCGCACGAGCGCGAGCGGGTGTTCGAGGAGTTCTACCAGATCGGCAATCCGTCGAGAGACCGCACCCAGGGTCTCGGCCTCGGCCTCGCGATCGTGCGCCGCACGGCGGCGCTGCTGAACATCACGCTGAAGCTGGACGGCGCGCCGGGACACGGCACCACCTTCGAGCTGCACATCGCGCATGCCGAGCCGACGGCCGACGAGCCGGAGACGAGCGCTTCCCTCGACCGCGCCTTCGACGGCACCCGCCTGGCCGTGCTGCTGGTGGACGACGAGCCCGAAGTGCTGGCGGCGATGTGCACCTACCTGCACCAGCTCGGCTGGTCCGTGAAAGGCGTCGCGAGCGCGCGCGAGGCCGAGCGGGCGCTCGACGGCGGCTTCGCGCCCGACGTGATGGTGGTCGACTTCCGGCTGCGCGACGAGACCGGCCTCGACGTGATCGAAAGACTGCGCGCGCGACAGCCCGGGCTGCCCGCGGTGATCGTCACGGGCGAGACCGCGCCCTCGCGCTTTCGCGCGCTGTCGGGCGCGGCGGCGCGCATCCTCCACAAGCCGCTCGACGGCGACCGTCTCGCGCGCGCGCTGCACGAGGTGGTGCTGGGGCTCGACGACGAAGCCGAGGCCGCAGTGGCGCCAAGGTGACGCCGGGCGCCATCCGCGCGCACTAAGCTCGCGTCTCGCGCTGCCCGTCGGGCAGCCTCAGGCGGCCCCGCGCCGCGCATCCGGAGACACATCGCATGGACACCAGCCAGCTCTTCTCGCTCAAGGGGCGCACGGCGCTCATCACCGGCGGCTCGCGCGGCATCGGCCGCATGATCGCCGAAGGCTTCCTGGCGCAGGGCGCCCGCGTCTACATCTCGGCACGCAAGGCGGCGGCCTGCGACCAGACCGCGAAGGAGCTGTCGGCCTTCGGTCCCTGCATCTCGCTGCCGGCGGACGTGTCGACGGTCGAGGGCGCGCATGCGCTGGTCGCGGCCTATGCGAGGCACGAAAGTGCGCTCGACATCCTGGTCAACAACGCCGGCGCGGCCTGGGGCGCAGCCTACGACGACTTCCCTGAGAGCGGCTGGGACAAGGTGGTCGATCTCAATCTCAAGGCGCCTTTCTTCCTGACGCAGGCGCTGACGCCGATGCTGCGCAAGGCCGCTACCGACCATCTCGCGAAGGTGATCCATATCGCCTCGATCGACGGCATCTCGGTCAATCCGCAGGAGACCTATTCGTACGCGGCGAGCAAGGCCGGGCTGATCCAGCTCACGCGGCGCATGGCGCTGCGCCTTGCGCAGGACCGCATCGTGGTGAGCGCGATCGCGCCGGGCGCCTTCGCGTCCGACATGAACAAGGATGCGCGCGACCACGGCGAAGCGGTGAAGGCGCGCATTCCGGCGGGCCGCATCGGCGTGCCGGAGGACATGGCGGGCGCCGCGATCTACCTCGCATCGCGCGCCGGGGACTATGTGATGGGCTCGACGCTGGTCGTCGATGGCGGCGTGACGCACGCCCGCTGAACCTTCACCACTTGGGAACCGGCTGCTCCTTGAGCTGCTGCCGCAGCGCGCCGTAGTCCGGCACCACGCTCTCGACCGTCTCCCAGAAGCGCGCGCTGTGGTCCATCACGCGCAGATGGCTGAGTTCGTGCGCGACCACGTAGTCGACCACCGACATGCGGAAATGCACCAGCCGCCAGTGCAGCCGGATCGCGCCGTCGGCGCTGGCGCTGCCCCAGCGCGTGGAGGCGTTCGACAGCGACAGCTTGTGCCACGCGACGCCCAGGCGCGGCGCGAAATGATCGAGCCGCTCGATGAAGATGCGCCGTGCCTGGCGCATCAGCCAGGCTTGCGCGGCATCACGGATCTGCGCCGCGCTGGCGTTGTTCGCGAGCGCGAGGCGCAGCACGCGCGGCCCCTCGCCGTCGCCCGCATCGAGCACGGCCCCGACACCCTCGAAAGCATGGTGCGGATCGAGCTGCACCAGGACCGGCTGGCCGAGGAAGGGAAAGCTCACGCCGTCCTTCCACTCGATGCGCGCCGCTTCGAGCCGCGCGTGGCGCTGCTGCGTCTCGGCCAGCTTGCGCAGGATCCAGTCGGCCTTCTCGGTCACCGCGGCATCGACATCGCGCAGCGCCACCCAGCGCGGCGCGCGCACCGACAGGCCCTCGGCGCCGACGATGAAGCCGATGGTGCGGCGCTTGCCGCGCGTGAACTCGTAGGCCACGCGCGCATGGCCCAGCATCAGCTCGCGCGTCGCCCGCGGATGCACGAAATGCGCGGGCACCAGCGCATCGGCGAGCGGGATCGGGGGTCGCAGGTCGATGGCCGTGCGTTCTTCGACCGGCGGCGAGGACACTCGCGGCGGCGCAGGTGGCTCGGCCTCGGGCTCGCCGAACAGATCCAGCGTGAACTGCAGCAGGCCGCGCATGGCCACGTCTCAGGCCGTGGTGGAGACGGCCGACGCGACCGTCGCATAGGCCTCGGGATCGAGCCGGCGCATCTCGCCTTCGATCCAGGCCTCGACTTCGCGCATCAGCTCGTCGGGCCGCCGGCCCACGCTCGGAATGGCGGGCCCGATCGACACGTCGACCACGCCGGGATGCTTGATGAAGGCCTTGCGCGGCCAGACCCGGGCCGAAGTGACGGCGATCGGGATCACGGGCACGCCGGTCTCGCAGGCGAGCCGCGTGCCGCCCGTCTTGTAGGTGCCCTGCTGCCCGCGCGGGATGCGCGTGCCTTCCGGGAACATGATGACCCAGATGCCCTGCGCCAGCAGCTCGCGGCCTTGCGCGACGACCTTGTTGAAGGCCTTGGTGCGCTGGCTGCGGTCGATGTGGATCATGTCGAGGCGCGCCATGGCCCAGCCGAAGAACGGGACGTAGATCAATTCCTTCTTGAAGACGAAGGCCAGCGGATGCGGCATCAGCGTCGGCATCAGGAAAGTCTCGTAGGTCGACTGGTGTTTGACCAGCAGCACGGCGCCGGCGAGCGCATCGGTCGGCAGGTTCTCCATGCCGGTGACGCGGGTGCGGATGCCGAGCAACACCCGTGCGCCGCCGATCGCCCAGCTCAGCCAGCGCACCGCCATCCAGTAGAGCGGGATGCCGCGCTTCCAGAGCGAGCTGACCACCATGATCAGGCCCCACGGGATCACGGTGACGAGCATCCACAGCGCGTGGACGACGGATCGGAGCCAGGCCATCAGACCGCCACCTTCAGCGCAGCTTGTGCCTCTTCGCGCGTCAGCAGGAATTCGACGAAGGCCGCCAGGTCCTCGTGGACGCGGGTGTTCGGCGGGTATTCGGGCGGAAGCGTCACGCCGCGGCAGGCGCTTCCCATTCCGGTCAGCAGAAGATGCGGTTCGCAGCCGACGGCGGCGCCGGCCTGCAGGTCGCGCAGGCTGTCGCCCACGGTCGGCACGTTGCGCAGATCGACGCCGTAGCGCTCGCCGATCTGGTGGAACAGGCCGGACCGGGGCTTGCGGCAATCGCAGCCTTCGTCGGGGCTGTGCGGGCAATAGAACACCGCATCGACGCGGCCACCCACGGCAGCCAGCATCTTGTGCATCTTGGCATGCATGGCATTGAGCGACGCGACATCGAACAGGCCGCGGCCGAGCCCCGACTGGTTCGATGCGATGACCACGTGCCAGCCCGCATGGTTGAGCCGCGCGACCGCCTCCAGCGCGCCCGGCAGCGGCGTCCATTCGACCTCGCTCTTCACGAAGTCCTCGCGATGGATGTTGAGGGTGCCGTTGCGGTCGAGGATGATGAGTTTCATGGTCTTTCGTCCTTGCGGGCTTGGCGGGCGAGGCGCGGCAATCAGGCGGCCAGCCGCTCGAGTTGCGCCACGCGGTTCATCGCGGCATGCAGCAGCATCAGCAGCCCGAGGCGATTGAGCCGCAGATCGGACTGCTCGGCATTGACCATCACGCCATCGAAGAAGGCATCGACCGGGGCACGCAGCGCGGCGAGTGTCTGCAGCGAGGCGGTGTGGTCGCCGGCATCGAACTGGGCATTGGCCACCGGCACGACCTCCTGCATCGCGGCGTAGAGTGCCTTCTCTGCCGGTTCGTGCAGCAGCAGTTCGCTCACGTGCGCATCGGCTTCGGGCGACTTCTTGAGGATGTTGCCGATGCGCTTGTTGGCAGCGGCCAGCGCCGGGGCCTCTGGCAGCGCTGCGAAGGCGCGCACCGCGGCGAGCAGCTTCGGCACATCGCCGAGGCGCTGCGGATTCGGCGCCAGGACAGCGTCGACTTCCTGCGCGCTCGCGCCCTGCTCGCGCAGGCTGCCGGCCAGGCGGTCGTAGATGAAGTCCTGCAAGGCCTTCATCGCGCGCTCGGACTCGAAGCCCTCGATGCCCTTGAACTGCGCCGCGGCGTCCTGGATGAGCGTGTCGAGCGCGAGCGGCAGATTCTTCTCGATCAGCATGCGCACCACGCCCAGTGCGTGGCGGCGCAGTGCGAACGGATCGCGGTCGCCGGTCGGCAGGTTGCCGATGCCGAACATGCCGACCAGGGTCTCGAGCTTGTCGGCCAGCGCGACGACGACGCCGACAGGGTTGCGCGGCAGCTCGTCGCCGGCGAAGCGCGGCTTGTAGTGGTCCTCGATCGCATCGGCGACCGCGGCGTCGAGGCCGTCATGCAGCGCGTAGTAGCGGCCCATGATGCCCTGCAGCTCGGGGAACTCGCCGACCATGTCGGTCACCAGGTCGGCCTTGGCCAGCTGCGCGGCCTGCGTGGCCTGCCGGGCGAGCGCCGCGTCGCCGAGCTTCAGCGCGATCTCGCGCGCGATGTGCATCACGCGGACCACGCGCTCGCCCTGCGTGCCGAGCTTGTTGTGATAGACCACCTTGCCCAGCGCCTCGACGCGCGAAGCGAGCGACTTCCTGCGGTCCTGGTCGAAGAAGAACTTGGCATCGGCCAGCCGCGGACGCACCACGCGCTCGTTGCCGCCGATCACCGCGCTGGCATCGTCGGGGCGGATGTTGCTGACCACCAGGAACTGGTGGGTGAGCCGGCCGGCCGCATCGAGCAGCGGGAAGTATTTCTGGTTGGCCTTCATCGTGAGGATGAGGCATTCCTGGGGCACGTCGAGGAACTCGCGCTCGAACGCGCACACCAGCACGTTGGGACGCTCGACCAGCGCGGTGACTTCGTCGAGCAGTGCATCGTCATGGATCGGCTGCGCACCGCCACCGACCTTCACCGCCGCCTCGGCCAGCTGGCGCGCGATCTCGAAGCGCCGCGCCTCGAAGCCGGCAATCACCGCACCCTCGTCGGCAAGCTGCTCGACATAGCTGTTGGCATCGCGCAGGACGATCGGATCGACCGCCGCCTCGAAACGATGGCCGTGCGTCGCGCGGCCGGCCGCCAGACCCAGGGCCGTGACGGGAACGACGGCATCGCCATGCAGGGCCACGAGACCATGTGCAGGACGCACGAAGCTCACGCTGGCCCAGCCCGGCAGCTCGCAACCGGTCTCGAGCTGGTAGCTCATGACCTTGGGAATCGGCAGTTTCGCGATCGCTTCGGCCAGCGCCTTCTGCAGGCCTTCGGCCAGCGTCGCGCCCTTGGCCGTGCTGTCGAAGAACAGCGCTTCGGCCTTGCCGTCCATCGCGCGGCGCAGCCCCGGCACGGCCGATGCGTCGGCGCCGAGCGCGCCCAGCCGTTTGAGCAGCGCAGGCGTCGCCGCGCCCGATGCGTCGAGGCCCACGGCCACCGGCATGAGTTTTTGCGACACCGCCCTGTCAGCCGCCTGCGCCAGCACGTGGGTCAGGTGCGCGGCGAGGCGGCGCGGCGAGGCGTAGGCGGTCAGCACCGCGCCTACCTCGGCGAGACCTTGCGCCACCAGCTGATCGCGCAGCGCGGAGGCGAAGGCGTCTCCGAGTTTCTTCAGGGCCTTGGGCGGGAGCTCTTCGACGAACAGTTCGACGAGCAGGTTGTTCTGGGAGGTCATCGCTCAAGCCGCCTTCTTCGTGGTGATCTGTGCGACCCACTCGCGCGGCGCCATCGGGAATCCGAGCCGTTCGCGGCTTTCGTAATAGCTCTGCGCGACGCTGCGCGCGAGATTGCGGATGCGGCCGATGTAGGCCGCGCGCTCCGTCACGCTGATCGCGCCGCGCGCGTCCAGCAGGTTGAAGCTGTGCGCCGCCTTGAGCACCTGCTCGTAGGCCGGCAGCGCAAGCTTCACTTCCATCAGGTGTTTGGCCTGCTTCTCGTGCGCAGCGAAGGCGGTGAACAGGAAATCGGCATCGCTGTGCTCGAAGTTGTAGGCCGACTGTTCGACCTCGTTCTGCAGGTAGATGTCGCCGTAGCTGAGTCCCTCGGTCCAGACGATGTCCTTGATGTTCTCGACGCCCTGGAGATACATCGCCAGGCGCTCCAGCCCGTAGGTGATCTCGCCGGTGATCGGCCGGCAGTCGATGCCGCCCACCTGCTGGAAGTAGGTGAACTGCGTCACCTCCATGCCGTTGAGCCAGACCTCCCAGCCCAGGCCCCAGGCGCCGAGCGTCGGGTTCTCCCAGTCGTCCTCGACGAAGCGCACGTCGTTGGTCTTGAGGTCGAAGCCGAGGGCTTCCAGCGAGCCGAGGTACAGCTCCAGGATGTTGGCCGGCGCAGGCTTGAGCACCACCTGGTACTGGTAGTACTGCTGGTAGCGGTTGGGGTTCTCGCCATAGCGGCCGTCCTTGGGGCGGCGGCTCGGCTGCACGTAGGCCGCCTTCCAGGGCTCCGGCCCGAGCGCGCGCAGGAAGGTCGCGGTGTGCGACGTGCCGGCGCCCACCTCCATGTCGTACGGTTGCAGCAGGGCGCAGCCCCGGTCAGCCCAATAAGACTGAAGCTTGAAAATGATTTGTTGGAAAGTCAGCATGGTGAGCCCGGTGGCCGGACGGCGGCGAACAGCCTCCGACACAGCGAACTCTGGATTTTAGGTGGCTCGCCCAAGGCTTCGCGCCTTCGGCCAACACCCATTCAAGAGCGGCCGCGGAACCGGCTCCGCCGGGCCGCAGGCCGCGCCCCCGGCAGGGGGTAGGCGGCTACACGAAGTGAGCAAGCCTGGGGGCGAGCTCAGTACTCCCAGAAAATCCGCTGAAGTTCCTTCGTGTCGCTGGTCTTCGTCAGGGCCACCATCGCGAGGATGCGCGCCTTCTGCGGACGCAGGTCGTGCGCCACCACCCAGTCGTACTTGTCGTCGGGCTGCTCGGCGTTGCGCAACACGAAGCCGTCCGGCACGCGCGAGCTGCGAATGACCGGGATGCCGTCGGCACGCACCTTCTGCAGATTGGGCACGATGCGGTCTGCGACCGAGCCGTTGCCGGTGCCGGCATGGACCAGCGCCTTGATGCCGCTCTTGGCGAGCGCGTCGATGGCAGTCGAGGACACGCCTTCGTAGCCATAGGCGATCTCGACCGCGGGCAGCGCGTCGATGCTGTCGATGTCGAATTCCGACTGCATCGTGTGGCGCTTGACCGGCGCGCGGAACCAGTAGTTGCGGCCTTCGACGATCATGCCCAGCGGGCCCCACTGGCTCTTGAAGGCCTCGGTCTTGATGTTGACGGTTTTGCTGACGTCGCGTCCGCTCTGGATCTCGTCGTTCATGGTGACGAGCACGCCCTTGCCGCCGGCGTCCTTGCTGGCAGCGACGTTCACCGCGTCGAACAGGTTCAGCGCGCCGTCGGCCGACAGTGCGGTGCCGGGCCGCATCGAGCCGACCACGATGATCGGCTTGGCGGTGTGTACGGTGAGGGTGAGAAAGTAAGCCGTTTCCTCGAGCGTGTCGGTGCCGTGGGTGATCACGATGCCGTCGACATCGGGCTGCTTCGACAGGGCCGAGACGCGCTTGGCCAGGGTCAGCAGGTTGTCGTTGGTGAGGCTTTCCGAGGCGATCTGGAACACCTGTTCGCCGCGAACGTTGGCCACCTTGGACAGCTCGGGCAGGCCGGCGATCAGCTTGTCGACCGGCACCTTGGCGGCCGAGTAGGTGGCGCTGTTGACGGCCGAGGCGCCGGCGCCGGCGATGGTGCCGCCGGTGGCGAGGATGACGACGTTGGGCAGGGCCTGCGCGTGCACGATGGCACCGGCCGCAGCGAGGGCGGCCGCGGCCGCAAAGGAACGGAATCGTGGGGCGAAGTACATGGCAACTCCTGGTGACGCTGGTGTGACTGATTTCACAGAGCGCCGAGACGATAACGGACGCATGCGCGCCCGGATCGCGCCCGAAATGCCGAGCGTGCATACGGTCATGCACGCGCTTCGACGAGGGCTTCGTTGCGTCGCGAAAGAGCGTCTAGCGGCGGCGCCGACCGCGCAGCATCAGCGTCGCTGCGATGACGATCAGCGCACAGCCCCAGAGCGGCCAGAGCCCGAAGCGCGACACCCAGAACGCATAGGGCGTGATGCCGCTGCGGCCTTCCACCTCGGCCAGCAGCACGCCGCGCGTGAGCCGCGGCAGTGCGTAGGTGACGCGCCCGTGATGGTCGATGACGACGGTGGCGCCGGTGTTGGTCGATCGCACCATCGGACGCTGGAACTCGAGCGCGCGCATGCGCGAGATGGCCAGGTGCTGGTCGATCGCGATCGAGTCGCCGAACCAGGCGATGTTGCTCACGTTGAGCAGCACGGTGGGCGCATCGGCCTCGTTGCGGAAGTTGGCGCCGATCTCGTCGCCGAACAGATCCTCGTAGCAGATGTTGGGCGCGATGCGCTGGCCCTGCCAGACGAAGGGCGGCTGTGCGAGGCCACCGCTCTGAAAATCCCCGAGCGGAATGTTCATCAGGTCGGTGAACCAGCGAAACATGCGCGGCACGAACTCGCCGAAGGGGACCAGGTGATGCTTGTCGTAGCGATAGGGCACGCCCTGCCCTGGCCGGAAGCCCAGGACGGCGTTGCTGTAGAACCGGCCGTCGTCCAGCGGCAGCCCGACGATGGCGGCCTGCTGGCCCGTGGCATAGCGTGCTGCGATCGCGTCGAGGTAGCCGGGCGGCAACTGCGAGGGCAGCAGAGGCAAGGCCGTCTCGGGCGTGATCACGAGCGGTGCGGTTGCGCGCTCCAGTTGCTCGCCATACCAGCTCAACGCGGTCGCGACGCCTCCGCCGGGAATGAACTTCTCGTCTTGCGGAATGTTGCCCTGGAGCAGCGCGACACCGAGGCGGCCATGCGACCGTGCGGATTCGTCAGGCTCTCCGCGGGCCATTCCGATGAGCCCCGGGACGAACAGCAACACAGCGGCCAGGCCGATGGCGGCCGCGAGCGCACGGCCGCGCGCACGGCGGAGTGCCATCGCGGCGAGTGCCGCGATGGCGCCGGCCACCGCACCGATGCCGTAGACGCCCAGCCAGGGCGCATAGACGGCCAGTGGCCCGTCGACATGCGCGTACCCCCCGGCGCCCCACGGAAAGCCGGTGAACCAGCTGCCGCGAAGCAGTTCCGCCAGGGTCCACAAGGCGCTGAAGAACACTGCGGCTCGCACGATGCCGGCCGGTGCGAACACGACGAAACAGGCGCATGCCAATGCGTAGTACAACGCCAGCGCGGCAGCGAGCCCGAGCACGGCCAATGCCGCGAGCGGCGCCGCGAGGCCGCCGTAGGTGTGCATCGAAATGAAGAGCCACCAGAAGGTGCCGCAGAGCCAGGCCGTGGCGAAGATCCAGCCGCAGCCCATCGCGCTGCGCCACGTCGGGCGGGGCCGGCCGCCGGCAGGCAGCGCATCGAGCTGCCAGACCAGCGCGGCGAGCGAGAGCAACTGCAGCCACCAGAGCGGCTGACCATTCCACGGTGCCGCGACGGACGTGGCCTGCGCGAGGCCCGCGAGCCCGAAGCCCGACAGGCGAAGAAGCGTCTTCAATCGGCCGCGTCGTCGCCGCGCGCGGGCGAGACCTTGAACCACCGCACCGCGCCGCCCTTGGTGTGCAGCACCACGAAATCGAAGGCACCCAGGGCGTAGTGCTCGCCGCGCTTGGGCACATGGCCCATCTCGTGCGCGATCAGGCCGCCGATGGTGTCGAAGTCTTCGCTCAACGCCTCCTCGTCGAAGGTGATGCCGAAGGCCTCCGCCACGCGCTCGATCGGCGTGTCGCCCGAAACGCGGTAGGTGCGATCGGCCAGGCCGAAGATGTCGCCCTCGTCCTCGGCGATGTCGAACTCGTCCTCGATCTCGCCGACGATCTGTTCGAGGACGTCTTCGATGGTGATGAGTCCGGCCACGCGGCCGAATTCGTCGATCACGATCGCGAGGTGGTTGCGGTTGCCGCGGAATTCGCGCAAGAGGTCGTTCAGTCCCTTGCTCTCGGGCACGAAGGTGGCGGGACGCAGCAGCGCGCGGATGTTCAAGCCTGGCGCGCGCTGCAGCTTGAGCAGATCCTTCGCGAGCAGGATGCCGATGATGTTCTCTTTTTCACCCTCGTAGACCGGGAAGCGCGAGTGCGCGGTGTCGATCACGAGATGCAGCAGCGCATCGTAGGGCGCGTCGATGTTGACCAGGTCCATCCGCGGCGCGGCCACCATCACGTCGCCGGCGGTCATGTCGGCCATGCGAAGCACGCCTTCGAGCATGACACGGGACTCGGCACCGATCACGTCGTTGTCTTCGGCGTCCGCCAGCGTCTCGATCAGCTCGTCGCGCGAGTCGGGCCCCGGATGGATGAATTCGGCGAGCTTCTGAAGAAAGCTGCGCTTGTCTTCGCGTTCGACGGGTGCGCGCTCAGGGTGAGGTTCGGCCACTGCGGGAGGGCGGAGTTGGGGGAACGCAAGGATACCGGAAAGCGTCCCCGGGTTTACCTGCCCCGCGACGCGCGCACGCCGCTGCGGATTTCCTGCAACCCGGCCAGGAATGCCCAGAATTGCTTGGCGCGGGTCTTCAATTGGAAGTCGACCTCGGCGTAGTGCTCCAGCGCGATCTCGCTCATGCGGCTGTCGAAGGTGGCCGCGGGCAATTGCAGGTGGGCTTCGGATTCCGAGCCGGTGCGCACCACGGTCGCGCCGGCGTTGCGGGCGATCTTGAGCATGGCGGCGTTTTCGCTCAGAGCGTGAATGAAGAGCATGCCGACGCCTTCGTTGCGGGCGACGACCACGGCGCGCTCGAACAGGCGCGCGCCGTAACCGCGCCCGCGCGCATGTTCTGCCACCGACACGCCGAACTCGGCGCAATCCGTGTGCTGATCGGGGGGCGCAAAGGCCAGATGGGCCATCGCGATCAGATCGAGGCGCCGGTTGTAGATGCCGAAGAGTTCATCACGCTCGAAGTCGAGGCCGTCGACATAGCGCTGGATTTGTTCGTCGGAGGCCGCGTAGCCGAAGCGCAGGTAGCGGTCGTTCGGGGCGAGCGCCAGCAGGTGCTGCGCAATGCGGCTGCGCTCGCGCGGGCCGATCGAACGGATCGGCACCATCACCGGGTGCGGCGCCGCAACAGCGCGCGGATGCGCCTCAACCATGGGCGGCTTCAGGAAGGAGCCCAGGCCGAAGGAGGCTTTCAGAAGGGCCTTGGCAGTTGACATGCCTCCAATATAAGGGTTTTCCCTTAACCAAGGGGATCACAAGGGCTCCTCGCATGTTTCCAGGGTGGATCACCGTCAAACGGGCACCGCCGTCGTGGCCTTGACCCTGTCGAGCACGAAGCTGGTCTTGCAGTCCTGCACGCTCGGGTGCTTGAGCAGCGTGTCCATGATGAAGCGGCTGTAGTGCGCCATGTCGGCGACCACCACGCGCAAGAGATAGTCCATCTCCCCGGTCAGCGCGGCGCATTCCACGACCTCTGGCCAAGTCTGCACGCTGGCCCGGAAAACGTCCATGGGATTGCGCTTGTGGCTTTCAGTGAGCTTTTCGAGCCGGACATTGAGGTACGCCGTGAGGCCGAGGCCGATGGCTTCGGGCTTGACGAGCGCGACGTAGCGGTCGATCACGCGGCTTTCCTCGAGGCGCTTGACGCGGCGCAGAACTGCGCTCGGCGACAGGCTCACTTGTTCTGCAAGCTGGTCGTAAGTGGCGCGGCCATCGGCTTGCAAGGTGCGCAGGATCTGTCGATCGAGCTTGTCAAGTGCGTTCATTTTTTAATTTTCACAGTTTTCATGTGTCAACGGGAGGAATCAGGCGTGATTACGCTGAAATCATGATCGTCTGCGCTTTTACAGTTCCGTATGGACGCCGCCGGCACGCGGCGCGACACTGGCCCCATCCCCCGCCCACTCGGAGACCCTCAATGAGCACTGCAGACGCACCCGCATTCACGCCCTGGGACAACCCCATGGGTACCGACGGATTCGAGTTCATCGAGTACGCCGCGCCCGACCCGGCCGCGATGGGTCAGGTGTTCGAACGAATGGGCTTCAAGGCCATTGCCAGGCACCGTCACAAGAAGGTGCTGCTGTATCGGCAGGGCACGATCAACTTCATCATCAACTCGGAGCCCGACTCCTTTGCGCAGCGTTTTGCGCGCCAGCACGGACCGAGCATTTGCGCGATCGCGTTCCGCGTGCAGGACGCCAAGGCGGCCTACGAGCGCGCGACCTCGCTGGGCGCGTGGGGCTTCGCACCCGGCGCAGGCCCCGGGGAGTTGAACATTCCTGCCATCAAGGGGATCGGCGACAGCCTGATCTATTTCGTCGACCGCTGGCGCGGCAAGAACGGCGCGCAGCCTGGCGATATTGGCAACATCGGCTTCTACGATGTCGACTTCGAGGCGCTGCCGGGACTGAGCGCGGTAGAGGCGCTCGCACCCGAGGGCCATGGCCTGACCTACATCGACCATCTGACGCACAACGTGCATCGGGGCCGTCTGAAGGAATGGGCCGATTTCTACGAGCGCCTCTTCAACTTCCGCGAGATCCGCTACTTCGACATCGAGGGCCAGGTCACCGGCGTGAAGAGCAAGGCGATGACCAGCCCCTGCGGCAAGATCCGCATTCCGATCAACGAGGAAGGCAACGAGAAGGCCGGCCAGATCCAGGAATATCTGGACACGTACCACGGCGAAGGCATCCAGCACATCGCCATGGGTTCGCACGACCTGCCGCACTCGGTCGATGCCTTGCGTGCCTCGGGCGTGAAGCTGCTCGACACCATCGACACCTACTACGAGCTGGTGGACAAGCGCATTCCGGGCCATGGCGAAGACGTGGCGGAGTTGAAGAAGCGCAAGATCCTGATCGACGGCAAGAAAGGCGCGCTGCTGCTGCAGATCTTCAGCGAGAACCAACTGGGACCGATCTTCTTCGAGTTCATCCAGCGCAAGGGCGACGACGGCTTCGGCGAAGGCAACTTCAAGGCCCTGTTCGAAAGCATCGAGCTCGACCAGATGCGCCGTGGGGTTCTTGCCGCCGCACAATAGGCGCCCTATTGCACACAGGAGCCCGGCATGCGCCCGATCGTTTCTCTTTGCTCTCTCTGGATTGCAGCCGCAGCGTTGGCGCTGGGAGGCTGCGCGATGACGCAGCGGACTGGCGGCGATACGCCATCACACCTCGACGCAGTGCAGAAGACAAGCGTCTTGCGCGTCTGCACGCCGGGCGACTACCGGCCCTTCAGCTTCCAGAAGTCCGACGGAAGCTATGAGGGCATCGACGTCGATCTGATGACGGGCTTCAGCACGAGCCTCAATGCGAAGCCCGAATGGGTCAAGACCAGCTGGGCCAATCTGCTGCCGGACCTCGCGGCCGGCAAATGCGACATGGCCGTGGGCGGCATCTCCGTCACCACCGATCGGCAAAAGCGCGCTTTCTTCAGTGCGCCGTATATGGTCAATGGCAAGACACCGATCGCGCGTTGCGCCGATGTCGCCAAGTACCAGAGCGTTGCCGACATCGACAAGCCGGAAGTGCGCGTGATCTTCAACCCGGGCGGCAGCAATGAGCGCTTCGCGCGCGCCAATTTCAAGCGCGCCAAGCTCATGCTGCACAGTGAGAACCTGACGATCTTCGACGAGATCCTCGCCAACCGAGCGGATGTCTTCGTGACGGAGTCGGCAGAAGCGCTGACGCAACAAAAACTCAAGCCGGGCCTGTGCGCCATCCATCCCGACAAGCCTTTGCAGTACGGCGAGATGGCCTGGATGCTGCCGCGCGACGACCTGGCCTTCAAGGCCTACGTCGACCAGTGGCTCCATCTGTCGCAAGCCGGCGGCGAATTCCAGGGCGTGATGGACCGCTGGCTCAAGTAACGAACGATCGAAGATCCATGGACAGCACAGCGGCCTCAGTCACCCCGGCGGTCTACGGTGAATCGGACCGGCCGCCGCGCGGCGACTACTCGCGCGGAGGTACCGTTCTGGCCGACTACACCTGCCCGCAGGACTGGGCCAGTTATACGGCGGCCGATCACGATACCTATCGGCGCCTTTACGAGCGTCAGGCGGCTCAGTTGCCGGGCCTGGCCTGCGATGCCTTCATTGCGGCATTGCCCTCGCTCGGAGTCAAGGATCGCATTCCGCACTTCGACGAGATCAACGAGCGGCTGTACAAGGCGACGCGCTGGGAAGTCGTGGCAGTGCCGGGGCTCATTCCCGAAGTCCCTTTCTTCACGCTGCTGGCGAATCGCAAGTTCCCGGTGACGGACTGGATCCGCACGCCGGAGGAATTCGACTACATCGTCGAGCCGGATGTATTTCACGATCTTTTCGGCCATGTGCCGATGCTGTTCGACCCTGCATTCGCCGACTACGTGCAGCGCTATGGCCAAGGCGGCCTCAAGGCACATGCCCAGGAGGCTTGCGAGAAGCTCGCCCGGTTGTACTGGTACACCGTGGAGTTCGGGCTGATACGCCAGCCCGAAGGGCTGCGTGCCTACGGTGCGGGCATTCTGAGTTCGGTCGGTGAATTGCGGCATGCGGTGCAAAGCGCCGCGCCGCTGCGCTTGCCGCTGGACCTGCCGCGCGCCATGCGTACGCGCTACAAGATCGACAGCTATCAGAGCACGTACTTCGTCATCGAGAGTTTTGCGCAGCTGTTCGATCTGACTGCGCCCGATTTCACGCCGCTCTATCAGATGCTGGCTGCGCAGTCTGACATCGAAGCTGGCGCGAAACTTCCAGGCGAATCGAGCGCCTGACCATGGCGACCGCTCGAGCTCGAACAGCTCATCGGTAGCGATCTCCGAAGCATGACCCTAGGACAAGCCCGCTGGCGGCTTGCCCGGTCTCGCTTCGACAATCCGCGCCAAAGGAGATCGCATGCAAACATCGGTGCTGCAGAACTATCCGGCCGGCGTGCCGCGTGAGGTACATCCCGAGCAGTACCGCTCGCTGGGACAGATGTTCGAGGAATCGTTCCAGCGCCACGCCGATCGGCCGTTCTCCGTGTGCATGGAACGATGGATGTCCTATGGCGAACTCGACAGGCTGTCGACGACGCTGGGTGCCTGGCTTCAGTCGCGGGACCTGGAAGCCGGTGCGCGCGTGGCCATCATGCTGCCGAACGTGCCTCAGTTCGCCGTCACGATGTGCGGTGTCCTGCGCGCCGGCTACTCGTGCGTCAACGTGAATCCGCTGTACACCGCGCGCGAACTCGAGCACCAGTTGAAGGACTCCGGCGCAACGGTGATCGTGATCCTGGAGAACTTCGCCTCGACGCTCGAGCAAGTGATCGAGCGCACGGCGGTCAAGCATGTCGTGATCTCATCGATGGGCGATCTGCTGGGCGGGCTGTACGGCAGGTGGATCACGCTGGCCGTGAGGCATCTCGCCAGGATGGTTCCGCCCTACAAGCTTCCGCTGGACAACGGCCGCAGCGTCACGACCTTTCCGAAGGCGCTGGCCGAAGCCGGTGGCCGCGCACTGCGTCCCGATCCATGCACACTCGATTCGATCGCGTTCCTGCAATATACGGGCGGTACCACCGGGCTTTCGAAGGGCGCCGTGCTGACGCATCGCAATATCGTCGCCGCGACCTTGCAGGCCGAAGCCTGGTTCATGCCTGCGTTGGCGCGCGCGGGCGATCTGTCGAAGGTCAACAGCATTGCCGCACTTCCGCTGTATCACATCTTCGCGCTGACGCTTTGCCTGCTCGCGATTCGGCAGGGCTCGCATCTCACGCTGGTTCCCAATCCGCGTGATTTCGGAAAGTTCATTGCCGTGCTCAAGAAGCGCCCCTTCCACATGCTGCCGGCGGTGAATACCTTGTTCAATGCCCTGCTGGTGCACCCGGAGTTCAAGACCGTGGACTTCTCGACGCTGTTCGTATCGCAGGCAGGAGGCATGGCAGCCTCCGAAGGAACCGCTCGCCGATGGTTCGAGCTGACCGGCTGCCCGATGATCGAAGGTTGGGGCATGAGCGAAACCTGCGCGATCGGCACCAACAATCCCGTCACCAACACGACATTCACCGGCACCATCGGATTGCCATTGCCGAGCATCGAGATCGCGATCAAGGATGATGAAGGTCGCTCCTTGCCGATCGGAGAAGCAGGGGAACTGTGCATCAAGGGGCCGAATGTCATGATCGGCTACTACAACCAGCCGGCCGAAACCGCGGCAGCGTTCACCGAGGACGGATTCATGCGAACCGGGGACATTGCAGTGATGCAAGAGGACGGTTACAGCCGGATCGTCGACCGGAAGAAGGACATGATCCTCGTGAGCGGGTTCAACGTGTTCCCGAACGAGCTCGAGAACGTCATTTCCTTGTGTCCAGGCGTCATCGAATGCGCCGCGATCGGCGTGCCTGACGAAAAGCAGGGCGAGGCCATCAAGGCCTTTGTGGTGCGCAAGGATCCTCAACTGACCGAAGAAATGGTGATGCGCTATTGCAATGAGCAGTTGACCGGCTACAAGCGGCCCAAGTACATCGAGTTTCGCGACGCATTGCCGAAGACGAACGTCGGAAAAATTCTTCGGCGGCAGCTGCGCGCCAGCGTTTCGACGTGACTGCGCGGGTCGCGCTGCCGCCCGAAGTGGTTGTCCTCGAACGAGGATGGCTGTCGTCGAACAACATTCTCTTCCTGGGGCGCGAAGAGACGGCGCTGGTCGATACTGGCTACGCGACTCATTCGGACCAGACGATCGCGTTGGTAGCGGACCGACTCGGCCAGCGGCCGCTCGATCTGCTGTTCAACACGCATTTGCACAGCGACCATTGCGGTGGCAATGCCGCGTTGCAAGTGCGCTATCCGCGGATGCGCACCCGCATTCCTCCCGGCGAAGCCGATCTGGTGCAGAACTGGGACGAAGAAGGGCTGAGTTTTCGCGCAACGGGACAGCACTGCCCGCAGTTTCGCTTCGACGGTCTTCTGGTTCCAGGACAGGAGGTGATACTGGGAAATCGTACCTGGCAAGTCCACGGCGCACCGGGACACGATCCCCATTCGATCGTGTTGTTCGAGCCGCAATCCCAGACCCTGATTTCTGCTGACGCACTGTGGGAGCACGGTTTCGGCGTCGTATTTCCCGAGCTTGCCGGCGAACCATCTTTCGCCGAGGTAGCGGCGACTCTTGATCTCATCGAGGTCCTGGCCCCCCTGTGCGTGATCCCTGGCCATGGAGCCGTGTTCGACGATGTCGCAGGCGCGTTGTCGGAGGCCCGCGAGCGGCTGGAGTTCTTTGTCCGCATGCCGCTCAAGCATGCGCGTCATGCGCTGAAAGTGCTGATGAAATTCAAATTGCTCGATGCCCGATCGATGAACATCGGCGAATGGGATGGCTGGGTGCAGGGCACACCGTATCTCGATGCAATTCGTATGCGCTTTTTTCCAACATCGACCCTTGAACAATTGAGCAGTGAAATTTTGCTCGAACTGATTCGCAGCGGCGCCGCGTCAGCAGATCGCGAGTACATTCGAAATTGCTAGCGCACAAACAAGAACGCCCAACCAAGGGATTGGTTGGGCGGTTCAGGGGGCTGTAAGAGCCTGACGATGACCTACTTTCACACGGGAACCCGCACTATCATCGGCGCTGAGGCGTTTCACTGTCCTGTTCGGGATGGGAAGGAGTGGGACCACCTCGCTATGGTCATCAGGCATAACTGGTTGCTGTCTTGAGGGTAGGTCAAGACAACGAATTCATAGAGTTTGGAATCAGCTTTTGGTATTTTGAATGCGTCAACTTGGCATAACACCTTGATCGGAGATCAAAGTTATAGGGTCAAGCCGCACGAGCAATTAGTATCGGTTAGCTTAACGCATTACTGCGCTTCCACACCCGACCTATCAACGTCCTGGTCTTGAACGACTCTTCAGGGGGCTCGAGGCCCCGGCAGATCTCATCTTGAAACGAGTTTCCCGCTTAGATGCTTTCAGCGGTTATCTCTTCCACACTTAGCTACTCGGCAATGCCACTGGCGTGACAACCGATACACCAGAGGTGTGTCCACTCCGGTCCTCTCGTACTAGGAGCAGGCTTCCTCAAATCTGCAGCGCCCACGGAAGATAGGGACCAAACTGTCTCACGACGTTTTAAACCCAGCTCACGTACCTCTTTAAATGGCGAACAGCCATACCCTTGGGACCGGCTACAGCCCCAGGATGAGATGAGCCGACATCGAGGTGCCAAACACCGCCGTCGATATGAACTCTTGGGCGGTATCAGCCTGTTATCCCCAGAGTACCTTTTATCCGTTGAGCGATGGCCCTTCCATACAGAACCACCGGATCACTATGTCCTGCTTTCGCATCTGCTCGACTTGTCAGTCTCGCAGTTAAGCACGCTTATGCCATTGCACTATCGTCACGATGTCCGACCGTAACTAGCGTACCTTCGAACTCCTCCGTTACGCTTTGGGAGGAGACCGCCCCAGTCAAACTGCCTACCATGCACTGTCCCCGATCCAGATAATGGACCTAGGTTAGAACCTCAAACACACCAGGGTGGTATTTCAACGTTGGCTCCACAAGATCTAGCGACCCTGCTTCAAAGCCTCCCACCTATCCTACACAGATCTGTTCAAAGTCCAATACAAAGCTACAGTAAAGGTTCATGGGGTCTTTCCGTCTTTCCGCGGGGAGATTGCATCATCACAAACATTTCAACTTCGCTGAGTCTCAGGAGGAGACAGTGTGGCCATCGTTACGCCATTCGTGCAGGTCGGAACTTACCCGACAAGGAATTTCGCTACCTTAGGACCGTTATAGTTACGGCCGCCGTTTACTGGGACTTCAATCAAGAGCTTGCACCCCATCATTTAATCTTCCAGCACCGGGCAGGCGTCACACCCTATACGTCCACTTTCGTGTTTGCAGAGTGCTGTGTTTTTAATAAACAGTCGCAGCCACCGATTTTTTGCAACCCATTCATGCTCCGTTGTTCACTTCACACTAATAGGGCACACCTTCTTCCGAAGTTACGGTGTCAATTTGCCGAGTTCCTTCTCCTGAGTTCTCTCAAGCGCCTTAGAATACTCATCTCGCGCACCAGTGTCGGTTTGCGGTACGGTCGTGTGTAGCTGAAGCTTAGTGGCTTTTCCTGGAACCTCGTTCAGTCACTTCACAAGCAAGCTTGCTCGATCGGCAGCCTCGGTATATGACGGGCGGATTTGCCTACCCATCGCCTACTTCTGCCTAAACCGGGATATCCAACACCCGGATGACCTATTAAGATCCGTCCCCACATCGCACTACACATCGGTACAGGAATATTGACCTGTTTCCCATCAGCTACGCATCTCTGCCTCGCCTTAGGGGCCGACTCACTCTACGCCGATGAACGTTGCGTAGAAAACCTTGCGCTTACGGCGAGGGGGCTTTTCACCCCCTTTAACGCTACTCATGTCAGCATTCGCACTTCTGATACCTCCAGCACGCCTTACGACGCACCTTCACAGGCTT
This sequence comes from Variovorax sp. SRS16, assembly GCF_901827165.1. Lineage (NCBI taxonomy): Bacteria > Pseudomonadati > Pseudomonadota > Betaproteobacteria > Burkholderiales > Comamonadaceae > Variovorax > Variovorax sp. SRS16. Next base: position 4,834,309 of record NZ_LR594666.1, read on the forward strand.
ACAGAACGCTCTCCTACCACTTGCAATAAATTGCAAATCCGCAGCTTCGGTAACTGGCTTAGCCCCGTTACATCTTCCGCGCAGGACGACTCGATCAGTGAGCTATTACGCTTTCTTTAAATGATGGCTGCTTCTAAGCCAACATCCTGACTGTTTTAGCCTTCCCACTTCGTTTCCCACTTAGCCAATTTTAGGGACCTTAGCTGGCGGTCTGGGTTGTTTCCCTCTTGAGTCCGGACGTTAGCACCCGGTGCTCTGTCTCCCAAGCTGTACTCGTCGGTATTCGGAGTTTGCCTTGGTTTGGTAAGTCGCCATGACCCCTAGCCAAAACAGTGCTCTACCCCCGACGGTAATACTTGAGGCACTACCTAAATAGTTTTCGGAGAGAACCAGCTATTTCCAAGTTTGTTTAGCCTTTCACCCCTATCCACAGCTCATCCGCTAGTTTTGCAACACTAGTCGGTTCGGACCTCCAGTACCTGTTACGGCACCTTCATCCTGGCCATGGATAGATCACTTGGTTTCGGGTCTACACCCAGCGACTATCGCCCTATTCGGACTCGATTTCTCTACGGCTTCCCTATTCGGTTAACCTTGCCACTGAATGTAAGTCGCTGACCCATTATACAAAAGGTACGCAGTCACCCTTGCGGGCTCCTACTTTTTGTAAGCATGCGGTTTCAGGATCTATT